>CAWAJV010000001.1:0-76067 GCA_963782485.1 uncultured Actinomycetota bacterium
GCACGACCATCCCGTTCGGGAACCACACATCATCGGCGACCCGGCGGCTGCTCCCATCCGCAAGCACCAGCGTCACCGTGCCGGGCTTGCGCTCCTCCCACGGCATCGAGCCCGGCATGTCCACCCACACCCGGCCCTGCCCATCGACGACGATCTCGTTGAAGGGCTGGCCGATAGCGCCGTACGGCGCGAGTCCTGGCCCGATCATCACCCCACCCGGCGTCGTGACGACGAGCCGGCCGTCCGGCAGCCAGTCGATCGAGAACGGCAGCCCTTGTACGCGAGCCACCACCTCGCTCGTTCCCTGCGCGTCGAATACCAGCACCTCGCCCGCCAGCCAGTCACACATCCAGAACCGGCCGTCATGCCACCGCGGGGACTCGCCCATCTGGAGTCCCGTCGCGAACGTTTGGGTCATACCTGGATGGACGCTCCCGGTCATCGTTTCTCATCGGCGCGCCGGGCGTGTGGCGCTAGCGCGCCGCAACACCGAGCGCGCTGTCGAGGAATGCCGTCACCCGCGCCGTCCACTCAGCCGGCGAGGTCGCCAGGCCGTGGATGTGCGTGGCGCCCGGCACGGTCCAGGTCTGGACGCGATCCGGCGCCGCGGTGCGCAGGTACTCGACGGCTTCGGGCTCGTCGACGCCATTGCCCGCGGCGATGAGCAGGTACTGCGTGGTTCGGGCGCGGGCGATCGCACCATGCAGGCTGCCCGGTTGCGGTGCCGGGCTCAGCAAGGCGGCGGTGCCAAAGGTCAATCGGTCAAGGCCACGCTGGATGACACCCGCGACCCCGCCGGGAAGATATCCGGCCTTGTCCCCGGCGGTGCGATGAGTGGCACCTTCGGCGACGACGGCTCTGATGGCCGGCCCGGCCGCTGCGGCGCCGATCGCCTCCTCGCCGCCCATCGACAACCCGAGCACGCCGATCTTGGAGGATCCACCCCGGATCGGTGCTGCAGGAAGGCGACCGAGGCGGTGACGTCGCGATCGCCGTACCAGCCGGCGTCCATCGCGCGACCACCGCTGCGGCCTTGCCCACGCGGATCAACCATGAGTACGCCGTAGCCGTGCCGCGCGAGGACCACGGCCTGATCGAGCGTTGCGGTCCGCGCTGATCCGGCACCAGGCAGCGTCACGATCGCTGCGTGATTCACCGAGGGGATGTACCAGGCGGACAGGCGTACGCCGTCGCTCGTGCGAAACGTGACCTCGGTATAGCTCACGCCTCGACTGGCGGGCGTCAGGGAGCCCAGTGGGGTTCGCGGCGCGAAGGCGAACATGGTTCCCAGGGCGAAGGACCACATGAGCATGAGCCCGACCACGACGACCGGGATGAACCAGAGCCGTTGCCGGCGACGGGAATATCGCCACGCGAAGATTCCGGCGAAGGCGAGCAGCGCCAGGCCCGCCGCGAGAAGCAGCAGGCCGAAAGCTGCGGTCCAGGTCAAGCCCGTCTTGCTGAGGTACCGGAAGCTGACGCCCGCGCCGAGCGCCGTGACGAAGAGGCCGGCCATGGTGGCCAGCGTCGCGGCGAGCTTCAGCAGCCGGCGCCGGCGTCGTGCCGGTTCGGCCGGGACGGGTTCAAGGGTCGGCGGCAGTTGGGTCTCGGTCATCCCATCCTCCGGCTATGAGGCAGGCGACGCGGGTGCACGAGTCGAAGGTGCGGCCACGTCGTGGACGCGAGTGCGGAAGGTGCGCCAGCGGCGCTCGCTGTCGTGCTCGGCTCCCGCAGCGTCGCTGGACAGATCGGCCGCATGACCGATCATTTCCGCGATCGAGTACAGCCGCGCTGGGATCACTCGCTCAGCGGCCAGGTCGGCCCGCACCGACGCCGGGGCGAAGTCGATGCCGTCGAGCATCTCCGCCGCGCGCAGCAGGATGCGGCCGGCCAGCGTGGTCAGGTTCGCGGCCTGCCAGTCGTTGGCGATGATCCGGTGACGGTCACCGAGCACGTCAGCGAGTCCATCGAAGGAGACCAGTGACGCGGCCATCTCCCATGACGCTTGCATGGCGTTGGCCAGCCACTCACCCGTCGCCATGGCATCCTCGGCAAGGATGCGCAGGTCACGGATCAACTTCGTGATCTCCGCGGGCCGTCCCTCACCTTCGAGGAACAGGACGCCCTCGAGTTGAATCGCCTCCGGCGCGTTGAGAATCCTCCGCCGCTTCGTAAGGGCTGAGCACGTCCCGATACGTGGGTTCAATGGATGACCAGCGATCGGCCAGCGCCAGGAGTGTGCGGGCATGCACCTGCAACCCGACCGCCTGCTCCCGCGGTAATGACGAGTAGTACTTCTCGTGGTCACGGTGAAACTTCGACAGGTTCAGCACAGCAGCGAGCAGGGGGTTGGCGGGAGAGGGTGCGTCAGGCGACGCGGCGGCCGCATGCTTCATCGGTCCAACCTCCGATCGTCCGCGCACCCACCAGATGGGTCCGCGCCAATCACGGGTACTTCCACCACCAGACTTGGCCGCGTCACGCTCAGGATCCAGAGGCCAAAGACCCGCCATTCGGTTTGAAACGTGGGCTTGCCGGTACCTTCGGCGCGGTTTCAGATGCGCCCATGCGGCGATGGCGGCTGAAGGACCTGCTGTTGATAAGCGGGCCGTCCATCACAGCAACAACCCAGTCGCTTCCCCACCACACGGAGGACGCTATGACAACCACGGAGCAGCAGGACGTCGTCAGCATTTTGACGAAGGATCATCGCGAGGTCGAGGCAATGTTCGAACAGCTGACACGCGGATCCGCGAGAGGTTCGACGAGGCCGAGGCAGAGAAGCTGATCGCCGAGCAAGCCGAGGCAGAGCGCACCATGAAAGCGCTTGAAAAGCTCGAGCCGGAAAGCGCCGAGTTCGAAGAGCAGCTGAGCCAGCTCATGCAGGAGATCAAGGCTCACGTCACCAAAGAAGAGCAGCAGGCATTCCCCCGGCTCCGAGAAGCCTTCTCGAACCAGGAGCTCATCGAGATGGGCGGCAAGGTTCAATCGGTCAAATACGCCGCTCCAACCCGCCCGCGTCCGTCGGCACCGGACACTCCGCCTGGCAACACGGCCGTAGGCCCTCTCACCGGACTGGTGGATCGGATGCGCGACGCGCTCACTGGACGCGGGGCCCATTGAATCGAGGCATCGGCGCCCGGCCTGGGGACGCTCAACGCCGAGCAACCCAGGCCTGGCGTTTGGTCTGAGACGAAGTGAGCATAGAAGCATCACCGCAACAAGTCGGGTCCGTTTCAGCGGGACACCAGATGACCACTCACGCGAGGATTCCCAGCTACCGGCGCGCCGCGTGCCGCACCGTCGTTGCACGGCACGAGGCCCGACATCCATCCCGAGAGATCGACCGCCAGGGCAAGTTCTGCTCGGGTCATCTGCCGCCGGCGGCGCCCGAGCCCTACCTGAACACCAGCCGCGTGCCTCCCCAGAGGATGTCTCGCCAGCGCCCGTCGCGAGGTCTGCATTGATCAAAGCGAGACGAGCCAGGACCTGGCGGTGGAGGCGCGCGGGAAGCTATCTCTACACGCACACTGTCGATGGGGAACCAGCGATCTTCGATGTCAACACCGAGCTCCTGTACCACGCCCAGAATGCGGTGCAATCGGAGTTCGGTTATCGCCTCAACCTGCACGTGCTCAAAGGTGAGCAGATGCTCGACAAGCACGTGCGCGGACTGCTAGGACTCCCGCCCGTCAAGTACGGCTATACCAAGAGCTTTGAGCCGCTCGCCTATTGAACAGGCGACGCCTAGGCAGCAGCCAGTGGGTGGCCGTTCCAGCGCGACAGCGTGGTCGTCCTCGGCGGCAAGGCCATGACCGTGTGGGTCACGCTAAAGCGGGCACGCCGACTCCATGGCGAGCGGAATACCCACAGATACCTATGACGGTGCTCCCCCAGCCAGGTGTCCCGCTGGGCGGTATCCGCCGTTGCCAAGGCCGGCAGCGTCGGCATCTACCCTCCCGGCTTTTCCAGCTTGCCGATCGGCGAGGCCATGACCAAGAACCTCACCGTGAAGAGGGCGACTGCGATCACCGGCGTTACCTCCCCGAGCTGATCGATCTCGTCGTGACCGGAGTCGTCGATCCGACCCGGCTCATCACGCAGCACGAGGATCCGGTCAGCGCCGTCGCCGCGTACGAGACGTTCGACCGGCGTGAGACCGGCTGGCTCAAAACCGTCCTGACGTGGCCTGAGTGCAACCGCGAGGAGAGGCAAGAAGATGATGGCGATCGTTTACGACCGGACCGGGAGTCCTGAGGTCTTGGCCCTGGTCGACAAGCCGGAACCCGAGCCGGGGCCGGGAGAAGTGACCGTCCAGATGCACCGGGCCGGGGTGAACCCGACAGACGTGAAATCGCGCCACGGAAGCGATACCGGTACTCCGGTCGATCCGCCCCAGACACCGGGCCAGGACGGGGCCGGAATCATCACAGCAGTGGGCGAAGGTGTCGACGAGCACCTCGTCGGCGATCGGGTGTGGCTCTGGGAAGCGGCCTATCAACGGCCCGACGGCACTGCGCAGCAACGGTGCACCGTTCCGGTAGGCCACATCGTGGCGCTTCCCGCTGAGGCCTCTTTCGATGCCGGTGCCAGCCTCGGCGTCCCGTTCGTCACCGCACATCGCTGCCTGACCGTCGCCGAACACGCGCCTGACACATTGGGTCCTGGAGCGTTGTCCGGCCGGACCGTTCTCGTGGCCGGCGGCGCGGGCGCAGTGGGCAACGCCGCTATTCAGCTGGCGCGCTGGTCTGATGCCACCGTCATCGCCACGGTGAGCAGCGCCGAGAAGGGCCAGCTGGCTGCCGCTGCAGGCGCGGACCGTGTGATCAACTATCGCGAACAGGACGTCGCCGCGGAGGTCAAGAAGATCGCTCCCGATGGCGTCGACTCGATCGTCGAGGTCGCAGCCGCTGCCAACGCCGAGATCGACAGCAAGGTGCTGGCGCTGCACGCTTGCGTCGCCAGCTACGCCGACGACGGCGGTTCAGAAGTGACCTTGCCGATCCGTCCCCTCATGATGCGCAACGCTCGCCTGCAATTCGTCTTGCTCTACACGGCACCGATCGAAGCGAAGCGGCGCGCGATCGATGCGATCTCCGCGGCGCTCGCTGCGCAAGCGATCCGCGTCGGCGAGGCCGCGGACTGCCTCTTCACCATTACCCGCTGGAAAAGGCGGCAGATGCTCACGCCGCAGTCGAGAACGGCGCTGTCGGAAAGGTCCTCATCGATCTACTCTGAACCGCACTCAGAGCAACACCGAGTACAGCAACACCTTCACCCCGGCGACGGACCCAGCGCACCGCAGAGAGTTCGCGAGCGGCGCCGACAGCCGGGTAGCAAATCCCGAGGCGTTGCCCGCCTTGATGACGCGGCGGCCGAGGGGTCAGCGAGTACAGGATCCGCCAGGTCGCCAGCCGCTCCAGCTAATCCATGACGGAATCCACGCGGCTCGCGAGGCTGAGGAACTGCGACCGTCCTTCAACCTTCGGACGCCGTCCAGCGAGGTACCGGCTTCAGCGACGATGGGCCGCACTCAAGGATCGTCCGGAGCGGAGTCATCTTCCTGAAGCGCGTCCTCACCGACGGCGTCGTCCTCGCCCAGGTCGTCGGACGCGGCTTGGTCTGCGTGTTTCGGCAGCTTCTGATCATCCCAGGAGATGTCGTTGGTGCGGCGCTCACCGGCAGGCGTCGAAGTCATGGAAGGTCCGTTTCCTTCGCGCTAGGCCTCACACTCGTCGCAGCGCTCAAATCAGTCACGCTGTCCGGGCGAGCGCACGCATACCTGTCACCGCCCGTTCGCCGCATTCAACGCGGCGCCCCGTCCGCCATCCTGCGGCCGTCGCAATCGCGCATGCCGCCGGTGAACGGGCCGGTGTTGCTTCCGGCCATCCGGGTAAGGGGCGCCTATCGCATGGCCGTAGACGCTTCGCAGAATTGGGTAAGACATGAGATTCGGGATTCCTCAAGCCATGGCGGCCGGAGCCGCTGCGGGGGCCGCCGGAACATCGGCTTTGAATGCGGTCACGTACCTCGACATGACGGTCCGTGGCCGCGGTACCCAGCAGCACGCCCGAAGAAACCGTGAAGACGATGTCGAAGAAGAGCGGGGTGCCGATACCCGGCGACGACGAAACTCGCGCCAACCGCGTCGCCGGTCTCGGCCCCCTCATGGGCTTGCTCACCGGTGCGGTCGTCGGGGCCGGGCTCGGAGCGCTACGCGCTGCCGGCTGGCGGCCGAACCTCGCCGCGGGCAGCGTCGCGGCAGGCGCGGCGGCGATGATCGGCAGCAACATGCCGATGGCAGGCATGGGTGTCTCGGATTCCGAGAAGTTGGAAGGCCTCCGAGTGGTTCGCCGACCTGATCCCACACATCGGCTACGGGATCGTCACCGCCTGGGTGTTGGACGCCGCGGATCCCCTCGCCGACCGCTGACGGGCCGCGTCTCATGGCCGGTGCCGCCTGGGTCGCACAAGTCGACCGAGCTTGACCTCGTAGCCGTCGGTGGGATCGCTCGTGACCTCGTGCAGCAGGCCCATGGTGACGGAGTTGACGTCACGGCGGTGGTCCGTCGGGCCGGCCGCGGCCTCTTGCTCGACATCCCTACGGACGGGATAGCCAAACCGATATCGCCCGACACTCGTGCTGCCTCCCGCTCCAGCGGCCAGTCGGCCCGAACGAGCGCTGCGCTGCTGATTCCTGGCCGATCACGATCGAATCGTGGTAACCGCGGCAAATCCGCGCACCAGCCGGGCGACGTCCTCGGCGCTGGTGTCCCAGCTCGCGGCGATCCGGATCCGGCCGGGTCGATCCCACAGCGAGAGCGGAGCCCACGACGCCAGGGCCTCAGCCTGATCGGGCGGCAGATCGACGAAAACGAGGTTCACGTCGACGGGATGCACCGGCTCGATGCCGAGCGCCGAAAGCGCCCCGGCAACGTCGCTCGCCCGGCCGTTGGCCGCCGCTGCCGACCCCAGCCACAGATCCGGGAACACCGCCGCCCATTGCGCGGCGACGAACCGCGTCTTCGCCGGAAGCTGCCCGCTGCGTCGCCACCACGCCGCATCCCCACCCCGGCTGATGACCGCTTCAGCACCGAGCAAGCCGGCCTTCGTGCCGCCCGTCACCAGATGGTCAACGCCCGTCGCCCACACGTCGGCAACGGATGCACCGGAGGCGACGAGCGCATGCGGCAGCCGGGCACCGTCGAGCAGCACGCCAGCACCGGCGTCATGCGCCACAGCACAGATTTCGCGGATTCGCGCTAACCCGTAGAGCGTCCCGTCTTCGGTCGCTTCCGTGACGCAGACCAGTCCGGGCCCTGCTGCCAGAGCGTCAGCAACAGCAGCCGGATCCAGGCAGCCGCCAGGCGCCGGCAGCGTCGTTTGCGTCGCCCCCGACAGGTAGAGCGGGCCGCCCTCCTCGTCCAGCGCGATGTGCGACTGCTCCGCGACGATCAGGCGCGGGTATCCCGCAAGGCCAGCTCCGAGCATGTTCGCTCCGGTGCCGCTGAAACACAGCCGCACGTCCGCCGACGCGTCGCCGATGGCCACGCGGAACCGCGCGATGACGTCCCGCGTCCACGGGTCCTCACCATAGGAGGGCACATGACCGGCGTTGGCCTCAGCGAGCGCCGCCAGCACCTCGGGCAGCGCCGGCGCGGTGGTGTCGGACGCGAAGGAACGCTCCGGGCACGGCAGGCCGGAAAGGGCACTCACCAGCCCATGATCGCGGCTCACGCCAGAAAGCGGGTCCGGATGATCCGGCCGTCACGCTCGCCATCGGCCGCGGTGTGGTCGGTCACGACGAACGTGCGCTGCAGCCACCGGTCGGTGCCGTCGAAACGCGGCTGGAACGGGGTGCGCCCGTGGACGGCGATGTCGTTGTCGACGACCAGCAGATCGCCCGCTTCGAGCACGACGCCCGTCGCCTGCTCCGACGCGAGCTCCGACAGCCGCTCGAGGGCCTGCTGCGCCTCGTCGTCGGTACCCCGCATGAGGTCGGCATCGAGCCAGAGCTTCGGATGCGCCGGGTCGCCGGTGAGGATCGGGCGGGGCAGCGAGCGACGCGAGGACGGGGCCCCGACATAGGACTCGTCCGACGTCGTCGTGAAACGCGGGGTCGCGAGGACCTCCCGCTCCCGCGGGCTCAACGCGTCGAGCAGGGCATTGACCGAGCAGAGGGTCGTCGCCGCCGACGGATCGCCACGCAGGCACAGCAGCAGGAGGAAGCGCGGCCGGTGCGGATGGAAGGCCGCCTCCGTGTGGAACGCGAGCGTGGACCGTGACGAGGTCGACAGCTGCCGGTGCGCGTCGCTCTCGACCGGCGAGATGTTCTGCACGAGCGCGCCGCCGTGTTCCGGGGCGTAGCCAACCGGCTGGCCGAGCCGCCGCGCCACCGTCAGCAGGGCGAATTCGCTGACCCGGTCGGACTTGTTGACTGAGGTCGGAGTCGGCGGGGTGCTCGGCAGATCCCCGACCGGAACGCCGTGAATCACGAGCGCACCGGCCTCGTTGCTTCCATCGGCGAAGTCGACGAGCGCGTCATGCACGTCCGCCGGAAGGAGCCGGCCCGCATGACCGGCCGCGCGCACGAACGCTGCCGCATCGGGGTCATCGCCGGCCAACTCGAGCAGGGAGAGGTCCCAGTCCTTCGCGCGCAGTTCCTCGGCCGCCGGATGCGGGAAGGCCTGCCCGGCCTGCTCACGACGCGTCAGCACGTCGCGCTCGGCCGCGGACCCGATCGCCCCGGTAGCCGCCCGGATGACCGCCACAGCGTTGTCGTCGCGGCCGAGCTGACGCGTCCACTCCCCCGGCAACACGATGAGCCGGCCGGCGCCGACGGCGAACTCGGCCGCGACCACCTGCCCGAGCGCGCAGGCCAGTGGCTCGCCATTCAGGGCGAACATTTCGGTGAGCGACACCCGCAGCGCCGCCCAGAGACCGCAGCCCTCGGCAACGACTTTCTCGGCGCGGACCAGCGGGTTCTCGGCTGCCACCGGGGGCAGCGGGGCGGCCTGCACGCCTGCCCAGTCGAGCGCCTTCAACGCCGGCATACCCAGGTCGGTCAGGACCACCCGCCCGCCGAGCCGAAGCCGGGTCCCGATCACGCCATCCGGCCCAAGCTGCTGCGGATCGGGGTCCGCGGTCAGCAGGAAGTCGGTGTCTTCACGAAAGAGGCCAGGCAGCAGGCTTGCGAAAGATTCTTCTGCCATGAACCCAATTTAACGCAGGAACATCCTAAATCCGAGATTTCTGACACAGAAAGTTCTTTATCCTGTCGCCCCGGCCTGGGCCAGCTGCCAGCTCCCCGGCGCGATCTGTCAAGGTGAGCGAGCGGAACCAGAGGTCAGAACGCGGCGATGGAGGACGGCGATGGAACGCAACCCTGCTTACAACCCGCTCGAGGTTGCCGGCCCCGAGGACTACCCCGTCAAGGTCGGGAGCATGCTGCTGACGCTCGTCGACCCGCACAAGGGTTTCGAGGCCGCCTACAACCGGTGGTACGAGCGCGATCACTTCTACGGCGGCTGCATGGAAGGGCCGTTCCAGATCGCCGGCAGCCGTTGGGTAGCCACGCGCGAGATGAAGGACCTGCGCTGGCCGAAGGGCGAGAAGATCGCCAGCCCGGTCGATGCCGGCTCGTACGTCGCCATCTACTGGACCCTCGCCGGCCACCACAAGGAGTGGGACGAGTGGTCGCTGGTGCAGGTGAAGGACCTGTACGAGAGCGGCCGCGGCTTCGCCGAGCGCTCCCACGTCCACACCGCGACGTACGACTACGTGGGCGTCGACTACCGCGACGAGGACGCCGTCCCGCTCACGCTCGCCCTCGACCACAAGTACGACGCGATCGTCGGCGTCTGGCTCGACGGCCGTGGCGGGCGTGACGCCGCTGCTACCCACGCCGACCTCAGCAAGGAGCTGCTCCCCGAGGTGCTCCAGGGGTCGAACCTGGAGATCGCTGCCTCGTGGATCCCGTCGGAGGGCTTCCGGGGCAGCGGCCGGTCAGGAACGCCGATGGCGCTCGGCACCCCCGGCGGCGACGACAACCGGGTCTGCCAGCTCTTCTTCGTCGGCGGTGACGTGCGCGCCGAGCTGGACGGGCTGCACCGCTACACCGAAGCGGTCGAGAAGGCCGGCATCGCCGATGTCTTGCTCGCCGCGCCGTTCCTGCGCACGGTCGTCGGCACCGACACCTACGTCGACCAGATCTGGTAGCCCAGGCGGCCGAGTTCTACCAGCCCGTCGGCTTGCCGGGCTGGTAGAGCCAGACGTCGAAGAAGTGCCGCAGGTCGCGACCGGAGACGGCGCTGGCAAATGCGGCGAACTGGGCCGTTGAGGCGTTGCCACCGTTGCCGACGGCGAACCACGAGCGCATCACCTTGAAGAACGTCGGGTCGCCGAGCTTGACGCGCAGCGCCTGCAGGGTCATGGCGCCGCGCTCGTAGATGGACGTGTCGAAGATGTCGGCGCCGCCGCCGGGATTTGCGGGCGGCGGGTTCCAGAAGTCGGTCTCGCTCGCCGGGACGTCGTAGAACTCGTCGAAGAATTCCTGCGCGGTCTCATCGCCGGCGTGCTCGGACCACAGCCACGAGCTGAACTCGGCAAAGCCTTCGGCGACCCATATGTCACGCCACTGGCGCAAGGTCACGCCATCGCCGTACCACTGGTGAGCGAGCTCGTGCGCGAGCGTCGCCTCGTCCGGCGCCCTGTCGAAGACCGGCCGGGTCTGCGTCTCGAGCGCGTAGCCGAGGCTCGGGAGGTCGGCGACGATCACCCCGGTGGACCGGTACGGGTAGCGCCCGTATACCTGGGAGAAGTAGTCGACCATCGCCGGCAGCTTCGCCAGCACCGGCGCGGTGCCCGCGGCCTGCGAGGGGGCCACCGCGTTGAAGTACGGCACGCCGCCCGGGGTACGGCCGGTCGAGATGTCGTAGCGGCCGTTCGTCGCCGTCGCGAGGTAGGTCGACATCGGCTCGCGCTCGCTCCAGCTCCACCGGCTGAAGCCGCCGGCTGTCCGCACGCTCTTCAGCTCCCCGTTGGAGATACCGACCAGGCCGGCGGGGACCGTGATGGAGATGTCGTACGTCGCCTTGTCGGCGGGGGTGTCGTTGCAGGGGAACCACGTCGGCGCGCCCTGCGGCTCATCCACGACGACCGCGCCATCGGCCGTCGGCACCCAGCCGTCGGTGGAGCCGTCGGGGTCGATCACCGGCGCGGCGATACCGGCGTAACGCACCTCGACGTCGAAGCGCGAACCGTCCCTCAGCGACCTCTTGGGAGTGATGACGAGCTCGGTCGGTGCCGCCGCAGGCTGGGCGAACGACGCCGCGCGCCCGTCGACGGTGACCGACTGGACGCGCAGGTTGTTGCGCAGGTCAAGGTTGAACCGCGAAAGGGCTTGGGTGGCCCGGGCGCTGATGCCGGCGGTGCCGGCCAGGAGCTTGGTGGCCGCGGTGTAGCGCAGGTCGAGGTCGTAGTGGGCGACGTCGTACCCGCCGTTGCCCTGCGTCGGGAAGTACGGATCCCCCCACCTGCCGAACCCGGCGACGGCTGCCGGCCGTGAGAGTTGCCGTTCGCGGACGCTACCGCGGTGCCCAGCGCCGGGGTGGCGAGCAGTGCAAAGGCGGCTGCGGCGACGACTGATGCCTGGCGGTAGGCGGGCATGGTTCCTCCATGGGGCACCCGCCGATCCCCGGCGGCGATCTGGCCGGACCCTACGTCAGCCAGTTGACATGCGCATGACACATGTCGCTCGGCCGGCTGATGGACCGCTCCGGCGCCACCATCGCCGCGAGCATCTGCGCCAGCGTGCCGTGCAGGATCTCGGTGCCGTGGTTGGGGTCGGTCCCCCGGGGCAGGTGCAACGGCTCGCCGAACTCGATGTGGATGCGCGCGTGACGCGCCCGGCGCCAGCGCAGCGGCACGCCCTTCGTCATCAGCCGCTGCCCTCCCCAGACCAGCACCGGCACCAGGGGAACGCCCGTGTCCGCGGCGAGCGCGGCAGCCCCGGGCTTGAACGGCAGCAGCTCGTCGGTGACGCTCACCGCCGACTCCGGAAAGATGCCGACCAGCTCGCCGGCGCGTAGCTTGCGGGCCGCCATCCGGTACGCGCCCGCCCCGGCGCGACGGTTCACCGGGACGTGGCCCATGGCGCGCAGCAACGGCCCGGAGATCGGATGGGCGAAGGCCGCGTCGGTCACGAGGAAGCGGGTCAGCCGGCGCGTTCGTCGCCAGACCTCCTGCTGCACCAGGGCGAAGTCGACGTAGCCGAAGTGCGTGATCGCCAGGACGGCGCCGCCGGTTGACGGCAGGTGGGCCGCGCCCCGCACGTCTCGGCGCAGCCCGAGCGCGCGGAACAGCACGGTCCCGAGCCGGATGGCGAAGCGGTACACGCGATCGGTCACGCCTCCTCCCCTACTGACGTCACTACGTCTTCGCCGCCGGCGGGCCATCGGTTCAGCGCGACCCGTTCGGTGATTGTCTTCGAGCGGACGTCACACGCCTAGTTTGGTGACGTGCCACCGAGCTTTCGCCAGACGATCGACGCCATGTCCGCGGCCACGGTACGAGCGCGTGGCAGCTACAAGTGGACCGTTCCCGGGCCGGACGGCCTGGCCGCCGGCGTCGCCGAGATGGACTTCGGCGCGGCGCCGCCAATCGTCGCGGCGCTCGAGCGGCTGACGGCGAACGCGAACTTCGGCTACCTGTCCTACGAGCTGGCGGGCGAGCTGGCGGAAGCGTGCGCCCAGTTCCAGCAGCGTCGCTACGGCTGGACGGTCGACCCTTCCTGGATTCACGACGTTCCTGACGTGCTGAAAGCACTCGAGATCGCCATCACGCACTTCTCGCGGCCCGGCTCCCCCGTCATCTTGCCCACCCCTTCGTACATGCCGTTCCTCGTCGTCCCGGGGCTCCTTGGACGCAAGGTCATCCAGGTGCAGATGGTCCGTGAGGATGGCGGCTATCGCCTCGACCTCGAAGGGGTCGACGCCGCGTTCCGGGCCGGTGGGCAGCTGCTGATCTACTGCAATCCGCACAACCCCTTGGGGCGCGTCTTCACCGCTTCCGAGATGGCAGCGCTCACCGAGGTGGTCGACCGCCACGGTGGACGCGTCTTTTCCGACGAGATCCACGCGCCGCTGGTCTATCCCGGAGCCGCCCATCTCCCGTACGCCTCCACCTCGCAGACGGCGGCGCACCACACGCTCACGGCGACGTCGGCATCGAAGGCGTGGAATCTAGCCGGCCTGAAGTGCGCCGAGGTCATCCTGACCAGCGACGCGGACGAGCAGCGCTGGCAATCGATGGGCGGCTTCGCGTCACAGGGCGCGAGCACGGCGGGTGTGGTAGCGAGCATTGCGGCGTTTCGCGAGGGTGAGCCTTGGCTGGCGGACGCCCTCGACTATCTGGATGGCAACCGGCGCGTGCTCGCCGACCTCCTGGCGCGTGACCTGCCCGGCGTCCGGTACCAGCCACCCGAGGCCACGTATCTGGCCTGGCTGGACTGCACCGGCCTCCCGCTCTCGGGCCCTCCCGGAGCCCTGGTGACCGAGCGCGCCCACGTGTCCGTGATCGACGGCCCGCTGTGCGGGGCGGGAGGCGCCGGCTCGTTCCGGGTCAACTTCGCCACCCCGCAGCCGATCCTGGTCGACATCGTCGCGCGCGTCGCCGACGCGCTCAACGGCGACCTGGCCGGCCCGGACGGCCGGACCCGCTAGCCAGCGGGAACCGCGGCGGCGAAGGCGTCGTAGATGTCGCGCGGCTGGGTGAACCACACCTCATCCCGGCGGCCGGCCAGGTGCTGCAGCGCGCGGCCGACCTGCCGCAGCCGGAACGGCACGCCCGAGATGAACGAGTGCAGCACGATGCTCATCACCAGCGGCTGCTCCTGCGACGCGGCCAGCAGCTCGTCGAACTCGTCGACGATCATGTCGGCGAAGTCCGCTGCGGCGACCTGGCGGCCGATCATCGAGCTGCTGTCGTTCAGCTCGAGCGCGTAGGGAATCGACAGGAGCGGGCGGGAACCCGGGCGCGACATGGTGAGCCAGAACGGGCGGTCGTCGGCGCGCAAATCGAGCAGGTACCGGTAGCCACACTCGGCGAGCAGGTCGATCGTGTTCGGTGTGTGGGTCAGCCACGGGCTCGACCAGCCGCCAGGCCGAATGCCCTCGTACTCCTGGACCTTTCGGGCCACAGTGTCGGGTAAATGTCATCCCACTTGCTGCCGATGCTCGACGAATGAAGAGCAATGCGCGCCGGTCCACGCGCCTGGGTCTGGTGGTCACGAGCTGCGCGGCAGCCGCGCTCGGGTTGGCCGGATGCGGTGATCGCATCACGGCGACGCGCACCTTCACCTCAACGGCAGTCGACAGCTACTCGATGCCGTCACCGACGACTCCGGGCGCGTACGAGAACTTGGACGGGCCACTGAATGACAGTCATGGCACGCCGGCGCCCGGGACCAGCTTCCACCAGTCGTGCTACTTCAAGGGCAAGAGCGCCCGTGACCCTGGACCATTCAGCTGCTCGGGGTATGTGAAGACCGGGGGCAAGACGTACGCCTATTCGGGGCTCTCGCGGAGCCTCACGCAAGGCACCTTCGGCAGTCTCTACGGGACGGGCTCGAAAGCGCGAGTCGTCGTGCAGGCGGGCTACCTGGGCCTGAACTCCCGTGGGCAGAACGTCCGCTTGATGACGATCACCCTCCGCCCGTAGCGGCGATGCCGAGCCCGGCTACTCCAGCGGAACCGCGGCCAGCATCTCCGTGACCCGCGCCTCGATCCCCGCGCGCAGATCGCCGTGCGTCACGATCCAGAACTGGTCGGCCCGGATGGCGTCGAGCACCATCGCGGCCACCTCCTGCGGCTCCTTGCCCGTCGGCCCGGTGAACTGCGACCGGATCATCAGCCGCATCGCTTCGGCGTCGTCGGTGCGCTGCTCGGTCCCGGTGTCCGCGGGCCGGTTGCGTTCGGCTTCCATGACGGACGTGTTGGTCGCGCTCGGGCACAGCACGGCGACGCCGATCGGGGCGCCGGCCATCATGAGCTCGCCTCGCAGCGTCTCCGAGAGGGAGACGACGCCGACCTTGCTGACCGCGTAAGGGCCGATGTACGGGACGCCGCTGAGCAGTCCCGCGACGGATGACGTGTTCACGATGTAGCCGGGAGTCCCCTGGCTGCGCAGCACGGGCAGGAACGCGTTCACCCCGTGGATCACGCCCCACAGGTTGACTCCGAGCACCCAGGCCCAGTCGTCGTGAGTCTGGTTCTCCAGGGTGTTGAACGTGGAGACGCCGGCGTTGTTGCACACGATGTCGACCCGGCCGAAGCGCTCGAGGACCGCGTCGCGCAATGCCTCGACCTCCTCCTTACGGGAGACGTCGGTCGCTACGGCCAGCGCGTCATCCGGCAGCAGCGCCAGCGTGTCCTGGAGCGCCGGCTTCTCGACGTCGGCGATCACGACCTTGCACCCTTCGGCCGCGAATGCCCGAGCAAGCGCCCGGCCAATCCCGCTGCCGCCTCCGGTGATGACCGCCACCTGTCCAGCCGAAATCTGCATGGCACACCTCCCTGACCCCGGCGGCCATAATCACCCACGCGATCTTTGGAGCACGCACCGGCTGCCCCGGTTCTCGTTGTCAGCCCGCCGACATTCAGCGGATCCAGGTCCGCGGCGCTCCAAGACTGGGCGCAGGAAGTTACCCGCCTCGCAAGGAGCTCGTCATGACTGACATCGCCGTCAGCGCAAAAGCCGTCGCCTCTCCGGCTGCCACCCGCCACCACGCCCGCCGCTCGCCGGTTCGCGTCATCACCGACGCGGCCCGTACCGTCGGCCGGTCGTACATCAACCACCTCGCGGCCGAGCAGTTCATCGTCCCCGACGGTCGGTTCGCCGCTGCTCGCACGGCTGCCTGACCCCCGCTAGATCCGCGGCACGCCGCTCTCCTCGTGGTCGAGCTCGCGCAGCAGGATGCGCAAGCTCGCATCGGGCAGGCGGCCGGCATCACGCCAGCGCAGGATTTCCTCGCGCTGCGCCTCGATGACTGCTCGCCGCAGGTTCAGCGCTGCGTCACGGGCGGGTGAGACCGGAATCTCGCCGCCCTCGGCCGCTTCGAGCGCCTCCAAGCGGCGGGCGTACTGCTTGGACCGCCGTCGCAGGTTCTCGCGGAGTTGCTCCACGAGACGCGGCTCGAGGAGGTCGTTGTCGGCCAGCTCGTCGATGCGGTCCAGCGCAGCGGCGACGGACGCCGCCCGCGCCTCGTTGCGCACCCGGGCCTGGTCGGCGAAATCGGCCCGCAATCCCAGGGCTTTGGCCAGCGGGGCGATCGTCAGCCCCTGCCCGACGAGCGTCACCAGCACCACCAGGAACGTGCAGAAGAGCAACAGGTGACGCTCGGGGAACGGGGCTCCGGAGTTCGTCGTCAGCGGCAGGCTGAAGATGGCGGCAAGGCTGATGACACCTCGGGTTCCGGCCCAGCTCAAGACGAGCATCTCGCTGGTGGAAAGCCCCTCGCGATGCTGGCGGTCGCGGGCACCGAGGCGGGCCCGTGGCAGCAGCTGCATCAGGCCTAGCCACAGTGGACGCACCAGCAACACGACGCCCAACGTGACGGACGCAGCGATCACGACCGTCGACGCCGGGTACTCCTTGAGCCCGCGCAGAACCTCGGGAAGTTGCTGGCCGATCAGCAGGAAGACGAAGCCCTCCAGCAAGAAGTCGACGAGCCGCCAGACCGCCGCCGTCTGCAGCCGGCTTGCCCCGGAGACGGCCCGGGGGGTGTCGTGCCCGACCATGAGCCCGGTGATGACGACGGCCAGCACGCCTGAGACGTGCAGCTCTTCGCCGAGCAGGTACGCGGCGAACGGGGTCGCCAGCGAGAGCACGTTGAGCACGATGGGCTCGTCGATCAAAGCCCGCGCGGTCCGGACGAGGTACGCCGTCACGATCCCGACGACGACGCCGCCCGCGGCGGCCAGGACGAAACGGCCGAACGCTCCAGGGACGGAGAAGCCCCCCGTGACGGTGACCTCGACCGCCACCGTGAACACGCTCAGCGCGGTGGCGTCGTTGAGCAGGCCCTCACCCTCGATGAGAGTGGTGACTCTCGGCGGCAGGCCGGCGCGCCGTCCCACCGCGAGCGCCGCAACCGGATCGGGCGGGGCGACGGCTGCCCCGAGCGCGACCCCGGCGGCGAGGGTGATCCCGGGAACGAAGAGGTCCATCCCGATACCCACCAGCAAGGCCGTGACGAGCACGAGAAACACGGAAAGGCTGATGACCGGGCGCAGGTTGCGGCGGATGGCGAGCAGCGACGAGTTGAGCGCCGCGCTGTAGAGCAGCGGCGGGATCACGAACGTCAGCACGATGTGTGGATCGAGCGTCACGTTGCGGCCCGGCAGGCCGGCATAGGCCAGCCCGATGACGGTCAGCAGCACCGCCGCGGGCAGCCTCAGCTGCTCCGCAGCGATGTCCGCGAGGCTCACGACAGCGACCGCGGCCAGCACGAAAGCCAGGGTGTGCAACATCGAGTGCTGCCTTCCGTCCGGTCGCCGGGAGCCCACGTACCTGGCATCCTGCGCGAAACGCCCGCAGCGGGCCGGTCATTACACGCGGGTGGTCACCCTCCGAGCCGGCCGCGGGTCGCCGCCCGGAGTGCGTCCACACACACGTCACGCGTCTCGTCGACAGCCGCCGCCAGCTCGGACGGGGATGGACCGAGCCCGAGCAGGATGGGGTCGATCCCGTCCAGCCCGGCCCGGGTCAGCAAGCACTTCTCGTTCGTGACCCACTCTCCCCGAGCTGCGAGGACAGCGTGGGCCGACTGCAACGCCGCCTGCACGAGCAGGCCAGTGCACGGCGCGACCCGGCCGTGGCGCGCGTGCTGCGCACGCGCGTAAGCGAACACCAGAATCCGCGCTGGCCCACCACACCTCGGGTGCCCGGCGGCGAAGGGCGGGCGGGAAGCTCGGCGCCGGCAACGATCCGTACAGCACCCTGCCCAGGGCGAGCTCGCCGACCACCAGGTACGTCGGGATGCCGGCCAGGTTGAACAGCAGCGATTCGATACGGAAGCGTCCGGCTTCGGACTCCGCCATCTCGTGAAGCACGACGCCGAGGTCGCGGTAATGGACGTCGACCCGGCGACCGTCGATGGTCAGCCAGGCACCGCCGTTGAAGACGCCACCGCCCCAGGCGCCGAGCTCGAACACCTCGCCCGGCCAGCCGATATCGCGAAGCGACTGCGGGTCGAACCGGTCGCGGTAGTAGACGGCGAGATCCCAATCGCTGTCGGGTCTTTCTGCGCCTCGGGCGCGTGACCCGCCCAGCGCGACCGCCCGCACGCCCGGGAGCCCAGCCAGCCCGTCGACCACCATCTCGAGGAAGCTGGAGTCGTTCACCTGGCGCATGGTCCCAGGGTTCACCGGGGCGGGCGACGGAAATTGCGGGTTAGCCGTACACGCGCGCCTGGCTGAGCTGGGCGAGAAGCAGATCGCGCGCGCCGGCGAGCGACGGCCCGTACCAGGTGAGGCTGCGGCCCGAGGCGAGGGCGACACGGCGGCCGGGAAACGCTTCCGGCCCGTCATCCGCGGAAAACGCGTAGGGCTCGTCCGGGAGCACGACGAGGTCGGGTGCGGCGGCCTGCAGCTCAGCGAGTTCCGCGTGCGGGTAGCGGCCGGCCGCCGCTCCGTACAGGTTGCGCAGCCCGAGCCTGGTCATGACGTCGCCGGTGAAGGTCGAACGGCCCACGACCATCCACGGATCGCGCCAGACGGCGACGATGGCGCTCTGCTCGGGTACCGGAGGCGGTTGACCCCATACCCGCTCGGCGTCCAGCAGCCAGGCGGGCTTCGGTCGCCCGAAAGCGTCGCGAAACAGCCTGCCGAGCGAGCTGAGGGCCTCCTCGACGGTCTCGATCCGGGTGACCCACACCGCGAGGCCCGCTGCGCGCAGCGCCTCGACGTCGCTCTTGCGGTTCTCCTCCATGTTCGCGAGCACGAGGTCCGGGGCCAGCTCCCGGATCGTCCGCAGGTTCGGGTTCTTCGTGCCGCGGACGCGCACGACGTCGAGGTCATCCGGGTGGGAGCACCAATCGGTGGCCCCTACCAGCGCCTCCGGCAGGGTCGCGGCGATCGACTCGGTGAGCGACGGGACCAGCGAGACGACGCGCCGGGGAGGATTCGGCAGCTCCACGGAGTCACCGAGATCGTCACGACGGGAGTCGGGCTGGGTCATGGCGTAGCGCTCCTTCGCCGATTGCCCTAGATTGTAGGAAGTCCTACTATCTTGGAGAGCCTGTGACGTCTCCGCCGAAGCTGCACTCCCCGGTCCACCCGGTTCGTTTCGTGACGGCGGCGAGCCTCTTCGACGGCCATGATGCGGCCATCAACATCATGCGCCGGGTGTTGCAGAGCCAGGGCGCCGAGGTCGTCCACCTCGGACACGATCGCAGCGTCGAGGACGTGGTCACGGCCGCAATCCAGGAAGACGTGCAGGGCGTCGCGGTGTCGTCCTACCAGGGCGGGCACGTCGAGTACTTCAGCTATCTGGTGCAGCGGCTGAACGAGCGCGGCGCCGGCCACGTCCAGGTCTTCGGCGGCGGCGGCGGCGTGATCGTGGCGGAGGAGATCGCCCTGCTCGCGGAGCGTGGCGTGCGCATCTTCGCCCCGGACGACGGCCAGCGGCTGGGGCTGGCGGGCATGATCAACACGCTGATCGCCGCCTGCGACATCGACCTCGCCGCGCAGGCGCCCGACCTTGACGCGCTGGTCCAGGCCGATCCGCAGGCACTCGCTCGCGCGATCACGGTGCTCGAGACGGGCCGTTCGCCCGAGCTGGCGGAGCGCATCCGGCAGGCGGCGGCCGGGCGCGAGGTGCCGGTGCTGGGCATCACCGGCACCGGCGGCTCCGGCAAGTCCTCGCTCACCGACGAGCTGGTGCGACGGCTGCGCGTGGACAACGAGGACAAGCTGCGGATCGCCGTCATCGCGATCGACCCGACCCGGCGGCGCGGCGGCGGCGCGCTGCTCGGCGACCGGATCCGGATGAACTCTCTCGACCCCGCTGACCCGTCGCGCGTCTTCTTCCGTTCGATGGCCACCCGCGGCGTCGCCGGCGAGGTTCCCCGGCATCTGGACGATGCGATCGCCGCCTGCAAGGCGAGCGGCTATGACCTCGTCATCGTCGAGACGCCCGGTATCGGCCAGGGCGACGCGGGCATCGTGAGCCACGCCGATGTCTCGCTCTACGTGATGACCCCGGAGTACGGGTCCGCCTCGCAGCTCGAGAAGATCGACATGCTCGACTTCGCCGACGTGGTCGCCATCAACAAGTTCGAGCGCCGCGGTGGCGAGGACGCGCGGCGCGATGTAGCTCGCCAGCTGGTGCGCAACCGCGAGGCGTTCGGTGTCCCCTGGGAAGACATGCCGGTCTTCGGAACCAGCGCGGCACGTTTCGACGACGACGGGGTCACGGCGCTGTACCAGTGCCTCAAGGGTCTGCTTGTCGACCACGGCCTGCCCGCCGGCGCGGGGGTCCTGCCCCACGTGAGCGGGCGCACGTCGTCGGGGCTCACCAGCGTGGTCCCGGCCGACCGGGTGCGCTACCTGTCGGACGTCAGCCAGGCCGTGCGGCGCTACCACCAGCGGACCGGCGAGCTTGCCGAGGCCGCCCGGCGCCGCCAGCACCTGGCGACGGCCCGAGAGCTCGTCGACAACGAGGCCCACGAGGCGCCGGCCCTCGACGCGCTGCTCGAGCGGGCCGGCGCGCAGCTCCCCCCTGAACTCGCTCGCGAGCTCGAGAAGTGGCCGGAACGCGTCGCGCTCTACACGGGCGAGGAGCTCACCTACGTCGTTCGCGGCAGGGAGATCCACACCCCGCTGCGCCGCAGCACGCTGTCCGGAAGCTCCCTCCCGCGAGTGGCACTCCCCCGCACGCAGGATGCCGGCGAGCTCGTCCGGTTCCTGCGCAGCGAGAACGTCCCTGGCGAGTTCCCTTACACCGCAGGCGTTTTCCCCTTCAAGCGCTCCGGTGAACCCCCGGCCCGCATGTTCGCCGGTGAGGGCGACGCGGCCCGCACGAACCGCCGGTTCAAGCTGCTCTCGAAGGACGCTCCGGCGACCCGGCTCTCGACCGCCTTCGACTCGGTGACGCTCTACGGCCGCGACCCCGAGGTGCGCCCCGACATCTACGGCAAGGTCGGCACCTCGGGGGTGTCCATCGCGACGCTCGACGACATGAAGGTGCTCTACTCCGGCTTCGACCTGTGCTCGCCCTCGACCTCGGTGTCGATGACCATCAACGGTCCGGCTCCGGCGATTCTCGCCATGTTCCTCAACACGGCGATCGACCAGCGGCTGGAGTCGTTCGCCGCCGAGAACGACCGCCCGGCAACCGAATCGGAGGCGGCCGGGATTCGCGCGGACGTCCTCTCCCAGGTGCGCGGCACCGTGCAGGCCGACATCCTCAAGGAGGACCAGGGCCAGAACACGTGCATCTTCTCCACCGAGTTCGCCCTGCGGTGCATGGCCGACATCCAGGAATGGTTCATCGCGAACGAGGTCCGCAACTTCTACTCGGTGTCGATCTCGGGCTACCACATCGCTGAGGCGGGGGCGAACCCCCTGAGCCAGCTGGCCTTCACCCTCGCGAATGGCTTCACCTACGTCGAGGCGTACCTGGCGCGCGGGATGGACATCGACGACTTCGCGCCGAACCTCTCGTTCTTCTTCAGCAACGGGATGGACGCCGAGTACACGGTGCTCGGCCGGGTCGCCCGGCGCATCTGGGCCATTGCGATGCGCGAGCGCTACGGTGCCTCCGAGCGCTCCCAGAAGCTCAAGTACCACGTGCAGACGTCCGGCCGCTCGCTGCACGCCCAGGAGATGGCCTTCAACGACATTCGCACGACGCTGCAGGCACTCTGCGCGCTCTACGACAACTGCAACAGCCTGCACACGAACGCGTACGACGAGGCGGTGACGACCCCGTCGGACGAGTCGGTGCGCCGCGCGCTCGCCATCCAGATGATCATCGATCAGGAGTGGGGGCTGTCGCTGAACGAGAACCCGCTGCAGGGGTCCTACATCGTCGAGGAGCTCACCGATCTGGTCGAGGCTGCCGTGCTGGCCGAGTTCGACCGCATCACCGAGCGGGGCGGCGTGCTCGGCGCGATGGAAACCGGTTACCAGCGCGGCAAGATCCAGGAGGAGTCGCTGCTCTACGAGCACCGCAAGCACGACGGCTCGCTGCCGCTCATCGGGGTCAACACCTTCCTGAATCCGGACACCTCGGCCGAGCCCGTCCACGTCGAGCTGGCCCGGGCCACCGAGCAGGAGAAGGAGTCGCAGCTCGCCCGGCTCGCCGACTTCCAGCAGCGCCACCACGCTGACGCGGAGGCGGCGCTAGGGGCGCTACGCGAGGCAGCCACCGGCGGGGGCAACGTTTTCGCGGCCTTGATGGACGCGGTGCGCTCGTGCTCGCTGGGACAGATCAGCGAGGCGTTCTTCGAGGTGGGCGGGCAGTACCGGCGCAACGTGTGAGCGGCTAGAAGTCGCCAGCTCGCTGACGCAGCTCGCGCAGCGCGCTGACCAGCGGTCCCATGCGGCGGCGCGACAGGCCCGGCTCCCGGAAGACCGACTGGTTCAGCAGCTCCGTCGCCGCCAGCGCGCTCGACTTGCCATCCGGCGTCAGCTCGACGAGCACGGCGCGCCGGTCCTCCGGATGCGGTACCCGCTCGACTAGCCCGGCAGCTTCGAGCCGGTTCACCGCATTGGTGACACTTGTCGGGTGCACCTGCAGCCGGCTACCGATGGCGTTCATGGGCAACGACCCGCGCCGGCTGAAGAGCAGCAGCATCAGCACCTCGTAGCGGGCGAACGTCAGGCCGAACGAGCGCAACACCTCATCCGTGCGCGCCAGCAGCAGCTGCTGGGCCCGCATGACGGACGTAACCGCGACCATGCCGTCGGCAGCGTCGCCCCAGCCGTGCTCGACCCAGTGGCGACGCGCCTCTTCGACGGGGTCGAAGGGCAACGGTCGGTTCACAGAGCCAGCCTAGAGCTGTAACCGTCGCGACGCAGAATTGCCTTATGAACGACGCGAGAAGCGTGCGTGACGCACGCGCTGAGGATGCTGCCGCCTGCGCGGCGATCTACGCCCCGTACGTCACCGGCACGGCGATCACGTTCGAACTCGTTCCTCCCACGGAGCAGGTGATGGCCGAGCGCATCGCGTCGGCGGCTCGCACCCATGCGTGGCTGGTGCTCGAGGACGAGGGCCGGGTGGTCGGCTACGCCTACGGCGGCCCGTACAAGGAGCGTGCCGCCTACCGCTGGGCGTGCGAGGTCAGCGTCTATCTCGAGATGGGCCGGCGCCGCACCGGGGCCGGCCGCGCGCTCTACGCGGCCCTGCTGCCCCGCCTCGCCGAGCGCGGCTACCGCACGGCGACCGCCGGCATGACCCTGCCCAACGAGGCGAGCGTCGCGCTCCACCGGGCCATGGGCTTCGAACCGATCGGGATCTGGCGGCGGATCGGCTACAAGCACGGCGCCTGGCACGACGTCGAATGGGCGCAGGTGATGCTGGCAGCCCGCACGGCCGCAGGCGGCGAACCGGAAGAGCCGCACTGACCATTCAGTGATCGGCCGCGACTACCAGCGCCCGCGCCTCGATCAGCGCGGCATCCGCCATCGACTGCACGCCCGGCACCAGGCTCGGGTCCGAGCACAGCCCGAGGTTGAGGTCCTCGTGCAGGGAGACGGCGGCGACGCGCAATCCGTGGCGCATGCCGATCTCCGCGAGCCCGGCAAACAGCGTCACGGGCACGCCGGCGATAGACACCGGCGCCTTCGGCCCGGGGACGTTGGAGACGCTCACGGCGAAACGTCGCGGGCTGTCGTTCAAGCGCTCGACGAATCGCTGCAACGGCACGGCTTTGGACAGCCCGTGAAGCAGCGCGTCCTCGTGTTCGGCGTCATGGGCCCGCTTGCGGAGCGCGGTCTCCGCCCGCACCACATGAAGGCGCTCGACCGGGTCGGCGATGTGCAACGGCAGCGGGATCGAGAAGAACGAATCGCGGTTCAGGGCGGCATCGCCATCGTGGTGCAAGCTCACCGGAACCCGCACCCGGATGTCCGACAGCGACCCGTGGTGCATCTCGATGTAGCGCCGGACCGCTCCCCCGACCACCGACAGCAGCGCGTCGTTGACGGTCGCTCCGCCCAGGGTGTGGGCCGCCCGCTTCAGGGCCGAGAGCGGCAGGGTCGCCAGGCCGATCTCGCGACGAGTCCCGATCTTCCCGTCGAACGGCGAGCGATGCCGCGAGCGCGCGAACTCCCGGCTCACGAAGCCGGCGAGGTGAGCGCGGCGACGTTCCTCGTCCGCGGCGTGGCGCGCCGCGTGGGAAGCCGGTGTGGTCTGGGCGACCTCGTCCCAGAGCAGCGCCTGGCACCAGCGCACGATCGTGGTGCCATCGGCCAGGGCGTGGTGCAGCCGCCAGATCAGCGCGGTCCCGCCGTCGGTGAGGCGTGCCACGTCCATCCGCCACAGCGGGTGCGCGCGGTCGAGATGCTGCGGGAAGAGCTCGCCCACGAGCTGGCGGAGACCGCTCGCGTCGACGGGCGGGCCCGGGACGGCGACGACGTGACGCGCGATGTCGAAGTCCGGGTCCGGCACCCAGCACGGCTCGTCCGGGCCGCCGCCGAGCTTGCGCGTGAGCACCGGAGCAGCCCCGAGGCGCGACGCTATGCGCAGCCGTATCCCCTCGACGTCGACGCCGTCCGGCGCCAGCCCGATGATCTTGCAGGTGTGGCCGACGACCGTCGCGCATTCGAGCGCGAGGATGGCGCAGTCCTCGTCGCACAACGGGATCTGGTCGGGAACGACGGCTTGACGGATGTCCATTGACAGTCAGTTTCCGCTTTCGAGGCGAGCGTGACGGGCGAATCAGTCAATCCGGGGCCGGCGCCGTGTGGCACCGTCGGAGGGGATGGCAGCGAACTCCCACGAATCGCCTCGCCCGCGCCAGGACGGCTCGGTCTGGCGCGAACTCGGCGACCCGCTGGTTGTCGGCGCGAAATCCGGTCCGCTTGAGGGCCTGCAGGTCGCGGTCAAGGACCTGTTCGCGGTACGCGGCTTCCCGATCGGGGCGGGCGTCCCGGAATGGCTACGCGAGCAGTCCCCCGCCGCCCAGACAGCGCCCGCCGTGCAGGCGCTGCTCGACGCCGGGGCGGACATCCGCGGGATCGCGCAGACCGACGAGTTCGCGTACAGCATCGCCGGTAACAACGACCACTACGGTGCCCCGCCGAATCCGGCCGCACCGCATGCCGTCACCGGCGGCTCGTCCAGCGGTCCGGCGAGTGCGGTCGCGCTCGGCGAGGCCGACATCGGGCTCGGCACCGACACGGCGGGTTCGGTGCGCGTCCCGGCCTCCTATGTCGGGCTCTTCGGGATCCGCACGACGTACGGCGCGGTGAGCCGGGAGGGCCTGGAAGCCCTTTCCCCGGACTTCGACACGGTCGGCTGGCTCACCCGCGACGCCGCGACGGCCGCGGCGGTCGGCGACGTGCTCCTCCCCCCGGGTATCCCCCTCGCCGCCCGGCGAACGGTGACGGTTCCCGCTCTCAACGCCCTGGCCGAGCCCGCGGTCGAAGCGGCGATCGATCACGCCGTTCGCGCGCTCTGCGCGGCGGGCACGCTCCCGCCGCGGGAACGCGTCGACATCCCCGCCGGGCAACTCGAAGCCTGGTTCCTCGCGTCGCGGGCCTGGCAGGCGTGGCAGGCGTGGCAGGTACGCGGCGCGTGGGTCACGAGCCATCCCGGCGCGCTGGGTCCGGCCGTCGCCGGGCGCTTCGCCATCGCCTCGCGCGTGAGCGCCGAGGAGGCGCGCGCGGCTCACGCGACGCTGACCGAGGCCGCTGCCACCATCCGCGAACTGCTCGACGGCGCCGTCCTCGCCCTTCCCTCGACCGCGTCGCCGGCGACGGCTCGCGACGCGACCCCCGAGCGGGTCGACGCCGTCCGTGGCCAGACGCTGCGCCTGACCGCGCCGGCGATCATCGCGGGCGTGCCGGCCCTCTCGTTGCCGGTGGCCACCGTCCGCGACGAGAGGCACGACGCAACGATGCCCGTGGGTCTGTGCCTGGTCGCCGGTCGCGACACCGACCGCGGCCTGCTGGCGCTGGCAAACGACCTTCGCCCGGCCTGACCAGGCCACCCCTCCGCCGCGCCACGGAAGGCCCGGGTTTAGGTTGCCCGCACCACGTCCTGGAGGTTTCGCATGCCCCTCATCGACCAGACGCTCACCTGGCGCAAGGTGGAAGAACGCCTCGCGACCGAGACCGACCCGATCCTGCGCCGCAACCTCGAGCAGTTGCTGACGCATATGAAGGCTGAGGCGACGCTCGACATGCCGGCGCTCATGGCCACGGTGTCCGAGCGGGCGCACTACCACACCTACACGAACGGGCCGAAGGGCCCGGAGCCGATCGGCAAGGCGGGCGTGCAGAAGTTCTACGAGGACTTCGCCGCCTCGGGAGCCGGCAAGCTGCACCACGATCTGGACCGGCTCGTCGTCGATCGCGATTGCATCTTCATGGACGGCGTCATGCGCATGGCATACCCGGGCCGCACGCTCGCTGCCCGCGGCATCGACGTCGACGACCTTGACGCCGACTACCTCTTCGAGACCCGCATGGCCATCGTCTGGCCCATGGACGAGAACGGACTCTTCATCGGTGAGGACGCGTACACCGAGGGCGACGGGTTCGCCGGCATCGCCGATCGCAAGATCGACCCGGCCGACATCGTCCTCTACGAGCCGCAGCAGGCAGGCGTGAGCTGATCCGAGCTAGAGCTTCGGCGGGGTCGGCCCCGTCGCCACCTGCTGCGCGAGCGCGCCCTCGATATCCGCGTGGCGCTTCGCGATGCGCTCCGGATCCTCGGGGTGCGTGAAGATCAGGAAGCGCTCCTGCGCGACGGCGTCGGCCACCATCGGCCCGATCAACGCCGGGTCGATCCAGTCCATGTCTTCGGGCAGCTGCGCCCAGCCACTCGGATCGTCGAGGCCGGCGAAACGGGCGCTCTCCCCGAAGTTGCTCGCCACCAGCCCGGGGCAGAGCACGCTGACGCCGATCCCCTGCGGCTTCAGGTAGACGTGCAGCCCTTCGGTGAAGCCGTAGGCGCCGAACTTCGAGGTGATGTACGGGATCGAGTCCCACGAGTAGGCGTAGAGCCCCGCCACGGAGGCCGTGTTGACGATGTAGCCGCTGCCCCGCTCCTGGAAATACGGCACGAATGCCTGCGCCCCGCGAATCAGCCCGAAGACATTGATGTCGATGATGCGACGCCACTCGTCCATGGGCACCCGCTCCGGCGGGCCGAGCAGGGCGACTCCAGCGTTGTTCATCACCAGATCCACGTGGCCCATCGTGCTGACGGCCGCGTCGCGCAGAGCGGCCACATCGGCGTCGCTGGTGACATCGCAGCGCACCGCGAGCGCCCGGACGCCGAGCGCCCGGAGCTCCTTCTCGGTCTCAGCCAGCCGCTCATCGTGAATATCGCCGATCACGACATCAGCACCGCGGCGCGCGAACTCCAGCGCGCACGACTTGCCGATGCCGCTGGCCCCACCGGTGATGACGGCCACGGTGCCGTTTCCGATCTGCATGGGCGCAGACTAGCGACCGTGATTCTGCAGACCGCCATCGAGTCCGGCGTCGCGACCGTCACCATCGACCACCCCCCGAGCAATCTGGTGGACGGCGCGTTCCTCGGAGCGCTCATCCCCTTGCTGGGCGAGCTCGAGGCCGATCCGCAGGTTCGCGTCGCGCTCTTCCGCAGCGCCGACCCGGACTTCTTCCTGATGCACGGCGACGTCGAGCAGATCCTGGCCGCACCCCTGCCGCCGGCTGACTCGGCGACGTCGGCCACGGGGCCGAACATCGCTGCCGCCACCTTCGAGCGCTTGACCCGCAGCCGCCTCGTCAGCATCGGCCTGCTGGACGGCGCGGCGCGCGGCGGCGGCTGCGAATTCCTCTCCGCCCTCGACATCCGGCTCGCGACGCCCGCATCGGTCATCGGGCAGCCGGAGGTCGCGATGGGCATCCTGCCCGGCGCCGGCGGCACGGTGCGCTGGCCGCACCTCGTCGGGCGTGGCCGGGCGCTCGAGATCCTGCTGAGCGGTCGCGACGTATCCGGGTCCGAGGCCTTCGCACTGGGCTGGGCGGACCGGCTGATCGAACCCGCGGAGCTTCTCGCCGAAGGCCGCCGGCTCGCCCGGCGGATCGCCGCCATGCCGGCAGAGAGCGTCGCCGCGGTGAAGCGCGTCGTCGATCAGTCGCTGACCGATCCGCGGGCGGCGCTCGGCGCCGAGAGCGCCGCTCTCACCCAGCTCATGTCGACCGGCGGTCATCGGCCACCCATGCAAACGTTTCTGGCAGCCGGGGGTCAGACTCGCGAGGGCGAGCTGCGCCGGATGGACGAGATCGTCGCCGCAATGCTCGACCCGGGAGCAAGGGGAGCAACGTCCTGACCGGACACATCCGACGACAGGAGGAGCAGCGGTGCAGTTCTCGATGATCTTCGAGGCCCAGATGGCCGATCCCACGCGGGAGCACGAGCGCCAGGTCTTGGCGGACTGCGTGGAGCAGGCGGTGTTCGCCGAGGAGATGGGCTTCGACCGCATCTGGGCCGTCGAGCACCACGCCCTGCGCTGGTACGCCCACATGAGCGCCCCCGAGATCTTCCTGACCTGGGTGGCGGCCAAGACCTCGCGCATCCGGATCGGCCATGGCGTCGTGTGCATGCCCTTCGGCTTCAATCACCCGGTGCGGGTCGGTGAGCGCGTGGCCATGCTCGACAACCTTTCGGGCGGCCGGCTCGATGTCGGCGGCGGCCGGGGAGCGACCCAGCAGGAGATGTCGCTGTGCGGCGTGAACGTCGACGACACCTACCCGCAGGTCGAGGAGACGCTGCGGATGCTCGCCCAGATGTGGCGCAGCGACGAGTTCGCCTGGGACGGGCTGGTGAAGGTGCCTGGCCACCCGATCCTGCCGCGGCCGCTTCAGGACCCGCATCCGCCGATGTTCATGGCCTGCACCAAGCCGCACACCGTCGAGCTGGCCGCCGAGTACGGCATCGGCGCGCTCGTGATGGGCTTCGCGGGCCCGGAGGAGACCGCCCACCTGCGCTCGCTCTATGACGCTGCCTGGGAGCGGAGCACGGGCGAGCGCAACGTCTCCGACCACCTGAACAAGCACTTCACCGCGCTGTGCCCGACGATCGTTCTGGACGACGCGGACGAGGCGATGCGCGTCGGCGCCCGCGGGCAGCGCTTCTTCGCCGAAGCGATCGCCCACTGGTACGGCGGCGGCCCGGAGCCGTCCGAGGCGATCATGACCGGCGACGTGAAAGCGGAGATGGAGCGCGCCGCCGACGACTACGTCGCCCACCTGCACGAGGCCAAGATCCCGGTCGGCCCCACGACGCGCAGCACCTTCAAGGTCGACCAGGCCTACGGCAACGCCGACGACGCGATCGCGTACGTGGAGCGGCTGATCGACGCCGGCGCCGACGAGATCATGTGCCTCATCCAGATGGGCACCGTCACCCAGGACGTCGCCATGAAGACGATCCGGGCGTGGGGCGAGCAGGTCATCCCGAAATTTCGCTGAACGGCCAGTCCTCGGTAGACGCGCTATAGCGGCACTTTGTCCGAATTGTTTTCTACCGTAGGCAACCATTCGGTAGCGATTCGTCAAATCACCCGTGGCAATGCGCCGCCAAACCGGAAATTTCCCCCTTCCCTGCACGTCAGACGGCTCGTACCGTTAGCGTGATCATGCGCCGGGACCGCGTTCTCGCGCGCTATTCGAGGGGAAGAAATGGCGCAGGCTCTTGGCAGCCGCTACCTCATGGGCGACCGGCTGGGCGGCGGCGGTATGGGCACGGTTTATCGCGCTTCGCGCCGCGACGGCGGGCCGGATCGGGCGGTCAAGGTACTTCGCCCGGAGCTGGCCAACGACTCGGTCATCCTCACGCGTTTCGTGCAGGAGCGGGTACTGATGCTCGCGTTGCGCAGCCCTCACCTGGTAGCCGTCGAGGATCTGATCGTCGACGGCGACATCGTCGCGATCGTCATGGAACTCGTCGAGGGTGGCACGCTGCGCTCGCATCTGACGGCCAGCGGCCCGCTGCCCACCGGCGTCGCGCTCGACCTGCTGCGCCAGGTCTTGCAGGGGCTCGGCGTCGTCCACGGCCACAGCGTCATCCACCGCGACGTGAAGCCCGAAAACGTGCTGCTCGCCCTCACCCCCGAGACCCCGGGATTCCTGGTCAAGGTGAGCGATTTCGGCATCGCGCGGCTGCTCGACGGGCCTCACCTGACCGCCACGCGCGACTACATCGGGACCCCGCACTACTCAGCCCCGGAAATCGCCGAGGGCGTCACCCCCACGCCGGCGGTCGATGTCTACGCGTGCGGCGTCATGCTGTACGAGATGCTCTCCGGCTCCACCCCCTACGCCGGTGATTCGCTGCTCGCCGTCATCCGCAAGCAGGTCATGGAAGCGCCGTCACGACCGGCGGGGGTGAGCGACCCGGTCTGGGAGCTGCTGACCCGCTGGCTGGCGGCCGACCCGAAACAGCGGCCCGCCGACGCCTGGCGCGCCCTCGCGGAAGTCGAGGCGCTGCAGGCACTTCTGGCCGGCCAGCCGCTCGCGCCCGAGACGCAGAAGAAGCGCGAACCGGCCCTGGCGACCCCCGCGAAGGGGCTCGTCGAGATCCCGACGCAAGCGCGGCCGCCGGGCTCGTCCGGTGCATCGATCGATCTCACCGCCCGCACCCCGGGCACCGATTACCTGGCCGTCATCCGCGACGAGCCGTCCTCCCCCGCAGGGTTCGCCGGGCCACCGACCGTCAATTCCCAGCCGCGCCACCCGTCGGTCGTGCCGGGCTTCGGGCCGCCGGGTGATTCGATCCCCCCGGGGGCGCCGGCCGAGCCGGCCCCCGCCGGCAGCTGGCTGAGCCGTCATCGCAAGCCGGTCGCGTTCATCAGTGCCGGCGTCATCCTGGCCGCCGCCGGCGCCGGTATCGCGCTCAGCCTCAGCAGCAGCGCTGCGGCCAAGACGTTCGCGCTGAGCTTCCCGGCGGAGAGCTACCCGCAGAGCGGCGTCACGGTCGATCGGACCTGGACCCTCACCGGCGGCAAGCATCCGACCCTGCACGGAGCGCTCGTCTTCCACACCAGCAAGCCCGGCCCGGCCCAGGTCGAGGAGGTGCTGCCGGCATCGCTGGTGCCCAACCCGAGCGACGTCACGTTTCACCCGCAGCCGACCGTGATCGATCCCGGCCGGGTGGTCCGCTACAGCCTGCCCGCCGCTGCCGGCAAGACGGTGACCAGCAGCTACGACGTGGCGGTCAGCGACCGTGATGTCTCGATGGCGGCGCTGCAGCGGTGGGCCACCGACCAGCGCGCTGCCGCCGGCGACCGTTACCGCGCCTCGCATCAGCTCTACACGCTGGCCTTCACCGAGCAGGCACTCGCGCTGCATGCCGGCGAGAGCGGGCGGGTGATGCTCAACGGGACGATGGCCAACGGCGAGCCGGCGGCGACGGTCGCGCTCTCCGGCGCCACCTTCAAGTCCGTCGACCCGGCGATCGCGACGGTCGCCTCGGACGGCACGGTCCAGGGCGCCAGCCCGGGCATCACCCGCATCAACGCCGCTCTCGGGCCGCTGACGGCCACGATCGCGATCTTCGTCACCGCGCCGGAAGCCAGCACCGGCGCCGTGAACCCGAACGTGGCGCCGAGCCAGCCGCAGGTGAGCACCGGGCCCGCACCGTCGGCCGGGACCTCGAGCGGCGGCGGGCCGGCGGTGCAGCCGGACGCCTCGCTCCCGCCCTCGACCACGGCCGGCGATCAGGGTCTCGCCGGTCCCACCGGAGACAGCGCCCCACCGAGCGGCGTGGTCAGCGCGCCGGCGAGCCAGCCGGTCGTCGCACCCCAGAGTGACGGGGCCAGCGCGCCCGCGAGTGCCCCGGCGCAGCAGCCACCAGCCGATCCCGCCAGCCAGCCCGCCAGTGACCCTGCGCCCGCCGCGAACGCCGACGGCACCAGCCCCGCGCTGGGCTGACCGCCGGCTCAGAGCTGCTCGAGCTCGGCCACCGTCGCCGCGGTCACCTCGGCGACCCACCCGGCCGGGTCCGGGACGTTCGGCGAGAGCTCCACCAGGTCGATCCCCAGCCTGGCGTACTCGCTCATGCTCGACAGGAACGCGTCAACGTCCTTCAGCGGATCGGCCGCCAGCAGGATCGTCTTCTGGATGGTCGACGAGTCACGGCCGACGGCATCGCAGTGGCGCTGCAGCACGTCGAGCTTGTGGGCGACGGTGGCCGGCTGATCGGCGAAGAGGTTGCAGGCGTCGGCGTACTGCGCCACCAACCGCAAGGTCTTTCGCTCGCCGCTGCCCCCGATGAGGATCGGCGGTCGCGGCGACGAGACCGGCCTCGGCGAGCAGATCGTCTCGGCAAGCTGATAGTGGCGCCCCTCGTACGGGCCGTCGTCATCGCTCCACATCTGCAGGCAGATCTGGAGCGCCTCCTCCAGCCTTTCGAAGCGCTCGGAGAGCGGCGGGAACGGGACGCCGAGGGCCTGGTGCTCGCGCTCGTACCAGGCGGCGCCGATGCCGAGCTGGGCCCGGCCACCTGACAGGACGTCGAGCGTCGTCACCGTCTTCGCCAGCAGGCCGGGATGGCGATAGGTGACTCCGGTGACGAGCAGCCCGAGCCGCATCCGCCGGGTCAGCCCGGCCAGGTAACCGAGCGCGGTATAGCCCTCGAGCATCGGATCCTGGGCGGGGGCGAACTGCTCCATCTGAAACCAGTGGTCCATGAGCGTGAAGGTGTCGCAGCCGCCGTCCTCGGCCGCCCGAGCCGTCGCGGCCAGCGTGGCGGCGAGCGCCTCAGGCCGGCCGGGCAGCGTGAAGTTCATGAAATGAATCCCTAGCTTCATGGAGGCACGCTATGACTTCCGCATCGGTGACGGCATCCCGGAGTGACTCGTGAACGATCCATTCGATCTCCAGCGTTTCGTCGACGCGCAGGACTCCGGCGCCACGTACCAGGCCGCGCTGCGCGAGGTGCGCGCCGGCCGCAAGCGCAGCCACTGGATCTGGTTCGTCTACCCGCAGATCGCCGGTCTCGGTGTCAGCCCGACTTCGCAGCACTTCGCGATCTCGGGGCTCGACGAGGCCGTCGCGTACCTGCAGCACCCGGTGCTCGGCGCCCGGCTCCGCGAATGCGCGCAGGCCGTGCTCGAGCTCGGCACCTCCGACCCGGTCGCCGTCTTCGGTTCGGTCGACGCCCAGAAGCTGCGCTCGTCCATGACGCTCTTCGCCGCCGCCGACCCGGATCAGCCGGTGTTTCGCGCGGTGCTGGATCGCTTCTTCGCCGGCGCCGACGATCCGGCCACCCTCGAACGCATCCGCTGAAATTCCGGTGCAAATACTGCGGGTTGTGTCCCGTCAGCGCCGGGTCCGAGGCTTGGCCGCGTCGATCGAGGCGACCCGATGGCGCACGATCAGCTCCAGGAGGTGGTCCGGCACCGGCTGGTCGACCGTGAACTGGATCGTGCCCTTCGCGAGCTTGAACCCCGCCAGTTCATCCGCGAGCGCCGCGATCGGGCCCGCGCCCGGGAAGAGGCTCAGGTGGTTCTTGAACGCCGCGTAGTGGATCAGGTACTTCTTCCGGTACCGGAAGCCCGGCATCCCGTAGCTCATGACCTCGGTCGCCTGCGGCACGAGCAGGCGAACCCGCAGCCGGATCCGCTCCAGCTCGTCGCGCTGCGGAGCATCAAGAGCGCCGAGATAGTCATCGATCTCCGACACGCCCGCCCCCTCAGCCGCGGGTGAGCGCCAGTACGGGGATGGTGCGGATGCCTGCCGTCTTGTTCTCATACTCGGCGAACCCGGGATAGCGGCGGGCCTGCTCGGCGAAGACGAGGTCACGCTCGGCGCCGCTGAGCTCGGTCACTTGCACCGGGTACTCCTCGGTGCCGACCTCGACGCTCCCGCTTCCGGCCGCAGTGAGGTTGTAGTACCAGTCGGGATGCGTGGGCGCGCCGGCCTTCGACGCGAACACGAAGATCCTCGCCGGATCGTTCTCATCCGCCAGGTACATCATCGGTGCGACGTGATCACGCCCGCTCTTGCGGCCGCGGTGATGCACCAACGTCATCGGCGCGCCCTCGAAGTTCCCGCCGACCTTGCCACCGTTTGCCCGGAACTCCGCGATGACCTTCGCGTTCCAGTCGTTCGTGTCCGCCACTTCGTCTCCTGATCGGTCTCGCCGTACTACCCAGCGCCAACGCCGAGCACGGCAGGACGTGTTCCGCGCGAGGTGTCGACGCCCTGCAACCGCGTCCCCCCAGGCATCACGCGCCCTGCGCGAGCCGATATAGCGTCGTGGAGAAGTGGCGCCGTGTTTGCCCGGATCGGGCGCCAGCGGAACGACGCGATCATCAACACGCGCGGCAGGCTTCTCCGAAAACGATCACATCACCGATACTGGCCCGGTGCGGACCTCGCTGCCGCTGGCCCTCCCGGATGCGGTGAGGGCGCAGCATGGCTGACCCGGCGCCGGACCCGACGCTTCGCGTCCTGCTCGTCGACGACACGCCTGACGTGCGGCTGCTGGTACGCATGCTCATCTCGGAGCGGCCGGATCTGGAGGTCGTGGCAGAGGCCGGTAACGGGCATGAGGCGATCGACCTGGCAGCCGCGCTGCATCCGGACCTGATCGTGCTCGACATCGCCATGCCCGAGCTGGACGGGATCGCCGCCCTGCGGGGTCTGCGTGCGGCCGCGCCGGCGAGCCGGGTCGTCATCCTGTCGGCGTTTGCGCGCGAGTCACAGGAAGCCGCCACGCGTGCGGCCGGGGCCACCGCGTACGTCGAGAAGAGCATCGCGACCGACCGGCTGGTGGACGAGCTGCTCGCCGGCGCGGGTCTGCTCGACGTCGCCGTCCGCGCCCTGACGTCCCCCGCTCACGAGGTCTTCGCCGCCGCGCCGGAGTCCGTGGCGGCCGCTCGCCGTTTCGCCGCGGGAACGCTGGAGGGCTGGGGGCTGGAAGAGCTGGCCGACACCATCACGCTGCTGCTCAGCGAGCTCGTGACCAACGCGATCGTCCATGCTGACGCGGCTCCGGACGTCACCGTGCGGCTGCTGCCCGATCGCGTTCACATCGAGGTGAGCGATGCACGCCAGGATGTCGTGCATGCCCAAGAGGCCAGCGAGACCGCCACGTCCGGACGCGGGCTGGCCCTCGTGGACGCGCTGGCGACCGCCTGGGGCAGCGTCTCGCTGCCGCACGGCAAGGTCGTGTGGTTCGACCTCGCTCGGGCATGACCCGAAGGTCCGCTGAGTCGAGGGCCGCCAGGCCGGAGCTACGGACGGTGTCGACGCATGTTCGGCGCTCGTTTGATAGGGGTGCTTGTCCGGCGCTGTGACCTGTCGGTTCACCCTCCCGGGTGATCAGCTTCTATACGCCTGAGGTGTGGATATTGCCAGCGTGACCGGGCCATCACGAGCCGTGAATATTCTCACCACCCGTAACCACTCAAGGTTTGGATCGATAGCTTTACCAAGCGCTCCCGCCCTTGGGACGCCTTTCCGGCCCGCTCGCCGAATCCCGTTCCGGGCCGGGACAGCACGCTTAACACGTGGACGGGAGCGGGGGACCCAATCTCCCGAGCGCGGTTCGTCCGTGCTCTAGGGGTGAAGCCGGGTCGCCAGCACGCATGGTGACCGGCCGGGCTTCCTGCGCCCGAACCCGACAGCTCACCTCGCAGGCGCGAGAGAGGGCCATTTCGTGTCGTTCGGTGTTCTTGCGCGCCCGCGCGCAATCCGGTTCGGTGTCGGTGCCGTCGCCGCGGTCGCAATCGCGGCCTCGATGTCGGCCTGCTCCCCGGTCAGCACTCCCCAGTCGATCGCCAAAGAACAACCTCTACGCCCATGGTTGGGGTACCCAGGCGCAGTTCGACTGCCTGAACAACCTCTGGAGCCGCGAGAGTGGCTGGCGCGTCAACGCCTCCAATCCCTACAGCGGTGCGTACGGCATCCCGCAGGCGCTTCCGGGCGCCAAGATGGCCGACCACGGTGCCGACTGGGCCACCAGCGCCGAGACCCAGATCAAGTGGGGTCTGGACTACATCGGCGCGCGTTATGGCAGCCCGTGCGGCGCGTGGAACCACTCGCTCAGCAGCGGCTGGTACTAAACACGACCGTCCCGGCGGCGAGCCATCGCCGCCGGGACCGGATCCGCCCGGCATCATCGCCCGGTGAGCCTTGAACTGAACCGTCGCAGCATGCTTCTCGGCGGCGCCGCCGGCGTCGCAGGTGCCGGTCTGGCCGGCTGCTCCGCGTCGACCACCGGCCCGTCTGAAGCCGCCAGCGGCCGGGCGACCCGTACCGCGGACTTCGTGATCGTCGGGGCGGGTCTCGCCGGCATCACGGCGGCGCGTGAGCTGCTCCGGCAGGGCCGCAGCGTGGTGGTGCTCGAGGCACGCGACCGGGTAGGTGGCCGCATCCTCAACCACTCCATCGGCGGCGGCAACATCACCGAACTCGGCGGCGAGTACATCGGCCCGACCCAGGACCGCATCGCGGCGCTCGCCAAAGCCGTCGGCGTCGACACCTTCAAGACGTACAACGACGGCGACAACGTCCTGCTGCTGGACGGCAAGCTGAGCAAGTATCCGGCGACCGGCATCCCTACGGACGCGCGGATCTACGCGGATCTCCTCAAGGCCCTGTCGGTGTTCGACACCCTCGGCAAGACGATCCCGCTCGACAAGCCGTGGACCGCGCCGCGAGCCGACGAGTTCGACAGCCAGACGCTGGAAACTTTCCTCCGCGCCCAGATCACGAACAGCGGGGCGCGCACCATCATCGACTCCGCGATCAAGGCGATCTGGGGCGCCGAGGCACGCGACCTCTCGCTGCTCTACGCGCTCTGGTACATCGCCGTCGGCGGCAACGAGACGACGCCCGGCTCGTTCCTGCGCTTCGTCACGGTGCAGGGCGGCAGCCAGGAGTCGCGCTTCGTCGGCGGCTCGCAGCGGGTTGCTATCGAAGCGGTGAAGCCGCTCGGTGATCGGCTGGTGCTCAGCTCTCCCGTGCGGCGCATCGAACAGGGCGAGCGGTCCGTGACCGTCATCAGCGACAAGGTGACCGTCACGGCGAAGCGCGTCATCGTGGCCGTTCCGCCTGCGGTGTCTGCGTTCATCGAGTACGCACCCCTGCTGCCCGCCCGCCGCGCCCAGCTCCTGCAGCGGGCACCGCAGGGATCGCTGGTCAAGGCTGAGGCGATCTACGACACCCCTTTCTGGCGTGACGCCAAGCTGTCCGGCCAGGCCGTCTCCGACACCGGGCTCGCCCGCAGCACCTTCGACAACAGCCCGCCCTCCGGCACGCCGGGGGTGCTCTTCGGCTTCGTGGGTGGCGCTGAAGCGCGCACCTGGAACGACATGACCCCGCAGGCCCGCGAGGCTGCGGTGCTGCGCGACTTCTCGGCATTCTTCGGCGCCAAAGCGCTGAAGCCCACCGACTACGTGGAGAAGAACTGGAGCGACGAGGAGTGGACCCGCGGCTGCCCGGTCGGCTACTTCCCGCCCGGTGTCCTGCTCGACTACGGCACCGCGATCCGCCAGCCCGTGGGACGTATCCACTGGGCCGGCACGGAGACCTCGATCTACTGGAACGGCTATATGGACGGCGCGGTGCGCTCCGGTGAGCGGGTCGCGTCCGAGGTGATCAGCGCGGGGTAGCGACGGCAGTAAGCGACTGGTGGCCGGCCCATGAGGTCGTGCGTCGTCAGGGTTTCAGCCTGGTGCTCACGATCGCCTGGTTCATGTCGTCGATCTATTGGTGGGTCACCTGGGACCACGCGCGCAAATGACGAAGATGACGCCCCGGTTGTGATCGTCGAGCCCGCGTTCTTCAGCCTCTGAGCAGCCTTCAGCTACGGATTCGAAGAGTCCGCCGTCGCACCATCGCGGCGCGCGAGGACCGGCATTACCGGGCGGTTCTGCCACGGGCGGCGGGGCGTTATGTGCGGCGGCAGGCGGGCGCCATCAGCGGAGGGACAGCGCGAGCACGACAAGCGCGAGCACGGAAAACGTGATTCCCGCGAACGCATCCAACGTCGTCCGAGCCCAAGGTCGCCGTCGCCGGGCGCCAATGGCGCCCACCCAACCAATCATCAGCGCCAGCAGGACGGTCGGCCCCGGAAACAGATCGACGAGCATGAAGGACAGCAGTGCCGCAGTCGCAGCCACGGCCATATCCCGTCGCGCGATGTGCTGCACAACGATCAAGGTACGCCGACCAGGCCGGGCGGCGGACCAAACCAGTCCTACAGCGAGGGCACGAGCAGGGGGCCGTGCGGACGTGCCAATACCGCACGCCTTGGTCGCTCGAGAGCCGGCGTTCTCGAAATGGTTCTCCGGGCTTTATCAGGTCATGGGATCGTAGAGCTGGCACCTGATTCGACAGTCCAGACGAATGCAAATGGCAGCAAATCTGGCACCAAGACGCTACGTAGACCTTGCTCAGTTGGAACTATCACTCTGATGGCGGGGTGATTGTCGAGCAGGACCTGTCGATCGCGTCCACACGGCGACATAACGCCCCGGCCATGATGTCCGACTGCCACGATGGCCTCCAGTTTTCGGGCGCCACCTGCTCGTGCCGCGCCAAGTGCCACCAACTCTGCGCAGGGTCCCCCGGTGAAGTGATACAGGTTGACGCCGACGAACACGCGACCGCTCTCAGCCCGAACAGCCGCACCTACCGTGTGGACCCCGTCCTCGCCTGACTTTGCGTCTGTGTTGTTGTCGATGACGGCGCGAGCCATGTCGACTAGCTCCCACTCCGCTTCGGTCAGCTCAAGCGCAGATGGCGGCAGCATCCCTCAAGCCTGGCACCACTTACGGCCCGTTGCGAGACCGGGGTCGTCAGGCCTAAGCGCGCATAAGTGCGAATGCAGGTTGCCATCGCTCGCGACGTTCGATCCAGCGCAAATGCCCGCCTTCTGGTAACTCGGCGTTCCGTCGGCGCCGTTCTCACGACTTGCCGCGGGCTTGTCGATGAAAGCAACCTTGACGCTGCGTGCCGCGTCTGTGCAGCTATGGGTCACGATTGTCGGGTGAGCTCCTCACGAAGGGCCATCGCCGTGCTCGGCCTGTTTACTGTCGCCGCTTGCGGTGCCAGCACCGCCGCCCACCCGGCGGTGAAGCCGTCCAGCGGCGTGCTCGCCGCCACGTGCGTTGTGCCGAATCCTCCCGCCGCACGACAAGTCAGCAGCCCCGTTGGCGGCGCCGCGTCCAACGGACGGTTCACCCGCGCCGTCAGCCTCGACTCAGGAAATCTCACGATCAGCCCGCCGCCCAAGACCGCCAACCCCGCGATCTCCGCAAAGCTCGCCGAGTGCAACCTGCGCGCCGCACAGACCGGTGAGGGCTTCCCGGTTGAGTACGAGAATCCAGCTCGCCGGGCTGACGTTCGGGCTCGCGACCGTCAGCGTCCGGGACAGCCTGCTGACCGGCCACTCCCTCACCCAAGGCATCTCCGGGACGGGTCTGCCGCATCCACCCGCACTGCACCCCTACCACCAGCGGCTGGCCTGGGTCGCGATCATCCAGCCGGAAATCGTCTCCTCGTGCCCGTCCATGCCTTCGCAACCGAGTCCGACGCGGGCACCGAAGGTCAGGAAGCTGCCCGGCTACCAAGTGCTCGTCATCGACGCGAACACAGGTGCCGACGGTTTCAACTACGCCGCATCTCGTAACGGGAACTGCTTCCCCGGCATCGAACCGCCCTCGCTCACCCCCGCCATCGAGAACGTGTCCGTCCCGTGGACGCTGGTCTCCCGCAACCCCGACAACTACAGCGGAACCATCGAGATCGCAGTCCGCGCCTGCGACGGCGCTGACATCGGCGGCGCCTACAACGTCAGCCGGGACACGCCCGGACTTCTGATGACCGAGATCCAGCGGCCGTTCAACGCGTGCGGTCCGTCCCGCACGAAGGCCGTCAGGCTGCAGGCCCCGACCGTGACCTCCACCCTCCCCCATGTGCTGGTCCACGCCCCGCTGGGCGCGGTCGACAAGTCGCCCTGGGCGGGCTAGTCAGCACCGGCGCTCATGTCGATCGGATGGACTCGTCCACAAGCAATGTTTTACCTGGTCAGCGGCCCGTGAAGCCGGTAGACTCGCACACATGTTCGAACAGTTGAGCCGGTCGGGTGTGGTGGCTGCCGCGCTCATCGCCCCGCCCGGCCCGGAGGTCATCGCCGCGCTGGCCGGCGTCGACGCTGTGCGGCTGCGGCCGTCCGGGCAGGCGGATCTGCTCGCCGCCTGGGAGCGGCAGGCGGCCTGGGTCGCCTCGTGCAGCACGGCGGTGGTGGCGCTGGTCGCCGACGCGGTCCGGGTCTAGCGAGCGGGCGGCACCGATCGGGCGTGACGATCCGGAGCTGGTGGAGCGCTCAGCCCGCTGCGAAGTCGCCGCCGCGTTGCGGGCGTCGGAGAACGTCGCCGGCCACCGGATCATGGTGGCTGATGAGCTGGCCGGCCGGCTGGCGATGGTCGCCGCCGCCTTGCGGCTCGGTGAACTCTCCTACTGGCAGGCCACTGCCATCGTCGACGCCACCGGCCAGCTGTCCGACGAGCAAGCCGGCTGGGTCGCCCGCCGGGTGCTGCCCCGGGCCCGTAAGCAGACCCTGGCGCAGCTACGCGCCAGCCTGCGCCGCGCCGTGCTGGCCGTCGCCCCGCACACCGCCCGGCGCAACCTCAAGCGCGCCAAAGCTGAGCAGGGCGTCGACTGGTGGCCCACCGCCGACGGCCAAGCCGAACTCCGCCTCACCGCTGATGCCGCCGATGTGAAAGCCGTCTACGACGCCATCGCCGCCGCCGCCAAGAGGCTCGGTGCCACCCACACCGGCGGCGGCACCGGCGACCGACACCAGTGCAGGCCGGCTGCGGGTGCAGGCGCTGGTCGCACTCGCCACCGGCACCCCCATCGAACCGGCCGCCGCCCTGGCGAAAAAGCCGTACCGGGTGACGCTGAACCTCACCATGGACCTGCCGACCGTCCTCGGGCTGCGTGACAACCCGGGCGAACTGTCCGGCTACGGCCCGCTGCCCGCCGACATCGCCCGCGAACTCGCCGCCGACGCCCAGCTGGCGGCGGCTCATCACCGACCCCGACTCAGGCCACCTGCTCGACCTCGGCCGGCTGCGCTACCGCCCCAGCCGCGCCCTGTCCGACTACGTCAAAGCCCGAAACCGCTCCTGCATCATCCCCAGCTGCACCCGCCGCGCCGAAACCTGCGACCTCGACCACCAACACCCCCACCACCCCGACGGCACCGGCGGCTCCACCTGCCCCGCCAATATTTATCCGCTCTGCAGCAAGCACCACCGGCTCAAACACGAAGCCGGATGGCGACTACAAGCCCAACCCGGCGAACCACCCGTCTGGATCAGCCCCCTCGGACGCCGCTACCCCGTCGAACACGACGACCTACGACCACCACCCCACCCCGACATCCCCGACCATCCACCCGGAGAGACCGACCCAGAAACCGGCGACGATGACGGAGTCTTCGCCGCCTGAGCCGACAGCTCATCCGAGGATCACAAGCTCGCCTGGCACGATGGAGCGCGATGAAGCTTTCCCGTACCTGGTCCTGGTTCCTGGTCGCGTTCGCGGTCTGGTCCTGGATCATCTGGCCGACGTTCCTGAAGAACATCGCGAACGATCAGCGCTCGTTCACTGGCAACACGCCTCACGCGTTCTTCATCGTGCACCTGCTGCTGACGATCGTGTCGCTGGCCCTCGGCACGGCCGTCGGTGTGCTCGGCGTCAAGGGGCTGCGCGGCCGCAAGCGGGAGGGCTGATGCGGGTCGTACGGAAGCCGGTCGTCGTCACGCCGGCTCCGGACGTCGAGCCGTCGACCCCGCTGCTGGAGCCCGAGCCCGGCTACGACCCCGATCCGACCCCGTGGCAGCAGATCCACGTCCTGGCCGACGGGCAGACCCTCGAGGTCACGGCCGCGCATGGCTTCGGTGAGCGCCTGTCCGCCGTCGAGGCCGACGAATCAGCCGCCGACACGATCTTGGTGACGGTCTCGGTCGCCTTCGCCGAACCACCGACCTCGGCGCCGCGGCCGGCCGTGGCATTCCCGTTTCGCGTCCGGGTGCGGCTCGCACGCCCGCTCGGTGAGCGCAGGGCGCTGGACGGCGCCCTCGGCACCGAGGACGAGGTGCGCGCCGAGGAGATAGCGGCAGCCACGCGATGGCGAGCCGGCCTCGGGCTGCCGACCGATCCGGACCTGGTGGCAGCGTTGGTCGACGACGCGCGCATGCCCGACGGGCGGCTCTACGGATCCGAGGTGATGAGCGACGACGAGCACCTCTGGTACCGCGAGGCCCAGGAGCAGAAGGAGGCGGCCGCCAACTTCGCGAAGGCCTGGCTCGCCGTCCAGGACCAGGACCTCGATGCCCACGGCGAAATCACCTGGGCGGGCGGCGGCGAATGGGTGCAGTACGTCAGCGATCGGGCAGTCGAGCTGCGGGTCGATGCCGACGCCGCCGGCATCCAACGGCTGCGCGTCGAGCAGGTGCGCTATCCGTATCGCCGGCTCGACCGTTTTCAGGCCGACATCCGTGATGCCCTCGCCGCCGCCGACATCGCCGTGGCGGCGAGCTCGGTCGACGTGCGCACCAACACGGTGGCCTTCCTGGTCGACGCGGACCCCGAGGCGGCCGCGCGGATCGCCGCTGACGTCGCGCCGCAAGACGCCGTGCGCTTCAGCCGATCCGGTTAGGGCGGCGCAACGGCAGCAGCCGGGCGACTCGCGACTGGTAATCGGCGTACGCGGGGCGCCGCTCCAGCGAGCGCCTCTCCATCATCGGGATGCTGGCGCCTTCGAAGAGCGCGACCATGGCGAGCGGCCCCACGACGGTCCACCACCACGAGGGATCGGCGGCCAGGCCGAAGAGCCAGAGGCCCCACCAGAACGTGATCTCCCCGAGGTAGTTCGGGTGCCGCGAGTACCCCCACAGGCCCTGATCCATGGGGCGCCCACGCCCCGCGGGATCACGCGTGAAGGCGTGCAATTGATGGTCAGCCCTCATCTCCAGCACCACCGCGGCGAGCGTGACGATCGTGGCGATGACGTCGAGCACGCCGAAGCCGTGCCGCGGCGCCCCGAGGGCCGGCCAGAGCGGCAGCATCGCCAGGAACACCATGATCGTCGGGAAGAGCTGCACCGCCAGGAAGCTGATCGGCGGCCACGGCACCCCGCGCGGCAGCCCGTCGCGCATCCCGGAGTAGCGCCAGTCCTCGTGGTCGAACCCGCTCCAGCCGACTGCCCAGTTGGCCGTGAGCCGCACCGCCCAGAAGAGCACGAGGACGATAACCACCACCTGACGCACCACCGCGCTCGTCGGCAGCCCGCTCGGCGCGACGAATGCGTACGCGATCGCCACGACCGGCGGCACCACGCTCCAGTAGGCGTCGTAGAAGCTCGAGTTGGCCGTGATCATCGACAACGCGAAGATCACGACCGTGGCGACGAGGTCGGCGAGCAGCACCGTGGCGATCGGATGGTGGCCGGTGAACACCAGGCAGGTCACCAGCGCGGCCAGTCCGGCGAGGACGTAGCCGGCGGTGATGACGCCGAGAGCGCCGCCCTTGGACAGCCGGACGAAGGAACGACCGGTGGGGTAGGTCGTGCTGGGGGTCACCGGCGCACCGTATAGCTGTCGGTTCGGCGACGATCGGAACACCCGGCCACCGTCAGCACTTTGACTGACTGTTATGCAGCTGTCGGTCCCCCGCCCGGTTCGGCGCCTCATCGTGCTCTCGGCTGCTGCGGCGATCGTCTGGTTCCTCGTCATCCCGCAGCTGGGTCACGGCCGCGAGGCGCTGCGGGTGCTCGGCACGTCGGACGCCTGGTGGCCGGCACTGGCCATCGCCCTCGAAGCGGGCTCGCTGATCGCCTACGCGCAGCTCACCCGTTCCGTCCTCCCCCGCGAAGAAGCCCCGAAGCTCACGACCGTCCTGCGCATCGACCTCTCCACGCTGGCCCTCAGCCACGTCGTCCCCGCCGGCTCGGCCGCCGGCGTCAGCCTGCGCTACCGGCTCTTCACCCGGCTCGGCATCTCCGGCACCGACGCGGCGTTCGGCGCGGCGACGCAGAGCCTCGGCTCCGCAATCGTGCTGAACGGCCTGCTGTGGGTCGCGATCGTCGTCGCCATCCCGATCCACGGCGTCAACCCGCTGTACGCCGGCGCCGCCATCACCGGTGCGCTCTTCCTCAGCCTGCTCGCCGCCCTGGTCTTCGCCCTGACGAAGGGTGAGGACGCGACCGCCCGCCGGCTCGGCGCCATCCTCGGCCGGCTCCCGCTGCTGCGCCCGGCTTCCGTCGAGCGCGTCGTTCATGCGTTCGCCGCCCGGCTGCGCCAGCTGTCCGCCGACCGCCGCCTGCTGATGCGGGCGATGGGCTGGGCCGCCGTGAACTGGCTGCTCGACATGGCGGCGCTCTGGGTCTTGCTCGCCGGGCTCGGCCACCGGGTCGGTCTCGTCGGGATCATGGTCTGCTACGGCCTGGCCAACGTCGTCGCGGCGATCCCCCTGACGCCGGGCGGCCTCGGCGTGGTGGAGGCCGCGCTGTCGACGCTGCTGGTCGGATTCTCCGTGCCGGCGAACACCGCGCTCATCGGTGTCCTGTGCTGGCGCACCGTCAACTTCTGGCTGCCGATCCCGGTCGGCGGGCTCGCGTTCCTCTCGCTGCAGCGCTCGCTGGCGAAACGTTCACCCGTCGGCGAGGACCTGCTCGATTCTCTCGAGCGTGGCGGCCATGGCCTTGCGGGTCTTGCCACGCGCGGGTCGCACCAAGGCCTTGACGACCTCCTGCGAGATGTCCCAGCTCTCCCGCACCAGCGTGCCGCCGTCGACCGGCTCCAGCTCGTAGCGCCAGATGCGTCCGCCGGCGAGTTTGCGGCCGACCGGCGGCCGGGTCTGCCAGGCGATCCGGCGCCCCTCCTCGTACTCGATCACGGTGCTGACCATGGAGTACGGAACCCCGAGCTTCATCGACATGCCGAACGTGGACCCGAGCCCCAGCTTCTCCGAAGCCTGCTTCGCACCGCGCACCGTGCCGGAACCGTCGATCTCCGGGTGACGGGTCGGGTCCGCCAGGAGAGCGAAGATCCGCTCGGGGGTGGCGGGGATCATCCGCTCGACGGTTTCGACATCGCTGGCCTGGCTCATGATCGTCAAGCTACCCGTTGGCGCTCCCGGGCAAAACCGGGGCCTGAAGGGGCTTTGGACCACACCGAATGGCGCTCAACCGGCGGCGAAACTAGCCGAGGTTCCATAGGTGACCCGGGTTTCGACGTTCCGCTTCCGCACGTGGGCGATCCTGACGCTGCTCGCGGTCACCTTCGTCACCACGATGCTGAGCGGAACCCTCTCGGCCGCGGGACACCGGGCCGGCTCGAACCACCTGGAGCCGGCGACGGCAGCCCTTGCGCGGGTGTCAGTCGGCCAGCCGCACGTGGCCGTCCTGGTCGTCGGCGACAGTCTCGTCTACCAGGCGAGGAAAGAGCTCCGTGCGCAGTCCTCTGAGTCGGTAGCCGTCCGGGTCGCTTCCGAGCTGGGCACCGCACCCTGCGACTGGGCAGGAAGCCGGTTCGACAACCTGCTCGTCAAGGACCGGCCGGACGTGGTCGTGCTCGCCTTCTCGGGCAACGCCGGTGCCGCCAGCGGCTGCGTCAGCACCAAGCACGCGTACCCGCTGACCGAGCTGCTCGCGAACTACCGGGACAACCTGGGCCAGCTCGCCGACCACGCGAGCGCCGCCGGAGCGAAGGTCGTCCTCGCGACCCCGCCGGCCCGCAACCCCGCAGCGCCGCCGCCCCCGGCCTGGCCGACGATCGGTGAGATGGCCAAGCCCGACGCCTTCTACGGCTTCCAAGGGGTGGCCGAGGTGCGCGAGCTGTACGCCGATATCGCCAGCGCCTCCGGCGGAAGCGTGCAGGTCAGCGACGCGGCCGCACTCGCCGTCGCTCCCCACTTCGTCTTCACCCGCACCCTGCCGTGCATCAGCAGCGACGGCACCTGCCCGGCAAGCGGGCGGGTCGACGTGCGGCGCGGCCGCGACGATGCGATCCACTTCGACGCCGACGGGCACGGCGCCACGCGGTTCGCCAAGGCGATGATCGCCGACGTGGTGGCGACCGCCGGGCTCTGAGCTCAGAGCACCTGGCCCGGTTCACCGGCATCGGTGACGACCGGCAGGCCCGCACGCTGCCAGGCATCCATGCCACCAGCGACGTTCGACGCCTCGATACCGGCGCGCATCAGGGCATCGGTCACCGCCGCCGAGCGCCCGCCGACATGGCAGACGACGAGCACCGGGCGCCCCTGCGGAACGTTGTCGAGGGTCAGCCGGCCCATCGGGATGTGTACCGCGGCTGAGGCGTGGCCCGCCTCCCACTCGTAGGGCTCGCGCACGTCCAGCAGCGCCGCGCCTTGGGAGAGCAACTCCTCGACCTCGCCCACCGTGATCTCCGGGGTATGGGAGCGCCCTAGCACGGCGAGGTGGTCACGGCAGGTGCAGCGCCGCATCCTGCCAGTAGCTCAGCAGGCTCTGGTAGGTGGCGGAGGTCGAGATCCGGATGTAGAACGACTGGCTCGTGTAGGACCAGAGCAGGTAGCTGGTGGACGACGTCACGTAGCAGACGAGCTGCCCGTTGGTGACCTTCGGTGTCTCGGTGAAGTTCCACGTGCCTTCCTGCGGGGTGCGGGAGCAGTCGCCGGACTTCGCGCCGTGGCGGGTGATCTCGTCGCTCAGAGCCGCCCGGAGCTGCGTATTGCTCGGGGCCATGTAGACCTCGACGACCTGCGGGACCTTACCCGGCGCCGTGGGGGTCTGCCCCGGCGCCGGATCACACGTGACCGCGACGGTGACGTTGGCGTTGAGCGCCGTCGGCAGCGGCTGGCAGCTGCTGTCGTCGACGAGCGAGGTCGGCAGCTTGGCGACGAGCGCCTGCTCCTTGGAGTTCAGCTCCCGGATCTGCGCCGCTGCCTGGACCGCGGGGCTGAGCTCGGAGCTCGTCCCCTTCGCATTGATCGCCTGCACCGCGAATCGGTGGGCCTGCGTATTCGCGATCCGGTCGACGTAGCTGGTTGCCGTCACCGAGGTGGAGACCGCCTGACCATCACGGAACACGGCGTAGTGGTCGGTCTTGCCTGACCCCGGCTGCCAGCTGAGGGTCACCGTTCCCCGCCCAGGGGTGGCCTTCAGGGCGGTCGGCACGCCCGGCACGTCCTTCTTGTTTCCCAGCGCGAGGACGAGCGTCACGGCCACCGCGGCAGCGACGACCAGGGCGGCCAGGCTGCCGATGAGAAGGCCACGGCGCTTCTTCTGGGAAGCCGGAGGTGACTGGCGCGGCGGCGGGTACGGGGCCTGGTAGGGGGCCTGATACTGCTGCGCCGTCACGGTCGGCTGGGGACCGGTGGACGGGGTGTACGTCGGCTGGGAGTAACCCGCCGCTGCCGAAGTGATCGCGGCGCGCGCCGCCCGGGCCAGCTCGCCCGCCGAGCCGTAGCGGTCGTCGCGGCTCTTGCTCAACGCCTTCGCCACGACAGCATCGAGCTGCGGCGAGATGCCGGCGGCCAGGTGGCTCGGCGGCGGCGCCTCCTGCGACTGCATGACGCGCCAGAACGCCGCGACCGAATCACCCTGCAGCGGCACCCGGCCGGTGAGCATCTCGTAGAGCACGCAGCCGAGCGCGTAGACGTCGACCCGGCGGTCGAGATCGCCCGAGCGGAGCTCGAACTGCTCCGGCGCCGCGTAGTGAAGGGTCGCGACGATGTCGCCGACGCCGGTGAGCCCCAGCGAGTCAGCCGCGGACCGGGCGATACCGAAGTCGGTCAGCAATGCCCGTTCGATGCCGAGCACGTCGCGGGTGACGAGGATGTTCGCCGGCTTGACATCACGGTGAAGCAGGCCGCGGGCGTGGATCGCGTCGAGTCCGGAGGCGATGCGCTCGAGCAATGCCACGGCACGCTCCGGGGCGAGCCGGCCTTCGGACGCCAGGACGTCGCTGAGGTCGCGACCGTCGACGTACTCCATCGCGATCCACAGCCGGCCGTCGTCCTCGCCCCGGTCGTAGACCCGCACCACCGCCTCGTGCTGCACCTGGGCGGCGATATCCGCCTCCGCGCTGAACCGCTGGCGGTAGATCTCGTTGCGCGAGAGCTCTTCGGACATCAATTTCAGCGCGTCGGAGCGCGGCAGGCGCGGATGCCGCACGAGGTAGACATCGCCCATGCCACCGCGCCCGAGCGTGCGTTCGACCCGGTAGCCGGCGAAGGTGGCGCCTGGGGTCAGCATGGAGACACCCACCCCCCGTAGCTCGGCATGGGCCCGATTATGTCCGGATCATTGGCTTCCGCAGGCAAAGTCGGGAGTCATGTCGCCCGAACAGCTGCCCTGGGTCGTCGGGATCGACCTGGCCTGGGGCGAAACGGCACGGTCGGGAGTGGCTCTCATCGACCCGAGCGGCAGCCTGCGCGCGGTGACGAGCGGCGTGTCCGACGAGGAGATACACCGGGTCGTCGAACCGTTCCTCGACCTGCGCCATGCGCCCTGCGTCGTCGCGGTCGACGCGCCCCTGATCGTCACGAATCCCACCGGCCGGCGCGACTGCGAGGCGCGGCTTTCACGAGCGTTCCGCAAGCAGCACGCCGGGACCCACCCCACCAACCTCGGACTCCCCTGGTTGGCCGGCGGCGGCCGGGCGGCTCGATTGGCCCGCCGCTATCGGCTGGACACGGACGCGACGGTGCCGGCGGCGGCAGGGCAGCGCCGGGCGATCGAGGTCTACCCGCACAGCACGACCGTGGCGGTGTTCGAGCTGGACCAGGTGCTGAAGTACAAGCCCAAGCCAGGCCGCCCACTTGACGCCATCCGCGGTGAACTCCTGCTGCTCACCGACTTGCTGGCGTCGCTCGGCCCTCCGCTGCCGCCGCTGCCTGATCCCGACGGGCTCCTGAAGCAGGCCCGCGACGCGATCCTGGTCGCACCGACGAAGGCCGCCTTGAAGCGCCTCGAGGACCCGCTCGACGCCGTGCTGTGCGCCTACACCGGGCTGCTCTTCCTGGCCGGACTGACCTGCGTCATCGGCGACGCGACGAGCGGAGCGATCGTGACCCCCGCCCGCGAGCGGCATCTCGAAGCCCTGGGCTGCGGCCCCGCCTGCCGCCCGCTGCCCGCCTGAAGGAACGCGGGCCACACCGATCCACCCGCCACCGACAGGTTCCTTAACCCCTGAGCTGGGGAGGACCGCTAGCAGCCCAATGATCACACGTGAAAGGGAGGTTCCATGTCACTCACCGACGAGGACATCGTGACGACGCGGACCGGCGCGAACCCGCTTGACGTCACCGCCCAGGCCGGCGGCGACGCCGACCAGTCCGACAGCGACGAGGTGCAGGTCGATCCGGCCGGCGTCGACCCCGCCGGCTCGGACCAGGCCGACGCCGACCAGTCGGATGCGGACGCCGACCAGTCCGACCCGGGCGGTCCGGCCAGTTGAGCAGCAGCGAGTCCGGTGCGGCGCTGCTGCGCTGCACCGGACTCGACCGCACCACGTTTGGCGAGCGCTACTGGGCTCACGCTCCGCTCTTGACCCGCCACGCGACCGGGTTCACCGATCTGCTCTCCCCCGCTGACGTCGACGAGCTCATCGCCGGCCGCGGCATCCGCACGCCGTTCTTCCGGATGGTGAAGGACGGAAAGACCCTCGCGGGCACGACGCGATCAGCGAGCACGGGCACCGGGCGCATCACCGATCTGGTGAACGCCGACGCCGTGCGCGAGGCGTATGCCGGCGGCGCGACTCTCGTGCTCCAGTCGCTGCACCGGATCCACCCCGCGCTGGTCCGCTTCTGCCGTGACCTCGCCGGCGAGCTCGGCCACGCGACCCAGTGCAACGCCTACGTGACCCCGCCCGGCTCGCAGGGTTTCGCTCCCCATCACGACACGCACGACGTCTTCGTGTTGCAGGTCGACGGCCGCAAGCGCTGGAACGTGTACGCGCCGCGGCTCACGCAGCCACTGTCGTCACAGCCCTCGCAGAAACTCACCGAGCAAGGTCCGCTCATTCCCGACGGCTCCCCACCGTTGCTGTCTGTCGTGCTCGGCCCCGGCGATGCGCTCTACCTTCCGCGCGGCTACATCCATGCCGCCGAGACGAACGAGCACCGCTCGATCCACCTCACGATCGGCGTGCATGCCGCGACGGCATACGACGTGCTGCGTGACGTCCTCGAGCTGGCCGCGGACGAGCCCGAATTCCGGCGGTCACTGCCGATCGGATTTGCCGGGGAGCAGCTGGCCGCCACCGCAGAACTCGTGGCGTCGGCGGCCCGCTGGCTCGCCGCGCTTCCCGAGCAGCGCATTCACGATGCGGTCCGGCCGCGCGTCACCCACGTGGCGGGCGTGGAGCCGCTCGGCATGCTGGCCGCCGAGGACGCGCTGCGAAACCTGGACAAGCACACCCCGGTCCGCCCCCGAAGCGGCCTGGCCGCGCACGTCGTGAGCGCGCGGGACGAGCGCGTCACCCTGACGCTGCCCGACCGCGAGCTCTCACTCCCGGCTTACGTCGCCCCGGCGCTCGAGCTGCTCCTCGCCGGCCCGTGCCTCGCCGGCGAGCTCGGCCTGCCGGTCGACGATGCGATCGTGCTCGTGCGGCGGCTGATGCGCGAGGGCGTCGTCACGCAGGACCCCAACGGGCCGGCCGGATGAGTGCTCCGGCCGCCGGGTTCTTCTGCGCCGATGCCGCTTTCGCGCGCGACGAGCCGATGTTCGCGACCGCCAGCCAGGTGGAGCGCTGGCTGCTGATCGAGCAGTCGGGCCCGTTCTCCGGTGAGGCCGTGCCGGCCGGACGTATCGACGCGGCGGCGCTGACCCACCTCTCGAGGCTGGCGCGCGGCGAGCGGGCGCGGCTGGTGCTGATCCGGCGGGCCCGCGGCGTCGACGCCGAAGCCGGCCTGCGCGCGTTCTACGCGGACGTGCGGCCCGGCCAGGAGCGGCTCGTCACCCTGCTCGCGGCCGATGACGCCGATAACCAGGCGCTGCGGACGCTGGCGCTGACCGATCCGGCGTGGACGCCGGTGACCGATCCGCTCTACCTGGTCTGCACGCACGGCAAGCACGACCCGTGCTGCGCGGTCCGCGGGCGGCCCGTCGCCACAGCCCTGGCGCAGGCGCTGGCCCCGGGCCGGGTCTGGGAGTGCAGCCACATCGGCGGCGACCGTTTCGCCGGCAACATGGTCGCCCTTCCGTCCGGCCTGTACCTCGGGCGGGTAGAGCCGGAGGAAGCGACCGCGGTCGCCGGCGTCATTGATGAGGGCCGGGTGCCCGTGCACTACGTGCGCGGACGCAGCAGCCTCAGCCTCCCGGCGCAGGCGGCCCAGCATTTCGCGCGTACCCAAGGCGGCTTGAGCGCTGCCGACGCGATCGGCGACCTTCCCCCGCGCCAGACCCACCCCGCACCCGGCGACGGGAACGCGGCGTGGACGATCGTGCTCGGCACCCCGTCAGGCGACGTGAGCGTCACCGTGCGGCGCACGATGTCGGCCACGGCCGCGCAGCTGACCTGCCACGTGAGCGAGCCGAAGCACTACCCGCAGTGGGAGCTGGTACGGATCGAGGGCGGGCCCGATCAGGCGGGCAGGACCTCGATCTCCACATCGTCGCCGTCGAACGAGAGCATCCCGGCGATCCCCGCGGACTCCCCGAGCGGCTGCTCGTAGACCCACGCGGCATCGGCGACGCCACCGACCGTGTAGTAGCTCGCGACCCCCTTGTAGGGGCAGACGGTCGTGGTCGGGCTGGAGCTGAGCGTTTCGGCGCGCACGTCCTCGAGCGGCACGTAATAGCGCGGCGCGAGGCTCGTCTCGAAAAGCTTCACCGGCCGGCTCGTCTCCGCGACGACCTCACCCTTCACGCGCACCGTGATCCGGTCGCTGGAGCGCCGCGTATCGACCCGGTGGTACGGGTCGCGTGGATAGCCGAAGACCTCCTCGTCCTCCTCGTACCAGGCGTCGACGCGGCCGAAGTAGAACGCCCGCATGCCCTGGATCGCCGCGACGCCGGGCAGCGGATCCTCGTAGCCCCAGCAGATGTCGACCTCGGTGCGCTCGCCGACGGCAAGCGTCCAGTACGAGGCATCGCCCTTGAAGGGGCAGTGGGTCGACGTGTCAGTCGGGGTCAGCAGGTCAGCGCGGATGTCCGCGGCCGGCACGTACCACTGGCCGGGGATGTTGCTCTCGTAGAGCACCTTGGCGCCGCGAGTGTCGAGGACCGTCTCGCCGCCGACGACCGCGCGGATGCGCTTGGGGACGTCCTCGATGTAGATGATGTGGGCCGGCGCCGCAGCGTCGATGTCGAAGTTGAACGTTCCGGCGCGGCCCTTCTTCAGGGGGCCGCTTCCCAGGGTCAGGCTCATACGTGGAGCAAGGACCTCGGCCGTCGACTTATGCCCGCGGCGAACTCACGTCGGCTGGCATACCGGGCACCAGTAGAGGTTGCGGCCCACCATGACTTCGGTGCGGATCGGTGTCCCGCAGCGGCGGCACGGCAGCCCGGTGCGCCGGTAGACGTAATGCGAGTCCTCGCGGGCCGGTCGCCGCCGGGCCCCGCGCGGGCGGTCGGCCGGAAGCGTCGTCACGATCCGCCCCTCGCGCACTCCCGCCCGCATGAGGAGTACCAGATCGGTCCACAGGGCGTCGAACTCGTCGCGCCGCACCTCCCGGCCGGGCCGAAAGGGCGAGAGCCCAGCGCGGTACAGCACCTCCGCCCGGTACACGTTGCCGACGCCGGCCATCACGGCCTGATCCATCACGAGAGCCCCGAGCGCGACGCGGCTGCGCGACACGCGTAGCCACGCCGGCTCCGGATTCGCCCGGGCCCGCAACGGATCCGGCCCCAGCCGCGCCAGCAACGCCGTCACCTCACCCGGCAGCATCAGCTCGCACGCGGTCGGGCCGCGCAGGTCCGCGTACGCCGACTGCCCGACGAACCGCAGCCGCAACGCGCCCACCGGGTCGGGCGCCGGCAGGGCGTGGGTGACGAACTTTCCGTACAGCCCGAGATGCACGTGCAGCCGCTCGGCGCGCCCGTCGAACCGGTAGATCAGGTGCTTGCCGTACGGCTCGACCGTGCGCAGCACCTGGCCCGACAGCAACGCGGCGCCGTCGACGAACCGACCCTGCGGGCTCGACAGTTCCAGGGGCCGGCCTGCAAACGTCTCGGTGTGCGACCTGGCCAGGCGATGGATGGTGTGACCCTCGGGCATGATGGCAAGCGTGCCGAACCAGCCGGGTTCCCGCCACGGAAGTGGCCGAGGCGACAGCGGGGACAGCAAGGACGGGCTCGGCGGGCTGGTCGGCGGCGGCCCTTCCAAGGTGGGGGTCGACGCAGCGATGCGCGCCCGCGACGTCGCCCGCCCGTCGGAGGCGGACCTGGCTGCGGCCGAGCGTGACCTCGTGATCCGTCACGCCGCGGCCCGCATCGAGAGCCGGCCGCTCCCGCAGGGCATCACGCCTGCCGCGCCCGTCCCCCGACCCGACGAGCCGTCACGCTCGGCGAAGCCGGGCCACCCGGTGCCGCGCCCGCCCAAGCAGAAGGATTCGGGTCAGGCCCCGGGCGCGACCGGCAGCGAGCCCGAACGCTCGTAGTCCGTCACCATCGCCAGCCGCCTCTTGTGGCGCGGCTCCTGGGTGAAGTCGGTCTGCAGGAACACCTCGGCGAGCCGCACCGCGTCCTCGATGGGGTACTGCCGCGCCCCGAGGCTCACGACGTTGGCATCGTTGTGCATGCGGCCGAGGCGGGCGGTCTCCTCGGTCCAGACCAGCGCGCACCGCACGCCCGGCACCTTGTTGGCCGCGATGGCCTCGCCGTTGCCCGAGCCGCCGATGACGATCCCGAACGAGCCCTCGTCCGCGACCGTCGCCGCGGCGGCCGCCATCACGAACGGCGGGTAGTCGTCCTCGGCATCGAAGACGACCGGCCCGTGGTCGACGGGCTCGTGGCCCAACTCGGTGAGCCGCGCGACGAGGGCGGCCTTCAACTCGAACCCGGCATGGTCGGAACCCAGGTGTACCCGCATGGTGTGAAGTGTGCCGCAGGCCCTCAGTCGAAGATCGGCGGGTCGTCCCGGGTGCGCTTGAGCTCGTAGAAGCCCGGGGTCGACGCGACCAGGAGAACGCCGTCCCAGAGCTTGCCGGCCGCCTCACCCTTGGGTGACGGGGTGACGACGGGGCCGAAGAACCCGACACCGGCGACGGAGATCACGGGGGTACCGACCTCGGTACCCACCTGGCTGATGCCCGCTTCGTGGCTGGCTCGCAGCTCGTCGTCATAGTCGGTCGAGGTCATCGCGTCGGCCAGCGAGGTCGGCAGCTTGGCCTCGACGAGCGCGTCCTCGATGGTCGGCCGGTCCTTCGGCTTCTGCTCCAGGTGGAAGCGATTGCCGAGCGCCGTGTAGAGCTCGCCGAGCACCTCGTTGGCGTCACGCGAGTCGACGTCAGGACCACCCTCGCGCTGGCGGCGCGCAGCGGCGATGCAGACCCGCACGGGGCCCCAGGCCTGCTTCATCAGCTCGTTGTATTGCTCGCCGAGGTCGCGATCCTCGTTGAGTACCGCGAGGCTCATCACATGCCAACGGGTCTCGACCGGGCGCACCTGCTCGACCTGCAACATCCAGCGCGAGGAGAGCCAGGCCCACGGGCAGAGCGGATCGAACCAGAAGTCTGCGGTCTCCATCTTCGCCATTTACCCACCGTATGGTCGGAGGTTGATTTCCGGCAGGCAACAATCTTCGGCGGCTTTTGTTCCCCCCTTGCAGCCACAAGTGACTTTCGGGCGAAATTCCTGGAAAGATCGGCCTCACCATGGCAGACAACCTTTCGCGCGACGAAGCCAAGCAGCGCGCAGCTCTCTTGAACGTCGCTTCCTACGATGTGCAGCTCGATCTGACCGGCTCGGATGAGTCGACGTTCGGGTCGCGCACCACGGTGATCTTCACATCCCGCAAGCCCGGCTCGGCGACGTTCATCGAGCTGGCTGCGCAGAGCGTCACCAGCGCCACGCTCAACGGCGCAGCCCTCGACGTGAGCGGGTTCGACGGCAGCAGGCTCGAGCTTCCCGGGCTCGCCGAAGCGAACGAGCTCGTGGTCGACGCGGTCTGTGCCTACTCGCGTACCGGCGAGGGCCTGCACCGCTTCGTCGATCCGGTCGACGGTGAGGTGTATCTCTACACCCAGTTCGAGACGTACGACGCGCACCGCATGTACGCCTGCTTCGACCAGCCCGATCTGAAGGCCAACTTCACGCTGCAGGTGACGGCGCCGTCGCACTGGACCTGCGTCAGCAACGGCGTCTCGAGCCGCGGGCCGGCCGTCGGCCACTGGCAGTTCGAGACCACCCCGCGCATCTCGACCTACATCACGGCCCTGATCGCCGGGCCGTACCACGCGGTGTACGACGAGCACGACGGCATCGACCTCGGCCTGTACTGCCGGGCGTCGCTCGCCGAGTTCCTCGACCCTGACGAGCTGTTCACCGTCACCAAGCAGGGCTTCGACTTCTTCCACCGGGTGTTCGACTACCCCTACCCGTTCGGCAAGTACGACCAGCTCTTCGTCCCGGAGTTCAACGCGGGCGCGATGGAAAACGCCGGCGCTGTCACGTTCCTGGAGGACTACGTCTTCCGGTCGAAGGTCACCGACGCCCGCCGGGAGCGGCGCGCCGAGACGATCCTGCACGAGATGGCCCACATGTGGTTCGGCGATCTGGTGACCATGCGCTGGTGGGACGACCTGTGGCTGAACGAGTCGTTCGCGACGTACGCCTCGGTGCTCGCCCAGGTCTCGGCCACGCGCTGGAAGAACGCCTGGACGACCTTCGCCACGACTGAGAAGGCGTGGGCCGCCCGCCAGGATCAGCTGCCGTCGACCCACCCGATCGTCGCCGACGCCGTCGACATGGAAGCGGTCAAGACCAACTTCGACGGCATCACCTACGCCAAGGGCGCGAGCGTCCTGAAGCAGCTCGTCGCCTGGGTCGGGCAGAACGAGTTCCTGGCCGGCCTGCGCCGCTACTTCCGGCGCTACGAGTACGACAACACCTCGCTGCGCGACCTGCTCGACGAGCTCGAAGACGCGAGCGGTCGCCAGCTCAACGGCTGGGCCAAGGAGTGGCTCGAGACCACCGGCGTCAACACGCTGCGTCCCCGTTTCGAGACCGACTCCTCGGGGCTGTTCACGTCGTTCGACGTCGTGCAGGAAGCGGTGCCGGAGCATCCGACGCTGCGTTCTCACCGCATCGCGATCGGCCTTTACGACCGCACTCCCCGCGGGGTCGTGCGCCGGGAGCGCGTCGAGCTCGACGTCGCCGGCTCGCTCACCGAGGTGCGCAAGCTCATCGGCGCCCGCCAGCCCGATCTCATCCTGCTGAACGACGACGACCTCACCTACGCCAAGATCCGGCTCGACGAGCGCTCGCTCGCGACGACGATCGAGTCGATCGGCGACGTGCGCGAGCCGCTTCCGCGCGCGCTGCTCTGGAGCGCCGCGTGGGACATGACCCGCGACGCCGAGATGGCCGCGCGTGACCACCTGCGGCTGGTCCTCGGCGGCCTGGGCGCCGAGAGCGACATCAGCACGGTGCAGACCTTGCTCGCCCGGGCTTCGCTGGCAGTCGACGCCTATGGCGATCCGGACAACCGGGCGGCCGCCCGTCAGCAGCTGACCGACGGGGCGTACGCCCTGCTGCAGGCGGCCGAGCCGGGCAGCGACGAGCAGCTCGCGCTGCTGTACACCGTGGCTACCGCCGAGGATGCGGCTGGTGCCGACCGCGTCCGGGCCATCTTCGACGGCACCGAGAAGCTCCCTGGCCTCGAGCTCGACACCGAGCTGCGCTGGCACCTGCTGATCGAGATGGCCGCTCACGGGCGGGCCAGCGACGACGACATCGCCGCCGAGCTGCGGCGCGACGCCACGGCCGCCGGGGAGAAGCGTGCGGCCTCAGCCCGCTCGGCGATCCCGACCGCAGAAGCGAAGGCCGCCGCCTGGGCAGCCGTCGTGGACCGCGACGACCTGTCGAACCACATGCAGGTCGCCACGATGCGCACCTTCTGGCGCTACGAGCCCGAGCAGCTCGCCGTGACCCTCCCGTACGTCGACCGCTACTTCGAGGCGGTCGGGGATGTGTGGCGCACGCGTTCGATGGACTCGGCGCAGACCCTGACCGAGCTGCTCTTCCCGGCGGTGGCCATCTCCGAGGAGACGCTCACCAAGGTCGACGCTTACCTCGCCGGCAAGAGCCCGCAGCCGGCGCTGCGCCGGATGCTCGTCGAAGGCCGCGACACCCTCGCCCGCGCGCTGCGGGCGAGGGCGTGCGACGCGGGTTAGACCCGATTCCCGGTCAGGAAGCCGTCGACTCCGCGCGGTGCGGCAGCTTCCAGCCCGGGCGTACCCAGTGGCACGTGTAGCCGTTGGGGTAGCGCACGAGGTAGTCCTGGTGCTCTGGCTCGGCCTCCCAGAACGGCCCGGCAGCGGCCACCTCGGTGACGACCTTGCCCGGCCAGAGGCCTGAGGCGTCGACGTCGGCGATCGTGTCTTCGGCGACCCGCTTCTGCTCGTCGCTGGTGTAGAAGATCGCGGAGCGGTAGCTCAGCCCGATGTCGTTGCCCTGGCGATTCTTGGTCGACGGGTCGTGAATCTGGAAGAAGAACTCCAGCAGGTCGCGGAACGAGATGCGCTCGGGGTCGAAGGTGATCTCGATCGCCTCGGCGTGAGTTCCGTGGTTGCGATACGTCGCGTTCGGCACGTCGCCGCCGGTGTAGCCGACCCGCGTGGAGAGCACGCCCGGCTGCTTGCGGATCAGGTCCTGCACGCCCCAGAAGCAGCCTCCGGCGAGGACGGCCCGCTCTTCGCTCATGGTGATGTCCTTTCGACAAGCATGGGGTTTGCGGCTGGAATCAGCCTTACATACTCCGAACACTCGTCAAACCCAGAACCTGCCCGCTCGCCGCGACACTGGGCCCATGGCAAGCCAGGCCGACGTCGCGCTGCTCCTGCGACGTTCCGGATTCACCCCGCGCCCCGCTGAAGTGGCCGCGGCCGCCCGCCTCGGGCCCGACCGATACGTCGACCGCCTGCTCACGCCGGGGCCGGATGCAGGCGCCGCCCGGACACCGCCACCGCAGCTGGACGACGCGGTAGAACCGGCGGACCGCAAGCGCACCCGCCGCCAGTCGCTGGAGCTCATCGCGTGGTGGATGCGGCGCATGGTCGCGACCGAGCGGCCGTTCGACGAGAAGCGAACCTTCTTCTGGCACAGCCACTTCGCGACCTCCGTGCAGAAGGTGCGCTCCCCCGCGCTGATGCTCGCGCAGCAGGCCGTCTTGCGGGAGAAAGGGCTCGGGGCGTTCGACGACCTTGCCGTGGCTATCGCCCAGGACCCGGCGATGATGCGCTGGCTCGACACCGGGCGCAGCGACAAGGAGCATCCCAACGAGAACTTCTCCCGGGAGATGTTCGAGCTCTTCGTCCTCGGCCACGGCAATTACACCGAGCACGACGTGAGGGAGGCCGCCCGGGCGTTCACGGGGTGGCGCTGGCGGCCGGCAACGGGATTTCGCGTCGCCAGGCGCGAGCACGATGATGGCGCCAAGACGATTCTCGGCCAGACCGCGGATTTCGGCGGCGAGCAGGTCGTGCGCCTGGCCGCGTCCCGCCCCGCGGCGCAGCGATGGATCGCCAGCCGGGTCTGGAGCCGGTTCGCTGCGCACGCCGCCCCGGGCGACGCCGCCGTGACCGCGCTGCTGGAGAGCGCGCCGCCGCGCCCGCTCTCCGAGCTCTTCCGCGCCGTGCTGCTCTCGCCCCAGTTGACTTCCGCCACCGTGCGGGCCGCCCTCGTGAAGCAGCCTTACGAGTGGGTGGTCGGGGCGCAGCGCGCGCTCAACACGTCGGCCTCCGACAAGCTCGTGCTCACCACCTTGCGCAGCCTCGGGCAGATCCCGTTCGCGCCGTCATCCGTCGGCGGCTGGCCGGAGGGCGCCGCGTGGCTCTCGACGTCGGCGACCCAGACGCGTATCCAGTTCGCGGCGGCACTCGTCGCCCAAGCCGACCTGTCCCCCCTCAGCGACGAGGCCCCCGCCGCCCGGATCGATGCGCTGGCGAACGTCCTGGCGGTCGACGCCTGGGGGGGCTCTACGCGGAACGCGCTGGCAGCTGCCGCGGGCGATCCCGCCCGGCTGGCCACCCTCGCCCTGATCAGTCCGGAGTACCAGCTCGCATGACCCATCCCCTCGGTCCCCAGGATCCCACCCCGCGCCGCCGGCTCACCCGCCGCGGGTTCATCGCCGCCAGCGGCGTCGCCGGCGCGGCCGGTCTCGCCGGCACCGCGGCCTGGGCTGCCCTCTCCGATTCCGCGGGCACGCGCGAGCCCGTGTCGGCGCGCACCTCGAGCGGCGGAACGTTCGTCCTCGTCACCCTCTACGGCGGCAACGACGGTCTCGACACCGTCGTCCCGGCCGGCGACCCGGCGTACCGGCAGGCACGCGGCGACCTCGCGATCGCCGAGCAGGACGCGTTACCCCTGACGGACGGCCTGTCCCTGCATCCCGCACTGGAGCGTCTCAAGCGCCGCTACGACGGCGGCAGCGTCGCGATCGTGCGCGGGGTCGGCTACCCGCAGCAGGATCACAGCCACTTCCGGTCGATGTCCATCTGGCAGACCGCCTCGCCCCAATCACCGGTGACGTCCGGCTGGCTCGGCCGCTGGCTGGATGCCACCCCCGCGTCCGATGTCGCCCGGCTCGGCGGGCCCATTCAAGCGGTGGGCGTCGGCGCCACCCTCACCCCGGCGCTAGTCGGCGCCCGGCGCTCGGCCGCGGTCATCCCGGCGGGAAGCGCCGCGAGCCTGGCCGTTCCCGGCGGCGCGCTCGGGACCGGCATCCGCAGCCTGTACGACCCGAAGCGGCTGGCTTCGGACAGCGACCTGCTGCAGGCGATCGCCTCCGTCGATGCCGACTACCTGGCCGTCGCGGACCAGCTGTCGCCACTGCTCGCCGGGAACGGAACCGGGGCCGGCGACGAGAGCGAGCTGCCCGGCGCGTCGAACGGTGGCGGCGGGACCGACCTGCCCGGCCAGCTGTCCGTCGTCGCCCGGCTGATCAACGCGGGAGTGCCCACCCAGGCGTACGCCGTCAGCCTCGGCGGCTTCGACACCCACGCCGGCGAGCACGAGACGCACGGGCGGCTGCTCGGGGTGCTCGACGCGGCCCTCGACACGTTCCTGACCAGCGTCGCGAAGTCACCGCACGCGCAGCGGCTGGTCGTGATGGTCTACAGCGAGTTCGGTCGCCGGGTCAGCGTGAACGCGAGCGGCGGCACCGACCACGGCACCGCGTCGCCGGTGATCCTCGCGGGCCCGGGGGTGCGCGGCGGCATGTACGGGGAGCAGCCGAGCCTGACGCAGCTCGGAACCGGTGACGACGACGGCGACCTCATCGTCACGACCGACTTTCGCGACGTCTACGCGACCGTCCTCGGTGACCTGCTGGGCAGCGATCCGGAGCCGGCGGTCGGCAAGGGGCGCAAAACCCTGGGATTCACCCGCACCTAGGGCAGGAAGCCGAGCTAGTGCGGGGACGGCTCCAGCTGCGCCGGGTAGACCTCGGGTTCTGCCTCGGGTCCCCGCCCGGCAGCATCCGAGAGCTGGCGCAGACCGTTCGCGATCCCCCCGACCAGATCGCCGACGGCGAAGGTCGAGGTCATGGTCAGGACCGCAAGGCCCACAGCCTGATCGCTGATGCGGCGGCGCGCCATCTGCGTCGTCATCACCTCGAGCCGGCGCGAGCCGGGGGCGATCAAGACGAGGACGGCGGCTTCGCGAGGCGAGTCGATCAGGTTGGCCAGCAGGTGCTCGGCCTCGAGCTTCAGATTGCCGTCGACCTCCGCGACCCGGACCCAGAACCGCATCCCGGTCTGGCTCTCGGCACCCCGCCGAGCGCGCTCGATCCGATCGTGGTGTTCACGCGAGAACGCCTCACCAGCTGCCACTTGCACCTCCGGAACCGGGGAGCGCGGCCCGCTGGGGCTCGTGCTCGAGCGCAGACTCGTCGCCGAACCAGACCGGCTCCTTGTTCCAGGGCCGGCCCGGACGGTAGCGCTGGCTGGAACTCTTCGCCGACCAGACCGCGAGCAGCCCCGCGATGATGAAGGCCACCGCCGGGATGCCGACGTACAGCAGGATCGTCAGCGGCAGGCTCAACCCGTCGGGACTGTAGACGTCGCCGATCTTGCCGAAATCGGTGTTGTCGGCGCTGGCCGGCAAGGCCGGCAGCAGCACGAGCAACGCTCCGAAAACCCCGGCTGCGGCGCGCATCCCGACGCGCACGCCCTTGCGGATCGCGGCGTCTTGCTTCCGGGCGCGAATTCTCACAGGGGTGAGGCTAACCGAGTGAAGGCGCGGATGGTGTGCCGACCCCCGTTCAACACACCCCCTGCTGCAGTCCCTTTCGCCAAGATTTGATCACTTACCGTCCACAGTTCCCGCGCCCCCGGCGCCCTCGGCGACTCCCTCGTTCAGCAGGGCCGCGAGATCCGCCGTGCCGGGAGCCGCGCAGAGCGCCTCGCGGGTGAGCACCCGACCGTCGCCGCCCGCCACCGGGAGCCGCCAGTTCGGGTACTCGTCGACCGTTCCCGGCAGGTTGGGCTGCCGCCGATCGGCGACGGCATCGCCGAGCGACGCGAGCAGCACCCGCGACGGGCTACGGACCAGGAGCCGGTGCAACGCCAGGATCTGCTCCCACAGGCGAGCCGGATCGTCACCGGCAGGGCCCGCTGAGGCCGGGTCGAGCAGCCCCTCCGCGACGAGGAGGCCGAGCATCTCCCGCCGCTCCCGCGCCGACGATTCCCTTTCCTCCTCGGGATCGTTCAGCAGGCCCAGCTCCGCGCGGACCGCGACATGGCTGCCCGTCAGGAAGCCGGCCGAGGTCGGAAGGTCATGCGTCGTCACGGAGGCGACCGCACCCGCCCGCCACTGCTGCGGCGGGACCAGGGCGCCGTCGTCGTCGCGTTCGAACCAGACCACCGTGGACCCGAGCACCGCCCATTCCGAGAGGCTGGTGCGCACCGCGCGCGGGACCGTCCCGAGGTCCTCTCCGACGACCAGCGCGCCCGCCCGGTGCGCTTCGAGGGCGATGATGCCGAGCAACGCGTCGGCGTCGTAGCCGACGTAGGTGCCCTCGGCCGCGGACCGCCCTTCGGGCACCCACCACAGCCGGAACAGGCCGAGGATGTGGTCGATCCGCAGCCCTCCGCCGGTCCGCAGCACCGCGCGCACCATGTCACGGATCGGCGCGTAGCCCGACGCCACCAGCCGGTCGGGGCGCCACGGCGGGAGCCCCCAGTTCTGGCCCTGCTGATTGAAGCTGTCAGGAGGCGCCCCGATCGAGAACCCCGATGCCAGCTCGCCCTGCAGGGCCCAGGCATCGGCACCGCCCGGGTCGACGCCCACCGCGAGGTCGTGAACGATCCCCACCGCCATGCCCGCCTCGGTGGCTGCCGCTTGCGCGCGTTCCAGCTGCTCCGCGCAGCAGTGCTGGAGCCAGCGGTGGTACCCGACACGTTCGGCCAGCGCCTCGCGGGCGGCCACGACCGCTGCACCCGCCGGATCGCGGAGCTCGGCGGGCCAGTTCCGGAAGTCGGCCCCGTGCTGCTCGGCAAGGGCACACCAGGTCGCGAAGTCGGTGAGGCCCGGGCTGTCCTCCGCATCCGGACGCCCGACGGCATAGGGGTAAAGCGCTTGCAGCGCGGCAGATTTCGCGGTCCACACCGCATCACGATCGATCAGATCGTGATCATCGACGCTCGCCTCGAGAGCGTCGATGCGGGCCCGCACCTGCGGGGGTGCGGCGGCGTACTCGGGCAGCGATTGGGGACGCAGGTACAGCGGCGAGCTGAAGCGCCGCGAGGCCGGGAAGTACGGCGAGTTCTGCACCGGCACCAGGGGGGCGGCCGCATGGAGCGGGTTGACCAGCAGCAGGCCGGCGCCCTGCCCGGCACTCCACCGCGAGAGCTCGGCGAGATCAGCGAAATCGCCGATGCCCCAGGCGCTTCGGACCGCGTAGAGCTGCGCCATCCATCCCCAGAGCCGGCCGTCCGGAAGCGGGAGCTGGTCGGGGGCCAGGATCAGCAACGCCTCCGCCACCGCCTTGCCCGCCACGTAGGCCGTCAGCGTGTGGTCGCCGAGCGGGAGCCCGGCCGGCAGCTGCACCCGGCGCTCCACGACACCGTCGGCGTCTTCGGCGGGTGGGGGCAAGGGGATGGCCGGGGCATCCGCCCCACCCTCCAGGCGGAGTTCGAGCCGCACGTCGGCGCCCGCCGGGCTGCGGAGCGGGAACGCGGCCGGCGCACCCTGGCGCACCACGATCGTCGCCGCCAGCACCTGCGCCCGCTCCCGCGCCTGCCAGGCCAGCAGTGCCGCCGACGGATCGGCGGTGTCGATCCCGAGGCCGGCAAGCACGCGGCGGACCGTCTCCGCGCTGACGGCTACCGGGCGGCGTGCCCAATCCTCGTAGGAGGTCGCCACGTTGCAGGCGCGCGCGAGCCGTTCAAGAGCGGGATCCATACCTGCGGGCCTTCCCTCACATCCGCGGGATATCGCGGGCTGTGCCACACGTTAGGTGTGACGGTCATCCCGTATCGAACGGCTTCGATCAGGCGCTGACGGCAACCGGGCGGGCGTCGGCCAGGTAGGCCGACCAGCGCGGGTCCGGGCGACGCGCGCCCAGCACCCGCCAGGCCGCCCCGCTCGGCGCCCGCGGCGGGCGGTGCAGCCGCCAGCCGAGATCGGCAACGCTGCGGTCGGCCTTGGCGTGATTGCAGCGACTGCACGCAGCGACGACGTTCTCCCAGACGTGGGGACCGCCGCGGCTGCGTGGCACCACATGATCCAGCGAGGTGGCGGCAGCGCCGCAGTAGACGCAGCGGTGGCCGTCGCGCGCGAGCACCCCCTTGCGGGTGAGCGGGACCTCGGCCCGGTACGGCACCTTCACGTAGCGGGCGAGCCGCACCACCGCGGGGATGGGGAGCACCACCGTCGGCCCGTGCAGGGCGCCCTCTCCGGCCTCGACCATGACGGCCTTCTCCGCGATCACGAGGACAACTGCGCGCCGAAGCGAGACGACGCACAAGGGCTCGTACGTCGCGTTCAAAACCAGAGCCTCGGCCACGGGGCCGCCTCCCGGAGACGCACCGACCTGCCGAATGTCTCATACCGGACTGGGTTTCAGCACCGCAGTTAGGCAGGCTGGACGAATGCGTTACCCGTCTGCCCCCCGGCTGCCACTTGTCGAAAACATCTCAGGTCACGAGATCGCCGATCCGTACCGCTGGCTCGAGGACCCGCAGGATCCCCAGACCCGGGCCTGGTCCGCCGCCCAGGATGCCCTCGCCCGGCCGGTCCTGGACGCCCTCCCAGGACGGGCGGAGCTCGCAGCACGGTTGCGGCGGCTGCTGCGGGCCGGCAGCGAGAGCCCGCCGGTGGTCCGGGGCGACCGCGGCTTCCGGCAGCGCCGCGGGCCGGACGAGCAGCACCCGGTGGTCGTGGTGGGTTCGCTGGACGACCCGGCGGATTTTCGCGTCGTGCTGGACCCGCAGCAGATCGACCCGAGCGGCGCGACCACCCTCGACGGCTGGAGCCCGTCGCCGGACGGCAGGCTGCTCGCGTACCAGCTCTCGGTGGGCGGCGACGAGGAGTCGAGCATCCAGGTCCTCGACGTCGAGACCGGCGCCGCCGTGACACCGCCGATCGACCGCACCCGCTACTCGCCGATCGCGTGGCTTCCGGATGGCAGCGGCTTCTACCACGTGCGACGGCTGCATGCCGACAGCCCGTTCGACCGCCGGGTGTACCTGCACCTGCTCGGCGACGCGCCCGATGAGTCGGGCGAGCGCTACGTCTTCGGAGACGGGCTCGACCCGCGCACCTACCTCGACGTGAGCCTGTCCCCCGACGGCCGCTGGCTGGTGGTCGGCGCGACGATCGGCACCGAACCGCGTGACAACGTCTGGATCGCCGACCTCCATCATCAAGGCGAGACCCCCGAGTTCGCGGTGGTCCAGTACGGGGTCGACGCCCGCTGCAGTGCGTACGTGGCCTTCGACGGGCGGTTGTACGTCTGGACCGATGCCGGCGCGCCGCGCGGGAGGCTGTGCGTCGCCGACCCGCGCCGGCCCGGCGAATGGTCGACGCTCGTCGCGGAAGACCCGGAGGCGGTCCTGGGATCGTTCGCGGTACTGGACGACGAGGTCCTGGTGAGCCTGTCGCGCCACGCGATTGGTGAGGTGATCGCGGTTCATCGCAAGGATGGGACGCACGAACGGGAAATCCCGCTGCCAGGCGTCGGAAGCGTGCTCGGGGTCACCGCGCCGAAGGGCGGCGGCAAGCGCGCCTGGATCAGCTACACCGACGCCGTCACCCCGCCTGCCGTGCTCGATCAGGACGGCGCGATCTGGGTGAGCAGCCCGGGAGCCGGCGAGCGGCCAGCCGTCGCGGCGACGGTAGAGACGTGCTTCAGCGCGGACGGGACCCCCATCCAGCTGCAGGTACTGGCCCCTGACGATCCCCCTGCCGCCCCGACTGGCCCGCTCCCGACCGTCCTCTACGGGTACGGCGGCTTCAACATCAGCATGGAGCCGAGCTACTCCGCGGCGGCGCTCGCCTGGGTGCAGAGCGGCGGCGTCTGGGTGGTCGCGCAGCTGCGTGGCGGAAGCGAGGAGGGCGAGGCCTGGCACCGCGCCGGCATGCGCAGCGAGAAGCAGAACGTCTTCGCCGACTTCGAGGCTGCGGCCCGCCACCTGCGCAGCAGCGGGCGCGCGTCCACGCTCGGGATTTACGGCGGCTCCAACGGCGGTCTCCTGGTCGGCGCGGCCATCACGCGCGCACCCGAGCTGTACGACGCGGTCGTCTGCAGCGCGCCGCTGCTCGACATGGTCCGCTACGAGCTGTTCGGCCTGGGCCCGACCTGGAACGACGAGTACGGCACGGCGTCCGACCCTGAGGAGCTCGGCTGGCTGCTCGGCTACTCGCCGGTGCACGCGGTGCGCGAAGGCGTCGCCTACCCGCCGCTGCTGCTGGAGGTGTTCGACTCCGACAGCCGGGTCGATCCGCTGCACGCCCGCAAGTTCGCCGCGGCGATGCAGTGGGCTTCCTCGACCGGCGGCGGCGGGCTCGTCCTGCTGCGCCGCGAATCCGAGGTCGGCCACGGAAGCCGGTCGGTAGACCGGACCGTCGGGCTCACGGTCGACACGCTGAGCTTCCTCGCCGCCCAGCTGGGGCTCGAGGTCGGCGGCGGCCCGGATTTGCTCCCAGCAGGCACAGTTGAAGGGTGACGTCCCCACAGTCGGCGCGGCCGACGGAAACGTTCTATGCCGCGGTCGGCGGCGAGCAGACCTTCCGGCAGCTGGTCGCGACCTTCTACGCCGGCGTCCGCGAAGACCCGGTTCTGCGCCCGCTGTATCCGGAGGACGAGCTCGACGGCGCGCAGGAGCGGCTCACCCTGTTTCTGATCCAGTACTGGGGCGGTCCGACGACGTACGGCGACCAGCGGGGCCACCCCCGGCTGCGGATGCGACACGCGCCGTTCGAGATCGGGCCGGCCGAGCGTGACGCCTGGCTCGCCCGGATGCGGACCGCCCTCGACAGCCTCGAGCTGTCGGACGAGCAGGTCGGAACGTTGTGGAGCTACCTGCATTCGGCCGCTTTCGCGCTGCAGAACGCGCCCTAGCGCGCCGGTTCACCCGCATGAGGACACGAGTTGATCTTCATGTGACCCCGCCTCATGCCGAAAAACAGGACATGCAGGATCTTGCGGACGTGCTCTCGCGTGAGCACGTGCAGCTGGAGTTCCTGCTTTTCAAGCTCGTCGAGCTCCGCCACCTCCTGGCTGCGGGTGAGCGGCCGTTCCTGCGCTGGGCCGCGGCCGAGGTGAGCCGGGCGAACGAGCGGGTGCGCCAGAGCGAGGAGCGCCGGCTTCAACTCATCGAGGCGTATTGCGCCGAGGCCGGGTTCGCACCCGCGCGTGCCAGCCTCGTGACGCTCGCGCAGTGGGCGCCCGAGCCGTGGCACACGATCCTCGAGGACCACCGCAGCAACTTCCGGCAGCTGCTGGGGCAGATCGAAGCGACCCGGGAGGGTGTGCGCGTGCTGGGCGAGACGGCGGGCCCGTGGCTGATCGAGATCGTCGACGCGACCCAGCGGCCGGCGGCGGGTGTGGTGCCCGCGCCGCGCCGGCGCTACGGACGCGCCGCAGTTCCTCGCACCTGACCCACCGGTCAGCCGGGTGGCTTGCTCACATTCGGTTCGCGGCAGTAGGGGCAATGCGTCCAGGCCACGTCGAGCTCGTGCCCGCATGACGTGCAGCGGGGCGCCCCCGTCGCCGTCCCACACCAGGGGCAGCACGCCATGTCCGCCGCGACCTCGCGGTGGCATCCGGTGCATCGCGACGCGAGTCCGAGCGAGCCTTCGCTGGTGACGCGCAATACCTCGTCGAGGGTGGTCTCGCCGCGCAGCGCGGCCTCGATGCCGGACTGGCGCATGCTGACCACGCGGGACTGGGTGGCAGCTTCCGCCAGCGCTTGCTCGCCGCCGCCGGTGGACATCGCGGTGCGGATGCTGTCGGTCACCGGAAGCACCTCGAAGATGCCGGTACGTCCGCGGTAGCCGGTCTCCCCGCAGGCCTGGCAGCCGCGGCCTTGCATGAGCGTTCCCTTGGCGATGTCAGCCGGATTCAAGGCCAGCGCCTCGAGGATGCGCTCGGAAGGCTCGTAGGGCGCGCGGCACTGGGCGCACGGCTTGCGCACCAGGCGCTGCGCCACCACGAGCGTCAACGCCGAGGCGACGAGGTAGGGCTCGGCACCCATGTCGAGCAGGCGCGCGACGGCACCGATCGCGTCGTTGGTGTGCAGGGTCGTGAGCACGAGGTGACCGGTCAGCGACGCCTGCAACGCCAGCCGGGCGGTCTCGCTGTCACGGACCTCGCCGACCAGGATGACATCGGGGTCCTGGCGCAGGATCGAGCGCAGCCCCGACGCGAACGTGAGGCCCGCCTTCTCCTGCACCTGAACCTGCGTGATCCCAGCCAGGCCGATCTCGACCGGGTCCTCCAGCGTGACGACGTGCTTCTCGCGGCCCCGGACCGCAAGCAGTGTGCTGTACAGGGTGCTGGTCTTTCCGGAGCCGGTCGGACCGGTGATGAGGACCAGGCCCTGAGGCTGGCGGACCGCATGCAGCAGGGCCTCCAGCTGGGGCTCGACCAGGCCGACCCGGGCAAGGGGGGGCAGGTCGCGCGCCTTGGGCAGCATTCGCATGACGATGCTTTCGCCGGGCAACGCCGGCAGGCTGCTGACGCGAATGTCGACGGTGCCACCAGCGGCGGTGACCTGGGCGCGGCCGTCCTGGGGACGGCGACGCTCGGCGATGTCCAGGCCGGCCATGATCTTCAAGCGGCTCGCCAGCGCGGCTCCCGCCGCCCTGGGAACGGTCATGACGTCGCGCAGCTGCCCGTCGATGCGGAACCGCACCACGATCTCGGACGGCTGTGGCTCGATGTGGACGTCACTCGCGCCCTGACCGACCGCTTCCTTGAGAATCATGTCGACGAGCTTGACGATGGGGGCGTCGTCGACATCGTTCATGCCAGCGGCGATCTCCGCCTCGATGTCGCGGTCACCGCCGTCGACCAGGTCCCTCATGACGGCGGCAGCGTTGCCGTCGTCCGAGAGGCTCCACACCCGGGTGAGAGCCGCTCGCAGGTCAGCGTCGGTGGTGACGCCGACGTCGAGGTCAGCCGTCTTCAGGTGGATGCGCACGTCGTCGAGCGCGAAGACGTTCGTGGGGTCGGTCACCGCGACGAGGACGCGGCCGTTCTCGCTACGGCCGAGGACGAGCACCCCGTTGCGCTCGGCGACGATGCGAGGCAGCTTGCGGGCGATGGTGACGTCGACGCTTTCGCGCATCGGGTCGATCAGCGGCAGCTCGAGAGCCGCCGCTAGCGCGGTGGCCAGCTGGCGTTCGGTGGCATACCCCGCCTCGACCGCGAGGCGCCCCAAACGCTTGCGTTCGATACCGCTCGTCTGCAGGTGAAGCAGCGTGTCGAGCTGGTGCTGCGTCAGCACACCCTGCTCTACGAGGACCTCGCCGATCCGGCGGCGAGCGGCACGAGGCCGTACCGGCGCCTGGCCCGGCGCGCCCTGAACAGGCACGGCATAGGAGGAGCTCACCCCTCACTCATCGGCAGGTTGTGCCGTGAGCCAAAGTGTCCCTATTGATCCCGTGTTAGCGAATTCGGATGCTCGAGGTCGACGGGCCGCGGCGCTGGACTGGTTTCGGCCTCACCCTGGCCGCCGACCGGCAGCCCTCCGAGCACCATGACGGGTCCGACGCCGGTGTGCGCCCGCTTGGCCTCGTACATGGAGCGGTCCGCGGCCCCGATGAGGGCGGCAGCCGGCGTTTCGGGGTGGGTGGTGACCGCGATGCCGATGCTGGACCCCACGTTGAGCTCCAGCTGGCTTCCGCCGTTCTGCTGCCCTGGCACCAGCGCCGGATCCAGCGCCACCGGACCGGCCAGGACCGAGCGCACCCGGGCCGCCACCCGAACCGCGTCACCAGGCGATTCGAGCTCGGCGCACAGCACCACGAACTCGTCGCCGCCCCACCGGCAGAGCGTGTCCTGCGGGCGCAACACGCGGCCGATACGGGCGGAGACCGCGGACAGGACCCGGTCGCCGGCGGGATGACCGTAGGTGTCGTTGACAGCCTTGAACTCGTTGAGGTCGACGAACAGCAGCCCGACGGGGGCGACGCTGCGCCGCAGCAGTGCCAGGCTGCGTCGCAACCGGTCGCCGAGCAGCGCCCGGTTGGCGAGGCCGGTGAGCGGGTCGGTCAGCGAGGTGGCGCGCAGCTCGTCGAGGTGTTCGGTGATATCCCAGCCCTCGAGCAGCAGGCCGCCGACCCGCTCGTCGTGAGCCATGTCGTGTGCGACAACCGCGACGGTGCGCCAGCCGCCGTTGCTGTGGCGCATGCGAACCTGCAGCTGACGGCTACGACCGCCGGGCTGCAGATCACGGACGATCCCGGCGAGCAACGGGCGGTCGGCGGGATGCAGCAGCGCAGCGACGTCGGTCTCGCCGGGCTCGTTCGAGGAATCCCAGCCGAGCGCGCGAGCGGTGCCCGGGTTCGCGTAGCGGATGGTGAGGTCGTCGGCGACGAGGTACAGCGTGCTCGCCCGCTCGACGAGCAGGCGCGGATCAGCCGCGACCAATGGATCGACCATCCAACTCCCCCGTCGGATCGCTGCGCGCGTCCTGAGCTTTTCCCGGCCGAACCTCGAAAACGGTGGCCCCGCCGGCCGAACCTGCGCTCGCCCACCGGCGCGGCGAGGTGCTGCCAGCAGGGCAGCCCCCTCCGAGCGAGCCCTCAGGTCACGCGTCGCTGCCCTTACGCTGCGTATCTTAGGGACACGAGGCAGCCCTCGCTTGTTAAGCCCGTGAAACAACCCTCTTGCTGCACTAATAGAACGAGGCCGGCGCGTCAAATGTGACGCGCCGGCCTCAGTTACTAACGGAGGGTGACGAAACTACACCGCAGTGGCGAACTGGCGCACCTCGGTGGAGGGCTGGAGCGCGATGGGTCCACGGTGGGTAAGCCGGCCCGCGTAGCTGGAGCGGTTCGAGAGCGCCTGGGCGTAAGCGGCGCGGCGGTGGGCCGCGCGGCCGGTCTCGGGCTCGTCGTCGGCGGCGCCGTCCGTGTACTGGGCGGCGATGCCGGCCCGCATGAGGGCGAGACCTTCGGAGCGCATCTGGGAAACCCGCGACTCGGTCACGCCGAGCTCCTCGGCCAGCTCCGCAGAGGAGCGACCCTGCAGGAAGTAGCCGGTGACGACCGCTTGCAGCCGCTCGGGAAGCAGCTCGAGCGCGTCACGCAGGTAAGCAGCGCGCTCGCGCTCCTCGAGCTGGGCGGACGGGTCGACGTAGACGGTCTCGACCAGGCCGTCGGCCAGCGTCAGCGGGTCGCCGTCCTCCTCGCCGCACGGGGCGTCGAGCGAGAGCACCAGCGCCCGGTGGACGCGGCCCTGCAGCTCGTGCAGCTCGCGGACCGGAAGTTTCATCTCCGCGGCGATCTCATCCGCGGTAGGCATGCGCCCGAGCCGGCTGGTGAGCTGGCTCTGGGCGTCCTCGACGCTGCGGGCAGCGGCACGCAGCGAGCGGGGGGCGAAGTCGAGAGCGCGAGCGGCGTCGACGATCGCGCCGCGCACGCGCATGGAGACCCAGCGCTCGAAGGGAACGCCGCGGTCGGGGTCGAAGCGGTGAGCGGCCTCGACGAGGCCGAGGGTCGCCGCCTGGGCGAGCTCCTCGCGGTCGGCGTGGCGCGGGTAGTGGGACGCCACCTGGAAGAGCACGTGCTGCACCAGCGGCAGGTTGCGCTCGATCAGCTCGGTGACCTCGGGGCGGCTGAGGCGGCCGGCGCTCGCGGGGGTCGGGCGGTTCAGCTCGACGGTGATTGTCTCCGAAAGCGACATCGCAGGTCTCCAGGGCGGGAAGGCGGCGGACCGGGTGGCGGATTGAGCGATGGCGTTGCATCGACCGGTAGGCGCCGAATCCTTGATGGCCTTCTCGCACTATCTTTTTGCGCCTGATTTGGACCGTTTTGCGGCTTGTAGCGCCTGCTCACGTCCAAAGTCGCCGTTTTACTAGTCCGAATGGACTAGTCACTGGTGGCCTTCGTCATCTCATCGACCCCTGCCACGGGTTCATTGAGCGAACGCGACCGACACCACCCGAGCGGCGGTCACTCGACAAGGTGACCCGTCCACCGAACGGCGGACCCCGGCTACCGGCCCCGCCGAGCCGCGGCGCGAGGGGTCAGTCGCGGGTGAGCTTGCGGTAGGTGACGCGGTGCGGCCGGGCCGCCTCGAGGCCCAGCCGGGCGACCTTGTTGTCCTCGTAGTCAGCGAAGTTGCCCTCGAACCAGAACCAGCGGGCGGGATCCTGGTCGTCGCCCTCCCAGGCGAGGATGTGGGTGGCGACCCGGTCCAGGAACCACCGGTCGTGGCTGATCACCACAGCGCAGCCGGGGAACTCCAGCAGCGCATCTTCGAGCGAGCGCAAGGTCTCGACATCGAGGTCGTTCGTCGGCTCGTCGAGGAGCAGCAGGTTGCCACCGCGCTTGAGGGTCAGCGCCAGGTTCAGCCGGTTGCGCTCTCCGCCGGACAGCACGCCGACCGGCTTCTGCTGGTCGGGACCCTTGAACCCGAACGACGAGACGTACGCCCGGCTCGGCATCTCGGTCTTGCCGACGATGATGTGGTTCAGCCCGTCGGAGACGGTCTCCCAGACGTTCTTGGACGGATCCAGCTGGGAACGGCCCTGATCCACGTAGGCGATGTCGACCGTCGGCCCGACGATCAGCTTCCCCGAATCGGGCTGCTGCTGACCGACCAGCATGGAGAACAGCGTGGTCTTGCCGACCCCGTTCGGACCGATGACGCCGACGATCCCGCCGCGGGGCAGGTTGAACGACATGTCGTGGATGAGCTGGCGCTCGCCAAAGCCCTTGCTGATGTCGATGCCTTCGATGACCTGGCTGCCGAGCCGCGGACCCGGCGGGATGTTGATCTCTTCCCAGTCCATCGGCCGGGTGCGCTCGGCCTCGGCGGCCAGCTCCTCGTAGCGGGAGACTCTCGCCTTGCTCTTCGACTGGCGCGCCTTCGGATTCGAACGCACCCACTCGAGCTCCTGCGCGAGGTGACGCTGGCGCTTGGCGTCCTTGTTGCCCTCGACCTTCAGGCGGGACTGCTTGGTCTCCAGGTACGTGGAGTAATTGCCCTCGTACGGGTAGGCCCGCCCGCGGTCGAGCTCCAGGATCCACTGCGCGACGTTGTCGAGGAAGTAGCGGTCGTGCGTAACGGCGAGAACGGCGCCGGGGTACTTCGCGAGGTGCTGCTCCAGCCAGGCCACCGACTCGGCGTCGAGGTGGTTGGTCGGCTCGTCGAGGAGCAGCAGGTCAGGCTGCTGCAGGAGCAGCTTGCACAGCGCGACCCGGCGCCGCTCGCCACCGGACAGCTTGGTGACGTCGGCATCGCCCGGGGGGAGCCGCAGCGCGTCCATGGCCTGGTCGAGCCGGGAGTCCAGCTCCCAGGCGTCGTGGGCCTCGATGACGTCCATCAGCTCCGCCTGGCGGCCGAGCAGCACGTCGAAGTCGGCGTCGGGCGCCGCCATCTTCTCGTTGATCTCCTCGTACTCCGCGAGCACGTGGCGAATCTCGGCGACGGCTTCCTCGACGTTGCCGCGCACGTCCTTGTCCTCGGTGAGCGGCGGCTCCTGGAGCAGGATGCCGACCGAGAAGCCCGGGGTGAGCAGGGCATCGCCGTTGGAGGGCTGCTGGAGGCCGGCCATCATCGCCAGGACCGTCGACTTGCCGGCGCCGTTAGGCCCGACGACACCGATCTTCGCGCCCGGCAGGAACGCGAGCGTGACGTCGTCGAGGATGACCTTGTCGCCGTGGGCCTTGCGCACCTTGCGCATCTGGAAGATGTACTGCGCCATGCCCCCAGCCTATGGGGAGCCGCCGCGCCACTACGCCGCTGCGGCCGGCGCCTCCGAATGCCCGGGCTCAGCCGGGGCGGCGCCCGGATCGGCGACCGGCGGATCACCGCGCTGAAGGGTCGCGGGAAAGCGGCCGAGGTCGGCACCCACCGCCTCCGCCTCGACGTCGAAGACGGTGTGACGCACCCCTTGACCGTCTTCGTAGCTGCGCTGCTTGAGGCGACCGACGATCAACACCCGATCGCCGCGCTCGAGAGTGGCGGCCGCGTTCTCGGCGAGGCGGCGCCAGCAGGTGACGTCGAGGAAGAGCGTGTCGCCATCGCGCCACTGGCTCTCCGCCCGATCGAAAACTCGTGACGTGCTGGCGACCCGCAGCTTCGTATAGCGGGCGCCGGATGGCGTCTCGGACAGCCGCGGGCTGGCGGTGAGGCGGCCGGACAGGGTCAGAAGGGTCTGGTTGGTAGCCATGCCCAGACGATGTCGCTCCGCGCGACCTCGGGGCGGGCCAGCGGCAAGTCTGTGGAAATCGCGCCGCGGAACTGGCCTACACGGCGCCGAGAGCGAGCCAGCCGTCGAGGATCTCGGCATCGCCCGAGCGGCTCACGGCGTCGAGCTGGGCCGCGGCGCCACAGCGCACGCAGGAGATCCTCGCCGCGGCCGGCCAGCGTCGCCACCCCAGCGGCCGGATCGCCGTGCGTCCACACGTCGCCGGTGTCGGTCACCTCGACGCGCAACTGCCCTGGCGGCGCACCGTCCTTGCGGTAGAGGCGGGGCAGGACCACCTCGACGAACTCGCTGACGCCCGCCGACCCGATGACGGGATCCACCGGAGCCGCCTCACCGATGGCCAGCTCGGCATCGATGCGGTGGACCAGCGTCTCCATTGCCTGCCGGCGGATCCAGAAGGCCGCCGTGCGCGGCTTCGGCCCGAACCCCCACACCGGCGTCTCGGGCGGGCAGCTGCGAAGCGTGTCGAGCAACGCGACCAGGCCCGTCTCGACCCACTCCACCGCGGCGTCCGGCTCCAGCTGCGGTTCGGGTTCGGAGGCCACCGGCTCGGTCAGGCGTTCGTCGACGATCCGGGTGGCCCACCGCCAGACCTTGCCGAGGTGGCCGGCCAGCGCCGTGACGTCCCACTGCGGGCAGGCGGCGACAGGAGCATCCCGCGGGCCCTCGCGCACCGCCGCGATGAAGGCAGCGCCCTCGGAGGCCACGACCTCGATCAGATCGAGCTGGTCGGTCTCAGCCATGTGTAGAAATGCCTCCGTCCACCGGGATGACGGCGCCAGTGAGGTAGGCGCCAGCCCGGCTGGCCAGGAAGATCGCGGTGCCCGCCATATCAGCCGGCGCTCCCACCCGGCGCATCGGGATCCTGGCGCTGATGCCTTCCCCGGCAGGGTCGTCCGCGAAGACGAAGCCGGTCATCTTGCTCTCGAAGAGACCGGGCGCGATCGAGTTCACGGTGATGTTCGGCGCCAAGCGCGCGGCGAGGTTGCGGCCGAGCATGTGGATCGCCGCCTTCGACGCCGGGTAGGCGTAGTTCTCCCAGTCGGGCACCTGAATGCCCTCGACGGACCCGATCATGATGACCCGAGCCGGATCCCCGGGCTGGCCGCGGCTTCGAGTTGCGGCAGCAACGCGCGGGTGAGGTGAAACGGACCCTTCACGTTCGTCGAGAACACCTTGTCGAACGCCGAATCGGGATACTCGGCGAGCGGAGCCCCCCACGTGGCGCCGGCGTTGTTCACCAGCACGTGCAGCTTCGGCTCACGCTCGGCGAGAGCAGCGGCCAGCGCGAGGGCGCCCGCCTCCCCCGACAGGTCGGCCGGGATCGCCACCGCGCCGATCTCCCCGGCGGTCGCGCGCAACTCCGCTTCCTTGCGGCTGCTGATGTAGACCGTCGCTCCATGATCGGCGAACCCGGCCGCGATCATGCGGCCGATGCCGCGCGAGCCGCCGGTCACGAGGACGGTCTTTCCACTGACGTCGAACAGGTCATCCACGCAGCGGACCGTAGCGGAAACCGCGCCCCGGCGGCGCGTGCTCAGCTGACGACCACCTTCAGCGCGACCACCGCCACCCCGAGAGCCGCACACAGCACGGTCTCGCCGAACAGCTCCAGCCCTCTGGCGCCTCCCCGCACGGCAGCGACGAGGCCCCAGCAGCCGAGCAGGAAGACCGTCGCCCACGAGGTGATCAGGCCGGCGGTGCTGACCGACACGCCCGCAAGCCGCGTCACCCCGAAAATGGCGATCGGGATCAGCGCTCCGCGCAGCATGCTCCAGTCGCGAACCGCGGCGCGCACGATCG
>CAWAJV010000002.1:0-104498 GCA_963782485.1 uncultured Actinomycetota bacterium
GTTATCCCTTAGCCGCCGGGTGGCGCCGACCTCGTCACGCGGCGTTTCGGGGGCTGCGAGCGAAGGCTTGGAGCGCCGTAGTACCCGCCATAGCCGTAGCCGTAGCCATACGACGACCCCTTGCGCCGCGCGGGCACCCGGTTGAGCACGCAGCCCAGCACATGCCCGCCCACGCGTCGCAGCGCCTCAGCACTGTGCGCCAGCGCGTCCCGCTTGGTCTTCCCGACCCGGGTGACCAGCAACGCCCCGTCCGTGAGGTTCGCCAGGATCGCCGCATCCGTGACGGGCAGCAGCGGCGGGGTATCGAAGACCACGACCGTGGAGCGGCCAAGCAGCTCGTCGAGCAGGTCGCGCATCCGCTGGCTGCCCAGCATCTCGCTCGGGTTCGGCGGACCTCGCCCGAGGTCAGCACCCGCAGCGAGATGCCCTCGCGCCACGTGGCGAGCGCGTTGTCGACGTGGGTCGTGCCGACCAGCACGTTGGTCAGGCCCACGACCGGATTCAGCCCGAGCAGCTCCGCGATCTGCGGCCGGCGCAGGTCGGCGTCGACGAGGATCGACCTGCTCGCCGCTCTGCGCCAGCGCGATGGCCAGGTTCACCGCGACGGTCGTCTTGCCCTCGCTCTCGACCGAGCTCGTGATCACCAGCGAGCGCACGCTCTGGTCGACGGACAGGAAACGAATGTTCGTCCGCAGCTGCCGGAACGCTTCAGCACGAGGCGAGAACGAGTCGTCCGAGACGATCAGCGGCCGCTCGCGCGACTTGTCGTCCTCACGGAATGCAGCCAGCACCGGCGCATCGACGAGCGCGGCCGCCTGCTCCCGGCCCCCGACGGTCGTGTCGAGCGTCTCCCGCAGCACAGCGACGCCGATGCCCACGGCCAGGCCGATCAGCAGGCCCAGCGCGAGGTCCAGCTTCTTGTTCGGCGAGACCGGCGCACCCGGCAGCGAGGCCGGCTCGACGACGCTCACCTTGACCGGCGAAACCTTCTGGCCCTGCGGGGTTTCCAGATCGTTGACGAGCACCGAGAACTGCTGACCGACCGCGTTGGCGATGTCACGCGCCCGCTCCCGATCGGTGTCGGTCACCGTCACGTTCACCAGCACGGTGTCGAGCGGGGCGCTCGCGCTGATCTCGCCCTGCAGCGTGTTGACCGGTTGCGGCAGGCCGAGCTGCTTCTTGACCGCGCTGACGACGACATCGCTCGAGACGATGTCGGCATACGACTTCACCCGCTGCTGGCCGAACAGCCCGCCCTGGTAGGCCGCCGTCGCATCCGTGCTGTCCTTCGTCGAGACGAAGAGCTTCGTATGGGCCGCGTACTTCGGGGTGGAGGTCCAGGCGAGCGCGGCCGCAGCGCCAACGGCGACGACCAGGCAGAGGACGATCACCCACCAGCCCTCGCGGATGACGCGCACGTACTGCCTGAGATCCATTCGTCCCCCGCCGCAGCGCCCAGTTTGATCAGCACGGTTTGATCAGCACGGTGTCGATCCGATGTGAATGGGGCCGGAGCGACATTGCGGGCCCGAATACACCGGAATCACCTTCGGCGAACTGTACAGGGGCTCCGGGAACGCGGAGTAACAATCGGAATTGTCTGCGGGTTAGACCGTTACCTGAAATTAACTGCAGGCTCGCCGGCAGTTACCGTATCCGGAGCACTAATCACTTGCAGTAGTTCTGCGTGGTCAAGACCTCCGGCTTGGCGAGCGGCTGGACGAGGTAGCTCAGCGGCGCCGTCGAGGCCGGCTCCTCGACGGTGACCTGGAAGACCTGCGGCTTGCCGATGGGCAGCTCGTAGCTCAGCTGGTAGACGGGACGCCCCCGCTCCGTCGCCAGGAACACGTTCGCCTGCTGGCCGTTGAAGCGCTCGACCTTCAGCTTCGCGCCCTTGGCGACGTAGATGCTGGCCGTGACGCGATCCTGACCGACCGGCGCCGCGCGCCCGTCCGAGCGCGTCGTCACGTAGGTCGGCAGCCCACTGGCCGGCGCGTGGTTCGTGATCGTCGCGGTGATCTGCACCGTGCGCTTGCCGCCGGAGCAGCTCAGCACCCGGTAGTTCAGCGTGCGGGTCAGGTAGTAGTCCAGCTTGTCGCCGCTGGCGTTGCGGATGATCAGCGAGACGAACGGCCCCGGCTGATCCGGCAGCTCGCCGGCCAGCGGGGTCCCGCTGAGCACGGCCTCCTCGTTCGGGTGGGACGACCAGGCCAGCAGCCGCCGCTCCCCCGCGGCCTTGCCGAGCGCCTTGAGGATGGCCGTCGAGTTGCCGGCACCCGAGGAGAGGCGGTCCAGCGTCTGCTCCGCCAGCTCGACGCTGAGTGCCTTGCGGCGCGCGTTGTCGAACGGGATACCGCGCATACGAGGTCACCATCGTCCAGGTGGCCGCATTCTGCGCGGTGATCACCTCGCCGTCGCTCAAGGTCACCGGACCCGTCACCTGAAGCAGGTAGCCGAGCGCCACCGGATCGACGGCGATGATCCCGTCGACGACCTGCCCGGTCTGCTTTTGCCAGAGCTTCTGCCAGATCCGGGCGGCGTACGGGAAATGCGGCGTGAAGTTCGCGTTCTTCCAGGCCAGTGCCGCATTCGTGTTGTGGTAGCGGGTGTTGAATTCGGTCCCGAGATTGATGACGGGCGTGGTGCTGTCCTGCAGCTGGTCATCGCTGCCGGTCTGCTCGCGGGTCACCTTGCCGTGGTCAACCTTGATCAGCGCGTACGAGCCGACGAGCCCGCCGGTGCCGCGTGACTCCGCGGGCGTCTGGAAGAGCATGAGGTAGTGGCGCACCCCGTTGGCGCCGAGCATCGCCGGGCCGATGTCAGCCGCCCGCCAGGCGGTGTCGACCGTGCCGACCAGCCCGTTCAGCTGATCCGCGAACTCGTTGCGCGCCTTGACGATCGGGCTGATGACGCCCTTCGTCTGCAGCTTGCTCACCGCCGCGGCCGTCTTGCTCACCGCCGTGCGCGCCTGCGCCAGATCGGGGGCGGTAGCGGCGAGGCGGGCCAGATCGATGGTGCCGTCAGGACGGCGCAGCTGCTTCGGGTCGATGTGCTGCGAGGCGTGGATGAGCGGCGTGAGGGTGTCGTCGGCGAGCTGATCGACGGACGCGGCGAGGTCGTGGCTGGTCGCGAGCGTCCGGCCGAGCAGCGGGAGCTCCGACAGCCCGGACCAGATGAAATCGCCGGTCAGGTTGCGCGCTGCCCGCGCCTCGGAGCGGACCTTCGCGAGCCCCTCCGGGAGTGCGGAGACGTCACCGTTGGATACCGCCGCGCGCAGCCGGGTCACCTCGTCGCGGGCATTCATCAGATGCTGGCGGGCCAGCAGTGCCCGAATGCCGATCCAGGCGATCAGGGCCAGCAGGATCACCAGGAGCCCGAGGCCCGCCCAGAGGCCGCGCCGCCTGGCAAGCAATCGTCCCAGCCCCCGTGTCTTCGTTGCTGCAGTGCCATGTCCGCAGTGCGTCCGCGCGAATGTCAGCGACAGTCAGGCAGCTGGGCGCGGTCCGGTTTCGGTCAGCCTATGTGGAGCTTTTCCCGCTCTTCCCTAATAACGCGTTCACGGCTCGGCCCGTGGCGGCCGGGGGTTTGTCGAGGTCGATCGCTCTCGAGCCGGGCGTGTAATAGCCGCCGTACTGGTAGCCATCGCCGTACGAGCCGCCGGACTTGCGCGCGGGCACCCGGTTGAGCACGACGCCGAGGATGCTCGCGCCGACCCGTCGCAACGCCTCGGCGCTGTGGGCCAGCGCGTCGCGCCGCGTCTTGCCGACCCGCGCCACCAGCAGCGCGCCATCGGTGAGGCTGCTGAGGATCGCCGCGTCCGTCACCGGCAGCAGCGGCGGGCTGTCGAAGACGACCACGGTCGCGCGGCTCAGCAGGTCGTCGAGCAGCTCGCTCATGCGGTGGCTGCCGAGGATCTCGCTGGGGTTCGGGGCACCTCACCGGAGGTGAGCACCTGCAGGGGAAGCCCCTTGCGCCACGGGTTCAGCGCGGCGTTGAGATGCGTGGTGCCGACCAGGACGTTCGTGAGCCCGACGCCGGGATTGAGGCCCATGACCTCCGCGATGCGCGGCCGGCGCAGGTCAGCGTCGACCAGGATGACCTGCTCGCCGCTCTGGGCCAGCGCGATCGCCAGGTTCACCGCGACGGTGGTCTTGCCCTCGCTCTCGACGGAGCTGGTGACGACGAGCGATTTCACGCTGCGATCGACCGACAGGTAACGAATGTTCGTTCGCAGCTGCCGGAAGGCCTCGGCACGTGGCGAGAACGAGTCGTCGCTGACGATCAGCGGCCGGCTGCGGACCTTGTCGTCCTCGCGAAACGCAGCAAGCACAGGCGCATCGACGATCTCGGCGGCCTGCTCGCGGCTGCTGACGGACGTATCGAGCGTCTCGCGAAGCACGGCGAATCCGACGCCGAGCGCCAGCCCGATCAGCAGCCCCAGCGCCAGGTCGAGCTTCTTGTTCGGCGAGACGGCGGCGCCGGGCAATGACGCCGGCTCGACGACGCTGACCTTGACCGGCGAGACCGTCTGCCCCTGCGGCGTTTCCAGCTGGTTGACGAGGATGGAGAACTGGCGGCCGACGGCATTGGCGACGTCACGCGCGCGGGCCCGATCGGTGTCGGTGACCGTCACGTTGACCAGCACGGTGTCGAGCGGGGCGCTGGCGCTGATCTTCTTTTGCAGGCTCTCGACCGGATCCGCCAGCTTCAGCTGATTGCGCACCGCCGTGACGACGCGATCGCTCGAGACGATGTCGGCGTAGGACTTCACCCGCTGCTGGCCGAACAGGCCCCCCTGGTAGGCCGTGGTCGCGCTCGTGCTGTCCTTGGTCGAGACGAAGAGCTTGACGTGGGCGGCGTATTTCGGGGTCTGCGTCCACGCGACGGCAGCAGCCAGCCCCACGGCGACGAGAACGCAGGCGACGATAAGCCACCACTGCTCGCGCAGCACGCGAATGTACTGCTTGAGGTCCAAACCTTCCCCCGGCCCGATCAGCTCTTGACGCTCATCTTCCCTAATAAATGACGCCTGAAATCTGTTTCTCGCGGAATTCGCCATTTATCGGAGGCTGCACCTTACCCAGCCGGCGTCTCCGACATCGGTCGGCGCCGGCGGCGGCGGGCGTAGCCTCAGCACGCCGTTTCGAGCGGAGGGAAGGCGCGATGAGCGACAGCGATGAGGTCACGTGCGTTCATCCTGCCGACCGGCGCGTCGGCGACCCGACGCCGGGAAAGGTGCGGGAGGAGGCCATCGCCGCCGGCCGGCTGTGGTCCGGGCTGGTCCGCACCGAGCCCGGCGTGACGTCCGGATGGCACCACCACGGGGAGCACGACACGTCCGTGTACGTCATCGACGGCACCGTGCGCATCGAGTTCGGCCCCGGCGGCGGCCAGGCCGTTGAAGCGGGGCCCGGAGACTTCCTCCACATCCCCAAACACATCGTGCACCGAGAGCTCAACACGGGATCGAACCCCTCGCAAGAGATCGTCAGCCGCTCGGGCACCGGTCCGCTCAGCATCAACGTCGACGGTCCGGCGCCCTCCTCCGGTTGACCCGCGCTGCGGCTTGACCTGGCGTTTCGACCATGGCATACTCGAACGTATGTTCGATCCAGTGCAGTACGCAGCCGACGTGGCGGCGCTGCACGAGCTCGCTGCCCGGGTGGCAGCGGTCGACGTGGCCGGGATCAGCGGTGAGCAGGCGGCGGATGCGTTGGCCGAGGTGCACTCCGCAGAGCGGCAGCTGCAGCTGTCGTCGGTGACGCTGATCGAGCGCGTTGACCGCAGCGGCGTCGCGCAGGCTAACGGTTCGCGATCGACGGTGGCTTACCTGCAGAACGCGCTGGGCGAGACACCGGAATGGGCCTCCGCGCGGGTCAAGCTGGGTCGGGCGCTCGCCGACAAGATGCCGACCGTGCGGGCCGCCTGGGCGGCCGGAGGGATCGGCATGACTCAGGCGTGCATCATCAGAGACGCGCTGGAAGACCTGAAGGGGGAGCTCGCGTCGGACGTCGAGCTCACCCTGGGTAAGGCAGCCCCGGTCATCTCGATAGCTGACCTGAAGGAATTCGCGAAGCTCATCCGCCAGCAGGCCGCGCCCGAGGAGGCGGCCGAGAAGGCTCGGCGCGATTACGAGCGTCAGCACGTCACGCTGTCGAAGACGCTGAACGGGATGTACGACCTGCGGGGCCTGCTCGACGCCGAGCACGGCAGCATCCTGAAGCAGGCTTTGGATGCGTTCACCCGCAAGAGGCTGCGCTCCGCTGACCCGACACTCGGCCCGCTCGACCGGATGCCGGCCGCTTTCCACCGCGCGCAGGCGTTGATCGAGATGGCGCGGCAGGCCGTCAGCCATGGCGAGAATTGCGATGGCCCGGGTGGTGCCGCGCGGGCCACCATCATCGTCACCATCGACCGTGAGTCACTCACGCATGGTTACGGTTCGGGCGAGATCGAAGGCCACACCATCGTCGCCGCCTCGGCCGTGCGCCGGCTGGCGTGCGAGTCCGACCTCATCACCAAGATCATCGGCTCCGACGGCGCGATGCTCGACTTCGGTCGCCGCACCCGCACCATCCCGGCGAGCCTGCGGGCCCACCTCGTCTCCCGCGACGGCGGCTGCATCATCGAGGGGTGTGACGCCCCTGCCTCCTGGTGCGAGGCGCATCACCTGACCCACTGGATCAACGGCGGCAAGACCGACCCTTTCAATACGGCCTTGTTTTGCACTTTTCACCACCACGTGATCCACGACGAGGGCTGGGTCGCGCTTGGTGACGCGGAGGGCGACCTGTCGTTCATCGTGCCCGGCGATCCCGTCCCACGACGAACGCAGCGAAAAGGCATCATCGCTCGAGCGCCCGCCTTGCTGAGACGCTGATCCCGACGCCCAAAAGTCTCGTAATCGCAAGCGTTTTCACCCTAACGAGTGGCGCGGCGCTGCAGTCCTGTCACCCGAACGGTTGCACTTTCGCGCGCCGCGCCGTCGAAGCGTTCCCACCCGATTCACCCGCTGCTAGCGTCGCCCCGACTCATCAGCCGGGGGAGAAAACAGTGGCACAGAAATTCGAGGCTCCAATGAATGCAGCTCTCGCAGCAGGCGTCCTGCTGGGCGTCTGCTAGGCGTCTGCTAGGCGTCTGCTAGCGCAGTGGCGGGGCATGCCCCAAGCGTCCGCTTGGTAGCTTGCGAGCATGTCCCGCCGGCGCCTGCCACCGGCCGGCTGGCCCCGAAGCCGCAAGGCCGCGCTCTACGGCTTCATCGCCTTCCTGCTGCTCTTCGTCGCCGCTACGGTCAAGCTGTTCCTGATGCCGGCTCGCGATGCGCCGCGCAAGGTCGATGCCGTCGTCGTCCTCGGTGGTGACGGCAGCCGGCTGACCAAAGGCCTGCAACTCATCCAGCAGGGCTACGCGAAGACGCTCGTCGTGTCCGTCCCCGCCGAGCCCTGCCCCGCGCCGATCAAGGGCATCCGCCTCATCTGCTTCGAGCCCCACCCGTTCACCACCCAGGGCGAAGCCCGCGAGATCAAGGCGCTCGTCGCGAAGAACGGCTGGAAGTCCGTGATGGTCGTCAGCACGACCGCGCAGGACACCCGGGCCCGCATCAGGATCAAGCGCTGCACCGATGTCGACGTCGCGTACGTGACGACGGCCAGCAGCTCAGGCCCCCGGCTCGTCTTCGACGTCGTCTACGAATGGGCCGCCCTCGGCAAGGCGCTCATCTTTCAGCGCGGCTGCTGACTGCGGCGGGCCACCTGCTGCGGAGCGCGCGACGTCCGGCGCGGCCCCGGCAGGCGCTGAGCGGAGCCGGCCTCGGGCTGCGCGTCCCCGCCGGCGTCCCTGCCTGCGTGATTGCCTGCGTGATTGCCTGCGTGATTGTCGGGCAGCCAGTCGAGCGGTGGCTCCCCCATCCTCATGGCCTCGGACGCCGCCCGGCCCAGCGCCCGTACGCCGGCGCTCACCAGGAGGCCCAGCAGGACGGCGAGAACGGCGGTACGAGGTTTCACGAAGCAATCATCCACCGAACGCGCGTTCAACGCGTCCAGTTGGTCAGGCAACCCGCGGAGCGTCCGACCCGCGAGAGCCCAGCGAGGTCACCCGCCGTGTACCCATCCGGCGAGCCGTTGCCCACCACGGGATACATGACCTCCGACGCCAGCCTGGCGTGATCCAGGCCGACCGCATGGCCGAGCTCGTGCAGCAGCAGGTCGCGCTTGACCCGCTCGGACGACCGGGCGAAGGCCGACGCCTCGATCACGGCGTAGCCCTCGGTGATGCGGTAGCTGGTGATCGTGCTGCCGCTGGACTGGTAACGCGAGTAGAAGCCCCCGTAGCCGATCTGGTCGCCGCCCTTGAGGTAGCCCGACCCGTAAGCCTGACCGCTGCGGTTCGCGAACGAGATCACCAGCGGCGCAGGCTGATCCGAGCGTCCGGGCTGCGGAAGGTAGGCAGCCGGGCCGTCGTAGGTGAACGTCAGGCCCGTCGCCAGCGCGAGATCGCTGACCGCACCCCACACCGCGAAGAGGCTGCCGCCCGCGCGGGTGTCGACCCGGTAGTGAATGGGTTCGCACGGGTTCCAGCGCTGCACCCATCCGCTGAAGACGAAGAGCTTGTAGTCGGCGGCGACGCCCGTGGTGGCGCGCGGCTGCACCGGCTGGCAGCCGGCCAGGACGGTCACGACGCCGAAGCAAGCAGCGAGCAGGACCGCTAGCCGCCGGAAGGCCGGGCGGATGGCGAACACCCTTATGGTGTCGAGTGTTTTGGACGCTCGAGTGATGGCGTGTCACGTCGGCCGATCGGCCGACAGCACGCATTTGGCGCATATTTACTGGCATGAAACGGGCGCGGATGCCTTTCAGGGCCTTCCCGCGGCCGCGACCGCATGGGAGCATGCGCCTGCCTCTCTGCCGAAAAGACGCTGGGGGTTCGGACATGGGCAGTTCACACCGCGCGGCGCCATACGTGCCCGCTCGCAAGTACAACGGCTTCGTCGCGGGCGTCGGGGGGCCCGATTCCGCGACGTTCGCGATCGACGGCGTGAACTACACCGTGTTCGGTGACGACGCCCTCGCCGTCCGGCGGCTGCTTGCCGGCTACATCGCCCACGCGCGCCGGCCTGCCGCGGACTGAGCGCTCCTCGACGCCGGAGGGCTGTCCGGTACCCGACAGATGTCGCCACATGTGGGGCGAATGTGTGACATGGTGACGTTCGCTCCCGCCGCCGACGCGGCCTGAGGGGGCCTGTCATTCATGCGAGCCGCTGCCGGACGGTGGCGGCTGCCGTTCAGTCGGGGGGACTGATCCTGTTGACGCACACGTCACGTCTGCTGAAATTGACGACCGGCCTGACAGCCGTGATGGTCACGACTGCGCTCGCCGGCTGCGGAAGCAGCAGCGGCAAGGCCTCGGCGGACAGCAGCCCGTCCCCCTCGGCCAGCGAAAGCAGCAGCAGCAGCAGCGACTCTCCGACCACGGCCGACTTCACCGGCGTGCTGCTCTCCGCGGACGAGGTGGGATCGGCCGCCTCGGCGACGTTCACCGGGACCGACAGCACCGACGACTCGTCGGACACCGCATCGGGCTGCGCCGCCCTCGATGACTTCACCAAGGCGGCCAAGGGTTCGGAGAAGGCGCGGGCCGGGCGTGACTTCGAGACCGCCGACCAGTCGACCAGCGTTTCCGAGGAGATCCTGAACGCGCCGGAAGCCGAGTCGCTCTTCACGACGCTGAAGGACGCCCTCAAGCAGTGCAGCGGCTTCACCATCGCCGGCACGACCCTCAACCTGGTCACGCTGACCGACCCGTCGATCGACGGCAGCGACGCGACGCTCGCCGCCGAAGCGTCAGGCGTCGTCGACGGTCAGGCCGTCGCTGTCGACATCTTCTCGGCCCGCTTCGGTGACAACGTCCTGTCCATCACCTACAGCGGGGTCGACAGCAGCGACGCGCGGACCGTCGCGCAGCAGCTGCTCGATCGGGCGACCACCAAGGCCAAGGACGTCCTGTAGCCCGCCCGAGGCTCAGGCCTGCGGCGTCACCCAGAAGAGCGACTTGTCGAGCTGCCCGGTGCGGATCAGGTATTCGAGCTGCTTGAGCCGGGTGTGGCCGCGGCCGAAGAACGTCGCCTCGTCGAGGTCGATGGAGTCGTAGACGGCCTTCAGCTGGCGGGCGCCCGAGGCGGCGTCCCACTCGCACTTGAAGCCCGGCAGCTGGGTCGAGATCTTGTCGAAGTTGACCCGGTAGCTGCGGTTGTCGCCGCCGCTGTCGCCGAACGTGAGCTGGCAGTCGGGGTAGACCTCGGCGACCGCCTCGGCGATCTCGCGCACCTGGTAGTTCTGCTCGTTGCTGCCGACGTTGAAGACCTCGCGCGCGACGGCCTCGACGGGTGCGTCGAGCGCGCAGAGGATCGCGTTGCCGATGTCGAGCGCGTGGACCAGCGGGCGCCACGGGCTGCCGTCGCTCGTCATGGCGATCTTGCCGGTGGTGTGGGCGAGGCCGGCGAGGTTGTTCAGCACGATGTCGAAGCGCATCCGCGGTGAGGCACCGAAGGCGGTCGCGTTGCGCAGGAACGTCGGGGCGAACGAGTCGTCCGCGAGCGCCAGCAGGTCACGCTCGGAGAGCGTCTTGCACTTCGCGTAGGACGTCTGCGGGTTCACCGGCGAGGTCTCGTCGACCGTTCCGTCCGCGACCCCGTAGACGCTGCACGAGGACGTGTAGATGAAGCGCGAGACGCCGGCCTGCTTGGCGAGCTTGGCCAGCCGCACGGTGCCGGCGTGGTTGATCTCGAACGTGACGTCGGCGATCAGCTCGCCGAGCGGGTCGTTGGAGAGCTCGGCGAGATGGATGACGGCGTCGACGCCCTCGAGGTCCTCCGCGGTGATGTGGCGGATGTCCTTGATCATCGTGTACGCGGCCGAGTCGACCCCGTTGTAGAGCCAGCCGAACCGGTAGTAGCCGGTGTCGACCGCGACGATCTCGTGACCGAGGCTGATCAGGCGGGGTGCGAGCAGGCACCCGAGATAGCCGTCGGTGCCGGTCACCATGATCTTCACAAGAGTCCCCTTCGCGGCTGGCTGTCACCGGGCGCGCCGACCGGCGTCTCCAAGGTGAACATCGGCGCGATTGCCCTGACCGGTAATGCCCCAGCCGAAATAGCTCGAGCCCGGCGGCGACCGGACAAACCCAGGCTAACGTCCGGCTCCACCCTTTTCGAGGTCCGGCCGGCGCATCCGGACACTACGGCGAATGGCCTAATCGGGCGGTGCAGCTGCGTCTCGCCGGCGGCTCAGGCGCACCGGCGGGCTAGTGCGGCTACCCGGACCCGGGGCGAAATTCGCCGGGATTTGGCGGATTTAACCCCTATCGCCACCGCGCCCCGCCGGCAGCTCGATGTCACGAAAAGCCACCGGAAATGGTCACTGTCGGCAACCGGACCTTGACAGCCGGTCGGACCCGTGCCGAAACGGCCTCATAGGCCGTGACCTGCGCTCCCAGATGACTCCCAGCTTGGGCGACGGGAGGCGGCAGGGCCCTTGAGGCCCGTCTCAGGTATTCGCGCCTTGTCACCCGTCCGAGTGAAAGTCCACCCCTCCGCTACTCCGAGTGACATTGCATGGCTCGTTTTAGCTACTCTCTCCGGCGCTCCCTCGGAGGCGCGTTAGGCCTAGTGCTGGTGGCGACCACTGCCGCCGGCCTGCTGGCCTTCGGCTCGCAGGGTGCTCTGGCCGCGTCGTCCACCGTCGCCGCGGCGAACGCGACCTTCACCCCGACGACCATCCCCATGTCGTCGCCGGAGATCGTGAACCCCGGACGCGGGCTGTTCAAGTGGCTGGGCCAGGAGATAGCGCCGCAGCCGTCGCCGTCCCTGAACGTCTACGACCGCGACGCGATCTCGTGGCGCGACATCGAGCCCACGCAGGGCAACTACAACTGGAGCATCCTCGACGCCAAGATCAATGAGGCGAAGGCGCGCAACGCGAAGTACGGCTTCCGCATCGCCACCGCCTGGAACGGCGTGCTCGTCCCTGACTACCTGATGGGCCAGATGCCCAAGGGCTGGTGGAGCGGGGGCATGTACATCCCCGACTGGAACAGCGAGGCCTACCTCAGCCGCACCGAGGCGCTGTGGAGGGCGATCGGCGCCCGCTACGGCAACAACCCGGCCGTCGACTACATGGACATCGGGATGTACGGCCTCTACGGCGAGTGGCACATCTGGGGCCTGTCGGACCCGAGCGGCACCGGCGCCACCCGCATCACCCCGACCAACGCGCGTCGCCTGATCGACGCCCAGGTCAACGCGATGCCGAACAAGCATTGGGTCCAGCTCTGGGGTAACGACGACATCCAGGACGCCGTCCGCTACGCGATGGCCAAGACGAACCTCACCTACCGCATCGGTATCCGCAACGACTGCCTCGGCGCCTCGCAGATGGACGCCATGACGAACGCCGCCGCCTGGCCGCAGATGAAGGACCAGTGGAAGGTCGCGCCGGTCGTCGGCGAGCTCTGCAACATCGACCCCAGCGGATACTCCTGGACCGCCGGCTCGTTCGCGACGGTGCTCAGCCAGACCAAGACGTTCCACGTCGCCATGATCGGCAATGGCAACACCACCGCCGGCTGGGGCAGCTTCAGCGGCTCCGAGCAGAACAACTGGATCCTCGCCGGCAAGACCTCCGGCTACCGCTACGAGCTGCGCAACGTGACGCTGCCGAGCAGCATGGCACCGGGCGCCGCCTTCAGCCTCACCGCTAACTGGGGCAACGTCGGCGTCGCACCGACGTACGACAACTGGACCGTCAAGTACCTGCTGAAGAACTCGGCCGGCACGGTCGCGTGGACCGGCACCTCCGGCGAGAACCTGCGCAACCTGCTCCCGACGGGCACCGCCAGCAGCGCCCAGACCGACAACTTCACCCTCCCCGGCACGCTGGCCACCGGCACCTACTCGCTGTCGGCGCAGGTCGTCGACCCGACCGGCTACTGGAAGCCGCTGGGGCTCGCGATCAACGGCCGCGCGTCTGACGGCAGCTACCCGCTGGGCAACATCTCCATCAGCGGCACGCCGGAGTCGAACCCGACCCCCACCCCGACCCCGACGGTCACGCCGACGCCGACCCCGACGCCGACCCCCACGCCGACGGTCACCCCCACCCCGACCCCGACGCCCACGCCGACCACGACGGCCCCCGTCACCACCACCCCGCTGCGCATCAACACCGGCGGCAACGCGATGACCGACTCCTCCGGCAACACGTGGGTGGCTGACACCGACTACGTGGCCGGCGGCGGCGGGACCTACGCCGTGACGGACACGATCAACAACACCACCATGCCGACGCTGTACCAGAGCGAGCGCTGGGGCATGGATGGCTACGACATCCCGGTCACCAACGGCAACTACACCGTGAAGCTCCACTTCGCGGAGATCAACCCGGGCAGCGGGACGCGCGTCTTCAACGTGAGCGCCGAGAACCAGCCCTGGCTGACCAACTTCGACATCGCGGCGAAGGTCGGCGACTACACGGCCGACGTCGAGACCAAGTCCGTGGCCGTCACCGACGGCTCGCTGAACCTGAACTTCAGCGCCGCGTCGAACTCGGCGAACGTGGACGGCATCGAGGTCATCCCGGCGGTCACCCCGACGCCGACGCCGACCCACGCCGACGCCGACACCCACGCCGACGCCGACCCCGACGCCGACCCCGACTCCGACGCCGACTCCGACTCCGACGCCGACACCCACTCCGACGCCGACGGTCACCCCCACCCCGACCCCGACGCCGACCCCGACCCCGACGCCGACCCCGACCCCGACTCCGACGCCGACTCCGACGCCGACTCCGACGCCGACGGTCACCCCCACCCCGACCCCGACCCCCACCAAGACCCCGACCCCGGCGTCCAAGGTGATCCGGATCAAGGCCGGCGGCGGGACGTTCAAGGACATCGCGGGCAACATCTGGGGCTCGGACACCGCCTATGCCAAGGGCACCAGCGGCAGCTACAGCACGAGCACGGCCATCAAGGGCACCAGCAACGGCGGCCTGTTCCAGGGCGAGCGCTGGGGCATGACCGGCTACGCGATTCCGGTGACCAACGGGACGTACAACGTGAACCTGTACTTCTCCGAGATCAACCCGGTCAGCGGGACGCGCATCTTCAGCGTCACGGCGGAGAACAAGCTCTGGCTGGCCAACTTCAACATCGCGGCGAAGGTCGGCAACTACGCTGCCGACACCGAGTCCAGGCAGATCACCGTCACCGACGGCACCCTGAACCTCGCCTTCACCGCCCTGACGAACTCGCCCAAGATCGCCGGCATCCAGATCACGCCGGTGGCCAAGAAGTCCACCGTCAAGTCCGTGCCGACCCCCATCCAGCGGCGGTACGCCACGCTGGGCTCGACGAGGGTCGCGCTCGGCAGCAAGCTCGGCGGCGAGGTCGCCATCGCCGGCGGCCGGGTGCAGCACTTCGTGCACGGTGACATCCTGTGGTCGCCGGCGACGGGCGTGCACATCCTGGTCGGGCCGATCGCCATGAAGTACCGCTCGGTCGGCAGTGCGAGGAGCATCCTCGGGTTCCCGAGGACCGACCAGCTCTGGGCCTACAAGAAGTCGGGCAAGTTCAACGACTTCCAGCGCGGCAGCATCTACTGGAGCCCGAAGACCGGCGCCCACGTCGTGCTCGGCGCGATCCGGGGACGCTGGCTCGCGATGGGCGGGGTGCGCAGCGCCCAGCTCGGCTACCCGACCAGCGACGAGTTCAACACGTTCGGCGGCCGGCGCAGCAACTTCCAGCGCGGCTCGATCACCTGGGCCCGGGCCAATGGAGCGCTCTTCGTCCGGTAGCCCCGATCCGCCTCAGCGATCCCGGCCCCTCGCAAGGGGCCGGGATCGTTCGAGTTGGGGGGCCTGGCCGCGCGACCTCAGCGAGCTGGCGGGTACGGCTTCGGCGTGACCGAGCCCTGCACATCGCGCGCCAGCTGGTGGCGACGCAGCTTCATCCGGGCCCGCACCAGCGGCACCAGCGCCGACACCGACGCCGGGCGCATCACCAGCCAGCTGAACTCCGTCGCCAGCCGGCGCACCTTGCGATCGTGCGCTGCCGTGACGAGCCGCTCCCAGTGGTGGCGCGCCTCCAGCCAGCGGATCAGCTCGGCGCCGAACCACGGGCGTGACTCGTACCGCTTGATGACGTCGAGCTCGCTGCTCTGCATGCCCGTGCGATCGCTGCTGGTCTGGGTGTCGTGCTCGCGGTAGCTCCAGCCGATGCTCGGCAGCACCACGCCCGGCACCCGTTCGAGCACCCGGATCCACAGGTCCATGTCTTCGGACAGGCCCTTCTCGGGGAAGCCTCCGACATCGAGCAGCACGTCGCGACGCACCAGGGTGCCGCTCGGCTGCACGCAGTTGGCCGGGAAGATGACCTGGCGCGGCGAGGTGAGCTCGATGGGCCGGCGGCCGGCGCAGCCGTAGATCCGGTTGGTGATCGACCCGATCCCCGAATCGGCGACGAGAGCGAACTGGCCGCGAAGGTCCCACAGCCGGGAAAGGTGGCTGGACAGCCAGGTGTCGTCCGCGTCGAGGAACGCGATCCAGTCGTAGCTCGCCTGGCGGATGCCGTTATTGCGCGCCTCCCCCGGCCCGACCTTCGACGGCAGCCGGATCACCCGGGCGCCCATCTCCTCGGCGACGGCGGCGGTCTCGTCGGTGGAGCCGTCGTCGACGACCAGCACCTCGGCCGGGGGGCACGGCTCCTGGTTCATGGCGCTGCGGATAGCCGAGCGCAGCTCGCGAGGACGGTTGCGTACCGGGATGACGACCGTGACCGGCAGCAGATCAGCCCCCAGCCGTGACTCAACGGCGGAGGTGGTCACGCAGAACGTCCACGGAGCATCTGCAGATTCTCGACGGTGTTCCTTCGGCTCAGCAACCAGACCACTGCCCCGTAAATCCCGAGCGCGGCGACGGACAGCACAATGATGCCAGTCCAGGTGTCCGACCGCAGGCCGGTCAGCCCCAGCACCCAGGCCGTGACGGCCATGGCGGCCGTAGCGATAGCCGGCACCCGCAGCGAGCGCAGCAGCTCCGCCAGCGTCCAGCCGATGGTGCGATGCAGCATGATCTGCGACGCGATCAGCACCACCGTCGCGGCGAGAGCCTGCGCGACACCGACGGCCGTCACGCCGTGCGGCACGAAGATGATCAGGCAGACGAAGAGCACGGCCAGGTGCAACGCCTGGGCCCGGAAGAAGAGCTTGACGTGGCCCGCCGCCTTCAGCGGCAGCTGGACGGTGTGGGCGACGGCATTGATGGCCGCGTACACCGCGAGCCCGCGAAGCGCGCCTTCCGCCGGGCGCCACTGCTCGCCGAGCAGCGAGATGGCCGGCGCGAACAGGAAGAGCGCCCCGCACAGCGCGAAGACGAAGATCGCGAGGATGTTGTTGACCTGCTCCACGGCTTCGCGCAGCTTCGGGAACGAGCTCATCCGCACGTAGTACGGGAACGCTGCGGCGTTGAGCACCGTGACCAGCAGCACGAACGGCACGTAGCTGATCCGGAACGCCAGCGAGTAGTAGCCCAGCTGCTGCTCGCCGAGCCAGCGGGCAACCAGGATGTAGTCGATGTTGAGCGTGACGAGCACCAGGAACGCCGCCGGCGTGGAATGGCGGCCCCACTTGAGGATCTCCTTGGCGTAATCCCAGTGCCAGCCGGGCTTGACGGAGTAGCCGACCAGGCGCGCGCAGATCGGCGAGAGCACGCAGGTGACCGCGTTGCCGATCACCATCGCCCAGATGCCGATCGGCTTGTGGATGACCAGCAGGCCGATGGCCGTCGCCGCGCCGAGCAGGGCTGGAACGGCATCCGGGATGACCCGCCGCTGGAACGCCATGTCGCGCTGCATCCGCGCCATCTGCACCCAGCTGATGGCCACGAACGGCACCGGCAGCACCATCCACCGCACGACCCACGTCGCCCGCGGCGCCCCGATGAGGTCGGCGAGCACCGGCGCGAACACCCACATGAAGACCACCAGCACGAACGCGCCGGCCGTGGTGATGGTCAGCGCGGTACGGGCGACTTCCTCGGCACGCTGGGAGCCCTTTTCCCAGCTGCGGTTGATGACGTCGGTGATGCCAAGGTCCTGGATGACCATGACGATGTTGAAGACGAGCGTGCCGATGGCCAGCAGGCCGAGGTCACGCGGGTTCAGCAGGACGGCCAGCGCGAGCAGCAGGCCGATCTGGCTGCCCTTGGTGAGCACGGCGCTGATGCCCAGCCAGACCCCGCCGCGCGCCGCCTGGGTCTTCAGCGCGTCGTGGTCCACCTCGTCATGACGGCCGAGGGATTCGGAGCTCTCGACAGTCGACGCCACAGTCTGTCCGTCGACAGGACCGGACCCGCTCTGTAGAGCCGAAACGGCGGGTGTGCCGGGAACCGTGTCGTCGCCCGGGGCCACGTCTCCCCGGTCGTGACGCGTCTCGGGAACGTCGAGAACTTCGCGCATCTCGCTCGCCGACGCAGACAGCGCCGACGCGGGCACCTCGCCGGAAAGCTCCTGCCAGAACGCCGGTCCCTCGCCCGGCGCCACCGGCGCGGCGGGCGGCGCAGCCGGATCGGCCTCCGGAGCAGGCGCCGGCACCTGCGGGTTGGTGGTGTCCGGGGCCGTGTCACGCGCCAACCCCGAAGGTGCGGCCGGCGCTGCGGTCGATGCCTTCCGCGACACCCTGCGCGACGAGGACGGTGCGATCCGGGTCATGTGGTCCCTGAAGCTGAGACGCTGGGGCTTACCGCTTCAAGTAAGAACGACACCGCTGATAGCGGTTCCGTCTTCCTTCAGCTGGCGGCTCATCCGGCGCAGCTGCGAGCGCCGCGCCGTCGAGAGCCGGACGATCAGCAGGACGCTGCCGTTGCGCAGCAGTTCCGGCAGGTAGCGACGCATCATCGAGTCGCGGGCGTCAGCGACGACGACGTCGAACGCCGCGATCGCGTGGCTGACCTGCTCGTCGGAGATGCGCTCGTCGACCGTGAGCTCGTAGATCGAGCTGGCGAGCTGGCGCGTTCCGGCCGGGCTGCCCGACGTGGCGACCCCGCCAGACGGGTGGCCGGCCGCGCTGAGCGCGGTCTCCATGGGCTGGTGCATCTGCGACGGGGACATCGCCGTGCGGTGCGGGCCGTGCAGCGCCAGCACCTGGCTGTGGCCGTCGTAGAACGCGAGAGCGAGCTGCTCGGAGATGTGCGGCAGTCCGCTGGTCGCCTCGGCCTCGAGCACGACGACCGCCATCCGGCCGGACTGGCTCATCTCCGGATGCAGCCGGGCGACGAGCGCGCGGACCTCCCCGTCGGGGTCGCCCTTACCCGCAGTGCCGAGCCGGGCGAGAACGGGAGCGTTGAGGGCCTGCTCGACGTCGAGGATGCCTCCGACGACCTGGGTACGCCGGCGGTCAACCGCCGCTGCCGCGGCAGCGGCGAGGACCAGACCGAGGATCAGACCGATCGCGAGGCTGGTGGTCTTGTTGGGGCTCACCGCCGACTCCGGGCTGCTGGCCGGGTCGACGAGCGAGAGCACTCCGAGCTTGACGCTCGGGTTGTCCTGGATCAGCGCCTGGGCGACGGCGTTGGCGATGTCCGCGGAGCGCTTGGCGTTGCCGTCGGTCGCCTCGACGCGAAGGATCAGCGTCTGCAGCAGGCCGGAGCCGATGACCTTCTTGCGCAGGTCGGTGGTGGAGATGGTCGGGTTCAGCCGGCGGGCAGCGTCAGCAAGGACGGGCTCGCTCACCGCGACGTCGGCCAGGGTGGAGAGCAGCGGGCCCGAGACGGCGTTGAAGTCGCCCAGGTTTTGATTGCCCGCTGCGGCCTGCGCGGCGGTCTGGGTCGGTGGAACCAGGGTCAAGGTCGCCCGGGCCCGGTAGGTCTTGGGTGCAGTGAGCACGTATGCGCCCGTCGCGACCAAGGTGAGAACGAGCACGAGCAGCGCTACATACTTTCGCCGCCAGATTGCTCCGAACACGTCACGGCCGTTCACGGATTCTCCTGCCCCTCGGATGACCCTTTGTCGGTGGTCCCAGTTGATGTCGTTGTGGTCGCTGTGGCAGCGGTACGAACAGACGATCCAGAGATCAACTCTGCGAAGAGCGCGCGGTAGCTCTCTGTCATCATATCGACGCCTGCGGTATGCGGAAGTCCGTTGCGAGAACTTTCACGCTGAGAGTTGTCCGAGACGCCATCAAAAACGGCGTTAAGCGCCTTTGCCAAGGCGATCGGATCCTGCGGCGGCACGAGGGTGGCCTGATCGCCGCACGCCTGACGCAGCCCGTCGACGTCTGTGGCCACTACCGGCAGCCCCAGCGCCAGGGCCTCGAGCACGGCGAGGGGCATGCCCTCCCAATCGCTGGCCAGCACGAAAACATCGGAAGCGGCAAGCAGCCAGTCGACGTCATCGCGAATGCCCAATACCCGCACGCGACCCGAGAAAGCCGCGTCCGCAGCAGCCTTTTCAATTTCCGGCCTTAACGCTCCGTCACCCGCGATGAGGAGTACGGCATCGGAACGCACCTCACGCCAGGCCTCCAGCAGCACGTCATGGCGCTTCTGGGCGACCAGGCGGGCGGCACAGATCCCGACCGGTGCGTCCTTCGGCAGGCCCAACCGCTCGCGGGCCTCGGCCCGGGGATGGGTCGGGGGCGGCGCGACCGCGTTGCGAATCTGGCGGATGGCCCGGCGCGGCAGCCCCGCGGCGGCCAGCCGGTCGCCGATCGCCTCTGCCACGACGACGACGGTGGTGCGGCAGCCGCGGTAGATGCGCGACGGAGGACCGGTAGTCCTGCTCGGCGACCCCGTGGAACGTGGTGACCAGCGGCGCCTTCGAGCGGGCGGCAAGCAGTCCGAGACGCGCCGTGACGGCCGCGCCGACGTTGTGGGCGAGCACCACGTCGGGCTGGAAGGCGCGAATGGTCTGGCCGAGCTGCCAGCCGGATTTGACAGCCAGCACGGGACGGCGTTGCACGAGCTCGACCCGCGAGGTCTGCACGCCGAGGTCGGTCAGCTGCGACTCGCGCGATCCGCCCGCGCTGGCGACCAGCACCTCATCGCCGGCAGCGCGGAAACCCGCCGCGAGGTCACGCACGAGCGTCTCGGCGCCGCCCACTCCCATGGACGCGATGACCTGCAAGATCTTCATGTCGCCAGCACTTCCGCAGCCTCGTCCTGCGCGGCCTGCACCCGGCCCCACAGCGCGGCCGAGAGCGCGAGAACGAACCAGAGCGTGAGGTAGTACTGCTCGGTGAGGAACAGCGACGCCGTGATCGTTCCGACCAGGCTGATCTGCGTGGCGCTCGCCAGCGAGGAGTCAGCGCCGGCGCTGGACAGCCGGGCCCGATTGCCGGCCCGCCAGGCCAGGCCGATCATCGTCACGAAGACGGCCAGGGCGGGAACGCCCAGCTCCGAGGAGACCTCGAGGAACATCTCGTGGGAGACGGGCGTGGGCTCGGCCGGCTCGGCGTGGTCGGACACCCGCAGGTAGTTCTCCCGGAAGCCGGCTGGGCCGACCCCGAGGATCGGGTTCTGCCAGGTCATGTCGAGCGCGCCCTGCCAGCGCATGGCCCGGGTATCGACGTTGTAGCCGGCGATGTACTGCTTCTGCTGGACGGCGGTGTCGAGGATGCTGGAGTAGAAGGTCGTCACGATCGGCACCGCGACCACGATGGCGAGCAGGCTCCCCACGATCGCCCCGGCCGGGATGTGGCCGCGCCAGAGCGCGACGGCGAGCATGGCGACGGCGGCGATGGCGGCGCCGCGCGACAGGGTGGCCGCCGCAGCAGCAGCCAGGGAGAACGCGCACAGCACGTGGAACAGGAGGAAGCGGCGACCCCCCAGCCACAGCGCGAACGGGATCGCGGCCACCAGCACGTAGGCGAGGTCGTTGGGGTCCAGGATCGGCCCCGAGGCTCGCAACGAGCCACCGGAGAGGAAGTTGTAGAGCGCGAAGACGCTGCCGACCGTGGCGGCGTAGGTGTACGTCGCGACCGCGATCCGCGGCTTCAGCTCACGCTGCAGCACCGAGATCAGCACCAGCGCCGTCAGCCCGAAGGACAGGTAGCGCTGCACGACCTGCAAGCCGAGGGCACCGTTCGGATGCACGGCCGCGGAGGTGAGCATCAGGCACAGGAAAACGATGATGGCGATCGACAACGGCTGGCGTTTGGCCGTCGGGCCCCGGAACCGGTTGAACACGAACGAGACCAGCAGCAGCACGCCGACGGCCTTGAACGCGCTCGAATTGATGTAGAGGTTCAGGTAGCGGTCGAAGGGCGCGCAGCCGATGACCAGCATCGCGGCCAGATCCAACCGGCGAACCAGGACGACGACGGCGATCAGGCCGGCCGGGATCAGCAGCGCGAGGACGGGCTGGTAGACCGCGAGTGCCGCCCCGCCGAGCACGGCGAGCGCCAGCGCCGCGATGACGACCGACGACGGCAGGAGCGAGCGCTGCGGCCCGTCCAGGTCGTCATCGAGCGGCGGCTCACTCAGGCGAGCAGGGGCGTATGCCACGCCAGACCCGCCTTCGTGAAACTCCACGCTGCTCTCACCATCCGCTTGATCGGCTATTTAAGGGTTATCGGCGCTTCAAGGGCATTCGGTAGCGCCGTTTTCACCCGCTTGAGGACAATGCCCGTTCTCGGCGCAAGAGAGACGCTCGTGACCGTATGGCCTGTTCCATCAATCATGGCAAACGGCAGATTTACCTGAAGTGTGACGCTGGGCGACGGGTTGGACGCAGCGAGCAGCGTCGAGAACCACCGGTAGCGCAGCGATTCCAGCTTGTGCGGGGGCGCGCTCGTGACCGGGGTCGACCAGGTCTGCTCGGTCTGCACGGCCAGCCGCTTGTAGCCGTCGGGGGCCGTGGCGCTGAACGCCCCGAAGCCGCCGCCGGCGATGAGGAAGCTCGAGTAGCCGTACAGGAAGCTGCGCCGGTCGCCGGCACCCGCCTGCGTGTGGACGAGCACCGTCCCCGCTGCGGCGACCTCCGTGCCCTGGCGGTCCCAGTCGCTGCTCGAGGTGATCGAGCCGTCGATGTCGGCGCTGGAATCCGGGTCTCCGAGGAAGCCGGTCGAGGGGTCGAGCACGTAGTGCAGGTACTGCTCCTCCATGCCGCCGCCGTAGCGGGCCAGCTGCTGCCAGCGTCCCGGGTAGAGCCGCCCGTCGCTGACATTGGGGATGAGCAGCTTGCCCTGCTTGGACAGCGCCGTACCGGCCTCGTTGACCATCTGGGTGATGCCATCGGCGAGGGCCGTATCGCTGCCGCCGTCGCCGAGCGGCTGGTTGGAGTAGTAGCGCAGGGACGACAGCGCGTTGTCGGCCATGACCCCGTCCCACCCGTTGGCAGTGACCTCGTTGACGACCGAGGTGGTCCACGCCTTCTGGTAGTCGGTGTTCCAGACGGCCATCTGCCAGTGGCCGGGGTAGCCGTCCCACTCGATGCGATTGCCCGACGCGTCCTTGGCGAACCAGTCGGGATGGTTGGCATTGGCATCCGCGTAGCCGACGCCGGCCGGCAGCAAGTTCGCGTCAGCGCCGTTGTCGACCGTCCCCGAGTAGCTGCGCGTGCTCGAAAGGTCCTTGTAGACCAGGACGGTGATCTTGGGGTTCAGCCGCTTCAGCTCGCGCAGCGCCGGGAGCTCCCACGCGTTGAGAACGACGACGCGAGCCGTCGTGGCGGCGCGCTTAAGGTCACTCGCCGTAGGCGTGGAGCCGTACTGCAGCCAGAGCACCGGCTGGTTCACAGGCTGGGTCAAAGGGCGCGAAGCCGCCTGAAGATGCCACGGACGAGGCTTGCTGCTTCCGCCTCCGGGCAAGATGACGGCCAGGACCACGGCCGAAACCACGACAATCGCCGCGACCACGGCGATCACTCTGCGTGAGCGCTTCGGGCCGCGCGGAGGGGCTTCCTGCGGGGTGGCTTGGCGGCTCACTGCGGCCGTCTCCATGGCTGGACCGTTGCCTCTTCCCGGGATGTCGGATAGCTCGTACTGCGGGGGCACTAGTTGATAGTGCCGTACGAGAAGGGAGCGGGTAACCAAGACTGACAAGGATCGGACAGCTTGCACCGGATCGGGTTATCGTCACCTAGCAGATTACCGTGTGTAATGGATCGAGGGGTCGCCCAATCGGGTAACCCCCAGCTGATTCCCAAGAACGGGGAGGGCGGCGCCATGTCTTCGGCTGCCGAACTGCCGCTGGTCGATTTCGACCGCGAGCGCTTGGTGCGCGAGGCCGACTCGCTTCGCGCGGAGTACCTGAAGGCCACCCCCTGGCCCCACATCATCATGCGAGACGTCTTCCCGGACGAGGTGGTGGCGGCGGCCGCGGCGGAATGCATGGAGCTCGAGAACGACGACATGCTGCTCACGGCCGGCCCCGCGCAGGTCAAGCAGGAAAGCCGAAGCGGGCTGGGGCCGGTGACCACCGAGCTGCTGGCGACGCTCGACAGCGACTTCTTCAAGACGTTCATCGAAAAGGTCACCGGCGTTCAGGACCCGATTGCCGACACGACACACGCGCTCGGCGGCATGCACCGCAGCCAGGATGGTGGATTCACGCTCATCCACCGAGACTTTCGACGTCACCCCGAGACGAACCTGCATCACCGGGTCAACATGTTGCTCTACCTGAACCCGGAGTGGGACGAGTCCTGGGGCGGCTACCTCGAGCTCTGGCCCTCGAACATGAAGGCCGTGGGCAAGCGGGTCGCCCCGCTCGGTAACACGCTGCTGCTTTGGGAGACGCACGACCAGACCCTGCACGGGCTGCCTGAGCCGGTCCACTGCCCCCCGGGCATCTCACGGGTGTCGCTGGCGTCGTACTGGTACACCGAGAAGCCCCGCGATTTCCACGTCAAGCTGCGCCGCCCGGTGTTCGCCCGGCGCCCGCAGGACAGCTGGAAGGTCGGCCGGCGCGGGCCGAAGCAGTTCCTCAAAGAGCTGATCGCCCCGCAGCGCTCGTTCTTCTAGAACTCACCCACGTCGCGGCGTGAGGCGGTTGCACCGCCCGGCACTCGGCGCGGCGAGCGCGAAAAGCTGAGTGCTACCAGGTCTTCCAGGGGGCTTCGCCGCCGGACCACAGGGTCTGCAGCAGGTCGCGGTCGCGCACGGTGTCCATGCACTGCCAGAAACCGGTGTGGCGGTAGGCCATCAGCTCACCCTCCTTCGCGAGCCGCTCCAGCGGCTCCTTCTGGAAGTACGTGAACTCGTCGTCGATGTAGTCCAGCACCGCGCGCTCGAGCACGAAGAACCCGCCGTTGATCCAGCCCTCGCCGGCCTGCGGCTTCTCGTCGAACGTCTTGACCTGGTGGCCGTCGAGCTCGACATGGCCGAACCGCGCGGGCGGGCGCACCGCCGTCAGCGTCGCGAGCTTGCCGTGGCTCTCGTGGAACGCGACGAGCTTGTTGATGTCGATGTTGGAGACGCCGTCGCCGAACGTCATCATGAACCGGTCGCCGAGCAGGTGGGCGACGCGCAGCAGGCGGCCGCCGGTCTCGGTGTCGTAACCGGTGTCGACGAGGTCGACCTCCCAGTCCTCGCGGTGCGGCTCGTCGTACTCGATCGTGCCGGACTTGGTGTGGACGCGGAAGTCGCCGGTCAGCGAGCAGTAGTCGGCGAAGTAGCGCTTGAGGTGCTCGCCCTTGTAGCCGAGGGCGAGGACGAACTCGCGGAAGTCGAACTGCGAGTAGCCCTTCATGATGTGCCAGATGATCGGCTGGTCACCGATCTCGACCATAGGCTTCGGCTTGGTGGAGGTCTCTTCCGACAGCCGGGTGCCCATGCCACCGGCCAGCAGCACGGTCTTCATGTCGATAGCTCCTCAGGGACTCGATATCCGGCCGCACGTGGGGTCATTGATAGCCGGCGCGTGTAGCTACCCGTCTATCGGTAGAACGAGCGCACAGCTGAGGTGACCCGTTCGAGCGTCGCCGCGGACATGTACGAATGCAATGGCAAGGTGATCACCTGCTCAGCCGCCCGCTCGGTGACCGAAAGGTCGCCGCGCCGGCAATGCGCGTAGAACGAGAAGTCATGGGCGCCGAGGAAATGGATGCCCGAGCTGACGCCGAGCTCCTTCAAATGTGCCACGAGGCCGTCACGGGCTTCCCGGTCAGCCACCCGCAGGACGTAGATGAACGGGGAGACGTCTTTCCAATCGGTGTCGAAAAGCGTGACCCCGGGAAGGCCGGCGAATTGCTCGTCGTAGTAGCGGCAATAGGACTGGCGGTTGTCGATGAACTCGTCGATCAGGGCGAGCTGCGCGAGCCCGATGGCCGACGGGATCGCGCCGAGGTGGCACCGGTAGCCCTGGCGCACGACGTCGTACTCCCAGGTGCGCGAGTTGCGATAGCGCGCGTCGGTGTCGGAGTCGACGCCGATCAGCCGCAGCTCGTGCAGGGTCTGGACGTCATCCTTGCGCGCGGTCATCACCGCGCCGCCCTCGAGCGTCGTGATGATCTTCACGGGCCCGAAGCTGAAGCAGGTCAGATCGCCGAACGTGCCGACCGGGCGCCCGTTGCTGCGCGAACCGAACGCGTGGGCCGCGTCTTCGATGACGCGCAGGCCCCGCTCGCGGGCGAGGGCGTGGATGGCGTCGAGGTCACGCGGGACCAGGCCGGCGTAGTGCACGGCCATGATGGCCTTCGTCGCCGGGCCGATGAGCGCCTTGACCGACTCGACGTCGACCCCGAGCGTGTCGGGCTCCACGTCGCAGAAGACGACCGAGGCACCCGTCATCGACATCGCCTGGTGGCCGGCGACGTAGGTGAACGACGGGCAGATGATCTCATCGCCCGGGCCGAGCCCGATCAGCTCGGCAGCCAGGTGCAGGGCTTCGGTGCAGGAGTTGGTGCTGACGGCGTACTGCGAGCCACGCACTCCGAGGTAGTCCTCGATGGCGTCCTCGAACTCGCGGGTGCGCTTGCCGAGCCCGAGCCAGCCGTCGACGAGGGCCTGGTTGGCGGCCTGCTGGACGTCGGGCCCGAGGTACGGGCGGAAGACGGGTACCGGCCGGTCGAGCAGATCCTCCGGCACGCGCGAGAGCATCGCCGCCGACACCGGGTTGGCGGCCGCGCTGGCGACGGCTTCGGCAGCCTCGTGAGCGGCGTCAGCGCCGGGAGCGGCCCCACTCATGCGGACGGGGGCGTGTAGACCAGCGCCTCGCGGGTCTCCTGCTCGGGGTCGTACAGCGCGGAGACGTCGGACGGCACCGGAGAGAGGTCGGCCGCGTTGTTGAAGTCGTGAATCGTGCTGCCGGTCGACTTCGAGTCGATGACGTGGGCGCCGTGCTTGGCCCGCAGGTCGTCGACGTGGGCGGTGCGGAAGTCGATGCTGAACCGGGTGCGTCCCGCCGTGTTCGGAACGGTCGCGTGCAGCTGCGCCGCGGAGAAGATCAGCGCTGACGCGGGACCGCCGACGACCCGGACCTCTTCCGACAGGTCCACCGGCTGGGTGAGGGTCGGGTGGTTACGCGGGTCGCTCTTGACGTGCGTAGCCGCGCTCGCCCGCCCATTTGCATTCCACTCGAAAGCGTCAAAGCCACCCGATGAATTCTCGACCGGCTCATCCCAATAACGCGGGAAGAATGCGAGCGAGCATTCCGAAACGATCGGGGTGATCGGCAGCCACCAGTTGTTCTGGCTCGGCGGGCACGAGTACCAGACGTCGCGGTGGGCCTTGTAGGCGTAACCGACGCCGGCCGTGAGCCAGCCGGAGTGCGTCACGACGCGCAGCTTGGGCAGATCGAAGTAGGTCTCCGCGGGATCGCAGCCATAGCTGGCGATCAGGCTGGCGAGCAGCTCCTTCGCCTTCGAGGAGTGCGTGTAGCGCGGCTTCAACGCGGCTACGATCTCCACGAAACGCTCGAGGGACAGCTTGTCCTGGGCCTCGGCGGGATCGATAGGGTCGAAGGCCTCACAGATCATGTCCCAGGCGAGGTCGCAGAACGCCTTCGACTGGGGCGTGGCCTCGAGGGCCACAAGCGCCCCGGAGTAGATCAGTTCTCGACGGGCTTCGTCGGTGTCTGGGAGGCAAGTCTGTACGAGCATCCGCAGGACCCCTTGCTGTCATGCGACTCATCGCGTGTGAGCAGTCCATCGGCTGAAATGAAGCGCCCTTGAGCACCCCCGCCGACGTAGTAGCAATCGTACCGGCGGCAGGGTATGCCACGCGCCTGCAACCGCTGAACTGTTCAAAAGAACTCATTCGGGTGAGGGGCAAAGCGGTCATGGATCACCTGACCGGACGAATGCAATACGCCGTTTCGCCTAACCGCATCTTTGTCGTCACCCGATCCGATAAACAAGACGTTGTCGAGCATGCGACGAATTCGGGTCATCAGGTCGTCATCGGCCGCCCGCCTCACGTCGCCGCGTCGCTCCTGCTGGGGCTTTCGGCAGCGCAGGAACTCCTGCCGGGCGGCATCGACGCGGTGATCTTCGGCTTTCCCGACACCCTCTTCTCCCCCGCCGACACCTACGCGCGGCTGCTCGACCGGCTGGACGACTCCGCCGGCGCTGCCGACGTCGTGCTCGGCCTTTTCGAGTCACCGGAGCCCGAGCGCGGCGATGTTGTCGAGGTCGCCCCGGTAGCCCCGGTAGCCCCGGTCGCCCGGGTGCCCCGGGTGCCGGGATCGGCGATGACGTGTGGGTGCGGTCCGTCGTGCCCAAGCCGCAGCGGCCGGCGACCAACCTCATCTGGGGGCTGGCGGCTGCCCGTCCCGCGGCGTTGCGCGAGCTCGAGACTGTCTCCGAGCCCGGTGACCTGTTCTCCCGGCTGGCCCGGCAGGGGCGCGTACGCGGGGTTCGTCTCGGATCCGACTACGTCGATATCGGCATCCCCGAGGTACTCGCGCGGTATGTCTCGGAAGCTTTTCCACAGAACTGACACGTCCTTCACACGCAGCGAAGCCCCAGCTCGTAGGGTCGGCAGATGCGTCGACATAGCTCTGAGATTCAGGCTTGACAACCGGCCGAACGAGTGATTCCCGTAACCCGGTTGAGCCCCCGTCGTTGAGGCGTTGACAAAGTCCGCCCTCATCGAGAGAGAGCCAAGCCGTGTCCCCCAGCACGCGACTAGCCCGCCGGCCCTCGGCGCTCCACATGCTGCTTCCGGTCGGTATCGCCTTCGCGATCGTGGTTCAGCTCATCGTCGGGCTCGGCGCGGTGCGGGCCAATTCCAGCCAGGACCAGCAGCGTCCCCCCGGTGCCGCTGCGGCGACCGGCACACGCGGCCCGCAAGGTCATCGGGCTGGCCGGCCCGTCGACCACCGGCTTCAACCCGCACATCTCTGATTACCTGCGCAGGATGGCCGCCTCCGTCGCACCGAGCAGCCAGCCGAAGCCGGCCACCCCTCCGGCCACCCCGGCGCCGGCTCCATCCAGCCAGGCGCCGGCCGCGCCCGCGACGCAAGCCCCGGCGCCTCCCCCGGCATCCGCGGCCCCCCAAAACCCCGTCGGCGGCGGCTTCCTCGCCGGCCACAAGCTCGTGAACGCTCCCGCCATGTGGGTCAGCACCAGCAAGACCCCGACCGATGACGAGATCCAGTTCGCCGCGACGCACTACCGGGTCGCGATCTTCAACGCCTGGGAGACCGAGGCCGCGAAGAAGCTCCACCAGCTGAACCCGAACGTCATCGTCCTCGCCTACCAGGACCTCAGCTCGGCGCGCTCCTACGTCACCGACGACAACCTGAACCCGACCGGCGTCAGCTACAGCCAGGCCGAGAAGAACCCGTCGTGGTTCGCCACCGACAGCGGCGGTGGCCGCATCCAGTGGGGTGGCTACGGCGGCCACTGGCAGATGACGATCTGGGACCCGAGCTACCAGACGACCTGGGTCAACAACGTCACCAACCGCATCGTCAACAGCCCCTTCGACGGCGTCCTCGCCGACAACGCGCTGGACACGCTGCGCTGGTACTTCGGCGGGCAGCTCTCCGGCGGCAAGACCGACGCCGACGTCCGCAGCGGCACGCTCCAGCTCATCGGCAAGGCCGCCGACGCGTTGCACGCCAAGGGCAAGCTGTTCATCCCCAACATCGCCGACGGCCGGCTCGACCCCGCCTTCTGGGACCAGATCGTCAAGGCCGCGGGCGGTGGCGAGGAGGAGATGTTCCTGCACTGGGACGACGACCCCAATACCGGCTTCGTCGAGGACTGGGACAAGCAGGGCTGGGACGATCAGGTCAACAACATCGGCCAGCCCGGCCTGATCCTGGTCCGCACCAACGCCGCGGCCGACGACGACCGCGCCTACCGGCTCGGCCTCGCCAGCTTCTGGATCAGCGGATCCGCCCAGCGCGGCGTCTACACGTCGACGACGCACGACGGCTACCAGGGCACCCCGTTCCGCGCCGAGCAGGCCTGGAACCTCGGCGACCCGACCGGCGGCATCCAGCGCAACGGCACCATCCGCTACCGCAGCTTCACCAGCGGCTTCGCGGCGGCCAACCCGTCGGCCAGCACCACGCAGACCATCCCGGTCCCGGCCGGCATGGTCGACGGTGATGGCAAGCCGGTCACCAGCGTGACGCTCGGCCCCCACGCGGGAGCGCTCTTCCGCAAGGCCTGATCCGCACCAGCCGCACGCGCCAGACGGAGCCGGGCGAGCCCCTCACCCGGGCTCGCCCGGCTCATTCACTTTCGGCTCACTTTCTGCCGCGCTGCTAAAGGAGGGAAGCGGTTCGCCCGACGGCTAGAATGATCGGGCCCGGAAGGCCTGAATGACCGGAAGGAATGTGTTGCCCGAATATTCGGCAGTTCGCTCGTGCCGGTCGTGCAGCGCACCGCTGCCACCGGCGTTTCTCGACCTCGGCGAGACCCCGGTGGCCAACCGGCTGCTCTCCTTCGCTGACGCCCCCGAATCGGCCTATCCGCTGACCGTTTCGCACTGCCCGGAGTGCGCGCTGGTCCAGCTCGCCTCGGAGCTGCCGGCGGGCGCGATCTTCGACGCCGATTACCCCTACTTCTCGTCGTTCTCCGACGCGCTGGTGGCCCACGCCAAGCAGCACGTGGAGAACCTCATCGCCGAGCGCGGGCTGAACGAGACGAGCCTGGTCGTCGAGCTGGCGAGCAACGACGGCTACCTGCTGAAGCACTTCGTCGAGCGCGGCATCCCGGTGCTGGGCATCGAGCCGACCGACGGGCCGGCGGCCGCCGCTCGTGAGATCGGCGTCGAGACCCTTCACGACTTCTTCACCGACGAGCTCGCCGCGTCGCTGGTCGCGCAGGGCCGCAAGGCCGACGTGATCATCGCCAACAACGTGATGGCCCACGTGCCCGACCTCAACGGTTTCGTGGCCGGCATGCGGACCCTGATCAAGGACGACGGCGTCATCACCGTCGAGAACCCGTCGGTCGTCGAGCTCATCCGCCACGCCGAGTTCGACACCGTCTACCACGAGCACTACTGCTACTTCTCGTGCCTCGCCGTCGACGCGCTGATGCGCCGCCATGGCCTGCAGCTGCGCCGGGTCGACGCGTTCCCCTTGCACGGCGGCAGCAACCGCTGGTGGATGTCGCCGGCCGACGGCTCCGGGTGAGATCGAGGAGTCGGCCGAAGGCCGCCCTCGCGTCCGAGACGGCGGACGGCGTCAACACCGCGCGGTACTACGCCGACTTCGGCGCACCGCGTCGCCGGCATCCAGCAGCGCCTCACCGAGCTGCTGACCTCGCTCAAGGCGGAGGGCAAGAGCATCGCGGCCTACGGTGCGGCGGCCAAGGGCGCGACCCTGCTGAACTCCACCGGGATCGACCACTCGCTCATCGACTTCGTCGTCGACCGCAACACCCACAAGCAGGGCCACTGGATGCCGGGCGCCCGCCTCCCGATCCTGCCGGTGGAGACGCTGCTCGAGCGCAAGCCCGATTACCTGCTGCTGCTCGCCTGGAATTTCGCCGACGAGATTCGCGCGCAGCAGGCGGAGTACATCGCGGGCGGCGGTCAGTGCATCGTGCCGGTGCCCGAGCCGCGGATCATGAATTGAGCGGACCCACGGCCGCCGCCGCCGTGCACCGGCCGGTGCTGCGCTGCGTTTCGTGAAGGCCGGCTGCTCGCAAGCCCCGTCCGAAAGAGCCCTGCCGATGACGAGCGCGAGCGTCATGATCCCGAACTACAACTACGGGCTCTACCTGCCGACCTGCCTGGAAAGCGTGCTGCGCCAGCCCGGTATCGACGATCTCAAGCTCGTCGTGATCGACAACTGCTCGACCGACAACTCGGTGGAAATCCTGAAGAGCTATGCCGACCGGGATCCGCGCGTCGTCATCCATGCCCACGAGAAGAACGTCGGGCTGATCAGCAGCCTCAGCGAAGGTGTCCGCTGGGCGGTCAACGCGGGCCGACATGTCCATGACGTTCTCCGCGGACGACGTCCTCGCCCCGGGGCGCTCGCCCGCGCCGCCGCCGTCTTCGCCGCCTCCCCGACGGTCGGTCTCGTCCACGGCAAGGCCGTGAAGCTTCCCGGCAACTCCTGGCCGGGGTGGTCGCGCCAGAAGTTCCGGGGATTCGAGATCGAGAAGGGCGAGACCTAGATCGAGCGGGTGTGCCGGCTCGGTCGCAACCCGCTGTTCGACCCCGAGGTCGTCATTCGCACGTCTCTGTACGACGAGATCGGCCAGTACAACGCTCGCTCCCGCACACCTCCGACATGGAGATGTGGCTGCGGTGCGCGGCCCGAATGGACGTCGGCCGGGTGCTCGGGGCAGAGCAGGCGTTCTACCGCGTCCACTCCAACCAGCACTCGCTGCACGTTCTGGAACGGCCGCCTCGGCGACCTGGAAGGGCGCCGCCGCGCCTTCGAGGAGTTCTTCCGTCAGGACGGCGCGCTGCTCGTCAATCCCAGCGAACTTGAAGCGGCTCGCGATGCGCGCGCCTCGCCCGGATGCCTACCGGCTGGCCTGCCGGGCCTATGACCACGGCGAGACGGACCGGGTCTCGATCGACGACCTGGTGCCTTCGCGCGCGAGTGCGATCCGTTCACGACCCGATCGCGCCGGCCCGAGGCCTGGCGCGTCCGGCGCCGACTCGGACCAGATGGTCGCGGCCGCTGCGGCTGCTCGAACTTGGCAGCATCTGACCGGGCTGCGGGAGCGCGTGTCGTGGCGCTGCGCCGGGTGCTCTCGTTGCTGACCCGCAAAAGCGGACAGCATCTAGGCTACCGGTGCCGTCAGCCAGTAGCTGGTCACCGCGCGTACGCCGCGAGATGGCGATCTGCGCATGCCGCGACCGAGTACTCGCTGCGGGCGCGGTCGGCTGCGCCTTCGTAGCGTCTGCGCGCGCGGACCGGGTCGTCCGCGTAGTAGGTCAATGCCCGCGCGATGGCGTCGGCGTCACCGGGCTTGACCAGATCCCGAAGCCCTCCGGCATGACTTCTGCGGTGCCGCCCACGTCGGTGGCGATGCAGGCGAGGCCGGTGCCCATCCCTTCCAGCAGTGCGAGCGGCTGGTTCTCGTTCAGCGAGGGCAGCACGAAGACATCGGACGCGGCCAGTGAGCGGCACATCGGAGCGGTAGCCGAGAAAGTCTGTGAGATGGCTGATCCCCAGCGCGTTCGCGTTCGTCTCGAGCGCTTCCCGTTGCGGCCCATCACCAGCGAGGACCAAGCGGAGATCCGGAAACGCCTGACATGCCTGAGCAAACCCGACCAGCGCCACATCCACCGCTTTGCGCGGGATCAAGGCGCCGACGTAGACAACCTTTTGCACCTGCGTCAGCCGGGATCGACGAGCAGGGAGTTGGACGCCGTTCGCCAGCACCTCCACCTTGCGCTAAGGGATGTGAAGTTGAGTGGTGAGCAGGTGACTCATGACAGTTGACGGCGCGTACACCAGCGTCATCGCTCGTGCCAACACCGATCGGCCGCCATCACGGCTGCGGATCGCGGGGACGGCCGGGCGCCGCCCTTTCCGGCTGCCCATTCAGCGGGCACGTCTTCCGGTACGCCGTGGTAGGTCAGCAGCCCGGGAACGCCCGGCGGCCTGCGGGACCAGCGAGCCGCCAACCGGTCGTCATCAGACCCGACCGTCGGTCCTGGGCGTGGATGACGTCGGGATCGAGCGCCGAGAGCTTCGCCCGCAGCGCGATCCCGGCGCCAACATCTAGCTTGTTCGGCAGCTCGAAGTTCTGCCACAGCTCGCCGAGGTCGCCGGCGCTAGTGATGGGTTCGGGTCCGATAACCGTGACGCGCGGGCCGCCGACGCGACCCGCCAGCTCGATGGCGAGGCCAACGGTGAGGTCAACCGGACCCCCAGTCTGCTGGCTCAGGACATAAACAACATGTTCCGGTTGCTTCACCAGACTCCCATCTCGTACGAGATCGATCTCGTCAAACCGTACCGATGCTGCGACCACGCGCCTTCGCCCGGCGAAGCGAGAACCTGTCACCCGGCGTTGGCGAGCCCGGGTCAGCCGCGCCGAAGGACCTGGCCGCTGAGCGGGCCGAGACTCAGGGTGCTGACGCGGCGGCCGTTGGCGTCCACCATCCCCGGCGGTACCGGGATGCTGATGGTCCGCGACTCCGAAGGGTTCGCCGCGGCGAATCCGCGCTGGAAGACGCGGTAGCGCACGTCACTGATGCGCTGGATGCCGCTGACCGGCTGGCCGAAGTCCCAGCCCTGCTCCTTGCGGAACGGGGTGCCGAGATAGCCGTCGTGGCTGGTCGCGGTGAAGGCACCGCTGGTGCCGCCCCCGCCGATCCAGAAGCTGGCCAGGCCGAAGCGGTAGCTGCGGTCGTCGTAGGCCTCGGAATTGGTCCGGGCCAGCACCAGGCCGGGGCCGCTCATCTGGAGCACCTGACCCGTCCAGCCTTGCGCGCCCCAGTCACCGATGTAGCCGGAGTTCGGGTCGTCGCTCCAGTGCAGGAACATCTCGTCCTCGCCGCCGCCCCAGCGCGCCAGGCTGTTCCAGCGTCCGGACTGCATCCGCGCCTCGCCGATGTTCGGCACGAGCAGCTTGCCGTGGGCCCGAAGCGCGGCGCCGGCCTTGTCGACCAGCTGCTGCAGGCCGCTGCGCACGTTGCTGTCGGACAGGCCGAACGCGAGCTTCCCGCCGTAGTACCACTGCAGCGTGTACATCGCGTTGTCGGCGAGCACGCCGTCGAACCCGGTACGCACGATCCGCGAGGTGACGTTGGAGACCCAGCGGTTCTGGTAGCCCTGGTTCCAGACGGCCATCTGCCAGTGCCCGTTGTAGCCCGACCACTGGATGCGCTTGCCGTTGGCGGCGAGCGCGAACCAGTCGGAGTGGCCGCGGCTCGCCTCCGCGTAGCCGACGCCGGTGGGGATGGCCCAGTCGTCCTGGCCGTTGTGAGCGGCGTACGAGCGGGTGGATGCCAGGTCCTGGTAGGCGAGCACCTTGATGGTCGGGTTCAGCTGCTTGAGCCGCTTGAGCGCGGCGGTGTCCCAGATGTTGAACACGGCCACGCGGTAGTGGGTCGCGGCGAACCGGAGCTCTGCCTCGGTCGGGGAGGCGCTGGTGTGCAGCCACAGCGCGGGAGGGTTGACCCGGCGGCTCGTCGTCGCCTTCGGCGCGCACGCGGTGCTCAAAGCGATCACCAGAATCGCGAGCAGCCCGAGAATGCGCCTGACGGAGGATTTCGCATAGGCCATACAGGGGTGTTCGGAACCCTAAATGCCCGAATTCACTGTCCGATCGGGTGACACGGGTATTTGCCTCTGGCGCGAAGATCGAGAAAGTGCTAGCGATCTTTCCTGAATCCGGCAGCCAAGCCTCAGCGGATGCAGCCGGCGGCGCGCCCGACCTTTGCCAATGCCACGCGGTCGCTGGCCGAATAGGTCGGCGGCGAGCTGTCCGAGAGCACCGGGTACATGATCTGCGTCGCCCGCGCGGCATGGTCCAGACCCACCGCGTGACCAAGCTCATGGAGCAATCCGTCGTGCTGGACGCGGCGCGAGGCCTGCGCGTAGCGCGTCGCGTCGAGGACCGCGTAACCGGAGACGAGCTGGACCGACGTGACCCGCCCGGCCGATTTGCCGACGCGGGAGCGGAAGCCTCCGAAGCCGAGCTGGCCACCGCCGTGCAGGTACCCGGAGCCGAGCGGCTTGCCTGCTGCCCTGGCGAAGGCGACGACGAGCGAGGCCGACTGCGTTTCCCGTCCCGGCTGCGGGATGTCGCGGGTCGTCCCGTCGTAGGTGAAGGTCAGGCCACTGGCCGCCTCCAGTTCGGCGACGGCCGATCGCACCGCGGCGACGGTGCCGCCGGCCCGGGTGTCGACCCGGTAGCGGATCGGCCGGCAGGGGTTCCAGCGCTCGAGCCGGCCCCCGTAGGTGTAGACCGCGTAGTCCGGCGCGCGGGAATGCACGATCGCGGCGACGAGCCTCACACTCCGGGCAGCCGGCGTGGTGAGCGAGCTCGTGATGACGGCGGTGAGCGCGACGACGGCGACGGTCACCGCGAGCGTCAACCGTCGCCACCACCTCACCTCCTACCGATCGAGCCCCTCGGCACTTCCGGTGATAGCGGCCCGTGTCGGCCATTCGGCTATTCGGGTGATGCTCGCCGGGGTAGGGGGGCAGGCATGAGCAACCCGGCGATCCGTCCCCAGTCGAACGGCGATGTCGATATCGAAGTGCCCGCGGACCAAGCCGGCGAGCTGGCCGAGAACCCCAGAGCCGCCGCGCCGGAGCCGAGCGTCGACCCCGCGAACCTCGACCACCCGGAGGAGCTGCTCGGCGAATAGGACCGCGCTACCAGGCGGCTCCCGCTGCCAAGGTGTCGTCGCGGGGCTCGCCGGGCACGCCCTCGGCCTGCGCGGCGAACTGGGTCCGGTACAGCTCCGCGTAGAGCCCTCCGGCGGCGATCAGCTGCTCGTGGCGCCCGGACTCGACCACCCGCCCGTCGTCGACGACGAGGATCTGGTCCGCGTCACGAACGGTCGAGAGCCGGTGGGCGATCACCAGTGACGTGCGACCGGTCAGCGCCTGCGCCAGCGCGCGCTGCACGGCGGCCTCGGATTCGGAGTCCAGGTGGGCCGTCGCCTCGTCGAGCACGACGACGGCGGGGGCCTTCAACAGCAGCCGCGCGATGGCAAGCCGCTGCTTCTCCCCGCCTGACAGCCGGTACCCGCGATCGCCGACGACGGTGTCCAGGCCGTCCGGCAACGAGCGCACCAGGTCGCCGATGTGGGCGGCGTCGATCGAGGCCCACAGCTCCTCGTCGGTCGCGCCGGGCTGGGCATAGCCGAGGTTGGCCCGGATCGAGTCGTGGAACATGTGGGCGTCCTGGGTGACGACCCCGACGGTGTCGCGCAGCGAGGAGAGCGAGACATCCCGCACGTCATGGCCGGCGATCATCACGCTGCCGGACTGCACGTCGTACATGCGCGTCACGAGCTGGGTGATGGTCGTCTTGCCGGCGCCGGACGGCCCGACGAGCGCCACCAGCTGCCCGGGCTCCGCCGTGAACGAGACGTCGAAGAGCACCTGCTGGGGGACGCTGGTATCGAGGATCGCCACCGACTCCAGCGATGCCAGCGAGACCTCCTCTGCCGACGGGTAGCGAAATCCCACGTCGCGGAACTCGATGGACGGCAGGAAGCCGGGAGTCTTCGCGTCGAGCTCCAGCGCATCGGGCTTGTCGGTGATGGCCGGCGGCAGGTCGAGCACCTCGAAGACGCGCTCGAAGCTGACCAGCGCCGTCATGATGTCGACCCGCACGTTCGACAGCGCGGTGAGGGGCCCGTACAACCGGGCGAGGTAGGCGGTCAGGGCGACCAGCGTGCCGACCTCGAGCGAGCGCTCCGCGGCGAGCCGGCCCCCGATGCCATAGGTGATCGCCGTCGCGAACGCCGCCACCAGGCTCAGCGCGACGAAGAAGATGCCGCTGTACATCGCCGACTGCACGCCGATGTCGCGCACCCGGCCGGCGCGGCGGCCGAACTGGTCGACCTCCTCGCCCGGACGCCCGAAGAGCTTCACCAGCAGCGCGCCCGAGACGTTGAACCGCTCGGTCATCGTGGTGTTCATCTCGGCGTTCAGCGCGTAGCCCTCGCGCGTGATCGCCTGCAGCTTGCGGCCCATGAAGCGGGCCGGGATGACGAACACGGGCAGCAGGACCAGCGAGATGAGGGTGATCTGCCACGAGAGCGTGAGCATGGCGGCGATGACGAGCACGACGCTGACGAAGTTGCTGACGACCGACGACATGGTGCCGGTGAAGGCCTGCTGGGCCCCCAGCACGTCGTTGTTGAGCCGGCTGATCAGCGCGCCGGTCTGGGTGCGGGTGAAGAACGCGATCGGCATGCGCTGCACGTGGTCGAAGACCTTCACGCGCATGTCGTAGATCAGGCCCTCGCCGATGCGGGCCGAGAACCAGCGCTGGGTCAACGTGAACGCGGCGTCGGCGAGCGCCAGGCCGGCGACGAGGGCGGCGAGCCAGACGACGAGGCTCGGGTCGCCATGGGCCTTGCCGGGCGCGACCCCCTCATCGATGATCTTCTTCAGGATCAGCGGGTTGGCGACCACGACGACGGCATCCAGCAAGATGATCGCCAGCATCGTGAAAAGCCACTTCTTGTACGGCGCCGCGAACCGCGCGATGCGCCGGACGGTGCCCTTCGCCAGCTTCCGCTGCGTCACCGAGGTGTCGCGCCGGAAGCTGTGGGCGACCATCCACGGTGACGGACCACTCACGTATTTTCCTCCTGCAGCTGCTTCTGCAACGGTGTAATCATCTCGCTGACGAGGGCATTCCCAGCAGCTTCAAACGGTGCCTGGCTTCACCAGCATGCGGCCGGTGTTCTCAAAAGGCTGAAATGCTTGTCAGCGCCCGTCCGATGATGAGCTTCTGGATCTGGCTGGTGCCTTCGTACAGCGTGGTCACGCGCGCGTCGCGCAGCAACTTGCCGGCGATGTACTCGTCGATGTAGCCGTAGCCACCATGCGCCTGCACGCAGGCATTCGCGGCCCGCACGCTCGCCTCCGACGCGTACAGCTTGGCCTTGCTGGCCGCCAGCCCGTACGGCTCCCCGCGCTGCTTCAGGTCGGCCGTCTGCCAGGTCAGCAGCCGGGCGCAGTCGGTTTCCACCGCGGTATCGGCGATGAGCTCCTGGACCAGCTGATGGCCGGCGACCGGCTTGCCGAACTGGATGCGCTGGGTCGTGTAGTCGAGCATCGCCTCGAGCGCCGCCTGGCAGAGGCCGGTGCACGACGCGCCCATCGACATCCGCCCGTCATCGAGTGCGGAGAGCGCTGCCTTGATCCCGATGCCTTCGGTCTCTGCGAGCAGCGCGTCGGCAGGCAGCTCGACGTCGTCGAGGACGAGCTCCGCGGTGTCACAGGAGCGCAGCCCGAGCTTGCCCTTCACCTTCGTCGCGGTGAAGCCGGGCGTGTCGGTGGGCACCAGGAAGGCGCTCACTCCCCTGGCTCCGGGGCCGCCGGTACGCGCCATCACGAGCGCGAGCCCGGCGATCGTGCCGTTGGTGATGAAGATCTTGCGCCCATTCAGGCGCCAGCCGTTTCCGGTGCGCTCAGCCGTGGATCGCAGGCTCGCCGGGTCCGAACCGGCGTCCGGCTCGGTCAGCCCGAAGCAGCCGATGACCTCCCCGGACGCCATGGCCGGCAGCCAGCGTTCCTTCTGGGCCTCGGTCCCCCACCGCACGATCGGGCTGGCGACGAGGCCGAGATGCACCGACAGGATGGAGCGCACGTTGGCGTCGCCGCGGGCCAGCTCTTCGATGGTCAGGACGTAGGAGAACGGGTCCGCCTCGCCCCCGCCGTACTGCTCGGGGATGGTGAGCCCGATCAGGCCGAGCTCGCGAAGCCCGTCGAGGGCCTCAGAGGGGAACCGCTCTTCACGGTCGTTGGCGATGGCGTTGGGGACGACGATGTCGTCGACCCACTGCCGGACGGTGCGGCGCAGGTCCTGCTGCTCGGCGGTCAGGCTGAGGTCCATGACCCCCATGCTTACCCGTCCGGGAGCCGGACCGCTCGGCACGAAGGGCGCTTACTCCCCCGAACCGACCAGGCCGCGCATCAGCCGGACCTGCGCAGCCCGCTCGTAGGCGTGCTGCTCGGCGATGCGCTTGGCGTCTCCGCGGGCCCGCAGCAGCAGCGCCTTGGTCTCGACGCTGGCGTCACGCGGGGTCGCGAGGAGCGTGGCGACCAGCCCCTGCGTCGCCGCGTCGAGCTGATCGAGCGGGACGACGAGATTGGCCAGCCCCAGCTCCTTGGCCTCCGCCGCACCGACCCGGCGGCCGGTCAGGCAGATCTCCAGCGCCCGCGAGTAGCCGATGTGGTGCACGAGCGCCTCGGTGCCGGTGGGATCCGGCACCATCCCCCGGCTCGGCTCGGCCATGGTGAATTGCCCGTCTTCGGCGACGACCCGCAGGTCACAGGCCAGCGCCAGCTGGAAGCCGGCCCCGACGGCGTGGCCCTGCACGGCGGCGACGGAGATCAGATCGGGGCGCCCGAGCCAGGTGAAGCCGGCCTGATAGCCGGCGATCGTGTCTTCACTCGGGACACCCGCGCCCCCGTCAGCGGCCATGTCGCCCAGGGCTGAAAGATCGAGCCCGGCGCTGAACGACTTGCCCTCCCCGGCGAAGACGACGACGCGAATATCGCCGGGCAGCACCCGGCTGATCGCGTCGAACGTGTTCCACAAGTCGGGCCGCATCGCGTTGCGACGCTCCGGGCGGGCCAGCGTGATGAACACGACCGGCCCGGCCCGCTCGACCCGCAATCCGGCGTCAACGATCTCGACGCCGGGCGGCTGCCATGGCTCGCGCCGGTCGAGCGGGCTCTCCGTGGTGCTGGTCAAGCCTTCTTCTTACCCCTGGTAGCGCCCCCGCGGCCACGCAATGTGGTGCCCGACTCGGACAGGATGCGATGCACGAACCCATATGAACGCCCCGAGGACTCCGCAAGCAGCCGGATGCTCTGGCCCGCCTCGTACTTCTTCCGCAAATCGCCAGAGAGCTTGTCGCGCTCTGACCCCGTGATGCGGCTTCCCTTCTTGAGCTCTGCCACTGCTCCTCCATCGTTGGTGAGCTGCTATTTGGTTTTACGCTGATCATCACTTACCCATAAGTGATCGCGCCACCCTGCCCCGGGGTGCCCGTTACGGTGAGATTTGTTCGACCAAAAGGTATGGAGGTCGCAGGCTCTGGTGACCCCGCCTTGCCCAACCCTCCTGTTGCCGCACCGCCGCAGACGGCAGCGATGACCGTTCAGGCGCCTCTCGTCACCCGCAGTGTCGCGGCGCTTCGGGGCCCCTCCGAGGGGGCCAGGCAGGTCCGCGAGGTCCTCACCTGGGCCGCGCTCGTCGCCGCGGGACTGGCGATCACCGCGATCGCCGTCGCGCTGTCCGCGAAGGTCGGTTCTCCGAGCGCGCCGTTCACCGGCCGGTTCCGCTTCAAGCTCGAGATCGGCACCCTGCTCGCCCCCGCCACGGCCGTGACCGTCCTCGCCGCCGTACGCGCCGGGATCGCCGACCGGCTGCGCTGGCCGGTACTGCTCGCGGTGGCCTACGCGGCGGCGCTCTGGTGGGCGGTCTCCCTGGCGCTGGTCGATGGCGGCAACGGGTTCGCGTCGCCCATCGACTCCCCGAACGAGTACTGGCACGACGTCGCGGCGGTCGGCTCCCATCCCGGCCACTTCCTCGACACGTTCACCCAGCGTGCCCCCGGCTACAGCATCGCGACGCGCACCCATCCGCCCGGCCCGGTGCTCCTGCTCTGGGGACTCAGCAAGCTGGGGATTCACCGCCCGGAGCTCATCGGCGTGCTGCTGACCGTGCTGGCCTGCCTCTACGTCCCGCTGATCGGCGTCGCCGTGCGCTCGCTGTGCCACGAGACGGCGGCGCGGCGGCTGCTGCCGGTACTCGTCCTGGCGCCCTACGCGGTGTGGCTCGCCGTCTCCATGGACGCGATCGTGCTGCTGCTCGCGGCCGTCTTCGTGACGCTGGGGGTGCACGGGAGCGAGCCGGGCCGAAAACCGTGGTGGGCGCTCGCTTCCGGCCTCGTGCTGGGCTGCGACGCGATGCTGAACTACGCGGTCGCCTGGCTCGGCGTCTCCGTCGTCGCGGTGTATTTCGTGCGCCGCCGCCCGCTGCTCAACGTGTTCACCGGCGTCGGCGCGCTGATCCCGCTCGCCCTGGCGTGGATCGCCGGGTTCAGCTGGTCACAGGGGCTTCGGGTGGCCCAGCACGATTTCTCGGTGCGGGTCGGCCCGCATCGCTCGTGGCTGCTGTGGGCGTTGCTCGACATCCTGCTGCTGCTGATCGCGTGCGGGCCGGCCATCATCCGGGCGGTGCGCCGGCTGCATCTGACGCCAGGGTGGCCGTTCGTCGTCGGCGCGGGCCTGGCGGTCGCGTTCGCCATCCTCAGCGGGCTGTCCCGGGGCGAGGTGGAACGCTCATGGCTGGCGTTCTACCCGTTCCTGCTGATCCCTGCGGTGGCGCCGGCGGTGAGACCGCTCGCCGCGGATGCGGACAGCGATTTAACGGCGGGGCCGGTGCCCTACTGGCCGGTCGCGGTCGGGGCCGCCGGGGCGGTCGTCATCGAGGCGGTGCTGCGCACGACGTGGTGACGCGCGCCGATGGTCCGCTCAGGCCAGCGCGATGAGGTCGGCGAGGTCGTCGGACCAGTTGTCCTCGACCCCGTCCGGCAGCAGCAGGACCTTCTCGGGCGAGAGGGCCTGCACCGCGCCCTCGTCGTGCGTCACCAGGACGATCGCGCCGGTATAGGTGCGCAGCGCACGCAATACTTCCTCCCGTGACGCCGGGTCGAGGTTGTTCGTCGGCTCGTCGAGGAGCAGGACGTTGGCGCTGCTGCACACCAGGATGGCGAGCGCCAGCCGGGTCTTCTCGCCACCGGAGAGCGTCCCGGCGGGCTGCTGGACGGTGTCGCCGCTGAACAGGAACGCACCCAGGGTGCGGCGCACGTCCGGCTCCGGCATGCTCGGCGCTGCGGAACGCACGTTTTCCATGACGGTGCGGTCCGGGTCGAGCGTTTCGTGCTCCTGCGCGTAGTAGCCGATCTGCAGGCCGTGGCCCGGCTCCACCTCGCCGGTGTCGGGGTCCTCGGCGCGCGCGAGCACCCGGAGCAGCGTCGTCTTGCCGGCGCCGTTGAGGCCCAGGACGACGACCCGGCTGCCCCGGTCGATCGCGAGGTCCACATCGGTGAACACCTCGAGCGAGCCGTAGGACTTCGACAATCCGCTGGCCCGCAAGGGAGTCTTGCCGCACGGAGCGGGCTCGGGGAAGCGCAGCTTGGCGACCTTGTCGGCCTGGCGCACGTCTTCCAGGCCGGAGAGCATCTTCTCGGCGCGCTTGAGCATGCTCTGCGCGGCCTTGGCTTTCGTGGCCTTGGCACGCATCCGGTCGGCCTGCGCGGAGAGCACGGCCGCCTGCTTCTCGGTGTTGGAACGCTCGCGACGCCGGCGGCGCTCGTCGGTCTCCCGCTGGGCGAGGTACGCCTTCCAGCCGATGTTGTAGATGTCGATGACACCGCGGGTCGCGTCGAGGTGGAAGACGCGATTGACGGTGGCCTCGAGCAGCCCGACATCGTGGCTGATGACCACCAGCCCGCCGTTGTGGCCCTTCAGGTAGTCGCGCAGCCAGACGATCGAGTCGGCATCAAGGTGGTTGGTCGGCTCGTCCAGCAGGAGCGTGCCGCCCTCCCCCGCCTCGCTGAAGAGGATGCGCGCCAGCTCGATGCGGCGGCGCTGGCCGCCGGAGAGCGTGTGCAGCGGCTGGCTGAGCGCCCGCTCGGGAAGGCCGAGGTTCGCCGCGATGCGGGCGGCGTCGGACTCTGCCGCGTAACCACCCAGGGCGGTGAACCGCTCCTCGAGCCTGCCGTAACGAGCCAGCGCGGCCTCGTCGTCGGGGCTCTCGCTGAGCTGGATGGTGAGCTTGGCGATCTGCGCGGCGACGGTGTCGAGCCCGCGCGCCGAGAGGATGCGGTCGCGGCCGAGGACATCGAGGTCGCCGGTGCGCGGATCCTGCGGCAGGTAGCCGATCTCCCCCGAACGCGCGACGCTGCCGGCCGCCGGTTGGGCCTGGCCTGCAAGCACTTTCGTGAGGGTGGTCTTGCCGGCGCCGTTGCGCCCGACCAGGCCGACCCGGTCACCGGGACCGACCCGGAACGAGCAGCTGGAAAGCAGCAGCCGCGCGCCCGCGCGCAGCTCCACATCAGAGGCGGTGATCACAGAAACCTTCGGAAGCAAGAGGAGTGGACGGCAAAGGAAGCCCCACGTCACTCCAGCAAGATCACCCGGCCATGGTACGCGACCCTCCCACGCTCGCCGTCGCAGAAATTGTGGCGAGTGAGCGTTGCGAGCGCTCATTCGCCGCAATTCTTGCTAGCTGCCAACTCCGCCCTGTGGACAACGAGGCGAGAGTCACTTCCCACGGCACCCTGAGCGCGGTGAGACCAGCAGAACTCGAGCGCCACCTTCGTCGCCAGGACGGCGTAGTGACGTCCGAGCAGGCCGTGGAAGCGGGCTTGACTCGGGCTCGGGTGCGCACCCTGCTCGCCAACGGCTGGACCCGGCCGGCCCGAGGCCTTCTGGTCGCACCCGAGCCGGCTGATCCCTTTCGCACCAGCCTGCGGGTTGCCCTGCTGCTCTGCCCGCTCGGCATCGTCTGCGGGATGGCCGCGGCACGGCTGCACCAGCTCGCTGGACTCTCCTTGTGGCAGCCGAGCGAGGTTCCCTGCCTGCTGCTCCCGCCAGGAAGCACCGCTGGCCAACGCCAGGGGCTGCACACTCACTACTCGCGGCAGCCGGTATCGAGCGTGGCCCGTGCCGGGTTCCGCTGCGTCACGCTCAACGCCACCGTCGCGTTCCTCGCGAGCGCCCTGCGCCCTGACTACCTGATCTGCGCACTCGACAGCGCGCTCCGGACCGGCTGGCAGCTCGAACCGGATGCGTTCACGACCAGGCAGCTCGCCCGCGTTCGGGCGGCGATGAAATGGACCGACGCCCGATCCGAATCGACCCTGGAGACGCTGCTGCGGCTGCTGCTGGTGCGGGCCGGACTCGCCCCCGAGGAGCTGCAATTCAAGGTGTTTCGGCCGGATGGATCGTTCGTTCGGCTGGACTTCGCGTGGCCGAGCCTCAGGCTCGCGATCGAGGCGGACGGGCGCGAGTTCCACGACAAGCCCGACCCCCTCTATCGCGACCGGTGGAAGCAAAACCACGTTGTCGCTCGCCGGTGGGCCGTGCTCCGCTTCACGTGGGACGACGTGGTGCGACGACCGGCGTTGGGTCATCGAGCAGGTGCGCGCGGCCCTGACATCAGCAGAAATTGCGGCGAATGAGCGCTGAGAACGACCACTAGCCACAATTCTTGCGAGGTGGTTGGGGTCAGAGCCAGCCGCTCTTGCGGAACGCCCGATACAGGCCGCCGCAGATGCTGAGCATCACGAGGATCAGCAAGGGGTAGCCGAAGGTCCAGTGCAGCTCGGGCATGTGGTCGAAGTTCATGCCGTAGACGCCGGCGAGCAGGGTCGGCACGGCGGCGATGGCGACCCAGGCGCTGATCTTGCGCATGTCGTCGTTCTGCTGCACCGAGACGCGGGCCATGTGCGCGTTGAGGAGGGCGTTCAGGAGCTCGTCGAAGCCGGCGACCTGCTCGGAGACGCGTTGCAGATGGTCATCGACGTCGCGCAGCTCGTCCGCGAACGCCGCCATCTCCGGTGCCGCCCGGAGCTCGGCGAGCGGCCCGACCAGCGGCACCACCGCCCGGCGAAACTCCAGCAGCTCGCGCTTGAACTGGTAGACGCGCTCGACATCACGGCCGGCCCGGGGAGCGAAGATCGACGCCTCGATCTCATCCACGTCATCCTCCACCTCGTCAGCAACGACGAGATGGCCGTCGACGACGGCATCCGCGACCACGTAGAGCACCGCGGCGGGTCCCTGTCGCAGCATCTCCGGTGACGTCTCCAGCTTGGCCCGCACCTCGCGGAGCGGTCCGGGCTGCCCGTGGCGGACACTGACCACGAAGTTCGACCCGACGAAGAGCATGATCTCGCCGGTCGCGACCACCTCGCTGTTCCACGTCAGCGCCCGATGCTCGACGTAGCTGGTGGTCTTCAGCACCACGAACAGGATGTCGCCGTAGCGATCCACCTTCGGCCGCTGGTGGGCATTGACGGCGTCTTCCACGGCCAGCGGATGCAGCCCGAATTCTTCAGCCAGGCCAGCCAGTTCCGCGTTCGTCGGCTCGTGCAGGCCGATCCAGACGAAGCCGCCGGTCTCGTTCGCGGCCGCCAGAGCACCGCCCAGCGGCAGCCGCCCTTCGCGACGGCGGCCATCGACGTAGAGCGCGCAATCGACGATGTGATCGCCGGTGGCGTCCGGGGCGACGGACCTGCGCTTCGGCCGCTTGCGCAGATCGACGACGCCCTTGGCCGCGCGGCTCAGGCCCGAAAGGGGCGCGTTCAGCAGCTTCGCCGCCCGCGCGTCACGCTCGTTCACCACGAAGCGCAGGTTAGAGCACCTGCACGGCCAAACACCGCAGGTCCTGGGCTAAACGTTGAACCCCAGCGCCCGCAGCTGCTCGCGACCCTCGTCGGTGATCTTGTCGGGGCCCCACGGCGGCATCCAGACCCAGTTGATCCGCATGTCGTCGACCAGCGGCTGGGGGCCCGACGTGAGAACGCCCATCGCCTGATCCTCGATGACGTCGGTCAGCGGGCACGCCGCGGAGGTCAGCGTCATGTCGATGATGGCGGCGCGGCCGGCCTCCGTGCTCTCCAGCGTGATGCCGTAGACGAGCCCGAGGTCGACGACGTTGATACCGAGCTCGGGATCGACGACGTCGCGCATGGCCTCCTCGACGTCCTCGACGTTCGGGAGGTCGGTGGTCGCGTCAGTCGCAAGCTCAGCCATGAGCGTCCTCTCTTCTTTCTGATCGCAGGTCGTGGGCGCCCGCCTGAACGAGCGCGTCCTTCCAGGCCATCCAGGACAGCAGCGCGCACTTGACGCGCGCCGGGTACTTGGAGACGCCGGCGAACGCGACCGCGTCGTCGAGCACCTCCTCGTCGGGCTCGCCCGCACCGCGCGAGGTCATCAGTGCCGTGAACGCCTTCTCCGCCGCGAGCGCCTCACCGACCGGCTTGCCGATGACCAGGTCGGTCAGCACGGAGGTGCTCGCCTGCGAGATCGAACAGCCCTGGCAGTCATAGGAAACGTCCTCGACGACCTGGCCGGATTCGGCATCGGACAGCTTGACGCGCAAGGTGACCTCGTCGCCGCACGTCGGGTTCACATGGTGGACCTCGGCGTCGAACTCCTCGCGCAGCCCCTTGTGGTGGGGATGGCGGTAGTGATCCAGGATGATCTCCTGGTACATCGATTCGAGCTCTGGACTGCTCACTTGGAAAAGAACCTCACAACCTGGTGCAAACCTTCCACGAGCGCGTCGATCTCGCCGGTGCTCGTGTAGACGTGGGCGCTCATCCGCGTCGTCGCCGGAACCCCGTAACGCAGGCAGACCGGGCGCGCGCAGTGTTGCCCGACCCGCACCGCGATGCCCCGCTCGTCCAGGAGCTGCCCGGTGTCGTGGGGGTGAATCCCCTGCAGCGCAAAGGAAATCGCGGCCCCGCGACCTTCGGCGGTCGGCGGCCCGATCACGCGTAGCCCCGGAACCTCCGCCAGCCGTCCGAGCGCGTACTCGGTGATCAGGTGCTCGTGACGCGCGGCCCGCCCGATGCCCAGCACCGCCAGGTAGTCGACGGCCGCACCGAGCCCGACGGCCTGCGCGATCGGCGGGGTGCCGGCTTCGAAACGATGCGGCGGGGCGGCATACGTCGTCCCCTGCATCGTGACGACGTCGACCATCTCGCCGCCGCCGAGGAACGGCGGAAGCTCGGCCAGGAGCTCGTAACGCCCCCACAGCCCGCCGATACCGGTCGGGCCGAGCATCTTGTGGCCGGTGAAGCCGAGGAAGTCGACGCCGAGCTCGGCCACCGTCTGGGCGGGGCCCTCGACATCACCCGGCTGGCCGGCGATACCGACCAGCCCGTGGGGAACCGACTGGGCCCCGTCGAGCACCGTCAACGCTCCGACGGCCTTGGCCCGGGCGACGATCTCCGCGACCGGGTTGACCGTGCCGAGGATGTTGCTCTGGTGGACGAACGAGATGACCTTGGTGCGCTCGTTGATGAGGCCCTCGGCATCAGCGCGCTCCAGATCGAGCCGGCCGTCCTCGGTGAGCCCGAACCATCGCAGCGTGGCGCCCGAGCGCTCGCAGGCGAGCTGCCACGGCACCAGGTTCGAGTGGTGTTCCATCTCGGTGACGACAACCTCGTCGCCGGGGCGCAGGCCCGCGCCGATCGAGTGAGCGAGCAGGTTCAAGCTCTCGGTGATGTTCTTGGCGAAGAGGATCTCGCGCGGATCGCCAGCTCCGAGGAACGCGGCGACCTTCTCCCGGGCCCCCTCGTAGAGCGCCGTCGCTTCCTCCGCGAGGGTGTGAATCCCCCGATGGACGTTGGCGTTGTGACGCTCGTTGTAATCGCGCTCGGCTTCGAGCACGGCACGCGGCTTCTGGCTCGTCGCCGCGCTGTCGAGGTAGACCAGCGGCACGTCCGCCTGGATGCGCCGGCCAAGGATCGGGAAGTCGGCCCGCACCTGCTCCACGTCGTAAGGCCAGTCGGCGCCCGCAATCACGCGCGGTGTGGCCGAAGCCGCCGGCTCCGACGGCACCAGCGAGGTGGTGGCTGCCAAGTCTGCGCTCACGCCGCTTCCGTCACTCCGTAGCGCGCGTATCCCTCGTTTTCCAGCTTCGACGCGAGTTCGGGACCACCCGAGTCGACGATCCGGCCGCCGGCCATGACGTGGACGAAGTCGGGATGGATGTAGCGCAGGATGCGCGTGTAGTGGGTGATCAGCAACGTTCCCACCGCACCGCTCTCGCGTACCCGGTTCACGCCTTCGCTGACGACGCGCAGGGCATCGACGTCGAGCCCAGAGTCGGTCTCGTCGAGGATCGCGATCTTCGGCTTGAGCAGCTCCAACTGCAGGATCTCGTGGCGCTTCTTCTCGCCGCCGGAGAAACCCTCGTTGACGCTGCGGTCGGCGAACGCCGGGTCCATCTCCAGCTGCGCCATCGCCTCGCGAACCTCCTTGACCCACAGCCGGAGCTTGGGGGCCTCGCCGCGCGTGGCGGTGGCGGCGGTGCGCAGGAAGTTGCTGACGGTCACGCCCGGGATCTCGGTCGGGTACTGCATCGCGAGGAACAGCCCCGCGCGCGCCCGCTCGTCGACGCCCATCGCCAGGACGTCCTCACCGTCGAGCGTGATGCTGCCGGAGGTCACCGTGTACTTGGGGTGGCCCGCGATGGAGTACGCGAGCGTCGACTTGCCGGACCCGTTCGGGCCCATGATGGCGTGGGTCTGGCCGGAGGACACCTCGAGGTCGACCCCGCGAAGGATCTCCTTGTCCTCGACCGAGACGGTCAGGCCGCGGATCTCAAGGGTGGTCATGTGCGTAACGCTCCAGACAATTGTTCAGCGGGATTGTGGTTCAGCGGGCAGCGAGGCCGACGAGGACGTCGCCGCCCTCGACCTTCACCGGGTAGGTAGGGACCGGGCGGTTGGCGGGCAGCCCGATGGGACGGCCGGTCGCCAGCTCGAAACGTGAGCCGTGCAACCAACACTCGATGGTGCCGTCTTCGACCTCTCCCTCGGAGAGCGCGATCTCGGCGTGGGAGCAGACGTCACGCAGGGCGTAGACCTTGCCCTGCGAGCGCGCCACGCAGACCGGCTGCGAGCCGATGGTGATCGACAGCGCCGCACCGTCGCTGAGCTCCGAAACCGCACACGCGCGGGTCCACTCGCTCATGCCTGCACCGTCTGGTGGTAGCGCTCGAGCTCCTCGTCGACGGCCCCGGCGACCCGGTCGCGCACCTCGACGAGCGGGATGGCGTCGAGCACCTCGGAGAAGAAGCTGCGCACCACGAGCCGGCGCGCCACATCGGCCGGAATCCCCCGCGCCATCAGGTAGAAGAGCGCGTCATCGTCGAAACGGCCGGTCGCGCTGGCGTGGCCGGCCCCGCTCACCTCACCGGTCTCGATCTCGAGGTTCGGCACCGAATCCGCGCGCGCCCCGTCGGACAGCACCAGATTGCGGTTGATCTCGTAGGTGTCGGTGCCGTCGGCGCCGGCCCGGATGAGGACGTCGCCGATCCAGACCGCATGCGCCGCCGCGCGAGCGGAGTGCTCCGAGCCTTGACCGTCCTCCCCCTCGCCCTGGAGCGCGCTCTTGTACGTGACGCGGCTGCGGCAGGACGGCAGCGAGTGGTCGACGAACAGCCGGTGCTCGTGATGCTGTCCGGGGTCGGTGAAGCTCAGCCCGTACAGCTCGGCGTTGCCGCCCGTTCCGGCGTAGCGCACGGTGGGCACGAGGCGCACCAGATCGCCGCCGAGCGTCGCGACGACATGGCGCACCCTCGCGTCGCGACCGACGAGAATCGCATGCGCCCCAGCGTGAATGGCGTCGTCGTCCCAGTCCTGCAGCGAGACGACCGTGACGTCGGCACCGTCGCCGGCGATCACCTCGACATTGGCCCCGAACGCTCCGGTGCCGACGTGGTCGATCACGACCGTCGCCCGGGCATGGTGATCGACCTCGATCACGAGATGCCCGTACGCGAGCCCACCGGCGCCCTTGACCTCGATGGTCACCAGGGCGTCGACCTGCTCGGCAGGCACGAAGACCAGCCGAGCCTCGCGTACCGACGCCATCGTCAACGCGGTGACCCGGTCCGATGGGGTGAGTGCCCGTCCGACCCGGTGGCTGCTCATCGGGACGCGCTCGACGAAGGCACCTGCCGCCGTCACCGTGACCGCGAGCTCCTCGGTCGCCGGCTCACCGGTCAGCAGTCCACCGAGGCGGCGGTACGGGGTGAAGCGCCACTCCTCGACGCCGTGGGCTGGCGCCGGGAACGCGTCGGGATCGCGCGAGAAGATGCGCGGCTGCGTGCCGGTCCGCTCCCGGACCTCTTTCACGTCAGCCAACGCTTCCCTCCATCTGCAGCTCGATCAGGCGGTTCAGCTCGAGCGCGTACTCCATGGGCAGCTCGCGCGCGATGGGCTCGATGAACCCGCGCACGATCATCGCCATGGCCTCCTCCTCGGACATGCCGCGGCTCATCAGGTAGAAGAGCTGGTCGTCGCCGACCTTGCTGACCGTCGCCTCGTGGCCGATGGAGGCGTCGTCCTCACGGACATCGACGTACGGGTAGGTATCGCTGCGGCTGATGGTGTCGACCAGCAGCGCGTCGCATTTCACGGTCGCCTTCGCGCCGGTCGCGCCTTCCTGAATCTGCACGAGCCCGCGGTAGGACGTGCGCCCACCGCCGCGCGCCACCGACTTGGAGATGATGTTGCTCGACGTGTTCGGCGCGGCGTGGACCATCTTGGCGCCGGCGTCCTGGTGCTGGTGCTCGCCGGCGAACGCGACGGAGAGGGTCTCGCCCTTGGCGTGCTCGCCGAGCAGCCAGACCGCCGGGTACTTCATGGTGACCTTGGAGCCGAGGTTGCCGTCGACCCACTCCATCGTGCCCCCGGCCTGCACCGCAGCGCGCTTGGTGACCAGGTTGTAGACGTTGGTCGACCAGTTCTGGATCGTCGTGTAGCGCACCCGCGCGTCCTTCTTCACGACGATCTCGACGACGGCGGAGTGCAGCGAGTCGGAGCTGTACATCGGTGCCGTGCAGCCCTCGACGTAATGCACGAACGAGCCCTCGTCGGCGATGATCAGCGTCCGCTCGAACTGGCCCATGTTTTCGGTGTTGATGCGGAAGTACGCCTGCAGCGGGATCTCGACATGCACGCCCTTGGGCACGTAGATGAACGAGCCGCCGGACCAGACCGCCGTGTTGAGCGCGGAGAACTTGTTGTCACCGGTCGGGATGACGGTGGTGAAGTACTCGCGGAACAGCTCCTCGTGCTCGCGCAGCGCCGTGTCGGTGTCGACGAAGATGACGCCCTGCTGCTCGAGGTCCTCGCGGATCTGGTGGTAGACGACCTCGGACTCGTACTGCGCCGCGACGCCGGAGACGAGGCGCTGCTTCTCCGCCTCGGGGATGCCGAGCTTGTCGTACGTGGCCTTGATGTCAGCCGGCAGATCGTCCCACGTGGCGGCCATCTTCTCGGTGGAGCGCACGAAGTACTTGATGTTGTCGAAGTCGATGCCCGACAGGTCGGAACCCCAGGTAGGCATGGGCTTCTTGGTGAAGAGCTTCAGGCCCTTCAGGCGCAGGTTGAGCATCCACTCGGGCTCGCTCTTCAGGGCGCTGATGTTGCGCACGACCTGCTCGGACAGCCCCCGCTCGACGTGCAGCGCGTAGGCATCCGGGTCAGACCACCCGAACTTGTAGTTCTCGATGCCTTCGAGGCTGTCGATCGAGTCAGGTGCTTGCGCACCCTGCAGGCCTATGGCCTCCGGCTTGAGAGCCGTCATGGCGACACCTTCCGGTGGGAATCATCAGATGGATCAGTGGCAGGTACTTCTTTGCCCGGCGCCGAGCTGACCGGCGCGGGAACGTGAGTGGTGCACACACCATCGCCGTGGGCAATCGTTGCCAGACGCTGGACGTGGGTATCGAGCAGCTTCGACAGGGCAGCCGTCTCGGCGTCGCACAGCTGAGGGAACTGGGCGGCGACCGCCTGCACGGGGCAGTGGTGCTGGCAGAGCTGGGTGCCGGTAGCGACCGGATGGACCGTGGCCGCGTAGCCCTCGGCCGTCAGCGCCTCGGCGAGCTCGCCTGCATCGCGATCGGCGACGCTCGGCAGCCGGGCGCTCACCCGCTGCGCCAGGTCTGCGGCGCGGCGCCGCGCGAATTCCTCGATGGCCGGCTCGCCGCCCTGCTCCGCCAGAAAGCCGAGGGCGCTGGCTGCGAGCTCGTCGTAGGCGGAAGGGCCGGCGGCGTGGCCGGCGTCGGTCAGCTCGTACTGGCGCGCCGGGCGGCCCCGGCCCCGGTGCAGCTGCGCCGTCGTCGGGCGCGGGCTGCGAGCCGTGATGGCGCCCGACGCCGTCATGGCGTCAAGGTGGCGACGGATGCCTGCGGGGGTGAGCCCGAGACGATCGCCCAGCTCAGCGGCCGTGCACGGGCCGAGCTCGACGAGCAGCTGGGTGACGCGATCGCGGGTGCGCGCATCTGTGGTGTCAGGCGCCCCGGTTTTCACAACGCTAGTGTGCCCTAAATACCCGCTGGCGTCGAAACGCCTGCTCAGACGACCCCAACGTACCCGCGCTGGCTCCCGGACTCCCGGCGAACGTGTCCGATGCGCGTCAATCAGCCCCCAATCGGGCAACTGCGGTCATACGCTCCTCGCGAATCAACGCGGCACGCTCGCCAGAGCGGCGCCGCACACGGCGCAGCGAACCTCGGGGAGCCCCTTACACATGGCCGGCAACGTCACCTGCCGCACCTGCGGGCAGGCCAACGGAACCGACAGCGAGTACTGCGTTCGCTGCGGCGAGAAACTGCCCGATCCGTCGAGCACCCAGCTCGTCGGGGCGCCCGGCAGCGAGCAGGAGTACCCCTGGGAGCCGCCGGCCGAGTGGGACCCGGGAGAGTTGCCACCCACCGGTGGCCAGCAGCAGACCTGGGTCGGGCGCACGCCTGACCAGTCCGGCTGGAACGCGCCGGGCACCGTCGGCGCCCACCCCTCCAACCCCTCCACCCCCTGGCCCGGCCAGGTCCAGACCCCGCCGCCTCCGCCGTACCCCGGGGCCGGCCAGCCAGCCGGCGGCGGCAGCTCGAAGAAGCCGCTGTTCATCGGGGCGGGCGCGGTCGTCGTCATCGCCGCCGTCGTCGCGGTGATCCTGGTGGCGACGGGTGGCAGCAGCAAGAAGAAGGGTGGTGGCGGCGGGACGAGCGCGCTCAACGGGGTCCAGAACCAGTCCGGTCCCGACGCCCTCACGACGGCACGCGTCGCCCTGCGCGGAGCCAAGAGCGTCCACCTCACCGGCACTGTCCCGAGTGGCAGCCAGAAGATCCGCCTCGACATCACGCTGGCCGGCGCTGACACCGCCGGAACGCTGACGATCAACAACAACGACGTGCAGCTGATCAAGATCGGCGATGCGGTTTACATCAAGGGCGACCCGGACTTCCTCAAGCAGTACGCGGGTGGCGATAGCTCCGTCGTCGGCAAGCTCAACGGCAAGTGGCTGAAGGCCAAGAGCACCAGCGACTTCGACGACTTCACGCTCGACGGGTTCGCCAACACGCTCAAGGACGACTCGAGCGCGAAGATCAATCAGAAGGTCACGCAGGAGACGCTGGATGGCAAGCCGGTGGTGATCGTCAGCCAAAGCGACGGTTCGCGCCTCACCATCGCCAACACCGGCACCCCGTACCCGCTGGCCCTGTCGGCGAAGGATGCGACGCAGGGGCAGATCAGCTTCTCCGACTACAACAAGGCCACCACGATCGAGGCACCGACCGACTTCTACGACGCCTCTGCCACCAGCGCCGACATCGCCGGAACGTACGACTGCGTCCCGCCGTCGGGCAGCTCCGGCGGCGGAATCCTCACCCTGAAGGCCGACCAGAGCTACACCCTGAGCGGTGGGACAGCCGGTGGCTTCTGGGGCGCGAGCGGGACCGCCGTCGCCTTCAACAGCGGGACCATCGACGGGTACATGGCGACCTACGAGAGCGGCGCCGGAGTGACCACCCTGGCGCTCAAGGGAACCGGAGCAGATTCCAACGTCAGCTACACCTGCACGAAGCAGTAGGGCAGGCTCAGGCTCATGAAGCCTGTCGTCGCGATCGACCAGGGCACCACCGGCACGACGGTGCTCGTCCTGGACGAGCAGGCTCAGGTGCGCGGCCGGGGGTACCGGGAGTTCACCCAGTACTTCCCGCGTCCCGGGTGGGTGGAGCACGATCCCGACGAGATCTGGCGTGTCACGTCCGACGTCATCGAGCAGGCACTCCAGGACGCCGGGGTGCGGGCCGGCGACGTCGCGGCCGTCGGCATCACCAACCAGCGCGAGACGACCGTCCTGTGGGACCGGCGTACCGGCGAACCGGTGCACCGCGCCATCGTCTGGCAGGACCGGCGCACCAAGCAGCTCTGTGACCGGCTCACCGCCGACGGGCTCGGCGCCACGGTGCGTGAGAAGACCGGGCTCGTCATCGACCCCTACTTCTCCGGCACGAAGATCGCCTGGATGCTCGACCATGTCGAGGGGCTGCGCGCAGCGCGCCGAGCGCGGCGAGCTCGCGTTCGGCACCATCGATTCCTGGCTCCTGCACAAGCTCACCGGTGGCCGGCTGCACATCACCGACGTCACCAATGCCTCCCGCACCCTGCTGCTCGACATCGGAAAGGTCGCCTGGGACGAGGAGTTGCTGAAGGCGCTACGCGTGCCGAGTGAGGTGCTCCCGCAGGTGCGTCCCAGCTCTCAGGTGTACGCCGAGACCGATCCGGCGACCTTTTTCGGGGCTGCCGTCCCGGTGGCGGGAGCGATCGGCGACCAGCAAGCCGCCCTCTTCGCGCAGGGATGCTTCGAGCAGGGCACGGCCAAGAACACCTACGGCACCGGCTCTTTCGTGCTCATGAATACCGGCCGCGACCAGATCACCGATCAGCAGGTCCTGCTGCGCACGATCGCGTACGGCCTGGAGGGCGCGCCCGTCGAGTACGCCCTGGAAGGCTCGATCCTGGTCACCGGCAGCGCTGTGCAATGGCTGCGCGACCAGCTCGGCGTGATCGACCACGCGGCCGAGAGCGAGCAGCTCGCCGCGAGCCTGGAGTCCAACGACGACGTCTGGTTCGTCCCCGCCCTCGCCGGGCTCGGCGCGCCGTACTGGGACCCCGTCGGCGCGCGGGGTGCTGATCGGCCTCACCCGCGGCACGACCCGCGCCCATCTCGCCCGCGCCGTGCTGGAGTCGATCGCGTGGTCCACCAAGGACGTCATCGACGCGATGCAACGCGAGTCGGGCATCCATCTCGACGAGTTGCGGGTCGACGGCGGCGCGACCGCCAACGGCTGGCTCATGCAGTTCCAGTCGGACGTCCTCAACATCCCGCTGGACGTGCCGGAACACACCGAGACGACCGCGCTTGGCTCCGGCTACCTGGCGGGGCTGGCCACCGGCGTCTACGCCAGCCGCGAGGAGCTGGCCGGGCTGCGCCGGACCGCCCGGCGCTACGAGCCGCAGATGGACGTCGTGACCCGCCACCGGCTTCACGAGCGCTGGGGCGAGGCGGTAAGTCACGCACGTCACTGGGCTCGCGAGGAAGATTGATCACGGGCCCCGGGTAGTTACGCCACCATGGAGCCGGTGCGACTCAGCCCAGAAAGCCGCGAAGCCGCGTTGCGGCGGCTCGAAACCGAAACGTTCGACGTCGTCGTGGTCGGTGGCGGCGTGGTGGGTACCGGATGCGCGCTCGACGCCGTCACCCGCGGGCTGTCGACCGCCCTGCTGGAGGCGCGCGACTGGGCCGCCGGCACCAGCAGCCGTTCCAGCAAGCTGATCCATGGCGGCCTGCGCTACCTCGAGCAGCTGGAGTTCGGGCTGGTACGCGAGGCGCTCGGCGAGCGCCACCTGATGCTGACCCGGCTGTGCCCCCACCTGGTCCAGCCGGTGCCGTTCCTCTACCCGCTGCAGCACCGGATCTGGGAACGCGTCTACGCCGGCTCCGGCGTGCTGCTGTATGACACCTTTCTCGCACTCGGCACCGGCGGCGGCGCCCTGGTGACCCCCCGCTCGCTGCCGCGTCATCGCCACCTCTCGCGGCGCAAGGCGCTCGCGCTCGCTCCGGCGCTCCGTCACGATGCGCTGGTCGGAGCCCTGCAGTACTACGACGCCCAGGTCGATGACGCCCGCCACACGATGACGATCGCGCGCACGGCCGCCGCATACGGGGCTGCGGCGGCGAGCGGGGCGCAGGTCGTCGGCTTCCTGCGCGAGGGCGAGCGGGTCTCCGGGGTCCGGGTGTGCGACCGGGAGAGCGGGCGGGAATTCGAGGTACGGGCCCGGGTCGTCGTCAACGCCACCGGGGTGTGGACGGACGCGACGCAAGAGCTCGCCGGCGGCCGCGGGCGCTTTCAGGTGCGCGCGTCGAAGGGGATCCATCTCGTCGTCCCGCGCGACCGCATCCAGCTCGACACCGGGCTGATCCTGCGCACCGAGAGCAGCGTCCTGTTCGTCATCCCGTGGGGACGCCACTGGATCCTCGGCACCACCGACACCGACTGGAAGCTCTCCAAGTCGCATCCGGCGGCCAGCAGCCGCGACATCGACTACCTGCTCGACCGCCTCAACGAGGTGCTCGTCACCCCCCTCTCGCGGGAAGACGTCGAGGGCGTCTATGCCGGGCTTCGCCCGCTGCTCGCCGGGGAGTCGGAGCAGACCTCGAAGCTGTCGCGCGAGCATCTGGTGGCGATGCCGGTCCCGGGGCTCGTCGTCGTCGCGGGTGGCAAGTACACGACCTACCGGGTGATGGCCCGCGATGCGATCGACCGCGCGACGGGCGCGCTGGAGCAGAAGGTGGCTGACTGCGTCACCGCGCAAACCCCGCTGCTCGGGGCCGAAGGCTACGCCGCGCTGTGGAATCAGCGCCGGACGCTGGCTGCGACATCCGGCCTGCATCTGGCCCGGATCGAGCATCTTTTGCACCGTTACGGAACGCTGATCCACGAGCCGCTCGAGCTGCTGGCGAAGCGTCCGGAGCTGGCCGAACCGCTGCCCAACGCCGACGACTACCTGCAGCTGGAGGTCGTCTACGCGGCGCTCGCCGAGGGCGCGCTGCATCTGGACGACATCCTCACCCGGCGTACCCGCATCTCCATCGAGGCCTGGGATCGCGGGCTGGCCGCCGCCGAACCCGCCGCGCGGCTGATGGGCGAGGTGCTGGGCTGGGACGACGACCGCCGCGAGCGCGAGGTCGAGTACTACCGGCGTCGCGTCGCCGCGGAGCGCGACTCGCAGACCCAGCTGGACGACCACACCGCTGACGCGGCCCGGATGGCCGGCGGCATGGAGCTGGGGCTGGGCGCGGCGGAGGCTCTCGTCAACACCTGAAGCGCCGTTCACGCGCCGTGTCGTATCCCGGATAAACGGCCACGGAGGCACCGCAATCCGCCTAAGTTGCTGCCATGCCTCACCTGAAAACCCCTGCTATTGCTGCTCTTTCCGGCCTCCTCACCGCTGTGTCGCTGGCCGCCTGCGGCTCCTCCAGCCCTTCCAGCGCCTCCAACCAGGCCGGCGCGTCCACCGGTCCGGTCCACCGGGTCCACACCGAGCGCGTGCTCACTGCTGACGCTCGATGAGCTGAAGGCCGCGGCAGGCGCCACTTTCAACGCAGGCAAGCTCCAGTCGAACCAGCAGACGCCCTTCGGCACCTACACGGTGTGCGCGTGGAACGAGACAGCTCACCCGCTGAACACCGTGCGGGTGAGCGTCTGGGACCAGCCGAGTGCCTTCGACGACGCGCGCAAGACCGCGTCGACCGTGCAGGAATTTCAGGGGATCGGAGAGAAGTCCTTTACGGCGAGCTTTGCGTCGATATTTGCCGTTGCAGGCGGTCACACGCTCTTCGTGCAGTACTACAGCCCGGACGGCGAGGACGCCGACCACCTGCCCATCAGCACGGCACTCGCCAAGTCGGCGGCGGCTCGGCTCTGACCGCGGAGGGGACGGCCAGAGCCGAGTCGCCGGTCCACGATCGACGAGATAAGCGCCCCAAAACAAGATTCGCTGAAGCGTTGCTCCGCGGCGATTTCTAGACTGGCCAGCGTGACGCAGCCGGCGGTGGAGGTGAGCAACCTCGTCAAGTCCTACGGCAGCGTTCAGGCGGTCGACGGCCTGACCTTCGAGGTGCCCGCCGGTGAGGTCACGGCACTGCTCGGGCCCAACGGCGCGGGCAAGACCACCACCGTCGAGATCTGCGAGGGCTTCCGGCGGCCCACGTCCGGTCAGGCCCGCGTGCTCGGTCTCGATCCGATCGGCGACGGCCGGGCGCTCAAGCCCCGCGTCGGCGTGATGTTGCAGGCGGGCGGCTGCTATCCCGGTGCGCGGACCCTGGAGATGCTGCAGCTGCTCGCCGCCCACGCCGCCCACCCGCTGGACCCGCGCCACCTGCTCGAGCGGCTCGGGCTGACCAAGGTCGAACGCACCACCTACCGGCGGCTGTCGGGAGGCGAGAAGCAGCGGCTCTCGCTGGGGCTTGCCGTGATCGGGCGCCCGGAGCTGGTGTTCCTCGACGAGCCGACGGCCGGGCTCGACGTGCAGGGCCGGCGCGACACCTGGGAGCTCATCGCCGACCTGCGCTCCGCGGGCGTCACGGTGGTGCTCACCACCCATGCGATGGATGAGGCCGAGCGGCTCGCCGACCACGTGGTGATCGTGAACCGGGGACGTCTCGTCGCCTCGGGAACGCCGGCTGAGCTCACCGCGACCGGCGCCCAGGGCCAGCTCAGCTTCCGGGCACCCGCCGGACTCGACCTGTCCGGGCTGGCCACGGCGCTCGGAAGTGCGGTGCGCGCGAGCGAGACTTCCCCCGGCGTCTACGTCGTGCTGGGCACGATCGACCCCCAGGTCCTCGCGGCGACGACCTCCTGGTGCGCCGCGAACGGGGTGATGGCGGGCGACCTGCGGGTGCAGCAACGCTCGCTGGAAGACGTGTTCGTCGAGCTCACGGCGCCGGCCGGCGAACGGATGACGGGATGACGGGATGACGAGCGCAGCGGGCTACGCGCCCGCTCCCGGTGCCGCCCCCTGGTCACGAATGCTGGCCGCGCAGACCCTCATCGAGCTGAAGCTCACGCTGCGACGCGGCGAATCGGTCCTGCTCACGCTGATCATCCCGGTCGGGCTCCTGCTCTTCTTCACCAAGGTCAAGCTGCTCTCGGAGGAGGATCTCGGCGGCCGGCCGATCGATTTCGTCACCCCCGGCGTCCTCGCTCTCGCCGTGCTCTCCACGGCCTTCACCGGGCAGGCGATCGCCACCGGCTTCGAGCGTTCGTACGGCGTGCTCAAGCGGCTGGGCGCGTCGCCGCTGCCCCGCGGGCTGCTCCTGCTCGGCAAGACCTTCGGGGTGCTTGCGGTCGAGGTGCTGCAGGTGCTGGTGCTGGTGGCGGTCGCGTACGCGCTCGGCTGGCATCCCCACGGCAATCCGCTGATCGTCCTGCTGCTGCTCGTCGTGGGGACGGCCGCGTTCTCCGCGCTGGGGCTGCTCATGGCCGGAGCGCTGCGAGCCGAGGCGACCCTCGCGGCAGCCAACGGCGTCTACCTGATCTTCCTGCTGCTCGGCGGGATCGTCTTCCCGCTGACCCGGCTGCCCGGCGCCCTGCAGGGGTTCGCCAAGGTGCTGCCCGGCACCGGCCTGTCCACCGGCCTGCGCCGCGTCCTGCAGGACGGGGCCGGCATCCCGTGGGGTGACGTGGGCCTGCTCGCCCTGTGGGCCCTCGTCGCCGGCGTCCTTGCCGCCCGCACCTTCCGCTGGGAATAGCCAGGGTCAGCAAGATCAACGCTTCACTGGGACGACTTTGGTTCCCTCAGTCCCGTCCAAAAGCACTTTCGTGAAGCGTTGATCTTGAGAGTCCGAGCTCTTCGCGTAGCTCATCGAGTACCTCGTGAGGACGCAGGTTGAGGTCGGACGGCGTAAACCGCAGGACTCGCCAACCGGCGTTGACCATTGCGTTCTGCCGCCGACGATCAGCGTTGAACGCGGCGCGACTGCTGTGGTACTCGTAGCCGTCTATCTCGACGATCAGCTTGCACTCCGGCCAGGCGAAGTCGGCTCTGCCGACGAAGCGCCCCCTGCGAAAGATCTTGTGCTGGGAGCTCGGTTCGGGAAGTCGGCTCGATATGACGAGCAGAAAGAACAGCGACTCGTACACGGATTCGTGGGACGGGTCGACGAGACGCGCGACCAGTCGAGCTTTCGGGCTGCCGAGGGCAACCAAAGTCCTGCGCAAGGCAGACAGGCGAACGCCACCGAGTCGGCAGGCCGCGTCCAGGATAGGAACTGCCTGGAAGACCGGCAGTTTCATGGCTAAGTCGAGAGCCGTTCGCATCGGCGACGTGACCGGTACCCCACGAATCCGCACGACCTCAGATGGCGCCAACGGTTGCCGAATGATGCGTGTCCCCGGCACGGGTGTGGGGCATCGTCGTCCAGGAACGACCAGCTCGATGAGCGTGGGCTCGACAAGCATGGGCCAGCCATACCAGCGCGCGGCCGACAGCCAACCAAGCGCCACGAGCGGTCCGACCGCGGTCGCAGCGACCAACTCGGCGGTGGCAGCGATCAACATCAGCTTTCGGCCCGCGGGAACAACCAAGCCCGCCTGTTGCAGGCGAAGCAGCGACTTCGCCCCGAACCCGGCGTCCCTGGCCCAACGGACCGTGAACGGTTTCTGCAACTCGTCGTACATGTCTTGGGAGGCTGCCGCCCCAAATCGGCGTTTCCCGGTTATCCACAGGCCGGGTTGAAGATCAACGCTTCACTGGGACGACTTTGGTGCCGCTATTGCCGTCCAAAAGCACTTTCGTGAAGCGTTGATCTTGGGGTCGGCTGGCCTGACGGCGGGTCAGATGCGAAGCTGCTACCCATGCCGCGCATCGCAGTGCCTGAGGGCAAGGACCCGATGATGTTCCTGTGGACGGAGCGGGCGACCGCCCTCGCCCACCCGGCCGGTGGCTTCAGCCACGCGGTCTACGCCAGCAGCACGCTGCCGATCCGCGAGTTCGAGGCAGCCCGCGTGCGTACCGCGCAGATCAACGACTGCCAGGTCTGCCTGAACTTCCGCTCCGCGACGGACGTGCTCGAGCGCGCCGCCGAGGCCGACGACATCGACGAGTCGTTCTACGCCCACATCGGCGAGTACGACTGGGACGGCTTCAGCGAGCGGGAGAAGCTCGCCGCCGAGTTCGCGGAGCGATTCGCGCTGGACCACCGCAATATCGACGACGCGTTCTGGACGCGCCTGCACGCCGCGTTCAGCGACGACGAGCTGGTCGAGCTCGGGCTCTGCATCGGCTCGTGGGTCGCGTTCGGCCGGATGAACCGCATCTTCGACGTCGACGGTGCCTGCCGCATCCCGCAGTACGCATAGGCGGCCCGCCGCCCTCACGCCGGCCCGCCGCCGCTACGCGAAGGCGACGATCGCGTCGGCCAGCCGCTCCGCCGCCCCCGGACCGGCCCACAAGAAGAGCGACGGCTCGGTGACCTCCAGCTCGAGCAGCACCGGCTCGCCCGACTCGTCGGGGATGAGGTCCACCCGGGCGTAGAGCAGCTGCTCCCGCCCTCCGGGTACCGCATCGAGCACCACCTCGGCCACGGCGAGCTCGGCAGCCGTGGCGTCGCGCGGGACGATCTGCTCCCGCGGATCGTGATCGCCGATGGCGAGCGCGGACGGCGCCGCCCCCGCGGCGAGGATCGGCGCCTTGCGGACGCAGTGGCTGAACCGCCCGCCGAGGTAGATCAGCGCGCTCTCCCCCACCGTGTCGACCGCCTCGAGGTAGGGCTGGATCATCGCCGCCCGCCCCGCGTTACGCAGCGCCCGAAGGTGCTGGACGGCTGCCTCGTCGTCGATATCCCGGCGCCACCGCGCGGTGTCCGCCGACCCGGCTGACACGGTCGGCTTGACGACGTACTCCGGCCACGACGGCAGCATCACCGGGTCGCTGGGCTGGGCGAAACGCGTCGCCACGGTCGGGCAGCCGGCCTCGGCCAGGTCGGCCAGGTAGTGCTTGTCGATGTTCCACTCGAGGATCGATGCCGGGTTGGCGACCCGCGGCAGGCGAGCGGCCCAGTCGACGAACTCGCCTTCCCGGCCCACGTAATCCCAGGTGCAGCGCACGACGACGGCATCGAAAGCGTCCCAGGCGACGCGCGGGTCGTCCCAGACGGCGGGTTCGGCCTTCACCCCGCGGGCGGAGAGGGCCGAAAGGAGCGCCGGCCCGTCCAGGTCGAGGGCCGGCAGTTCGGCGCACGTCGCGATAGCGATCCGTGAGGGCGGTGCGATCCCGATGCGTGAAGGCGGCACCTTCGAAACATTAGGTGCTGACACCGGATAACCCACGGCCTGCTCACACTTGATCCGGCGCCGGAATAAGCGGCCGTACGCTGGGCAGCGATGGCGACTTCTCGGGTTTCTCGTGCATGGTCGGCGGTGCGCCGTCCGGTGCCGGCGACGACCTTCTCCAAGCTGTGCCGCAGCGCCATGGTGCTGCTCGGCCTCATCGTGGTCACGGGCGCTGCGGTCCGGCTGACCAAGAGCGGCCTCGGCTGCCCCACCTGGCCGCAGTGCGGCGACGGCTCGTTCGTGGCGCGCTCGCAGTTCTCGCTGCACAGCTGGGTCGAGTTCGGTAACCGCCTGGTCAGCCTGGGCGTCGGGCTGGTCGTGGCGGCCTGCGTCGTCGGATCGTTCCGCCTGGAGCGGCGCCGCACCGATGTGCGCTGGCTGTCCGGCGGCCTCGTGCTCGGCTTCGTCGCGCAGGGGATCCTCGGTGGGTTGACGGTGATCTTCCACCTCAATCCCGCGCTCGTGGCCGGTCACTTCCTGGTGTCGATGGCGCTGCTCTGGAACGCTGCCGTGCTCGACGCGCGCTCGCGCCAGCCGGAGGGCGCCCGGGTCGCGCTGCTGACCGCGGGCCGTCGCTACCTCCCGCGCCTCGCCGACCTGCTCGCGGTCGCGGCCGCCGCCGTGCTCGTCCTCGGCACGGTCGTCACCGGCGCGGGCCCTCACAGCGGCGACGCGGGCGACGTCCAACGCTTCGCCATCAACATCCGCAGCGCCGCCCAGCTGCACGCTGATGCGGCGATGCTGCTCACCGGCCTGGTGATCGCCATGGCCTTCGCCGTGCGGCTCATCAGCGTCCCGGCACGCACCCGAACGCTGGCCAACGCACTCGTGATCACGGTGATCGCGCAAGCGGCGATCGGCTTCACCCAGTACTTCGCGGGCATCCCTACCGGGCTCGTCGCCATCCACGTGGCGGGCGCGACCCTGCTGTGGATCCTGACGCTGTACTTGCGGCTCTCGCTCTCCGGATCGGCGCTGGCCGCCGGGTCAGACCAGCTGGTCGATGGCGATGGCGAGGAAGAGCACGGTCAGGTACGTGATCGACAGGTGGAAGAGGCGCATTGGGCGGGGATCACGCCCGGCGGAAGTACGCGCCAGGAGCGCGTGAGCCTCGAAGATGAACCCGCCACCGCTGACCGTGGCTGAAGCCAGGTAGATCACCCCGAGCGACGCGACGGGCACCAGAGCGAGCGAGGCCAGCACCATCAGCCACGAGTAGGCGACGATGCGCTGCGCGACGGCCTTCGGAGTGGCGACCACCGGAAGCATCGGAACGCCGGCCGCCGCATAGTCGTCGCGGAACCGCATCGCGAGCGACCAGAAGTGCGGCGGGGTCCACAGGAAGACGACGACGAAGAGCAGCGCCGCCGACCAGCTCACGGTGCCGGTGACGGCGGACCACCCGATGAGTACCGGGAAGCATCCCGCGGCGCCGCCGATGACGATGTTGGACGGGGTGCGCCGCTTCAGGCCGAGCGTGTAGACGAAGACGTAGAACGCGATCGCCCCATCCGCGAGGAGGGCGGACAGCCAGTTCGTCGCGAAGCCCAGCTCGAGCGTCGCCAACACGCCGAGCACGAGCCCGAAGATCAGCGCCGAACGCGGCGCCACCTCATGACGCACCAGCGGGCGGCTCGACGTGCGGCGCATCAGCTGGTCGATGTCGCGGTCGACGAAGCAGTTGATCGTGTTGGCACTGCCGGCCGCGAGGCTTCCGCCGACGAGCGTGGCGATCAGCAGCCAGGCGCTCGGCATGCCGCGCTTGGCGAGCACCATTGCCGGCACCGTCGTCACGAGCAGGAGCTCGATGATCCGCGGCTTCGTCAGCGCCACGTAGGCCCCGATACGGTGCCGCACGCTGGCGACACGGGCGACCTCGGGGGCACCCTCGACCTGGTCGATCACCGCAGGCCCGGCCCCATGGGAGGGGATGAAGCGCCGCGCCGGCGACCGGCGCGATCCGGGCGGAGCCAGGAGGGACAAGCACGACCCCAACGGTGGCGGGCAGGCGCCCGGGCGGCGCTCTGCCGCGACGCAGCACACTCTAGCCGCAGCCGGTGTCCGGTTTGATGCGTGCGCGCCGAATCACTCGCGGAGGCCCGCGGCCTGAGTCCACTCCCGGCGAGCCGACGCGGCAAGAGCGAGCGTGATCCGGCCTCACCGGTAGTGAACGTTTGGCACAGGGGTAGGCCAAAGGCAGCTAAAGCGAAATGATCCTTACGCGGCGGTGATCTTTCGGTCCCCGGCGTCCGCAACGCGAGACGGGTTGCTGGCGCGTAACACGTCACAGGTAGCGTCTGACCTGCGACAGCGGACCCGCGCTCGACGCTTGGAAGGAGTTGGCCGCGTGACGACCACGAAGGATCGATCGGCGTCCAAGAAGGCTGCGGGATGGCAGTCCGATCTTGACCGGCAGGCCGTGGACCACGTGCGGGCCCTCGCCATGGACGCGGTTCAGGCAGCCGGAGATGGACACCCCGGCACGGCGATGAGCCTCGCCCCGGCGGCCTACCTGATCTTTCAGGAGTTCCTGCGCCACGATCCGACCGATCCGGACTGGATCGGGCGCGATCGGTTCGTGCTCTCCTGCGGCCACTCCAGCCTCACGCTCTACATCCAGCTGTACCTGTCGGGCTACGGCCTGACGCTGGACGACCTGAAGCTCTACCGGCAGTGGGGCAGCCGCACCCCGGGCCACCCGGAGCACGGCCACACCCTCGGGGTCGAGACGACGACCGGTCCGCTGGGCCAGGGCATCAGCACCGCGGTGGGCATGGCCATGGCTGCCCGCCGCCAGCGGGGGCTGTTCGACCCCGACGCCAAGCCGGGCGAGAGCATCTTCGACGACACCATCTGGGTGATCGTCTCCGACGGCGACATGGAAGAGGGCGTCTCCGCCGAGGCGAGCAGCCTTGCCGGTCACCAGAAGCTCGGCAACCTCGTCGTCCTTTACGACGACAACCACATCTCGATCGAGGGCAATACCGACGTCGCCTTCAGCGAGGACGTGGCCGCCCGCTACGCCGCCTACGGCTGGCACGTCCAGCACGTCGACAACTCCGAGGACGTCGGCGCCCTGCGGGCCGCCCTCAAGGCCGCCCAGGCGGAGACCGGCCGGCCGAGCTTCATCAGCATGCGCAGCGTCATCGGCTTCCCGGCGCCGCACCTGCAGAACACCGGCAAGATTCACGGCAGTGCCCTCGGCGCCGAAGAGGTGGCGGCCACCAAGGAGGTGCTCGGCCTCGATCCGCACGCCAGCTTCTCCATCCCGGACGAGGTGCTGGCCCACGCCAGGAAGGTCGTCGACCGCGGACGCGAGGCTCACGCCGCGTGGGACACGCGGTATCAGGCCTGGCGCGAGGGCAACGCGGCCGGCGCGGACCTGCTCGATCGGCTGCAGGCCAAGCGGCTCCCGGACGGCTGGGAGAAGTCGCTGCCGAGCTTTCCGGCCGATGCGAAGGGGATGGCGACGCGTAAGGCATCGGGCGAGGTGCTGTCAGCCCTGGCCGACGTGCTCCCGGAACTCTGGGGTGGCTCGGCCGACCTCGCGGGCAGCAACCTGACGACGATGAAGGGCGCGATCTCCTTCGAGCCGGAGACAGCCGACGACCGCGGCCCCTACGGGCGCACCCTGCACTTCGGCATCCGCGAGCACGCCATGGGCGCTGCGCTGAACGGCATCGCGCTGTACGGCGGCACCCGCCCGTACGGCGGAACGTTCCTGGTGTTCAGCGACTACATGCGCGGGTCGGTCCGGCTCGCCGCGCTGATGGGATTGCCGGTCGTGTACGTCTGGACTCACGACTCGATCGGCCTCGGCGGAGACGGCCCGACCCACCAGCCGATCGAGCATCTCGCCGCGCTGCGCGCCATGCCTGGTCTCGACGTCGTCCGCCCGGCGGATGCGAACGAGACCGTGGTCGCCTGGCGCACCGCGCTGGAGAAGACGGATGGCCCGGTGGCCCTGGCGCTTTCGCGCCAGGACCTGCCGACCGTCGACCGCGAGAAGCACGGCAGTGCGGACGGCACGGCAAAGGGTGCCTACGTGCTCGCCGAGGCGGGCACCGGCACCCCTGAGGTCATCCTCATCGCCACCGGCTCGGAGGTGGCCATCGCCCTCGCGGCTCGCGAGCGGCTGGAGGCCGAAGGCACCCCGACCCGGGTCGTCTCGATGCCGTGCCGCGAATGGTTCGAGGCTCAGGAGCCGAGCTACCGGCAGACCGTGCTGCCGCCCGCGGTGCGCGCCCGGGTGTCTGTGGAGGCGGCCGTCGCGCTGGGCTGGCGCGACTTCGTCGGCGACACGGGCGAAAGCATTTCCGTAGAACACTTCGGCGCAAGCGCTCCGTACCAGATCATCTACGAGCAGTTCGGCATTACCCCGGAGCGAGTGGTCGCTGCAGCCCACTCGAGCCTGTCCAAGGTTGGGGCCACCTACGGCTCCCCGACCGGCAACTGACCTACAGAAGGGCTCGTCATGAGCGATCCTCTACGCCTCCTGAGTGAGGCCGGCGTCGCGGTCTGGCTCGATGACCTGAGCCGTGACCGGATCACGACCGGCAACCTTGCCGACCTGATCCGCGATCGCAGCGTCGTCGGCATCACCACGAATCCGACGATCTTCCAGAAGGCGATCTCGGGTAGTGATCTCTACAACCCGCAACTGAAGGACCTGACCACCCGCGGCGTCGACGTGGGCGAGGCGCTGCGCGCGCTGACCACCATGGATGTGCGTAACGCGTGTGACGTGCTGCGACCCGCCTACGACGCGTCCGGCGGGGTGGACGGCCGGGTCTCCATCGAGGTGGATCCGCGCATCTCCGGTGATGCCGAGAAGACCATCGCCGAAGCGCGCGCTCTTTGGTGGCTGGTCGACCGGCCGAACCTGTTCATCAAGATCCCGGCGACGCTGGCCAGCCTGCCGGCCATCAGCCAGGCGCTCTCCGAAGGCATCAGCGTCAACGTCACGCTGATCTTCAGCCTCGAGCGTTACGACCTGGTGATGGAGGCGTTCCTGGAGGGCCTGGAGCGCGCCCAGAAGGCCGGGATCGACCTGTCGGGGATCGGGTCGGTGGCGTCGTTCTTCGTCAGCCGGGTCGACACCGAGGTCGACAAGCGGCTCGGCAAGATCGGCACCAAGGACGCCAAGGAGCTGCTGGGCAAGGCGGCCGTCGCCAATGCCCGCCTCGCCTACCAGCACTACGAAGGCGTCTTCGTCGGCAACCCGCGCTGGGACGCGCTGGCCGCGGCCGGGGCGAAGCCGCAGCGGCCGCTGTGGGCCTCGACCGGTGTGAAGGACCCGAACTACTCCGACACCCTGTACGTCGCCGAGCTGGTGGCGCCGGGCACGGTCAACACCATGCCGGAAGCCACGCTGGACGCGGTCTACGACCACGGGGAGATCGAGGGCGACACGATCCGCGGTCACTACGTCGACGCGCAGCGGGTCCTCGACGACCTCGCGGCCATCGGGGTCGACTACGACGATGTCGTGGCCGTCCTCGAGTCCGAGGGCGTGGAGAAGTTCGAGGACTCCTGGAACCAGCTCATCGAAGCGATCAGCGAGCAACTCGAGGCGCAGAAGTGACCGACGCGCTCAAACCGCGGGCCAACCCGCTGCGCGACCCGCGCGATCGGCGCCTTCCCCGCGTTCCGGATCCGTGCGCGCTCGTGGTCTTCGGCGTCACCGGCGACCTGGCGCGCAAGAAGCTGATCCCGGCGGTCTACGACCTCGCGAACCGCGGCCTGCTGCCCCCCGGTTTCGTGCTGCTCGGTTTCGCCCGGCGCGACTGGGGCCACGGCGATTTCGCCGCGCTGGCCCGCGATGCGGCGGAGGCCCACGCCCGCACCGAGTTCCGGGAGGAGGTCTGGCGCCGGCTCGGCGACAGCATCAAGTTCGTCCCCGGCGCGTTCGACGACGACGACGCCTTCGACCGGCTCAAGCAGGAGCTGGTCGATCTCGAACACAGCCACGGCATCGCGGGCAACGCCGCGTTCTACCTGTCCATCCCGCCGCCCGCGTTTCCCACCGTCCTCAAGCAGATGGAACGCACCGGGATGGCCTCGAACGAGGCCTCCGGCGGGTGGCGCCGGGTGGTCGTGGAGAAGCCGTTCGGCCACGACCTCGCTTCGGCCCGCGAGCTGAACTCGCTGGTCGACGACGTCTTCACCGCCGACGACGTCTTCCGCATCGACCATTACCTGGGCAAGGAGACGGTCCAGAACCTGCTCGCGCTGCGCTTCGCCAACACGCTCTTCGAGCCGATCTGGAACTCCAACTTCGTCGACTCGGTCCAGATCACCATGGCCGAGGATGTCGGCATCGGCACCCGCGCCGGCTTCTACGACGGCACCGGGGCCGCCCGCGACGTGCTGCAGAACCACCTGATGCAGCTGCTGGCGCTCACCGCCATGGAGGAGCCGGTCTCCTTCGACGCCGACGCGCTGCGGGCGGAGAAGGTGAAGGTGCTGGGCGCGGTCTCGGTTCCGGACGACCTGGAGAACGACGCGATCCGCGGCCAGTACGAGCAGGGCTGGCTGGCCGGCCAGCGCGTCAAGGGCTACCTGGACGAAGCCGACATCCCGAAGGACTCCACGACGGAGACGTATGCCGCCGTCCGGCTCGGGATCGAGACGCGCCGCTGGGCCGGGGTGCCGTTCTACCTGCGTGCGGGCAAGCGGCTGCCGCGGCGGGTCACCGAGATCGCCGTGTCGTTCAAGAAGGCGCCGCACCTGCCGTTCGACAAGACCGACACCACCGAACTCGGCCACAACCAGCTCGTGGTGCGCGTCCAGCCGGACGAGGGCGTGACCCTGCGCTTCGGTTCGAAGGTGCCCGGCACCCTGATGGAGGTCCGCGACGTCTCGATGGACTTCCTCTACGGCGAGGCGTTCACCGAAGGCTCCCCCGAGGCCTACGAGCGGCTCATCCTCGACGTGCTGATCGGCGACCAGAGCCTGTTTCCCCGCAACCAGGAGGTCGAGCACTCCTGGCGCGTGATCGATCCGCTCGAGGAGTACTGGGCCGGCAGGAAGCCGCACCTCTACCGCGCCGGCGAGTGGGGTCCGAGGGCGGCCGATGAGATGCTTGCGCGAGAAGGCAGGAGCTGGAGGAGACCGTGACCCTCCTGGAGCGCAGCGAAGGTGTGCGCGGGTCTTCGACCATATGGAAGGCGTAGGCCATGACCACTCTCTGGGACACCACCGGTTCGGACGTCGTCCGGGCGCTGGAGGCGGAGCGACGCTCAGCGGGTGCGCTGGCGTTCGGCCTGGCCCTCACCCTCGTCGTCGTCACCGATCAGGAGAGCGTTGCTGAAGCGGAGGCGGCGGCGAAGGCGGCCGCGTCGGCTCACCCGTGCCGCATCCTGCTCGTGATCCGGCGCCACGTCGAAGCCCCGGATCCGCGTCTCGACGCCGAGGTCCTCATCGGCGGCCGCCTCGGCCCTGGTGAGGCCGTGATCATGCGGATGTACGGCCGGCTCGGGCTGCACGCGGAGTCCGTGGTCCTTCCGCTGCTCGCGCCCGACGCCCCGATCGTCACCTGGTTTCACGAGACGATGCCGGAGCGGATCGCGTTCGACCCCCTCGGCGTCCTCGCCGACCGGCGGGTCACCGAGAGCCTGCACGGGCAGGACCCGATGGCCGCGCTGCACCAGCGTGCGGTGGATTACGCGCCCGGCGACACCGACCTGTCCTGGGCACGCACCACCGGCTGGCGGGCGCTGGTCGCCGCCGCGTTCGACTCGATCCACACGCCGGCGAAGTCGGCGACCATCACCGGTGTCGAGTCACCGCCCACCGCCCTGCTCGCCGGATGGCTGCGCAGCAAGCTCGGCATCCGGGTCGACCTGAAGAAGTCCGGCCGCGACATCGAGGAGGTCAAGGTCCGCCTCGAGGAGTCCGAGTCGGGGCCGTCCGAGCTGCTGATCCGCCGCCGCGACGAGCGCACCGCCGTCATCGCGCGCGCCGACCAGGCCGATCGCATCATGCCGCTGGCCCCGCGCGACCTCGGCGATCTGCTCGCGGAGGACGTGCGCCGGCTGGACGCGGACGAGGTCTTCGGCGAAGCGCTCTCGGCGTGGACCGGCGTGAAGAACCTCGGCAGCCGGTCTCCCAAGCGGGAGCACGTCTGGTTCGACCCGACGGCCGACAACGGCAAGGGCACGGCAACGGCAACGGCAACGGCAACGCGGTGCCCGCGAGCTCTCCGGCACCCACCCCCAACCAGCGGAACGGCACCGGGAAGGCGAGCGGGTGAGCGCTCCCGCCGAGGTGATCGTCCATCGCGACGCCGGGCTGCTGGCGAAGGCGGTTGCTGCCCGGGTCATCACCGAGCTGATCGACGCCCAGGCCGTGAAGGGAAGTGCCAGCCTGGTGCTGACCGGCGGCGGCATCGGCGTCGCCACGCTGCGCGCGGTGCGGGAGAGCCCGGCGGTCGAGGCTGTCGACTGGCGAGCCGTGGATGTCTGGTGGGGAGACGAGCGGTTCGTCGCGCGCGACAGCGACGACCGTAACGAGAAGGCGGCCCGCGAGGCGCTGCTCGATCATGTCGATGTCGACCCGGAGCGGGTCTTCGCGATGGGTTGGCTCGGCGGCGCCGACGGTGACGATGCCGACGCTGCCGACGCCGCCGCGGCTCGCTACGCGTCGCAGCTAGCCGCCCGCGCGCGTCCTGCCGACGGCGGCCCGGTACCGCGCTTCGACGTGCTGCTCCTGGGCCTCGGACCCGAGGGTCACGTCGCGTCGATCTTCCCCGAGTCGGCGGCCGCGCGTGACGAGCGCGCGGTCGTCGCCGTCCACAACTGTCCGAAACCGCCGCCCACCCGGGTCTCCCTGACCCACCTCGCCATCCAGTCCGCGGCGCAGGTCTGGGTCGTCGCAGCGGGCGGGGAGAAGGCCGACGCGGCGCGCCGAGCCCTCTCCGGGGCGAGCCCACTGGAGGTGCCGGCGGCGGGCGCGCTCGGCCGGGATCGCACGCTCTGGCTGCTCGACAAGGCCGCCGCGGCGGCGTTGCCCCCCTCAGGACGAGGACGCGACGAGCTCCACCTCGTAGCCGTCGCCGTTCTCCAGGTACGCCGCGTAGTGCTCGGGGCCCCCGGCGAACGGATGCCGGTCGGCGAACATCAGCGACCAGCCGTGCGTCGCCGCGGCCGCGGCGAGGGCGTCGACCTCCGTGCGGCTACCCGCCCAGAACGCGAGGTGGTTCAAACCGGGACGGGTACGCACGTGGCCACCGCCGGTCATCGCCGGAGACTGCTCGACGACGACGTAGGCGCCGCCTGGGACAGCCGGCCAGCGCCATGAGCGCCCATGCTCCCAGGTCTGGAACGGCTGGTATCCGAGCTCGCCGAGCAGCCAGCCCCAGCTGAGCTCCGCGCGGGCCAGGTCGGGCACCCACAGCTCGAGGTGATGGACCGCACCGGGCCGCGGCGCGGGCTCCGGCGACGACAGGGCCTACCGTCCGCGCAGCTTCGCGAGTGCCTCCTGCAGGATGGCCTCGCCGTCTTCCTCGTTGCGTCGCTCACGCACGTAAGCAAGGTGGGTCTTGTACGGCTCGTTACGCGGCGGCGGCGGGGTGTTCTCCTGGTCCGGACCGGCCGGAAATCCGCAGCGCGGGCAGTCCCAGGTGTCGGGCACGGGCGCGTCGATCGCGAACGACGGCCGGGTCTCATGGCCGTTGGCGCAATAGAACGCGATGCGGATACGAGGGGCCCGCTCGCCCCGCTCGGACTCCCCCATCGGGCCCGCGCCAACCCGGCTCCCCCGGATGGCGTTGCCTCCCGCGCCTCCAGCCACTAGCTCTCCTTTGTCCGGACGACCGGCAGCCGCAGATGCTACGGGCGGTCGCCACTGTCGTTTCAACGGCTATTGCGTGGGGCGCCTCCGGCCGAACCTCGGGGTGACGCGCCTAGGCGATGCTACGGCGTGGGGGTCGGGGTTCGTGCGGGTTCCCCGGTACGCGTTGATCCGAGGGAAACGTTCGTGGGATCGACATTGCTGAACGTCGGGACAGTGGGGGCGTAAGCCACGTTGAGCCCGCGGGGATAGACGGCGTTCAGGTCGGCCAGCGGCAGCAGGGTCGCCGAGCTCGCCAGGAACGCGCGCAACGCCTTCCACGCCTTGGTTTCGGCATCGCCGCCGGTGGTCCGCAGCGCCAGCCGCAGGAGCTGGTAGCCCACCGGCGAGCGGAGCAGGGCTACGGCATCGGGGCCGCGCCAACCCGCATCCAGCAGCGGCGCGAGCAGCGCGCGGGGGGCGGGGTAACGCACTGGCCGCAGCGCCAGCACGAGGTCCCACCCGCCGGCCCTGGCGCGCGCGGCGAAGGTGGCGCTGCTGACGGGAACGGCTGTGAGCACCACGCCGGTGACCGCCAGCCGCTTCGCCAGGACGGCCGCCGCCGCCCGGAGTGGCGCGGCGTCAGGGACGAGCAGTGAGAGCGTGACGCCGGCGAGGGCAGGCGTGCTCTGGCATCGCACGGCGGGAGCTGCCGTCGCGCTCGGCGAGGGTGAGGCGGTCGGCGACGGGGTCGCTGTGACCGTAGCTGCCGGCGAGCTCGCGCCGGCAGCGGTCCTCGAGGCACTCGGCGACGGCGCGCCGCCCTCGGCGGGCAGCCCGGCCAGCAGATCGGCGCCGGGGCTCGCCAGGCCACGCCCCAGCGCTGCGGCGACCCGGGTGCGTGTCGACGTGTCGACGCAGGCGGCGAGCAGCCGGCGCACCCCGGGCACGGCGAGCAGCTGCGCATGCGGCCCGCTCGACCCGATCCCGAGCACCGCCATCGCCTGCTCGCTGGTCGTCACCAGCGAGCTCGCCGGACCGGCCGCCGCTTGCGCGGGGGTGGCCGCCACGTCGAGCGCCACGTCGGCGCCCCCGTCACGAAGCAACTCCCGCACCCGCTCCACGGACAGGCCGCCGCGCACCGAGACGTGGTCGACGTAGGCGTGGCGGAGCGGATCCTCGGCCGTGTCCCAGGCTCCGCTGCGCGAGAGCGCGTACGTCTCCTGCCGGGCTGCGGCTCGACGAAGTGGTACGGACCGTCACCGACGAATCGCAGCGGATCGTTCGTCACCGAGAGGCCGGTGAACGACTCGACGGGCAGGGGTGAGGTCTGCGGGAGTGCCAGCAGGGCCGCGAGGTCGCTGGTCGGGCGCAGCAGGTGGACGACGAGCGTGGTGTCGCCCTCGGTCGTGAGCCCGGGGATCGCCACCGCGTCAAGGGCGGCCAGGGTCGCGGGCGGGCGGGCCGCCAGGCGGCGGCAGGCGGCTGCATAGCCGACGACCGACTCGGCGAAGTAGACGCTGAACCGGCGAGTTGATCGACGGCAGGCAGAGCCGTTTGAGCGCCCGCAGCTCATCGTTCGCCGTGACCCGGCGCCGGCTCGTCACGTCCCAGCGGGCGGTGCGCAGCGTGATGGTCGCCGTGAGCCGGTCATCGCTCAGTTTCGGAGCGGCCGCCGCGAGATCCGGAAGCGGGCCGCTCTCCGCCGCACCGCCTGCTGCCGGCGTGCTGCCGGCCCCGTCACCACTGCCGTCACCGGCGGCGACCGGGTCGTCGGGCTCGTAGCCGTACAGCTGGCGCAGCACGAGACGGCCGAGGAGCTGATTCGCAGCAGCCGCGGAGACCGGGTCGGCGGCGGTGCCTGCCGCGGCGGGTGGCTCGCTGGTCGGGCTCGCCGGGTCCAGCGCGACCGTACGAGCCACGCCGGCGATGCGAAGGGTGCCGCCCGGTTTGGGACCGCTGGAAGCGCTGGGGGTGGGGCTCTTCGTCGGCGTCGGCGCGGGAGCCGGGGTCGCGGAGCCGGAACACGCCGCCAGAGCCACGACGAGCAGGGCGACCAGGAGGGTCAGACCGGCACGCGGAGTGAGCCGCTCGCGCCCGGCGTCAGCTCTTATCGAGCAATCCGAGGCTGATGATGGACGCGATCCAGATGAGGCTGACGGCAATGGTGAAGCGGTCAAGGTTCTTCTCCACGACGGAGGAGCCGCCGAGTGACGACGACACACCGCCGCCGAAGAGGTTCGACAGGCCGCCGCCCTTGCCGCGATGCAGCAGGATCAGCGCGACGAGGAACACGCTGGTCAAAATCAGGATCACCGAAAGAACGGTCTTCACGTCACACCACCACCCGGGACTCAGCGTAGTGGCAGGCGACCGGGTGTCCCTGCCCGCGGTCGACGAGTTGCGGTGGTTCTTCGATGCAGCGCTCGCGCTCCTGCTCCGAGAGCTCGTTCGCGAACTTGGGGCAGCGGGTGCGGAAGCGGCAGCCGCTCGGCGGGTTCGCCGGGCTCGGCACGTCGCCGGAGATGAGGATGCGTTCCCGGGCGCGCTCCTTGACCGGGTCCGGGATCGGCACCGCGCTGATCAGCGCCTGCGTGTAGGGATGCGACGGCTGCTCGAAGAGCGTGTCGCGGTCGGCGAGCTCGACGATGGTCCCGAGGTACATCACGGCGACCCGGTCGGCGATGTGGCGCACGACGGACAGGTCGTGGGCGATGAACAGGTAGGTCAGCCCCAGCTCGCGTCTGCAGATCCTCGAGGAGGTTGATCACCTGAGCCTGGATCGAGACGTCGAGGGCGGAGACGGGCTCGTCGCAGACCACGAGCTTGGGGTTCAGGCTGATGGCCCGCGCGATGCCGACACGCTGGCGCTGACCGCCGGAGAACTCGTGCGGGTAACGGCTGGCGTGTTCGAGGCCAGGCCGACCCGTTCGAGTAGCTGGTTGACGGCGCCCTCGTCCGGCAGCCCGTGAATCTTGAACGGCTCGGTCAGGCGTGCTGCGCACGGTCAGGCGCGGGTTCAGGCTGGCGTACGGGTCCTGGAAGACGATCTGCATCTCGCGGCGCAGCCTGCGCAGCTCGCGAGGGCCGACCTTCGTGATGTCAGCGCCCTCGAACCGGATGGTGCCGGCCGTCGGCTCGAGGAGGCGCAGCACCGTGCGGGCCGTCGTGCTCTTGCCACAGCCGGACTCGCCGACCAGCGCCAGGGTCTCGCCCGTGGCGATGGAGAACGACACGTCGTCGACGGCTTGAACGGCGCCGATCTGGCGCTGGAAGACGATCCCGCTACGGATCGGAAAGTGCTTCTTGAGGTTGGTGACCTCGAGCAGCGGCTCCTGCGGCCCAGACGCCCGCGTCGGCTTCTCCAGGCTGGGCGCGCTCACGAGGAGACCTCCGGACCGTCGGTCTCTCGCGACTCGGAGCCGCCGGCCCCGCGGGCCTCTGCCGGCTCGCCGTCCAGCAGCTTCTGCAGCTTCTGCGGCCTGCTCGACGGGCAGCCCCAATGCCGTGGCGCGCTCGGCGGACTCGGCCACGGCCTGCGCCGCGGCGTCGCCCTCGATCCGGGCCGCGACCTGATCGCTGTGGTGGCATGCGGCGAGATGGCCGGGCTGTCCTGCTCGACCAGCGCCGGGATGACCGTCCGGCAGACCGAGGTCGCGAACATGCACCGGGGGTGGAACGGGCAGCCGGGCGGCACCCGGATGAGGCTCGGCGGCGAACCGGGGATCGGCTCCAGCCGCTCGGCGCGACGCTGGTCGAGCCGGGCCAGGCTGCTGAGCAGGCCGAGGGTGTAGGCGTGGCGCGGCGTGTAGTAGACCTCGTTCGTCTCGGCGTACTCCGCGACCCGGCCGGCGTACATCACCATGACGCGGTCGGCGTGGCTGGCGACCAGCCCGAGGTCGTGTGTGATCAGGACGATGGCGGTGCCGCGCTGCTCCTGCAGCGACTCGAGCAGTTCCATGATCTGGGCCTGCACCGTGACATCGAGCGCGGTCGTCGGCTCGTCGGCCAGCAGCAGCGCCGGGTCGAGGGCGAGCGCCATCGCGATCATGGCCCGCTGGCGCATGCCGCCGGAGAACTGGTGGGGGTACTCGCGGGCGCGGCCGCGCGGGTTCGGGATGCCGACCTCGCCCAGCAGGTCGACCGCGCGATTCTTGGCCTTCGACCGCGACACCTTCTCGTGGACGCGGATGACCTCGGCGATCTGGCTGCCGACCCTGAATACCGGGTTCAGCGCGGTCAGCGGGTCCTGGAAGATCATCGAAACTTCTTTGCCGCGCAGGGCGCGCAGCCGGGCGTCGTCGGCGGTGAGCAGGTCCTCGCCCCGCAACAGGACGCGGCCGGAGGGGAACTTCGCCGGCGGGGACGGCACCAGCCCCATGATCGTCATCGCGGAGACCGACTTACCCGACCCGGACTCGCCGACGATACCGAGCGTCTCGCCGGCCCGCACCGACCAGCTGACGCCGTCGACCGCCCGCACCACGCCGTTGTCGGTGTGGAAGTGCGACCCGCAGGTCCTCGACGGACAGCAGGGCCTCCGGGTCGGTGGCCGGGGCGGGTCCGCTGCCGGTGGACGCGGGTTTGGCCAGCGGGGCGTCGGAGGTTTCGACCCAGGCCTCGAAGTCCGGTTGCGCGCTCACGGCGTCCTACTTCAGCTTCGGGTCGAGGGCATCGCGCAGGCCGTCTCCGACGAAGACGAACGCGAGCACGGTGAACACCACGGCAGCACTCGGCAGCAGCGAGAGCCAGGGCGAGGTGTTGAATTTCGCTTGGCCGGCGGCGATCATGTTGCCCCACTCGGCCACGTCGGGCGGAACGCCGACTCCGAGATAGGACAGGGCGGCCTCGGACACGATGGCCGTACCGACGCTGAACGTGGCGAAGACCAGGACCGGCGCGAAGCTGTTGGGCAGGATGTGGCGCCGCACGATGCGCAGCCGGCTCGCCCCGAGCGAGCGCGCGGCTTCGACGTAGTCCGCCTCCCGCACCGACAGGATCGAGCTGCGCAGCAACCGGGCGACCGTGGCCCAGCCGAAGACCGCGAGCGCGATGATCACGGGCGCGACCCCCTGGCCGGCAACCGTGATGATGACGATGGCGCCGACCAGCAGCGGGAACGCGAAGAAGATGTCGGCGATGCGCATGATCAGGCTGTCCCAGAACCGACCGAAGTAGCCGGCGATCGACCCGAGAATCACCCCGATCAGCGAAGCCAGCACGATCGAGGAGAGCCCGACGAGAAGGGCGATCCGGGTCCCGTACAGCACGCGGGTGAACTGGTCGCGGCCGACGACGTCGGTACCGAACCAATGCTTGGCGCTCGGCGGGCTCTCGGTGTTGAACAGGTCCTGATGCTTGGGCCCGTACGGAGCGATCAACGGAGCGAAGATCGCCACGAAGACGAGCAGCACGATCATGCCGAGTCCGACGACCGCCAGCTTGTTGCGCACGAAGCGGCGGCGGATATCCCGCCACTGCCCGGATGCGCTGACCGTGCCGAACGCCTCTGCGGCGCCGGCAGCACCGCCCGGGTCAACGTTCGCGCCCTCATCACCGGTCAGCGAGGGTCCTCTGTCCGCGCCGAGATCGTCGGAAACAAAGAAAGCGTCCGGGTCGTCGCCGCGATGCTCGGGATCCGGCGTCAGGACGGTGCGATCGCTCATTCCAGCCTCACCCGCGGGTCGAGCACGGCGTAGAGCAGGTCAACGACCAGGTTGACCAGCACGAACACGAGGACACCGTATGTCACCACCCCCATGATGATCGGGTTGTCATTTCGCTGAATAGCGCGCACCAACTCGTTACCCAGGCCGTCCAGGCCGAAGACGCTTTCGGTGATAAGCGCCCCACCGAGCAGCGTGCCGAACGAGATTCCGAGGTACGTGACAACCGGAATGATGGAGTTGCGCAGGACGTGCTTGAAGACGACGGCCTTTTTGGTCAGCCCCTTGGCCGTGGCTGTGCGGACGTAGTCCGCGCGCATGACCTCGAGCATCGTCCCGCGGGTGAGCCGTGCGACAAGTGCGGCATCGATCGCCGCCAGGGCGATAGCGGGCAGCACGTAGGACCGGAATGAGCCGTCGAAGATAAAGGGGAACCAGTGCAACTGGAAGACAAAGAGCTCCTGCAAGAGCAGCCCAATGACGAAGACCGGGATCCCAATGGTGACAGTCGTCAAGACCGTTACGGATACGTCAAAGAAAGAGTATTTAAAGACGGCCGAAATAATGCCCGCGGCCAGGCCGATCACGATTTCGATCAGGATCGCAAATAGCGCCAGCTTAGCGGTGTTCGCCAGCTTGCTCGGAAGAATCTTGCTTACTTCTCGATTCTGCTGCGAATAGCTGGTACCGAGATCGAAGTGGACGACGAGACCTTCGACGTACTTGTAATACTGGACGTACAGGGGCTTATCCAGGCTGTACTTGTGGTTCAGCTGCTGCACAACGGCCGGGGTGCGGGCGCGGCCGGTGCCGGTCAGGTTTTCGACCGGATTGCCGAAAAGAAACAAGGCGCTGAACAGAATGAGCGTCGCGCCGAAAAACACCAGAATCATCTGCAGCAGGCGGCGGACGATGAACTTCAGCACCCGGCCTCCACCTCCCTGTCCAGCCCCCGGAGCCTGCCCATTTCAGCCTGCCTGCCCGTTCAGGCGCGGCTCTACGCTACGCCGGGGCAGCCTTTTACGAGACCGGCCGGGTCGCCCCGAAGGGCGACCCGGCCGGTGCACGTCAGCCTTACTTCAGGCCGATGGTGCGAAGCGTCGGGTTCTCGAAGAAGTCGAGGTTCACTCCGACGAACTTGTCGCTGAAGGCCCGGTACTGGGTGCGGTACCAGAGCGGGATCAGCGCCAGGTCCTGGCCGATGGCGATCTTCTCGGCCTGCTTGTACTTGTCTGCACGGGTGGTCGGGTTGGGGTCGGCCTGGCCCTCGGCGAGCAGCTTGTCGAACTCCTTGTTGCTGTAGCGGCCCCGGTTGTCACCGGGGTTGTCCGCCGGCTGGGTGCCGAGCAGCGGGTAGAGGAAGTTCCACGAGGTCGGGTAGTCAGCACTCCACGCCGCCCGGAAGAGACCGGAAGCGTTGGTCGCGGACTCGGCCTTCAGCAGCTCCTTGAACGGACCCGGCTTGATGTCGACCTTCCAGCCGAGCACGTCGCTCAGCTCACCGGCGACCGCCTGGACCCAGCCCTCGTGGCCGCCACCAGTGTTGAACGCGATGCTCACGCTGGTGCCGGCACCGAGCCCGGCTTCCTTCGCGAGTTCCTTGGCCTTGGTCGGGTCCTGCTTCACGCACGACGCGCAGATACCGGGCTGGTAGGTGCCCTGGCTGGCGAACGGCGGGGAGACGAAGGAGGTCGCCTTGGTCTGGGAGTCCTTGAGGACGCCCTTGATGATCGCGTCACGGTCGATGGCGTACGAGACCGCCTCGCGTGCCTTGACCGAGTTGAGCGGCGGGTTCTTCACGTTCACCAGCAGGTAGTTGATGCCGTACGACTGGTACTTGATGAACCGGTTCTTGTCCTGGCTGCTGTTGTAGTACGTCTTCGCTGCAGCCTGGAGATCATCCGGGTTGATCCGGGCGAAGTCGAAGTCGCCGTTCTGGATGCCCCGGTACTCGAAGTTCGTGACGCTGCCGTCGTTGATGGTCAGCTCGACCTTGTCCAGCAGCGGCTTCGGGCCATCGGTGTAGGCGTCGTTGCGCACGAGCGTGATGCTCTTGTCGTGCTGCCACGGCTGGGCCATCTTGAACGGGCCGTTGCCGATCGGCAGGTCGTTGTAGGTCGTGTTGCTGGCGGCGCCGGCCGAGGCAGGCACCGGGCTGTAGACCGGCTGAGCCGTCTTCAGGTCGAACTCGCAGTCGGCCGCCTTGAGGTTGACCGTCAGCACGAGGCCGTTCGCCTTGACACCGCTGAAGTCGGCCTTCGTCGGGTCCTTCTCGGAGCTGCCCTGCAGCTCGTCGAAGCCCGTGATGCCCGACATGTGGTAGGCCACGTCAGAGGCTGCCGTGCCGAGAGCGGCACGCGTCATGCCGCGCTTGACCGCCTCGGCGTCGACCACGTCGCCGTTGGAGAACTTCTGATCCGGCTTGACGTTGAACGTCCAGTTGGTGCAGCTGGCGTCGTGGCTGTAGCTGGCCGCGAGCTGCTTCTCGATCTTCCCGTCGGTACCGACGGTGGTGAGGGTGTCGTAGAGGTTCTTGGTGACGAGGATTCCCTCGGACTCCTGCGAGTTGAACGGGTCGATGGCCGTCGGCTCAACGATGGAGAGCCGGAACGTGCCTCCCGTCTTGCCGGTCCGCGTGTCGACAGGGGTCGTGGGGAGCGACTGCAGGTTGATGCTTCCGTTGCCGCCGCCTCCTCCGCCGCCGCTGCCGCCGGAGCTGCTGCCACACGCCGCCACGGCCATCAGCCCTGCCACTGTCAGGGCGATAGCCGGCTTCTTACCTCGAAGCATCCTCATCCTTCCGTTCACCGCTCGGGGCCAGGTCAGGGAGTGCAAGTCAGAAAATGCACAGGCAACGCCTCGACGCGGCACAGCAATGAGCAAAATTGAACACGTACTCGGCAGTAACGGCACTACGCCGAGCCGAGATGTTGCGAAGTCGTGACCGAGGCGAAACAGCTGAGAACTCTGCTGCAGCCGGCCATTCGGCGGAAACTTTGCCGTCTTGAGTACCCGATCGGGTGATTCTTTCCGTGACCTTCCTGTGACCTGATCGGTCAGCGCAGCGGACGCTCAAAGCGGATCGTGCCCTCACCGCCCTCTGGTCGCAGACCCGCGCTCGACTTCGCTTCGCTCAGCCGAGTCACGCTCTGCTCCGCGTCGACGCAGCCGAACCCGCCGTGGCGCAATACCGCGGAACTGGCCGCGTTGTCCGGTTCGGTCTCCGCCACCAGGAGCCTCGCCCCGAGCTCGGCGGCACGGTCCACGAGCAGCCGCAGGGCCGCCGTCGCATGGCCCGCCCCCCGCCGGGACGGGACGATGCCGTAGCCGATCTCCACGCATCCGTCGGCATCCGGGGCGCCGTGAAAGCCGATACCCCCGATGGCTTCCCCGTCCACGACGACGAGGTAGGGACCGAAATCGCCCGGGTCCACGCCGGCAGCCAGCCGCTCGAGGTACATCGCAGCGGCAATCCGATCGCCCTCGGCCGGAAAGTCCGGCGCGCATCGGTGGCCCGCTGGACAGTCGCCCTCGGCAATGGCGCGGGCTGCGGCCTGGCCCATGAGCCGCAGCTGCACGCTCACGTCCGGGCGCCGCCCGCGGCGGCCCTCGGCAGCGCGCCCCGCACGATCCCGCAGAAGTCCTCGGCCACCAGGCTGGCGCCGCCGACCAGTGCCCCATCGACATCGGTCTCGCTCATCAGTTCCTCGGCGTTGGATGCCTTGACCGAGCCTCCATACAGGATGCGGGTGCGTTCCGCGGCACCCGGGCTCACCAGCGTCGCGAGCTTCTGGCGCAGCTCGCCGCACATCTCCTGCGCATCCGCCGCGGTCGCGGTCTTCCCGGTGCCGATCGCCCATACCGGCTCGTAGGCGATGACCAGCTGCCCGGATGGCTCCTCGATGTTCTCCGGCGCCACACCGTCCAGCGAACCCTCGAGCGAGCCGAGGCAATGCTCGACATGACGCTGCTCGTCGCGGATCGACTCGGGCTCGCCGACGCACAGGATCGGCACCAGGCCGGCGGCATACGCGGCCCGGACCTTGGCCGCGACGAGCGCGTCGTCCTCACCGTGGTACTGGCGGCGCTCGCTGTGGCCGATGATCACGTAGGTACATCCGAGCTTCGCGAGCATGGCGCCCGACACCTCACCGGTGTACGCGCCGCTCGTGTGGGCGGACAGGTCCTGCGCGCCGAAGACCAGCGGCAACTTGTCGCCCTCGATCAGGGTCTGCACGCTGCGGATCGACGTGAACGGCGGAACGACGGCGACGTCGATCGCCTCGGCCTCACGCTCCCGCAGGCCGAACGCGACCTTCTGCACCAGGGCGATGGCCTCGAGGTGCGTGAGGTTCATCTTCCAGTTGCCTGCGATCAAAGGCTTGCGGCCCGTAACGGCGGCCATGGGTTGGTTTCCCTTCTGTTTGCCGGCCGACGAGCAGGCCGGCGACCGTCGAGAGCGCGGACCTCAGTCGCTGAGGGCGGCCAGGCCGGGGAGCGTCTTGCCCTCGAGGTACTCCAGGCTGGCGCCGCCGCCGGTCGAGATATGACCGAAGCGCGACTCGTCGATTCCCAGCTTGCGCACCGCGGCTGCGCTATCGCCGCCGCCGACGACCGTCAACGCTCCGGGTAGCGACGCGACCGCCTCCGCCACCGCTCGGGTGCCTTCGGCGAACGGTGCCAGCTCGAAGACGCCCATCGGCCCGTTCCAGAACACGGTGGCCGCGCCGGCGAGGGCCTTGCCGAAAAGCGCGGAGCTCAGCGGCCCGATATCGAGGCCCTTGAGATCGGCGGGGATGGCGTCGGCCGCGACGACGGACGCGTCGGCGTCGGCCGACACGTCAGCAGCGACGACGACATCCGTCGGGAGCAGGATCCGGTCTCCGGCAGCGCGGAGCAGCTGCGCGCAGGTGTCGACCATGCTCTCCTCGAGCAGCGAGCCGCCGACGGCATGGCCCTGCGCGGCAAGGAAGGTGAAGCACATCCCGCCGCCGATCAGCAGCCGGTCAACCTTCGGAAGCAGCGCCTCGATGACAGCCAGCTTGTCGCTCACCTTGCTGCCCCCGAGGATGACGACGTACGGGGTCTGGGGAGTGTGGGTCAGCCGCTGCAGCACCTCGACCTCGCGCAGCACGAGGCCGCCGGCGTAGTGAGGCAGGCGCGCAGCCAGCTCTACCACCGACGCATGAGCGCGATGGACGGCTCCGAACGCGTCATCGACATAGGCGCCGGGGCCGCCGCCGGCTTCGGTCAGCGCGGCCAGGCGGGCTCCGAAGGCCGCCCGGGCCTGCGGGTCCTTGCTGGTCTCGCCCGGGTCGAAGCGCAGGTTTTCCAGCAGCATCACGTCGCTGTCGGCGAGCGCGGCGACGCGCGCGGCAGCGGCCGGGCCGGCGACGCCCGCCTCAGGGTCGTGGTCAGCCAGCGGGACCGGCCATCCGAGCAGCGAGCTCATCCGGTCCGCCACCGGCGCCAGGGAGTAGCGCGCCTCGAACGCGCCCTTGGGCCGGCCGAGGTGGCTGCAGACCACGACCCGCGCGCCGGCGTCGGCGAGCGCCCGAATCGTCGGAAGGCTGGCCCGGATGCGCCCGTCGTCGGTGACCCGCGAGCCGTCGAGCGGCACGTTGAGGTCGGACCGCACGATCACGACCCGCCCGCGAACTCCCTCGCTCAGCAGGTCGGCTAGCGACTTCACCGGCTAGAGCCGGGAGCCGACGAGACCCAGCAGGTCGACGAGGCGGTTGGAGTAGCCCCACTCGTTGTCGTACCAGCCGATGATCTTCACCGTGGGGCCGCTGACCATCGTGAGCGACGAGTCGAACGTGCACGACGCGGGAGTGCCGACGATGTCGCTGGAGACGATCGGCTCGTCGGTGTAGACCAGGATGTCCTTCAGCGGACCCTCCGCCGCGGCCTTGAACGCGGCGTTGACCTCGGCGACCGAGGCTTCCTTCTCCAGGGTGACGACGAGGTCGGTGACCGAGCCGTCCGGAACCGGGACCCGCATCGCGATGCCGTCGAGCTTGCCCTTCAGCTGCGGCAGCACCAGCGACGTGGCCTTCGCGGCACCGGTCGTGGTCGGGATGATGTTTTGCGCTGCCGCCCGCGCGCGGCGCAGGTCGGAGTGCGGGAAGTCGAGGATGACCTGATCGTTCGTGTAGGCGTGGGTGGTGGTCATCAGACCGCGCACGATGCCGAAGCTCTCGTCGAGCACCTTCGCCATCGGCGCGACGCAGTTGGTCGTGCACGACGCGTTGGACAGGATGTGATGGGTGGCCGGGTCGTAGGCGCTGTCGTTGACGCCCATCACGACCGTCAGGTCCTCGCCCTTGGCCGGCGCCGAGATGATGACCTTCTTGGCGCCCGCGGCGAGGTGCTTGCCCGCCGACTCGGCGCTGGTGAAGCGCCCGGTCGATTCGATGACGATGTCGCAGCCGAGCTCGCCCCACGGAAGCGCCGACGGCTCGCGCTCGGACAGCACCTTGATGTCCTTGCCGTCGACCGTGATCACGCCCTCGCCGGAGCTCACGGTCTTGCCGAACGTGCCGAGCACCGTGTCGTACTTGAGCAGGTGCGCCAGCGTCTTGGTGTCGGTCAGGTCGTTGACCGCGACTACTTCGATGTCGGCTCCAGCCGAGCCCGCGATGGCCCGGAAGAGGTTTCGCCCGATCCGGCCGAACCCGTTGATGCCTACTCGAATAGCCACGGTGCCTCCACCTTCTCCACCCACATGTGTCTGTGGTAGGCAGCCTACCCGGCGGCGATCTCCGGTCAGGCTCCTTCGAGCAGCTCAGGGCTTACGGCAGCCTCCGTGGTCGGCAGGCCCAGCGCGATCGCCCGCTTGTCGGCCAGCGCGAGCAGCCGGCGGATCCGGCCGGCCACGGCGTCCTTGGTCATCGGCGGGTCGGCCAGGGCCCCGAGCTCCTCGAGCGAGGCCTGCGGATGCTTCAGCCGCAGCTCCCCGGCCGCCAGCAGATGCTCCGGAGCGGCTTCCAGCTGACCGATCTCGGCGGCCTTCGATGCATCGACGTCGCCGACCGGTTCCGTTGAGGATGTCCATGGCGGCCGACACCCGGGCTCCGGCGGCGACCGCAGCGCGAGCCGAGCGGCGCAGGTTGGCGTCGTCGAAGTTCGCGAGCCGGTTCGCAGTGGCGCGCACCTCCCGGCGCATCCGGCGCTCCTCCCACGCGAGGACGCTGTCGTGGGCGCCCATGTGGGTCAGCATCGCGCCGATCGCCTCGGCGTCACGGATGACCACCCGATCGACCCCGCGCACCTGCTTGCTCTTCGCGGCGATCCCCAGCCGCCGGGCCGCGCCGACCAGAGCCAGCGCCGCTTCGGGACCCGGCGAGGTGATCTCCAGCGACGACGAGCGACCGGGCTCCGTCAGCGAACCGTGGGCCAGAAAGGCGCCGCGCCAGGCAGCCGCCGCGTCGCAGAGCCCTCCGGTGACGATCATCGGCGGCAATCCGCGGACCGGGCGGCCGCGCTGATCGATCAGACCGGTCGCCCGCGCGAGCGCTTCGCCTCCGCGATCCACCCTGATGAGCCAGCGGGCGCTGCGGCGCAGTCCCCCGGCGGCGAGCATCGCGATCTCCGACGGGTGACCGAAGACCTCAGCGATCTCCTGCCGAAGGCGGCGCGCGACGGAAGCGGTGTCAAGCTCCGCCTCCACCACAACCCGCCCGTTGGCGAGGTGCAGGCCGCCTGCGAAGCGCAAGATCACCGCCATCTCGGCGCGGCGACAGCACGCTTTCCCCGTCGGCAGCCGGCTCAGCTCGTCTTTGACGGTCGGTGTCATGGCAGCCACACACAGTCTCCTTATCTGCCTGCGAGGCACGATATTGCAGTTTCAGGTCGCGAGGTCCCGCTGGCCCATGGCAATCGACGGATTCGCTCTCATCTCCGACGAGAACGCCTGCGCGAGAGCGGCCGGATCGTGGCGGGGCTGGCCCGCAATCCCTACGGGCGCAAGGACAAGGCGCGCCCCCAGCTCCTGCGCGGCCGTGCGGAGGCGTTCCGGGTCGGGCACCACTCCCGGGTCGGCGATCACCGCGTCGAGGCGCAGCGCCGGCACCAGCCGGCTGAGCTCTTCCAGATGGGTGTGCGGATCGAACCCGGAGGTCTCCCCCGGCTGCGCGGCGAGATTGAGGACCAGCAGCCGCCGTGCCGGGCTGGCCACGATCGCCCGGGCCATCGATGAGGCGAGCAGGTGCGGCAGCACGCTGGTGAAGAACGAGCCCGGGCCCAGCACCAGGGCGTCGGCCGCGGCGACCGCCGCGACCGCCTCAGGGCACGGCGCCGGATCGCGCGGCATCAGTTCGACGCGCTCCACCCGGCCGACCGCCGTCGCCACGGCGACCTGGCCGCGCACCGTCGCCCGCTCCTCGGTCCGGCCAGCGGGACGGCCATCGGCAGGGGGGCTGCTCACCTCGGCCACGATGTCGACCGGTTCGGGCGAGAGCGGAAGCACCCTCCCGCAGCAGCCGAGCAGGCGCGCCGCCGCATCAAGAGCCGCTACCGGATCGCCGAGCTGCTCGGCGAGCGCCGCCAGCACGAGGTTGCCCAGCGCGTGACCGGACAGCGGCCCGCCGCCGCCGAAGCGGTGCTGGAAGGCGGCGCTCCACAGCTTGCCGTCGGGATCGTCGCCGGCCAGGGCTGAAAGCGCCATGCGCAGGTCGCCCGGCGGGAGCGCGCCGAGCTCGGTCCGCAGCCGCCCCGAGGAGCCCCCATCATCCGCGACCGTGACGACGGCGGTGAGCCGGGAGGTCACCCGGCGCAGCGCCGCGAGGCTGGCGGCGAGGCCGTGGCCACCGCCGAAGGCGACGACCGCCGGCTCCGGGAAGGCCGCGGGAGCGCTGGTCATTCGCGCCCCAGATCGCGATGCACCACGCGCACGTCCATGCCGTCGGCGCGAAGGCGCCCGGCCAGCGCCGTCGCCATCGCGACGCTCCGGTGGCGCCCGCCGGTGCAGCCCACTCCGAGCGTGAGGAAGCGCTTGCCTTCCTGGGCGTAGCCGTCGCGAACGATGGCCAGCAGCTCCTGCGCCCGCGCGAGGAACTCCGCCGCACCCGGCCGGCTGAAGACGTAATCGCGAACGGGCGCGTCAAGGCCGGTCTGCGGCCGCAACGCCGGCACCCAGTGCGGGTTCGGCAGGAAGCGGCAGTCGAAGACGATGTCGGCGTCCATCGGGATCCCGTGCTTGTAGCCGAACGACATCACGGTGGCCTGCAGGGTCGCGGGGCCGGGCGTTCCGAACGCGGCGTCGATCTTGGCCCGCAGCTGATGGACGTTGAGGTCGGTGGTGTCAAGCACGAGGTCGGCCTCGCCGCGCAGCTCGGCGAGCAACGCCCGCTCGGCGGTGATGCCGTCGACCAGCGGATCGCGCTGCAGGAGCGGGTGCGGGCCGGCGCACGCTCTCGAAGCGGCTTACCAGCGCCCGGTCGGAGGCTTCGAGAAACACGATGCGCGGGCGGGCGCCGCGCTCGTCGAGGACGCGCAGCGCCTCTTGCAGGTCGGAGAAGAACGCCCGGCCCCGCACGTCGACGACCGCGGCGATGCGATCGACCGCTCCCTGCGAGCGGTCGCCGAGCTCGGCCATCGTCGGCAGCAAGGCAGGCGGCAGGTTGTCGACGACGAACCAGCCGAGGTCCTCCAGACATTTCGCCGCGGTGCTGCGCCCGGCTCCGGAAAGGCCGGTGATGATCGCCAGCTGGACGGACCCGGCACTGCCCAGAGCCGCGGGGGAAGCCGGATCGGTCATTCGCTGAGCACCTCACCCGTCACGGGGTTCACGGCCGGACCCGCTTGCTTGGTGGCCAGGGCGGAAACGACGGCCCCGGCGGTGCGTGGCCCGATGCCCGGCACTTGCGCGACCTCATCGGCGGACGCCGCGCGCAGCTTCTTCAGCGAGCCGAAGTGTCGCAGCAGGGCCTTGCGCCGGGTCTCACCGAGGCCGGGCACGTCGTCGAGAGCGCTGGCGGTCATGCTCTTGGAGCGCTTCTGCCGGTGATAGGTGATGGCGAACCGGTGGGCCTCGTCGCGCACGCGCTGCAGGAGGTAGAGCCCCTCACTGGTGCGCGGCAGGATGATCGGGTCCGGATCACCCGGCACCCAGACCTCCTCCAGCCGCTTGGCCAGACCGATGATCGCCACGTCGCTGATGCCCAGATCCTCCAGCGCCTTGGCGCCGGCGTTGACTTGCGGGAAGCCGCCGTCGACCACCACCAGATTGGGCGGGTAGGCGAACCGGCGCGCGGAGTCCGGCGGGGCGTCCGGATCGGTCGGGGCGGTCGGATCAGCGGGCGGGCTCGCCGTCTCGTCGAGGTAGCGGGCGAACCGGCGCCGCACGGCTTCGTAGAGCCAGTCGACATCGCCGCCGCCGACGGTGGGGGCGCCGGCTTCGGCGGCCGCGTCACTCCCCGTGCTCGGGTCGCCGGTGCCACGGATCGCGAACCGGCGGTACTCCGATTTGCGCGGGATGCCGTCCTCGAAGACCACCATGCTGGCGACGACGCTGGTGCTCTGCAGGCTGGAGATGTCGAAGCACTCGATACGCAGCGGGGCATCCGCGAGCCCCAGGGTGTCCTGCAGCTCGGAGAGCGCGCGCGAGCGGGCCGACAGGTCGGTGGCGCGGCGCAGCTTGTGTTGAGTGAAGGCTTGCTGAGCGTTACGGCCGACGGTCTCGAGCAAGGCCCGCTTGTCGCCGCGTTGCGGCACCCGCAGGTCCACCCGGCTGCCCCGCTCGAGTGAGAGCAGCTCCGCGACGACGGCGGCATCGTCCGGCACGGCCGGAACCAGCACCTCGCGGGGAACCTCGTAACCATCGACGAGGTAGGCCTGCGACACGAATTTCTCGACCAGCTCGGGCAGATCCTCGCCCTCGACCTTGTCGACGACGTAGCCGCGCTGCCCGCGCACCCGCCCGCCCCGCACGTGAAAGACGAAGACGGCGGCCTCGAGCTCGTCCTGGGCAAAGGCAACCGCGTCAGCGTCGGTGTCGTCGGACAGCACGACGGCCTGCTTCTCGATCGCCCGGCGCAGGGCACCGATGTCGTCGCGCAGCCGGGCAGCCCGCTCGTACTCCTGCGCGTCGGACGCCTCGCGCATCTGCGATTCGAGCCGGCGCAGGAAATGTGAGGTGCGCCCGGCCAGGAAATCGCAGAAATCGTCGACGATCGCGCGGTGCTCATCGACGCTCACGCGCCCCACGCACGGAGCCGAGCACTTGTCGATGTAGCCGAACAGGCACGGCCGGCCGACCTGAGCGGCCCGCTTGTAGACGCCCTTGCTGCAGGTGCGGGCGGGGAACACGCGCAACAGCAGATCGAGGGTTTCGCGGATCGCCCAGGCGTGGGAGTACGGGCCGAAGTAGCGCACCCCCTTGCGCTTGCTGCCGCGCATCACCTGCAGCCGCGGGACTTCCTCATCGAGGGTGACGGCGAGCCACGGGTAGCTCTTGTCGTCGCGATAGCGGACGTTGAAGCGGGGGTCGAACTCCTTGATCCAGGTGTACTCCAGCTGCAAGGCCTCGACTTCGGTGGCGACGACCGTCCAGTCGACGGACCGCGCGGTGCGCACCATGGACTCGGTGCGGGGATGCAGGTCACCCGTGAAGTACGAATTCAGCCTGCTGCGCAGGCTTTTCGCCTTGCCGACGTAGATGACGCGGCCCGCGGCGTCGCGGAAGCGGTAGACGCCCGGATCTTCGGGAATGCTGCCCACCGCCGGCCGCCACGGGGCTCGCGAGGTGGCGGTCACTGCTCCCCGGCGGCGCCGGACCGGGGCCAGGAGGTCCGCGTCGCCGGCCTCCTCATTCCCCACGAGGCGAGGGTAGTCGCGTCGGCCCGGGTTGGGCCGCGCCTGAGGCGACGAAAACAGAATGGGGGAACGGGATTTCCGAACTCCGCAACGCGCGTTGCCCTCCGCAGGCAGCCCACCAACAGCTCCTCATGGGGTCCGTGCAACACTCTCGCTGTTCGCCTGCCAGAGAGGCGGTTCTCGTTGCAGCAAGGCGATCGTGAGGGCGGCCCCCCGCTGGACGTCCCCGCCGACGTGGTGGTGGACGTAGTGGTCAGCCGCGCCCTGCCGCCCGTGCTGCCCCGGGCGGGCGCGCCGCTTCAAGCGGCCATCGCGCCGCGGCGGCCGGGCGAGCGCATCACGGTGCTCACGATGAGCTGGCGCCGGGACGACCCGCTCGCGGTATACCTCACGGTGCGCAGCACCCCGGACCATCCGGCGCTCCCCCACGGCAGCTGGGTGGTGCTGCGCGATTTCCTGCGGTACGGGCTCGAAGAGGCCACCGGGGATGGCGCCGTGCGCCTGCAGCCCGACCCGTATCACCAGCGGGTACACCTGCGACTCGCCCGCACCGGACGGCCGGCCTGGATCAGCGCCCCCAGCTCCGTGGTGAGCGCCTTTCTCGATCAGACCGATCAGCTTGACCCGACGGGCGAGGAGCGCTCCGCCGACGCCGTCGAGGCCGTGCTCTCCCGGCTGCTGCACTGAAGCCGGCGGGTCGGCCCCGCCGGAGTGAGCGCTCAGTTTGCCGCCGCCGCCCGGCGCCGCCGGCCGGCAGCCTTCACCGGTTTCCCCGCCGACTTGGTGGCTGCCCCCGACTTCGAGGCGGGCTTGGCGCTGGGCTTGGACGCGCTCTTCGCCGCCGCCTTCGGAGCCGGCTTGCGTGCCTTCGCTTCAACGCGGTCGCCCAGCACCTCGCGAAGAAACCTTCCGGTATGGCTCTCCTCGACGGTGGCGACCGTCTCCGGCGTTCCCTCGGCAACGATCAGCCCGCCACCGGTTCCACCCTCCGGCCCGAGATCCACGATCCAGTCCGCGGTCTTGATGACGTCGAGATTGTGCTCGATGACGACGACCGAGTTGCCCTGGTCGACCAGCCGCCCCAGCACTCCGAGCAGCTTGCGCACGTCTTCGAAGTGCAGGCCGGTGGTCGGCTCGTCGAGCACGTAGATCGTGCGCCCGGTCGATCGCTTCTGCAGCTCCGATGCCAGCTTCACGCGCTGCGCCTCGCCGCCGGAGAGGGTCGGCGCCGGCTGCCCGAGCCGCACGTAGCCGAGCCCGACGTCCACCAGGGTGCGCAGGTGACGAGCGATCGACGGCAATCCAGCGAAGAACTCGGCGCCTTCCTCGATCGACATGTCGAGCACGTCGGCGATCGACTTGCCCTTGAAGTGGACCTCGAGCGTCTCCCGGTTGTAGCGGGCGCCGTGGCAGACCTCGCATGGCACGTAGACGTCGGGCAGGAAGTTCATCTCGATCTTGATCGTGCCGTCGCCGGAGCACGCCTCGCAGCGCCCGCCCTTGACGTTGAACGAGAACCGGCCGGGCAGGTAACCCCGGACCTTGGCTTCGGGGGTCTCCGCGAACAGCTTGCGCACGTGGTCGAAAACGCCCGTGTAGGTCGCGGGATTCGACCGCGGGGTACGGCCGATGGGTGACTGGTCGACGCGCACGACCTTGTCGAGATGCTCGAGCCCGCTGACGGTCCGGTGCCGCCCGGGGACCTCGCGGGCGCCGTTGAGCTTGTTGGCGAGGACGGCCGCCAGGATGTCGTTGACCAGGCTGGACTTTCCGGAGCCGGACACCCCCGTCACCGCGACGAAGCAGCCCAGCGGGAAGCCGACGGTGACCTCGCGGAGGTTGTGCTCGCGGGCATCGTGAACGACCACCCGGCGGTTCGGATCAGGCGCCCGCCGGATGTCGGGGATCGGGATCGACCGCCGACCAGAGAGGTAGGCGCCGGTCAGCGATTCCTCGCTGTCCAGCAGCTCCTTCACCGGGCCGCTGACCACGACGTGGCCGCCGTGCTCTCCGGCTCCAGGACCGATGTCGACCGCCCAGTCGGCCGCCCGGATCGTGTCTTCGTCATGCTCGACGACGATCAGGGTGTTGCCGAGGTCGCGCAGCCGGGTCAGGGTGTCGATCAACCGCCGGTTGTCACGCTGGTGCAGCCCGATCGACGGCTCGTCGAGCACGTACAGCACCCCGACCAGCCCCGAACCGATCTGGGTGGCCAGCCGGATGCGCTGCGCCTCGCCGCCCGCCAGCGTGCCTGCCGCGCGGTCGAGCGAGAGGTAGTCCAGGCCCACGTCGAGCAGGAACCGCAGCCGCGCGTCGACCTCCTTGAGCACGCGCCCCGCGATCTGCGCCTCGCGCTGGCTGAGCTCCAGCGCGCCGAGGAAGCCGGCCGCGTCAGCGATCGACATCCCGGCCACCTCGGCGATCGAGCGCCCGCCCATGGTGACCGCGAGCGACTCCGGCTTCAGCCGGGTGCCGCGGCAGGTGGGGCAGGGGATGTCACGCAGATACCCCTCCCAGCGCTCGCGGGCCGAGTCCGACTCCGCCTCGCGGTGGCGCCGCTCGAGATAGGCGATCACGCCTTCGAAGTTCGTGTAATACGAGCGCTCGCGGTTGAACCGGTTGCGGTAGCGCACGTGGATCTGCTCGCTGCCGAGACCCTCGAGAATGATGTCGTGGACCTTCGCGGGAAGCCGCTCCCACGGGGTGTCCATCCGGAAACCCACGTGTTCGGCAACCGCCGTCAGCAGCCGTCCGAAGTACTCGGCGTTATGCCCGCCGGACCAGGGCTGGATGGCGCCGCGGCTGAGCGGCAACGACGGGTCGGGCACCACGAGCTCCGCGTCGACCCGCTTCTTGGTCCCGAGGCCGCTGCAGGCCGGGCAGGCGCCGTAGGGGCTGTTGAACGAGAACGAGCGCGGCTCGAGCTCGTCGAAGGACAGGTCGTCGAACGGGCACGCGAGGTGCTCGGAGAAGATGCGCTCACGCTCCGGGTCCTGCTCCGGCAGGTCGACGAAGTCGATCACCAGCCGGCCGTCGGCCAGCCGGAGCGCCGTCTCCACCGAATCGGTGAGCCGCTGCTTGGCGCTCGCCCGCGCCGTCAGCCGGTCGACGACCACCTCGATGGAGTGCTTCTTCTGCTTGTCCAGCCGGATCGGGTCATCGGCGAGCCGGTAGATCGTGCCGTCGACCCGGACCCGGGCAAAACCCTTGGTTTGCAGGTCGAGGAAGAGCTCGGCGTACTCACCCTTGCGGCCGCGCACCACGGGGGCGAGCACCTGGAAGCGGGTGCCGTCCGCCAGCTCCAGCAACCGGTCGACGATCTGCTGCGGGGTCTGCCGCGAGATCGGGCGCCCGCACTTCGGGCAGTGCGGCCGGCCGGCGCGCGCGTAGAGCAACCTCAGATAGTCGTAGACCTCGGTGATGGTGCCGACGGTCGAGCGCGGGTTACGCGAGGTCGACTTCTGGTCGATCGACACCGCCGGCGACAAGCCCTCGATGAAGTCGACATCGGGCTTGTCCATCTGGCCGAGGAACTGCCGCGCATACGCCGACAGGCTCTCGACATAGCGCCGCTGACCCTCGGCGAAGATCGTGTCGAACGCCAGGCTGGACTTGCCCGAACCGGACAGGCCGGTGAAGACGATCAGGGCGTCGCGCGGCAGGTCGAGGTGGACATCGCGAAGGTTGTGCTCGCGCGCACCTCGCACGATCAGACGCTCAGCCATGCTCCTCCGCCCGGGCAGCTACCAGCCGCCCCTCGCACCGCTTGATCCGGACCCCGCACCAGCCCGATGACCGGAAAGCTGGGCCGTTTCGGGCCGTCCGCGCTCTCGGAAACCGGGCCGCAGTCGGCCCGCAGCCGATGCTACGGAGGGGCTGTGACATTTCGCGCCTCGCGCGCGTCTCACCCGCATTCAGAACGCCATCCGAGCTCGGAGTAGTCCCGCCAGCCGGGGCGGACCCGGCCCAGCAAGAATTGTGGCGAACGAGCGCTCGGAGCGCCCGTTCGCCACAATTTCTGCGATGTGACCGGATGAGGCAGGATGTTCGGATGCCAGCAGCGCCCGCCGCATACACCGGCCACGTTGATCAAGGCGGCCCCGCCGCCTCCCGCGAGCTCCCCGGCCTGCACCTGACCAAGGTCAGCGTCGGCGACTTCGACAACAACTGCTACCTGCTGCGCTGCACCGAGACCGGCGAGCAGCTGCTGATCGACGCGGCGAACGACGCACCCCGGCTCCTGGAGCTGGTCGCCCCTGGCGAGCTGGCCACCATCGTCACGTCGCACCGCCACTGGGACCACGTCCAGGCGCTGGAAGCCGTCACCGAGGCGACCGGCGCGCAGAGCATCGCGCACCCGGACGACGCCCCGGAGATCCCGGTGCCCCCGACCCGGCTGGTCCGCGACGGCGACGAGATCATGGTCGGCCGCGCGACGCTGCGGGTGATCCACCTCGTCGGCCACACCGCCGGCTCGATCGCGCTCCTCTACGAGCCCGCGCGATCGTCGCCGCATCTGTTCACCGGCGACTGCCTCTTCCCCGGCGGGCCGGGCAACACCGAGAAGGACCCGAAGCGGTTCACTTCGCTCATGGACGACCTCGAGCGCAAGGTGTTCGGCCCGCTTCCCGACGACACCTGGATCTACCCCGGCCACGGCAACGACACGACCCTGGGCGTCGAGCGTCCCCACCTCATCGAATGGCGTGAGCGCGGCTGGTAGCGGCCAACCGGCTCCCGCGCCGCTGGGCTCCGGACGACGCTGACCGGTTGGCATTTGGCCGCCCGTTTCCTGGAGGCGGTTTGGGCGGGCAGGCTGCGCGTACACCGTCTAGGTGAACTCCGTCGGTCTCCTCGGCTTACTCGTGCTCGGGCTTGTCGTGCTGACGCCGGTTGCAGACCGGATCAACCTGCCGCAGCCCGTCCTCCTCACGATCTACGGCATCGTGCTCGGAGTGATCCCCGGGGTGCCGGCCCCGTCGCTCGACCCCGATCTCATCCTCCCGCTCGCCCTGCCGCCGCTGCTGTTCGCCGCGACCCAGACCTCCTCCATCCCGGAACTGCGCGCAGCGGCCCGTCCGATCCTCACGCTCGCGCTCGGCCTCACGTTGGCGACCGCGGCCCTCGTCACCGTGATCGCCCACAGCCTTGGCCTGTCATGGGCGGAGGCCGCCGTCCTCGGCGCGGTGGTGGCGCCGCCCGACCCGGTCGCGGCCAGCGCCGTTGCCGGAAAGCTCCGGCTCCCGTCCCGGCTCGTCACCATCCTCGAGGGGGAAGGCCAGTTCAACGACGCGACCGCGCTGGTCGCCTATCAGCTGTCCGTCCGGGCGGTCGTCGCCGGTGGCCTGGGTGCCGCAGAGATCGGGCTGGCCTTTCTGCTCGCCGTGGGCGGTGGCGTCGCGCTTGGCCTGGCCGGCGGCTGGCTGGCCCGCAAGGGGCTCGGATTCCTTCGGGATCCGTCAGCGGAAACGACCGTCACCATTGCGACCCCGTTCCTCCTCTACCTCATCGCGGAGGAGGTGCGAGCCTCCGGCGTCTTGGCGGTGCTCATCTCCGGGCTGTTCCTGCGCAGAACTGCCGCCCATGAGGTGACCTCAGCGGGCTGGCTGCTGGGCCGCTTCGTCTGGCGCTACGTCGACTTCGCCGTGAGTGGACTCCTATTCGCCTTCCTCGGGGTCGAGCTCACGAGCGTGCTCGGCACGACAACATTGCTCGGCGACGGCCACACGCTGGCGCTCGCGGCCGCGGTCATCGGAGCGCTGATCGTGTCTCGCTCCGCCGCCATGTTCGGGGCCTCTCGGCTGGCCGGACGCCGGGCCCGCCGAGCGGGCTCTGCCACGCCATACGGCTGGCGCGAGTCGGCGGTCGCCTCGTGGGCGGGCATGCGTGGAGTCGTCACGGTCGCGACAGCATTGGCCCTGCCTCAATCCATCGACGACGGAGGGCCCTTTCCGGCCCGGGCGGAGATCATCCTGGTTGCGTTGCTCGTCGTTGTCGTCACCCTCGTCGCGCAGGGGCTGACCCTCGCGCCGCTCATCCGCTGGCTGGGCGTGGCGGATGACAGCGACCCCCGCGCCGAGATCCGGCGGCTGCACAGCGTGGCTGCCCAAGCGGCACTGGATCACGTGAACGCGGACTGCGACGCCGGCGACGACATTCGCGGGCCGGTACTGCGCCAGTACGAAGACCGGCTGCACTACCGCCGCGACGTCGACACCTTGATTGACAGCGCCTCGCACGGTGCGGACGCCGACCAAGCGCTACGGCAGGTTCTCACGCTCGCCACAGAAGCCGAACGTGAAGCGGTGCTTGACGCGCGGCGACGAGGGGACGTCGCCCCAGCCGTCGCCGACCGCGTCTTACTCGATGTCGAGGCCAGAGCCCTTCGCTACGACTGACCGGTCAGCCCACCCCGGCTGCCGACATCCCGCGCAGCTCCTTGCGCAGCTCGGCGATCTCGTCGCGCAGCCGGGCCGCCAGCTCGAAGTGCAGCTCCTTGGCCGCCTCGTGCATCTCGTCGGACAGCTGCTGGATGAGCTGCGCCAGCTCCGCCTTGGGCATCCCGGCGAGAGCCGCCGCGTGGCGCCCGACCGTCTCCGACTTCGACGACATCCCCGGGACCGGTGCCTTGCCCCGCGACTGGCTACGCCCGGAGCCGCCGATCATCTCGCCGCCCTCGGTCTCGCGGACCATGTCGTCGAGGATGTCGACGATCTTCTTGCGCAACGGCTGGGGGTCGAGCCCCCGCTCGGTGTTGTAGGCGATCTGCTTCTCGCGGCGCCGGTTCGTCTCGTCGATCGCCAGGCGCATCGACGGGGTGATGTTGTCGGCGTACATGTGGACCTGGCCGGACACGTTGCGGGCAGCCCGCCCGATGGTCTGGATCAGCGAGGTGCCCGAGCGCAGGAATCCTTCCTTGTCGGCATCGAGGATGCTGACCAGCGACACCTCGGGAAGGTCGAGACCCTCGCGCAGCAGGTTGATCCCGACGAGGACGTCGAACTCGCCGAGGCGCAGCTCGCGGAGCAGCTCGATGCGCCGGATCGTGTCGACCTCGCTGTGCAGGTACCGCACCCGGACCCCGAGGTCGAGCAGGTAATCGGTGAGATCCTCCGACATCTTCTTGGTCAGGGTGGTGACGAGCACCCGCTCGTCACGCTCGGCGCGCGCCTTGATCTCGTGGACGAGGTCGTCGATCTGGCCCTTGGTCGGCTTGAGCACGATCTCCGGGTCGATCAGGCCGGTGGGCCGGATGATCTGCTCCACAACCCCGTTGCCCTTGGCCAGCTCGTACTTGCCGGGCGTCGCCGACATGTAGACGGTCTGGCCGATCCGCTCGAGGAACTCGTCGAACTTCAGCGGCCGGTTGTCCATCGCGCTCGGCAGCCGGAACCCGTGGTCGACGAGGGTGCGCTTGCGGCTCATGTCGCCCTCGTACATGGCGCCGACCTGCGGCACGGTCGTGTGCGACTCGTCGATGATCAGCAGGAAGTCTTCGGGGAAGTAGTCGAGCAGGGTGTGCGGGGCGCTGTGCCGGCCGCCCGCCCGTCGATGTGGCGCGAGTAGTTTTCGATGCCGGAGCAGAACCCGACCTGGCGCATCATCTCGATGTCGTAGGTGGTCCGCATCCGCAGCCGCTGGGCCTCGAGCATCTTGCCCTGCCGCTCGAGCTCTGCCAGCCGCTCCTGCTGCTCTAGCTCGATCCGCTGGATCGCCCGCTCCATCCGCTCCGGACCGGCGACGTAATGCGTGGCTGGGAAGACGAGCAGCTTATCGGACTCGCGAAACCACCTCGCCGGTCAGCGGATGCAGGTACGTCAGCTTCTCGATCTCGTCGCCGAAGAGCTCGACCCGGACGGCGAGTTCCTCATACACCGGGAAGATCTCCACGGTGTCGCCGCGGACCCGGAACGTGCCGCGGGTGAACGCCAGATCGTTGCGCGCGTACTGCACGTCGACCAGCGCGCGCAGCAGCTTGTCGCGGTCGTATCTCCTGCCCGACCTGCGAGCCGCACGCACCGGTCGATGTACTCCTGCGGGGTGCCCAGGCCGTAGATGCAGGAGACGGAGGCGACGACGACGACATCGCGCCGGGTGAGCAGGCTCATGGTCGCGGAGTGACGCAGCCGCTCGACCTCGTCGTTGACCGAGGAGTCCTTCTCGATGTAGGTATCCGTCTGCGGCACGTAGGCCTCAGGCTGGTAGTAGTCGTAGTACGAGACGAAGTACTCGACCGCATTGTCGGGCAGCAGCTCGCGGAACTCGTTGGCCAGCTGGGCGGCCAGCGTCTTGTTCGGCGCCAGCACCAGGGTGGGCCGCTGCAGGCGCTCGATCAGCCAGGCCGCCGTCGCGCTACTTACCGGTACCGGTGGCGCCGAGCAGCACCACATCCTGCTCGCCGCGCATCGATGCGCTGCTCCAGCTCGTCGATCGCGGCCGGCTGATCACCGCTGGGCTCGAAATCGCTGATAACCTTGAACGGCCGCTGGGAACGGCGGATGTCACTCTTCGGGCGCTCGATAGTCGGAGGCACGAATACGAGAACACCACAAGCGTCCGACAGAATCCTCCCGGGCGGCGGGCCGGTGAGCGATCGCCGCCGACAGCGCCGGCGGGCGGTAGCTGCGTCCCAGAATCTCGTCGACCTGCTCGCGCAGGTCGTCGAGCGAGCCAGCGTTGTCGATGAGGTAGGTCGCCACCGCCCGCCGCTGCTCATTCGCTCGCCTGCGCCTTCATGCGCCCGAGAGCCTGCTCGCGGGGCAGGCCGCGCTGCTCGAGCCGCTCCAGGCGCAGCTCGTCGGCGCCTCCACCACGATCACTCCATCGCCGAAGGCCGCGGGCAGGCCGTTTTCCACCAGCAGCGGGATGTCGTGGATCAACACGGGCGAGCCGGCGTTTTCGGCCGCCTCGATCAGCCGTGCCGACTCCGCTGCTGGATCCGCGGATGGGTGATGGCATTCAGCCTTCGAAGCGCCGCGGGTCGGCAAAGACGATCTTGCCGAGCGCCGGACGGTCCAGCGAGCCATCCGGCGCGCAGAACGCCCGTGCCGAACGGCGTCGACGATCTCGGCCAGCCCCGGGGTGCCCGGCGCCACCACTCGCCGGGCCAGGGCGTCGGCGTCGACGATGACGGCGCCGTGCTCGGCAAGCAGCCGCGCAACAGTCATCTTCCCGGCAGCCGATACCGCCGGTGACAGGTATCAGCATCTGCGGGTACTCAGCCTGCCGCGACCGAATGCATCGGGAGGTTCCCTCCGGCACGGGCAAAGCATCGATGCGCTCGGCCACCTCCAGCGCCGTACGCGGGCGGTGCGAGAGGTCCTGGTCGACACACGCCTTGATCAGCGCCGACTCCTCCGGACCCAGCGACGGATCCGCCTTGGGACTGCCGGCGAGCACCGCGCGCATCGCCATCATCGGCTGATCGGAGGGGATGTCGCCGAACATCCCCAGCCCGGTCAGGGCCCGGTGCAGGGTGATACCCAGGCTGTACACGTCGGTCAGCCGCGACGGCTGACCGCCGGCCAGCATCGCCGGGTCGACGTACTCGACCGCGCCGATACTGCGACTGCCAATGCTGGTCACCGTGACGCCGGGCTGGAGCACCTTCGCCAGGCCGAGGTCGGCAAGGCGACCACCGTCTTCGGCGAGCAGCACGTTCTCCGGCGCGATGTCCTGATGGACGATCCCGGCCTCGTGCAGCGCGTGAGCCGCCCGGGCCACATCGGCGACGGCCTTGCGGGCGTCGTCCTTGCTGAGCTCGACTCGCCGGCTCGGCGAGCGAGCCGCGCTCGAGCCACTCCATCGCGTAGAAGAAGGTTCCGGCCTGCTGGCCCGCGTCGAACAGGCGGACCAGATAGGGCGAGCGCACGGCAGCGAACGCCTTCAGCTCACGGGTCGCGCGCGTGAACGTGTCGGACGTCGTCTGACCGGCGACGACCTTGACGACGACCGACTGGGCCTCGAGGCCGAGTCGGGCGGCGGGGTGGCGAGGTAGTAGCGGCCGTGGTTGCCCTGCACCCAGGGCCGGATGAACGTGTAGTCCGCGATGCCGTCCACGGGCCTCCCTTTGCTCGTTCGTCCAGCGCTGCCGGCCCCGGCGAACGGGCAACACGCTAACAGCGCGCCGATCATCGCTGGCAGGTATCAGCGATCTGACAGACGGCGGGGTCAACGCTCTAGCCTGATCCGGGCCGCACCGGGTGGCTCTGACCGCGGCACTCTTCGCGGATGGGGACGGAAGCCATGACGGTCTCCGCAGCTGCAGCTCTGGATGCGGCCGGCCCGATCAGCGCCGGCGGCGGGCAGGCCACGGCCGCCGGTCCGGCAGACGTCCGCGCCGGACAGGACCGCGGCGGTCTTCATCGCGATCGTCTTCGTGGTCATCCTGGCCCGGCTGCTCGGCCGGCTGTTCAAGCCGCATCGGCCAGCCGCCCGTCATCGGCGAGATCCTGGCCGGCATCCTGCTGGGCACGTCACTGCTCGGGCAGTTCCACAGCGGGGAGAAGACGCTGACCGCCGTGCTCTTCCCACCCGATGTCGTGCCGATCCTGAAGGTGCTGGCCAACCTCGGCCTCGTCATCTTCATGTTCATCGTGGGCCTCGAGCTCGACCTGAAGCTGATCAAGGGCAACGAGCGCCGGGCGGGCGTCATCTCGCTGTCGTCGATCCTGGTGCCGTTCGTCGGCGGCGCGCTTGCTCGCGCTGTGGCTCTACGACCGGCACGACCAGGGACCCAACGGCCACGTCAAGAAGCTGGCCTTCGCCCTGTTCATCGGCGCGTCGATGTGCGTGACGGCGTTCCCGGTACTGGCGCGGATCCTGAGCGAGCGCGGCATGACGCGCACCCCGCTCGGGGTCATCGCGCTGGCGTGCGCCGCCATCGACGACATCGTGGCCTGGTCGCTGCTCGCCGTGGTGTCCGCCATCGCCGGCTACACCGACGAGCCGCTCTGGGAGGTCCTGGCCTACTCGGCGCTCTTCATCGCCGTCATGTTCGGGGTCGATCAAGCCGCTGCTCGGCGCGCTACCTGGTGCCGATCTACCAGCGGCCGGCCGGCTCACCCCGGACGTGCTCGCGTTCCTGCTCGTCGGCCTGATCTTCTCGGCCTGGATCACCGACAAGATCGGCATCCACTTCATCTTCGGGGCGTTCGTGTTCGGCGTCATCGTCCCCCGCGAGGGCACCCAGGCGCTCTTCCAGGAGGTTCTGGAGCGGCTCGAGCAGGTCAGCGTCCTGCTGCTGCTGCCGATCTTCTTCATCGTCACGGGCCTCGTCGGTCGACGTCACCAAGCTCACCGGGAACAGCTTCGTCGAGCTGCTGGCAGTGCTCGCGGTCGCGATCGGCGGCAAGTTCCTGGGTGCCTACGCCGCCGGCCGCGCCCAGGGCATCCCGAACCGTCGCTCCCAGGCGCTGGCGGCTGCTCATGAACACCCGTGGCCTCACCGAGCTCGTCCTGCTCTCCGTCGGCCTGCGGCTCGGGGGTCCTCGACGTTCCGCTCTTCACGATGCTGGTGGTGATGGCGATCGTCACGACGCTCATGACGGCGCCGCTGCTGAAGCTGGTCTACCCCGATCGGCTCGTGGCTCGCGAGGTCGAGGAAGCGAACGCGCCGCGCTCGGAATCCCGAATGCCTACCGCGTGCTGGTCGTCCTCGACGAGGCCGAGAGCGATGCCCCGCTCGTCGCGCTGGCCGCCGATCTCGCCGCCTCCGAATCTCCCTCGCAGGTGGTCCTCAGCATGTTCCGCCCGCAGACGACCGAGCGAGCTGGAGGTCGGCAGCGGCCTGTCGATCGAGCTCGCTCGAGATGGCCGGCGTCATGGCCGACCTCGAAGGCCTCGCCGAGCAGGTGCGCGCCCGTGGCATCGACTGCGTGGTGCTCTCACGCTTCAGCGCCGATCCCACCGCGGACGCCGCGTCCCAGATCGCCAGTACCGACGCGGACGTGGTCCTGCTCTCGCCCACTGTCGATGTCGACCGGGCGCGGCTGATGGCTTCCGTCGAGGTGACGATCGCCGGCTTCGAGGGTGCCACGGCTGTCGCGAACGTCCCCGGCCCCATCGCCGTGTTCGGGGGCCAAGGCGACGCGGCCGAGGCGGCCATCGCCCTCGCGGCGCGCCTGTCCGGGGTGCGCGGCCACGTCCTGCATCTCGTCGATGATGGCGGCCGCCGCGCGCGTCTCGGGCCTGGCGGAGCGGGTCACGCGCCTCGGGGTCCGGGTCGAGATCATCACGCCGGATCAGCTGGATGGCGGGATCGTCCTGCTCGACATCGAGGCGGCCATCCCGGACGGGGCCGGGGGCCTGGTCCGGGTGCGCCCCAACCGGGTGCAGGACCAGAGCGACCTGGCCAAGCTGCTCGAAGACGGGTGGACGGTGCCATCGCGGCCCGAAACCTCGACGCTGCCCAGCTGAGCACGAGCCAGCGCCCTAGCAAGAATTGCGGTGGGCGGTCGCTCAGAACGACCGCCCACCGCAATCCTTGTCAGACCGGCGTGGCTACGGCAGCTGCTTGTGGCGGCACCACTTCCACCACTGCGAGGTGGAGCGAGCGATACCGAGCTTCTTGCCGAACCCGTACTTGGCGAGCTCCTCGGTGATCCGAAGCGCCTGGTACTGCAGGCCGAGGAACGAGTCGACCGTGGCGTAGGGACCGCCAAGGGTCGCCGATCCTGAGGCGAAGATCAGGCCATCGCCGTTGCGGGTGCCGGTGACCTCGAAGGACAGCTCGACCTGCATCTTGCCGTACGGGTTGCGCTGGGCGCCCGTCATGTCGAACAGGTCCTTCAGCAGGCGGTGCTCGGTGATGTCGGCCTCGAGCCCGGTCGCGTCGACGATGAAGTCGGCAGGAACGTTGACCGGGCCCTGCATGGGTCTCGACCATCGTGAGGATCCGGCCGTCCGGGGTCGGCGTGACCTCCTTCACCTGGCCTACCAGCTGGCGGTAGTAGCCGCCGCGCTCACCGGCCTGAAGCTGCTTGATCCAGAGCTTGCGGTGCGGCGTGGTGGTGCCGCCCTGCCAGCCGAGCAGCTCCTTGCGCTCCTCAGGCGTCGCCTTCTCGAGCTGGGTCTTGTAGACGCCACCCCAGTTCGACTTGGGCCAGTTGAAGCCCTGGATGCCCGTGCCGTAATCCCCTTGCGGCGCTTGAAGACGCTGGGGCCGTGGCGAGCCGGCAGGTAGGTGCGCAGCAGGTGGACGATGGTCGTCTGGGCGCCCTTGAGATTGCGGTCGTCGATCAGGCGCTGCAGCACCCGCGAGGCGACGATGCCCCCACCGCGGACGACCACCGTGCCGGGGCGGCGCACCAGCTCGTCGTACACGTGCTCGTGCGGCTCGTACGCGTTGACGACGCGCGTGTACTCCTCGTGCTTGGTGCGGTACTCCTGCAGGTCCGGCAGGAAGCGCAGCCCGGGGTAGCCGACCGCGATGTGGACGAAGCGGCTGCGGAAGGCGATCCGCTTGGTCGTGCGACGCGCCGGCCGGCGGCGTGAGGATCGTGAAGTAGCCCGCGCCGGCCCGCCGGCGCACCATGCGCACCAGTCCCTTGCGCAGCATGGCGTGGTAGTTGATCCGCCACGCCTCGCGCTCCATCGAGACGAACGCCTGCCCGGCGCGCGGGGTGAAGTAGTCCGTGAGGATCGGCTCGGTGAGCACGTTGTAGAGCGGGGCGAGCTTCGCGCCCAGCGCGGACTGCTTCTTCACCCCTCGGCGGTGGCGACGTAGCCCTTCTTGCCCGCCCAGGCCTCGCGGATGGCGTAGCTCGGAAAACCCCAGATGTTGTCGGGGTTCGAGCCGGCGTCGGAACGCAGCCGCTCACCGCGCGGCACCTGCGAGACGCGGGTCAGGTACTCGTAGGTCTGCCACGGCTGGTCGTTGATGCCCAGCACGGCCATCTGGTTGGCCGGGACCCCGCGATGCGCAGGTGGTCGACCATCACGAAGGAGCCGATGCCGCCGCCGACCGTGACGAACGGGATGTCGACGATCGGGATGCCGGCGCGCGCGACCATGTCGTCGGTCCAGACCGGGGTGTCGATCAGCTCCGGCGTCAGGTCGCCGCTGCCGGCGAGCTGCTCACGCTCGAAGACGCCCGTCCCGGGGTCTGGATCGTCTGGTGGCGCCCGCTCGGCTGCGGAACCACCGGCGGCCCGCTCGGCGGCGCGGAGGTGGGGCCGCCCTGCGCCGGTGGAACGGCGTACTGGCCCCCGACGACCGTCTCGTTACTCACGGCTTGGCCCCATTTCCTTTGATGCTCCAGAGGTGGCTTGACATCGTGCGGCAGCTAGCGCTGGCCGCGGTGAGACTCGTACTTGAGGGTGCGGTTGCCCAGCTTGATCGTGGTGCCGGGAGTGAGCACGATGCGGCCGTTCGGAGGCACCGGCTGCCAGTCAGGGCTGTTGGGCATGGCGATGTACGTGCCATTGGCCGATCCGTGGTCGGACAGGCGGACCGTCCAGTCCTCGAGGGCGATGTAGGCGTGGGCCCGGGAGACGGTGCCCCCGGAGTCCTCGAGGCGCAGCGGGCGGGCGGCGCCGGACAGCACCTCGGGAGAGTTCTCCGGCTGCCGGCCGATGACGTAGTCCTGCTCGAGCTGGAAGACCGCTCCGTCGTCGAAGACCAGCACGCCGAGCGGGGGACGCGGACCGTCCACGAGCGCCGGAGTCTGCTGAACCATGTTGATCCCGCAGACGGTGCAGAACTGCACCATCGGGTCGTTGAAGTGGCCGCGCTTGCAGTAGACGCCCTTGACCTGGGCCGGCGCGGAGCCAGCCGGGCTCGGCGCCTCTTCCTCCTCGACCGGCAGCGGCGGGCGCGGGGGCTCGGGCGTCTCGACGAGAGACTCCACCTGAAAATCGGCAGGCGGCGCCGCCGGGACCGGCACCGGCTCGGGGACGACGGCCGGGGGCGGCGGCGCAGGCGGCGCAGGCGGCGCAGCCGGCGGGCCGGCTTCTCCTCGGAGACGGGCGGCGGCGGCTCCGGAGCAGGAACGGACAGGCCGGCGCCGGTGGCGCCGGTAGCGGCCGGAGGGAGCTCTGTCCCGCATCGATGGCAGGGACATCACCACGCGGCGCGATGGTGAGCCCCGCGCCCGGCACGATGCCCGCGACTAGATATATTGACGCCGCGAGCGGCGATGCGCTCCCCGCGCCGGCGGTCACGGAAACCATCGTCGGAGCCCGCAGC
>CAWAJV010000003.1:0-1123286 GCA_963782485.1 uncultured Actinomycetota bacterium
TTATATTGCTCACCACAGCGACGGTTGGCCGGGCGCAATCGCGTTAACCAGCGTCGGGTCCGCGGACTCTTCGTCTCGCTCGGCGGCGGGATTGCCCGGCACCTCGTAAGGACCACCGGGTCGATCAAATCGGCGGCTTGAGGCAAACGCGAGCAGGTACATCTGTTCAGCGGCGTTGAGCGGCGGATCGCACTCGATGTGACCCACGAAATCGGTCGTATAGCCCATGACTCCTCCAGGTTGTGCGGGGTGACGCCGACTGTGGCCGGAATGCGGCGGGCGCGGGTTCGGTTCTCCACAGGCGCCGCGACCTGTGGATAGCGATCGCCGCCCGCGCGACGCGATGCCACGCTGCGCAGCATGGAGCTACGTCCTTACGAGTACCGAGACCCGGGCGAGTTGTTGGCGGCCGTGGTCGCCGAACGGGCGCTTTGCGAGGGCGACATGCTCCTTGCGCTGGTCTGCGACCCGTCCAGCGATCAGCAAGTCGTCCACACCATCGGAGTCGACCGCGCGGACAGGCCCCGCCTCGACTCGTATGGCGGCCCGGAGATTTTGAGGGCACACCTGCAGCGTCTGCCGGTACCAGCGCGGCGACGGGGAAAACCGCCGCGCCACTCGGTGATGACCATCACCGCCCGACGCGGGCTCACCGTGTTCGGGCCAGCCGAGATCGCGTGTCTGAGCGCTTGGCGCTACTCAAATCACCTCATCGATGTCTTCGTCGGCGATCTGATGGTGGTCACCGAGCATGGGTGGGCGGACTTCATGACCGGATGGGGCGGACCCGAGCCGCGACTGCGTTTGCCATAAGCGAGCTCCGCCCACGCAGCACCGCTTCCGAGCGATCCAAGTCCCAGCGGTACCGTGCGCGCATGGCTGGCCTGAGCGACCGTGACGAGCTGGTCGAGTTGATGGCCCGCTACGCGTCGATGGCCGACACGAAGGACTTCGACGAGCTACCCAAGACGGTGCTGACCGATCCCGTGATCGGCGACTTCGAGAGCGTCGGAGCCGGTCCTCCGAGCGAAGTCACACGCGAGGCGTTTGCCCAGCAGTTGAAGACGTTCTTCGCCGGCTGGCAGGCGACGCACCACTCGATCACCAACCACCGGGTCAGCATCGACGGCGACAACGCCACGATCCGGGCGCACGTCCACGCGCAGCACTGGCTGCCGCCCGAGGTGGCGCCGCATGGTCGCAATCGCTGGCTGGTTGTCGGTTTCTACGACAACGAAGCGGTACGCACGCCCGACGGCTGGCGGCTCACCAGGGTGCGCCTCACCATGACCTACGAGGAGCGTCCCGACGTCACTTCGCCACCGTCCCCTTGACCCACGCGATGAAGTTGCTCGTGGCGTCACCGGTTCGGTCCGATGGATCAGCCCGACTCCGGCGCCCGCCAGGGGACGCCGTCGAGCAGCCAAAGGGAGATTTGCAGCGCTGCCGAAAGTGAAGTTGCGCCTTGGCCGCGTCGGCTTCAACGGTGAACAAAAGGGAGTGGACCTCAAGCTCGCTCTGGACCTCATCACTCAGTCGCGAAACAAGGCGGCAGAAGTCGTCTACCTCGTTTCGGGCGACGATGACCTGAGCGAGGCGGTTGAGGAAGCACAGCATCACGGCATTCAGGTCATCAGCCTGGTGGTGCCGGAAGTCCGGGCCACGCGATTTCCGTCTCCCAGAACTTGCAGATGACCGTGGATCAAGTGCGGCTGATCTTCGGGGAAACGGTCGACGGGCACGTCAAGAAGTCGACCGCTTCCGCCATGAAGGAAGTTGCCGACGCCACAGCGCCCGAGAGGGTGGCGGGCCCCGGATGTGGCTCTTCCCTTCACGCGATGAAAAGGGGAAGCCTGCAACCTGAAGTCCACTTGAAGTCAAGTCAGCCCTCGCCACAGCGCCGCTTACGCCCAGTGACACCGCACGCATGAATGATCGTCGTCAGGGGCCTGCATCCGGCGACTGAAAAGGGCCCTCCTGGGGAGTATCGGGCGGGCGGCGGACCTGGCCCGCCCGGCCCGATGGTGTTTCGGTTGCCATAGCGAGAGCCTCGCCCAGCCGACCCCTCAGCTTTGCGCGTTGCCAGCCGAATCGGCGCTACTGAAATGGATTTGGCAACGGGACGGACGTCAGCCCGAGGTCCTGCGGTGAGGCGAGGTCATGGCTCAAGAAGGGATCAGCCCCGTGCTGTACGCCGATTAAACCTTCCCAGATTGCGTCGTGATTACTGTCCACGACGCCGTCGTGGTTGACGTCGAGTACGCCGTGATCCATGTCGTTAATGCCGTCGTGGTCGAAGTCGCGGCCGTCCGCGGGGCCGGAGACGGCCGCATGCATCCTGAGCCCACCGAGGTCGACGAAGACGTGTTCGATGTCCGCTGTCATGGACCGATCTTGTCGGATGACACGCTCGCCGCGGCCGTCGGCCGCGTCGGCACGACCTGTTCGGCCCAGCCGGCCAGCCGGTCCCACAGGACAGTCCGATTCGGCGCGACGTTGTGGTTGTGTCCCGCGCCTGGCAGCTCGAAGATGCTGATGTCGCGACAGCGCGGCAACGCGGTCGCGGTGTCACGGGCGTCGCCAGTGATGTCACGTTCACCGAATCCGATGAACACCGGGACATCGATCAGCGCCATGTCGGGTGCGCAGCACTTGAGCATCGCGCCGAGCCCGCAGACGGCAATCATGTGCGACGCGCACGCATCGAGGGCGGCCAGCGCGTGCTCGGGAACGTCCATCCCGCCGAGCAGGAACGGAGAGCGCGCCGTACTGCCCTGCGGCAGAGGACGGCTGAAGCGGGCCTGGGCCAGCGTGACGAGGTTTGCGGCCAGCGCCGCAGGATCGCCCAGAACGGCGCGCTCATCGGGAGTCAGCTGCCCCGCAAGTTCGGTCTCGCCATAATCACGGATCTGTGCGAAACCCAGGAGCCCGAGGCCGGCGAAGGTGCCGTGCCGGGCCTGCAGCGTCACGGTCAGCATGGCGCCCATCGAGTGGCCGACACCGATCGGGACCCCGCCGAACTGCTCGTGGAGTTCGGCGACTGCCTCGGCATCACGGGCCGCAACGATCTTCGGAGTGAGTGTCCACGGGTCGTCGGGCGCAGGCGTATCGCCGACGCCTGGATGGTCGATGAGCACCGAGGTGAATCCGTGCCCCGCCAGGTGGACGGCCATGCTGAAACCGTCAGCGTCGAGGTCGAAGTAGGCCCGTGACATCCCGCCGCCGGGCAGGCAGTAGAGGACGCGCCCGTTCCGTTGCCGGATGGGTTCGACGATCGTCACCGCGAGACCCGCAGCCGTCGTTCGGGTGCGGCGTATCGGCTGGCTCAGGATGTCCACCCGTCTCGGCGCCCCGTCATCATCAGCCTCCCGCTGGGCAGAACCGGTCACGTCCCCCTGCTGACTACTACGTCCGGCGCGTGCCGCACAACCCTGCGTCTGCCTCCTGAGGCCCGCCAGGACTTTCCGCCGGGTCTTCAGGAACGCGGGACGTCACCGCCGGTCGGCCGGTACTCGATCAGCAGGACGCGGCGATCGAAGGCACGGTGGTCGACCAGTTCCAACTCACCGGAGCGGACGTCCTCGAAGGCTGCCTCGCGTCCGAACTCCCCGGCGAGCAACGGAAAGGTCATCAGGCGCAACCGATCCACCAGACCGGCGCCGATGAGCTGCCGCGCGAGCGACAGGCTTCCCATGGTGCGCAGCGGGACGTCGCTCGCTGCCTTCATCCTGGGGATTTCGGCGAGGGCGTCTTCACGGCAGATCCGCGTGTTCGGCCCGTCCGCTTGCTGCAGCGTGCGGGAGAACACCACCGTCTCCAACTCGCTCATCGGCTCCATGGCACCGTGCGCCGCGAGAGCCTCGTACGTGCGTCGTCCCATCACCAGGCGCTGCGGTGCGGCCAGCTCGCTCGCGATCCACTCCTCGAGCTCCGGGCCGAGATACCCGAAGTACCCCGGCAGCCCGTCCGAGCCCGCCCAGCCATCGACCGAAAGAAAGATGTCCACCGTCAAACCGCTACTCATGATCGCGACCTCCTCGTCCTCGCGCTGCTGGAGCCTTCGGGGGATAGACGTCGTGTGCCGGCGGGACTCATCGGCGGCCGCGCAATCGGGCTCCGCTACAGTCCGGCACGAATCACCCAGCAGAAGGGCCGCCATCATGACGTCGAACGCCGGAGCCGCTCCCCTGCCGACCCGGTTCGGTGCCTTCGTCGCGCCCTACCATGATCCGGCCGGCAACCCCACGCTTCAGCTGCGCCGCGATCTGGAGCTGGCCGTGCTGCTCGATGAGCTCGGCTACGACGAGGTCTGGTTCGGCGAGCACCACAGCGGCGCGTACGAGATGAGCGCCTCGCCGGAGGTCATGATCGCCGCTGCCGGCGAGCGCACCCGGCGGATCATGCTGGGCACCGGTGTGAACTCGCTGACCTACCACCACCCGTTCATCCTGGCGGACCGGATCGTGCAGCTCGACCACCTGACGGCCGGCCGGGTCATGCTGGGGATGGGACCCGGCCAGCTGCCCTCAGACGCCTTCATGATGGGCATCGACCCGCTGCGCCAGCGCGACATGATGATCGAGGCAGCCGAGGTCATCGTGCGGCTGCTGCGCGGTGAGGTCGTGAGCGCGAAGACCGACTGGTTCACCCTCGACGACGCCCGGCTCCAGCTTCGCCCTTACGCCCGCGAGGGAATCGAGCTCGCCGTCGCGTCGACGTCGTCGCCCAGCGGCGCCACGCTCGCCGGCCGGCTCGGCCTCGCCATGCTGTCGCTGTCCGCGACCGACCCCAGCGGTTTTGACGCCCTCGACGCGAACTGGGGTCACTTCCAGCGCACCTCGAACGAGCACGGCAATCCGGTCAACCGCGAGCGGTGGCGCGTGGTCGCGTCGATGCACGTGGCGGAGACGCGGGAGCAGGCCGAGCGGGAGATGGAGCACGGCGTCCTCGCGCTCAACGCCTATATGGAACGCATGGGCAACCGCAAGCTGCCCTGGACGGGGTCGGCGCGTGAGGCGCTCACACATTGGACGACCAACGGGCTGCCCAACTTCGGCGTGGCGACCGTAGGAACGCCTGACGACGCGATCGCCACCATCGAACGGCTGAGTGCGAAGACCGGTGGTTTCGGAACGTTCCTCTTCCTGGCCCACAACAGCGCCGACTGGCAGGCGACCCGGCGCTCGTACGAGCTGTTCGCGGAATACGTGATCCCGGCCTGCCGCGGCATGAACGTGAACCGCAACGAGAGCATCGACTGGGTCGGGCAGAACAGCGAGCGCTTCTTCGGCGCCATGCAGCAGGCGACGCGTGAGGCCATCGCCAAGTACCGCACTCCGTAGTACCCCGGCGGTTCAGGTCGTGACGCTGCCGCCGTTGACGTGAATCGTCTGGCCGGTCACGTATTCGGCCTCGTGCGACGCGAGGTAGGCACACGCGTAGCCGATGTCCTCAGGCGTGCCGATCCGCCCGACCGGGATAGCGCGGGCAAGCGCCGCCGTGACTGTCGGGTCGGTGACCGGCATCAGGCCGATGGCGAGCGTGTTGGCCGTGACGCCCGCACGGGCATTCTCGATGGCCAGGTGGCGCATGAAGCCGATCGAACCGCCCTTGCCGCCGCCGTAGGCCGAGACCCCGATCCGCAGGCCCACCACCCCGGCTCCGGACGCGATGGTCACGATGCGTCCCCAGCCGCGCTCGCACATGCCGTTGATGACGGCGCGGCTGCAGTTCATGACGCCATAGAGGTTCACGTCGATCGGCCCGCGCCAGGACGCCGGGTCCGACTCCCGGAACTGCACCGGTGCCATGCGTTCGGCGCCCCCGTTGCCGGCGTTGTTGACCAGGATGTCGATCGGGCCGAGCGCCGACTCGGCCGCAGCGACGCCTGAGACGACCGCGTCGTAGTCGGTGACGTCGAAGCCGATGGCGTGGGCCCGGCCGCCCAACTCGGTAATCGTGGCGACCGTCTCCTGCGCACGCTCGACGCGAAGGTCATTGACGACGACCGCGGCGCCCTGCCCGGCGAGAATGCGGGCGATGCCAGCTCCCACGTTCTGCCCCGCGCCGGTCACCAGGGCCGTCTTTCCGGTGAGAATCCAGCATGCTGCTCCCTTTCTCCGGTGGCTCGCTCAGCCCTGGCGCGCGGTGGCGTCGAGGTTGTGCACCGTGAGCTTCCCGTCCTCGATGAGGTCGAGGCTGACGGTGATCCGACCAGTGAAGTCGGCCGGGCAGTCGCAGAGCGCCATCACGCCCTCGACCATCTCCTCCATCGACTCGATCTGGTCCGGTCGCAGCGTGGACCCCACGAGTTGGGCGGCGCCTTCGCTGAGCACGGCGGCCCGCGGCTCGACCGTGTTGACGCGGATGCCCGTGCCGTACAGCTCCTGAGCGAGCCCATTGGTGAAGCGGTTCAAGGCGGCCTTCGAAGCCCCGTAGACGGACATCGTGGAACCTTGCGCCCCAGTGCTGAACGGCGGGCCGTCCGCCAGGGTGGCGGTCCTCGACGACACGTTGACGATCCAGCCCTCCCCTGCCGCCTGCATGCCGGGCAGGACCGCCTGGGCCAGGTCGAGCGGGGCGTGCACGTTCGCCTCGAAGACGATCCGCCGACGCTTCAGCGGGTACGTCGCCAGCGGCGCGTAGATGGCCGCGGCGGCGTTGTTGACCAGGATTTCCACCGGCCCGCCGAGCAGGTCGACGGCCTCGGGCACCACCCGAGCCCGATCCTCCGCATCGGTGAGATCGGCGACGACGACGCCCACCTTGGTGCCGTATCCCCTCAGCCGGCTCTCGGTTTCTCGCAGGCTGCCGGCGAGATGGTCGTGCTTGCTCGAGGGTGCGAGCCGTGATGACGACATCAGCACCCTCGGCAGCGAGCCGCTCGGCGATACCCGCGCCGATGCCGCGGCTCGCGCCCGTGACGAGCGTGCGGCGCCCTGCGAATCGACCGGCCACCCTGTCCTCCTTGACGTTGCGGTGTCTAGCGGTTGGTCACCATCTTCAGGTTCCGGTACGCGGCCGCGGCAACCTCGTCCGGCGAACCGGGCAGGCCGAACACCTCGAACTCGAAGGGCACTCCCGGCAACGCCTGGAGCACCTTTTGCGACCACGCCCCCGGAAGCCGGCGATCGCTCATGCACTCATCGCGAAGCGCGACAGAACGTCGTTCGGCATCGGGCGCCGGGTCCGACAATTGCACGGCGTGCACCAGGTCGATGTACGCGGGGTCGAGGTGACCGCTCTCCGGGCCGCGGACGAGATGCCAGACGTCCAGCATGATGCCGCCGTTGGGGCACCCGGCGCGTCGGAGGATGTCGGAGGTGGCGGACAGCGTCGCGAGGCCGGACCAGGCGAACGGTTCGACGTCAGCGAACAGCCCGGCGGGCGCGGCCAGCTCGCACACGTGGGCGAAGTGATCCGCCGCCTCGGCCGGATCGAGCGCCTCCCCGGTGGTCTCGAGCACCGTGATCGAGCGTGCCTGCAGGTCGACGGCGATGTCGACGGCACGCTCGACGGCGATCCCCGGCTGACCGGGTCGCCAGGCCATCGCGCCGTCCACTTCGCCCACGCGCAACCCGAGGTCACGCAGGCGTGAGCCCAGACCTGGCGCGTACTCACGGGCGTAGATAGAGATGCCGTCGAAGCCGGCACGGGCCGCCGCTTCGGCCTTCTCCAGGAAGGGCACGGCCGCGTTGAACGTCCCGCTGCACAGGATCACGACGGTTCTCGAACGTCGATCCACGCCCCCGACTGTGTGCTCGACGCACGTATCGCGTCAGCGACGCGCTGGGTGCGCAACGCGTCGGCGAACGTGGGCGTGGCCGGGGCTGCGGGATCAATCGCCCGGCCCTCGATGAGGTCGCGAAAGCGCGCTGTCAGGCGGGTGTACGCCGGCAGCTCCAGCCAGGTGAACACCTCGCGGGGATCGGAGCTGGCGCCCGGCGGCGGAGGCAGGACGAGTTCGGCCGGCACCTCGACGACGCGGTCAGAAGCCACATCGGCCAGCCGGACGGTGCCGTCCTCCAGCCAGACGCTGCCCGCGTCTCCCACGACGCGGCAGACCCGCAGCCCGGGCCCCTGGGACCCGGCGCAGTGTTGAAGCGTCGCCAGGCAGCCGGACGCGAACCGCAGGCTCGCCGTGTAGGTGTCTTCGGCGCCGCCTCGCGAGACCGGCGCAACGTGGCCGAGCTGCCCGCTGACCGCGTCGACCTCACCGAACCAGGACCGGAAGCGGTCGATGACGTGCACGCCGGCGGCGTTGAGGATCCCGCCACCGCGGCTGGTGTCGAGCCACCAGCCGGCATTGAAGGCCTGCGGCAGGCCGTTCGCGACGAGGCCGGAGTGCTGCACGAAGGTGGCCACCTGCGGCGTGCCGATCGCGCCGTCATGGATCAGCCGGGCCACCAGCGCTTCGTCCATCGCCCAGCGGAATTCGCATCCGACCAGCGCGACCGTTCCGGCCTCCGCAGCGGCCCGGACCATCCGCTCGGCGCCGGCAGTCGAGAGCGCAAACGGCTTCTCGCAGAGCACGTGTGCCCCGGCAGCCAGGGCAGCGAGTACCGGCTCGACGTGTGAGTCCGGGGGCGTCGCGACCGTGACCACGAAGGGATCGCTCACCAGCGCTAGCGCGCCGGCCAGATCGGTGACGCCATGGGCAACCCCGAGCTCCTCGGCGCGCGCAGCGGTGCCCGCACGGTCGCGCCCGACGAGCGCGACCACGTCGAACCCGGCGGCCCGCAGCGCCGGTACGTGAACGCGTCCACCGAACGCGGTGCCGACCACGATCGCCTGCATCGGACAACCCCCTAGTAGATGACGCTGCGGATGACCTCGCCCGCCTCCATCGCCCGGAAGGCGTCGTTGACGTCATCCAGCCCGATCCGGCGACTCACCATCGACGCGACGTCAAGCCGCCCGCACTCGGCGAGGTCGATGTAGCGCTGGAAGTCGCGGCGGTTCTGCGAGGTGCCGTACGCGCACCCGCAGAGCTTCTTCTCCTCGGAGAAGAGCGGGAACGCCGGCATCGTCACCATCGCGTCCACCCGTGGCATGCCCACGACGACGATCGTGCCGCCGCGTCGAGCCGTCCGGAACGCCTGGTTGATGGTCTCCGGCGAGCCGAGCACCTCGAAGACGAAATCAGCCCCACGTCCCCCGGTGGCGTCCATGACCGCCTGTACCGGGTCGCCGGCCGCCGGGTCGACGAAGTCGGTTGCCCCGTTGTCTCGCGCGGCCTCCCGCTTCAGCGCGACCGGGTCTATCGCGAAAATCCGGGCTGCGCCGCAGATGCGCGCACCCTGGATAACGGCCTGCCCGACTCCACCGCAGCCGATCACCGCCACGCTCGCCCCCGGCGTCACCTTGGCCGTGTTGAGCGCCGCGCCGACGCCGGTGGTGACACCACAGCCGATCAGCGCGAGCTGCTCCGGTGGCAGCTCGGTCTGCACCGGGATGGCCTGCAGCTCGTTGAGCGTCATCTCGTCGGTGAAGGTGCCGAGCCCGATCATGCCGATGACGGGGCTGCCGTCCAGGCGGATGCCGCGCGGCAGCATCGAGCTGGCCGATGTCGCCTCGCACATGTTGGACAGATCGTGCCGGCAGTACCAGCAGTCGCCGCAGGTCGCCGTGAAGGATGCGATCACCCGGTCGCCCGGCTTGACCCGGCTCACCGACGGTCCGACCTCGGTGACGACGCCGGTGCCCTCGTGGCCCAGGATGATCGGCGGCGGGAGCGGGAGGCCGCCGTGCATCACGCTCAGGTCACTCCGGCAGACGCCGCTGGCGTCGATCCGGAGGCGGACCTCGTGGTCGCCGAGCTTGGGCGAGCCGAGCTCCTCGATCACCAATGGCTCGTCGTACGCGTGCAGCACGGCTGCCCTCATGCCCACCTCCGGTTATGCGCCTGCTGGTGGGTCATCATGGCGCAGGCCGTCAGCCGCTCCGGCGTCAGCGTCCGTAGAGCAGCGCCCGCTTGGCCGTCCACCGGCGGCGCCAGGAGACTTTCCAGAACAGCGCGAGCACCGCCGGGGCAGCGGCCACCAGGGCGGCGAACTCCTCCGACGTCACGTGATCGCTCACCACCCCGATCAGCGTGGGGACCTCCCGGCGCGTCGCTTTCATCACCGACTTCTCGACCTGGAGGAAGTCCCGCTCGGTGAAGAACCGGCGGATCATCGGGACGGCGTGGGCTTCCTCGTAGTCCAGGTGGGCGTTGATGAGCGAGGAGAGCTCTTCGAGCGCGAGTCCGCGCCGCGCGAGATCGCATGGATCGATCGGTGACGACGCCGATGAGCGGGTCCATCTGCTCATGCTCAGCTTCGAGACGGTCGAGCACGCCCTTGGCCTCCGGGTCGCGCTGCAGGAGGTAGGGCCAGATCATCGTGTCTTCGACAGTGTGGTGATGGTGCAGAACCCGGCAGACGAAAGCGATGTGTTCCTCGATGGCGTCGTCATGGCGCACGGCGTCCGGTGCGGAGATCGTCGCGGCCAGGCGCGCGAACTCGCGGCGAAACACGAGGTGCGCCATCAACATGCCGGTCAGGTCTGGGCCGTCATCGCGATCGTCGAGAAGCGGGAAGGTCGCGGACGACTGGGACATCGAAGCAGTGGCGGGCACGGGTGATTCCTTTCAACGCACGTGCTGAGGTCCCGGCAAGCGTCGCGCTGATCGCAGGCCCCCTGACACCGTTTGACGTGCAGCCGACACCGCCACCCGCGCATCGCCCTGCACGACACGGGGAATGATCGCGAGGTGCTGGGAGATCGCTGGGGCGTGACGGACGACGAGGTGCGCTTGGCTTACGGCTGCGACGAGGTGGTCCCCGAAGCAGGGATCCAGCTATTTCGCGGCATCACTATCGATGCGCCACCGCCCATCGTCTGGCAGTGGCTCCGCCAGGTGCGCCTGGCGCCGTACTCCTACGACCTGATCGACAACTTCGGCCGCCGGTCGCCGCAGACCCTGCTGGACATCTCCGATCCCCAGCCCGGGGATCGCTTCTCTACCGCAGGTGGGCGCTACGCGGTCGGCCGGGTGATCAGCGCCGAGCCGGGCCGCCAGCTCACCGCCCGGATCATGGGAGCGACCATGTCGTACCTGATCGTTCCCCGCGCCAGTGGTTCGCGCCTGCTCCTGAAGATCGTGATCCCGCGGCGCACGTGGCGCAGCGCGCTGCTCGCCGTCGGCGACTGGCCCATGGCCCGCCGGCAGTTGATGAACTTCCGGCGCCTTGCCGAAGCCGACAACCGGCCCTCGTAGGCTTGCCTCGTGTTCCTGAACGCCGCTCACATCAGCCGTTTTGCGCTTCACGACCTCGGTGGCGACGGACCCGCGGTGCTCATCTGCCACGCGACAGGTTTCTGCGGGCGGGCGTACGAACCGCTCGCCCGCGTATTGGCTGCCGACTTCCACGTCTGGGCGCTCGACTTCCCGGGACACGGCGATTCGGACCCGCCCGCGGGCGGCGACTTCAGCTGGCGCAAGCAGATCCCGCATCTCCTGCTGGCCAAGCAGACGATCTCACCGGATGCCCCGCTCGGCGCCATCGTCGGTCACTCCATGGGGGCCGCAGTCGCGCTCCAGGCCGCTGCCGAGCACGCCGGCCTGTGCCACTCGCTGTACGCGTACGAGCCGGCGATGAGCGAGCGAGCCGTGCCGGGCCGGATGCCCGGCAGCAATCCGATGTCCGAGGCGGCGCGGCGACGCCAGGGGACCTTTCCCTCCAAGTCAGCTGCGCTCTGGCGCTACTCCTCACGCCCGCCACTGAACAAGCTCGAGGCGTCGTCCTTGGCCGCGTACGTCGAGCACGGCTTCCGCGAACTCGACGACGGCACGGTCGCGCTGAAATGCACGCCGGAGAACGAAGCGGCAACCTTCGAGTCGAGCGGCGACATTTCGGTCGCGACGGTGACCGCGTCCGAGATTCCCACGCTGTGCGTCGCTGGTGGGGAGCCGCATTCACCGCTGGCCGCCGTCGTGCCGATCCTTGCTGCCTCGCTCCCGGAAGGTGCAGCGCGCACGCATCGCTACCTCGGCCACTTCGGACCGCTGGAGAGCCCCGCGCTGATCGGCGCCGACATCGCCGCCCACGTTCGCGGGGTGCTCGGCCACCGGCTCGACTGATGCCGCGAGACGCTTGCAGGGGATCGCGCTGCTCGGCCGCGCGGACGACAACTCCCTCAAGAACCTGTTCGCGCCCCTCGGGTGGGAGCAGTCGGTGCGACACTTTCGCTCGTGGGTCTCGTGTGGATCACCGGAGTGTCTGGGACCGGCAAATCGACGTCGCGTCTGGAGTTGGCGAGGCGCGGCTACCGGAGCTTCGACGCCGACGAAGACGGCTTCTCTACCTGGTGCCTTCGCGCGACCGGGCAGGAAGTTGACGATCCCGGGGCCGGAAACCACCCGGAGACGTGGCTGCAGGAGCACGGCTGGATGATTCGCCCCGAGAGGGTTGCCCAGCTGGCCCGCTCGGCCAGGGATCAGACGGTCTTCCTGTGCGGTTCGGTGGAGAACGAATCCGAGGTGTGGGGGCTCTTCGACGTTGTCATCTGCCTGATCCTCGAGGAGTCCAGACTGCGCGAACGTCTCGCGACCCGCACCACGAACCGGTTCGGCAAGGCTCCCGCGGAACTGACCGCGATCCTCGGATGGAGTCGGACGGTTGAGGCGAGCTACCGGGAAGTGGGTGCCTTCGTGGTGAACGCCGATCAGGCGCCCCGAGCAGTGGTCGATCAGATCCTTGCCTGTGTCGGAGGTTGACGCCTCACACCTTCAGCGGCCGGTGTCCCCAGAAGCTCGGCTTGGTGATCTGGTACGTGCCTTCGGTCGTGGGGTCGGCGATCTGCAGGCCGCCCCAGCCGACCTCGACCATGAAACCGTCGGGCGTCGCACAGTAGAACGAGATCATGTGGTCGTTGGTGTGCCGGCCGAGCCCCATCACGACCGGGACCCCGGCATCGACGCAACGGTCCTGGGCGTAGCCGACGTCGTCGATCGTCGCGACCTCGACCATGAAGTGGACGAGCAGCCCCGGCATGCCGAAGCCTTCGGCGAGCGCGAACGTGTGGTGGCGCGGATTGCAGCCGAGGAAGGCCATCGACATGCCCGGTATCTGCCAGGTGTTGCGGCAGTGGAAGCCCAGCACGTCACGGTAGAAGTCGATCTCGCTCTTGGCTTCCGGCACGTTGACGACCACATGCCCCATGCCCATGTCGCCGGTGACGAACGACGACACGAGTGGCGTCACGATCGGCTCGTGGGTGAGTACCGGGCCGTAGAAGATCTCGATCGGCGCACCGGCTGGATCCGTGAAGCTCGCGAACCCGCTGACCTGCCGCTGCGCCGCCTCCTCGGGCGAGCCGAAAGCCGCTGCAATACCGGCTTTTTCGAGGGTGCGGACGACCTCAGCCAGATCCCGGTCGTCACCGACCTCGTAGCCGATGGCCTCGACGTCCGGTGCCTCTCCGGGAAGGACCGCCAGCCGGTACGGGTAGGCGTCCCAGCGGTAGTGCTGGGCTGGCCCGCTACCCGGCGCCGGCATGAAGCCGAGCACGTCCCGCGCGAAGGTCCGCCACTCGTCCAGGTGTGGGCTGCGGATCCGCAAGTACCCCAGCGAAAGGATGGTCACGGCCGCGCCCCTAACTCTTGTCCCGCAGCAGGAACGACAGCACGACGCTCTCGAACTCGTCCTTGCGCTCGATCATCGCCCAGTGCCCGCAGTCGTAGAACACGTGCAACTCGCAGCGGGGAATGAACCGCATCGGACCCAGAGCGCCATCCAGCGGGGTCACCCGGTCATCGCGTCCCCACGTGAGGAGGGTGGGCGCCTGGATCTTCGGCAGCATGGCCAGCGCGCCTGGATTGCCTGCGATCAAACGGAAATTGTCCAGCAGCTGCTGGTTGTACATGCGGCGGATCCCGTCGAGCGCCGCGGGTTCCGTCGCCTGCTCCCAGCGCAGCTGCACGAACTCGTCGGTAATGAGGCCGGTGTCGTAGACCATGGACTGCATCCACTTGACGAGCCGATCGCGGGTGGGGTCCTCCACGAACTCGACGAGCAGCTTGATGCCCTCCGGCGGGCTGGCGCTGAACAGCGGGACACCGACCCCGCCGAGCGTGACCAGGCGGCTGACCCGCTCCGGCTGCCCGGCAGCGACCTGGGCCGCTACCCCTCCGCCCATCGAGTTACCGACCACCGCCACCGCATCGAGCCCGAGCGCGTCCAGGAAGGCGAGCACCGCGCCCGGAGCCACCATCACCGGGTTCGTCTCGGGCGCATAGCTGCTCCCGAAGCCCGGAAAGTCCAACGCCAGCACCCGAAAGTGCGCGCTCAACGCGGCGAGATTGCCGCGGTAGTTCGCCCATGCACTGACCCCGGGACCGGAGCCGTGCAGCAGGAGGAGCGGCGGTCCGTCACCGGCCTCGTGGTAATGCAGCTGACCCTGATCCGTCTGCACGGAACGGCTGGTGGCCTCATACGTCAGCTCAGGCACGTGTCGACTCCTCATCAGCCGCCTGCAGATCTAGCGCCACGTCGATGATCATGTCTTCCTGGCCTCCGACGTAGCCGAGCTCGCCGACCCTTTGCAGGATCCGATGCGCCGCAACTCCGTAGCGCTCCGCCGCCCGCTCCGCATGCAGCAGGAACGACGAGTACACGCCGGCGTACCCCTGCGTGATGGCCGCGCGATCGGTCCACGGCAGCCGCGGCAGCATCGGCTTCACCACCTCATCCGCCGCCTGCAGCACGCGGTTGATGTCTACCCGCGTGATGATGCCGAGCCGCTCGAAGGTCGCCGCCACGATCTCGGTCGGGGCGTTGCCGGCCCCGGCGCCGAGCGCGCAGAGCGCCCCGTCGATCTGCTGGGCGCCGTTCTGGGCCGCGAGCACCGAGTTCGCGACTCCCAGCGAGAGGTTCTGGTGGCCGTGAAAGCCCACCTGCGCCTGCTCCCCGATCTCGGCGTGCACGGCCTGAACGCGCTGCTGAGCATCGCCGAGGACGAGTGCTCCAGCCGAGTCGACCACGTAGACGCATTGCGCTCCCGCATCCACCATGATCCGGGCCTGCGCGGCCAGCTCCTGGGGCCCGATCCGGTGGGCCATCATCAGGAAGCCGACGGTTTCCATGCCGAGCTCGCGGGCCGCACCGAAGTGCTGGCCGGACACGTCGGCCTCGGTGCAGTGCGTCGCGATGCGCGCGACGTCGGCGCCGCAGTCACGGGCTCGGCGCAACGAGTCGATGGTGCCCACTCCAGGCAGCAGCAGGACCGCGATGCGCGCGCGCGTGGCCTCGTCGACGGCGGCCTCGATCAGCTGAAACTCGTCGACGGCGGAGAAGCCGTAGTTGAAGCTCGAACCGCCGAGGCCGTCGCCATGCGACACCTCGATGACCTGAACGTTGGCCGAATCCAGGGCGTGGACGATGGCGCGCACCTGGCCTTCGGTGAACCGGTGCTGCATCGCATGGCTGCCGTCGCGCAGGGTGGAGTCGGTGATCCGCACGTCGAGCTCGGGCGCGGTCACGACGCGCCTGCCGACATCGCACGATGGGCGGCGAACAGCTCGCCGACCCGGGCCGCGGCGGCGGTCATGATGTCGAGGTTGCCGGCGTAGTCCGGCAGGTAGTCCCCGCGCCCGGCAATGCGCAGGAAGACGGCGACACGCGCCATGTCGTTCCAGCCCGCGCGCGGCGGGTCGAACTGCGGCTCGGACTTGAGCTGGTAGCCGGGGACGTACTCCTGCACCCGCTCGACCATGGTGTGGATGGACTCGCTCACCCGGTCCTGCAGCGGCCCGGGTTCAGCAGCCTCGGGCGGCACCGAGCAGAAGACGGTGTTGCGCATGATCATGGGCGGCTCGACGGGGTTCAGCACGATGATCGCCTTCCCCTGCCCGGCGCCGCCGACCTGCTCGAGCGCCCGCGCCGTTGTCACCGTGAACTCGTCGATGTTGGCGCGCGTCCCGGGTCCCGCGGACCGGGAGGCGATCGAGGAGACGATCTCGGCGTAGGCGACCGGCACCACTCGCGAGACTGCCGCGACGATGGGCACGGTCGCCTGCCCGCCGCAGGTGATGAGGTTGACGTTGCGGACGGCCAGATGTCCAGCGCTCGCGTCCAGGTTCACCGGCGGGCAGACGTAGGGGCCGATCGCGGCCGGGGTCAGGTCGATGGCGGTGATGCCGGCCTCGGCGTAACGCGGCGCGTGCGCGAGATGGGCCTTGGCACTCGTCGCCTCGAAGACGACATCGGGAAGCGGATCCTGGGCCAGCAGCCAGTCGATGCCCGCGGCACTCGTCTCCAAGCCCATCCGCGCTGCCCGGGCCAGGCCGTCGGACGCCGGGTCGACCCCCACCATGTACGCCGGCTCGATCAGTTCGCTGTGGCGTAGCAGCTTGTACAGCAGGTCGGTGCCGATGTTGCCGGAACCGACGATGGCGGCGGTCGCCTTTCCCCCGCCCCTCATCAGATGAGCGGCAGCAGGCCGGCGCTCGGCTCGAGCCCCATCTCGACCATCGCGCTGGCGTGGTAGATGTCGCCCGGCACGTGGATCGCGTGCTGGAGCCCCACATGGGCATCGCGCCAGAAGCGCTGGATCACGTTCTCCCGGCGCGCGGCATTGCCCCCGGAGCGCTGGAAGATCTGATCCGCCGCGGCGACGGCCCGCCAGGCGCAGCGCACCTGATTGCGCCGCATGATGGCGCGTTCCTCGAACGTCACCGGCTGGCCGGCCTCGAGCTTGTCGTGCATGCGGCTGATGCCGTCGATGAGCTGAACGCGCGCGGCGGCAATGTCGGCGGCGGCGTCGGAGATCGCGTACATCGAGTACGGATCGTCCTTGAGCTTGCGTCCCGCGGCCGACGTGCGGCTGCGCTGGTAGTCCAGGTGGGCATCCAGAGCGCCCTCGCAGATGCCGATGACCGCGCTCGTGATGCCGAGCGGGAAGATCGACCAGAAGGGCAGCTTGTAGACCGCCTCCGGACGTCCCGCGCGCTCCGCGGCGAGGGTGCCGGCGCTCACGTCCTCCGCGTTGATCGTGCGATAGGTCGGGATGAACGCGCCGTCGACGACGATGTCCTTGCTGCCGGTGCCGCATAGGCCGATGACGTCCCAGGAGTCCGGGACGATCGTGTAGTCCGGCCGCGGCAGGACAACGTGCAGCACGGTGACCGGCTGGGCCAGCCCACCGGCCCCGTCGCCGACGAGGGCACCGAGGAAGATCCAGTCGCAGTGATCGGTACCGGACGAGAACTGCCACCGCCCAGTGAGGACGTAGCCGCCGTCGACCGGGTTCGCCACTCCGTTCGGGATGTACGGCGAGGCGATCCAGGTGTCGGGATCGTTGCCCCACACCTCTTCCTGCAGCCGCCGGTCCATGAGCGCCATCTCCCACGGGTGAACGCCCCCGACGCCGCACACCCACCCGGTCGATCCGCACGCTTTCGCCACCGCCATGACGGCCTCGGCGAAGTCGCGAGGATGGGCCGCGTAGCCGCCGTACTCCGGCGGCTGGAGCAGGCGCATGACGCCGGCCTCGCGAACGACCCGCACGCTCTCGTCGGAGAGCCGGCCGAGCGATTCCGTCTCGCCGGCCACCTTGCGCAGCCGATCGGAGAGTTCTTCGACGCGACGTACCACCTCGTGGACCACGGGCGCAGGCTAGCGCGAGCCCTGCCGGACCCGCCCGCGGCGCTCCCGGTGAACGGGAGTGGCACTACCGGGTGCGGAGCGTCACCGAACCCAGCAGGTCGAAGTCCGCCCGGTACGTTTCGCCGGCCGCGAGCGGGATCGCCGCGTGCAGCGCACCGGTCATGATCAGGTGGCCGGGTTCGAGCGCGACGCCGTCGGCCCCGAGGACGTTCGCCAGCCACGTGAGCACCGTGACCGGATCGCCGAGCACGGCCGCCCCGGTACCCGAGTCCACCTTCGCTCCGCCTTCTCCGCCCCGGAACAGCTCCATGCCGATCTCCCGGAAGTCGATGCCCGCCGCCGCCACGCGGTGGTCCGAGACCAGGATGGCGCCGTTCGACGCCAGATCGGCAACGGTGTCGGCCAGCTGGATCCGCCAGTCCGCGATCCGCGAATCGACGATCTCCATGGCGCCGAACGCCTCGGCGATGGCCGCGCGCGCGTCGGCATCGCTGACGCCTGGGCCCTGCAACCGCTCTCCGAGGACGAAGCCGATTTCGGCCTCCACCTTCGGAGCGATGAACTGCTCGAGCGCGATCTCGTCGCCGTCGTGGAAGACCGTCGACGCCAGCACCGGACCGTAGTCCGGCGAGTCGAGGCCGATCATCCGCTGCATCGCCTCGGAAGTGGCGCCCACCTTGTGGCCGACGATGCGGTCGCCGTCGGCGATCAGCAACTGGACGAGCTCGCGCTGGATGGCGTAGCCGTCGGCCATGTCGAGCGCCGGTTCGGCATCGGTGAAGGGCGCGATCGGACGACGCGTGCGGCGCGCCGAGTACAGCATCCGCGCCTTGTCTCGCGCGTCGCTCACGGCGCGACCTCGGACCCGCGCGACATCGCGGCCGAGATCTGCTTGGCACGCTCCCGAAGCAGTGGCGTGAACGGGTCGAGAGACGTCCCCTTGCCGCCGTCGCACAGCGACAGCCCGCCGACCACCTGGCCCCCACCACCGAAGATCGGCGCCCCTACGCACGCCACTGCCGCCAAGGGATTCCTGCGCTCGCTCGACAGCCCGCCGCGCGAGCGGATGGACATGAGCTCTCCGTAGATCGCCCCGAAATCCGCTGCCGCGACATCGCCGCGCGAGGCCGACTCGGCGAGCGTGGCGTCCAGCGTCTCGGTCTCGAGGTACGCCAGCATGGCCTTCCCGACGGCCGTGAGGTGCGCCGGCAGCAGGCCACCGACACGCGAGGGAACGCGCAGCGCCTCGGGCCCACCGACCTTGTCCAGGTACCGGACGCAGGGACCGTCGAGCACCGCCAGGTGGACGATGAACGGGGTCCGGAGCGCGAGTTCCTGGATATACGGCGCCGCGACCTCGCGCAGCACACCCGTGGTGTCGACCTGCCCGGAAAGCCGGCGGGCGCGCCAGCCCAGGGTGTAGCCCGTCGCGCCGTGATCGACCCAGCCGAGCTGCACGAGCTGGTCCAGGATGCGATGCGCCGTCGAGCTCGGAAGCCCGGTGAGTCGCACGACGTCCGGCAGGCTCCGGCGCCGCTGCGGGCTGTCGAAGGTGTCGAGGATCGCGGTCATTCGCGCGGCCATCGAGGAGGTAGGAGCCACGTCCGCCACCGGAGTCGTCACGGCTGCACCTCCGTCCCGTGGCCCGCGACGCGGCGTCGCAGCGAGCTGGCGCGATCATAGGCAAGCCTGGCGCGCGCCCGGTTCAGCGCCGTTCACAAGCGGCCGCGAACCTCCCATAACAGGGGGTAGTAGCGCACGTCGAGCCGGCCCCGAAGGTACGGAGCGCCGGAAGAGCCGCCGGTGCCCGGCTTGCCGCCGATCTGACGCTCGACCATCGTGACGTGGCGGGCCCGCCAGAGGGCGGCGCTCTCGTCGTGATCGAGCAGATCCTCGGCGACGTCCCACAGCGGGCCGAGCGCAGGTTCGACCGCGATCCGCACCAGCCCGTCAAGACCGGCGCTTACTCCCCGATCCGCGAGGGCCGCCGTGAACGCGTCCCAGAGGCTGGGTTCGGCGAGGCGGCGCGACAGCCGCGCGCGCTCCGTATCCGACGCTGCCCGGAGTCGTGCTGCGAAATCGGGGTCCTTCAGTCCGGAGAGAAATTCCAGTTCGCGGAACTGGACGGATTGAAAGCCGCTCGCCGGCGAGAGCAACTCGCGGAAAGCGAGGAAGTCCTGCGGGGTCATCGTCTCCAGGACCGCGATCTGCTCGATCAGGACGCGTTCGATGGCGTGGACTCGGTGCAGGAGGTGCCTGCAGCGGCGCAGATCGAAGGCGAAGAGCGCGTCGCGCGCGCCTTCCAGCTCGTGCAGGAGCAGGCGGAACCAGAGTTCGTAGACCTGATGGACCGTGATGAACAGCGGCTCGTCGTGGTGGCCACTCTGCGGTGCCAGCGTGTCGAGCAGCTGAGGTAGGCGCAGGTAGGAGCCGTAGGAGAGCCGACCACCCTCCTCACCGAAATGACGGTCGACTGATCCGGGGGCCGTGGGCATGTGGAGAGTCAACTCCGTCCATACCGGAGGTTGTGCATTGAGCAGTCGTGATATATCGTTACTGTCATGAACAGAGAGTTCATCGAATGACAGGAGCTAGTCATGATGCGCAGCTACGAAGATCGGGCCGAGATCCGATCGCACACTGAACGACACGATCACGAGGGTGCCCGAGGCCGGGATTTCAGCGTCCGCCGGCGCCACCACCCCGAAGGGCCGGCGGCCCGCGGCGGAGGACGTCGCTTTGGCGGCGGCCCGTACCGCGGCGAAGGTCGCGGACGGGGGCGGGCGCAGCGCGGCGACATCCGTGCCGCCTCGCTGCTGCTGCTTGCTGACGCGCCGATGCACGGCTACCAGCTGATGCAGGCCATCGCCGAGCGTACGAACGGCGCCTGGCGCCCCAGCCCCGGCGCCATCTACCCGACCATTGCCCAACTCGAGGACGAGGGCCTGGTCGCCGTCACACCCGACTCCGGTCGCAAGCTGGTCACCCTCACCGACGCAGGCCGCGAGCACCTCGCCGCGATCGCCGACACCATCGCCGATCCGTTCACCGAGATCACCAAGCAGGGCGGCGGAAGCCATGACCTTCGCGGGTCGGTCGAGCGCGTGCGCGATGCCGCCCGCGCGGTCGGCCTCAGCGGGACGGAGGCGCAGATCGCTGCCGCCCAGGACATCCTGAACCAGGCGAGGCGTTCGCTCTACCTGATCCTCGCTGAGGACCCTGAGCAGGCGTCAAACGACCCCGCTGAGCCCGGTTCCTGACACCTGATTGACCGGATAGCGGCGGCCCGCCGGGATGCGGGCCGCCGCTGCTTGCGAGCCGGGCTATATCGTGCCGACGTCAGCCTTGCCATCGGCACGAGATGGAGCGTGGCGCATGTTCGATCTGGTCATCCGCGGCGGAGACGTCATCGACGGGACGGGGGCGCCGCGCACCCGCGCTGACGTCGCGATCAAGGACGGCCGAGTCGTCGCGATCGGTCGCGTCGACGGTGACGCCGCCCGGATCATCGACGCCGAAGGCAAGATCGTCAGCCCCGGATTCATCGACGTACACACTCATTTCGACGCCCAGGCGTTCTGGGACGGCGCGCTGACTCCGTCTCCCCTGCACGGCGTGACGACGACACTGGCCGGCAACTGCGGCTTTACCATCGCTCCGCTGTCGGACGATGCGGCCGATGCCGACTACCTCATGCGGATGCTGGCCCGGGTCGAGGGCATGCCGCTGGAGTCGCTGCAGGAGGGCGTGCCGTGGTCGTGGCGCACCACGGCGCAGTACCTCGACGAGCTCGAGGGCCGGGTCGGGCCGAACATCGCGGTGATGGTCGGCCACTCGGCGATCCGCCGGCTCGCGATGGGCGGCGAAGCCAACAAGCGCGCGGCGACTTCTGACGAGGTCGAGACCATGGCGGGCCTGCTGCGTGACGGACTGGAAGCGGGCGGGCTGGGCTTCTCGTCGTCGTGGGCGCGCACCCACAACGACGCCGACGGCCAGATGGTGCCGTCCCGCCACGCCAGCACCGCGGAACTCATGCGGCTGTGCCGGGTCACCGGCGAGTTCGAAGGGACCTCGCTGGAGTTCCTGCCGATGGTCGGGGCGTTCGAGCCCTGGGCCAAGGAGCTCATGGCCGACATGTCCGTCGAGGCGCAGCGGCCGCTCAACTGGAACATCCTCGTCATCACGCAGGCCAATGCAGCCGGCATCGAAAACCAGCTGTCGGCCGGGGATGTGGCCCGCGAGCGCGGCGGCAAGGTCATCGCCCTGACCATCCCGAAGATCTCGGGCATCCGGCTGTCGTTCGCCTCCGGCTTCGTGCTCGACGCGATGCCTGGCTGGGAGACCGTCATGGGCCTGCCCCGCTCGTACAAGAAGGCGATCCTGGCCGACCCCGCTGCCCGTGCGGACCTGAACGCCGCCGCGCAAGCGCCCACCAACCCGATGCGCGGGCTCGCCGACTGGGCGACGCGTCGCATCTTCAGCTCGCCCAACCCCGCGAATCATGGATACGAAGGCCGGACCGTCGGCGAGATCGCCGCCGAGCAGGGCCGCGATCCGTTCGACGTGCTGTGCGACATCGCCGTCGCCGACGACCTGCTCACCAGCTTCGGCATGGACACGCCCATCTCGACCGATGAGGAGTGGAAGCTGCGCCTCGACGTGTGGCGTGACGGCCGCGCCGTCATCGGCGCCTCGGACGCCGGTGCCCACCTGGACCTGCTCGCCACCTTCAACTACACGACGACGTTGCTCGGCGAAGCCGTCCGCGACCGCGGTCTGCTGCCGTTGGAGGAAGCCGTGCAGCTCATCACCGAGGTGCCGGCAGAGCTCTACGGCCTGATCGATCGCGGCCGGCTCGCCGAAGGATTCTGCGCCGATGTCGTGGTGTTCGACCCGGCCACGATCGCCACCGAAGAAACGACGCTGCGCACCGACCTACCCGGAGGAGCCGCCCGGTTGTACGCGGGATCGAGAGGCGTGGAGCACGTCCTCGTGAACGGCGAATCCCTTGTCACCAATGGAGAATTGACCGCCAACCGCCCCGGCGCCGTGCTGCGCTCGGGGCGTGACACGCGTACGCCCGCTCTCGCCTGAGGGGCACGATCGGGTTTGCCGTCGTCACCAGCAGGTAAATCCAGGCCGTGACGAAAACAGGCGGCAGCCGGTGACGAACGCCTTCGTATCTCCTCGGTTGCGAGAAGACCCGTTTGATCACCTGGGCGGCACCGTCCGCTTCCGCGAGATCGAGTTGCTGGTCGGCCCAGGCGTATTCGTCCCGCAGCCCGAGACGTCATCGGTTGTCGACTGGGCCGTGACGACGTTGCGAGAATTGATCGCTGACGGGATCGAAGCGCCGCAATGCGTCGACTTGTGCAGCGGTGCCGGCACCATGGCGCTATCGATCGCCGCCGAGGTACCCGAGGCCCAGGTCTATGCGGTAGAACTCGATCCCGGTGCTCTGGTGTGGACGCGGCGCAATGCCCGGCACAACGGACTCGCTGTCGACATCCGGCAAGGAGATGCGGCAAACGCGTTGCCCGAACTCAACGGGCGCGTGGACGTTCTCGTCAGCAACCCGCCTTACGTCGCCACCTCCGAACTGCCCTCCGTCGCTCCCGAGGTCCGCGATCACACTCCCGAGGTCGCGCTCATCGCCGGCTCCGACGGCCTCGACATCGTCCGCGCGATCGAGTCAACGGGACGCCGCCTGCTGCGGCCGGGCGGCCACGTGATCGTCGAGCATTCCGACCGCCAGGGCACTACTGCGCCGGCGGTGTTTGCTGATGCCGGCGTGTGGCAGGACGTGAGCGACCACGTCGATCATCTGGACCGGCCGCGCTTCGTGACGGCCCGGCGCCGCTGATACCTCAGACGCCCGCCGGCTGCTTGCCGAGCTGCGCCTCGCGCTGGCGGGTGGTGCTGTGGACCGGGTCCTTGTCGAACGCCGGGATGATGGTCGAGCCGAAGAGCTCGACCGCCTCGATGGCGACCTCCACCGGCATCGTCGTCGACAGCATGCCGAACGTGAGCTGGTCGGCGCCCGTGCCCACCCAGGTTTCGCAGGCCTTCTCGCACTCCTCCGGGCTGCCGATGAGCACGGCGCCCGACTTCACGGCCTCCTTCAGCTGATCGACCGTGGCGTCCGGAAGCGTTTCCGGCCAGTCCGGGATGTACGGAGGCTTCGGGAAGGTGTCGAGATACCGGAAGACCAGGCTGTTCTGATAGCCGCTGGTCATGTCGGAAGCGATGCGCCGGGCCCGGTCGCCGTCCTCGAGGCACAGCATCTGGCTGGTCACCATCACGTTGTTGTTGACGTAGGCGCCGACCGGCTCCGCGTCGTCGATCGCGTTCTTGTAGACCTCGATGTAGCGGCAGAGGTCCTCGCGGCTGGTCGTCGCGAAACACAGCACGCCAAGGCCCATCCGCGCCGCCTTCTCGAACGTCGACGGGTTGCCGGCGGCCACCCACAGCGGCGGGTGCGGAAGCGTGTACGGCTTCGGCAGCACGTTGCGCTCGGGCATCGTGAAGTACTCGCCCTCGTAGGCGTACGTGCCCGGCTGCCACATGCGCGGCAGCTGGCCGATCACCTCGTCGAACATCGTCTTGGTGAGCTCAGGGTCGTCGATGCCGAAGCCGCGCTGCTCGGTGCTGGACGAGCCGCGGCCCATGCCGAGTTCGAAGCGCCCGAGCGACAGGTGGTCGAGCATCGCGGTCTGCTCCGCGACGCGCGCCGGGTGGTTAACCGGAGGCGTGATGTTCTTGATGCCGGTGCCGATGTGGATGCGCTCGGTCTGCCCAGCGATGAACCCGAGGAACGACTCGTTCGCCGACAGGTGCGAGTACTCCTCGAGGAAGTGGTGCTCGGTCGCCCACGTGTACTTGAAGCCCGCCTTGTCGGCCGCTTTGGTCCAGTTGACCTCGTCCATCAGCCGCTTGTGCTCGGCATGCACGGGATCGGCCTCGACGAGCGAGTGGTGCAGGTACAGCGAATTGAAGATCCCGAATTCCATGTCGAACTGACTCCTTCGATCGCCACTCAGCTGGGGGACTCGACAACGCTCGTGAACGCGTCACGAGGGGCTGTGGCTGGTAGTAGAGCACGACGCCTGCAGCGACCCGGCACCACGGGGTGAGGCGATGCCACCTAGCGCTGCCTACCGCGCATAAGGGACCCTTCGTCACATCCCGCCACCGCACCGGCAACGAATCCGCATCAGATCTGACGATCCGTCACGTGACCCAGGTCACGCTGTGCCATAGTCGGGCCGCTTCAATCGCTCGAGAGCAGAGGTCGGCAAATGGGCATGGGTTCGATGCGCACGGGCACCCGCGTGGTGGCCCTCGGCGCGGCCGTGGTGACGTTTACGGCGCTGGCCGCCTGCGGGCGCTCCGGCGGCTCGTCGAAGACGCCGAACGGGGGCGCCTCGGCGTCAGCGTCCTCGAGCGCGGCCGCCCCGGGCAAGGGCGACTTCGGTGACCTGAAGGCCATCTGCGGTCCGGGTAAGGCGACCGGTGGCAGCGGTCGGGGGATCACCCCGACCACCATCAACATCGGCACGATGTCCGACGCGGGATCGTCCGTGGCGCCGGGCCTCGGCAAGGAGTTCTTCCAGGTCGGTGAAGCGTTCACGAAGTGGTGCAACGAGGCCGGCGGCATCAACGGCCGCAAGATCGTGCTCACCAAGTACGACGCGAAGCTGTTCGAAGTCGCACCGCAGATGATCCAGGCCTGCCAGAAGGAATTCATGCTGGTCGGCAATGGGAACGGGTTGGACGAGCCCGGCGTCAAGCCGCGCCTCGCCTGCAAGCTCGGATCGATCCCGTCCTACTTCGTCTCGCCTGCGGCCGTCGCCGCCGGCCTGCAGGTGTCGCCGACTCCCAACCCCGCCAACCAGCTCCAGGTCGGGCCGTTCCGGCTGCTCGGCCTGAAGTACCCCGAGACCCTCAAGGGCATCGCGATCGGCAGCAGCAACACGTCGTCGCTGCGCGGGCAGGGGCTGCGCACCCGGGATGGGGTCGAGAAGATCGGCTACAAGGTCGTCGACTACTCCGAGCGGCCCCCGCTGGTGTCGAACTGGCGGCCCTACATCGAGGAGATCAAGAGCTCCGGAGCCCTGGCGTACATGAACGCGACCGGCAGTGCCGCCTACATCGCACCGGAGTTGACCGCGATGAAGGACGTCGGCCTGAAGCTCACCTGGCTGCTGCTCGGCAACGCGTATTACGAGCCGCAGACCATCGAGGCGGTCAAGACCGTCGGGACATTCCCGAAGGCGTACCAGTACTTCAGCCACCTGCCGTTCGAGATGGACAGTGACCCGCTGGTCAAGGAGATCAAGACCATCATGGCGAACGGGACGACGTCCCCGACGTACACGGACTTCACCGCGCTCGCCTTCAACGCCTGGACCCTGTGGGCCAAGTCCGCCACCGCGTGCGGTAACGATCTGACGCAGGACTGCGTGCTGCAGAAGGCCGGAGCCGAGAAGGCCTGGACCGCCGGCGGCCTCTTCCCGCCGCGCGATACCGATCCGAAGAACCCGCAGCAGCCGACCTGCTACGTGATGATGGATGTCACGCCGGACGGGTTCGTCTACGACAAGGACGTCACCCGGCCGAACAACGGGATCTACAACTGCGACCCGAAGAACGTGGTGGACCTGACGAAGACCTACGAGTAGGTCAGCGGCCGCCTCGGCGGGCAGGCGTCTTGGAGGCGCGCTGCCCGCTGAGGACGTTGCCGGCGATGGTTTTCGGCGGCTAGGCCCTTTTGAAACCGGTAGGGAACCACGACAATCCCACCATGCTTGACCACGTCTCGATCCAGTGCGCCGACCCCGCCGCCAGCGCGGCGTTCTACACCGACGTCCTCGAGGTCCTCGGCGGCCGGCGGGTCATGGAATTCGGTCCGGTCGTCGGCTTCGGCATCGACCGGCCGTCATTCTGGATCGGACCCCACGACACCGGCGAGGGATTCCGGGAGAGCCACATCGCGTTCTCCGCGCCATCCCGCGACGCCGTCGACGCCTTCCAGCAGGCGGCCATCGCGACCGGTGCCGAGGTGCTTCACGAAGCCCGGCTATGGCCGGAGTACCACCCCGACTACTACGGCGTTTTCGTGCGCGACCCGGACGGCAACAACGTCGAAGCCGTCTGCCACGCGCCGGCCTAGCACCCTCATCCGCGAGCCCTCGCCTCGGACTGGGCGCTCCGCCAATTCCGCGTAAGCATCAACGAACGGCGACTCGGTCCGATAGCCCAGATGTTGTGGTCTGGGTGAAGCACTGTCGGAAGGGTCGCGAATGACGAGCCTGCTCTATCGCCTCGCCACCTGGAGCGTTCGCCGGCGCAGGCTGGTCCTGGTCGGGTGGCTCCTCATCATCGCGACCCTGGGGATCCTGGCAGGCGCCTTCAAGGGCGCCACCTCGGACGTCTTCACGGTCCCCGGCACCGAATCGCAGCGCGCGCTCGACGTCCTGGCTAAGGAGTTCCCCGGCACCGGCGGCGCGAGCGCCCGCATCGTCGTCGCGGCGCCGGCCGGCCACCAGGTCACCGAGACCCGCTACGTGCAGGCCGGTGAAGACGCGTTGGCCCGCATCGCCAAGGCCCCTCAGGTCAAGGCCGTCACGCCGTTGGCTGAGGCCAAGGTGAGCAAGGACGGCCGGATCGCCTTCGTCAACGTGCAGTACGCCGTACCACTGGACAAGATCACGAACGAGGCGAAAGCCGCGCTTCAGCAAGCAGCGTCTCCCGCCCGCCAGTCCGGCCTCGAAGTCGAGTACTCGGGCGGGGTCATCTCGACCACGAGCAAGGAAGGCAACAACGACCTCTACGGCCTCCTCATTGCCTTCCTGATCCTCACGATCACCTTCGGTGCGCTGGCCTCAGCGGGAATGCCGCTGCTCACCGGCATCCTCGGCGTGGCCGTCGGGCTGCTCAGCATCAGTGCCCTCTCGGGTGTCGTCGCCCTGAGCTCTACCGCGCCAACCCTGGCTCTGATGCTGGGACTCGCAGTGGGCATCGACTACACGCTCTTCATCCTGTCGCGCCACCGCCAGCAGGTACGTGACGGGATGGAGATCGAAGATTCCATCAAGCTCGCGATCGCTACGGCTGGCGGCGCGGTCGTCTTCGCCGGCTTGACCGTCGTCATCGCCCTCGCAGCCCTCTCGGTGGTGGGGATTCCCTTCCTGACGGTGATGGGCCTGGCGGCGGCGGGCACCGTGATCGCGGCTGTCGTTCTCGCGTTGACCTTCTTGCCGGCGTTCCTCGCCGTGCTGGGGCCGCGCATCAGCAAGGGCAGCCTCGGCTTCCTGACCCGGCGGCAGCAACGCAACGCCGGCAGGCCGTCTGGTGGCGAGCGCTGGTCGAAGCTGGTGACGGCCAAACCGCTGCTGACGCTGGTGATCGTCATCGGCGGCGTTCTCGTGATGGCCTGGCCGGCCCTCAAGCTCGAACTCGGCTTGCCCGACGACGGCAGCCTGCCCAAATCGACGACCCAGCGGCGTGCGTACGACCTGCTGAGCCAGGGCTTCGGCGTCGGCTTCAACGGACCGCTCACCCTCGTGGTCTACGCGCCGGGACACACCGACACCGCCAAGCTGGTGACGAGCGCGTTGCCGAGCATCCAGCAGGCACCGGACGTCGCGTCCGTCACCCCGGCGATCGCCAACCCTCGCGGCGACGTCGCCATCGTCTCGGTCATCCCCAAGTCGTCGCCGAGCTCGGAAGAGACCAACCATCTGGTGGCGGTGCTGCGCAAGGGCGCCGAGCAGGTGCGCCAGCAGACCGGCATCAATGCCTACGTCACCGGGCCGACCGCATCCAACATCGATGTGTCGAGCAAGCTGAGCTCCGCGCTTCCGGTCTTCCTGGTCGTCATCGTGGGCCTGGCCCTGATCCTGCTCTTGCTCGTGTTCCGCTCGCTCCTGGTGCCGCTCAAGGCCGTGGTCGGTTTCCTGCTCTCGATCGGCGCCTCGTTCGGCGTGACGGTGTGGATCTTCCAGGAGGGACACCTCGGCGGTCTGTTCAAGGTCGAGACACCGGGCCCGATCGTGAGCTTCCTGCCGGTCCTCGTCGTCGGCATCCTGTTCGGGCTCGCGATGGACTACGAGGTCTTCCTGGTCTCGCGGGTGCGCGAGGACTACGTCCAGCATCACGATGCCCGGCACGCCATCCGCAGCGGGATGAGCACCAGCGCGCGGGTAGTCACGGCCGCGGCCCTCATCATGTTCTCGGTCTTCGGATCGTTCATCTTCGGTGACAACGCGGTCATCAAGTCACTGGGCCTCGCGCTCGCCTTCGGGGTCCTGGTCGACGCGTTCATCGTGCGCATGACGTTCGTCCCCGCCGTGCTGGCGCTGCTCGGAAACTCCGCCTGGCACCTGCCCAAGTGGCTCGACCGCCTGCTGCCCAACCTCGACCTGGAAGGGTCCAAGCTGCAGGTGGGCGCCGCGGCGGTCGGCAGGGACAAGATCGGCGCCCCAGCGACGAGTCCGGAAGTTCAGGAGCATCAGGTACAGGTGTGACCCGATGTCCGGCGGCAGGAGGATTGGCCCCGTGCGCTGCGGGCTATGGTTCTGGCCCGGGAACGAATCGCACTGGAGGAACCGTGGACGCAGCCACCGCAGTCGATGCGCCGGACCGTTCCGCTGACGCCTGCGCGCTTCCGCAGCCACGCCTCGAGCCGGCCGTGATCAGTCCCGACACGCATGCGGGAGTGCGGCCCCTGATGGAGCAATTCGGCCATGCGCCCGGGCTCATCGAGGGTTGGCTGCAGTGGTATCAGCCGCTCGTCATGGGCGGTCAGGTCCCCACCCGCACGAAGGAACTCGTCCGCCTCGCCATCGCCAGCCGCACCGGCTGCCACATGTGCCAGAACAGTCGCAATGGCGACCCTTCCGGAGTCGGGCCGGCCGTGGACGCCCCGACAGCCGCCGCCGTGCTCAGCGACGACTGGTCCGCCTGTACGCCCTCCGAGCAGGCGGCGCTGACCTACGCTGTCGCTTTCTGGGACCACCATGACGCGGTGAACGACGAAGTCATCAACCGTGTCCGCGACGCGTACGGCACCGACGGGTTCCTGGAGATAGCGCTCGCCGTCGCCCAATTCAGCGGGATGGGCAGGCTCTTCCACATGCTGGGGATCGCGGCCGGCCAGCCCGTCGCCTGAGCGGCGTAGCGGGCGCCAGCGCGCGGGAGTGACCGGTTCGGGCTTCGGGTGCGGATGCGCCGAAACGACGCCCGGCCCCGCTTCAGGCCCTGGCAAATCGTGCCGAATGGTTCATCCATGCCAAAAGCTCCGCGGCCGGTGGCATCGGGCCGCAGGGTAGCGCTGACGATCCTCGGGACCGCGCTCGTCGTCGTTCTCGAATTCGCCCTGCTGATGGGCGTCTACCAGCGCGTCGCCCCGTTGCACCGCCAGCAGCGCGCGGTCGCCCAGCTTCAGGGCGAGGTGCGCGACGCCGCGGCCGAGGCACCGTCGCCGGCGCGCCGGGCGCGCATCAGCCACGATGTCGATGCGGCGCTGGGAACACTGACCCGAGCCGGGCTCTCGCGCTCCGACGGCGCCGCAGTGCGTGTAGCCAACACGCAATTGAGCGGCTCGGCCCCGGGTGCCGGCCTTTCCACGCTGAGGTCCTCGGTGGATCGGCTGGCGGATTCGCTGCGCGCGCGTCAGCACGCCCTCGACGTTCAAGCCGGCTTCAGCTACGCCGGGCTCCTGGTCATCGCCTCGTTCGGTTGGATGATCTGGTTCCGGCGCCTGGTGACCCGGCACCGCGCGCTCCAAAGTGAGCTGACCAGCCAGCAGACGCGAGTAGCCGGGGAACTGCGGCTGGCGGCCCTCGTCCGCAACGCCACCGACGTCGTCCTCGTCTGCGACCTGGATGCGACCATCACCTTTGCGACGCCCTCCCTCGCCGGCGTCCTCGGCGCCGACCCCGAGCAGGTCTCGGGCACCTCGGTGACGGACCTGCTCGAGCCGGCCGACCGCGAGGTCTTCCTGCAGTTGATCGCGACGATCGGCGACGGCGACGACAGCCCCGTCGTCGCCCGGATGCGGCACCTCGACGGCCGCACGCTGAATGTCGAAGGCACCGTCTCGAACTTGCTGGCCGAACCGGCGGTGGCGGGTCTGGTGCTGACCTTCCGCGATGTCACCGCTCGCGTCGAGCTCGAGGAACAGCTGACCCATCAGGCGTTCCACGATCCGTTGACCGGGCTGGCCAATCGTCAGCTGTTCTCCGACCGGCTCTTCCACGCCCTGGAACGCCGGGGTGAGACAGCGCGACCCCTCGTCGTCATGTTCTGCGACCTGGACGAGTTCAAGAACGTCAACGACAGCAGCGGACACGGCATGGGTGACCGGGTGCTGGTGGAGGTGGCCCGCCGCGCGCTGTCCTGCGTGCGCTCGGCGGACACGGTCGCCCGCCTCGGCGGCGACGAGTTCGCCGTCCTCCTGGAGGATCACGACTTGCCGGCTGCCGAGGTCACGGCCCACCGGCTCCTCGCTGCCATCAGCCGCCCGATGGCAGTCGACGGCGCCGAGTTCACCGTCCGCGCCAGCATCGGGCTCGCACTCGCGATGCCGGGCGAGATGAGCGGTGACGAGGCCTTGCGCAACGCCGACGTGGCCATGTACCTCGCCAAGGACCGCGGCAAGGGAACGGTGGCCACCTACGAGGCGAGCCTTCACGCGGAGGCGTTGCAGAAGCTGGAATTGCGCGGCGAACTTCAGCGCGCCATCCGGGGCGGCGAGCTGGTGCTGCACTACCAGCCGACCGTGGACCTGGCCACGAGTCGCGTCGCCGGCTTCGAGGCTCTGGTGCGGTGGAGCCATCCCACCCGCGGGCTGCTCCCGCCGAACGAGTTCATCCCCGTCGCCGAGGACACCGGGCTGATCCACGAGCTGGGCCGGCGCGTCCTGCGTCAGGCGTGCCGGGCAGCTGCCGAGCTCTTCTCCGGGGAGCCTTTCCAGGGCCGCAGCCTTTCCATGGCGGTCAACGTCGCCAGCCAGCAACTCGAGCGAGCCGACTTCGTCAGCGAGGTGCTGGCGGCGGTGCACGACTCGGGACTCTCGCCGTCGCAGCTCACGCTCGAGATCACGGAGAGCGCCCTGCTGCACGACATGCACGTCGTCGTCGAGCGCCTCCGCCAGCTGCGCGAGAGCGGCATCCGGATCGCGATCGATGACTTCGGCACCGGCTACAGCTCGCTCGCCTACCTGCGCGATCTACCGGTCGATTCTTTGAAGGTCGACAAGTCGTTCATCGATCGGCTGACAACCGACCGCAACGACGCAGCGCTCGCCGAAGCCATCCTGACGATGAGCTCGACGATGAACCTGTCCACCGTCGCCGAAGGTGTCGAGGACGAGGCTCAGGCGGAGTGGCTCACGCATGCACACTGCCGCTACGGGCAGGGCTTCCTGTGGTCGCGCCCGGTGCCGTTCGAGGAAGCGCGCCGGCTCCTGCGCCAGAGCGTCATCAAGCCGCAGCCGTCCGGAGAGGCAGCACCCCCGGGGGTCCTGCCCCTTCAGCGGGACCCGCAGGCCCCGGTCAGCCCTGCTGCCAGCTGACCGTGAGCTCGTTGCGCTGACCGAAGCGCCCGAGGTGCCCGAGGTGCCCGAGGCGAGCTGCTTGGCGTAGCGCCCGTAGCTGCGGATGCAAGAGGGTTACTGGCTGGTCGTCGCCAGCTTGGCGCTGAGCCCGACGAACGACGCGGCGAACGCTTGCCGCATGCGTCGCACGACACGCGGACGCTCCACCACGTGCCGCCGCACCGCGGCCGCGAACAGCCCGTAGAGCGCGAACACCACGAACGTCATCGCCATGAAGACGGCGCTGAGTCCGAGCATGGCGCTCACCTGGTGCGGATCATGCGCGGGGACGAACTGCGGGAGGAACGCGAAGAAGAAGATCGTCAGCTTGGGGTTGAGCAGGTTCGCCAGGACCGCCGACCCGATAACGCGCCAAGCAGTCCTGGGCGATTGCCCGCCGTCGACGACGAGCGCGCTGCGGTCGCGCCAGCTCGCCCATGCCATGAAGAGCAGGTAGCCGACCCCGAGGAACTTGACCGTCTGGAACGCGACCCCGCTGGCGCGCAAGAGTGCCGCCGTTCCGGTCACTGCGGCGAGCAGATGCGGGACGACGCCCAGCGTGCAGCCGAATGCGGCGATGACACTCGAACGGGCACCGCGGGACAGTCCGGCGCAGACCGTGATCAGCGCGCCGGTGCCGGGCGTGGCGACGACGACCAATGCGGTGACCAGAAAGGCGACGCTCATGACCCACTCCCAGGCTGCGACGGCGTGCGGGCGACTGTATTCGCCGCCAAGGATGGCGCGCCCCGGGCGGATCGCATGACCTCGTCGCTCTTTCACATCACGACGGCGAGCGTCTGGAACGAGACCCTCAGAGCGGCGGCGATTACCGCGCCGGCTCGCTGGCGTCCGAGGGGTTCATCCACTGCTCGACCCTCGAGCAGGTCGAGTGGGTAGCCAACACCCGCTATCGCGACGCCGGAGCCGCTCGTCCTGCTGTGGATCGACCCGGCAGCGATCACGGCGGCCGTGCGTTGGGAGAGCTCGGAGCCGGCCTTGCCTGCCTTCCCCACATCTACGGCCCCCTCAATGTCGACGCAGTCGTGGACGTCACCCCCTTCGTCCCCGGCCCGGACGGCTTCCGCATCGGCTGACGTAGGGGCAATATCACATCTTTATCATTTGATCGATCCGTCAAATAGGCGCACAGTCGCTACGTGCGCTTCACCGCAGGCCGGCCCATCACCGATGCCAAGGCCGATCTCTTCAAGGCGCTGGCGCATCCCGCCCGCGTGCGGGTGCTGGAGCTGCTGGCCGAGGGCGAGCACACGATGGGCGAGCTGGCCGAGGAGTCCGGCCTCGAGCGGTCCCACCTCTCCCAGCATGTGACGCAGCTCCGGCGCGCGGGGATCGTTGACAGCCGTCGCGTCAAGAACACGGTCGTGTGCTCGCTGCGCGACCCGCAGACGGCGGAGCTCCTCGCAGTGGCACGTGCTCTGATCAGCCGCAACCTGCGCCAGGGACAGGCACTCCTCGCCGCCTTCGACGAGGCCGACGACGCGGTCTCGCTGGTGCAAGCCGGACGGCCAGCGGGTGAACGCGGGCGCCGCAGCCGCCCAGCTGAAGCCGCTCCTACCGCGCCGCGCCGATTACCGCGGGCTGGGCAGGACCTGGCGCCGAGACTTGCTCGCCGGGCTGACTGTCGGGATCGTCGCCTTGCCGCTGGCGCTCGGCTTCGCCGTGGCGACGGGAGTCGGCGCCACGGTCGGCCTGGCGACGGCGGTCATCGCCGGGATCGTCGCGGCCGTGTTCGGTGGTTCGCAGTTGCAGGTCTCCGGCCCGACCGGCGCGATGACCGTCGTGATGGTGCCGCTGGTAGCCTCCCATGGTCCGGCGGTAGTCTACCCCATCGCGATCCTGGCAGGCGTCATGGTGGTGGCGGCCGCGTTCCTTCGCCTGGGGCGCCTGCTGGACTTCGTCCCGTGGCCGCTGATCGAGGGGTTCACGGTCGGCATCGCGGTCGTCATCGCGGCCCAGCAGGTGCCCAACGCGCTGGGCGTCGCCAAGCCCGCCATCCAGAACGCTGCCGGCGCCGCCGCCGTGGCTGTAGGCCGCTTCGCGCAGCGGCCGCAATGGGCCGTGCTCGGCTTGCTGGCGCTGACCGTGGCACTGTGCGCGCTGCTGCCGAAGCTGCACCGCTGGGTGCCGGCAAGCCTCATCGCCATCGTCATCGTGACGGCTTTCGCCGAGCTGGTCGGCATTGACGCGACCCGTATCGGCAAGCTACCGGCGGGCCTCCCGGTACCGGCATTTCCCGACTTCGCCGGAACGGCCGGCCTGCTCGGCGCTGCCGCGGTGGTGGCATTCCTCTCCGGGCTGGAGAGCCTGATGTCGGCGCGTGCCGCGGACGGGATGTCCGACGCACCGCGCCACAACCCGAACCGTGAACTCTTCGGTCAGGGGCTCGCGAACATCGCCTCCGGCTTCTGCGGCGGCATGCCCGCGACGGGCGCCATCGCCCGCACGGCCGTGAACGCCGGGCCGGCGCCAGCACGCGCGTGGCCGCACTCATGCACTCCATCGTGCTCGCGGCCATCGTCTTCGCGGCGTCGGCCTGGGTCGGCAAGGTCCCCCTCGTGGCACTCGCCGGCGTTCTCATGGTGACGGCCTACCGCATGATCGAGCGCCACAACGTCGCAGCGGTCCTGCATTCCACCCGCAGCGACGCGGCCGTGTTCGTCCTCACCGCCGTCGGCACCGTCGCTTTCGACCTCATCAAGGCCGTCGCGGTCGGGCTGCTGGTCGCCGTCGTCCTGGCCTTGTCGCACATCTCCAAGACGGCCCGGGTCGTCGCGGAGCCGTTGCTGTCCGACGGGGTGACGACCGACCTCGAACACGATCTGCTCGCGAGCCACGTGCTGACCTACCGGATCGACGGACCGCTCTTCTTCGGGGCGGCGTCACGCTTCCTCGTCGAGCTCACGGCGACGGGCGACGTGCAGGTCGTGATCCTGCGCCTGGCGAACATGGCAATGCTCGACGCCACCGGCGCCCGGGCACTCCGCGAAATCATCGACACCCTCACCGGCCGCGGCATCACGGTCTTGCTGAAGGGAGCCAGCCCGGATCACGCCCGGCTCCTCCGCGCGGTCGGCGGGTCCTCGAAGGTGCTCAATCCGGCGCACGTCTTCGCGACGCTGCCCGAGGCCGTCGCCCACGCCCGCGAACACGTCTCGCGCCGCATCGACCCCGACAGCGAGCGCCCGCTCAGCCCGAGCCAGTTAGGCCGAACGGGCTAACGGCACCACGATAATCAGCGCAAGGTAACAGAAAGTAGCCAATCCGGTTAGTTCACCGGCCGCGGTAGGGCACAGCCATGGACACCCAGCGGGGCGATCAGCGCCCGCCACAAGACGTCGGGACGTGCCCATGAAACTCGGTGCCAGCCTTGCCCTGATCGCCATCGGGGCGGTCCTCAAGTTCGCGGTAACCACTCAGATCAATGGCCTTTCCCTCGGGGTCGTCGGAGTGATCCTGATGATCGTGGGAGCCGTCGGGCTGCTCCTCTCGCTGATCCTCATGACCACGCGGCGGCGCACCGATGTGGTCTACGGCCGCAACGGGGTCAGCTACGTCGAGCCAGCGAGCTCAGCGCGAGAGCATTACTTCGTGTGATCAGCCGCCGTGTGACTGGTTCTCGATCTGCTCGATCTCGGCGGCCAGCTGGGCACTGATAGGTGCGCAGCTCACGGATTCGGTCGCGGGGATCTCGACGTGCAGGTCGGTGTCATGGTCGATGGTCACGACACCCGCTTCCAGCGCGAAGTCGAGAACGTGACCACCAATGGTGCGCGTCTCGTCGAGGAAGTGCAGGTGATAACCGGGCACGGTCGTGCCGGTCATGGTCGCCGATCCGCGCTCCGACTCGCGGCGCTCGCCAGAGTCGCCGGCTCCTCCAGGCGCATACTGCGGCGCCCGGAATCCCACCATCGTGCCGCGCACGCTGGTGAACGCGTGCTCGACCTGGCTCCCGGTCGTCTCCACCAGCCGCGGGTAGGGCTTCGACTGCCGGGCTGCGGTGCGGGTCGTGACAACCCGGAAGGAGCCCTCGATCCGTATCGCGTAGAACGTGTCGGTACCGGGCACCGTCCGGTCGATCAGCTCGAGCAGATCGCCTCGGGTGCAGGGGCTTTCCACATCGATCTCGGCATCAGCGCGGAAGAAGGCGACCACGGCGAACGGGGTGCGCTCGCGCGGGTCGACGCGGGTCACGCTGCCGTCGGAATGCAGGTGGTAGTAGTGGCCGTCGAGCGCCGCCATCTCGCCGTCGAGCGCGTTGAACGTGCCGACCCCGAAGTCACCGTGGCGCATGACCTCGGCGTACTCGGTGACGCCGTCGTAGTCGCCGGCGAGCAGCGCTCGCATCGCCCCGACCTGGAAGATGTCGTGATGGACGCGCTCGGCGTTCAGCGCCGTGCCGCTGCGGTGATGGGCGGCCAGGGAGACAGCGAGATCCCAGCAGGTACCGGTGCTGACGACGGGAGTCACGGGAGGAGCCTCGGCGCCCCAGGCGATTGCTTTAGCGCTTCAGGCAATACCCTTCAGCGCTTCAAGCGGTGCCAGGTGGACATCGACTCGAACAGCTCCTCATCCGTCAGCGGCGGCGTGGAGAACGGCCGCTGGTCCGGATGCACGCGCAAACCCTCGAGCACCAGGTCGAGATAGCGCTCCCAGAGGTCCGCCCGGGCGTCCTGGGTGTACTGCGCGACGGAGCCGACCATCAGCAGGACCACCGACAGGTCGGCGGGGGTCACGTCGTGCCGGACCACTCCCTCGGCCTGCGCCCGGGTCAGCAGCTTCTCGATCAGCGGCATGAACTCACTGCGCGCTTCTGCCGCCCGCTCCTGGCAATACGCACTGCCCTGCAGGACCTCCTGCAGGCCCCGGCTCTCCGACTGCATGGCCCCCATCGAGCGCAGGAAGCCGGCCAGGCCCGTCCACGGGTCCGGCTCCACGCTGGCCCGGCGGGCCAGATCGATCAGCGAGCTCAGCTTGTCGTCGAAGAGCGCCTCGACGAGCGCCTGCTTGTCGGGGAAGCGCCGGTAGACCGTGCCGACCCCCACCCCCGCGCGGTTGGCCACGTCGTGCAGCGTGGCTTCCAACCCGGCAGTCGCGAAGACGTCGGCCGCCGCCTCGAGGATCCGCTCGCGATTGCGCTCGGCGTCGGCCCGCAACCGTCGCACCTCGGGTGTGTGAAGCGTCACGAAATCAGCATACGTCCAAGCGGACAACTTTTGTCCAGTTCCTCTACAGTCGATAGTGGACATGAGACGTCCGCATACGGGCTGGAGATAGCTATGGCGCTCGACCAGGCGATATCGCCGATGAGAGACCGCTCACCCATCAGGGAACGGCTGCGCGGCGGCGGGAGCGCTGCGCCGAAGCGCGGCGCGATCCTCGCCATCCTGCTTCTCGCGCAGCTGATGATCGTGCTCGACGCGACCGTCGTGAACATCGCGTTGCCGAGCGCGCAGAAGGCACTCGACTTCAGCACCGCCAACCGGCAGTGGATCGTGACGGCCTACTCGCTGAGCTTCGGCAGCCTCCTGCTGCTCGGCGGCAAGCTCTCCGACCTGTTCGGCCGCCGAAACACGTTGCTCATCGGGCTGATCGGCTTCGCCATCGCGTCAGCGGTCGGCGGCGCGGCCAACGGCTTCGCCATGCTCGTCATCGCCCGGGCCGCGCAGGGCGTCTTCGGCGCCTTGCTCGCCCCGTCGATCCTCGCGTTGCTGAGCACGACGTTCAGCGAGCCCAAGGAACGGGCCCGGGCGTTCGGCATCTTCGGCGCGGTGGCCGGCGCCGGCGGCGCGGTCGGCCTGCTGCTCGGCGGCGTGCTGACCGAATACCTCTCCTGGCGCTGGTGCCTCTACGTCAACCTCGTCATGGCCGTCGCCACGGTCATCGGAGCCATGATCTTCATCGCCCCGCACGCGCGCTCGCAGGCCCGCCCCAAGCTCGACATCCCGGGATCGCTGTCAGCGACGCTCGGCCTCATCGGCATCGTTTACGGACTCGGCCACGCAGAGTCGGGTGGCTGGAGCAGCGTCGCGACCATCGGCCCCATCGTGTTCGGCGTCATCGCGCTGCTGGCGTTCGTCGGTATCGAGTCGCGGGTTCGCCTGCCGCTGCTGCCGTTACGCGTCGTCAAGGACCGCACGCGCGGCGGCTCGTACCTCGCCATCGGCATCGTCGGTGCGGGAATGTTCGCCGTCTTCCTGTTCCTCAGCTACTACATGTCACAGTCGCTCGGGTTCAGCCCGGTCATGACGGGGGTCGGCTTCCTGCCGATGATCTTCGCGCTCACCGGAACGACGGTCACGCTGGGCACGCGGCTGTTCGACCGCTTCGGGCCACGCCTTCCCATGTCGGTCGGCCTGGCCGTCGCCGCGGGCGGGATGCTCTACCTCGGTCAGCTTCAGGTGGGAAGTACCTACGCCTCGGGCGTGCTGCCGGGCCTGCTCGTCGTCGGTTTCGGCTTGGGTCTGATGTTCTCGTCTGCCATCAACGCCTCGACGGCCGGCGTGCTGCCGGAGGACGCTGGGGTGGCATCCGCGATGGTCAACATCGGCCAGCAGATCGGTGGCTCGATCGGTACCGCGTTGCTGAGCACGATCGCCGCCAGCGCCGCGAGCAGCTACCTGGGCAGCCATGCGCCGTCTGCTGCCGCCATGGCGGAGGCCAGCTTGCGCTCGTACACCACAGCGTTCAACGTCGCGGCGATCATCTTCGCGCTCGGCGCGCTGGTATCGGTGCTGCTGATCAAGCGTGGACCGATGGACGTCGAGCCGGCCGAGGGCGTCCTCGTCGCCTGATCCCACCTATGACGGCCGGCGGTCGAGTTCCGCGAGGAACTCGGCCGCCATCGTCGTTTCGCCAAGGCGCGGGAAGATGAGCTCGACGCTGTTGTCATGCGCTTGGCGGCTGCGGTCGGTCATCGCGTCGGTCACGAGGACGACGTGGTAGCCATGCTCGTGGGCGGCGCGGGCGGTGGACTCCACCCCCGCACTGGTCGCGACGCCGACCAGCACGATTTGCGTGACCCCTGCACGCGTCAGATCGGCGTGCAACGACGTGCCGTGAAAGGCACCCCAGGTCTGCTTCGTCACGTGGTAGTCCGATGGCTGAGGGTCCAGCTCCGGAGCCAGCTCCAGCGCCTCCCCGGACAGCTCGAAGGGGCGCGCGGGCGCGTCCGTGCGGCCGGGCGCCCGGCCACTCGCCCGAACGAGCACGACGGCAGCCCGCGGCGCCGGAACCCCGCCGCCAGCGCGGCAGACCGCGCCACGATCTCCTGCATCGGGTGCGCGGTGGGCGCGGCCAGGACGGCACGTTGGAGGTCGATGACGACCAGCGCAGGCATGCGGTCGATGGCGGTCAGGGTCACGACGTCCTCTTCTCGGCGAGTTCTCGGTCGGCGGAGTCGGGTGGGCCGGGGCCGGCCCCAGCGGCGGCGGCATCACGCCGGGGCGCCTGCGCGGCCGCAGCGCGCGCGTTTCCACGCAGCAGCGAGGCCCCCGCCGCCAGGACCGAAAGTCCGGCCGACACGGCGAAGACCACGATGAGGCCGTCGTGGAACGGGCCGGAGATGAGATTCGGGAAGAACTCGCGGCCGGCAAGCACCTGCTGGTTCTCGGCGGGCAAGGTCGGGAGGACCCCGCTCGGCTCCAGGAGATGCTCGACGGGATTCACGCCCAACACCGTCGCGAAGAGCGACGCCACCGGCGGCAGGGTCGCCACCTGTTCGGCCACGGGCACCGAAACCCCCTGCTGCTGAAGGCCTTTCGAGAGCGTCGCCGGCAGGGTGGCGGCCAGGCCGGCGATCATCAGCGAGAAGAACACCCCGATCGACAACGCGGTGCCGGAGTTCTGAAACGTCGACCGCATGCCCGAGGCCGCCCCGCGCTGCTTTGGCGGGACGCTGCTCATGATCGACGACGCGTTGGGCGAGATGAACATGCCGACGCCGATGCCGTTCATCGTGATGAAGAGCGCGAACGCCCAGTAGGAAAAATCGACGGGCAGCAGCATCAGGCCGATGAAACTCGCGGCGAAGACGAGCATCCCGGACGTCGCCAGCCAGCGGGCCCCGAACCGGTCGGAAAGCGCTCCGGAGATCGGCCCGGAGACGAGGAAGGCCGCCGTCAGCGGCAGCAGGTAGATGCCGGCCCACAACGGCGTGTCCGCGAAGTCGTAGCCGTGCAGGGGCAGCCAGATGCCCTGCAGCCAGATGATGAGCATGAATTGCAGGCCGCCCCGGGCGATCGACGCGATGAGACCCGCCGCGTTGCCCGCGCTGAACGCGCGGATACGAAACAGGCTGAGCTGAAACATGGGATCGGCGACGCGCCGCTCGATCGCGATGAACGCGGCGAGCACGAGGACGCCGCCGGCGAGCGCGCCGAACACCGCCGGATTCGCCCAGCCCATGACGTGGTCCCGGTATGGATGGATCCCGAACGTGACGGCGATCAGGATCGCGCCCAGGCCGACCGCGAACGTCACGTTGCCCCACCAGTCGATGCGTCCCGGATGACGCTCTCCGGTCTCCCGCAGATTTCGGTACGCCCAGATCGTCCCGAAGACGCCGACGGGGACGTTGACCCAGAAGACCGCACGCCAGTCGAGGGCCGCCAGCAGACCGCCCGCCAGCAGACCGATGAACTGCCCCGCGATACCCGCTATCTGGTTGACCCCGAGCGCCAGGCCGCGCTGCTCCAGGGGGAACGCGTCGGTCAGGATGGCGGCCGAGTTGGCGGTGAGCATCGAGCCGCCGAGCGCCTGCAGGGTGCGCCAGCCGATCAGCCAGAGCGCCCCGCCGGCACCCAGCAGCGGATCGAACGAGAGCAGGATCGACGCGACCCCGAAGACCGCAAAACCAGCGTTGTAGATCTTCACCCGGCCGTGCATGTCGCCGAGGCGCCCCAGCGAGACGACGAAGACCGCCTGCACCAGGCGGTAACCCATGATCATCCAGAGCAGGTAGACGATGTTGCCCGGGGCGAGCGGGTCGAGCTGGATCCCGCGAAAGATGGCGGGCAACGAGATGATGACGATCGAGCCGTCCAGCGCCGACATGAAGACGGCGAGCGTCGTGTTCGACAACGCCATCCACTTGTAGCGATCGCCGGCCGGCGACATGGGCCGGCGCGCGCGAGCCGGCGTCACAGGTTCTGGGCCAGCCGTTCGAGCAGCGGCGCCGCTGCCTCCAGCTGCTCGAGCTCGGTCTGGGTGAAGCCCGCCGACAGCGCCTCGGCAAGCTTTTCGGCATGTTCGCTGCGCCGGTGCGTCATGACCCGCCGGCCGGCGTCGGTCACGGACATGACCACCCGGCGCGCATCGGACGGGTCAGGCGATCGCGCGATCAGCCCGCGGTCCTCCAGCACGCCGAGGGTCGCGCCCATCGATTGCGCGCTGATCTGCTCACGCTTGGCCAGCTCGCCCCCGGTGGCCGGCCCATCGCGATCCAGGCGCGCCAGCGCCGACGCCTGAGGCAGGCTCAATGCCCCGTGCGGCTGCGTCTGCCGCAACCGGCGAACCAGGAAGCCGATGCTGACCCGGAGCGCACCGGCCAGCTGGTCGAGATCGACGTCGCGCGGCATTCGATAAGGCTAGCCTGATAAGCCTGAGCTTAGGATGTGAGCTACGAAACACACGTCACCCGTACAGGCGATCCTGACGCCACTCACGTCACCCATCTGGCCGACGGATCGGCGGGAGCAATAAGGGACATTTGTAGAGATGACCGAGCTGGCAGCCCCGGAACGAGTCGCAGTGGTGTGGACCTGCGACCCGGGATTGCTGAGCGCGCGGGAGGAGTACGACCTGGCCTGCGAGGCGTGGGAGTCGACGGCGCCCCCAGACGGGCAGCTGCCCCTCAACCCGACGCCCTTGCAACGCCTGCTGCACGTCCGGCTCGCGACGTCGGAGTTCATCTACCTGATGGCGGAGCGCCGCTCGACCGTCGCGGAGGAGGTCGCGACTTGGCTGAGCGCAGCGAAGTCGAGCGCGCGCCTGCGACCAGAAGGCACGGAGATGACCCTCCCCTAGCCACGACCCGCGGGCTGCCGTAGAAAAGGCAGGTGCCTTACCGCCTGACCCGGGATCGGAACCGCTATGTCTCCGCTTCGTGACCGCCGCCTGCTCGCGATGCTCCGCCGGGGTGAGATCGCGGGACTGGTCGGGTTGTACGACCGCCACGGGCACGGCTGCCTGATGCTCGCCGACGAGCTCGTCGGAGGCACCCCCGCCGCTCACGAGGTTGTCTTCGAAGTCTTTCTGCGGTTGTGGCGCCAGGTCGTGCCGCGCCACCTCCCGGCACGCACCTGGCTACTGGAGGAAACGCGACAGCTTGCTCGCCTGCACACCGCCGGCGTCGCGCGCTTCCGGATGAGCTAGCCGCATGGTCCGCGAAGACTGATCCGATGGGTGTTCTCGTACTCCTGCGCCACGGCCAGGCGTCGCTCGGCGAGGCCGACTACGACCAGCTGTCCGTGATGGGCCACCGCCAGGCACGCCTCGCCGGACAGCGCCTCGCGCGTTCCGCGGCGAGCATGGACCGGATCATCAGCGGCGGGCTCGCCCGGCAGCGCGATACCGCCGAGGGCGTGATGACCGAGCTCGGCGTTCCGAGCTCGCGTCTCATCGTCGACGACCGCCTCGACGAGTACGACCACGTCAGCGTCATGGCAGATGTCGCCTCGAACGCCAGTTTCGAGACCGCCAAGACGCCGTCCGCCGCGCGGGCCGTGCAGTCAGCCCTTGATGAGGCCATCGCGCGCTGGGCCGCCGCCGACTCGGGCTACCCGGAGAGCCACGACGCCTTCATCGGGCGCGTCATGGGTGCACTCGACGAGATGGTCCAGCTACCGGGGACGACCCTCGCGGTGACGTCGGCAGGGGTGATCGCCTGCATCTGCTGCCGGGTACTCGGGCTGCCTCTGGAGCGCTGGTCGGGCCTGGCCCGCCTCGTCGTGAACGTCAGCCTGACCAAGCTGATCACCGGCCGGACCGGCACTCACCTGCTGACGTTCAACGACCACGCGCACCTGGAGAGCGACCGCTCGCTGATCACGTATCGCTAGCGCCGGTGGTGCGCGGCGAAATCCTCCATGATCACGATCTCGGGTGGGCACTTAGGTAGGAAATGCCCGGCGCGTCAGACTCGAACGGGCTCGTACTTGTAGATTTCCGCCACCAAGCCGCCGGGCGGACCCTCAGCTTCGCCTGCGCCGCCCCCGCCGTGGCTCAGCCGAACGTGCAGGCCAGCGAGCACCGTCTCGGATTCGCCGTCCCACACCGCGACCCACCACAGGCGTCCGTAACGGCCCGCCGTGCTCACCCGGAGCGGGCTCCCGGCGAGGAGCTGCCTGCTCAGGGGCTCCGCCGCTCGGACATCGACCCGGGCGAGCGTCAGGGTCCTGCCCGGAAGTGTGAAGCGAGCGGCCCCAACCGGATCGGTGACCACACCGACGACGGGGGTGCGGGCCTCAGCAAGCTCGCGCAGGGCCGCGAGAAGCTCGCGATCGAACTCTCGCCGCGCCCGCCGCTCGAGCCGGCGCCACCACAAGCGCGTGCACCAGCGGGTGTGGTCCACCTTGGATGCCGGGCATGAGATCGTCATGGCTCATAAACATGGACGACCGTCCGTAAAGATGTCAAGCGAATTACGGCAGCTTGGCGATGACGGCCCGCTCCGCTCGCTCGAGTGCCATCTCGTCGCCCAGCTGGGAGCCCGAATTGCCGGCCACCAGCAGGGCGTCGATCTCGAAGGCGAGCTGAGGTGGGTCGGTCGTCGCGGGAAGATCGCCAGCCTTGATCGCCAGCCGGATCTCGCCCTCGAGGAGGGCCTGCCATTCGCGAGCTGCCGATACGAGCGCGTCATGCACCCGGCCCGGGTGTGACGCGAACTCCGCGCTCCACCGGCTGACAAAGCACCCACCCGGGAACTCTCGCCTTCGGATGTAATCCAGCCAGCTCAGCGCCAGGGCGCGCAGCCGCGGAAGTCCCGGGGGCTGCTCCCAGACCGGGGTCACGACCACGTTGATGAACCGGCGCCGCGCGGACGCGATCGTCTCCAGCTGGAGCTCTTCCTTGGTGCCGAACAGGGCGTGCACCCCGCTCTTGCTGAGCTGAAGCGATTCCGCCAGCTGGCTGAGCGACAGCCCTTGCAGGCCGTCGAGCGTCGCTACCTCGCTCGCTTGCTCCAGCACCCGGTGCCGCGTCCGATCGCCGCGCAGCCGCCTGCCGTCCGTTTGCGAAACCATCCCGTAACTATACGGACGGCTGTCCGCTCAGCGTGCACCTTGGCGGGAACCCAGCGGGCATGGTCTACAAACGCAGCCATGATGCGCTTCAACCACATGGAGCTGACGCTCCCGATCGGCACGCTCACCGCGGAAGCGCGGCGCGACATCGACGATTTCTACGGCAGCGTCTTCGGGTGGTCCGGCCTGGACACCGAGGTGGTCGGGCAGTCGTGTCACCTGCTGCGCCTGGACGAGTACACCAACCAGTTCATCCTGCTCGCCGAGCACAAGACGCCGATGTCGTCCCCCGGGCTATGACCACCTCGGGCTCCTGCAGGAAACCCGCGAAGAAGTGGACGGCCTGCTGGCCAAGTGCCGCGAGTTCCAGGAGCGCGATCCCCGCGTGAAGATCAACGAGTACAAGGATCTGGTGAACCCCACGCTCACCGTTCACGCGTTCTACGTGAAGTACTTGCTGCCCATCTGGTTCGACGTGCAGTGCATGGAACGGGCGCCGGAGGTCAGCGTGCCCGGCTGGTCCTACGCCTGACCAGCGTCGATGCAGCTCGGATCTACACGCGCTCGGGATCGGCGCCGGGGCGCGTCGCGAGATCATCGACGCGGTGGCGCGCGGCGCGCAGGAGCGTGGCTTCGCCACCCTCTGGTCGGGCGAGCACGTCGTCATGGTCGACGAGTCCGAGTCGCGCTATCCGTACTCCGCCGACGGTCAGATCGCCGTGCCTGCCGACGCCGATTGGCTCGATCCCCTCATCGGCCTGAGCTTCGCCGCTGCGGCGACCCGTTCCCTTCGGCTGGCGACCGGGGTGCTGCTGCTGCCGGAACACAACCCGGTGATCGTCGCGAAGCAGGCGGCCTCGCTCGACCTGCTTTCCGGCGGGCGGCTGACGCTGGGTATCGGGGCCGGATGGTCTGCCGAGGAGTTCGCCGCGCTCGGCGTGCCTTTCACCGGACGCGGCCGGCGGATGGAGGAGTACGTCGAGGCGATGCGCACGCTCTGGCGTGACGACGTCGCGAGCTACGAAGGCACCACCGTTCGCTTCGACCGGGTCCGGGTGAACCCGCGTCCGGTGCGCGATCGCCGGATTCCGATCGTTCTGGGCGGCAACAGCGATACCGCGCTGCGCCGTGTCGTCCGTTACGGCGACGGCTGGTATGGCTTCAACCTGACGTCGCCGGTGACGCGATCGAACGACTCGAGACGCTGGGCCGGCTGTGCCAGGAGGCGGGACGTGACCGCAACGAGCTTCGCATCGCCGTCGCGCTCACGGACCCGGACCCGGCGCACCAGGCGACGCTCGAGTCGGCCGGGGTGGATGAAGTCGTCCTCGTCGCCGGCCCACCGGAGCGGGTCGACGAGGTGAGTGCATGGCTCACCCACCTCGCTACACCGTGGCTATCTGAATCCGGCATGGGCTGAGCCGGATTCCGCTACTGCGCCGGACACACCTCGCTGCAGGTTGCGGCGCAGGAAGTCCAGCTGCGCGTCAACGGCTTCGCGGTGCATGCCGAGAAACGGGGCGTAGTGGCCGCCGGGCAGTCTCACCAACTCGCCATGGGGTGCAATGCGGGCGGCCTTGACGCCAGGTTCGGCCAGCGCCGACTGGTCACCGTCGCAGACGACGACGAGCAGCGGGCAGCGGACGCGGCGGGCGGCGCGACCTGGTCGGTAAAAGCCCGTGCCCAGGACGGAGCGGGCGGCGACCGCTTGCTGCCAGTCCGGGTAGCTTCCGTCCGGGTCGAGTGCGGCCGCTCCATCCATGGCGTCGGGAGTGGTCAGCAGCGCGACCGAACCGGGAGCCCCGGCCAGCGGCACCAGCCGGGGCGGTCGGCCGAACAGCCCGCCTACGGCATCCAGGACGGCCCTGCCTCCGAGGCGCAGCAGCGCCCCGCTGGTCTGGTGACGAGCAGCGTTGCGCGCGGCGGCTGCCCCATCGGCATTCGGCGTTTGGGCGATCGCCGCCGCGAGCTCCGGATGGCGGGCCGCGACACGAAAGACGTGACCGCCCGAGGAAGAGAAACCCCAGACAGCTATCCGAGTGGGGTCGACCCCAGGCAACGCTTGCGCGGCGCGAACGGCAGCGTCCCAATCGTCGAGCTGGCGCCGGAGTCGCACCACCAACCGCGGCGAGCCTCCGCTGCTACCGAAATGGCGGTAGTCGAACGCCAGGACGGCAAACCCTGCCTGCTGGAACTGCCGGGCGAAGCGATCCGTCCCGGGCTCTTTGGTCACACCGAAGCCCGCGGCCATCACGACGCACGCGCCGGACGTGCCCGGGTAGTACCAGGCCCCGCACTCGGTACCGCCACTTGTGAAGCGGAGGGGTTCTCGTTGGTTCACGTGATCTGCTGACACGACGCCACTTCCTTTTCGTGACCGGAGGACTGCAGGGATTGGACGAACTGCTCAGGTCTCGTGTGACAGGGGCAGGAGCTGTCGCAGCAGCGCGCCGGCGTCCAGGTATTGCCGATCGTTGACGGCGCGCCCGCTCATGTCGAAATCGATGACTTTGACATACGGCAGCTCGAAACCACTGCCGGTCGGTTCTAGTGCGTTTCCGAGGCCGAGATCGAGCGGGCCGGTGTGAATGCCACGGATGACCGCGACGCCCACCACCGTGCGACCGGTGACGATGACATGTTCCAGTCGCTGGCTGAGGTCGGGAAACGCGCGGAACAGCCCCCGGCTCCAGTCGAGGGTGCCGTTCAGATCGCGAACCGGCCCGATACCGGGATCGAACCGGTAACCGGGAGCAGTCGTGGCAGCCCAGCCGTCCCAGTCCTGACCGGTCCACAGCTGCTCGATCAGCCAATACCGAGCTCCCAGATCTACTGCTACGCCTGAACTTTCCGAGGCGTCGGGATGAGTAGCCATGGCGGGGTCGGTGCCGCCGTCATCGGCGGTCATGAGGACACCAGTCTCAGCTTCTCGGGGTTGAGCACGCCATACAGGGCGACGATCTGGTCTCCGCTCGTCTGGATGAGGAGCAACTGGTCGCCGCCGTCGAGCCGGACGTGCAGAGCAGGCTGCCCGTTGACGTCCTCGAGCAGCGTGCTGTCGTCCAGCGGGTATCGCTCCACGAGCCCTCGCACGAACGCAATGACCTTGGCCCGGCCGCTGATCGGGCGCAGTGCCGCTCGGACCCGTCCGCCGCCGTCGTTCCAGGCGATCACATCCTCGGCCAGCAGGTTGTTCAGCGTGGCGAGATCGCCCGTGCGTGCTGCCTCGAAGAACTCGCTCAGCAGCCGGCGGTGCTGTTCTGCAGACGGGGCCGGCTGCGGGCGCCCCGACGTCAGATGCCTGCGGCCCCGGACGAGCAGCTGCCGGCAATTCTCCGGGGTCAGGCCGACCACCTCGCTGATGTTCTCGAAGGGCAGCGCGAACGCTTCCCGGAGCACGAAGACGGCTCGTTCCGGAGGGCTCAGCCGTTCGAGCATGTGCAGCGTGGCGAAGCTGACCGTGTCGCGCAGTTCAGCCGAGTCCAGTGGACCGAGCGCGCCGGTGTCCGCCGGCTCAGGCAGCCACGGCCCGACGTACGCCTCCCGGGTCACCTGGGCGGACTTGAGCCGGTCGAGGGCAAGCCGCGAAGTGATCGTGATCAGGAACGCCCGCGGATTGTCGACCGCGTCCCAGTCGCTACGCAGCCAGCGCAGGTAGGCGTCCTGGACGATGTCTTCGGCGTCCCACATGCTTCCGAGCATCCGGTAGGCAACCCCGGTGAGGAGCGGCCGGTGCCGCTCGAACACGTCGGCCGAAGCGTCCTTCATCGGTGTCACCGTCCAACCTCTGCCGATGCCGAACTCGGGGCGTTGAGATCGTCGGCGAGTCCGGTCCTCCACGACCCGAACCGGGGTTTCCAGTCCAGCTGCAACCGCGCACGAGCATTGTCAGCGCCCCGGAGCTGCGTCATGAAGGCCACCCCCCAGCTGCCCACCGCCAGTCGTGCCAGCATGGCCGGGGCACTCTTGGGAGGACGGGCGGCGAGCATGCTCGCGTACTCCGGCAGCCAGGTGCTCATCGGCGCCGGATCGTTGTCGACGACGTTGAGGACCCCGGTCACGGGCTTGTCCAGGGCCGCGACGATGGCCGTCGCCGCGTCGTGCGCGTGAACGAACGAGAACATCGCCGTGCCGCCGCCGACCAGTGGGACCTTCCGTGCGCGCACCTGTGACGCGAACGAGCCGTCCGACGCATAGGCAGACCCGGGGCCGTACAGATGCCCGAGCCGCAGGACCAGTCCCCCGGCCTCGGTCGTCTGCTGCTCATGGTCGCGCAACGCTGCGAGGACGGGAGCGAATTGGGCGGGCGGCGACACCCATAGCGCGTCGTCCTCGGTCGCTGGATCCCCGCCGGCCGGGTCGTAGGCGTACGCGAGCCCCTGGGTGATGATCCGGTCCGTGCCGATCTTGGCGGCGGTCGCGAGCAGGTTACGGGTGCCCTCGGTGCGCAGCCGGTTGGTGACCGCGAAATCCTTCGCGAGCTTGCGTGGATTGATCTCTGCGGGGATCGCCGTCGCCGTGTGAATCACCGCATCCGGCCGCGCCGATCGAAACGCTGACCGCACCTGACGGATGTCGAGCAGGTCGGCTTTTTCATGGCGGACGGTCCCGGACACGGCACCTTGATGCGGGGGCCGTCGGCTCAGCACGACGACCTCATGACCGCACGCTCCGAGGAGCGGCACCAGCTGACGGCCGATCACGCCGGTCCCTCCGGCCACAAGAACACGCATGGAAACCTCCCGGTCGACAGGCCGCGGTCGCGGCCACCTTCTTCTCGGGTCATGGGACGAGCGGGCGGGTTCCGGCGTGACACCTTCACGACATTGCCTCCAGGACCAGCCAGGGCGCGAGACCCGCCGGCCGTTGTCACAGGCGAAGGAGGTCAATCGTCCTGCCGGCACGCGGGGTTTGACCCCAGACCCTTACCCGATCTGCTGAGGAGGTTGGCGATGCCGACGGTTGATGTCGACGGCGCGACGATCCCGTACACCGTTCACGGCGAGGGACCGGCGCTGGTTCTGATACACGGCACCGGCCCCGGCGCGCCCATCACGTGGAGTCATCTGATCGATCATTTCTCCGCTGCGCACACGGTCCTCGTCCCCGATCTCTCCGGAAGCGAGGCCGCGATCGATCAGGGTGGCCCGCTGAGCCTGGAAACACTGGCTTCTCAGGTCCTGGCCGTTCTCGACGACGCAGGCGTGCACACTGCCAGCCTCGTGGGGTTCTCCCTCGGAGCGCCTGTGGCCGTCACCGTGGCCGCTTCTGCTCCCGAACGCGTGGCCAAGCTGGTACTCGCCGCTGGCTGGAGCGACTCCGGCGATGAGTACGTGCGCAACTTCATGACCGTCTGGGAACAACTGGCCGGTCAGCCCGAGACCTTCGGCCGGTTCGCCGCCCTGACTGCGTTCAGCGGCAGCTATCTCAACCTGCTCGGACACGACGGCGTGGAGGCGCTCATACCGAACATGCAGCCGACGCCAAACCTGCTACGGCAGATCGCCCTCAACCAGCGGGTCTACCTTGGTGACGCGCTGAAGGCGCTCACCGCCCCGACACTGATCATCGGCGCGACCTGGGATCGCACGATTCCGGTGAACCTCGCACGCGATTTGCACGCGGCCATCCCTGGTAGTCGGTACGCCGAACTCGATTCCGGCCACGTCCTCGTGCTCGAGCGACCCAGGGAGTTCGTGGAGCTCGTCGGCACCTTTCTGCGCGACGATTCGGCCTAGGACGAACAGGTCCCGAGCACACGGCGACGGTGGTGGCGATGCTTCGCCACCACCGTCGGCCGGGTTCACAACGCGGGATAGGTGAGCAGTGCACTCGATACGGAATACGTGAGGCGCGCCGTGCAGTCCTGCCCGGTGCCTTCCCGGTAGGTCGCGCTCCGCACCATCGAGCCGTAGTCGACGAGGTTCACGTGGTAGGCGGCGGGCGGCCCAGGATCGCGGTTCAGCGGGTCGTCCTCCCACCAGTTCACCGCCGGCAGGTCGAGGCCGGCGGACTCGCCGATGCCGTAATAGGAGCGGGAGAACCCGTTGATGACGCGCGTGGCTCCGGCGTCGAGGGAGTACGACGCGTGGCCCGGAACGTCGCGGGTGTCGCGCCAGGTGACGACCGGCTCGCTGTCGCCGATCCAGTCGCAGGAGTTGTTCAGGTGGAACACCAGCGGGCTGATGTTCACGTTGTAGAGCGGCTCCAACCGCGGCCGCCACGTGATCTCGAACTGCTGCGTCTCGGTCGGTGAGACCCGCTCCGCCAGCGTCACAAAGACCTGCAGGTAATGGGGTTTGCCGTGCCAGTCGTTGTCGTCATGAGTGAAGCGGGCCCCGAAGGAGTCCGTGTAGCTGCGGGTCGCCGAGGTGGTGTAGCCGTAGTTGACGGTGATCGAGGTCGGGTGCGTCAGGCCGAGATGGGCCGGCGCCGCGACGACCGTCGTGACGCTCTTGCTCTTGAATTGCAGGGCGTTGGCGAGCTTGGTGAGGTTCGCCGTCGGCGCCTCGTAGCGCAGCGGCTGGGCGATGACGGACCCGATGGGCAGGTGCGCGATCGGGGCCTTCAGCGTGCCGGCCTGGGCCGCCACCCCGCCGACACCGACGACCGCTACTGCTGCGGCGACGCCTGCCAGGCCGAAGACGGCCCGTTGGGCCAGGCGACCGAATGAGTAAGTGTTCATGACGTTCTCCTCGAGGAAGAAGGAGCGGCGGGGGCTGTTCGCCCCTGCCGCCTCCGGGTGGGTTAGAGGTACGGGTACCAGCGCAGCGTCTTGGTGACGGAGTAGCTGAGGTGGGCGGAGCAGCCTTGCCCGGTCAGCTCGCCCAGGTTGCGGCTGTAGGTGTAGGACGGGCCGAAGACCAGATTCGGGGTCGTGACGTTCGGGATCACGGCACCGACACTCAGCGGGTCGTCCTCCCACCACTGCACGTACGGGGTGTGCAGCTGGTTCAGCTGGCCGACCTCGTAGTAGTTGCGGGCGAATCCGGTGAGCGTGCGGGATTCGCCGCCCCCGAGCGAGAAGTCGGCCTCGCCGTAGTGGCCGGCGGGGTCCTTCCACTGCACGACCGGCTCGCTGTCGCCGATCCAGTCGCAGTCGTTGTTGAGATGGAACGCGAGGTTGCTGACATGAACGTCGAACAGCGGCTGAACCAGCGGCAGGTACTGGATGCGGAAGAGCTGGTGCTGGCCGGCCGAGATCTGCTCGTCGAGGTTGACGCTGATCCCGCGGTAAGCCGCGACGCCGTTATTCGACGGGAAGTTGTGCAGCCAGCGGTTCCCGCTGCCGTTGACGTAGCTCTGGGTGACGGTGCCGCCGCCCTCGTAGCTGACGCTGATCGTGACCGGCTTGGTGAGTCCAAGGCCAGCCGGGGCCGTGATGAGGTTCGTGACGCTCTTCTGCTTCTCGGAGATGGCGTTCGCCAGCTTGGTGAGGTTGGCCGTCGGGGCGGTGTACTGCTGGACCTGAATCGGGCGGGCCTTGATGGGGCCGAGCTTGACGGGCGCCTTGACGACTCCGGCCTGAGCGGAGCCGACGCCGACAGCGGCAACCGCGACGGTCGCGCCGGCGATGGCGACGGCGGCCTTGCGACCGACCCGGCCGAAACGTGTGGTGGTGGTGTTCATGACAGCTCCTTGGTGCCTGGCGGCTCCGTGCCGCTCGGGTAAGACACCGGTGAGATGCGACGACCCGGCCGCGAGGTTCGCGCGAGCGTTGTCCGCCGGCTGACACACGCGAGCGGCGGTCGGGCCCGAAAGCCCGACCGCCGCGGCGTTTGTGCACGGTGACGCCTAGAGCACCGAGTAGGTCCGCAGCGTCTTGTTCAGCGAGTAGTAGGCGCGCGCATAGCAGTTCTGCCCGTCGGCCTTGATCTGCCGGTCGGAGTAGGAGAATCCGTCGTTCGCGAAAGCGAGGTTGGTGTTGCTCACCGGCGGGGTGACGTACGTCTTGCCCCAGGTGATGGTCGGGTAGTGCAGGCCGTTGTGCTGGCCGACCTCGGTGTAGGTATTGCTGAAGAAGTAGTTAGCCGAGGCATAGCCGGCCGCAGCGCGCGGTGGTCACGCACGACGCCACCGGTAGGGGTCCGCCAGTTCAGCGAGACACCGTTGACGTTGCAGGTGGCGCCCGGTTGGAAGACGAGCGGACCGACACGGATGTCGTAGAGCGGCTCGACGACCGGGGTGGACGAGACGTAGAAGTCCTTCACCTGAGTCGCGGTGACCTGCTCCTGCAGGTGCACGACGATCCCGCCGGTGGTGGCGAGGCCGGGCAACTCCGGGAAGTTGTAGACGATCCGGTTGCCGGCGCGTTCGAGTAGGTCGCGTTGCGAAACTCGATGTCGCGGTCGGAGTAGGAGATGAACAGCTTGACCGGCCTGCTGAGGTTGAGCTCGGCAGGCGCGCTGATCTGCGAAGTGACGCTCTTCTGCTTGAAGACCAGGGCATTGGCGATCTTGGTGAGGTTCGCGGTGGGCGCGTTGTAGTGAAGCGGCGATGCTGTGGATGACGCCCTTGGTGACGATCGGCAGGCGCCTGGCAGGCGCGGCCGACGCTCCAGCGACACCCAGCGTCGCGGCGCGACGGTGGCACCGACGAGGGCGCCCGCGGCCTTGGCAGCGAAACGGCGGGATGAGAGCAGACATGACGACTCCTTGGGGTGTGGCGGCGGGTTGCCGCGCGGTGAAGGACACCCCTGAGATGCGTCAGGTGCGCGATGAAGTTCGCGCTTCAGCCGGAGATGTTCATGCGGGCCCGTCGCCTGGCGGACACGTAGCCGTTCTCCACGAACCAGCGGACCGACGCGGCGATCGCGTCCGCCGTCGATCGCGGGGAGTGCCCGATCTCCTCGCGCGCCCGGCGATCGCTGAACATCATGTTGGTCGTCGACATCCGGGCCGCCTCGAGGGCCACGGTCGGCTCCCGTCGCAACAGCCGACCTTCGACGAGCTGCGAAAGGGCGCCGGCGCTGAGCGCCACACCTCGCGGTACCTGCCTTGTCGGCGCCCGCAGCCCGGTGTGCTCCGCCAGGGCTGCGAGGAACGCGCCCATCGCCAGGTTCTCGCCGCCGACGATGTAGCTGCGGCCGATACGTCCGCGTTCCAACGCCAGCAGATGCCCGTTGGCCAGGTCATCGACATGCACGACGTTGAACGTCGTATCGACAAAGGCGGGCATCCGGCCGTTCAGGAAATCAAGGACGACCTGCCCGGTCGGGGTGGGCCTGCGGTCGCCGGGTCCGATCGGAAACGTCGGCAGGACAAGGGATATCGGTGCTCCTTGAGCGACCTCACGCAGCACCTCGTGCTCGGCGACGTACTTGGTGCGCTTGTAGAGGCCGAACAGATGCCCGACGTCGGCGTAGCAGGTCTCGTCCGCCGGCTCGCCGCGCGCGGCGCCCTCGAGTCCGAGCACCCCGACCGTGCTCGTGTAGACCATGCGCTCGCATTCGTTGCGCCGCACCGCGTCGATGACGTTCAGCGTCCCGCCGACGTTGACGTCGTAGAAGTCCCGCGGCCGCGGCGACCAGAACCGGTACATCGCCGCCAGGTGGAAGACGAAGCGTGTGCCGCGGGTGGCGCCCGTGACGGCGGCGGCTGTCGCGAACGTCGACCGTCTCCCGCTCGACGTCGAGCCCGTCGAGATTGCGCTCATCGCCACCCGGCTCGACCAGGGCGACGACGCGCGCCGACCGCGCCAGGAGGGCGCGCACGACCGCCGACCCGATGAAGCCGGCGGCACCGGTGACGGCAACGCGGTCGCCCGGCAGGATGTCCGTCATCGCAACGCCCCGATCGGCGGCCGGTAGGGAGTCTCGGGACGGGCCTTGCCACTGCGGCGCAGCGCACCCTTGACCATCGTGCGGCCGAACTCCACCAGGAGTCCGGAGCCGTCATGCGCATCCCGCAACACGTCGTCGAGCGCAGCGGTGAAGGAGTCGACCTCTTCCTGACCGCAGATGAGCGGCGGGAGCAGCTTGACGATGTTGACGTTGTCGGCCGCCACCTGGGTGAGGATGCGATGGCGGTGGTAGAGCGGCACGACCACCATCTGGGAGAAGATCGCCGGCCGCACGCGTTCCAGTGCATTGAACCGGCGGCGCAGCGACTTGGACTCGGGTGCACCGAATTCCAGCCCGATCATCAGGCCCTTTCCGCGCACCTCGTGGAACATCTCGTAACGGTCGACGAGTGGGGCCAGCGCCGTCCGGAAGGCGTCGCCGGTCCGGCGAGCTCGCTCGATGATGTCCTCATCGTCGAAGGCCGCCAGCGTCGCCAGCCCGGCCACCATGGCGAGCTGGTTGCGTCCGAAGGTCGTGCTCTGCTTCATCGCGTTTTCGAGCGAGTCGAAGGTGCGCGTCCACACCTGATCGGTCGTGAGCATCGCGCCGACCGGGACGAACCCTCCCGACAGCGCCTTGGAGACGGTGATGATGTCGGGCTCGATCCCGTAGTGCTCGAAGCAGAAGAACTTCCCGGTACGACCGAGCCCGGTCTGCACCTCGTCGAGCACCAGCAGGGTGTTGTACTTGCGGCACAGAGCTTGCGCCTCACGCCAGAACTCCGGCGGGGCCTCGTAGACGCCCTTGCCCTGGATCGGCTCGATGACGAGCGCGGCGACGTTCTTCTTGCGCAGCTGCTTGCGTAACGCCTCGATGTCGCCGAAGGGGACGGCGTCGCAGCCGGGCAAGAGCCGCCCGAAACCCTTGCGGAACTCGCTGCCACCGTTGAGGGAGAGCGCCCCCGTCGTCAGGCCATGGAAAGCATGGCTGGCAAAGAGGATGCGCTTGCGACGGGTGGCTTGCCGGGCGAACTTGATGGCCGATTCGATCGCCTCGGCGCCGGAGTTGCAGAAGAACACCCGGTTGATGTGCGCGGGGCTACGCCGCACCAGCTCCTCGGCAAGCAGCCCGGGTAGCAGCGCGCAATCCATCTGCACCATGTTGGGCAGGTCGAGCTCGATCGCCTGATGGAGCGCGGCCTTGAGCGCCGGATGGCTGCGCCCCAGCGCGTAGACCCCGAAGCCCGACAGGAAGTCGAGGTACTTCTCGCCCTCGGCGTCATAGAGGTAAGCGCCCTCGCCGCGCACGAAGAACCGGTCGAAGCCGATCGTCTTCAGCACCCGCGCCAGCTGGTGATTCAGGTGTTTCTCGTGCAGGGCGTAGTTCTCCCCGTGGCGCGTGCGCAGCAGTTCCGCGACGTCGATCGGCATGCTCACACCGTAAAGCGCCCGCCTGCCTCAGGTACCGGAGGCTTCGACCGCGACGAGGGGCTCGATGAGCTCATCACCTTGGCCGGCGAGGTCGGCCGCGATCGGCGGCGCTCGACGCGGGGCTTGCCCGGCAGCAGCGTCGCCAGCGCGGCGCCCACGAAGAGCGTCACGGCCGTGATGATGAACGCGCGGTCGGTCCCCGCCGTGGCGCTGGTGGCTCCGGCGGCAACCGTCGCCATGATGGCCAGCCCGAGCGCACCGCCGATCTGGCGCGTGGTGTTGATGAGCCCGGACGCCAGGCCCGCCTCGTGCATCGGGACATCCGACGTACCGGCGATCGTCATCGGCACGAAGGACAGTCCGAAGCCCAGCCCGGCGAGCACCAGCGGCCCGAAGACGTGGGTCCAGTACGCGTCGCCGGCGGAGAGCTGCGTCAGCCACACCAGCCCGATGGCGGCGAGCGAGGGGCCGAGGATCAGCTGCCGCCGCGCGCCGAGCCGAGCCACGATGCGTGTCCCGATGAGGGAGCCGATGAACGTCGTGAGGCCGGCCGGCAGGAAGGCAAAGCCTGCCTTCAGCGGGCTGTAGCCGTTCACCTGCTGCAGGTAGAGCGACAGGAAGTAGTAGAGCCCGAACAGGCCCGCCCCGATGGTGACGGCGATGCCGTTCGCCACCGACAGCGACCGCAAGCGGAAAATCTTCAGTGGCACCAGCGGATGTGAAGCCACGCGCGTTTCGATGAAGGCGAAGGCACCGAGCAGGACCGCCGCGCCGAGAAGCGTGAGCAGCGTCGCCGGCGAACCCCAGGCCCGCGTATCGGTACTGACGATCGCGTAGACCAGCAACGCGAGCCCGCCGGTGATCGTCAGTGCACCCGGCACGTCGAGCGGCGACCGCGTCTCAGCCTTCGAGTTCGTGAGCCAGGCCCAAGCGGCCACGAGCAAGGCAATGCCGATAGGCACGTTGACGAAAAGGACCCAGCGCCAGCTGAGCAGGTCGGTCAGCACCCCACCGCTGAAGACGCCGACGGCGGCACCACTCGCGGCGGTGGCCGACCAGGCGCCCAGCGCGCGACGACGTGCGCCCGGCTCCGTGAACGTCGTGGTGATGAGGCTGAGCGTCGCGGGCGCCAGGATCGCGCCGCCGATGCCCTGCGCTGCACGGGCGGCGATCAGCATGCCGCCGCCCTGGGCCAGACCGCCCAGCAGGCTGAAGAACGTGAAAACGGCGAGGCCCAGCATGAAGATGCGGCGCCGGCCGAACAGGTCAGCCGCCCGGCCGCCGAGCATGAGGAAGCCCGCGAAGGTCAGCGTGTAGGCGTTGATGATCCACTGCAGCCCGGTGGCGGACATGTGCAGATCCGCCCGGATCTTCGGGAGCGCGACGTTCACGATCGTCACGTCCAGCACGACCATGAACTGCGCGATGCAGCAGATGGCGAGCACGGCCCAGGTGGGGACCCGGGTGGGACGAGGCACGGTGAGGGACACTTGACACCTCTAAATCTCTTAGCGAGCGACTTCTTAACGTTGAAGTAGTTCGTAAGCTATGCCGTGTCCCTGCGAGTGTCAAACATCTGAACGTTGAAGGATTACCGTGTATGCCGTGAGCGAGAAAGAAGAGCGCGATCAGGTCGACGTGCTACTCGCGGCGTCTCGCAAGCAGAACCCCGAGCTCGAAATCCCGGCCAAGGCGCTGACCATCCGGCTGCGCCGGCTGACTCACTACATCGAGCGCGAGGTGCGCCGCGAGCTCGCGGAGCACGGCATCGAGCTCTGGGAGTTCGAGATGATGCTGGCGCTGCGCCGCTCACCGGGACACCAGCTCCACGCGGGCGCGCTGCAGCGCTACTCGCAGGTGACGTCGGGCGCGATCACCAACCGCATCGCCCGGCTCGAGGAGCAGGGCTGGGTACGCCGCGACGTCGAGCCGAAGGACCGTCGTCAGGTGATCGTCTCGTTGACGGAAGCGGGTGAGGAGCGCGCCCAGACCATCTTCGACACCAAGATCTCGGCTGAGCAGCGGCTGCTCGGCGATGTCGACCCGGCGGTCATGGATCGGATAACGAACGATCTGCGCACGCTGCTCATCGCCATCGAGGGTCCTGCTGACGGCGACCTCGAGATCGCGCCCGGCACCCCCGCGCACCGCCCCATCTGTGACCCGCCGCCTCGCCGAAAGCGCTGACCGTCAGCCCTGGTGCAGCGAAAGCGTGTTGCCGTCCGGGTCCTTGAACCAGGCGACGCGGGTGCCGTCGGGGGCCGTCCAGGCGCCGCGGGCGTCCTGCTGCATCCCGGGGAAGGTCAGGAAGTGCACGCCGCGCGCGCGGAGCGCGTCGATGCTCGCATCGATGTCGGCCACCTCCCAGCCGAGCACCGTGTACTCGGCGCTCGCCTTGTCCTCGACGAGGGCCACCCGGATCTGCGCTCCCAGCCCATCGAGGACGAGCGCGTACGGATCACCGCTGACGCGGGTCAGGCCGAGGGTCTGGACGTAGAACCGTTCCGCGCGCCGGAGGTCGGTACTGGCGACGAACGCGGTGAGCCGGCTGCCGACAAGCATGGCGCCATCATCGCCTGAGGCGCAGGCTGTTCGTCACCACAAAGACACTCGACAGCGCCATGGCCGCCCCGGCGATCATCGGATTGAGCAGCCCGGCTGCCGCGAGAGGGAGGCCGGCCACGTTGTACGCGAAGGCCCAGAAGAGGTTGCCCTTGATGGTGGCGAGCGTGCGACGCGAGAGCCGGATGGCATCGGCAGCGACCCGCAGATCGCCGCGCACCAGCGTGAGGTCGGACGCCTCGATGGCGACATCGGTTCCCGTCCCCATGGCGAGGCCGAGGTCGGCCTGAGCGAGCGCCGCCGCGTCGTTGACACCGTCGCCGACCATCGCGACCGTCTTGCCCTCGGCCTGAAGCCGCTTCACCACGTCGACCTTGTCGGCCGGGAAGACCTCGGCGATCACGGTGTCGCTCGCGGGGTCGATCCCGACCTCTGCAGCGACCGCGCGCGCCGCCCGCTCGTTGTCGCCGGTGAGCAGGATCGGCGTCAGTCCCAGCGCGCGTAGCTCCGCGACGGCGGCCCGGCTCGTCGGCTTCACGGTGTCGGCCACGACGAGCAAGCCTCGGGTCGCGCCATCCCAGGCGACGGCGACCGCCGTCTGACCGCGAGCCTCCGCCGCGTCCTTCGCCTCCAGCAGGCCAGCCGGCATCTCCTGGCCGCGACCGACGACCACATCGTGGTCGAGCACCCTGCCCTGCACCCCGAAGCCCTCGAGATTGGCGAAGTCCGCAACCGCAGGCAGCGCGCCCGCGTCCGCTGCCGCGTCCGCCACGGCCCGCGCGATCGGGTGTTCACTGGCCGCCTCGACCGCCCCCGCGAGCTGCAGCACCTGCCGGTCGCTGACCCCGGGAGCCGCGATCACGTCGACGAGCGTCATGCGTCCCTGCGTCACCGTGCCCGTCTTGTCGAGCACGATCGTGTCGACGCGCCGGGTGGACTCGAGGACCTCCGGACCGCGGATCAGGATGCCGAGCTGCGCGCCTCGCCCGGTGCCGACGAGCAGGGCCGTGGGAGTCGCCAACCCCAGCGCGCACGGACACGCGATGACGAGCACCGCGACGGCGGCCTTCACCGCTGACGCCGCCGACTCTCCCGTGAGGAGCCAGGCCGCCAGCGTCACCAACGCGATGGCAATGACGACGGGGACGAACACGGCGGACACCCGGTCCGCCAGCCGCTGCACCGGCGCCTTCCCCGACTGCGCGGACTCGACGAGCCGTGCCATCTGCGCGAGCTGCGTGTCGGAACCGACCCGGGTGGCCTGCACGATGAGGCGACCACCGGCGTTCACGGTGGCACCGACGACGCCATCACCGGGCATCACCTCGACCGGGACCGGCTCGCCGGTGAGCATCGACGCGTCGACGGCGCCGCGACCGTCGGTCACCACCCCGTCCGTGGCGACCTTCTCCCCCGGCCGCACGACGAACAGATCCCCCACCTGCACGCGCTCGATCGGGATGCGCTCCTCGCGCCCCTCGCGCAGGACGCAGGCATCCTTCGAACCCAGCTCTATCAGGGCGCGTAACGCGTCACCCGCGCGGCGCTTGGCCCGGGCCTCGAGGTAGCGGCCGGCGAGCAGGAAGACCGTGACGCCGGCGGCGACCTCGAGATAGAGCTCCTCGTCGGCGGCAAGGGCGTAGATCGACCAGCCGAACGCGGCCAGGGTGCCCAGCGAGACGAGCGTGTCCATGGTGGCGGTGCCATGGCGCAGGTTCAGCCAGGCAGCCTGGTGGAAGGGCCAGCCGCCATAGGCCACCACCGGGATCGACAGCGCGAGCGAGACCCACCGCCAGCCGTCGAACTGCAGCGGCGCGACCATCCCGAGCAGGATCACCGGAACGGCCAGCACGGCGGACACCGTCAGCCGGCGTCTGAGCGGAAGCAGATCGCGTTCGCCGGACGAAGCCCGGTCGGTTTCGATGACACTCGCGCCGTATCCGGCACGCTCCACGACCGCGATCAGCTCCGTGGCCGGCGTTCCATCCGGGGCATCGACGAGGGCCTTTTCCGTGGCGTAATTGACTGCCGCGCTCACCCCGTCGAGCTTGTTGAGCTTCTTCTCGATGCGAGCGGCGCACGAGGCACATGTCATCCCCGTGATGGCAAGCTCGGTGGGCACGCCCCTACTCCGTACCGGCGGGGTCGGCGACCAGCTCGTATCCGGCCTCGTCGACCGCGGCCGCCACGGCAGCCCGCTCGAGCGGGGCCTGGCTGTGCACGACGACGGCTCCGGAGGTCAGCTCGACCTTGACATCGGCCACCCCTGGCAAGGCGAGCATCTCCTCGGTCACGGCCTTCACGCAGTGCTCGCAGGTCATCCCTGATACGACATAGGTCGCGGTGGTCATGTGGCTGCCCTCCTCAGGAGCGCACGAGGCGGGCGATGGCATCGCTGGCCTCGCGAATCTTCTCGGCGGCTTCGTCGCCACCGGCGACGGCCGCATCGACGACGCAATGCGACATGTGGTCCTCGAGGAGGCCGAGCGCCACCGACTGCAACGCCTTGGTGGCGGCCGAGACCTGCGTGAGGATGTCGATGCAGTACTTGTCGTCCTCGACCATGCGCTGCAGGCCACGCACCTGGCCCTCCACGCGGCGCAGCCGCTTCAGGTACTCGTCCTTGCTGCCGGTGTAGCCGGGCACGGCGCCTCCTTGCGTCCGGTCAACCATACCCCCGGCGGGTACACGTCGGGCGCCGAGCCGGTCATCAAGCTGTCGCGGAACACCAGGCGTAACGCTGCAACGATCATGGAATCCGCGGCGGGCCGCCGTCGAAAGCGTGATCGTTGCCGCGTTTGGCGTTGGCGCGAGTCGCGTGCACCTTCGCCAGGCCCCGGGACCTAGGCTGGCGGCACCGGAGGCGAGGAGGTTCGTTGGCTGCGCTGCTCCGTGCCGATCTGGAACCGGCCCCGGCTGCGCCTCTTCCGGAGATTGCCGGCGGGTGGAAGACGGTCCTGGCCGACCCGCCCTGGCGCTTCACGAATCGCACCGGCAAGGTCGCGCCCGAGCACCGCCGGCTGGACCGCTACGACACCATGACGCAGGACGACATCTGCGCCCTGCCCGTCGCCGATGTCGTCGCCCGCGATGCGCATCTCTACCTCTGGGTGCCTAACGCGTTGCTCCCGGAGGGGCTGCAGGTGTTGCAGTCGTGGGGCTTTCGCTACGTCTCCAACCTGGTGTGGGCCAAACGACGCAAGGACGGCGGCCCCGACGGCCGCGGCGTCGGCTTCTACTTCCGCAACGTGACGGAGCTCGTGCTGTTCGGGGTCCGCGGATCGATGCGCACGCTCGACCCCGGCCGTCGTCAGGTCAACATGATCGAGACGCAGAAGCGAGAGCACTCCCGCAAGCCGGACGAGATGTACGACGTCATCGAGTCGTGCAGTCCGGGGCCATACCTGGAGATGTTTGCCCGCTACCCCCGCCCTGACTGGACCGTCTGGGGCGACGAAGCCGATGACGCCGTCGCGCCGCGCGGCAGGCAGTACCCCATCTACGGCGGCAAGACGGTCCCCTTGTAAGTCTCAAACTCGACTAGGGCAGACTCCCGCCATGGCAAAGCTGCCGAACCTTGCCCGCGGCAAGCGACTCTCGGGGGACGAGCGATCGGGTGCCGGCGCGGAATTACTCCATCGCTACAACGACGGTATGAGCATTCGCGAGCTGTGCGCTGAAACCGGCTACAGCATCGGACGAACGCGACGCCTCCTGCAGGAAGCCGGCGTCGAGTTCCGCCGCCGAGGCGGCGCCAACCGGACCCGCGGCGACTGACCCGCTATCCCGCGCAGCCGTCGGCATCCGCACGAAACGACCGGCGCGCTAGGCCAGCGAGAGGAAAAGCTTCTCGAGCTGCTCGCGGTCGACCGTCGCGGCGCCGCCCTCGGGATCGGTCAGGCACTGCTGCAGGCCGGAGGCGATGATGGCAAACCCGGCCCGGTCGAGCGCCCGCGAAACGGCCGCGAGCTGCGTCACCACGTCCTTGCAGTCGCGCTTGGCCTCGATCATGCGGATCACGCCCGCGAGCTGGCCCTCGGCCCGTCGCAGCCGGTTCAAGACCTTGCTGACGGCGTCTTCTTCGATCTGCATGACCGTCCTTCTGTCGCAGGCAGGCGGTATACCCCCTCCGGCATAGCGTAGCGCTCAGCTGGGGTGTGGCTTGCTCCCGGCGACGTACAGGGCGGCCTGGGTGCGGCTGCGCATGCCGATCTTGGCCAGCAAGCTCGACACGTAGTTCTTCACCGTCTTCTCGGCGAGGCCGAGCCGCGAGCCGATCTGGCGGTTGGTGAGTCCCTCGGCGATCAGATCGAGGATGCGGCGCTCCTGGTCGGTGAGCGAGGCGAGCCGTGGGTCCTGGCGCGGGCCCGAACGCAGCCGCTCCAACACCCGGGTGGTCACCTTCGGGTCGAGCAGTGACTCGCCGGCGGCGACCCGCTGGACCGACTCGACCAGCTGCAATCCACGGATTTGCTTGAGCAGGTAGCCGGCCGCGCCGGCCATGATGGCGGCGAACAGGGCCTCGTCGTCATCGAAGCTGGTAAGCATCAGGCAGGCCGTCTCCGGCAGCCGGGAGCGCACCTCACGGCACACGTCGATACCCGTGCCGTCCGGCAGCTGCACGTCGAGAACGGCCACCTGAGGCCGGGTCGCGACGATCCGCGGGACCGCCTCGGCGGCCGACGACGCCTCGCCCACAACCGTCAGTCCTGCCTCTTCCAGGAGCGCGCGCAGCCCCTGCCTGACGACCTCGTGATCGTCCACGAGAAAGACCGATACCGAACCAGCCGTCTCTGCCATGAGGAAAGTCTGCCTGCATTTGGTCTGAATAGGTGCAGCGCCCTAGGCACAACGGGCGTGTCGGGCCGGAGTGAACGAGTTGCGCAGTGGCGAGTCGAACGACTAATTGACAGGACTTAAGCCTCTCCTTGGGTGCCACGACGTGAGATTCCATTGATGCGTGCTCGCTATGAAATGTGAGGGACAGACCGTGAACCAGGCGACTGGCGCGGATTCCGCAGCCTCTGAACTGACCCCTAACCTCGCCGACGACCCGCGTACCGCGCTGTCCTGCCCCCCGGCAGCAGCGCGGTCCGTGATGTACCGGTTGCGCTTCGCGCTCCACGCGGCGGTGATGGCCCCGAGCGTGCACAACACCCAGCCCTGGCGATTCCGGGTGGTGGCGGGTGACGACCCCTTCGTCGAGTTGCTCATGGACCCGACCCGCGAGCTTCCCGCGCTCGACCCTGAGCACCGCCAGCTCGTCATGAGCTGCGGCGCCGCTCTGGCGGCGTACGAGATCGGGCTCCGGGGTCTCGGGCTCGAGCCGCAGGCCGAGATCTTCCCGGCCGACGCCGGGCCCGCCTGCCTGGCGCGGGTCAGGGTGCGTGACCTCGGTACGGCAGATCCGCAGGCCAGGGAGCTGTTTCAGGTCCTGCAAGCCCGCCGGACCTACCGCGGCCCGATGACGATGGTGACGCTCCCCGACAGCGTGCGGGAGACTCTGGCAGCGGCGACCAGCAGCCACTCGGTCCTGGACTACGTTGCTGACGCGCAGTGGCGAGACGTCGAGCACCTGGTGGTCGACGCGGCCATTGAGCTGTCCGACACGACCGATGTCGACGCCGAGGTGCGCAGCTGGACCCGACTCAACGAGCGCACGAGCGACGGGGTGCCCGCGACGAACTGGCAGCGCACCAGCGAGCAGACTGCCGGCGCATCCGTCGTGCAGCGCGACTTCGCGCAGGGGCGCGACCTGCCCGGCGGCCCGGCGCCTACCGGGATCGAGGGCGATCCGGTCCTGGCTGTGCTGGTCACACCTACTGACTCGCCGGTGGACTGGGTGCACGCAGGCGCGGATCTCCTGCGCGTCTCGCTGGCGGCGCAGTCCGTCGACGTCGCACTCGGTTACGTGAACCAGCCGACCGAGGTGCCCGGGATGCGCGAGCGTCTGACGGAGCTCCTGCGACCGATGCCGAAAGGTTTCGCGGTGCCCCAGGTCGTCCTGCGCCTCGGCTACCCGGGCCAGGAACTTCCCCCGGCCACCCCGCGCCGGACCGTCGCCTCGGTCTTGCTGGGCTGAAGCCGCTTGGGCGACCGTGTTGCCCGGCCGGCAGGGTCAGGGTTGTTCGTCGACGATGTCGGCGAGCGGGCGGCGTGGGGTAGCTGCGGCGGGTGGGCCGTAGCCGACCCGCAGCACCATCTGGGGCTCGCCGATCAGGCGCAGCTCGGTACGTAGCTGGGCGCGGGTGCCGGGCAGGTCGATGACCTGGCCGAGCATCGACGCCCGCAGATCGTCGGTCGTCGCGACCAGCAGCAGCCGCGAGAGGGCCTGCCCGGCGGTCAGCCACTGCGCCGGGGTATCGGCATCGGTCCCCAAAATCAGCAGCGCCGGCCGCTCATCGGGTAACCGGCCCGGCTCATCGCCACCAGCACCGGTCTCGGGGTGCTGCCCGGCGGTGAAATCCCGGACCGTGACCTCCGAATGCCGGCCCGCGATCACCTGCGGCAACGCCGACATCGGCACCCCGTCCAACGCCGGATCGGTACGCAGCCAATGCGCCAGCTCGGCCTGATAGTCCGGATTCGACGCCTCCGCCGTCTCCGCATGCGACAGCAACACCGCCAGCGTGATCTGATCCTCCCGGTCGGCCAGGATCGCCAGCCAACCCCCCTCGGCCTCCGCCGCCGCCCGCAACGCCGCCAACGCCGCATGCTCCACCTGCCGCGCCGCGAACGGCTCCCGCTGGCTATGGCGCGCCTCGATCGCCGCCGCCAACGCCAACTCACCGGCATCCGCCGGCGCCCCCGCCGACACGCTCACCCGCGCCAGCAACGCCGCATCATCCGGATCGGGCAACACCGCCACCGCAGCGTCAAAACCCGCCGCCCGCAACGCCACCCGCAAATGATGCAAAGCCGCCCCGCACGACAGATACATCTGCCGGCCGGTCGGATCCAGCACCGGCAGCTGCCGCGACACATCCGCCCGCAGCGACACCTGATCACCGGAGATCACGAACCGCCACGGCTGCGTGTTATGCACCGACGGCGCCCGCCCGGCCGCCGCCACCGCCGCCTCGATCACCGACCGCACAGACACATCCCGGGAGTCAGCCACAACCCAATCCTGCCCCTAACCGGCGGCTAGGACCGCGCAGCGTGCCGAACCACCACCACCGGACACCCCGCATGCCGCACACAATGCTCACTCGTCGACCCCAGCAACAACCCCGCGAACCCACCATGACCCCGCGAACCCACCACCAACAAGCGGGCCCCTTTCGACGCATCGACCAGCGCGTACGCGGGCGATCCCTCGGCCACCTCGGTGGTGACGGGGACCTCGGGCGCGTCGCCGAGAACCTCGGAGATCGCCTTGTCGAGCAGCGTCTGCGCATCGTCCAGCGGGCTGTAGCCATCCGGGAGCGGCATCATCATGCCCATCGACACGGGCCACTGCCATGCCGCGAGGACCACCAGGCTGCCGCCTACGTGCTGCGCGTAGTCCGCAGCCCACCGCAGCGCGTCCTTCGACGCGGCCGAGCCGTCAACGCCAACGACGATCTTCGATGCTCCAGCAGGCCCAGTCGTCTGCGTCATCTGCGTCCCTCCAGGTAGTTGCCTTGCTGGAACAATTGTCCGACCTGCAGGAACGCGGCATCAGGGACGAAAGGCCCGCCGCGCGCTCAGGTTGGTCCCGGGGCCGAACGCCAACGCGCCGCAGGTCATTGGTCCTCTGCGAGGGAGCGCATCGCGGGCGATGGTTGATATGTCAACATCCCGCATTTCGGGGCCACGAACCCCATCCCGTCAGGAGCCAACAATGCGCCGCAAGACTTTCGATGCGCTGCTCACCGCCGCCGGCCTCGCCGTCGCCATCGTGCTTCTCGTAGCAGGTGGCCTGCTGACGTGGGCGAACTCGTTCATCGGCGATCAAGTTCGCACCCAGCTTGCCCAGCAGGAGATCTTCTTCCCGCCCAAGGGAAGCGAGGCCCTCGCCCCCAAGGACGTCGGCCCGTACCTCAACAAGTACGCGGGTCAGCAGCTGCTGACCGGCCCGCAGGCCAAGGCCTACGCGGACCACTTCATCGCCGTTCACCTGAAGGAAGCCGGCGGAGGTAAGACCTACGCTCAGCTCTCCACCGCCGCTCAGGCGAACCCCGATGACACCAAGCTGGCCGCGCAGGTCGACACGCTGTTCAAGGGCAACACCCTCCGTGGTCTGCTGCTGAACGCCTACGCCTTCGCCACCATGGGCATGATCGCGGGCATCGCGGCCTGGGTCTCGTTCATCGGCGCCGCCGTCATGTTCATTCTCGCCGCCCTCGGTTACTGGCACCTGCGGCGTACCGCCGCTGAGCGCGAGGTGCTTCCCAACCTCGGCACTCCGAAGGCACCCGAGCCGGCCACCGTCTGACCCGCTTCCCCGCCCAAAGGGCGGTCCAGGCCTCCTCCCCCGAGGCCTGGACCGCCCTTTTGCTGCTGTGCGTGAGGCCACCTCACGGCCGGCTTCGGGCTGGCGCTACCGTGCCCTCGAAGGCCCGATCCCTGAGGCGAAAGAGGCATCCCAGCGTGAAGTTCGCGATGTTCTACGAGATTCCGGTGCCGCGCCCCTGGGACGACGAGTCCGAGCATCGGGCCTACAAGGCGGTCATCGAGGAAGCCGTCTTCGGCGAGGAGATGGGCTTCGACTCGTTCTGGACGGTCGAGCACCACTTCCTCGAGGAGTACTCGCACTGCTCGAATCCCGAGGTGCTCTACGGCGCGATCGCGGCGCGGACCTCGCGGATGCGCCTCGGCTACGGCGTGCGGCTGACCCCGAAGCCGTACAACCACCCGGTGCGTTCGGCGGAGTCGGCTGCCGTGCTCGACCTCATCTCCGATGGCCGGGTGGAGTTCGGCACCGGGCGTTCCTCGACCCGGGCCGAGCTCGAGGGCTTCGGCATTCACCCCAGCGAGACGCGTGAGATGTGGCAGGAGGCCGTCGGCCACATCGTCGGCTGCTGGACCAACGACGAGTACGAGTTCAGCGGCAAGCATTGGTCCATGCCCAAGCGCCGGGTGCTACCGAAGCCGCTACAGAAGCCGCACCCGCCGATCTGGGGCGCGACGGGCAGCCTCGAGACCCATCGCATGGTCGGCAAGCTCGGCCTCGGCCTGCTGTCGTTCGCGGTGGGCACCCCGCCGGCAGAGCTCAAGAAGCGCATCGACGTCTACCGCGAGGGCATTGCCGAGTGCACCGAGCCGCTCGGCGCGTTCGTCAACAACCAGGCAGCCAGCTTCACGATGGTCAACGTCGCTCCCACCACCGAGCAGTCACACGCCATCGCCCGCGAGTCATTCGAGTGGTATCCGAAGCACGGTGCCCGGATCATCGGCTCGGTCGCGCAGTGGCTCGAGGAGGAGAAGGCCGAGCTCGGCTCGTTCGAGTACCTGGAGAAGACCGCCCGCAACGTCGAGGCCGGCCTCACCGACCTGCTGACGCTCGACTACCTGGTCGAGACGAACGCCTGCGTGGCGGGCAACCCGGACCAGGCGATCGAGATGTTCAAGGCCTACGAGGCCACCGGCTGCGATGTCGTCTTCTGCCTCATGAACCCGTACAGCATTGCCCACGAGGACGTCATGCAGACCATCGAGCTGATGGGCAAGCACGTGATGCCCGCGTTCCGCTAACCCGACCTCACAAGATCAGCGGGGCGCGGGCCTGGCGAGCTGGCCCGGACGCACGCTGAGGTCCTGCTCACCGTCGACCCGGATCGGCACGCCGTTGACCAGGACGTGGCGGACGCCGGTGGGTGCGTCAGCGGTGAGCCGCTCGGACCCCGTCGGGAAGTCGGCGACGCGACGCACCGGGCCCGGTCCGACGGTGTCGGGATCGAACACGGTGATGTCGGCCCACGCGCCGGGTACGAGCCTGCCGCGGTCGGCGAGGCCCAGCAGATCCGCCTGCCGCGAGGTCAGCCGGGCGACCGCGTCCTCGAGCGTCGTGAGCGACCGCTCGCGTACCCAGTTGCCCAGGTAGTCGGTTGCCTGCGGCGCGTCGCACAGCTGCCCGACGTGGGCGCCGGCGTCGGACAGGCCGAGGGTGACGCCCGCTTCGGTGAGGATCGTGTAGAGCTCGTCGACGTCGTCGTTGGCCAGGATGCACCCGACCCGAAGGCCGAGGTCCGGCTCGTCCAGAGCGGTGTCGAGCAGCAGGTCGAACGGCTCGGCGCCGCGCTCGGCGGCCACGTCCGACAGGCGCCGCCCGGCCAGGTCGGGATGCGCCGGCGACTCGTTGAACTGGTACGTCTCCCAGCGTGGGCGCCCGAACTGCTGGCCGCTCTCCCAGGCGGCAAGGGTCTCGGTTCGCCAGTCGTGGTCGGCGTAAGCGGTGCGACGCTCCTGAAGCCCGGTGGCCATCAGCTCGCCGAACTTCGGGTTCATGTTCAGCGTGAACGGCTCGGCCAGCGACATCGAGAACTGCAACGGCCGCGGCGAGACCTGCGGCCACACCTGGGCACCCCCCGCCCAGCCCTGCCGGTTCAGCTCGAGCATCGCCTTGTGCGCGCCGGATGGCGTGGTCAGCAGCGCCGTATACGTGAACGGCACACCTACCTGCGGCTGCAGCTCGTACAGGTCCGCGACTCCGATCTGCTCGCCCGGGGTGAAGGCCGCGATCCCGCGGCCCGAGCGTCCCAGGGCCGCCAGCAAGGCCTCGATCTCGGCGCGATCCGCGAAGCGGCTCGGCACCGGCTTGCCATCGGCGCCGCGGTGGGTCGGCGCGAAGCTCGTCGCGAACCCGGCAGCGCCCGCTTCCATCGCCTCGCTCACGACGGCTGCCATCGCGGTGATCTCCTCCGGGGTGGCGGCGCGCTCGTAGGCGTCGTCGCCCATGACGAACAGCCGCAGCGCCGTATGGCCGACGTAGGCGGCGAAGTTCAGCCCCGTCCCGCGCTGCTCCACCGACGCCAGGTACTCCGGAAAGGTGCTGAAGTCCCAGGGAACGCCCGCTTCCAGCGCGGCCACGTCCATGTCCTCGACGTTTTCGAGCGTGCGGGCAATGAGGTTGCGGTGCTCCGGCCGGGTAGGGGCGATCGAGAAGCCGCAATTGCCGGCCACCACCGTCGTCACGCCGTGAAAGCACGACGGGGTGAGCGAGGGATCCCAGAACACCTGAGCGTCGTAGTGGGTGTGGATGTCGATGAACCCGGGCGCGACGATGTGGCCGGTCGCGTCGAGCTCGCGATCGCCTTTCAGCCCCTGCCCGATGGCGGTGATGCGCCCGCCGTCGACAGCGACATCGGCGACGATCCGCGCAGCGCCGGTGCCGTCGATGACGGTGCCACCCTTGATGACCAGTTCGCTCACTGCCTCACTCATTTCGTCAGTCCGGCGAGCCCGTAGAGCTCGGCGCAGTTACGCCAGATGATGTCGTCGCGTACGTCGTCGGCCAGGTGGGCGGTCTGCTCAGCGATGATGCGCTGCGACTCCGGGAAGGTCGAGTCCGAGTGCGGGTGGTCGCTCGCCCAGAGCAACCGCTTGGAATTCATCAGATGCGCGGTCTGGAAGGCCACCCAGTCGTCCTGGAACGTGACGTAGACGTGCTCGCGGAAATACTCGCTCGGCTTGCGTTGCAGATCGCCGGACCCGAGCCAGTTGCGGTGACGCTCGATGGCGTGGTCGGCGCGGTACATCCAGTGCGGCACCCAGCCGGCGTCGGCTTCCGTGCATACGACACGCAATTGCGGTACCCGGTCGAAGACACCGCCGAAGATGAGCGTCCCGATGACGTCCTGGCAGCCCCGGATGATGCCGAGGAAGCTGTTCATCTTCGGCCCGCGGAACTGCGCCTCCCCGAGGTTGCCACTACCCGTCAGGATGTGGAACGAGAGCGGCAACTGCAGCTCGGCAGCCGCCCGCCAGAACGGGTCCCACCGCGGGTCGTCGTAGTCACCTTCGCGGCTGCTGCCGTCGTAGCAGCCGGCGAATCCGGGCAACATGACGCCGCGCAGCCCGAGATCGGCGATCCGCTGCAGATCGGCGATCCCCTCGTCAACGCTGCGCAACGCGGTCTGGCCGAGGCCGATCAGACGGTCGGGGGCGATGCTGACGAACTCGCTCAGCCACTGGTTGTAGGCGTCGAAGCAGGCCTTCTTGTAGTCGACGTCAGGGTGGTTGCACAGCACCATGCCGACCGACGGGTAGAGCACCTCGATGCCCACGCCGTCGCGGTCCTGCTCCGCGAGGCGCGCCTTCGCATCCCAGCCGCCCGGGTGCAGCTCGTCCCATCCCACGTAGATCGTCGGGCTGATCCTGTCCCAGGGGCGCCCTGCGGCGGCGACCATCCCGTACGGGATGACACTGCGGCCGTTGTCGATCGACATCGCCGCGCCCATCATCTCGTGGGTCACGGCGACCGGAGCGCGCTCGCGGAAGGCCGGATCGATGTACGGGAGGTAGCAGTCGCCGGGCTCGGTGATGTGGGAGTCGGCGGAGATCGCGCGCGCCGTGGCCGGCGACCGTTGGCCCCGTTCCGTCGCTGTGCTCATGTGGCCTCGCTCAGGTCCCGTTGCGGATAAGGCGTGACACTAACTGCCATCTCGGGGGGCCGGAGCGGGGGCTCGCCTCAGCGCTTGCGGAACGCGATCAGCACGATGATGAGAAGGATCACCCCCACCGCCAGAGCGGCGATGCCGTAGGGGTTCGCGCCGGTATCCCGATGACCGTTGCCGGCGGCCAGGACGGATACCAGCGCGTTAACGGGAAGCACGCTCGCCACCTACCCGGCGAGCCGGCATCGGCACCTGCTGCGCGGCTGCGCCTGGTTCGCGCGAGATCGTCAGGCTGACGGCGGCACCACCCTCGGGAAGGTTGCGGGCGTCGGTGAAGCCCCCGTGGGCCTCGGCGATCTCCCGCACGACAGCCAGACCGAGCCCCGCGCCGCGCTGCCCCCCCGTGTGGCTACGCGCCGGGTCAGCGCGGCGGAACCGGTCGAAGGCGTGGGGGAGGAACTCATCCGGAAAGCCAGGACCGGTGTCGGTCACGCTGATGGTCACCGAATTGCCGTCCGCCGAGCACCCGCACCAGAGCAGGACCTCCGGCTCGCGCGACGGTGACCCCCCGAGACCCGCGAACTCGATCGCGTTCGCGAGCAGGTTGTCGACTGCCCGGCGGATAGCAGCAGGGTCGAGGACCGCCATCGCGTCCTCCGGCACATCCACCCGCAGGCGCACCCCGGCCGCATCGGCGGGCGCCCGGGCGAAACGAGCGGCTGCCGTCAGCACGCCCGACAGATCGGACGCCTGACGCCGGACGAGCGGACCCTGGCTGTCAGCCCGGGCCAGGAACAGCAGGTCCTCGGCGAGCTGGGAGAGCCGATCCACCTCGACGGCAGCATGCTCGACGGCGTCGGCCAGCTCCGCATGGCTTCGCCCCGGCCGGCTGGCGAGCTCGAGCTCGGTGCGCAGCACTGCCAGCGGGGTGCGCAGCTCATGGCCCGCGTCGGCAACCAGGTCCTGCTGGCGAGCCAGGCTGGCGCCGATGCGTTCCAGCAGCTCGTTCAGCGTCACGGCCAGCCGGGCAAGCTCGTCGCCGGTCTGGGGCACGGCGAGGCGCTCGCGCCCGGTGCCGGCGTGTGCCGAGGCATCCCGGCGCATGCGCTCGACGGGCCGAAGGGCGGCTCCCGCGAGCACCCAGGCGCCGGCCGCGACCAGGATCACCAGCACGGGTCCGGCGACGAACAGCGCGTTGCGCAGGTCGCGCAGCGTCTCGTCCGTCGAATGCGTCGACGCCCCGGCGAGCGCGACCCAGACACCGTCGCCGCGGCGCACCCCGAGCGCCGCCAGCCGGTAGGTCTGCGCTCCGACGTGCACGTTCGTCGTGATCAGCTGGCCGCCGCGGATCGTGGCGATCTCGCCCGGCAGCTGGAGCTGCGGAGCCGGCGCCCCGGTGGCCGTCAGGATCGAGCCGCTCGGCGGGCGGACCACGGCGAACGTGTCGGCCGTCGCTTCCGCAACCCCGCGCGTGCTGGCGTCGAGCAAGGGGTCCGGCAGGCTCGGACTCGCGACCCCGTCGAGCGCACCGGCAATCGTCTGCGCGCGCCCGACCACGGTGTTGTCGAGGTTGGACGCGAGACCGACCCGAAGGACATGGACGAACAGCAACGAGCCGCCGACGGCGACGATCGCGGCGGTGAGGGTGAAGGCGACGCACAGCCGCGACCGAAGGCCGCGGGGCAGCAGCCGCGGGCGCTTGGTCAGACCGGGGCCGCCACGGATGCGCGCAGCCGGTAGCCGGTGCCGCGAACCGTCTCCAGATCCTCACGGCCATACGGCCGGTCGATCTTGCGACGCAGGTAGGCGACGTACTGATCGACCACGTTGCTCACCGGGTCGAAGGCGAAGTCCCACACGTGTTCCAGGATGCGCGTGCGGGTGAGCACCTGGCCAGGGTGGCGCATGAGCAGCTCGAGCAGCGCGAACTCCTTGGCGGTGAGCTCGATCTCCTCGCCGGCCCTGGTGACGGTGTGCATCGCGGGATCGAGCTGCAGGTCACCCACTGCCAGGATGGTCGGACGCTCGCCCGCGCCGCGGCGAAGCAGGGCACGCAGGCGGGCCGCGAGCTCGGCGAACGCGAAGGGCTTGACCAGGTAGTCATCGGCTCCGGCGTCGAGACCGCGGACCCGATCACCCACCCCGTCGCGCGCCGTGAGCATGAGCACGGGTGCCCAGCGCTGCCGCGCGCGCATCTGCCGGCAGACCTCGTAGCCATCGAGCAGCGGGAGCATGGCGTCGAGCACCACGGCGTCGTACTCGATCTGGGTCCCGCGGAACAGCGCGTCCTGCCCGTCGCCGGAAACATCGACGGCGTAGCCCTCTTCCTCGAGCCCGCGCTTCAACAGCGCCGCCATCCGGGTCTCGTCTTCCACTACAAGGATTCGCACGCCCCGATCCTCAGCCGCGAATGTGTGAGCCTCATGAGAAACAGTATGTGAGATTGAACTGCTCAGGTCGGGCGGCGGCCGATCGCGAAGGTCGCGCTACCGCGCACGGCAATAGCGCCGTCAGCATCGACGATCTCGGCGTCAGCGACTGCCACGCGCCCGCCGATGCGCAGCACCTTGCCGTGGCAGACATACGGCGCACCGAGCACCAGCGGGCGCAGGTAGTCGATATGCATCGAGATCGTGGCGGACGAGACGATCGTCGGGTCGCTGGATCGCAGCGCGATGGCCGCGACATCGTCGACGATCGTCCCGACCAGCCCGCCGTGGACGCTCCCCCGCGAGTTGGACATGAACGGCGCCGGCGTCCAGTGGGCGACGCTGCCGCCGTCGGGGGTCATCGAGAGCTCGTAGCCGAGCAGCCTGGCGCGCTCGCGGTGGCGGGATGGGCCCCAGTCCTCGTCGGTGGTCCGGGGCAGCCCGGTCGCTTCGTGGTCGGTCATCTGCTCACGCCATTTCAGTCACGAGGCTTGCGAGCAGTTCGATCGTGCGCTGCGCCGACTTCGCCTGGTCTTCGTCCAAACCGACTACCGCCGCCGCCAGATCGGTGGCACCGGCGTCAGCGAACGCCCGGAGCCGCGCGGTGACGGTCGCCTCGTCGCCGATGATCGCGATGTCGGGCAGTTCCTCGTCGCCACCCGCGGAACGGATGCGCTGATACGCCGGAATGCCCTGGTAGCCCGCGAACAGCCGAGCAGCGCGCTCCTTGGCCGCTGCCACGTCGCTGACCACGGCCACCGGCATCCCGACCACTACTCGCGGGTTCGGCCGGCCGGCCTCGCCGGCGGCGGCGGCGATGGTCGGCACGACGTGCTCACCGATCGCGCGCTCGTTCGCCCAGTACGTGATCGTGCCGTCGGCGAAGGCGCCCGCCATCCGCAGCATCCGCGGCGCCAGGGCTGCGACCAGCACCGGCATTTCGGAGCTACCGGGAACCTCGAGCATCGCGTCGATGCGGAAGAACTCACCGGCATGCCTCACGTGGCCCGTCCCGTGAAAGGCGGCCTTCAGCGCGTGGACGTACTCGGCCGTGTGGCGCGCTGGATGCTCGTACGCGAGGCCGTGCATCCGCTCGATCACGACCGGGTGTGACGGGCCGATGCCGAGCACGACCCGGCCGCCGGCTGCCGCCTGCGCCGTCAGCGCCTGCTGCGCCATGGACAGCGGATGGCGCGGATAGGTCGGCACGACCGCCGTGCCCAGCTCGATCCGTGACGTCGCCTGGCCGGCCAGCGCCACCGCCGTCAGCGCGTCCAGGCTCCACGGGATGTGCGGCAGCCAACCCGTGGCAAGCCCCAGGCGCTCCGCCTGCTGCGCGTTGGCGAGCAGGTCGGCGACGCTCGTGCGCAGGCCGCTCGCGTCACCGATGAACATCCCGAGTCGCATGTCCGGACAGTAACCCGGCCGTCTTCGCAGCCCGCCGGGAGCGCCGTCCCGCCCGCCGGGCAGCAAGCTTGCGCCCCACCGGATCGGCGAATCGGGCCGCCACCGGTCCGGCAATGGCGAGCAGCAGGACGTAACACGCGGCGAGAGCGCCGAGCCGCGCGGGCTGGCCGCTGGCGACGGCCAAACCCGCGATGACGATCGAGAACTCGCCGTGAGCGATCAGCGTCGCCCCCGTTCGCAGCCTGCCGGGAATGCTGATGCCTGCTCGGCGCGCCGCCCACCAGCCCGCAGCGAGCTTGGCTGCGGCAGTGACGATCGCGAGGAGCACCGCCGCCAGCAACACGGGTGGCATGCTGCCCGGATCGGTCTGCAGCCCGAAGAAGACGAAGAAGACGGCGGCGAAGAGATCCCGCAGCGGCGCCAGGATCGTGCGCGCCGCGTCCGCGACCGGACCGGTGAGCGCGATGCCCACCAGGAACGCCCCGACCGCGCTCGACACCTGCAACCTCTCCGCCAGCCCGGCGACCAGGAGCGTGATGCCGAGGACCCGCAGCAGCAGCACCTCGTTGCTGGGGGCCGAGACCACCCGGCTGACCAGACGGCTCCAGCGCGTAGCCACCAGCAGCACCACGGTGACGGTGGCTACCGCGACGGCGACGGTGATCCCGCCGGTGACGAAGCCGACGCCGGCCAGTACCGCCGTCAGCACCGGGAGGTAGAGCGCCATCGCCAGGTCCTCGAGGACCAGGATCGACAGCAAAACCGGCGTCTCACGGTTGGCGGTGCGGCCGAGGTCGGTCAGGACCTTGCTGATGATCCCGGATGACGACACCGCCGTGACCCCGGCCATGACCAGCGCGCCCTGAAATCCCCAGCCGAGCACGTAACCGATGACGAAGCCTGGCGCGGCACCGAGAACCAGGTCGACACCCCCGGCCGCCGCGTTGGAGCGCAACGTCCCGACCAGCTCCTCGGCCGAGTATTCGAGCCCGAGCGTCAGCAGCAGGAGCAGCACCCCGATCTGGGCGCCGGTGCTGATGAAGGACGCGCTGGCCGACAGCGGCAGCAGGCCACCCTGACCGAACGCGAGACCGGCCACCAGGTAGAGCGGGATGGGAGAGACACCGAGGCGTCCGGCGAAACGTCCGAGAATGCCGAGGCCCAGCAAGACCGCGCCGATCTCGATGAGCAGCGTGTAGACGTGGGTGTCATGCATGTCGGCCTAGCCCGGCGCCGATTCGAGGATGCGGGCGACAGCGGCAGTTGCCTCGTCCGTGCCGACCACCACGACCACGTCGTCCGCCTCGAACACGAAGTCCGGGCGGGGGCTGGCGATCACCTCACCGTTGCGGACCACCGCGACGATGGACGCCCCCGTACGGGTGCGCGCCTGCGTCTCGCCCAACGGCCGGCCGTCGAAACGCGACCCCGCCGGCACGACGATCTGCGTCGTCTCGAGGCCGCCGAGATCGCGGTGCATGTCGGTCAGGCGCTCGACGATGCGGGGCGCGCCGAGCAACTCGGCAAGCGCATCGCCTTCCTCATCGCTGAGCACGAGCACCTCACGGCAGGCGTCGGGGTCGACGGTGTCGTAGATGGCGAGCTCACGCCGCCCGCTGCGATGCGAGACGACGGCAACGCGACGCCCCTGCGCCGTCATGAACTCGTAGCGCAGGCCGATGCCCGGCAGCGCGGTCTTGTCGATCTGGATGTTGGCGGTGGTCGGGACCGTCGCGTCCACGTGATGGCTCATCGGTCGGTTCCCTTTCGCTCGGTGTCGCGGTTGTCCTTCCAGAGGAAGAACGCCGGCAGGAGGATGAAGCCGGTCACCATCAGCGCCATCGCCACGGCGAGGCGCATCCACTCGAAATTGGTGCTCAAAAGACACTCCGGAGATAGCCCCCCAGGGGACGCGTGTGACAGGCCGACACGTCGAAAACCCCTGAGGGAAGGGAAAGGGGCGACTCGTGACCAGTCACGCCGATTCTCCTGCGGCTACGCGGGGGGTTTGGCTGCGCTGGTCAGGCAGGCAGCGGTGGAGCGCGCGCCGGAGCCGGACCGGGGCGAAACCAGGCGGAGCGACGCGGGCGGCGAGGTGCCCTGAGCAGCAGCCCGCCCGCGAACGCGAAGACGAGCGCGGCAGCGGTCAGCCCGACGCCAGGCAGCGGTATCTGGTGTTCCGCACCGACAGCAACCGCCGTGCGGGTGACGACCTGGATGTCGGAGTGGGCGAGCGCCTTGACCGAAGCGGCCGGAGCGCTCGGACCGGGCGCGACGGCGGCGGCAGACGAGGAACGCGGGGCTGCGCCGAAGGCGATGAGCGCGATCGCCGCAATGGCGGCGAGCAGCACGGAACGCACGCGAAGGGTGCGATCCGGCTTCATCTACCCATGGTAGGCGACCCGGCCGATTGACCTGCTCGCAGAAATTGCGGGTTGTGGTCGTTCCGAGCGACCGTTCGCCGCAATTTCTGCAAGGCAGCGGGGCTTAGGAGGGGCTGGCGCTCGGCTTGGGCGCGAACTGCTTGGCGAAGCGGCCGGTCCAGAGCTTGACCTGCTCCACGTAGTCGCGCGTTTCCGCGAACGGCGGGACCCCGCGGTACTTGTTCACCGCTCCGATCCCCGCGTTGTAGGCGGCGAGCCGCAAGTCGGTCTGATTGCCGGGCAACGAGCGGACGTCGCGGGAGAGCACGCAGTTGACGACGGCAGAGGTGGCGATCGCATCGGCCGGGGTGAAGACGTCGCGCTTGCCGTCACCGTCGGCGTCCACCCCGTACTGGCGGAACACCGACGGCAGGATCTGCATGAGCCCCTGCGCGCCATTGCCCGACTCGGCGTCGGGAATGAACCGGCTCTCGACGTACGCCATCGCCGCCAGCGCTTGCGGGGTGAGCACGCCCGGGCAGCGCCGCGCGGCGACGGTGAAGAACGACTTGTAGCCGGCCGGCACCTGGACCGTCTGCTCGGGCGTCTGCGCACCGCCCGAACAGCTCGTCACCAGGGGAAACGCGACGGCCACGCCGAGCAGCGCGCTCACGACCCGACCGCGCAAACCCACGCATCGGCACGCTACCGGGCCGCGTTGGCGCGGGCGCCGGTCGACGCGTAGGTGATCACAAGAATCAACCGGTCCCGTGTGGGAAAACCGCCGAAAGCGAATCCTCGCTTATCGTCTCGCTGCAAACGACAAACAAGGAATTGTCTTTGGGGCGATGTGACTCGACAGCATGATTTCGGGGGGCGCCGAGGCTCCCGCTCCGGGAACCGGGCGACGGTTGCCGCGGACTCGCCGGACGGGCTGAAGCCCTGGCAGCTTATTCGTCGGGCGCCGCGTCCGGTGTGGCTGGTCACGGCGCTCTTCGCGCTGATCATGGCGACCTGGTCGGTGGTGACCCCGCTTTATCACGCGCCCGACGAGAAAGAACATGCCGACGCGGTCATGCGGCTGGAGGAAGGTCGCGGCTGGCCCTCGGCGGCGACGGCGGGGCTCACCCCGGAGGGAGTGGGCGCATATTTCATTTCGCCCACCGCGCGCGTCTTCACTTTCCGGCACAACTTCGACCCGAACCTTCCTGCCGCATACGCCCCGAGCCGCCACCATCGCCCCGAATGGCAGGATCTCAGCCAGGTACACACGAACGGCCGTCACTTCGTCCAGCAGGTCCTGACACACCCGCCCGGCTACTACTGGTACGAGGCGACGATCCTGCGAGCGGGTGGCGCCGCCGGCTGGCGCTGGGACATCACCGTGTCGGTGATGCGCCTGCTGTCGATCCTGCTGGTGCTCTGGCTGCCACTACTGGCGTGGGCCACCGCCTGGCGAATTACCGGCAACCGGCTGGCAGGCATCGCTGCGTCGGTGGTGCCGCTCGGCGTCCCCGAGCTGAGCCATATCGGCTCCAGCGTCAACAACGACACCCTCGTGATCCTGACCGGAGCGGCCGTCCTGCTCGGGCTGGCCTGCGCAGCGTGCGGGGACCGGAGCAAACCCACCGCGGTCTGGGTCGGGCTGTGGCTCGCCGTCGGCCTGTGGACAAAGGCCTTCGCCCTGGTCCTGCTGCCGCTGGTCCTCATGGTGTACGCCGGACCGTGGCTGCGCGAGCGCTGGCGCGGGCGAGGCTCGGCCGACCCGCGAGCCGGGACCCGGCCGTGGCGCCGATGGCTTCCTGACCGGCAGACCGCTGTCCTGCTCGGCCTCACTGCAGGGGTCGCGATTGCCATCGGGTGCTGGTGGTACGTGGTCAACGAGGTGCGCTACGGAGCCACCCAGCCCCCGGTCCCGGGCTACCAACCGGGCACGGACATCGGCGACCATCCGCTGCTGTTCCTGAGACACCTGGTCACCACCGTGATGATGCGCTGGTGGAGCTCCATCGGCTGGTCGGAAATCCAGCTGCCCTGGGCGATCATCATCATCGCCACGGCAGCGCTGGCCACGCTGATGGTCATCGGGCTGGTGCGCTCGCGGGGACGGCGGCTCGCCCTTGCCATGCTCCTCTGGCCGACCGTCGTCACCTATCTCGCCCTGGCCGTCCGGCTCGGCCATTACTACCTGCAGACCCACAACGAGAGCGGGCTCGCCGGCCGTTACCTGTTCATCGGGTTCACCGGCGTTGCCACCATGGTCGGCGCCGGCTGCGCGGTCCTGTCGCGAAAGGTCGCGCGGTGGACGCCGCTGCTGCTACTCGCGGGGGCGCTCGGCATCCAGGCCGAGGCCGCGCGCCGGGCGGTCGATCGGTGGTGGCGGCCCAAGGGGGGTTCCCTGATGGATGCGTGGCACGCCTTCTCGGCCTGGTCCACCTGGCCCGTCGGTGTGCTCTGGACCGGCCTCAGCCTGCTCGTGATCCTGGCCGTCGCCGCAGTGGTCACGCTCGCCCGGACCGGGGCCTACGGCTACGTCGTTGACCTCGCCGCCGCGCCACCGTCCACCCGGCGAGCGCTGCCCGCGGCACTGGCGACGCGACCCGCGACCGAGCCGCAAGCCGCGTCGCCGGAGGACCGGAGCCCGCTCAGAGAGCCAGTCTGATCGGCAGCTTCTTCAACGCGTTGTTCAGGTTCGAACGCGTTCTCACCGGCTCGCCGGCGAGCTCGATGGTCGGGAACGTCGCCAGCAACTCCTCGAAGAACACGCGTCCCTCGAGCCGTGCCAGGTGCACACCGAGGCAGTAATGCTCCGCGATGCCGAACGACAGGTGCGGGTTGGGTGAGCGGTGGATGTCGAACTCCTGCGGGCTCGCGAACACGTCCTCATCGCGATTGGCCGACGTGTAGTACATCGCGACCTTGTCGCCCGCCTTGATGGGCGTTCCCGACAGCTCGGTGTCCTTCGTCGCCGTCCGCCGGAAGTAGTGCAGCGGGTTGGCGTAGCGCAGGATTTCCTCGACGGCACCGGGAATCAGGCCCGGGTCGGCGCGCAGCTCGGCCAGCTGCTCCGGGTGCTCCAGCAAGGCCTGCAGCCCCGAGGCGAGCATGGTCTGCGTGGTGTCCTGACCGGCCGTGACGAGCTGGACGAAGAAGACGCCGAAGTCGACGTCGGTCATCAGCTTGCCGCCGAACTCGGTCTGCAGGATGTACGTCGTCAGATCGTCCTGCGGCTCCAACGTGCGCCACCGGGCGGCGTGTTGCATGCCGTAGATCGCCATGTCCATGCTGCCCGAGCCGGGGTTGATGCCGTCGCCATCCGGCGCGTAATCGGGGTCCTGGCCGTGGGTGTTCATCTCGGCCATGTGGTGGACCCGGTCCCAGTCCTCCTGGGGCAGCCCGACCAGCTCTCCGATCACCCGGGTCGGCAGCCCCGACGTGACGTCGCGAACGAACTCCACATCGCCCTTTTCAGCAGCGCCGACCAGGATCTCCTTGGTGATCGCCCGGATGCGGTCCTCGAGCTCCTCCATGACCTTCGGCATGAAGCGCTTCACCATCGGGCGCCGGTAATCGCTGTGGCGCGGCGGGTCCATCGCGAGCAGCATGCCGCGCATGTTCTCCAGATTTTCGGGCGTGAGGTCCTCGAGAACGACCCCACCCTCCGACGCCGAGAAGAGCACCGGGTTGCGCGCCACCCGCTCGACGTCACGGTGCTTCAGGACGGCCCAGTAGCCGGGCTGATCCGGCATGTCCTGCCAGAACACCGGCTCGGTGCGGCGCAGCTCGGCGAACAGCTCGTGCGGCGGCGCGTCGAGGTAGACCTCGGGGCTGTAGATGTCGGGCTTGCTGGTCACGGTCACCATTGGGTCGCGGCCTCAGTCGACGATGACGTTGGGACGGGGCAGGCCGGCCGCTTCGCACAGCGCGTAGTAGGTGGCCAGAGTGCCTGCGCCATCGGCGATTCCGGTGATGTTGCCGTCGTTGTCGAGGTTGATGTTCACGCCGTACATCTGGAACCAGACGCGGGTGTTGTCCTCGATGCAGGTAAGCGTGTGGACGGAACCGGCGGGCTCGTAGAGGAACGACCCGGCGCGGTTCACGTAGTCGTACTCCTTGTACTTCCAGGCGCCGGACTGGGTGTAGCCGTAGACCGGGCCGGTGTGGCGGTGGGTCTCGACCTCGAAGCCGGCCTGGAAGATGTTTTCGATGATCCAGAGCCCTTCGGCCTCACGGACCTGGAGCACTTTCAGCTTGTTGCCCCCACCGATCTCGACGAAAGGCAGCTCGTCGATCCCGACGTGCTGCGCCTCGGGACGCGTCAGTGCTGTCGTCATGCTCTCTCCTTGATTGCGGTCGCGCGTGGATGGATCGAGTCAGTGCGTGTAGAAGCCGCCGTCGGCGATCATCAGCTCGCCGGTGACGTACGAAGCCTCGTCGCTGGCCAGGAACAAGGCCAGGTCAGCGATCTCGCGAGGCTGCCCGAAGCGCCCCATCGGGATCTGGTTCATCAGCTGGAACGGCCGGTCCGGGTTGGCGCCGATGATCGCCGTCATGTTGGTCTCGATGAAGCCGGGCCCGATGGCGTTGACGCGAACACCCTTGGGCGCCAGGGCCATGGACGCCATCTTGGTGAGCATCCAGACCCCGGCTTTCGAGACCGAGTACGCCAGCGTCCCCACCTCGGGAACGAGCGAGGCGATCGACCCGATCGTCACGATGGCGCCGCCCCGCGGGTTTTCCACCATCCGGCGACCCGCTGCCTGCACGGCGTGAAGCGTGCCGACCAGGTTCACATCCAGCACCGCGTTGAACTGCTCCATCGGCAGGTGCAGGAACTGCGTCGCCTGATCGACGCCGGCGCCGAGCTCCATCATCTGGCGGTCACGCGTGCTGTCACCGCTGGTGTAGCCGCTGTAGGAGATCCCGGCCGAGGTCACCAGGATGTCGATGCTGCCGAAGTCGGACACCGCTGCGGTGACCGCCGCCTCGTTGTCGCTCTGCGAGGTCGCGTCGAGGTGGACGAAGATCGCCTGATGGCCCTGGCCGCGCAAGTCGACCGCGGCGGACTCACCGGCGTCGTCGAGCAGGTCGGCGATGACGACCGACGCCCCCTCCGCCGCGAACCGCTGCGCGCACGCCAGGCCGATGCCGTTGCCCCCGCCGGTGATCAGGGCCACCTTGCCTTCGAGTCGGCCGGCGCGCTCGTGCTGGGGCATCGCTGGAAAGGCTCCCTTGCCGCGGTTAAGGTGTGATCGGCTCACTATGTGAGTCGTTGGCTCACTCTCCGATACCGTAACGAGCGTCACAGCGCTCGGTCAATGATGGCCCGTTCACTGAGGGGATGCGCGCGTGGGCGTCGCTCGGCTCTCGACGGTGGAGAAAGCGCTGCGCGTGCTGTCCGCCGTCGCCGACAGCCAGCCCGTCAGCGGCAGCGCTCTGGCCCGCGAGCTGGACCTCGACAAGAACGCGGTCCAGCGCATCCTCATCACGCTCGGGCATCAGGGCTGGCTGCAGCAGGACCGGCTCTCCCGCGGCTGGCGGCTCGGCCCGCAGTCGCTCGTCGTCGGGGGTCGCTATGCCGGAGCCCTCCGCGAGCGGGCCCACCCGGTCCTGCACGACCTCGCCGCCGAGACCGGTGAAACGGTCACGCTCTGGGCGGTCGAGGGTGACGCGTTCACGGTCGTCGACACGGTCGAGAGCTCCCAGACCCTGCGGGGCACCATCCCCATCGGCTACACGGCGAGCGTGGCCGAAGGGGGCGACTTCCTGGCGTTCTACGACCCGCCCCTGCGCGAGCGGCTGCTCGCCGAGTACGGCTCCGGGCCCATGCCCGAGGAGCGCGTGGCCGCCGTCCGCGAGCAGGGCTTCTACATCGTCGACACCAGCTACGCCTCGACCATCGCCGTCGGTGCACCGGTCTGGGACGGCCGCCCGACACCCGCGGCCGCCATCCTGCTGATCGCCCCGGCCGACCGCTTGCGGGGCGCCGCCATCGCGATCATGGGTGACCGGCTGCGCACCGCCGGGGCCGCGCTCTCCTCAGGTCGCCGGGCCGCGCTGCTGTCGTGACTCGGCTGAGCGCAGCGAGTCGAGCGCGGACTCGCGCTCGAGCGCCGGCTGAGCGCAGCGAAGTCGAGCGCGGGTCTACGACCAGGCGCCTAGTCAAACGGTCGCGGACCCGCGCCGAGCTCCTCCAGCACCTCGAGCATCTCGTCCAGCTCGAAGAACTGGGCGATCTCGGCCGCCGTGCGATTGCCCGCGGAGGGATCGGCGCCGGCGTCGAGCAGCGCCCGGACGATCTCGGCAGAGCCGCGGACGACGGCCGACGCGAGCGCGGTCTGGCCACGATCGTTGACGCGGTCCGGGTCGGCCCCGAGGTCGATGAGCCGGCGCACGGCGTCCGGCCGCACGTGGTAGGCAGCCAGGATCAGCAGGGTGTCGCCCTTGCTGTTGGTCAGGTTCACGGGCACGCCCGCTTCGATGTAGGCGCCCAGCCGGGCGGCATCGCCGTCCCGGGCCAGCTCGAAGATCTTCTCGGCCAGGGCCTGAGCTTCGGGATCGACTTGTTTCACCGCACTGACCTCACCTTCTACAGCATCGCGAGCAGATGGGCGGGAGAGACGCTTCCCGGCGACCGGCGCTCGCGCACCAGCGCGTTCGCCTCCCGCTGCAGGAGCTCGTTGACGGGCGTGTCCACTCCGTGCAGGCGGCCCAGCAGGGCGATCTCACCGTTCAGGAAGTCGGCCTCGATGGACCCCGACCCCCGCATCACGCTCTGCCACGAGGAACCGCCGCTGCGCTCCCGACCCTCGACCGCCACGACCTGCACCTGATTGCCCCGGTAGGAACGCCACTCGTCGGTGCCGACGACGTCGATGCCCGCGGCAGCCAGCACGGCCTCTCCTTCCTTGGTGACGCGCGTGACCAGTTCCTCGGTCGATGGATCGAGGTCGTCCTGGGCCTCGGTCCGGCACAGCGCCTCGATCGCGTTGCCGAGGTTGCGCAGCAGCTTCGCGTACTTCCAGCGCATGACCTCGGCGCGAGCGATGGACAGGAAGCCGGCCTTCGACAGGTCATAGGCCACTTCCTCGGCGACCGCGTCGACCCCTCTCGGATAGCGCCCGATGTCGAGCATCCCCGGGTGCGGGCTCCCCTGCGCTTCGACCCGTCCGGGCTCGAAATGCGCCGCGGGCAGCATCACGCAGACCCCGTACACATGCTGGAAGCGGCGCAGGGCGAGGCGCTCGTTCTCCACGCCGTTCTGCGCGCAGACCAGCGGCAAGAGCTCTGCAGCCACCTGGCCGGTGTCACCGACGCTCTGCCCGGCGATTTGATCGAGCAGGACCTCCGTGTGTTGGGTCTTGGTCGTCAGCACGAGCACGTCGTCCGCGCGCAGGGAGAGCTCGTGCGGTGCAGCGGCGACCTCCACATCCAGCAGGTGCGTAGCGGTCGGGGTAGCCATGGTGAGGCCGGACTCCTTGAGTACGCGTGCATGCTCACCCCGGGCGAGCAGGCACACCTCGCCGCCGCTGCGCGCCAGGTAGCCGCCGATGGTGCCGCCGACCGCGCCGGCGCCGAGGATCACGTATCTCACTCCCCCAGCCTGCCCTCTCGATGGCGATCGTGGGCGCGGCGATACCGTCCGCTCGTGACACCCGCACCCGTTTCGCTCGATCTGTCCGGCCGGACGGTGGTCGTGGCCGGAGCCGGCGGCGGGGGAATCGGGACGTCGATCAGCGGCCTGCTGGCGGCGGCAGGCGCGACCGTCGTCGGGGTCGACAACCGCGCCGAAGCGCTCGCCGACTTCACCGCAGCCGCCGGCGACGCGCATCCGAGCGTCGTCGCCGATCTGCGAGACCCCGCGGACGTCGAACGCGCCGTGGCGGCGGCCGGCGACAGCCTGTTCGGGCTGGTCCACGTGGCCGGGGGCATGTGGCCGGCGCAATGGTCGGGGCTGATGGACCTGGAGCCGGCGGTGTTCGACGACGTCATGGAGCTGAACGTGCGCTCGATGATGTTGACCACGACCGCTGCGGCGCGGCGGCTCCGCGCGCTGGGCCGGGGCGGCAGCATCGTGGCGCTGTCGTCCGTGGCCGGGCTCGCGTCGATGCCCTACGGCGCCCCGTACGCCGCCGGCAAGGCCGCGCTCATGTCACTGGTGCGCACGGAGGCCCTGGAGTGGGGAGCGCTCGGGATCCGCGTCAACGCCGTCGCGCCCGGCACCGTTCGCACGCCGAAAAGCCTGCGCGGCAACCCGAATCCGCCCCCGGACACCCCGGCGGAGGCGGCCGCCGTGCCGCTCGGCCGGCGCGGTACCGCTGACGACATCGCCGGCGCGGTCCTCTTCCTGCTGTCCGACCTCGCCGCCTGGATCACCGGCCAGGTGCTTGCCGTGGACGGCGGCTCGTCCGCCCGGCCGTCCTTCCTCGGCACGGACAACCTGCCGGTCTTCGTGCGCGACGACGCCTTGCGTGCCCGGCTCACCGGACCAGCCGTATGACTGATGCCTTCCAGTCCCCTCATGACTTCCAGGTCGCCGTCGTCGGGGGCCCGGGTGGCCCGGCGGCGGCGCTGGCGGAGGGTCTGCGCGACCTCGGGACGGCCGTGGTGGAACTGCCGGCTGTGACGGATCGCCAAGACCTGCGCCGGCGCTTTCGCGCGGCGGCCCCGCTGAACCAGGTGATCTGGGTGCCCGATCCGGGTGCCTCGGCGATCCCCACGCCGCTGCTCAACCAGGACGAGCTGACCTGGGACGCGTTCGCCGCCGCGCCCTTGCGGGCAGCGGTCACGTGTTTCCAGGCAGCCCTCGAGGGGTTGACCGGCGGAGGGTCGATCGTCGCGCTGCTGCCGACGATCGCCATGCAGGGAGCGGCCGGGCTCACCGCCTGGGCGACGGCCGCAGAAGGGCTGCGCTCGCTGGTGAAGGTCGCCGCCCGCGAGTACGGGAAACGCGGCCTCACGGTGAACGCGGTCGCCATGCCCGCGGCCGCTCTCGCCGGCGTCACCGAGTCGCTGAACCGCCCCGGCCTGCCCGTCCCGCAGCTCGACCCTCCGGCGAGTGCGGCTGACGCCGCAGGCATCGTCCTGGCACTGGCCGGACCGCCGTGGACCGGCGTGAACGGCGCGACCATCGCCCTCGATGGCGGCGTGTGGATGCCGGCATGAGCGCGCTCGCTGGGCGAGTCATCCTCGTCACCGGTGGCGGCGCCGGCATCGGCCGGGCGCTGTGCCAGGCCAGCGCAGCCGAGGGCGCCCACGTCGTCGTCGCCGCGCCAGGAACGAACGGCGAGCAGACCGCCGAGCTCATCACCGCCGCAGGGGGGAGCGCCGAGTACGTACGCGCCGACGTCACCTCGCTCGCCGACATGACGCGCTCGGTCGAGTTCGCGGTCACTCGCTTCGGCGGTCTGGACGGCCTCGTCCACAACGCGACGAGCCGCCATTCCAGCGTCGTCGGGCCGCTTGCCGACCTCGACCCGGAGGTCTTCGACGACCACCTCGCCGTCTCCGTCGGGGGCGCGTACAACTGCGCGAAGGCCGGGCTGCCGTTCCTGCGCCAGCGGCGTGGTCGCCTCGTCCTGATGACGTCGCCCGCGGCGATGGAGGGCAGCTCGACCCTCCCGGCCTATGGCGTCGTCAAGGGGGCTTTGCGCGGCTTCGCGAAAAGTCTCGCCCTCGAGGAGGGACCGCATGGCGTCAACGTCACGGCGGTCTCCCCGCTGGCGGTCACGCCGGCGATGCACAAGGCCTTCACGAGCAACCCGAACCTCGAGGAACGGCTGCGCCTGCTGGTTCCGCTCGGCTGGGTCGGCGATCCGCTGGTCGACATCGCTCCGGTCGTGACGTTCCTGCTGAGTGAGAGCGCCCGCTACGTGACGGGCCAGACCCTGGTCGTCGACGGAGGCAGGTTCACCGGACTATGAGCACACCGGACGCAGCTGCCGCGCTGGCGCCAGGGTCGGTCTCGCTGCGGCTCTACCCGCATGCACCGGACATGGTCGGCGGGGCCGTCGGGATCGTCGACGAGCTGCTGACCCAGGGCGCGCTCGGACGCGCGGCCGGCTTCGACGGGGTGATGACCAGCGAGCACCACGGCGGCTTTGCGGGCTACCTGCCCAACCCGCTGCAGATGGCGGGCTGGCTGCTGGACGCGATGCCGTCCGGCTGGGCAGCAGCCTGCCCGCTGCTGCTGACGATCCGGCCCACCGCGCTCGTCATCGAGGAAACCGCCTGGCTGGCCGCACGCTTTCCCGGTCGGGTCGGCCTGGGCCTCGCGGCCGGCTCGCTGCAGGACGACTTCGACATCCTCGAAACGACGAAGGACGGGCTGGTCGAGCGGTTCGCGACCCGGCTCGGCCAGGTGACGGGCGCGCTGTCCGGCCGCGATCCGTGGCTGCTCGGGGGAGATCCCGCAGTCAGCGCATGCGTCAACGATCCGGTTCCCGTGGTGAGCGCCGCGATGAGTCCGGCGGCCGTGCGCCGAGCGGCCGCCGCCGGGATCGGGCTGCTCTTCGACTCGCTCTCGACCGTCGAGCGCTGCCGCACGCTGACCGACGCCTACCGCGCCGCCGGCGGCGCCGCGGCCGCGATCGCCGTCCGCCGGGTCTGGGTCGGGCCCCCGCCGGCCAGCCGGCAGGCCCAGCAGGTCGACGTCTACCGCAGCTACGCCGCCTCTGCCGCCAGCGCCCACTGGGCTGATGACGCGCTGCTCACCAGCGACGACCCGGTCGAGCTGGCGGAGCGCGTCGCTGACACGGTCAAGGCGGCCGGTTGTGACGCGATCAACCTGCGCCTGCACGTGCCCGGCATCGAGCCCGGCGAGGTGCGTGACCAGCTGGCGGCACTGGGCGAGGTCGTGCCGCGCATCCGCGGGCTCCTGCGACCTGGGACCTAGTAGACGACCAGGCTGATCGCGACGTACATCATGATCCCCGCGATGATCGTCAGCAGGTGGAAGACCTCGTGGTAGCCGAAGGTCCGCGGCCACGGGTCGGGGCGGCGGAGCGCGTAGATCACCGCACCCCCGCTGTAGAGCAGCCCGCCGCCGGCGACCAGGACGAGCACCGCAACCCCGCCCGCATGCAGCATCTCCGGAAGGATGAACACCGCGATCCAGCCGACGATCAGGTAAGGCGGGATGACCGCCCAGCGCGGCGCCGAGATCCAGGCCATGCGAAGCGTGATGCCGGCGAGCGCGCCGCCCCAGACAGTCACGAGGATGACGGTCGACGCCGTTCCGGACAGCAGGAGCAGCGCGAAGGGCGTGTAGGTGCCGGCGATCAGCACCAGGATCATCGAGTGATCCAGCCTTTTCATCATCGCGCGGGCGCGCGGCTGCCAGTTTCGGCGGTGATACAGCGCGCTGGTGCCGTAGAGCAGGCACACCGCGACGGAGTAAACGGCCGCGGCGAACCGGGCCCGCCCATCGCGGGCGCCCGCCACCAGGACGATCCCCGCGACCAGGAAGGTGGCCAGAGCCCATTGGTGGAGATGGCCACGCAGGCGTGGCTTGAGTGCCGGAAGCGAGGCAGCAGACACCAGGCTCACGCCCTATCTGTTTTAGGTGACGAGCGGGTCCGTCGAGTCAGTAACCAGCCGAGCTCGGGCCCTATCCTGCCAGCAGTTCCCGCTGCTGGGCCGCGTGGCGACGATCCTCATAGCGAGTTGCCAGAGCGTTCAGCGCGTCGAGGAACTCCCGTAACCCGGTGCGCGCCTGCTCGGCCTCGGCGCCCAGCCCCTCGAGTTCGAAGAAGTTCCACTTGCGCAGCAGCGGCCAGACCACCTCGTCGTGGTGAATGCGCAGGTCGTAGATGCCGGCCTTGGCAATCTTGCGCGCCTTGCGGTCGAAGTCGACGATCCCGGCTCCGGGCATCTCGAAGCCGATGACCTCCTTGGCGATGGCCTGGACGGTCGCGTCGGGAGCGAGGTCCAGGGCTGCCGAGATGAGGTCGCGGTAGAAGATCATGTGCAGGTTCTCGTCGGCAGCTACCCGGGCGAGCAGCTTCTCGGCGACCGGGTCCTCGGTGTACGACCCGGTGTTGCGGTGGCTGATGCGGGTCGCGAGCTCCTGGAAGCTCACGTACGCCATCGCCTCGAGGGGCGTCTTGGGAGGCGCGCCCGACGTGCCGGCGGAGTCGTAGCCGAGCTGCACCTGGTGCATGCGGCCGCGCTCCAGAGCGATCGGGTCGACCGCGCGGGTCACCAGCAGGTAGTCACGCATGCAGAGCGAGTGGCGGCCTTCTTCGGCTGTCCAGCGGTGCACCCAGGTGCCCCACGCGCCGTCGCGGCCGAAACCCTCGGCGATCTCGCGGTGGTAGCTCGGCAGGTTGTCCTCGGTGAGCAGGTTGACCTCGAACGCGATCTGCGCGATGTCCGACAGGCGCGATTGTCCCGGCTCCCAGGGCAGGTCGGTGAAGTCACGACCCTCACCCCACGGCACGTACTCGTGCGGCATCCATTCCTTGGCCAGGCGCAGGTGGCGGTCCAGCCCGGCCGCCGCCGCCGGCTCCAGCTCCCGCAGCAGGTCGGCGGGCATGGTCGAGGCGTCGGTACTCGTCGGCATGAACTACATGTTGGGGGATAACCCTGAGCCCGTCCTAGGCCCTCTCGTGCAGTCTTTTCGGCCATCTTTCGTTCCCCGGAGACAAAGCTGCGGCACGCTCCGAGGCGGGTCCCAGGTTGACCACCGAAACCCATCTGGCCGGCGAATTCCTACAAGTACAACCGGGGCATCGGTACGACAGGCCGCACAGAGCAGGACAAATCGACCGGGCCACGTCGCGATCATGGAGGATTTCGCCGCCCGCCGGCCCTCAGGCCCAGGTGGAAAGATCCGTCGCCGGTGGTCCGGCGGGGGTGAACACCGGGCCGGCGGTACCGCCGATCTTCTGGCGGAACACGGTCGCCTGGGTGCGACCTTCGGCGCCGGCTCCGTAGTACTTCAGGAACGTGATCGCCTTGCTGTCGCGCGACCACGCCGGGCCTTCGATACCGCTCGGCGAGGTGTACATGACCTTGACCGCCCCGCCCGGGGCCGCGACGTAGCAGAGCGAGGCGCCGGTCTTGTTGCGCCGGACGAACGCCACCAGCTTGCCGTCCGGCGACCACGCCGGCTGCGAGAACTGCCAGCCGAACTGCGCGCGCACGATGAGCCGGCTCGCCCCGCCGGTGGTCGGGATGCGCCGGATACCGTCCGCGGCCGCGTAGACGATCGCCTTGCCGTTGTCGTTGAAGCAGGGGGTGATCCCGCCGGCCGCACCCGCCACGAAGTGCAGGTTCGTGCCGCTCGTGTTGGTCAGCCAGATGCCCTGCCCGTAGCCGAAGCCGATCGTGTCGCGGGTGAACGCGATGGTGATCCCGTCGGGGGCGACAGCCGGGTCCATGTCGGCGACGCTCGTCGCGGGGCGGGTGATCTGATGCAGCAACGTTCCCTCGGTACGCAGCACCCAGAGCGCCCAGGTGCCGCGGCTGTCGTCGCCGCTCCCGCGCGATACGACGATGTGCTTGCCGTCCGGGGTCCAGGCGGCGCGGCCGAAGACGCCCTGAACGGTGTTGCGCGGCGAGCGTCCCGTCGCGTCGCAGACCATCAGGTCGCGGCGGTAGCCGTTCAGCGTGCGGTACAGGTACGTATGGCGGCGCGGTGCCAGACCGGACGGCGGCGGCGCGCAGGCGCTGAGCACCGCCAGGGCCCCGGCGGCGACGGTCGCACCGCCCGCCAGCTCGCGACGGGTGGGCATCAGGTCACCTCCATCCGCTTGAAGATCGTGTCCGCGCGGGCCACGAGCGCCGCCCGCTGCTCGTAGCTGCCGATGACGACGTAGAGGCAGAACGCCCGGCCGCGCTCGGTGAAGAAGAACTGGCCCCCGGCCTGCCCGGCCAGCCCGCGCTGGAGCTTGTTGGGGCCGAACTCGCCCGCGGTCAGCCGGGTCGGACGCGGGTGCTGGAAGAGCGCGGTTTTCGCTTCCGCCGGGTCGAACTCGATCAGCGAGAGGAACACGTGGCCGGGCCCCATGATCTCGACGGCCCCGCTGCCGTAGTCGCCGCGCACGGCCGGCAGCGGGAAGTCGGCGGCGTGCAGGACGGGACGGGTGACCTCGCCGTCGTGCGCCGCGGTGCGCCGGTAGATGCGCGCGTCCCAGCCCCGCGGCGTGAGCACGGCCAAGCCCTGGTGCGCGAGCCGGGTCATGGGTTCACCGTCGTCATGTGAAGGCCACCGCGATCAGCGCCGCGCTCGACAGGCCGAGGACGCCGACCGTCACCCAGTGAGCGCGCGGGGCAAGCGCCGCGACCCGCCGATGCAGGCCGGCGAGCGCGTCGTTCGTCCGTACCCGCCGAGCCGCCAGCAGTGGCAACGCCCGGGCCAGCCCGAAACTGGCACCGATCGCGAACGCCGCCCAGAACGAGCCCGTGAGCACGGCCAGCGCCAGCATCGCGTAGACGGAGGCGCTCGTGACGATCGTCAACACCCCGAAGCCGAGCTGCAGGCCGAAGCCGCCACCGATCACCCAACCCCGATAGCGGCCCAGCCAGGTCTCGTCGACCTGCCGCCGCCACGACCGCGGGCGCCTGCCGGTGAGGTCCCATGTGGCCGCGAGCGCGCAGATCGCCGCCGCGCCGACCGTCGCGACGGTCTTCGAAGGGCCGAGCCGGTCGAAGCCTTCCGCCAGGAGGCCGGCCAGCGCCCCCACCGCGGCTCCGCCCAGCGTCGAACCCGCCACATACCAGCTCGCGGTACTCGTCCACCGCCGGCCACGTCCCCGCTCCCCGAGCGGAGTGATGCTGGTCAGCATCGACTCGCCTCAAGGGGACCAGGTCGAGCGGACGGCAGCCGCCGCAGCCACCGCCAGCCCGGCGACAAGGACCGCCCACACTCCGGCTACTGCTGTTCATCCGGATACAAGCTCGGGTGTCCGGGGTGGATCCCCGCGGCGGAAAGCTCCCGGTCGACGCGATCGGCTCGGTCACGACCCGCCTCGTTGTCAATCTGGTTGGCACTCGCACGTCCGCGGCGTACCTCGGTGTCGTCGGACGCCTGGCCGAGCAGCGCCCGCACCTGGGTCCACGTGGTGCCCGACCCCTCGCCCGTCACCCGGCCGTCCTCGATCAGCAGGAAGTACGGCGAGCCGGGGACCCGGTAGTCGAGCCACGCCTGCGACGACATGACCACGAGCTCGTTCTGCGGTGCGATCTTGCGCACCGCGGAGATGCTCTCGTCGTCCTCGCCCTTGGTGACGACGACGAGCTCCGTCGAGGCCGGCAGCTGGGCGCCCCGGCCGTTGAGCTCGTCCCAGAAGCCGGCGCAGGTACCGCAACCCGTCGACAGGAACGCCACCAGCGTGCGACGCCCCTGATCCGACGTGCCGACGGCGACCGACTCGTCCCAGGGCGTCACACCGGCGATGTCGAAGACGCCGCCGCGCTCGTCGGTCAGGTCGATCTCGCGGGGAGGGGCGACGCCCTCGCGCACGCCGGGGAAATCGAGCTCGCTGACGACGGCGGCACTGCTGGCAGCACCCGGCATGGCAGGCGACTGGCCACCCCGGATCTCGTGGAGCTCCTTGAGGATCTCGGCGTGGCTACGCAGCAGCCCGGCGACCAGCAGCGCCAGCAGGGCGATCGCGACGGCTTCAGCGATGACGAGTGCGGTCATGCGCACGCTCCAGATAGGCACGGCGCGGTGTGGTTCGCGGTGCGGTTGTCATACAGGGCCGTGCGGCCGCACGACGGGAAGAGCAGGTACGGCGGGACACACGTGACCACGCGGCAGGCGACCGGGCCTGAACACGTGATCGAGGTGTTGCACTGGCCGTAGCGGAAGACGTTCCAGCACACGCGCCTCGTGTCGCAGGTACCGGACGCCACGTGCGGCTGGCAATTCCAGCAGCTCTGGCCGCAGAAGGGTCCGCAGCCGTTGGAGCAGCCTTTGCACTCGGCCTGGCAGTCGATGTAGTAGCGCGCCCCGGGCTTGCCGCCGGAGCAGCAGTAGGCGGACCCGTCGGCGCGCCACCAGCCGCCGACGAACGTTCCCGGCGGGCACTTGTTCTCACCGCGGTAGATCGTGCAGCAGAACGCGGTGTAGCCCCCCGCGGCGGACGCGTCGGGGCCGCAGATCGTGGCGTATGCGCTGACCGGCTCGAGCAGGTAACGCTTGGGAGCGACGACGACCGCTGAACCCACGACGGCCGTACCGGCCAGGAAGCCCCGCCGGGTGGAGCGGCTCGAGAGCACCTTGGCCGCCTTGTCGACGACCGTCACGAGAAAGCTCATGCGACCTGGCCTGCCTTGATGACGCCGGCGAGCCGCGGCCACTCGGCGAGCGCGAGGTAGGCGAGGGCGGTGCTGACGGCGACCAGAAGCAGGAGCGGGACGCCGGCGGCGGGTGAGTGCACGAGTTCGGCAAGCGGCGAGCGGGCGGGCCAGAGCGCGCCGGCCGCCGCGATGAGCGCAGCGGCTGCATTCACGACGATGTGGGCGACGGTGGGCGGCGAATCCGGCGTGCCGAAGCAGCCACAGGAGCTGATGCTGCCGCCGCGGCGCCGCGCGAAGAACACGAAACCGGCGAAAGTCGCGTAGGAAAGCGCGACCAGGGCGGGGGCGATCGGACCGCTGGTGACGATGGCGGCGACAGCGAGGATCGCCTCAGCGACACCGAGGGTCCGGACCGCCGTCACACCGCCCGGGAGGCCGACCGAACGCAACGCCCGCGTCGTCGGCAGGGGGCGCCACGCTTTGGCTGCGCCCGCAAGGGCGAGCAGGAGAACAAAGGCCACAAAGGGCCCTGCGAGCAGGCGCACCTGGGCAGGCTAGGTCGCCGGGTGGAGATTGTGCGAGCCGAACCGCCGAACTGTGTCGTAACTGCTGCTATCTCACTCGGATGCTGAGAGTGAGCATCGAGCGGGTCGCCGCATCGAGACGATGGCGGAGGATGCGAGATTCGAACTCGCGAGAGGTTTCCCCCAACACGCTTTCCAAGCGTGCGCACTAGGCCACTATGCGAATCCTCCGCGAAGGAGCCTACCCAGGCGCGCGTCCCCGGTGCCGCCAGCAGCTCACGTCGTCCCAGCGCCGCCAATTGCTGGCAGCCGCGCGCCCGACCGCACAGCAGCTCAGAACGCTGGAGCCTCGCCCGCCCGGCCGGTATCGTCTGCGGCGACCCCTCGTGCGGCGTTATCCCGTGAACTCCCCCAGGGCCGGAAGGCAGCAAGGGTAAGCAGGCTCTGGCGGGTGCGCGGGGGGTCCCTATCGTTACCGGTGGTTGGGGGGTGTCAGCGTGACCCAGGCGCTGTACAACCGCATTCGGCCCCGCACGTTCGCCCAGGTGGTGGGCCAGCAGCATGTGACCGACGCGCTGGCCGCGGCCCTCAAGTCGGGCCGGCTGCACCATGCGTTCCTCTTCAGCGGCCCGCGCGGCTGTGGGAAGACGTCGAGCGCCCGCATCCTGGCGGCCTCGCTCAACTGCGTGACCGGGCCGACCCCGACGCCGTGCGGCACCTGCGAGCACTGCACCGCGATCCGTAACGGGTCGTCGATGGATGTCATCGAGATCGACGCCGCCAGCCACCGCGGCATCGACGACGCCCGCGAGATCCGCGAGCGGGCGATCTTCATGCCCGCCTCGGCGCGCTTCAAGGTCTACATCATCGACGAGGCGCACCAGATCACGCCTGACGCGTTCAACGCGCTGCTCAAGCTGGTCGAGGAACCCCCGCCGCACCTGAAATTCGTGTTCGCGACGACGGAGCCCGACAAGGTTCTACAGACCATCCGCTCGCGTACTCACCATTACGCCTTCCGGCTGGTGCCGCCGGGCGTGCTGCGCGAGTTCCTGGCCGAGGTCTGCGTGAATGAGGGCGTCGTCGTCGATCCTGCGGTACTGCCGCTCGTCGTGCGCGCCGGCGCCGGGTCAGTCCGCGACAGCCTCTCGGTGCTCGACCAGCTGATCGCCGGCTCCGGTCCGGACGGCTTGACGGCCGCCCAGGCCGCAGCCCTGCTCGGCCTGTCCGACGGTCGGGTGCTCGATGACGCGGTCGAGGCGCTGGCGGGCAAGGAGCCGTCGGGCGCGTTCTCCGTCGTCGAGCAGGTGATGGCGACCGGGCACGATCCGCGGCGCTTCGCGATGGACCTGCTCGAGCGGGTACGCGACCTGCTCGTTCTCCAGACCGTGCCCGATGCGCCGGACCGCGGCCTGCTGGCCCACTACGCCGCCGACCAGATCGAGCGGATGCGCTCCCAGGCCGGCCGGATGGGGGCCTTCGAGCTTTCGCGAGCCGCCGACCTGCTCCACGCCGGCCTGATCGAGATGCGCGACACCCTCAGCCCGCGCCTGATGCTCGAGCTGATCCTGGCCCGCATCCTGCTGCCCGGCGCCGGGGTGGACCCGGCCGCGTTGCAGGTGCGCCTCGAGCGGTTGGAGCGCCAGCTGGCGAGCGGGGTCGCCGCTCCCGCCGCGGCCAGCCGGCCGCAGCCACCACGAGCGCCCGCGGCGGCGCGTCCCGACCCGGCGCGACCCGACCCGGCGCGTCCCGACCCGGCGCGGCCAGAGCCAGTGCGTCAGGAGACGGTGCGTCCCGACCCGGCGCCGCAGCCCGTCGCCAAGACCGAGCCAAAGCCGGCGGCCTCCGACGACTGGCCGGCCATGGCCACCCCCGGCAAGCCGACGCAGCCAGAACCCGCCGCCCCGGCCGCCCCGCAACCGGCCCCGGCCCGAGCGGCGGACAGCTCCAACGGCCCCACCCTCGCGGCCCTGAACTGGCCCGACGTTCTCGACGCGATCACCGCTCGGGGGGTCATCGGCAGCCGCACCGCCCGCACCCTCCTGGGGCCGGGGCAGCCGGTCGAGGTCCGGGCCGGCGAGCTCGTTCTCGCGCTGCCACCGGGCAACGCGCGCAACTTCCAGAGCTCCCCCTCCGCGGGCCCGCTGCTGCGCCAGGCGCTGGCCGACCGTTTCGGCGGCAGCTGGAAGATCACCGTCGTCTCGACCGATGCCACGCGCGAGCGCGTCGAGCTCCCGCCGGACGAGCCGCCGGCGATGGAGTCCGATGCTGACGTGGATCCCGCCGCCGACGGCGAGCGGGCCCGTGCCCATGACCCGGTCGCGTTCGCGATGCGCGAGCTCGGCGCGCAAATCGTCGATGAGCGGGAGACCAGCTAGCAGCGTCCCCGGGTCACAGACCCACGCACGACTTCGCTACGCTCAGCCGCGTCGCGATCTGCTTCTGGCGCCCCCGACGTACGCTCCGCACATGGCGAACCAGCGGGGCATGCCGCCCGGAGCCCAGCCCAACATGCAGCAGCTGATGAAGCAGGCGCAGAAGCTCCAGGCCCAGATGGAAGCCGCCCAGCAGCAGCTTGCCGAGACCGAGGTTTCGGGGAGCGCGGGCGGGGAGCTGGTGACGGCGACCGTGAACGGTTCCGGCGAGATCCTCTCGGTCACCATCGACCCGAAGGTCATCGATCCGGACGATCCGGAGACGCTCGGCGATCTCGTCGTCGCGGCCGTGCGCGCGGCCCAAGAGGCTGCCCAGCAGCTGCAGCAGGACACGCTCGGCCCGCTGGCCGGCGGCGGCCTGCCCGGCCTCGGGATTCTAGGGCCGGCCGCATGTACGAAGGCGCTATTCAGGACCTGATCGACGAGCTCGGCCGGCTGCCGGGCATCGGTCCGAAGAGCGCGCAGCGCATCGCCTTCCACCTGCTTTCCGCAGACCCCGAAGACGTGCGCCGCCTCGCCCACACCCTCACCGAGGTCAAGGACAAGGTCCGCTTCTGCTCGATCTGCGGAAACGTCGCGTCCAGCGAGACGTGCAAGGTCTGCGCCGACCCGCGTCGCGACGCGACGGTCATCTGCGTGGTCGAGGAATCCAAGGACGTCGTCGCGGTGGAACGCACGCGCGAGTTCCGGGGTCGCTACCACGTGCTCGGCGGCGCCATCAGCCCGATCGACGGCATCGGTCCCGAAGACCTGCGGATGAAGGAGCTCCTCATGCGGCTCGCCGACGGCTCGGTCACCGAGGTCATCCTCGCGACCGATCCGAACCTCGAGGGCGAGGCCACGGCCACCTACCTCGGCCGGCTCATCACCCCGCTCGGGGTCAAGGTCAGCCGGCTGGCCAGCGGCCTGCCGGTGGGCGGTGACCTCGAATACGCCGACGAGGTGACGCTCGGCCGCGCGTTCTCCGGACGCCGGCTGCTCGACGCCTGAGCCGGGCGCCTTCGGTCAGGTGATGATCCGCTCGGACCGGGCAGCCGGGATCGAGGGATGGCTGCGGCGGCGGCTCGACATCCAGGGCAGCACCAGGTCGGACGCCAGCGGGCGGGCCAGGTAGTAGCCCTGCGCCGTCGTGCAGCCAAGGTCGCGCAGGTAATCCCAGGTCTGCTCGCTCTCGACGCCTTCGGCGACGACGCCGATGCCGAGGTTGTGCGCCAGGTCGACGATCGAGCGCACGATGGCGGCGTCGCTCGCGCTGCTGTCGAGGTCGATGACGAACGACTTGTCGATCTTGATCTGGTGCACGGGCAACCGTTTGAGGTGGGCCATCGACGAGTAGCCGGTGCCGAAGTCGTCGATGGCGATGCGAACGCCGAGATCGGCCAGCCGCGAAAGCACCTCGTGGGCGCGTTGCGGGTCAGCCATGATCGCGCTCTCGGTGATCTCCAGGTCGAGGTCGCTGCCGGTCAGGCCCTGCTCCTTGAGCAAGGCGGCCACGTCGTCTGGCAGGTGCGGATCGAGCAGGGAGCGGGTCGAGAGGTTGATCGCGACCGGGGTGAAGACCCCGGCCTCTTTCCAGAGGCGCTGCTGCGCCAGCGCCTTGGCCAGCACGATGTCGGTGAGGGCCTGGATCATGCCGGTGCGCTCCGCGGCCGGGATGAACTCGTCGGGAGGAAGCAGCCCGCGTTCCGGATGGCGCCAGCGCACCAGAGCCTCGAACTCCGTGATGACGCCGGTCTTCAGGTTCGCCTTCGGCTGGTAGTGCAGTTCGAACTGCTCGGGATGGGAGAGCGCCGACCGCAGATCGCCGATCATCGCCAAGCGCGTCGGGCTGTGCTCGTCGAGCATCGGGTCGTAGGTCGACATCCCGCAGTTGGCCTTCTTCGCGACGTACATGGCGACATCGGCGTGCTGCAGCAGGGTGGAGAAGTCCGAACCGTGCGCGGGGAACAGGGCGACCCCCATGCTGGCCTCGACGTCGAGCCGCACCCCCTCGAGCATGAACGGCGTGCTCAGCTGCGAGCGCAGCCGCCGGCCCAGCGTCTGAGCATGGACGCTGGTCGGGAGGTCCGGCAGCAGCACCACGAACTCGTCACCCCCGAGCCTGGCGATGCAGTCGTCGTCACGCAGCACCCGCGAAAGCCGCGGGCCGACGGCCTGCAGCAGCAGGTCGCCGTGGTGGTGGCCGAGGGTGTCGTTGATCTCCTTGAACCGGTCGAGGTCGAAGAGCAGCAGCGCGACGACGCGGCCGGCCGGTTCGGCAGCAGCGATCGCCGCCTCGACCCGGCGGCGCAGCATCTCACGGTTCGGCAGGCCGGTCAGCGGGTCGTGGTTCGCCAGCCTGCGGTTGTAGTCGATCTGGTCGCGCAGCCGCCGGGACGCGCCCCGCACCAGCCGGAAGAGCGCCAGCCAGAAGATCGCCAGCCCGCCCAGCGTCACCGACCACATCACGATGGTCTCGTGGGTGATGGTGTGCAGCACCGGCCGCCACGGGACGAAAGCCTGCACCACCGTCGCCGGCATGCCGGGGGTGGGCGCCACCGACGAGAGCACTTCCAGCAGCGGTCCTGCCTGGCGGACGATGGCCGCAATCTGCGCCGTCTGGGCCTGCCCGGCATCGGCGATCACGCGGGTCGTCGTGTGGCCGGCGCGGGCGCTCGGGTAGCCCGCCGGGAGTTGCCGTCGCGCGCCAGGCGCCACTCGCGGAGAGGAGAACAATGCCTCCGGATGAGGGCCGTCGCGCCAGATGACGATTCCTGCGATCCGGTTCGAATGCATCGCCGCGTCGACAATCACCGAGCCGATTTCGGCTTGAATATCGGCCTTGCCGGCGGGGGACAGCGAGCCGAGATGTGTCAGGGCGTAGACAGTCGTCGTTTTCGTGAAGTCCGCCAGCCGTACCGCTTCATTGACGTGCTGCCGCTGGATACGGTCGGCGCTCCAGGTGCCGATAATGACCCCGAGCATCGCCACCAGGGCCGCACTGAGCAGGCCAAACCGGGTGCTGAGGGACAGCCGCCGGCCATGGCGCGTCAGCGGCGCAAAGAAGCGCACCTGCTCCCGTCGGCAGGCGAGCCGGAAAGTTAATTCATGGTCGCCGAGCGAATCATTCGCCGGCCGGTGCCCGCGTGAGCACTGAAGACTCGGAAACGGAGACCCGCGCGACGCGACGCCGCCGCGGCTGCACGCGCAGTTCCGAGTCCTCGTGCTCGCGCGCAAAGGGAATGCACGGGTGGTTGCTGTCGATATCGAGCGGGTGGGCCCACCATCCAGCGACGGTGCCTGCCGGCCTGTTCACAATCGCCTCCGTTGGGCAGTCGCGTCTGTTGACACTCATAACCTCGGACCGCAGCGAACGTCCGCCGATCGGCTGACTGGCCGTATCTCAGGCGATCCAGTGACGCATTCGCAGTAATCGGACATTCCCGGCGCAATGGCGGGCTGTGCCGCTACCTGCCGCAGGGCGGCGCGTGTGTCACCGTCGCCTGGTGATCGTCCCATTCGGGCCTGACGCCCCACTGCCGCGACCACCGATCTCCTCGGGGATCCGGGCCGCACCCTCCGCGTTGATCCTGTTCGCCGGCTCGCTGGCGCTGATGTCGGTGGCCGGAGTGGTCGCTCTCGGAGCGAAAGAAACGCTCCTGTTCCCGAGCCTCGGCCCGACGGCGATGCTGTTCTTCGCCCGCCCCCTCCCGCCCGAGTGCACGATTCGCAACGTCGTCGTCGGCCATTGGGTGGGCATCCTCACCGGGCTGGTCGCGCTCGAGGTCTTCGGATTGCGGGCGCTGCCTTCGGCAGTGACGCACGGGCTCGACGGCCGCCGGGTCGTAGCCGCGGCGCTCTCGGTCGCCGTGACGGCGACGGTGCTGCGCCTCATCCGCTGCCCTCACGCCCCCGCCGGCGCGAGCACGCTGATCGTCAGCCTGGGACTGCTCACCACGAACAGGCAACTGATGATGATGGCGGCGTCGGTCGCGCTGGTCGCGGTCGCGGGCTGGGCGCTCAACCTGCCGACGGGCGTGCGGGTGCCGCTGTGGCGCAAGCCCGGATCGCGACCGCCGAGCGATGTCGGCGAGGTGATCCCGCCCCCGTGGACCCCGTACGTGCCGGCGGACGGCCGGACTGGGCCTGCGAAGTAGCAGCGCAGCTCACGGATCGCGAACGGGACGCGTCGGCGCAGCCGGCACTGACGCGTGAACGGCTACGAGAGGACGGCGCTGACCAGCTCCAGCCGGTCCGAAGTCAGGCAGTTGATCTGCCCCCCTTGAGCCACCACCGTGCAGCTGAAGTCACCGTAGGCAAAGGAGCTTGCGGAGTGGCCACCCGCATAGCCGGACGCCTGCATCATCGCGAGCGCGGCGCCGCACTGCGGGCCGTACGCGTGGACATCGTGAATCCACGTGCTCGCCGCGCCGCAATCCTGGACACCCATGTCGGCGAGCGTGAACGTCATGGAACCGTGCGGGCTGGTGCAGGCGATCGCGCCGTACCGGGGAGCGCTGGGCGAGCTGCTGGTGCAGCGGTCCGGCGGCTGCACGCGCCACGCGCCGTCCTGGCCGTAGCTGGTGTAGTCGGCGAGGACCCGGTGCACCTCGCCGCACGTCATGCCGCTCGCGCGCACCTCAGTCACCGACTGCGGGACCACCTGGCCGTAAACGCCGATCCCCGCAAACACCGTGCTGTCACAGGAGATCCACGGTCCGGGCGGGGTGGAAACGCTGCGCCGCGCCGGCGTGAACGTCGTGGCGCACACCCCGCTCCGCCGGCCCTGCTCGACGCGGACGGAGACCGGCACCGGCCGCCCGATGGCCGCGGGACCGACGTTGTACGTCGCCTTGGCAATGCCGAGCGCCGAGGTGGTCATCGTCCTCGTCACGGGGCCGGCCCGGTAGCCGGCGACCGACAGCACCTTGGCGCCGGCGGCGCTCGTGATGGTCACGACGTCGTTGCTGTACTGCAGGGGATGCGCGCTGCTGACGATCGCGGTACAGCCCAGCGACGACGGCGGGGATGGGGAGCATCCCGAGACCAGGACGGCGACGGGTACCAGTGCGAAGCCCGCGAGCGTGGGACCGAAGCGAAGTCGCATTCCGAACCTCTGATTGGCGGACAAGTCGGAAGGAAGGGAGCCCGTCCCCAGGAAAGCGGGGGTTCACTTCCAGTACTTGATGAGGACCTTCTCGGCGAGGCGGTTTAGCGGGGTGTAGCCGTCCGAAGCGCTCCAGAACGACATCCCGACGATGGTCGGTTGGTGCTTGGCGACGGCCTGGAGCAGCCAGGTGTACAACGCCGACTGGGTGCCTTCGTTGTAGCCCCCGGGGTTCCAGACCCACGGGTGCGAGCCCGCGGACGGTGCCGGCCAGTAGCCCGCCTCACCGAACATGATCTGCTTGTGCCACTTCTTGGCCAGCGGCTCGATATTGCGTGACCAGATCACGTTCCAGGTCGCTGCGGTGAAGATCGGGTAGTAGGCCGAGATCGAGATCGGCCCGTTGAGGGCGCCCCAGAACGAGATGTGCGAGACCTCGGTGTTCCAGTTGTCGGCACCCCAGTTGGCGTCGTAGGTGAGCAGGCCGCGGTAGACCCTCTTCACGGCTGGGATGACCTTGTTGCGCCACTGGGCGCCGTTGCCGCCGTTGGCGTAATCGCTGGCCATACCGATCATTTCCGAGCCGAGCGTGTACATCGGGGAGCCGACCCGCTGCGCCAGCGCGCCGTAGTGGACCATCAGCGGGAGTTCGTGGTTCCACCAGGCCGTGCGAGCCGTTCCCTGCGGGTTGATGTTGCCGCGCCAGGTGCCGTTGTCGACCTCGTTGTGGATGCTGAACAGCGGCTTCAACCCGATGCTGAAGGCGTAGCGCGATGCCTCGATGAGGGTGGCGTCGGTGGGTGTGTCTTTCCCGGTGGTCACGTCGGAGGAGTTGACGGAGCTCTGCCGCAACGGGATCACCAGCGTCACGCACGTCGCACCGTCGCTCTTCATGCGGCGCATGTAGCCCTTGTTCGTCGGGCCGGCCAGGTCCGTATGGGACTTGGCCACGATGGTGATGCATCGCCACGCGTAGGGCTTGGCCGGCGGGGGGGCACAAGCGCTGGCAGCAATCCCGAGTACACCGCTGAGCAGCAATGCCGTCGAGACCTTGAACGCCTTGGCGGTCCGTCGAACGCGCGCCATGGGTTACCCCCGGGGGACTAGAGAAGCGGTATTCACTACGTCGCGCTGCCGCTGTTGCGACAACACCCATGACTACTTTCAGTCACAAGCCTGAGATCGCCGAGATCCCTCGGTCGATGTGTCCTAAACGGAGTGGCGCGCGCCGGCGTGACGCGGCGCCACGAACTTTTTTCGTCCGCGGCAGCGAGGGCAACCTTAGCAACACTTCGTGACGCTCAGTTGCCGTTCGCGCCAAACCGTTCCCATGCGGAGCGTGAGGAGCCGACACTCCAGTTGTGAAGAAGATGAGGCTCTGATGTGGAGACCACCGAGTGTGGCCTCGCCCCTTCTGAGAGGTTTTGCAGGGATTTCAACGGTAAGTCGCTCCCGACATTTGCACGAGACTTCATACGTCGAGCCCAGACTTTTCGTTCGAACGGGTGAAGGATTCACGGAACGTCACGATCGGAGCAACCGCGCCGTTAACGTTCTGTCATCGGGGGACCTCGCTCAAAGCGACTTTGCACTGCGGTTCAAACCATGAGCTGCCGCGCCTTCCGTCCCCTAGAAATGCGAACGACAACGGGGGTACTCGTGGGGCTGAGCGTCTCCGAGCCAGCAGTGCTCACCCGCAATACGCTGCCCGCACCCGGCCAAGTGCCTACGCAGCGTTACCCCTACGCGGAGTACAGCGAGCTCGCCGGCCCCTTCCAGCCACTGCCCGAAGGCCCGTACCAGGTCCAATACGTGAGCCTGGTCCGCCAGGCGAAAGCGAGCTTCCGCGCGCTGTCCCTCGCCGCCGCAGCCGTCATCGTCGAGCTGGTCTTCCTGGTCTGGCTCCTGCTTCCCGGCCACTACCCGCATGGCCACGGCGCGCTGGTGACCTGGGCCGGCAGCGCGGGGGTGGCCTGCATCGCCGCGCTGGAACTCGTCCGCCTGCTCAACATCACCACGCTGTGCCTGGCGACGATGCAATCCCGGGACCCGGTCCCCGTAGCGCCCGAGGCCGGAAAGCGAGTGGCCTTCCTGACCACGATGGTTCCGGGCAAGGAGCCCATCGAGATGGTCCGGCGCACGCTCGAGTCGGCCCGGCTCATGCGCTACGACGGCGTGATCGACGTCTGGCTGCTCGACGAGGGCGACGATCCGGCGGTGCGCTCGATGTGCCGGCAGGTGGGCGCCCGGCACTTCAGCCGCAAAGGCGTCGCGCGGTGGAACCAGGAGCATGGGCCGCACCGCCGCAAGACCAAGCACGGCAACTACAACGCCTGGCTCGACCACCACGGCGACGAGTACGACTTCTTCGTTTCGGTCGATCCGGACCACGTTCCGATGGCGAACTTCGTCGAGCGCCTGCTCGGCTACTTCCGCGATCCCGATGTCGCGTTCGTCGTCGCCCCCCAGGTGTACGGCAACTATGAAGGATTCCTCACCCGATCCGCCGAGTCCCAGCAATACCTGTTCCACTCCGTCGTGCAGCGCGCCGGCAACCGCAACAACTGCGCCATGCTCGTCGGCACCAACAACGCCATGCGCATCTCGGCGCTGCGTGCCATCGGCGGATTGCGTGACTCACTCACGGAAGACGCGGCGACCAGCTTCGCCTGGCATGCGAAGCGCAATCCGGAGACGAACCAGCGCTGGAAGTCCGTCTACACGCCCGATGTGCTAGCCGTGGGCGAGGGACCGGTCTCCTGGACCGATTACTTCAACCAGCAGCTGCGCTGGTCGCGCGGCGCGTGCGACCTCGTCCTGAGCGACTTCTGGAAGCGTCGCCAACGCCTGGGACTGCGCCGTCGCCTGCACTACTCGCTGATCTTCGCCTACTACCCGTCGGTCGCCCTGGCATGGATCATCGGCGCCTTCAACACGGCGCTGTACATGGCGAGCGGGGTCGGCACACTTCAGGTCACCGGGCGCACCTGGCTCATGCTCTACGTCGACGCCGGCATCCTCCAGCTCGCGATCTACTTCTGGAACCGGCGCCACAACATCAGCCCGCACGAGCAGGAGGGCTCGTCCGGGGTCAGCGGGATGTTCCTGTCAGTGCTGACGATTCCGATCTACGTTGCCGCGCTCATCGGGTCGATCGGGCGTCGCCAGGCCGAGTTCCAGGTGACTCCGAAGGACGTGACGACGAGCCCCGATACCGTCCGCACGTTCAGCAAGCACCTTCGCTGGGCGGCCTTCCTCGCGGCGATGCTCACGATCTCCTTCCCGCTCGGCCACGACCAGTGGGGCATGCGGGCCTGGTGCGGAACGGCTGTGCTCGTCTGCCTGCTTCCGGTCTTCGTCTTCATGTGGGGCAACCGCCGCCGCCGTCACGCCGCCTCATCAAGCCCGGCCGAATCCCCCGCTGCCCTGGCGACCGTGACCACCCTTCGCCCGCCGGCTCAGCCGGACGCGCGCGACTTTTCCGAGGAGAGAGTCATCGACCTCACCGATCGTCCGGGCAGCCACAGCAGCCGACCCGGCAACGTCATCACACTCGCGTCCGCCGCGGAGGTATCCCGATGAAACGACGTCCCCCCTTCCGGCGGCGCCTGCGCAACCTGCTCATCCTGACGGCGGCGTTCGCCGCGGTGCTTGCCGTCAGCGCGCCCAGCGTCGTCAGCTACGCCCAGGCACAGTACGAGTCCTGGCGCATCAACTCGGCCAGCTACAAGAAGGCCAACGGCCACTGGACGACGATCACGCTCCCCAAGAACATGCGGGTGAACGCCGTGCACTCGGCGCTGCTGTACACCGGCGACATTCTCGTCGTCGCGGGCTCCGGCAACAACCCGGATGCCTTCAAGGCAGGCACGTTCAAGACGCTGCTGTACAACCCGGCCACGGACTCGACTCAGCTCATCCCGACCCCGAAGGACCTGTTCTGCGGTGGCCACGCCTACCTGCCGGACGGAAACCTGCTGGTCGCTGGTGGCACCCGCAAGTACGAGGTCGAGGCGGCTCAGGTCACCAACGCTGCCGGCATTCTCACCGTGAAGAACGACAGCCTGAAGGCAGCGATCACCCTGGCGAAGGGCACGCATGTCCTGTCGCAAGGCGGCATCGAGTTCATCACCACGGAGGACGTGACCGTCCCCGCTGCCCACCAGATGGTGATGGACGGCAGCGAGATGACCATGGCGGGCGAGAACACCGTGTGGGTCGAGGCGGTCAAGAAGGGCAAGTCCTCGATCATCAAGACGGAGCAGAGCTTCACCTTCATGGACACCTCCGCTGACGTGGCCTCAGCCGTCTACGGGGTCTCGAAATCCCTCACGATGCAGAAGCAGGACTTCGAAGGCATCACGGCGTCCTACATCTACGACGTCCAGCGCAAGGCCTACGTGAAGACCTCGGATCTGAACTTCGCCCGCTGGTACCCCTCGCTCGTCTCCCTCAACGGAGGCAACGTGCTCGCGGTCTCCGGACTCGACCAGCACGGCCAGATCCTCCCGGGAAACAACGAGATCTACGACATCAAGACCGGTAAGTGGACCGAGAACCCGGCCCTGTTCCGCTACTTCCCGACCTTCCCGGCGCTTTTCCGGCTGGCCAACGGCGACCTGTTCTACTCGGGCTCGAACGCCGGCTACGGCAGCGCCACCCAGGGCCGCACCCCCGGCATCTGGCACCTGACCAACAACACGTTCACCCCGACTCCTGGCATTCGTGACGCCAAGGACCTCGAGACCTCGGGCTCCGTGCTGCTTCCTCCGGTGCAGTCCCAGAAGGTCATGGTCGTCGGCGGCGGCGGCGTCGGCGACGTGACATCCTCGACCGCTCGCACCGCGGTCATCGACCTCAGCCAGGCCAGCGTCACCGGCAACAATGCCGTCTACCAGTGGACCGATGGGCCGAGCCTGCCGGCGAAGACGCGCTACCCCGAGGTGGTTTCCCTCCCCGACGACACCGTCTTCATCAGCGGCGGATCGTCGGATTACCGCGGGCGTTCCGGCACGGACCTGCACCAGACCCTCATCTACACGCCGAAGACGAACACGATGCGATCCGTCGCGTCCAACGTGATCGGTCGCGACTACCACTCCGAGGCCCTGCTCCTGCCCGACGGTCGCGTCGTGACCCTGGGCGGCAACCCGCTGTTCTCCGACGCGACCAACACGCAGCCAGGCGGATTCGAGCAGCGCATCGAGATCTACTCGCCGCCGTACCTGTACAACGGCGAGGCGCGTCCGGTCATCAAGAGCGCCCCGGCTACCGCGAGCCGTGGCGACACGATCCACGTCGACACCCCGGACGGGTCTCGCATCGCCACCGCCCGGCTCATGCGGCCGAGCGCCTCGACGCACGTCACCGACCTCGAGCAGCGTTCCGTCGCGCTGTCGGTGGCGAAGACGGCCGGCGGGGTGGACCTCACCCTTCCCAAGCAAGAAGGCCTCGTTCCGTCGGGCTGGTACATGCTCTTCCTCGTCTCGGCGAAGGGGACACCCTCGCAGGCCCAATGGGTGCAGGTCCGGTGAGCCGGAGGCACCGCGCGCTTACGCTGACAACCGCAGCGTTGCTCGCCGGCCTCGCTATCGCCGGCTGCGGCGCCTCCGCTTCCGGCACCGTCGCCCAGTCCGATCCCTCGGTCGGTGCAGGCTCCACCACGACGGGATCGCCACCCCCGCCTTCAGGCTCATCCGCGCCGCTCGACACGTCGAATCCCCTTTCGGGGCAACGGTTCTTCGTCTACCCACAGAGTCATGCCGCCATCGCACTGCACCAGCTTCAGAAGCAGGGCAAGAAACATGAGGCCAGCACCGTGGCCAAGATCGCCGATCAACCGACGGCCGTCTGGTTCGCCGGCAACGCCAACCCCGGGCTCGCCGCGAGCCGGCTGACCGAGTCCGCCGCGGACGCTTTCAAGACCGCGGTACTCGTCGTCTACTACGTGCCGCAACGCGACTGCGGCATGCACTCGGCAGGGGGAGCCCCCGGGCCGTCCGAGTACCTGGACTACGTCCGCAACCTGTCCGGCGGGATCGACGGTGCGACCGTCGTCATCCTCGAGCCGGACGCGCTCGCGCTAGCGCTGAGCGGGTGCGCCGGCATCGATGCCAGCCAGCGCTTTCACCTTCTCGGCCAGGCGGTCGACATCCTGCAGGCCCGCCCCGGCGTGAAGGTCTACATCGATGCCGGGAACCCCAGCTGGATCAGTGACATCGGGGCCCTGGCGAATGCGCTTCAGGCAAGCGGGGTTCAGCGGGCTGCCGGCTTCGCGCTGAACGTCTCCAACTACGAGACGACGGCCGCCAGCGTCTCCTACGGCGATGAGCTCTCCGCGAAGCTCGGGGGAGCCCACTACGTCATCGACACCAGCCGTAACGGCGCCGGCCCCGCCCCGGGCGAAGGGCATGCCGGGTGGTGCAACCCTCCGGACCGCAGGCTGGGCACTCCCCCGACGTCTGCCACCGGCATCCCGCGCGTCGACGCGTTGCTCTGGATCAAGCAGCCAGGCGACTCGGACGGGCAGTGCGGCCCCAATCAGCCCCCCGCAGGTGCCTGGTGGACCGAGCAAGCATTGTCGCTCGCCGGCTGACCGTCCACCGAGTCGGTCACCAGGTGGCCCGAGCCGCCAAACCCTTCGCGTAGGAGGACCACCACTGCCCGGCAGGCGGTCCACCGTTACACGTCCCATCGCTCTCACCGGGCCGCTTGACCCAGAGCAACGCGTCGTTGTGACGGTCGCCGGTGGATGCGGTCGGTCGGGCACCCAGCGCCTGGCCGCCCGGGTTGCACCAGGTGCTCGCCGTTCCCGCACCATTGCGGCTGGTATCGATGACGTAGTGCTTTCCGCCGGTAACGGCGGAGAGGGCGTCTCCGTAGGACTGCTCGACGCGCGTCGGGTGAAAGTTCGAAACGTTGAGGGAGAATCCGCGCACCCGGCCGACGCCAGCGGCCCGCAGGCGTGCCGCCATGAGAGCCACGGGCTGCCACCCGCTGTTTCCGGCGTCGAGATAGACCGCCGCCGCTCGGTGGGCGGCGAGCACGTTCACCGCGTCGCGAAGCATGCCGTAGCGCGCCTGCTGGCCGGCTGGCGAGAGGCAGTCCAGCTGAGCGAGCGCATCCGGCTCGAGGACGACGGCGGCACGCTTGCTCCCGAGCCCGGCGGCAAACGCCCGGATCCAGGCCCCATACGCCGCGGGACCGCTGAGGCCACCGCTCGAGTAGCCGCCGCAGTCACGCGACGGGATCGCGAAGATGACGAACGTCGGCACGCTCGCGCCGGACCGCGCCACGCTCGCAGCGACTTGCTCCCGCAGCTGCGAGGTCGGCACCCAATCGCCGAACCAGACGCCCTGCGGCTGCCGAGCGATCTTGTACAGCAGTGACGCGCTTGCGGGATCACGCGCGGTCAGCATCGATGCGTTCGCGGCCGCCGGTGACTGCTGGTCGACGTAATAGCGGACGCCGGCCAGCGGGTTGCCGCCGCCGGAAGTCGCTACCGGCGCGCAGGCGGTCGTCAGCGCGAATGCCGCGACCGCGAATGCGGCCGCCGCCCGCCTCAACGTCTTCAGCACCTGGGTTCCCCGTGTCCGCGCGGAATGTGCGCACCTGGCTGATCGGCACGTAGCCGCCCCGGGTTGACCCGCCGGATCAGGTCGGAATCAAGTCGCCCGTCGGCACCGCCGAAAAACTCACCATCGGCCAGATGCCTGGTACCGCCTGCTCCGAACGGCGCAGACCCGACGGGAGGGGGTTCGGTGGGACACGCGTTCCAGCCCCCGAAACGGCTCACGTCGCTGGTGCTCGGCGCCGCCATGGCCACTCTGGCCGGGCCGCTCGTCGCCTGCGGGCCCGTAGCCGCCAGCAACGCCATCGCTGCCGAACGTCTGAGCGTGCGTGTGGGGGCAGGAGGCGTCGCCGCCGACCCGAGCGCACCCGACGGCCGGGCCCTGAAAATCTGGGCCAACGCCGCCGCGTCCATCAGCGTCTCCCCGGCAACGGCTGTCACGGTGCAGGTTCGCGTTCGCGGGCAGCAGTGCGACGGCGCGCCGAAGCTGGCGCTGCGGGTGGACGGTCAGGCGGTCGGCGCCGCTGCTGTCCCTAGCGCGGCCTGGCGGACGCTGTCCTTCCCCCACCGGGTGGCCGCGGGCCGCCATCGCCTGCAGGTGGCGCTGACGAACGCGCACGCCACTCCATCCTGCCGCCGGGTGCTGTGGGTCGACTGGCTCGCGCTGCCGAAGGCACCGCCGCTCCCGACGAAACGCACACCCCCCAGGCCGGCGCCGACCCCGACCGTCAAGCCCACCCCGACGGTCACACCGACGCGCACCCCGACTCCGACGCCGGTGGTCACGCCGACTCCGACGCCGGTGGTCACGCCGACTCCGACCCCGGCGGTCACCCCGGCGCCCACTCCGACCCCGACCCCTACGCCGACCCCGACCACCGTTCCGGTGACCACCAACCCGTTGCGGATCAACGCCGGTGGAGGCGCCTTGACGGACGCCTCGGGCAACGCGTGGGTTGCCGACATCGACTACATCGCCGGCAACGGCGGCATATTCGCGGTCAGCAACAGCATCGCGAACACCACGACCCCCGCGATCTACCAGAGCGAGCGGTGGGGGATGACCGGCTACGCCATCCCGGTCACCAACGGCGTGTACACCGTGCGATTGCACTTTGCGGAGATCAACCCCGGTAGCGGGACGCGCAGCTTCAGCGTCACCGCCGAGAACCAGGCGTGGCTGACCAACCTGAACGTTTACGCCAAGGTCGGCAGCTACACGGCTGACGTCGAATCGACGTCCGTGACCGTCGCCGACGGCTCGCTCAACCTCGGCTTCGCCGCCTCAGCGAATTCGGCGAACGTCGACGGGATCGAGGTCATCCCAGGCGTCACGCCGACGCCCACACCGACACCGACACCGACACCCACACACCCGACACCGACACCCACACCGACACCCACACCCACACCGACACCCACACCCACACCCACACCCACACCCACACCCACACCCAACGGCAACCCTTTCGTGGGAACCGGGATGTTCGTCGATCCCCAGTCGCACGCGGCGCAGGACGCGGCCGCGCTCTCGGGCAGCGACCCGACCAACGCTGCCCTCCTCAGGAAGATTGCCCAGCAACCGCAGGCGGATTGGTTCGGCGACTGGATCGCGACCTCGTCGCTGTCCTCCGCCGTCAGCTCCCGCGTCACCGAGATCACCGCAGCTCATGACGAGCCGCTACTCGTGATCTACGCGATTCCCGGACGTGACTGCGGCGGCTACTCCTCGGGTGGCCTGGGTTCATCCGAGGCTTACCACGCTTGGATTGCCCAGTTCGCCGCCGGCATCGCCGGGCGCCCAGCCGCCGTCGTGCTGGAGCCGGATGCGCTGGCCCAGGTGGACTGCCTCTCCGACAGCGCTCGAGCCGCCCGCTACGCCATGATGAGCGACGCCGTCTCCGTCCTCACCGCGTCACCCAAGACGGCGGTCTACGTCGACGCCGGCCACGCCGACTGGCATCCGGCGGGGGACATGGCAGCGCGGCTGAATTCGGTGCGGCTGACCGGCGTGCGGGGCTTCAGCCTGAATGTCTCCAACTTCGATGAGACCTCCGACGAGGTCGCGTACGGCGAGGCCGTTTCCGGTCTTACCGGCGGCAAGCACTACGTCATCGACACCAGCCGCAACGGCGCCGGCCCGGGCAGCACCTGGTGCAACCCGCGCGGGCGCGCCCTCGGCGCTCGTCCCACCGCCACGACCACCGGCGCCCACGCGGACGCCTACCTCTGGATCAAGCGCCCCGGGGAGTCCGACGGCGAGTGCGGGACCGGCGACCCCTCGCCCGGCACGTGGTGGCCCTGGTACGCCGAGGGGCTCGCCAACCACGCTGCCTGGTAAATCACCCTCCTCTCGGCTACCGCCGCTCGGTCCAGACCAGGTAGCCGGTGTACGCGAGGGCCCACAGCGTCGTGAAGACGGCGGTGGGTAGCAGGATGGCCCCGTTCGGCAGGAAGAGGGCATGGAAGATGGCGACCAAGACGCCGAAGGTCAGCGTGGCGACCAGCGCGCGTACCCAGAGCGGCTGCCCGACCAGCCGGGAACCCATGGCTGATCTTTACCCACCAGCCGGCTCGGGTCGCGGATTCCCCACATAAAACGCTGCGTCCCCATCGCAGCTACCTTTCGACACAACACACTCGTCACAGGAAGCAGGACGTCATGGAGCAGTCATCGCTGACGGCATTGGCTCGCGAGCACCTCGAACTGGCCAGGGCGGCGTCGAGCGGGCGCAGCTCCTCCACCGTCTTCGGCGGTCACGAAAACATGTTGCGCCAGACTCTGATCGCCCTTGCCGGTGGTCAGGCTCTCCATGAGCATGAGAGTCCCGGGGAAGCGACCGTGCAGGTCCTGCACGGAAGAGTGCTGCTGGCCACCGGCGAAACGAGCACCGGCGGTGCCGCCGGCGACCTGCTCGTCGTCCCGGACTCGCGCCACCGTCTCGACGCGCTCGAGGATGCCGTAGTGCTGCTCACCGTCGCAAAGCGGCAGCCCTGACGTCCCTAGAATCGGCAACGCCAGGACGCGACCGCATTGGGGCATCCCTTGTTCATCACGAACCACGTCTTTGCCGGCGCAGCCATTGGCAGCCGACTGCCCGTCGGAAAGGCGTTCGTCGCCGGGTTTGCGAGCCACCTGGCGATGGACAACCTGCCTCACTGGGGCATCCTCGGCCCGCTGCCGCTGTCGATTGCCAAGCGCGACGGGGTGATCGGTCTGGTCAGCCTCGCGGCCTGCACCGCGGTCGCAGCGCCGGAGCGGCGGTTCGGTGTCATGGCCGGGATGTTCGGCGCCTGCTTGCCCGACACCGACAAGATCGGTGAGCACTTCGCCGGGCGCAGCCCGTGGCCGGCGCGGTTCGACGAATTTCACAAGTGGCTGCAGCGCGAGGCCCCGCACCGGATCCCGCATGAGGTCCTCGCCGGTATAGGCCTCGCGACGCTGGCGGTGCTGCTCGCCCGGCGCTGACCGGCGGCCGCTTATTCACGGGGGTCATCCCGGCGGCGCCGATACTCTGGAACCCGTGGCGCTCATCGTTCAGAAGTACGGCGGCTCGTCCGTGCAGGACGCGCAACGCGTGAAGCGTGTTGCCGAGCGCATCGTGGCCACCAAGAAGGCCGGCCATGACGTGGTCGTCGTGGTGTCGGCGATGGGCGATACCACCGACGAGTTGCTCGACCTGGCTCAGCAGGTCAGCCCGGTTCCGCCGCCGCGCGAGCTCGACATGCTGCTGACCGCCGGCGAGCGCATCAGCATGGCGCTGCTGGCCATGGCGATCGCCAACCTCGGCGCCGAAGCCCGCAGCTTCACCGGCTCCCAGGCCGGCGTCATCACCGACTCGTTTCATGGCAAGGCCCGCATCATCGACGTCACGCCCGGACGCATCCGCACCGCGCTGGATGAGGGCGCGATCGCCATCGTGGCCGGCTTCCAAGGCGTCAGCCAGGACACCAAGGACATCACCACGCTCGGTCGCGGCGGCTCCGACACCACCGCGGTAGCCCTCGCCGCCGCCCTGGACGCGAGCGTCTGCGAGATCTACACCGACGTCGACGGTGTCTACACGGCCGACCCGCGCATCGTCCCCAACGCCAAGCAGCTCGCCACCATCACCTACGAGGAAATGCTCGAGATGGCCGCCTGCGGGGCGAAGGTGCTGATGCTGCGTTGCGTGGAGTACGCCCGCCGCTACGACGTGCCCGTCCACGTGCGCTCGTCGTTCTCGAACAAGCCAGGGACAGTCGTCTCGAATCAGGAGGAGGGCGAAGCCGTGGAGGCTCCGATCATCCGCGGGGTAGCTCACGACCGCAGCGAGGCCAAGGTCACCGTGGTCGGCTGCCCCGATAAGCGCGGAGTCGCGGCGGCGGTTTTTCGCACTGTCGCCAACGCAGGCGTCAACATCGACATGGTCGTGCAGGTCACGGCCCACGCGACCACCGGCCGCACCGACATCACGTTCACCGCGCCGAAGACCGACGCCCCTACCGCGGTCGCCGCCCTCGAGCGGATCAAGGCCGAGATCGGGTTCGAGCGCACCCTCTACGACGAGCACATCGGCAAGGTCTCGCTCATCGGCGCCGGCATGAAGAGCCACCCCGGTGTCAGCGCCCGCTTCTTCGAGGCGCTGGGCGACGCGGGCGTCAACATCGAGATCATCTCCACGTCCGAGATCCGGATCAGCGTCGTCTGCCGCGACACCGAGCTCGACGCGGCCGTGCGCGCAGTTCACGACGCCTTTGAGCTCGGCGGCGACGACGAGGCGGTCGTCTACGCGGGCACCGGCAGATGAGCGCCCGCAAGCCCACCCTGGCCGTGGTGGGCGCCACGGGCGCGGTCGGCACGGTGATGCGTGAGCTGATCAGCGAGCGTGACGACATCTGGGGCGAGATCCGCCTCGTGGCCTCGGCCCGCAGCGCCGGCAAGGTGCTGCCGGTACGCGGTCACGACGTGACGGTGCAGGCACTGGCTCCGGAGGTCTTCGAGGGCGTCGACTTCGCCGTTTTCGACGTCCCCGACGAGATCTCCGCCGAATGGGCTCCCGTCGCCGCGTCCAGGGGGGCGATCGCGGTCGACAATTCCGGCGCGTTCCGGATGGACCCTGACGTGCCGCTGGTGGTGCCGGAAGTGAACGCTGCCGCTGCGTTCAGCACCCCCCGCGGCATCATCGCGAACCCCAACTGCACCACCCTGTCGATGATCGTCGCGATCGGGGCGCTGCACCGCGAGTACGGGCTCAACGAGCTCGTCGTCGCCAGCTACCAGGCGGCGTCAGGTGCGGGTCAGGCGGGCATCGACACCCTCGAGGCGCAGCTCTCCGCCGTCGCCGGTCAGGGCCTCGGCTCGGTAGCGGGCGACGTCCGCAAGGCCGTGGGCGACCTCGGCGCCTTCCCGGCGCCGCTCGCGTTGAACGTCATACCGGTGGCGGGATCGCCCAAGGCCGACGGCTGGACCAGCGAGGAGCTGAAGGTCCGCAACGAATCCCGCAAGATTCTCGGGCTGCCCGAGCTGCGCGTCGCCGCCACGTGTGTGCGCGTGCCGGTGATGACCACCCACTCGCTCGCGGTCCACGCGGTCTTCGACCAGGAGGTCACGGTCGCGGGTGCCCGCGCGCTGCTGGAGGCGGCCCCAGGCGTCGAGGTGATCGACGACCTCGAGCTCGGGCAGTACCCGACCCCCGCCGACGTCGTCGGCACCGACCCCACCTACGTGGGACGCCTGCGCCGCGGCCTCGACGACCCGCGCGTACTCGAGCTCTTCGTCTGCGGCGACAACCTGCGCAAGGGCGCGGCCCTCAACACGCTGCAGATCGCCGAGCTCGTCGCCGGCGGGCGTTAGCGCCGGATCAGCTGGCCAGCGAACCGCGACGCTGGCCCGGGGTGAACTTGACGGGCATGTGCTTGACCCCGCCGATGAAGTTCGACCGCAGGATGTCGGGCTCGGCCGTCATCTGCATGTCCGGAATGCGCTCGAGCACCTCGGCGAACAGGATGCGCAGCTCGGCGCGGGCGAGGTTGGCCCCCAGACAGTAGTGCGTTCCACCGCCGCCGAACGCGACGTGCTCGTTGCCCTCACGGGTGATGTCGAAGCGGAACGGGTCCTCGTAGACGTTCTCGTCTCGGTTGGCCGAGATGTACCACATGACGACCTTGTCGTCCTTGGCGATCTCCTGGCCGTTGATGACGGTGTCAGCCATCGCCGTGCGGCGGAAGTGGTAGACCGGCGACGCCCAGCGCAGGATTTCCTCGACCGCGCTGTCGAGCAGCTCCGGGTTCTCCACCAGCAGCTTGTACTGGTCGGGGTTCTGCATCAGCGCGTGCATGCCCCAGCTGGTCGTATTGCGGGTGGTCTCGTTTCCGGCGACTGTCAGCAGCAGCATGAAGAACTCGAACTCGGCGTCGGACAGCTTGTCGCCGTCGATCTCGGAGTTGATGAGCTTCGTGACGATGTCGTCGCGGGGGTCGACCTTGCGCTGCTTGGCCAGCTCGTTGACGTAGCCGTACAGCTCGGTCATCGCCGACATGTTGTCGTCGCTGGCGTACTCCGGGTCATCGATCCCGATCATCCGGTTCGACCAGTCGAACAGGAGCTTGCGGTCCTCCTGCGGCACGCCCATGATCTCGGCGATCGCCTGCAGCGGCAGCTCGGCAGCGAGGTCGGTGACGAAGTCGCAGCTGCCCTTCTCGATGATCTCGTCCACGATCAGGGTGGACCGGTGCGTGAGGTACTGCTCGAGCATGCCGATCATCCGGGGCGTGAATCCCTTGTTGACCAGCTTGCGGTAGCGGGTGTGCTTGGGCGGGTCGGTCACCAGCAGCATCACGCCGCGAAGGTCACCGCCCTGAGCCGGAAGCTCATCGTGGTTGTAGAACCCCGTGACGTTTTGCGCCTCGGAGGAGAACAGCGCCGAGTCACGGTTGACCAGCGTGACGTCAGGATGGGTGACGACGTTCCAGAAGCCCTTGGCGTCCGGCAGCTCGTGCCAGGCCACCGGCTCCTCTGCACGCAGGCGGCGAAACATCTCGTGGTGCTCACCACGCTGGAAACGGTCGAGGTCATTGAGATCGATACCAGGTGTCTTCACGTCTGCCCTCCCGGAAGCGCGGCGCACGCATCGCGTTTCGGCAGGCTACAACGCAATGGCCTCCCTCGTCTGACAGGGCGTCAGACCAGATTCCTTTGCGCGGCATATTCCGTCGAACGGCCTACGCGGAACGCTCGGGCGGCCGGGCCGGCTCGCGCCGCGGCCGCTGCGCCGTCGCTCGCCACGAGCCACCCGGCGACGGCCACGCAAGCGGTCTCCGTGACGAGACCGGACAGCTCCCGACTGGCGGTGGATCCGGACCTTCAGAAACCCGTAGACGTGACTGGCGGGAACCGGCGCCTCCGCCCGGTAGAAATCATTTACTATTCATCAAGAAATCCGCCCCGGGAGGCCGCCACCCTCGTTAAGGGACGCAGCAGATTTCAGCACATATCGCCCTTCTCGGTCCGCGGCGGTATCGCTGTTGCGAGCCGAAAAGTTGCGCGGCGAATATCGTGTTCAACGGTCGCCCTGACACGCTTCGACCGATGTCATTCCCAGCCCGATGGGGCCGCGCAGAACTTGGTCCAGATGATGCCGCGCTTCAACGAGACCAGTAAGACCACACGGCCGCCCGCGCCTCCGGGCATGGTGGCCCGAGGCCGGCTTCACGATCGTCTCGAGCAGGCAGTCGCCGCACCCCTCACGTTGCTGTCGGCCGGGCCGGGGTCAGGCAAGACCGTCCTGCTCAGCGGCTGGGCCGCGGAGTCGGACGTCATGACGGCCTGGGCGTCCATTGATCCTGGCGACAACAACCCGCAGCGCCTGTGGTCCCTGGTGGGCGACGCCCTTCTGTCGGCCGGCGTCATCGATTCCGTGGACGGTTTCGGCGCCCTGCCTCATGAGGACGCGGACGCGGCGGGGTTCCTCAGCGAGCTGCTGAGCCTCCTTCCGGACCCGGTTCCCGTCGCGTTGATCATTGACGACGCCCATCACCTGACGGAGCCGACCGTGCTTGCCGAGCTCGACGCGGTGGTCCGCTACGGCCTGCCCCGGCTCCGGCTGGTGCTGAGCTCCCGCAGCGACCCGCTGCTGCCGCTCCATCGCTACCGGCTGGCCGGATTGATGCACGAGCTGCGGGCCGCCGACCTGGCGATGACGGAGCCCGAGGCGCAGGCTCTGATGTCGGCGCACGGGGTGCACCTGTCCGGCGCCGAATTCAAGACCCTGCAAGATCGGACCGAGGGCTGGGCGGCGGGTCTGCGGCTTTCCGCGATGCGAATGGCCGAATCGTCGCACCCGGCCCAATTCGTGTCGCAGCTGTCCGTCGATGAAGGCAGCGTCGGCGAATACCTGATGCAGGAGGTCCTCAATCGCCAGCCGGAGGAGGTTCGGCGACTCCTGGTCCAGACGAGCGTCCTCGATGACGTCAACGGACCCCTCGCCTGCGCGATAAGCGGAATCGAAGAGAGCTCTGAGCTGCTGGCCGAGCTCTCCCGGACGAATTCTTTTGTGGTCCGGCTGGACGGCGGCGGTGATCACTATCGGTATCACCAACTCCTCCACGAGATTCTCCATTACCTCGTGCAGCGCGAATATCCCGAGCAGATTGCCGAGTTCTATATTCGGGGGGCGGCCTGGTATCAGGAGGAAGGCGATGCCGCCTCTGCCATGCGTTACGCCGCCAAAGCCGACGACTGGTTGCGCTTCTGCCAGCTCCTCATAGGCGGCGGTTTTGCGGCGGCATTCGTCGAGCGGCGCCACATGAGCGGCTCGGACCTGCGTCGCCTGCTGAACCTGGATCCCCTGCTGCTGACCAGCGACTCCGCATCGATGAGCAGTGTGAGGATCGCGCAGGCCGCTGCTGCGGTGCTCACCGGCGATGTCGATGCCGCTGCCGCCGCTCTGGCGGTGGCTCGCGCCAACCCGCTACCGCAAGCCACCGCCCGTACCGCCTTGCTGATCGACGTGCTGGTCGCCTACCAGGCCGGACAGGTCCCGCAGCTGGACCACGCAGCGGACCGGCTCCTCGAGGTGACCGAACGAGACCCCGGCTCGCCGCAGCCGTCGGGTTTGCGCGCGGCCGTTCGCCTGCTGCAGGCGACCGCGCATCTCTGGCAGGACACGTCCTTCGCGGAAGCCCAGCGGCTGGCCGAGCTGGCGCTCGCTGATGCCCAGCGTGTCGGCGAGGTCGCGCTTGAACTCGAAGCTCTGGGCCTGCTGCAGCTGCTCCACATCAATGCCGGCCGGGGCATGCACGCCGAGGAATGCCGCGAGCAATCTGCGCAGATCGTCCGGAGCGTCCCGCATCTGCAACGCGGCACGGTGCATCACCTGGCCGATGCGTGGGGCGCCCTCATGAGTTCCGATTCCGACGGCGCCCGTCGTGCGCTCGGGCGGGCCGAGCAGACGAAGTCCACGGACGCCGACCCACCACTCATCGCCGCCATCGTGCTGGTCGAGGCGTGGCTGCTCCTGCTCTCCGGACATTGCGCCGACGCCCACCAGCTGCTGCAGAACGCCCCCGAGCTGAAGATCGACCTTCCCGGTCGGCTCGCCCGCACGGTCAACCTGACGCTGGCCGACGTGGAGACGCGGCTGGGTCGGCCCAATAGTGCGCTCAAGGCGCTTGGTACCGACCCCGCCGACGTCAGTGACCCGGTCCAGTTGATGATGGCCGCCCGGGCAGCTCTGGACCTCGGCGATGCCGACGCGGCCGAGCAGGCCCTGCGGCCGGTCTTGATCGCCTCCGACGAGGAGCTCGTATCCCTACCGATGCTTGTCTACGCGCTGCTGATGTCGGCCCGAGCCGCGGAGCTGCGCGGCGACGACGCGAAGGCCGTCGCCGAGATCGTGCGTGCCACCCAGCTGGCTTCCGACACCATCGTGCAGCCGTTCGTCGGCGCGCGAGAGCAGCTGAAGGGGGTGCTCTCGCGCCATGCGGACGCCCGCAACGCCTGGCCGGAGGCGGCTAGGCTGGATCCGGCGGAGCTGCACATCCCGGGCCAGCCGACCGACACACCCCATCGCCCGCTGCCGAAGCTGGCGAACACGCTCACCGAGCGCGAGACGTCCGTGCTGCGACGGCTCAGCACCTCGATGACCATCGCCGAAATCGCCGACGAAATGTTCGTCTCCGTCAACACCATCAAGACCCATGTGGCCTCGATCTACCGAAAGCTTCCGGCTGCGGGACGGCGCGATGCCGTCGCGCGCGCCCGGCAGCTCGAACTGCTCTAGCCACCCGCTCATCACCCGCAAGTGATGAGGTCAGCGAACGCGAGCGGCCCTAGCGTCAACAGCCGTAAAGGCGTACCTCGAAGGGACCCTCATGTCTGACGCGCCCGTCCTCGCCGAATGGAACTTCCCGCTGCTGAACGTCTTCTGGACGATGCTGTGGTTCTTCCTGTGGATCTTGTGGATCTTCCTCCTGGTCCGCATTCTCACCGACGTCTTCCGCAGCAGCGATCTCAACGGCTGGGGCAAGGCGGGATGGTCGGTGTTCATCATCATCCTCCCGTTCTTCGGCGTGCTGACCTACCTGATCGTGCGCGGCGGCAGCATGCACACCCGCGATGTCCGGCAGGCCCAGCAGTCGGAGGAAGCGTTCCGCAGCTACGTCCAGCAGGCAGCCAGCGGCGGGCCCTCCGAGGAGCTGACCAAGCTCGCCGCGCTGCGCGATCGAGGCGTGCTCACCGAGGAGGAGTTCGCCGCCCAGAAAGCCAAGCTGCTCGCCTGAAAGGGCTGGAACACATGGCGCAGCACAGCTTTGAAGTCAGGGTGGTAGGAAGGCTCGGACCCGCCGCCGAAGAAGCGTTCGGCGGGCTCTCCATCGATACCGAACCCACCTCGACGGTGCTTTCCGGAGCGATGGACCAGGCAGCCTTGCACGGGCTCATCGACCGCGTGCGCGCCCTCGGCCTGGAGCTCGTCGAGATCCGTCGGGTCCGCCCGCAATGATCCGGCGGCTGGCGGCGACCTGGGTGATCATCGCCGTGGGAGTGGCGGCCGCGGCGGCCGTCGTGCCCGAGATACACATCAAGGCGGGGCGGGCCTGATCAGACCGGATTGCTTCGCAGCGACCTCGTCTCCGCGCGACGCACGAGGACGTTCCCGTCCACCACCCGGACCTCGTAGGTCGGCTGCGGAATTGATGCGGGCCCTCGCGCTACCGCCCCATCGGCGAGCTGGTATGCCGATCCGTGCCATGGACAGACGAGGCAGTCCCCCTCACGCTCCCCGTCGGACAGCGGACCGCCGCGATGCGTGCACCGATCACCCAAGGCGTAAAGGGTCCCCTCGTGACGTGCCAGCACGATGGCCACGCCGTCCACGCGCACCTGCTTGGTCGATCCTTCGCTCACCTCGTCGGCTGAGGCGACCGGCGTCCACTCCGCCGGCCCTTTCTGGAACGCCGACGTGTCAACGCCGACCCCGTAGACGTAGGACAGCTGACCACCGAGGTAGCCCGTCGCCGCAAGCGTGCCGCCGCCGATCAAAGCCCAGGCCCGGCCCTTGAGCCGGGCCCCGGCCGTGGGCTTGCCCCTTGCCTTCCATGAAGCCGCGTAGCAGGCGATCGAGGTCCACGCCCCGATCGCGTGGATGAGCCCGACGCGACGCTCCGCACCCTCGGTGTCGGTGAAGTCCGACCCCCCTGCTGCGGCGGTCGGGAAGGCCGCGAGCAAGCCGAGGCCCACCAGTTTGCGAGCCGCGGACGCCGAGCCCTTGCCGCCGGCCAGGTCGAGCACCGAGGCCGAGGTCCAGGCACCGATCGGTAGCGAGACGAGCAGCGGGTGGAGGGGATGGCCGAGCCAGCTGCCCGAGGCAGCGTCCTTGACCGGTCCGGTACGAATGACGGTGGAGATTGCCGAGCTGACCATGCCCGCAGGGCGGTCAAGCTCGGAAAGCGATTCCACTCGAGTGAGGGCGCGCGTCAGGAAACGCGGCTGCAATGCCATGGCGCGTTTCGTGCCCTAACAGGGGAGAATTACTCACCGGAGCCGGGTTTGGCCTAGTACATCGCTCGCCCGAATTCTCCGGGGCAGTCCAGCACTCAGCGGCAACCTGCGCTCGCCGCGCCCGGTGGTGCAAACGCCGAAGCGGCGCGCACCTGTCGTGTACTGAACAGATGCGCGCCGCTTGGGTGTGAAGAAGCCTTGAGGTCTAGAGCGGGCGAACGACCTCGGCCTGCGGCCCCTTGGGGGTCTGGCCGATCTCGAACTCCACGCGCTGGCCCTCGTCGAGGGTCTTGAACCCGTCGGACTGGATGGCCTTCCAGTGGACGAAGACGTCAGCGCCGCCGCCATCGACCGAGATGAAACCGAAGCCCTTGTCGGCGTTGAACCATTTGACAGTGCCCTGTGCCACAAACTCTCCCTGCAAAGATGCGCGAGGTGCACGTGTTGAGCACCCCGGGCCTTACGTCAGGCGGGCTCGGACAAGGAGCGCACCGTCAGCGCTACTGGACAGGCAATGCACGCCAGCGGCAGCGGCCACAAAAAACGTTACACGGCTCCGGACCGAGTTGGAACATGACGGGCAAGATGGTCGAGCTCGAGTTGCATCTGGTGAATCCGCTCGTCCGTCACGAGTGCCCCGTGCCCGGCCTCATAGCGATAAATCTCGTATCCGGTACCCAGCTCGTCCAGGCGCGAAAGGTAATTCTCCACCTGGCGGATCGGGCATCGGGGATCGTTCAGCCCCGCCATGATGAGCAGCGGAGCGCGTACCGCTTGCACATAGGTGAGGGGCGACGCCCGGGTGTAGCGCTCCGGGACGTCCGCGGGGCTACCGCCGAGTAACGAACGATCGAAGGCACGCAACGACTCCATCTCGTCCTCGTACGCCGCGAAGTAGTCGGCCACGGGAACGATGGCGACCACCGACGCCCACAGCTCCGGCTGGGTCCCGGCGGCGAGCAGGGCGAGGTACCCGCCCCACGAGCCGCCGCTCACCGCGGTGCGGGCCGGGTCGAGCGTCCCATCGGCGACGAGCGCGGCGCGCACGGCCGCCACGTCGGCCAGCTCCACGAAGCCGACGTCCGCCTCGATCGCGTCGCGCCAGATGGTGCCGTAGCCCGTCGACCCCCGGTAGTTCACCAGCACGACGGCGTAGCCGGCGTCGACGAAAGCCGAGGCGCGCGCGTCGTAGGCGTCCTCGTCATGCGCCGTGGGGCCACCGTGGATGTCGAAGACCGCCGGATGCGGGCCAGGCCCGTCCGGGGCGGCGACCAGCGCGTGGATATCGCCGGCCGGGCTCGGCACGAAGACGTCGCGGAACGGCGCGCCGGGCGGGGCGGGGATCCCGGGCGGCCGCACGATGAGGCGCCCCGTGAGGTCGCGAACTCGCGACGGGCTCGCGCCGGACGTCCACGACAGCCACACCCCCCCGTCCGGACGGGTCGTCGCGCCCGCGATGACCCCCCGCGGCGTCCCAAGGGGTTCGATCGTGGGAGCCAGCGCCGCCTGGCCGCGCGACAGACGCTGGCCGGCCGCCGGCGCGACGGTCCCGAGATCGACCTTGAACAGCTCCGAGCGAGCCCGCTCGCCGCGGTCGAGCAACAGCGCCGATCCGTCGCAGTACCAGGAGGCGTCGAGCTCACCGCTGAGGTCGATCTCGAGCTCCGTGACCACCTCGCCATCCCAGAGGAGCAACTCGGGCCGGCCGCGCCGCTCGTGACCCACCAGCAGCACCGGCGCCACCGGCGAGAAGCCCGACACCTCCAGCCCCTTTCCGGGCCCGTCCCAGAGATCGGCGAGCAGGGACCCGTCCGGACGCAGCAGGCGCAGCGCCGGGTGGCGGTTGTCGCCATGCTCGGAGTGGCTGATCGCGACGATCTCACCGTCCATCGAGACGTCGTCGACACTCGCGTCCTGCTCGGAGGAGTAGATCAGGTCCGGCTCGCTGCCATCACGCGGAACTCGCCAGATCTCGCTGCCCTCGTCGTCGGTGCGGCCGATGTAGGCCGTCCCGTCGAGGGCGATGACCAGCCCTGCCGGCCAGCCCGGCTTCAGCGCCGGAGCCGCCGGGCGCGGCCCTGCACTTCCGTCCCAGGGCTGGACGTTCCATATGCCGAACTCGTCGCCGTCGGTGTCGGCGAACCACCACACGTCGCGGCCGTCCGGGCTGATGTCGGCATGCAGGGTGCCCTGCGGCCGGTCGGTCAGCTGGCGCAGGGCTCCCGGGCCCTCCGCCGCCGCATCGAAGGCATAGATCTCGAACGTGCCGCTCGCGTTGCTGAGCAGCACGCAACGCTGCGGAGCGAACCAGGCCCACGCCGGCAAGCTGACCCGTGACGCGCGAAAGCGCGCTTCCCAGACAGGCATCTCGGATCGGGTGTTACCAGCGGAGTGATGGCGGCTCACCTGGGCGATCCTGCCAGCAACCGGCCGTTTGTCTAACCCCGATCGCGAGTGTCAGCGCAACTCGGCGTAGCGTCGCGCCACCAGCGCCGCCTTCGCTCTTTCAACAGCACACCGCACCGCACCGCCGACTGAGGAACGACATGACACTCTCGCTCGAGGCCATCTCCGACCGCATCGAGATTCAGGACCTGCTGACCGCGTACAGCCACGCGATCGACAATCGCGACTGGGACGCGCTGGACGCCGTCTTCACCCCCGATGCCCACATCGACTACACCGAGATGGGCGGCAGCGCGGGCTCCCTGGAGGAAACGAAGGGGTTCCTGCGCGAGGCCATGGTGAACTTCGCCAGCTTCCAGCACATGGTCGCCACCTCGAAGATCGACTTCGAGGGCCCCGGCCCGGACGGCCGCGACGTCGCGAAAGGCAAGACCATCTGCCACAACCCGATGGTCATCGACAAGGGTGAGGGAAAGACCCACGTGTTCTTCTGCGGCCTCTGGTACCGCGACACCTTCGTGCGCACCGATGAGGGCTGGCGCATCAAAGAGCGCTACGAGGAGAAGAGCTTCTTCCACAACTTCTGAGCGCTGACCTCGCCGAAGGGGTCAGGAGGCAGCTACCCGCGCCGGAAGCTGCGCGCGGACCGCGTGGCACGCGTCGAGCAGAGTTGCCGCGAACTCCTCCGCCTTCGCCACCAGAGCGACATGGCCGCCGTCGACCTCGAAGACCGACGCGTGGGGGATGCACTCGGCAAGCGCCCGCTGCCGGCTGGTGCGGATGGCCTTGTCGCGCAAGGTGATGACGACGGAAGCCGGCACGTCGAGATCGCCGAGCCACCCGGCACTGTCGAAGGCGCCGAGCGCGCTCAACGCGGCCATCGTGGTCTTGCGGCTCGTCATGCGCAGCTCGTTGAGCGCCCAGCGACTGAACTCCGCGCCTTCGACATGACCGCCTTCGAAGTCGCGGAGCAGCCCTGCTTCGAGGGCCGCGGCATGCAGGGTCGGCGGTGCAGTCAGCGCGAGCGGCACGAGCAAGGGCGGAAGCAGCCGGAAAAACGTCGACTCCAGGCCGGTGCCGCGATAATTGCGGGCCGTGGCCGCGAGCACCATTCCGCTGACGCGCTCCGGATGGCGCTTCCAGATCAGCTGCGCGACCGCCCCGCCGAGGCTGTAACCCACGGGGATGAACCGGTCGATCCCCAAAGCATCGGCCACAGCGACGGCATCGTCAGCGAGGTCTTCGAGCCGAAAACGGCGCCCGGCGCGAACGCCACGGCCGTGCCAGCGCTGATCGAACATGACGACCGGCTGCCGCTCCGCAAGAGCGGGAAAGGCCGTGAACCAGGTGAGTCCGGCCGTGCACGCAAGGGCATGGAGCAGGAGCAACGGAGGCTGATCGGCGGTCAGGTCTCCTGCCGTGCTGACGAACGTCGACCCGCGTCCGGGAAGCGAAAGCATCCGTCCCGGCGGGATGTCGGCTTCCCGCGGGGCCGGTGACCACCGCCGCACACCCAGACTCACGGCACCGGTCAGCGAAGTCGAAATCGCCCCGCCCACTGTGCGGCCGACTGCTCCCCCGAGCGCCCTCAATGCTGACCTCCGTCTCGCAGCGCGTTTACCCGCAAACGGCGCATTACATGCCTGGCGTCGCAACACCGTAGCCACAGCAGCCACGGATCGCGCGCCTAACACCTCGGCGGACAGGCCATCTTTCGCCGACGAAACCTGCTGTCAGGCAGCGGGATGCAGCAAGACCTTGGTATAGCCGTCGACCCGGCGGTCGAACTTGTCGTAGCCGCCGACCGCTTGGGTGAGGGGCAGCTCATGGCTCACGATGCGCCCCGGCGTGGCACGACCGGCGGTGATGAGGTCGCGCAACTGACGGTTGTAACGCTTGACCGGCGCCTGCCCGGTGCCCATCCGCTGGCCTTTGGTGAAGAACGTTCCATAGTCCCAGCCGATGCGCCCCTGCTTCGCACCCTCATCCCTCGCACCCTCGTCCTGCGGCATGTACACCCCGACAACACCAATGGCCCCAGCGCTTTTGACCGTCTGGACCAGATTGTCGAGCACGAGCTCCGGGTGCTCCGTTCCGCTGTGGTCATGTGCCTGGTAGCCGACCGCCTCGATGCCGCGATCGACTGGGCCGCCGTTGGCGTCGAGGACCTGCTCGACGGGATCGCCCTGGGAGAAGTCGATCGGTTCCGCGCCGAACGTGCCGGCCAGGCTCAACCGGTCGGGATGCTGGTCCACGACGAACACCCGCGCCGCCCCGAGCAGGAAGGCGCTGTGAGCGGCCATGAGGCCCACCGGCCCCGCGCCGTAGACGGCGACCGTGTGACCTGTCCCCACCTCGCCCAGCACGGCCCCGTGGAAGCCGGTCGGGAAGATGTCGGAGAGCATCGCGTAGTCACTCTCGCGCTCGGTGCCCGGAGGAAGCGTCAGCAAGTTCACGTCCGCATAGGGCACCCGCAAGAACTCAGCCTGCCCGCCGGCGTACGGGCCCATGTTGGCGTAGCCGTATGCCGCGCCGTCCACGCCGTCAGTCGGGTTGGTCCGCAGGCAGAACGACCACCAACCGGTTTCGCAATTGCGACAGGTGCCGCAGGCGATGTTGAACGGAACCGATACCCGGTCGCCGACTTTGATGCGGTCGACGCCGGGTCCGACCTCCTCGACGATTCCCATGTTTTCGTGGCCGAGGACCTTGCCTTCTTCGACCGCGGTACGGCCCTCGTACATGTGCAAGTCCGAGCCACAGATGTTCGTCGTGGTGATACGGACCAGGGCATCGAGCGGCGACTCGATCTTCGGGTCGGGGACGTCCTTGACGGCGACGGAGAATGGACCTTCATACGTGACAGCCTTCATGGCTCTCGACGTACCCGCTCCCCAGGAATTACGCCTCGGACCGCAGATTCACAGCACTCCGGCGGCGACTTCTTCGGCTTCGACCTCCTGGTTCCACGCCTTCTTCGCAGCGCGCCAGCCCTCGTCGTCAGCGCCATAGCGCCAATAGCCCGAGATCGAAAGGCGCTCGCGGGGCAATCCGTATTCGATGCGCATGAGCCGCCTGAGCTGCTTGACGAACCCGGCCTCACCATGGATGAAGGCGTGAACGGTGCCCGCCGGGAACTCGAACGCCCGCACGGCAGCCTCGAGGAGCTGGCCGACCGGGCGCTCGCCCCGATGCAACCACGTGACGACGGCACCCGCGGGAGCGTGCAGCGCCACCTCGTCGTTCGGGCCTCCCACCTCGATGAAGACGTGGGCGGTCGCGTGGGAGGGCAGCGCCGCTAGCGACACGCAGATTGCCGGTAGCGCGCTCTCGTCGCCGGCGAACAGGTGCCAGTCAGCATCAGGATCGGGGGCGTATTCACCACCGGGACCCACCAGATGCACCAGATCGCCCGGCTGCGCCGAGCGCGCCCACGGACCCGCGAGACCCGCGTCGCCGTGAACGATGACGTCGAGCGTCAATTCCTTGCTGGCCCCGTCCCAATCGCGGACGGTGTAGGTGCGCAGCCGCGGCCAATGCTCCGCGGGCAGGGCACTCTTGACGCCGTTCACGTCCAATGGCTGCGGGTAGTCCACCCCGGGCGTGAGGAAGACCAGTTTCACGTACGAGTCGGTGAACGCCGACGGGGTGAATCCGTCGAGGTCTCCCCCGCCGAGCACGACTTGCACCATCGCGTCGCCGATCTTGCGGGTGCTGCGCACCTCTGCACGCATCGCCAGGCGAGCTCTCGGAGCGGCAAGTGGGGCGTCAGTCATTTCTCTCCTTGGTGACGATCTTGCCGATGCTCGCGGCAGCGGCAGGTCAGGCACAAACGAATCTGCCAGGCGAGCTCCGCCGGGGACGTGACCGGCCCTTGGAGGAACGGCATCCAGACCGCCGTCACGCCCTCCTCCGTCAGGACGGCCAGATCGATGCCACGGCGATCCAGCGACCGAGCGACGACCGCCTGCGCCTGCGGGACGCCGTGCGAGCGCACGCACGACTCCAACTCGGCAGCATGGTGACGCTGCAGATGCTCGAGCATGATCTCACCCTGCCCCCAGAGCTGGTCGGGCGCAGCGGCATGAAAGGCCGCAAGCCCGACCGGGGTCTGCCGCGGGCTGAGGAAATTCACCCCCAGGAGCGCGACGCGGTAGCGCACCACGCGCGCGTCGCTGCAGTGATTCATGAGGGTCGCCGGACCGTGCAGCGCGAGCGCTTCGTACGGCGCCTGCGCGCTGACGGTGACGGTGACGACCGGCTCCTGCTTGATGCGCTCGGCCAAGGGCGACTCGGGCGTCACGTGCAGGATCGGGCGGCCGTAACGGTCGGCTGACACCTTCACGACGACCTCCCCGCCCCGCGCGCCGACGACCGGTTTCACCGCCTCACATCGCGGGGTCACGGTGGCGACGCTCGCATCGGACAGTGCTGCCCGGGCCAGATCGGCGAGGGATTGCGAATCGCGGCTGCTGGCTTCCATGCCTTGCTTGTCTAGCTAGTAAGGGTACCCTTAGTCAAGTCGGATTCGCCCAGCTCAAGGCCCTGTCTCAGCTGGCCGCCCCAGAGGCGGTCCGGCCCTCGGTGCTGCCCGCGGGCCAGTGAAGTGAGCGCATTCCTCGCTCACTCACCGCGGATTCTCAGCAGGACTACAGGCTTCCCCAGTGTTCTGACAATCGTGCGTACACCCAGCGCCACCGTCACGCGCCGCGGCTTCGGGTTCCTGGTCGGCGCCGGAACCGTGACAGGATGCGCAGCCGCGAAAGGGAGTGGCGCGACGGCGAGGCCGAAGCCCCCGGTCGCTTCGAGCCTTCGTCACGCCGCCGGCTCGATCAGCATGTTCCCGGTGCCAGGCAGCCGCACCGCCTCCGCGCAGACCACGATCAGCCTCCGGGGCGCCAACGCCGCGCAGGCGAAGGCCCTACGGGTGGTCGGTTCCGTGACCGGCGCGCATACCGGAACCGTGCGTGCCCATAGTGACGGCGCGGGCGTCAGCTTCGTCCCGGACTCGCTGTTTCACGCCGGTGAGACGGTGACCGTGTCAGGCACGTCGGAGGTGCGGGGCGCGAACAACGGCACGGCCCGCTTCGAGATCGGGATTCCAGCCAGCGAGACGACGCCTCCGAGCTCGCCCTCCAGCAACCCGCCCAGCCCCCGGGTCACGGCCTTCGAATCGGACCCGTCCGTCCAGGCGCCCGTTTTCACCGTGACGACGCGCAAGAGCAGGGCGGCCGGCGGGCTCGTCGCTCTCGCGGCCAAGGGCGCCGGGTTACCCGGCCAGCTCGGGCTCTTCCGCTCCGACGGCTCGCTGGTGTGGCGCAGGGCTGCACCGTCCGGGCTCACCGCGAACGACTTCAAACGTCAGACCTACGCCGGGGCACCGGTGCTGACCTGGTGGCAGGGCAAGCATTTCGCACACGGCTACGGCGAGGGGGAGCATGTCCTGCTCGGGTCGGACTACCGGCAGGTCGCCCTCGTTCGCGCCGGAAACGGCTACTCGGCCGACATGCACGACTTCCAGCTGACGGAGTCAGCCTCGGCGCTGCTCACGGTCTACGCGGCGATCCGCTGGGACCTGCGGCCCTATGGCGGCAAATCCAACGGGATCGTGCTCGACTCGATCGTCCAGGAGGTCGACGTCGAGACGGGTTTGGTGCTCTTCGAGTGGCACGCGCTTGACCACGTCGCTCCGGAGATGTCCTATGTCGACGCTCCCCAGGACGCCACGAGTGCCTGGGACTTCTTCCATGTGAACAGCATCGACGCCAGCCAGGACGGTGCGCTCCTGCTCTCCGCGCGACACACGAGCGCGCTGAGCAACGTCGACCGTTCCACCGGCGACGTCCTGTGGACACTGGGCGGCAAGCGCAGCGACTTCACGACCATCGGCGCGGCGGCCTTCTTCTTCCAGCACGACGCCCGCTGGCAGCAGGATGGGTCGATCACGCTTTTCGACGACGAGGGGGGCCCTCCGCGGCGGGCAGCAGTCGCGCGGGGCCTGCGGTTGAACGTCGACCCCTTTGCGAAACGCGTGAGTGTTTCACGCGCTTACCCGCACGCGTCCGGCATCGTGACCAACAGCCAGGGCAACGTCCAACAGCTCGACACGGGAGGGCTGTTCGTCGGGTGGGGCGATCAGCCGGCTGCCACCGAGTTCGACGCCGGCGGCGCGGTCGTGTGGGACGCCACGCTTGCAACGGGCGTCTCGTCCTACCGGGCGTTCCGCGTCGACTGGACCGGGAGTCCGAGGACGCCACCCAAGGCCGCGCTCGTCAGCCGGGGGACGCGCCGGGTTGCGTATGCAAGCTGGAACGGTGACACCCGTACCCACTCCTGGCGGCTGGTGGGCACGAATGCGGCGGGCGCGGTCGGGACCGTCCTCGGAGTCGCTGCCGGCGGCTCCTTCGAGGCGGCCATCACCGTCCCGGGTGGAGCAAGCGCGCTACGAATGCAGGCACTCGACACCGAAGGAACGGTGCTGGCGGCAGTCAGCGTGAGCTAATGAGCTCCGAGGATGCCCGGGTCCTGCGCCATGTGGCTACCGGTGGGGCCGCTGCTGCTCGTGCCGACGCTGGGGGCCTGCGTCGCCAGCCTTGAGAGGGCCTGCTTCGACGTGGCCGTGGATTTCGTCGAGAGGGAGGTCAACACCCAGGCCAGCTGGCTGAGCTGGGTCAGGTTGCCGTGGAAGTAGCTGGCGTCGACCCCGCCGCGAATGCCGTTCACCCGCGCGGCATCGGTGTACTGCCAGAACGACGAGTACGTGAAGTCGCCGAACAGGTTCGGGCCGATGCCCTTGGTGTACTGGGCGGCCCAGAGCGGGTACTTGCTGAATCCCTTGGGGTTGCCCAGGTAGCCCTGCCAGAACCAGGCGCCGCTGTAGATCATCGGCGTCCGGCCGGTAGCGGTCTGGAGAGCAACGAGGAAGGTCCGCATCCAGGCGGTCGCGTTAGCGGCGGACAGCGAGCCGCGCGTCTCCATGTCGAGCACCGGTGGCAGGTAGCCCGGCTGCAGCACGTTGCCCATCAGAGACGCGAACTTGCGGGCGTCCGAGGTCGCGGTCGACAGCGGAAGCCGCGGCCGGGCGAAGTGGTAGCCCGCCACGTACAGGCCGGCAGCACGCGCGTGGCGAATGTCGGTCGAGTAGTAGGGGTTCGTGTAACTGCTGCCTTCGGAAACCTTCACGAAGGCAAACCGGGCGCCCTGTGCCCGCACCGCCGACCAGTTGATCGCGACACCGCCGGGATGCTGGTAGCTCGACACGTCCGGACCCCAGATGGTCTTGCCATACGGGCCGGACATCCGGGACGTGGTGCCGAGCGGCGAGCAAGCGGTGGAAACGCAAGCGATCGCTACTGCGACCAGGCCCACGAGGAAGCGGGTCAGGGTCTTCCGCATCGGTAGTGCCTCTCGGGTCGGAGCAGATCGCGACTCCGCTGAGCGCAGCGAGGTCGTGCGCGAGTCTGCGGCAAGCGTGTAGGGGCAGGCGCGACCGATCGGTGAGCGGTCACTCTTACTGGATCGGCCGAACGGGCGACGACATAAAGGGCTTCGGGCACATTCAAGTACCTCCAATGGGGTGAGACCGCCGCTTTACGGACATCGACCCAACCCGCGCGACGCGCGCATCCTGGGTTGGTGAATCTGGATTCCGTCGCCGCGGAGCTCTACGGCCTGCCCCCGGACCGGTTCGTCGCAGCGCGTGGGGAGGCCGAGAAGCGGGCCCGGGCGGCAGGCGACCGCGCGCTCGCGAAAGACATCCACCAGCTCGGGAAGCCAACCGTGGTGGCGTGGTTGGCGAACCAGCTCGCCCGTCAACACGCCGAGGAGATCGCGCCGCTGCTCGACCTCGGCGCGGACCTGCGGGACGCGACGTCATCGTTGCGCGGCGAGCAGCTGCGCGAGCTGAACCGCATGCAACACCAGGTCATCGCCGGCCTGGTGCGCCAGGCCCGGGCGATCGCCACTTCCGCTGGCCAGCGGCTCAGCGAGGACTCGATCCGCAGCCTGGAGGAGACCTTGCGGGCGGCGCTGGCCGAGGCGGAGCTCGGAGAGCAGCTGAAGGCAGGCCGGCTGGCGGGGCCGCTGGTGTACACCGGTTTTGCGGGCCTGCGCGGCGACGCGGCCGGCGCGGCCGGCGCGGCTGGCGCGGCCGGCATGGCCGGCGGGCGGCATGGCCCCCACCCCTCGAGCGGAGCGCCCGGCGGCAGCGTCCAAGCGTGCCCGGCCGGCCAAGCCTTCCGCCGCCGACCTGCTCGCTTCGGCGCAGGCGGACCTGGCGGCCGCGAACCAGGCCGCGGCCGAAGCGCAGACCGCTCGGGACGAGGCGACGGCCGCACTGGACGCGGCGAGCGCTGCGGTGCGTGCCAGCCAGGAAGCGGTCGAACGGCTGCAAGCGGAACTCGATCAGGCGACGGCGGATCACGCTGCGGCGGTCAAGGCGCGGGAGCGGGCGCGATCAGAACGCCAGCGAAGCGAGGGTCTCGCGGCGAAGGCGGAGGACCGGCTGAGGCGCGCGGAAGCGGAACGCGACCGGCTCGCCTGACGCGATCGTCGCCACCCTCCTGCCTGATTTGCCCGCTCGGGCGCCCTTTCGCGCGCCGAAAGGTGTGGAAATCCCTATGGGCGATCGAGGGCCGGGTCGTCATTCGGCCGCTCTATGCCACGGAATGCGCGGCATTGGCGACTGAAGAAAGCCCGATAATCGGCTGGATCCAGCCGGTGACGCGCCGCGGAAAGCCGCTGGCTTTCCCATGTGTCGCGGCAGCCGGCAGCATGTGTCCGGCCGCGCTGCCGGTGACCTTATGTAGTCAGATCAGGCGGAGCTTCCGGTCTCCAGGCGAGGGTCGTGATCACCCAATGGTCACGCAGCGTAGGTCACTCCGCCCTCCGGTCGCTGACGATATGGGTGGTTTCGCCCTCGATATCAGTGAATATCCGCGATACCGAACCGGGAGGAATCGGATTATTCGCCGTTCGCATCCACCACCAACACCTCTGCCCTTACTCTTCGTGAGCAAAGTCGTCAGGGCGCTGGTGGCGTCCAAAGGTTACGGAGGATAGGCGTGTCGCATGAGCCCGATGTTCGCCGCTGCGGCGCCGGCGAGCGTTGACAGATGGACTTTCGTGAGTTCGTTGCATTCCTGCGCACCTATATCTGGCTCATTCTTGTCCTGCTATTGGCGGGCGGCGGTGCCGGTACGGCTCTCGCGCTAACCGCATCGAAGGCCTACTCAGCGACCTCGCAGGTGCTGTTTACCGGATCGAATGCCATCGCCGGCCAGACGCAGGTCGGCAGCGTGCAGTACGTGCTGCTGCGGATGCCGACCTACAGCAAGCTGGCCAGCTCGAGAGCTGTGGTGGAGCCGACCATCACCAGCCTTCACCTGCCGACGTCCTCCGGCACGCTCGCCGGCCAGGTGTCGACCGATGTCGCGACCGGCACGACGGTGCTGTCCATCACGGTGGTCCAGCCGAGTGCCGAGCGAGCTCAGCGCGTAGCCGAGGTGCTTGCGGAGTCACTGATCAACCTCGTCAAGACGACAGAGGTCGCCCCGGCGTCAAAGGGCCCGCCGCAGTCGGCGGTCTCGGCGCGGGTCGTGACGCCGCCGCAGTTGCCGACGGTTCCCAGCTCGCCGTCGCTGCGGCTGTACGTCGTCGGGGGCGCCCTCCTCGGCACGCTGGCCGGCTTTGCGATCGGCTTCATCTTCTGGATTCGCAAGCGGTGGAAGCGCGAACCGGACGGAACGCCGACCGTCGCGGCGACCGGCGATGCGCCGGGGCCGAGCTCGCCCTCGCAGCCACCTTCACCCGTGACGAATGGGGTACCCGGGGCTCGCCGGTCGGGTGGCGAGACGGCCGCAGCGGTGGCGCTGACGGACTTCGAGGACGACGAGGAGGCGTCCGTGGACCAGGAGATGGCCGACGCTCTGGCGCCGTGGCCCTGGCCCCTCGGCGATCCGGAAGCGGAGGGCCCAGCCGGAGAGCCGGTCGCCGCGAGGAGCGGGCGGTTCAAGCGCGAGAGGCGGCGCTGAACATGGCAATCAACACGCAGGCCGACCATCTGAAGCCAGAGGGCGAACGGTTCCAGGACGACGAGCGACCGTTCGGCTTCAAGCTGCATCAGCACCTTGCTGCTCTGATCTACAACCTGGTCGTCACCTACGTCCCTTCGCAGGTGATCCGGCGGGCGACGCTGCGGCTGTTCGGAGCCAAAGTCGGGCGCAAGACGAACATCCTGCGGGGCACCACCGTCGCCGAGCCGGCGCGTCTCGTCATCGGCGACGAGTGCTCGATCGGCTTCCGGTGCCTCTTGGACGCGCGCGGCTGGCTGACGATCGGCAACCGGGTCGTCATCGCGAGCGACACCCACTTCCTGCCGGGTTTTCACGACTTCAGCGCGCCCATGTTCGACGCGGTGTCGCAGCCGACGTTTGTCGAGGACTACGTCTGGATCGCGAGCAGGTGCACCATCGAGTCGGGACTCACCCTCGGCCGCGGCGCGGTCGTGCTCACCTGCTCGCTGGTACGCGAGACCGTTGAGCCGCTGCAAGTCGTCGCCGGCAGCCCGGCCAAGGTCGTCGGCACCCGCCCCGACGTCATGGCCTACAACCCGGCGTGGCGCCCGTGGGGGTTCTAGCTGACCAGAGCGTCGCGGACCGGCGCAGGCCCGAGCGATTGATCTTCATCGCGCCGAGACCGGCCGACTCGGGCGTGGGCGACCACGCGGATCGCCTGCTCGAGGCGTTGCGACCGCACGCGGACGAGACCGTCGAGGTGCGTTGCGGCGGAGCCGGTGACGACGGTGTACGCGAGTGCATCCGGCTGCGCCGCCGGGTCTCCAAGGCGCTGCGCGGCGCGGATCGCCGCCGAACGGTGGTTCATGCGGAGCTGAGCGGCGGCAGTGTCGGCCCGTTCTGGGCTCTCGTCGGACGTCCCGGCGTCGTACGCACCGCGATGGTCCACGAACCACCGCGTCCGGTGTGGTCGATCTTCCGCTTTCGGTTGATCGCGCGAAACCGGCTGGTGGACAACGCGATTCACTGGGCACTCGACCGCGGGATCGTGGCTCTCGAGCGCTGGGGCACGCGCCACGTCGGCCTGGTCAGCACCTCCAGCCAGGGCAGCAGCGCTCTCGCCGAGCGAGGTTTCGGGCGCCAGGTCGTCGATGCGCGCCTGCTGCCGCTGGCGTACCCACCGCTGCCGCCGCTCGCGAATCGCCCGCTCGCCGTGGGGCTGTTCGGCTATCACTACCGCGGCAAGGGATTCGAGATCGTCGACCAGCTGCGCGCGCTGCTCGACGATCGGATCGAGATCGTGATCGCCGGATACGGCACCGAGGCGATCCCGCAGCGCCCTGGCGTCCGGGTCTGCGGCGCCGTGAGCGACGCCGCGGAGGCGGACTTCTTCGCCGGCATCCGGCTGCTGCTCCTGCCCTACCGGCGCAAGGTCGTGTGGGGCACCGCCATGGCACCGGCGTCCGGTTCGTTCGTCGAAGCGGCAGCGTTCGGAACGCCCTGCCTCGCACTCGCATCGGCAGGGCTGCACGCGTTGGAGGGGTCGGGCTGCGAGAGCGCGCAAGACCTGGCCACGCTCGCGGAGCGGGTCGAGAAGCTCATCGACGACGGCCAGGAGCTTGATCGGCTCGCCTCGGAGCTGGAATGCTTCCGCTCCCGCCAAACACTGGCCCGCACGATCGATCCCATCGTGTCGCAGTGGTCCCTGGCATGAGCGCCACCGCGGAACGACCGCTGCTGCGCACCCTGCGTGCCACGTTGCTCATCGGCGGCGGCCGGGTCATCGGCCTGCTCTGGCCGATCCTCCTGACCCAGAAGCTCGGTATCGCCTTCTACGGCCGGTTCGCGATCGTGATCGCGGCGTCAACATTGATCACCGTCCCCCTCGATGCCTACTACCTCGTGCGCGCGCCGCGAACGTCCGATGCTGAATTTCAGCGCGACCAGGCATCCCGCGTATGGACCGGCGTCGCGCTGGGCGTCATCGGTGCTTTCGTCTGGACCTTCGGTTCCGTTGCCGGGTTCTCGGTGACCAAGGCCGGCCTCGACATGATCTTCAATGCCCGCAAGTCGTCCTCGATTCGCTACTCACGGCCCGATCGGGCGCTCGGTGAGGACGCGTTGCGCCAGTCCATCAGCCTGGGCGTGTGCGCTGTGCTGCTCAGCGCCTCTTCGACCAGGAGCCTGACGCTCGTCGGGGTCTGCTACCTCGTGGGCTACACGCCTTTCGCGGCGGTGGTGCTGCGCACGGTTCTCGGGACGATGCCACGCTTGCCGGAACGCACCCGGACCACGGGCTTTCTCGTCACCGAGGCAGTGCTCGGTGTTCTCTACTTGCAGGGCGACGTCATCCTGCTCGGCTGGCTGCTCAGCGATACGCAGGTCGGTTATTACTCGTTGGGCTCCCAGCTCGCGCTGACGGGCGGCCTGGTCGGGCAGTCGTTCGCGGCGACGTTTCATGACCGGCTCCGTGAAAGCGACGGTGCGGCACACGCCGGGCCACGGTTGGCGCACACCTGGATCGGCGCGGCCGTCTGTGCCCTCGGCATGCTCGTTGCCGCGGCAATCGCGGCCGTGCTCGGCGCGCCCCCTGACCTATCGCTGACTTTCCTGGTCTTCGCTGCGGTCGCCGCGACCCGGTTCTGCTCAGCCGTCTTCACGACCGTGCTCGCGTTGCAGTCGCTCGATCTCTACCGCGTGGCGCTGTCGTCGGCCGCCCTGCTGGTCAAGGTGACGGTGATGGTCGTGCTCGGACGCGCCGGCAGTCCCGAGGCCGCTCTCGGGTTCGTGGCCGGCGACCTCCTCTTCGTCGCCTTGCCGCAGCGCCGCTTGTACGCGGCCGCCCGGCCGGCGGTGATGCTCGCGTGAACCCCCGGGAGCAGTGCCGCCGTTCACCGAACGTCACACGGTTTCGGAGGAATCCGCTATGGGCCTGAAGATCGTCTATCTCGCTTCCAGGGACCTCACCGTCGACCATGGCGGTGACATCGCGCTCACCAATGTCGCGATGTCGATCGCCGAAGAGCAGGGCCATGAGGTGCACTGCATCTGCCTGTCGCGGCGGGCTGCCGAACTCGGTTCGACAGCGGCGATCACCCGCGTCGCCAAGCCTGCGGTGTCGGCGCTGGAGATCGCCAGGCGCAGCCTGCGATCCGGCCACAGTCTCGTTCACAACCGCTATGACGTCGACGAGTTCGTGGCTGCCATCGACGAATATCCAGGTGCCCCGGATGTGTTCGTCGCGGAACACACGTACATGGCCGAGCCGTTCCTCCGCTCGCGGCGGGCGGTGGAGGCTCGGCTGCTCGTCAACACGGTGAACCCGGAAGCGGCCGTGTGGTCGCAGCGCCATGGCATCTTCGGCCGGCTGAACGCCACCCATATCGAAGCCGATGAGGCGCGCGTCTTTCGTGCCGCACACGCCGTGGCCACCTATGACCGCGACGAGGTGGCAGCGCTGGAACGACGGGGTGCGAGCCAAGGCAACCTGGCTCGACCTCACGATGCCTCCGGCGGCGCAGGTCGCGGTCCGTGACTCGCCTCCGCGGCTGCTTTTCATCGGCTGGGGCAACTGGCCGCCGAACCGGCAGGCGGCCCGGCTCATCCGGGAATGCTGGCCGAGCATCCGCCGCGGCATCGATGGGGCGGAACTCTGGATCGTCGGAGGCGACGGCACATCTGGCGGGTCAGCCCCCGACGACTCCGTGAAGGAACTCGGCTTCGTTCCTGATGTGGACGCCGTGATGGAGCAGTGCAGGGCGCTCGCCGCGCCGATCGTCACCGGCGGTGGGGTGCGCGTCAAGATCCTGCACGCCGTGTCTCGCGGGCTGCCGGTCGTCACCACCTCGACCGGACTCGGCTCACTCGATCAGAATCTTCGGCATCACGCCACACGACGAGCAGTCCGCCTTCGTGACGCGCTGCCGGGAGATGTTGCAGTCCTCCGCCGCGGCAGCCGAGGAGGGGGACCGCAGCTACGCGGCCAACGTTGCACACTGGGCCAGCGGCCAGCCGGTCTCGACGTTGACGTCGTGGTGGACGACGTGACCTTCGCCGCGGTCGCGGTCATCGCCACGGTCCTCATGCTCGGGCTGCTGACCGCCGCAGCGTGGATGGTTTTCGCGCGGCCGCTGCTGCTGATTCGCACGACGGTGTTCGTACTCGCTTGCGCCCCGACGCTGCAGATTCCGGTAGTACACGTCGCGGTGATCATGCCGTTGGTCCTGATGTGCGTCGCTTCGCGATTCACCGTGCGGTTCGAGCGTCAACCGCTGCGGCCCGTGGAGATCGGCGTGCTGATCCTGATCTTCGTCTCGCTGTTCTCCTTCCTTGCCAACCGTCTTGATACGACGAGTTTCCGCGACTTCTTCATCTGGGCGGCGATGAGCGCGCTGATCTTCCCGCTCGCCGCACTGCGCGTGGATCAGCTCATCCGCGTCGGACGCTCGCTCGCCTTCGGCGCGGGTGTCGGGGCCGGCTTCGGGATCGTTCTCCGGTTTGCCGATCCGCACGGGCAAGTGCTCAGCCGCCTGACCTTCCTCGGCTACTCGGCGACCGGCTACAACGGCCACTACATCCCCACCGCGAACGGCGACATCCTGCGCCTCACCGGTGCCTATCTGGACCCCAATCTCGGCGCCCTGCTGATGGCGACGGGACTGGTTTTCGCGCTGGCGTTGCTACGCGGATCGGTGCGCTTCCTCGTGTGCGCCACGACGCTGACCGCGGTGGCGCTCACGTTCAGCCGCGCGGTGCTGGGTGCTGTCGTCGTGGGTGCTGTCGTGCTCGTCGTCGCGGGCCGGGTCCCGCGCGGCACCAGGAAGCGCATAGCGGCCGCGCTGCTGGCTACGGCCGTTGCCGTGTTGACCCTTCCCGGTTTTCGCGAACGACTGACGAACTCGTTCACGAGCAACGATGTCGGCTCGCAAGCCCGCGGGGCGGCGCTGAAAAACTTCCCGGGCGAGATGGCCGGCCATTGGCTGCTCGGTCGCGGCTTCGGAGTCCCGGCGCTCATCGACGGCAAGGTCGCGTACGCCAACGTCAAGGTGCTCCCCGCGAACGCGCCCCTGCTCGCCCTCTATCGCGGCGGCATCGTGGTAGGCCTGGTGTTCGCCGCGCTCCTGCTTCTCGCTGGGGCACGAGCCCTACGGTTGTTGCGATCAGGATCGCTGGCAGGCGCGGCCATCGGCGCCGGGTTCATCGGCATCCTGCTCGTAGCGTTGCAGCTGGACATCCCGGTCGTCATCCAGGCTCCCGCCATCGCGATGCTCTCGGTCTATCTGGCCTTCCTCGACCATCCCGATCTCGCGGGCGCTCTAGCCAGAGCGAGCGTTCACTCTCCGCCCCCGGCAGCACGACTCGCCCGACCTCCTGTGATGGTGCTCAGTGGCGTGGACTGACCGGACCGATCGTGCATCGCGGCCGGGTGAGCTCGCCGGTCTCACCGGGGCGCGCGGGGTGGGCTGCGCCATCGTGGTCATCGTCCATACGCTGGCGCTCACCGCTCCTGCCACGCTCGCGGCGCTGCACCTGACGTTGCTCGGTAACGCCGCGGTCTCCTTCTTCTTCACGCTGTCGGCCTTCCTGCTGGCGATGCCCTACATCCGCCAGATCACCGGCGGGGGCAAGCCCGCGCCGGTGGCGCTTTACGCCAAGCGCCGGTTCCTGCGGGTCTTCCCGGCCTACGTCGTCATCTTCCTGATCGCGAACTTCGTGCTGCGTGCGGTCTTCGTGACGAATGCGGTGGCCTCCGAAAGGGTCGGCTCCAGCGCCGGTTCGGGGATGATCACGGATCCGCTCCGGCTGCTCGAGCAGCTGACTCTCGCGCAGAACTTCCTGCCGGGGCAGATCCAGACCGGCATCAACCCGGCGTGGTCGCTGGCGACTGAAGCGTGCTTCTACGCGGTGCTGCCGCTGCTCGCCCTGGCTGCGCTCGCACTCGTTCGACGCGGCACGAGTCAGCAGCGGGCCGTGCTCTTCATGCCGGTCGTCCTGATCGCCGTCGGCCTGGTCGCGAAATGCGTCGATGCCCTGTGGCAGAAGCAGGCGGGCCTGTCGACGTCGGCCGCCCAGTTCGGGCCACATGCCATCGCGGTCTTGAGCCGCAGCATGCTCGTCTCCGCCGACTGCTTCGGCTGGGGAATCGCGGCTGCCTTCGTGTACGTGTGGACCCAGCGCCAGGCATTGCCGAAGTGGCCCGCCCAGCGCCTGCGCCGCGTCGCCATCGGCGTGCTCGTCGCCGCAGCTCTCTTCACGGCCGTGTTCGCCTCGTCGAGAGCGTTGCTGGCACAGGCGGCGTTCGGCGTCGCATCCGGAGCGGCGCTCATCATCCTGACGATTCCGGCCCGCACGGGCCAGGTGCCTGCCGTATCCCGATTCCTCGACCTCGCTCCCGGACGCTTCCTCGGCGAGATGTCGCTGAGCCTTTACCTCTGGCATTACCCGGTCCTGCTGCTGGCGGCGCGCGAGGGTTGGATCGGCGCCCCGACGACGATGGGAGCGGCTCGCTCGCTGGCCGTGGTCCTGACGATCTCGGTGCTGCTGTCGTGGATGACGTACCGCGCGATCGAGGTGCCCGCCATCCGGCTCGGAGTGCCGCGCCAGTTGCGGGCTCCGCGCCCTCGTAAGAGCCCGGACGGCCGGCTGCGGGTCGCGATCGTCCACGACTACCTGACCCAGCGCGGCGGCGCGGAGCGGGTGGTGCTCGAAATAGCCCGAGCGCTGCCGGGCACGCCGGTGTACACGTCGCTCTACGACCCCGCAGGCACCTATCCAGAGTTCGCGCACCTCGATGTACGGGTGCCATGGTTCAACCGCTTGCCGTGGCTGCGCGGCAACCACCGGCTCGGCCTGCTCTTCATGCCGTTCGCGTTTGCGCGGCTGCGGATCGCCGCCGATGTCGTCATCGCGAGCAGCAGCGGCTGGGCGCACGGGGTGCGGACATCGGGCCGGGTCGTCGTCTACTGCCACACGCCGGCGCGCTGGCTCTACCAATCGCGCCGCTATCTCGGCGGTGACGCGTCGCTCCTGGCGAAGGCGGCGCTGCGGCTGTTTCGCGTACCGCTACGGGTCTGGGACAAGCGCGCGGCTCGGCGCGCGCAGCTGTACCTGGCGAACTCCACTGTGGTGCGCGAGCGGATCGCCAAAGTGTACGAGCGCGATGCGCTCGTACTGATGCCCCCGCTTCCGGACTTCGCCGCACGCCTGCGGCAGATGCCCCTCGACCCGAGCGCGGCAACGGCCGACTGGTACCTGTGCGTGTCTCGGCTGATGCCTTACAAGAACGTGGGGGCGATCGTCGAGGCCTTCACCGCATCGCCGCAGCGCCGCCTCATCGTGGTGGGCGATGGCCCGGAGGGGCAACGGCTTGCTGCCGAAGCCGCCGGCAACATCACGTTCATCAACGGGATCTCGGACGACGAGCTTGCCGCGCTCTACCGGGGATGCCGAGCCCTCGTAGCGATGAGCTACGAGGACTTCGGCCTCACGCCGATCGAGGCGGCGGCGGCGGGCCGCCCGAGCGTCGTCCTGCGATGGGGTGGCTACCTCGACTCCATGGTCGAGCATCTGACGGCCGTCTTCGTCGACGAGCCGGAAGCTGCCGCAATCCGCGCCGGGCTGGACGAGGTCGAGGCACGCAACTGGGACTCCGCGGCCATCGCCGCTCACGCTGACGAGTTCGCTCAGGAACAGTTCGTGCGCCGCCTGCATCAGGTGATCTCGACCGCGTCGGAGCGTTCCGATCCGGCGCCATTGGCGCTACCGAACGTGAGCCCGGTGTCCAGCTCCTAAACCGGCACCCCGTCGCACGCCCGGATCAGAGCCGTTCGAGAACGGCGCTGCAGGAGCTGACCTCGATGCTGCGGCCCGGCTCGACGTCGAGGCTGGTGATGACCCCGTCCTCGATGATGGCCGCGTAACGCTGCGAGCGCAGGCCAAGACCGATGCCGACGCCGTCCATCACCAGGCCCATCGCCTTGGTGAAGTCGCCGTTGCCGTCGGCCAGCATGACGATGCTGTCGCCGACGCCCTGGTCCTTGCCCCAGGCATCCATCACGAACGCGTCGTTGACGGCGATGCAGGCGATGGTGTCGACGCCCTTGTCGGTGACGGCCTGCGCCTGCTGCACGAAGCCCGGCAGGTGGATGCGCGAGCAGCCGGGCGTGAACGCGCCGGGCACCGCGAAGAGCACGACCTTGCCCTTGCCGAGGATGTCGCCGGTGCGTACCGGGACCGGGCCTTCGGCACCCATCGTGCGGATCTCAACGTCGGGGACTTTGTCGCCTGCCGTGATCGCCATAGAGGTCCTCCAGATGCGTGAACGAGTGGTGGGAGAAGCTTTGCCAGTGCTAACAGCATGGCAGCGGTCAGGAATTTCGTTCCGGCAGGGCTGCCCGTCGGGGAAAGCCGTCAGCGTCCACCAGTGAGACCACGTCCGATGACCGCGAGCGTGGCTTCGATCATCTCGTCGCGGGCGGCAGGCGCGATCTCGCGCATCGGTCCCAGCAGGAGCCCGGACAGTCCATGCACGGCCGCCCACGCCGTCGTCGCTGCCGCCGCACGCTCCTCGGGATCGAGCAAGCCGGCTTCGATCAGGCCGTTCAGCGCTTCCTGCAGGACCTCCCCCGGCGAGGCGCCGCCCGCCCGGGTACTCGTGAAGTGCTCGCTCTCCTTCGCCCGGCTGAACGCGACGGCGAAAAGGCCGGGTTCGGTCAGGGCAAACCGGACGTAGCCGCGCCCGACAGCGAACATGCGAGCACGGGCGTCCTCCAGCGGATCGCCGGTCGGCGCGACCTTCCCCTCGGGGTCCATGGCCTTGGCGAGCTCCGCCCGCGCCGCCTCGGCGACGGCGTCGAGCAGCTCGGGAAAGCCCTTGAAATGCCGGTAGGCCGCGTTGGGTGAGACGCCGACGCGACGGGCGACCTCGCGGAGCACGATCGCCGGCGGGCCACCCTCACGAGCCAGCTCGAGGCCGGCCACGATCAGGGCGCGCCGCAGGTCCCCGTGGTGGTAGGGCTGCGGCGTAACGGCGGTTTGCGTGGTCATCGGCTCGATTCTGGGATGAGTGCCGCCCGAGGTTGACGCCCAATGTTGACACTGTGAACTCGATACGACAAAGTTCACAGCGTCCACATTGCTCGCCCGACCGTCCCGGGTGCCAGGGAGGCCGACGTGTTCCACCGCCTCGGTGCGTTCGTTGCGGCTCACGCCAAGTGGGTTCTCGTCCTCAGCACGCTGCTGATCGTGGCCTGCTCTGTCGTCGGAACCGGGGCGTTCGGGCGGCTGCTGGACGAAGGCTTCACGAACCGCTCGTCCGGCTCCAGCCAGGCCAAGGACCTGCTCAACGAGAAGTTCGGCGGCGACACGAACATCCTCTTCCTGGTGCGCGCCCACGACGGGAACGTCGACAGCCCGCAGGCGACCGCCAGCGGAAAGCAGCTCACCACTCGGCTGACCAGCGATCAGCGGCTCGCGAAGATCACGTCGTACTGGACCACCCGAGCCCCCGCGCTGAAGTCGAAGGACGGCGAGTACGCCCTGATCGTCGGCCAGGTCCTCGACGACGACGATGCCAGCGCCGTTGTCGACGACTACCGCCACTTCAGCGCAGCCCCGCTCACGGTTGCGGTGGGCGGCGAGAAGGGGACGGACGTGGGCGGCCAGGTCGGCAAGGACCTGGCGATCGCCGAGGCCATTGCCGTCCCGATCACCCTGGTACTGCTGGTGATCGCGTTCGGAAGCCTGATCTCTGCGCTGCTACCGCTGGCGATCGCGCTCGTGGCGATTCTGGGAACGTTCGCCGAGCTGAGCCTGCTCACTCACGTGACCGACGTGAGCATCTTCGCCATCAACCTGACGACCGCCATGGGACTCGGGCTCGGCATCGACTACGCCCTGCTCATCGTCAGCCGCTTCCGCGAGGAGCTCGCGAGGGGGGTGCCGGCGCACGCTGCTGTCGCCCGCACTACGGCCACCGCGGGACGCACCGTCGCCTTCTCGGCGCTCACGGTCGCGGCAGCGCTCGCCGCGATGATGGTCTTTCCGATCTACTTCCTGAAGTCCTTTGCCTACGCGGGTATCGGCGTCACGGCCTTCGCCGCCCTGAGCGCGCTCATCGTGCTTCCGGCCGTCCTGGCGCTGCTCGGTCACAAGGTCAACTCCGGCCGGGTGCCCGGGATCAATCCCAACCGCAGCCCTGAAGCGCCCTTCTGGGGCCGGCTGGCGAGCGGGGTCATGCGCCGGCCCGTCGTCGCGGCTGTCCCGGTCGTTGCGGTGCTTCTGGTCATGGCGGTCCCGCTGCTGCACGTCACGTTCGCGACGCCCGACGAGCGCGTGCTGCCGAAGAGCACGGCCACCCATCAGGTCGGAGACGTGCTGCGCAGCCAGTTCGCGGTCCAGCCGAATGCGGTCGAGGTGCTCGTCACGCCCGTTCCGGCGCCGCCGGCGCTGGCGGCATACAGCCGGGAGCTCTCCTCGCTGAGCGGTGTGGAGCGTGTCGACATCACCACCTCGGAAGCAACCGCCCGGCTCACGGTCAGCACCACGTTCGACAGCGCCTCCTCCAGCGCCCAGAAGGTGGTGAAGACGATCCGCCATCAGGCGGCGCCGGCCGGAACGCGGGTCCTGGTCGGTGGGGCCACTGCGGTGCTGATCGATGCCAAGCAGGCGATCTCGTCTCGACTGCCGCTTGCCGCCGCCATCATCGTGTTGACGACGCTCGTGCTGCTCTTCCTCTTCACCGGCAGCATCGTCCAGCCGTTGCGGGCCCTGGTCGGCAACGCCCTGACCTTGGGGGCGACGCTCGGGACGATGGTGTGGATTTTCCAGGACGGGCACCTGTCATCGGTGCTCGGCTTCACTCCCACCCCGATCAACACGTCGATGCCGGTGCTCCTGTTCTGCATCGCGTTCGGGCTGTCGATGGACTACGAGGTCTTCCTGATCAGCCGGGTGAAAGAGCTGCACGACTCCGGCGTCCCGGTGCGTGAGGCGACCGTCTTGGGCCTCGCCCGCACCGGAAGGATCGTCTCGACGGCGGCGGTCCTGCTGGCGGTCAGCTTCTTCGCTTTCGGCACCAGCAACGTCAGCTTCATCCAGTTCTTCGGTCTGGGAAGCGGCCTCGCGATCCTGCTCGATGCGACGCTGGTACGCGGGGTGCTCGTGCCCGCATCGATGGGCCTGTTCGGCGAACACAGCTGGTACGCACCCAGGGCCCTCAAGCGCTTTCACCGCCGGTTCGGCATCCATGAAGCCGAATCCGTCAGCGTCGCCGAGGGCGGCACCGACAACCTCACCCCGCCACCGGAGACGGTCTCGGCCGGCCGCACCGGCGGTCGCTCCTAGCCCGGTTCGTCGTCCGGCCGCCAGACGGACCGGTGCCGGGGCGACGCCGGCGGCCGGTACGAGCCTCGTCAGAATCTCGGCATGACCGCCCAGACACCTGACCTGGTTCCCCCCATCGCCGACTGGAGCCGGCTGCTCGAAGGCAAGGTCGCCATCGTCACCGGCGGCGGTGACGGCATCGGAGGCGCGATCTCCCGGCTGTTCGCCACTCACGGCGCGGCCGTGGAGGTCGCCGAGATCGACCCGGATCGCGCGGAGCGGACCCGCTCCGACATCGCCGCTTCCGGGGGTCAGGTGCGTGCTCACGTGCTCGACGTCACCGACCCGGCGAACGCCGCTCCCCTGGTCCAGGACGTGCTCGAGGCGCACGGGCGCGTCGACATCCTCGTCAACAATGTCGGTGATTTCCGTCCGGCCGTCGCCTTCGAGGAGTCGACGCCGGACTCGTGGAACGCGATGTACGAGATCAACCTGCTGCACGTCTTCGCGATGAGCCGCGCCGTCATCGAGCCGATGATGGCCGCGCGGCGCGGAGTGATCGTCAACTTCCACTCCGTCGAGGCGATGCGCGGCTATCCCGGCGACGCGGTCTACGCGGCGATGAAGGCAGCCGTCGACCACTTCACCACCTCCCTGGCGGTCACCATGGGGCGCCACGGGATACGCGTGAACGGCATCGGGCCCGACCTCACCCAGACCCCGCAGGTGGACTACCGGACGCGAGCCGAGGGCCTGGACCACATGTGGCCTTCCTGGGATCCGGTGGGCCGGGTTGGATGGCCGCAAGACCAGGCCCGGGTAGCGCTGTTCCTGGCGTCGGACCTGTCCAGCTTCGTGACGGGACACAACATCCCGGTCGATGGCGGGACCAGGGCTGGGGGCGGCTGGTTCTACTCGCCGTCGCAGGAGCGCTTCGTGAACCGTCCGACGACGCTCTGACCCCTGTCGATCTTGACCGCGACACTGGTGGGGCAGCAGCGCCTGATCCGGCTCGGCTGCATAAGGTGGGGGCAAGGTTCGGACAGGTGCCTGGTCGGTTCACCACGATGGTGAGGTTCGACCTCTCGATAAGTCGATCAAGATTGATCGAGAACGGCTCCATGGTGGCATCCGATTCGCAAGCGAACTCCCGTCCACTCACCCTCACGACGGCCTACGCCGAGCTTCAGAACCTGCTGTTGCAGGGCTCGGACGTCACCGACTTCCTGAACCGGGTGGCAGTCCTCGCGTCGTCGCTCACGCAGGCCCCCAGCTCCGTCGGCATCACTCTGCGGCAGGACGGCGACGCGTCGACGGTTGCCGCGAGCGGGCCGCTCGCGCGCGAGGCCGATGAGCTTCAGTACGGCCGAGGTCAGGGCCCCTGCCTGCACAGCAGCCGGACCGGCGAGATCGTCCACATGCCCGACCTGAACGTGGACGACCGGTGGAACGACTACCGGCTCAACGCCATCGCCAAGGGCGTCCGCAGCTCGGTCTCCGTTCCGCTCAGCGTCGACGGCGAGCCCGTCGGAGCCCTGAACATCTACACGACGACCCAACACACCTTCACCGTCGACGACGTCGACACCGCACGCGCGTTCGCCGAGCAGGCGTCCACAGCCCTCACGCTGGCCATGCGTCACGCCGATCAGCTCAGCCTGGAGGAGCAGCTGCGCAACACCATCGTCAGCCGAGCCATCATCGACCAGGCGCTCGGCATCGTCATGGCGCAGCGAAAGATCAATGCCACGGAGGCATTTGCGGTGCTGCGGCAAGAGTCTCAGACGCGCAACGTGAAGCTGGTCGAGATCGCCCGCGAGCTGATCATCGCCGTGACGGGTGAACCTCCGCACCCGCCGCGGCCGTTCATCCGGCGCTGACCCAAGCGCACCGAAAACCAGGACCAACTACTTGCACTGCTAGTGCAAGTAGGTTTGGCTCACGCCATGGACGGGCGAAGCGAACGGGGCGCGCGCAACCGGCGAGCGATCGTCGATGCCGCGCTGGCGTTCGTCGCGGAGAACGACGCGCTGCCCACCGCTCAGCAAGTAGCCGAGCGGGCTGCCCTCACGCCTCGCTCGGTGTTCCATCACTTTTCGAGCCTGGACGCGCTGCTGGACGAGGCCGCGCAGACCCAGGCCGAGCAGTGGTGGATGCTGCTCCAGCCCCTGGAGCCGGGCCTTGCGCTGCCGGAGCGGCTAGCCGGCGCGCTCGCCCAACGCACCGCGCTCTTCGAGCAGATCGGGGCGGTCCGGCGGGTCGCCGTGCGCCACGAGTCCAAGTCGGAGGCTCTCGCCAAGCGGCTGCGGGGCAGCCGGAAAGCGCTGCAGCGCCATCTGCGCGGCGCCCTGAGTCCGGAGCTCGCGGACCTGGACCGGCCGACCGTGGCGGGCATTGAAGCCGCCGCCAGCTGGGAGATGTGGGATCTCCTGCGCCGAGACCTGTCCGTGAACGCTGCAGCAGCCGCGGTCAGGGCGCTGATCGAACCCGCGCTGACCCGCCCACCAGTCACCTCTGCGGCATCAGCATCGAAGGAGCACTAGAACATGGGACGCAAGATTCTTTTCGTGACGACGGACCAGCAGCGCTATGACGCGTTGGGGTGCAACGGCGGCACCATCGCGCGAACGCCGGTGGTCGATGGGCTCGCTGCCGCCGGGCTCAACTACCGCCGCGCGATGAACCAGAACGTCGTCTGCATGCCGGCCCGCAGCACCATGATCACCGGCCAGTACGTGCGCACGCACGGCGTCTACGCGAACGGTGTCCCGCTGCCGATCGACGCCCCGAGCATCGCCGCGTACCTGAACGAGAACGGCTACCGCACCGCCCTGCTGGGCAAGGCCCACTTCGAGCCGGCCATGGATCTGAAAGGCCGCTGGCCCGAGAATCGCCTGTCCCGCGAGGGCTCGACCGGGCCACACCGCGGCTTCGAGCACCTCGAGCTGGCCATGCACGGGCCGAGCCCGCTGTGGCACTACGGCGCGTTCCTCGACGCGCTACCGGACAACTACGAGCCGGACTTCTATCCGCTGTTCGAGGGCGGGATGCTGAACGGCGCCGGCGGCGGCGAGACCGGTGCCTGCCAGGTCAAGGTGAATCCGGTGCCGCGCGAGGCCTACCACACCGATTGGGTGGCCGAGCGCGCCATCGCCTGGCTCGACAGCCTGGCTGCCGACGAGGACTGGTTCTGCTGGATGAGCTTCCCGGACCCGCATCACCCCTGGGATCCGCCCGCCTCCGAGCTGAAGCGGGTCAACTGGCGCGACCTGGACCTGCCCGCCGGCCACCCCGGCTCGCCCGAGGCATGCCAGCGAATCCTCGAAGGCAAGCCCCAGCACTGGCTGGCCTGCTACGACGGCTCCCACGCAAACCTCGAAGGCGGCCCCACCACCTTCGTGCCGGCGCAGATGACCCACGACCAGGTTCGCGAGATCAACGCCTTCACCCACGTCGAGAACGAGCTCATCGACGAGGCGCTGGGTCGCGTGCTGCGCCGCGTCGAGGAGCGCGGCTGGAGTGACGACACCGACGTCATCTTCACGACCGACCACGGCGAGCTGCAGGGCGATTTCGGCATGCTCTTCAAGGGCCCGTTCCACTGCGATGCGCTGATGCGGCTTCCCATGGTGTGGCGCCCGGCCCCCTCTGCGGGTGTCACCCCGAACGTCGTCGAGGACCCGGTCGGCCAGCTCGATCTCGCACCGACGTTCTGCGAGATCGCCGGCCTTCCGGTCCCCGAGTGGGTGCAGGGCAAGGCCCTGCCCAAGACCGACGGCACCGGGCGGGAACGCGTCATCACCGAGTGGGACAGCCAGTTCCCGACCGAAGATCTGCACCTGCGCTCGCTGTTCCGTGACGGATGGCTGCTGACGGCCTACGAGCCCGGCGGCGGCTACGACGGCACCGAAGGTGAGCTGTACAACCTGACCGAGGATCCGCACCAGTGGGCGAACCGCTGGGACGATCCGGCCGTCCGCGCGTTCCGCGACGACCTCGTCGCCGATCTGCGCGACAACCTGCCTCCGGCGCGCGGTTCCGCGGCTCACCGTGGAGGCGCCCGTTTAGGGGCTGCCAGACTCGGGGGACCCGACCCAGCGCTCGCTCAGGAGGCCCCCATGCCGAACCCTGCTCCCGACTCGGTGGCTCCGGCCGTCGACCTCGCCGGCAAGGTCGCCGTCGTGACCGGTGCGAGCCGCAGCATCGGTAAGGGAATCGCCGTCGAACTCGGAGCGGCCGGGGCCACCGTCTACCTCACCGGTCGGACCGTCGAGCCGGGAGCGATACCGGGCACGATCGGCGAGACGGCGGCGACGGTAGACGAGCTCGGCGGCACCGGCATCGCGGTGGCGTGCGACCACACCGACGACGAGCAGGTGCGCGCGCTGTTCGATCGCGTGAAGTCCGAGCACGGCCAGCTCGACATCCTGGTCAACAACGTCTACCCGGCCCCGCAGCTCGCTCCCTGGCTCGGCAAGAAGTACTGGGAGCTCCCCATCGAGGCCTGGGACGTGATCATCGGCATCGGCACGCGCTCGCACTACATCGCCTCGGTCCTCGCCACGCCGCTCCTGCTCGAAGCGGGCGGCGGTCTCATCGTGAACGTCTCGTCTTCGGGGGCGGTCAGTTACGCGCACAACGTTCTCTACGGGGTCGGCAAGGCAGCCGTCGACAAGATGACGTCCGATATGGCCCACGAGCTCGAAGGCACTGGGGTCACAGCAGTTTCGCTATGGCCCGGGCTGGTGCGCAACGAGATGCTCGACGCGGCCGCCGTCCGCGATGGCGAGCAGATCTACATCGAGCTGCCCGGCGAAGGGCGTTTCGACCTGACCGAGGCCGAGTCGCCGCGCTTCCTCGGACGTGCCGTCGTCGCCATGGCCGGCGACCCGGACCTCGCAGCTCGCGCCGGCAAGCCCTTCACCTCGACCGCACTCGCACACGAACTCGGCTTCACCGACGTCGACGGACGCGTCCCAGGAGTGCAGGTCCGGCCCGACGCAGGCGCCGCGTCGTAGGAGCCCAGCTCGGCCGTGACGGCCAGGGTTCGGATCGACAGAGGCGGGCACGTTGCCTGCCATAAGTGGATCCTCAGAAAGGGGCTGAGATGTCGGTCACCGCTTTCCAAGACCTTCCCCTCGCGGATCGCGATCGTGAGTGGGACGGCGGCGCCGCCGAGAAGCGCGTCCGAGCTTGGGCAGACGCGGAAGGTGAACCCAACGAGAAATACCGCGACGCGCACGTCTGGTACGACAACGCGAAGAAGGACAACTTCACCTCTTACAAGCTGCTCATCGCCGACGTCATCGACGGCCGGCTGACCGCCGTTCCCCGGGGGGTCATGGCCGCAGGAAACATCATGCAAGGTGGCCGCGGTGGCGTGGACCTCCCGGACGCGGACATCGACCGGGTCAAGAGCCACCTCGCCAAGTACTACGCCAAGATGGACGAGGCTCCGCCGTGGGAGAAGAGCTAGCTATAGCTAGCCGGCGTGGCCTGGTCGCGCCGGACGCCGATTCGAGGCGGCAGGCCGATGCGCCCTCGGAGGACCTCAGGTTCAGAACCTCGAAACTGAGCTCCGACCTGGTCGGGGTGACAGGATTTGAACCTGCGGCCTCTTCGTCCCGAACGAAGCGCGCTACCAAGCTGCGCCACACCCCGTGGCCTTGGCGAGTCTAGCGGACTGCGGTGAGCGTCAGGAGCGTCGCTTCGGGCCGGCAGGCGAACCGAACCGGCGCGTAGGGCGATGTCCCGATTCCGGCCGAGACGTGCAGCCATGCCTCGTTGCCATCCGAACCGTAACGGGAGAGCCCGCGCGCCCGAGCGCGGTCGATCCCGCAATTGGTGACGATCGTCCCGAAGCCCGGCAGGCACACCTGCCCACCGTGGGTGTGGCCGGCGAGCAGCAGCTCGCAGCCGTCGGCCGTATACGCGTCGATGACGCGCGGCTCGGGTGCGTGGGCGATGCCGAGGCGCAGGTCGGCCTGGGGATCGGCGGGGCCGCGGACGGCGTCGAGCCGGTCACGGCGCAGATAGGGATCGTCGACCCCGCGGACATCGATGACGCGGCCGGCGACCTTGAGATCGACGCGCACGTTCGTCAGGTCCTGCCAGCCCGAGCTGACCAGATCGCGCGCGAAACCGGCCCAGTCGATGGGCGGGCCCTTTGGCGAGCGCTTGCGGCCGATGAAGTAACGGTGCGGGCTCTTGAAGACGGGCTCGTAGTAGTCGTTGTTGCCGGGGACGAAGATGCCGGGCCGCGAGAAGAGCGGCTCGAGCGCGCGGAGCACGGACGCCTGCGCGTCGTTCGCCGACAGCACGTCGCCGGTCAGGACGACGAGATCGGGGACCAGCCGGCCCAGCTCGCGTAGCCACTCCTGCTTGCCCGTCTGGCGGGAGAGCATGTGCAGGTCCGAGAGGTGCAGCACCCGAAAGGGGGCGGCGCCGCGGGCGAGCACCGGCACCTCGAGGCGGCGCACGGTGAACGCGTTGCGCTCGATCCCCACCCCGTACGCCAGCGCCGATGCACCGGCCAGACCGGCGGCGCCGATCAGCTTCGCAGCTCCCATCGGACCAGTTTGCCTGGACATCTGCCGGAAAGCCGTGTTCAGCGCTTGGGCGGAGCCGTGGCCTTCGGCTTGGTCGCGCCCGCCCCGGCGCCGCTCGCCTTCGCCGTCGGCTTGGTGACCGGCTTCTTGGTCGGCTTCGTGGTCGAGGGCTGCGGGGTCGGCGTGGGCGGCGGCGGTGGGGGTGCCGGACCGGTCGAGGTGTAGAGGTAGACGGCGCTTCCGGATGACGCGCTCGTGCCGGCCCCCGGTGACGTGTACACCACCGTGCCCGGCGCGTAATCGCTGGGCGTGCCCCCACCATCGACGGGAGTGAACCCGGCCGCGCTGAGCGCCGCCGATGCGGACGCCAGATCCATACCGCCGACCGAGGGGATCGGGGTCGTGATGCCGATCGCGACCTGCTGATCCGGTGGCGGGAACTCGGTGTACGGAAGGTTCGCGGAGGCGCTTCGCATCGTCGCGGCCCAGACGCGGGTCGGAAGGTCGCCACCGAAGACCGAGCCTTGCTGGATGCCCCCCACGATGGTGCCGTCCGGCGTGGTGGGGCCGTACTGCATCGGGTACAGCGTCGGGTTGCGCGAGTCGCCGACCCACACCGCCGAGACCAGCTGCGGGATGTAGCCGACGAACCAGGCATCGAAGTGGTTGTCGGTGGTGCCGGTCTTGCCGGCGGCCGGCCGGCTGATCTGGCCGTTCGCAGAGCCGGTTCCGCCGGCGATGACGCCTTCGAGCAAGCTGGTGACGGTATCCGCGATGCCGGGCTTCAGCACCTGCTCGCACTTGCCGGGACCGGCATAGGGCACCGGCTTTCCGTTCGTGCCGGTCATGGCGATCACCGGCTTCGGGTAACAGCGCAGTCCCCGGGCGGCGATGGTGGCATAAGCCGTCGCCATATCAAGCGGGCTGACTTCTCTCGAGCCGAGCGTCAGCGAGCCGACGAGGGCGTTGTCGCCGTCGAGCGTCGGCGAACGCACCCCGAGGCGCTGCGCCATGTCGCGCACCGGCTCGATGCCCACCTTCTTCTCCAGCTGCACGAAGTAGGTGTTCACCGAGCCCGCCGTCGCCGCGGCCATGTTGCAGGTGCAGGCTTCGCTGTCGCCGGCGTTGACGTAGCCGGTGCCGTACGGGGCCGTGACGCCCGGGGTGTCGGACGGGCACTGGCCCGGCGCGCCGGTGGGGTTACCGAAGTTCGCCAGGTAGATGCAAGGCGGCGAGTTGAACGTGGTCGCGGTCGAGATGCCCTTCTCCAAGGCTGCCGACAGCGTGAACAGCTTGAACGTCGAGCCCGCCTGGTAGCTGCCTTGCGTCGCGAAGTTGAACTTGGTGTCGTAACGGTCGGCGCTCTCGACGTGCTTGCCGTTCACCGTCCCGTACAGCGGCAAGTGGTCGGTCGTGTCCGCGTACTTGCGGTTGATCGCCATGGCGAGGATGTCGCCCGTTCCCGGCTGCATGACCACGTCAGCGGTCGCGATCCGCCCTCCCGGCGGCACGATCTGGTCCACCGCGCTCTGCGCGTCGGCCTGGATCGCCGGGTCCAGCGACGTCTTGATCGTCAGGCCGCCCTCGAAGAGCCGCCGCTGGCGCGCCTCGTAGGTGGCGCCGAACTTCGGGTCGCTCAGCAGGGCGTCGCGGACGTACTCGCAGAAGAAGGCCGCGCTGCCGGCCGGCTCGCAGCCGTCGGAGGTGCGTACGTAGTCCTTGGACAGCCCGAGCGGGAAGGTCTTCGCGTACTTCAGCTGGGGCTGGGTGATGTATTTGAGATCCGCCATCTGTGCCAGCACGAGCTGCCGGCGGGCGAGCGCGGCCTTGGGGTGGAGCTTGGGGTCGTAGGCCGTCGGGCTGTTCACGATCCCGGCCAGCAACGCCGACTGAACGATGTTCAGTTGCTTGGCGTGAATGCCGAAGTAATGCTGCGCCGCCGCTTCGACGCCGTATGCGCCGTCGCCGAAGTTGGCGATGTTGAGATAGTTGGCCAGAATTTGATCTTTCGTGAACTTCCGTTCGAGGGCCAGCGCGTAGCGCGCCTCTCGAATCTTGCGCTGCAGGGTGCGGTCACGGGCCGCCTTCAGCTCCGCCGGGGTCGTGGCGGATTCGATGAGCACGTTCTTCACGTACTGCTGGGTCAGCGTGGAGCCACCCTGGGTGACACTGCCACTCTCCTGGTTGGTCAACGCCGCACGAATGATCCCCCGGTAATCAATGCCGTGGTGCTCGTAGAAGCGCCGGTCCTCGATGGCGACGATCGCCTGGCGCATCGGACTTCGGGATGTCGGCAGAACGGGACGCTGATCCGGTCTTCGGCGCCGTGCAGCGTCGCGATGCGATTGCCGTTGCGATCCAGCAAGACCGACCGTTCAGGCAGCGGAGGGGTCAGGAGCTGGGACGGAAGGTTGTTGAAGAAGTCGGCGCTGGCCTTGGCCGTGACCCCGACCGTGCCGATCACGGGTAGCGCGATGACGGCGGCGAGCAGGCCGGCGACGACCGAGAGCGTGACGATCGCCAGCAGCTTGACCGAGCGCCGGTGGTGCGGCACCTCGGTCATGCCGGGCAGCGCGCCGAGACCGGGCCTGTCATCACTCGGCGGGCTGGCGCTCGGGGGACTGAGGGTGGTGGTCACTGGCGGCGAAGGCTCTTTTCGGAGTCAGCGGAGGATCAGCGGGACCAGCCCGGCAAGACGCTGCAACACGGAAGGCGCTGGACAGACGGTGAACGGGTGGCTCCGCAGAGCCTCGAAGAACGGTACAACCGCTTGCATCGTCTCATGGGCGCGGGAAAATCGTGGATCCATGCCCCGCTGACAGGAGCCTTCCAGCGCAGTCACAGGCTGTGCTGACACAACGTCTGCCCAACCTGTGCTGGAACGCTAGACGTGCCATAGTCCACATGGGCTACGTCACGAACAGTCACTTCGGGGGCTGTCGCCGAGGCGTTTCGGTCCATAGCTTCACTCTTGTCGGTGAAAGGTCCGCCGGCAGACCACTTACAGAGTTCCCTGGACCCGGGCTCATAAGTAGGAAGCGCTACTCGCAAACATGACCACCGCAGCAGTGCAAGGCCCCTCCTCCCGCGCCGCCTCCATGGTTGGCACGCGTACGGAGAGTGACTGGACGGCCCGTGCGGCCTGCCGTGACACCGACCCTGACGAGCTCTTCGTCCAGGGCGCCGCTCAAAACCGGGCGAAGACGCGTTGCTTCGGATGCGTCGTCCGCACCGAGTGCCTCGCCGATGCGCTCGACAACCGTGTCGAGTTCGGGGTGTGGGGCGGGATGACCGAGCGCGAGCGTCGTGCGCTGCTGCGCCGCCGCCCTGACGTGCTCTCCTGGCGCACCCTGCTCGAGACGGCTCGCGCCGAGGCGCTCGGTCGCGCAGCGGTCTAGCTCCCGTCGGGTCGGCTGCTCAGCCGGCAGCGCGCAGGTCCCGGGGCCCCTCGGCCAGCTCGTCAGCGACAGCGCGCAGGCCATCCAGATCATGGACATCGCCGGATAGCGCCGTGATCTCGGCCTGCGGGACCTCCGGATGGGCACGCGTGAAGCGCTCCGCGAGCCGGCGCTGGCGTTTCGCCGTGGCGACCCGGTCCGCATGAACCCGAAGGACCGACGCGGTGAGCGCGTCGTTCTCGCCGTTCTCCAACTCCTCGGCGGCGGCCAGGGCCCGCTCGGCGGGTAGCTCTGGGGCAGCGCTGCGCACCACGCGGTTCAGCACCAGGCCGGCGAGCGGCATCTTGTCGGTGACGAGCCGGTCGACGAAGTACGACGCCTCGCGAAGTGCCGCCGGCTCGGGCGCCGACACCACGACGAACGAGGTACCCGGAGCAGCCAGGAGCCGGTAGGTCTCCTCGGCGCGCTGCCGGAAGCCGCCGAACATCGATTCGAGCGCGGCCACGAACTGGCTGACGTCCTGCAGCGCCTGCGCACCGATGATCTTCGTGAACATCCGCGCGAACGTCAGGAATCCGGCGGAAAGCACCTTCATGTATGCCCGGCCGCCGGCCTTCGCCGGCGCGACGAGCAGCCGCAGCAGCCGCCCGTCCAGGAAGCGGGCGAGACTCTGCGGGGCGTCGAGGAAGTCCAGCGCCGAGCGGGTCGGCGGGGTGTCGACCACCACCAGCTCCCACTGCCCGGTCTCCTTGAGCTGCCCGAGCTTCTCCATCGCCATGTACTCCTGGGTGCCGGAGAACGATGACGAAAGCGACTGGTAGAAGGGGTTTTCCAGGATCTTCTCGGCGCGCTCCGGAGTGGAGTGGGAGACGACGATGTCGTCGAACGTGCGCTTCATGTCGAGCATCATGGCGTCGAGGTGGCCACCCTCGGCCTCGTCGACCCCGGCCACGGAGCGGGGGGTGTTGTCGAGCTCGGTGAGCCCCATCGACTGGGCAAGGCGGCGCGCCGGATCGATGGTCAGCACGACCACCGCACGACCGCGCTCCGCAGCGCGCAAGGCCAGGGCCGCCGCGGTGGTCGTCTTGCCCACCCCGCCGGAGCCGCAGCACACGATGATCCGGGCGTTGTCGAGCATGTCGTCGATGTCGAACGTGGGCACGCTCATCCCGCGATCCCCCCGGTGCGAAGGCCCTCCGCGAGCCGGTAGAGCCCCCCGAGATCGACGGCCCCATCGAGCAGGGGCAGCTCGCAGATCGGAACGCCGAGCAGCCCGAGGTCTGCCCGCTCCCGCGACTCGAGCGCCACCCGCTCGGCGTGCTCGCGGGTCTCGCTGATCATGGCCGCCACCTGGGCATCGGTGACCTTGTACGAGGCGCGCTTCAGCCCGGCAGCGATCTGCGCCGGATCGAGCTTCCCGGCAAGCGCCTTCTTCTGCCCGGCCGCATCCAGCAGCGGAGTGCGCGCCATGTTGACGATGACCGCCCCGACCGGCAGGTCGGCGCTGCGCAGGTCGGCCACCCCGTCCACGGTCTCCTGGATGGGCATCTCTTCCAGGATCGTCACGACATGCACGGCCGTCTGGTTCGACTTCAGGAGCGCGACGACGCTCTCGGCCTGGCCACGGACGGGACCGGAGCGGGCGAGCTCGCGCACCTCGGCCGTGACGTTGAGGAAGCGGGTGATACGGCCGGTCGGCGGCGCGTCCATGACGACCGCGTCGTAAATCATCTTGCCGCGGTCGCGCTTGGTGCCGCGGGTGACGGCTTCCTTGACCTTGCCGGTCAGGAGCACGTCGCGCATCCCGGGGGCGATCGTGGTCGCGAAGTCGACGACACCGAAGCGCTTGAGCGCCCGGCCGGCCCGCTTCATCCCGTAGAACATCTCGAGGTAGTCGAGGAGCGCGTCTTCCGGATCGATCGAGAGGGCGTAGACCTCACCGCCGCCGGGTGCCGACGCGACCTTGCGCTCCTCGTACGGAAGCGGCGGGCAGTCGAAGAGCTGCGAGATCCCCTGGCGACCCTCGACCTCGGTCAGCAGAACCTTGCGCCCGCCGCTGGCCAGGGCGATCGCGAGGGCCCCGGCAACCGTCGATTTACCGGTGCCGCCCTTGCCCGTGACGACGTGAAGGCGCACGTCGCGGAAGGGGTGCGCCTTGGCTCGTGTCACAACAGGAACGCTACCCGCCGGTCATGATCACGGAACGGCGCCCGACGTGACATGCGCCGCGTGCTTCTAGGGTGTGGCTATGCAGAAGTGGGAGTACGTGACCGTCCCGCTGCTTTCTCACGCGACGAAGCAGATCTTGGACAGCTGGGGGGACCAGGGCTTCGAGCTCGTCACGGTCCTGCCCGGCCCGACGGGCGAGCAGCTCGTCGCCTACCTGAAGCGTCCGATCGAGCCGAGTTGAGCGGAGCCAGCCCCTCCGAGCGGCTGGCGGAGCTCGGCCTCACGCTCCCGGCCGTCACCAAGCCGCTGGCGGCCTACGTGCCCGCGGTCGCACACGGCGGGCTCGTGTACAGCAGCGGGCAGCTGCCCATGGTCGACGGGTCGCTGGTCGCGACGGGCCTGGTCAGCGCCGAGCCCGGTGGCGGGCTCGTCACGGCAGAGCAGGCCGCGCAGCTCGCCCGCATCTGTGCCCTCAACGCGCTGGCAGCTGCGGCGTCCGTCGCCGGGCCCGGCGGGCTCGACGCCATCGGGCGGATCGTGAAGGTGGTCGGTTTCGTCGCGAGCGCGCCCGGTTTCACCGGGCAGCCTGCCGTCGTCGACGGCGCGAGCACGCTCCTGGCTGAGGTCTTCGGCGACCCGGCGGGACGCAGCGCCCGCAGCGCGGTAGGGGTTGCCGCCCTCCCCCTGGGAGCGCCCGTGGAGATCGAGCTGATAGCCGCTCTGGCCGGCTGAGCGCGGCGGGACGTGTCAGGGGTCACCACTATCCTGCGAATATGACCGTTCCGCCTGGCGCGCGCCTTCCCCGCGGGGTCGCCGCGAGCTGGCGGGAGCGGTCGGCGGCTCCCCCGCCCCCCACGCGCGATGCCGCGACCATCGCGCTGCTGCGCGACGGTGCCGACGGGCTCGAGGTCTACCTGCTGCGCCGGGTGGAGTCGATGGCGTTCGCCGCGAAGATGCATGTCTTTCCCGGCGGCCGCGTCGACCCGGCGGACGCGACGCACCATACCGACTGGTACGGCCCGGATCCGCAGGAGTGGGCCGGAATCCTGACGGCCGATCCGGGGCTGGCCCGGGGTCTGGTGTGCGCCGCCGTGCGGGAGACGTTCGAGGAGGCCGGGGTCCTGCTGGCGGGCCGGAGCCTGGACGAAGTGGTCGACGTCTCCGCGCCGGTGTGGGAGAGCGAGCGTCTGGCGCTGCTGGCTCACCGCGAGAGCCTGTCGAGCTTGCTGGAGCGCTCCGGCCTCGGCGTGCGCGCGGACCTGTTGCGGCCGTGGGCCCACTGGATCACCCCTGAGGTCGAGCCCCGGCGCTATGACACCCGCTTCTTCGTCGCGGGGCTGCCCGCGTCGCAGTCCACCCGCGATGTCGGCGGCGAGGCTGACGCGACGATGTGGTTGACCCCGGCCGAAGCCGTCCGGCTGCACGAGCGCGGCGAGCTCGAGATGCTGCCACCGACGATTACCACGTTGCGCGAGCTCTCGGAGTACTCGACTGTGGCTGCAGTGATGGCCGCGGCGAAGGCCCGTGACATCGCACCGATACTTCCCCGCGTTGTGTTCAGCGGCGGCGACGACGGAGACGAATCGGTATCCCTCGTGATGCCACACGAGGAGGGATACGAAAAGGGATGGGCAACGTGACCGACGATCAGGTCGTCGAGGGGGCGATGCAGAGCGCCCTGCGACCCGTGACGCCGAGCGCATCGGTGCTGCTCGCGAACAATCCCAGCCCGATGACCCTCGACGGCACCAATACCTGGCTGCTGCGAGGCGCCTCGGCAGCGCCGGAAGACGGCTACATCGTGGTCGACGCCGGCCCGGCCGACGACGACCACCTGGCCGCCGTCGCCGCGCTCGGCACGATCGATCTGATCCTGCTGACCCATGGCCATCCCGACCACAGCGGCGGCTCCGCCCGGCTGGCCGAGCTCACGGGCGCACCGGTCCACGCGCTCGACACGACGTTCGGTGAGCCGCTGCGCGAGGGGGACACCATCCGCCGGTCGGGTATCACCCTCGACGTGATCCACACTCCGGGGCACTCCTCGGACTCGCTGTCCTTCTGGCTTCCGGACGACAACGCCGTGCTCACCGGCGACACCATCCTGGGCCGGGGCACGACGGTCGTCGCGTGGCCCGACGGTGCCCTCGGGCCCTACCTCGAGAGCCTGCGCCGGCTGCGCGAGTACGGCGATGCCGCCGTGCTCCCCGGCCACGGTCCCGAGCTGCCCAGCGCCGGACGGGTCGCCGAGTTCTACCTCGAACACCGCAAGCAGCGCCTTACCCAGGTGGCCGGAGCCGTCTCGGAGGGCGCCCGCACCCCGCGCGAGGTGGTCGAGATCGTCTACACCGATGTCGACCGGGTGCTGTGGCCGGCGGCCGAGCTGTCAGTGCATGCCCAGCTCGAATATCTGGTGGCGATCACCCCCGAGCTCGGCAAGCAGCTCGACCTCACCCCGACCCCCGCCAACGAACACGCCGCGCGCATGGCCGAGGCCATCCTCGTGAGCCCACGAGCGCCAGGCTGATCATGACTGTCCCGCCGCCTCCGCCAACGGCGTCGTCCGCATCGGTGCGGTGCCCCGCCTGCTCGACCCCGGTCGTCGCCAATTCGCGGTTCTGCCATGCCTGCGGCGTGCCGCTGACCACCCGCCGGGCGGCTGACTCGACCGAGCGGCGGGTCGTCACCGTGCTCTTCGGTGATCTCTCGGACTTCACCGCCTGGGCGGAAGATCTCGACCCCGAGCGCGTGGGCGAGGTCACTGACCGCGTGCTCGCCGCGCTCGCCCGGATCGTCGTCGACGTCGGTGGCCACGTCGACAAGCTGACCGGCGACGGCATCATGGCCGTTTTCGGTGCACCGACGGCCCACGAGGACGACGCCGAGCGTGCCGTGCGGGCCGCCGTCGCGATGCAGCACGAGGTCGTCCAGCTCATCGCCGACGAGCTCGGCGGCGGCCGCCGGCTGGGCCTGCGGGTCGGGCTCAACACCGGCGAGGTGCTGGCCGGCGTCCAGGCGGCACTGGCCTACACCGTCGTCGGCGACACCGTGAACACCGCCTCGCGGCTGTCGGACGCGGCGTCGATCGGCTCGGTCTTCGCCGGTCGCGATACGGCCGTCGCCACGATGACGCTGGCGTCCTGGCGCGCTCTCCCGCCGCTGCGGCTGAAGGGCAAGCGCGAGCCGGTGGCCGCCTACGAGCTGGTATCGCTGCGGCCCACGACCACCGGACAGCTCGGGCTGGGTGACGACGCGCCGTTCGTCGGACGCGAGACCGAGGTGGCGCGGCTGGTCGGCGCCAGCCTCGATGTGGCGGAGGGCGGGGTGCCCCGCACCATTTTCGTCACCGGTGAGGCGGGCGTGGGCAAGACCCGCACGATCGGCGAGCTGGTTCGCTTCGCGAGCGAGCTTCCCGACGCCCGGGTGCTCTGGGGTCGCGCCATGCCCTACGGCGAGGGACGCCACCTGGCGCCCCTGGTGGAGCTGGTCCGCACCGCCTGCGGCATCACCGACGCCGATTCGAACCGCGAGGCGGCCGAGCGGGTCCGCCGCACCCTCGCGCGCCTGGAACATCCCGCACCCTCGTTCTGGGTGCCGGGCGCCGTCGCCGAGCGCCTCATGCACCTGCTCGGGGTCAGCCTCGACGGTGACGGCAGTATCAGCCGCGACGCCGCGACGGTCGATCCGCACGGGCGCGACAGCGTGTTCGAGGCGGTTGCAGCTCTGCTGCGCGCGCTGGCCATCGAAGGGCCACTGCTGGTCGTCCTCGACGATCTGCAGTGGGCGAGCCGCGAACTGCGGGAGGCGATCGGCGAGGTCGCGCGCCGGCTGCGCGGGCCCGTCCTGCTCGTCCTCATCGCGCGCGAGTCGCCTGACATCCCCGGGCTGAACCCGCTCAACATCACTCTGGGCCGGCTCGACGACGCTGCCTCCCGCCGCCTGCTGCGCACCTATCTCGGTGGGGGCGAGCTCGCCGATCCGCTGCGCTCGGCACTGCTCAGCCGGGCGCAGGGCAACCCGTACTTCCTCGCCGAGCTGCTCCACCTGCTGGTCGACCGCGGCCTGCTGCGACAGGTCGGCGACTCGTGGGAGGCGTCCGGGCCGCTGCCGGCCGATGCCCTGCCAGCCGCCGTGCAATCCGTGCTCGCCGCACGTATCGACGGCCTCGACCCGATCGCCCGCTCGGTGCTGCGCACCGCGTCCGTCATCGGGATGCGTCCCTTCCCGGAGGCGATCGAGTTCGTCGACGAGCGCCCTGCCGAGGAGGTGCGCAAGGCGCTCGCCGAGCTGACCGCGCGCCAGCTGCTGCGCGCCCCGCAGGGTGGCGACAACCTCTGGCAGTTCACCCACCCGATGGCGCGCGACGTCGCCTACAAGAGCCTGCCCAAGGCCGAGCGCGCCCGTCGACACGCGCTCACCGCCCGGTGGGGAGCGGGTCGCGCGGCCGGCAGCAGCAGCCCGGAGCTCGACGCGTTCATCGGGGCGCAGGCCGAGTCCGCTCTGCGGCTGGCCGACTCGGTGGGGCTGGCGCCCGACGACCCGGTCCGCCAGGTCCGGTTCATCGGATACGAGGCGCTCGTACGGCTGGGCGGGCTGGCGCGCTCGCGCGACGAGTACCGCAGCGCGGCCGAGGTCCTCGGGCGCGCCAAGCGCCTGGGTGAGGCCGGTCAGCCTGTGGACCTGGTGATCCAGCGGCGCACGACCATGGCAGCGGCGCTCTCCTCGCTGCGCCGGCTGGACGAGGCCGAGGAGGAGATCGTCCCCGCCCTCGAGCAGGCGAAGGGGGAGCTCCGGCTCGCCGCGCTGGTCGTGCTCGGCGAGCTCCGGCAGAAGCAGAAGCGCGACGCGGAGGCCGTCGAGGCGCTCACGATGGCCCTCACCGAAGCCCGCGAGGCCGGTAGCGAACGCTGGATGTCGTCGGCGGTGCGCCAGCTCGGCCTGGTCGATTACTACGGAGGCCGGCTTCGCCGGGCGGAGGAGCGCTTCGGCCACGCGCTCGAGCTGGCTCGCCGCGCCGGTGACGGCCGGGGCGCGGCCTGGGCGCTGGAGCATCTTGCCTGGTCAGCGACCACCCGCGGGGATTACGCCGCCGCGCAGGCCGCGCTGTCCGACGCGTCCGAACTCTTCGGCGAGCTCGACGACACCGGCGGCCTGGCGTGGTGTGCCGGCACCGAGGCCTTGGTGCAGGTGCTGCAGGGCCGGCTGGCCGACGGCCGGGCCACTGCCCGCGCGCTCATCCCGCTCGCCGAATCGCTGGCGGAGAACTGGGGTGTCGCGATGTGCCGCACCATCGACGCGCTCGCCGCCGCCGAGCTCGGCGACGTGCGTGCCGCCCAGCACGAGGCGCGGCTCGCGACGGCCGCGCTCACCGAGAGCGGCGACCACTGGGGACGCTCGTTCGCGCTCATCGCGCTGGCGACGGCGGCGCGCGCGGCGGGCGAGCCGGCCGAGGCCTTGACGCTCTTCGAAGCCGCCCTCGGCAGCGCTGACCCCGGCGAGTACGCGCTCAACGCCGCCTTCGCCTACACCGGGGCCGGGCTCGCCCACCTGGAGCTGGGCAACGTCGAGGAGGCCGCCGACAAAGCCCGGCAGGCCCTGGGCGTGCTCGTGCGGCTCGACCTGGAGCCGCATGCTGCGCTCGGAGTCGCCGTGCTCGATGCCCAGGTCCGGCGGGTCCGCGGCGAGCCATTGGAGGCAGCCCGCCGGCTCCGCGAGGTCCTGGCGGCGGCGCCGGGCAGCACGTTCCTCTTCCCCCGGCGCCAGGCGCTGGCCCACCTCGCGGGCTCCCTCGTCGACGCCGGTCAGCCGCAGGAGGCGTTGGAGATCGCCCGTGAAGCGGTCGCGACCCCGGCGGAAGACGTGCGCAGCCGCGTGCTCGCGCTACGCGCGCTGGGCACCGCGCTGCACGCCAACGGAGATGACCCCGCCGCTGCGCAGGCGTACCTGCAGGCGCTGGAAGTCGCCGTCGCCACGCAGGCACGCAGCGAGGAGGCTCCTACCCGCAGGCTGCTGGAAGCGCTTGGTCCGCTGCCAAGCCGGTCGGGACTCGCCGCGGCCGAAACCTCAGCGGGCCCGGCGCGCTAGCCGGTCGCGGTCGAGCAGGATGACGGCTCGACTGTCGAGCCGGAGCCAGCCGCGGGTCGCGAAGTCGGCGAGCGACTTGTTGACCGTCTCGCGGGACGCGCCGACGAGCTGGGCCAGCTCCTCCTGCGTGAGGCCGTGTTCGACCCGGACGGTGCCGGCCGACCCGGGAACGCCGAAGCGCTCCGCCAAATCCAGCAACTGCTTCGCCACCCGGCCGGGGACATCGGTGAAGACCAGATCGCCCATCGCCTCGTTGGTGCGGCGCAGCCGCCGGGCGAGGACGCGCAGCAGGAGCTCCGCTGCCTCCGGCCGGTCGGTGAGCCAGGGCTTGAGCGAGGAATGCTCCAGCGAGGCGAGCTCCACGTCAGTGATCGTGGTGGCCGTCGCCGTACGCGGGCCAGGGTCGAACAGCGAGAGCTCGCCGAAGATGTCGCCGGGCCCGAGGACGGCCAGCAGGTTTTCGCGGCCGTCGGTCGAACGGCGGCTGATCTTGACCTTGCCGCCCAGGATCAGGAAGACCCGATCACCGGGCTCCCCCTCGACGAAGATGACGGAACCGCGACGCTCCGGCCGGCGAGTCAGGCGCTCGGCCAGTGCCCCGCGCGCCTCGTCGGTCAGGCCCGCGAAGATCGGCATGCGTCCCAGCAGGTCTTCCACGCCCGTCAGCATGCCAGTCATCGCCCCATATCCTCCACAGCGACCCTCTAGCCGTGCAGAAGTATCGCCGGCTTTATCCGGTTTAATCCAGATTTTCCGGCGAGGTAAAGGGCCGCCAACTACAGGGGTAACGCCGTGAGACAGTCCAGCGGCCGCTCGCGGTAGCGAGCGATGAGCTCCTCGCTCGCGACGGAAATCCGCTTGTGCAGCGCCTGGCGGTACTCGGAAAGCTCGCGCTCGGCGACCTCGAGCTCCTCCTCCAGGCGCTTCTGCTCCACGGGCCCGGTGGCGTCATGTACGGCCTGCCAGAGCCGCTCCAGATCCGGCAGCGGCGGGATGTCGTCGACCGGCACCACGCGAACCAGCGCGGCCCGGCCGCGACCCATGCGGGCTTGCGACAGCACCGGCTTCAGCGCCTCGGCATCCGCGGCACGCACGCCCTCGACCATGCGCACGGTGTCGAGCCGGGCCTGGATGATGCGTCGCCAGTAGGAGACACGGTCCTCTTCGGCAGCAAGCGCGCTGCGGTAGGCGCGCAGCCCGTCCAGCGTCAGGTGAGACAGCTCTGCGGCGCGCTTGGGCGCGATGGCGCGCGCAGCCGCACGAGCCGCGGCGCGCGCGGCTCGGGCTTCGGCCTGCGCCCGACGCTTCTCAGCGCGTACCGGGTCATCAAGCTGGTTGCTCACCGGTTCATCTCCTTACGCGGGCTCTGCACCGGCAGCGGGGGGCGAAGAGCCGGCGGGCCTATACAAGTTGTCGGAGGCGAAGGCGGATCCCTTGAGCCCCGTACGCTGCTGCTGTGCCGGATCGGGAAGAGTCACAGCTCGCGCGAACCCGACGAGCGCGCCGCATCGTCCGGCAGCTCGCGCAAATCCATCCGGATGCGGGGTGCGCGCTCAATTTCTCGACCCCGCTCGAGCTGCTGGTCGCCACGATCCTGTCGGCCCAAACCACCGACAAGCGAGTCAACGAGACGACCCCGGGACTTTTCTCCCGCTACCCCGATGCAGCGGCATATGCGGGCGCCAACCGTGAGGAGCTGGAGCAGCAGCTGAAACCGCTCGGTTTCTTCCGGAGCAAGGCGAATTCCCTGATCGGACTCGGTGCGGCGCTCACTTCACGCTTCGACGGCGAGGTTCCCCGCAAGCTGGATGACCTGGTGACGCTGCCGGGCGTCGGACGCAAGACGGCGAACGTCGTCCTGGGCCACGCCTTCGGCGTCCCCGGCATCACGGTCGACACGCACGTCGGCCGGCTCTCGCGGCGCATGGCCTTCACGACCAACGAGGATCCGGTCAAGGTCGAGGCCGACCTGGCAGAGCTCATCCCGCGCAAGGAGTGGACGCTGATGAGTGACCGGCTGATCTTCCACGGCCGGCGCTTCTGCCATTCCCGCAAGCCCGCCTGCGGTGTCTGCGGGGTCGCTCGCGACTGCCCGTCCTTCGGACTCGGGCCAACCGATCCGCAGGTCGCCGAGAAGCTGGTGCGCCTCGACGTGGAGACGGTCCCCTGAGCGTCAATCCGGAGCAGCCGCCCTCTCCAGACCGGCCCGAGCTACCGCAGCAGCTGCACCAGCTGGCCACCGGCGCGCGCCAGGTCCGCGCCGAAGAGATCACCCGCTTCATGCCCCCGGAGCACGGTGGCCGGCCGGCCGCCGTCCTGATGCTGTTCGCGACCGGTCTGGACGGGCCCGACCTGCTGATCATCGAGCGCGCCGCCGGGCTGCGCTCCCACGCGGGCCAGCCGGCCTTTCCGGGCGGCGCACTGGACCCGGGAGATGTCAGCCCCACGGCGGCGGCCCTTCGCGAATCCACCGAGGAGGTGGGGCTCGACCCCGGCTCGGTCGTCGTCATCGCCGAGCTCCCCAACCTGTTCATCCCGGTCACCGGATTCGTCGTCACACCCGTGCTGGCCTGGTGGCGGGAGCCGCACCCCGTGCGTCCGGTCGACACCGGCGAGGTCGCGGCCGTCCACCGGGTCCCGATCGCGGAACTCGCGGACCCGGCCAGTCGTCAACAAGTTCGACACCCGTCCGGGTGGATCGGCCCCGCTTTCGCTGTTCGAGGGCTGCTGGTTTGGGGATTCACCGCAGGATTGATCGATCGGCTGCTACAGCTCGGAGGCTGGGAACGTCCATGGGTGCCGGGGCGCCTGAACGAACTCCCTGCCCGGCCGCCGGCTGACCGGCCGGCGGCAGACTCCTGGTACCCCGAGGACGACGAGAGTGTTTGACCTCCTCGACGGCGTGCTGCTGATCGCGGTCGTCCTGTTCGGCATCTCCGGGTACCGGCAGGGCTTCATCGTCGGAGCGATGTCGTTCGTCGGCTTTCTCGGTGGCGCTGTCCTCGGCGCCCAGCTCGCCCCGTGGATCAGTGACGTGATCGGAAACGGCCGCCGCTCCCCGGTGACCGGGATCATCGTCGTCTTCGCCGGGGCGGTCCTCGGGCAGTTGATCGCGTCGGCGGTCGCTGCCGCAGTGCGCACGCGTATCCACTGGCGCCCGGCCCAGACGATCGATTCCGTCGGCGGGGCGATCATCTCCGGCATCTCGGTACTGCTCGTCGCCTGGTTGATGGCGACCGCGGTGAACCGCTCGCCCTACGAGGCGCTGCGCCGCCAGATTCACAACAGCGGGGTGATTCAAGCCGTCGATGCGCTCGTCCCGGACGGTGCCCGGCAGGTGTTCGCCAACTTCCTTCGACTGGTCGAGCAGCAGGGCTTCCCCCAGGTGTTCGCCGGCCTCGGTGGCGACACGATCGTCCCGACCCGACCGCCGGACCCCGCGCTCGCGGGCAGCGCGGTGGTGCAGCAGGTGAAGCCCAGCATCCTGAAGGTCACCGGCGACGCGCCCTCCTGCCAGAAGTCGATCGAGGGCAGCAGCTTCGTCTACTCCCCGCAGCGCGTGATGACGAACGCCCACGTCGTCGCCGGGGTGCCGAACCCCACCGTCGAGGTGAACGGGCGCCGCCTGCCCGCCCGCACCGTGCTCTTCGATCCGAAGCGCGATGTCGCGGTCCTCTTCGTGCCGGGGCTTACGGCGAACCCGTTGCCCTTCGCGTCACGCACCGCCGCGGCGGGCGATTCCGCGATCGTCATCGGCTATCCGCGCAACGGACCCTTCACACCTGTCGCCGCCCGCGTGCGCGACCGCATCAACGCGCGGGGAGTCGACATCTACTCGCAGTCGACCGTCACCCGCGAGATCTACGGGCTCCGCGCGCAGGTGCTGCCGGGCAACTCCGGCGGGCCACTGATCTCGCCGTCCGGCCAGGTCTACGGCGTGGTCTTCGCGGCGGCGACGGACGACAGCGAGACCGGATACGCGCTGACGGCGGCCGAGGTGGCCGGCGACGCCCAGACCGGGAGATCGGCGACGGCACCGGTGAGTACCGGCGGCTGCGACTGAACCGCTTGCACGGTGGTTGCAAAAGCAAGCGCTTCGGTCCAAGATAGGGGAAGTTGCCGAGGGGGGCTGATGGCCGAAACCTTGTCCGCGAGCAGAGTCGTCGCCGGCGATCCCGCGGTCGTCGCGTTGCTGGTGACGAGCCCGGAAGCGGCCGAATTCCTGCCGCAGACGGCGTTGCGGGAGACCGGCCCAGGTCAGGTCACCGGTGTCCTGCAGCTCGACGGCGACGACGAGCGGGCGCTGCACGTCGTGTCCAGCGCGCCCCGGCGCACGCCTACCGCCTACATCGCGAGCTTCGAGCTCCACATCGACGGCATCCCGGACGCCACCGGAGCCCTGCGCGTGATGTCGGCGGGGCCGGACCAGTCACGCGTTGATTTCTCGATCACCACGCAGCGGTCGTTCCCCAGCGAGTTGAAGGCGCTCTTCGAGATTGTCGTCGGCGGCTTCTTCGACGGCCTCGAGCGCGCCGTTCACGAGCAGCACCCCGCAGCCTGACCCCACCTCACCGCTTGAGCAGCCGGGGCACCTGCCCGGGTGGCGGCGCCGCACCTCCCCGGGCCAACCCGTCGAGATCGATGCGTAGCCGTTCCGCCGCCTCCCGGGCCGGCCCGTCGGCGCTGAGTGCGTCCAGCGTCTCGGTGGCCCGGATGAACAGCGCCTCCGCGCCCTCGGCATTGCCCCGCAGCCGGTGCGTCACGCCCACCGCCAGCTGGGCAAGCGCACGCCAAAGACCACGCTCAGGGGAGGGCGCGCGCTTCCAGCCGGCCTCGAGCACCTCGTGGGCCTCGAAGGGGCGCCCGGCGTCGAGCAGGGCCTGGGCTGCCGCCAGCAGCTCGTCCGGCCCGGCGGTCGCGATCAGTTCAGCGATCGCCGGGTCCTCGGCGACGCCCTCACTGCCGCGCGGCAACGGCCGGCCAAGCGCGTCACGGGGGCGGGCATTGCGGGGACGGCCGTCGAAATCACGCTCGCGCACCATGGCGGTCAGCCCTGCGCACCCTGCGCGGTAAGCCAGCTGAGCAGCATCGCGTTGAACGCCTCTGGCGTCTCCTGGTGCGGAAAGTGGCCGGCCTGCGGGATCGGGTGCCACGTGTACGGAGCGGCCACGAACTGGCCGGACCCCTCCGCCGTAGAGGCGAGCACGCACGAATCGAGCAGCCCGTGAATCTGCAGGGTCGGAGCCGTCACGAGCTCGCGCATCGCCCGCACCATCCGCCACCCGTCGGGGCGCACCTGAGACCGGAATACCCAGCGGAAGTACTCCATCGAGCTGTGGGCCACCCCCGGGATCTGCATCGCCTCCCGATCCCGGCGCTCCGTCTCGGCGTCCGGGAAGCCGGGCCCGCTCCACCGCCGCAGCAGGGTGGCGACGAGGGCCGCGTCGTCCTGCACGAGTTCGCGTTCCGGCCGCCACGGCAGCTGGTAGCCGAGCAGGTAGCTGCTGGCCTTGAACTGCCCGCGCAGCTCGCTGAAGATCGCCTGACGCATGCGTAGCGGATGAGGCGCCCCGGAGACGACGAGATGGCTGACGTTCTGCGGATGCAGCGTCGCCGTCGCCCAGGCGAGAAACCCTCCGCAGTCCTGGCCGACCACGACCGCGTCGCGTTCCCCGAGCGCGCGGATCAGCCCCGCGACATCGGCCGCTGCCGTGAAGATGTCGTAGCCGCGCGGGGGCTTGTCGCTCGCCCCGTAGCCGCGCAGGTCGCACGCGACCGCGTGATACCCGGCCTCGGCGAGCGCCACCAGCTGGCGGTGCCAGGACCACCAGAACTCCGGAAACCCGTGGACCAGCAGCACGAGAGGACCCTCGCCGAGCTCGGCGATGTGCAGCCGGGTGCCATTCGTCGAGACGTCACGGTGCGTCCACGGGCCGGGAACGAGGACGGCCGTGGGCTCGACGGTCACGACGGGCTCGCGAGCGCTGGGGTCACGGGAGGGATTGTGTCGGACGGCTTGGCGGCAGGCGGCGCGGCACCGGCGCCGGATGCTCGCCGGTGGCGGAAACGACGGCTAGGGGGTCTCGACGCGCGTGTCCGGCGCCACCGTCGGGTGTTTGATCCAGGCGACATCGTCCTTGACGGTCTGGATGGCCCGCTTCGGCGGCCCGACCTTCTTGAAGCGCCCGATCCCGAAAAGGGCCAGCAGCCCGGCCAGTACCAGGTACGCGCCGGTGACGATGAGGAACGACCATGCGCGGCCGATGCCGGCGGCGTGCAGGCCCTCAGCCGCTGCGATGGTGATGGCGAAGAACGAGAAGAAGCCGATGAAAGCCGCGCCGCCGAGGAAGGCAGCACCGAGACCCGCGCTGGTCGCCGCCGATTTCACCTCGGCCTTCGCCAGCTCGACCTCCTGACGGATGAGGAGCGAGACGTCGCGCGAGGCGATGGCGACGAGCTCGCCGATCGTCGCCTCGTCCGCCGCCGAGACGCCCTTCCCGTTCTGGTGCCCGTCGACGTGCGACGAGGCCGCGTGAGGGGAATGCGCGGTGATCGCCACCGGGTCTCCTTCGAGTCACAAAGCTTCGGGTCGTGCCGTGCTGTCCGATCGGTCTGCCGAGTGCAGTCTGTTCGGTTTCACCGTGTCCGCTGGATGATCCCAGAAAATCGCATGCCCGCGCAGGCCGGCCTCACACGCGCTCACAACCGCTTGACCCGGGTAGCGTCGCCGGACGTGCCAGCTGAGACAAGCCGGTCCGCCGGCGCGGGCGGCTCCCAGAGCGATCCGCTCGCGGTCATTGCCGCGATCCCGGCGATCGAGGAGGCGGCGCGCGCCGCGCGAGAGGGCGTCGACCGGCTGCTGACCGCCCGGGTGTTGCGCCGGCAGAGCGCGGAAGTGTCCGTCGAGGCGAGCCTGCGGTCGGCTCGGGCGTCAGCGGCGCTGGAGGGGGTGGATGTCCCGCTCGAGCAGTTGCGCACGGTCGGCAGCAGCGACCCGGTGGTCCAGGGCGCGCTGCGCATCAGTGCCGAGATCGGGGCCCTGCGCGACACGTTCATCCGGGCTCCGCGCCAGGCGCTCGCACGCCTGCACGTCCTCGCCGCCGCAGACCTGACCACCCCCGACCAGCTGGGCCGGCCGCGCTCGGGTGACGACGCCGCGCTCGTCGCCCGGCGGCTGGGGGCTCTCGCCGAACTCCTGGCGCAGCCGACGAAAGCGCCGGCCGTCGTTGTGGCGGCGATCGTGCATGGTGAGCTGCTGACCCTGGCGCCGTTCGCGGAAGCCAACGGCCTGGTCGCCCGCGGCGCCGCGCGGCTGGTCCTGCTCGGCCGCGGCCTGGACCCGAAGGCGCTGACCTCGCCCGATGTCGGCCATGTCGAGCTGGCCGCCGAGTACGCGGGCGCCGCGGCCGGTTACGCGTCGGGCGACCGCGATGGCCTCATTCGCTGGGTGTGCCATTGCTGCGCCGCAGTCGAGCTCGGCGCCCGCGATTCGCTCGCCATCTGCGAGGCCCTTGCCCGGTAAGAAGCCGGACGCTGGCTTCCGCGTTTTCTGCGTGGAAGATCGTTTCCCGCGGGGACGGCCCGGGTATGGGACCGCCGAGCGTTCCCGGCCCCGAACGCCGATCCCCCAGCACCGGCTTCTCGCCATCCCCAGCACCCGACCCAGCCTTCCCCCAGCGGCTGGGCTCACTAGACGACCCCCGCTTACCCCCCCAAGCGGGGGTCGTCCTCTTCCCGGCAGCAAGACGGCAGTAAAGGCACAGGTGCCCGGCCGGCTGGAGCAGCCTGTGGACGGGGACGGCTCGCGCACACCTCTCCGGTCGGCGCGCCAAGGGCCGCCTGCGGCGCGGCACGCTTCGCCGATGAACTTGGTGGCGACGGCGGTGCCTGCCCTGCTGGAACAACTGCTCACGCTCTGCGAGAGCGCCGGTACCACACCGGTGGTCGCGGCTGACGCGGCGGCACTCGCCCGCGCCTGGTCCGGCGCCACGACCATTCTGATCGACACCGAACAGGGGGCCCGGGTTTCCGGCCTGCCTCAGCGCCCGGGCGTTGTCGTGGTCGGCGGCGCGGCCGATCCCTTGTGGGAAGTTGCCGCGCGCATCGGTGCCGACCATGTGGCGATGCTGCCTTCGGCCGCAAGCTGGCTGGTCGCGCTGCTGTCGGCCCACCCCGATCGGGCGAGCGAGCGCGCCCCGGTGGTGTGCGTCATGGCCGGCCACGGGGGCGGCGGAGCGACGACCTTCGCGGGCGCGCTGGCTCGGCGCGCAGCGAGCCGGGGACTGCAGACCCTGCTCGTCGACGCCGATCCCCGCAGTGGCGGGCTGGACCTTGCGATGGGCCTCGAGACGGCCACCGGTGACCGCTGGCCGCAGGTGATGCCGGAGCCGTTCGACCGCCAGGACGTGCCGGCCCTCGCGCCCGGCTTTCTCGACCGGCTGCCGGGGCGCGGAGCGCTGCGGGTGCTGTCCGCCGACCGCCACGATGCGTCGACCGGGTCGGTGGAAGCCGGCTTGCCGGCGGTCCTCACCCGCGGACGGCAGCGCTGCGATCTCGTCGTGGTCGACCTTCCACGAGGGTTCGACGCCATCGCCGAGCCGGCCCTGGCCGTCGCCCGTCGCACGTACCTCGTCGTCGCTGCGCAGGTGCGCGCGGCCGCGGCTGCTGCGGCGCTGGCGGCGGCGTTGCGCGAGCGCTGCCCGGATGTTCGCGCGATCATTCGCGGCCCGGCCCCGGGAGGGCTCTCGCCGGCCGGGATCGCCCGCTCGCTCGGCCTGCCGGTGGCGACCCTGCGCGCCGAACCCGGCCTCATCCGCGATTACGAGCGCGGTGTCCCGCCCGGCCAGCCCCGCGGGCCGCTGGCGCGGCTCTGTGACGACGAGCTCACTGATCTCGGGGCCGCGGCCGGCCGGGCTGGGGCTGGGGCCGCCGCGTGAGTGCGCTGCCGCTGCTGCGGGTCGCCGGCGTCGATGCCGCCGGCACGGGCCCGCTGGCGGGCCTGCTGGCCGAGCCCGACGTGACCGACGTGCTCGTCAACGGCGCCCGTGACGTGTGGGTCGATCGGGGACGCGGCCTGGTACGGGCCGATGTGGGCTTCGCGAGCGACGAGGAGGTGCGCCGGCTGGCCATGCGTCTCGCCGCGACAGCGGGACGGCGGCTGGACACCGGATCGCCCTTCGTGGACGCCCGCCTGCCGGGTGGTCTGCGGCTGCACGCGGTGCTCTCGCCGATCGCCGATTCGGCTGCTTACGTCTCGCTGCGCCTGCACCGGCGCCGGCCGTTCGCGCTGGCCGAGCTGCTGGCGGCGCGCAGCGTCGATCGCGCCATCCTCAGCGTGCTGGAGGCGATGGTCGCGGCGCGGCTGTCCTTCGTCGTCTCGGGCGGCGCAGGCTGCGGCAAGACGACGCTGCTCGCAGCCCTGCTCGGGCAGGCGGCGCGCACGGAGCGCCTGGTGGTGGTCGAGGACGCCGCCGAGCTCAACGCCGACCACCCGCACCTGGTGCGCTTGCAAGCCCGGCCACCCAACGTCGAGGGCGCCGGCGAGGTCGCGCTGCGTGACCTGGTCCGCCAGGCGCTGCGGATGCGCCCCGACCGGTTGATCGTCGGCGAGGCCCGCGGGCCGGAGCTGCTCGACATGCTGCTGGCGGCGAATACCGGCCACGAAGGGACGCTCACCACCCTGCACGCGAACGGGGTCGGCGACGTGCCCGCACGGGTCGAGGCCTTGGCGATGCTGTCGGGCATCGGTCGCCCGGCGGCACACAGCCTTCTCGCCGCTGCGCTGCACGCTGCCGTTCACGTTCGCCGCCTGGGTGACGGCCGGCGCATCGTCGCCGACATCGCGGTTCTCGACCGGCAGACCGGCTCCGATCTCGTAGCTGCCCGAGCAGTGCTCACCTGGGGCGGCGACGGGCCACCGGTGCCCCTGCCGGAGGGCTGCCGCCGGCTGCACGAGCTGATCGCCGCGCGGGGGATCACCCCACCTCCCCTGCTTCGGCCGCAGTGATGCGAGTAGCCGTGGCGAGCGCCGCGCTGGTCGCGGCGGCGGTCCTGATCGCCCGATCCACGCCGCCCCTGCGGCGGCTTCGGAGGCGAGACCCGCCGCCCGTCGGTGGTCGGGTTCGGGTCGCGGGGATGGCCGGCCTCGCGGCGTGCCTCATGGCACTGGCGCTGACCTCCTGGGGCGTGCCCGCCGTCCCGACCCTGGTGGGCCTCGGCGGCGCGCAGGTGTTTCACCGGCGCCGCCGCGCCGCGCGCCTGCGCCGCGCGCTTCGCGAGGGCGAGCGCGACGACGTCCAGGCCCTGCGGGCGCTCGCTGCCGAGCTCAGGAGCGGGCTGCCTCCGGCGGAGGCGCTGCGGGTCGCGGCGGGAGTCCCCGCGGGAAAGGGGCTTCGCGAGCGCATGCTGGCCGCTGCCGCCGTGGCTGCGGTGGGCGGCGATACCGCTGCCACGCTGGCCGAAGGCAGCTCACCGGCGTCCCCGCATGCCGGGCTGGCCGCGGCGTGGGGTGTCTGCCAATCCACCGGAGGCCGGCTCGCCGCACCGGTCAGCCGGATCGCCGCGGCCGCCACCCTCGACCTGCGACTGCGCCGCGAGGCAGATGCCGCGATGGCCGGGGCGCGGGCGAGCGCGCGGCTGCTGGCCGCCTTGCCGCTGGCCGGGGCCGGACTCGGCGCGTTGTCGGGAACGGGTGCCCTGACGGTCCTCGTCTCGACCGCACCCGGCCAGGGCTGCCTGGTGCTCGGGGCGGGACTCGATCTGCTGGGGCTGGCCTGGCTGGACCGGATCGCCGCGGACCGGCCCTGAACAGCCCGTTCGTCCTGGTCGGCCTGCTCGCGGCAGCGATCGCGACCGGGTGGTCTCCGTCGACCGCCGAGCTGGCACGCCGTCGCCTCGCCCGACCGGCCACGCCGGCGCGCCGCGAGCGCGGCAGTCGCGCGAGCGGTCCGGCGGTCACGGGCCGGCAGCTGGCGTCGTGTGCCGACCTGCTCGTGGCCTGCCTCGATGCAGGAGCTGCGCCGTCGATGGCGTTGATCGTGACGGGACGCAGCGCCGCCGAACCGCTGGCGAGCCTGTTCCTCGAGGCGGGGGAGGCGATGCGCCGCGGCGAACCCCTGGAGGATGCGTTGCCCGAAACCGGACCGCTCGGTGCGCTCGCGGCGGTCTTTCGTCGCAGCGCCGTCACGGGTAGCGCCGTCAGCGAGCAGCTGGCTGCCATCGCCGACGAGTTGCGGACTGACGCGCATTTCGAACGGCTCGAGCGGGCGCGACGAGCGGAGGTCCTCGCGGCGCTGCCGCTCGGAGTGTGCTTGCTCCCAGCGTTTCTCCTGCTCGCGGTCGTTCCCACGGTGATCGGACTGGGTGGCAGCATCCTGCGCTGACCGCGGGGAGCGCGACCGAGATGTCCAGCAGATATCCGCCCGCCTCCACGACCAGGGTGGCCGTGAAGGTCCCGGAAATTGAGCACGTGCCCCTGGCCAGGAGCTCCGGCTGTGGATCGACACGCGTCGTCCACGATCTCGGAAGCGGCGACGACGAGCGCTTCCATGGCGAGAAGCCTGGGCTGCGAACCGATGCGAGGAGGAGCCATGGCCGGTCGACCAGCCCGACCTTCACAATCCACCGAACCACCCGCCCAGCCGTCCAGAGAGTTGCCCGACGAGCTGCCCACGAACCTGCCCACGAGGGCGTCGAGAAGCCGCGACGACGCCGGGATGTCGACGGCCGAGTACGCCATCGGCACGCTGGCCGCCTGCGGCTTTGCCGGCGTTCTCTGGGTGGTCGTCCATAGCGGCGCCGTGCATGGCCTCATCCAAGGCGTCATCGAGCGCGCGCTGAATCTGGCTCCGTGATCCGCGGCCGCCGCCCCCCGCCAGGCCGTCGACCCGCCGGTGCGGCGCCCGAGAAGCGAGAGCGCGGCTCGGTCACGGCCGAGCTCGCGGTTGCCCTGCCGACCCTGGTGCTCGTGCTGGTCGTCGGCATCTGGCTCCAGTCGGCGATCGCGCTGCGGGGCCGCTGCGTGGACGCCGCCCGCGCCGGGGCCCGAGCGGCAGCGCGGGGTGATGCGCCGGCGACGATCCGCTCGCAGCTCGTCGCAGGCCTCCCGAGGGGCGCGGAGGTCGAGATCGCGCGGGGCGCCGGGCTGGTCACCGTGACCGTTCGAGCCCGCACCAGCCCACTGGCAGGCTTCGACGGGTTGTCCGCCTCGTTATCGGCCGCAGCCTCGGCAGCAGACGAAGCGACGGATTCGCCGTGACCCGTTATTGGCGGGGGATCCGGGCAGGCGCTGCGCCAGACCGGGCAGACGCCGGGTCCGCGACGGTCTGGCTCCTGGCGGGGATGCTGGCGAGCGGGGCGATCTGCAGCGCCTGGGTCATCGCCGGTCTGGCGGGCACGGCCCGCCAGCGCGCGGAGACGGCGGCGGATCTGGCCGCTCTTGCCGGCGCTCAGCACGCCGCAGCCGCCGGCGTCCCCGGCACCTGCTCCGCGGCGGGCGCCGTCGCCCGGCGCAACGGGGCGGTGCTGGAAAGCTGCACGGTCGACGGGTCCAGCGTCACCGTCCGGGTCGGCGTCCGCGGCCCGCTGGCGGCCCGGGCGAGCGCCAGAGCGGGCCTGGCAGTCTCGTGAGGCGCGCCGGCTCAGCCATGCAGTTCGCCGAGCACCCGACCCAGCAGCCGCGACGCCCCCGCCTTATCGAGCGGGTCGTTGCCGTTGCCACACTTGGGCGACTGGACGCACGACGGGCAGCCGCTCGCGCATTCGCAGGCGTCGATCGCCTCCTTCGTCGCGGCCAGCCACCCGTCGATGCGCTGGAAGCCCCGCTCGGCGAAGCCCGCGCCGCCCGGGGCGCCGTCGTAGACGAAGATCGTCGCCTCGCCGGTGTCCGGGTGCAGCGCGGTCGACACCCCACCGATGTCCCAGCGATCGCAGGTCGCCCAGAGCGGCAGCAGGCCGATGGCCGCGTGTTCGGCGGCATGCGCCGCGCCCGGAACATCGGCGTCGGAGAGCTGCGCCGCCGCAAGGAGCTCGGCCGGCACGACGTACCAGACCGCGCGGGTGCGCAGCTCGCGGGGCGCAAGGTCGAGCGCTTCCTCGCCGAGGAGCTCCCCGGTGGTGATGCGCCGGCGCAGGTATCCCACCACCTGGCTGCTGACGTCGACCGTCCCGAAGGAGACCGTGAGCTTTCCGGCCCGGCGGCGCCGGAGCTCCTCGACGACCCGAAGGTCGGTCACCTCGCGCGCCGTCGTGTTCCAATCCGCTTTGACGGGCTCGACCAGCGCGATGCCCTCGTCGCCTCCTCGCCGCCCTCCTCTTCGATCAGCGCGCGAACCACGAACGACTCGCCCTGATGCAGGTAGAGCGCCCCGGGATGCACGTGAGTGTGCGCGCTGGCCGGGTCGACCGTGCCGAGCAGCCGGCCGGTGGCTTCCTCGACGACGGCGACCGGAGCACCACCGGTGCCGCGCAAGTCGACCCGGGGCCGCTCGCGGGCCGTCCAGTACCAGCCTGCCGAGCGACGCCTGAGCCGGCCACGGCGCACCAGGTCGTCGACGATCGCCGGCGCCGACGGGCCGAAGAGCTCGAGATCGCTCTCCTTGAGCGGCAGCTCCGAGGCGGCGCACTCCAGATGCGGGGCCAGCACGTACGGGTTGTCGGGGTCGAGCACGGCCGCCTCCACGGGACGCCCGAAAACCGCCTGCGGGTGATGGACGAGAAACGTGTCGAGCGGGTCGTCGCGGGCGACGAGGATCGCGAGTGCCTCCCCGCCGCCGCGCCCGGCCCGGCCGGCCTGCTGCCAGAGCGAGGCAAGCGTGCCCGGAAAGCCGGCGAGGACCACGGCGTCCAGCCCGCTGACGTCGATCCCGAGCTCGAGGGCGTTCGTCGCCGCCAGACCGAGCAGCTCGCCGCTGCGCAAGGCCGTTTCGAGCGCTCGCCGCTCCTCGGGCAGGTAGCCGGCGCGATAGGCGGCGACCCGCCGGGCCGCTCGGGCACCCTCCGGTCCGGCCGCGGCGAGCGCCCGGCGCGCCCCGAGCGCCGTCGTCTCCGCGGCCCTGCGGCTCCGCACGAACGCGAGGGTCGGCACCCCGTCCGCCACCAGATCAGCGAGCAGCTCGGAGGTTTCCGAGAGCGCGGACCGCCGCACCGGAGCGCCGTGCTCGCCCTTCAGTTCGGTGAGCGGCGGCTCGTAGAGCGCGAACGTCACCGGTCCTCGTGGCGAGGCGTCGTCATCGACGACCTCGACGGGCAGTCCGGTGAGCCGCGAGGCGGTGCTGGCCGGGTCGGCGACCGTCGCCGACGCGAGCACGAACGTCGGATTCGCGCCGTAGCGGGCGCAGACCCGGCGCAGCCGGCGGATCACCTGGGCCACATGCGAGCCGAAAACGCCACGGTAATGGTGACATTCGTCGATCACGACGAACTCGAGGCCGCGCAGAAACGTCCCCCAGCGCGCGTGCTGCGCAAGCATCGCCGCAGAGAGCATGTCGGGGTTGCTGAGTAGCAGGCTCGCGTGGCTGCGGACCCACTCCCGTTCCTCACGCGGAAGGTCGCCGTCGTACGCAGCTGCCCGCACCTGGGCCAGCGCCAGGCCACGCACCGTGTTGAGCTGATCGCGGGCCAGCGCCTTCGTCGGCGCGAGGTAGATGGCGCGCGCCGCGGGCTCGGCCAGCAGCCGGCTGAGTACCGGCAGCAGGTAGCCGAGTGACTTTCCCGACGCGGTGCCCGTCGCGACCACGACCGACCGCCCGTGCCAGGCGTGGTCGGCCACCCGCGCCTGGTGTTCCCACGGCTGCCGGATGCCCTTGGCCGCCAGGCGACGCAGCAGAAGCGGGTCCACCCAGCGCGGCCACGACGCGGTCCGGCCCTCCCGCTGGGGCAGCGCCTCGACGTGGGTCACGGAGTCGGCCCGGCGGGCGTCCAAGGTGAGGCGGCGCAGCAGGGTGGATTGCGCCGCCGCCGGGCCGGGGTCGTGCCGGACGGGCGGTACGGCCCCAGTCGTCACGCGGGCAAATCTATTGCGGCCAGGCGATCCACTGCGCCATGCCCAGCAGGGCCGCCCGCGACCTAAGATCACCCATGCTCGGGGGGATAAGTCGGCCCTGACAAGGTAAGAACGGGTCAGCTGGCACCGCGCGGCAGCCTTGCGCACAGCATCCGAACTCTGGAGGAGCACGTGGACCTGTCTCTCAGCACCTACGACGAAGGCGACCACAAGGTCGTCAAGGTGGGCGGCGAGATCGACGTCTACACGGCCCCGAAGCTGCGGGAGCAGCTCATCGACCTGGTTTCGAGCGGGGCGTACCACCTGATCGTCGACATGGAGGGCGTCGACTTCCTCGACTCGACCGGCCTGGGCGTGCTGGTCGGCGGCCTCAAGCGGGTGCGGGCCCACGAGGGCACGCTGCGCCTGGTCTGCACCCAGGAGCGCATCCTCAAGATCTTCCGGATCACCGGCCTCACCAAGGTCTTCCCGATCCACGCTTCCGTGGCCGAGGCCCTCGCGGCCGGCGACTGATGCACGTGCCGATGTCCGTCTAGCCGGGTCGTTTGATGCCCAAGGTCGAGCTGCAGATCAGCCCGTTCCCCGCGCATGTGCGTACGGCGCGGCTGGTCGCGGCAGCCCTGGGCCGCCGGCTCGGTCTGGATTCGGTGACGATCGACGAGATCAAGCTCGCGGTGGGCGAGGCCTGTTCGCGGGCGGTGCACGTGCACGAGGAGAGTGCCCCGCAAGCGCCCATCATCGTCGAGTTCCGCGACGACGACGAGATTCTCGAAATTGCCGTGCTGGACGGGGGTCCGGGCGGCGCCGAACTGCCTGCCGTCGACCCCAGCGATAACGGCGTGCGCGGCGATTCCACCTCCGCCGCCCGCGCCGCGGCCGACGATCTGCTCCGCGAGACGGCACGCATCGCCGCCGCGGCACCCGAGTCCGCGCCGCCCCACCAGGTCGCCAAGCTGGTCCCGGGGCTCGGACTCGCGGTCATCGCCGGACTGGTCGACGACGTCTCCGTCGAGTACCGCACCGATTCGCCGGGTACCGCCGTCACGATGCGTTGGCCGATAGTCACGTTTTAGCCGCGCGGCCTTTCCCGGGCCTCTGACGCCCTCCGGACGGCGCAGCGGTCAATGCCTACGGTCAGCGACCCGCGCTCAGACTCGCTGCGCTCGCCTGAGTCACGATCGCTGCAATCGTTGCGCTGGCGTTACACTCACAGTCACTCAGCGGCCCGCTCAAATGGGCCGCTGTCCGCATGTCCACATAAAGGCCCGGTATCAGACCGGGACATGGCGGTGTACCGACGTGGCGTTTGCGCCCGCGGTCTGCCCGCCAAAGCCGATCTGGAGGTTGTATGACGCCGCTCGCCGCTGGGGTGAGCGACTCCTTGTCGCTGAGCGGAAGCCAAGTCGGCTTCGCTGCAGTGATCGGTGCGATCGCCATTCTGGCGCTCGGAGTCGCATACGTACTCATGCGCGAGGTCCTCGCGGCTGACGCCGGGACCCCGCGCATGCGACAGATTGCGCTCGCCGTGCAAGAGGGCGCGGAAGCGTACTTGCGACGCCAGGCCAAGACCCTCGTGGTCTTCGCGGTGATCATCCCGATCATCCTGCTGGCGCTGCCCGCCGACACCACCGCGTCGCGGATCGGCCGGTCGATCTTCTTCATCATCGGTGCGGCCGCCTCGTTCACCGTCGGCTTCTCCGGCATGGGCCTCGCGGTGCGCGGCAACGTCCGGGTCGCTGCCGCGGCGCAGAACCAGGGCGAGCGGCCTGCGATGCGAATCGCGTTCCGCACCGGCGGCGTCGTCGGCATGCTCACGGTGGGCCTCGGCCTGCTGGGCGCTTCCCTCGTCGTGATCATCTTCCGCAAGGACGCTCCGCAGGTGCTGGAGGGCTTCGGCTTCGGCGCCGCCCTGCTCGCCATGTTCATGCGTGTCGGCGGCGGCATCTTCACCAAGGCGGCCGACGTCGGCGCCGACCTCGTTGGCAAGGTCGAAGCCGGTATCCCCGAGGATGACCCGCGTAACGCCGCGACCATCGCCGACAACGTCGGTGACAACGTCGGTGACTGCGCCGGTATGGCCGCTGACCTCTTCGAGTCCTACGCCGTGACGCTGGTCGCGGCGCTGATCCTCGGTAAAGAGGTGTTCGGCTCCAAGGGCCTGGTCTTCCCGCTGGCGATCCCGATGGTCGGCGTCATCACAGCCGTCATCGGCATCTTCGCGACCAGCCCGCGCGAGAGCGACCGCACCGGCCTGTCGGCCATCAACCGCGGCTTCTTCGTCAGCGCCGGCGTCTCGGTCGTCGGCTCCGCGATTGTCTGCTTCACCTACCTGCCCAGCAAGTTCAGCAAGCTCGAGGGCAGCTCGGTGCTCGATGCGAAGGGCAATCCGCAGGTCATCGCGTTCGTCGCGGTGCTCATCGGGCTGATCCTCGCCGGCGCAATCCAGCTGCTGACCGGCTACTTCACCGAGACCACGCGCAAGCCCGTCAAGGACATCGTCGAGGCGGCCCTGACCGGCCCGGCGACCACCGTGCTGGCTGGTATCAGCGTCGGTCTCGAGTCGGCGGTCTACTCGGCGGTCCTCATCGGAGCGGCCGTCTACGGTGCCTACCTGCTCGGCATGGGCACCGTGCTCGTCTCGCTGTTCGCCGTCGCCATCGCCGGCACCGGCTTGCTCACCACGGTCGGCGTCATCGTCTCGATGGACACCTTCGGCCCGGTCAGCGACAACGCGCAGGGCATCGCCGAGATGAGCGGCGACATCGACGAGAAGGGCGCCCGCGTCCTCACCGACCTCGATGCCGTCGGCAACACCACCAAGGCGATCACCAAGGGCATCGCGATCGCGACGGCGGTGCTCGCCGCGACGGCGCTGTTCGGCTCGTTCACCGAGACCACCCAGACCGAAGTGGCGAAGGCGTTCGAGGGGCTCTCCGGCGTTCACATCGCGCGGGGTCTCGACATCTCCTACCCGGACGTGCTCGTCGGCCTGATCCTGGGCGCGGCGGTCGTCTTCCTGTTCAGCGGACTGGCCATCAACGCGGTCTCGCGAGCAGCGGGCCGCGTGGTCTTCGAGGTGCGGGAGCAGTTCCGCACCAAGCCCGGGATCATGGAAGGCACCGAGCTTCCCGACTACGGGCGGGTCGTCGACATCTGCACCCGTGACTCGCTCCGCGAGCTCATCACCCCCGGAACGCTTGCCGTTCTCGCACCGATCGCGGTGGGCTTCGGCCTCGGCTACCCGGCACTCGGTGGCTACCTCGGCGGCGCGATCGGAGGCGGTGTGCTGATGGCTGTCTTCCTGTCGAACTCGGGTGGTGCCTGGGACAACGCCAAGAAGATGGTCGAGGACGGTGCCTACGGCGGTAAGGGCTCGCCGGTCCACGAGGCGACCGTCATCGGCGACACGATCGGTGACCCGTTCAAGGACACCGCCGGTCCGGCCATCAACCCGCTGATCAAGGTCATGAACCTGGTGGCGCTGCTGATCGTGCCGGCCGTCGTCAAGTTCTCGGTCGGCAAGGACCAGAGCAACCCGATCCGTATCGCGATCGCGCTCGTCGCGGTCGTCGTGCTGATCGGCGTGATCTGGAACAGCAAGCGCCGGAGCAGCTCGCTGATGGCGGGCGGCCCCGGCGATACCGGCACCCCGGCCAGCCCGGCGCCGGAGACCGTCCCGGTCTGATCTGCACCTCGCAGAACCAGTCAGCGCAGTGCCCCGCCGGTTTTCCGGCGGGGCGCTGTGCATTCCATGATCAACGCTTCACCGAGTGGGTTTGACCGGCGTTTCCCGTCCAAACCCACTTTGTGAGGTTGACATGGGAAGGCTATGGCGATGCATCGTTACATCGCGCAGGTGGCCTGGTCCGGCGCGACGGGAGTCGGGTACGACGGCTACGACCGGCGCCACGCCGGGAGCACCGCTTCCGGATTCACGCTTCCGCTGTCCGCGGATGCCGGCTTTCTCGGCGATCCGGCCTGCCTGAATCCCGAAGAAATGCTCGTTCTCGCCGCCGCGTCGTGCCAATTGCTCTCGTTCCTGGCCGTCGCCGCGCGAGCCCGGATCGATGTCGTCGATTACCGCGACCGCGCGCTCGGCGAGATGCCCAGCGATGTCAAGGACCCAGCGCTCACGGCCATCTCGCTACGCCCTCACATCACCGTCGCCAGCCGTCCGGAGCGCCCCGTCACCGAGGCTCGCGTGCTTCACTTGTGCGAAGTAGCTCACCGCGAGTGCTACGTCGCTAACAGCCTGCGGACAGAAGTCTTGGTGAATCCCGTGGTTACCATCAGCCCTGTACGAGACTCGGCTACGACCGTTTCACCCAGGTCCGCTCCGCCAACCGATCAGGACTGATCTGAGGAGCTGCTCGGAGGAATAGTCATCGCCTCGCCGTACATTGACGCCCCTAGGGCCCACCCCGCCAGGCATTCGCGCCGGGCAGCGGTGGGTGCACCGTCCGCCCAGTGACCCCCGCTCCACGAATCGAGGAAGCCGTGCCGCCGCGCGCAAGGACCACCCAGACCAACGGCAGCGCCCCCGCTGCCGGCGGGGTCAGGCTGGTCATCGTTGAGTCGCCGGCCAAGGCACGCACGATTGCCGGATACCTCGGTGACGGCTATCTCGTCGAGTCCAGCATCGGCCATATCCGCGACCTTCCGCGCAACGCGGCCGACATCCCGGCCGCCGACAAGGGGAAGCCCTGGGCGCGGCTCGGGGTCGACGTCGACAACGGTTTCGAGCCCCTCTACATCGTCACCGCCGATAAGAAAGCCCAGGTCGCCAAACTCAAAGCGCTGCTGAAAGGCGCCGACGAGCTCTTCCTGGCGACGGACGAGGACCGCGAGGGCGAGGCCATCGCCTGGCACCTGCTCCAGACGTTGAAGCCGCGCGTCCCGGTCCGGCGCATGGTCTTCCACGAGATCACCCCGCAGGCCATTCGCGCAGCGGTGGAGAACCCGCGGGAGATCGATGAGCGGCTGGTCGACGCCCAGGAGACGCGCCGCATCCTCGACCGGCTCTACGGCTACGAGGTCTCCCCGGTGCTGTGGAAGAAGGTCATGCCGAAGCTCTCGGCGGGCCGGGTCCAGAGCGTGGCGACGCGCATCCTCGTCGAGCGCGAGCGCGCCCGCATGGCGTTCCGGTCGGCGGGCTACTGGGATATCGAAGGCCTCTTCACCGCGCAGTCCGACGAGAGCCTGCCGCTTCCCGCGACGCTGGTGGGTGTGGCCGGCTCGCGCGTCGCCACGGGTCGCGATTTCGACTCGACCGGCGTCCTCACCAGCGATTCGGTGCGCCACCTCGACGAGGCCGCCGCCCGCGCCCTGGTCGAGGGTCTCGACGGCGCCGACTTCCGGGTCACCAGCGTCGAGGAGCGCCCCTACCGGCGCTCCCCCTACGCCCCGTTCATGACCAGCACGCTGCAGCAGGAGTCGGGTCGCAAGCTGCGCTTCTCCAGCCAGCGCACGATGCAGATCGCGCAGCGGCTGTACGAGAACGGCTACATCACCTACATGCGTACCGACTCGACCGCGCTGTCGGAGACGGCGATCGCCGCCGCCCGCACCCAGGCGAGCCAGCTCTACGGTCCGGAGTACGTCCCGGACAAGGCGCGCACCTACACCCGCAAGGTGAAGAACGCTCAGGAGGCTCACGAGGCCATCCGCCCGGCGGGCGACTCCTTCCGCACCCCCGGTCAGCTCGCCGGGCAGCTCAACGGCGACGAGTTCCGGCTCTACGAGCTGATCTGGCAGCGCACCGTTGCAAGCCAGATGGCTGACGCGACCGGCACCAGCGCCACGGTCCGGCTCGCGGCCCGGGTCGGCTCCGGTCCGGATGCGGGAAGCGACGCGACCTTCCAGGCCTCGGGCAAGGTCATCACCTTCCCCGGCTTCCTGCGGGCCTACGTCGAAGGCAGTGACGACCCCGATGCCGAGCTCGAAGACCGCGAGCGTCGCCTACCGCCGGTGCACGAAGGCGATGCCCTCGGGGTGCGCGAGCTGACCCCGCGGGGCCACACCACCTCGCCGCCGGCCCGCTACACCGAAGCCAGCCTGGTGAAGACGCTGGAGGAGCTCGGCATCGGGCGTCCCAGCACCTACGCCAGCATTCTGAGCACGATCGTCGACCGCGGCTACGCGTGGCGCAAGGGCAGCGCGCTGGTGCCGACCTGGCTCGCGTTCGCCGTCGTCCACCTCCTCGAAGCCCACTTCGGGCGGCTGGTCGACTACCGCTTCACCAGCAGCGTCGAGGACGACCTCGACGAGATCGCTTCCGGCTCGCGGGAATCCACCGAGTGGCTGACCCGCTTCTACTTCGGCAGCGCCGAGGGCCGCGAGGGCGGCATGGCGCGGGCCGGCGGCCTGAAGCTCATGGTCGAATCGCGCCTTGCTGACATCGACGCCCGCGAGATCAACTCGATCCCGATCGGCGCCACCCCGGACGGGGAGCCCATCGTGGTGCGGGTCGGGCGTTACGGCCCGTACGTCTCGGCGGGCGCCGGCGACGAGACGAGCCGCGCGAGCCTGCCGGATGATCTGGCCCCCGACGAGCTGACCGTCGAGAAGGCGCTCGAGCTGCTCGCGCAGCCCAGCGGTGATCGCGAGCTCGGCATCGACCCCAATACGGGCGAGCCGGTCGTGCTGAAGATCGGCCGCTACGGCCCCTACGTGGAGCGCGGATTCGCCGCCGAGCCCGGCGACGCGGCTCCCAGCGCGAAGGCGAGCAAGTCCGCGCCGGCCGTCGCGCGGGCCAGCCTGTTCAAGGACATGGATCCGGCGACGGTGACGCTGGAAGAGGTCCTGCCGCTGCTTTCGTTGCCGCGCACGCTCGGCGTCGACCCGGAGAAGAACGAGCCGGTCACCGCGCAGAACGGGCGCTACGGCCCGTACGTGAAGCGCGGCAGCGAGTCGCGCTCGCTCGCCGAGGAGTCCCAGCTGCTCACGGTGACGCTGGAGGAGGCGCTGGCCCTGCTGGCCCAGCCGAAGCTGCGGGGACGCGCGGCGGCAGCCGCTCCCCTTCGCGAGCTCGGCAACGACCCGGTGAGCCAGAAGCCCATGGTGATCAAGGAGGGCCGCTTCGGCCCTTACGTCACCGATGGTGAGACCAACGCCAGCCTGCGCAAGGGCGACACGATCGAGGAGATCACCGCTGAGCGCGGGAGCGAGCTGCTCGCCGATCGGCGGGCCCGCGGACCGGCCCCGGCTCGGGCCCGCAAGGCGGCCAAGCGAGCGCCGGCGAAGAAGCCGGCGAAGGCAGCGCGAGCCCGCAAGCCGTGACCCCCGCCGCCGATCCGGGACCCCAGGGAGCACAGGGGGCCCAGCCGCGCGGCCGCTTCCTCGCGCTGGAAGGCGGCGAGGGCACCGGGAAGAGCACCCAGCTGCGCATCCTGGCCGACGATCTGGCCGGCCGCGGCTTCGAGGTCGTCGTCACCTACGAGCCGGGCGATACCCCCGTCGGGCTCCAGCTCCGGGAGCTGCTGCTCAATCCCGCCACGTCCATCACGGCGCAGACCGAGGCCTTGCTCTACGCGGCGGACCGCGCCGAGCATGTCGCCCACGTCATCGCTCCCGCGCTGGCTCGGGGCGCGATCGTCCTCAGCGACCGTTACCTGGACTCCTCGATCGCCTACCAGGGGTTCGGACGCGGCCTCGACATCGACGTGGTCACCCGTACCTCGCTCTGGGCGACGGGTGGGCTGCTCCCCGACCTGACGGTCGTCCTCGATCTCGAGCCCGAGCTCGGCCTGCGCCGGGCCCGCGGCCGCAGCGGCGCCGCCGACCGGCTGGAGGGTGAGGCGCTCGAATTCCACAACCGGGTTCGCTCCGGCTTTCTCACGCTCGCGGCGGCGGCCCCCGAGCGCTACGCCGTCGTCGATGCGAACGGGGCGCCTGATCAGGTCGCGGGCGGGGTGCTCGCCGCCGTCGACCCGCTGCTACCGGTGATGGCGCCGCAGCCATGAGCCTCACGCAGGAGCAGCCGCGGACCGGCGTCTGGAGAGCGCTGATCGGGCAGCAACACGTCGTCGACACCCTGGCTGATGCCGCCGCCGGCCACGCGCTCGTCCCTACCTGGCTCATCACGGGGCCGGCGGGTTCCGGCCGATCCGTCGCCGCCCTGGCCTTCGCCGCCGCTCTCCAATGCGAGACCCGCACCGGTTGCGGGGAGTGCGCGGCCTGCCACGCCGTCCTCACCCGCGTCCACGCCGACCTCGTCGTCGAGTCGCCCGAAGGGCTCTCGATCGGTATCAAGCAAGCCATCGAGCTGGTGCGCCAGGCGTCGACGGCGCCCGGGGTGGGCCGCTATCGGATCATCCTCGTGGAGGACGCCGACCGGCTGACCGAGGAAGCCGAGAACACCCTGCTGAAGACGCTCGAGGAGCCCCCCGAGCGCACCGTCATCGTGCTGTGTGCCCCGACCGCCGCCGACATGCTGCCGACCACCGCCTCCCGTTGCCGCCAGGTGCAGCTGCAGATCCCGACCAGCGCCGCGCTGACGGCCGCCCTCGTGGGCGAGGGCGTCGACCCGGCGATCGCGGCGTTCGCCGCCCGGGCCGCCCAGGGCCATCTCGGCCGCGCCCGGCGCCTCGCGACCGACGAGCAGGCCCGCGCGCGACGGGCGGATGTCCTGCGACTGCCGACCCGGCTGGGCGGCCTGGCCGACGCTCTCGCCGCAGCCGCCGACCTGTACGAGGCGGCGGTGGAAGAGTCCCAGGCGTCCTTCACCGGTCGCGAGCACGAGGAGCTGGCCGCGCTGGAAGCGACGCTCGCCGGGGGGCGCTCCGGTGGTGGCGCGCGCTCCGGGTCAGCCGTGAAGGTGCGCGGGGCAGCGGGGGCCGTGAAGGACCTGCAGAAGCGGCAGAAGTCGCGGGCCAGCCGGGGCGTGCGTGACGTCATCGACCATGCCCTCGTCGACCTCGCCGCCTGGTACCGCGACGTCCTGACGATCCAGGTCGGCTCCGACGTCGAAGCGGTCCACGACGACCAGCGGGTCGCCATGGAGAAGGCCGCGCGCACCAGCACCCCGGAGCAAACGCTTACTCGCATCGAGGCGGTGCTGGCCTGCCGCGCGTCGCTGCTCGAGTACACCGGCGTCGCCCCGCAGCTGGCCATCGAGGCCCTCGCCGTGAAGCTCGCCTATCCACGAGGCTGATCAGACGCGTTACGCTGCTCGCCCGGAGGTGCCCGTGACGCGTATGTGTGCCGTGTCGTTCGATCGCAACGGCAAGCTCTACTACCTCGATCCCGGTCCGCTCGAGCCCAAGGTCGGTGACCTGGTCCTGGTCCCGACCGAGGAGGGGCCCGAGGTCGCCGAGTGCGTCTGGGCGGCAGAGGAGATCGCCGAACACGTCGGCGGGCTGCCGGTCCTTGCCGGGATGGCCACCGACGCCGATCTCGAACGCACGGCTGAGGCTCGCCGGAAGCGAGCGGAGGGGCGGGTCGCGGCCAAACGCCTCTCGCGCGAACTCGGCCTCCCGATGAAGGTCGTCGCGGTCGACTACGTGGGTGGTAGCAACAATGCCAACCGCTACACGGTCTACTTCTCCGCGCCGCAGCGCGTCGATTTCCGCCAGCTGGTCCGCGACCTCTCGCGAACGCTCGCGGCCCGCGTCGAGCTGCGCCAGCTCAATGCCCGTGACGAGGCGCGGGTGCAGGGCGGCATCGGTCCCTGCGGGCGCGACCTGTGCTGCTCGACGTTCCTGAAGGACTTCGAGCCGGTCAGCGTGCGGATGGCCAAGGATCAGGATCTCCCGCTGAACCCGCTGAAGATCAGCGGTGCCTGCGGGAAGTTGCTCTGCTGCCTCAAGTACGAGCATCCGCTCTACACGCAGTTCAAGGCGACGGCACCGACTCTCGGCGAGATGGTGTCCACCGACGAGGGCGAGGGCAAGGTGGTCGGCCACGACGTGCCGCGCGATCAGGTGGTCGTGCGGCTCACCGACGGTGGGCGGCGCACGTCGTGCTCGCGAGCATCAGTCTGCGGCTCACGCCAGGCGCACGAATCGCGCTGATCCCGCGGCTTGGGGATCAGGGATCGAAGCGGTAGCCCATCCCGCGCAAGGTGGTCAGCACCTTGCGCGTGGGCGGGTGTTGCTCGATCTTGGCGCGTACCCGGCGGATGTGTTCGGTGACCGTCGCCGGGTCCTGAAAGCGGGTACCCCAGACGTGTTCCAGCAACTCCTCGCGGCTGAACACCTGGCGCGGGTGGGACGCCAGAAAGGCGAACAGCTCGTACTCACGGGCGGTCAGGTCGATCTTCTCGCCGCCGATGTGGATCTCGCGGGCTCGCGGATCGATCGTCAGATCGCCGTAGACGAGCGGCTCCGGCCCGGCGGGGTGACGCTCCTCCGCAGAAGGACGGCGCCGCAGCCGGGCCCGCACCCGGGCGACGAGCTCGCGCAGGGAGTAGGGCTTCAACACGTAGTCGTCGGCGCCGAGCTCGAGACCGACAACGCGGTCGACCTCCTCGCCCCGCCCGGTCAGCATGATCACCGGGACATCACTGAGCTGACGAAGCCGCGAAAGCACGGCAAAGCCATCGAGCCGCGGCAGCCCGATATCGAGGACGACGAGATCGATACGCGCCGTGCTCTGGAAAAGCCGGAGCGCAATCTCCCCATCCGCGGCCTCGATCACGCGATAGCCGTAGCGCTCCAGACTGCGCGCAAGCGCGAGCCGCGAACCCTCGTCGTCCTCGGCGACGAGCAGGGTCGCGGTCTGCGTATCCGACGCAGCACCAAGCGAATCTGGCGACTGCGTGCCCCCCGGCATTGCCATGGCACGCAACACTAGACCGGGCTTGTTTCCGTTGTTCACCCAGTAGGGGGACAAACCTGGGGGGCCGGCAGGTTGAATACTGGCGTGCCACTGTCTCGCCGCCAGTTGCTTGCCGGCGGTATCGGAAGCTTGGCGACGCTGGCGGCCTGCAGCAGCAGCAAGAGCGCGGCACCGCGGCCGAGCGCCGGCCCTTCGCGCACGGCCGCCGCGGTCCCCGGAGTCGATGAGAGCGCTTACTCCTTGGGCGTCGCGAGCGGCGACCCGCTGCCGGACTCAGTCATCCTCTGGACGCGCCTCGCCCCGAAACCGCTGGCCGGCGGCGGGATGCCGCGACGGGCGGTCGATGTCCAGTGGCAGGTCGCCTCCGACGAGCAGTTCTCGAAGATCGTCGCCAGTGGTATCGAGCAAGCCACCCCGGAGCTGGCGCACTCCGTCCACGCCGACGTGAAGGGCCTCGATCCGGCCAGCGACTACTTCTACCGCTTCCGGGTCGGCAACGCGATCAGCCCGGTCGGGCGCACCCGCACCGCTCCGGCAGCCGGCAGCAGCGTCAGCAAGCTCACCGTGGCCGTCGCCAATTGCCAGAACTACTCGCAGGGCTACTGGCCGGCGTACTCGCACCTCGCGCAGGAATCGGCCGACCTCGTGCTGCATCTCGGCGATTACCTGTACGAATACGCGCCCACCGCGCAGGACATTCGCAAGCATTCGCCCGTATCGGATCCGGTGCTGGCCCGCTGCATCACGCTGGCCGACTACCGCAACCGCTACGGCCAGTACAAGAGCGACCCGGCGCTGATCGCGGCCCACGCCGCGTTTCCTTGGGTGCTCACCTGGGACGACCACGAGTTCCAGAACAACTATGCCGGTCTTGTCGAGCAGCCCATGGACAAGGGCGCCCAACGCCGCACGGTTGCAGAGTTCACCCGCCAGCGGGCGACGGCGTACCAGGTCTACTACGAGCACCAGCCGATCCGCGCGACGCTGCAGCCCGGCAGCCCGGATCTGAAGATCTACCGGCGCTTCGGCTACGGCTCGCTGGCGACGCTCAACGTCATGGACACCCGCCAGTACCGCACGCCCCACCCGTGCGACGTGCAGGACTTCGGCCCGGCCAGCTGCGGCGCGGACAACACGAGCGGGACGCTGGCCGGAGCGACGCAGGAGGCGTGGCTGCGCGACGGGCTCAGCTCCAGCCAGACCACCTGGGACGTCGTCGCGCAGCAGACGCTGATGACCCAGGTGAAGGGAAAGCTCGGCACCGCGGAACTGATCCTGGTCGACCAGAACGACGGCTACGGCCCTTACCGCACCCGGATCATGAAGCTGCTCGCCGAGCGCAAGAGCCCGATCGTGCTCTCCGGCGACATCCACTCGACCTGGGTGAGCGATCTGCGGGTCGACTTCGACAAGCCGGAAACCCCAGCAATTGCAGCCGAATTCTGTACGACGTCGATCAGCTCGAGCTTCGACCAGACGCTGGACCAGGTGGCTCGCAGCCAGCTGCCGACCGCTGCACCGGCGGTCGTTCACTTCAACGGGACCAAGCGTGGCTACTCGCGTCACACCATCACGCCGCACACGTGGACGGCGGACTACCGCGTCGTCGACGACGTGTTGAAGGGGCCGACCTCGCCGGTCTCGACCGAGTCCAGCTGGGTCGTCGAAGCCGGACGCAAGCGGGTGCAGAAGGCCTAGCGCCGCGGCGAGCGCACCCTGGCCGGGATGCTGCGCTGCGCCGGGACCAGCGCGCCCGCGTCCGCCTGCCGTTCGAGCAACCGCGCGAAATCGTCGGCGTCACAGGGTTTCGCGAACAGGTAGCCCTGCGCGCGGTGACCACCGAGCTGGCGGACCCGCTCCAGTTGCTGCCCGGTTTCGACCCCCTCGGCGATGATGGTCAGGTCCAGCGCCCGGCCGAGCGCCGTCACGGCCGAGACGATGGCCTCGTCCCGCGCGTTGCGGCCCAGCCCCGCGACGAAGGTGCGATCGATCTTGAGCGTGCTCACCGGAAAGCGTTGCAAGTACGAGAGAGAGGAGTAGCCGGTACCGAAGTCGTCGATGGCGATGCCGACCCCCCGGCTCGCCAGCTTCTGCAGATCGGCGTTGACGGAATGGTCGGCGTCGATCAGCACCCGCTCCGTCATCTCCAGGCAGAGGCTGGACAGCGCCACGCCGGCGGCGCGAGCAGCAGTGCACACCCGGCGGTAGAGCGCGAGGCGCGCCGACTGCCGCCCCGAGATGTTGACCGCCATCTCCAGCGGGCCACGCGGAAAGTCGCGCTGCCAGTCCGCGAGCTGAGCACAGGCCCGGCGAAGCACCCAGTCCTCGATCTGGAAGATCAGGTCACTTTCCTCGGCCACGTCGATGAACGAGTGCGGGCCGAGCAGGCCGCGCTCCGGATGCGCGACCCGCAGCAGCGCTTCGGCGGCAACGATCTCGCCGGTCTGGATCTCGATGACCGGCTGGTACTGGAGATGCAGCCATCCGTGGCGGATCGCCTCCATCAGATCCGTCTCGACGACAGCCCGGCGCTGCTCGGGAATGTCGAGTGACGAGCGGTAGAGCTCGATGCGTCCACGACCCCGCTGCTTGGCCGCGTACATCGCCGTATCGGCCTGGTGGAGCAGGTCAGCGGCACCCACCGTCGACGAGCGGGCGAGCGCGACCCCCATGCTCACCTGCGGGTGAAGCGTCCGGCCGGCGACCTGCAAGGGGGCGGCGACCGCCTCGGCAATGCGGGCCGCGAGCCGGCAGGCGCCCGCGGCATCGCTGATGTCCGGGCAGACGATGGCGAACTCGTCGCCGCCGAGCCGGCCGGGGGTGTCCACGCCGCGAACCGTGGCCCGCACGCGCGCGGCCACCTCGATCAGCAGCTGGTCGCCCGCCTCGTGGCCAAGGGTGTCGTTCACTCCCTTGAACCGATCGACATCGAGGTAGAGCACGGCTACCCGGCCGTGCTCACGTCCCAGCCGGGCGAGCGCCTGCTGCAGGTGCTCCATGACCAGATGGCGGTTGGCGATGCCGGTCAGCCCGTCGTACAGCGCCTGATGCGCCAGCAGTTCCTCGGCGCTCTTGTGCGACGTGATGTCCTGAACGTGTTCGATGGCGTAGGCCGTGCGTCCCTCGTGCTTGACCACCGAGGTCCACGAGCGCACCCAGACGAACCGGCCGTCACGGTGCAGAAGCCGCTTGTCGCGTTGGGTGTGCTCGCGCAGGCCTAAGGCCAGTTCGGCGGCAGCCGCGTCGTCCTCCACCCGGTCGTCCGGGTGCGTGAGAGCGCGAAAGTCCATGCCGACCAGCTCGTCCTCGCCATACCCGGTGACCTTGCTCAGCACGGCGTTGACCCGCAGGTACTGACCGGCGCGCGCCCCCGTCAGCCCGATGAGACCCATCCCTACCGGGGCGTCGTCGAAGGCGGCGCGGAAACGCCCCTCGCTCTCGGCAAGCTCCTCCTCGGCATGACGGCTCGCGGTGATGTCGCCGCAGTGGACGATGGCGTACCAGGGCCGGCCGTTGCGCCTGATGACCGAGGAGCTGCGCCGCACCCAGATCGTCGTACCGTCGGCCCGCACGAAACGCTTCTCCTGCTGCACGACGCCGTCGCCGTCGCCGGCGGCCCCCCGCTCGTGGGCGCGTCCTCCGACCCGGTCTTCCGGATGGTCCAGATGGCGATCGCTCATCCCGGCCAGCAATTGCTCGCGCGGGTAACCGGTGAGTTCGCAGAAGGCGGCGTTGACGGCGAGGTACTCGCCGCGGCGCCCCGGGTCCAGGCTCGCCATCGCCACGCCGACGGGAGCGTCGTCGAACGCTGCGCGGAACCGCTCCTCGCTGTCGCGCAACGCCTCGTGCAACCGGGCGTTCGCGAAAGCGAGGCCGGCCCGGTCGGCGAGAATCCTGCAGGAGTTGCTCGTCGAAGTCGTCGAAGGCGTTGGGCGAGCCGGAACGCAGGAGCGTGATGGCGCCGAGCAAGGCGCCGTCCGCGTGCATCGGGGCGACGAGAGCGCTGTGGACGCCGTTCGCGCGGAAGTAGTCAGCGAGGCTCGGATGCGAGACGCCGGCCAGAGCCGCCGGGCCACCGCCGGCGCGCACCGTCTGGTGAGTGGCGAGCGCCCGGCCCGTCAATCCGGTGCTGCGGGCATCGAAGTGCAGCGGCAGGAAGCATTCGCGAGTGGCGACCTCGAGGGCACTATCGCGCGACTGCACCTCGATCGTGACGATCTCGGCTCCGTCCGCCGAGAGCTGGGAGATCACGCAGACGTCCCCGACCGCGGCCGCGATCTTGCGCGCGGCAGTGCGGATGGTGACGGCTCTGTCGAGGCCGGCCTCCGCGAGGGAGCGCGTGACATCAGCGGCCAGCTCCAAGGCCACGTTGCCGCGCGCGAGTGCGGTCGTGCGCCGGCCGACGCGCTGCTCGAGATCCCGGTTGCTTTCGGCCAGCGCTCGCTCGGCAGTCGCCCGCTCACCCACGACCGCGGCGATCAGCCAGCAGGCGAGCGTCCCGACCAGCACGTAGAGCTGAACGGCGAGCGTGCGGCTGAGCGACGGCGCCGACAGGGAGGCGAACGGCCCGTGCCCGAGCCGGGTGAGCCACACCGCCGTCGGAACGAGCACCTGTGGCAGCACGATGGCGGCTGGAGCGCCGATCTGGACGACCGCGAGCAGCGAGATAGCGAGCGGCAGGTAGGGAAAGGCGAACTCGAAGTGGCGCGTGTCGAACGCCAGGAGGATCGACACCAGCAGCGCCCCGACGAAGCCGGCCAATCCCAGCAGGCTGCGGCCGCGACAGTTCCAGGGCTTGCGTCCGAGCAGGAGCAGTGGTGCGACCGTGAGGAGCCCGAGCAGGTCGGCAAGCGCTCGGACGACCCACACGGTGACGGCGAAGTCGCCCTTCGATCCGAAGCCGGCCAGCGCCGGAACGGACACCGCCGAACCGGCGGCCACCGCCGCGGCGGACACGAGGACGAAGTGGTACAGCGCCCGGCGGTCGTCCAGCCGGCGGAATCCGTGGGTAGCGGGCGACCAGCCCAGCGAAGGCACGCGCCTCCACCGTCGTGGCGACCGCCAGGGCTGCGCTGAGCAGGGCGGGGCTGCCCATGAGGAGCGAGACGGCTAACGTGCCGCAGTACGTCGCGGCCAGGTACGCGAGTCGCCAGCGCCCGCGAACGATGGTCAGAGCTCCCCCGGCCAGCCCGAGCGGCCCGAAATAGGCCGCGCCGTGGTCGACGCCGAAGCGTGAGGCCCCCGCCGCCCAGCCGAGGAGTACGAAGGCGGTCAGGAATCCAGCCAGCTGCAGGAACGAGCGCGCCTTCGAACGCTTGATCCGCGAGGCCAGGGTCAGGACGGCCGCAACGGCCCGCTCCAGCAGGACCGCAAGGCGATCGAGCGGTTTCCCCACGTCCCCCCCGCCTCTCGGTGGCTCGGCCCATCCTGAGCGCAGGCAGGGAGCGCTCGGATCGCTGACGGTGACCTATCGGCATCGGCTGCACAGGCCACCGGGTAATAGGTCCGCTCGCTCCCGGACCAAGTACCTCGGCCGATCGGATGACACCAGGCCACGTGCCACTACGCCGCGGCGAACCGGCGGGTGCGCGGGCCTCGCGGTCTACCGCTGGCCTCGCCGGGCCTGCATCCGCTCGTCGCCGCGCCCGAGCGCGATCCGCAGGAACTGCGCGGCCACCGGGGTGAGCTCGCGCGCTCGCGGTGCCGCCAAGGCGATCTGGTAGCTCGGCGGATGCTGCCGTATCTGGAGGAAGTGCAAGTCATGCGCCTGGCCCGCAACGGATCCCGGCACGAAGGCGAGGCCCATCCGCAGGCGCACCAGCTCGAGCATCGTCGCCATGTCGTTCATCTGAAACGTGCTGCGCCGCTGGAGCAAGCCGGCTGCGGAGAACGCGCGATCCACCGCGCTCCGCACGCCCCAACCCAGCGGAAAGTCGATGACCGGCTCGTCCACGACGTCTGCCAGCCCTACAGCAGCCTGCCCGGCGAGCCGGTGGTCCGGCGGGCAGGCGAGCACCACCTGCTCGTTCAGCAGCGCGTGAAGGCTCACTCCGGCCAGCGAGCCGATCGTGATGACGACCGCGAGGTCGAGTACCCCCTCTCGCACGCGCTCGATGTGGTCCGCGGAGCCGGCCGAGCCCGGTCCGCTCAGCTGGATCTCCACGTTCGGGAAGCTGCTGCGAAACCGGGCCAGGGTCTGGCGCACCGGCTCCGGGGTGATGCCGTAGAGAATTCCGAGGCGAAGCGTCCCGCGCTGGCCAGCGCCGATCTCGCGGACCGCCTGACGGGCGTCGTGCACGGCCGCGAGCACCCGCTGCGCCTGCGGGACAAGCGCCTTGCCCGCCTCGGTCAGCTCGACCCGCTGGGTGGTCCGGTCGAAGAGCAAGCCGCCGAGCTCCCGCTCGAGGAGCCGTACCGATGTCGAAACCCCCGACTGCACCACGCGCAACTGCTGCGCCGCTTTGGTGAAGCTGCGGGTCTCCGCCACCGCCAGGAACGTTTCGAGCTTGCGCGTCTCCACCTGCGGACTATCTCAGATCGAGATGAAGCTATCCAGCTTTGATGTTGGACGGCGATTAACGTCGATGATCATCATCACCGTGTGACGTTCCCGCAGACAGCACGTGCCTTCCACGTCACCCAGCCACGCGCCCGCGCGGCCAGCCTTCCCGACCCGGAGGACTCATGTCTCGCCTGTTGATCCGCAACGCCCACGTCATCACGCTCGACGACGCGATGGGTGACCTTTCGCGCGCCGACATCCTTATCGACGGCAACGCCATCACCGCCGTTGGCACCGACCTGGCCGTGGGGGCCAGTGCAGCCGGGAGCGCCGGAACGACCGTGATCGACGGTGCCGGCAAGGTCGTCATCCCCGGCCTCGTCGACTCCCACCGCCACGTCTGGCAGGGGGCGATCGGCGGTGCGGGCGGCAAGGTCTCGCTCGGCGGCTACTTCGGCGTCGTGCTCGGCGGCCTGCTCGACAAGTACGACCCCGGCGACGTCTACGCCGGCGTGCTGTGGGGTTCCCTGCAGGCGTTGAACGCCGGCATCACGACGGTGGCCGACTGGTCCCACATCGTCACGACTCCCGCCCACGCCGACGAGAACGTCCGCGCGCTCCAGGACTCGGGCATCCGAGGCCTCTTCCTGTATGGCCCGCCCGTCGGGGAAGGGGTCATGAAGTGGTTCGCGGAGAGCACCGAGCGGCATCCGGCGGACGTGCGCCGCATGCGCGCCGAGACCCTGTCCGACGACGCGGCACGCGTCACGATGGGCCTGGCGCTGCGCGGCCCGGAGTTCTCGACGCCCGAGGTCACCGAGTACGACTTCCGCCTGGCGCGCGATCTCGGACTGCCGATCAGCATCCACTCGGGCTTGCCCGGCTACCTGGCGAAGTACCGCACGATCGAGACGCTCGACCAGCTCGACATTCTCGGCCCGGACGTGCACCACGCCCACGGCGCCCAGTTCTCCGGCACCGACCTGGCGCGGATCGCGGCCACCGGCGGATCGATCTCCCCCTGCCCGACGGTGGACATGTCGATGGCCATGACGACGTTTCCGGTGACCGGCCGGGCGCTCGAGCACGGGCTGCTACCGGCACTCGGCACCGACACGATTGCGGGCACCGGGACGGACCTGTTCAGCGAGATGCGCGTGGCGCTCGCGGCTGAGCGCGCCCGCGCGAACGCGGCGGCCCTGCAGCGCGACGAGCCGCCGATGAGCGTCGACCTCGACCACCGCGACGTCCTGCGCTTCGTCACCGTCGCGGGGGCCGCCGCGTGGAACATGAGCGACCGCATCGGCACGATCTCCCCGGGCAAGCGCGCCGACCTGGTGCTCATCGACGTGAGCAAGCCGCACCTTTCGCCGCTCAACGACGCCGTCACCACCATCGTGCTCAACGCCGGCCCCTCCGACGTCGACACCGTGATCGCCGACGGGGCGATCGTGAAGCAGGGTGGCCGGCTGGTCGGGAGCGTCGCGGAGCGGGCTGCGTCGCTCATCGAGGCGTCGCGGCGCCGGCTGCTCGACCGCGCGAAGCTCGGCGAGGTGCTCGGCGAGAGCTGGGCTGTGTGACCCCGGCCTGAAGCCGTGGCCCGTGCGGCGCCTGTGGCATCCTTGATGAGCGCCGCGCGGCGGGACGGATCTATTGCCGTCCGGGTGCCGGGCGCATGCCGGAGTAGCTCAGTGGCAGAGCAATCGCCTCGTAAGCGATAGGTCGCGGGTTCAATCCCCGCCTCCGGCTCTCTGCAGGGCAATCTCGTGCCTGCGCGAGCGGTTTCTGCGCCCGGCAGCGATGATCGTGTGGTCCACGACCCCCCTCACGCAGGAGCTCCCGTGAGCGAACCGAGCGCAGACCGTCGCGCCGCTGGGCTGGAAATGTTCAGCGACGTGACCGGATTCCCGCCGCCCCAGGTGCAGGGGCCGTTCATGGAGGTGATGGTCGATCAGGTCTTCGCAGAGGTCTGGAACCGGCCAGGCCTCACCCGAAAGGAGCGCCGCTGGATCTCCCTGACGTGCGTCGCCGCTGCAGGGATCGGCGACGCGCTCGCGATCCACGTCGGCGGAGCGCTCACGTCCGGCGACATCAGCATCGAAGAGCTGCGCGAGTTCGTCACGCACTTCGCTGCATACGCGGGCTATCCCAAAGCGTCGCTGCTGCACTCGACCGTCGAAAGCGTCTGGGCCCGGCGCCAGCAGAGCGGGTGAACCCAGCAGATATTGCCGCGAATGGTCGCCTTCGACGACCGTTCGCCACAATTTCTGCGGGCCGGATGCAGGCACTGCTTGAATCCTCCCCATGGGCAAGCTCGACGGTCGCGTCGCCGTCATCACCGGCGGCGGCCGCGGCATCGGCCGGGCGATGGCCGCACGTTTCGCTGTCGAGGGCGCGACGGTCGTGGTGGCCTCCCGCACCGCCGCCGATCTGGAATCCGTCGTCGCCGACATCCGTAGCGCGGGCGGGACGGCTGCTTGCGTCGTCGCCGACATGAGCGAGCGCCGCGACGCTCGCCGCCCCGTCGAGTACGCGCTCGAGGAGTTCGGCGCCGCGGACGTTCTCGTCAACAACGTCGGCGGCACCGTCGGACGCCGCCAGGACCCGTTCACCACCGGCGTCGACGACACCACGTTCGAAGACACCCTTGCCCTCAACCTCACGTCCGCGTGGTGGGCTTCCTGCGCGGCCCTGCCGTCGATGCGCGAGCGCGGCTGGGGGCGGATCATCAACATCGGCTCCGGTGCGTCGAAGCATGCCGCGGGAAGTCTGGGCTACACCACCGCCAAACACGCGCTGATCGGCCTGACGAAGCAGCTTGCCGTGACCGTCGGGCAGCTCGGCATCACCGTCAACTGCCTGTGCCCGGGGTGGACCAACACCTCGCTCATCGACTGGCAGGCCATCGCTCGCTCCGGCGGTACGACGCCGGAGGTGGCCCGCGAGAAGGCCGCGCGTGAGAACGCCCAGCACCGCGTCCTCGAGCCGGAGGAGCTCACCCCGCTCGCCGTGCTGCTGGCGTCCGATGAGGGTGCGGGCATCACCGGGCAGGTACTGAGCGTCGACGGCGGCTACCGGCTCTGAGCGCCCGAGCCAACCTGCCAGCTTCAGCGCGAGCTCGGTGACCGCCAGGCACAGGCAGGTTGGGGAACTGTTCGCGGATCCCCGAGGAATACAGTGCCCGGCGTGAGCGGCGACCAGCATTCCAACGAAGGCGTTCCCGGCGACGGGAGCAAGGCGTTCTTCTACGACTCCGACCGCCTGCGCTACGAAACGAACGAGACGTACGCGGGCATGATGCCCGAGGCCGATCGCGAGCCGTTTCTCGACGCCGTCGGGCGCGACATGCTCTCCACGACGATCCTGCTGTCACCCACCATGACCGTGACGCGGGTACGGGTCGGGCCGGGCGCGAAGGTCGCTCCGCACCGTCACGGCACGAGTCAGATCACCTACCTGCTGTCGGGCTCGCTGGCCTATGGCAGAACCGTCACGAAGGCAGGTCAGGGCTTCTACTCGCCGAACAAGAAGTACACCTGGACGGCGGGCGACGAGGGCGCCGAGTGGATCGAGATCCACGACGGAATCCCAGCGCCGTACCAGCTGGATTAGCCCCGGGCACCGCGGAGATCAGCTCCCGGCGCTCCCCATCGCGGTCATCATCCGCGCGCCCTCGAGCGGGTTGTAGACGTCCTCCTCGTAGCACCACTGGCCGTTACCCGCGTAACAAAGAATGGTGACGACGGGAAACTGGAACGGCGTCCCCCCGCCCGGCGGCAGGAAGCGGTTGAGGATGTAGCTGTAGACGACGTCGCCCTCGATCGAGTGGTGCACGACCGGGAAGTCCATGTGGCTGGCCGGGCCGGTCATGACCGACTTGATCCAGGTGCGGATCGCCGGTTGCCCGCGCATGACGCCGTAGTGATGCTCCACGTAGATCGCGTCATCGGAGAACTGGTCGGCCCAAGGGTCCCAGTTGCCGCTGCTCGCCGCCTCGGCCGACACCTGCTGGTACTTCACGAACTCGGCCTCGACCTCGCTGCGGTCCGCCCCCGTCGGGCGCCGCACCTCCTCGATCAGGGAGTCGAAGCCGTGTTCGGGCTTCTCGCCACCGATCACGCCAGGGATCTCGCCGGGAATCTCGGCCTCGCTCATGTCATGCCCTTCCGCTAGGGGCCCCATCATCGCCCCCGTCTCGAACGGCCGACCAGCGGGTCCCCGCTAACCTAGGCTGACGTCGAGATCGGCAAATCCGCTCTCCCGTGGTCATTGCTGTCCAGGACGCACGCTTTCCGGAGTTACCTGATGAACCTGACGATGCTGCTCGACATGTCGGTCGACGGCTTCGGTGACCGCGTCCTCATCGGCCGGCGGGCGGACGAGCTCACCGCGGAGCGCCTGAACCACCTCTCGCACGCGGGCGCACAGCTCATTCGCGAGAGTGGTGCCGACGCGCTGCTCTACCTGGCAGTCAATGGCCCGGCGTTCCCCGTCGCCCTTTTCTCCGCGGCGCGCGCCGGCGTGCCGCTGGTCCCGGTCAACTACCGGCTGGGCGCCGAGCAACTCGACCACCTGCTCGCCAACCACCCGAAGGCGCTGGCCATCGCCGGTGAGGGTGAGGGAGACGCGCTCGTTCGGGCCGGCCTTCGGATGCTGACTGTCGACGAGTGGCTTTCCAGGACGGCCGAGCTTGCCGACGCCGGCCCCGAGCCGATCGAGCCTCCGGACGACGTGCAGACCCCGGCCGTCGTCATCTACACCAGCGGCACCACCTCGGCCCCGAAGGGCGTGCTGCTGCGCCACAGCAACCTGGTCTCGTACGTGCTCTCGTCCGTCGACTTCATGAGCGCGGAGCCCGACGACGCAGCGCTCATGAGCGTTCCGCCGTACCACATCGCTGCCGTCGCCAACGTCATCACGAACCTCTATGCCGGCCGGCGCACCATCGCGCTGCAGCAGTTCGAGCCGAACCAGTGGCTGGAGCTGGTACGCACCGAGGGCGTCACCAATGCGCTCGTAGTGCCGACCATGCTCTCCCGCATCCTCGAGGTGAGCGATTCCGGTGCCGCTGATGCGGCGCTCCCGCAGCTGCGCACCCTCGCCTACGGGGGCGCCCCGATGCCGCGCAGCGTGATCGAGCGGGCGCTGCAGCTGTGGCCGCACATCGATTTCGTCAACGCCTACGGGCTCACCGAGACCAGCTCGACCGTCGCGGTGCTCGGCCCGGATGACCATCGCGCGGCCCAGACCAGTGACGACCCGGCGGTGCGCGCCCGGCTGGGCTCCGTCGGCCAGGTGCTCCCGGCCGTCGAGATCGAGATTCGTGACGAGCTCGGCACTGTGCTCGGCCCCGGCGAGGTCGGGCGCATCTGGATCAGCGGTGAGCAGGTGTCGGCGGAGTACGCCGGCACCGGCCCGGCGGTGGACGAGCGCGGCTTCTTCGATACCCGTGACCAGGGCTACCTCGACGAAGCGGGCTACCTCTTCATCGGAGGGCGCGCCGACGACACGATCATTCGGGGCGCCGAGAACATCGCCCCCGCGGAGATCGAGGACGTGCTCCTGAACCACCCCGACATCAACGACGCGGTCGTGGTGGGCGTCCCGGACGAGGAGTGGGGTCAGCGGCTCGAGGCGGCCGTCGTCCTGCAGCCCGGAGCCGACCTCGACGAGGCGGGCGTGCGCGAGTACGTGCGCGGCATCCTGCGCAGCAGCAAGACCCCGGACCGGGTGGTCTTCTGGGAGGAGCTCCCGCGTACCGTCACCGGCAAGCTGGTGCGCCGGCAGGCCCTTGACGCCCTGACCCGGCCGGAGAATGCCACTTCGCCATCCTGAAGGGTCGCCGACCATGAGCACGATCGGGGCAGATGCGGCCGCAGGTCTCGTTGCCAGCGCGCTCGAGCGCTCGCGTTCGGACGCCACCGCGGTGAGCGTGGCGATCACCGACGAGGCGGGCGCGCTGGTCGCGTTCCACCGGATGCAGGGAGCCCCCCGCTTCAGCGCGGACTTCGCGATCGCCAAGGCCCGCACCTCGGCTGCCTTCTCGGTGCCGACCTCCCACCTGGAGGAGCTCTACAAGGACCGGCCGGCGTTCGCCCACAGCTTCGTCGCTCAGGGCAGCTACTTCCTCGGGCGCGGCGGCGTCCCGATCTTCGCCGGCGGTGAGCTCGTCGGCGCGATCGGAGTCAGCGGTGCCACGGCCCACGGCGAGGAAGTTCTGGCGCTGATGGTGATCGACACGGCTGACGGATTTGCCACGACGGTCGAGGCTTCTTGAGGGCAGCCCTGGGCAGGGTCGCTCAGGTACGCACTTTCCGACGAGAGCAGGAGGCGACATGCCTACCCGTACCGCACGCACCGGCTGGACCGGATCGCTCCAGGAAGGCAGCGGCAAGGTCGAGCTCAGCAGTTCGCGCGTCGGCACGTACGACGTCTCGTTCCCCAAGCGCGCGGCCGACGACGCGGACGGCACCACCAGTCCCGAAGAGCTGATCGCCGCGGCCCACTCCGCCTGCTATGCGATGTCTCTGTCGAGCGAGATCGCCAAGGCTGGTGGCACCCCGCAGGCGCTGGACGTCCAGGCAGACGTCACTCTCGGACCGGACCCGGCCGGCGGCTTTCGGCTCACCGGCATCACCCTCACCGTGCGCGGCGAGGTCGATGGACTGGACGCCGCGGGTTTCGAGGAGGCCGCGCAGGCGGCGAAGGTCGGCTGCCCCGTCAGTAAGGCGCTCACCGGTGTGGACATCACGCTGGACGCCTCGTTGGAGAGCTAGCCGACGCAAGACTCACGTGAGCGAGCCAGTCGAGCCGACAAGGACAGGGTGACCCGGCTTTCCCGCAGGACCCTGGCGACCCCTCGGGTTCACCCTCGCCTGGCACGCGCCGTAGCCGTCGCCGGCCTGCTCGTCGCGTCGCTCGCACTGAGTGGTTGCCTGCCCCCCGGCATCCTCGCGCAAGCAGGCTCGACCGGTAGCACCGTCGAGCGGGTGCAGCGGGCTCTCAACCTGCCGGTGGACGGCTACTACGGCGCCACCACCATCTCGGCGGTCGCGCGGTGGCAAGCGGCGCACCGGCTTCCGCGCTCCGGCAAGGTCGACACCGCCACCATGCGCGCGCTGTTCCCGTTCCCGATCACCACCCGCAGGATCGGCACCTCGGTGCGCGGCCTGCCCATCACGGTCGAGATCGTCGGCGATCCGCACGCCGCGCGCCGGGTTCTCGCCCTCGGCTGCATCCACGGCAACGAGTGCGCCGGCGTGCCCGTCCTCACCGCGCTGAGCGCTGTCGCGCCGGCCAAAGGCGTCGTGTACTACCTCGTGCACTATCCGAACCCGGACGGTGCCCTCGCGCACACCCGCCAGAACGCCCGGCTGGTCGATCTGAACCGCAACTTCCCGGGCTGGCAGCCCGCCGGGTCGCCTGGCTACGTCTACTACCCCGGGGTGGGGCCGCTCTCCGAGCCTGAGTCGCGAGCCGTCTACGCGCTCGTCAACGCGGTCAACCCGACCGTCTTCCTCTCCTACCACCAGGCGATGAACATCATCGACTTCGACGGTGGCAACCTGCTCGCCGGCCTGGGCTACGCGCAGCTCTCCGGTGAGCCGTACCTGCAAACCACGCACTATCGCGGGTCCGCCACCACCTGGGCCCACCTCGCGCATCCGCGCATGACGATCCTCACCGTCGAGCTCCCGGCGAGCGTCAGCGCGGCTGCGATCACCGCCCACTTCCGGGCCGCTCAATGGATTGCGACGCACGCATGATCACCCGAACCGGGCACCGCTGGCTGCGCAGACCGGCCACGCTTGTCATGGCCCTGCTGGCCGCGCTTGCGCTGATCCTCACCTCTTGCACGCCCCCCGCGCCGACGGCGACGATTCCCGGCGTCGGTCGCGCCTGGCAACCGCAGTTCGCAAACCACCGGCAGGTGATCGTGGCGAGCGGTGACAGCCCGAGCTCGACGGTCGGCACCGTGACGCTGTACGACCGGACAGCCAAGGGCTGGACGGCCGCGGGCTCCTGGCGGGCCTGGATCGGCCGCAGCGGCTGGGCCTTCAGCCCGGCTTCGGGAAGCGGCGCGAGCCCGATCGGCGTGTTCTCGCTGACCGCGGCCGGCGGCTACGCGCCGAACCCGGGGAGCCGGCTGCCCTACGACTACAACCCGCGCGCGTACAGCCGGGTGATCAACGGCCTGCGCACCTTCAACCGGGTCGTCGCCGTCGACATCAACCACGTCCCCTACTCATCGCCCAACGACTTCCGCCGCCCGAGCGGCCCGCGGACCACGTACGGGATCTGGCTGCACGACACCCACAACTCGCCCACCAGTGGCTGCATCGCCCTGCCCGACACCGCCATGCTGCGAATCCAGCTCTGGCTGAACCCGGCGGCCCGTCCGATCATCCTCATGGGGCCGGCCGCGCTGCTGCGCTTCTAGTAGCTCACGGCGCCAGCAGCAGCGCCGTCAGTTCTCCACGACGGCGAAGGTGATGCCGGCCGCCTCCAGCCGCTCACGCAGCGCGGGTCCCATGGCGACCGCCGTCGTCACCATCCCCGACGTCTTCGGCAGGTCGTCGAAGGCCAGGCAGAGGGCCGCCTCGGCGAGCATCTTCGACGTCTCGCCGTAGCCGGGGTCGCCGCCGCTGACCTCCGTCACCACCCGCTTGCCGCCGCCCTCACCGACGAACCGCACCCGGAACCAGCCCTTCTCGATCTGCTCGGCGCTGGGACCGGCGCCGGAGGGGCGGGCCTTCAACAGCAGCGGGCGGACCGGCGGGATCTGCACCGCCGCGACGAACAGTCCCATTCCGGCAGCCGCCGCTCCGATGACCGCCGGGTTCTTGAAGGCGGCGAGGTGGCTGTAGGAGAAATCCGGGCCGTAGCGGGGCAGTGCTGCGGCCGAGCGCACGACGACCTGCGGATCGATCGTCGGCATCGGGACCACCCAGCGATCGACGTTGCGGTCGAAGCGCGGGCGGCCGCCGACGGCTCGCACGGTGCGGCCTTCGGGGCGAGGTTCGACCGCGCGGCGATCACGATGCGCGGCGCTCGCCTGGCGCAGGCGCGACATCGCGCCGACCGTCGACGCGAACGTCCCCCCAGAGAAGACGCCGCGCGTCGACAGGTAGCCACTGACCTTGATGGGCACGTCCGTGGGAAGCAGTCCGACGGTGAACTGCACACCGAGATCGTGCGGGATCGAGTCGAACCCGCAGGCGTGCACGATCCGCGCGCCCGTACGCTCCGCCGTTTCGTGATGCGCCAGGTACATCCGGTCGACGAACTCGGCCTCGCCGGTGAGATCGACGTAGTCGGTCCCGGCCGCGGCGCAAGCCTGCACGAGAGGCTCGCCGTGCTCCAGGTACGGGCCGACGGTGGTGATGACCACGCGCGCCGCCTCTGCCACGCGTTGCACGGACGCCGCATCGGTGACGTCGGCCTCCAGCAGGCTCGGCTCCGATACCCCGCCCGCCACCCGCTCGAGTACCCCTTCGAGCTTCGCGCGGCTACGCCCGGCCAGTGCCCAGCGCAGCCCTTCGGGGGCATGAGCAGCCAGGTACTCGGCGGTCAGGGCGCCGGTGAAGCCGGTCGCACCGAACAAGACGATGTCGTAGGGGCGCTTGGCGCGCTCGACCGAAGCCATGGCCCGACCGTAGCTGCCGCAGGCTGCCGCACGCTAAGGCGCGAGGAAGACCGCCCGGCCCGACCACGTTCCGGTCGCTCCCGGCACCGGGGTGGCCCGGCCGGTCACGGTGCGCCCGTTCCACGGCGCCCGGTAGAGCCGCCCCGTGTCTTGCGAGGCGTACCAGAGGGAGCCGGCCGCCACGAACATCCCGCCCGCCTTCGACATGTTCACGATCCCGCCGTTCTGCACGACCTGAAGGCGCCGGGCACCGATGACGCCGCCGGTGAACTGCGAGGGATCGATGGTCGAGCGCTCCGTGCCGGGGGTGAAGTCACGGCGGAACAGGCGCGTATCGCCGACGACCGTGTAGTAGATCGAGCGGTTCGCATAGAACATGCCGCTGATGTTGGGAATCTCGGCGTAGAAGGAGGACGGGTTGCCGTCGTACGTCTGGCCGGAACCGGTCGGCTTACCGTCCCAGTAGGGGTCGTGGTAGGGGTCGATGCGGAACTCCGTCGCACCGAATGTCTTCCCGTCGAAGCCGCGGACGTAGAAGCTCCCATCGGACTTGCCGTAGTAGATGCGGTTGTTGAGCGTGAAGGCGCCGCGGACCTCACTCCAGGCGATGTTGCTGGCCGGCGCCTTGGTGCCGAAGCCGGTGCCCCGCGAGGCGTTGAAGGCGCTGGCGCCGAGGGCGTTCGTTCCCGACAGGAAGCTGCCGCCGTGGAAGATCCTCGTGGACGTGCCTGCCTGGTTGGGCGCGGGCGCGCTGCCGCCGACGAACGGGAAGAACGCGAACTTCTTGCGCTCGTACTGGAAGTAGCCGATGAAATCCTGGTCGCTGCCGATGTAGAGACCGGTCGGGCTCACGTACATCACCGTCACCCCGTGGCCCCGCGGGTTGTGTCCGGGATTCCACGAGAGCGGCACGCCGTTCACCGGGTCCAGCGCGGCGATGCCGGGACGCGGGACCGCGCCGCTTTCGGGGGCGTCCTGGCCGTAGGGATTGTTCAGCCACCGGTTGTGGCCCCCGACGTAAACGGCGCTGGAGGTGACGGCGACCGCGTAGAGCGAATCCGTGCCGGTGTACTGCACCCAGGCCGGGTTCACGCGAAGGCCGCGCGATGACGCGTTGAACCGGCTCGCCGTATCGCAGTTCTGGAACGAGCCACCGGAGTATCCGCCGGTCGCCGTGACGACGAAGAAACTGCCGTTGGGCGCCCACGCGATGTCGTTCAGGTAACCGTCGAAGCTCGTCGAGAAGCAGCGGCTGGAATACGCGGTGGTGCTCCAGCCGGCGTCAACGGTCGCGCTCGCGGCGTTCAGATTGATGCTGACCAGCTGGTCGTGGGCGAAGATCTTCTTCTGCACCGGGTCGCTGACCCGGCGGAAGTTGCCGCCGACGATCGCGCGCCGCCCATCCGGCGAAACCGCGAGGCTGGTAGCGCCGACCGGGCTGGAAAATGTTCCGTTGGGCCGCCCGTAATTGAAGTGGTCGAGCAGCGAGATGGCGAAGTACGGCTCCAGGGCGCCCGTGGTCGCGTTCAGCGAGGCCAGGCCGGCGCGGCTGACCCCGCCGACCGAGGTGAAGTAGCCGCCGATGAGCAGGTGGTTGCCGACCAGCTGCATGGCATTGACGTTTCCGCCGGACACGTTCGCGTTGAACACGTGGCTGGGCTGACCGTTGATGATGTTGAAGAGCGCCACGTGGGTGATGCGCGAGGTGTTGCCGCCGGAATGCTTGAACTTCCCGGCGACGTAGACGGCGCTGTGGTTGGCGTTGGCCTCGATGGCGTCGACCTCGCCGTCGACGACCGGCGCGAAACCGGTGTCGATCTGGTAGTTGTCGAGCCGGTACGCCATCAGGAAGTTGCGGGTCCGGGTGACGCCGGCGCCCTGCGTCGGCTTCGAGGTGACCGAGGTGAACGAGCCGCCGACCACGACCCGGCCGCCGACCTGAGCGATGGCCGTGACCGCGCCGTTGTTGAAGTCCGGGGTGTTGACATGGGGCTTGGCGCTGGCGATCACTCCGTGGGAGTCGATCGGGGGGTTCGTGGGTTTCGCCCCGGGAAGCGTGCATGACGTGACCAGCAGCGCAGCGCTCACCAATCCGGTCACCAGGCCCGTGCGCCGCCGTTTCCGCAACATCCCCATGTACCCACTGAACCCGAAAGGCCCCGAAATAGCACCGTCCTCCACCGAATGGGTGACGGGCGTGTCACCCGGCGGGCGTGCCGTCGCGCGCCGCTGGCCGTAGCCCTAGCGCCCGGCACAGCGCCACCAGCGACTCGTCGAAGCGGGCCAGCAGCCGGGCCGGCTCGGGGTGGACCTCGGGCGCGGTGAGCAGCCCGATGTTCAGCGCACCGGCGTAGCTGTAGACCGTCATGTTCAGCCCGATCGGCGGCACCAGCACGGCGAGGGAGAAGAAGTCCACGACCGGGACCCCGCCCGCGTACCGCGGCTCTTTCGGACCCGCGACATTGGCGGTCATGACGTGGGCGATGTTGCGCACCTTGCCGAGGTGGCGCACGACCTGCGTCGCCACTCGCGATCCGTAGCCCATGGCCTCCGGCTGCAGCCCGAGGCCGATGCGGCGCCGGAGCTCCAGGCCGTTCGTCGCGCTCTCGCTGACCAGGGTCAGCCGCTCGACGGGATCGTCGACGTCGGTATGCAGGCTGATCCAGGTGACCGAGACGTTGTTGCCCCACAGCCGTTGCACGCCCGGTTCGTCGGCGGCGATGCCGAACGACGCCAGCAGGGGCCGGCGGAGGTCCTCGCCGCGGCTCACGATCTCCGCCCGTAAGGCGTCCGCGATGACCGCGTGCAGGACGCCGTTGATACTCGCGCCCGAGGCGTGGCTGATCGCCTTGAGATCGCTGAGCGGATGGGTCGAGGTGGCGCAGACCCGTTGCGGGCCAAACGGCCGGCTGAACGAATTGCGGTGCGCACCCGTTGCCCGCTTCGGCATCCCGTGAGCGACCCGGAAGTCCGCGGCGAGCCGGCGCGTACCCCAGGCGACGCGGGCGAGTGGCCCGGCGCGCGCCACCAGGCGCCCGCTGTCACGCAGCGCGTGGCGCACCAGCCCGAGCGAGCCGGGCGACGCGATGGGTTCGACAGGAGCCGGCTGCACCTCGCTGAACGGCGCATCGTCGGCGCGGGCAGTCGTGAAGGCCGCGAACGAGTTGATGGCGGCCATTCCGTCGGCCAGCGCGTGATGCACGGCGATCGCGACCGCCTGACGACCCTGCGCCAGCCCGTGGATCAAGGTCGCCGTCCAGAGCGGCCGGTCCATTCGGAGCCGTCGATTCGCCAATGCCGTGAGCACCGCATCGAGCGCGGGGGCGTCGCCCGGAGCCTCGGCCTGCCGCTCGTCGAGATGCGCCCAGACGTCGAATGTCGGATCCGGCACCAGGAACGGCCGGCCACGATGCAGCGGGGCCCATTCGAGCCGCTGCGCCAGCCGCGGCCAGTACGGCAAGAGCGCGGCGACAGCGGCGGCGACATCGGCCAGGCTGACCGCTCGCCCGCGCTCGCTCGGGTCCAGCACCAGCACCTTGAGCGTGTGCATCGGCACGAGCTTGTCCAGGTGCAACAGGAACGAGTCACCGCCGGTCAGCCGATCCGGCCGATCGCGATCCAGCAGTCGTTCAGCCTTGAGGTGTCCGGTCGCCACGCCAGCCATGATCGATAGCGTACGAACTACCCGATATCGGGCTCAGATGCGTTCGGGCTCGCGATCGTCGTCGGCGCGCGCGTCGAGGTCATCATCCGCCGCGTCGAGCGGATTGTCGGAGCTCGCCCGCTTGCGACGTAGCTTCTCGGCGTCGGACTGGCGGATCACGTCGACGACGTGGTTGCGCTCATCGGCGGGTAAGCCGGAGAGCAGGACTTCAGCAAGATCATCGCGGTGTTCCATGGCGAATCCTTGTGCAAACAACGCAGGCACGGCTGTTCGGCCCAGCTATCCAACGGCTAGTTCCTTAGCCACATCCGAGATTACGAGGAGCCATCAAGCGAGCGCCACTGCACGCCGTGGCGGCCGGGCAATTTGAGAAGCTTGTCACCTGGAGTGGACGGCGATAACGAAGGTCGGCTAGCCCTGAATGGCCGCCTCCGCGGCTGCCTCCCGCTCGCGCTCGTGGCGGGCCAGCCGCTCCCGGCTGGCGACGATCTCGGCCTCCGCCTCCGCGCGGCCGACCCAGCTGGCGCCCTCGACGGACTTGCCGGGCTCGAGGTCCTTGTAGGTCTCGAAGAAGTGCTGGATCTCGAGACGCTCGAATTCGGGCACGTGGCGCAGGTCGCGAAGATGCTCGCGGCGGATATCGGCGACCGGGATGCAGAGCACCTTCTCGTCCGGGCCCTTCTCGTCCGTCATCCGGAACATGCCGATCGTCCGGCAGCGGATCAGGCAGCCCGGGAAGGTGGCCTCGTCGAGCAGCACCAGCGCGTCCAGCGGATCGCCGTCGCCGCCGAGGGTGCCCTCGATGAAGCCGTAGTCCGACGGGTAGCGGGTCGCGGTGAAGAGCATCCGGTCCAGCCGCAGCCGGCCGGTCTCATGGTCCATCTCGTACTTGTTACGGGTACCTCGCGGGATCTCGATGAAGACGTCGAATTCCACGAGGAACCTCCAGGGATGCGGTGCGGCTTGTGCACCAGTATTCGTCAAGGCCCCCTAGTCTCCCGTACGTGCAGGTGGCGGCCAAACGGGCGAGCTGTGCGGCGCTGGCCGTGGCCGTGGTGCTCGCCGGCGCGGCGGCGGCGGGCGGCGCACCGGCGCCCGTGGCGGCGGCGGCACCGGCGGCCGTATTACCCGGACTCTCGCCGGCGGCACCGGCGCCGACCGCGGCCGGGGTCGCCCGCGCGCTGGCGGGCCCGCTCGCCGATCCGGGCCTCGGCGCAGCCCCGCATGTCGAGGTCATCGACGCCCGGACCGGCCGCGTCCTGCTCGACCGGCTCGGCACCGTACCGACGATCCCGGCCTCGACCGAGAAGCTGCTCACCGCTGCGGCGGCGCTGACGGTTCTCGGGCCGCGCACCCGCTTCACCACCCGCGCCATGACTGCCGGCGCTGACCTCTTCCTCGTCGGCGGCGGCGATCCGACGCTGTCGACGCAACCCGTGGCGACCGGCTACCCGACCGTGGCCGACCTCAATGCGCTCGCCCGCGGGGTCGCGGCCCGCCATCTCAAGGTCACCCGGGTCGTCGCGGTGGCACCGCAATACGGCGGTCCGGACGAGGCCCCCGGATGGTCGGCCTCCTACCTGCCCGAAGGCCAGATCGCCAGGGTGCGCTCGCTGATCGTCGACGAGGCCAAGTTCGTTCCGGGATTGGGGCCGAGCGGCCGCGTCGCCGATCCGGTGGGGGCGGCCGCCCAGGCGTTCCAGAACGCGCTCGCGGCGGCGGGTGCCCCCGTGACGTCGGCCACGACCGGGACGCTGCTGCCGCCGAGCGCGCGGCTCGCCGCTTCCGTCACCAGCCCGCCGGTTTCGGCACTGGTCGAGCGGATGCTGAACTTCAGCGACGCCGACATCGCCGAGGGGCTCGCCCGTCAGGTCGCGGTGAAGCTCGGGCAGCCGGCGACCTTCGCGGGAGTCGCCGAAGCCCTCACCACCGTCGCCCACCGGCTCGGCCTTCTCACGGCCGGGGACAGCCGGATCCTTGACGGGAGCGGGCTGTCCCGGGACAACGCCATCGCCCCCGCGAGCCTGACCCGGCTGCTGCGGCTCGCCGTGACCGGGAGCCGGCCACAGTTGCGCACGATGCTCGCCGCGCTGCCGGTCGCCGGCTTCACCGGGACGCTTGCCGCCCGTTTCACCGGAGCTGCCGCGAGCGGCGCCGGACAGGTCCGCGCGAAGACCGGCTGGCTCAACGGGGCCGCGGCCCTGGCCGGCCTCGTCACCACGGCCGACGGGCGGCTCCTGATCTTCGCCGCGCTCGCGCCCGCCCAGATCCGTTCGGCCGGGGAGAGCGCCCTGGACCGCCTCGCCGCGACCCTGGCGACGTGCGGCTGCCGCTGACCGAACGGCCGGCAGGCAGGCGGACGTACCCTCGGGCCATGGGAGCAGATCGTGACCCGGCTGAGCGCAGCGAAGTCGGGCGCGGGTCTGCGACCCGGGGGTCAGCCGACCTGGTCGACTGGGACCTCGCCACCAACACCGGGCGCCGGCTCGCCCGGCCCGGGCCCGCGCTCCCCCAGGCCGATGCCGACGCCATCGTGGGGCAGCTGCGCACCCTGGCCGTCGAGGCCGAGGCCCACGTCGCCGACTACACCCTCCTGTCGCCCACGGAGCACGGGCTGCACTCCCCGGTCGCCGTCGTGGACCGGGGCGAGTGGATCCGGGCCAATGCCGCCGGCCTGCGGGCGATGTCGGAGCCCCTGCTGTCCAAGCTCGACACGCAATCCGCCGGCAAGGTCTCGAAGGCGGCCAGCCGGCGACTGTCCGGAGTGCAGGTGGGCGGCCTGCTGGCCTACCTGTCCAGCAAGGTGCTCGGCCAGTACGAGGTCTTCGGCGCCGCAGCCGATGGCGGCGCGCTTCCGGCCGGGGGCCGCCTGCTGCTGGTCGCTCCCAACATCGCCCAGGTCGAGCGGCGGCTCGGTGTCTCGCCCCGCGATTTCCGGATGTGGGTCTGCCTGCACGAGCAGACCCACCGGCTGCAGTTCACCGCCGTGCCCTGGCTGCGCGGCCACCTCGAGTCCGAGCTCGCCGCCTTTGCCGAGGTGACCGACCTCGACCCGCAGGCGCTGGCTACCCGGCTGCGCGCCGCCTTCAGCGCCGCCCGCCGCCGCGAAGGCGCAAGCGTCATCGAGCTGCTCCAGACCCCTGAGCAGCGTGCGGTGCTGGACCGGCTGCAGGCGATCATGACCCTGCTGGAAGGTCACGCCGACCAGGTCATGGACGCTGTCGGACCCGAGGTGGTCCCGAGCGTCAAGCAGATCCGCGAGCGCTTCGAGAAGCGTCGCGACGGCGGCTCGCCCATCGATCGCGTGATCCGGCGACTCCTCGGGCTCGATCTGAAGATGCAGCAGTACCGCCAGGGCGGCGCGTTCGTCCGGGCGGTCGTCGAGCGGGTCGGGGTACGCGGGTTCAATACCGTCTGGGAGTCGCCGCAGACCCTCCCCACCCGCACGGAACTGGCCTCCCCCGAAGCCTGGCTCACCCGCGTGCTGGGCCTGACCCCCGCCGCCTGAGCGCCGGACCGCTCTCGTTGGCCGGTCCCCATCCCGCTGTCGCCGCCGCGCGGGTCGCCGTCCGCCGTGCCCTTTCCGACCTCCCGCAGGGGAGCCACGTGCTCGTCGCCGGCTCCGGGGGCCCGGATTCCACCGCGCTGGCCGCGGCTGCCGCGTTCGCCGCGCCGCGGTTGGGGCTCTCGATCGGGTTCGCGACAGCTGACCAGCACTGGAGCGAGCGTTCGGCGGCCGTCGCCGAAGCCGCCGTCGGCGTCGCCCAGAACTTGGGGCTGCACCCCGCCGTCGTCGTCGACGCCCCCGCCGCCCGCACCGAGGGCGCCGCCCGCGAGGCCCGCCGTGCAGCGCTGATGGACGAGGCGGCCCGCCAGCACGCCGTCGCGATCCTGCTCGGACACAGCCTCGACGACCAGGCCGAGACCGTCCTGCTCCGGCTCGCCCGCGGTAGCGGCGCGCGCTCGATGTCGGCAATGGCTGCCCGCGAGGGGCCCTGGCGCCGCCCGTTCCTCGGCCTGCGCCGCGCACTGCTGCGCGAGGCGTGCGCCACCGCCGGGCTGGCGACCTGGGACGACCCGGCCAACGCCGACCCCGCGTTCGCCCGCTCCCGGGTGCGCGCCGAGCTCCTTCCTCAACTGGAGGCCGTGCTCGGACCCGGCATCGCGGAGTCACTGGCCCGCACCGCGGCCCTGCTGCGGTCGGACGCCGATGCGCTGGACGACCTGGCGGCCTCGTACTGGGCCCGCTTCAGCGGCCCTGGCCGTAGCGGCGACGCGCTGCAGACGGCTCACCTCGCGGCGCTGCCGGAAGCGGTCCGCACCCGCGTGCTGCGCCGGGCGGCCGTCGCGGCCGGTTGCCCGCCGGGCGCGCTGTCGATGGAGCAGGTGCTCCAAATCGACGCCCTCGTGACGGCGTGGCGCGGCCAGGGACCGCTTACGCTGCCTGGCGGTGTCACAGCACGGCGGGGCGATGGGAGACTGATCCTGACCGCCCCTTCGGTAGAGCAGCACCTCTCAGAGAAGAGCGAGGCAGACCCGGCGATGACCGATCTCATGGCGGAGCCCGATCGTCACCCCGATCGTCTTGCTGACCAGCAGGGGAGCCCGCCTGAGGTGATCTTCACCCAGGAGACCGGCCACCCCGACATCGCCGAGGTCCTGATCACCCGCGAGGAGATCGCCGCGAAGATCGGCGAGCTCGCCGCCGCCATCGATGCCGATTACGCCGGCCAGACGGTGCTGCTGGTGGGGGTGCTCAAGGGTGCCGCGATGGTGATGGCCGACCTGTCGCGGGCGCTAAGCGTCGACACCACCCTGGAGTTCATGGCGGTCAGCTCCTACGGATCCTCGACCAGCTCCTCCGGTGTCGTGCGCATCCTCAAGGACCTCGACCGCTCCATCGAGGGCATCCACGTCTTGATCGTCGAAGACATCATCGACTCCGGCCTGACCCTCTCCTGGCTGATCCGCAACCTGCGCAGCCGCCACCCTGCCTCGGTCGAGGTCGTCGCCCTGCTGCGCAAGCCCGAGGCGCTGAAAGTCTCGGTCGACGTCCGGTATGTCGGCTTCGACATCCCGAGCGCGTTCGTCGTCGGCTACGGCCTGGACTACGCCGAGCGTTACCGCACCCTGCCGTTCGTCGGCACGCTGACCCCGGAGGCGATCGAGCGGGGACGCTGACCTGCGCACCCGCCGCTGCCGGCCCCCCGCGGGTTCGGCGTCGGGGTTCGGAACAGCCCGGCCCCCCCAATCGTTCGACGTGTTGCCTGGGTGTACGGGGCGTTACGCTCTAACGGCACGCTGAAGTGCTCTAGCCCTGGCGGGCAGACGAAAGGTCAGGAGGAGGGGCGCCGCGCCCGGGCGCTCTACAGGTATTTGAATCGCAAGCGACTTATTCGTGGGTGGGTGCCTTGGGCCCTGCTCGCGCTGCTCGTCCTGCTGTTCGTCAGCAATGTCTTCAGCGGCACCAGCGATTACAAGACCAAAGACCTCAACTTCATCCAGCGTGAGATCGCCGCGACCAGCAGCAGTAACCGTGAGGTCACCGCCGCGACCATCAAGGACAGCAAGCAGGTCATCCAGATCACGACGAAGGACGGCAGCAAGTACCAGGCCTCCTTCGCCACTGACCAGGCGCTCCCGCTCGCTGACTCGCTCAACAAGGCGAACGTCAATTACGAGGTAAGCGTCGACCACGGCAACGTGTTGCTGTCCGTGGCACTGAACTTCCTGCCGATCCTGCTGGTCGTCGGCCTCCTGCTCTTCTTCATGAATTCGATGCAGGGCGGCGGCAGCCGGGTCATGAACTTCGGCAAGTCCAAGGCCAAGCTGGTGAGCAAGGACACACCGAAGACGACCTTCGCCGATGTCGCCGGGGCGAACGAGGCCATCGAGGAGCTCCACGAGATCAAGGAGTTCCTGGCCAACCCCGCGAAGTTCCAGGCCGTCGGCGCCAAGATCCCGAAGGGCGTGCTGCTCTACGGCCCGCCAGGTACCGGTAAGACACTGCTCGCCCGAGCCGTCGCCGGCGAGGCCGGGGTGCCGTTCTACTCGATCTCCGGTTCCGACTTCGTCGAGATGTTCGTCGGTGTCGGTGCCAGCCGGGTTCGTGACCTGTTCGAGCAGGCCAAGGCCAACGCACCGGCCATCATCTTCGTCGACGAGATCGACGCGGTCGGCCGCCACCGCGGCGCCGGCCTCGGCGGTGGCCACGACGAGCGCGAGCAGACGCTGAACCAGCTGCTCGTCGAGATGGACGGCTTCGACGCCAAGACCGGCGTCATCCTCATCGCCGCCACCAACCGTCCCGACATCCTCGACCCGGCGCTGCTGCGTCCCGGCCGTTTCGACCGCCAGATCGTGGTCGACCGGCCCGACCTCGAGGGGCGCAAGGGCATCCTCGCGGTCCACGCCAAGGGCAAGCCGATCGCCGCTGACGTCGACCTCGCGGTCATCGCCCGCCGCACCCCCGGCTTCACCGGTGCTGACCTGGCCAACGTGTTGAACGAGGCCGCGCTGCTCACCGCCCGCAAGGACGAGCATCTGGTCACCATGGCCTCGCTGGAGGAAAGCATCGACCGGGTCATCGCCGGCCCGGAGCGCAAGACCCGCGCCATGAGCAAGACCGAGCAGAAGATCATCGCTTACCACGAGGGTGGCCACGCGCTGGTCGCCCATGCGTTGCCGAACACCGACCCGGTGCACAAGGTGACGATCCTGCCGCGCGGCCGCGCCCTCGGCTACACGATGCAGCTGCCCGAAGAGGACAAGTACCTGCAGACCCGCTCGGAGATGCTCGACCAGCTGGCCGTGCTTCTCGGCGGTCGCACGGCTGAGGAGCTCGTCTTCCACGAGCCGACGACGGGCGCCAGCAACGACATCGAGAAGGCGACCGCGATCAGCCGCGCGATGGTGACCCAGTACGGCATGAGCGACTCGCTGGGTGCCCTGAAGTTCGGTCAGGACTCCGGAGAGGTGTTCCTCGGCCGCGATATGGGCCACCAGCGTGACTACTCCGAAGAGGTCGCGGCGCGCATCGACGAGGAGGTCCGCCGGCTCATCGAGGCGGCCCACGACGAGGCGTTCGAGGTGCTCGTGCAGTACCGCGACGTGCTCGACGATCTGGTGCTTCGGCTGATGGACCAGGAGACCCTCTCCAAGGACGAGGTGCTCGAGGTCTTCTCGCCGGTGCGCAAGCGTCCGAGCCGGGGCTCGTGGAGCGGCACCGGCCGGCGCCGCCCGTCCGATCGCCCGCCGGTGCTCACCAAGCTCGAGATGGCCGCGCTGGCGTCCAACGGGTCCGCGACGAACGGCTCCGCGCTGAGCCACCAGCCGAGCCTGGCCAAGGAGCCTGCTACCGACCCGCTCGAGTCTGGCGGCCACAACACCTGATCCCGACCACAATCGATTGCCGGCCTCCCGCGTTACAGCCGCGGGGGGCCGGTGGCACGTTAGGCAGCACTCTCATCCGCTTTCACCGTCGACGAAGGATGTCCCTGTGACGAGTTCGGAGCCCACCCCGGAAACCAAGCCGGTCTTCGACGCTCCTCGCGTCGAGGCCGCCGTGCGCGAGCTCCTGCTCGCCATCGGTGAGGATCCGGAGCGCGAAGGCTTGCTCAACACCCCGGCGCGGGTGGCACGGGCCTACCGGGAGTCGTTCGAGGGCCTGCAGCAAGACGCGGACCACGTGCTCACCACGATTTTCGACGAGGGCCACGACGAGATGGTCCTGGTACGCGACATCACGTTCACGTCGTTCTGCGAGCACCACCTCGTTCCCTTCATGGGTACGGCGTCGGTCGGCTACATCCCCAACGAGTCCGGCCAGATCACCGGGCTGTCGAAGCTGGCGCGCCTGGTCGACGTCTACGCCCGCCGTCCTCAGGTCCAGGAGCGGCTGACCACTCAGATCGCCGACACGCTGGAGAAAGTCCTTTCTCCTCGCGGTGTCATCGTCGTCGTGCAGGCTGAACACTTGTGCATGTCGATCCGAGGAGTGCGCAAGCCTGGCGCATTGACGGTTACGTCAGCCGTGCGGGGGCAGTTCCGTACCTCGGTGGCCACCCGCAGCGAGGCCATGAGCCTCATCCTTTCCCCTCGCTGAGGTTTGGCCCTTCCGAGCGGCTCTCAGCGGCCGATAATGCGGTCGAGCCGTACGCGTGAAAGCACCCGACCAGACGAGGCGGATGACCACCCCCGAGACCCGAAGCCACAAGCCGTCCAAGCACCGGACACCGGCGGTGGATTCGGCGACCCCTCAGGCGAAGGCAGCCACCGCAAAGGCGGGCTCGGGCGGCGCCTCCAAGCCCGCCGAGCGGCCCGAGAAGCCGGCTGACCCGCCGCTCCCCTCCTACTTCGCGCGGCGCCACCAGTTCGTCCCCGCGCTGGCTGCAGCCCTCACGTTCCTCGCCGGCATGCTCAACGTGCTCTCGGCACTCACCCCGGCCCTGCGGTCGCGGGCCCGGGAGGTCAACAACGTCATTCCGGGAGCGCTTTCGCACAGCGCCGCAGCGCTCACGCTCGTCCTCGGCGTCCTGCTGATCCTGCTGGCCAAAGCGTTGCGCCGGCGCAAGCGGCGGGCCTGGCGGGCGACGGTCGTGCTGCTGGCGGTGTCGACCGCCTCACACCTGGCAAAGGGTCTCGACGTCGAAGAGGCCGTGATCGCGTTCCTGCTGCTGGTGGCCCTGGTGCTCTACCGGCGCGACTTCTACGCCAAGGGCGATCCGACCACCCGCTGGCGCGCGGTCTGGTACGGGATCGGCCTGCTCGCGTTCTCGATCGTGCTCGGCATGATCCTGCTTCAGCTGCGCCAGCACCGCATGGTCGGTCCGCACCCGCTCTCGGCGCAGTTCGAACACGTGTTGCGCGGTCTGGTGGGCTTCGACGGGCCGTTGACGTTCCGGCCGGAAGGGGTCGATGACCTCGTCTCACGGGTGCTCGGCGGCCTCGGCCTGCTGACCGCGTTCACCGTCGCCTACCTGGCGCTGCGCTCCCCGGAGCCGCGCGCCATGCTCACCCCCGACGACGAGGCCCGGATGCACGCGCTGCTCGACGGGCCACACGGTGGGCGTGACTCGCTCGGCTACTTCGCCTTGCGGCGCGACAAGAGCGTCGTGTGGTCGCCGTCCGGGAAGTCGGCGATCGCCTACCGGGTGCTCTCCGGAGTGCTGCTGGCCAGCGGTGATCCGCTGGGCGATCCGGAGGCGTGGCCAGGCGCCATCAAGGAGTTCATGCGTCTCGCGGACGAGCACGCCTGGACCCCGGCGGTCATCGGCTGCAGCGAGGCGGGCGGCACGGCGTTCGCCCGGGTGGCGGGCATGTCGGCGCTGGAATTCGGCGACGAGGCCGTCGTCGAGCTCTGCGACTTCTCCCTCGACGGCCGGCCGATGCGCAACGTGCGGCAGGCGTGCGGGCGACCAGAACGCGCCGGCTACACCGTCCAGGTCAGCCGCACCGGCGACATCACCGCCGAGCAGCGCGCGCAGTTACGCGAGCAGGCCGCCGCGTGGCGGGGCAGCGAGACCGAGCGCGGCTTCTCGATGGCCCTCGGGCGCTTCTTCGACCCTGCCGACGCCCGGTGCGCGGCCGTCATGGCCTTCGACGCCGACCAGAAGCTGCGCGGCTTCCTGCACTTCGTGCCGTGGGGCAAAGACGGCCTCTCGCTCGACCTCATGCGGCGCGACCGCGATGCGGAGAACGGGATCAACGAGTTCCTCATCGTGTCGGCGCTGCGCGAGGCTCCTTCGCTGGGGGTGTCGAAGGTGTCGCTGAACTTCGCCGTCTTCCGTTCCGCGATCGAGCGCGGCGAGCGCCTCGGCGCCGGTCCGATCATCAAGGCCTGGCGCGGGCTGCTGGTCTTCCTCTCACGCTGGTTCCAGATCGACTCGCTGTACCGGTTCAACGCGAAGTTCCGGCCGCTCTGGGAGCCGCGCTTCGTCTGCTATCCGAACGGCCGCGACCTGCCCCGCATCGCCATCGCGATGCTCGAGGCGGAAGCGTTCATCGTGTGGCCGCAGATGCGCCTGCCGCGGGCGATCCGCGGCGCGTTCCCATCGTCATCCGCAGAAACCAGCTAGCGATGTCCGACGTTCTGGGTGGCCCGGCGCCGCGCGTTCCCGGTGTCCTCGGCGCGCCTGCCGCCGGGCGCACCCTGGTGATGGGCGTCATCAACGTGACGCCGGATTCCTTCTCCGACGGCGGCGTCTATGCCGACCCTGCGGAGGCGAGCGCTGCGGGCGTCGCCATGCTGGCCGCCGGAGCCGACCTGATCGATGTCGGTGGCGAGTCCACCCGGCCGGGAGCCGCCCGCATCACGCTGCAGGAGGAGCGCCGCCGGGTCCTTCCCGTCATCGCCGAGCTGGCGGCTGCCGGCGCCGCGGTGAGCATCGACACCAGCCGGGCCGACGTCGCGGCGGCCGCGCTGGATGCCGGTGCCTGCCTCATCAACGACGTCACCGGCGGAGCGGACCCCCGGATGTACGCGCTGGTCGCGGAGCGCGGCGTGCCCTACGTCCTCATGCACGGGCGGGGCCCCAGCCTCGACATGCAGGCGCGCGCGCAGTACGCCGATGTCGTCGCGGAGGTGCGCGCCGAGCTCGCGCTCCGGCTCGCTGAGGCCGAGCGCGCCGGCATCCGCTCCGATGCGCTCATTCTCGATCCGGGCATCGGGTTCGCGAAGAACGCCGACCACAACTGGACCCTGCTCGCCGCGCTCGACCAGCTCCACGAGCTGGGCCGGCCGTTGCTCGTCGGCACCAGCCGCAAGTCGTTCCTCGGCCGCCTGCTGCCCGATAGCGCGGGCCGGCCCCGGCCCGTCGACCGGCGCGATGCGGCGACGGTCGCCACCACCGCGCTGGCCGCCGCGCAGGGAGCCTGGGCGGTACGGGTCCACGCGGTGCGCGCGAGTGCCGACGCCGTACGGGTGGCAGCCGCGTGGCAGCGGGCCCGCGCCGGCGTCACCGAGGCGGACCTGGCAGCGTCAGAATCGTTCCGTGGCTGAGATCCGGCTCCGCGGCCTCACCCTGCGCGGCTTTCACGGGGTGTTCGACCACGAGCGCCGCGACGGTCAGGATTTCGTCGTCGACGCGACGCTGGAGGTCACCGACCCGGCGCGCGACGAGCTCGAGCTCACCGCCGATTACGGCGACCTGGCCGGGCGGCTGGCTGCCGTCGTCACCGGAGAGCCGGTCGACCTGATCGAGACGCTCGCCCAGCGGCTGCTGGCGGCCTGCCTGTGCGTCGCGGGCGTGCACCGCGCCGAGGTCACGGTGCACAAGCCGCAGGCGCCCATCCCGCTCGCGTTCGACGACGTCAGCGTGACCGTGCGGTCCGACCCGCTCGCCGCGCTGGCGCTCGGCTCCAATGTCGGCGACCGCCTCGCCCATCTGCAGGCGGCCGCCGACTTGCTGGCCCCGCTGGCCGTTTCCCGGGTCTACGAGACGGCTCCCGTCGGCGGTCCGGAGCAGGGGCCCTACCTCAATGCCGTGGTACTGGTTCGCTCGCGCCCGCCCTTCCAGCTGCTCAAGCAGGCCCAGGCCGTCGAGGCCGCGCGGCAGCGTGAGCGGCTGGAGCGCTGGGGGCCTCGCACCCTCGACGTCGACCTGCTGGACGTCGCCGGCCTGCAGCTGGACACCCCGGAGCTGACCCTTCCGCACCCGCGGGCCGCCGAGCGTGCCTTCGTCCTGGTGCCCTGGCTGGACGTAGCGCCGGAGGCGGTCGTGCCGGGCGCCGGGCGCGTCGCTGACCTGCTCGAACGGGTTGGTCGCGAGGGCGTCGCGCTGACCGGCCACGCGCTACGGCTGTGAATCCTCGGCCGTGAACCCCACCCGAACCCGCGATCTGGTGATCGCCGGGGGCTTGGCGCTCATCGCCAGCTACGTGCTCATGCGCCTCTACTACCTGAATTCGCTCAGCTCCGCGCTGCCCCGCACCCCGGTGATCTCGGTCGCCCTCGCCGCGCTGGTAGAAGGCCAGCTCGGCCGCGCGGTGCGGGCCCGCCTGGCCGGCAGGCCCGACACGAAGCCGATCCAGCCGATCGCCGTGGCCCGTTTCGCGGCACTGGCCCGAGCGAGCAGCCTCGCCGCCGCCGTCGTCATCGGGGCCTGGACGGGCGTGCTCGCCTACACCGCCCCCCGTGGCGATCAGCCCTCCGTCGCCGGCGCCGACACGATCACGTCGAGCCTCGGGATCGTGTCCGGCGCGCTGCTGCTGGCCGGCGCGCTGTGGTTGGAGCACGGTTGCCGGCAGCCGCGCAGATAGCGGCTCCTCGTTTCCGGCGGCCGGAACTCCCCATACCAGATCCATGACGCCCACCGCTGGTGGCGGGCGTCAAAACGCTGTTTTCAGCTCCGGACCGTTAGTCTGTGCGGCGAGTAACCCACAACCCGGATCGCCGGACGCCGCCCGGGCTTGCCTCCAGGCCGGCAGCCCGCCCTCCCGCATCGTTCATCCCCATCCGAACCCCGCCGAAGGAAGTCCGTGCTCCCTGTGACCGATCGCTCTGACCGGCCTGAAGCGACGACGGCGACGCGTGACCCTTCTGCTGACGCTGTCGACGAGGGGCCCGCGAGCTCGCCGTCCCGGCCGGCCCGTCCCGGCAGCAAACCGCCCTCGGCCCCGGCTCGGCGCCGAGGCTGGCGCCGCTGGTTTCGCCGCCGGCACCCCGCGATCCACGCCCTGCAGGCGCTCGCGCTCGCCGTCCTGATCTTCATCGGCATGATCGGCTATTCGGTGGGGGGCGCGTTGACCCGCCCCGGCAACGACAGCGTCTCCCAGCGCGTCGCCGAGTGGGCGCGTGACCACCATCTCGGCGGCGTCGTCACCTGGCTGGAGAAGGCCACGTACTCCGCCCCCAAGAAGGGGGGCACCGTCGCCATCCCGACCGCGAAGGGTGACACCAAGACCACCACTCCGGACGGCAAGCCGACCAAGGTCGTCATCCCCCACTCCCCGGCGCCCGAGAAGCCGGTGTTGCTCGCCGGCCAGGGCGTGCCGAACGAGGGCGTCTGGCAGACGGTCGTCGTCAACAAGGGATTCCCGGCGGTCCGGATCGCCTACGTGCGTCCCGACGCCGTCCACACCTCGTACTACGCGGCGCTCATGTGGCTTGACCCCAAGCTGCTCTCCGGGCGCCTGCACGAAGGCATCCCGCAGGGCGATCCGGGCGGCACGTGGAGCACCCCGCCGCAGCTCACCCCCGAGCTGGCGAAGACCGTCGCCGCGGCGTTCCCAGGCGGCTTCCGGACCAATACGAGCGCGGTCGGCAACCGCGGCGGCTACTACGACGAGGGTCGCGAGGCCGAGCCGCTTCGCGTGGGTGCCGCCTCGCTGGTCATCTACAAGAACGGCACCGCGACGGTCGGTCAGTGGGGTCGCGACATCAAGCCCGGCCCCAACGTCAAGTCGGTGCGCCAGAACCTCGACCTGCTGGTCGACGGCGGCCAGGTCAACCAGACCTGCAGTACCGACAGCTCGCCGATCTGGGGCTACACCGTCGGCAACGACGCCTACGTGCCCCGCACCGCCATCGGCGTCCGCGCCGACGGCTCGCTGATCTTCGTGAACAGCCCGGCCGTCTCGGTCTGCTCGCTCGGCCAGCTGCTGAAGTCCGCCGGCGTCCAGCGCGGCATGGAGCTGGACATCAACTACGACTGGAGCATCGGGTACTACTTCACCCATGACGGCGGGCAGGTCCAGAGCCACGTCTCGCGTGACACCCAGTCCAAGGGTCCGGATCACTACTTCTCGCCGCAGAGCCGCGACTTCGTCGCCTTCTACCTGCGCCCATGACGCTGGAGCACCCCGCGTCGCCGGCGCGGCCACACCCGGCGTCTTCGATCAGATGAGCGTGACGGTGACCCCGGCCACCCCCCTGCTGCCGGAGCCCGCTCCCGCCCCGCAGCCAGGGCTCGCCCGCGGCCTGCTCAAGGCGTTGCGCCCCAAGCAGTGGGTCAAGAGCGCGCTGGTGCCGGCGGCGCCCGTGGCGGCTGGCGTGCTCGGCCAGAGCACGGTCTTCTGGCACACGGTCGTCGCCGTCGTCACGTTCAGCCTGTGTGCCTCCGGCGGCTACCTGATCAACGACGCGGCTGACGTCGAGGCCGACCGGCGCCACCCGAAGAAGCGCAACCGGCCGATCGCGGCCGGCATCGTGCCCGTGGCGCTGGCGCGCACGCTCGGCATCCTGCTCGTCGCCGGGTCGATCACCGCCGGTGGCCTGCTGACCTCCTGGAAGCTCGCAGCCGTGCTCGGCGGCTATGTCGTGCTGACGTTCTCGTACTCGACCTGGCTGAAGCACGTACCGGTGCTCGAGATGATGCTGGTCGCGGCCGGTTTCCTGCTGCGGCCGATTGCGGGCGCCGCGGCGACCGACGTGAAGCTCTCCCAGTGGTTCCTGATCGTGGCGTCGTTCGGCTCGCTCTACATGGTCGCGGGCAAGCGCACGGCGGAGGCGACCGAGTTCGGTGAGGACGCGTCCGCGCACCGGCGCATCCTGCAGGCGTACCCGATCGCGTACTTGCGGCAGACCCGCGAGCTCTCGGCCGCGGTGACCCTGCTCGCCTACTGCCTGTGGGCGTTCGAGAACAGCGGGCTGCACGACGCGGCCTGGTCGAAGCTGTCGATCGTGCCGGTGACGTTCGGGCTGCTGCGCTACCAGCTGCTGCTCGAGCGTGGCCACGGCGGGGCCCCCGAGGAAGCCGTTCTGGGTGATCCGCCACTCCTCGCGACCGGCCTGGTCTGGATCCTCACGTTCGTGCTCGGCGTCTACCTCAAGTGACCGATTCTTCTGGTCGGCTGCTGACCGGCTGGGGGATGACGGCCGCCACCCACGCGGAGGTCACCACCCCGGTGGCCCTCGACGAGATCCAGGCCGCCCTCGCTGCAGCGCGCTCGTCTGGCAACGGAGCTCATCGCCCGCGGGCTCGGACGTTCCTACGGCGACGCCGCGCAGAACGCCGGTGGCCACGTCATCGACCTCACCGCCTTCAACCGGGTCCACGCGTTCGCCGAGGGCGACGCCGGCGCCGGCGTCCCGGCGACGATCACCGTCGACGCCGGGCTTTCGCTCGACGCCTTGATGCGCACCCTCGTGCCCCTCGGCTACTTCGTACCGGTGACGCCCGGGACGCGTTACGTCACGGTGGGCGGGGCCATCGCCAGCGACATCCACGGCAAGAACCACCACGTCGAGGGTTCCTTCAGCGAACACGTCAGCGAGCTCACCCTGCTGCTGGCGTCGGGCGAGCTGCGCTCGTTGCGTCCGGACGACCCGCAGACCGCCCCGGCGTTCTGGGCGACCGCCGGGGGAATGGGCCTGACCGGCATCGTGGTTTCGGCGACGATCCGGCTGCTGCGCGTCGAGTCGGCGTACCTGCGGGTCGACACCGAGCGCGCCGACGACCTCGACGACTGCATGGATCGCATGTCGCAGCACGACAGCGAGTACCGGTACTCGGTCGCCTGGATCGACTCGCTCGCGACGGGCGCGTCGATGGGCCGGGCGGTGCTGACCCGCGGTGACCATGCGCGCCGGTCGGAATTGCCGGCGCGTCGCGGCAAGGCGCCGCTCGCGTACTCACCGACCCCGCGGCTGGCTGCTCCGCCGTGGGTGCCGGGCGGCCTGCTGCGACCGCTGACGGTCCGGGCTTTCAACGAGGTCTGGTTCCGCAAGGCGCCGCGGCAGCACACCGGCTACGAGACGATCCCGTACTTCTTCCACCCGCTCGACGGCGTCCTGGAGTGGAATCGCATCTACGGGCGTAACGGGTTCATCCAGTACCAGCTGGCGGTTCCGCTCGGGGCCGAGGAGGCGGTGCGCGAGTCCTTGGGACGGCTGTCAGCCGCGCGCTGCCCGTCCTTCCTGACGGTCCTGAAGCGCTTCGGGCCGGCGAATCCCGGCCCGCTCTCGTTCCCGCAGCCGGGGTGGACGCTGACCGTCGACGTCCCCGCTGCGCTGGCCGGCCTCGGACCGCTGCTCGACGGGCTCGACGAGCTCGTGGTGAGCGCGGGTGGGCGGGTCTACCTTTCCAAGGACAGCCGGCTGCGGCCGGACCTGCTGGCGGCCATGTACCCGCGGCTCGCCGAGTGGCGGGCGGTGCGCGACGAGCTCGACCCGGACGGCGTCCTGCACAGCGATCTTTCTCGGAGGTTGGGACTCACATGAACGACGCGCTCGGCGGCGTGCAGACCGTGCTCGTGCTCGGCGGGACGTCGGAGCTCGCGCTCGCGTCGCTCGTCGCCCTCGACCTGCGGCCCGGGGCACGGGTGGCGCTCGCCGGCCGGGATGAGCAGGCGCTCGCGAAGGTGCAGATCCCGACCTCGGGCGGGGGCTCGGCGGCCGTGCTCCCGCTGGTCTGGGACGCCGCGCACGCCGCGAGCAGCCCCCGCATCGTCGCGGAGGCCGTCAGGGCGCTCGGCGACATCGACCTGGTGCTCGTCGCCGCGGGCATCCTCGGCGATCAGGCGCTCGCGGAGACCGACCCGGAACACGCCGTCGACATCCTCTCCACCAACCTCGTGGGCATCGCGGCCGCCCTGCTCCCGCTCGGCGAGCAGCTGCGCAAGCAGGGCCACGGCCAGATCGTCGTGTTCTCGTCCGTCGCCGGGCTGCGCGGCCGGCGCGCCAATTACGTCTACGGCGCTTCGAAGGCGGGGCTCGACGCCCTTGCCGAGGGTTTGCAGGCAAGCCTCGCCGGCAGCGGCGCCAAGGTGCTGGTGGTGCGGCCGGGGTTCGTCCGCACGAAGATGACGGCCGGCCGCGAGGAAGCCCCCTTCGCCACCACCCCAGAAGCGGTCGGCGCCGCCGTCGCCGAAGCCATCCGCAAGGGCCGCGAGGTGATCCACGTCCCCCGCCTGCTGGGCCCGGTCTTCGCCGGTTTCCGCCTGCTGCCCCGCCCGATCTTCCGCAAGCTTCCCGGCTGACTCCCGCCCTCCGCCACCCCCCGCGTGGGGGCAAATACCAGGTACTTGTCGCTGAATCAGGAGGGCGACCAGCCGTCCAGGAACCCCTTCATCCCTGACGGCTCATGCTCGCCGAGCACGAACTGCTCCAGCACCCCGTAGCCCACCTGACCGTCCAGCCGGGCCCGCACGATGTTCTGCAGGTGAATGCTGGTGAAGTCGAGCGGGTCGAAATCGGCCAGGGCGATGTCCTCGCGCCCCACCTCGAGCTCGCCGTGGGAGCTGCCGTGGGCCCAGTGCGGATGGGTGTAGCCGATGCCGCGCATCCGGAACGTGTAGAGCTTCTCCAATTCGATACGCACCTCTTTGCCGGCCGGGTCGAGCGCGGTGAAGACGGCGCTGCGCATCTCGCGCCGCCCCGGCTCCCACTCGATGTCGTACGCGAGGCCCTTGAGATGCGTCGCCGGGTCGAACCCGCTGGTCGGCGCGTCCGGAGAGCTGAGCAGCGGCAGCGTCATGGCCGCTTCGAGCCAGCGCTCGCCATCGCCGCGCTCGTGCAGCGCCATGTGCGTGCAGAAGTCGTCGAAGTGCAGCGGCAGCCAGTGCCAGAAGATCTGCGGCACGCGGCTCGGCCGCTGGGTCGCCAGCTGCTGACCGACCGGCCGCACGCCCCAGGACCGGTCACGCGTGGCGACGGTCTGCGACGGGTCGACCTCGATCGTCTGCCCGTCGATCCAGATGGTCCCTTCCCAGCTGCCCCACTGCGTCAGCCGGGTGTGGTCCATCAGCAGCACGCCGTCATCCGCGACGAGCCGCTGCCGGGGCTCCTCGATCGCTGCCGTCCGCGCCCGGAACGTCAGGTCGGCGCCGAGACCCTGCGCCTCCCGATCAGCGATCAGCCGGATGGTCCGCATCGGCTCGAGCACCTCGACGCGGATCGGCCCGACCTGGGTGCGCCGGTCCAGCGGCATGATTCCCGACGCGAACAGCGAGTGCTCGACGCCACCGTGGACCACGCTGAACGCCGCGTCGATCACCCCGCGCACCGGGTAGTGGCCCATGGCCCCGCCGATGAAGAACGAGCCGTCCTTCGCCTGTCCGTTGAACCAGTAGCGGTCGTAGTGGTTGGGGTCGCCGCTCGCGGGATGGGCAATCGGGTCAGCGGAGGGGTGGATCGGGAAGTCGTCGAACGGGGTCAGCATCGTCGGTCACCTTCTCGCGGGGAACACTGGGCGCGCCCACGATCCTGTCCCTCGGGCGCAGGCCGGCGAGCACCGGCCCACCGTCAATCCAGGACGGCGGCCGCTTCCTCAGGGGACTCGGTGTGGCGCACGCTGCGGCGCAGCGCCTGGTGCACGCCCGAAGGGGTGAGCACGCCGAGCGTCTCGCCACGCTCGTCGACCACCCGCACCTGCTCCGAGTCGTCCGTGAGCATCGCCGCCATGACGTCCTGGAGCGTGCCGGTGATGGGGACCTGCGGGCCATCCTGGGCGAAGCCGGCCGGCTCCAGATCGCTGCGCTCGATGGGCGTCACCGAAAGCCGGCGGATCCCACGCTGCGAGCCGACGAAATCGGCGACGAACGGGGTCGCGGGCGAGCCGAGCAGATCGGCCGGGGTGCTGTACTGCTCGAGGATGCCGCCCTGGCGAAAGAGCGCGATGCGGTCGGCGAGCCGGACGGCCTCGTCAAGATCGTGGGTGACGAACGCGATCGTCTTGCGCACCTCGCGCTGCACGCGCAGGAACTCGTCCTGCAGCCGGGTGCGCGCGATCGGGTCGATGGCGGAGAAAGGCTCATCCATGAGCAGCACGGCCGGATCGGCACCGAGCGCGCGGGCCACACCCACCCGCTGACGCTGCCCGCCCGAGAGCTGCCCGGGGTAGCGCTTGGCGAACGTCTTCGGGTCGAGGCCGACCAGCTCCAGGAGCTCGAGCGCCCGCATGTGCTGGCGCTTGCGATCCCAGCCCAGCAGCCGCGGGACGGTCGCGACGTTCGCCTCGACGGTCTGGTGCGGGAAGAGCCCGACGTTCTGGATCACGTAGCCGATCCGGCGGCGCAACTCGACCGGGTTCACCCGGGTGACGTCGTCCTCGCCCAGCAGGATGCGCCCGGACGACGGTTCGATCAGCCGGTTGATCATCTTCAGGGTGGTGGTCTTGCCGCATCCGCTGGGGCCGACGAACGCGACGAGCTGTCCCGCGGGAACCTGCAACGACAGCTCTTGAACGGCCAGCGTGCCGCCCCCGGGACCGGGATAGCGCTTGCTGACCTGATCCAGGGTGATGCCGACATTGACGCTATGGTCCACGGCGTGACCCTCCTTGCGGCCGGTAGCTGCCTAGCGGACGGTAAAGCGTGGATCTGCGGCGACTACTGGAAAACCTACAGCTCGGACATTCAGCACGCTTTGTATCAGCACATCACTCTGTCGGCATTGGCGCTCGGTATCGCCATCCTGGTCGCGATCCCGCTGACCGCACTCGCGCTTTGGCGGCGCTGGCTGCGGGCCTCGATCATGGCGATCCTCGGCATTGTCTACACGATTCCGTCGCTCGCGCTTTTCGTGCTGCTGCAGCCCGTCTTCGGCATCACCCACGCGACCCCGGTGGTCATTGCCCTGGTCGGCTATGCCCAGCTGCTGCTGATCCGCAACATCCTGGTCGGCCTGGACGGGGTGCCCGAGGAGTCGATCGAGGCCGCGCGCGGGCTTGGTTACAGCAGCCGGCAGTTGCTGGCGCGGGTCCGGATACCGCTCGCCCTGCCGGCGATCATCGCCGGGATACGCGTCACCACGGTCTCCACGATCGCGCTGCTGACCATCGGCGGCCTGATCAATCAGGGGGGCCTCGGCACCCTGCTGAACCGGGGCTTCCAGCGTGACATCAACGCCCAGATCCTGACGGCGCTCGTGCTGATCGTCGCTTTGGCGGTCGTCGCGGACCTGCTCCTGCTGATCATCCAGCGTTTGGTCAGCCCGTGGCAGCGAGCCCGCGCATGAGCCCCGTCAACACGAACCAGAGCTTGTTCGGGCAGGCCTTCGACTGGCTCGACGACCGCGACAACTACCGCGGCGCCCAAGGCGTGATCCACCTGGCATGGTCACACCTCGTCATCACGCTCATCGCGCTCGCCATCGCCGGGGCCATCAGCCTGCCGATCGGGGTGGCCCTCGGCCACTTCCACCGGGGCGGCCCGCTGGTCACCCTGATCGCGAATGCTTCACGGGCCGTGCCGACGCTGGGCCTGCTGTACGTCCTCGCGGTAGTTCCCTCGTTCGGCGTTTCGGCGAAGACCGCGATCGTCTCGCTGGCCGTCTTCGCGGTGCCGCCGATCCTGACGAACGCCTGGGCCGCGGTGTCAGCTGCCGACGACGAGGCCGTCGAGGCCGCGCGCGGGCTCGGGATGGGCGGGTGGCAGGTGCTCTGGCGAGTCGAGCTCCCGTTGGCCGTGCCGCTGACGTTTGCCGGCATCCGGAGCTCCACCCTCCAGACGTTCGCGACCGCGACCATCGCGTCGTTCGTCGGCAGTGCGACGCTCGGCAGCCTGATCCAGGTGGGGCAGGCGGCCGGTCCGCCCGGGCAGGGAGAGGTACTCGGCGCCGCCATCATCATCGCGGTACTCGCCATCGTTCTCGACGTCTTGCTCGCAGCCCTGCAGCGCGCGCTGACGCCCGTCCCGCTGCGCTCGAACCGGGTCCGTTTTGGCCGTAGGCGGCGCAATATCCCGACTCTTTCGCCAGAGGTCGGCTAGCGTTTACCCGCCCCCGGGTTGCACCAGAGGCGTCGAACGGACGGCGCGGCACCGGAAAGCCCCCCCAAGGAGATCTGATGTTCGGTTCGTCCCGAGCTGTTCGCGCCTGCGCGCTTGCGGCAGCAATCGCTGCCGTTCCCGCGCTCGCCGCCTGCAGTGACAGCAAGAGTTCCGCCGGTGGAAGCACGGTCTCACCGTCCGCCACTGGCGCAGCGAAGGCCAACGTCTGCAAGCCGGTCGCCGGGGACGCCCTCGTCGTTCTCGCGGACGACAAGAAGTCCCAGGCGAGCGACAACATCGTGCCGGTGGTCAACTCCAAGGTGGCCAAGGCGCCGCTCACCGACGCGCTCAACGCCGTGAGCAAGGTGCTGGACCAGGACACGCTGACCGGCCTCAACAAGGCGACCAGCCAGAACCAGAAGCCGTCCGATGTCGCCGCGAGCTTCGTCAGCGACAAGAAGCTCGGCGAGGGCCTCTCGGGCGGATCCGGCTCGATCGTGGTCGGCACCCAGGATTTCCCCGAGGCCACCACCCTCGGCAACGTCTACAAGGACGTCCTCAACAAGGCCGGTTACAACGCGAGCGTCAAGACCATCGGCTCGCGTGACCTGCTCGAGCCGGCGTTGGAGAGGGGCGAGATCCAGGTCGTTCCGGAGTATGCGGCGAGCCTCACCAGCTTCCTCGCGAAGAAGCAGGGCGTCGCCGACGGAGCGAGTTCTGACATCACCAAGACGATCGCCGCCCTGAAGCCACTGGCCGATAAGGCGGGGCTCACGGTGCTGGATTACGCCGAGGCGACGGACCAGAACGCCTTCGCCGTGACCAAGGGCACGGCCGACAAGTACTCGCTCACCACCATGAGCGACGTGGCGAGCAAGTGTGGCACCACCGGCATCACATTCGGTGCGGGCGCCAACTGCCCGCAGAACCCGTACTGCGCCGAGGCGATCAAGAAGGCCTACGGCATCACGATCGACTTCAAGGCGCTGGACTACGACGGCAAGCTCACCCGTAGCGCCCTGCAGCAGGGCCGCATCCTGATCGGCGAGGTCTTCTCCTCGGACGCTGACCTGGTGCGAGCCGGCAGCTAACGCGCAATCCGCAGCGGCCCCGTACTCACCGGTACGGGGCCGCTGCTGCGTTTCCGGTCCAGTCGCGCTGATGTGACCACTGTCACTGGTGCGAAATTTCGGGACACAAAGGGGTAACACTGGCCCCGCTGACCGGGTTAGCCTCATCCCGTACGTCCGGTACCCCTGGAGGACTGGAACGGTTTTGGATACTTCCCCCCTGCGCGCTGATGCGTGCGATCACGCCGCCCCGCGCTCGATTCGCGTCGGGGTCATCGGCGCCGGGCGCGTAGGCGCCGTCCTCGCCGCCGCCTTGCGTGCCGCCGGCCACGAGATCGTCGGGGTGACGGCCCGCTCCGGCGCGAGCCGGGCCCGCGCTGCAGCCTTGCTTCCCGGCGTGGCGGTGCTCGCCGCCGATGCCGTCGCCCGGCGCAGCGAGCTGGTGCTCCTGGCCCTCCCGGACGACGTGCTCGGCGATCCGGGCGGCCCCGTCGCCGACCTCGTCGCTTCCGGGGCGCTGCGCCCGGACCAGGTCGTCGCCCACACGTCAGGCCGCCACGGGCTGCAGGTGCTCGAGCCGGTCACCCGCATCGGCGCGATCACCCTGGCCCTGCACCCGGCGCAGACCTTCGGCGGTACGGCTGCAGACCTGCCGCGCCTGCCCGGGGTCTCGTACGGCGTGACCTCCCTCGGCCGTCACTGGGCGGTCGCGGAATGGCTGGTGGGCGAGCTCCAGGGCACCCCGGTCGCGGTCCCGGAGGAGTTGCGCCCGCTCTGGCACGCCGGCCTGGCCCATGGCGCGAACCATCTCGTGACGCTGGTCGCCTCGGCGCTCGACGTGGTGCGCGCTACCGGAGCGAGCGACCCGGCGGCCGTGCTCCGACCGCTGCTGGCAGCGGCGCTGGAGCGCACCCTCGAGCAAGGTGACGCTGCGCTCACCGGTCCGGTCGCCCGCGGCGACGCTCCGGCCGTCAGCGGCCACCTTGCAGCACTGTCCGAACACGCGCCGGACGAGGCGCCCCTCTACCGGCAGCTGGCCCGCGCCACGGCACAGCGGCTTCCGGTAGCCGCGCCGGAGCTGTGGCCCGTTCTGGACGGCCGGCGCTCCAGCGATACCCCGGCCGTTTCAGCTCGGATCGAGCTTGACCGATCACGTGGGGGATGGGCATGACCACGTACCAACCGCAAACCGAGCTCGCCGCGATCCCGGTCGCGCAGAGCCGTGCGGAACTGGCTGCCGCCCGCGCCGCACTCGACGGTCCGGTCAGCGTCGTGATGACGATGGGCGCCTTGCACGCCGGCCATGCGGCGCTGATCCGCACGGCGGCCCGCTACGGCACCGTGCTCGTCACGATCTTCGTCAACCCGCTGCAGTTCGGCCCCACCGAGGATCTGGAGCGCTACCCGCGCACCCTCGGCGCCGACCTCGAACTCTGCGCCGAAGCCGGCGCCGGCCTCGTCTTCGCGCCGACCCCTGACGTCATGTATCCGAACGGCGACCCGAAGGTCCGGGTCGACCCGGGGCCCGGTGGTTGCGTGCTCGAAGGCGCCAGCCGCCCCGGCCACTTCGGCGGCGTGCTCACGGTGGTCGCCAAGCTGCTGAACCTCACCCGGCCCGATTACGCGTTCTTCGGGGAGAAGGATTTTCAACAACTGACGCTGATCCGTCAGATGGTCACGGATCTCGACATGCCAGTTGAGATCATCGGTGTTCCCACCTGGCGCGACGAGAACGGCCTGGCGATGTCCAGCCGTAACCGTTACCTGGCCCCCGAGCAAGGAGAGACCGCGTTGACCCTCTCGCGGGCGCTGGTGGCCGGGGCCGCCGCCGGTCCGCTGGGTCGCGACGCCGTCCTGCAGGCCGCCCGTGAGGTGTTGCTGGCGCGGGAGGATCTGACGATCGACCGGCTCGATCTGGTCGATCCGCTGACGCTCGCCGAGGCCACCGATGAGACGACCGGCCCGGTTCGGCTGCTCGTCGCGGCGATCCTGCCCGGTCCCGCCGGCCCGATCCGGCTCATCGACAACATCGAGGTCCTACTCGGTGCCCCCACCGCCGCGACCCGGGAAACCGCCTGATGCTCCGCACCATGCTGAAGTCCAAGATTCACCGCGCCACCGTCACGCAGGCCGATCTGCACTACGTCGGCTCGGTCACGGTGGACGAGGATCTGATGGACGCCGCCGATCTGCTGGCCGGCGAGCAGGTCGCCGTCGTCGACATCACCAACGGCGCGCGCCTGGAGACGTACGTCATCGCCGGACCGCGTGGCAGCGGGGTCATCGGCATCAATGGCGCCGCGGCCCGGCTGGTCCACCCCGGAGACCTGGTCATCCTCATCGCCTACGGCGTGATGGACACGGCCGAGGCACGCGAGTTCACCCCGCGCGTGGTCTTCGTCGACGCTGACAACCGCATCACGGGCATGGGCGGCGACCCCGCCGAGGCGCTTCCCGGTCTGGTGCGCGGCGACACCCTGGCCACCCAGCCCGCGTAAGTGAGCCCGCTCGCCACGCTCCTTCGCGCGCCGTCCCCGGGATGGACGCGCGCGGCGGACGTGGTCGTCGTCGGTTCCGGGGTGGCCGGTCTGGCCGCTGCCCTGCATGCCCGGCAGGCGGGGCTGTCGGTCGTCGTCGTCACCAAGGCCCTGCTCGACGCGGGGTCGACCCGCTGGGCGCAGGGCGGCATCGCCGCCGCGCTCGGCCCCGGCGACGATCCGGAGCAGCACCTGCGCGACACCCTGGTCGCCGGCGTCGGCATCTGCGATGAGGCGGCGGTGCGGCTGCTCGTCACCGAAGGCCCGGGGCGGGTGCGCGAGCTGGCGGCCCTCGGAGCCGCGTTCGACCGCAATGCGGCAGGCACCGACTTCGCCCTCACCCGCGAGGGCGGCCACTCGCAGAACCGCGTGGTCCACGCCGGCGGCGACGCGACCGGGCTCGAGGTGGAGCGTGCCCTCGTCGCCGCGGTGCGCGCCGACCCGGGCGTCGAGGTGATCGAACACGCGCTAGTGCTGGAATTGCTGCGGGCGCCGGCCCGCGGAGCCGTTCCCGCGCCCATCGCCGGGCTGACCCTGCACGTGCTCGGAGAAGGCAGCCGCGACGGAGTGGGCGCGATCCTGTCGCGCGCGGTGGTGCTCGCGACGGGCGGGCTCGGCCAAATCTTCGCGAGCACGACCAACCCGTCCGTCTCGACGGGAGACGGCGTTGCCGTAGCGCTGCGGGCGGGAGCACGGGTCACCGACCTCGAATTCGTGCAGTTTCACCCGACCTCGCTCTGGCTCGGCGGCGCTGCCCAGGGCCAGCAGCCGCTCGTCAGCGAGGCGGTGCGCGGCGAGGGGGCCGTGCTCGTCGACGCGAGCGGCACCCGCGTCATGCCCGACGACGGCCACCCGCTGCGCGATCTCGCCCCGCGGGATGTCGTGACCAAGCAGATGTCACGCGTGATGACGGCGACCGGCACCGACCATCTCTTCCTCGACGCGCGCGGGCTCGGAGAAGCCGTGCTGCTCGCCCGCTTCCCCACCATCGTCGCGACCTGCCGCAGCCACGGCATCGATCCCGTCACGCAGCCGATCCCGGTGACCCCCGCCGCCCACTACGCGTCCGGCGGGGTGCGTACCGATACGAGCGGGCGCGCATTCGGGGCGGGTGGAGCGATCCCCGGCCTCTACGCGTGCGGCGAGGTCGCCTGCACGGGAGTGCACGGTGCGAACCGGCTGGCCAGCAACAGCCTGCTCGAGGGTCTGGTCTTCGCCGCCCGCATCGGCGCCGCACTGGCCACCGAGCTGCCAGCGCAGGCCGACCCGGTGGCGCCTTCGGGCGAGCCAGGCTTGCTCGCCGCGGACGCGCTTCGCGAGACGAGCGCGGCGATGACCGAGGGCGCGGGGGTGCTCCGCAGTGCCGCCAGCCTCGAGGGTGCTGCCAAGTCGCTCGACGGCCTGGCCCAGCACGCCGGTCAGCCGGAGTCGACAGCAGGCACCGGTGCTTGGGTGGCGACGAATGCCCACCTCGTCGCGAGTGCTCTGGTCACGGCAGCGCGGCTGCGGCGCGAAACCCGCGGGTGCCACTGGCGCGAGGATTTCCCGGACGCCGACGGTTCCTATCGCGGTCACCTCGTCACCCATCTGACCCGCGACGGCCTGCTCGCGACGACCTTCGAACCGGTGGCCGCGTGACCAGCCTGCTCCAGGAGGGACTCGATCCCGCGGCCGTCGCGGGCATCGTCGACCGCGCGCTCGCCGAAGACCTCGGACCCGGCCAGCCGGGTGTGAACGGCAGTGCTGACGTCACCAGCGCCGCGACGATCCCGCGCCGCAAGCGGGGGATCGCCGACGTCCGTACCCGTTCCGCCGGTGTCCTGGCCGGCGTCGAGGTGGCCGCGCTCGTCCTGGAACGCGCCGGCGCCGAGGTGACCCGCGTTCGGGAAGACGGCGACTCGGCTCGCGCCGGGTGACGTCGTGCTCACCGCGGCGGGACCGGTCCGCCAGCTGCTCACCGTCGAGCGCACCATGCTCAACCTGCTCTGCCATCTGTCGGGGGTCGCCACGCTCACCGCCCGATGGGTCGACGCCGTCGCGGGTACGGCGGCGCAGATTCGCGACACGCGCAAGACCACTCCGGGGCTGCGGGCGCTGGAGAAGTACGCCGTCCGCTGCGGCGGCGGCGTCAATCACCGCATGGGGCTCTGGGATGCCGCGCTCGTCAAGGACAACCACGTCGCCGCGGCCGGCGGGGTGGCAGCGGCGTTCACGGCGGTGCGCGAGAACTTCCCCGGCATCACCGTCGAGGTGGAGTGCGACACCGTGGAACAGGTCCGCGAGGCGATCGCCGCCGGAGCCGATCTGATCCTGCTCGACAACATGTCCCTGGCCGACCTGCGCACGAGTGTCGAGCTCGCCCATCCCGCCGTGCTGCTGGAGGCCTCCGGCGGGCTCAGCCTCGACGTCGCCCACGACGTGGCAGCGACGGGCGTGGACTATCTCGCCGTGGGAGCCCTCACCCATTCCGCACCGATCCTGGATCTCGGCCTGGACCTGCGCGAGGCGGGAGCCTGATGCTGCTCGCGGTCGACATCGGCAATACCAACACCGTGCTCGGCGTCTTCGACGAGGAGGAACTCGTCGACTCCTGGCGCATCCGTACCGAACCCCGCGCGACGTCGGACGAGCTGGCCCTGCTCTTTCGCGGCCTCCTGGCCGACGTCGAGATCGACGGCATCTCGGTGTGTTCGACCGTGCCGGCTCAGCTGCGTGAGGTCCGCCGCATGTGCGAGCGCACCTACCCCGGGCTGCCCCACGTCGTCGTCGAGCCGGGCATCCGGACCGGCGTCCCGATCCTGATGGACAACCCCAAGGAGGTGGGCGCCGACCGCATCATGAATACGCTCGCCGCCCATCGCCTTTACGGGGGCCCGTGCATCGTTGTCGACTTCGGCACCTCCACGAATTTCGACATCGTCAGCGAGCGCGGCGAATTCCTGGGCGGCGCGCTCGCGCCGGGCATCGAGATCTCGCTGGACGCGCTCGCGGCCCGCGCTGCGCAGCTACGCAAGGTCGAGCTGGCCGAGCCGCGCTCCCCGATCGGCAAGTCGACCGTCGAGGCACTGCAGAGCGGGATGGTCTACGGGGTCGCCGGTCAGGTTGACGGCCTGGTGCGCCGCATCTCGGCGGAGCTCTCCGCACCGCCAACCGTCATCGCGACCGGCGGGCTCGCCCCGCTGGTGGTGTCGGTGAGCGAGACGCTCGACCACCACGAGCCGGACCTGACGCTGATCGGGCTCCGGCTCGTCTTCGAGCGCAATAGCTGAGCCTCGCTCGCTCACGATCAAAGCGGGGTACCGCCGCCGACGACGTTGGCTTTCGAGACACCAGGCAAAGCGCCGTTGCAGCAGGGACTTTCTTAGCAAGCCCCGCGTCAGGAACGTTGAGCCTGGGGCTCCTCGGCCAAGCCGGCACTGATCGCCGACGCACACCCGATGGCTGACCGGCCCAGCTCCGCGATCCGCGACGCGGCGAGCCGGCCCTGGGGGCCGAAGAGGCCGACAGCGGCGATCGGGACGCCGCTGCGGTCGAGCACCGGCGCCGCAGTGACGTTCACGTCCGCCTGGAACTCCCCCTGGATCGCCGCGTAGCCCTGCTGCTCGGCGCGGGCGATCTCGGCGAGCAACGCCTCGGGCTCGGTCAGCGAGCGCTCGGTGTAACGCCGCAACGCGCGGTCGAGCACCTCACGACGGGTGGCGACGGGCAGCCGGCTGAGGATGGCCCGTCCCGCGGCGCTCACGTGGACGGGCAGCGGACCCAGCGTGCTCTCCACCGCTCGCAGCATCTCCGGGCCGCCGAGCCCGGCGACGATCGACATGTGGTCGCCGTCGAGCACCAGCAGGGCAACGGAAAGCCCGGTCGCTTCATGCAGCTCCTCGAGGTGGGGGCGCGCGGATTCGCGAGCGGCGACGACCGCGGGTGCCGCCTCGGCGAGCAGCGCGAAGCGCGCGCTGACCACCCAGCGCGGGTCACCCACCTCCTGGCGTAGCCATCCGGCCTCGGCAAGCGCGTTGAGGGCCCGCTGCACCGAGGCCTTCGGCATCTCGAGCCGGCGGGCCAGCTCGCTGAGCCCGATCGGCTGATGAGCGGCGACCGTCTCGAAGGCCCTGATGGTCGCCCGGACGCTCTTCACCCGGCCAGTGTGGCACGGGTCGGTTCACATCGTGGACCGATACCGCTATGGTGACCGGGTGCCGGAACTGGACGGACTCGTCGTCCTCGATATGTCGACCACCCTCGACGGCGCCTACTGCGCCAAGCTCTTCGCCGACGCCGGCGCGACCGTCACCTTGCTCGAGCCGGCGGAGGGGGCGGCGTTGCGGCGCTGGAGCTGGCAGCGCGAGCTGCCGCCGGGTGAGACCGGAGCGCTCTTCCGCTACCTGCGCCACGGGCAGCGCTCCATCGTTCACGCGCCCGAGGCCCAGCTCGCCCAAGCCGATGTCGTCATCACGTCGGGCCCGACCCCGCTCGGCAGCGCGCCCGAACTCGCGGACGCCAACCCCGGCGTCATCGTCGTCTCGCTGACGCCCTATGGCCTGACCGGCCCGTACGCCGACCGCCCGGCGACGGAGTTCACCGTCCAGGCCGACAGCGGGGCGCTCGCGATCCGCGGCACGGCCGACCGGCCGCCGATCCAGATGGGCGGCCGGATCATCGAGTGGGTCGCCGGGGCCTACGCGGCCGTAGCCGTGCTCGCGTCCTGCCGGCGCCAGGCGGCGACGGGCCAGGGCGACCTCATCGACGTCTCGCTGTCCGAGGTCGCGAACCTCACCGGCAGCAACTTCTCCGACCTCTTCAATTCCCTCGCCGGCCGGCCCCCGCTGGACCGGCCCGCCCGCACGGTCGAGCTGCCGTCCATCGAGCCGACCGCCGACGGGTGGGTGGGGTTCAACACCAACACTCGCGAGCAGTTCGACTCCTTCTGCCTGCTCATCGAGCGGCCGGACCTGCTCGAGGGCGACTGGTGGCGCCTGCAGACGCGCCAGGCGAAGGCCGCGCGAATGGAACGCGCAGGTGCGGGCGTGGACCACGCAACACACGACCGCCGAGATCGTCGAGCAGGCGGCGCTGCTACGCATCCCGGTGGCCCCGGTCTCCGACGGTGCGGCGGTGCTCGAGCTGGACCACGCCCGGGAGCGGGGGGTCTTCATCGACGACCCGACGGGCACGTTCCGGATGCCGCGCCGGCCCTGGACGATCGACGGCGAGCCCGCGCCCGCCCCGAGGCCCGCGCCGGCCGTCGGTCAGCACGACGCGGAGCCGGCCCCGCGGCACCGCGATCGCCCGGCGCCGCCCGTCGACACGCAGCGCTCCCCCTCGCCGGCATCACCGTCGTCGACCTCACCGCCTGGTGGGCCGGGCCGTCCGCGACGGGCATCCTCGCGGCCCTCGGCGCTGACGTCATCCACGTCGAATCGGCCCGCCGGGTCGACGGGATGCGCCTGGCGGGCGGCATGTTCTACGAGCGCGCGCAGTGGTGGGAGTACAGCGCGTTCTTCCTCTCGGCGAATGCCAACAAGCGCGACGTCACGCTCGACCTGGATACCCAGCGGGGACGCGAGCTCGTCCTGCGCCTGGTCGAGCAGGCCGACCTCGTCGTCGAGAACTTCACCCCGCGCGTGCTCGAGTCGTTCGACCTCGACTGGGACACCATCCACGCGACCAACCCGCGCGCCGTCCTGGTCCGCATGCCCGCCTTCGGGCTGACGGGGCCGTGGCGCGACCGGCCGGGCTTCGCCCAGACGATGGAGCAGATCACCGGCCTCGCCTGGATGACCGGCCACCCGGACGACCAGCCCCGCATCCAGCGCGGCCCGTGCGATCCGAACGGCGGCCTGCACGCTGCCTTCGGCGCGCTCGTCGGGCTCGCGCGCCGCGATCGCACCGGCGCCGGCTGCCTCGTCGAGGCGCCGATGTTCGAGGCGGCGCTGGCCGTCGCCGCCGAGCCGGTGCTGGAGTGGACCGCCTACGGCTACCGGGTGGCCCGCGACGGTAACCGCAGCCCGGCGTTCGCCCCGCAAGGCCTCTACGCGTGCGCCGGCGAGGAGCAGTGGCTCGCCGTTTCCGCCGCGACGGACGAGCAGTGGCGCGCCCTCGCGACGTGATCGGCCGGCCCGACCTGGCGGCCGATCCGGAGCTCGCGGGCCGTGACGGCCGGCGCCGTCATCACGACCGCCTCGATGCCGCGATCGCCGGCTGGGCGGCACCGCTCGACGTCGGCAAGGCGGTCGACGCGCTGGTGGCCGCCGGCGTCGCGGCCGCGCCGGCGACCGACCCGCGACGCGCCTCCGACAACCCGCAGCTGCACGCCCGCGGCTATTACGAGCAGGTGGACCACCCCGTCGTCGGCACCCACCCGACCAGCGGCCTGCCCTGGCGCTCCGCCGGCATCGAGCGCTGGATCCGCACCCCGGCGCCGACGCTCGGCCAGCACAACGTCGAGGTGCTCGGCGGCCGGCTCGGCTGCACGGAAGCCGAGAACTCGCGACGCTCGAGGCAGACGGCGTCATCGGAACCCGCCCGGCCGGGGTCTAGGCAGACCACGACAGGCATGAGCAATGTCAGACCTTTTCGACCGCATGCGCGTCATCGACGTCGACACCCACCTCACCGAGCCGCCGGACGTCTGGACCGCGCGGATGCCCGCGTCAGCCGTCACGACGAGGTGCCCCACATCGAGCGCATCGACGGCCGTGACACCTGGATGGCCGGCGGGCGAGCGGCTGGGCGCGCCCGGCTACTACTCGATGGCGGGCCACAACGGCGTCATGCCGGCCTCGATCCCCGAGACCTACGCCGAGATCGACCCGGCCATGTACGACGCGAAGGCCCGGCTCGCGTTCCTCGACGCCGAAGGCATCGACGCGCAGGTGCTCTACCCGAATGTCGGCGGCTTCGGCAACGGCTACTTCCTGCGCCTCGGCGACCGCGAGCTCGTCGCCGAGTGCGTGCGGGCGTACAACGACTTCCTCACCGACTGGTGCAGCGCCGACCCGGACCGGCTGATCGCCATCACCGCGCTCCCGTTCTGGGACGTGACGCTCGCGATCGAGGAGCTGCAGCGCTGCGTCGCGAACGGCCACCGCGCCGTCAACTTCTGCAACCAGCCGCAGGACTACGGCCAGCCGCCGCTCGCCCACCCCCACTGGGACCCGATCTGGGCGGCCGCCCAGGAGGCCGGCATCCCGGTCAACTTCCACGTCGGCGGCGGCTCCATGGGCACCCAGTTCGTCGACACCGCCGACATGGGGTGGATGACGAACTTCGCCAAGGTCTCGTCGCTGATCTTCATGGACAACATGCGCTGCATGGCCGACCTGATCTTCGGCGGGGTGTGCCACCGCTTCCCCGACCTGAAGCTGGTTTCCGTCGAGTCCGGCGTTGGCTGGCTGCCGGCCGCCCTGGAGACGTTCGACTGGCAGTGGAAGGGCGGCGGCGTGCTCGACGAGCACCCGGATTACGACCTGCTGCCGAGCGAGTACTTCCGGCGCCAGATCTACGGCTGCTTCTGGTTCGAGGAGCAGACGGCCCTCGACGCCATCTCGGTGTACCCGGACAACATCCTGTTCGAGACCGACTACCCGCACCCGACCTGCCAGCACCCAGGACCCCGCACTCCCGCGCAGCGTCCCCGGGAGTTCGCGGAGCGCGTGTTCGCGAACGTGCCGGATGACGTCACCGAGAAGGTGCTGCATTCCACCGCTGACCGGCTCTACCGGCTAGCTGGAACGGCGTGACCGACATTTCCCAGCCCCCCGTGATCACCGCACCCGATCTCGGCAGCCGGTTCCTCGTCGCCGAGGTGACGGGTCGGGTGCTGCACCTTCGGGTCAACCGACCCGAGCGGCGCAACTCCTACACCCAGGACATGTACCGCGGGCTGAAGCGGGCCGCGATCTGGGCCGATGAGCAGCCGGAGCTCGACGCCGTCTGCCTCACCGGCACCGACGCGTGGTTCGGCGCCGGAGGCGACATGGCCGGCAACGCCGAGGATACCGACGCCCTGAACAGCCGAATGGGATCCGACCGAGCACTTCCCGTTCCGCCACATCGAGCGGTGCTCGAAGCTCTGGGTGGCCAAGATCAACGGGCTGTGCGTCGCCGGCGGCATGGATCTCGTCCTGCACTGCGACATCGCCGTCGCCTCCGACCGGCGCGCTTTCGCGTCCCCGAGCTGCTGCGCGGCATCCCGGACCCGTTCATGTCGGCCCGCCTGGTCCACGCGGTCGGGCTGGCCCGGGCGCGCTACCTGTTCTTCACGGCCGACGAGATCAGTGCGGACGAGGCGGCCGTCATGGGCCTCGTCGGCAAGGTCGTCCCCCATGACCAGCTCGATGCCGAGGTCGAGCGCGTGCTTGGCGCCGTCGGGCGCACCGGTCCGATCGCCCGCGCCGCCATCAAGCGCGATCTCAACCGGCGGCTGCCACCCCACGACACCGACCTCATGCGCAAGTCCATCGGGACACCGGAGATGGTCGAGGGCATGCGGGCATTCGTCGAGAAACGCGAGGTGAACTGGCCCCGATAGCCCGCCGATAGCCTCAGTGTCGTGACGGACAATCTCGCTGACGCGACGGACGCTGACCCAACGGACACCGAGCCGGCTGACCGAGAGCTGCCCGAGCAGGAGCGCATCCGCCGCGAGAAGCTCGACCGCATCCGGGCGTCCGGCGTCGACCCCTATCCGCCCGGTTACCCGCGGACGACCTCGCTCGCCGCGCTGCGGGCGGCGTACCCCGATCTGCCTCCGGACGCCGCGACGGGCGACACCGTCGGCATCGCCGGGCGCGTGGTGCTGAACCGGATCACCGGAAAGCTGATTTTCGCAACGCTTCAGGAGGGTGGCGAGCGGCTGCAGGTGATGCTGACGGCCGACGTGACCGGACCCGAAGCGCTCGCAGCGTGGAAGGCCGACGTCGACCTCGGCGACCATGTCGGCGTCACGGGTGAGGTGGTGACCACCCGCCGCGGCGAGCTCACGGTGCGCGCCGCCAGCTGGGCGCTGACCAGCAAGTCCTTGCGGCCCATGCCCGACAAGCACGGGGGCCTGGCCGATCTGGAAGCCCGCGTCCGCCAGCGGTATGTCGACCTGATCGTCAATCCGGAGTCGCGCCGTTTCGTCCTGGCGCGCGACACCGTGCTCGCGGCCATACGCGGCGGGCTCCGCCGGCGTGGCTATGTCGAGGTCGAGACCCCGGTGCTCACCTCGACCCACGGAGGCGCCAGCGCCCGGCCATTTCAGACCCATTCCAACGCGCTCTCCATCGACCTTTACTTGCGCATCGCCCTGGAGCTGTACCTGAAGCGGCTCGTGGTCGGAGGAATCGAGCAGGTATACGAGATCGGTCGCAATTTCCGCAACGAGGGCGTCGACACTTCGCACAATCCGGAATTTTCGATGCTGGAGTTTTACGCGACCTACCACGACTACGACGCGATGGCCCAGACCACCCGCGAGCTCGTTCTCGAGTGCGCTGACGCACTGGGCACCCAGATCGTCCCCGACGGCAGCGGCAACCCGGACGGCGTGATCGACCTCGGGGCACCATGGCGAAGCGTCACGGTTCACGACGCCGTCTCCGAGGCGCTCGGGGAGCAGGTGACGATCGAGACCTCGGCCGACGTGCTGCGCCGCCTGGCCGAGCGGGCCGGGGTGGGCCTCAAGCCTGAATGGGGTGCCGGCCACGTCCTGCTGGAACTGTACGAACAGCTCGTCGAGGGCCGCACCGTCGCGCCGACGTTCTACCGCGACTTCCCGGTGGAGGTTTCACCGCTCGTCCGCCAGCACCGGGTCGACCCGCGGCTCACCGAACGCTGGGACCTCGTCGTCCTGGGGCGCGAGCTGGGTACCGGATACACCGAGCTCGTCGATCCGGTGGAACAGCGCGCGCGCCTCACCGAGCAATCCCTGCTCGCCGCCGGCGGCGATCCCGAAGCAATGCAACTCGACACGGACTTCTTGCGCGCCCTCGAACATGCAATGCCGCCGACCGGCGGGGTCGGGGTTGGCATCGAGCGATTGTTGATGGTTCTTACGGGCGCGACCAGCATCCGCGAGGTGCTCGCGTTCCCCCTCACTCGTGACGAATGATTCAATGTAGTTACCGGCGGTTACACTCGCTGGAACCTGCAGGCTTTTCACTCTTAGAACGAGAGAGTTCCGTCAATGGCGCAGCGCACCCATGTCCTTCTGATCGATGACCTAGATGGCAGCTCTGCCGACGAGACCGTGTCTTTCGGCCTCGACGGGAGCGCCTATGAAATCGATCTGTCGACGAAGAATGCGGAGCAGCTGCGCGAGTCGCTCGCCACTTACGTGGCCCATTCACGCAAATCCGGGCTGGCTCGCACTGGCGGCCGCGTGCGCGGCTCGGCCCGAGCGGGCGCCGAGGTCGACACCGCAGATGTGCGGGCCTGGGCGCGCAGCAGCGGCTACGACGTCAACGAGCGGGGCCGTATCGCAGCCACCGATCCTCGAGGCATACCGCGCCGCGCACTAGCCGCCCAGCGACCGGCGCCGAGGCGCCCGCGCCCACCTTCGCCGAGAGCGCCCGCGCCCACCTTCGCCGAGAGCGCCCGCGCCCACCTTCGCCGAGAGCGCCCGCGCCCACCTTCGCCGAGAGCGAAAGGTAACCAGCGCCCCATCTGGGGAACACCAACCCTGAAATTTGCGGTTGAGTAGGGCAGGGCCTGCGAGGAGCAGGCCCGCCTCGTTAGCTGTAGGTAAGTCAGTCGCCGCCGATGGGCTTTCTGCAGCATGATGTATGGACGCGCACGGGGCTAGCATGCGAGCAGGCCGTCGGTAGCAGGGAGCTGGCGAGTCGGTCGTCTCGCTCGAAGGAGCGCACATGTTCGAACGGTTCACCGACAGGGCCCGGCGGGTTGTCGTCCTGGCGCAAGAAGAAGCGCGGATGCTCAACCACAACTACATCGGGACCGAGCACATCCTGCTCGGCCTTATTCACGAGGGTGAAGGCGTCGCAGCGAAGGCGCTCGAGTCACTCGGCATATCGCTGGAAGCTGTCCGCAGCCAGGTCGAGGAGATCATCGGTCAGGGCCAGCAGGCTCCGTCCGGCCACATTCCTTTCACCCCTCGGGCGAAGAAGGTCCTCGAGCTCTCGCTGCGTGAGGCGCTTCAGCTCGGCCACAATTACATCGGCACCGAGCACATCCTGCTCGGCCTGATCCGCGAGGGTGAAGGCGTCGCCGCGCAGGTTCTCGTCAAGCTCGGCGCCGATCTGGGCCGGGTTCGCCAGCAGGTCATCCAGCTGCTCTCGGGATACCAGGGCAAGGGCGAGCCGGCCACCGCCGGCGGCGCCCCCGAGGGCACCCCGTCCAGCTCGCTGGTACTCGACCAGTTCGGGCGAAACCTCACCACCGCCGCTCGTGAAGGCAAGCTCGACCCGGTCATCGGGCGCGAGAAGGAAATCGAGCGCGTGATGCAGGTGCTCTCGCGGCGCACCAAGAACAACCCGGTGCTGATCGGGGAGCCCGGCGTCGGCAAGACGGCCGTCGTCGAGGGCCTCGCACAGGCCATCGTCAAGGGTGAGGTGCCCGAGACCCTCAAGGACAAGCACCTCTACACCCTCGACCTCGGTGCCCTCGTCGCCGGCAGCCGCTACCGGGGCGACTTCGAGGAGCGGCTGAAGAAGGTCCTCAAGGAGATCCGCACCCGAGGCGACATCATCCTGTTCATCGACGAGCTCCACACGCTCGTGGGTGCGGGTGCCGCTGAGGGCGCGATCGACGCCGCGAGCATCCTCAAGCCGATGCTCGCCCGTGGTGAGCTCCAGACCATCGGCGCCACCACGCTTGACGAGTACCGCAAGCACCTCGAGAAGGACGCTGCTCTCGAGCGCCGCTTCCAGCCGATCCAGGTGCCGGAGCCGACCGTGGCCCACACCATCGAGATCCTCAAGGGGCTGCGCGACCGCTACGAGGCCCACCACCGGATCTCCATCACCGATGGCGCGCTCGTCGCGGCGGCCAGCCTGGCCGACCGTTACATCAGCGACCGTTTCCTGCCCGACAAGGCGATCGACCTGATCGACGAGGCCGGCTCCCGGATGCGTATCCGTCGCATGACGGCTCCGCCCGACCTTCGCGAGTTCGACGAGAAGATCGCCGGCGTCCGCAAGGAGAAGGAGTCCGCGATCGACGCGCAGGACTTCGAGAAGGCGGCCTCCCTCCGCGATCGCGAGAAGACCCTCCTGTCGGAGAAGGCGACCCGCGAGAAGGAGTGGAAGGCCGGCGACATGGACGTCATCGCCGAGGTCGATGACGAGCAGATCGCCGAGGTGCTGGCCATCTGGACCGGCATCCCCGTCTTCAAGCTCACCGAGGAGGAGACCAGCCGGCTCCTGCGCATGGAGGACGAGCTCCACAAGCGCGTCATCGGCCAGGAGCAGGCCGTCAAGGCGGTCTCGCAGGCGATCCGGCGCACCCGGGCCGGCCTCAAGGACCCGAAGCGTCCCGGTGGCTCGTTCATCTTCGCCGGGCCGTCCGGTGTGGGTAAGACCGAGCTGTCGAAGACCCTCGCCTCGTTCCTGTTCGGCGACGAGGACGCGCTGATCCACCTCGACATGTCCGAGTACATGGAGAAGCACACGGTCTCGCGGCTGGTGGGCTCACCCCCCGGCTACGTCGGCTACGAGGAGGGCGGCCAGCTCACCGAGCGGGTGCGCCGCAAGCCGTTCTCGGTCGTGCTCTTCGACGAGGTCGAGAAGGCCCACCCCGACGTGTTCAACACCCTCCTGCAGATCCTGGAGGACGGCCGGCTGACCGACTCCCAGGGTCGCCAGGTGGACTTCAAGAACACCGTGATCATCATGACCTCGAACCTCGGTACCCGCGACATCTCCAAGGGTCCCGGGATCGGGTTCACGACCGGCGCGGCGGGGGTCGACTACGACCGGATGAAGTCGAAGGTCCAGGACGAGCTCAAGCAGCACTTCCGGCCTGAGTTCCTCAACCGCATCGACGACATCATCGTGTTCCACCAGCTCACCAAGGACGAGATCATCGAGATCGTCGACCTGATGCTGGCGCGCGTCGATACGGCGTTGAAGAACAAGGACATGGGCCTCGAGCTCACCCCGGCGGCCAAGGCCGTGCTCGCCGACCGTGGCTACGACCCGAGCCTCGGCGCTCGCCCGCTGCGTCGCACCATCCAGCGCGAGCTGGAAGACGTGATGAGCGAGAAGATCCTGTTCGGCGAGCTCTCGCCGGGCGAGATCGTCGTCGTCGATGTCGAGGGTGAAGGTGACGATCGCAAGCTCACCTTCCGAGGTGAGGCCAAGCCGCCGGTGGTGCCGGACTCGCCTCCGGTGGGTCTGGTCAAGTAAGCGCATTTGCTGAGTGGTGATCCTTGCCCCGGCCGTGAGATGGAGGAGATCGGGACTCGCGCGAGCGAAGCGAGTGTGAGCGCCCGGGTCTTCGACCATGAAGATGGAGGAGATCGGGACTCGCGCGAGCGAAGCGAGTGTGAGCCCGGGTCTTCGACCATCAAGATGGAGGAGATCGGGACTCGCGCGAGCGAAGCGAGTGTGAGCCCGGGTCTTCGACCATGAAGCGGTCAGGGGCAGGGATCATTGCTTTTTCCGGGGGCAGAGCAGGATAGGTGGACCGCATGGCAGCAGTCGTGACCGGCGCCGGGTTCGCCGTGCCGGACGCGATGGACCAGGCGGGGTTGTGGTCCGACTTCTTCCACGGTCACTACGGCGGCGACCGGGTCGCGGAGCGGGTGTTCGCCTCATCGGCCATCACCACCCGCCACGGCGTGGCCGACCCCCGGCTGGTCGACGTCTCGTCCTGGTCGACCGGGCGGCGGATGGCACGCTACGTCGAGGAGGCGCCCCGGCTGGGCAAGGCCGCCCTCGCCCACGCGCTGGCCGACGCCGACCTCGATGCGGCTGACATCGGGCTGTTCACGGTGGTCTCGTGCACCGGCTACAGCACCCCGGGGCTCGACCTGGTGCTGGCCCGCGACATGGGCATGGACCCGAGCGTGCAGCGCCTGCTGATCGGCCACATGGGCTGCTATGCGGCGATGCCCGGCCTGGGGGCGGTCTCGGACTACGTCGTCGCCCGGGGCCGGCCCGCGGTGATGCTCTGCGTCGAGCTGACCTCGCTGCACATCCAGCCGGCGACGGACGAGGTGGCGCAGATGGTGGCGCATGCGCTCTTCTCCGACGCGGCCGCTGCGATCGTGCTGCAACCCAGCAGCGACGCGCCGGCTCCCGGTCACCTTCGCCTGGTCGACATGGTCGCTGTCGCGGATCACTCCACGGCTGACCACATGACGTGGGACATCACCGATCTCGGGTTCCGGATGGGCCTGTCGCCGCAGGTGCCGTCGGTCCTCGCCCGCCACGTCGGCGGCGTGGTCCGCGACCGGCTCTTGGCGCCGCACGGGCTGGCTCCGGGGGATGTCACGGCCTGGGCTGTGCATCCCGGCGGCCGGCGCATCCTGGAAGTCGTCGAGGAGCAGTTGGAGCTGGCGCCGGCTGCCATGGCGCCGTCCTACGCCGTCCTGGACGGCTACGGAAACTGCTCGTCGGCGACCGTACTGATGGTGCTCTCGCAATTGCCGGCGGGCCCCGGCCCGGTCGTCGCCATGGCCTTCGGCCCCGGGCTGACGCTGTACGCGGCCCTGCTGCAACGGGGCTAGCCGCACCACTCGCGACCCTGCCGCTCCACATTCGCTCCGCCGCCCGACACCCCTCGCGAGTCGGGGGCCAACACGCCGACCCACCTTCCCGAACTCGCGAGTACCAGGCCACCTGACCGGGCGCGCTCGCGAGTTCGGGGACGACACGCCGTCTGCGTTGCCCGAACTCGCGAGTGGGGTCCGGGGCCGGCTACGGGAGCCGGTAACCGTCGGCGGTCGCGACCACGAGACCGTCCGCCACCAACCCGGCCAGCGCACGCGCTCCCTGCTCCGCGTCGGGGCAGGCCTGCAGCAGCGCAGGCCCGGGGACCGCGCTCGCGGCCGAGCGAAGCACCGCGAGCAGGCGGCCTCGCGCCTGGCGGTCGGTCCCCTCGTAGCGCTGCGAGCGCCGCGCCGCTATCCCGAGCTCCTGCTCGCTCGGCGAGCCCGCGGCGAGCCAGCAGCACCGCCCGCTGATCGGGCAGCGGTCACACCGCGGGCTTCGGCTGACACACACCAGCGCGCCCAGTTCCATGAGAGCGACCGACGTCACGACGGCGTCAGCGGGAGCGTCCGGCAGCAGCTGGTCGACGCACTCGCCGGCCAGGCTCAGAGCCGAAGGCAGCCCCAGCGACCACCGCGTGACGACGCGCCGGACGTTCGTGTCGATGACGGGCACCCGCTGGCCGAAGGCGAACGCCGCCACGGCCGCTGCGGTGTACTTCCCGACCCCCGGAAGCGCCAAGAGCTGCTCGTAGTCCCCCGGCAGGGCGCCGCCGTATTGCTCGACGCAGACCATCGCCGCCTGGTGCAGCCGCAGGGCACGGCGCGGATACCCGAGCCGGCCCCAGACGCGTAGCGCTTCACCCGCCGGGACGGCCGCGAGCGCCGCGGGCTCTGGCCAGCGCTGCACCCACTCCTGGTAGACCGGCAGGACCCGCGCCACGGGGGTTTGCTGCAGCATCACCTCGCTGACGAGCACCGCCCACGCGGAAACCCCGGGTTTCCGCCACGGGAGCTCGCGCGCGTTGTCCGCGTACCACCCGCGCAGGTCGGCGAGCGGATCGTTCTCGCGCCTGGGCACCCCGTCGAGCCTGCCACAGCGGCCGAGCCGCCAAGGCGACCCAGGCAGCGGGGGCACTCAAGGCGCAGCCGCCCCGCTCCGATGTCCACCAGGAGGGGGAGCCTGTGAACGGAGCAAGGGGGCTGGCGCCCCTCATGCCATGACGCTTGAAGCACCGCATGACGGTGCCGTTCGCCGCCCGCGCGACGGTGCCGGCGCCGGCGAGGTGGGCATCGTGGTCGCGGGAGGTTCCGTTCTGCGCCGGCGCGCCGTCCGCACCCTGCTGGCCGCCGACCCGCGCTTCGTCGTGCTCGGCGAGGCGCGTACCCGAGCCGATCTGCTCGCCCTGACTGGCCAGAACCGCCCGGCCGCCGTCGTCCTCGATCCCGACCTTCCCCAGGGCGCTCTCAGCGCCATCGCGGAACTCATGGCAACGCATCCGGTGCCTGTCGTCGTGTACGGCGACGGTGAGCTGAATCGCCCAGCCGTGCAGGCGGACTTGCGCGCCGCGGGAGCCGTGGACGTGGTCGTGCGCCCCCCTGCGGAGCCAGGTGCGCCCGGTCGCGCCGCGGCCGAAGAGGAACTGCGCGCCTGCCTGCTGGTCGCTGCTCGCATCCGCGTCATCCGGCATCCCCGGGGCCGCCTCATGCGCGTGGCGGCGCAGCGCAGCATCGCGTCACCGCTGATCGTCATCGGGGCGTCCACCGGCGGCCCGAGTGCCCTGGGGGCGTTGCTCGGAGCTATGCCCACCGAGCTGCGCGCCGCGGTGCTGGTCGTGCAGCACATGCCGGTCGGCTTCGTCTCGGGGCTCGCCGGATGGCTGAACGGCTGCTGCCCCCTTCCCGTGACGCTCGGACGCGACGGTGACCTCCTGCATTCCGGCGAGGTGCTGGTCTGCCCCGGCGGCAAGGACTCCTACGTCGAAGCGCTGGACAACGCTCCCCTCGGGCGGCTGTGCTGCGTCGACCCGGAGTCCCAGTCGCACCATGTGCCGTCCGTCGACCGCGCATTCGCGAGCGTGGCCGCGACGGCAGGCCCCCGGGCGATCGGCGTCCTGCTCACCGGGATGGGCCGAGACGGAGCCGCAGGGATGGCAGCGCTCCACGACGCAGGTGCGGCGACCATCGCGCAGGACGAGAGCACCTCAGCGATCTACGGGATGCCCCAGGCCGCCGTTGCCGCCGGCGCCGTCGACCACATCCTGCCGCTTCCCGAGATCGCCGCCACCCTTGCGGATTCTCGTCACCCGGATGCATGGCGGGTCGTCACGATGACACCGAGCACCCCGGCATCCGCGGCCCGCGTCCCAGCCACCGACGTGCACGGGCAGATCGCCGAGCTGGTTCGGGTCCGCGCGGGTCTGGTCGTCGACTCGGTCCGGCGCGACGTGCTGGCCGGGCTGGTCGCCGAGCGCGCCCGCCAGCTGGGGCTCCCCGACGCGTCGGCCTACCTGGAGCGCCTGCACCTCGACAGCTCCGAGCGGCAGGCGCTGATCGAGGGCCTGACGATCGGCGAGACCTACTTCTCGCGCAACCCGCCGCAGATTCACGCGCTCGCCGAACTCGTGCTACCCGCACTCATAGCCCGCGGCGACCGGCGGCTGCGCATCTGGTCGGCGGGATGCTCGACCGGCGAGGAGGCGTACACCCTCGCGCTGCTGCTGACCAAGCTGCTCCCGGACGGGGGTCACGGCTGGGACGCGCGCATCATCGCTACCGACATCAACACCGCCGCACTGGCGACGGCCCGAAACGGCCGCTACGGCACGCGAGCCGTCAGCCTGCTGTCCGATGACGAGCTCAACGGCCACTTCGAACGCGACGGCAACGGCTGGCGCGTGAACGCCCGCCTGCGCGAGCTGGTGGAGTTCCGCCAGCACAACCTCGCCCACGACCCGCCGCCGGCCGGGCGGCTCGATCTGATCCTGTGCCGCAACGTGCTGATCTACTTCGACCGCCCGCAGATGCTCGACGTCATCAACCGGATGCACAACGCGCTCGCACCGGGAGGCTGGCTGCTGCTCGGCCACAGCGAGACGCTCTGGCGGCTCTACGACGGCTTCACCCTGGTGCGCCACGGTGACGCGTTCCTGTACCGGCGGCAGCCCGAGGCGCGCCCGGCGGTACGCCGGCCCCCGCCGCTGCGCCGGCCCATCGCCGTCCCGGCGGCACGGCGGGCCAGCCCGGTGGACGACATCCGGGAAGCACTTACCGCCGGCGCCTACGGCAGTGCGGCCGAGCTCGCCGCTGCCCATCTGGAGGTGGAACCGCTCGCCGCCGACGTCCACTACCTGCACGGCCTCGCGCTGGTGGAGACCGGTGACGACGACCGGGCGCTCGTCGCCCTGCGCCGGGCCGCGTATCTGGACCCCTCGTCCGGCTTCGCGCAGTTCCTGCTGGCCGTCGTGCTGGGCCGGCTCGGACACGGTGCCGAGTCGGCTCGGGCGTACGGCGCTGCGGCGGCCGCTCTGGCGCGCCGCGGTCCGGACGAGCGGGCCACCGAACTCGGCGGCCGCCGGGTCGAGGATTCTGGCGCAGATGTGCCGTCAGCTGGCACGGTCGAGCCGAACGGCAGCAAATGAGGTGAACGCGACATGAGCGTCCAGGCGCTGGCCTTCCTGAGTGGCGACGAGCGCTACCTCGTCCGGCTGGAGGCCGTGAGAGCCGTGGTGCGCCTACGCGGCCTGCGCCGCCTGCCTGGCACGGGTGGCGGCCTTGCCGGCGTCCTCGACGTCCAGGACACGCCCGTTGCCATCTACGACACACGCACCGAGCGCGGCAGTGAAGGCGGCGATGTCATGGTGCTGGCAGCCGGCTGGCCGCACGACGCGATCGGCATCGCCTGCGACCGGGTGGATGGCCTGGTCGAGCTGGCGCCCGAGGAGGAGGCGGCGGACGGCGCTCCTGGCCGGCTGCGCCCGCCCGGCCTGCCCGCGTACGTCGAGACGATGCTGCGCGTGGACGGAACGCTGCTGCCGCTGGTGGACATCGTCGGGCTCGCCCAAGCGCAGGCCTGAGGGGCCCGCGGAGGCGTCAGACGTAACGCTCCAGGATGCTCGACTCCGCGAGCCGTGACAGACCCTCACGCACCGACCGGGCCCGGGTCTCGCCGACCCCGTCTACCGCCTGCAGGTCGTCGATGGTCGCGGCCAGCAGCTTCTGCAGGCTCCCGAAATGGTCGACCAGGCGGTCCACGACCAGTCGCGGGAGCCGGGGCACCTTCGCCAGCAAGCGGTAACCACGCGGGTTGACGGGCGTCTCGAGCACGTCGGCGCCGCCCGGGTACCCCATGACGCGGGCCAGCACCGTCATGTCGAGCAGGTCGGTGGCGCTGACGCCGGACAGCTCGGCCAGGACGGTGTCGGGGGTGCGGGCCCGGCGGCCGCCGGAGGGCAGGTAGTCGCGCACGATCAGCTCCCGCTCCTGCTCGACGCCGGCCATCAGCTCCTCGAGCTGCAGCGACAGCAGGCGCCCGTCGGTACCCAGCTCGACGACGTAGCCACCGATCTCCTCGGAGATGCGCAGCACCATCTCCAGCCGTTGCGAGACCGCCACGGCATCGCGAACCGTCACCAGGTCTTCGATCTCCAACGCCGAGAGCGTTCCCGCGACCTCGTCGAGGCGCAGCTTGTAGCGCTCCAGCGTGGCCAGCGCCTGGTTGGCCCGCGAGAGGATGGCCGCGGAATCGTCGAGGACGTAGCGGCGGCCCTGGACGTAGAGCGCGATGATCCGCATCGACTGGCTGACCGAGATCACCGGATAGCCGGTCTGCTTCGCGACCCGTTCCGCCGTGCGGTGACGGGTGCCCTGCTCGTCCGTGTAGATGGTCGGATCGGGAACCAGGTGGACGTTGGCCCGCTGGATACGGGTGCCGTCGGTCGACAGCACGACGGCCCCGTCCATCTTGGAGAGCTCGCGAAGCCGGGTGGCGGAGAACTCCACATCGAGCTCGAATCCACCGGTGGAGAGCGACTCGACCGTCCGGTCGTGACCCAGCACGATCAGCCCACCGGTATTGCCACGCAGGATGCGCTCGAGCCCGTCGCGAAGCTGGGTGCCCGGCGCGACGGCGGCCAAAATCGACCTCAGCGCATCCTCGCCGGCGGCAGCCATCGAACTCCCCTGTGCGGTGGTCGACCTGAAGCGATCTTAGTTCTTGCCTACGCGGAATCGGGCAAAATGCCGTCCGCCATCACCCCCGCAGCCCAAACCGTTATCCAGCAGTTATCGCGAAACCGCACGCAAGGGACGGGTAATCAGCCGCTCGAGGCCCTCCATGACCCCCCGCAGGTCTGCCGCCTCCGCCACGATCATCTGCGGCGGTGCCTGACCGTAGCCGTGGGGCACGATGGCCCGCCGGAAGCCGAGCCGCGCCGCCGCCGCCAATCGCCGCTCGATGCCGGCACACGGCCGCAGATCTCCCGCCAGGCCCACCTCGCCCATGGCGATGAGGTCGGACGGCAGCGACAGCTCCTGGTGGGCGCTGAAAAGCGCCAGCGCCACCGCGAGATCGGCCGACGGCTCGGCGATGCGCATCCCCCCCACCGTCGACGCGTAGACGTCCCGGTCGGCGAGCTTGATCCGCAGCCGCGTCTCGAGCACCGCCAGCACCATCGCGAGCCGCGACGGGTCGAGCCCGCTGACCGCCCGGCGCGGATGAGCTCCGGCCGGTGGGGCGACCAGCGCCTGGATCTCGGCGACGAGCGGCCGCCGCCCCTCGAGGGTGACCGTGACGCAGGTGCCCGGGGGTGCGAGCGGCTCGGTGCCGGGCAGGCCGTGGGCACGCGAGAGGAACAGGCCGCTCGGGTCAGGCAGGTCCTCGATCCCGTCGGCATCGAGGCGGAAGCAGCCCACCTCATCGGTAGGGCCGTACCGGTTCTTGACCGCCCGCACCATCCGTAGCGGGGTGGCCCGCTCCCCTTCGACGGCCAGGACGACATCCACCAGGTGCTCCAAGGTGCGCGGCCCGGCGACATTGCCGTCCTTGGTCACGTGGCCGACGAGCAGGGTGGCGACCGAGCGCGACTTCGCGACCGCCACGAGCGCGGCCGCCACCTCGCGCACCTGCGTCACCCCACCGGGCACCCCCTCCACCTCGGCGGACGCGATGGTCTGAACGGAATCGACGATCAGCAGGCTCGGCTCCACCTGCTCGACATGGCTGACCAGCGCACCGAGATCGGTCTCGGCCGCGAGGAAGAGCGACTGCTCGAGCGCCCCGATCCGTGACGCCCGCGACTGCACCTGGGCGGCCGTCTCCTCACCGGTGACGACGAGAACGCGCCGGCCCTCGCTGGCCGCGCGCGCGGCCACCGCGAGCAGCAGGGTGGACTTGCCGACTCCGGGCTCACCGGCGAGCAGCACGACCGCACCCGGCACCAGCCCGCCGCCGAGCACGCGATCGAACTCGTCGAGACCGGTCGGCCAGCTACGCGCTCCGGCGGACGGGACCTCCGTGATCGGTAACGCCGGTGACTCCGGCTGCCGGCTGCGCTGCACCGAACCGGAACGCCCGCCGAGCCGCACCAGCGCGGCCGACCGGACCGAGACCTCCTCGACCGTGCCCCACGCCTGGCAGGACGTGCACCGGCCGAGCCACTTGGGCGAGACGGCGGCGCACTCCGTGCAGCGGTAGTGGGAGCTGGGTGCGCGGGGGGCCATGCCCGAAAACTATGGCCCGGCTCCGACATTTCCTCGGCTCGCCGCGCTGTGACACCGGGGCGGGCTCGCCGAGCGACCGGACCGCGTTGCGGCTACGGAGTGGCGGACGCCGACGGGCTCGCTGACGAGCTGGGCGTCGCGGACGCGGAGGCAGACGGGACCGGAGACGGCCGGGCCAGATCGCTGGCCTCGACCGGTACCGAGAGGGTGAGCTCGCCCGCCTCCTGGAAGACCATCGTCACCGAAAGCTGCTGGCCGACGAGCACCTTCTGCTTCAAGCCGGTGAGCTGCGGCACGGACGCGTCACCGGTGTTGAAGAAGGTCGATCCACCCGCCGGGATGCCCGCATCCGAGGGCACGTAGCCGCCGGACGCCCCGCTCGAAGAGATGCTGACGAGGCGATCCGAGGTGGTCCCGCCGTTGAAGGCGGCCAGGTACAGCGGGATCGAGCCGCCGGAATCGGCCGGTCCCACCAGGAAGACGTTGCGCACCGTCAGGGTGCCGCGCACACCAGAAACGCTGGTCAGGGTGGTGCGCTCCCGCGAGGTCTCCGCCTGGTATCCGGCAGCGCAGGCCGTGAGTGGAAGCGCTGCGATCACCGCGAGGCAGGCGATCCGCCGACCGGGACGGAAAGGGGCGGTCACGGTGGAGAGCCTCCTCGGCGCACAGGGATGCACAGGGTCGTTGCAGCGTGTCGCTTGAAACCGTAGCCCACCGCAGACGTACTTCACGCCAGCGCCCGCCCGCGGGCGATGAGAAGTGCCACATCGATCACCGCGACGACCAGCGTCGTGCGGAACGGGGCCCGCGAGCCCGGACGCCGGCCGAGCACCAACCCGACCGCAACAAGGACGCCGACCGCGGCAAGGGCGAGGAACAAGAGGGCCTGCGCCGGGGTGGTCCGGGGCAAGCCGGGGGCGAACGCGAGGACTCCTGACGCGCCCAGCAGCAAGAGCACCGCGGCGACGCGGGACCGCCCCGGACCGAGCAGGTGCGGCAGCCCCCGCACGCCCGTGGCCAGGTCGTCGGCGAGGTCGGGAAGGGTGTTCGCGAAATGCGCGCCGGCGCCGAGCAGGGCTCCCGCAAGCGGCGCCCACCAGGGCGGACCGGGATGGCCGGGAAGGCCGAGGACGACGAAGACCGGAAGCAGCCCGAACGCCACCGCATACGGCACCACCGAGAACGCGGTCGACTTCAAGCCCAGGTCATAGGCCCAGGCCAGCCCCACCGCGAGGCAATGGACCAGAGCGGCACGCCATCCGGAGAGCAGCGAGAGCGGCAGGACGGCGAGCAGGGCGACCCCGGCGGCGTTGCGCACGAGCTCGGGCGCGAGGTCGCCGCGCGCGACCGGCTTGTCGGGCCGCCCCGTCGCCGCGTCGCGCTCGCGATCGACGTAGTCGTTGCACCAGCCGACGGAGAGCTGACCGGCGGCGACCGCGAGCGCGACCGCCACGACCCCCCACGCCGACCGGCCAGCACTCGCCGCCAGCGTCGCGGTCACCGCCGTCACCGCGAGCGCCGGTTCGGGGTGTGCCGCGGCGAGCAGCAGCAGGGCGGTGCGCCGGGCAGGTGCCCTCCCGACCGCTTGGCTGCCAGCCATGACCGGAGCTTGTCACCTGAACCGCGCCGGCGGGACCCCGCACCGCGAAAGGCTTTCCCGAAGCCAGGGGCGCCGCGAGAATGTGCCAATGCCGACGGGCCACCTTGCGCCGACGCTGGCGGCGCTCGCCCTGGCGGCCTACTTGACGATCGCGATCCCGCTGGCCGCCTGCCTGGGCGGACCTGCCTTCGAGCGGCGCCTCGCCGCGGGGCCGTCCGAGCCGGCAGCGTTCGCCCGCGAGGCGATCCGCCGCCACTGGCTCCTGGCAGCGACGGCGATCGGCACCGTCGCGTGGGCAGGCGCGCCGCTGGCCGGGGTCGGGCTGCAGGCGCCCAGCCTGGACGACGCCGGCTTCTGGCCGCTGAGCGCCGCAGCATTGGCACTCGTGACGTCGTGGGGCGTGATCTTCGGCCGCAGGTCGACGAGTAGCTCGCTGCTGCCCGCGGGCCGGAGGCCGGGCTGGCTGTTCGTGGCACTCGCCATGACGGCCGGCTGCGCCGAGGAGCTGCTTTACCGCGGCTTCCTCATCCTGGTGCTGACCGAGGTCGCGGGCTGTGGCTGGCAGCTGTCGGCGCTACTCAGCGCGCTCGCCTTCGGAGTAGCGCACGGCCACCAGGGGCCCCGCGCGGTGGTCGGGGCCGCGCTGGCGGGCTGGGGCCTGGCCGAGCTCTATCTCGCCACGCACAGCCTGCTCGCGCCGGTGCTCGCCCATATCGCGACCGGGCTGTGGCCGCTGGTCCGTCAGAAGTGCAGCGGGGTGAGGGAGCCCTCGATGCGATCGCCGTCGTGGAAGACGGTCGGACCGGCCGTCAGCACCCCGTCGCCGGCGACGAACAGCAGGGTCGGCGCGGTCGTCGACGCCTTGTAGGTCTTGGCCAGAACGCCGTTCACGTCTCGCACTCCGAGCGCCTCGCCGTGACCGCCGTCCTTGGCGTCGGCGAGCTTCGCTGCCGTCGTGTCCTGGCCCGCCGAAACCACCACCGTGTACGGCGCCGGCGGAACCTCGGCGGCCTGCCCGACGACCTGGCGGATCAGCCCGGCGCAATCGCACTTCGCGGGGATCAGGATCAACACGGCGGGGCGAACGTTGCGGGTGCTGATCCGCTGGGTATCGGCCACCAGCTCGACGTCGGGCAGCAAGCCGCCCTTCTGCCCGACGGGAGCCTTGGGATGGGCGAGCGAGCTGATGGGCAGCGCGCGCGGCGGCTCCTGGGTGACCGGGGCGAAAACGCTGAGCAGGAGCCCGGTCGACGCGATCACGATCAGCGCGACGGTGAAGACCGGACTGGGGAGCCCGCCCCGCAGCCATCTCGGGAGGAAACGCGAGCGGCGAAGGGAGCGGCGCTCCTCGCGCCTGGCCTGCTCCAGCTCACGGCGGTAGGCGGCCACTTCCGCGTCGAGCTCTCGAATGTCGTCAGGGATGACGATGTGCAGCAGGTCGTCGCTCGGATCCGAACGGCCAGGCACGCCGTCGTCATCCTCGGCGCGTCCCATGTCGTTCTATGGTGCGCCGAGATTGGCGTTGGCGCATCCCCAGGACCCGACAAAAATTGGGTTCCCGTGTGTCTCCGGTTGGTGAGGCACCGGCCGCCGCCGAAAGTCCCGCGAGGGCGTTTCCGGTGTCCCTGGCGCAAACGCCCGAAAGCCCTGGAGCATCCCCCGTACGGCCCAATGCCGGTCCGCTGCACGCCCATGGAATGCTGTCAAGCCTGTGACCTGCGCCGATGTAGCTGTTACCCTAGAACGAGGCGGAAGGGGCAGCACACTTATGGCGTTCACTGTCGGTGAGACCGTGGTCTACCCGCACCACGGCGCAGCACTGATCGAAGCGATTGAAACCCGCGTCATCAAGGGCCAGGAGCGCAGCTATCTGGTTCTGAAGGTGGCTCAGGGCGATCTCACGGTTCGGGTCCCAGCAGACAACGTAGAGCTCGTCGGCGTCCGTGACGTCGTCGGCCAGGACGGTCTCGAGCGGGTATTCGAAGTCCTCCGGGCACCTCACACCGAGGAGCCCACCAACTGGTCTCGCCGTTACAAGGCCAACATCGAGAAGCTCGCCTCCGGCGACGTCAACAAGGTGGCCGAGGTCGTTCGGGATCTCTGGCGGCGCGATCGCGAGCGCGGCCTTTCCGCCGGCGAGAAGCGGATGCTCTCCAAGGCCCGCCAGATTCTCGTCAGCGAGCTGGCACTGGCTGAGGGCACCAACGAAGACAAGGCCGAGGCCATGCTCGACGAGGTGCTCGCCAGCTGACCGTCGCGGCACTGGTGCCCGCCGCCGGAAGCGGCGTACGGCTCGGTCCAGGCATTCCCAAAGCACTGCGCCCGCTTGCCGGGCGCAGTTTGCTTTTTCATGCCGTCCAGCGGCTGCGCGCCAGCCCGTCGATCGAGTCGATCGTCGTGGCGGTTCCGCCCGGCAGCGAGCAGTTCATTACGGCGGAGCTCCAGGTGACGGCCGTTGCCGGCGGCGCCAGTCGCCAGCAGTCCGTCCGCCTCGCCCTCGAGGCACTCGGCCCCGAGGTCGACATCGTGCTCGTCCATGACGCGGCACGCCCGCTCGCCCCGGTCTCCCTCATCGAGGCCGTGGTCCAGGCCGTGCGTGACGGGGCGGCGGCGGTCGTCCCGGGAGTGGCGGTCGTCGACACGGTCAAGCGGGTGGACGAGACCGGCCACGTCGCCCACACCCCGCCGCGGGAAAGCCTGCGCGCGATCCAGACCCCCCAAGGCTTCCGCCGCAGCGTCCTGGAGCGGGCTCATCGCGGACCCGCGACCCAGGTCACGGACGACGCGGGCCTGGTCGAGCTGCTGGGCGAGCCGGTGCTCGTCATCGAGGGCCATGCCGACGCGTTCAAGATCACCCGCCCGGAGGACCTCGCCCGCGCCGAGGAACTCTTGCTGCGTCACGACGTGAGCGCTCCATGAACCGGCTGCCGCGGGTCGGCATCGGCTACGACGTGCATCCGTTCGACGCGTCCAGGCCGTGCTGGGTCGCCGGCTTGCACTGGCCGGGCGTGCCGGGGCTGGCGGGACACTCCGACGGTGACGTGGCCGCCCACGCCGCCTGCGACGCGCTGCTCTCGGCGGCCGGCCTGGGCGATCTGGGCAGCGTGTTCGGCACCTCGGACCCGCGCTGGGCCGGAGCTTCGGGGGCGACGCTACTGGCCGAGACGGTGGCGCTCGTGCAGGCCGCCGACTGGGTGGTCGGCAACGTGGCGATCCAGATCGTGGGTGAGCAGCCGCGGATCGGGCCGCGCCGCAGCGAGGCTCAGGACGTCCTCGCAGCGGTGGTATCGGCACCTGTCGCCATCACGGCGACCACGACCGACGGGCTCGGCTTCACCGGCCGCGGCGAAGGTCTCGGGGCGATCGCGACGGCCTTGATCGCGCCGCGTGACCGCGGTCCGGTCGTCGTCCCGGCCTGAGGCTGCGCGGCCCGCCCCAGCACTGTCCCGTCGCGTCCGGCACCATGGGTAGCGTGCCGGATCCGCTCCTCTCGAGCCTCGCCGCCGCCGTCGCCGCGAATCCGGACGACCTGCCGTTGCGGCTGCATTACGCCCAGCTCCTGCTCGCCGACGGGCAGGCGTTCGAGGCGCTGACCGAGGCGGCCACCGTGGTGCGGGCCGATCCGCACAACGGGCCCGCCAAGTCGCTGCTGGCCGAGGCGAGCACTGCCCTGACGGGTGCGGGGCCGGTGCCGGCCGAGAGCACGCCTGCCGCGCCGGCCGTCGAACCGCCCGAGCGCGCGTCCGCGGACCCGTTCGACTGGAGCGAGGCGGAGAAGGCATTCGAAGGGGTCGTCCCGCCGATGTTCCTCGGCGAGGAGCCGGGCGACCTGGCGTCCCCCGGTGATGTCGAGCAGGCCGGCGTGCGGCTGGCCGACGTCGCGGGCATGGCCAACGTCAAGGAGCGGCTGGAGAGCGCGTTCCTGCTCCCGATGCGCAACCCCGAGCTACGCCGCCTCTACGGCAAGAGCCTGCGCGGCGGCCTGCTGCTGTACGGGCCGCCCGGCTGCGGCAAGACCTTCATCGCCCGTGCCGTCGCGGGGGAGCTGGGCGCGCGGTTCTACCCGGTCAGCCTCGTCGACGTGCTGGACATGTACATCGGCGAGAGCGAGCGCAAGCTGCGCGCGATCTTCGACACCGCTCGAGAGAACGCGCCCTGCGTGCTGTTCCTCGACGAGGTCGACGCCATCGGCCACAAGCGCACCGACCTGCGCGGCAGCGGCTTGCGCAGCGTCGTGCAGGCCCTGCTGTCGGAGCTGGACGGGGCGAACGAGCAGAACGACGGCGTCTTCGTCCTCGCGGCGACGAACCATCCGTGGGACGTCGACAGTGCCCTGCGCCGCCCCGGCCGGTTCGACCGCATGCTGCTGGTGCTCCCGCCCGACGAGCCCGCCCGCCAGGCCGTACTCCGCCTGCACCTGCGGGCCCGGCCCGTGGAGAGCGTCGATCTGAAGGCCGTCGCCAAGCGCACGGAGGGCTACTCCGGCGCCGACCTGGCCCACATCTGCGAGACAGCCGCCGAGCATGCCATGACCGACTCGGTGCGCAGCGGAAAGGTGCGCGGCATCCGCCAGAGCGATCTGATGGCTGCGGTCGCCGAGATCCGGCCCTCGACCTCGTCGTGGCTCGAGGTCGCCCGCAACGTCGCCCAGTTCGCGAACGAGAGCGGTACCTACGACGACCTGCTGGCGTACCTGAAGAAGAGACGGCTGGTATGAGCTCGGCATGAGCGACGAGCCCGGCGGGGATGCGGGAGCGGCGGCGCTACAGCGCGCCAAGGCCGCCCTGGAGCTGCGCCGCCCCGAAGAGGCCTTGCGCCACCTCGACCGGGCAATGGCAGCGGCTCCCCACGATGACCGGCTCTGGTGCCTGCGCGCTCAGGCCTTTCTCCAGCTGGAGCGCCATGAGGAGGCGCTCGAGGCGGCCGGCCGGGCGTCGGCGCTCGACCCCACCGAGGAGTGGTCCCACCGGCTCGCCAGCGTCGCCCTCGTCAACCTCGGACACGGCCAGGAGGCCGTCGACGAAGCGAGCGAGGCCGTCCGGCTGGCCCCCTTCCTGCCCATCGTGCGCGTGCAGCTGGCGCAGGCCATGGCGGCGCTGCCGCACCTGCGCCGGGCGGCCTACGACGAGGCGCTGGCAGCCGTGACGCTCGACCCGAACGAGCCGGAATGCCACCTGGTGGTCGCCGATACCGCGCGCAAGCTCGGTTGGACCCGTCAGGCTGAAGCGGCCTACCGGCAGGTGCTCAGCATGGATCCGGCCAACGCCGCAGCGATGAACAACCTGGCGGTGCTACGCCTGCAGCAGGGCCGCACCGGCGAGGCGCTCTCGGGATTCACCGCGGCCGCGGCTCACGACCCCCGGATGACGGTGGCCCGGCGCAATGTCGAGGTGACGGCCTGGAAGCTCCTGCAGCGCGTGACCCTCGCGCTCTGGATCACCACCTGGGTCGCCTCGGCGCTGTCCGCCGATCGCTCGAGCGCGAGCGGCGACCTGCCGCTGGGTGGCCTGCCGTCTTCCGCCACGCTCGCTCCGATCATCGGTGCGCTGGTCATCGTCACGCTGTGCGTCCAGTCGTGGCGCACGGTCCCGGCGACGGCCCGCCCGTTCGTGCGCCGCCTCCCGCTCCGGCGGCCGTGGATGCTGGCGAGCCTGCTCTTCGCCGTCGCCGGATCGGCGTGCCTGGTCGTCGACGCGGTGATCGGCGAGGCCTTCCGGCGCAGCGGCGGAGCGTTGGCCGGGTTCGCGGTTGCCCTGCTGGCGGCCATCTGTGCCGTGGTCGGGGGCTCGCGCGCCCACGCTCTCAAACCGCGCTGGCGCCGGCGCTAGCAGCCGGGCCCGGCCATCAGCCGCCGTTGCCGGGAAGCACGAGTGCACACGGGACCGGCTGCGGATGCGCCGGGTTCAGGGCGTTCAGCGTCATGGCGAGCGCGCGCCGGTCGTAGATGACCGCCAGGTGGTCGCTGAAGTCGATCGGGCAGCCGCTCTGCAGGGTGATGTTCGTGGCACCGCTCAGGAACGCGCTGGTGTACGGCGTGACCACCTCGTCGTAGCGGGTCTCGATCACCGTGTAGCGCACTCCGGGCTCGGTCTCGTGGCCGGCGTTGAGCTTCGTGAGGAGCGCCGACCCCTTCATCTGCTGCCCGCAAGCGGCGCAGCCGGGCACGTCACCGCTCGCCCCGAACGCCGCCTCGAGCTCGGTGAGCCCGAAGAGGGTGGTCCCGTGGTTGCTCGGGGCGAGCCCCACCAGCGTTCCGACCTTGGATGCTCCGCCGAGGAAGCGCAGGTAGTAGCGGGGCATCAGGCCGCCCTGCGAATGCCCGACGAGATCCACCTTGGCGGCCCCCGTCGCGGCCCGCACCCGTTCGACGAAGGTCGCCAGCTGCTGCGCGGAGGTCTCGATCGCCCCGGTCGCCTGGATGGGGTTGCCGGCCGACGATCCCCCGTAGTTGAGCGCGAAGACGCAATAGCCGTTGTTGGCCAGCAGCGGGGAGAGCGCCTCCCAGCTGTCGGTCATGTTCCCGAAGGTGCCGTGGATGAGCACGACCGGGTTCGGGTGGGCCGCTGACGGCTTGCAGGCCCAGTTGTTCGACCCGAGGGGCGGCTGCCCGTAGTGGGTCAGCGTGTAGGCGATACCGGCCGCGAACGAGTAGTTGACCGGGTAGGGGGCACCGGTGGCCGATGCCGATGCCGATGCCGAGGCCGAGGCCGCAGGCGATGCCAGCAGCAGGCCGGCCGTCAGGGCGCCGGCCACCGCCAGCCGTCGGCGCGTCCCTCGCTGAGCCCAGCATCGAGCCATGAGCGTCCCCTTCGTCGTGCATGTCGGTGCCCGCGCTCTACCCTCCGTGTCCAGCGCTCACACTCGGTGTCCGCGTAGCTGGTCGGTAGGGTCGTCGCGTGGGGCTTGTGCTGTATGACACGCGTACCCGACGGGTGCGGCCCTTCGAGCCGGTGACCGCCGGTCAGGTCGGCATCTACCTGTGTGGACCCACCGTGCAGTCATCGCCCCACGTCGGCCACCTCCGCGGCGCGGTCGTCGTCGACGTGCTGCGGCGCTGGCTGCTCGCCTCGGGCTACGCGGTCACGCTGGTCCGCAATGTCACCGACATCGACGACAAGATCATCAGCAACGCCGCGGCGGCCGATGAGTCGCCGTTCGCGCTGGCCGAGCGCTTCACGCGCGAGTTCAATGCCGCGTACGACGCGGTCGGCGTGCTGCCGCCGACCATCGAGCCGCGCGCCACCGGTCACATCCCCGAGATGATCGAGCTCATGCAGCACCTCATCGAGCGCGGCCACGCCTACGTGGGAGGCGGCAGCGTCTGGTTCTCGGTGGCGTCGTTCCCCGGCTACGGCGGGCTGTCCGGCCAGCGGCCCGACGCGATGCAGCCGAGCGTCGAATCCGAGGGTGGCAAGCGCGACCCGCGTGACTTCGCCCTGTGGAAGGCGGCCAAGCCCGGCGAGCCGATCTGGCCCACCCCGTGGGGGCCCGGGCGCCCTGGCTGGCACCTCGAGTGCTCCTCGATGGCCGCGAAATACCTGGGGCCCCAGTTCGACATCCACGGCGGCGGGCTCGATCTCGTCTTCCCCCACCACGAGAACGAGCGGGCCCAGTCCGATTGCGGGCTGGATTTCCCCGGCGAGCGCGAGATGGCCCGGTTCTGGATGCATCACGGGCTCCTGAACGTCGCCGGCGGCGAGAAGATGTCGAAGTCACTGGGCAATACGTTCCTGCTCGGCGACGTTCTCAAGACCACCCGGCCGCAAGCCCTGCGCTTCTACCTGCTCGCGGCCCACTACCGGTCGGCCATCGAGTACGGGCCGGATCCACTGGCCGAGGCGTCCGCGGCATTCGAGCGGCTCGAAGGCTTCGTCACCCGCGCCGACCCCGAACCCGATTCCGACCCTTTCGCCGATGCCGCCGGCGTCGAGAGCGACCCGGCATGGGCGGCGTTCCGCGACGCGATGGACGACGATCTCGCCACCCCTCGGGCCGTTGCCGTCATGCATGAGGTCGTCTCCGCCGGCAACCGGGCGAAGGACCCCGGCCGCCAGGTAAAGCTGGTCCGCCGGATGCTGGCCGTGCTCGGTCTCGACCCGGTCTCGCAGTGGCCGGCTGCCGGCGGCGGATCGCTGCAGCCGGCGCTGGACCGGCTTATCGCGGGTGCGCTCGAACGCCGGGCGGCAGCGCGCGCTGCCAAGGACTGGGCAGCGGCGGACGCCATCCGCGACGAGCTTGCCGCTGCGGGCATCGCGATCGAAGACACCCCGAACGGCCAGCGCTGGGAGGTGGCGCGCTGATGGCGCCGGGAAAGGGACCGTCCAAGGGGACCGGCGGACACGGGCGCCGCAAGCTCGCCGGCAAGGGACCGACCCCGGCCGCCGAAGAGCGCCCGGGCCACCCCGCGCAGCGGCGGGCGAAGGCGGCGGCCAAACGCACCAGCGGCCGGCCGTCCAGCGGCCGCGGCGGGCGCGACCAGCAGCGCTCTGGCGACGAGGTCGTGGTCGGGCGCAACCCTGTCGTCGAAGCGCTGCGCGCAGGCGTTCCCGCGCTTCGGCTGCTCATCGTCGCCGGCCCCGGCGACGCGCGTATCTCCGAGGCGCGTCGCTTCGCCGACCTGCGCGGCATCCCGGTGGCCGATGTTCCCCCGGGGGAGTTGGAGCGGCTGGCAGGCGGCGCGCCCCACCAGGGGATCGGCCTTGCCGTGCCGGCCTACGAGTACGCCCACCCGGACGATCTGCTTGCGCGCAAGCGTGCGGGCGCCACGTTGATCGTCGCGCTGGACGGCGTCACCGACCCGCGCAACCTGGGCTCGATCGTGCGCTCCGCGGCCGCGTTCGGCGCCGGCGGCGTCGTCATCCCCGAGCGGCGCGCGGCGGGGGTCAGCGCCTCGGCCTGGAAGGCCAGCGCGGGCGCCCTGGCCCGGCTTCCGGTCGCCCGCGCGACCAATCTGGCCCGCACGCTGGGCGCCTACGACAAGGCGGGGCTCACGGTGGTGGGCCTCGCCGCCGACGCGCCGGTCGTGCTGAGCGAGCTTCAGGTGGCCGGCGACCCGCTGGTACTCGTGATCGGATCCGAAGGCAAGGGATTGTCACGGTTGGTCAGCGAGGCGTGCCGGGTGCGGGTGCGGATCCCGATGTCCGGCCCCGTCGAATCGCTGAACGCGGGCGTGGCCGCCGGGGTTGCCCTGGCCGAGATCGCCCGCCTGCGGGCTGTCTGAATCCCGACTGGCGGAGATCTCGGCAATTACTCGCGCAACCAGCGGCTCTTGCGCTTTGATAAGCGTGGTAGTTCTCCGTCAGAATTGGGCAGGTTTTTGGCGGTACCGGGGTGGTTGTGCCCGTAACGTCACGGTCACGCTCCTCGTTCAACCCACATCCGCCGAGCTCAAGGAGCCTCTATGCGCCCCAGCGATGAGGAGCTGGCAGCGGCAGCCCAGGCTGGCGACGCCCAAGCGGAGTCCGTGCTGCTCGTCCGCTACCGGCCCTTCGTCCGCAGCAAGGCGCGTTCCTACTTCCTCATCGGCGGCGACGATCAAGACGTCCTGCAGGAGGGCATGATCGGCCTCTTCAAGGCCGTCCGCGATTATGACCCCCACCAGCAGATGTCGTTCCGCGGTTTCGCGGAGCTCTGCGTGACCCGCCAGCTGATCACGGCGGTCAAGTCGGCCACCCGCTTCAAGCACGGCCCGCTGAACAGCTACGTGTCCTTCTCGCGCAGCGTGAGCGACGACGACGACGGCGACCGGGTGCTCGCCGACACCTTGCCGGCCTCGCCGCGGTTCGATCCCGCCGAGCACGTCACGAGCGCGGAGCGGGTCCGGGAGCTGCAGGCCTACGTCGACGACGCGCTCTCCGACCTCGAGGTCGAAGTGCTCCGCATGTACGTCGACGGCCGCAGCTATGTCGAGATCGCCGAGGTGCTCTGCCGGCGTACCAAGTCGGTCGACAACGCCTTGCAGCGCATCAAGCGCAAGATCGACCACCACATCCGCGAGCGCGAGGTCGCCGAGCAGGGCTGAGCCGGTGACCCTTCCCGGTCGGCGCTCGCCGGTCCACTGGGTGATCTACGACGACGGCGGGGTCCTCGCCGTCGAAGCCGATCACTTCACCTTCGAGCGGTCCCACCTCACGTTGCGCAGCTGGACCATCGTGCTGATGCGCCCGAAGGAGCGGGTCGTCCGCCGGCTCCCGCTCGGGGGCCTGCGACCCATCCGCGGTGTCATGACCGACGAGCCGCTTCCCGCAGCTAGCTGGTAGACAAGCCGTCGTGTGCGGTCGCTACGCGTCGATGCGCGACACGGCCGATCTCGTTCTGCTCACCGGAGCGGCGGACGAGACGGCCGAGGCGGCGGATCCGGTCGCCCCGGTCGATCCGGCGACCTCGGCCAACGTCGCCCCGACCGACCGGGCCCGCGTTCTGCTGATGACCGAGAGCCGGCTGGTCCTGCGCCGCCACGTCTGGGGGCTGATCCCGCCGTGGTCGAAGGGCCCCGAGGGTGCGGCGCGAATGGTGAACGCGCGGGTCGAGAGCATTACCGAGAAGCCGTCCTACCGGCGGGCGATCCGCACCAGCCCGGTGCGTGGTCCCGGCCGACGGCTGGTACGAGTGGCAGGCTCGCGACGACGGAACGCGCCAGCCGCATCTGGTCCGCCGGCGTGACGATCGCCCGCTGTGGCTCGCGGGGATTTGGTCGCGGTGGCACCCCCCGGCGGGCGGCCCGCCGGTGGCGAGCGTGGCGATCATCACCGGTCCCGCCCCGGCCGAGCTGAGCTGGCTCCACGAGCGTGCGCCGCTGGCGGTTCCGGAGTCGATGTTTCCCGGGTGGCTCGCCGCTGACGGCAGCGACGCCCAACCGATCGTCGACACCCTGACCGCCGTCGGCTATCCGGAGCTCGACTGGTACCCGGTGAGCCGGGCGATCGGGCAGGTCCGCGACAAGGGCGCCCATCTGATGGAGCCGGCCGCTCCCGCCCAGGAAGTGACCCCGATCACTTTATTTTGAATCGCGGTCACAACCGTCGGTCATCCGACGTCAGAAACGACGTCAGGTTGACGACACCGCACCTTTTTTGTCACACCCCGGTGCCAGGGTCGTTTGTGACTGACCACGAGACAGCTCCAGGCCCCGAAAGCGAGACACCCATGGCAGCGATGAAGGACGAGAGCGCGCCCGGCCTGCGCAAGCCGGCGCCGGGCGGCGGTTCCGACGCGCTCTCGGTAGGAGCCGACCCGCGCCGCTGGAAGGCGCTGGCGGTCCTCGCGCTCGTCCAGTTCATGCTGATCCTCGACGTCACGGTGGTGAACGTCGCGCTTCCCAACATTCAGAAGGACCTCGATTTCGGGCCTACGGGGCTGGCGTGGGTCGTCGATGGCTACGTGTTGATGGCCGGCGGCCTGCTGCTGCTCGGCGGCCGCCTGTCCGACCTGGTAGGCCGAAAGCGGCTGTTCCTCATCGGCGTCGCCATCTTCGGGGTCACGTCCATCACCTGCGGCCTCGCCCAGAATTCCTCCATGCTGGTGACCAGCCGGTTCATCCAGGGCATCGGTGAGGCACTGGCCGCGCCGGCAGCGCTGGGCCTGGTCGCCATGCTGTTCCAGGACCCCAAGGAGCGCACCAAGGCGCTCGGCATCTGGGGCGGCATCGCGGGTCTCGGCGGCACGCTCGGCTCGGTGATCTCCGGCGTCATCGTCGACATCGGGCCGAGCAGCTGGCGCTGGATCTTCCTGATCAACATTCCCGTCGCCGCGTTCGCGCTGGTCGTCCTGCCCCGGCTGGTGAACGAGAGCCGTGCGGTACGGGCTGACGGCCCGCGCCAGCGTCCTGACATCGCCGGTGCCGTCACCGCGACGCTCGGCCTGATCGCGATCGTCTACGGAATCCTTCGCGGCGGGCAGACGGCCTGGACCTCCGGGCTGGTGGTTGCCTCCCTCGTCGGCGGGGTCGCCCTGCTCACGGGCTTCGTTCTCATCGAGAAGTCGGTCAACGACCCGCTGGTCCCGCTGCGCTTCTTCAAGAACCGCACCCGGGTGGCTACGAACGGCGTGACGATCTTCTTCTCCAGCGGCTTCTTCGCGTACTTCTACCTGCAGACCCTCTTCCTGCAGCAGATTCTGGGCTGGTCACCGCTGCGTACCGGACTCAGCTACCTGCCGTTCGGTGTGGCGATCTCGGTCGCGATCGGGGTCGGCACCGGCCTGCTGCCCAGGGTCGGCGCCAAGGCGCTGCTGCTCACTGGCTTCACCTTCTGCGCCACGGCGCTGCTGCTGCTGACCCGGCTCAGCATCCACTCCACCTATGCCGCTGACGTGCTGCCGAGCATGCTCCTGCTCGCCTTCGGTGCCGGGCTCGCCTTCCCATCGATCACCAACGCTGCCCTCCACGAGGTGTCGACCCAAGACGCGAGCCTCGCCTCCGGCGTGCAGACCGCCGTTCAGCAGATCGGCGGCGCGCTCGGCATCGCCGTCTTCACCAGCATCGCGGTCTCCTACTTCAAGGGAGCGTCCCCCGCCTCGCCCGGGTTCGCCGAGAAGGTCACCCACGGCTACACCCAGGGCTTCCTGTGGGCCGGCCTCGTGATGGCGGTCGGCGTCGTGGTGATCGCCTTCGCCGTGCAGAAGGTCCGGGTGTCGGCGGACGCGGTGTCCGCCGCCGGGGTGCCCGACGCGGTCCCCGCAGAGCCGCAGCCCGCCGCGGTGTCCTAGTAGGCGCGGCCTGCCGCGGTGAGATCGCGGCGACCCTACGATGGTGCCTCCGGCCCCCGTAGCTCAGTGGCTAGAGCAGCCGCCTTGTAAGCGGCAGGTCGTCCGTTCGATCCGGACCGGGGGCTCCATCGTCAGGAAAGCCCAGCGAGCCCGTTGATTCTGGCTGCAGCGGGGAGGATGCAGTAATGCCGAAGATGCTCTCCCGCGCAGCCATGGCTGGTATGGCGATCTCGCAAGCCAGGAAGTTCCTCGAAAGCCCTCGTGGGAAGCAGCTGATCGCCGAGGCGAAGGCCAGGGCCACTGACCCGGCCACCCGGGCGAAGGTGAACGAGTACGTCGCCAAGGTCCGCCGCAAGTCGGCCTAGGCCGAGGCACCACCTGCGGCCCGGGCGAGCGCTTGAGCTGACCGGCGTAAGGCGCGTCGCCCGGCGGGGTGACGCGGGGCATGGAGCGTTGACGAAACTTGACACGACCGTGCTAACCTAGCCCGCGATGACGTCGCAGAGTATCCAGCACGCCAGCGAGGCCACCGGTTGGTCCGCACGCATGCTGCGTTATCTCGAGAGCAGCGGCCTCATCACCCCGATGCGCACCCCCGGCGGCCACCGCGTCTACACCCCGGTCCAGCTGCAGCGGCTGCGCGATCTGCACGAGATCGTCGAGCGCTTCGGTATCGGTCTCACTGACGTCGCCTTCGAGTTGCGTCAGCGCACCGAGCCGGAGCTCGCCCAGGCGCTCGACGCCTGGTTCGGCGCCGTCCACCGGGTCGCGGCCCCAGCGCGCGCCTCGCTCTACCGCAAGCTCGCCGACGAGATGGACCCCTTCCCCGATTCCGACCAGCACCGGCTCACCCGGGCCGGTGACCCCCGTGACAGCGACTCGCGCGCCGACACCAACAGAGGAGAAGTCCCGATGCCCGACACCACTCCAATCCCGGCTTCCGAGCTCCGGGCCGACTCGGCGGGGAGCGTGAGCGACTTCAAGGTCGCTGATCTTTCGCTTGCCGAGTTCGGTCGCAAGGAGATCCAGCTGGCGGAGCACGAGATGCCCGGCCTGATGGCGCTTCGCGAGGAGTACGGCAAGGCGCAGCCCCTGGCGGGCAAGCGGATCGCCGGCAGCCTGCACATGACCATCCAGACCGCCGTGCTCATCGAGACCCTGGTGGCGCTGGGTGCCGACGTGCGCTGGGTCAGCTGCAACATCTTCTCCACCCAGGACCACGCGGCTGCGGCCATCGTCGTCGGGCCGGACGGCACCCCGGAGAACCCGCAGGGCGTCCCGGTCTACGCCTGGAAGGGCGAGACCCTCGACGAGTACTGGTGGTGCACCGACAAGATGCTCACCTGGCCGAACGGCAAGGGCCCCGAGGCCATCGTCGACGACGGCGGCGACGCCACCCTGCTCATCCACATGGGCGTCGAGTTCGAGGCCGCCGGCGCCGTCCCGCAGCCCGACGAGGACGACCCGGAGGAGTACGGGGTCATCCTCGAGACGCTGCGCCGCTCCATCGGCGACGACCGCAGCCGCTTCACCCGGATGAGCCAGGACATCAAGGGTGTCACCGAGGAGACCACCACGGGCGTCCACCGGCTCTACGAATTCGAGCGCGGCGGCACCCTGCTCTTCCCGGCCATCAACGTGAACGACTCCGTGACCAAGTCGAAGTTCGACAACAAGTACGGCGTGCGCCACTCGCTGATCGACGGGATCAACCGCGGCACCGACGTGATGATCGGCGGCAAGGTCGCCGTCGTCTGTGGATACGGCGACGTGGGCAAGGGTTCGGTCGAGTCGCTGCGCGGCCAGGGTGCCCGGGTCCTCGTCACCGAGGTCGACCCGATCTGCGCGCTTCAGGCGGCCATGGACGGCCTTCAGGTCGTCGTGCTCGAGGACGTCGTGGACGTCGCTGACATCTTCATCACCACCACGGGCAACAAGGACATCATCACCGCCGAACACATGGCGAAGATGAAGCACCAGGCCATCGTCGGAAACATCGGCCACTTTGATAACGAGATCGACATGGCCGGGCTGGCCCGCACCCCCGGTATCGAACGAATCCGGGTAAAGCCTCAGGTCGATGAATGGGTGTTCCCGGATGGCCACTCGATTATCGTGCTGTCCGAGGGGCGCCTGCTGAACCTCGGTAACGCGACCGGTCACCCCAGCTTCGTGATGTCGACCTCGTTCGCCAACCAGGTGATCGCCCAGCTCGAGGTGCTCACCAAGACCGACCAGTATGAGAACAAGGTGTACACGCTGCCCAAGCACCTGGACGAGAAGGTGGCCCGATTGCACCTGAAGGCGCTCGGCGCGAAGCTCACGACCCTGACCAAGGCGCAGGCCGAATACATCGGCGTCGACGTCGCGGGTCCGTACAAGAGCGAGCACTACCGCTACTGATCGCGTTATTCAGCGCTGCGGGCCCGGTCAGGTAGACCGGGCCCGCAGTTTTCCTGTTGCACAAGACACACAAAAATATGTCGAGTTCCGGATTGCGCCCGGGCCGGAATTGGTTTGATCACCGAGTGAGTCCATCCCCCAGACCCCCCGCCGATTCGAATGGCCGGCGACAGGCAATCCTGGATATTGCGGCACAAAGTTTTGCAAAACGTGGCTTTCATGGTGTGTCCATGCGCGATATCGCCAAGCTCAACAAATCGTCTGTCGCCAGCATTTACAACCACTTCGCGAGCAAAGACGACCTGCTGCTCGCCATCGCTGAACGGTATTTCAGCGAATACATGGATTTGATGCGCGCCGCCGCCACCTCCCCGGGCACCTCGCTGGACCGGCTGCTGCGCATCGTGCAGTTGATCCACGGCTACGCCGCGGCGCACTACAACGAGTTCGCGAGCCTGTTCCACGACGCCCGCCACGTAGGACACACCGACAGCCTCACTCCCGTTCTGGAGTGGCGTCGTGAGTGCGTAACCATGATCACCGACGTCGTCGCCGCCGGCACGAGCGATGGTTCCATCCGCTCCGACATCGAACCCGCTGCGGTGGTGTCGATCGTCTCGTACTGCTCGACCGGCTTGCTCGATCAGTGGCGGACGGCGGCATTCGTCGACCCGTTCACGGAAAGGTCGCTGAATACCCTGCTGACGGTGCTCAGCGACGGGCTGCGACCCCCCGCCGCCGCCGACTAGTCAGCCGGCGGCATAACGCGCCGCAGGCGCGGCGGCGTCGGGCACGCCCCCGGCCGCCTCCCCCTTAGCCCGCGCCTCGCTGGCCAGGATGTCCGTGACCCCTTCCTGGCGGGCCAGCAGGACCAGGCCGATCACCAGCAAGGGCAGCGCGAGCAGGAACGCCACAAGCCCGAACCCGGTCGGGAGCGGCTCGCCGAAAACGGCCAAGCCGGCAGCCGCGGGCAGGATCGCCGCAAACGCGCTGGTGACGGGAATGGCCACGACCGCCGCACCCGCCTGCAACGCCCGCGACAGCAGGCTGAGCGAGAGCAGCGCGGCGACGACGAGCAGGTAAGGCGCCGGCGTCACGAACTGGTGCCAGATGCTGTTTTCCTTCAGCGAGACGCTGATCTGGCGGGTGCAGAGCGTTGCTGCCGCGTAGGAGACTCCCGCTGCTCCGGCCATCACCGCCGTCGTCGCGCCGCTGGCTCGCACCTTGCCGGCGATCACCGCGCCGAGGGCCGTCAGCGCGACGACCAGAGCAAGGCCGACCTGCTCGACCGTCCGGGCCTCTCGCCCGACCCCGTGGTGGGAGGTCGAGAAGGCCACCGTGAGCAGCACGCCCCCGAGAATGATGATCACGATTCCGTACAGCCCGGACCGGCCGATGCGCTCACCCACGACCTTGCTCGCCAGCAGCGCCAGCACGACCATGTCGAACAGCAGCAGCGGGGTGACGAAGGCCGCCGGGGCCAGTGCCAGCGCCACGGCTTCGAATCCGAAACCGCCGAGATCCGTGGCCACCCCACCCAGCCAGAGCTTGTTACGCGCGAGCCGGGCGAGCAGTCCCAGCCCGAGACCGGTGCCGGTCGCGGTCTGCCGCGCGGCGAGCGCCTGCAGCAGCGGGCCGGTGCCGTAGCAGGTGGCAGCCAGCAGCGCGCACACCAGTCCGATGGCCAGACTCCCCACCCGGCCACCATGGCAGACCAGCCCGCGGGGGGCCACCAAATGTCAGCGCGGTGACAATCGGTGACAGGATCTCTCGCCATCCCGGAAGCCGCCCTACCGCACGGCTGCGCAATCGCCGATAAACCCCACTGAGTCGATCGAGTCAGCTGTTACCGTGACGCCATGCGTCTTTGCGGCAGGTCGGCGGCGTGCGACCCCCGCCCCGCCGCCCCCGGTTTCGCGCCGATCCGCTCCGGAATGCGCACATGTCGCAGGCACTGTCCGGCGCCCTGACCCCGTCGCATCCCCGAAGCCCGGCCCCACGTCCCGATCCGGGCGCGCGTCCCCGGCTGCCGAGGAGCACCATTGTGCCGGTGGGGCGGTTCGCCACAGCCCTCGTGCGGCGCCGGAACGGGCGGTGGCCGCCGCCAGCCCCTATGCCAGACCGTCCCCGAGCCATCACCACCCGAGCAGAGGAGCGCTCATGACCACCGAGGCCCCGGACACGACCCCGGTCCCGCCGCCGCACGAGCCCGACGCGAGCGCCTGGTCCTTCGAGACCAAGCAGATCCACGCGGGATCGTCGCCGGACCCGACCACGAACGCGCGCGCCACGCCGATCTACCAGACGACCTCGTTCACCTTCCGCGACACCCAGCACGCGGCTGACCTCTTCGGTCTCGCGGAGCCCGGCAACATCTACACGCGGATCATGAACCCGACCCAGGACGTCCTCGAGCAGCGGGTCGCCGCGCTCGAGGGCGGAGTTGCCGCCATCGCGGTCGCCAGCGGGCAGGCCGCCGAGACACTCACGTTTCTCACCCTCGCCAGCGCGGGCGACCACATCGTGTCGAGCGCCTCGCTCTACGGAGGCACGTACAACCTGCTGCACTACACATTCCCGAAGCTCGGCATCGACGTGACCTTCGTCGACGACCCGGACGACCTCGACGAATGGCGTAACGCGGTCACCGACCGCACCCGGCTCTTCTTCGCCGAAACGCTCGGTAACCCGCGCAGCAACGTGCTCGACGTGCGCGGCGTCGCCGACGTCGCACACGCCGTGGGCGTCCCGCTGGTCGTCGACAACACGGTGCCGACCCCGTACCTGTTGCGCCCGATCGAGCACGGCGCCGACATCGTCCTCCACAGCGCGACGAAGTTCCTCGGCGGCCACGGCACGACGATCGGCGGCGTCGTCGTCGACGGCGGAACGTTCGACTTCGGGGCCCACGCCGACCGCCACCCGAGCTTCCACGAGCCGGACCCGAGCTACCACGGCCTGCAGTACTGGCCGGCCCTCGGACCGGGCGCGTTCGCGGCGAAGCTGCGCGTGCAGTACCTGCGCGACATGGGTCCGGCGATCTCACCGTTCTCGTCGTTCCTGCTGATCCAGGGCATCGAGACGCTCTCGCTGCGGATCGAGCGGCACACCGCTAACGCCCAGGCACTCGCCGAATGGCTCAGCACCCGCGATGAGGTCGAGACGGTGCACTACGCCGGGCTGCCGTCGAGCCCGTGGCACGAGAACGCCAAGCGCTACCTGCCGGGCGGCGCCGGAGCGATCGTCTCGTTCGAGCTACGCGGCGGCGTGGAGGCGGGCAAGCGCTTCGTCGATGCCGTGGAGCTCTTCAGCCACCTCGCCAACATCGGCGACGTCCGCAGCCTGATCATCCACCCGGCCAGCACGACCCACTCGCAGCTGGCCGACCAGGAGCAGATCGCCTCGGGAGTCACCCCCGGCCTCATCCGGCTGTCGGTCGGCATCGAGGGTCTGGAAGACCTGAAGGCCGACCTCGAGGCGGGGTTCCGCGCGTCGAAGGGGGCCTAGCCGCCGGTGGGCCTGCCGGAACAGTCGGGATCGCCCGAAGCGCTGGAAGCGGCGTACGCCGATCTCCCTCCTGCCAGCGCCGGCTGGCAGGAGGGAGATCCGGTAGGGCGGCGCGCCTTCGTCGACACCGGCCCGCTTCGCCTGGAGCGCGGCGGCAGCCTTCCGGCCGTGCGCGTGGCGTACGAGAGCTGGGGCACCCCGTCGCCGTCCGGCGACAACGCGGTGCTCGTGCTACACGCCCTCACCGGCGACTCTCACGTCACCGGCGAGGCGGAGCCCGGTCATCCGACTGCGGGCTGGTGGTCCGGGCTGGTCGGCCCGGGGCGCCTGATCGACCCGGAGCGACACTGGATCATCTGCCCGAACGTGTTGGGCGGGTGCCAGGGGACCACCGGGCCGTCGTCGGTCGGTCCGGGTGGCCGGCGCTGGGGCAGCCGCTGGCCGCGGACGACGGTTCGCGACCAGGTGACCGTCGAGCTGCGCTTGGCCGATGCGCTGGGCATCGACCGGTGGAAGCTGGTGCTCGGCGGATCGATGGGCGGCATGCGCGCCGTGGAGTGGGCCGTGACGGCACCGGACCGTGTCGCGGGCCTTGGCCTCATCGCCTGCACCGGGGAGGCGAGCGCCGACCAGATCGGCTTTGCCGTCCCGCAGCTGGCGGCGATCCGCGCCGACCCCGGCTGGGCCGGCGGCGATTACCACGCGGCGGCTCCCGGGCAAGGCCCTCACGCGGGGCTCGGCATCGCCCGGCGCATCGCCCACCTCACGTATCGCAGTGCCCGCGAGCTCGACGTGCGGTTCGGCCGCAAGGGCCAGGACGTGACCGATCCGCTTGACGGGGGGCGCTGGCAGATCGAGTCGTATCTCGACCACCACGGCGACAAGCTCGCCCACCGGTTCGACGCGGGCAGCTACGTGGCGCTGACCGAGGCGATGAACTCCCATGAGGTCGGTCGGGGGCGGGGCGGCCTAGAGGCAGCGCTGAGCCGCGTGACGGCGCGCTCGGTCATCGTCGGCGTCGACAGCGACCGGCTGTATCCCCTCGAGCAGCAGGAGCGGCTGGCGGCGGCGATTCCGGGTGCCGGCCGGCTGCGGGTGGTGCACTCGCCCTACGGGCACGACGCGTTTCTCCTGGAAAGCGAGCAGCTGGCCGCGGCACTGGAGCCGCTCGTCGGCTGAGCGCGCTCGGCAATAGGGTTGCCGTATGGACACCAGCGGCTACCACCACCGGGAATCCATCACCATCGACCGGCCCCCGGAAGAGCTCTACGACCTGATCGCCGATATCTCGCGGATGGGCCGCTGGAGTCCGGTCTGCACCGGGGGCGAGTACGACGCGGGCGGTGAATGGTTCACCGGCACCAACGCCATGGGTGACTCGACCTGGACGACCCGCTGCCGGGTCGTCGTCGCCGACCGCGGCCGGGAGTTCACCTTCGTGAACCATGGGCTCGAAGGCGGCGACATCGAAATGGTGCGCTGGAGCTTCACGCTGCGCCCCACCCCGGGCGGCACCGAGGTCACGCAGCAGTGGGACGTCCTGCCCACATACGCCGAGGGTCTGGGGGTCAGTGAGTCCGACGCCGTCGCCGTGCTGGACTTCATGAAAGCCGCGGCCGTCGACGGCATGCCGGCGACCCTCGCCGCGCTCAAGATCGACGCCGAATCCGCTGCCTAGCGCGCGAGGCTCTGTTCATTTCGGCAGCGCCTTCGCGATCAGCTCCGCCATGAACCGGTAGCCACTGTCGCGCGGGTGGATGTCCTGCAGGTCGCAGAAGTACGTCAGCTCGCACACCCTGGCGACGGACACCGGGATCTTCCCGTAGGGCGCCAGCACGGTGGTACGGCTCTTCGGCAGGTAGGCCCCGGTAGCTGCCGTGACATCGATGAAGATCGCGCCCACCGCCTGGTAGGCAGCCTTGAGCGTGGGGTTGAGGAGCGAGCGAAAGCCTTCGACCGAGTCCGCTGCCAGCGTCATGCCCTCGGCGGTGGAGAACGTGGCGCCGCCGAGCAGCACGTCGGGGTAGGTGAGCCCGACGATCGTCACCTCGGGGCCGGTCGCTTGCCGCAGTTCGGCGAGGAAGCGCTTCAGGTTCGCCGCGAGGACGGGAATCCGCTGGCGCAGGCACGGGAGGATGTCGTTGCCTGCCGAGCAGCCGATGACGTCATTGCCGCCGATCGAGACGGTCACGAGGCCGATCTGCGGACGGTGCTTGCGGATGTAGTCGAGTGCTGCCGCGGCCTGGGTCATTGCGTCGTAGGTGATCGAGTTCGGCCCCTGCAGGAAGCGGAAGCACCCCTTCTGGTTCAACAGGCCGGTGCTCGTCTCGCCTCCGCAGGCGAAGTTCACGACCGAGAGCCGGTGCCCGTGCAGCGTGGCGATCTTCGCCAGCTGATAGGCGAAACCACTCGTGCTGGTCTGCCCGATCAGCTGGCCGGCTCTCGGCTGGTAGCCGGCTGCGTACGAGTCGCCGATCGAGACGTAGGTCAGCGGTCCGGAAGGGGCGGACGCCGACGGGGATGGCGCCGCTGACGCCGATGGGGATTGAGATGGGGAGGGAGATGGCGCCGACGAGGCACGCGCACTCTTCCCGTCCGAGGCACAGCCGGCCAAGCCCCCGGCCAGTGTCGCCAGTGCGGCCAGCAGGGCGCATGCTGCCCAGACCGACCGCCTGCCGGTGCCGCGCCTGCCGCCCCAGCCCCCCACCCAGCTCCGTTCGTTGCCCCGGGGTCCCCGCGGGGCCCACGCGATTCGGACGGTACGCGCCCGCCTTTCCCGGCGATGCCCGAACCGGCGGAACGTCATGCACCTGTGAGGACGCCGATAACGGACCAGGAAAGTGAGCGTCGGCGGGCAAAGGCTGCGTTAATGGTTTGGCGGCATCCCCCGTGCAGTCGTGACGCCGCGGAGTATCAGGTCGACGCGGGGGGCGACCGATGTCCCTGGCGTGGGACAGCGGTGAGGGCGGCCGAGACGGCGGCAGCGAAGGCGGACGATTGTGACGCAGCAGGACGAGCGGTGGCAGACGCCTCCGCTCGGTACGAGCGCCACGCCTGACACGTCGCCGTACTCTTCCTGGCCACCCGCCAGTGGCCACCTGACCGGCTACGGCACGCCGATCACCTCGCTGGCGCGCCGGCCGGGCCGCCGGCAACGCCTCGCGCCCAGGGTGGCGGCCGTCATCGCGGCCACCTGCGCCCTGGCTCTGGCCCTTGCCGGTGGGGCGGTCATCGTCGACCACAACCGGACGGCGCTGCCGAACCCGCTGCCGGCCGCCGGTGGCGCGCAGCCCCCGACCACCAAGGCTCCCACCCCGAAGGGCAGCACGGCGCCCGAGCCGGTCCTCAGCGTCCAGCAGGTGCAGGCCCGGGTCAGCCCGGGCGTCGTCATCATCACCTCCCAGCTGGGCTACCTCAACGCCGAGGCGGCGGGCACCGGGATGCTGCTCACCGCCAGCGGCGAGATCCTCACCAATAACCACGTGATCGACGGCGCGACCAGCATCGACGTGACGGTCGTCGCGACCGGGCGGCACTACGTCGCGAACGTCCTCGGCACCTCAGCTGAGAACGACGTCGCGCTCTTGCAGCTGGAGCAGGCGCAAGGCCTGACCCCTATCCCGCTGGGCAATTCCGACACCGTGGCGACCGGCCAGTCGGTCGTCGCTCTCGGCAATGCCGGCGGCACGGGATCGCTCAGCGTCGTCAGCGGCAAGGTGACGTCGACCGACCGCACGATCACCGCCAAGGACCAGAACGGAACGAGCTCCGAGCGGCTCAGCGGGATGATCGAGGTCCAGGCGCAGATCGAGGCGGGTGACTCCGGAGGGCCGCTGGCCAGCCGCGCCGGCAAGGTCATCGGGATGAACACGGCGGCCTCGGAGACCCGCCGGCAGGCGGGGCTGCCGACGTTCGGCTTCGCCATCCCGATCAACCGGGCGATCGCCGTCGCCCAGGCGATCCGCAGCAGCGGCACGTTTGCCGGTGGCGGTGTCACCGGGCGCGGTTACCTGGGCATCTCGGTGACGTCCGGCTCCGGTGGCGCCGGGGCCGAGGTCCTCTCGGTGACCCCCGGCTCCCCCGCCGAGGCCGCCGGCCTCTCCGCCGGCGACACGATCACCGATGTCGACAACCAGCTCGTGACCTCCGGCGACGGCCTCACCGAGACGCTCTCCCGGACGAAGGCCGGCGAGCGGGTGCGCGTCGGCTGGCTCGACATCACCGGCGGCTCGCACCACGCGACCGTGACCCTGGCGGACCACAGCTGACCGCAGCCGGCCTCGACCCTCGGATAAGCAGCGCCGTCGAGCCGGACGGCGGGCTAGAGCCCGAGGACCTGCCGCAGGTCGCCGCCCCGCGGAGAGATGAACAACCCCTCCGCCTCGCTGAGCAGCACCTCGCCGCTGTGGCAGGTGCCCTTGACGACGCGCTTGCGGCCATCCTCGCGATCCATCCAGGCCCGCAGGGTGAGCGGCACGTGAAGGGGGGTCGGTTTGCGGTAGCGGATCGTCAGGGTGCCGGTGAACCCCGCGGCGAGCTGCGCGAAGCCGAGTAACTCGTCGAACATCGCCGCGACCATCCCGCCATGGACGTGGCCCGGAGGACCTTCATAGGCCGAGCCGAAGGTGACGGCGCCGACGACGACCACCCCCTCGCCCGGGCCGCTCAGCAGCTCTGCCGTCATCGGCGGGGCCAGCGGGTTGGACGCGCCGGACAGCGGGCTGTGCTCGACGAAGTCGCCGGGCTCCAGGCCGGCTTCGTTGATCTCCCAGCTGGTGGTTCGAGCCGGAAGCGCGTCCAGCCGGTTGGCGAACTCCGCGGCCGCGTCGGCGGCGGCGGCCAGGTCCTGCGCAGGCGGGCGCACCACCACCAGCCGGTCGATGATGCGGCGCAACTCATCGGCCAGTCGCCGCGCCTCGGTCCGGGCCGGGTCAGATTCCGCAGGAGCTGCAGCCATGAACGGACCGTAACGGGCTTAGCGCGCCGGATGCGGGCAGGATCGCGTCATGTCGACAGTCGCGCTCTCGCCCGACGAGCTGCAGCGTCGCTCCGGGCTGCGCCGGATGAAGGCCTATGCAGGCGGCCTGCTCATCGTCGCCGTCATCACCTTCGTGCTGACCCGCCATCACGGCGGCGCGCTGGGCTTCGTCAACGCCGGCGCCGAAGCGGCGATGGTCGGCGGGCTCGCCGACTGGTTCGCCGTGACGGCGCTCTTCCGCTCGCCCCTGGGGTTGCCGATTCCTCACACGGCGATCATTCCGAACCGCAAGGACGCGCTCGGGCGCAGCCTGGAGACGTTCGTCGCCTCCAACTTCCTGTCCGCAGAGGTGGTGCGCGACAAGGTGTTGCGGGCCCGCGTCGCGGCCCGGTTGGGACGCTGGCTGGCAGACCCGGCACACGCCGCGCGCGTGGCCAACGAGCTCGCGACCGCGACCCGCGCGGCCATCAGGGTGCTGCGTGACGAGGACGTCACCGCTGTCCTCGAGACAGCCGTGCTGCGCCGGGTTGCCGCGATGCCCTGGGCACCTCCCGCGGGACGGCTGCTGGAGCAGATCGTGGCCGACGGCACCCACCACCGCCTGGTCGACCTCGCCGTCGACGAGGCGCACGGCTGGTTGCTGGCCAACCGCGAGGCCGTCATCGACATCGTCGCCGAGCAGGCACCGGCCTGGTCGCCGAAGTTCCTCGATGAGGCGGTCGCCGCTCGGGCCTACCGCGAGGCGGTGCGCTTCGTGCGCGAGGTCCAGGCCGACCCGGGACACCCGCTGCGGCAGGCGCTCGACGGGCTGCTCACCCGGTTCGCCGGCAACCTGCGCAACGACCCGTACACCATCCACCGCGTCGAGCTGCTGAAAGAGCGGTTGATCAACCACCCTGACGTCCGCGAGGGCGTCGCCTCGGTCTGGACGACGGCACGCCGGCTCTTGTTGGAGGCCGTCGATGACGAGAACGGCGAGCTGCGCAAGCGCGTCGTCGCCGGGCTCAGCGAGCTGGGCGGCCGGCTGGCGAGTGACGAGGTGCTGCAGGGCAAGGTCGACGGCTACCTGGCCGACGCGATCTCCCATGCCGCCGGTACGTACAGCGGCGAGGTGGCCACGGTCATCTCGGAGACCATCTCGCGCTGGGACGCCGTCGAGGCGTCGCGGCGCATCGAGCTCCAAGTGGGGCGGGACCTGCAGTTCATCCGCATCAACGGGACGGTCGTCGGAGCGCTCGCCGGGCTGGCGATCCATACCGTCACCGTGCTGGCCGGCTAGCGCGCAGCCACCCACCAGGGGCTCGCGTATCCCACGCTCCGGCCCCAGCCGAGATTCGCCCGCGGGGTCCCGAAATCCGCTCGCCCGGCGGGATCGGTGACGCGCAGCACGATCCACGGCTCGTCGGGGTCGACCCGCACGCCGGCCCGCAGGACGCCCGCGCCGGACTGCACCCGCCCGACCTCCTCGACCACCGGAACGTCCGGCGCCCACCTCAGCAGCTGGACAGACAGCTCCAGGCCGACCGACATCGGCCCGAGGTCGAGATCGACGGCGAGCTCCACCGGCTCGGTGGCCGGGGGCCGCACCCGCTGGCCCATCAGCACGCCGTCGAGCGTCGCCACCAGGCGCATGCCCTTGATGCGGGAGGCGAAGGACCGGCGGTTGGCGAGGGCCTCGCGCACACCGGCCCGGCTGAGCTCGCGTACGAGCAGGCCGGTGCGGCCCTTGCCGTCGGGTCGACCCCACTCGCGCCCATGCTCGTCCGTCACACCGATGAGCCCGGGGCGCCACCCTTCGTCCAGGCACTGGACGAGCGGCGACACCCCTTTCTCGCTCAACGCGTACAGGTAGTCGTCGGTCTTGTTGAACATCTCCAGCCCAGCCATGCGCGGGCGCAGCGGTTGACGGAGCACGAAGTCGCCGAAGCGCAACTCGGTGCCGCGCGACCCCGGGTGGTTGAAGGAGGTGAGGGCGTCGGCCGCCTCCGGCGACTCCAGCCAGTCGTAGAAGCGGTGGATGTCGCGGCTGCTCGGCGACACCGGCGCGGTCCAGTTCGGGCTGTCCCACACGTTGATGTGGCCGAGTGTCGGGTGCGACCACTCGAACCCGCGGATCGCCACGAAATCGCCGCTGGCGTTGGCGGCATCGGCCAGCTGCTGCACCTGGCGCCAGCCATAATCGTCGAGGCTGCCGCCATACGGGCTCGGCAGCGCGGTGTGGTCGGTGATGGCCGCCGCGTCCAGCCCCGCCTCGCGCATCGACGCGAAAGCGCGCCGCGGATCACCGGCGCCGTCGGAGAGTTGCGTGTGGTTGTGCAGGTCCGCATGGATGACCGAGAAACCAGCGGCGAGCGGGGAGGCGCGGCCCGTCCCGTACGCATCGACGGGCAGCAGGTCCCCGGAACCGGTCGCCGTCACCGGACCTCGAGCACGAGTCGGCTCGGGCCGCGAAACTGCCAGGTCGTGCGCGGCGATGGCGCGCTCGTGACCCGCCACTGCCGCCCGCCGCGAAGCAGCGCGGCCAGCTGATCGGGATGCGCGACCAGGGCGGCCACCCCGGCGCCGATCACGTTCACCGTGGCTTCGTGCCCCGCATTCAGCAGCAGGATGCTGATCGCCACGACCCCATCCTCGCGGAGCCGGTCGGCGCCGTCGCTCGCCTGGACCAACCCCGTGAGCAGATCGTCGGCAGGGCGGGCGCGACGGTCGGCGATCTGGTCGCGCAGGTAAGCGACGAACTCCGCGGCGGCATCCTCCGCATCCGCCCCGGTCTGCGGGGTGCAGTTCAGCTCGTAGAGCGCGACGATGGCGTTGGACCAGGGACGCAGCAGCGGCCAATCGGCCTGCGGCACTCCGAGCAGCGCACCGATGACGGCCACGGGCAGCGGCTCGGCCAGCTGGCTCACGACGTCGAAACCCTCGCCGTTCCGGCCACCGATCAACGCGTCGCACAGCGCGCGGATCCGGGGTCGCAACTCCTCGACCCGGCGCGCAGTGAACGCGCGCGACACCAGCCGCCGCTGGCGGGGGTGATCAGGAGGCTCGAGTTCCAGCAGGTTGAGCGCGTTGATCATGTTCCAGTGGCGATAGCCATCCGCCGGCTCCCGCGGGGTGAATACCCGCCCGGGCCGCCGGTCGCGCAGCAACGCCGTGACGTGGGCGTGGCGGGCAATGAGCCAGCCCCCCGCGGCAGGCGACCACTGCGGTCCCGCCTCCCGGAGTTTCGCGTAGGCCGGATAGGGATCGGCGACGAAAGCGGGATCGGCGGGGTCGAACACCGTTGCAGTCTTTCAACGGTTCGTGACGGCCTGGTTGCGGGCCCGGACGCGCGGGCGCCGCGGGGCTCAACCGGCCAGCCGGCATCGGTGCGCAACCCGGCGCGGTTGCCCGAGCCTGTCGCAGCTGCGTGGTACTAACAACATTGGTGTAATTCGTCCGTTCAGGACGCCCAATCAGCAGGGAGGTGTCGCGTGGTCAACCCCGCGCCCCGCAGTCCGTACGACGCGGCGCCGGCCGGCGGCGGTCGCGCCCGCCCCGCAGCGGTGCCCGCTTCGCCGGCAGATGACGAGCTGACCCCGCGTGAGGCCGAGATCCTCGAGTTCGAGCGGCAGTGGTGGCGCCTGGCCGGCGCCAAGGAGCAGGCGGTCGCCGACCGGTTCGGTCTCTCCTCGACCCGCTATTACCAGCTCCTCAACGGCTTGATCGATCGGCCGGCCGCTCTTCGCGCCGACCCGATGCTGGTCAAGCGCCTGCAGCGGCTGCGGCTGCAGCGTGAGCGGGCCCGCTCGGCGCGCCGGCTCGGCCAATCGGTGTAGGCGGTGCCCGTCGGGCCCCGCTGGCCGATCTGGCAGGGCCGCGCAATCCGGTTGCTGCGCCTCGCGCTCCCGGTCTGCCTGGTGGCGGCCGCCCTGGTCGCCGGGCAGGGTTTGCTACGCGTCGTCGGGCGCCCAGCCGCATCCCCGTCGACCCCGGCAGCCCCCTCCCTGGAGCTCGGTAGCAAGGTCGCGGACTCCACCGCCCTGGCGGCACACGTCCCCAGCCCGGCGCCCGCCCGGCCGAGCCCGACCCCCGCTCCTGTCACCCGCAAGCCGGCGCCAGCCCCGGTCCCGGTGGTCGTCAGCCAGCCCGTCGCCGTCTTCAACGCCTCACGCGTGTCCGGCCTTGCCCGCCGCACCGCAGCCGCCTTGCGCGAGCACGGCATCACGGTGGCTGCCATCGGCAACCTCGAGCTGGCGCATCGGCCCGGTGCCGGCACCGTGTTCTACGCCCCAGGTCAGAGCGGGCAGGCCAGGGTCCTCGCCAGCGTCGCGGGAGCAGCGGCCGTGGCTCCGGCCCCCGGCTGGCTTCGCACGCAGGGCAGACTCGTCCTCGTGGTTACCGACACCAACCCGGCGCTCACCCGCTCGTGAACCGCGACCCCGCGTCCCTGCCCGATCCCTCGACCGACGCCGGCAGAACGGCTTTACGGGCGATCGTCGACGATCCTGCCCACTCGTTGGCGGCCCTGGACTATGACGGCACGCTCGCCCCGATCGTGCAGCGACCCGAAGACGCCATCCCTGCGGACGGGGCGCTGGAGGCTCTCCGGCTGCTGGCCGAGCGCTTCGGCACGGTGGTCCTGATCAGCGGCCGGCCGGTCGAGCAACTCCTCGAGCTCACCGGCCTGCGCAGCCACCCGGCGCGTGCCCACCTGACGGTGCTCGCCCAGTACGGGCTGCAGCGCTGGAACGGCGACGTCGACCGCGTCACCTCACCCGAGCCGCTGCCCGGAGTGGCGGTGGCGCGCGCTGCACTCGCGGCGCTGGCGGCCGATCCGGCGACACCAGCCGGGGTCAGCGTCGAGGACAAGGGTCATGCCCTCGTCGTCCACACCCGCCAGAGCGCGGATCCCGGCGGCATCCTGGCCGCGCTCATGCCGCGCCTGACGAGCATCGCCGAGGGCGCCGGCCTGGAGCCGCACCCCGCCCGCAACGCGCTGGAGCTGCGCCCACCCGGTTTCGAGAAGGGTGGCGCGCTGCGGAGCTTCGTCCAGGAACGGGGGGCGTCCGCCGTCATGTTCATCGGCGACGACGTGGGCGACCTTCCGGCGTTCGCCGCCCTCGAGGAGCTGCGCGGCGAGGGGATTCCCGGCTTGGGCGTCGTCAGCGATTCACACGAGGTCGAGGGGCTGCGCGAGCATGCCGACCTGGTGCTCGACGGCCCGCCCGGCGTCGTCGCGTTCCTGCATCAGCTCGCTGACGCGCTCTGAACGGCCGGCTCAGAGCGAATCGAGCTGCCGGCTGAACCAGCGCGCCGGCGGTAGCGCCATGGCAGCCTCCGCCAGCCGTTCGCAACGCGCCGCGCGCTCATCCGGCGAGAGGTGCAGCGCCTCCCACATCGCCTGGCTGGTCTGCACCACGTCGTAGGGGTTGACGACGAACGAGTCGTCACCCAGCTCGGCGACCGCCCCGGTCTCGCGTGACAGCACCAGCGAGAGGTCACGCTGCGAGAGCACCGGACCCTCCTTCGCCACCAGGTTCATCCCGTCCCGGACCGGGTTCACCACCAGGACGTCGGCCAGCGTGTACGCCGCGAGGGAGCGCGGGAAGTCGTCACTCACCTCGAGATGGACGGGCTCCCAGCCGGGCCGGCCGAACTCCTCGCTGATGTCGTGGGCGATGCGCTGCACGGCGCCCGTGTACTCGCGGTACTCGGGCAGATCGTGACGGCTCGGATACGCGAATGCCAGGTGAGTGACCTCCCCGTGCAGCTCTGGATGCTCGCGCAGCATCTCGCGGTACGCATCGAGGCCGCGCACGATGTTCTTCGACAGCTCGGTGCGGTCGATACGCAGCAGGAGCCGCCGGCCGTCCACCTGCTCGGCCAGCAGCTCCATCCGGCTCGCGACGTCATCGCGGGCGGCACGGCGCCGCAACTCCGGCCCGTCGACCCCGAGCGCATGAACCGCCACGGTCGTCGTGTGGCCGGCGTGACGCACCTCGTCGCCCGTGACCTCCGCGTCCAGCACCGCTTCACAGCAGGCGAGAAAGGCGTCGGCCCAGCGGCGGCTGTGAAAGCCCAGCTGATCGGCGCCCAGCATCCCGTCCAGCACCGCGGCGGCGACGGCGTCGGGCAGCAGACGGAAGTAGTCGGGCGACGCCCACGGGGTGTGGGTGAAGTGCGAGATGCGCAGGTCCGGTCGCAGAGCGCGCAGCATCCGCGGGACGAGGACCAGGTGATAGTCCTGCACCAGCACCTTGCCTTCCGGAGCTGCCTCGTCCGCCAGCGCGCCCGCGAACGTCGCGCAGTAGTGCTCGTACGCCGACCAGTCGGCCGCCCAGCCGTGACCGAACGTCGGGCTTCGCGCGGTGTCGAACAGCAGGTGGACGATGAACCAGAGGGTGCGATTGGCGACGGCGTTGTAGGCGCGGTCGAAGAGCACGCGGTCCAGCTCGAGCATGCGGATCAGCTGATCGCCGCCCCCGCCTTCGAAGGGAGCGGGCCGCAGCAGGCCGTCCGGCGAGGCGCGCACCGCGGCCCGGTCGGCATCGGTCATCGCCGCGCACACCCAGGTGACCGGCTCCTCATGGGCCTCGATCGCGCTGATCATCCCGCCGGCGCCGCGCTTGGAGGTGAGCTGCCCGCGCTCGTCCGCGTAGAAGGACAGGGGCCCGCGATTCGAAGCAACCAGCACGGGTGTGTCCCCCATGAGTACGCAGCGTAGTGCGGGGTACCCGGAGGAGATGGCGTCGCAGAGCAGGGGAACGGTTCTGCTCGCGTTCTCCGCCAACCTGGTGATCGCGATCGCGAAGACCGGCGCGGGCATCCTGACGCTGTCCAGCGCCATGCTGGCCGAGGCCGCCCACTCGTGGGCCGACACCCTGAACCAGATCTTCCTGCTCACGTCGCTGCGCAAGGCGCAACGCCCGGCGGACTCGATGCACCCGTTCGGCTATGGCAAGGAACGCTTCTTCTGGACGCTGCTGGCCGCCGTCGGGATCTTCGTGACGGGCGCCGGCTTCTCCATCTTCCAGGGCGTCAGCTCGCTGTTCTCGCATCCGGAGCAGCCCGACAGCACCGAGTTCCTCATCACCTACGTCGTGCTCGGGATCTCGTTCCTGCTCGAGGGGTCGTCCCTGATCCGGGCCCTGCGCCAGGTCCATGGCGAGGCAGAGGTCCGGGGCCGCACCTTCCTGACACACCTGCGACGCAGCAACGATCCCACCGTGAAGGCGGTGGCCAGCGAGGACAGCGCGGCAGTCGTCGGGATCGCTCTGGCGGCGATCGGGATCGGCCTGCATCAGGCCACCGGCTCGGCGGTCTACGACGCATCCGCCTCGATCGTCATCGGCGTGCTGCTCGCCTGGATCGCTTACGCGCTCGGACGCGACACCAAGGACCTGCTGATCGGCGAGGCAGCCGATCCCGAGCTGCGCCTCGACATCCAGCACACGGTCGCGCAGCACCCGGAGGTCGACGCCGTGCTCGAACTGCTGACGATGCAGCTCTCGCCGGACGACGTCCTGGTCGCCATGAAGGTCGACTTCGCAGGCGACGTGGCCTCGGAACGCATCGAGCAGGTCAGCACGGAGATCGAGCGGGAGCTGCAGGCCAGATATCCCGTCGTGCGCCACGTCTACCTCGACGCGACCGCCTCCAGCCAGGAGCAGCGCGAGCTGTCCAGCATCATCCAGAAGCTGGCCGACGCCGATGCAGAGGGCGACGACGACGCCGCGGTCGAGCTCGCGGAGTTGGAGCGCGACCGCGATAAGCGCGCTGCAGCCGCGCGTTCAGATCGCTAGCCGGCCGCCGAACGCACCGCGGACGCCCAGCCGAGTCCGAGCGCGCCACCCTCGATGACGACGTTGTCCAGCGCCTGGGCCTTCGCCCGCACCACGGCGGACCGCGCCCCGTTCTCCACCAGGTGCAGCCGCCCCACATGCGCGGCCATCACCAGATCGCTGGCACTGTCGCCGATCGCCATGGCCTGCTCCGGACGCAGACCGCGCCGCGACAGGTCATAGCCGACGGCGCGTCCCTTGTCGATCCCCTCCGGGACGAGGTGGTAGACGTGCAGCTCGTCGACGGTGACGCCGATCTTGCGGGGCGGCAGCAGGCCGTTGTCGTGCAGGCGCAGCCATCCCGCGCCCGCCTGCTCCAGCCACGCATGCACCTTCGTCAGGTCGGCCTCGCCGCGGAGCATCACGTCGAGCTGATGCCCTTCGTGCCAAGGCGAGTGGTACTCCAGGCACGAGCCGAACTCCGTCAGGAACGCCTCGATGAGCTCCGGCGGGATCGCGTCGTACTGGTCCGGCATGGCACCGCGCAGCACGGTGCGTTCCCGGCCGCGATTCCAGCCGACCACGGCGCCGAGCTCGGCGATGTAGCCGTCGGCTCCGAAGATCGCGCAGGCCTCCAGCAGCTGGGCCTGGGTGCGGCCACTCACCAGCACCAGATCGATGCCGCAGCGCAACGCTTCGGCCAGCGCCTCGGCGGGGTCGAGCGTCACGGCGCGATCCTCGCGACGAAAGAAGCAGCCACCGGGACCGACCATGGTGCCGTCCAGGTCGGAGTAGATCACCCGGATGCCGGAGGGGGGGTCGGGAATCGCTGTCGAAACAGAGCTCACGGTCGGTTAGCATGTCAGTTCGTCAGGCCCACAACTTCATGTGTTGCTCATCCAGAGGGGCAGAGGGACCGGCCCGTTGAAGCCCCGGCAACCACCGATCGTCGCTGATCTCAGCGGCTAGGCAGGTGCCAATGCCGGCCCGTCATCCGACGGGAACGATGAGGAGGCTTCCTTCCCGCATGTCCGTCACCATCTCCCGGCCGCTCGGTTCTCCGGTGCTCACCGATGCGAACCCGGCCACCCACCTCAAGTGCCGTAACTGTTCGGCGGTCTTCGACCTCGCGGCCATCCACGTCTGTATCGAGTGCTTCGCACCGCTGGAGATCGGCTACGACGAGGACCGGCTGCGCCGGGTCACTCGCCAGTCCATCGAGGCCGGGCCGCAGAGCCTCTGGCGTTACGTCGGCCTGCTCCCCGCCGGTCACGACGAGGCCACCCGGGTGAGCCTCGGCGCCGGCTGGACCCCGCTGCGCAAGGCTGATCGGCTGGCCGCCGCGCTCGGCATGAAGACGCTCTGGGTCAAGGACGATTCCGCGAACCCGACCCACTCGTTCAAGGACCGGGTCGTCAGCGTCGCGCTGTCCGCCGCGCGCCAGCTCGGCTACGAGACGGTCGCGTGCGCGTCCACCGGCAACCTGGCCCAGTCCGTCGCCGCCCACGCCGCCTCGGCTGGGCTGCGCGCCGTCGTCCTTATCCCGGACGACCTCGAGGCCGGCAAGACCATCTCGACCGCCGTCTACGGGCCGACCCTCGTTGCCATCCAGGGCTCCTATGACGACGTCAACCGGCTCTGCAGCGAGATCGCCGGCGAGCAGGAGTGGGCGTTCGTCAACGTCAACGTCCGGCCGTTCTACGCGGAGGGCTCGAAGACGCTGGGCTACGAGATAGCCGAGCAGCTCGGCTGGCGCCTGCCCGAGCAGGTGGTCATCCCGATCGCCTCGGGTTCGCTGCTGACCAAGGTCGACAAGGCGTTCGGCGAGCTCGGCCGGCTCGGCATGATCGAGCCGACCCCCTACCGCGTCTTCGGCGCCCAGGCCGCGGGGTGCAACCCGGTCGCCGCCGCGTTCGCCGCGGGCCGCGACACGGTGACGCCGGTTCGACCCAACACCATCGCCAAGTCGCTCGCGATCGGCAACCCGGCCGACGGTCCTTACGCGCTCGACGTCGCCCGCCGCACCGGCGGCGCGATCTGCGACGTGCCCGACCACGAGGTCGTCGAGGGCATCCGGTTGCTCGCCCAGACCGAAGGCATCTTCGCCGAGACGGCGGGCGGCGTCACCGTCGCCAGCCTGCAGCGGCTGCTGCGCGAGGGCCTGCTCGACCCGGGCGCCGAGACGGTGCTGCTGAACACCGGTGACGGCCTGAAGACGATCGACGCCATGGCTCCGACCAGCGGGCCGACCGTGCGGATCCAGCCGACCTACGACGCGTTCGAGTCCGCCCTGAACGAGGTTTCCCCGGGCCTGCTGGAGGACTAGCGGCCCCGTTAGCTCTGCGGCGGCTGCTGTCCGTAGGGCGAGGGGAAGCTGCGCGTCTCCCCGTCGTGAGTGGTGGGCTCATCCGCCGGCTGCACCGCATCGTTGTAGCCACCGTGGCCGTAGCCCTCGGGCTGCGCCTGCGGCTGCCCGTAACCGGGCTGCTGCCCGTAAGCGGGCTGCTGCCCGTAGCCCGGCTGCTGCCCGTAGCCCGGCTGCTCGTAGGCCGGCTGGCCGTATCCGGCCGGCTGGTACCCTGTGCTGTACCCCTGCTGCTGGTACCCCTGCTGCGGGTACCCCTGCTGCGGGTACCCCTGCTGCTGGTAGGGCTGCGACGGGTAGCCGGCGGGCTGGTTGTAGGCGGGCTGGCGCCGAGGTGCCTGCAGGGCCCGCACGATCACGGTGAGGATCACCAGCACCGAGCCGGCGAGCGCGACCCAGGCACCGAACCCGAGGTTGCTGGCCTTCACGGTCTCTTTACGCAGGACGAGGACGTACAGGATGCTGTACGGCACCACCAGCGACGGGATCAGCGCGAGGAGCCCGAACCTGCCCGGCAGGACGCCCAATACCAGCATCAGCACGCCGGCCCCGGCCAGTACCCAGCCCCACTGCAGGTTCGCCAGATCGATGCCGGTCCAGTTCTTGACCGAGTTGACGACGACCGTCTCGTTGCCGATCTTGAACGTCTTCCACGCGTCGAGATCGATGTTGCGGCCGCCTTCGGTACCCGACAGCCAGGGCAGCAGGCCGGAAGCACCGACGAGGCCGGCTCCGGCCCCGACGACACCGCCGATGGCCTTGGAGAACCGCACGATCGCCAGCGCGAGGAGAAAGAAGAGCACGGCCGTACCGGCGGCAATGGCCGTGCCGGCCCAGGTCGGGACCAGCGTCTTGAAGATGTCCGGTGTCATGGCGGGCCTTCCCCCTGTGGGCGTGTCGCGAGGACGGTAACGTGCCACGACGGGCTTTTGGTGCGTAACGCACTGTCTTGCACTCGACAGGGTCGAGTGCTAAACATGACCTAGCACTCGATGCCGTCGAGTGCCAGGCCGTCTCGGCGAGGCCAGCTACGTCATCACCGGGTCTCCGGCAAAGCGCAGCGGGTCGTCCGTCGCGGGCGTCAGGGCGGCTAACTCAGCACTCGACCATTCCCCACCCGTCCATCTGCTGGAGGGACACCACATGCCCAAGATCATCGCGTTCGATGAAGAGGCCCGTCGCGGTCTAGAGCGCGGGATGAACCAACTGGCCGACGCCGTCAAGGTGACGCTCGGCCCCAAGGGCCGCAACGTCGTGCTGGACAAGAAGTGGGGCGCCCCCACGATCACCAACGACGGTGTGAGCATTGCCAAGGAGATCGAGCTCGAGGACCCGTACGAGAAGATCGGTGCCGAGCTCGTCAAAGAGGTAGCCAAGAAGACCGATGACGTCGCCGGTGACGGCACGACCACGGCGACCGTCCTGGCTCAGGCACTCGTCAAGGAGGGCCTGCGCAACGTCGCCGCCGGCGCCAACCCGATGGGCCTGAAGAAGGGCATCGAGGCCGCCGTCGAGCGCGTTTCCGAGGAGCTGTCCAAGCTCGCCAAGGACGTCGAGACCAAGGAGCAGATCGCCGCTACGGCGTCGATTTCCGCTGCTGACTCGACCGTCGGCGAGATCATCGCCGAGGCGATGGACAAGGTCGGCAAGGAAGGCGTCATCACCGTCGAGGAGAGCAACACCTTCGGCCTCGAGCTCGAGCTCACCGAGGGCATGCGCTTCGACAAGGGCTACATCTCGCCGTACTTCGTGACGGACCCCGAGCGCATGGAAGCCGTGCTCGACGACCCGTACATCCTGATCGTCAACAGCAAGATCGGGTCCGTGAAGGACCTGCTCCCGCTGCTCGAGAAGGTCATGCAGTCGAGCAAGCCGCTGGCGATCATCGCCGAGGACGTCGAGGGCGAGGCCCTGGCCACCCTCGTCGTGAACAAGATCCGCGGCACGTTCAAGAGCGCCGCGGTGAAGGCGCCCGGCTTCGGTGACCGCCGCAAGGCCATGCTGCAGGACATCGCGATCCTGACCGGTGGCCAGGTCGTCAGCGAGGAGGTCGGTCTCAAGCTCGAGAACGCCGGCCTCGACCTGCTGGGCCGCGCGCGCAAGGTCGTCATCAACAAGGACGAGACCACCATCGTCGAGGGTGCTGGCGACACCGACCAGATCAACGGTCGCGTCAACCAGATCCGCGCCGAGATCGACAAGAGCGACAGCGACTACGACCGCGAGAAGCTGCAGGAGCGCCTGGCCAAGCTGGCCGGCGGTGTTGCGGTCATCAAGGTCGGCGCTGCCACTGAGGTCGAGCTCAAGGAGCGCAAGCACCGCATCGAGGACGCCGTTCGCAACGCGAAGGCGGCCGTCGAGGAGGGTGTGCTCCCGGGAGGCGGCGTCGCGCTGATCTCCGCGAGCAAGAGCGCGTTCGACAAGCTCGAGCTCGTCGGCGATGAGGCCACTGGCGCCAACATCGTCCGGATCGCGCTGGACGCCCCGCTCAAGCAGATCGCCATCAACGCCGGCCTCGAAGGCGGAGTGGTGGTCGAGAAGGTGCGCGGGCTCGACGCCGGATGGGGCCTCAACGCCGCCACCGGCGAGTACGTCGACATGGTGAAGGCCGGCATCATCGAGCCGGCGAAGGTCACCCGCTCGGCGCTGCAGAACGCAGCCTCGATCGCGGCCCTGTTCCTCACCACCGAGGCCGTCATTGCCGACAAGCCGGAGAAGGCTGGCGCTGCGCCGGCCATGCCGGGCGGCGGTGACATGGACTTCTGATCCTCGGATCAGCAGTTCCACGCTTCACCTGATTCATCAGACGGGGCGGTTCCCTGCGGGGAGCCGCCCCGTTTGCTGTCCGCTGGATCGGCCCGAGTGTCGCGCAAACGACCATTCGGCCGCTCGACAACGTGCACGTCAGACGGCACGCTTTCGGTATGAGTTCACAGGCCCCCGCGCCGGGGTGGTACGCGGACCCGACCGGACAGCACCCGCACCGCTGGTGGGACGGCCAGCAGTGGACCGACCACGTCTCGCCGGGCGCCGAGCCGGCCCAGCCCGCGCAGGAGCAGCGGCCCGCGTACCTGAAACCGGCCGCGCAACAACAACAGCACCAGCCACAGCCCGCCTACCAGCCGGCGGCGACCGCCCCCAGCCTCTTCGAGTCCCGGGCACTGGTCGTCAGCCAGAAGGCCAAGCTCATCGAGCTGACGAACGAGTACGACATCAACGACGCGAACGGGATGCTGCTCGGCCGGGTCGTGGAGGTGGGCCAGAGCGGCCTGAAGAAGGCCGTGCGGTTCCTCGGTAACTACGACCAGTTCTTCACCCACAAGCTCGAGGTGCGTGATCCCTCGGGGGTGGTGCTGCTCACCATGACCCGCCCCGCCAAGATCGCGAAGTCCCGGATGCAGATCGCGCAGGCCGACGGCACGCCCATCGGCGAGATCGTGCAGGAAAACTTCTTCGGCAAGAAGCGGTTCGGCTTCTCCGTCGGTGGCCAGATCATCGGCGGCATTCGCGCCGAGAACTGGCGCTCCTGGGACTTCGCCATCGAAGACGCGAACGGCGCCGAGATCGGCCGGATCAACAAGAAATGGGCCGGCATCGGACGCGAGCTGTTCACCACCGCGGATCACTACCAGGTGCTGATCCACCACGAGCTGCCGTACCCGCTGCGGCTGATGGTGTTCGCCAGCGCCGTCACCGTCGACACGGCGCTGAAGCAGGACGACTAGTCCTTACGGCTTTCGGCGGTACCGGATGCCCAGCACCCGCCGATGGATGGTTACGCCCGACCAAGGAGTCTCATGCACGCACGCACTGTCCGCCTCGCCGTCGCTGCAGTGGCGAGCGCTGCTCTCGCCACCGCGTGTGGCAGCTCCGGCACCGGCACGGTCCAGGGAGACGGCGGCACCGGGGGAGGTAAGAGCAGCCCGCAGGCCGTGCTCGCGGCCGCCGCGTCCAAGACGTACGCCACCGACAACAGCAAGGTCCACTTCGAGTTCAAGGGGACGGCTGACGGCAAGGCCGTGGACTTCGGCGGCGACGGCATCATCGACTTCACGGGCCAGAAGTTCGCGCTGAAGCTCGATCTTCCCGGCGTCGGCGGCTTCAGCGGCAGCATCGAGGAGCGCGTCGTCGACAAGGTCGTCTACATCAAGCTGCCGGCGGCAGCGACCTCGGCGGCCGGGGGACGCTCGTGGGTGAAGATCGACGCCAGCACCCTGGGCGCCAGCAGCAGCTCGAGCCAGCTGACCCAGGACCCCACCGAGTTCCTGAAGACGCTGGACAGCGTCAGCGACAGCGTCACCAAGGTAGGCACCGAGGAGATCCGGGGCGTGGAAACCACGCATTACCGCGCCGAGATCGACCTCACGAAGGCCGTCCAGGCGGGCAGCACGAAGGTGGACCCGGCTGAGCTGACGAAACTGCAGCAGGAGCTGAAGAAGACGATCGGTAAGGACACGCTGCCCGAAGACGTCTACATCGACAGCGACGGTCGCGCCCGGCGCATCGCTGTGACGATCACTCCCGCTGCCGGCAGCACCGGCACCGCGTCAGTCGGCACCTTCACCACGACGGTGGACCTGTTCGACTTCGGCAAGGCCGACACCTCCAGCATCGTGGCCCCGCCCGCCTCCGAGGTTGGCGACCTTTCGGGTGGTTTGTTCGGTCTGCACGGGTAACCACCCAGAAACCTGGGTATCCGCCCGAAACTCATTGGTTCACCAGAGCCAACAATTTTCGGGGGAACATCGTGCGCGGCAAGAAGACGTTCATAGCTGGCAGCTCACTGGCTCTCGCGGTCGCCGTCACCGGCTGCGGAAGCTCGGGATCGACGCAGGGAAAGGGGCCCGCGGGCACGTCCGGAAAGGTCGATGCCTTCACGCTCGTCGCGGCCACCGCGGACAAGACGGCGGCCGAGAAGAACGCGAAGCTGGCCTTCGACCTGACCATCGAGACCGCGGGCAAGACGGTCTCGCTGACCGGCGACGGGGTCACCGACCTCGCCAACAACGGCTTCGAGCTCTCCATGAAATTCCCGGCGGGCAGCGGGTTGAGCGGCACCATCGAAGAGGTCTTCACCGGCGGCATCCTCTACCTGCACTTGCCGAGCGCCTTACAGGCGCAGAGCGGCGGAAAGCCGTGGGTGTCCATCGACCCGAAGAAGATCACCGGTAGCAGCAACCTGGACTCCTACAACGAGGATCCGACGTCGTTCCTGAAGACGCTGAAGAGCGTCAGCAAGGGCGGCGTCACCAAGGTTGGCGACGAGGACATCCGCGGCGTGCCGACCACGCACTACCGCGCCACGGCGGACCTGGAGAAGGCGGCCAAGCTCCGGGGAGTCCAGCCCCAGGCGATCGCTCAGTACAAGAAGCTGCTCGGCGACGCCAACCTGCCAGAAGACGTCTACGTCGACGATCAGGGTCGGGCTCGCCGCGTGAGCGTGACGATCAAGCCGGCGACCGGGACGATCGCGGCCTCCGCGTTGAAGTCCGAGACGGTCAACGTCGACTTCTTCGACTTCGGCAAGGCCGACACCTCGCTGATCAAGGCCCCGCCCGCCGGCGAGGTCGGCACCCTGCCGACGGGCTCGTCCTCGCTCTCCGGCTGAGGCTGCGCAGCGGGCGGCGGGAGCAAGGTCCTTATCCGGGAAGCGTGTCGCGTCGCGCACCTCGGGTGCGCAAAGTCGTGGCAGGCTGGGCGGCGATGAAACGCCCCACTCGTGTCCAAGCCGCTCTCGCTCTCGCCGCCGCTGCGATCACCTCGCTGGCCCTCGCTGCCTGCGGAAGCTCCACGCCGAAGGCCGCGAGCTCACCGTCCGCGCCCGCCTCATCGCCGCCGAGTTCGAGCCCGTCGCCGGCCGCGAGCAGGTCGAGCGCGCCCGGCAACGGCGGTGCGATCGGCAGCGTCTACGCGTACGACCAGGCCGGGATGCTCGTCGCCGCCACCCGCGGGGTCCCCTATCGGATCTACGTCCCGAACCACGGCGACGGCACGGTGTCGGTGATCGACCCGGTAGCCAAGAAGGTGATCGACACCTACCCGACCGGTCCCGGATCGCAGCACGTGATCCCCGCGTGGGACCTGAAGACGCTGTGGGTCGCGAACAATGAGAACGGCAACTCCCTGACCCCGATCGACCCCCATACGGGCAAGCGCGCCGGCCCGAACATCCCGGTGCAGGACCCGTACAACATGTACTTCACGCCCGACGGGAAGTACGCGATCGTCGTCGCGGAGGCGCTCCGACGCCTCGAGTTCTCCGATCCCCACACTTTCGTCGTGAAGAACGCGCTGCCGGTGCCCGAGTGCGGCGGCGTGAACCACATCGATTTCTCGGCCGACGGGTCCTACTTCATCGCCACCTGCGAATTCTCCGGCCGGCTGGTCAAGGTCGACACCCAGCAGCAGAAAGTGCTGGGCTACCTCGACGTCGGCGGCATGCCCCAGGACATCAAGATCGATCCCGCGGGCAAGGTCTGGTACGTCTCCAACATGGACCTGAACGGCGTCCATCTGATCGATGGTGACACCTTCAAGCAGATCGGCTTCGTCAAGACCGGCCCCGAGGCACACGGCCTCTACCCGAGCCGCGACGCGCACGTCTTGTACGTGTCGAATCGCGGTGGTGCGCGGGATCAGGGCTCGGTCAGTGTCATCGACTTCGCCACCCGCAAGGTCATCAAGACCTGGCCGATCCCCCCTCCCAGCACCCCTGACATGGGCGGGGTCTCGGCGGACGGCAAGACGCTGTGGCTCTCCGGCCGGCGCAACAACGAGGTCTACGGCATCGACACCACCACCGGGCAGCTGAGCGCCCGCATCAAGGTGGGCACCGAGCCGCACGGGCTCGCGGTCTGGCCGCAGCCAGGCCGCTACTCGCTCGGCCACACGGGCATCTTGCGGTAGGAGCGGATCGTGACTCGGCTGAGCGCAGCGAGTCGAGCGCGGGCCCTGCCACCAGCGGACTAGCGCTTGCGGATCATCGTGACCCCGTCCGCGAGCGGCAGCTGAACGACCTCGACCCGCGGGTCGGTCGTCAGCGCTGCGTTCAGCGTCGCGATCACCTGCGTGCCCTCGTCAGCCCCGGGCAGCACGGACGGCAGCACGGCGCCGTTGCGCAGCGTGTTGTCGAGCAGCAGGAGCCCGCCCGCACGCAGCCTCGGGAGCAGGAGCTCGACGTACTGCGGGTAGCCGGGCTTGTCGGCGTCGACGAACGCCAGGTCGATGCTGGGCTCGTCGGGCAGCCGGGCGAGTGACGAGGCGGCCGGGCCCAGCGTGAGGGTGATGCGATCAGCGACCCCGGCGCGCTCCCAGTAGCGCCGCGCCACTTGCGTCCACTCGTCGTTGATGTCGAAGCACCGCAGGGTTCCGCCCGGCGCGAGCCCGCGGGCCAGGCAGAGCGCGGAATAGCCGGTGAACGTGCCGACTTCGACGACGCTGCGGGCGCCCATCGCCGCTGCCAGGATGGTCAGGAACGCACCCTGCTCGGGGGCGATCTGCATCTCGGAAATGGAACCCAGGGAGGCGGTCTCGCGTTGCAGGTCACGCTGGATCTCGTCGACCGGGGTCGTCGAGCCGATCAGGTAGGCCTGCAACTCCTCGGAGAGGAAGAACGAGCGCCCCACGTCAGCTCCCGGTGGTCAGATCGTCCGAGTCGATGATCGTGTAGGAGTAGCCCTGCTCGGCCAGGAAGCGCTGCCGGTGGGCGGCGTACTCCTGGTCCAGGGTGTCGCGCGAGATCACCGTGTAGAAGTGGGCCGGCCGCCCGTCGCCCTTCGGGCGGAGCACCCGGCCGAGCCGCTGGGCCTCCTCCTGGCGCGAGCCGAAGGTACCGCTCACCTGGATGGCGACGCCCGCTTCCGGAAGGTCGATCGAGACGTTCGCGACCTTGCTGACAACGAGGGTCGTGACCTCGCCGGTGCGGAACGCGTCAAACAGCCGTTCCCGCTCCTTGTTGGTGGTCGAGCCCTGGATCACCGGCGCATCGAGCAGCTCGCCGAGCTCGCCCAGCTGCGAGAGGTACGCCCCGATCACCAGCACCCGATCGTCGCTGTGTTTCTCCACCAGCGTCTTCACCACGGAACGCTTGGACGCCGCCGTCGAGCAGACCCGGTAGCGGTCCTCCGGTTCGCTGACGGCGTAGGACATCCGCTCGTCGTCGGTGAGGGTGACCCGCACCTCGGTACACAGCGCCGGAGCGATCCAGCCCTGCGCCTCGATGTCGCGCCAGGGAGCGTCGTAACGCTTCGGACCGATGAGGCTGAAGACGTCGCCCTCGCGGCCGTCCTCGCGCACCAGCGTCGCGGTGAGGCCGAGCCGGCGGCGCGACTGGATATCGGCCGTCATCCGGAAGACCGGCGCCGGCAGCAGGTGGACCTCGTCATAGATGATCAGACCCCACTCCCGGGCGGAGAACAGCCCGAGATGAAGGTGCTCACCCTTGCGCCGCGTGGTCATCACCTGGTACGTCGCGATGGTGACGGGGCGCACCTCCTTGCGCTCGCCGGAATACTCGCCGATCTCGTCCTCGGTCAGCGACGTGCGCGCCAGCAGCTCGCGGCGCCACTGGCGGCCGGCCACGGTATTGGTGACGAGGATCAGCGTGGTCGCTCCGGCCCTCGCCATGGCGGCAGCACCGACGATCGTCTTGCCGGCGCCCGATGGCAGCACGATCACCCCGCTGCCGCCGGCCCAGAATCCCTCGACCGCCTCGCGCTGGTAAGAGCGCATGTTCCAGCCCTCTTCACGCAACGCGATCGGGTGCGACTCGCCGTCCACGTAACCGGCCAGATCCTCGGCCGGCCAACCGATCCGAAGCAGCGCCTGCTTGATCCGCCCACGCTCGACCGCGTGCACGATGATCGTGTCGTCGTCGATGCGGGCCCCGAGCATCGGCGAGATCTTCTTCGAGCGCACGACCTCTTCCAGCACCGCGCGATCAAGCGCGTGCAACACCAGCCCGTGGACCGGGGAGGTCTCCAGGCGCAACCGCCCGAACCGGTCCATGGTGTCGGCGACATCGACCAGCAAGGCGTGGGGCACCGGGAAGCGCGAGTAGCGCATCAGGACGTCGACGGCCTGCTCGGCATCGTGGCCGGCAGCCCGGGCATTCCACAGCGCGAGGTTGGTGATCCGGTACGTGTGGATGTGTTCGGGAGCGCGCTCGAGTTCGGCGAACGGCGCGATGGCGGCCCGGGCCTCGTCGGCCAGCGGATGGTCGGTCTCGAGAAGGACGGTCTTGTCGGACTGGACGATCAGGGGTCCGTCCGCCACCGGCTCTCCTTTACGTGAATCGCCCGCGCCGGCGGGGTTACCTGCACGTAAGCTCCGGCACGGGCATCCTGGCCCTTCGAGCCGAGACTCTAGTCCCTGTCGGCCCGGCGAAGACCGGTATATGCAGGGCCTATGCCATCGAGTGTGCTCGCAGATCAGCAGGGTGAGAGCCGTCCCAAAGGCGGGTCAGTGCCCCCGTCCGGAAAAGGTCCAACCATGCGCCGACCCGCAAAGATCCTGATGAGCACCGGAGTTCTCCTCATCGTCCTCGGGGTGGTCGCCGCGTTCGTCCTTCCGGCGGTCGCCGTGAAGTACCCCGGTGGCACGCTGAACAAGACGGCCCACGCGACCGGCACGTTCACGCTCTACATCGACCCGTCCACCGCCGGCCCGCTGGCGACCCCGCAGAAGCTGGCGCTCGACATCAAGCGCAACCTTCACGTCACCGAGACCTCGGGCAGCCGGGCGGTTGTCCAAGAGAACGACGTCGAGACGATCGGCAACCTGAAGCCGCAGAACCTGCAGCAGCAATACATCCTGGACCGCAAGTCCCTGAAGAACGTCGACGACGACCGGGCCTGGGCCTACACACCCAGCACCAAGGTGGACCGCTCGCCGGCCTACGCCGTGAACCTGCCGTTCGACTCCGGCAACGGTCCCTACCAGGTCTGGAAGAACGAGTCCGGCAAGTCCTACGCCTTCACCAAGACCGGCACCACGACCGTCGCGGGCGTGAAGCTCTACCGCTACCACGGCGCGATGACCAACGCGCCCGCGCAGAGCTACTACATCGACCAGCTCGCCTCGCAGGGCATCCCGAAGGCGCTGACCCCGGCCCAGGCCGCCACCCAGCTGAAGGCGCAGGGGGCTGACCCGGCGCTGCTCGAGGCGGCGGTCCTGCCCGCACTCAACGCCGCCGACAAGGCGACAGCGCAGCAAATCCTCGGCCAGGACGTGCCGCTGAAGTACGTGATCGACGTCGACACCAACTTCCTGGTCGAGCCGAAGACCGGCGCGATCGTCGGTCTGGACCGCATCAACCAGACGTTGAAGGCGTCGCCGGACATCCAGGGCATCAGCCGGATCCAGACGATCCTCAACAAGCCCGAGTACGCAAGCAACGCCGCGGTGAAGCTGGCCGCCGACACCATCGGCAAGCTGGTGAAGAACCCGCCGGAGAGCAAGATCTTCAACATCGACTACAGCCAGACCCCGGCGTCCGAAGCCGACCTGGCCAAGTTCGCCAAGGGTCGTGCCGACAAGATCACGCTGGCGAAGGTGACGCTCCCGCTGGCGATCGGCGGCGTGGGCGTGCTCGTCGCGCTGGTCGGGCTGGGGCTCGGGCTGCGCAACCGCCGGCAGGCGAGCCACACTCCGGCGGTCTGACACCAGCCGAAGCTAGTTCCGCACCTGCGGAAGGATTGGCAGCACACATCCGCAGGTGCGTGATCTAGCATGCATTTGTGCCCGCATACCGGCTGAGCGAGGTGGCCCGCCTCGTCGGCGTCAGCGATGACACCGTGCGGCGCTGGGTCGACAACGGCCGGCTCGCCTCTCATCACGACCCCGCGGGGCGACTCGCCGTCGAGGGCGCCGATCTCGCGGCGCTCCTCGGCGAGCTCGCGGTCGACGACGCCGCGCTCGTCATCGGCGACGAGCCGATCGTCGCCGCCTCCGCCCGCAACCGGTTCGCCGGCATCGTCACGCGGGTCGTGCGCGACACGGTGATGGCGCAGGTCGAGATCCAGGCCGGCCCGCACCGGGTCGTCTCCTTGCTGTCGCGCGAAGCCGCCGACGAGCTCGGACTCGAGGTCGGCGTGCTGGCGGTCGCGTCCGTCAAGTCCACCAACGTCGTCGTCGAGCTTCCGCGTGCGCGCGGCTGATCCTCCGGAGAGCCGATGCGCGCCCGCGCTCTTGCCCTGCTGACGGTTGCCCTCGGTCTTCCAGGGCTTGCCGCGTGCGGCTCCTCGGCGAGCGGCGCCGGCAACGGGATGGGGCCGATCACCATCAACGTGCAGGCCGCTGCCTCGCTGCAGGAAGCCTTCACGACGCTGGGAAAGCAGTACGAGGCCGCCCACCAAGGCACCAAAGTGACGTTCAACTTCGGCCCGAGTTCCGGTCTCGCCCAGCAGATCACCAACGGCGCCCCCGCGGACGTCTTCGCATCCGCCTCGAAGAAGAACATGGACCAGGTGGTCAAAGCGGGGTACGCGAAAGACCCCACCACGTTCGCGAGGAACGTCGGGGAGATCGCCGTTCCCAGCGGCAACCCGGCGCACATCGCGTCTGTCGCCGATCTCGCCAAGAGCGGGGTGAAGGTGGCGGTGTGCCAGCCGCAGGTGCCCTGCGGTGTCGTGGCGGCGGCGATCTTCGACAAGGCCCAGATCACGGTCACCCCGGTGACGCAGGCGACTGACGTGAAGGCGGTGCTGACCGCCGTGCAGACCGGGGAGGTCGACGCCGGGATCGTCTACGTGACGGACGTCCGTGCGGCGGGGAGCGCCGGCAGCAAGGTCGCCGGGGTCGAGATTCCGGCCGCGCTCAACACGTCGACGTCTTACCCGATCGCCGTCGTAGGGAAGACGCCTGCGGGCAGCGCCCAGCAGTTCGTCGACTACGTGCTCTCCGCAGAAGGGCGCCAGGTGCTGACCGCCGATGGTTTCCAAGCTCCGTAGCAGGCCCCGGACCCTTCGCCGCCCGTCGGTCACCCCGTGGCCGATCGGGGTGGCGGCCACGGTGGCGCTCGCCTTCCTGGTCCTGCCGCTGATCGCGCTCCTCATCCGCGCGCCGTGGCGAAGCCTGCCCCACCTGCTGTCCGGCCAGGGCGTCGGCGATGCTTTGCGCCTCTCGCTGATCAGCGCGAGCGCCGCGACGGCGATCTCGCTCGCGGTCGGAGTGCCGCTGGCGTGGGTCCTGGCGCGCGCGACGTTCCGCGGCCGGAGCATCGTGCGGGCATTCGTGCTGCTGCCGCTGGTGTTGCCGCCGGTGGTCGGAGGCGTGGCGCTGCTGCTGGCGTTCGGGCGCCGCGGGGTGATCGGCGAGCATTTCTCGAGCATGTTCACGCTGCCGTTCACCACGGGCGGGGTGATCGTCGCGGAGACGTTCGTCGCCATGCCCTTCCTCGTCATCACGGTGGAGGGCGCGCTGCGCAGCGCGGACGGGCGTCTGGAATCGGCGGCCGCGACGCTGGGCGCCGGCCGGTGGCTGACGTTCCGCCGGGTGACGCTCCCGCTGATCGCCCCGGCGGTGCTGGCCGGCGCTGTCCTCTGCTGGGCGCGAGCCCTCGGCGAGTTCGGCGCGACGATCACCTTCGCGGGCAACTTCCCCGGCAAGACGCAAACCCTGCCGATCGGCACCTACGTGGCGCTGCAAACCGACCCGGACTCGGCGATAGCGCTGAGCCTCGTGCTGCTGGCTGTCGCGGTCGTCATCCTGGTCTCGCTGCGGGAACGATGGCTGCGCGGGCTGGCCGGGCCGTCGCGCGCATGAGCGCTCCGCTGGCGGCGACCACGCGCGTCGAACGCGACGGCTTCGTGCTGGATGTGGACCTTCGGGTCGAGCCCGGCGAGCTGGTGGCCGTCGTCGGGCCCAACGGGTCCGGCAAGAGCACCCTGCTGGCGGCGCTCGCCGGCCTGGTCCCGCTGTCATCGGGACGGATCACCTCGGGCGCGCGCATCCTGTCCGACACCCGCTCCGGAATCCAGGTCGCGACCCCGCAACGCCGCGCCGGATTGCTGTTCCAGGACTACCTGCTCTTCCCGCACCTGTCGGTCCTGGACAACGTCGCGTTCGGGCCCCGGTCGGCAGGCGTGCACCGGCGCGATGCGCGCACGCGCGCCATGAAGTGGTTGGAAACGCTGGGGATTCCGGGCCTCGCGCAGCGCCGCCCCGCATCACTCTCCGGTGGCCAGGCGCAGCGGGTCGCGCTGGCACGCACCCTCGCCGCCGAGCCCGAGTTCCTGCTCCTTGACGAGCCGCTGGCCGCGCTCGACGCCGGCACCCGCCTGTCGGTGCGCACCGAACTCGGCCGCCACGTTCGCGAGTACGGGGCACCCGCCCTGCTCGTCACCCACGACCCCGTCGACGCGCTCGTCCTCGGTGACCGGCTGATCGTCCTGGAGGGCGGCCGGATCGCGCAGGAGGGCAGCCCGGCCGACGTCGCCCGGCGACCGCGGACCGAGTACGTCGCCCGGTTGGTCGGCCGCAACCTCTACCGGGGTAATGCCAGCGAAGGAACGGTCCAGCTGCCCGGGGGCGGCCGGCTGAGCATCGCCGACCATGTTCCCTCCGGCGACGTGCTGCTCTCCGTGCGCCCGTCCTCGGTGGTGGTGTCACGCATCCCGGTGGCGGCAAGCACGCGCAACGCCTGGGCGGGCCGGGTCATCGGCATCGAGCCGATCGGCGACCGGGTGCGGCTGGAGATCGACGGGATTCCTCGCGTGCTCGCCGACGTGACGCCGGAAGCAGTCGCGTCGCTCGGGCTCGCCAGCGGGCAGGACGTCTTCGTCTCGGTCAAGGCCACCGACATCGATGTGTACGCGGAGTCAAATCCACCCGTTTGAGCTGTGTCGTTCGGCAGACAGCGCGAGCAGGATGGCGCGATCCTGTTCAGGGGTTGTGAAGATCAGCTCACCCAGTCCGGGAGAGCCTGAATGCGGGGAGCTCACAATGTCCGAGTCCTGGGATGACTACACCAGCACCGAGAGCACCTCTTCGGCCGCCTCTGAACTCACGGTGGACTCGGCCGTCGTGTCGGACGTGAACAGCGCCAACACCGCTCAGGACTGGGCCAGCTGGAACTCCGAGACGGCGAGCGACTGGTCCGAGGCCGCCGACAGCTACAACGAGGCCGGCGACAACGCCCTCGCCCAGGGCGATCTCGCGGGAGCGCAGTACGACTACGAGCACGCGGAGCAGTGGGCCGACACGGCCAGCAACTACGACACGGCAGCGAGCGATTACCAGAACACTGCCGATAGCTACGCGGACGCCGCCGTCGAGCAGGCCACCTATGACTCGACCTCCTATGACACGAGCTCCTACGACACCGGTACCGACACCGGCGACATCACGTCCATTCTCTGAGCCGGGACGACAAAGCGCGGCTGGTTGAACCGATGCCTTTCGTCCGGATGGAGCTGGTCCGTACGGTCGCTGCCCCAGTGGCGACCGTACGGGCCGCCCTCGCCAGGGCCCTTCGCGAGCTGCGTTTCGAGATCACGTCAGAACGCGTGACCGGCTTCGAAGCGCAGCGCGGGTCGCAGCTGGCGGCGGGCGCGCTGCAGATGAAGAAGTCGCCCGTCGGGCTGAAGGTCGACTTCGAGGCCTCCGGCCAGCAGACCACCGTCAGCTTCCACCTCTTCGACCGGTGGCGCAGCCCGATCGGCAAGGCCTGGGGCATGAACCGGGCCTACACCGAGATCTTCAACGAGATCGCGCAGGGCATCGACCGGTGCCTCTCCGGTCTGGATCCCAACCTCGTCCTGAACCAGCCCGAGCTCACCAGCAGCTCCGCCAGCGTCGGCTTCCTCGAGGGCACCAACATGGCGACGGGCGCGGTCGGTGAGAGGGCCGCCGGCAAGGCCGATCAGTGGCTCGGCGGCGCGCCGCCGCCGGTGCCGGGGTCCGGCGCGCAGGTCGTCATCGCGCTGCCCGGCGCGGAAGCCATCGTCGACGCGACGCGGGTGCAGGGCATGCTCACCGTCGCCCTGCTGGTGGCGCGCAGCCCCGGGTCGATGCCGCCCGCACTCGCCGCCGACGTCGAACGGGTCGCCACCCAGATCGAGCGGGTGCTCGATGACTCGACGGAGGGCGCCATCCCGGTCATCCAGCTGGCGGACGGCGACAAGCCGGTGATCTCGTTCCTCAACGAGCAGGCGCGCGTCCGCGACTCGCTACCGCTGCGCACCCTGCAGCGCTGCACCACCTGCCGGCACGAGAAGGTGGTCAACCCCGACTACAAGCGGCTGGTCGAGCGCAACCGCAAGATCCGCGGCATCGGCGGCTTTCTCGGAGCCAGCATCAGCAGCGCCGGCGTCTCGCCGTTCATCCTGGTCGGTCGCATCCTGCCGATGGTCAAGATGGACCCGGATTACGTGTGCCCGCGCTGCCAGGGGCTCGACGCCGACGAGAGCCTCGTGGTGTTCTGCCCGACCTGCGGGGAGCGTCGCGACGAGGCGGTGCTGCGCACCTGCCGGCGCTGCGAGCACGACTTCCGCAAGCCGCTGAAGGCCGAGACGCTCTGGCTGCCGGTCGGCACCGCGGCCGAGCGCTTCGCCCCGCCACAGGCGCCGGTCGAGTCGCCGGTCGAGCCACCGATCGCTTTCCCACCGTCCGCCAACGGCTTGACCGCGGCACCGCCGCCGGCCGGCGAATCCCGGGACGCGCCACCCCCGCAGCCCACCTACCCTCCCGGCTACTACGCAGACCCGCAGGGCCGTTTCGAGGCACGGTGGTGGGACGGCTTCCAGTGGACGCCCCAAGTGATCATCGGGGGCCGCCCGGCGGTCGACCCCGCGCACGCGCCCGCGTCGCAGTAGGAGATTCGCCACCCTCGGCATGCGGCCGGCGCGGGCCGGGTTGCAGTCGTCGTGAGCGGTGATACCGAGCCGGTGAGTTCGCCAGCAGCGGGTCCAGCGGGACTCGCCCCACCCCCGGCGACGCTCTCGCACCGGATGGTGTTGCTGCTCGCCGTTTCCTGCGGGCTGGCTGTGGCCAACCTCTACTACGCCCAGCCGCTGCTGCACACGATCGCCCACTCGTTCGGCGCCGGCTCCGGCACCGCCGGGCTGGTCGTGACGCTCGGACAGATCGGCTACGCGGTCGGCCTCGGCCTGCTGGTCCCGGTGGGTGACCTGATCCAGGCCCGGCGACTGGTGCCCGCGGTGCTGGGGCTGACCGCGGTCGCGCTGGTTGCCTCGGCGCTCGCACCCTCGATCACCGTGCTCATCTGCGTAGCCCTGCTGGTCGGGCTCGGCTCGGTCGGCGCCCAGATCCTGATACCGCTGGCCGCCTCCCTGGCCTCGGACGAGAAGCGCGGCCAGGTGGTCGGGACGGTGATGAGTGGCCTGCTGATGGGCATCCTGCTGGCCCGCACCGTGGCGGGGTTCATCGCGGCGACGGGGAGCTGGCGTTCCATCTTCTGGGTGGCCGCCGTGCTGGCGGCGCTGCTTGCGCTGGTACTCGCCCGCGTGCTGCCCGAGCACCGGCTCCAGCCCGGGCTGCACTACGGCCGGCTGCTGCGCTCGACGGTCGCCCTGCTGGTCGAGCAGCCGCTGCTGCGCCGGCGCTGCGGGCTGGGAGCGCTGGGAATGGCGGCCTTCAGCGTCTTCTGGACGACCATTGCCTTCCTGCTCGCCGGAGCGCCCTACCACTACTCCGACGAGGTCATCGGGCTCTTCGGCCTGGTCGGCGCTGCCGGGGCGCTGTGCGCCAACGTCGCGGGACGCGCGGTCGATCGCGGGCGCAGCCGGCTGACGACCGGGGTGTTCGCGGTCGCCATCGCCGTGTCCTTCGCCCCCATTGCCGCCGGCCGCTCGTCCGTCGCCTGGCTGATCGTGGGAATCGTCGTGCTCGACGTCGGGGTCCAGGGACTGCAGGTGACCAACCAGAGCATCATCTACAAGATCGCGCCACACGCCCGCAGCCGCATCACCTCGGCCTACATGGTCTGCTATTTCGCCGGCGGCGCCCTGGGGTCGGCACTCGCCGCCGCCACCTACGACGCGGCCGGCTGGGGCGGCGTCTGCTGGCTCGGCACCGGCATCGGAGTCGTCGCCGTCGCGCTCTGGGCGGCCGACTCCCGCTGGCCGGCCGCGGTCAGGCGTTCGGAACGATCGGCAACCCCAGCCGCGCCGGCACCTGCCCTAGGGGCATAGGGGGAGCCAGCCCGAAGCCCTGCGCCAGCGTGCATCCGAGCCGGGGGAGCAGGGCAATCTGGTCGGGACGCTCGACCGCCTGGCCGACCACCGCCAGGCCGAGTGCGCGGGCGAGATCGATCACGGCGCGATTGATCGACATCCCCACCGGTCCGGTCGCTGCGCTGGCCAGGAAGGTCCCGTCGATCTTGACGTAGTCGATCTCGAGGGTCGTCAGCGTGGACAAGGCACTCGAACCGGTACCGAAGTTGTCCAGGCCGATCCCGATACCCATCTCGGCGAGGCTGGCGACCGTCCGGTCGATACCCGAGCCGCCGAACGGGAGCGCCGGTTCCGTCAACTCGAACGCCAGTCCCCCGCCCTCCAGGCCGGACGCGGCGAGCAGTCCCGCCACCATCTCGGGGAAGCGCGGGTCGGTGAGCGAGCGGCCGGACAGGTTGATGCTCACCACCGGGCAGCGCCGGGTGCCGCCGGTGCGGAGCGCCGCGATCTCCCGCAGCACCAGGGCTATGACCTGCCGGTCGAGCTCCAGAACCAGGCCGGTGTCCTCGCAGATACCGAGGAACTCGGGGGGCATGAGGAACCCGCCTGCCCCGTCACCGAGCCGTACCAGGGCCTCGGCAAGCACGACCTGCCCGTCGCCGAGATCCATCACCGGCTGGTACTCGCAGAACAGCTCGCCGGAAGCCAGCGCCCGGCGGGCCTGCTGGTCGACGCTGAGCCGCTGGCGCACCTCGCGCCGCAGCGGTGCGTCGAACGTGGCCAGCCGGTTGCGGCCGGCCGCCTTCGCCGCGTAGAGGGCCGCGTCGGCTTCCCGCATCAGCTCGTCGGGAGTGGTCACCGGATCGATCGCCACCGTCACCCCGATACTCGGAGTCACCGTCAGGGTGAACCCCCCGTCCAGCTCGTAGGGCAGCTGCAGCGCGGCCAGTGCCCGCTCGGCCAGCAGCTCGGCGGCGGCTGCCCCGTCCAGATCTTCGACGAGGACGGCGAACTCGTCGCCGGAGAGCCGCGCCACCGTGTCGCTGGCCCGCACGCTGGCGGTGAGCCGGGCCCCGAGGGCGACGAGCAGCTGATCGCCGGTGGAATGGCCCAGGCTGTCGTTCACGCCCTTGAAGCGGTCGACATCCAGCAGGAGCACCGCGATCGGACCGTGGCCGCGGGAGAGCCGGGCGACCGCGGCACGCAGCCGATCTCCGAACAGCAGCCGGTTGGCGAGGCCGGTGAGGGGGTCACGCAAGGCGAGGCGCGCCATCTCCTGCTGGAAGCTGCGCTGCTCGGTGATGTCGCGGCTGACGGTCTGGACCTCGAGCAGGGCGCCCTGCGCGTCGCGTACCGACTCCAGGCGGCTCTCGACCCAGGCCCAGGACCCGGTCGGGGTCAGCATGCGGAACGAGATGGTGATCGGCTCCGGGGCGGTGGTAACGGCGGACCAGGCCCGATCGAGGACCGGCACGTCGTCATCGTGCGGGACGAACTGCCAGTCGCCGGCCGCTCGCGGCCCCCACGACGCGAGCAGCGTCCGGTCCGGGGAATGCAGGGTCACCATGTCGCCGGCGCTTCGCGCGAGCTGCCGGTAGCGGCGCTCGACGACGTCGAGCTCGTATCCGTTGGCGACGCCGTCAGCTCGGGGTGAGCGGAGCCGGAGGAGCACGGCGTGGCCGCCGGCTGCGCCGAGCTCGTCGGGGCTGCCGGCGGCGACCGGCTCCAGCACCACGTCCACCCGCCGCCCCGGGCGATACCCGTCGGCGTCCGGGAGAAGCACCTGTCGGCACACTCCCCGCGCGCCCCGGCAGGCTTCCTGCCACGACTGCCCGAGCGCGCCGGATTCCTGAGCCGGAAATAGCCCCAGAATGGGCCGCCCGATGAATGGGTCGCCTCCGATACCGAGCAACTCGGCAAAACGATCATTAACCGTGGCGATATCACCGTCACTGCCGACAACGGCAGCCGGATCCGGCAATGCCTCGAGGAGAGCGTCGAATAAAGCTTCGAGCGAACTGATCTCGAGGGCGCGGGACACCCCGTACGCCACGCAGGGCCTCCTTCACCGTGCGCGACATTCAGGTGCGCGCATGCGCCTGAAAGCAGCCTTACAGGCTGGCGAAACTCCATCAAGCGGATCCGCGAAACTCGGAGCTATCGAGGACCCCGCGGCGGCCCGCGGCCACCTTCCGTGCTACTACGCGCGCATCGCGTTAGCGATCACCAATGATCGCGGAATTGATCATCTCGGTCACCTGCTTTTCCACGGGGCGCGCGCCAGCCCGGTTGTCAATGACGACGTGGGGAACTGGCGGAGGCACGTCCGGCTGCATCCGCTGGATGAATCTGGCGAAGCCGGCGCGCTTTCCACCATCACGGCGAGAGGCCCGCGTGGCCAGCCGCGCCTCGAGCGTCTCCCGGTCGGACATCACGTAGACGAGCGTCACCGATCCGCCTCCCAGCTCGCCCTGCCACTGGCGCCACCGGAGCGGATCGCGGATCTGCTGGGTGAACGGCGCCGAGAGCACGACCGGACACCCGTGCGCCGCGATCTCCCGCGCCGCCGCCGTCAACCCGCCGTACTCGTGGACCTTGACGTGCTCGTCGTACCAGGCGCCCTCACGCTCACCGGACGGCCGGCCCGCCATCGCGAGCACTTCGTCGACGAAACCGCCGTAGACGGTGTCCTTGTCGAGCAGGGCCGCCGCGCCGGCCCCCGCGGCCGCCAGAGCGGCGATCAGGGCCTCGGCGACGGTGGACTTGCCGGCTCCCGGCGCCCCAGCCACGACCCAGATGCGCGCGGGGTCGCGTGTCGCAGCGTCCCACTTGCCGGTCGGCGACCCGCGCTCGCACTCGCTGCGCTCGTACCAGTCGCGATCCCCCCTTCCCTCCCCCCGCTTTTCCGGTCGGCGACCCGCGCTCGCACTCGCTGCGCTCGTACGAGTCGCGATCCCCCGCTTTTCCGGTCGGCGACCCGCGCTCGCACTCGCTGCGCTCGTACGAGTCGCGATCCCCTCCATCAGGCACCATTCAATGGTGACACCTCATCCCCACCGGCGGCCGCCGTCCGGTCGCGAGGGGCCGCCCCGGCTCAAGCCGCTGGCGGCTTCGTTGCTGGAGGACGTGGCCGCGGTTCCCGGCGGGACGCCTGACGCGGAGCTCCTCGACCTGCTTGAGGACGCGCTGGCGCAGCTCCCGTCGGCCGAGCGCGCCGCGGTCATGACGGCGTACGGCTATGCCGAGGGGTCCGAGGCAGTCGCTGCCGATCTCGGGATCGCCGAGGCCGATGCGGAGGCACTCACCCGCAATGCCCTCCAGCTGCTACGCGGCGCCCTGGCCGACGCCGAGCCGGACGAGACCACCCGCTACCCGCGGCTCGGTGGCCGCAAGCCCAGTCCCAAACCGCCGCTGTAGCGGGCCCACGGGCCGGGCTGCGGGCACCTGGGACGGGTAGCGCCGGAGCACACACAAAACCCCCGGACCGGGGTCCGGGGGTCTGTGCGCCGGCCCGCCAGGTCGCCTCGCGGCGTCAGGTGGCTCGAAGCCACTTTTTTGGGTCCGGGGGCCATGGATCGGACCGGCAAGCTCTTCTGTTGTCGGGGCCGACGATACCGGGTCTTAAGACCCGTAAAGAGCAGATCGCGACTCGGCTGAGCGCAGCGAAGCCGTGCGGGTCTGCGACGAGGTATAGAGCAGATCGCGACTCGGCTGAGCGCAGCGAAGGTGCGCGCTGCGACCAGGGTATGGAGCAGATCGCGACTCGGCTGAGCGCAGCGAAGCCGTGCGCGGGTCTGCGACCAGAATCCCCTCGCCCATTGAGGCCTATCGGTCGGCGGGGTCCGGAGCGTAGCGGCGGCACCACTCGTACATCGCGATGCCGCTGGCCACCCCGGCGTTGATCGACCGGGTCGAGCCGAACTGCGGAATGTGCAGGATGCGCGCGCAGGCGGAGCGTGCCTCGTCTGAGAGCCCCGGCCCCTCCTGGCCGAAGAGCAGCACGCAGGCGCGCGGCAGGTCCGCGTCAGGAAGCGGGTGCGATCCGGGGAGCAGATCGATACCGATCAGCGGGAGGCCCTCGGCGGCGGCCCAGCCGGCCAGGTCGGCAACGCTCGGGTGGTGCATCACGTGCTGGTAGCGATCGGTGACCATCGCGCCGCGCTTGTTCCAGCGGCGTGCCCCCACGATGTGGACCGCCGCGGCGAGGAACGCGTTCGCGTTGCGCACGACCGTTCCGATGTTGAGGTCGTGCTTCCAGTTCTCGACCGCGACGTGGAACGGCAGGCGCCGGCTGTCCAGGTCCGCCGTGATCGCCTCGACGCTCCAGTAGCGGTAACGGTCGACAACGTTGCGCCGGTCTCCCGCCGCGAGCAGTTCAGGATCCAGGCGAGGGTCGTCAGGCCACGGCCGCGGATGCGGCCCGACACCCACCGGCTCGCCGAGAGCGTCCAGCGGTTCCTCGCCGAGCGCTCTGGCGATCGGGTCCGGCTGGGTCACCGAAGCGCGCAGGGCACGCGACGGGTCCGCATCAGGCGCCGAGTCCGCGGGCGATGAGGTCGGCCAGCCCGAAGGCGAAGAGCGCGATGCCCACGAAACCGTTGGCCGTGAGGAAGGCCCGGTTGACCCGGCTGAAGTCGTCGGGCTTGACCAGGCTGTGCTCGTACGCGAACGCGACGGCGACGACGGCGAGCCCCACCCACCACCAGGCGCCGGCCCCGACGGCGGCCCCGAAGCCGACGAAGAGCCCGAACGTCACCACGTGGGCGACCATCGCCGTGCGCAGCGCGACCTTGGCGCCGAATCGGGCAGGCAGCGAGTAGACGCCGTCGGCGCGGTCGGACTCGATGTCCTGCAGCGCGTAGATCAGGTCGAAACCGCCGATCCACAGGCCCACACCCAGCCCGAGCAGCACCGGCGACCAGGACCACTCACCCGTGACCCCGATCCAGGCGCCGACCGGACCGCACGCCTGCGCGAGGCCGAGCAAACCATGACACAGCCAGGTGAAGCGCTTGCCGTACGGGTAGATCACGAACAGCGCGAGGGCGATGGGCGAGAGCGCGAGGCACAGCCAGTTGAGCAGGCCGGCGGCCACCAGGAACACGACCAGGGCGACGGCAGCACCGACGACCGCCGTGCGCACCGAGACGACGCCGGTGACGAGTTCGCGTTTCGCCGTCCGGGGATTGCGCGCGTCGTGATTGCGGTCGACCACCCGGTTCACGGCCATCGCGAACGTGCGGGCCGCGACCATGGCGATGGTCACCAGAATGATCGCCCGCCAGTGGACGGTGCGCGAGACGTCGAAGCTCGCGTACAGCGCCCCCAGATAGGCGAACGGGAGCGCGAACACCGAGTGCTCGATCATCACCAGACGCAGGAACGCCTTCGCCGGGTGGGGCGCGGGCATCGTGACGCCGGGCCCTGGGGGAACTGCCGGGGGAACTGCCGTCGTCACAAGCCGTACTCCTTCCAGCGCCGGTCGACCGTCGCCTTCACCTCATCGCTCATGACCGCCTCCGGCGGCCAGCCGCGCGTGTAGCCCTCCTCCGGCCACTTGCGCGTCGCGTCGATACCGATCTTGCCGCCCCAGAACTGCTGGTAGGACCCATGGTCCAGATGATCGACCGGACCGCTGGTCGCGAGCAGGTCGTGGGCGTAGTCGACGTTGCCGAAGGCGCGCCACGCCACCTCGGTGTAGTCGTGGACGTCGCAGTCGGCGTCGACGATCACGATGAGCTTGGCGAGCGACATCAGGCCTGCCCCCCAGATGGCGTTCATGACCTTCTGGGCGTGTTTGGGGAACCGCTTGTCGATCGACGCGATCACGCAGTTGTGGAAGCCGCCGGCGACGGGCAGGTCGTAGTCGACCAGCTCCGGGAGGGTCATCCGGATGAGCGGCAGGAAGATGCGTTCGGTCGCCTTACCGATCCAGGCGTCCTCCTGCGGCGGGCGCCCGACGACGATGCTCTGGAAGAGCGGCGCCTCCTGCTGCATCGTCATGCAATCGACCGTGAGGGCCGGGAACGGCTCCACCGGCGTGTAGAACCCGGTGTGGTCACCGAACGGGCCCTCGGGAAGTCGCGCCCCCGGCTCGAGCCAGCCCTCCAGGACCACGCTGGCGTGCGCCGGAACCTTCAGCGGCACGGTCAGGCAGTCGACCAGCTCGATACGCCTCCCGGCGATGAAGCCGGCGAACAGGTACTCGTCGATGTCGGCAGGCAGCGGCGCGCTCGCGGCATACGTGACGGCCGGCTCGCACCCGAACGCGATGGCCACGGGCAGCCGCTCCCCGCGACGCTCGGCGACGGCGTGATGGGCGTTGGAATCCTTGTGGATCTGCCAGTGCATGCCGACCGTGCGCGAGTCGTGCTGCTGCAGCCGGTACATCCCCAGGTTGCGAGCGCCGGTCTCGGGATGCTTGGTGTGGGTCAGCCCGAGGTTGAGGAAGATGCCGCCGTCGTCGGGCCAGGCGTGGATGCCGGGCAGCAGCCCGAGATCCACGTCGGCGCCGCGCAACACGACCTCCTGGCAGGGAGCGGCCTTCACCGTCTTCGGCGGCGCCGACCGCAGCTCCCCGAGCTTGCCGAACGCCTCGCGCAGCCCGCCGAACCCGACCGGTAGCTCGGGCTTCAGGAGGCCGGCGATGCGATCGCCGATGTCGTCGAGCCGGTCGACGCCGAGCGCCATCGCCATCCGCTGCTCGCTGCCGAACAGGTTGATCGCGAGCGGTAGCCGCGAGCCGCGCACGTTCTCGAAGAGCAGCGCCGGGCCACGGGCGGCGACGACGCGCTGCACGATCTCGCTGACCTCGAGGTGCGGGTCGACCTCGGCGGTGATGCGCGTCAGCTCGCGCCGGCGATCAAGGCGGGCCAGGAAGTCGCGCAGGTCGGGGTAGCTCGCCACGAGGTGAAGTCTGCCCGACCGGCCGGACCTGCGAGCGGGTCCCGGCGGTTGTTCGGCGGATTCCGGCTGTCGCGAGCGCGACACACGCCAGGGACGTCGAGAATGTGTCGCAGCTGTGAAGCGCCGCTTAGATTGAGCTCATGGGTCGACGCACTGCCGCTGCCGGCGCTTGTCTGAGCCTTGCTCTGGTCGCCGCCTGCGGATCCTCCGGGAGCGGGACCGTGGCTGGGCAACCCCCGAGCCCGACCCCGTCGTCGTCGAGCCCGACCGATTTTCCGGGACCGTCGACCTCGATCACGCCGACGCCGAGCACGTCGGACACCCGCACCTTCACCGGCTCGGGCATCAGGCTCACGGTGCCGGAGGGCTACGTCATCGCGACCACAGCCGCGGAGGCCGCGGAGCGCTTCCCCGACGTGCTCGGAACCGACGCCGAGGCCCGGTCGAAGATTTCGGACGCGCAGACGCGGCTGCGCAAGAACACGATCATGATCGCGTTCCACCCGCCGCTCGGCGGGCTGTCCGACAACATCGGACTGCTGAAGATCGACGGCGCGGCGCCCAGCGACCCGGGCGAGATCCAGAGCCCGTCCTTCCAGGCGTCGGCGCGCAAGTCGCTGACCGGCGCGGGCGCCAAGAACATCGAGTTCACCGACACCAAGATCGGCGGCTCACCGGCCGAGCAGGTGACGTACACGATCACGGTCGGATCGAGCACGCCGGTCAACGGCGAGCAGTTCTACGTCGCCGGCGACACCGACGTCTTCATCCTCACCGTCACGGCGGGCACGCAGACACGCACCGAGGCCGCCGCGAGCGAGATCGCCGACAGCTGGGAATTCCAGTAGGCCCGGCCGCTAGTCGCAGACCCGCGCACGACTACTTCACGCCGGCGTAGCTGTGCAGCCCGACGATGAATGTGTTGACCACGTAGTAGTTGATGATCAGCGCGGCGAACGCGGCGACGGCGAACCAGGCGGCGCGCTTGCCCTTCCACCCGGCGGTCGCGCGCGAGTGCAGGTAGGCCGCGTAGATCACCCAGGTGATGAACGACCAGGTCTCCTTGGGGTCCCAGCCCCAGTAGCGCCCCCACGCCGCCTCCGCCCAGATGGCGCCGGCCATCACGGCGAAGGTCCAGACCGGGAAGGCGAACGCGACCAGGCCGTAGGTGAGCCGGTCGAGCGCCGCGCTATCGGGCAGGCGCGACAGCAGGTTGCCCTGGGGCCAGCGCATCTTCGCCAGGTAGAGCATCGAGACGATGCCGCTGACGAAGAACATCGCCGTCGCCGTCATCGCAGCGACGACGTGAATCTTCAGCCAGTACGAGTTCAGCGCCGGGACGAGCGGGCCGGCCTTGACGTACAGCACCGTGCCGGCGAGGCCGAGGTAGAGCACGACCGGCACCAGGATGAACACGCCGAGCCAGCGGGCGCGCTGGCGGGCGAGCAGCACCAGGAAGGTCGTCACCGCGATGAACGCGACGACGGTCGAGAACTCGTACATGTTGCCCCACGGCACCCGGTGTGCCGCGAAGCCGCGAGTGATGATCGTCGCCAGGTGGGCAACCCAGCCGAGGAGCGTGACCGCGATGGCGATGCGCGCCGCCCGGCCGTAGCCACGGCCCCGGTCCTCGACTACCTCCACCGACACCGGGGGCGGCGGCGTGCCGTCGGCTTGCGCCGGCCCTCCGGCGCCCACGAGCACCCGCTCCGCCGCGGCGGGAGCAGGTACCGCAGCGCGAATGATCCGCGCCGGAGACCGGCGAAACGCGAGGTCGAAAGCGAACGCGACCATGGCGATCGCGTATGCCATGACCGTGACGACAAAGAGATCGTTGGACAGCCCAGCCATCTGGCCCCTATCCCTGCTCGGGCAGCCGGGCCTGCACCCGGCGGACAAGATCGTCAAACTCGGACGAGAAATTTCCGGTGCGGGCAAGCCCGCCGATCTCGACCACAGTATGACCTCCCGCATGTGAGGTGCCGGGCGCGTCGGCTGAAGGTGTGGCCCGGATCCACAGCCGCCGCCGCCGGACCAGCAACGAGCCGACCAGCCCCAGCAGCATGGCGATCGCGGCCCAGAGCACCAGACCCTTGCCCGGGTCGTACTTCACGGTGAAGACGGCATAGCTACGGATGTTGTCGACCGTGAAGACGAGACCCTTCGCCCCCCCGGTGAGGGTGACGTGATCCGTCTTGGAGTCACGCGGGTTCAGGATCGGCACCGTCGACCCGGTCGGGCCCTTGACCTGCAGCAACTGCATCCGCTTGGTGTCGAGCTCGTACACGTTCTGCGGGGTGCCCGCGTCGATACCGAGATCGCCGAGATAGAACTGCAGACCCGCCAGGCGCGGGTTCAGCAGCGCCGGGAAGATCGAGCCCTGGGTGTTCTGCGGGTCGAACGTCGGGGCCAGCACCCCGCGCACCCCGAGCTGCTGCGGCTTCTTCAGGTCGCCGGCGGGCGCGAGCCCGGTGTCAGGAATCTTGAAAACGCAACTCGACGTGAGATTTCTGGAGTCTGTGGCGATGCAGGGCACGTAGGCGTCGAAGATCGCGTGGCCGGTGCTGTCGCGCAGCACGACGTGGGGCGAGTAGCCGTGGTTGATCAGGTAGACCTTCGCCTCGCCGATCTTCAGCGGGTCGTTCACCTTGATCGTGTGTTCGGAGGTGGCGCCCGCGGCCGTCGTCAACGTCACGTCGGCGCGGAACGATTTCGGCGTGCCGTCGGGCTGGTAGCCGGCCTGGAACTGGCGCAGGCGCAGCGCGAACGGGTTGAGGTCGTTCGTGTTGACGAGGGCGCCGTGGTGGAAGTCGTCGTACTGGACGAGGGTGTTGGCGAACCCCTGGCCGTCGGTGACGACCACCTTGCCGGTGTAGCCGTAGAGGCCACCGACGGCGATGCCGGCCAGCAGGATGACGAGCGAGATGTGGAAGAGCAGGTTGCCGGTCTCGCGCAGGTAGCCCTTCTCGGCGCTGATCGAGCCGCCGCTGACGCCGCCGGCGGAGCCGCCAGTGACGCTGTCGGCGGCGACCCGGAAGCGTCGCCCCCGCAGCACGCCACGTCCGGCGGCGAGCACCTCATCGACGGACGCGGTCGTCTCGAAGCGCAGGCCGGACGCGAGCCGGGCCGGGTGTGCCGGAGCGCGCGGCGGGCGGCGCAGCAGGGCTCGGGCATGCAGCCGCATGCGTGGCACGAGGCAGCCGATGAGCGAGATGAAGAGCAGCGCGTAGATCGCGGCGAACCAGGGGGCGGCGAACACGTCGAAGCCCGAGAGGCGATCGAGGAACGGTCCGAGCTTCGGGTGGGCGGCTATGTAACGGTTGACGGCGGTCGGGTCGATGGAGCGCTGCGGCAGCAACGAGCCCGGCACCGCGGCGAGCGCGAGCAGGAACAGCAGGAGCAAGGCGGTGCGCATGCTCGTCAGCTGCCGCCAGGCCCGGACGAACGGCGCGAGCGGCCGCCGCCGCCCGCCTGGCGACGGGCGCTCGCCGGGCTCCTCCGGGACCGTGGAGAGCAGCTCCGGCTCGTCGAGGCGGGCGGTCACAGCGGGGCCTCGTTGAAGCCGGGGAGGTGGCTGCGCAGCTGGATGATCAGGTCATTCCAGGACCCGGTGACCTCGAGCAGGCCGGTCACGACGAGGAGCAGGCCGCCCACGACCATGACCGCACGAGTGTGGCGGCGCACCGCCGCGATGGCACCGAGGCCGGCCCGCAACGCGACTGCCACCGCGACGAACGGGAGGCCCAGGCCGATGCAGTAGGCGGCGGACAGCGTGGCGCCGCGACCGGCGGTCGCGCTATTGATCGCGAGCCCTTGTACCGCGGCGAGGGTCGGGCCGAGACACGGAGTCCAGCCGAGGCCGAAGAGCGCGCCCAGGACCGGCGCGCCGAGCAGGCCCCGGGCGGGCGTCCAGCGCACCCGCCACTCGCGATTGGCCACCATGAGCTTGGAGAACGCGCCCATGAACGCGAGCCCCATGAGGATCGTGATGACGCCGAGGACCTGCTCGATGCCCCGCTCATGGCGGCGCAGCGCCGTACCCAGCGAGCCGAAGGCCGCCCCGTAGGCGACGAACACGACAGTGAAACCCAACACGAAGAGCAGCGCCCCCGCCGTGACCCGGGTACGCACCCGGCGCCGGCTGACCGGTGGGGCGGCCACCCGCACGAGCGTGTCGCCGTCGGCAACGGCCGCGTCCTGCGGCTGCGGCTCGATGTCCGCATCCGCAAATTCGGCGCCGGACAGGCCTGCGACGTACGACAGGTAGCCCGGGACCAGCGGCAGCACGCACGGGGAGGCGAACGAGACCAGCCCGGCCAGCGCTGCGACCGGGACGGCCAGGAGCAGCGGTCCGTCCGTGACGAAGGTTCCGGCGCTCACGCCTCGGCCGTGACCTTGAGAACGGCCGTGCGCAGCTCCTCAGCGGTGACCCCGCCGAGGAAGCGGGCGGCGACGCGGCCCTGGCGGTCGATGATGAAGGTGTACGGCGGACCCGCGGCAGCCGGCCAGCGCGCGGCGAGCGAACCGTCGGCGTCGAAAATGCTGGGGTAGGTCACCCCGTGGCCGCTGACGAACGAGCGCGCATTGCTCTTCGTGTCGCGCTCGACGACGCCGACGAAGGTCACACCCTGGCTGGCTGTCGAACGCGACACCGACTCCAGCGCAGGCGATTCGGCGCGGCAGGGCGGGCACCACGAACCCCAGAAGTTGACGACCACGACCTTGCCCCGCAGGGAGGCCAGCGAGAGCTGCGTATCGCTCAGCGTGGTGCCGGAAAGCGCGGGCGCCGGCTGACGACTCTTGACTGCTACTTCACCGTAACCGGGCTTGACCTGCACGAACCGGGTGTTGTCGCCGGCGGCGCTCTCCGAGCTCGAGCACCCCGCGAGAACCACGCCCCCGAGGAGAGCAGCCGCGGCAAAGCCGGCGGTCCGGTGAGGGCGCACGAACCAGTATGACCCAACGACCCTGTGAGCCGCCTTGGCACGGCAGAAGCCGTGCAATTCCCACAAGACCGGGGCTCCAGGGCGTCGTTTCGCCCCTTTTGGTCAGCGTGTTGACCTGAGAGGTTGCCGAACTTGTGGGATTTGCACGCTCTCACCGCCGCGAGCCCCGCCAGACCTCGGCAACGACGCGCTCGCCTCGCTGTCGGACGTCGCGCAAGGTGAAGCGCAGTACCAGCAGGCCGCCGAGCTGTACCCCGTTCTGCTTGGTCCTGTCTTGTTGAAAGGCGTCGTCCTCGGAGTGGTAGCGGAACCCATCGATTTCGGCAGCCAGACGCCACTCCTCCCAGACGAAGTCGAGATACCCGATCTTGTCGCCGAGCCTGACCGGATACTGCGACTCGGGCGCCGGCAGTCCGCCTCGCTGAAACAGCAACCGCGCCTCGGACTCCGCCACGCTTCCCGCGAGTGGATCCGCAAAATCCAGCGCCGCTCGCGCGGCTTTGGCGCCGTGTCTGTGGGCGGAGTCGAAGTAGCCCGTGAGCTCCTGGAGAGTGACTTGGCCGCTGCGCAGGGCTGAGTCAATGGCGATAACGCTCTGCTCGTATGTCGCCCGGGCGGCAATGTCCCAAGCCGTCCGCAGAGGCGAGGTGACAGTCAGGACTCCCCTCAGCACGATGTCGTCTGCGAGCAGCCGCGCCCGATAGCCGTTGCGATGGGATTGGGCCAGCGGCATGATCAGCCGTGGCTTCGGGAGCCGATCGAACGCGTCCCAGCCGAGCACCCACCCGGCACTCTCGAACGCCGCCACCGCACCCGGACCCGCCCGCAGAAGCGCCAGGAGCAACTCGTCCTGAGGGCACCTCTCATGTCCTGCTGCTAGCAGGATTCCCCGCTCCAGCCGGCCCCAGCGGCCGCAGCGCACCATCCGCTCGATGTCCGCCCGGGAGTAGCCCGCGGCGCGGGCTTGGCGGACGCTGAACAGGCCGTACGCGACGGCAATTTCGGGGTCAGGCTCCAGCACCGCCTGACGATGGCGGAGCGGAAGCTCCGACTGGGATGTCGAACGTGAGCTGTGGACAACTACGCTCCGACGGCGTGGACCCCTCCGTCGACGTGGACGATCTCACCCGTCGTGGCCGGGAACCAGTCGGACATCAACGCGACGCAGGCACGAGCGGCAGGACCGGTATCGCGGATGTCCCAGCCGAGCGGGGCCCGCTCTCCCCAGACCTGCTCGAACGCCTCGAAGCCGGCGATCGACTTCGCCGCAATGGTGCGCAAGGGCCCGGCGGCGACCAGGTTCACCCGGATCTCGGTTGGCCCCGACATGGCGGGCTAGGTAGCGCGCGGTCGACTCCAGGCCCGCCTTCGCGACGCCCATCCAGTCGTACGCGGGCCAGGCGACGGTCGCGTCGAAGTCCAGGCCCACGACCCCTGAACCCGGGGTCAGGATCGGCAGTACCGCACGGGTGAGCGCCGCCAGCGAGAACGCCGAAACCTGAACGGCCGTAGCCACATCCGGCCATTGCGTGGTCATGAAGTTGCCGCCGAGCGCCGCCTCCGGCGCGAACGCGATCGCGTGGAGGACGCCGTCCAGGCCGTCGACGTGGTCGGCCAGCCGCTGCGGTAAAGCGGCCAGATCCTCCTCGCTGGTCACGTCGAGCTCGATCACCGGCGCCTTTTCCGGGAGCCGCTTGGCGATGCGCTCGGTGATACCGAGTCCGCGACCGAAGCCGCTGAGCACGACATCCGCGCCCTGCTCCTGGGCCAGCTTCGCGACCGTGTACGCGATCGACGCCTCGGTGAGGACGCCGGTGATCAGGAGCCTCTTGCCTTCGAGCAGTCCCATCAGAGCGGGATGTTTCCGTGGGTGCCGCGGTCCATCGGATGCTCGGCGAGCAGGGCCGCCAGCCGGGTGCGGGTCTGGTCGGGCTCGATGATCTCGTCGACCATGCCGCCTTCGATCGCGCGCTCGAGTCCACCGGATACCCGCACGTGTTCCTCGGCCAGCCGAGCCTCGAGTAGCGGCTTCTCCTCATCCGGAACCGCCGCGATCTGGCGACGGTGCAGGATGCGCACGGCCGCGACCGCGCCCATCACATCCACCTGGGCCTTCGGCCAGGCGAGCACGTGGGTGGCGCCGAGCGCGCGACTGTTCATGGCGATGTAGGCGCCGCCGTACGCCTTGCGGGTCACCAGAGTGATCCGTGGGACGGACGCCGCCGCGAACGCATGCAGCAGCTTCGCCCCCCGGCGCACGACCCCGTTCCACTCCTGGCCGGTGCCCGGCAGGTAGCCGGGCACGTCGACGACGACCAGCAGCGGCACCCCGAACGCGTCGCACATGCGCACGAAGCGGGCTGCCTTGTCGCCGGCGGCCGCGTCGAGGCAGCCGCCCAGGCGCAGCGGGTTGTTGGCCAGGACGCCGACGGTCTGGCCGCCGAGCGTGCCGAGTGAGGTCACCAGGTTCGGCGCCCAGCGAGCATGCAACTCCAGCGGCGGCTCGTCGAGCATGGTGGCGATCAGCGGCTTGACATCGTAGGCCCGCGCCGTGCGGTCAGGGAGGAAGCCTTCGAGCGCGCGGTCGAACACGGGCTGGCGACGAATCTCCCCAGACAGCAGCACCGCGATTCGCCGCGTAGCGGCGTAGGCCTCGTCGTCGGTCGCGGCCACGTAGGACGCCAGCCCGCTGCTGCGCCCGTGGGGCTCGGGCCCACCGAGGCGGGCCATGTCGACGTCTTCCCCCGTGACGCTGCGAACCACGTCGGGGCCCGTGACGAAGATGCGACCTTCCGGGCCCATGATGACGACGTCGGTCAGCGCCGGGCCATACGCCGCACCACCGGCCGCGGGACCGAGCACCAGCGAGAGCTGCGGGATCTTGCCGCTCGCCAGGGTCATGGCCGCGAACACCTTGCCGACCCCGTGCAGCGAGTCGACGCCCTCGGTCAGCCGGGCCCCGCCGCTGTGCCAGATGCCGACCACCGGCCAGCCCAGCTCGGTGGCTGCCCGGTAGGCCGCGCACAGTGCCTCGCAGCCGGCGGTGCCCATCGCCCCGCCCTGGCGGCGCGGGTCGGTGGCGAACGCGATCATCGGGATGCCATCGGCGACCACGGAGGCGACGGCCACGCCGTCGTCGTCGTTGAGCACCTCCGAGATCTCGCCGAGACGCTGGATGCGCGCCATCGGGTCACGCGGGTCGGCGAGGGGGGTGACCGTCGCCAGCTCGGGGGTGGGGGTGGGGGACGTGCTTGCGGCGGCAAGTGCCGTCATCAGCTGCTCCGGAAGGCTAGTGAGACGTTGTGGCCCCCGAAGCCGAATGAGTTCGACACCGCGGCGAGCGGTCCGGAACGCAACGGCCGCGGGGAGACCCGGGCGATGTCCAGGCCGACGTCGTCGTCGGGGTCGTCCAGATTGCGGGTAGGTGGAGCGACCCGGTCGCGCAGCGCGAGGATGGTGGCGATCGCCTCCACGGCGCCCGCCGCCCCGAGCAGGTGGCCGGTCGAGCCCTTGGTCGCCGAGACGATCAGCGAGTCCGCGGCGTCGCCGAGTGCCCGGCGCATGGCGTTCACCTCAGCGACATCGCCGATCGGGGTCGAGGTCGCGTGAGCGTTGACGTGGGCGATGTCGGACGGTTCTAGGCCGGCATCACGCAATGCCGCCGCAAGAGCGCGCGACGCGCCGGCTCCCGTCGGCTCCGGCGCGACGACGTCGTAGGCGTCGGATGAGAGCCCGGCGCCGGCGAGCACGCCGTAGATCGTCGCCCCGCGGGCCCGGGCGTCGGACTCGCGCTCGAGGACGAGCATCCCCGCGCCCTCTCCCATGACGAACCCGTCACGGCCCTTGTCATACGGACGCGAGGCGGCTTCGGGCTCGTCGTTGCGGGTGGAGAGCGCCCGCATCGAGGCGAAGGCGGCGATCGGCAGCGGGTGGATGACCGCCTCCGAACCGCCCGCCATCACGACGTCGGCCCGCCCGGCCCGGATCATGTCGAGCGCGAGCGCGATCGCCTCCGAGCCCGACGCGCAGGCCGAGACCGGCACGTGGACCCCGGCGCGTGCCGACAGCTCCAAGCCGATGGAGGCACCCGGCCCGTTGGGCATGAGCATCGGCACCGTGTGCGGGCTCACGCGCGACGGACCGCGCTCCTTCATCACGTCGTACTGGTTGAGGATCGTCAGCAGCCCGCCGATGCCCGAGGTGACGCAGACAGCGAGCCGCTCGGGGTCGAGCTCCGGGGCCCCGGCGTCAGCCCACGCTTCGCGAGCCGCGACGAGCGCGATCTGCTGGACCCGGTCGAGCTTGCGACGCTGGTGAGGCGGCACCTGCTCCTCGAGCCGGGCCTCGGCCTCTGGTGACAGCTGCGCAGCGATCCGCACCGGCAGCTCGTCGGCCCACTCCGTCACGAGCGGGCGCGTCCCGTTCGCGGCGGAAAGCAGGCCCTGCCACAAGCTGCCCGCATCCGGCCCGAGCGGGGTCAGCGCGCCGATACCCGTGACCACGATCTCGCTCGGCCGCACCGGCCTTGGCAGGGCCAGTGCGGGAATCGGCGGCCGCCATCAGGCTGCGACCCCGGCCTTCTCGATGAAGTCGACGGCGTCACGGACCGACTTCAGGTCCTTGAGGTTCTCGTCCGGGATGCGGACCCCGAACTTGTCCTCGGCGGACGTCGCGACCTCGACCATGGTCAGCGAGTCGAGGTCGAGGTCGTCGATGAACGACTTGTCGAGCTCGACGTCGCTCGCCGGGATGCCGGCGATCTCGTTAACGATCTCGGCAAGGCCTGCCAGGATCTCCTGCTGTGACATCAATCCTCCTGTTGGTTTGGACGGTGGACCCGGCTGCCGACTACGGCAACCGGACGACTTGGCCGGCGTAGGTGAGACCCGCGCCGAAGGCGAAGAGCAGCACCGCATCTCCGCTGCCGACCTGGCCCTCGTCGACGAGCCGGGACAGCGCGAGCGGTACGGACGCCGCGGACGTATTGCCCGTCTCGACGATGTCGCGGGCGAGGATCGCCTGCGGTGCCCCGAGGCTGCGCGCGATCGACTCGGTGATCCTCAGGTTGGCCTGGTGGAGAACGATCGCGGCAAGATCGGTCGGTGCGAGGCCAGCCTGCTCGCACGCGCGCCTGGCGACCGGGACCAGCTGGGTAGTGGCCCAGCGGAAGACCGCCGACCCCTCCATCTCCATGAAGGACTCGCCGGACTCGCGCTGGCGGACCTCGATGGCGTGGAACGCGCTGCCGTCACTGCCCCAGGCGACCGGTCCGATGCTGGCAGCAACACCCGGGGCCGGGTCGGGCGCACCCTCCGGCACCCCCACCAGCACCGCGCCCGCCCCGTCACCGAAGAGGATCGCCATCCCGCGATCGTCGGAGTCGACCCAGTCGGTGAGCCGCTCGACGCCGATCACGAGCGCCCGCCGGGCGTTGCCGGCGCGGATCGCGTCTGACGCGCTGGACAGGCCGTAGCAGAAGCCGGCGCAGCCGGCGTTGAGGTCGAAGGCGCCGGCCGCGTTCATCCCGAGCTGCGACGCGATCTGCGGGCCGATGCCGGGGATCGGCACCTTGCCCGTGCAGGAGGCCACGACGACGAGGTCGACATCGGTGGGCTGCACGCCCGCGGCGGCAAGCGCCTTGCCCCCGGCTTCGACGGCCATCGCGACCAGCGAGTCGTCGGGGCCGGCCACGCGCCGCTCGCTGATTCCCGTCCGGCGCACGATCCACTCGTCGCTGGTATCGAGCCGGGCCACGAGATCGGCATTGGTCAGGCGCTGCACCGGGCGGTAGGCCCCGAGTCCGAGGATCGCGGGTCCGCTCGCCGGTTCGCTCATGCCATTCCTCCAGCAGGCTGCACGTGAAGTTCGTGCGCGCCCGCCGCGCCGAGACGTACCAGCGGCTGCCCGGGAGCCACCGGGTCGCCGTCGGACGCCAGCCACTCCACCAGCACCCCGTCGATGGGGGCGGCGACCGGATGCTCGGCCCGCGCGGTTCGCACGCTGCCGAGCATGGCACCAGCATCGAGCGTTTCGCCTTCACGAAGGTCGATGGCGTCGAACGTGCCGCCGTGGGGTGCCACCACGAGACGGAACGACGGCGACGCCTCGGGCGCGCCGCTGCGGGACGACAGCAGCCTGCGGGCTGCATCGAGATCGTCCGGCGACTTGACCGCGAGGGTCTCGATGCCCGGCAAGGTCCGCTTCGCCAGGCCGGTCAGCGTGCCGCCCGGAGCGAGTTCCAGCAACGCCGTGACGCCGAGCTCGGCCATCGTCTGCTGGCAGAGGTCCCAGCGCACCGGGGCGGCGACCTGGGCGACCAGGCGTGCGAGCAACGCGGCGCCGGTGTGGACGACGGCGCCATCAGCGTTGGACAGCAACCGCGGCTGCGGGTCGGTGGCCTGCATCTCGGCGACGAGGTCGGCGAGCGCCCGGCGCGCCGGCTCCATCGCGGACGTGTGGAATGCCCCGGCGACGGCGAGCGGCCGGAGCCGCGCCTTCGCCGGCGGGGCCTCGGCAAGCGCCGCCAGTGCGTCGAGAGGACCGGCCACGACCGTCTGGCCGGCGCCGTTACGGTTCGCGGCGACGAGCCCGAGCCGCTCGAGTGCCGCGTCGAGCTCGTCCGCGTCGCCGCCGAGCACCGCCGTCATCCCCGTCGGGGCAGCAGCGCAGGCTGCGGCCATGGCCGCGCCGCGGGCGGACGCGAGCTTCACCGCCTGCGCGGCGGTCAGCGAGCCGGCGAGGACCGCAGCCGGCAACTCGCCGATGCTGTGGCCCGCGACGATGTCGATGTCGGACGAACCCAGCTCGAGTGCCGCCGCCGTCGCCAGCGCCAAGGCGGTCAGCAGCGGCTGGGCGACGGCCGTGTCGCGCACCTCATCGGCCGTGCCGGTCGTGCCGAGCCGGATCAACTCCAGGCCGCTCGCCGCCTGAGCGTCGCGCAAAACGGCCGCCGCGGCCGCGTTGTCGAGCCAGGGGGTCAACATTCCAGGGGTTTGGGCTCCCTGTCCGGGAGCGACAACAGCCAGCACGCTTCTAGCCTCCCGGTGACTGGTGAGTAATCACGTTGACGGCTCGTACCAAGTCGTCTCGGCCGCTTTGTAGGAATCCTACAAATGGTTAGGAACCTGACGTCGATCGCAACCGGCCGTGCACAAGGGCGACACGGAGCAGGAAACCGTCCCTGGGCTCGGTTGCGGACAGCCCGGTGAGCTCGCTCACCCGACGCAGCCGGTAACGGACCGTATTGGGGTGCACGAACAGGATCTTGGCCGCCCCGTCGATCGTCCCGGCGCCCTCCACGTAGGCGGCGACGGTCTCGATCAGCTCGCCGCCCGCCTTCACGAGCGGCTCGTAGACGGTGGCGATCAGCTCGTCGCCGGCGGCGGCTTCTCCGGCCAGCGTCCGCTCCCCGAGCAGGGCGTGCGCGGTGACCGGACGGGGGGCTGCGGGCCAGGCGGCGGCGACCCGCAACCCGCCGAGCGCAGCCTGCGCCGAGCCGCTCGCCGCCGAGAGACCGACGACGACCGGGCCGACCACCACCGGCCCGCCGGCGTAGCAGGGCAGCAGGTCAGCGACGACTGTCACCGGATCGTCCGGCATCCCGACGAGGGCGATCAGGAAGCGCCCGTGCACGCCGGCGAGCAGATCCGCTCCGGCCGAGCGGGCCGCGCGGTGCAGCGCCACGAGATTCGGCTCGGGCTCGCCGCGGGGGGCGGCGCCGGCGACGGCGACGACGCGCTCGGTGTTGCGCCAGCCGAGGGCCGCCGCCCGCGATAGCAGCGAATCTCCGAGGGGCGAGCCGGCGCCCTCCGGACCGAAGCCACGGACCAGTCCGTCGATCACCAGCGCCTCGAGCCGGGCGTCCCAGGCGCCGCGCACCTCTGCCGCCGCCGCGTAGACCTGCGCCGCGGCGAACGCGAGCTCCCGGGAGTAGCGCAGCACCGCCTCGCGCAGCCAGTGCTCCGATCCGGGCTCGGCAAGGACGTCCACCCGCTCCTCGACGATGTCGACGGCCAGGCGCACCATCTCGACCGTGTGTTGCAGGCTGACAGCCCGCGCCAGCTCGCGCGGCGCCATCGCGAAGACGCCCGCCGGCACCTCCGGTCCGGCATCGCCCCGCTCGAGCCAGGCGCTGAAGGCGGACAAGCCCGCCTGCACCACCAGGCCGATGTTGGCGCGCTGGTCCGCCGGCAGATCGGAGAACCAGGGCAGTTGAGCTTCCATCCGCCCGAGCGCCTCGCGCGCCAGCGCCGCCGAAGCCTGGCGGACTTTGCGCTGGGTTCGCACGGCGCCGGAAGGCAGGTCAACCACGCCAGCAGTATCGCCGTACTTTCTGGTCAACGACGGCGTTCAGGCTCCGACCGATCCCTGCTTGGTGAGGCCGGGACCGTTCGGCTCGGTGTAGCGCACGAAACGCAACGCAAAGTCGTCCGACTCCCCCGGGCCGCTCTCGTAGACGAGTGAGGTGACGGATGCCAGCGCGCACTGGCGACGGTCCGGGCGGTGCCACATCGGCCGGCCCTCCGACGCCCGCCGCGCGACGAAGACCGGAAGCTGATGGCTGACGAGCACGACCTCGTGTCCACGCGCCGCCCGCCGCGCGTCGTCGACGGCGGCGAGTACCCGGGCTGCCACCTTCGCGTACGGCTCACCCCATGAGGGCTTGAACGGGTTGCGTAGCGCGTGCCAGTGCTGCGGGTGGCGAAGATTCCCGGCCCGGGCTCGACCACCCCGCCCTCGAAGTAGTTGCTGCTCTCGATGATCCGCGGGTCGATCTCGACCTCGAGGCCGTAGGCATCTGCCACCGGCGCGGCCGTCTGGCGGGCCCGCTCGAGCGGCGAGGAGATCACGGCGACGATGTCGCGGTCGCGCAGGAACCGGGCGGCCACCTCCGCCTGCTCGAGCCCTCGCTCGGACAGCCGGAAGCCGGGAAGGCGCCCGTAAAGCACCTTGGTCGGGTTGTGTACCTCGCCGTGGCGGATCAGGTGGACGGTCGTCTGAACCGCCCCGGTTTGCGCGAGAGCGATCAAAGGCTCGCTCATGCGCGGTCCGCCGGCGTGGAATCCGACGCGACCCGCTCGGGAACGGCCGCCGCAGCCTTGGCAGCCGCAGGCAGCGCAGCCGCGATGCGGTCGATGGCCTGCGCGTCATGGGCAGCGCTGGTGAACCACGCCTCGTACGCGCTCGGCGGCAGGTAGACGCCGGCATCCAGCATGCTGTGGAAGAAGGCCGCGTAACGCGCCACGTTCTGCCGCTGCGCCGTCGCGTAGTCCACGACCACCCCATCGGTGAAGAAGATGCTGAACAGGCTCCCCGCCCGCCCGACCGTGTGGGCCACCCCTTCGGCCGACAGCGCTGCTGATGCGAGCTCGGCCACCCGATGCGCGCTGGTGTCGACGGTCTCGTAGACCTGCGGGGTGCAGGCTCGCAACGTCGCGAGCCCGGCAGCGACGGCAAGCGGGTTACCGCTCAACGTGCCGGCCTGATACACCGGCCCGAGCGGCGCCAGCAGGCTCATGAGCTCGCCGCGCCCCCCGAATGCCGCGGCGGGCAGGCCGCCGCCCATCACCTTGCCGAAGGTGAAGAGGTCGGGCGCCACGCCACCGGATGACTCGAGGCCGTACCAGCCACGCGCGCTCACCCGAAAGCCCGTCATCACCTCGTCGCTGATCAGCAGCGCCCCGTAGCGATCGCACAGCGCGCGAAGGCCTTGCGCGAAACCCGGCAGCGGCGCGACCACCCCCATGTTCGCCGCCGCCGCTTCGGTGATCACGCACGCGATCTCAGCGCCGGCCTCCTCGAACGCCGTGGTGGCCGCCGAGAGGTCGTTGTAGGGCAGCACGATGGTGTCGGCGGCCGTCGCTCCGGTGACGCCCGGGGTATCGGGCAGTCCGAGCGTCGCGACGCCCGACCCGGCGCTCGCCAGGAGTGCATCGACATGGCCGTGGTAGCACCCGGCGAACTTGACCACCTTGCTGCGCCCGGTCGCCCCGCGCGCCAGCCGGATCGCGCTCATGGTCGCCTCGGTGCCGGAGTTGACCAGGCGGACCGACTCCAGCGGTGCGCCCACCCGCTCGACCAGCAGCTCGGCCAGCTCGACCTCACCCGGCGTGGGGGTGCCGAACGACGTGCCGCGCTGCGCCGCCGCGACGAGAGCGGCCACCACGTCGGGGTGGGCGTGGCCGAGGATCATCGGCCCCCACGAGCAGACCAGATCGACGTACTCGCGACCGTCGGCGTCGGTGAGGTACGCACCGGAGCCGGCCGCCATGAACCGCGGGGTACCTCCCACCGCCCGGAAGGCCCGGACCGGCGAGTTCACCCCTCCCGGGATGACGCGCAGAGCCCGCTGGAAGAGGTCCTCACTCGTGGTCACACCGCGAGTCTTTCAAGAAACCTGCCGCTCAGGCGGACAGCATCATCCCGGCGTCATGCAGCGCCTGCTCGACGCGAATGGCCTCGAACTCGCGGGCGAGCCGGGTCGGCGCGCCGACCAGATCGTGATCGATGCCCAGCGCCCGCGCGGCCTCGCGCAAGACGTCCTCGTAGGCGAGCCGGGCGGCCTCGCGCTGGACCCGCGAACGCCGGGAGTCGACGCGCTGCGGGCTGAGCCGGCGAAGGTCAGCGGCGATGCGCTCGAGCGGCCGCCCCGCCGGGGCGACGAGAACCCCGCGGTTGCGCAGCCGGCGCCGCCGGGCCTCACCGGCGAGCGCAACCCAGCGCGGAAGGGCGAAAACGGCACCGAGCACGGCCGCCGGAGCAAGGAATGCCAGCCCGACTGCCAACGCCGTCAACACCATGTCGGGCTCCCCCTCTGTACCCATGGTCGGCGACCCGCGCTCGGATTCGCTGCGCTCACCCAAGTCACGATCCCCTCCGACCCCGCCGTTGTCTGCCCCTCAACAAAGGTTTCTTCGGGCGGTAACCGGCGCGTCACGCTGGGACTATCGGCCTGTGAGCCGGGCCACTTCGACCGCCCAATACGTCAGAACGATGTCGGCGCCCGCCCGCTTGATCGCGGTGAGGGTTTCAAGGATCGTGCGTTCCCGATCGATCCATCCGTTGGCGGCGGCGGCCTCGAGCATCGCGTACTCACCGCTGACCTGATACGCCGCGAGCGGCACCTGGACGGCCTCCCGCACGGCGCGCACCACGTCGAGGTACGCGAGCGCCGGCTTGACCATGACGGCGTCTGCCCCCTCGGCCAGGTCCAGCGCGACCTCGCGCAACGCCTCGTCGACGGAGCGGCCCGGATCCTGCTGGTAGGCGGCGCGGTCACCGAACTGCGGAGCGCATTCGGCCGCGTCACGGAACGGGCCGTAGAAGCCGCTCGCATACTTGGCGGAGTAGGCCAGGATCGCGACCTCGGACGCCCCGGCCGCGTCGAGCGATGAGCGGATGGCTCCGACCTGGCCGTCCATCATCCCGCTCGGGGCGACGACGTGGACGCCCGCCGCGGCCTGCGCCGCCGCGATCGAGGCGTAGCGCTCGAGGGTGGCGTCGTTGTCGACCTCGCCGGCGCCCGTCAGCAGGCCGCAGTGGCCGTGGTCGGTGTACTCGTCGAGGCAGAGGTCGGCCATCAGCACCGTCGCGTCGCCGACCTCGGACACCAGATCGCCGAGCGCCAGCTGCACGATGCCGTTCGGGTCGTCGGCAGACGATCCCCGGGCGTCCTTCACCGCGGGGATGCCGAACAGGATGAGCCCGCCGACGCCGGCATCGACCGCCTCGGCCGCCGCCTTGCGCAGCGAGTCGCGCGTGTGCTGGACGACCCCGGGCATCGAGGCGATCGGCGCCGGCTCGCTGATGCCTTCCTTGACGAACATCGGCAGCACGAGCTCGGCCGGGTCGAGCCGGACCCCGGCCGTCAACCGCCGGAGCGCGGCCGTGCGGCGCAGCCGGCGCGGGCGCGCGACCGGGAACTCGCTCACCGCTTGCGCCGCCCGCGCGGGAGCGGGACGACGTTGGCCTCCCCGCGCGCCTCGGCTTCGGCCCGGCGGGCGAGCGCGAAGTCGGCGAGAGCGGCCACGAGCGCCGGCACGCTGGGCTCGGCGGACTCCACGTCGACGCGCAGCCCCTGATCGCGCACCGCCTGCGCCGTCTGCGGGCCGATAACGGCGATGACCGTGGAGTCGTGTGGCTTGCCCGCGATCCCCACCAGGTTGCGCACGGTCGAGGACGAGGTGAAGAGCACCGCATCGACCCCGCCGCCCTTGAGCGCTTCGCGGATCGGTGCCGGCGGGGGCGACGCGCGCACCGTGCGGTAGGCGGTGACGTCGTCGACCTCCCAGCCCAGCTCCGTCAGGCCGGCCATGAGGGTCTCGGTCGCGATGTCGGCACGGGGCAGCAGCACGCGGTCGATCGGGTCGAGCACGTCGTCGTAGGGCGGCCAGTCGGCGAGCAGCCCTTCGCTGGACTGCGCGCCCGACGGGACCAGCTCCGGGGTGATCCCCCAGTCGAGCAGCGCCTGCGCCGTCACCTCGCCGACCGCGGCGATGCGCACGCCGGAGAAGGCGCGCGAGTCCAGGCCGTACTCCTCGAGGCGCTCCTTGATCGCGCGCACCGCATTGGTGGAGGTGAAGGCGACCCACTGGTAACGCCCGCTGATGAGGCCCTTGATCGCCCGCTCCATGGGAGCGGGCGTGCGCGGCGGCTCGACCGCGATGGTCGGCACCTCGAGCGGGGTCGCCCCATGCTCGCTCAGCATGGCCGAGAGGGTTCCGGCCTGCTCACGCGTGCGGGGCACCAGCACCGTCCAGCCGAACAGCGCGCGGGTCTCCCACCACGAAAGCCGCTCGCGCAGCTTGACAGCCGCCCCGACGACTGCGACGGCCGGGCCGTCGTTCGCCGCACCGCCGCGCGCGCGGAGCGCGAGCAGCTCGGCGAGGTCGGCCTCGATCCGCTCGAGCGTGCTGACGGACGTGGCCTGCCGGTTCGTCGTGCCTTCGACGGTCACCGAGATCGGGGTGTCGGCGCGCCGACCGTGCTCGATGAGCGCGCCCGCCGCCTTGCCGGCATCGGCGCAGCCGGCCAGCGAAAGCACCAGGGTGCCAGGGGCGACCGCCAGAGCGGCCCAATCGGGATCGTCGACCCCCCCGACGGCGGCCACGGTGTGCGGGAAACCGATGGGGATGCCGGCGTAGCCGGTCACGCCGGACGGCACCGAGATGCCGGGCGCGAACTCGAAGGCCACCTTCGCGCGGCGCAATGCCGTCGCCTCGCGGACCGCGTCGGCGGCCTCGAACGGGTCGCCGGCATAGGCCCGCACTACGCGCTCCCCGCCCCGCGCGCGGGCGGCCATCTCCTTGACCGGGTCGTGACCGGCAGCGACGGCGACGATCTCGCCGGGCAGGTCGCGCAGCAGCGCCGCCGCCACCTCGTCCCCGGCAAAGATCACGTCAGCCTCGCGCAGCGCCGCCGCCGCCCGCACCGTCAGCAGATCCGGATCCCCCGGCCCGGTTCCGAGGAGCACGACCGGCGCCTTCTGCGGCTTGGCCGGCTTCCCAGCTGCCTTGGTGGCGCTCGCGGCGCCTGCCGGCGTCTTGGCGGCGCTCTTGCGGCCCTTCGCGGCCTTCGTTTCGGTGGGGCTCATCAGCCTGTCCTCACTATTTCGGCCGCGCCTGCCTCCAGCAGGTCGGCGGCGAGCTGTCGCCCGAGCTTCTCGGGGTCTTGGGCGGAGCCGGTGATCGACAACCGGAGGGCCAGCGACCCGTCCGGCGCCGCGGCAACTCCGCGGAGGTAGATCTCGCCGGCCACATCGATCGTGCCGTCCGGCTCGTCCGTCAGCGCCTCATCCGCCTCGACGAGGTCGGCCAGCGCCCCCACAGGTGCGGTGCATCCGGCCTCCAGCGCCGCGAGAAGCGCGCGCTCGGCGGCGACCGTGCAGCGGCTGGCCGGATCGTCGAGCGCCGCGCGGATCGCCGCGCAGAGCTCCGTGTCGCCGGCCCGGCACTCGACCGCGAGCGCGCCCTGTCCGGGGGCCGGGAGCATCTGCAGCGGGTCGAGCACCTCGGTGATGTCCTGGAGCCGATCGAGGCGGGCCAGCCCGGCCCGGGCGAGCACCACCGCGTCGACCTCGCCGCTCACCGCCTTGCGGATCCGGGTGTCGACGTTGCCGCGAATCGGAACGATGTCGAGACCCAGGCCGAGCGCGTGCAGCTGCGCCATCCGCCGCGGTGAACCGGTGCCGATTCGCGCGCCGGGCGCCAGCTCGCCGAGCCCCTGGCCGGACGGGGACACCAGCGCGTCACGCGGATCCTCCCGCTGGGGGACGGCAGCCAGCGCGAGCCGCGGGTCGGCAGCGGTCGGGAGGTCTTTCAGAGAATGAACGGCGACGTCGACCGTGCCGCTGACCAGCGCCTCACGCAGGGCCGCCACGAAAACTCCCGTGCCACCGAGCTGGCTGATGGCAGCGGCGGAACGGTCGCCCTCGGTGACCACCTCGACCAGCTCCACCGGCCGCCCCAGCGTCTCGGAGAGCCGGCGCGCGACGTCCGAGGACTGCGCCAGCGCCAGCGCGGAGCGCCGGGTGCCCACCCTGAGCGCTGCCGTCACCGCAGCGAACCGCTGGTCGGGCCGGCGATCTCCGCGCCCGGCGCCGAAACCACCTGGGCCTTGCGCGGGTCCAGCTCGAAGAGCTCGTGCAGGGCCTCGGCGTAGCGATCGCCGTCGGGACTCTCGGCCAGCTCCTTCACCCGCACCGTCGGCGCGTGCAGGAGTTTGTCGACGACCCGCCGGACGGTGGTCGCGACCTCGGCACGTTCCCGCTCGGACAGCGTCGGCAGCCGGCCGGAGAGCCGGTCGAGCTCGGCGGCCACCATCTCCGCCGCGCGGGCGCGCAGGGCCGCGACGGTGGGCGCGACGCGCAGCGCCCTCTGGCGGTCCAGGTAGCTCGCCACCTCGTCCGCGACGAGGGTGCGTACCGCATCGACATCCGTCACGACGTCGGAGGCCCCCAGCGCCGCGCGCAGCCCTTCGAGATCGATCAGGCTGACGCCGGGCAGCTCCCGCACCCGCGGCTCGACGTCACGCGGAAGGCCGAGATCGAGCAGCACGAGGCCGCGGCCCCGCGCGGCGAGGGCGGGCTCGACCAGCTCGGCCGGAATCACCGGAAGGGTCGACCCCGTCGCGGTGACGACCAGGTCGGCGCTCTGCAGCTCGGCGGCCACCCCCTCGAGCGTGATGGCGCGGCCGTCGAGATTGGTCGCCAGGCGGCGGGCGCGATCGCGGGACCGGTTGGCGACCACGATCGGGCCGGCGCCGGCCTTGCGCAGCAAGCTGCCTGCCAGCGCGCTGGTCGAGCCCGCGCCGACGAGGAGCACGCGGACCCCGTTCAGAACGCCCGCCTGGTCGCCGGCGGCTGCGACGCCCAGAGCCTCGCCGGCGACTCGCAGCCCGACCCCGACGAGCGACGCGGCCGCGGTATCGATGCCGGTCTCGGCATGGGCCCGCTTGCCGACCCGAAGCGCCTCGCGCATGAGCTCGGAGAGCCCGCGACCCGCGCCGCCTTCTTCGCGAGCGATCTTGTACGCCTGGCGCACCTGGCCGAGGATCTGCGCCTCGCCGACGAGCATCGAGTCCAGCCCGCAGGCCACCGAGAAGAGGTGCTGCACGGCGCGGGCCTCGTGGTGGACGTAGAGGCTGCGGTGCAGCTCCTCGAACGGCAGCCCGGCCGTGCGGGCGAGCACCTCGCCCACCTCGGTCACGCCGCCGTGGAAGGTTGCCGTCTCGGCGTAGACCTCGACCCGATTGCACGTCGTCAGCACGACGGCCTCGGCCAGCTGCTCCCCGGCCAGCAGGTCGTGGAGGACCTTCGGGACGTCCTGGGGGTTGACGGCGCTGCGCTCGAGCAGCTCCGGCGAGGCGCTGCGGTGGTTCAGGCCGATGGCGAGCAGGCTCACGAGACCGCCCGCCCGGTCAGTGCTTCGGTGCGCGGCTCCGCGGGGGGTGCGGCCGCCCGCGACTTGCGGGTCTCGTGGAAGGACAGGATCTGCAGCTCGACGGCGAGGTCGACCTTGCGCACGTCGACGCCGGCAGGTACCGAAAGCACGGTGGAGGCGAAGTTCAAGACACTCGTCACCCCGCAGCTCACCAGCCGGTCGCAGACCTGCTGGGCCGCACACGCAGGAGTGGCGATCACCCCGATGCTGACCTGCTCACCCGTGACGACCTGGGCCAGCTCGTCCATGGGCCGCACGCGTAAGCCGGCGACGAGCTCGCCGTAGCGCTCCGGGTCGGCGTCGAACAATCCGGCCACCCGGAAACCGCGGGCGGAGAAGCCGCCGTAGCCGGCCAGCGCATGGCCGAGATTGCCGATCCCGACGATGGCCACCGCGCGATGCTTGGTGACCCCGAGCTCCCGGCTGATCTCCACGCTCAGGCAGTCGACCTCGTACCCGACTCCCCGGGTGCCGTAGGAGCCGAGCTGGCTGAGGTCCTTGCGGACCTTCGCGCTGGTGACGCCTGCAGCGCCGGCCAGGTCTTCCGACGAAACCGTCGTCACCCCCTGGTCCGCGAGGTCACTGAGGACACGGAGGTAAAGCGGAAGGCGTGCGACGGTGGCGTCGGGAATCCCGCGCTTGTCAGCGCGAAGCCGATGCACCGGGACGCTGGCCTGCATCAATGCAGCTCCTCGTCGTTCAGCGGCCCCGAACCAGGACCTTGCGGTCCCTGACGGAGTGTTAACTCTAAGAGCTCGTGAAGAGTTTCACAAATGGACCTGACGCCGCGTCACCAAGAAGGCCGTCCAGCGAGCGCCGCCCGGAGCCGCTCGGCGTCCACCCGCCAGTAGGCATGCTCGCGGCCGTCGAGCAGGACCACCGGCACCCGGTCGCCGTACTCCTCGTCCAGGCCCTCGGCGCTGGGATCGTCGACGTCGCGCTCCACCCAGCCGACCCCCGCCTCGGCGGCCACGGACGCCACGACGGCGCGGGCGTCGTCGCACAGATGGCAGCCGCGGCGGGTGATGAAGGTGAGCCGTACCGGGCCGGGCATGCGACCTACCCCGGTGGGACGGCCGCGTCCGGCGGGCCGGACTCGCGCAGCCGGCCGCGGGCCACCTTGCCCATCGGGCCCGACGTGTGTGGGATCTCGGCGACGAACTCCACCGCCGTCGGCGACTTGAAGCGCGCCAGGCTGCGGGCGGCGTGGGTGGTGACGTCGTCGACCGAGAGACTCGAACCGGACCGCACTACTACCAGTGCCTTGACGGCCTCGCCGGTGTAGGGATGCGGGATGCCGACGACGGCTGCTTCCTCGATGTCGGGATGGGCGATCAGCACGTCTTCCACCTCGCGCGGATACACGTTGAACCCGCTGACGAGAATCAGCTCCGGGCGGCGGTCGACCAGCTGGTAATCCCCGCTGTCGAGCTCGATCGCGAGGTCGCTGGTGCGCCACCAGCCGTCCTCGTCCGGTCCATCACGACCGTCCGGCCAGTAGCCGCTGAACAGGTTGTCGCCCCGGATCGCGATCTCGCCCGGATCGTCGGCATCGACCGGCTCGCCCGCGGCATCGACCAGCCGGACCTCGACCCCGGGGACCGGCCGTCCGACCGATCCGGGTCGCGGAACCTCGCTCATCAGCGTGCTCGTGACGGTCGGCGCGGCTTCGGTGAGCCCGTAACCCTCGAAAACGTAGCGGCCGGTGAGGTTGAGGATGCGGCGCACCACGTCAGGGTCCAGCGGCGCAGCGCCGGAGACCGCCAGCCGGACGCCCGCAAAGCTCTCGCTCAGCTGCTCCAGCAGCGACCAGGCGACGTAGACCGGCGGCGCCCCGAGCACCACTGACGCGCCCCAGCGAACCATCTCCTCGAGCGTGAAGGTGGGGTCGAAGCGCTCGACGAGCAGTCCGGTCGCGCCGGACGAGGCAACCATGCCGAGCCCGCTGTTGAGCCCGAACACGTGATAGAGCGGCAGCACGAGAACCACCACGTCGTCCTCGTCGACCACCGGCGGGGTGATCTCGCTGACGTGGCGCTGATCGGCCAGCAGCGCGCGATGCGAGAGCATGGCCCCCTTCGGCACCCCGGTGGTTCCGGACGTGTAGAGCAGGACCGCGAGGTCTTCGCCGCCACCGACCGAGGCAAGCGGCGCGTCGGAGTGCTGCTCCAAAAGGGTGGAAAGCTGGATGCTCCCGGGTGCTTCGTCGCCCCCCGTCACGATCATGATCTCGAGTGCCGGCGCCTCTTGCCGAGCCTGCGCGACCGTCGCGAGAACGCTCGGGGCGACAACGGCCGCGCGAGCACCACTATCGCTCAGCACGTACGCCATTTCCCGGCTCGTGTAGGACGGGTTGATCGGAACGACGACGAGGCCGCCGCGCAGCGCGCCGAAATAAGCAAAGCCGAATTCGACGACGTTTCCCAGCACGATCGCGACCCGGTCGCCGGCCTGCAAGCCCAGCCCGCCGAACGCTCGTGCCATCCGCGTGACCTGCGCATCGAGCTCTGCCCAGGACAGCGAACCGTGGCCGCCGACGAGCGCCGGGTGCGGTCCGCGGGCTCGTGCTGCCGTCTCGACCAGGTCGGCAAGGTTCGGCGGATGCGACGGACCACCGGCTGGCCCGGCGGTGCCGAGGTTGCTCACGCGACACCCTCTCCTGCCGGCTGGATCCGCCCGAGTCAGCGAATGGCGGGACGCTGGTCGCCGCCCCTGATCAAAACTTACGTTCCTCGGGAGGGTTCACGACCCCCGGAACTGGTGACAATGCGCGGTAAGCCATTCGGAGAACCATTCCCGCGTGGCAGCAGTCCGAACAAAGTCTCGCGGAACGTCGCCTGGGTCACGTATGGTCATCCCCGGTCAAACTGCCCAAACCTTCGCCCACTAGTCGGGGGACGCATGCCAGCGAAGTCGCAGCAATGCGGCGACGACGCGCTGCCCTGCACCTCACGACCTCGCAGCGCGCCCGGCGGTGACTGGTGAGCCGCCCGGCGACGCGTTCGGTCCTCGAGCCGATCGACTTCAGCGCCCTGCGGGCCGAGCTCGTCCGGTTCCGTGCCGCGCCCCGGCGCCTTCCGCACCCCGGGGTTTCCCCGCGGCCGGCGGCGACGCGACCCAGCCCCACCCAGCGCCGCCCCCCCGCCAGCGATCTCGCGGCCTCAGGCGGGTCCGCCGGCGCCACCACCACCGCCACCACCACCGTCGAGCGAGACACCGTCGAGGTCAGCGAGCCGCCGGCAGCGCCGGACGCCACCGTCGCCGATCTCGTCGCCCGGGCGCAGTCGGGTGAGGCGGAGGCGTTCGGGCTCCTCTATGACCGCTATGTCGACCTGGTCTACCGCTACATCTACTACCGCGTCGGGAGTCCTACCCTCGCCGAGGATCTGGTCAGCGAGACCTTCCTGCGCGCGTTGCGACGCATCGACAGCTTCACCTGGCAGGGCCGCGACTTCGCCGCCTGGCTCGTGACGATCGCCCGCAACCTCATCGCCGATCACTTCAAGTCCGGGCGCTACCGCCTGGAGATCACCACCGAGGACATCCTCGAATCCGGTCCAGCACAGACCACCGACGGCCCGGAGAGCGCCGTCCTGGATTCGATGACGAACGAGACCCTGCTCGCCGCGGTGAAGCAGCTGAACCCCGAGCAGCAGGAGTGCATCGTGCTCCGCTTCCTGCAGGGCCTCTCGGTCAGCGAGACCGCACTGGCGATGGGCAAGAACGACGGAGCCATCAAGGCCCTCCAGTACCGCGCCGTCCGCGCGCTCGCCCGCCTGCTTCCCGAGGACGCCGTCCGCTAGAGCTTCGACCCGCTGCCGTCGCCGGCCCGAATTGGGGCCACAGCACACATCCAGATTCCGTCCAGAAAAGTCGTAATTCGGGCGTTCCGGGCGTATCCCCAGCTGGGGTGGCGTCGTTTCCCCTACCAGACGGGCAATTTGCTCGACTTCGGGGGAAAGGGGCCCTTCGATGGCGTCTTCGAACAAGACGCGACTGATCCGCAAAAAGCGCGGCGATCCCCAGCTCCTGGCCGATGGCGCACCTATGCGCACGGCATTTCGCCACCTCGCGCAATCCTTGTCGTCAGCCTCGCTGACGCCACGCGAGGAATTTCGCGTATCACTCCGCCAACAACTGATCACCGAAGCCTCCCGGCTCGCCGCCAACCGGCCGCCACCGAAGCGCGATAAACCGCGCCGACGGGGCAACGGAGTGCGCCTGGCGGCCTTCGGCATCGGACTCTCGGCTGCCGGCGGAGGCATCGCGTTCGCCGCCGACCACATCAACTCGCCGAACCCGCCACCGCACACCGCGACCGCACGGGTCGTGACGCCGAAAGCCGGCTCCGCCCGGACCGGGCCGCCGCACATCCCAGCACCGACCTCGGCGGGCCTGCCGGCAGCCGGCACGCCACTGCCTGGCGCGGTGACGGCCAGCTCGCCGCCACCGTCGGGGAAACCCTCACCAAAACCCGCGGCGAAACCACCGGCCGGAGTCAGGACGAGCACACCGTTGCCGGCCACCGTGGCCGGCGCGCAGACCCGCCTGCAGGGGGCGAGCGGTGCGGTGGCGAGTCCGGCGCACCCGCAGGCAGCCGCTTCCACGCTCTCCGACGTGACGTCCGGCGTGGGTGGGACGACCGTGATGCCGAACCTGGCGCCGCCTTCGCCGGTGTCCGGCGGAGCTGCAGGAACCCCGTATCCGGTGGCCCCGCTGCCGTTGGCTACGCCGCTGACCGCGCCCTTGCCACTGCCCGCTTCGCCGGCTGTCCCGCAGGCGCCGGCGGCAGGCGGTCCTGGTGCGATCACGGGAATCCTGCACAGCATCTGGCAGGGGATCACCGGCGTCACGGCACCCTGAGGAACGGCGTCCGCGCCAAACCCGGCTGCCCCGCTACGCTGAGGTCGCTGGGAGCCACCGCGCAGCGAGGCACGGGGAGGTCCGGACGCTATGGCGCCGCTGCTACGCAAGGCTGAGCCGCGCGAGCCCGAGCTGGTCGCCGGCGCTGCTGCGGCTGCCGCTGCGGAGGTCGAGGCCGCTCTCGCGGTCCCGCCGGATGAGACGGCCGCGGCGTTCTTCGACGTCGACAACACGATGATGATGGGCGCCTCGATCTTCCACTTCGCGCGCGGGCTGGCCTCCCGCGGTTTCTTCCACTCGCGTGACCTCCTGCGGTTCGCCTGGCAGCAGATCGCGTTCCGGGTGGGTGGCCAGGAGAGCGCGGAAGGGATGGCCGACGCCCGCGAGGCCGCGCTGGCGTTCGTCGCCGGACGCGAGGTCGAGGAGATCGTCCGCCTCGGCGAGGAGATCTACGACGACCTCATGGCCGATCGCATCTGGGGCCCGACCCGGGCCATCGCCCAGCAGCACCTCGACGCCGGGCAGCGGGTCTGGCTCGTGACAGCGACCCCGGTCGAGCTCGCATCGATCATCGCGCGCCGGCTCGGGCTGACCGGTGCACTCGGCACCGTCGCCGAGACCGAGGACGGGCGCTACACCGGGCGGCTGATCGGCGTTCCCTTGCACGGCCCGGCCAAGGCTGACGCGGTGCGCGCGCTAGCCGAGCGGGAGGGTCTCGACCTCAGCCGCTGCACGGCCTACAGCGACTCGATCAACGACGTGCCCATGCTGTCCGCGACCGGCCACGCGGTCGCCGTCAACCCGGATCCGGATCTCAAGAAGGCCGCCCGCGAGCACGGCTGGGAGATTCGCGACTTCCGCACGGCCCGCAAGGCAGCCCGCGTCGGCGTCCCGACCGCGGCCGGGATCGGTGCGGTCGCGGGCGGAGTCGTCGCCGGCGCCGCTATCCGCCGCCGCTACACCGGCCAGGGCTACGGTCAGCAGTTTCGCCGCAGTGTCACCGGCCTCGGCAGCGCCGTCATTCGCCCGGTGAAGCCGGCCCGCACGGTCAGCCTGCCCGGACGCCTGCAGCTTCCCGGTCGCCGCGATCCGCTCGCGGTCACCATCAGATGGCCGGTGGGCGGCAAGGGAGGCGCCGCCGACGTCGTGCTGACCGAGACCGAGCGCGGGGCGCGCTGGATCGGCGGTGCGGTACGCGACCTGGCCTCCAGCGCGGCCGGAGCGACGAGCACCGCAGCCGCGTCGGTGGCGTCGGCGGCGTCGTCGTCGGTCAACACGGTCAGCTCCGCCGCCGAAGACGCGGTCCGCGGCCTGCGGCCGTCGCGCTCGCGCCGGCTGGTCCGCCGCCTCGCGGGCTAGCGGAACGGCCGGCCTAGAAGAAGACCGAGCGGCGCGACATCAGAAGCTGGTAGAGCGTCTGCTGGATGATCTCGCGCACCTGATCCGTGAGGTCGAAGACGAGCATCGGATCATCGGCCGCCGCCTCGCCGAACTGTGTCGTCTCGATCGGCTCGCCGAACTCGATGATCCACTTCGACGGGAGTGGGACAAGACCGAGCGGCCCCAGGGCAGGGAAGGTCGGGGTCACCGGCAGGTACGGCAGCCCCAGCACCCGGGCCAGCGACTTGACGTTAGCGATCATCGGGTAGATCTCCTCGGCGCCCACGATCGAGCACGGGATGATCGGGGCTCCGGTGCGCAAGGCCGCGGACACGAACCCGCCGCGTCCGAAGCGCTGCAACTTGTATCGCTCGCTGAACGGCTTGCCCACGCCCTTGAAACCCTCGGGGAACACCCCGACCAGCTCGCCCGCATTGAGCAACCGCTCGGCGTCGGCATTGCACGCCAGGGTGTTTCCGCCCTTCCGCGCGAGCGGCGCGAGGAACGGGGTGGCGAATACCAGGTCCGCCGCGAGCATGCGCACGTGGCGATGGGCGGGATGGTGGTCCAGCAACGCGAGCGAGGTCATGATCGCGTCGATCGGCAGGGTGCCCGAATGGTTACCGACGATGAGCGCGCTGCCCGTGTCAGGCACGTTCTCCAGGCCGCGCGTCTCTACCCGGAACCAGCGGTTGTAGATCGGGCGGAACGGCGCCGACAGCACGTGGTCGCTGAGATCGGGATCGAAGCCGAACTCGTCCACGTCATATTCGCCGGTGATCCGCCGGCGCAGGAACGCCAGGGCTCCGGCGAGCTTCTGCTCCCAATCGGACTCGGCCGGTGCGGCCCGATCGACCCCCGACGCCGCGGGCTCCTCACCGCCGCTCCGGTGGGACCGGCCGCGCCCCGGCTCACCGATGGGGATGACCCGTGCCTCAGACATGGACAGCCTCCTCACGACCCGGCAGTGGCAGCGCCGCCCGTAGCGGCTGCGCGATCCGGTCCAAGCGATTGCGGCCTGCCCGCAGCACCGAGAACGCAATCCGCTCCGCCACGTCGACGGCGGCGGGGTCGATGATGCGCAGCCCCGCCGTCGCCACCCAGTCGTCGAACGCCGACGCGGTGGTGAACTTCGCGGTGTAGCCGAACTCGTCACGCAGCTTGCTGACGTCGGCCACCCGACCATGTTCCAGGAAACGGATCTGCTCGGGCGAGACGTCGACCAGCTTGGCGCGCCGCAGCAGGCTGCCCGTGACGCTCACCGCAGGTGGCGGCACCGCCACCCAGAGCCGGCCGGCCCGCCGGATCGCCTGCGAGAGCAGGAGCTGCCCCGCGCCACCGACGTTGACGATGCCCGGCCGGTCGGTGAGTGACGCCAGCCGCAGGACTTCGAGCGCGTCGTCCTCGTGGCAGAGCTGGATCCGCGGGTCGTAGCCGAGCACGGTCGGGACGACGGGAAGGGACAGGTAGCGGGTCAGCGAGCTCTCGAGCCGCGGACCGATGAAGTTGGTGAAGCGCAGCACGCTCAGCGTCACGTCAGGACGGCGGCGCCCGAAACCGCGCACGTATCCCTCGACCTCGACGGCATCCTTGGCGAACCCGGACGGGGCGCCGCGCGGAGGAGACTCCTCGGTGAACAGCGCCGGATCGCGCGAGGACGAGCCGTAGATCGCGGTCGACGACTTCACGACCAAGCGCTGGACGAGCGGCGCCTTCTGGCAGGCCGCCAGCAGCTGCATGGTGCCGATGACGTTGATTTCCTTCATCGCCGTGCGGCCGCCGGCGCGCTCCGGGGTGGCGATGAGGTTCATGTGGACGACCGTGTCGATCCGCTCGGTGCTCAGCACCTTCGCGATGATCGGGTTGCGGATGTCGGCGCGGACGAACTCGGTGCCCCCGAGATCACCCTTGGGCGCGCTCGTGTCGACCCCGACGACGACCTCGACGTCGGGGGAGGCGGCGAGGATCTGCGCGAGGCGCCCACCGAGGTGACGAGACACCCCGGTGATCAGGACACGCCGCCCCATTCGCCCTCCGTCTTGTGCTCGGAGACCCGCGTCGCGATCTCCGCTACTTCACGGTCGGAGACCCGCGCACGGACTCGCTGCGCTCGCCCGCATCGCGATCTCCTCTACATCACGGTCGGAGACCCGCGCACGGACTCGCTGCGCTCGCCCGCGTCGCGATCTCCTCTACTTCTTGTTACGACGCTGAACGCGGGTCTTCTTCAGCAGCTTGCGGTGCTTCTTCTTGGCCATGCGCTTGCGTCGCTTCTTGATTACCGAACCCACGGGGTGACCTTCGCTTCCTTTGTGCAGTCTGGGTGCAGCCTACCCGTCGCCGCAGGTCAGCCTGGGCCCCGCGTTTCGCGGGATCGGGCGGCCGCTACGTCAGGTTTCGTCGGCGATCCGCGCGGCCAGCGTCTTCGGGGCGATGGCCCGGTAGCTCTCCTCGACCCAGTCGGAGAGCAGGTCGTACGGCAGCAGCGGCTCGCGCAGCTCGACCGTCACCCAGCCGTACTTGCCCATGCCGTAGCCCATCGGGGTCGAGCCGGGGATGGCGAGGGCGTGTTCGGCCGAGGCCGGGAGCTTCACCCCGATGCTGTAGGGCGACTGCTCGTCCCCGCTGCCCAGGAAGACGAAGATCTTCTTGCGCACCTTGATGACGGTGTGGTCCCACGGGTGGTCTTCCCACGCTTCGGGCAGCCCGAGCGCGAACGCCTTCAGTCGCTCACTGAGCTCGCCGGGCGGCGAGCGCTTCTGCTTGGCCGGCATGCGTCAGGGGGTCAGCCCGTGCAGCGGGAACACGGCCCGCCGGGTCGCAGAGATGGACTCGTCGAGGGGGCTGGCGTCGGAACCGTCCCAGACCGGGGCATCGCTTAGGGCGTGGGTCGGATCCTCCAGGTCGGTGAGCGCTGCGGGTGCCGGACCCCCTACCCGCTCGCGCACCTGCTGACGCCAGTCATCGGGGGTGGCGCCGTTCACCGGATCACCGGTCAGGACGGCGAGCAGGTGGGTCCAGGCCCGCGGCACGACCTGGCCGACCTCGTAGCCGCCGCCGCCGAGGGCCACCCACCGCCCGCCGGCGCAGCTGTCGGCCAGCTCCGCGAGGCGCTGGTAGGCGGCGCGCTGCCCGTCGACGCTGCACTGCAGGTGTGCCAGCGGGTCCAGCCAGTGCGTATCGCAGCCATGCTGGGTGACGAGCACCTGCGGCTGGTAGGCCGCCAGGAGCGATGGCACGACGGCCTCGAAGGCACGCCTCCAACCCGAGTCGTTCGTCCCGGCGGGCAGAGCGACGTTCACCGAGTAGCCCGCGCCGTCGCCCCGGCCGATCTCGGAGGCGAATCCGGTGCCGGGAAATAGCGTCCGCCCGCTCTCGTGAAGGCTGATCGTGAGCACGCGGGGGTCGCCGTAGAACGCCGCCTGCACGCCGTCTCCGTGGTGGACATCGACATCGACGTACGCCACCCGCTCAGCCCCGGCGGCCAGCAGCCAGGCGATCCCCACCGCGGGGTCGTCGTAGACGCAGAAGCCGCTGGCGTGGTCACGCATCGCGTGGTGCAGGCCGCCGGCGAGGTTGACTGCCCGCTTGGCCCGCCCCTCCCATACGGCCGCGGCGGCCGTCGCGGAGGCACCGCTGACCAGGGCGGACGCCTCGTGCATGTGGTCGAAGATCGGATTGTCAGCGCTGCCGAAGCCGAAGTGGCGACCGGCCGCATTCACGATCTGGTCGGGCGTGGCCCGCCGGACGTAGCCGACGTAGAGCGGATCGTGAACCAGGCCGAGCAGGTCGTCGCCGGCCACCGTCGGAGCCCGGAAGCTGATGCCCGGCCGGTCGAGGATGCCGAGCTGGCGCGAGAGCGACATGGTCAGCTCGAGGCGGATCGGACGCAGCGGATGGCCCGGGCCGTGGTCGTAGGCCGTCAGCTGGTCGTCCCAGACGATCTCGACGCTGGACGGGGCCGCTGGAATCTCGGGCGCGCTGGTCATCAGCTACCTCCCAGCTCGGCGGAACGGTCCCGAGCGGCCTCGAGCGCGTCGCTCACGGCGGCCCGCAACCGATGGTCCTCCAGCTTGCGCAGGGCTGCAGCGGTCGTGCCGCCCGGAGAGGTGACGGCCTCACGGAGCTGCGCCGCGGAATCGCCGCTGTCGCGCAACATCACGGAGGATCCCAGCGCGGTCTGGACGGCCAGCTGCGTCGCGACCGGACGCGGCAGGCCCAGCAGCACGCCCGCATCGACCAGTGCCTCGACGAGGAGGAAGACGTAGGCCGGCCCGCTCCCGGAAAGCGCGGTGACGGCGTCGAACTGCGATTCGGGCAGCCGCACCACCCGCCCGACGGCGGCGAGCAAAGCCTCGGCCCGGTCGAGGTCGGTGGAATTCGCCTGGGTGCCGGCGCAGATCACCGACATCCCTTCGCCCACCAGCATCGGGGTGTTGGGCATGACACGCACCACCCGCGCTCCGGACGGGAGCGACGCCTCCAACTCTCGCGTCGTCACCCCGGCGGCGACGCTGACGACGAGGGTCCCGGGATCGAGCGCGGGCGCGATCTCGGCGGCGACCCCGGCGACGTCGGCCGGCTTCACCGCGATCACCACGAGATCCGCCACCTCTGCCGCCTTCGCGGCGGGCACCGCCTGAACGCCGTACTGCTTGCTGAGCTGCTCCGCCCGCTGCGGGTACTGCTCGGTGAAGCACAGCTCACCCGGCGCAACGCCGCTGCGCAGGAGCCCAGCCAGCAGCGCCTCGCCGATCTTGCCGGCGCCCAGGATCGCGGTGGCCATGGTTCAGTTTCCTCCCGGGATGGCTGCCGGCGGCGGCCGTAAGACATAAAGCTCCGTGACGAAGGGCTCTTGCACGACGCCCTCCGGGAACGCCCGCAGCAGCGATTCCCGCTCCTCGGCCAGGAACGCCTCCAGCCGCTGGCCACCGATGGCCGCCACGTAGGACTTCGAGCGCATCCAGACCAGGTACTCGTCAAGGTGGAGACTGCGGGTCCATGAACAGGTCGCGGTCTGCGCGCTCCAGCCGAGCGACTCGAACTCGGCCACCCAGGGCCGGCTGTGATGCTGCCCCTGCCCCCACCCTGGATTGGCGCGGTCGATGCGGGCCCGCTGGCGCGCCACCCAGTCCAGACCCTCGGCGTCCACCAGGTTCCACCAGATCGCCAGCGCCCCACCCGGCCGCAGCACCCGGGCGGCCTCCGCCGCGGCTCGCGGGTAGTCCGTCCAGTGCCAGGCCTGCGCGTAGCAGACCAGATCGGCCCATCCGCTGCGCACCGGAAGCTGGTGCGCATCCGCTTGCACCGCAGGCGGAAACGCCGCGCCGCGGGCCTGCAGACGCGCGAGCATTGCGGCGCCGTGGTCGAGCGGCAGCACCGTGGCGCCGCGCTCGCGCAACCCCCGCGTCGCGATGCCTGTTCCGGCGCCGACCTCGACGATCCGGGCTCCCAGCAGCGGCCGGGTGAGCGCCGCCAGCGACTCGAAGAGCGCGTCCGGGTAGCTCGGCCGCGCCGCGTCGTAGAACTCGACCAGGGGATCGAAGAGTGACGTCACAGCCGGCTCAGGCGTTACGCCGAAGCTCGATGAGGTCGGCGGGGGCTGCCATGTTCAGCCGGGTGAACGCCAGCGCCTCGGCGAGGTCGGCCTCGCGATCGGCCCGCGACTCCGCCTTGCGCGTGTTCACCTCGACGACGACGAGTCCCTCGTAGCCGTTCTCGGCGAGTCGCTCGAGTAGCTCCGCGCAGGGCTGCGTTCCGCGCCCGGGCACCAGGTGCTCGTCCTTGGGGGCGCCGCTGCCGTCGGCGATGTGGACGTGAGCCAGGCGATCGCCGAGAGTGGTCGCCATCTCCAGGGCGTCGGACTGGGAGACGGCCGTGTGCGAAAGGTCGAGGGTGACGTGGCTGAAATCCTGGTCGACCGGCGAATAGTCCGGCGCGTACGGAACGACCGTGCGGCCGCGCGCGCGTAAGGGAAACATATTCTCGACGGCGAACCTGACCTCGGTCTCATTCGCCATGTCAGCAATACCTTTGATGAATTCGCGGGCGTAATCACGCTGCCAGCGAAAGGGCGGGTGAACGACCACCGTCGAGGCCCCCAGCTGCTCGGCGGCCGCCTGCGCCTTGACCAGCTTCCCCCACGGGTCGGTGCCCCAGACCCGCTGCGTGATGATCAAGCAGGGCGAGTGGATCGCGAGGATGGGGATCTGGTGGTAGTCCGACAGCCGCCGGAGGGCATCGATGTCCTGGCTGACCGGATCGGTCCAGACCATGACTTCGACCCCGTCATACCCCAGCCGAGCTGCTATTTCGAACGCCGCGGCGGTGGATTCGGGATAGGTCGACGCCGTCGACAGGGCCACCTTCGCCGAAGGCACCCGAGCGATCAGACCGTCGCCACTCACGACGTAAGCCTATTCGGCCGGAAGATGATCCAGCCTTCTGAGGATCACTCCCTCGCGAAGCGCCCACGGGCAAATCTCGACCTCCGTCACCCCCAGCAAATCCATGGCCTCGGAAGCGACCAGGGCAGCGGCCAACAATTGCCGGGCGCGGCTCGGTGAAACGCCAGGGAGAGCGGCCCGCTCGACCGACGAGAGTTTCGAAAGCCGCGCGGTGACGCCATCCAGATCTGCTGCGGTCAAGGAACGGCGAACATACGGCCCCTTGCTATAGGGCGCAGCGCCGGCAATACGGGCGAGCGAGCGAAAGGACTTGCTCGTCGCGACGACCCGGGTGGGATCGCCGAGCTCGTACAGATCTTTGACGAGTGGGGCCAGCTGAGCCTTCGCGTACTTGCGCAATGCCGCCATGTCGCTCCGCTTGGGAGGATCGGCCCGTAGCCAATCGCGGGTCAGCCGGCTGGCGCCGAGCGGCAGGGAAGCGGCGACATCGGGTGTCTCGTCCTCGCCGGCCGCGACCTCGAACGAACCGCCGCCGATGTCGAGGGCCAGCAGCCGGCCGGCGCTCCAGCCGAACCACCGCCGCACCGCGAGGAACGTCAGCCGGGCCTCATCGTCACCGCTCAGCACCTGCAGGTCGACCCCGGTCCGGGCCCGAACCTCGGCCAGGACGGCGTCGCTGTCCACGGCGTCGCGTACGGCGGACGTCGCAAACGCGAGCAGTTCCTCGACGCCGAGCTCTTTCGCCTCGATGCGTGCCATCTCGACCGTCTCGCACAGCCGGGCGGCGCCATCGGACCCGAGCGTCCCGTCATCGAGCAGCAATTCGGCCAGCCCGAGCGCCGTCTTGACGCTGGCGGCGGGCAGCGGCGCGGCACCCGGATGGGCATCGACGACAAGCAGGTGGACGGTGTTGGACCCGACGTCCAGCACTCCGAGACGCATGATGCATGAGCGTATGCGGCAGAACGGCGAGCAGAACGCCCTGATGTCGCTGCCACGCCGGGTTGGCGTCACGCGAACCGCAGGCTCGTTAGGTACGTTCGCGACGTGACCCCGCCGGCGCACGGCAGCCCGCGAGAGTGGCTGACCTTCCCTGATCCTGACGACCCGGATCACGAGATCCGCGCCGACCTCACGTGGCTGCTCTCCACGTGGACGTGCATCTTCGGCCGCGGCTGCCACGGCATCAATGCCGAGCGCCCGGACGACGCGTGCTGCACCCACGGTGCCTACTTCGTCGACAAGGCCGACGAGAAGCGCGTGAAGGGCTACGCCAAGCAGCTGACGCCCGAGCTCTGGGAGCGCCACGGCACCAAGAAGCTCTTCATCACCGACGAGCTCGAAGGCGAGCCGGCGCGCAAGACGGCCGTCGTCGACGACGTGTGCGTCTTCTTCAACCGCGGTGAGGGTGACACGTACGGCTGCGCGCTGCACCACCTGGCGACGCGAAACGGCCACCACTTCATGGAGACCAAGCCTGAAGTCTGCTGGCAGGTGCCGGTGCGCCGCGAGTGGGAGGACATGGGCGAGGAGCGCGGCCGCACGACGATCACCGAGTTCGCCCGCTCGTCCTGGGGCGAAGGTGGCGCCGACCTGAACTGGTGGTGCTCGTCTGCTGCCAGCGCCCATGCTGCGGGCGCCGAACCCGTGGTGCGCTCGTACGAGAGCGAGCTGCGCGAGCTGATCGGCAGCGCGGCGTACGACGTGCTGCTGGAGCACTGCGAGAAGCGGTTGGCGCAGGGCGGGCCGATCGCGCTGCTCCCGCTGACGGAGGCCTAGGGCTTTTTGGAGCCCTGCGCTGCGACGGCGGCGGCAGCCTCCTTGGCGGCTTCTGGATCCAGGTACTCCGAGCTGACGACGCGCAGGGCGTCATCGAGCTCGTACCTCAGCGGGATGCCGGTCGGGATGTTCAGCCTGGCGATGTCAGTGTCGCTGATGCCGTCAAGGTGTTTCACCAACGCCCGCAGGGAGTTTCCGTGCGCCGCGACCATCGTGACGCGCCCGGCCAGCAGGTCCGGCACGATCGCGTCGTACCAGTACGGCAGCATCCGCTCGAGGACGTCCTTCAGGCATTCGGTCTGCGGGATGACGTCCGGCGCGAGAGCGTCGTAACGCTCGTCGACCCCGCTCGGCTGGCCGGCCTCGATCGGCGGCGGCGGGGTGTCGTACGAGCGGCGCCACAGCAGGAACTGCTCGTCGCCGTACTTCTCCTTGGTCTCAGCCTTGTCGAGGCCCTGCAGCGCGCCGTAGTGGCGCTCGTTCAGGCGCCACGACCGGTGCACCGGAACCCAGGAACGACCGCACCCTTCGAGGCCGAGGGTTGCCGTCCGGATCGCCCGCGTCAGCAAGCTGGTGTGCAGGACGTCGGGCAGGACCCTCGCGTCACGCAGCAGCTCGCCGCCCCGCACCGCCTCCGCCACCCCCGTCTCGGACAGATCGACATCGACCCATCCGGTAAAGAGATTCTTGAGGTTCCAATCGCTCTGGCCATGGCGCAGCAGCACGAGGGTCGGCATGAGGCCATTGTTCCTCACCGGGCGACGTCGCCCATCGGGCCTTACGGCCTACGAGGTCGCCGCACCCGCGGTTCCGTACCTACTCTTCCGGGCCTCCGGCGCCCGTACCTACTCTTCGCCTCCGGCGCCCGTACCTACTCTTCGCCTCCGGCGCCCGTACCTACTCTTGCGCCTCCGGCGCCCGTACCTACTCTTCGCCTCCGGCGCCCGTACCTACTCTTCGCCTCCGGCGAATTTCGCGAAGGCCTGCAGGTTCGCCGTGCTCTCGCCCCGCTTGACCCGCCAGGCCCACTCGCGACGGATCGAGCTCTCGTACCCCAAAGCCACGGCGGTATCGAAGCTCTCGTCCGAGTAGCGCAGCATGCATCCCAGGATCCGGTCGATCTCGTCCGGTTCGACGGCGCAGAGCGGGAGCCGGCCGACCAGGTAGACGTCGCCGAGCTGGTCGATCGAGAACGACAGCCCGAACATGTGGGCATTGCGCCCGAGCAGCCAGGCGTGCACGGCGGCGGGGTCGTCCTCCGGCTTGCGCATGAAGAACGCCTCGACGAGCAGGCTGAAGTCCTGCACGACCAGCCACGTCATGGTGGCCAGCTTGTGCTCCCCCGGCAACGAGACGAAGAACGCGCCGTCCCGCGGGTGCTCGTAGGTCAGCTCCAGATCGACCAGGGTCTGCTCGATGACCCGATCGAGGCGGGTGCGCTCCTCAGTGCTCAGCGCGCTCGGCACGGCGGCTCCGGTTCGTCGAAGGGCTGGAAATGCTCGAGGTGCCCCTACCCACTAAGCGAGGGCGGCGAGCAGGGCCGCGTCGGTCTCTTGCACCGCGGCCCGATAGGAGTCCAGCACACCCCCGGCGGTCGCCGCCCACCCGAACCCGCCCGCGTGGGCCAAGGCACCACGCGACAGTCGGTCCCGATACGCCGGGGCGCTCAGTAGCCGGCCGGCGGCCGTCGCGTAATCCGCCGGGTCATGACCATCGACGAGGATGCCGCTGACGCCGTCGCGCACCGCAGTGCGCAGGCCGCCGATCGCCGCAGCGACGACGGGGGTTCCGCAGGCCTGGGCCTCCAGCGCAACCAGACCGAAGCTTTCGTTGTGGCTCGGCACCACGACCGCTGAGGCGGCGCGATACCAGTCCGCGAGCCGCTCCTGCGGCGCCGGGGGCTCGAAGCGGACGACGTCAGTGATGCCGAGCTGTGCCGCCAGGTCCTGCAAGGCCCGCGGGTGGTCGAGGCCGGAGCCGCTGGGGCCGCCGACGACGGCGACGATCAGCCGATCCCGCAGGGAGGGATCGCGCGTCAGCATCTCGGCGGCGGCCCGCAGCAGCACGTCGGGCGCCTTCAGCGGCTGCAGGCGCCCGACGAACAGCAGCAGGTGGGCATGCGGAGGAACCCCGAGCCGGGTACGAGCGGTCGACGCCTCGCCGGGCCGGAAGACCTCCAGGTCGACACCCGGCGCGACGACATCGATGCTTCCCGGGGGCGCGTCGTACAGCTCGGCGAGCTGGTCGGCCTCGGCCGGAGTGTTGGCGATGAGCCGGGTCGAGGCATCGACGACCTGCTGCTCACCGATGACCCGGGCGGCGGGCTCGGGAGTGTCACCGGCAGCGAGCGCGGCGTTCTTGACGCGGGCCAGCGTGTGAGCCGTGTGCACCAGCGGGACGGCCCAGCGTTCCGCGGCGACCCAACCCACCTGACCCGACAGCCAGTAGTGGGAGTGCACCACGTCGTAGTGGCGCGGCTCGTAGGCGGCCTCGACCCGCATCAGGCCCGCCGTGAACGCGCAGAGCTGGGCGGCCAGATCGTCCTTGCGCAGGCCCTCGTAGGGCCCGGCCGTGACGTGACGGACCAGGACGCCCGGCGCGAGCGGCACCACCGGAGGTAGATCGCTGCTGGTCGCCCGGGTGAAGATCTCGACCTCGACCCCGCAGGCGGCGAGCTGGCGCGAGAGCTCGACGGTGTACACGTTCATGCCGCCGGCATCGCCGGTCCCGGGCTGATCAAGCGGGGAGGTGTGAACCGACAGCATGGCCACGCGCCGCAGATCCGCCGGGCCGCCGCGACCCACCGGTGAGAGCCCTCGAAGGTGAGCGGGACGGCGCGCTGGCACCGGTGGACACCTCCGAGGAATTCAACGGCTTCGGGGCCGCTACCCGAACGATTCTGCCAGCAGCCCTAACCTCGCGAGGGTGCCCGTTCCTTCCCGGACCACTCCGCGAGCCCCGCGGCTGGCCTCGGGGCGGGCCCGCGCCCTGGGGATCCCGACCCGCGGCACCACCGCCCCGAACCGGCTCCGGCGGGTCGACCGGTGGCTGCTCTGGGCACTCGCCGATCGCCTGGCGAGCGCGACCGATCCCCTCGTCGTCGACCTGGGCTTCGGCGCTACCCCGGTGACGACGGTGGAGCTCGCGCAGCGGCTCTGCAAGCAGGTCCCGAACGTCCGCACGCTTGGCCTGGAGATCGATCCGGAACGCGTGGCGGCAGCGCAAGCCGCCGCGCGACCGCCGTCACTGACGTTCGGGCGCGGAGGCTTCGAGCTCGCCGGCAGCAGCCCGGTGATCGTGCGGGCCATGAACGTCCTGCGTCAGTACGACGAGGCGGCCGTGCCGGCCGCCTGGCAGCAGATGAGCTCCACCGGCGCGGCCGTCATCGACGGCACGTGCGACGAGGTGGGCCGGCGGGCCACCTGGTTCCTGGTCGAGCGCGGTGCACCCGTGTCCCTGACGCTGTCGACGCATCTGGCGAGCCTGGAGCGCCCGTCCGAGCTTGCCGAACGGCTACCGAAGGCGCTCATCGCCCGCAACGTCCGCGGGGAAGCGGTGCATACCCTGCTGACGGCTCTGGATGAGCGCTGGGCGGCGGCTGCACCGCTGTCGGCGTTCGGTGCCCGCCAACGCTGGCAGGCGATGGCGGCAGCAATGGTGCGCGACGGCTGGCCCGTGATCGGCGGGCGGTCGCGGTGGCGGCTGGGCGAGCTCACCGTCCGGTGGCCGTTGGCAACGTGACGCGCACAGCGCGGAGCCCCGAGATCTGCGCGATCTCGGGGCTCTGCGGGTCCAGCAGTGCCGGCCTGAAGCCGGTGCGGGGTCAGCCGGTCTTCGCGGCGGTGTCCTCCGCAGCCTTCTCGGCCGACGTGGTTGCCTTGCGGACCGAGGTGGCAGCGCCCTTGGCCTGCGCGCGGGCGGTCTTCGCCTGCTTGAGAGCGGCCTGCGTGTTCGGGTTGTTGCGAACCGTGGTCACCAGCTTCTCGCCACGCTTGACGAGCTGGGTGTAGGTGCCCTTGGCCTTCGTGGGCAGCGCGCTGATCTGCTCGCGGACGGTGTCCGGAAGCGTCTTCACGGAGCCACGCGCGGTGTGGACCTGCTCCTGCGCGTCCTGGACGCGGGCGGCGTAGAAGTCGGGCAGGGTGCGCAGCTTCTCGACGGCGAGGTCGGCGACGCCGACGTACGCGTAGAACGGCGCGCGAACGCGGTTGAGATCGACGACCGCGTCAGCCTTGACGGCGCCGGCCTTGGTGCGGGCCTTGGCGTTGACCGTTGCGGTGTTGCGAGTACGCGTGGTGGTGGCCTTGGTGGTAGCCATGATGAACCTCCTGATACCTGGACAAACCATCCGGCTTGTCAAATGGCGGGATAGAGAACGGACTTTCCGAAATGCGGCTTGATGCCGCAGTCGAGCTATTTAGCCGGCAGCCGCATTCGGGCCGGGCGAGTCAGGAACGGAGAGCACCGGAGCATCCGATATCTCCATGTCAACACCCTCCGCAGCCGCCATTTGACCGGCAGTTTCTGCGGCGGAGCGGGCCTCGTTCTCCTTGCAGAACGAGTCGTAAATCTCGATCAGCACCTGCTTCTGCCGCTCGTTCAGATGCGGATCGTGGAGCAGCGCCTGCGCGAGGTCGGTTCCCTCACGCTCTTCAAGGATGCCGGCCTGCACGTACAACGCCTCGGCAGAGATGCGCAGCGCCTTGGCGATCTGCTGCAAGATCTCGGCGGAGGGCTTGCGCAAGCCCCGCTCGATCTGGCTCAGATACGGATTGCTCACCCCGGCCTGGCGGGCCAGCTGGCGCAGCGAGATCTGGGCGGAGCGACGCTGCTCGCGAATGTAATCACCCAGATCGCGAACCTTGAGTGACGGCCCGGAGAGACCGGGGACGTTCAAGCTCGGAACGTTCAGATTCGACACGTTGATACTTGGAACATTCAAGTTCGGCATGATCCCGGACACCTCCTTTGCTCGCACCAACAACGCTATGCCCGGGTGCTAACGATTGCAAGCAACCTGCTAGCAGTGTTTGCCATTTGTGGGCCGGGTCACCTCGGAGCACCTCCCATGCCGTGCGACGAGCGGGTCTGTTTGACTGCTAGCAGACGCCGGATGGGCGCCGTGAGCAGCCGAAACACCTTGCTTGGAGGACGTACGCGTGACTCGATCGGGACCGCTCACCGGGGTGCGCGTCATCGAGCTGGCCGGTATCGGGCCTGGGCCCACCGCCGCGATGTGGCTGTCCGACATGGGTGCGGAGGTGCTGCGCATCGACCGTCCCAGCCCCAACATGCCGCTGCCGGTCAGCGCTGCTGCCTACGACGTCTCGGCGCGCGGTCGCCGCTCCACGATCGTCGACCTCCGCAAGGAAGGTGCGGCGGAGGTCGTCCTGAAGCTCGTCGAGTCGGCCGACATCCTCATCGAGGGCAACCGTCCCGGCGTCACCGAGCGGCTCGGTATCGGCCCTGACGCCTGCTTCGCACGCAACCCGCGCCTGGTCTACGGGCGCATGACCGGCTGGGGACAGGATGGCCCGTGGTCCCACCTGGCCGGCCATGACCTCGGCTACATCGCCATCACCGGTGCCCTGCACGCCATCGGCCCCCAGGAACGCCCGGTGATGCCGCTCAACCTGGTCGGCGACTTCGGGGGTGGCAGCACGTTCCTGGTCATGGGCGTGCTGGCTGCCCTGCTCGAGGCCCGTACCTCGGGCCAGGGGCAGGTGGTCGACGCGGCCATCACCGACGGCGCCTCGGCGCTGATGACGATGATCTACGGCTGGCAGGCCGCAGGTGCCTGGACGGACCGGCGGGCCGAGAACCTGCTGGACGGCGGGCGTCCCTGGTACGCCGTTTACGAGACATCCGACGGCCAGTTCATGGCCGTCGGAGCCATCGAAGAGGCGTTCTACCAGGCCTTGCTGGCCGGCCTCGGCGTCACGCCCGAGGAAGGCCTCCGCGCCGACGACCGGATTCCGTACCTGTGGGAACGGTTCACCGCGATCTTCGCGAGCCGCACCCGCGACGAGTGGTGCGCCGTCTTCGACGGCACCGATGCTTGCGTCGCCCCGGTCTTGTCGATGTCCGAGGCGCACGCTCATCCGCAGAACGCGGCGCGTGAAACGTTCGTGGAAATCGAAGGGGTCCGCCAGCCGGGTCCGGCCCCGCGGTTCAGCCGCACTCCTTCCGCGGTCGCCTGGCCGCCGGTGCCTGCTGGTGCGCACAGCCGTGACGCCCTCACCGAGTGGGGTGTCCCGGACGTCGAGGCCCTGATCGCGGCCGGCATCGTTCACCAGCGCGACGAGCGGGGCTAGCGAAGGTCTCCGGCGCCGGCGACGGAGCCTTTGACGTGCGCGGGTGGGGTCCATTCACGCAGCCGCGCGAGCAGCTCCTGCGGGGTGTCGCCGGCCACGAGAAGCCGGCGGTGCTGCGCCGCGACGAAGCCCTCGGCGACGAGATGGTCCGCGAACTCCAGCAGCAGCCGGTAGAAACCACCCACGTCGAGCACCCCGACCGGCTTGGCATGCAGCCCGAGCTGCGTCCAGGTCGTGACCTCCGCCAGCTCCTCGAGCGTGCCGAACCCGCCGGGCAGGGCGATGAAACCGTCGGAGAGGTCGGCCATGAGGGCCTTGCGCTCGTGCATGTTCTCGGTGACGTGCAGCTCGGTGAGGCCGGAGTGCGCGACCTCGCGATCGTCGAAGTGCTTCGGGATGACGCCGATCACCGTGCCGCCCGCCCTCAGCGCGGCGTCGGCGACGGCGCCCATGAGCCCCACGGAGGCCCCGCCGTAGACCACGCCGATTCCCGACGCGGCCAGGAGCGTTCCCAGCGCTGACGCGGCGTGCCGATATTCGGGACGTCGACCGTCGCTGGACCCGCAGAAGACGCAGACAGACCGCATGGGTCCATCATCGCTGGCTGACCGCGCCTGGCCTGCCGCTGCTCAGCTCGTATCCACGGGGATCAGAGCTCCGCCGCTTGCTTGCATCCGTCAGCACGCTCCAAAGGAGGCGGTCGCGACCGGATCACTGCCTGGCCGGGCTCAGTCCACCTCGAGCGCCACCCGTACGACATCCAGCGCGGGCGGTCGGAAGTGACCGGCAGCGATCACGACCCGGTGCAGTTCTCCGTTCCACCTGAATGGCGGGGCGTACTCGTCGCTCACCGGCAGACCGCGGTCGTAGCCGAGGGTCAGCGAGGTGCCACCGTGTTGCCAGGCCAGCGGGAGTGCAATCGAGCTGCTCCCGGTCGCGACCACAGCTTGATCGATGACAAGGTCCAGATGGCAGCCGCCACCAGGGTCGGTGCGCAGCTGGCAGCCCAGCTGCGCAGGCCCCGCCGTGAGCCGCCGCTCAGCTCGCACGACAATGGCATCCCCGGGCAGCGCGAGCGCGGCACAGAGCTGACCGTCGGAGACGAACGCGCAGATTCCACTGCTCCAGTCGCCGAGCGCGAACAGCACGCCTTCGGGCCGGTCGGGAACCTCCACCTCGGCGACCAGCCGGCCCCCGCCGAAAAGCATGGGCAGAGCCTCGTCGGATACGGGCCCGCCGTCGGGATACAGCACGACGTTTTGGCCGGCGGGATAAGCGGGCTGGGCCAGGTCGCCCAGCCGGTCCACAAGACCGTCCGACATGGGCTGCACTCCGTTGCGCTCGGCGGCCCGCTCCCACTCCTGCTCGAGTTGAGTCACGATTTCGGGATGGCGGTCGGCGAGATCGTGAGCTTCGGAGAAGTCTTCGTCGAGCTTGAAGAGCGACCACCGATCAAGCCGGAAGTCGCGGCTCCCCTCGAGCAGTTCCTCCTCGTCCTGCACACCCTTGGAGACGTGGTCGGTCGTGGCCTTCCAGGACCCCACGACCATCGAGCGGGACCCGAGCATCTCGAAATACTGTGACGCGCGCGGCGAGGGGGCCCCGGCATCGTTGAAGGTCGCCAGCAGGCTCGCTCCATCGATCGGCATCTGCTCGACGCCGCCGACGACCTCGGGCGCTTCGACACCGCAGGCCTGCAACACGGTGGGAAGCAGGTCGACTGCGTGAGCGAACTGCGTCCGCACTTCATCGCGCCCTTCGATCCCGCGAGGCCAATGGACGATCATCGGCACTCGCGTGCCCCCCAGCCAGGTGTAGCGCTTCCACAGCCGGAAGGGCGTGTTGCCGGCCCAGGCCCAACCCCAGGCGTAATGCGGGTAATCGTGGATGCCGCCCCAGTCATCGAGCTTGCCGAGGTTCTCTCCCAGATCGTCGGCGACCCGGTGGGTGAACCGATGCTCGTTGCTCGTACCGCGCACGCCTCCTTCCGCGCTGGCTCCGTTATCAGACATCACGATGAACACCGTGTTGTCCAGCGCGCCCATGCGCTCCAGCGCTTGGACGAGCCGGCCGATCTGCGCATCGGTATGACTGAGGAAGCCGGCGTAGACCTCATGCATGCGGGCGTACAACCGGCGCTCGTCCGCAGGGAGCTGATCCCAGGCCGGGACCCACGAAGGTCGCTCCGTCAATTTTGTTCCCGGGGGCACCACTCCACTTGCCAGCTGCCGCTCGAAGACCTCCGATCGCCATTGATCCCAGCCCTTGTCGAACTGCCCCGCATAAGCATCGGCCCAGGATCGCTCCACGTGGTGGGGGGCGTGCATCGCGCCGGTCGCGAAATACAGGAAGAACGGCTTCCCCGGCGCCGACTGCTGCTGGCTGACGACCATGCGGATGGCCTCTTCGGCCAGGTCTTCGGTGAGGTGGTAACCGCTACCCGGAGCGGCCGGCGGATCGACGTACGAGTTGTCGCGCACCAATTCGGGTGCCCAGTGGTTCGCGTCGCCCCGCAGGAAGCCGTAGTAACGCTCGAAGCCCAGGCCTAGCGGCCACAGATCGAACGGGCCCGCCGGGCTCCGATCACCTCGCGGGATGAGGTGCCACTTGCCGACGGCCATGGTGCTGTAGCCATCGTCGCGAAGCAGGCGCGGCAAGGTGGCCGCCGTCGGGGGGATACGAGCCGTGTAGCCACGCGACTTCATCGGCAGGTCGGCGAGAAAGCCCATTCCCACGGCATGGTGGTTGCGACCGGTGAGCAGCGAGGCACGAGTCGGCGAGCACAGCGCCGTCACGTGAAAGGTGTTGTACCGCAGGCCATTTCGGGCCAGGCGGTCGACATTGGGCGAGGCGAGATCAGAGCCGTAACACCCGAACTGAGCGAACCCGAGATCGTCGAGCAGGACGAGCACAACGTTGGGACGACTCTTCACCTGCTCCGCAGCGGCTGGGTTCGCCATGGCTTCATCCCCCACCTTTCCTGTCGTGGGCCCCCGTGCCAGACCCTGAAAGCTTCTCACCGAATTGCCGGGGTCGGTGCAGCTTGCCTGGCAGGCTCACGGGACCGCTGTAGACGAGTTCGAAATCGCGCCGGGAGTAGCGCGCATCATCGGAGATCGCGATGTCGTCGTGGTACACGCCAATCAACTCGCTGGCGGACCGGTCACGTCTCCACTGGAGTTCGCGAACCTGCGTTACGGCCTTGGCGGTGCCTGGCGTGCGGACGTCGATCACACTGCCGACAACGTGTTGCATGCATAGCTCATAGTCCGCGCGGATGTTTGCGAAGGTCCGGACGATCTCCTCGCGCCCGGACACCAAGCCTTCGCCCGGGATGGACCACTGCGCTGAGCCAGTCCAGCAGGAGGCAAAAAGGTCAGCGTCAAAGCGCAGAACCGCCTCGCAGTAGCGGCCCAGTAACGATTGCGCCGCGAGAAACGCCGCGGACCGACTCATCCGGCTAAGCACCCGGCGAAGCGGGGAACGACGCCGTTCACGGCAGCTGCGCTGGGGTGCCCGTGAGCCAGGAGTCCAGCGAAGCGTCCTCCCAGTCATCGGGGCCGTAGACGGTGCGAGGAAGCGGCGTCATGATGTGGCTGGCTCCGCCAAGGGTGTACTCGCAGGCGCGGCGTTCCCAGTCGAGGATGCGATCGTCGGCCCTGCCCTCGGTGCTGAGACCTCTCGTCGTGTCACGATTCGCTAGCCACGTCCTGCGGCTGGGGATGCTGGTCGCCCAGACCATGACTACTTCATGCGGGTTGTCGATGACCTCGTAGAGGCCCGTCGGCTCGTGACCGTACTCGCGCATCAAAGGCACCCGCTGTTCGACGACTGCGGCCAGGAACTCGAGGTTGGTCCCGGGGCGGACGCTGAGGATCTCGTTGACGAACAGGCTGCCCTTGACGCCCCGAGCCACGATCTCCGCAGTGTTCGGACTACCGGGCACGCCGCCGCAGAGCCGATCGAAGCCGCCGGTCCGCCACTGATACGCCTTGTCCCACCACTCTCCATAGAACGCCCTCCGGCGCTTCAGGTTGAGCCGATCCACGTTCTTGGCCCATCCGGTCCAACCGGCGGTGCCGACGTCCCAGATGTTGACAACCTGTGGCCAGCGTCCGCCGCCGAAGGCGCAGATGTAGAAGGACCCTTGCAGCTTGTCCATCTCCGGCATGTCTTGGACCGGATCTTTCCAAAGGTGTTCCATGTACTCGTACTGACCTTGACCGACGATGTCGATCACCTCGTACAGGTACAGATCACGGTTGGCCATCGGACTCCTTCAAAACGGGCATGCGCGCGGTCCCTAGTTGCCGGTTGTGTAGCTCTTGGTCCTCGTGAGGTTCTTGCGGTCGCAGTTGTACGGGTACTTGTTGGGCTGCGTCGCTTTCTCGTCGTAGACGAAGCCGCTCTTCGTGAGTCGCACCAGCAGGATGCAGTCCGTTGGTTGCGTCGCGCGGGGGCTCGTGTTGGAAGGAGGGAAGAGTCCTCCGGCGTCCCAGCCGGTGTGGGCGCCAGCGCTCTTCAGCACGCAGTCCTGCGTCAGGTCGGTGCCGCATGACGTTGCGGATTGCGCCCACAACGTCCAGGCGTTGAACGCGAGCGAGGTGAAGCCATCGATGCCCGCCGTGCCGGCGCCGGCGGCCATGATGTCCTTGACCTGCTGCACTACCGGGAATTTGCCAGCCAGGTCAAACGGGAGGCTTTGCATCGCGACGTAGCTCGGCGGCAGGTAGTGGGCAGCCTTTGCTGCCTTCACAGAGTTTGGTGAGTAGAACTGCGAGCCGAACAGCACCCACTGTGGGGAAAAGCTGGTGCCGCTCATCGCGGCGAAGATGGACGACGGGTCTTGCGCTCCGATCTCGTAGTCTGCCTTGGCTCCGGCCCCTTTCATCTGCTCCATCCATGGCCGGTAGTTGTCCACCAGTGCCGGACGTGGCTGGACAGTAGCGACCTTGTACCCGAGATTCGTCCAAGCTTCCTGCGCCCGGAGACCTTGCGGAACCAGCGATGCCAGGCTGCTGCCGGCGATGCCCAGTCCATGCTGGGTCTCGGGGTAGGCGGATGCCAGCAGGCGCAGCCCACCCACCGAATAGACGGTTGGGAAGCTCTTGATGGGAGTCACCTGTAACCCGGCACTCGTGGCTTGGGGGGAAACCGTGTAGGCCGGGATCTGGGCGAGATTGCAGGCTAGACGCGGCTTCACGTCAGGGGCGTCGAGCGCGTTGCCACCCCCGACGAGCATGAAGTCCTGCTGACACGCCTGGATGACTTCCTTGGCCCCGTCGAAGAGTTTCGCGTCGAGCTTGTCGACAACGATGGTCCGCCCGTTGATGCCGCCGGCGGCGTTGCACCACCGGGCGAAGGCGTCAGCCACGTCGAAGAACTGCTGCTCCAGTCCGGGGACCACCGATGATCCAGGGTCAGCAAGGACACCGACATGGATCGTCTTGCCGGTGATCCCGCGTCCCGACCCGCCGGTGCCGGGCCCGGACGCACAGACCTTCTTGAGGCTGCCGAAATCGCCCGCTGCCCGAGCAGAGCTTGCGGACTCCGGAGCAGAGGTTTTGCCGGACGGCCCCTGCGGGGCCGCCGAAGAGCTTCGACCGCAACTAGCAACTGCTACAGCAAGCGCGCCAGCGAGCATGGCTGTCCAGGCGCGACGGAGTCTCAACGCCTTCAGGTCCCCCTCCCGGACCCCACCGCCCATCGAGCGAGCCGCCACTGAGGGACCTCCAGACCGCGGGAAGCTCCCGCGCTCCACGTATATAACATACGTGGCCGGTGACGCGCCATCGAAATCCCCCAGGTCATCCGGCCTGACGCCGACCCGCGCTCCCCAGTGGCTCCATACTCGATGTATGCGATATACGTCAGTGGACGGCGAATCGAGCGGAGCGTGGAATGCCTGCGAAGCGACAGCGCTGACGGTGCTGAGTGACTAGCCCCCCAGAAACGAGCCCGCTCGCCGCCGGCGGACGAGAGCGCATAAGGCGCGTGAGCACCGTTCAAACGGTCGCCTCGCTCCTCAAGCGGGACATCGTCTCCGGCCGGCTAGCAGCTGGTGAACGGATTTACGCCGAAGAGATCGCCGAACAACTGGGGATCAGCAGAATCCCGGTCCGTGAGGCTCTCATCGGTATGGACCGTGAGGGTTGGCTGCGCACCGAACCCAACCGCGGGGGGATCTTCGTCTGCGGATTCCGCAGCGATGACGTACTCGACCATTACGAGCTACGAGGTGCCGTTTCCGGGTTGGTGGCGCGTCGGGCGGCGACCACGCAACGTCCGCAAGACGTCGCTGCCCTTAAGGGGCTCCTCCGTCAGCTGCGACGGACGCCGGACAGCGAATCTTTCGCAGACGTGAACGATCAGTTGTTGCGGTTATTGAATTCACTCGGTGCATCCGCACGGCTTCGCGCCGCGCTCCGCATCACTCCGAGCATGGTCGGCGATGATTTCTTTGCCGTGGTCGTGGGGGCCCGCGCGATTCAGCAGTCCGGCCTCGCCACCGTGCTCAAGGACATCGCCGATCGCGACGGCGATTCGGCCGCAGCGCACATGCGGGAGCTGCACCGGCGGCAGGGAAGCGCCGTTGTCGCCACCTTCGAGGCTCGTGGGCTGCTCAGTCCGGCACAGGAGCTGCCGGGACGCCGAACCGGGCTTCCGCGCGCGGGCGGCGAACGACGCACGGGCGCTGATCGGGTGGCGCGACACGTCCGGGACCTCATCATGGGCGGCGCGTTAACACCTGGCCAGCGGGTTCCGCAGGACTCCATAGCCCTGGCGGTGGGAGTCAGCCGCATTCCGGTCCGCGAAGCCCTCATTGGGCTGGAGAGGGAGGGTTGGCTCCGGATACAGCCGAATCGGGGCGCCTACGTCAACGCCCTGGACCCGGCGGCAATCGAAGATCACTACGACCTGTACGGCTGCTACTGGGGGTTCGCCGCCCGGCGCGCCGTCGAACGTCATCCTCACGCCGACATCCTGGCGCTGGCACCGCTCGCCGCTGAACTCGCCGCTGCCAAGTCTCCCGACGATGTTGAACGAGCGAACCGCGACTACCTGGATCGGCTGGTCCTTCTCGCCGCCTCTCCTAGGCTGGAGGTGTCGCTGCGATCGACCGTTCCGATCGTTTCGGGAAACTTCTTCGCCCTCTCGCCCGAGACCATCGCCCCTCAGCAGCGCTACATCGGACGAGTTCAGCGCGCGATGGAGCGACGGGATGTCACCCGGGCAGAGCATCATTTCGCCGTGCTTCAGCGCAAGCAGGCGAAGATTGTGATCGCCACGCAGCAGACGACCGGCAAACAGCCCGAAGGCCCGCCGTAAGGGCTGCCAGGCCCGGAACCGCGCCGACGATTAGCCAGCGTCCTAGCCAGCGTCCTCGCGCAGCAGATCGCCGACGTCGGCCCGGCCGTCGCGGTAACGCCTCGTGATCTCGCCGCTGGCCGCGTCGAAGACTCCCTGCACGGCCCGCCGGCGGGCGGAAATGTCGGTCTCGGTAGCGCGCAGCCCCACCAGCAGAGCCTGCACGTCCTCGTCGTCACGCTCGGAGAGGTCGGTCACGTCCATGGCCGCCAGCTGCTCTTCGGCGCGACGGGTGGAACCGGCGTTGCTGGGCTCGACCGACTGATGGCGCCCCATGCCGCGGGCCTGACCTCGTGGGGTCGCGTCAGCCAGGATGTGCGGCAGCTCGCCGACCAGCCCGGCGTCGTCGCCCCCGGCGCGGCGGCGGAGCTCGGCGGAGACGATGTCTATGCGGCCCTGGAGCAGGCGGCGCAGGTAGGACAGGTCGGTCTCCTCCTGACCCGCGTCATCGCGCAAGGCCCGGATCTCCTCGAGCGGGAGCTGCTCGAGCCCCGCGAGGTAATCAGACGCCAGCACCTTGTCGATCCGGCGCTTTCCACCGGTAAGCACGCCCTCCACGTGGACCTCCTCGTCGCATCGTCCCCGGCAGAAGCGCCGGCAGCGACCGCTTCACGCCATACGGCGCGATCCACGTCACGCCTGACTGCGGCGTGTCGTCAGATACCGGTCGATCCCTACAGCTTCATTCTCTTGTCGTCCGTTCCCACCGAAATACAAGCGATGGCAGCGAAAAGTCCAAACTCTCGCGCGAGCCCCAGGTTAGTCCCGGGTCACCTGCCTCGCCATGGCCCAGCGGCGGCCCCCACGGCGTCCGGCAATCGGGCGGCAACGACACGCCCATACGGCTTAATCCCAGCCCCCAAGGTGCCGAATCACATGCCAGACGTCCCCGACCGTGCCCGTTCCAGACGGCACGCGCTTGCCCGTTCGGGACGGAAAGGAGGCTGGTGGTGCTGCGCGGCGACCTTCAGTCGACGCCGCTGGCTGACCTGCTCCGACAGCTGGCCACCGCGAAGGCAACCGGCTCGGTCTACCTGATGCCTCCGGGTCGCCACCACGACTCCGACGAAGCACTGGTGGCGCTTCGCGACGGGGCGATCTGCAGCGTCGTCACCGGCGACGACACGAGAGCTCATCGGTACCCGGCTGGTGGCCACGAACCGCCTCACCCAGCTCGGTCTCGCGCAGGCCGAACTGGCCCAGGAAACCGAGCTCGCCAGCTGGACGATCGCCGAGCTGCTCATCCACCTGGAGCTGGCCGACGAGCCAACTGTCGCGGCGCTCGCCCGAGAGCAGGCCCTGGCCGACCTGACTGACCTCTGCAACTGGCCGGGGGGCAGCTGGCGCTTTCGCCGCCGGTCCAACTTCGGACGTCACCTTCCGCACGTCATTCCCGTCGAGGACGCCATCGCAGCGGTCGACGCTCGGCGCGCCGAATGGCAGGAACTCCTCCCCCACATAGGCGGCCCCGAGGCCGTCGTGACGCTCGCCGCTCACCCCGAGGACGGCAGCGAGCCGGCGCCGGATTCCGTCAAGCTCGACGCAGACGCCTTCGCCCTGCTCTGCGGTGTGGATGGAAGCCGCACCCTCGGCGAGCTCTCGGCCGCCGCCGGGTTCACCCTGCTGGACGGCGCCCGCCACTTCGCCGAACTGGCCCGGACCGGCCTGGTGCAGATCGCGCACGAGCACGACGGTGACGAACTGCTCCGAGACGACGACGTCCCGGCCGAAACCGCTGACGACGCCGAACCCGGCGAGGACGAGCCCGCGCTGGACGCCATCGCGGCGGCCTTCTCCTGGGACAGCGACGAGCCCTTGCTGCCACCCGGAATGCGCCGCGGGTTCGCCCCCGAAGGCGCCGCCTGGCAACCGCCGAAGTCCGGCAGCGGTGACGTGTTGGCAGATGCCCTGGCCAGAGTGAGCGCCGCCCTGTCCGATGCGATGACGTCGGAGGCAGCCCCGACGGCACGGACCACCATCGATGACTCCCCGGAGGCAGCGCCGGCCGAGCCGATGCCGGTCGAGGATGTCCCGCTGGAGGCAGCCGACGCGGCCGATGCCGATGAAGGCGACATTCTCATCACCGACGACAGCGAGCTCGCTGACGTCATTCCCTTGACGTTCGCCCCGCAAGAGCCGGCCGATGCTGAGATGCAGCTCGAGGTGGCGCGCGACGAGACTGCCGAAGAGTCTGAGCTCGCCCACGACGAACCCGAGGCGCCGGCCGACGCCGAGGTCGCGACTGCTGTTGAGGTTGGGCTTCAGGCTGAGGCTCTCCCGCAGGTCGAGGGTGCCCCGCAGGTCGAGCCCACGGCCGAAGTCGAGATCCAGGTCGGCGACGAGACCGAGCTGGCCGACGCGCTCGAGGCTGAGCTCGAGGGCGACACCGACACCGACACCGACACCGACGAGGTCGCTCTCGAACTTGCTGCTCTCGCGGCTCCACAGCCCGAATTGGCGGAGCTCATCGCCATCGCGGAGCTTCCCGAGCCAGATGAGCTCACCGAGCATGCCGAGCAGTTCGGGACTGTCGAGGCCCACGTGGATGACGACATCGCCGGCCCGCCCGAGATGACGTCACCGACGTCACCGAGGTCACCGAGGTCACCGAGGTCAGGTCGTTTCACGACCTGCTCTCCGAACTCCCTGCCGATGAGCCCGCCGTCGCGATCGACGCGCCTCCGGAGCTGGTCATCGAGCCGGTCGCTCTGGACCCGGTCGCGGCGGAGCCGGAATCTGAGCCGCAGCCGCAGCCGCAGCCCGCAGCCGGCGCGCGGCTCCGGAGCGGCTGCCTTCTTCCTCTCCGAGTTGGTGGGCGAGGGCACCCGCCCGACAGCGCCCGCCGCGGAACCGGATCCCGTGCCGGAGCCCGAGCCTGCCGCACCCGCCGCCTACACGCCCAGCCCGCGTCGCGAGGAGACCGACACCGCAGCGTTGATGCGGGAGCTCTCCAGCCTGGGCTCTGAGAGCGGCGGCGGCTCCCGCCCAGGGCCGACGCGCCCGGCGGCGCCGGTGCCGACCCCTCAGCACCGCAAGCGCAAGGGGCTCTTCGGCCGCGGCTGAGCGCTACTCGGGGTCGATCGAGGCGGCGATCCCGCCTGCCGTCAGCTCGGTTTCGTCCGCCACGTTGCGCTTGATGATCGCTAGCGCGATGGGTCCGAGCTCGGCGTGGAAGGCTGCCGTTCCGACGAAGCCCACCGTGCGGCCGGCCGCCTCGACCGCTGCACCGCGCTCGGGGACCGAGCCGTCGAGGTGCAGCAGAACCATGCGGCGGGGCGGGCGGCCGAGATTGTGGGTACGCGCGACCGTCTCCTGGCCCCGGTAGCAGCCCTTGTTCAGGTGGACGGCCGTCGCCAGCCAGGGCAGCTCGTTCGGGATCGTGCGGTGATCGGTTTCGAAGCCGAGGCGAGGGCGCCGGGCTGCCACGCGGGCCGCTTCGAAGGCGCCGAGCCCCGCCAAGGGCAATCCGAGCTCCTTCACCGTCTCCTCGACGCGTCCGGCCGGGACGAGCAGGTCGGTGCCCCACGGCAGGCGATGGGGCAGCAGCTCGGCCGGCGGGGTCACCTCGGGGTCACCCAGGATCGTCAGCACGGCGCGGTCGGACCGTCCCACCTCGACCCGCAGCATGAAGCGCATCCGCTCGAGATAGTCCATAAGCGCCTCGGCGGTGCCCGGTTCGACATGAATCCACGCGGTGGTGCCGTCGTCGACCACCACCAGGTGGTGCTCGACGTGGCCGTGCGGCGAGAGGATCAGAGCCTCGATGCCGATCCCCGGGGCCAGCTGCTCGAGATGCTGGCTGGTCAACGTGTGCAGCCAGGAGAGCCGGTCGGGTCCGCTGACAGTGACGACCTCACGCGACGAGCGATCGACGACCGATCCCGGCGGGTTCTGCTCGCGCAGCGGGTCGCCGTAGTGCGTCGCCACCTTTTCATCCGGCGGGTCGGCAGCGACCGCACCGGGACGGCCGAGCAGCACGCTGCCAGCGACGCGATCAACAGTTTCAGGAGAGATAGCCACTCAAGAACATCCTCGGCAGAGCCCGGTAAAGGTCAGATGGCGCACGTCTACAGCAAAACCCCGCTCACGCCCGAGACGTTCCACAACCGAGCCGACCACCTCCGGCGAGATCGACTCGACCGCGTCGCAGCGGCTGCAGACCAGGTGGACGTGGGGCTCCTCGGTGGTCGCGTGGTAGGTCGGCGCGCCGTGGGTGAGGTGGGCGTGCGCGACGAGCCCGAGCTCCTCGAGCAACTCGAGGTTGCGGTAGATCGTGGAGATGTTCACCGCGTGGGCCGTCGCGCGCACCTGGGCGCAGATGTCCTCGGGCGTGGCGTGGCCCAGCCGGGCCACGGCCTCGAGCACCAGCTGGCGCTGGGCGGTCAGCCGGTAGCCGCCTTCACGCAGCTTTGTCTGCCACTCGGGCGACACATCCGCGTCCGGAGCAGTGACGTCTGCCTGCGCGGCGGCGGATGACGCTTCAGTCGACGGTTGCCGGCTCATCCCAGGGCACCCTCACGCGTCAGCCTTCAGCGGACTAGGCCCGCCCGCACACCCGCGAGCAGGGCCGACGCGCCCGAGGCTACTCGTCTGCCCCCCTGCCCGGTCGCGCCAGCGCCCCACCCAGCGTCGCGTTCGCTTCGTGCGAAGCCTCAGACATTCGGCAGATATGAACTTGCCGCGAGCGACCGGCGCGACTTACCGTTGCAGCACACGGGAGAGGAGGTGGTCCGGTTTTGTGTAGACAGAGGACTCGTGAGGTGACTGTCCGCTAGTCGCCGGTCTCGTTGGTCTGACCCGGCTGGGTGCGCGAGCACCGGCGCCGGCGAACACCAGACAGACACCGGACCCCCGGGTGCCGTCCAGTCCAGACGGCCCGCCCCTTCCTGATTGCAGGCTCGGCGCGCGGAAACGCCCGGGGGTTGTCTGTTGTCCGGAAACCCCCGGCTCAGGTCTTGCGCTGCAGCCGGGCCGACATATGGGGCCGCATCTCGTGCCCCTCGGCGGCGATGTCGATCGCGTACGCCAGATCTCCCTCCACCAGCCCGTAGAGCCGGTGGGAGCGTTCGACCGGACGGGCCGTCGCCGTCCGCACCGTGACGTTGTCGGAGAGCTCGATCTTCGCGCCCTCGACGTCGCCGACGTAGACCTCGGCGATCCCGGTGGGATGAGCCAGCGTCACCTCGACCCGCATCCCCGTCTGCTCTGGTCGGCGACCCGCGCTCGGGCTCGATGCGCTCGCCCGAGTCGCGATCGCCTCCGCCGTGCCGGCGACCCGCCAATAGCCGACCTCGCCGCTGATGGGCTCGCCGGTCTCCGGGTGCCAGGTGCGCGAAACGTAGCCGAAGACCTTCATCCCCGGAATCGGGCTGAAGGTGATCTCCTGCGCGAACGGATAATCCGGCTCACCCGGATAGCCGCCGACGCCCTCGCCGGTCCAGGTGCCGAGCAGGTAGGAGATCGGAAACAGCTCCGGGGGGAGATCAGCTTCGGAGGTAGTCACGCGCCGAGAGTACGAGCGCCATGACGTCGGCGCGGCTCTCGGGCAACCCTGGCAGCACCGCGAACGGCTCTAGCGCTGACCCTGATAGAGGCGATAGACGACGAACACCGCGAACCAGGCCGTCAGGAGGAACACCACGACGAGCAGGCTCGTGTAGACCAGTTCCAGCACTCGCTCATGCTAGCCGGGGGCCGCGACCGAACCAGGTAGCGTCGCGTGGTGCGCCGCTTGCTGGTGAAGGTGACCGCGGGCGCCGACGCGCCCGAGCGCTGCGCCCAGGCCTTCACCGTGGCGGCGACGGCGGTGGCCGCGGGCGCCGGCGTCGAGCTCTGGCTGACCGGGGAGTCATCGTGGTTCGCCCTGCCCGGCCGCGCTGCCGCCTTCGAACTGCCACAGTCGGCGCCGCTCGCGGACCTGCTCGATTCGGTGCTCGCCGGCGGTCGGGTACGGCTGTGCACCCAATGCGCCGCACGCCGCGAGATCGGCCCTGCGGATGTCGTTCCCGGCATCGAGATCGCCGGCGCTGCGAGCTTCGTCGAGGCCGCGCTCGCCGACGATGTCCAGGCGCTCGTCTACTGACCCGGGAGTACTGGCCCGATGACGCGAGACATCAACCAGGTGCTGGCCGACGCCCGCGCTCGCATCCGCCGGCTCGATCCGCAGCAGGCGCAGGCCGCCGTCCACGCCGGAGCGTTCCTCGTCGACATCCGCCCCGTCTGGCAGCGCGCCGACCAGGGCGAATTCCCCGGCGCGCTTGTCATCGAGCGCAACCACCTCGAATGGCGGCTGGACCCCACCAGCGACGCTCGCATCCAGGAAGCCGTCGACCATGACGTCGAGGTGATCGTCGCGTGCGAGGAGGGCTACACGTCGAGCCTCGCCGCCGCCGCACTGGTCGACCTCGGGCTACACCGGTCCGCCGACCTCGCCGGCGGGTTCACCGCCTGGCGCGACGCCGGGCTCCCGACCGTGCCGGGGCCCGACGTCGCGTACCGCGGTGAGGACCTGGCGCGCCCCCAACCCTCGCCGTAGCGACGGGATCGTCAGGCGGCGAGCGACAGCTGGGCGTCGACCGCCTGGCCTTCGGACGCGACGACCTTCGCCTCGCCGGAGCCCTGGGACGACAGCGCCCGCAGCGTCCACTCGCCCGGGCGGGCGAAGAAACGGAACTGGCCCGTCGCGCTCGTCACGACCTCAGCCGTGAACTCCCCGGACGAGTCCAGCAGCCGCACGTAGGCCGACGCCACCGGTTGACCTTCGCGGGTCACCGTCCCCTGGATCACGGATTCCTTCGCCACATCAATTCCTTCGGTTGACAGTCCTCCGACCGGCGGAGCGCACATGCTCAGGCACCCTTCTCGATCGGGACGCCGACCAGCGCGCCGTACTCGGTCCAGGAGCCGTCGTAGTTCTTCACGTTCGGCTGGTCCAGCAGCTCGTGAAGCACGAACCAGGTGTGCGCGCTGCGCTCGCCGATGCGGCAGTACGCGATGCTGTCCTTGCCGAAGTCGACTCCGGCGTCCGCGTAGAGCGTGCGCAGCTCCTCGTCGCTGCGGAAGGTCCCGTCGTCCTTGGCCGCCCTGGACCACGGAATGTTCACGGCCGTCGGCACGTGGCCGGCCTTCTGCGACTGCTCCTGCGGAAGGTGAGCCGGTGCGAGCAGCTTGCCGCTGAACTCATCTGGCGACCGCACGTCAACCAGGTTCTGGGTGCCGATCGCGGCGAGCACTTCGTCGCGGAACGCCCGGATGTCCGAGCGCAGCGGCTGGGCGTGGTACTCGGTCGCGGCGCGCTCGGTGGGCTCGGTCACCAGCGGGCGTGAATCGAGCTCCCACTTCTTGCGGCCACCGTCGAGCAACCGGACATCCTCGTGCCCGTACAGCGTGAAGTACCAGTAGGCGTACGAGGCGAACCAGTTGTTGTTGCCGCCGTACAGGACGACGGTGTCGTCGTTGGCAATGCCCTTGGCGGACAGCAGCTTCTCGAAGGCGCCCTGGTCGACGAAATCGCGCTTGACCGGGTCCTGGAGGTCCTTCGTCCAGTCGACGCGTACCGCGCCGCGGATGTGGTTCTTGTCGTAGGCGGAGACGTCCTCGTCGACCTCGACGAAGACGACCTTGGGGTCGTCGAGATGGGCTTCGGCCCACTCAGCGTCAACGAGCACCTTGGCTCGGCTCATCACAAACTCCTCATGCAACGGTTCACGGAATGCGGATCAGGTGGCGGGCGCGATCGTCGTCGCTCGCGAAAGCGCCCGAGGCCCGTGGGAGGGCGGCGAACAGCGCGTGAAACGGGGAAGCCCGCGCAGGGGGCTTCGGGTCAGCGTTCGGTCAGCCGGCCGGACACAGGCAGCTGCCCACGCGGCACAGGTCGACCGCGCGGCGTTTGACGAGCATGAGGCTCGGAGCTGTCTGCATGACGCGGGTCAGCCTAGCTGCTCGGAGCGCGCAGCGTGAGGCCGGCGGCAGAGGCCGCGATCACCACCGAGTTGCCGACGACGGTGGCCGTCTTGAGCTCGATGCCGAACGGCAACTGCGAGATGGGCAGCTTCACCGTGAAGAACTGCTCGATGACGCTCCGGGACGTCGTGCCCGGGATCATCCCGATCAAGGAGTCGAGCGCCGCCGGACGCAGCGTGATCGCACTGCCGGAGACGTCGATGCGCGCGCTCGCCGACACCGCGGTGCGCGGCGGGAAGGGCAGCGTCCCGGTCAGCTTGAGGGTGCCGTTGTCGCCCGAGACGCGCAGTCCCGTCCCGATCTGGCTCTGCAGATAGGCGTTCACGTGGTCCAGGCCGAGGGTCACCTGAGCGTCGGTGCGATCGACCGGAACCTCCTTCACCGAACCCGAGATCACCTGGCTGAGCGGCACGCTGACGCCGTGGGCGTGCACGCTCACCGTGTTGACGGTGAGGCCGTTACGCGTGACGTCGTGAACGGTGACGTCGACCTCGCCGTAGTGGCCGCTCAGCACCTGGGTGAGGAACGGGAAGCCCTTGATGGAAACGCTCGGGCTACTCGAGAGGCCCTGCGACTTCTGCACCCGGCTGGCGATCTGGTGGTCGGCGATCAGCAGGCCGATGCGGTCGAGCGCGACCAGCACCACCACGATCACCGCGATGATCACGAAGAACGCTCTACGCATGCAGTGCCGCTACCCGCCGCCGCCGGCGATGATCCGGCCCGCGAGATACGCCACAGCAGAGACCAACACGATCGGGGTCAGCGCGCAGACCACCGCGAAATCACGGGACCAGGCACGCCGAGCCCGCTCCGATCGCTCCGGATCGGCGACGCGAGCGAGGCCGCGATCGACGAGGAGGACTGCTGCCGCTGCCGCCAATCCGGTCAGCAGCGCTGCCCCCGCCGAAGGGCCGCCATCGGGGAGGCCACACAGCATGCCGGCCACCGCACCCGCCGCCAGCCCGAGCAACCGCCCGACGAGGTCACGGCGACCCACGAGGCGCGCCCCCACGAGCGCGACCGCCCCGCCGATGACGGCCGCCTGCAGCACGGAACGCCCGAAGGGCAGCTCGCGCAGCGGGAGCAGCAGGGTCGCCGCCGTCGCGAGCCCGATCGTGGACAGCGTGATCGCCACGCTCGCGGTCACCGCCTGCCGGTCTCGCAGCGCGAGCTGATGGATCAGGACGGCGAGCACGCTGAGCCCGATCACGCCGGCCACCGAGCCGCCCACCGAGGTCCGGGTTCGCAACATCACGACATCGGCGGCGATCACCGCGAATCCGACGATCACGGCGGCCTCGATGGAGGCCCCGAGCAGCAGGAGCCACGAGAGCCCGAGCACCGCTTGCAGCAGGACGATCGCGACCGCGAGCGTCGTACGGCCGCCCGCGCTGGCGCCGACCAGGATCAGCGCGGCGGGTACCGCGACCGCCGGCACCGCCCACCTGCTCAGCACAGGGTCGAGGCGCGCCACCGCGCCCGCGTGAATCACGGGGCGATCGTTTCACGCTGCAGGGTCGTGGAAGCCGAACCCGGCGCGGGCGCCCACAACCCGCTCCCGTCGTCAGCCACCGGCAAAGGGGGGCAGCACCTCGACCACCGAACCCGGCGGCAGGGCGACGGAGGCGGCGTCCGCCCGCTTGGCGGGGTGGCCATCGACCAGGTACGAGCACATCCCCAGCAGCCTCACCAGCTCTGGCCCGTGGATCGAACCGGCGAGCTCGATCACCTCGGCCAGCGACTGGGCGGTGAGCTGCTCCTGGGCGCATCCGGACGCATCGCGGGCGGCAGCCCAGTAGCGCACCGTGATCTCACCCGCCACGCCCGTCACCTCCCGTCCGATCCCGATCTGTCAACGACTATCCGGCATCCCGCGTCGCGGCCCCGCGAGCCAGTAGCGCCGGAAGCGCGGCACCTATCCGGCGCAGCAGTGCCGGGTCTGCAGCTTCCTCGGCATGGCCGAACCCACGCTCCATCCACAGCTCGCTGCTGGCCGCGGCGGCGTGGAGTGCGTAACCATGTTCCACCTTGAGATACGCATCACGATCACCTTGCACGATCAGCAGCGGAAGTCGAAGCATCCCCGCTGCCTGCAGGGGCGTCAGCGGTTCATGGGAACCCCAGCCCGCCGGGTCGATCCGCACCTGGAAGACGCGACGGGCCACCCGGCGGCCGGTCCGGGTAAGCACCAGCCAATGCAGCCGTCGCATCGGCTTGGTATCGCGGATGTACCAGGTGGTGCCAGTGCTGACACAGACCACCGCGTCAGGTGACGAGCTGACCGGGAAGCCATGCGTCGTCTCGCCGACGAGCGCCGCATGGCGCAGGACCGTGGCCCCTCCCATGGAGAACCCAATGGTGACCACCTCCGCCGCGCAGGTGTCGGGCCCCACCGGATAGAGGCTGCGGGCGTAGGCGACCGCCGCATCGACATCCAGCACCTCCCGATCGGCGAGCGTCGTGTAGCCCTCCGAGCGCCCGTGGCCGCGCAGATCCACCTGCACCACATCGCCGAACTCCGCCAGCACCGCGCCGGCGCGCGCGACTCCCGGCTTCTGGGCCCACTGGGAGAAGCCCGGCACCAGAACGATCACGAGCCGGCCCGGGATCTGAGCCTTCGTTGCACCCGCGCTGCGCGGGCGCACGGGGATATGCAACGCCTGCAGGGTCAGCCCGTCGGCCGTCCGCAGCGAAACCGTTGAGGTAACACCTGATGACGTTTGCATGTCGTCGTCTATCCTTACGACACATCGGGTCGACGACGCCCCGCCCATCGTTGCTTCTGCGAAAGACGGGAAAGCCCATGGCCGTCGTCCTCATTCTGACGTCTTCACCCGGTGGTGCCGCTGAGGTCCTCCCCGGATTGTCCCTTTTACCGCACGATGTCCGCGTTGCTACGCCGGAGCCGTCGGCGCTGCTGGATGCCCCTGCCGTTGATGCGGTACTGCTCGACGCTCGCCGCGATCTGGCGGGTGCCCGCGGGCTCGCCCGGCTGCTGCGCACCACCGGCCTCTCCGCGCCGCTGCTCGCGGTCGTCACCGAAGGCGGGCTCGTGGCCGTCGCCACCGACTGGGGCCTGTCCGACGTCGTGCTCGATGCCGCCAGCCCGGCCGAGGTCGATGCCCGGCTCCGCCTCGCCGCCGGCCGTTCCGCCGCGCCTGCCCGCGGCGCCGCAGCCAACGACGGGGCTGTCTCCGTCGGGGATCTGATCATCGACGAGGTCACGTACTCCGCACGGCTGCGCGGCCGGGCGCTGGAGCTGACCTTCAAGGAGTTCGAGCTGCTGAAGTTCCTCGCCCAGCACCCGGGGCGCGTCTTCACCCGCGCCCAGCTGCTGCAAGAGGTCTGGGGCTACGACTACTACGGGGGCACCCGCACCGTCGACGTCCACGTGCGTCGCCTGCGGGCCAAGCTCGGCACCGAGCACGAGCAGCTGATCGGCACCGTCCGCCACGTCGGCTACAAGTTCGTGGCCCCGCCGGCCGGCTCGTCGAACACCGCCGCCGGCGGGTCCGGCGCTGCGTCGAACGGCAACGGCGCGACGGTTCCCCCGGTTTCGCTCCCCGCCTGACCCGCCGCAGCGGGCGCGTGAGGCCCACCCGCTAGCGTCCTTCTCGTGGTCGAGTTCGCGAAGGTTCTGTTTGCGGACGACGCGTCGGCCGTGCTGCGCCTCGTCGACGAGGCCAGCGCTGCCGATCGCGTGGCTCCGCTCTCCGAGCAGGCCCTGCTGCAACTCGAACGCCCGCGCCACGGGGTCCGCCACGCCCTGGTACGCGAGCCGAACGGTGCCCTCGCCGGTTACGCGGGCGTCGTCCTCCCCGATGCTGCGGACGAGGCGGTGGGCGCCGAGCTGTTCGTAGCCCCCCAGCAGCGTGGACACGGCCTCGGCCGCCTGCTGCTTTCCGCCGTCCAGGACGAGGCGAGCGGCCGGGACCTTCACGTGTGGGCCCACGGTGACCACCCCGCAGCGGCACGGCTCGCCGCGCGCCTGCACTACGAGCGGCAACGCGTCCTGCTGCAGCTGCGCCGCGGGCTGGGCGAACCGTTGGAGGAGCCGCACTGGCCGGCGGGCGTCTCGGTGCGCACCTTCACACCGGGTCGGGACGAGGCCGCCTGGCTTGCGGTCAACAATGCGGCCTTCGCCACCCATCCGGAGCAAGGAAAGTGGACCCTCGACGACCTCGCGCAACGGGAGGCCAAGGACTGGTTCGACCCCAGCGGCTTCTTCCTGGCGGAGCGCGACGGGCAGCTGCTCGGGTTCCACTGGACGAAGGTGCACCGCAGCGGCGGCAGCGAGGACCCGCCGATCGGGGAGGTGTACGTCGTCGGCGTGCTGCCGCAAGAGGCAGGTCACGGGCTCGGACCAGCCCTCACGCTGGCCGGCTTGCAGCATCTGCAGGCGGCCGGGCTGGACCGCGTCCTGCTGTATGTCGACGAGAGCAACGTCCCCGCGGTGAAGACGTACACCCGCCTGGGATTCACCCGTTACGCGGCCGATGTGCTTTACGCCCGGAGCGCGAAGCAACCGAGGTGAAATCCGGCTGAGAGCACGGTGTGAGCAAGCACAGAACGCGCGGGGGCGCAATCAGCCACTCCGGTGATCCACCTAATTTTGCGACACGCCGCAGCTCAACCCACGCTGCCAGCGCGCCGACGCTTACCTTGACGATCTCTGTAGGCCCGCGAGGAGACTTCCCCCATGCCCGTTGCGGCACGCGCTCGGCTGCGCCGACGGCTGCTTGCCGCCGCATTGGCGGGGATCACCGCCCCTCTCCTGGTTATCGGTGGGGGTTCGCACCCGGCGTACGCCCAGACGGAGGAGCAGCGGCTCTCCCAGTTGCAGCAGGACGCGGCTGGTGCCGCCGACGACATCGGCGTCAGAGACGCAGCCGCGCAAAAGGCCGCGCTCGCGCTGGCCAGGCTGCAGGATCAGGTCCACTCCGCCGAGCACGCGCTGAACGGCGCCACCGTCTCGCTGCGCGCCGCCCAGAAGGTGCTCGTCGGCCGCCGCGCCGCCCTCGGGCGGGCGCAGACCGAGGAGCAGAACGCCCAGATCGCGGTCACGGTCGCGACGGCCCACTACAACCGCGCGCGCAACCAGCTGCGCGTGATGCTCCGGGCCGCCTTCGAAGAGGGGGTCGGCGGCGACCTGGACGCGCTGATGCAGGGCGGGACGCCTGACGACCTCGCCGACCGGGTCGGGCTCCTCGACCGGCTGTCCGCCAGTCGCCAGGACCGGCTGGCGGAGCTCGCCCGGTCCCGTGAGGCGGTCGTGCGCAAGGAGCAGGCGCTGACGGCGGCCCGCAAGAAGGCGCAGGACCTGGTCCTCTCGGCCAACCGGCAGGTCGATGCGGTTGCCGCACTCCAGCAGAAGCGCCAGGCGGCGACCGCCCACCTGGTGTCTCTGCAGCACGATCAGGAAGGCGCTGTACTGACGGCCAAGAAGGCCGCCGCCGGCGCCCGCAAGCGTTACAACCAGCTGCAAGCCGCGTCTGCTCGCCTGCAGGGCATCCTCGCGGCCCGGGCAGCTGCCGAGCGCGGCTCGTCGGGCCTGCCGCTCTCCACCGGCAACGGGGCCGAGAGCTCCGGTGGCCTGATCATGCCGGTGACCGGCACGTTCTCTTCGGGCTTCGGATACCGGGTCGATCCGTTCGGCCTCGGCACGACCTTCCATGCGGGTCAGGACATCGCCGCTCCGACCGGGACCCCGATCTACGCGGCAACGGCAGGCACCGTGGCGATCGTCGAGACGCCCGGCGAGAGTGGCGGCTACGGCAACTACACCTGCATCGACCGAGGGGCGGGCTTCGCCACGTGCTACGCGCACCAGTCCGCGGTCTTCGTCCACGTCGGGCAGGTGGTCACGCAGCGCCAGGAGATCGGGCTCGTCGGCAGCACGGGCGCGTCAACGGGCCCGCACCTGCATTTCGAGGTGCGCCTGAACGGCGTACCGGTCGACCCGGTGCCCTACCTGCCCTGACCTGACTACAGCGGCGGGGGCGGGGTCGGCGCTGGGGGGCCCGGAGGCATCGGCGCCGGCGGCGGGGGCGGCTCGGGTGGGCCCGGCGGGCTCGGATCGGGCGCCGGGGACGGCTGCGGCAGCGTGCCGCTCACCAGATCGGATTCGGTCACCTGCAGGGTCTACCCAAAGGGTCGCGCGCCCACCGCGGCACCACCTGGCGTGCCGAACGCGCTCGGCTGCACCTGCCCGATCTGGCGCACCCGGCGCTTCGGCTCCAGCCGTTTGAGCAGGAAGGCCACCGCGACGATGTAAACGCCGCCCAGCGCCAGCAGCACCCACAGGTCGCCGAGCCAGGTGATCCGGTCGTGGCGCCAGATCGCGTCGTTGCGGGGGTTCTTGTGGTGGCAAATGGTGTTGATCGAGTCGACGTCGGACTTCGAGAGGCCGGCAACGCCGGACAGATCGGTGGGCAGCTGAGCGCTCACCTGCAGGTCATCGAGCTTCGAGCAGATCGCCGGCGCGCGGAACGTCTCGATGTTGTGCAGATCGACCGTCGACGCCGCCATCGCGAAGCCCCAGCGTGCCGGGACGACATAGGAGACCTGCTCCAGCCCCGGCCGGCCTCCGAGCGGCACCAAGCCACCCGAGAACACCAGCTGAACCATGATCATCAGAACCAGCATCGGCATCGCCTTGTCGGCGTTGCTCACCCACGCCGAGATGACCAGCCCGAGCATCGCCGAGACGACCGTGAGGGCGACCACGGCGACAGCGATCTCCAGGAGCGAGGAGCCGAGCGCCACCGGATCGCTCGCGCCCTTGCGACCGACGAGTGCCAGCACCGTCAGCAGCAGCGCTTGCACCGTCACGACCCCGGACAGCACCACCACCTTCGACCACAGGTAGGCCGCCGACGACAGGCCGATCGAGCGTTCTCGCTGGTAGATGGGGCGTTCCTTGACGATCTCGCGAACCGCGCTGGCGGCGCCCATCAGCGTGGCGCCGAGGATGATGGTCAGGAGCAGCTGCCGGGCCTTGAGGTTGGCCATGTCGCCGTCCAGCCCGAGCCCCGCCGGAGCCGGCACGATCCGGCTGATGGCCGCCAGCAGGATCGGCAGCGCGATCAGGATTCCCAGGTAGCCCCGGTCGGCCGCGATCACCCGCAGGTAGCGCCGGCACAGGGTGGAGAATTGCCGGCCGATCGACTGCTGGCGAAGCGGTGGCAGGTCGGTTCGCCGGGTCGAGACCGGGCCGGTGACGCTGCCGACCACATGGCGCTGATACTCCGGGGCGCCGCGGAAGCGTTGCGCCCATTCGAAGGGCGAGCGGCTTTTCAACGTGTGGAACATCTCCGAGTAGGACCGCGCGCCGAAGTAGGCCAGCGCACCCTCGGGTTGGCCCAGGTAGGCCAGCTGCCCACCCTCGGCGAGCACCAGAAGCAGGTCGCAGACGTGCAGGTTCAGCGTCGAGTGGGTGACGACGACGACGGTGCGGCCATCGTCGGCAAGGGTGCGAAGCTTGGTCATGACTTCGGAGTCGAGGTCGGGGTCCAGTCCCGAGGTCGGCTCGTCGAGGAAGAGCAGCGACGGCTTGGTGAGCAGCTCGAGGGCCGTGCTGGTGCGCTTCTTCTGGCCGCCGGAGAGCTGGCCGCTGCCGCGGTTGTGCTGCTGCTCGGTCAGCTCCAGCTCGGTGAGGACCTCGTCGATACGCGCGTTGCGCTCGGCGGCGCTGACGTCGGCGGGAAAGCGCAGTTCGGCACCGAACTGCAGCGCCTGGCGGACGGTGAGCGCGGTGTGCCAGATGTCTTCCTGGGGCACCAGACCGATGCGCTGGCGTAGATCGTCGTACTCCGCGTAAAGGTCGCGGCCGGCGTAGGTGACGCTGCCGCGCGTCGCCGGCCTGATGCCGGTCAGCGCACCGAGCAGGGTCGACTTCCCGGCTCCGCTCGGGCCGACGACCGCGAGCATGCTGCGCGGCGGGAGCGTGAATCCAACCCCGTCCAGCAGCACCTTCTCGCCGCGTCCGGAAGGCACCGTGACGGTCAGCTCGGAGGCGACGAACGTGAGGTCGCCGGTGTCCTCGTACTCGAGGAGCTCGTCGCCCGACAGCCGCAGCTGGTGGCGTCCGATGCCGACGATGTCGCCCTCGCTGAGGGCCACCCGGCCCTGGATGCGACGGCCGTTGACATACGTGCCGTTGGCGCTGCCCAGGTCGACGATGTCGGCGCCCGCCACCCCGGAGTGGAACTCGGCGTGACGCCTGCTGACGAGCAGGTCGTTGAGGACGAGGTCGTTGGCCGGATCACGACCGATCCGCAGCGCGGTGCGGCCCACGCGGTGCACTCCGGTGAGCACCGGACCGCCGTCGGCTCCGGGCGCTCCGGGGATGACGGGCGGGGCCTTCACGGTCGCGAAAACCGGCCCGTCGTCGTGCAGCGGGGGACGTGAGGGCGGCGGCGAGAGGGGCGGCGGCGACACGGGCGGTGCTGGCGGGGGCGGCGATGCCGGCCCGACCGGTGCCCCCACCTGCGGGCTGAGCAGGACTTCCGGACCGTCCGCCGCAAGGTGAAGCCGGATGTCGCCGTTGACGACGATCTCGCTGATGCGGCCGCCGTTGTGCCACGTGCCGTTGGTACTCCCGGCATCAACGGCGCGCCAGAAGCTGCCGTCGTGATGAAGCTGCAGGTGGCGGCTGGAGACGAGCGGATGGGCGACGACGACGTTGCACGTCGCCGGGTCGCGCCCGACCAGCCATTGCGTATCCGGTGTCAGGACGCGTGACGTGCCGTCGACATGGAGGCGCAAGGGCAGGGCCGGCATGCGGAAAGATTAAATGCGCAGCTCATCTCCTCGGGGCAGTTTCGGCGCCCCGGACGTGTCGCGTACCCGTCATCGCGAGCCGAGCCGGCTCAGCCGGTCGGGTGCAGGTGGGAAATGTCGTTCCACCGCGCCAGCGCCGGCGTCTGCCGTTCCCAACCCAAAACGCACACGGCCGCGGTCGAGAGCAGCAGATGCTGACCGGCGGTCGGTGGCGCGCCGACCCACCGGGCCCCGAGCACCCGCAGCAGGTGGCCGTGGGCGAAAAGCACGGTGTCGCCTTCGGCGGCACGAGCCCGGGCGATCACCCGGTCCGCGCGGGCAGCAACCTCCTCCGCGGTTTCGCCGCCCGGCACCCCGTCCTTCCAGAGCGTCCAGCCCGGGCGTTCGGTGCGGATATCAGCCGTGGTGCGGCCCTCGTATTGGCCGTAGTCCCATTCCCGCAGGTCCGGATCGGTCTCGGGCGACAGGCCCGCAAGCGCGGCGGTGTGGCTGGCGCGCTGGAGCGGGCTGGTGAGCGCCAGCGCGAACGGCCGGCCCGCCAGGACCGGTCGCAGCGTCGCCGCCTCCTGCTCACCTTCCAGCGTCAACGGCAGGTCGGTCCGGCCGGTATGGCGCCCGGCCTGGCTCCACTCCGTCGGCCCGTGGCGCACCAACCACACCTGGTGATGTGGGGCGGCCTCCTCCTCCCGCGGACTGTTCACGACCCGGCCCCCTAAACGGCCCGGCCGCGGGCGCGGCGGTAACGACTGATCAGGGCGTTGGTACTGGCGTCGTGATGCAGCTCTGGCGCGGTCTCATCGACGAGTTCCGGCTCGATCCGCTTGGCGAGCACCTTGCCGAGCTCGACGCCCCACTGGTCGAACGAGTTGATGTTCCAGATCACGCCCTGGGTCAGCACCTTGTGCTCGTAGATCGCGACCAGCTGCCCGAGCACGTACGGGGTGAGCCGCGACGCGAGCAGCGTGCTCGTCGGGTGATTGCCCTGGAACACGCGGTGCGGCACCTGATGCGCCGGAACGCCCTCGGCCTCTACCTGCTCGCGGGTCTTGCCGAAGGCCAGCGCCTCGGTCTGCGCGAAGAAGTTGGCGATCAGCAGGTCGTGATGGCCCTCGAGCTCGTGGCGCGGCTCGATGAAGCCGATGAAGTCGGCCGGGATCAGCCGGGTGCCCTGGTGGATCAGCTGGTAGTACGCGTGCTGCCCGTTCGTTCCGGGCGTCCCCCAGACCACCGGCCCGGTGTCGTAATCGACGCGCTCACCCGCCAGATTCACCGACTTGCCGTTGGACTCCATGTCGAGCTGCTGCAGGTAGTTGGTCAGCGTTCCGAGGTAGGCGCTGTACGGGAGCACCGCGGCCGTCTGGGCCTCGAAGAAGTCGATGTACCAGACCCCGAGCAGGCCCATGAGCACGGGGATATTCCGTTCGAACGGGGTGTTGCGAAAATGTTGATCGATCGCGTGAAATCCGTCCAACATCTCGCGAAAATGTGTCGGCCCAATCGCCACCATCAACGACAAGCCGATGGCGGAATCAAAAGAGTAGCGCCCGCCGACCCAGTCCCAGAACTCGAACATGTTCTGCGTATCGATACCGAACGCGCGCACTTCCTTTTCGTTGGTCGAGACCGCGACGAAGTGCTTCTCTACCGCGTCCTCACCCAACGCGTCGACGAGCCAGCGCCGGCAGGTGTGGGCATTCGTGAGGGTCTCGACGGTGGTGAAGGTCTTGCTGCTGACGACGAACAGCGTGGACTCCGGGTCCAGATCGCGTAGCGCCTCGTAGGCGTCGTCCCCGTCGACGTTGCTGACGAACCGGCAGGTGATGTCACGCTGGCGGAAGTCACCGAGCGCCTCGTAGGCCATCCGGGGCCCGAGGTCGCTGCCGCCGATACCGATGTTGACCACGGCGCGAATGCGCTGGCCGGTGGCGCCGAGCCAGCTTCCGGACCGAACCGCGTCAGCGAATCGCGCCATACGGTCGAGCACGCGGTGGACATCGGGCACCACGTCGTGGCCGCCGGTCTCGATGCGCTCCCCGGCCGGCGCGCGCAGGGCGACGTGCAGCACCGCCCGGTCCTCGGTCACGTTGATGTGTTCACCGGCGAACATGGCATCGATGCGCTGCCGGAGCCCGGCCCGTTCGGCCAGCGCCAGCAGCAGCCGGATCGTCTCGTCCGTGATGCGGTGCTTGGAGAAATCGAAGACCAGACCCTCTGCCTCGACCGTGAATCGCTCAGCGCGGCCGGGATCGGCGTCGAAGAGATCCCGCAGGCGCGCGCCGGAAACGTCAGCGAAGTGCTCGCGTAAGGCGGCCCACTCCGGCGTCGTGGTGATGTCCGTGGATGTCGAGTCGGCGGGTGCAGATGGGGCAGCGTCGGACACGGCGAGACCTCCGGGTGAGCGGATTGTGGCTGACGCCAGTCTGCCCGCCCGCCCCGGACCCACGCCGCTCGGGTGATCACGTGTCGCGAGACGCCTCGGCGGGCTGCCGCCCTGCCGCTCAGCAGGCATGATCACTGCGTGCCGAATTGTGCGCACGAAGCGTATTAGTGCGTTTACCGAGTCATTATTTGAAGAGTTACCAATGGTAACGCCGCGGTTCGGGCCAACAACGCACGTTCTTTACGTTGCCAGGACCCGCAACGAGCTTTTCTGCGTATAACTTCATAGGGGTGGATGAACCGACCGGTCGGCCTTGGACGTTCTTTACCCACCATGCGCATGTCCTGTTAAGCCTGGCCCGCGACCCGACGCTGCGGCTGCGGGATATCGCGCACATCGTCGGCGTGACCGAGCGCGCCACGGCGACCCTCGTGTCGGAGCTTGTCCACGCCGGATATTTGCAGCGGTTCAAGGATGGTCGACGCAATCGATACCGGGTGGATCTCTCGGGCGGATTGCGCCACGAACTGGGCGGCGACGTGAGCATCGGCGAGGTTTTCGCCGCGTTGCTCCCGCCCACGGTTCTGCCGAGCGACGGTGAGCCGACGCTGGTCCTGGAGGCCGGGCAAGCGCGGTAGCCCAGCGCGAATCCGGCCGGCCGCGAGCGTTGTTTGTCGCTCACGGCTGCACTCCCGTATGCTTCTGCCTGCTCCCGGCGGCGGACGCTGCGGATGGTTGGCGTTCCGCCGCGACCCGCGGCAGAGCCCTCGTCCCCATCGTCTAGCGGTCCAGGACATCGCCCTTTCAAGGCGACGGCGCGGGTTCGAATCCCGTTGGGGGCACGCGATACAGCTCGACGGCACAATCGAATAGCGCAGCGTCATGGCTGCAAAGGTCTCGTGGTGAAGTCTGGAGTTCACGCCGCCCTGTCAAGGCGGAGGTCGCGGGTTCGAATCCCGTCGAGACCGCTCTCACTGATGTGAGTGCTACCCGGGCAGGTAGCTCAGTCGGTACGAGCATCCGCCTGAAAAGCGGAGGGTCGGCGGTTCGATCCCGCCCCTGCCCACCTCGAGCAGACGAGTGCCGCTGCGCGCCGTGGCGGCTGCCCGCCTTGCAGCCACGTGTCGTGCAGCGGCCGGAATCCGTTTGTCTTGGCCGGAACGTGGCAGACCTGAGAGCACGAGACGGGGTCCCTACCCAGCGGGGCGGCTGAACCTCTCCTGGCGTCGATGGGTAGGCTTTCGTTCAAGATCGTCCTATTTGTCGACGCCGAGGAGCCCCTATGAGCTTTCCCGACGCGCCCGTCAGATGCCCCTTGCCGGCTGTCGCCTCCTCGCTCGGCCTCCAGGGGAGGGCTGACCGAACGGAAGCCCGCGCATGAGCGTGTTCAGTTACGTGAGCGATCACCCGAACCGGGTGCTGTCGCTGACCGGTGAACACGCCGAGATCGTGCTGATCTCGCTCGGCATCGCCGCCCTGGCCGGAGTCGGGCTCGGTGTGCTGACCTACCGCACCCCTTGGGCCCGTGTCGCCACGCTCGGGGTGGCCGGCGTGATCCTGACCATCCCCTCGTTCGCGCTTTTCGGACTGCTCCTGCCGATGTTCGGCCTCGGATACCCGCCGGCCATCATCGCGCTCACGCTTTACGCGCTGCTCCCGATCATCCGCAACACAGTGGTGGGCCTGCGATCCGTCGATCCGTCGATCACCGAGTCCGCGATCGGAATGGGCATGGGCCCGCTGCGCCGGCTCCTGCGCATCGACCTGCCATTAGCCTGGCCGGTCATCATCACGGGGCTACGGGTCTCCGCGCAGCTCTTGCTCGGGATCGCGGCGATCGCGGCGACTGTCGGCGGCCCCGGGCTCGGGAACCTGATCCTCGATGGTTTGGGCCGGGTCGGCACCGACTTCGCCGTACCCATCGCCTTTGCCGGCGTGTTCGGTGTCATCGTCCTCGCTGTCGTCTTCGATCTCGCCTTCGTCGTCTTGCGCAGGTTGACGACCTCCAGGGGCATCCGTGCCTGACGCCGACCCCATGATCCGTCTCGAGGGACTCACCAAGCGCTACCCGGGCCAGCCGCGAGCCGCCGTCGACCAGCTGTCGCTCGACGTCCAGGCCGGGGAGATCGTCGTGCTGGTCGGGCCCTCGGGATGCGGGAAGACGACGACCATGAAGATGATCAATCGGATCATCGAGCCCACTTCGGGACGGATCTTCCTGGATGGGGAGGACGTCACCACGGTCAATCCGGACCACCTGCGGCGGCGCATCGGCTACGTCATCCAGCAGGTCGGGCTCTTTCCGCATATGACGATCGCCGACAACGTCGCTGTGGTGCCGAAGATGCTCGGCTGGGACCGCCGGCAGATCGCCGAACGTGTCGACCTGCTGCTCTCCCTGGTGGGACTGGACCCCGCGGCGTTCCGGCATCGCTACCCGAAGCAGCTCTCCGGCGGGCAGCAGCAGCGCGTCGGGGTCGCCCGCGCCCTCGGAGCCGATCCGCAGGTGATGCTGATGGACGAGCCGTTCGCCGCCATCGACCCGATCGCCCGGGAGAAGCTGCAGGACGAGTTCCTCTCCGTTCAGGAGGACATCCGCAAGACGATCATCTTCGTCACCCACGACATCGACGAGGCGATCAAGATGGGTGACCGGATCGCCATCCTGCGCGAAGACTCACGCATCGCCCAGTACTCCACCCCGGAGCACCTTCTCGCCAATCCCGTCGACCAATTCGTCCAGGACTTCCTCGGGGCCGGCTCCACGGTGAAGCGCTTGACGCTCCTGCAGGCCCGCGACATCGAGATGGCCGGTTGGCCGACCGTCGACGCCGACGGCGGCCCGCAAGCGCTTCTCGAGGCAGCCCGCCGCGCTGATGAAGATTTCGTCCTCATGCTGGACGCGGACCGCCGGCCGGTGGGTTGGCTTCCCACGAACGTTTCGGCGTCGGACGTGCAACTGCTCGAGCACGGGCTCCCGATCCTCACGCCGATCAGACCGCGGGACACCCTGTACGACGCGCTGGACCTGCTGCTGCGCAACGACACCGATGTCGTCGTCGCCGTGGACGACACCGGCGCCTACCGGGGGGTACTCGGCCTGACCCGGCTGCGTGAGCTGATCCATGCCGATGCCAACAGCAGCACCGAGCGGGGTGTCACCCACGTCGGCAACTCCGTGACCGGAGGCGACCGGTGACGGCGAGCGCGCCGGTAGATACCCGCCCCCGTGCGCCGGAGCCACCGCAAGCCCCCGGCCGTTCCCGCCGGCCGCTGCAGCCGTGGCTGCGCTACACGCTGACCCCAGTGCTGCTCGGGCTCGTTCTGCTGGCGCTGTACGAATACGTGCACCACCAGAACCTCGACCGCCTCGAGCAGCGCACGCTGAACTACCCGTTCATCAAAGCGAGGACGATCGAGCACCTCGAGTTGACCGGCTACACGACCCTCTTCGTCCTGCTGATCGCGATACCGCTCGGGATCGTGCTCACCCGGCCGTTCGCCCGGCCCGCTCTGCCGCCGGTGCTCGCCCTGGCCAACATCGGGCAGGCCGTGCCCTCCATCGGGGTGCTGATCCTGCTGTTCCTCGCGTTCACCGACGTAGGCGCCCGCAAGATCGCGATCGTGGCGTTCGTCGTCTACGCCATCCTGCCGGTGCTTCGCAACACGATGGTGGGCCTGCAGCAGGTTGATCGACCCGTCATCGAATCCGCCCGCGGGATGGGTATGACGCGCCTTGCGGTCCTGCTCCGGATAGAGCTGCCGCTCGCCGTGCCGGTCATCCTGGCCGGTGTGCGCACGGCGCTCGTCATCAGCGTCGGCACCGTTTCGCTAGCGACGTTCATCGGCGCCGGCGGTCTCGGAGACATCATCGAAAGCGGAATCACTTCCTTCCGCAACGTCACACTCCTCACCGGAGCGGTCCTGGTCGCCGTCCTCGCCCTCGCCATCGACTGGATCGCCAGCATCGCCGAGGAGCTGCTCCGGCCCAGGGGCCTATAGCTCGCCCGTCCCGCCTGGCGGCCCGGGGCTCACCGTTGCCGGTCGCCGTTCAACGGAAGGAACCAGTCCATGCCGAAGAACCGAAGGACCCGCACCCTTGTCGCACTGCTGCCCGCCCTAGCCCTGCTGCTGTCCGCCTGCGGGAGCAGCGGAGGGGGCAGCAGCGCCAACGCGAAGGGGACCATCCCCCAGGACTTCGACTTCGCGGGCGCGCATTTCGTGGTGAGCTCGAAGGAGTTCACCGAGAACGTCATTCTCGGCAAGATCACCGTCCGGGCGCTCCGCGCAGCAGGCGCCGACGTGCAGGACAAGACCAACTTGCAGGGCTCCACCGTCGTCCGGGAGGCGCTGCTCAACAACTCGATCGACATGTATTGGGACTACGCGGGAACCGGATGGTCGCTCTACCTCAAGCATGACCAGCCGATCAAGGGCGACCTGGCCCAGTACCAGGCGACCGCCAAGGAAGACCTGGCCAAGAACCACGTGAAGTGGCTTGGACCGGCCAAGTTCGGCGACGCCTACGGCATCGCTCGCCGCAGCAGCGCCACCGGCGACCTGGCGAACGTGCAGAGCTACTCCGACATCGCCACCTTCATCAAGGCGCACCCGGACCAGGCGACATTCTGCGGGGCGTCGGAGTTCTACGACCGCCGGTTCAAGCAGTTCGAGCAGACCTACAACCTGCACTTTCCGCCGAGCCAGGTGCACACCAACGCGCTCGCGCTCGACTACACGAACGTCGCCAAAGGCAACCCCTGCAACTTCGCGGAGGTCTTCACCACGGACGCCCGGATCCAGACCCAGAAGCTCACCGTCCTGAAGGACGACAAGAACGTCTTCTACACCCAGCTGGCGGCGCTGACCACGCGAGAGAACGTCTTCAACGACAATCCAAAACTGGCCGACCTCGCGACGACCATCGGCGACAAGCTCGACGAGAAGACGATGATCGCGCTCAACAAGAGCGTCGACATCGACGGCAAGTCCGCTGACGAGGCGGCGCAGGCGTTCCTGTCCGATACCGGGCTGGTCACCAGCTAACCGCGGACGGCTGGAGCCGATCCTGCCGCCACCCTCAGCGCGGGGTCATCCCGTCCGGTTCCCACTCCAGGCTCCAGCCGTACTTCGCTGCCGCCTCCGACTGCACGCCGTCCAGGAAGTCGTTCTCACGCCGGATGATCAGATCACCCTGGAAGACGTGGAAGGACGCCAGCACGCAGAGCTGGGCGCTGCCCGCGGCATCCCCGGGCCGGATCGTGAGCTCCTCCCCGGACGGCGCGGTCACCGTGAGCACGGGCCGAAGCAGCGGCCACTCCGGCGTTCCGTGCTGGCCGTAGACGAACACGAAGAACCGCTTGAAGCTCGGTAGGGCTGCAAGGTCGACGAAGATCGTCTGGCCTTCCTGCTCATCCCGGCGGCCAAGCGCGAGTACCTGACGAGGGCCGAGCTCCCCCGGGGCGCTCAGCCGGCTCCCGACCGTCTGCATCACCCCGCTCGCCTTGTCCATGGCCTGCCAGAAGCAGCCGAGCTGCAGGTCGCTCGGCCGGGGAAGGCCGGTCGACGTCTTGAGGGGCTCCCACCGCAGGGTGACGGTCAGGCGGCCGGACCCGCGGTCGTCCTCGGTCCACACCGTCGCGGGATGGTCGTCATCCAGCGCCGACACGTGTTCGGTGCGTTGCCGGTAACGCGAGGAGTGCTCGCCGAAGACGATCGGGCGCCCTCCTGATCCGCGCGCCCTCCCGCGCGGCGGTGATGCCGCCGGGGCCGGCTCGGGCTCGCTGAGGTCGAGCAACCCGCCGGATGAGCGAGCGGGTGCGGGCGGCGCGGCGGGCTTCGGTCTGGGGGCCGGACGGGACGGCGCCGGCCGCTCGGCGGCCGGCTTGGCAGGCGCCGGGGACGGTGCGGCCTTCGCGGCCGGTTTCGGGGCAGGTTTCGGGGCGGGCCTCGGGGCCGGCTTTGGCGCAGCCTTCGACCCAGGGGCTGGGTCGGGTGGCTTCGGTGCCGCAGGCGGCGGGGTCGGGGATGCCTTCGGCGGATCGAGATGCTCGGCGAGGCTCCGGTGGCTGCGCGCCGTCGACGACCGGCGCAAGTAGTCCGTTACCTCGACGGGGCGTGCGGTGGGCAGGTTGTCGCCGTTCATGCCGGCAGGGCCGACAACGCCCTGCAGCCCGCTCGCGTAGCCCTGGCCCACCGCCCGGAACTTCCACCCCTTCGGATTGCGGTAGACCTCACCGAAGATCATCGCGGTCTCGGACTCGGTGACCTGCTCGAGCGTGTAGCGGGCGAGCTCGATGCCGTTGTCGTCGTTGAGCAGCCGGATGTACGCGCCCCGCACCGAGCGGAAGGATTGATGGCGTGCCCTCGCGTCGAAGATGACCGAGCCGAAGAGCAGCCGGGTCACGTCTGCGGGCACCGCCGCCAGGCTGACGACGATCTTCTCGGCATCCCCGACGATCGGCCCCCGGGCGAGGGCCGCCCCCATGGATTCCTCCGGATTGGGAAGCTGATGGGTGAGCAGCAGGCGTCCGGCCGGATTCGCCGGGCCCACCAGGCTGACGAGCCCGTCCATCTCCATCGGCGCCGAGCCGGCGCCGGGCGCCAGCGACCAGCCGAGCCCCACGCGGAGCCGTTGGATGCCGGGCGCCTCATCCGTCAGGAGCAGGTTGGCGCCCTTGGCCAGGGTGGCCGTCACGAATCGAGATCGGAACGGCGGAACTTGGCATCCAGGAAGCGTGCCTGGATCGCAAGCTGGGCGGCGTCACCGGTGTAGACGAAATCTTGCAGCTCATTCGCGCCCTCGTCGAGCAGCTGCAGCTGGCGCACCAGATCGTCGGCGGGGGTGGTTCCGGTCACGCCGGGACGCTCCGCGTATGCCGCAGGCAGCGCGACGAAATCGCCGAGCGCCGTAGGGAGGTACTCGCGGATGATCACCGTGACGTTGCGCAACTCTTCTTCGCTGGCCGACTGCACCTCGATGTAGCGCAGGAGGGGGCGCAGCACGTCGTCGATGTCACGCACCGTCGGGACCGCGCCGGGCGGCAGCCGACCGCCATCCGCGTTGGCCTGCGTGACGATCCCGGCCAGCTCTTCCTGGAGCTTGCGGGACGCCGCCGCGACCTCGGAGGCGTGGGCTGCCGCCGGATCCGGCGCGGGTGCGGCCGGGACGGCAGGTGTCTCGGCGGCGTCAGGACGCCGTCGGAAGAACACGAAAGCCTCCTGACTGGTGCGCTAGCGGGAGACACCGCACGACTCAGACCAGACCTCACACCGGGCGATCAGACCGCAGTGGTGCCGCCGGACCCATCGCCCTCACTGTTGTGTGCCCGCTCCAGGTAGGACTTGGAACGGGTGACCTGCTGCTCGAGCGCGGTGACGGTGGTCGCCATGCTCTCGACGGCCTTGGCCTTGTAGGTGTCGATGGCATCCATGGTCGCAAAAACGTTGTCGAACGCCTTTTGCAGCGTCTCCACGCTGACCGTGCTGGAGGCCGCCTGCTCCTGGATCTGGCCCGACTGCTGGCGCAGCATCTCGCTGGTGGAAAGGATCATGTTGTTCGTCGTCGCGTTGAGCGCGTTGATCTGGTCGAGCACGAGCTTCTGGTTGGCCAGCGCCTGAGCGACGATGACCGCCGTCCGCAGCGCCGCGACCGTCGTCGTCTGCGCGCGGTCGACGCCCTTGATGAGCTCGATGTTGTTCTTGCGCACCAGGTCCAGCGCCAGGTAGCCCTGCACGCTCACGGCAAGCTGGGTCAGCAGATCCTGCGACCGCTGGCGGATCGGGAAGAGCGCGTCGGAGGTCAGCACGTTCGCCGTCTCCGGATCGGTGGGCTTGATGGTGTCGATCTTCGCCGCCACCGCGCCGTCGAGCGCCTTGGCCAGCGTCGCGTATTCGGTGAGCTTGCCCATCGCCGCCCACAGGTTCGCCTTCTCCTGCTCGATGGCGGCGTTGTCCTTGCGGAGCTCGTCCTGACCCGAGTCGAGGGCCTTGATGATCGCGTCGAGCTGCTTCTGCGCCGACTGGTACTTCTCGAAGTAGCGCGAGAGCTTGTTACCGAACGGGATCATCCCGAGGATCTTGCGGACGCCCTTGAGGTCGGCCTTCGCGGGATCGAGGTCGGTGACCGTCTGGCGCAGCTCGAGCAGCGTGCCGGCCACGCGAGTCTGGGCGTCACCGCCCTTGCCGCCGCGCGAGCTGCTGAGCGCCTGCGCGGGCCGATCCAGCATCCGGTTGGACACGCGGGCACTGGCGACGATCTCGCGCTCGCCCATGCGCGTGATGTCGCTGACCTTGTCGGCGAACGCCGGGCTGTGCACATCCTGGGTGGTCAGGTCCGCGACGAACGCGGCGGCTTTCTGGCGCAGCTCTTCACGCGTCGAGTCATCGATCGGGACCATGCTCTCGACCTGGTCGTCAGCGAGCACCGGCACGGCCTGCGGCGGCGCCAGCTCGAGGGCGGTGCCCGGGGCGGCCGCTTCATTGACAGCGACGGCCGGCGGCGCCAGTGGCTTGCTCAGGTCCAGCTCAGACATTTGAAGTCCCTTCCCATCCCATGGCCGCTGTGCCAACGCGGGGTCGACCAGCATTCGGGTCCACATATGACCCTAATCTCACCGGTCCTTTCGGCCACCTTGATCAAACCGTCAATAAATCGACAGTCCCAGCTGTCACCGACCCGCGGCGCCGAGATGACGGCGCAGCCAGTCCACTGCCAGCGCGTCGACCGTCGCTGCGTCGCTCGTCTGCGGGGCGGGCTCGAGGCCGGGTTCCTCGGCCAGCGCGTGTGGCATGCCCGCAACCATGGTGACCGTCACGCGCGAAGCGTCGTCGTAACGCGCTGCCAAGGCGGCACGCAACTGCAGGGCCGCCTCCGAGAACTCCCGGTCATCCGCTTCACCTACGATCAAGGTCACCGCCGGCTGCCCTGCGGCCACGAACTCGTCGGCCCGGTCGGCGAACTCCAGCCGAGCGGCCACCGCCAGCGACGCGTCGCCCCACGGGTAGCTGACCCCGAAACGCTGACCCACCGCATCGACGGTGCCGCGCAACGATGCCATCGGGCTGATCAGGACGAGGGCCTCGACGTGCAGGCCCATACCTGCCGCCTGCTCCAGGAGCACCAGCTGCGCAACGGCCGATCCCATCGAGCCGCCCATGAAAGCCACGCGCCGCTCCGCGAGGCCGAACCGTTCCCGCAGGACCTCAAACGCGGCGGGGAACTCCTTCGCCGCCTGATCGGAGATCGGACCGAACACGTTCATCACGGCGTCTTGCATGGCCAGCTGCTGGAGATGCTCGCCACCTTCGGGGGGCGTACGGGAGCCGCACATCGGTAGGCCCAGGTAGATGCGCCACGCGTCGAGCCCGTCGAGGGGGACAGCGGCGGCGAACGCCGTTTCCGTGCGCGGCGGATCCATCAGATGCCAGGCGATGACCACGGGGGTGGAACCGTCGTCACGCTCCGGAGGGCGAGCGACGAACGGCACTCCCGCAGCCTCACCGGCCAGCAAGTCAGTGGTGCTCATCGGCTGATCCTCGCGCCAACCACCGACACGAATCATCAACGAGCAGCGATCCGTCGCGAAACACGCGTGAGGCACGCATTTCCGGCGCCGGACTATCGTTCGGCCAGCGGTTCATCACTTTCTCGGCGCGAGTGAGGGCGGTACATCATGCGGGTCCTGAGCATTGGGGCAGGCGGGGTGGGCTCGGCAGCAGCTCGCATCGCCGCTCGCCGGCCGTTTTTCGAAGCCTGGGTGGTCGCGGACTACGACGTCTCCCGGGCGGAGCGCTGCGTCGCCGCCGTCTCCGATCCGCGCTTTGCCGCGGTGCGGGTCGACGCCTCGGACGCGGAGTCGGTCGCCGAGCTGGCCCGTGCTCACCAGTGCGACGTCGTCTTCAATGCGGTCGATCCACGCTTCGTCCTGCCGATCTTCAACGGTGCGCTGGCAGCCGGCTGCGATTACCTCGACATGGCGATGTCGCTGTCGGCACCGCATCCCGGAGCGCCCTACCAGAAGACCGGCGTGAAGCTCGGCGACGAGCAGTTCGCCGCCGCCGGGGAATGGGAGAAGGCCGGCCGGCTCGCCCTGGTGGGGATCGGGGTCGAGCCGGGCCTGTCGGACGTCTTCGCCCGCTACGCCGCAGACCACCTCTTCAGCAGCATCGCGGAGGTCGGGGTCCGCGACGGCGCCAACCTCGTCGTCACCGGTCCGGACGGAGCGCCTTCGTTCGCCCCGTCGTTCTCGATCTGGACCACGATCGAGGAGTGCCTGAACCCGCCGGTCGTCTACGAGTCCGATCGCGGCTGGTTCACGACCCCGCCGTTCAGCGAGCCGGAGGTCTTCGAGTTCCCGGCGGGCATCGGGCCGGTCGAGTGCGTGAACGTCGAGCACGAGGAGGTGCTGCTGATCCCGCGCTGGGTGAAGGCCGGCCGGGTGACGTTCAAGTACGGCCTCGGCGAGGAGTTCATCAGCGTCCTGAAGACGCTTCACAAACTCGGCCTGGACCGCACGACCCCGGTGCAGGTGGGCGGCGCGGATTCGGACGTGTGGGTCTCGCCGCGTGACGTCGTCGCCGCGTGCCTGCCCGACCCGGCGGGGCTCGGCGACCGCATGACCGGAAAGACGTGTGCCGGCACCTGGGTGCGCGGCACCGGAATCGACGGCTCACCCGCGAGGTGTACCTCTACCACGTCGTCGACAACGCCTGGTCGATGGCGGAGTACGGCAGCCAGGCGGTCGTCTGGCAGACCGCGATCAACCCGGTGGTGGCGCTCGAGCTGCTCGCCGCCGGCACCTGGTCCGGGGCCGGGGTGCTCGGACCGGAGGCGCTCGATCCGGTCCCCTTCCTCGACCTGCTCACGGCATACGGGTCACCCTGGGGGATGCGCGAGATGAGCTAGCCTCCCGGCCGTGAACCGCAGCCCGCAACCGGCCGACCCCGACCTGGTGGACGCGCTCGTCAGCGTCCGGCGCATCGTCACCGCCGACCCGCGCGACTGGTCCGCCGACCGTCACGACGCCTTCATCCACGGGGTGTTTCGCGGCTGGGGCGAGCGTGAGACCGAGGTCGCCGCGCGCCATTCCTGGGACCCGGCGTTCGTCGCCCGGCTGCACCGGCTGCACGACGCCGTGGCCCGGGCTGCACCCCCGTCCTGACCCACCCCGCTTTACTTGCTCCACTCAAGCAGTTAGTTTCACGCCTCGTGACCAGACCCGGAGCCCCCACAGAAGCGGCGCTGGACGCGCTGTACGACGAGCTGTCCACCTGGGGTCGGTGGGGGGCCGACGACCAGGGCGGCATGCTCGCTCACCTCACACCGGAGCGCCGCGCCCATGCGGCGACACTCGTCTCGTCCGGCGTGACGATCAGCCTGGCGCACGACCTGGCGATGGCGCCGAACGCCGAGCAGCCGTCTCCCTCGCTGCACCACATGCTCGCCAGCGGCGACGCGCTCGAGTCGTCGGGCATTCCGGGATATGAGGCGACCCGTGACTTCGTCGGCACCGACGTCCACGGTCTCGGGACGACGCACCTCGACGCCCTCTGCCACATGTTCGTGCGCGGCCAGATGTACAACGGCGGCAGTCCCGAGCAGGTCCCGAGCACTGGGGCGACCCGCAATACCGTGATGACGCTCGCCGACGGCATCGTCGGACGCGGGGTGCTGCTGGATGTGCCGGGCGTACTCGGCGTGCCGTATCTCGAGCCGGAACACTCGGTCACCCCGGACGAGCTCGAGGAGGCCGAGCGCGCGCACGGCGTCACGGTGGGCTCCGGCGACATCCTGCTGATCTCCACCGGTCGCGACGCGCGCCGGGCCGAAGCCCGTGGCCAGCTCAACCCGTTCATGAAGGGGCTTGCCGGGCTTCACCCGGACTGCCTGAAATGGCTCGCCCATCACGAGGTCAGCGTGCTGTGCAGTGACGGGATCTCCGACCACCTGCCACCGCGTCCTGGGCACTGGTCGTTCCCGGTGCACCAGATCGGCATCGTGGGCATGGGTCTGCACCTGATCGACAACGTCCGGATGGACACGCTGACGGCCTACTGCCGCGAGCAGGGCCGCTACGAGTTCCTCTTCAGCGCGGCGCCGTTGCGAATCCCCGGCGGGACCGGCAGCCCGATCAACCCGGTGGCCCTGCTGTGACGCTGCCGGCGAACGAGACGGCGCTGGATGAGACGGATGACCCCGAGCTCATCGACGTCGCCGTGCAGCACGCGCTGGGTGTCGTCGCGCGGCGCGCCAAGGACCTCTCGCTCCACGAGCAGCTGGGGGAGCGGGTCGGCTACCCGCTGGAGGGTCCGTATTACGGCACCCTGTCCCGCCTGGGGACCTCCGGCAGCGTCACCGTCTCCGAGCTCGCCGACCTGCTGAACCTGGAGCTCTCGACCGTCTCCCGGCGGGTCCGGGTGCTGGAGCAACGCCGGCTGGTCGAGCGCGAGCCCGGCGCCGATCGCCGCACCTCACACCTGCGGCTGACGACCGAGGGCCAGCAAATGTTCAACGCTCTGGAGAAGGGCTGGCGCCTGATGCTCACCGAGGTGGTCGCCGGTTGGGACCCGGCGGACGTCGCCCGTTTCGCCGAACTCTTCGCGCGCTTCGCCGCCGACTTCGAGATGTACGCCCGGGGCCGTCATGTATGACCTGCTGATCCGGGGCGGCCTCGTCGTCGACGGCACCGGCCTGCCGGGTCGCCCCGCCGACGTCGGGATCACCGGCGGCAAGGTCGCCGCCATCGGGCGGCTCGCCGGATCCGCCGCAGCGCAGACGATCGACGCGGACGGCCTGGTCGTCGCGCCTGGCATCGTCGACGCCCACACCCACTACGACCCGCAGCTCACCTGGGACACCACCTGCGACACCTCGGCACTGCACGGGGTCACGACGGTCGCTGCCGGGAACTGCGGGTTTTCGGTGGCGCCGTGCCGGCGCGACGACCACGGCTACCTCGCCCAGATGTTCGCCCGGGTCGAGGGGATGGAGCTCGGCGCCCTCGACCACATCGCCTGGACATTCGAGACCTTCGAGGAGTTCCTGGCGACCCGCCCGGGAACCCTCGGGGTCAACCTCGGCATGTACGTCGGCCACTCCGCGCTGCGCCGCTGGGTGCTCGGCGAGCAGGCCTACGAGCGGGCGGCGACCGAGGACGAGGTCAAGCACATCGTGGCCCTCGTCGACGAGGCGATGGCGGCCGGAGCGCTCGGGTTCTCCTCCTCGCACGCGCCGACCCACCTGGACCTTGCCGACCGTCCGGTACCGAGCCGGCTCGCGTCACTCGATGAGCTGCGTGCCCTTGCCGACGCCGTCGGCGTGTATGCGCGCGGCTCGATCGCGTACGCCCCGGTGAGTGCCGTCGAGGGGATCGATGCCTCCGACCGCGAGCTGCTGATGGAGCTCGCCGCCCGCGGCGGGGTCCCCGTCATCACGCAGGGTCTCGGCGGGCGTTCCAAGGTGGATGCACCGAGCCAGGCATGGGAGCAGTCGCGGGCGTTCCTCGACACCTCGGCCGCGCGCGGTTCCCCGGTGTATTCGCTGCTGATGACGCGCGCGTTCAACGGCACCTTCTCGCTGCGCGAAGGCTCGTCGCGCTACGACGGCGTGCCGCTCTGGCGCGAGCTGATGAGCCTGGACTGGGATGTGCGACGCTCCCGCATCGCCGATCCGGCGCAACGAGTGGCGCTGCGCGAGGCCATCGACCATCCCAACACCGACCCGGCCAAGGGCTCCACCCTGCCGCCGCCCATTTGGGATGTGCTGCTGGTGGAGGAGAGCTCCGCTGCCGATCAGGGTGCGGTGGGCCACGCCGTTGGCGCACTTGCGCGCGAACGGGGCACGCATCCCGCCGACATCCTCTTCGACCTTGCACTGGACGACCCCGACACCGTCTTCCACTGGTCGAACGAGACGCCTGCCTGGCGCTCGTTGCTGCGTGACGTCCAGCGCCACCCCCAGATGATCGTCGGAGTCTCGGACGGCGGCGCCCACCTCGACTTCGACGACGGCGCGGAATGGTCCACGCACTTTCTGGCGACCTGGTGGCGGGCGGAGCGCATCTGGCGGCTGGAGGAGGCCATCCGGCTCCTCACCGCCATTCCCGCCGCGGTGTTGGGCGTGACGGACCGCGGTCTCCTGCAGCCCGGAGCCGCTGCCGATGTCTTCATCTTCGATCCGGACCGGCTGTCGCTCGGGCGGCGGCGCAAGAGCGCCGACCGGGTCACGGGAACGCCGCGCTTTCGCAGCAGCGCCGTGGGCGTGCGGGCGACGATCGTCAACGGGGTGGTGGTCGTCGATGACGGCGAGCCCACCGGTGCCGCGCCCGGCCAGGTCGTGCGGCCACGGTGAACACACCTCTCCTGATCGGCACCGACGGCGACGATCTACGGATGCTGGCGGCAGCGCTCCGCGCAGAAGTCCTGGCACTGCCGAAACCGGCCGAGCCGATGCCCGGCGCCCCGTGGGCCTGGTCCGATGAACTGGAGTCGTGGCGCGCCGATCACTCAACGGGACCGCCGTACGGGCGCATCGTCGTCGCTGCCTGGCCGGGCTCGTTCAGGGCGACTGCGGCGGTAGAACTCGATGCCGCTGGCTGGGAAGGCCGCACCGAGCAGCCGCTCGCGAGATGGGTGGTCGCGCTGGGCTGTGCGGTCTCGCGCTGCGCGCAGGGCGGAAGCGTCGTCGCCGTCGTCGACGGTCCAACCTCACTGGAGAGCCCGGGTTGGGCGCCGGAGACGGCTGTCGCCGAAGCGGTGAGTGCGCTGTGCCGTTCACTCGCCTTGTCCGAGGGCGCGCGCGGTGTTCGGGTCAACACCGTCAGCACTCCGGCTCGTCTCCCGCTGGGCGAGCCGGTGCACCCGCTGCCGCCCCTGCCGACGTTTCCCGGCCACCTGGAGCGCGAGGTCGCCGGAGCCGTTCGGCTGCTCCTCTCGGACGACGCCTGCGGGGTCACCGGCACGACCGTCCACGCCGACGCCGGGCGGGCCTGGCGATGAGCGAAGCGCCAGCAACCGCAGGCCCATTCGTCACGGTCGTGACCGGCGCCAGTGGCGGAGTGGGGCGCGGGATAGCGCTGGCGTGCGCGGCGCTGGGCCACACGGTCTGGATCGCCGCGCGGCGAGAGGCCGAGGGAACGGCCGTGGCTGCTGAGGTTTCGGCCGCAGGCGGGCAGGGCCGATTCGTCTCCTGCGACACGGCCGACCCTGGCTCCGTCAAGGCGGCAATCGACCGCGTGCTCGAGCGCGACGAACGGATCGACGCGGTGGTCCACAACGCGACCAGCGGCGAATCCCCGAAGCCGGTGCCCCTGGAAACGCTTCCCCTCTCGGACTTGCGCGAGCACGTCGGCGTCTCGCTCACTGGCGGATGGTTGCTCGCCCGGGCGGCGCACGCGGCCCTCGCGGCCTCCCGCGGTCGCTTCATCATGCTGACGTCGGAGGCGGGGTTCGAGGGCAAGCGCCGGCTCCCCGCGTACGCCGGGGTGAAGGCCGCACAACGCGGCTTCGCCCGGGCATTGGCCCGCGAGTGGGGGCCAGACGGGATCACGGTCAACTGCATTGCTCCGCTGGCCATGACCCCGGCGATGGATCGCGCGTTCGAACTCGACCCTGCCATGCAGCGACGGGTGACCTCGCGCATCCCGGTGGGGCGCGTGGGTGACCCCGTTTACGACGTGGGGCCGGTCGTCGCCGCGCTGCTGGCCCCCCAGATGAGCTACCTGACCGGCAACACGCTCATGGTCGACGGCGGCAGCTGTCCCATCACATGAGCACTTCACGGACGTGAGAGGAACGCCATGAAACTGGCCCTGCGCGGCGCCACGGTCGTCGACGGAACCGGCGGCCCGCGCCTGCGGGCCGACGTCGAGGTGACCGACGGGATCGTCACGGCAGTCGGCGACGGGGTCGGCGCGGGGGCAGACGAGACCATCGACCTCACGGATCTCGTCCTCTCCCCCGGATTCATCGACCCGCACACGCATTACGACGCGCAGGTGCTCTGGGATCGCGACCTCACCCCGTCGTCGTGGCACGGCGTCACCACCGTCGTCACCGGCAACTGCGGCTTCGGGATCGCCCCGGTCTCGCCCGCCGGCCAGCAGCTCGTGATGCGCACGCTGGAAAATGTCGAGGGCATGCCTCTCGAGGCCCTGCAGGCCGGCATCCCGTGGACGTTCAGCACGTTTCCGGAGTACCTCGACGCGGTCGATGCGCAACCGCTGCGCGCTAACGTCGCGGCACTGCTCGGCCACACCCCGCTGCGCTTCCACGTGATGGGTGAGGCTGCCACCGACCGCGCTGCCACGCCTGCCGAAGTCGAGCAGATGCGCGCCATCGTGGTGGACGGGATGGCGGCCGGCGCGATCGGGTTCTCCACCTCGCGGTCGGAATCGCACCGCGGCGCGTTCGGTCGCCCGGTACCGAGCCGGCTCGCCGAGCTCAGCGAGATCTGGACGCTGGCGCAGGCCATGGCCGGCAGCGGGCGCGGCACCGTCGAAGCGACCTGGGGGCCCGACTTCCATGTCGAGGAATGCGCCCGCCTCGCGGCTGACATCGGCCGGCCTATCACCTGGGCAGCCATCATGGTCGTGCGCGACAACCCGGCCATGTCCGTCGATCTCGAGCGTCGCGTCGCGGAAGCGGGCGGCGCCGGAAGCCTGGTCTTCCCGCAGGTGGCCTGCCGGCCCATCGTCGCCCAGGTGACGCTGGCCGATCCCGCTCCGCTGGCGAACGTCCCCGCTTTCGGCGAGATCCTTTCGCTGGAGCGCACGGCACGGCCCGCGCTGTACGCCGACCCCGCCTGGCGAGAACGCGCCTATGCCGAGCTGCGCGAGAGATGGGGTAACAAGCTCGACGAAGCCACCGTGCAGGAGACCGTCATTCACAGCGCGCTGCGTGACGGACCGACCCTCGCCGAGCTCGCGGCCCAGCGCGGCGGCACCGCACTCGACGTCGCCGTGGAGCTCGCCCTGGCCGAAGACCTCGCGACCCGCTTCCGCATCGTGATGATCAATGACGACGAGGCCCAGGTCGGTCGCCTTCTCCAGAATCCCGCGCTGCTGCTCGGGCTCTCGGATGCCGGGGCCCACACCAGCCAGCTGTGCGACGCGAACTTCTCGACCTACCTGCTGCAGCGGTGGGTACGTGAACTCGGCGTGCTCTCCCTGGAGACGGCGATCTGGCGCCTCACCGGCCAGCCGGCGCAGGTCTACGGCCTGAACGGCCGCGGGCGGATCGCTCCCGGCAGCGTTGCCGATCTCGTGGCATTCGACCCCAAGACCGTGGGGACCGGCCCGCTCGAGCGCATCGTTGATTTGCCCGGAGGCGCCGACCGGCTCGTCGCGCCCAGCTACGGCATCGAACACGTCTGGGTCGGTGGCCACCACACCCGCGCGCGAGGCAAGGACATCCCCGCCGCTCGACACGGCCGCGTCCTGCGCGGCGGAATCTAGAAGGAGAATCCCGTGAGCGCAGGCCTTTCCTCGCAGCAGGTACGCGAACAACTCGACCATCCGGTGATCGACGCCGATGGTCACGTCCTGGAATTCATGCCGGCAGCGCTGCCGTACCTGCGCGAGAGTCTCGGCCCGAAGCTGTTCGAGCAGTACCGCTCGCAGACCTCGCCCATCGGCCGGATCCTGGGCGGCGCCTCGCCAGCGGAACGCGAGCAGACGCGCGCCCCGCAGAGCGCATGGTGGGGCAACCCTGCGGCCAAGACCATCGACCTCGCCACCGCCAGCGATCCCCGCACTCCTGCACGAGCGGCTGCCCGAGCTCGGCATCGACTACTGCGTGCTCTACCCGACGAAAACCCTTGGCACTGCAGGGGTTGACGACCCTGACATGCGTGCCGGTCTCTGCCACGGGCTCAACGAATTCTTCGCCGCGACCTACCGGCCGTTCGCCGATCGCATGACGGTCGCAGGCGTCGTTCCGATGGTTGACCCCGAGGAGGCGGTCGCCGAAATCGCCCATTGCCGCGAGCTCGGGCTCAAGGTCGTCGGGCTCCCGGAGGGCGTGACCCGACCGATACCGCGGCCGGAAGCCGATTCCGCGTCGCCGTTCCTCGTTCCGGGGCAGGCCCACTGGTTCGACACGTTCGGCCTCGACAGCGCCCACGACTACGACCCGGTCTGGGCCGCGTTGCGCGACAGCGGCTTCGCGGCGGTCTTCCACGGCGGCATCGGCCACATCGCGCCCTACACGTTCACATCGATCTCCAGCTACGTGTTCAACCACATCGGCTTCTTCGCCGAGCGGATGCACCGGCTCTGCAAGTCGCTCTTCCTCGGCGGGGTGACGCGGCGCTTTCCGGAGTTGAACATCGCCTTCCTGGAGTGTGGGGTGGCCTGGGCCTGCTCGCTGCTCGTCGACATCGTCGAGCACTGGGAGAAGCGCAACATGGATGCGCTCAAGGAGAACCTTGACCCGTCCCTCGTGGACTGGGACCAGTTCGAGCAGCTGATGCGCACGTACGGCGGCTCGCTGCTGGACTCGGTCGCCGAACTTCGCGAGAGTTTGCAGGCGATTCCGGCCGTTGGCGTTCCCCCCGCAGACCTCGATGAATTCCGTCATCTCGCGATCACCTCGAAGCAGGAGCTTCGCGACCTGTTCGTCCCGCGCTTCTTCTTCGGTTGCGAGGCGGACGACCGGACGATGTCGTTCGCCTTCTCCAGCGCTAACGCGTTCGGCTCCCGGTTGCAGCCGGTCTTCAGCTCCGACATCGCCCACTGGGACGTGCAGGACATGGCGGGGGTCGTCTCGGAGGCTTTCGGCCTGGTACGCAAGGGAGTTCTGCAGCCCGCGGACTTCCGCGACCTCACCTTCGCGAACCCGGCGAAGCTCTTCACCGGAACCAATCCGGACTTCTTCGTCGGGACGGCGGTGGAGGACGCGGTAGCGGGCGAAGTCGGCCGCGAAGCCGCGAAGGCAAGCGCATGACAGCCCACGGCGGGCTCCTTGCCGAGATGGCGGGCAAGGGGCTGCTGATCGGCGACGAGCGGGTCACCGACGTCTCCGGCGGCGTGTACGAGCACCACAACCCCGCGACCGGTCACGTGCAGGCCGAGGTGCCGATGGCCGGCGACGCCGACGTGGATCGCGCCGTACGCGCCGCTCGCGAGGCCTTGCCCGCGTGGCGATCCATGACGACCGACAAGCGCGCCGCCATCCTGCACCGGCTGGCCGACCTGCTGGAAAAGCACAGCGAACGCTCGGGGATCGTCAACGCGCTGGAGAATGGCAACCCGGTCAGCGGCCTCGGCCCAGGCGCGTACACGGCGCAATGGACCCGCTACTACGCGGGCTGGTGCGACAAGATCGAAGGCAGCGTCGTGCCTACGTATCCCGTGCAGGGGCTGAACTACATACAGCAGGAGCCGTGGGGCGTCGCCGGAGTGATGGTTCCGTGGAACGGCCCGATGATGGGCATGGGACAGAAGGCCGTCCCCGCGCTGGCCGCCGGCAACACCGTCGTCGCCAAACCTCCGGAGTTGGCGCCCTTCGGCGCTTACTTGTTTGCGGAGCTGGCACTGGAGGCGGGTGTACCGCCCGGCGTCATCAATGTCGTCGCCGGCGGCGCCCAGGCAGGTGAGGCGCTGGTACGTCACCCGGGAATCGACAAGGTGAGCTTCACGGGCGGCAGCGTGGTCGCGCGCCGGGTGATGGCGCTCGCGGCTGAAACGCTCAAGCCGGTCGCCCTCGAGCTCGGCGGCAAGTCGGCGAACATCGTCTTCGCCGACGCCGATCTGCAGACTGCCACCTTCCTGTCGGCCGCGCTCGGCGTGCAACTGCTGTCGGGCCAGGGGTGCGCGTTGCCGACCCGGCTTTTCGTGCAGGACGACATCTACGACGAGGTCCTCGCAAAGCTCGTCCCGATCGTGGAGTCGTTTCGGGTGGGCGATCCGCTGAACCCGAAGACGCAGATGGGTCCGGTCATCACCGAGGCTGCAGTAGAACGCATCCTCGGCATGGTCAGCCACGCCACCGACCAGGGCGCCAGGCTGCTGACCGGTGGCAGCCGGCTCGGCGGCGACCTTGCCGGCGGTTACTTCCTCGCGCCCACGGTCCTCGCCGATGTCGACAACGGCAGCGACATCGCCCAGCAGGAGGTCTTCGGCCCCGTGCTCTCTGTGCTGCGCTTCCGCGACGAGGCCGAGGTCATCGCGGCGGCCAACGACAGCCAGTACGGGCTCGGCGCCTACATCCACACCCGCGATCTGGCCCGCGCCCATCGCGTCGCCCACGCCATCGACGCCGGTTACATCTCCATCAACGGCATGTCCGGCATGTCGCCGACAGCCCCGTTTGGCGGCTACAAGCAGAGCGGCTTCGGTCGCGAGGGCGGGCGTGCCGGCATTGAGGAGTGGCTGCGCCCGAAGAACGTCTTCGTAGCGCTGTAGGAACGACAGAGCACGCTTCGGCGTCACGTCCGGAGCCTGGTCTTTGCGCGGTCGCGGTCGGGATTGGTGTTGGTGAAGCGAAATTGTTGGTTGCCGAGGGCGTCGATGCGGAGCCTGCCTTGGTGGACCATCGTGTGGTGCCGGCGACATAAGCAGACACAGGTTGTCGAGGCAGGTCTTTCCGCCCTTGAACCACTCGATGACGTGGTGGGCGTCGGTCCAGGAGGGTGGCCGGTCGCAGCCGGGGGCGCGGCAGCCTTTGTCGCGTTCGTTGAGTGCGGTGCGTATCCAGCTCGGGACGGTGCGGGACTTGCGGCCGATGTCGAGTGGCAGGCCGTCGGCGTCGAGGATGAGCCGGCTGATCTGGCTGTCGCAGGCCAGGCGGAGCACGGCGGCGATGGGGACGGTGGCGCCGTCGGGGGTGTAGGCGACGCCGGTCTCGTCACGCAGCTGCTCCTCGGACAGGGACAGCACCAGGTGGGGCTTGGTGGACCGGCCGGGATGCTCGGTGCCGAAGTCGAGAGCGTGGCGGGCCATCTCGATCAGCGCCCGGGCCCGCCGCTGGGAGGCGGTCAGCGGCTGCGCCGGATCGGGTTTGGCGGTGTACTTCTCCAGCGCGGCGCGCAGGATCGCAGCACCCTCGTGGTCGAGGTCGGCGTCGAGGCGGGCGCCGTCAGGGGTGTCGGACAGCCGGGCCCGGACTTTGGCGCCATCGCGTTCGCGCCGCTCGTCCTGCTCGTCGGGGGCGTACTCCGCGAGCAGCCGCTGGGCCATGGCCCGCAGGTCTTTCGGGCTGCAGGACGCGGCGGCGGCGGCGAGTGCCCGGTCCAGGCGGGCGATCAGCTTCGCGTCGCGTTCGGCGGTGGCGTGGCGGATGACCTCGGCGTGTTCGAGCGTGAGCTGCCCCTTCAACCACGCCTGATGCGTCGCCGGCAGCGAATCCACGAGGGCCCGTCCGACCCTGACACGCACCGAAGCCCAATGCCCGGAGGAGTTGGCCTCGGCTCGGAGCCAGGCAGACATGGACACGGCGTTGTCGGCAGCGAACCGGCTGGTGCGCTCGACCCGTTCGGCCAGCAGGCACAGCGTGAGATCGACCTGCCCGGACAGCGCGATCGTGCCGTGCAGCGCCTCGGCGGCGGCTACTCCGGATGTCTCGGAGCCGATCATCGCGACGACGTCGGCGAGCAGGGCGTCGGCTTGCGCCAACTTCCCTGCGAGGCCACCAGTATCGAACACATGTTCGATACTATCAGGCGAATGAGCAGGTGGGAAGCCGATTTTCGCGCGCTACCGCAGTCCGAAGCGCTCCCGATACCCGGCGAACGCGCTCTCCCGTTCCGCCGGATCGAGCCCGAAGTCGCGGAAGTCGTACTTGATCCGCCCGTGACGCCCCCGCGGGTGCTCCCGCACGTACGTGCGCATGGCCTCACGGCTGTCCTCACCGAGTGGCTGGTCCGCGAGCTCGTAGATGCGCTCGACCGTCCCCCCCTCGTCACCCATGAAGTCGTCGAACCGCACATCGGTGGAGCGCTCGGCGGGCAGCACATCGCGATCGTTCATCGCGGCGAGCAGCAGGTCCTGCACCCGCTCGGACCAGTACGCCCCGGTCGCCAGCGGGTCAGGATGGTCCAGCGAGAGCCGGTCCGTATAGGCCGCCATCGTCACAAAAGAAATCGTCACCGCGACCGGATCGCGATGCGTCAAGACGACTGTGGCATCAGGGAAAGCGGCGAGCAGCGGCCGGAACTGCTCGAGGTGCTGCGGGCTCTTCAGCACCCAGCGCTCGCCGCCGCGAAGCCACTGCAATGCCTGGAGAACGCGGCGCAAGTACAGATATGCCGACGTCTGATCCGTGGCCTTGAACCAGTCGCGGTAGCTCGGCACGTTCCACTGCGTCTCGAGCAGCATCGTCGAGAGCGTGAGGGTGAGCAGCTGAACTTCCTCGTGCACGTGTTCGGCCGTCATCTCGTGCATCGCCTTGAAGTGCGGCATCGCCACGTCCAGAAACCCCGTGGCTAGCGCGGTGCGCTCGATACGCGGGTCGGGGTCGGGCGGCGGGATCGTCTCCGGCACCGGCTCCAGGCTCTCCCAGTACGGCAGCGAGCGCAGATGAGGGTCGGCCGACAGCAGGTTGTGCAGGTGCGTCGTCCCCGTGCGCGGCAGGCCGGCGATAACGATGGGCCGCGCGATCTCGATCTCTTCGATCTCAGGGTGGCGGCGCAACAAGTCCTCCAGCCGCAACCGGTTGGCCAGCATCGTCACCAGGGACGAGCCCGCCATGACCCGTCCCCGCGCCGACAGCCCGGCCTCGCGGGGAATCGCCTCGCAGAGCAATGCCAGCGGGGTCTCGAAGCTGGGGTCACCGAAGTCGTCCAGCCCGGTCTGCTCGCTGGCCGCTGCCTTGATCGCGTCGGGCTCGAAGGCCGGCTGCGGCGCAGCAGCCATGGCGTCGAGAATCGCTTGTGCTTCAGGACTGAAGCGAGGATGGGCGTAGTCGTCGATGACGATCTCGTCCCGCGTGGAAGCGCTCATCCCGACAGCTTCTTACTCAGACCGGAGCGAGTCCGAGGCGGGGCTTGCGAACCCGCGCTTTCCACGTCTCGATGATGGTGTCGAGGATGTCCTCGGCCAGGTCCAGACCCCCGAGGTGGCTCTGGCCAGGAATGACGTGCAGCTCCGCGTCGCGCAGTCGCGATACGACATGCTCACCGTGAGCGAACGGGACGATGTGGTCCCGGTCGCCGTGCCAGGCCCGGACGGGGATCTTGATGTCGGAAAGCTCGAAGCCCCAGTGCATTCCGAACAGGATGATGTCGTCGACCGGAGCGCGCAGTCCCGGCCGGCTCCCGTTCAGCAGATCGTCCAGGAACATCGCACCGAAGTCCGGGCGCAGCAGCAGCCGCCGATCACCCTCCGGGGAGATGCGGGCATAGATCTCGAGTCCGGGGTCCGCAAAGGGCCGGGTCAGCCGAACCAGGCTCGACAGCGCGAGCGACAAAGGAAGCCGCAGCCGGGCGAGAGCGGGATGCAGCGTGCGGGTGAGGGCCACCACGCCCCCTTCTGCCGCATCGGCGCCGCAGGTCGGAGCGACGCCGCCCATCAGCGCCCCCACCACCATCCGGTCCGCCATCGCGTGGGCGCAGCCAAGCACGTACGGCGCTCCACCGGAAAGGCCGATCATCGCGAACTGCTCGATGCCGAGCGCCGCAAGGACGGGATCGAGGTCAGCGGCGAAATCCCGGATGCAGCCATACCGGTGCGGGGTCGAGAGGCCGACTCCTGGCCGGTCGATGCCGACGATGCGGACGTTGCGCTCGTACGCGGCGACCCTGGCAGCCTCCGGCACCTGGCGGCGCCCGCCGGGGGTTCCGTGCATCCAGATGACCGGCCGCCCCCGCGGCGTTCCGAACTCGGAAAAACCGATCCGCCGGCCACGGTCGTCCACGACGACGGTCCCTTCGAGGCGAGGGCGGGTCAGATCGGTCACGCGTCGCACCTCCGGTCTCACGACGCCGCTGTCGTGGCCGGGTGAGCGTACCCGCACGAAACGCGCATCACTCCAGGACGAAGGACCTGCCCAGTAGCTGTGTCACGAGTAGAACTGCTGCGCCCACCGGCGGAACTCGGTGATCGGCTTCTCCTGGGGACGCAGCACCGGCGTCTCCCGGAAGATCTTGTTCTCCCAGATCGGGATGTCCTGGCTGACGTTCTTGCAGAACTGGTTCGCCGCGTACTCGACGGTCTCGTCACCGGCCGAGCGGGGCGAGGTGAAGATCCAGCGGACCACCACGTTTTCCTCGTCGATCGGGGTGGTGCTCGACAGGAACGTGGTGAAGCCCTTGACCCGCAGCACGCCGAGTCCGAGGCCGTAGCCCTCGCGCACGAAACTCTCGTCCTCATTGGCGGCCCGCTTGTAGACGCCTTCGGTGAAGAACGAATGCTCCGGAACGGCTGCGGTGCCGTGGACGTACTTGAAGTGCGAGTAGTCGACGTTGTTCTCGGCCAGCTCCTGCGCGCAGGTGCGCATCTCGTACGTGCGCACCACGATCGGCGTCCACTCCGGGTCGGAGAACTCGGGGACCTCCGGCACCTCGTAGAACGGCTCGCCGTCCTGCAGGTGGTGCCAGACCCAGATCATCTGGTTGCGCTCGATGGTCGGGTACGAGCGCGTCTGCGCCCGCTTGGGGATGAAGTCGTTGTCGTCGTACGGCACGTCGACGCAGCGGCCGCTCTCGCCATCGAAGGCCCAGCCGTGGAACGGGCAACGGATGGTCTCACCCTCGACGCGCCCGCCGATCCCGATGTGGGCGCCGAGATGCGGGCAGTGCGCATCCATCGCCCGCGGCTCACCCGATGCCGTGCGGAAGAGCACCAGATGGCGCCCGAAGACGTAGAGCGGCATCACCTCGCCGGCGGCGAGTTCGCGCGCTTCCGCGACAACGAACCACCCGTTCGGCACCGGGAACGGAAAGCGTTTCGCGTCCTGCCGCAGGACGCGTGGTCGCCGATCGGTGTCGAACACCAGCTGCCGGTCGCGGGGCATCGGCAGGCCGGCGAAATCCTGCCCGATGCGATGCGCGTCGACGTTGTAGTCGGGGTTCGCCGCCGTCATGCGGTAGGCACCAGGTTGCCGATGTCGAGCCCCTTACCGGTGCGCTCGAAGCGTCCCGCATCGAACGGGCGGATCTCGACATCGTGACCCGCGACCTCAGCGCGCAAGGCGCTCACCGTGGCCTGCTCCCGGGTACGCGCCGTGAACGGATCGTAGGAGTACCAGCGCATCGCGTTCTCAAAGGTGATCTTGTTGAGCTCGTCATCGGGGACGCTGCCGGTGACGGCCGCCAGCTCCTCGGCCGGGTTCGGCCACGACGAGTCGGAGTGCGGGTAGTCGCACTCCCACGAGATGTTGTCCATCCCGATGTCGTGGCGCAGCTGGATGCCGACCGGGTCGGAGATGAAACACGTGAGGAAGTGCTGGCGAAAGACCTCGCTCGGCGTGCGGCCACCGAAGTCCTGCCCGGTCCACGCGTGGTGCATCTCGTACGTGCGGTCGAGCCGGTCGAGGAAGTAGGGGATCCAGCCGGTACCGCCTTCGGAAAGGGCGATCCGGATGTCGGGGAAGTCCTTGAGGACGCGTGACCACAGCAGGTCGGCGGCCGCCTGGCAGATGTTCATCGGCTGCAGCGTGATCATCACGTCGACCGGTGCGTCCGGCGCGGTGATGGCGAGCTTGCCCGAGGAGCCCAGGTGGATCGACAGCACGACGTTCTCGTCGCACAACGCCTTCCACAGCGGGTCCCAGTGCTTGTCGTGGAAGCTCGGGTAGCCCAGGGCCGCGGGGTTTTCGGTGAAGGTCAGCGAGTGGCAGCCCTTCTTCGCATTGCGGCGCACCTCGGCCGCCGCCAGCTCCGGGTCCCAGAGCACCGGAAGGGCCATCGGGATGAACCGGTCCGGATACGAACCGCACCACTCGTCGATGTGCCAGTCGTTGTAGGCCTGCACGGTCGCCAGCGCCAGGTCCTTGTCATCGGCCGCGGCGAACAGCCGGCCCGAAAAGCCCGGGAACGAGGGGAAGCACATCGATCCGAGCACCCCCGCGGCGCTCATGTCCTTGATCCGCTCGTCGATGTCGAAGCAGCCGGGACGCATCTCCTCAAAAGCGGTCGGCTCGACGCCGTACTCCTCCTTGGGACGGCCGGCGACCGCGTTCAGCCCCACATTCGGGATCACCGTGTCGTTGAAGACCCAGACGTCGGAACCGTCCTCACGGCGCACCACCTTCGGCGCCTGATCGACGAAGCGCGCCGGTAGGCGGCCCTCGAACATGTTCGGCGGCTCGACCAGATGGTCGTCCACGCTGATGAGGATCATGTCGCCTGCGTTCATGGAGCTCCCACCGTCGGCCGTACTGAATCTGCGTTCAGCGTTCCGGCTTATGATTCACCGGCGGCCCGTCAATGGCAAGCAACCGGCCGCACAGCTGGGAGGATGACCCCGTGAACCAAGCGTCCGAGCAGGTCGCCGACCGTCGTACCCAGCGGCGGATGCGGCAGCAAGATCTGAGCCGCACCCACCTGCTCGACGCCGCCGAGGAAATTTTCGGCAGCAGAGGCTTCGCGCTGGCGACGCTCAAGGAGATCGCCGAGCTCGCCGGCTTCGCGGTCGGCTCCGTGTACCTGTTCTTCCCGAGCAAGGAGGAGCTCTTCCGGGCGGTCTGGCTGCGCCGCGGGCAGGAGTTCATGCCAGGGATGACGGCAGTCCTGCGCGGCGGGGAAGGCTCAGCCGGCGGTGACGCCATGAGCCGGCTGCATCAGCTCATCGACTTCCAGGTCGGCTTCTTTCGCGAACGCCCCGCCTTCGCCCGGCTGTACCTGCGCTTCTCCGGAACGGCTGACGCCCAGCACGGGGTGACGGTCGACCCGACTGTCCAGCTGCGTTTCGACGAGGCCATGCGCATGCAGGCCGAGCTTTTCGTGGAGGGTCAGCGAGCCGGGCTCTTCCGGTCCGGCGACCCTCAGCTGCTCTCCCGGATGTTCTCGGGGCTGGTCCATGCGTACCAGTCGCTCGATCCCGCGGTCATGTCCGAATCGGCTGATGAGTCACAGCTGCTGCCGACCACCGTCCTGCACGAGATCGTCGAGCGGGCGTTCGCGGCATGAGCGGTCACGACGGAACGCGTCTGGTCGACGCCGAGATCGACGAGGGCGTCGCCGTCATCACCTTGCGTGATCCCGGCCGCCGCAACGCCCTTTCGCCGCAGCTCAGCAATGACCTGGCCCAGGTAGTAGGCGAGGTCCTGGAGGCACGCGCGGGCGCCATCGTCCTCACCGCCGAGCCGCCGATCTTCTCCGCGGGTGGCTCGCTCGACGCGCTGCTGTCTCGCGACGTCCCGCTAGCAGCGTCGTACGCGGGCTTCGCGGCGCTGGCGGCAGCGCCCGTCCCTACGATTGCTGCTGTGGCGACGCCGGTGCTGGGTGCCGGGGTGAACCTGCCGCTGGCGTGCGATGTGATCCTCAGCGCCCCCGGCGCCCGCTTCGACCCGCGCTGGCTCGACGTCGGCATCCACCCCGGCGGTGGCCATCTCTGGCGCCTGTCGCAGCGCATCGGCACCCAAGGCGCGGCCGCACTCGTGCTCCTCGGCGACGTGCTCGACGGCGCGGAGGCCGCCGCGACGGGCCTCGCCTGGCGTTGCCTGCCCGAAGCCGAGCTGCTCCCGTTCGCGCTCAAGCTGGCCAAGCGTGCCGCCGGCCGCCCGCGGGCCCTCGTCGCGCGTACCAAGGCTTCGCTGCTGGCCAGCACCCAGCTCGACACCCCGGCCGCCGCCCTGGCGCTCGAGCTCGAAGCTCAGGAATGGTCGATGGATCAGCCCGGCTTCGCCGAGCGCGTGCAGGCGATCAAGGACCGCCTCGGCTCCCGCTGAACAAGCTCGTTCAAGCTAGTCCAGCAGGGTCGGATCGCGGCGCAGCTCCTCGCGGACCATCGCTTCCCAGAAGCCGATGAAACCCTCACCGTTCGACTTGACCATCGCCGCCGAGTACGCGGCCGGCAGCGGCGAGCGCAGCTCTGCACCCGCTGCCCGCACGTGCCACGCCCGCTGGCACCGCTGCTCGAGCGCCACCGCGCGCTGATGCACGGCACGCGCTGAACCGCCCAGAACGAAGACGCCGTGGCCGGCGAGCAGCGCGAGGTCGGCGCCGTTCATGGCTTCGATCGCCCGCCGGGCCGAGCTGGGATCGTTGACCGGGCCGTCGTACTCGTCGACGCACACCAGCTCCCCGCCGCCCAGGGACGAGCTCTGGTCGAGCGCCGGCGGGACCTCGCCCATGTCGGCCCAGACCGTGCCGTACAGCGGGTGGTTGTGCATGGCCCACGTGACGTCGGTACGCAGCTTGTGCAGCTGCAGGTGCAGCGGGATCCCGAGCGGCACCGGCCAGTCACCCTCGACCAGGTTGCCTTCGAGGTCGATCCGGATGACCTGCTCCGGCCGGAGCTCGTTCCACGTGATGAGCCAGGGGTTGCAGAGCAGCGTGCCGTCGCCGAGCGCGCAGGTGATGTGGCCGGCCAGGTGGTCGTTGTAGCCCTCGCGCCAGAGCGTGCGGGCCAGGAGCACCAGCTGCTCGCGGGCGTTGAGGTCCGGGATGAGCTTCTCGGCAGTGGGGGTGAAGTTCACGAGGAGGCGGCCTTTCAGTCGAGCGGGAGAACGGTCGCGGGAAGCGGGTGGCGGAAGACGCGGGCGGCGTTTTCGCTGCACATGGCCCGCAGCTCATTCGCGGGGATGTGCCCCCAGGCCTTCTCCAGCACCAGCTGGGTATCGGGCCAGGTCGAGTCACCATGGGGGTAGTCGACCTCGACCATGATGTTTTCGACGCCGATGCGGTGACGGGTGTCGATGGTCGACGGGTCGTCGATGGTGCAGAACGAGAAGTTGCGCTTCAGCACGTCGGAGGGCCGCTCGTCCCAGCCGAGGCCGTAGCCGGAGCGGTCGACGATGTTGTCGAGCCGGTCGAGCAGCATCGCCACCCAGCCGATCCCGCCTTCGCTCATCACGATCTTCAGCTCCGGCATCCGCGCCCCGTAGCCCGACCACAGCCACTCGGTGCAGGCGACCAGCGAGGCCGAGCTGAACAGCGTCGCGCCGATCTGCAACGACGGGGCTCCTGCCGGAGCGACGTTCAGCCCCGAGCTCCCGACGTGAAGGCAGATCGCCATATCGGCGTCGACACAGGCCTGCATGATCGGGTCCCAGTGCTCTCGCACCCAGAGGGAGGGCAGCCCGATCATGTGGGGCCGCTCCGGAAACGTCACGGCGACGAAGCCGCGCTCGGCCATCCGCCGGATCTCGGCCACCGCCAGCTCCGGATCGGCCAGGTACGTGATCCCCAGCGGGATGATCCGCTCCGGGTGCGCCAGGTGCCACTCGTCGAAAAGCCAGTCGTTCCAGGCCCGGATGCAGGCCGCGCCGAGCTCACGGTCGCGGGCGTTGAAGAACACCCGGCCGCAGAAGCCGGTGATCTGCGACGGGAAGTTCACCGACGCCCAGATGCCGCCGAGGTCCATGTCGCGCACCCGCGGCTCGATGTCGTAGCAGCCGGGACGCATCTGCTCGAACCGGAAAGGCTCCAGCTTCACCGTCTCCGGCCGCCGGCCCGCCACCGCGTTCATCCCGACCTGGGTGAAGCGCTCCCCCTCGAACTCCCACACCTGATGGCCCTGCTCGGTCTCGACGATTCGCGGCGCGCTCGGCGCGAGGCGCGCCGGCAACCGGCCCTCGAAGGTGTGCGGCGGCTCGACGACATGATCGTCCACGGAGATCACCGTGTACTTGACCTCGCGAGGCAAGGGGTCCGGCAAGAAGAGGTCTGCGGAACTAACGGCGGTCAAGGTTCCATCCCTACCGCAGCCGACCGTGGGTGGTTCAGCCGGCCGCACGCTGAATTCTCGTTCAGGACGTCCAGGCAATGTAACGCCCGACTTTGTATACACACCACCTCGGGGCTCTCCCAGGCCTCCAGCAGCCGCCGCGAGGCCGCGTGCTTGGCTGATGTCTCACGAGCCCGGCGACGAGGGAGCCCCCATGGCCTACGACGAGACCACCACGACCGATGAGGTCCTCGAGGGCATCGACCTCACCGGCAGGCTCGCGTTGGTCACCGGCGCCTCGGCCGGGCTCGGCGTCGAGACGTCCCGCGCGCTCGCGTCGCACGGCGCGGCGGTCGTCATGGCGGTGCGCGACACGGTCAAGGGCGAACGGGCCGCCGAGCAGATCCGGGCAAGCGTGCCGGGCGCCGAGCTGGAGGTCCGCGGCGTCGACCTGTCGTCACTGGCGAGCATCCGGGCGTTCGGCGAGCTGTTTCGCGCCGCTCACCCCCAGCTGGACCTGCTCATCAACAACGCGGGTGTGATGGCCGCGCCGCAGGCACGGACCGCCGACGGCTTCGATCTGCAGCTCGGCACCAACCACCTCGGTCACTTCCTGCTCACCAAGCAGGTGCTCCCCGCGCTGAAGGCAGCGGCGGCGGCTGGGCGCGACGTGCGCATCGTCAACCTCAGCTCGGGCGGTCACCGGCGCAGCGGCATGCGCTGGGCCGACCCGCATTACCGCACCTCGCCGTACGACAAGTGGGAGGCCTACGGGCAGTCGAAGTCGGCGAACGTGCTCTTCACCGTCGCGCTCGAACGCCGGCTCTCCAGCCACGGCATCCACAGTTTTGCCGTGCATCCCGGCGTGATCGCGACGGAGCTCTCCCGTCACCTCTCGCAGGACGACTTCAAGGACCTGGCCTCTCGCGCACCCGCCGGTGCCCTGCGCCGCAAGACGATCGAAGCCGGAGCCGCGACGAGCGTCTGGGCCGCGACCGCCCCCGAGCTCGCCGGCAAGGGCGGGGTGTACCTCGAGGACGTCCACATCGCCGAGCCGGCGCAGGAGGGCGGCAGTCATGGCGTCTCCGCCCACGCCATCGACCCGGACGACGCCGAGCGGCTGTGGTCCTGGTCGGAGCAGGAAATCGGCGAGGAGGTCAGCTGAGAACTACCCGGCCACCAGGTCGATATCGGCCGAGCGCAGCCCGTAGACGAACGCGTTCGGCATCTCCACGACCGAGCCGTCCGGGGTGAGCCGCAGCTCGCTCACGCGACGCACGAACTCCTCGAAGAAGACCCGGATCTCGAGCCGGGCGAGCCCCGCGCCCAGGCAGAAGTGGGTGCCGAGGCCGAACGCGATGTGCTCGTTCGGCTTGCGGGTGACCTCGAACCGCTCCGGGTCGGTGAAGTGCGCCGGATCGCGGTTGGCCGATCCGTACAGCAGCACGACCTGCTGCCCCTGCTTGATGGTCGCCCCGCCGATCTCGTAGTCACGCGTCGCGACCCGGCACATGTTGTGGATCGGGGAAACGAAGCGGATGAACTCCTCCACCGCGGTGGTGACGTCGGCACCCGCTCGCAGCGCAGCCCACTGATCAGGGTTCGCGATCAGGTTCAGCAACGTGCGGGCGATGACCGTGCGGGTGGTCTCGGCGCCGCCGTCCAGAAGCAGCAGGCAGTCCGACGAGACCTCCGCTTCGGTGACGGGCCTACCGTCGATCTCGGACTGGGTCCAGATCGTCATGATGTCGTCGGCCGGGCAGCGCTTCTTTTCCTCGAAGAGGGCGATGGCCTGGGTGAAGAAGTCGATGGCGCTCGCGACCCCCTCGGGCGTGTGGTAGCGCGGGCCGCCGCCGAGCACGATGGTTTCCTCCGACCAGGCCTTGAGCTTGCGCCAGTCGTCCTCGGGAAAGCCGAGCAGCCAGCCGATCATGCGGGCCGGCAGCGGAGCCGCGAGCTCGTCGATGACCTCGACCCCCGCACCCTTCGCCAGCGCCGCATCCAGCAGATCGGTGACGACCGCACGCACGTGATCCTCGCGCCCCGACACCGCCCGCGGGGTGAACCGCCGGCTCACCAGCTTCCGGCGGGCCGCGTGCTCAGGATTGTCGAGCCCGATGATCGCCGCGTCCGCCGGAAGGTTCGGCCGGTAGCCGCCCTTCGCCGTGTCGGAGTTGATGAACGCGCGGTCGTTGCTCTCGATCTCGACGATGTCGTCATACCGGAAGATGCCCCAGAGCTGGTTGACCTCGTCCCAGGCCACGGGCTCGTTCTCGCGGAACCAGGCGTAGGTCCGGTACGGATCCAGGTAGAACTCGCCGTCGAGCAGATCCAGGGCCGGTCGCTCGCTCACGCGTCAGTCACCACACCGCATTCTTACCGCGAAACCGCACTGCAGCGGCTGGCGGGTCACCCGTCGACGAGCAGTGCGATCTCCGCCGGGAGCTGGTCCAACGCCGCGGGACGCGCCAGCGCGTAGCCCTGGCCGAGGTCGCAACCCGCCGCCCGCAGGAGATCGACCTGACCTTTGGTCTCGATCCCCTCCGCGACGACGACGAGGCCGAGGGAGCGCGCCAGGCCGCAGATCGCCCGGGCGAAGTCGAACTTGCGGCCGCCGGGGACCAGCTCGGCGGTGAATGCGCGGTCGAGCTTGACGAAGTCGAGCGACAGCTCGGAGAGGTAACGCAGCGACGACCAGCCCGTGCCGAAGTCGTCCAGCCCGACCCCGACCCCCATCTCGGCCAGTGCTCCAAGCGTGCGCTCGACGGTCTCGCCGGCCACCAGAAGCGTGCGCTCGGTGAGCTCCAGCGACAGCCCCGCGCCATCCAGAGCCGCCGCCTCGAGCTCCCCGGCGAGCCACGGCGCGAACTCCGGCGCCGCGAGGGTGCGGGCGGAGACGTTGACCGAGAAGACCGGGCAGCGGCCGGTCCCGCTGGAGCGCAGGCTGCGAATCTCGCTGATCACCTGACGGATGACCCAGCGATCGAGCTCCGCGATCAGCCCGGTCTCTTCCGCGACCCCGATGAAGATGTCGGGCGATACGGGCAGCCCGTCGGGCCCGTCCAGCCGGGCAAGCGCCTCGGCCGCGACGACGGCGCCGGTTTCGAGATCCGCCAGCGCCTGGTAGTGCAACCGGAGGCCATCGGTCGCCAGGGCCGCGCGCACCTGCTGCTCGACGGCGCGGCGGCGGCCGAGGCGGCGCTGCACCGCACCGGCGAAAACCTCCACCCGATCACGCCCGGCCTGCTTGGCGGCGTACAGCGCCACATCAGCACGCTGGAGCAGGCCGTCCGGGTCGCACCGGTAGTCGCGCGCGAGCGCCAGGCCGACGGAGGCCGTGCACACCGATCCCACCGGCTCCGGGTAGGGCTTGCGCAGCTGCTCCAGCAGGCGCCCGCCCAGCGCCTCCGCCTCGCCGCGACCGGCGACCTCCGCGACCAGGATCAGCTCGTCGCCTCCCAACCGCGCAACGGTGTCGCCGGCCCGGGATGCCCGGGTGAGCCGCCGCCCCGCCTCGACGATCACCGCGTCGCCGCCGGCATGGCCGTACGTGTCGTTGATCGCCTTGAAGTGATCGAGGTCGATCAGGTAGACCGCGACCGCTCCGCCGCGCCGCTCCAAGCGCTCGATCGCCGTGGTCAGCCGGTCCGAGAGCAGGGCGCGGTTCGCCAGACCGGTCAGCCCGTCGCGCAACGCCAGCTGCTCCAGCTGCTGCTGGGCCGCGTAACGCTCCGACACGTCGCGTGTCGTCGAGAAGATCTCGTACTCGATCAACGCGCCGCTGCCGGCGTCCGGCGCCCCGCCGCGAATGCAGCTCCACGTGGTCTCCAGCCAGCGCCAGGTCCCGTCGCCGTGCAGGAACCGGTACGCGTGGGTCTTGGCCGGGCCGCCCACGACCACGCGCGAAAGGGTGTCGGCGACCAGCGCCTTGTCCTCCGGGTGTACGCGGCCGGGCAGCGGGCGTGGCCCCATCAGTTCCTCGGGGGCGAACCCGAGCACCTCGCTTGCAGCGGGTGAGACGTAGCTGAACGTGCCGTCGGGGCGCATGCGGGTGATGACGTCGAGGGAGTGCTCCGCCAGGAGCCGGTAACGCTCCTCGGTCGTGTCCGCGAGCGCCTCGGCGTTCTGCTGCTGCGCCAGGCGCAACTCGGTGACATCCGTCGCGATCTCGCCGACCGCCGCCGGATGCCCGTCCGGACCGAAGACCGGGAAGCGGATATCGGAGTACGTGCGGACGTCGCCGTCGGGGAGGGTGACGGTGACGTCCTGGGAGAGCGGCCTGCCCTCGCGCAGCACCGCGCGGTAGCGCTCAGGCTCGCGACCCAGATCGGGATCCGCCTGCCCGACGAGCATCTCCGGATGCGCGCCCAGCGCCATCGCGAATTCACCGTTGACGGAGAGCAGCCGGCCCTGGTCGTCACGGACGCTCACCGCGGCCGGAATGTGAGCGAGCAGCGCCTGCAGCAGGGACTGCGCCTCGCGGGCTTCGCTCTCCGCTGCCCGGGCCCGGCTGGCGTCACAAATATCAACTAGGACGCAATCGGAGTCGCGGGCGACCGTGATCTCGGCCCAGATCCAGCCCCCGGCCCGGCGGGCCAACCGGCCGTCCATGATCCGCACCGGCCCGCCCGGGGCGAGCCTGCCGATCATCGATTGGAACGCCGGCCGGTCGGCGGGATGCAGGAACTCGACCAGCGGGCACCCGACCAGGGAGCCTGCGCGGGAGCCGAAGAACGCACCGAGCCCGCCGCGGGCGGCCCTGATGACGGCGTCGGAGTCGATCTCGAGCGCGGCCGAGCCGACGTCGCTGCGACGCCCAGTGCCCGACTCCCGATGGATCGTGCTCATGACAGCCGCTCTATCGACTCCCCCATGATCCGATTGAGCCACGAAAACCGCGAAATCTCCTGCATATGTCCAGGATTTCGTAGGAAATCGCAGGCTGCTCGGTCGAGCCTGGGGACTCAGGGCAGCCCGGTGCCCTGAGGAGATGAACCGAAGAGCCGGCTAGTCGTCGGTGCGCTGCGTGGGGATGCCCGAGAGGAGCCGGCGAACCTCGGTCTCGCGATAGCGACGGTGGCCGCCGAGCGTGCGGATCGACGTGAGCTTGCCGCTCTTGGCCCAGCGGGTGACCGTCTTCGGGTCGACCCGGAACATCGTCGCCACTTCCGCCGGCGTGAGCAGAGGCTCGCTTTCAGGCGTGTGGGCAGTCATGGCTAATCCCTTTCGCTGACCGACGACACCGATCTCGTCGGCATGTTAATAGTGTCGACGATGACCGGCTTGTCCGAAATGGCCCAAGCGAACCATAAGAGGACTAGTCCCCGGTTGTGCATACGGAGTGACGGTTTAGGCACCAGAGCGTTGCCGGCTTAGCTGGCCGTCTCGAGCTGCTGAAGGGGCCTCCAGCGCCCGATGACGCGCTCGTACGCCGCGACCGCATCGGCCCCCTGGCCCTCGCCCAGCGCGGAGAGCGATTCGGCGATGTCGGCCACCGACGTGTCCTCGCGCAACTCCTCGTCGGAGAGCAGGTCGACGAGTCCCGCGTAGTCCAGCTCGACCCGCGAGTGGGGGTGGAAGTCCTCCAGCCAGCGCCCGAGCTGCTCGAGACCTGCCACTGTCGGCGCTTCCGGGAGGGCGCGTCGCAGGGTCGCCAGCGCCCGCGCAGTACGGCGGCGGGCAGCGCTCATCGGCGCGACGTAGCGCATCGAACGCTCGCCGGAGCCGGTCACGAGCACCCGCTCGTTCGCGTCGAACGGCACGAACCACGGGAGCGGGACCAGGTAGGTACAGGTGACGACGGCGACCTTCATCGCGGGCGCCCGGCGCCTCCAACGCTCCAGGTCGCTCTCGGCCTGCTCGGCCAGCGCGGGCGGCAGGAAGGCATCAGCCACGGTAGGTGCCATGCCGGAGCGGAACTCACCGGCCGCGATCAAGGCGCGCAGCCGGGTGCGCAACGGGCAGACGTAGAGGAGCCCGTCGACGGTTTCCATCAATACCGGACCGTCGGGCAGATCCAGGGTGGCCCGCACCGCCGCGCGCACCGCGTTGGCCCGCTCCTCGCGGTCGCTGCCCGGCCTGGTGGGTGCCTCGCCGCTTTTTCGCAGAGCGCTGAAACGCTGCTGCTCGTCCTCCGGGAACGCCGCCAGGGGCTCGTAGACCCGCAGGTGAGCGGCTGGCGCTCCGGGAAGTGCGGGCATTGTTCGATCCTGCCAGAGCCCCGTCACGGCGCGGCAGGGACCGGCCGCACGAACTGGCGTGCCGGGCGTGGAACAAGCCTGTACGCTGGAGCCCACGACATCAGCGCCGGGGCAGGTCCCCGTTTGAATGCTTTCGAGGGGGCTGAGCCATGGGGCGCGGCCGGGCCAAGGCTAAGCAGACGAAAGTCGCACGAGAGCTCAAGTACTCCGCGCCGGATTGGGATCCCAATCGGCTTGCGGATGAGCTGCGCGGCAATGGTCACGCGGCCACCACGAACGTCAGCGAGGACGACGAGCAGGTCGATCCCTACGCGTACGACCCGTATGAGGACGACGAGGACGAATCGCCTCCGCGCCGTCGTTAACGAGGCAATTCAGTAGCTCGCGAGCAGCCGGCCGACTCGACACCGTCGGGTCAGTCGGCTGCTTTCTCTGTGGCCGGCTCCGCGCTGACCCGCGCCGCTTCGGCGTCGGCCAGCTTGCGGCGCTGACCCCCGCGCCGCGCCTCGACGAATATGCCAACGATCGATAGCACGGCGATGCCGGCCACGATCGGCAAGACGTAATGATCGATATGAACGGACGGACCGAGCGCTCGCCCGAGCAGCACGAGCAGCTGCGTCCAGAGGACCCCGCCGACGACGTTCCAGATGAAGAACGCCCGTCCGGAGATCTGGGCGACGCCGCACACCGGGTTGATGAAGGTGCGCACGATCGGGATGAACCGCGAGAGCACGATCGCAATCGAGTAGTGGAAGCGCGTCAGCAACCGGTGGGCGCGCGCGACGTTGTGCGGATCGAACAGCCGCGAACGCGGGCGGTCGAAGATGACCGGACCCGCCTTCCAGCCGATCAGCCAGCCCACCTGGGCTCCCGCGATCGCGGCGACAGCCGAGCCGATGAGCACCGCAGCCAGTCCGAGCTTCGGGTCCGAGCCGGTGGCGGTGAGCGCCCCCGCGAGGAACAGCAGCGTGTCGCCCGGCAGGAAGAAGCCGACGAGCAGACCCGTCTCGGCGAACAGGATCGCCAGGAGGCCCACGAGGCCCCAGGAGGAAATCAGGTCGTTGGCGTCGAGCGGGTTGAGAGCAAGATGCACGCCATCAGACTAGGTGCCGATTCACCGCGCACTGCCGCTCAGCACGCCGCACGGTCTATGGATCTGCTGTGGATCGTCGCGAGCTGCGGGACGTTACGGAAACGTCGGCCAGGCTAGGTTGCAGCCCATGGGTCAGGACGCGCGCTCGTGACGGCAGCGCGCCGCCTCGTGGTCATCGGCGGCGACGCAGCCGGGATGTCGGCGGCCTCAGCGGCCCGGCGGCGGCTTGGCAAGGAGCAGCTCGAGATCGTCGCGTTCGAGCGGGGGCCCGACACGTCGTACTCCGCCTGCGGGATTCCGTACTGGATCGGCGACCTCGTCTCCGAGCGCGCCGCACTGATCGCCCGGGCGCCGCACGAATTCCGCGACAAGCAGGACATCGACGTGCGCACCCGCTCGCTGGTGACAGCGATCGACCCGCACCGCCGCACGGTAGAGGTCACCGACCTGAACTCGGGACGCGAGTACTCCGAGCGCTACGACGACCTGCTGATCGCCACCGGGTCCGTGCCGTACCGCCCGACGATCCCGGGCATCGACGGCAAGCGCGTCTTCGGTGTCCACACGCTGGAGGACGGCGCCCGGATACGGGCCGCCCTGGAGACCGAGCGGGTGTCCAGCGTCGTGGTGATCGGAGCCGGCTACGTGGGTCTGGAGACGGCCGAGTCGATTTCGGCGCGCGGTATCGCGGTGACGGTGGTCGATCAGGCCGAGACCCCCATGACGACGCTGGACCCCGATATGGGCGAGCAGGTGATCCTGGGCATCCGTGAAACCCCGATCCAGCTGGCGCTGGGAGATGGCGCCGGCGAGATCCTGCTCGACGAGGCCGGCGGCGCTCGCGCGGTGCTGACCCGGTCAGGTCGGCTGCTCGAGGCCCAGCTGGTGGTGCTCGGGCTCGGCGTGCGTCCCAACGTCGCGCTGGCGAAGGAGGCGGGAATCGCCCTCGGCCCGACCGGGGCGATCGCCGTCGACCGGCGGATGCGCACCAGCACCGGCGGGGTCTGGGCAGCGGGAGACTGCGTGGAGTCGACGAACGTCGTGTCACGCAGCCCGGTGAACGTGGCCCTCGGGACACACGCGAACAAGCAGGGCCGGATCGCCGGTGACAACATCGCCGGTACCTACGCGGCGTTCCCCGGGGTGCTGGGAACGGCGGTGACCAAGGTGTGCCGCACCGAGATCGCGCGCACCGGCCTGTCGAGCCGCGAGGCGCAGGAGGCCGGCTTCGAGGTGGTCACGACCGTGGTGGACTCGACCACGCGGGCGAGCTACTACCCGGACACCGCAGCAATCCGGGTCAAGATCCTCGCCGAGCGCGGCACCGGCCGGCTGCTCGGCGGGCAGATCGTCGGCCACGAGGAATCGGCGAAACGCATCGACATCCTGGCCGTCGCCATCTGGAACGGGATGACCGCCGAGCAGTTCTTCGCCACGGACCTCTCCTACGCTCCGCCCTTCTCGCCGGTCTGGGATCCGGTGGTCATCGCCGCCCGAAAGGCTCACGACGCGGTGCTCCGAGACGCTCGTCAGACGGGCGGCCGGGACTAGCACGGCAGCCCCCGGGGGACCTTGTCACCCCCGCGAGCAGGACCAACGGACGGCGTTGAAGATCTTCTGCTCTGGCAAACTCCGCCGAAGGGAGCGGGAGATTGCCAACCGAGAGGAACGCGCAGAATGCCTATTGCCACGCCCGAGATTTATGCCGACATGCTCGATCGGGCGAAGGAAGGCCGCTTCGCGTACCCCGCGATCAACGTCACCAGCAGCCAGACGTTGAACGCCGCTCTCCGCGGTTTCGCCGAGGCCGGTAGCGACGGCATCGTCCAGGTGTCCACCGGAGGGGCCGAGTTCCTGTCGGGCACCACGGTCAAGGACATGGTCGTCGGCGCCCAGTCGCTCGCGGAATTTGCCCACCACGCGGCAAAGAGCTATCCCGTCCAGATCGCGCTGCATACCGACCACTGCCCGAAGAACAAGCTCGACAGCTACATCCGCCCGCTGATCGCCATCAGCCAGCAGCGGGTGGCCGAGGGCCAGGAGCCGCTCTTCCAGAGCCACATGTGGGACGGGAGTGCCGTACCGCTGGCCGAGAACCTGCAGATCGCCGAGGAGATCCTGGCGTCCTGCGTCAAGGCCCACATCATCATGGAGCTCGAGATCGGCGTCGTCGGCGGCGAGGAGGACGGGGTCGTCGGGGAGATCAACGACAAGCTCTACACCACCCCCGAAGACGCGCTGCGCACCGCAGAGGCACTCGGCGTCGGCGAGCAGGGCCGCTACATGCTGGCCGCGACCTTCGGAAACGTGCACGGCGTCTACAAGCCCGGCAACGTCAAGCTGCGCCCGACCATCCTGAAAGAGATCCAGGACGCGGTCGGCGCCAAGGTCGGCCACGACAAGCCGTTCGACCTGGTCTTCCACGGCGGTTCTGGTTCGGCGCTCGAGGAGATTCGCGAGGCACTGGACTACGGGGTCGTCAAGATGAACGTCGACACCGACACCCAGTACGCCTTCACCCGCCCGGTCGCCGACCACATGTTCCGCAACTACGACGCGGTGCTGAAGGTCGACGGCGAGGTCGGCAACAAGAAGTTTTACGACCCGCGCTCGTGGGGCAAGTCAGCCGAGACGGCTATGGCCGAGCGCGTCGTGCAGGCCTGCGAGGACCTGCGTTCAGCCGGGCGTGCCACGCGGTGACCGGCGGCTGAGAGTCGGCTCACAACGGCGAACTTCCGTTGCTAGCTCTTGCTAGCGCCCCACATGTAGCGGGTAGGGTGGCGCGTGCATCCCACCAGTGGGTGCTCGCCACCCGGATTACGCCTAATCCTGTCACCGGGTATCTGGCGACCATGTGATCTACGCCGGCAGGAGCGGGGGAACCAAAGGTAAGCGGACGCGAGCCCGCGTCGTGCGCAGTCCAACTGCCATGGGGCACGCGTTCTTGGGGTGAAGCCGCATACGTGCGGCCGGGCTACATCCGGTCCGAACCCGACAGCTCACCTCGTAGGCGTCGGAGGAGTTCGTTCATGGCTCGTTCACGCCTGCGCCGTACGTCCGTACTCGCGCTCACCGCAGTCGGCGCGTCCACCGGCATCGTCGCCCTCGCTGCCCCCGCCAGCGCTGATGTGTTCGCCAACATCCGCCAGTGCGAGTCCGGTGGTAACTACAGCACCAACACCGGTAACGGCTACTACGGCGCCTACCAGTTCTCCCAGCAGACCTGGAACAGCCTCGGCTACTCCGGCGTCCCGAGCGACGCGAGCCCGGCAACCCAGGACGCGGCCGCCGCGCAGCTGGCCTCCAGGGCCGGCTTCGGCCAGTGGCCGGTCTGTGGTGCGGGCGGTGGCTCCTATTCCGCGCCTGCTACCACCTACACCGCGCCGAGCTACACGGCCCCGGCCGCCAGCCGCGACTACACGCGTACCGCGATCGCCGCGCCGGCCCCCGTGGCCGACGTCTATGGCTTCTTCAGCACGGCGAACGTCGGCTCGGTTCGTGACGACGTGAAGCTGTTCCAGAAGGCCATGGTCAAGCGGCATTACAAGCTCAAGGTCGACGGCCAGTTCGGCCCGGAGACCGAGAAGGTGACGCGGGCCTTCCAGAAGGCCAAGAAGCTCAAGCTCGTGGACGGCATCGTCGGTCCCGAGACCTGGAAGGCGGCCGGCCTCAAGGCCAAGTAGCCCCCTTCGCAGCTGACAACCCCGTCGATCCCGCTGGGATCGGCGGGGTTTGCTGTGCTTTGCCCTCGCTCGTCCGGTCCAATCAGTGATCTATGCCACAGTCTGTTTCTCGCGCTCACGAAAGACGGCATGGTGACGAGCAACTCGCCGGCGGCGAGCCACCGTCCCCCGATCGCCGAGTCCTGCCCCGGGGTGCGCGGTCCCAGTGCTTTTGGCCGGGCAGGAGCGGGGGACCCACAAGTCCTCCGACCGCACCAATGACGGTGCGGTCTTGGGGTGAAGCCGCCTCGGTGCTGGTCCCGGATGGGACTCGCCCAGGGCGGCCGGGCTACACCCGGCCCGAACCCGACAGCTGACCTCGCAGGCGTTGGGGAAGGACTCTCGCTTGCTTGGTGCACGCCTGCGCCCGCTGTCCCGCCGTGTCCGTCGCACCGTAGGTGCCACGACTGCCGCCGTCGCCCTCGCGACGGTCGCCGGCACTGCTTGCTCGCCTCCGGTGAACCGGCCGGCCGCCTCGGACCTCTACCGGCTCCGGATGTGCGAATCCGGCGGCAACTACGCCATCGCTTCCGGTAACGGCTACTACGGCGCCTACCAGTTCGACGCCGGCACCTGGCGCGCCATCGGCTTCGGCGGCCTTCCCAACCAGGCCGCACCGTGGATCCAGGACATGGCCGTCGTGAAGCTCTGGCAGCAGCGCGGATGGGCGCCGTGGCCGGGCTGCGCCGCAAGCCTGGGCCTGCGCTAGGGCTTTCGGCCCCCAACGGCTACGCGGCCCGCACGGTCGCGGACCCGCGCTGGACTTCGCTTCGCTCAGCCCAGTCACGACCTTCCCCAAAGGCTGGTCCAAACCCGCCCGATTCGGTCACGATGGGCGGGTGACTTCACCGATCGGTAGCGCCAACCTTCTCCCGGGCCCGCCCGCTACCCGGCTTCCCGCCGATCCCGGGCCGGGCGAGCTGCTCAGCGCGGGCGCCGCGCCCGACTCGGTCGCGGCACGCTACCCCGCGTCCAGCCTGGCGTGGGCGACCCTCGCGGAGGGCGCCGCCGCGCGCGCCAGCTGGGTCGAGTCCTACGCCTACGCGCGGGTCGGTTACCACCGCGGGCTCGACGCGCTGCGCCGGGCCGGGTGGAAGGGCGCCGGCCCGGTGCCTTGGTCACACGAGCCCAACCGCGGGTTCTTGCGGGCTGTCGCCGCGCTCGGCCGGGCAGCCGCCGCCATCGAGGAGACCGCCGAGGTCGAGCGGTGCGCCGCGCTGCTCTTCGACTGCGACCCGACCGCGCCGATCTCGGTCGGCGATCCGGCCGCGCCCAAGCAGGCTGATGGCTAGCTCGCCGGAAGGTCAGGGCGGCCCGGGCTCGCAGTGGAGCGGCCACCGGCTCGCGCCACTGCCACTCGGGCAATCCTGGCTGCGCGGCGGCGAGCGTCGGCCACCGCAGCCACGTCAGCCCAGCCCGCCGGACGGGACGCCGGCCACGACCGGGCAGCCATGGGCCTTCGAGACGTGGGACGAACCCGGCACGGTATTGACCCGCCAGGCCGTCCGGCCGGCCACGACAGCGCCGGCGACGAGCCCGTGGCGGGCCCTGATCGTCCTCGGCCTGCTCGGCCTCGCGGCGATCCTGACGATCGTCATCGCGAGCCGCGCCGACCCGGTCAAGGAGCCGGCACCCCTCCCCGAGGCCCCGAGCCACGTCATCACGGCCCTCACGCGCAGCCATCCCACCGAGGTGCGCGCCCGGGTCGGCGAGTACGTCCGGTTTGCCCTCCCGGACGGCCGGACCTACACCACCGTCATCGAGCAGACCAGCGCGAGCACCCCGCCGGTGAGCGCGCTGAACCTGCCGGGCCAGCAGCCGCAGCTGCGCGCGGACTCGGTCGGGCGCGCTCTGGTCGAGGTGCTCGCCGAACCCACCTGCCCCGACCCGGAAAGCTGCCCGGACCGGCGCACGCTGCTCGGCGCGGTGCAGATCGTCGTCACGGGCTGACGGCGAAGCGGGCAAACGGTACGGCGGCACGCGTAAGTACAGATCAACCACTAGGCTCGGGGGACGTGCCAGCACTCGTGCTCGTCGGGGCCCAATGGGGCGATGAGGGCAAGGGAAAGGCCACCGATCTCCTGGGTGGCCGTGTCGATTACGTCGTGCGCTACCAGGGCGGCAACAATGCCGGCCATACGGTGGTCATCGGCGACGAGTCGTACGCCCTTCACCTCATCCCAAGCGGCGTCCTGCGCCCCGGATGCACGCCGGTCATCGGCAACGGGGTGGTCGTCGACCCCGGAGTGCTCCTCGAGGAGATGGCGGGCCTGCGCGAGCGGGGGATCGACGTCTCGGGCCTCAAGATCAGCGCCGACGCGCATTTGATCATGCCGCACCACCGGGCGCTCGACAAAGTCACCGAGCGCTACCTCGGCAAGGCGCGCATCGGAACGACCGGTCGCGGGATCGGTCCCGCGTACGGCGACAAGGTCGCCCGGGTCGGCATCCGGGCCCAGGATCTGCTGGACTTCGGCATCTTCCGGGCCAAGCTCGAGCTCGCGCTGCGCGAGAAGAACCAGGTGCTGACCAAGGTCTACAACCGGCGCGCGATCGACGTCGACGAGGTGTGTGACGAGTACGCGGGGTACGCCGAGCAGCTCGAGCACCACATCGCCGACACCGGCCTGCTCCTGGGCGAGGCGCTCGATGAGGGCAAGCTGGTACTGCTCGAGGGCAGCCAGGGCACGCTCCTCGACGTCGACCACGGCACGTATCCCTTCGTCACCTCGAGCAACCCGACGGCCGGTGGAGCGGCGACCGGCTCAGGGCTCGGCCCCAATCGCATCGCGCGTGCGGTCGGGATCGTGAAGGCGTACACCACCCGGGTGGGCTCCGGCCCGTTCCCGACCGAGCTGCTGGACGACATGGGCGAGCGGCTGCGTTCGGTCGGCGGCGAGTTCGGCGTCACCACCGGGCGGGCGCGGCGCTGCGGCTGGTACGACGCCGTCATCGTGCGCTACGCCGTGCGGGTCAACGGGCTCACCGACCTGTTCCTGACCAAGCTCGACGTGCTGTCAGGGCTGGCCGAGGTGCCGGTCTGCGTCGGCTACGACATCGATGGCGTGCGCTTCAACGAGATGCCCATGACCCAGACGGGTTTTCACCACGCGAAGCCGATCCTCGAATCGCTGCCGGGGTGGCAGGAGGACATCTCCAAGGCGCGCAGCCTGGCGGAGCTGCCCAAGGCGGCCCGTGAATACGTGACCTTCCTCGAGGAGCAGGCCCGCTGCCGGATCTCCGCGATCGGTGTGGGCCCGGGTCGCGACGAGACCATCGTGCTTCACGACCTCATCTGAGCGGCTGCAGGTACTCACCGTGAGAGTCCTCGTCATCGGCAGTGGCGGCCGCGAATCGGCGCTGTGCGCCGCGCTTTCCCGCGATCCTGCGGTCGAGGCGCTCGGCTGCGCCCCCGGCAACCCCGGGATCGCCGAGGTCGCCGAGTTGCTCGCCGTCGACCTGGCCGACCCGCAGTCGATCGCGGACCTGGCGCAACGCTGGCGCGCCGACCTCACGGTCGTCGGCCCGGAGGCGCCGCTCGTCGCCGGCGCGGTTGACGCACTCGACGAGCGCGATCTCGCCGCATTCGGACCCAACGCGGCGGCCGCCCAGCTCGAAGGCAGCAAGTCGTTCGCGAAGGCCGTGATGACGGCGGCCGGGGTGCCTACGGCACGCGGTCGTGACCACTCGCAGGTGCCGACCGCCCTCGCCGACCTCGACGAGTTCGGGCCGCCGTACGTGGTCAAGTACGACGGGCTCGCCGCCGGTAAAGGGGTCACCGTCACCGGCGACCGCGAGGTGGCGGCGGCGGCGGTCCGCGCCGCACTCCAGGCGCCCGACGACAAGGTCGTCATCGAGGAGTACCTCGACGGCCCGGAGGTTTCGCTGTTCTGCGTCGTCAGCGCTGGAGACGCCGGCGATCTGACCGGAGCCTCGCAGAGCGTCGTTCCCCTCACCCCGGCCCAGGATTTCAAGCGCGCGCTCGACGGCGACGCCGGACCCAACACCGGCGGGATGGGCGCGTACTCACCGCTGCCGTGGGCCCCGCCCGAGCTCGCCGCCCAGGTGGTGGAGCGCATCGCCCGGCCCACCGTCGCTGAGATGGCGCGGCGCGGCACCCCGTTCAGCGGCCTGCTCTACGTGGGCCTCGCTCTCACCTCCGCCGGACCCAAGGTCATCGAGTTCAACGTGCGCTTCGGCGACCCGGAGACGCAGGCGGTGCTCGCCCGCCTCGAGAGCCCGCTCACCGACCTGCTTGCGGGGGGCGCGCCGGTGTGGAGCGCGACGAGCGCCGTGACCGTCGTGGTGGCCGCACCCGGCTACCCCGACGCCCCCCGTACCGGAGGGGAGATCGCCGGCCTCGCCGCCGCGGCGGCCGTTCCCGGAGCGAGCGTCCTGCATGCCGGCACCCGGCGCGAGGCCGATGGCCGCATCGTCGCCGCGGGTGGACGCGTGCTGGCGATCACCGGGTTGGGTAGCGACCTGACCGCTGCTAGACACTGTGCGTACGAGGCCATTGCCCACCTCCGGATAGCGGGTGGGCAACACGTCCGCACAGACATCGCGGCGGGTCAGCCGCACAAACCCCCAACTAAAGGAGCCCGAGTGGCCGAGCCCACCGCCGCAGCCCGAGTCGCGATCGTCTACGGGTCGCCGAGCGACGCGAACATCATGAGCAAGGCCGGCGCGATGCTGGACCGATTCGGCATCGGCTACGAGGAGGTGTCCATCTCGGCGCACCGGGCACCGACGGTGCTCACCGGGTGGCTCAAGGGCCTGCCGGCGCGCGGCATCGAGGTCATCATCGCGGGTGCCGGGCTGTCGGCCGCGCTGCCCGGCGTCTGCGCCGCGCACAGCGTGCTTCCGGTGATCGGGGTGCCGATCCGCGGCGGCGCGCTCGACGGGCTCGACGCCCTGCTGTCGATCTCGCAGATGCCGCCGGGAGTGCCCGTCGCCTGCGTCGGTCTCGACAACTCCAACAACGCGGCGGTCCTGGCGGCCCAGATCATCGCCGGCGGCGACCCGGCAGTCCGCACCAAGCTCGAGGACTTCAAGGCGCAGTTCGAGCAGGCGGCCGCGGCGGGGCTGGGTCAGTGATCGAGCGCTACACCCTCCCGGACATGGGCCGGGTCTGGTCGGAGGCGCACAAGTACGAGCTCTGGTGCCGGGTGGAGCTGCTGGTGCTGGAGGCGCACGCGGACGCGGGCGTCGTCCCGGAGTCGGCGGTGGAGCCGGTTCGCAACGCGCCCGCGCCGACCCCGGAGGCTGTCGCCGAGATCGAGGCGGTGACGCAGCACGACGTCATCGCCTTCCTCACCGCGTGGGCGGACCAGACCACCCCCCGCGAGGCCGCGGCCTACGTGCATTTCGGCATGACCTCATCCGACCTGCTCGACACGGCGCTCGCCCTGCAGCTGGTGGAGTCCACCGACCTGCTGCTCGCCCGCGCCGACCGGCTCGTCGCCGCGCTGCGCGATCTCGGTCTGAAGCACCGCGCCACCCTGCGGGTCGGGCGCACCCACGGCATCCACGCCGAGCCCGACACGTTCGGCCACCGGATCGCCGACCTCGCGTTCGGCATGGCGCGCTGCCGCGATCGGCTGCGGGCGGCGCGCGCCGCGGTCGGGGTCTGCAAGATCAGCGGGGCGGTCGGGACGTACTCCAACATCGACCCGGCGGTGGAGCAGAGCGTCGCCGCCAAGCTCGGCCTGACCCCCGCTCCGGTCGCGACGCAGGTGGTGCTCCGCGATGGGATCGCCGACTGGGTCGCGGCGCTCGCCGGCCTCGCCACGATGTGTGAGGCGTTCGCGCTCGAGGTGCGCCACGGCCAGCGCACCGAGGTGCGGGAGCTGTCCGAGCCGTTCGGGAGCGGGCAGAAGGGCTCGTCCGCGATGCCCCACAAGAAGAACCCGATCATGAGCGAGCGCATCGCGGGCCTGGCTCGCATCGTGCGAGCGCAGTACGTGCCGGTGCTCGAGGGCGTTCCGCTCTGGCACGAGCGCGACATCTCCCACAGCTCCACCGAGCGCATCGCGCTCCCGGACGCCGCAGCGGGCACCGACTACCTGCTGCACCTGACCACCCGGCTGGCGGACGGCCTCGTCGTCGACGCGGAGCGGATGCGGGCGAACCTCGAGAGCAGCGGTGGCCTCATCTACACGTCCGCGGTGCTGCTCGCGCTCGTCGAGAGCGGGCTGTCCCGCGAGGACGCCTACGCAATCGTTCAGGCGGCGGCGATGCAGACCTGGCGAGGCGGGGTCCCGTTCCGCGAGACGCTGCGCCAGCACGCCGCCGAGGCCGATCTGAAGCTGGACGAGGCCGCGCTCGACGACGTCTGCCGGCCCGAGCGGTACGTCGCACGCCTCGACGGGGTGTTCGAGCGGCTCGCTGCCTTGGTTTGAGCGCCTGGCGCCCCGTGGTACGAGCGTCGCTATGGGCTGCTGGCCATTGCCTCCCGCACCGGGACTCCGACAGCCGCAGGGTGAAAGGCTGACCGCGTGAGATACGAGGATCCGATCGAGCTGACCATCGACCTGGCCGCCGGCTGCCCGATGGACGGCCCCGCCATCCGGGGTTACCTGGAAGACGAGCTGCGCACCCGCGCCGAGGTCACCGGAGCCAGCGGAGCCGCGGTGACGATCAAGGCATACCGCCGCGACGAGGTCGAGTCGGTGGCCGACGAGCTGGTCGCCAAGCTGTCGAAGCTCGAGGGTGTCGACGGGTCGGCCGTGCGTTGGACCGATGACCACGGTTCCGACGTCGTCCGCCCGCTCTAGCACTCACGTCGCGACGCTCGCGGTTGGGTACGCCGCCACGGCGTGTCCCGTGCGACGACGCGAGGCGGGCGATTCGACCTTCTGTAGGGCGGTGACGCCGAGCATCAACGGCCAGAGCCACTAGCATCCGGGCTTGTGTACGAGCTTGCGCAGGCTGCCGTCGAGGCTGCCCTTGCCGCCGGCGCGCGCTTCGCCGACGCCCGCGTCGTGGTGAGCCGTGACCAGCGCTTGCGGGCCCAGGACGGGGTGCTCGAGGAGCTGACCCAGGGTGAGAGCGCCGGTCTCGGGGTGCGTGCCCTGAGCGGCGCCGGCTGGGGTCATGCCAGCACCCCTGACCTGTCGGCGACGGCAGTCCGGCGCGCGGGCGAGCGGGCAGCGGAGGCGGCACGTGCCGCAGCCAGCGTCCCCGGTCCGGCCGCCCAGCTGCTGCCGGAGGCGCCGGTCGTGGCGGAGTGGGAGAGCGAGTACGCCGAGGACCCGATGGCCGTGGCGCTGGATGAGAAGGCCAGCCTGCTGATCGGCGTCACCGCGACGATGAAGGGCGCCGGCGCCGACATCGCCACGGCGATGATGAGCATCTGGGATGTCGAGACCTGGCTCGTCTCGTCCGAGGGCACGCGTATCCGCCAGCGCGTGCGCAAGTGCGGTGGCGGTATGGGTTCGACCGCCGTGGGCGAGCGCGAGACGCAGCGCCGCAGCTACCCCAGCGCCTTCGGCCATTACCAGACCCGCGGCTACGAGCTCCTGCGCGAGCTGGATCTGGCGGCCCACGCCGAGCGCGTCGCGGCCGAGGCACAGGCGCTCCTGACGGCACCGGAGTGCCCGGCGACCACGACTGACCTGATCCTGGGCAGCGAGCAGATGGGGCTGCAAATCCACGAGTCGGTCGGCCATGCGGTCGAGCTCGACCGCATCCTCGGCTGGGAAGCCGCGTTCGCCGGAACGTCGTGGCTCGACCTGAACCAGCTCGGCTCGCTGCGCTACGGCAGCGACCTCATGAACATCACGGCGGACGCGACCATCCCCGGCGCGCTGGGCTCCTTCGGCTATGACGACGAGGGCACCCCGGCCCGTCCGGTCGACATCGTGCGCGACGGGCTCTGGGTGGGCGTGCTCTCCGGGCGTGACTCCGCCGCCCGCGCCGGCCTCACGCAGAGCGGGGCCTGCATCCGCGCGGACGGCTGGGCACACATGCCGATGGTCCGCATGACGAACGTCGGGCTGCTCCCGGGGACGTCGTCCCTGGAGGAAATCGTTGCCGGCACCGATGACGGCATCTACATGGAGAGCAACCGGTCCTGGTCGATCGATGACCGGCGGCGCAACTTCCAGTTCGGCTGCGAGATCGGCTACGAGATCAAGAACGGCAAGCGTGGGCGCCTGCTGCGCAACCCCACCTACACCGGAATCGGCCCGACGTTCTGGCAGTCGCTCGACGCTCTAGCCGGGCCGGAGGAGCTCACGGTATGGGGCTTGCCGAACTGCGGGAAAGGCCAGCCGCTGCAGATCGGTCATACCGGCCATCCCGCGGTGCCGGGACGCTTCCGCCAGGTTCGGGTAGGCGTCCGTGGCTGACTTCGGTACGCGCCTCGGGCCCGAGGAGATCGCCGCTCGCGAGGCAGCGCTGCACGCGCTGGACGTGGCGACCGCCGTGGCCGGGCCGGATGCGGAGATCGCGGTGACGACCGAGGTCGGCACCCGGGCGCTGTCGCGCTTCGCCGAGTCGGCCATCCATCAGAGCGTCACCGAAGAGGTGCGCAGCCTGACCCTCTCGGTGACGCTCGAGGGCCGCACCGCGCTCGTCACCGGTGGGACCGATGGCTGGGCCACCGGGGCCACCGGGGGCGCAGACGGGCTCCGGCGGCTCGTCGGGGCGGCGCTCGCAGCAGCGCGCCTGCGACCCGCCGACCCCAACTGGCCGGGCCTCGCGCCGCCCGCGACGGTCAGCCCGACCGACCATGCCGACCGCGCGACGGCCGACGCCACCGGCGCGGACCGGGCAGCCCTGGTCCAGGCGTTCGTCGACGCCGCAGGCGGGCTCGAGACGGCCGGCTACTGCGAATCCCGTGGCATTGCAACGGCTTTCGCGAACTCCGCGGGTCAGGTGGCGGTCGGCAGCGTCACGGCGGCGACCATCGACGGCATCGCGCGGGCTGCGAGCGGCGGACCTGCTCCGGCGGACGGAAGTGGGCGCGCCAGCTCCACCCGGATCGAAGAGCTGGACGGCGGGGCAGCCGGCCGCCGCGCCGCGGAGCTGGCGCGGGCAGCAGCTCGCGAGGCCGCCGACGTGAGCCCCGGCGAGTACGTCGTCGTGCTGCGACCCGGTGCCGTCGTCGACGTCCTCAGCTGGCTTGCCACCGGTCTCAGTGCTCGGGCGCACGACGAGGGCCGCAGCTTCGCCCGCCCCGGGGAGCAGCAGTTCGACCCGCTCCTCACGTTGCGCTGCGACCCGCTCGACGACCGCATGCCCACCTTGCCTTTCGATTCCCAGGGCACGCCGCGGGCCAGTTACGACCTGATTGCCGACGGGGTGACGAGCGCCCTCGCCAGCGACCGTCGCGACGCCGCCGCCATCCCCGGGGTGACGTCGAACGGCGGCTCGATCGCGCATCGCTACGTCACCTCCGCCGTGGCACCGGCCCTGCTCCTGCGGCCCGGCACCGAGGCGCCCGACGAGCTCTATGCCGGGCTCCAGCAGGCGTTGCTCATCACCGACTTCTGGTACACCCGGCTGCTCGACCCGCGGCGGCTGGTCGTCACCGGCCTCACCCGCAACGGCGTCTTCCTCGTCGAGGACGGGATGATCACGCGTCCGGTACGCAACCTGCGCTTCACCCAGTCCTACTCGGAGGCCCTGAGCCCGGGACGCGTCATCGGCATCGACGGCGAGAGCGCGCTCGCCGACGCCGACCCGTCACCCGTCCACACTCCCGGCATCGCGCTGACGGCGTGGGGCATCACGGGCGGCGCGCAGGGCTGACCCGGCGCGTGCGCTCACCGACGCTTTCGCGTCACCGGGGCTCACGAAACCGCCGCAGTTTCGCTAGGGTCGATCGGTGCCTCTCGCTGCTGATTCCTTCGCCGGCCTGACCCACCTCGGCTCCGGAAAGGTCCGTGAGCTCTTCGCCGTGGACACCGGCTCCGGCCCCGCCATCCTGCTGGTCGCGAGCGATCGCATCAGCGCGTTCGACGTGATCATGCCGACCGAGATCCCCGACAAGGGTGCGGTGCTCACGGCGCTGTCCCTCTGGTGGTTCGACCAGCTGGCCGATCTGGTGCCCAGCCACCTGCTGACGGCCAAGGTCGACGAGTACCCGGCGGAGCTTGCGCCCTACGCCGATCAGCTCCGCGGCCGCTCGATGCTCTGCCGCCGGCTCGACATGTTCCCGGTCGAATGCGTGGCGCGCGGTTACCTCACCGGCAGCGGCTACAAGGACTACCAGGCGACGGGCGCCGTCTCGGGCCACGAACTGCCGGCCGGGCTGGTCGACGGGAGCAAGCTGCCCGAGCCGATCTACACGCCGAGCACGAAGGCGCCGATCGGTGAGCATGACGAGAACATCACTCGAGAGGACGCCGTCGCCCAGCTCGGCGCGGCCCAGGCGGGCGAGCTCGAGCGGCTGACGCTGGCGATCTTCCGGCGTGCTTCCGACATCGCCGCCGAGCGTGGCCTGCTGCTCGCCGACACCAAGTTCGAGTTCGGTCGCGACGGCAACGGGACCCTGCGGCTCGCCGACGAGGTGCTGACCCCCGACTCCTCGCGCTTCTGGCCCGCCGATGACTGGGTGCCGGGTGAGTCGCAGCCGTCGTTCGACAAGCAGTACGTCCGTGACTGGCTGATCCAGTCCGGCCACAAGGGCGACGCCGTCGAGCTGCCGGCCGACATCGTGGCTGCGACCCGGGCGCGCTATGTCGAGGCATACGAGCGGCTGACCGGACGCAGCTTCGACGAGTACTTGAGCAGCGTCTGAGATGAGCTCACCCGCGGGCCAGGACGCTCCTCGCATCGTCGTCCTCGGCGCGAGTGGCTATACCGGCCAACTGCTGGCAAAGGCCTTGGTACGCCGCGGGATCCGGCCGGTGCTCGCGGGCCGTTCGGTGCGCCGCATCGGCCCGCTCGCGGAGGAGCTCGGCCTGGAGTCGGCCCCGGCTGACGTCACGAATCCGGCCTCGGTCAAGGCGCTCGTACGACGCGGTGACGTCCTGGCGACGACCGTGGGCCCGTTCGCGCGCTACGGCCAGGTCGCGCTTGACGCCGCGATCGCCGCCGGTGCGCATTACGTCGATTCCACCGGCGAGGGCGGCTTCGTGCGGTCAGTCTTCGCCGACGCCGGACCCCGCGCAGCGGCCGCCGGCTCGGCGCTCTTGACCGCCTTTGGCTACGACTTCGTGCCGGGCAATCTCGCGGCGGCGCTCGCGTTGCGCCAGGCCGGCTCGGCCGCCACCCGGATCTCGACCGGCTACTTTTTTGACGGCGAGGCACGCATGTCGAGCGGCACGGCTGCAACGGCAGCCAGCAGCGCGACCGACCCCGCACACCTGTACGACGCGGGTCGCCTGGTCCTGTTGCCGGTAGGCCGCAAGATGCACGTGTTCAACGACCAGGGGGCGCGCCGGCCGGCCGCGCTCTTCGGCAGCACCGAGTCGCTGTCGTTGCCACGCACCTTTCCGCAGCTGACCCACGCGGCCAATTACCTCGGCTGGTTCGGCAAGGGCAGTTACGCGCTCGTCCCGGCGTCCTATGTGATGGGTGCGCTGGGCCTGCCCGGCGTCCGGACGCTCGTCAAGCGGCGGGCCGACAAGGCAGCCAGTGTCACCGGCCGCGGCCCCGACGCGGCAGCGCGGGCGCGGCAGCGCTCGGTTGCCATCGCCATCGCCGCGGACGCCACCGGCCGGCAGCTCGCGACGGTCCGGGTCGAGGGCCCGAATGGCTACGACCTCACCGCCGGGCTGATGGCGTGGGCCGCGATCGAGCTCGCCGAAGGCCGGGTCGAGGGGCGCGGCGCGCTGGGCCCGGTCGACGCCTTCGGGATCGACCGGCTCGTGGCGGGCTGCCGTGACGTAGGGCTCGTCGCCAGTCCCTGACAGCTCAGGCGCGCACGCCAGACGCGGCGATGACGATGAGGCCCGCCGCCGTGCACAGCATTCGCAGGCCCTGAAGCCGGCGCCTTACCGCGTGCTGCACTCGACCCGGCAGGGCCAGAGCCTGGCTGGTGCTCATGCCGCCAAGGGTCGCCTGCCGACCCCGGTCACGTCAGTCCGGCGTCGCCCATCGGACACCGGGTCAGCGCGCGGTCGGCCCCTCGCACAGCTCCCGAAGATTTCGCAGGCTGCGTTTGAGGATGCGGGCCACCAGGGGCCCCGAAACGCGATCCGCGACGAGCGCCAGCAGGCCTCCCGGCGACTGGTACGCCAGGCGCAACTCGACATCGGTCACGCCGGGAACGCGCTCCCGCAAGCGCCAGCGCCACCGCCCGTCGATCCCGGTGACGCTGGTGAAGGCCAGGTTTGCCGGAGCGTCGAATTCGGTGATCTCGACCAGGCCGCCGACCGACGCCGAACCGACCCGCAGCCGGATCGCCCAGCGCGCGCCGCAGCCGGCGTACTGCTCGCCCACGACCTCCCAGCGATCGGTGTCCGACATGAATTCGGGGTAACACCGGCCATCGCTGATGAGCTCCCAGACGGTCGCCCGTGGAGCGTTGATCCGGAGCTTCTCGGCGACGCGCATCAGCCCAGCACCGGAAGGCGCCGCTCGGCCGCGAGCTCGTCGAGCGCCGCCTGCATGCGCCCGGTCACGTCGGCGTACGCCGCGTCGAGGTCGGGCTCGTCGCCGTACTCGGCGCGCACGTCGATCGGTTCGAGCACGTCGATGGTGATCTTCGCCGGGAGCGGGACGTGGCCGAGGAAATCGCCGACGTTGATGCCCCAGGGCAGCGCCAGCGAGATCGGCAGCACCTTCAGCCGGGCGATCCGGTCGAGGCGCAGGAAGCGGGCCAACCACTCGCCGCGCGAGAGGAAGAGCGCGGTCTCCTGCCCGCCGGCGCTCACCACCGGAACCAGCGGCACACGCTCGTCGAGCGCCAGCTGCAGGAAGCCTTTGCGGCCACCGAAATCGACCGTGTACGCCTGCGAGCTCGGGCGATGCACCTCGTAGTCGCCGCCGGGATAGACCAGCAGCGCGGCACCGGAGGACAGCACCGCATGCGCGTTTTCGGGGTTGGCGGCGATCGTGCCGAACTTGCGCAGGAGCCCCAGACCCGGGGCGAGCAGCACCAGGTTGTGGGCCAGCTGGAAGAAGCGCCGCTCGACCCCGAAATACGACGAGAACGCGAGCGTGAAGACGAGCGTGTCGGGCGTCATGTTGCCGCCGGAATGGTTGCCCACCAGCAGCACCGGACCCTCGGCGGGAATGCGATCCAGGTGGCGGACGCGGGCCCGGAAGTAGACGCTCGCGAGCAGCCAGAGCCCCGGCAGCTGGTCGCGGATGTAGTCCGGATCGCGCTCGTCCATGTCCGCCGCCGGGACCCGCGACTTGATCTGGTGGGCGCTCCAGGTGCCGACGCCGCGCCCGATGCTGCGCAGGTCACCGAGCAGGGTCACGCAACGGACCGTTTCGGGCGCGGCCGGGGGTCACGCTGCGGGCGGCGCTTGGCCGTGCTCGGCCCCGAAACAGCCGCGGCAGGAACCGGTTTCGCCGTGGGCGCCGTGGCCGCCGTGGCCGACGTGGCCGACGTGGCCGCGCGTGGCCGACGTGGCCGGCATGCGGAGGCCCGCCATGAAATCGCGGATCAGAGCGACCGTGCGCTCCGGGTGCTCGAACTGCGGGACGTGCCCGCAGGAGTGCAGCAGCACCGACGTGGCGGCGGGCACGGCGCGTTCGACATGGCGGGCGAACCCGGATGGCACCAGCCGGTCGGTGTCGCCCCAGACGAACAGGGCGGGCGGTACCAGCGCGGGCAGCCGGTCCCAGAAGCCGCGCTCACCGAACGCCTCGTCGAGATAGATCTGGCGCAGCGCGCTGAAGAACGCGATCCGGTGGGCCGGCATCCGCATGACGCGCACGAACTCGTCGGCGGCAGCGACGAACCACTGATGCGGCACCCGGCTCGGCACCGCGAACATCCCCTTGAGCCCGAGGACCGCCATGCCCTTGGAGAAGCGCACCGGGAAGCGGGCGAGCTCGGGGCTCAGCGCGTTCACCATCGGGATGAACTGGCGCAGCTTGCGAAAGGCCATCGCCGGCGCGAGAAGCACGAGCCCGCTGAAGCGCTCCGGCGCCAGCAAAGCCGCCTCGAGGCTGGTCCGGCCACCCAGGCTGTTGCCGACCAGGACGGCCTTCGCCGCCTTGGTGGCATCGCAGAAGCTCAGCAACCAGCGGGCCAGGAACTCGGCGTCGTAGGTGTCGCTGACCGCCTCCGTCGCGCCGTGGCCGGGCAGGTCCGGGGAGAGCACGCGGTACTCGCCGGCCAGCTCCCAGAGCAGCGTCAGCATGGACGCATTCGTGGCGCCGAGCCCGTGGACCAGCACGATGGCGGGGGCGCCGGCCGGACCGGCTTCCAGGTAGGAGGTACGGATGCCGTTGGCCAGGACCATGTGGGAGCGCGGGTGGCGGGGCTCGCGCGGCTCGTCGTGGAAGACCCCGTCCAGCGCGAGGGCGAGCGCCATGTTGCCGCGGATCGTCAGCTCGCCCGACAGGAACGCCTCGACCCCGGTGCGCTCACCGCCGACCACGTCCAGCAGCACCGGCAGCGCGGCGCAGATCGTCGTATCGGACCGGCGGACCCGACCGGTGCGGACGCTCACCCGGCCCACGTTCACGCCGACCGTCCAGCAGCCGTCCTCGCCGGCGTCGAGCACGATCGTCGCCCGCGCCCTGGCCAGCACTTCACCGGCCCCCGCACCGACCCGGGCGTCGAGCAGCTCGCTGAGCTCGCTCACCCGCGGATCCGACGACCGGGACGGCCGCTGCGCCCGTAGCGCCATATCGCCTCCCCGATCTGTGTGACCAGTGCGTTAACAGGACGTGCCGACCGTCAGTGTTACCACCCTGCTCCCTGTTACTCCCGTCGGCTCGCAGAAGGTCGTCCAGATGGTCCAATCCGCTGCCTCCCGGTCGCGGCTGGTCGGCCTAGAGTGAGGCGCGGAGAAGCAGCTCAGGCGCAATGCGGAGGTCGGCGTTGAAGGTCGTGGTCGAGGTCATGCTGAAGCCGGAGATCCTCGACCCGCAGGGCGGTGCCGTGCTGGCCGCGCTTCCGCGGCTCGGCATGACCGGGGTGCGTTCCGTCCGCCAGGGCAAGCGCTTCGAGTTGGAGATCGACGGCGACCCGGATCCGGAGCAGATCCATCGGATCGCCGACGGATTGCTTTCCAACCCGGTGATCGAGGACTACACGGTGCACTACGCGGGGTAGTAACCCCGCGTGCAGGTTTCCTTCCAGCTCTCGCTGCCGCGCGACGAAGCCTCCGTACCGCTGACGCGACGGCTCATCGCCCAGTCGCTGGAGGTCGTGGGCGTCGAGCCCGACACCGTCTCGGACGTCGAGATCGCCCTTTCCGAGGCATGCGCGAATGTGCTGCGCCACGCCCAGGTCGGTGACGCCTACCAGGTGCGGGCCGGCTTCGACGAGCAGCGTGCCTTCCTGGAGATCATCGATGAGGGCGAGGGCCCGGGACCGGAGCAACCGGGCACCGAGGAGGCGGCGGAAGAGGCGGAGAGCGGTCGCGGCATCGCCCTCATGCGAGCGCTGATGGACAAGGTCCGTTTCGAGTCACACGTCGGCGACGGCAGCTCGGTGATCCTGGAAAAGCGGCTGCAGTGGCGGCCGGGGTCGCCGTTCGAGCGGATGCGGCTGCCGCCACCCAAGGCCCCTGCCTGAGGTCCCCGCCTGAGGGAGCGCGGGCCGACCGCCGGCTCCCCCGGGACGGGAGCTGCTTCCACTAGGCTGAGGGCCGTGGCGCCCGCGACCCCCCCGCAGCCCGATCAGCCCCTCACCATCGGGGTGGTCACCTTCCCCGGCTCGCTGGACGATCGCGACGCGCAGCAGGCGGTTCGCCTCGCCGGAGCGCAGCCGGTGGCCCTCTGGCACGCGGATGCCGAGCTGCACGGCGTCGACGCGGTCGTGCTACCCGGCGGGTTCTCCTACGGTGACTACCTGCGCGCCGGAGCGATCGCCCGCTTCTCGCCCGTCGTCGCCGAGGTGATCGCCGCAGCTCGTGACGGGCTGCCGGTGCTCGGCATCTGCAATGGCTTCCAGGTGCTCTGCGAGGCGGGGCTGCTTCCCGGCGCGCTGACCCGCAATGCGGGCCTGCGCTTCGTGTGCCGCGACCAGCAGCTGCGGGTCGAAAACGCGAGCACGGTCTGGACCAGCGCGTACGAGCCCGGCGCGACCATCGTCATCCCGGTGAAGCACGGCGACGGGCGGTTCGTCGCCCACCCCGACACCATCATCGCTCTGGAAGCGGAGGGGCGCGTGGTCATGCGCTACGTGGGGGGCAATCCGAACGGTTCCCTCGCCGACATCGCCGGCATCTGCTCCCCTGACGGCCGCGTGGTCGGTCTGATGCCGCATCCCGAGCACGCTGTCGAGTCCCTGACCGGTCCGAGCGACGACGGGCTCGGCATGTTCGTCTCCGCCATCAATGCTCTGGTCGCCGCGTGACCGATCCGAGCGCCCCCCCGACCGCGACCCTCACCAGCCCTCCCGCGGGCCTGCACCGCGAGCTCGGCCTCACCGACGACGAGTACGCCCGCATCGTCACGACCCTCGGGCGCGAGCCGAGCGGTCCCGAGCTCGCCATGTACTCGGTGATGTGGAGCGAGCACTGCAGCTACAAGTCCAGCCGCATCCACCTGAAGCAGTTCGGCGACCTGCCCGGCAAGGAGCGGCTGCTCGCGGGCATCGGTGAAAACGCCGGGGTCGTCGATGTCGGCGGCGGGCTCGCCGTCACGTTCAAGGTCGAGTCGCACAACCACCCGAGCTACGTCGAGCCCTACCAGGGCGCCGCGACGGGAGTCGGCGGCATCATCCGCGACATCCTCGCGATGGGCGCGCGTCCGGTCGCCGTGATGGACAGCCTGCGCTTCGGCGACGCCGACGCCGCCGACACCGCGCGGGTGCTGCCCGGGATCGTGGCCGGGGTCGGCGGCTACGGAAACTGCATGGGCCTGCCCAACATCGGCGGCGAGGTGGGCTTCGATCCGAGCTACGCCGGTAACCCGCTCGTGAACGCGCTCTGCATCGGCGTCCTGCCGGCCGCGCGGCTGCAGACGAGTGCCGCTACGGGTACCGGCAACGCCGTCGTCCTGCTCGGCGCGAAGACCGGGCGCGACGGCATCGGCGGGGTCTCGGTGCTGGCGAGCGCGACGTTCGACGAGAGCGGCGCCCCGGCCCGCCGTCCCTCGGTGCAGGTGGGCGATCCGTTCACCGAGAAGGTCGTCACCGAGTGCGTCCTGGAGCTCTACGACCGCGAGCTCATCGTGGGCGTCCAGGACCTCGGCGGGGCCGGGCTCTCGTGCGCGATCTCCGAGACGGCTGCCAAGGCCGGTGCGGGCATGGATGTCGACCTGGACCGCGTACCGCTGCGCGAGCCGTCAATGGCGCCGGAAGAGGTGCTGGTCAGCGAATCCCAGGAGCGCATGCTGGCGATCGTCGAGCCGGCGCAGCTGACCAACGTGCTGCAGGTGGCCGCGCGGTGGGGAGTCCTCGCGACGCTCATCGGCACCGTCACCGACACCGGACGCCTGGTGGTCCGCTGGCACGGCAGCACGGTGGCCGACGTTCCGCCGGAGTCGCTCGCCGATGACGGACCGGTCTACACCCGGCCGCTGCGCCCGCGCGCCCCGCTGCCCGGCGCCGAGCTGCCCCGGCCCGGGGCAGGTGAGCTCGGGCAGACCCTGCTGACGATGCTGGCCGATCCCCAGCTGTGTTCCCGGCGCTGGGTCACCGAGCAGTACGACCGCTACGTGCTCGGCAATACCGTGCTGGCCGCTCCGGACGACTCGGGCGTCATCCGGCTGAGTCCGGATGATCCGCGCGGTGTCTCGCTCGCGCTCGACGGGCCGGCTCGCTACTGCGCGCTCAACCCGTACGCCGGGGCTCAGCTGGCGCTCGCCGAGGCGTACCGCAACGTCGCGGTCAGCGGCGCGGTGCCCTACGCGGTGACCGACTGCCTCAACTTCGGCTCTCCCGAGGATCCCGAGGTCATGTGGGCCTTCGCCGAGACGTGCCGCGGGCTCGCCGACGGCTGCCGGGCGCTCGAGCTTCCGGTCACCGGCGGAAACGTCAGCTTCTACAACGCGACTGGTGGCGTTGCCATCCTGCCCACCCCGGTCGTCGGAGTGCTCGGGCTGTTCGACGACGTGGAGCGGCGCACGCCGAGCGGCTTCTCGGCAGAGGGAGATTCGATCCTGCTGCTCGGCTCAACGGCCGACGAGTTCGGCGGCTCGGCCTGGTCCTGGATCATGCACCGCCATCTCGGCGGCTCCCCGCCGGCGGTCGACCTCGAGCGCGAAGCGCTGCTCGCCGAGGTCCTCGTCGCCGGGTCGCGCGACGGCATGCTGACCTCCGCCCATGACCTGTCCGACGGCGGGCTTGCCATCGCGCTCGCCGAGCTCTGCCTGCGCTTCGGCTACGGCGCCCGGATCGTCCTCCCCGAAGGGTCTGACCCGTTCGTCGCGCTGTTCAGCGAGTCGGCCGGGCGTGCGGTCGTGGCCGTGCCGCGCGGCGAAGAGCTGCGTTTCACCGCCATGTGCGAGGCGCGGGGCTTGCCGGTGCAGCGGCTGGGGGTCGTCGACGGCGCTCCGGATGCTGGGTCACCGTCAGCTCCCCGTCTCGACATCCAGGGCGTGCTCTCGCTGCCGCTGGACGAGCTCCGCACCGCCCACGAGGCCACCCTCCCGACCCTGCTCGGGCCGCTGGCTCCCTGACCCCGGCGAGCTCCTGGTGCCACCCCGCAGGCGGTTCGACCCGGCGCAGCTGACGGCCGCCGCGTCCGCGCAGCGCGACGTGCTGAACGCGGCCGGCGTCGACGCGCGGGGAGACGACCCGGTCACCCTCGTCGCGGCGGCGCTTCGGGCAGGCGTCGAGACCGTGCGGGCGGCGCTGCGGATCGCGGTCCGCACGCTGGCCGACGACCTCGCCGAGGCCCACCCCGGCCGCTCCGTCGAGGTGCGCGTTCCCCCGTTCGCAGCAGTCCAGTGCATCACCGGTCCACGTCACACTCGCGGCACCCCACCGAATGTCGTCGAGACGGATCCGGCCACTTTCGTGGGTCTGGCCTGTGGGTTCGTCAGCTGGAGCGACGCGGTGGAGGACGGGCGGGTCAGCGCCAGCGGCGAGCGGGCTGATTTGAGCGCGTTTCTCCCGCTCGATGTGCGCCACCGCACCAGCGCGCGCCCGTAGACTCCAGGCGTGCGGCGCCCCCCGGCGGCAGGCTTAACGGCCGCCCACTCAGCGGACGAGCCCGACTCCCTCCTGACCGACGATCCAGGTCCCCGTGATGCGTGCGGTGTCTTCGGAGCGTTCGCGCGCGGTGAGGAGGTCGCCAAGCTCGCCTACTACGGGCTCTACGCGCTGCAGCATCGCGGTCAGGAAGCAGCCGGTATCGCGGTCAGTGATGGCAGCAGCATCGTCGTCTACAAGGAGCTCGGCCTCGTCTCCCAGGTCTTCGACGAGGTGACGCTCGGCAGCCTCACCGGCCATATCGCCGTCGGCCACACCCGTTACTCGACCACCGGTTCCTGCACGTGGGAGAACGCGCAGCCGTCCTACCGCTCCCAGGAGCGCGGCGGCATCGCCCTCGGCCACAACGGCAACCTCACCAATACCGCCGAGGTCGCGGCGCGGCTCGCGGCCCTGGGTGGCCGCGGCGCGGTCCTCACCGCGACCACCGACTCAGAGCTCATCACCGGCCTGCTCGCCAACTCGGGGCTCGCGCTGGAGAAGGCCGCGCTCGACGTCCTGCCGCTGCTTCAAGGCGCGTTCTGCCTGGTCTTCTGCGACGAGACCACGCTCTGCGCCGCCCGCGACCCCCATGGCATCCACCCGCTGGTGCTCGGGCGTCTCGGTCCCGCTGACGCGCCGACCGGTTGGGTCGCCGCCAGCGAGACGGCCGCGCTCGACATCGTGGGCGCGGAATTCGTCCGCGAGGTCGAGCCGGGCGAGCTGCTGGTGATCGACGACGGCGGCGTGCGCACCCATCGCTTCGCGCAAGCCACCCCCCATGGCTGCCTGTTCGAGTACGTCTACCTGGCGCGGCCCGATACGACCATCGCCGGCCGCTCGGTCCATGCCACCCGGGTCGAGGTCGGTCGCCAGCTCGCCCGCGAAGCTCCGGTCGACGCCGATCTCGTCATCCCGGTGCCCGATTCCGGCACCCCGGCCGCCATCGGTTACGCCGAGTTCAGCGGCATCCCGTACGGAGCCGGCCTGGTCAAGAATGCCTACGTCGGCCGCACGTTCATCCAGCCGTCGCAGACCATCCGCCAGCTCGGCATCCGCCTGAAGCTGAACCCGCTCCGCGAGGTGATCTCCGGCAAGCGGCTCGTCGTCGTCGACGATTCGGTCGTTCGCGGCAATACCCAGCGCGCGCTCGTGAAGATGCTGCGCGAGTCGGGCGCGGCCGAGGTCCACGTCAGGATCAGCTCGCCGCCGGTGCGCTGGCCCTGCTTTTACGGCATCGACTTCGCGACGCGCGACGAGCTCATCGCCACCGGGCGCGGTGTGGAAGAGATCCGCGAGTCGATCGGGGCCGACTCGATGGCTTACGTCTCGCTCGACGGGCTGGTCGCGGCGACAAACCAGCCCGCTCCCCGGCTGTGCAAGGCGTGCTTCACCGGTGCCTACCCGGTCGCGCTTCCCGACCCCAGCCGCCGCGGTAAACACATGCTCGAGACCGCCAGCCTGGATTCCGTCGAGGACGAGAACGAGCAGCTGGTGGCGAGTTCCCCGGTCGCGCTCGTTCAGTGACCGATTACCGGGCGGCCGGGGTCGACATCGACGCCGGTGAGCGAGCCGTCGAGCTGCTCAAGAGCCGCATCAAGCGGGCCCGCCGGCCTGAGGTGATCGGCGGCCTCGGCGGGTTCGCCGGGCTCTTCCAGCTCGACACCAGCCGCTACCGCCAGCCGATCCTGGCCTCGTCCACCGATGGCGTCGGCACCAAGCTGATGATCGCCCAGGCGCTCGACAAGCACGACACGGTCGGCCTCGACCTGGTCGGCATGGTCGTCGACGACCTGGTGGTGTGCGGCGCCGAGCCGCTGTTCATGAACGACTACGTCGCCTGCGGCAAGGTCGTTCCCGAGCGCATGGCCGACATCGTCGGCGGGATCGCCGCCGGCTGCGAGAAGGCCGGCTGCGCCCTGGTCGGCGGCGAGATCGCCGAGCATCCGGGCATGCTGCAGCCGGGTGAGTACGACCTGGCGGGCACCGGAATCGGGGTCGTCGAAGCCGATGCGATGCTCGGGGCCGAGCGGGTCCAGGCGGGCGATGTCGTCATCGCGATGGGTTCGAGCGGCCTGCATTCCAACGGCTACTCGCTGGCCCGCCACGCGCTGCTCTCGCTGGCGCGGATGCGCCTCGACGCCGAGGTGCCGGAATTCGGCCGCACCCTCGGCGAGGAGCTGCTGGAGCCCACCCGCATCTACGCCCTGGACTGCCTCGCGCTGATCGCCGAGACCGATGTCCACGCGTTCGCCCATGTCACCGGCGGCGGGCTGGCGTCCAACCTGTCGCGCGTGCTGCCGGGTGGCCTGCGGGTGACTATCGACCGGGGCAGCTGGCGGGTGCCGGCGATCTTCGCGCTGATCGCCGAGCGCGGCCATGTCGCCGCTGACGAGATGGAGCGCACCTTCAACCTCGGCGTCGGCATGGTCGCGGTCGTCGGCAAGGACGACGCCGACCGTGCACTGGCGGTCCTGCTCGGCCGCCGGGTGCCGGCCTGGATCGCCGGAACCGTCGAGGCGGCCAAGGCGCCGGGGTCGGCCGGGGTCACCCTGGTCGGCAGCCACCCGGCCTAGCGCCCGTTCCCGCTAACCCGCGAGGCCGAGCTCCACCAGACCGTAGGCGTACCGGTACTCGAGCCCGGCCTTCGCGATGTGCTCGGCGGCGCCGGTATCGCGATCGGCGATGACGGCTACCCCCACCACCTCGGCGCCCGCCTCGCGCAGCGCGTCGACCGCCGTCATCACCGAACCCCCGGTCGTCGAGGTGTCCTCGACCGCGAGTACCCGGCGGCCGGCGACATCGGGCCCTTCGATGCGCCGCTGCAGGCCGTGGGCCTTGCCCTCCTTGCGCACCACGAACGCGTCGAGCGCGCGCCCTTGCGCGCCAGCAGCGTGCAGCATGGCGACGGCGACCGGGTCGGCGCCCATCGTGAGCCCGCCGACGGCGTCATAGTCCAGGTCGGCCGTCAGCTCCAGCATCACGCGCCCGACGAGCGGGGCAGCATCCGCAGCGAGCGTGATGCGTCGCAGATCGACGTAGTAGTCGGCCTCGCGCCCGGAAGCGAGAGTGACCCGCCCCCAGACGATCGCGTGATCGCGAATCAGCTTGCGGAGCTCTGCCTTGTCGGCGTTGTCAGCACTGGGGTCCACGCGCCAACGGTAGCTAGTGATCGGAACGGTTCGCGAATCTGCCGGCCGCCGCCATCACCCGGCGGGGCAGCAGTTTCGTCGCGGCGACAGCAACCTTGTACGGCGCACCGGGCATGCTGACGACCCGCCCCCGGCGCAGATCGCGCAGCGCCGCGTCGACCAGGCTGTCGGCGTCGCGCCAGAGCAGGCGGGCGCTCAGCCCGGTGGTGGGTGTCTCTTCCGGTGCATGCATCTCGCTGCGCACATAGCCCGGGCACAGCGCCATGACCCGCACCCCGCGCCCGGCGTAGCGCACGGCCAGGCCCTCCGAGAGCGCCAGGACGTACGCCTTGCTGGCCGCGTACGACGCGAAACCGGCCACCGCGGTGAAGGCGGCGATCGACGAGACGTTGACGATCTCGCCGGAACCGGCGGCAAGCATCGGTGCCACGGCAGCATGCGTCAGGCGCATGACCGCCCGCACGTTGACGTCGAGCAGGTGCTGCTCGCGCTCAAGGCTGGAATCCTCGAACGACGCACCGGTGCCGAGTCCCGCGTTGTTGACCAGCAGATCGATGCCTCCTGCGGCGAGGCGCCGCTCCACCTCACCACAGCCGTCCACCGACGCCAGATCGGCGGCGATCACCTCGTGCGCCGCCCCGGCCTTCTGCAGCGCTTCCAGCCGCTCGCGGCGGCGGGCCACCACGACGACCTGATACCCGTCTGCCGCCAGGCGCCGGGCGAATGCTTCGCCGATTCCCGACGAGGCTCCGGTGACCAGTGCCGTGGGCATGGGGCGAGACTATGGGGCAATCCCTGTGACGCGAGCCACTCGCGCATAAGGTGCGCCCATGCGGTCTCGGCAGCACCTCGGTCAGCGTCGGCTCACTCTCGTCGCCATCTCCAGCGCGGTGGCCCTCACCGTGGTCGGATGCTCAGGTTCGACTACGGGGCCACCCAGCGGTGCCGCACCCAGCGCGAGCAGCCTGGGCCCGGACCACGACTACGCCGCGTACGCCCGCAACATCCTCCCGCACGGCCAGTACGGGGCCGTCCCGCCGCCGAAGGCAGCCACGGCCCAGGCCGACATGTACGACGCGCTGACCCCGCTGTTCGACAAGGTGACCGATAAGGACCTGCTCACCGACTTCAAGTCCGAAGGCTTCGGCGTCGGCCCGGACGGCCCGGCGACGCGCGAGAGCGTCCCGCGCGCCGGAGTGACGCTCCTGCGCGACAAGTACCACGTCCCGCATGTCACCGCGACGACCTACGACGGCGGCATCTGGGCGTCCGGCTGGATCGCGGCGGAGGATCGCGGGCTGCTGCTCGAGCAGGCCCGGTACAACTCGCGGGTCGCTGCCGTAGGCGCACCCGGGCTGACGGCGCTGACCCTGATCTCCAACCTCGACAATTTCGAGCCGAGCGCGCAGACCGAACAGTTCATAGCGAAGCAGACCAGTGAGCTCGAAAAGGCCGGCGCCAAAGGCCGCCAGGTCCTGAGTGACATCGACACGTTCTCCGCGGGCGTCAACGCCTACTTCAAGGCGAGCAAGTCGCCGGCAAAGCCTTGGACCCGCAACGACACCTTCGCGCTCGAAGCCCTCAAGGGCCAGTTCGTCGGCCAAGGCGGCGGTGACGAGGCCCGGCGCACCCAGTTCCTGGCCAGCCTGCAGGCCCGCCTCGGGACGGCTAAGGGGCTCAGCGTCTTCAACGACCTGCGCCAGCACGACGACCCGCAACAGCCGACCTCGATCGACGGCACGTTCCCGTACGAGCCGATCCCGTCGACGTCGTCCGGCAACGTCATCATCGACCCGAACAGCTACCAGCCGGTGACCACCACCGGCGGCACCGCGCCGCCTACCCCAGCGCGGGCGTCGAACGAGCTCATGATCGACGCCAAGCACTCGGCTACGGGTAACCCGCTGCTGGTCGGCGGGCCGCAGATCGGCTACTACTACCCGGGCCTCACGTACGAGATCGACATGCATGCGCCTGGACTCGTGTGGCGCGGTGCTACGTCAGCACCCTTCCCTGGCTACATGCTCATCGGGCGCGGCGCCGACTTCGCGACCACCCTCACGTCGGCCAGCGGTGACATCGTCGACGAGTATGCCGAGACGCTGTGCGGCGGCAGCGACACCAAGTACGAGTACCAGGGCAGCTGCCGGGAGATGGGCACGTTCGACGCAGGGGTGCTGAAGGGCAAGGGCGGCGCCGCCGACCAGCGCGTCACGTTCCACACGACGGTCCACGGCCCGGTCGTCGGCTACGCCACGGTCAAGGGCCGCAAGGTCGCGATCTCCTCGAAGCGGTCGGACTACGGCAAGGACGCTGTCGACCTGCTGCTGTACCACGACCTTTCCACCGGAGTGGTCGACAGCCCGGACACGTTCTTCAAGGCAGCGAGCCAGTCGCCGCAGACGTTCAACTCCTTCTACATCGACTCCAAGCACATCGCCGAGTACACGTCAGGCCTGCTGCCGAAGCGGCCCGAGTCGGTCGACCCGGGACTGCTGACCGATGGCCGCGGCAAGGACGAGTGGGACGGCTTCCTGTCCGCCGACGCCCACCCGCACGACACCGATCCGTCCAGCGGCAAGATCGTCAACTGGAACAACAACATCGCCAAGGGCTTCGGCGCTGCCGACGACGAGTGGATGCGGGCCGGCGAGGTCGGACGGGTCGATCTGCTCAACAAGAACCTCGAACGGCTCGGGTCAGGCGGCAAGTGGAACCTGGCGCAGGTCACCTCCGCGATGAATGCGGCTGCTACGCAAGACATCCGGGCCATCGACACCGTCCCGCTGCTGCAGCGGCTCATGGAGGGATCGAAGGCCCCGAACGCCCGCGATCAGCAGATGCTTCAGCTGCTGGTCGACTGGAACAAGAACGGCGGCAACCGGCTGGATTCTCAACAACGACGGGAAGATCGACGACCCGGGAGCGGCCGTCATGGATGTCGCCTGGTCCAAGATCGCCGACGCGTTCATGTCGCCGGTCCTCGGGCCTCAGACGAGCGAGCTGGCGAAGCTGGTGCCGATCTTCGATCAGCCGCCGAAGGGGCAGTACTCGGGCTGGTACCAGTACTTCGACAAGGACATCAAGAGCCTGCTCGGAGACAAGGTCGAGGCCCCGTTCGCCAACAAGTACTGCGGCGGCGGCGACAAGGCGAAATGCCAGCAGGCGATCTGGAAGGCGATCGACGCCGCCGGCGCCCAGCTGCAGGCGCAGCAGGGCGCTGACCCGAACGCCTGGCGATCGAGCGCGACCGCCGAGCGGATCGTCTTCATCCCGGGCCTGCTGACGAAGACGCTGCGCTATACGAACCGGCCGACCGGCATCCAGCAGGTCATCTCGTTCAACGGTCACCGCTGAGCAGATCGCGACTCGGCTGAGCGCAGCGAAGTCGAGCGCGGGTCTGCGACCAAAAGGCGCTAGCAGATCGCGACTCGGCTGAGCGCAGCGAAGTCGAGCGCGGGTCTGCGACCAAAAGGCGCGAGCAGATCGCGACTCGGCTGAGCGCAGCGAAGCCCGCGCGGGTCTGCGACAAGCAGTCGCTAGCAGCGACCCGCCCTAACACCCGTGCGCGCCGGATGCCGCTACGGCAACACGTGGGGGGTTTGGTTGCACAAAGTGGCTTCGGCGCCGAGCCTGCGGCGGTCGACGGTGAGCCCAGCCCGCAGCCCATGGAGATGCTCCCCAGCGCACGCCTGACAATGCGGTGCCGGCGGTGTTGTACCCGAGCGTGTGCCGACACTGTTCGCGTTGGGCAGCGGAGGCGACGACAACGCCTGTGAAACTGTTCACACAGCAGAAGGGGCCGGCGCCGTGCGGTGAGACACGCGGCGCAGCCCCTTCTTGCTGCCCGCGGTCAGCTCGGGCGCACCGCCACCGGACAGCCGAACGGGGGCGAGTTCCCCCTAGAGATGCTGCACGCGTACTCGAGGATGGTCAGCCACAAGCCGCGGAAGGTCGGTCAGATCCGAGGTCAGCACAGTGACCTCACCGGCCGGGGCGGTCACCGCCACCTCGGCGACGCAAGCATCGACCGCCGAGCCGCCGGCGTCCAGCCGCAGGCGTACCGCGCGGTCGGCGCGGGTGCCGTCCAGTGGTGTGTCGACCGCCCGGTAGCGGCCGAGCAGGGCCGACGATGATCGCGCCACACCGGCCTCGACCCGCGCGGCTACTGGGATGAGAATGCGCACCGTGTCTGCCCGCACAGCGTTGCGCGTCGCCGCCGCATCCACATAGGCGAGCAGTAGACGGTGTTTGCGGTGCGCCTGATCGGCCAGGGCCTGCACTGCCTCGTTGTCCAGTACGAGGGTGTGTGGCGGGTGCGCCCTGCGGCTGCGTGCCGCGCGGCCCGGCACAGCTCAGGCTCCGACTGCCGCGGAAGCTGCCTCGTGGGCCAGCAGGCTGGTCGCCCAGACCAGGACGTCCTCGGCGCCGGCGCCGGGCCGCCAGGCCGCCAGCTCCTGCTCGGCGCGAGCCAGCAGATCAGGCCGATCGACCAGCGGTGAGCGGTCCATTACCGCTAGCGCTGCTGCTACCTCGGCCAACGTTGGACGCAGCTCGGGCCGCTCGGCATATGTTTGCTCCAAAGCCTGCCGCTGAGCGAAGGCGTCCAGCACGCCGCGCAGCGCCTCATTGGTCAGGTCGTTGGCCGATTCGGCAAGGCCCATGCTCACGGCTTCGGCGACGGCGCGACGCAGCCCGATCGTCTGCCGGACTGAACTCGTCGTCGTGCCGGCGGAATCGTCGTCGAGCGCGTTGATCAAGTCATCGACTGACATCGCAACCTCCTGTGTTACACACTGTAACACAGGGTCGGACAGACGGGATCGGCAGGCACAGCTGGCTGAACTTGTGCAACTGAAACCCCCACCTGTTGCCGTACTGGGCCGGCTCGGGGGGAATCGGCGCGCACGGGGCTCTTGGGGCCGGTATCAGCTGATCGCGACGGCAGACCCGACCGAGAGCGCCTCCCCGCCGAGCGCCACGTCGACCTTGACCGTGTCGCCCTCGCGGATGTCGCCGGCCAGCAGGGCACGGGCGAGCTGGTCGCCGACCGCGGTCTGCACCAGGCGGCGCAGCGGCCGCGCGCCGTAGACCGGGTCGAAGCCGCGCTCGGCCAGCCAGCGCTTCGCGTCCTGGCTGACCTCGAGCGTGAGCCGCCGCTCGGCGAGGCGCGCCGCCAGCCGGTCGAGCTGCACCTCGACGATCCGGGTGAGCTCGGGCAGGCCGAGCTGGTCGAAGACGAGGACGTCGTCGAGCCGGTTGACGAATTCGGGCTTGAACGACTGCCGCACGGCCGCCATGACGGCTTCACGGCGGGCGTCGGGCGAGAGGGTCGGGTCGGTGATGTATGCCGAACCGAGGTTGCTGGTGAGGATGAGGATGACGTTGCGGAAGTCGACCGTGCGTCCCTGGCCGTCGGTGAGCCGCCCATCGTCGAGCACCTGCAGGAGCACGTCGAACACATCGGGGTGGGCCTTCTCCACCTCGTCCAGCAGCACGACCGTGTAGGGCCGGCGGCGCACCGCCTCGGTGAGCTGCCCGCCGGACTCGTAGCCGACATAGCCGGGAGGGGCCCCGATCAGCCGCGACACCGTGTGCTTCTCGGCGTACTCGCTCATGTCGATGCGGACCATGGCGTGCGGGTCGTCGAAGAGGAAGTCGGCGAGCGCCTTGGCCAGCTCGGTCTTGCCGACCCCGGTGGGACCGAGGAACAGGAACGAGCCGGTCGGGCGATCGGGGTCGGCGATGCCGGCCCGGGCACGGCGCACCGCGTCGGACACCGAAGCGACCGCCTGGTCCTGCCCGACGACCTTCTCGGCGAGCTCGGACTCCATGCGCAGCAGCTTCGCCGTCTCACCCTCCAGCAGCCGGCCGGCGGGGATGCCGGTCCAGGAGGCGATGACGTCGGCGATGTCGTCGGGTCCGACCTCCTCCTTCACCATCGGCGTGGTGTCGGAGGGCAGTCCGGCGTTTTCGTTGGCGCTGGCCACCGCCAGCTCCTGCTCTGCCGCGGGGATCTCGGCGTACATCAGCTTCGATGCCTGGGTGAGGTCGCCCTCGCGCTGGGCGAGGTCGGCCTGGCGGCGCAGGTCGTCGAGGCGTTGCTTGAGCTCGCCGACCCGGTTCAGGCCGGTCTTCTCCTGATCCCAGCGCGCGTTCAAGCTGGACAGCTGCTCGGACTTGTCGGCCATCTCCGCGCGCAGCCGCTTGAGCCGCTCCTGGGACGCGGGATCGTCCTCCCGCTCGAGCGCGAGCTCCTCCATCTTCAGCCGGTCGACGTCACGGCGCAGCTCGTCGATCTCCACCGGGGATGAGTCGATCTCCATCCGCAGCCTTGACGCGGCCTCGTCGATCAGGTCGATCGCCTTGTCGGGGAGGAAGCGGGCGGTGACGTAGCGGTCCGACAGCGTGGCCGCAGCCACGAGCGCCGCATCGCTGATCTCGACCCGGTGGTGGGCCTCGTAAGCACCCTTCAGCCCGCGCAGGATCGCGATGGTGTCGGGCACCGACGGCTCGCCGACGTAGACCTGCTGGAAGCGGCGCTCGAGCGCCGGGTCCTTCTCGATGTTCTCGCGGAACTCATCCAGCGTCGTCGCGCCGATCATGTGGAGCTCACCGCGGGCGAGCATCGGCTTGAGCATGTTGCCCGCGTCCATCGCTCCCTCGCCGCCACCGGCCTTGACCACGGTGTGCAGCTCGTCGATGAACGTGATGATCTGACCCTCGGAGTCCTTGATCTCGTTCAGGACGGCCTTCAGGCGCTCCTCGAACTCGCCGCGGAACTTGCTTCCGGCGATCATGGAGCCGAGGTCGAGCGAGACCACGCGGCGCCCGCGCAGCGACTCGGGAACGTCACCGGCGACGACGCGCAGCGCGAGCCCCTCGACGATGGCCGTCTTACCGACGCCCGGCTCCCCGATGAGCACCGGGTTGTTCTTGGTCCGGCGCGAGAGCACCTGCACCACGCGGCGGATCTCGGCATCACGGCCGATGACCGGGTCGAGCTTGCCCGAGCGGGCCAGCTCGGTCAGGTCGGTCGCGTACTTCTCCAGCGCCTGGTAGGCCCCCTCCGGATCCTGCGAGGTGACCCGGCGGGCGCCGCCGCGGACCTTCTCGAACGCGTCGAGCAGCGCCTCGGGGGTGGCTCCGACGCCCTTCAGCAGGGTGGCCGCCTCAGCGCCGTCAGCCGCCAGGCCGACCAGCAGGTGTTCGGTGGAGATGTACTCGTCGCCGAGCTTCGCCGCCTGCGCCTGCGCCGCATTGATGACGGCGATGACCTGGCGCGACATCTGCGGCGCGGCAACCGACGAACCCTGCGCCCGCGGGAGGCGCGCGATCGCGGCCTCGACCTGCGGACGCAACGCCGCCACCGAACTGCCGACCGCCGAGAGCAGCGGACCGGCCAGCCCCTCCGGCTGATCCAGCAGCGCGCTCAGCAGGTGAACCGGCTCCGTCTGTGGGGAGCCGGCCGACGTCGCACGCGCGACGGCAGCCTGGAACGCTTCAGAGCTCTTGGTGGTGAGCCGCTCGGGATTCATCGAGATCCTCAGGTCTTTCTGTGCGAGGACAACGGACGGTTTCCTGGTTCAACGTCTCGCAGAGTTGAGTGCTTCCCACTCAACTCTGGGATTTCCACTGTTCCGGTCGTTCACTGGCTCGGAGTCACAGCGCTCTCGCGAGCCGCGACCACTGCGCCACTAGCGGGAGCGACGCCAGACGACGACCGAACTGCGGTCGACCGGGACGAGATCGCGCCGGTGGGCCCGATGGGCCTGCTCCACCCGCTGGTCAGCCTCGTACCGGGCCCGCTCGAGCTCGGCCTCGAGCTCACGGACCCGCGCCTGAAGTGCCGCCAGCTGGCTGCCGAGACCGAGAATCCGCCGGATGCCCTCGAGGTTGATGCCCTCCTCCTGCGAGAGCCGCTGGACCTCGCGCAGCAGGGAGACGTCACGCGGCGAGTAGCGCCGGCCGCGACCCGCGGTACGCCCTGGCTGCACGATGCCCATGCGGTCGTACGTGCGCAGGGTTTGCGGATGCATTCCGGCGAGTTCCGCTGCGACGGAGATGACGTAGACCGGGGCATCGTCGGCATGGCCGTGGAACGGCATGCGCCCCCCGGTCTGGTCCGCGCGCTCCTTACTCTCCTGGCGACTCCCCTGGCGACTCTCCTGGCGGCGATCCATCAGGCGGAACCTCCGAGCATCGCGTTCAGGTGGGCACGCGGGTCGGCCAGCTGCTGGCCGGCGTACTCCTCGAGCGCCTTGCGTGCTTCATCGGACAGCTTCGACGGAACGTTGACATCGATGGTCACCAGCAGATCGCCCTGGCCTCCAGCGGAGGTCGGGGCCCCGCGACCGCGCACCCGCAGCCGCCGCCCGCTGGACGTGCCCGGCGGAACCTTGACCGTGACGGCCGACCCGTCCGGGGTCGGGACGCGCACCTCGGCGCCGAGCACGGCCTCGGGGTAGGTCACCGGAACGACGATCGTCACGGTGCCGGCCGAGCCGGGCTCGCGTCCGAAGACCGGGTGGGAACCCACATGCACGATGACCTCGAGGTCGCCCGCGGGTCCGCCGCGCTCGCCGGGAGCGCCGCGGCCCCGAACGCGCAGCTTCTGCCCATCGGCGACGCCGGCCGGAACCCGGATGCGCTGCACCCGCTCCTGGCGCCCGCTGCCGTGGCAGACCGGGCAGGGATCGTCGATGATCGAGCCGGTGCCGCGACAATCACGGCACGGCTCCGACAGGGCGAAACCCCCCTGGCTGCGGCTGACGACACCGAGCCCCTGACACGTGGGACACGTGTGCGGGGAGGTGCCCGGACGCGCGCCCGAGCCGCCGCAGTGGGCACACGCGGCAGCACCTGGCAGCCGCACCGTCGCCTCGATGCCGCGCAGCGCGTCAGCGAATCCAATGGTGAGCTCGGCCTGCAGATCGGCGCCGCGGCGCGGGCCGCGACCGGTGGTGCGACCACCGCCGAACAGGTCGCCGAACAAGCCACCGAACCCGCCGTTGCCACCCCCACGCTGCTGGTTCAGCAGATCATTGAGGTCGAACGTCATGCCTCCGCCGGCGCCCGGACGGGCTCCGCCGAAACCTCCGCCGGGCCGCCCGCCGTTGGCGAACAGGCTCCGCATCTCGTCGTACTCCTTGCGACGGGTGTCGTCGGAGAGCACGTCGTAGGCCTCGGAGACGTCCTTGAACCGCGACTCGGCCTTGGTATCGCCGGGGTTCTTGTCGGGGTGCAGCTCGCGGGCCAGCTTGCGGTAGGCCCGCTTGATATCGGCTGCGCTCGCGTCCTTGGCGACACCTAGCGCCGCGTAATAGTCCTTCTCGACGTCACGCGGTCCCATCGGCGCTCGCCTCCGGCGCCGGCGGCTCGGCTACGACAACCTGAGCCGGGCGCAGCACGCGTCCGGCGTAGCGATAGCCGGACCGGTAGACCTCGACGCACGTGGGGCCCTCGAGCCCCGGCTGGAAGCTGTGCACCAAGGCCTCATGAATCTGCGGGTCGAACGGGTCGCCCATCTCCCCGTAGCTCTCGAGGCCCACGCTCGCCACCGCGCCCTCGAGGCTGGCCGCGACCGCCTGGAAGGGGCCGGTCAGGTCGCCGTGGGCGGAGGCCCGCGTGATGTCGTCGAGAGTCGGCAGCAACGCGCTCAGCACCTTGGACGTGGCCTGCTCGGCCCCGGCCTGGCGGTCCCGCTCCGAGCGACGGCGGTAATTGTCGTACTCGGCCTTGAGTCGCTGCAGATCGGCGGTGCGCTCCTGCAACTGCGTGGTCAAGGCGCTCACCTCCGCTCTGATCGCTGCCAATGCTGGGTCTTCTGTCTCTGGCGCGCCGTTCGGAGCGCCCGGGTCGTCAGGCGACGGCCCCGACGGGCCGGGCGGCTGCTGCTCGCTCGCACCCTCCGCGGCTGGGGATGGTCCGCCGGCCGGGCTGACGCGCCGCTTGTCGCGGACCACCACCGGCTCCGGCTCCTGCGACGCGAACGGGCCGAAACGCCCGCCCGCGCCGAAGGAACCACCGGGGTAATCGTTGCCAGGGGTCACTTGTCCTCATCCACGATCTCGGCGTCGACGACGTCCTCGGCCTGCGGGCCGGCGTCACCACCGGTACCACCGCCGCCCGCGGCAGCCTGGTCGGCGTAGAGCGCGGAACCCATGGCGCTGGACGCCTTGGCGAGCTCGTCGACCGCGGTCCGGATCGCCTCGATGTCGTTACCGCCGACGACGGCGCGCAGGGCTCCGAGCTTCTCCTCGACATCGGTACGCGTCTCGGGCGAGACCTTGTCGCCGTTCTCGGCGAGGAAACGCTCGGTCTGGTAGACGAGGCCCTCACCCTGGTTCTTGACCTCGACCTCTTCGCGACGCTTCTTGTCGTCGGCCGCGTACTGCTCGGCCTCCTTCATCATCCGGTCGACCTCGTCGCGCGGAAGCGCGGAGCCGCCGGTGATGGTCATCGACTGCGTCTTGCCGGTGCCCAGGTCCTTGGCGCTGACGTGGACGATGCCGTTGGCATCGATGTCGAAGGTGACCTCGATCTGTGGCACTCCGCGGGGCGCCGGTGCCAGGTCGGAGAGCTCGAACATGCCGAGCTTCTTGTTGCCCGAGGCCATCTCGCGCTCGCCCTGGAAGACCTGAATCTGCACCGACGGCTGGTTGTCGTCAGCGGTCGTGAAGATCTCGGACCGCTTGGTCGGGATCGTGGTGTTGCGCTCGATGAGGCGGGTCATGATGCCGCCCTTGGTCTCGATGCCCAGCGAAAGCGGGGTGACATCGAGCAGCAGGACGTCCTTGACCTCACCCTTGAGCACGCCGGCCTGCAGGCTGGCGCCCACCGCGACGACCTCGTCCGGGTTGACGCCCTTGTTGGGGTCCTTGCCGCCGGTGAGCTCGCGCACCAGGTCGACGACGGCCGGCATGCGGGTCGAGCCACCGACGAGCACGACATGGTCGATGGAGCTGACGTCGACGCCCGCGTCCTTGATCGCCTGGTTGAACGGGTTCTTGCAGCGGTCGAGCAGGTCGGAGGTCATGCGCTGGAACTCGGCACGCGTCAGCGTGAGATCGAGGTGCAGCGGGCCCTCGGAGCTCGCCGTGATGTACGGCAGGTTGATGCTGGTCTGGCTGGACTGCGAGAGCTCGATCTTCGCCTTCTCGGCGGCCTCGCGCAGGCGCTGCATGGCCATCTTGTCCTTGGCCAGGTCGACTCCGTGCTGGCCGTTGAAGGTCTTGACCAGGTGCTCGACGACGCGCTGATCCCAGTCGTCACCACCGAGCTTGTTGTCACCGCTGGTCGACTTGACCTCGATGACCCCGTCGCCGATCTCGAGCAGCGAAACGTCGAACGTTCCACCACCGAGGTCGAACACCAGGATGGTCTGCTCCTTGTCACCCTTGTCGAGCCCGTACGCGAGCGCTGCCGCCGTCGGCTCGTTGATGATCCGCAGAACGTTGAGGCCGGCGATCTCGCCCGCCTCCTTGGTGGCCTGCCGCTCAGCGTCGCTGAAGTACGCGGGAACGGTGATCACGGCGTCGGTGACGCCCTCACCGAGGTAGCTCTCCGCGTCGCGCTTGAGCTTCTGCAGGATGAACGCCGAAACCTGCTGCGGGTTGAACGACTTGCCGTCGATGGTCTCCGACCAGTCGGTTCCCATGTGGCGCTTGACCGAACGGATGGTGCGGTCGACGTTCGTCACCGCCTGGCGCTTGGCGACCTCTCCGACGAGCACCTCGCCGTTCTTGGCGAACGCGACAACGCTCGGAGTGGTGCGACTGCCCTCAGCGTTAGCGATGACCGTGGGCTCGCCGCCCTCCAGCACCGCTACCACCGAGTTGGTCGTACCAAGGTCGATGCCGACTGCACGAGCCATGGGTGATGCCTCTCTACTTCTTCTCTGATGACGGACTGCTCTGTCTGGGACATCTCGTGGCGGACCTGGAAGGACCACCGGAGCTTCTTGCTTGCCACCCAGTCTGCGGACGCCGCCGAGCGGTGTCAACAGGACTGAGTCTGCTTGGCTCAACTTTGTGGCGCCGGGTCGCATTCCCAGATCGCAGAGTTTGATCACTGAAAGTTGCGGCGACATGCCTTGCGGACGCCATCGCGGCTAGCGTGAGCCTGCGACGTGAGCTTTCGCTCGGTCGTGGGTGTCGCGCTACGTGGGCGTCACCATCGCCGTAGGCTCGCGGCGACTGTGCTTGACCGGCGCCGGCTCGGCGCTTCTCGAGGAGGTTCAGTGGCTTTCCGCCTGATCATCGGGCTGATCCTGACGGTCGGTGCGCTCGCCATCGCGGGTCGCCGGGGGTTCTTCCTGTATCGGATGATCAGCTCTGGCACCCCGGCGCCCGGGCGGCTCGACGGCATCGGGCGGCGGCTGTACGACCAGGTGACGGAGGTCTTCGGGCAGCGCAAGCTGCTCAAGTGGAGCGTGCCCGGCACGGCCCACTTCTTCACCTTCTGGGGCTTCGTCATCCTGGCGTTCACCGTCCTGGAGGCCTGGGGCGCGATCTTCAACCGCGACTTCTTCGTGCCGTGGATCGGCAAGATGACCTGGCTCGGCTTCATCGAGGACTTCTTCGGGACGGCCGTCATCCTGGCGCTCGCCTACTTCGCCTTCAATCGTGCCGAGCGCAGCCCGGCCCGCCTCGAGCGCAAGAGCCGCTTCTACGGCTCCCACACCGGCCCCGCCTGGGTCGTTCTCGGCCTGATCTTCCTGGTCGTCTTCACGCTCTTCGGCTACCGCGGAGCCCAGATCAACACCGGCCACTTCCCGTTCGGCGAGGACCACCGGGGCAGCTGGTGGACCTTCACCTCCAAGGCCTTCGCCGAGGTGATGAAACACTTCGGCACGACCGCGAACGGCGCCCTCGAGACGATCTTCATCCTGGCCAACATCGCCGTCATCACCGGATTCCTGGTGCTGGTCACCTACTCCAAGCACCTGCACATCTTCATCGCGCCGATCAACGTGCTGACCAAGCGCGAGCCCAAGGCTCTCGGACCGCTGGCGACCACGCCGGACCTCGAGAGCCTCATGGAAGAGGAAGAGCCGATCATCGGCGTCGGCAAGGTCGAGCACTTCTCCTGGAAGGCGATGCTCGACTTCGCGACCTGTACCGAGTGCGGCCGCTGCCAGAGCCAGTGCCCGGCTTGGAATACCGACAAGCCGCTCTCGCCCAAGCTCGTGATCATGGACCTGCGCGACCACCTGTTCGCCAAGGCCCCCTACCTGCTCGCCGAGAAGGGCGAGGACGGCGAGCTGATCGGCGGGACCCCGGGTGCTCACGAGGGCAACCAGGAGGGCGCTCCCAAGGAGCTGCACCACGTGCCCGAGTCCGGCTTCGGCCGCGTTCCGGAGGTGGGCAAGGCCCAGGACGAGCGTCCGCTGGTCGGCGACCTGGAGTCCGGCGGCGTCATCGACCCCGACGTGCTCTGGTCGTGCACCACCTGCGGCGCGTGCGTCGAGCAGTGCCCGGTCGACATCGAGCATGTCGACCACATCATCGAGATGCGCCGCTACCAGGTGCTGATCGAGTCCGAATTCCCGAGCGAGGCCGGCGTCATGCTGCGCAACCTCGAAAACAACGCCAACCCGTGGGGCGTGAACCCGCGCAGCCGCAACGAGTGGATGGACGGGCTGCCGTTCGAGGTCCGGGTGCTCGAAGAGGGCGAGCCGGCTCCTGACGACGTCGAGTACCTCTTCTGGGTCGGCTGCGCCGGCGCCATCGAGGACCGCAGCAAGAAGGTCACCCGGGCGTTCGCGGAGCTGCTCCACACCGCAGGCGTGAGCTTCGCCGTGCTCGGTGCTGCGGAGTCCTGCACCGGCGACCCGGCCCGCCGCCTCGGCATGGAGTACGTGTTCCAGGAGCTGGCGAAGGCCAACATCGAGCTGCTGGACGCCGCGGTGAAGCCGGAGGGCAAGCCCGCGAAGACCATCGTCGCGACGTGCCCCCACTGCTTCAACACCCTGGGTCGCGAGTACGGCTCGCTCGGCGGCGATTACCAGGTCATCCACCACACCCAGCTGCTCGGGCAGCTCGTCGCGGATGGGCGGCTCACGCCGCTGGCCCCCATCGACGGCCTGGTCACCTACCACGACCCGTGCTACCTCGGCCGCCATAACGAGGTCTACACCGCGCCCCGCGAGGTGCTGGCGTCCGTTCCGGGCCTGGCGAGCAAGGAGATGCACCGCTGCCGTGAGCGGGGCTTCTGCTGCGGCGCCGGCGGCGCGCGGATGTGGATGGAAGAGCGCATCGGCAAGAAGATCAACGTCGAGCGGGTCGACGAGGCGCTCGGGCTCGACCCCGACATGGTCGGCACCGCCTGCCCGTTCTGCATGGTCATGCTGTCCGACGCCGTGACGGCGAAGAAGCAGTCCGGCGAGGCGCGCGAAGACGTCGAGGTGCTCGACGTGGCGCAGCTGCTCCTGCGCTCGGTGGGCTCGCCGGGCAGGCAGCCCGTCGCCGTCGGAGCGCCCTCCGACGAGGGCGGCGCTGGCCCGGAGCGCGCCACCCCCGACGCCACGGCCGGGGCCGACACCCCGCAGCTGTCGGGCGAGGCATCTCCCCCGTCCGACGGGAGCTGATCGCTGGCCGAGGGAGCGCCTCCGGAGAGCGGCACCGACCCCGGTGCCGCACCGGAGGAGCCGCGTCGCGCCTCGCGTGACGAGCGCCGAGCCCGGTCGCAGCGACGCTACGAGCTGCTGGAGGAGGCCCGCCGCGAGCGCCGGCGGCGGGTGCGCCGGGCCGTGCGCGACGTCCCGAAGCTGCCGGGGATGCCGTCGCGGCGCGTTCTGCTCATCCTCTTGCTGGCAGGTGTGGGGTTCACCCTCGTCGTGGCGCTCAACCGCGACAAGCCGGACGGGCCGGCCCTGGCGACCAGCTGCACCACCCCGGCTGTCGCGGTGAAGAACGTCGCCACCTCGGGAGGAAGCGATTTCCGCTACGCGATCACCGGGCCTGACGCGGGCGTCTACGTCGTCGCTGTCGACGCGAAGAGCGCGCGCGTGAAGGGCGACGGCGTCAATGTCACCCCGACCGGTGCCGTCGCCGTCGCCATCAGCAAGGGGCTGCCCAAATGCAGGGACGCCGGGACGCTACCGACGCTGTCCGACGGGCGCCATGAGGTGCAGCTGTTCCACGACGGCCTCGTAGTCGCGACGACGACGCTGACCAGCGGCTGACCAGCGGCTGACCAGCGGCCCACCAAGCCGCCCTGGCAACGCCAGCCGCCGGGCCGTACTCGCGACCTCGCACCGGACACGCCGCACTCGCGGTGGCCAACCGCGAACTGGACGTCCCGCGTAGCTCGGGTCTCGCGGGTTCGTACGAGGAGTCGGCGTGTCCCGTACCGAATCGCGACTTTGGGGAGGGTGACTACCCGACAGGGCCACGCCGGTTGTGGCGGTACTCCGAGGCGACGGGCCCGGACTGGCCCTGGTACTTCGAGCCCAGGTCAGGATGGCCGTAAGGCCGCTCGACGGGCTCGTCCAGCTGCATGAACGAGATCTGCCCGATCTTCATCCCCGGCCAGAGCCGGATGGGCAGCGTGGCCACGTTGCTCAGCTCGAGCGTGATCTGCCCGTTGAAGCCGGCGTCGATGAAACCGGCAGTCGCGTGGATCAGGATGCCGAGCCGGCCGAGGCTGGACTTGCCGTCGACCCGGGCGACGATGTCGTCCGGCAGCCCGATCCGCTCGATGGTGCTACCCAGCACGAACTCGCCCGGGTGCAGCACGAACGCCGTGCCCTCGGCGATCTCGACCAGCTCGGTCAGGTCGGTGTGAGCGGCGTACGGGTCGATGAACTCGGCCGTGTGATTGCGGAACACCCGGATGCCGCGGCCCAGGCGCACGTCGACACTCGCCGGCTGGATCTGGTCGTCCTCGATCGGATCGAGCTGCAGATGACCGTCGGCCAGCAGCTTGCGGACGGTGCGGTCGGACAGGATCATCGGGCTCCCCGTGTCGGCTCTGGGTGCTGCCGGGTGAATCGCGCTGGATACCGCGATTCTGGCAGCCGCCCGCCCGCTATCCTTGCAGTCGCGCCGACGCGCGCGGGTGTAGTTCAGAGGCAGAACATCAGCTTCCCAAGCTGAGAACGCGAGTTCGATTCTCGTCACCCGCTCCAGGTGGACTGTCGACGTCGCCGGCCTTTGGTCGGCTTCGCCGTCCCGCTGATGCCGCCCCGGGGGCCCGAGCCCCTCACCCCAACGATCAAAACGCGTCTACCGCTGGTGGACACTCAGTCGCGCAGCAGGACCATCCACGCGAAGCCGAAGATCCCGCGGTAGACGCCGAAGTACTCCTCGCGCCGCTCGTCCGCGAGTGCGCGGGCCTGCGGATGCCCCGACAGCTCCAAACCGGCACGCCAGTCGGACTCCCACGTGTCGTGCTCGTCCGTCGTCGCCTCGGTGACGAGCAGCGGACGCCAGCCCGCGCTCGTGGCCAGAGTGACCAGGCCGAACAGCGAGGGCAGGTCGCCGAGGATGTCCACCGCGGCAGCGGGCGGCTCGGCCTTCCAGAAGCCGTCACCGTAGATGAGCCGCCCGCCGGCACGGGTGCGCTCGCGCAGCGCAGCAAAGCCGGCCGCCCGATCGGACCACGCGTGGGCGCTACCGACACAGATCACGGTGTCGGCATCGCCGGCCCAGTCCGCGACGTCCACGGCGTGAAAGGCCACCCGCGGGGTCAGTCCCCTGGACGCCGCCGCCTGGGCTGCCCGCTCGATAGCGCGTGGATTCAGGTCAACGCCGTCACCGCGGCAGTCCGGGCGCTGCTCGAGGACGTCGAGGAGGAAGCGCCCATCGCCGCACCCGATGTCGAGGAGCTGGGTTCCGCCCTCGGCAACGCCCCGTCCGATCAGGTCGCGCGCTCGCCCGGGCGCGAGAGGGGCGTTGTAGAGCAGCTGCGAGTGCGCGAGGTCGATCAGCGCCTCGTCGCTCAGCGGCCCGTCCGGGGCGGGGGCTGTCACCGGGTCGTGTGTCCTGTCTGGGGCCAGGGGGTTGGTGGCAGCCCGCTGACCTGGCGCCGCAATTCCTCGAGCCACCAGTGGGCGAACGCCTTCATCTGCGGGGTACGCGGCATCGTCAACATCCGCCCCTGGGCACACAGCTCGTCCGCTCGGGCCATCAGCGACTCGAGCTCGTCAGCACCCGCCATGACGGAAATGGGAACGAGGTACTCCAGGTCGACCGACGACGACCCGGACTCGGCCGCTCGCTCGATCTGGTCGTCCGAGAGGGTCGGGACCGGCGCGTAATGCGCACTCAGGTCATGGATGAGCCGGCGGAGCTCCGCCGGTTGCGCGGCGTCCTGATCGTCTTGCGCGAGACCGATCACCGTGAACTCGCGGATGACGTCATCGTGCTGCTGGCGGGTCGCGCGGTAGAGCTCCACCGGGACGGCGAGCAGATGCACCTCGTGCAGCGGCACCGACGCCGACGTCGCCGCCGGGCCGTACCTGCCCAGCGGCGAGAGCTGCGCCGGGTCCGGAACGGGGTCAGACATCGGGTCAGCATCCATGACTGGCTACGCCCGCGGGCCGCGAGCTCCCGGAATCGAGGGGTTGCGTAGCGAGAACGTGACCACCTTGCCCGAATCGATCGGGTAGACCGTCCAGGTGTTGGCCAGCGTGTCGAGGATGCCGAGACCTCGGCCAGTGGCGGCGTCCTCCGTATGGGACGCGCGCCTCGGCCGGACCGAAGAACCGTCCTGGACCGAGATCGTGACGCACTCGCGGTCCTCGCGGCGGATCGTCACGGTGACCTCCGTCTGGGCATGGACGATCGCGTTCGTCACCAACTCGCTGGTGAGCAGGACGGCGGTGTCGCTGAGGGCCGCCATTCCCCACCGGGTGAGCGCCCCCGCGACGAACTGCCGGCTCTGCGCGGGGGCGCGCGCCTCGGGCTGGAGCACCCGGCTCTCGACGGCCTGCGAAACCACGGCTACCGGTCCGTCACGGATTCAGCGAGGAAGCGGACGGGGTCAAGGACGCGGCGGGAGCCGGCGCAGGAGCTTCCGGAACCGGACCGGCGGACTGCCCGCGGCGGAGGTCAGCCGCCGCGTGACCGTCGGACGACGGCGCCGCAAGGGGCCGTACGCGCAGCGCCAGCAACGCGATGTCGTCACGCTGGCCCTGCTCCGCCCGGGCCTTCAGGACCCGGTCGCACAGGGCGCTGGACCCTTCATCGGGGACATGCTCGGCGACCGTGCGTGCCAGCGCCGGGATCGTGTCGGCGAGCGACCGATCGGGAGCCTCCAGCAGCCCGTCGGTGAACAGCAGGAGCGTCGACCCGGGTTCGACGGAGGTACGTGCCTGCGTCCGTTGCTCAGCGAAGGGAACGCCGATCACGACCGACGCACCACCGCTGAGCTCCTCGACCCGGCCCTCAGGGCCCTGCAAGAACGGCGCGAGGTGGCCCGCATTGGCGAAATCGAGCGGCCGCGCGCCGCCCGCCGCCTCTGGCCCCAGAACTCCGTAGAAGACGCTGACCAGATCGGTGAGCTCGAACGTCTGGACGAAATCGTCGAGCCGATCCAGGACCTCTCCCGGGGCAGCGCCGCCGTACGCATAAGCCCGCAGCACCGCTCTCACCTGCGACATCGCTGCCGCGGCCTTGAGGTCGTGTCCCATCACGTCGCCTATCGCGAAACCGACGCTCCCGCCGGGGAGAGCAAACACGTCGAACCAGTCGCCGCCGACCTGCTGGCCGAGACCGCCGGCCTGGTAACGGGCGGCAAGGTCCAGACCCGGCAAGTCCGGCAGCGAGGGCAACAGGCTGCGTTGCAGGGTTTCCGCCTGCTGATGCTCGGCAGCGTAGAGGGAGATCGCGACGTCGCGACGGCGGATGACGACCTGCACCATCGCGGCGAGGAGCACGGCTGCTGCCGAGCCGCCCAGCAGGACCACCCACCAGGCACTGCTGGCGACCGACCCGACGAGGGAGCTCCTGCCGCGCACGCCCAGCAACCAGGTACTCGAGCCGGCCGGCTGCGGGAGGTAGCGGGTGCCGTCGGTGGGGATCGGTCCCCCGGCGGTACTGACGATCAGCTGCGATTCGCGCCGCGACGTGTCGGCGTACAGGACGACGTCAAGCTCGTGAAAGGCCGCATTGCCGGACTGGCGCCCGGCGCTCAGCCGCCCGAGCGGTGTCTCGCGGTAGAGCGCCAACGGTCCCGCGGCGCCAGGGACGCCCGACGCGGCCACGGCGAAACCAATCGAGCGCTGGTCGCCGGTCCCCATCACCGAGGTCGCCGCTGGCCGGCGCTGGGAATCCGCCAGCGCCTGACGGATCGCCGCGGCGCGCGGGCCGGTGATCGACTGGCCGACCTTGAGCGATATGCCGCTGGCCTGAAGCACGCGCATCCCCCCGCTGGGCGCGACCTGGACCAGCGCGAGAGCCGCTGGGGTCCCGGTCGTGCTCGCCGCGGCCGCCGCCTTCGTGAGGCCCGGCGCGGTCGCGCCCGTGACGCGCAACACCGCCACGGCGGCGTTGAAGCTGCTCGAGATGCTGCTCGCGGCGCTCGTGAAGACCAGCCCGACTTCAGCCGCCCGCTCGTTGAGCAGCCGGCGCTCCTGATCGCGAACGATCGTGTGGGTGCCCCAGGCCGCGAGACCGGTCGCCGCCAGCAGCAGTACGAGGGCGGCCAGCGCACCCGTCGCGATCCGACGGCGAGTGCCGCCGGTGCCTGACGCGTGGCGCGCACCCACCCGTGACTCAGCCATCGGAGGCACCAAGATTCATCGGGATCAAGGAGACACTGCACACCGGCCGGCTGTCTAGCTGCCTATTCAGTGAATCCGCAGAATCCGGACCCGCTCCGAGGAGGAAAGCGGGATGCCAGGCGCTCCCCACGGCGCATCGCCCTCCCCGGATCGGACACAACAAAGCCGACGCTCCCGATCCTGTCGGCGGGGCCGAGCGCTTTGTCAGCCTTTAGGCAGAACCACTCGTATGTATACCTGGCGCGGGACGAAAGGCGCCTGACGGCGGCTGCGGGCTCCTTTAGTGCGCTAGCCGTTCGCCGCTTTGTACGCGTCACGCAATTCGCGGCTGACCCGGCCACGGCTGGACACGGCGTAGCCGTTTTCCTGGGCCCAGGCCCGCACCGTCGCCGGGTGGACATCACCAGCGGATCCCGAACCGGAGCGGCGGGCCGCGCCGCGACCCCAGCGCTGGCTCCGCCCCGCCGCGATGTAGGGAGCCAGCAGTTCACGCAGCTGCTGCGCGTTGGCTTCGTTGAGGTCGATCTCGAACGATTTCCCGTCCAGCCCGAACGAGACCGACTCCGCCGCCGGGCCGCCAGTGAGATCGTCTTCGATCTGAACGATCGTTCGTGTTGCCATGAGCAGCACCTTAGTGCAGGGCGCGTTTCGCGTTGGCCAGTTCAGGTCGCGTCGCGTGGGTTATTCGGATGGGACAGGGAACGGTCGCGAAGCCCCCGTTCAAAGGTCTCCGCGTCCAGCGGCGGAGCGAAGAAAAAGCCCTGCGCCTTGGCGCAATGATGGCTGCGCAATTGTTCCAGCTGACCCTGCGTTTCCACGCCTTCGGCGACCACATCAAGGTCCAACGCGCGCGCCAGCGCGACAACAGAGGCGACGATGGCGGTATCCGTCGAGGTGATCCCGACGCCCGTCACGAAGCTGCGGTCGATCTTGAGGGTCGAAACCGGAAAACGCTGCAGGTAACTCAGCGAGGCGTAGCCGGTACCGAAGTCGTCGAGCGCGATCTGCACGCCCTGCGCGGTCAGCCTCTTCAGGTCGGCGACGACGGACTCGTCGGCATCGATCAGCATCCGCTCCGTCATTTCCAGGCACAGGCGGCGCGGGTCGATGCCGGCTGCCGCAACCGCCGCGAGCGCCTTGTCGGTGAGCCCGTGGTCGGACGCTTGGCGCCCGGAGACGTTGACCGCCATCGCGAACTCGCCAAGACCCGGGAACGCCTGCCAGCGACGCAGCTGCCGGCAGGCCTCGTTGAGCACCCAGTCGCCGATCGGGACGATGAGTTCGCTGTCCTCGATGACGTCGATGAAGGCGCCGGGAGCGAGCAGGCCCCGCTCCGGATGAGCGATGCGGAGCAACGCCTCTGCGCCTCCGAGGCGGCCGGTGGTGAGGTCGATGACCGGCTGGTAGTGCAGGCGCAGCCAGCCGTTCGCGATCGCGTCGCGCACGTCGTTCTCGATCCGCAGCCGCTCCTGGGCTGCGCTGCCGAGGCTCTGCCGGAAGAGCTCGTAGCGCCGCCGGCCGCGCCGTTTGGCCTCGAACATCGCCCGGTCCGCCTGCAGGAGCACCTGCTCCGGCTCGGTCTCGGGCGAGGTGGCGAGCGCGATCCCGATACTCACGGACAGCTGCAGCGAGGCGTCCTCGTGTTCGGGCAGGGTGATGACCTCGCCGACGGCCTCGGACACCTGGTCGGCGAGGCGGGTGGCCGCACCCGTCGCCGCCGAAGGGCTGCGCCGCGGCAGGCGGGCGGCCGTGACGATGACGAACTCGTCGCCGGCCAGCCGCGCTGCCGTATCCGGGCTGTCGACCAGCGCATCGAGCCGCCGGCCCACCTCGGTGAGCACGTGATCGCCCGCCGAGTGGCCGTAGGTGTCGTTGACATCCTTGAACCGGTCCAGGTCGATGTGCAGCACGAGGACGGCGCCCGGGTAGCGCTCGAGGTTGTCGACCGCGGAGCGGAAACGGTCCAGCAGCAGATGGCGGTTCGCCAGTCCGGTCAGCGGGTCGTACAGCGTGCGCTGGGCGAGCTCCTGCTCGATCTCGAGCCGGCTGGTGACGTCTTCGACGTGGATGACGAGATACGCGGGCTGATCGCCGAGCGCGACCTCCGCGCTGCTGAGCCGTACCCACACCACGCCGCCGTCGGCGCGGCGCAGCCGAAGGGGCTCGCCGGCCCGCCCGAGGAAGGTGCGCGGATCCCCGCCGGCGTCACCGGCCGCGAGATGCTCCGGATGTAGCAGGCGGCTGAACTGCATCCCCAGCAGGTCCTGCTGGCGGTAGCCGGTCAACGCCGCGAAGGTCCGGTTCACCCGGAGCAGCTCGGCGGATCCGTCGGCGCCCATGCCGAGCAGCAGCGCACCGGCCGGCGCCTCGTCGAACGCCCCGCGCAGCAGCGCCTCGCTATCGGCCAGCGCCGCCTCGGCCTGCACGCGACCCGTGACCTCGCGCCAGGTGGCGATCACCTCGTGCTCATCGAGCCGAGCGGCCCGGATGTCGAGGAAACGGTCAGCACCGTCGATGCCCGGGACCCGCACCCCGTCGAGCACGAGATCGCCGGCGAGGACATCGCGGTAGAAACCGGCCAGCGTTCCGCTCGGCTGCCCCGGCCACAGGCGCGACACGAGAGTGCCGACCTTCGGGGTGCCGGGGCGCCCGTTCACGTAGCTGACGACGAAGTCGACTACCTCCCCTTGCGCGGACGTGACGGCCGTGACGACGGCCACCGGGTCGACCATGCTCGACAAGGCCGTCTGGAAGCGGCGCTCGCTGGCGCGCAGGGCGAGCTCGTGGGTAGCCGCCGCGCTGGACTCGGTGCCACGCCGCTTGCTCGCCTGACGCAGCACCTCGGCGGCGCTGGCTCGCGTCGGCGCAGCCTTGGTGGAGCGAGCCGCCTCGCGGCCGCGCAGACCGCCAGGTCCGCCGTCAGGCAATGGTGCCCCCGAGTCACCGATGTGACGAATGGATGCGCACAGCTCAGGGCGCATTGTGGGGGAGTATTGCGCGGCAGACTACAGAAAGCGTCGACATTCGTCCGTGTCTGGTGAACGAGCGTTGGTGCTGTGGGTCAGGCCGTGGCTGCGGAGTGCGTCAGTAGGGATCGGTAGGGATTGGTAGGGATTTCGTCGCGGGCTGTCAGGCAGTGAACTCGTACTGCCACGGTGCATCGCCCATGCGCAGCCGGTGCCGCGGACCGGGGCTCACCGGATCCCGCGAGTCGTAGCCGGCATCGCCGTCCCAGAGCGCCACGACATCCTGCTGCGCCGGATCGTCTTCGCGAGCGATAAAAGCGATGTGGGTCTCGAAGTACGGCGGGTCATCGGCTGCGGCCGCCTTCAGCACTGACTCGACGTCGACATGAGATTCGAGCACCTTCAACGTCACCCAGGTGGGCGGCAGCAGCGTCACCTCGCCGCGATCGCGGGCGGCGATGGCGGACGACGGGCGCACCCAGTCGTGTTCGGTGATCTCGCCGCCATCGACCGCGACCCGTCCCGCCAGCGGGGAACGGGCCACGAAGAACCAGGTCAGGAACCGCTTGGGGCTCTCCGGCGGCGGGCACCACTGGGAGAAGGGCACGAGCGAGTCCGGCGGCACCGCGATGCCGGCCTCCTCCACCGTCTCGCGGACGGCCGCCGTGCGCGCCGTCTCGAGCGAAAGGGGATCGGCGCCGTCCTCGGGGTCGATGCGTCCCCCGGGAAACACCCAGGCGTCGGCGGCGAACGACGCCTTGGCGGTCCGACGCAGCAGCAGAACCTCGACCCCGCTGGCGTCGGAGCCGGGATCGGCGTCGCGCAGCAGGATGACGCTGGCGGCCGGCATGACGCCCGCGGAGTCGGCGGGCACCCGCCCCCGCTGCCCCGTCGTCGACTCTTTGGCAGGCTCTGACACGTGCAGGATCGTAGGCCCAACCATGCGGAGCGCTCGCCGGCAGCCTCCGCGCCGCCGGAGATCCTGGTCGATCTGCACCGGAAACGTGTGCCGCTCACCGATGGCTGAGGCGTTGCTGCGCCACCACTTCCGAGCGCAGGGCCACGAGGTCGCCGTGCATTCGGCCGGCGTTCTCGGCTGGAATTCCGCCGGCGCCACCGACCACACCCTCACCGCGCTTGCCGAGCGCGGCGTGGCCCTTGACGGTCACGTCAGCCGCCGGATGAACGCCGGGCTCATCGCGCCGGCGGCGATGGTCATCACGATGACGAACGACCACATGGATGCCGTGCGCAACCATCACGACGACGCCGCCGGGCGCACGTTCGTCCTGGGCCAGCTCGTGCGGCTCGGCGAGAAGCACGGGCCACGCGCCACCGAGAGTGTCGACGAGTGGCTGGCGGCGGTCGACACGCTGCGGTTGCAACGCCGCCGGCGGGCGCTCCCCAACGACGAGATCCGCGATCCGCTGGGTGAGCCGCTGGAGGCGTACCAGGCGCTGGCGAAGCAGCTGGACGATCTGACAGCCCGGCTGGTCGCCCTGGTCGCCCGGCCCGACGGTGCCCGGTACCCCGCTGGGGGATCCGGTGATGGCCGGAACGCGGACATCCGTCAAGATGTCGGACAGTAGAACCCCGGAGAAATTAGCTGCAGAGCCCCATGGGCGGGAGTAATTCGTGGCTGCGCAAACCATCAGCGAGCGAGACATCATCGACTTTCAGTTCGGCGGCCAGGACATTCCCTGGCTGCTGAACCATTGGGCGACCGAGAAGCCCGACCACCCGTTCCTCATCTGGGAGCCGAAGAGCGGCGCGTCGCGCACCTGGACGTACGCCCAGTTCGCCGGCGACGTGCGGCGCCTTGCTGCCGGCTTGCACGAGCGCGGCATCGTCAAGGGCGACAAGGTCCTGATCCACTCCGAGAACAGCCCGGAGATGGTGCTCGCCTGGTACGCCTGCGCGACGATCGGGGCCGTCGGCGTCACCACCAACACCAAGAGCGTCGGCCCGGAAATCACCTACCTCGCCGACCACGCGCGCTGCGTCGCCGCGATCACCCAGCCGCAGTTCGCCACGCTGGTGCGCGACAACGCCCCGGGCTTGAAGTGGATCGCCGTCACCTCTGATGACAGCGGGGAGCCGCCCGCCGAGCCGCTGCCCGCCGGTTTCGAGACGTTCGACTCGCTGCTCGGCGCGGCTGGAGACGGTGCCGGCTACCCCGGCCGCCCGGCAGAGCCGATGCTGCCGGTCGGGATCATGTACACGTCCGGCACGACCTCCCGGCCGAAGGCGGTCGTCCACACCCACGCGAACGCCCTCTGGGCGAGCCGGGTCGGGCCCAACAACATCGACCTGACCGGCGACGACATCTACCTGATCTACCTGCCGTTCTTCCACGTGAACGCGCAGAGCTGGACCACCTGGAGCACCCTCGGCGTCGGCGGCACGGTCGTGCTGATGCCGAAGTGGTCGGTCAGCCGTTTCTGGGAGGTGGCGGTGCGCCGCAAGGTCACCCACATCTCCCTCCTGCCGTTCGTGTTCACCGCCCTGATGGCCCCGGACAAGCCGGCCAACTCGTTGCGCGTCGGGGTCTTCGGCCTGGTCGTTCCCGAGCTCGAGGCGGCGTTCGGCTTCCGGGTGCTGGCCGCGTACGGCATGACCGAGACCGTCACCCACTGCATCCACACCGAGGTCAAGGGCGAGCACAACCCGCCGCGTTCGATGGGCAAGGCGACCCCGGGCTACCAGGTCCTCGTCGTCAATCCGGAGACGGGCGCGGTCTGCGACGACGGCTCGATCGGTGAGCTGTGGGTACGCGGGGTCCGTGGCCAGCAGCTCTTCCTCGAGTACTTCGACAACGACGAGGCCAACGCGAAGGCGTTCACCGAAGACGGCTGGTTCAAGACCGGCGACATGGTCCGCATCGCCGAAGGCGGCAACTTCATCTACAGCGAGCGCGACAAGGACGTCCTCAAGGTCGGCGGCGAGAACGTCTCGGCCCGCGAGGTCGAAGACGTCTGTCGCCTGGTGCCCGGCATCGCCGAGATCGCTGTCGTCGCGCAGAAGCACGACTTTCTCAGCGAGGTCGCGGTGGCCTTCGTGATCAAGGGCCCGGGTGCCGAACCCGACAACGCCGTGTTCGAGCAGGCCATCCTCGATGTCTGCGCGAAGAACCTGGCCGAGTTCAAGTGCCCGCGTGCGGTGTACGTGGTCGAGGAGTTCCCGCGGGCGACCCTCGACAAGATCGCCAAGAACAAGCTCCGCGAGCTGGCAGATGCACAGGTGAGTTCCAGCTAAACGGGAGCAGAAGTGGGAATGCTGGGGAGCGATGCCTCCCCCGCCTCCCCCGCCACCCGCGCCGGCACCGGCTCTGAGCCGCTCCGGGGTCAGTGAGGACACCGGCGCTACCGCACCCTTCGTCGCCCCTGCCCTGCATCGCGCCTCCACCGGATCGCGCCGCGAGGGCCTGCAGTGGCTGGACATGCTGCGCATCGCCGCGATCGGAGCCGTCATCGTCATCCACGCCATCGGCACCGCGACGCGCGAGTCCGGCACCGGCTGGCACGCCGCCTGGTGGTGGGGGGCCAACCTGATCAACAGCGCGTGCCTGTGGTGCGTGCCGGTCTTCGTGATGGTGAGCGGCGCCCTGCTGCTGGACCCGGCCCGCGCGCAGGGGGCGCCGGGCGAGTTCCTGCGCAAGCGGGCGGTACGCATCGGGGTCCCGCTGGTCTTCTGGATCAGCGTCTACCTGATCTTCCAGCGCCAGTTCTACGGGGTAGACCTGAGCTTCAGCAGCGCCTGGCACGGTGTCGCGTCCGGTGATCCGTACCTGCAGCTGTACTTCCTGTTCATCGTCGCCGGGCTCACCGTGCTGACCCCCCTGCTGCGCCGGGTGATCGTCCATGCCAGCCGGCGGGAGCTGCAGATCCTCACCGGCGGCGCGCTGGCGTTCGGGCTCGCGGAACACGCTTTCCGGGAGCTCGGCGGGGGCGGCGGCTTCAACGCCGTGACCCGCTGCCTGCCCTACGTCGGCTACTACCTGGCCGGCTACCTGCTTCGCACCGCCGAGATCAAGCCACGGGTGGCGCGACTGGCCCGGGGGACGTTCGTGATCGCCTGGCTGGCGACGGCAATCGGGAGCGGCCTGCTCGCCGCGCGCTACGGCTGGACCGCCGACGGCTACTTCCTCTACGACTACCTGAGTCCCACCGTCATGGTGATGGCCATCGCGATCTTCGTGGGGGCGCGCGGCTGGAGCCCGAAGCGCCTGACGGCTTCGCAGCTCCGCCAGATCGGTGCCGCGACCTTCGGGGTCTTCCTGATCCATCCGCTGCTGCTGTTCCCGATCATGCGCGGCCTGGGGCTGCCCGACACCGCCGACATCTCCCGCACCGTCGCGTGGGCGCTACCGCTCGCGTTGACCGTCTGCGCCGCCTGCACCGTGATCAGCCTGGGACTCAGCCGGGTCCCAGGCGTCCGGCGCCTCATCGCGTAATCAAGCCGGGTTTACCTGGCTGTCGCGCGGCCTCCTGCATCTGTTCGAGCGGCGCCGCCGGGTCAGGCGGAGTGCAGGCTGAGCAACTGCGTTTCCAGCAGCCCCTCGTTCAGCAGGCGCGCGATGCGCTGCTCCTGCTCATGTGCAAGCTGGAATGCCGCGCGATGGCCGAAGCGTTCGGCCAACCGCTCGTCGACCTGCCGCACCTGCTCCGCCCAGGTCGCGGACGCCTCGGTGAGCCGTGCCGTGCCGGTCTGCGATTCGACGGTGAACCCGGCCTCCCACAGGTTGTCCAGCAAGGACAGGTGCGTCGGAAACGCATTCCCCTGCGGCGGGTCCGGCAGCTCGTCCGCCACCTGCACCAGCACCAGCAGGCCCAGCCGGCCCCCCGGCACCAGCACGCGGCGCAGCTCGCGCAGGGCGGCCACCTTCGCCTCGGTCGTGCACAGCACGCCCAGCAGCCAGGCCGCCTCGAACGACCCGTCGCGGAAGGGCAGTGCCTGCGACCACGCCGCGACCGTGGGCTGACCGAACAACCGGTGTGCGCCCGCGCACGCCCCGACCATCGGCTCCGCCAGGACCGGCTCCACCCCGTGGTTCGCGCGCAGCCACGCCGCCGGGCCACCGAGCCCGGCCCCCGCGTCGAGGAACCGGTCGACCGGACGCAGCCGCAGCGCGTCGGCGATCCAGCGCAACCAGGGGGGTTGCCCACTACCGCGGCAGGCGGCCGGGATCGCGTAATCGGGTCCGAGCTCCCGAACGACGGCCTCGGTCCACGACGCGACGGTGTCGAACTCGGCCTCCATCGGGCTGGCGCTCACCGGCCGAGCACCTGCCGACCGACGGCCGCCTTGATCTGCGCCGCCTGCAGCTCGCCAGAAGCGGCGGCAAGCCCCGAGATGTTCACGCCGACCACTCCAGGGACCTCCAAGGCGTCGTGGGCTTCCTGAACCGCCGCCGCGATACCCGCGCGCACCGGGTCCGAGGCCGAAAGGACTTTCTCGACGGTGACCGGATCCAGATGTAGCCCGGGAAACGCCTGCAGCACCCGCGCGGATCGCTCATCGGTGTAGACCGCCACCCCGGCGATGAACGGAAGCTCGACGCCGATCTCGCGGGCGTCGGAGACGAACCGGGCCAGCTCGACGGCGCTGCTGACGTGGTTGAGGAAGCAGACGTCCGCACCCGCCCGCTGCTTCTGCAGCAAGCGGTACGCGCGGGCAGCCGTCGGCGGAGCCTGCGGGCTCTCCGCGACGGCGACGTTGAGACCGGCCGCGTCGGCGCTGGCCGCCAGCCGCATGCTGTCGAGATCGAAGACGGAAGTCACGCCCGGGCGCACGCCGGCGCCGCGGCCGTCTCCCGTCACGCACAGCACGCCATCCGCATCCAGCGCGGCGAGCGCGGCCAGCTCCTGCTCCAGGACGACGCGGTTGCGATCACGGCAGGTGAGTGTCACCCAGCTGGCGGCGCCCAGCTCCCGCAGCATGGGCACGAGCAGGGCAGGCGGGAAGTCGGGACGGTTGTTGTGCTCGCCGACCAGGACGGCGTCACAGGAGCCCGCCAGCGCCCGGGTCACCTCGGCGACGGACGCCGGGTCGTACGGACGCACCGTGAAGTCGGTGAGCACGACGGGACGCGTGGCCGCGGTCGTCAGCAAGGAGCCACCGCCCGCGACACGGGCCGAGAGGGCTATCCCCGCGCGCGCCATCTCCGCAGCGAGCTCGCGGCCGCCGGACAGGCCTGCGTCCGGCCTCCACGTCACCGGATCGCGCGACGTGAACGGGCAGCGATTCGGGACCATCTCGCAGGTCAGATCGGTCCGCACCCCGCCGCAGGGACCGTAGACCATCCGCTTCGGGCAGCCGGGCTCCGGATGCGGCGCCTCCTCATTGGCCACGGCGCTCGCGGCCGAGGACCAGGGCGCCGCCATGCCTGCAGCCTGCCCCGCTGAGCGGCAAGCAATGCTTCCGACAGGGCGCGATGTTGTCCGAAGGTGGCACCGCGAGTGAGGACGTTCAGAGCCGGCCGCGCGTCAATGCGCGCCGGCGAGCTGTCCGGTGTGTCGGTGATAGCGATCCGCCGAGTGGCCGGTGAGACCGACGATCTCCACCGACTTCCCGCGGGTCTGGTACTTGTGCGTGATCGCGTCGAGGGCGGCGACGGTCGAGGCGTCCCAGACATGCGCGTTGGACAGGTCGATGACGACCCAGTCGGGATCACCGGAGTAATCGAACTGGGTGTAGAGCTCGTTGCTGGACGCGAAGAACAGCGCGCCGTGCACCGAGTACACCCGGGTGCCCCCCTCGGGATCGAGCACGCTGGTCACGTCCACCAGGTGCGCGACCCGACGGGCGAACAGCACGCATGCCACGAGCACGCCGACCCCGACGCCGATGGCGAGATTGGAGGTCGCCACGACGACGGCGACGGTGGTGAGCATGACCGCCGTCTCGCTGCGCGGCATCTGACGGATCGTCCGCAGGCTGTGCCAGTCGAAGGTGGCAAAGGCAACAAAGATCATCACGGCGACGAGCGCGGCCATCGGGATGGTCCGGACCACCGGCCCCAGACCGACGACCAGGACGAGCAGGAAGACGCCGGCGAGGAAGGTCGACAGCCGGGTGCGCGCGCCGGACTTCACGTTGATCATCGTCTGACCGATCATGGCGCACCCGCCCATGCCGCCGAAGAAACCCGTCACCACGTTGGCGACGCCCTGACCGATGGACTCACGCGTCTTGGCCGATCCGGTGTCGGTGAGGTCGTCCACGAGCTTCGCCGTCATCAAGGACTCCATCAGCCCGACGAAGGCCATGCCGAGGGCGTAGGGCGTGATGATCTGGAGCGTCTGCCACGTGAAGGGCACGTTGGGCAGAGCCAGGAAAGGCAGGTTGTGTGGCAGCGCGCCTTCGTCCCCCACGGTGGGCAGGTTGAGCCCCGCCGTCACGGTGACGATGGTGAGCACCACGATCGACACGAGCGGCGCTGGTACCGCGGTCGTCAACCGCGGCAGACCGAAGATGATGCCGAGACCGGCCGCGACGAGAAGGTAGACCAACCAGGGCACCTGCTCGAGATGCGGGAGCTGAGCCGAGAAGATAAGGATCGCCAAGGCGTTGACGAAGCCGACCATCACGCTGCGGGGCACGAACCGCATCAGCCGGGCAAAGCCCGCGGCGCCCAGCAGGACCTGGAAGATGCCCGCCAAGATGACGGTGGCCACCAGATAGCCGAGCCCATGGGAATGGACCAGCGGCGCCACGACCAGGGCGACCGCGCCCGTCGCCGCACTGATCATCGCGGGCCGGCCCCCGACGAACGAGATCGTCACGGCCATCGTGAACGACGCGAACAGTCCCACTCGGGGGTCGACCCCGGCGATGATCGAGAAGCTGATCGCCTCGGGGATCAGGGCCAGCGCCACGACCAGGCCGGCCAGCACCTCGATGCGCGCGACCCTTCGCGTCGCCCAAGCCGGCCGCGAAAGCCTTGGTCTGGGCAGGGAGGAGAAAACTGGGGCCATGGGTCCATCTCGGTCATTGCGCAGGCATTGCGCAGGCGGGGGCCAGCGGCAGCCGGCCGATTCGGGAAACAGGGGAAGCGAAGCGCCACGGTGCGGGCAGGCCGCCAGGCAACGACGCGCCAGGTGGCTTCCCGGACTCTAGCGGCAGGTTTGTCCCTTACGTGAGCGCTGTCTCCGCGACTTCGCTCACCGTGACCTGCGCATCCGTGACCTGCGCATCCGTGACCTGCCGTGGCAATTGCGCCGACCAAGTGATCTGACTTACAGGACTTTCGGAAGGTGTTGGAGTGTTACTAGCGGGTAGCCTTTAATAAGTTACCGGTGAGTACGTTGGCGTGCTCCGCCGCATCGCAGCGGAAGGTTCCCCCTCATGAGCCACTACAAGAGCAACCTGCGTGACCTTGAATTCAACTTCTTCGAGGTTTTCGGCGCAGACAAGGCACTGGGCCGCGGGCCGTTCGAGCAGATGGACGCCGACACCGCGCGTGACGTGCTTCGCGAGGTCGAGCGGTTGTGCACCGAGGATCTCGCCGCGTCGTTCGTCGATGCCGACCGCAACCCGCCGGTATTCGACCCCGACACCCACTCGGTGACCCTTCCCGAGTCCTTCAAGAAGAGCTACCAGGCCATGCTCGACGGCGAGTGGTTCCGGCTCTCGCTTCCCGAGTCCCTCGGCGGGATGGGTGCCTCGCCCTCGCTGATCTGGGCCGCCAACGAGATGATGCTCGGCGCCAACCCGGCCATCTTCATGTACATGGCGGGTGGAAACTTCGCCGCCATCATCGACCGGCTCGGCACCCCCGAGCAGAGGGTGTTCGCGAAGACGATGGTCGAGCGCCAGTGGGGCGCCACCATGGTGCTGACCGAGCCTGACGCGGGCTCTGACGTCGGCGCCGGTCGCACGGTCGCCCACGAGCAGGCCGACGGCACCTGGCACATCGACGGCGTCAAGCGCTTCATCACCAGCGGCGACTGGGACGTCCCGGAAAACATCGTCCACCTGGTGCTTGCCCGGCCCGACGGCGCAGGTGCCGGCACCAAGGGCCTCAGCCTCTTCATCGTGCCGAAGTTCCACGTCACCAACTGGGAGACCGGCGAGCTCGGCGAGCGCAACGGCGTCTACGTCACCAACGTCGAGAAGAAGATGGGCCTTAAGGTCTCCTCGACCTGCGAGCTCACGTTCGGCCAGCACGGCGCCCCGGCGGTCGGTTACCTGGTCGGCGATGTCCACGACGGCATCGCCCAGATGTTCCAGGTCATCGAGTACGCCCGGATGATGGTCGGAGCCAAGGCCATCTCCACGCTGTCGACCGGCTACCTGAACGCGCTCGACTACGCCAAGACCCGCGTCCAGGGACCCGACCTGACCCTGATGACCGACAAGACGGCGCCGCGCGTCACCATCACACACCACCCCGACGTCCGGCTGATGCTCATGAAGCAGAAGGCCTGGGCCGAGGGCATGCGCGCGCTGGTGCTCTACACCGCCCACATCCAGGACGAGATCGCGCTCGCCGAGGCTGCTGGCTCCGACGCCGACCTGCTGGTCCGGCTGAACGATCTGCTGCTGCCGATCGTCAAGGCCTACGGCTCCGAGAAGGGCTACGAGCTCCTCGCGACGTCGCTGCAGATCCTCGGTGGGTCCGGCTACCTGCAGGACTACCCGATCGAGCAGTACATCCGTGACGCCAAGATCGACACCCTCTACGAGGGCACGACGTCGATCCAGGGCATGGACTACTTCTTCCGCAAGATCGTGCGCGACAAGGGCACCGCCTTCGGCCAGCTGGTGGCCGACGTCCAGGAGTTCGTCAAGGGCGACGAGGGCGGCGGCGAGCTCGCCCGCGAGCGGGAGCTGCTCGGCCAGGCGGTCGATGACCTGCAGGCCATCGTCGCCACGATGGTGGGGCAGCTGACTTCCGCCGCCGAGGACCGCGACAACGTCTACAAGGTCGGGCTCAACACCACCCGGCTGCTGATGGCGAGCGGCGACGTCGTCGTCGGCTGGCTGCTCCTGCGTCAGGCCGAGGTGGCCAGCAAGGCGCTCGCCTCCGGTTCCGCGTCAGAGCGGGACCAGGCGTTCTACGCCGGCAAGGTCGCGGCAGCCCAGTGGTTCGCCCGCAACGTCCTGCCCGGCCTGTCCGGCGAGCGGGCGCTGGCCGAGAGCGTCGACCTCGAGCTGATGGAGCTGGCCGAAGAGTCGTTCTAGGAACGCCTAGCCGCAGCAGCCCCCGCCGCAGCAGCCACCTGAGGGAGCTGCGGCCGGCGCGGAAACGGGTGCCGCTGCCCGGCTCGATCCGCTTCCGACGGCAACCGGCGTGAAGACGCGGGTGGTGTCGGTATGGCCCGTCGGGCACGCAGCGGAGGTCGTGGAATCGGCCATCGAGCGCTGGACGACGAACCCGTCGCCGCAGGTGCGGCAGCGGAACTGGTACGCAGGCATGACCCGAGCATAGATGGTGCACTGCCGGCAAATGACGTCGTCAGAGCGACGCCTGCGGCTGGCAGCGCGCGCAGCTACGCGCGGGCGAGCAGCAGGCGCGGGTCGGTGAGCATCGCCCCGACGTCAGCCAGGAACTGGGAAGCGACCTGCCCGTCGATCACCCGGTGGTCGAAGGAGAGCGAGAGCTGCACGACCTCCCGGATGGCCAGCTCCCCCTCGTGGACCCAGGGGGTGGGCCGGATGGCGCCGAGACAGACGATCGCGCTCTCCCCCGGGTTGAGGATCGGGATGCCGCCGTCGACCCCGAAGACACCGACGTTCGTGATGCTGAGCGTGCCCTCGGCCAGGTCAGGTGCGCGGGTATGGCCGTCGCGCGCGGTCGTGGTCAGGGCGGCGATGGCCTGGGCCAGGTCGAGCAGCGAGCGGCTGCCGGCGTCCTTGATGTTGGGCACCAGCAGGCCCCTCGGGGTCGCGACGGCAATCCCGAGGTTGATCCGCTCCAGCAGGACGATCTCGCCCGCGGCGGCGTCCCACTTCGCGTTCACCAGCGGCGCCTGGCGGGCAGCGATGCAGACCGCCTTGGCGACGACGGCGAGCGGGGTCAGCGCCACCTCGGCGAACTCGCGGCTGGCCGCAAGCGCCCGGCGAAGCGCCACCGTCTCGGTCGCGTCGACGGTCAGGAAGACGGTCGCGTGGGGCGCCGTGAAGGCGCTCTCGGTCATGGCCGACGCCATCGCCCGCCGCATGCCGGTGATCGGGAGCCGGGTGTCACCAGAGGGCGCGGCGTGCGGCGCGCCCGGCTGGCGGGTGCCCGCTGGATGGCCGGCGCTCGTCCCCTCATGCGCGGCCCCGACGTCGTCACGCGTGATGTTCCCGGCCGGGCCGGAGCCCCGGACCGTGCGCAGATCGACGCCCAGGTCGCGGGCCAGCTTGCGGACCGGGGGCTTGGCCAGGACCGTGATGTCGGCACCGTCGTGCACGGCGGCGGGCGTCGGGGCGAGCTCGGGAGCGGCGGACTCCTCGGGCGGCGCCTCGGCGAACCGCCGCCGGCGGCGGGCACCCGCTGGACGGGGGCCGTAGCCGACGAGGATCGACTGCGGCGAGCTCTCGGCATCACCAGCGGCCCCGCCCGCAGCGGCCCCGGCCGCGGCTGCCTCCGTCTCGATGGTGATGATCGGCGCCCCGACGGCCACCGTCTGGCCCCGAACGACGTGCAGCTCACGCACCACCCCGGCGAAGGGGGACGGCACCTCGACCGCCGCCTTCGCCGTCTCCACCTCGACGATCGGCTGGTTCAGCCGCACCTCATCGCCCGCGGCGACGAGCCAGCCCAGGATGTCGGCCTCGGTGAGGCCTTCACCGAGGTCAGGGAGGGCGAACTGTCGGACGGCCACGGGATGAGCCTCTCGCGCTGAGGGGGTGGACGGCGGGTACGGGCTGGCTGATCAGTAGGTGAATGCCCGGTCGACGGTGTCGAGTACCCGGTCGACGTCGGGCAAGTAGTTGCCGTCATGACGCGACGGCGGGTACGGGGTGTCGAAGCCGCCCACCCGCAGGACCGGGGCCTCCAGCGAGTAGAACGCCCGCTCGGTCACCTGAGCGGCGATGTCGGAGGCCAGCGAGCTCGACGGGGGCGCTTCGGAGACGACGATCAGCCGACCGCTGCGGCGGACCTCGGTCAGCACCGGCTCCAGGTCGAGCGGCGAAAGGCTCCGCAGATCGATCACCCCGAGGCTGCGGCCCTCTTCCTCCGCAGCCGCCGCGGCCTGCAGGGCCACCTGCACGCACGGGCCGTAGGTCACCAGCGTGGCGTCGGCTCCGCTGCGCAGCACGCGCGATGCGTGCAACGCCAAGGTGTCAGCGGAAGCGTGCGGCGAGAGCGGGGCCGATGGCGTCCCGAGATCGACCTCGCCCTTCTCCCAGTAGCGCCGCTTCGGCTCCAGGAAGATGACCGGGTCATCGCTGACGATCGACTGCTGGATCATCGTGAACGCGTCGGCCGGCGTCGCGCAGCTGACCACCTTCAGGCCCGCGGTGTGGGTGAAATACGCCTCCGGGCTCTCGCTGTGGTGCTCGACCGCGCCGATACCGCCGCCGTAGGGAATGCGGATGGTCACCGGCATGCGCAGCGCGCCGGCGCTGCGGTAGTGCAGCTTCGCCAGCTGGCTGACGATCTGGTCGAACGCGGGATAGACGAACCCGTCGAACTGGATCTCGCAGACCGGGCGGTAGCCGCGCATCGCCAGGCCGATCGCGGTGCCGATGATTCCCGACTCCGCGAGCGGGGTGTCGATCACCCGCTCCTCGCCGAAGTCCTTCTGCAGCCCATCAGTCACGCGGAACACCCCGCCGAGGGTGCCGACGTCCTCGCCCATCACGACGACGCGGTCGTCGCGCTCCATGGCCTTGCGCAGGCCCGCGTTGATCGCCCTGGACAGGGTCAGTGACTCGACGCTCATGACCGCACCGCCGGCTCGCCGGCGTCTTCCAGGGTGGCCAGGTAGTCGGCGTAGGCCTGGCGCTGGGCGAGCAGCGGAGGCGGCGGATCGGCGTAGACGTGGTCGAACATCGCCAGCGGATCCGGCTCGGGAAGGTTGATGCAGGTCTCGCGAAGGCGGGCGGCCAGCGCATCCGCCTCGCGCGTCGAGCTCCTCGAACCACGCCCGGTCGGCGATCTGCTGGCGGTACAGGTAGGCCTTGAGCCGCTCGATCGGGTCCTTCAGCTTCCAGGCCTCGAGCTCGGCCTGGAGGCGGTAGCGGGTCGGATCGTCGGAGGTGGTGTGGGCACCCATCCGGTACGTGACGGCCTCGATGAGCACTGGGCCATCGCCGCGGCGCGCGGTGTCGAGCGCGGCCTGGGTCACGGCGTAGCAGGCGAGCACGTCGTTGCCGTCGACCCGGATGCCGCTGAACCCGTAGCCCTGCGCGCGGTACGCGATCGGCACGCGGCTCTGGCGCTCGGTCGGCTGGGAGATGGCCCAGCCGTTGTTCTGGCAGAAGAAGACGACCGGCGCCGAGAACACGCTGGCGTAACCCATCGCCTCGCTGACGTCGCCCTGGCTCGAGGCACCGTCGCCGAAGTACGCGATGACGGCCTCGCCGTCCTCGCCCGTCTCCCCGTCGCGGGTGATGCCCATGGCGTAGCCGGTCGCGTGGAGCGTCTGGCTCCCGATGACGATGGCGTAGAGCCCGCACCGGTACTTGCCGGGATCCCAGCCGCCGTGGGAGACGCCGCGGAACTGGCCGAGGAGCAGCGCCGGGTCGATGCCGCGACACCAGGTCACGCCGTGTTCGCGGTACGTCGGGAAGGCGTAGTCCCTCGGGCGCAGGGCCCGGGCGCTGCCCACCTGTGCGGCTTCTTGACCGAGGCAGCTGGCCCAGAGCCCGATCTGGCCCTGGCGCTGCAGCGCCGTCGCCTCGATGTCGATCCGGCGGACCAGCGCCATGTCGCGGTACAGCTCGCGGAACTTCTCCTCCGCGAGCGATTCCAGCGCGAGGTCATAGTCAGGGTGGAAGACCCGCTCGCCTTCGGGGCTCAGCAGCTGCACCGCTGCGGGCACCTCGGCACGGGTGGGGGGCGAGACGGTCATGCCGCACCTCCTAGAGGCCCAGAGGTGGGACGCCGGGTTGGCCGCCGACCCTCCGCCAAGCAAGACGTCGGGCGGGGTGTGCCCGACTGATGCATCGAGACTAACCGGGGTCGTACCGTGGAAACCACGGGAGCCCGGAAGCGGGCTGAGAGGGAGGGCCGGAATTTCCACCCCTCCGACCGTCAGCACCTGATCCGGGTCATGCCGGCGAAGGGAACGGAGCCATCCATGAGCCAGCTTGGCGCAGGTACGAGCCGGCCGCCCAGCGATGTCGCCGTCGTCGGCGGTGGTGTGATCGGACTCTCGATCGCCTGGCGCGCGGCGGCCTGCGGGCTCGGGCGTGTCGCCGTCTTCGATCCGGAGCTCGGACGCGACGCGCCGCGCCAGAGCAGCTGGGCTGCTGCGGGGATGCTGGCGCCGGTCACCGAGGTGCACTACGGCGAGGAGGCCTTGCTCGCCTTGACGCTCGAGGCGCGCGATCGCTGGCCGGATTTCGCGCACCAGGTGCAGGAGGCGAGCGGGATCGATCCCGGCTACCGGCAGGAGGGCACGCTGTCGGTCGCGCGTGACGGCGACGACCTGGCTCGGATGGACGAGCTGGCGGTGTTTCAGGCGAAGCTCGGCCTGCAGGTTGCCCGGCTGCGCTCGCGCGAGGTGCGCCGGCTCGAGCCGGCGCTCTCCCCGCGGGTCCGCGGTGGCTTTCTGGTGACCGGTGACCACAGCATCGACAACCGGGCACTCGTCCGTGCATTGCGTGCAGCATGCACGCGTACCGGCGTGCAGCTGCATCCCGACCAGGTCGCCGACCTGCGCGCGCTGGACGCTGAAACCGTCGTGCTTGCAGGCGGTTACGCGAGTGCGCGGCTCGTCCCGGGGCTGGCGGTCCGGCCGGTCAAGGGTCAGCTGCTGCACCTTCGCGGCGCGCCGCTGCTGACCCATACCGTGCGCGGCATCGACGCGTACCTGGTGCCCCGCGCGGACGGTCGGCTGCTCGTCGGAGCCACCGTCGAGGAGAAGGGCGCCGACCTCACGGCGACCGCCGGCGGGGTCTACGAGCTGCTGCGGGCGGCCTACGAGCTGGTGCCCGACGTGTCCGAGCTGGACTTCACCGAAGTCGTGGTCGGCCTGCGTCCGGGCTCGGCAGACAACGCGCCGCTGCTCGGGCGCTGGCGGGCGGCCGGCGAGAACGTCGTCGTCGCCACGGGCCACTATCGCAACGGCATCCTGCTCGCCCCGCTGACCGCCGACCTCGTCGTCGAGCTGCTCGACACCGGGCGGATGCCGGAGCGTGCCCTGCCCTTCTCACCGGAGCGTTTCTCGTGAACATCACTGTCAACGGCAGTCCGGAGCAGGTTCCGGACGGCATCTCGCTGGCCGGGCTCCTGACGGCGCGGGGACAGGACGCGCGGCGCAAGGGCATCGCGATTGCCAGGAATGGCGAGGTGGTCCCGCGGGGGCAATGGACCGAGGCGCGGCTGCTCGAAGGCGACAGCGTCGAGCTGCTGACCGCATCGCAGGGAGGTTGAGCACGATGGACGACCCGCTCGTTCTTGCCGGCGAGACGTTCAGCAGCCGGCTGATCCTCGGCACCGGCGGTGCCTCCAGCCTCGAGGCACTCGAGGCGGCGGTGACGGCATCCGGCACCGAGATCGTCACCGTCGCCTTGCGGCGGCTCGACCCACGCGCGAAGGGCAGCGTGCTCGACGTGGTGGAGCGCTGCGGCGCCCGGGTGCTGCCGAACACCGCCGGCTGCTACACCGCGCGCGATGCCGTGCTCACCGCCCGGCTCGCCAGGGAGGCCTTCGAGACGGACTGGGTGAAGCTCGAGGTCATCGGTGACGACCGCACGCTGCTGCCCGATGCCGTTGAGCTGCTGGACGCCGCCGAGCAGCTGGTCGACGACGGCTTTCAGGTCTTCGTCTACACGACGGACGATCCGATCCTGGCGCGGCGGCTGGCCGATGCCGGGGTGGCGGCCGTCATGCCGCTCGGCTCCCCGATCGGCAGCGGGGCCGGCATTCGCAACCCCTACAACATCGCGATCATGCGGGAGTCGGTGCAGGTGCCGCTGGTGCTCGACGCCGGGATCGGCACGGCATCGGACGCCGCGCTGGCGATGGAGCTCGGCTGCGACGCCGTCCTGCTCGCCACGGCCGTCACCCGGGCTCAGGAGCCGGCGCTGATGGCCGAGGCGATGCGCAAGGCCGTCGAGGGTGGCCGCCTGGCCCGCCGGGCGGGGCGCATCCCGCAGCGGCTCTACGCGCAGGCGTCCACGCCCACCGTCGGGCTCGCCGACCTCGCCGGCGCGCGATCGGCCGACCGGCAGGTTGACTGAGCGGGTGGCGATCGAAGCCGAGGGCGCCGCTCTCGCCCCGCTGACCACCATGGGGGTCGGCGGACCGGCGGAGCGTCTGGTCGAGGCGCGGACCGAGGCCGCGCTACTGCGGGCGGTGCGCGACGCGGATGAGCGCGGCGAGCCGGTGCTGCTGATCGGCGGGGGCAGCAACCTGGTCATCGCCGACTCCGGCTTCGCCGGGCTGGCGGTGCTGGTGCGGACCAGCGGGATCACCCAGCAGGGTAACCGGCTGATCGCCGCAGCCGGGCAGCCCTGGGACGCGCTGGTCGCCCGCGCGGTGGGTCAGGGACTGGCTGGGGTTGAGTGCCTGTCCGGCATCCCGGGGCAGGTCGGCGCCACCCCGATCCAAAACGTCGGTGCCTACGGCCAGGAGGTCGCCGACGTCATCGTCCGGGTGCGGGCGTACGACCGCGGGCAGCGCGAGCTTCGCGAGCTCACCCGGCGCGAGTGCGGGTTCAGCTACCGCCACAGCCGGTTCAAGCTGGAGCCGGATCGCTGGGTGGTCACCGAGGTCGAGTTCGAGCTCCAGCACAGCGCGGCGAGCGAGGCCGTGCGGTACGCGGAACTGGCCCGCGCGCTGGGGATCGCCGAGAACTCCTCGGCGCCGCTCGCCGACGTGCGCGCAGCGGTGCTGGGCCTGCGGCGCGGCAAGGGAATGGTGCTCGACCCGACCGATCCCGACACGGCCAGCTGCGGCTCGTTCTTCACCAACCCGATCCTCGATCGCCCGGCGTACGAGGCGATCCGGGCCCGGTCAGGAGGAGACGTCCCCGCTTTCGCCGAGCCGGACGGGCGCGTGAAGGTGCCGGCGGCCTGGCTCATCGACCGCGCCGGCTACGGGCGCGGTTACCCGGCCGGCGGACCGGCGCGGCTGTCGACCAAGCACCCGCTCGCCATCACCAACCCGGGCTCGGCGTCGGCCGCCGACATCGTCGCGCTGGCCCGGCAGATCCGCGATGGGGTCCGGGACCGGTTCGGCGTGACGCTGGTCAACGAGCCGGTCCTGGTGGGCGTCGAGCTCTAGAATCCTCGGGCCTCGACGAGCCGGTGGTCACTAGCGCGGCAGCAGGAAGATGACCATCGTCGACCAGGTGACGTGGGTCAGCGCCGACGCCAGGACGCCGCCGGTCGCGCGCCGCTCCAGCGCGAAGAGCGCGCCCATCAGCCCGCCTGCCAGCACGAGCATCACGTTGCCGGCCGCCGCCGTCACGGCGATGTAGCACACCGTCGTCCACACCCAGGCGTAGCGCGGTGCCAGGAGCCGGTAGAACGCACCGCGGAAGAACACTTCCTCGGCGATGCCGTTGACGATCGTGATGCCCACGATCAGCGGCCGGGATCCGACGTCGGAGCGCTGCACGACGTCGTTGACCGCGTCGTGCAGCGGACCGATCCCGCTGACGACCAGCGCCCCGATGGCGAAGACCGCGAACGCCAGCGCACCCAGGACAACGGCCGGCACGACGACCCGGCGGCCATCACGGCGCCCGAGGTGCAGCGGTCCCGCCAGCAACCCGCCGATCAGCCAGACGCCCGCGAGAACGGCGGCGAGCACGATGAACGCGTCGCTCCCCGCCGGCTCGTGAAGGGCGATACCGAGCAGCACCGACCCGACGAGCAGCGTGGCGACGACCACGGCCAGCCGGCGCTGCTGGAGCGGCGCGGCTTCACGAGACGGCTGCGACTCCGGCGGCCCGAGCAGCGAACGCGCGGCGCCGAGCACCGGCCCGACCGGGCGAGCCAGGGTGTCAGGCAGGCGCACTCTCTGCCTCTCGCTCGGCAAGGGCCTCGCGGACGGCCACGTCGAAGGGAGTCAGCGCGAAATCGACCATCCGGTCGAGGGCGTTGTCGCGCACGACCACCTCATTGCCCATGGATTCGACCAGGTTGCTGGCAGTCTGCACGTTCACGCTCGTGACGAGCGCCAGCCAGCGGGAGGACAGCCGCGGCGTGAGCAGCGGCACCGGGACGACGAGCAGCGGCCGGTGCTCGATGCGCGCGATGCGGTGGATCGCGTTCTCGTAGCTGAGTACCTCGGGGCCGCCGATCTCGTACACCCGGCCCTCGGACTCCGGGAGCTCGAGCACGGCGAGCAGGTACCGGACGACGTCCGCGACCGCGATGGGCTGCGCCTTCGTGCGCACCCACTTGGGGGTCAGCATCACCGGAAGGTGCGCGACCAGCTCCCGCATCAGCTCCCAGGACAAGCCGCCGTGGCCGATGATCACGCCGGCCCGCAGCGTCGTGACCGGCACGCCGGCAGCGCCGAGCAGCCCCTCGACCTCTTGACGGCTGCGCAGATGATCGGAGAGGGCATCGCTGTCGGCGCCGAGCCCGCCGAGGTAGATGATCCGGCGCGTTCCCGTTTCCGCGGCGGCCCGGCCGAAGCTGCGCGCGCCTTTCGCGTCACGCTCAGCGAAGTCCGGGGTGTCCAGCGAGTGCACGAGGTAGTACGCGGCCTCGCAGCCGTCCAGCGCGCTGGTCAGCGAGAACGGATCGGCGACGTCACCGCCGACGGGGGTCCCGGGCCCGTCGTACGTCTCCGGACGCCGGGTCATCGCCAGCACCTCGTGCCCGGCCTCCACCAGCGCCTGCGACAGTCGTGCCCCGACGAATCCCGTCGCTCCCGCGACCAAAACCTTCATAGGCCGGTGATAGCCCGTTCAACCAGTCAGTGCCACCCCCTGGGGGCGTGGTCACGTCACAGCGTGGCACGTTTCAGGCGGCGATTCAGCCCGCGTAGTGCAGCCGGAAGGTCCGCGAGGCAGCCTTCGACATCAGGGTTGCCGCCCGGAACGAGCCGACCACCTCAGCCACCCACAGACCGTAGTAATCGCTGACCACCTGGACCACGCGTCGGGCTCGCAAGCTGGCGAAGCGGACCTCGAGGGACTCCTGGGGGCCGCCGCCACCGAAGGCCAGCGCCCAGGACGTGCCGCTGGGCATCAGGCCGCCTGCACCACCTTCGCCGCTCACTCCCCCGTCTCCCGCCCGGCCGAACCAGCCGCTGACGGTTCCGGTGCGCTCGCAGCGCGCCTCGTCGAGGAAGCGGCCGGTGGGACCGAACAGCTGCCCGACCCGCGTGCCGTCCGGCAGGTCGAGCACCGACAGGCGGCATCCGGAGAGCGGAAGGATGTGTTCGACGGTGGAGAGCGCGGCGGGGTTGGCGATGACGGACCGCAGCGCCCGATCAGGCGCGGCGGAATCCGGGACCGGCGCCGGCGATCGGAACGGAGCTGGGCCGGCGACGTTCGGTGCGGGCGAACGGGCGCGGGGCCGAAGTGGGCTGACCGATCGGACGAGATGCGGTGGCTGCCATACCTAGTTCTCCCTCGCTCCGCTGGAGGTGCCCTGCGGTGGGCCTGAAGGCTTGCTGGGATGCGGAACTTTCTTTGTCCACAACTGTGCACAGCGTTGTGGATGACCGCTAGCTGCAGCTTGGGCAACCGTTGAGGTCTTCTTGGGTTCGGCAACGGGAGGGCGTCCACCATGCATCCACCGGGTGTCCACACGGCGACGCGGCCTTGCCCACACCGAATCCCCAGCTTCATCAACAGGGGCCACAGACGGTCGGTGCGGCGGCACTGATTCTGTCGGACGGCTGGCGTACACCTTGAGTCAGCGGCGACGGATCGCCGTCTCGGCTGGCGAGGGCTTACGTGGAGGTGGATGAGTGTCGGTCACGACCATCGATCGCGGCCCGCGTTCGGGCGGCCCGAATGGTGGGGGTGCCCCCGGCGGCGGTTCCAGCGGCACCCCGGAGTTCGACCGCACCCCGCCGCAAGATGTCGCGGCCGAGCAGGGCGTGCTCGGCGGCATGCTGCTGTCCAAAGAGGCGATTGCTGATGTCGTCGAGATCCTGCGGGCAGGCGACTTCTACCGGCCGGCCCACGCGACGGTCTACGAGATCGCCACCGAGCTCTACAGCAAGGGCGAGCCGGCTGACACGGTGAGCGTCGCCGCTGAGCTGCACCGCCAGGGTCTGCTCGAACGCATCGGCGGGGCGCCGTATCTGCACACCCTCATCGAGACGGTGCCCACGGCGGCCAATGCCGGCTACTACGCGATGATCGTCGCTGAAAAGGCGGTGCGGCGCCGGCTGGTCGAGGCCGGGATGCGCGTCACCCAGCTCGGCTACAACGAGGCTGCTGACGTCGAAGACGCCGTCGACCGGGCGCAGGCCGAGGTCTTCTCGGTGACGGAGCGGCGCACCAATGACGATTACCTGCCGCTCGAGCAGCTGATCAACCCGACCCTCGAAGAGATCGAGGCGATCGCCAGCCACGACGGTTCGCTCACCGGCGTGCCTACCGGTTTCGCCGATCTCGACGGCAAGACCAACGGCTTGCACGGCGGTCAGCTCATCGTTCTCGCCGCGCGCCCCGCGATGGGTAAGAGCACGCTCGCGCTGGACTTCGCCCGGGCGGCCAGCATTCGCAACGGGCAGACGGCCGCGGTGTTCTCGCTGGAGATGAGCCGCACCGAGATCGTGATGCGCCTGCTGTCCGCCGAGTCACGCGTCCACCTGCAAAACATGCGCTCCGGGAAGATGAGCGATGACGACTGGGCCCGCCTTGCCCAGCGCATCGGCGAGGTGACGAGCGCGCCGCTGTTCATCGACGACTCACCGCACCTCACGATGATGGAGCTGCGCGCCAAATGCCGGCGCCTGAAGCAGCGCCACGATCTCAAGCTCGTCGTGCTGGACTACCTGCAGCTGATGACCCCCAGCAAGCGGCTCGACAGCCGCCAGCAGGAGGTCAGCGAGATGAGCCGGTCGCTGAAGCTGCTGGCGAAGGAGATCAACGTCCCTGTCGTCGCGCTCTCCCAGCTGAACCGCGCCGCCGAAAACCGCGCCGACCGCAAGCCGCAGCTGTCCGACCTTCGTGAGTCGGGTGCCATCGAGCAGGACGCCGACGTCGTGATCCTGCTGCACCGCGAAGACGTCTACGAGCCGGAGTCGGCGCGGGCCGGTGAGGCCGACTTCGTCATCGCCAAGCAGCGCAACGGCCCGACCGGCACGGTCACGGTCGCATTCCAGGGTCACTACAGCCGGTTCGTCGACATGCGGCGCGACGGCTGACCCCGCCGGGTTGCGCAGCCTGCTGCGGGCCGCGTAGCAGTAACGACCAGCCCGCCGCCGGACGCGTGGCGCCTTCTCCGGCTGTGCGCCAGTCGGCTCCCCAATGAGCGCGACACGCACTCTCATCAGAGGATCGGTGTAACAACCTCACCGGTCAGCGGGGTCGCTCGGGTCGCCAGAGCTGTCGATCCCGTTTAGCGTCATCCTGGCTGCGCTGCACCCTTCCTGGCGCGAGGTGAATCGCACCCGCCGGTGGGTCAGACGGCGAGCGGATCACCTCGGAAACGTCACCCCTGGTCCGCTGGTGACGGCGAGGAGCGACCACCCTCAGGTCCCCTGCGTCAACGGCCGATACACCTCTTACCTAGATCGCAGAGGGGCCCTCGATGATGCCCGGTCAGCCGGCATGGACGCGTGCCCTGTTGGGCGGGACCCTCGCGGTCGGCGTCTACTTCACCTTGCCGGGCGTCCTTCCCAAGGATGTCGCTTATCAGCTGATCGGCCTGGGCTCCGTAGCAGCGATGCTGGTGGGAGTGCGTCGCGGCCGCCCGGCCGCCCGCGCGTCGTGGTTACTGCTGGCAGCGGCGAACCTCTGCTTCGTGCTCGGCGACGCCGTGCTGATGACCTACGACCTGCTGGGTAAGGAAGCGCCCTTCCCGTCGGTGTCTGACGTGGTCTACCTCTGCGGATACCCCTTCCTGGTAGCCGGCGTCCTGCGCCTGGGGCGAGCCGCCGGGTATTCGGGCTCGCGGGAAAACCGAGCCGACGCCGCAATCGTCTCCGTCGGAGCACTGGCGCTGTTCTGGCATCTGCTGATGGGCTCCTACGCTCACGACGCCACCTTGGGCGGGCTCGGCAAGGTGGTCACGATGGCCTACCCGGTCATGGACCTCGGCGTGCTTTTCCTGGTGGTCAATTCGCTGCTTTTCGCCGGCGTGCGTCGAACGTGCGACAAGCTGATCGCAGCAGCGATCGCCGTCATGGTGGTCGCCGACTTCGTGTACGACGTTCAGGTCCTGCACGGCACGTACGCCACCGGCAACGCGGTCGACGCGGGCTGGTTGATCAGCTACGTGCTGCTCGGCGCCGCGGCGCTGCACCCGTCCATGGCCACGGACGCCCCGCCACGCCCGGAAGATCTGCACCGGCGGCGCTGGATGCCGGTGGTCGCGGTGGCAGGGTTCGTCTCACCGGCCATCTTGTTCGCGAGCAGCGTGATGCACGTGGCGGTCGACGTCCGCGTGCTGTCGGCCACGTCAATCCTGCTGTTCGCGCTCGTGGCCCTGCGGGTGTCGTGGCTGTTCACTCGCGTCGCCAACCAGACAGCGGAACTGCGCAAGCATGCCGACTCGCTGCAGGCTTCACTGGCCTCCCAGCAACTGCTCGAGGACGACTTGCGGCACCAGGCTTTTCACGACAGCCTGACCGGCCTCGCGAACCGAGCGCTGCTGCAGGACCGCGTGGAGCATGCCGTCGCCGCGTCGCGACGATCCACGGGCTTGGTGGCCGTCCTCTTCTGCGATCTCGACGGCTTCAAGACCGTCAACGACAGCCTGGGCCACCAGCGAGGCGACGAGTTGCTGATCGCCGCCGGCAAACGGCTGCTGTCCGTCGTGCGTTCCGGCGATACGGTCGCTCGCCTCGGCGGCGACGAGTTCGCGATCCTCATGGACGACGTCGCGGACCCCGCCTTGGCGATCCGACTCGCAGAGCGCATCGTCGAAGTTCTGCGACAGCCCATGGAGGTCGCCGGTCGATCAATCAGCCTCTCCGTCAGCGTGGGTATCGCCTACGGAGACGGGCGCCAGTCGGTCGAGTTGCTCCTCAGCGAGGCTGACTCCGCGATGTATGCCGCCAAATCCACCGGGAAGGACGGCTTCCAGATCTTCCAGACAGCTATGCGCTCTCACGCCGTCGAACGCCTGGAATTGACCAACTCGCTACGCGGGGCGCTCGACCGTTCCGAGTTCTCCCTGCAATACCAGCCACACTTCTCTCTGTACGACGGACGCCTGGAGGGGTTCGAGGCCCTGGCGCGCTGGCATCACCCGACTCAAGGTGACGTACCGCCGGCGGTCTTCATCCCCCTAGCAGAAGAGACGGGGCTCATCCTCTCGCTGGGCCGGTGGATCCTCGAGGCCGCCTGCCTGGAGGCGTCGAAATGGCACGCCCCGGATGGGCGGCCACTGACGATCTCGGTCAACATCTCCGGCCGCCAGCTTCAGCACGAGAGCCTCGTCGACGACGTGCGAGCCGCCCTGGCCTACAGCGGCCTCACGCCGGACCGGCTGATCCTCGAGGTGACCGAGAGCATGCTGATGACCAATCCTGAACGGAGCACCGCCGTACTCGGCGCGCTGAAAGCCATGGGCATCCATCTGGCGATCGACGACTTCGGTACCGGCTACTCATCACTGAGCTACCTGCGCCAGTTTCCCGTCGACGTACTCAAGATCGATAAGTCCTTCGTTGACCCGCTCACCGATCCGACCAGCGAAGGTGCTGCCTTCATCAAGACGATCATCCGGCTGGCCCACGATCTTCACCTGTCAACGGTTGCCGAAGGCATCGAAGACGGCCAGCAGCGCGACACGCTGACGGCACTCGGGTGTGACAGCGCCCAGGGGTTCCTGCTCTCCCGACCGCTCGACGCAACGGCAGCCCGGCAGCTCGCCGACGGGCACCTGGCGCACCTCGCGAGCTGACTCTCACGCGTCGCCGTCAGCGATCACGACGCGGCCTGCGGTCCGCCGCTCGGCGAGATCGGTGAGGGCGCCAGCGACATCGCCGCCCAGCGGGAGCCGGCGGTCGAAGACCGGACGCAGCTGCCCGGTTCGGTACCCGGCGAGGATCCGCTCCCAGATCTCAGCGCGCCAGGACGCATCCTGCGGCCCGCTGTACCCGCCGAAGTACACACCGACCACGTCGTAGTTGCGGTACAGCGCGTGGTTGGTGGGCGTGACCTCGAGCTCCCCCGCCGCGAAGCCCACCACGAGCAGCCGCCCTTCCCGCGCCACGCACCGCCGCGAGGCGTGGAAGACCTCACCGCCGACCGAGTCATAGACCACGTCAGCCCCCCGGCCTGCGGTCACGTCCAGCACCGCGGCGGCGAGCTGCTTGCTGTCCATTCCCCGGTAGTCGATGGCCACCTCGGCGCCGAGCTCGCGGCACAGCGCGAGCTTGGCCGGACCGCCGGCGGTCGCGACCACGCGAGCACCTGCCAGCACGCCCTGCTGGATCGCCGCCGACCCCACGCCTCCGGCGCCCGCGTGGACCAGGAGCGTCTCCCCCTGGCGCAGCCTGCCGCGCCGGTGCAGCGCGAGCTCGCCGGTGGTGAACGGGATGAGCATCGCCGCCGCATCGGCGCAGGACATGTCCTGCGGTACCGGATACAGGCCGGTGGCCCGCACGAGAGCCACTTCGGCGAGCGAACCGGCCGGCGGGCCGGCCACCCCGACCACCCGCTGCCCGACCAGCGCCGGATCCACCCCGGCTCCGACCGCCTCCACCACGCCCGCAGCCTCGAACCCGGGCGTGAAGGGCAGCTCGGGCTTGAGCTGGTACGTCCCTCGGCAGAGCCGCTCGTCAGGCAGGTTGAGCGCGGCGGCCAGGACCCGCACCGCCACCTGGTCGGGCCCGGGCACCGGCCTCTCGGCGTCCGAGAGGCGCAACACATCGCCTGGCGCGCCGTGCTGGGCCACCATCCAGGCCTTCATCGCCAGCCCTCGCCGTCGTGGGCGCCGAGCGACGGCGGGTCACCCGCGCGCTGAAGCGGGGCACCGTCCAGGGTCCACGGCGGGCTCGCCACCTCGTCAGATACGGGCCGTAGCGGCGCCGCCGGGATGCCCGCCGACCACAGCCGCTCCAGCCAGCTCGCCGACGGCTCGCCCGCGACGAGCCGGGCTGCCGCCGCCGCGATCGCGTCGCGAGGGGTATCCGGCGGCAGGCCGAGCAGGGTGAGCAACTTCGGGGCGAAGCGCATCGGCGTCTGGACCAGGAACCGTTTCCCGTCGCTGCCCGCGAGCACCAGCGTGCCCGGCGGAGCCAGGGTGAGCTGGCGATCCGTCACCGCCAGCCACTGGGTCAGCGCGGCCTCCAGGCTCACCTGGACATGCATGCCCATCCCGGTACGGCCGCGGGCGACGAGAGCCGCCAGCACCCCCTGCGCCGCCGCGCTACCTCCCGCGATGTCAGCGACCTGCAGCGGCATCGGCAACGCCTGGCCGGACCACCGCTCCATCAGCTCGACGCCACCGGTCCAGGCCTGGATCGGACCGTCCGTCGCCGACGCGCCCGCCAGCTCAGGATCGTCGAAGCCGACGATGGCACACGTCACCAGCCGCGGGAAGCTGCTGCGCAGCGACGGGCCATCGACCCCGAAGCGCGCGGTCACACCCGGCCGGAGGTTTTCGAGCACGACATCCGCGTCCGCGGCGAGCGCAAGGAAGCGTTCCCGGCCGGCCTCGCTGGCGAGATCGATGACGACCGACCGCCGGCCCCCGTGCAACGCGCGCCAGTAGAAGTGCGCGGGACCGTCACCGGTCCAGCCGGCGCGGGTCGGGTCGCCGCCCGGCGGCTCCACCTTGATCACGTCGGCGCCGAGGTCGGCGAGCGTGCGCGTAGCGAGTGGTCCGGCCAGGAACGTGGTGACGTCCAGGACGCGCAGGCCGTGCAGCGGCAGTTCCGACACCGCCCCAGTCAAACAGCCGCCCTCAGCCGCCGGTCGGCGTGGCCCTCGGGGTCGAGCACCGTCAGCGGCAGCCGGCTCGGTTCGTGGGCGAACACCGGGTGCGGGAGGCGGGCCGTCATCCGCCACCGGCGCCGAGGCCGACCCGGCTGGTCCCCCTGTGGCCGGGGCTCCGCCTGGTGTAGAACTGGGTTCTATTCAGATGCAGCCCGGCCGCCCAGTGCTGCGCGGCGAGCTGCTCCCGGACCCGGCCGAAGGACTCCGATGGCTGACACGCTGACCGCAAACGAACTCGGGCGGATCTTCGCCGATCCTGCTGCCTACTCCGACCCGGTCACGTGGCACGAGACCGCGCGGCGGCTTCGCGAGCAGATGCCGATCGCCAAGGTGGAACTCCCGGAGTACCAGGACTTCTGGGCGATCACGCGCAACGCGGACATCAAGGAGATCGAGCGCGCCTCCGACGTCTTCAGCAACGCTCCGGCGCCGACCCTCGTCACCCGCGCGATGTACGAGGCGCGTGACCCGAACGAGGTGCCCGCGATGAACACCCTCGTCCAGATGGACGGGGAGGAGCACAAGGCTCATCGCAACATCGTCAACGACTGGTTCAAGCCGGCGAACGTGCGGCGCATGAACGAGCGGGTCAGCCAGCTCGCCAAGGAGTTCGTCGACCGCATGGCCGGGATGGGCGGCGAGTGTGACTTCGCCAATGACATCGCCATGCACTACCCGCTGCAGGTGATCCTCTCGATCCTCGGGCTGCCCGAAGAGGACCACCAGAAGATGCTGAAGCTGACCCAGGAGCTCTTCGGCGCCGAGGACCCCGACATCGGCCGTGCCGGTGAGGACGCCTCGGTCCTGCAGGTGATGCTCGACTTCGTCAACTACTTCACGACGCTCGCCGGTGACCGCCGGACCCACCCGACGGGCGATCTCGCGTCGGTCATCGCGAACGCCGAGCTCAACGGCGCGCCGCTGCCCGATATGGACGTGATGGGCTTCTACCTGATCATCGCGACCGCCGGCCACGACACCACGTCGAACTCGATCGCCGGCGGCCTGCTCGCACTGATGGAAAACCGTGACCAGCTGGAGCTGCTGCAGAAAAACCCCGAGCTGATCGAGGGCGCTGCCGACGAGCTGGTGCGTTACGTCTCGCCGGTGAAGCACTTCATCCGCACCTGCCACGCGCCGTTCACGCTGCACGACGTGACGTTCCAGCCGGGCGACGTCACCCTGCTGTCCTTCGCCTCGGGCAACCGCGACGAGGACATCTTCGACGATCCCTTCAAGCTGGACGTGCGACGCGAGAACGCCAACGCCCACGTCGGATTCGGCTTCGGGCCGCACTTCTGCCTCGGGTCTCACCTGGCTCGCCTGGAGATCCGGGCGTTCTTCCGGGAGCTCCTGACCCGCCTCGACTCCATCGAGCTGACCGCCGACCCGACCTTCGTGCATTCGACGCTCGTGAGCGGCCCGAAGACGCTGCCGGTGCGCTACACGCTGCGCTGACGCCAGCCGCGAGTGTCGCCGCAACCTGACACTGGCTAACGGTCACCCAGCCCGCCTCGCCAGCGTCAGGATGCGTTTCCCGTGACGATGCCGTCACCCCAACGCCGGTTACGCGTTGATTTCAACGCATCTGTCTGTCACTGGCACTGGAGCGACTGTGCGGCTTGGCGCCTTCTCGACCGTTCTCACCGCTGCGACGATCGCGGCCGCAGCCGCCGCGCTGACCGTCGGTCCCGCGTCTGCTGCGACAGCTCCGGCGCCGGTGCGATACGTTGCGCTGGGCGATTCCTACAGCGCCGCCTCGGGCGTGCTGCCGATCGACCCCACTGCGCCTCAATGCCTGCGCTCGACGCGCAACTTCGCCCACGTCATCGCGGGAGCCATCGGCGCCCAGCTGACCGACGTGACCTGCGGCGCCGCCGAGACCTCGGACTACTTCTCGCCGCAATACCCGGGTATGGCCCCGCAGCTGGATGCGGTGAAGCCCAACACCCAGCTGGTCACGATGACCATCGGCGGCAACGACAGCGGCGTCTTCATCAATTCGATCCTCCAATGCGGCGCGGCCGGCCTGAGCACCGCCGGTCAGGGCAGCCCCTGCAAGGACCGCTACGGCTCCTCCTTCGAAGACACGATCCGCAACACGACCTACCCGTCGCTGGTCCGCACGCTGAAAGCCGTGAAGGCCAAGGCGCCGCATGCCAAGGTCGCCATCCTCAGCTACCCCTGGATCCTCCCGGCGACGACCGGATGCTTCCCGGTCATGCCGGTGGCCACCGGCGACGTGCCCTACCTGCGCCACGAGCAAGCGACGCTGAACGACGCGGTGCGCCGAGCGGCGGCCGCATCCAGAGCCACCTACGTCGACCTCAATGGCGTCTCCAACGGCCATGACGCCTGCCAGCCGATCGGGACCCGCTGGGTCGAGCCGGTGCTGGCCGGAACGAATCCGGTGATCGTCCACCCGAATGCCCTCGGCGAATCCCAGATGGCCGCTCAGGCAATGCACGTGCTGCGGCTGCGCTGAGCGAAGGGCTCAGTCCTCGACGAGCGCCTCACCGCAGCGCAGCTGCCAGGCATCGGTGATCAGCTCACGTAAGCGGTCGGAGTCGACCTCCGCCAGCCGGACCATGACCAGCGGGAAGCCGCCATAGCCGGGAGCCGTGAAGAACCTCTCCGGCTCGCCGAGCAGGAGCGCCTGCTTCTCGGCCTCGTCGCCGACGAAGAGCACAGCGATGTCGGTGCGGATCCGCCGGGGCCGTCCCGGGACGCGCTCCGGGTAGGACCAGACGAAACCCTTGCCGGCTACCCGGAAGTCGAAGCCGTCGCTGTCGATCTCGCGCACATCGGGAAGGCCGAGCGCGATACGCCGCACGTCATCTGCGCTGGCCATGGCCGGGTCCCCCTTCGCGTTACGGGCAGCGGCAGGTTCCCCTGCCGTGCGACGTAACCGTCGATCTCGCTGAGGATTCTGGCCTTTTCCGCGTCGTCGAGGAATGAGTAGCGCACGCCCTGGCGCGCCCGCTCGGCCACCCCCGCCGCGTCGAGCGCGATCAGGTCCGCGGCAACGGCGTACTCCGTGTTCAGCGTCGTCGAGCACATCGGAGGGTCGTCGGAGTTGATCGTGACGGGCACGCCCGCCGCCATCAGGGCAGGCCGTGGGTGCTCGGCGAGCGTGGGAACGGCGCGCGTGCAGACGTTGCCGCTGGGCGCGTAAGCTGTACCAGGCCAAGACGGGCTGCCAGTGGCGAATGCTGCCTGTCGAGTTCGGGAACTGGAACACGATTTGGCGCACGTGGGCGCGCTGGCGTGACCGGGGTGTGTGGCAGCGCGTCATTGACCTGCTCCGCCGGCGGCTGCGGGTGGCGGCCGGCCGGGATCCGGAACCGTCGCTGCTGATGGTGGACTGCCAGGTGGTCAAGGGCGGCCGGTGCGGCGCGTCGTTTCACGAGGGGCATTTCAAGTACCGGCTCAACGGCGCGAAAAGGGCGATCGCCGTCGACTACCTCGGGTTGCCGGTCGCGGTCCGGGTGACGGGCGCCCGAACCCACGATGTCCGCGCCGCGCGGGAACTGCTGTCCGGCGTGCTGCCCGGCGCGAGCCGGGTGACGACCGTGATGGGCGATCGCGGCTTCCGGGGCCTGTCCGGGCCGCTGGAGCGCGAGTACGGCGTCGAGACCGTCATCAAGCATGACCCGGACAGGCCGAAGGGCGAGTTCCGCCGCCAGCCCGGCAGCGACGTCATACGTCAGCGTGGCCAGGTCAGCCGGATCGCGGATGAGGTCGACGAGCGACAGGTAGACCTCGATGAAGTGGGCGAAGTCGGTGAACTGGAAGTAGTCCGCCAGCAGCTCCGGGTCGGCCGGCACCGGCGTGGAACCCGCGTGAAGCGCCGCCAGCTCGGCGACCGTCGCGGGCGCTGCGGAACCGACGTGGTGCACGTGCAGCTCCACCTTGGGCAGGCCGGCGATGAACGCGTCCAGATCGGGCATGCGCTCGATTCTGACATAGACGTGTGAAGTTGTGCCTCAGGGCGCGTAGAGAGCACCGGGACGGTGAAGCACTCGGTGTTCATGTCGCGCACCTGCGTCACCCAGCCACCCTTGCCGTCATGAGCCGAGTCCTGCCAGCGGGCGACGTCGATGCAGTCGCGCTTGGTCTTCTGCGGCCGCTCGACCGTGAAGTTTCGCGGGGTGAGCAGGCCGTGGCCGGTGTAGTTCTTGGTGGTGCGCAGGTAGCCCTCGACGCAGGAGCGGGTGAGCTTCGCGCCGCACGACGACATGGCGTCGGTGAGCCATTGCGCCGAGACCCACCCGTCCAGTTCCCAGGCCGAATGCTTGTTCGTGCGGTCGGGGTAAAGCCGGGTCACCGCGTCCTGATACGTCGCGATGCCCGCCTTGCTCCGGTCGTCGAAGTTCTGCAGGAAGTCCGTGGCGTAGATGCTGTTGCGGCAGGTCTTGCTGCCCGCGTAATCGCGCCCGATCGTCCCGGTCCAGCCCTGCGGGGTGGTGACCTTCGCCTTGAGCTTCACGCGGTGCGCGTCGAGCGCCCGGCAGAGCCGGACGTTGCCGGATTGGTCCAGCGCGTCGAAGACGGTGTCGACCTTCGCGCTGGCGATGTCGGCGGCGACGCTGTCGAAATTGCCGAGGCTCAGGTTGATCTGCTCCTCGCGGACCTCGTAGCCCTCCGCGCGCAGCCCGGCTTCGGCGTACCGCGCGTATCGCTCCGACACAGCGATGTTGTAGAAGACGACCGCCGCTTTCTTGGCCCCGAGCCGCTCCTTGAACCAGTGATAGAAGGCCGTCCCGCCGTACAGCCGCCCGTCCCAGCCGATCGTCTTGCCGTCGCGCGGCTCGTTACTGCCGTAGACGCTCCACAGGTGCGGGTAGGTGTCATACGCGTTGCCCACCGGCTGGCCGGCGACGTCGGGCACTCCCTTCGCGTTCACGTACGGCGCGCCGTCGTAGGCGAACGCCGTCGTGCCGGCGAGCGCGAAGACGTGGTCGGTGTCGATGAGCCGATGCGCGCAGGCGACATTCTGCGTTCCGCTTCCCTTGTCGTCGCACGCCACGACCTTCACCGTGCGACCGTTCACGCCCCCGCGCCGGTTCAGGGCATCGAAATACGCCGTTGCCCCGTAGTACGAGCCGCTGAGCGCTTCGGATCCGACCGGACTGGTCCGGCTGACGAGGACGCCGACGGTGATGGTGGACGCGGTGACCCCGGTGTCACTGGCTGGGTTCTTCGACGCCGTCGAGGGCGCGGACGAAGCGGCGCCGGCCGTCGGCGCCGACGCCGGGGGAGCCGCGACGCGGGTGCCGCAGGCCGCCAGCATCCCGCCGGCCACGGCGGACAGGGTGGCAAGCGCCAGCCACACTCGAGCCCGCCGCACGTTCACCGCGCCATCATGCGCGCCGTCGAAGGCCCTGAACCCGGGTCGTTAGCCACACCCAGCGGGACCACCGGTCAACGGCCCGTCGCGCCCGCTGCCGGGTAACCGACGCGACGACCGGCCGGGGAAGGCGCAAGCTGTTAATACTCATGACGTCGCAACCCCAGCCCGATGAGCAGTCGATCGTCGACGCGCTGCGCCGCGCCGGCTGCGTCTTCGCGGAGGAAGAGGCCGCCCTGCTGCTGGCCAACGCACCAGACCCGGCTGCGCTCGCGTCCATGGTGCGCCAGCGCGCTGAAGGCCTTCCGCTGGAGCAGATCCTCGGCTGGGTCGAGTTCTGCGGGCGCCGGATCGCCGTAGCCCCAGGGGTATTCGTGCCCCGCCGGCGCAGCGAGCTGCTGGCCACGGAAGCCGCCCGGTTGACCGATCCTGGCGCGCACGGGCTCGAGCTCTGTTGCGGCGCGGCCGCCATCGCAACAGTGCTCGCCTCGACCCTGAATGCCGCCGGGGTGCACGCGGCTGACATCGATCCCGTCGCTGTCGCCTGCGCGCGCCGCAACCTCGAACGGATCGGCGGTCATGCGTACCAGGGTGACCTGTACGACCCGCTGCCCGCCAAGCTGCGGGGCCGCTTCGGGGTGATCGTGGCGAACGCCCCCTACGTTCCGACCGACCAGATCGCGCTGATGCCCCCCGAGGCCCGCGACCACGAGCCCCGCATCGCGCTGGACGGCGGCGCCGACGGCCTGGACATTCAGCGCCGGGTGATCGAGCAGGCCCCGCAGTGGCTGCGCCCCGGGGGCCACCTGCTCGTGGAGACGAGCCAGGCCCAGTCGCGCGGGACGCTCGCGCTGTTCGCCGCCCACGGCTTCGAGGCGCGGGTCGCGCGTGACGACGACCTGGATGCCACGGCGGTCGTCGGCACGCTGCCGGCAGCCACGATGGCAGCGTGAAAAAGTGACACGGTGAGCGAGCCCCGTGCGACGACCGGCAACGTCCGACCCTCCGACCCGACCCGCGCGGCTCGCCACGGCGCGCTGCGGGTGAGCGCGAAGGCCGAGACCTTCACCGAATCCGTGATCCGCGAGATGACGCGGCTCGCTGCCGCCCATGGTGCCGTCAACCTGGCGCAGGGGTTCCCGGACTTCGGTTGCCCGCAGGAGCTGAAAGACGCGGCGAAGGCGGCTATCGACGCCGACGTGAACCAGTACGCCATCACCTGGGGAGCGCAGGACTTCCGCCAGGCCATCGCCGCGAAGACGGCGCGGACCTACCCCGGCTGGGAGATCGATCCGGAAACCTCCGTCTGCGTCACCTGCGGCTCGACCGAGGCCATGGTCGCCGCGATGCTCGCCCTCGTCGACCCGGGCGAGGAGGTGATCGTCTTCACCCCGTTCTACGAGAACTACGGGCCCGACGCGATCCTGTCCGGCGCGACCCCGCGTTATGTCGAGCTGCACAAACCCGACTGGGGCATCGACGAGGCCGAGCTGCGCGCCGCGTTCAACGACCGCACCCGCGCGATCATCGTCAACACCCCGCACAACCCCACCGGCAAGGTCTTCCGCCGCGACGAGCTCGAGCTCATCGCCGAGCTCTGCGAGCGCCACGACGTCCTGTGCTTCACCGACGAGATCTACGAGCACATTCACTACCTCGGCCCCGGCGGCCACATCCCGCCGGCGACGGTGCCCGGGCTCGAGGAGCGCACCGTCACGATCAACGCCCTGTCGAAGACGTACGCCGTCACCGGGTGGCGGGTCGGCTGGACCATCGCCCCTCCGGCGCTCACCGGCGCGATCCGCAAGGTCCACGACTTCCTGACCGTGGGAGCGGCCGCGCCGCTTCAGGCAGGCGGAGTCGCGGCTTTGGGGCTGCCGGCGTCCTATTACGAGCGCATGGCGCAGGACTACCGCGAACGGCGTGACCTGCTCTGCGGCGTGCTCGACCAGACCGGTTTCACCTTCCGGCCGCCCGACGGGGCCTACTACGTCCTGTGCGACAGCACCGCCGTCGACCCCGATGGTGACGATGTCGGGCTGGCCCGCCGGCTCGTGGAGCACATCGGCGTGGCGGCCGTGCCCGGATCGTCGTTCTACCCCGACCCCGCGCTCGGGCGCCGCACGATCCGGTTCGCCTTCCCCAAGCGGCTGGAGACGCTGCGCGCGGCCGCCGATCGCCTCGCTGCCCTCACGGCCTGAGCGACGTCGCCGCCGGACTTGAGGGCGCGAAATGGCCTGCTCCTCGGGCCGTTCGGCCCTACTCGGGCGACGGGCGCGTCCTTACCGTCGAAACAACACCACTCCACGACGGTGAGGCGCGCCATGGCAGCTGCTACAGAATTCCCCAAGGCTGCGACGGACCACGCCGGGCTCGAGGTGCTATCGCTGGAGGAGTGCCTTCGGCTGATGTCGACGGTCCCCGTCGGGAGGCTCGCGTTCGTCGCCGACGGTGAGGCCGAGGTCTTTCCCGTCAACTTCGCGCTCGACGGCACCGCCGTCGCCTTCCGCACGCTGCAGGGATCCAAACTGGGTGCGGCGGTGGCCCAGGAAGCAGTCACGTTCGAGGTCGACGAGTACGACGACGCCGCGTCGTCCGGCTGGAGCGTCGTGGTCAAGGGCACCGCCCACACGGTGGACGACGACGAGACGCTCGCGCGGCTGGAGAGCAAGGGCCTGCACCCGTACGTGAGCTCGGTCCCTCGCCCGTACTGGGTGGTCGTACGCGCACACACCGTCACCGGCCGCCGGGTACCGCTCCCCTAAAGTGAGCAGGTGCCCACCCGGACGCGCTGGACCACCGACCACCCCCCAGACCATTCCCGTCGCTACATCGCGCGCTTTCGCAGCCTCGCGGAGAGCGGTGCCGACCTCGGCGGCGAGGCCCGCTTCGTCGACGCTCTGGTCCCGCCCGGATCACGCGTTCTCGATGCCGGCTGCGGGACGGGCCGCGTCGGTGCCGTTCTGGCAGCCCGTGGCCATGAGGTGGTCGGGGTCGACGCCGACGCCGAACTCATCGAAGCCGCCCGCGCCGACCATCCCGGGCCGCACTGGCTTGTCGACGACCTCGCGACGTTCGACCTGACCTCAGAGCCGGCCTTTGACGCGGCCGTCCTGGCCGGCAACGTGCTGATCTTCGTGGCGCCCGCCACCGAAGAGCGCATCCTCACCCGGATCGCCGGCCACGTGCGTCCTGGTGGCTACGTCGTGACGGGATTCAGCCTGGGCCGTGGCTACGCCCTGGCTGAGCTCGACAGCCACGCCCGGTCGGCCGGCCTTGCCTTGCGCAACCGGTTCTCCACCTGGGATCTGGCGCCGCACTCGGCGACCGACGACTACGCGGTGTCCGTCTTCGTCCGCGTGACCGAATCCACTCCCGAGACCCCGGCGGAGACCACATGATCGAGTTCGGTTGGGAAACCGTTCGGATCTTCCTTCACGTTCTTGCGGCGACGATCTGGGTGGGTGGCCAGATCACGCTGGCGGCGCTGGTCCCGGTGCTGCGAAGCACGCCCGAGGTGCCGAAACGCGCGGCTCGGCAGTTCAACAAGATTGCCTGGCCCGCGTTCGGGGTCCTGGTGCTGACCGGCATTTGGAACATCATCGAAGAGCGCGACAAGAACCACGGCAGCTACGCGGCGGTCTTCGGCATCAAGATGATCGTGGTCCTGATCTCCGGCGTGACCGCATTCCTGCATGCCCGTGCGACAACGCGTAAGGGTCTCGCGATTTACGGAGCATTGACCGGGCTGAGCGCGCTCACGGCACTGTTCCTGGGCATCCTGCTCGCCGGGTGAGTCGTCCAGGCAACCGCGGACGTAGAGACGCCGCGGACCCCCTGTCTGTCAGGAGGGCCGCGGCGTCACGCCTGGCGGGAGTCAGCGCAGAACGGGCCGGTTGCTGCGCAGCACCCCGTTCGGGTCGACGCTGCGCTTCACCTGCTGCAGCCGCTCCAGCGCGCTCGCGCTGAACGCCCGAGTCGGGTCCGCGTCGGAGCCGAGGAAGGTGAAGAACGTGCGGCCGGTCAGGTAGTCGCGCAGCGCGTGGCGGATGCTCGCGAACGTCATCTCGATGACGGGAGCCAGCTCGGGCACCATCGGCAGGCCGAGGCAGAAGAGCTGGTAGGGCTCCTCGACCGCGCCGGACGGGCCCTGCGTCCTCGCTGCCGCGAGCCAGCGCGCCGCCGAGGTGGCGAACCTGGACGACGACGAGCGGCGAGCCGCTGTCGGGGCCGGCTGCGTTCAGCAGGGCGTCGATGGCCGCGTCGTCGAAGTCACGCAGGAGGCCGGAGGTCTCCATGGCCGGCATCGGGTCGAGCGGCTCCTGGCAGATGCTGCCGAGCTCCGAAAGCGGGACGGTGCCGGTGGTGTCCATCCACATCGCCGGGATGGTGCGCAGCGGCATGAGCAGCGCCTCGGCGTCCTCGGCGGAACCGAGGTAGGTGAGGTCGACCGACACGAAAGCCTTGCCACGCATGGGCTCCGGGACCTCCGGGATCGGCGGGAACTGCAGCAGGTGCGCCCACATGGTCAGCTCGTCCGGGGCGGTACGCGAGATGTCGCGGAAGGCCTTCAGCACCGGGCGGGCCATGGCGATCGGCCAGAGCAGCCGGCCGCCGTAGACGTGGGGCGCGTCGTACAGCTGGAACTCGAGGGCGGTCACGATGCCGAAGTCGCCGCCGCCGCCGCAGACCGCCCAGAAGAGGTCGGGGTCGCTCTCGGCCGTGATCCGGCGCAGCTCGCCGGTCGCGTCGACCAGCTCGATGGCGCGGATGCTGTGGGCCGCGAGGCCGTGGGAGCGACCGAACCAGCTGAGCCCGCCGCTGACGCTGAAGCCGACGACCGTCGGGTCGGGGCTGCTGCCGGCAAGGCCGGTGAGGCCGTACTCACCGGAGACCGCGAGCAGCTCGCCCCACTTCACTCCGGCGCCGACCCGGGCGGTCTTTGCCTCGGGGTCGATCTCGATGCCCTGCAGGCCGCGGGTGCGCAGCAGGATCGTGCCGCTGATGGCCTCGGTGGCACCGTGTCCGACAGGCTGCGCTGCGACGACGAAGCCGCGGGAAGCGGCGAAGCGGACGGCGGTGACGACGTCGGCGGCCTCGGTGACGGCGACGACGGCGTCAGGCTGCTGGTCGACGGAGACGACCCAGCCGAGGCGCGAAGCCTCCCAGCCCTCGTCGCCCGGCAGGGTTACCTTGCCCGGCAGGGCAGTGACGAGCTCGGCGAGGGAGTCGTCGTTGTGGCTGGTCGACCGCTCGAGAACGTGCTGTGACATCGGTAAAGCTCCAGTTCTGAATGCTGCAGGCCTGGGGTGGCGCACCGTTGCGCCTCGGTCCTGCGAACTGGAGTGATCGTCAATCGCGGTGAGATCGCTCGCGACTGTTTGTCAGGCGGCTGACACCTCTCACCGGAGTTGGACCGAGGGGGCGTAGGAAACCCGAAGGGGAGGGATCACATTCTTTGGATCGCTTGTATCTAGCAGCAGGTACGAGGCCCTCGCATAAAGCCGGAGTCGCGCTGCTAGTAGTTGGATCGGTCTTTACGATCTTTGCGCTCGGACAGTTGCTGCTGAACCATTACCTAGAAAGCCGACCGGATCCGTCGCCATCCCGTCGCCTGTTCCGCGCGGCCGTTTTCGGCGTCGTCGGAGGTGTCGTCGTCGCCGTGACGGGGCTAGTGCTATTCGTCGTGTAGGCGTACGAGCTGGCATACCGATGACAACGTTCCCGGCGCACCGACACCTGGTACAAGGCCACCGGCAACACGCTGAACGCCGGCAACATCGTCCCGAGGTCGCGTGCACAAGTCGTCGGACGTCCGTCGCTAGGTGCCAGCGCCCTTGGACGCACGCGCGCTCTCGTACTCCTTGAGAACACGACGGCGTTGCTTGGCGGGCAGCCGGTCGATGTAGAGCTGGCCGATGAGGTGGTCCGTCTCGTGCTGCAGGCAGCGCGCCGCTCGCCCGAACCCCTCCAGACGCACGGGCGCACCGGACCAGTCGACGCCGGTCACCACCCTGTGGCGAAGCCGCGGCACGTCCGTGTAGGGGCCCGGGATCGACAGGCAGCCCTCGTCGTCGATCTCGAGCTCGCGGTCTTCCTCGGGGGGCTCCAGCTTCGGGTTGACGACGTGTCCGACCAGGCTGCCGTTCTCCGCATCCGGGCAGTCGATGACGAAGACCTGCAGGTCTACGCCGATCTGGTTGGCGGCGAGACCGACGCCGGGTGCGTCGTACATGGTCGCGAACATGTCGTCGATCAGCTGCTTCAGCTCGGGCCCGAACTCGGTGACCGGACGGCACGGCGTGGAGAGCACCGGATCGCCGATCGTCACGATCGGCCGGACCGTGCCCTTCGCGGGTGCCGCCGTTGCCGTCTCGTCCGCAGTCGACATGCGTCCATCTTGCCAAGACCCTCCGGCCCGCGCGTCAGCCTGAGGCCCTGTGCAGCGCCTCCGCTGTCGCGCGATCAGCGGGATAGAACGCCTCGATGGCCAGCTCCGCCACCGTGACGTCCAGCGGGGTACCGAACACCGTCGTGGTGCTGAACAGCGCCAGCTCGCCCTCGGGGGTCCGGTAGCGCAGCGGCACCACGATCCCGCCCCGAGCGTCCGACACTCGCTCGCCACCGCCCGGGTAGCCCGCCAGCTCCTCGTGAAGCCGGTGCAGCTCTTCGTCACCGGTGGCATCCGCCTGGTGGGCCAGGCGGTGCAGGAGGTGCGAGCGCCACTGGGCCAGGTTGGCGATCCGCGGCGCCATCCCCTCGGGGTGCAGCGAGAGCCGGAGAACGTTCACCGGCGGCTCCAGGAGATGCGCCGCGGCTCCCGCGGTGAGGAGCCCGATCGCCGCGTTGCCGGCGACCAGCTCCCAGTGCCGGTCGACCACCACCGCCGGGTATGGGAGGTGACCATCGAGCACGGCGTTGATGGCGTCGTTGACCGCCGACATCGGCGGGGCGTCGAGGGCGTACTCGGGGTAGGCCGGCGCGTAACCGCCGGCCAGCAGCAACGCGTTGCGCTCCCGCAGCGGGATCTCGAGCTGGTCGGACAGGTGCAGGATCATCGCGCTCGTCGGGCGCGACCGGCCGGTCTCCACGTAGCTGAGGTGACGCGTGGAGACGTCGGCAGCCAGGGCGAGGTCCAGCTGGGTGAGGCGGCGCCGCTCACGCCATGAGCGCAGAAGCGCACCGACGTGAGCCGGGCGAGCAGAAGCTTCCATCGTCGTCACAGGCCAACCGTAGGACGCGGCCAGCGCGTCGCCCATGACCTCGGAGGTCATCGACCAGCCCCGCCGGGCGCTTGCACGATGCGTCACGGCGGCGCATCCGGTGCCGCGAAACTCACGGGAGGCAAGCGACGATGCCCACGACAGCCACCAACTTCCAGCAGCTCGCCGAGAGCTACATCGCGCTGTGGAACGCCACGGACCCGAGCGCGCGCCTCGAGCTCGCGCGGGAGGTCTGCAGTGACGACATCCGCTACACCGATCCGCTCGCCGAGGTGAGCGGCATCGAGGCTCTGGCTGCCACGATCGCGGCGGTGCAGCAGCAGTTCCCGGGATTGCGCTTCACGCTCACCGGGCCGGTCGACGCCCACCATGACCAGGCGCGCTTCACCTGGGAGCTCGGGCCGGAGGCAGCCGCGGAAGCACCGGTGGCCGGATTCGACGTCGTCTCGACGAACGAATCGGGCCGAATTGAGCGCGTTTTCGGCTTTCTGGACCGGGTCCCGGCGTAAATCAACACGGCGCCTCGGCACGCGCAATGGACGAAATCCGCCCGCCCGGGGGATCTGCTGTCAGACTTTCGCCTGGTCCGCCGGTCGGCGGGACGCAGCGATCGCTTCGGACACGATCAGAAGAAGAGGATGCTCATGAGCTATCCCAACCCCCCGGGCGGCGACGACCCGCTCCGCAAACCTGACAACTCCGGGCAGCAGCCTGGTCAGCAGCCCGCCGCAATACGGCCAACCGCAATATGGGCAGCAGCCCCCGCAGTACGGCCAGCAACCGCCCCAGTACGGCCAGCCGCCCGCATACGGCCAGCCGGGCTTCGGGCAGCCACCGGCGCAGTACCAGCAGGTCCCGCCTGGCTACTACCCGGTCTTCAACGCGCAGGGCCAGCAGGTCCTCGTCCCGCTGGCCAGCCCCGGAAAGCGATTCGGCGGCTACCTGCTCGAGATCCTGCTCGTGATCGTCACGTTGTTCATCGGCTGGATCATCTGGCTTTTCATCGCCTGGGGTAAGGGTCAGACACCTGCCAAGCAGCTGCTCCACATGCGATACGTCAACGTCGACAACGGTCAGGTCGCCGACTTCGGCAAGAGCGCGGTGCGGGACTTCGTCTTCCGTTACCTCGTGGCCGGCCTGATCAGCGCCGTGACGCTCTACATCGGTTTCCTGGTCATGGCCTTCATGATCTTCGACCGCGACAAGAACTACCAGGCAGGCTGGGACCGGATGGCCCACACCGTGGTCGTCGACGACTCGAACATCCAGCTGATCTAGTCACCTGTTAGGCGCAACGGCAAGGGCGCGTGGCCGCAGCTTCTGCGGTCACGCGCCCTTGGCGTCTTGCGTGAGTGTTACTCGGCGGCGACGACCGTCACGGTGATGGGTGCCGTGACGTCGGGGTGCAAGCGCACGGAGACGCTGTGCGAGCCGACGACCTTGATCGGGTCGGTCAGATCCACCCGGCGCTTGTCGAGCTTCGGGCCCCCTGCTGCGGCAACCGCGGAGACGACATCGGCCGAGGTGACCGACCCGAAGAGCCGGCCACCGCTGCCCGCCCGGACCTCGAGCGAGACCGTGAGGGCGGCGAGCTCCGCCGCCACCTCGCGGGCGTGGCCGAGATCGCGGATCTCGCGCACCTCGCGGGCCCGGCGGATCTGGGCGACCTGCTTCTCGGCGCCACGGGTGGCGATGATCGCCAGCCCCTGGGGCACGAGGTAATTGCGGCCGTAGCCGTCCTTCACCTCGACCAGATCGCCCGGGTCACCGAGATTGCTGACTTCCTGAGTGAGGATGAGCTTCATCGCCGGCCTCAGCGCGCCGTGCTCGAGTACGGCAGCAGCGCCATCTCGCGGCTGTTCTTCACCGCAACGGCGATATCGCGCTGGTGCTGGCTGCAATTGCCGGTCACGCGACGAGCGCGGATCTTTCCGCGGTCGGAGACGTAGCGGCGCAGCAGCGCCGTGTCCTTGTAATCGATGATCGGAGCCTTGCCTCGGCAAAACTCGCAGACCTTCTTCTTGGGCTTCCTGAGCGGAGCCTTAGCCATTTTTGTCTACTCCTTAGAAGGGAGGCTCGTCGCTGTAGCTGCTGGAGGACGAGCTCCACGGGTCATCGGTTGGCGCGTTGCCGCCGCCACTGGGGGCGCCACCACCGAACGAGCCGCCGGGGGCGCCGCCACCGGACGAGCCGCCGGCATTGCCGTTAGCACCGCCGCCGCCGCGACCGGACTTGTTCACACGAGCGGTCGCGCTCCGCAGCGAAGCTCCGACCTCATCGGCCTCGAGCTCCACCACCGTGCGCTTCTCGCCCTCGCGGGTCTCGAAGCTGCGCTGCTTCAGACGGCCCTGAACGATGACGCGGGTGCCCTTGTGGAGGGACTCCGCGACGTTTTCGGCCGCCTGACGCCAGACCGTGCAGCGCAGAAAGAGGGTGTCGCCGTCTTTCCACTCGTTGCTCTGGCGGTCGAAGGTGCGCGGGGTGGACGCGACCGTGAAGCTCGCGACCGCGGCACCGTTGGGAGTGAAGCGCAGCTCGGGATCGTTCGTGAGGTTGCCGATCACCGTGATGACGGTTTCGCCTGCCATTTTCTCTCCGGACTCGTCGTTTACCGCGGAAGGATCAGGACGCCGGAACGGCTGCCGCAGGGGCAGCCGGCTTCTCGGTGAGCCGCAGCACCTTCGTACGCAGCACCGACTCGTTGAGATTGAGCTGGCGGTCCAGCTCGGCCGTGGCGTCGGGCTCGGCGAACAAGTCGACGACGGCGTAGATGCCCTCGAAGTTCTTGTTGATCTCGTACGAAAGCCGGCGGCGGCCCCATACGTCGACCTTCTCTACCGTCCCACCGGAATTGCGAATGACGCTGAGGAACTGCTCCAGGGACGGGGCGATCGTCCGCTCCTCAAGATCGGGAGCAAGGATGACCATCAGTTCGTAATGGCGCGCAGCCAAAGAAGACCTCCCACGGTCTCAGGCGGCCACGGACGATCCGTGGCAGGAGGGATACGGCACGAGAAACGACACGTGCCGCTCACGAAGGTACCAAGCTCGAGGCGGCGGACCCCACGCTCGAGGCACCTGTGGACAGGCCGGTGGCTGCGGTCAGGCGAACACGTGGCGGTCAGGCACGCCGTCCAGCAGCCCGCCGGCGGGATCGTCCACCCCGTCCTGGCGCACGACATCCAGCTCCGGCCGGTAGATCTCGCGCACGATCAGCGCGACGAGCCCGAGCAGCACGACGTCGCGGAACACCACTGCGCTCACGTACCAGCCCTCGCCGATCCCGGCCTTGCCCACCTCATCAGGTGCGTCGTACACGAACCACAGGTAGGTCGCCAGCAATTGCAGCAGTTCCGCGAGCTGCCACGCCAGCAAGGGGCGCCAGCGCGGGTACGCCAGCGCCGCCAGCGGGAGCAGCCAGAGCGCGTACTGCGGCGAGTAGACCTTGTTCGTCAGCAGGAATCCGGCGACGACGAGAAAGGCCACCTGCGGCACCCGCGGCCGGCGCGGCGCCGTGAGGACCACGTAACCGACGAGCGCGAACACCACCAGCATCGCGACCAGGCCCGCCGTGTTCAGCGCCGATGCCGAGATGCCTCCGTGCTGGCGCGAGTAGCTGGTGGCCTGGGTGACGCCGGCCACCCCGAGGATCGCGATGCCGAACGTCACGAGCACGGCGCCGATGCTGCGCCGCCAGAGCGCCACCGCGGCGATCAGGATGAGGCCAAGCGCGGCCGACACCGAGACGATCCGTCCCGTCGTCGCGGTGCGACCGAGGTACTGGACCACGTAGCCGAGCGAACCCCAGTCGGGTCCCCGCGTCTGGTTCAGCTCGACGAACTTCCACAGGTTGTTGTACCGGTGGCCGTTCGCCCCGAGGTAGGAGCCGGCGAAGGGCCAGACCATCCCGTAGATCACGACGACCACCCCTACCGCCCACACCGAGCACCGCAGCCAGGCCCGCAGCCTGCCGGCGCGGTAGGCCAGCAGCCCGATGACGACCAGCAGCAGCAGGGGATACGCCTTAGTCGCCGCGCCGAGGCCGATGAACAGCCCCGCGAGAGCCGGCGCCTTCTTCGACCACGCCAGCATCCCGGCCGCGGTGAACGCGATGGCGATGAGGTCCCAGTTGGTGAACGCGTTGAACGCGAGGATCGGCGCCGCCGCGAACAGGATCGCGTCCATGCGGCGGCGCCCCGCGGTCAGGGCGGTACACAGCACGGCCGCGATAGCGGCGATCGTCAGCAGGATCGCGGTGGCATCGAAGAACAGCGCGTTACGCGCCACGAAGTCGTTCGCGGGCGCGATCTCGGCGACCTTGGCCCCAGCCTCCATGGCGGCACCGATCAGGACCGGATACTCGACGGCCTCATCGATGTACGGGACCTTGCCCTGCGCCAGCTTCTCGCTCGAGTAGAGCGGGATCACGTCGCTGTAGCAGACCCGGGTGTACTCGTAGTGGTGAGTCCAGTTGCGGCTGTCGCGGCAGGGGAACTTCACCCCGTAGCCGGCCAGGCAGGTCAGCACCGTCGCGAGCACGAGGACGGTGAGGGCGGACCACCAGCCGGCCCGAAACGCGTGGCGCCCCAGCGGCCCCCCGACCAGCTCGCCCGGCACGTAGCTCCCCGGCGGGGGGCGCCGGCGTTCGGCGTCAACCGCCTCCCCGGCGGCAGGCCCCGGATCGGTGACGAGGGCCATAGCCGCATTTTGGCGTATCGAGCGCAGCCTGTCGCGGCTCCCGGGCTACGGCGGCCCGGCTCCGCCTCCCTGGCTGCCCTGCGCTGCGGGATCGGAATTCTGCCCGGCCCCGCCGTTACCGATGATCGGTGGCAGCAGGCCCCCTCCGCCCGAGGAAGGGTTCGAGGGCTGCGGATTCGGCTGCGGCGCCGGGGCCTCGGACGTGGGTGGGGCGCTGGTCGGAGCGGCCGAGGGCGACGGCTTGCTGGTCTTCTTCGGCGAGGGGGCAGCGGTCGTGGGCGGCGGGGGCGGCGGGGGCGGCGCGTGGCCGGTCGGGGTCGTGCCCCCGTACGCGGGCGCCGGGAAGTTCTGCACCGGCTGGTTCAGCAGCGCCCCGTTCATGAACGCCTGCCAGGTGCGGCCGGCCGTCGAGGCACCCGTCGCCTCGGTCGCGTTGTTGAAGATGCCGTTCAGCGACTGATGATGGTTGGCGCGCGAGACGGCGACGCACGACGCGAGCTGCGGTGTGTAGCCGCAGAGCCAGGTCGAGACGTTGTTGTCGGTCGTTCCGGTCTTACCGGCGACGGGGCGGCCCGCCGGTGCCAGGCCGGCCGCGGTGCCGTACTGGAACGGCTGCTGCAGCGCGAAGGTCTCGTCGGCGGCGACGCTCGGGCTGAGCACCTGCTTCTTCTCGATCTTGGCCTCGTAGCGCACGTTGCCCGCGGCATCGGTGACCTTCATGACCAGGTGGGCGTTCGACTGGACACCCTGCCCGGCGAAAGTGGCGTAGACGTCGGTCATGGCGAGCGGGCTGGTCGCCTCGGTACCCAGCATCATGGCGTCGACCGCTGGGATCTTCTCCGAGTCCGGGATGCCGAGCGCGTGGGCCATGTCGATGACGTTCTGGCGGCCCGCGTCGATACCGAGCGGCACGAAAACGCTGTTCACCGACTGGGCCGTGGCCTGCAGCAGGTTGATCTGGCCGAGATTCTCGTCCGCGTAGTTCGGCACGCCGGTCGTGTAATCGCGGGTGATCACCTGGCGGCTGTTGCCGTTGTAGAAGCTGTTCAGGCTGATGCCCTGCTTGAGGGCGGCCGCCAGCACGATCGGCTTCCAGGACGAGCCCGGCTGCACCGGATCGCGCACGTTGTCGACGTAGTCGGAGAAGCCGCCCGGGCCCTTGCCGTAGTACCGGCCGCCGTACCAGGCGCGCACCTCACCATTGCCCGGAGTGATCGCCACCACCGCCGGCTGCACGTCCGGCGGCGTGGACGCGAAGTTGGCCGTCACCGCATCGACGGCCGCCTTCTGTGACTGCCAGTCGAGCGTCGTGGTGATCTTCAGGCCGCCGCGGTTGATCTCGTCTTCGGTGACGCCCTGCGCCTCGAGTTCACGCATGATCTCGTCGCGGATGTACGCCTCCTGCGCGGTATGCGGGCCGTTGGGGCCCGCCGAGCTCAGCGGCAAGGTGACCGGCATCTTCGTCGTGGTCGCCGCCCCGGCCGGTAGCCAATGCAGGCCCGCCATGGCGTCGAGCACCTGATGGAACCGGGTCTGGGCAGACTTCGGGTTGATACGCGGGTCGAGAATCGACGGTGCCCGGATCAGCCCGGCAAGCACCGCCCCCTGGGCGGCCGAGAGCTTCGCCGCCGGGATTCCGAAGTAGGCATGTGCCGCTGCTTCGATCCCGTAGGCGCCCCGGCCGAAGTAGATCGTGTTGAGGTAGTACTCGAGGATTCTGGTCCTTGCTGTACTTCTTGTCCAGCTTCATCGCGATGACGATCTCCTTCAGCTTGCGCGTGAAGGACCGCTCCGATGAGAGGTACGCGTTCTTGGCGTACTGCTGGGTGATGGTCGAGCCACCCTGCGTGATCTCGTGGCCACGGACGTCGGCCCAGAGCGCGCGCAGGATGCCGGTCCAGGAGATGCCGGACTCGGAGTAGAAGTTCTTGTCCTCCGCGGCGAGGACGGCGTGCTGGGCGTCGACCGAGACCTTCGCGAGAGGCACGTTCGTGCGGTTGATCGTGCCGATCTTCATCAGCGGGGTGCCGTCACGGTAGGTGACGGTGCTCACCTCGGCGGTCTTGATGCTCTGCGGCAGCGGGACCTTCACGCTCGCGTAGAAGATGCCGGCGGCGGCGATCAGCAGCAACGGCGGGATCACGATCAGCGCCACGATGGTGCTCTTGCGGCGCCGCGACATGCGCTTCCACCAGGCAAGCGGGGTACGCCGGCGGCGCGGCTCATCGGGCGCACCGCCGTCAGGCTCCGTGCGCGGCTCGGTATCGGGAGTGGTGGTCATCGCTCCGCTCCCATTCCCTGTGAGGTGGCCGCTAATGCGGCGCGGTACGCCGCTGCCGAACTTTGCGCGCGGCAGGCGGGTCGGGCTGGCCTGCTCGGCGCGCCGGTCGATCGGCGCCGGCCGGCTCCCGCGCGCCGGAAGCCGCCGGATCGGGGGCCCCGCCGGCTGACGTTCCCGCCGTGCCGATCAGGTACGACACGATCAGGTGGTTCCACGAGCAGCTGCGACACACCTCCACCTCGTAGATACGAACATTGGCGCAGCGACGTTCCAAGGCGTCGAGCGTTCGGGAAGATCGCGCGCGTCCAGACGCATGCAGTAACTCATCCCCGTAGGCATAGGTAACGCGCACCAGGCGGGCATTTCGGCAGATCGGGCACGAGGTGTCGGCAGGCTCACCATGGAAACGTGCTGCACGCAACAGATCCGGGTGGGCATCGCAGACGTCGGCGGGCGCCAGCCGTCCGCGCGCGACATCGGCCAGGGTCGCGCGCCGAGCGAGCGCGTAGTCGATGACCTGCCTCTGCTGCGGCACGCGCGACACCCTAATTGCCCGGGCTGAGAGCGCCAGGTTTCCAGCCCGGCGGATAGCTATCCCGTACACCGTTAGGCCACCTGCGCGACACACCGGTGTCGCGGTATTTGCACATCCTGTTCGGCTACACGTATCTTTGCCGATGTATCGCGCCGATACATCACCGCCGCAGTAAGTAACCGGTGCCGCAGCGGGACAGGGCGCGACCATCCGGTTACCGTCCGATCTCCGCCCGCGAGCAGCCGAAGGGATGACCATGCTCGAGTTCGCCGTGTTAGGGCTCCTCGCCGAGTCGCCCCTGCACGGCTATGAGCTGCGCAAACGGCTCAACGCATTGCTGGGCACCTTCCGCGCCTTCTCCTACGGCTCGCTGTATCCGACACTGCGCCGCATGCAGGCATCGGGTTGGGTGACCGCCGATTCGGCAGGGCGCGGCGGCCGCAGCAAGGTCGTTTACTCCCTCACGGCTGAGGGCAAGGAGCGTTTCACCGAGTTGCTCGGCGAAGCCGGCCCTTCCGCGTGGGAGGACGAGGCGTTCGGTGTCCACTTCGCCTTCTTCTCCAAGACGTCCCCCGAGGCTCGCATGCGCATCCTCGAAGGGCGCCGCATCCGCCTGGAGGAGAAGCGGGAGCGTTTCCGCGGAACCATGGGGCGCGCCCGGGAGCGGGTCGATCGCTACACGATCGAGATGCATCGCCACGGTCTCGAGTCGGTGGAGCGTGAGGTCCGCTGGCTGACGGAGCTCATCGAGACCGAGCGCAGCATCAATAGCGAGAGCGCCGCGCCGGAGCAGCGTGCGGCGGCAGTGGAGTCGGCCTCCGATCTCCCAGCGGCCGCCCCCTCGGCCAGCAGCGTCGCCCCTCCGCATGCCGACGCGCCATAGCTTTCCGCCAAGCACAACTCCATAGCACGTCAACAGCACGGCAAGAAGTCCGTATGACCCCCCATGCAGCAAGACCGCTGCCTGGGAACACCACCCGGCCCACCGCGTGCGGCCGGCAAGGCAAGGAGCGCACCGCCCATGGGATCTGTTCGCGTCGCCATCGTCGGCGTGGGCAACTGCGCCGCGTCCCTGGTCCAGGGGGTCGAGTACTACCGCGACGCGAACCCCGAGTCGCGGGTGCCCGGCCTCATGCATGTCCAGCTCGGCGAGTACCACATCAGCGACATCGAGTTCGTTGCCGCGTTCGACGTCGATGGCAAGAAGGTCGGCACCGACCTGTCCGAAGCCATCGTCGCCAGCCAGAACAACACCATCAAGATCGCCGACGTGCCTCCGACCGGAGTCACCGTGCAGCGTGGCCACACCTACGACGGCCTCGGCAAGTACTACCGCGAGACCATCGAGGAGTCCACGGAGGAGCCGGTCGACGTTGTCGCCGCCCTGCGTGAGTCCCGCGCCGACGTCCTGATCTGCTACCTGCCCGTCGGATCGGAGGACGCTGCGAAGTTCTACGCGCAGTGCGCCATCGACGCCAAGGTGGCGTTCGTCAACGCGCTGCCCGTCTTCATCGCGGGCACCCCGGAGTGGGCGGAGAAGTTCCGCGCCGCCGGCGTGCCGATCGTCGGTGACGACATCAAGAGTCAGGTCGGCGCCACCATCACCCACCGCGTTCTCGCGCGCCTCTTCGAGGACCGCGGCGTCGTGCTCGACCGCACGATGCAGCTGAACGTCGGCGGCAACATGGACTTCATGAACATGCTCGAGCGCGAGCGCCTGGAGTCCAAGAAGATCAGCAAGACCCAGTCGGTCACCAGCAACATCGACCACGACATGGGCAAGAGCAATGTCCACATCGGCCCCTCCGACTACGTGGCATGGCTCGACGACCGCAAGTGGGCGTACGTGCGCCTCGAGGGTCGCGCGTTCGGTGACGTCCCGCTGAACCTGGAGTACAAGCTCGAGGTCTGGGACTCCCCGAACTCCGCCGGAGTGATCATCGACGCGCTGCGGTGCGCGAAGATCGCGAAGGACCGCGGCATCGGGGGTCCGATCCTGGGCCCGAGCTCGTACTTCATGAAGAGCCCGCCGGTCCAGTACCGCGACGACGTCGCCAGCACGCTGGTGGAGAAGTTCATCGCCGGCGAGTCGGACGGCAACTCGCTCTGATCGGCTGAACCTGGTTCTGATCTCGTACAGCGCAACGGGTCCGGTGGCTTCGGTCGCCGGGCCCGTTCGGCTGTCCCGGGCGGCTCAGATGATCGCGCTGGTCTCGATGAGCCCCTGCTCGGCAGCCTCCTCGGCGGCACGCTGGATGCCGTTGGAATCGCGCAGCTTCACCTCGCGCAGCCGCAGCGCCAGCACGATCGTGATGACGGTCAGCGGGACCGTCGCCATGAAGACCTCGGCGAGCGCGTCGCTGTAGGCGATGGCGATCCCGTGATGCACCGGCGCCGGGAGCGCGTTGACCGCCTCGGGGCTCGTGATGAGCTTGTTCGCCGACCGGCCGATGGCACGGGCGGCCTCCGGCGGCAGGTGGTGAGGGAGGCCGGCGGTGAGCCGGTTGGTGAGCAGCGCGCCGAATCCCGCCGCGCAGATCGCCCCGCCCAGGGTGCGAAAGAACATGACCGAAGACGTCGCGATACCGAGATCGCGGGTCTCGACCGAGCTCTGCGTCGCCATGACCAGCGTCTGCATCAGCAGACCGAAGCCGGAGCCGGCGATGAACATCCAGAGCGCCAGCATGGCAAGCGGCGTGGACGAGGAGAGCTGGCCCAGCAGCACCATGCCGCCGGTGCCGATGAAGGTGCCCGAAACGACAAAGCCCTTGTACCGGCCGAAGCGGGTGATCAACCGGCCCGAAACGATGGACGTGAACATGACGCCGCCGAGCATCGGCAGCATGAGCAGGCCGCTCGCGGTGGCCGACACCCCTCGCACCAGCTGCAGATATTGCGGCAGGAAGATGAGGACGCCGAACATGATGCCGCCGGTGAGGAAGCCGATCCCCGACGTGATGCGGAAGGTGTCGTTGGCCAGCAGGCGGAGCGGCAGGATCGGCTCGGGCGCCACCCGCTCGCGTAGCACGAACCCCACGATGAGCAAGAGCCCGGCGCCGAACATGCCGAGCAGCTGCGGCGAGGTCCATCCGAAGTCGCGGCCACCGGTCTGGGTCGCCACCAGGATCGCGCTGACCCCGGCAACGAGCAGCCCGGCGCCGGCCCAGTCGATCGACACCTTGCGACTCGCGAACGGCAGGTGCAGCACCCGATTGGTGACCACCAGGGCGACAAGGCCCAGCGGGAGGTTCACGTAGAACACCCAGCGCCACGACGCCTGGTCGACCAGGAACCCGCCGAGCAGCGGTCCGATGACGCTGGAGGAGACGAAGACGATGCTGAAGTAGCCCTGGTACCTGCCCCGCTGGCGCGGCGGGATGATGTCGGCGATGACCGCGAGGGCCAGCGACATGAGGCCGCCGGCGCCGAGCCCCTGCAAGGCGCGAAAGCCGATCAGCTGCGTCATGTTCTGGGAGATGCCGCAGAGCGCGCTGCCCAGCAGGAAGACGCAGATCGACAGCTGCAGCACCCGCTTGCGGCCGTAGAGGTCGCTGGCCTTGCCGTAAAGCGGGGTGCTGACGGTCGAGGTGAGCAGGTAGACCGTGACCACCCAGGAGAGCAGGTCGGCGCGGTGGAACTCGCCCACGATGGTCGGCAGCGCGGTGCTGACGATGGTCTGGTCGAGCGTCGCGAGGAACATCCCGAGCATCAGCCCGGACATCACCACGAGGATCTGGCGGTGCGTCAGGCCGGCGGGACTCCCGGGATCCGGCGGGGTGGCGGCCTGAGCGTCGCCGGCGACGCGCGGCGAGACGGTCGTCACGAACGGTCCGCGAGTGCGACGGCCGGCGCAGCGTGACCGCTCTCGCGCGCCTCGCGCTGCTCGGTATCGGCGACCAGGCGCTCCAGCAGCTCGACGAGCAGCGTGCGCTCGGCGGCGGGCCAGGCCGCCATCGACTCCTCCAGCGCCCGCACCCGCATGGCGCGTGAGGCCTCGAGCTCGCGGTAGCCCAGCTCCGTCGGCGACAGGAGCGCCGCCCGCTTGTCGTCGGGATCGCTCTCCCGCCCGACGTAGCCCGCCTTCCACAGCGCCTTGATGTGGCGGCTGACCGTCGACGGGTCCAGCTCGAGCGCCGACGAAAGGTCGGACAGCCGGATCGGGGCCATCGTCGCCAGCTTGGCGAGCACCCAGTAGCCGCCCCGGTCAAGCCCGCTGGGGGTGGCGCCGCTCGCCTTGGCCAGCCGGCGCAACGCCGCGAACAGCGCGGCCTCCAGGCGGAGCTCCTCGTTCACCGCACCAGTATCGCCAACTTGCTTGGCGTCTACAACCTTTACCCAAGGCGAAATTCTCAGCCGGCGGCGATGCCCTGCTCGGCGGCCCACGCCTGCAGCCTCTTGCGCGCCTCATCCGCTCCGAGCGGGCCTTCCTCCATGCGCAGGTCTTTCAGGTACCGGTACGCCTTGCCGACCAGCGGGCCAGGCGGCAGGCCGAGCAGCTCCATGATCTCGTTACCGTCGATATCGGGCCGGATCCGCTCCAGCTCCTCCTGCTCGCGCAGCAGCGCGATGCGCTCCTCGAGCTCGTCGTACGCGGCGGCGAGCGCGGCCGCCTTGCGCCGGTTACGCGTCGTGCAGTCCGAGCGCACCAGGACGTGGAGGCGCTCGAGCAGCGGCCCGGCGTCGGTCGCGTAACGCCGCACTGCCGCATCCGTCCACTCGCCGCGCCCGAACCCGTGGAACCGCAGGTGCAGCTCGACCAGCCGGGTGACGTCCTCGACGACGTTCTTCGGGTAGCGCAGCGCGGACAGCCGCTTGCGGGTCATCGACGCGCCGACCACCTCGTGGTGGTGGAAGGTCACCGCGCCGGGACGCGGAGTCCGGCGGGTCAGCGGCTTGCCGATGTCGTGCAGCAGCGCCGCGAGCCGCGTGATCAGATCGGGCCCGCCCAGCCGATCCTCGTTCAGCATCACGTTTTCGAGCACCGTGAGGGTGTGGACGTAGACGTCCTTGTGCTGGTGGTGCTCGTCGATCTCCATGCGCAACGCGGGCAGCTCGGGCAGCACGAGGTCGGCGACGCCGGTTTCGGTCATGAGAGCCAGCCCGGCCGCCGGGTCGGGGGCGAGAACGAGCTTGCTGAACTCATCGCGGATCCGCTCGACGGCGACGATCGACAGCCGCTTCGCCCGCGAGGTCATGGCGGTCACCAGCGCCGGGTCAGGGGTCAGGCCGAGCCCGGCGACGAACCGTGCCGCCCGCAGGATGCGCAGCGGGTCGTCGTCGAACGACTCCTCGGGTGACCCCGGGGTACGCAGAATCTTCGCGCCGAGGTCGGCGAGGCCCCCGAACAGGTCGACGAACACATGCTGCGGCACCGACACGGCCATCGCGTTGATGGTGAAGTCGCGGCGCCGAAGGTCCTCGTCCAGCGACTCGCCGTAGCGCACCTCGGGATTGCGGCTGCTCCGGTCGTAGGCCTCGCTGCGGTAGGTGGTCACCTCGAAACGGACGCCGGCGCGCTGCAGCCCAACCGTGCCGAAGGCGATCCCGACCTCCCAGCGACCGTCCGCCCAGTCACGGGTGATCTCCAACACGCGCTCCGGATGGGCGTCGGTGGCGAAGTCGAGGTCGGGCGTGTGCGCCGCGGGGGCCCCGCGCAGGGCATCGCGCACCGAACCCCCGACGAGGTACAGCTCATGACCCGCAGCAGCGAAGAGGGCGCCTAGCTCATCTGCCGCCGAGGGGATGGGCAGCAGGGTGCGGATCGCTCGCGCGGAGGGGTCGGAAGGGTCGTCGAGATCGAAGCGGGACACGAGAGGATGAGCCTAGCCTGCCTGCACCGATCAGCGGTGCGCCGTCACATTGCTGCCATACATGCCTCGTACGATCCGGTCATGTCACGTCGGTCGCCCGGATCAGGGCGGCGTCGGCTGAACCGGGTCGAGGAGACCTCCGCAGGCGGTCTCATCGTCGACCGTCGGGCACCCGGCGCGCAAGGCGCTTTGATAGGGCGCCTCGATCGGCGTGGACGGCTGCTCTGGTCCCTCCCGAAGGGCCATCTCGAGGCGGGCGAAACGCCTGCGCAGGCTGCGGTTCGCGAGGTCGAGGAGGAGACCGGAATCAGCGGCCGGGTCCTGGCGCCGCTCGGCGACATCGACTTCTGGTTCGTCGCGGACGGCAAGCGCATCCACAAGACGGTGCACCATTACCTCTTGCTCGCCCAAGGAGGCGAGCTGTCGGACGAGGACGTCGAGGTGACCGAGGTGGCGTGGGTACCGCTCAGCGAGATGGAGGCCAAGCTCGCCTACGAGGACGAGCGACGCCTCATCAAACACGTCCCGGCACTGCTGGCGGATACCGCGTGAGCGCGAGCAGACGTTCCGTGAAAGACCGTGATTAGCCGGCGGCGACTGCCGGCCCGAATCGCGCAGCTGACGGTCCTCCTGCTGGTAGGACTGCACCTCACCGGTCCCGCAGCATCCCGCTCTGCGCCCGCGCTCCGTACCGTCGCCGACACCCAGCAGCAGGTCAGCGTGCTGATCTCGACCATCACCCCGCTGTCGCCCGGGCCGAAGGACACGTTGCGCATCACCGGACGCGTCGTCAGCCGCGGCGGCCCGGTTCGCACCGGCGTGCAGGTCTCGCTCCACCTCGGACGTTCGGTGGCCAGCCGTGCCGAGCTGCAGGGACTTCGCGCTCAGCCGGTTCCGCAACTGCTGGTCAGCGGCACCCAGCAGGATCTCGGGGACGGCACGCTGACCTCGGGCAACAGCCTCAGCTTCACCATCACCGAGCCGATCAGCGACCTCTTCCTGCCCGGCGCCGGCGTCTACCCCATGCAGGTCACGGCGATCGGCATCGAGGACGGCAGCTACCGCGATCTCGCGACGGCCAGCACCTTCCTTCCGTACATCCCCGCCGACGCCGCAGGTCCCGCCACCCCGCTGGCCTGGGTGGTCCCGCTGACTGCTGATCCCACCCTGCTGGCGGACGGGACGCTCACGGCTGCCGCCCCCAAGGCAGGCCAGAAGGCCGAAGCCGCCGCCGTCACCTCGGTCAAAGCGGGTGGACGGCTGCGTGGACTGCTCGACGCCCTCGGAGGTGCCCGGTCGGCCACGGCGACACTCGATCCGACCATCGTCCAAGCCCTGCTCACGGCCGCGAACGGCCGATACCGGGTCACGGCGAGCCCCCAGACCGGCGGGACGGACGTCACCACGCATCCGGCGAGCGCGGAAGCCGCGCAGTGGCTCGCCGACCTGCGGGCCGCCGGCCGGGTGAGCCTCATCGGGCTGCCCTACGCCGATCCCGACACGGAGGCCCTGCTGCGGGGCGGCGAGCGCTCGCTGCTCGACGCGGCGCGCCGTCGCGGTAGCCAGGTGCTCCCGCTCGGGCTCGGCGCGGCGACCCGGCGGCTGACCACCTCCGTCGCCGTACCGCCCGCCGGTGCCGTCGACACGGCCGGGGTCAACTACTACCGCAATACGGTGCGGGCCAAGGGGCTGCTGCTGGAGAGCGATGCGGTGCCGGCGGCCGGCGACAACCCGAGCGCGGCAGCGACGGTGCCCAATACCTCGGAACGGCTGCTGCTGGCCGACTCCGTCCTCACCAGCCTGGTGACCACCGGCCAGGGTGGTCCGCGGCTGGCGGAGCAGGAGCTGATCGCCGAGCTGGCCGAGGCACATCTGGAGGACCGCTTCACCGCTACCCCCACCGCAGGCGGCACCGCGGCGAGTGCCCAGCCGCTCATCATCGCCCCCGCCTCGGGGTGGAACCCCACCCCGTCCTGGGCCAAGCAGGTCCTGCGCGATACCGGACGGCTCAGCTGGCTCCGGCAGGTTCCGGTGTCGTCCTTGCTCACCTCGCCGGCTCAGCCGCGGGCCGGGCTCAGCTACCCGGACCGGGCCCGCTCGGCGGAGCTCTCCAGCTCCCTCGTCGCCGCCGCGGGCAAGCTCACGGTCGACAGCAGCCGGCTCTTTGCCACCTCCGCTCCTGCGGGAACCCCCCAGCCGCTCGCCCCCGCCACGATCCTGGCGCCCATCCGCGACGCGGCGATGTCAGCTGTCTCCAGCCGATGGCGGGGCCACCCCCTGGAGTCGGCCCAGTTCCAGCAGAGCGGGCAGGCAGCCCTGGCCACGTTGCAGTCACAAGTGCGCGCGGTCGCGAGCCCCCAGGTCACCCTCACCAGTCGCAAGGGCCGCGTCCCGGTCACGATCGAGAACGATCTCCAGGCCGCCGTCGACGTCTCGCTGGTCCTGAGCTCGCTCGACCGCTCCCGGGTGAGCTCCGACACCGTCGTGCGCAGAACCGTGCGCGCCGGCCAGAAGGTCCAGGTCGAGGTCGAGGTCAAGGCGGCCAGCGCCGGCACGTTCCCGGTACGGCTGTCGCTCTTCACGCCGGACGGTCTCCCGCTCGGCGTCCCCGCGCAGGTTCTGGTGCGCTCGACCACGTACGGCGTCGTCGCGACCATCTTCACCGTGGTCGCGCTCGCACTCCTCGGGCTGGCGGTGCTGGTGCGAGGGGCGCGCGCCCTCATCCGGCGCTCGCGGGGCGCGCAGCCACCGGCGAGCGCGCCATGAGCGACCCGATGGACATGCCCCCGACGGTGCCGCTGTCGGCAACCCCCGCCGGCCCACCGACCCCGGCGGGAGCACCCACCAACCCCGCGCAACGTCCGGCGGGTCCGGCCACACCGGGAGGTGTCCGGTTAGGGCGCGCCAGCGGTGTCATGGCTCTCGGCACGGTCTTCTCGCGCGGCACCGGGTTCCTGCGGACCATCGCCATCACCGCCGCCATCGGCACCCATGCGGTCGGCGACGCCTACAACGTCGCCAACACCACCCCCAACATCATTTACGATCTGCTGCTCGGTGGCGTGCTCACCAGCGTCGTCGTGCCGGTGCTCGTACGCGCCAGCAAGGACGACGAGGACGGCGGTGAACGGTTCGCCAGCTCGCTGCTGACCCTCGTGGCGCTCGGCCTCACGGTGTTCACCGTGATCGGGCTGATCATCGCCCCGCTGATCGCCCGGATCTACCAGGCGAACTCGGCCGCCGTCCCGCTGGCGACGACGTTCATGCGCTGGTTCCTGCCGCAGATCGTCTTCTACGGGGTCGGCGCGACGATCGGCGCCATCCTGAATATCCGGGGGCGTTTCGCCGCCCCGATGGCTACCCCCGTACTCAACAACCTGGTCGTCATCGGTGTCGCGATCGCCTTCATCTTCCTGCCGGGCCCGCGGCCCCCGACCCTCTCCGGTCTCACCACCACGCAGATCACCGTGCTCGGGGCGGGCACGACGCTAGGCGTCATCGTCATGACGATCGCGCTCCTGCCGTCGCTGCGGCGCAGCGGCTTCCGCTACCGGCCGCGGCTGGACCTGCGCCACCCCGGGCTGCGCCAGGCCGGCCGTCTCGCGAGCTGGGTGCTCGTCTATGTCGCGGTCAGCCAGCTCAGCTACTTCGTCGTGACCCGGCTGGCGACCGGAACCGTCGCGTTCACCACCTACACGAACGCGTACCAGCTGTTCCAGCTCCCCCACGCCATCATCGCGGTTTCGCTGATCACCGCCCTGCTGCCGCGGATGAGCGCGCACGCCGCGGACGATCGCCTCGATCTGGTCCGCGACGATCTGTCGGTCGGCCTGCGGATGTCGGCGGTCATCCTGGTGCCGGCGGCGTTCGGCCTCTTCGCGCTGGCGGAGCCCATCTCGGTAGCGCTCTTCGCGCATGGCTCCACCTCCGTCGCCGACGCCACGCGGATCGGCGGGGCCCTCGCCGCGTTCGCGTTCGCGGTGCTTCCGTTCAGCGCCTTCCAGCTGCTGCTGCGCGCCTTCTACTCGATGGCCGACAGCCGCACGCCCGCGCTCGTCATGTGTGCCGTCGCCGCGGTCAACATCGCCAGCGGGCTGGCCCTCGCGCACGCGCTGGCGGACCGCGACCGGGCGATCGCCCTGGCCCTCTCCTTCGCGCTCTCCTACGCGGTCGGGGCCGCGATCTGCTTCCGCCTGCTGCATGGCCGCCTCGGACGCGTCGATGGCAAGCGGATCACCCGGACGGTGGTGCGGGCTGCGGTGGCAGGTGTCGCGGCGGCGGGCGTCGCGTACGCCATCTGCTGGGCGCTTCGCGACGCGGTTGGCCACGGAGTCGGCGGAAGCCTGCTCGGTGTGGTGCTCGGGGCCGCGGTCGGAGGCGGCCTCTACCTCGCGGCCGCGTGGCGCATGACCGAAGAACTGCGTGCGGTCCGCACCCTGGTCGGGGGCCGTTTCTCGGGACGCTGAGGCGCTCGCGACCCGGGCGTTCGCAACGCACCGGAGGGGCCTCACGGCAAACTCCCAGAATTCAGCCGCCCACGCCGGCTTAACCCCGACCGGGTGAGCTGCCGATTAGTGCATTCACCGGTGTCTTCATCGGCTGAATGACGAATGGCGGGGGACTCACATGATCACTGGCTGGTTGACCCGGCTGATCGTGGTGATCACCCTGGTCGCGATCGCCCTGTTCGACGGCCTTTCCATCGTCGGCGCCCACTTCCAAGCCAGCGACGACGCCCAGTCGGCAGCGCAGGCCGCCTCCCTCACGTTCCAGCAGCAGCACAGCACGGCTGCCGCCCTCGAGGCCGCCAAGCAGGCTCTGAGTGGCGGCGACAAGGTGGTACCCGGCTCCTTCGCCGTCCAGCCCGACGGCACGGTGACGCTGAAAGTGCGTCGCACGGCCAGCTCGATCGTGCTGCACCTATGGTCGAAGACCCGCGACTGGGACCGGGTCACGGCAGACGCCACGGCGCGCGCCGTTGTCTGAGCCCCGGCAGACCCCGTCGGAACCCGCCGGCCCCCGCCAACACGGCGCCGGCCGTCTCAAATGTCGCGCCGGCACAACTCGGCTCCGTAGACTCGCGCTGGCAAGAACGCGCCCGCCGGCCCATGAGCGGCGCGCAGGGGCGGCAGACCGAAGCGGCCACACAGCTGGCGGGGCGGAGGGGACGTGCCTGACAGACGTCCCGGCGGCGTGCGCTCCACTTCCGAGCCGCCGGCCACCGATCCGGAGCTGGCCGCGGTCCGCGATCCCGGATCGGGGGCGGACGACCCGTTCGACCCCCTGACCTCGACCTCGCAGCTAGCGGCGGTCGACGTGGATCCGGATACCGATGCGGGTCCCAGCACCCCCCCACCCCGGCGCACCACCCTGCATCCGGGCGTCCGGCTCGACGGGCGCTACCAGCTGCAGTTTCACATCAGCGATCGGGCTGAGGTCCAGCTCTGGCAGGGCGAGGATCAGGTGCTGGCCCGGCCCGTCGCCATTCGCGTCGTGGTCGACGACGGCCAGCCCGGCTCGGTGGAGAACATCCGCCGGCTGCTCGACGGCGCCCGGCGGTCCGGCCAGCTGGTCCACACCGGCGCGGCCTCGACCTACGACGCGACGACGACCGACGCCGACGGGCTTCCCCTCGCCTACGTGGTGAGCGAGTGGGTCCACGGGGTCTCGCTGCTCAACCTGCTGCGCGACGCTCCCCTGCTGCCCGACCGGGCCGCGACGATCATCGGTTCCGTCGCCCGCGTGATCGCCGCTGCTCATGCGGTCGGCGTCACGCACGGCGACCTGCATCCCGGCGATGTGATCGTCACCTCGCACGGTCTGGTCAAGGTGCTCGACCTGGAGATGCGGGGCGAGCTGCAGCAACGGTCGGCGGCAGAGCGGCGGGCCCGTGACGTCGTCGGGCTGGGAGCGCTGCTCTACGCGAGCCTCACCGGCCGCTGGCCGCTGGGAGCCGGGCGCGGCCTGCCACCCGCGGAGCTCGACCCGAGCGGCGCTTGCCGTTCCCCCCGCCAGCTGCGCGCCGGCGTGCCGCGCGAGCTCGATGCCCTGACCATGGCCGCCTTGAGCACCGGCGACGGGCCGGCGCCGAGCGATCCAGCCCATCCGCCGCCCACCGCGCTCGAGTTCGCCGATGCGCTCGAGACCATCGGCGGGGGTTTGCAGGCCGGAGCCGCCCCCGTGCCCGATGACGGGCCGGAGGCCGACACCCCCGCCGTCCAGTCCGCGAAGGCCGCCCAGGCTGAGGCGCTCGCGCGGGCGAGCGCGCTGCGCAGCCGGTCTTGGCGGCGCCGCATTCTCCCGATCATCCTGCTCGTCGTGCTGGCGCTGGCCGCCTGGCTGATCGGGGTCGCCGTCGGCAAGCTGCCCAGCGCGAAGAACGACAACCCCACCGTCGGAGGAGACAGCGCCGCCAAGCCGACCGGCGCGGCGCTGAAGCTCGCCTCGGTGAGCGACTTCGACCCGCTCGGCGACACCGTCGAGGACCCGACGGCGGTGCCGCTCGCCCACGACGGCAACCCCGACACGGCCTGGGCGACCGAGACCTACTTCCGGCCGAATTTCGGCGGCAACGTCAACAAGACCGGGGTCGGCCTGAAGGTCGATCTGGGCCGCGCCGTCACGGTGTCGCAGGTCCGGCTGCTCTTCAAGGAAGCCGGGGTCGCCGTGGAGCTGCGCTACTCCGACTCCGACAGCGCCTCGCAGGAGTCGTACACGGTCGCGGCGCGCTCGGGCGACAACCCCCCGGCGCAGCAGACCCTCGTGCCGCGTACCGGCGCCCACCGCTACTGGCTGATCTGGCTGACCTCGCTACCGCAGGTCAACACCCCGACGGGTACCGGGTATCAGGCGGATCTGGCCGAGATGACGTTCTACGGATGATCAGGTGTGGCAGCTCAGCCGTGTCAGGCACGCGCCGCCTGACACGGGGAATGTCCACCTCCTACCATCCGTTCTAGCCCCCGAGCTTTCCGACCAGCTGATCCCTTCCCGCCACACGCGTCGACCCGTAACGGAGACCAAGTGAGCCACAGCGCCGAAACCGCTTCCAGCGACATCCGTGACGTCGTGATCGTCGGTTCTGGTCCCGCGGGTTACACGGCCGCGGTGTACACCGCTCGGGCCAACATGCGGCCGCTGATCTTCGAAGGCGCTGTCACCGCAGGTGGCGCGCTCATGCAGACCACCGAGGTGGAGAATTTCCCCGGCTTCCCGGCGGGCGTGATGGGTCCCGAGCTCATGGAGTCGATGCGGCAGCAGGCCGAGCGTTTCGGCGCCGAGCTGATCGCCGACGATGTGATCGAGCTCGACCTCGAGGCCAACCCCAAGGTCATCCGCACCCACGAGAGCACCGTGCTGGCGCGCACCGTGATCATCGCCACCGGTTCGCAGTGGCGCAAGCTCGGCGTCCCGGGCGAGGAGCGGCTGCTCGCCCACGGCGTCTCCGCATGTGCCACCTGTGACGGCTTCTTCTTCCGTGACCAGGACATCGCCGTCGTCGGCGGCGGTGACTCCGCCATCGAGGAGGCCACCTTCCTCACCCGCTTCGCCCGCAGCGTCACCCTCATCCACCGCCGCGACGCGCTTCGCGCCAGCGCGATCATGCAGGAGCGGGCCTTCTCCAACGACAAGATCAAGTTCGTGTGGAACTCCGCGGTCGAGGAGGTGCTCGGCGAGACGTCGATGACCGGCCTGCGCATCCGTGACGTCCACACCGGCAAGACCAAGGATCTCCCGCTCACTGGCCTGTTCATCGCGATCGGCCATGACCCGCGTTCCGAGCTGGTCCGTGGCCAGCTGGAGCTGGACGACGAGGGCTACGTGAAGGTGGAGTCGCCGACCACGGTGACCAACCTGCCCGGCGTCTTCGCCTGCGGCGACGTTGTCGACCACATCTACCGCCAGGCCATCACCGCTGCCGGCACCGGCTGCGCCGCGGCGCTCGACGCCGAGCGGTTCATCGCCGACACCGAGGGCCGCCACGACGAGGCTCCTGAGGCGCCCGCGCGGCCGGCCGGCACGTCGATCGAGAGCCTCGCGTCCGCGCACTGACCGGCGCCTTCCCGGCACCGCTACCCCCATCCATCCGTTCGTCCATCAGCTGACACCAACTCAGGAGGATTCCTATGGGCAGCACGACGCCCGTCACCGATGCCACGTTCAGCGACGAGGTTCTGAAGAGCGACAAGCCGGTGCTGGTCGACTTCTGGGCTGAGTGGTGCGGGCCGTGCAAGATGGTCGGCCCGGTGCTCGAGGAGATCGCGGCCGAACACGCCGACACCCTGCGCATCGTCAAGCTCAACATCGACGAGAACCCCGAGGTCGCCCGCAAGTACGGGATCATGTCGATCCCGACCATGTCGGTCTTCGTCGGCGGCGAGGTGACCAAGAGCATCGTGGGTGCCAAGCCGAAGGCCGCCCTGCTCCGCGAGCTCGAAGGCTTCGTCTAAAGCCCGGCGCACCCGCGGGACCTCAGGGTCCCGCGGGTCTCGCTCGCTAAGCTGGCCCCGTCCCCGTCAGCCCCGCCCCGTTCGATACGCCGACCGCGCGCCCCCGGCGCCGGCAACCCAGCAGGACTCTCCCGATCATCGTGCCGCTCTTTCGTCGTGGGTCCCGAGGGCCCGCCGTCCAGCATCTTCGGATGCAGCTTGCCGACCTCGGGCTCCTGCCGGCCGGCAAGGCCGAAGTCACCGACCTGTTCGATGACGACGTGGATCAGGCGGTGCGAGTCCTGCAGCAGTCGCGCGGCCTGCTCGTCGACGGCATCGTCGGCCCTAACACCAGCGAGGCCCTGCAGGAGGCCCGCCAGCATCTGGGCGGCCGCCAGCTGTACTGGAGCGTGAGCCACCCCTTCACCGGCGACGACGTCAACGAGCTGCAGAAGCGGCTGGCTGACATGGGCTTCGACGTCGGGCGTTGCGATGGCATCTTCGGTCAGCGCACCGAAAGCGCGCTGCGGGAGTTCCAGAGCAATCGCGGGCTGCTCAGCGATGGCTGCTGCGGTCCGATGACGCTCCGCGAGCTGCAGCGGCTACAGCGCACGGTGGTCGGGGGGCGCCCGTACGAGCTGCGCGAGTCCGAAAAGCTGCGCGGTGCCGGCCCGTCGCTGGCCGGCAAGAGCGTCGTCCTCGATCCCGGCCATGGCGGCACCGATCCGGGGTGGAGCGTCGGCGGCCTGACCGAGCGCGAGATCGTCTCCGATCTCGCGACCCAGCTCGAGGGCCGGCTGATGGCCGTTGGGGTCAACGCGACCCTGACCCACCGGCTCGACGAGAACCCCGACGAGGCGGAGCGGGTGCGCTTCGCCAACCTGCAAAACGCCGACCTGCTGGTCAGCCTGCACTGCGATGCCCACGAGTCGCCGACCCCGAACGGCGTCGCGAGCTACTACTTCGGCACCTGGCGCACCTCGTCGGTGGTGGGAGAGCGTTTCGCCGACCTCGTCCAGCGCGAGGTCGTCGCCCGCACCGACCTGCTCGACTGCCGCAGCCATCCGAAGAGCTGGCCGCTGCTGCGCGGTACGCGGATGCCGGCCGTACGGCTGGAGCTCGGCTACCTGACCAACCCGCATGACGCCTCGGCACTCGCCTCGCGCGAGTTCCGGGCGGTGGTCGCCGAGGCCGTGCTGGCCGCCGTGCAGCGCATCTTCCTGCCTGCCGAGCTCGACCCCCCGACCGGCTCGTTCCGGCTCCCCGACGCGCTGCTGCAGCCGCGCTGATCGTTCCGATCAGGCCCGGTTACCCGCGGGCCGCAGTACCTCGGGGGTCATCGACCCCAGCAGGCGTTCCAGAGCCACCTCGACCTCCTCGCGCCAGGTGATGGTGCTCTTCAGCTCCAACCGAAGCCGGGGCCAGCGATGGTGGGGACGCACCGTCTTGAATCCCACCGCCAGCAGGTAATCGGCTGGGAGCAGGCAGTGGCCGGCCTTGTTCTGCGCGTCACCGAACGCCTCGATGGCCCGCACCCCGCGCCGCAGCAGGTCCTTCGCGACGCTCTGCACCAGGACCCGGCCGAGCCCCTGCCCCGCGAACTCGTCCACGATGTGGCCGGTCATCAGCAGCACGGCGTCGGGACTCACCGGGCTGGTCGGAAACGCGACCGAGCGCGGGATGTAGGCCGGCGGCGCGAACAGCGCGAAACCGGCGGGGGCGCTGTCGACGTACACGATCTTTCCGCAGGAGCCCCAGTCCAGCAGGGTCGCCGATACCCAGGCCTCCTTCTCGAAGCCGGCGTCGCCCGCGTCCTCCGCGCGCGCCCGGGCCACCGGGTCGAGCTCCCAGAAGACGCAGCGCCGGCAGCGGACCGGGAGGTCGTCGAGATTGTCGAGCGTGACGTTCGCGACCCGCCGGCTCATGCGTCGTCCGCCGCCGGGATCGGAGCGAACAGGGCCGCCAGCACCCCGCCCAGGACACCCGCGGTGAAGAGGGCGACCACCCGCAGCACTCGACGGCGGCGCGCGATACGCCGAGGCTCGACATGAACGCGCAGGTCAGAGGTGCCCACGAGAGTCGACGATAACCCGACTGACCCCCCGGAGGCCATGCCTCGACGCGCGCGAGCGGCCAGCCGGTGCTCTTGCGCTGTCCTCGGCTACCGTTGATGCATGTCAGCGACGTCACTCGACCCGTATATCGGTCGGTACGCCCAGCGCACGCGGGGCATGACAGCGTCTGAAATCCGAGCTCTTTTCGCCGTCGCGAGCCGGCCGGAGGTCGTCAGCCTCGCCGGCGGGTCCCCCTACACCGCGGCGCTCCCCCTCGATGCCGTCGGCAGCATGCTCGAGCATCTGATCGCGGAGCAGGGTGCGGTGGCGCTGAACTACAGCACCGGTCAGGGCGATCCTCGCCTTCGCGAGCAGATCTGTGACGTCATGGCGACCGTCGGCATCACCGGGTCGCCCGATGACGTGGTGGTGACCGTCGGCAGCCAGCAGGCGCTGGACCTGGTCTCGCGCGTCTTCCTCGACCCCGGCGACGTCGTGCTCGCCGAGGCGCCCAGCTACGTCGGAGCGCTCGGCACGTTCCAGTCCGCCCAGGCCGAGGTCGTGCACGTCGCCATGGACAGCGACGGCATGGTCCCCGAGGCGCTGCGCGAGGCGATCGCCGTTTGCGCGCGAGAACGCAAACGCGTGAAGTTCCTCTACCTGATCCCGAATTACCAGAATCCGGCCGGCGTCTCGCTCAGCCTCCCGCGTCGCCAGGAGATCCTGGAGATCGCGGAGCAGGCCGACATCATGATCGTCGAGGACGACCCGTACGGCCTGCTCGGCTTCGATGCCGAGCCCTTCCGGGCGATGCGGGCCGACGGTGCGGATCGGGTGCTCTACCTGGGCACGTTCAGCAAGACGATTGCCCCCGGCCTGCGTGTTGGCTGGGTTCTCGCTCCCCATGGGGTGCGGGAGAAGCTGGTGCTGGCGAGCGAGGCCCAGATCCTCTGCCCGCCGACCTTCAACCAGCTGGCCATCTCGCGATATCTCACGACCCAGCCCTGGCTCGAGCAGGTGAAGACGTTCCGGGAGATCTATCGCGAGCGGCGCGACGCCCTGCTCGACTCGCTCGCCGGGGCGCTGCCCGACACCTGCTCGTGGACCATGCCGCGCGGCGGCTTCTACGTGTGGGTGACCCTGCCCGAGGGGCTCGACGCCAAGGCCATGCAGGCCCGGGCGGTCGCCGCACGGGTCGCCTACGTGCCGGGGATCGCGTTCTATGCGGACGGCAACGGTAGGCGAAACATGCGCCTGTCGTACTGCTTCCCCCCGCCGGACCGGATCCGGGAAGGCGTCCGCCGCCTCGCCGGGGTGCTCGACGAGGAGCTGGAGCTGCTGGAGACGTTCGGGCCGGTCACGCCCGGTGCCCAGCGGCCGGGGCAACACTTCGACGGGCCGACCCCCGAGCTCGCATGACTGAGCTGGAACGCGCTTTCGTCCTGGCGGGCGGCCTCTCGGTCGAGCGCGACGTCTCGCTGCGCAGTGGCCGCCGGGTCGCCGATGCCCTGCGCCACGTCGGGATCGACACCACGCTCCTCGATGCCGACGCGCAGCTGCTGCCGCGGCTGGTCAACGAGAGCCCCGACGCCGTCTTCATCGCCCTCCACGGCGGTCCTGGCGAGGACGGCGCGCTGCGCGGGGTGCTGGATCTCGTCGGGGTGCCCTACGCCGGCTCCTCGTCACACTCGTGCCGGCTGGCGTTCGACAAGCCCACCGCCAAATCGCTCGTCGCCGGTGCGGGGATGCTGACCCCGCCGTGGCTGGCACTTCCGCATGCCACGTTCCGGGAGCTCGGAGCCTCGATCGTCATCAGCCACCTCGTCGAGCGTCTCGGCTTGCCGCTGATGGTCAAGCCGGCCTGGGGCGGGTCGGCTCTGGGTGCGAGCATTGTCCGGGAAGCCGGCGAGCTGCCGGGGGCGCTGGTCTCGAGCTTCGGGTATGCCGAGACCGCCCTGATAGAGCGGTTCGTTACCGGTACCGAGCTCACCGTCTCGGTCATCGACACCGGCAGCGGCCCGCACGCCCTGCCCGCCGTGGAGATCGACGCGCTCGGCGGCCCGTACGACTACGCGGCGCGCTACACCGCGGGCGCCACCGAGTTCTACGTTCCGGCTCGGGTGAGCGACGCGGCGGCTGCGGAAGCCGCCCGCCTGGCCGTCGTGGCCCATGAGGTTCTGGGCCTTGCCGACCTCAGCCGGACCGACTGCATCGTCGACCCCGGCGGCGGCGTTCACTTCCTCGAGGTGAATGTCTCACCCGGCATGACCGAGACCAGCCTGTTCCCGCTGGCCGCCCAGGCGGCGGGTCTGGACCTGGGCGTCATCTGCCGTGACCTTCTGCAGGTCGCCATGTCGCGCACGACCCCGCCCGGGCGCTGAGCCCTAGCTCAGACCCTTCCCAGGGCCGGCCGAGGCCGCCGGGTCGAGTGGTCAGAATGACCAGAACCCCGGGACCGCCACCGCGTGCAGCGGCGATCCCGGGGCTTGGTCGTGACGAAAGGGCTGGTCAGGCCCAGCTGGGCGGCGCCGGGGCCATCGCGGTCACGATGCGCTCCAGGTCGTCGAAGGAGGCGAATTCGACGGTGATGCGGCCCTTGCTGCGACCCATCTCCACCTTGACCCGGGTCTCCAGACGCTCGGACAGCCGGCCGGCCACGTCGTCGAGCCCGGGGGGCGGGGTCCGCGGGGTGCGGCGCCGGGGCGCCTTGTCGGGACCCGCCAGGGCTGCCAGCTCCTCCACCGCCCGGACCGAGAGTCCCTCGGCGACGATGCGACCGGCGACCTGCTCCTGCTGCGCGGCCGAGGAGAAGCTCAGCAACGCCCGGGCATGGCCGGCGCTGAGCACGCCGGCGGCCACCCGGCGCTGGACCGTGGGCGGCAGGCCCAGCAGCCGGATGGTGTTGGTCACCTGGGAACGCGAGCGGCCGATGCGCGCTGCCAGCTCCTCGTGGGTGCATCCGAAGTCATTGAGGAGCTGCGAGTAGGCCGCCGCCTCCTCGAGAGCGTGCAGCTGCTCGCGGTGCAGATTCTCCAGCAGCGCGTCGCGCAGCATCGCCTCGTCGGCCGTCTCGCGAACGATCGCCGGCAGCTCCTCGAGCCCGGCCAGCTGAGCGGCCCGCCAGCGGCGCTCGCCCATGATGAGCTCGTAGTCCTCGCCGCCCAGGCTGCGCACCACGATCGGCTGAAGCAGGCCGACCTCGCGGATGCTGGCAGCCAGTTCCTCGATCGCCTGCTCGTCGAAGTCCTGGCGAGGCTGGCGGGCGTTAGGCGCGATGCGCGTGACCGGCAGCAGGCACAGCCGGCCGACAATGGTGCCTTCCTGCTCCTGCCGGAGCGCACCGTCCTCGATAGCAGCGCCGGCACTGACATCCGCGACCACGACCGGGTCGTCGGGCCGCGCCTCCCGCACCGGTGCGGCTGCCGGGGCCGGGCCGACGTCGGCGGGCCCGGGTCGTGTAGCCGTCTGCGGCGCGATCAGGGCGCCGAGACCACGCCCGAGTCCTCGGGTACGCGTCGTCATGCCAGTCCTCCAACGGTCTCGGCCAGCTCGGGGGCTCGCTCGGATGGGGTTTCACTACCTGGGGCAGGGGTGTCAGGGCCCGTAGCAGGCGCAGCTTCAGTGAGATCGACGACGGCGGCCTGGGCAGCCAGCTCGCGGGCCGCCGCCAGGTAGGCCTGCGCTCCGCGGGACACCGGGTCATACGTCACGACGGTCGTGCCGTAGCTGGGTGCCTCGGCAACGCGAACACTGCGGGGGATCGGTGTCGAGAGCACGGCGTCGCCGAAGTGGCTGCGGACCTCCTCCACCACCTGATCTGCCAGCCGGAGGCGGCTGTCGTACATCGTGAGGACGATCGTGCTCACCCGCAGGCCCGGATTGAGGTGCTCGGCGACCAGATCGACGTTGCTGAGCAGCTGGCCGAGGCCTTCGAGCGCGTAGTACTCGCACTGGATCGGGATGAGGACCTCGCGCGCCGCCGAGAGCCCGTTGATGGTGAGCAGCCCGAGTGCCGGCGGGCAATCGATGATGACGTAGTCGAAATCGCCCTCACTGGCCGCCAGAGCGCCGCGTAGCCGGAACTCGCGGCCTTCCTCGTTGACGAGCTCGACCTCGGCGCCCGCCAGGTCCTGAGCGGCCGGAGCGACGAACAGCCCCGGGATGCGCGGGCAGGGGGCGATCACGTCCTCCACCCGGGCTTCGCCGAGGATGACTTCGTACATCCCGGGAGTGCGGGCCGGCGGCTCGATTCCCAGCGCGGTGCTGGCGTTGCCCTGGGGGTCCAGGTCCACGCAGAGCACGCGCATGCCGTAGAGCGCCAGCGCGGCCGCCAGGTTGACGGCGGTGGTGGTCTTACCGACCCCGCCCTTCTGGTTGGCGATGGCGATGACCCGCGTGGCGGCGGGGTGGGCTACCGGTGACCCCGCCTTCGATGTTTCACGTGAAACCGGGCCTGCGTTCGCTGTATCGCCATCGCGTGTTTCACGTGAAACGTCAGCGGCGTTTGCCGCTTCGTCGACCCCTGTCATGTGTGCCCTTTCGTTGACCTGCTCGACCTTCGCTCCGCCGGACCCGCACCACGCGCACCGGCGTCCCGAGCAGCTCGCCACCGATCTCGACGACCTCCGCGACGCCCGCCCCGTACTGGCCGAGCCCCGATTCCGCCTCCCGCAACTCCTCCTGTGCGCGCTCACCGCGCTGCGCGAGTAGGAAGCCGCCGGGCTGAACCACTGGCATCGTCCACGACACGAGTCGCTCCAACGGTGCGACAGCCCGAGCGAGAGCGAAGTCGGCCAAAAAAGGGAGTTGCGCCACCGCGTCCGGAGCCCGACCCCGGACGACGGTGACGCGATCACTCAGCCCGAGAGCGGAAACGGCCTCGCGCAGGAACACGCAGCGTCGCTCCAGCGGCTCCAGCAGCGCGACGCGGGCGCCCGGACGGGCCAGCGCCACCGGGATACCCGGGAGTCCCGCGCCGCTACCGACGTCGACAACGCGCGCGTCGTCAGGCACCAGGAGAGCGAGGGCTGCCGAATTGAGCAGGTGGCGATCCCAGATGCGGGCGGCCTCGCGCGGCCCCAGCAGCCCGCGCACGATCCCATCGGTCGCGAGCAGCGTCGCGTACCGCCGGGCAAGCCCGAGCCGCTCACCAAAAAGCTGGGCGGCGACCGGCTCCAGCTCCGCAGGAGGGCCGGCGTCTCCGGCCGAAGAGCACTCGCTCAGTCGGGGAGCACCACAACGCGCCGCTTGGGCTCCTCGCCCTCACTCTCGCTGTGGACGCCGTTCACCGCAGCGACCGCGTCGTGAACGACCTTGCGCTCGAACGGGCTCATAGCCGCCATGCGCTCAGCCTCGCCGCTCTCCGCGACCCGGCCGGCTACGGCCGCACCGAGCTGCGCCAGCTCGGTGCGCCGACGTGCGCGAAAGCCGCCGACATCGAGCATCAGCCGGCTTCGCGACCCCATCTCGCGCTGCACGGCGAGGCGGGTGAGCTCCTGAAGCGCCTCGAGCGTCTCGCCCTTTTCCCCGATGAGAGCGCTCAGACCCTTACCGACGATGGCCACGACGGCACGCTCGCCCTCGACATCCATGTCGAGGTCGCCGTCGAGATCCAGGATGTCGAGCAGCGACTCGAGGTAGTCCGCTGCCACATCGCCTTCACGCACCAGATCCGGTGCCACGCGTGGCTTGCGGGATTCCGAAGTTACTTGATCGGAATCATCGAGAACACCCTCAGTGGCGCCCGCGGGCTCCGGCGCAGTGTCGACATCCACCGCGCCCCCCACACCATCAGCGGCGGGGCCGGGCTGGCCGGGTTCGCCCGGCTCCGACTTGAGATCGGCGCCAGTCATCGGCGTCCACCCTTTCTAGGTCCTTTGCCCTTGGGCTTCGCCGCGGGCCGGTTATTACGCCTGGGTCGCTGAGCCGAACCGCTGCCGCCGCTGACGGTTCGCCCGCCTGAGCTGCCCGATCCCGACCCTGCCTTGGCACCACCCGCACCGCCCGGGCTTCCGTTCGGCGACTCGGGCGGCGATTTCTCCAGACTCGGCCCCTCGGACGCCTCGGACGCCTCGCCCGGGGGTGGAGCCTGCCGCTTCTGGGTCAGGCGCGGCGCCGGCGCAGGCGGCGGGGGCGGTGCCTGCTTGCCGAACAGTTTGGGCTTCTGGGGCGGCGCGGCCGTTCGTGACGATGACACGGCGCTCGCCCCGGTCGGCGGCAGCACCGGAGGCATCTTGCGCAGGATGAAGAACTGCTGGCCCATGCTCCAGGTGTTCGTGACCAGCCAGTACACGAGCACCGCGATGGGGAAGCGGACACCGAAGACGGCCAGCGCCAGCGGCGAGCCGTACAGCATCACCTTCTGGATCTTTTGCTGCTGCGGATCGACCGGGCCGCCGCGCGACATGATCTGACGCTGGGTGATGTAGACCGTCACGGCCATGATCACGATCATGATCGCGGCGACGATCTTGACCGTGACTCCGTTCGCACCCAGCAGGTCGAGAGTCTGCTTGGTGGACGTCAGTGCTGAGCTGAGCGTGACCCCGGCGAACTTCGCCGTAGCGAGGCCGGCCACCTCGGCCGCCTTGCTGTCCGCGACCACCGACTGGCCGTTGCTGCTGAGGTGACCGAGCACGTGGGTCACCTGGTCGTAGTAGCCACCGGTCAGGCCGCTGGTGGCCTTGAACGACAGGATGTGGCCGGCAATCTGCGTCGGCGGCCGGGAGACCGCGTTGAAGACGTGGTAGAGCGAGATGAACAGCGGGATCTGCAGGAGCAGCGGCAGGCAGCCGAGCAGCGGGTTGCCATGCTCCTTCTGCAGCTTCATGACCTCTTGGTTCATGCGCTGCTTGTCGTTCTTGTACTTCTCGCGGATCTCCTTCATCCGCGGCTGAAGCATCTGCATCATCCGCTGCGCCTTCACGGACCGCACGAACAGCGGGAAGATCAGGATCCGGACGATGACGACGATCAGCGCGATGGCGATCGCGTACGAGAAGAAGCTGTGCTTGCCGAAGATCGGCGACAGCAGGTTGTGGAAGACGATGACCCCGCGGGCGACGAGGTTGTACAGCGGGTCTAACACAGACGCTCGCCTGCTTCCTTACTGGTAGTGGCGCTGCTGCGAGCGCTAGTCGAACCGCTGGGGTCAGGGGTGCGCGACCGGCGGGCCGCCTTCGGCTCCGGCACCGGGTCGTACCCACCTTCGTGGAACGGGTGGCATCGGGAGAGGCGACGAAGCGATAACCAAAAGCCTCGTAACGCTCCGTGAACACGCAGCGACTCAATGGCGTACTCGCTGCAGGAGGGTGCGAACCGGCAGCGCGGCCCGAGCAGAGGGCTGATCGCCAGCTGGTAACCGCGGACGATCGCCGCTAGCAGGCGGGCGAGGAGGCCGGCGCGGGCCGGCTCCAACGCGGGCGCGGCCATGGCCGGCTCGCCGGATTCAGCGATCGCCTGAGTGGCCGGCTCAGCCATCGCCGACCCGCTTGATGCAGGTGTGCAGCCCCGACTCGACCCACGAGCCGAGCTCGGTGAAGGTGGCCTCCGCAGCCCCGGGGAGAGCACGGACGACGAGCAGCGATCCCGGGGGCAGCGACTCCAGGCGGGCGCGCACCTGCTCACGCAGCTGCCGCTTCACGCGATTGCGGACGACCGCGGGCCCGACCCTGCGACCTGCCACAACGGTCGCCCGGGGGCGGCCATGACCGGAACCGGCCAGATTCAGGACGACCGCACCACGCCGCGCACGGCAACCCGCCCTGGCGACCAGCCGGTGGTCACTGCGGGAGTGCACCCGTGCTGCGGCGGGCAGCACCGGCGTCAGGCGGAAAGCTCGTGGCGGCCCTTGCGCCGACGAGCGGTCAGGATGGCGCGCCCGGCACGGGTGCGCATACGCAAGCGAAACCCATGCGTCTTAGCCCGCCGGCGGTTGTTGGGCTGAAACGTGCGCTTGCTCAAGGTCTACTCCGGAGTTGAATTGGTGCGTGAGCGGCCCGCGGATCATGGCGATTTTCACGACAGAAGCCGAGGCACGGCTGACCCTCGAAGGTACGGGCGCACGGGTAACCGGTCAAACGCGCAACCTCGCGTAATGGCGCCGTGGCGACCGTCGCAACGCGAGCCTAATCACGCTGCGTGAGCAGGAAAAAAGTGTTCCTCCGTGGTGTGGACAACCCGTCGACGGATGCCGTCTGACGCTGCTAGCGTCAGCCCCTCACCACCGTGGACATCCCGCCGTCCATGCGTCGTCCAGGGGTTGTCTGGGCGCGGCAATACTGCCGTGCACACCCTGTGGACAAGTCTGTGGACTCGGCGGTTGCTCAACGCTGGCCGAAAGCTGTACCCAAACGCTGTAACGACGTGAGCGCATGGATTCGCAAGGCAAGGACGTTCGATGCTGCTAGGGGGGATTTTCGTTGGCCGACCGGTACGCCCCGTCGCAATTGTCCGCCATCTCGGTAGTTGAGGAGTTGCACGTCGTGGCGGAAGCCGAGGGCACCGGCTCGGAGGTGGCTGCAGTTTCGGCCGCCTGGGACGCTGCCAAATCTGATTTCGGCGAGCAGGGTCTGTCAGCACACGATCGCGCCTGGATCCGTGGAGTGCGGGCGGTCGGGGTCCTCGACGACACCGTGCTTTTCGCTGCGCCCAATGAGATCATCCGCGACCTGCTCGACACCAAGCTGCGCCCGCTCGTGGTGACCCGGATGTCGGCCGCGCTCGGCCGCCCGATCGACTTCGCGGTAGTGGTGCGATCCGCTCCCGACCCCGACGTGGTTCCCGAGGAGCCCGTCAACGAGCCGGCCAGCCGGCTCGCGGCGGTGACGACCAAGGCCGACCCGGTGGGCTCGGTCTCCAAGCTCAACGGGCGCTACACCTTCGAGACCTTCGTCATCGGCGATGGAAACCGCTTCCCGCACGCGGCCGCCGTTGCCGTAGCCGAAGCGCCCGGTCGCGCCTACAACCCGCTGTTCATCTACGGCGACTCCGGGCTGGGCAAGACCCACCTGCTGCACGCGATCGCTCACGACACCGCAAACATGCACCCCGAGCTACGGATCTGCTACGTGAACTCCGAGGAGTTCACCAACGAGTTCATCAACGCCATCCGCGATGACAAGCAGCAGCACTTCCGCTCGCGCTACCGAGATGTCGACATCCTGCTGATCGACGACATCCAGTTCTTGGAGAACAAGGAACGAACCCAGGAGGAGTTCTTCCACACGTTCAACGATCTGCACGGCAGCTCGAAGCAGATCGTGATCACCTCGGATCGGCCGCCCAAGCAGCTTTCGACCCTGGAGGACCGGCTGCGCAGCCGGTTCGAGTGGGGCCTCATCACCGACGTGAGTGCGCCGGACCTCGAGACCCGGATCGCGATCCTGTCGAAGAAGGCAGCGGCGGCCGATGTCGAGGTCGATCTCGACACGTTGACCTACATCGCCACGCACATCGAGCGCAACATCCGCGAGCTCGAAGGGGCGCTGATCCGCGTTGCGGCGTTCGCCAGCCTTCAGGGCGTGCGGCTGGACCAGAAGCTGGCCGAAGCCGTGCTGCGGGATTTCATCCCCGACGCGAGCGATCCGGAGATCACCCCCGCCGTCGTGATGAGCCAGACCGCCGGCTTCTTCGGGGTGTCGATGGATGACCTGTGCGGCTCGTCGCGCAGTCGAAGCCTGGTGATGGCCCGCCAGATCGCCATGTATCTGTGCCGCGAGCTCACCGACCTTTCCCTGCCCAAGATCGGCGCCCACTTCGGCGGGCGCGACCACACGACCGTCATCCACGCCAACCGCAAGATCGAGGCGCTGATGGCCGAGAAGCGCCAGGTCTACAACCAGGTGACGGAGCTGCACAGCCGCATCCGTTCGAAGGGCCGCTAGTCGTGCCGATCCGCGCTGCAGCACCGGTCCGCCACGCGAGCGCCGGTGTTCAGGCTCGCCGAGGCAACGCGTGGGTGAACGTCGCTACGTCCGATGTGGTGCAGATCACGAAGAATGATCTGTGTACACAGCCTGTGGATAGTTCTGTGGATGACCGGTGGACTTCGCGGGGACAGTCGGCGGGGGCCAACGTCCGCCCACAGCGGGACCTAAGTCCCGGCCCCCGTCGCGCACAGCTCATCCACCGGCCGGCGAGCCGGATGAGCTGCCCGGACGGCGGTTTTCCACACTGTCCACCGCGCCTAATACAACGGCTCTCTTTGGGATTGATTAATGACAACAACCCTGCACCAGAGGGTTGGGGACAAGCTCTGGAGGTTCGGGCATGAGGTTTCGCGTCGAGCGGGACGAGCTGACGGATGCGGTGACGTGGGTTGCCCGCACGCTCCCCAACCGGCCCACGACCCAGCTTCAGGTGCTGGCCGGCCTGCTGCTCGAGACGAGTGACAACGGGCTGCGCTTGTCCGCCTTCGACTACGAGGTCGCCGCCTGGGGCGAGATCAACGCCTCGGTGGTCGAGGAAGGCCGCGCTCTCGTGAGCGGACGGCTGCTCGCCGAGATCGTGCGGGCCCTTCCCGCCGCGCCGGTCGAGCTCGCGATCGAGCCGTCGCGAGCCGTCCTCACCTGCGGGAGCAGCCGCTTCACGCTCCCGACCCTCCCGGTCGAGGACTACCCGGCACTGCCCGGCCTGCCGGAAGTCACCGGGCGTCTCGGCAGCAGCGCCTTCGCCTCGGCGGTTTCGCAGGTCGCCATCGCCGCCGGCCGCGATGACACGCTTCCGGTCCTGACCGGCGTGCGGATCGAGATCGCCGGAGAGAAGCTCACTTTGGCCTCGACCGACCGCTACCGGCTCGCTGTTCGCGAGCTGGCGTGGCGCCCGGAAGACCCCGAGGTCACCGGCACCGCCCTGGTGCCGGCCCGCACCCTCGCCGACGCGGCCAAGGCGTTGGCGGCCGCCGGTGCCGAGACGAGTGTCGCCATCGGAAGCGGCCCGTCCGGGGAGGCGCTCGCCGGCTTTTCCTGCGGAGCTCGCCACAGCACCACCCGGCTCATCGACGGCCAGTTCCCGGACTACCGGCGGCTGCTCCCGCCAACCTCCCCGCTGTCGGCCGAGGTCGAGGTCGCGCCGCTGGTCGACGCTGCCCGCCGGGTCTCGCTCGTGGCGGCACGTACGGCGCCCGTCATGCTGACGTTCTCCGCCGGCGAGGTCGTTCTCGAGGCGGGCGCCGGCGGTGAAGCCCAGGCACGTGAAGCCATCGCCGCGACTTACGACGGCCCATCACTGTCGATCGCGTTCAACCCGGGTTACCTGCTCGACGGCCTCGGCGCGCTCGACTCCGATTCGGTGCGGGTCGGCTTCGCGAGTGACGATCCGGCTGAAGCGCCGCGCAAGCCCGCCGTCTTCACGGGCAAGTCCACCGATGCAGGCCCGGATTACCGCTACCTGCTGATGCCGGTCCGGCTCTCCGGCTGAGGGTCGGCAGGCTTCGCAAAGGCGTTACCGAACCGAAAGGCGAGCAGCCTCGTGGCGACGATCGGCATCATCGGCCTCGGCCGCATGGGCGGCAACATGGCCAAGCGCATCAGCCAGGCGGGCCACGCCGTGGTCGGCTACGACCGCGACCCCGGCCAGCGCGATGTGGACACGCTGGCGGCACTGGTTGAGGCGCTCCCGACCCCGCGGGTGGTCTGGGTGATGGTGCCGGCCGGTAGGCCGACCCACGAGACGCTGGCGGCGCTCAAAGGCCTGCTCAGCAGGGGCGATGTCGTCGTCGACGGTGGTAATTCGAAGTACACCGACGACCAGAAGCACGCGGCCGACCTCGCGGAGGCCGGGATCGGCTTCGTCGACTGCGGAGTCTCCGGCGGTGTCTGGGGCCTGGAGAACGGCTATGCGCTCATGGCCGGCGGCAGCGCTGAACATGTCGCGGTGGCCCAGCCGTTCTTCGACGCGCTGAAGCCCGAGGGGGATGCCGGTTTCGTCCACGCGGGCGACGTCGGTGCCGGTCACTTCGCGAAGATGGTCCACAACGGCATCGAGTACGGGATGATGCAGGCCTACGGCGAGGGCTTCGAGTTGCTCGAGGCTGCCGGGATGGTCAAGGACGTCACCGGCGTCATCAAGAGCTGGACCCAGGGCACCGTGATCCGTTCCTGGCTGCTCGACCTCCTGGTCAACGCGCTCGAGGCAGATCCGGGGCTCGCGCAGCTGCGCGGCTACGCCGAGGATTCCGGGGAAGGCCGCTGGACCATCGAGGCGGCCATCGACCATGCCGTGCCGACCCCGGTCATCACCGCCGCGCTCTTCGCCCGGTTCACCAGCCGCCAGGAGGACTCTCCCGCGATGAAGGTCGTCGCAGCCCTGCGTAACCAGTTCGGCGGCCACGCGATCACCGCTGCCGGTGCCGAGCCCGGCACCGGCGGGTCTGCCGCCGACGTCGCCCCCACCGTCGCTGACTGAGCGACCCGACCCCGCCGCCTGCGCTGCCCACCGGTGTATCTGTCTGCCCTGTCCCTGACCGACTTCCGTAGCTATACGCAGGTCGACCTGCGGCTTTCGGCCGGCCGGACGACCTTCCTCGGCTCGAACGGCCAGGGGAAGACGAACCTGCTGGAGGCGATCGGCTACCTGTCGACGCTGGGCAGCCATCGGGTGGGCACCGACGCGCCGCTGGTGCGCCAGGGAGCCGAGCGCGCTGTCGTGCGCGGCGCCGTCGTGCGTGACGAGCGGCAGATCAGCATCGAGATCGAGCTGGTGCCAGGGCGGGCCAATCGGGCGCGGGTCAACCGCGCACCCGTTCCGCGCCCCCGCGAGGTGCTCGGCCTGCTCCGCACCGTCCTGTTCGCGCCTGAGGATCTCGCGCTGGTCAAAGGGGATCCGGGCGGCCGGCGCCAGTTCCTCGACGACCTGCTGGTCGCTCGGGCGCCCCGGTACGCCGGGGTGCGGGCCGATTACGAGCGGGTCAACAAGCAGCGGAGCACGCTGCTGAAGACGGCGGGGCAGGCGCGCCGTGGCCGTAGCAGCTCCGCCGGCTCGGGTGACCTGGCCACCCTTGACGTCTGGGATGACCACCTGGCTCGCGTCGGGGGCGAGTTGCTGGCCGGACGGCTGCGGGCCACCTCGGCGATCACGCCGCTGGTCGACGACGCCTACGAGCGGGTAAGCGACAATCGCGGTCCGATCACGGTGGAATACCGGTCCAGCGTTCCCGATCTCGCCGCTGCCGGTGAGGACCCGGCAGCGCTGGCCGACGCGCTGCGGGCCGAGCTGCAGAGGCTGCGGCCGCAGGAGATCGAGCGCGGGGTGTCGCTTGCCGGGCCGCACCGCGATGATCTGGTCCTGTCGATCGGCACGCTCCCGGCGCGCGGGTACGCGAGTCAGGGCGAGTCGTGGTCGCTGGCACTGGCGCTACGGCTGGCGTCGTACGAGCTCCTGCGAGAGGGTGAACACGGCGGCAGCGAACCCGTTCTGCTGCTCGACGACGTGTTCGCTGAGCTGGACAGCAGCCGGCGACACCGCCTGGCGACCCTTCTCGAGCCGGCCGAGCAGGTGTTGATCACGGCGGCGGTCGGCGACGACGTGCCGCCCGAGCTCCGCGGGCAGATTTTGTCGGTGGGATCGGGCACTGTGTCAGCAGTGGCTGCTGGCGATGAACCGGGCGCGCCAGCCCGGCCAGCCCGCCCAGGGCCCGCGGCGACGGATGGGCAGGTGGATCCGGATGAGTGAGGCTGAGCCGGTGACTTCCGGCACCAGCGGCCCCGACCTGGTGCGTGAGGCTCTCGCGCGCGCCCGGGCCGATGCGCGGGCGAAGGCGGCGGCTGCCGGGCGGAGCGAACGCCGCGTGGGGCGCCAGTCGGCCCGGGAGGCAGCGCGCAGCAGCCGGCCGGAGGGAGAGCCGGTCGCCATCGGCGCGGCACTCTCCGACCTGCTCGCCGAGCGTGGCTGGCAGGCCCAGGCGGCCGGTGCCAGCGTGCTTTCGCGTTGGGATGCGCTCGTCGGGGCGCAGGTGGCGGCGCATTCGCGGCCCACCCGGCTGCGTGACGGTGAGCTCGTGATCGAGGCCGAATCCACCGCCTGGGCCACCCAGCTGCGCCTGCTCTCGCGCACGCTCACGGCCAAGCTGCAGGAGCAGCTGGGGCCGGATGTGGTGCGCAGCCTGGTGATTCGTGGCCCGAGCAGCCCGGATTGGCGCCACGGGGCGCTGCGCATCTCCGACGGCCGCGGCCCTCGTGATACCTACGGCTGACCACCGCCACCGGCCGGGGTCGATGGGTGGCTGAGCGGCGATCAGACGTTCGGTGCGCGCCTCCCCAGTGGGGGGAATCGAGAATGCACCCTTATTGCGTCTACGTGTGCGACAGGCCGCGTGGCGGGCATCCGTGCACGTCATTGGGAAGTAGGATGAACTGCTGTCCGGGTGTGTCAAGGGTTTGGCTCATGGGCTGATAACTGACGCGCACCGCCGGGCAGCTGAAGATTCATGAGACTGACGGGAAGACCCCTGCGTGGCTTACGACGCTAGTTCGATCAAGGTTCTTGAAGGACTCGAAGCGGTACGCAAGCGGCCCGGTATGTACATCGGTTCCACCGGTGAGCGCGGCCTGCACCACCTCGTCTACGAGGTCGTCGACAACTCGGTGGACGAGGCACTGGCCGGCTATTGCGACACCATCCTGGTGACCCTGCTGGCCGATGGCGGGGTCCGGTGTGTCGACAACGGCCGCGGGATCCCGTCGGCCGCCACCCGGTGGAGAAGCGCGAGACGGTCGAGGTCGTCCTCACCACGCTGCACGCCGGCGGCAAGTTCGAAGCCGGGTCGTATGCGGTGTCCGGTGGACTGCACGGGGTCGGTGTCTCCGTCGTCAATGCGTTGTCGAGTCGGCTCGAGGTCGAGATCGAGCGCGACGGCTTCAGCTGGTTCCAGCCGTACGTCGCCAGCCGGCCGGCGGCTCCCCTGGAGAAGCGCGGCCCTTCGAAGAAGACCGGCACCACCATTACCTACTGGGCCGATCCGACGATCTTCGAGACCACGACCTACTCCTTCGAGACGCTTTCGCGCCGCTTCCAGGAGATGGCGTTCCTCAACAAGGGCCTGACCATCAAGCTCACCGACGAGCGGGGCGAGCTCGACACCGTCGTCGCTCCCGAGGCGGGTGGGGTCACCGAGGTGACCTACAAGTACGACCGGGGCCTGGTCGATTTCGTCGAACACATCAACGCGACGAAGGAGCCGATCCACAAGACGGTCATCCTGTTCGAGGGTCAGGGCGACGGCATCGAGGCCGAGGTCGCGATGCAGTGGAAGGGTGGCAATAACTACGCCGAGTCCGTCTACACCTTCGCCAACACGATCAACACTCATGAGGGCGGCACCCACGAGGAGGGTTTCCGCGACGCGCTGACCCGGGCGGTCAACGCGTATGCGAAGGACCAGAACCTCTTCCGGGCCCCCAAGACGGCCAAGGCGGCGGAGGAGCGGCTTTCCGGAGACGACATCCGTGAAGCGTTGACGGCGATCGTCTCGGTGAAGATCGCCCAGCCGCAGTTCGAGGGCCAGACCAAGACCAAGCTGGGCAACACGGAGGCGAAGTCGTTCGTCTCGAGCATGGTCTACGCCGGATTGCGTGACTGGCTGGAGTCGCATCCGAGCGAAGGCAAGGTGATCGTCAACCGTGCGATCGACGCGCAGCGGGCGCGTATTGCCGCTCGGGCCGCGCGAGACCTCACCCGCCGCAAGAGCCTGCTCGACTCCACCTCGCTGCCGGGCAAGCTGGCCGATTGCCAGTCGAACGATCCGGTGCTTTGCGAGCTGTACGTCGTCGAGGGCGACAGCGCCGGGGGCAGCGCCAAGGGTGGGCGCAACCCGCAGTTCCAGGCGATCCTGCCGCTGCGCGGAAAGATCCTCAACGTCGAGAAGGCGCGCATCGACCGGGTCCTCAAGAACAACGAGGTCCAGGCGATGATCACCGCCCTCGGCACCGGTATCCACGACGACTTCGACGTCGAGAAGCTGCGCTATCACAAGATCGTTCTGATGGCCGACGCCGATGTCGACGGCCAGCACATCCGCACCCTGCTGCTGACCCTGCTCTTCCGTTTCATGCGCCCGCTGATCGAGGCCGGCCACGTCTATCTCGCGCAGCCGCCGCTCTACAAGATCAAGTGGCTGCGTGACGATCCGGCCTACGCCTATTCCGACCGGGAGCGCGACGGCCTCATCGAGGCGGGGCAGGCGGCCGGCAAGCGCCTCAGCAAGGACGACCCGGTCCAGCGCTTCAAGGGTCTGGGTGAGATGAACGCGACGGAGCTGTGGGACACCACCATGGATCCCGACCACCGGGTGCTCCTGCAGGTCACGCTCGACGACGCGGCCATGGCCGACGAGCTCTTCAGCGTGCTCATGGGTGAAGACGTCGAGGGGCGTCGTTCCTTCATCCAGCGCAACGCCAAGGACGTCCGGTTCCTCGACATCTAGATCGATAGCAGGCCGGCCAGAAATCCAGTTGTCCGGCGAGAGCAGACCGGTGATCCGGGCCCGCAAGGCCCGATCGCCCCGATAGAAAGAGGCCGACCCCGTGGTCGACGTTCTCCCTCCTGGCCCGCCACCAGGCGATCGCGTAGAGCCCATCGGGCTCGAGGTCGAGATGCAGCGTTCCTATCTCGACTACGCGATGTCGGTCATCGTCGGCCGGGCGCTGCCTGACGTGCGCGACGGCTTGAAGCCCGTGCACCAACGGATCCTCTACGCGATGTACGACGGCGGCTTCCGTCCCGACCGCGGCTACTTCAAGTGCGCCCGCGTGGTCGGCGAGGTCATGGGGTCCTACCACCCTCACGGTGACTCCTCGATCTATGACGCCCTCGTGCGGCTCGCGCAGCCGTGGTCGATGCGCTACCCGCTGGTCGACGGCAACGGCAACTTCGGGTCTCCCGGTAACGACCCGCCCGCGGCTCAGCGCTACACCGAGTGCCGGCTGCAGCCGCTGGCGATGGAGATGCTGCGCGACATCGACCAGGAGACGGTCGACTTCCGGGCCAACTACGACGGGCGCCAGCAGGAGCCGGTGGTCCTGCCGAGCCGCTTCCCGAACCTGCTCGTCAACGGCAGTGGCGGGATCGCCGTCGGCATGGCGACCAACATCCCGCCGCACAACCTGCGCGAGGTCTGCAGCGGCATCCAGTGGTTCCTGGAACACCCCGAGGCGCAGGACGAGGAGCTGCTCGAGGCTCTCATCGAGCGCGTGCCCGGCCCGGATTTCCCCGGCGGCGCGCTGATCGTCGGCAAGGACGGGATCAACGACGCGTACCGCACCGGCCGCGGCAGCGTGCGGATGCGGGCCGTGGTCGAGGTCGAGGAGGTCAAGGGCCGTACCCAGCTCGTCGTCACGGAGCTGCCGTACCAGGTCAACCCCGACTCCCTGGCGGAGAAGATCGCCGAGCTGGTCAAGGACGGCCGCATGGCCGGCATCTCTGACATCGCCGACGAGTCGAGCCAGCGCACCGGCCAGCGGCTGGTCATCACGCTGCGCCGCGACGCGGTCGCGAAGGTCGTGCTGAACAACCTCTACAAGCACACCCAGCTGCAGGACACCTTCGGCGTCAACATGCTGGCGATCGTCGACGGGGTACCGCGCACGCTGCGTCTTGACGAGATGGTGCGCTACTACGTCGCTCACCAGGTCGACGTCATCGTCCGGCGCACCCGCTTCCAGCTGCGCAAGAAGCGCGAGCGGCTCCATGTTCTCGAAGGCCTCCTGGTCGCGCTCGACCACCTGGACGAGGTCATCACCCTGATTCGCAATAGCGAGTCGGCCGACGCCGCCCGCGGCGAGTTGATGTCCCGCTACGAGCTGTCGGAGATCCAGGCCACGGCCATCCTCGACATGCAGCTGCGGCGCCTGGCCGCTCTGGAGCGGCAGCGGATCACCGATGAGGCCGCCACGCTGCGCACCGAGATCGCCGACCTGGAAGACCTGCTGGCGAGCCCGCAGCGCCAGCGCACGGTCATCGGCGAGGAGCTCGGCGAGATCGCCCAGCGATACGGCGATGAGCGGCGCACCCGGATCATCCCCTACGAGGGCGACATGAGCGCCGAGGACCTCATCGCGCGCGAGGACGTCGTCGTGACGGTCACGCGCGGCGGCTACGCGAAGCGGACCAAGACCGACCTGTACCGCTCGCAGAAGCGCGGCGGGCGCGGGGTCCAGGGCGCGACCCTTCGCGAGGACGACATCGTCGAGCACTTCTTCGTGACCTCGACCCACCATTGGCTGCTGTTCTTCACCAACCGCGGCCGGGTGTACCGCGCCAAGGCCCACGAGCTGCCCGAGCAGGCACGTACCGCCCGGGGTCAACACGTGGCCAACATCCTGGCGTTCCAGCCGGATGAGCGGATTGCTCAGGTCATGGCGATCAGTGATTACCAGGTGGCTCCGTACCTGGTCATCGCGACGAAGCAGGGACTGGTCAAGAAGACCGAGCTCGGCGCGTACGACTCCAACCGCAGCGGGGGCCTCGCCGCGGTCAACCTGCGCGAGGGCGACGAGGTCATCTCCGCCAAGCTCTGCAGCGACACCGATGACCTGTTGCTGGTCAGCACCAACGCGATGTCGATTCGCTTCCACGCCGACGACGAGCAGCTGCGCCCGATGGGGCGGCAGACCTCGGGTGTCATCGGCATGCGTTTCGACTCGCGCGACGAGCTGCTCGCGATGGAGGTCGTGCGCCGCGACGACGACACCGCTGACCTGCTGGTCGCCACGGAGGGCGGCTTCGCCAAGCGCACCCGGCTCGACGAGTACACCGCGCAGAACCGCGGTGGCAAGGGCGTGCTGACGGCCCGGATCGTGCGGGCGCGCGGCGGCCTGGTCGGCGCGCTCGTGGTGCATCCCGACGACGAGCTTTACGCAATCACCAGCGGCGGCGGCATATTGCGTACGGTGGCACGAGATGTCCGCCGGGCTCAGCGTCAGACCATGGGCGTCCGGCTGATCAATTTGGCCGAAGGGGTCCAGGTGGTTGCTGTCGCGCGTAACGCGGAAGAGGAGCCTCCGGCGGACGAGGACGCCGGTGATCCCGGGAAGGACAACGCGTGAGTCCGAGTAACCCCGCCTCGTCGCCGGGCAGGCCGCGCAGTGCGGCCGGTGGGTCCGGCAAGGCGGGCGGCTCGGGATCGGGCACCGATACGCGAGCCGACGACGACACCAAGCCGCATACGTTCACCCCCGAGCGCAGCGGTGCGGACGACACCAAGCCAGAGACGCTCACCGCCGACGAGGCGGATGACGCAAGCGTGACCTCCGAGCAGGCAGATCCGCCTACCGATGCCTGGGCTCCGCGTGACCGCCGGCAGACCGTTGCGGCCGGGCCGCCACCGGTGACCGCCTATCCGGCAGTCGCGGCGTTCGGCGCCGGTACCGCGGCGGGTAGCGCGGGCGGCGCGGGCTACTCACCGCCGGCGGCGCCGCTGACCCCGCCGGTCAGTTCGGTGGCGCGCACCGGAGGTGCCCGTCGCGCCCGGCTGAAGGTGGCGCATCTCGGGCCGCTGTCGGTGATGCGGATCTCGCTGACGTTCGCGCTCTGCATGTTCATCGTGCTGCTGGTCGCGGTCGCTGCGTTGTGGTTCGTGCTCGACTCCTCGGGCGTCTTCAAATCCATCGAAGACGCGGCCAACACCCTGACCGACAAGGAGCGTAGCGGGCTGGCCAACTGGCTGTCGTTCGGTCGGGTCATGCTCGTGACGGTCGTGCTCGGAGCGGCCAACGTCATCGCCGTCACCCTGCTCTCGACAATCGGTGCCTTGCTTTACAACCTCTGCTCCGACTTCGTCGGCGGGGTCGAGGTCACGCTCGTCGAGCGGTAGCCGGTCAGCGGGAGAATCCCCGGCGGTCGCGTCCGGGGTTTGAGTAGACTCGCAGCGCCAGCCAGGACCTATAGCTCAGTCGGTTAGAGCGCTTCCCTGATAAGGAAGAGGCCGGTGGTTCAAGTCCACCTAGGTCCACGAGAACGGATTGCGGTGCTTGCCGATCTTTGATTCGGCTGCGCCGTGTCTGTCTTCCGGGGGGCCGAGCCTCCCTACACCCCCCACGGTGCCCTGGCTGAGTTTCAACCCACGGGTTCGCGGGTCAGTTCCCCCACCTGTCATGGTCAACTTGCGGAGGGCGCTCGATGCGGAAGCTCATCGTGATCGCAGCCGCCGCGGTCATCGCCTTGAAGCTGCGTGGGCGTCGCGACGACGAAGACGTCTGGCATCACGCGACCAAGTCGATCGATCTGCGCTAGCGGATAAAGTCGGTTCGCCCCAGGGCGCGCCCGGGGCCGTAGCTCAATAGGTAGAGCGCCTGCTTTGCAAGCAGGAGGTCAGGGGTTCGATTCCCCTCGGCTCCACTCACAGCGGCTAACCGATGACCGCCGAACCGCGACACGTGGCGGCGGGCCGCTTGATCACGCCTCCTTGTCCGTGGAGCGCTCGCCGTCCTCGCTCGCGGCCACCGCGGGCGCTTCGGTCTGCTCCTCGACCTCGGGGGTTTCGCTGCCGGCTTCGTCGACGACCCCGGCGATCGGCTCGCCCGCTGCCGTGCCCGTAGCGGCGGGGGCGACGGTCTCGGTCGGGGTGGCGACCGGCGCCGCCGAATTGCTCCCGGCGAACTCGGGAGCCCCGGCCGGCTCATCCCTGCGGGCGCGCAACTGCTTGACGGCGATGAAGCCGCCGGCGTTGAGGGCGAGCAGGAGCGCGATCTTGCGCCGCCGCCGCTTGCGGGCCGTGAGCTTCGACTTCAGCGCCGCTCCGGCGTGGGTGCCGGCGACGCGCTTGCCCGGGTCGGACTCGAGTGCCGAGAGCAGCAGCTCGCCGCCCTTGTCGCGGGCCGATTCGAGGGCGTGCTCGCCCTTCTTGCGTGCCGCGGCTGCAACGACTGGCGCACCGGCGGCAGCTTCCTTGCGGAGCTTCTTCGCCTCGGCGGACGCCGCTTGAGCAGCGGCCTTGCCGCGCTTCTTCGCTTCCGAAGAGGCCTGCTTGGCGGCGGCCTTGCCCCGAACCGTCAGCTCCTCGCCGAGCTCCTGCCCGCGCTTGGCGGCCTTCTGCTGCGCCTTGGAGGCGCCCTTCTTGGCCTTGGCGAGCTGAGGCGAGGCCGCGACGGTAGCGATGAGGGAGTCCGCCTGGTCCTTGACCTGCGTAGCCGTCGTGTCGGCGACCTCACTGAGCTTCTTGCCGGCTGCTTCCGTTTGGTCACTCACAGCGTGGTGCTCCTTGCGTTGGTCGCGTGTTCCGTCCTGTCGATCATCCCACTGTCGGGCCGAAAGGAAACCGCCCGCGGAACCGGACTCGGTGACACCTGACAGCACCTGCGGGTTCGCGGCGTGACCATGACACGTAACCTTTGGCTCGTTCCGGCTCCCGTTTCCGCGATGAAGGACCCCGATGGCTGACGAGCTCTACGCAACGTTGCAGACGAGCAAGGGTGCGATTCGTATCCACCTGTTCCCTCACCACGCACCGAAGACCGTTGCCAACTTCGTCGGCCTGGCCGACGGCAGCCAGGCCTGGGTCGACCCCGAGACCCGGCAGAAGGTCGAGGGCCGGCCGCTGTACTCCGGGACGGTCTTTCACCGCGTCATCCCCGGCTTCATGATTCAGGGCGGCGACCCCCTGGGCAGCGGCCGCGGTGGCCCCGGCTACGAGTTCAAGGACGAGTTCCATCCCGAGCTTTCCTTCGACCGTCCGTACCTGCTGGCCATGGCCAACGCCGGACCGGGCACCAATGGTTCGCAGTTCTTCATCACGGTGGGCAAGACCCCGCACCTGAACCGTCGCCACACCATCTTCGGCGAGGTCGTCTCCGGCCAGGAGGTGGTCGACGCCATCGCGAACGCGCCCACCAACCGGGCCGACCGGCCCAACGACGACATCGTGATCGAGAGCATCTCGATCGAGCGCGAGTCGAGCTGAGCGTCGCCGCCGGGCGACTCGAACGCTAGCCACCAACATGTCTTCAGCTCCGGGGCCACCAGCGGACGGGTCCGCACAACCTGCCGCGGATCCGGTCGCGCGGGCCTGCTATCGCCACCCCGACCGGTTGACCTATGTCAGCTGCGTGCGGTGCGGTCGCCCGATCTGCGCGGAGTGCATGCGCCCGGCGTCGGTGGGTTTCCAATGTCCGGACGACGTTGCCGCCGGGCAGCGCTCGCAGCCGGCGGCGCGTAACGCGTTCGGCGCCCGGAGCATCTACAGCAGGGCCTACGCGACGTGGACCCTGCTCGTCCTCAACGTCATCGGCTTCGTCCTGCAGGGCTTTCCGGTCTCGACGAGCGGGCGGATCAACCAGTTCACGGTCGATTACGCGTCCTACAACGGCTTCATCTCGCACAACCACGAGTACTACCGGCTACTGACCGGCGCGTTCCTGCACGTCGCGATCTGGCACATAGCGTTCAACATGCTCGCGCTGGCGTTCGTCGGGCCGGCTCTGGAGTCGATGCTCGGCCGGGTCAGGTACGTGGCGCTTTACCTGCTTGCCGCTATTGGTGGCAACGTGCTGGGCTACCTGGTGAAGGGCGACGGGTATCTGGCGGTGGGAGCCTCAGGGGCGATCTTCGGTCTGTTCGCCGCGTACTGGGTGCTCGCCCGAAGGGTGCGGGCCGACACGTCGGCCATGACCGGGGTCATCGTGCTCAATCTGATCGTCACCGTCACCTTTCCCGGCATCGCTCTGTACGGCCACCTCGGCGGGCTCATCGTCGGAGGGCTGATCGGCGCGGTCTACGCGTACGGCGGGGCGAGGCGGTGGGACCGCCAGCTGCTCGGGGTGGTAGCCGTCGCGGCGCTACTGGTCATCGCGACGCTGCTGCGTACCGCCTCCGTCACGTAGCTCGACAGGCGGGTGGGCGCTGCGCCGCCAGGCGTCTTCGACGGCCGCCGCGACGCCGTCGACCGGTGCCGCGAGCTGGAATTGCGACAGGACGATGAGGGTGTCGTCACGCAGGTCGATCTCGAGGTTGCGCCCGAACGCGAGGAAGTGGCGCTCCTGGCGTACCCGCACCGTCTCGACCAGCTCCCAGGTGGTGAACGCGTGCCCGAGACCGTTCGCGTAGCGCAGGCCCTCGTCGCTCAGCATCAACGCCGGGCGGGTGGCCCAGTCACGGATGGAGATGGCGACCAGCACCGCCGCCGGCGCCAGGAGCACGAGCGTGAGCGGGCTGAGCGCGGCGGCGAGCACCGCAGCGCCGAGAACGGCAGCGGGTCGCCAGGCGGGAGGGCCGAAGAGCATCGGGGTCAGGCTAGCGGCCGGTGCGGTGTCGCTCCGGCAACGCCCCGGCCGGCGTCGTCTTGCTAGTGCATGATCGTGCTACTGATCGTGCTAGTGACGGGCCAGCTTGTCCACAGTGTGGATAACCCCTGGGGATGAATGACACTGATGGAGTTTCACCGGTGTGAGGCACGCCAAAAGGGCCACCTGAGCTGCGGTTTTATCGGATTGGCTCAACGCCACTGGGTCGACAGGCCGAGCCCGACCACGATGAAGCCGAAACCCACAGCGAGGTTCCAGCCGCCCAGATGCTCCATGCCGAGCACGCCGCCGTTGGAGAAGTAGTAGGTCAGCAGCCACGCGATGCCCAGCATGAAGAGGCCCAGCAGCAGGAACGGGAACCACGCCGGGGATGGAGCTGGTTGCCGACGCCCCGGGCCGGCTGCGGCAACGGGCGCCGCCGGACGGGCATTCTTCTTCTTGCGGCGCTTTGACTCGGGCACGCGGGGCTCCTCTCGTACCTGCGAACCGGGGGGCAGGCGCGTCGCGACAGCGTAACGGCGACGGCTGGGAGGAACCCGCAGGTGACGACCGAGGCGCCTTCGCGTCCGGCCTCGCCGCGCCCGCCGCGGAGCAGGACATTCCGGGTGCTGGTCCCCGTCGTGGCGGCGTCGCCGGGCTGCTCGCCGCGACGGCCGTCGCCACCTCGCGGGGTGGGCAGCTGCCCGGCCAGCAGGACAACCTGCCCGGGCTGGTGGCTGACCGCCAAGCGTCGGTCGCGAAGCTCGAGCGGCAGGCGGAGGGCTGCGGCGCGCAGGTCGACCGGGAGACCGCTGCGCGCCGCGTCCGGCTCGCGGGCGGTGCGCGCGGTCCAGTCCGAGGAGGCCGCGCTCGCCCGAACCGCCGGGCTCACGGCGAGGAGCGGGCCCGGGCTGGTCGTCTCCCTGGACGACGCGCCGCGCTCGGCGCGCACCCGTTCCTACCCGGCGGGTATGCCGTCACCGAGTCCGAACGACCTGGTGGTTCACCAGCAGGATGTCCAGTCCGTGCTGAACGGGCTGCGCGCGGGCGGTGCGAGCGCGCTCTCGGTCATGGGCCAGCGCGTGATCGCGACGACGGCGGTGCGCTGCGTCGGCAACACGCTGCTGGTCAGCGGCCGGGTCTACTCCCCGCCGTTCGTCATCGCGGCGCTCGGTGATCCGGGGCGGCTGCGGGCGGCGCTCGAGGCCGAACCCGGCGTGCAGATCTTCCAGCAGTACGTGGCGCGTACGGGCTGCACCTGGACGTCGCCAGCAAGAGCGCCATCGCGATGCCGGCTTACTCGGGTGCGGTGGGTCTGACCCATGCGCGCCCCCAGCAAATGAGCTGCCCGCCAGGGGCTGGGCAGGCACACTCGGAGGCGTGACCCGCGTTCTCGTCGTCGACAATTACGACTCGTTCGTCTACAACCTCGTGCAGTACCTCGGCCAGCTCGGCGTGGAGACCCTGGTGCGCCGCAATGACGAGATGGTCGCGGGGAGATCGGCGATCTCGGGGTCGACGGGGTGCTCCTCTCACCCGGTCCGAAGGGGCCGTGGGAGGCCGGGATCAGCGTTCAGACCGTCCGGTACTGCGCGGCGCGGAGCATCCCGCTGCTCGGGGTGTGCCTGGGACATCAGGCGATCGGGGTCGCGTTCGGCGGCTCGTGCGTGCGCGCCCCCGAGCTGCTGCACGGCAAGACCAGCCTGGTGAGCCACACGGCGAAGGCGTCCTCGCGGGCCTGCCGAACCCGTTCATGGCGACGCGCTACCACTCGCTCGCGATCGCCCGCGACGACCTGCCGGCGGAGCTCGCCGTCACTGCGATGACAGCGAGCGGGGTCGATCATGGGTCTGCGCCATCGCGACGCTGCCGATCGAAGGCGTGCAATTCCATCCCGAATCGGTACTGACCTACGGGGTCACCTGATACTTGCCCGCTGGCTCGCCGTCTGCGGTGATGAGGAGCCGCTCAAGCTGGCTCCGGCGTTACGGCCGAGGTCGAAGGGCTGCGCGCCGCCGCGTTCGAGTTGATCCGCATGGATCAACGATCAGGGTGAGGGCGACGTCTTCGCGTGGAGGGTCGTGAGGTCTTGCGTGTCGGCTTGGCCTTGCTGGCGGACGGGGTCGGGGTCGGGGTGGGGGTCGGCGGCGGGCTGGCTGACGTGACGGTGACGAGGGCCCGGCGCGGCTGGGTGCTGTCGGCCTGCAGGTTCTGCTCGAGCACCTGACCGTCTGGAGCGTGCTCTCCGGGTGACACGTTGATCTGCAGGTCGGCCTCGAACAGCGCGGACTGCGCGGCGGTCAGCGTGAGGCCGACGAGCTCGGGACCTTCGTATCCGGGCGCTCGACCAGCAGGGTGACTGGTTCCGTCACCACGATGGTCGCGGGGTAGGCCGGCTGGGTGCCGGTGACGGTGTTGACCGGCTTTCCGGGAGTGAGGACGGGCGCGACTTTCCAGGTCAGTCCCGTCCTCCGCAAGGCGGCCTCGGCCACCTCCGGGGTTGAGCCGATGACGCCGAGCGCGGGATGTCCGTCGTCGCAGGACCCGAGCTGTAGCTGAGACGACGGCAGCGTCCTTCTGCAGCTTGACCCCGGCAACCGGATCGCTGCTCAGCACGGTGTTGACATTGACGGTGCTGCTGGCCTTCGGCGTGAGTCCGGCCGACGGCGCAGGCCGGCGGCCAGGATGGTGCGTTTCGCGTTGTCCAGGGTCATGCCCGTGAGGGGCGGCACGGCGACCGTGGTGTCGCTCGGGGCGCGATCCTGCGAGAGCAGCAGGCCGCCGGTGACGGCGCCGCCGGCCAGCAGGGTGAGCAGGCGCGACGAGCAGGAGCCGCTTGCCGCTCGGCGCGACGCCGCGGCTTGCGCTCCCGAACCCGCTTCTGGCGTTTTCGGCGGGCGGGCGGGCAGTGTTCGCGCAGCAGCGGCGTAGCGAGCACCGCCGCCCGCTAGCGGCGGTTGAGGTCGTCGCGCATCTCGGTCGGCGTTCTGATACCGGTTGGCCGGGTTCTTCGCGAGCATCTTCATGACGACGGCGTCGACGTCGGGCGGAGAGGTCGGTCTCCAGGTCTGACGGGGGCACGGGTCCTCGCGGACGTGCTGGTACGCGACGGCCACGCGGGGAGTCGCCCTGGAACGGCGGCTGGCCGGTGAGCAGCTCGTAGAGCACGACGCCGGCCGAGTAGAGGTCGCTGCGGGCGTCGACGGTCTCGCCGCGGGCCTGCTCCGGGCGAGAGGTATTGCGCGGTACCCATCACGGCTGCGGTCTGGGTGACCGTCGCGGTGGATTGTCGCGATCGCCCGGGCGATGCCGAAGTCCATGACCTTGACCGAGCCCGTCGGGGGTGATCATGACGTTGCCCGGCTTGATGTCGCGATGCACGATGCCGGTGCGGTGGCTGTACTCGAGCGCCGAGCAGACGTCGCGCGATGATTTCCACGGCCCGGTTCTGCGTCAGCCGGCCCGTCGAGATGCAGGACGTCGCGCAGCGTGTGGCCTTCGACGTACTCCATGACGATGTACGGCAGCGGCGGATCGTGACGCTCGTCGGAGCCGGTGTCGTACACCGAGACGATCATGGGATGGGCGAGCGCCGCCGCAGATTGCGCTTCGCGGCGAAAACGGGTCTTGAACGACGAGTCGCGGGCCAGGTCGGCCCGCAGCACCTTGATCGCCACGTCGCGATCGAGCCGGACGTCGCGCGCCTTGTAGACCTCCGCCATGCCGCCGTAGCCGAGGACTTCACCGAGCCGGTAGCGACCGGACAGCAGCCGCACCCCGGGTGCGGGCGCACCAGACTGAACCGTCGGGTTCGCCGGTCCTTCCGGCGGGGTCCGAAGGCTGGACTCCGGCTCTACGCGCTCACCCACCCGGGGGGACGCTCGTCGTTCCTGTCGAGGGGGGCACGCCCTGAGCGCCCGAACTCACCGACACCGAGGCCGAGGGCGAGACGGGTGCGGAGGTACTTGGAGAGGGGTCCATGGTCGTGATCGTCAGCAGCGTGCCGACTGCCAAAGGACCTGAGGGATTCACGTTCACCACGATCGCATCCGGAAGTTGCGAACCGGAGACGGTTACCGGAAAACCCTTGTTGTTCAAGGAGGTTCGCGCCGAGGCGAGCGTGCGTCCCTGGTAGTCCGCGACGTTGATGTTGACGCTGGCGGGTCGGCGTGGGCGGTGGGGGTCGGGCGACGGCGTGGGGGTCGGCGTGGGCGTCGGGGTCGGCGCTGGGGGTCGGGGGACGGGGTCGTTGACAGCTGGGCGACGGCGAGTTCGAGGGTTTCGCGTTACCGGACTTGTCGTTGTTGCGCAGCAGCAGGATCGTCACCAGCACCGCGACGAGGACCAGCAGCCCGATCAGCGGTACCGAGACCGGCAGCTTGCGGCGCGGCGGAGGCTGTGGCTGCTCGCGCTCGGGAAGCGGGATGGGAGCCGGAATGACGCCGGTACGCGGGCCGAGTGCTTCCGTGGCGGCGGTCGGCGCCGCCCAGGCTTCGGTGTTGGCCGGATCGGACAGCGCGAGAGCGCGCCGGCCGAACTCGCCCGCCGTGGGCGGCCGGTCGCGCGGGCTCTTCGACAACGCCGCGTACACCAGATGGGCGATGGGCGCCGGCACGTTCGACGGCAGCGGCGGCGGCGGCTCGGTCTGGTGCGCGAGGGCGACGGCCACCGGGTTGGTGTCCTGGAACGGGCGGCGGCCGGCCAGGCATTCGTAGGCCACGATGCCGAGCGAGTACACGTCGCTCGCTGCGGTGACCTCGCGCCCGGCGGCCTGCTCGGGAGCCAGGTAGTAGGACGTGCCGAGCACCGTCCCGGTCTGCGTCAGCGGGACCTCGTCGGTGGCGCGGGCGATGCCGAAGTCGGTGACCTTCACCCGGCCGTCCGGCGTGATCATCAGGTTTCCGGGCTTGATGTCGCGATGGATGACGCCGCGCTCGTGGGCCGCCTGCAGGGCCAGCGCCGTCTGCCCGACGATCGACATGGTCTCGCTCGGGGGCAGCGGCCCGCGCTCGCGCAGGATCGCCGAGAGCGGCTGCCCGGGGACCAGTTCCATCACCAGGTAGGCACTGCTGCCCGCGGCGCCTTCGACCGGAAGCTCGCCGTAGTCGTACACCGTGGCGATACCGCGTGAGCCAGCCGGGCCGTGTTGCGCGCCTCGGCCCGGAAACGTTCGACGAACGTCGGGGTCCTCCGCGTACTCGGACTTGAGGATCTTGACGGCGACGGTGCGTCCCAGCGTCTCGTCGTGGGCCCGCCAGACCTCTCCCATCCCGCCGATGGCAATGCGGGTGTCAAGGCGGTAGCGCTCGCCCAGGACGGTGCCGGCGCCTATCAACGCGGTACTCCCTTCTCGGTCCTGCTCACGGTCTGGTCCCGGTTCGGCACGCTGTCACCGCTCTCATCCGCTGCCTAGCGCGGCCTGCATGACCGTGCGGGCGATGGGAGCGGCGATCGTCCCGCCCTGGCCGTTCAGATCCCCAGCGCTGTTCTCGACGAAGACGCAAACGGCGACGCGGGGGTCGTTGGCGGGCGCGAACCCGACGAACCAGGAATGCGGCGCCTGACCGACCGCATTCTGCGCCGTGCCCGTCTTACCTGCCACGGCGACGCCGATATCGTTCAGCTGGGCGGCCGTGCCCGTCCCCGAATCGACCACGGCCTGCATCATCGTCGTGAGCTGGGCGGCCACGTTGCCGTCGACGGGCTGGCTGAGCTGGGTCGGCTTCGTCGTCTCCAGCGGAGAGAGATCGGGCGCCAGGGTCTGCTTCACCACGTACGGCTTCATCTCCTTGCCGCCATTGGCGATCGCCGCCGCGACCAGCGCCATCTGCATCGGGGTGGAGCTCACGTCGAACTGCCCGATGGCGGAGAGCGCGGTCTCGGGCCGGTCCAGATCGGCCGGGAAGACGCTGGCGGCCTGGCGCAGCGGGAACCCGGGGATCCGCGAGTTGAAGCCGAATTTCTCCGCCTGCGCCTTCAGCGCGTCGGCACCGAGATCGAGGCCGAGCTTGGCGAAGGCGGTGTTGCAGGAAGTGCGCAGCGCGTCGAGGAGGGATTCGCGCTGACCCGCCGCGCACGTCTCACCGCCGAAGTTGTTGAGGGTGCGGGTGCTCTGCGGGAGTTGCAGCACGTTGGGGGCATCGATCTGGGTGTCCTGGGTGTACTTGCCGGACGAGAGCGCCGCGGCCGCCGTGACCAGCTTGAAGGTCGATCCGGGCGGATACGTGAGCTCGGTACCGCGATCTAACAGCGGCTTGGCGGGGTCGGAGGTGAGCGCGCCGGTCGTTCCGGTTGAGGGTCGCGCCGTCATGGACCGCCAGCAGGTTCGGGTCGTACGTGGGCGAGGTGACCAGTGCGAGCACCGCGCCCGTCTTGGGGTCGAGCGCGACGACGGCGCCCTTGCGATTGCCGAGGGCCGCCGAAGCGGCGAACTGGGTGGCCGAATCGATGGTCAGGACCACCGAACCGCCCTTGGGCTGCCGCCCGGTGAAGTAGTCCGACAGCCGCCGGATGAACAGCCGATCGTCCTGGCCGGAGAGCACGCCGTTCTCGGCCTGCTCGATCTGGGTGGAGGAGACGATCGAGAAGTAGCCGGTCAGCGGGGCGTACAGGCCGCCGCCGGGATAGCGGCGCTGGTACTTGTAGACGTCGTCCACGGGGACCGACTCGGCTACGGACTTGCCGTCGACGACGATCGGCCCCCGCTCGACGAGCCAGGTCCATCTGGCGCTGGCGGCTGTTCTGCGGCCGCTTGCGCAACGAACCTGCCTCGACGAGCTGGATCAGGTTGTCGGCGATGAGTAACGACAGCATCAGGACCAGGCAGGCGATCGACAGCCGCCGGATCGGCCGGTTCACAGCGCCACGATCGCGTCATAGGGCTACGACCTGGGTCGGGCTGTCCTCGACGGCCTGCGGGTCGTACAGCGGGACCGAGTCGCTGGGGGCGGGTGGCGGCCGCCGACCGGCGTCGCTGATCCGCAGCAGCAGGGCGATCAGGATCGCGTTAGCGAGCAGGCTGCTCCCGCCGTAGGCGACGAAAGGCAAGGTCAGGCCGGTCAGCGGGATCACTCTCAGCACCCCGCCGGCGACGACGAAGACCTGGATCGCGAGCGCGGTGCCGATCCCGGCGGCGAGGAGCTTGCCGAACCCGTCGCGCACTCCGAGGGCGGCCCGCAGCCCGCGCGCTACCAGCAGGAAATAGAGGACCAGGAGCGCCATGACCCCGACCGCGCCGATCTCCTCGCCGAGGCTGGAGAGGATGAAGTCGTTCCAGGCTGACGGCACGACGTCGGGGCGCCCGCGGCCGAGCCCGGCACCGAAGAGGCCGCCGTTGGCCAGCCCGAAGAGACCCTGCACCAGCTGATACGCGTTTCCGTTGATCAGCGACGGCCGGAACGGGTGCAGCCAGATGTCGACCCGCAGCCGGACATGGCCGAACGCGTAATAGCTGAAGACGGCGCTGGCGGCGAACAGCAGGAGGCCGATGACGACCCAGCGGCGCGCGCTCGGTCGCCACGTAGAGCAGCGCGAGGAAGATGCCGAAGAACAGCAGTGACGTGCCGAGGTCTTTGATGACGACGAGGATCAGCATGCTGGCGATCCAGGCCAGCAGCAGCGGGCCCATGTCGCGCGCCCGCGGCAGCGGCAGCCCGAGGAACGAGCTTCGTGACGACGGAGAGCACTTCGCGTTTCGTACCAGGTAGCCGGCGAAGAAGATCATCAGCAGGATCTTCGAGAACTCGCCGGGCTGGATGTTCGCGAAGGGCAGCGCGATCCGCGGCGCCGTTCTGCGAGGGCGCGAAAACCAGCGTCGCGAGCAGGCCGAGCCCGATGAACGCGGACGTGTAGGTGTAGCGCGCGAGCGTGCGGTGGTCGCGAATGATGACGAGCACGGCGATGAGGACGAGCACCGCGACGAACGAGTAGGTGAGCTGCAGCTCCGCACGGCCGCTCGGGATGGGCTTGCCGAGCCGGCGCGCGCGGTCGGCGTAGCCGAGGTCCAGCCGGTAGATCATCGCCAGGCCGAGCCCGTTGAGCAGCGCCATGATCGGCAGCAGCAGGGGGTCGGCGGCCGGAGCCAGCTTGCGGACGGCGATGTGGGCGATCAGGTAGACGGCGAGGAAGCCGCCGGAGAGCAGCCCGACCTTGCCGGTGATCCGGTTGTCGTGGGCCAGCACGACGGCGGAGAGCGCCGCCGTGGAAACGATCACTGCGAACAGCAGGAGGAAGAGCTCCGTGCCCCGACGGTTGGGTCGGGCCGGAGCGAAGGTCGCGGTCGTCGTCATGCGCGGGTCACGGGCGCGTCACGACGGGCAGCTCGCCGGAATGGGCGAGGGCGACGGGATCGGGGTCCCGCTGGCGGACGGGGAGGCGCCGGCGGTGCGAGAGGACGCGGGCGTCGGCCTGGCCGCAGCGGAGGGGGTCGCGGTGAGCGTCACGGTGGCCGAGGGACTCGGCGTGGCGGTGGGGGTGCGGGTCGGGGTGGGAGTCGCCTTCGGCTGGGCTCGCTCGCGGTTGGCGGCCCGCTTGGCCGCGGTGTAGGCGGCGTCCTCGCGCGTTGAAGCGCAGCCGCTCGAGGATGCAGACGCCATCGGCGCGGCTGTCGGCGACGATGCCGTCGCGCACCTTGGCCTGGTCGACCGGGGTCAGCTTCGAGACGCCGATGCCCCGCTGGTCGACGGACGAGAGGTGCACCCCGAGCGGGGCGCTCTGGATCCCGTGGAAGAGGGCGGTGGACTCGCCGTCGCGGGCGACGTACCAGGAATTGGAAACGATGACGGCCGTGATGACGACCGCACCGGCGACGATCACGACCAGGGCGGTGAGGGCCAGCGGGATCGGTCGCCGGTACCAGCGACGCCGCGGGCGCCGGTGTATCGGCTCGTCGACGATTGGCGGCATCCCGGCCGGCGGGGTGGCCCGCAGGTCGTCGGGTGCGGCGGCCTCGCCGGACAGGTCGGGACGGCGGAAGACGCCGGTTGTCACGGCTGGAGCGTCAGTAGGCCCGGCCTCGGCCGGCTCGTCCTCGGGTGGGGGTGCGGCGGGCCGGCGGTGTCCGGCGTCGCGCTTGGCGGCCCGCTCGTCCGGCGTGAGCGAGGCGCCGCCGGGCAGCACGACCGCGTTGGCCGCCGAGGGAACGGCTGCCTGCTCGGCAGCGGCCCCTCCCACGACCGGGGTGTCCGGCAGCCCGGCCTCGTCGTCGACGACGTCGGCGATGACGACCGTGACGTTGTCCGGCGCGCCCGCCTCCAGCGCCAGGGCGATCAGTCGCTCAGCTGCCTGATCCGGATCGGGGATGTCCAGCGTTTCGCCCATGAGGTCGTGGCTGACGTAGCCGGACAGGCCGTCGCTGCACAGCAGGTAGCGATCGCCGCGGCGGGCCTCGCGTACCGACAGGTCGGGTTCGACCCCGGCCCGCCCGTCGAGCGCCTGCGTCAGCAGCGAGCGCTGCGGGTGGCGTTCGGCCTGCTCCAGCGTGATGCGTCCCTCGTCGACCATGCGTTGCACGAGGGTCTGGTCGTGGGTGAGCTGGCTGAACTCGCCGTCGCGCAGCAGGTAGGCGCGGCTGTCGCCGACATGGGCCAGTCCCAGCCGGGTCCCGGACGAGAGCATCGCCGTGAGGGTGGTGCCCATCCCGTCCAGCGCGGAGTTCGCGTCGACCATCGCGCGGAGGTGGTCGTTCGCCGCCTGAACCGCTGCGGCCAGGACCTCGAGCAGATCGAGGCCGGCCTCGTCGTCGTCGAGCTGCGCCATCGTCGCGACGACAGCCGAGCTGGCGACCTCGCCGGCGGCGTGGCCACCCATGCCGTCAGCGACGAGGGCAAGGCGGGAACCGGCGTAGGCGGAGTCCTCGTTTCCGTCGCGCACCTTGCCGACATGGGAACGCACGGAGTAGCGCAGTCGCAACGTCACTCCGATCGTCCCGTCATCGTCTCAGCTCCAGAACGGTCTTCCCGATGCGCACCGGTACCCCGACGGGGACGGGTGTAGGCCGTACCACCTTGGTGCGATCGAGGTAGGTGCCGTTGGTCGAGCCGAGATCTTCCACGAACCACTGGCCGTCGTGGGGGACGAGGCGCGCGTGGTGTGCCGAGGCGAAGTCGTCATCAAGCACCAGGCTGGAGTCACCGGCCCGTCCCATGGTGATCGGAGCCTGGCCGAGCGGGATGGTGAGGCCGCGGGCGCGGCCGCTGACGACGAGGAGCTTGCTGGCCTTTCCGCGGCGCGCCTTGGGCGGTGGCGGCGGGGCGTAGACGGGCTGGGCGGGGGCGTCGCGACGCAGCTGGCGCTTGCTGGGGCCGAAGAGGTCCGACCGCACCGCCCGGACCGCCGCCAGCACGAAGAGCCAGAGCAGTCCGAGAAACGTCAGGCGGATGACCAGGTACGCAGCGTCGGTCACGGGCTACGCCTCGGCTGGGTGACCGGAGAGCTCTCCACCCTGGCGACCGTCGCCCCCGCGCGGCGAGACCGGATGGCGGTAGACGAGCACGCTGCGGCCCACCTCGATCCGGTCTCCGTCGACGAGCGGCACTTCATGAACCTTGCGTCCATTGACCCGGCTGCCGTTCGTCGAGCCCAGGTCACGGTAGACGTGCTGGCCGTTCGGCTGCAGCAGGAATTCCCCGTGGCGGCGGGAAACCCCGGTGTCGGCCAGCTGCACGTCGACGTCGGAGCTGCGGCCCACCACGCTGAGTGGCCGGCTTAGCACGATCTCGAGCTCGCGCCCTGCCGCCGCATCGCTGCCCGTCGCCGCGGAGCCTCCAACAGTGACGATGAGCCGCGCCGGGCGGTCCTCGGGGGGACCGTTGTGGCTGGGGTTCGTCGGGCCGACCGCGGAGGCGCCCGGTGGGACCTGTGGCTGTGGCGTGCGCGGCGGCTGCGGGAACGGGGGCGGCCCGGCGCCCACTTCGGTCAGCCGCTGCTGCGCCGAACCGGCGGCACCACGAGGCCGTGGCTCGCCGCTCACGTTGCTGTGAATGTCGTAGCGCCCGACGGAGAGCTCGGGATCGAGCTCGAGCGTCACGACGACCGGCGCGACGAACGTGTAGCGCTGGGCGGCAGCGTGTTCGCGGACCAGCGTCGCAAGCTCGTCACCGAGCGCCTGGCGGTAAGGCGCGAGCCGCTGGTAGTCCGGGTCGGAGAGGTGGATGACGAACTCGTTCGGCACCAGCGTTCGCTTGGCTCCGCGGGCGCGCCGCTCGTCACACTCCCGGGTGAGGGCCTCGGCCAGCTCGACCGGCTCCACACCACCCTTGAACACCTTGGCGAAAGCACCTTCGACGAGGCCGCCGAGACGGCGCTCGAAGCGCTGCAGCACCCCCACCAAGAGCCTCCTTCCGTTGTGACGTCCGAGGTGGAGAGATCGTAACGGCGGGAGCTGGTGACCCGGTGTCAGGCGGGGGCTCTTTCGCGTCCCGCAGGCGTCGTTTGTGCTGGTGCGAGCTCCGCAGGTGAGCTTGACCCCGTGGTAGCGTCGGACGGTCGCTCGGGCGAGTGGCGGAATGGCAGACGCGCACGGTTCAGGTCCGTGTGTCCGTAAGGACGTGGGGGTTCAACTCCCCCCTCGCCCACTCACGCACCAGGCTCAGCCCCTGGTCGGTGGCCTGATCGCCGCACCGGTCGAGGCCCGCGCTAGTCGGTGACCGACAGCAACTCCAGGAATGCGGCCGCCTCGCTGCGCCAGGCGGGGAGAACGCGGTAATGCACGCTCTGCCCGTCAGGGAAGGCAAGGGCGAACGCGGACTTGCTCGCCGTCTCCACCGTCACCGAGTCGGCGGGAAAGCTCGCCGCCAGCGTGGCCGTACGCGCGGTGAGGCCGTCCATGGCAAGCACCAGGACCCGATCCTGGTCGGTGATGGCGAGCAGCCAGGCGGAGCTCATTTGATTTGCCATGTTGGGCGCGGAACTCACCAGGGCCGCAGCAGCCGCAAGGCCACCGGTGGCAGCCGCGGTGGCCGAGGGCGCTCGCGCCGGGCCTTGCACGTACACGGCCGCCAGCCGCTGCTCCCCGGGTTGGACTGCGGCATCGACGGCGATGTTGACCCGCTTGAGGAACCCCCCTTTGCCGAACATGCAGATGTCGTAGCACGCACCGCGGAAAGTCGTGAAGTAGCGACTGCGAAGATCTCGGAATGGGCCGCGCTCTTGAGGAGCAGAACCGACGGTTGCTCCGGGCGCGAGATGCGATGGATCGCGACTACGCCCAGCCACTCGACATTCCCACCCTGGCCCGGGTCGCGCTGGTCTCGCAGGCGCACTTCATCCGCACGTTCCGGGCCACGTTCGGCGAGACGCCCAACCGTTACCTGCAGCGCCGCCGCATCGAACGGGCGATGTTTCTGCTGCGGTCCACCGAGCGCAGCGTCACGGACGTCTGCATGGATGTCGGCTTCAGCAGCCTGGGCACGTTCAGCCGGGTGTTCCGCGAGATCGTGGGTGAGCCTCCCAGCGCCTACCGGCAGCGCGGTCCCTTGCCGCCGGTGCCGTCCTGCTTCGCGAGGGCGTGGTTACGACCGAGCAGTTTCGGAGAAGCGCCACCCCGGTGACCACCCTTAGCGTCGGCCCCATGCTGAATGCACTCGGAATCAGTCAGATTTACGTCCTCGACCAGAACGACGCCCTCGACTTCTACGTGGGCAAGCTCGGTCTCGAAGTCGGCACGGACGCCGACCTCGGGTTCATGCGGTGGCTCACCGTCAGGGTTCCCGGTGACCCGGACCGCGAGATCCTGCTGGAGCGTCCCGGAGCCCCGTCGCTGAACGACGAGACCGCCGCGCAGGTCCGCGATCTGCTCACCAAGGGCGCTGCAGGCGGGTCGCTGTTCTTCCGCTGCGACGACGTCTACCAGACGCATTCGGACCTCAAGGCGAAGGGCGTCGAGCTCACCGAGGAGCCGGAGAACCGCGGCTATGGCATCGACTTCGGGTTGCGGGACCCGTTCGGGAACTCGATCCGGATCGCGCAGCTGCCAGCCTCATAGGGCGCAGCAGCCGGGCGTTGTTCACTGCTGCTGCCGGCCCCGACAGGCGATGGCGTCTCGATTGCCGCCCATGTGAACACTCGATTGCTTGTCGACGGAAACGAAAGACCCGGCGACCAGCCGACGCCGGCGGCAGTAGCGCAGGTCAGGGTGCGACGGCTCGGCGCAGCCCGGCAACAGACTCCGCGAGCAGCGCCGTCCGGCCCTCATCGAGCGCGTACTCCGCCAAGGCAGCGCACAGGAACAGCGCGAGCACCCGGGCGCGCAGCTCCCGTTGCGGTTCGATGCCGCCGTACCGCTCCAGCAGCGCCGCCCGGGACGGGCCGGTGAAGGCGGCATAGGCGATGGACAGGTCGACGGCCGGGTCAGCGAGACACAGGTCGCCCCAATCGATGACTCCGGTCGCCGCGCCGGAGCTGTCGACGAGCAGGTGACGCAGGTGCAGGTCTCCATGGACCAGTACCGGTTCCTGCGCCGGTGCTCCCACCGCGTCGGCGTCGGCGAGCAGCCGGTGGGTCGCGGTGTCGGGCGGCCGGTCCCGTGCTCGGCGAGCCTGGCCAGCCGTTCCCGCGTGAGCGGGGCACGCACCGACGGATCGGCGCGGTCCATCGGATCCACCGGCAAGCCCTCGCCGGCCGCCGCGCGTACGGCCGGCGAATGCAGGGTCTTCAGGAAGTCACCGACCTGCACGGCCAGCCGGTGCCCGCGCTCCAGCCGTCGCGCCCGCCGCGGCCAGCTCAACACCCGGCAGCAGGCGAGCACCCCAGAACGGCCACGGGAAGTCCGCGTCGGGGGCGCCCACGAAATCCGGGACCGGGACAGCCAGCGGCAACGACGCGGCGATGCGGGGCAGCACCTCGATCTCGCGCCGCAGCCCTGGCAGCGCGATCGCCCGGCGCGGGAAGCGAAAGACCCACGTGTCGCCGACCACGAAGACGGTGTTGTCCCAGCCCTCCGCGAGCGGCCGGACGGGCGCGTCGCCCAGCTGCCGGGAACTGCCGCGCGAGCAGCGCACCGGCTTGCGAAGCGGTGACGGAGTGCTCTGCCGCCCACTCCGGGGTCCGGATCACCGGGCGGACGCTACCCGCGCACCCCGACGCGCCGCCCGCTGAGCGCGCACACTGAAGCGATGAAGTTCCTTGAGGTTGAAGGCCTCGGCCCGGTGAGCCGGGTCGGTCTCGGCACCTGGCAGTTCGGCTCGCGCGAGTGGGGTTACGGCGACAGCTACGCCTCCGGGGAGGCGGCCCGCATCGTCAAGCGGGCCCGCGAACTTGGCGTCACCCTTTTCGACACCGCCGAGGCGTACGGCTTCGGTAAGAGCGAGCGGATTCTGGGCGAGGCGCTCGGCGATGACCGCGACAAGGTCGTCGTCGCCAGCAAGCTCTTTCCGGTCGCGCCGTTCCCGGCGATCGTCACCCGTCGCGAGGAAGCCAGCGCGCGGCGCCTGCAGCTCACGAAGATCCCGCTGTATCAGGTACATCAGCCGAATCCGGTGGTGCCCGATTCGGTGATCATGCCGGGCATGAAGACGCTGCTCGACACCGGTCGGATCGGCGCCGCCGGCGTCTCCAACTACTCGCTCGCCCGGTGGAAGAAGGCCGACGCGGCGCTCGGGCGTCCCGTGATCAGCAATCAGGTGCAGTTCTCGCTGGCGATGGCCGACCCGCTCGATGATCTGGTGCCGTTCGCGGAGCGGGAGAACCGCATGATCATGGCGTACAGCCCGCTGGCGCAGGGTCTGCTCGGCGGCAAGTACAGCGCGGAGAACCGTCCTGGCGGGGTGCGCGCAACGAACAAGCTGTTCGGCAAGGAGAACCTCGAGCGGGCGAAGCCACTCCTGGACACCCTTCGCGAGGTGGCGTCGGCGCACGACGTGAAGCCGGCGCAGGCCGCGCTGGCGTGGTTGCTCGCGTTGCCGCGCGTCGTGGTGATCCCGGGCGCGTCGAGCGTGGAGCAGATGGAGTTCAACGCCGCTGCGGCGGACCTCGATCTCGATGCCGGTTCCGTGGAGGCGCTCACCGCCGCCGCCCGCGCGTTCCAGCCGCTCTCGGCGGGTAAGACGCTCGTCGGCGAGGTTCGCCAGCGCTTCGGGATCTAGCCGAGGCTCAGGCGGAAACGCCGTCGGCGGCGCGCAGCAGCGCTGCCAGGTCGAGCTTGCGCATCCCGAACATCGCCTGCACCACGCGATTGGCCCGCTCCCGGTCGTGGCGGTCCGAGCGGTGGAGGGCGCCCCTCCCCATCGGGGGTGCGAGGAGGGGCGCCTGACGCAGATACTTCCGCATCTAGCTGTGGATTCCGTTCACCCGGTCGGGCGAAGCCGGAGCGTCACGAGGCGGCTACAGCAGCCGCAAATCCGCACGCCGCGCGGCGCGCGGATTTAACGCCCGCTTTCGTAGTGTGCGGCGATGGCACTCGCCCGATTCAAGGACTTCAGCATCGACGTGTCCGACGTGGGCCTGGCCGCACCCTTTTGGGGAGCCGCGCTCGGCCTCGAGGTGGAGTATCAGGAGGACGGCGACGCGGTGCTGCGGGGCTCCGGGCCCGAGCAGACGATCTGGGTCAGCCGGGTGCCGGAGCCGCGGACGGTCAAGCAACGCGTGCATCTCGACGTGCTGGCTCCCTCCGTCGCCGAGGTGGAGGCGCTAGGCGCGGTGCGCCTGTCCGCCGAGGGTGAGTTCCCCTGGACCGTGATGGCCGATCCGGAGGGCGGCGAGTTCTGCGTCTTCGTGCGCGAGCAGCCGCCCACCTATCGGCTGCACGAGCTGGTGGTCGACTGCGTCGAACCGGGTGGGATCACCCGGTGGTGGGCGGACGTGCTCGGCGCGAAGGCGGTTGACGACGAGCGCGGCTTCAGCTATCTCGAAGACGTTCCCGGGCCGGCGTTCGACGGGGTGGCGTTCGTGCCCGTGCCCGAGCCCAAGACGGTCAAGAACCGCATCCACTGGGACGTGACGGCGCAATCGGTGCCCGCGCTGCTGGACGCGGGTGCCACGCTGCTTCGGCCACGCGACGCGGAGATCCGCTGGAGCGTGATGGCGGACCCCGAAGGCAACGAGTTCTGCGCTTTCGTCTCGTGAGATTGTCCCGATTAGCTGTGCTTTCGCATTAATCCGGCTTAACCTTTGCAGACCTGCCGGTGCCGGGCGATAGGGATACGTGGCTATCACGCTCACCGCGCGACCGAACCGGAACCGGCCGACCCGGCGTCGCCCCGCCCGGCGCTGGAGGCGCGTCATCACGGCGCTGACCGTCGCGGGACTGCTGCCGGTGCTGATCGCCGGGTGCACCGCGACGAGCACCCGCTCTGCGCGCCCCGCCTACACGGGTGACTTCCCGGACCCGTCGGTGATTCTCTCCGGCGGTGTCTACTACGCGTTCGCGACCGAGGCGATCGGAGGGCATCCGGCGATCCAGCGGGTGACCTCGACGGACATGAAGGCCTGGCGCGTTCCTGCGGTCGCGGATGCGCTGCAGGCCCTTCCTGCCTGGTCCGACGGCACCGGCACCTGGGCACCCTCGGTCCAAGCGGTCGGCAACCGGTTCCTGCTCTACTACTCGACGCACCAGATCGGCGGCCACGAGTGCCTGTCGGTCGCGAGTGCGGCGTCGCCGGCAGATCAGTTCGTCGACACGAGCAAGAGCCCGCTGCTCTGCCTCCCGTACGGCGAAACGATTGACCCCTCGCCGTTCCTCGCCCCGAACGGGGAGCGCTACCTGGCCTGGAAGGGACCGGCGGGCAGCAAGGGGGTCGCGACCATCTACACCCAGAAACTCACCGCCGACGGCCTGCACCTCGTCAAGGGGACGCGCGGCGGGCTGCTTTCGGCCAAACCGACCGGCTGGACGCGCTACAACATCGAGGCGCCGACGGTGATGTTCGTCGGAGGGCGCTGGCTGCTCTTCTACAGCGGCGGCAACTACTGGCAGTCGACGTACTCCATGGGCTACGCGGTCTGCCGCGGCCCGGCCGGCCCCTGCACCGACATGAGCGCCAAGAAGCCGTGGGTGGGAACGCACAACGGCGCGAACGGCCCGGGCGGGCAGAGCTTCTTCCTGGACGGCACCGGCAAGCTGCGGATGGCCTACCACGCCTGGGGTCGCACTCTCGGCTACAGCAACGGCGGCATCCGGCAGATGTGGATCGACGAGGTCAAGATCGTCAACGGGCTTCCCGTCTTCCCGGCGTAGCGGCCGCGCGCTTGTCTGCGGGCGCCTCGGCACGCCTCGGCGCGCGGCGCCAGCTCTCGGCAGCTCTCGGCACACGCCCCGCTCTCGCGAGCCGAAGGTCCCGGTCAGCACCGCGCCCTTTCGGTCGAAGCTCGACAGTGCCGGCGTAGACCTGCAGAGCTGAACGGGGCAATGGCGGCCCGTCTGTCGCTCGCGGCCCGGTCAAAGGAGTAGCGCGCGTGCCGCGCTCAAGCAAGCGGCGCACGCCATGAAAACGAGGGATTCAGCGAGCATGTATCTGGCTTCGGGTGCGCCGTCCGGATTGATCCACGCCGTCACCGACCAACCGTTGCTGCTGCTCTTCGCGGTCATCGCCATCGGGGCAGCCGTGGGCAGCATCAAGGTTCGCGGTGTCAGCCTGGGTCCGGCGGCGGCCTTGTTCACCGGGCTGGCGCTGTCGGCCTGGGATTCACGCCTGCAGATTCCCGCCATCATCGGCACGCTGGGCCTGGTCCTCTTCACGTACACGGTCGGGGTCGCGAGTGGCCCGGCGTTCTTCAGCGGACTGCGCCGCGGCGCCCGGGCGATCGTCGTCGTCGTGCTTGCCGTCGCGGTGTGTGCCGCGCTTGCCGTGCCGCTCGGCGCGGTCCTGGGGCTGCCGCGGGCCGGATCCCTCGGTGCCTTCGCCGGCGCGCTCACGAACACGCCGGCCCTGGCGGCCGTCACCGAGCACTCGCATTCCGCGCAGCCCACGGTCGGATACTCGATCGCTTACCTGGGTGGTGTCCTGGTCTTTCTCGTCGCCGCGGCGTACGCCTCACGCGAGCAGCACCTGCGCGAGGGTGCTCCGATCGTGACGCGCACCGCCCACGTCACGACCGAGGCGATGCCGACGGCGGCTGACGTCGCGATGGCCGCCAGCGGCCCGGTGCGCCTGACCCGGCTCGCTCCAGCGGGCGGTGTCACGCCTACCGTCGTTCATGACGACAACGTGCTCGCACCCGGCGACCTCGTCACCATCGTGGGCGAGCGCCCCGCCGTCGACAGCGTGGTGGACGCGCTCGGCTACCAGTCCAAGGTGCTCTTGCACTTCGATCGCACCGACCTGGACTTTCGGCGGATCACGATCTCGGACCGGTCGCTGGCCGGCCAGCGCATCGGCGAGCTGCATCTTGCGGAGCGGTTCGAGGCGCAGGCTTCGCGGCTGCGCCACGGCGACCAGGACATGGTCGCGCTCGACGACATGGTCATCTCACCCGGAGACCGCATCCGCATCATCGCGCCGCGCGGGCGGATGAAGGAGATCGCCCGGTTCTTCGGCGACTCCGAGCGCGGCGCCTCGGACATCAACCCGGTCGGCCTGGCGCTGGGTATCACGCTCGGCCTGCTCATCGGCTGGTTCACGTTCTCCCTTGGCGGCGGGGTCACGCTGTCGCTGGGAGCGCCCGCCGGCTCGTTGCTGGTCGGCCTGCTGGCCGGGCGTCTCGGCCGCACCGGCCCGATCACCTGGGTGCTTCCCGGCAGCGTCAGCAACGCGTTCGGCCAGTTCGGCGTGCTGACCTTCCTCGGCTACGCCGGTTCCCGTTCCGGCCACGGGATGGTGACGGCGCTGTCGAGCCCGGCCGGTCTCAAGTACTTCGGACTCGGGCTGGTGTTGACGCTCCTGTTCTGCGCCATCGTGGTGCTGGGCTCGCGGGCGGCGGGGGTGCGCGGCGCCAAGCTCGCCGGCCTGGTGGGCGGCGCTCAGACCCAGCCCGCCGTGCTGGCTTTCGCCCAGGACCGCAACGACGGTTCGCCCGATGTGAACACGGGATACGTGCTCGTCTATCCCGCGGCGATGATCGCGAAGATCCTGCTTGTCACGGTGCTGGCGGCCGTGCTGCTCTGATGCCGCTCGGACCATCGCGCGGGGCCGTTCGTCCCTAGCGTGTAACGCGTCTCACGTCCTAGCCTGCTCGGGCACCGCAAAACTCAGGGAGTGGGACATGACGCAACAACCCATCATCCCTATGGACCCGCACATGCGGCCGTCCGACGCTTTCAGCTGGTACATGGAGCGCGACCCGCTGCTGCGCTCGACCGTGGTGGCGGTCGGGCTGCTGGACCGACCGCCGAAGCGGGACGTCGTCGCCCGCCTGGTCGAGCGGGTGTCCTACATCGTGCCGGGGATGCGTCACGTCGTGAAGGTCCCGCCACTTCGCCTGGCCACCCCGCGGTGGACGGTCGCTGAGGAGGTCGACCTCGACTGGCACCTGCGGTGGGTGACGGTGCCGGCGCCAGCCGGGTTCGAGCAGGTGCTCGCCATCGCCCGGACCCGGGCCACGACCGCCTTCGATCCGGCTCGCCCGCTGTGGGAGTTCACGATCGTCGACGGGGTGGCCGGGGGTCGGGCCGCGTTCATCCTGAAGTTCCACCACGCCATCACCGACGGCGTCGGCGGCATGCAGCTGGCCATGGAGCTGTTCGATCTCAGCCGGGATGGCGCCGGCACGCGTCCAGCACCGGCCCACCCGGCGGCAGAGCATCTCGGCACCCCGCAGCTCGCCCTCGACGCGCTGAACTATGAGGCCGGGCGCGCCCTCAGCATCGCCAGGGCGCTTCCCGGGCTCGCTTTGCGCGCTACAGCGCAAAGCGCGCGCCATCCGGCGGATGCCGTGAAAGGTGTGCTGCGGGCCACGCGTTCGGTCGCGAGGACGGTCGAGCCCTACCGGACCACGCTCTCGCCCGTCATGCAGGACCGCCAGCTCGGCCGCGCACTCGATGTCCTCGAGGTCGCGACCGACGACCTGATGCGCGCCGGTGCCGTCGCGGGCGCGCATCTGAACGACGCGTTCGTGGGTGCGGTGACCGGCGGCATGCGCCGCTACCACGAGCAGCACGGCACGACCGTGGATGAGCTGCGCGTCACGATGCCGATCAGCCTGCGCACGGCGAGCGACGGGCCGGGCGGCAACCGGATCACCCTGGCGCGCTTCTCGATCCCGGTCGGGCTTCCCGACGCCGAGGAACGGATCCGGGCGATCCACCGCGTTGTCGACGGTTGGCGCGCCGAACCGTCGCTGGGCATGACCCAGGCCATCGCCGTCGGACTCAACATGCTGCCCAGTGCCTTCATCGGCGGCATGCTCAAGCACGTCGACTTCCTGGCCAGCAACGTCCCGGGCTTCCCGGTGCCGGTGTATCTGGCGGGGGCGCGGCTGGTGGCCTACTACCCGTTCGGGCCCACCATCGGCTCGTCCGTCAACGTGACCTTGCTGTCCTACGTCGACACCTGCTACGTCGGCATCAACTGCGACACCGGTGCCATCCCTGACCCCGACACGTTCGTCGAGTGCCTCCGGGAGGGCTTTGCCGAAGTCATCGCGATCGGCGGGAGTGCCGGCCCGGTACGGCTGCCCGTGCACGATCCGCCGCTGCCGAACCGGACGCCACGCAAGCCACGGGCACGAGCGCCGCGGTCCACGCAGGGCGCGTGAAAGGGAGACCCATGGACGTCATGCAGCCGCTGGATTCGGCGTTTCTGCGGCTGGAAGGTCGCAACACCTCGCTGAACATCGCGTCGGTCGCGATCTTCGAGGGTCCAGCACCCTCCTACCAGCAGATGGCCGACCTGCTGCGCCGCAAGCTCGACAACCTGCCGCGCTACCGGCAGAAGATCCGCGAGGTACCGCTCTGGCTCGGACGCCCGGTCTGGGTCGACGCGCCCGACCTCGATCTGAGCCAGCATCTGCGCCACACCGCACTACCGAGCCCGGGCGGTCCGGCCGAGCTGCGGGCGCTGATGGGACGCGTCATGTCGCAGCAGCTGGAGCGTTCGCGGCCGCTGTGGGAGGACTGGCTCGTCGAGGGACTCGAAGGCGGGCGCTGGGCGCTGATCAGCAAGGTCCATCACTGCATGGTCGACGGGATTGCCGGAACGGACCTGCTCACCCGGGTGCTCGACACCCGGCCGGACGCCCCCGCGCTGCCGCTGCCGGCCGGCCCGCCGCCGGCCGACGACCCCGGCACGCTGCGTTTGCTCGCTTCCGCGCTAACGACGGTGCCGCACCGCCCGCTCGCTGCCGCGCGCAGCGTCACGGAGCTGGCCCGCAACCCGCGACGCACCGCCGATGACGCGCTGCTGCTCGGTCGCGGGTTGCTCTCATGGGCCCGCCTGGCCGTCCCGGCCGAGCCCTCCTCGCTGACGGGTCCGCTGGGCCGGGCCCGGTCCTGGGACTACACCAGCACCACCTTCGCCGACCTGAAGCGCATCCGCGCCGCGCACGGAGGCACCATCAACGACATCGTCCTGACGGCGATCACCCGCGGTTTCCGCGACCTCCTGCTCTGGCGCGGCGAGCGGCCGGCGGAGCATGCGGTGCGCACGCTGGTCCCGGTCTCGGTGCGCAAGCCCGCGGCCGCTGGTACGAGTGACAACGAGGTCTCGGCCATGATCGCCGACCTTCCGGTCGGGGAGAGCACGGCGCTGGACCGGCTGGCGGCCGTGAAGGTCGAGTTGGGCCGTCTCAAGCGCTCCGGCGAGATCCAGGTCGGCGAGCTGCTGACCGAGGCCGGCGGTTGGACGTCGCCGCTGGTGCTGGCCATCGGACTGACCGGCGCCTTCCGGCTTCCGCACCGCCACCTCGTCACCGTAGCCACGAACGTCCCGGGCCCCCGGCAGCCGCTCTACGCTCTCGGCCGCCGGCTCCTCGAGATGTACCCGTTCGTGCCGATAGCCGACCGCGTCCGGCTCGGGGTGGCGATGACGTCCTACGACGGGCGGATGACGTTCGGGGTCACGGCCGACGCCGCGAGCACCCCGGATCTGTCCGTCCTGACCGAGGGCATCGCGGCCGGGATGCAAGAGCTCGTCGCACTCTCGCCCGCGGGCAAGGCGGAGCCGGCGGCGCGGCCGAGGAGACGGGCCGGCTGAAGCGGCCGGCGCGATCGCCGCAAGCCCCACCGCTGCGGCCGGGAAAGCCGTCAGTCGAGCGGAGGCACCCGTACCGCTACCAGCGCCACGTCATCCTCGGCGCCATCCGGCGGGAGCATCGCGGCCAGGAGCCCTTCGAACAGAATCCTCCAGGCGCTGCCCGCGCAGAGGCGAAACGGCGGCGCGCAGCCGCTTCATCCCGTCTTCGAACGGCTGCTGGCGGCCCTCGACGAGCCCATCGGTGAACATCAGCACCGTCGCGCCGGCGGGCAGGGTCGTGACGTGGTCGGTGCGGGGCGACTCGTCGCCCAGTCCCAGCAGGAGGTCGGAGGGGGAGTCGAGGACCCGGACCTCACCGCCCGGAAGGAGCACGATCGGCGGCGGGTGGCCGGCATTCGACCACCGAAAGCGGCGCTCGCCCGCGACGTCGGCGGGTAGCACCTGCGCGACGACGGCCGTGGCGGTCGTGTCCAGACCCAGCGCCATAGCCGCGGAATCGACCCGGCTCAGCACGGCGCTGGGGGACTCCTGCCGGTCGACGGCGATCGCCCGCACCAGGGTGCGCAGCTGGCCCATGAGAGCCGCGGCGCCCGAGTCGTGGCCCATCACGTCACCGATGACGAGTGTCGTCGTGCCGTCGGGGGTCTGGAACGCGTCGTACCAGTCGCCTCCGACCTGCGCGTCAGCGATGGCGGGCACGTAGTGCGGCCGCACCTCGAGATCGGCCGGCTGCACGGCAGGAGTCAGCAGGCTGCGCTGCAGGGTCACCGCCATCGACTGGGAGCGGCGGTAGAGGCGGGCGTTGTCGAAGACGAGGCCGGCGCGGCGGGCCACCTCGCTGGCCGCTTCGAGGAGATTGTCGTCGGGGCCCGCTCGCTCGGCGGAGAAGAACAGGCTGATGACGCCGAGAGTGCGGTCCCGCGCGAGGATCGGTAAGGCCGTGACCCAGCCCGGGCGCAGCTCGCGCAGTGCCGCTCCCGCCGGGTCGGCGCTCATGCGCTCCAGGAATTGGCCGCCGTCGAACTGGGTGAGCTGACCACCCTCGGTGACGACCTCCGCGAGCAGCCCCGGGCTCGCCTTGAGTGACTCGTGGCGGCCTCTCGCGTAGCGCTCAACCAACGCGCGGCGGGCGGGGTCAGCGTGGCTCACGATGTGGTCGACCCCGCCGTCGTCGTCCAGCAGGGTGACGAGAGCCCAATCGGCCAGATGGGGCACGAGCATGCGGGCCAGGCGCGCCGCGGCCTGCTCCGCGTCCAGCGTGGAACCCAGCGCATCAGCGACGGACGCGAGGAATTCCAGCCGGCCGGACACCGACGCGGCGTCCTGGCTCGCCTGCTGTACCTGGGTGAGGATCTGGGCGTTGTCGAGCGCGGACGCGATGCGCGAGGCGATGTCTTCGATCAGCACCAGATCGGGACCGGTGGCCGCCTCGCCGCCGCGGCCGAGCAGGCCGAGGAAACCGATGGACTCGCCGCGGCTGACGAGCGGGATGGCGAGCACGCCCTTCGCCTTGATCGCGAGGAGCCGGGCGCGCAGCTGCGGGTCAGACGTCGCGCGACCGATGATCGCTTCGCCCAGATCGCCGATGACCTGGGTGTGCCCCGTGGCGACGGCCCTGCCGGTGGCCGTGCCTGGATCATCGCCGAGCGGGAGTGCCCTGAACAGCGCGCGCAGGTCGGCCTCGGCCTGCGGGTCGGGGTTGCGCAGGCCGACGAGGCGAAGCGGCTGGCCGGGCGACTCGCGCAGGTAGATCATGGCGGAGTCGGCCAGCTCGGGCACCAGCAGCGCGAGGCCTGCCTCGACCGTCTCGGAAACCGGGCGGCGCTGCACCAGCTCGGTGCCGGCCCGGGCAAGCAGCTCGACGCGATGGGCGGCCTGCAAGGCCTCCTCCTGAGCCGCGCGCCGGGCGGTGACGTCGGCGACGAGGACGGCGATCCCGGTGGTGACCGGCTGGGCGGAGACCTCCAGCCAGCGGTCGAGCCGGGGGGCGAAGATCTCGTACCGGGCCGGCTGGCGGTCGCTCATGACCTGGTCGAGTAGCGCGTCGATGGACGGGTCGGCGAGAGCGGGGAGCAGCTCGTGAACGGTCTGGCCGACCGGCTCGCCGCGTCCCGAGAGGAGCCGCCGCGCCGCCTCGTTCGCGTAGCTGACCCGCCAGGTGGTGTCGATGGTCGCGTAGGCGGTGGCCATCGAGTCCAGTGCCTGCGCCGCCCGCTCACGGTCGAGATGCACGCCTGAGCTGTCGTAGACGGCGCCCATCATGCGGGCCGCCCGCCCGTCGGCCCCGCACAGCACGCGCCCGCGGACCGTCAGCCAGCGAGTGGCGCCGCCGTCGTCGATGATGCGGAAGTCGACGCGCAGGTCGCCGCCCTCGCGGATCGCCTGCTGCGTCGCCCGCCCGACGGCCTCGCGGTCAGCGGGAAGGATGTGGTCGACGAAATCCTGAACGGCCGGTTCGGCCGGGACCCCCGACACCATCAGCGCCGACATCCGCTCGTCCCAGACCAGGCGATTCGTCGCCAGGTCCCAGTCGAAGCTCCCGATGCCCGCGGCGTCCACGGCCAGCTCGTGGCGCAGCCGGATGGTCTCGAGCTCGTCTCGGCTACCGCTGCCGGCCTCGCCGCCCGCGCGATCGCGCGGATGCGGCGCCGGCTGCCCCTCGGCCGTCATCCGCTCGCTCGTCACCCCTCGGACTTGTTCTTCCTGCGAACTACACAATGCATGAACCGCCGCACCGGCGCGGCCCGAATCACACTTGGCCCGGGCCCGTAACCCCGTGTCGGCAGATCACGCCTGGTTCTGGACGCCGGCGGGGCTATTGCGCGCGGGAGGCGGCGCCCCGGTCCGTCACGGCGAGATCGAGCTTGACGGGCAGCGCCGGGCGATCGAGCGCCTCGCGGGCGTGGGCGATGGCCTCGTGTTCGATGCGCGCGACGAGGGCGGCGAGGTCGGCGCGCCGGTGAACCTTCACGTCCACCGCGAGCACCGGGGCGCCTGGATCACCCAGCACCCGGGCTCGCACGGAGGTCACGCCGTGGTAGGTCTCGATCTCGCTGGAGACGGCCTGGGTGAGGGCACCGGGGACGAGCGTGGTGCGGCCCGAGGCATAGCGGCGATCGCGATCGGTGGGGGCTTCGCCGCTTTCCCGGTGGTGGCGGTGCGCGTGGCTGTCGCGCCGGCTCGGGTGCGGCGTCGCGACGACGATGTCGCCGGCCCGGTCGGAGCTGAAGAGCAGGCGCAGGAGCCAGATGAGCCCCAGCAGCATGAACACGAAGGCGACCGCGGCAAGGGTCGGCCAGAGCCAGTTGCCGTTGTCGGAGAAGTACCGCGCGAACTGGTTGTCGGTGACGAACCGGTGCGCGAAGCGCTCGCCGAAGACCCCGTAGGCCGCCAGCAAGCCACCCGTGCCGATGGCCAGCGCCAGGAAGCCGATGATCGCCAGGAGGGCGCGGTTCGCGCGGTCGGCGTGCATCAGGAACCCGCCGGCCGGCTGCCGTCGACCCGGATCCGCAGCGTGCGCCGCGTGCGGAGCCTGAGCCCCTCGATCTGCTCGCTGGCGGCCTGCTCCACCTGAGGGGCGATCTCAGCGACGACCTCGCCCGCCTGCGCGGCGGTCAGCGCGTTGACGCGAATAGTGCGGCGTCCCACCTTCACCTGGCTCGTCGCGACCCCGTCGACCTCGGCGACAGCGCCGCGGATGGTGACGGTGACGCCCTTGCGGCTGATGGCGGCGTCGGTCATCTCGCCCGCGTCGATACGCAGCCGCGAGACCCGCCGCCGGATCAGCTGCGGGACCAGCAGTATGAGGCCGGCGGCGGCGGTGATCCAGCAGGCCAGCTCGACGCTGGTCGCCTTCCAGGTGTTGCGCTGCGCCCAGTCGAGGATCGCGTGCCAGTGGATGATCACTGGCCCGGAGCCGGAGCGGTACGCGATGACCTCGACGATGATGATGATCGCCGTACCGACGAGGGCCACGCTGACGATCAGCGCGAGCAGCCGGTTCAGGATTCTCATGCCGGCGCCCTCACGCGACCCGGGCCGAGGACGACTCGGTGAGCAGCTCGACGACCTCGATGTTGACCTCGCCGACCTCGAGACCGACGAGATCGCGGAGCTGGCCGAACAGGTGCTGGCGGACCTCCTCGGTGACCCGGCTGATCGCCACCGGCCAGCGCACGGAGAGCTCCACCTCGAGAAAGACGAGGTGGCCGTCGACCTCGGCCGTCACCTTGGGCAGCCTCCCGCTCGGGGAGCGCCGGAAGCCGAGGAGGCGCCCGGTGCTCGCCCCGGCGTCCGGGATCTCGGCGGCGGCCAACGACGCGATCCGCTCCACGGCACGCGGCTCGATCGTGATGCGGCCGTACTCGTTGCGCCCGATGCGGCGGGGCGGCTCGGGCTGCTGGTCCGCGCCGGCTTTGAGCAGCGAGGGGGTGGTGGACTCGCTCATCGCTGGTCACGGCGGCCGGTCAGGTAGGGGCTGAGGTCGAGTTCACCGGAGATGATCTTGGCGACGCCGTACCCGAGAGCCCCGAAGAGCGCCACGATGAGCATGTCGCCGAAGCTGCCGAAGGCGAGCGCGAAGCCCAGCGCGAGCCCGACCAGCGTTCCGAACGTCGTGCGTGTCATCAGGTCTCACTTTCCGCACGGGAGGCGGCAGGGGCGGGAGTGGGGGCGCTCAATGCCGCCCTGTGCGGGGCTGGCCCGAGCGCGAGCGGGGTGTCCGGATCGGGTTCTCCCGGGAGCCGGATGTCGGAGATCAGGATGTCGACGCGACGATCGACGAGCCGGGCGACCGCCGCCCGGATCTGGCGGGCGATCTGCTCCGCGGAAGGCCCCCAGGCCGCGCAGATGTCCAGCTCCAGGCGGTCGTCGCTGACCCGGACTCCCGGGACGACGCGCCGCCCCGGAAGGTAGGTCGCCATCGCGCCCGCGAACCGGCTCCCCAGGCCCGCCACGCCGGGGCAGCGGCTCACGGCAGCGGCAACGGCGTCAACATCGACGCCGTCGACGATCGCGGTCCGGTCGACACCGGCGACGAAGGCGGTGTGGCCCCCGGCAGCGTCCGTCACGAAGACGGTCCCAACCTTCTCCGTCGTCACGACACCCGGGACGGGGCGTCGTCGGCGTCATCGAGCAGGTGCACGTCGTCGACGGTCACGTTCACCTCGACAACGTCGAGCCCGGTCATCCGCTCGATGGCCTGCTTCACGTTGCGCTGGATGCTGCGGCCGACGTCGGCGACGCTGACGCCGTACTCGATGACGATGTCGAGATCGACCGCAGCCTGGGTCTCGCCGACCTCGACGCCGACGCCCTGGGCGACGTTCGGCCCGGAGCTTCCCGGGATGCGCTCGCGTATCGCGCCGAAGGCCCGGGTGGTGCCGGAGCCCATCGCGTAGACACCGGAGATCTCGCGGCAGGCGACGCCGGCGATCTTCTGCACGACGCTCTGCGCGACGGTGATCTTCCCGTCGGAGTTCGACAGGCGCGGGTTGTTGGCGACGGTGCCGGCGCCGGCGGCCTCCGGCTTGTCCGTCCGAGCAGTGGCAGGTTCGGTCATCGAGACTCCTTTGTTGGCGGTGCCGCTCGAGCAGTCTCTCTGGATTGCCCGCTGACGGCTATTCCACGCCCAGCGGCTCGCAAGGGAAAGGGGCGGGGCCCGCGCGCAGAAATGGAAATGTCCTAGCCGGGTGCGATGGTTAGCGTGAACAACGATGAGCATTCGTCAACCATCCGGCCCCCAGGGCTGGCTACGCCGCCTTGCGGGGTACTGCTGGCGTTATCGCGGATCGGTCTTGCTGGCGTTCGGTTCCTCGCTGCTCGGCATGGCGGTGGCAGCGGCGGTGCCGATCGTGGAGCGCTTGATCGTCGACGAGGCGGTCCTGGCGAAGACCCAGCCGCTGCTGCCGTGGGTGTTGCTGCTGGTCGGTGCCGGGGTGGCGCGCTTCGGCTTCAGCTTCGTGCGCCGCTACGTGGGCGGCCGGCTCTCGCTCGACGTGCAGCACGATCTGCGTACCGAGGTCTTCGGCGCGCTGCACCGGCTCGACGGGGCGAGCCAGGACGAGCTCAACACCGGTCAGGTGGTCAGCCGGTCGATCTCCGACATCACGCTCGTGCAGGGACTGCTCTCGTTCCTGCCGATGGTGACCGGCAACCTGCTGCTCTTCGTGCTGTCGATCAGCGTCATGCTCGTCCTCTCGCCGCTGCTGACGCTCGTCGCGCTGGCGGTCGGGCCCGCGCTGTGGTTCATCGCGATCCGCTCGCGCAAGAGGCTCTTCCCTGCCACCTGGGCGGCCCAGCAGCAGGCCGGTGAGCTCGCGGGCGTCGTCGAGTCGGCGGTCACCGGCGTGCGGGTCGTCAAGGGCTTCGGGCAGGAGGAGCGCGAGCTCGACCGGCTCGATGGAGCGGCGAGAACGCTCTTCGGCCTGCGGCTGCGTTCGGTGCGGATGAACTCCCGCTACAACCCGGCGCTGCAAGCAGTCCCCGCCTTCGGGCAGGTGGGCGTGCTGCTGCTCGGTGGCTGGCTGGCGGCCAACGGTCGGATCACGCTGGGCACGTTCCTGGCGTTCTCGACCTACGTCGCCCAGCTGGTGGGGCCGGTGCGAACCCTGGCGGCGATGCTGACCGTCGGGCAGCAGGCCCGGGCCAGCGTCGAGCGGGTGTTCGAGGTCATCGACTCGAGCCCGAAGGTCGTCGATGCGCCCGACGCGGTCGAACTCACCAAGGGCGAGGGCCGCATCGAGCTCGAAGACGTCGTCTTCGGTTACACGGCATCGGAGCCGGTGCTGCGCGGGCTGTCGCTGACGGTCGAGCCGGGCGAGACGGTGGCGCTCGTCGGCGGCGCGGGCTCGGGCAAGTCGACGATCTCGCTGCTGCTCCCGCGCTTCTACGACGTGCAGGCCGGGTCGGTGCGCGTGGACGGCGTCGACGTGCGCCAGGCGACGATGGCGTCGTTGCGCGCCGACATCGGCGTCGTGTTCGAGGAGAGCTTCCTCTTCAGCGATTCGGTCGCGGCCAACATTGCCTACGGCCGCCCGGAGGCATCGGACGAGCAGGTGCGCGCGGCAGCGAAGGCCGCCGAGGCCGACACGTTCATCCGGGCGCTGCCCGCGGGCTACGACACGGTCGTGGGCGAGCAGGGCCTGACGCTCTCCGGTGGCCAGCGCCAGCGGGTTGCGCTCGCTCGGGCGCTGCTCTCGGATCCCGAGATCCTGCTGCTCGACGACGCGACGAGCGCCGTCGACGCCCGGATCGAGGCGGAGATCCACGAGACCCTGCGCAAGCTGATGAAGGGCCGCACCACCCTGCTCGTCGCGCATCGCCGCTCGACCCTCGCGCTCGCCGACCGCGTCGCCGTGCTGGACGGTGGCGTCGTCGTCGATACCGGCACCGAGGACGAGCTCCACGCGCGCTGCCCGCTCTTTCGCCGGCTGCTTTCCGGCCCGGGAGAGGACGCCGAAGGCTACGAGGTCGATCTCGCGCCCGAGCATCTCGGCGATCCGGTCGATCCCGACGAGCCGCAGGTCGACGGGGTCACCCCCAGCCTGTGGAAGCGGGAGGCCGCCCCGACCCTCGCCCCCGAGCTGCGGGCCGGGCAGCCCGCGCTCGGTGGCGGCATCGGCGGCGGGGGAGGCGCCATGGGCGGGGGCGGCTTCCTGGCGGGGTTGCCGCCGTCCCCGGAGTTGCTGGCGAAGGTCGACGCGCTGCCGCCCGCCACGGACCAGCCGCAGGTGCCGCCGGAGACGGCTCGCACCGCCGATCCGAGATTCGGCATCCGCACGGTGCTGCGTGGGGTGCGGCGCGGGATGCTCATCGGCCTGGGCCTGGTCGCGATCGATGCCTTGGCTCAGATTGCCCTGCCGGCGCTGGTGCGCTCCGGGATCGACCGCGGGGTCACCCACCACCACCTCACCCAGCTCTACGTCGTCTCCGGTATCGCGCTCGCGATCGTGCTGGGCGACTGGGTGGCCACGGCGGCGCAGACGTTCGTCACCGGCCGTACCGGCGAGAGCCTGCTCTACACGCTGCGCGTGAAGACGTTCGCCCAGCTCCAGCGGCTCGGCCTCGACTACTACGAGCGCGAGCTCTCCGGCCGGATCATGACCCGGATGACGACCGACGTCGATGCGCTCTCGACGTTCTTCCAGACCGGTCTGGCGACGGCCGTGGTCAGCCTGCTCTCGTTCGTCGGGGTGCTCATCGCGATCCTGCTGCTCGACTGGGAGCTCGGGCTGGTCATCGTCGCGCTCCTGCCGATCCTGGCGGTCGCGACGGTGCTGTTCCGGCGGCGCTCGACCGTCGCCTACACGGAGGCGCGCGAGCGGGTCAGCACGGTCAACGCCGACTTCCAGGAGAAGGTCGCCGGCGTGCGGGTCGCGCAGGCGTTCGGCCGGGAAGGCTCCGACGCCGAGCGGTTCGGTGGCCTGTCCAGCGACTACCGGCGCACCCGGCTGCGGGCCCAGCGCTACATCGCGACGTACTTCCCGTTCGTCGAGATGCTTTCCGAGGTGGCGGCCGCGCTCGTCCTCGGCTTCGGAGCGGAACGGGTCCACAGCGGAACGCTGACCGCCGGTGGCTTGATCGCCTACCTGCTCTACCTCGACCTGCTCTTCACGCCGGTCCAGCAGCTCTCGCAGGTGTTCGACGGCTACCAGCAGGCCGAGGTGGGCCTGCGCCGGATCCGCGACCTGCTGCGCACCCCGACCTCGGTGCCGCCGGCCGACCACCCGCAGCCGCTGCCCGGCCGGCTGGGAGAGCTCACGCTGGAGCAGGTCGTCTTCAGCTATGCGGGTACCAGCGATCCCGCCGTCCGGGGCGTCACGCTGACGATCCCGCCAGGGCAGACCGTGGCGCTGGTCGGTGAGACCGGCGCGGGCAAGTCGACGCTCGTCAAGCTGGTGGCGCGCTACTACGACCCCACCGGGGGTGCGGTGCGGGTCGGCGACATCGATCTGCGCGACGTCGCCGCTGCCGACTACCGGCATCGCCTGGGGGTCGTGCCGCAGGAGGCGTATCTCTTCCCGGGCACCGTGCGCGACGCCATCGCCTATGCCAAGCCCGATGCGAGCGATGCGGAGGTCGAGGCGGCCGCCCGCGCCGTCGGTGCCCACAGCATGATCGCCCGGCTGTCGGGCGGCTACCTGCATCCGGTCGGCGAGCGCGGGCGGGGGATCTCGGCCGGTCAGCGGCAGCTCATCGCGCTTGCCCGGGCCCAGCTCGTGGAGCCGGAGATCCTGTTGCTCGACGAGGCGACGGCGGCCCTCGACCTGGCGACGGAGGCCGAGGTGGCTCGCGCGACTGCTCGGCTTGCCGCGCCGCGCACGACTCTCGTCGTCGCCCACCGGCTGACGACGGCGGCCGCCGCGGATCGCGTCATCGTCATGGACGGGGGGCTCGTGGTCGAGGACGGCTCGCATCAGGAGCTGCTCGATCAGGGCGGCTACTACCGGCGCATGTGGGACGCGTTCAGCCACCAGCGCGAGATCGATCCGGACCTCGATGACATCCCGTTCGCGGAGGCGATCGTGACTCGGGCGAGCGCAGCGAGTCCGAGCGCGGGTCGCCGACCATGAGCGGAGGCGATCGTGACTCGGGCGAGCGCAGCGAGTCCGAGCGCGGGTCGCCGACCATAAGTCGCCGGCCCGCCGCTCGTCGGCTGATTTCGGCGACCCCCGGCGCCGCCAACACCTGGTACCGGTCGTTATCAGCGCTCAATAACGACGACCACCTGGTATCCGTCGCCGGCGGTGTCGCTAGGTGCGCGAGACCAGGAGTGGCTGCGAGACGACCGCGACCCCACCCCGCGCGTCGCTGACGACCCCGTGGGTCAGCCCGATCCCGTCGTCGCCGAGCGTCGAACGGGCGGCGAGGTGTACCCACTCGCCCTCGGGCTCGCGCAGCATCGTGAACGTCATGGCGGGCGGGATGAACACCCAGTCGCCGAAAGCCAGCTCGCCGCTCACCCCGTTGGCGGCGTCAGCAAGGATCAGCGCCCGGTGCAGCCCGGTGAGCGGCTCACCGGCGATGAGCGGGATGCGCGCCCGGCTCCACACCCCGGCCGGACCGGGCAGGTGGAACCCGCCCGACGTGAAACGCCACTCGTTGGCCGCCCCGTAGCCGAAGCCGTGGGTCTCGGTGAAGAACCGCTGCGGCTGCGGCTCGGGCAGCTCCGGCGGCGGCACGAGCGGGGCCACCTCGCCGCCCGGTGACGCGCTCGCGAGCGCTGCCGGGTGGCTGTTACCGGCGGCAGCCGCGTCGATGAACCAGCCGCGCCCGACCGCTACCAGCCGCCCGGCGGCGAGCAGATCCGCCTGCAGCAACGCGATCCGGCGGCCCGGCCGCAGCACCGTCACGCTCGTCTCGAGCTCGCCGACCGGCAGCGGTCCGAGGAAGTCCAGCGCGAGCCGGGTCAATCGCAGGGTCGGTGACGTCTCGGCGGCCGCCCGGCGCAGCAGCTCCGCGAGCAGGGCCGCGACCGGTCCGCCGTGCATCGCCCCCGGATCCCAGGGCCCCTGGGTCGCTGCCGTCGCCTGAAAGCGGCCGTCCCCGGCCGGGAGGAAGAACGCGGGCGGGAGGTCCGGGCGGCGGGTGGACTCCGGGTCAGCCGTCGGATTCTCGCTCATCGGGTCCTCCCCGGCGCAGGTCTCGGATCAGTCGCTGCATGGCCGCTGCCACCGTGATCAGCTCGCCGTCCGACCAGCCGGCAAGCGCCTGATCGAGCAAAGCATGGTTGGCGGCGTCGAACCGCTGCAGGGCGTCGCAGCCGGCAGGCGTGATGGTCAGCAGGCTCGCGCGGGCGTCCTGACCGTCCGGCGCGCGGGTCACGAACCCGTCGGCCTCCAGTGTGCGTACCAGCCGGGAAAGCGGTGGCAGGGCGACTTGCAACCGCCGCGAGAGCTCCGACAGGCGCAGGGCGGTGCCGCCGTCGAGATGGCGCAGCAGCGCGACGGCCGAGAGCGGCAGCTCGACCCCCGACTGCGCGCTGTGGATCGCCCCCAGGCGCCGGCTGTTGGCGAACCGGGAGACGGCGCTGATGGCGTCGTTGATCTCGGCACGCGCCTGCGGATCGATCATGTGCCCGGGGTCTTACCCAGCTCCGCTTCTGCGGCGGTGGCGAGCGCGTGAACCATGTACTCCGACCGCTCGCGGCGCGCCGCCGTTTCTGGGTCGTCCGGGTCCATGCGGGCCCGCGCACCGGCGGTGATGACGCCGAGCCGCGCGACGGCGAGTGCCACGTACCAGTCCAGCCGCTCGACGGCCGCCTCACCCGCACCGCTGGTCGCCGCGTAGTGGGCCACGAGCTCGGCCACGCTCGGCAGCGCGGTCTGGGCGCTCGGATGGCACACCGGATCGGGCCGGCCCTGGTTCATCAACCGGCCCGCCTCGGACCAGTACGCGACGAGCGCGCCGAGATCGGCCAGGGCATCGCCGAGCGCGGTCAGCTCCCAGTCGAGGATGGCCTGCACGCGGGTGGGCTCGTCCGGGCGGAAGAGCACGTTCGCCATGCCGTAATCGCCGTGTACGACGCGCGGCGCGGGTACTGGGGGCTTGGTCTCCGCCAGCTTCGCGAAGACGCGGTCCAGCGCCGGCTCGCTGCCCAGGCCGGTCGCCTGCCGGGCGCGCTCCCATTGACCGGCCCAGCGCCTCAGCTGGCGGTCGGCGTACGGCTCGCTGCGGGCGAACTCCTCCATGCCCGCCACCGTCGCCGGATCCACCGAGTGCAGCTGTGCCAATGCCTCGGCGAGACCGAGCCCGACACCGTGGACCTGCGCGGCGGTCAGCGCCTCCAGGGTCTTCGGCGTGTGGGGAATGCCGGACATCCGCTGCATCACGTAGAACGGCGCGCCGAGCACGGTCGTGTCGTCGCACGAGCGGACCATCGTGGCCAGCGGCAGCCCGGCTCCGGCGCCCGCCAGCGCGACCTGCAGCCGGTACTCGCGGAGCACGTCGTGGGCGGTGGGAAGGCCGCCGCGCACCGGAGGCCGGCGCAGCACCCAGTCGTGTGGCCCGGACTGGACGCGCACCGTGACGTTCGAGCCGCCGGTGAGCCGGGTGAACGTGAACGGCGGATCGCCGGCCTCCATCAAGCCGTGCTCGACCAGCCAGCCGCGCAACGGCTCCGGGTCGATGCCCTCGATCACCTCGGTCGCACCCGGCGCCGCCGGCACGGCTGCCTGCTCGGCCGTCATGCCGGCGCCTGCTCGGGGGCCGGACGCCGCAGGGGAAGGTCGAGGTGGGCGGCGTAGCGACGCTCGGCCTCCGCCCGCCGGGTCGGGATGTGCTCGGTCGGGTAGCCGTCCACCGCCGTGTAGCGGCGCAGGATCATGCGCGCCACCTGCTCGATGTGGACCTCGTCGGCGCCGTCGGAGATCCGGAAGTTGCGTGCCGACCGGTACATCTCCTCGAGGGGCAGGTCGGCGCTGTAGCCGAGAGCGCCGTGAATCTGGATCGCGCGGTCGATGATGTCGTGCAAGACCTGAGCGCCCCAGTACTTGATCTCCGAGACGGCTTGACGGGCGGCTTTCGGACCCTCGTTGTCCCAGGTCCAGGCCGCCTTGAGGGTGAGCAACCGGAACGCTTCGAGCTCGATCGACGACTTGGTGATCATCTGCTGGATGAGCTGCCGGTCACCGAGCGGCGCGCCCTTCAGCTGGCGGGAGACGGCGCGCTCGCAGAGCATGTCGAAGGCTCGCCGGCACTGCCCGACCCAGCGCATCGCGTGGTGGATCCGTCCCCCGTTCAGGCGCCGCTGGGCGAGCATGAACGCGTCACCCGGCTCGCCGATCAGGTTCTCGGCGGGCACCCGGCAGTCCTGGAAGAGCACCTCGGCGTGGCCGCCGATCGGCAGGTATTCAGCCGGCTCGTACGGGTGGTGCATGGTCGGCACGTCGCGCACGATGTTCAGCCCGGGGGTGCCCCGTTCGACGACGAACATCGACGCCCGCTGGTGTCGTGCTGCGTCGGGATTGGTGACGGCGAAGACCAGCAGGAAGTCGGCACCGCTCGCGTTCGAGGCAAACCACTTGTGGCCGTTGATCACCCAGTCGTCGCCGTCACGCACCGCCGCGGTGGTGATCTGGGTCGGGTCGGAACTGGCGATGTGCGGCTCGGTGAGGGCGAAGCAGCTCGTCACGTCACCGGCGAGGAGCGGCTCCAGCCAGCGCTTGCGCTGCTCGTCGTTCGCGCCGACCGCCAGCAGCTCGCTGTTGCCCGAGTCGGGCGCCTGGTTGCCGAAAAGCGCTGGGGCTGAGGGGGTCCGGCCGAGGATCTCGTGCATCAGCGCGAGGCGCAGCTGGCCGAACCCGCCGCCGCCCAGATCCGGATCCAGGTGGGCGGCCCACAGCCCGCGCTCCTTGACGGCGTCCTTGATCGGCTGCGTGACCGCGCGCCATTGCTCCCTGCTCATCCGATGACGGACGAGGTCGAGCAGCTCGATCTCGGCGACCGTCTCGCGTATCCACGCCAGCTCGCGCTCGAGTTCCGGGTCGGTGGAGAAGTCCCATGCCATGACTCCGGACATTACTTACCCGAGTCAACTAATGGAAGGGATCGTGACTCGTGCGAGCGCAGCGAGTGCGAGCGCGGGTCCCTGACCGGGGGATTGGAAGGGATCGTGACTCGTGCGAGCGCAGCGAGGCGGCGCTCGGATTGGAAGGGATCGTGACTCGTGCGAGCGCAGCGAGTGCGAGCGCGGGTCCCTGACCGGCTCAGGCGGGGGTCAGGTCCGCGTTGCCGGCATCGGCCTCCGGCCGGAGCGGGCGCTGGAGCAGCTCGCCGGTCTGCACCAGATGCTCGGCGACGTCGTAGAGCCGCCGGTTCATGTTCATGGACGCGTCAGCGAGCAGCTTGAACGCCGCCTCGCTGGTGATCCGGTGGCGCTCGACGAGGACGCCCTTGGCCTGCCCGATCACGTCGCGCCGGGCGAGTGCCGAGCGGAGCTGCTCGACCCGCTGCGCTCCCGAGAGCGCAACGGCCGACAGCGTTGCGAAGAGCTCGGCGATCAGCTGATCGGCCGCCGAGAAAGCGGAGGGTGCGTTCGCGTACAGGCTGACGGCACCGAGGAGCCGGCCATCCACCGAGAGCGGCACGCAGAGCATGCTGCGCACCCCGTACGAGACCGCGTGGGCACCGAAATCGAGCCAGCGGTCCTCGGTGAGGCAGTCGTTGACGTGGGTGACGGACTGGCGCTCGGCGGTTTCCAGGCACGGACCGACGCCATGCTTCTGCTGCCAGGCGTCCAGGTCGCGCGGCGGGGGACCGGTTGTCGCCTGGGGGACGAGGGCGCCGCGTGCGGCCAGGATGAGGCCGGCGTGGTCGGCGGCGGCGACGGTGGCGACGGCGGACGTCACGATGGCGTCGAGCGTCGCTTGCAGGTCGCCCTCGGGGACGTGGAGGGCGCGAGCCAGCTCGTCGAACGAGCGCAAGGCCGCGACGACGAATTCGTCGTGGTAATCAGGCCCGGTGGGCACGCGTTCGACGGTCACGGCTTGCTCTTCCCACGCTTCATCGCGTCTTACTCCCTGGGCTGATTGGTTACCCCAGGACACTCTCCGATTGCGGGCGGTAACAAGATCAACGTGTCCACAACCTCTATCCACAAGAGTGGATGACGAGCTGTGGACATTGCGCTGGAGCTCGCAGCGGGACGGTGACGCGAGGCAGGGCTCCCGCCGTCGGGGGGTGTCGGCGGGAGCCCTGGGCTCACGGGGTGTTACGGGCCTGCGACCCGAGATGCATCGCTACCCAAATACCTGAACGAAGCTTCGTGAATAACTATCGCACAGCTCAGCGATCAGGCCCGGGACGGTGCCCCGATCAGGCGACGCGACCCACGTAGTAGTTGCTGGTCCAGATCCGGGTGAACTGCACGACCTGCCCCGGAACCGGCGCGTGTTCGATGACGCCATTGCCGACGTAGAGACCGACGTGGTAGATCGCCCCCGGGCTCCCGAAGAAGATCAGGTCGCCCTTCTGCGCCCAGGACTGCGGGATCTTCTGCACAGCCTCGAACTGCGCCTCTGCCGAGCGCGGCAGCTGCTTGCCGAGCCGGGCGTAGACGTAGCCGGTCAGGCCCGAGCAGTCGAAGCCGGCGGGGGAGGACCCGCCGTAGACGTACGGAACGCCCAGGTACTGGTAGGCGATGTTGACGGCGTGGGCGCCCTGCGGGACCTGGCTCGGGGAGCAGGCGCCGAGGGTTGCGGCTCCGGCGACGGCGCAGGTGGCGACGACGAGGCGGCTGCGCTTGCCGAGCGAACGGGCGCCGTGCGTGGTGCCTTGGGTGCCGGCGGCGGAATGCGAGGACGTGCTGCGGTGAGTGCTGCTCTTGCTGAATCGCCAAAGCCGCGAAAAACGCGATCGGGCAGGCGCTTCTGGGGCGCGCAGGGCGTGCTCGGGCACGAGCGTTCCTTCCCATTCGCCTGCCAGGTGAGCTGTCGGATTCGGGCTGGGCTGCCCGGCCGCCACGCCGTGTGGTCGCCCACACGCATGGCCGGCTTCACCCCAAGGTCCGTCTAGCGGACCGCGGTTGGTTCCCCGGCTCCCGCCCCCGTCGTGACTCGGAGGGTGATCGCGACCGGGGGCGGGATTCGGCGTTCGGTCGCGAACGTGTTGATGTGTCGGGCAACGTATCGGATGCGTATGTGGTTACGGGTCTCGGGGGAGTCAAATCACACGAATCCTGCTGCGGGAGACTGGGAAGATGCCTGAGCTGCCGGAGGTCGAAGCTCTCGCCTCCTTCCTGACGGAGCGCGCGGCGGGTCGCGTCGTCGCGACCGTCTGGCCTGTGGCGATAAACGTTTTGAAGACGTTCGATCCGCCCGTGACGGCGCTCGCCGGGCTGGAGATCTCCGGCGTCCGGCGCTTCGGAAAATTTCTTGACATCGATGTCAGCGGCTTGCACCTCGTGACCCACCTGGCGCGCGCCGGGTGGCTGCAGTGGAAAGAGAAGCAGCCGACCGCTCCGCCCCGGCCCGGCAAGGGCCCGCTCGCGTTGCGGGTGATCCTCGACGACGGCAGTGGTTTCGACCTCACCGAGGCCGGCACGCAGAAGCGGCTGGCGGTCTACGTCGTGCGCGACCCGCTGGAGGTCCCGGGTGTCGCCCGGCTCGGCATCGACCCGTTGGCGCCGGATTTCACCCCCGCGGCGCTCGCGAACCTCATGACCAAGCGGCAGCAGGTGAAAGGCGTCCTGACCGACCAGTCCGTGCTGGCCGGCGTCGGCAACGCGTACTCCGACGAGGTGCTCTGGGTGGCGAAGATGTCGCCGTTCAAGCCGGCGGCGAACCTGACGCCGGAGGAGATCGACGCCCTGTACGACGCGCTGGTCACCACGCTGCGCGAGGCGTCCGACCGGGCTCAGGGGCTTGCTGCGGGCAGCCTCAAAGCGGAGAAGAAGCAGGGTCTCGCGGTTCACGCCCGCACCGGTCAGGCCTGCCCGCGGTGTGGCGACACGATCCGCGAGGTGTCGTTCGCGACCAAGAGCCTGCAGTACTGCCCGACCTGCCAGACCGGGGGCAAACCGCTGGCCGACCGCAGGATGTCGCGGCTCCTCAAATAGGCTGCGGCTCGTACCGCGGGAGTCCGGGCTCTGCCGGACTGAGAGGGCAGCTTGCCGTGCGAACGGCGGCGCTGCTGACCGCTTGAACCTGGCCACGGTCTGCTGGACGCACCAGCAGGCCGGCGTAGGGAGTGTCCGGAGCCCATGAGCACCGTCGTTGATTCACCGCTCGATTCCTCTCCAGCTAGCGCGGCCGAAGCGCCGCTGACCCTCAACGAGCCCGCGCCCAAGGCGCTGGGGCTCGCCGACCAGCTGGGCCTTTGGGGCAGCCTCGGCATCACCCTGACGCTGCCGATCGCCGCCGCGTTCCTGCCGTCGATGTCGCTGCTGGCGACGTTGACGGCGGTACTCGTCGGCAGCGTGGCGGGCTCGCTGCTGCTCGGCTTCGCGGCCCGCGCCGGAGCCGAGACGGGCGCGCCCGCGATGGTGCTACTGCGCGGGCTGTTCGGGCTTCGGGGTTCGTACCTTCCGACCGCGCTGAACATCGCTCAGTGCATCGGCTGGACCACCGTCGAGGTGCTGGTCATCGCCCAGTTCGGGGCGGCGCTCACCACCGGCGGGCTGCGCTGGGTGTTCCTCGTCGCCGCCGGGCTCATCGCGACAGTGCTGGCCCTGCGCCCGCTCGGCGCGGTGCGGCTCCTGCGCAAGTACGCCGTCTGGCTGGCTCTCGCCGCGACCGTCTACCTGTTCGTCCAGGTGCTGCGACGGCCGCTGCCGTCCTTCACCAAGGGCGGCTGGTCCGGCTTCGGGACGGCGGTCGATCTGGTGATCGCGCTTCCGGTCTCGTGGATCCCGCTCGCCGCCGACTACTCGCGCCACTCGAAGACGCCGCGGGCCGCCTTCGTCGGCGCGTTCGCCGGGTTCGCGACGACGTGCACGATCTACTTCGCGCTCGGCGTGCTGGCTCTGGCGAGTGCCCTGCCCGGGAGCGATCCGGCGTCGGCCCTGCTGGACGTGCCGCTCGCCGGGATCGCCGTGCTCGTACTGGTCATCGACGAGGTGGATGAGGCGTTCGCGAACCTGTACTCGACGGCCGTCTCGGCCCAGAACGTGCTGCCGAGCCTGGATCGGCGCTGGGTGGCCGGCGGGGTCGGGGTGCTGGCGACGGTGCTCGGGCTGCTCATCGACCTGACCCAGTACGAGAGCTACCTGTACCTGATCGGGTCCGTTTTCGTGCCACTCTTCGGCGTCTTCGCGGTGCGCTATTTCATCCTTCGCCGCCCGTCGGACGGGGCGTGGGACGTGAGCGCATCAGCGCGGGGTCGGTGGTGGAGCGCGCTGCCGTGGCTCGCCGGGTTCATCTCATACCAGCTGGTGAACCCGGGCGCTGTCTCGTGGTGGAAGGGCATCTGGCCGGCCTGGACGGCGCCTTCGTGGCTGTCGGCCACGCTCGTCTCGCTGATCGTCTCGGCCGGGCTGACGCTGCTGTTCGGCTTGGTCAGCCGGCGGGCCGCGCGACCCCGATCAGGTGCGGGATCAGCAGCGGCAGGTTGAGCTTCATCGAGCGGTCCGCCAGCCCGCTCGTATCGAAGCCGGCGGCCTCGAACGCCTGCCGGGTACGGCGGTTCGGCAGGCAGCCTCCGGCGATGCGGGCCCAGGCCGGTGCGGCCGCGTCCTGAACCCGTCCGAAGCGCGTCCCCTCGGCCGCGCGCACGTGTTCGAGCACGCAGAGCACGCCGCCCGGGCGCAGCACGCGGCGAATCTCGCGCAGGACCGCGACTGGATCGTCGACGCTGCACAGCACGAGCGCGCAGAGCGCCGAGTCGACGCTGGCGTCAGGGAGCGGCAGGTACTCGCCGACTCCCGCGATCAGGTGCACCGGCCGTCCCGGATGACGGTGCGCGGCGATCCGGCGCATGGACGCCGCGGGTTCCACGGCGACGACCTCGCTGACCGCCGGCGGCAGGTGTGCGAGGTCGTAGCCCGGGCCGAGCCCCACGATGAGCAGCCGGCCGCTCGCCGGGCTCAGGGCTTCCGAGCGCCAGCGTCCCAGCGTGGTGCGTTCCCCCGCGGCCACCAGCGGGTTGTAGAGGGCGGCGAAGACGGGGTGGTCGTGGCGGTCCAGGCGGCTCATCGTGCTCAGCCGGCCAGCTCGGCGGCGATGTGACGGCCCAGGGCCCGGCCGGAGAGCCAGGCGGTCTCGATGCGCGGTGAGCCCCACCCGTCGCCGGCGAGCCCGACCCGGTCCGATCCGAAATGGAACGGCTCGTCGCGCGGCTCTCGCGGGCGGGCGAACGTCCAGCGATGCACCCGCATCCTCGCCGGCGCACCGCAGAGCAGCAGGCGGTCGAGCGCCGCCGCCATCGCCGGAGCGGCCTCCTGCGGGGCGCCGAGCTGCCTGGCGGCGAACCCGGCGGTGGAATGGGTGACCAGGACCGGCGCCAGGTCGGCGCGCCGGCGCCCGTCGTCGGCCACCCAGGCAAGGGTCGCGTCGTCGTTGATGAACGCTCCGTCGAAGTCCGCGGGCCAGGTGCGGCGGGGGTAGCTCGCCGTCAACGTCAGGGCGGCCTCCCAGGGCCGTGAACTCACCAGGGTGTGAATGGCGGAAAGGTGCGGGCTCACGATGCGCCTTACCTGCGGGTCTGGCATCGCGAGCACGACGGCGTCGGCCGGCTCCCCGTCCACCGCCGGTCCGGACTCGACGACGGACACGGGCGAGCGCAGCGCCAGCGGAACGGCAGGGGCGGGCCGGCCCTGGCCCGCCAGGTCGTGCACGAGGCTGCGCAAGCCGGAGCACGTCGCGTACCGCCACGGCCCTTCCTTGGCCGCGCCGAGCCCGCGGGCGTCGAGCGTCGCGAAGCGGTCGGTCCAGCGGCGGGCCAGCCCGCGCGCGCACCAGTCCTCGGCCTGGGCGACGAAGTCCGGATCGCGGGCGGTGAAGTAGGCGGCGCCGACGTCCACCGGCCGCCCGTTGATACGCGGCGACGCCATGCGCCCGCCGACCGTCCCGGCGCGCTCCCGGACGGAAACCGAAATCCCGGCCGCGACGAGTTCCCGGGCACAGGCGATCCCGGCGATCCCGGCCCCGACGACGATGACCCGGCTCATACCGTGAGTCTGCCTCGTCGGGGCACGCGCAATCCGTTGTCGGCCGGGCAGCGAACGCTTTTCTCCCGTACATCCGATGCGGTGTGCGCCACCTCGGATGGCCGGTGTGGACGAAAGGCGATCCTCGGCCGGATGACAGCGCATCAGTTGTACGCCGCCGCTGGTAGTAAGGGTCCGTGGACGCCTTCGACGTCGTAGTGGTCGGCGCCGGGCCGGCGGGTGCGGCGGCAGCGCGGGCGGCAGCGCGGGCCGGGGCGTCGACGCTCATTCTCGAGCGCGCCGAGCTTCCCCGCTACAAGACCTGCGGCGGCGGGCTGATCGGCGTCTCGGGCGACCTGACCGAGATCGACCTCGAGCCGCTCGTGCGCGACCGCGTCACCGACCTCGAATTGACGCTCGACGGCGGCTGGACGCTGCATCGCCACTCGCCGGGTGAACGACCGATGTTTCGCCTGATCAACCGGGCCGAATTCGACGCCGCCCTGACCGCGGCGGCGGCGGCTGACGGGGCCGCGTTGCGGACGGGTGCGTTGGTGACGGGCGTCGAGGAGCGGGAGGGGACGACCGGCGGTGTCGAACTGCGGCTGCGGGGAGCGCCGCCGGTTCGCGCCCGGGCCGTCGTCGCGGCGGATGGTTCCGCGAGCCGGCTCGCGGCTCACGTGGGGGTGCGGGCGGGCCAGATCGACCTCGGACTCGAGGGCGAGTTTCCGGCTCCGGACGATCGGTGGGCCGGGCGCGTGCTGCTGGACTGGGGGCCGGTGCCCGGGTCATACGGGTGGGTGTTCCCGAAGGGCGAGATGCTGACGGTCGGCGTCATCGGGTCGCGGACCGCCGCGCCGCAGCTGCGGGCCTACTACGCGAAACTCGTTGCGCGGCTGGGACTTTCGGGTGTCACGCCAGCCGTCGAGACGGGCCATCTGACCCGCGTGCGTACCCCCGATTCGCCGCTGCGCAAGCGGTCGGTACTCGTCGCGGGTGACGCTGCCGCCCTGCTGGAACCGTGGACCAGGGAAGGCATCTCGTTCGCCTTGCGCTCCGGTCGGCTGGCGGGCGAGGCGGCGGCGCGCGGGGAGCAGGCCGCCTATGAGAAGGCGGTGCGAGCCTCCTTGGAGCCCGAGATTGCCGCGGGCCGGGCGATCCTGCCCGCGTTCGCGGGCAGTCCCGGGCTGTTCCACGCGTTGCTCGGCGGACCCGGGTTCGGCTTGTTCCGCCGGCTCGTCGACGGTCGCAGCACGTTCGCCCGCCAGCTGCGCCGCCCCGGCGCCCCGCGCCTGCTGGAGCTTCTCGCCGCTCGTGGAGGAGCGGGCTAGGCAGGGTCGCGAGCGATGGGGCAGCTCATGCAGCGTGGCCCACCGCGCCCCGAGCCCAGCTCCGATCCGGCGATCCGCACGACCTCGATCCCGGCGTCCTCGAGGCGGGCGTTGGTCTCGACGTTGCGCTCGTAGGCGACGACGAGGCGCGGCGCGATGGCGAGCGTGTTGTTGCCGTCGTCCCATTGCTCGCGCTCGGCCGTCACGGGGTCGAGCCCGGTCTCGATGACGCGCAGCCGCTCGATGCCCATCGCTTGCGCGGCGGCCGTGAGGAACGGCTGCGGCCCGCGCACCCCGTCGGCCGTGACGACATGGGCCACGAGCGAGTCGGCGACCGGCGGGAACATCACGACGGCGTCGGTGTCGACCATCGTGCAGACGGTGTCGAGGTGCATGGTGGCGCGGCGCTGCTCGACGGGGACGGCGAGGACGGTGTGGACGACCCCGGCGGCGAGGGCGCGGGCGGCCAGCGTCTCGGCGCCGGCAGGTGTGGTGCGCTCGCCGACCCCGATGGCGATGACACCGGGGGCGAGCAGCAGCACGTCGCCGCCTTCGAGGAACGGCTCCGGATGCTCGGGAGCCACGTCGCCGTACAGGAGGGGGGTGCCGGCGAAGCGCGGTGCGTAGCGGTAGATGGCCCGGGTGAGCGAGGCCTCGCGGGTCCGGGCGGCCATGTTGGGACTGGTGACGGCGACGTCACGCTCGACCCACACCGACGAGTCGCGGGTGAAGAGCAGGTTGGGGAGCGGCGGCACGATGAAGCTGTGCGGCGGCGCCAGCCGCGCGACGACCCCGCTGCGCAGGTCATGGTGGACACCGGCGACCTCCTCGTACGACAGCCCGGCGGTGACCGCCTCAGCGAGGTCCGCGCTGGAGAGCGTCAGGAGATGGTCGTGCAGCACCGGAGCCAGCGACGGCCCGACCTGCTGCGGGGCGACGGTGGCAGCCAGCACCTCGAGGCGGGCCTGCTCCACCTCGAGCGCCTCGGCCAGCAGATCGAACAGGTACAGCACCTCGACCCCGTGGCTGCGCAGGGACGCGGCGAACGCGTCGTGCTCCTCCTGCGCGCGTTCCAGCCAGGGGATGCCGTCGAAGAGCAGCTCGACGTTGTTGCGCGGGGTCAGGCGTTTCAACTCGTCGCCCGGGCGGTGCAGCAGCACCGTGCGCAGCCGGCCCACCTCGGACGTGACCCCGTGAGGCGGATGGCCTACCAATGAACGCCTTTCAGCAGGTGCGCCAGCATCAAGGCCTCACCGGACGGTCCGGCACCCTCACCGTTCGAACCCGCCTCCAAAGTGCCGCCGGCCGCGCCGGACGAGCCGGACTTGCTCGCACCCGACTCCGGGAACACCCGGTAGGCCATGTGCAGGATCTGGTCCACCGCCTTCGGAGCGACCGCCTTGAGGATCTCCCCGAACGTACCGAGCCGGGTGTTGATCTCCTTCGGCTTCGCCCGCAGCGCGTCGCAGATCATGCCGCCCGCCTCTTCCGGCGAGATGGTCGGGAACGCGTCGTAAATCTTGGTGGGGGCGATCATCGGGGTGCGCACCAGCGGCATGTGGATGGTGGTGAACGTGATGCCGAGGTTCACCACCTCGCTGGCGACGCACGACGTCCACCCGTCGAGCGCGGACTTCGAGGCGACGTACGCGGCAAAGCGCGGCGGGTTGGTCTGCACGCCGATGCTGCTGACGTTCACGATGTGGCCGCCGCCGATCTCGCGCCAGTGCGGCAGCAGCCCGGTGATGAGCTTGATGGTGCCGAAGTAGTTGAGCGTCATCGTGCGCTCGTAGTCGTGGAAGCGGTCCAGGCTCTGCAGCACGCCGCGCCGGATGGAGCGGCCCGCGTTGTTGACGAGCATGTCGATGCGCTCGTGGTCGGCGAGCAGCCGGCCGACGAACTCCTCGATCGCGTCCGTGCTCGCGAGATCGACCGAGTAGATGAAGGCCTTGCCGCCGGCAGCTTCGATCTCGTCGCGGGCCTCTTCGAGCTTGTCGAGGCTGCGGGCGACCAGGATCGGGATCGCGCCGGCGGCAGCCAGCTGCAACGCGGCGGCCTTACCGATGCCGCTCGAACCGCCCGTGATGACAACGGTCTTGCCGCGCACCGCCCCGCTCAGCGAGTGATCCTTGTGCAGATCGGGGTCAAGATGGCGCTCCCAGTAGTCCCAGAGCGCGGGTGCGTAGCCGGCGAGCTCCGGCACCTCGATGCCGGTGCCGGCCAGCGCCCGCTCGGCGTCACGGGTGTCGAAGCGCGGGATGAGAGCGATGTGCTCCAGGACCTCCTCGGGCACGCCCAGATCACTCAGGATCTGGCGCCGGATCTGCCGCAGCGCAGGCAGTTTCATCGCTGTCGACAGCAGCCCCTTCGGCAGCAGATCGAGGATCTGCTTGTCGATGCGCAACGCCAGCTGCGGCGCATGAGCGGCCTGGGCGAACGTGTTGATGACGTCTCCGGAGCGTTGCCGGCGCGGGCTCGTCAGGTGGAACGCCTGTCCATCGAGCCCCGGCTGATGCGCGATGTGGTCCATCGCCGCGATGACGTAATCGACCGGGACGACGTTCGTATCGCCCATTTCCGGGCCGGCAAGCGGCACCCATTCGGGCAGCAGGTGGCGCACCTTCTGGATGGGCTTGAAGAAGTAGTACGGGCCGTCGATCTTGTCCATCTCGCCGGTGACACTGTGGCCGACGACGATCGCCGGCCGGTAGACCCGCCAGGGCACCTCGGCGAGCGTGCGCACCAGGCGCTCGGACTCGAACTTGGTGCGGTGATAGGACGACGGCAGCGGCTGGCCCTCGTCGAACATGTCCTCGCGGAAGTAGCCGTCGTAATTCCCCGCGACGGCGATGGAGCTGACGTGGTGCAGGCAGCCGGCGCCGATCGCGTTCGCGAGCTCGACGGCATGGCGGGTGCCCTCGACGTTGGCCCGGCGGTTCGCCTCGTCCGAGGCTGTCATGTCGTAGACCGCCGCGAGGTGGAAGAAGTGGTCGGTGCCGCGCAGGCGCTCGAGGTCGGTTTCGCGGAGGCCGAGGTTCGGCTCGGTGAGGTCGCCGACGGCCAGCGTCACGCGGTCCGCACCGCCGAGGCGCGCGACGAGATCCTCCAGCCGGGGCCGCGACGACGCGCGTACCAAGGCCGTGATCGGCTCACTCCCCTCGCGCTGCAGCAGGGTCTGAAGCAGGAAGCGGCCAAGGAATCCGGTGGCCCCCGTCACGAAGTACGACACGTTGATCCTCTCAGCCAAATGCCCGGCGCTCCGGCAGACCTGACGGTCGGCGACCCGCGCACGGACTCGCTGCGCTCGCCCGCGTCGCGATCGCCTCCCCGCGCCGGGTCATTCTGACACCGGCGGGCCTGCTGTAAAGCCGGCTTGGGGTCAGAGGTGAACGGCGGCTGGCCCGTCGCCGTCGTTTTCGCCCTTGCGGATCAGCGGGGTGAGGGCGGCGCCGATCAGCGTGATGCCCGCGGCGACGATCATCGACAGGTGCAGCCCGCTCATGAACGCGGCGTGGCTGCCGTTGGTGATCGCGGTCGCCAGCGAGCCCGACGCCCCGGGCGGGACGGGCGCGACCCCCTGACCGATCAGCTCCTTGCTGGCGAGCAGCTGCCGCGCGATCGCGTCCGGGACGCCGCTCGTCTGCAGCTTGTCGACGAGCACCCCACCGACCCGCGCCGCCAGCACCGAACCGAGCACGGCCGTCCCCAGCACGCCGCCGAGCTGGATGGCCGTCGACTGCAGCCCGCCGGCGACGCCGGAGTGGTCAACGTCGACGTTGCTGACGATCGCTTCGGTGGACGCCGAGATCACCCAGCCGATGCCGAGCCCGAGCAGGATGAAGGCCGGCCAGAGGTGGATGTAGGACGAGTCCGGCTCGAGGCTGGTGAGCAGCAGCAGCGCGACCGTCGTCGCTAGCAAGCCGAGGCAGATCGGCAGCCGCGGGCCGAACCGGCGCGTGATGCGCGCCCCCATCGGGCTGGAGAACGAGAACATCACCGTCAGCGGCAGGGTGCGGAGACCGGCCTCGAGAGCTGAGTAGCCCGAGACGCTCTGCAGGTAGAGCGAGACGAAGAACAGCACGCCGAACAGGGCGAAGAAGTTCAGCAGCACGATGAGGGAGCCCATCGAGACCGACATGTTGCGAAAGATGTGCAGCGGCAGCAGCGGCGCGACGACCTTCGACTCGACGACGATGAACGCGGCCAGCAGCACCACCGCCACTCCGAGCAGGGTCAGCGTTTTCGGGCTGCCCCAGGTCCAGTCCGGCGCCTTGACCAGGCCGTAGATGAGCGCCGAGAGCCCGCCGGCGAGGGTGAGGGCGCCGAGCCAGTCGATCGGCTCGCGGTGGCTCTCGCGGCTCTCCCTGAGGTACGGGATGCCCAGTGCGATGGTCACGATCGCCACCGGCACGTTCAGGTAGAAGACGCTCTCCCACGAGACGTTGTCGACCAGCAGCCCGCCGAGGATGGGGCCCGCTGCCGTAGCGGCGCCGGCGGCGGACCCCCAGATGCCCACGGCCGACGTGAGCTCGTCATCGGTGGGATACGCGCTGCGCAAGAGGGCGAGCGTGTTGGGCATCAGCAGCGCGCCGAACATGCCCTGCAAGACGCGAAACGCGATGACGCCGCCGATCGACCCGATCAACCCGATCGCCACCGATGCGCAGGCGAAGCCGACGACGCCGATGAAGAAGAGCTTCTTGCGGCCGTACCGGTCGCCGAGCTTCCCGCCGACGATGAGGAGAACGGCGAGCGCCAGCAGGTAGGCGTTCGTGACCCATTGCAGCCCGGCGAGGGACGCATGGAGGTCACGGGCGATGAACGGGTTGGCGATCGAGACGACGGAACCGTCGATCCCGACCATGATCACGCCGAGCGAGACGACGATGAGCGTGAAGCGGGGGTGGCCACGCCGGTCGTCCGAAGGGGAACCGGAACGGGAGTCAGCCGCGCTCTCGAGGAGACCGTCTGTTTGGCTCCCAACTATTGCCACGGACCGAAACTATCCTTCGCGTCAGCGTCTGACAGGTGGCGGGCTCTGCCGCTGCAGTGGGGCGTGTCACACTCCGGCCAGAAAACGGCCTGTCACACTTTGGCCAGAAGCGGCCGTCAGCTGGGGAGAATCAAGCGTGAGCAGCGTAGTGATGACGACGTCGGTGCAGCCGCCCGCCGAGGAGCAGGTCTCACCGATCTCCCGCCGACCGCTGACCGAGCGCCGGATGGCCCGCACCCGCCGCGAGCTCGCCGACGCGGCCGCCCGCCTCTTCATCGAAAAGGGCTACGACGCGACGACGGTCGAGGACATCGTCGCCGAGGTCGAGATCTCCGCCCGGACGTTCTTCCGCTACTTCGGGAGCAAGGAAGAGGTCGTCGCTTCCCTGTACCGCTACGGGGTCCAGGAGACGGTCGCTGCACTGCAGGCCGTGCCGGCGGATCGGCCGCTGCTGGAGGCGCTGCACCTGGCCGTCGAGTCGGCTTGCCAGAACGCCGCGGAGAAGCCGGCGGAGACGCGGGCGTTCCTGCTCATGGTGCGTGACACCCCCGCACTGCGGGCCCGGCGGATGCACGAGGCCTGGGCGCAGCAGCAGCAGCTCGCCGGGGTGATCGCCGATCGCTTGGGCCGGCCGGCCGCCGATCTGCGCGTCACGTTGATGTCGGGCGCGGTCGTCATGGCGATCAGCACCGCGCTCGAGCGGTGGGCCGAGTTGTCGCCGGTCCCCGATCCCGACCCGGGACCCCGTGCGTTGCTCACCGAGGCACTGGGGATTCTCAGGACCCCGCTGCTCCCCGGCTAATCCCGGTTGCGCTCGAGCGCGGCCTGGGCGGCGGCGAGAACGCGCTTGGCGGGTTGACCGAGGGCGTCGGCGGCCCGGACCACGTCGTCCCATTCGGGCATGGCATTGACGATGGCGCCGGCGGCGTCGCGCCCGACCTTGACCGCGATCTCCTGACCGTCGACGTGGACGGTCCGGAACTCGCGGGCGAGCGCGGTCTTGCTGACCGCGGACTGCCGCAGCCCGAGCGTCGTCGTCTCGCGGAACAGGGCGTCGGTGACGGCGGCGCGCTTGCCCGGCGTGACGAGGGCGCTCACCGTGTGGGCCGGGCGGCCCTTCTTCATCTGGATCGGGGTCAGCCACGCGTCGTCGGCCCCCGCGGCCAGCAGGCGTTCCAGGACGACGGGCCAGGCGCGGGGGTCGAGGTCGTCGACGTTGGCCTCGATGACCAGCGCGGTTGACTCGCTGCCGCTTTCGGTCGGCTCGCCGGTGATCAGCCGCACCACATTGGGCCGGCCCGGGGTGTCACGATCGCCGGCGCCCAGGCCGGAGCGGGTGAGGCGCATCGGCGGCAGCGGTCCGAAGTCGCTTGCGAGGGTGGCGACGAGAGCGGCGCCGGTCGGGGTGCAGAGTTCGCTTCCGCCCCCGCCGCTCACGTCAGCACCGGTGCCGGTCAGCAGTTCGAGGACGGCAGGTCCGGGGATCGGCAGCGCGCCGTGAGCCGTGGCGACGCTGCCGCTGCCCAGCGCGATCGGGCCGGCTGTGAGCGAGGTCAGCCCGAGCGTCACGAATCCGGCGCAGGCTCCCGCGATGTCGGCGAGGGCGTCGAGTGCGCCGACCTCGTGGAAGTGCACCTCATTCACCCCGATGCCGTGCACCGTCGCCTCGGCGGCAGCGAGGCGCTCGAAGGTCGCGAGGGCCAGCGGGGCGACGGCCGGCGAGAGGCGTTGCAGCACGGGGCGAATGTCGGCGAGAGTGCGACGCGGCGGGTCCGGTTCGTCGCACTCGACGTGGACCTTCGTCGCGGCGAGCGAGGCGCGCTGCACCGGCTCCTGGCGCAGGGTGATCGCAAGCTCGAGGCGGTCGAGCTCGGCCTGCAGTCGTTCGAGCGGCACCCCGGCCCCGACGAGCGCGCCCAGCAGCATGTCGCCGCTGGCGCCGCTGGAGAGGTCCAGCCAGCCGATCACGATGCCGTCACCGGTCTCACCGGTCTCTTAGCGGGGACCACCGCTGCCGGGCGACCCGGGCGGCGAACACGCCCGCACCGAAGCCGTTGTCGATGTTGGTGACGACAACGCCGGGCGCGCAGGAATTGAGCATGGCGAGCAGTGCCGCGAGCCCTCCGAAGCTGGCGCCGTAGCCGACGCTGGTCGGGACGGCGACCAGCGGCTGCCCCGTCAACCCGCCGACCACGCTGGGGAGCGCCCCCTCCATGCCGGCGACGACGATGAGGCAGTCGGCTCCGGCGAACTCCTCCCGCGCGCCCATGACGCGATGCAGCCCGGCGACCCCGACGTCGTCGATCCGCACGACGCCCGACCCGAAGACCTGGGTGGTGAGGGCGGCCTCGGAGGCGACGGCGGAGTCCGACGTTCCCGCCGCGATGATCGCGACCTGACCGACCGGCTCGGGGAGCCGGCCGACGACGAGCGTGGTGCCCGCGACGAGCGACTCGGGCCAGCGCTCGCGCACCGCCGCGATCGTCTCCGGGGCCGCCCGGGTGACGAGCGTCGGGCGCGCGCTGCCGCCGGCCTGGAGCGTCTGGACGATGTCGACGGTCTGGGCCGGGGTCTTGCCGGCACCGAAGACCACTTCGGGGTCGCCGGTCCGCAGCGCGCGATGCGTATCCACCCGGGCAAAGCCGAGGTCGGCCACGCCAGCCAGCGGTCCCGCGGCGAGCTGCCCGGTCGCCGTCTCGGGGGTCACGTCACCGGCGGCGACCTGCTTCAGCAGGTGCTCCACTTCCGAGCGGTCCACGGGTCCATGCAATCAGGCGTTTCGGGCGGCCGCGCACAAACAGAGAGCTGTCGGCCGGTGCGGAGACAGTTCTTGCTCAGACAACCAACCCGCTGTCGACGGCATTGGATCGTTTGTCCTCGCGCAGAGAGACTGCGGAGCGGCGGACAACGCTCTGGTTGTGAGCCGGCGCCGAGCATCCCCATAGACTGCAAACGTGCTGCTCACCTACCTCGGCCCGGCCGGGACGTTCACCGAGGTGGCGCTTCGCACCACACCGGAGGCCCAGTCTCCCGCTGCGCAGCTTCGTCCGGAGACGACCGTGATCACCGCGCTCGACGCGGTTCGATCCGGCGAGGCCGAGGCGGCGTTCGTCCCGTTCGAGAACTCGATCGAGGGCGCGGTGCCGAGCACCCTGGACGAGCTGGCGACGGGGAGCGCGTTGCAAATCCGGCGCGAGGTGCTGCTGCCGGTCCGGTTCGCCCTCCTCGTGCGCCCCGGCACCACCCTCGAGCAGATCGAGACCCTTTCCGGCCACCCGCACAGCCAGCCCCAGTGCCGCCACTGGCTCGCCAAGAACCTGGCCCATGCCACCTGGCGAGCCGCCGCGTCCAACGCTGACGCGGCTCGCGAGGTGGCGGCGGGCACCGCCGATGCGGCCCTGGCCGGGGCGTTCGCGGCCCCGCTCTACGGGCTGGACGTGCTGGTGGACGGCGTGCAGGACCGGCTGGATGCCGTGACGCGCTTCGTGCTGGTCGGCCGGCAGGGTCGCCCGCCGGCGCCGACCGGGGCCGATCGAACCTCGCTCGTCGCCTTCGAGAAGGACGACCATCCCGGCTCGCTGCTGGAGATGCTCACCGAGTTCGCGGTCCGCGGGGTCAACATGACCCGCCTGGAGTCGCGCCCCACCGGTGAGGGCCTCGGCCAGTACTGCTTCCACATCGACTGTGAAGGCCACATCGAGGACGAGCGGGTCGCTGACGTGCTCAAGGCGCTGCACCGGCTGTGCGCCGAGGTGCGGTATCTCGGGTCCTACGCCTGCGCGGACGGGCGGGTGCCGACCGTGCGCGGCGGGGCCAGCGACAAGGAGTTCCGCGACGCCGAGGATTGGCTCGCGGCGCTGCGCGGCTGATACCTGCCTGATCAGAACCCGGCGCGCAGAGTGCCCTCGGTAGGGTTCTAGCGTGATCGACGTTCGGGCGTTGCGTGAGGATCCGCAGCGCGGACGTGACAGCCAGCTGGCCCGCGGGGGAGATCCCCAGCTGGTCGACGCGCTGCTCGAGGCCGACGCCACCCGGCGCGCGGCCATCTCGCGGGCCGATGCGCTGCGGGCGGAGTCGAACGCGGCCAGCAAGGCGATCCGCTCGGCGGCGGCGAACGAGCGGCCGGCGATGATCGAGACCGCCAAGCGCACCAAGTCCCAGCTGGGGGAGGCCGAAGCCGCTCAGACGGCGGCCGAGGCGGCTCTCGTGGAGGCGCAGCTCGCCCTGCCCAACCTCATCGAGGGCGCGCCTCCCGGCGGCGAGGACGACTACCTGGTGCTGCGCGAGGTGGGCGCGAAGCCTGACCTCACCGACCCGCTCGACCACCTCGACCTCGGCGAGCGGCTCGGCGCGATCGACGTCCAGCGCGGCGCCAAGGTCAGCGGCTCGCGCTTCTACTTCCTCACCGGGGTGGGGGCGCTGCTCGAGCTGGCCCTGCTGCAGCTCGCCGTCTCTCACGGCCTCGCCGCCGGTCTCACGCCGATGATCCCCCCGGCGCTGGTGCTGCCGTCCGCGATGGAGGGCACCGGATTCCTGGGCGCCCACGCCGCCGAGGTGTATCGCGTCGACGAGCATTACCTGGTCGGAACGAGCGAGGTGCCGCTGGCGGCGTACCACTCGGGCGAGATCCTCGAAGGCTCCACGCTGCCCCTGCGCTACCTCGGCATCTCGCCGTGCTTCCGGCGCGAGGCCGGGTCGTACGGCAAGGACACCCGCGGGATCATCCGGGTGCACCAGTTCGACAAGGTCGAGATGTTCAGCTTCGTCACCCCCGACGTGGCGGTGCAGGAGCATGAGCGGCTGCTCGCCGAGGAAGAGCGCTTCCTGAAGGCCCTGGAGCTGCCGTACCGGGTCATCGACGTCGCGGCGGGTGATCTCGGCTCCAGCGCGGCACGCAAGTACGACTGCGAGGCCTGGCTGCCGTCGCAGCAGCGCTGGCTCGAGCTGACCTCGACCTCCAACTGCACCAGCTTCCAGGCCCGCCGCCTCGGCATCCGGGTGCGCGGCGAGGACGGCATCGGCCCGGCGGCGACGCTCAACGGCACCCTCGTCGCGATGCCGCGCACGATCGTCGCCCTGCTGGAAAATCACCAGCAGCCCGACGGCTCGGTGCGGGTGCCGGCCGCGCTGCAGCCCTACCTGGGCCGTGACGTTCTCACCCCGCAGTGAGCGACCCGTCCTCGAGCCCGCCGAAGGTCGTGGCCAGCGACCTCGACGGAACGCTCGTCAACTCCGAGGGCCGGGTCTCGCCGCGTACCCGCGCCGCGCTCGATCTGGCTCGCGAGGGGGGCGCCCTGCTGATCTTCGTGACCGGCCGCCCGCCCCGGTGGATGCACCAAGTCGTCGAGGAGACCGGCGCCTCCGGCCTCGCCATCTGCGCGAACGGGGCGATGGTCTACGACCTCGGCCGCCAGGACGTCGTCCGGCAATACGTGCTCGACGCCGAGAGCGCGCTGCGGCTGGTCGAGGCGATTCGTTCGGCGCTGCCAGGGGTGACGTTCGCTGTCGAGTCCGGCACCCGTTTCGGTCACGAGCCGGCCTACGTGCCGTCCTGGCCGGCGCCGGACACGGCCGTCGCCGAGGTGACCCAGCTGCTGCGTGATCCCGTCGCCAAGCTGCTGGTCCGCCACCCCGAACACGGACCTGACGCGATCCACCACATTGTCGCCGGCATCGCCGGGACCGACGCCACCGTGACGTACTCGGGCAACGTCCTGCTCGAGGTCAGCGGTGCCGGGATCAGCAAGGCCTCCACGCTGGAGGCGTTGTGCACCGAGGCAGGCATCGCGCCGGACGACGTCATCGCGTTCGGCGACATGCCCAACGACGTGCCGATGCTGGCCTGGGCCGGTCACGGGGTCGCCGTCGCCAACGCGCACCCGCAGGTGCTGGAGGTTGCGGACGAGGTGACGGCGTCGAACGATGACGACGGGGTGGCGCTGGTGCTGGAGCGGCTCTACAGGTAGGGCCCGCTGGCTCCACCGTGGGGGTCGCCCCCACCAGGGCCCGGGAGCGCCCGGCCCCGCATCTGCTCGAGCTGGTTGCGCGCCGCCATCTGCTGGGCCATGAGCGCTGCCTGCAATCCGTGGAACAGCCCCTCGAGCCACCCGACCAGCTGCGCCTGGGCGATCCGCAGCTCGGGGTCGCTCGGGATCTCGGTCTCGCTGAGCGGCAGCGAGATGCGCTCCAACTCCTCGCGCAGCTCCGGCGCGAGACCGTCGGCGAGCTCGCGGATGGAGCTGGTGTGGATGTCGCGGAGCCGGCTGCGGCTGCGGTCGTCGAGCGGCGCGGCACGTACCTCCTCGAGCAGCTGCTTGATCATGGTGCCGATCCGCATCACCTTGTCGGGCTGCGAGACCATCTCGGCGATCGGGGAACGGGTCTCGCCGCCCTCGGAATCGGAAGAATCTTTCGGCGGGGTCATCGACGAGCCGTCTGGTCCGATGACAACGATGCGGGGATCCTGCTCGGTCATGAGGTACATCGTGCCCGCACCGGTCCGAAGGAGTCGCAGTGGCTGACGATCCGTGGAAGAAACCGGATCCAGATCCGGCCGCAGGGCCGGATCAGCCCGCCCCGCCGCCGGCTCCCGGATATGGCCCGCCACCGGCGTACGCGACCCGCCGCCGCAGTACGGCCCGCCGCAGCAATACCCGCCGCAGTACGGGCAGCCGCAATACGCGCCGCCACCCGGCTACCAGCCGCCGGCGTACGGGTACCCGCCCTACGGGTCGCCGGCCAACCCCTACGGAGCCCCGCTCCCGCAGCGTGGCGGCATCGGGCGCTGGGTCTGGGTCATCGTCATCGGCGGTCTCCTGGTGCTCGGAAGCTGCGGCGTCGGCGGTTACTTCCTGTTTCGAACCCTCAGCAGGAATGCGGACGAGGTCAACGCGTTCCTCGCCGACGTCCATGACCGCGACTGGCCAGCGGCCTACCAGCATCTCTGCCCCGATCAGCAGGCCGCGCTGACCGAGGCGCGGTTCACCACCGAGTTCGCCGCGGCGGTCGCCCAGGGCCACCGGGTGTCCTCCTACGACATCACGTCGACGGAGACGAACTCCACGAACGGCGTCACGACCCGTACGGCCGGCGGGACCGTGACGTTCGCCGATGGCACGACCCGATACGTCACCTTCACGCTGAACAACCCGTCGTCAGGGCTCTGCATCTCCTTCGGCTACCAGCAGCTTCGCTAGCCTCCCGGAGCTCAGCCGAGGGCGCGGGCCAGCGGTGCCAGCTGGGCGGCTGCCGTCGCGGACCAGAAGGCGCCGGAGTGATCGCCCACCGGAAAGTCGGCGGCGACGAGGTCGGGGACCCCCTTGACGAACTCGCTGGTCGCGAGCACGAAGGGGTCCGATTGCCCGCAGACGATCCGTACCGGGATGCCGGCCAGCCGGGAACGGCCGGGGAAGACATCGTTGCGAACGAAGTCCGCGGCGTCGTCGAACGCGCCCGGGGCGGAATCGCCGGGGTGCAGCCAGAGCGCGGGGCTGTCGACCGCCACGAACGCGACGCGGATGCTGCCGAGCTTCTCGGCGAGCAGCAGCGCGCCGTAGCCGCCCATGGACCAGCCGAACATCGCGAAGCGGCCGGTCCGGATCCCAGCTGCGGCCAGCCGGGGGAACAGTTCCGAAAGGATCATCGCCTGCGGATCGTCACCATCCCGTGCGCTGATGCCAGTACGCGTCGGCGCCGCCGTCGACCGAGACCAGCGCGATCGGCGGAGCGCCGGCTTTCGTGACAGCGGCGAGCGCGGCGTCCAGGTGAACCACGTTCACGACGGCCCGGTGGTCGTCGCCGCGGCCGTGCAGCACCAGGCAGAGCGGCAGGCCGCGGGCACTCGTACGGCCGGGCGGCAGCAGGACTTCGTAGGTGACGCGCACTCCGCGCATCGCGGCTGACGTGAAGGTTGCGGTCGAGCGGTGCACCCCCGGCGCGACCCCTACATCCGCTGAGCTGCTAGTGCTGCAGGCGCCGAGCCACAGCCCGGCGACGGTCAGGGATGACGCCTGCAGCAGGGCCCGCCGGTTCACGGCTGCAGCAGGACCTTGCCGATGTGGGTGGAGTCCATCAGCAATCGGTGCGCGTCGGCCGCCGCCGTGAACGGCAGGATGCGATCGATGATCGGGCGGATGCGTCCGTCGGCGACGGCCGGCCACACCTCGCGGACCACCCCGGCGCACACCCGGGCCTTCTGGCCGGTAGGTCGGTAGCGCAGGCTGGTCGCGATCAGCGCGCCGCGCTTGTTGAGCAGCTTGCCGAGGTTGATCTCGCCGCTGGCGCCGCCCTGCATCCCGATCGTCACGATGCGCCCGTCCAGGGCCAGTACGTCGAGGTTCTGGGCCAGGTACTTGGCACCCATGATGTCGAGCACGACGTCGGCGCCGTGACCGTCCGTGCTCTCCCGCACGCGAGCCACGAAGTCCTCGTCGCGGTAATTGATGAGGATGTCGGCGCCGAGTTCGGCGCAGCGCTCCAGCTTGGCGCCGGTGCCTGCGGTGACGGCGATGCGGCACCTCGGGCGCAACGCTCGCACCAGCTGGATGGCCATGGTTCCGATGCCGGACGATCCGCCGTGCAGGAGGATCGTCTCGCCGTCGCGCAGGTGAGCGGTCGTGCCGATGTCGTCCGTGTCGGCGCCGAGCAGGTTCGACCACACCGTGCACGCGACCTCGGGCAAGGCAGCTGCGTCGACGAGCGGGACCCCGGTGGGCGCCGGCATCACCTGACCCTCGGGCACCAGCACCTGGGTCGCGTAGCCACCTCCGGCGAGCAGCGCGCAGACCTCGTCGCCGGGATGCCAGCGTGAACCCGCGCCGACCGCGCGAACGACGCCGCTGCACTCGAGGCCGATGATGCCGGACGAACCCTCGGGCGGCGGGTAGAACCCCTGTCGTTGCAGCAGATCCGCGCGGTTGACGGCGGTCGCCGCGACGTCGACGAGGACCTCGCCGGGGCCGGGCGCCGGCGGATCCGGGACCTCCTCGACGCGCAGGACCTCTGGGTCTCCGGGCTCTTTCGCGATGACAGCGCGCATGCGCGTGACGTTACGACGACTACGAGGCGGCGTTGGCTTCGCTCTCGCTCGTCAGCTCGCGAACGGCTGCGGCGACGAGCCCGGGCTCCTCGAACGAGAGCATGTGGCCGCCCGCGACCTCGATCAGGCGGGCGTCCGGCAGCGACTCCGCGAGCTCGGTCCCCGCCTTCGGGGGCAGCGTGAGGTCGCGCGTGCCCTGCACGACGACGGCGGGAACCGTCAGCGACGGCACCAGCGAGACCAGCCGGTCATGGTCGCGCATCAGCACGCGCTGCTCCCGGTTGGCGGCGAGCCACACCCGGCGCTCCTGCCAGACGGCGAGCGAAAGCCGCGCTTCCCGGCGCGCCTCCTCGTCGAGCCGGCTTCCACTGGCGAGGAAGAACGGGGCGGCGAGCGCCGTGCCAGCAAAGGGTGCGACCCGCGCCGCGATGTACTGCACCGGCCGAAACGCCATCAGCCGGTCAAGCCAGGTCAGCGCGCTCTTGCCGCCGATCGACCCGACGAGCACCAGGCCGGCCAGCCGCTGCGGGGCGCGGGCGGCGGCTTCGATCGCGATCCCGCCGGCCCACGAATGGGCGACGAGGATGGCGCGCTCGATACCCTGCGCGTCGAGCATGGCGAAGAGCGCATCGACATTGCCGGAGAAGTCCGTCGCCTCGCTCGGATGGCCGTCGTAGCCGGGCCGATCGACGGCGATGACCCGGTGGTCGCGCGACAGCAGGGGAATCACCCGATACCAGTCAGCGGCCGTTCCGGGCTGGCCGTGCAGCAGCACGATGACCGGTTCAGCAGGCGCGGAAGGGTCGCGCGGGCCTTCGTCGATGCTGGGGTGCACCTTTGGACGGTACGGGGCTGTGCCTGAGAATTCACTCCAGTTTTTCGGCATTCGGCTGACGGCGGACTTCCTTTACGCGCGCCTAACACGCGCATGCCGCGCCCCGGCGGCGCCCAATGCCCGCCTCCTGCCCAGTTTCGGGTGAGGATGGCCCGATGCAGGACGAGTACGGGCGTCCCCTCTCCGACGACGGCAGATGGGTGTGGGACGGGTCGGCGTGGCGACCGACGGGGATCGGCACGGCTCCCACCCCCCCGCCCGTCGGCTACGAGCCGACGGCGCTCGCCCCGAGTGACTACGGGCCCACGAGTGGCCAACCCGCGCAGCCCTACGGCCAGGGCTACCCCGCAGCGCCTTCCGACCCGCAGGCCTACTACGGCCAGCCCGGTGCCGGCGGCCAGTACATACCGCCGCGCCCCGGCGGTCCCGTAGGGCCGGGCGGCCCGGGGCCGACCCCCTGGTGGAAGCGGCCGAGCGTCTTCATCGGTGCCTTGCTGGTGATCTCCGCGGTGCTCGTCACGGTGATCCTGCTGACCCGCGGCGGCAGTGGCGACGGCAGCGCCAGCACGACCCCCTCGCCCACCCCCGTGCCGACCCCGACGCCGACCCCGACCCCGACGCCTACCCCTACTCCGACCCCGACTCCCACCCCCACGCCGACCCCGACGCCGACCCCGACCGGGCCGGCCGAGGTGGCGCCCGGCTTCTACGACTGCACCTCCGGGGGCAGTCCCTTCGGCACGGTCGACTTCTCCGGCCGGACGTACACCACCGACAGCATGGCCGTCGGCACCTACGAGCTGGATGCGGCGACCGGCGACATCAGCTTCACCGGCGGCGACCTCGGCGACTACACCGGTACGTACAACCCGCAGGGTCCGAGCATGGACCTCACCGCTGCCGACGGGACGGCCGTGCACTGCGCCCAGTAGCCCGTCCGCCCCTCCGGTTGCATCAGATGCGGACGACCACGCGTCCCATCGTCCGGCGTTCGGCGAGGTCCGTCACGGCTTGCGGAACGTCGTCGAAGTCGACAGTGCGCGTGACGAGTGGCCGGTAGGTGCCGTCCTCCAGCATCTGCGTGAGCGCTGCATGCGTCTCGTCGTGGATCTGCTGCATGCGAGGACGCGAGTAGCTGCCGAGCGTCGCTCCGACGAGGGTGTGGTTGTACATGTAGAAGTGCGGGTCGTGGTTCGACAGCCCGCCCGCGTGGCCGCACAGGACGTGTCGCCCGTCCGGCGCGAGCGCGCCGCGTAGCTGGCCCACCAGCTCGCCCTGCACCGGGTCGACGATGACGTCCACGCCGAGCCCGTTCGTGAGCGTGCGCGCCTCGGTGACGACGTCGGAGACGGTGTGGTCGATGGCTTCGGCACCGAGTTCGCGGATGAACGCGGCCTTCTCCGCGCCGCCGACGACACCGATCACCCGCGCGCCCGCGGCGAGGCACAGCTGCACCGCAGCCGAGCCGACCCCGCCGGCCGCTCCCGTGACGAGAACCGTCTCGCCCTTGCTGACCTGCCCGCGGCGGATGGCCGCGTGGTAGGCCGTATGGGCGGCGATGATGAGCCCGGCTGCGTCCGTATCGGACACCGCATCGGGGACCGGGACGAGCGAGGAGACGCCTACCGAGATCGGGGCGAGGCTGCCGAACGGCTGGATGCAGACCGCCGCCACGCGCTGGCCGATCAGGTGCTCACGACCGGGCGCCGCGTCGAACACGATGCCGACCCCCTCCTGCCCGGAGATGTAGGGACGGCGCACCGGAACCGGATACGTGCCGCGCGCCATCGTCACGTCCGGCAACGCCAGCGCGGCTGCGCTCATGCGCATCAGCACCCAGTCGGTGAAGGGCTCCGCCCCCGGCTGCAGGGGCACCCACCCGCTGAGGTCCATGCCCAGCCCCGCGAGGTCCTCGGCCGTCGGTTCGGGTACCTCATCGAGCACGAAGACGTCTCCCGGCTCGCCGAACTCGTGAACGCGCCAAGCCTTCATGGGTCACCTCACCTTTGAGCGTCACGCGGCGGCTGTGATGCGGCGGCAGCGTACCGCCCGGCCGCTGCGCGCTGCGCTTCACGTCGGTTCGGGCACGTTGCCCGCTCCCGCGCGGGCAGCCCCGGCGGCGGCGTGACGCGGTGTTCGAGCCGGCTGTGCTTGCGGCCGTAGCCGAAGTACACGCCGAAGCCGATCGCCATCCAGACCCCGAACCGGATCCACGTCTCGACGGCCAGGTTGAGCATCAGGTAGGTGCAGGCGAGCACGGACAGCACCGAGACCACGGGCAGCGCCGGCACGCGGAAGCCGCGCTGCAGATCCGGCCGGCGGCGGCGCAACACCAGCACGCCGATGGAGACGATGACGAACGCGGCCAGCGTGCCGATGCTCACCAGATTCGCCAGTGCCGACACCGGAATCGTCATGGCCATCAGGGCGACGACGATCCCGACGATCAGCGTGATGCGATGCGGCGTACCGAGCCGGGGGTGGATCTCGCCGAGCCAGCCCGGCAGCAACCGGTCGCGGCTCATCGCGAAGAAGACCCGGCTCTGCCCGAGCAGGTCGATCATCACGACCGTGGTGAGTCCGGCGATGGCACCGAGCGAGACCAGCCCGACTGCCCAGGGGTTACCGGTGGCCTTCAACGCATCCGCCATGGGCGCGGCGCTGCCGAGCTTGGTGTATTTCATCAGCCCGGTGAGCACGACGGTGACGGCGACATAGAGCACCGAGCAGACGATGAGCGAACCGATGCGAGCGCGCAAACGATGCCGCTCAGCACGAACGAGATGGCGATCGCCGGGCCGGCCTTGGTCGCGGCCGCCTGGCCGGTCAGCACGAAGATGCCGGTGCCGATGATGACGCCGACACCGATGACCGTGAGGTCGAAAGCGGACAGCGATCGCTTGAGGCGGTGCTCGCTTTCCTCAGCGGTGGCAAGCGTTTCCTCGATCGTTTTGGTGCGGAAGAGGCTCACCGGTTTACCCCCGTGCGGACGACGACCAGGCCGGTATCGGCCGCTCGGTCAAAGGATCAAGCACCGGGTCGGGTGACAGCTTCCCGGCGGGACGCGAGAGCATGAGCGCGTGAAGGTGTCATGGGAAAGTGGGCGGGTGCGCGCGATCGTTGCGCTGCTCGGCACCGCGGTCATCGCTGCGTGCTCAGCCAGTACGACTGGCCCGCCACCTACTCAGAGTCCTGCCGGATCGTGGTCGGGGACGGATCTGCTGTGGGACGCCCTCGGCGACGCAGCCGGCTATACAGCGGTGGGCAACAGCGGCGTCGTGGTGACGTCGACCGATGGCCGAAGCTGGCAGCAGCAGCCTGCCGTCACGCATCAGACGCTGCGCGGGATCGCGTCCGGTGGCGGGTCAGTCGTGGCGGTCGGGACCGGTGGGACGGTGGTGAGCTGGCCCAGCTCGGATGCGTCACAGGCCGTCGTCCATCCGTCGGGGGTTTCCGTCCCGTTGCTCGGTGTCGCGTACGGCGCCGGATCGTGGGTCGTCGGCGGGAGCAGCGGCCTCGTCCGCACCTCGAACGACCTTCAGCACTGGACCTCCCGGGCGTCGGGAACTGATGGCGACATCTTCGACATCGCCTATGGCGCCGGGCATTTCGTGGCAGTCAGCGACATCGGCAGCATCGTCACGTCGCCCGACGGCATCACGTGGACCACTACGCGCCAGGCCGACGGGCTCTGGCTGTGGGGCGCCGCGTACGGGGCAGGCGGCTTCCTGGTCAGCGGGGCCAACGGCACGATCCTGCAATCCGCGGACGGGCTTTCGTGGACGAAGCGTTCGAGCGGTACCACCCAGGTTTTGCGCGGCGTTGCGTACGGGCGCGGCGGCTATCTCGCGGTCGGTTCGGATGCCACGGTGGTCTCCTCCACGGACGGGGTGCGCTGGACGACGCGGCCGACCGGTGACGTCGGCGTGGAGCTCTGGAGGCCTGCAGCCGCAGGGGATTCGTGGCTCGCGGTCGGGGCCGGCGGGACCCGGCTCATCTCGTCGAACCTGACGTCGTGGAGCGGCGGCGCGACGACGCGGACCGCGTTCTACGGCGTCGGCTCCGGCAGTGGCAGCATCCTGGCGGCCGGTGTCAACGGAACGGTCGCTCGTCGCGATCCGGATGGAGGATGGTCGACCGTGGCGACCGCGCCTGGCAGCCGCGAGCTGCGCAGCGCCGAATACCTGGCGTCCACCTGGGTGGTGACCGGCGGTGGCGGGACGATCCTCACGTCCGTCGACGGCACGTCCTTCGTGCCTCGCACGAGCGGCTCCGGCGCCGAGCTGTGGAGCACGGCGGCCCTTCCCGGCTCGCCAGACGCGCGGCTGGTCGTCGCGGGTGCAGGCGGGGCACTCCTGGTCTCCGACGACCTCGGCGTGACGTGGCGTGCCGCGCGGGATCCCCAGAAGGAGACGCTGTTCTCGGTGGCTTCGGGGCCGGCCGGGCTGGTCGCGGTCGGTGTGGACGGAGCCGCCGTGCGGTCGGCCGATGGCCTGCGCTGGACGACGGTGCGATCCGGCCCGGGGCAGACCCTGCGTGCCGTGGCTGGCGACGCGGATCATTACGTCGCCGTCGGTGCCAGTGGAGCGGTGCTGACGTCGACCGACGGGGTGCGCTGGACTGCGGCGGCGCCGGTCACCCGCGTGACGTTGCGGGGGGTCGCGAAGATCGGCGACGCCTGGATCGCGGTCGGTGGAGGCGGCGTCGTCATCCGGTCCACGGATCTGCGCACCTGGAAGGTGGTGCCGTCCGGGACGGTCAGCGAGCTGTTCGCGATCACCCGGCTGCCGTCGTCGTGCGGTGCCATCGCCATTGCGGGGGTCGACGCGTCCGTGGTGACGAATGACTGCGGGGCGACCTGGACGGCGGCCCCGTAGCCCTCGGTTCAGGTCGACGCCCGTCGGCGCCGATACGGGGAGGATGAAGGCGTGGAAGGCGGGCGTTGCCGAACCGTTCGGCAGTGACCGGGATTTCTGGCGTTCGGTCGGCGCGAGCATCGATGCGCTGCTGCTACTGGGGTTTGTGACCGTGCTGGTGGTGGTGTTCGGCGCGATCGCGGCTATCGGATACCTGGCTCCACTGGCGATGCTGGTGCGGGCGGGGGTTCTCGGACGGCGGTCCGCGGGCCGCTCGCAGTCACAGTTCGAGGACCGCCGGGCGTGGAAGCTCGCCGAGCGTCAGGCGGTGGCCGCCGCGCTGCCCGGCGCGTTCCTGCGTCCGCGTCGCTAAAGGCCCTGAATTGAGAGCTACGCCTCGACGAGCATGACCATCGTCTCGGGCCGCACCCCGTCGTATTTCATGGCGTCGGCGCCGGCCTCGGACTGCATCACCGCCTGGAACGCGTCCATGTCGGGGATCTCGCAGATCAGGCCGACCCGGCTGGCGTTCTCCGGGTCCACGAACGTGCGCACGGTGATGCCCAGGGGTCCGAAGACCTCAGCCCGGCGGGGCGAGCTGAGCCAGTGGGCGACGTCATCGACCTCGTGCATAGCGATGAGGGTGGCCATGGGGTGCCTCGACTCTCAGGTTTGGAGCGCTGGCTGGGGCAGCGCGGCGGCGCAACCGTACTCCTGGGTGCCTCGGCTGGCGGGCCGATTGATCAATTGCCTAGAGACGGGGATCCACCGGCTCGGACTCGAGCGCCAAGATCGCGAAGACGCATTCGTGGACCCGCCACAGCGGCTCGCCGCGCGCTACCCGGTCCAGGGCTTCCAGGCCGAGCGCGTACTCGCGCGCGGCCATCGAGCGCTTATGGCCGAGGCCACGCTGCCGGAGCCGTTCGAGGTTGGCCGGCTCGGTGTAATCCGGGCCGTAGATAATGCGCAGGTACTCGCGCCCGCGCACCTTCAATCCCGGTTGAACCAGCCCGCGTCGACCGCGGGTCAGGTTGCCGGCCGGCTTGACGACCATGCCCTCGCCGCCGGCTCCGGTGAGCTCCTCCCACCAGGCGGTACCGGCCGCGACGGAGCTGGGGTCGGTCGTGTCGACCGTCAGCCGGCGCGTCGTCAGGAGGAGACGATCGTCGGCCTGCACGAGGCGGTCGGCCAGTGCCAGATGCCACGCGTGCGGCTGGTCCGCGAACGACCTGCCCTCGGCCGCCAGCACCTGGAACGGGGCGAGCCGAACGCCGTCGAGACCGTCGATGTCCCAGCAATAGCGGCGGTAGGCGGCGGTGAAGGCCTGCGCGTTGCCCGCCCGGGAACGGGTGCGCTCGAGCAGGGCCGTGACATCGAGCCCCGAGCGCTGAGCCTGTTCCAGTGCACTGACGGCGACCGGCAGGGTGCTCCGGGCGGCGGCGCCGACCGCCGCGTACTGCGTGCGCAGCAACTCCTCCGCCTTGGCGCTCCAGGGCAATACCTCGGCGTCCAGGAGTAGCCAGGTGGTGTCGAGCTCGTCGAAGAGGCCAGCGGCTTCCGCAGCCAGCCGCAGCCGCTCCACGAGTTCGGTCGTGCGGTCCGGGTCGAAGAACGGCCGTCCGGTGCGCGTCCACACCGCACCGGCCGCGGCGCCGGGCACTCCGAAGCGTTCGTGCGCGGCCGACACTGACCGGCAGATGAGGGCGACGGCGCGCGAGCCCATGTGCTTCTCCTCGCACACGACCGCGTCGACACCCTCCGAGCGGTACGCGTCGAACGCCTGCTCCGGATGTTCGAGGAGATCCGGCCGGGTGGACGTCGCGACCGGGCTCATGGTCGGCGGCAGGTACAGCAGCCAGCGTGGGTCGAGGGCGAAACGACTCATGACTTCCAGTGCGGCTGCAGCGTTTTCATCCCGAACGCTGACCCGGCCGTGGTGCTTGGTCTCGACGATGTGGTTACCGAGCACGTCGCTGAGGTCGAGCACATCGGGGTCACGCCGAGGGGCGAACGGCTCGGCACCGGCGGCGACTTCGCTGGGCGCAAAGGGTTTTGCGGGTGCGTAGTAGATCCGCGCCGCGGGCACGCTGACCAGCGACCGCTCCGGGTAGCGCAGCGCGGTGAGCCGGCCACCGAACACGGCGCCGGTGTCCAGGCAGAGCGTGTTGTTCACCCATTCCGCCGCGGGCACCGGTGTATGGCCGTAGAGCACGGTCGCCCTGCCGCGGTACTCCTCGGCCCACGGGTAGCGCACCGGCAGGCCGAATTCGTCGGTCTCACCCGTGGTCTGGCCGTAGAGGCAGAACTCGCGCACGCGTCCGGAGGCGCGGCCGTGGAAGCGCTCGGTCAGCCCGGCGTGAGCGACGACGAGACGTCCCTCGTCCAGCACGTAATGGGAGACCAGCCCGTCGAGGAACTGCTCCACCGCCGCGCGGAACTCGGCGGGCTCGGCCTTCAGCTGTTCGAGCGATTCCGCGAGCCCGTGCGTGATCTGGACGTTGCGACCGCGCAACGCCCGCAGCAGCTTGTTCTCGTGGTTGCCCGGGATGCAGAGGGCCGTGCCGGCGCTGACCATGCCCATGGCCAGCCGCAGAACGCCTGGCGTATCCGGCCCTCGATCGACCAGGTCGCCGAGGAAGATGACGCTGCGGCCCTGCGGGTGGTCGGCACCGACGGGGCGGCCCTGCTCGTCACGAACGAGCGCGTAGCCCAACTCGACGAGCAGCGCTTCGAGCTCGGCTCGACACCCATGGATGTCGCCGATGACGTCGAAGGGGCCTGGCTGGTCCCGCAAGTCGTTGAAGAGCCGGGTCCGCGTGATCTGCGCCGCGGCAACCTCGCCCTCGCTGCGCAGCACGTGGATGTGGCGAAACCCCTCTCGCGAAAGGCCTTTCAGGCTGCGCCGGAGCTGGTCACGCTGGCGGCGCAGCACCTCGGGACCGAACTGCCGGTCCGCACGCACCGCGTTGCGTGCCCGGCACACCTGCTCGGGAAGGTCGAGCACGATGGCGACCGGAAGGACGTCGTACTCGCGGGCGAGCGCTACGAGTTTCTTTCGGGCGTCGGGCTGGACATTGGTGGCGTCGACGACCGTCAGACGTCCGCGGGCGAGGCGTTTTCCGGCGATGTAGTTGAGGACGTCGAAGGCATCACCGGTGGCCGCCTGGTCGTTCTCGTCGTCAGCGACAAAGCCCCGGCAGGCGTCGCTGGACAGGACTTCCGTGGCCGCGAAGTGAGCGCGGGCGAAGGTGGATTTGCCCGACCCCGTCGCGCCGACGAGTACGACCAGGCTGAGCGCGGGGACGTTCACGCTGCCGCCCGGCTGAAGATGGCCAGCTGCGACGGCGATCCCACCTCGGGGTCATCCGGCCCGATCGGCAGGTGGCGGACTTCGTAGCCGTAGCGCGCGCTCACCTCGGCGCTCCAGGCCCGGAACTCCTGGCGCGTCCATTCGAACCGGTGGTCGCGGTGGCGAAAGCGCCCGGGGGCGAGCCCTTCGTAGCGCACGTTGTACTCCACGTTGGGCGTCGTGACGACGACGGTGGCGGGAGCCGCTTCGCCGAAGACGCAGCGTTCCAAGGCGGGCAGCCGTGAGGGGTCGACGTGTTCGATGACCTCCATGAGCACGGCGGCGTCGAGTCCGGTCAGCCGCTCGTCGCGATAGGTCAGCGACGACTGGAAGAGCTGCAGCCGCTGCTGCTGGGTCTCGGGCATCCTTTCGAGCTTCAGCTTGCGGGCCGCGATCTCCAGCGATCGCGCCGAGACGTCGGCGGCGAGGACCCGGGGGAACCTGCGGTCCGCGAGCAAGGCGGCCACCAGGGCACCCTCACCGCAGCCGAGGTCGGCGACGGTGGTGGCACCGGCGGCGTGCAGCGCAGCCAGGACGGCACCGCGGCGCAGCTCGGCGAGCGGGACCGGACGGTCGGGCTCGTCACCGATCTCAGGTGCTGCCGTCGCGTCGTCGAACTGCTCGGGCTCGGCGTCGTCGACCTCGGCGAGCCGGGCCAGCGCGTAGCGGGTCAGCGACTTCTGGTGAGCCAAGTAGCGGCGGGTGATGAGCTCGCGCTGCGGATGCGCGGAGAGCCAGCCAGAGCCGGACCGGATGAGCTTGTCGACCTCGTCGGGGCTGATCCAGTAGTGCTTCGCGTCGTCCAGCACCGGAAGCAGGACGTAGAGGTGATTCAGCGCGTCGGCGACGGTGATCGTGCCGGATAGCTCCACCCGGAGGTATCGCGAGTCGCCCCACGACGGCATGGTCTCGTCGAGCGGGATGGGCTGCGCCGAAACGTTCCATCCCAGCGGCTCGAAGAGTGACCGCGCGAGGTCGACACCGCCGCGGCAGGGAAGCGCCGGCACCGTGATCTGGAGGGGCAGCGCGGTAGGCGGCAGGTCCGGCCTGGCGTCACACCGACCGGCCATGGCGGTCTTGAAGACCCGGGCGAGTGCCACCGAAAGCATGCTCGACGCAGCGTACGGACGGTCGTTGACGTACTGGCCGAGAGCGAACCCCTCGGACGACGGTCCCTTGCGCCCGCGGACCAGACCGATCGGGTCGACCTCCAGAAGCAGCGCGACGGTGCAGCGCTCGTCGGTGGCCTCCGGGTAGAAGACGTGAGCGGTGCCGACCGAAACGTCGAACTGCTGCACGCGAGCCGGGATGTTTGTGCAGGAGGTAGCCCAGCTCGCTCGCGTGAGCAGCCGTGGAAGTCAGGGTCAGGAGCACAGGAGGTCATCCTGCCCCACTTGTCGGGTGATCGCTCTCGAATTTCGTCCAGGGATTCACGTCGGTAGCGGTCGCTCATGGTTGCCTTGCGGCGGTCCGGTCCGTCGAGGTGAGGATGCTTGCCGGCATGACGGCGACTGAGCAGTCGCAGGCCTTTCGGCTATTGCAGAGCATGGTCGACTCGCTACGCCATGGCGGCGACGGGGCGTAGGTGCTCCGTCAGGTCTCTGTTCCGCTGGTCGGCCGTGGCGTACCGGTGCAGGGCGTGCACCTCACGCCGCCCACGGTGGCGTGCCGATGGCGGTGCCGTCGGCGGCAGTGGCCACAAAGCCGGCCCGGATAGCCACGTGCACTCGGGCGGGACCGTCACCGGCGTTGACGAGTTGAATCGGCTCACCCGCTGGAACGATGACGGCGTCGCCTGCGCGGGCCACATCCGATTCCGGGGACAGGCGGATTGCGCCGTCGATGACGAGAAAGACTTCGTCGCTGTCGAGGACGTGTGCCTCCGGCGAGACCAGATCGGGGTCGACGGTCAGCAGCCACGCGCAGGTCTGCGCTGATCCGCGACTGGGCGCGGCCAACGCGGTGAACCGGACGCCTGGGAGTTTGAACGTGGGCGCTTCAGCGGCTCGGACGACATGCATGAGGAACTCCTACGATAGACAAGCAAGCTTGAACAAGTTGGCTTGTCTACTATGGACCCATGGCAGCCTCTGCGCAACCGGCACCGGACCTGGGCATCCTTGTGCTCCTCGCGTATCAAGGCTTCGTCCGGCAGTTGCATGACGACATGGCCACCCACGGGTTCGACGACCTCGGCCGCTCGGACGGGGTGGTCTTCCGGATGCTGAGCCGTCAAGCGCGAACGGTCACCGAGCTAGCCGAGCGCCTGGAGATCAGCAAGCAAGGGGCGGCGCAGATCATCGACGACATGCAGGAGCGCGGGTACGTCGTACGAACCCCTGACCCCAGCGACGCTCGCGCGAAGCTCGTCGCGCTCAGCGAGCGCGGCTGGGCGGCCCTGGCGGTCGCGCGGCGCTTTCACCGCACGTACGAGCGCCGCCTGACCCGCGCCCATGGTCGCGAGTCCATCGAGTTGCTGCGGACTGTCCTTCAGACGATGGCGGACACGGCGCCGGAGGGATTGGACCGTGAACTGCGCGGCGTCTACCTCTGACCGTCCATCGTCGGGGCGATTGACGAGCATGTGTGGGAGACGTCGGCCGTTCCCAAGCGGCGGGCAGGGGCTCTGTGCTCGATGAAGGCAGCGCCGCGCCGGTACCCTGGCCGGGCCAGGAGGGCTCGCCTAGTGGCCGATGGCGGCGGTCTTGAAAACCGCTATGGGGTTTGCGCCTCATCGTGGGTTCGAATCCCACGCCCTCCGCAAGTTGTTGTTCGTTCAACAACATCGTGCGCTGGTTACCCCTGTGCAACCGTATGGCGGGCGCGCGGCGGTTGGCGATTCTCCGGAGCAAGCGGCAAGCGCGACGAGTACCAACGTCGTGAGTCCGATCCGCCGAAACTGAACGGTCCTGAACTAGGCGATGGCACTGCTTGAGACCCATGCCTGACGGTGCGCTCTTACTCGTGTTTGCGGTCCCTACTGCTACTCGCTGCAGCGGGCATGGCCGTGTCGGGTCTCGTGGAACCAAACCTTTGTCGTACGCGTGAATGATCTCGTAGCACCGACGAGAAGGGCGGCTGCGCCAAGAGCGGCGATCCAGAGTCCGCTTCTGGGGGACGCTTTGATGATCGAGTTCCCGCCTGCCCATGGCTGCAAGGCCGCCGACCTGGAGTAGGCGGGGCCCGCTGGGCACTCCGCCGGACTGCCGGGTTCTTGGTTGCAGGTTGTCAACGCCGGGCGAGGTAGCGAGACGTCGAGGTGCTTGAGGCTCCGGGATATGGCACTCTGAATTGGTGGCGCCCTCCGTGGTTACTCGGTCAGGATGGGTCCGCCCCGTCGCGGTGCCGGCGCGTTTGTCTGATTTGCGTGCGAGGAGCACGAGCAGTTCCGTTTCGCTTCCCCTCCAGGTCTATTCCTCAGGACGGGGTCCAGAGCGCGTGTTCAACTTGGACGACGATGCTGAGCGGATTGAGCTCTATGAGCTCGTTCTGACAGAGGGCGAGTTGGCGGATGTCGTCCGATATATCCAAGCCGACGAGCTACAACGGTTGTGGCATCGTCTTTGGCTTCCCGAGCACGTCCGAGCCGCATGGCGGCCCTTGCTAAGTCCTGCGGCCTGATCGGTGCCCCTGGATCCGTTGCACGCCGAGATCCTCCGAGCGGTGGCTTCCCTTCCCGGCACGCGGCAAATTGCCTTGGCCGGTGGCGGGGCCATGATCGCTCACGGGCTGGTTGACCGCGTGACAACGGACGTCGACCTGTTCACCCCTGATTCGCAAGAAGTCGGCGATCTTGCCATTGAGCTCGCAGCCCTGCTCCGTGCCCATGGGCACGAAGTCGTCGAGGTGCGACATGAGCCGACCTTCGTGCGGCTGAACGTTGTCACAACGCGCGGTCGTCAGACGGCTGTCGAAATCGCGGTTGATGCCAGGCTGCGCCCGTTGGCGCAGCTTGAGGTCGGTCCCGTCCTTGATCAGGAGGAACTTGCTGCGGACAAGATGCTGGCGCTGTTCGGAAGGGCGGCCGCCCGAGACCTGGTTGACGTCCGTGCGTTGGCGCGCCGATATGAGACAGATCGTCTCCTGCGACTCGCAGCTGAAAAGGACCGAGGCTTCGATCGTCAGGTTTTCTCGCTGGCTCTACTCGCGGCAGCCGGTCGCTCAGCTGCCGCCTTCATGGAAGCCGGGGTCGCTCAAGAGCAAGTTGAGCAACTCAGGAGTTGGGCCCGGGACTGGAGCGCGCAGCTTCGGAGTGCCGAAGACTAACGGGCTCGGCGGTCGCCGGCTGGCTCTCGCTTGGTCCGATGCTCAGGGATGTGCTGGTTGAGCCGAGCCGTTCCAACGGGTTTGTGGACCAGACTTTCTTCCAGTGGGCTTCGGGGAAGTAGGCGAAGGCGGTGATGTCGGTCTCGGCTTCGAGCAGCATGTCGGCCACTGCCGGGAACTTGGCCTCCAGCAGCCGGGCGACTTCGTCGACCTGGACGCGGACCAGCGGGCCGGTGGGTTGGGCGAAGATGGTGCGGATCGCGGCGGCGACCATCTCGGCGTCGCCTTTGCGGACTTTGACCAGCACGTTGCGCATGAAATGCACCGGGCAGCGCTGCCACGATGCGCCTTGCAGCACGGTAGCGATGGCGGCGACCAGGCCGCGGTGGGCGTCGGAGATGACCAGCTGCACGCGGAAAGCCCGCGGTCGCGCAGGCTGCGCAGGAAGTCGGTCCAGAACACTTCGGTTTCGCTGTCGCCGACGACATGGCCGAGCACTTCGCGGCGGCCGTCAGCTGAGACGCCGGTGGCGACGACGACGGCTTGGGAGACGACCCGGCCCGCGACGAGGACCTTGCAGTAGGTGGCGTCGACGAACAGATACGGGAAAGTCGCCTCATCCAGCGGCCGGTTGGCGAATGCGCCGACCTCGACGTCGAGCTGGCCGCAGATCCTGCTGACCTCGCTTTTCGACACCCCGGACAGGCCGCCCATCGCGGCGACCAGGTCATCGACCTTGCGGGTGGACACGCCATGCACGTAGGCCTCGCAGATCACTGCGTGCAGCGCCCGGTCGATCCGGCGCCGCGGTTCGAGGAGCGACGGGAAGAAGCTGCCGGTCCGTGTCTTGGGGATCGCCGCCGTGATGTCCCCGGCGGTCGTGGTCACCGTCTTGGGTCGGCTGCCGTTGCGTTGCGTCATGCGCTCCGGGGTGCGCTCATGGCGGCCGGCGCCGATCGCCACCGTGGCCTAGGCCTCGCGCGAGGGTGTGAAAGCCGTCCCATAAGCTCGCATCGTTGTCTGCACGACAACAGTCCGAGATGCGACCGTCGGCGGCTTCAACTCCGGACGCGGCGCCCGACGGGTGTGGCCACGGTCCGCTGGGACTTATCCACGGCGCATCACTCCGAGATCCAATGTCAGCCCGCGTGCGCGAACATCGCGGCGTGAGGCGATACGTCTGGACGCGTGATGAACTGCAAACGCGCGGTATTCGCGCTGGGATACTTCGGCGGATGCTGCGAGCCGGCGAGATCCAGGAGCTTCTGCCGGATGTCTTCTGCGTCCGTAGCCCGACCACGATGGACAGGTGCGCAGCGGTCCTGTTGTGGCGCCCCGACGCGGTAATGAGCCACCGCACGGCGTTGTGGCTGCACGGGATCGGTGACGAGCCGACGGTCGTCGAAGCCTACGTGCGAGAGCTTCCGACGGAAGCAACCCCGTCGTGGCTGCGCCTGCGTGTGCCGGAATACGGGATCTATGACGAGGCGGGATCATTTGGACCCGACGTCGATGCGGCCCGGCTTGACAGCGGTACCACTTACTGCGCCGTGAGCGGTACCATTTAGCCATGTCGACCAACCTTCGCCTCAGCAGCGAAGCCGCGGCTGCACTTCGGGAGGCTGCGGCAAAGAGTGGTCGTTCACAGCAGGAGCTGATCCGAGAAGCAGTGGATCGTTACCTTGGACGCACTGGCGAGCCGGGCTCCCTCCAACGCGCGATTGAGTCAGGGTTAGTGAACCCACCCACTCGCTTCCAGGACATCGCGCCTTCGATCCGGCTGGAACGTGGTCTCACCACGGCGGACTTGCTCGATCGTGAAGGCGATCGGTGACGACGGTCTACACGGATACCAGCGCGCTGCTGAAACGTGTCGTTATCGAGGCCGAGTCCGCCGCGGTGGGCGCGTTGCTGCGAAGACTGGTAGCTGACGGAGACCTGCTCGTGTCGTCATCGCTGGCGTGGCTGGAGGTGTGGCGTGCCCTGCGCGGTGCCGGATTGACGGATATCGAGGCGGTCGCCGAGTCTGCGCTTTCTGGCATCGCTGAATTTCCGCTCGACGACGTCGTCCTGCTGCGCGCCCGTCGCGTGGGTCAAGACCAGTTGAGGTCGCTGGACGCCATTCATCTGGCTGCTGCGCTCGCCGTCGGTGCGGATTCGATGTTGACGTACGACGAGCGGTTGGCGAGCTCAGCCAATGCAGTCGGGCTGAGGGTGCTCGCTCCCTCTGCCTAGGCATTCCTGGGAGGCGCAGGGCGTGAAAGCCGTCCCATGAGAATCCGCAGTCTTCGTCGTAACGAGGCGGGATCCGCGCGTCGGTTCGTACGCGATGCAGGAGTGCGCCCGCGGTCACTTCCGATGCCGACGTCGAGCTCGTCCGCCGCCGAAACAGAATTCAAAAGCTGCGGTTTGGCCTCCACCGCGGCCGATCCGCCCAGGGCTGAGCAGACAACAGCATGCTACAGTATGTGCATGCCGACGCTTGACCGGCGCGTCCAGATCCTGCTGGAGCCCGCGCAGTACGAGGAGGTCGAGCGGGAGGCCGCGCGCACCGGTCAGAGCGTTGCTGCCGTTATCCGTGACGCCATTGGGGCGCGGCTGGCATCGGGCGTAGCCGCTAGGGCGGCCGCTGCAGAAAGACTGCTCGCGTCCGCCGACTCCGACACCGAGCGCGGGGAGGGCTGGAGCGATTCGAAGGCAGCCCTGGCCGGCCAGCTCGTGTCCAAGCTCCCGTGAGTCGAGCTGCGTTCCTGGTCGACACCGCGGTCTTTGCATACGCGCTTGGCGGTGGTCATCCGCTGAAGCAGCCTTGCTCTCGCGTCGTGGCAGCCGCAGGCGCCGGTGATATCGAGCTGCATGCAAGCGTCGAGATGATCCAAGAATTGGTCTTTCATCGAATGCGAAAGACAGATCGCCACACCGCCGTGCGCCAAGCCCGCGACGCCGCGACGGTCTGCGTGCTTCACGACTTCGATGAGGCCGTCCTGCACCGCGCGCTGGAGCTGATCGCTGCGAGCGATTCCTTGGGTGGGCGGGACGCGGTCCACGCCGCAACGGCGCTGCGTCATGGACTCGCGTCGATCCTCTCGCCGGACCAGGCCTTCGATGGGATCGTCGGCCTCAGCCGCGTTGACCCACTCACCGCGGACCTGGCGGAGTCCGCGGGCGGCTCTTTCAGGCAGCGATAAGAAGTGTCGGTGGGTGGCCGCGCCCCGCGCGGAAGATGGTCGTCCCATGACGACGATCCGATCGGGAGCCGTTCACCAAGTCGGGCCAAGGGCGTGAAAGCGTTCCGAGGGGCGGCTAGAGGACCCCGCCGGAGTTTGCGGCGGAAATGTTGCGGGCCTGAAACGCCGGCCATTGCGTCACATCCGCGTACGGCTCCACCTTGTCGCCGAGGACGGTGACGCGGTTCAGGATGCGGGTTCCGGTGAAGTCGTTCACGACGTAGTGCTGGGTGACGCGGTTGTCCCAGATGGCAATGGTTCCCGGCGTCCACGAGTAGCGGCAGGCGAAGAGCGGCTGCTCGCTGAAGGTGTACAGGTACTGCAGCAGGGCGCTGCTCTCTCCGCGGCTCAGCTGGGTGATGTGCGAGGTGAACTGGCGATTGACGAACAGGGATGGCTCGCCGGTCTCCGGGTGGCGCCGCACGACGGGATGCTCGGCACGCTGCTCGGGATGGCCGAAGACCGCAGCGGTGTGGACGGCCGTGAGCCCCAGCAGGAGTTGCTTGATCGGCTCTGAAAGCGAGGCATAGACCAGCGCCTGGTTCGTCCACATGGTGTCACCGCCGGTGGCCGGAACCTCACGCATGTTGAGGATGGAGAACTGCGGCGGCGAATCGGCGAACGTCACGTCGGTGTGCCAGACGTCGGCGATGAAACCCTGCTCGCTGTTCAATACGCAGATCTCGGGGTGTGCCTCGTCGAGCTTGTGGATGTAGGGATGGACTTCGAGCTCGCCGAATCGCCGCCCCAGATCGCGATGGGCATCCGGAGACAAGTGCTGATCAGGAAGGAAGACAACGCGATGCTGCCGCAGCGCCGCACGAAGCGCCTCGTACCCCGGGTCGTCGAGATGCTCGAGGTCCAGGCCCCGAAGCTCCGCGCCGAGGGCCCCGGCGATCGCGCGCACGTCCAGCTCGGACGGGGATTGAAGCAAGCTCATGGGCAGAGCTAATGCCTTCCATTAATATTTGTCAACATGGCTGACGCCAAGCAGGCGCTGATACGCGCGGGGGAGCAGCTGTTCGCCCGCGCAGGCATCAGCGGCGCGCGCATCAACGAGTTGACCGAACGCGCGGGTCAGCGAAACCAGTCCGCCCTGCACTACCACTTCGGCTCGCGCCAGGGCCTGCTGGACGCGATCGTCGAGCGCCACGTGAGCGCCGTTGACGGCGCGCGCGCCCAACTGCTCGACGCGGTGGGTCCCGGGGCCTCGCTGCGCCAGCTGGTCGCCGTTTTCATCACGCCGCTGGCTGGCGAGCTGGCAACGCCGAGCGGCCGCGACTACCTCCGCATTGTCCCGCAGATATTGAAGTCTGACGTCAGCCCGCCGGCCCTGATGGAGGTGATGCGCCTCGCCGAAAAGCACCTGTCTGGCCCCGAGTCCCGCCTCGAGGCGCCGATCCGGCAAGAGCGGCTGCTCTCCATGATTCAGGTGGCCACCACCTTGCTCGCCGTACGCGCCGTAGCCATCGAGGACGGCGATGCGCTGCACCTGGAGGAGCCCGACTTCGTCCGCAATCTCGTCTCGATGTGCACAGCCATGCTGCTGGCGCCCTGGGACGAAATCGAGTAGCGGCTCGCCGGCACCCCATCCACGGACGTCCTCCCTGTCTGGGCGATCGGTCAGCAGGGATCGAGGACGACGGTGGGTACGCCGCCAACCACTGCCCGAGTTGTCGTGCGATAGGTGATGCCCTCGATGGGGACCGGCGCCAGCGAATCGCCCGGCCGGTCGACGATTTGGATGAGTGGGCTCTGGTACCAGTCGGTCGGCAGCCCGGGCACGATCAGTGAGGACACCTGGGCGAGGTGGCGGTGCAGAATCCAGGCGACCTCGGTCTCGCGATAGGTGCGGGTCCAGATGACCGCGCCGCAGTGGTTGAGCGCGTCGCGCCCGCCGGCGCCGGTGACGGCCCGCACCGTCGCGGCATGCACTCGGCTCTGGTGCCGGACGTCGGCAATGCCGTCGCGAAGCCAACCGTCGTACGTGAGCGCGGACGGGATGGCGAGCGCGGCGATGGCGACGCCTGCCACTGATGCCGCGAGCAGCGGCGCTCGAAAGTGGCTGCGGACAAAGCGGATCGCGTTCACGTAGCCCGTCCCGCAGAGGATGCACGCGACGCCGTGAGTGACGATGAGGTAGCGCGATACGCCGGAGCTGAGGTTGGCCTGCGTCGCCACCGCCACGACGACCAACCAGGCCACTGCGAGCCCCGCCAGCGGCCGCAACAGCCGGTCGCGGGCCCTGATGGCGAACGCCAGCCCGATCAGGGCTCCGGCCCAGACCCACGTGAGAATGCCATCGAAACTGGAAGACAGAACGGCCAGTCCCGGAACGGCCTTCGTCGTCGGGTTGCCAGCCACCGCAATACCGCCGCCTCCGCGGAAGGGATTTCCCGACCCCCACCACTCGGGCAGGAGCCACATCGCGGGGACCAGGATCAGGACGCCGGTGATGAAAGCGCGGCTCACGGTGCGGCCGCGATACAGCCACACGGCATAGACCAAGAGAAACGGCCACGCCTCCGGGCGCAGCAAGGCCGCGCCGAAGACGAGGGACAGCGCCAGCCGATGCCGGCCCGCGAAGTAGCGATCGGCCGCCCAGATCATGAAGGCGAGCCCCATCGGCTCGCTCATCCCGTAGGGCATGAGGTAGACGCAGAAAAGGTGGTTGCTCAGCAGGCTGACACCGGCGATGACTGCGGCGAAAGGCCCGGCAGAACGCCACGCAAGCCGGGCGACCCCGCCGACGGCGAGCAGCCCAGCCGTTCGTGCGGCCAGCAGCCAGATAGGCACCTCGGCATCGCCGAACGGGCTCGACAGCGCCCCGATCAGCACCGGTAGCGGCTTGAACTGGGGGCCGGACGTCTGCAGGTTCAGGTGGCCGATCTCGCGCCCCCACACCAGCCACGCCCAGACGTCGAACGTCGGGGTGCGGGCAGCGATCAGCGACAGGCCCGCAATGACCAGGGCGGCCGGGATGAGGACAGCGGCCGACAAGGCGCGCGGGAGGTCACCGCCTGGCGCCGGCGGTAGCTCGCCGACCGCTGACTCCAAGCTAGCCGCTCGATCTCTTGTCGAGGACGCGGTGCAACGGGCGCGCGTCGAGCGGCGTGCCCATCAGTCCCTCTCGGCGAGGTTCTGCGTCGCCACGGGGTCCTTGATCCCCGCAAGCTGCATAGGCCCCCTCACAGAGGAGTCAGGTGATCACTCACGCTATGTCGATGTCGTCCCACTCGACGTTGGTGCACATGCGGTGGAACTCCGGCCCGTACCAGGGGGCATTCATCTGGAGCCGGCCGAACTCGTTGATGTAGTAGTTCTTTTCCGGAGCCCCCTCCTCCTGAAGCAGGAGCAGCGGAGCCGCCTCGGCGTCGAGCGCCTCGTTGTAGCGCTCGTAGGCCTCGGGCTTCACCTCGATCGTCGACTGGCCGCCTTCGATCATCCGCACCATCAGCTGGGCGATGTAGCCGGACCAGACCTGATACCAGATCGGCAGGCCGGTGCCGCCCGACAGAGGCTGGGAGTTGGGCCCGTAGAGCATGAACATGTTGGGGAAGTTCGGCACCATCATGCTGAGGTACGCGCGCGGGCCGTCCTTGGACCAGTAGTCGTGGATGCTGAGCCCATCCTTGCCGACGTAATCGGCGGGCCACAGGTACTTGACGATCTCGAAGCCGGTAGCCGTGACGATGGCGTCGACCTCGCGCACCGTGCCATCTGCCGTCTCGACGCCCTTGGGGGTGAGGCGGGCGATGGGATCGGTGACCAGTTCGACGTTGTCGCGGGTGAGGGCCTTGTACCACCCGTTGTCGACGACGGGGCGCCGCGAGAAGGGCGCGTAGTCAGGGATCAGCTTGTCGATGAGGTCCTGACGGCCGCCGGTCTGGGCCTTGATGTAAAGCGTGAGGTCGTCACGCATCTTGTCGTTGAGCGGGTTGACGTGGCCGCCCTGCGCCTTCCATTCCGCGTCCAGCTCGAGGAACCGGTGGGTCTGGAAGAGCGCCGCGATGGCCATGTAACGCCACCAGTTCCAGTAGCCCGGGAAGTTGTCGAGCAGCCAGCGGATCTCGGGCTCGACGGGCTCGCCGTACTTGGGCCGCGGGCTGATCCATTGCGGGGTGCGCTGGAAGACGTGGACCTGCTCGGCTTCGGCGGCGATCGGGGCCAGCAGCTGCACGCCGGTCGAACCATTGCCGACAACGCCGATGCGCTTGCCTGACGGGTCGAAGTCGGCAGGCCAGCGAGCCGGGTGCAGCATCGGGCCTTCGAAGCTCTCCGCGCCCTCGAAGTCAGGGTAATTCGGGTTGGTGAAGGCACCGACCGCGTTCACGAGGATGTTGGCCTCGTAGGTCTCGATCCCGTTCGGGGAGTCGGCCTCGATGACCCAGACCTTGCGGTCCTCGTCGAAGGCGGCGTGCTTCACGTTGCGCTCGAACTTGAGCTTCTCGGACAGGCCGTACTTCTGCGCGATGTGGTTCAGGTACCGGCGCACTTCGGCGCCGCGGCCGAAGTACTCGGTCCAGGGGTAGTTCTTCTCGAAGGCGAACTCGTACGTGATCGAGATGGTGTCGACCCGGACGTCGGGATACCGGTTGACGCTCCAGGTGCCGCCCGCCTCGGGCTGGCGGTCCAGGATCACGTAAGGGATGCCGAGCAGCTCGAGCTGCAGACCCATCGCGAGCCCGCTCCAGCCGGCGCCGACGACGACGACCTGGAATCCCTCGGGAAGCGGTGGCTTGCTGTCGGTCCAGCTCGTGACCCAGGGGAACTTCTTGAACGCCGCCAGATCGCGACGAGCCTCGAACTCGAGGTCGCCCATCTCCTCCGCCGTCGCCAGGTTCATCAGCTGGCGCAGCTCGGCCTCCGGCGGCTCGGGCGGCATCCCCGGACCGGCGTTCTCCTCGAGCCACGCCGCCGCCTTGGAGATCAGCAGCTCGCGCTGCGCGTCATCGAGGTTGATGGCCATCGGCAGCGCGGCGATCTCGGGATCGTGGGTGGCCTGGTAAAGGGCCACCCGTACTGCGTTGAGGTCTGCCAACTCGACCGCGCGCCGGATGAAGTGCGGATCAGCCACCGATTCCATGGGTCCTTCTCTGCAGGCGCGACCCGTTACGGCCGCGGTAGTGGGGCGAGCTAGGGGCCGGCCCCAGGTTGCCGATGCTTACAGCTGCATCTTGAGGATGCCACGTTCGTATATACGAACGCGTAGTCGTATTTCCGAACACATAATCCCAGGAGGCACCGCTCGTCAACTCACTGGTCGCAGACCTGCCCGCGCTGCACTCGCTGCGCTCAGTCGCGTCACGACCTGCTCGAGAGCCGTTCGACCCATCACGCCGCCCGGGTCCACGCGCCAGGTGCGATCCGGCGTGTGCTGTACTCCCGCCACGAAACGCTTTGCCTAGAAAGCGAATGAGGCGGCCGTCATGCTCGATCTGTGTATTCGCGGGGCGCGCATCGTGGACGGGACGGGCGCGCCGGCGGTCGTCGGCGACATCGGGATCCGGGCCGGGCGGATCGTCGCGCTCGGGCGGGTGGACGAGGAGGCCCGCGAGACCGTCGACGCGAGCGGGCTCATCGCCTGCCCCGGCTTCATCGACCCCCACACGCACTACGACGCGCAGCTCTTCTGGGACCCGCAGGCCACCCCGTCGAACGTGCATGGCGTGACCACGGTGATCGGCGGGAACTGCAGCCTCAGCCTGGCCCCGCTCTCCCCAGAAAATGCGGACTACAACCGGCGCCTGCTCGCCAAGGTCGAGGGCATGCCGCTCGCTGCGCTGGAGCAGGGCGTGCCGTGGAGCTGGAAGGACTTCGGCGGCTATCTCGGGGCCCTCGACGGGAAGCTGGGGGTGAACGCCGGTTTCCTGCAGGGCCACTCCGCCTTGCGTCGCCACGTCATGGGCGCGGCCGCGAACCAGCGGGCGGCGACCGGGGACGAGCTCGCGCGGCTTCGTGCCGAGCTCTCCGAGTCGTTGCAGCAGGGGGCGCTCGGACTGTCGTTCGACGTGTCGGATTTGCACAGCGACGGCAATGGTGAACGGGTGCCGGCCCGCGCCGCTCCCGCCGAGGAACTTCTCGCCCTCTGCGCGGTCGTCGGAGAGCACGCCGGCACCACGCTGGAAGGCATCTTCGTCGGCGGTGACAACGGGTTCGACGAGCCGGAAGCCGATTTCGTGGCCCGCCTGTCGGCGACGGCCAACCGGCCGCTGAACTGGAATCTGATGGTGGTCGACGCGCGCGATCCCGATCGGCGCTGGCGCCAGCTGGCGGCCTCCCGGCGGGCCCGCGAGATCGGCGGGCGGGTGGTCGCGCTGACCATGCCCACCATCGTCCCGATGAACATGAGCTTCCTGAACTACTGCGGCCTGAACCTGATGCCCGGCTGGTCTGACGTGCTGAGCCTGCCGGTAGCCGAACGCATGGTGCGCTTGCAGGATCCCGAGACCCAGCGCTGGATGGAAGCCCGCGCGAACAGCGACGAGGCGGGCATGTTCCGCCGCCTCGCGGACTTCAGCGGCTACGTCATCGGCGACACGTACAGCCCGCAGAACGAGGGCCTGCGCGGCAAGGTGGTCCGCGACATCGCGGCCGCGCGCGGGACCGATCCCTTCGCGACGCTCATCGACATCGTCGTCAACGACGGCCTGCGGACCGTGCTCTGGCCGTCGGCACCGGACGACGACGACGCGCACTGGGCGCTGCGCACCGAGGTCTGGAAGGACCCCGACGTCATGCTCGGCGGCAGTGACGCAGGTGCGCATCTCGACCGGATGGTCGGCGCTTCCTACCCGACCCAGTTGCTCGCCGATTGCCTCCGAGGCCGGCACCTGCTGACCATGGAGCAGGCGGTCCAGGCGATGACCGATGATCCGGCACGGCTCTTCGGGCTGACCGGCCGCGGGCGGCTCGAGCCCGGCTGCTGCGCCGACATCGTGCTGTTCGACCCGGAGACGGTCGGGGCCGGCCCGGCGGCCCTGGTCGACGATCTGCCGACCGGTGCGGTGCGCCTGACGGCCGGCTCCACCGGAGTCGCGCGGGTGCTTGTCAACGGGGTCACCACGGTCGTCGACGGTGCCGCGACCGGTGCGCTTCCCGGGGTGGCGCTGCGGTCAGGACGGGATACCGAAACGGTCACCTGCCGCTGAACACGCCCTCACGGCGATGAGGGGTGGCTGCGTGAAGACGCGGGCTGAGGCTCCTCGGCCTGCCCCAGAATCTCGTGGACGGCGGTACGCACGATCTCGGTGACCCGGCTCATCGGCGCTGCCCCGAACGCCTCACCCGCGCCCATCAGCGCGCCGATCACCGCGCCGATGGAGCAGGCCATGCGGACCCGACGCTCGAGCGGGATGGCCGGGTCCGCGAGGAAACCGCGCAGCTGCTCCTCGAGGTCGTCATGTTGAGCCTGGTGGAACTCACTCTGGTTCAGCGTCTCGAACGCGCTGCGATTGCGCTCGTGCAGCAGGAACAGGTCACGGTTACCGGCCACCTGGTCGATGAACTGATCGAGTAGCTGAGCCCACAGCTCGGCGCCGGCGTTCTTCACCTCCAGCCCACCGAGCCGGTCGAGCGCCTCGCGTCCCAGCGCGTGCAGCCGCAGGTGGAGCTCGAGGAGGATGTCCTCCTTGCGCTCGAAGTGGTAGTAGAGGGCGGCCTTGGTGACCCCGAGCTTTTCCGCGATCTCGCGCAACGAGGTCTTGTCGTAGCCCTGCTCGTTGAAGAGCTCGAGGGCGATGTCGAGGATGCGCTCGCGGGTGAACCCACGAGGGCGCCCTGCGCGGGCTCGCTGACCGGTGTCCACCATGACGCGGCTAACTTACTTGACAACCGGCAAGCTAGGAAGCGTATGGTCCGGATGACTAGCTTGCCGACCGGTAAGGAAACCCCTGTGACGAACGCTTTGATGATCGAAGCGCACGGCCTGACCAAGCGGTACGGCTCCACCGTCGCGCTTGACGGGCTCGATCTGGAAGTCCCGGCCGGCGCGATCCTCGGCGTGCTCGGCCCGAACGGGGCCGGGAAGACGACGGCCGTCCGCATCCTCACCACGCTCGCCCGGCCCGACGGCGGCCTCGCGCGGGTGGCCGGCCATGACGTGGTGACCGAGACGGCGGCGGTGCAGCGCAGTATCGGGGTCACCGCCCAGGACGCGACACTCGACGAGGTGCTGACCGGCACGCAGAACCTGGTGATGGTCGGGCGGCTCAGCGGTCTCAGCCGCGGGCAGGCGCGCGCCCGGGCGGCCCAGCTGCTCGAGCAGTTCGGGCTCACCGACGCGGGTGGGCGCATCCTCAAGGGTTACTCCGGCGGGATGCGCAGGCGGCTGGACCTCGCGGCCGGCCTGGTGACGCGCCCGCCGGTGCTCTTCCTGGACGAGCCGACCACCGGCCTCGATCCCACCAGCCGGGTGCGGATGTGGGGCGTGATCCGCGAGCTCGTCGCCGACGGCGCCACGCTGCTCCTGACCACCCAGTACCTCGATGAGGCCGACGAGCTTGCCGACCGGATCGTCGTCATCGATCACGGCCGGGCGATCGCCGAGGGCACCGCCGGCGATCTCAAGACCCAGGTGGGCGGGGCACGCCTCGAGGTCACCCTCAGCGCGGCGCACCCGGGAGCCGAACGGGAACTTGCCCCCTTCGCGTCAGGGGCGGTGCACGTGAGTCACGACGGGCGCCGGCTTCGGGCACCCGTTCCGGCCGTCTCCGGGCTGGCGACGCGGATCGTGCGCGCGCTGGACGACGCGGGGGTGCTCGTCGACGACGTGCAGGTGCATCAGCCTTCGCTGGATGACGTCTTCTTCGCGCTCACCGGCCATGCGCCGGAGCCGGCCACCGAACCGGACGAGCCAGGACAGCCCGACCCGGAGCTGGAGGCCAGCGTCTCATGAGCACCGCCACCCTCGACCGCCTTGGCGGCGCTGCGCGCAAGCCCACCAACGTCGGCATGCGGCGCCGGCTGAACGACGTCGCGGTCCTCACGGGGCGCAACCTCGTGCACATCGCGCGGGAGCCGCTGCAGCTGTCCGACGTGACGATCCAGCCCGTCCTCTTCACGCTGCTGTTCGTCTACGTGTTCGGCGCCGGCGTCACGCTGCCGGGCGGCGGGAGCTACAAGGACTTCGCCATCGCCGGGCTCCTCGCGCTCAACCTCACCACCTCCGCCATGGGCACCGCGGTCGGGCTGACGTCGGACCTGAACAGCGGGGTCATCGACCGGTTCCGCACGCTGCCGATGTGGCGCTCGGCCGTTCTCGTCGGTCGATCCCTCGCCGATTTGCTCACGGCTGCGATCTGCGCCTCGATCGTCGCCATCACCGGGCTGGCCATCGGATGGCGGCCCGAGCGCGGTTTCGCCTACACGCTGGCCGGTTTCGGGGTGTTCCTGCTCTTCAGCTACGCGGTGTCCTGGGGATGCGCCTGCCTGGGCCTGGTGAGCAAGGGTCCCGAGTCGGCGCAAGGCGTGGGGCTGGTGATCCTCTTTCCCCTCGCCTTCGTCTCCAACTCGCTGGTGCCCACGCGCAACATGCCGCTGGTGCTACGCACGATCGCGGACTGGAACCCGGTGAGCGCCGTGACGGCAGCCGCCCGCCAGCTCTTCGGCAACCCGAACCCGTCGGCCGCCGGCCACGCCTGGCCCATGCAGCATCCCGTTGCTGCCACGCTGATCTGGTCGATCGCCCTGCTGGCGCTCTTCGCGCCGCTGGCCAGCCACCTTTACCGGCGTCGCACCACCGGCTGACGAGCTGACCGCGATGGCGGCTAGCGACCCTTTGCCGGCGTGTTCACCTTGAGCGGCTCGACCTTGAGGATCACGCGTCCCAGCGGGCCGATCGGGTTGCCGTAGTCGGCGCCCAGGTACTTGTGGGAGAGGGCATCGATGTGATCGCGGGCCTCCTGCCCACCCACGGTCTCGACGACGCGACCCCGGACCTCCGACCAGTCCCAGGGGTCGTCCTTCGACTGGATCAACACCGTGATGCGGGGGTCACGGTCGACGTTCTTCGCCCGTTGCCGCACCGGCTCCGTGTTGATCAGGACATGGTCGCCGTCGGTGTCCACCCAGGTGGGCAGCGCTTGTAGCTGCCCGTTCGGCATGAGGGTCACCACCGTCGCGAGGTTGGCTGCCTTGGCGAGGCGGATGGTGTCGTCATCAAGAGGCATGCTGCTGCTGCTCCGTAGGTTGCGGTGGGGTGCCCTGGAAGTCTTACCGGGCATCTGCTCGTGCAACCCCACCGCACGACCGTCTATTCGCTATGCCCCGGGCGGCGCGATCGTCCATTCCGCCAGTTCGAAGACGACGCCGGCCGGACCGTCGAGGAAGACCAGCCGCCGGTCGTGGAACTCCATGATCGTGTTTCTCGGCTTGTGGCCGATCGCGGCGAAGCGCCCCAGCGTCTCGTCCAGATCGTCGGTGCGGAAGCAGACGTGGTTGAAGCCGGACCGGGCGAGGTAGCCCGAGCGCTCGTCGATGTCCAGCACAGGCTGATGGAAGCGCAGGACCTGGATCTCCTGGCGCGGCGAGACGCCCTCCAGGACGAGCGTCACGTGATCCGACACCCAATCAGGAATGCCCATGTAGTCGGCGATGGTCTCGCCGGAGACCACCACGGCCTTCTCGCGCTGGAAGCCGAGGACGGCGAGGAACTCCTCCGCCTCGTCCAGGTCCGTGACGGCGATGGTCAGGTGATCGAAGCCGAGTGACATGGCGGCGCTCCTTGGACGACGGGTCGGGCCCATCATCCGCGGCCGGTGGTCCACGCGGTAGGGGCGGCGACCGGAGCGACGCCTCGCGGCTACGCGGGCATCAAGACGTCGTGCAGCCGGGTCGCGTGAAGCACCATCTCGACCAGCGGGCTCGCGCCCGTCAACCGCAGGCTGCCGCCGAGGCGTCCCATGGCGTTGGCTGCCTCGACGATGACGCCGAGCGCGGTCGCGTCCATGAAGGTGACGCGCGACAGGTCGAGCAGGACGTGCGCGGCGCCGTTGGCCCTGGCCTGGGCGAGCGTGGCGCGAAGCGCGTCGACCGTCGCGAGGTCGAGTTCCGTTGCCGGCGCGTCCACGATGCTCTCGGCGGGGCGCGGTCTGGGCAGGAGTGAGCTCACCGCGGGACCCCTTCGGGACGGGCGGCAGTAGCGCTGGGCTCCCGGCCGCTGCTGGTTCGTTGTCGAGGAGAACGAGCGAACGCCGGTTCGGTCACGGTCCGGACGCATCCGAGTAGCCTCATTGGCCGATTCATCCGGCGGCGGCACGGGCCGAAACATCCGAGGTCACCCCGCAGCGGTGACGGAACCGTTCACGATCGACCGCGTCGGGAGCACGCCGTGCAGCTACTGCTCATTGGTTCGGGAATGTGGGTCGTCGCGAGCGGGGTACTGGCCCCCGTGGCCGCCCTCGTGTGCCGCAGTGGCCGGCTCGAAGAAACCCCGCTGCGTCCGGCGGTGGCTGACGATCGGGTCGCCTCGGAAGGCGTCGCCTAGCACCGGGCTCAGCGCCGGCTTGATGTTGGCGCAGTCCGACCAACCCGGGGGTCAGGAGGTCAGGTTCCACTCGCTTCCGAACCAGCGCCGCGCGCGTGAGCTGCCGAACCCTTCCTTGTCGGCCATGAAGCTGATCGAGGGCCCTTCGATCCGCCCGACGGGTGGCTGCCCGGTGACGAACGTGACGTCGACCCTCGCGATTGCCTCGCCGCCGAACTCCATGTAGCAGATGCCGTGACCGTCGTACTCGGCGGCCGAGGCGTCGCCGCGCTGAAGGGCGATGAGGTGCGCGGCAACGACAGCCGCCTGCCCTTCGGCGAAGACGCCCGCTCGCGGGGTCCCGACACTGGCGACGTCGCCCAGCGCGTAGACGCCGGGGAATTGCGTTTCCAGCGTCAGTGGATTCACCGAGATCCAGCCGTCGGTCGCCAGCCCCGATTCGATGACGACATCAGGGGCGCGGTGGACGGGCACGCCGAGGAAGAGGTCGTAGGCCAGCTCGCTGTCGTCACTCAGAATCGCGACCCGCCGCGCGGGGTCGAGCGATCGCACCAGCCGCCCGGGAAGCCATTCGATGCCGCGTTCCTCGAAGGCGGCGAGGATGGCGCGCGACGCCTCGGGGGAGGGCGGGACCGGCACCGGCAGCGGCATCACGAGCGACACCTTGGAGTCGAGCAGGCCCCGGGACTGCAGGAACTCGTGCGTCAGGAGCGCGGTCTCGCTCGGCGCCGGCGGGCATTTGAACGGGGTCGACGTGACACCGACGACGACGTGGCCGCCCTCGAAGGCGGCAAGCGCCTCGCCGGCCGCGGCGGCGCCGGGGACCGTGTAGAACTCGTGGCCGCCCTCGATGAGGCCCGGCGTGGCCGCCGGATGCAGGTCAGCTCCCAGCGCGACGACGAGGACGTCGGCCTCGAGCTGTTCGGCATCCGTCGTCACCCGTTTGGCGACCGGGTCGATGCTCCGGATCACCGACTGCACGAAGCGGACTCCCGGCTTCGCGATGTCGGAGTACTGATGCTCGACGTGGGAGAGCGACGTGCGCCCGAACATCACATCGAGCTTCGAGAAGCCAAAGACGAAGCCGTCGGCCTTGTCGACGAGCACGATGTCTGCCGCCTCGCCGAACGCTTCGGACAGCGAGGTCGCCAGCTCCAGTCCGCCGAAGCCGGCGCCCAGAATCACGATGCGCATGGGGCGACGCTAGTCGCGCCTGGTTTGTCCCGCTAGCAGCGCAGGCGCTCTCCTGCTGCCTCCCGGCCCCGGCCGCGTGCGAGAGTGCGGAATGACGGCGACCCAGATGGCACGTGCCCGGCTGGCCGCCGGTGGCGTGACGTGGCTGACCACTGCGCAGTTCTTCGTAGCGCAGGCCCTGGCGCAGCGCGCGTGGCGTGGTTCGGAGCCGTACAGCCTGCGCCGCAGCTGGATCAGCGACCTCGGCGCCACCACGTGCGGCTCCTACGAGGGCGGCGGCGGGATCGTGGTGTGCTCGCCGCGGCATGCGTTGCTGAACGCAGGCCTGGTGGTCCTCGGTGGCCAGGTGCTGATCGGTGCCGTCCTGCTGAGGCCACTGCTGCCCGCGGGTCGATTCGCACGCCCGGCGCTCGGATTGCTGATCGCGTCAGGAGCGGCATTGCCTTTCGTCGCAGGCTTTCCGGAGGACACCGGGAAGCCATGGCATGCGGTCGCCGCCACCGTCCACCTGGCGACAGCGGGGCTGGGGACGGTGGCCGCCGGTCTCGCGTTGCGCGGAACCGGACATCCGAAAACCGTTGCCCTCACGGTGGTGCTCGGCGGCGCTTCCCTCGCCGGCACGGCGCTGACCGGGGCGGGAACCGGCCTCGGGATCGGGCGCGGCGCGCTGGAACGCCTCGCAGCGTGGCCCTTCACGGCTTGGACGACCATCGCCGGCGCGCTGGTCCTGGCCGGCCTGCTTCGGGCCGGCCGTCAGCGGTGGTCGCGTCGATCAGCTGCGTGACCGGGCGGATCTGCGGGTTCGGAGCAACCCCGCCTACGGCGCCCTTGCCGATCGTCTCGGGGGGGTCTGGCGCGACAGGGCGCACCGTCGTCATCGTGGGGGGCGTTCGCGGATGCTCACGGCTCGGGGAGGACTGGCATGGCGCAACCACTGCAGGGCACTGTTTCGCTGGTGACGGGTGCCAGTAGCGGCATCGGTGCGGCGACCGCGCGCACGCTCGCCGGCGAAGGGGCGGCCGTCACGGTGGTCGCCCGGCGCCGGGACCGGCTGGACACACTCGCCGCCGACCTCCGTGCAGGCGGTGCGCGCGTGCTTGTCGTCGAAGCCGACATCACCGATCCGGAGCAGGCCCGGTACGCCGTGGAGCGCACCGCGGCGGAGCTCGGACGGCTCGACGTGGTCGTTAACAATGCGGGTCTGATGCTCATCGGACCCGTCGCCGAGGCGCCCGAGGGCGAGTGGGAGCAGATGCTGGCCATCAACGTCGAGGCGCTCCTTCACGTCACGCGAGCCGCCCTGCCGCATCTCGCGCGCGCCGCCGAGGACTCTCCCCGGCTCGTGGCGGATCTGGTCAACGTCAGCTCGACGGCAGGTCGGGTGGCGCGCCCGGGGACGGCCGTCTACAACCTCACGAAGTTCGGGGTCAATGCCTTCTCGGAGGCGCTCCGCCAGGAGGTATTGGGCCAGCGGATTCGGGTGAGCGTCGTTGAGCCCGGCACCGTCGACACCGAGCTGGCGACGCACGTCCGTGACGGCGTCCGCGAGGCGATCGGCCGGCAGACGGCAGAGGTGGAACTCCTGCAACCGCAGGACATTGCCGACGCCATCGCGTACATCGTGACGCGGGACCGCCGCGTTGCCGTGAACGAGATGCTGGTCCGCGCCAGCGAGCAGACCTGGTAGTCACGGGCGGCGCCTTCGAGGATTTACGTCGCCCGAACGGAACGGCGGCAGGTTCGAGCCGATACTCACGGACGTGACCTGGAGTCGACGCTTGCGCACCACCACGCCGGGCGGCTGGCTGCCGATGCGCATCCTCGTCCTCGTCCTCGTCCTCGTCATTGCCATGGCGGGCTGCTCGTCCAACGCTTCGAAGCGCGCGGTGGCCGCGCCGAGCCCAGCTCGCAGCACGAGCGCAGCGCCGCCCACCGCGCCTTCCACCGCATCCTCAGATGCGGACGCGCAGGCGGCCGCAGTGCCGGCCAGGTACCGCCGGCTCTACGACACGCTCAGCACCAGCCTCGACGCCTACCAGGCGGCGGTCACGTCCATGCCCACCGTCGCCAGCAGCGTCGGTGGCTCGCCGATTGCGGCCGCAGAGCTCCTGCCCGCCAACGGAAACCGGCTCGAGGCGTTGCTCGCGCCGGCCACGCTGCCGTCGGTTGCACGCCTGGCTCGCCAAGTTCCAGTCGAGGGGCATCAAGGGCGTGACCATCGGCATCAAGCTGCCGATGCTGCTGCCCCGATTCGGGCCCGATGCCCAGGCGTACACGAACTTCTTCGCCGATGTGGCCGAGCGTGCGCGTCGACACGGAATGACCGTCGACGTCGAGCTGGGGGCGTTGTTCTGCGGGACCGCCTATGCGGCGTGCGGCAAGCCCTTTGACGGCACCTACGCCCAGTTCGTCTCCGACACCATCGCGCAGGCGCGCATCGTGATCGACCGGGTGAAGCCAGATTCTGCTGAACCTGCTGGCCGAGCCCACGACCCAAGCCACCCTGACCGGTGTGGCCGAGTTCGCGACCCCGGTCGGCGCCGGCCGCTACGTCCGCGACGTGCTCGCCGGCGTCGGCGATCGGGGACGCACCAAGGTCGGGGCCGGAGCCGCCAGCTGGCTCGGCGCTGCCTTCACCCGCTCGATCGCCGCGCAGGACATTGATTTCCTCGCGGTCCACATCTACCCGGTGAGCGCGGCCATCGCGGCAACCCTCGTCGACACGGCAGGGATCGCCGCAGCGGCGCACAGGCCGATCGTCGCCGACGAGGTGGGGCTCTACAAGACGGACCACGCCGCTACCTCCACCGCGGCGACCGCCGACTCCGTCTACCGGCTGGACTCCTTCTCCTTCTTCGAACCGCTCGACATCCGCTTCCTCGCCATCACCGACCAGTGGGCGCGCAAGGCGAACGTCGGCTACCTATCGCCCTTCTGGGTCGGGCAGTTCTTCGCTTACGTCAGCTGGTCCCCTTCGCTGGACGCGCTCCCGTACGCCGCCCTGGTGCGGACCACCAACGCCGCCGTCAGCACGGCCTTCAAGGCCGGCGAGCTCACCGCCTACGGCCGAACCTGGCCACCGCCCTAGCGCGTCGATGAGTTCTGCGCTCGCGGAGAGTCGTAGCTGGAGTAGCCGACAGATGCGAGACGTGGAGCCCACATGACGACCTTCGAGCGTGTCTGGCAGGTACCCGACGCCCATATCGCATCGGGACGTATCCCCGGGTATGTCGGCGCGGTCCGTATCGGCGGCCGCACCGAGATCAGGGCGGCGGGTCACCGGGGCATCGAGCCGGGCAGCGGGCCGATGACCGAGGACACCCTGTTTCGGATCGCCTCCGTCACCAAGCCGCTGGGCGGAGCGCTCACGCTCAGCCTGGTGCAGGACGGAACCCTCGCCCTCGACGACCCGATCGCCCGCTGGATTCCCGAAGCCGCGAGCCCGCAGGTGCTCACCTCGGCGTTCGCAGCGCTGGATGACACCAAGCCCGCCGTCCGGCCGATCACGATTCGCCACCTCCTGTCGGGTACGGCCGGCTGGGGAGTGGTCTTCGACCCGACACCGCTGCAGGCCGCGATGTTCGAACGCGGTGTCTTTCCCGGCCCTCTCACCCCGCAGATGGGCGCAGATGAGTACGTCCGACGCGTCGCATCGCTTCCGCTGGCTTTCCAGCCAGGGGAGGGCTGGGCCTACGACACGCCCTTGGACCTGCTGGGGGTCCTGCTCTCTCGGGCCACCGGGAAGTCACTGGCGGACCTGTTCGCGGAGCGCATCACCGGCCCGCTCGGCATGGACTCCACCGGGTTCGCCGCCGTGGATCCGGCGCGGCTGGCTCCCGCGTACCGGCCCGTGGAGGGGGGCCTAGAGGTCAGCGATCCATCCGACGGGCTCTTCTCACGGCCACCCGCGTTCGAGGAGCTGAGCTCCGGTCTGGTGTCCACGGCCGGTGATCTGCTTCGCTTCTACGCCGCCATGGCCGACGGCGGTGCCCCCGTGCTGTCTGCCGCCTCGCTCCGGCTGCTGACGACCGACTCGCTGACCCCGGACCTGCGCCGCCGGGGCGCACCCATCCTGGCCGAGGGGTGCTCCTGGGGCCTCGCGACCGGGGTCGACGTCGAGGCTGCGGGCCCCTGGATGGCGCCGGGCCGCTGGGGCTGGACCGGCGGCACCGGAACGATGGCGTACGTCGACCCGAGCCGCGACACCGTCAGCGTGCTGCTCACCCAGCGGGAGATGACCGGGCCGCAGGACGGCTTCGACGACTTCTGCACGGCCGTAGGGCACCTGGCGCAATTGGCGCGCTCGGCGCAATCGGCGTGACTCCCGGCGTGGCCCGTGCTCTCCTACGCTGACGTGTCCCAGCCAGTCCAGTCCACCGGAGCTGCCCCATGCCCAAGCACATAGGGATCCTGCTGTTCGAGGGCATGGAGGAGCTCGATGCGGTCGGGCCGTGGGAGGTCTTCGCTTTCTGGACGCGGGCGTTTCCCGAGGACGGCTACGCGGTGTCGTGCTTCTCCCGCGACGGCGCTCCCGTCACGTGCGCCAAGGGGCTCGTGATCCAGGCACACCACTCCTACGACGACGTGCCGTCCCTGGACGTGCTGCTCTACCCCGGCGGCAACGGAACGCGGGGGCACCTCAAGGATGAGGCCCAGCTCGAGTGGCTACGCCGCCAGCGCCAGTCGGTTCCGCTGCTGGCAAGCGTCTGCACCGGCTCGCTGGTCTTCGCCGCGGCCGGTTTCCTCCTCGGGCGTCCCGCAACCACCCACTGGGCGGCCATCGACGAGCTTGCCCAGCTCGACCCCACCATCGACATCCGCCACGAGGCTCGTTTCGTCGACGACGGTGACATCGCGACGTCGGCCGGCGTCTCTGCGGGTATCGACCTCGCGTTGCACCTCGTCGCCCGGCTCCACAGCCCCGAGCGGGCGGCGCAAGTTCGCCGGGGGATCCAGTACGAGAACGCGTGACCTGGCCCGGCCAGCGTGGGAGAGTGCCGCCGTGCGTGCCTGGGCGGTTACCGGTTGTGTCGTTGCGACGCTGACCCTGGCCGCGTGCTCGAGCTCACCGGCGCCGCCCGCGACGCCGCTGCCGTCTACACCGACCGCCGCCAGCGCAGCACCCTCGCCGAACCCCTCGAGCACGATCGCGACCGCGACGCTGCGCTGCTCGGATGTCGTCGGCACCGACCCGCCGTCCGCCGACCTGCGGCAGCTCGAAGGAGTGGTCGCGTTCCCCAGCACGAGCCAGCCGGCGCTGCAGACCTCGCAGACCGGCGCTGCCGGAAAGCGGCGGCTGTTCGCCAAATTCGGCCTGCTGGTGCGCGCCGGCCAGTCGATGGTCATCGTGGCCTCCGATCCCGACCATGTCGCGATGGGATGGGGCAATCCGGGCACCATCACGTCGGCGCTGATCATTCCGGGCTGCCCGGAGCCGGCCAACAGCTCGCCGGGCAGCGAGTGGCTGGCGTTTGCCGGTGGCTACTACGTCGACCGTCCGCAGTGCATCGGGCTGATCGTCACCCGGGCGGGCCAGGAACACACCGTGCGGATCGGCGTGGGCGCCCCGTGCCCCGATCAGCAGCCGCCGCCCTCCCCTAGCGACAGCTGATCCGACCCGGGCTGGCATTCTCCGGGGTTCAGGCAGCGCGAGGTTGCAAGGAGACACGAGATGGCCGAGCTCCCCCCAGACCAGGCCGCTCCCAGCGGCGTCAACTTTCCGGCCGGCAGCGATGGCCGGCGAAGCAGCTCCGCGGTCGGCAAGGCAGTGGTCGCCGACGCGTTGCGGGCCATGGATCCGGCCGGCGCTGAGGCGGTCGAGGCGCAGAAGAACTGGCGGGGCGGCTATCTCGAAGCCTTTCGCCGGCTCGTCGTCTCCGGCTTGCCGAGCCGTGACGCAGCGCTCTCGATTGCATCCGGCGGCCTCGCGTCGTTGCACTCCCGGATGCGGGTGCAGGCCGGGGGCGCGGAGATGTCACTGGCCGAGGCGCTCGCCGCGCCCGCGCAACGCCCACTCGCGACGGTGCCGATCAAGGGCAGCGGCCGGCCGGAGCGGGAACTCACCCTGCCGTTCAAAGGGGAGCGCCTGTCCGGCGAGAGTCTGATCCGCCAGCTCGACGCCTGGGTCGAGAAAGGCGTCATGGAGCCCTCCGCGGCCGAAGCGGTCCGCAAGGTGGCCGCGCATCCCGAATGGCTCGACCTCACCGGTGACGTGGTGGCCGTGCTGGGCGCCACCTCGGAGATGGGTCCGCTGCGCTCGCTGCTGCGCTGGGGGGCGACCGTCGCCGCGCTCGACCTGCCCCGCCCCGACCTGTGGACCCGCGTGCTGGAGGCGGCCGACGCGAGCGGAGGGACCTTGCTGGTGCCCGTCGCGGCTGCTGACGTCCCGGGTCCGGAGCGGCCGGGTAGTGCGGTGGCGCCGGTCGCCGGGGCGGACCTGCTGCAGGACCTGCCGGCCGTAGCCGGCTGGCTGTCCGGGCTGGACGGCCGGCTCACGATCGGCAATTACGTCTACGCCGACGGCGCCACCAACCTGCGGCTGTCGGTCGCGGTGGATGCCCTGTCCGCCGATGTCGTGGCGAAGCGTGCGGACTCCGCTCTCGCCTTCCTGGCGACGCCGACCGACGTCTTCGCGGTTCCGCCGGAGGTCGTCGAGCAGTCGAACGCCCGGTTCGGTGCCTCGAAGGCGGCGGCCAAGGTGGCGCGCCGCTCGCTGCGCACCGTCTCTGGCGGGCGCCTGCTGCGGCCGGCGTACTCGCGCAGCAGCGCCCGGCCCGACGGCATCGGCATCGCGGATTCGCTCGTCTCGCAGCAGGGGCCGAACTACGCCCTTGCCAAGCGCCTGCAGCGGTGGAGGGCCGCAGCCGCCCGTGACGCCGGCACGGCGGTGTCGCTCAACGTCGCGCCACCGACGCGTACGCGATCCGTCGTCAAGAACCGGGCGCTGGCGGCGGCCTACGCGGGTGCGCACCGTTTTGGAGTCGAGGTCTTCGATCCCGCCACGAGCAGCACGCTCATGGCCGCGCTGCTCGTGCACGACCTGCGCGCCGCGCCACCGGCCCAACCGGCGCCGTGGCAGGACGAGGCCTACTGCGCCGTCCACGGCGGCCTGTGGCGCGGCGCGTACGACCCGCGCAGCGCCCTGGGCCTCGCCGCGCTGCTGGGTATCGCGGGCGCCAGGACCTAGCGCAGCCGTATCGGCGGCCGCCCGGTGAATGCCTCCAGCTTCTCGGGATTGGCGACGAGATGCAGGCTCTGGACGAGCCCGTCACGTACCTGGACCGAGACGACTCCGATGAGCTGATCGCCGAGCCGGGCGACCAGCCCGGGGGCTCCGTTGAAGAACTCGGCGGAGTACTCGGTCTCGGCGGGACTGCGGCGCCGGAAGCCGGCGATGAGCCGTGCCACCTTGTCGGCGCCGAAGACGGGCTTCGGAGGCGCCTGGGCCTTGCCGCCTCCATCGCTCACGATGACGACGTCCGGTGCGAGCACGCTGATCAGCGAGCCGAAGTCCGCCGTTTCACAGGCGGCGACGAACCGGTCCACGACCTCGGCGTGGACGGTCCGGTCCGCCTCATAGCGACCGCGTCCGGACTGCACGCGGCTGCGGGCTCGGGTCACCAGCTGGCGCACGGCCGGCTCGCTGCGTTCCAGCGTCTGGGCGATCTCTGGGTACGGCTGCTCGAAGACATCGTGGAGCACGAACGCGGCGCGCTCTGAGGGAGACATCGTCTCCAGGACCACGAGCAGCGCCGTCGCGAGCGAGTCGGCCAGTTCGGCGTGTTGCGCCGGCTCGTCCGGGATGACCGGCTCCGGCAGCCAGGGGCCGTAGTACGTCTCGCGCTGGGCTTTCACGCGGCGCAGCCGATCCAGCGACAGCCGCGTGGCGATCGTCACCAGGAACGCCTCGCTGCTGCGGATCGGCGCGCCGGTCGCGTCATCACCGGTGGATCGCTGCCAGCGCAGCCAGGTTTCCTGCACCACGTCCTCGGCATCGGCTACCGAACCGAGCATCCGGTAGGCGATACCGGTCAGCCGCGGGCGAAGCAGCTCGAAGGCCTCGGCCCGCGCCTCGTCCGTGTCCGGCGTGGTCATGAACGCACCACGGCCAGGTCGCGCACGAGCCCGTCGCGCCAGCTGGGGTACGCGGGGCGCCAGCCGAGCTCCCTGCGGGCTTTGGCGTTCGACGAGCCGCGACCCTGCGTCAGCAGGTGGACGGCGGCGGGACCGGCGAGGAGCCGGGCGACCCAGACCGGAACTCGGCGCGGTGGCTTCGCTCCGAGCGTCTCGGCCAGGAAAGGCAGCCAGGCGCTCACCGGAGCGGGGTCGTCGTCGACGATGTTGTAGACGCCTCGACCGGTGCCCAGGGCGGCCACGACGGCAGACGCCGCATCGGCGACATGGGTGAACGACCACATCGCGCTCCCGTCGCCGACGACCGGAAACTGCCTGCGGCGTATGGCTTCCACCTGCGGACCGCCGGCGGACAGCGAGGTGGCGGGTCCGTAGAGGCCGCCGTAGCGCAGCGCGACGCCGCCGGGGTAGGCGCTCACCATGGCTTCCATCTCGCGGATGGCGTTCAAGATCGGACGGAAGACCTTCGGCGGGTTGTCGTCGAGCGGGTCGGTCTCGGACTTCACCGGTCCGCCCACGGGCGCCCATGGCCAGCCGCAGAAGCTCTGCACGATGACTCGCGGCGAGCCGGTGGCCCGTGCCGCGTCGAGCAGCGCCGCCGTGCCCTCGGTGCGCAGCCGGTTCGTCGTCGCGAACAGCCGGTCCAGGTGACGCATGGTGGTGCCCATCGCGCGCAATGCCGTGGCCTGGTGGACGATCACGTCCGGCTCGGCGCCCTTCACGGCGGCGCGGACTGCCTCCCGGTCGAGCAGGTCCAGGGTGATGACGCCGGTCCCCTCGGCTTCCAGCGCGCGGCTCGCCTCGCCCTCGCGGGTCGTGGTCGCGATGACGTCATGGTCAGCAGCGATCAGCAGGGGAACGAGCTGGCGCCCGACGGCTCCGGACGCTCCGATCACCATTACTCGCATGGCTTTCTCCTCGGGGGAGTGAAGGTCGTTGTCGCCTTACCAGACGCGACTACCCAACCCCGTGTGACACGGATCCGCGAGTGGGTTTCCCGGCGGGCCGGTCACCAGCCTGCGCGGCTCGCCAGGCCCTCGGCGTAGCCGACCATCCACGTCCCGGCGACCGGCTGCCCGGTCCCGCAATCGCCGTCGGACTCCCCGGGGTGCTTGATCCAGAGGTAGCCGTCGGCATGGGCGCCGATGGTCGCGGCCGACGGGCGGTCTCCGAGCGCCCGGCCGTCCGGGTTACAGGTCGTGCTCCCCATGCCGAGCCCGTTGCGGCTGGTGTCGATGACGTAGTGCTTGCCGGTGGCCGACGCGATCGCCTCGCCGTAGGACACCTCGTCGCTGGTGGAGTCGAAGCCCGACACGTTGAGGCTGAAGCCGCGCACCTTGGACAGGCCCACGGAGTTCAACCGCGTCACCATCTCGCTTGCGCTCTTCCAGCCGGCGTGACCCGCGTCGAGGTAGACGGCCGTCGCGGGCGAGGCGGTGAGGACGGTGACCGCATCGCGCAGCATCGCGATCCGGTCGGCCTGGGCGGTGGACGACAGGCAGTCCAGCTGGCCGAGGGCATCGGGCTCGAGGATGACGGCGGCCGGCCGCCCGGCAAGGCCGGCGGCGAACTGCGTGACCCACTGGTGGTAGGCGGCGGCGTCGGCGAGCCCGCCGGCGGAGTATCCGCCGCAGTCACGACCCGGGATCGCGTAGATGACGAACACCGGCTCGTCGCCGGCCCCGGTGATCAGGCTGGTGCGGGCGCCGATCGTCGACGCCACGTTCCCCGCCGGGATCCAGTCGCCGTACCAATCCGCCTGCGGTTGCTGGGCGATCTTCGTCAGCAGCGCCGCGTCATCGGTGTCGCCGAACGTCCTGAGCGAGGCCGCGTCGCGCGCCGCGTACGAGTTGGGGTCGACGTAGAGCGAGACGCCGCTGAACGGGTTCGTGGCCCAGGCAGGGGCGGGGGTCGGCGTCGGCCTGGGAGTCGGCCTGGGAGTGGGCCTGGGAGTGGGCCTGGGAGTGGGCCTGGTGCTCGGCGTCGCGGGCTTGGCGGCGGCACCGGGCTTGTCCAGCTGGACCCAGTCGAGCCAGAGATTGCGATCGCAGTAGCCGGCAGCCTGGTCGTTCGTCAGCCCGACATCGATGCGGTGTGATCCCGCGGAAAGCGTGCGGGCGAAGGAGAACGTGCGCCAGGTCGCGTTGGCGACGGCGGTCATGCCAACCGGCTTGCGGTCGACCCAGACCGTCATCACGGGGGCGCCCTGGCATTGGTCGCCCCGGGCCCGGATGTCGATCTGTACCGTCGCCGGCGCCGTGATCGTGGTGCCGGCTGCGGCGTTGGACCAGATCTTGAGCGCGCGGCGGTCAGGCGCGGTGTTGTCGGGCTGGATCGACCCGGCCCCCGGGGCCAGGGCAAGCCGCTCGGCAGGTACGCGTGCCGCCTGCGACACCGGTCCGCAGGCAGCCAGCGGCCCGAGCACGCAGAGGAGCGCGGTGCCCACGCCGCAGTACGTCAGGGCGCGCGGTGCCCGCTGGCCGGTCCGGAGCACGACACCTCCTCCGGTCGGCTGCGTGCTGTGCCCGTCGCGCTCTACGCTCCCGCGCGCCGAAGGCGGTTCGTGCCGCCGTTCGGGTATTGCCCGGCGCGCAATCGGGGGATGTCCGCGGAAGGCCTAACCGCGCTTCTCCATCGCCTGGCGGAAGGCCAGGGGGCTGGCACCGGCGATGAAGCCGTCCGCGAACGTCAGGCTCCCGATCGCGTCACGGTCGATGAAGAAGCACGACGTGAGATGCGTCCCGGAGGCGACATACAAGGCGCATTCCATCCGGCCACCGAGCGGGCCGGCGGCGGTCTCGGCGAAGGTGGCCTGCGGCACCGCCTCGCGGAAGCCGGCCGTGAGTTGCGTCAGGGCCGGGGCGATGGCGGCCTCGGCGCGCGAACTCTTGTTGACGTAGAGGAAGGCGCGGACCTGGCCGCCGGCGCCGGCGTAGAACCCGATCTTCGAAGGACCCTTGAACGGCATGGCCTTCATCACGATGCTCAGCGAGGTGGAGTGGGAGCTGTTGACCCGGTCCATCCCGAGCAGTCGCTCCGGCATGGCGATCGTGGTGCCGCTCGAGCTGGTGAGGAGCAGCGCGCCGACGGTCCCCGCCGCAGCGACGAGTGCTGCCACGGCGGCGATGAGCGCGGGGCGGCGACGGTTTCCGCCCATCGCACCCGGCGGCACCGGGTTCGCGCTCGGTGGCCCCGAGTACGCCTGCCGTGCCGGAGGAATCGCGGAGCCTGGCGCCGTGGTCGTGCCGGGTTGCTGGCCGAAGTAGCCCGTATCCGCGCGCGCGTCCGGGACCAACTCGGCGGGCCGGGGTCCGCCGTATCGGCCGGAACCCTCGGTCCCGGCTCCGGTGGCCGCACCGGCCAGTTCCCGTGGTGACGCGCAGGTGGAGAGCGTCCAAGCATTCCCGTCCCAGTACCGGAGCTCTGCCGCACCGGAGGGGTCCGGGTACCAGCCCGCGACAGGTGACATTCCGCGTTTATCGACGCCAGGATCGCCTGCTTGATAGCCCAATGGGCGGCGACGCACCGCGCCGGTGAATGTCGACCTGAGCAGGCAACGCGGGCTAACGTTTCGGCGATGACGTCGGGGAGTGCGGGGCCGAGCCTGCGTGCCGTCGTGGGCGAGCTCGTCAGCCTCCCGTTTCAGCTGACGCGCTCCGCCATGCTGGTCCCCGCCATGGTGAACCAGGCGGCCCGCCTGCTCGAAGACATCGCCCACATCGTCGAGGCGGCGGACGAGCTGCTCGAGGTGGTGCGCCACACGCTCACCCGGATTCAACACACCGCGGAAGCCGCGTCGGCGCTGCCGAAGCGGGTAGCGCACCTCATCGAGGCTTCCGAGGCGCTTCCGGGCCAGGCGGTCCACGTCATCCAGCATGCGGGCGGGGTCTTCGACGGGGCGGGCGAGCTCATCGCGGAGATTGATGGCATGCCGGCCCGGCTGCGCCCGCTCGTCGAAGCGCTGGCCGAGCTCGACCCCGGCGTCGCGACCCAGCTGGGCCACCTCATTCCCACCATCGGCCCGCTGCTGAACCGGCTGGAGGTCGAGGTGATCCCGAGCCTCTCGTCGATCCAGGGCCTGGTACCGGTGGTGGAGCTGCTGCACCGCAATGTCGATGAGCTGCAGGCCATCGTCGGCGAGGTGGGCAAGCTGCTGACAGCCGTTCCGGGTGCCTCGCTCCTGCTCCGTCGGGCCGACCGCGAGGGCTCCTGACCCGCGGTCAGGCCGGCAGCGGCTGCTCCGGACACGTCTGCAGCACCCGGGCCATCGCCGCCTGCTCCGCCTTCGTGACCCACAGGTGGTAGCGCTGCTTCACCGCGATCTGGCGGCTGACGTAAGCGCACCTGATCGCCTTGCGCGGCGGCAGCCAGGTGGCGGCGTCGCCGTCGCCCTTCTGCTGATTCGAGCTCGCCGTCGACGGCGAGCAGGTTGAGCGGATCGTTGGCGAAGGCCAGCCGGGTGCCCGAGGACCACTGCTGCGCGCCGGTCTGCCAGGCGTCGGAAAGCGCGACCACGTGGTCGATCTGGACCTTCGTCGCCTGCGCCTTGACGAACCGGATCGACTTGCCCGAATACGGGTCGGCCAGCTCGCCGGCGATGACGACGCAGCCTCCGGTTGACGCCCGGAAGGTCAGGCCGGTGAGGTCGCGGCGCAGGATGTCGTCACGCGTATCGCAGCCATTGCGGTCGACGTCAGCCCAGGCCGCACCGAACCGGGTGCGCTGATAGCCGGTCTTGGGTGCCCGGCCGCGTACCTGGATGCTGGCCAGGGCCGCGAGCGCCGAGCCCGGCTGAGCCGTCTGCAGCAGCCGCGGCACATCGACACTTCCGCCGGAGCCGCAGCCGCTGAGCAGCCCGCCGCCGCCGACGGCGAGCGCCAGGAAGGCTGCCGCTGGAACGAGCAGTCGGCGGCGGGCCCGGCGGCCACGTGACGGCCCGGACAGCAATCCGAACAGGCCGCTGACCGCGAGCGCGGTCAGCAGGGCGCCGATCTCCACCCGATAGCTGATGGCCGTGGCCTCCCCGGTCAGCGGCCGCGCCGCCGCAGCCTCACCGGGACGGTAGCCGTAGCCACTGACATCTTCGCGTTCGTCCACAGGCGCTTCGCCGAGCGGAGCTGAGGAGCTGGTGCCAGTGCTGGGCGGTCGCATGCACGCGCGTGCTACTCGCACCGGCGCGGGGAGGTAGCGCAGACCCGATTACGGGACGCGGATCCGCCCGCTGGCCACGAGCGCGACGCGACCACTGACCCGCACCCGCTCGATCTCGCCGGCCCGGGTCGTGACGTCACACAGCAGCTGCGACGGGCGTCCCATCTCGACGCCCTGGCGGATTCTCGTAAGTCGTCTCACCGTCCCGCGCGACCTGATCCGAGGCCACCAGCCACCCCGCCAGCGCGATGCGCCGCTGACCCCGTCGCCGGATCCTCCCCGCCGATGTCGGCCGCGAGCATCCGCGCCCGCACCGCGAGCCGCCCACCCTGACCCGCGGCGAGCGCGAAGACGAAAACGCCCGTGACGTCCGCCAGCCCGCCGAGCGCGTCCAGATCGGCCTGCACCCGCGCCAGGGCGTCGGCGCGCACCGGCAGGTACGCGAAGGCGATCCCCGTGCCGCTGAGCCGCGGCACGCCCGCCAGATCGTCCGGGTCCAGCCCGACGGCGGCGAGCAGCGGCGCAGCGTCCACCGGCCCCGACACCTCGGGCACCGGCCCGGTCAGCGTCACCGGCTCGCTGGCATCGCCGGGGACTTCCAGCGCGACCAGCCCGACCCCGCATTCCTGCACCGCCCGGCCGGCGGCGATCGTCCCGAGCCGTGCGAGGACCCAGGCGCCGCCCACCGACGGGTGCCCCGCGAATGGCAGCTCCGAAGTGATCGTGAAGATGCGCGACCGGTAATCGGCGCCGGCCACCGTCGGTGACATCGGGAAGGCGGTCTCGGACAGGTGGAACTCGACGGCGAGTGCCTGGCACTGCTCGGTCGAGAGCGCGTCACCGCCCAGCACGACCGCGAGGGGGTTGCCCTGGAAGGGCTGCGGCGGGTCACCGACGAAGACGTCGACGACGGCGTACTCCAGCGTCGCCCCCGCGTCGAGGATTTCCGTCACGGCTGAATCCTTCACGGCCGCCTCTGCACCTTCTGCCATCCCTGCCAGTCACGCGTGTCGGCGCCCCAGCGTGGGGCCGCAAACGCCAAGAGTAGGAGCACGAGGAGGATCACTGCTGCGGCCATGTGACTGAGATTGATCTCGAAGTGGCTTGCCGAAAAGGGCCAATCCGATGAAACTGGCCCCTATGGCTGGCGCAATTGGCACCCGACAGCTCCGTCGCTCCTTGAATGGCTGGGAGGATCAGGGCCACGGTCCGGCCTACCAACGCTTGGCGACGGCGCTCGCCGGGCAACTCGTCGACGGCCAGCTCCCGGTACGCACCCGCCTCCCCAGCGAGCGTGACCTCGCCGCCGAGCTCGGCGTCAGCCGCACGACCGTCACGTCCGCGTACGAGCGGCTCCGTTCCGAGGGCTACCTGGTGAGCCGTCAAGGCTCCGGCAGCTGGACGACGCTCCCCGCGATGCGCAATCCGGAGCGTGCCCCACTCACTCCCGGCATGGCGGCAGCGGACTTCTTCGACCTCGCCGTCGCCGCTCCCGGGCCGCCGCCCGGCGTCATCGAAGCCGCGATGGACGCCGCCGCCCAGCGCCTTCCGGCGGAGCTCGCCGATATCCGGCGCATGGGCGGCCACGGCTACCAGCCGACCGGGCTCGCCGAGCTGCGCGCCCGCATCGCCGATCGCTTCACCGCGCGCGGCGCGCCCACCTCCCCCGAGCAGATCGCGATCACCAGTGGCGCCCAGGGTGCGGTCCACCTGCTGGCCGGGCGCCTGCTCAGCCCGGGCGACGTCGTGCTCGTCGAGCAGCCCACCTACCCGAACGGGTTGGAGGCGTTTCGGCGCACCGGCGCCCGCCTGGTGCCGCTTCCCGTGACGGCCGCCGGCTGGGACCTCGACCAGCTCGCCGACACCCTCGACGCCGTCCGCCCGCGTTTCGCCTACCTCCAGCCCGACTTCCAGAACCCCACGGCCGCACTGATGGACGACGCGGGGCGCGAGCGCCTGGTCGCCGCTGCCCGCCGCAGCGGGACCCTCCTGCTGATCGACGAGACGCACGTCGAGCTCCCGCTCGACGGGCAGCCGATGCCGACCCCGGTGGCCGCGCTCGAACGTGACGGGCGCGTCGTGACGGTCGGGTCGCTGTCGAAGGCGGTCTGGGGCGGGCTTCGCATCGGGTGGGTACGCACCTCGCCGCGCCTGATCAGCGACCTCGCCACGGAGCGCAGCAGCGTCGACCTCGGACCGCCCGTGCTGGACCACCTGATCGGCGTCCAGGTGGTCGACCGGCTCCCGGAGCTGCTCATCGACCGGCGCCGCCAGCTGGCGCAGTCCCGCGACCTGCTCTGCGCCGCCATGGCGCGCCACTTGCCGGACTGGACGTTCAGCGTCCCGACCGGCGGCCTCTCGCTCTGGGCGCGCATCGACGGCCCCCACGCCAGCGAGCTCGAGATGGCCGCTGAGCGGCACCGGCTCCGGCTGGCGGCCGGGCCACGCTTCAGCGTCGACGGCACCCTGGAGCGCTTCATGCGCCTTCCGTACACGCTGCCGCCCGACCTGCTCGAGCCGGCGATCGTGCGGCTGGCCGCCGCCAACGCCAGCCTCAGCGCTGCGCGACGCCCGCTGGCCTACACCCCACTGATTGCCTGAGCGTTCGCTGGCACACTCGCCCCATGAGCGTCGTACGCATCAATGCCCTGCAGATTCCGGAAGCGGCTCGGGAGTCGTTCGAGCAGCGGTTCGCCAATCGGGCGGGCATGGTCGAGTCGGCGGAGGGCTTCGAGCACTTCGAGCTGCTGCGCCCCGTCGACGGCGGTGACCGCTATCTCGTCTACACCCGCTGGCGCAGCGAGGAGGACTTCGCGCGCTGGACGGAGTCCCAGCAGTTCAGCGAGGGCCACCGCCAGGCCGAGGCGTCCCGTCAGGGAGGCGGCCCAGCGGCCGGCCACAGCGAGCTGTGGGCGTTCGAGGTGCTGCAGGTCGCCGACCCCGCCTGACGGTTCCTTCCTGCTACCAGCCGAGGACGGCCGTCCCATTGGTGCTGTTCAGATCGGTGACCGAGAGCATGTCGCCGGCCTCGCTCAACGTCAGCGCGACGTGGCGACGGGAAACCTGATCGGACGGCTCGACGAGGAATTCGCCAGGCGCGGCGCGGCCGAATTCCAGTGACCGTCCCGGAGTGAGCGGCCATGAACCCTGCTCGCCATGGGCGGCGCCGGGCTGCATGGCCCACCATGCCCCGTCGCGCCGGGCCACCAGCAGCTGCAAATCCGCCGCCGTCACCAGGTACTGCTTAGGCTGGCCGGCCGAGGTGCTCGCCGGGTCCGGCTCCGCGATCAGCGAAAGGCTGACCGAACCGCCGGGTTGCAGCCGGTACACACCCGCGGCGCCTTCGCTCTGCTCGAGGCTGCGCACGTCGAGCACCAGCACCGTCACGTCGTCCGGCTTGGCGCGACCGATCTCGCTGGCGTCTTCGGTACTGCGATCCCAGGCGGCCTGAACCACCCGCTCGGCCGCTTCGGTGGGAGTCGCGGTCATCGACAGCGCGTCCTCGAGTTCGCCTGCGGTGAGGTTGTCGTGGACGCCGTCGGTGTCGAGCACCAGCCGATCGCCGGGCGCGAGCTCGACCAGGTAGTGGCGGATGTCCTCGAGGCCGTCGCCGGTGACCGCATTGGCCAGCAGGTGCCGGTGGGCGAAGGCCGCGCGGTCCATCGGGTCGGCGAGGTCCGTGAGGTGGCTCGCGGCGTCGAGCCGGTCCTGGCGTGCCTTGGCCATCAGCGGGTCGGGCTCGCTCAGGTAGGAGTGGTCGAGGGTAACGGTCTCCAGCCGCCCGCCCCGCACGAGCTGAACCCGGCTGTCGCCGAGGTTCGCGATCACGGCGATCAGCCGCGACGGGCTCGCGGGTCGCCGGCAGATGATCGCGACGCTGGCGGTCGTGGCGCTGGGCGAGGTCCGGGATTCGGGACGGCGCGCGTCCAGCGCGGCGACTGCCGCATCCGCGTCGGCGAGGGCTGCGTCGAGCAGGGCGGTCACGTCATCGAGATCACGACACTGCATGAGCCCCAGGCGCACCCGGCGGTTCACGGCCTCGGCGGCGACGCTGGCGGCCGCGGCGCCGTCACCATGTCCGCCCGCTCCATCGAACACGCCGTACAGCGCGGCAGGCGGATCGACCAGCAGCCGATCCTCGTCCCGATGGGACCGCCAGCTCATTCCCACCGAGAGCGCGTCGGCGGCAGGCTCGATCATGCGGAGCGGCAGCTCTACCGAGATCGTGCTCATCGCGTCCTCCGTGTCAGAGGCGGGGGCCTTGACGTTGGGGTTCAGATTGCCTTCCTACCCTGTGACCGGTCTGTGAGACCGCTGATCAGTTACTTCACAACGACCAAGCCTCCAGCGCAATGCCCCGAAATCGGCCGCCGCCGGGTCGGCTTCGCGACTGCGGCTCGGTGACGCGCCGGAGCCATGGAATGTGTGCCTTGCAACACTGATCGGCGGAACATCGCCCGCGACAAGCATGCTGTGAGCGCTCCGATAGCTGCCGGCGTGATCAACGGCGCTGGTCGCACCGTCGGGAGCCGCTCCGTGGATCGCCCCCGAGCCGCGAAACGCCAGTGCTAGCTGGAGCAAACGCTGGCCACAGGCGCGTAGCCTAGAAAGTGGTCATGAAGGTTCATGACCCGAGCACGGCTATAGGGGGGTCCTGAACCCCGTGCCGGGCCAGCGCGCTCGCGAGGGCTCGCGAGGTCTCTAGCCACCGGCCCGCGGCACGACGCGCGGGCCAGCCCCGCCGGGTGCCGAGCGGGTTCCCCACCCGTGCCTCGAACTCGAATGGAGGATTCCGCCCCGCCAGCGGCTCAGTCATGGTTTCCACAACATCCCGCCCGGCTACCCGCCCGCCGCGTCCCAGTGCCACCCAAGTTGCGGCCAGCGCCCTCGCGGCCGTCTCGGCTGCTGTCATCTCGTCCACGTTCGGCGTCGCCGGCACGCTCATCGGTGCTGCGGTCGCGAGCGTGGTCGCGTCTGTCGGCTCGACCCTCTACATGGCCTCGATGCGGCGCACGAACGACCACCTGCGCCGTATCGCCGCAGCCGCCGCGGCCGCCGGCGCTGCCCGGCGTGGCAGTCCCGCGACCCCTTCTGACCCCACCGTCCGCAACCAGCTGACCGATCTCGCGAATGCCCCCGCGGCTGATGCCGGCGATGTCCCTGAACTTTCTGGTGCCGAGGCCCCGGAGGGCTCGCTGTGGAGCCGGCTCGGCGGCGGCCTTCCTACCCTGCGCAAGCGGTGGCTCGCCGTCGTCGGGCTGGCGATGGCCGCCTTCGCGCTCGCCATCGGCGCGCTGACCATCGTCGAGGCGTCGACCAACAAGCCGGTCTCCTCGCTGCTCGGTGGTGGTAATGGCTCCGGGACCTCGGTCGGTTCGGTGATCGATCCCAAGGCCCACTCCAGCCCGACTCCGACTCCCACGCCCTCCCCGAGTCCTAGCCCGACCGCGACCCCTACCGACTCCCCGTCGCCATCCCAGAGCCCGACACCAAGCCCGTCGGCCAGTAGTGATGGCGCAACAGCGACACCTTCTCCGTCACCCTCTGCGACTGCAAGCGACGGCGCCACCCCGGCGCCGGCCCCGTCCCCCGCAACGGTGCCGTAACACTCTGGCCCTACCGTCAGCGCATGGGAGGCGAGCTGGCGGCGCGGGTCGGGCAGGAGGCCCGCGTGTCCGGAGGCGAGCTCAGCCTGGGGGTCGAGGAGGAGTTTCACGTCGTCGATCTCGAGACGCGCCAGGTCGCTCCCGTCGGCCCGCGCGTGCTCGAGGGCCTGCCCGACAACTTCGCCGCTGAGCTGCAGCGATCGGTCGTGGAGACCAATTCCTCGGTCGTGACGACCCTCGAGGACCTGCGCGCCGATCTGGTGCGGGTGCGGCGCCAGCTCGCGTCCGCCGCGGAACGCGTGGGGGTGGGGGTGGTGGCCGCCGGAAGCGTGCCGCTCGTCGATCCCGACGACCTCGGCGTCACGTCGAACGCGCGTTACGCCCAGATGCTCGCCGACTATCAGCTGCTGGTGCGCGAGCAGGTCATCTGCGGAACCCAGGTGCACGTCGGGGTGCCGAATCGGGACCGCGCGGTAGCTGTCGCCCGCCGCGTGTCGGCCGACCTGCCGGTGCTGCTGGCGCTGTCCGGCAGCTCGCCGTACTGGCTCGGCACCGATACCGGCTACGCGAGCTACCGCACGTTCGTCTGGTCCCGCTGGCCGACCAGCGGCCCGTTTCCTGAGGTGGCCGACGCCGCCGAGTACGACACCCTCATCCGCGAGCTGATCAGCTCCGGCGTGATCACCGACGTCGGAATGATCTATTTCGACGTCCGCCCGTCGGCTCACGTGCCGACCATCGAGCTGCGGCTGTGCGACGCGACCCCCAAGGTCGACGACGTCCTGCTGCTGGCGGGCCTTTTCCGGGCGCTCGTGGCCCGGGCGATGGACGACGAGGACGCCGGGCGCCCGCACATCGTGACCCCGCCGTCGCTGATCCGGGCCGCGATGTGGCGCGCCGCCCGGGCGGGCCTGGAAGGCGATCTCGTCGATGTCCACGAACGGCGACCCCACCCGGTCCAGCACGTCGTGCGCCGCCTCCTCTCCGACCTGCGGCCTTACCTGGAAGGCGCCGGCGACTGGGACACCATCCGGCAGCTGACGGACCAGGCCCTCCGCGAGGGCAGCAGCGCTGCCCGCCAGCGCGCCGCGTTCCGGGTGCGCGAAGAGCTGACCGACGTCGTCGACCTGCTGCTCAGCGAGACCGGCAGCGGGGCCCGCGAGGAGGTCGCTCCGGCGCCGGCAGCCGCCTCGCTCGCCTCACGCTACGAGCTGCGCAAGGGCGACGAGGCGTTCCGCGGTGGTCACCGGCCGACGGTCGCCTTCGCGCCGATCCTGGCTGCGCTGGAAACGATCGGGACGCCCGTTCTCGAGACCCGCGAGCGGGCGCGCGACCGCCACCAGACCGACCGAGAGGTGACCTTCACGGTCGACGGGGAAATCCGCCCCTTCCCGATCGACCTCGTCCCGCGGCTCATCGACCAGGCTCAGTGGCGCAAGCTCGAGCGTGGCCTGAAGCAGCGGGCGCTGGCGCTCGAGGCCTTCCTGAACGACGTCTACGGCCCGCGCGGTGCGGTGCGCGCCGGGATCGTGCCCGCCCGCATGCTCGACGCGGCTCCCGGGTTGCGCTCCGCGGGTGCCTTGGTGCCGGTGGGTGCGGTGCGGGCCACCGTCATCGGTACCGACCTGGTGCGCGACACGGCCGGCCAGTGGCGCGTGCTGGAAGACAACCTGCGGGTGCCCAGCGGGCTCGCGTACGCGATGCATGCCCGCGACATGATCGAGACGGTGATGCCGGAGCTGGTGGCACCGCTCGGCACGCTGGAGTCCGAGCAGGCGACCGACCGGCTCGCCCTCGCGCTGCGCGCTGCCGCCGGACGGCCGGTCACCGGGGTCACGCTCGCCGTCCTGACCAGCGGTACCGGCGATTCGGCGTGGTGGGAGCACAAGACGCTTGCCGCTCGCATGGACGCCGACCTGGTGCAGCCCAAGGACCTCGTCGTGACCGACGGCGCGGTCTACCGGCTCGAGCACGGGCGCCGCTACCGCATCGATGTCCTGTACCGCCGGCTCGATGAGGACCTCTTCGAGCACGTGCCGGGAGCCGACGGCCGGCCGCTCGGGCGCCGCCTGCTGGCGGCGATCCGCAGCGGGGGCGTGGCGGTCGCGAACGCGCCCGGCAACGGGGTGGGCGACGACAAGGCGGTCTACGCGCTGGTGCCCGAGCTGATCCGCCACTTCCTGGGCGAGGAACCGCTGCTCGAACAGGTGCCGACCTACCTGTGCGCCGACCCGGCGGTGCTGGAGGAAGTGCTCGACCGCATGGCGGAGCTCGTGCTGAAGCCGGTCGACGGCTACGGAGGTGCCGGCGTCACGATCGGGCCCGATACGAGCGCCGGCGAGCTCGATGCCGTTCGCCAGCAGGTGTTGCTCGCGCCGTCCCGCTGGGTCGCGCAGGACCTGGTGAAGCTCTCGACGCACCCGACCCTGGTCTCCGGCGAGCTGCAGCCGCGTCACGTCGACCTGCGGGCCTTCGTCACGTTGAGCCGCGACCCCGAGCCGGGCATCGCCCCGCACGCGGAGGTGCTGCCTGCCCCGCTCACCCGCGTCGCACCGTCGGGAAGCATGATCGTGAACTCGTCACGCGGCGGCGGGGCCAAGGACACCTGGTTGGTTCCGTGACTCGTGGCGCCGCGCGGCGCGCGGCAATACATCCGTAACCACGCTGTCATGGTGGTCGGCGAGGCTGAGGGGCAGCTCACCTCGTGACGCCCGGTCACGACCATGGACGGGCCGGTCGAGTAGGGGAGGTTCGGGCGGGTGTGCGGTCTATGCGGGGAGTTCCGGTGGGACGGTTCGGCGGCTGACACCGCCGCGGTGAGCCGGATGCGCGAGCCCTTGGCCCCGCGCGGTCCGAACGGCTCGGGTCTGTGGGCGAACGGCCCGCTCGCGCTAGGGCATCGCCGGCTGTCGATCATCGATCTCTCGCAGGCCGGCAGCCAGCCGATGGTCGATCCCGACCTCGGGCTCGCGGTCGCTTTCAACGGCTGCATCTACAACTACGCGCAGCTGCGCGAGGAGCTCAGCGCGGCGGGCTACCGCTTCTTCTCCACGTCCGACACCGAAGTCGTCGTCAAGGCCTACCACCGCTGGGGAAAGCAGTGCGTCGAGCACTTCGCGGGCATGTTCGCCTTCGCCATCTCCGAGCGTGACTCCGGGCGCCTGATGCTCGCCCGCGACCGCCTCGGCATCAAGCCGCTCTACCTCGCCGAATCACCCGGACCGGATCCGCTTCGCCTCCACGCTGCCCGCGCTCGTGGCCGGCGGCGACGTCGACACGTCGACTCGATCCGGTCGCGCTGCACCACTACCTGAGCTTCCACTCCGTCGTGCCGGCCCCGCGCACGATCCTCAACGGGGTCCGCAAGCTGCCGCCTGCCACCATCCGCATCATCGAGGCCGACGGCCGAACCAGTGACGAGCTCTACTGGTCGCCGCCCTACGGCCGCGACCCGGAGAAGGCGTCCTGGACGGCGCAGGACTGGGAGGAGGCCGTCCTCGAGCGGCTGCGGGTGGCCGTGAAGCGGCGGATGGTCGCGGACGTTCCGGTCGGCGTGCTGCTCTCCGGCGGCATCGATTCCAGCCTCGTCGTGGCCTTGCTCGCCGGGGAGGGGCAGGCAGACCTGACGACGTTTTCGATCGGTTTCGAGGCGGCCGGCGGGGAGTCCGGCGACGAGTTCTACTACTCCGACCTGATCGCCAAGCACTTCGATACCCGCCACCACCAGATCCGCATCCCGACCAGCGACGTGCTCCCGTCCGTCGAGCAGGCCATCGCCGCGATGAGCGAGCCGATGGTGAGCCACGACTGCGTCGCGTTCTTCCTGCTCTCCCGCGAGGTTTCGAAGTCAGTGCGCGTGGTGCAGTCCGGTCAGGGGGCGGACGAGATCTTCGCCGGATATGACTGGTACCCCCCGCTGGCGAAGGTGCGCGCGCGATCAGGCCCCGCAGGCCTACGCGCAGGTCTTCGTGGATCGTCCGCATTCCGGCGTCGACGAGCTGCTCGCCCCCGGGCGCCGGCTGGGCTATGACCCCTCCCGCGCGTTCGTCGCCGAGCATTTCGGCGTTCCGGGAGCTGATACGGCGCTCGACGCGGCACTGCGGATCGACAGCCAGATCATGCTCGTCGACGACCCCGTCAAGCGGGTCGACAACATGACGATGGCCTGGGGTCTGGAAGCGCGCGTGCCGTTCCTCGACCATGAGGTCGTCGAGCTCGCGGCACTCTGCCCGCCCGGCCTGAAGCTGGCCGGCGGCGGCAAGGGCGTGCTCAAGGAGGCCAGCCGCAAGGTGGTTCCGGCTGAGGTGATCGATCGGGAGAAGGGCTACTTCCCGGTGCCGGCCATCCGCCACCTCTCGGGGGCGTTGCTGGAACGCGTGAGCGACGCACTCACCAGCAAGGCGGCCCGCGATCGCGGGCTGTACGCATCGGCTCCGGTCCAGAAGCTGCTCGCCGACCCCAACGGCGTGCGCACCACCCTCGGCTCCAACGCGCTCTGGCAGGTGGCGCTGCTCGAGATGTGGCTGCAGGACCAGGGGGTGGGATGAGGGCGCTTGCCCGTGAGATGACCGGCGCGGTCGCCGGTGCTGATCGTGCGGGCTCGCGGCCGCCCTGGTGGGGCTGGGTGACGGCGCCCGCAAGCTGGTGGCCCGACCTCTCGCCCGACGGCCGCCAGGTCGCCTTCATCAGCGATTGCAGCGGAGCTCCGCGCGCCTGGGTGGCGCCGATAGGTACTGGTACTGCTGCGGATCCGAGCCTTGCCCGCGAGCTTCCCACCGGCCGTGACCACGCCGAGGCGGTCGCCTGGTCGGCCGACGGGGAGTGGATCGCCGTGCTCGGGGCGCCGGGCGGTGAGACCACCCGCACCCGGGTCTGGGTGGTGCGTCCCGACGGCAGCGACGCCCGGCGGGTCGCGGGCGTGCGCTCGGGGACCGCCGCGTTCGGGCCCTGGCTTCGGACCGGCGCGCAGCTGCCGCTGTCGACCTCGGGACGGCGGCCGCGAGGAGACGTCGTCGACCGTGCTCGACGTCCACACCGGGGTGAGCCACCCGCTCGGCTACGGGGCGCCGTTCACGGTTCTTGACCTCAGCCACGACGGCGGAGCCGGTCTGGTGCGCGTCGGAACGCGTGGTCGGCGCACGCTTGTCGCCGTCGATCTCACGACCGGCACGACCACCCCGCTCGCGCCCGCGCGGGACGGGGAGGGGATGACAGACCAGGGCTGCTTCCTGCCTGATGGCTGCGTGCTCGCCCGGAGCAACGTGCGGCGCGATCGGCATGTCCTCGTGAGGCTCGGCGGGGTCGCTCACACCGCCCGGCGGTCCACGGTCGTGGCGTCGCATCCGGGCGGCGAGCTGGACTCGTTCGCGGTAACGGCCGACGGTGCGCGCGCCGCATTGGTATGGAACGTCGGCGGGCGTTCGGAGCTGGAACTCCTGGACATTCCCTCGGGCGAGCGCGTACCCGTCGCGGCGGCTCCCGGGCTGGACGTCATCGAGCGGGCGCGGTTCAGCCTCGACGGCAGCCGGCTCGTCGTCGCCGGGCACGGTTCGTGCCAGCCGCGGGCGATCTGGCAGCTCGATCTGCTCGCGCCGCTGGCCCGCCTCCAGCCGGTCGCGGTCCCCGGTGGTCCGCTGCCCGGAGCGAGCGAGCTCGTCCAGCCGACCCGGGAGTGGGTCCGCGCCGACGACGGCCTTGCCATCGAGGGATGGCTGTACCGCCCGCGCGGCGCTTCGGGGCCGGTACCGGCCGTCATCCATCTGCACGGCGGCCCGGAAGCGCAGGAACGGCCGGGCTTCGCCGCGCTTTACCAGGCGCTCGCAGCGTCGGGCATCGCCGTGTTCGCCCCGAACGTGCGCGGCTCTACCGGGTACGGGCGCGCCTTCGAATACGCGGACGACGGCCCCCGGCGTTACGCGGCGATCAGTGACGTGGCCGCGTGTGCCCTGCATCTGTTGCGCACCGGCATCGCAGCGCCAGAGCGCCTGGCCTGCATGGGACGCTCCTACGGGGGATACCTGACGCTGGCCGCGCTTACGTCCCATCCCGAGCTGTTCGCCGCGGGAGTCGACATCTGCGGCATGTCGGACCTGCAGACGTTCTACGCCACCACCGAGCCCTGGGTCGCTGCCGTCGCGACGACGAAGTACGGCGATCCGCTCAACGAGGCGGACCTGCTGGCGGACCTTTCACCGCTGCGGCGCTTTCACCGGCTCCGCGCGCCATTGCTCGCGATCCACGGCATGAACGACCGCAACGTTCCCGTCAGCGAATCGATCCAGGCCGTCGACCGGGCCCGCGAACGCGGCATCGACGCCGAGCTCCTGCTCTTCCCGGACGAGGGCCACGAGATCGTCGCCACGGAGGGCAAGCTGCGCTTCGTGACGGCGGTCGTGGAGTTCCTCACTCGCCATCTTCAGGCCCGCGCGGGCGTCACTGGGTGACGCAGGCCGTCGCGACGGCGGCGGCATCCGACCCGATCGTGCTCGCACCCTGCCGGATCTGATCGGCGCTGGCGCCGTTCGCGATGTCGGTGGCCAGCGCGCTCACCGCGTCGGACAGCGCGGTGAGCTTGTCCTTCACCGCTCCGGCAGCGTCCTTGGCGTCGGCGGAGATCTCGGTCGCCGATCGATTTGGCCGCGTCGGCCTTCTCCTGCTTGGTCTTGCCGGACGAGGTCACGGTCGTGGCGAGGTCCTTGATGTCACTCACGACGCTGCCGCACGGTGAGCTCGACGACGCTGACGTCGCCGGTGTGGAAGGCGCGGATGGTGTGGAAGACCCGGAGGAGGTCGATGATCCGCAACCGACGAGCGCGCCCACTGCGAGGCCGGCCGCCAGCGCGGCGAATCGGGATCGGTATGCCGTCTGAGCCAGAGCCATCACGCTTGCCAGGGTAGGAGCCGCTCGGTCATCCCGTCCTCATCCCGGGGGGATGAGGCGCTGCCCGGCAGTGCCCGGGGGTGAACCGTGGCGGGCAACGCCGCCGGACCGCGTTGCCTAGCATGGCGGGGTGCAGCCGCTCGAGGGGATCACTGTCGTCGCCATCGAGCAGGCGGTCGCGGCTCCGCTGGCCACCCGCCATCTCGCGGATCTCGGTGCTCGCGTCATCAAGCTCGAACGCGTCGACGGCGGTGACTTCGCCCGGCAGTGGGACGGGGCTGTCCATGGCACGGGTGCGCACTTCACCTGGCTCAACCGGTCCAAGGAGTCGCTGGCGCTCGACCTCGCCAGCCCCGCGGGCCGGGAGATCGTGCTGCGACTGCTGGACCGCGCCGACGTCTTCCTGCAGAACCTGGCCCCCGGCGCCATCGAGCGGCTGAAGCTCGGCTCGGACTCGCTACGCGCGGCCCGCCCGCGGCTCATCACCGTCGACATGTCCGGCTATGGCGTGGGCGGGCCGCTTGGCGACAAGAAGGCGTACGACATGCTCGTGCAGAGCGAAGGCGGCCTCATCTCCATGACGGGATCGCCGCAATCGCCGGCAAAGACCGGGGTTCCGGCCGCTGACATCGGCGCCGGCATGTACGCGTTCTCGGGAACTCTGGCGGCCCTGCTGCGGCGGGAGCGCACCGGCGCCGGCGGCCAGGTCGAGGTGAGCATGTTCGACGCGGTGGTCGAGTGGATGGGTTACCCGATGTACGCCACGATGTATACCGGGGTGCAGCCGCCGCGGGCCGGACTCGGCCACGCCGGGATCGTGCCGTATGACGGCTATCCCACTGCCGACGGAACGCTGCTGCTGATCGGTATTCAGAACGACCGGGGCTGGCAGGCGCTGGCCCGTGATGTCCTGAGGCAGCCGGAGCTCGCGCTCGACCCGCGGTTCGCGACCAACGTGAGCCGGGTGGCACACCGGCAGGAGGTCGACGGGATCATCGCTGCCGTCACCCGCCATTCTTCCGCGGAAGAATTGCGCCGCCTCCTCGACGCGGCCGGTATCCCGAATGCCGCGGTGAACGGCGTCCAGCAGGTGATCGACCACCCGCAGCTGGCGGCGCGTGACCGGTGGCGCGAGGTCGACGTCCCGGGGGCGACGGTGCCCGCCGTGCTCCCACCGATCGGGCTCGACGGTGACACCCCGCGCATGGACCCGGTGCCCGCGCTGGGCGAGCACACCGATCCCATCCTCGCCGAGCTCGGCTACGCGGCCACCGAGATTCGTGAGCTACGCGCCGCTGGGCTGGTCGGCTGAAACTGCCTGCACCGCAGGGGGAGTGGGCTGCGCCGCGCCTTCCGAAGCGGCGGCTTGAGGCTGGCGCCGCGGGTGAAAGACCCAGTGCCGCAGCAGGACGAAGCGCACGACCGTGGCGAGCGCGTTGGCGACGATCAGCGCGATGAGTTCGATACCGCGATGCGGGTGCGATTCCAGCGCATGCACCAGCGCGAGCGATCCGCTGGTCAGGCCCAGGCCGATACCGAAAACGAGCAGGCCTTCGAGCTGGCTGCGCGCTCGCTTACCCGGCCCGCGCAGGCCGAAGGTGAGCCGGCGGTTGGCTGCGGTGTTGGCGATGGCCGTCACCAGGAGGGCGGTCAGGTTGGCGGCCTGCGCACCCATCGAGCCGCGCAACAGGACGTAGAGCAGCAGGTACGCCAGCGTGCTCGCGACGCCGATCGCGGCGAACCGGATGGTCTGCCGGGCAAGCGTCACGGGGACTCCAGGAACGGGCGAGGCGGCCGGTTGACGGCCGAGCTGGGCGCCGAGTTCGGCCAGCGGAAGGCGCCCGGACGCCAGAGCCCGGCCGAGTCGGGCCACGCCCTTCAGGTCCGCGAGCGCCGTTTGCAGGACGTCGACCCGGCTGTCGGGATCGTCGATCCAGTCCACCGGGACCTCGTGGATGCGCAAGCCCGCCCGCTCGCCGAGGACCAGCAGCTCGGTGTCGAAGAACCACGCGTGGTCCTCCACGAGCGGCAGGAGACGGTGGGCTGCGTCGGCGCGAATGGCCTTGAAACCGCACTGCGCGTCAGAGAAACGGGCCCGCAATGTCGTGCGCAGCAGGAAGTTGTAGCAGCGCGAGATGACCTCGCGCTTGGCGCCGCGCACCACTCGCGACGACGGGGTCAGCCGCGTCCCGATGGCGATGTCGCTGTGGCCCGTCAGGAGCGGTGCGACGAGCGGCAGCAGCGCGGCGAGATCGGTGGACAGGTCCACGTCCATGTACGCGAGGATCGTCGCGGGGCTCTCGGACCAGGTGGCCCGCAGCGCGCGACCGCGGCCCTTCTCGTCGAGGTGACGCGCCTTGACGTGCGGCAGCCGATCAGCGAGCTCGGTCGCGAGCTTCCAGGTTTCGTCGGTGCTCGCGTTGTCGGCGATCGTGATCTGGAACGTGAAGGGGAAGTCGTCGGTCAGGTAGCGGTGCAGCCGCTCGACGCTGGCGGCCAGGCTCCCCGCCTCGTTGTAGACCGGGACGACGATGTCGACGGCGACCGGCGCCGCCTCCTCGAGGAGTTGCGGAACGAGCTGCGCGTCATCGTGGCCGGCAGGCGCGTCTGTGTGCGTCAACGTCATGCCATCACGGTCGACTTCGGCGCTATCACGGGACTATGGCCGACCTGGGAATCCGCTGGAGGGACCCCTCCCGCCCGCGAAGTGGTCATCGTCCCGGTCCCGGTCGCGGCCGAACGCGCCGCCGCCGGCTTGCTGAAGGCAGGTCTCGAACGCCTGGCGCAGCGTCGGGTCCCCGGCGCTCTGGCGCAGCTGATCGGCCGTTCCCGCGTAGCCCTGTTCTTTCAGGCAGGCCAGCAGCTGCTGGCCGAAGGCCGGGCCGTTGCCGTCCGGACGGCCGAACGTGCCGGTCCCGCCCTGGGTGCCGGTCCCGCCCTGCGACCCGGTCCCGCCCTGCGTTCCGGCTCCGCCCGGCGCCCCCGCGCCGCCCGGACCGAAACCACCCGCGCCGCCGAAGCCGGCCGGCCCGTTCGGCCCGCTGGCGCTCGCCGAGCTCGACCCTTCCGTGGTCCCGATGACGATGGCACCGATGGCGAGTGCGGCGACGACGGCACCGATCGGGACGATCCTGCGCCGCCAGGCGGGCCGTGGTGCTGAGGCTTGTGGCACAGCCGGGCCGAGCGGCACCCCGTAGGCCGCGGGGGTGGCAGGCGGGGCGGCCGGGTCGAAGGGAGCGCCGTAGAGCGGAGCAGTCGTGGTCGTCGCGGCCGCGCCGAAGGGTGTGCCGACCGGGCTGTCGAACTGAGTGATGGCTGTAGCCAGATCGCCGACGGAGCTCGCGGTCGTCACCTGCTCTGGGGGCCGCGCCGGGTTGGCGTTCGGGGCCTCGTAGCCCGGCGGGCCGACGACCAGCAGCCGCACCCCCGGCGGCCGGTGTGCCAGCCGTTCGAGCAGGGCCGCTTCGAACACGGTGGCGACGCACAGGCTCCCGACAGGTAACCCATCAACCTGCGCGGCAGGGTCGGACGTACTCGCCGGAAGCAGCGTGTGGGAGGGGGCGATTGCGGCCGCGAGCTCTGCCCGATCTGCGGGCAGCCCGGGACTCAGCCAGACAAGAGACACGGGAGTAAGGGTCGACCGGGTCCCTGCGCCCCGACTTCGAGAATGCTGTGGTAGGGCTGTGAGCTGCATTGGGTGCGCTGCGGGCGTGACAAGCCGCGTCCAGACAACTCACAGGCAGCACTCAGATGTGCTCCAGCGCCGGCGCCGAGTCTTACTGCCATGAGCACGAACGATTCCTGGGGCACCCCGCTGAACTGGAACGAGCCGGCGAACGGCGGCGGTACCGGACTGATGAACGATCACACCGCCTGGTCGCGCCCGGCCGACGCCCCGGCCGCAGCGCCCGCCTCGGATAACAGCGAGCCGAACGCGCCATACGGCACTCGCTACGACACGGCGCCCCTCCCTCCGATGGCGCCGCTCCCCCCGATGGCGCCACCACCGCATGGGCCGACCCCGCCGCCCGCCGGCCCCACCGGCCCCGCCGGCCCCGCCGAGCGCCGCGCAGCCGCTCTGGGGCCGTCGCGTCGCCGCCGGCGTTGTCCTGCTGGCGGTGGCCGTCGGCAGTGGCGTTACCGGGGCGCTCGTGGTCGGTGACGGCAGCACCAAAACCGTGGTGAGCCAGTCTCCCGTGAGCGTCGGCGGCACCGGCGGCGCGACCGAGGATCTCGCCAAGGTCGCGGCAGCCGTCACCCCGAGCGTCGTCTCGATCTCGGTGACCGCCGGGAACTCCGGTGACACCGGCTCCGGCGTGATCCTGCGCTCCGACGGCACCATCGTCACGAACAACCATGTCGTGGAAGCTGCTGCCGGCGGCGCCGGGTCGATCTCCGTGAAGTTCTCCGACGGGTCCACCGCGAAGGCCACGATCGTCGGCCGCGATCCTGCCACGGACCTCGCCGTCATCAAGGCGAGCGGAGTCTCCGGCAAGACCCCGGCCACCCTCGGCGACATCAAGGCCGTGCACGTGGGCGACACTGTCCTCGCGATCGGGAGCCCGCTCGGCCTGGACGGCTCCGTCAGCTCGGGCATCGTCTCGGCACTGCACCGCACTGTCGCGTTGGGTAGCCAGAGCGGATCGGGCGGCGGCGCCTCCGTCGGCGACGCGATCCAGACCGACGCGGCCATCAACCCCGGCAACTCCGGCGGCGCGCTCGTCGACTCCAGCGGCCACGTGATCGGCATCAACAGCGCGATCGCCAGCCTCGGTAGTGGCAGCGGCCAGTCCGGCAGCATCGGCGTCGGTTTCGCGATCCCGGTCGACGAGGTCAAGTCCGTTACCGATCAGCTGATCAAGGGCCAGACCCCGAAGCACGCGCTGCTCGGTGTCGGCATCACCGACGACCCGAACGGCGGCGCGCTCATCTCGGACGTCAGCAGCGGGAGCGCCGCTTCCAAGGCGGGCCTTCGCGTCGGTGACGTCATCACCAAGGTCGACGACAGTGCGATCAGCGACGGCAGCAGCCTGTCAGCGGTCGTCCGCTCGCACCAGCCGGGCGACAAGGTGACCGTCCACTACACCCGCGGCGGCGCCGACCGCACCGTCGTCGTCACCCTCGGGTCGGCGACTGGCTGACCTCATGGTCGCCCCGGCCTCCTGGTCGCAGACCCGCGCTCGACTTCGCTGCGCTCAGCCGAGTCACGATCTGCTCCCCGGCCTCCTGGTCGCAGACCCGCGCTCGACTTCGCTGCGCTCAGCCGAGTCACGATCTGCTCCTAGACACGGGGCGGGACCGCCGCCCACCGAGGCCGGTCCCGCCCCGTCCCCGCATCTGAGAGGAGTGTCCGGGAAATCAGCTACACGCCGTAGGTTGTCGTTCTGGTGAACGCGCGCTTCGTGGCTCTGGCCCCCCTGATCGCCGGGGCATTGCTGGTGAGCGCCTGCAGTTCCGACCCGTCCAACAGGCAGGCTCCATCGATCGACGTGAAGGCGTCCGACACCGCCTGCCAGGTCGACACGACCACGCTCGTCCCGGGAACGCGCACGTTCCTCGTCTCCAACGGTGGGAGCCAGGTCACCGAGGTCTTCGTCTACGCCCCCGGCGATCAGGTCGTGGGTGAGGTGGACAACATCGGCCCCAGCACGAGCAAGCGGCTCACGGTCTCGCTGCGCGCCGGCAGCTACGACATCGCCTGCAAGCCCGGTATGAAGGGCACCGGTATCCGCACCCCGATCGTCGTCAAGGCGACGTCCGGCGCGCAGCCGACCACGAGCCCCGCACTCGACGCCGCCGTCGCCCGCTATCGCACGTACGTGGTGGCTCGTGCCGAGGAGTTGCGCCAGCGGGTCGCGCCGTTCGCAGCGGCGATTCGGGCGGGCGATGTCGGCAAGGCAAAGGAGCTCTACCCGGCCGCCCGCGCCCCGTACGAGGCGATCGAGCCGGTTGCGCGCCTGTTCGGTGACCTCGACTCGCGGATCGACGCGCGCATCGATCAGGTCGAGAACGGCCAGGAGTGGATCGGCTTCCATCGCCTCGAGCACGACCTGTGGCAGACCGGCGACCTCACGAAGGACGGCGCGGTCGTGACGGCGCTGCAGAGCGACGTGGCGAAGCTGGCCACGCAGGTGCAGCGCGTCGAGCTGAGCGCCGAGCAGATCGCGAACGGTGCCGCGCAGCTGCTGGACGAGGTTTCCAAGAGCAAGGTGACCGGCGAGGAGGAGCACTACAGCGGGCTCGACCTCGTCGATGTCGAGGCGAACGTGCAGGGTGCCGAAGCCGCCTACCGCGCGCTGCGGACGATCCTGCATACCAAGGATCCCGAGCTGGTCGTGAAGCTCGATCTGGCCTTCACCGTCACCAAGCAGAACCTGGCGCAGTACGGCAGCGGGTCCACGTTCGTCAGCTACGACGCGCTCAGCAAGGCCCAGGTGCAGGCCCTCGACAGCAACATCGATGCGCTACGCCGGCTGTTCTCGCAACTGGCGACCGCCGTCGTCGAAGACTGAGCGACGCCGCACCCGCGGGACCACCGGTCAGCCTGCGCGGTGCTGCTCCACGAGTTTGGCCTGCTCGTCGAGGATCGGGAGCACGACGTCACGTGATGCCGTCGGCAGCCGGAAGACGCACTCGCTGACCCCGAGCGAGGCGAAGTAATCCAGCTTGCCCAGCGTCGGATGCGAGCCGAACGGCACGATCTCGAGGCCGGCCGGATCGCGCCCGGCCTCCTCCGCCATCGCCTTCAGCTTGGGCAGCGACTCGCCGAGCCCGGAGCCGCCGATCGGGATCCAGCCCTGGGCGTAGTCGACGATCGCCTGGAAGAGCTTGGGGCCGCCGCCGCCGCCGACCAGCACCGGCAGCGGCGACTGCACCGGCTTCGGCCACGACCAACTCGGTGAGAACTGCACGTATTCGCCGGCGAAGGAGGCTTCCTCCTGCTCCCACAGCGCCCGCATCGCGAGAACGCTCTCCCGGGAGTGCTCGCGCCGGGTGGCGTAGCGCACCCCGTGGTCGGCCATTTCCTCGACGTTCCAGCCGAATCCGACGCCCAGCGAGAAGCGCCCGCCACTGATGTGGTCCAGGGAGGCGATGGCTTTCGCCGTCACGATCGGATCCCGCTGCGCGACCAGCGCGATCCCGGTTCCGAAGCGCAGGTTCGTCGTGACGGCGGCGGCCGCGCCGAGGGCCACGAACGGGTCGATGCAGCGCCGGTACTCCTCGGCGAGTTCGGCGTCGCCGGTCGGTGGCGGGGTCGCTCGGCTGGTGGGGATGTGGGTGTGCTCGGGCAGCCAGAGCGACTGCAGCCCGCGCTCTTCGACAGCCCGGGACAGCTCGACGATGCCGATCGAGAGATCGGTCAGGAACATGGTGACGCCGTAGCGCATCCGGTCAGCTCCAGTAAGTGCCGGCGAGCATCTGCTCGAGCGGCTCGCGATTGAAAATCAGCTCGTCGGCATCGTCCGGCATGGACATCTCACCGAAGTGCACCGAGCGGGCGCCCGTGCGAAGGAAGACGATCGCGTACTGGAGTGCCGAATACGCGGTGTAGAAGTCGAGATCGCGCGGGGTATGGCCGGTGACCTTCTCGTAGTAGCCGGCCGCGTCGTCACGTTTGAGGAAGTCCGGGACGCCGGGCAGCTCGAAGACGCTCGCCATGTCCTGGAAGATCGCATGGCCGTAGATCAGCCAGCCGAGATCGACCTCGCGGGGGCACACCGCCGCCATCTCCCAGTCGAGCACCGCCGCGGGTTTGAAGTCGTCGTACAGCACGTTGCCGACCCGGGAGTCGCCCCACGACAGGACGGTCTCGCCGGGCTCCGCCGGCCAGTGCTCTGCGAGCCAGGCGAACCCACGCTCCACCAGATCCGAACGCACCCCGAGTTGGGCGCTCCAGTCGTACCAGCTTCGGGTGCGCGCGACCTTGCGGTGCAGCGGGCTCGGCCCGGCGGCCATCTCAGCCGGCGTGAAAAGGAAGCCGAAGCGGTTCTCGGCGTCGCCGATCGCGTGCAACTCCGCGAGGACATCGATGGTGGCGTGCTGCATCGTGCGGCGCTGCGCCTCGGTGGCATCGGCCAGCCAGTTGTTGCCGAACGTGTAGGGCGGGTTGTCCGGCGGTGCGGTGCCGTCGATACGGTCCATCACGAAGAACGGCGTGCCGAGGATGCTCGGGTCCTCTTCCAGCCAGCGCACGTTGGGCACCGGTACCGAGGTGAGCTCGGCGACCCGCCGGATCACCTCGAACTGGCTCTTCATGTCGTAGCTGGGGAAGACCGGAACGTCCTGCGGGTCCGGCGCGATCCGGCAGACCAGGTCCTCGGTGTGAACGTGGTGACCCTCCTGCCAGACAGCAGGAAAGAGCACGGTCTCGCTGGACATGCCGGTGGCCGCCGAGGTGGTCAGCTGAGCGACTTGCGGCGACGCATCGGCGGGCAGCCGGGTCGCGAGCCAGGACTGCAGCGCGAAGCGAAGGTGCTCCAGATCGCGGCTGGTGCGCCGGATCTCGGCCCCCTCGGGGCTGGGGCCGGTCATGGCGTCTCCTTTGCGCGGTTCGTGGCGCCGGCGGCGTAGCGGTTCATGGCGCCACCGCGAAGAAGTCGGCGAATCCGTACGGGGCGTACCTCCCGATGATCCCGTGCTCGAAGAGGCCGAAGCCCTCGTCACCATCGCAGCGCGCCCGGGCCACATGGTCGAGCAGGCTGAACGGGATCCGGGCCTGCACGCCCTCGTCGGTGTAGTCGAGGCTCGAACCGTTGGCCCAGCCCCGGCCCTTCCACGTGCCGTGCGTCCACTCGGGGTCGGCGCCGTAACCGGGGCCGCAGTTCAGCGAGATGAAGCCGAGCGTGTCGATCTCGAGTTCCAACGGCTTGCCGTCCGGCCGGGTGAGGTGGATGAGCGCCGTCTCCGGGATGCGCGTTCCGGAGCGGTACTTGATCTCGAAACGCGGCCACCCGAGTTGCTCGAGCGGCCGCCCCGATTCCGCCGGCCAGACACGGACCGCCTCGTTCAGCGTGCGATGGCCGCTGCCGTCCTCCTGAACGATGATCACGATCGCGTAATCGTCGAACCGCAGCGGCACGTACACCCAGAACATGCCGTAGTCACCGCCCTGCTCGGCGGCGAAGCGGCCGGCAGGCTCGCCTTCGCCGACCGGCCGGATTCCCCAGGAGCGGTCGCGGGTCCCGACCCACTGCTGCGGTGAGACCTCGATCGTGCGGCTCCCGACGCGGATCTCGCCTTCCCAGGTACCGACCTGGGCGAAGCGCTGCGCGTCGACGATCGGCCGGGCGCCGCCGGAAAGGATCAGGTGGCGCGGCTCGTCGACGGCCGGGAACGACCCGCGCCAGGTGAGGTCGAAGCCGACGCCGTGCTCGTCGCCGCTGCCGGTGAGCCGGATGACGTTCAGCGGCTCGACGACCTCCTGGCGGAAGAATCCGACCGCCTGCTCGAGGCGATCCTCGTCCAGCGCGTCGGAGGCCCTGACGGTGTACGACGCGTCGCCGATGCGCACCGTGAGATAGGCGTCCTTGACCCCCAGGTTGGGATACGCCCCGAAGCCGGCGATGAAGAAGATCTCGCCGGTCCGGTCGTGGCCGTTGAAGTAGCTGCGGTCATAGAAGTTGCGATCGCTCGTGCCCACGCGGGCGAACGAGACGGGGTGCTGGTGCAGGGGGAACTCGTCCATGGGGACGGGCATCGTTGGCCTCCGGTACCGGCGGGCGGCAGCCGGTGAACGCTAGTGTGCACATGAGGTGGTCGCCCTGCGCACGCGCATGCGCAGGGCGAGGAATCTTCCGCCCTCGCGGACCCTTCCCGTTATCTGACGCCCCGTCAAGTTTGGTCGCGCGGCTCTCGACAGGGGTGGCGTGCCGCGCCGTCACTCGTGTGGATTAGCGCGTTACGGCCCGATTCGGGGATCATGGGGTCGTGGCGGTCTCGCTGGTCGAACGGGATCGCCCGCCAGCCCGGCCGCCGCGTCCGGAGCTGCGCGTCAATCTGGTCGGGACGTTGGCCGCGACCTCGCTGGCCTTCATCGCCTACCTGGCGGCGCTGTTCTCCGACGTCCACCTGCCGGAGGCATTCTCCGGGGTGCTGCTGGCCGTCGCACCGGCCTGTGCGATCCCGGCGACGATGCTGCTCGCCGTCCGGGCCCGCGCCGAGCAGGACGAGTCACTGCGCGCGGTGACGGCCGGTCTCGCCGTCGCCTGCGTCGGGATGGTGCTCCAGCTCATCGCCTTCCGGGCGGTGAGCCCGGGCGGCGGCGTCTTCGCGACGTCGAGCGCGGGAACGGCACTGCTGTTCATCACCTGGCACGCGGCCCTGCCGGCCGGGGCGCTGGCATCCACCCTCGGCCGGCCGCGCAAGCTCCGGCGCCGGATCGGCCTGGCCGTCGGCGTCATCGTGCAGTTCGTCTTCGCGACCGCCCTGCCGTCGTCGTTCAAGCTCGTCCATGACGACGGCAGCTACACCGGCACGTTCCTCGCGATGATGCTGGTCCTGATCGTGTTCATCGGGGCGGTGCTGGTTCGTTGGGTGCACCGCACCGGCCTACGCCCGACCGTGACGCGCGGCTGGATCACGATCGCCATGGTGCTCTCGGTCTACGACGTCGGCCTCAACGCCATCGGCCACCAGCGGTTCAGTGACATCTGGTGGGCGAGCCTCACGATCCGGGCGGCGACGTACGCCGTCTTGCTGGTCGGTCTCATCGTCGGGACGGCGACCCAGCTGCAGCGGCTCGAGCGCTACACCTCACGGGAGCTGGAACGCGCCGAGGGCGAGGTGAACACCTGGATCGAGGTGACCGAGCGCCTGCTGACCGCCACCTCGGCCCTGTCGGCCGCCGTCACCGCCGACGACGTGGCGGTCCTGCTCAGCGCGGCGGGCACCGGGGCCATCGAGTTCGACGACGCCGTCATCTACCTGGTCGATGCGACCGCGGGTCCGGGCCGGCTTCGCCTGGTCGGCGGCGTGCGTTCCGGGCAGGAGGGCGCGGACGGGTGGGCGCCGAAGGTCGAAGCCGCCGTTTACGCCGACACGCTGCGCAGCGGGAGCGCCCGGTTCTTCTCCACCGCCGCCGAGGTGGAGGCGGCCTTTCCCGATGGCGCCGGCCAGCCGGACGGACGCGCCGTCCATGCGTTGGCCGTGCTGCCGCTCGTCGCCGGCGACGTCCCGATCGGGGTGATGGTCGTCGCCGGTCCGCGGCGCCACGATTTCCGCGATCTCGAGCGGGAGCTGCTCGCCGCCCTCGTGCGGGTCGGCGCCCAGGCGTTGCAGCGCGCGCTGCTCTACGAGGAGCAGTCCTCGCTGGCGACGACCCTTCAGGAAGCGCTCCTGCCGCAGAGCCTGCCGTCCCGGCCGGACGTGGAGCTCGCCGGTCGCTACCTGCCGGCGACGGCCGGGGTCGACGTCGGCGGCGACTGGTACGACGTGCTCGAGCTCGACTCCGGCGCGCTGCTACTGGTGGTCGGTGATGTCATGGGTAAGGGCGTTCCTGCAGCGACTTTGATGGGCCAGATGCGCAGCGCCGTGCGCACGCTCGCGGCGGTCGATCCCGACCCGGCGGCCATCCTCAGCGGGCTCGACCAGCTGGCCACCGGCTTCGCGGCCGACGACATCGTCACCCTCGTCATCGTCGCGCTCGACCCGGCCAGCGGCCGGACCGTCATAGCCAACGCGGGCCACCTCCCTCCGCTCGTCTTCACGCCCGGCGCGCCCGGACGGGCCGCCACCTCGCGGGTCAATTCCTCGCCGCCGATCGGGGTCCCGGTCACCGGCCCGCGCGCCAGCAGCCAGTCGCAGCTGCCGCCCGGAGCCGCGCTGCTGCTGCTGACCGACGGGCTCGTGGAGGAGCGCGCCACCGACATCGACGACCGCCTGAACGAGCTGACCGATGAGGCCACCGAGCTGCTCGCGGAGAAGGGCGTGCGCCTGGAGGACGTCGCTGACACCCTGGTGCACCCGCGCGTGCATCGTGACGACGACGTGACGATCCTGCTGGCCCGGCTGCAGCCTTCGGCCGCGCAGCACGCGCCGGCCGCCGTCACGCCGAGCCGGCTGCTACACGTCGAGCTCGACCACGAACCCGGGGCTGCGGCCACGGCCCGCCGGCTGGTCCGCGAAGCGGTGCTGGCGGATGGAGGCGGGGTCCAAGCGGACGTGCTGGACGCGCTGCTCCTGGTGACGAGCGAGCTGGTCACCAATGGCCTGCGCCACGGCGAGCCCCCCGTCGTGCTGACTCTCGAGCGCCGCGGCGCGCGCCTGCGCTTGACCGTGACCGACACCGGCGCCGCGATCCCGCGTCCCCGTGTGGCCGGCCCCGACTCCCTCGGCGGGCGCGGCCTCTTCCTGGTCGCTGCCCTGGCCGCAGCCTGGAAGATCGAGCCGCACGGGGAGCGTCCCGGGCCGGCGGGAGCCGGCTCGGTGCAGAGCCGGCCGGGGCTGGGTACGTCGGTCTGGGCCGAATTCGTCCCCTAGGCCCGAGACTGATCGTTGCGCTGGGGCAGGAGTGCGCACCTTCGTGCGTTGTGAGACAGACGTGTCGTCCGACACGCCCCGTTCACCCGGCCGCAGCGCCTGGGCAGACTGAGAGAACCCCGTCAGCCGAAAGGGCAGGAGTGCTCGCTTCCGTCGTCGAGTGGTTCGCGCGCCGTACGAGCACGGCCGCGAGCTACCCGCTCCCCGATCTGCTCACCCGCAAGGCCGCGCTCGGCACCCGGGTCAGCGTCGTGCTGCCGGCGCGCGACGAGCGGGCGACGGTCGGGACGATCGTGACCGCGATCCGCACCCTCGCCGACGCGGGGCTCGTGGACCAGATCGTCGTGGTCGACTCCGGTTCGACCGACGACACGGCGGCCGTCGCGAGCCGGGCCGGCGCGGAGGTGTTCCGCCAGGCGGACCTGCTTCCCGAGCTGGGTGACCGCCCCGGCAAGGGGGAGGCGCTGTGGAAGTCCCTCGCCGTGGCCACCGGCGATCTGATCGTCTTCGTGGACTCCGATCTGGAGGAGTTCAGCACCAGCTTCGTCACCGGGCTGCTCGGCCCGCTGCTGACCGACCCGTCCGTCGCCTTCGTCAAAGGCACCTACGACCGCCCGCTGATGTTGCCGGGAACCCACGTACCCACCGGCGGCGGCCGGGTGACCGAGCTGGTCGCCAGGCCGCTGCTGAACCAGTTCTGGCCGGAGCTCGCCGGCTTCGTCCAGCCGCTCGGCGGTGAATGCGCAGCCCGAAGAGACGTCTTGGAGCGCATCCCTTTTGCCGGCGGCTACGGGGTCGAGCTGGGGATGCTCGTCGACCTGCTGGAGCTGGTCGGGCTCGACGCGATGGCACAGGTCGACCTCGGCCGCCGGGTCCATGGCCATCAGACCGACGACGCCCTGGCGACCATGGCCGGGCAGGTCATGCTGACCGCGTGGGGACGCCTGGACCGGCTGGGGCGGATCGTCGAGAGCGCCCCTCCGGCCACGACGCTCACGCAGTTCCGCCGGGGCGCCGACGGCCTGCGATGGGAGACGACCGAGACCGCCGTGACGGACCGCCCGCCGCTCGCCGGCGTTGCCCAGTACCGCGACCGGCTGGTGCCTGCCGCGGAGGGTTGCGGCCCAGCGTGACGGCATGGCTGGCGGTCGACCCGCCGCGCGCCGTGATAGACCCGAACGCATGCAGGAGGCGTCATGACCGGCGGGCCCAGCCCCTTCGGCCCCGCCGGTCCGGCTGAGCGCCCGGCCGGGCAGGAGCCCGCGAGCAGCAGTGCCCCCGCGCCGGCCGCCGGCCCGTCAGGAGCCTCGTCGCCCACCCGCGACGAGCCGCCGACCCGCCCGTCCGGAGCGGTCGCCGCGCCTCCGGTAATCCCGCCTGTGATGCGTCCCGCAGTGGGTTCGCGAGCTGTCCCTCCGCTCGCGTCCCCGGAGGCGCCGCGCCCGCGCAAGCGCTGGTGGCGCGTCCTGCGGGTGATCCTGCTGCTGATCCTGCTTCCACTCATCGCGATGGGGATCGGCCTGCTGATCGCCTGGATCGTCCACGAGGTCCGGGGTGATGCGGTTCACCCCGGCGCCGCGCCTGGTAGCTCCGCGAGCGCCTCCGGTGCTTCAAAGCCGGCGGCCGCGCCGTCGGCCGAGGCTTCCGCTCCGGCCCGGCCTGCGGTCACCGTCCCGGCCGATTGGATCGCCGAGGCCCAGCCGCCCGCCGGCCTCAGCTATCGGCACCCCGCCGGCTGGCTGCGCCGCACGGCCACCCCCGAGGTGCTCCGGATCGTTCCCGAGGCGCCCGGCTCGTTGAGCCCGGGCGTCGAGGCCGTGGGTGCTGGCTTCGAAACGGGCACCGACCCGGCACGGGCGGCCCAAGATTTCGCGACCCGCAATTACGGCGCGCAGCCCGGGTTTGCGGTGGCGCCGGCGACGGCAGTCGCCGGTCAACATCCGGGCGAGCAGCAGGAGATCGTGACCTACCGCCGCTCCGGCGTCCCGGTTCGCATGGTGATCCATGGCTACGCCGAGAAGGGCCGCATCGTGGTGACTCTCGGCCGGTCGCTCGCGTCACAGCCGGCCCGGGCGGCGACGCTGCAGGCGCAGCTCGAGGCCAGCCTGCGGGTGACCGGCTAGCTGTCAGTACCGCTAGCCGCTGAACGCCCCCAGCTGCGGGCTCGGCTCGAGCTCGGGAACGCTGGTCAACACCGGAGCAGCTGCGGGCGAGGCTTCCTGGCCGGCTGGCGCGGGGTTGCGCACGCTGTGCTCGTAAGCGGCAAAGGCTTCCGCCGCCAGGCGAACCAGGTCGCTCACCCGGTCGATCTGGCCACTGACCCGCCGCTCACCCGCCGGCCCGGCGGCCAGCAACTCCGACAGGCAGCTATCGACCCGGCGCTGCGCCTGAAGCCAGGCCAGCAGCAGCCGCGCCCGCTCCAGGGAGAGCGGCTCGCTCGGCTGCTCGGTCACAGAAAGCCTCATCTGGGTCGGCGGGCGGGTCTCGGCCACGGTGGCGGCTGGGCTACGGGTCTGCGGGTGCAGAGCCTCAGCGGCTCAGCCCCGTGAAAGTCCGAGGGATCGTTCCGAGGTGCGAGTTACCGGTGCGGCTCCTAGGGTGCCTCTAATGACCATGCCCGCGCAGGGTTTCGGTGGGATTTGTGGTCGGCGCGAAAGGTGCGCTAACCGGGGTCACTTCGTACCGTCGGCGTGATGACTTCAGTCATGTGGTTCCGGCGTGATCTGCGCTTGGGTGACCACCCCGCTCTCCTGGCGGCACGCGACGACGACGACGGCGACGGCCCCACGGGCGTCGTGGGATTGTTCGTGCTGGACGAGACGTTGCGCCGCCCGGCCGGAGCCGCCCGGCTCGCCTTCCTCTACCGGTGCCTGCGTGATCTGGACGAGCAACTGGGCGGGCGGCTGGTCGTGCGGCGGGGGGACCCCGAAAGGGTCGTACCCGCCGTCGCCCGCGAGGCGGGTGCCCAGCGCGTTCACATCAGCGCCGATTTCGGGCCCTACGGGGCGGAGCGCGACCGTCGCGTGGAGGAGGCCTTGGTACGCGCTGGCCGCCGGCTGGTCCGCACCGGTTCGCCATATGCGGTGACACCCGGGCGCGTCACGCGCGGGGACGGTTCGCCGTATCGCGTATTCACCCCCTTTTCCAAGGCGTGGCGTGCCCACGGATGGCGCCCGCCCGCGCCCGCGCCGCGCAGCATCGAGTGGGTGCCTCTCGACGGAACCGGCATACCGCGCGACCCGGCGCTGGGCGGCAAGGTTCTTCCCGGGGCGGGGGAGCAGGCGGCTGTACAGCGACTCAAGGACTTCCTGCTGGGGGTCGGCGACTACGACCACCTTCGCGACCAGCCGGGAACGCAAGCGACCTCGCGGCTCTCGCCCTACCTGAAGTACGGGTGCATCCATCCGCGGACCGTGCTGGCACGGGCCGACGAGGCGCGGGGCAACGGGTCCGGCCAGCGCGGGATCTCGACCTTCATCAATGAGCTGGCGTGGCGCGAGTTCTACGCTGATGTGCTCTGGCACAACCCGCAGTCGGCCCGCCGCGACCTGACCGAAGCGCTCTCGGGCATGGATTACGTCGATCCGAAAAGTGCTGCGGCTGCCGCGCATTTCGAGGCGTGGAAGGCCGGCCGTACCGGGTTTCCGATCGTCGACGCGGGCATGCGCCAGCTACTCGCCGAAGGGTGGATGCACAACCGGGTGCGGATGATCACGGCGTCGTTCCTGGTCAAGGATCTGCACCTCTGGTGGCCGCTCGGCGCGCGCTGGTTCCTCGATCAACTCGTTGACGGGGATCTGGCGTCGAACAACCACGGGTGGCAGTGGGTTGCCGGCACCGGGACCGACGCGGCGCCGTACTTCCGGGTCTTCAACCCGGTGCTGCAGGGCGCGAAGTTCGATCCGGACGGCGAGTACGTGCGCCGCTACGTCCCCGAGCTGCGCGACTGCGGGCTGACCGGAAAGGCCCTGCACGCGCCATGGGAATCGGCCGACCCACCCGCGCGGTACCCGGCTCCGATCGTCGACCACCACCGCGAGCGCCAAGCGTCGCTGGACCGCTATCAGGCGGCGCGCGACGGCTGAAACTCCCGTCTCACATCGACAGCACACGTTGTGTCGCTCTTGAGACAAAGGCGTTAAGGCGCGGCCTCGCCCGTGACGATGACATTCCGGGCAGCGGAGCCGGAAATCATTTCAGGGGGCAGGCAGATGAGCACGGTCACGCGCGAGAAGACGCCGGTGGCACTCCCGCAGTCGGGGCGCGGCGATCTCGTCTTCGGCATCGTCGCGGTCCTGATCGGGTTGCTCGCACTCGTCGCGAAGCTGGCAGGGCTGTTCGCCTGAGAGCCCGCCCCGACCCCGCTCGAAACGTCGGGCCGGGGTAGTCATGTCGGATGGAGAATCCAGCCGCCGGCTTTCCCGGCGCCGGCCGGTGGGTACCCCGCGGTGCCTCCCTCGCGGAGCTGGAGACGGCGCTTTCGGGCTGTCGCGGGTGTGACTTGGCCGACAACGGCTCGCGCCCGGTGTTCGGCGCGGGCCCGCCTGACGCCCGTGTCGCGATCGTCGGGGAGCAGCCCGGCGACATCGAGGAGAGGCGCGGGCAGCCGTTCGTCGGACCCGCCGGCAAGCTGCTCGACCGCGCGCTGGAGGAAGCCGGCATCGATCGCGGCCAGGTCTGGGTGACCAACAGCGTCCTGCACTTTCGGTTCACGCAGGCCGCTCCCGGCAAGCGGCGTATCCACCAAACGCCGGACGCGAGTCACGTCGCGGCCTGCAAGCCATGGCTGGAAGCCCAGCTCAACAGGCTGAGGCCCGAGCTGGTGGTCGTCCTGGGCGCCACGGCCGCCAAAGCTTTGCTCGGTCCCTCGTTTCGAGTCACCCGGCAACGGGGCATCCTCATTCCAGGACCCCCCGGAAGTGGCGCTCAGCTCATTGCGTCGATACACCCCTCGGCTGTGTTGCGGGGGGACGAGGCTGACCGAGAAAACATGTACGAGGGATTGGTTGCCGATCTTCGAGTCGCTGCAACTGTCCTGGACAAGGGACCGAGGTGAAGCAAGTCACAGCCAAATGACCCGTGACGGATCAGGGGGTAGTCGGCTAGCCTTTTGCGGTCGGGTGAACCCGGCCGCGGACGGAACAACCTTCGTCCGGTGCCCGTTGACCAAAGAGCTGGTGTTGCAGAGCTTGTAGTGCGCAGAAATCAAGGCTGCCTGTACGAAAAAGGCGTGCAGGCAGGACATCGCACGTAAGCGCAACGATACCGCCCGACCGCCGCTAAACCATCCTGACTCGACCCATCTGCCCCGAATTGTGTGAGAAGAGCCGCCACGTGACGCCCCCTACAATGACTTCTTCTTCAGCGACCCCATCTGGCACCCGTTCGCGCCGTTCGCGTGCCGCTGGCACGCACGCGCGCACCGCCGCGAGCCAGACCGCTGCCGCTACGTCGGCCGCCGTCGTCGATGACGGCGAGGAGCTTGAAGTCCAGCAGGTAGTAGACCTGGTCAACCGCGGACGCGAGTCCGGCGAGCTGACCCTTCGCGACCTGCGCGAGACCCTGATTTCTGCAGACCTCGGTTCCGAGCTGCTTCCGGCGCTGGTGCGCCGCCTTGCTGACGCCAAGGTCGACATCGTCGAGGACGAGCGTGACCCGCGCCCGGCCGGCCCCGGTGATTCCGGTTCCGGTACCGGCGACCTGGTACGCCTCTACCTCCGCGAGATCGGCAAGGTCCCGCTGCTGAACGCCGAGCAGGAGGTCGACCTGTCCAAGCGGGTCGAGGCCGGCCTGTTCGCCCAGCACAAGCTGGCCAACGGCGGGGAGATGACCCCCAGCCTGCGCCGCGATCTCAATGCCCTGGTTCGCGACGGTCACGCCGCCAAGCAGCAGCTGATCAGTGCCAACCTGCGACTCGTCGTCAGCGTGGCGAAGAAGTACACCGGCCGCGGCATGACGCTGCTGGACCTGGTGCAGGAGGGCAACCTCGGCCTGATCCGCGCCGTCGAGAAGTTCGACTACGCCAAGGGCTACAAGTTCTCCACCTACGCCACCTGGTGGATTCGCCAGGCGATCGGCCGCGCGATGGCCGACCAGGCGCGCACCATCCGTATCCCGGTCCACCTCGTGGAGCAGCTCAACCGCCTCACCCGTCAGCAGCGCCAGCTGGTGACGAGCCTGGGCCGCGAGCCAACCGACGAGGAGCTGGCAGAGGCGCTCGACATCTCCGTCGAGCAGGTCGCTGACCTTCGCCGGATCAGCCAGGACACCGTCTCCCTGGAGACGGCGGTCGGCGACGATGGCGAGTCCGTCCTCGGTGACTTCATCGAAGACGCCGATGCTGTCGTCCCATCCGACGCCGCGGCGTTCGGTGCGATGCAGGACGAGCTCCACGGCGTCCTGCACTCGCTGCCCGAGCGCGAGCGTGAGGTCATCCGGCTGCGCTACGGCCTCGTCGACGGTCGCCAGCACACCCTGGCGGAGGTCGGTTCGCGTCTCGGCCTGACCCGCGAGCGGATCCGCCAGATCGAGAAGGAGACCTTGCGCGAGCTGCGCTCCGGCTCCACCTCGCGTCGCCTCCGCGAGTACCTGGACTGATCCCAGCCCGTCAAGCAATGACGCCCCGTCGCCTCCGCGCGGCGGGGCGTCTTGCTGTCGTCAGCCCGCTGGGGGATCGGGCGGATACAGGTCCGGCTTGAAGCGCCGGAAGGTCGGGACCGCTGCGGCGAGTGCCGCGACCCCCACCAGCACGACGACGCCGCCGCTGACCACGGCGCCACCCAGGCTGAAGATGGAAGCCGCGACGCCGGACTCCAGGTCGCCGATCCTCGGCCCGCCCGCGACGACGACGGTGAAGACACCCTGCAGCCGCCCGCGCATGGCGTCAGGCGTCGCGGTCTGCAGGATGACGCCGCGAAACACCGCGCTGATCGCGTCGGCCGCGCCCGCCAGGGCCAGCAGGAGCAGGGCCGGGCCGAGCGAGCTCACCAATCCGAAGCCGACCACCGCGGCGCCCCAGAACGCGACCGCGACCAGCACCGCGAGCCCCTGTCGCCGCACCCTGCTGAACCAGCCGCCGAACACCGTTCCGAGCAGCCCTCCGGCCGCGAGCGCCGTGTAGAGGTACCCGACGGTGCGGGCGCCGCCGCCGAAGACCTGATCAGCCAGAGCCGGGAAGAGCGTGCGCGGCATTCCGAAGATCATCGCCACCAGATCGACGACGAACGTCATCGTGACGACGGGCTGGTGGCGCAGGAAGCGCAAACCTTCCCAAACGCTTGCGGCAGAGGCCTTTCGGCCGCCTCCCTCGGGCGGCAGCGGGGGCAGCCGGTAGACGCTGATGAACGCGGCGAGATAGGTGAGGGTGTCGACCCCGTAGGTGAGCCCGAGTCCCGGCCCGGCAACCAGCAGGCCGGCGACGAGCGGGCCCACCGTCGTGGCCAGGGTGATGCCCGCGTAGTTCAACGCCCCGGCTGCCGGGAGGTCCTGGACCGGGACCAGCCGCGGGATGATGGCCGAGCGCGTCGGGCTGTCCACGCCGGCGAACAGGGCTTGCACGCCTGCCAGCACGTAGAGCACCGCGACCGAGCGCAGCTCCAAAACCGACTGCAGCACCAGCAGGGCGGTCGTGGTGGCCAGGCCCGTCGAGGTCAGCATCGTGAGCTTCCGCCGGTCCATGGCGTCGGCGATGGCGCCGCCGTAGAGCCCACCGACGAGGAGCGGGAAGAACGACACCAGGCCCAGCAGGCCGACCGAGAACGAGCTCCCCGTCAGCGCGTATATCTGCACCGGCAGCGCGACGACCGTCAGCTGGGTGCCGGACTGGGAGATCAGCTGGCCGAGCAGCAGGCGGCGGTAGGCGGGGGAACGGCGGGCCGGGCCGAGGTCGGTGAGAACCCTGGCGTACCAGCGTCTCTCGGGCGGTTCGGTCAGGGCGCGAGCCTTTCGCGCAGCCACGCTTCCGGTTCGAGCCGGCGGAAACGCACCCGGTCGTGCAGCCGGTCCGGCCGTCCCTGCCAGAACTCGACTGACTCGGGACGAAGCCGGTAACCGCCCCAGTGTGCAGGGCGCGGTACGCGGTTGTCGGGGCCCTGCGGGTACCGCGCGGTCACGTCAGCGAGCCGTGCCTCGAGTTCGGGTCGACCCCCACCTAGCGGTTCCGATTGAGGGCTCGCCCAGGCGGCAAGCTGAGCCCCTCGCGGGCGGGCGGCGAAGATCGCGTCGGATTCGTCGGGAGTCACCTTCTCGACGCCACCTTCGACGTGAACCTGACGTTCCAGGTCGATCCAGCTGAAGACCAGGCCGGCGAACGGGTTGACGGCGAGGTCGTGACCCTTGCGGGAGTCGTAGTTCGTCGCCCAGACGAAGCCCGCACTGTCCCAGGATTTGATCAGCACGGTCCGCGCGCGAGCCCGCCCCCGATCGTCCGCCGTGGCCACGACGGCGGCATGCGGCTGATTCAGCTCGGACGCCTCGGCGAACCAGAGATCGAACTGCTCGAGCCAGGTCGCTGCTACCGCTTCGTCGGCGAGCTGACCGGAGCCGTAATCTCGGCGCAGATGGGCAGTCGTGTGAGAACCGTCGGGCACGACACCAAGTTTGCCTGTCGCAGGACTTTCACCGGTGGCCCCTCGGGGTAGCCCGGTGGCGACCCCCTGCGATCATCAGGGGCGTCGACGGGATGCTGAAGAAGCTGCAGAGGAGAAGGTGCGAGGGATGGCGGAAACCGTTTTCAAGCCCGGCCTGGAAGGCGTCATCGCCTTCGAGTCGGAGATTGCCGAGCCGGATCGCGAGGGCGGGGCCCTGCGATACCGCGGCGTCGACATCGAGGACCTTGTCGGTTCGTACTCGTTCGGCAACGTGTGGGGGCTGCTGGTCGACGGCGCCTTCCGCCCCGGGCTGCCGCCGGCCGACCCGTATCCGGTGCCGGTGCACTCCGGTGACATCCGGGTCGACGTGCAGAGCGCGATCGCGATGATGGCCCCGGCGTGGGGCATGCAGCAGCTCATCGACGACACCGACGAGCAGGCCCGCGACGACCTGGCGCGCATCTCCGTGACGGCGATGTCGTTCGTCGGCCAGGCGGCCCGCGGGCTGGGCCTTCCGATGGTTCCGCAGAGCGAGGTCGACAAGGCCGACACCGTGGTCGAGCGCATGATGACCCGCTGGCGCGGCGAGCCCGACCCCAAGCACGTCAAGGCCGTCGACGCGTACTTCGTGAGCGCCGCCGAGCACGGGATGAACGCCTCGACCTTCACCGCTCGGGTGGTCGCCTCCACCGGGGCCGACGTGGCTGCCTGCATCTCGTCCGCCATCGGCGCGCTGTCGGGTCCGCTGCACGGCGGCGCCCCGTCACGCGTACTCAAGATGCTCGACGACGTCGAGCGCGAGGGCGACGCCCGCAAGTACGTGAAGCACCTGCTGGACTCCGGCCAGCGCCTGATGGGTTTCGGCCACCGCGTCTACCGCGCGGAGGACCCGCGGGCCCGCGTGCTGCGCCGTACCGCCAAGGAGCTCGGCTCGCACCGCTACGAGGTCGCCGAGGCGCTCGAAGAGGCAGCTCTGGCTGAGCTCCACGAGCGCAAGCCGGACCGGGTGCTCGCGACGAATGTCGAGTTCTGGTCTGCCGTCGTGCTCGACTTCGCCGAGGTACCGGCCCACATGTTCACGTCGATGTTCACCTGCGCGCGTACCGCGGGGTGGAGCGCTCACGTCCTGGAGCAGAAGCGGACCGGGCGGCTGATCCGCCCGTCCGCGCGCTACATCGGCCCGGGCCCGCGCAAGCCGTCCGAGGTGGCGTCGGGCGCGCTGAACGCCTCCGCGCTGGGGTAGCAACCCCGGGGGGCGCCGTCCCATCCTCTCGCGGCGGCACCGCCGCATAACCTGGAGCGCATGGCGCCGACGATCACCATCCCCCAGGAGTTGCTGCCCCAAGACGGTCGTTTCGGCTGCGGCCCGTCGAAGGTCCGGCCGGCTCAGCTCGACGCGCTGGCGGCGACCGGTCGCACGCTGCTCGGCACCTCGCACCGTCAGAAGACGGTGAAGTCGCTGGTCGGGCGGCTGCGTTCCGGGCTGTCGGAGCTGTTCACGCTCCCTGCCGGGTACGAGGTCGTGCTCGGGCTCGGGGGAGCGACGGCGTTCTGGGACATCGCGACGTTCGGCCTGGTTCGCGAGCGTGCCCAGCACGCGGTCCTGGGCGAGTTCTCCTCGAAGTTCGCGGCCAGCACGAAGGGCGCACCCTTCCTTGCGGATCCGAGCATCGTGAAGGCCGAGCCCGGCAGCGCGCCGCGTTTCGCAGCGGAGGCCGGGATCGATGTCTACGCCCAGCCGCACAACGAGACGTCGACCGGCGTGATGATGCCGGTCGAGCGCCCGCAGGGGACCGATAGCGGGGCGCTGGTGCTCGTCGACGCGACCAGCGGGGCGGGCGGGCTGCCGGTCGACCTCGCCGAGTGCGACACGTACTACTTCGCGCCGCAGAAGTGCTTCGCCTCGGACGGCGGGCTCTGGGTGGCCCTCATGTCGCCGGCGGCGCTGGAGCGGGCGGCCGCCATCGCGCAGACCGACCGGTGGATCCCGCCGTTCTTCTCGCTCCCGACCGCGATCGACAACTCCCGGCTCGACCAGACCTACAACACCCCCGCGCTCGCGACGATCTTCCTGTTCGCCGAGCAGGTCGACTGGATGCTCGAGCAGGGGGGTCTCAAGTGGTGTGTCGAGCGCACCACGGATTCCTCGAACCGGCTGTACCAGTGGGCGCAGAAGTCCGATGTCGCCGAGCCCTTCGTGACCGAGGAGCAGTTCCGCTCGCTGGTGGTCGGCACCATCGATTTCGACCCGTCGGTGGATGCCGCGCAGGTCGCGAAGACGTTGCGGGCCAACGGGATTCTCGACACCGAGCCGTACCGCAAGCTGGGGCGCAACCAGCTGCGGATCGGCATGTTTCCGGCGGTGGAGCCGAGCGATGTCGAGGCGCTCACGGCCTGCATCGATTACGTCATCGGCCAGCTCTGACGGGCGAGGGGTCGCGGCGGGCTTTCATGTCGATCCGGTTTCGACGGGCGCCCTCACATGACGTGACAGCTTTCCGCGTTGCACGATGGTCGCGTGCACGTGCCGGAGCTACGCACCGCGAGCCGCCGGGCCGACCTGGCCGCGGCGTCGCAGTGGCGCGAGGAGCGCCGGTTGCTCCGCGAGGAAGGCGAGCTGCCGGCACTGCAACTGGCCGTGGTCACTGACGGAAGCGATCGCGCGCTGGCCGACCGGGTGCGGGCCGGCGGCGCTGACATCATCGGGCTGCTGGCACCTGACGCGTTGGAGTCGCTCGTATGGGCCGCAGAGGCGGGTGCCGACCACGGCTACAGCGCCCTGGACGCGCTCGCCGCCGACGCGGTGGAAGCCGCCTGCCTCGACCTTCCGATCGCCGAATCCTGCCGGGTCGCGGGAGCGTTGCTGGCCGACGGTTTGAGCGTCGTCTTCGCCCGGCCGCAGACGCCGGACTGCGGAACGCTGCGCGAGCTGATCGACGCCGCGTCGGCCGGCAACACCGTGGCCGTCGCCGGGTTGCAGACCCGCAGCTGGCCGGCGGTGACGGAGGCGGCTCGCCTGCTCGGTGAGATCGGGATGCTCAAGCAGGTCACGGTTATTGGCTGGCCCGGCGGCCGGGAGGCCCGTGCCGAGCTCTGCGACCTGATCCGCCGGCTCTGCGGCGATGTGCTGGCCGTCTGCGCGAGCCCGGCGGCGATGCCGGTGCCCGAGCTCTCGCCCACCGATCCTGTGACGCTCGCGCTGCTGACCGCGACCGGTGCGACCGTCGTGGCCAGCGAGTCCTCGCTGTACCGCTACGAGGACGCCCAGCTGACGTTCGTCGGCACGGGCGGGCGCGTGGTCCTGGGCCTCGAGGAGGTGCGCATCGCGCTGCCGTCGGGGGTGCGGACGCTGGCCGGCCTGGCCGCGCCGGCCCACCCGGTGCACGTGGCGACGGAAGGGCTGCGCGACGAGCTGTCCGGAGCACCCAGCGGCGCGGCCGGACTGGGCGATCTACTGGCGGCGGCCCGGATCGTAGAGCTGGCGGCGGTCTCCTACGAGCGCGACAGCTGGGTCGAGCTCTAAAGATCAGGCGCCGGCCAGCCGGTCGAGCACGGGGATGACGGCCGCGAGTGCCGCGAGGTCGTCGTCCGGCAACTCGACGAGCCGGGCGGAGAGCCACTCGTCGCGCCGCCGGCGATCGGCGGCCAGCAGCGCCCGGCCCGGGCCGGTGATCGTGATGACGACCAGCCGGCGGTCGCCCGGCTTGCGCTCGCGATCGACGAGGCCCTCCTCGGCCAGCCGGGAGACGACGCGGGTCATCGACGGCGGCGCCACCTTCTCCAGCGCCGCCAGCTCGCCGAGCGGGAGCGGCCCGTGGCGGTCGAGGGTCGCCAGTGCGGCGAGATGCGTGGCGGACAGGCCCACGTCGTCGCGCTCCTGGCGCATCCGCCGCGAAAGCCGCATCACAGAGATCCGCAGCGCTGACGACAGCAACGGATCCGGCTGCGTGCTCACTCCTGCACGCTAGCTTCCCGACGGCTCCGGTCAGGCAAGCTATCCGTCGATGAGCGGCGTGGAGTTGGCGACTTCGGGGCGGGGCGGATACGGGCGGGTATTTCGCGTCCGCGAGTTCCGGGTGATCTTCGCGGCGACGACCGTCTCGATGCCGGGCAACATCGTCGCCGGCCTCGCCCTGTCGGTCTTGCTCTACCGCCGCACCGGTTCGGCATTCCTGGCGGCTTGCGCGCTCGCCTTGGAGTTCATCCCGTACGTCGCGGGCGCCGCGCTCTCCGCCCTGGCGGACCGGCTCCCGCCGCGGGCCGGGATGGTCGGGGCGAGCCTGATCAGCGCTGCCCTCGCCGGGGTCATGGGCATTCCCGGGGTGCCAGTTGCCGTGCTGCTGCTGCTCATCGTCGGGATCGGGCTCGTAGCGCCGTTCTACAGCGGCATCCGCACCTCCGTGTTGGCCGAGGTGCTGCCCGGCGGCTCGTACATGCTCGGGATGAGCCTGATGCGGATCGTCGCCCAGACCTCGCAAGTGGGCGGTTACGCGCTCGGCGGGCTCCTGCTGGCCGTGATCAGCCCGAGCCAGGCGCTCCTGATCGACTCCGCGACCTTCCTGCTCGCCGCCTTGCTCATCCAGTTCGGCACAGCGCACCGGCCGCCGCGTTCGGTGCCGACCGGGCGCAGCGCGTTCCGCGACTCCGTGGCCGTGCTGCCGATGCTGCGGTCCAACCCCGGGCTGCGACGGGTGCTGCTCCTGACGGCCCTGGTGCCCATGCTCGCCGTCTTCCCGGAAGCCGTAGCGAATCCGTACGTGGCGCAGCACGGCGGCCACGCCGGCGCCGGGGCCGCTGGGGTGGGCCTTTACCTGGCGGCGATACCGGTGGGGACGGTCGTCGGTGACGTGCTCGGCGCCCAGCTCTTCACGCACGGCGGGCGCTTGCGCCTGATCCGCCCGACCCTGCTCGCGGGCTTCGTGGTGTGCTTGTTCTTCGCGTTTTCGCCGGGCCTCCCGGCGGCCCTGGTGCTCCTCGTCCTGATCGGGCTCAGCTCCGTGTGGGGCCTCGGGCTCGCGCAGCTGCAGGTCGACCTCTCGCCGCCCGAGATGATCGGCCGAGTGGCGACCCTGTCGACGTCGATCCAGATGGTCACCCAAGGGATCGGCTTCGCCGTGGGCGGGGCACTGGCCGAGCTGATCTCGGCCGCCGGCGTGACCGTCCTCAGCGGTATCGCCGGTCTCGCTGTGGCACTCCCGCTGGTGTGGAAGCCCCTCGTCACGGCACGACCGGCTCATCCTTGATCGCGCGGCTAGGTAGCGTCGAGGCGTGAGTCGCCGGCCCGACCCCGCACCACTCCCGTACGACGGGGTGCGCACCGTCACCGTCGGCACCGTCATCTGGCTGATCGCGCTGATCATCCTGCTGCCCTTCTGGTCTCGCTTGGACCGCGACGGTCACCTGTGGTGGATCGCCACGGCCGCAACGGGTTTCGGTCTGGGTGTCGTCGGCGTCTTCTACTGCAGGCGCCGGGCGGCATCGCTGCGCCGTCAGGGGCGCAACGTCGGCGAGGGCTGAACCCTTGTCGTGGGAAAGACGGCGCGCCCGGCAGCTCTTCGGGCAGCGTCGAGCTTCTCCTGGACGTGAGGCACGGACCGCGCGCCGGGGCTCAGCCGTCCAGATCGGCTTCCGCGTCGAGGAATTCGGCAGCCTTCGGATCGCGCAGCCGCTCGGCGATGGCGTGACGCTCGCTCCAGCGTCCGCTCGACCAGGCTGCTGCCCGCGCCTGCCCCTCCGGCGTCCCGTCGTGCAGCTTGCCGAACCACGACACCCGCCGCGCCACCCCGTCGGCGTCGGTGACCTCGAGCGGCTCGCGGCTGACGACGCGCGCGTCGACCGCAGCGCTCGCCAGCCGCAGCCCGAGCGTCGAGGCGACCTCACGGGCCCCGCCCGGCGGCACCCGGAGCGGGGCGAAATTCCCCAGCAGCGGTAGGAGATCCGGCCGATCGACGACGAGGGCGCGTTCGGCCGGCACGACACCGGAAGCGGTGCGCACCATGGACGGCGGCGCGTCATCGCCCGCCCCACCCAGTGCACCAGCGATGGCCAGGTAGAGCGCCCGCGCCTGCGGCCAGCTGAGCTCGCGCTCCGGGTCGGCGATGCGGTCGAGCACGTCGTAAAGATCATCCGTATCGGCGAGGGCGGCCACGGACGTGCGCACCCCGATGGCGGCCAGGAACTCGGCATCCAGGACGTCCGAGACCGGCGCCGGATCGTGCAGCGCCGCCAGCTCGCCGGGCAGCGCCGTCTCTCGCGGGAGCCGGCCGCCGGGCAGCACCGGATGGTTCGCCAGCCACCACAGCGTGTACGGCGACCCGAGCACGGTGGCCCGCAGCTCGGGCCCCGCCAGCACCTCGAGGGCATCGGGCCAGCGGACCAGTTCGAGGTCGCGGATCGCGCAGAAGTCGCTGATGGCAGGCGCCGCCGCGGCCGGCAGGTCGGCGAGCCACTCGTCCGACGCGTCGAGTTCGAGCAGCACCGGATCGTCCGGGTCCAGCATCACGTCGGGAGCCCGCAGGACCCCGAAAGTGCGCAGGACCCCCGCCGCTTCGAGCACGGCCGGGTCGAACGCCGCCGTGACCTCCCCGGCCAGGCGACCGAACGGGGCGTCGTCACGCACCACCTGCGCGAGCGGACCGCCCGCCAGCAGCAGCTCCGTCGCCGGCCAGAGGTCGCCATCGTCACCCGGGAGCAGGAGCCGCTCACCAAGGTCGTCGGGGACGCCGGCAAAATGCGGAGCGAGGGCGGCGACGAGGGCGAGCACCGCCGCATGCGGCACGTCATCGGTGGTGACGGCCGGGTCGGCGAGCAGCACGCCGGGGTCGGCGTCGAGCGCCCCGAGTCCGCGTAACAGCTCGCCGCTCACGCCGCCGCAGACGGCAGGATCGGCCAGCCGCAGGCCCAGCCCGGCCAGGGCCGCCACGTCGAGGGTCGGACCCGGCAGGAGCACCCCGCGCGGGCCCGTGATCGTGCGCCCGTCGGCGAGGGGCACTGGCAACGCAGCGAGCGCGTCGCGATCGGGGATGGGTGCCAGCGCCGGGTAGAGGGCGGCCCACCACCCGGCCGGCCGCGCCAGACCGGCGAGCAGCGTCACGAGATCACCCGGACCGATCTCCGCCACGCCGAGCACCCGGCGCGCAGCCGCCCAGCGGGGCCCGGTCAGCGGTGCCGGCAGCAGGGCAGGCACGTCGGCGCGCAGCAGGTCGGCGATCGCATCGCTGCTCGGACCGACATCGAGGACGGCCGTGTCGGCGCCGCGGCGCGAACCCGGCAGCAGCCGCGCGTCGGGAAGCCGGCGCCGCAGCGCGTCGCCGATCGCCGCATCGACCGGCCCCACCGGGATCCCGGTCGGCACCAGGCGCAGGTCGCCGGTGCGTTCTGCGAGTTCGGTCAGGGCGCCGGCGATCTCATCCAGGAGCAGGTCGGATACCGGGCCCGGCACGATGCGGCGGCGGCCCGGTTCGACGGGCATCGTCGCGCTGACGAAGGCCGGCAGCGCGAGCGGCTCGTCGGTGGGCTGCGGAGCCCGCAGCACCCGGGCAATCTCCTGGGGCCATTCGTCATCGGGCACCAGGACGCGCACCTCGTATGTGTCACGCGCCTGCTCCTCGACGCCCAGCGTGTCCAGCAGGGCGGCGGGGATGCGGCCCGAACGTTCCACGCCCCGCCAGCGCGTGCCGGCGAGCAACGCGTCGGGTCCTTCCCACTCGCAGCGGAAGCGCCGGGGCTGGCGGCCGTCGACCTCGAGGGTCACTTCGGCCAGCGCGGGCAGCACCAGCAGCAGGGTCGGGTCGATCCCGTCCAGCAGCCGCCGGGCGATCTCAGCGGCCTCCGGGCCCAGCGGCAGCCGAACGACCGTGTCATAGCCGGCCGGCACAGCTGCGGCGGAGCTCGCGAGCGGGAACGGCAGCCGCAAGATGGGCACCTGGTGGCGGCGCCGCGAAAGCTCGTCCGCCAGGGCGGGGACGCCGGCTACGGCCTCGAGCGTCAGGTCGCGTGACCAGCGCACGGCCCCGGTGCGGCTGATCAGCTCGGGGGCTTCGGTGACGCTCAGCACGGCGGTGAAGCCCACGCCGAAATGCCCGATGCTGCCGGTCGCGCGCTTTGCCGACGCGCGGAGCGTGGAGGCGGCGGACACGCCGGCCATGGTGAGCGGGGCGCCGGTGTTGGCGACCTCGAGCGTCGATTCGGTCAGCCGCAGCAGCACGCGCGAGCGAGCGCCGGCTTCGGTCGCGGCGTCTGCGGCGTTCTGGAGCAGCTCGACGACGAGCCGGTCGCGATAGGCGCCCAGCGCGGCGTCCTGCTCGGCGTTGGCGTCCTCACGGAAACGCGCGACGGACGCGGCCCACCCGGCCAGGACGGCCGCGCGCAGCCGCGCGGTGTCGAACGGGTCGCTGCCCTGCGACGCCAGAGCGCCGTCAGGAGTGGCCGTAGGGCTCCCCGTCCGTGCCGGCCGTCGCCTCGGCGACGTCTACGGCGCTGGGGTCGTGATGGGGCACGCCCTCGGCGGTCATCCCAGCCTCGACGGTCCCCCCGGCCTCGGCGGCCTCGACGGTCCCCCCGGCCTCGGCGGCCTCGACGGTCCCCCGGCCTCGGCGGCCTCGGCGGCCTCGACCGCCTCGACGTCCTCGACCGCGGCGTCGTCCATCACCACGGGCTGCGGGTGAGCGGACGGGAGCACGAGCGCCTCCGAGTGGGCGCCGCATCCGTGGTCGTCAGCGACGACCGAGGCGTCGTCCGGCGCGTACTCGTTGGCGCAGACGCCGAACAGCTGGCCCAGGCCGCCGACGAGCCGCACGTAGAAGCCGCAGGTTCCGCACTGCGCCGGGGCTGACCGGCTGATCGGGGCAGACGGGCCGGGATCGCCCTCATACCAGCGCGCCGCCGTGAGCTCGCGCCCCTCGAACGAGAGCACTCGCGCCCGGCCGAGCCCCAGCTCGAAGAACAGCGCATCGTCGGACAGCTCGTCGACATCGCCGCGGCGCAGCGCCAGCCGCGGATCGTCGGCGGCGGTCGGGAGCAGGTCACCGACTCCGAGGTCGCCCGCCTGGACGCGGTCGGACCAGGGCACCCAGGCGGGGGCCAGGAGTGACTCGTCGCCCGGCAGCAATGCCACCTCTGCGACCGTCACGACCTTGCTGCGCGGCGCCCGCGTGATGACAACAGCCCAGTACCACCCGCGGTAGGCGGGCATGCGGCAGGAGAAGCGGTGGACCACCAGGCGGTCGTCCTCGGCGACGACACCGAGCGGCTCACCGACGAAAGCGGCCGACCCGGCCTCGGTGACCGCCGCATCAACGGCGAGCTCGCCGGCTGCGGCGCACGCCGGATCCGGAATCCGGCTACGGGTGCGGACGGCCGTCATGACTGCGGACTCCCTGTGCTCGGCGTGGGGCTCGGATTGAGACTTGGATTGAGACTCGGACTGAGGAAGGTGCGGGTCTGCTCGCTCGATCCGGTGCTGTGCGGTGGCTGTCGATCATCCGCGAAGGCAGGAGATTGGCGCATCCTTGAGGGGGAATGGGTCGCCACGATCACATGGTGCCTGAAAGCCTGTCCACAGATCGCCATTCTTCGTGCCCCGGCACACCTGAGCAGGAGAGACTGGATCCATGAGAGTCGGTGAGGCGCTCAGCGGAGGCGTGGGTCGTGCGCGCCGAGCTGCTCGCTCCGGCGGAGCTGACAAGTCCGGCCTGGCCCCGCTCCTCGAGCTCTCATTCTTCAGCTCCGCAGGTGACGCGCTGGTGACGGTGGCCCTGGCCGGCTCGCAGTTCCTCTCGGTCCAGCCGGGGGAGGCGCGTTCCAAGGTCGCGCTTTACCTGCTGATCACGATGGCGCCGTTCGCGCTGGTCGCGCCGGTCGTCGGGCCCACGCTTGACCGCTTTCCGAACGGGCGGCGCGTGGCGCTGGGCGTGACGATGCTCGCCCGCGGCGCCTTGGCGTTCATGCTCGCCGGGCAGATCAACTCGCTCTATCTTTACCCGCTGGCCCTCGGCTCGCTGGTGCTCTCGCGGGCATTCGGCATCGCGCGGAGCGCGGTCGTCCCTCGCGTGCTCCCGGAGGGCGCCACCCTCGTCAAGGTCAATAGCCGGCTGACTCTCACGGGCGTGGTCGCGGGTCTGGCTGTGGCCCCGCTCGGCTACGGCGTCGCGAAGGTCATCGGCTATCCGTGGATGCTGCGCGGCGCCGCCGTGGTCTTCGCGGTCGGGCTCTTTCTCGCGTGGGGGCTGCCGACGGTCGTGGATAGCGCTGCTGGTGAGAAGAAGGCGCCCTCGGTGGGCCGCGCCGCCGTTTCGGCGCAGGAGGGCAGCCGCACCCGGCGCATTCTCGGCGAGCTCCCCGCCGCTTTGCGGAGCGCCGCGGCGCTGCGGGCGCTGGTCGGATTTCTCACGCTCTTCCTCGCCTTCCGGGCTCGCCAGGACGGGCTCGGGCTCGCGGGGATCGCCATCCTCGGCCTGGCTGCCGGGGTGGGCAGCGCGCTCGGGGTGTTCATCGGCGGACGGCTACGCCAGTCCAAGCCCGAGATGCTCCTGGTGCTCGGCCTGGTCCTGGCGATCGGCGCGTGCACGGCTGCGGCCTTGCTCTACATGACGGTGACGGCGATGTTGGGAGCGCTCATCGCGACGATGTCCGGCTCGATGAGCAAGCTCGGGCTCGATGCGGTCATCCAGCGCGATGTCGCTGAGGACACCCGAAATTCCGCCTTCGCCCGCTCGGAGACGGCCCTGCAGCTCTCGTGGGTCGTGGGCGGCGCGTTCGGCCTGCTCCCGATGCCGGGCTGGCTCGGCTTCACCCTGGGCGGCGCGGCGATGGTCGCGGCGCTGGTGTCGGAGACCGCGTCCCTGCGCCGCGCCAAGGCGTTGCGCCGTCACGAGCGGGTCAGAGGCGGGGGTGGCGGCGCCGACCGGCTGGGGAGCCTCGCGGAGTCCTAGCTGCCCAGCATGCTCGGCTACGGTGAAACGGTGCGTGACCTTTGGCGGCTCGGGCGGGTCCGGGCGCTGCCCGTGCTCGCCGCCGCGCTGAGTCTCGCGCTGCTCAGCGCCTGCCAGAAGCCGACCCCCGGGGTCACCCTTCAGTCCGGGTCGCGCGTTGTCCGAGCTGACGCGACGCTCTACGTGCGTGACGGTAAGCAGACTCGCAGCAGCGGCGCCGTCAAGGTGCTCAAGGTACGGCCCGGCGCCTTGGTCGGCATCGATGTCGACGGCCAGCTGGCCGACCACGGCTGGGCGGTCCACATCACCCCGCGCCAGACCGACGCCACGACGCTCGATTCGGCGAACCTCAAGGGCCAGCACCACTTCTCCTTCACGGTAGGCAGCGTGGCTACGGACATCGTGGTGTCCGAGGCCGGCTCCGGCGGTTCCCCGGCCGGCCTCTGGGCGTTCCAGCTCCAGCCGACCCTGCAGTGAGCGCCCGGATCCTGGTGGTGACGGCCGTCGCCGCGGAAGCCGACGCCATCGCCGGAGCGCACGGTGCCCACGGTGCCCACGGTGCCACGCAGCTCGGCCCGTACCCGGCCCGGACCGGCGCCGACGTCACCGTCCTCGTTTCGGGCGTGGGCCCGGCCGCTGCTGCGGCAGCGACGGCCGTAGCGCTCACCCTCGCGTCGACAACGGGTCAGCAGTACGCGCTGGTGGTCAGTGCCGGGATCGGTGGCGCGATCGCGGGCCGAGCCGCGGTAGGCCAGCTCGTGGAAGCGACCACCATCGTGGCGGCTGACCTCGGGGTGCAGACGCCCGATGGCTTCCAGTCGGTGACCGACCTCGGGTTCGGAACGGATCGGATCGAGGCTCGTGGTCTGGGGATCCCGGGTGCCGTGCGCGGTCCCGTCTTCACCGTTTCCACGGTGACCGGGACCGAGCAGCGCGCGCGCGAGCTGGCGGCTCGCGGCGGGGTTGCCGAGGCCATGGAAGGATTCGGGGTGGCAGTGGCCGCGTCCCGGTTCGCGGTGCCGGTGGCTGAGATTCGAGCGATCAGCAACGCGGTCGGGCTGCGGCAGCGTGAGCGCTGGGACATCCCTGGCGCGCTCGCCGCGCTGGCCGGGGCCGCCGGCGCGCTGCAGACGATCTGACGCCGAACCTTTGGAGCCGCTCATGAACGAACCCCTCGAGCTGGCCTTTTCTCCCTGCCCGAACGACACGTTCATCTTCCACGCCTGGGTCAACGGGCTCATCCTCGGCGCCCCTCGCGTTGCGCCCTCCTACGCCGACATCGACGTGTTGAACGGGTGGGCTACCCAGGGCCGCGGCGACGTGGTGAAGGTGTCCTACGCGGCCCTGCCGGAGTTGCTGGCTGACTACGCTCTGCTGCCCGCCGGCGGGGCGCTCGGGCGCGGCTGCGGCCCGCTCGTCGTGACGTCCGAGGCGAGCGGGCGCGAGTCGATCTCTGGGGCCAAGGTCGCGATCCCGGGGCAGCGCACCACCGCGTACCTGCTCTTCCGGCTCTGGGCGGAGGGTCAGGGGGTGGCCTCGATCGAGGTGCTCCCGTTCGACAAGATCATGCCGGCGGTCGCGGCCGGGACGGTCGACGCCGGGCTGATCATCCACGAGTCGCGGTTCACCTACCCGGCGTACGGGCTCAAGGCGCTCGTCGACCTCGGCGACTGGTGGGAGCACGACACCGGCCTGCCGATCCCGCTCGGCGCGATCATCGCGCGCCGCAGCTTCGGCTATGACGGCGTCTACAGGTTGAGCCGGGTCATCCGTGAGAGCGTTGAGCGGGCGTGGGCCGACCCGGGAGCGTCGCGCGACTACGTGCTCGCCCACTCGCAGGAGATGGCGCCGGACGTCGTGGACCAGCACATCGAGCTCTACGTCAACGGCTTCAGCGCCGACCTCGGCGAGGAGGGCCATGCCGCGGTACGCGGGCTGCTCGACCGCGCGGTCGCAGCCGGGCTGACCCCACCCCTGGCCGGCTCGTTGCTGTGACCGCGCGGAGCGGCTCGACTACTTCTGACTAGCCGTGCTGCGCGCCGAGTCGGGATCGAGCTCGTCGGCGACCGCATGCACGACCGTGGCCACCTTGTGGGCCACCTTCTTGTCGGGATGCTTGCCGCGGCGCAGCTCGCGCTGAACGGTGTCGAGCAGCTGGATCATGTCTTCGATCATCCCGTGCAGCTCCTGCGGATCGCGTCGCGCAGCAGCAGCCAGCCGGGCCGGGGCGCTCAGGATCTGGACCGACAGGGCCTGCTCGCCGCGACGGCCCTCGGCCACGCCGAATTCCACCTTCTCGCCGGGCTTCAGCGCCGTGACGCCGGCGGGCAGCGCAGCCTTGTGGACGAATACGTCGCCGCCGTCATCGCGGCTGAGGAAGCCGAAGCCTCGCTCGGGATCGAACCATTTGACACGACCGGTGGGCACCGTTGACCTGGTTTCTTCATGCGGCGCAGGAGGCAGCCGCGGGGCGAGCATTTGCGAGGGGTTGGGTGGAGTCGGGAAGCTAATGGGGGCTGAACGGCAAGGATATTCGCCACGGGCGAGTCGTGCCCGGGGTTAGCTGCCGGTGCGCGGGGGCACGGCATTCATGAACGTTTTCGTTCGAACCCAGACTGATCGTGGTCATTGCAGGTTGAGGAGGATGCCGTGAGTGAGTCCGAGAGCGGTCTCGACTACCACTCGAAGGAGGCGGAGGCGGAGGCGCAGGGCGCCAGCGCCAAGGCGGATGAGAGCGTGACCGGCGGGCGGGCCGACGAGGTCGACCCCGAGGCCGAGAAGGCAGCAGAGGGCCTGTCGGTGTCCGACAAGGACGCGGCGGCATACCAGGAGAGCATGGAGCGCGGTGCTGCTCAGAAGGGCGAAGGGGCTCCGGAGGTCTGACGGGCGGGCGCTGCCTGAGTCCCACTCCAACGCCGATGCGGTCACGCTGGTCCGCATCGGCGTTGCTGTGTTCGCGCTGGGTCTCGTCGCGATCGTGGGCGCGATCGTGCCGCTCTTCTTCGGGGTACACGACCTGCCGACCTGGCTGAACGTCGCGGCCGGCGTTCTGGCACCCCTCGGTCTGGGGCTGGCTCTCATCGGCCTGTTGCGCGCAATGCGCCGGCCCGGCCCCTAAACCGAGCGGTAGCGGGCGGGATCGCTCAGCAATTCGTTCATGGAGCCGCTGCGAAAGCCCCGCGGGTCGAGCTCCACCTGGCTGAAGCCGCGGACGCACGCGAGCAGCTCCGGACGTGCCGCGACGGCCGCCACCTGCTCGGCGTCCACCTCCACCCGGGCGGTCTCGCCCAGGTCACGGACCCGCACGTCGCGCACCAGCAGGCCGGACCCGGCGAGCGTCGCCCGCAATGCCGCCTCCGCAGCCTCGACGCGAGCGAGGCGGTGCGGGGTGATCGCGATCCCGTAGGCGATGCGGCTGGACAGGCAGGCGGCGGCTGGCTTGTCAGCCGTCACCAGCCCCCAGCTGCGGCTGGCCTCCCGCACCTGCGCCTTCGTCAGCCCGGCTGCCCGCAGCGGGCTCAGGGCGCCGCGCTCGGTCGGCGGCGCGAATCCCGGGCCGGAACCCCGCGATGGCGTCGTCGGCGTTGGTGCCGGTCGCGACGGCGGCGAGGCCGAGCCGGGCGGCCACCGGCCCCACGACGTCGAGCAGCTCGGCCTTGCAGAAGTAGCAGCGGTCGCCGGCGTTCGCCCGGTAGCCCTCGCGGCTCATCTCGTCGGTGGCGACGAGTTCGTGACGGACCCCCAGCCCCTGGGTGAAAGCGACCGCCGCGGCGCGCTCGACCTCCGGAAGGGAGGCGGACACCGCCGTCGCGGCGGCCACGGCCTGCGGGCCCAGCGCGCGCTCGGCGGCGGCCAGCAGGAACGCCGAATCCGCGCCACCAGAGAAGGCGACGAGGACGGAGCCGAGATCGCGCAACTGCTGCTCGAGGTCGGCCAGCCGCTCGTTCAGCTGCGCGTCCACAGCCGCCAGACTACGAGCGGCGCCAAGTGACGCACGACGACTAGCCTTGATCGGATGAGTGGAGGAGATCGCGACTCGGGCGAGCGCAGCGAGTCCGTGCGCGGGTCTTCGACCATGGGCAAGCCGGAGCGCGCGTCCCTCACGACGCGCCGCGTCCGGCGCGCTCTCATCCCGCGGGTCCGCCAGCTTCGGCGAGGCGCTCGCGGCGATGAGTGACGACGAGCTGGCCGAGCTCCTGCGGCAGCGCCCCGATGTGGCGGTGCCACCGCCGGCCGACTTTGAGGTGCTCGCCAATCGGCTGTCCTCCCGCCACAGCGTGTCGCGGGTCGCGGAGCGGGTCGACACGTTCGTCCTGGAGGTGCTCGAAGCGCTCGTCGTCGCTCCCCGTGACGAGCAGGCGCTCGCCGCGTTCTGCCGGGTCGAGGTTGCTGACGTGCAACGCGCCGCCGCCGTCGCGCTGCGGCTCGGCCTGCTCTGGCGCGACGGCGAAGGCCGGCTCAATCCGGTGCCCGGAGTCGGCTCGCAGGTCGGCAGCTACCCCTTGGGTCTGGGGCGGCCGTTCGCCCGCCTGATCCCGCAGCTGCATTCCGATGAGCAGCAGGAGCTGGTCCGCTCGCTCGGCCTGGAGCCGGACGGCAGCCCCGGGGCGGCGCTCACGGCGTACTTCCTGGACGCCGAGCGGGTGCGGGCCCTCGTCGACTCCCTCGAGCCCGACGAGCGCCGCATCCTCGACACGCTCGATCAGGGAACGCCGGTCGGTGCCGTCGACGGCTACCCCCAGGTGGTGCCGCTGGACGAGGCACGATCGCGGGTGGAGCGGCTGATCGCCCGGGGCCTGCTCGTCGCGACGTCGAACGATGCGGTGGAGCTGCCGTTCGAGATCGGCCTGGCGCTGCGCGACGAGCGACCGGCCCGTGACCTGCATCCGCGGCCGCCGGGGCTGGGCGGCCAGGACGTCGGGACTTCCTCGGTGGATGCCGGCGGAGCGGCGGCCGCGCTCGACGCGTTGCGGCTCGTCGAAGCGGTGCTCGACCGCTGGGATGCGACGCCTCCGACGCTCACCCGGGCAGGCGGGCTCCCGGTACGCGAGCTGCGGGCGATGGCGAAGGAGCTCGCGATCGAGCAGCCGGTCGCGGCGCTGCTGATCCAGGTCGTCGTCTCGGCGCTGCTGGCCGGGCGCACTCCCGGCGCCGACCCGGCCATGGTGCCGACCGAGCGTTACGAGCGCTGGCGCGATCTCCCGCTCGCGGACCGCTGGGCGCTGATAGCGACGGCCTGGGTCGGGATGGACGCGCTGCCGGGGCTGGCGGTGAATCCGGACGGGACGAAGGCAGCGGCGCTGCTGACGTACGAGATGGTGCGGCCGGGCGCCAGCGAGCTGCGTCGCGATGTGCTCGCCGCGCTTGCCTCCGCCGGCCCGGGGGTGGCACCCGATCCGGCGGCGGTGCCGGCCTGGCTGAGCTGGCGGGCGCCGACCCGCAGCACCGGGTCGGTCGCCCAGGTGACGGAGTGGACGCTGGCAGAGGCCCAATTTCTCGGCGTGACCGGCCGCGGGGCGTTGACGAGCGCCGGCCGCGCGTTGATCGACGCGTTCGACGCCGGGGCGGCCCGGGCCGGCGACGACCAGGCAGCTCGCGATTACCGCGAGCGGGTCGCTGAAGCCATGGCGCCGGCCCTCCCGGAGCCCATCGAACACGTGCTGATCCAGGCGGACCTGACGGCCGTGGCCCCGGGTCCGCTGCGTCCCCCGGTCGCCCGGGAGCTCTCGCTCGTTGCCGACGTCGAATCCGCCGGGGCAGCGACGGTCTACCGCTTCTCCGACTCGAGCCTGCGGCGCGCGTTCGACGCCGGGCGCACCGCCGTCGACCTGCATCAGCTGATCGGCCAGCTCGCCCGCGGGCCGGTACCCCAGGGCCTGACCTACTTGATCGACGACATCGGCCGGCGCCACGGACGGCTGCGCGCCGGGCGGGCAGCCAGCTACCTGCGCTCCGACGACACCGGGCTGCTGGCCGAGGTCGTCGCCAACAAGCGCACCGCGTCCGCCGGCCTGGTGCTCATCGCCCCTACGGTCGCGATCAGCTCCCACGAGCCGGAGGAGGTGCTCGCCGCCCTGCGCTCCGCCGGCTACGCACCGGCGGGAGACCGCCGGCCCAAGGGGGCTGCGGGAGGGGCGTCGATCGAGCTGGACGGGGTCGCCCGGCGCCGGGTGCCGGTCGCGCAGCCCCGCCAGCATGCGGTGGGCTGGGCCGGCACGGCCTTGCCGGAAAGCCACGTGGCGCAGACGGTCGCGATGCTGCGGCGGGTGGCGGAGCTGCGCCGGACCGGCGGCTCGCGCGGGCCGGCTGAGCCGCCGGAGGGGGTCGATGCCGCCCATTCGCCGGAGGAGATCACGCAGCTGCTGCGCGCGGCCGTCGGCGACGGCGGCAAGGTCTGGATCGCGTACGTCAATAACGAGGGCCGCAGCAGCCGGCGCACGGTCCACCCGACCATGGTCAGCGGCGGGTTCATGCTGGGCCTCGACGACGAGAGTGGCGAGCGTCGCACTTTCATGATCAGCCGGATCCAGGAGGCGCGACCGGCATGACGCGGCGTCTGACAGGTTGTCAGGGCCGAGCTGCCGTGTTACCGGGCGGTAACGCAGCAGGTCTAGCGTCGCGCCATGCGGGTTCGGGAAACGTCGGTCGTCGTGCACGGCCATCGCCGCGCGTTTTCCGTCGCCGGTGACGGCCCGCCGCTCCTGCTCCTGCACGGCATCGGCTCCAACCGCCGCACCTGGCGTCCCGTTCTCCCGGCACTCGCCCGCCGGTTCACCGTGGTCGCGCCCGACCTGCTCGGCCATGGCGAGTCCGCCAAGCCACGCGCTGACTACAGCCTCGGCGGCTTCGCGAACGGCATGCGTGACCTGCTCGGCATGCTCGGCATGGAGCGTGCGACGGTGATCGGCCACAGCTTCGGTGGCGGCGTCGCCATGCAGTTCGCCTACCAGTTCCCCGAGCGCACCGACCGGGTCGTGCTCGAGGCCAGCGGCGGGCTGGGACGCGAGGTCACCCCGCTGCTGCGGGCGCTGACCCTCCCCGGGTCGGCGTTCTTCCTGGCCGGGGTCGACGCGCTGCCCGCGAACCTGGGGGTGCGGCTGGTCTCGCTGCTGGCCGAGCGCATGCCCGCAGGTCCGCTGGCGGCTGACCTGCGCGAGGTCGCCCAGGTTCTGGAGGGGATGCGCGGCAAGGAGTCGCGGACGGCGTTCCTGCACGTGCTGACCCACGTGATCGACTGGCGCGGGCAGCTGGTGACGATGCGCGATCGGGCTTACCTCGCCGCGGGCATGCCGGTCATGGTCGTCTGGGGAGAGGGCGACACCGTGCTGCCGGTCTCGCACGCGATGGCCGCGGTCGAATCCATGCCTGCCGCCCGGCTGGTCACCATGCCCGGCGTAGGGCATTTCCCGCACACGGAGCGTCCGGTGGAGTTCGCCGAGGCCGTCATCGATTTCGTCGACACGACGGCTGCGAGCTCATGGGATCCGCATCAGTGGCGCGCGTTGCTGCACCGGGGAGCCCACGCCGGCGAGCCGCTGCCCGACGACTCGATTGCGGCACTCGGGTGACGTTCGCGCGCGGCGTGAGTTCTTCGGAGTGACACTTTGGCCGGTATTGGAGTGACGCTGGGCGCGCTGGCTTGACCCTGGCAGCAGCGCCTGCCTACCGTCGTGGCGGACGCTGTGGGAGAGACCCCGCAAGGGGCGCCGAAGGGGCAACCTCCCCGGAAACTCTCAGGCGAAAGGACCGCAGCGTCCGGCGATGCCTCTGAAGGTTCTGACCGAGCCGGACAGAGGGGGACGGTGGGCGCCCGCTGCGTCCGGTGACCGCTCCGGAGGCATGGTGGCCAGTGTGACCCGGCCCTTTACGGATCGACACATCGGCTTCGGGGGCTCGGGTGCCACGGAGTCGGGCGATCTTCCCGAGATGCTCCAGCTGCTCGGTTTCGCGGAGATCGAAGAGCTGCTTGCGGCCGTGCTGCCAGCAGGAATCGCCAGTGAGCAACTCCCGGACCTTCCGCCGGCCGCCTCCGAGGCCGCCGTCCTCTCCGAGCTGCGCGGGCTCGCGTCGCGCAACCAGCTGGTGCGCCCGCTCATCGGAACGGGCTACTCGCCTGCCCTCACGCCGAGCGTCCTGCTGCGCAACGTGCTCGAAAACCCGGCCTGGTACACCGCCTACACCCCGTACCAGCCGGAGATCAGCCAGGGCCGGCTCGAGGCGCTGCTGACGTTCCAGACCATGGTCTGCGACCTCACGGCGCTCGACGTGGCCAACGCCAGCCTGCTCGACGAGGGCACCGCTGCGGCCGAGGCGATGGCGTTCGCGCGCCGCGTGGTGCGGGGGAGCGCGGCGACCTTCGTCATCAGCGACGACTGCCACCCGCAGACGGTCGATGTGGTGACGACCCGGGCCGAGGCGGTCGGGGTGAAGGCGGTCGTCGCCGATCTGGGCGACCCCAACCTCGACCTGGACGGGGCGTTCGGGGTGCTCGCGCAATACCCGGGAACGTCCGGGCGGATCGCTGATCTCGGCGGGCTGGCACAGCGGGTGCACGACGCCGGTGCGCTGCTCGTCGTCGCCGCTGACCTGCTCGCGCTGACGCTGCTGACGCCCCCCGGGGAGGCCGGCGCCGACGTCGCGATCGGATCGACGCAGCGCTTCGGGCTGCCGCTGTGGTTCGGCGGTCCGCATGCGGCGTACATGGCCGTTAGGGGTGACCAGCAGCGCCAGCTGCCGGGCCGGCTCGTCGGGCAGAGCGTCGACAGCAGCGGGCGCCCCGCGCTGCGCCTCGCTTTGCAGACCCGCGAGCAGCACATCCGCCGCGAGAAGGCGACCAGCAACATCTGCACCGCGCAGGTCCTGCCGGCTGTCGTCGCCGCCTTCTACGCGCAGTGGCACGGGCCGGACGGCCTGCGGGCTATCGCTGCGCGCGTCGCCGAGCTGACCGCCCGGCTGGTGGCGGGGCTGGCCACGAGCCCGCACCGGGTGCAGAACGAGAGCGCCTTCGACACCATCCGCGTAGCCACTGCCGGTCCCGCTGCAGACCTGCTGGCCTCGGCCGCCGAGCGCGGCTATGACCTGCGGCTGGTCGACGCCGAAACCCTGGGCATCAGCCTCGACGAGACGTGTGACGAGGGCGTCGTCGCCGAGCTGCTGGAAGTGCTCGGCGGTGACGTCTCTGCGGCCGCTGCTCAGGCAGCGCCGTTGCTGCCCGCGGCGCTGCTGCGCACGTCCGGCTATCTGACCCACGAGCGTTTCCACGCCTACCAGTCCGAGACCGAGATGATGCGCTACCTGCGCCGCCTCGCCGACCGTGATCTGGCACTGGACCGCACCATGATCCCGCTCGGCTCGTGCACGATGAAGCTCAACGCCGCGACCGAGATGGAAGCGATCTCCTGGCGCGAGTTCACCGACATGCACCCGTTCGCGCCGGCGGAGCGGTCGGCGGGCTATCGCGAGCTCATCGCCGATCTGGAGTCGCTACCTGGTGGCGGTGTCTGGTTACGACGCCGTCAGCGTGCAGCCGAACTCCGGCGCGCAGGGCGAGTTCGCCGGGCTGCTGGCGATCCGGCGCTACCACGAGGCCAACGGTGCCGCTGGAGGATTAGCTCGCGAGGTGGTGCTGGTCCCGGCCAGCGCCCACGGCACCAACGCTGCTTCAGCCACGCTGGCCGGGCTGCGTGTCGCCGTCGTGAAGACCGCCGGCGACGGCTCGATCGACATGGACGACTTGAAGGCGGTGCTGGCCAAGCACGAGGGCGCCGTCGCCGGGCTGATGATCACGTATCCGTCGACCCACGGGGTGTACGAGCCGACGGTGCGCGAGGTCTGCGCGCTGGTGCACGAGGCGGGCGGCCAGGTCTACCTGGACGGCGCCAACCTCAACGCGCTGGTCGGCGTCGCCCGGCCGGGCGACCTCGGCGCTGACGTCTCGCACTTCAACCTGCACAAGACGTTCTGCATCCCCCACGGCGGCGGCGGTCCCGGCGTGGGTCCGATCGGCGTCAAGGCTCACCTGGCGCCGTTCCTCCCGTCGTCGGCGGTGGTGCCGGGGGCAGGCCCGGAGACCTCGCCCGGCGCCGTTTCCGCAGCCCCCTGGGGTTCCGCGGGCGTGCTCGCCATCTCGTGGGCGTACATCCGGCTGATGGGCGCCCCGGGGCTGCGGGCCGCGACGGCCGCCGCCGTGCTGGCCGCGAACTACGTCGCGGCGCGGCTGCGCGAGGCGTTTCCGGTGCTCTACTCGGGCCCGGGCGGGCTCGTCGCCCACGAATGCATCCTCGATCTGCGGCCGCTCACGGCGTCCAGCGGGATCACGGTGGAGGACGTCGCCAAGCGGCTCATCGACTACGGCTTTCACGCCCCGACCATGTCTTTCCCGGTGGCCGGGACGCTGATGGTGGAGCCGACCGAGTCGGAGTCGCGCGCCGAGCTCGATCGCTTCTGCGATGCGATGCTCGCCATCCGCGAGGAGATCGCGGCGGTGGAGCGCGGCGAGGTGGCAGCGGCCGAGAGCGTCCTTCGCGGTGCGCCGCACGACGCCCACACGCTCACCGCTGACGAGTGGGACCGGGCGTACCCGCGCTCGCAGGCGGCCTGGCCGGGTCACGCCGTCGCGGGCGGCACGCGGATGGACAAGTACTGGCCGCCGGTGGGTCGTATCGACAACGCGTACGGCGACCGCAACCTGGTCTGCACCTGCCCGCCGATCGAGGCCTACGAAGACTGAGCGACCAGGCGCGCCTGGACGGCGAATTCCTCCATGATCCACAGTCGGAGTGATGGGTTTGCCCGGCTTCGCCCGGCGCGTCGCCGTGAAGAGGTCGTGATCTTGTAGTTTTTCGCCGCCCGCCACCGCTCTGGCTGCTGAGGAAGCCGGCAATAGGGACATAAGTCCCCGATTCACCCGTTCGGGGCTCGGGACGGGGCCATTCGGGCGCCGATCTGTCGGGCATGCGGACCCTGAGCCAGATCCGGTGGGCGCGCCTGCCCGGGATCACGCCGCGGCGCCTGCTTGCTCTGATGGCGCTGGTAGCTGCGCTCGTCACGACGGCTTGCGGCCCGATCGCGCCGCGCGCCGCGAGCGGGAATCCCGCCGACTACTCGCTGAACATCTTCTCCGGGTGGGTGCAGCGCTGGAACCCGTGCGCCCCGGTCCACTACCGGGTGAACCCCAACTCCTCGCCGGCAGCGCTGACGACCACGCTCTCGGCCGTCAACCAGCTCTCCCGGGCGACCGGCATCACCTTCGTCTACGACGGCACGACCCGCTTCGTCCCGTCGAGCGGCGCCTGGAACCAGCCCGCGCCGCTGGTCATCGCGTTCTCCCGATCCGGCGCGACCAGCTACCTGTCCGGCGGCAACCAGCTGGGCGAGGGCGGCTTCCAGTCGTCCTACCTCTCCTGGAACGGCAACATCACGTCGTACAAGATCGTGAAGGGGTACGCCGTCATCGACGCGGCCGGCTACACGCGGTCCTCCGACAAGGTCAGGATGGCGGTCCTGCTCCATGAGCTCGGCCACGCGGTCGGGCTCAACCATGCTCGCCTCTCCAGCGAGATCATGTACCCGACAGTCAGCAACGGAGGTCCGGCGGGCTACAGCGCGGGCGACCTTGCCGGCCTTGCCAAGGTCGGTCGCGCTGCAGGTTGCCTCTCCTGATTGGCACTGACCGGCTACCGGAAAGACAAGAGGCGCGCGGGACAGGTCCGCGCGCCTCTTGCTGCTGTCAAACCGCTCAGAACGTGAGCGCTCCACGCAGGATGGTGCCGGCCTCGAGGTCGGCGTAGCCCTCGTTGACCTGATCCAGCGTGTAGGTCTTGGTGATGAGCTCGTCGATCTTGATGATCCCGTCGCGGTACATGTCGAGCAGCTGCGGGATCGCCACCCGCGGGTTGGCCGAGCCATAGAGGCTGCCGCTGATCTGCTTGTTCATCATCGCCAGCATGAACAGGTTGAGGTCGGCCTGCGACTGCATCATCGGCGCCACCGACGTGACGACGCAGTTGCCGCCCTTCGCGGTCAGGGTGAGCGCCGGCTCCAGGTACTCGCCGCGCATGACGGCGAAGGTGCAGATGACGGAGTCGCACATCTCGCCCCAGGTCAGCTCGCCGACGCCGGCGACCGCCTCGTCGAGCGACGCGAACGTGTGGGTGGCCCCGAAGCGCTTGGCCTGCTCGCGCTTGAACTCGACCGGGTCGACGGCGATGATCCGGCGCGCGCCGGCAACCTTCGCCCCCTGGATCGCGTTGATGCCGATCCCGCCGACGCCGAGCACGGCAACGGTGTCACCGGGGCGGACGTTGGCGCGGTTGACCGCGGAGCCGAAGCCGGTAGCGACACCGCACGACGTCAGCGCCACGGCCTGCCAGGGGATGTCGGAGTCGACCTTGACGACCGACGCTTCGGACAGCAGCTGGTGCTGGCTGAACGCGCCCAGCTGGGCATAGCGGGCGACGGTGGTGTCGCCGATGCGGTGAGCGATCCGGCCGTCGGGCATGCCGAGGTTGAACAGGGTGGCGCCGAGATCGCAGAGGTACGCCTTGTTGCGGCGGCAGGACTTGCACTGCCCGCAGGACGGGACGAAGGACATCGCCACGTGGTCGCCGGGTGCGACGCTGGTGACCCCCGGGCCGACCTCGACGACCTCGCCGGCGCCCTCGTGGCCGCAGATGAGCGGGTAGTGCGGCATCGGCATGTCGCCGGTGCGGGCGTGCTCGTCGGAATGACAGAGCCCGCAGGCCTTCATCTCGATCAGCACCTCGCCGGCGTGCGGCTCGTCGATCTCGATGGTTTCGATCTTGTAGTCCTGGTTGGGACCGTAGAGCAGCGCTGCCCGGGTGCTGACCATGCTGAGGTGTCCTCCTGCTGATGCGAATGAGCTGTTCGTCGCCAAACAGAGTGAAACACGTTTCACCGGACGGCCGGTGACAGTCTCGCGAGCTGGGAATTCTGACCCAGGGCGTGACCGGGGCCGCAGTCCGTGGTCCAATCAAACCTCAAGTGACAGTCACTGCCACTATGTCATGTGCGAGTTCGCGCCCCCGCGGCCGCCGATCACCCGGAGGAACTGTGCTTGATTCGAAGATCGTCGGTGGGCTGGTCGTGGACGGCACGGGTGTCGAGCCTTACCGCGCCGACATCGGGATCAAGGACGGCGTGATCGTCGAGGTGCGGCGCACGGCCGGCGGCGCTGGGGGAATCGAGACCGAGGCGAAGGAGACCATCGACGCCACCGGTTACGTCGTCGCGCCCGGCTTCGTCGACATCCACACCCACTACGACGGCCAGGTCACCTGGGACCCGATGCTCGAGCCATCGAGCCTGCACGGCGTCACGACGATCGTGTCCGGTAACTGCGGCGTGGGCTTCGCCCCGGTGCGGCCCGGCGGCGAGGACGCGCTCATCGCCCTGATGGAGGGCGTCGAGGACATCCCGGGCTCCGCTCTCACGGAGGGCATGAGCTGGGGCTGGGAGTCGTTCCCGCAGTACCTCGACGCGGTCGAGAGTCGCGAGCTGGCGATCGACTACGGCGTGCAGGTGGCCCACGGGTCGGTGCGCACGTATGCCATGGGTGAGCGTGGGGCCCGCAACGAGCCCGCCACTGCCGAAGACATCGCCGCTATGGAGCGGATTGTCGAGGAGGCCATCGCGGCCGGTGCGCTCGGCTTCTCCACCTCGCGCACGGTTGCGCACCGGGCGATGGACGGCGAGCCGGTCCCGGGCACGTATGCCGCCGAGGACGAGCTTTTCGGGCTTGGGCGGGCCATGGCGCGCGGCGGGCAGGCCGTCTTCGAGCTGGCGCCGACCGGCTCGGCCGGTGAGGACCTGGTCGCCCCGGCCCGCGAGCTGGAGTGGATGAGCCGCCTCTCGGCAGAGATCGACCGGCCGGTGTCGTTCGCGCTGATCCAGGTCGACGCCGCGCCGCACCTGTGGCGCGAGCTGATGGACACGTCGGCGGCGGCCTTCGAGGCCGGCGCCCGGCTCTACCCGCAGGTGGCTGCCCGCCCGTTCGGGATGCTGACCGGTTTCGCCGGCAACCACGCCTTCACCCACCGGCCGAGCTACCGGGCGCTGCTGGGCCTCTCGCCCCAGGAGCGCGGCCTGGAGCTGGCCAAGGCGTCGGTGCGGGCCGCGATCCTGTCCGAGACCGACCTGCCGATCGACCCGGGCAAGCAGTTCGACGGGCTGAAGGACCTGTACCAGAACGCGCCGGACCGCATCTACGCGCTCGGCGACCCGCCGGACTACGAGCCGACCCGCGAGCGCACCGTCGCCGCGATCGCCGACGACCGCGGGGTCAGCGCGCTCGAGGCCATGTACGACCTGATGCTGGAGAGCGCCAGCGGCGAGGGTCCGGCGACGCAGATGCTGATGCTGCCGTTCTTCAACTACGCCGAGGCCAACCACGACGCGATCCGCGAGATGTTCCTGCACCCGGCAGGGGTCTCCGGGCTCTCCGACGGTGGTGCCCACTGCGGGATGATCTGCGACGCGTCGTACCCGACCTTCCTGCTCACGCACTGGGCCCGCGACCGTTACCGCGGCAAGGGACTCCCGCTCGAGTACGTCGTGAAGAAGCAGGCGGCGGACACGGCGGCGCTCTTCGGGCTGAACGATCGCGGCACGATCGCGGTCGGCAAGAAGGCCGACATCAACGTCATCGATTTCGACCACCTGACGCTGCACACGCCGCGCATGGCCTACGACCTGCCTGCGGGCGGGCGGCGGCTCATTCAAGACGCGTCTGGCTACGTGGCGACGATGGTCAGCGGTCAGGTCACCCGGCGCGATGGCAAGGCGACCGGCGCGCTGCCGGGGCGCCTGGTGCGCGGGGCCCGCTAGCCCACTGGGCGGCGCTGCCAGGCTCGCGCTTGGGTACGTCAACGCGTTGCCACCGGCGTCCTGCCACTGGCTCGCGGTCACCGAGACCGCGTTCGCAGTGGCAGGTCGCTGGCTAGGCGGCTTCGTTCGGGGCGGCGCCGGCCTCTGCCGGGTCACACACCGCCTCGAACACGGAGCTCGGGGCTCGGGTGCCGAACTCCAGCGTCAGGGCCGTCAGCAGCACGAAGACGACCTGGGTGGGCCGCAGCATCACGTAGCGGCCCTTGCCGAAAGCGTTGAACTTGCGCAGGAAACGGTAGAGGGACTCCAGCCGGATCCACCGATCGAGCTCGTGGACCGCGCGGAACGCCATCTTCTGGCCCAGGTTGCGCTTGGTGGCCCCGAATAGCTCCGGGAACGCCGCGAACGCCAGCGAGACCCGGTGGGCGGAACTCTCGCGGGCCCACTCCAGGACATCAGCGATCAGCCGCTCGTCGGTGCCGTTGGGGGCGTCGGGGGCGCGGTACGGAACGTCGAGCGAGAGCTCGCGCCCGCCGTCAGCCATGGCGTAGCGCTGGAAGCCGATGAGTGCGCCGTCCTTGTCGCGGGCGTAGGCGATCATGGTGTTGGAGTGGGTGCCGTCGAGCAGGTGATCGAGGATCATCGAGAACCCCCGCTCGGCGCCGCCGCCGCGGTGGGCACCCTTGGCGACGCCCATCAGCGCGGATCGCAGCGCCGGGTCGAGGCTGTGCTCGGGGGCGATGACGGTGGTGACGCCGGCGTTCGTCGCCCTGGCGACGGCCTGGCGCACGTTGCGGAACTGGCGGCCCTTCATCGAGAAGGTCGCCACGTCGAGCACGACCTCGCGGCCGATGCAGAGCCCCTTCATGCCGCGTCGCCGCCAGGTCTCGGCCAGCTCCTCGCTGGCTCCGAGCGAGAACGCCCGCCAGCCGTTGCGCTCGGTCATCGCCAGGAACGCGTCGACCGCGGCCTCGAAGGCGGCCGGGTTGCCGACCGGATCGCCCGAGGCGACCGCCGTACCGAAGCGCACCTTGTACGAGATCGCGGCGGTGCGGTCGGGGGAGAAGATGTAGGACTTGTCGCTGCGCAGGGCGAATGGCGCGAGGGTGTCGCCGGAGGTGGAGTCGACCAGGGCGCGCACGCGGATGCGTTCGGCGTCGCTGGCCGGGCCGGGGGCGCGGCGCGGTAAGCCGACGACGGCCCCGGCGGCGATCTCCGCGGCGGCCGTGAAGGTCTGATGGCCGTACCGCGCGGCGACGAAGCCGACGAAGAGCAGGGTGACGGAAGCCAGGAACCGGCCGATGGTGAACGGGCGCCCCAGGGCGACAGCCCGGGCCGCGATGAGCATGCCCACGGCAAGCCCGAGATGGTGATTGTGGCGCCAGCCGTAGATGGCGACCGCAAAAGCAAGGATCACGAGAATGCGCACGGCCATCGTGCGCTCGAAGCTCCGGGACTGCGCAGGGGATTCGACCCGGGCCGCGGCAGCTTCCCAAGCGGCCGCCTCGGCCGTCGTTTCGCGCTCGCGGCGCGAGAAGAGCCTGCCCATGTCCACCTCCCCCAATGGTCGTCCGAACGTCGGCGCTTTACCACCCCGAGCGATCAACCGCTGTGCAACCAGTCAAAACGTAGCCGTGTGCCCATCATCGGGTCACGCACTTTTACCGAACACGCCGTTGTCGCCTTCAGGACAAGCTGAAATTCCGTCGATAGGCAACTGCGGACCTGCCGCAGATGTTCCGCAAATGCCATATACATCATCGACGCGGCAAGGCAGGAGGATTAGGGCCAATCGCCAGATTCACCCGCTACCAGCCTGTATCTCCCCCGAAGTAGCTACGTGGCTCACGCTCGGGCTCGACGCTCCGCGACTCTGGCATCCGCGGCGGCCACGCGCTCCAGCAGATCGGCCAGCTGGCGCTGCTCAGCCTCGCTGAGCACCCGCATCGCCGGCGGCGGCTCGCTGAGCAGATCGAGGATGGCCGCACCGACCGCGCAGCCCTCTTCCGTCAGCAGGACCGTGCGGATGCGGCGATCCGTGGGATGCGGCCGGCGCTCGGCCAGCTCGCGCTGCTCGAGCGCATCGACGACGGCCGTGATGTACGAGGCGTCGCAGGCGAACGCGGCGGCCAGCTCCCGCATGGCGGTGGGGTGGGTAGCGGAGAGCCTCAGCAGGGCCTTCACGCTGGACGGCGCGAGGTCGTAATCGGCGCAGACGCGAGCGAGGCGATTCTGCCCCTCACCGTGCAGGAGCAGCTCCTGAACCATGCGCCAGGCGCGGCGCGCATCCGGGCCGGCGGCAGCCGCGTCGTCAGCGACAGCTGCTTGCGCGGGGGCTTCCGATACGTCAACGGACACGGCGAGCATCATACGACGTTTGTGGTGATCGCAACACTATGAAGTTGACTCAAATAAATGCTTGACTCTTATAAAGAGACTCGGCAAGGTACCTACAGCAAAGCTTTGGCGCACCGCCGCCGTCGCTCGGGGTGAGCGACGGGACCGGACGCGTGGCGCCGCGTCGATTTCAGGGAGTACGCGTGGCATCACGCTTCAGCACGAGCGGGCCGGGGGCCCGGTTCGCTGCTCGCGAGCGGGTCGTCGATCGCGAGATCATGGGCCTCGGCGTGGTCGTCGTGCTGGGCACGATCATGTCGATCTTCGACACCACGATCGTCAACGTAGCGATCGAGACCCTCGGCCGCTCGTTCCACACCTCGATCTCGACGATCCAGTGGGTCACCACGGCTTACCTGCTGGCCCTCGCGATCGTCATCCCGCTCACCGGCTGGGCGATCGAGAAGTTCGGCGCCAAGCGGATGTACCTCATCTCGCTGGTCCTGTTCCTGCTCGGGTCGGCGCTCTGCGGGCTGGCCTGGTCGGCCGGGTCGCTGATCTTCTTCCGGGTGCTGCAGGGTCTGGGCGGGGGCATGATCCTGCCTATCGGGCAGACCATCCTGGCCCGTGCCGCCGGCCCGCAGCGCATCGGCCGCGTGATGAGCATCGTCGGGATCCCGATGCTGCTCGGCCCGGTGCTCGGCCCGGCCATCGGCGGCCTCATCGTCGACAACCTCTCGTGGCGCTGGATCTTCTACGTCAACCTCCCGATCGGCGTCCTGGCGCTGGCGCTGGCGGCGCGCACGCTCAAGAGCGACCCCACGGGGACCGCCGGCAAGCTCGACGTCACTGGTCTGGCACTGCTCTCCCCGGCCCTCGCCGGCATCGTCTACGGGCTCTCCGAGGCGGGTAGCGATGGCGGCTTCGCCTCGCCGCGCGTGCTGATCGGCCTCATCGGCGGTGCCGCCCTGCTGGTCGCCTTCGTGGTCCACGCGCTTCGTGCCGCGGCGCCGCTCATCGACCTCAAGCTCTTCAAGAACCGCGGCTTCTCGGCGGCGAGCATCACCGGCTTCGTGCTGGGCGGAACGGTGTTCGGCGCCATGTTCCTGATGCCGCTCTACTACCAGGTGGTGCGCGGTCAAAGTGCTTTGGCTGCAGGCCTTCTGATGGCGCCTCAGGGTCTCGGCGCGATGATCGCGATGCCCATCGCCGGGCGGATCACCGACCGGGTCGGGGCCTACAAGATCGTTCCGTTCGGCGTCCTGCTGACGGTGGTGGGCACCGTCGTCTACACGCAGGTCACGGTCGACACATCCGAGGTCTTGCTGGCACTCGCGCTCTTCGTGCGCGGGCTCGGGCTGGGCTGCTCGATGATGCCGTCGATGACGGCGGCTTACCAGAACCTCGAGCCGCACCATGTCCCGCGGGCGACCACGACCATCAACATCATTCGTCAGGTGGGCGGCTCGTTCGGTACCGCCGTGCTGGCCGTCATCCTGCAGCGCTCGATCGTCTCTCACGTCGGCGCTGCGGCGGGCGGCGGAAACGTGCTCGGCGGTACGGCCGCTATCCCCGATGTGGCCCGCGCGCAGGTGGCCAGCGCGTTCGGCACGTCGTTCTGGTGGGCGGTGGGGCTATCGCTCCTCACCATCATTCCGGCGATGATGCTGCCCCGGATTCCGTCCGGGCGCGTCAGCATCCGCCGGCTCCGGAACGGCTGAACCGGCGGAGCGCGTACCCGAGCCGGTGTGACCACCTCACGTTGGCGGGGTGCATCCTGAGCGTATGGATGTGGTCGTCGGGCTCGACAACGGAGGCAATGCCAACAAGCCGACGGTGATGGACGAGACCGGGCGTTTCCTGGTCACCGACATCATCGAAATGCCGAGCCTGGTGCTGCAGGGTCCAAAGGTTGCGGTCGAGGCGCTCGCCGACGCTTTCACCGCGGTGCTCGACCACACCGGGGTTCCCGTCTCGTCGGTACGGGCAGTCGGCCTGGATACGCCGGGCCCGGCGAGTGCCGAGGGCGTCATCTCCTCGAAGGGCTCGACGAACTTTTCCCAGCCGGAGTGGCGGGGCTTCGATTTCCGGGCCGCGCTCGAGGAGCGCCTCGGCCTGCCGGTCGTCTACAGCAATGACGGCAACGCGGCCGCGCTCTACGCCCACCACGTGTTCTTCGGCCCCGACGCGATCAGCCGCTCGTCGGTCTCGGTCGTGGTGGGAACCGGACTCGGCGGTGGCCTGGTCGAGCATGGCCACGTCATCGCCGGTGCGGCGGGCATGGCCGGCGAGCTCGGCCATGTCCACATCCCCATGGACGGGCTGCTCGAGCCGGACCAGGCGACCCCGGTCTGCAATTGCGGCTTTGCCGGTGACGCGGAGAGCATCGCCTCGTTGACGGCGATCTCCCGGCACCTGCTCCCGTACTGGCTCCGGCGCTATCCCGACCACGAGCTGGGCACGATGGACATCGTGGTCGCGGCCAAGCAGGTCCGGGCCTACGCCGAGCGCGGTGATGAGATGTCGCGGGCGATCTTCGAGCAGCAGGCGGCGGCGATCGGCCGGCTGTTCACCATCGTCGCGAACGTCACGGACCCGGCGGCGTACTTCGTCGGCGGGGGTGTGGTGGAGACGACCGAGGAGATGCGCTCCTGGTTCGTCTCACGCGTCAAGGCCCATACCCGGTTGCGTGACGAGCAGCTCGCCGTGGCTCGCTTCGCGGAGGTGCCCGACCTGGACATGGCCGGTGCGCGCGGCGCCGCGATCGCGGCCTGGACGAAGATTCTCGAGGTCTAGCGGATCATGGTCGAGCGTTCGGAGATCGAGTTCCCGGGCTATGGCGGGGTCACGCTGCGCGGCTGGCTGTACCGGCCCGCTCCGGCGGCGCCGCACGGGTCGGCGGTCCCCGGTGTCGTGATGGCACACGGGTTTTCGGCGACGCGCCAGATGGGCCTGGCCGGGTACGCCGAGGTTTTCTGCGCTGCCGGCTTCGCGGTGCTGGTGTACGACCACCGCTGCCTCGGCAGCAGTGATGGCGAGCCGAGATTCGAGATCAACCCGTGGGCGCAGGCGCGCGACTACCGGTATGCGCTCAGCTGGCTGGCCGCTCAGCCGGACGTCGACGGCGAGCGGCTGGCGGTGTGGGGGTCGAGCTTCAGCGGCGGTGAGGTGCTCGTCGTCGCAGCGATCGACGAGCGGGTGAAGGCCGTGATCGCCAACGTGCCCTTTGCGGGCATGTCCGTCACGCAGGATCGTGAGGAAGCCGCGCGGCAGTTCGCCGCATTGAAGGCAGCTCTCGAGGACGAGAGCGGCGCGGGGCCCGCCGACAGCCAGGCGCCGCCGATCGGTCCGATGGCGGTGATCCGCCCGAGCGGCGGCGATCCCGAGGGAGCGGCGTTTCTCCCGCAGCCCGAGTCCACCCAGTGGTTCGAGGCCGTCGGTGGGCCAGGGTCGGAGTGGGCAAACACCTTTACGTTGCGGGGGTTTTCGGGAGAGCCACGGTTCGACCCGGCGGTCGCGGCGCCGTTCATCGCCCCGACCCCGCTGCTGATGGTCGTCGCCCGCGAGGACCGGGTGGCCCCCGCGGAAACGGCGCTTGCCGTCTTCGCCGTCGCAGGTGAACCGAAGCAGCTCGAACTCATCGACGGGCACCACTTCGTGCCCTATGACGGAGCCGCGTTCCGCCACGCCTCGGGTGTGATGCGGGAGTTCCTGCAGAAGCATCTCTGAGCGGGGGGCTCGGCCTCTCGCCACTGCGCAGCTCGTTACCGAGCGGCGTTCTTCCGCCGAGTGCCAGAGGTACGCGTCGTGGAAGAGGACGTCGCCCCGTCCGGAACCACCGCCGGCGAGAAGGCGTAACACGATCTTGCGGTGACCGGCGGTCACGCGGTGAGCTCGTGGAGCTTCACGACCGTGTTCCAGTTGCGCGCTGTAGCCACGACCTTCAGCTTCTTTTCGAAGAAAGCTGCGCCGATTTTGGTCTTCGCCTGCCCGTTGGCGTACCAGACGTAGAGCTCGCGTCCGAGCACCTGCCAGCGCTCGGGTTCATATTCGGTCGGGTCCAGCGAGGCGAGCGCAGCCTTCGTCGGCGGATCGCGCAGGAACGCCACCACGTACCAGCTCGGCTTCTCGACGTACCTGCGGAGCGGGTCCGCTTTCACGACGGCGTCGAGTTCCTGATGCGTCCTGGCGAGGGCCTCGATCGAGAGGCCGAGCTCCCTCTTGATGGCGGCGGACACGCGTTTCTCGGCGTCTGCCGGGGCGTCATCCGTGGTGACGACGGCGTTGCCGCTGTTCAGCAGCGTCTTCACGGCCGAGTAGCCGAGGTCTTCGAGCAGCGTGCGCAGCTGCGCCATCGGCAGCGTGTTATTGCCGCCCACGTTGATCCCCCGCAGCAGGACCGCCAGCCGGCTCATAGCCAGGACGCTACGACTCGATGCGGTTGAAAGGAGCAGTGGGCCGCGCTCCAGGGCCAGCGTCGCCAGCAGCACGACGGCTGCGTTGTGGCGACCCCGCATGGCGGGCACTCCGGCAACCCGGAACCCTTCGGCTCCTCATTGTTTTGGTCGCCGTTGCCGACCCGGGGCGGCCCACTGCTCCCCCTTTCGGGATGGCTCGTCCAACCCGGTCACCGTAGGCCCGTTCTGCCCGAAACGTAACCCCCCAGTTTCGCGGCTCCCCTCACGCTGTCACGTCCTGGTGACCTGAGGCGTGACCAGCTGTAACGTTCGGGCGGTCTACTGACGGGAGTCGGCGGCCACTACTCGTAAACATTTGTCGCCAAACGGCCGCCCGGGTTCACGTCGGAGGCACGCATGAGCGCGGGTACTGGTCCGAACCCGGGACAAGCCCTGCCGGTCGTCCTGCCCGACGCGCAGCCACCCGGCAGCTCCGGGAGCTCGCGGCGACGCACGGGGTGCGGTTCATCCTTGTGATGTTCGTGGACCTGGCCGTGCCGGTGCGCATACGTACGCGGGAGCGGGGCAGATGCGGTGAGCGCATGACCGAGGACCTCGTATGACCGAAGACATCGAGTACGCCGGTCCGCTGGAGCGGACCATTGCCGCCCGGGTGCGTGACTACCGGTACGCGGCCGGTCTGAACCTCACCGAGATGGCGGAGCGGGTCGGCATCTCCAAGGCGATGCTCTCGAAGATCGAGAACGCCCAGACGTCCTGCAGCCTCACCACGATCGGGCGGCTGGCAGCCGGGCTCGACGTCCCCGTGACGGCGCTGTTTCGCGGGCTCGACGACCCGCGTGAAGCGGTCTTCATCCCGGCCGGGCACGGCGCCGAGATCGCCCGGCGGGGTACCCGGGTAGGGCATCATTACGCGTTCCTCGGTTCGCTACGCGGCAGCCACAAGCGGATGGAAGCCGTACTCGTGACGCTCACCGAGAGCAGCGAGGTGTTCCCGCTCTTCCAGCACGGCGGCACCGAGCTGCTCTACATGCTCGAGGGCGAGATGGTCTACGGCCACGGCGAGACCAGCTACACGATGCGGCCGGGCGACGCGCTTCAGCTCGACGGCGAGGGACCCCACGGCCCCGAGCGGCTGGTGACGCTGCCCATCCGGTTCCTGTCCGTCATCGCGTTCGGGGAGCAACAGCCCGGGTAGTCCGGGCATCGCCTGCGCCGGTGCGCAGGACACGCGAAGCGTTGTCAGCTGGGGAGCAGCTGTTGCTGCCGCATACCGGCGATCCGATGTGGACCACACCGAAACGGTTGTTCGGGAGAAGAGTCGTCGTCGGGCTGATGACAACAATGTGCGTAGAGGCCGAGATCAGCCGCCGAGTAAGCGTGTCGACCGGTTCGCATGCGAGGACGTCAGCGTCGTGGACATTGCTGAGGCCGGGGCACATGCCGGTGGATGGCGCTTGGATGGTCTTGTGACCAGTGACGCGCACCCCGATGCTCCGCCGCAGATCGGCCGGCGCGAACATCTCGTGGTGCTCCTGGCGGTAGTCAGCGGCAGCGTCGACGCGATCGGTTTCGTCGCCCTGGGTGGCGCGTTCACGAGCGTCATGACCGGCAACCTGGTGATCACCGGGGTCGCGATCGGCAACGGTCGCGGCGAGTTGCTGCTGAGCGTGCTCGCCGCCATCGCCGGCTACGTCCTCGGATGCGCCGTGGGTGCGCGCATCGCGGGTGCGCCGCCGCCGGACGGGCGCGAACATTGGCCCGCCTCGGTCACCCGCACGCTCATGATCGAGATCGGCCTCTTCGCCGTGTTCGCCATCGGCTGGTGGGCGTGCGGTTCGGAGCCCGGCACGAACGTCCAGGTGGCCCTGCTCGCGGTGAATGCGGGTGCGCTAGGCATGCAGAGCGCCGCGATGATGCGCTTCGGGATCCCGGGGCTGTCGACGACGTACCTCACGGGAACCCTGACCACGCTGGTGGTGCGGCTCGCGCATCGCCAGCCGCTGCGGCCGTTCCGGCTCAGCGTGGAGCTGCTCGTCGCGCTGGTGTGCGGGGGCATCGGCGGCGCGGCGCTCGCCGTGTATGCGAAGGGGGCGGCGCCGGCGCTTCCGCTGGCGTTGCTCACCCTCGCGCTCCTCGGTGGGCGGCGCCTTCACCACGCTCTGGACTGACGAAACCTTCCCGGCTGCTCGAGTCAGCGCCAGGCGGTATAGACGTCCTTTCCGAACCGAGGCAGCCCGGCTTGACCGGCAAACCCGAGATGTGGCAGGTGCATCAGGTCTTCCAGCGACGCAAGTAGCGAGTAGTGGTTGTAGCTGGTGGTCGTCGTCGACCCCGGCTTGACGAAGCGCGACACGACCACGGCGCCGACCCGCCCGCCGCCAAGACCCGTGATGCCGGGCAGCGGGGTGTTCGGTTCCGGTCCTTCACCGCAGCAGGCGGTGGAGTCGCCGTCAGCACCCTCGGACTCGTCGAAGGTGACCACCAGGAGCCCGTCCTTCTTGAAGGCCGGCGAGGCCAGTATGCGCGGTACCCACGTCTTCAGCCAGGCGTCGGCAGACGTGAGACCGCCGGGCTGACCGTTCTTGCAGGGGGCGTCGTGGCCGTCGTTGCAGAGGTTGGGCGTGAGGTAGGAGAGCGATCGCGTCGTGGCGATGCTCTTCAGGTCTTTGGGCAGCTCGGTGAGCGGCACGTCGTTTGCTGCACACGCGCCGGAGTCGAGCAGCGAGTGGAAGTACACGAAGGGGTTGTGTCGGGTGGCGTACTGATCCGTGGCCGTCGCCGACTGGGTGTTGTCGATGGCACCGATCGCCGGATGGCCGCATCGGCTGGCCTCACGCGAGGGCGTGTTGCCCATGTCTTCCAGGTACGCGCGCCAGGATTTGCGGGCGGCGGCCAGCTGGTCGGCGATCGTCATCACGTTGCTGGGATACACGCAGCCCTGGCCGATGGCCTGGCCGTTGGCCGCGGTGACGGGAAGCGCCGTGAAGTCCGTGAAGAACGGGCAGTCGGCCTGGGTCTGGATGTTCGGTCCTTGCCCGCTGATCTGAGCGATGTAGTTGTCCAAGCTGTTGTGGCCGATGCCGTAATAGTTGGGCAGCAGATTCCCCTGCGAACGCAGGGTCTTCGCCAGATACGGCGCGGCCGTGCCGGCGCCGAACGTGACCTCGGCGTCCTCGTTCTCGAGATTGATGACGAACACGTGGCCGACCGGCGGGGGTCGCCACGCCGTCGACGCTGCGGCCGGTGTGGAGGTCGTGAGCGCTCCGGTGCCGAGGGCGAGGCCGGCCGCGGCAAGCGTCGCCGCCAGGGCCCGGGCACGACTGCGTGTGCGGCTCACGCGTTCACCGCCATCCCGGAACGCAGTGCCAGCGCCTTGAGCGGTGCCCACTCCTGCGAGCGAACCGCCTGATGCAGGCCGCAGGGCAGCCCGGGCACGCGGGGGACGTTCCAGCGCGGTGCGCTGAGGTTGGGCCGGGAGTGGAAGTCGAGTACCTCGGCGATGTTGCGCGCAGCCCTGTCGCGCGGGGTCAGCGGGGCGAGACCCCAGCGCCACTCGATCATCTTCAGGATCGAAGTGTGGTCATAGCTGCCATGGGCGACGTACCGGCGGCGGGCCAGCGGCGAGATGACGAGGCAGGGCACCCGGAAGCCGCGTTGCGTGTTCTTCGGGTCGGCATCCGGCGCCGCGGGCGGCCGGACGTGGTCGAAGAAGCCGCCCCACTCGTCGAAGTTGATGATGAACACCGTGCGCGACCAGGCGGGGCTGCTGGTGATCGCCTCATAGATATCCGCGAGGAAGCGCTCGCCCACGCGGATGTCGCCATGCGGGTGGTCGTCGCCGCTCGAGCCATCGTCCTCGTCCTCGAACCGCGGATCGATGAAGCACACCGCAGGCAGCTTGCCCGTCTTGCAGGCTAGCTGGAACGCCGCGATCGGCTGGGTGATGCCGAGCAGCCTGGTGCCCCAGAGTGCGGTGATCGGCAGGTCGGAGAAGTAGTAGCGGTGGGTGACGCCGGCGGCCTGAAGGCGGTCCCAGATGGTCGGCAGCGCGCAGATGTCGAACGTGTTCGTCTGGCGGTCGGTCTGCGCCGCATGCTGGTAGATGCGGTTCGGGAACGTCGGGCCGAGCAGCGCGGCGAAGTAGCGGTCACAGGTGGTGAACGTGCGCGCGGCGTTGGCGAGGAACGGCAGGTCGCCCGGCCCGTAGTAGCCGATCGGGAACGTGTCCGTGACGCCAGGCGTCCTCAGCCAGCCATCGCAGCGGCCGCCGTTGAACTGGCGGCGGCCACCCGCGACGGAATGGTCCGGGTCGGCGAACTCGCAGCCCTGGTACGTCGTCAGGTGGTGCGTCGGGTGGGCGAAACCTGCGGTGTCGCGATACGTCAGGCCGCCCTGCCGCCCATCGGCACCAGGGAGCCAGCCGAGGAAATGGTCGAAGGAGCGGTTCTCCATCATCAGCACCACCACGTGGTCGATCCCGGAGAAGGCGGGGTCGGGAAGGGAACTCGCCGCAGCTGCGGGAGATTGCGCGAAGGCGGCGGTGCTGGCCACCCCCGTTCCGGCAGCCAGGCCGAAGCCTTGCAGGAGCCCGCGGCGGGAGGGGTGAAATCGGGTCTGGTCCACGGCGTCTTCAACGGCGCGGGCACGATGCGGGTTATTCGCCATCGGCCCCAAAAGCGGTGAACCTTGCGTGAACTTCACCGATCGCCACGGCGCTCGCGCAGGCAGGATCGAGGCATGAGCGCGCCCATCACTATCCGTCCGGCCCGCACCTCGGATGTGTGGGCTATCCGCTCGTTCGTCGATTACTACTCCGACGACCGCATCCTGCTCTCCAAGGCGACCGTCACCCTCTTCGAGGACGTGCCGGAGTTCGTCGTGGCCGAGGACAGCTCGGGCAAGGTCGTCGGCTGCGCCGCGCTCCACGTGCTGTGGGAGGACCTGGCCGAGGTGCGCACCGTCGCGGTCGATCCGTCCGTGCGGAGGCTCGGGGTGGGCCGAAAGCTGCTCGACGAAGTCATCCGGCGGGGACGCGAGGTGGGGGTCCAGCGCTTGTTCTGCCTCACGTTCGCGGTCGAGTTCTTCGCCGCGGCCGGCTTCGAGCCGATCGGTGAGGCCGCGGGTGTCACCCCCGAGGTGTACGCCGAGCTCCTGCGCTCCTACGACGAGGGCGTCGCGGAGTTCCTCGATCTCGAGCGGGTGAAGCCCAACACGCTCGGCAATACGCGGATGATGCGCCACCTGTAGGCCGGGGCGTCGATGAGGTGGACCCCTGTCCCCGCTGGTCGCGGTCGGCTGCGGCGGGGACAGGGGTCCCGGCGAACCATCGACTTCCGCCAGGAGAGGCGACGGCAGCCCGGAATGTGGCTTTCGGGATGGTTCCGGAAGGTATGGAGTTCGGCGCCGGACCTTGCGCATCAATGCCACCGGCGGCCCACAGCCGCATTTCGAAACTTTGCGTATCCAGCTGTGTGCGCAAGGTACTCCGAGGCCATGCGGGATCGCTAGCCCTTTTTCATGACGGGTGGAGGAATCCGTGCTGAAGCCGCCGCAAACGCGGCGTAGCTTGCAACCCATGCCACGCATCCAGATGGGACTGCTCAGTTCGGCGGCGCTGTGCGCGTCTGGCGTGGCCGGCGTCGTCATGCCGGAACGCGTGGCGATGGCACTTGACCTCATTCCCGCATCGGGGCGCGGAAAAGCAGAAACGCGAGCCGGGTTGGGTGGTACTTATGCCGGGCTCGGAGCGTGGGCCATTCTGAGTGGCTCGCCGGCCGCCCATCGGGCCGTCGGCTGGACCTGGCTGGGTGCCGGAGCGGCCCGGCTGCTCGCGCTCAAGGCCGACCGACCGCGGGCGGACGTGACCTTCTGGCTGTACCTGGCGGCCGAGCTCGGCCTCGGATCGGCCGCCCTGATCGCCGCGCGCCAGGCCTGCGCTTGACCCGCCAGAGCGTGGCGCCGGATTCGCCGCCAAGCGCGGCCGAACGCGCCGTGCGCCGGCATTGCGAGCTCTGGAATTCCCGCAATCAACGCGATTGGTCGGCATTGTTTGCCTCCGACGTCGTATTCGAAGACCCGGTGGGATCCCCTCCGAAAAGGGGTTCCAATGCCGTTCGCGACTCGTGGGAGCGATCCCTTACCCCCGGCCGGGAATGGCGCTTGGTACCCGCGAAAGTCGTTGCGCGCGCGAATGAAGCGGCTGTCGTCATGCGTAACGAAGGCAACCTGGAGGGAACGCAGGTCCTGGTGGAAAGCATCGAGATCTGGAAGGTGGACGACGCGGGTCTGGTGATATCCGTGCGCGCATTCTTCGAGCCGGATCCGTCGGTTCAGTCGGGGTACTTTCAAACGGAGCGTGCGGACGGCTGAGGCCGCGACGGCGCGGGCGGCGGGCCGGGTTGGCGGGTGCATCGGATGGCGGGGAAGCAGCCCAGCGACGGCAGTGAGCGCCACCTGCGCCGGCTCTACCTGACGATCATGGTGCCCTGCCTGACGCTGATCATCGTGGCCTGGACCATCGTGCAGTGGTTCTCCCGCCCCGCGGCATTGGTGATGAGCGTGATCGCGATGGTGCTGCCGCCCATCGCCGCCATTGCGGCAAACGCGGGTCGCGATTAGCCCTCGACGCTCACATCGGACGCAGCGCGTCGGCCACCCGCACCCGCGTCCCCATCCTCGTGACGGCGTTGCCGTAGATGCGCCCGGCGAGCCACACCAGCAGCGCGATGAACGCGACCAGGAGCACGGCCGCCACGCCGACTTGCCACCACGGAACTCCGCTGGCCACCCGCATGGGCATCAGGGTCGGGGCGAAGAGCGGGATGAGCGACAGCACCGCGATCAGCGTGCTCTCCGGGTTCGTCGGGATGATCGAGATGCCGAGCACGTACGGGAAGATGATCAGCATGGTGAGCGGCGCTACCGCACCGGCCACGTCCTCCTGGCGCGAGACGAGCGCCCCGAGCGCGGCAAACATCAGCGCGTACGCGAGGTAGCCCAGCAGGAACCAGCCGACCGAGCCCAGGATCGCCCCGGCCGCGACCCAGCCGGGCAGGGTCAGGACCCCCGCAGCCGAACCGGCGGCGAGCCCCACGATCCCGACCAGCAACAGCTGCGCGAGCCCCAGCGTCCCGATGCCGATGACCTTGCCGAACAACAGCTGCCAGGGCCGGACCGCGGTGAGGAGCAGCTCGACGATGCGGCTGGTCTTCTCCTCGACGACCCCCTGGGCGACCGCCTGGCCGTAGAGCGTGAGCGCCAGGTAAACCAGGATCCCGGCGACGATGCCGATCCCGAGCCGCTGCGCGCGGTGGGGGTCGACCGGCTCCAGGGTCTGCACGTCGACCCGGGTGCCGTTCACGGCAGCGCTCACCGCCGCCGGGTCGGCACCCGCCTTGCGCAGTTGCTGGTCGAGGGCGACCTGCCGGGAGAGCACCGTGAAGGCGTTCTTGAGGGTGGCGGACAGCTCCTTCTTGACCTCGACCTGAACCCCGTTGACACCGCCCACCACAAGCGCGTCGAGCTTGCCGTCCCGTAGCTGCGACTCGCCCTCGGCCTGCGAGGCGATGGTCGGCGTCTGGACTTTCTGCCCCACCGCCTGCGCCGCCGAGCGGAACGCCGGCGCCGTGGACGCCTGATCGCTCACGAAGCCGACGTGCTTGGTCGACGTCGAGCCGCTCGCCACTTTCGAGATGACGATCGTCGCGACGATCCCGACCACCAGGAGCACGGTGCTGATCAGGAACGCCTTGGTGCGTACTCGCGTCACGATCTCGCGATGCGCGACCAGCCCCACCGCCTGGCGTGAGTGCAGCCGCACGTCGAGATCGGGTGTCGGGGCGCTCACGAGAGGCTCCCGGCGGCTTCGAGAGCAGCCGTGGACGGTTCGACCGGGCTCCGGTCCCGCTCGTCGTGCACGACGTGGCGGAACAGCTCGCTCAACGACGGAAGCTGGCGGGCGAACTCGTGCACCGGCCCGGTCGCGAGCGCGGCCGACAGGAGCTGCTGATCGTCAGCGCCGGGGCCGAGTTGGACGGTGGTCCGCGAACCCTGCCGGCGCAGCACCGTGACGCCGGGCAGCGCGTCCGCCCAGCCGGCAGGAGCCCCGGGTGCGTCGACGACGATCGACACCAGGTTGCCGGAGCTGGTGCTGCGCAGCTCGTCGACGCTTCCGCACGCGACCATCCGGCCACCGCGCACGATGCCGACCCGGTCGCAGATGCGCTCGACGAGCTCGAGCTGGTGGCTGGAGAAGATCGCCGGCACCCCGCTGTCACACCGCTCGCGCAGCACCTCGCTCATCACATCGACGGCGACGGGATCGAGGCCGGAGAACGGCTCGTCGAGCACCAGCAGCTCCGGATCGTGGACGAGCGCTGCGGCGAGCTGCACGCGCTGCTGATTGCCGAGGCTGAGTTTCTGGACCTCGTCGCCGCGCCGCGCGTCGATCCCGAGACGCTCGGTCCAGATCTCCATGGCACGGTGGGCCGCCCCCGGTGACATGCCGCGTAACCGTCCGAGATACGTGAGCTGCTCACCCACACGCATCCGCGGGTAGAGCCCGCGCTCCTCCGGCATGTAGCCGATGCGGCGGCGGCGCTCGAGGTGCAGCGGCTGCCCGTCCCAGCGCACGGCGCCCGCGTCGGCGGCAAGCACCCCCATGACGATGCGCATCGTGGTCGTCTTGCCGGCGCCGTTGCTGCCGACGAACCCGAAGAGCTCGCCCTCGCCGACGGTGAACGTCATCTCGTCGAGGGCCACGACCTCGCCGTAGCGCTTGATCAGGCGATCGATCTCCAGCGCGCCCGCCATCAGGTGTACTCCCGCTCGTCTGGACGGATCCGGTCAAATCGGGTTCGCAGGCACCCTATCGCGGGGGCTGCCTGCTGAAATTTGTCAGAGCCTCCTGCTAGACCGCTCTGATGGTGAATTGGCGAGAGATCGAGCAGGTGGCTCCGGATTTCGCGGCGCGGGTGCGGCAGCGCTTCGATGCCGGGACGAACAAGACGCTGGCGACTCTGCGGGCCGACGGCTCGCCGCGCATCAGCGGCTCGGAGAGCAAGTTCGAGGATGGCGAGCTGACGCTCGGGATGATGCCCGAGTCGTTGAAGCTGCGCGACGTGCGCCGCGATCCCCGGGTCGCGTTGCACAGTCCGACGCTCGAGCCGCCGCCCACGGGGCCGGATGCCGAACCCTGGCTCGGTGACGCGAAGCTGGCCGGGCTGCTCGTCGAGATCGATCCCCCCGCGGATAACCAGTTCCCCGGCGCCGGCTACTTCCGCTTCGACATCCGCGAGGTGGCGCTGGCCTACGTCGGGGAGCCGGCCGACCACCTCGTCATCGAGTCGTGGAATCCCGAGGCCGGCTATCGGCGGAGGACCCGCACGTGAGGCCGAACCCCCCGAGCAGCTCCGGCGGAGGCTAAGCCTCCTCGCGTGTCCCGTGCGCGAGCCTGACGGGGGCGGTGGGGCAGCGCGCGTCACGCGTTTGTGATGTGTCGCGGGCATTCTCGATCGGTGACCGAGCTTCGCCGCGGCGGCGGCCTTCGGTTTGGCGATGCTCAGAAGCGCCCGCGGCGGAAGAAGAGCGGCCGCAGGATCACCACGACGAGCGCGGCCGACGGCCGCCGACCAACCGGCGACCGAGTTCCACTCGTCGGTCAGCATCACGCAGACCAGAAACGCCAGGAGCGCCGCGGCGATGCCGGCGAGCAGCGTCAGGATGGCCGCCTGCAGGGACGACGGGGCCGATTCCGCGATGTCGCGCTCGATCTCGTAGCGGACCTTCGCGGGCGCGTGCAAGCCGGTGCTCATGCAGATGCCGTCTCTCTCCTGGACGTACAGCGGGGGCGGGGCCGTAGCGAGGTGTGCATCGGCAGCAGCCGGCAGGGGCCTTAGCGGCGGGTTAACCTTCGGCCGCCTCGCGCTGCTCGAGCCAGTCCTGCAGCGACGCCTCTTCCCAGTCCGGCGGCCCGACGACGGTGCGCGGCAGCGGGGTCATGATGTGCGTATTGCCGCCGACGACGAACCCGGCTGACACGCGTTCCCACTGCACGAGGCGCTCATCGGCCTCACCCGCGTCGTCCAGCCCGCGGGCCGCATCACGGTTCTGCCGCAGCCGTACCTGGTTCGGGATCGTCGTCGCCCAGACCAGGACGACCTCGTGCTGGTTCGACATCACCTCGTAGAGGCCGGTCGGCTCGTGGCCGTACTCGCGCATGAGGGGCACCCGCTCGCGCACGACCGCGTCGAGGAAGTCGAGCGGGGCTCCCGGCCTGACCTCGAGCACCTCGTGGACGAACAGGCTCCCCTTCACGCCGCGCGCCTCCAGCTCGTCGGTCGTCGGGCTACCGGGTACCCCGCCGCAGAGCCGGTCGAAGCCGCCACTTCTCCACTCGGCCGCCTTGTCCCACCACTCGCCGTAGAAAGCCTTGCGGCGCTTGAGGTTCATGCGGTCGACGTTCGCCGACCAGCCCTCCCAGCCGAGCGTCCCGACGTCCCAGATGTTGATGACCTGCGGCCAGCGACCCCCGCCGGCGGCGCAGACGTAGAACGACCCCTGCAGGTTGAACATCTCCGGCATGCGAAGCACCGGGTCCTTCCACAGGTGTTCCATGTAGTCGTACTGGCCCTGGCCGATCACGTCGACCGTCTCGTGCAGGTAGAGGTTGCGTGCCATGGGTGCATCCAACCCCGACGCGCCGCCGCCTTGACCGTGGGGGAGGCGCCACTCACCTGGTCGGCGACCCGCGCTGCGACTCGCTGCGCTCGCCGCAGTCGCGATCCCCTTCGCCTGCGACATAGTCACGCCATGGCACTGCACCACGGCAAGTCCACCCACCACCGCCGGTCCGACGCGAACCCGTTCATGGGAATGGCGAACCCGGCGCTCTGCGCGGAGGTGACGCCGCCCCACGCGCACCTCGACGAGAATCCGGTGCCGCCGGACGTCGCCTATCAGCTGATCCACGATGAGCTGCTGCTGGACGGCTCGGCGCGGCTGAACCTGGCGACGTTCGTGACGACGTGGATGGAGCCGCAGGCCCGCACGCTGATGGACGAGTGCGTCGACAAGAACATGATCGACAAGGACGAGTACCCGAAGACGGCCGAGCTCGAGCAGCGCTGCGTGGCCATCCTCGCCGACCTGTGGCACGCCCCGACCCCGGAGCACGCGACCGGCTGCTCGACGACCGGGTCGAGCGAGGCGTGCATGCTCGCCGGGATGGCGCTGAAGCGGCGCTGGGCAGCGCGGGTCAACGATCCGAGCCGCACCCCCAACCTGGTGATGGGGGCGAACGTCCAGGTCTGCTGGGAGAAGTTCTGCCGCTACTGGGATGTCGAGCCGCGCATCGTCCCGATGGAAGGCGATCGTTTCCACCTGGACGCGGCGACGGCGGCGGCCGCGGTTGACGAGAACACGATCGGGGTCGTCGCCATTCTGGGCTCCACGTTCGACGGCTCCTACGAGCCCGTCGCCGAGATCTGCGCGGCGCTCGACGCGCTGGCGGCCCGGGGCGGGCCGGACGTGCCGGTACACGTGGACGGTGCTTCAGGCGGCATGGTCGCGCCGTTCCTCGATCCGGATCTGGCGTGGGACTTCCGCTTGCCGCGGGTGTCGTCGATCAACACGTCGGGTCACAAGTACGGGCTGGTCTACCCGGGGGTCGGGTGGGTGCTGTGGCGGGACAAGGACCACCTACCGGAGGACCTCGTCTTCAACGTGAACTACCTCGGTGGCAACATGCCGACCTTCGCGCTGAACTTCTCCCGCCCGGGCGCGGAGGTCGTGGCGCAGTACTACACGTTCTTCCGGCTGGGGCGGGCCGGCTTCCGGGCGGTGCAGCAGGCGAGCCGTGACGTCGCCATGCACCTGTCGTCCGCGGTCGAGGCCATGGGCCCGTTTCGGCTGATCTCGCGTGGCGACGAGTTACCCGTATTCGCGTTCACCACGGCCCCGGACGTGCAGGGCTGGGATGTCTTCGCGGTCTCGCGGCTGATGCGCGAGCACGGCTGGCAGGTGCCGGCGTACACGTTCCCGGAGAACCGCGAGGACCTGGCCGTGCTTCGCGTGGTCTGCCGCAACGGCTTCTCGCTCGACCTCGGGGAGGACTTCCTGGCGGACCTGCGGCGCTCGGTCGCGGAGTTGCAGTCGGTGCACAAGGCCCACATCTCCGGACCCGAAGGGTTCCACCATTAGCTAGGAGCCCGCCGCGGCCTCCAAAGCGAAGTGCTCGAGCATGCTCATGCCAAAGCCCGGTGACAGGTACTCGAGGGCGTCGAGGCAGTGTGCGGCGAAGAGGGCAGCCGCCCCGGCGACCGTGCCCAGGTCGGCGGCCGCTCGACCGGCCAGGATCGTGTCGACCCGGGCAAAGGTCTCATCGGGCGCGCTCTGGCTGTGATGGAAGAACGCCGTGACGATCGCGACGGCGTCGCGCTCGCTCTGGGCCACGGACTGCCAGCGGCCTCCGGCGGCGAGCCCGGGCCGCGACCCGCCCAATCTGCTCGCGCGTACCTCCTCGACGGGGACGGCCTCGCCGAACAGGCCGAGCTGAAGGTTCACGCCGCCGCTACCCGGCGAGACGTCGCTGGTCGAGGAGTCGTCGAGCGGCTGGTGGCAATGGGCACAGCGGGCGAGGGTCATGGCACGGTCCGTAGCGGTGGAGGGGTCTGGTCGAGGCGACCATAAAGGCCGCCGCCGACAATTTCGCGGAGCCGAGGCCCGCCAATGATGCACGGCAATCGAGCGTTCTTGTCCTCATAGCCTGTCCACATAGTGGGACCCGGGCTCAACCGGACCACAACGGATTGCGTGAGGGGCACAACTGCCATTCCGTGGCAAGCGAATTTCCGGCGCCTGATGGCCTGGCCGAGAGATTCCTCCGTGGATCGGGTATCCGGCGGTGGGTTCGACGCGGAGCGGCCCGGCGCTGGTCGTGGACAGCCTGACCTCGGCGCCTGCCCGGTGGCTGTGGAAAGGCGAAGGTATTCACCGTTGTTCTGCAGCGTCCGATCGGTTTGTTTAGCACGGTATTTTCGACACAACTCTGATGGAGAAGGCGCGTGATTTGTGCCGGGCGCCTGCGTGGCTTTCTGTCCGCTTTCCGGGTCGCCCATCAGGCGGGCAATTGAGAGCTATCGGGCGAGGCTTTACCGGGTCCCTACTCATTTGTAGGATCACCGGACGAAAGTGTGGCTTCTCGACTTACTTCCGCGAACGCAAGCCCTTGACCTGCTCGTTCACCGCTACCCCGGCAGGGATGTCAGCCGCGAGCCGGATGCGTTACGACCCCGTGAGGGTTAGGTCACCGTTTCATAACTTTCACATCTTGGCGCGAGCGGCGGTTTCTGAACCGAGGTTTGGAGCCCGCGCCAGAAACGCAAACTGTTGCTAACGTTCCGGGCTGAGATCCGCCCGGTGCGTCATTTCGGCCGGTGCCCCACCCCTGCCCACAGGTGGTGCCAAGGGATTTCAGAAGGCCCTATCGCGATAGATCAAGCTCAGCCCGGCAGTGCATTGAGATGAAGGGGAGTCAGGCATGCGAGTGCCTCGAAGAGTGTGGGCGGCGGGGTCCGTAGCCCTCGCGGGAACGCTGGTTCTCACCGCGTGTGGCGGGTCGAGCAGTGGCTCGGGCAGCACCGGCGGCGGCAAGACCGGAGGCACGCTCAAAGTGCTGACCGGTACGGCCCCGGACAGCCTCGATCCGGGCTTCGGCTACACCACGCAGGCCATCGAGGCCGACAACATGGTCTACACGCCGCTCCTGACGTACGCGTTCAAGGAGGGCGTGCCCGGCACCAAGCTGCAGCCGGGTCTCGCCGCCGACCTCCCGACGGTGTCCTCGGACCAGAAGACCTACACCGTCACGCTGCGCTCCGGCCTCACGTACTCGGACGGCACCAAGGTCAAGGCGTCCGACTTCAAGCACGCGATCGAGCGCTCCATCAAGATCAGCTGGGGTGGCAAGTCCTTCTTCACCGGCAACATCGTCGGGGCGGCTGACTACGACGCCGGGAAGGCAAACGACATCAGCGGCATCGTCACGGACGACGCCGCCGGCAAGATCACCATCAAGCTGAATCGCGCCTACGGGGCGTTCGACAACCTGCTGGCGTTCCCGGCCAGCGCGCCGATCCCGTCGAGCACGCCCATGAAGGTGCTGTCGAACAACCCGCCGGTCGGCGTCGGCCCGTACAAGTTCTCCAAGGTCGTGCCGAACGCGTCGTACACGCTGGTGAAGAACGCGTCGTTCGCCGGTTTCAAGATCCCGGACATCCCGACCGGCTTCGCCGACACGGTCCAGGTCAACGTCAACAGCAACACCCAGACCGAGGCGCAGCAGGTCCTCAACAACGAGGCTGACGTCTTCGACCCGGGCGACACGATCCCGGCGAGCCTGCTCAGCCAGGTGCAGGCGCAGAAGACCCGCTACCAGAAGGAGACGCTCGCCTCCACGTACTACTTCTTCTTCAACACGAAGGTGAAGCCGTTCAACAACGTGGACGTGCGCAAGGCCGTCGACATGTCGATCGACCGCACCGCACTCTCGCGGCTGTCGAGCGGTTCGCTCACCCCGGGCTGCTACTTCCTGCCGCCGCCCATCACCGGCCACGTGTCGGACAACTGCCCCTTCGGTGACCCGGCAGCGGTGCCCTCGGCGGACACCATCGCCAAGGCGAAGAAGATGATCCGCGACGCCGGTTTCGCCGGCAGCAACGTGACGGTGTGGAGCGAGACCCGTAGCCCGCGCCAGGAGTACTGCGCGTACCTGACCGACCTGCTGAACAAGCTCGGCTTCAAGGCCAAGCTGAAGGTCATCCAGGACTCGGTGTACTTCCAGACCATCGGCAACCAGAGCCTCTACCCGCAGACCGGCTTCGCCGACTGGAGCCAGGACTTCCCGAACCCGGCTGACTTCTACCTGCTGCTGACGACCTCGGGCATCCAGGCCACCAACAACGAGAACTTCGGCAACGTGAGCGACCCGGCGATCGACAGCAAGGTCGCCAAGCTCGAAGAGGTTCCCGCGTCGAAGCTCGACTCGCAGGCGAGCGGATGGCAGGACGTCGACAAGATGGTGGCCGACAAGGCCTACATCGGGGTCTACGGCTATCAGACGGCTCCGAAGTTCACCTCGACGCGCGTCGACTTCAGCTCGGCGGTGTTCAACCCGGTGAACTACCTGGAGTTCTCGACCGTCCAGTTGAAGTAGTTCGATGGCAGACGTTGCGGTGGTGCCTGCCGATACGGCAGGCACCACCAAGACGAGCGAGCCCGGGCCGTTTCGGATCGCTCTGCACCGGCTCCGGCGTAACCGGCCGGCTCTCGCGTTCGGCATCCTCTTCGTCCTGATCGTCATCCTCTGCGCGCTGGCTCCGGTGTACTCGCAGTACATCGCTCACACCGGCCCGAACTCGCAGCACATCAGCGAAGTCATCACGGTGGACGGCAAGCCGACGAACGTCGTCAGCACGACCGGCGTGCCGATCGGCCCGACGTGGCACTCCAAGTTCTTCCTCGGCGCCGACCCCAGCGGTCGCGACGTGGCCGTTCGGGTGCTCTACGGCGGTCGCAATTCGCTGGAGATCGGGCTGCTAGCGACCATCATCACGATGGTCGGCGCGACCATTCTCGGGGTGGCGGCCGGGTTCTACCGGGGCTGGACCGACACGATCATCTCCCGCCTGCTCGACCTGATCTGGGCGTATCCGGCCCTGCTGCTCGGCGTCGCGCTTGGCGTGAGCCTGGCGGTCGGGGGTCTCGACATCGGCCCGGTCCACATCCAGGGCGGCTCCAACGTGCTGCCGGCCCTGGTGATCGGGGTGGTCTACATCCCGTATGTCGCCCGGCCTTTGCGCGGCGAGGTCCTGTCGCTGCGCGAACGCGAATTCGTCGACGCCGCAAGGACTCTGGGCTATGGGCGGCTTCGCATCGTCCTCAGCGAGGTGCTGCCGAACCTCTTCTCGACACTCATCGTCTTCTTCGCGCTGCAACTGGCCCAATCGATCGTGCTGGAAGCAAGCCTGTCGTTCCTCGGCGCCGGGGTACAGCCGCCGAGCCCGTCCTGGGGAACGATGCTGGCGGACGGCGTCAGCCAGGTCACGAGCGCGCCCCACCTCACGCTCGTCCCGGGAGTCATGCTCGTGCTCGCCGTGCTGTCCGTGAACATCTTCGGTGACGGCCTGCGCCAGGCCTTCGATCCGCGGGCCCGCATCCGGACGGAGCGGTAGCGGATGGGCTTCCTCTCATTCACGGCGCGGCGGCTGGCGTCCGCGATCATCGTGCTCTTCCTGGTGAGCGTGCTGACGTTCCTCATCTTTGTCGCGATCCCGAACGGCGACCCGGCGCTGCGGCTAGCCGGCCGCACTGCGACCGCCGCCGACATCGCCTCGGTGCGCCACTCGTTCGGCTTCGACCGGCCCATCTGGGTGCAGTACTGGAAGATCATGCAGCAGATCTTCAACGGGTCGATCCAGTCGTACACCCAACACGTGACGGTGTTCTCGCAGATCAAGCGCGGGCTGCCGGCGACGTTCTCGCTGGCGATCGGTGCGGCGGTGATCTGGGTCGTCGTCGGGGTCATACTCGGCGTCATCGGGGCGCTGCGGGCAGGCAAGGCGACCGACATCGCCATCACCACGGTGAGCTTCATCGGTATCTCCGCGCCGACGTTCGTGGTGGGCGCGATCCTGCTGTACTTCCTGACGTTCAAGGCGAAAGTCTTCCCGGCCGGGGGATACACGCCGCTGACCGACAACCCCTATCAATGGTTCCTGCATCTGGTGCTGCCGTGGTTCACGCTGGCGATCCTCTACATCGGGATCTACGCGCAAGTGCTGCGCTCGAGCGTGCTGGAGGCGCTCTCGACGGATGCGGTGCGGACCGCGTACGCGAAGGGGCTGTCGAAGCGGAAGGTGCTGCGCAAGCACGTCCTGCGGGTGTCGCTGATCCCCATCGTTTCCCTGTGGGGGTTGGACTTCGCTGCCGTGATCGGTGGTTCGACCCTGGTCGTTGAAGTCGTCTTCAACCTCAACGGGATCGGGCAGTACGCGGCCCAGTCGGTGCGCTCGCTCGACGTGCCGCCGGTGCTGGTGGTGACGCTGCTCGGGGCGTTCTTCGTGATCCTGATGAACGCGATCGTCGACATCCTGTACGCCTGGCTCGACCCGCGGATCCGGACGGCCGGGGCATGAGTACGCCTGATCTCTCCAAGCCCTCCGTGGCTGCCGGTGGCACCGGCGAGACGGTGCTCGACGTCTCGCATCTGCGGGTCGGCTTCCAGGTCGAGCGCGGAGTCCTGCAGGCGGTCGACGACGTCTCGTTCGCGCTGCACCGCGGCGAGGTGCTCTCGATCGTCGGCGAATCCGGCTCGGGCAAGTCGGTCAGCGCGATGACGCTGATGGGCCTGACCCGCTCGCCTAACGCCACCATCTCCGGATCGGCAACGCTCGCCGATGGCACCGAGCTGATCGGCGCGTCTGATGCGACGCTGCAGAACATCCGGGGCGCCCGGATCGCCATGATCTTCCAGGATCCGATGAGCGCGCTGACCGCCGTCTACCGGGTGGGCGATCAGATCGCCGAGCAGATCCTGGCTCACGAGAAGGTGAGCAAGTCGGCGGCGAAAGCCCGCGCGGTGGACCTGCTGAAGCGCGTCGGCATCCCGCGAGCGCAGGAGCGGGCGCGGTCGTATCCCCACGAGTTCTCCGGCGGCATGCGGCAGCGCGTGATGATTGCGATGGCCCTCTCCTGCTCGCCGGAGATCCTCATTGCCGACGAGCCGACGACGGCCCTCGATGTGACGATCCAGGCGCAGATCCTCGAGGAGATCGAGGATTTGCGGGCTGAGACGGGTGTCGGTGTCCTGCTCATCACCCACGATCTCGGGGTCGTGGCCGAGGTTGCTGACCGCGTCGTCGTCATGTATGCCGGACGCGTCGTCGAGGATGCCGCGCTGCGCGAGCTGTTCCGCGATCCGCTGCATCCCTACACGTGGGGGCTCCTCGGTTCGATCCCGCGGGTTGACCAGGCGCCGCCGAAGCGGCTGCCGACCATCTCGGGGGCGCCGCCCTCGCTGCTGCGGCTGCCGCCCGGGTGCCACTTCGCGGGCCGGTGCCCGCACCGGTTCGAGGCGTGCGATGTCGAGCCCGAGCTCAAGGTGGCCGAGGGTGCGGGGCATCCCGATCGTTGCCATCTCGATCTGGAATCCAAGCGCTCCCAGCGGCTGGTGAACGGCGCGATCGGGCTTCCGTCACTCGACGAGGAGGTGACGGCGTGAGCGAGCAGCCGCTGCTGGAGCTCGAGCATCTGCGCGTGTGGTTTCCGGTCCGCGCCGGCGCGTTCCGGCGATCGAAGGAGCATGTCCGGGCGGTCGACGACGTCACCCTGTCCTTGGCGGCGGGCGAAACCCTCGGACTGGTCGGCGAATCCGGGTGCGGGAAGACGTCACTGGCGCGCACGATCGTGCGGCTGACCGACCCGACGGGCGGGGTCCTGCGCTTCCGCGGGGACGATGTGACATCCAGCAAGAACCGGGCCCTGCGGCCGTTTCGCCGCGAGGTGCAGATGGTCTTCCAGGACCCGCAGGCGTCGCTCAACCCGCGCAAGCGCATCGGCCAGATCATCGGTGCCGGCCTGCGACTGCGGAAGACCCCGCGCGCAGCGGAGCGCGGGCGCATCTCGGAGTTGCTCCGCCAGGTGGGCCTCGACCCCGATCACGCGCAGCGGTACCCGCACGAGTTCTCCGGTGGTCAGCGCCAGCGCATCGGCATCGCCCGCGCCCTGGCCGCCGAGCCGAAGCTCATCATCCTCGACGAGCCCGTCTCCGCCCTGGACGTGTCCGTTCAGGCGCAGGTGGTGAACCTGCTCGACGACCTGCAGGACAACCTCGGGCTTTCGTACATCTTCGTGGCTCACGACCTCAGCGTCGTGCGTCACGTGTCGGATCGCATCGCCGTCATGTACCTCGGCAAGATCGTGGAGCTCTCGCCCGCGGAGTCGCTGTACTCGCGGCCCCGCCACCCCTACACGGCGAGCCTGCTCGAAGCCATCCCCATCCCGGACCCGGACCGTCGCCTGGACCGGACCCGGATCGTCCGCGGTGAGCTGCCGAGCCCCACCAACCCGCCGCCCGGCTGCCGCTTCAGCACCCGATGCCCTTACGCCACCGACCTTTGCCGGGAGGTCGAGCCCCCGCTCGCCCAGTTCCCCGACGGCGATCTGGTCGCGTGCCATCACCCGCTGAACGCGAGCGAGTCGGATCGGGCGGCAGCGGTGCGTTCAGACGCCAGCCCCGTCACGGCGGGCCAGGAGCTGACCCTCTCTGCGGCCGAGGATCCTGTCGCTGCGGCTTAGTCGCAAATATTGTGGCTAATGGTCGCTCCGGACGACCACCAGCCGCAATTTCTGCGACGCGCGCCCTGCTAGCGAACGCCCGCCCAGACGAGCCGGGTCGCGGCGGCCGGGTCGGTTAACGTGTCTCGCTCGGTTCATCGAAGAAGCGCACCGTCCGGTCCGTGCCGTAGGGAGCCCAGCCGGGTGTCCCCGTCTTGACGAAGTCCACCCAGGCGGCGTGCATCTCGTCGGCGAGCGACTGCGGCGGGTTCGGGCCGCCCATCGGCTCACCCGCCGGGTCGTCGAGGTTGTCGAACGCGAACCCACCTCGAGCGCATGGCACGCGCCGAGGCGGCCGCCGAACTGCGGTGAGCGCCAGCGAACTCGTACACGTACGTATCGGCGCCGTGCGCCAGGCGGGCCTCGGCCACGCGCAGCGCCGGGATCGGAAGAACCAGTCACCGACGGCACGCGATCATGAGGTCGCCCGGTGACGCGTCGGGCGTGGCGCCCGGTACGCGGCGAGCGACCTTCGGCGGGATCGGCTCCCACCCTGGCGACGGCGAGGCGAGCATCGTTCTCGTCGATGAAGCTCGGCGACGCCGTTAGGGATGAGGAAGAGCGCGTACTCGTCGGCGTTGCTGCCGATGATGACGTCGACCTGGCTGGAAGCCCCTTCCGCGATGCGATCGATCGGGCGAGCCGGGACGACCGTGCCATCGATGGCCGGCTCGAACGGCATCAGGTTGCGGCGAGCTCGCCCCACACGGCTGGGTCGGGCGTCGCGGAAAACGCTGCGGTGACAGGCACTCTGGGCGGCGATGAGAGCGCCGGGCGCGATCGCGGCGAAGGCCTCCACGGTCGGCGCGATGCTCAGCTCGGCGGCAAGCGCGGCGGTCACCTTGGAGGCGATCTCCGCGCGGATGACGTGGTGGCCGGCGCCGCTCTGCGGGATCGCGCGGTGAAACAGTCCCTCAGCGGCAGGCATCGAGAGCAGCGTTCCCACGCTCATCCCGCCGGCTGATTCGCCGCCGATGGTCACCTGGTTCGGGTCGCCGCCGAACGCCGCGATGTTGTCGCGTACCCACTCCAGCGCCGCGATCTGGTCGAGCAGCCCGCGGTTGGCCGGAGCGCCCTCGAGCAGCAGGAAACCTTCGGCGCCGAGCCGGTAGTTGATCGTCACGCAGACGACGCCGTCACGGGCGAAGCGGGTGCCGTCGTAGGTGGGGACGGCGCCGCTGCCGTTCACGAACGCACCGCCATGAATCCAGACGAATACCGGCTTCGGGGGACCATCCAGCCCCGGCGTCCACACGTTGAGGTTCAGGCACTCGTCGCCCGCGATGACGGGCTCGGGCAGGAGCGCGTCGAGTGGGGCCGGATACGGCGGCGCCGGGCAGGTCGGTCCGAACTCGAGCGCGTCACGGATGCCCTCCCAGGAGGGCGCTGCTGCAGGAGCCTGAAACCGGTTGGGGCCGAAAGGTGCTGCGGCGTAAGGGATTCCCTTGAACGAAAGAACGCCATCCTTCTCGGCGCCGCGTACCTGGCCTTGGGCAACTCTGACGACAGGATCCATGGCGTCACTCCCTTGTGCGTGCCGATGCGTGCGGCGACTATCTCACCTGCCCTGAGCTGGTCAACCGTGGGTCGTCCAGGAGCGGCTGAAGCGCGATCTCCCCGGCGCCGGTGAGCGTCGACCGGGCGAGCGCTGCGGGGCGTAGCTCGACGCGTGCCGCCTGGTCCAGGAACGAGCCGCGAGTCAGAGCCGCGCGCAGCTCTGGCTCCGCGACGGCAAGCACGTCGGCGAAGAGCTCGCCGAGCACGACCCGGTCGGGATTGAGGACGTTGACGAGGCTGGCTAACCCGACCGCGAGCCGTTCGGTGATCGTCAGTACGGCAGCGCGGGCGACGGGATCGTCGGGTGCCGCTGCGATGACGTCACGGGCCGTCGTCAGCATCGAACCGGTCGTTGGACGTCCCGCTGCCGCGAGCAGCGCAGCCGTATCGGCCTCCACTTCGAGGCAGCCGGCGTTGCCGCAGTGGCAGGGACGGCCGCCCGGCGCGACGGTGAGGTGGCCGACCTCCAGCGCGTAGCCGGCGCTGCCGAGGTGCAGCCGCCCGTTCACGACGAGCCCGCCACCGACGCCGCGCTGCCCGGTCGCCAGGTACAGCAGATCGCTCGCTCCCCGCCCGGAGCCGTGCCGGTATTCCGCCAGAGCCGCCAGGTCCGCGTCGTTGCCGACGGCCAACCGATGCGAGAAACCCTTGCGTTGCAGCAGTTCTGCGAGCTTCGAGCGCACCGGCACCGCACCGGGCCAGCCCAGGTTGAACGCCGCCAGCGCCGTCCCGTCGTCGCCGACAGCTGACGGGAGTGCCACCCCGATTCCGGCACAAGGGGTGCGCAGCATCGCTAGCCGCGTCGCCAGTTCCTTGGCTGCGAGCGTTAAGACCCGTGCCGGTGTCGCGGGTCGGGGCAGCGCGACTTCGGTGAGAGTCCCGAGGCCGCCGCCGAGGTGCACATCGGCTATCACCAAGGTCTCGGTCTGCACCTGCAACGCCAGCGCCACGGGCGCGTCCGGATGTATCTCCACGTGATGCGAGGGCCGGCCCATCGAGCTCCCCGGCTGCCGTGGACCGGCAGTAGCGCGGACCAGCCGGAGCCTTTCCAGCTCGCGCAGCACGGCGCCGGTAGCCGTGCGCGTCAGCCCCAGCTGCTCGGTCACGACGGACCGCTGAGCGGCCTGCCCGGTGTGCACGAGCGTCAGGGCCCGGCCCAGGCTGGTGACGGGAGTCGGGACTTTCGGGGGTGGTGAGCCGGCGGGCATGCGTCTACTATGCACTTTGTGCAGTCGGTGGACAAAGTGGCCACCCCGGCCGTTCCCGCCGTGGTCCGCGACCGGGGGACGTTGCTGCTCTACGCGACCCTGGGCGTGCTCGGCTACCTGCTGAACGGGCTGGGCGCGGTGCTGGACCCGTTGAAGCGCCAGCTGCACGTCGATCGCGCGGCCGTCGCCTTCTATCCGAGCCTTTTCGCCGTGGCGCTCGTGCTGGTCGGGCTCTTCGTCGGGCGCCTGGTCGAGCGGCTGGGTCACCGCTTCGTCCTGTCTGCCGGCATCCTGGCGCTGGCCGGCGGGGCGGCTCTGCTGGCAGCGCCGATGCGGGTGGTGACCTTGCTGGGGGCGCGTGCTCCTCGGCGTCGGGGGAGCGCTGCTGGTGCAAGCCGTTCCGGCGGCGCTGATGGGACGGCATCCGCGCGATCCGGCGGTGGTCTTCGGCGAGGCCAACGCCGTCGCCAGCTGGGCCTCCGTGCTCGCCCCCGCTGCCGTCGCGGCGGCCGTCGGCCTGCAGGCAGGATGGTGGGTCGGCTACACGCTGCCGGTGCTGCCCATCGCCGCCTACTTGCTCTGGACGCTGCGGCGTAACGGGTTGTTCGCTCCGGCGGATCCCCGCGAGCCGGAGGCGGTGCACCTGGACGAGCCCGTGGCCGGGCTCGAGCCGGCACCGCTGCTCGGGCGCTGGATGGACGTGCTGCTGGCAGTCAGCGTCGAGTTCTGCCTGGTCTTCTGGGCGGCCGATGCGCTACGCGATTGGCATGACGCGGGACCTGCCGCGGCGCCCGCGCTGGCGGCCGCGTTCCTGGTCGGTATGGCGCTCGGCAGGACGTTCGCGTCCCGCCTGATGGCCGGGCGGCATCCGCTGGCCGTCGTCGTGGGAGCGTCCGGCGTCGCGATCCTCGGTTTTGCCGCGTTCTGGGGGCTGCCCTTCCTCGCGGGTGCCGCCCTGGGACTTCTGCTCGCCGGGGTGGGCGTCTCGTTGCTCTATCCCGTGACGCTGGCGCGGCTGCTCGCGGCCTGGCCGCTGGCGCGTGACCGCGCTGCCGCCCGCGGCGCGCTCGCGTCCGGAATCGCCATCGGCGTGCCGCCTTTCCTGCTCGCCCGGATGGCCGACGAGATGGGCCTGCGGGCCGCGTACCTGATCGTGCCGGTGCTGCTCTTGGCACTGGCATTGCACGCGCTGGTGGGGCTCGGGCGCATGCCGTTCAAACCCGCCGCTGCGGTGGCTTGAGCGCAGCCGTGGGGCACCCCGGTTTTGTCGGACCCGCGGGATAGGTTTCCACCTGACCGTTGAGACGCGACCGGGGGTGCTGCGTGGCAGACGAGGCCCAGGGCAGCGAGACCGTTCCCGATCCCGAGCGCCTCGATCTCTACCGCTACGCGACCGCGGAAAATGCGTCCGAGTACCTGACGATCATGCGGCTCTTCACCGAGACGCTGCTGACGGATCTTTCCGGGTCGGAGATCGCGGAGCAGCTGGCCGCCCGCGGGCTGGCGCTCGAGTTCGACGAGGTGGAGACCCGCTGCCGCCAGCTCGAGCGCTGGGGCAATCTGGTGCGGTCGGTTCGCGACGCGCGAGTGGCGACGGTCGCGGACCACTTGCGGGCTCGGTCCCGGTTCCAGATGTCCAAGCTCGGTGGCCGCGTGCAGCGCCAGATCGATGAGGTCCTGCAGGCGACGGCCGGGGTGCGTGACGTCGCCCGCGAGCTGCTCGGCGGCATGGTGGAGACGCTGGATCGCATCCTGGAGCGCCTTGGCCATCCGGAGGAGCGGATCGACGCTGATGCACTGGCCGGTGACGTCACCACCGTCTTCAGCAGCCAGCGGCTCTTCACCGAGAGCGTCCGCGATTTCTACGCCTACCTGCATCAGGTGCTTTCGCGCTACGACCTGGCCGGTGACGAGTACGGCCGGTTCAAGGAGCTGCTGCTCAGCTATGTGGATCTGATCACCGCCGATGTCGCCCGGCACGCCCCGGCGGTCAGCGAGCGGCTCGCGCGCCTGCAGCCATACCTGGGCCGCCTGCTCGAAATCCTCGAGCGGCTGCCCACGCTCACGAACGCCGACGGCAGCCGCGCCGAGCGTCAGCCCGGGCGCCAGCTAGGCGATTGGGTGGAGTTCGCCGACTGGTACGCCGACGGCTCGGACCATTCCGGGCCTGATCAGCTGCGCCGCGCCGCCGGCCAGGCGCTCGGGCAGCTGCTCGCGAATGCCAAGCGCATGCTCGCCGCAGCGGGCACCGGCGTCTCGCGGCGCGGCGATCTGCTGCGGCTGGCCCAATGGTTCGCCTGCGCCGACGACGCGCAGGCCCATCGGCTGTTCGCCGCCGCTTTCGGCGCGCATCCCAGCCGCCACCTCCTCGGCGGTCCCGACGAGGACAGCCCGCGCCAGGGGGCGTTGACCTCGTGGTGGGAGGCCGACCCGGTGGCCGTGCCGGTCTCGTTGCGTGAGCGCGGGGAGCGAACCGCCCGCGGAAAGGCGTCGCGCGTTCCCGACCCGGGGCTGGATCGTGAGGAGTTGCTGTCCGAGGCCCGGGCCCAGCATGAGCGCGAGCTGGCCGCGGCGGCTGAGCTGGTCGCCGCCGGCCGGCTCGATGGCGCGCGTATCTCGGCAGCGGCGCGGGCGGTGCTGCTCGACCGGCTCGGCGGGCTCCTCGCGGTGAGCGGTGGGGAGCCGCCGCCCTTGGAGTGGTTCGAGTCCGATCTCGGCTTCTTGCTGCGGGCAGGCGCGACCTCCGGCGCGACGACCGTCCACTGCGACGACGGGCAGCTCGTGATCCACGGGCTGGCGCTGGAGGTCGAGCCGCTCGAGGTGGAGACGGCTGAGGCGCGGGATGCCCGCGACGAGCCGGAGGTCCGGGCCACGGGAACCCGCGGATGACCATCACCAGCTCTGCCGAGACCGCCGAGCGCCGCGACGCGGCCCGGGCGCTGCTGCGCTTTCCGGTGCTGTCCGCGGCCGAGCATCCGGAGGAGCTGGCCCGCGTCCGTCGCCACGCGTCGCCCCTCAAAGCCATGTTCGCGAGCGCACTCGGCTATCCGCTGGTCGTGGAGTCCGGTTTCGCCCGGCTGATGAAGGCGCCGCTCTCGGCCGATGCGCCCGCTCGTGCGGCCCGCAAGCGTTCGGGCGCCGAGTTCAGTGCCCGCACCTACGTCTACGTCGCCCTGCTCGGAGCAAGCCTGCTGGCGCCGGAGGTCGGCGAGCAGGTGCTCATCTCGACGCTGATCGAGCAGGTGCGGGCCGATGCGGTGAGCGCAGGTCTCAGCCTCGACGACAGCTACTCCGAAGCCCGCCAGCTCGTCGCCGCGTTCGGCCTGCTCGCGGAATGGGGCGTCGTCGAGGAGACGGACGGCACCGTTTCCGGATGGGGTGAGCGGCGTGAGGAGGCACTGATCACGGTGAATCGGGCGTTGCTGCCGCACCTGCTTGCCCGCCCCTTGAGCGCGCTCGCCGGGCCTGAGGAGCTGCTCGGCGATCCGGATGGCGATCATCCCCGAGCAGCCGCGTCGTAGCTTGCGCCGCAAGCTGATCGAAAACCCGATCGTGCGCCGCGAGGATCTCACCGAGGCCGAGCGAGACGTGCTGTCCCGTGAGCGGACCGAGCTCACCCGGGTGCTGGATGAGAGCTTCGGGTTGATTCTCGAGGTGCGCGCCGAGGGGGCGCTAGCGTACGACCCCGAGGGCGAGCTGACCGACATCGGTTTCCCGGGCACGGGCACCGTGCGCTGGGCGGCGCTGCTGCTGATGGATGCCTTGCTTGCCGCGCAGCAGCCCAAGCCGGGCACCTCCTTCGAGGACGACGGCGTGAGCCGCCCCGGCCTGCTTTGCCGCTGGCCGCTCGTCGAACGGTGCCTGCGCGAGCTGGCCGATCAGTACGGAAGCGCCTGGGGACGCGATTACGTCGCCGATCTGGGCCGGTTGCGGGGCGAGGTGGTGTCGCTGCTGTCCGGGATGGGTTTGGCGACGGCGATCGAGGCAGGGCTTGCTCTGCACCCCGCCGCCGCGCGTTACCGGCCCGCTGTCACGGAGGCGGCGGATCGTCCGCGGGCCCGGCGTCGTCGTGAAGAGCCGTCCCCGCCGCCCCCGCCGGCCGCGTCGCTGTTTGAGGAGGGGCCATGACGGGACTGCTCGCCGAGCCTGCTGGGCTGAACGTCGGCGATGAGACCCCACCCAAGCACTACGACGCCCGGTGGCGGCTGAACCGCGGCGGCATCGTCAACGTCTGGTACTACTACGACACCGAGTTCGCCTTCACCGGCGGGCGGGTCATCTGGCGCGGCGCTAACGGGTCCGGCAAGAGCCGCGCGCTCGAGCTGCTCTTCCCCTACCTGCTCGACGGCAACCGGCGGGCCATCGACGCGACGGGCGCGGGCAAGGTCCGGCTCGAAGACCTGATGCGTGCCGGGTCCGGCGACGGCTCGAACCGGATCGGCTACCTCTGGATCGAGCTCGTCGGCGTCGGCGATGACGGCGACGTCGAGTACCTGACGCTCGGTGCCCACATCCGCTACTCGCGGTCGGCTGCGGAAGCCAGGGTGCTCTACTTCACCACCCCGCTGCGGGTGGGCGAGGAGCTCCGGCTGATCGACGACGAGCGGCTGCCGCTCGGACGTGAGCGGCTGTCCGAGCTCATCGGACCCGATCGCCTTTCCGAGACGGCCGAGGGCCATCGCGAGCGGGTACGTAGCCAGGTGTTCGGGCTGTCCGGCGAGGCGGGCCGCGAGCGGTTCAGCGGCCTCCTGCAGCTGCTGCACGTGCTGCGAAATCCCGACGTCGGCAACCGCATCGATTCCGGTGCGCTGCCCTCGATCCTGTCCGACGCGCTCCCGCCGCTTTCCGAGCGGCGCTCAACAGCGCCGGTGACGAGCTGGACGGCCTGTCGGAGATTCGCGCCGGGCAGCAGCGCCTGGAGGAAGCCAGCGGCCACGTCCAGGGTTTCCTGGGCTCCTACCGCCGCTACGCCGTCGGCGTCCTGCAAGCCGGCGGCGAGCAGGCGGGTCGCGGCCTCGTCGGTAGCCCGCAGCACCGGGTCGAAGGCCAAGCGCGCGCAAGGCGACGCGGAGCAGGCGCAGTCCGACCACCAGCAGGCCCGCAGCGAGCTCACCCGGCTGGCGGACGAGCAGGCGACGCTGAGCGCGCAGATCAGCGGTATCCGCCAGTCCGAGCAATACCGGGCCGCCGAAGACCTCGACGCCCGTGAGGGGCAGGTGCGGGGGTTGGCGCGCGCAGCGGAATCCGCGCTCGCCGGCGCGCAAAGCGCTCGTGGCAGTGAAGCTCGAGCGGTCCGCGACGCGAACGGTCGCGCGGGCGAGGTGCTCGAGGCCATGGAGCGCGCAGCGTCCACGCAGGTCGCCGTCTCCGCCGCCGTCGCCGGGACGGGATTGACCGAGCCGGGGCCGCAGCCGTGCGGCGGCAGCGCCTCGGAGCCCGCTGCTGCCCGTGAAGCCGTGCGCACCGGGCTGCGCCAGCAGGCCGACGCGGTTCGCGAGGCGCCGATGAATCTCACCCTGTCGCCGGCCGACCCGGCTGAGGCCGCGCACCACGCGTTGACACTCCGGGCGGCCGCGGCGACGCGGGGGTCGCTCGTGCGCGCGCGACGGCAGGAGGCGCTGGCTCTCGTCGGGCAGAAGCGCGAGGTGGACGCGGCCGAGGGGCGCGCTGATGTCGACGAGTCCCGTGCCGACGACGATGCGCGGGCCGCAGAGACGGCCGCTGTCGAGCGCGACGAGACGGCGGTGGCGCTCGCGCACGCCTGGCGGGAATGGGTCGCGCGCCCGGCCACGGGCGAGCTGTTCGGCGACCAGGACTGGCTGCTGACGGCGGTCGCGATCCTGCTGCGCGATCGCGAAGCTCTCGTCGGGGACGAGGAGGTTCACCCCCAGGATCAGCTGCAAGAGCTGGATGCCGCGGCGGCTGAGGCGGCCGGGCCGGTGCGTGACGAGCTCGCGGACGGGCGGGCCCGGATCGAGCTGGCGCGCCGGCAGATCGGGGCTGATCGTGACGTGCTGCGCGCCGAGCAGGACGAGCTGCGCGCCGCCCGCGATCCGTTGCCGGCGACCCCGCCGTGGCACGCCGACGGGCCCGGTGGGAAGCGTCCCGCTCTGGCAGCTGATCGACTTTCGCGACGACGTCGCCGACAGCGACCGGCCCGGGATCGAAGGCGCGTTGCAGGCCGCCGGGTTCCTGACGGCGGCGGTGCATCCGGACGGCACCCTCACCGCGGGAGACGGGCAGGTGCTCCTGCGCGCCGGCGGGCAGCCGGCCGCGACCCCCCTGACGGTCGCGCTCCGGCCCGACCCGGCGAGCCCGCTACCGGCGCCGCTGGTGTCCGAGCTGCTGGCCCGGATCGGCTACGGTCCCGGGTCGCATCCGGCGTGGGTGGCGGCCGACGGCCGCTGGGGAAACGGTCCGATCGAGGGTGCGCTGCGGCCCGCGGCGGCGCGCCACATCGGTGCGCAGGCGCGGGCAGCGGCTCGGGCGGCCCGGTTGGCCGAGATCGATTCCGAGCTCGCCGCGCTGGCCGCACGTGATGAGGCGCATCGTGCGGGGTTGGCTGCTCTGGAGGAGCGCGCCCAGGCGTTGACGGTGCTGGTTCGCAGCGCGCCGCGTACCGCCGCGCTCGCCCAGGCGCGGGCTCGCGGTCGCGCTGCTGCTGCGCAGGCTCGTCAAGGCTGAGCAGCTGGCCCGCCAGTCGCGGGAGCGGGCGGGTGCGCTTCGCACCGCCTGGCACGAGGCGTCGCAGGTTCACGAGCAGGCGTGTGCCGCGCTCGGGCTGCCTTCGGCTGCTGACTCGCTCACCGAGGCTCTGACGGTGGTGGAGCAGCTGGCCCGTGATTGCGGCGAGCTGGCCGAGCGGCTGGGCGGCGTCGCGCGGTTGCTCGAACGCCACACGGCGTCGCTCGCGGTCGCTGACGAGCAAGGGCGGTTACGGGCCGCGGCCGAGGTCGCCGCGGAGCATGCCTGGCAGGCCTGGAACGCGGCCGAGACCGAGTTCGCGGCGTTGCGCGAGACGATCGGGGCCGACGCGGCCCAGGTGCGGGCGCGGCTGCGGCAGGCAGAGCAAGGCCACGAGCAGACGTCGATCGCGCTGGACGACGTTCGGCGCCGCGAGGGAGATCTGCGGGCGGCGGCCGCGCGCTCGTCCGAGCAGGCGCTGCACGCCGCCGAGGCGGCGCAGGCTTCGCGCGAGGCGCTGGCCGCCGCCGTTGCCGAGTTGCGTGCGGTGCTGGCGCTGCCCGGGTTGACCGAGGCCGCGTTCACGCCGGGAGCCGGCGACGCGGCACGGCTTCCCGAGCCGAACCCTGCCACCATCGTTCCCGCTCAGGTCGACGCCGCGCTCGAACGTGTGAGCGCTGCACTCGATGCGCGAGGCGGCCCGCTGGACGAGACCGGGCTCGCCCAGCGCCAGCAGGCGCTCGAAAGGCAGGTCGTCGGCACGTACGACGTATCGCTGTCGGTCAGGCATGGCGTGTGGCTGGTCGAGCTGGTCGACGCGACGGGCGGGCGCACGGTCGTCGAGGCGGCCGCCGATCTGGCCCGCAAGGTGACCGAAGGCAAGGCAGCCTTGAGTAGCCGCGAACACCGGGTGTTCGCGGATTTCGTCCTCGGCGGCGTCGCGGAGGAGTTGCGCAGCCGGCTGACCCAGGCTGAATCGCTGATCAAGGCGATGAACGCGAGCCTGGCCAGCATCCGCACCAGCCAGGGCATCGGCGTGAAGATCAACTGGGGGCTGCAGGTAGAGGCCGGCTCCTCGCTCGCCCGCTTGCGCACCCTGGTGGCGACGGCGAGTCAGGTGCGCACGGCGGCGCAATCCGACGAGTTGATCGCGCTCATCAAGGGTCAGGTCGAGGAGCGGTTCACAGCCGATGCCACCGCCGGCTACGCGTCACACCTGAAGGCCGCGCTGGACTACCGCGCCTGGCACGAGATCGAGGTCGTCATCACCGGCCCCGAGCCCGGCCAGCAGCGCCGGATCAGCCGCCGGGCCAAGCTCTCGCAAGGGGAGACCCGGTTCGTTTCCTACGTGACGCTCTTTGCAGCCGCTGATGCCTACCTGTCGGGGCTCCCCGACACCACGCGCGCCCTTCGCGTCGTGCTGCTCGATGACGCGTTCGCGAAGGTCGACGAGCGGACCATCGGCGTTCTCATGGGCCTGCTGGTGCGGCTGGACCTGGATTTTGCGATGACCGGCCACGCCTTGTGGGGGTGCTTCCCGGAGGTGCCGGCGTTGGACATCTACGAGGTGCGCCGCCGCGATGGAAGCGCGGCGATCACGACTCACGTCCACTGGGACGGGCGAACCAGGCACCTGCGCAGCGCGTGATGAGTGACGCTCCGACGACCCTTGACTCGCGATTCGTTGAGTATTTGCAGGCGGAGTCGTTGCGGCCACTGCTGGGGGCGGTGCGTCAGCGATTGGAGCGCAACGGGCTGCGGGTCGCCGGTGTCGTCGTCGCCGAGGTCGACGAGGATGCCGCCGCGAGGTTGGGTGGCTTGCTGGGTCGCCCGCAGCAGCCCGGGCGGGTTCGGGTGCGCCTGGACGTCCTGGACCGCGCACTGCGGGAGTCGGCCGCGGGCATGGGCCTGGTGGCCGTGCTGGCCGAGCTCGGCGGACCTTTGGTTGACCGCCCGGCGGTGCGGGGACAGCGTCTTCAGGAGCGGGCTGACCTCTGGCAGGCTCTTGATAACGCCTTGGCTGATGCTGGATTCGCGACTTCGGGCTGGGTGCCGGCCTACGTGGAGGGAATTCGACGGTCCGGCGCGTTCAGCCGGGTCACGGCCGGCGAGCTGGAGCAGGCGGCTGCCGTGCTGCGCACGATCGCCCCGGGAACGGCGCTGCAGCCCGCGGGCGGCTGGTCTCCTGCCGAGCCCCGGTGGGAGCTGGCCCAACTCGCCAGCAGCGTGACTGGCGACGCGCACGCCCTGGACGATGGCCGGCCCGTCGGGGCGCTGGTGTTGCGAGCAATCGCCGCCGCCGCAAGCGCCTCGGTGCCGGCCAGCGCCGGTGACCGCCGCGCGCTCTGGGAGCAGGTGGGCGTCACGAGCGATCGGGTGTCCGGCACGGTGCTCACCTGGGGCCTTCGACCTGCTGGTGATGAGCCGTGGGCGGAGATGATGCGTGAGCGGGCCCGGCTGAGGCTCGTCACGCATCTGACGGTGCAGGAGCTCAGCTCGGCCGAGTCGATTCCCCTTGCTGGGCAACGGGTTTACGCCTGCGAGAACCCTCAGGTGCTCCAGGCCGCAGCGCGGGCCGATGCTTCAGCCGGCGTGCTCTGCTTCGCGGGAAATCCTTCTGCCGCAGGGCTTTTGCTGCTGTCACGGCTCGTCGATGGCGGCGCTGACGTCGCATATCACGGCGACTTCGACTGGCCAGGGGTCGCGATCGCGGCCCGTTTGTACGCGCGCGGGGCGAGTCCGTGGCGCATGGGCGCAGCCGATTACGTGAGTGCGGTGGCAGCATCTCGGGGAAGTTCGGCACCGGTCCTGTCCGGTCAGCAGGTCGCGACGCCATGGGATCCTCAGCTGCGTACGGCGATGTTGCGACACGGTCGCGCAGTCCATGAAGAGGCGCTCCTCGATCTGTTGCTGGCTGACGTCGGCTGACCGATCAGGCAACGCAGAACTCGTTGCCTTCGGGGTCCGCCATCACGACGTGATGCCCCTCGAAGGTGGTGAGGATCGTCGCGCCAGCCGCCTGCAGTCGGGTGACCTCATCGGTGACGCGTCGCCACCGCTCCTCCGGCGTCCCGGTGCCCGAGACGCGCAGGTCGAGGTGCAGCCGGTTCTTGGCCGTCTTCGGCTCGGGCACCTCGAGCAACGACAGGCGTGGGGCGATGCCCGCGGGGTCGTGCAGCCACGCTCCGCCGATGCGGGCATTCGGGTCCTCGCCGAATGCGGCCAGCCACTCCTCCCGCGTCGAGAACGGCGGGGGCGGTGGTTCGTCGACGTAGCCGGCCGCGAGCTTCCAGAACTCGGCGAGGCGGGGTGCGTCCGCACAATCCAGAGTCAGGTCGACGCGGCTCAGCATGCGGAAAGGGTAGTGGCCCGGCTGCGCCCCGCTCACCCGCCCGTGATGCGTCGCAAGACGTCCTCGCCGCCGAGCTCGCGAATGCTCTCGCGACTCCCGCACACCACCAGCTGGTCACGCGCCCTGGAGAGCCCGACGTAAAGCCGTTCTCGCGATCGCTCGCCCACAGCGCTCTCGTTGAGCACCAGCACTACAGCGCGCCGCTCGAGGCCCTTGAAGCCGAGCACGTGTCCGTAGAAGACCTGCTCGGTATCCCAGAACGACGCCCAGTACTCGTCCTGGCTGACGGCCTGGCGAGCGGCCTGCTCCGGGTGGCGGCTGCCGGTGGTGAGGAGTGCGATGTCTTCGGGACGCCAGCCTTCGTCGAGCAGTTCCTCGACGCAGTCATCCCCGCAGGAAAGCGCCTCGGTCGCCGCGCATTCGACGAAGCGCACCTCGGGACCGTCGCCGCCGAACAGCCGCATCCGCATGGGGGCCAGCGAGTTGAAGGTCGTGGCGATCTGCTTGGTGTTGCGCAGGTTGTGGTCCAGCATCAGCGGGACCAGCGGCACCGGCGGTTGCCCGTAGCGGGCGAAGACGCGCTGTCCCTCGTCGCTGAAGACGTAGAGCCCGCCGGACTCCTCGTCGCGTAGCGACGCAAGCACCGCCGGCCACCAGGCGTCGGCGAAGTCCTGCGCCTCATCGATGACGACCGCGTCGAACTTCCGCTGCGGCGGCAGGGCTGAGGCGAGCGAGACCATCTGCTCCGGCAGGCGGCGTTCCCAGTAGTCGCTGTCGTCGTCGGTGCCGGGCTCGGCGCCCCACTCATGCCCGAGGCTGTGGAACTCGCCGACGTAGGCCGGCCGGTCGTTCTTCGGCAGGGACTGGACGACGCGCTTGAGGAACGCCGCGAGTCCGCGTGAGTAGCACAGCAGGGCGACGCTCTTCCCGGTGCGGCTGAGGCGGCGGGCCTGCTCGATGGCCAGCCAGGTCTTGCCGCTGCCGGCGCCGCCCCTGACCTCGACCCGGTTCAGCAGCTGAGTGGCGCCGATGAGGACGGCCTGCTCCTGGGTGAGCCTGCGCTCGCCTTCATCGCCGCGCTCTTCGGCCTCGGCGACTGAGATCTCGCTGGGATTGCCCGCGGCCATTGAGGATTTCGACGATGTCGAGCCCGTCATCGCGCGTCAGCAGCCGGCCGCTGGTCTTCTGGCTGAGCGGGATGTCGCGGATGCGGGCTGCGAGCGATCCCAGGTCGGTACGGTCCGCCACCATCCAGCGCGGGCAGTCGGGACAGTCGAAGTCGTGAGGCAGTTCGGTGTTCGGGAGCGCCACCATGTGGGCCCACCGCACGCGCCGCCGGCCACCTTCGCGCCAGCGGGGATCGCGTTCCACGTAGTCGCGGACGGCGTACCGGGCGCCGCGGGCTTGCTCCACCGGACGGATGGTGACCTCGCGTCCGTCGCGACGGGTGCGCCAGTCGCCCCGCTCGCGCCAGACCGAGCCGCCCTTGACTTCCACGACGACGATGCCCGCATCAGGGATCAGCACGATGAGGTCGGCCTCGTGGTCCTTCGCCCGATCGGTGACGCGGACGTTGGCCAGCAGGATGTCGTCGCGTCCCAGCTGCTGGCTCAGCAACTCCCAGACGCGGCGCTCGGCGCCGCTGGCGAAGCGCGGCTTCTCCGGAATGCAGATCGGCACGGGCCTACTATCGCCCCTCGCTCCTGCTATTCGAGTACCTGGTAGTTCAGCGCGATCTGAATCTTCTCGAGGTCGAAGCTGTTGTGCCCGCCGCCGTAGTCATTGCGGACGGCCACACCGACGACGATGACGTGCGACGAACTCACGAGCGGGTCCACGTCCGTCACCGTGCCGAGCAGCTGGTTGCGGTAAGTGGAAGAGGTGATTGCCACCGGGCCGACCCCCGTCTCGAACGCGCTCGTGTCAGGGTTGATGAACGCAGCCATGAGCGCTGTGAAGGGATAGGCATTCACGGTGTGGCCGGCCGTGAAGACGCTGAAGCTGGTGTAGTGGACCGCCGCCGGCAGCGTGATGCGGTAGTACGCCACCGTGTAGCTGGCGACGCTCTGGGGAAGGCAGTGGTTGGTGATGAGCACGCCGTGCGGGTAGGAGGAGGGGCCGGTTCCGCCGCAGGATGACGGGGATGCCTGCGCACCAAAGCGACTCTCGCCGTTGACGTTCACGTCGGCGTACCAGTTGTCGAGCTTCTTCGGTGAGACGTTGGTCCAGTAGTACGGGCTGCTGCGCACGTTGCCGACGCCATCCGTCGCCGTCAGCATCCACTTGTACTTACCGTCGCCGACGATGCGGTTGCCCGACGTCGTCCCGTTCCAGACCAGCGAGTTGGCACCGGCAGGCTTGTTCAGCGACACCGTCTTGGCGAGCGCGTTGAGATCGTTGCGGACCGTCAGCTGCAGGAGCGACGCTTCGTTCGTCGTGCCGCCGAGGGCGATCGTGTCGCCGTAACCGTCCTTGATCGGGTAGAAGGTCGAGTTGACACCCGTCGGTGCCGTGATGGTGGGCGCGCTCGTATCGATGACGATGGCCCGGGTGACCTGCCCGCGCAGCGGCTTGGCGACCCCGAGCTGGGTCGTCATCAAGGTGAGCGAGTAGCGGCCGTCGGGCAGCCGGGCGCCGCCTCCGCTACGGCCGTCCCAGGTCCAGGTATGCACGCCGGCCGGCTGGCTGCCGAGGTTCACGGTGCGGATGCTCGCGCCGGAGGGACTGCGGAACGAGAGCAGCGCCGACTCCTTGCCAGGCAGCTGGAACGTGATGCGCGCCGTATCGAACTTCTTGTCGCCGTTGGGGCTGAACGCCGCGCTCGTCGCGGACGTGAACGTGGGCCGTACCGAATGCGCGTTGAAGGTGATCGGTGCCGACGACGGCCCGTTGCAGGCTGTCCCGCCCAGCGAGCACTGCACGACGCTTGCCGTGTGAGCTCCATCGGTGAGGGCGCTCGCGGTGAGCCCGACCGAGTAGGGAGCCGTGGCGTCGAAGCCGACCTTCACGCCGTCGATGAGGAACGCGATGGCACCGCCGGTTGCCGTCGCGCTCATGGTGAAGCCGCCCGAGACAGCAGCATTGCTTGCGGGTGTCTTCAGGGCCGGCGTCGCGTTGGCGACGGTGACGGTGGCGCTGCTCGGGGCGGCGGCGCACAAGGCGTTCGTGGTGCAGTCGAACGCGTCGATGGTGTGCGTCGCGTTCGTCCAACCCCAGGTGTTCCAGGCGAGTTGGGCGCTGCCGGACTTCACGGCGACGGGGTTGCTGAGCCAGTTGCTGCCGTCCATCCGGAAGCGGACGGCTGGTGCTGATGTCGTCGCCGCGAGGGTCACGACCCCGCTGACGGTCGAACCGTCCGGCGGCCCGGTGACGGTCGGTGCTGTGGCCGGATGCATGGACTCGAGGGCGGCGCGGAAGTCGACCTGGCCGGTGCCGAGGCCGAGTTCCGCGTAGCCGTGGGCGGTGTTGACGACGGTGTCGCGCAGCTCGGTCGGCGTCGCGCCCGGCGACTGCGCGGCGAGCAGCGCCACCTCTCCGGCGACCAGCGGTGCGGCGAACGAGGTGCCGTCGCCATAGGAGTAACGCGTGCCCTGCGGGAACAGCTGGGCGTTGAGCGGGGTCGTCCCGTAGATGTTGACGCCCGGTGCGGCGACCGTGATCCACGGGCCGTACTCGGAGAACAGCGGGCGGGTGCCGGCCCCGTCGGTGGCTCCGACCGCGATCACGTTCGGGTACCCCGCCGGGTAGTTGACGGCGTTCGCGCCCTGGCCGTCGTTACCCGCTGCTGCGACGACGACCGCTCCGTGGCTCTGGGCGTAGGTGACCGCGTCCTGCGTCGTGCTGTCGGAGGTGTTGGATCCGAGGCTGAGGTTGATGACCTTCGCGCCGTGGTCCGCGGCCCAGATGAGCCCGTTCGCGATCGCGTCGCTGGTGATGTTGCCGTACTGATCGGCAACCTTGACCGCCATGATGCTGCTCGCGTCACCCGCGCCGGCGATGCCTTGCCCGTTGTTCGTGGCGGCCGCGGCGACGCCGGCGACGAACGTGCCATGACCGATCTTGTCGGTGACGTCCGTCGTGCCGTCGGTGGCGTTGTAGCGCGCCACGATCTTGGCGGCGAGGTCGGGGTGGGTGGTGTCGAAGCCGGTGTCGATCACGGCGATCTTGACTGCCGATGAGCCGGGCTGGACCGCCCAGGCCTGCGGGGCGGTGATGGCGTTGAGGTAGCTCGCCTGCTTGCTCGCGAAATAGGTGTCGTTGGGGTTGCCGAAGAGCGTGTACTGGACGGCGGCGCTGACGGACTTCACGCCGGGTTGGGCATCGAGTTGCTGGCGGACCGTCGCGGCTTGGTCCTTCGGGACGGTGAAGGAGACAGCCCCGAGAGCCGGGATTGATGCGCGGATGTCGCCGCCCTGGTCCTCGGCCTTGCCGGAGAGCGTGGCTGTCGAGGTGCCGGGGTCGGCGCGGGCGACGAGGACGACGGTGTCGCTGGCGTCGGTCGCGGTCGGAGTCCCGGCCGGGGTCGCGGTCGGGCTCGGAAGCGTGGTGGCGAAGGCTGCGGGGGTGGCCACGGCGAGGAGCGTGACCGAAGCTGCTACGCCCGCAACCAATCCAGCCAGCCGCATCGGCGTCCTCAGCTCAATATGTGCGACGAGTCGTTTCGCGCCGCTTTTCCCCTCCTTTGTCGGGAGACGGGCCGCCGGTCTGATAGGCCATTCGGCGGAACCGGGCAGCGCTCAACGGCGTGTCAAGGCGACGCGCCGAGGACCTCGCGTTTTTGTCGGACCTCGGTGCGAGCCTTCTCGTCGAGGAGGGGGTTGCGGTGTCTGAATGCTTGGAGTCGTCGATCGTGCTGACGAGCCGGCAGCTGCTCATGTCGCAGCTGGCGGTGGCGATGTGCAGCGCCGTCATGGAGCTGGGGCTGGGCGATTGGGAGGACTACCGGATCGCCCTCGGCGACGAGCAGGACCAGCTGGCGCTCCGGCTGCAGGCCGCGCAGGCGCTGGATGAGGAGGCCGGCGTGTGCGTGGCGGACGCTCTGGACGCGTACGGCCGTCCGGTGGTCGCGGTGCGGGTCGAGCTGTCCGAGGACGACGTCTGGGTGTTGCAGGTGGCGCTGGAGCGGCTGCGCGGGATTCTGGCGCGGACCGGGGAGTTCGAGGGGGCGCTGGATGGCGATCTGGATGAGATCGTCGAGGCGTTGATCCCGATGGCGGCTTAGTTCTCCTGGGGGATGTGTCGAGGTCCATGTAGTGATCGAAGGTCGTGGGCGACGTATCTCAACCGTGACTGTTGCGTTGAGTGCCCTGGTCCTCGTTGGCGCTTGCAGCGCTGGGTCGTCCCCTAGTGGCGCGCCCCGCTCTTCGGGTGCCAAGGCTCCGTCGTCCCCGCAGCCTGTCGCCACGAAGGTCGCGCCGCTGCCGTCGACCTCTGCGCCCTCAGCGTCCCCCGCGCTTGCGCCTGCCCTGCCGAGTTCTGGGCTCACTCGACCCGCCGACGCAGCGGGGCCGTACCGGATCACCGATGTGGTCGACGGCGACACCGACCGGATCAGCATCAACGGCCGGAGCATCAAGCTGCGCCTCATCGGCATCGATACACCCGAGACTAAGCACCCGAGCAAGCCGGTCCAGTGCTTTGGCCCGCAGGCCTCGGCCCGCGCCGAGCAGTTGCTGACCGGTCGCAGCGTCTGGATCGAATACGACTCCAGCCAGAGCCACCGTGACGTCTACGGCCGCGATCTGGTCTACGTCTGGCTCGGCGGCCACACCATGTTCAACGAGGTCATGGTTCGCGAGGGCTTCGCCCACGAATACACCTACGACCGGCCCTACCGCTATCAGCAGCGGTTCCGGGCCGTCGAGGCCAAGGCGCGCGCCGCCGGGCTGGGGTTGTGGAGTCGAAGGACGTGCGGTGGCAATACCGAGCAGGCAGCGGCCAATGCCGTCGGCGATGCCCCGTACGTGCCCCCGATGACCGCGGCTCCGGCACCCACGTACTCGGACGGGGTGCTCTACTACTCGAGCTGTTCCAAGGTGCGAGCTGCGGGCAAGGCACCGCTGCTCCGTGGCCAGCCGGGATATCGGTCTGGGCTCGACGCCGACCACAACGGTGTCGCGTGCCAGTGAGTGCGCTTATGTGCGCGGACGTATGGATGCGTGGGTGGTCATCGTGATTCCGCCGGATTCCCCGATCGACCTGGCACTGCTTGTCGAGGAGGTGCTGCCTGACGTCGAGTCCGCAGCTGACGATGCTGACGATGCTGACGATTGCGAGATATGCGAGTTCTGCGGTGAGCCGCTCGTCGATGGTGATTGCGAGGTCTGCGGTCGGAACATCCCGCCGGGACCCTGTTGACGCGCATCAACGGTCCCTACCCGAATGGCTCTGCGCGGTCGCACTCGAAAGACCGACATCGGTTGAGTTAGAGAAGCGCGTTTCTCGGATCCTGGGCAAGCACCTGGGCATGGCCGTCCCGTCGTCCACATCGTTTCTCGGAAGGCAGTCGACGGGTGGCTGCTGGGGCGGGCACCGATCATGCCAGCCGCAAGAGCGGCCGCGATCTATGACGTGGCACGGTGCGGAGAGATCTGGACGAGTTAGCCGAACGTACCTGGAAGCGGGTGTCTCGCCCCGACCACGGAGCGATCTTGCGGGAAGCTCCTGGGGTGCCAGAACGACCCTCGTCGGGCCTGTATGAAGCCCTGATCACGAGCGCGCTCGAAGGTGCGCTCGGGCGGCTATCCGCAGACCGAGCGTGCAGATGTCTGGGGACTGCGCGGTACGTCAGTCATGAGGGCGAGCGGCCCATCGCGTTCGCCTGGGAGCTCGCTCAGCCGCTGCCGCCGGACGTCTACACCTCCTTCGCGGCAGACGTTGCGTAAGCACTCGACTCGGCATTCGGTCCCGGCGTATCCGTAACCCCGCGTGATTCTCGGTGGGTGCTGACTCATGACCTGCCGCGAGGATCTCCCTCCGCTAGGTCTTCGATCATGGGCTCATAGACAATGCCGGCATGACAGCGCGTCCTACCTGGCAGCTCGTCCTTGAAGCAGCAGAAAAGCTCAGTGCCGAAGGCGACTTCAAGCTCGAGCAGCTGATCAGTGAGGTGCGCCGTCTCGATTCATCACGGGAAAGACCCTCTATCCAGCCGGTCGTTCAGGGAATGACGGCGAATGCAGGTAGTGGCCCTGCAAGCCCGTGCGGCAAGCCGCTATGGCGGGTGACTCACGGTTGGTATCAGCTGCTCACGGCAGAGAATGGTGCGACGCCAGCGGCCGTTGGTGCGGCCGCAGTGGGAGGTGGCGGTCGATTCCTGGGTTCATCAGTCGGTCCTGTAGCTGGGGCTCGGCGAAATCGGGACGTGGAAGTCGAACGACGCGTGGCCGAGCTTGTGTCCGGCTTTGGCCACTACGTCGAGGTGTACGACCTACGCGTGCCCTTCGCTCGAAAGGGACAGTTCGAGATGCACCTCGCGACCATCGGCCGGCGTCGACGTCTTGGGACCGTTGCGAAGGCTCTTGCGGACGATCTGTTTCTGAATGACCTGTACGGAACCTTGCAAGCTTGGGGTATCGGACGGCGCGCCTCGCGTCTCGTTCCCCTTGCGGCGTTCCGGGAGCGCCTTCGCGCGTGCGAGGCGCAATTCCGCAGCCTGGAGCAGTTCCGACTGAGTGACCCAATAGCTGGCTCTTCACATGTGACGGAGGAGATTCGGTCACTGATCGGAGATATTCACGTGGTCGACAATCGGTCCCTGATCGTCCCTGGGACCAAGACGCTGCACCACTTGCTCCCCGATCTGGTTCCCCCAATGGATCGGGCGTGGACGGGGGCGTTCTTCCGATGGTCTGCCGCTGCCCCTCAGAGCGGGCAAAGTGCTACGTTCGCTCGCACCTTCCAGGCGATGGCACGGGTCGCAAGGGAAGTCTCTCCCGAGCAGTACGTAGGCCCCGGATGGCGCACATGCAGCGCAAAGATCGTGGACAACGCCCTTGTTGGCTTCTGCAAGGAGCGCGGTATCGAGCCCCGCGGTTTCTAGCGCCGTGGCCGGGAATCTGCAGGTTGATGGATGCAAGATCGATGTCGTCTCGGCACCGGAGGGGTCTTGCCAGCTTGTGGCAATGCTCTGACGTAGATCGGGCGTATGGCTGCCCCATTTCGGAATGTCGGACTGCCGTGTCACTGTCGTTGTGTGTACGTCGACGATGACGGATTGGTGCTGAGCCCGACCGATCTGACGAAACACCTGGCGTGCGCGCACGTGACGGCGCTTGATCTTGCGGTTGCCCGAGACGGCCTGACTGCACCGAAGGTCATCGACGCGACTCTCGAGCTGATCTTCAGGCTCGGGATGGATCACGAGAAGGCGTACCTCCAGCGCCTCCGAGATGAGGGCCGGGACGTCGTCGAGGTGCCGGAAGACGTCGATCTCGCGGATCGCGTCCGCCTGACGGAAGACGCCCTTCGCGCTGGCGCCGAGGTCATTTATCAGGCCACGTTCCTTCACGACGGCCACCGTGGCCATGCCGACTTCCTGCTCCGGACCGACCGGCCGAGCCTGCTGGGCGACTACTCGTATGACGTCGCCGACACCAAGCTGGCACGCAAGCTGAAGGTCGCTGCCCTGCTTCAGATGGCTGACTACGGACGTCACCTTCAGCGCCTCCAGGGGCATCCGCCGGAATGGCTCACGGTCGTGACGGGCGACCAGCAGGAGCGGCGGTTCAAGTACACGGACGCAGCGGCGTACGCGAGCCGAGCCACGCAGGCGCTTCGCGACGCCGTCGACCATCCCGTCGCGACGACACCCGAACCTGTCGCCCATTGCGCGCAGTGCCGCTGGTCGTCTCGTTGCGAGGGGCAGTGGCGCCGGGCTGATCACCTGTCACTGGTCGCGTTCATGCGCAACGACCACCGGACCTCCCTCGAAGGAGCAGGAATCCGCACGGTCGCGCAGCTGGCGTCGGCGGATCCCCAGCAGCTGCCGTCAGAAATCGGTGAATCGAGCCGGATTCGCCTGCAGGCTCAGGCCGCCTTGCAGGTCCGCGAGCGTGAGACGGGAACGCCTCACTACGAGCTGCTGGCACCTGAGCCGGGACTGGGTTTGCTGCGCCTGCCGATGCCGAGCAAGGGCGATGTCTACCTCGACTTCGAAGGCGACCCCTACGCCGACACCGAGGGACGCGAATACCTGGCCGGGCTGTGGGACAACGACGGCACCTTCACGACGTACTGGGCACACTCGCGCCGACGAGGAGCGCGTCCTCACGGCGCAGCTGCTGGCCGATCTCGTTGGCCGTCTTGATGCTGACCCCGGGATGCACGTCTACCACTACGCGCCGTATGAGCGGTCGGCGCTTGCACGGCTCACGCAACGCCACGGCGTCGGCGAGCACGAGTTCGACCGACTGCTGCGTGGCGAGCGGTTCATCGATCTGTACGCGGTCGTCCGTCAGGGCATGCGGATCAGCAAGGGCAGCTACTCCATCAAGAAGCTCGAAGCGTTCTACTGGGGCGGGATACGCGGCTCCGGTGATCAGCCGGACGACGTCGCCGATGCGCTGGCGTCAGTCGTCGCTTATGAGAAGTGGCTTGCCGAGGGCGACGACTCGATCCTCGACGCGATCGCCGCCTACAACCGTGACGACGTGCGCTCGACCCACGATCTGCACGAGTGGCTGGAGGAGCGCCGTGCAGAGCTCGAGCAACGCGAGGGAGTTCAGGCGCGACCGGTCGTCGGCGACGGGACGCCCTCGGAAGCGCTGACTGCCGCGGAGGAGCAGGAAGCAGCGCTGGTCGCTGAATTGCACGAGGCGGGACGTCCGCTGCTGGCCGGCTTGGTGGGCTGGCACCGGCGTGAGGCAAAGCCGCAGTGGTGGGACTTCTACCGGCTCGGTGATCTGACGGATGACGAGCTGATACGCGATAGCACCGCGATCGGCGAGCTGGGCGAGCCGGTCTCCCGCGGCGCGCTCCCGCCACCGGCGCGCTCAACGGTGTGGCGCTACGAGTACCCGCCGCAAGACACGAAGGTTCGTGAGAGAGCCGTTGATGTCGACTCTCACCAGGACATCGGCGAGATCGTCGATATGGATGCGGGAGCCGGCTGGCTCGACCTGAAGGTTGGCAGCAAGAAGGAGCCGCCGAGGCCGCGCGCTCTTGGACCCCGGGCTCCGGTGATTGTGAAGGAGCTGCAGCAGTCGTTGCAGCGGACGGCGCGTGACGTCCTCGACGGCCTCGTCCCGCTGGGGCAGCGGCTGCTCGATCGTGTGGTGCCTTCTGGGTTGGAGCCGCTTCCCGGCGAGGAGCCGCGAGACGTCGTCGTTCGGGTCGGGCGCGGCTTGCGTGATGCGGTGCTGGCCGTGCAAGGACCGCCGGGGTCGGGCAAGACGACGGCCGGAGCCGCGCTGATCCAGGCTCTGCTTGACGACGGCCTGACGGTCGGCGTCACGGCGCAATCCCATGCGGTCATTGGCAATCTGCTGACGGCAGTCGGCCGGCCGGCGTTGCAGAAGTGCGATGAGGACGATCATTGCGGAGCTCCTGGAGTCGATCGAGCCAGTACGAATCCTCAAGTACTGCAGGCGATTGAGGGCGGCACCCATCGCCTCGTTGGCGGCTCTGCCTGGCTGTGGTCGCGCGAGGAGTTCACCTCGAAGGTGGATGTGCTCGTAATCGATGAGGCGGGTCAGTTCTCGCTCGCGAACGCCGTTGCCGTTTCCCGCTGCGCGCGTGGGCTGGTCTTGCTGGGAGATCCGCAGCAGCTGGCCCAGCCGTCGCAGGCACAGCATCCGGATGGCGCGGGTGTCTCGGCGTTGGAGTACCTGCTCGACGGTCAGGCGACGATCCCGTCCGACCGCGGTGTCTTCCTCGATCGCTCGTGGCGAATGCATCCGGCGATCACCTCCGTGGTGTCGGAGCTGCTGTACGAACGGGCGGCTGACGTCGGCCCCAGATCGCGACCGTCAGGTGGTGCTGGCGCCTTCGCCATGGGGAGGCGCTGGCGTGCGGTGGGTGCCGGTCGCTCACGCCGGGAACGAGGCTGCCTCGCGGGAGGAAGTGAAGGTCGTGCGAGCGATCATCGACGAGCTGGTCGGCTCGGAGTGGGTGGACTGCGAGGGGGTGGCGCACCGTCTGGGGCTGGCCGACGTTCTCATCGTGGCCCCCTATAACGCGCAGGTGGGCTGCCTGCGGGCAGGGTTGCCGGCGGGGGCTCGCGTTGGCACCGTCGACAAGTTCCAGGGCCAGGAGGCGCCGGTGACGATCTACTCGATGGCGTCGTCATCGGTGGAGGATGCGCCGCGGGGTGTGCCGTTCCTGTACGACCTGCACCGGCTGAACGTGGCGGTGTCGCGCGCGAAGTGCCTGGCGATCGTCGTGGCGTCGCCGACTCTGCTTGACGCTGCGGTCAGTACGCCCGAGCAGCTGACGTTGGTCAATGGGCTGCTGAAGGTCGTCGACCGCGCTCATATGGGGCCGGGTGACGGGTAGAGCCAGCGTGTGTTCGAGCCAGCAGTTTTGCGCGTTTACGCAAAGTTATGCGACACAACGCACATGCTTGCCAGATGAGCGCATAACTATCTCATGGAGTGCTTGCGTGATCGCTCGAGCGAGCGATGACTTGGCCCCAGGTCTCGCAGTGGACCGCCAGGTGGCATGTGCCCGTCCGAATGTCGGGTGTCTTGGCACGGCGCGATTCGTGAGTCACGAGGGCGAGCGGCCCATCGAGTTCGTGTGGGAGCTCGATCAGGCATTGCCACCGGACGTGTATACATTCTTCGCCGCCGCCGTGGCGCAGCAGCACCTAGAACTTCCGTGGGGCGTTTGGCCCTCTAGCAGTCGTCCACGGGGCCGATCTTCATTAGGTGGAACGAGCGAAGGCGTTAATCCTTAGGACAATCACCGAACGCCCTGCCGAGTTGAACGAACGGCTGAGCCGGAGCCTGGAAGATAGGCAGGTCTTTGAAGCCCTGCTCGACGAGGCCGATTCCGAAGCCCGCACATCACGGGAGCTCGCTGAGCAAGAGCGTGAGAGCCGCGAGTATCTGGAGCTGGAGCTGGCCGAAGCTTCGAGGCAGGCATCGGACCTCTATCGGCGCCTTGCGTACCTCGAACGGCTGGAGCGCGAGCGCGGGGAGCAGCTGCCGGACGATCCAGACCCGACGCCGATTCCTCAATCGGTAGCGGACGTTCTGGACTTGGCTCGCCAACGCCTACCCCATGTCGCCTTGGGAGACGTCGATGCCACTGCCGCCGAGCTCGATATCCATAACGGTTCCGAGCTCAACGCCGCCAAGACCTGGTCGGCGCTTCTCGCCCTGAACGAATATGCGGGCGCACGTCAGTGTGCCGGCGACATCCGCATTACCGCCCACTCCCGGTCGGGCTCTGGAGCGTCGGGAAGAAGCGCACATCGCTCGGGGTCCTCTGCTGGAGTTCGCCGGCCACCCGCGGCGTCAGCACGCACGGCAGGATTTCTCCCCGGTTCGACAGGAAGCCGGCCTCGCGAAGCATCAGGTACACCGTCGTACGGAGCTTGCGCATAGTTGAGTCGGTCAGCGCGGAGAGTTCTTCGTGCCACAGCGACTTCGCTCGCAGGAACGCTTCGAAGTGTTCCGGCAGGAGGGTCGGGGTCAGCAAGAGGAATCGCTCACGGACGACCTCCTCGGCGAACTCGCCAACCAGCGCGTAGCAGCGGCACGTGGCTGCCCACATCAGGTGGCCGCGCTCCGCTGCGGTCGCGTCGAGCAGCAGCTCAAGCTCGCTATCGGTCAGTAGCGCGAGCCGTTGAACAAGTTCGCGGGTGAGCCGCCGGCCGGATGCTGTGGTGCGCGCCTGAAGGAGATTGTCCGCGTCGATCGCTGCCCGTACTGCCTGCCAATCTGGGTTTGCGACAAACAGGGGCGCCGCAATCATCGCCTCGCGCGTGAAGAGCCCGCCGATGCCGAACGAGAGCTTGTAGTGCGCAGCCCCATTCGTCCCAACAGACACGGACGCCTCCTCGGATTCGACAAGCTCTCCAACGTACGGCGTGACGTCCGGGCCTCGCACTCGAGTACACGCCGCGCAGTGGTACTTGGGTACTTCCCGATCGACTTTGTGATACCAAAGCGCTAGTTAGGTATCACCGAGCCACCGCCATGGGAGGTTGTTACCACTGCTCCCCCAGGATGTTGACAAGGGCCAGCGCCGCTACCTGCATCGCGCCGAAGGCGGGTACTGGGCGTTTGTGCCCCCGCCACTTCCACCAGACCTGACCTTCGACCTCGATCTCATCCGCCAGTTGTCCGCCGCCGACCGGTCGCTGGGGCTCCTTGCCGGAGTGGCACGCACCCTGCCCAACCCCCATTTGCTCTCCCGGACGTTGATGCGTCGGGAGGCGGTGCTGTCGAGCCGTATCGAGGGGACGCACGCGTCTCTGTCGGAACTCGTGTTGTTTGAGATGGAGCCACCTCAGCCGGCTGCTGGTGACGTTCAAGAGGTCTACAACTACGTCGCTGCCATCGACCAGGTGCTGAACCCCGACCGCCGACTTCCACTCAGCTTGCCCTTGCTCTTGGAGGCGCATCGGACGCTTCTCACCGGAGTTCGAGGTGGTTATGCGACACCCGGTGAATACCGCCGATCTCAGAATTGGATCGGCCCGGCCGGATGCATGCTTGATGACGCCACCTATACACCGCCGCCACCGGAACGGCTCTGGGAGTGCCTGGACCCTTTCGAGAAGTACCTGCACCTGGATCGCGGCGTACCACCGCTGATCGCTATTGCCCTCGTCCACTATCAGTTCGAGGCGATTCACCCGTTCATTGACGGCAACGGCCGGGTCGGCCGGCTGCTCGTCATCCTGCTGCTATCCGACTGGGGATTGCTGCCCGACCCGCTCCTGGATTTCTCTGCCTACGTCGAGCCCCGTCGCGATGAGTACTACGCAAGGCTTCTCGCGGTTTCGGCGCAGGGCGACTGGGATGGCTGGGTGCGCTTCTTCCTCAAAGCGGTGGAGCATCAATCGGAAGATGTCGCTTCCCGCGCGCAGCGGCTGCAGGCCTTGCGCGACAGCTGGCGGGGACTCGTGGCGACTGCGCGATCGTCAGGGCTCCTCACGCTGCTCGTCGATGCGCTCTTCGAGACTCCCGCCATCACGATCAATCGCGCCGCGGCTCTTCTGGGAGTGACACATCGTGCTGCCAGGCTCAATGTCGAGAAGCTCATCGAAGCGGGGATCCTGCGTGAGGTGGCCGGACGCTCGCGGAACCGACTGTTCATCGCCGACGAGGTCGTTCGCGCTGTCGAGGGGGCCCCGCCAGGGTCGTCCGATGGGCCGACGAACCGATAGCGGAGGAGTGAGAGCAGGAGGACGCTTGACTCGGCCTATTTCGGATGGGCCGCGAAGAACCGCCAGATCACCTGAGTCGCGTTCAGCGCTGTCGACGGCGGGTCGGCCCCGAGCGCCTTCTGCGCGGCAGGGTTCGGTACAGCGCCCGGCCACTGGTGACCGGCCCCCTTGATGGTGATGAGCTCGACCGCTCGGCCATGCGGACACGTCGCGAGCGACGTCGTCACCACGCCCGCAGCCGTCACCTTCGGAGGCGAACAGCCGTCGATGCGCCGCCAGGTCGCGTTGAGCGCCGGGATAGCGGGACCGTTGATGTGGGCGACGCCCGCACCCTCGCCGCCGTTGTAGCGAATGCGCGTATCGGCCGTGCCGTGAATGTGTAGGACTGACAGCGGTTTTGGTGACGCGCAGGGGTCGAGCATCGTTGCCGAGTCAGGTCCGATGGCGGCGAAGATGTTCGTGTGGCAGGCCAGCGAGTACGCCATCATCCCGCCGTTGGAGATGCCGGTGGCGTAGACGCGACGGGTGTCGACCCGGGCCTGCTTCTCGATCGTCTTGACCATCTGGGTGATGAAGCCGACGTCGTCGACGTTGTTCTTCGCCGGCTGGCCGCAGCAGCCGCCGCCCGAGTTCCACGCGCGGTTCAGACCGTCGGGGTAGGCAACCAGGAAGTGTCCGCTGTCGGCTTGCGCGTCCCAGTGGTAGCTCTTCTCGGCCTGCGCACCGCTACCGAAACCGCCGTGCATCATCACGACCAGAGGCGCCGGCGAGGCCAGCGTCGGCGGGCGGTAGAGCGTGAACGTTCGCGTGACACCGCCGACGGAGATGGTGTGTGACGACGAGCCGGCGGGGATGGCGGGCACCGACGCGGGCGGCTTGGACGATGAGCACGCGGCGAGGACAGCGAAGAGCAGCAGGCTCAGCAGCGGCGCCAAGACTCGCGTCGTCCGCGTCATGACCGTCCTCCAGAGACGTCGGTACGCGCCTGCACCGTCATGGGGAGGGCGCCAGCAGGTCGCAGCGTGACTCGGTCGGGCGCGACCAGCCGGCGGCGGCGGCCGCGGATGCGGATGCCGACGCCCGTGTCCGCGCCGTGCGCCACCGCCCGCAGGACGGCGCCCGGATCACCCGCCCGGCGACCGCGCCGCGTACCCCGCAGCAGCCGGCCGAGTCCCATCCACTGCCCGCGCGTCCGCCGGATCGCCATGGTCACTCCCTCACGCCCGCAGAGAAGCTGCGCGCTCACCTCGACCGTGCGTGGCGGTGCTCAAACTGTCAACGGAATGCCGGTGCCCGCCGCCGACTCTTACGCAGCCCTAACGTTCCTGGTCTCGGATCCATCGTCTCGCGGCCCGCAGCCCGCGTCCGGATTCGAAGAGCAACCGGAGCGTTCTCGTGCCGCGCCTGGCTTGCCCGGCGGCGACGAAGCGCGAGATCCGGCTGAAGTCAGAGGTGGGTTGAACGTCGTGGGCCGCGGCGGCGGCACGAAGCTTTCCTTGAATGACCTCTGCCGAGTCGCCGGGTCGGATGTCGGCGTCTTGGATGGCGGCCTGCATGCGCCGCTTCCGATCTTCCAGCCGTGCCTCGATGACGGGCTCGAGATCTTTGAGGGCGGCGCTGCCAGGGCAGGTGCATTCCTGCCGCCACCGTTCATCCGGCGTCGTCTGCGACCCGGTGACCGGGCACGCGCTGTGGCAGGTGCAGCCGCACAGCACAGCCGTTCGCACAGCGCGCTTGCCCAGACCTTCGGAGCCAAAGCCGTACTTGTGCGGGCAGCGCTCGTGCTCCTGCTCCTGGCACAGGGGGCTTGGCGTCGCCGCGGCTCGGGCCATGCCGCCACCGTAAGCCGGGGAGGGCCGCTACGGTGGCTGCATGCTCGCCGCCAAGCTGCAGCTGATCTTCGGGGACTCGATCCCGGATGACGTCAACCTCGACGATGAGGACGAGCTGGCAGCTGCCCTGCGTGACGCGCCGCCGATTGTCGACGTCGAGATGGCGGAGCTGGTCCTGACGGCGATCGCGAGGCAGATCCTGCGAGACGATCCGCTGCTGGTCTGGCAAACGGCAGAGCGTCTGCTGGCGCAAGGGTTGGATCGCGAAGCGGTGCTGCGCCAGCTCGTGCTGGCATTCCTTCCCTCGGTGGAAGCAGCGCTTGACGAGGACGCCGATCCCGTCGACTACGAGGAGCTGCTCCGCCAGCTGCCGCTCCCGACCGAGGGAGACATCATCGCCGCGACTTTCGCCACGCTCCCGGCCACCGATCGACTCATGACGATTGACGAGCTCGATGCCGCGGTGCTGGAAGAGCTCGGCGTCAGCCTGCGATCCAGCGCCGTGGAACAGCTGCTGGACACCGTCATGGACCGGCTGCTCGATCGGGACGAGATCGCGCTGCTCCCCGGCGACTTTGTCGTATCCACCAAAGCGCTCTGCAAAGGCATCGTCATGACGACGCGGCGGACGTCGGAGCACGAGTGGCCCCCGATGGATACCGACCTCGCCGGGTTCTCCTTCTTCGATGAGCCGATCGACGCGCTGCCGGCACACATCGAGCCCGGGCAGCTGATCGCCGTGCGCGACCGTATCGAGGGGCCGCTCGTTGAGCCCGTGCAGGACATCGCCGTCAGCGAGGCTGAGATCACCCAGATCCGGCGGGCCTACCAGGCAGAGGAAGGTGAAGCCGGCCTACCGGTTCCCTTCTCGGACCTCGTCATCAACCTGCTGGCGTCGGAAGACGGCTTCTTCGATCAGCCGAAGGCCCCGCTGTCCGAGCTCGTGCGGGCTGCTGGACTGCAGGTCCGCGGGAGCCTCATCGCGGGCGACGAGTCGGTCTGGCGTCGGAATCGGCGGACTAATGCCTTGTTCCGCATCTTGGACCTGACCGATGACGACGAGGCGATGCAGCAGAGCGCCCTCGAGGTGTTGAAAGCGTTCGAGGCCGTTGCCGAGAGTGAACCCGTGACGACGGCCGAGCTGAGGCACGTCCTCGATCTGCTGATCGACGTGAAACTCCTGATGCTCATGGGAGATCAGCTCTTCCAGGACGCTGACCCGGGCGCGGTGGCTGATGCGACCACGTTTGCGCAGCGCCTCACGTCGGCGGCCTCACGTCCGCTGCAGCGCGGAGTCGCTGGATGGCTGACCGCGAGGGCCGCTGAGCTTCGCGGCGATCCGATCGCCGCCGCGCAGACGCTCACCGAGACCGTGCACGCCGCTCCGGATTTTGTGCTCGGCATCGAGCGGCTCGCGTGGACGCGTTCCGACCAGGGCCGGGCTGCTGAGGCGGCGGCCCTGCTGCGTTTGCTCGACTGGCCCGACAACCCCGACCTCGTCGTCCTCGAGTCCGTCCTGGCAGCGCCGGCGAATACGGCTGCTGCTGGCTTGCGTCGCAACGATCCGTGCTGGTGCGGGTCCGGCCGCAAGTACAAGGTCTGCCACCTACGCGTCACGGCGCTGCCACCGCTTCCGGAGCGGATGACGTGGCTGCTGCGCAAGATGAACAGCTACCTCGACCATCGGGGTGAGCCCGTCACGTCCATCATCGACAACGCCGCCTTCATTCTGGCCGACGAGGACGAGGACAACGTCGATGCCGCGTTCGACGATCCGCTGCTGCGCGACGTGGTTCTGGTCGAGCTTGGCTGGTTCGACCGTTTCCTGGTCGAGCGCGGGGCGCTGCTGCCGGAGGACGAACAGTTGCTTTTCGCGTCGTGGCAGCTGATTGCGCGCACGCTGTACGAGGTCACGTCCGTCTCTGAGGACGCCATGGTCGGGCTGAGAGATGTGCGGACGGGCGACGAGGTCGAGGTCCGGGATCGGCTCTTCAGCCAGACCGCACAGGCTGGTCAGCTGCTGTGTGCGCGAGCCGTGCCTGACGGGCGTGGCCACCAGATCATCGGGGGCGTCTTCGGGGTGACGCCTGGGCGCGAGCAGCAGCTGATGGAGATTCTCGACGATCCGGACCCGGAGTCGCTCGGGCTGCACCTGCTCGCGTATCGGGCGGCGATGAGCCGGCCGCCGACGTTGCAGACCACCGAGGGCGAGCCGCTGGTTCCGCGCGCCGTCACGCTTGAAGTCACCGATTCGGCCGCGGCACGCAAGGTGCTGGACAAGCTGTATCACCGCATCGCCGCCGGACGGTGGCATCAGAACAAGCCTGGCGAGGATCCGCCGGTCGTGCGTGCCTCGCTGGAGCTGAAGCGCTCGACGCTGACCGTCGAGGCCATGAGCAATGAGCGGATGGATCGCGTTCTCGCTGAGCTGTCTGAGGCGTTGCCGGACGCGCGCGTGGTGTCGGACGAGGTGTTTCCGGTAGGCGAGGGGCCGGTCTCGGAGCCGACGGGGCCGGCGGAGCCGCTGGCGCCCGAGATGCGGGAAGCGCTCACGCAATTCATCGCCCAGATGGAGGAGCGTTGGTGTCAGGAGCCGGTCCCGGCGCTCGGTGGGCTGACGCCGCAGGAGTGTGCCGCTGACCCCACGCGGCGCGAGAGCGTCATTCGGCTGATCGACAGTTTCCCCGAGGAGCCTCCGGGCGGTATCGCCATGTCGATGCGCCCGCAGCGGCTGCGGGAGTTGCTCGGCCTCCGGTAGCCGGGATCGGTCTGGCTGCCAGCATTTGCCGTCGTCCTGGCGACGCGAGTTGCTGGCGGGCTCGGCGCTAGGGACGCAGGGATGCGTCGTCCAGCTCGATCCCGACGACGCCCGCGACTCGAGCGAGGTCGGCGTCGTACGAAAGCAGCGAATCTCGGCCGCGCCAGGCGACAGCTGCGATGAGGCAGTCGTTCAGTCCTCGCGGGGTGACGCCGGCCTTTCGGCAGCGACGGTAGATGCGGGCGGCTGCTTCGAAGTCCGCCGCCGCATCGAGCGGCCGGAAGCGAAAACTCAACAGCAGCCGGCGCAATTCGCGCTCGCGAGTATCGGTGCGGGCGCCGGCGAGGACCTCCATCAGGACCGGCTCAGTGACCGCGAGCGGACCGTCTCCGCCAATGAGTTCAGCAACGCGCTCGTCGACCGTGCTTCCGGTGCCGCGATCGAATTCAACCCAGGCCGACGCGTCGGCAAGGATCACTTGCTACCCCGCGGTCCCCGGTCGGACGGAACCTTGCCGATCGCCCCCGCACCGCGCATCGCGAGAGCCTCCGCTCGGGTCATCGGCTGGCCCGCGAGATGGCGCAGGGCGAGGTCGACGGCTTCGGTCTTGGTCCGTACGCCGTAGCGATCCATGATCGTCTCCAGATACGAGTCCTCGAGCTCGATATTGGTGCGCACCTTCGCCATACACCTAAGATACACGTCACGTGTATAGGACGTGTATAGACTCAATTGCCGGTGAGGGTTCCGGCGTATTCGGCTGCGGCGAGCGGGTGCGTGGTCGTGCGCTGGACGGTGCCGTTAATGGTCTGCGTGCCGCCGAGGCCTTGGACGGTGTAGGTGCCGGACCAGATCGACGTGACCGACAGGTTCAGCGCGGGGTTCGGCTTCCGGTAGGTGTGGGTCACGTAGTGGCTGAGGTCGCTGTCGGCGGGGTCGTAGGCGCGGCCGGGGGTGGACGTCTGGAGACGGGTGCCGTCGCCGAAGTCCCACAGCCATTGGACATTCGTGGTGATCGTGACCGCCGGGAACGGTGCGATGTCGACGGTGAAGGTCGTCTGCGCGGGGACGTCGGCGGAGACGATCTCGGGGAGGTTAACGACGGCGTTGTCGGCCGGCGCGACATGCAGGCCGGGCTCGGGAAGCGGGAGCCGACGGAAGTAATCATCGACGGCCGCTTGGATCTGGCCGGGGTCGTAGGCGAGCTGCTCGGCGGGGGTCAGGCACTGGGGTGCACCCTGCACGGCGAATCCCGCGCCTGAGCCGGCCACGCGGCTGCTGACCCAGACGGCGACGGCATCGCCGGTGCAGGCGGGGATGTCGGCGATGGTCTGGGCGGCCTGGGTGTCGCATTCGCCGTCGCAGACGGGTTCGTATTGGTACTCGATCAGGGGGCCGGTGCTCTGGGAGCCTGATGACGCGGGGGCGGCGGTTCCGGGTCGGGATGAGTGCGTGCTGCGATGTCCGCGGACCGAGAGGCCGGAGTCGTATGTGCGTGACACCCTGAAACTCGCCGCAGACTCGCGTTGCCGCAACCTCTGCGACGGCAATCGCCTTAGTGGGAGCGAGGCGAAGAGCGCCGACCAGGATGATTGCCGCCGTGACGACTCGCGTCACGGCGGCGTGTCTGTCTTGAAGCGGATGCCCGAGATGATCCAGTGGTTGCCTTGTCGGTGAAGGTCGACGATAGTAGTCGCCATAGAGGGCGCTGTCGATCGCATCGGGTTTGCCCGGAACGTGATCCGTCATCGCCGCGACGTGGAAGTAGATACCCCGTCCGCGCGAAAGCCGGACCGTGACGCCCGTAGACGAAGTTCAGGATGGTGATCTTGGCGCCGGTGATGCGCCCGCCGGCATCGTAGATCGACCGAATGTTGCTCTCGACGCGGGTGCATGGGCAGTCATCGTGCGATAGCGGCTGCAGCGCGGCGACGTTTCCGGTGTTGCTGGCGCGGTCGAGTTCGGCGAAGTACGCGGTGACGAAAGCCCGGGCGCCAGCTTCATCGGCAGACGAGATGAAGGGCGTGGCGGACGGCGTCGGCGTGACCGTCGGGGTGGGCGAGCTAGTTGACGGGCTGGCGATCGCCGGCGGCTCGGCGCCCTTTGGCGTCGCGGAACCGCACCCTGCAGCCAAGGCGGCTACAGCCAGACAGGCGGCCGCGGTTCGTCTCCACACCGCCGTGACGATAACTGTGTGTAATCGTCGAGAGGGTTATCCACAGGATCGGATCTCGTCGGGTTCGTCACAGCAGGCCGTGGCAAATCCCCCGTACCCACCCATACAGGGCTCGTCGTGTAACCGACACCCGAAGCGCTAGCGCCTCAGCAGACGTGTCGGCACGATATGGAGCAGTGAGCCTGGACACCGCAGTGGCGACCGACCTCCTCGAGCGCACGCACGAGACGTCGGTCCTGACGGACTGCCTGCAGACGGTCCAGAAGACCGGCCAGGGCCGGATGGTCCTGGTCAGCGGTGAGGCGGGGATCGGGAAGTCGGCACTGATCCGCGACTTCTGCGACGCGCGCCCGAGTACCGACCGCGTCCTCTGGGGTGCGTGCGCGTCGCTCTTCACACCGAAGCCGCTCGGTCCGCTGATCGATATCGCCGAGCAGGCCGGCGGTGAGCTCGTGCGCGTCATCGAGGAGGGCGGGAGTCCGCACGACGCCGTGACGGCGTTCGTCGAGGCGTTGCGCGCGCAGCCGGGCAGCATCGTCGTCCTTGAAGACATTCACTGGGCGGACGAGGCGACGCTCGACGTGCTGCGCCTGCTCGCGCGCAAGCTGGCCGGCGTCCCCGTGCTGCTCATCGCGAGCTACCGCGACGACGAGCTCGCCGTCGGACCATCCGCTGCGGGTGGTGCTGGGCGAGTTCCCGGGCCGCGGGCCCTGTCGTCCGGCTCAAGCTGCGGCCGCTGTCGGAGTCGGCAGTTGGCCGGCTGGCGGCCGAGAGCGCGGTCGACCCCGACCAGCTCTACCGCGCGACGGCCGGCAACCCGTTCTTCGTCTTCGAAGTGCTTGCTACGCCTGGAGAAATCCCCGACACGATCCGCGACGCGGTGCTCGCGAGAGCCGCCCGCTTGACGCCCGAAGCCCGCCGGCTGCTGGAAGCGGTGGCGATCGTCCCGCTCGAAGCCGACGTGTGGCTGCTGGAGGCGCTTGCCGGTGAGGTCCTCCCGCGCCTCGACGAGACGCTCGCGTCGGGAATGCTCGCCACCAAGCCCGGAGCGGTGGCGTTCCGGCACGAACTCGCCAGGCTGGCCATCGCCGAATCGGTCGCCCCGCACCGCGCGGTCGAGCTGCATCGCAAAGCCGTTGTCGCGCTGGCTCAACCGCCCTCGGGCAAGCCGGACGTCGCCCGCCTCGCCCACCATGCCGAGGCGGCCGGTGATGCCGACGGGGTGCTCGCGTATGCACGAGAAGCCGGCGCACTAGCGTCCGCGCTCGGCGCCCATCGAGAGGCAGCAGCGCAGTACGGCCGCGCCCTCCGTGTCGCTGATGCGCTCGCACCGCAGGAGCGGGCCGCGTTGCTCGAGGACCGCGCCGGCGCCTGCTTCCTCACCGACCAGTACGACCCCGGAATCGCTGCGCTGCAAGAGGCTTTGGCGATCTACCGCAAGCTCGGCGACAGGCTCAAAGAGGGCGACGTCCTGCGGTGGTTGTCGGAGTTTCTGTGGTGTCCGGGACGCGTTCCCGAGTCGCAAGAGGCCGGTGCCGAAGCCGTGAGCATCCTCGAAGAGCTTCCGCCGGGCCCCGAGCTCGCGAAGGCCTATGTCAATCTCGCGGACGGCAGCTGCGACAGCGACGCGCAGCACGAATCCGTGATGTGGGCAGGGCGGGGGCTGGAACTCGCCACCAGCGTTGGTGATGACGAGACCGCCATCCACGCCCTCGCGGTGATGGGCTTCGCCGAGGGCGACGACGCAGGAATCGCACGCCTGGAAGAAAGCGTGCAGCGCGCACTTGATGGCGGCTTCGACCGCGAGGTCGCCCACAGCCACATGCTTCTCGCGCGGCATGCCGTCGAACGTCGCCAGTACGCCGTCGCCGATAAGCACCTTGATGCCGGACTCGAGTTCTGCAACGACCAGGGCATCGAGCTGTACCGCTACTACCTCATGGCGTACCGCGCCCGCATCGCGCTGGACCGCGGTGAGTGGGCGAAAGCGGCTGCGGCTGCTGAAGAAGTGCTCCGCATCCGGCGCACCTCGACGACGCCTCGGATCGTGGCTCTCGTCGTGCTCGCGCTGGTACGCGCCCGCCGCGGCGACCCCGGATACGAGCAGATGCTCGACGAGGCCTGGCAGCTCGCCGAGCCCACCGGTGAACTGCCGAGGATCAGGCCGGTCGTCGCGGCACGCGCCGAGGTCGCCTGGCTGAACGGCGAACGGGACTCGTGGCAGGAAGTCGATACGCAGGTGGCCTGGGGCGGGCTCGGCTGCCCGTACGAGGCGGCGCTGGTCATGGCCGAGAGCGACGACGAGGACAGCGTCCGGCAGGCCGGTGAGGCGCTACAGGCGCTCGGAGCGAAGGCAGCGACGACATTCGTCTCGCAGCGGCTGCGCGACCTCGGCGCCCGCGGCCTCCCGCGCGGCCCTCGCGAGGTCACCCGTAGCAACCCGGCCAACCTCACCGAGCGCGAGGTCGAGGTTCTCGCGCTGCTTGCCGAGGGGCTGCGCAACGCCGAGATCGCCAGCCGGCTGGTCGTCTCCCGGCGCACCGTCGACCACCACGTTTCGGCGATCCTGCGCAAGCTGGACGTCCGTACCCGCGGCCAGGCCGGCGCCGAGGCCATCAGGCGGGGACTGCTCGGCTGAAACATAGGCAGGCATATCGCGATACCTAGGCAGTTCCACGGATGCCTGGCCCCCACTGGCTCTCCTACGTTTCTCGACGTCAACAGCCGTGAGACAAGGGAGCAGAAAATGCCGCGGTACATCGTAGAGCGCACCTTCCCAGAGGGCCTCATCATCCCCACCGACCCGACCGGTGCGAAGGCGACGCTCGACGTCGTCGACAACAACGCTGACTTGGGTGTCACCTGGGTCCACTCGTACGTCAGCGAGGACAAGACCAAGTCCTTCTGCGTGTACGACGGACCGACCCCGGAGTCGATCCGCCAGGTCGCCTCCGTCAACGGCCTGCCGGTCGACAGCATCAGCCAGGTGCGCGTCCTCGATCCCTACTTCTACTTCTGAGTACGGCGAGCATGCGACGCAACAGGCTCGTCAAGATCCTGGTGGCCGCGCTCGCTGCCATCGGGGTCGCGGCGGCCTGCACCCCGGCGGTCGACCTCGCCCGAGCCAAGCACGAGAACGAGAAGTTCAAGAGCTTGGAACTGGCGACCTCGGCCAAGTACGGCTACACGCAGCTGCGCGACGCCAAGGGCATCGCGTGCATCGACAACCCACCCATCGGCGGCATGGGCGTGCACTACGTGCAGTCCACGCTCGTCGGCGACGACAAGGTCGACGCCCTCCACCCGGAGCTGCTCGTCTACGAGCCGCAACGCGGCGATCGGATGAGGTTGGTGGCTCTCGAGTACGTCGTCTTCCAGGACGCCTGGGACGCCAAGCACAGCTCGCCTCCGCGCCTGTTCGGGCAGCAGTTCGAGCTGACCAAGGCGGGCAACCGTTACGGCCTGCCGGCGTTCTACGAGCTGCACGCCTGGGTCTACAAGGCGAACCCGCTCGGGATGTTCAACGATTGGAACCCGCGGGTGACGTGCCCGGTCGCATGACGCTCCACCAGCCGTGAGTGGGGACCGAGCGAGGTCTCCACTCACGGCTACGCGTGTTTGCCGCATGCACCGCACGAAGTCCGTATCCAGTTCGTGTCCAGTCCGTGGACAGCGTGGGCGGTTGGTGTCGAGCGCACTACCGTCGTCGCACGCGGTCCGAGAAATTGCCGAGCAGCTGATGGACTGCGCGGCCGCAACGATTCGAGTTTGCTGAAGAAACACCTGGTCAGATCGCCAGTGTCCGGCTAGTATCGAATGTATGTTCGAACACGAGCTTCAAGCGAAGGCGGCGCAGTTCCATGCGCTCGCCGCTGAGCTCGCGTCGGCGATAAGCGTCGAGACGTCTGGGCGTTTGGCGGTCGACGTGCTGCCTGAGCTGCTGGCCGGTGTGCGCCAGGGCGAGCTCGCTACGTGCCGGGCGATCGAGCGGGCTGACCGATCCGGCGAGTACGCGGTAGACGGCGCGGCGTCGGTGACGGCTTACGTCAAGCAGGTCTCTGGTGAGCGCGCGGAGTGGGCCTCGGCGCGGGCTCACGTCGGACGGGCGCTGGCTGATCATCTGCCGTCGACGTCCGAGGCGTGGGAGAAGGGCCAGCTCGGATTCGCGCATGCCACGGTGATCGATAAGGCCACGAGGCGCACCCAGGATCCCGAGCTTGTCGCGGAGCTCGACCAGTTCCTCGCCGGATTGGCGTATGACCATTCGCCGTCGGAGCTCGCGAGCGCCGCCGAGCATTTGCTGGCTCAAGCGGCGCCGGAGGAATCTGCGAAGAAGGCGGCGGCGCAGCGGGCGGCGCAGAAGCTGTCCCTTTCGCAGACGTTGGACGGCATGTGGCGGCTGAGCGCTCGGCTCGATGCCGAGGCCGGCATGATCGTCGCTCACACCATCGCGACCTTCCTGCAGAAGCCTGATCCTGAAGCTGACCCGGCGACGCAGACGATCGAGCGGCGGCGCGTCAATGCGCTCGTGCAGATGTGCCGGCATGCCATGGCACATGAGGCGTCGTGCGCTGATGAGCCCGGCGGTGGACGCGACGTCATCATCGTCGGGATCGATCACGAGCGACTCATGGATCAGCTCGGCACCGGCGCGACGTCCAGCGGTGTCGTGCTTCCGGCGGCGACCATCCGGCGAATGGCCTGCGATGCGCAGATCATCCCGGCGGTCTACGGGTCGAAGTCCGAAGTACTGGATTACGGCCGCAAGGCGCGTGTCGTGCCGCCGAGCCTCAAGCGTTTGCTCATTGTTCGTGACGGTGGCTGCGTGTTCGCCGGCTGTGATCGGCCAGGGTCGTGGACGGAGGCACATCACCGCCGGCACTGGGTAAAACGTGGGAAGACCAAAGAGGACGAGCTCGATCTCCTTTGCGTCTTTCACCACCACCTGGTCCATGAGGGTGGTTGGACCATGACCGTCGACGACGACGCTGAACGAACGCCGTGGTTTCACCCACCCGACGGCAGGCCGTCGATCAAGGGTCAGCGGCGTCCGATCGTGACGGCGAGTTTCGTGAAGGACAAGACAAAGGTGGGTGGTGTGCCATGTCGACGGTGAGTGGGAGGAGTTGGTTTGGGTTTGCGAGCTCGACGTCGAGGTCGGCGCATTCGCCAACCGGCCGCTGGATGAGGCAGATTTCCCGTATCTGTGAGTCGACGCCACCTACTGCAAGGTCCGCGTCGCGTGCCGGGTCGTCTCCCAAGCCGTCGTCGTCGCCACCGGCGTCTCAGCTGACGGCTGGCGCGAAGTGCTCGGCTATGGCGTCGGCGACAGCGAAACCGAAGTGTTCTGGACCGACTTCCTGCGCAGCCTGCGCGACCGCGGGCTTTCCGGCGTGCAGCTGGTCATCTCCGACGCCCACCGCGGCCTGGTCGCCGCTATCGCTACCGTGCTGCAAGGCGCATCGTGGCAGCGCTGCCGGGTGCATTTCATGCGCAACGTGCTGGTCAAAGTCCGCAAAGGCGACGCCGAGATGGTCGCCGCCGCGATCCGCACCATCTTCGCCCAACCCACCGGCCCGCTGGTCCGCGTCCAGGTCGACGAAGTCGCCCGGCTGCTGGAGGCCAAGTTCCCGGCAGTGGCCGACATGCTGCTGGAAGCCAAGACGACATCACCGCCTCGCCGAGGAGCTGGACGGGAGGGAGTTGCTGCCTACGCACTATGAGCTGTATTCGGCCATCGACTCCGCCTTGGATGAGGCCATTTGGCCTCTGACGATCGACGGACTTGAAGCGCAGGTGTTGGAGGAGCTCGAAGAACTTCAGCCTTCGTACGGCCTCCGCGACCGATTCGAGGTGGTGGTCGCGCGGCTGCTCGGTGTGGGTCAGCTCGCTCTGCTTCCCGACGGTACGGTGGTGGCGCCTGAACGACGTGTCGACGGCGTCGAGTTCACCACCCGCCGTACCTCGCCCGCTGAGTGGCCACCACTGGACACGGACCTGGTGGGCTTTGCCTGGCGCGGGTTGCCCATTGATGAATTGCCGGCTGGGCTTGCGCCGGGTGAGTTGGTGGTCGTTCGGCGTGAGAGGGGAGTCCTTGCGCAGGTGGTGCGGGGGAGCGTTTCCGGTGTCTGCGACGAGCACATCGCTGAAGTCCGGCGCGTATATGAGGCGGAAGCGAAGCGCTCGGGTACCCCGATCAGCTTCTCGGAGCTCTTGTTGGGTCTTCTTGCCGGGGAGCGGATGTTTTTCGATGAGCCGAACGCGCCGCTGTCAGAGTTGGTTGAGGCAGCGGGGTTGACGATGCGAGGCGGGCTGATCGCTCGTGACCCAGCGGCATTCGGCCAGCGTTCGCAGCGAAGGCGGAGCTACCTTGATGTCCAACCGTCGCTCGGACGGCGACTTGGGTGGCCCGAGGACGAGCACCCCTACTCCAAGCCCATGTCAGCGGCGATGAAGGCGGCGTCACTCCAGATATTGGACGTGCTCGAGAAGCACTGGTGCCGTAAGCCGTCGGCAGCGTTGGGTGGGATGGCGCCACAGGAGGCTGTTGAAGATCCCGACGGGCGTAGAGCTGTCAAGCGGCTTGTCGACTCTCTCTCCGCCGATGGAGGCGTCTGCGACTTCGGGGAGGTGAGCATGCGTCCGACGCGCCTGCGTCGATTGCTTGGAATCTGATAAGGATCGTCAACGAGCGGCCGCTGGTAACCCGCCGCAACCGATTGCCTCATAGCTGAGAGTCGTTCATCGGTGGGTGCGGCAGCTCCCCGGATTGGTCGCCGTTGCGCGCATGCGCAATGGGTAGCGCCAAGGGACAGGTGGCTAGAACGACAGCGAAGAACTCCCGATGGTTTCGTCAAACAGGTCCAGTACCGCGCGCCACGCCCGTGCCTCATGCGCCGGATGATGGCCGACTCCGGGAACCGTCGCGTCGGTGTGGGTGGTCGCGCCGGTGACCTTCCCGTCGGCATCGCGCGGGGCGGCCCAGAACGCGTGTTGGGCTCCGCCGTAGAGGTGGGCTAGCCAGTCGATGCCGGCAGCTTGGAGCGTGGCACCGAAGGTGAGCACCTGTTCGGGAGTGCAGATCGGGTCCGCTGAACCTGTGCAGAGCAGGAAGGTGCCGGTTGCCTTGGTCCAGTCTTGAGCAGGGGCGGCCGAAAGGCCCGGATGTACCGCTGCAAGGGCTTTGAAGGGAACGCCATCCCTGGCGAGTTCGAGCACGATCGTGCCGCCGGCGCCGTAGCCGAGTGCGCCAAGCCGGCTGCTGTCGGCGCCAGGCGTTGCGAGCAACAGATCCAGGGCGGCGCGACCGACGGCCCGCATTCGATCGGGGTCGGCCAGCAGCGGCAGCACCCGGGCCAGCATCGCCTCCGGATCTCCGAAGTACGTCCTGCCGGCGTGGTAATCCATCGCCAAGGCGGCGTAGCCGCGCTCGGCCAGTTGATCCGCGCGACCGCGTTGGTATTCCTCGAGCCCGATTCCGTCGTGACCGATCAGCACGGCGGGCCAGGGTCCCGGCCCGCTCGGCAGCGCCAGGTGGGCGGTCATCGTCAAACCGTCGATGTCGTAGGTGATCTCGCGCGTTTCCGTCACCGGATCGACGCTAACGATCCCGTGCCGTCGCGGGAAGGGTGTCCGCTCTCGGCAAAAGTGAACGCGCGATCTCTGGCCGAGCGGTGGAGAACTTTCAGCATCGCCTACAACGGATTGCCTATACGAGTGAATCGAACGTCCGACCCGGCTGACAACGCTTCGCTTGTTACGCGGTCAGTGACGCCTGGCCCAGGCTGAGACCGCCGTCATTGGGTGGAACCTGGCGATGGGTCAGGACCGTGAACCCGTTGCGCTGCAGGCCATCGAGGCACTGCTTGAACAGCAGGCCGTTCTGGAAGACGCCGCCGGAGAGCGCGACGGTGGAGAGGTCGTGGCTTGCGCGGATGGCGCGGCAGGTCGCGACGACGAGGCCCGCCATAGCGGCATGGAACCGCGCGGCCAGGAGGGGGATCGGGGCGCCGTCGAGCAGGTCATCGGCGAGGGCGCGAACGATGGCGGTGGCTGATGTGGGATGCACGGCATCGGTTCCGTCGCCACCACCCGCTGCGTACTCGAGCTCGATGGCCGCTTGGCCCTCGTAGGTCACGACATCGCGGATACCGAGGATCGCGGAAACCCCGTCGAAGAGGCGGCCGGCGCTTGATGTCAGGGACGCGTTGAGGCCGGATCGGGAGAGCGACAGGACCTGATCCCAGCGGTCACGGTTGCGCTCAACAACCGCTAGCTCAGCGGGAATCTCACCCCCGTACGCCCGGTCCAGCCAGGCGAGCGCCATGCGCCAGGGCTCGCGGGTGGCGGCATCGCCGCCGGGCATGGGGACTTCCTCGAGATGGGCGACGCGCTCGAACCGGTCCGAAAGGCCCCCGACGAAGAACTCGCCACCCCACGCGTGACGGTCACAGCCGAGGCCGAAGCCGTCGAAGGCGACCCCGATGACGGGTGACGTGACCCCGTTGTCCGCCAGGCAGGAGGCGATGTGGGCCTGGTGGTGCTGGACCCCGACCAGCCGCGCTCCCACAACCTCAGCCAGCTCGGCGGCGTGCGTCGTCGACAGGAAGTCTGGGTGCAGGTCATGAGCAATCACAGCGGGTTTCACGTCCAGCAGCTTCAACAGGTGCTCGATGCCGTCGACGTACGACTCGAACGTGGCGTAGTTGTCAAGGTCGCCGACATGGTGGGAGAGGAACGCCTGCCGGCCACGGACGACGCAGAACGTGTTCTTCAGGTTCGCGCCCATCCCGAGCACGAACTCGGACGCCTCGAATGGCAGCGAGATCGGCGCCGGCACGTAACCACGGGAGCGCCGGATCGGCATGATCCGACCTGCCACGACGCGCACCACCGAATCATCGACCCGGGTACGGATACCTCGGTTGTGGAGCAGGAACGCGTCAGCGATTGCGCCGAGCCGCGCTAACGCGTCGTCGTCGCGGAAGGCGATCGGTTCGTCGGAGACGTTGCCGCTCGTCATCACCAGAGGCCCGCCGAACGCCTCGAGCAGCAGCATGTGCAGCGGGGTGTACGCCAGCATCACGCCGAGCGAGGGTCCAGCAGGTGCGACAGCCGGGGCGACGCCGGCGGAATTCTTCCGCGGAAGGATCACGATCGGCCGCGCGGCGGACGTCAGCAGCGCACGTTCGGCATCCTCGAACTCGCAGAGTTCTTCTGCGGAAGAAATATCCGTGACCATCAGAGCGAACGGCCGGTCTTCCCGCCGCTTGCGTGACCGGAGCAAAGCAACCGCCGACTCGGAGCGGGCGTCGGCCGCCAGGTGATACCCGCCGAGGCCCTTGACCGCCAAGACGCCGCCGGCACGCAGAAGCTGCGCCGCAGCGGTCAGGGGGTCGCCGCGGAGGGGCTGGCCGCGGGGAGAGACGAGGGTGAGCTGCGGTCCGCACGAGGGGCAGCACACCGGCTCGGCATGGAAGCGCCGGTTGGAAGGGTCCGCGTACTCAGCCGCACACGAAGCGCACATCGGGAACGCCGCCATCGTCGTGCGCGACCGGTCGTAGGGGACGGACTCGACGATCGAGTAGCGCGGCCCGCAGGACGTGCAGTTGACAAACGGATGCCGGTGGCGACGGTCGTTTGGATCACGGAATTCGCGCCAGCAATCGTCACACGTTGCGGTATCCGGGGAAATCAGCGCCGTTCGTGCACCGTCAACAACGGAATCCCGGATAACGAATGACATGTCACCGGCAATCGGCACACCGGAACAGGACACCGAGTCGATCCGAGCCAGCGGCGGGGGCGACGACAGCGGCGATGAAAGGGCTGCGACCAGCGACTCCGCCGCAATTGCAGGCCCTTCGACCTCCAGCACCACCCCGGCGGCGTCGTTACTCACCCAACCCGAGAGGCCACGCTCCGTCGCCAATCGCCAGACGAACGGCCGGAAGCCGACGCCCTGGACGAGCCCGGCGACGCGAACGCGGAGGCGAGCTGGGTGGTGATTGTCCTGAATAGTTCACCGCCTTTGGCTGCCAGCTACGTGGGGGTTTGCCGGAATTTCTTGACACTGCCGCGCCAACGGGTCTAAGACAACCTTTGCGCCGCACAGACCGGCACAGTCGGCCGTCTACGGCGTGGCGGGGCCTCCAAGCGCAGGCCCCTCATCGGGAGGCGCCGATGCCAACCGCCGAGGCAATTGCTGCCGAGGAAACGACCGTCCACATCCTTTGGATCAATGCCGGCCTCAGTTGTGACGGGGATTCCGTCGCCCTGACCGCAGCAACACAACCCAGCGTGGAAGAGATCGCCCTCGGCGCATTGCCCGGCCTACCCAAAGTCGCCGTCCACTGGCCGCTCATCGACTTCGAGTGCGGCCCGGCGGGCGGTCGGGACGACTTCCTCGAATGGTTCTGGAAGGCCGACCGAGGCGAGCTCGAACCGTTCGTGCTCGTGGTCGAGGGATCGATCCCGAACGAGGCCCTGGCCGGTGACGGTTACTGGTCGGGCTTCGGCAACAACCCCCTGACTGGCCAGCCGGTCACGACCAGCGAGTGGCTCGACCGGCTGGCACCCAAGGCTCTGGCGATCATCGCCGCCGGAACCTGTGCGACGTACGGCGGCATCCACGCGATGGCCGGCAACCCGACGGGTGCGATGGGTGTGCCCGACTACCTCGGCTGGGATTGGAAGAGCAAGGCCGGGCTGCCGATCGTCTGCGTGCCGGGATGTCCGGTCCAGGGCGACAACCTGTCGGAGACCATCACCTACCTGCTGTATCAGGCGACCGGGCAGGCGCCGATGATCCCGCTCGACGAAGCCCTGCGCCCGACGTGGCTGTTCGGCATGACCGTGCACGAAGGTTGCGACCGCGCCGGCTACTACGAGCAGGCCGACTTCGACACCGAGTACGGCGGCCCGAAGTGCATCGTCAAGCTCGGCTGCTGGGGCCCGGTCGTCAAGTGCAACGTGCCCAAACGCGGCTGGATCAATGGCGTCGGCGGTTGCCCGAACGTCGGCGGCATCTGCATCGGGTGCACGATGCCCGGCTTCCCCGACAAGTTCATGCCCTTCATGGACGAGCCCCCGGGCGGCAAGCTCTCGACGAACGCGGTCGGCTTCTACGGCAAGGCCATCAAAGTGATGCGAGCGCAGACCACGCGCACGTTGAACAAGGAACCGAAGTGGCGCAAGCCCGGTCGTGAGCTGCTCAGCGGCGCCAAACGCACCTGGTAGGTACCGGCCCCCACTTCCCCTACAACAGCATCAAGGCGGATTGATCAGATGACGTCGACCATGCCGCGCTCGGGCAAGACGAGTGACAAGAACCGCGAACTTGTCGAGATGGCATGGGATCCGATCACCCGGATCGTCGGCAGCCTCGGCATCTACACGAAGATCGACTTCGCGAACATGACCGTCGCGGAGTGCCACAGCACGTCGTCGATCTTCCGCGGTTACAGCCTGTTCATGAAGGGCAAGGACCCGCGCGACGCGCACTTCATCACCAGCCGGATCTGCGGCATCTGCGGCGATAACCACGCCACCTGCAGCTGCTACGCGCAGAACATGGCCTACGGGGTGCAGCCACCGCACCTCGGCGAGTGGATCGTGAACCTCGGCGAGGCCGCCGAGTACATGTTCGACCACAACATCTTCCAGGAGAACCTGGTCGGGGTCGACTTCTGCGAGCGCATGGTCAAGGAGACGAACCCGGGCGTGCTCGCCAAGGCGGAGAACACCGCATCGCCGCACGCGGATGCCCACGGCTACAAGACGATTGCCGACATCATGCGGGCGCTGAACCCGTTCACCGGCGAGTTCTACCGCGAGGCGCTGCAAGTCAGCCGCTCCACGCGGGAGATGTTCTGCCTGATGGAAGGACGCCACGTCCACCCGTCGACGCTCTACCCGGGCGGGGTCGGCACGGTCGCGACCATCCAGCTGATGACCGACTACATCACCCGCCTCATGCGCTACGTCGAGTTCATGAAGGCCGTCGTCCCGATGCACGACGACCTCTTCGACTTCTTCTACGAGGCGCTGCCCGGCTACGAGCAGGTCGGCCTGCGCCGCACGCTGCTCGGCTGCTGGGGCTCCTTCCAGGACCCGGAGTACTGCAACTTCTCCTACGCGGACATGGAGCAGTGGGGCCGCAAGATGTTCGTGACCCCAGGCATTGTCGTCGACGGCAAGCTCGTCACGACCAGCCTGGTCGACATCAACCTCGGCATCCGGATCCTGCTCGGCAGCTCGTACTACGACGACTGGGAAGACCAGGAGATGTTCGTGCGGAACGATCCGCTCGGCAATGCGGTCGACCGGCGCCACCCGTGGAACCAGCACACCAACCCGCGCCCGCAGAAGCGCGACCTGGACGACAAGTACAGCTGGGTCATGTCACCGCGCTGGTACGACGGCAAGGACCACCTGGCGCTCGACACCGGCGGCGGGCCGCTCGCCAGGCTGTGGTCGACGGCGCTGGCCGGCCTGGTCTCCCACGACTTCATCAAGGCCACCGGCAGCAGCGTGCAGATCCACCTTCCGAAGACCGCCACCAAGGGCCCGGTCGACTTCGAATGGAAGATCCCGCAGTGGTCCAACACCATCGAGCGGGACCGCGCGCGGACCTACTTCCAGGCGTACGCGGCCGCCTCCGCATTGCACTTCGCCGAGAAGGCACTCGTCGAGATACGTGCCGGACGCACCAAGACGTGGGAGAAGTTCGACGTCCCGGACGAGGGCATCGGCTGCGGCTTCACCGAGGCCGTACGCGGCGTGCTCTCTCACCACATGGTCATCCGCGACGGGAAGATCGCGAACTACCACCCGTACCCGCCGACCCCGTGGAACGCGAACCCGCGCGACGTCTACGGAACGCCAGGCCCCTACGAGGACGCGGTGCAGGACCAGCCGCTGTTCGAGGAGAACGACCGCGAGAACTTCAAGGGCATCGACGTGATGCGCACCGTGCGCAGCTTCGACCCCTGCCTTCCGTGCGGCGTGCACATGTATCTCGGCGAGGGCAAGACGCTGAAGAAAGTCCACTCGCCGACGGCGGCTGTGTCAGGAGAGGAATGACCACCGGCGCGGTGGGGGCGCCAGGACTTGATCCGGCGGCCTGCGGCGAGCGCATCGAGAGCCTCCTCGAGGCCAGCGCCGCCGCAGGCCCGCTCGCCCGGGAACGGGCCGAGGAGCTGGTCCGTCTCGTCGCCGATCTGTACGGCGCCGGGCTCGAACGCCTGATGGAGCTCGCGTACGACGCCGGCGCGCTCAGCGACGAGCTGCTGGCGTCCCTTGCGCAGGACGAGCTGGTCTCCGGACTGCTTGCCGTGCATGGCTTGCATCCCTACGCGCTCGAAGATCGCGTCGAGCTGGCCTTGGAGTCGGTACGCCCCTACTTCGACTCGCATGACGGTGACATGAGGGTCGTCGACATCAGTGATGAGGGCGTCGTCAGGCTGCAACTGCTCGGCAGCTGCGACGGGTGTGCCTCCTCATCGGTGACCCTCCAGGCCACCGTCGAGGGGGCCATCCGTGCTGCCGCTCCGGAGGTCATCCGGATCGACGTCGAGGCGTCGACGGCCCCGACTCATGCGCCGCCGCCGGAGCGCGCTGCGGCCGTCATCCCGATCACCGCGCTCTCCTCGCGTATCCAAGCCGGCGACCCGGCATGACGGGGCTGACATGACAGCCGCCGGTCCGCCGTCGGCGCTCGCCGTCCTCTCGCGGATCCGGGCGGGACGCCCGACCGAGCGTCCGGCCTTCGAGCGCTGCGAGATGTGCGGCGACCGCATCGGTGACGAATCCTTGCAGCACTCGCACGTCGTCAACATTTCCAGCCGGGTGCTGCTCTGCACCTGCCGTCCCTGCTACCTGCTGTTCGCCCACGACGACGCCGAGCTCGCCTACCGTGCGGTGCCCGACCGGTATCTCGCCTTCCCCGACCTCGCGGCGCCGGTCTGGGACGAGCTGGAGCTACCGGTCGGCACCGCCTTCCTGTTCCGCAATTCCACGCTCGGCCGGATCGTCGCGTTCTATCCGGGACCGGCGGGGGCGACGGAGTCCGAGCTGAGCCTCGACGCGTGGGACCGGGTCGTAGCGGCGGTGCCGGGCCTGGACACCCTCAAACCTGACGTGGAGGCGCTGCTGGTCCACACGGACGACCAAGGCACGCGAAGCGATTCGTCAGTGGCGTACCTGGTCCCGATTGACGTGTGTTACGAGCTCGTCGGCCACCTGCGCCAGCTGTGGCGCGGCTTCGACGGCGGGCAAGAAGTGCGTGCGCAGATCACGGAGTTCTTCGCGCGGGTGCGCGCCCAGAGCCGACCGGTGGTGACGCCATGACCCAGCTGGCGTTCGAAGTGACGGACATCCTCCCGCAGCAGTACGCGGCGGCACCGCACCTGCTCTTCCGGATCCGGGCGACCGAGTCGTCAGGCGAGCGCGTGCATGCGATCGCGCTGCGCTGCCAGCTCAGGATCGAACCGCAGCGAAGGCCCTACAACACCGAGGAACGCGAGGGGCTGGCCGACCTGTTCGGCACGCCCGACCGTTACGCGAGCACGCTCAAGCCCTTCCTCTGGACGTACGCGACGGCCATGGTTCCGGGCTTCGAGTGGACGACCGAGTTCGACCTACCGGTCGCCGTCAGCTACGACGTGAACGTCAGCGGATCGAAGTACCTGCACGCGTTGCGCGGCGGGGCGATGCCGCTCTGCCTGCTCTTCAGCGGAACCGTCTTCACCCGCGGTGAGACGGGCTTCGCGGTCGAGCAACTCTCGTGGTCGCTCGATTGCAGCTGCCAGCTCCCCGTCGACACCTGGCACCAGCTGATGGACCTGTACTTCCCGAGCAGCGGTTGGATCCGGCTGGACCGCGAGACCATCGACGCCCTGGCCCGCGAGAAGGCGGCACACGGCTTCACGACGTGGGACGAGACGGTGCTCGAGCTACTCCCCGCTGCTAGACCAACATCGGACCCGATATGGGCGATCTGACGCGGGCCCGGCAGGTCGCCGATGCCGTCCTCTATGAGGGGTACCTGCTGTACCCGTACCGTGCTTCCTCGGCGAAGAACCAGGTCCGCTGGCAGTTCGGCATTCTGGGTCCGGAGGGTGCCGAGCAGGCCGGGGTCGGTGAGCCGCCCACGATGTCCGCGCAGGTGCTCTTCGAGGCTCAGCAACTCGGCGCGACCATTGACATCTGCCTGCGGTTCCTGCACGTTCAGGCCCGATCCGTCGAGCGCCGCGAGGGCGACCGGTGGGTGCCGGTGAGCGAGCTCGTGGTCGAGGGCACCCGCTGGATCCCGTTCCACGAGGCGGTCCCGCGCGAGGTCTGCTTCGCCGGGATCACGCTCAGCGATCTCGTCGTCGGTCACACGCTCGACGTCGGGCTCTCGGGCGGGGCTGAAGACACTGACGTCGAGGAGCTGACCGAAGGCGGGAACGTGGTGGGCCGCCTGGTACGCCGTCGGTGGGCGCTGCAAGGCGCCGTCGCCGTAGCTCTCGACCCTGGCCTGGACCCGCGTGCCGGCATCCTCACCATCACCGTCGACAACCACACCGCCTGGGCGCGCGAGGCGAGCTTGGCCCCCGGTGGCACCCCACGCGATCTGGCCGCACGCCACTCGTTCGTCGGGACGCACCTGCTGCTGACGGCGCTCGGCGGGCGCTTCCTGTCGAGCATCGACCCGCCGGACTGGGCCGCCGCCGACGCGAAAACCCTGATGTCGCAGCGTTGCTGGCCGAGCCTGATCGCCGACGACGACGGCAGCGACGCGGTGCTCGTCGCGCCGATCATCCTCGGCGACCATCCGACTGTCGCACCCGAGAGTGCCGGCGACCTGTTCGACGCGACGGAGATCGACGAGATCCTGACGCTGCGCGTCATCACGATGACCGACGGGGAGAAGGCTGAGGCGCGGGGGACGGACCCGAGGGCGGCGGCGATCCTCGACCGCTGCGACGGGATGACCGGCTCGGCCATGGAACGGCTGCACGGCGCTCGCAGGCAGCCGGTCGATCCGGCCGAGCCGCTCACGGATTCCGTTGACATCAGAGGGGTTCCGGTGGCGCGCGGGAGCCGGGTGCTGCTGCGTCCCACGCGCCGGGCGGACGCGCAGGACATCTTCCTGGCCGGCCAGACGGCACTCGTCACCCGCGTCTACTTCGACTTCGACGGTCAGACGCACATCGCCGTGGTGCTCGAGGACGACCCGGGACGCGACCTCTACGACACCAGCGGCCGGTTCTACTACTTCTCACCGGAGGAAGTCGAGCCGCTCACCCACGCCGGGTCACGGCCATGAAAGGGACCGAGGGCACGGTGCTCGTCGCGGGCATCGGCAACCTCTTCCTCACCGACGACGGCTTCGGCCCCGAGGTCGCCAGACGGCTATCGGCGCACGAGCTTCCGGCCGGGGTGCGGGTCGTCGACTACGGGATCCGCGGGATGCACCTGGCCTACGACCTGCTGGACGGGTACAGCGGGCTGGTGATCGTCGATGCCCTCCCCGGTAGCGGGGCGCCCGGCGGGTTGTGCGTGCTCGAGATCGGGCCGGACGACATCGGTGAGGGAGAGTTCGACGCGCACGGAATGGCACCGGTAGCCGTGCTCGGCAGCCTCGAGCAGCTCGGCGGAAGGCTGCCGCCGACGTACCTGGTCGGCTGCATCCCGGGCGATGTGCGTGACGGCATCGGCCTCACGGCGCCGGTGGAGCACGCGGTCGACGAGGCGGTGCAGCTCGTCTTCGACGTTCTGGAGAACCAGTTCGGATTGACCCGTAAGGCTGACGCAAAACAGTGAGGTGAGCGGTGAGCCAAGCGATGAGGCAAGAGATGGAGGGGACTGCCGTGGCTGTCATTGGCCGAATCACGGTTGCGCTGATGGTGATCGCGGTGGCCGTTGGAGCGATCGTCGGCGCGAAATCGACGCCTGACGTCCAGCGCTACCGGCGAATACGGGCCATGTGAGCGGCCACGTGACCGGCGGGGTGACCGGCGGGCGCCGTCATGCATGAGATGAGCTACTGCGAGGGCGTGGTCGAAGCGGTGGAGCGCCGTGCCAGGGGGCGGCGTGTCGTCGCTGTCGGGGTTCGGATCGGCGCCGTGCATCGGGTGGTGGACGAGGCGTTCCAGCAGTCGTTCGAGATCGCCGCCGCAGGGGGAGCGGCTGCCGAAGCGGACGTCGAGCTCACCGTGGTGCCGGCCCAGGGCCACTGCATGGATTGCCGTGCCGACTTCTCGACCCCCGACCCGACCCCGGCCTGCCCGCAGTGCGGCTCGCTGGACGTCGCCGTCGACGGCGGCGACGAGGTGATCCTCGAGTGGCTCGAGTTCGCGGACCCGGCGCTCGGCGCCATCGCGCCCGAGCTCGTCCCGCCGCACACCCACACCCACGAGAACGCGGGGGCGTAACCCATGTGCCTAGCCATTCCGGGCCAGATCGTCGAGTTCCTGCCGGGCAACGCCGACCAGCTCGCGCTCGTCGACGTCGTCGGCGTGAAGCGCAAGATCAATGTCGGTCTCATCAGCGACCTGAATCCCAAGGTCGGCGACTACGTCCTCATCCACGTCGGTTTCGCGATGTCGATCGTCGACGAGCGCGAGGCGGCGGAAGCGTTGTCGATGCTGGAAATGATGGGCCAGGCCTTCGACGACGAGCTGCAAGCGGTCGCGGGGTCGGGCATTGAGTAGCTGCGAGGCCGGGTCCGGCTGCATCACCTGCGGCGATGTTGCCGTGGAGCTGACGGTCGTCGGCTTCGACGGTGCCGACGCGGACTGCGTCGATGAATCCGACCGTCACGAGCAGGTGGCGACCGATCTCGTCGGGGCTGTACGCGCGGGTGACCGGCTGCTCGTGCACGCCGGCGTGGCCCTTGAAGTGATGGCAAACCCAGCAGGGAGTGAGCGATGAAGTTCGTCGATGAGTTCCGTGACCCCGAGCTGGCCGAGATGCTCGGCCGCCAGATCACGTCGCTGGTGGAACCGGGCCGTCACTACAAGGTGATGGAGGTGTGCGGCGGCCACACGCACACCATCTACCGCTACGGGGTGCAGGACCACCTGCCCGAAGCCATCGAGCTCGTGCACGGCCCGGGCTGCCCGGTCTGCGTCATCCCGATGGGCCGGGTCGATGACGGCATCTCCATCGCTGAGCGTGAAGGGGTCATCCTCACCTGCTTCGGCGACATGATGCGGGTGCCCGGCGGGCGCGGCTCGTTCCTGGACGCGAAGGCGCGCGGCGCCGACATCCGCATGGTCTACTCGCCGCTCGATGCCCTGCGCATCGCCCGCGAGAACCCCGACCGCCAGGTGGTCTTCTTCGCCATTGGCTTCGAGACGACCTCGCCGTCCACCGCGCTCACCATCAAGCGGGCCGCGCGTGACGGTGTGAAGAACTTCTCGGTGTTCTGCAACCACATCGCCATCAACCCCGCACTGCATGCCATCCTCGACGCGCCGGATCTGGATCTCGACGCGTTCATCGGACCCGGTCACGTCTCGACGGTCATCGGCTGCCGACCCTACGAGTGGATCGCCCGGGACTACCGGATGCCCCTCGTCGTCGCCGGTTTCGAGCCGCTCGACCTGCTGCAGTCGGTCTACATGATCATGAAGCAGTTCTCCGAGGGGCGAGCGGAGATCGAAAACCAGTACGGCCGGGTCGTCCCCTACGACGGCAACCCGGCGGCGGTCGGCGTGCTGGACGAGGTCTTCGTCCGGCGCCCGCACTTCGAGTGGCGCGGGCTCGGATCGATCCCCGACTCGGCGCTGATGGTCGCTCCCGAGTACATCGACTACGACGCGGAGGCCCGCTTCTCGCTGCCCGGGCTGCGGGTCGAGGACCCGAAGGCGTGCCAGTGCGGTGAGGTGCTCAAGGGAGTCCTGAAGCCCTGGGAATGCAAGGTTTTCGGCACGGCCTGCACGCCGGAGACGCCGATCGGCACGTGCATGGTGTCCTCCGAAGGTGCCTGCGCGGCCTACTACAACTTCGGCCAGTACGCGGAGGGTCGGCTCTCGCTCCAGGTGCTTTCGTGACGGCCGTGACATCAGCGGCCGAGCAGCGGGTCGGCGAGCGCATCGAGGCGATGCGGCGCCGGCCGCAGCGCTTCCGCGACGATCACGTCACCATGGCCCATGGCGCCGGTGGTAAAGCGAGCCGCGCTCTCGTCGAAGGGCTCATCGTGCCGCGCCTCGCGAACCCGGCCCTCGATCAGCTGTCGGATGCCGGCCTGCTGACCGCGGGAACGTCGCGGCTCGCGATGACGACGGACGCCTTCGTCGTGCGGCCGATCCGCTTTCCCGGCGGGTCGATCGGAGAGCTGGCCGTCAACGGCACCGTGAACGACCTCGCCGTGTCGGGTGCCCGCCCGCTGGCGCTGTCGGCCGCGCTCGTGCTCGAGGAAGGGCTGCCGGCCGAGACGCTCGACGCCGAGATCGCCGCGATGGCGAAAGCTGCTGCAAACGCTGGCGTTTCGATCGTCACCGGTGACACCAAGGTGGTCGAGCGCGGCAAGTGCGAGCAGATGTACGTGGTGACGACGGGGGTCGGCCTGGTCGCGGAAGAGGTCGAGCTCTCGCCCGGGCGGGTACAGCCCGGCGACCGCGTCCTCGTCTCCGGGCCGATCGGCGACCACGGCATCGCCATCCTGCTCGCTCGCGGCGAGCTGGACATCGAGGCTGACGTGCGCAGCGATACGCAACCGCTGTGGTCGCTGGCCTCCGCGTTGATCGGCGCCGGCGGGGAGGCGCTGCACTGCATGCGCGACGCGACCCGCGGGGGATTGGCGACGGTGCTCAACGAGATCGCGCTCGCCGCTGAGGTGGGCATCGTCATCGATGAGGCGCGGGTTCCCGTGCATCCCGAGGTGAAGGGCGCAGGTGAGATCCTCGGCATCGACCCGCTGTATGTCGCCAACGAGGGCAAGCTCGTGGCGTTCGTGGCCGCCGATCAGGCAGCGGCGGCACTGGCGGCCATGCGGGAGATCCCCGGCGGCGAGGACGCGGCCCTCATCGGCGAGGTGCGCGACGAGCCGCCGGGCCGGGTCCTCGGGCGCACGGCCTTCGGGGGGCACCGGCTCATCGACATGCTGGTGGGAGACCCGCTGCCCCGGATCTGCTAGCCCTCACAACGGATCCGGTGTCGTCCGGAACAGGACCACTCTTTCTGCAGACAACCGATTGGGTGTCAGCACCATCGAATCGGTTGTCTGGTCGAAGAGATGCGACGCCCGGCGCGACAGCGGATTGTGCGTGAGCGAGCCGGAGCTACGCCGCGGCCGGAGGTGAGATGACCGCCGCGAGCGCGGCGAGCCGGTCCGGCACCGCCTGGTAGTAGGCCCACGTTCCGCGCTTGGTGCGCGTGACGAGCCCCGCGTCGAGCAGCACGCGCAGGTGGTGGCTCACGGTGGGCTGGCTGAGGCCAACGGGGTCGGTGAGATCGCAGACGCACGCCTCGCCGCCCTCGTGGGCCTGGATCAGCGAGAGCAGGCGCAGGCGGGTGGGATCGGCGATCGCCTTGAACAGGCCGGACAGCTCCGCAGCGGCCTCGGCCGAGATCGGCTCGCGGGCGAGCGGGGAGCAGCAGACCAGCCGGCCGTTCGCCTGAAGCTCGAGAAGTTCCACCACGGACCTATATTGACAGAGATCGATGGTTCGCGCTGGCCCGGCCTCAATCACCGCGCCGCAGCCCGGTCAGCACCAGCTCGAGGTAGCGCTCCCAGGCGCCGGGGGTGTCGCTTCCGGCGTTCGCCTCGATGACCCCGCGCAGCCCGTGCAACACGACGACGATGTCGGGCTGCTCGACGTCGGCCGCGAGCGTCCCGTGCCGGTGCGCGTCGTCGACGAGCCGCCCGACGCAGCTGCGGATCTCGGTGAGCCGGGTCGGCGAGGCACCCACCCAGAGCCGGTACAGCAGCCCCTGATAGTCGGCCTGCAACGCACCCGCTGCCCGCAGGAACTCCCAGAGCCCGGTCCCGTCACCCCGGGCCAGGGCATCCTGCGCGCTGCGCAGCACATCGGCGGACAGGTCTTCGATGAGCGCGGCGATGAGCTCGTCCTTGCTCGGGAAGTGGCGGTAGAGCGTGCCGGTGCCGACCCCCGCCTCACGGGCGACCGCCTCGACCCCGCAGCCGAGGCCATCGTGGCCGAACACCCGGCGGGCGGCGTCCAGCAGGTGACGGCGGTTGCGGGCCGCGTCCTGACGCAGTGGCCGCGGCTCCGAAATACCCGCGGCGGGTACGCGGCTCATTCCGGCTCGTCCCCGAACAGCGTGCCGCCGGCCACGAGCGCCAGCTCGGCATGACGCATCTCGACGTGCTCATGGGAAGCGCGCCGGCTGACCGGGATCAGGAAGACCGCGAGGGTCGCCAGAACGCTCATGCCGGTGAGTATCGCGTAACCGTTGGTGTAGCCGGACTCTTTCGGCAGGCCGGCCACGCCGACCGCGGACGTGACGACAGCGGCCGTCAGCGCCGAGCCGATCGAGCCGCCGATGGTCCGGATGTTGGCGTTCATGCCGGTGGCGACCCCGGTCTGCTCCGGCGGCACCGCGACGACGATGAGCGACGACATCGCGGAGAACCCGAAGCCGAGCGCTGCTCCGATGATCGCGGAGGCGAGAAAGACCTCCCACTGCTGGTCATGCGCGAACGCGACGATCGCGTAACCGACGGCGCTGATGGCCGATCCGGCGAGCAGGACGAGCTTGGCTCCGATGCGTTCGGCGAGCCGTCCGGAGAGGGCCCCGCACAGGAACATGAAGACCGTGAGCGGCAGGAGGAACAGGCCGGACTTGGTGATGCTCGCGTCGAAGCCGTAGCCGTTCAAGGCTCGCGGTGCCTGCACGAAGCTCGGCAGGAACGCGAACGCGGCATACATCCCGGCGCCGAACAGCAGCGCGACCAGATTCGTGGTCCAGACTGCCGGACGCCGCATCATCTTCATGTCGATCAGCGGCGCCGACGAGCGGGATTCCGAGAGGTACCAGGCGACTCCGAGCACCACGGCGGCGGCCAGCAGGCCGATCGTCTTGCCGGACGACCAGCCCCACTTCTCGCCCTGGCTGATCGCGACGAGGAATGCCACCAGCCACGCCGACAGCAGCACACCACCGAGCACGCTGATCCCACCCGGCGTCCTGGTCCGTGACTCCGGGACGACGAAGTACGCCGCGAGCGCCGCCAGCGTGACCACGATCGCCGGGATCCAGAACAGCCAGTGGTAGCTCAACACCTCGATGATCGGGCCGGCCAGCACGATGCCGAGCCCGGATCCAGCAGCCGTCATCGCGGCGACCACGCCGACCGCCCCGCTCACCTTCTCGGGCGGGAACTCGTCGCGGATGATGCCGAACACCAGCGGCAGCACGCCGCCGCCGATGCCCTGGATCGCCCGGGCGACGATCAGCCAGCCGATCGAATCGGTGACCGCGGCGAGCACCGAGCCGACGACGAGCGCCGCCATCGCCCACAGGAAGGTCTTCTTCTTGCCCACCTTGTCGCCGATACGGCCGACGATCGGCGTGAACACCGATGCCGACAGCAGGTAGACCGTGAGCACCCAGGTGACGGTGTTCTGCGTCGTGTGCAACTCGTGCTGGATGGTCGGCAGGATCGGCGAGACCATCGACTGCAGGATGGCGTACGCGAGCACGGCGGAGGCCAGCACCACGAACGTGACCCGATGGCTGGGGCGGCTCGGCCGGGGAGGATCGGGAACGTCGGCGGCGAGCGTAGACATGGCAGCCATCGTAGCCGGAACCGGAATCCCGGTTCCGGTAGTGTCATCCAGGCCACGCCTTGGACCGCGGTTTCAGCACCGTGGAGACGAGAAGCGCGTAGACCAGGCCCGAGACGAGCGCCCCGACGGCGAAGGTGATGTCGCCGAAAGCCGGGTGGTGCTTGACGACGATGCCCATGAACCTGGTCTGGTTCGAGAACAGCACGATCGACAGCGGCACCCCCACGGCGAGCGCGATCAGGCCCGCCCAGTTCTGGTAGCTGCGGTCGCGGATGAGGCCGGCCTCGTCGCGGCGGCTACGGAAGACGAGCTTGTCGGCGAAGACGACGCCCAGCCACGGCCCGAGCCAGTACGCGACGACGAGGAGGAAGTTCTCGTACTTGCTGCCCGCGTCGGACAGGCCTCCCCATGCGACAGCAGTCCCGACCACCCCGAAAAGCGCGGCCACCAGGGCACGCGCATGCTGCCCGGCGATGCGGACGCCGATCGCGAGGAACGACAGCGCGCCCGAGTAGATGTTGAGGATGTTGGCCGCGCACGAGCCGAGGGCGATGCACAGCAGCGTGACCTTGCCGAGCGCGGTCGGCAGCGCGTCGGTGAAGTTGCCGACCGGATTGCCTTTCGCGCCCGCGAGCACCGTCGCGGAGGCCACCCCCACCAGCTCCAGCACGGTCGTGGATGCGAACAGTCCGAGCGCGGCGAACAGCCCGGCGCGATGCTCGGACGCCCCCGGTGCGAGGTAGCGCGTGTAGTCCGAGGCGTACGGGTTCCAGCCGGCGGCGTATCCGAAGCACGCCGCGGCCGTCAGCGTGAACCCACCGATCCCACCGCCGCCCCCGGGGGCGCTGAAATCAGCGTTCGTGAACGTCCAGATCGCCGCGAGGAGCCAGACGATCGCCAGCAACGGGAAGGCATAGCGCTCGAACGCCTGGACCAGGTTGTGGCCGAGGAAGGCGACCACCACCTGCACGACCGCGATGATGATCAGGCAGACCTCGTCGCTCCAGGTGGTGAGGGCGCTGAGCGCGAGCGCCCCGCTCACGCTGTTCACCGCGAACCAGCCGATGCCCGCGATGAGCGAGCCGATCGTGGCCGGAATCGCGTTGCCGTAGAAGCCGAATGGCAGCCGGCTGAGCACCATCTGCGGCACCCCGAAGCGCGGGCCCATGCGCGAGAGCGAGTAGTGGCTCGCGGCAGCCAGGCCGTTGCCGACGATGATGGCGAGCGCCGCCTGCCAGGCGTTGAGACCGAAGAACGCGAGCCCGATGAAGCCGACGAAGACGGTGGCGAACTCGAGGTTCGGCGAGGTCCAGGTCCAGAGCAGCTGGATCGGCTTGCCGTGGCGCTCGCTCAGCGGGATGGGCTCAGCGCCACCCGGTTCGACCGCGACCGTCCGGGTGCCGTAACGCGCGATTTCACGGGCCAGCTCCTCGGAGTCCGGCGGACTGGCGGGCAAGACCATGACGTGACTCTGCTTGCCCCGGCGACGCCAACCCGGCGACGCCAACCCCGGCGACGCCAACCCCGGTGGCCGCACGGCGCGGCGGCGGGCAGACTGGCGCGCATGGACGCCCGGCGGATGCTCGAGGTGGCCGTGCAGGAGGCTCGCGCAGGACTTGCCGAAGGCGGGGTGCCGGTCGGGGCGGCCCTGTTCGGTCCGGACGGGCGGCTGCTCGGCCGCGGCCGCAACCAGCGGGTGCAGAGCGGCGATCCGTCCGTGCACGGTGAGACCGCCGCCTTTCGGGCGGCCGGGCGGCAGCGGACCTACCGCGGCTCGACGATGGTGACGACCCTCTCGCCCTGCTGGTACTGCAGCGGGCTGATTCGCCAGTTCGGCATCACGGGCCTCGTGGTCGGGGAGGCGCGCACCTTCGCGGGCCAGCACGAGTGGCTGGCAGCCGCCGGGGTGGCCGTCACGGTGCTCGACGACGACGAGTGCCGCCAGCTGATGGCGACCTTCATCGAGCGTTACCCGCAGGTCTGGGCCGAGGACATCGGTGACGCCGGGACCGGGTAGCCAGCCGCGCTCAGCCTTCGGCCTCGACGACCTTCTTGATGCTCTCGAGCGTCGTGCGCATCCCGTCGCGGTTCGTCTTGCCTCGCCAGCGGCCCATCACGGTCCAGTAGAGCCGCAGCGCGAGCATCGGCTGCAGCTCGAAGAACTCGGTGACGTCAGTGCCGCCGTCAACGGCCTGAAGCCGGTAACCCCACTTGTTGATGACCTTCTCGCCGCCGCCGAGGACCCCGAAGGCGAACTCGCGCTCGGGCTCGCAGGCCGAAACGACGCATTTCGTCCAGTAGGTCGGTCCGCGGCCGTTGCGCTTCACGTGACCGCGAAAGCGCGCTCCCTCGGCCGGGCCGCTCGCGCCGTCGAGCCACTCCGCCTCGAACGTCTCGGGGCTGAACTCGCCGATACGGGTGACGTCGCTGACGAGCGCCCAGATCCTTTCTGGAGAAGCGGACATATGGACGGTCACGGAATCCTGCACGAAGCGAGCCTAGGCGCAGCCCGCGCTGTTCCTTCACCTGCTTGTGGCCAGCGCGTCGAACATCACTGCTAGGTTGCGCTCTCGTGCGCACTCATCCGGGGCAGCGTCGCCCGGCAGCCCTGACTCTCGCCCTCGCCGCCAGCCTGTCCGTGGTGGGCGTGGCCGGCTGCTCCAGCAGCGCCTCGTCCTCGAAGTCCGCCGCCGCCACGGCGTCAGCATCTGCGAACGAGTCGAACCCGGCGGCCGTAGTCAAGCCGCTCACCGTCCTCGTCATGAACGACGACGGCTACAACGCTCCCGGCATCGACGCCGTGGTGCAGGCGCTTCGCAAGGAGCCGGCACTCACGATCAAGGTCGTCGCGCCGGACAAGAACAACAGCGGGGCCGGTGGCAAGGTCTCGACAGGACCGGTCACCTACGACGACGCCAAGACGCGCAGCGGTTACCCGGCCGTCTCCGTGCACGGCACCCCGGCCGATGCCGCGAACGTCGCGTTCGACCAGCTGCACCTCACCCCCGACGTCGTCATCTCCGGCGCGAATGCCGGCCAGAACCTCGGCCCGCTCATCGACATCTCCGGCACGGTGGGAGCCGCCCGGGTCGCTGCCCGCCACGGGGTGCCCTCGCTCGCGGTGAGCGCAGGATTCGTCAAGTACGACTTCGCGACGGCGGCTGGCTACGCGATCGACTGGTTCCGCCGCGAGCGCCCGTCGCTGCCGCGCGCGGCAACCAGCACCCCGGGCATCCTGGACGGGCTCAACGTTCCGAGCTGCACAGCGGGCAAGGTTCGCGGTGAACTCGTCCTCGCAGTGCAGACGGCGCTGCTGCCGGGCCAATCGCCACTCGCGGCGCAGGACTGCACCGCCACGGTGAAGCCGACGACGGAAGTCGCCGCCTTCAATGCCGGGTTCGCGACGCTGGTGCACCTGCCGCTCAACCCGAAGTAGGCCGCGCGGCGCCCGGCGCCGCCGGGTGGTCAGCCCGCGGGGGCCGTCGCGCCGGCGGTGGGGCCGTGGGGCCGGCGGATGGCGCCGGATCGGTGCCGTCCCGTCCCGGTCCCGGTCCCGCCGGTGCCGGTGCCCGTCCCCGTTCCACCAGTTCCGGTTCCCGTGCCGGTCCCGCCGGTGCCGGTCCCCGTTCCGCCAGTTCCGGTGCCGGTGCCGCCGGTGCCCGTTCCGGTCCCGCCGGTGCCGGTCCCCGTTCCGCCAGTTCCGGTGCCGGTGCGCCGTGCCCGTTCCGGTGCCGCCGGTGCCGGTCCCCGTTCCGCCAGTTCCGGTGCCCGTGCGCCGGTGCCCGTTCCGGTGCCGCCGGTGCCGGTCCCCGTTCCGCCAGTTCCGGTGCCCGTACCCGTGCCCGTGCCGGTGCCGCCGGTGCCGGTCCCCGTTCCGCCAGTTCCGGTGCCCGTACCCGTGCCCGTACCGGTCCCGCCGGTGCCGGTCCCCGTGCCGCCCGTGGGCGGCTTGGTGGCGCCGCCTGTCGGGGGCTTGGTGGTACCGCCGGTGGGCGGTTTGGTCGTGCCGCCGGTGGGCTTGGTGACCGTGCCCGTGCCGCCCGATGAGGGCTTGCCGCTCGGGACGACGGTGACGGGGGTCGTGCTCCGCGTCCCGCCGCTGGACGGGGTCACTCCGCTCACTCCCGTGACGCCGGCGGTCACCCCGTCAGGCGCGGTCGACACGTCGGCGAACGGGCTCGGCTCGACCACGGCCTGACCCAGGTCAGCCACGCCGGCGGTCCCGGTCTTCTTCGGAGCGATGACGGTGATGGTCGTTATCGCCGAAAGCTTGCCGAGGGTCGCCCGGACTGTCGTCCTGCCGGCCCGCAAGGCGTGGACCGTGCCATCAGGGCTCACCGTGGCGATCTTCGGGTTCGCGACCACGTACCGGGCCCCGCCAACGGCAATAGTGGGTGCCTTGGCGCCATTGGTCTGTAGTGCCGTGAGCGAAAGGTGAATCGAACGGCCGGCCGTCACCGTGGCGGCCTTGGGCAGCGCCAGGCTCTTCAGGGCGTGGGAGCCGCGGTAGAGCAGGCCGGTCTCCTTCAGCTGATCATCCGCCCAACCTTGCAGCTGCCCCATCGACACGTTGGGGTCGCGTAGCGCGATGTCGTAGGTGTTGACCACCAGCTGCTCGGGGCTCACGACGACGTGATAGCGGACCAGATGGTTGGACTGCAGCTGCTCAGCGGGCTTCGGGTAGAACGACACCGAGGTGGCCGCGGCCAGCAGCGAGGTCGGGATGAGCTCGTCCACCGTCGCGGTGGTCGCCTTGCCCACCCGGAAGACGAGCTCACCGTGAAGCGTCGGGTTCTTGCCGCCGCGGACCGTCCAGGTGCGGGCGAGCTGCAGGCCCGAGTCCGGGAAGGTCTCGCTCGGGAAGTAGTACGTGAACTTCGTGGGCGGCTTGCTGCCACGCGTGAGGAAAAGGATCGTCCCGAAGATGGCGACGGCAAACAGCACGAGGGCGGTGTTGATGGCGACGGCCCGGGTGCGCAAACGCCGCCAGTTCCACTTGCGGGGCTCGTCTTCGAACGTGAAGGTCGGCTCTGGCTTCTCCTCCTCAAAAGCGAAATGGGGCCAGGCCGGCGGGGCGCCGCCGGGAGGGGATGGCGGCGGGCTGATGCGCGGGCCTGCGAACGCGACCGGCGCCTTGGTGAGCGACGGGCCGGCCGAACCGCCGGCCGGGCCGGAAACCACGGTCGGCAGGTCACGCATCACCTGGAGGGTGTCGCCGCCTTGGGCGGGAACATCGACCCCGCGCACCTCGCTGGCTGCGCCTGCCGCCTGCTCGGCCCGGGCCTGGCTGGCCATCGCCGGAACGCGCGCCAGCTCACCGGCACTGGACACGATCAGCCGTGGACGGTGCTGGACACGAGGTGCCGCGTTCTCGACTGCGAGCCGCTCCGGCTCTCCCGCGCCATCGAGGGCGGGGGCCGGCGCTGCGGCGACGGCCGAAGCGGCAACCGGCGTCGCGGCGCCGGCCACAACGTCGGCTGCCGGGCGAGCGACCACCGCCTCCAGGCTGTCGAGGGCCGCGAGCGCCTGCTTGGCGTCGGCCGTACGGCGCGCCGGATCCGCGCTGAGCCAGCTGGAGAGCAGCTGCCACAGCCCGGGGCTGATCGTGGAAGGCCGCGGGCCTGCCGTAGCGCGCTCAAGGCTGGTCGCGGACCCGGCCGGGACCTCGCCGGTGAGCAGCTCGTGAAGGATGACGCCGACGGCGTAGATGTCGGCAGAGGCGGTGGACGGCAGGCCCTTCACGAGCTCGGGAGCCGCGTAAGGATCGCGGATGTCGCGCACCAGGCGGGTGGCCGAAGCGTCGACATCCACGAGCAGGGCGAGCGCGAAGTCGGTGACCTTGACGGTGGGCGCCAGCGCGTCGGCCGCCGCCAGCAGCACATTGTCAGGGCTCAGATAGCGGTGGACCAGCCCGCGACGGTGCAGCACCGACAGGCCCAGCAGGATTCTGGCGCGCGATGGGAAGGGCGACGCTCGCGGGCACCGCGCCGTGGGCGCGGGAGTAGGCGCGCAGCGTGCCCCCGCCGACCAGCTCCATGACGATGCCCACCGTCTCGTGGTCGACCACGAGATCCTCGACGGCCACCAGGTGGGGGCCGCGCAGCGCACGCATCTGCCGCCGACCCCGGGTAAAGCGGGCGCGAACCTGCGGGTCCTCGGCGAGCTCCGGCCGCAGCGCCTTCATGGCGCGATCAGGGGTGTCCGGCCGGCTGACGCGATAGACGACACCCGTAGCGCCCTCACCAAGGCGCTCGTCGACGACATAGCGGCTGCGCAAGGCCGGGCTCATACGGCTCCTCGAGGGTCAATCGCGCCACACCCAACAAATGGCTGACGTCCGCTGAAGATTAGCTGTGGAGCGCTCACCCGTTGGGGTGAACGATAAAACTGTGGAAAAGCTCGCTGTGGCGACAAGTGTGCTGGTCAGGGTTGAGAGGAAGGCGCGACCGGCATGTCACGGAAAGTGACGACTATGGGCTTGCAATTACTGTGTGTGAATTCTCTGGTCGCGCGTTGTAGTGAGCTAGAAACAGTCTGTAGTTGCAGGATTCCGGCGTCGATAAATGCGCTGTGCGGCACTGCCAGCGCGGTATTTCCAGCGGAATCAGCGCTCAGTCCCGGACCACGACCCCCAGCGCCCGCGCGAACGCCGGCGCCAGTTCGATCAGCTGCGCCCCGCTGATCACCGCCCCGCGCAGGCTTTCGAAACCGCTTGCGAACTGCAGCTCCGTGGCGCCGGTGAAATCGACCTCCCGCAGCCGGGCGTGCTCGAAGAGTGCGGCCTGGATCCGGGTGCCCGCGAAGGTCACCTGCGCCAGCTGCGCCGAGCCGAAGTCGACGTCCTTCAGGTGGCAGTCCACGAAGTGCACGTCGGTGAGCTTGGCGTCGCGGAGGTTGACCGAGTCGAGCTTGCATTCGCGAAGGACGACGCGCTCCAGCTTGGTGTCGAACGCCTGCGTCCCGGCGAACACCGAGTTGACGACGTGGACATCTCTCCACTCGCTGCCCACGAGATCGCTGCCGATCCAGCGGGTGCCCTCGAACCACATGTCGCGAAAGCGGGTTCGCCGAAAGTTGCCGCCGTCGACCGTCACCCGCGACAGCACCGACTCGAACAGCAGCGCACCCGACGCATCGACCCCCGCGAGCTCGGCGTCGGCGACCTGCAGGGATTCGAACCGGCCCTCACGGAGCAGGGTGACCTCGGAGCCGACGGGGGGCTCCAGATAGGGCGCCCAGGGCAGGTCGTCGAGCCGGTCCGCTATGTGCACGGGGTCATCGTGCCCGTGGCAGCCAGGGCTGGCGAGCCGCGATGACTCGCGGCGAATGGGCGCGCCCGTGACGAATTCCATGCGACACCGGCCGAGCGGGCGTCGTCGTGACGTCCGCCAGCGGTAAAGATGGCACGGTGCCGTCGCGTGTCCTTCGCCGATTTGAAGGGCTCGGCGCGCAGCGGCGGTGGGTGTGGCGCGGCTGCGCCGGCGCCATCCTCATGGCCCTGGCGCTCTCGGCCCTCGTCGCCCTGGCAGCACCGCCGTTCTCGTCGATCGACGAGAACGCTCATACCGCTTACGCCCTCGACGTCATGCATGGCGAGTTGCCCACCATGTCTTCGATGGTCCAGCCCGAGATTCCCGGGATGCACCGGGAGTGGACCTATGTGGCCAACCATCCACCGCTGTATTACGTGTTCGCCGGCGTCCCGTTGCGGTTGGGCATTGCCCTCGGCCAGCCGCGGGCCGGCCTGATAGCCGCACGGATGCTGAGCGCGCTGTTCCTGGCGGCCGGAATCGCGGCAGCCATCTGGGCGATCAGGCTGCTGCTCCCGCACCGGCCGCGCCTCGCACTGACCACGGGCGCCTTCTTCGCCATCATCCCGATGTTCGCCCTGCTCGGATCGGTCGTCATGAACGACACCGCGGCGTTCGCGACCGTCTCGTTGGCGACGGCTGCCAGCATCCTGGTGCTCCGGCGCGGGCTGACCTGGCGCCGCGCCGGGCTGCTCGCCCTGGCCTGCGCGGCCGCGGCGTTGACGCGAAGCAGCGGTCTCACCCTCACCGTCATCGCCGTTGCCGCGTGCTTGCTGGCCGGGTTCCGGGAGCGCGAGCCGGGCGGCAGGTGGCCGTCGCGCCGAGCACTCGCGATGACCTGTTGCGTTCCCGCTGCCGTCATCGCGGCGGCCGCCTGGTTCTACATCCGCAATGCCGTGCTGTACGGCGATGCGACCGGCGCCGAGCAAGCGCTGCGCATCTTCACGCAAGCACCTCATCTGTCGCTCGCCGATTCGGTCTTCTCCGCGCGCTTCTGGCAATTGCACTTCGAGCAGCTCTTCGGCCATCCGCGTCACCTGGCCGGCCCGCCGCAATTCCTGGCGTACCTCGCCGTTGGGCTCGTGGTCGCGGGCTTTCTGGCGCAGCTGGTGCGGGGCGTCGCCGGCTTGCCTGGCAGCCGGCCCTTCCGTTTCCGCCGGTGGCTCGGCGAACCGGCGGTGCAGGGTGTGCTGCTCCTCGGCGCGCAGGCGCTGCTCACCGTGATCCCGTTCTTCCTCTACGCGAGCCGCGGTGGGGCTTCGTTCACCCGCTATCTCGTGCCGGGCTCGCTGATCGTCGCGCTGGGCGCGGCCTGGGCGCTGGACGGCCTGCCGGGCCGCCGGCGTGCCATGCCGGCCGTACTCACCCTCGGCTGCCTCCTCTGGGTGAGCGTGCAGCTGCTCAGCCGGAGCTTGGCCTGGCAGAACAGGGTGCAGATGGGCAGGTCGACGCTGGGTCGCCTGGTCCTCGGGATGAGGGATAACGGGGTGCCGGCGGCGAGCCTGCTGACGGTGGTGCTGCTCGGCCTCGTCGTTGCCGGCTTCGCGCTGCTCGCGTTCGCGCTGTGGAAGGTCGGTAGCGGTCGCCCTCCGGCCGCGGCGGTCGCCGGTCACCGGCCGTTGCCGGCAGCCCGCCGGCGCCTGCGCACGGCGCGGGCTGCGGCGCACAGTCCCGCGGGGGTCGGCCTCAGCGTCCGGCTTGCGCCAACGCGTCTGCCGCAGGCCGCCGCCGGTTGGCTACGAGGTGGCCCGTGATCGCTTCCGCCGGCCCGGGGGCGGCGAACAGGTAGCCCTGCCCCAGCTCGCAGCTCATGGCTTTGACGCGGTGCAGCTGAGCGAGTGTCTCGATGCCTTCGGCCACCACGACGAGGCCCATCTGGTGGGCCAGCACGATGACGGCGTCGAGCAGCTGGTCGGCCTCCCGCGACGTGCCGACTCCATCGATGAACGACTTGTCGATCTTCAATGACGACAGCGGGATCGTCCGCAGATGGGTGAGGGAGGAGTAGCCGGTCCCGAAGTCGTCCAGCGACAGGTGCACGCCGGCGTCGTTGAGGCGCCCGCAGATGTGACCCGCGGTCGCCGGATCGCGGACGAGCGCGCCCTCGGTGATCTCGAGGACGAGGTTGGGGCCGCGCAGGTCGTAGCGTTCCATGATGGCTTTGACGCGGTCGGGGAAGTGCATGTCGGTGAGCAGCTCGGCCGGGACGTTGACCCCGACCCACAGGCGCTCGAGACCGTAATCCATCCTCCAGACCGCAAGTTGCGCGCACGCGACCGAAAGCACGTGGTCCGTCAGCGCGGAGATCAGGCCGTGGCGCTCGGCCAGCGGGATGAACACCGACGGCGGCACGTCGCAGCCCTCGAAACGCCATCGGGACAGCACCTCGACGCCGACCGCGGCGCCGCTGTCGATATCGATGATCGGCTGGTAGGCGACATGGATCGTGCTGTCGTCGACAGCGCCGATCGTGCTCCGGTGCACCGCATCGGCGAGCGCGGACACCACGGAGAAGTCCGACGCATCGTCGTGGTTCATGCCGGGCCGGTAGATGCACAGCTCGTTCTTGCCCGAGCGCTTCGCGCGATACATGGCGATATCGGCGCTGGCCATGATCTCGTTGCTGGTGGGCGTCAGCATGTCGGGCGTGACGACGGCGACGCCGATGCTCGCCCGGACCGACAGCTGGTTCCCGTCGACGGTGAACGGGTCGTTGAGCACCTGGCGCATGCGTTCGGCGACCGTCACCGGATCGTCGCCGTCCTCGAGCAGGACGGCGAACTCGTCGCCGCCGAGTCGAGCCAGCGTGTCACCCGGGCGCAGCGCGGCCCGCAGGCGTTCGGCGACCCGCATCAGGAGCTGGTCACCGATCGCGTGGCCCAACCCGTCGTTGACCAGCTTGAAGTCGTCGAGGTCGCAGAACAGGACGGCGAGCTCCCGCAGGTCACGCCGGTGCAGGTCCAGGCCGTGAGCGAGCCGGTCGGCGAAAAGGGACCGGTTCGCAAGCCCGGTCAGGTCGTCGTGGAACGCCTGCCGCGTGATGACGGCGACCAGCTCGCGATTGTCGCGGAGCACGAGCAGCTGGCGTCCGAGCAGGGCGCCGACCATGATGACGGCTGCCGCGAGCGACACGTCGTCGCCCTGGTGGTCGCGCAACCGGTAGGCCGCGACCGCCAGGCCGAGCCCGGCCGGCAGGTAGGGCAGCAGCAGCGCGGGTTTCGAGATGCTCACGCGCCCGCCGGACTCCTCGCTGCCGCGGTCGGCAAGGGCAGCCATCGCGAGGATCACGAAGCCGGCGACCCAGGCCGCGTCGATGAGGTTGCCGGTTCCGAACGTGCCCTTCGCCGTCAGGTACGCGAACCCGCTGTCGGCGATCGAGAGGGCGGCGAAGCCAATGGCGAGCAGCACCAGCCCGCGCCGGGCGCCGGCCCGGGCATGCGTGACCACGACGAGCGTCATCGTCAGCAGCAGCAGGTCGCCGATGGGATACGCGAGCGAGACGGTCAGGGCGAACGCCGAGTCGGCGCCGGCCGTCAGCGTCTCGCCGAAGGCCGTCGCCCAGGTGAGCGCGAACAGGGATGCCGGCGACGAGGATCCCGTCGAGCAGGATGCGCAGCCGGCCGTGACGGTAGATCGCGGCGGCGGGCCGCAGCAGCAGGCCGACGAGCGCGAAGACCGGAAACGCGAGGAATCCGGCGTCGGCGATCGACGGGAACGGTGTATCGCGATGGGCGATCAGCTCGTAGTAGGACCAGACCGCCTGGCCGGCGGCCCAGGCACCACACCCGGCGGCGATGAACCCCCACGACCACCGGCACCGGGCCCGGCAGCGCCGAGCACGCCAGAGGGCGGCAGCGCTCGCGATCACCGCCGCCGCCAGCTCGGTCAGGTCGTCGATCCAGTTCGTCAAGCGCGGCCCGCCCCACTGCAGCTGCAGCTCGGCGCAAAACGCGGCCAGCCCGAGAACCGCGACGAGCGGAACGAGGACGTGGCGGCGCATCTGCCTTAAGTCGGTTGCGGGTGCCCACTTCTGAAACAAACGAAAGGGTGATCATCGCGGAGTCGATAGCGGCGCCGGCGGCCTCATTTCCGTCGCCCAGGCTGCTGTCCTGACCTGTGACGGAGCCTGCTGATCTGCCCCAAGGAACCCGATCCGCCCTACCCGTGCTCGCCGCTCCAGGCCGGGTCGAACGCGGTGAGCATCGCCCGCAACGGCCGCTAGGTCCGGCGGGCGCGCGGGCTAGTACGCGCCGCGCCCCGCCACGACGGCCCCGACCGTGCGCGCCATGATCATGAGGTCCATGGCGAACGACCAGTTCTCGACGTAGTACAGGTCGAGGCGGACCGACTCCTCCCAGCTGAGGTCCGAGCGACCGCTGACCTGCCAGAGGCCGGTGAGGCCGGGCTTCACCAGCAACCGGCGGCGGACGTCGTCACCGTAGCGCTCGACCTCCGTCGGCAGCGGCGGGCGGGGCCCGACGAGCGACATCTGGCCGCGTGAGCACGTTCCACAGCTGCGGCAGCTCGTCGATCGACAACCGGCGAAGCACCCGCCCGACCCGCGTGACCCGGGGATCGCGGCGAATCTTGAAGAGCACGCCGCGAGCCCTGATTGCTGTCCGTGAGGTCGATGAGCAGGTCCTCCGCCGCCGGCACCATGCTGCGGAACTTGACCAGCGGGAAAGGCTTGCCGCCGACGCCGCTGCGGGTCTGGCGGAAGAACACCGTGCCGCGGCTGTCGATCTTGATCAGCAGCGCGATCACGACCAGCAGCGGCGAGAGCACGAGCAGCGCTAGCGCCGCGACCGACCGGTCGAAGACGCCCTTCAGGATCCGGCGGGCACCGGTGAACTTCGGCTCGCTGACCTGCAGCAGCGAGAGCGCCCCGACCGGGCGGATGCTCACCCGCGGACCGGCGACGTCGGTCAGCTCCGGCGTCAGCAGCAGCGCCGTCTCGCTGCCCTCGAGCTGCCAGGCGAGCTGGCGGAGCCCCTCGCGGCCGAGCACGCCGGCGCTGGTGACCGCGACGGTGTCGGCCTTGACCTCGGCGGCTGCCCGGCGCGCGTCGAACGGCGAGCCGACGATCGGGATGTCGGCGTTCAGCCGCTGATCGCTGACGCTGGCGGTGCAGGCGGCGACGACGCGAAGGCCATGGCGGTCACGGCCCTCGAGCTGGCAGACCAGGTGGTCGATGTCCTGCGGGTTGCCGACGGCGAGCACCCGGTGCAGGCAGCGGCCGCGGCGCCGGGCCCGGTGCAGGATCGCACGGGCCGCGAGCCGGCCGACGATCATCGCCAGGAAGCCGCCGGGCAGGGCGAAGAGGAAGAAGCCGCGCGAGACGTGGGTGTTGGTCAGGTACATCAGGAACGCGGTGAGCGCGGCCATCCGCACGCTGGCCTCGAAGATGGCCTTGAACTGCTCGGTCCCGAGATTGATGCGCTCGCGCTCGTAGACCCGGCTGACGGCGAGCAGCGCGATCCAGAGCGGCGCGAGCAGCAGGGCCAGCCGGCCGCCGCTGAGCGACAGGTGGGTGCTCTCGTCGAAGCGCAGGTACAGGCCGCCGCCCACGGCGACAGTGGCGATGACCGCATCGAGCGCGAAGAGCCAGACGACGAAGAGCTTTTCCCATCGTGCTGCTCGAGGCAGTGGCCGCTCCGGGGAGCGCCCGCCGAAGACGCCGAGCGTGCGGCGTTGACCCCGCCGTTGCGCAGGCGGAGAGAGGGCGACGACGGGGTCGTCATCAAGTTGAGCTGTCACAATCCGTTACCCCCCGTGAACGGATCCGCACGCGGCGGCCGGTCCCACAGAGGCCTACTCTCGCCCACTCGGGTGAGATTCGTCAGGCGTTTGGGCTAGTCCCCCTCGAACTTTCGTTAATTCCAGATGAAATCACGGTTGAGCCATTTGGGCTAACGCGCTCGCGCACCTCGCCAAATCCGCAGGTGTTACTGAGGGGAACAGCTTCTCGCGACCGCCGAGTCTGGCGTGCGTCCGGGCCCGCGACGGCTTCACGCCCACCTCCGGACCGATCCCAGGCCCGCCCCGCTCGCGCTGGGCCTGATCGTCGGCCTGGCGCTGGGCGTGGGCGCGGCGGCGTTGTGGGCGGCGTTGGATTCGACCGTCAGCGGGCGTGATGAAGCCGCGGAATTGACGTCGATGCCAATTCTTGGAGCGCTTCCCGGCGACAAAAGGCCGCTCGCGTGCCGGCGCCCGCGTCGGCGGGCTATTTCGCCCCGCTCGCCGAAGCATTCCGGCAGCTGCGCACGAATCTGCGTTTCCTGGACCCGGATCGGGCTCGGTCACTCGTCGTCACGAGCGCTGCTGACGGTGACGGGCGGACCACCGTCGCGGTGAACCGAGCTCGACCAGGCCATCCACGCCTGGCAGGCGAATCCCGCCCGCGCGTGGTGACTTCCGGGGCAATCCCGCCCAATCCCAGCGAGCTGGTCAGGAGTGCCCGCATGCGCGAGGCGCTCGAGGAACTCGCGGGCCGCCGTTGTCGTAGCGGATCGGTCGATCTGGAATGGTGACCGACCACGGACAGTTCGGTGCATAAGTGACCTCCCCCGGCCCGTTCACCACCCCCTTCGACGCGACGAGCACCGCCGCAGAGGTGCTGGCCGGTGTAGACCTCACCGGTCGCCGCGCGATCGTGACGGGAGGGGCGTCGGGCATCGGCATCGAGACCGTTCGGGCTCTTGCCGCCGCCGAAGCCGATGTGACGCTGGCCGTGCGCCGGCTCGACGCCGGCGAGGCGGTGGCCGGCGAGCTTGCCGCGGCGACGGGCAACTCGCGGGTGCGTGCCCGCCACCTCGACCTGGCGGACCCCGCGTCGGTGACCGGCTTCGTCGAGGGCTGGGACGGGCCGCTCGACATCCTCATCAACAACGCCGGAGTGATGGCCTCGCCGCAGATGCACACCTCGCAGGGCTGGGAGCTGCAGTTCGCCACCAACCACCTCGGCCATTTCGCGCTCGCCACCGGGCTGCACGCGGCACTGGCCGCCAGCGGTGCCGCGCGGGTCGTCTCGGTCAGCTCGAGCGCCCACCTGCGCTCCCCGATCCGGTTCGACGACCTGCACTTCCAGCGCGATCCGTATGACCCCTGGCTCGCGTACGGGCAGTCGAAGACGGCGAACGTGCTGTTCGCGGTCGAGGCGGCGCGGCGATGGGCCCAGGATTCGATCGCCGCGAACAGCCTGATGCCGGGCGGCATCCAGACCAACCTGCAGCGTTACGTCCCCGCCGCGGAGCTCGAACGGATGCGGGCCGCCGCCGGCACCGGCAACGCCCCTGCCTGGAAGAGCCCGGAGCAGGGCGCGTCGACCTCGATCCTGCTCGCGGCGTCGCCGCTGGTGGAGGGCGTCAGCGGGCGCTACTTCGAGAACTGCAACGAGGCGCCGCCGCACCAGCCGGGCATGCGCACCGGGGTCGCCGGCTACGCCCTCGACCCGCAGGCTGCGGCCCGCTTGTGGGAGCTGTCCGAGCGGCTGCTCGCCAGGGCTACTTGAGGCCGATGGTGCGCAGCGTCGGGTTCTCGAAGAAGTCGTTGTTGACCCCGACCCACTTGGAGCTGTCGAACGCCCGGTACTCCGTGCGGTACCAGAGCGGGATCAGGGCGAGGTCCTGACCGATGGCGATGGTCTCGGCGGCGCGGAAGTCCTTGGCGCGCGCGCCTGCGCTGGGCTCGGCGAGACCCGCGGCCAGCAGCCGGTCGACCGCCGGGTTGCTGTAGCGGCCGAGGTTGTCACCGGGGTTGTCCGCCGGCTGGCCGCCGAGGAGCGGGGAGAGGAAGTTCGAGGCCGTGGGGTAGTCCGCGGTCCAGGCGTTACGGAAGAGTCCGGTCGCCTGCGGCGAAGCCTCTCCCTGGTAGAGCTCCTTCATCGGCTTGGGCTGCAGCTCGACCTTCCAGCCAAGCACGTCGTGCAGCTGCCCGGCGATCGCCTGGATCCAGCCATCGGCATCCCCACCGGAGCTGTAGGCCAGGCTCACCTTGCTGCCCGGAGGGAGCCCGGCTTTCATGGCCAGCGCCTTGGCCTTCACCGGGTCCTGTTTCGCGCACGATCCGCATACCCCGGGCTGGTAGGTGCCCTGCGCGGCGAACGGCGGCGGGACCAGCGAGGTGGCCACCGAGACGGAGTTCTTGAGGACGCCGGTGACGATCGCGCTGCGGTCGATCGCGTACGAGACGGCCTCCCGGGCGGCGACGCTGTTCAGCGGCTTGTTCTTGACGTTGGGCAGCAGGTAGTTGATGCCCCACGACTGATACTTGATGAACCCGCTCGTGTCGCGATCGGCGGTGTAGTACTTCTGGGCGGCCGCACCGAGGTCGTTGGGGAACACCCGGGCGTAGTCGAAGTCACCGTTGACCAGGCCGCCGTACTCGAAGTGCGGGTTGGCGTCGTAGATCGTCAGCGCGACCTTGTCGAGCAGCGCCTTGGGGCCATCGGTGTAGTTCGGGTTGCGCACCAGCGTGATGCTCTTGTCGTGCTGCCAGGGCTTGGCCAGCATGAACGGCCCGTTGCCGACGGGCATGTCGTTGTAGGCCGCGTTGTCGGCGGCGCCGGCGGACGTGGGCACCGGGCTGTAGACCGACTGTGCCGTCTTCAGGTCGAACTCGCAGTCGGGCGCAGCGAGCTTGATCGTGAGGGTCCGCCCCGAGGCGCTGACCCCGGTGAAAGTCGTCGCCTTTCCGGCCTGCAGGGCGTCGAAGCCCTCCACCTCTGCCATGTGGTAGGCGACGTCCGAGGCCGCCGACCCGAGCGCGGCGCGCGTCATCCCGCGCTTGATGGACTCGGCGTCCACCGCCTCGCCATTGGAGAAGCGCTGGTCCGCCTTGAGGGTGAACGTCCATGAGGTGCAGGCGGGGTTGCTCGAGTACGAGGCCGCGAGCAACTTCTTCAGCTTGCCGCTGGTATCGACCGTGGTCAGCGTGTCGAACAGGTTGCGGGTGACCAGCAGGCCTTCGGAGTCGGAAGCGTTGTAGGGGTCGATGGCGCCTGGCTCGCCGATGGCAAGCCGGAACGTGCCGCCGGCCCGGCCGGTGCGCTGGTCAGCAGTGCTGTCGGGCATCGATGTGAGATCTGCCGCGCTGCGGGCCGTACTCCGGGCCGTGCTGCCACAGCCGCTCACGGTGATCACGGTCGCGACGAGCGCTAGGGCTGCGGTGGAAGTTCGTCGAACGGCACTGTTCGTCTGCACTCTTCTGATGTCGGGATCTCGAGAGCGCACTCCTGAGCAACGGGGGGTAACTGTTTGATAACCATCTGCCCCTCCAGCCGGCGGGCCGCACCCCGGGCGCCGGCCATCGGCTTGTTGCGAGTACTTTGCAACAAGCCGATGGCTGCATTAGCGTCGGCGACGCCCGGTTCGGGGTTGGTCGGGACGGTTCGCAGCATCGGGAGGCATGGCGGATGGCGGTCGTCGTCGGGCAGCCCGCGGCCGCGGCGCCGTCGCGCTACTGGCGCATCCGCAATGCGCTGAGCCCGCAGGAGTGGACCCGCGCCCTGGGCATGATCGGTGTCGTCGTCGCCCTTCACGTGGCCGGATGGGTCACCCTGATCGCGGTCGTCGCGCCGCATCACTACACGTTCGGCAGCCAGGGGCAGGTGTTCGGTGTCGGCCTCGGCGTGACCGCGTACACCCTCGGCCTGCGCCACGCCTTTGACGCCGACCATCTGGCCGCGATCGACAACACGACCCGCAAGCTCATGGCCGACGGTCAGCGCCCGCTCTCGGTCGGCTTCTTCTTCTCCCTCGGCCATTCGACGATCGTGTTTGCCCTCGCGTTCCTGTTCAGTGTCGGGCTGCGCTCTATCGCCGGTGACGTCCAGAACGAGGGTTCCGCGCTGCACGCGATCACCGGATGGATCGGCACCACCGTCTCCGGTGGCTTCCTGTACGTCATCGCCGGGATCAATCTGGTGATCCTCGCGAGCATCCTCAAAGTCTTCCGGGCCATGCGCCGGGGTCACTATGACGAGGAGGAGCTCGAGCACCAGCTGAACTCGCGCGGCTTCATGAACCGCATCTTCGGCCGGCTCACGAAATCGATCCGCAAGCCGTGGCACATGTACCCGATCGGCGTGCTCTTCGGGCTCGGCTTCGACACCGCCACCGAGATCGCGCTGCTCTTCCTGGCCGCCGGTGCCGCCGGTGCCGGGCTGCCCTGGTACGCGATCCTGGTGCTGCCGATCCTGTTCGCGGCGGGAATGAGCCTGCTCGACACGATCGACGGATCGTTCATGAACTTCGCGTACGGCTGGGCGTTCTCCAAGCCGGTCCGCAAGGTCTACTACAACATCACCATCACGGGCCTGTCGGTGGCGATCGCGTTCATCATCGGCAGCATCGAGATCTTCGGGATCATCGCCGAGAAGGCGGGCCTGACCGGAGGCTTCTGGGGGTGGATCTCCGGGCTGGATCTGAACAAGGTCGGCTACGGGATCGTGTTGCTCTTCGTGCTCACCTGGGCGGTCGCGCTGGCCGTCTGGAAGTACGGCCGCATCGAGGAGAAGTGGTCTGCCGGCATGCGCGAGGCGCAGGCCGGCGACGAGGCCGGCTAGCCCTTTCTTCTCGGGGAACCGTCGCCGCGACACGGAGTCCGCAGCGACTTCGGCAGGTTTGCCGTCGCCGAACTCCCCGGTACAGGACAGTAGGGCCATGACGCAGCCGAGAGAGCCTGCCGTTCCCGCGCCCGTCAGGCTCGATGCCGGGGTCGCGAGCCACCAGCTGCACATGGAGGACCGGACGCTGGTCAGCCTGCGCATGCAGCTCTTCGGGGTGATGGACGGGGTCGGAGGCACGGGAGGCGGCGCCGAGGTGGCTGCACTGGCGGTCGATGCGGTGCATGACTTCGTGGCGCAGAGCGGCGCGCATCCGACGACGGTGCGCCAGGCTCAGAGCCTGCTGGCCGGTGCTCTGGCCCGCGCCGATGACCGCATTGCTCAGCACAACCAGCAGAGCGGTGCGGAGTTCCAATCGAGTGCGACGACGGCCGCGATCGTGCTCCTCTTCCAGCCTTCCGGTATCGGTCGGCCCAGCCTCGTGGCGGTCGCGGCAACGGTCGGCGACAGCCGGATCATGCTCCTGCGCGACGGCCGGCTTTTCACGCTGACACTGGACCATTCGATGTTCGCCGACGGTGATGTCGGCGAGGCGTACGAGCGCCAGAGCCGGCTCGACGCGGCCCGCTCCCTGTACGACCTGGAGGATCCGGTCGACCGCGCCGCCTTCACCCACCGGCATCTCATCTCCAGTGCCCTCGACGGGTCGGGCCATCCCAACGCGCGTTTCTACGCGTTCCGGCTCGCCTCCGGAGATCGGTTGATCATCGAAAGCGACGGCATCCACGACAACCTCAGCACATCGGATCTGACCCAGCTCGTCACGCGATCCAGCACACCTCAGGAGGTTGCTGCGGCGGTCACGGAATCGGCATGGCGGCGCAGCATGCAGGACGTGGAGCAGGAGCCGCGGGCGAAGCCGGACGACATGAGCATCATCGTCATCGACGTTCCGCCGCACCTGCTGGACGACCAGCCGCCGGTCTGAGCTCGGATGCGCCAGGGCCGGCGCCGGCGGTCAGGAGGCCGAGAAGGCCGACCGGCGTAGCACCAGGCCGAGCAGCAGGACGAAGAACGAAAGGATCAGCACGGCAGTGACGACCTGAGCAGCCGGCGCGCTGTGCTGCGACGAGACCAGCACCAGGTCGAGGGGTGCGTTCAGCTGGCTCGCGCCACACGTGGCGACCACGAGGTAGCGGCCGACACTCGACGTGGGCAGCTGCACCGGCGCACTGAACTTGCCGTCCGCGTCGGCGACGGTCTGACCGACCCGGTCCTCACCGACGGTCAGCACCACGTTGCTGTTTGCCGGGCAGCCTGAGCCGGAAGCACCCAGGGCACCGCCGGGAGCCGACGACGTCTGCGAGAGCTGAAGGCCGTTGGCGAGGATCGTCACCTTGGGCTGGGCCTGCGGCGGGCTCGGTGCGCTGGGCGTCGTTGGTGACGTAGGAGTGGTGGTGGGCGTCCCGGCGGGACCGCCGCCGGTCGTGGTGAAGACGGTGGTGGTCGGTGTGAACGCCGGCCCGGCCGGTTCCGTGACCGGCGGCTGGATCGGTCCCACCGTCGGCGGGTTCAGCGGGCTCACGGGCGGCGCACGACGGGTGGGGTCACGACGGGCGGGGTCACGACGGGCGGGGTCACGACGGGCGGGGTCACGACGGGTGGGGTCACGACGGGCGGGTTGACCACCGGCGGGTTGTCGACGGGCGGGTCGACGGGCGGGTCATTACCGGGATTCGTCCCGTCCTGGCCGCCGGGGGGCGCGGCTGCAGCATCGGTCGTGAGGACGAGGTCCTCGCCGCTGGTCGTGCCGAACGCGTTCGTCGCCACGATGCGGAAGTGGTAGGTCGTCTCAGGGGTCAGGCCACCGACGGCGAAGGTTCCTGGGACGGCGGCGTTTCCGGCACCGATGCCGACCGGAGCCGTGGCGCTGCCGTAGGCGTTGGTGAGCCCGTAGTCGAAGTGGTAGGTCGTGTCGGCACCGTTCGGGTTCACGGCGCCGTTCAACGTCGCCGCGGCATCGGTGACATCTGTCGCCTCACCGGTCTCGACGATGGGCGGCGAGGGGGAAGTCGTGAAGGTCTGGTCGGCTCCGACGGCCGTTCCATTGACGTTCGCGGCAATGATGCGGAAGTGGTAGAGCGCTTGCGGCTGGAGCCCGGAGATCCCTGCAGTCGCAGGCAATTCAGTCGTCCCGGCGCCTACGTCGACTCCAGGGGTGGAGGTGCCGTAGGTGGTGTCGGTGCCGTACTCGAAGTGCACGGTCGTGGCGGCACCGTTGGGGGTGACCGTTCCCGTCAGGGTCGCGGTCGTGTCCGTCACCGGGATCGCCCGTGCCGGTGACTGCTGCCGGAGCGGTGGCGGGCTCGACCGGCGCCGGCCCTGTGGTGAACGTCTGGTCGGCCCCGAAGGCCGATCCCGCCCCGTTGGTGGCCACGATGAAGAAGTGGTACGTCGTGTCGGGCGCCAATCCGCTGAGACCGCTGGCTACATCGATCGCTTCGGTGCCGTCGCCCACATCGACCGCTGCCGTGGACGTCCCGTAAGACGCCGTGGTGCCGTACTCGAAGTGGTAGCTGGTGGCCGCGCCGTTGGGGTTGACCGTGGCGTGCACGGTCGCCGTCGTGTCGTTGATGTCGGTGGCGTTCCCGGTCACGGCCGACGGCGGCACGGCGGCAGGCTCGTCGGTCGTGAAGATCTGGTCCTCGCCCGGCGTGGTCCCCGATCCGTTGAACCCGACGATCCGGAAGTGGTAGGTCGTGCCTGGCTCGAGCGCTTCGATCCCGGCACTCACCGGTAGCCCGTCCGCCTCGGGTCCGGCGTCGCCGGTCCCGGTCACCTGGCCGTAGCCATCGGTCGTGCCGTACTCGAAGTAGTAGCTGGTGTCGTCGCCGTTCGACGTGACGGTCCCGTTCAGCGTCGCGCTGTCGGTGGTGATGTCGGACGCGTTCCCGGTCACCACCGAAGGAGCGGCAGCGCCGGTGGTGAAGACATGGTCGGCGCCGAAGCTGGTGCCGGAGCTATTCATCGCCACGATCTGGAAGTGGTAGGTCGTGCCTGGCTGCAAACCGGTCGCGGCAGCGGAGGCGTCAATGGCGGATGTGCCGCCACCAGCAGACCCCGAGCTGGTCGCGACGGTGTAGTCGTTCGCGTTCAGCCCGTACTGGAAGTAGTACGTCGTGTCAGCCCCATTGGGGTTGACCGTTCCGTTCAAGGTCGTGCCCGTGCTCGATACGGAAGTGCCACCACCAGTGGTGACGCTCGGAGCTGCAGCCGGCGTGGTGAACGTGCGGTCGGCGCCGAACGCGGTGCCCTCCGAATTCGTCGCGACGACCTGGAAGTGATACGTCGTTCCCGGCTGGAGCGGAGAGGCGAACTGACCGACGTCCGTCGGCTGCGTGCCGGACCCGATGTCGACGGGGGTGGTGCTCGTCCCGTAGGCGGTCGTCGTTCCGTACTCGAAGTGCACTGAGGTGGCCGCGCCGTTGGCGGTGACGGTCGCGTTCAGCTCGGCCGACCCCGGAGCCACAGTGCTGGCCGGGTCGGTGATCGCGGACGGTGCCGTGGCCGGCGGGGGAGGCGCGCCGTTCGTCGTGAACGTCCGGTCGGCGCCGGTCGTCGTGCCGTTGATGTTGGTCGCCGTGACGCGGTAGTGATACGTCGTCGCCGGAGTGAGCTCGTGAATCCTGAGTGAAACGGGTGTGTCAGTCGTCCCGTTCACGACCGCGCTCGTCGAGGTCGTCGACCCGTAGCTGTCCGTCAAGCCGTACTCGAACGTGTACGTCGTCGACGCCCCGTGAGCGTTGATCGTGGCGTTCAGGCTTGCCGCGTCCTGCACGATGTCGGTGGCCGGATCGGTGACGGCAGAGGGCGAGGTCGATGGGGTGTCCGTCGTGAACATCTGATCGTCGCCGTACGAGACTCCCGCGGTGCTGAATCCGACGATCCGGAAGTGGTAGGTGGTGCCGCTCAACAGTGCTGGGACACCCGCGGAGACATCGGTCGCCGACGATCCGCTCCCCGCGCTCCCGTAAGCGGTTGAGCTGCCGTACGTGGTGTCGGTGCCGTACTCGAAGGCGTAGCTGGTCGCGACCCCGTTCGGGTTGACGGTCCCGTTGAGCGTGGCCGAGTTCAGACCGACTCCGCTGGCCGCTCCCGTGACGACGGTCGGGGGCAACGGAGCCGCTGGGGTGGTGAAGGTCTTGTCCTCACCGAGGGTGGTGCCGACGGCGTTGGTCGCCACCAGCCGGAAGTGGTAGGTGGTGGCAGGCAGCAAGGGGCCGGCACCCGCGCCGATGCCGTATTCCTGCGGCGTACCCGGGACGGTCAACGGGGTGGTGGTCGAGCCGTAAGACTCAATTGAGCCCGTAGTCGAAGTAGACGGTCGTCTCGGAGCCGTTCGGGTTGTAGAACCCCTGCAACGTCGCCGATGTCGGCGTGAGGTCGGCGATGCCGTACGTGCTCGCGGTCGGCGGTGCTCCTGGAGTCGTGAAAGCTCGCGTCCTCGCCGTTCGACTGTCCGAACGGGTTATGCCCGCGGATCCGGAAGTGGTACGTCGTCAATGGCGTCAGGCCGGTGATGGTCGCGCTGACGTCGTTGCTGGCAGTGCCACTGCCCGCGCTCGTGTCGGACGTGCTCGAGCCATAGCTCGCCGTCGTGCCGTACTCGAAGCCGTAGGCAGCAGGGGATCCGTTCGGATTGATCGAGCCGTTCAGCGTCGCCGAGAAGGCGCCGACGGCCGTTGCCGGATTGGTGCTGACGATGGGCGTCTGCGACGGCGGCTCGGGGGTGGTGAACGTGTTGTCGTCGCCCATCACCGTTCCGGAGCCGTTCGTGGCGACGATCCGGAAGTGGTAGGTCGTGCCCGCAGCGAGCCCTTCGAGGTCACGCGAGACGTTCACGTCGTCCGTCGAGATGCCGAGCTCGCCGCTGTCGGTGGTGGTGCCGTAGGAGGTGTCGGTGCCGTACTCGAAGGAGAAGGTGGTGCCAGATCCCTGCGGGTTCACCGTCCCGTTCAGCGTGGCTGCGTCCGTCGTCACGCCGGAGGCGTCGCCGGTGTGCACCGTCGGCTGCCCGGCCTGGGTGTAGAAGTCGAGCTCGCTGCCCTCGACCTCGCCGCCGCCGTTGCTGGCGAAGATCGCGTAGAAGTAGTGCGTGTTGGGCTGCAGCCCGGTGATGCTGGCCGACACGTCGTTCGCGCTCGTCCCGCTACCCGCGGCGATGTCGGGGGTGGACTGGTCGAGCAGATCGGTGCCGTACTGGAAGTGGTACGTCGTCTCCGAGCCATTGGGGTTGACGCTGCCGTGCAGCGTCGCGCCGCTGGGGCTGATGCCGTCCACGTTGAGGGTGGTGACGACCGGAGCGCTGGCGCCGGTCGTAAAGGACAGCTGGTCGCCGGGAATGCTGTCGCCGACACCGGTGACGACGATCCGGAAGTAGTACGTCGTGTTCGGTAGCAGGTTCGTGAGAGTCTCGGAGACGCCGACGTCACCGGTACCCGAGCCGGGATCCTGGTCGTTCGTGACGGTCTGGCCCGACGGGCTGTCACCCCATTCGAAGTGAGCGCGGACCCCACCGTTGCCGTTCGGGTTCACGAGGCCGTTCAGCGTGGCGCTGTCCGTCGAGACGCCGGTGGCCGCATCGGTGACGGCCGTCGGCTGCGGCAGCGAGTCGGTCGTGAAGGTCAGCGGCGGTGTGGCCGCTGTCGTGCCGAAACTGTTTTCGATGACGACGTGGAACGTGTACTCGGTGCCGGGAGCCAGGTCGCTGATGTCTGCCGAGACCTCGTGGTCGTTGGAGTCGAAGCCGGCGGAGAGGAAATCGGTGGTGGTGTCCGGGGTGGTGCCGCCCGAGTACACGAAGTGGTAGGTCGCCGTGACACCGCCGGGGTTGACCGTGGCGTTGATCGTCGCCGATGTCGTGGTCACGTTCGTCGCCGGATCATTAGTCGCCCCAGGCGGTCCGCCGCTTTCGGAGGCATTCGGGACATCGGCGGTGACCGTGACGTCACCCGTCGCGGCGCGACCCAGCGCGGACGGGAAGAGGAGAAGCCCCGCAAGCAATGCCAGGCAGGCGACGATCGCCGCGCGCTTCTTGCCGCCCATTTACCGCTCCCCGAAACCCTAAACACCTCTCGCCCGAGCACAACCGGCCGGCGAGAGCGGTGGTTGCACCCTCCGATCGGCGTTATTAATCAAGCATCTTGCGGCGAGTCGGGAGGTTGTTTTCCCAATTTGGTAACGGGCTTGCCGCCCTTCGCGTGGCGTTCGATCAGTCGCGTTCGCCCGTTCGGGGGGAGTCGGCGGCAGAATTGCTGTTTGCTAAACAGCGGGCGGATCCCGCACGCTAGCTTTTTCGCCATGTGGGCGTCTCGGGCGAAACACGCGGCAGCTTTCCTGGCCGCCTTTACGCTAGCGGCGTTCGCGACCGCCGTACCGGCGGCGGCGGCCGAGCCGAAGTTGCAGTCGGTCGTCACGATCGACGGTCGCGACGTGACCGCTGTCACGACCAACGACCCCCTGAAGCTCAGCCCTGCCAAGGGTGCCGACGTCGCTCTGAAGGTGACCAACCCCGGCTCCAAGCCAACGACCGTCACCTTCGTTCGGCTCGAGGGTCGGGTCATGGGGCTGACCTTCTTCAACTACGTGACCGAAGTCGACTTGACCCTGCAACCGGGCGATACCGGTGAGCGTGCGTTCCACGTCAATCTCTCGGACCTCAAGGGTCAGGCGACGGGCCTCATCCCGGCGACGGTCGCGCTCCTTGATGTCAATCGAAAGACGATTGTTCGCAACGGTTTCCCGGTTGATGTCCGCGGCAAGCTCACCTCCGTTTACGGAGAGTTCGGACTGGCCGTTGCCGCCGTCACGCTGCTGTGGGTCATCTCCCTCGTGTTCCGTATCGCGACGCGACGCATGCCGGAGAACCGCTGGCGCCGCGCGATGCAGTGCGCGGCCGCCGGCTTCGGGTTCGGACTCACCCTCACGTTTCACGCTCTCCGCGCTGCGCGTGTTGAGTCCCAACGCGACGACCTGGGCCCCGCTCGTGTTCGGCTGCGGCGGCGTGGCGTTGATCATCGGTTACTTCACGCCCGGCCCGCGCCACGACGAGGAGGACGACCTCACGCCGATCCCCGGGATCGTCACGCTCGGCGCCGGGGCGGCGTTGCCGACCCAGCAATCCGCAGAGCAGCCGGTGCATCTCGAGTCACAGGAAGGCGAACTCGTCGACATGCTCGGCTTCCGGCCGACCCCGGAGCTGGGCGGCACCACCGTCAAGCCGGTGAGTGCCGTCAGCGAGACGGTCCCCCCTAGCAGCCCCCCGCCGTCGAGCCCGCCGGGCGAGCCACCATCGGTGGTTTCGCTTCCCGATGCCCAGCTGGCGATCGACCTCGACGACCGTGGAACGGTCACGTTGCCGGCGGACGGCACGCCGCGAGGTGCCGGTGCAGAGACGGTCCAGACCTCGCTACCGGCTGATGGGGAGCCCGGGCCAGGGAGGCCATGAACGAGGTCGAACAGGCTCAGCGTCTCCTCCTCGAGGCACTCCCGAATTACGAGGTCGGCGAAGAGCTGGGACGTGGGGGCTTCGGTGTCGTCTTCGCGGGACGCCAGCGCGGCCTCGGTCGCATGGTGGCCATCAAGCAGCTACCCCCCTACCTGGCGACCGACCCGTCGGTGCGCAACCGTTTCACCGCCGAAGCGCGGCTGCTCGCGTCGTTGGACCACCCCCACATCGTGCCGGTGTACGACTACGTCGAGCGTTCCGGTCAGTGCCTGCTGGTCATGGAGTGCCTTCCGGGCGGCACGGTCTGGGACATCTTCAAGTCCGAGGGCCTCACCTGGGAGCGCGCCTGCGCCATCGTCATCGCCACGGCAGTGGGGCTGCATCACGCGCACGGCCAGGGGATCCTGCACCGCGACATCAAGCCCGAGAACCTCTTGTTCAACGCCGAGAAACACCTGAAGGTCACCGACTTCGGCATCGCCAAGGTGATCGGCGGCCAGGATGTCGTGGCGACGGAGGTTGGCGGGATCCTGGGTACCCCGGCCTACATGGCGCCGGAGCAGGCCGAAGGCAACGACGTCAGCCCGGCCGTCGACATCTACGCGCTCGGCACGATGATGTACGAGTTGCTCTCCGGGCGGCTGCCGTACTCGCAGGACGGCGGCGCGTTCGCCATCATCTACCGGCGCCTGCACGAGGCGCCCGTTCCGCTGTCGCAGGTCGGCCCGCAAATCCCGCAGCCGCTCGTCGATGTCACCATGCGCTCGCTTGCCCGCGACCCGGCGCAGCGGTACGCGACGGCGGATGACTTCGCGGTGGCGGTCGGAGAAGCGGCCCACCTCTCGTTCGGGCCCGATTGGTACAACCGCGCCGGGCTGCGCGTGATCGGAATCCGAGCGCGTCCTTTCGACGATCAGCGGCGGGCCTTATCGCCTGTCCGGGCCGCAGGCGGCCTCCGCAGCAGTCGCTTCGACGTCGACCGCGCCGGTCACGGCACCGCCGGCGACCGCCCCGCCGACGTCACCGCCGCCCTCCGGACTGCCGACCGCTCCACCCACCTCGGCATCGCCTACGGGACCGCCCACCCCACCGGATTCCGCCGCGCCCCCCGTCGATGCTCGTCGTCCCTGCCACCGCTGCCCACCTCGCGGGTGAGGCGGGCCTGGGCAACACGCCCCAGCCGGTGGTGCCGATCCGCTACGTGCTGGCGAAGTCGGGGATCCGTCATCGCGTGATCGCGCTCGGCGCCGCCGTCCTCACGGCGGTGATGGTGTTGCTCGCCTTCGTCGGGGCCGGGACGGCCACCGACCACACGACGACCCTGCCGGGGCGCACGTTTGTCGCCGGAAAGCTCGTGCCGGCGACGGATTCCGGTGACCCTGGACTTCAGTAAGCCCATTGCCGTGATCGCACCAGCACTGGCTCGCGGGGTGTACGCCCGGCTGGGGGTCACGGTCGACGGGATCCAGCTTGGGCAGTCCGACGTGACGGCCCTGCGCGGTGGCCGTCTCGCGAACCTCAACATCAGCTCGGTGCGTTACCTCGTCGCCGGCAAGGTCACCGCCACCCTTACCGTCTACGACCGGGCCAAGCGCGAGATCGGAAAGACTGCTTTCGGCGCGAAGCCCAAGACCTCGGGGTTCCTCACCATTCCGGGTGTGGTGGTGGTACTGCTGGTGCTCTTCCTGCTGGCGTACCTGCAGTCGCTCTTGGCGCCCGCTTTGGCGGCTGGGTCGCTGGCGGGTCGGTATCGGGCTCGGGCTGGCCGGGCATCGGCGCGCTCGTCGGCGTGCTGCTCGTCCTCCTCGCGTGGGTCGTCGGTATCCGCGAACCCGCCACGGGTACGGCCATCGGCTGCGCGATCGTCGGCGCCGCCTGGGGAACGCTGCTCGGGTTCACCGTCACGCGCTGGGGCCTCGGTCGCCGGGTGCGCGCTCTCAACAAGCGCTACGCGTTGCAGGCAGGGCTCGGCGGCTGACCCGTGGCCGGGTGCTATCCGGCCACCTGACGTCGGCGCCCTTCCTGGCGCCGGCGGCGCGCGCGGCGCTGCCGTGGCACCGCGCAGCCGCTAGCGCGGGGAAGCGGCCACCACCGGTTTCGGCTTGATGACGCTGACGCGGCGGGCGGCCAGCCGGGAGGCCTTCGGCCAGCGGACGTCACTCGCCCAGCCGGCGAGCTCGAACCAGCGGATCAGCCGGGCCGAGGAATCCAGCTGGAAGCGGTCGACCCCGTGGCGGGCGCTGGTGGGCTCCAGTGGTGCAGGTTGTGGAAGCTGTCGCCGTTGGAGATGATCGCCATCGCCCAGACGTTGCCCGAGCGATCCCGGCTGCTGAACGGTCGCTTGCCGATCACGTGACACAGCGAGTTGACCGACCACGTCACATGGTGCAGCAGGAACATCCGCACGACCCCGGCCCACAGCAGCGCGGTCAAGGCGGCTGTCCAGCTGCCGCCGATCAGCCCGCCGATGATGCCGGGCCCGAGCAGGCTGATAGCCGCCCACAGCGGGAACAGCCGGTTGATCATCACGAGGTCGGCGTCGGCCTCGAGGTCCGGCGCGAAGCGGGCTCGGTTGGACTCGACGTCGTTGAACAACCACCCGGCGTGGGCCCACCACAGGCCCTTCGCCAGCGCCCGGGGGCTCGTGCCGTACCGCCACGGCGAGTGCGGATCGCCGTCGTGGTCGGAGTGGGCGTGGTGACGGCGATGGTCGGCAACCCAGCTCGTCACGGTGCCCTCGACGGCCATCGAGCCGGCGATCGCCAGCGCGATGCGCAGCGGGCGCTTGGCCGTGAACGAGCGGTGCGTGAAGTACCGGTGGAAGCCGATGGTGATCCCGTGGCTGGTGATCGCGAAGAACGCGAGCGCGATGCCGGCGTCCAGCCAGGAAGGGCCGATCCCGAACGCGGAGGCAAGCACGACTCCGCCGGCCAGGGCCAGCACCGGTCCGGCGAGAATCACCCACAGCAGCAAGGACGGCCAGAAGCCGGTGGTCTTGGGGGAGGTTTCCGCGAGCTGCGTGGCTACGGGGCGGGCGGCCGCCGGGCGCGCGACAGGGTCAGCGGCAGGAAGGAGCGCAGAAGCGGGCACCGTGGGGTCCGATCGGACAGGCGCCGAGAATGTCTGGCAAAAGCGGCGCTTTCCGAATTCGCGGCTCAACGCAGCGAACCGGCCCCAGACGGGCTGTGTTTCAGCGTCGCCCACGGTACCCGACGGATTTGCTCGCCCGCGCGTGTCGCGCGCGGTATCACCCGACCGTGGACCGGCCGCCGGGCTCCGATCGATCAGCGGTGTTGCCGATCCACGACCTGGACCAGGACCAGCCGGGCAGCGACCTGTGGAGGTACCGCTAGCGCGCCGGCCAGCCGGTTCAGCTCCGCCGCGGCCTCGTCCGGCAACCAGCCGTGGTCCAGGAGGGCGCCGACGGCCTGATTACGAAACGCGAGGTCAGTGAAGGGTGAGAGCGCGGCGTCAGCGGGTGCAGCGGGTGCCTGCCGATGACGATCGAGCAGCGGCGGGCTGGTGTCCGGCCCGGCATCCAGATCCGCGGCGAGACCCGCGAAAGCGTCCTTCGCGACGCCTCGCAGCAGCAGGCAAACCCGCGGCCTTCCGGCGGACGTGATCAGCAGCGAGCTGGCGAAGTCGCTCTCCTGATGTGCCGAGAGCAGGCTGGCTCGGGCGGTCGCGTGGCTACCGTCGCGCGACACCAGCACGCCTACGTCGACGCAGGACGGGATCTCGTCACGAATGCGCCCCGCGAGTGCGTCGACGCTTGCGTTGAGCGTCGCGGGATCGTGGTCCGCTGCGCCGATCAGGGCGAGCGTGTCTGTGATGGCGTCGGACAGGATCAATCGTGGCCTTGGCGTGACCTGCCTGAGGTCTCCGCGGGGTCGTGGACCCGGTGCCGCCTCGGAAGGCGTCGGTGGTGAGCCGAATCCGGGCGGGAGATCGTAACCAGCCCGGATCCGGTCAACAGCGGACGGTGGGTTCGACCGCTCGTAGCCGGTGGTACTCGGCGGACACCCGCGCCCGCCGCCTCGCCGCTTGACTATCGCACGAGCAGCAGGCGCGGTCGCGCTGATTTCATGGTCTGCAGTCCGGCGGAGCAGGCGGGCCGCCGGCCCCGCGCCGCGCCCGGGCCCGGCCGATCGCCTCGTTGACGAGCTGCTGGGCCAGCTCGGAGACCTTGACCTTGCTGCCCTGGCTCATGGTCCGTAGCCGCTCGAATGCCTCGTCAGGGTCGGCACCGGTCCGGCTCATGATGATGCCGAGCGCCTGGTCGATGGTGGCACGGCTGGTGAGCGCAGCGGTGAGGTGTTCGACCTTGCGCTGCGTTTCCGACAGCAGGCAGGCATTACGCGCGCTCACGGCTGCCGGTCGGGCGAAGCGCTCACCGAGCCGGGCGGCCGACTCGGGGAAGGCGTCCTTGGACCGGGAGTAGACGTTCATCGCGCCGATGGGCGCGCCGGCTCCCGCATCGAGCAGCAGCGGCAACGACAGCGCGCTGTGCACCCCCAGCCGTCCGATGCGGGGGCCGAACCGTGGCCATTGGGGATCGCCGCCGAGGGAGCCGGAAACCACCGTCCGCGCATCGGACACCGCGGTGATGCAAGGACCCTCACCGATGCCGTATTGGATCTCGTCGATGGCACGGACGAACTCGGCGCTCGCCACGACGGTCTGCTCGCGGTCGTGGTGCAGCAGGGTGAGCCCGGCACCGTCGGCATTCGGGATCGCCAGGACCGCGAACTCAGCGATCTGGGTCAGGGTGTCTTCCAGGGTGAGCCCACTGGTCAGCAGCTGCGCAAGGCCGTCGAGCGCGCCCGTCAGATCACGGTCGTCGTCGATCTCAGCAGCGAGCGCTGCGGGCTCCAGCACGTAGGCGCCTCCGGTCATTGCTTACCGCAAGATAGCCCGTTCAGCCATCGTTATCGCTCTGTGCATACCCATCGTGCTTGCGTGAAGTCCCACCAGCAGCTGCGGGTGTGCTCGTGAGATTCCGGCAGCCATGCAGGTGCAGCGACGGTAGCCGGCGCCGGCTGTGCCGGGACGACGATCGGGGCGGGCTCGAGCGTGACGTTCGTTTCAACGACTGTGGCCATGGAGCTGCTCCCGGTTCTCGGACGGCGAGTGCTTCCCAGCAGGATGACCCGCTACGAATCGGTGGACCACCCCTTTGTCGGATGAAAGTCAGCACGCGCGTGCCGCGCAGACCTACCCGACGAGGGGCTGCCGGTACTGCAGCAGCACCGAGTTGGCCGCCATCCCGCAGATGCCGTCACGGTCGCGCAGCTGGGCCGTTGACACGCCCTGACCCGTCGGGAGCGCGAGTCGGGTTTCGCCGACGACGGCGACCCACTCGCCCACGGGCAGCCGAAGGACGTGAAGGTTCAGATCGGGGTTGATGGCGCTGACGTTCCTGGCGTCGAACATCCGGCCGATCATGTTGGCGAAGTCGCCGGTGACGCTGAGCCGTTGCAGCGGGGTGGGCGACTCGCCGGCGACGAGCGGCCCCCGCAGCCGGATCCACCAGCCGTTGAAGTCGCCCGTCTCGGCACCGTCGGCAGCTGCCCGCAGGATGCGCCGCAGGCTCATGCCCTCCATGAATCCCGGCACGTTAGCGGTGCCGCTGAAGTCGGTATCGGCGAGCTCTTCGGCCCAAGGCACGGTGGGCGCGGTGACGTCGGCCGGGTCGTCGCCCATGCCGATCCCCCGCTCGCCGACGGCACTCATGTCGCCGTCGCGCAGGCGCAGCGCCCGGGTACGCACGTGCTCGACGTCGCCGACCCGCAGCACGGCTTCGAGGAGCTGGATCCGCTTGCCCTCGCGAAGGACGTCGACCTCGATGGTCAGCCGCGGCCCGATCGGGACCGGGCGGAACAGGTCGTGCGTCAACCGCGAGACCTGCATCGGGACGAGCGCCGGGAACGCCTCGATCGCCCGGGCCATGAGCGCTTGAACCGGACCACCGTGCTGCTGGTTCGGGTGCCACCCGCCTTGAGTTCGAAGGGTGCCGATGAAGCCGTCACCGTCGGGCAGGTAGAGCGCTCGCTGCGGATCCAAGGCGTCCATTGCCTTCATCATGCCGGTCGGCTGAAGTCCGCTGGTGACCGGTTGCTACGGCACGCGGATGTCGTGCCCATAGCTCGGCGAGTCCCCGAGTCGCGTTCCGTCCGGTTCGGGGGCATTGCGTGACCCGCGCACGAGTTGATTGGCGTTGGTGGGCAGCTTGCAGGTGGTGTCGTAGGGAAACGCGTTCGTCGTCGTGTACTGGTCGGGCGTGCGGTGGTAGCTGGTGTTGTAACCCTGGGTGCAGATCGCTGGGTCATTCGTCGGGGGCAGCGGAAAACCGAAATGCGCGTAGCCGTCGTGGAACGCCGCGAACGATGTCGCGATGATGTACGGGTAGGTGATGAGCGCCATTCGCAGCGGCGTCGTGCGGGGGCTGATGGTGTTTCCGAGAGCGATCCCGTTGTTGATGAGCGTGGTGAGCGGCACGTCGAGCTGGTGGACCAGATCGGTGAACTCGCTGGTGGCCGCAGGGCCCTTGTCGAGGATCCCGCGCAGGTCGGCGTCGCTCTGCCGAAGCTGATCGAGGAATGTCGCGAACTCGCCGGTCCACTGCAGGGTCTCCGGAGCGACGTCGTTCTGGGTGTCGAGGACCTGGCCGCCCTGGTGAATCAGGTCGATCGTCTGGGGCAGGTTGTCCGTCGCCGAGGTGATCAGTGAATTCGTCGTGGAGAGCAGGCGCTGCAGGGACGGACCTGTGTCGCGAAACGCGTTGCCGAGCTCTCGGATGGTGGTGGTCAGCTTGTCCTTGGGGAGCGAGTTGACCAGCCGGTCGAGGTTGACCAGCACCTCCTGGGTCGAGACGGGTAGCGAGGTGGCGCTGCGCGGGATCACCGAGCCGGCGTGCAAGTAGGCGGTGGTCTTCGTGATCGGTGCCTTCGGCTGCAGATCGATGAACTGCTCACCGATCGCGGAGCCGTTGCCGACCACGGCACGCAGATCGCTCGGGATCGGGAGCTTGCCGTCGAGCTTCAGCGCCACCCGGATGCCGGTCTTCGTGATCCGGATCCTGCCGACGCGGCCGACATCGACACCCCGATACGTGACGCTTGCCGACGGGAAGATGCCACCGGAGTCGCGCATGTCGACGTAGGCGGTGAACCCGTTGCCGAAGAGGGATTGTCCGAGCCCGATGTAGTGCAGCAGGACGTACGCGACGCCCACGACTGTCACCAGCGTGAATGCTGTCACCTTGATCTTCACGCTGCGCGCGATCATTGCAGCGCCCCCAGGACGAGCCGGTCGAGCGGGGTGGTCAGCGTCGGGCTCGACGGGCCAACCTCGACATGCGCTTGCGTCGCGGCGTTGCCGCCGAGGATGCCGCCGAGCAGGCCGCCACCGGTTGCGGGCGAGGACGGCCGCGGGGTGGGGCTGCTCTTCGGCAGCAGCGGCAGCGTGCTGGGCACCGGGATGGGCAGCTTGGTGGGGACGGGAACCGGCAGCGGGAGCTTCGCGGGCGCCTTACTGGTTTGAGGCTTCGGCGTGGTGCCGGCTCCGCTCGACAGCGGCAAACCCCCGAGATTGGACAGGCCGAAGTTCTTGGCCAGCGACGTTGCCGAGAGATCGACCGTGACGTCGAGGTTGGTGTAGTCGCCGCGGTACACGTCCTCCGTGCCGTCTGCTTGCGGGTAGGTCGCCAGGATCTGCAGTGACGGGGGAATCTCGTTGCCGGCCTTGGCTAGCGCGGTGAGCGTCGGTTGGAGGTTGCGCAAGTTGGCGAGCAGGTCCTCCCGCGAGGAGTTGACCACCTTCACCGCCACATCACCGAAGCTGCGCAGCGAGGTGAGCATCGTGGTCAGCAGCCGGCGGTTGTCCGCGAGCACCCGGAGCGCGGATGGCAACCGGTCGATGGCATCGGTGACACTGGACTCGCCCTTCGAGATCGTCTTGGCGAGGTTGTTCACCCGGTCCAGGGCCGTGATGATGTCGTCCTTCTGCGCGTTCAGCCCGGTGGCGAACGTGCTGATCTGGGTCAGCAGATCGCGGACGTTGTTCTCGCGTCCGGTGAGCGCCTTGTCCACCTCGTGGGTGATGGTCTGGATCTGCTGGAGTCCACCGCCGTTCAGCAGCAGCGCGAGGGCGCCGAGGACTTCCTCCACAGTGGCGTCCGAGTCGGTCGCCGCCAGCCCGATGGTCGAGCCGGGCAGTAGCCGCCCGCGCCAATCATCGAGGTTCGACGGTGACTGCAGGGCCACGAACTTCTCGCCCAGCAGGCTGGTCTGAGAGATGAGAGCCGTGGTGTTGGCCGGTAGCTTGACGGCGTCTTTCACCTGCACGACGACGAGGGCATGTTGCCCTTGCACACCAACGGATTTCACGTGGCCGACCGTGGCGTCGTTCACCTTGACGGCGGCGTACGGAACGAGGTCCTGAACGTCGCGGAACTGGACGTTCAGCGTGTACGAGTGGCCCCCGTTCGCGACGGCGCCGGGAAGCGGGAACGAGTAGATGCCGCTGAATTTGCACCCGCTGGCAAACACCATGACCAGGGCGACGACGGCGGCGAGGCGGTTGCTCGCTGGTCGGCTCACTTGCCCAGCCCGAGCAGTCCGCCGAGCGAGGTGGCCGGGTTCTGCGAGCTCGAGGACAGCTGCTTGAGCGCGTCGGCACTGAGCTGCAACTTGTCGAGCCCGAACGACTTCAGGATCGTGAGGCACTCCTGGCCACTCACGTTCGCCGACGAGAGCATCGAGCAGATGAACAGGGCCGGGGTCTGGGTGACCTCGTTGAGCGAGAACCGGCCGTCGAACGACTGGCTCGCGGGGTCGTACAGGTGGCTGTAGTTGGTCGCCCCGACCGCCCCGACATCGATGATGCCGCCGAGCAACTGCCGATCCTTCGCCAGGACGGTGGTGACTCGTGACAGCTGCGCGATGTTGTCGACGAGGTTCTGCTTGTTGCTCTTGACGAAGCCGGTCACCTCGCCGAGGGCGCTGTTCAGGTAGCTCAGGGTCTGCGCCAGGGCGGTGCGGTTGTCGCTGAGGACCTCCCCGACCTTCACCAGGTTCGCGGATACGGCACGGGTATCGGTGTCGTGCGTGACGAGCGTGTCGGCAAAGGATTGCAGGTTGCGCACCGTCTGGAACAGTGCCGACTTGTTGTCATCGAGCGTGCCCGCCAGATCCGCAATCGACGTGATGGTCGAGTGGATGTTCTCGCCCTGACCCCCGAGGTTGCTGGCCGCGACGTCGATGAGGTTGGAGAGGGCGCCATTGCTGTTGGCGCCCTGCGGTCCGAGGTCCTTGCTCAGGTTATTGAGGTTGGTGAACACCTCGTCCAATTCCTGGGGAACACCCGTGCGCTGCAAGGGAATCACGGCCTTGTCGGCCATCACCGGGCCGCCGGTGTACGCCGGGGTGAGCTGCACGACCCGGTCGGCCACGAGCGTCGGGCTGAGGATCACGGCGGAAGCGTTCGCCGGGATGCGGTGCTTGGCATTGACCTTGATGTCGACCCGGACCTTGTCGCCCTGCGGCAGCACCTTGGTGATGCTGCCGACCTTGATGCCGAGGATGTCGACATCGCCGCCCTTGTAGAGGTGCACGGTTCGCGGGAAGTAGACCGTTGCCGACCGGGTCGTCGAGCTGGGCCACGCGGCATAGAGCGCGCCGAGTACCAGGAGGACGGCGAGGCCGATGGCGGCCTTGCGCCCGGTCAGTTTCAGCAGCGGGGTCGGCACGGTCAGCCCCCCTTGGCCGCTTGCTCGAGCTGGGTGACGCCCAGCAGATCGGCGATGTTGGTCGGAAGTGGCAGGCTCGGTAGCCCCTTGCCCCCGACGAGCTGGAACGGGTTGGTGGCGTTGATCATCGTCGCGTCGTACCAGCCACCCGAGCCGACGATGTCGATGAGGTTGCGGGTCGTCGGGTACAGGAGCTTCAGCAGGTCGTCGAGCGACTTCTGGTTCTTGTCGAGAATCGAGACGACGCTCTTCAGGTGGTCCAGTGCCGGCTTGATCTGAGCCTTGTTGTCGGCGACGAGCCCGCGTAGCTGCTGCGCGAGCGCCGCGGTGTTGGTCAGCAGTTCGCCTATGACGACGCGCCGCTTCTCCACCTCCTGCAGCAGTTTGTTGCTGTCGGTGAGCAGGGTCGCCAGCTGCCCGCGTCGTTGGGCGAGCACGCCGGTGACGCCCGCCAGGTGCTGCAGCAGCTCGCCCAGCTGGTCGTCCCGCGAGGCCACCGTCTGCGAGAGGCGTTGCATGCCGGAGAGCGTTCGCTTGAGCGGCTCGGGCGAGTTGCGGAACGTGTTGGAGATCGACGTGAACGCCTTGGCCAGTTGCGTCTTGTTGATGGACCCGACGGTCTTCGACAGGTCCTGGAACGCCTCGGTCACGTCGTAAGGCGACGTGGTGTGACTCAGTGGAATTTCGCGATCGGTCGGCCAGGCGCCGGGACCCTTGGGGATGAGGCCGAGGTACTTGTTGCCGAGCAGCGTGAAGATCTGGATGCTCACGGTGGTCTGCTGCCCCAGCCGGATGTGCTTGTTGCGGACGCTGAAGCGCACCCGCACGTGAGCGCCTTCGAGGTCCACCTGGTCGACCTGACCGACATCGAGACCGGCGACCCGCACCTTGTCGCCCTTGCGCAATCCGGCCGCTTCGCCGAAGGCGGCGGTGTAGGTGCGTCCCTTGATGAAGGGCAGGTTCTGCAGGCTGAACGCGAAGTACAGCAACGCCAGCGTGGAAACGATGAACATCGCGCCGACGGCTGTGGGGTTCAGCGACCGGAACGAAGGGACGCTGATCCGCGGGAGGCGGGCGCGGGTCATCAGTAGCACCTCGGAGCGGTACTGGTGTAGGGCTTGGTCTTCGTGCCGTCCGGAAGGATGAACCGGACTGCACACAGGTATTCGTTGAAGATCGAGCCGTAGGCCGTCGCCGGCGCGATGTTGCGCAGCTTGTCCGGCGTGTATTGGACGAACTTCGTCAGGTAGTCGCGGGCCGACGCGGTGTCGAGCTTGCTGACGAGCTGGCGCAGCTGGTTGACGTCGTCCTTCACCGCCGGGCGTGCCTGGGCCAGGAGATCGGCGGTCGTTCCCGCCAGCGTGTTGATCGTGTCCAGTGACCCGCCGATCTGCGCCCGGTCCTGGGAGAGCCCGCTGATGAACGTCTGCAGGTTTCCGAGCAGCTCACCGAGCTGCTGGTCGCGCTGGTTGATGGGACCGAGCACGGCGTTGAGGTTGTTGATGGCTTCACCGATCAGCTGGTCGCGGTTGGCCAGCGACGACGACAGGTCACCCACCTGATCGAGCAAGGTGTTGACCGTTCCGCCCTCGCCCTGAAGGACACGAATGAGCTCGTACGACAGCTGGTTCACGTCGTTCGGGTTGAGCGCGCTGAGCAGTGGCCGGAAGCCGTTGAACAGGTCGTTCAGGTTCAGCGCCGGCGCGGTGCGTGACAGTGGGATCGTCTCGCCGGGGCGCAATCGGCGCCCGGCCACGGGTGGCTCGTCCGCCGTCGCGGTGCCGCTTGCCTGAGCCGTCAGCTCGGTGGAAGCCGCACGCTTCGCCGGCGAAGTGGCGGTGCTCCCGTCAGTACTGAGCGCTCCGATCGCCAGGTAGCGCTGCCCGATGAGGTTGCGGTAGCGGATCGCTGCTGTGGTGGCGGTGGTCATCGGCACGTCCTTCTCGACCGTGAACGTGACCAGCGCCTGGCCGTCACCGACGAGTGTGAGGCCCTTGATGTGGCCGACCTGCACGCCGGCGAAGCGCACCTCGTCGCCCGTGTTGAGGTTCACGGCTTCGGAGAACACCGCCTTGTACGTGTCGGTGCTGCGGAAGGTGACGTTGCCGATCGTCAATGCGAGCAAGGCGGTCGCCAGCAACGTGACGACGGTGAAGATGGCGAACTTGATGGCTGCCGGAGCGGTGGGGATCACCCGAGGTTCACCTGGCTTCCGCGCGCCATGGGCCCCCACAGGAGCCCGGCGATGGAAGGCACGGTGGACGCCGGACGGCTGAGCACCGGGCCCAGCAGCGAGTTCATCCAGGCCTGCTCGGTCTTGCTGCCTGCGTCGCCCATGGACGGGCTGGCTGCCGCGGCAGCGACGGCCGCGCTGGCCGTGTCGGACGGTGCGAGCAGGGAGCTGAGCGGCGACCGCGCCGCACCGGTCGCACCGGTCGCGCCGGTCGCACCACCGCCCGGAAGCTCGTACGCGAGGGTGAGCGGCTGGGCGTCGGATCGCCCGTTGCGATCGGCGAAGCGCGGGTCGTCCTCGGTGCCGTCCTTGAAGTTGATGGTGGGCAGGGGCCCCGGCGGGTTGGGCAGGCCATAGCAGTTCGGCCCGCGGGTGTCGTTGAACTCGACGGCATCGAGGGGGTAGGTGTAGGCCGGCTTGGGCCCGTGCAGCTCCAGGATGACGGCGGCCGTGTGCTTGCTGGCGCGGGCCCGCTTGATCTGCGTCAGCACGTTCGCAGTGCCTTTGATGACGCAGTCGATCTCGGGGGAGTACTCGGCGAGCAGCGCCAGGACATTCCGGTTGACGACGTTGACCTGGACGATGTTGCTGGCGTTGCGCGCCAGGAAGTCGCGCGTGACCAGTGCGGTGCCGGTGACGTCCTGCAGAAGTGCGTGAAGCGCAGCGGACTTCTCGGTGATGGTGTCGCCGGTGACCGTCAGGTTGCGGAGCAGGGCAAGCAGCGCCGGTGCGGCCTGGTCGTATGTGGTCGCGACCCTGGCGAGCGCCTGGAAATCATGCTGCAGCTGCGGAAGTTGCGGGTTCAGCTGCTTCAGGTAGCGGTCGATGGCGACGCTCGTCTCGCCAAGCTGATTGCCGCGGCCGGCAAGTGCCGAAGCCATCGCGGACAGCGCGCTGTTGACGTCTTGCGGGCGCACCGCGCGCAGCAGCGGCAGCAGGTCGTTGAGCGCCTGGTCGATTTCCAGGGCCGGGGTCGAGCGGTCCTGCGGGATGACGTCACCCGCGGCGATGTGCCGCGGTGACGGATCGGTCGGCATGACGAGATCGACGTACTTCTCGCCGAACACGGTCTTCGGGATCAGCCGGGCCTTGACGTTCTCGGGGATGTCACGAATCTGCCCCGGGTCCAGGCGCAGCGCGATGACGGCTCCCTTGCCGTCGCTGCTGATCGAGGCGACATCGCCCACGATGACGCCGCGCAGCTTCACGTCGGAACCCTTGAGCAGCTGGAGGCCGGCTCGCGAGACATGCATGGTCACCGGGGTCGTGTGCTTCCAGACCTGGTTGAAAGCCATGATGCTCAGCGTCGCGAGCAGCGCGACGACGCTCAACATCGCGACGCCGTACAGGACGTAGGGCTGTCGCCGCGGACGAGGCATGAACATCCGCGGTCAGCCCGCGTTCACGACGCCGACAGCCTGGCAAGCCGCCACCCCAGCGCCCCTTTCCCATGGCCGCACGCGTGCGCGGGCCCCACCGCTAATGGCGAGTGAACGCTCACCTGGCGGTGAAAGTTACGGCGCGAACGCGCTTTTCCTTCCGATATCTAGATATTTCTTGGAGCGCACGAAAAGCGGTCGATCAAGGAATGCGAGCAGCATTAAATGACCGGCCCGCCGCCGGTTGCGTCAACGTCGTCAAATACCGCGACGGCCCGCTGATTTCAATGGGCGCCGGCTTGCGACACCTATCCACGATTTATCCACGACTTGGCCCGGGGTGCAGCGCGGGCGCTTTGCCTCCTTGGCTGCCACGGCTCGCGTCACGGCGTGTTTCGTACGGGTATGAGACGTATGTCCGTTCATTGACGCCACGACTATGACACCAAACTTCACGAGGGGTCAATCGTTCGCCGCAAGGTTCCGGTGCTATAGCTTCAGGACGTTGTGCAAGCATCCGGCGTCCCACCGTCCCCCCGTCTCGCCGCAGCTGACCAGTGACCTCGCCGCCCGCCGAGAGCGCCGCGCCGCGCGGCGCCAGGCCGACCCGTCGCTACGAGAGCCCGCTGCGCCAGGAACGCGCCGCCCAGACGCGTGAACGGATCATCGCGGCCGGTTCGGATCTGGTCCGCGAGCTGTCGTCGTGGGATTGGCGCGAGCTCACCATCCGCGCGGTCGCGCAACGCGCTGGCGTGCATCAGCGCACCGTCTACCGGCATTTCCCCAGCGAGCAGGACCTGCGCGCCGCCGTCGTGCAGCGCCTCGAGCAGGAGGCCGGGGTCATCGTGGAGGGCCTCCAGCTGGCCGACGTGCCGGAGCAGGTGGCCAAGCTTTTCGGCTACGTGTCGGCCTTCGCCAGCTCGAACGCGCACCAGCCCGATGCCTCGCTCCTCGCGGTCGACCGGCGGCGCAAGGACTCGCTGCTCGCCGCCGTCGAGGCGGCGGCGAGTGACTGGACGGACGACGATCGCCGGCTGGCGACGGCCATGATCGACGTCCTCTGGAGCGTCTCGACCTACCGCGGGCTTGTCGGCGGGTGGCAGCTGGAGCCCGAAGAAGCTGTTCGCGGGGTGAACTGGCTGGTCGGCCTGGTCTCCGCGGCGATTGCCGGCGGGCGCCCGCCGGGCTCGCAGTAGCGCGTCCCGCGCAGCGCCGTCGCGTGTTGACGATCCCCAAAATTGGCAGCAGGATTGTGGCACGAATACAGCAGGCGAGGCCATCTGCGGCTCGTTTGCCTTGACGGGGAGGTACGTACGTGACCACGGATACGTCCATCTACTGGGACCCGTACGACAGCCAGTTCGCTGCCGACCCGTACCCGACCTACCGGCGGCTGCGCGAGGAATCCCCGCTCTATTACAACGAGCAATACGACTTCTTCGCCGTCAGCCGCCATGCGGATTGCGAGCGCGGGCTGCCCGACTGGCAGACATTCCCGTCGTCGCGCGGCGGGATTCTGGAGCTCATCAAGGCCAATATCGAAATCCCGCCGGGCACGCTCATCTTCGAGGACCCGCCGATCCACGACATTCACCGCAAGCTGCTGGTGCGGGTCTTCACGCCGCGGCGCATCGCTGAGCTGGAGCCGAAGGTCCGGGAGTTCTGCGCCCGCACCCTTGACCCGCTCGTCGGCGAACGCTCCTTCGACCTGATCGAGGCCGTCGGCAAGGAGATGCCGATGCGCGTGATCGGGATGTTGCTCGGCATCCCGGAGTCGGACCAGGTGGCCATTCGCGACGCCGCGGACGACAAGCTGCGCACCGAGGACGGCGGCCAGATGAACTTCGAGGACGGTGCGATCGGCACCAACGAGCTCTTCTCGGACTACATCGACTGGCGCGCGAAGAACCCGTCGAACGACCTCATGACCGACCTGTTGAATGCCGAGTTCCAGGATGAGACCGGGGTCGTTCGCACCCTGACCCGCGATGAGGTCATGACCTACCTGACCGTCGTCGCCGGCGCCGGCAACGAGACGACCGGGCGCCTCATCGGATGGGTGGGCTCGGTGCTGAGCCGCTACCCGCAGCAGCGGCGCGAGCTCGTCGACGATCCGGCGCTGATCCCCAATGCCATCGAGGAGATCCTGCGTCTCGAGCCGCCCGGCCCCTTCATCGCTCGCTACGTCAACAAGGACGTCGAATTCCACGGGCAGACGGTCCCTGAGGGAAGCGCCTTGCTCTTCATCGTCGCCTCGGCCAACCGCGACGAGGCGCGCTACCCCGATGGCGAGACGTTCGACATCCATCGGAAGATGAGCTCGCAGCTGACTTTCGGGCTCGGGCCCCACTACTGCCTGGGCGCCGCGCTCGCCCGTCTGGAGGGGCGGGTGGCGACGGAGGAGATCCTCAAGCGCTGGCCCGAGTGGGACGTCGACTGGGCCGGCGCGAAGCTGGCGCAGACCTCGACCGTCCGCGGCTGGGAGAGCCTCCCGCTCACGATCCCGTGACGTCGCAGGTGACGGGCGACCCAGCATCACCCGTGACGGACGAGGTCGAGCGACCCCGGGAAGGTCCACGATAGGAGCGCCACCGAACGGTGAGCTGTGCCTGCCTCCGGGAGAGCCGTGACGTTCGCCGAAAGCATGGACCACGTGGCACAGGGCTTCGAGCTCCTGGGGGCCGCTGTCCTGGTCGTCGGCGCGTTTGCCTCCGCCGGCGGCGCCGCGGTCGTCTGGCGCCGAACCTCCAGCGGCGAAGGCGCTTTCCAGACGCTGCGCGAGATGTTCGGCGCGGCCCTGCTGCTCGGGCTCGAGGTCCTGGTGGCCGCCGATCTGATCAGAACCGTGGCCGTCACGCCGACGCTTTCGAGCGTCGGCGTGCTCGGGCTGATCGTCCTGATCCGAACGTTTCTCAGCTTCTCCCTCGAAATCGAGATCGAGGGGGTCCCGCCCTGGCGCCGAGCGGCGGCCACTGGGGTCGGCCGGAGCGCCAAGGCCGTGGCCGGGGCGCGCGACCGGATCGCTGCGAAGCCGCCGCCCTCAGGTGGCTGACCCGGCCGCCATGCCCTGCATCATCGCGCCGTCGACGGCGATGTCGATGCCTGAGACGAACGATGCGGCGTCCGAAAGCAGGAACGCCACGACGGCCGCGATCTCGCTCGCCTGCCCGAAACGTCCGAGGGGCGTGGCGTCGAGCATCTGCTTCATCATGGGCTGCTTCTCGAATTCCGAGCGCCCCATGGGGGTGTCGATGAGGCCAGGGGCGAGCGAGTTGACCCGGCCTCCCCGGCGCCCCCAGCGCACCGCCGCGCGCCCGGCGGCCCGCACGACGCCGCGCTTGGCGAGCCCGTAGGCGTAGCCGCTATCGGTGATCGCCGCAGCCGCCCACTCGAGGAAGTCCGGCGCCAGCGGTGCGTCGAGCCGCGCGTCCTGCGCGGGGTCGGCGAACGGCGCGATCTGGTACGCGGCCACCGACGAGAAGCAGAGCGCCGCTGAACCCGGAATCACCAATGGTTCCAGGGCATCGAGGAGCAGCTGGGTGCCCACGAGGTCCACCTCGAATACCCGCCGCGGGTCAGCCATCACCGGCGAGATCCCGGCCGCGTGTGCCAGCGCCCGGAACGGTCCGAGCTCGCGCACCCGATCGGTCAGGGTCTGCACCGCAGCTGGGTCAGAGATGTCGCACGCGACGCCGATCGTGCCGTCGATCTCGGGGGCCCGGAGGTCGACGGCGAGGATGACGTCGGCGCTCCCGCGCAGGCTCTCCACGCACGCGCGGCCCATCCCGCTGGCAGCACCCGTAACAACCGCGACCGTCATGGCCGGCCTCCCAACCTTGTCGATGGTCGGCGACCCGCGCTCGAACTCGCTGCGCTCGCCCGAGTCACGATCACCTCCAGACGTCGGAATCGACCCTAGCCTGCCCGCTGGGGCCGGCGGCCTCCCAGCGTCAGCCCGTCGCCAGATCGCGGAAGAACGCGCGGACGTCGGCGACGAATTCGGCCGGCGCTTCCATCGCGGCGAAGTGGCCACCTTTCGCCGGATGCGACCAGCGCACGATGTTGAAGGCCGCGTCCGCCCAGGCCCGGGGTGGGTAGGTGATCTCACCGGGGAACTGCGCCACCGCCGTCGGCACCTCGATGCGTCCCTGCGGGGTAGCGAGCTTGCCGGCCTGGCGTAATTCCCAGTAGATGCGCAGCGAGGAGGTGGCCGTCCCGGTCACCCAGTAAGCCGTGATGTTGTCGAGGAGCCGGTCGAAGGTGAACGCCTCCGTGATGTCGCCGTGGCTCCATTCGCGGAACTTCTCCACGATCCATCCCGCCAACCCAGCCGGCGAGTCCTGCAATCCGTACCCCAGCGACTGCGGGCGCGTTGCCTGGATCTCCTGATACCCGGTGCCCGTGCGGCGCCATTGCTTGCCGAACTCGCGCGCGCTCTGCTCCGCCTCGGTGAGTGGTGCATCGGGGATCGGGCGCGCGATGATCATGTTCAGGTGCAGGCCGATGACGCGTTCGGGGTAGAGGTCAGCCAGGTTGGTCGAGACGATCGAGCCCCAGTCGCCGCCCTGCAACCCGTAACGCTCGTACCCGAGCTCGTTCATCACGCCTGCGAAGGCCTTGGCGATGCGCCGCGGATGCCAGCCGGGTTCACTGGTCTCGCCGGAGAAGGTGAAGCCGGGCAGCGACGGCGCGACCACGTGGAACTGCGCGCTGAGCGGTCCGAGGACGTCGAGGAACTCGGTCACCGATCCGGGCCATCCATGCGTCATCAGCAGGGGGATCGCGTTCGGATTGTCGGAACGCGCGTGGATCAGGTGGATGCGCTGCCCGTCGACGGTCGTGACGAATTGCGGGGTCGCGTTCAGCCGGGCCTCGGTCGCCCTCCAGTCGTAGCCGGTCCGCCAGTGCTCGAGCAGCTCGACGAGGTAGTCGCGCGGCGTCCCCTGCTCCCACCCGACTTCCGCTACCTGGTTCGGCAGCCGCGTGCGGCCGAGCCGCTCGCGCAGGTCATCGAGGACGTCGTCCGGAACGGCGATGGTGAACGGCTGCATGGCGCCCGATGCTAGGGCTCGACCAGCGTCGTCGCCGGCGCACCCCATGTATCGAGGAAGACGACGTCGGCGAGGGGCCGGCGCCGGAGCGGTCCGTGGTGGCCGCGTGGCCAGCCGATGACGACGTGGCCCGCCAGCATCCAGTCCTCGGGCACGCCGACGGCCCCACGCAGGAGCGGCTCGCCCCGTACGACGCCCAGCTGGTGAGGCACGCGCCGAGTCCCTGCGCGCGAGCAGCGAGCAGGAAGTTCTGCATCGCCGGGAAGATCGAGCCGCCGAGCAGGAGCTCCGAAGCCGTCGGGAACTTCCGCTGCGTGAACAGCACCGAGGTGAACTCGCCCGCCCGGTCGTGGAGCTCGTAGGTCGCGCGGTTGCTCCGGGCTCGCCGGCTGTCGTCATCGTCGGCCGGACGTGTCATGCCGTACACCGGCTCGATCACCGCGAGCGCCTGTGCTGCCGCCTGCGCGACGACGGCGCGCAGCTCCGGGGAGCGCAGGACGACGTAGCGCCACTCCTGGGCGTTCGCTCCGGACGGGGCCCAGGTCGCCGCCTGCAGGCAGCGGGTAAGCGTGGCGTCGTCGACGGGCTCAGCGGTGAACCGGCGGATCGTGCGCGCCGTCGACATCGCCGTCCACACGTTGTCGGTGGGTTCGACCACAGCGGGCTCCTTCTCGCTAAAGATCACGGACGACGTCGGCCGCGCGAAGCAGCGCGTCGAGATGCATGGCCAGCGTCGCCCAAAGCGCAGCGTGTTGACCGACGCCCCGCTTCCACGGACCGCTCGCTCCTTTCATAGCGGGCGCATGCGGCCTCACAATTCCGACGCGGCGATTCGGTGACCAGACGGACCTAGGCGCTCGGGGCGGCGGCCGGCGTCAGGCCCGCCGGCTGCCGGTTGGGTATCGAGCGCGTGAAGAACTGCGCCATCAGCGCCAGTCCGGCGAGGACGGCGAGCGACGACTGGAGCGCGTTCAGCCGGGAGGCCGAGTTCTCGCTGATGATGGCGTCGGCTGTCGCCTGCGGGACGCTCGCCTTGGCCAGGCCTGCCTTCACGTCGGCGTCGGAGAGGAACGGAATCCCGGCCTCGAAGGTGACTTCTGCTTTGGACGACACCGACGCCGGCACGTCGGGGTTATTGGTGATGCCGCTGAAGAACGAGGCCGTCAGCGCGCTGACGAGCACGGCGCCGGCCAGCGCTGTCCCGATGGAGGCCCCGAGGTTCGTCATCGTGTTCTGGACGCCGCCGACCTCGCCGCTGTTCTCGTCGGGCACCGACGAGACGGTGACCGCTCCCAGTTGAGACGCAAGTGCCCCGACTCCGAGCCCGGCGAGCAGCATCGGCCAGGTGATGACTTCGGGCCCCGAACCCGAGTCGAGCGCTGCCATCAGGACAACGATCCCGGCGAGCAGGGCGGCGAACCCGATCTGCACCACCCGCCGCGGGGACGCGTGGGGCCACAGCTTCGGGATACCGACCGCCGCCAGCAGGAGCGTGACCGACAGCGGCAGCAGCCGGACCCCGGTCGCGATCGCTGAAAGCCCGAGTGCGACCGACAGGAAAAGCGGGACGACAAAGAACAGCCCGGCCTGCAGCAGGTACTGGAAGAAGAAGGCGACCAGCCCCCCGCGCAGCGTCTTGACCCGCAGGAGGGCCGGGTCGACGAGCGGGTCCTGCCCGCGGGTGACCAACCGCGCTTCCCAGCGCAGGAAGAGCCACAACACCACGCCGCCCGCCAGCATCAGCCAGGTCACCAGCGACACCCCCAGCCACGCCGGGGCGCCCTCCTTCGGCCGGAGGAATCCCCAGGTGCCCGAGCGCAGCACCCCGTACACCAGCAGCCCGAGCCCGAGCGCCGACAGCCCCGTCCCCGGCAGGTCGAGGCGCGCGCCGGCCTCGGGCGGCGTATCGGCCATGCGCCGGGCGAGGACGAGGATGAGGAGCACGATGGCCACCTCGGCCGCGAACACCAGCCGCCAGGAGAGATACGTCGTGAACAGACCTCCGATCAGCGGCCCCGCCGCGACGGCGATGGCTCCTGCCGACGCCACCAACCCGTAGGCCTTCGGGCGCTCGGCTCGGGCGAAGTTGGACGCCACGAGCGCCACGATCGCCGGCAGGATCAGCGCCGCCCCGATTCCCTCGAGGACCGACCATCCGATGACCAGGACCACCAGGTTGGGCGAAATGGCCGTGACGAGCGAACCGGAGCCATAGATGACGCAACCGATGGCGAAGCTGCGCTTGCGGCCGAGGATCTGACCCAGCTTGCCGCCAGTGATCATGAGCGCTGCCATCACCAGCGTGTAGAAGGTGATCGCCGTCTGGATCCCCGTGACGGTGGTGCCTACGTCCTTGGCCACCGTCGCGATCGACACGTTCATGACCGAGCTGTCGAGCGTCATCAGGAACTGGCCGGTGGCCAGGGTGACGAGAACGATTCGGGCAGCGCTCTGCTGGCCGACCCCGTCGCCGCTCATGTGTCACGCACCAGGAGACGGTCCAGCGCGAGCGCTGGGTGTGCATCACCCGATCCAGGTGAACGCCCGCGACGCCAGGTGTCTCACGCCGGGCAGCAGTGAGCCCGCCGATCACCATGCGGGATCGGCGGGCTCACTGCCGCCCTGGGGCTTAGCTCAAGAGGTCACGTACGTCTTGACCTGCTTGAGGTTCTCCGGGTCGCAGTTGAACGGCTCCTGGCCCTTGGTCGGGTTGGTGACCTTCTCGTCGTAGACGAAGCCGGTCGGGGTGAGCCGCACGATGGCGATGCAGGCTGAGGCCGTCCCGCCCTTGATGTCCAGCTTCGGGTAAATCCCACCCGCGGTCCAGTCGGTGTGGTCCTTCGCCTTCGCCAGGACGCAGTCCTGCGTGAGGTTGTCGCCGCAGGCCGTCGCAGAGTCCGCGAACAGCGTCCAGGCGTTGAACGCGGAGAGCGTGAAGGAGGTCAGCTTCGTGTTGGGCACCGCGCTGGTCACGATGTCCTTGACCTGCTGCACCGCCGGGTACTTATCGGCCAGCTCGAACGGGACCGCGTTGAACTGCACGTAGCTCGGCGGGAATTCCGGCGTGGCCTTCGCAGCGGCAACGGCCTGCGGACCGTAGAACTGGACGCTGTAGGTGATCCAGTTCGGGGTCCAGCCGACGTTCTTCATCGCCTGCACGATCGGGCTCGGGTCCTGGGCCGAGATGATGTAGATGCCCTTGGCCCCGCCGCCCTTCATCTCCTCCATGTACGGCCGGTAGTTGTCGACCAGCGGCGGTTGTGCCTGGTAGACCGGCACCTTGATGCCGAGGTCCGTCAGGTACTCCTGCGCCTTCTTCCCGGTGGGGATCAGCGACGCGAGGTTGCTGCCGGCGATGCCGACCCCGCCCTCCTTGGTGGTGGGGTAGGCGTCGGTGAGCAGGCGAAGCGCGCCGTTGTTGATGTAGTCCGGCGGCACCGGTGCCGACTGCACCTGGTACTTGCCCTCGACAGCTTGCGGCGAGACGACGTAGGCGGGGATGTCGCCGAGCTTGCAGTTCTCACGGATCTTCACGCCGGCGCTGTCGAACGCGTTGCCGTTGCCGACCAGCATGAAGTCCTTCTGGCAGGCGTCCGTCATGACCTGGCCGACGTTGAAGAGCTTGGCGTCGTGCTTGTCGATGATGACCTTGCGGCCCTTGATGCCACCTGCGGCGTTACACCACTTGGCGAAGCCGTCGGCGGTGTCGAAGAACTCCTGCTCCAGGCCTGGCGCCGCAGCGGCACCCGGGTCGGCGGTCACGCCGATGGTCAGGGTGGTCGCGGTGATGCCCCGGCCGCTTCCGCCCTTGGGGGTGCCTGGGCCGCAGATGGCCTTCAGGGAGCCGAAGTCGCCGGCGGCACTGGCACTCGGGGCAGCCGAACTGGCGCCGCCCGACGCGCTTGGCGTCGACCCTCCCGGCGAGCTGCCGCTGGAGCGGCCACACGCGGAGACCGCGAGGGCCAACGCCGCGCCGATAGCGAGGGGAGTGGCCACCTTGGCGAGGGGACCTCGTCGGCCCCCGGACATGCGGGGGGCCCACGGTGTGGGACGCGTCATTGCGATTCTCCTGGATCAAATGAGAGGAGCACTGACCGCGTCGCCGGTACCGGCTGGATCAGTGTGGTGACGTCACCCTAGTGACCTGGAGCACGTCCCATGACGTGAATCACAGTTTTGTTATAGACGGGAACTGAAGTCGGGTTCTCGAAAGGGGTAAGGCGGCGGCTTTGCCCGCGAAACCGTTCGAACCCGCGCGGAGCAGGGGCCCCGCCCCGTCCGGCTGATCGACCGTCGTCCAGGCCGCCCGAATCTGCAACCAGAAAGCAGCCACGGGAGGGCGGCCGCCGGTCCGTGGGCGCGCCCTTCCTGCGGCCCCCGGCGCGTGGTGCGCTTCGCGGTGAAAGGGTCATCGAAATCCCGGGTGGGGCAGTAGCCCTTTGGGCACTCTGAGTTACGGAGCGGAGCCGGAAATGCGCGGCTTCTACCAATATCCAGAGGCTAGCGGGTCGCCGCTACTTGATTTCGGCGGAAGGGTGTCACTCTCCGGAATTATCTGCAAAGCTCATGTCAGTTGCAGGAGCGGCTCCGACTCGTCGTGTCCGGCTCGAGCACCTGAGTCGGTGCGGGTTCGGTCAGCAGCTTTGGGTTCGGGGGGTGGGACTGTGGGCTTGACGATGGGTATCTCGCGGTACGGGTTCGCGTCATGAAGGTCAATGGTGCGGTCGTCGTCGTCACTGGTGCGTCCGGCCTCCTCGGTCAGACCACGAGCCGCGCTTTGAGGTCGGCCGGGGCCCAGGTGCTCACCATCGGCCCGCGCGATTACGACTTGCGCCGCCAGCGCGAGGTCCGCGACATGCTCCGCTCGATCCGTCCCGAAGCGGTCATCCACGTCGCCAAGCAAGCACCAGTCGCCGTGAGCGGCGACGCCCCTCGCGCGCTGTACGAAGCCGTCATCGTCGGGGTGGAGCTCATCGAGGCCTGCCGCTTCTTCGGTGTCCAGCGGCTGCTACTCGGCGAGATCAGGTCAGCGCTCCCGCGGGTGGATCCGGAGCCCGCACCCCGTCAGCCGGCCGGCCCGAAGTCTTCGGAGGCCGTCGATACGCCCGTGCATCGCATGCTCGACGCGCAGGGTGCGCTCTACCGGCAGCAGACGTCGCTCGACGTCTCGCTCTTGAGCCTCAGCAATCTCTACGCGCCCGACCCCGAGTACGGCGCTGAAGCAGGCCGGCTGGTCGCCGGCCTCGTCCCGACCTTCACGAGTGCCGTGGCTGATGGCCGGGAGCAGGTTCAGGTGCGGAGCGAAGCCGCGCCCACGACCCGGCTGCTGCATGTCGACGAGGCCGCGCGCCTGATGTGTGACGCTCTCGCGGTCGACAATGGCAGGGTGCCCGCGGCCAGCGGGGAGGTCACGCTCGTCGAACTCGCCCAAGCTGTCGCCGATCGGGCCGGCTTCCGCGGTGACATCCTGTGGCCGTCCGATGGCGGCGTGCCAGGTGCTCGCACTCCTGCTCGGGGGGTTGGCCCGACCCCGCCTGCCGTGGATCGGCTGCGGGAGTTCGTCGCCTGGTGCGCTTCTCGGGCGCGGACGCTGCCTGCCGTGCCTCCCTTGGTGGCCTGAGCCGCCTGCTTCACCACGAGGTGAGTGCGGCTCCTGAGGTTGATGACACCGGGCTGAATCCGACCCGGTCATTTCGAAGGCGCGGGCCTGGACGCGGCCGGTAACCGATTACCGGGCCTAGGTTCCTGCGGGGGTGCGGTGTCCCCAGGTGCTGGGGGCGTCGTAGGTCCGGACATCCCAGGTGGCGTCGTCGATCGTGACCCCTCCGTATCCGTATTCGATCTGGAAGCCCGACGGGGTCACGGCGTAGAAGGAGGTCATGCGGTCGTTGGTGTGGCGCCCGAGGGTGGAGGCGATGGGGACGCCACGGTCGAGGCACATGTCGTAGGTGGTGCCGACGTCGTCGGGGTTGCGCACCTCGATCATGAGGTGGTGCAGGTGCTTCGGCGAGCCGAAGGGTGCGAGGGCGAGAGAGTGGTGCCGAGGCCCGCAGTGCAGGAACACCACGGTCGCGGGTGTGGGATCGCCGGTGTCGATGTCGATGTAGTCGCTAACGAGCAGGCCGAGCCCGTCGAGGAAGAAGCCCAGGTTGGCCTCCATGTCATCGACATTGAGCACGATGTGGCCGAGGCCGAGGTCATCGGCGACGAATCCGTCAGTGCCTCTGGGGGACTCGAAGTGCGACGCGGGGCTCTGTGGTGCCCAGTAGATCTCGTGGACCAGTCCGCTGGGGTCCTCGGTGAAGATCAGGCCGCCGACGCCGCGCCGGATGGTGTCGTCGGGTGTGCCGGGGCGGACGGGGCTGCCGTGGCGGCGCAGGCGCTCGGCGACGCCGTCGAGGACGGCGGCGTCGGCCACCTGCCATCCGGCGAAGGTGATGTCGTCGCGCGGTCCGGCGCTTAGTGCAAGGCGATGGTGGTTCTTGTCCATGCGCAGCAGCGTCGCACCGTCGGGATCGTGGCCGACGGCCTGCAGGCCGAGGATCTCGGTGCCGAAGCTCTCCCAGGCCGACAGGTCGCTGACCTCGAAGCCGACCCGGCCTAGCTGGTTCACACTGTCGAGCGTCATGGTAGGGCTCCCCCTCTGGTTGGTCTTTGCATCGTGGGATGGGATCAAGCCAATGGCAAGGTGAGGTCAGGTCGCGGGATGGTAAAAAACGGACATGACGACAGATCGGTCGGCAGTGTCCGGCCGTGCTCGGATCACGCCGGTGCAGTTCCGCGCAGCGCAGGGCTACGCCCTCGATGTCGAGGTGCTATCGGCAGGCGAAATCCAGCGGCGCGTGTCGGAGGTGCCCGATCGCGGGGCCGAGCGCGTCGATCTGCTCTGCCTGCTCTACGTGACGGCTGGCCGCTATGCGCACATGGTCGATTTCCAGACCTACCACTGCTCGGCCGGCTCGATGCTCGCAGTCCAGCCCGGCCAGGTGCACCGGTTCGGCTCGACGCGGTGGGACGGATGGTTCGTCGTCGTGCGCTCCGAGCACACCGGCGTGCCGAACACGTCGGCCGCGGCGGTCGACGACCCCTCCGAACTGGCAACGCACGTGAACATCCCTGCGGTCGCCCGATCGGTGATCGAGACGTCGCTGGCACAGATGGCGCACGACGCCAACATTGACGCATCGGCGTCGGTGCGCAACGCGTTGCTGTTCCACCAGCTCCGTGAGCTCGTTGTGCGGGTACGTCTCGGTGACCCCAGGGCGGATGCAACCCCCACAGTTGACCCAGGGGTGCTACAGCGATTCCACGCCTTCCGCGACGACGTCGAGCGGTTGCACACCCGCTGGCACGCCGTCGACCCCTACGCCCGTCGGGTCGGATGCTCAGCGCGCAGCCTTTCTCGCACCACCGAGGCAGTCACCGGTCTAACAGCGAAGTCGTTCATCACCCTTCGGGTAGTGCTCGAGGCCAAGCGCATGCTCGTGCACAGCGACGCATCCATAGTCACCATCGCCGCACGCCTCGGCTTCGACGAACCCACCAACTTCGTCAAGTACTTCAGACGCGAGACGGGCACTACCCCCGGCGCGTTCCGATCCCGATGGACCTCGCTTGCGAGCGACCAGAGATAGCCGGTGTCCCCGCGGGGTTCTTGCGCGGGCAGCCGCTGCGTCGCTCCCGAATCAACCGACCACGCCGCGGATCCGTCAACCGTCCCAGGTGTCGGTCCACGTGTGCACGACGTTAGCCCGATAAATCAATCTCAGGAGCCCTACTCACCACGAGGTTGGTGCGGCACCAGGATGACTTGGTGTGCGTAAAGCGGACCGCTTCGGGCGAAGCGGGGTCGCTTCGCCGTCGCGGCCCGGCGCCGGTCGGATCTAGCCGCCGTTTAGTACGGCGACCAGCTGCGGTGCGGACTTTGCATCTGGAGGGTCTGAGGTCAGTGCGAACCGCCCGTCGCGGATCGACTTCCGAATGATGTAGGCGTTAATGACCCGGCCGCGCAGGAGGACTGCCATCTGCTCGCCGGTCACGGTGGCGGTCACCCGGGCGAAGGTGGCCGTGCCTGGCTTGTCGAGCTGAACGACGGCTATCGGCTGGCCGGTGCTCACCCCGTCGAACTCATCTGCGACCACCGCGTGCGCCACCGTGACATCACCCAGCGATGCTCCCAGCCTGTAGCTGGCCGTGGCGTTCAGCGAACAGGCAGATCCCGCATCGCTCGTGCTGAGGGCGGGAAGGCGGCACTTCCCCGTCGCGGTGCCCATCGACAGCCGTAGCTGCAGCGTCACCGCTGGACGGGTTGACGGCGACGGGCTTGGGGTCTTCGCAACTTGGGCGCCCGCCTTCGGCGTTGTCGAGCAGCCGACGACGGTAGCAACAGACAGGACCGCCGCGACCGCCGTGAGCGGAAGCCGCAGACGAGGCCTGCGCCGCGTGCCCTGCCAACTGCTCACATGGCTGCCATCGACATCACGACGTGTGAGGTAAACCCGACGTGCCATGAGTTCGCCCACCTGAGCCACATCCGTCGCCCCGAGGTCGACTGGCACGACCGATGTCACGAGCGTGCTCGCTTGATCGACCGCGAGAGCGCGCGTATTTACGCACACCAAGTGATCCTGGTGCCGCACCTACCACGAGGTGAGGCCGCCAACTCCGCCCGCCCCGTTAGGGGATGTAGACGGGGTCTGAGTATCCGACGTGCTCTTGCTCGTCGATGATGCGCCCGACATAGAAACCGTTCGCTGCGGCGCTTTCCTGCTGGCCGCCGATGACCGGGTGTGCCGGCATCGGCACGCTGGCGGTGAGGGTTGGAGTGCTGAACCCGTTCTTGGCTTGGCGGGTGTTCTGCAGCACCTCATTGAAGCGGACGGTGGTGCCGGCGGGAGCGGTGACGGTGGCGGTGGCTGGGCCGGTGGTGGGGTTGCCGGTGACGGTCAGGCTGACGGTCCCGGTCAGGGCGTTGTAGGCGGGGATGGAGTAGTAGAGGCGGCGAAGCTGTGGGGTCGGTTGGTCGGTGGTGGTGTAGACGAGGATGGGTGCGCTGAGGACCGTTTGCAGCTGGTTGCCGTTGGTGTCGTAGCTGGTTGTCCTGGCGCGGATGAAGTGCCGCCCCGGCATCGTCGTGATGGTCTGGGCGGCGGGCGTGGTGGCGTCGCCGGCGGTGCCGGGAGCGATGGTGGCGGTGGTGGCGGCACCGATGGGTTGGCCGGTGGCGTCGATGAGTTGGGTGCTCACCGTGACCGGCTGCGTCCCGCCGTTCAGCACCAGGCCTTCGGCTTGGGGTGCTTGGCCGAGGCGGATGTATTCGGGGGTGGTGATGTAGAGCTGGGGATTGGGTTTGGGGTAGGGGATGCCGCGAAATTTGGCGGCGTAGAAGGCGGTGATGTCGGCGCGGGTGGTGTTCCACGCGCTGGTGGCTTGGATCTCGGTGCGTTCGACCATGTCGTTCCAGGTCGAGATGGTCTGCCAATGCGCGCCGCTGGTGAGGTTCTGGTCCCACTGCTGGCGATAGACCTTCGTGCCTTGGGCGTCGAAGTACGGGCAGGCGTCGCAGGTTTCGCGGTCGTAGCCGGGCATCATGCCGCCCGCGTACTGGCGAGCATTGGCGTTGAGGAAGCCCATCAGGTCGTTCCAGATGGCCGGCATGGTCCAGTCGAAGACGTAGGACGCTTCGAAGTAGGGGAACAGGGCGGTGATCGGGGCGGCGCGCTGGGTGTAGGGCCGGGCCGCGGCGTCGGCCCCGAGGTCGGCGACGAGGAACGCGCCGATGCCGGCGGTCGCGATCCGCGCCCGGACGCGTGACCATCCGGCCGGGCTCATCTCTTGTGAGCCGTACACGTAGATGACGAGCTTGCCGTTGACCCGGGCGGCGGAGGGGTGGCCGGCGGCTGCGGCGGCGTACTGGGTGACCAGGCGTACGGCGTCGTCTTCACCGGCGCCGATGGCCAGGCACGGGGCGACCGAGAAGTTGTTGTTGGGGTCGCCGTCGGACCAGGTCGGGTCGGCTTGCTTCATCCAGTCGGTGACGAAGTCCGATCCTTGATTGCCGCCGTACTGCAGGATTTCGACGCCGGTCAGCCCGGCCTGCTGCGCCCGTGGCATTCCGGACGTCGCCCGCGCCGGGGTGAAGTAGTCACCCTTGACCAGGTCGAGTGGATACAACTCGCCGTACGGGTCGTCCAGCACGCTGAAATTCGGCAACCCCTGCGGGATCACATGGGCCCACACCTGCCGCCCCGGCAACGACTGGCCCGACAACAAACCTGACGGCGTTGGCGTTGGCGTTGGCGTGGGTGTCGGCGTTGGCGTTGGCGTTGGCATCGGGTGTCGGCGTGGGCGTGGGCGTGGGCGTGGGCGTGGGCGTCGGGGTGGGTGTCGGGGTGGGCGTCGGGGTGGGTGTGGGTGTCGGCGTGGGCGTGGTTTCGGGGACGACTTCGATGCCGTCGACGTTGGCCGAGTTGGTGGTGGCGCTAAAGGTCAGGTTGAGCGTGCCGTCGGTGACGGTGACGGTGGTTGATTCGATGTCGGCGGTGTAGTTGCCGACTTTGGCGGCGATGTCGAAGTTGTTCAGCCAGGGCTGGTTTTCGGCGGTGACGTTGAAGACGCGGCTGCCGCTGCCGGGGTTGATCTCGGCGAAGTGGAGTCTGACGGTGTAGCTGGCGTTGGCGACCGGGATGGCGTAGCCGCTCATGCCCCATCGTTCGCTTTGGTAGAGGGCGGGGGTGGTGGTGTTGGCGATGGTGTTGGTGACGGCGTACGTGCCACCGGCGCCGGGGACGTAGTCGGTGTCGGCGATCCAGGTGTTGCCGGCGGTGTCGGTCATGGCGTTGCCGCCGGAGTTGATCCGCAGTGCGCTGGTCGTGACGGGGACGCTAGTCGGCGTCGGCGTCGGCGTCGGCGTCGGGGTGGGCGTCGGGGTGGGCGTCGGGTGGGCGGGCGTGGGCGTGGGTGTCGGTGTCGGTGTCGGCGTCGGGGTGGGCCTCGGTGTCGGCGTCGGCTTCGGGGTCACCGTTGGCTTCGGTGCCGGCTTGGGCGTCGGCGTCGCCACAGGACGCGGTTTCGGCTTCGCGACGGGCTTGCTGGTTGCGGTCGACTTAGGCGCTGACGTGCTCGGTTTCCCCACCGCCGGTACGGTGCAGCCGGCGCTCGCGGCCACGACGAGTGCCAGGGTCGCCGCCGAGACGATGAGGCTCGATGGGCTACGGCGAGCGGGCATACAGCTTAGATCGGTTACGCCGGAACGCGTATTGATAGGCCACCAGCGCGGCCGGCCGGGAGCGGCGGGGACCTTCGCCCCCTCCGGTCAGCCGAACCCGCCCCGGGTTACGAGGAGCGCTGGCCCTGCAGGGCCGGGCTGAGATCCGCAGGCTGCACCTGCCGGTCGGCATCCCGATCGGGATGATCCGCCGCCGGCTCGGGGAAGCGTGGAACGCGGATGGGCGGGCGCCGGGCGCGGGTGGTGCGCCGCTGCAGGACAGGACGGCGGTGGCTGCCGGGTGCGACCTGGGCGCGCTCTGCGCGCCGGCGCCGATGCCTGCCGGGCAGGGTTCGGGCCTGATCGTCGCCGGTGGCCCGAAGCGTCGCGCGGATGAGCTGGACGTAGAGCAGCACTCCGACGATCGAGGCTAGCGCCCCCGCGACGGCCACCGCCGTCGCGCTCGTGAACAAGAGGCAGGCGAGGAGCACCGCTGCGACCTGCAGCCCGCTGATGACCAGACGCACCACGAGCCCGCCCGTGGCAAGCAGTAGCGCGCGAAGGCACAGCGCGAGGACGACACCGGCTCCCGCCATCGCCATGTCCAGGCCGACCAGCATGACCAGGTTGCGGGCGCCGAGCCAGGAGTCGCCGAAGATGCTCCGTCCGACCGACTCCGGCACCAGCCAGATGACGGCTGCGCCGGCTTGCAGCGCTCCCGCAACCAGCGCCGCGTGCAGACCCGCGACCCGGGCCACGTCACGAGGGTTACGCGTCTCGCGGAAGATCGCGGCGTATCTGGGTAGGAGCACGTGACGTAGCGCGGCGATGCTCGTGAGCATCGGTCCGAGCACCAGCTGGGCGATCCGGTATCCGGCCAGCGGCGCGAGCCCGATCAGGGCGCCGAGCAGGACCAGGTTGATCTGGGCGGAGGTCTGTCCGAGCACGAGTTCACCGGCGAACTTCGACCGCATCCGGAACACCTCTGCGGTCGGCCGGCGGCCGGAGGGCGAGGAGTTCAGGCCGACGGTGAAGGCGAGGCCGCAAAGGTTGCCGGCCACGCACCAGGAGACGATCGCCGCGGTCGAGGGAACCATGCCGAGCTCGCGGCTGAGCAGGAAGATCAGGGCCTGCCCGACCAACCAGGCGGCGTCGTTCTTGAGAGCGACCATCGGGCGACCCGTGGCCAGGCACCAGGCGCGCCCGGCGTACTGCGCCGTCAGGCCGGGCAGGGCCAGGAACAGCACGATGGCTGCGGTGACGGCGTCGGAATGGTTGCCGCCACCGTCCGAAATGAGCAGCAGGACGGGGATCAGCAGCGAGCACGGCACGCCGGCGATGAGCGCCCCCCGCCAGGCGCGGTCCGCCGAGTAGGCGCTCTGGCCGTGGGCGAATACCAGGTGGAAGTCGACGATGTAGCCCTGCACCAGCGCGGTCGCGACGGGGTAGACGACGAGCAGGACGATGATGGACCCGGTGACGGCGCTGCTCGCGAAGTGAGACACGAGAGCGACGACCGCGATGTTGCCGAGGCTGAACAGGCCCTGGTCGAGCAGCCTGATCGTCGGCCCTTTCGCCCTCATTGACGGTCGCTGGCAGGCGAAGGCAGGTCGACCGGGCCGCTCTCCCTCGTGATGTAGCGACCGGGGGGCAGGTCCTTGGCTCGGGTGGCAGGCACCCCGCGGTACAGCGCGGCGGGCGCCTCGAGGCCAGGGATGACCACCGAGCCCATCGCGACGAGCGAGCGCTCGGGCACGTGTGCGCCCGGCACCAGCTTCACGTTGCTGCCGACCAGGGCGTAATCGCCGATGGAGCAGCCGCTGACGGACTGCTGCGAGCCCATGAGGTCGATCCCGTGGGTGATTACCGTCGACCGGACGCCGGCGACGGTGGTGAAGTCACCGATCCGGATGCCGCCGGAGGCGTCCATGTAGTGGCGGCTCGTCACGGCGGAGTTGCGGCCCAGGCGGAAGCGGCCCACGTCATCGCCACCGATGCTGCGCACCAGGGGTGACGCCGCGGAGAACCAGTTCCACTGACCGATGATCGCGCCTTCGCCGAGCTCGAACGTCTCGAGGTCGCGGATCACGTTGAACGGGCCGATGGTGGCTCCCTGCCCGACGCTTACCGAGCGCACCCGCAGGAAGAGGCAGGGCCCCACCGAGACCCCGGCCGCCACCCGCCAGCCGAGCCGGCGCAGCAGGGCGTTCTTGGCGGCGCCGGCCGGAAGCAACCCCACCAGCGCGATCGCCAGCGTGCGCGTCATGGGCCCACGGCTCCCGCCGCACGCCGGCCGCGGCCCGGACGTTCGACACTCTCGTAGCACGAGAGCAGCGTCGCCCCGAGTGAGGCGCGGGAGAAGGCTGTCGAGCACAGCTCGCGCCCGCGCCGGCCGAGCTCCTGATGGCGCTCCGGATGGCGGAGCAGATCGAGAACCGCAGCTGCGGTCGCGTCGAGCTCCGGGGCGGCGATGACGGCGGCGCCCTGCCGGGCGGCGATCTCGCTGATGCCGCTCTGCGCGGTCAGGACGGTCGGCAGGCCGATGGCCATCGCCTCCATGGCGGAGATCGGAAACGGCTCGTCCAGGCTCGGCAGCGCGTAGATCGTCGCGGACGTCATCCGGTCGAGCAGCAGGTCGCGCGGGATGCCTCCGATGACCCGCACGATGTCCTGCAGGCCCAGCGATTCGATCAGGGCGCGGACCGTGGCTTCCTCTCCCTGGTCGGGACCGGCGATGACGAACCGCACCTCGGGGAATTCGGCGTGGACGATGGCGGCAAGGCGCACGAACAGCTGCGGCTGCTTGCGGGCATGCAGGCGCGCGGCGAAGAGGACCACCGGTGGCTGCGAGGGCGCCCACGAACGATCGCCGACGTCCACGGCGTTTCGGATCGGTCGGGTGTTGGCACGCCGGCCGGCAACGCCGTCCACCTGGTCCTGCTCGCCCGGCCAGAGGATCAGGGTGGTCGCGGCCAGCTGCACCGCCGGGCGCATGAGAACGCGATCGAAGGCGCGGAATGCCGTGCTCCGTGCGGGGGTCAGCATCCCGTGCGTCTGGGCAACGATCGGAACCCCGGCCCGATGCAGCACCCGGCAGCCCTGGGTGGTGATCAGGTCACGGCACAGATGGACATGGGCGACGTCGAAATCTGCGGCGTGCGAGCGCAGGTAGCGGTGGAGCCCGGATGAAACCAGGAGCCGAAGATCGCCCCGGCGTCCGAGGCGGCGCACCGGCATCAGATTCCGCCTGCATGCCGCGCAGCGTCGCCGGAGCATCGCCGGCACCGATCCAGCCGGCGAGCAGGGTGACGTCATGACCCATGGACCGCAGGATCTCGGTCTGGGTGATCGCGACTTCGGCGACGCCACCCGTGCGCCCGGCGTCACCTACTGCCGTGACCAGCTGGAGGATTTTCACAACCGCGCACCGGCGATCGAGCCGGCGGTCACCTTCGATGCGACCGTGCAGCCGGCGGGGACGACCGCCTCGGAGCCGACCACCACGCCCCGGAGCACCATCGCCCGGGCCGCGATCCAGGCCCCGTCCTCGATGATGATCGGTGCGTTGTCGTATCCGAACGCAGGGTCGCGGCGGTCATGGCTTCCCGTGCACAGGAATGCTTCCTGGGAGACGCAGACGTCGTGGCCGATCGTGATGGGCTCCAGGTTCAGGAGCCAGGCGCCCTCACCGATCCAGCTGTCGGCACCGATGCTGAGCTTCCACGGCCAATGCACCCGGACGCGTTCCCGGATGAGCACGCCCTCGCCGACGTCGGCGCCGAAGGCACGCAGGATCTTCGGCCGCAATCGCGCCGGGAGCCACCACGCCTGGAACACCACGCGCGAGGTCACGACCCAGCCGAGCTGCCACGAAAGGGAGCGTCCCCGGTCGTAGCCGGTCGTCCGGAAGGCCGCCAGATTACGCATGGCCGCGTTTGGTCCCGCGCAACTCGATGGTCTTCACGTAGATCTGCCAGTAGTAGAAAGACAGTGCCAGCGCGTAGTGCAGGCCGGCGCGTCCGTCCCGGAAACCCTGCCGGGCGATGTAGGCGTAGAAGAAGAAGAGGAGCGGCTTGCCGGGGGCTCGGTCGAACAGCCGGCCCTGCGGAGAGCGCTGCTGGGCGACCGCGCGGCGCACGCCGGGATGCACCCGCAGGTAAGCCTCCCAGTCCGAGTACATGTTGTGCCGCCTGAAGTATCCGAAGAGCGGATCGTCGTCGTGGTGGTCGAGCCGCTCGACGGCCGTTTCCACCGCGCCGTCACAGACCGGCTGGTAGTGCCCCTCAACCGGCCACATCTTGGTGACGGCCAGATCGTCCACGACCGGGAAGAAACACTTCTTGCGATTGATGAGGATTCGCTTCACGACCGAGTGGCCATGCTTCAGCTCGCGGCCGAGGAAGAAGTAACGCAGCTGGGCGTCCATGGCGACGCCGCGGCCGGATTCCGCGAAGGCGGCGAGTTCCTCGGCCAGTTCGGGGCTGACCCGCTCGTCGGCATCCAGCAAGAGGACCCAGTCATGGCAGAACGGCAGGGTGTCCAGCGCCCATTGCTTCTTCTTCGGGTACTGCCCGTCCCACACGTAGGAGACCGGCTTCGCCCCCATTTCTTCGGCGATCTCCACGGTCCGGTCCGTGCTTTGGGAGTCGACGACGAACACCTCGCCGAACCGGTGGAGCGAGCGCAGGCAATCCGGCAGCGAGACCTCTTCGTCCTTCGTGATGACCATGACGGAGATCGGGATGTCACGAGGCATCTCGTGCTGCTGGGTCATGACAACCTCCGCTGCGCGGGTCCCTTTTTGAGGGCCGCCACCTCCGCGTCGACCATGATCGTGGCGAGCTCGGCGGGCCCGACGCGCGCTTTCCATCCGAGGGTCTCCGAGACCTTGGTGGGGTCACCGATCAGCGCATCGACCTCGACGGGTCGCTCGTAACGCTCGTCGAACCGCACGTAGGTGCGCCAGTCGAGGCCAACCCGCTCGAAGCAGGTCGCGACGAACTCCCGCACCGTGCACCCGGTGCCGGTCGCCACGACGTAGTCACCGGGCTCGTCGTGCTGGAGCATCCGCCACATCGCCTCGACGTACTCCTGCGCGTAGCCCCAGTCGCGCACGGCATCCAGGTTGCCGAGGTGGAGCTCGTCCTGCAGCCCGGCCGCGATGCGGGCGGCGGCGATCGCGACCTTGCGGGTCAGGAAGGTCTCGCCGCGGCGCTCCGACTCGTGGTTGAACAGGATCCCGTTGACCGCGAACATGCCGTAGCCCTCGCGGTAATTGACCGTCAGCCAGTACGCGTACAGCTTCGCCGCCGCGTACGGGGACCGCGGCTGGAACGGGGTGAGCTCGTTCTGCGGCGGCGGGCTCGCGCCGAACAGCTCGGAGCTGGACGCCTGGTAGAAGCGGCACGGGAGCCCGAGCATCCGGATCGCCTCGAGGAGCCGGGTGGTGCCGAGCCCGGTCGTGTCGCCGGTGAACTCCGGCTCGTCGAAGGACACCCGCACGTGGGACTGCGCCGCCAGGTGGTAGACCTCCTCGGGCTGCACGTTCTGCAGCAGGGTCACCAGCCGGCTGCCGTCGGTCATGTCTGCGTAATGCAGGTGAAGCCGGTTCTCCGGGTCGTGCGGGTCGCGGTAGAGGTGATCGATGCGGTGGGTGTTGAAGGTGCTCGCCCGGCGGATCAGCCCGTGGACCTCGTACCCCTTCGCCAGCAGCAGCTCCGCGAGGTAGGACCCGTCCTGCCCCGTGATGCCGGTGATGAGTGCTCGCTTGGTCACTGAGTTCCCCTGATTAGACGTCGGCCTGGTTTCGAAACGGCGTCACCTGGTGCCGGCGCGCCGATGTGGACGGCGGCCGAGTCGAGCGATCGCAATAGGAGGTTTTGCGCACGGGTCATGGCGGCTTCCTCGCCGAGGTGCTGCTCGGCGTAGGCGGAGGCCGCCCTGCCGAGCTCGGCGGCGAGATCCGGCTGACTGTCGGCGAGCGAGACGATGGCGTCGGCCAGCCGGCGAGGCTCGCCGGCCGGCACCGTCACGGCTGCGCCAACCCGGGCCAGCTCTTGGGCCGTCGCACCGCCCGGAGCCGTCGCGGCCACTACCGGCCGCCCGGCGCGGAAGTAGGACGTCAGCTTGCTCGGTAGTGACATGTCGACGACGCTCGCGCGCTCGTTGAGGAGCAGGATGTCGGCCGCGCGCAGGACATCGACGTACTGCTCGTTGGCTACGGGATCGAGGAAGCGGACGTTGGGCAGGCCCTCGGCCTGGTGTTCGAGCTCGCGGCGCTGGCTTCCGTCGCCCATGAGGACATACAGCAGATCGCGGCGTCCCGTCGTGAGCCGTGCGGCTTCGAGGACGTTGCCGAGGTCCTGCTTGAGTCCCATGTTTCCGCTGTGCAGCGCCACCGTGAGCCCGTCGGCCCATCCGAGGTCGCGGCGAACCTCCTGGGTGTCTCCGGAGGCCGGCGCGACGTGCGACCAGTTGGGTAGCGAAACGACGCGCCCCGCTGCCACTCCGTACTCGTGCAGGACCGGCCGGAAACTCTCGCTCACCACTCCGACCACCGTCGCCTGGCGCAAGACCCAGGCCTCCAACGCGCTGGTGGCACCGGCGACCCGGGATCCTCCGGCGATGCCGCTCTGCGTCGCCGCCTGCCCGAGCAGGTCCTGGACGTGGACCACGAGCGGCACCCTGAACCTGCGCGCCAGCTGCGCGGCGCACGCCCCCGAACCGAGGCTGGGCACCACGGCGAGCACCACGTCGGGACGGCGCGGAAGGGGCGCGGCGAGGGCATGAGCCAGGAAGGTGGCCTCGTACAGCGCGCGGCGGGCCGCCGACTGCTTTCGGGGCACGTGGTGGCGCAGCCGGAGCACGTCGACGCCGTTCTGCTGCTGGCGGGTGCGAAGGCGTCGCCGGTACAGCTCGTCCACGGTCCAGGAGGGGTAGTGCGGGACGCCGGCGAGCACCGTGACGTTAGCGCCGCAGCGCGCAAAGTGTTCGGCCATCGCTGTGGTGTACGGCGCGATGCCCGTGACCTCAGGCGCGTAGTTGATCCCGATGACGAGGACGTTGACGTCGGCCAGGGAAGCGCTGGGGACGGTCTCGACCGGCGCGTGGCCAGCGGCGGGCCTCGGGACCGTAGGGGTGGGGGGTGTTTGCGTGACCGTCGGGGACATGGGCGTGAGCTCCGCGGCGGGCGGGATCAGTGCGGTCATCTCACGCGGGTATCGAGGTGGGCTGTCGCAGGTCGATGGTCCGGTCGGTGGAGTGGGCGCGGAACCACTCGACAGTGGCTGCGATGCCGTCCTCGAGCCTGGTCGTCGCGGTGAAGGCGAAGGCGTCGCGCGCCCGGTCCGTCGACAGGCGGCGGCGCGGCTGCCCGTTGGGCTTCGACACGTCCCACGAGATGGTCCCCTGGTAACCGGTCGCCTGCTTGATGGTCTGGGCGAGGTCGCTGATGCTGATCTCACTACCCGATCCCACGTTGACCGGCTCGGAGCCGTCGTAGCGCTCGAGGGCCAGCCGTAGCCCGCGGGCCGCGTCATCGACGTAGAGGAACTCGCGCGTAGGCGAGCCATCGCCCCACAGCGTCACGACGTCTTCCTGGCGTTCGATGGCGGTCAGGAAGCGGCGGATCATCCCCGGGATGACGTGGCTGCTGGCGAGGTCGAAGTTGTCACCCGGCCCGTAGAGGTTGACCGGCAGCAGGTAGATGGCGTTCATCCCGTACTGCTGGCGGTAGGCCTGGACCTGCGCGAGCAGCATCTTCTTCGCCAGCCCGTACGGCGCGTTGGTCTCCTCCGGATACCCGTTCCACAGGTCGTCCTCGCGGAACGGGACCGGCGTGAACTTCGGATAGGCGCACACCGTTCCGCAGACCAGGGTCTTCGGGACGCCGGCGAGGCGGCACGCCTCGATGAGCTCGATGCCCATGACGGCGTTCTCGTAGAAGAAGCGGCCCGGCTCGCCCTGGTTGGCACCGATCCCGCCGACGACTGCCGCCAGGTGGACGACCGCGTCCGGCCGGAGCACCTCCAGCATCTCGCGCGTTGCCGCGCGGTCGCGCAGGTCGTAATCCCGGCTGCCGAGCGCGTGAACGCGAGCGCCGGTCCGGCGCAGCTCTGACGAGATTGCCCGGCCCAGGAAGCCCGTGCCGCCGGTCACCACGACCGTCGTCGCGTCGTCAACCCGCATCGTTCCCCCTCCGATGTCGTGGCCCGCCGCTTGCTCGACGGGGTTCATGTGAAATTCGATGTGCGATTGGGAGGAAATGGTCCCGATTACTCAGAGTGAATATTCGGCTTCAATAAGTGGAGATCATCTCGCTGGCCCTCGGCGGCGCTGGTGCTTCAGTGGCGGCTACTCAGCGCTCCGGGCCAGCACGAATTCGCGACTTCGACCCGGGACCGCTGGATCAACGCGGCACCGAGTGCCACAGGCGGCCGGCGGCCGAAAAACCCACCAGCAGCAGCGTGAGCAGGGCGGATGGCCCGAGGCGGTACGAGCACGGCTGACCTCCCCCCGAAGGTGAATCGCGATGTTTGCATCCTGACAGAAGAATCCGGAAAGTGACGAGCTTCGGCCAAGTTCTCCGGGATTTGACGAGGAGATTCTGTTTAAAAGTGTCCAAAATGGACACATGTTTCGAACGTGTGATCACGGGGTGTCACCAAGGAGTACCGTCGCACGGGTCACTGCTCGTGCTTGTCGTCATCGCAGAGTCATTTCGATCTTCGACAGAAGATTGGCCGGACGCGCGTTCCGCGCCGCGGACGAACCCGGATGCCCCGCAACCGCCCGGGAGCGAGTCAGGATCGGCAACGCTAGCGACGGAGCGTGACGAGCTGGCGACGCAAGGGTCGCCATAGTGACTTGCGCCAGGCCAGTCTCAGGAGGTTCCACGCAGCAGTCAGCACGATCAGGGCGACTACCAGCCAGAGCGTCCGGCTGACCGTACGGGTGTTGTACTCGAGCGACGTGACCATGAAGAAGGCCGCGGCGGCGAGCACCGCTAGGGCAACGCCGAGCCGGACCCGGCTGGACGACGCGCTGACCAGGGCGGCGGCCGCGTATTGGAACAGGAAACCCGCGACCGCGAAGTAGATGACACCCACCGCCAGGCTGACGCTGAAGAGCTCGCCGATGGCGTTGAACGGGATGAACGGGTGGGCTCGAAGCAGCGGCGCGATGCTCGTCCAGTCGGTCATCGACCCCGGCAGCGGGTTGATGCTGGTCTGGATCGCATGGACGCCGATCGGCGGCGCCACGTGGATGACATACGACGTCAGGGGATAGCCGAAGAGCAGGTTGCCGGCGACCACATTCGGGGCGACCCATAGCGAGCCCGGGTCGTGCACGAGGTGCGTGAAATAGGGGAACAGGCCGTGGCTGGTCAAACCGCGGCCCACGAGCGCCGACGCGAACGCGAGATAGGCCAGCCCTGACGTCCAGACGGCTCGGAAGGCGCGCTGCACCGGTCGACCGCCGACGCCGAGTCCCTCCACCGTCAGCAGCCACAGCACCGGCAGCATGCCCAGGGCGCGGGTGGCGGTGCTAAAGCTGACGAGGGCGTAGAGGACGCACAGGACGCGACCGGAGTAACGGGGTCCCGGCGCCTGCTGCAAAGCCAGGTAGGCCGCAGCGAGGAAGCCGATCGGGGCCAGCGTTCCACCGACCTTGAAGGCCGCGGCCGGCCCGTCGGACTGCAGGTATTCGGCGGCGTGAAAGAGCGCCGGCCCGAGGCCGATGACTTCGAGAATCAGCGGAAGCGCCGCGGCGACCAGGACGCCGCGTCCTGGCGCCGCCTGCGTGAGCTCCGCTCGTGCGGAAGCAAGACTCGGCAGGTCACGGCCGCGGTGCCGCAAGACCAGTTGCGCGATGAGTGCTCCGCCGCCGAGTGCACCGGCGACCGCGGCGAAGACGAGCATCGTGTCGGGTCGGGTCGGGTAGGCGAGGACGTAGTGCGCGGCACCCTCATCCACGAAGCCGTTGTTGGCCGCGGCGATCGCGCCCAGGCCGCCCATGACAATGTAAAACGTCACCCCGATGATGCCGGGCGACAGGGTCGGAGCCCCGACGGCTCGCAGGGCGCTGATGACGAGCAGCGCGCCCGCCAGACAGCCGATCAGGAGCCAGATCACGTGTCTTCGCCGTCGGCGCGGCCCGCATCGCCAGCGTTACTCTGAGCGACGAAAGCCATGTTCTATACCCTTAGTTCCCTCGAACTAGACATTTGTGCTCTGCGGAGAGTCACAATAGGCCAACCCCCCAGACTTCAGGTTCGCTCTACGAAAGTGGGCAGATGGAAAGCCGTCGACGTAGGCCGTTACGGCTGGGGCAGTGGCTGCAGATCATCCTGGCGGGCCTCGTGGTTGCCGCCGCCGCGTACGGCTACGCGTCCACGCAGAGCCCGACCTACCAGTCGGACATGAAGTTCTTCGTCTCCGCCGCAGGTGACTCGGATCCGAGCACGAGCGCGCAGGCGGGCTCGTTCGCGCAGCAGCGCATCAAGTCCTATCCGAATGTGGTGGGCAGCGGCCAGGTGACGGCTCCGGTGATCGCGGCGTTGCATCTGGACCTGACGCCCGCCGAGTTGCAGAAGAAGATCACTGCGCAGGTGCCACTCGATACGGTCGTGCTCGAGGTCTCGGTGACCGATTCGAGCGCGCGGGAGGCGCAGCGGATCGCGGCCGGCATCCAGGATGTCCTCCCCGGCGTGCTCGAGCGGCTGGAAGGGGCGAAGGCCAGCGCCAAGTCGGCGACCATCGTCGTCTCCACGCTGCAGCCGCCGAACCTGCCGACCTCGCCCACTTCCCCGAACAAGATGCAGGACGCCATCCTCGGGCTCATCGTCGGTCTGGCGCTCGGCCTGGGGTGGGTGCTCCTTCGAACCTCGCGCGATCAGGCGATCCGCTCGGCGGTCGACGCGCAGGTGGCGGCGAATGCCCCTGTGCTCATTGAAGTTCCGTCCGGACGGTCCCCGCGTGCCACGACGCTGGAAGGCAGCGGTGCCGGCTCCGCACGCGCCGAGGCGTACCGGCAGCTGCGCACCAGCGTGCAGGTCCGGCTGAAGCCCGGCCATTCGAGCGTCGTCGTCGTCGCCAGCGCGCGGGCACGCGAAGGCCGCAGCGTGACGGCGGCGAACCTGGCGATGGCCATGGCTCTGGCCGGACGCCGGGTGATCCTGATCGACGGCGACCTGCGCACCCCGACCCTGTCAGCCACCTTCGGCTACACCAGCAGCGCCGGGCTCGCTGACATCCTGCTCGGCAAGGGACGGATCGAAGACGCGCTGCAGGTCTACCGGCCCGAGACCCGGCTCCGCATCTTGCCCGCCGGCGTCCCCGTGAACAATCCCAGCGAGCTGCTGTCGTCACCGTCCATGGCTGCGCTGCTGCATGCCGCGCGAAGCCTGGCCGACATCGTCATCGTCGACACCGCGCCGCTGCTGTCCGTCACGGATGCGGCGATCCTCACCACCATCTCTGACGCGGCGATTCTCGTCGTGCGCCACGGCAAGACGATCGCTGAAGACGTCTCGCAGGCCGCTGCCCGGCTTTCGGAGGTCGACGTCGACATCCAGGGTGTGGTCCTCAACCACACGCCCAAGCGGGTGGTGCGAGGCGGTCCCAAGCTCCGCCGCCGCCTCAAGACGAATCCCGCTGTGAAGCCGGCGCTGATCGGCTCGCCGCTACCGGCCGACGGCTAGCCGCGCCGGGACGGGCTCTGCCTGACGTCTCGGACTGACCGACCGCTTTCCCGCTTCAGGGGATGTAGACGGGGTCTGAGTATCCGACGCGTTCTCGTTCGTCGATGACGCGTGCCACGTAGAAGCCGCTCGGCGCAGCGGAAACCTGCTGGCCGCCGATGATGGTCTTGGCGGCCAGCGGTATCTCCGTGGTCAGTGACGGGGTGTTGAATCCGTTCTCAACCTGGCGCGTGTTCTGCAGGATCTCGTTGAACCGGACCTGGGTGCCGGCGGGTGCGGCGGCAGTGGCGGTGGCCGGGCCGGTGGTGGGATCGCCCGTGATGGTCAGGGCGATCGAGCCGGGAAGGGCGTTGCGGGCGGGGATGGAGTAGTAGAGGCGGCGCAGCTGCGGGGTGGGCTGATCGCCGGCAGCGTAGATGAGGATGGGTGCGCTGGTGACGGTCTGCAGCTGCCGGCCGGTGGCGTCGTAGCTGGTAGCGCGAGCGCGGATGAAGTGCTTGCTCGGCATCGCGGTGATGGTCTGGCTCGCGCTCGTGGTCGCGTCCCCCGCCGCTACCGGCCGCGACGGTGGCGGTGGCAGGGCCGCCGATCGGTTGGCCGGCGGCGTCGAGGAGTTCGGTCTTGACGGTGGCCGGTGCTGGTTCCGCCGTTCAGCACGAGCCCTTCGGCTTGGGGTGCTTGGCCGAGGCGGATGTATTCGGGGGTGGTGATGTAGAGCTGGGGGTCGGGCTGGGGGTAGCGGACGCGGCGGAACTTGGCGGCGTAGAAGGCGGTGATGTCGGCGCGGGTCGTGCTCCAGCTGCTGGTGGCTTCGATCTCAGTGCGTTCAACCATGTCGTTGAAGGTCGAAATGGTTTGCCACCGGGCGCCGCTGGCGAGGTTCTGCTCCCATTGCTGGCGATAGCTCTTGGTGCCCTGGCTGTCGTAGTAGGCGCAGGTATCGCAGGTTTCGCGGTCGTAGCCGGGCATCATCCCGCCCGCGTACTGACGGTTGTTGCTGTCCAGGAAGCCGAGCAGGTCGTTGAACAGCGACGGGGGAGTCCAGTCGAAGGTGTACGACGCGTCGAAGGAGGGAAATCGGGCCGTGATGGGGCCGGCGCGCCGGGAGTAGGGGCGGGCGGCGGCATCGGCGCCGAGGTCGGCGACGAAGTAGCTGGCGATGTTCGCGGACGCGAGGCGGGCCCGCACTCGTGACCAGCCGGCCGGGCTCATCTCCTGTGAGCCGTACACGTAGATCAGCAGTTTGCCGGCCACCTTCGCGGCGGAGGGGTGGCCGGCGGCTGCGGCGGCGTACTGGGTGACCAGGCGTACGGCATCGTCTTCGCTGGCGTCGATCCCGAGGCAGGGCGCGACGGAGAAGTTGTTGTTCGGGTCGGCGTCGCGCCAGGTGGGGTCGGCCTGGTCCATCCAGTCGCTGACGAAGTCGCTGCCTTGATTGGCCTCGTACTGCAGGATTTCCACGCCGGTCAGCCCGGCCTGCTGGGCCCGCGGTACCCCCGCCGTCGGCCGTGGTTTCGTGCTCTCGTCGCCGTTCACCAGGTCCAGCGGGTACAGCTCGCCATACGGCTCGTCCAGCAGGCTGTAGTTCGACAGCCCTTGCGGAATGACATGCGCCCACACCTGCCGGCCCGGCAATGTTTGATTCCGTAGCACCACAGGTGCCGCCCGCGACGGGGTGGGACCCGGTGAGACGGACGAGCCGGCCGGCCACAGCGTTGCGATCAGCACCACGACAACGAGCAGCAGGGCGGACAGGTAGAGCGGCCAGCGAGCACGACGGCGACGCCGGGCCCCGGCCGGGGGAGCGGATCGGGACGGCGATGCGGGCTTCCCGGCTTCCGGCTCCGACCGCTCGCCGCGGTCCGTCGGCTCGTCACCCGTGATGGTCAGTCACTCCCCGATGAGCGTGCCGTACATCGAATTCGCCTGTGTAGAGCTCAACTCTGACCGAAAAGCGGCGCGGGATCAGGACTCTGGCGAGAAGCCACCCGAATGCACCGACGAAGCGTCCAATCCGAGCAGCCGCTCGGCGTTGCCGGCGAGCACGTCCCGGAGCACGTCCGGCGCCAACCGCGACTGCGCGAACTGCTCGAGGACGTAACTGCGGTCGTAGCCGAGCGGGTGCGAGTAGAGGTCGGTGCCGAACACCACCCGGTGCGGTCCGTAGCGATCGATCAGCCGCAGGATCGGCTCGACCGTGTACGCGAGGCTGGTGTCGAAGATCAGGTTGGGCGAGGCCTCGGCGGCATGGAGCGCGTGCGTCCCCTGCTCGTGCGAGGAGAACACGTCGAGCACCACCATCGGCAGGTCGGGGAAGGCCTTGGCCACGACCTGCACCCGCCAGAGCGCCTCCTCCGAGGCCTCGGCGACGCAGTGGATGAACGGCACCAGGCCGAGCTCGCCCATCAGCGCGATCTGCGCCAGAACCAGCGGGCTATCCGTCGAGACACCCTGGAAGCGGGTGTGCAGGCTGACCCCCACGAAGCCCAGCTCGTCGCGCATCCGGTGCAGCTCGGCGTCGCCGGCCCGGCCGTACAGCGGTTCGGCGATACCGAGCGCCGCGGCGAACCGGTCGGGGTGGGTGTCGCGGTAGGCGGCGATGCCGTCGTTGACCCGCCTGGTGTCGGCCAGACCGCCGGGCCGCAGGTAGCTGTGGCCCGGGATGACCACCGATGCGTCGACGCCGTTGCGGTCCATCGTGTCCAGCCGCTGCTGCATCTCGGCGGAGTCGGTGCGCGCCTCGGGGAGGCCGGGCATGGCCAGGGCCACCGTCGCATCGCCGACGTGGTGGTGCACGTCCAGGACGCGCATGCCGTTGACGGTCATCTCAGCGGAACTCCTCCAGGGCGGCGGCGGCGAACGCTTGCATGAACTCGAGTGGCTCGGGCACGAACTGCGCGACGATGATCTGGTTTACGCCGGCCTCGGCGACCTCATGCAGACGCTCGACGCAGCGTGCCATCGGGCCCGCGATCGTCGACTGCCGGGCGAGGTAGGCCGTCAGCCCGAGCTCATCGACGAGCGCGGCATTGTGCGCCGCCGTCGCGGGTGAGGCGTGATGGCTGGAGTCGTAGCGGCGCTTGAGCTCCTCGACGCGCGGCACCAGCTCCTCAGGAAGTCCCTTGCCGGCGGTGCTGAATCGGAAGACGTGGTTGGCCGTTCCTGCGAGCACCGAGCGCACCTGGTCGATGCCGGCCCGCTCGCTTTCGGCCGGCACGACGTTGGCCATGCACCAGATGTCCAGGTCGTCGAGCGTGCGACCGGCGGCCTCGGCTCCCCGGCGCACGTGGGCGAGGTTGCGCTCCAGCGCCTCACGCGTGAGGGAGTTGGACAGCACGACCCCCGCAGCGATGCGACCGGCCAGCTCGAGGGTCTTCGGGCCCTCGGCCGCCATCCACACCGGCGTGGGTCGATGAGCCCACCTCAGCTGCTGCGGCTCGCCATGGTAGGTCGCCGGCCGGCCGTCGCACATGTCCTGCACGCAGCGCACGTACTCCTCGAGCTCGGCGAGCCGCGCCGGCCGCACGCCGATGTTGCGCAGGGCCGAGTCTCCCGAGCTGATCCCGTAGGCGAAGCGGTCCCCCGAGATCTGCTGGATCGCCGTCGCCGAGGACGCCACGACCGCCGGATGGCGGGTCATGGGATTGGACACGGTGATCGCGAGGCGGGGGCGCGTGGTGAGCTCGGCCGCGAACGTCAGTGCGACGAACGGGTCGGCCCAGAGCGATTGCGAGTCGCCCGTCGTCAACAGGTCGTAGCCGCAGCCCTCGGCCACGCGCAACCATTCCCGGTACGCGGCAAAATCCCTTGGGGTGGTGCCGGTCCCGAACCGAATACGAGGGCTCATGGTCGGATCAGCACCGTTCTTCGCAAGGGGAACCGCTGACCTGCAGAGGCGAAGTATCGCCTTCAGTCGCTGGCGGTGCGGTTGCCCTCGTCACCGCTGACCTTGCGAAAGCGCGCCTCCAAGAACAGGTAGAGCCCGAAGGCGAAGAAGCCGAGGGCGATGGGAAAGAGTAGGTACGGGCCCCACCCCTCACCGGCGACCGTGCGCAAGGAACCATCAAGACCCTGCCCCTCGCTCGGGTTGTTCTCGATAGCAGCGGTCAGAATCATCCCCGTGATCACCCAGTAAGCAAGCGCGCGAGCCAAGATCCCATAGACGCCGAGCGCCTGCAGTATGTGCCACGAACGCGATGACATGTCGCTGCGTTGGAACCTCTCCAGGAACGTGCGCTTCAACGCGCGCCGCAAGAGCGCGCCGCCGGCGACGCCGATAACGGCTGCCACCAGAGCGACGATGAACTGCCCAGCCGGCCAGGAAAGCAGGTGGCTGGTCAGGCTCGCTTTATGCATGGAGGACTTGCCGGAGGACGTCTTGCCCGGCCTCGGCGACAGCGCCACCTGGACTGTCCACACGCAGAACGCCGCGTACAGAGCTGCGCCCCACAGCGACAGCAAACGCTCTGCCCAGCGCCTCGCCCGGCTCTTGTCGGCGTCGTTGTGATGCAGAGCCGCATCGAAAATGCTGAAGACCGCATACCCGGCAAGTCCGGCGGCCAGTGCCAGCAGGGTCGCCCGGCCACCAAAGCCGCCTGCCAGCGTGTGAACCGCTCCCGGGCCGCTCGCGGAGTGCCGGGTGCCGCTGCCTCGATTGCCCGCTGACGTCAAGGCAATTTGCGCGGTGACAAAGCCGACGAGCAGGAAGACGACTCCGCGGGCGGCGAGGCCGGATCGCGCGATCAGCTGCGTGGCCCAGTGCCGGGCAGTGCGCTCGACCGCCTCCCTCGGCCCGCGGCTACTGCTAGGGGAGTGCAGCCCCGGCGAAGGGGCACTCACGGCGCCCTGATCCGCCAGGCCGCCTACCGCGGTGTGTGCGCCATGCGGCCGACTCATCTGTCCGCACCCCTTACGGCACGCGCGTTCTCGTCATCCGCGTTCTCGTCCTCCCCGCCGGCGTCCTCGAGTGTCCGGCGTACCGATGCGTCGGCGGTAAGGACGTCACGTGGGTACGTGCGCAGTGCGATCAGGAGGATGCCACCCGCGATGACGACGGCAGCGAGGAAGAGCATGAACGTGTTTCCCAGAGCGCGGCCGGAAGCCGCGGAGCCGCTCGAACCCGTCTCCCCCACCGAAATGCGACCGCCGAACAGGTGATCGGAGACCAAGCCGAAAGTCAGTGGCCCGGCCGCTTCCATTGAGCGGCGAAGTGCGGAGCGAACCCCTTCCGAGCGGCCCCACAGCCGGGGATGAATGATGTCCAGGCGGGCTGCATCCTGCGGAGGATTCGCAGCGCCGAGCAGCGCGGCGCCGAGAGTCAGTAGCGGCACGGCAATCCAGGCCGTAGTGACCCAGAAGCCGGGGAGGAGAAAGAGTGGGATTGAGAGGAGGACGACCGCCGGCACGATCACTCGAGCGCTCACCACTCCGCGGCGTTGCAACTGACCTGTGATCCGGCCGCCCGCGAACACCCCCGCGATAGCGCCGAGGCCGACTATCAGAACGAGACCCGAGGCCACCGATTTCGTCACGCCGTACTGGCTGCGCGCGAACAGGATGGCGAAGGTTCGGATGCCGGCCAGATAGAAGTAGCCCAGCGCCGAGGCCACGATGATGACGACATCGGTTCGCACCCGAAGCACATATTTGACCGCCCACCACAGGCTCTTGCGCGCCGGGTCCTCGCCAATGATCTGGTTGTCGTAGGGCTCGATGTTCTTGTCTTGCATCTGTCGCGCGGTTTCGCTGTCGTGCGATTCGCGCATCGCCTGTTGCTCCTGACGGCGCTTGTCGCGCTGGGATTGAGCGTCGACGTCGTTCTGATCAGGGATCCGATCCTGGCCTTCTGAAAGCCGGCTTTGCCCGCCGCGGGCGGGTTCAGGCAGCTGCCAGAGGACGTAGGCGAGCACTACGCTGGGGATCGCCAGCCAGGCGAAGGCAGGTCGCCAACCGACGGTTCCCGCGATCACCCCGGAGGCCCCGAAACCTATGCCGGTGCCGATCAGCTCGCCCGCCAAGATGAAGCCGTACATCTTCGTGCGGGCCCGAGCAGGGAAGAAGTCTCCGGTGAGCGACGCCACGGTGGGGCCGGCGGTCGCCGTGACTGCGCCGAGTGCCACCCGCGAAAGGAGCATCCACAGGTACGACTGAGAGACCGCCGAAAAGAGCATCGCGACCGCCCACACGAGGACGCTGGCTGAAAGCAGGCGGGTGCGGCGCGTCTTGTCGGTCAATGCACCGACCGGAATCGTCATGATTGCGCCGATCAGCGTTGACGCCGTGACAAGCAGGCCTATGTGGGTGTTGTCAACGCCGAACGTCTGTTTGAGGTCGCCAGCGGCCGCAGACACGGTGCCCTTGTCGGCACCGTCTAGCGCGAGCGTCGCGGCGAGAATGAGAACGACCTGCATGCGCGCCGGCCCGCCGACGTGCCGGACGGCCCGGCGCCAGCCGGATTCGGCAAGAGGGCGCACATGTGAGCTCATGAGACGCACTCAGGCCGCTTTGTCACCGAGGGAGCGCCGCCGCCTGCACACGGGCGGGCAACCGCTCCGGTACTCGGCACCGGGAGCTGATTTCCTCGGATCGTCACAACGAACCGGTACCCCTCAGTCGCGAGAGCTATCGGCCTCGCGCAATGGTTGCAAGTGCGCAACCGAGGTTGCCGCAGTGGGCACCTTCCGAGATCGTCGTCCCAGTCCTGGCCTTGATATCTGTGGTGCCCGCGTTCGGATAGGCCGGTTGGCTGCAACAGCACGGTCAGCTCGAACAGGAAGCCGAATCGTCGCAGCTGAAACGCGCCTCCGCACAAGCGCAGGACGCGCTCCTAGCGCGCCGCACCGTCTACGGTTGAGTCCACGGACGCCAGGGCGTTCATCGGGCGTCGATGACAATGTCTGCGTGAGCCTTCGGATCAAACTTCTCCGCGAATCTGAGATCGTTCGGCCCCCACACGTCGTGCCAGATTGAACGGTCGTCGTGACCCGCCCGCGCATCCCGCGCGACGCCGCGGCGCCCCGATTCACGGGGATCAAGGTCGATCCAGACCGTCAAGCTGAAAAAGGGCAGCACATCGGGGTGGAAGAGGCCGACGCCCTCAACGATGAAACGATTTCCGTCCAGCTCAAGGGTCTTTGACGTCGTCGACGACGCTGTCCAATCGCCCGAGCTGTCGTAGGCGATCTGTCGCTCCCCCTCCCGTAGGGGACGAAGGATTTGCCGGACAAGCCGGGCGCGATCGATGCCGTTCCAGTCCTCGGACGGCTGCATGACCGCCTCGGTCGCGAACTCGTCGGTCGACACGACCGGTGCTGTGAGCACATCAGCGAGCGCGGCAGCCAGGGTCGACTTTCCGCTGCCGCCGAAGCCTGAAATGCCGATGACAGTGATGCCCCCGTCGCTTTCCACGGCTTCCAGGCGTTCGAGAACGCGGGCTACGGAATCAGTGATGCCGACCATCCTTCGCTGACCGGACAGACCTTCCGGCCTATGGTTCCTATCGCCGCCCACGGGTGCCTTCACGCAACCAGAGGCATGTGGCGCAGCGTCGCACAGGTCCTCGCTCGGGTGTCGCCGCCGGGAGCGGGGGCGCCGCAGCTGTCCGGGTTCAACCAGGTGAACGATGTAGGGGCGGGGCGCCGGCGACGCGCCGCTCACGAACGACCGGGACCCGGGTGAAATACCACGCCAGGATGAGCGTCGGAACGGTGGATACGGCGACTCCCAACGCGGCGTCAATCCGCGTGCCGAGCGCGACGCCGAGGCCCGTGAGCCAGCAAAAGGCGAATGTCGCCAGGCCGAGGCGGATCCACCTGGGGCACGCGTGCAACCGGCGTTTCGCGGGGAGGGAGCGGTGGAAGTCGGCGACGAGGGTGGGGTCGCTTTGGCGGAGCCGGTGTTCGAGGCCAGCCAGCCGGCGATGCGCTTTGAGCTCACGAAGGATTGTCATGTCGGACCCCCTTAGCCATCGGGTAATGAGCCCGGTTCCCCTCCTGCCGGTTCCTACGCAGGAACGAGATGGTTTGGTGACGCTGGGGAGCAGTTTGCGGCCTGCGCGCCGGCTCCTCGATGAGGGTCGCCATGAGACGGGAGAGCCGGGAGCCGACCTCGCCGGCGTCGATGCCACTGAGCGTTTATCGAAGCTGACCGAGCCCGGTGCGAATCGTGCAGACCGAGCAGCTGATCAGCGAAGGTGCCGTTTTCGCGCCGGCCTGCTCAATGCCCGGGCACGTCCACGACAGGCCGTCCCCGGCGTGAGAGCAAGAGGGTTCCTGCGACGCCGGCCGCGGCATACCCGGCCAGGACGAGCAACGGGACCATGACGGCATGCACGTCGAAGTAGGCGGCCTGCTTCGCCGCCGTCGTGGCCGCGCCGTTGGGTAGCCATGGGCCGATGGCGCTCCACGGCCAGGCGATCAACCGGATCGGCCACGGGCCGCCGGCCGATGGGTTGCCCAGAACGACAAACAGCAAGATGGCGACGCCCGTGCCCACGATGCCTCCTGCAGCTTCCAGCGCCGTGGTGGCGGAAGCCACGGCGAACACAAGCAGGGTCCCGATCCCGAACAGCGCCAGCCGGCTGCCGGAGATGTAGCCGTAGCCGGACTGAACGATCGTCATCCCGATCGCACCGGAGACCAGCGCGTAGCCAGCCAGGGTGGCCAGTCGCACGGCGGCGTCTTTGGGGCCGTCAGGGGTCATGCCGCGATAGAGGCCAATGATCGCAGACACCAGGTAGGCACCGACGATCCAGCCGACCACCAGGTAAAAAACCGTCAGCCCCTCGGGATCGCTGCTGGGGAGCGGGGCGGTGTCGGTCACCTGCAACGATCCGCCGCCAGCGTCGGCGACAGGCGTGAACACGCTGTGAAGCACCTGCGCGGCGGCCGCACCCCGAGCGGATGCGACGAGCAGATGGCCGCCCTGCGAGCCGGGCGCGTAGGCACCATAGGCGTCTCGGTCGACGATGGCCTTTCGTGCCGCTGCGAGATCGGGTACTGAGAACAGGTGGACCTGCTCGCTGGCCGAACCCAGCCGGGCGGTCAGCGCGTTGACCTGCGCCGGCGGCGCGACTACCGCGACCGGGACATGGTGGGCACTGGGACCATGCAAACCACCAACGTATGAGGCGATGAACGCCACTTGCAGCAGCAGTACGGCGCCGACCATAGAGAGCGTCAACTTCTTCGACGACCGGCCCTCGGTGCGTGCGGACATGGTCGGGCACGTTCCCCGTTGCATGGACGGTAAGCCGTTGCATCGGGATGAACCCCGACACGGAGCAATGGTCAGAACCTGTGGATGGCTCTCGGCCCGGTGACGTGAATGGGCGCACCTTCCCGAGGCTGAACTCGAAGTCAGCTAGCTCTGATCAGGCCGGCGTTGGCGCGCTGGTTCGGGAAGGTGCGCCCGTGCTCAACGTAGTTCAGGACATCGATGAGGCCCATCCGCGGCCACCCCGCTAGAGGCGGCTGACCTGCACAAAGAGAGCGCGCTCGGCAGGATTCGAACCTGCAACCTTCTGATCCGTAGTCAGATGCTCTGTCCGTTGAGCTACGAGCGCCGGTCTTCCAGGCAGTGCCCGGACGCCGCAGGACAGTTTAGCCATAGAAGCGTCGGCCACGGAGCGCCGTCCGGCGGACGCGTCAGCGCCTGCGCGCCGCCAGGATGTTCGACCCCGTGACACCGGGCTCAACGCCCCCCTCCGGCCCAGCTCACAGCCTGTTTTCACGCGGCGACGGCCTGATTCACACATTGCGTGCCTCAACGGACTTAGTGCCCTGTCGGGAGGGACTTCGTGCCCTCTGTCACCTGCCGACCACTGCCGGACTTTGAGGAGAACGTTCGTCCCGTAAAGGTCTGGGAGACAGCATGTCGCCATCAATTCAAGCGTCGCCACTTGGCGGGACCGGCTCCTATATCCACTGGGGCGTCATCCAGCTCTCGGTCACGAACTTCGTGATCATCATCCTGATGATCGTGGTGCTGGTGCTCGCGATCCTGCTTCCCTTCCCGCACCGCCGGGGGCACTCGGGCGGTGACGAAGATGAGCGCTGAACCCGCGGCACCTGCCAAGAGCTGGACGACGGCGCTGCGCGGGCGGATCACCCGCACCGTCCCGGCGGGTCAATGGCTCCCGGACCGTCAGCCCGCCTACGTCGCTTCGTGGGCTTACGTCTTCGGCGTCGCGACGCTGGCGGCCTTCGTCGTGGTCCTCGGCTCCGGTGCCGTGCTGGCCCTCAAGGGCGCTGCGTGGTGGCACACGTCGAGCATCGGCCACTTCTTCAACTCACTTCACCTGTGGAGCGTCGAGCTCTTCTTCTTCGTGATGGTCGTGCATCTGTGGCTGAAGTTCCTCATGGCTGCCTGGCGTGGCAAGCGGGGGATGACGTGGGTCACCGGCGCGGTCGCCTTTCTGGCGTCCATCGGCACGGCCTTCACGGGCTACCTCACGCAAACCAACTTCGACTCGCAGTGGATCTCCACGCAGGCCAAGGACGGGCTGAACTCGGTGGGCATCGGGTCGTTTTTCAACGTGCTGGACGGCAATCAGATGTTGCTGTGGCATGTGGTGCTGCTGCCCGGTGCGGTCGCATTGATCATCGTGGGCCACGTGATCCTGGTCCGCCGCCATGGAGTGGTCCCGCCGATCGGCGCTGAGCCGGACGAGCCTGCAGATGCCGGCGTCGAGGCCGACAACACCTCGCCGTCAGCGATCGCGCCCGCTCAGCATCAGACGTCTGTCGAGGCTGGGAAAGAAGCGGCGCTGGGCGGTGAGCCTCGATGACCGCGACGTCCCTGCCGTCGCGACGGCGTCGCCGCCGCGATACGACGCCCGACTCGCACCGCTTCTCCACCCGGCCCTACGACCTGGTCAAGGAATTCGTCATCGCCCTGGTCGTGATGTCGCTGCTGAGCGTCGCGCTGGCGGCAGTGTTCTCGTCACCGGACGACAAGGCCATCACGTTGGCTCGCTGGGCGCAGGGCGATCCGGCAGATGTCGTTGCTACGGCAACGGCGGAGCTGGCCGGCACCAGCACCAGCGCCACTTATGGCGCGCCCTACAACGACAACGGCCCCGGTCAGAAGCTCGGCCCGCTGGCGCTGCAGAAGTGGTTCGGGGTGCACACGAAGGTGGACTCCGCGAACGACCTCGTGCTGACCCCGTTGCGGGACGTCCGCGCCGGCAATGTCGGCCTCACGGTGGCTCTGGCTCGCTGGGATCGCGCGTCGGTCGACCAGCGGTCGCGGTGGAGCAATGCCTACGCGGACGCTCTGGCGAAAGCGCCCGACGGCGATCCGGCGAAGGTCGCGGCAGGCAGCTACGGCCCGGTTCCGGCCCTCACAGCCGGGTACCTGGTGCTTGCCCGCACCGGCGCTCTCGAAGGGCTCTTGACGACGTCGTCGACCTTCTACGGCGGCAACTCCACCAAGCCGCTCCTGCTGCTGGCCGACGGGGCTTTCCTGGAAGACCAGGCCCGGGCGCAGCATCTCGGCGGCGACCAGTGGGGAATGACCAATGAGGTCGGGAACTTCCCGGGACAGCCCTGGATGTGGCTCTACACCTTCTGGTACCAGGTCAAGCCGTTCTCGACCTCGGAGAACGCTGATGCGCTCGTCTGGGGTCTGATGGCGGTCCTCAGTTTGGGCTTCGTGCTGCTGCCGTTCATTCCGGGAGTGCGGTCGATCCCACGCGGACTTGGCGTCTACAAGCTCATCTGGCGCGATTGGTACGCGAAGCACCCCCGCGTCGCTCCGTAGCCCGGGGGGAGCAGCGGGGGAGGATTGCGGTATGCGACGGGGAGCTGTTGGGAGTCGGTCGGTCCTCGGGTTTCTCGCGGCGGCGGCTCTGCTCGCCGGCTGCTCCAGCGGATCGAAGGGCAATTCGGCCGCACCGTCCCCGAGCCCGACCCCCACGGCGACGTCGACGGCAAGCATCAGCGCTTCAGCCGGCCCGACTCCGAGCGCGTCGGCCACCGCGTCCCCTTCGAGCCCTTCGAGCACCGCCAGCCCGACCCCGACTCCCACCCCGACCCCGTGTCACGCCCGGGTCGGGAGCTGCCGCACGGTGCGCAGCGACGGTGACGCCGTCAACGTTCGCAAGGCGCCCAACACGCGCGGGGTGATCGTGCGGACCATCTCAAGCGGCTACCAGGTCGAGGTGCTGTGCGTCGGCCGCGGGCAGGCGGTCGAGGGACCCAGGGGGCGCAGCATCTACTGGGATGCGGTCGAGGGCGGCTGGATTTCCGACGCCTACGTCGGCGCTGCCGGACACGTCAAGGCTTGCCGCTAGCTCCCGTCACTGCCTCGCGGGTGCCGAGTGTGATGGACACCGGGAGCGCGTGCTCGATGGTGTTGTGGACGGTGCAGTGCGAGGCGACAGCCAGGAACGCGTCGCGACGCTCAGCAGGAAGCGCGGTCGGCGGCGCGATGGCGATCCTGATCTCACCGACCCGCGCCGGGCGGCTGGCCATGGTGAAGTCCGTCGTCACCTCCAGCCCGTCCGCGTCGATGCCGTGGCGGGCCAGGTAACGGCGGGCGTAGAACGCGACGCAGCTGGCGAGACTCGCCACGAACAGCTCCGTCGGGGTCGGTGCGGAGTCGTCCCCGCCCGCCTCCGCCGGCTGGTCGACGGTGATGGTGTGGCCGCGGACATCGATGGCGAAACGGTCGCCGCCCAGGTGGCGGACTGTCAGATCGGCGCTCATGACGCCACCAGCGCCAGCTGAGCGGCTTCGCGGGTGTTGCTGATTCGGTAGGTCGACACAAGCTCTGACGTTCGTCGCTTTGCCTTCTCATGACGTGAGGACGAGGTCCACGACCTGGCGGACCTACGTCACGCGCCCGTGCCGGCCACTGCGCCACCCGCCCGTGCCGGCCACTGCGCCACCCGCCCGGGTGGTGGAGTCCGGGATGTCCGCAACCGAAAGAGTTTGGGCCGTTCACATCGCGTGCGCAAAAGGATGCAGTTTGCACCGATTTCGGCCGATGGATCGACAGGAAGTTGCTCGCGGGGCTCCGGCCCGACTTAACGACAGCAGGTGTGTGTGGCCGCGCAACCGAGGCACCCTCTTGGCCATCCAGCCGGTGTCGCCCCGCGCCGGAGTGGTGCTGTCGTGCCAGGGGTTTACGCGGCGGTGATCCTCGCGGCGTCGGCGGCGGTATTCCTGTCCGATCTCGTGCATACCTCGTTCGGGGAGTACTTCTCGTGCGTCGTGCTCCTCCTGGCGCCCGCGGTCGCCGCCGTCTCGGCGTTCTGCCGGGCTGGTCGGACGTCCGGTCGGCAGCGTCGCACCTGGTTCTTCCTGGCTCTGGCCGCTGCCGCGTGGGCTGTCGGCGAGACGATCTGGAGCGGGGTCTGGTACGTGAGCGGGCGGGTGCCGTTCCCCTCGGCAGCCGACGCGGCATTCCTGCTCTTTCCGTTCGCAGCGTGCATTGCGCTGCAGTGCTACCCGACGCCCGACGGCTGCCGTGGCGCCAGCCGCAGGGCCCTCGACGCCATTCTGGTGACGGCGTCGCTGATGCTGGTTTTCTGGCAGACCGTCATCGGCGAGATCAGCCGCCGGCCGTCCGAGAACGCGTTCACTTTCGGCTTGTCGATCGCCTACCCGGTGACCGACCTGCTGGTGCTCTCGCTGGTCGTTCTCACCCTGGCGCGGACCCGGTTCAACAAGCGCTCCCTCTGGCTGGTGGCCGCAGGGTGCGCTGCGCTGGCGACGGCGGACAGCCTGTTCGTGTACCTGAGCGCCACCAAGGGATACGGGCTGGGTGCCGTCGATCTGGTCTACGTATTCGCGTTCGTCTTACTCGCGCTGGCCGCCGCGGCGCCGGACGACGGCCGCGCCGACGGCGAGCTGACGGCGGGGACCGGGCGCCGCCAAGCCCCCGCCTCGTTCTGGCCCTACATCCCGGTCGTCCTGGCGACGACCGTGGTCCTGGTGCTGGCGAGCTCGGGACAGCTGCCGACCGCGCCCCAGCTCGCGCTGGCCGCTGTCATCGCCGGGCTGCTGCTCAGCCGGCAGTACCTGGTGCTGCGGTCTAACCACGTGCTGACGCAGGCGCTGGCCAGCCGCGAGGCGGAACTGCTCCACCAGGCGTTCCACGATCGCCTGACCGGGCTCGCGAACCGGGCACTCTTCCAGGATCGGCTGGGTCACGCCCTCGAACTGCACCGGCGTGACTTGCGCCCGATGGCGGTCGTGTTCCTCGATCTCGACGACTTCAAGCTCATCAACGACACGCTCGGCCACGGCGCCGGTGACGGGCTGCTGTCACGCGTCGCGCAGCGGCTCATCGGAGCCGTGCGTCACGGCGACACCGTCGCGCGGCTCGGCGGGGACGAATTCGCGGTGCTGGTCGAGGACGGCGGCGATCCCGTGAGCATCGCCGCGAAGATCGTCGATGCCCTGAAGGCCCCCTTCTACCTCGCGGGGCAGGCGATCTCGCTGGGCGCCAGCGTGGGCGTCTTCGAGCTCGGACCTGACGACGTCGCGCCGACCGCAGACCTTCTTCTGATGAAGGCCGACACGGCGATGTACGCGGCGAAGCGTTCGGGCAAGGCCCGGATCGCGCTGTACCGCGAGGGGATGTCGCTTACGGAGGTCGGCGATGACCGGCTCGCCCGCGCCTTGACGGAAGCATTGACCAACGGCGAGGTGGCCCTCGAGTACCAGCCGATCATCGACCTCTCCACCGGGCGCTTGCACGGGCTGGAAGCGCTGGCTCGCTGGACCCATGACGGTGAGCCGATCTCGCCCGGCGTGTTCGTCCCGCTCGCGGAGCGGATGGGTCTCATCACCGAGTTGACGGCCTACGTGCTGCGCCGCGCCTGCGCGCAAATAGCCAGCTGGTCGGCCGTGCTGGAGCACCGGCTCGTCAGCGTCGCGGTGAACGTCCCGCCGAGCCAGATCACGCAGCCCGGGTTCGTCGCTCGGGTCGCGGAGCTGGTCGACTGCCACCGGCTGGCACCCGGGCAGCTCGTGCTCGAGATCACCGAGTCGGGCGCCTTCGAAGACCTTGCGACGGCGCGGACGGCTATCGCCGCACTGCGAGCGCATGGGGTCGGACTCTCGCTCGATGACTTCGGCGTCGGTCAATCGTCACTCGCCCAGCTGCACAACGTCGAACTCGACTCGGTGAAGATCGACAAGTCCTTCATCGCCACTCTCGACACCGACCCGAGGCAGGCCCACTTCTTGCGGGCCCTGCTCCGGCTGAGCAAGGACCTGAACCTTCAGGTCATCGTCGAGGGGGTCGAGCGGCCGCAGCAGCTCGCGCAGTTGCTCGGGGTGGGCCGGCCACTCGCGCAGGGCTACCTGTTCAGCCGCCCGCTCGACAGCGACGCCTGCCTGCGGCTGCTCCGCGAGAGCGCCCTGGCCGACGGTCGCCCGCGGCGGGCCTGGCTGGGCAGCTACCTGGCGCCGGTTTCAGTGGCGAGCGGACATCCGGCGGGCTGACCACGCCGGCGCCGCGAACCGCAGCCAGCCGAGCAGGAACGCCGCGGCGAGCAGCCACAGCAGGAGCTGTACCCGGTCGGCATTCCAGAGCGGGATCATCAGCAGGCCGGCCAGCACGAACGCCACGTTGTAGAGCACGTCGTAGAGGGCGAAGACCCGGCCGCGCACGGAGTCGTCCGCCGCTGCGCCGATCATCGCGTCAGCAAGCACTTTCAGTAGCTGGAACGAGAACCCGGTGAGCCCCAGCGCCGCGTTCATGACGATGAGGTTCGGGAAGACGGCGGCGATTGCTGCTGCGGCCGCGGGTGGCACGAATGCCAGCGGGATGAGGGTGCGCGCCTGCCACCGCTGGGCGCAGGCCGGAGCTGTCAGGGAGCCGAGAAACGCCGCGACCCCGGTCACGCCAAGGGCGAGGCCGTATCCGGCGATCTTCAGGTGGAAGCGCGCGTCAGCGGCCAGCACCAGGAGGACGAAGCCGGCCCCGAGGAGCAGCCGGTGCAGCCACACCGCGGAAAGTGGCCATCGGATGTCGGGCGTGCGGGTGATCGTGCGAAGCCCTTCGCGCAGCGAGGCGAGGGTGGCACGAACGCTCTGGCGGGCCTCCCCGACCCTGCCGCCGACGTGCCGCCGACCGCGCCGCCGAGATGGCCACCCATGTCGGGCAGCTTGGCGAATACCCCACCCGCGGCGCCGTAGAGCACGCTGGCAGCGACGAATCCGGCGGCCGCCGAATGCCCGACGAAGGCGGCGCCGCCGACCGCGCCGATGAACGACGACGACATCCCGGCGATCGCGGAAACCGCGTTGGCCGTCACCAGATCCCGTGGGGCGACAGTTCGGGGCAGGGCGGCGCCCTTGGCTGCCAGCACGAAACGCGAGGCCGACAGGAGCAGCAGCACCCCGACGAACGCACCGGCCTCGGAGTCCGTCACGACCGTCGCCAGCGAGCCGAGGGTCAGCGCGGCACGTACGAACGACATCACCACCAGCACCCGCCGGCGCGACCATCGATCAATCAGGACACCGGCGAACGGGCCGACCAGGCTGAAGGGCAGCAGCGTCACGGCCAGCAGGCCGGCCAGCCGGGCCGGGGTTGCCCCGCGACCCGCGTCGAACACGACGTACTGCGCGAACGCGATCTGGGCCAGACCGTCGGCGGCCTGCCCCAGGCACTGGCCGGCAACGAGACGGCGCAGGGTGCCGCGCAGCACGCGCCGCGCCGCCCGCCAGCCGGCCTCGTCGCCGGCGGCAGCAGGCAGCTGCGACGGGCTCGACACCGACCCCGCCATGCTCACCTCCCCGCCATGCGCCAGGATGCGCCAGGATGCCCAGAATGCCTTGGTGGCGAGCAACCCGAGGCTGAACGTTTCAGGAAGGCCAACACGCGTGAGCAGTGAACAGTCCCTTGTCGCCACCGGACCGCAAGATCTCACCCCTGGCTGGCTGACTCACGCGCTGCGGGCGAGCGGGCATGACGTGACGGTTCACGCGGTCCATCACGAACGGATCGGCACCGGGCAGATCGGGGCCAACTACCGGCTGCACCTCGAGGCCGAGGGGGATGTCCCGGCCACGCTGGTCGCGAAGCTGGCTGCCGGTACGGAGGAGGCGCGCACCCGCGTGCGCGACGGCTACAAGGCCGAGGTCCGCTTCTACCGTGACCTGGCCGGCCATACCGCCGTGAACACCCCGACCTGCTGGCACGCGGCGATCAGCGACGATCTGATGACCTTCACGCTGCTGATGGACGACCTCGCGCCGGCGGTTCCTGGCGTGCAGGCGAACGGGTGCACCCCGGCGCAGGCGGCAGCAGCCGTCGTGAACCTGGCCGGCCTGCACGCGCCGGTATGGAACAGCCCGCTGCTCGAAGCGGCCGCCCGCTACCTGCCCTCGCCATCCGCCGAGGCCGGGGCCTTCCTGGGTGCTGTCCTCAAGGACGCCACCGAGCAGTTCATCGAGATCTATGCCGCCGAACTCGACGCCGCCGACAAGCAGACGCTGCGCGACGCGTCCTCAGCCATCGGCGCCTGGACGACGGCGGGGCATCAGCCGCTCTCCCTGGTCCACGGGGACTACCGGCTCGACAACCTCATGTTCCACCCCGATGGCGTCGGTGTCGTCGCGGTGGACTGGCAGACCGCCCAGATCGGGCCGCCCGCCCGCGATCTGGCGTACTTCCTGGAGACGAGCCTTCGGGTCGACGATCGGCGCGTTCACGAGCGTGACCTCGTCGCGGCGTATGCCCAGGCGGTCACCTCGCACGGCGTCTCCTACAGCGCGGAGCAGGCCATGATCGACTATCGCCTCGGGATGCTCCACGGTCCACTCATCACGGTGCTCGGACGGGTCTATGCCACCGGCGAGCAGACCGCGCAGTCCGACGGGATGTTTCTCGCCATGGCCACCAGATCCTGCGCGGCGATTCGTGATCTGCACACGCTGGAATTGATCAGAGCTCTCGCCGGCTGAGCCACCGGGAGTATGAGAGTTCGGTCGTAGTCGCCATCGAGAACGTGACGGCCTTGTGTCGATATAGGTGGTATTCCGGTGGATTCCAGCGAGGGATTCTGGGCGGAAGCTGCGAAATTCCTGGTGATAGTTGGCGACCGGCGCTATAAGTGTCACGGCCATGTCACTCCTGCTCGAAGGACGACCGTCGATGCGCACCGTTCGGACTCTGACCGCGGTCGCCGCGGTGACCGGAATCGCTGTCACGCTAGGTGCTCTACCCGCGTCGGCGGCTCCGCCGGCGAAGGTCAGCGTTGTGGCCCAGCATCTGGACAACCCGCGCGGGCTTTCGGTCCGAAACGGTTTGATCTACATCGCGGAGTCTGGTCACGGAGGCGTCCACAACTGCTTGATCGACAAATCGACGAGCCCGCCGACCGCGAATTGCATCGGACGCAGTAGCCGCATCACGGCAGTCCGGGAAAACATTCCGAATGGCCAGCTGGCCTTTCACCATCCGGTGGTCACCAACATCATTTCGGTGAGTGACCGGACCGGAGTCGGCTCCGGTGGTGTCTCTGCCGTCTCCGTGCCCGCCAACGGAACGGTGTACGGGATCATGGGCGCCAACACCCACGAGATTCCGCCCCCGTCGTCGGTCCCACCCGGCTTCGCCAACCTGCTCCAAGGCGCGAAGCGGCAGCTGGGCCAGATCATCGTCGCCACCGGCAAGGGGCGTTTCAACGCCATCGCCGGCATCGGCGATCTGGACTGGACGTGGACGCTGCAGCACAAGTCCTTCGTCCCCAGCCAGTTCCCGGATGCGAATCCCAACGCGATCCTGGTCGAAGGATCGACCCGGTATGTCGTCGACGCCGGGGCAAACACGCTCGATACCGTCGTCGGCAAGAACGTGGTGGCCCGGGCCTTCTTCCCGGCACCCCCGCACTCACCGACTGACACGGTGCCGACCTGCGTGGCGCGTGGACCGGACAAGGCGCTGTACGTCGCTGAGCTTCTGGGTGGGGCCTACGAGCCGAAGCACGCACGCGTCTGGCGCATCACCCCGGGCCACAAGACGGTCTGGGCGACCGGCTTGACGACCGTGAACGGTTGCGGTTTCGACCAGACCGGGGCGTTCTACGCGACGGAGTTCCAGACCGGTGGCCTGGAGTCGAGCAACCCGGCCGGTGACGTCGTGCGCATCACGAACAACGGCAAGACGCTCACCCACCTCGCCGTTGGCCAGCTGAGCTTCCCGTCCGGCTTCGCGGCCGGCCCGCACGGCGTGTACGTGTCCAATTGCAGCATCGCTCCGGCCAGCGGCTTCGGACCCTGCCCCACAGGCGGGACTGTGGTGCGGATACCGCTGCCGGTGACCTGAGCCGCGACGGTCGTCCCCTGCTCAGAACGGGACGACCGTCGCCAATAACCCGCTCGGTTCGCCGCGGCCGCCGATGGCCCGGCAGAACGTGACCGCGTCCATCTCGACCGTCTCGCCGCCCGTGCCGAACGACCAGGTGCCGCCGGCCGGGCCAGTGAGGGCGACCGTGCACGGCTGACCGTGGCGGCCGGCCCACTCCTTCACGACGTCGTCGACCAGCACCCCGTCGTGGTCCGGGGTCAGTACCGGCTCACGCCCGGTCGCCGCGGCGATGTCCATGCGATGCATCCACGGGTCACGGGTCAGGATGACTCCGAGGAGGTAGCCGAGTGACCATGGCTCGATGGTGTCCGTCTCTGCTGCCGGGACCGTCTTGCCGAGCAGCAGGCGCGGCACCCGGCGCCGGCCTTTGGCCGCTTTCGGGCCGGCCACCTTCAGTTCCGCGAGGATCTCGGCGGGGGTCCGGTCGGCGCGCTCCTGCACCTGAAGTGCGGTCAAGGCATCGATGAAGATGCCGCCGCGCTTGCGGGCGAGATTCGACTGGCGGCGCAGCTCGAGCGGCGATGCCGCCATCCGCTCCATCCCGGCAATGTGTGCTGCCATCGCGCGGACATCCCAGCCGGCGCAGGCGGTCGGGAGCTTCCATTCTTGCGGCGCCAGCGTCTCCAGCTGGGCGGCGAAGCGGTCGTACTCGGTCGCGGCCAGGCGCATGGCGGCGCCGCGCTCGAGCACTGGTTTGCGAGCATCGCTCATGCCGGAACCCCAGCAGCCGCAGGCGGAGTGACGCAGCCGAACTTCTGCTCGTAGACGTCGGCCATGTCGCGCAGCAGGCCTGCGCAATCGCCGTTGAACGACGATCCGTGCATGATCGCGAGCGTCTTCGGTTCGAGGTCGGCCAGCCGGCGCATCGTGGCCGGGATCGCCGGTCCGAGGGACGACTGGCCGAAGATGTCCTCGGCCGTGATGGCTGCTTCGAGCAACGGCGCATCGGTGATCGCGGGACCGTCACCCACCTGAGTGAGCAGATCGCCGCAGAAGAGCGTGCGGGTGTGCTGCTCGAAGAGCAGGTGCGACTCCCAGTTGTGCGGGACGTGCGGGGTCGCGATCTCCTGCACCCGGTAGCCGCCAGCGGCGCTGTCGAGCGGCAGGATCTCGCCGTCGGCGAGCGCTCGGGGGGCACGGTCGCTCAAGTCGTTCACCGACACCATGCAGCCGAGCACGCTGTGCACGACCTCGGCCTCAGGCGCGATCTCGAGGAAGTTGTTCATGTTGCCCGACTCGTCGGCCTCCACATGAGCGAACGAGAGCCAGCGCAGCTTCGACGCCGGCAGCACCCGCTCGATGCCCTCCCGCACCAGCGGGAAGATCTGCCGCATGCCGAGGTGAAAGAGCAGTGGCTGCTCGGCGTCGACCAGGAACTGGTTGAACGAGAAGCCGCCGGGTGCGGCGTCCGGTACCAGCGTCGAGATGCGGTATATCCGCTCGGCGATCTCATCGACCCGTGCTTGCATGGCGCTTACCTTCCTTCTTGGACGGGCCCTTCCTGGGCCGGGGTTGTGGAGCTCTGGCGGGTCCGTAGTAGTCCAGGAACATGGCGACCAGTTGCGGCAGGCCGCTGGTGTATGTGCCGCCGTCATACGCCTCGCCGGGCGCGTTCGCCAGCTGCTGCGTGATGACCCCGCTGATCAGCACGGTCCAGTTGCGCAGCGCCTCGTCGATATCGGCGTCAGGCCGCAGCCCTCCGGCATCGCGCAGCGCGACGAAGGCGTCGCGACCGCGGTCCAGGGCTTGCACCGCGGGCGCGTATGCCTCGGCGGAAGGCTCGTAGTTCGGAACGGGCCGCCACCCCATCAGCTGCGCGTAGGCGGGGTGTTCCACTAGCCAGCGCACGAACGTGCTCCGCGAACCGCATCGCGTAATCGAAGTGTTCCGCGGGATCGCCGGGCTCGAGCATGTGCTGCTGCATCGCCGCACCGAGCTGACGCCAGCCCCGCTCGAAAACCGCGTCGTACAAGGCGTTCTTGGAGTCGAAGTAGACGTAGAGCGACGGGGTGCGGATGCCCATCCGCCGGGCCACTTCACCGAGGGACAGCCCGGCGACCCCGTGTTCCGACATGAGCTCCACCGCGACCTCGAGGATCTCCTCGATGGTCTGCTCGCGCCGCCGATGGCGGCGGTCGGTCCGCGCCGGAGTCTCCGTTGCCACGAGCAGAAGGATTACCTAATGCCATTAGGATGTCAACACACCCAACCAAAAGGCCCGCCGGCTGCGCTCCAAACGCTGCCATGATCATGTTCTCGTCAGCGACACGCCGCAATCACATGATCAGTGCAGCGTTCTGGGCTCCGGTCGGGGTCCGCAACTAGCGTTGCCCGGCATGAGCCTGCGCGTCGGCGTCGTCATCCTGCCCGACCTGCGTTGGCCGGTCGCGCGTGACCGGTGGCGCGAGGCGGAGCAGCGCGGCTTCCAGACCGCCTGGACGTATGACCACCTCAGCTGGCGCAGCCTGCGCGACGGCCCGTGGCTGGGGGCGATCCCGCTGCTCAGCGCCGCGGCGGCCGTGACGTCGACGCTGCGGCTCGGCACGCTCGTCACCACCCCGAACTTCCGCCATCCCGGGCCGCTGGCGAAGGAGGTCATGTCGCTGGACGAGATCAGCGGCGGCCGCGTGGAGCTCGGCATCGGGGCAGGCGGGACGGGCTGGGACGCGACGGCACTTGGTAACGAGCCCTATCCGCCGGCGACGCGCCACGAGCGTTTCGCCGACTTCGTGGCCGCCCTGGACGTCATGCTGCGCGAACAGTGCCGGTGACTACGCCGGTGAGCACTTTCAGGCACCCGAGTTCCGCACGTATCCCGGCTGTGCCCAGCAGCCGCGCGTGCCCTTCACGATCGCCGCCACGGGTCGGCGCGGCATCTCCGTCGCCGCCGAGTACGGGGCGTGCTGGGTGACGTTCGGACCCATCGGGGCCGAACCCGGCGCGGACCAGTGGTTCACCGGAGTGCAACGTCAGGTCGGCCGGCTGAACGACGCCTGCCGCACCCAGGGACGAGAGCCGTCGAGCATCCGTCGAATGGCGCTCGTCTCGCTCGAGGCGACCTGGGCCGACGGCACCCAGAGCCGCTGGGATGACTTCACCGCGCGCATTACGGAATTGGGCTTCACGGATGTTGTCGTCCACTGGCCGCGCCCGGACTCCGCTGACCTGCCCGGCTGCGACCCGGCCGTTTTCGACGCCCTCAAGCCTGGCCGATCGGCCTGACCTCCCTGCTCACCCGCATCGCAAACGCGCCCACCTCGTTGTAGCGGCATCCGGGAAGAAACCGCGATTCCGGCCGCGTACTTATCCGGTACGACGGGTAACAGGTACGCGGCGGAACGATCCGCCCAGGTGGAGGTACCCATGAGCCGAATGAGCACGGTTCCAGGCTTCGAGATCAGTCCGGCCCGCTTGATCGCTGGCAGCGCCAGCGCCGCCGCCGCCCTCGCTGGGGTCGCCGTGACCGCTGGGCGCCGGGCACGTCGTAACGCGCCGAGCGGTCGCCCGCTGCGCGGACCGGCGGCCCGTTTCACCACCCCACTGCTCCCTGACGACTACCTCTCGCTCATCAACCCGCTCTGGTCGGCCCGCGAGCTGCGCGGCCGGGTGGAGCGGGTGAAGCAGGAGACCGACGACGCGGCGACCGTCGTCATCCGGCCCGGCTGGGGCTGGTCCTACACGTACCAGCCCGGCCAGTACGTGGGCATCGGGGTGAGTCTCGACGGCCGCTGGCACTGGCGCTCGTACTCGCTGACCTCACCACCGAAACGCACTCAGAAACACATCTCGATCACGGTCAAGGCGATGCCCGAGGGCTTCCTTTCCTCGCATCTGGTGCGCGGGCTCGCTCCCGGGACGATCGTGCGGCTGGCGCTGCCACAGGGCGAGTTCGTGCTGCCCAACCCACCGCCCGAGCGGATGCTCTTCGTCACCGCCGGCAGCGGCATCACGCCGGTCATGGCGATGCTTCGCATGCTGGACCGGCGCGGGACCATGCCGGACGTCGTGATGATTCACTCGGCGCCGACCGAGAAGGATGTGCTGTTCCGCCAGGAGTTGCACCAGCTCGCCGAGAAGCATGAGCAGTTCACGCTTGTCGAGCGCCACACGTCGACCAACGGCCGGCTCGATTTCGGCAAGCTCGAAGCGGTCTGCGCCGACTGGCGCGATCGCGAGGTCTGGGCCTGCGGGCCGGACCGGTTGCTGGACGACGCCGAGGAGCACTGGAAGTCAGCCGGGCTCGGGACCTCGCTGCACCTCGAGCGTTTCAGCCCCTCGTTCGCCACCACGGGTGAAGGCGGGCACGTCACGTTCGCGACCTCCAGCAAGGAGGCCGACATCGACGGCGCGACGACGCTGCTCGAAGCCGGCGAGAAGGAGGGCATTCAGATGCCCTTCGGATGCCGCATGGGCATCTGTCACACCTGCACGGTCCGCATGGTCTCCGGCGCGGTGCGCGATCTGCGCGACGGCAAGGAGACGTCCGGGGAGAACACGAACATCCAAACCTGCGTCACGGCTGCCGCCGGTGACTGCGTTCTGGAGGTCTGAAGCACTGATGGCTATCGCTGATGTGAAGCAGTACGCCCACCTGAGCGAGGACCAGGTCGAGGAGCTCGGCCGGCGCTTCGATGCGATCCGCAAGGAGATCGAGGAAGACCTCGGCGCTCGCGACGCCGAGTACATCCGGCGCATCATCACCTTGCAGCGCCGGCTGCTGATCGCCGGCCGCGTGACCCTCTTCGCGAGCCCGCTGCCGCCTGCGTGGGTGGCGGGCACCGCGCTGCTCGCCGTGGCAAAGATCCTGGAAAATATCGAGATCGGCCACAACGTCATGCACGGCCAGTGGGACTGGATGAACGACCCCGAGATCCACTCGAGCAGCTGGGAGTGGGACACGATCCAGCCGGCCGAGCAGTGGAAGCACTCGCACAATTACATCCACCACACATTCACCAACGTGATGGGCAAGGACAACGATGTCGGCTACGGCATCCTGCGGGTCACCGCCGACCAGAAGTGGCGGCCGGCCCATCTCGGCAACCCGGTGTGGAACGCTCTGCTGGCGCTGCTCTTCGAGTGGGGCGTCGGCCTTCACGACCTCGACATCGAGGAGATCCGGCGCGGCAAGAAGGACAAGAAGCTGCTGCAAGGAGCAGCTGAAGCAGATCGGGCGCAAGGCTCGCAAGCAGGTCGGCAAGGACTACCTCCTCTTCCCGTTGCTGACCGGGCCTTCGTTCGTGACGACACTCACCGCCAACGCGACCGCGAACCTGATCCGCAACCTGTGGTCCTACCTGGTCATCTTCGTGAACCACTTCCCGGACGGCTGCCAGCACTTCACGGCCGAGGAACTGGAGGACGAGACCAAGGGTGAGTGGTACCTGCGACAGATCCTGGGCGCTGCGAACTTCCGCGGGCGCAAGGCCACGCATGTCATGGCCGGCTACCTGAGCTACCAGGTCGAGCACCACCTCTATCCCGACCTGCCGAGCATCCGTTACCCGCAGATCGCCGAGAAGGTGCGCCCGATCTGCGAAGAGTTCGGCATCCCCTACACGCTCGGTTCACTGCCCAGCCACTACTGGCAGACCTTCCGCACGATCTGCCGGATGTCGATCCCGAACGGGAAGCTCTGGAACAAGAACCTGGATCCTTCGCGGCCCGCCCGAGCCGAGCGTCCGGCGCGGGAGTTGGTCTCAGCGTGATCTGCGCGCTACGCACGGCTGATCGGCCCGGCTAGCCTGGCTGCATGTCCGCCATGGCTCACTGGTGCTACCGGCACCGGCGAATCGTCGTAGCCCTCTGGATCACGGCGTTCATCGCCATCGGGTTGATCGGGCGCGCGGTGGGCACTGCGTACGCGAACGAGTTCAGGCTCCCGGCCACGGATTCCTCGCGCGCGCTCGACTTGCTGAAGTCGCAGTTCCCGATCGCGTCGGGTGAGACCGACACCATCGTCTGGCATGTCGCTCCCGGGAGCGGGCTGTCGGTGAAGGACGCCGCGGTCAGGGACCGGATCGAGCCGATGCTCACCAAGGTCGGGGCGCTCGCCCACATCGCGGCCGTCCAAAGTCCTTACACTGCAGCGGGTTCCAAGCAGATTCTCGAAGGACGGCACCACGGCGTTCGCGAACGTCATCTTCGACGGGACCGGGCCGGACGTGCCGGCTTCGGCGGCCAAGGATTCTCATCAAGACAGCGCAAGCGGCGGCCACGGCGACCATCGAGGTCGAGCTCGGCGGCAACGCCGTCCAGAACGCCAACGGTCGCGGTAAGACCGGGCTTTCCGAGCTCATCGGCATCATCGCGGCCGGCGTGGTCATCTTCCTGGCCTTCGGCTCGCTGCTCGCCATGCTGCTGCCGCTGCTGACCGCCCTGATCGCCCTCGGAACCGGCCTTTCGGTGGTTGGCCTCGCCTCCCACGTCTTCAACATTGCGATCTTCGGGCCGACGGTGGGAGCCCTGCTGGGGCTGGGCGTCGGGGTTGACTACGCGCTGTTCATCGTGAGCCGCCACCGGGCCAACCTGCGCCGCGGCATGGACGTCGAGGAGTCCACGGCCGTTGCGGTCAACACGTCCGGCCGGGCCGTGCTTTTCGCCGGCGTGACGGTGTGCATCGCCCTCTTCGGACTGTTCACGGTTGGTGTCTCGTTCCTGTACGGGCTCGCCGTCTCGGCGGCGATCGTCGTGGCCTTCACGATGGTCGCGTCCGTGACGCTGCTGCCCGCGCTGCTGGGGTTCTTCGGCATGAAGGTCCTGAACAAGCGCGACCGTCTGGAGCTGGCGACGAACGGTCCGGCGGGGGAGAAGCTCTCGAAGCGCTGGTGGGCCTGGGGGCTGCTGGTGCAGCGCCACCCGATCATCCTGACGACGGCGAGCGCGCTGATCCTGCTGCTGCTCGCGGTCCCGTTCCTCTCGCTGCGGCTCGGCACGGCCGATCAGGGCAACAACCCGAAGTCCAACACCACCAGGAAGGCCTACGACCTGCTCAGCGACGGCTTCGGGCTGGGCTTCAACGGGCCCTTCACGGTGGTCGCGGCCACGACGGGCGCCGCTGACCTGCCGCAGCTGCAGAAGCTGGCGTCGGCGATCCGGGCGACTCCCGGGGTCGCCGCCGTCCAGGCTCCGCGGCTCTCACCGACCGGCAAGGCAGCAATCATCTCCGTCATCCCCACGACCGGTCCGCGGGCAGCGCAGACCACGAAGCTCTTGCACCACCTGCGCCGCGACGTGATCCCGAACGCCGCCTTCGGGCATGCGGTCTACGTGGGCGGGATCACCGCGATCTTCGCCGATTTCGCCGAGGTGGTGTCCGGCAAGCTCCCGATCTTCATCGTCGCAGTGGTGGGGCTCGCGTTCCTCTTGCTGGCGGCAGCGTTCCGCAGCCTGCTGATCCCGCTCACGGCATCCGTCGTGAACCTGCTGGCCGCGGGGGCGGCTTTCGGCGTGCTGACCGCGGTCTTCCAGTGGGGGTGGGGCGCGAGCGTCATCGGGGTCGAGCGCACCGGGCCGGTGGAGCCGTTCCTGCCGGTGATGATGTTCGCGATCCTCTTTGGCCTGTCCATGGATTACGAGGTCTTCCTCGTCTCACGCATGCACGAGGACTGGCTACACAGCGGCGACAACTCTGACGCCGTGACGCGCGGCCAGGCCGAGACGGGCCAGGTCATCACGGCGGCGGCGACCATCATGATCCTGGTTTTCGCCTCGTTCGTGTTCGGCGGCGAACGCGTCATCAAGGAGTTCGGGATCGGCCTGTCGACGGCGATCCTCATCGACGCGCTGCTGGTGCGCACCGTGCTCGTGCCGGGCGTGATGCACCTGAGCGGCAAGGCGAACTGGTGGATCCCGAAGTGGCTGGACCGCATCCTGCCCCACCTCGTCGGTCGAGGGACCGGAGGATCTCATCGATCCTGGCGCCGATCCGGACCCGCCGGTGCGCGGAAACGGAGAACCCGTCGTCAAGAGTGGCGTTTAGCCGACGGTCCTGGCATTTTCGCACCAGCGGGCCCGGGTCAGCCGGTGGTCGCGGGGGCGGTGAGGTCGTAGACGGTCTGGCCGCCGATCGTCTTGGTGCTGTAGTGCGACTCGACCCAGCTGCTGATCGCGGTGCCGGTCCCGGACGCTCCTCCGCGGCCGCCGCCGAAGCCGCCGCCCGCGATGAAGTAGTGAATCTTGCCTTCGGAAACCCACTGCTGGAACTGCGCGAGGGTCGGGCTCGGGTCGGTGCCGTTGAACCCGCCGATCGCCATCACCGGCTTGCCGGTCGCGAGCTGCAGGCCGGCGGCGTTGTTGGAACCGATCGTCGCGGCGACCCAGGTGTAGGCGCCGGCGTTGTCCAGCAGCGCGCTCTTGAGCGCCGCTGAGGGGGTTGAGGCGTTCAGCAGGCCGCCGAGACCGCCCGCGCCGCGGGTGCCCGTGGCGCCGCCGGGGAACGCCCCACCGCCGGGGAACGCCCCACCGCCGGGGAACGCGCCCCCGCCGGGAAGCGCGCCGCCGCCAGGTAGCGTCCCGCCGGCGCCTTGGAACCGCTGGCGGAAGCCGCCGCCGCCCCCGGGACCGCCGCGGCCGAAGCCCTGACCCGACGGTCCCGCTGAGGGGATCGAGCCGCTCTTGCCGGCCGCGGCCGTCGCCACCGAGTACGCGAATGGCCCGGCCAGGCCGACGCTGATCGCCAGCGTCGCCACTCCCACCGCCAGCACGCGTCGTAGCGATGGCAGCACCGCGATGTAGGCGGCGACCGCGAGCCCGGCCAGCAGGACCGTGAAGCGCAGCCAGGGCAGCCACGACGAGGTGCGGTGCAGCAGCAGGTACGCCCAGATCGCCGCGACGGCGATGCCCGTCGCGAGCAGCAGCCGTGCCGAAAGCTGGTGGCGGTACTGCCAGAGCGAGACCCCGCCGATGCCGATCAGGGCGCCGATGGCCGGGGCCAGGGCGATCGTGTAGTACGGGTGGAAGATGCCGGCCATGAAGCTGAACGTCAGGGCGGTCGCGACCAGCCAGGTGCCCCAGATGAGGAGCGAGGCGCGCCGCGGATCCGTGCGCGGCATACGCCGGGAGAGCCAGAGCAGGCCGACCAGGAAGATGAGCGCGGTCGGGATCAGCCAGGAGACCTGACCGCCGATCTCGCTGTTGAACATGCGGGTGATCCCGGTCTGGCCCCACATGCCGCCGCCGTTCGGGCCCCCGCCGCCGCCCACGCTGCCGGTCTCGTTGCCGTTGATCCGCCCGAGGCCGTTGTAGCCGAAGACGAGATCCAGCACCGAGTTGTTCTGCGAGCCGCCGATGAAGGGGCGCGAGTTCTTGGGCCAGAGGTCGACGATGGCCACCCACCAGCCGGCCGACAGCAGGATCGCGATTCCGCCGTAGAGGGTCTGGCGGACCCGGTGCCAGAGGGTGGTCGGCGCGGCGATGAGGTACACCAGCGCGAAGCCCGGCACGACCAGGAACGCCTGCAGCATCTTGGCGAGGAACGCGAAACCGATCAGAGCGCCGGTCGCCAGCATCCACTTCGTCTCTGCCTCTTCCAGCGCCCGCGTCAGGGTGTAGCCGCTGCCGACGAGCAGGAGGACGAGCATCGCGTCGGGGTTGTTGAAGCGGAACATCAGGGTCGCGACGGGGGTCAGCGCGAGCACCCCACCGGCCAGCAGGCCGGCGGCCGGACCGAAGTGACGCTTGATCGCCGCGTACAGCAGGCCGACGGCGGCGACCCCCATGAGTGCCTCGGGAACGAGGATGCTCCACGAGTTCACGCCGAAGACGCGCGCCGAGATGTCCATGACCCAGAGCGATGCCGGCGGCTTGTCGACCGTGATCGCGTTGCCACCGTCGAACGAGCCGAAGAAGAACGCCTTCCAACTCGTCGAGCCGGCCTGCACCGCCGCCGAGTAGAACGCGTTGCCGTACCCCGACGCGGCCAGGTTGAGGATGTAGAGCAGGCCCGTCGCGAAGAGCAGACCGATCAGCGAGGGCCGGGCCCATCTCGGGTCATCCGCCCTGCCGGCGACGAGGCGGCGCAGCCGGGCGGAGCGCGCGGACGGTGCCGCGCCCTCGCGCTCGAAGGGCAGCCCCGGGGCCGGAAAGCCGGCGGGTGCTGGTGAGGTGATGGTCATGGCCGCCCCTTCGGGTGGTCGTCTGTGCGGCGCAGCTGCCGTGTCGCATGCGACGGTGTCAATGCGTAGCAGGGATTCGTCTTCAAGGTCGACGAGCCGCCAGGGATGTCGCTGAAGACGACCTGTGCGCTTGCTATGAAGTCCGTTCCCGTCCGGTGGGCCAGAATCTGGCAGATGGATCACTACAGCTCCGGACCGCTGACGTTCCCGGTCCGCGACAGCCCAGCGGCCGGACCCGCGCGCGGGGAGACGGTCGTCCTGCTGCACGGCTTTCCGCAGGCCTCGGCGTCATGGAACGGGCTGACCCCGATGCTGACCGCCGCCGGTTACCGGGTGCTGGCACCGGATCAGCGCGGCTACTGTCCGACGGCGTTGCCCCGGGGGCGGCGGGCGTACCGGATCTCCGAGCTGGTGGCCGACACGCTGGCACTGTTGGACGCCGCCGGGGCGGGGAAGGTGCATCTCGTCGGCCACGACTGGGGCGCGGCGGTCGCGTGGGCGGTGGCGGGTGAGGCTCCGCAGCGGCTCGCCTCGCTGACGGCGCTATCGGTGCCGCATCCGGCCGCGTTCACCAAGGCGCTGGTCACCAGCACTCAGGGGTTGCGGTCCTGGTACATGCTGTTCTTCCAGCTGCCCTGGCTTCCCGAGCGGGTGCTCGACCCCAGCACTCCGGCGGGCCGCAAGCGGTTCATCAAGGCTCTGCAGGCGACCGGCCAGGAGCGGGGCCAGGCCGAGCGGGACGCCGACGCGATGGCAGTCCCCGGCGTGCTCACCGGCGCGCTGAACTGGTACCGGGCCCTGCCGTTCAGCGGACGCCCGCTCGGTGCAGTAAGCGTCCCGACGCTCTACGTCTGGAGCAATGGCGATACCGCGCTGGGGCGCAAGGGCGCCGAGCTGACCGAGCGCTACGCCAGCGGGCCGTACACGTTTCGCGAGATCGAGGGCAGCCACTGGATCCAGACGCAGGCGGCCGGGCCGCTGCTGGAGCACCTCGCCGCGAACCCCTCGTAGGGACGAGGGATGAGGACGAACAACGAGCGGAGGCTCCGGGATTCGAACCCGGGAGGGAGTTGAAGCTCCCAACCGCATTAGCAGTGCGGCGCCATCGACCAGACTAGGCGAAGCCTCCAAGCGAACCGGCCCGAGATTACCGCACTGAGCAGCCTCATCACTGGCGCCGGCTCGCGTCGGGCGGTGACCACGTCGGGAGCGGGTGAGCGGCGAAAAACTACATGTACGACCTCCGCCCGCTGCGACGCGCCGGGCATAGCAGCGCAAATCGACCTGCGACTTCGGTGATCATGTGTGATTTCGCCAGGCAGGCGCCGACTCAGGTGGTCGCGGGTGTCTCGTTGAGCGCTTCGAGCACCGCTTGGCGCACCGCCTGGCGGGGCTCACCGGGCGGGAGCGGGCCATCGCCCGGGGTTCGCAGATAGAACGAGTCGACGACGTCGGCCCCGATCGTGGAGACGATCGCCGTCCGGATGTCGAGCCCGGCCGCCACGACGGCCTCCAGCACCCGGTAGAGCACGCCCGGGCCGTCCGGAGCCCGGACCTCGAGCACGGTTGATTCGGTCGAGACGTCCTCGAACCGGACCTCGGGGGGAGCGGCGGGCAGCCCCCGGCGGCGCGACGGGTAGGCGCGCTCGCGCTCGGCGAGCCGCTCGCTGATCGGCCGGCTCTCACCGGCCAGCACCGCGGCGACGTCGCGGGTGAGGCGCGAGCCGGCTGGGAGCTCGTCGCCGTGGCGCGGCTGGACGAACAGCTCGATGAGGGCGTGGCGGGCAGGCTCGCCGCTGCCGGCCGCCGTGGCCCGCCGCACGTCGAGCCGGTGCAGGGCGACGACCCCGGTGACTGCTGCCAGCAGGCCGGGCTGGTCCGGGCCGGTCACCGTGACCCGGCCCCCATGAGCGTCCGGGTCGACGCTCACCATCAGCTCGCCATCGCCGCGGGCCATGAGCGCCCGCTGCTCCGCAGTCGGTTGGAAGCGTTCGCTGACCCCCAACGAGCTGTCGGTGCCGGCCAGCACCGCCTTGGTCCGGCGCATCAGGTCGGCGACCAGCTGAGCCTTCCACGGCGACCACGCGGTCGGCCCTGTGGCCCGCCCGTCGGCCTCGGCGACGGCGGCCAGCAGCTCGATGACGACCGGGTCCGCCACCACCGAGGCGACGAATTCGGCGGTGGCCGGGTCTTCGAGGTCGCGGCGCGTCGCGGTATCGGGCAGCAGCAGGTGATGGCGCGCGATGGTCGCCAGGGCGGCGACATCGGCGTCGCCGAAGCCCATCTCGCGTCCGATGCGCGCGGCGATGGATTCGCCGACCTCGCTGTGGTCGCCGGGCAGGCCCTTGCCGATGTCGTGCAGGAGCGTGCCGACCAGCAGCAGGTCGGGACGGCTCACCGAGCGCGTGAGCGCGGCGGCGTTCGTCGCTGCTTCGACGAGATGGCGGTCGACGGTGTAGCGGTGATACGGGTTGCGCTGCGGGGTGCTGCGCACGTGCTCCCACTCGGGCAGCAGCCGCCCCCAGATGCCGGCGTGATCCAGCGCCTCGACGACGGCGACGGCGGGGCGCCCGGCTGCGAGCATCCCGACGAGCGCCTCCCGTGCCTCCGGCGGCCAGGGGGAGGGCAGCGGCGGGCACTCGTTGTACAGCCGCTCCAGCGTGTGGGGCGCGAAGGGGATGTCAGCGACGGCGGCGGCGCGGGCAGCGCGCAGGACGAGCACCGGATCGTCGGCGGGTTTCGCGGCCACCGCGAGGGTGACCTCGCCGTCGTGCTCCACGACGCCCTCATCCAGGCCGCGACGCACCACGCGGCGGCCTCCCCAGCGGCGCGGCTTGATGCTGCGCGAAGCCCGGTACCAGGCGGTGCTCCAGGCGTAGGAGATGGTGCGGCCGGCCTCGGCGACGGCGCGAGCCAACGCCACCGCATCGACGTAGCCGAGCGCATCGGCCACCGCCGGCTGCTCCTGCAGGAGCAGGCGATCGCGCCCGGTGCGCCGGTGCAGCTCACCCCGGACGTCGAGCAGAACGGTGCCGGCGTCGACGACGTCCTGCGCGGGCAGGTCGGCCACCCACGCGGTGGCGAGCGCCCGGATCGCGGTGATGTCACGCAAGCCCCCGCGCGACTCCTTGAGGTCCGGCTCGAGCAGGAAGGCGACCTCGCCGTGCGTGCGGGTGCGGTCGGCGACGGCCGCGGCCACCTCCGGCAGCCGCTGGCCGGCCTTGGCCCGCCAGCGGCCGCGCATCTGCGTGATCAGCTCGGAGGTCAGGGCAGCGTCGCCCGCGATGTGGCGGGCGTCGAGCAGCCCCATCGCCACTTTCAGATCCTCGTCGGCCATCGAGATGGCCTGGGGGATGGTGCGGACGCTGTGGTCCAGGCCGATGCCGCTGTCCCACACCGGGTACCAGACCCGGTCCGCCACCGCCGCGATGGTCAGCGAGCTCTCGCGCCTCTTGCCGTCGTGAACCAGCACGAGATCGAGGTCGGAGCCGATCGCCGGCTCCTGGCGCCCGTACGCGCCGACGGCCACCAGCGAGACGCCGGGGCCGGGGTCGCCCAGCAGCTCGGTCAACCATTGATCGGCGGCCGCCACCAGCTCACGCCGAAGGGCCGGTCCGACGAGGTCGGACCGGCCCTTCAGTTCGTCAAGACGGGTCTTGATCGAGGTACTCCGTTCTTGCTGAGCTCTTGGTCAGAGAGCGTCGCGCCCCCGCTCCCCGGTGCGCACCCGCACCACGGTGTCGATCGGGGTCACCCAGACCTTGCCATCCCCGATCTTGCCAGTGGCCGCGGACTTGACGACGACATCCACCACGTCGTCAGCGTCATCGTCGTCGACGAGGATCTCGATCCGGACCTTGGGGACGAAGTCCACGCGATACTCCGCACCGCGGTAGACCTCAGTGTGTCCACGCTGACGGCCGTAGCCCTGGACCTCGCTGACCGTGATGCCGGCGACGCCGAAACTTTCCAGCGCTGCCTTCACGTCGTCGAGCTTGAAGGGCTTGACGACACCGGTGACGAGCTTCATGCCTTCACCTCCTCGCGGGGAATGTTGATCGAGCTGGCTGCGCCGCCGAGGGAGCCGCCGCCGATGAGGCCGCCGGACTCGTACGCCGTCTCGTTGTGCAGGACGGTGTCCATGCCCTCGAGCTCCTGGTCCTCGGTCATCTTCATCTTCCAGACCAGGTTGATCACGAAGGCGATGATGAAGGTGGCGACGAAGGAGTACGCGACGGTAGCGCCGACCGCCTCGAGCTGCTTCTGCATCAGAGCCCAGCCGCCGCCGTTGAAGACGCCGTCCAGACCCGCGACGCTGCTGTCGCCGAGGAACCCGATGGCCAGTGCGCCGAAGACGCCGCCGACCAGGTGGACCGCGCCGACGTCGAGCGAGTCGTCAAGGCCCAGCTTGAACTTCAGGGTGGTGCAGGCGCAGCAGATCGCTCCGGCCAGCACGCCCAGCAGCATGGAGCCCATCGGGGTGACGAACCCACAAGCCGGGGTGATGGCGACCAGACCGGCGACGGCACCGGAAGCGGCACCGAGCGTGGTCGGGTGGCCGTCGCGAATCTTCTCTACGATCAGCCAGCCGATGAGGGCGGCAGCCGTAGCAGTGTTGGTGTTGACGAACGCGTAGCCGGCAGCGTTGCTCGCGCCCAGTGCCGAACCGGCGTTGAACCCGAACCATCCGAACCACAGCAAGCCGGCGCCGAGAAGCACGAACGGCACGTTGTGGGGACGGAAGTTGTCGCGTGGCCAGCCGCGGCGCTTGCCGAGGACGATGGCCACCGCCATGGCGGCGATACCCGCGTTGGCGTGGACCACCGTTCCACCGGCGAAGTCCTCAGCACCGCGCTGGAACAGCCAGCCGGTGGGCGAGAACACCCAGTGGGCGATGGGGGCGTAGACCAGGATCGCCCAGAGCCCCGTAAAGAGCACGAACGGTCCGAACTTCCAGCGGTCAGCCGTCGCACCGGTGATCAGAGCCGGCGTGATGATGGCGAACATGAGCTGGAACGCCACGAACACCAGCGGCGGGATGCTCTGGCCGAGGGCGTCGGTGTAACCCGGCACCATCTGGTCCATGTGGGCCAGCCCGGCGAAGTGGAACCCGCCGATGACGCTGTTATCCCCCCCGAAGGCGATGCTGTAGCTGAGCGCCACCCAGAGCACGCTGACGATGCCCATGCAGAAGAAGTTCTGCATCAGCATGCCCAGCACGTTCTTCGCGCGGACCATGCCGCCGTAGAAGAAGGCCAGGCCAGGGGTCATCAGCAGCACCAGGGCGGCGCTCGCCAGGATCCATGCGGTGTTCCCGGAATCGAGCATTCCTTTGTCGAGCACCGAGTCGAAATTGAACGGCAAGGTTCCTCCAGTCGCCGTGCATCGGACATGAGCCGGCGGCGACGATGACGCGCGGCGTTCCCGTGTGAGGATCCGCAGAGATCATTCCGGAACCGTGTCCGGATTGTTTCCTGCGAGTGAAATCCGGATAGGTGCCGCTGAGATTGCAATTGCCAGTCATTTGGCCGAAAAGTCCCGCTTCGACAGCGAAGTCGTGCTACTTCAGCCGATTCTCCGAGCGAAGCGGGAGATCCTCGGGCATTTCCCCACGGGGAAGCGGAGGCAGCTCTCCGTTCAGGTCACCCGCGTGTAACGAGCGACCACCGGACCGGGCATGACGCTGCGACCACTCGATGGACAGCGCGGCGCGGCGCCCGATGTCGAGCGCGATGTCGAGATGCTCGTCGTCGAAACTGCGCGCCCGCCCGGTGCTGACCAGCGTGATGGCGCCGAGCACGCCCTCGCTTCCGTTCAAGGGCGCTACCAGTAGTGATTGAGCGCCCGAGTCGGCCAGGTCCTGGACGGAAACGGCGCGCCCGGTGCGCAGCACCCGGCCCAGCAGCGCAGGGTCGCCGACCTCGTCCGAGCCGGTGGCATTAGCGGTCGCGACCCGCTCCGGCAGATCGCGGCCGGCGCGCGAGGCGACGGCGAGGTCGATGGCGCAGCCGTCGGCGAACCGGGGGACGAGCAGGTCTGCCAGCGCCTGCATCGCCTCGGGAAGCTTGAACGCTGACAGCAGGCGGTCGTTGACGTCGGACAGCAGGCTCAGGGTCCGCTGCGCCTTCTCGGCGGCGAGCCGCGCCGTGTGCTCGTCGCGTAGCCGCTCCTCGTGCTCGCGCTGCGCGATCACCCGATCGGTGGCGTCGACCTGCATGCCGATGTAGCCGATGACGTTGCCATCGTCGTCCGGGACCGGAGCGGTGGACACCGAGTTCCAGAAGCTGCTGCCGTCGGCGCGATAGTTGAGCAGCGTCACCATCGACGAGCGCTCGCCGCGGATCGACTGGCGCATCTCGTTGACGGCCGCCGGGTCGGTGTCGGCGCCCTGCAAGAAGCGGGGATTGCGCCCGAGCGCGTCTTCGGGGCGGTAGCCGGTGGTGGTCGTAAAGGCCTTGTTCACCCAGACGATCGGACTGTCCGGCAGCCTCGCGTCGCAGATGATGACGCTCACGGTGGTGGCCTGCAGCGCGCGCTCCCGGAGCAGCAGCGTGTCGCGCAAGCTCGGGACGGCGGAGGTGGGTCCGTCGGCAGGTCGACGCACGTGGGGGACAGTACCCACTGAACAGGCGCCTAGCACCTGAAGCGCACGTGAAGCGCATCGCGAAGCGCGGTCCGACACTGCCCAGCGAGGCCGATCGCTCTTACACTCTGGCGTATGCCCACCACCCGCGTAGAGCCGGATGTCCGGCCGGAGACGCAGACCGGCAGCACTGACGAGGGCGATGACTTCTCGCACTACGCGCGGCGTGAAGAGATCATGAAGGCCAACGTCCTCGGCGGAAAGATCACTGCCCTGTGCGGGTGGGAGTTCGAGCCGGTGCGCGACCCGAGCCGTTACCCGGTCTGCCCGCGGTGCAAGGAGCTCGTCGCCATGGCCGAAGACCTCGGCTGATGGGATCGCAGGTTCTGCAGATCTGACGTTGCTTCGCCGGCGCCGGTGGGACGGGCGCAGAGGAATCCCTGGATGCTGTCGCATCCGAGCTCGTCGAGGACCGCGCGCTGACCTGCTTGCTCGACACCCTCCGCCACGCAGCTGAGCCCGAGGGTGCGGCTGACGTCGATCACGCTTTTCACCAGCGCGGCGCCCTCATTCGTGGTGATCTCGTCGATGAACACCTTGTCGATCTTGACGATCGATACCGGAAGCGTTCCCAGCCGGTTCAGCGACGAGTAGCCGGTCCCGTAGTCGTCGAGCGCCAGCCGTACCCCGAGCGTCCGTAGCGCCGCGAGGCGGTCGAGCCCCGCTGCGTGGTGGACCATCAGAGTGCTTTCGGTGATCTCCAGGACCAGCGCGCGGGCCGGGAGCCCGGATTCGCGCAGGGCTTCGGCGACGGAATCAACGAGTGAGACCTCGGAGAGCTGGCGCGCGGACAGGTTCACGCTGACGTAGAAGTCGTCGTCGACGACCCCGCGTTCGCGCCACTCCTGGGTCTGGATGCAGGCCTGGCGCAGGACCCAGGCGCCCAGCGGGACGATGAGCCCGGTGGCCTCGGCGACGCTCAGGAAGTCGGCTGGACCGACCAGCCCGCGCCGCGGATGATTCCAGCGGACCAGGGCCTCGGCCCCGATGGGCGCGCCGCTGTGGGCGGCGACGATCGGCTGGTAGAACACCTCGAGGTCGTCGTTCTTGATGGCGTGACGAAGCTCGGTCGCCACGGTAAGGCGGTTGCGGGCTTCGAGTTGCAGCTCCGGCCTGAACATCTCGGACTCGCCGTTGCCGTTGTGCTTGGCGAGGTACATCGCCATGTCGGCGTTGCGCAGCAGATCGGCCGGCGTCTCGAGGCTGCCCTCTCCGAGGGCGATGCCGATGCTCGCGCGAACCCAGACCTCGTTGTCGCCGAGCCGGAACGGGAGGGTGAGGAACTCGCTGATCCGGGCCGCCATGTCCTCGGCGGTCTGCGGCATCTCGCCGTCGTCGATCAGGATGGCGAACTCGTCGCCCCCGAAGCGGGCCACGGTGTCGCCGGCGCGCGCCACCCGCCGCAGCCGTTGGGCAAAGCCGATCAGGAGTTGATCGCCGGCGTCGTGGCCCAGGCTGTCGTTCACGGTCTTGAAGTCATCCAGGTCGAGGAACAGCACGCCGACGGGCGTTGGCTGGCGTTCGACGCGACGAAGCGAATGGCCGACCCGGTCCAGGAAGAGAGCGCGGTTCGCGAGCCCGGTCAACGCGTCGTGGAACGCGTCGTACGCGAGTCGCTGCTGAAGATCGTCGCGCTCGGCGATCGAGCCCGACAGCACCTGTACCGATCCCGCAAGCGCCTCTCCGAGTCTCCCGGGAAGCGGCAGATCGAGGACCGGATTGTCGAAGTCGCAGGCTGCGAGCGCGCGCGTCTTCCCGTCGAGCAGGCGCAGGTTTGCCGCGAGATCGTTGAACGCCTCCCCGACGAGGACGGTTTCGCGCGGCCCCCCGCACCGGATGGGGGCGATGGCCAGCTGCCCTGCCGCCACTGTCTGAGCCGAGTCGGCCAGCCGGCGCAGCGGTCGGGCGATCGAACGGGCGACGGTGAGCGCTATGCCGGCAACGAGCAGCCCCAGCAGGACGATGGCCACCAGCCAGCGCTCGTAGGTCGCCCGCGACGCGCTCTGCAGCGCGGCCGCACGCGTCTGCACCAGCCGGCTGGCCTCGCTGACCATGGAGAAGAGCTGGTTGTCCTGCGCCGCAGCGCCCTTGAACCCGGCCAGGATCTCCGTGAACCCGCCGGCAACCGGGATCCCGTGCTCGATCTCGCGGAGGGTCTTGTTGAAGAGCTGGACGTCCGTCCGGCCGGCGGTGCGCTTCCATGCGTCGCGGATGAGCGCGTCCGGAGCTGTGGCGAGCACGGCAGCAGCCTCGTCGAAGCGCGCACCTTCGACTCCTAGCTCCACGTACGCAGCCGGCGCGCGGGTGGCCGGGTTCAGCAGGAGGCCGGCGGTGGTGGCCTGCGCAGCGCCGTACTGCAACGCCTCAAAGGTGGCTTGAAGCTCGTCGAGGGCGGCACTCACCGAATCCCCGTGGGCGCCCATGGCGGCCTTTGACAGGGCGGGCAGCTTGACCTGGAGCTCGTCGGCGACCTTGGCATCGAGCTTGACGAAGCGTTCCACCGCGACGCCGGGCTTGATGGTCAGGGCGTCCGCCTGCCGGCGCAACGTGTGGATCTCAGCCGCCGTGACGGGGGAGGTGCGGCCGAGTGCGGCCACGCTGGCATCGGTGGCGGAGCGGGTGGCGTCGCTGGTGATGCCCGCGAATCCGAGCAGGGTCGCCACCTGTTCGGCCGACTTGTTGAGCTGGCGGCCCCAGGCCACCAGGCCGAGCGAAGTCTCCTCGTTGTGCAGCGCCTGCCGGAGCCGCACCAGCTGGTCGATCCGCGGAACCTGGCGTTCGATCTGCGCCGCCGTCTTGGCGCTTGCCCGGTAGTGGCCTCCGCTGACGACGGCCAGCGTGCCGAGGGCCGCCGACGGGATCAGGACCAGCGCCATCAGGCGTACGGCGATGCCCGACCGCGGCCGGTGATGGCGGGGTCGTGACGGGTGGCGCGCGTCGCCCATGCCCTCTGTATCGAGCGTTTGCACGCCGATCTGTGGGCCAAATGCCGAGCCGGGACCTAGGTCCTCGGCAGTGCCCGAACGGATGCTGAGAGCCGGGTACCGTACAACCGGCTGTCCTGGGCCGTCCTCGGGCGGTCCTACTCTCTTGTTACTAGCCCTCGTAGCTCAGTCGGATAGAGCGTCCGCCTCCTAAGTGGAAGGCCGCAGGTTCGATTCCTGCCGGGGGCACCTTCCGTTCTTGGTTTTCCGGACGACCTCAGACCGCCACCGGGAACAGCTGGCGTTCCTCGCGCCCCGTCGCCGAGGCCCACTCCGCCGTCCCCGCCTCGAGGTCGATGACGATGTGCGTCGGCACCGGGCCGGGCTGGTGGCCGGGGTTGAAGATCCAGGTGTCGCCGATCTGCTGGGCCCAGCCACCGCCCTCCACGAACGGCGCTTGGTGGATGTGGCCGGCGAGGATCAGGTCGGGCGAAAAACGCGGGATCCAGGCCGCGAGCGCGTCGTCACCGAACTCGCGGCGGCCATCGAACGACAGCGGCGAGCCGGTCGGTGGGGAGTGGTAGACCCAGAACCAGCGGCCGTCCACGTGGCGGGCGTCGTGTCCGAGTTTCGTCGCCAGGTCTCCGCGGCCGATCGGCCCGTCCCACCAGGGGCAGACGCTGATCAGCGCGTCGTCGATGACGACCGTGTCGCCGTCGACGTACAGGCCCTGCGCCCGGGCCGCCTTCAGCCAGCGCGCCGTCTTCTCTCCCGACTCGGAGCGCGAGTCGAGGTCGTGATTGCCCGACGACACGATGACGGGCCGGCGAAACGCGAGAGCCCGCAGGTGGGCCGTCACGGCGACCGCCTGAGCGTGCAGCGGGACCGCGGAGCGGATGTCGAGCAGATCGCCGGCGATGACGACGACGTCGATGGCCAGCGTTTCATCCACCGCGGCGCGGGCGACCCAGTCGAGCTGGGGCAGCCGGTAATGCAGATCGGAAACCAGGAGCAGCCGCATCAGTAAGGAGCTTCGCGTTCGCGATCCGATCCCGGCTCGACCGGCGCGCTCTGGTGATGCGAGAGCGATTCGAGCACGACGTCGACGACCGCCAGGTGGTCGTCGCGATCGGCGTACTGGCTGCGCACGTCGACGAGATAGCGGGTAAGCAGGTCGAGCCGGCGGGCGAGGGTGGTGGCGATGACGGTCGCGAGCTCCGGGTGCTCCTGAAGAAAGGTGCGGGCGTCGTCGCAGACCCGGAACACGCATTCCTCGAGGGTGCGGACCGACGCCGATGCGGGTGCCTCCAGCAACGCCGAGACCTCACCGAATAGCGCGCCGGGCTGGTCGATGTGCGAGATCCGGACGCCCTCGCGGGTCACCTCGACCGAGCCGCTCACCAGGACCATCAGCGGAACGCTCGGCTGGCCCTCGGTGATGATGTCGGCGCCGGCGGGGATGACCTGCTCGGGGAGCCGGGTGCTGGCGGCCAGGATGGCGTCGAACATGGGCGTGGCCTCAGTCCGCGATCGGCACCGGCTTGCCGCGCACCTGGATGTGCTCGAGCAGCTCCCGGGTCGCGACCGTCACGGCGGCGACCGCCTCGTTGAACGCATCGACGTTCGCCTTGGCCGGCGCCCGCATTCCGCTGATCTTGCGCACGTACTGCAGCGCGGCGGCGGCCATCTCTTCCTCGGTGGGCGCCTCGACGTAGGGCGGGCGCAGGGTCTTGATGCTCCGGCACATGCCGTCACGGTAGCCCGACGCAGATAGCCTGTCGGAGGGGCGCCGGGAAGTCTGGTCGGCACTGCATCGTCGACCCTCGACCCGCTGGGAGCCACCCCCCTCCGTGAAGGATCTGCCGTGATCGACGCCGAGTCGTACGGGCTCGCCCTGCTCCTCGTCGGCCTCGTGGGCCTGGGTGCGCTCGTCTCCAACCGGCTCACCGAGCGGGTGAAGGTGCCCACGCCGGCGATCCTGCTCGTGGCCGCGGCGATTGCGGTCAAGGTGATCCCCGACCTGAACGCGCCGACGGAAGCCACGGTGGAGCGGCTGCTCACGGTCGCCTTGATGCTGATCCTGTTCGACGGCGGCATGCACATCGGCTGGACCCGCTTTCGCGAGTCGGCGGCGCCGATCGCCGTTGTGGGTGTCGCCGGGACCTTCGTGACGGTCGCCGGAACGGCGCTGCTCGCGCGGTACGGGCTCGACGTCTCCTGGTACGCGGCGCTGCTGCTGGCGACGGCCGTCGCGCCGACCGACCCCGCCGTCGTCTTCTCGGTGCTCGGGCAGCGCGAGGTCTCCGGGCGCGCGGGCACGATACTGGAGGGCGAGTCGGGGGCGAACGACCCGGTCGGCATCGCGCTGATGGTCAGCCTGATCTCGGCGGGGAGCATCACCACGGGAGCGATCGGTGACGTCGCCGGCAAATTCTTCCTGCAGATGGGCGTCGGGCTCGTTGTCGGCGTTGCGGGCGGTGCCGCGTTGCTGGCCCTGATGCGGCGGTTGGCGTTGCCGAGCGAAGGCCTGTATCCGATACGCACCCTCGCCGGCGCGCTCGTCATCTTCGGGGCGGCGGCGCTGGCCCACGGGTCCGGATTCCTGGCGGTGTTCGTCGCCGGCATCCTCCTCGGCGACCGCCGCGCCCCCTACAAGCGCGAGATCGAGCGTTTCCACGGGGCTTTGGCGAGCGTCGCCGAGATCACCGCATTCGTGGTGCTGGGGCTCACCGTGGACCTCTCGGTGCTGGCGCGGGCGAACGTCTGGGTGCCGGGATTGCTGATCGGAGCGGCGTTGGCGTTCGTGATCCGTCCGGCGCTGGTGTCCCTGTGCCTGCTGCCCGCGCGACTCGCGCGTAATGAGCGGGTCTTCGTGCTGCTCTCCGGGCTCAAGGGCGCCGTGCCGATCCTGCTCGGCACCTACCTGCTCGAAGCTCGTGTCGCGCACGCCGACCGGCTCTACGGGATCGTCGTCGTGGTGGTCGTCTTCTCCGTGGTGGTGCAGGGGAGCCTGGTCCCGGCGCTGGCCGTGCGCCTCTCGCTGCCCATGCGGACCGCTCCGGTGGTTCCCTGGTCGCTCGGCGTCCGGCTGCAGAGTGAGCCGGAGGGGGTGCATCGGTTCCATGTCGCGGAAGCGGCGCGGTTCGCCGGCAGTCCCATCCGCGAACTTCCGGAAGACCTCTGGGTCAGCTCGGTCGTCCGTGACGGGCACCTGGTTTCCGTTCGGCCCGATACGGAGCTGCGCGCCGGCGACGACGTAGTGGTCTACGCGGACGAGGAGCGTTGCGCGCAGGTGCGGGCCGACTTCGAGGAGCCCGGCCCGCAGCCCGATCCGATCAGCTGAGATCCGGGATCAGCTGCGTCAGTTCCTCGATGAACGCCGCGCGTTTCACATCGCCGAGCTCGTCGAACGAACCGAGCGCGCGGGCGAGGAGCACCCCGACGAGCGCGCTCACGGCCATCTCGGCGCGCAGCCGCGGCTGCTCGACGCCGCGGCGCGTCAGCATCCGCTCGAGCGGGACCACCAGCCGGCGGGTCAGGTGGTCGCGAACCGCCTCACGGATCTCCGGGGTGGTGTCGGAGCGCACGACGGCCTGCAACACGGAGCCGGGCCCGCGGGCCTCGACCCGGCCGACGAACCATTCCACGATGGCCCGCGGTTCCTCGAGTTCCTCGGGCCGCACGGAGTCGGCGTCCTCGGCCGTGATCGTCGCCAGGTACAGCTTGACCTTGCTGCCGAAATAGCGGGCGATGAGGGCGGGATCGACCCCGGCGTGCTCGCCGATGTCGCGGGTGGTCGTCTGCTCGAAGCCGCGATCGCTGAAGAGCGTGCGGGCCGAGCGCAGGAGCGCGTCACGGCTGGCGGCAGCGTCACGCGGGCGGCTGGCCTTGGTCGGGGTGCTCACTCCGACTCCCACTCGAGCGGCAGGCCGGACCCGCTCACTTCGGCGGTTTCCTCGCCGAGCAGCAGCTCGCGCTCGGTCGGCTGCTGGCTGCCCTTGCGGCCGGGGAGGACGTAGGCCATGGCGCCTGTCGCCAGGCACAGCAGCGCGCCGAGGATGAGGGCGGTGCGGAAGCCGCCGACGGTGGGAAACTCGCTGCCCGGCCTGGTGTAGGCGGCCAGCAGCAGCCCGCTGATGGCGCTGCCGAGCGCCAGGCCGATGCTGCGCAGCACCTGGTAGAAGCCGAGCGCGCTGCCGGTGTCGCGAGCCGCCACCGACTGCACGATGAAGCCCGGCATCGCTGCGAACGTGAAGCCGATGCCCAGCCCGGCGAGTCCCATGACGAGGAAGGCTTCCCACAGCGCGGTGTGTTCGAAGGCGAAAACCGCCATCGACAACGCGAACAGGACGGAGCCGACCGGGATCATCGTGCGCCGGCCGAAGCGACGCTCGTACATCACGCCGATGCGGCTGGCGAGCATCGTCCCGACCGACAGCGGGATGAGCACGCAGCCGGACACCACGATGGACGCGCCGAAACCGAAGCCGGTCGACGTCGGAAGCTGCACGAACTCGACCACGATCGGCAGGAAGAGGTACATCGTCACGGAGATGACGAGGCCGGAGATGTCGGCCGTGAGCACCAGGCGATTGCGCGCGTGGCGCAGGTCGACGAGCGGCTCGTGCCGGCCCAACTCGTAACGCGCCCACGCGCCGAGCACCAGGAACGAGCCGAGCAGCGGTACGAGCACTCCCGCCGATCCCCAGCCCCATGACTCGCCCTCGCTCACGGCGAGGATGAAAGCGGCGACGCCGATCGTCAGCAGGCCCGCGCCGATCGTGTCGAAGGGGTGCTTCGCCACGTCCGACGCGCCGGGGAGCACCAGGAGCGAGAGCGTCAGGGCGGCCGCGACGACGCCGGCGCTGAACCAGAAAGCTGCGTGGTAGCTGAAGAATTCGGCCAGCACGCCGGTGATCGGGTAGCCGAGCCCGACCCCGACGCCGGCGGTGACGGACAGGACGGCGATCGTGCGCGACGCCCGCTCCATGGGCAGGTGGCGACGAGCGACGGCCATCGTCACCGGCAAGATGCCGAGGCCCATCCCCTGCAACGCCCTCGCGAGGACGAGAAGCGCGAACGTGCTGGTGACGGCGGCGAGTACCGAGCCGATGAGCACGACGCTCAAGCAGACGGCGATCACGCGCCGCGGATGCGGGCCGTCGGCCAGGCGGCCCATGATCGGGGTGGCGAGCGCTCCGGTCAGCAGCGCGATCGTCAGGAGCCACTCGCCGGTGCCGAGGGAGACGTGGCTGGCGGCGCTGATGGAGGGGATGAGCGGGGCACCGACGCTGCTCATCACCGCGACGACGAGCGCCACCAGGATCAGCGTCGGGTTCAGCGCGCGCTCTCTCGCTGAACGATCGGAGGCCCCAGGGTCACCCAGGGGTGAGTCGTGGCGGGAGAGGGTCGCGGTCACGCAGGAACTCCGTCAGGGACGAGCGGTTGTCATCATGCGATGACATCAACCGTTGTCATCGTACGCTGACAAACTCGTCCTGCCACCCCTCAAGATCAACGCTGCACAGAAGTGGGTTTGGGCGGGGAATCCGGCACCAAAACCACTCCTGTGAAGCGTTGATCTTGGTCCGACTGACAGTGCGGGTCTAGAGGGTGTTGGCGGCGTCCGCTCCCTTGCGCGGGTCCGGGACGAGCAGCTCCACGTTGCGGTCCTCGGCCTTGCCGCGCCGGCCGTCGAGCGTGGGGCTGTGGCCGGTGCGCTCCTGCCAGTCGTTGGCCGACAGCAACCGGGAGAGCGCGGCGAGCTGCGCCGGGGAGTCCAGCTTCTTGGGATCGGGGGACGGCGCCGCGAAGTCGACGATCGTGCCGAAGATCGACAGGGTGCCGTCCTTGTTGTCCATGACCTCGACCAGCCGGCTCTGCTGCGGCCAGTCGATGTGCGAGGCGGTGTTGAGCTCCCAGAACCCGCCGCCGCCGGCGCGCTTGTGGGGGATGACGGCGTTGACGTGGGTGTGGCCGTTCACCCAGAGCACCACCTGCGGGTTCTTCAGCAGCAGTGCCGTGACCTCCGGTCCGAGGATGCGGGGGCCCTTCTCGCCCGGGGCGAGCCGGGTGTTGTCCATGGTCCCGATGGTGTGGTGGCTGAAGAGGACGACGATGCGGTCCGCGTTTGCGGTCAGCTTCGCCTTCAGCCAGGCGAACTGGTCGGCGTCCATGGAGCCGTTGGACAGGCCGCCAGGGTTCACGGTGTCGAGCACGATGCCGAGGACCTGGTCGCTGATCTCGAAGGTGTAGTACGCCGTGCCCTTGGTGCGATTTTCGGAGGTGAAGCCGTGGCCGACCGGAGTCCCCGTCGTCGTGAAGTGGGCGGCGATGGTCTCCGGCCGGGTGATGACGCGACGCGTGGCGTCCGCCGTCACGGTGCGAGCGGGAAGCCCTTCGGGCAAAGGGCTGCCGGCGAGCAGCGACGCCGCGAACGCGAGCGGGTTGAGCGACGCCGGAAGCCCGACGATCTTCGTCGAGCCGGTCGAGATCTTCCCGAAGGCTCCGCCGGGCGGGGCGTTGCCCTGGATCAGCCCGTCGTGGTTGCCGTAGGCCGCGTACCACGGCATGCCGACCCCGCTCGCCTGGAACGGCTGGCGTACCGCGTCGAGCAGCCCTTCCACCTTGGGAAAGCCGTACTTGGACATCGCCAGGTCGGCCGGCTTGCCGCTCGGCGGGCCATCGGGGTGCCAGTAGTGGGTGTCGTAATAGCGCGGATCGCTGTCGGCGACGCCTTCCCACTTCGAGTGGTCACCGGAATCGGCGCGCAGCATGCTGCCGCCGTCGAGCAGGTCGATGACCCAGCGCAGCTCGTTCTGCTGGCAGTTGTCGACGGCATCCCCGGTGCTGATCGCGAACGCGGGCTTGCGCTTGCTGACCGGGCCGGGGCCGAGCGATTTCACGGTGGCTGCCATGGTGTCGGCGACGGCCGCGGTGAGGAACTCGTGCGGCCGGTAGGACGCGATCAGGATGCCGTCCGGCACGTTGTCGTTGGAACGGTCGAGGAACTCCACCCGGGCCGGCGACTGCGCGTCGAGCACGTGCATGTCAGTGAGGTGGGCGAACGTCGACAGCGGCGCGCGGCGGGCCTCGCGACCACTCTTGGCCGCGATGGCGAGATCGGTGCGCACCAGATGCTGCTCACCGGCGCCCGAGACGAGGTTGACGAACCCGCCGGTTCCGGCCGGGCCGCGCAGCAGCGTCTGGTCCAGGGTTGTCGTGGCGGGGGCGGCCGAGGTGGACGCCGACGGGCTGAGGGACCCGGACGGCGACGACGGTGTCGGCCTGGGGCTGGACTTGGATCCGCTGCAGGCATCGGCCGTGACGACGGCTCCGGCGATGGCTCCGGCTTGCAGAAGTGAACGACGGGTTAACGGCACCGGGCCATCATGACCCGCGGTTACGGAACGCGCTGGTCGTTCGCGTAGCTCGGGGTGTCACCGATCCTGGTTCCGTCGGCGAGCGGCGCTGTTCGCGCGCCGCGGACGAGCTGGTTCGCGTTCGTCGGCAAGGTGCACGTCAGGCCATACGGGAACCCGTTGGTTGTCGTGTATTCGGTCGGCAGCCGGTCGTAGCTCGTGTTGTAGCCCTGGGTGCAGACCGACGGCTGCGAGGTCGGCGGTGTCGGGACGCCGAAGCGCGTGTAGCCGCCGTTGAAGACACCGAACGACGACGCGATGATGTACGGATACAGGATCAGCTCCATCCGTAGCGGTGCCAGCCGCGATTGGGCGACCTGGCCGAGCGCGATCCCGTTGTTCATCAGGGTCGTCAGCGGCACGTCGAGCTTGTGAATCAGGTCGGTGACCTCGGACGAGGCCGGGACACCCTTGTCGAGCAGCGCGCGCAGATCGGCGTCGCTCTTGCGAAGCTGGTCCGAGAACGACGCGAATTCACTGGTGAAGGTCAGGGTCTGGGGCGCCAGGTCGTTCTGGGTATCGAGCACGGTGCCACCGTTGTGGATCAGGTCGATGGTCTGCGGCAGGTTGTCGGTCGCCGCGGTGACGAGCGAGTTGCTCGCGTCGAGCAGCCGGCCGAGCTGAGGCCCGGTGTCGCGGAAGGCCTTACCGAGCTCCGTGACGGTCGTCTTGAGGTCGTCCTTGGGCAGCGAGTTGACGAGCTTGTCGAGGTTGACGAGCACTTCCTGCGTCGAGACCGGCAGCTCGGTCGCGCTCTGCGGGATGACCGAGCCGGCGTGCAGGTATTGCGTGCTCTTGGTGATCTGAGCCTTCGGCTGCAGGTCGATGAACTGCTCGCCGATGGCCGAGCCGTTACCGACGACGGCCTTGAGATCGCTGGGAATGCGCAGCTTCCCGTCGAGCTTCAGCTGGACGCGGATGCCGGAGTCGGTGAGCTCGATGTTGCCGACCCGCCCGACATCGATGCCGCGGTAAGTGACGCTCGCCGAGGTGAAGATGCCGCCGGAGTCGCGCATGTTCACGTAGGCGGTGAAACCGTTGCCGAACAAGGCCTTTCCGAGGCCGATGTAGTGAAACAGCACGTACGAGACGCCGAGCACGGTGATGACGACGAACGCGGCCACCTTCCTGGTGACGCTGTTGCCCATCACTGCAGGATTCCCAGCACGAGCCGGTCGAGCGGCGTCTTCAAGTCCACGGCAAGAGCGCCGTCTTCCACGTGAGCCTCGCCGGCCGCGTTCGCCCCGAGGATCCCGCCGAGCAGGCCGCCGGAGCCGCCGGAGCCGCTGCCGGAGCCGCTGCTGCTACTGGCTTTCGGTGCAGGAGTGGAGCTGGCCTTCGGCAACGGTAAGGGCAGTTTCGGCAGGCTCGGTACTGCCGTCGGGAGTGGCACCGGCAGCTTCGGGGTCGTGGTGGTGGGCGCCTTCGGGGTCGTCGTGGTCGTGCCACCGCTGAGTGCGCTGCCGAGATCGCTGAGTCCGAAGTTCTTGTTCAGCTGGGCGGTCGACAGGTCGATGGTCAGGTCGACGTTGGTGTAATCACCGCGGTAGACGTCCTGGGTCCCGTCGGCCTCGGGGAAGGTCAGCAGGATTTGCAGCGACGGCGGGATCTCGTTACCCGCCTTGGCCAGCTCGGTGAGGATCGGCTGCAGGTTGCGCAGGTTGGTGAGCAGGCTGTCGCGCGAGGCGTTGATGACCTTCACCGCGACGTCGCCGAGGTTCGACAGCGACGTCAGCATCTTGGTGAGCAGCTTGCGGTTGTCCGCCAGCACCGCAATGGCGGCAGGCAGCCGGTCGATGGCGTTGGTGACGGCGGACTCGTTGGCCGCGATCGTCTTCGACAGGTGGTCGACCTTCTCCAGCGCCGTGATGATGTCGGACTTCTGCGCGTTCAGGCCGGTCGCGAACGTCTTCAGCTGCTCCAGCAGATCCCGGGTGTTTCCCTCGCGTCCGGTGAGCGCCGTGTTGACCTCGCGGGTGATGGTCTGGATCTGCTGCAACCCGCCGCCGTTGAGCACCAGGGAGAGCGCGCCCAGAACCTCCTCGACGGTGGCATCCGAGTCGGTGTTCGGCAGGCCGATAGTCGCACCATTGCTGAGGGTTCCACGCCAGTCCGCCTTGTTGGGTGGGGGCTGCAGCGCGACGAACTTCTCGCCCAGCAGGCTGGTTTGGGAGATCAGCGCGGTGCTGTTCACCGGCAGCTTGACGCTCTTCTTCAGCTGGACGACGACGAGCGCCGCATGCCCCTTCACTTCCACCGATTTGACGTGGCCAACGGTGGCATCGTTGACCTTGACCGCCGAATACGGAACCAGGTCCTGCACGTCGCGGAAGAGCACCTTCAGGGTGTAGGTGTCGCCACCGTTCGCGACCGCGCCCGGGAGCGGGAACGAGTAGATGCCGCTGAACTTGCAGCCGGTGGCACACATGACGACGAGAGCGAAGAGTGCGGCCAGCCGGCGCACGCGTGAGGGACTCACTTGCCCACCCCCAGCAAGCCGCCCAGCGAGGTCGCCGGGTTGCTCGGTGCGGACTGCGACGACAGCTGCTTGAGCGCGTCGGGTGAGAGCTTGAGCTTGTCGAGTCCGAAGCCCTTGAGGATGTCGACGCACTGCTGGCCGTTGATGCCCGCGCTGGTCAGCGTCGAGCAGATGAAGAGCGCCGGGGTCTCGGTGATGTCGGTCTCCGCGAAGCGGCCGTCGAAGGACTGGCTCGCCGGGTCGTAAACGTGGGTGTAGTTGGTCGCGCCGACCGCACCGACGTCGATGAGGTTGCCGAGCAGTTGCTTGTCCTTGGCGAGCACGTTTGTCACCCGGGCCAGCGAGGCGACGTTGGCGGTGAGGTTCGCCTTGTTGTCTCGGATGAACGTCGTCACCTCACCCAGCGCGCTGTTGAGGTTCGAGAGCGCCGAGGCAAGCGCCGTGCGGTTGCTGTTCAGCTCGGTGGAAACCTTGGCCAGGTCGGTCATGAACGCCCGGGTGTCGGCATCGTGCTGCGAGAGCGTGCCGACGAACGACTGCAGGTTGCGCACGGTCTGGAACAGCGCCGACTTGTTGTCGTCGAGGGTTCCCGCGAGGTCGGCGATCGACGTGATGGTGGTGTGGATGTTGTCGCCCTGGCCGTTCAGGTTGTCGGCGGCGACGTTGAACAGCTTCGACAGCGCCCCGGAGCTGTTGGCTCCCTTGGGCCCGAGGTCCTTGCTGAGGTCGTTCAGGTTGGCGAAGACCTGGTCGAGCTCCTGCGGGATCCCGGTGCGCTGCAAGGGGATGACGGCCTTGTCGGCGAGCACCGAGTCGCCCGGGTTGTAGGGCGGGGTGAGCTGAACGACCCGGTCGGCCACCAGCGTGGGCGTCAGGATGACCGCCGACGCGTTGGCCGGGATGCGCTGGCTCGCGTCGTAGGAGATGTCGACCCGCACCCGGTCGCCCATCGGTTGGATCTTCGTGACGCTGCCGACCTTGATGCCGAGAACGTCGACGTCGCTGCCCTTGTACAGGTGCACCGTTCGCGGGAAGTAGACCGTCGCGCTCTTCTTGGCCTTGGAAGGCCAGGCATACACGATGATGGCCAGCACCAGCAGTGCCGCGGCGGCATACGTCGCCTTGCGCATGGCATCGGAGCCGGAGAAGCGAGAGAGCATGCTCATCCCGCCCCGGGCAGCGAGTCGATGCCGAGCAGCCCGGCGAGCGTCTCGGGAATGGGCAGCCCCTGTGGCCCCTTGCCGCCGACGAGCTGGAACGGGTTGGTCGCGTTGATGATGGTGGCGTCGTACCAGCCGCCTGAGCCGACGACGTCGATGAGGTTGCGGGTGGTCGGGTAGAGCAGCTTCACCGTCTCATCGAGCGTCTTCTGGTTGTCATCCAGGATCGTCACGACGCTCTTCAGGTGATCCAGCGCCGGCTTGATCTGCGCCTTGTTGTCGGTGACGAGGCCTTCCAGCTGCTGCGCCAGCGTCGTGGTGTTGTTGAACAGCTGGGTGATGACGTCGCGCCGGCGGTCGAGCTCCTGCAGCAGCTTGTCGCCGTCCTGCATGAGGGTCACCAGCTGGCCGCGACGCTGCGCTAGTACCCCCGTGACCCCGGCCAGGTGCTGCAGCAGGGTGCCCAGCTGGTCGTCGCGCGAGGCAATGGTCTTCGAGAGCCGCTGCATCCCCGTGAGCGTCTTCTTCAGCGGCTCCGGCGAGTTCTTGAACGTCTCGGACAGGGTGTTGAACGCGTCAGCGAGCTGCGTCTTGTTGACGGCACCCACCGTCTGCGAGAGGTCCTGGAACGCCGGGCTCACGTCATAGGGCGAGGTGGTGTGGTTCAGCGGGATCTCCCGGCTGGTAGGCCATTTTCCGGGCCCCTTCGGCTCCAGACCGATGTACTTGTTGCCGAGCAGCGTGAAGATCTGAATGCTCGCCGTCGTCTGCTGGCCGAGGCGGACGCTCTTGTCCCTCACGCTGAAGCGCACCCTCACGTGGGAGCCCTCGAGCTTGACCTGATCGACCTGGCCGACATCGATCCCGGCGACGCGCACCTTGTCGCCCTTGCGGAGCCCAGCCGCCTCGGCGAACGCGGCGGTGTACGTGCGGCCCTTGATGAACGGGAGGTTCTGCAGCGTGAAGGCGAAGTAGAGCAGCGTCAGCATGACGACGATGAAGATCGCGCCGACCGGGGCCGGGTTCAGCGACCGGAAGGACGGGATGTTCATCCGGATCAGGCGGGTGCGGGCCATCAGCTGCACCTGGCCGCGTTGTTCGTGTAGGGCGAGGTCTTCTCACCGTTCGGCAGGATGAAGCGCACCGCGCAGAGGTACTCGTTGAAGATCGACGCGTAAGCGGCTGCCGGCGCGATGTTGCGCAGCTTGTCCGGGGTCTTCACCACGAGGTTGTAGATGTACTGCTTGGCCTGCGTCGTATCGAGCTTGCTCACCAGCTGGCGCAACTGGTTCACGTCCTCCTTCACGGACGGGCGGGCCTGGGCCAGCAGGTCGGCCGTGGTGCCGGCGAGGGCGTTGATGTTCGACAGCGAGCTGCCGATCGCCTCACGGTCCTGCGCCAGCCCGCTCATGAAGGTCTGCAGGTTTCCGAGCAGCTTGCCCAGCTGCTGGTCGCGCTGGTCGATCGGTCCGAGAACGGTGTTGAGGTTGGTGATGACGTCGCCGATCAGCTGATCGCGGTTGGCCAGCGACCCCGAGAGATCACCGACTTGGGTCAGGAGCGTGTTGATCGTGCCGCCCTCGCCCTGCAACACCTTGATGAGCTCATACGAGATCTGGTTGATGTCGTTGGGGTTCAGAGCGGTCAGCAGCGGCCGGAAGCCGTTGAAGAGCGCGTTCAGGTTCAGTGCGGGCGAGGTGCGTGAGAGCGGGATCGTCTCCCCGGGCCGCAGCGCGCGCCCGGCGGCGGGGTCGTTCGCTGCCGCGGTGAGTTGCGTGGCTCCCGCACGCTTTGCCGGGGAGGTGTCGGTGCTGACGCTCGTCAGGTCGCCGAGCGCGAGGTAGCGCTGGCCGATCAGGTTGCGGTAGCGGATCGTCGCCGTGGTGAGCGTCGTCATCGGGACCGTCTTCTCCGCCGAGAACGAGACGAGCGCCTGGGTGCCATCGACGAGCTTGACGCCCTTGACGCTGCCGACCTGGACGCCGGCGTAGCGCACCTCATCGCCCTTGTTCAGGTTCGCCGCGTCGCTGAACAGCGCCTTGTACGACGAGGTGCTGCGGAAGCTGATGTTGCCGATCGTCAACGCCAGCAGCGCCGTTGCCAGCAAGGTGACGACGGTGAAGAGGGCGAACTTGATCGCCGCGGGACCAGTGCTGATCATCCGATGGTCACCTGCGTTCCACGGGCCATCGGGCCCCACAGCAGGCCGGCGATCGCGGGCACCTTCGCCGCCGGACGTCCGAGGATCGGCCCGAGGAGCTGGTCCATCCAGGCCTGCTCGGTCTTGCTGCCGGCGTCGCCCATCGACGGGCTGCTCTCGACCGATGCGGTCGCGGTGTCCGAGGGCGAGAGGAGGCCGCTCAGCGGGTTGCTGCTGGCGCCGGAGGAGCCGCCGCTGGGAGCGCCCAGGGCACCGGCGAGGTTCTGGAGGCTCAGCGGCTGCGGCGCGGTGCTGCCGTTGCGGGCGGCGAACCGCGGATCGTCCTCGGTGCCGTCCCCGAACTGGATCGTCGGCAGCTGCAGCGGCGGGTTCGGCAGGCCGTAACAGTTGGGCCCGCGGGTGTCGTTGTACTGGGGGGCATCCAGCGGGTAGGTGTAGGCCGGCTTCGGGCCGTGGAACTCCACGAGGACGCCGGCGGTGTGCTTGGTCGCTTTCGTCGACTTGATCTTCGGCAGCAGCTTCGCGGTGCCCTTGAAGAGACAGTCCAGCTCGGGCGAGTAGTAGGCGATAAGTTTCAAGAGGTCTTCGTTGACGACGTTGACCTGAACGATGTTGTTGGCGTTGCGGGCCAGGAAGTCCCGCGTCACGAGCGCGGTACCCGTCACGTCTTTCAGGAGCGCGGTGAGCGTGCCGGCCTTCTCCTTGATGGTGTCGCCGGTGACGGTGAAGTTGCGGAGCAGCGCGAGGAGCGCCGGAGCCGCCTGGTCGTAGGTGGTCGCTACCTTCGCGAGCGCCTGGAAGTCATGCTGGATCGCGGGCAGTTGCGGGTTCAGCTGCTTGAGGTAGTCGTCGATCTTGACGGTCGTCTGGCCGAGCTGCTCGCCGCGGCCCGAAAGCGCCTGGGCCATCGCGGAAAGCGTGCTGTTGAGGTCCTGGGGACGCACCGTACGCAGCAGCGGGAGCAGGTCGTTCAGCGCCTGATCGATCTCCAAGGCGGGCGTGGTGTGATCCTCGCGGATGACGTCGCCGGCCTGCAGGTGGGGGCCCTTGCCCAGGGCGGCTGGGGGCGCGACGAAGTCGATGTACTTCTCGCCGAAGATGGTCTTGGGGATGAGCCGCGCGCTCACGTTTTTCGGGATCTTGTTGAGGTACTTCGGCTTGAGCCGCAGCTTGATGACGGCCCCGTCGCCATTGCTGCTGATGGACGCGACATCGCCGACGATGAGCCCGCGCATCTTGACGTCCGAGCCCTTGAGCAGCTGCAGGCCCGCCCGCTGGATGTGCATGGTGACCGGCACGCTGCTCGTGAAGGCCTGGTTGAAGGCCAGGATGCTCGTCGTCGTCAGCAGGGCGACGACGGTGAGCATGGCGACGCCGTACAGCACGTAGGGCTGGCGTTTCGGCCGGGGCATGAACATGGTGGGTCAGCCCGCGATCCGAACGCTCACCGCGTTGCCGTAGAGGGCGAGGTCGAGAAGCAGGTCGACCACGACGACGGAGGTGATGGCCAGCCGGACGGCACGCCCGACCGCCACGCCGACGCCCGCCGGTCCGCCGGAAGCCTTGTAGCCGTAGTAGCAGTGGGTCAGGATGATGATCATCGCGAAGACGATGACCTTCAGGAACGAGATGATGATGTCGGTCGGCGGCAGGAACTGATTGAAGTAGTGGTTGTACGTGCCGGATGACTGGCCGAAGAGCGTGGTCGTGATGAGCCGGGTCGAGGTGTACGACGCCAGCAGGCCCAGCACGTAGAGCGGGATGACGGCGAGACCGCCGGCGAGCAGCCGGGTCGTCACGAGGTACGGCACGGAGGGCACCGCGATGGCCTCGAGGGCGTCGATCTCCTCGTTGACCCGCATCGCTCCGAGCTGCGCGGTGAAGCCGCAGCCCACCGTCGCCGACAGCGCGATTCCTGCGATGATCGGGGCGATTTCCCGGGTGTTGAAGTACGCGGAGATGAAGCCGGTGTAGACGGCGGCGCCGAGGGAGTTCAGCGAGGTGTAGCCCTGCTGGCCGACCTCGAGACCGGTGAAGAACGTCATGAAGACGACGATCACGACCGTGCCGCCGATGACGGCGAGCGCGCCGGTGCCGAAAGCCACTTCGGCGAGCAGCCGCAGGACTTCCTTCTTGTAGCGCACGACGACCTTGTAGGACCAGCCGATCGTGCGGACATAGAACGATCCGGAGCGCCCGAGCTCGTCGAGGCTGCCGGTCACCCGGCCACCGATAGACCCGATCTTGCGAAGCGGCGCCGGGATCAGGGCACCGCTTCGCGACGGGCGGGCATGCGTCGCCATCAGAGGGCCTTCTGCGGAACGATCTGCTGGTACAGCATGCTGGCCGCGAAGTTGATCGCGAACAGCAGCATGAACGTGAAGACCACGGTCTGGTTCACGGCATCTCCGACACCCTTCGGGCCACCCTTGGCGGTGAGCCCCTTGTAGGAGGCCATCAGCCCGGCGACCAGACCGAACACCAGCGCCTTGGCCTCGGCCTGGAAAAGATCGGGGAGTTGGGCGAGCTCGGTGAAGGAGGCGAAGTACGGCCCCGGCGTGCCGCCCTGGACCACGACGCTGAAGAAGTAGCCACCGGCGACACCCACCACCGACACCAGCCCGTTCAGCAGCACCGAAACCAGGCTGATGGCCGCCACGCGCGGGACGACGAGCCGCTGGATGGGGCTGATCCCCAGCACTTCCATGGCGTCGATCTCTTCGCGGATCTTGCGGGCGCCGAGGTCGGCGCAGATCGCGGAACCGGCGGCACCGGAGATGACCAGCGCCGTGACGATCGGGCCGGCTTCACGGACCACCGCGATGACCGAGGCGCCACCGTTCAGCGACACCGCGCCGAGCTGGCGGATGAGCGCGCCGGTCTGCAAGGCGATGATCGCGCCGAACGGGATGGAGGTCAGCGTGGTCGGCAGGATGGAAACGCTGGCTACGAACCAGCACTGCTGGATGAATTCCTTGACCTGAAACGGTCGCTTGAAGAGCGCCCGCAACGTGTCGAGCGACATCGCCGCGAAGCTTCCCGTCTCACGCAGGAAGGCATTGCCCGCGACTGCCACCCAGCTCCCCTTTCACCTGTGCCCGGCCTCGTCACCGTTCGTGGCTTGCACCACACGAAACGAGCGGCCCGGGAGAAAGTGACGACCCGTCAGCACCCCGCAACCTTTCGGCGAGTCGCGCGTTGGTGATATCTGCCACGCCAGAAACCCAGAATCCGCGGGCGGCACGATCGGAAGGCAACTATGACGTCGACCGACCTCATGGATGAGGTGACAGAGCACCGGGCGGACGATCGCCTGGAAGTCGTCGATGCGACCGGATCCGATCGGGGGACCGCCGCCGGCCGTGCTGGCCGGTCCGGTCGCGGCCGCCGCCGCGCGGTGACCCTGCTCGCGGTGCTGTGCCTCGCGGGGATTGCCTGGCTGGTGCTGGAGATCCTCCGCGCCACCGGGACGAAGGCGCCGGCGGACGGCACCGCTGCGGTCGCCGCCGGCCGCACCCAGGCGTTGAACATGATGACGCTCGACTACCGCACCGCGAAGCGCGATCTGCAACGCGTCGTCGACGGGTCGACCGGGACGATGAAGGATCAGTACGCGAAGGCGATGCAGGGCACGATCGCCTCGACGGCCAGCGAGAAATCGTCGTCCAAGGGCACGATCACGTCGGCCGGTCTGGCCTCGCTCAAGGGCAATGCCGCCGAGGTCCTCGTCGCGGGTGACGCGACGGTGTCGTTCCCGAAGAGCGCGAAGCAGGCCGCCAGCACGATCGTCGTGCGCTACCGGTTCCGGGTCGACCTGCAGAACGTCAACGGCGTCTGGAAGTCCTCCAAGCTGAGCTTCGCCGGCCTTCCGTCCTACTCCCAGGTGGGGTCATGAACCAGACTGCAGAAGTCCAGCGCGAGGATGACGTGCTGGTTGTCGAAGAGGCGAACGCGTCGTCGGCTGCCGGAAGCGGAAAGCACCGGGCGGGTAAGGCGAAGCCGGCCAAGAAGGCCAAGCCCGAGAAAGCCAAGAAGGCCAAGCCCGAGAAAGCTGCTCGCAAGGCGGATGACAAGGTCACGCCTGCAGCAGCGCGCGCACCGCGCCGCTCCCGCTTGCGCCGGCTGCGCCCCGTCGCCCTGCCCATGCTGGTGCTGGTGACGGCTGGGACCGGCGTGAGCGCGTTCATCCTGCACGGGCGGACCGCGCACACCCAGCATTTGCAGGCGATTCACAGCGACGCCCAGGCCGCGATGACGACGGCTGTCAGCGACGTCAAGGACATCCTGAGCTACGACTACCGCCAGATTGACACCAACATCGACACCGCCAAGCGTGAGATCACCGGGCAACTGCTGACGGACTACAACAGCACGGCCGGCAAGCTGCTGAAGCAGGCGGCCTCGATCAAGGCGATCGTCACGGCGACGGTTTCCGCGTCATCGGTCGTGCATGCCGACACCGGACGGGTCACCGTGTTGCTGTACGTGGATCAGGAATCGGTGAAGCAGCTCAAGGGTCAGAAGTCGCCGTCGACCCGCATCGATCCGCTGCGGGTGCAGATGACGATGACGAAGATCAAGGGCCGCTGGATGGCGTCAGACCTGCAGCCCGTCTGACGGTCAGCCCGCCGGGTCGGGGACGTGGCGCTCGGGCTGGCCGATGTAGACCTGGCGCGGCCGGCCGATCTTCGTCGCCGGGTCGTTGATCATCTCGCGCCACTGGGCGATCCAGCCCGGCAGCCGGCCGAGGGCGAAGAGCACGGTGAACATCTTCGGTGGGAAGCCCATGGCCTCGTAGATGACGCCGGTGTAGAAGTCGACGTTCGGATAGAGCTTGCGGGCAGTGAAGTAGTCGTCAGCGAGGGCAATCTCTTCCAGCTCCATCGCGATGTCGAGCAGCGGGTCGGGCTTGCCGAGGCGCTCGAGGACGTCACGGGTCGCCTTCTTCACGATGGCGGCGCGGGGGTCGTAGTTCTTGTAGACGCGGTGGCCGAACCCCATCAGCTTCACGCCGGGCTCGCGGTTCTTCACCCGCGTCACGAAGCCGCGGACGTCGCCGCCATCCTGGCGGATTCCCTCGAGCATCTCGAGGACGGCCTGGTTGGCCCCGCCGTGCAGCGGCCCGAAGAGAGCGTTCACTCCCGCTGAGATGGAGGCGAAGAGGTTCGCGTGGCTCGAGCCGACCAGCCGCACGGTCGAGGTCGAGCAGTTCTGCTCGTGGTCGGCGTGGAGCAGGAAGAGCATGTCGAGCGTCTTGGCGACGACCGGGTCGACCTCGTACTGCTCAGCCGGGACCCCGAACGTCATCCGCAGGAAGTTCTCCGCGTAGCCGAGGGTGTTGTCCGGGTACAGGAACGGCTGGCCGATCGACTTCTTGTACGCGTAGGCCGCGATGGTCGGCAACTTCGCCAGCAGGCGCACCGTGGAGATCTCGACGTGGCGCTCATCGAACGGGTCGAGGCTGTCCTGGTAGAAGGTCGAGAGCGCGCTGACCGCCGAGGAGAGCACGGCCATCGGGTGCGCGTCGCGCGGGAAGCCGGCGAAGAACTCCTTGAGGTCCTCGTGCAGCATCGTGTGCTCGCGGATGCGGTCCTGGAAGTTGGCTTCCTGCTCGGGGGTCGGCAGCTCCCCGTAGATGAGCAGGTAGGCGACCTGCAGGAACGTCGTCTTCTCGGCGAGCTCATTGATCGGGTAGCCCCGGTAACGCAGGATGCCCGCGCCGCCGTCGATGAACGTGATCTCCGACGTGCACGCAGCAGTGTTGACGAACCCGGGGTCGAGCGTGACATAGCCGGTCTCGCCGAGCAGCTTGCCGATGCCGACGCCGGAGGGTTTCTCCGTCGCGGGGGTGACGGGCAGCGAGAGCGTCCCTTCGGCGTGCTCGAGCTTGAAGTCGGTTACGCCGGTAGGCGAGGCATCAGACATGAGGAAGGCTCCCTTTGCAGGTGCATCAGCTTGTGGCTGGAATGCCTCTGAGTTTGGCAGACGAGCGAGAGTGAGGTCATGGCGGTCTGTGTGCCGCAGGTCACGTCTGCGCTCCTAGAATGATTCCCGTGAGCCAGCCGGATGACACCCCGCCGCGTGATCGCGCGTGGGACGCCGAATCCGGCAGCAGCTCCGACGAGCGTGAGACCGGCTGGGGCGAGCGGGAGTGGGACCGCAGCGGCTCCGGCGAGAGCGATCCCGACCTCGAGCGGCTGCAGGCCGACCGCCCGCCCCACCACGAGGATCGCGAACGCTGATCCTGCCTCCTCACCCGCCGAGGAGCGTGACCGAGAGCCGCCCGGCGGCCTCTGCCGTCGCCAGCGCCAACGCGTCACTGCGGCTCACCTCGAGCACGACCAGGGTGCCGGCGGTGCCGGCATCGCCGCCGCTCGGGTTCGCGGCGGGGACCGACAGCACGCGTACCTCGCGGGCCACGACCTGGGCAGCGGCGCCCGAGGGGGTGCGCGCCGTCCGCCGCCGGCGCCGAGAGCACGTCGACGAGCTGACCGGGCCGCAGCAGCGCGCCCACGCTGGGATCGACGAGCCTCACGGGGGCCGCCACCAGGCCGGGCGTGCTCGCGGTGCCCCTGGAGAGCCGGGCCGCCGTCAATGCCTCCCGTGCCTCTACGGCCCCGCTGACGGTGCGCCCGACTAGTGCGGCGATCGAATCGGGCGCGGCGCTGGGCACGGCCGCCGCCGGCAGCGAGACCACCCGCAGATCGGCCGCGACGAGCCGGGCGCCCGCCGGAAGGTCGTGGGCGGCGACGACCACCTGGCGGGCCGGTGCGGACCGTCCCTGCGCCGAGAGCATCACGAAGCCAGCCAGCGCCACGAGCCCGACCGCCAGCGCCCGTCGACGCAGGTGAGGGGGCACCAGTTGGCCTCGCCAGCCGAGATGGAGGTTCAGTGCAGGCATCACCGGCCGGACGCTAGCGGCGTCGTCCGGGCGCAGCCCAGCCGCGATGTCGGGCTGTGGACGGCGCCGGATGCCCGTCGCCGCCGGTCAGGCTGCGGTGCTGGCCTTCGAGGAGCTGCTGGTGGTGCTGGACGAGCCGGAGCTGCTGGACGAGCTGGAGGAGCTGTCACTCTTGGCTGCCGCCGGGGCCGGCTTGGAATCGCCGGTCTTCGAGTCGGCCTTGGCGTCGGACTTGGTGGTCGTCTCCGACTTCTCGCTGCTCTCGGACTTGGAAGACCCGCCGGAGCGGTCCGAGCGGCTGTCATTGCGGTAGAAGCCAGAACCCTTGAAGACGACGCCGACCGCGCCGAAACGCTTGCGCAACTTGCCGCCGCAGCTGGGGCACTCCGTCAGCGACGGCTCGCTGAAACTCTGCACCGCTTCCAGATCGGAACCGCAATCGGTGCAGACGTACTGGTAGGTCGGCACTTATTTCCTCCGCGTCGAGCCGAGAATTAGCACTCGGCAGCTTCGACTGCCAAGTGTAGGGCTTCAGGCAAGGTAGAAGGCATCAAATCCGTCAACCTGGTCGTCAGCGGTAACGCGTCGACGGCGCATCGTATTCGCCCGGCCTCCCGGTTCCCGCTCTGGCTGCGCGCCGCGGGCTCGCTGACGGGGGTCGGCTGGGGCGCCAACCAGTTCGCGTCGCTGCTGCTCGCGTACCGGATGCACCGGGGCCTGTCGTCCACCGTCGCTGACGCGCTCTTCGGGGTGTACGCGCTCGGCCTGATCCCGGCGCTGCTGCTCTGCGGACCCGCCTCAGACCTGTACGGGCGGCGCCGGGTGGCCCGTCCTGCCGTCGTCCTCTCCGTGGTCGCGACGGTGATCCTGATGCTCGGCCACGACAACGTCGGCCTGATCTACGTCGGCCGTTTCCTCGCCGGGGTGTGCAGCGGGGCGATCTTCGCCGCCGGGACGGCCTGGGTGAAGGAGCTCTCCAGCGGCGACTACGGCCGGGGTGCCGGGGAGCAGGCGGGCGCGCGGCGGGCGGCGATCGCCCTGTCGGCGGGGTTCGGGCTCGGGCCGGTCGTCGCCGGACTGATCGCCCAGTGGGCGCCCGCTCCGCTGGTGACGCCGTACGTCCCTCACCTCGTCGTCATGGCGCTCGTGCTCCCCGCGATGTGGCAGGTGCCCGAGACCGTCGGCGACCCGGGCGTGGCCGCCTTTGTCTCGCGGTTGAAGGTGCCGCTGGCCTCGAGCCGCCGCTTCCTGGCGGTGGTGGTCCCGCTGGCGCCGTGGGTCTTCGTCGCCGCGTCGGTCTCGTTCGCGTTGATGCCAGGCATCGTCAGCGACCACACCGCTCCGTACGGGCTCGTGTTCGCGGCAGTCGCGGCCGGTGTCACGCTCGGGCTCGGGGTCGCCATCCAGCCGGTCGCGCGCCGCCTCGATGCGGGCTCGGCGTCGAGCGGCGCGGTGGCCGGACTGTCGGCGGTCAGCGCCGGGCTGCTGGTGGCCGCGCTCGCCGCGGCTCTGGGGAATTGGCCGCTGGTGCTCTGCGGGGCCGCCCTGCTGGGCTCCGGCTACGGGCTCTGCCTCGTCTCCGGCCTGCTCGAGGTCCAGCGCATCGCGGCGCCCGGCGAGCTGGCCGGCCTGACCGCCGTCTTCTACGCGCTCACGTATCTCGGATTCGCTGCGCCTATTGCCCTTTCGGCCCTGCACGCCGTCGCGAGCTATCCCGTCCTGCTTCTCATCACGGCGGGTCTGGCGACCCTCTCGCTGCTCTCGGTCCAGTACGAGCGCCGCTCGAAGGTGTCAGCCGCGTAACGCCGAGCTCACCGCTGCCCGGCGGTGACCGGCTCGAGCTCGTCGGCCGTCAGGGTGACAGCGACCGGATGAACCGGGCTCGGCGCGACCCGAAGCGCCTTCGCCAGCCAGGCCGGCAGCCACCAGTTCCAGCGGCCGAAGAGCTCTACCAGGGCGGGCAACAGCAGCGCCCGCACCACCGTGGCGTCGAGCAGGATGCCGGCCCCGAGGCCCGTCGCCAGCACCTTCAGGTCCGTGTTGGGTGCGCTGGCGAGCGATGCGAATGCGAGGAACAGGATGAGCGCCGCGCTCGTCACCAGGCGGCCGGTGCGCGCCAGTCCCTCGACGACCGCCTCGGACGTCGAGCCCGTCTCGTCGTAGCTCTCGCGCATCCGGGCGAGGATGAAGACCTCGTAGTCCATCGAGAGCCCGAACAGGAACGCGAAGACCATCAGCGGGAGCCAGAAGGTGATGGCTCCCGTCGCCGGGATGTCGAAGATTGACTGCGAGCCGTGGCCCTGCTGCCAGAACCAGGTCATCAAGCCGAAGGTCGCCGACAGCGAGATCAGGTTGAGCACCAGGGCCTTTGCAGCCAGGACGATCGACCGGAAAGCCCGGGCCAGCAGCAGGAACGTCAGCACCGCGATGATCGGCGAACATCACCGGGAAGCTGCCGAACACGGCGTGGATGTAGTCCAGCGCCACCGCGCCGTCGCCCGTGATGCCGATGACGCCCTGGTCGCCCTTCAGCGTCTTGCGAGCCTCGCGTACGGGAGCGAGTGTCTTGCCGTTCAGCGTGGCCTTGTCCGGGATGGCGATGACGATCGACGTGCCGGCGCGGTTGTTGCTCGGGTCCGGCGGCGTGATGACCCGGCTGATGCCGGTGACGCGACTGCAACTTCTGGGCGGTGGCGGCGCCGGAGCCGGAGTGGGTCAGGACCTCGATGGGCGTGAGCACACCCTCGGGAATCCCGCCGGCGATGAGGCGGTCGTAGGCGGTGCGTGCCGGTCCGCCCTTCGACAGGGCGTCGGCACTGGTCTGGCCGACCGTCAACGAGAAGACCGGGATGATGAGCACGGCGAGGATGACCACCGCCGCGCCGGCGGCGAGCTTCGGGCGCCGGACGACCCCGCGTCCCCACGCTCCCCAGAGCCGGCCGGTGCGGTCGGGCCGGCCCCGCCGCGGCCACTCCATGCGCGGGCCGATGCCGCCCAGCAGGGCCGGGAGCAAGGTGAGCGTGACAGCGGTGGAGACGAGCGGGATGAGCACGCCGCCGTAGCCGACGCTGCGCAGCCCGGGGACCGGCAGCACGATGAGCGCCAGCAGGCCGACGGCAACCGTGAGCCCGGAGAGCAACACCGCGCGGCCGGCGGTCGCCATCGCGACGATGATCGCGTCGTTGTTGTCGCGTCCTGCCGCGCGTTCCTCACGCCAGCGGGTCACGAGCAGCAGCGAGTAGTCGATCGCCACACCGAGACCGATCAGCGAGACCAGGAACTGCACGATGAACGACACATCGGCGACGTAGGTCAGGCCGAGCACGATCAGCAGCGTCGAGAGGATGGATACGGCCGCGACCAGCAACGGCATCAGCGCGAGCAGCGAGGCGAAGACGAAAGCGAGCACGGCGAGCGCGCCGAGACCTCCCAGCAACGTCTCGGCGAGCACGCCGGAGCCGCCCTTGTCGGAGTCGCTCTGGAGTTCCGCGAGGCCGGTGACCGCGGCGGTGTAGCCGGTGGGCAGCGCTTTGGCGATCGCCTTGTCGGGATCCTTCAGGGCGGGCGCGCTCGAAAAGCCCTTGCCTTGCGGGCCGAAAAGCAGGGCGAACTCGGTGCGCCCGTCCGTGCTGAAGAAGGCGGGGTCGCCCGAGGAGCCGGCGTCGATGATGCGGAGCGCCGGGCGCTCCTTGCGCAACTGGTCGAACGCACCGGCGACCTCGGCGCTGTCGGTACGGGCGCTCGCTCCGGCCGGCGCGGTGACGACCAGGATCGTCGGCGGCTGGCCGATGCCGCTGCCGTAGATCTGTTGGACCTTCTTGGCCGTCTCGTAGCCCGGCTGTCCGGGCAGGGAGAAGTCGACCTTCAGCCGGTTGGACACCGAGCCGGCGCCCGCGAGCCCGGCGACGAAGATGACCAGCCAGATCAGCATGACCCGGCGGCGGTGGCGGAGGACGGCTCGACCGAGACGGGGGATGGCTCCGGACCCTCCAGACAAAGAGGCGGGAAGCGCGTTCTGGCTCATGGGGTGACTTCCTAGGCGTTCCGTTAGGAATCGTTCCGTTCAGAAGCATTCATAACAGAATCATTCTGTCGAGGTCTAGTCTGCGGTCATGCCAGCGTTGGATCCGGCGAAGACGCCACCGTTTCGCGCCGTCGGTTTCCTGCTGTCCTCACTCGGCTACGCGGCCTCGCGCGGCTTTCATCGCAAGCTCGAACCGCTGGGCCTCGACCCGCGCGGCTTCTCCGTGCTCCGCTCCGTGGGGTTCAACCAGGGCCAGACCCAGCAGGCCCTCGCCCGGGCGCTCTCGATCCCGGCCAGCCGCATGGTGGCGATCATCGACAGCCTCGAGGAGCGCGGCCTCCTGGAGCGCCGGATGCGCGACACCGACCGTCGCAGCCGGGCGGTGCACCTCACCGACGCCGGAAACGCCCTGCTCAAGAAGGCCTTCGAGATCGCGGCGGGCCACGAGGCCTTCCTCTGCGAAGGGCTCTCGCCGGCGGATCGGGAGCAGCTGATCGGCCTGCTCGATCGGATCGCGGACCACCTCGGTCTCATGCCGGGCACCCACGAGGCGCTGCGCGACGGCCACCACCGCGCCTGAGCGGCGAAAAACTACAAGTACGGGCTTCCGCGGCGGCGACGCGCCGGGCATTTCCGGACGAAGCACCTCTTGGGTATCGCGATCATGGAGGATTTCGCCGCGAACGGGCTCAGGACGTGACGCGCAGCAGGGTGGCGCCGGCGAGCACGGCGCCGACCCGGCGGTCGTGCGGCTCGGCCGGGACCTCGTCGAGGAGCTCAGACGCATGGACGACGGCGATGACCAGCACGCCTGGCCGCACCCGCGAGAGCGCGCGGTCGTACGAGCCGCCCCCGCGGCCCAGCCGGCGGCCGGTGCGATCGGCCGCGACGGCGGGGACGATGACGGCGTCAGCCTCGGAAAGCGGCACTTCCTCGTCGCTGCCGACCGGCTGAAAGCGCAGGTCACGGTCGGGCAGCAGGACTGGGAGCAACACCTGAACCCCCTTGCCGCGCAGCCGGGTGAACGCGTCTCCGAGATCGGGTTCACCGCGCAGGGCGGTGTAGGCGGTGACCACCCGGGCTGCCGCCACCTCAGGGATCGCGAGCAGCGCCGCGCAGCGGTCGACGTCGGCCTGCGGGTCGGCGCGGGCGGTCCGGCGCGCTTCGAGCAGCTCACGCCGGAGGGCGGCTTTCTCTGATTGTCGGCGGGGCGCACCCTCAGGATCGCCGGTTGCCGCATCCATGCCTAATAGTCTGCCGACATGCCCGTAACCAAGGCTGTCATCCCCGCTGCCGGACTCGGCACCCGCTTCTTGCCCGCCACCAAGGCGATCCCCAAGGAGCTGCTGCCGGTCGTCGACCGCCCAGCGCTCGAATACATCGTCGAGGAAGCCGCCCGGGCCGGCGCGACGGACGTCCTCATCATCACCGCCCGCGGCAAGACCGCGCTCGAAGACCACTTCGATCGGGTTCCCGAGATCGAAGCGGCCCTGGAGAAGAAGGGCGACGCCGAGCGGCTCGCCAGGGTCCGGCTCTCGACCGAGCTCGCCAAGATTCACTTCGTCCGCCAGGGCACCGCGGCGGGTCTCGGCCACGCGGTACTCGTGGCGGCCGAGCACGTCGGCGACGAGCCGTTCATCGTGCTGCTCGGCGACGACATGGTCGACCCGCGCGACCCGCTGCTCGAGACGATGATCGCCGAGCAGGAGCGCCTTGGCGGCAGCGTCATCGCGCTGATGGAAGTGCCCGAGGAGATGGTCTCGATGTACGGGGTGGCGACGGTCGAGCCGGCCGACGCCTCGGGCCGCTACCCGCTCGTGAAGGTCAGCGATCTCGTCGAGAAGCCGCCGCTCGAAGAGGCCCCGAGCAACCTCGCGATCATCGGCCGCTACCTGCTCTCGCCGACGATCTTCGACATCCTCCGCAAGACCGAGCCGGGCCGCGGCGGCGAGTATCCAGCTGACCGATGCCATCAAGGCGCTCGCCCACATCGAGCCGGTGCATGGTGTGGTCTTCACCGGGCGGCGGTACGACACCGGCGACAAGACCGACTACATCAAGGCGGTCGTGCGGCTCGCCTGCGAGCGCGACGACATCGGCGCCGAGCTCTGGCAGTGGCTGCAGGAGTACGTCAGCAGCGGGGGCCCGAATGGAGGAGTCACCGCGTGAGAACGGTCGACCAGCACCTTTCGGAAGTGCTCGCAGCGGTCGCCCCGCTGCCGGCGATCCCGCTCCCGCTGGTCGATGCCCACGGATGCATCCTGGCCGAGGACGTCCGGGCGGCAGCGCCCATCCCCGGCTTCGACAATTCCGCGATGGACGGTTACGCGGTCCGCCTCGCGGACGTGGAGACCGCGAGTTCGACGGCGCCGGTCACGCTGACCGTCGTCGGCGACATCGCGGCCGGCAGCACGGCCGGGATCACCATCCAGCCCGGGTTCTGCGCGCGGATCATGACGGGCGCACCCATTCCCCCCGGTTGCGACGCGGTCGTCCAGCTGGAGTGGACCGACGGGGGCACCAGCAGCGTCGTCATCAGCCAGGCGCCGCGCCTCGGCCACCACATCCGGCGTGCGGGTGAGGACCTGGCGGCGGGTGACCTCGTGCTGCAGCAGGGCTCGTTCCTCGGCGCGGCCCAGATCGGACTGCTCGCCGCGACGGGGCGCGCGTCGGCGATGTGCCGTCCGCGTCCGCGCGTGGTGGTCGTGTCGACCGGTTCGGAGCTGGTCGACGTCGGCGAGACTCCCGGCGCTGGGCAGCTGCCGGATTCCAACAGCCACATGCTCGCCGCCGCCTGCCGGGAGGCCGGCGCGATGGCGTACCGGGTCGGTCTGGTGCCGGACGATCCCGCGCTCTTGCTGGAGACGCTCGAGGACCACCTGATCCGCGCCGACCTGCTGCTGACGACGGGCGGGGTCAGCGTCGGCGCGTACGACGTCGTCAAGGAGGTCCTCAGCCGGCTGGGCACGGTCACGTTCGACAAGGTCGCGATGCAGCCCGGCATGCCGCAGGGGTTCGGAGCGCTGGGCGTCGAGCGCATCCCGATCTTCACGCTGCCCGGCAATCCGGTCAGCGCCATGGTCTCGTTCGAGGTCTTCGTGCGCCCGGCGCTTCGGCGCATGCTCGGGGCCGACAGCCTGCTGCGACCGCAGGTCACGGCGGAGGCGAGCGAGGTCCTGAGCTCGCCGCCGGGGCGCCGCTCGTACTTGCGCGGCATCGTCGAGCGCACCCCGGAGGGCCGGCTCGTCGCGCGCTCGGCGGGAGCGCAGGGGTCGCATCAGATGGCCGCGCTGGCGGCGGCGAACGCGCTGCTGGTAGTACCTGAGGATCAAACGCGCGTCGAGATCGGCGGGCGGGTCCTGGCGCTGCTGCTGGAACGGAGGGGACGATGAGCGAGTCGGCCGCGTCGGGTCAGCAGCTGACGCACGTCGACGCCTCGGGCGCGGCACGGATGGTCGACGTCGGCGACAAGGCCGTCACCTCGCGGACGGCCGAGGCCGGCGGGCGGCTCGTCGTCTCCGCGCGCGTCATCGAGCTGTTGCGCGGCGAGGGGGTGCCGAAGGGCGACGCGCTCGGTGTGGCGCGGATCGCGGGCATCCTCGGCGCGAAGCGCACGCCTGACCTCATCCCGCTGTGCCACCCGATCGCGATCAGCGGCGTGAAGGTCGAGCTCGAGCTGACCGATGGCGCCGTCGAGATATACGCCCGGGTGAAGACGACCGATCGCACCGGCGTCGAGATGGAAGCGCTGACCGCCGTCGCGGTGGCGGGACTGACGCTGCACGACATGGTGAAGGCCGTCGACCCGACCGCCGTCCTCACCGACGTGCGCGTGCTGAGCAAGGCCGGTGGGCGTTCGGGAGACTGGTCACGCGAGCCCTCGCCCGGTGCAGCAGTGACGGCCCCCGAGTCCAGCGGCCGCAGCCCCGGGCTCCCCGGCGGCGCGCTCGCTCGCGTCGTCACGGTTTCCGACCGCTCGCATGCCGGCACGCGTCCCGACACCTCCGGCCCGACTCTCGCGTCACTCCTGGAAGGACTGGGCTTCATCGTCGACGGGATCGTGGTGGTCCCCGACGAAGCGGGGCCGGTGTGCGACGCCCTTCGCGAAGCCGTGTCCGAGGGCATCGACCTGGTCGTGACGACGGGCGGCACCGGCTTCGCGCCGCGCGACGTCACACCCGAGGCCACCCGGCGCGTCCTCGACCGCGAAGCGCCTGGCCTTGTTGAGGTTTTGCGGTCCGCCGACCGCGAGCGCGTGCCGACCTCGATCCTGTCGCGGGCCGTGGCGGGCATCGCCGGAGGAAGCATCGTCGTCAACCTGCCCGGTTCCACCGGCGGTGTGCGCGATGGTGTGAAGGTGCTGGCGCCCGTGATCGGCCATGCGATCGCGCAGGTGCGCGGCGGGGGTGACCACGGCTGAGCGCTCCGGGGTGGCCGGCCAGACTCGCCGACGGGCCGGTCGGGGTACGCCCGCTCCGGCTGCGTGACAGTGGCGCCTGGGTCGAGGTGCGGATCCGCAACGAGCAATGGCTGGTGCGCTGGGAAGCGACCCCGCCGGGCTTCGAGAATCCGCGGCTGTCGTGGGCGGATCGGCAGTCGGTCGGGGTCTACACGCAGATGCTGCGCAGCCTGCGTCGCCAATCTCGTGAGGGCAGCGCCATGCCGTTCGCCATCACGTACGAGAACCGCTTCTGCGGCCAGCTGACCGTCGGAAATGTCGTGCGGGGAGCGTTCAACAGCGCCTACGTCGGCTACTGGGTGGACGAAGCCGTTGCGGGTCGGGGTGTGATGCCGACCGCCCTCGCGCTCGTCATCGACCACTGTTTCGGACCCGGCCGGCTGCACCGGATCGAGGCCAACATCCGGCCGGAGAACGTCGCGAGCCGCCGGGTCGTCGAGAAGCTCGGTTTCCGCGACGAGGGTTTGCACCAGCGGTATCTGGCGATCGACGGCGCGTATCGCGACCACATCGGCTACGCCGTCACGCTGGAGGACGTCCCGGAGGGCATGGTGCGTCGCTGGCATCGGGTCCGCCAGGCGTCTTGATCGCCGACACGCCGCCTGACGTGCACGGCATTCCCGCTACCGCTCGTTAGCGTCAAGTCCAGGTCCAGTCAACTGGCGGACCCCGGGCGCCGGAGGGCCCATGAGCGCAGTCATTTGGTGCGGCATCGTGGCCGTTTGGGTCTTCGTCCTGATCCCGACGTGGGTCAGGCGCGGAGACATCCACTGGCATCGCGGCGCCGCCGTCGCGTCCCGGGGAGCCACTGCCACCGCCGATGCAGCGCGCGAAGACCGGCATCGCTCGCGCTTTTCTCGCCTACGACCCCGGCGACGTTCCCGTACCGACAGTTCCGTCGAGGTGGAGACCATGGCCGAGCAGGAAGCGCTGATGGACGACGAAACCCCTGTGACTGCTGAGGTTCAGCGGGCGCCGGGAGGGGCTACCCGGGCACGGGTCGCGGCTGCTTCGCGCAGCGGACGCCTCGGCGGTGCGGTGCGGGCCAGCCTCGGCCAGACCCCCAAGGAGCCGCGCAAGAAGCCGCCGCTGCGGATCCGCCGCGCTCGCCGGCTCGTCGCGCTGGCCGCGCTCTCGCTGCTGATGCTGATCATCACGATCGTCGCCGGCGGATTCGCCCTCATCGTCGTCACGCTGCTGTGCTTCCTGGCGACGTTCCTCTACATGCGCCACCTGCGGGCGGCCGCGCGCAACCGCCGGGCGCAGATCGCTCGTGAGCGCCGGGCCCGGGCAGCACGCCAGGCCTGGGAGCAGGCGTCTCACCAGGAGCGGGCGAGCCAGCTGGAGGGTTGGCGGGCCGCGGAGCCCGCGACCACGCCGTACGAGGCCACCGACGCAGGTTTCGCCGAGGACGAGGACACCGGCGAGTACGCGTACCAGGCGACGTACGAGGAGACCGGCCGAGGTCACCGAGACCTACGAGGAGCAGTACCAGTACGGCTACCAGTACCCCGTCGAGGGTGAAGCGGCGCCGGCTAGCGAGGGCGTCGACCTCACGACCGGCGAGCAGCCCGCGATGATCGACCTCACCGACGACGCCCCCACCGAGGAGCTGCTCTCCGCCCGAGCCAGCTGAGCCCGGCTGGGGCCGTGCCCTGCGTGGTACGTTCGACAGGCTCTTTGGGGGTGTAGCTCAGCCTGGTAGAGCGCCTCCCTCGCACGGAGGAGGCCAGGGGTTCGAGTCCCCTCACCTCCACTTCCAGCAGCTAACCGATGGTCGGCCAGGATGCTGACCGATGGTCGTTGCTGACACGTCGAAAGGCCCCGCCGGGCACCTGTGAGGGTGCGGCGGGGCCTTCGTCATATCGCCGGACCGCGTTTCACACCTATGCGGGCCGTCCGGTCACAAAGCCGCCGTGGTTGCGGCGGTTTTTCGGGCAGGTGGCGGCCGGAGGTCAGCCGGCCGGTGGGCCGGGGTCCGGTGGCCGGCCCGGTGGAGCGGCGGCTTCGTCGTGGGCGGAGAGAGCGGCTTGCCGGGCGGCGATGCGCTCACCCATCTCGGCCCGCAGCTGGGTGCGCCGGCGGGGCTTGGGCCGCTGCTTGGGTACCGCGGTGCCGGTCGCCTCCGCGGCTTCGCGCTGGGCGGCGCCCTCGGTGCGGCGGGTGTGGGTGTCGGTCAGGCGCAGGTTGACCGCCATCGCCGACAGCAGCACCATGATCGACACTTTCGCGAGGCCGAGGACCCGGATGCGGCCGCGGGTGATGTTCGGCAGCTGCGGGGCGGGATAGCGGGCACCGGGCAGCAGCTGCGCATCAGCGGTCGGCGGCCTCCGATTCTGGAGCAGACGCCGTCGGGCGCTGGTGGAGCGCTGGTTGTGCGGGTTCCGAGCAACGCGTGCGCACGGCGCGGGCCGGCTGCGGGCCTACGATCTCGGCCATGGGGTCCACCGTCGATCTCGTCGGCCGGTCGCGGGAGATCGACCGGCTCGCCGGCTTGCTGACCGGTGAGCTGCGAGCCCTCGTGGTCGAAGGTGACGCGGGGGTGGGCAAGACCGCACTCCTGGATGATTTTGGCCGACGTGCCCGGGCCCGGGGTAGGTCGGTTGCCCGATACCAATGTGTGGAGGCCGAGCAGGACTTCCCGTACGCCGCGCTGGACCGGCTCCTCCGACAGCACGTGAGGCATGTCGAGGCGCTGGCCGACCACCAGCGCAGCGCCGTCGACACCGTGCTCGGACGCACGGCCGGCGATGCTCCCGCCGTGATGGCCCTGGGCACCGCGGTCCTCAGCCTCCTCCTGATGGCGAGCGCGGACTCACCGCAAGCGGTCATCGTCGACGACGCGCACTGGATGGATTCGGCGAGCAGTCAGGTGCTGATGTTCGTGGCGCGCCGGCTCAGTGACGCCTCGGTCTGCGTCGTACTGGGGGTGCGCACCGGAGAGCCGACGGACCTCGACGTCGCCGGGATCGAGCATCTCGACCTGCTCCCGCTGGACCCCGCGCACGCGGCAGAGCTCCTCGACGCCCGCCATCCTGGCCTGTCACCGGAGCTGCGGGCCGAAGCGCTGCGGTGGGCCGTGGGTAATCCGTTGGCCCTCACCGAGCTGCCGGCGTCGCTGGCCGCCCGCTCGACGACGGCCTCGCGGGTTGAACTGCCGTTGCCGCGACGGCTCGAACGGGTCTACGCGCAGCGGCTCGGCAGGCTGCCCGCGGACGAGAGGTTCGCGCTGCTGATCCTGGCGCTCGACGGCGTCGCGGACACCGACGGCTCTCGCGGGCTCCCGCACCGTCTCGACGCAGCGCACGACGCCGGGCTCGTGGACCACCATCTGCCCGACAGGCGGGCGACGTTCCGACATCCGCTGGTGCGGTCGGCTGTCGTCGGCTCCGCCCCGTCGGAGCAGGTGCGGGACGCGCACCTGCTTCTCGCGGAAATCCGGGTGGGCGATCCGCTCCGACGTGCCCATCACCTCGCAGCGGCCACCGACGCGCCGGACGAGTCAGTCGCGCACGCGGTCCAGCTTGGTGCCGAGCACGCCGTGCACCGCGGCGGAATCCGCCGTCGCGGTGCAGCTGCTCGTGCGAGCCGCGGCGCTCAGCGAGAAGGCGGATCAGCGCGAGCGCCGTCTCGCCGACGCCGCGTTCGTCGCTACCCATGCCGGTCTACTCGACGAGGCCGCCACCTTGGTGGGCCGGCTGGACCGGCTCAACGGCGATCTGGTCGCTCCGTCGACGTTGCTCACCGACGCCAGCTTGCAGCTCTACCGCCACGGTGCGGTCGTGCCCACGCATCGCCTGGTCCTGGAAACGCTCCGGCGGCACGGCCACGACCTCGACGACGAGATGCTCGCTCGCCTCGTCGACCTGCTGCTGCCGCTCTGCATGTACTCAGCCGACCCGGATCTCTGGGAGCGGGCAGAGCCAGTGATCGACGAGTATGCCGATCGGCTCAGGCCCGTAACGTTGCTGGTTCGCGAGGTCGGGGGCGACCTGCTGCGTCATGCCGACGGTGCCCGTGAACGCGTGGCCGAGGCGTTCACCTGGCCCGGCCCCACCACCGTGGACGTGACCCTGTTGGCGCTCTGCGCCTACTTCGTCGACTCGCTCGGCGAGCATCGCTCGATCGTCGACCGGATGGTGAAGCGTGAGGTCGAGGCGGGGTCCCTGACCGACGTCATGACGTTGCTGCACCTGACGCTTCTCGACGAGACAGTCAGAGGCCGTTGGGGCGATGCCGCGAAGACATTCGCTCGTGGTCTGCAGCTGAGCATCCGTTCCGGGAACGAGATGTTCAGCTACCTTTTCCGCGCGTTCTATGCGCGCGTCCTGGCTCAGCGCGGTGACATCGCGGGCGCTCGCGAGCTGGGCCTGGCCGTCGACGTCTGGGCGCGGCTCCGAGGACTGGGGGTGTTGGTCCAGCACGTAGAAGCTGCCGCGCTCGCCGGTTCGCTCGCGACGGGCGACTACGACGCAGCGTGGACGCACGCGCTCGGGCTCGTATCGCCGGGCTCGTTCCGGCCATACGTTCACGAGTCGTTCCGCTGCGTGCTGGACGTCGTCGAGGCCGGGATGGCCAGTGGCCACGTCGACGAGGCTCGGCGGCACGCCGAGGCTGCGGCCGCTCAGCATGTGCATGCGGTGTCGCCTCGGATGGACATGCTGTGCACGGCCGCCCTCGCGATCACCGAACCCACCGCAGACGCCGGTCGGCTGTTCGTACTCGCTACTGGTCACCCAGCCGCCCCCTCCTTTCCCTTCGACCTGGCCCGCATCAGCCTGGCGCACGGCAGGTGGCTGCGGCGCAACAGGGACCTACCGGCCGCCCGTGTCGCCCTCAAGCGTGCCGTCGATCTGTTCGAGAGTCTCGGCAGTCCGCCGTGGGCGGAGCGTTCCTCGCAGGAGCTCTCGTTAGCGGGAGCCTCTGGTGACGAGGACGCCGACCGCCTCGCACGCCTCACGGCGCAGGAGTTGCGCATCGCCGAGCTCGCAGCGTCCGGGCTGAGCAACAAGCAGATCGGCGCTCAGCTGTACTTGTCCCCACGCACCGTGGGCACGCACCTCTACCGCACCTTCCCGAAGCTCGGCATCACCTCGCGCGCGTCGTTGCGTGACGCGTTGGCCGGCGGACCGGCAGAGGACGATCGACCCTCCTGAGTCGTTTGCAGGCGCCGATTCGTGCGCGTCATCGGTGACGACGCCAGCACGTACGTCGGTAGGTGAAGTCATCCGACGGATGGCGACTGCGTCCTTCGTCGCGAGGGTCAGTGGTGAGCAAGCGCCGGCACTCAGCGATGAGCAGCGGCCTCCGCTCATCCGGGCCGGTGCCGATGTCCCTCACGCCGTCCTGCGACCAGATCGAGGGACGGATGAGAGAAGAAATGCCCAAGATCACCGTTGGCTCCGAGAACGGTTCGCCGGTGGAGCTGTACTACGAAGTCCAGGGGGGTGGGGCGCCGGTCGTGCTGATCCACGGGTGGCCGCTTTCCGGCCGGTCCTGGGAGAGGCAGGTCACCGCTCTGGTCGAGGCCGGCTACCAGGCCGTCACCTACGACCGTCGTGGGTTCGGGCGGTCCTCGCCGAGCTGGGGCGGTCACGACTACGACACCATCGCCGCCGACCTCCACGCCCTTCTCACTCATCTTGACGTGACCGGCGTGACGCTGGTCGGCTTCTCTGCCGGTGGCGGCGCGGTCGCGCGCTACATCTCCCGCTACGGCACGGCACGAGTCGCCAAGGCGGTCCTCGCCAGCTCGGTCACTCCGTTCCTGCATGTCACCGAGGGCAACCCGGAGGGCGGGCTCGACGACGCCACGATCGCGCACTTCGAGTCCGGTATCCGCGCCGATCGCGCGGCCTTCGTCGACCAGTTCCTCTCGTTGCTCTACTCCGCCAGAGGGACGTCCTCGGTGAGCGAGGCACAACGCCTTTTCGGACGTGATCAGGCCAACTCCGCGTCAGCGCGTGCCACCCTCACCGGTCCCTCGCAGTTCGGACGCACCGACTTCCGGCCCGATTTGGAGACGTTCGACGTGCCGACTCTGGTCATCCACGGGGACTGCGACGCGGTCGTCCCGTTCCAGGTCAGCGGCCACCGGTCGGCCGCCGCGATCGCCGGCAGCGAGCTGGTCGTCATCGAGGGCGGTCCGCACGGCATCAATATCTCGCACGCTGACGAGTTCAACGCGGCCTTGCTCGACTTCCTCGCCCGCTGACCTGCTCCTTCCCCCTGTTTGCCCCCTGTTTGCCCCACCCCATCGGCGCGACCGCGCCCGTAAGGAGACACCATGTCCATCAACCACCTTCAGCGCACCAAGCTCCTGACCTCCGTCGCGGCCCTGGCGGCCATCGCCGGACTGGGAGCCGCGACACCGGCGCTCGCATCGCCGGCCACCCAGCCCTCGCACACCCCGGCACCGAGGACTGCGGCCAAGCCCACCATCGTGCTGGTGCACGGTGCCTGGGCCGACGCCTCGAGCTTCGCGCCGGTCACCGAGAAGCTCCAGCGCGACGGGTACACCGTCGTCAACGCGCCGAACCCGCTGCGCGGCCTCGGCAATGACGCCGCGAACGTCGCTGCGTTCGTCAACCAGGCCACCGCCGGGCCTGTCGTGCTCGTCGGCCACTCGTACGGCGGCAGCGTGATCACCAACGCCGCCACCAAGACTCCTCGCGTGGAGGCGCTGGTCTACATCGACGCCTACGCACCCGCCAAGGGCGAGAGCGTCCTTGAGCTGACCGGCGCCAAGCCCGGGTCCGCCCTCGCCGTTCCCGATCCCAGCACCGTCTTCAACTTCGTGCGCTACCCGCGCGCGCCGAAGGGCGACGTCGACACCTATATCAAGCCCGAGCTGTTCAAGGACATCCTCGCCGCCAAGCTGCCCACCGCGCGAACCCGGGAGCTCGCCGCCAGCCAGCAGCCGGTCGCCCTGAGGGCCCTCGCGGCCCCGTCAAAGGCTCCGGCCTGGAACCGGATCAAGAGCTACTTCTTCATCGGTACCGCCGACAAGGTCCTCCCGGCCGCCGAGCAGCTCGTCATGGGTAAACGCGCTCACGGAGTGATCGTCACGGGCAATGCCGACCACCTCTCCATGTTCGAGGTACCCAAGACGATCGCCGCGCTGATCGAAAGGGCCGCGCGGGCCAAGTAGGACGACGGCACCAACGCACATCCCGCTCCCGCGCTGGGCGAACACCCAGCGCGGGAGCGCGAAGCGGCAGGACCGTCCTGAAGCCGGTGTTCCGGCCTGACACGTTTGAGCGGTGCGGGCAGCGTCACCTGCGCTGTCACTACCCGACCCTGAGGTCGCCGCGCCGCAGGAGCACCACCGGCAGGGGCACCACGGATCGGTCTGAGGCGCGGGCCGTATCCCGCAACCACGCGCATGATGGAAGGGCGCATCACCATGAGCAAGGCCACCCACCCGAAGACGATCATCGTCACCGGAGCCAGTGACGGCATCGGCGCCGCCGCGGCCCGACAGTTACAGGCGGACGGCCACCGCGTGGTGATCGTCGGCCGATCACCGGCGAAAACCGAAGCGATTGCACGGGAACTGCACGCGGACCACTTCGTCACTGACTTCGCCACGCTGGACGATGTCCGCACGCTGGCCGTTGACCTGGACCGCACCTACCCCCGTATCGACGTACTGGCCAATAACGCCGGTGGCATCTTCGGTGACCGGGCCAAAACTGTCGACGGGTTCGAGAAGACCTTCCAGGTCAATCACTTGGCGCCGTTCCTGCTGACCCAGCTGCTGCTGGCAAAGCTGACCGCGAGCAAGGCCACGGTCATCCAGACCTCCAGCTCCGGCGCTCGCCTGTTCGGCAAGGTGGTGATCGAGGACCTGGACCACGACGCCGACTTCTCGCCACAGCGCGCGTACGGCACCGCCAAGCTGGAGAACATCCTGTTCACCACCGAGCTGCACCGCCGTCACCACGCCGGGGGAATCTCGACGGCGGCGTTTCACCCCGGCGCCGTCGCGACCAGCTTCGCGACCGAGTCCGACAGCTTCATGAAACGCATCTACAACAACCGCCTAGGCCGGATGTTCATGACGACACCCGCCGAGGGCGCGGCGCAGATGGTCTGGCTGGCCGAGTCCACACCCGGCAAGGACTGGACATCCGGCACGTACTACGAGAAGTTCAGGCCGGCCCGCCGCACTAACCCGCAAGCCAAAGACACGGACCTAGCCGGCCAGTTGTGGGAGCGCTCCGAGCAGCTACTCGCACGCAACAGCCGCTAGCACGTACGTCCCGTCCCAGCGGGCCAGGCGGCACCGTACGCATCCGCGTTCCGAGCGCGCTGCGAGACGCGGCCTCGTACCGCTGCGCGGCTCGATGCATGGTGGCCGGCCGTGGGCGTAGTGGTTCAGCTGCCGGAGCTGACACCCGTACAACATCGCGTCCACCACCATGCGCAGGTCACCACCGTGCTCGCGGCCCCGCTTCCCCGGTGCGTTGAACACCGGCTCCAGCAGCGCCCACTGCTCATCGGTCAGATCACTCGGATACGCCCTGCCGCGCACCGTGACGACCAGCGGCGGAGCGGCAATAGGGACACACGCAGTAAGTACTCGACTCCGCGCGCGTCTAAGCACTCGTCCCGGGGGTCGCTGTCGATGTTGGTCAGAGCATCGGTTAGCACCTCACTTCGTCACAATCTGTGACGCTTGCGGTTCCAGAAGTGTGCGTGAGAAGCGCGGGCTGGCCGGCCTGATCGCGGCAATGGCCGTGATGGTTGCCGGCGTCGTCCTGGCCGGGCCCGCATCCGCACACGCGTACCTGCAGAGCACGTCACCGGCGGACGGCGCGGTGCTGAGGGCCCTGCCCGCAGCGGTCTCGGTGACGTTCGACCAGGCTCCGGTGGCTCAGTTTTCGACCATGCGCGTCACCGGACCCGACCGCAAGAACGTCGACGACGCCAAGACGGTGCAGTCGGGCACCGTGGTGAAGATCGCGCTGGACGGTCCGAGCAAGCCCGGCGCGTACACGGTGAACTGGCGGATCGTGTCGATCGAAGGACACACCGAGGTCTCGGCCTTTTCCTTCCGGGTGGGCCCTTCAGGCCAGAGCGGCGCGACATCGATGACGCAGGCGGGCGCCGGCGGCTGACGGCGGTGGGGTGGGTGCTTCCCCGCGAGAGTGCCCGTGATTTGCTGCTGCTCCATGCTGGCGGCCAGGGCGCCGCAGCCACCCGGGTGAGCCGGGGGTCGAGTTCGTCGGGAGCGTTCTGTGGCTGATCTGCAAGGTCGGACCGTCATCCTCTCCGGGGTCGGGGAGGGCCTCGGCCGCGAGACCGCACTCGTGGCGGCCCGCGAGGGAGGCAACGTCGTGCTCGGCGCGCGTACCGAAGCCGTGCTCGCCTCCGTCGCCAAGGACGTCGAGGCTGCCGGGGGAGCCGTCGCCTACCGGCGTACCGACATCAGCAAACCCGAGGATTGCCAGGCGATCGTCGACCTGGCACTCGAGCGCTTCGGCCGCATCGACGGGCTCGTCAACATCGCCGCGTTCGACTCCCTGTTCGGCGGCCTGCTGGCCGCCGACGCCGACTTCGCGGACTGGAAGTCGATGTTCGACGTCAACATCTTCGGCTCGCTCACGCTCACCCGGTGCGCGCTGCCCGCGCTGCGTGAACACGGAGGCGCCATCGTGTTCGTCTCGTCGCAGACCCAGCATCACCCGCCGCAGGAGCCGCTGCAGATGGCGTACGCGGCGTCGAAGGCGGCGCTCACCGGGGCGATGCGCCACCTGGCCAGCGAGATCGGCCCGATGGGCGTGCGGGTGAACGAGGTCGCCCCGGGTTGGATGTGGGGTCCGCCGGTGGAGGGTTTCGTGAACATGCTTGCCGACGCGGCGGGCATCAGCCAGCAGGAGCAGCTGGCGAAGATGACCGCCCACATGCCGCTGCGCCGGATGGCCACCGACGGAGAGGTGGCGGAATCGCTGGTGTTCTTCGCGTCGCCCCGCTCGGCGGGTATCACCGGCCAGACGCTGCTGATCAACGCCGGCGAGATCGTCAAGTAGGTGTGAGGTTCGCACCCGCCCAAGGTGTCGCAATGCCGCCAGCTCGATCTCACGGAAGGACGCCGGGCGTGACAGCACCGGACATCGACTTCATCAGCGGCGACTTCTGGGGCGGTGACTACCACCCTGCCCTCACCTGGCTCCGCGACAACGATCCGGTCCATTTCGACGGCCGCGTCTGGGGCATCACGCGCTACGACGACGTCATGGCGGTCTCTCGCGATCCCGAGCACTTCTCGAACGCTGGAGGCATCCGTCCTGACACCGGGCCGAACCACCAGATGATCGATCTCGACGATCCGGAGCACAAGAAGCGTCGCAAGCTGGTCAACCGCGGCTTCACCGTGCGACGCGTCTTCGACCAGGAGGAGCTGATCCGCCGCATCAACGACGAGCTCGTCTCCAGGGTCGCGGAGCGCGGCGAATGCGACTTCGTCGGCGACATCGCCGCCTGGCTGCCGCTGAAGGTGATCGGCGAGTCGCTGGGGTTCGCCGAGGCGGACCATCCGCAATTGCTGACGTGGTCGGACGATCTGATGAAGGCGTTGGGTGCGTCCGACGTCACCGCGATGGGACGCGCGATGGAGGCGTTCGGCGGCTATTCGGAGTACGTCTCGAAGGTCATCGCCGACCGGCGGGCGAATCCCGGCGACGACCTCGTCAGCACGCTGGTGCACGCCGAGGTGGACGGCGAGAGCCTGACGGACGAGCAGCTGATCTCCGAAACGTTGCTCATCCTCATCGGGGGCGACGAGACCACCCGCCACGTGCTGTCCGGCGGGCTGTACCAGATTCTCAAGCATCGTGAGCAATGGGAGGCGCTGCGCGCCGATCGCTCGCTCATGGACGGCGCCATCGAGGAGATGCTGCGCTGGGTGACCCCGATCAAAAACATGGCGCGCACCGCGGTCGACGACATCGAGCTGCACGGCAAGACCATCCGCAAAGGCGAGAAGCTGCTGCTGCTCTATCCCTCGGCGAACCGTGATGCCGCCAAGTTCGACGATCCGTTCACCTTCGACATCCGGCGCACGCCCAACGACCACCTCGCGTTCGGCAACGGCCCGCACTTCTGCCTCGGAAATGCGCTGGCTCGCCTGGAGATGCGGGTGACGTTCGAGGTCCTGCTTGACCGGCTCCCGGACATTGCGCTCGCCAGCCCGGACGAGCCGGCCAACCGCCCGGCGAACTTCGTCAGCGGCTACGAGTCGATGCCGGTGACGTTCTCGGCCGCGTAGCAGGTCGTTCCTGGCACCGGCCAGGGGCCGGTCTTGTTGACATGCAGGCATTCGCCTGCATAACGTGCCCACCGTGCCCCAAGACCTGGATCCGGTGTTCAAGGCACTCGCCGACCCGACCCGCCGGCAGCTGCTGGACCGGCTGCACGAGCGGAACGGGCAGACGCTGAACGAGCTTTGCGCAGAGCTCGGGATGGCCCGCCAGTCCGCCTCGCAGCACCTGGGCGTGCTGGAGGGAGCCAATCTCATCAGCGTCGTCCGGCAGGGCCGGGAGAAGTTGCACTACCTCAACCCGGTGCCGCTCCACGCCATCCAGGAGCGGTGGATCGACAAGTTCGAGCGTCCGCGCCTGCGCGCGCTCAGCGCCATCAAACACGCAGCGGAGGAACAAGCCATGACCGATCGACCGACGTACGTCTACGTCACGTACATCCAGGCCACCCCGGAGGCGGTGTGGCACGCGCTTACCGACGCCGACCTCACGGCGCAGTACTGGGGCCACAGCAATGTCTCGGACTGGCAGCCGGATTCACGCTGGGAGCACCGGCGCATCGACGGCTCCGGCATTGCCGATATCGCCGGCACCGTTCTCGAAGCCGACCCCCCGAACCGCCTGACCTTCACCTGGGCCGGACCTGACGAGGAGGTCGCCGGCGGCCCGGCGCGCGTCACGTACCTGATCGAGCCGCACCAGGACATCGTGCGCCTGACGGTGCGCCACGAGAACCTGGTCGACGAAGGCCAGTTCAACGGCGTTGCCGACGGATGGCCCGCGGTGCTGGCCAACCTCAAGTCGCTGCTGGAGACGGGCCACGTGCTCCCGCAGTCGCCGTGGGAGATGCACGCCGCCGCGCGCGAGGAGTCCCTGAGCCGCTAGCGCACCCGGACGCGGACGTCGGCAGGCGCTCCCCGGCGCAGTTCGTTGAGGAACTCGCCGAGGGGCGCCGGCTCCGCGACCGGGGTCTCCAGATCGCGGGCGGCGGCCCAGAACTCTTTCCACGTCGGCCAGAAGTCGCCCCAGCCGCCGTCGTAGGGTTCGCGGCCGGGCCAGCGCATCTTGCGGTCGCCGATGGGCGGCTTGTTGAGGTCGGTGGCGTACCAGTAGAGCGGGAGCCGGCGCCGGAAGAACCAGGTGCCGGAAAGGCGCTCGTAGTGGTCCCAATACATCATCGTCATGATCACCCACTCGGGGCCGGTCTCGTGCTCGTTGCGCGAGTAGACGACGCCATGGGCATGGTCCGCGTCGTCGAACTCGATGATGTGGTTGCCGGTGAAATGGGCGGTGCCGGTGAACTGCACCCGCAACGTCTCGTCGAACCACTTCCGCAGCGCCAGCCGGCCGGACTCGTCGCGGCTCACGCGCACGTCCGGGGGAAACAGGTTGACGAGGGCGTCCAGCGCGCGCATGTCGAGCGCCAGGCAGTACCGGGCGGCGAGCTGGCGGATCGCCTCCACGGACTCCATGCGGTCGAGGCGCGCGGAGGGGTCGGCGGCGGGGTCAGTCATGGCGTCACCCTAGCGACGGCGCTCGTAGCCCTTTAGGTTGACGGACGTGGTCCGTCGGAGCGCTGGATCGTTCGCGGCGGCCCTGGTCCTTGCGGCCGTGGCAGTCGGGTGCAGCGCCAGCAGCGGGGCCAAGCCGAGCCGGGCACCCTCAACCACGGCCGTCCCGTCCAGCAGCCGGTCGGTCACGCCTGCCGAGGCATCCTGGCCGACCGCCGGCATGGACCTCGACAACTCGCGCGCGGCGGTCGGCTCGCTCATCAACGCCTCGAACGTGAATCAGCTCCGGGTGGGCTGGGTACGCGACCTCCCCGGCGCCGGCAGCCTCAGCACCGTGCCGCTCGTGCTTGGTGCGACGGTGTATTTCCAGAGCGGCCTCGGCGCGGTCTACGCCGTCAACCGCAACACGGGCGCGGTCCGTTGGTCGACCCCGGCGACCGGGCTGAACATCGGACCCTTCGGGGTGGCGGTCGATCACGAGCGGGTCTACGCGCTGGACGGCTCGACGGGCATCGTCGCGTTCCGGCGTACCGACGGAAAGCGGCTCTGGTCCACGCGCATCACCACGACGAAGACGCTGGGCGTCGACATCCAGCCGATCCTGGCCAAGGGGCTCGTCATCGCCAGCTCGGTGCCGGTCAGCATCGGGGGCATCTTCCATGGTGGTGACCGCGGCACGATCTACGCACTGGACGCGGCGACCGGCCGGGTGCGCTGGACCTTCGACACCATCAAGGGCGACCTGTGGGGTCACCCCGAGATCAATTCCGGCGGCGGCGCCTGGTACCCGCCGGCCGTCGATCTGCAACGCGGCGTCCTCTACGCGGGCATCGGCAACCCGGCCCCGTTCGTCGGCACTCCCGAGTTCCCCAACGGCACCAGCCGGCCCGGGCCCAACCTCTACACCGAATCGCTCGTCGCCCTGGACCTCATGACGGGCACGCTGAAGTGGTACTACCAGGTCTCGCCCCACGACCTCTTCGATCGGGATCAGGTGCACGCGCTGATCGCCAGGGTGGCCGGAAAGCGAGACGTGGTCATCAGCGCCGGCAAGTCCGGGGTCGTCGTCGGCCTGGATCCCCTTACGGGCAAGGCACTTTGGCGCGTGGCGATCGGCAAGCATCACAACGACACCCTGACGGCGCTCACCGGACCCACCTCCGTCACGCCCGGAACGTACGGCGGCACGCTCACCCCGCCGGCGGTGAGCGACGGTGTCTTCTACGCGGCGACGCTGAATGCCCCCAGCACGCTCGAGCCCGCCAAGACCGCCTACTTCGGCTCGTTCCTCGACACCACGCCGGGGGAGGTGGTCGCGCTGGACGCGGCCACCGGCCGCAAGCTCTGGGACACGACGTTGCCCGGCGATCCGCTCGGGGGCACGACCGTCGTGAACGATCTGGTGTTCACCTCCGTCTTCGACGGAACGCTCTTCGCCCTGGACCGCGCGACCGGAAAGATCGTCTGGCGATACCGGGCGCCGGGAGGCATCAATGGGTCGCCGGCAGTCGTGGGCGGCGAGCTCTTCGTCCCTATCGGCAAGGCCGATCCGCCGAAGCTGCTGGCGCTACGCCTGCCGGTGCCGCAGTAGCCGCCGATGCCGGAAGCGGGTTCCAAATCTTGACCGCGGGGGCTTCCTGTTCGACTGAGGTCCGCCGTCACCGGTGAACGGCGGCGGCCCGTATCTGGTTCACGAGAGCGGCGTCCTTGCTGGTCGGCAGGTAGACGCCGACGTAACCGACGACGGTTCCCTCGACGAACGCGCAGGTCTTTACCGGCACTCCCGACAGCGAGGTCTCGGAGCAGGCCATCAGAACGCTCGCGTCACCCGCCGACACCGTCGCCCACAACGGTGTCTGGCCGCCCGTCTGCTGGGGGGTCAGGCCCCGCGTGAACGAGTCTTCCAGGGCGTGCAGCTGTCGAAGTGCGGTCGGCCGCAGCCCGGTCAGTGCTGACGTGTCCGCGATCTCGACGAAGACCTTGGTCCTGCCGGCCGGCGTCTCGTAGTAGCCGACAGCCTTGCCCGCCCCGGCGCCGAAGCTCTGGACCTTCGCCGTCTCCGCGCGAGCATCGGCGTCGTGGCGCAGGCTCAGCCCGGCGACGTGTTCCGGCAGCGAGACGACGAGCGGTCGTGACGGGCTGGAAGCCGCCCGGGTCGTGCTGCCGGACCCGGAGACGACAACGCCGACGATCGTCCCGACCACGATGACGACGAGTGCCGCACAGGCGGCGATCAGGGCCTTGTGGTTACCGCCTCGCGAGCGCCCCTGCACGCGTGCAGCGGGCGGGGGCGCGCCGTAAGGGTTGGACCTCGGGCTCGCCTGGACCGGCCGCGTCGCCACTGCCACGGCGTACGGCGTGGCGTTGCTCCGCCGGCTTCGGGGTGGTCTGGACCGACCAGGACGTGCCGGTCCAGTAGCGCAACAGGCCCGAGTCGGCCGGATCCGGGTACCAGCCCGCCGCGATGTCCACCTGTGCGCTATCGGCCAATTCCCCATCCGGCTTGACGGGCGTGGCCCCGGACGTCAGGGACGACTGATGACGCGTCCGGGCAACGCCCCGGTGAGCTTTCCGTCGAGCTGCACGGGAACCCCGTCGACGATGGTGGCCCGGTAGCCGCCCTCGGGCCGGCGCAGCCGGGCACCGTCACCCGGGAGGTCGTGTACGAACTCGTCGGCGTCGTAGTGCAGGTCCTCGAGCGCGAAGACGACGAGGTCGGCCGCATTGCCCGGCGCGATGACACCGCGGCCGCTGAAGCCGAACACCTCGGCCTGGCGCCCGGTGAGCTCGTAGACGGCTTCCTCGAGCGTGAAATCGCCGCGCTCGCGGACATGACGGGTGAGGACGAGAGTGGTGTCGCCCGAGGCGCACAGCATCTGCATGTGGGCGCCGGCGTCGGAGGAGCTGATGAGCACCGCCGGGTCAGCGAGGGTGCGGGCGACGCCCTCGACGTCGGAGTTCGAGATGCCGACCGCGACGACGCCGGGGTGGCAGTCGTTCTCCACGACGAAGTCGGCGAAGACGTCCGACGGGTGGCCACCCCGCTCGGCCACCAGGTCGGCGAGCGTGCGCCCGAGCCAGCGCTGGTTGTCCGCGCCGAAGACCTCGACGAAGCGGACCGTCTCGAGCCGGCGGTGCGGGAAGAGCCCGCGCTCCACGCGGTCCCACTCGGCGCGCGCCGCTGCCCGCCATTCCGGATCGGTGAGCAATGCACGCTTTTCGGCGCCACGGGCGGCGATCACCCGGTGCCAGCCCTCCGGCATCGTCATGAACATCATCGACGAGTCCCAGTTCATCCGGAAGTCGACGCTGCGCGGCGAGAGCTGCGGGTAGAAGCCGATGCCGTCAGCAGCAAGCGTGTTGGCGAGGTCGATCCAGCGCTGCGTGCCGGCCGGGTTGCTGTCGGCGTAGACGAATCCGGTCCAGGTGAGCGGGATGTCGCGGGCTCCGCAGCGGCGCGCGAGGCTCTCCAGCGCCACCTCGGGGTCCTTGCCGAGCAGCCCGGGGACGATCTCGACCAGCCCGTGGCCGGCCCGCTGGATGACGTCGAGGAGCGCGTCGACCTCGGCGTCGTCGGCGGCGCGCGAGGGCACCGGCCGGCCGTGCTCGTCGCTGTCGAGAAGTGACGTCGAGAGGCCCCAAGCGCCGGCGTTCATGGCGGCTTCGAAGAGGGCGGCCATGGCGTCGCGTTCCTCGGGGGTGGCGACGCGGGTCCACGCGTCGTCACCCATCACGGCCAGGCGCAGCGGGCTGTGGCCGACGAGCGCGGCGAGGTTGATGCCGGTGCCGGTCGCGTTGACGGTGTCGCGGTAGCCGGCGTAGTCGGTCCACGTCCACGGCACCTGGTCGTCGAAGAGGTGGCGGGGCACGTCTTCGATATAGGCGAACAGATCCGAGATCCCGCTGCGCGTTTCATCGGACACCGGATAGAGCGAGAGGCTGCAGTTGCCGACCAGCATGGTGGTGACGCCGTGCAGCGGGTCCGGGTCGAGCCGCGGGTCCCAGAACACCTGCGGATCGGTGTGGGCGTGGGTGTCGATGAAGCCGGGGGTGACGACCGCGCCGCTCGCGTCGATCTCGACCTCGCCGCGTGGCGCCAGCTCGGGGCCGATCTCGGCAATGCGTCCGTCGCTCACGCGAATGTCAGCGCGGACGCGGGGAGCGCCCGTCCCGTCGACGATGTCGCCGCCGCGGATGAGCAGGTTGTGGTCGGTCATGCCGACACCATCTCACGGGCGGCGATAGTTGGAGACGGGGCGGCGGCCCGCACTAGAGGGGGCGGTAGGCGTCGCGCCGGTGCTCGATGCGCAGCACGATCACCTCGGCCGGATCTTCACGAATGCGGTACAGGACCCGGTAGGTCGCGCGTCGCGCCGAATAGATCCCGACGAGGTCGCCGCGCAGCGGTTTGCCGACACGGCGAGGCTGCTGGACGAGGGTGGTCGTCAGAAAGTCGACGACGGCCACTGCCACGGGTTCAGGAAGCCGGTCGGCAAGCGCACGCCGAGCCGGCGGTGTCAGGACGAGTTCGTAGTCGGGATCAGCGGTCACTTCCGCAGCTGTCGCGCTGCTTCAACGCCGCGGAGCACGTCGCCGGCGGCATATGCGGCATCCGCCTCGCGTATGTCTGCCAGCGCCTCCGGATCGTTGAGGACCGACACCGTCTCCTCGAGCTGGGCGAGATCCTCAGGACTGAGGAGCACTGCTGCCGCGTGGCCGTTCCGTGTGATGACCACGCGTTCGTGCTGGTGCTCCACACGATCGACGAATTCTGACAAGTGATCGCGGACAGCCCGGAGCGACTCGGTGGTCATGGCCACTATTGTGGCCGCAGGGTCCGGAAAGGTCCAGCCCAGTCAGAGCCTGGCGAAGTCCGGTAACTCGTTGCCCGCTGAAGACGTACAAGCGAACAGGTCGGGGTCGCTGCGCTGCAGCCGCTCGAAGTTCGCCTCCCACATGTGGGGCAGGTAGTGCTTGCGGTACATCGCCTTGCCCGCGCGCGACTTCGGCTTCGAGGATCTCGGTGCCGCCGGCCGCCTCGCACTCGAGGTGATAACGCGCGCAGGCCTCCAGCGTGAGCGCCTCGATGGTGGCGTTTTCCAGCGAGTCCGACGCGATGATCGCCCCGTGGTTCTTCATGAGGACGACGCGCTTGTCGCCGAGCGCGTCGACTACCGCCAGGTGTGACTTCACCCCGTCGTCGAAGTAGGTCGCCTGCTCCTCGTGGAAGAGCACGGAGGAGACGTTGTACATGCCGACCGTGCGGTTCGTGGACGAGAGCACCGAGACGTAGTGCGAGTGCAGGTGCACGATCGCGTTCACATCGGGGCGCTCCTGATAGATCCGCGCGTGGAAGTTGACGGCGGGCGACATCTTCAGCGCCCCGAGCCGGGGCTGCAGGTCGAAGCCCATCAGGCACACCCGGTCGGGAGTCGTCTGGTCGAAGTACTCGAAGCCGGTGACCCAGAACGCGTTTTCAGTCAGTGTCACCGTCACCGGACACCGACGCGCGCACGCTCACGTGGCCGCCGACGTTGGAGTCGCATCCCTCGCGATGCAGGATGCGGCGCGCGGCGGCGATGCGGAAGCGGATATCGGTGGGGCTGAAGATCTCGTCCACGAGGAGTCCTCTCAGAAGGCTTCAGGATCGCGTTGCACGGCGTCGGGCACCGGGTGGCGGAAAAGGCGGGCCGCGTTCTCCCACGTGAGCTTGCGGATGTCGTCGTCCGGGAAGTGGCCGACCTGGCCGCGCAGGATCTCCTGCGTATCCGGCCAGGTGCCGTCCTGATGCGGGTAGTCCGACTCGAGCAGGATGTGGTCGATCCCGATCGTGTGGCGCGCCTCCAGCGCCGACGGGTCGTCGATGGTGCAGAAGTAGAAGTTGCGGGCGAGCACCTCGCGGGGGCTCAGTTCGATGCCGGTCCAGGTGCCGTACATCTGCTGGTAGCGCCCGACATGGTCGAGCCGGTCCATCAAGCCCGCCACCCAGCCGAGCCCACCCTCGGACAGGCAGATCTTGAGGTCGGGGAAGCGCACCGGCAGCCGCGAGTACAGCCAGTCGACGGCGGCGAACATCGCCCACCCGAAGAAGAGCACGCCGATGGTGTCGCCGGGGGCGTCGGAGGAGGTCGTCGGTGCCGACGACGAGCTGCCGACGTGCAGGCAGACGACCGTGCCTGTCTCGGCGCAGGCCCGCATGAGCGGATCCCAGTAACCGGTGTGCAACGACGGCAGCCCGAGCCGCTCGGGCAGCTCCGGGAACGTCATCGCGGTGAAGCCGCGCTCCGCGTTGCGCCGGACCTCGGCCGCGGCCAGCTCCGGATCGAGCAGCCACGGCAGCTGGCACGGGATGATCCGGCCCGGGTGGGTGCCGGCCCACTCCTCGAGATGCCAGTCGTTCGCGGCCCTGACGACGGCGAGCGCGAGGTCCGGATCGCTCACCCCGAGCTGGTAGCGCTGGCCCGGCGAACCCGGCGAGCGACGACGGGAAGTTCAGCGAGGCGTACACCCCGTTGAGGTCCATGTCGTGCACGCGGGCGTTGATGTCCCAGGCGCCGCGGCGCATCTCGTCGAAGCGGGTCGGCTCGAAGCTCAGCTCGTCCTGCGGGCGGCCGACGACGGCGTTGAGCCCGACCTTGTAGTGGCGCTTGCCGTCGTAGCTCCAGTACTCCATGCCTGCGTCATCGAGCTGGACCTGCGGCGCGGCGCCGGCGTACTTGGCCGGCATCCGCCCCTGGAAGAGGTGGGGCGGCTCGACGAGGTGGTCGTCGACGGAGATGAGCGTGCACCAGCGCGGGCGACGCTCGGGCTCCGGCAGGAAGCTCACCTTGGCGGGCCGCCCGCTGGTCGCCGCCGTGGTGGCGAAGAAGCCGGGCCGGGATTCGAGCTGGTCGAAAGTGATGCTCGCGCTGCTGCTGGACGGGGTCTCGGTCTCCGGCGGCATGCGCGTCATCATCGCAGAGCCGCCGGCTCAGGGGACCGTTACGGCCTCGTCCACCAGGTCACGCGAGGTCAGCCGGGCGGGCTCGGTCTCGCTGATGAAGCGCGCGACGCTGGCCGCGAACCGCTCGGGATCGTGCTCGTGCGGGTAGTGGCCCGCCTCGTCGAAGACCTCCGCACGCGCCGCCGGCAGCGCCTGCACGACGGCGAGAGCGTGGGTGGGCGGGATCATCTGATCGCGACGGCCCCAGACGACGAAGACCGGTAGCCGGCGGGCCAGCGGCAGCCGTTCGGTCGCCGAGACGGTCTGCCCCCGCGGGTCGATGACCGCCCGGATGGTGGCGAGGAAGCTGCGCCGCAGGGTCGGTGACTGCAGCGCGGCGAAGTGCGACAGCATCAGGGGCAGGTCGGGCCACGCCCACTGCGCGACCGGCCGGAAGAAGCCGGCGACGCTGACGACCCGCTCGCTGCGGCGCAGCGCCAGCAGCCCGGAGAGCGCCGCCGAGGCCCCGGGCACCGAAAGGGCCCGCAGGAACCCGCTGACCTCACGACCGAGCCCGCCGCTGCTGACCAGCACCAGCCGCTCGCAACGCTCCGGGAATTGATAGGTGAACTGCAACGCGACGCCGCCGCCGAGCGAATGACCCACGATGGTCGCGCGCTCGACGCCCAGCCGGTCGAGCAGGTCACGCAGCGCCCCGGCCAGCGAGCCGAGCGAGTAGTCGCCGTTGGGCAACGTCGAATCCCCGTGACCGGGAAGGTCGACGGCGATCACGTCGCACGAGGCCGAGAGCCGCGCCTGCGCTTCCCGCCAGGTCCGGCGGCTGCCCGCCATCCCATGGATGAGCAGGACGGACGGCCCGCTTCCGGAGCGCTCGTAGGCCAGGTGGCCCGAGTACCAGGGGACCGTGGTCAGCTGCTGGCTTTCACCGGGCTCGTCCATTGGCGTCAGGCTAGTGGCAGGTGCGCACCGAAACACGCAACGGACCGTCGGGATTCAGCTCCTGCCAGGTGGGATGGGTCGGGTTGCTCAGATGCCAGGTGCGGCCAGGACTCTGCACGGTGATGCTCGCGCCGGACGCACCGGCGCTCGGGCCCGAGCTCAGCCGCTGCTCCCAACGCTCGGCCGCGCCGGCGGTGAAACCCACCGTCACGTATTGCGCGCCGGCCGCTAGGTCGCCCGCGCGCACGGACCAGGACGCGCGCGCCGATCCCCCCGAGGCGGCGCTCACCGGGGTGTCGGACACCGGGCGGCCGCCGACGGCCAGGAAACCCGTCAGGACGCGCCGGGCGGCTCCGGACTGCAACTCGGCGGTGACGCAAACGCGGGCACCGCTCACGAGACGAAGCGGGGTCGTCGCGCCGCGGAAGGTTGATGGGTCGTGCAGCATCTTCGGCGGCGGTGGTGCGACCCGGAAAGCCTGCCGGTCGGGATGGGCGGCCTGCGCGAGGTAGCTGGTCGCCCCGGTGTCGGCGGCGTACAGCCGGCGCGCGCTGGTGCCGTGGTCGTTGATGAGGAACGGGTACGGCTGCCCGACGAGACGGCTGTTGAACGCCGAGGAGATGATCAGCAGCTGCGGCTGGGAACCCCGGGACGCCGCCGGCAGCAGCGATTTCACCTGCTGGTAGTAGCCGTTCACCTCGCGCTGCGTCGCCAGCTTGCTCGACACCGACGTGATGGTCAGGTAGCCGGCACCGGCGACGAGCGCCATGACCGAGGCGACGACCGGCCAACGCCGAAGGCGCTGCCGCGGCCGGCAGGTGATAGCCGTCAGGCCCTCGCCGGCCAGGATCGCGAGCATCCCGAAGATCGGCAGGTAGTAGTGCGGCCCGATGCCGTTCACGGAACCGTGCGCCGACAGGGCGGTGCCCCACCAGAGGAAGTAGCCGAGCGGGAAAGCGACGACGAGCGCGAGGAGCAGCACGCGCTGGGCCCGCCGCCACTGGATCGGAACGCGCAGGAGGGCCAGGACGGCCGTCAGGGCGCCGCCCGGTAGCCAGCTCGGGATGCTGTGCAGGTTCGCCCGAAGCGACAGCCACGCCGTCGGGAGCCCGTAATCGACCAGCGGCTCGCCCGGCATGATCCGCCGCTGGCCGAAGCCGAAGTCATTCATGTGGTCCGTGGCGAGGAACGGTGGCTGCAGGGCGTTGCCGGTGATCGCCCAGTTGCAGGCCAGCATCAGGGCGACGAACGGTGCGAACGCGCCCGCCGCCCAGCCGAGCAGCCGCAGCGCCCGCCGCCGGTCGGTGCGCTGGACCACGGCCGTGAAGGCCAGTACGGGCACGGCGACCAGCACGACGTCGAACGGCCGGGTGAGCAGCGCGGCCCCCGCCGCGGCGCCGGCGAGCAGCAGCGCGCGCCGGCTCCCGGTCCTGATGCCCCGCAGGAGCAGGGCCACCCCGGCGGTCAGCAGCCCGGCCGTGAACAGGTACGGCAGGTAGAGGACGCTGTGCAGCAGCACGATCGGCGACCAGCCGATCAGGGCGGCAGCGAATGCGGCCGTCCGCCGCCGGCCGAACAACTCGAGCGCGAGCGCGTACACGCCCACGGATCAGCAGGATCGCGGCCAGCAGCGGCGCGGCCTGCATGCCCCCGGTCAGCGTCGCTGACAACGCCAGGATGGCCGGCCAGCCGGGGTAGTACTGCGTGAAGATCCGCCCGTGCGCCTCGCCGGTCAGCCAGGGCCGGAAGGCACCGGTGAAATCGTGCGCCGGCAGCGTCAGGTGGCCGTCCATGAGCAGGCGGGCCTGCAGGACGTACGTGCCCTCGTCGGCGTCGCCCGAGTGGGCGAAGGGGAACGACGTCCACCGCAGCACGAGGCTGGCGACCGTGGTCACTGCGATGACGGCCAGTAGTGGCCAGTGGCGGCTGAATGCCCTTCGGCGCCGCGCCGCGAGCGGTTGCGGCGCGTCCACGACGGCCAGCACGTCAGGGAACGCCGACTCATCGCGAGCGCTGGCTGGCGACGACATGCTGGCGGTTACCCCCGGTCCGGCGCTGCGGGCAGCAACGCGCGGCAACGCTCCTGTGCGCTGCCTGACAGCACGCGGCAAACGGCTAGGAGGCTATCGCCACTGCTGCGGGGTTACGCAGTGTTTCAGGAAAGTTGCTGCGGCTGCGACGTCGGCGTTGCGTGGCGCCCTGCCCGGCCGCCTGCACGCTCAGGCGAAGAGCTTCTTCCCGAACCAATCGCCCGGTGCCGAGAGCCCAGGGGGGACGGCGAAGAGCCCGCTACTGACGTGTTTGATGTATTCGTTCAACGCGTCGCTGCGCCCGAGCAGCCGCTGGATGGGCACGAATTGGGTGCGGGCGTCCTTCTGGAAGCAGATGAAGAACAGTCCCGCATCGAGCTGTCCCGTCGCCGGGTCGGTGCCGTCGGTGAACGAGTAGCCGCGGCGCAGGAGCTTCGTGCCGCCGTGCGTTTCCGGACTGGCCAGCCGGATGTGGGCGTCGGCGGGGATGAGCGGCTTCCCATTCTTCTTGGCGACCAGGTTCACCGTGTCGAACTCGCCCTTGCCGCCGAAGGGAGCGCCCCCGTCCTTGGTGCGGCCGAAGACCTTCTCCTGGTCCGCCAGGTAGTCCGCGTCCCAGCTCTCCAGCAGCATCCGGATGCGCCGGGTGACGAGGTAGGAGCCGCCTCGCATCCAGTCCTGGTCCGTCTCGCTGCCGACCCAGACGAACCGGTCCATCGCGGCCGCGTCCTCGGCCTTGATGTTGTTGGTGCCGTCCTTGAAGCCCATCAGGTTGCGCGGGGTGGCCTGGCTGGTGCTCGTCGTGGATGTGCGCCCGAAACCCGCCTGCGACCACCGCATGACGACGGTGCCGCGCCCTATCCGGGCGAAGTTGCGGATGACGTGAAACGCCACCTGCGGATCGTTCGAGCAGGCCTGCACGCAGAGGTCGCCGCCGCTGATGTCGGGGTTGAGCGAATCGCCGGGCAGGCTCGGGATCGGCTCGAGTGCCTCCGGCTTGAACCTCGCCAGCCCGAACCGGTCGTCGAAGAACGTCGGCCCGAAGCCGACCGTCACGGTCAGCTGACCGGCGCGCAGCCCCAAAGCCTCCCCGGTGTCGATCGGCGGGGCCTGCGGCCGGGTCTCGACGGACGCCACCGGTAACCCGGCGGTCATCCGAGCGGCAGCGGCCGACCAGAGGCCGAGCATCGTCTTGATGTCGTCGACATCCGAGGTGGTGACATCGAACGCGGCGAACGCCAGCCGGTCCTGGGTCGGTGTCGCGATCCCGGCCTGGTGCGCGCCGTAGAAGGGAACGGTGTCACTCCCGGAGCTGCTGTCCGGCGAGGCCACCGCATCACCGGCCGCGTAACCGACGCCGCCCGCCACGAGCGCCCCGGTCACCCCGGCCGCGCCGCCCAGCAATCCGCGCCGGGTCAGCCGGCGGCCCTTGCCCACCATCAGGAGTTGACGATCTTGTCCGCCACCTTCGAGAGCGGCTCGCTGACGGCCTGGATCGCCTGGGCGATCTCCCGGGTCTGGGCCTTGGTCAGCGTCGTGTATAGCACGAAGCCGCCGTTGCCACTCGCGTCGCGGTACTTGTCGAGCAAGGTGTCGACCGTTTCGAAGCGGTCGGAGATGGTGGTGCTCAGGGCCCGGTCGATGGTGTCCAGTCCGGGCTTCAGGGCGGCGAAGGCCTGCTCGGAGCCTTCGACGTTGCCGGCCAGGTCGACCAGGTCGACGTGCGAGTAGCGCTCTTCCTCGCCGGTGATCTTCGTCTTCGAGGCCTCGTCCAGCAGGCCCACGGCGCCGTTCGCGAGCTCGGCCGGCTGGTAGGTGAGTCTTGGCCGTCAGCCCCTGCAGCTTCTTGATGTCGGCCATCAGCGCAGTGGCGACCGGAGCCAGCCCCGCGGTGCTCTTGTCGGCGAACAGGCCCTTCTCGATGCGGTGGTAGCCGGTCAGCTGGTCGGCGGGGACGTCGTCGGCGCGGGCGTCGATCGCCGCGTCCAGGTCCTCGCTGCCGGTCGAGAACGACTCGGCAACGGGCTCGATCCGCTCGTAGTAGGGCCGGGCCTTGCCGTAGGCGGCCTGCGCCGCGGCGAGGTCACCCTGTTTGATCGCGGTGACCAGCGGCTGCGTGTTGCTGACCATCAGCGCCATCTGGGTGTTGACGTAGGCACCGTAGGTCTTGGTGCCCTCGGCGAGCAGGGTGCTGGTGTCGGTGGCCGCCTTGCTCGCCGTGCCACCCGTCACCGTGATCGGGAACTTCTCGGTGGTCGCGCCAGGGCAATAGAGCGTGTAGTCGCCGCCGGAGAGCGACAGCGAGAACGAGCCGCTGAAGCCGGGCGCCAGGTTCTCCTTCTCGGCGATGATCCGCGCGTCGGAGAGCAGCTCGATCTCGGTGACGCCGGTCGCGTCCTTGTTCTGCACCTTGAAGGTCAGCGGGCCGGAGGTGAAGCTGTCGGCGTCCGGCTTGCAGCCGTCGCTGGTGATCACGACGTTCACGGTGCGCGCGCCGCTGCTGGCGCCGGAGCTGCTGGGAGCCGCGTTCGTCCCGCTGCTGCTACTGCCACACGCGGCCAGAGCAGTCACCGTCGCCAACCCCGTGATGCCCGTCAAAGCCCAGCGCTGACCGCCTCGTGACCCCATGAATCCTCCGAATCGCACGGCACCTCCGCCGGCGCCTGATTTAGGGAAAGCTACCCTAAGTTCTGCGTGGACCGGGAGCCGGCTGCAACAGGGGTTGGCGAGCCCTCCGCGGGAGCGCGCGACGGGCTGCCGTCCACCGGCAGGTGCGCGGCAAAGCCGGCGGTGCCGGCGACGATGGACAGCAGGGCCGCGGCGATCCCGAAGGTCCGGGGATAGGTCGAACCCCACCGCGAAGCCTGGCCCGCGGTGGCGCGCTGATCACGGTCGAGCGTCACCGCAGCGGCGACGGCTGCAGATGTGGGCTTGGTGATCGTCTCCCGCACCGCGCCCAGCACGATCGGTCCCGACGTCGTCTTGGCGGTCGCGACGATCACCGCGCGCCGGCTGGCGTCCAGGAGCAAGCCGGTCGTGGGATCGCGCCAGAGCGTCTCGCTCACGCGCTCCTGGTAGGAGATCGGGTACGAGGCGGCCGCGTCGCGGGACGAGATCCCGATCGGCAGCCGGCCCCCGTTCAGCGCGACCAGCTGCTGGGGTGTCGCGTTGGTCGGCAGCCCGGCGCTCGCGGGCACGGGCTGGCTGCTCGTGCGGTTCAGCACGCTCACGGGGATGGCGGACTTCTCGTCGCTGCCGGTGACCTTGGCTGCGCCAGCGGTCCAGGAGGTCGAGCCCGTCACCGGGGTGCGGATGGCCATCGACGTGAAGCCTGCCGCACTGACCTTGCTGCTGCTGGTGCCGGTGACCGCCGTCGTCCAGCGGGCCTGCTGCGTCCGGCCGGGGGCCGTCGGCGCCGCGACGGCGAACGCGACGGCAGCGGCGGCAGCGGCGGCGGCCAGGCCGGTGGCGACCCACGCGACGGCCTTCCACGGCGCCTGCCTGTTCGGGGGCCAGGCGACGAAGAGCACGAACGGCACCAGGTAGGCCAGCCAGCCGACCACCTCGATCACCGTCGGACCCGACTGGATGCCCAGCACGCCGGTGATCAGCGACGCCTGCACCGAGCCGTTGCGCACCAGCCACGACAGGTCGACCACGCGCTCCTGGCCGACGTTGATCCAGCCCGCCTCGTGGGCGGTGTGGAACGCGGTCATGACCAGACCGGCGGCGACGACGACGAGCACCACCCCTGTGGCCCGGAAGAAGCGCGACATGTTGATCTTGACGCCGCCCCGGTAAATGCCCCAGCCGAGGCCGGCGGCGAGGAGCACGCCCAGCAGGGCGCCGAAGCCGGCATTGAGACCGTTACCGCTCGCGTTGAAGGCCGCGATGAGGAAGACGGCCGTTTCCAGCCCCTCGCGCAGGACGGCCAGAAACGCCATCAGGACCAGCGCGCGAGCCGATCCGCGGGCGAGCGCCGAACCGGCGGCATTCTCGAGCTGGCCCTTGAGGTCACGGGAGTGGCGCCGCATCCAGACGACCATGTAGGTGACCATGCCGACGGCGACGGCGCCGATGACCGTCTCCAGGCCCTCTTGCTGGCGTTGCGGGAGGTCGGCGGAGATCACCTGCAGCGTGATGCCGACCGCCAGGCAGATGGTGAGGGCGGCGAGCACGCCGAGCCAGACGAAGCGCAGGTCGCGCGGGGTGCCTCGCTGCTTGAGGAAGGCGGCGATGATGCCCACGATCAGGGCCGCCTCGAGGCCCTCACGCAGCCCGATCACAAACGTCGCGAGCACCCGGCGGACCTGCCCATCTTGTAAGGGGAGGGTTACTTAAGTCCACACGCTAACATCGGCCGTCGTGGTCGCCAATGGGACCTCTGGCGGGCGCGAAAAAGAATCGGGATCCAGCGCCCGGCAACGATTCCGTGCGCTTTTCTGGACGGGCTCGCGTGAAACCGCAGAGTTCGGCGGTTTCCTCGGTATTGGCAGGATTCCACCAAGGAATCCGGAATTTCCTTTCAGGGGAGTTCATCTCACTCCCGCGGGTGACCAGATGGCGCTCTCGTCGGCCGATGCCCAGTTGGCGATACGGGCGGTTTGTTCCGCGGACGCGAGGAGGCCGGGTGGCATCGAGCCGTTCCGCCGATGTCTGCGGCGTGTTCGACGACAGTGCCTGCCGGGCGGCGCTGCACGCACTCGGCCAGGCCGTTGTCGTGTGCGACCTGCAGGGGCTCGTGGTGTTCTGGAACGCCGCCGCGGAACGGCTCTTCGGCTGGTCGGCCGCGGAGGCCATGGGCCGCTCCGCCGTGGAACTCACGGTTCCGCAGGTGCAACACGAGCAGCTGCAGGGCATCTTGGCGTCGCTGCAAGAGGGTCAATCCTGGAGCGGACGATTTACCGTCTGCCGGCGCGACGGGAGCGCGTTCCCGGCGCTCATGACCGACACCGGCGTCTACGACGATTCCGGCGAGCTCGTCGCCATCATCGGGACCTTCACCGATTTCAGCGAGCAGCAGGCGACCGAAGCACAACTGGTGGCCAGCCAGGCCTGGTGGCAAGCCGTGGTCGCCAACTCCGCCGACGTGGCCGTGGTCGCCAAGCCGGACACCCAGCTGGGCTACATCGGAAGCGCGGTGACCCGGCTTTTCGGCTGGACGCCCGACCAGTTCCGGGAGGGCATCCGGCGCGATCTCGTGCATCCCGACGACGTCGCCCTGGTCGAGGCCGCGTTCACCGAGTCGGTGTCGCAGCCGGGCGTGCAGCCGACGATCGAGTTCCGCCTGCGCCACCGCGACGGCTCGTGGCGATGGGTCGAGCAGACGACCAGCAACCAGAGCGACCACCCTGCGGTCAACGGCATCATCGCCAACCTGCGCGACGTGACGGACCGCCGGTCGGCCTTGGCCCGCCTGCACCAGTCCGAGGCTCTGCACCGCGCGATCGTCGAGACCTCGGGCGAGGGAATCCTGCTCGTCGACCCCGAGGGCGTGATCACGTTCGCGAACCAGCAGCTGGCCGAGTTCCTCGGGCTCGACGTGAACCACCTCGTGGGCCGGCAGTCGACCAGCTTCCTGCCGGACGACCTCGAGGTCCTGGCCCGGCTCAAGCGCCGCCGGCAGGGCATCGGGGAGCGCTACGAGTTCCCGTTCAACCATCCCGACGGGGCGACCCGCCACCTGCTGGTATCGGTCAAGCCGCTGTACGACGACGCCGGGCTTCATCTCGGATCGCTGAGCACGTTCGCCGACATCACGGAGCGAAAGCGTGCCGAGGCAGCCCTCACGCGGATGGCGATGCGTGATCCGCTCACGGGCCTGGCCAACCGCACCATGCTCATGGAACGCCTCGATGCGGCGCTGGCCCGTACCGACCGGGGCGTCGGCCGAGTGGCGCTGCTGTTCGTCGACCTGGACCAGTTCAAGTCGGTGAACGACAGCCTCGGTCACGGGGTGGGCGACGAGCTGCTCCTGATCGCGACCGAGCGAATCTCGAAGGCGGTACGCGACCATGACACCGTCGCCCGGCTCGGCGGCGACGAGTTCGTCGTCCTGGCCGAGGGGCTGAAGTCAGGGGAGCAGGCGAACCGCCTCGCCGAGCGCATCTGCGCCACCTTCCGCCAGCCGTTGCAGGTCGCGGGTCTCGACCTCGTCATCACGGCGAGCATCGGCGTCGCCGTCGCTGACCGGGCTTCAGCGCGTGCCCTTCGTTCCGAAAGCGGTCCCGAGGCGGTGCGCGAGGCGGCGAGCGAGCTGCTGCGCCAGGCCGACATCGCCGTGTATCAGGCGAAGGCCAAGGGCCGGGCGTGCTGGGAGCGCTACGAGCCCGAGACGTCAGACCGCGCCGATCAGCTCCGCCTCGTGGGGGAGCTGCGCCGCGCCGCGGCGAATCGCGAGCTGCGGCTGCACTACCAGCCGATCATGGACCTGGCGAGCGAGCGCATGGTCGCGGCCGAGGCGCTCCTTCGCTGGCAGCACCCCACCCGCGGCCTGCTGGCGCCGGACGAGTTCATCCCGCTCGCCGAGCAGACCGGGCTCATCTCGCGAACTCGACGCGTGGGCTCTGGAGCAGGCCTGCCGGCAGGCGGCGCCGTGGCACCAGGCCGACGCGGACCGGGCGCCGCTCGGCATCGCGGTGAACCTCTCGGCCCGCCAGCTCGCGGACCGCCACCTGCCGTCGCGCCTGCAGACGATCCTGCGCAAGACGAAGCTCGACCCGTCGAGCCTCGTCCTCGAGATCACCGAGACCGCCTTGATGGACGATCCCGACGCGGCGCTCGGCGTGCTGCATGCGCTGAAGGGCCTCGGGGTCCGGCTGGCCATCGACGACTTCGGTACCGGGTACTCCTCGCTCGTCTACCTGAAGCGCTTCCCGGTGGACGAGCTGAAGATCGATCGTTCCTTCGTCGACGGCCTCGGGGTCGAGGCGGAGGACACCGCCATCGTCGCCAGCGTGCTCAGCCTGGCGAAGGCGGTGGGCGTGAAGGTCGTCGCCGAGGGCGTGGAGACGGCGGAGCAACGCGACATCCTCGTCGAGCTGGGCTGCGAGCTCGGCCAGGGCTTCCTCTGGAGCCAACCGCGAGCGGTATTGCAGGAACCGCAGGCGACCCTCTCGCGTTAACCTGCCCCCATGACGCACGCGCAATGGTCCCTGCTGTGGGGCAACGTCTGGGTGATGGTGGGGGCGTCACGGTCGCCTGCTTCGTGGTCGGCCAGCTGACCAACAATGTCAGCCAGGTCGACAAGCTCTGGAGCATCATCCCGGTCGTCTACAGCTGGATCGCGACAGCGCGCGCCAGCTTCGATGCACGCATGGTGCTCATGTCGATCCTCGCGACCATCTGGGGCGCGCGGCTGACGTACAACTTCTCGCGCATGGGTGGCTACTCGTGGCGCTTCTGGAGCGGCGAGGAGGACTACCGCTGGAACTTCCTGCGGCAGTGGCCGGTGCTGCGTACCCCCGCCGGCTGGGCAGCGTTCAACCTGGTCTTCATCTGCGCCTACCAGAACGTGCTGCTGCTGCTGATCACGCTGCCGATCATCTCCGTCTACGGAGCGGCCCACGGCCTGGGTGCGCTCGACTGGCTGCTGGCCCTCGGCTTCATCGCGCTCGTGGCGTTCGAGACGTACTCCGACCAGCTGCAGTGGAACTTCCAGCAGGAGAAGAAGCGCCTGGTCGCGGCGGGCGAACCGTTGACCGGTCGCTACTCGGCCGGCTTCATCCATGACGGCGTGTGGGGCCACACCCGCCACCCGAACTACCTGGCCGAGCAGTCGCTCTGGATCGTCTATTTCCTGTTCAGCGTCGTCGCGACGCATCAGATCAAGTGGACGATCGTCGGCTGCCTGCTGCTCCTGGCGCTCTTCCAGGGCAGCTCGCGGATGAGCGAGTGGATCCAGACCAAGCGCTACCCGGCGTACCCGGCCTATCAACGTCAGGTGCCGCGCTTCGTGCCGCGTCCGAACGCGAAGGTGACGGACGTCGAGCTGGCCTGATTCCTGTCGCGGATTCTCACGCGGCATTGGCGAGTAGCCGGGCGCGGTAGAGCAGCACGTTGACGGCGTAGTGCAGGTTGAGGGGTCCGTCGAGCTCGGGGCGGATGGCGTCGGCGGGGACGTCTTGCTGGGGTCGAGGTTTTCGGCGGGCTGCCAGGGCGGGGTGGGCTGTTCGGGCACGGTTTCGCCGGTGCGGGTGGTGACGGTGAGGATGCGGGTGGCCGGGTCGAGGCTGAGGTGAAGGTGTCCGGCGTGCACCAGCTGGTGGTGGTGTTCGCAGACCAGCAGGGTGTTCGCCAGGTCGGTGCGGCCGCCGCGGCTCCAGAACGTCAGGTGGTGGGCGTGCAGCCGTCGGGTGCGGGTGCAGCCGGGGATGCGGCAGCGTTCGCCGTCGATGGTGCCGAGCAGGTCGCGCAGCTTCTGGTCGGGTTCGCGTCTGCTGCGGCCGAGGTCGTGCTTGCGCAGGTCGGCGGCGGTGAGGCGGCGCAGGCCGAGGCCGCCGGGCAGGGAGAGGCGTTCGGCGGCAGCCACCTGTGGTGGGAGCAGCTCACCGTCGGGGAGGCGGACCCAGCCTGACAGCGGGTCGACCTGGCAGACGAGCTTCGCCCGGTCGCGGCGGGCCCGGGCGGGATGGGCTTTGGCGCGGTGGCGCAGGTAGCCCTGTGCCAGGCGCAGGAAGGCGTCGCCTTGCCCGGCGCGGGGAGTGAATTCTTCCGCGGAAGAATCCGGCCGGAGCTTGGTGGCTTCCGCGGCCGCTTCGGCGTCGAGGTCGGTGCGGGCGGCGTCGATGGCGGCGATCAGCAGCTGCCCGTCGGCGGCTGACAGCCGCAGCGTGATGAGCATGTCGCCGTCCTGGTCATAGCGGACGGCAGCGCGCGGGGTGGTTTTCGGGACGGGTTCGCCGGCCTTGCGTTTGGCGTCGTCTTCGGCGTATTTACGCGCCCGGCGCATCCCGCCGGCAAGCCGCTCCAGCTGCTCACCGGAAGCATGGCGGGCAAGCGACACATACGTTTCTTCGTCGTTCTCGATCTCCATCCGGGTCAGCGCCCGGACCTTGGTGTAGGAGATCCGGCCGGCGAGAAACTCCTGAAACGTCAGCGGTAAACGGCGAAGCGCCCGGGCGACCCGGACCCGTTCGGATGCGGCCGTCGGACCCATCCCGAGCCGCCACGACAGCCACGCCGCGGTGGAGACGATGCCCTCTTCGAACCAGGCTCCGCGCTGATCCATCTCGCCGATGTAGGCCAGCATCCGGGCCTCGCCGGCAGCGACCCGCCCCGCCCACGTCGACAACTCATCCTTCAGCTCCCGATCAGACAGGGCAGCCAACGACTCGGGGGTGAACGGCTCGGTAGCAGCGGGTGCTGGCAGGGCGGAGACGGCTCTCATAGCAAGAACGCTAGAGCTGACCTCCGACAATTTCGGGCTGCTGAGCTGGGCGGATACACAGAATGACCGACCCGAAATCTCCGCGGAGAGTTGCTCGGCGGACGGCGATCAGCTTCCACAGACGATCGGATGTGATCCATATCGAATCGGTTGTCACACCAAAACATGACCCGCTTCCAGACGACAACGCATTGTCTGTACGCGCCTTCTCCTGCACCAGAACCATCTGATGGGCACACGGATTCGGGCTCACAGAATCTTCCGCGGAAGAATCCGCGGCTCACTTCTCAGACGAGGCCTCTTATGCCTTCAGCGACGCCAACGCCTTGTCAGCGTGGGTCTTCATGTTGATCTCGCTCTTGATGACCTCGCTCCAGGCGAGTCTGCTGTCGCCGGTGTTGACGAGCTGCCCCAGAGCGAGCAGGAAAGCAAGGGCCGCTCGAGTACGTCACCCGTTGCTGGAAGGATGCCGGCGTGGCCGCGTGGACCTTGCTCGACATCGAAGGAGCGATTCGCTCGGCCTGGTCGGCCGACACGTGTGATCCGGTCGACCTTCCATGGTCGAGCGCCCGCCCGGCACGTGGTCAGTGTGGTGTCACTGCCTTAGTCGTCCATGACCTCCTTGGCGGCGACTTGCTACTCGCCGATGTGCTCAATCCCGACGCATCGCGACAGGGCGCTCACTGGTGGAACAGACTTCCTAGCGGCATTGAACTGGACCTCACGCTCGAGCAGTTCGATGCGACCGAGAGCGTTCAGCCACCCGCAGTCGTCTGTCGGCCGGCCGGTCCACTCAAGCGCAATGCCGAGCAATACCAGCTCTTACGCCAACGTGTCTTCCGTTCTTTGGGCCACCAGTAAGGGACTCCGCCCGGATGGCACGAGCGAACTGACGGCTCTCGCTTACGCGAGCTGTGGCGTCAGCCCGTCGACCGCCATCTCCGAGTACTCGTTGTAGCTCCACGCGCCCACAGCGCCTTCGACGACCTCGCGCACCGCCTCCAACGACTCGCCTTCCCAGATGCAGATTCCGAGTCGGTGGTCGGGGGTGGACGCATGGATCGGGAGGGCGACATGTCCGGGCAGGCCTGCCGCCATCGCTCTGGCCTCAGCCGCTTCGAATCCTTCGGGATCGTGGATGCGATGGATCACGGTGACGAACATGGGACCCCCTCTGGGCGGCCCGGGACGGACGCTCCGGCCCCGTGGCTGCGCATGCCTAGCACGCCGGAGAAGCGGCTGACAGGGAATTCAGGAATCCTGTTCATCTTCCGCGGAAGATTCACAACCCTCAGGCGGACACCCGTGGGTCGTCGATGACCACCCTGCTGACTCCGGCGCCGGCCTTGTCGAACGCCGCCTGCGCGATGTCGGCGATGAGGGGCGCGGGGACGACGCAGTCGGCACAGTCCGATGCTTCAAGCACCAGGCGCAGCGTCACGCTGCCGGCAGCCGCGTCGGTGGACGCGAGCACCAGATCGGCCCCGTCGGCAGCCAGCACCGCACGCAGCTCGCCAAGCGAGCGGTCGATGGCGGTGTCGTCCATGGCGCTATCTTCGCGCATGCCCCAGGGAGAGCTGGTCGACACCCACGTCCACCTGATCGGCGATCCCGCGCGCTACCCGCTGCATCCGACCGCGCTGCCCGGTGACAGCTGGTACCGCGAGGCACCGACGGACGCCGAGACCTTCGTCGAGCTGATGGGCCGGGCGGGCGTCGGTCGAGCGGTGCTGGTGCAACCCGTCGGGGCCTACGGCTTCGACAACGGCTACGTTCTCGACGCCGCCCGCGCCAGGCCCGAGCGCTTCGCCTCGGTGTGTGCCATCGATCCGGCCGCCCCCGATCCGGTCGGCGAGATTCAGCGCTGCGTCGACGCCGGCGCTGCCGGACTGCGCTTCTTCACCGTTCGCGATCCGGATCCGCTGGCGCTCGACTTCGACGCGTACCAGCCGCTCTGGCAGGAGGCGGTCCGGCTCGGGTGTCCGGTCGTCGCGACCGTGATGTTCCCTCAGCTGGCCGGTGTCGCGCGAGCACTCGTTCGCCATCCCGAGGCGCGCATCGTCATTGACCACTGCGGGTTCCCGGACCTCAGCGAGCCTCCGGCGTTCGCGGGCGCGCGGCCGCTCTTCGACCTGGCGCGTCACCCGCAGATCGCGGTCAAGGTCACCAACCACGTCCTCGGTCAGGTGAGTGCGGCGACGGGTCAGGCGTTCTTGGCCCAGCTGGTCAACGCGTTCGGATCCGCGCGCGTCATGTGGGGCTCCGACTTCGCTCAGACCCACGACCGGCCCTACTCGCAGCTGGCCGACGTCGGTCGGCTGTCCGTGGAGACGCTGACACCGCCGCAGCGGGCGGACGTCCTCGGCCGGAGCGCAGCGCGCTTCTGGTGGCGGCCTTGACACCGGGAATGTCTTTCGCGGAGTGTCGTCATTATTCGGGAACGCACGTTCGAATATTCGAAGGAGCAGCCGGTGTCGTCGATGGCGGATGAGCTGCTGACGCTGCCGCAGGACGACCCCGAGGCCCTGCTCGACCTGTACGAAGCACACGGCTGGGGCGACGGCCTGCCGCTCGTCGCTCCCACTCCCGAACGCGTCGAGGCCATGCTTGAATACGCGGCCGGTGACCCGGACGAGCCGCTCGCCGTGCTCCCGCCGCGGTCTGGCGTCGTCACCCGCCGGATCGTCGCCGTCAACTGCGTCCTGGCCGGGTGCCCGGCCAACGTCTTCCCGGTCGTCCTCACGGCGGTGCGCGCGCTCGGCCGTCCCGAGGTCAACATCCGCGGGGTCAACGCGACGACGCATCCCGTCTCGCCGCTGGTGATCGTCTCCGGCGACGCCGTCACCGAGTGCGGGTTCAATGCCGGCACCGGCGTCTTCGGCCCCGGCAATCGGGCCAACGCGACGGTCGGCCGCGCGGTGCGGCTGATCCTGCTCCACGTCGCGGGTGCGCGCCCCGGCTCCGGCGATGCGTCGACCCAAGGCCAGCCGGCGAAGTACAGCTACTGCATCGCCGAGAACGCCGCTGACAGCCCGTGGGAGTCCTACCCGCGCAGCCGCGGGGTGACGGCTCCCAGCGCCGTGACGGTCCACTGCGGCGAGGGCCCGCACAACGTGCACGACATGGAGGCGGCGGGCCGGGCGGATCTGATCCTCGACAAGATCGCCTCGGCGATGACGACGCTGGGCATGAACAACGCCTGCATCGGCCAGGGCGAGTTCTTCGTCGTGCTCGGCCCGGAACACGCGGCGAGCCTGGCGCGTGAGGCGCTCACGCGTCGCGACGTCTCCTCCTACCTGTATGAGCGGGCGCGGATGCCGGCGGGCCTGCTGCGCAAGCACTTCGAACGCGTCGCCTGGCCGGCCTGGATGATGGTGACCGGCGACGAGCACCCGCTGCCGATGACGGCCCATCCCGACAACATCCGCGTCCTGGTGAGCGGCGGGCCGGGCAAGCACTCCTCGCTCATCCCGAGCTGGGGAATGACGAGCAGTGTCACACTGCCCGCTAGAAGGCTGAGAGGGGATAGATGAGCACGACTTGCAGGTCTACCGGCCGGATGGCGCGATCGGTCAGGAGTCACTCGCACTCTCGCCGCCCGCGGGGAGTCTCAGCGGGCTGCGCATCGCGGTCGTCGACAACGGCAAGCCGAACGCCGATCTGGTGATGACCCACCTCGCGCAGGCGCTGGCCGCGCGCTGCGGAGCCACGCTGTCCGTCATCACGCAGAAGGGTCCGCAGGGGCTCACCGCGAATGCCGCGATCCCCGCAGCGGCCGACGTCGTGGAGCGCGTGCAGAAGGAAGCCGACATCGTCATCACCGGCAGCGCCGACTGCGGAAGCTGCACCGCCTACAGCGTGTACGACGCCATCGAGTTCGAGAAGCTCGGGCTTCCCTCGGTCGTGGTGACGACGACCCGGTTCGCGCCGATCGCGGAGAGCATGGCGCTGCACTTCGGCATGCCCGCGTTGCGCACGCTGGTGCTGCCGCATCCGATCGGCGGCACGGACCCGCAGACGCTCCAGGGCTGGGCCGAGGCGGCGGTCGAGGAGACCATCGGTTTGTTGCACCGGGCCCCGGTGAGCCTGGCCATCTCGCTGGCTGACCGCGCCGCGCTCGTCACCGGAGGGGGCGCCGGGATCGGTGCGGCGACGGCGCAAGCTGCTGGCGGCGGCGGGCGCCGCGGTCATCGTCAACGACATCGACGCCGAGCGGGGTGAGCACGTGGCCGAGACCATCCGCGACGCGGGCGGTACCGCGCTGTCGATCGCCGCCGATGTCACCGACGAGCAGCAGGTGAAAAGCCTTGTGGCGCAAGGCATCGAGGCCTTCGGCGGGCTGGACATCGCCGTCAACAACGTCGGGATGATGGCCGGGCTACGCCCGTGTCCCGTGACCGAGCTCGACAGCGACTACATCCATCGCATCCTCGAGGTGAACCTGGTCGCGACGCTCCTGTGCTGCAGCGCCGAAGCGCAGGCGATGGTCGCCGCCGGCAAGGGCGGGGTCATCGTGAACGTGAGCTCCGGAGAGACCACCCGCGGGGTGCCCGGGATGAGCGTCTACGCGGCCGCCAAGAGCGGTATCAACCATCTGACGAAGACGATGGCGGTCGAGCTCGGGCCGGCCGGCATCCGGGTCATGGCCGTCGCGCCCGGCACCACGCCGACCGAGCACGTGAGGGCCGCGCTGCCGCCCGAGTATTTCGACGCGATCGCGGCGTCGACCCCGCTGCAACGCCATTGCGCGCCGGAGGATCTGGCCAACCTCATCCTGCTCATGGTGAGTGACTTCGCGGCGAACGTCACCGGCCAGTTCGTGCTTGCTGACGCGGGCGCGCACCTGTCGCTGCAGAGGCCCAACCCCGGCAGCGGCTAAGGCTGTTGCCCACCGGAGAAACTGGGGCCGAACACGTTCGAAGTCGTCAAGAGATCGAGCTCTGAACTGCGGACACGCATTCTCTTGCTAGCCCTCCGTCACCGGTTGGACACGGATCTGCCTGTTGTACTCCGCAAGCTGGACGACCTCTACCTCCAGCTCATCATCCACGTGGTAGTTTCCAATTCTTTCACCAATGTGGAGACGATCCATAAATCCCGAGAATGGTAGTCCGAGGTCCAATAAAACGCCCCAACGATCAACTCGAACCACGCGAGCATGTCGCCGTTCCCCAAGAGTTACATGGGTCCCGAGGTTATTCCACTGCGCCTCCGTCATCACTCACTCCCCAGCCAAAACCGAGGAAACTCATTCAGCCTGGGAATCAGGTCTCGGGGCAGACCAATCTGCCAGCGCGGACCTCCGTCGTACCGAGACATATGAGGCTTAAACTCCCGCTCAAAGACATCGTTCGGGATGCGTGTCTCAATGATATTCGAGTCGTAGCTACTCAGTTTTGAGTACTCCTGCGCAATTGAAGTATCGTTGACCCCGAAGTACGCCCGTCCGTCTGGATAGTCAATCCCCGGGCCGCCGGGAAAATCGCTCGGATCGTACCCATCTCTGAAGTCGGAGGCCGATCGACCAGCTGGCGATGCGCGGGTGAGCGAGGTGTAGCCGCCTGTTCCCGCTTTGAGCCCAGTTCCACAACGACTTTGTGAACTGGAGCGGATCGGTTCGGCGGGTCGAGGGAAGCCATGTGCAATCGCCCGCCTCCAGCTCAGAGGTGGTCTCGAACGCGCGTCCCATCCGACGCGCTCGAGCGCGCGGCGGCTGAAACCTGCATGGGCTTCTGCACCCGGAATCTTCTGAGTCTGTGGTCAGCGGCGGGTTGCGGCGTGGCGCTTTCCGTCCGCCGGGTGCACCCGTAGCAGGTAACTGACGCCGAGGAACATCAGCAGCTCGACGGAGAAGTCGCGCAGCGCGCGGAACTGCGAGTAGTCGAACGTGGCGAACTGGTTGAACAGCAGGTCGACCAGCAGCGAGATCTGCAGCAGGTAGAGGCCGGTGTGGCGCCACCCCGGGAAGATCAGGAGCGCGAGCGCGACCAGCACCGCGGCCACCGTGACGAAGTTCGTGTACACGACCAGCGTCAGGTAGAACTCCTTCTCGTGGTCGCGGTGGATCACATCGAGGATGTCCCAGTGCTTGTGGACCCGCTCCCAGCACTTGTAGAGGATGAGCACCACGGCCACGCCCTGGGCGATCGGGTTCGTCGCGATCTGCCGTCCGGCGGCGAACACCGTGTTGCGTGCGTTGCGCAGCCGGTGCAGCACCTTGGTCTGCCGTCCGCGGTGCAGCTCCAGGGGCCCGCGTAGCGAAGGGGCGATGTCGGCGAATTCGCCGTCGACCGGCTCGAGTCGCCGCAGCGCGGTCAGCCGCTGCCGCTCGTCCAGCTGTCCGAGGACCAGATCGGCGACGGCGCCACTGGCCAGGGCGAGCCGGTGGCGTTCGGTCAGCCTGTGGCGCAGGATCACCTCCCGCCCGACCAGGAACGAGACGATGAAGACCAGATAGATGATCGCGACGGCAGGTTCGTAGAAGTAGTTCACGTTCTTGGTGAGGAACTTGCCGACCTCGTCGATGAAGAGGCCGAAGCCGATTCCCCCGATGAACGCCGATCGGCTGTGCACCCGCGAGCCCACGCCGGTCGTCGCGAGCACGACCGACACCCCGAGCAGCAGGCCGCCCCACAGCACGTGGGCGATGTGCAGGCCACCGCCGCCGATCCTCGGGTAGCCCGTCGCGGCCAGGAAGCCGCGGACGATCAGCACCGTCGCGATCGCGGTGAACAGGAACAGCTCGAAGCGGGCCAGCGCGGCGTAATCGGTGACGGTGCGATTGCGGGTGTCGTTGTGGATGGCTTGGATCTCTGGCGCCGAGCGCAGGAATTCGGACGCGTCCTCAGGCAACTCGTTGGACACGCGGCTCACCTGCCGAGTATCGGGCTCATTCAGCCACGGAATAACCGTTCCAGCGCAGGAACTTGGCGGCCGGCTCGCGCGGGGTGGGCCGAAAATCGGTGCCCACGGTGTATGCGATCGGAAAGAGCCCGACCTGCATCCACTTCTCGAACGGGATGCCGAGCACGTCGGCCACCTCGCGCTCTCGGATCAGGGAGAGCGTCGTCCAGGCCGAGCCAAGACCGCGTGAGCGCAGCGCCAGCATGAACGACCACAGCGCCGGGATGACCGAGCCCCACCGGTTGGCCTGCCAGAACGCCGACGTGCGCTCGGCATGCGCGCCCGCGCCCAACCCGTCGGTGCGCCCGGCGACGATCGGCACGCACAGCACCGGGACCTCGTGCAGGTGGGCGGACAGGAACGCGACGCTCCCGGCAATGCGTTGCTGCGCCTGCCCGGAGCGGTCGACGTTGTCCTCGGCGGCTTCGGTACGCGGCCGGCTGATGAAGTCGGACATCGCCGCCCGGTAGATGCCGGCGAGCGCCTGCTTGCGCTCGTCGTCGTCCACGCAGACGAACCGGTACGGCTGCTGATTCGAGCCGTTCGGCGCATGCACGGCCAGGTCGAGGCATTCCTCGATGACGGATCGCGGAACCGGCCGCGACAGGTCCAGCCGCCTGCGTACCGACGGCGTGGTCTGCAGCAGCACGTCCGGGTCGTGCACGACGAGCGGCCCCTGGAAGAGCGTCTCGTACGCCTCGAGCGTGCCCCAGTGTTCCCAGATCCGGTCGATGCGACCGTCCTCGGCGAAGCGGAAGAGGAAGCCGTAGACGTTCTCGTACGGCCGGCCTTTCATCGTGGTGGCGCGGTAGGTGTGCTGGCGGAAGACGAACGATCCGTCGCTGATGGTCTGCACGTCGGCGAAGCTCAGCGTCGCGAGGTCGTAGCGGTCGACGTGGCGCCCGTTCGGCTGGCGCGGCGACGGTGCGCGGCCGAGCAGGATGCGCCCGATCTCGTCCTTGCCGCGAAACACCTTCTGCCCGGGGGCGGCCGGGAACTTGCCGAGGCCGTTCCACCATTCGACGTCGTCGCTCATCAGCGAGAGCCGGTCCAGCTCGCGCGGTCCGCTGAAGAACTGCTCCACCGTCTCACGGTTGGCGTGCTCGTCTGCCATGCCTCCGGAGTCTGCCGTGGGGGTTTCGTCCGGCCGCAGCCGGTAGGTCACATCCGCGGAAGTGCTGCCACGAAGGAGGCGCTGGGCGAGCGGACGTGAACGGCACCGCTGTCGCGGTCGACGTCGGCGCCGATCTGGCTGGTCCAGGACGACAAGCAGCCGAAGACGGCGGCGACGACTGCCGCCACCAGTGCCAGGAGGAGCAGCGCGGCCGCGCCGGTCGCCGCTGCCAGGGCAATGGCGCCGGCGCAGGCGGCGAGCGCGACGAGCATCGTGAGGATGCGGCTGCGCCGGCTCTTCTCGCACTCCGGGCAGAACGGCCAGCTGCCCGTCACGGTCTTGCGAATGGCGAGCGCGACGATCGCCCCGACAAGCAGGCTCAGCAGGATGATCGGGATCACCCAGAGCGGGGTGCGGGAGTAGATCGTCGTGCTGGTCATCCGGCTGGCGCGCCGGCCGTGCTTTGCGCACACCGGCGGGACATGACCCCACTCGACCATCCCCGGTGGCAGCCAGACATCAGCGGCCTTGCCGCTGCAGGTCGCGATGCTCTGGGCAGGCCGGGCGGGAGCCACTGCCAATGCCACGCCCCCGGCGATGGCTGGGCCCGCTGCCGGGCTGGAATGTTCCGTCCACGCTTCGCCGGACCAGTAGCGAATCTTGTCAGGCGAGTAAGGGTCGGGATACCAGCCGGCAGAAATGCTCACCGCTGCGTTATCGGCCTCGCAGCGGCCCGGCTCAACCCAGGGTCGCCTTTTCGTTGGCGTAATCAATAGTGACCTTGCCGAAGGTCGAAAGCACATCGGAGCCGAGCAGCCCGATCAGTCCTGCGCCGAATTTCAGATTGCTCACCGTGATCGTCGACGCGGGGAGGTGGGCCCGCCCGATCGTCCAATCGCTGATGGTCGCCAGATAGGCGACGCTGGACCCGCCGATCCCGCTCACCGGGATGGGCGCCTTCTTGCTCCGCTGGAGTCCGAGCTTCTTGACGTATCCCTGGTCGATCAGGGTGGTTTCGGCGCCGGTGTCGACGACGAACGCGTAGGTCTGGTTGCGGATCACGACCGGGGCGATGACCAGCGTCGCCCCGTTGCGCTTGATCACCTCGAGCTCGATCGCGGCCGGTTTCGGCGACGGCGAGGCACCGGGTTTCGTCGGCCCGACCGACGGCTGCCTTCCGGAGCTCAGCGTCGACGGAGTGGCTGCGGCCACCCCCGAGGAACTCGAGCCGGATCCGCAACCTGTGGCGAGGCCGGCAACGCAACAGATAGCAGCAATGTATTTACGCACGACTAACCCCCCGATGAGCCCGATGCAATGGTTCGCTTATCCCTTTTGCAGACGCGAACTAACACACGGAGACCCCGATATCACCCGAATGGGCTAATGCGGCTTGTGCGGGCAGCAGCCGGTCAGAGCAGCTGCGCGACGAGCACATTGGTCGGCCAGGCGGTCCGGCTGCCGGTCGAGCTCCGTGCGCAGGTCCGCGGAGGCGGAGTAGCGTTCCCCGGACGGCACGGTCCCAGTCTTACCGATGGGGGCGAGATGGCGCGCCAGGTTTCCGCTACGGCGCGAGGTCGCCGCGCCCTCGAGAGCGACTGGGAGCAGTTTCTGCTCACCGGCAGCGTGCCTGCGAGCGTCCGTCCGGAGATCGCTGCGTCGTGGTCGCGGTGCCGGCAGCTCGGCGTCCCTCCCGAGCGCGACCTGGCGCCTATCGAGTTCGGCGACGAGCTCGCCGACTACCGCGAGCAACACCCCATGGCGGCCGTCATGCCGCTGGTGCGAGGGCTGCTCCTGCCGCACGCGCAGGAGGAGGGGCTCGTCGTGGCGGTCGGCGACGGGGCCGGGCGGCTGCTGTGGGTCGAAGGTGCCACCGCGTCGCTGCGCCGGGCCGAGCGGATGAACTTCGTCGCCGGGGCGCGCTGGGACGAGGCGGGCGGGGGGACGAGCGCTCCCGCTCTTGCGCTCGCGACAGATGCGCCGGCGCGCATCGAGTCGGCGGAACACTTCAACGCGAACGTGCATCGCTGGAGCTGCTCGGCAGCGCCGGTGCATCACCCGCACACCGGTGCGCTGCTCGGCGTCGTCGACGTGACGGGCGATGAGCGGGCCGCGTCGAAGGCGGTGCTGGCGCTGATCTGCGCGACCGTTGCCGCGGCCGAGGCCGAGCTGCGGCTGGCTGCCCTGGCCGGTACGGGAGTGGCCGAACCGGTGCGCCCGAGTGCCGGCGAGGTGCCTGCCGCAGCCCGCTCGCTCGCCGCGAGCCGGCTGGAGCTCGACGTCCTCGACCGGCGCGATGGCTACCTGACGGTTCACGGTGAGCGCTCGCTGCGCCGCATACGCCTCAGCCCGCGCCACGCCGAGCTGCTGCTCGTGCTCGCCGGCGGGCCCCGCGGGCTGTCGGCCGAGGAGCTGTCGATCCGGCTCGACGAGCGCTCGCTGGACGCCGTGACGGTGCGGGCCGAGATCACCCGGCTGCGCCGCGTGCTCGGGGCGGAAGTGCTGCTCTCGCGTCCCTACCGGCTGGCCATCCCGCTCGACACCGACGCCAGCGAGGTGCGCCGGCTGCTCGACCGCGGCGACCTGCGCGGCGCGCTGCGCCGCTACGCCGGGCCGGTGCTGCCGAAGTCGGAGGCACCGTTCGTCATCGATCTGCGGGAGCAGCTGCACGCCGAGGTCCGGCACGCGCTGCTGCGCCAGCCGGACACCGAGCTGCTGGGCGCCGTCGTCGAGACGCCGTGGGGAGCGGACGACATCGACCTCTGGCACGCGCTTCACGCCAGCCTGCCTGCGGGCTCGCCGCGCCGCACGCGCGCCGCAGCCCGGCTGCTCCTGCTGCACCGGGAGCTCTCGGCGCGCTAGCCCGCGTTGCAACGTCCTCGCAACGTTCCGGCTCCTAGCCTTCGGGCAACTACGTGGCCTGCGTCACACCATCCGAAGGAGTGCCCGTGCCTGTCTTCGCCCGCCCCGGCCAGCCCGGTTCCGTCGTCACGTTCCGGTCCCGCTACGACAACGTCATCGGCGGCGAGTACCGCGCGCCGGTCAAGGGCCAGTACTTCGAGAACCCGTCGCCCGTCACCGGCGAGGTGTTCTGCGAGATCGCCCGCTCGAGCGCCGAGGACATCGAGCTGGCTCTCGACGCCGCCCACGCCGCCGCACCGGCCTGGGGCAAGACGCCGGTCAGCGAGCGCGCGGTGATCCTCAACAAGATCGCCGACCGGGTCGAGCAGAACCTGGAGAAGCTCGCCGTCGCCGAGAGCTGGGACAACGGCAAGCCGGTGCGCGAGACCCTCGCGGCGGACATGCCACTCGTCGTGGACCACTTCCGCTACTTCGCCGGCGCGCTGCGCGCCCAGGAGGGCTCGCTCTCGCAGATCGACGACGACACCGTCGCCTATCACTTCCACGAGCCGCTCGGCGTCGTCGGCCAGATCATCCCGTGGAACTTCCCGATCCTCATGGCGACGTGGAAGCTGGCACCCGCGCTCGCTGCCGGCAATGCCGTCATCCTCAAGCCCGCCGAGCAGACCCCGGCGTCGATCAACGTCTTCTGGGAGCTCATCTCCGACCTGCTGCCCCCGGGCGTGCTGAACATCGTCCAGGGCTTCGGGATCGAGGCCGGCAAGCCGCTCGCCAGCTCGAACCGCATCGCGAAGATCGCGTTCACCGGCGAGACGACAACCGGCCGGCTGATCATGCAGTACGCCAGCCAGAACCTGATCCCGGTGACGCTCGAGCTCGGCGGCAAGAGCCCGAACATCTTCTTCGAGGACGTCATGGCCGCCAATGACGACTTCCAGGACAAGTCGCTCGAAGGCTTCACGATGTTCGCGCTGAACCAGGGCGAGGTGTGCACCTGCCCGAGCCGCGCGCTGATCCAGCAGCCGATCTTCGACGAGTTCCTCGAGCAGGCCGTGATCCGCACCAAGGCCGTGCGGCAGGGCGACCCGCTCGACACCGAGACGATGATCGGAGCGCAGGCCTCGACCGATCAGCTCGAGAAGATCCTCGCCTACATCGACATCGGCAAGCAGGAAGGCGCCCGGCTCGCGGTCGGCGGCGAGCGTGTCGACCTCGGCGGCGACCTGTCCGGCGGCTACTACGTCCAGCCGACGATCTTCCAGGGCAAGAACGACATGCGCATCTTCCAGGAGGAGATCTTCGGTCCGGTCGTCTCCGTCACCAGCTTCGACAGCTACGACGAAGCCATCGGCATCGCCAACGACACGTTGTACGGCCTCGGGGCCGGTGTCTGGACGCGAGACGCGGGGACGGCGTACCGGGCCGGGCGCGACATCAAGGCCGGCCGGGTCTGGACGAACTGCTACCACCTCTACCCGGCGCACGCCGCCTTCGGCGGGTACAAGCAGTCCGGGATCGGCCGGGAGAACCACCACATGATGCTCGAGCACTACCAGCAGACGAAGAACCTGCTGGTGAGCTACTCGGGCAAGCCGATGGGCTTCTTCTAAAGCAGCGAGGGGAGCGGGTCGTGACGCAGGCGATGCGGGACGTGCGGCGGGTGGATGTCACGCCGGCCGCGGTGTCCATGCTGGCGACGCTCGCCGAACGTCACGGCCCGCTCCTGCTCCACCAGTCCGGCGGCTGCTGCGACGGGTCGGCGCCGATGTGTTACCTGCAGTCCGATTTCGAGGTCGGGCCGAGCGACGTGCGGCTCGGCATCGTGGCCCCGGACGTCGCCGGGGGCGTTCCGGTCTACATCGGGGCGCAGCAGTTCGCGTACTGGTCCCACACGCACCTGACGATCGACCTGGTGCCGGGCCGGGGGAGCGGCTTCAGCCTCGAAGCCCCGGAGGGTTTCCGCTTCCTCACCCGCTCGCGGCTCTTCTCCGACGCGGAGGCCGACGAGCTCGACCGGCTCGGACCTCCCCCGCGGGGTGCGGCCACCGTCGCGGAGGTGTTCGCCCGCGAAGACACCGCCGGCCAGCCGGACTGGAACCGCCACGCGACGCCAGCCCAGATGGCCGAGCTGCGCACCCTCGGCGCGCAACTCGGCGAGGACGTCCCGCAGGGCATGCGCTACGCCGAAGCCGCCGCGCAGCTGGAAAGCTTCCGCCGGCGCACGCGTCGCCGCCCGGCCGTCGCGGACGTCCCGCTCCCGGGCTAGCCCGCCCCGGCCGAGTCGAGCTCGCCTCCAGTGATGACGAGCCGCTCGGTCAGCAGGTCCACGGCAGCGACTCGTGGCGCTGCCCCTGACCGCCGACCCGCCGGCTCGCCAGCCCGGCTTTGCTTGCGGAGCTCGTACTCGGACAGCAGCGAGATGACGGGGGCCGTGAGAAAGGCGAACCCGCGGATGAGGATGCTGACCGTCAGCGCCAGGAAGAGTCCTCGCGGTCCCAACGCGAACGCGATGCCCGCGACGGTGGTCAACGTCGTTCCCACGATCAGCTCGCTGCGCGCGGCGGCGACGCCGCGCCGCCACGACGACACCGCGGTGAACTTGCTGGTGCGCCGCCACGGCGCGTCCTTGGTGAACGTCCCGGCAAGGGCCCCCACGATCCGGGTCCAGCTCAGCGCCATGATGGTGAGCCCGGCAAAGAACGTGCCGCGGGTGGACGCCCGCACTTCGTAGTGCCAGAGGCACCAGCGGAAGAGCATCCTTCCGGCGATGCCGAGCGCCACCGCGGCCCACAGCTGCGGCGGAATCGGCGGCCGCTCGCCCATCACGAACATCGTCGCGAGGACCGCGAGCTGGATCGGTACGGCGAGGGCGAAGGACAGCGTCGTCGCGATCTCGAACCCCTGGGTCAGGTACAGGAGCTTGCGGAAGGGGGACAGAGCGTTTGCTGCGCTCCGCCGCCCTGGCAGGTGCAGCCGCCAATGATGCTTGAAGGTCTGCACCGGCCCGTAGACCCACCGAAAGCGTTGCCGCTTGTACTCGGCGAAGGTCTCGGGGATCAGACCGTTTCCGTAGGGCGCCCGGAACATCAGGCCGCTGTAGCCGGCCGCGTATAGCCGGATGGACACCTCGGAGTCCTCGGTGAGGCTCCACTCGGCCCATCCGCCGACCTCGGCCAGCGCCTGGCGCCGCAGGATGCAGGTGGTGCCCATCGGAAAGCCGATGTCGAACTGGTTCGCGCCCCGAAAGGTGGTCGGACCGGCGAAAACGTACTCCCAGTAGCAGCCCGTCATGAACCGGTTGCGCGACCAGTCCCGGAAGTCATACCGGCACTGGATAAAGGCGATCCGGGGGTCGTCGAAATGACCGACCAGTGCGTTCAGGAAGTCCGGCTCCATCTGGTAGTCGGCATCGACGAGTGCGATCAGTTCGGCGTCCGGGGCGGTGTGCATCAGGGCGTGGTTCAGGGCGCCCGCCTTGGCTCCGCCCAGCGCGCTGACGTGGTGGAAGCGAAACCGCTCACCCAAAGCCGTGCAATGCTCGGCGACCGGTTGCCACAGCCGTGGATCCTCGGTGTTGTTGTCCACCACGATCACTTCGAAGTCGTCGTAGCGAAGCCGCGACAGCGCGTCCAGAGTGGCGATGACCATCTCGGGTGGCTCAGCGCTGCAGGGCACGTGGACGGAGACCTTTCGCCCCCCGAAGGTTCGCGGTGCGACCGGGAGGTTCGGCCGGGTCCAGACGTCGCGCAGCAGCACCTGCAGCTCGAAAAGCACCATCAACGTCGTCGACGGCAGGGCGAGGATCCCCATGGCGCACGCCACCGCGAGCAGTGCCCGGGTGGTGGAGCTGACCTGCACGTTCGCGACGTAATGAATGACCCAAACCGAGCTGATGGCCGTCGACAGGAGCGTCCAGGTCACCAGGAACGTGCCCAACCGATGCAGTCGCCACCAGCGAACCCGGGGTAGCAGCAGTCCGGCGGCGAGGATGCCCGCGACCGTCGGCAGCCACCAACTGGACCCGACGATGACGCCCGTGCCGACGATCGCGACGAGCAGCGTCGTCACCACGATCGAGACGTCGAGGCTGCCGACCGGTGCGCCCCGCTCGCGTTGACGCAGCCGGACGATGGTGCCGACCAACGTTCCCACGGCGGCGACCGAATTGAACACGAACGTCGTCGCGAACAGCTGGTTGATCGCAGGCACCGCCACCCCCGGTGATCACGCGAGCCAAGCGTGCCGTTAAGTACGCTCCGCACTTTCCTGTGCGGCACTACCAACCGTTGGCGGAGTTCGATCGACTGGCCCTGGAGGCGCTAGCTCTCGGTCAAGCGTCGGCGTCCCGGGTCCCACCAGGAAGCTTAGGCGACATCGGCCGGTCAATGCGGGGGTTTTGTCGTACTTTGCCGGCCCGGCCTCGCAGCGCTCCTTCAACGACCGGGCCTCCTGCTCGACGTAACGCTTGGTCAACCGCCCGAAGAACAGGGTCGCCACCCACGCGAGAGGTCCGCTCTGCGTCACCCGGCTTGCGGCCGTGCAGCCGCCACCCTCACGCGCTCGCACCACATGCTGGGCCGTCGTCGTCACTCCCCGGCTACGCGCGCTCCAGGTGAAGCTCGTACCGGGCTCGAGCGCGGTCACCTTCCAGACGGCTTCCGGCAGCCGCGGCTGCTTGATGCGGGTGCTGCTACCGGGCCGGAAAAGGCCGGTCTCGAGGCGCTGCGCCGACGTCACCGTGGGCGTCCATTCCGGCCAGCGCTCGACGTCCATCCAGACCTGCCAGACGCGTTCGGCAGGGGCGTCGATATCGGTCCTCGTGCGGTAGGCCATTGGTCTATTTTCAGCTCCCCTGCGAAGGACGATCGTGTGGGTTGGCACTCATCGGGTGGCGCGGCCCGCATCGTCCCTACGGCGCGGTCGTTGACGCCCGTGTGACGAAGGCGATGGAGAGGAACGCGGTGACGCGAGCGGCGAAACCGGCGCGCGATCCGGAGACGCGTAAGAACCTGGCCGCCCGCGACCCGGCGTTCATGAAGCAGTGGTGGCCGATCGTGCGCAGCGCGCAGCGGGTCTGGCACCGCCCCGAGGTGCGGGGCATCGAGCGCATCCCCGACGGCCCGTGCCTGCTCGTCTCCAACCACTCCGGCGGCATCCTCTCGATGGATGCTCCGATCCTGTTCGAGGCGTTCGCCAACCATTTCGGCTTGGACCGCCCGGCCTATCTGCTCGCCCACGATGTGCTCTTCAAGACACCCATCGGCAGCCTCATGCGGCGCTGGGGCATCGTGCCGGCGAACCCGGGGATGGCTCGCACCGCGTTGCAGGAGGGCGGGGTCGTGCTCGTCTTTCCGGGCGGCGACGAGGACGTGTTCCGGCCGACCGCCAACTCGACGGTCATCGATTTCCATGGCCGCACCGGGTACCTCACGCTCGCCGCTCAGGCCGCTGTCCCGATCGTGCCCGTGGTGTCGATCGGCGGTCAGGAAACGCAACTGTTCCTGACCAGCGGGCGCAAGCTGGCGGATGCGCTGCATTTCCCGAAACTCCTGCGCACCAAGGTCTTTCCGGTGACGCTCGGCATGCCTTTCGGTATCGCCCCGATGAACCTGCCGCTGCCGTCGAAGATCGTCGTGCAGGTGCTCGAGCCCATCGAGCCGCCTCCGTTGGATGCCGCCGACGACGATCGGGCGGCCGTCGACAAGCACATCCGCGCGGTCATGCAGCGCGCGATGAACAAGCTCGCTCGCGAGCGCCGGCTACCGGTCCTCGGCTGACGGGATCAGGAGGGCTGGGCTGGGTCGGTGCACGTGAGCCGGTGCACCGCCGTCGACGGGTTCAGGAAGAACGCCGTCTCGGCGTCGGTCAGGCAGCGGTCGCCGGTGGAGTTGGTGAAGCTGGTGTGGCCGATCCCGACACGCTTGATCAGCACGGCGGACGGCAGCTTCGCGGCGAGCCCGCTCGCGCTGGCGTAGGGGGTCACCGGATCGCCGGTGCCGCCGACGAGGGCGATCGGCACGTCCGAGCCCGGCAGCCCCACCGGTGCGCTCGCCGCCGCCCACGGCCCGCAGCCACCACCCGCGAAGACATACGCCACCGCTCCGAGCCGGGGGTAGCGCGCGGCGAGGGCACGCGAGGCGGTATTCGCGGCGACGGCGGACGGCCGCTCCGGCTGGTCGCTGCACACCGTCGCCCAGTAGGCGCCGAGGATCGAGGAGCCGTCGGCATCCTCGAACTGGCCGGCGGCGAGTGACTGCAGCGCCTGGTGGCTGCCGGCAAGGGCCGAGGTGAGCGCCGCCGGGAAGCCGGAGGAGAGCGCGGGCATCGCGAGGTAGGTCAGCGTCGCGTACTGCAGATCGCCGAGCGAGATCGCTGGACTGGCGCCGCTGGCGGGCAGGGCACCCCGCCGGAGCCGGGCCTCCAAGGCCCGGTACGTCGGCGCCGCGCTCCGGAGCGGGCCGCGGAACGCGCTCGCCAAAGCCGCCTCCGCTGCCGCCGCCTGCTGATCGGCCAGCTCACCGATGGGCTGGGTCGGGTCGACCGGGCCGTCGAGGAGCATCGCGGCGACCCGGCGGGGGAAGGCCTTCGCGTAGGCAAACCCGAGCACCGATCCGTAGGAGAGGCCGAGGTAGCGCAGCTGCGCGACGCCGAGCGCCATCCGGATCCGTTCCAGATCGCGGGCCTGGACCGACGAGCCGACCGTCGGCAGCAGCGCCGCGCCGTAGCGCTTGCAGCCGGCATAAAGGGTCCGGTAGACGGCGTCGGCCGGAAGCGGCTCGCCGGCGGCAGCGATCGGCGCCACCCCGACGGCCCCGGCCAGCTGGGCCATCGCGGGGGCGGCGTTGTTGGCACCACTCGTGCACCGCAGTGGGGCGCTTTGGCCGCTGCCCCGCGGGTCGAAGCTGACCAGGTCGAACTGCTGCTGCAGCCGCGCAGGCAGCAGCCCGGCGGCGAGTCTCAAGGTCTGCGCACCGCTCACCCCCGGACCGCCGAAATCGACGACCAGCGTTCCGCGGGAGGCGCCCGTCGCCCGGTGGCGCGTCACGGCGATGGACAGCAGCGGGCTCCCGGCGCTCGCGTAGTCGCGCGGCACCGCGACCGTCCCGCACTGCAGGCCGGCCCCGCAGCCGCTCCAGCGGATCGGCGTCACCGGCGGCTGGCTGGCCTCGGTCGGGAAGGGGGTGGCCGAGCTCGTCGCAACGCTGCGTGACGGGGGCGCGGAGCTGGGAGGTGACGCCGAGCTACCGTTCGAGCAGCCCGCCAGACCCGAGGCCGCGACCAGCGCCACCAGGACTGCGGCGGTGCCACCCGTGCAGGACTGGTAGCGCAACAGGCCCTCATTTCGGACATTTCCCCCGGACCCTGGGTGGGTCAGGTTACTTTTTGCCCCCGGAACGGGACTTTTCTATTTTGGGCCATGAAGTAATCGCCGGTTGGTGCCGACAGGCATCCCTGTGAGCAATCCGCCGCGGGTTGCGCGAAGCCTTCCACGAGCCCGCAGCGGATCAGTGGCTCCGGCCAAGCGTGCGCCCGACCACTGGGTCCGCGATGTCGTGGACGCGTTGCTCACTCCCGGCGACATCACCGCCGTCACCCAGCCGATCATCCGCCTCGCCGATGGCGAGGTCGTCGGCTACGAGGTGCTGGCCCGCTCCACCGCGTTCTCCTCGACCCCACCCGACAAGTGGCTGCAGTGCGCCGAGAGCGCCGGGCGCCGCACCGAGGTCGAGCTGGCCTGCCTGCGCGCTGCACTCTCCCTCGGTGCTCCTCCCGGCGGGGCCCGCCTGTTCCTGAACGCGAGCGCCGGCCTATTGCTGGACAGCCGGATCGACGAGCTCCTTCCGCTCCTGCCCGAGCACGTCCTCGAGGTGACCGAGCACGAGCAGATCGACGACTACGCCAGGCTGGTCGACCGGCTACGCGCACTGTGCAGCCGGGGCAGCCTGCTCGCGGTCGACGACGTGGGCGCCGGCTACGCGAACATGGCCCATGTGCTGCGCTTGTCGCCGCACTTCATCAAGATCGATCGCGGCATCGTCAGCGGGCTGCATCGCGACCGTGAACGGCGCGCCCTCATCGCCGCCCTGGTCGCGTTCTCCATCGCCTGCGGCGCGCAGACCATCGCCGAAGGTGTCGAGGACGCCGACGAGCTCCACGCGCTCACCGAGCTCGGTGTGGACCATGCGCAGGGCTACCTCATCGCGCGCCCCGGCAAGGGCTGGCCGGCCCCGGCCAACGTTCGGGCTGTCGCGACCGACCGCAAGGCGCTCGCGCTGCTCCCGCTGGCCTCGCGCATCGAGCAGGCGCCCGACCTGCGCTCGATGGCCGACATGGTCACCGGCTGGCTGTACGACGAGCACCGGCTCATGCCGAGCATCTACGTGGAGCGCACCGGCAGCCTGCGGTGCCTCTCGCGGCGCGGCCAGTGGATCGTGCACGACGGCATGGCGCCGGGTGTCGGCATCACGGGCACCGCGTTCGCGCGCGACGCGGAGATCTGGGTGCCCGACGTGCGGGTCGACCCGACCTACCGGGCCGCGATCCCCGGCGTGCGCTCGGAGTACTGCGTTCCGCTGCGCGCCGACGGCCGTCCCATCGGCGTGCTCAACGTCGAGTCGTTCACCGAGATCAGCCCGTCGGCCCGCGAGCACACCTGCGAGGCCGCCCGCCTGATCGAGCAGCGGCTCATGACACTCGGGCCCCTGCAGACCCGCGACACCGCGACGCGCGAGCTGACCCGCCATGCGCCCGCGATCACGAACACCGCGGACCGCCAGGACCTGGCGGAGCGCGCGGTCGACGCCGCCGTCGCCGTGAGCGGCCTGTCGAGTGCCGTCCTCTGGTGGCAGCACGAGGACGGGGTCGCCTTCGGAGCCGGCACCGGGCCCTCGCGTCACCTGCTTGCCGAGCTCGAGCCGAGCTCCGTGGATCGGCTCTTCGCCTTCTCCGAAGGTGTCACGTCGTGCCACACGGGAGGCGGTCCGGGCGACCTCGCCGCCAGCTTCCTCGGCCCGAGTCTGGAGTCGCTGGCCCGGGCGATGCTCGTGGTCCCGCTACGGCTGCGCGAGCGGACGGTGGGCCTGCTGCTCGCGACGAGCCGGCGCAGCCAGGACATCACCAGCGAGGTGGTCGAGGTGGCCGAGCTGCTCGGCCTTCATGTCGCGTCCGCGCAGCAGGCGTTCATCCGCTAGCACCAGGCGTCAGCGCCGCGCGGGGTGGCGGGTAGCGTCCCGGCGCGTGAGAAGTGGTTCGAAGGTTCTCGTCACCGGTCCCGCGGGGCAGATCGCGTTTCCCATGGCCGCTCAGCTGGCGCGGGAACACGAGGTGTGGGGAGTGGCCCGCTTCAGCGTTCCGGGCAGCCGGGAGCGGGCCCAGGCCGCGGGCATCCGCTGCATCACGGCCGACCTGGCCGCCGGGGATTTCAGCGAGCTGCCGGACGACTTCGAGTACGTGCTGCACCTCGCCGCCTCGCAGGAGCCCGGCCTCGACTACGACGCCGCGATCGCGGCCAACGCGGAAGCGACCGGCCTGCTGCTGGCGCACTGCCGCAAGGCCAAGGCCGCGCTCGTCATGTCCACGCATTCGGTCTACCAGCCGTTTGACGACCCGCTGCACGTGTTTCTCGAGACGGACCCGCTCGGTGACGTGCATTCGACGCTGTCGCCGACGTACTCGGTATCGAAGATCGCCCAGGAGGGCGTGGCGCGCACCTGCGCGCGGTTGTTCGACCTGCCCGTGACCATCGCGCGCATGAACGCGTCGTACGGTCCGAACGGCGGGCTTCCGACGTACCACTGGGACGCCATCGCGGCCGGGCAGCCGGTGCGGACGCGCTGGGATCCCGTGCCCGTACAGCCCGATCTACGAGGACGACATCAACGACCAGGCTGCGGCGCTGCTCGACGCGGCGTCAGTGCCGGCCACGATCGTCAACTGGGCGGGCGACGAGGCGGTCTCCGTACAAGAGTGGACCGCCTACCTGGGCGAGTTGTCCGGTCTCCCGGTGCAGCTGGAGGTCGTATCGATTCCGGGCACGCTGCGCGGCTCGATCGCCGACGTCTCACGACGGCAGTCCTTCACGGGGCCCTGCAAGGTCGGCTGGCGCGAGGGCTTGCGACGGACCGTGGAAAAGCGGGCTACTCCGGCGAGCGCCGGGTAGGAGCCAGCTCATGCCTCTCGTCGTGCTCGCTGTCGTCGTCGGCCTGGTGCTGCTCATTCTCGGGCTGGCGCTGAAGGCGCTGAAGTGGCTCATCATCATCGCCATCGTGGTGTGGATCGCCGGCGCCGTGCGCGGGTACCTGGCCCGCCGCTCCGGCAGCCGATCCGGCCGGCTGTAGAGCGCAGAAGTGAGCTGGACCACGTTCGCGATCCTAGGCCCTGAGCCGCGCGGAGTCGGCCGGAACGGTGCAGACGTCGCTCGTTAGGGTGGCTGGGTGCGCCTCGGAGAGATCGCTAACGGTGAAGCATCGGATCGTGGAAAGCCGCTGGACGGGGTGCGGATCCTCGCGCTGGAGCAGATGCAGGCGCTGCCGTACGCGACCCAGCTGCTGGCCCGCCTCGGCGCCGACGTCGTCAAGGTCGAGCCGCCGACCGGTGATCTGGGCCGCGGGTCCACGCCGGCCATGGCCGATCCGCAAGGCCGGCAGGTCGGCGCGACGTTCCTGCGCAACAACCTGAACAAGCGCAGCGTCAGCATCAACCTGCGCGATCCGCGCGGCCGGCAGCTCGTGCTCGACATGGCGCCGCACTTCGACGTCATCGCCGAGAACTCCAAGGCGGGCTCGCTCGGCCGGCTCGGACTCGCGTACGAGGACCTGGTCGCCGTTCACCCGGCCTGCATCTACGTCTCGATCTCCGGGTTCGGTAATACCACGCCCACCCCGTATGGGAGCTGGCCGGCGTTCGCTCCCATCGTCGAGGCGATGAGCGGGATCTACGAGCTCAAGCGCGAGGGCGACAATCCTCCGCTGGTGTCACCCGTCGGCGCGCTCGGCGATATCGGAGCGGCGCTTTACGCCACCATCGGCATCCTCGCCGCGCTGCGCCAGCGCGATCGCGACGGGCGCGGGCAGTACGTCGACGTCGCCATGCTCGACGTGGTGGTCGCCATGACCGACATCGTGACCAACTTCTGGTCGCTGGGCCTTCCGAGTGGCACCCCTCCGCAGCTGATCAACCATGGCTTCAAGGCCAAGGACGGCTGGTTCGTCATGCAGGTCGGCCGCGAGGCGCAGTTCGCCAAGCTGGTCGCGCTGATCGGCCATCCCGAGTGGGTCGACGATCCGCGCTTCTCGAGCCGGGCCGGCTGGCTCGAGCACCTCGACGGGGTACTGCGCCCGGCGATCGAGAGCTGGGCCTCGGGGTTGACCCGGATCGAGGCGTGTGACGCGCTCGGGCCCGCAGGTATCGCGGCCGGCCCGTGCTTCATCGACGAGGAGGTGGTCGTCGACCCGCACCTCGCGGCCCGTCACATGCTGGTGGAGATGCCGCGTACCGACGGGGTGGCCCAACCGGTCCTGATCCCCGGCAACCCGGTGAAGCTCTCCGGAGTCAGCGAAGGCCCCGAGACCCGGGTGCCGTGGCTCGGTGAACACACGGCCGAGGTGCTGGCCGCCGAGCTGGGTCTGGATGCGGCCGAGATCGAGGGCCTGCGGGCCGGTGGAGTCGTCGCCTAAGGCGAATGGCACGATCCGGAATGTGCCCGCCGAACCCGCCGCAGCTCTTGCACCCCTCCCGCCGGTAGAGCAGAATCCGCCCGGGGCTCTGGGTGATTCCGGTGCCGATCCCGATGAACTCGCTGCGGTACGTGCTGGTCTACGTGTTCGTGACCCCGCGCGGGGCCTACCTGATCGACGCCGGCTGGAACACCGACGAGGCTTTCAACGCGCTCGCCGATGGCCTGGGTCAGGCCGGGCTGGCGATGGCCGACGTGCGCGGCGTGATGGTCACCCACATCCACCCCGACCACTACGGTCTCGCCGGCCGTATCCGCGAGGCCTCGGGAGCGTGGATCAGCCTGCACCCGGCGGATGCGGCGCTCATCGAGTCGCGCTACATCGAGCCCGACGACCTGCTCCGACGCGTGCATACCTCACTCATCCGAGCGGGCGCGCCGGAGCTCGAGCTGAAGGGCATCGAGACGGCGTCGATGCCGGTGCGCGGCTTCGTCGACGCCACCCAGCCCGACGTGCTGCTCGAGGACGGCGACCGTCCCGACGTCCCGGGCTGGAACCTGCGCGCCATTCACACGCCTGGCCACTCGCCCGGCCACCTGTGCTTCTACCTGCCGGACGAGCGGCTGATGTGCAGCGGCGACCACGTGCTCCCGCGCATCACGCCGAACATCTCCTATCACCCGCAGTCCGGTCCGGACCCGCTCGGCGACTTCCTGAACTCGCTCGACAAGGTCGGCGCCGAGGCGGTCGATCTGGTGTTGCCGGCCCACGAGCATCGCTTCGTCGGTCTCACCGGTCGCATCGACGCTCTGAAGGCGCATCACCAGCAGCGCTTCGACGAGGTGCTCGCCGCGATTCGCGACGGTGACGACACCGCCTGGGCCATCACCGCACGGATGAGCTGGTCGCGCTCCTGGGACCGCATCGACGGTTTCATGCGCCGCGCGGCGGTCGGGGAGGCGCTGGCACACCTGTTCGCTCTGCACCAGCGCGGGCTCGTGGGCTACACCGACCCCGGCCCGGATGTCGCCGAGCCGATCCGCTGGCATCTCACCGAAGGAGCCGCCCGATGATCCGCGTTGACGACGAGGGCCGGGTCCGCGTTCTCACGTTCGACCGGCCCGAGGCGCGCAACGCGTTCGACGAGGCGCATTACGACGCCGCGACGGAGGCCTTGATCGAGGCCGATGCCGACCCGGGCATCGCGGTGGTCGTGCTGACCGGCGTGGGCGACGCGTTCTGTGCCGGCACCGACGTGCGCGAGATGGCGGCCCGCGTGGCCGACCCGGAGAACTTCCAGAACGGCAAGCACGGCTTCCCGGGACTGATCGATCAGCTGACGTCGTTCCGCAAGCCGTTCCTGTGCGCGGTGAACGGGCTCGGGGTCGGCATCGGCGCGACGATCCTCGGGTTCGCCGACCTCGTGGTGATGTCGTCGAACGCGCGGCTGCGGTTTCCCTTCACGCGGCTCGGCGTCGCGCCGGAAGCGGCGAGCAGCTACCTGCTGCCGATCCTCATCGGGCGCCAAGCGGCGTCGTGGGCGCTGATGTCGTCGCAGTGGGTCCCGGCTGACGAGTGCCTGCGCCTCGGCATCGCCTTCGAGGTGACGTCGCCGGACGAGCTGCTCGAGGCGACGATGGCGCGCGCCAGGGTGCTGGCCGCCGCGCCCATCAGCTCCCTCATCGAGTCCAAGGCGCTGGTCGTCGGCCCGTCGATCGACGCCATCCGCAAGGCGCGGGAAGGCGAGAACGCTGCGTTTTCCCGGCTGCTCGGCGCGCCCGCAAACATCGAGGCCATGACGGCGTTCATGGAAAAGCGCGAGCCCGACTTCACCAAGATCTGAACCCACAGGAGATTTCGTGCCAGAAGTCAGCCCTTACACCGAACTGGTCGCCGTCGGGCCGTACGAGGTCAAGATCGGCGCGGCCCTCATCACGATGGTCGAGCCGCACGCCGGCCACGAAAAGGCCTACAACCGCTGGTACGAGGACGACCACTTCTACGCGGGTGCGATGGCGATGCCGTGGATGTTCGCCGGCCGGCGCTGGGTGGCGACGCGTGATCTGCAGGAGCTGCGGATTCCGGCGGACTCCGCGATCGCCAACCCGGTGACCCTCGGCCCCTACCTCGCGACGTACTGGATCACCGACGGCCGCTACGAGGACCACCTGCGCTGGACCGTCGGCACCAACCAGCGGCTGCTCGCGGATGGGCGGGTCTACCTCGAGCGCGACCACATCTTCACCGCGTTCCAGGAGTACCTGCGGCCCTTCTACCGTTCCGACGACGGCCCGCGCGACATCCACGCGTTCGACCATCCCTTCGGGGGTCTGGTCGTCGAGGTCGTCGACGCCGACGAGAGTCACGACATCGACGACGTGCTCGAGTACATCGAGACCGTGCGGGCCCCGCAGGTGTATGCCGCCGGGGTCGCCCTCGGTACGGCGTTCACGGTCTTCCCGCTTCCCGAAGACCGCATGAGCTACGTGAAGCAGGTCGAGGGCCTCGGCAAGCGCGTCACGGTGCTGTGGTTCACCGACGGCGAGGTGACCGACGCGTGGGACGACGGGTTCAGCGATGCGGTCGAGTCGGCGGCGAAATCGGGGGTCGGTCGCTGCGAGTTCGTCGGGCCGTTCAAGCCGACGATCCCGGGCACCAACACCTACGTCGACCAGCTGCGGTAGATCGCCATGGCATCAGTCCCTGCCGGTCGCCCCGGCATGCACCCCGACGACGAGTTCCACCCGCCGACCACCGACGATCCGGGCTGGTCGGAGACCTGCTGGTTCACGTTCACGGTCCCGGAGAAGAAGCTGTCCGGCCAGCTGTACCCGTTCTTCCAGGCCAACCTCGGCGTCACGGCGGCGGGCGCCTACTTCTGGGATCCCAGCGGCGCGCGTCCCGACAGCTGCCGTTACAGCAAGAACTTCTGGCACCTGCCGTTCCCGCAGACCCCGCTCTCGGACCTGAAGCTTGCCAACGGCATCCACTACCGGTGCGTGGAGCCGCAGAAGGTCTACGAGATCGGCTACGACGATCCCGACGGCGGCGACGAGATCCACGCCGAGCTGACCTTCACGGCCGTGACCGAGCCGCACTACCTCGGCGAGCACCACCTCGATCAGCCGGGCCGCTACACCGGGACGCTGGTGCTCAACGGCGAGCGGATGACGGTCGACTCGTACGGCTTCCGCGACCGTTCCTGGGGCCCGCGTCCCCAGTTCGGGCAAGGGCTCACGAGCAGCCCGGCGTCACGCGGGGGGTACAGCTACGCGACCGCGTCACCTGACGCGGCGTTTCACACCATCACCATGGACTGGGGCGCCGGGCTGCAGAGCATCCACGGCTACCTGATCCAGGACGGCCAGTGGGCGAAGCTCGCGAAGGCGACTCGCGAGGTCGTGAAGCGGGACGACGAGGGCTTCCCGCTGGAGGTCGTCATCGAGGGCGAGGACCAGCTGGGCCGCCCGCTCTCGGCCCGCGGGATCGGCCACAACCGGTTCGCGTTCTTCATCAATCCCAACATGTTCACGATGAACTGCCTCTACGAGTGGACCTTCAACGGGATCACCGCGTGGGGTGAGGACCACGACAACTGGAGCCATCCGGCCATCCGGAAGTTCCATGCCGAGCAACGGATTTCGGAGGCGTCATGAGCGAGGGAATGCTCGCCGGTAAGACGGTCATCATCTCGGGGGTGGGCCCTGGGCTCGGCCGCGAGAGCGCGCTCGTGGCGGCGCGCGAGGGTGCGAATCTCGTGCTCGGTGCCCGCAGCGAGGACAAGCTGAGCGCGGTTGCGGCGGATGTCGAAGCGGCCGGCGGGGCTGGGGGAAAGGTCGCCATCAAGCGGACCGACATCGGCAATCCGGACGACCGGGCCGCGCTGATCGCCACGGCGGTGGACACCTTCGGCGGGCTCGATGCGCTCGTCAACAACGCGGCCTTCGAGGCCAGCTTCGGCGGGCTCGAGGCGACCCCCGAGGACGACTTCCGCAAGGCCATCGAGACCAACCTGTACGCGACGCTCGGGCTGACCCGCGACGCGCTACCGCACCTGAAGCAGTCGCGCGGGGCGGTCGTCTTCGTCGGCTCGCAGACGATGTTCAAGCCGCCGCCGGAGGCGCTGCAGATCGCGTACGCGGCGTCCAAGGGCGCGCTGCTCGGCGCCAGCCGCCACCTCGCGATGGAGGTCGGCAAGTTCGGCATCCGCGTCAACACCGTGGCGCCGGGATGGATGTGGGGACCGCCGGTCGAGTTCTTCGTGAACTACACCGCCGAGCAGCAGAACTCCACGCCCGAGGCGGTCATCGAACACCTCACCACCCCGTTCGCCCTGGACTTCTTCGCGACTGACGACGACGTCGCCGAGGTCATCGGCTTCTTCGCCAGCCCGCGCGCCAAGGGCGTCACCGGTCAGGTGATCATGGTCAACGCCGGGGAGTTCATGATCGGCTGAGCCGGTCGTTGGCGAAAAACTACAAGTACGAGCCCGGGCGTGGGTGACGCGCCGGGCAATCTGGGGCAACTCGACCTGCTGCAATCGCGATCATGGAGTATTTCGCCGCGACCAGCGGGTGATGGCTGCGTTCTCCGGCGAAGTAGGCGCCGCCCCATCGCCATGCAACGAGAACGTGTTCTATGGTGGCCGTTACCGTGTTTGTGACGGGTCGTTATTTAAGTTGATGTCGTTGTCCTCTGGAGGAACTGTGACCGCACCTGCCAAGGCTCTCGAGATCGACATCTATGACCCGGATGCGTTCGTCCCTGGCGTGCCGCACGATCAGTTCACGATCCTTCGGGCGGAGGCGCCGGTCTACAAGCACGCCGACCCGGAGCGGGAGTCGGGCTACTGGGCGGTCACGCGCCACGAGGATTGCGTGACGATCTCACGCAACCCGGAGCTCTTCTCCTCCCACGAGGAGACCTGCTTCATCTTCGAGATGCCGGAGGAGCAGAAGGCCCAGCAGCAGATGATGCTGGTCAACATGGACCCGCCGGTCCACACCCGCCAGCGCAGCCTGGTCAACCGGGGCTTCACCCCCCGCACCATCGGCAAGCTCGAGGAGCGCATCGAGAAGGTGTGCGAGGAGATCGTCGACAAGGCGGTCGCGACGGGCGAGGGCGACTTCGTCACGATGGTCGCCGCCGAGCTTCCGCTGGTGGTCATCGCCGAGATGATCGGCGTGCCCTACGAGGACCGTCACAAGCTCTTCGAGTGGTCCAACCGGATGCTCTCCGGCGACGACCCGGACGTCGTCAGCCCGGAGGCGAATGCCGCTGCGGCCATGGAGGTCTACGCCTACGCCAACGAGCTCGCTGCCGAGCGGCGCAAGTGCCCGGCCGACGACATCATCACCAAGCTGATCAGCCCCGACGAGGAGGGCAACGTCCTCGACGAGTTCGAGTTCGACCTCTTCTTCGTGCTGCTGATGGTCGCCGGCAACGAGACCACGCGCAACGCGATCTCCGGCGGCATGCAGGCGCTCATCGAGAACCCCGAGCAGTGGGAGCGGCTCAAGGCCGACCCGCAGGGCCTCAAGGGCACCGCAGCGGATGAGATCGTGCGCTGGGTCAGCCCGGTCATGGACTTTCGCCGCACGGTCATGAAGGACACCGAGCTCGGCGGGGTTCAGCTCAAGGCCGGCGACAAGATCGTCATGTACTACCCGTCGGCCAATCGCGACGAGACGGTGTTCGAGAACGCCGACCAGTTCGACGTCGGTCGTAACCCCAACCCGCACATCGGTTTCGGCGGCGGCGGCCCGCACTACTGCCTGGGCCGCCACCTCGCCAAGCTGGAGATCGAGCTGATGCTGGAGACGCTGGCCCGCAAGATCGACACGGTCGAGCTGACCGGCCCGGTCGATCGGCTGCGCTCCAACTTCATCAACGGAATCAAAAGGATGCCGGTGCGGATTACTCCCGCAGGCTGACCCCAGCCGCGGCGTTATCCCTGCTCAGCCATCTGGCGTAAGCCTGCGCCGGTTCGGCAGCGGCTGATTGGCGGTTGTCACCCGATCGGGCTCAAGTCGCCCTCCAGGCATCAAGGCCACCGGTAACCCGCCGAGGACCCAGAGGGATTCGGGACCAATGTCCCGGACCGAACCTGGGTGGGGGACCGTGCGAAGCATCCGTCGGACGACCAAGAAGCTGCTTGCCTTCTGCGTAGCAAGCTCGATGGCCATGGTCGGGATCGTCGTGTTGGCCGCGCCGGTCGACGCCGCTGGCCCGTCCACCGTCTCGGTGCCGTTCAACTACACCGGTGCCACGACGACGTGGACGGTCCCGGCCGGCATCACGCAGCTGGATGTCAGCGTGCTGGGCGGCCAGGGTGGCCTGGGTGGACGGGACTCTGCCGGCTTCCCGCCCCCCGGTGGCTACCGGGGTGCGGTCTCCGGAACCATCACCGTGACCCCCGGCCAGGTGCTGACCATTGGTGTGGGCTCGGGTGGAGCCAACGGTGCGAATGGCGCCGGCAGTAACTCGCCCGCGAGCTACACCTTGGGCGCCGCCGGCGGCGGTCTCAACCCGCTCGGCTACAACGGCGGCAACGGTGGTGTCGCCGGTCCCCAGGGTTCGTCCGGCTACGGCGGCGGCGGCGGCGCCGCGTCCGTCGTCCAGGTCGGCGGTGCAACGATCGTCGCCGGCGGCGCCGGCGGCACCGGCGGAAGCGGGCAGTACGCCCCGACGCTGGGCCGGATGCCCTACTCGACCTTCTCGCCGCGTACCGACACCACGTCCATCGCCGGCCAGCTCGGCATCACGGTCGCGACCGTCTGCAACAACGCTCCCGCTCCCGGCTGTGACGGCGGCGCCTCCGGTGGAGGTGGCGGCGGCACCATCGGCGGCGCGCACGGGGACGTGCAGTTCGGCTCGGGCAGCTCGAACGAGTGGTACGGCTACGGCGGCTACCCGGGCCAGAACGCCACCGGTGGCTTCGACACCCTTGCCGCGTCCTACCAGTACTACTCCGGCAACGGTGCTGCCGGTTCGGTGACGATCTCCTACACCACCGGTACGCCGGGCGCCCCGACCAACGTGGCCGGCGTCGCGCAGGACTCGGCCGTCGGCCTCAGCTGGACCGCTCCCGCCAACAGCGGCGGTGCCGACATCACCGACTACATCGTGCAGTACGCGCCCGCCTCGGACCCGACCAACTGGACCACCTTCGCCGACGGGGTCTCGGCCACCACCGGCACGGTCGTCACCGGTCTCACCAACGACACGGCGTACGTCTTCCAGGTCTCTGCCGTGAACTCGTTCGGCACCGGCCTGGCCTCCGGCGCTTCCGTTTCGGTGAGCCCCAGCGGTCCGCCTTCGGCGCCGACGATCTCCGGGGTCTCCTCGCGCGACGGTGGCCTTTCCGTGAGCTTCCCGCCCACCGACTCCGGTAGCCCGATCCTGAACTACGAGTACCAGCTGAACGACAGCGGCCGCTGGGTATCCGCCGGCACCGCGACCTCGCCGCTGACCATCACCGGTCTCACCAACGGCACGACGTACTCCGTCCGGCTGCGCGCGGTCAGCGCGATCGGCGTCGGCCCGGAGTCCGACCCCAGCACCGGCACGCCGCAGGCCCCGCCCGGAGCCCCGACCATCACGTCGGTCACGACCGGGGTCGCAAGTGCCTCGCTGGCCTTCACGCCCGGCTACCTCGCCGGCGGTCCGGCCACTGGCTACGAGTACCAGCTCAACGGGCGGCGCCTGGGTGCCGGCCGGTACGACGACGAGCCCCATTGCCATCACCGGCCTGGCCAACGGCACGACGTACGCGATCGCGCTGCGCGCCGTCTCCCCGAGCGGCAACGGCGCGTCGTCGCAGCCCTCGACGGTGACGACCCCGGATGTGCCGGGCGCCCCGACCGTCAACGCGGTCACGACCGACGACCGCTCGCTGTCCATCGACTTCACGCCCGGCAGCTCGGGCGGGATCACGGTGACCGGCTACGAGTACCAGCTCACCTCGGGTGGCCCCTGGGTGCCGGCGCCGTCGATGGCGAGCCCGATCGTGGTGAGTGGCCTGACCAACGGCACGACCTACGACGTCAGCGTTCGCGCGGTGAACAGCGTCGGCCCGGGTGCCGCGTCCACCCCGCATGCCGCGACGCCCGCCACCGTGCCGGGTGCCCCGACCATCATCGGCGACACGATCTCCGGCTCGGACGCGCAACTGTCCGCGGCCTTCACCGCACCCGCCGACAACGGCGGCTCGCCGATCATCCGGTACGAGTACTCGACCGACGCCGGCGCCACCTGGCGGACCCGGGACACCGGCACCACCGCGAGCCCCGTCGTCATCTCGACCCTGTCCTCCGACGGCACCACGCCGCTGGAGAACGGCACCGAGTACTTCGTCGAGCTGCGGGCGGTCAACGCGAAGGGCTCCGGCCAGGCGTCCGCGGTCGCCACCGGAATCGCCAGCACGAAGCCGTCCGCCCCGACCATCACCGACCGTGACGCCCGGCGCCGGTTCGCTGCGCGTGACGTTCACCCCCGCGTCCAACGGTGGCGCGGCGATCACCGGCTACGAGTACCGGCTCGGCAACGGCGGCTGGGTCGACACCGGCACGCTCAGCGACACCTTCGTCATCGACGGGCTCACCAACGGCACCAGCTACGACGTCAGCGTCCGGGCGGTCAACGCCCGTGGTGACGGCGACGCCTCGCCGATCGTGACGGGGACCCCGGCGACCGTTCCCGCGCAGCCGGCCATCACCGACGTGACGCGTGCCGACCGGACGCTGAACGTGGCGGTGACCGAGACCAACGACGGCGGCTCGCCGCTGACCTCCTGGGAGTACAGCACCGACGGCGGCGCGACGTGGGCCACCGCGACGGAAGCCGGCGGCAAGCTGGCGATCACGACGATCTCCACCGACGGCACCACCCGGATCGCGAACGGCAGCACCTACCCGATCGCGGTGCGCGCGCTGAACGCGACCGGTGCCAGCGTGGCGTCGCTCGTGACCACCGTCGGCCCGAGCTCCGTGCCGGGCAAGCCGGTGGTGTCGCTCACGGCGGCCGACCAGACCATCACGGCCACCTTCACCGTCGCCGACGACGGCGGCTCCCCGATCACGTCGATCGAGTACCGCCTGAACGGCGGCGACTGGTTCGACATCGGAACCCTCAGCAGCCCCTTCACCATCCTCGGGCTGGACAACGGCAGCACCTACAGCGTCGAGGTCCGGGCCAACAACGCGATCGGCTCCGGCCCCGCGTCCACTCCGGCGTCGGCCACCCCGGCGGGCGTGCCCGGCATGCCGACCGGCGTGACCGCCGGGTCGAACTCCGGCTCGGCTGACGTCGCCTGGACCGCCCCGGCGGACAACGGCGGCGCGCCGATCACGTCGTACGTCGCCAGCGCCTACACCTCGCTGGGAGCGACCTCCCCGGTCGCTACCTGCACGTCGGCGACGACCGCGTGTTCCATCACCGGGCTGACCAACAACACCCCGTACTACGTCTCGGTCGTGGCGAAGAACTCCACGGGCACGAGCACCCCGTCCGGCCCTCGGGTGCCGGTCACGCCGCTGGCCCGCCCGGCCGCGCCGACGCTGAACTCGCTCACCGCGGGCAACGCGCTGCTGAGCCTCGCCTTCACGGCGGGTTCCGCCGGTGACAAGCCGATCACCGGCTACCAGTACCAGCTGAACGGCGGCGCCTGGCAGAACGCCGGGTCCACCAGCAGCCCGCTCACCATCTCCGGTCTGACGAACGGCACCGCCTACGCCGTCGCCCTGCGCGCCGTCAGCGCGGCCGGCGTCGGCGCCGCATCGACGACGCTCACCAAGACGCCGTACACCTACCCGGATGCTCCGGCTCCGGCGACGGTCACGGCGAACGGGACGAACGGCAGCGCCGTCATCACGTGGGCGGCGCCGAACGACAACGGCTCCCCGATCACGAGCTACACGGCGACCGCTTTCACGGCGGCCTCGGCCGGGTAGCAGGCCGGCACGTGCACCACGAGTGGTGCGCTGACGTGCACCATCAGCGGGCTCGGGAACGGCACGACGTACTACATCTCGATGCAGGCGGGTAACGCGGCGGGCCTGTCCGTTCGCTCGGACCCGCGCGTCCCCGTCATCCCGTCGCTGTACCCGAGCGCCGTCACCGGCGTGACCGGGACGTCCGGCGACGGCCAGGTCACGCTGAACTGGACGCCGGGCAGCACCGGCGGGAGCGCGATCACGGACTACACCATCTGGTACTCCAGCGGCGGCGCCTACACCCAGTTCGCCGACGCGCACGTCGACCGCGACGACCGCGACCGTCACCGGTCTCACCAACGGCACGCCCTACACGTTCAAGGTCTACGCCGTGAACGCCAACGGTTCGGGCCCGGCGAGCGCGGCGTCCAGCCCGGTCACCCCGCTGGCGGTCGGCACGGTGCCGACGGCCTCCGCGCCGGTCCGCACCGCCGACGGGTTCACGTTCACCATCACGAACTACGACCCCGCCACCACCTACCAGGTGATCGCCACGAACGGCGCCACCGTGAACCGCGCCGGCGCCCTGGTGACGGTCTCCGGTCTGGATCCCGCGGCCGGCTCGACGGTGACGCTTTCCGCTGCGGTTGCCGGGTTCACGACCACGTCGGTGGACGTCAGCGGCAGCGCGCTGGCGGCCGGTGTGGCGCCGACCTTCACCGCCGCGACGCGCACGCCGGACGGCTACTCGTTCCAGATCAGCAACTACGTTCCGAGCGCGATCTACACGTTCGACGCGACGGCCGGCACGCTGACCGTCATCGGATCGCAGGTCGTGGTCTCGGGCCTGGAGGCCGGTCAGACCTCGGACGTCACCGTGCACGTAGCCCGCACCGGGTACACCGATGCGTCCGCGACGGAGTCCGCTGCGGCGCTCGCGGTGGGCACTGCGCCGGTGTTCGACAACGTGACGCAGTCGGCGGACGGCTTCACGTTCGTGATCGCGAACTACTCGGCCGGCCTGGTGTACACCTTCGCCTCCACCGGCGGCGCCGACGTGACGCGCATCGGTCCGAACGTCATCGTCTCCGGTCTCGCACCGGGTGACGGCTCGACCGTGACCGTCACCGCGACCGACCCGGGCGCGTCGACGGCGGCGGCGGACGTCAGCAGCGCCGCGCTGCTCGCCGGCCTGACCCCGGACCTGTCAGCACCGGTCCGGACGGCGGACGGGTTCACGTTCACCATCACGAACTACGACCCGGCCTTCACCTTCGCGGCCGATGCCACCGGCGGAGCCGACGTCTCGGTTGACGGCACCGGTCTGGTCACTGTCAGCGGCTTGGCCGCGGGTGATGCCTCGACGGTGACCATCACGGCCTCGCGCTCCGGCTACGCCAGCGCGTCCGCTACGGCCACCAGCTCCGCGCTCGGCGCCGGGATCGTGCCGTCGCTCTCGGCACCGACCAGCACGGCGGACGGGTTCACGTTCGACATCGAGAACTACGACCCGGCCGCTGGTTACGTGCTCACGGCGAGCAACGATGCGGTCGTCTACCAGGTCGCCGGTCACGTTGTCGTCACCGGCCTGGACGCCGCCGCATCGGCGACCATCACGGTCACCGTCAGCGCGGTCGGTGCCCTTGACGCGCAGGCATCGGTCACCGGGCAGGCGTTGAGCCTGGCTCCGGCGCCGTCCCCGACGCCGACCCCGACGCCGAAACCGACGCCGAGCACGGTGCCGACCACCGGTCCGTCGTCAGACCCCTCGGGGGAGCCGACGCAGGCTCCGTCCGGGTCGGACTCACCGGTCCCGGCGGGCGTGGATGCCTTCGGCATCCCGGGTGCTGACGGGACCCAGCTCACGGGCGGGCTCAGCGGTGACGTGCCGTCGCTCCGACTCGGGCGATCCGCTGGCGACTGCCACCGACGGGGCAACCCCCGACGCCGGCACGACCGGTGATGACACGTCGAGCGGTGCGGCCGACCTCAACCCGGGCGATGTGACCGTCACGATCGACGGCCACACGGTCAAGGGCCACCTCTCGGTCGTCAACGGTCACCTGGTGCTGACCGCCGGTGGCTTGACCATGGAGCTTGCGGTCATGGTCAACGGCCATCTGGTGCCCGTTGCGGCCGGCGGCCGGATCGTCGTGGAGCAGGGCGGCCACTTCTCGGTCACGCTGCGCGGCTTCAAGCCGGGAACGTCCGCGACGGTGTGGGGTCACTCCACGCCGGTGCTGCTCGACACGTTCTCGATCGGTCGCGATCGCAGCGGTACCGCGGAGTTCACGCTTCCCGCCAGCATGAAGCCCGGTAACCACACGCTGATCGCCAAGGGCACCGCGGCGAACGGTACGACCGCCACCCTGGCCGTCGGCATCCAGATCACCAAGCCGGTGGCGGCAGCCGCGCGCGATGCGGCTCCGTCCTCCGGTGCCGGCTGGTGGTGGTGGCTGCTCGTGCTCGCCGGGGTGCTCGGGCTCGGCAGCGGCGTGGTACTTCCTGGTCTGGCGGCGCCGCGATCGCGACGAGGAGCCGGCTCCGCAGGCTGCCGCGCCGGGGATGCTGCCGCAGCAGCGCAAGCCCGCTCCGCCGACGCTGCCCTCGCCGCGCAAGCCGGAGCACGACCCGGAGCGCACCAAGCTCGGCGAGTCCTGACGGAAATTGCGGCGAACGAGCGTCAGAAGCGCTCGTTCGCCGCAATTTCTGCGATGAGGGCGGCCTCAGCCCCCGGTCATCCGCTCCGCGGCCGGCAGGTCGAGGTAGCGCTCGAGGTTGCGGTGGGTGTTGATGATCCGCCGCTCCTCGTTCGAGAGCGTGAGGTGCGTGAAGCCCGGCGCGTGCATCCCGCGCTGGATCCGGTCGAGCACGGTGAGGTCCTGATCGAGGACCAGTCCAAGCGTCGCCTGCTCGGCCGTCATGCGGACGTCGATCGGCTTGCTGCGCGGCTCGCCGGGTGGCTTGCGGCTCATCGCGAACATGACGAGCTCGCCGGTATCCGGCGTCGGCCCGGGCCGGGCGGACAGCGCCGTCAGCTGGTCGGCGCTCGCCAGCACCGAGAGGTTCGGGAAGATGTTGTACTGGTGCAGCCGGGTGATCTCGTCGGTGGAGAAGCCGCTGAGATCGATGCCGCTCTCCGCGTAGAACTTGCGGGTCTGGGCCGCGACGGCGTCGCGCACGGTCTCGCCGGGGGCGAGCTCCGGCAGCGGGGTCGACTCGGTGATGCCCATCCGGCCACCTTGCGAGGTGATGTAGGCGTCCCACACCTCCTGGTCGCTGAGCGCGCCGTCGAAGCGCGGGCTCGCTACCCCGTACGGCTGGTCCGACTTGCCCGCGTGGCCCCAGATCTCCTGCGGTGAATGGATGTCGTCCATGCAGCGCAGCAGCTCCGGATGCAGCGTCTGGATGTGGTAGGTCTCGCTGAAGCCGTCGGCGATCGTCTTCCAGTTCGCCTCGACCTCGATGATGACGGTCGCGGTGCAGCGGAACTCGTTGATGCCCGCCCACGCGATGTCGGCGGGCATCTCTTCGAGGTAGTCCGCCAGTTCGATCGCATCGGGATCCATGTTGACGAAGACGAACCGCTCCCACGTGTCGACCTTCGCCGGCAGCAGCGGGTAATCCGACAGGTGCAGCGAGCCGAAGCCCTTGCGGTCGGGCACCCGCTTGAGGGCGCCGGACAGGTCCCACGTCCAGCCGTGGTAGCCGCACTTCAGCTCGCGCAGCCCGCTGCCGGCGCCGACGCACAGCGCGTTACCCCGGTGGCGGCAGGCATTTTGGAACGCGCGCAGCACCCCGTCGTCGCCGCGCACGATCAGCACGGAGTACGGGCCGACGCGGTACTCGACGTAATCGCCCGGCTCCGCCACATGGTCGACGCTCGCCGCCAGCTGCCAGACCCGGGGCCACATCCGCTCGATCTCGGCCTGGGCGAAGGCGGGGGAGTAGTAGCGGTCGGCCGGCACCTTGGTCGGCGACGCCGGTGGTGCGCCGATCGGCGTCGTCGTCGCGGTGTCGCGTCCAGCCGGTGGTGCTCGGGGCCGAGTCCAGCGTCGTCATCGCGCTCCCCTCACGAGGGTGCCCGGGCGGGCTCCGGTGTCTACTCCCGCAGCCAGTGTCACCGCACCGCTGACGATCGTCGCGACGTACCCCGTCGCCGACTGCACCAGGCGGCGCGCGCCACCCGGCAGGTCGTAGACCATCTTCGGCAGCTGCAACGCAAGAGCGTCCAGGTCCAGCACGTTGAGGTCGGCCTTCAGGCCCGGGGCGATCACCCCGCGGTCGGACAGGCCGTACAGCCGTGCGGTGTCGTGGCTCTGCTTGCGCACGACCAGCTCCAGCGGGAGCCGGCCGGTCTGCCGGTCGCGCGCCCAGTGGGTGAGCATGAAGGTCGGCATGCTCGCGTCGCAGACCACCCCGCAGTGGGCGCCGCCGTCGGAGAGGCCGAGCGCCGTGGACGGGTGGACCAGCATCTCGCGGACGGCGTCGAGGTTGCCGTGGGAGAAGCCGAGCAGCGCGAACATCAGCAGCTCGCGGCCGTCGTGGGCCATCATCAGGTCGTAGAGGACCTCCTCGTCCGGGCGGTTGGCCCGGGCGGCGATGGCGGCGACGCTGTCGTTCGGGTCGGGCTCGTAGTTCGGCGGCTCACCCATCGGGAAGATGCGGTCGAGCGCGGTGCCGATGACCTTGAGCGCGGCACTGTCCTCCGAGGGCTCGGAGAGGATCGCCGCGCGCACCTCGTCGCGCCGCAGGTGTTCGATGCGCTCGGCCAGCGGGAGGTCGGCGATCTTCTGGTAGGTCGGCCGGGTGGCAAAGGGGTGGAACGTCTCCCACCCGATGAGCAGGTTCAGCGGGCGGCCGCTCACCTGCGGGCGCAGGTCGGCACCGTCGGCGATCGCTTCCTCGACCAGCTTGAGCACGTCGCGCCAGGCCTCCGGAGCGTGGTTGTGCTGGGAGAGCCCGAAGCTGATGGGTCGGCCGGTCTCGGCGGACAGCTTGCGCATCCAGGCGACCTCGCGCTCGGGCGCCAGCAGGTCCTCGCCCATGACGCCGGCCGGCGCGAGCTCGATGATTCCGGTGCCGAGCTCGCCGAGCACCCGGCCGATGCCGAACAGCTCGTCCTCGGCGGCGAACGTGCCGGGTACGGGCTCGCCGTCGACGGCGGTGTGCAGCACGGTGCGTGACGTCGAGAAGCCCAACGCTCCGGCGAGCATGCCGGCGCGCACGACCTCACCCATCGCGGCGATGTCCTCGGGCGTTGCCGGCTCGTTACGGGCCCCGCGCTCGCCCATCACGTAGGCGCGGACCGCGCCGTGCGGCACCTGCGTCGCCACGTCCAGCGAGCGGCTCATCCCGTCGAGCGCGTCGAGGTAGTCGGCGAAGCTCTCCCAGCCCCATTTGATCCCTTCGGCGAGGGCGGTGCCGGGGATGTCCTCGACGCCCTCCATCAGCTGGATCAGCCACTCCTCCTGGCCGCGCCGGACCGGTGCGAAGCCGACCCCGCAGTTGCCCATGACGACCGTGGTGACCCCGTGCCAGGACGACGGGGTGAGCAGCGGGTCCCAGCTGACCTGGCCGTCGTAGTGGGTGTGGATGTCGACGAACCCCGGCGTGACGACGAGGCCGTCGGCGTCGACGGTGCGGCGCGCTTGCGCCCCGCGCAGGATCCCGACCTCGGTGATGCGCCCGTCGTCGACCGCGACATCAGCGGTGCGCGGCGCCGCTCCGGTGCCATCGACGACGGTGCCGCCTCGGATGATGAGGTCGTGCATGGGGGTGCCTCCAAGTGCTGCCGCGGGCAGTTCTTGGCAGACTCTGACACGTCGTCAGAAATGACGCCAGCGTTTCCGTGGCGTACTCACGCAATTGCCAGCTACCGGTCCCTACAGCGGCACGGCGAACGGCCCGAAGTTCGGACCCCGTCGCAGGCTGTGACCGCCGTCGACCTCGATGATCTGCCCGGTGATCCAGCTGGACTCCGGCCCGATGAGGAAGCGCGCGAGGTTGGCGATGTCCTCGGGCTCGCCGAGGCGGGGCAGCGGCGTGTTGTCGGTGTAGCTCTTGTAGACGTCGCTGTCGCGCGGGATGTTCTGCATGATCTCGGTCGCGACGAACCCGGGGCGGATCGCGTTGACGCGCACGTTGAGGTGGCCGTACTCGTCGGCGGCGCCGCGGACCAGCTGCTCGATGGCGGCCTTGCCCGGGCCGTACGCGCCGAAGAACGGGTGCGGCAGCTTCCCGGCGATCGACGACATCCCGACGAACGAGCCGTGTCCGGATTCGATGAGCTTCGGCAGCGTGTGCTTCAGGCAGAGGAACGTCCCGAGCGCGTTCAGGTGCAGCACCCGGACGAACTCTGCGGTGTCCTGCTTGCTGATCGGGGCCAGCCCGCCGCCGCCGCCCGCGTTAGCGATGCAGCCGGTCAGGCCCCCGGTCGGCTCCGAGGCGAACGCGACGGCCTGGGCGACGGACGCCTCTTCGGTGACGTCGGCGACGATGTGACGGATGGAGCCGGCACCCTTGGCCGCTTCCTCGATGCGCTTCACCGCATCGAGCAGGTTGGACTCGGTACGCCCGCAGATGGTCACGTGGGCGCCGTCCATCGCGAGCCGGGCGGCGCACGCCCGCCCGATGCCGGTTCCGCCACCGGTGACGAGAACGGAATAGTCAGACAGGGGCGCGCGAACGTCGGAGTCAGCCATTCGGGCAGGCTAGCGCGCACGCCTTGGCTGGAGGGATGCGGGATGGCAGAGCTCGAGGAACGGCTTGAGCAACGATTAGCGACGCTCGAGGCGGCGGAGGAGATCCGCTCGCTCGTGGCGCGGTATGCCGTCGCGTACGACGCCCGCGATCTCACGGCGTTGGCGGATCTGCACGCGCCGGATGTCCGGGAGCGCGCCCTCGCCGCCCTCGTCGCGGCGCTCCCACCCGGGCGCTCGTTCCATCTGACTGCCGATCCCGACGTCACGTTCACGGCGCCGGAGCGGGCCCGCGCTCACGTGGTCTGCCGCCGGGAGCAGGAGTCGGGGGAGGAGTGGATCGTCGCGGGCGTCGTCTTCTCCGACGAGTACGTGCGGCGCGACGGCCGCTGGTACCTGCAGTCGCGCTCGGAGCGCGTCACGTACGCCGCCGACGTGCTGGCGCGTCCGTGACGGCATCGCTGGAGGAGCGCGTCCGCCGGCCTCGACGCGCGGCGCAAATTCGGGGGCTGGCGATCCGCTACGCGGCGGCGATGGAGCGCCAGGACTCGCTGGCGCTCAGCGAGCTCTACGTGGACGACGTCCGCGTCGCCGGCGGCGGCACCGGGCGGCAGGCCCTGCGCGACGCGTACTTCGGCGAGGCACTGACGCGGCTCTCGTTGAGCGTGCTGCACATGGGGACGCACGTGATCGACCTGGACCTGGAGCGCCCCGACCGGGCCCGCGGCAGCGTCTACACGACCGCTCAGATCCGGGACGGTGACCGCTCGATCCGCCAGGCGATCTGCTACTTCGACCGGTATGCCGAGCGCGACGGGCGCTGGCTGTTCATCAGCCGCGACCACCAGCTGTTCTACGGCGTCGACGTCGGGGAGCGCCCCAACCACCTGCCCCCCGCGAACTGGCCGGCGTCCGATACCGGCACCGGAACCCTGCCGTTCGGCTGGCCGACCTGGCAGCCTCGCTAGCCCAATCGACCACCCCGACGGGCGGCTCTTGATGGACACCGGGGTCTTCGCCCACGACCAGTCGGTGTGGCGGCCGTAGCCTCCCCGCCGCCACAAGCAGACCGATGTGCTCCCGATTCGTAGGTGGTTTCGTGAATCGACAAGCGATAGGACGTTGGCGCGCGCCGTAAAGTCACTCAATCGCTTGTCGGTTCATATCGACCACTCGCCGACCAGGGGGTGCCGGATTGCTTGTCGGCCGCCTCTGAACACGCCCCGACAGGTCAGCTGGGCGTGACGACGGCCCGTCCGCGCAGCTCGCCGCGGTCCATCGCTTCGTACGCCTCGGCGACGCGCTCGAGCGGGAACAGGTCGACATCGCTGCGGATCAGCTCGGCCTCGGCCAGGGCGATGACGGCCTGCGCGTCGGAGATGCACGATCCCTGGAACGTGAAGATGTCGGCGTCCTTCGGCAGGCCGCCCATCCAGGGCCCGCGAAACGATCCGCCCGACGCGCCCACCAGGCCGAATGCCCCGCCGGAGCGGGTGGCGCCGAGCCCGGCGGCGATCGAGGGGTCGATGCCGACGAAGTCGAGGACGAGCTCGGCACCGTCCCCGCCGGTGATCTCGCGGATCGCTCCGGTCGTCGAACGGTCCACTCCGTCGAGCGTCTCGTGGGCGCCGAGCTCGACCGCGTAATCACGGCGCGACGCGTGCTGGTCCACGGCGACGACACGGGCCGGCGAGAGCGCCCGCAGGAACTGGACGGCGAACGATCCGAGCCCGCCCGCACCGAGCACGACCGCCGTCGACCCCGGCTCGAGCAGGTGCAGCCCGCGGCGCACCGCGTGGTACGACGTCGCCCCCGCATCCGTCAGCGGTGCGGCAGCGATCGGGTCCAGCTTCGCCAGCGGCAACACCGAGCGCGCGGCGTCAGCGACGACGTACTCCGCCAGCCCGCCGTCGCGCCCGTAGCCACGCCCCGCCAGGCCGTTCGGGCACGCGCTGTCGAGCCCCCGCCGGCAGAACCGGCACTGCCCGCACGACGAGGGGGAGACCAGCGCCACGGCATCGCCCACGCTGATCGGGCCGGCCGAACGTGTCGAGCGCGCCGTCACCGACCTCCTCGACATGGCCGCCGATCTCGTGGCCGAGCGTGAACGGGACGGCCCAGCCGATCGCCTCGGCCAGCGAGCCCGGCATCTGCGACATGCCGACATCGGAGTGACACAACCCGTTGCCCGCCACCCGGATCAGGACCTGGCCCGCACCCGGCCGCGGCACTTCGGCATCCACCAGCCGCGGGCTGCTCTCCCACTCGAGAATCCGGTACGCGGTCATCCGGGCTGCCATCTGTCTCCTCAGTCGGGTGCAGTTGCTGGTCTTCTCGCCGCGCTCAGAGCCGGTCGGCCTCCGCCACCAGATCGCTGATGCGCTTCAGGCGGTCGGCGGCCGCCTGCCGCAACTCTTCCATGGCGTCCGGCAGCGCGTCCGCGAGCTTCCACAGGTCGGGCTCGTGCTCGGGGCAGGCCACGATCCCGACGACGAACCAGTCGCCATAACTCCATCCGGTGAGGTTCAGACCCTGGCCCGTCGAGAGCACCGAGAGCGAGAACAGGTCGATCACCGGCACGCCATCGGCGTACAGCTGACCTTTGGGCCCGTGCACGTTGGAGACGGTCAGATTGAACGGGGGGCGGTCGGCGTAGCGCGCACCGAGCGTGCCCAGCGCATTCATCGGCTTGAAGAGCCACGAGTACGCCTGCCACTCGGCCAGCAGTTCCGGTCCACCACCCTGCCGAGCCGCCTCGCGCGCCCCCTTCGTGATCATGCGGGTGACGTGCAGGCGCTCGACCGGATCGGCGACGTTCGTCGGCAGGGTCAGGTACCAGACCCCCATGCGGTTCGCGTACTCGTCAGCTTCGGAGGGCTTGCGCAATCCGACCGGCACGCTCGCGGTGAGCGGGACGTCGGGCAGCTCGTCGAGCGGGCCGAGCCGGCGGCGCAAGGCGCCCGCGGCGGCGGTGAGGAAGACGTCGTTGACGGTGCAGTCGAAGGCCGCCCGTACCAGCTGGATGTCGGCCATCTTCAGGCTCTCCCACGCGACCGTGCGGTGGGTGGTGAGCCCCCGGTTGTAGCGCGTCATCGGGCCGGACAGCGCCTTCGCGCCGGTCGAGAGCCCGAGCCGGCGCCGCGTGGTGGAGACGTTGCGGGCCGACCGGGACTTGCGGATCAGGCCCGGCAACGCGCCCAGCATCGTGCCGTGCCGGCGCAGCGCGGCCTTGGCGAGCTCGCGGGGCGGGGTCGGCGGTAGCGGCCGCTCCCGAAGGTCGGCGCTCGCCCGCTCGTCAGGCGAGTGCTGGTAGACCTCTTCGAGGATCCGGGCGGACGCACCGCCGTCGGCGATGGCGTGGTGCATCTTCCAGACGTGCGCGACCTTGCCGTCGCAGAGCCCCTCGATGAGCCAGAGCTCCCAGAGCGGGCGGCCCCGGTCGAGCCGGCCCTCCATCAAGGCGCCCAACGCCTGCGCCAGGTCCTCGCGCTCGCCCGGCTCGGCGATCCGGGTGGAGCGCAGGTGCGCCGAAAGGTCGAGCTCCTGCTGCTCGATCCAGGCGGCGGCGCCGAGCTTCAACGGCGCCGACACGATGCGCCAGTGCAGTGGCGGGACCCGGCTCAGCGCGCGTTCCGCCCAGTGGCGCAGGCCGTCCATGGTGGTCGGCGGATCGTCGGTTCCCTCGAAGTCAGCCGGATCCAGGATCAGCACCTTCAGCGTGTGCATGGGCTGGACCGGCGACTCCATGTACAGCTGGAAGAGGTCGTTGCCGGTCAGTGGCTGCATGCGACCTCCAACGATCATTGGGGCGCGAAGAGCGGAAGATATTGCTGATGATCACTCAATTGCGGCCCATTGGGTACAGCGACTATCGGTAATGGGGTCCGCGGAAGTAGTCTGACTCACGTATCTGACGGGTCGTCAACTATATACAGTTTGGCATCGCAGGCCGTACGGTCAGCAGGCCACAGCGACGGACGGAATGGGGAGGCCATCACATGGCGATCCTGAGCGAGGAAACCACCGGAGCGGCCACGCACTCTTTCGGTGAACTTCCGAAGATCATCAGTGTCGACGACCACGTGGTCGAGCCGCCACACGTCTGGTCCACCTGGCTCCCCGCCAAGTTCAAGGATCGCGGCCCGCGCATCGAGCGGCGCGGCATCGGCGTCATGGAACACATCGGTGGCGGCACGTACCGCCAGACCTTCGACGACGACGGCCCCAAGGCCGACTGCTGGATCTACGAAGACCTGGTCTACATCCACAAGCGCCACGTCGCGGCGGTCGGCTTCGCCCGCGAAGACATGACGATGAGCCCGATCACGTACGACGAGATGCGTCCGGGCTGCTACGACCCCAAGGCGCGCATCGAGGACAACGAGCTGAACTGGGTCGACGGCTCGCTCTCGTTCCCGTCGTTCCCGCGCTTCTGCGGCCAGACCTTCACCGAGGCCAAGGACCGCGAGCTCGGGCTCGCCTGCATCAAGGCCTACAACGACTGGATGGTCGAGGAGTGGTGCGGTGACTCCGGGGGCGCGCTGATCCCGCTGTGCATCATCCCGCTCTGGGACGCGCAGCTCGCCGCGGACGAGGTCCGGCGCAATGCCGCCCGTGGCTGCCACGCCGTCTGCTTCTCCGAGATCCCGCCCCACCTCGGGCTGCCCAGCATCCACAGCGGCTCCTGGGACCCGCTGTTCCAGGCCTGCGAGGAGACCCAGACCGTCGTCTGCATGCACATCGGCTCGTCCTCGAAGATGCCGGCGACCTCGGGCGACGCCCCGATCTCGGTTGCGGCGACGCTGTCGTTCAACAACGCGATGGCTTCGCTGGCCGACTGGCTCTTCTCCGGCAAGCTCGTGCAGTTCCCGAATCTGAAGCTCGCCTACTCCGAGGGTCAGATCGGCTGGCTGCCCTACGCGCTCGAGCGCGCGGATGACGTCTGGAACGAGCACTTCGCCTGGACCGAGTCGCACAAGCTGATCCCCGAGCCGCCGTCGACGTACTTCCACCGCCAGGTCTACGGCTGCTTCTTCCGCGACAAGCACGGGCTGCAGTCGCTCGACTCCATCGGCGTCGACAACGTGACCTTCGAGACCGACTACCCCCACACCGACTCGACCTGGCCGCACACCAAGAAGGTCGCCGAGGAGATGATGGAGGGCCTCGACGCCGAGACGGTCTACAAGATCGTGCGGGGTAACGCGATCAAGATGCTGGGGCTCGACCGGGTCTGATCCTTGGCCGGCCCCGCCGACGTCAGGCCGCGAGTGCCTCGTCCAGCGCGATGAGGGCTCGCGGCCGGTCCGGCCCGACCAGCACGCCAACCATCCCGAGGGATTCGGCGGCCTTGATGTTGCCGGGGTGGTCGTCGACGAACACCGCGTCGTGCGCGCTGACCCCGAGCGCGTCGAGCGCCAGCTGGAAGATCTTCGGATCCGGCTTGCGTACCCCGACGCTCGACGAATCGATGATCACCTCGAAGAGCTCGTCGACCGGCACCATCTTGCGCCAGCCCTCGCCGAACTCCGCGACGTTATTGGTGACGAGAGCGGTGCGCAGCCCGCGTTCCCGGATGCGGCGGGCTCCCTCGACCATGACCTCCCGGTCGGGATCGGGCTTACCCATGCGGCCGAAGAGGGCGAGCATGTCGACCTCGACCTCCTGCTCGCGGGCGAGAGCGGCGAGCTCGGCGCGCGCGGTCTCGAGCGAGATCTCACCGCGCTCCAGGCGGTGCCAGGGATGGTCGCCGTCCTGGTCGTAGACGCCGAAGCAGAGCATGATCGCCGCCTCGGGGGTCAGCCCGAACTCGGGAGCCGCGTCAGCGATGACGGGAAACGGTGAGGGGGTGAAGACCCCTCCGAAGTCGAAGAGCACGGCGCGTCGCACCTGATCAGTCTGCCGCAGGCGAAGTTCGGCGCGGCAGCGGTACCGTGCTCGCTCGGAGGTCTGACATGCCATCAGATGCGACACCACCCGCGGCGACAGCGGCTGCGCCGGCCCAGGGGCCGTTCAGCCCGGGTCGGCTCGGACCGCTCATCCTGCGCAACCGCATCATCAAGGCGGCGACGTTCGAGGGCTACACCCCGAACGGTGCGGTCAGCGACGAGCTGATCGCGTTCCACCGCCGGGTGGCCGCGGGCGGGGTCGGGATGAGCACCGTCGCCTACTGCGCCGTCTCGCCGGGCGGCCGGGTCGATGCGCCACTGCCTCGTCATGAACGACGAGAGCATCCCCGGGCTGCGCCGCCTGACCGACACCATCCACGCGGAAGGCGCCGCCGCCTCGGCCCAGCTCGGCCACGCCGGGCTCGTCGCGAACGTCCGCTCCAACCGCACGCCCTCGCTGGCGCCGACCACCCGCTTCAGCAAGACCGCCGGCGGCCGCGTCAAGGGGGCGACGCTCGAGCAGCTGGAGGCGGTCAAGGCGGATTACGTGCGCGCCGCACGCGTGGCGATCGAGGCGGGCTTCGACGCCATCGAGCTGCACCTCGGCCACAACTACCTGCTGAGCTCGTTCTTCTCGCCGAACCTCAACAAGCGCACCGACCGCTACGGCGGCAGTGTCGAAGCCCGCTCGCGCTTCCCGCGCGAGGTGGTGACGGCGGTGCGCGAGGCCGTCGGCGACCGGCTTGCGATTCTCGCCAAGTTCAACATGTCCGACGGGGTCGAAGGCGGCTTGTGGCTCGACCAGAGCCTGCCGATCGCCGAGCTGCTGCAGAACGACGGCGCTCTCGACGCGCTCGTCCTGACCGGCGGCAGCTCGCTGCTGAACGGCATGTACTTCTTCCGCGGCGACGTCCCGTTGCAGGAGATGGTCGATTCGCAGCCGAAGCTCGTCGGCCTCGGCCTGCGGCTGGTCGCGAAGAGCCTCTTCCCGAGCTACCCCTTCGAGGAGGCTTCTTCCTGCCTTTCGCCCGCGAGTTCCGGGAGCGCCTCACGATGCCGCTCGTGCTGCTCGGCGGGATCAACCGGCGCGACACCATGCAGCGCGCGCTCGACGAGGGCTTCCCGTTCATGCAGATGGGCCGGGCGCTCCTGCGCGAGCCCGACCTGCTGCTCAAGATGCAGTCGGAGGGCCGCGAGGAGGGGCTCTGCGTGCACTGCAACAAGTGCATGCCGACGATCTACTCGGGTACGCGCTGCGTTCTGGTCACGCCTTCCGGCGGCGCTGACCCGGCTGTGGAAAGCCGATCGCTGCATGTCGTGGGTCCCCGCGACGATGCGGCGCATGAACCCAACCTCACCGGCTGATCCCTCCGAGCTCGCTGCTCGGCTGCTGCGCGATGCTCGCTGGATGGTCGGCCTGTCCCAGGCCGAGATGGCCATCGCCACGCTGAGCAAGCTCCTTGCCGGCTGCGGCAACCGGCTCAGCTGCAGCCTCGTGCCCGAGCCCGGGCTCGAGGACTATCCGTGCGCCTGTCGAAGCGAGCAGCCGCCCGACAGGCGGATCGGTGTCATCCGGCGGCGAGTAGTTCGCGTGAGTCCACGAGCAGATGTGCGGATTTGGAACGGGTTCCTACACGCGTTCGCTTGTGGGTTCGCAAAGACACATCAGCGCGAGGCGACGTCAGCCTGCTTGTGACGACGCGTCGATCTGCTCCGCGGCGGGGACGACGTCGGCAGGCCGCAGCGACCACTGCGGATCGCGGCGCTCCATCCAGGCGCGGGGGCCCTCGCTGGCGTCGGGGGTGCCCATCAGCAGCAGGTGGTACTCGCTCTCGCGGCGGATCGTCTCATCGAGGTCGGTGTCGGCCCAGACCAGCCGCTTGGACAGGGCGAGAGATGCCGGCGAGCACGACCGCGCCATGTCGTGGGCGATCTCGAGGGCCGCAGGCAGCACCTCCTCGGCGGGGAGCGCCCGCGAAGCCAGCCCGAGCGTGACCGCCTCGCGGCCGCGGAAGGTGCGGCCGGTGAGCAGCAGGTCGGCGGCGACGGCCTGGCCGGCGAGGCGTCGCACCGTCCAGTGCGAGCCGGCGTCGCCGATCATGCCGCGGCGGATTTGCGGGATGGCGAACTTCGCGTCCTCGGCGACGACCCGGATGTCGCTCTGCAACGCGATCGTGAAACCGATGCCGATGGCGTGGCCCTGGATCGCGCCGATGACGGGGGTGGTGAGCGACCAGGCGGGATTCGCCAGCGGCTGTGAGGAGAAGGCGCCGCTGGGCGCCCCGAACGACGCGCTCTCCGGTGCCATGTCGGCCCCGGCACAGAACGCCCGGCCACGTCCGGTCAGCACGATGACCCGGACCTCGGGGTCGGCGTCGCACTCCCGGTACGCGGCGGACAGCTGCTCGCCCATCCCGCCGGAGAAGACGTTGAGCTTGTCCGGACGGTTGAGCGCGACGATCGCCACGGCGCCGTCCCGCTCGATCACGACGGCCGGGGACGCGTCGGTTCCTGCGGTCATGGGCTCAGATGCCCAGCGCGTCGCGGCTGCGGTCGAGCTCGGTGACGTCGGTCGTCGTCGGGACGAGGAAGAGCTCGTCGCAGCCGGCGTTCGACGCCGCCTCGACCGCGGCGCGCAATGCCTCTGGTGTGGAGACGGTCGCGGCGTCCGCCATCATCGTGGCGATCTCGGAGCCGAAGATTTCCAGGTAGCGGTAGGCGTAGTCATGCAGCCGCTGCTGCGCGGGCACCCCGCCGGTGTCGCCGAGGGCGTACCAGAGGCTGGCCGAGAGGTGGGGCGAGTCGGAGCGCCCGGCGTCTTTCCACGCTGCTCGCACGCGCTCGATGTTGCCGGCGAGCGCCTGCTCGTTCACGTGGGTGACGGTCGTGCCGTCGTCGACCCCGGCCGCCCAGTGCGAGGCGCGCGCCAGCGCCTTCGGTCCCATCACGCCCGCGACGATCGGGGGACCACCCGCCTGTACCGGCGGAGGTCCGACCGGCTCGCCGCCCTCGATCACCGGCTCGCCGGCCCAGACCTTGCGCATGAGCGCCACCCCGTCGTCCATCCGCTGCCAGCGGCGGGCGAACGAGGCGCCGATCGAGCGGTAGTCCTGCTCGCGTCCACCGACACCGACGCCGACCGTAAGCCGGCCGGAGGAGATCTGGTCGACCGTGGCCATGTCCTTGGCGACCTGGACGGGGGAGTGGGCGGGGAGGATGACGATCGTCGTCCAGAGCCGCACCCGCTCGGTGAGCGCGGCCGCCGCGGCCAGCTGCGGCACGAGCGCGTGGCTCGGGTACATGGTGCGTTCCGGCACGGCCAGGCTGGCCCACGGGCCGGCGTCGACCGCCGCGCACCAGTCGAGCAGCTCGGCCCTCCCCTGCGCCAGCATCGTCGGAAGCGTCATCGAGATCTGCATGGAGCCCGCCCATCTGTCGCAACAATCCGTCTGACACTCTGTCAGCTATGACTACCCCAGGGGCAGCCGGCCCGCTCGCCGGCCGATCAGCGCTGATCACGGGAGGTGGCGAGGGCATCGGCCGCGGCCTTGCCTCCGCGTTCCTCAAGGCCGGCGCCCGCGTCGTCATCGCCGAATTCAACGCGCCGCTGGGCAGCGCACCGCGGAGGAACTCGGCCAGGAAACCGGCGGGGAGATCGTCTACGTCCCGTGCGATGTGACGGACAAGCCGCAGATGCAGTCAGCCGTCGCCGAGACGGTCAACCGTTTCGGCGCCATCGACATCCTGGTCAACAACGCGTGGAGCGGCGGCGAGCTCTCCCGGGTCGAGAAGAAGACCGATGAGCTCCTGCAAAGGGCTTTCGCCGTCGGCTATTACGGGCCGTTCTGGGCGATGCAGGCGGCCTTCCCGACCATGAAGGCGCAGGGCTACGGGCGCATCATCAGCCTCGCGTCGCTGAACGGCGTCAACGCCCACATCGGCTCGACCGAGTACAACTCGGCCAAGGAAGCGCTGCGCGCCCTCACCCGCACCGCCGCTCGCGAGTGGGCGCCCTACGGCATCGTCGCGAACATCATCTGTCCCGGCGCGAAGAGCGCCGCGTTCCTGAAGATCATCAAGACCAATCCGGAGATCGAAGCGTCCGCCGACGCGTCGAACCCGATGGGCCGGCTCGGTGATCCGGAGAACGACATCGCGCCGGTCGCGGTGTTTCTGGCCAGCGAGGGTGCGCGCTACCTGACGGGCAACACGCTGTTCGTTGACGGCGGCTCGCACATCAACGGCTCCACCTGGGCCCCGATCCTGCCGGAATGATGGAGGGCCTACAGACATGACAGGGCGACCCACCGCCATGGTGACGGGAGCGAGCCGCGGCATCGGGCGGGCCTGCGCGCTCGCCCTCGCCGCGGCCGGCTACGACGTCGCCGTGACCGCCCGCACCGTCACCGAGGGCACCTCGGTCGAGGGGCTTCCCGGCAGCCTCGCGTCGACCACGGCGGAGATCGAGGCCCTGGGCGCCAAGGCGCTGGCGGTACCCCTGGACCTGCTCGACCGCGACGCGCTCGGGCCCGCGGTCGAGGCGGTGCTCGGCGGTTTCGGCTACCTCGACGTGCTGGTCAACAACGCGATCTACGTCGGCACCGGCAACGACGAGCGCTTCCTCGACGTCGACATGGCTGATGTCGAGAAGCGCATCAACGCCAACCTGACGGCGCAGCTGATCCTCTCGCAGCGGGCGCTCAAGGCGATGGTCGAGCGCGGCGGCGGCACGATCGTCAACATCACCTCAGGCGCGGGCATGGTCAGCCCGCCCGGCCCGATCGGCGAGGGCGGCTGGGCGCTGAGCTACGCCGTCTCCAAGGGCGGCCTACATCGCGCGGCCGGTGTCCTGGCGGCCGAGCTGGGGCCGCAGGGCATCCGTGCCTACAACCTGCAGCCCGGCTTCGTGGCGACCGAGCGGACCGTCGCGCAGCCGCAGCTGTCGTGGATCGCCAACCAGGGCAACCCGCCTGAGCTCATCGGACGGGTGCTCGTTTGGCTGCTGACGGCCGCGCCTGGCACAGTTCGCAACGGGAAGACGATCCACGCCACGGACGTCGGCGCGAGATCTCGGCTGGTTGCCAGAGGGTGCGACGGCCGGCGAGGTCACCCGCCACCGTCCGGCCGCGAAATAAGGAGAAACCAGCAGATGGCCTCGGAGCCCGTGTTCAACCTCGCTGATCTCTTCGAGGTGGTGGTCGACGCGGTGCCCGATCGCGAGGCCCTGGTGGCCGGCGACGTGCGGCTGACGTTCCGCCAGCTCGACGAGCGGGCCAACCGGCTCGCCCACGTGCTCCAGGCGGCCGGCGTCAGCCCGGGCGACAAGGTGGCGGTCTACGCCTGGAATCGCGCTGAATGGGTCGAGGCGTGGTGGGCGGCGTACAAGGCACGCGCGGTGCCGATCAACGTCAACTACCGCTACACCGGCGAGGAACTGCACTACCTGCTGGACAACTGTGACGCGAAGGCGATCGTCCACGAGGCGGAGTTCACGCCCGTGCTGGAGGAGCTGCTCCCGCGGCTGCCGCAGGTCGAGCTCACCCTCGAGATGGGCGAGGCGTACGAGAAGGCGCTCGCCGAGCAGTCACCCGACCGCGACTTCGGCCCGCGCTCGCCCGACGACATCTACATGCTCTACACCGGCGGCACCACCGGCATGCCGAAGGGCGTCATGTGGCGCCACGAAGACATCTTCATGGCGGCCATGGGTGGCAACGGTCTCGGCATCGCCGACCCGATCGAGAAGCCGGCCGACTGCGCCGCGCGCGCCGTCGCCAACAACGGGTTCTTCCGCAACCTCGTGTTGCCGCCGCTGATGCACGGGGCGGCGCAGTGGGGGAGCTGCAACGCGATCGGCGGCGCGTTCGCCGGCGGAACGATGATCCTGCAGACCACCCACGGCTTCGACCCCAAGGCGGCCTGGGAGCTGGCCGAGCGGGAGAAGGTCACCGGTGTCGCCGTCGTCGGCGACGCGATGGCGCGCCCGCTCGTGGAGGCGCTGGACGAGCGGTCGTACGCGCTCGACTCGCTGATCTCGTTCGGTTCCGGTGGCGCCATCCTCTCGCCGGTCGTCAAGGCCCGGTTGAAGGAGCACTTCCCGAACCTGGCGATCTCCGACAGCTACGGCGCCTCCGAGACCGGCGCGGGAGGCTCACCCGCCGAGGGCGAGGGAACGTCGCCGCGCTTCCGGCTCAGCGAAGAGGTGACGATCCTCGACGAGGAGCTGAAGCCGGTCGTCCCCGGGTCGGGCATCATCGGCCGGCTGGCCCGCCGCGGCCACATCCCGCTGGGCTACTACAAGGACGAGGTGAAGACGGCCGCCACGTTCGTCACCGCCGGCGATGGGGTGCGCTACGTCATCCCCGGCGACTTCGCGACGGTCGAGGAAGACGGCACGATCATCCTGCTGGGCCGCGGCTCGCAGTGCATCAACACCGGCGGCGAGAAGGTCTACCCCGAAGAGGTCGAGGCCGTACTCAAGGAGCACCCGGGCGTCTACGACGCGCTCGTGGTGGGTGTGCCGGACGAGCGGTTCGGCGAGCGCATCGCCGCGGTCGTCCAGGCCCGCGAGGGTGCCGCCCCAACTCTCGAAGACCTTCAGGGGGTATGCACCAGCAAGCTGGCGCGGTACAAGATGCCGCGCGAGCTCGTGCTCGTGGACGAGATGCCACGCTCTCCGGCGGGCAAGGCCGACTACCGCCGGGCGAAGGCGCTGGCGACCGGCACGTGAACGGGGAGGGGTGCCCATGCAGCGGCTGAGCGCCGTCGACGTGCTCTTCGTCGAGACCGAGACCAAGCGCATGAACCAGCACGTGGTCGCGGTGCTCATCCTCGACCCCAGCGGTATGCAGGGCGGCTACTCCTACGAGCGCATCCGCCGGCACTTCGCTGACCGCCTCGACGACATCCCCGCCTACCGCCACCGCTTGATGCAGGTGCCGTTCGGCATGGCGCTCCCGTTCTGGGTCGACGATCCGGATTTCGATCTCGACGCCCACATGCACCGCCGGGCGCTGCCGTCGCCGGGAGGGCGCGCGGAGCTGGAGGAGTTCGTCGCCGGAGTTGCCGGCCGGCCGCTCGACCGCGACCGGCCGCTGTGGGAGACGTGGGTCGTCGAGGGTCTCGAGGGTGGCGAATTCGGGTGCCCCGAAGGTGCAGCCGTTGCCCTCGTCGCCAAGACGCACCACGCGCTGATGGACGGCGTCACCGGCGCCGAGCTGATCTCGCGGCTCTTCGATTTCGACCGCCAGCCCGCGTCGCGCCGGCCGAGTGCGATGTGGGCGCCGCCGCTGCTGCCGTCGTCGATGCGCCTGCTGCTCGAGGCGCTGCCCGAGGTCATGGCCCGACCGGCGACGCTCGTGCGCACCAGCATCGCCGCGACCCGTGGCGCGGTCGGGCTGGCGCGCAGCACCCTCCTGCGCCCGGCCGGCAGCCCGGCGCCCGCGCTGCCGTTCACCGCTCCGGAGACCCGCTTCAACCAGTCCATCTGCAGCCAGCGCACCGTCGCGTACGGGCGGACGAGCCTGGCCGAGATCAAGGAGATCAAGAACGCGTTCGGCTGCACGGTGAACGACGTGGTGCTCACCGCCTGCGGGATGGCGCTGCGCACCTGGTTGGAGGGCCACGGCGGGGTGCCCGACCGCCCGCTCGTCGCCACGCTGCCGGTGTCGGTCCATGAGTCCGAGCGGGAGAGCGGCAACAAGGTGTCCACCATGTTCGTGCGGCTGCCGACCACCGAGACCGACCCCGTGCTGGCGCTGCGCGCCCTGCAGGAGGACACCAGGCTCGCCAAGGACCTGCACCAGGCGCTCGGCGCCGAGACGATCATGGAGCTGGCCGAGCTGATCCCGCGCCGGCTGCTGGGCCTCGGGGCGAAGCTCTATTCGGGCTGGAATCTCGCCGCGCGCCACCGCCCCGTCTACAACGTGATCATGTCGAACGTGCCCGGCCCGCCCATGCCGCTCTACATGGCCGGCGCGGAGCTGGTCGCGTTCTTCCCGCACGGCCCGATCTTCGAAGGCGCCGGGACTCAACATCACCGTGATGAGCTACCGCGACAGCGTCGACATCGGCGTGATCGGCTGCCGCGATTCGGTACGCGACGCCGACCAGATCGCCTCGGGTTTCGTCGACGCCGTGCAGCGCCTGCTGGCCGCCGCTCGCCAGGAAACCAGACCGCGCAAGCCCGCCGCCCGCCGCCGTTCCACGCCGACCACCGCCACCCGCGAATAGAGGAGCTGTCTTGGCCACCGGGCCCGCCCCGCTGTACGACGTCTCGACCATCTGGGAGCTGGTCCAGCTCCGGGCCCAGGCGACCCCCGACGCCCCCGTGCTCTACGACGAGGCGGGGCGCTCGCTGACGTTCCAGGAGTTGCACGACCGGGCCGAGCGCGTTGCTGCGGGGTTCCTCGCCCTCGGCGTCGAACCCGGCTCGTCGGTGACCTGGCAGCTACCGACCCGCATGGAAACGGTCGTGGTCTCGCTGGCGCTGGCCCGGCTCGGCGCCGTGCAGAACCCGGTCATCCACATCTACCGCGAGCGCGAGGTCGGGTTCGCGCTGCGCCAGACCGGCGCCAAGCTCTTCCTCGTGCCGGGCACCTGGCGCGGCTTCGACTTCCTCGCCATGGCCAACAAGCTGGCGGCCGACATGGCGGATCCGCCCACGGTCCTCGTGGCGTACGACGAGCTGCCTGAAGGCGATCCGGCGACCCTGCCCGATCCGCCGACATCGACCGACGACGTGCGCTGGATCTACTACACGTCCGGTACGACGAGCGACCCGAAGGGCGTGCGCCACACTGACGGCACCCTGCTGGCGGGGGGCATCGGCCTCGCGGTGGCTTTGGAGATGTCGCCGGCCGATGTCGGATCGATCGCGTTCCCGTTCGCCCACATCGGCGGGCCGGACTACCTGATCACGATGCTCGCGCAGGGCTTCCCCGCGATGCTGGTCGAGGCGTTCGACCCGACGACGATCGCCGACACCTTGAACCGCGTCGGCGCGACGATGGCGGGCGGCAGCACCGCGTTTTACTCGACGTTCCTCGTCGCTGCACCGCGCCCACGTGGCCGCCGGCGGGGAGGGGCCGCTCTTCCCGACGCTGCGGCTGCTGTCGGGCGGAGGTGCCCCGAAGCCGCCGGAGCTCTACTTCGAGATCAAGCGCGAGATGGGCATTCCGATCGCCCACGGCTACGGGATGACCGAGGTCCCGATGATCAGCCAGGGCGGCCCCGCACGACACCGACGATCGAGCTCGCCTACACCGAGGGCGCGCCCATCCGCGGCACCAAGATCGCGCATCGTCGACCCGGATGGCAACGAGGTTCCGCGCGGCGCCGAGGGCGAGGTGCGCGTCGCGCGGGCCGAGGTCTGCCACGGGTACACCGACCCGGAGCTGAACGCCGCCGCGTTCGACGAGCAGGGCCGCTTCCGGACCGGCGACCTCGGTGTCATGCGACCCGACGGTCATGTGACTCTGACCGGACGGCTGAAGGACGTCATCATCCGCAAGGGCGAGAACATCTCCGCCAAGGAGATCGAGGACCTGCTCTACGAGCACCCACGGGTCGCGAACGTCGCGGTGATCGGCCTCGCCGACAAGGAGCGCGGCGAGCTGGTGTGTGCGGTCATCGAGCCGGTGCCGGAGCAGGAGCCGGTCACGTTCGCCGAGATGGTGGCGTTCCTACGCGAAGCCGGGTCTGATGACGCAGAAGATCCCGGAGCAGCTCGAGATCATCGACGTGATGCCCCGCAACGCGACGCTGAAGATCCTCAAGCACGAGCTGCGGGCGCGCTACAAGGACTGACTTGCAGATCCGAAGCGGGTTGTAACGCGCCTGCTTGTGCGTCAGGCAGGCTAGGGGGGTTGTCCAGAGAGGTAGTTGTAGTTTTAGTGTGAGTGAGTTAAGGTGTTAGGTAAGTAGTAAAAAAAAAAAAAAAAAAAAAAATATTGTAACGCGCCTGTCTCGTCCGTCAGGCAGGCTTGGGGGGTCGTCCAGGAGAGCGGCCGTTGCCGCCCTCGCGGGAGGGAGTTCAGGTGCCCGGTCCGTCGCGCCCCGCCGATGGTTTGCACCCTGCTGCCGCAGAAGAGATGGCGCCGGTAGACGCGCTGCTCATGCACGGTGACGCGGATCCCCGCAAGCGCTCGTCCCTGATCGGGCTCTGCCTGCTCGAGCGCGCGCCGGCCTGGGCGGATCTCGTCGCCGCGGTCGGGCGCGCCACCCACGAGGTGCCGCGGTTACGGCAATGTGTCGTCAGCCCGCTCGTCCCGATCAGCCGTCCCCATTGGGTGCCCGATCCGGATTTCGACCTGTGTTACCACCTGCGACACGTACGCATACCGGAGCCGGGCGGCTTTGCCGAGCTGCTGACGCTGGCCGAGCTGGCCGCGATGGCTCCGCTGGATCCGGCCCGCCCGCTGTGGGAAATCACGCTCGTCGAGGGATTGCGCACGCCCGGCTCGCCCGTGGAGAAGGCGGCCATGCTGTGGAAGTTCTCCCACGCGCTGGGTGACGGTGTGGGCGTCCTGCAGATCGCCCTTTCGCTGCTGGACATCGAGGCGAAGCCGGTACGCGACCCTGGCCCCGCCTCGCCGGGGGCACACCCCGCCGCGCGTCGCAAGAGCCGGCTCGCCCTGCTGCGCGACCGGCTCATCGAGCTTCCGGTCGACCTCACCACCGACGCGGTGCGTTCGGGCCTGTGGGCGGCCTCGGCCGGCCTGCACGCTGCGGCCGATCCACGCGGAGCCGTTGGCGAGGTCGTCGGGTTTGCCCGGCTCGCTGCAGCGCCTCGTCACCCCGCCCGACGCGGCGCCTTCACCCGCGCTGCGCTCGCGGGGCACGCGTCGCCGGCTCCTGGTTCACGAGGTCCCGCTGGAGCGGCTGAAGGAGGCCGGGCGGGCCGCCGGCGGCACCGTCAACGACGCCTACCTTTCCGGCGTGCTCGGGGCGATGCGGCGCTATCACGAGGCCCTGGGCCTGAACATCGAACGCATGCCGATGGCGGTGCCGGTGTACGGCCGCCCGGCTCGTTGACCGGCCTCGCCGCGGCGGCAAATGCCCCGGGCGGCAACCATTTCAGCGCGGTCAGGTTCTCCGCGCCGGTCGCCGATCCCGATCCGGCCCGCCGCATTCGCGAGGTACGCGCGCTGGTCACGGCCGGGCGAAACGAGCCTGCCCACGGCGCCACCGACGTGCTCGCGCGGGTCTTCGCGCGCACCCCGCAGGTCCTGCTTGCCGAGGTCGCCCGCCAGCAGGGCCAGCTCGATCTGCAGGCGAGCAACGTGGCCGGCTTTCCGAGCCAGGTCTACCTCGCCGGAGTCGCCGTCGAAGGCATGTTCTCCTTCGGCCCTGCGCCGGGCGTTGCCGCCATGTTCGTCCTGGTGTCGTACCAGGGGACCTGCGAGATCGGCGTCACCCTCGACGAGGCGGCTATCCCGGATGCCGCCCTCTTCGCGCGGTGCCTCGCCGCGGGTTTCGACGAGGTACTCCGCCTCGCCGACCCGCCACCCGCCCTACGCATCACCCGACCCCGCGCCCGCACCCCAAGATCAACGCTCGCATGTCAGCAGCCCCGCGAAGCCCCCGGACCTTGATCAGGTGAGCGTTGATCTTGTACGGCTGGGTAGGTCGTTAGTGTGATCGGTGCCTGACCTATCGTGAGACCGTCAACGCGCTGCCGCCGAGCTGTGCGCTCGGGCGCCGGAGAGTGTCGAGGCGGGTGACGTGCCCTCGTGCCAGATCGCGGTCGCGTACGAGGGCCGGGTCGTGCTCCACGAGGAGACCTTCGGACGCCGCCGGACAGCCGGTACGTGATGTTCTCGGTGACCAAGCCCCTCGTCGCGTCCGTCATCTGGATGCTGCTCAGCGAGGGGCGTTGGAGCTCGATCGCCGGATCGCCTCTGACGTCCCGGAGTTCGGGACCAATGGCAAGGATGTCGTCACCCTCGAGCAGGTCCTGCTGCACACCGGCGGCTTCCCCACGCGCCGCTCGGCCCCGAGCTCTGGAACGACCGGCCCGGCCGGCTCGCGGCGTTCAGCGACTGGCGGCTCAGCTGGCCGCCCGGGAGCCAGTTCGAATACCACGCCACGTCGGCCACTGGGTGCTGGCGGAGCTCATCGAGCGGGCGACGGCGCGACTTCCGGACGCGGTGCTTCACGCGGGTGCTGGCTCCGCTGGGACTGAAGGACCTCGTGCTCGGTGTGCGAGCCCGCAGGATGCCGCGCGAGTCGCAGGCGTCGTCCCCTCCGGCGAGCCGCCGGATCCGGACGAGCTCGAAGGCCTGCTCGGAATCCGCGAGATTGCCGGGCGAGGTCACCGAGGAGAGCCTGCTGGAGTTCAACACCGACGACGGGCGCCGGGCGGGGTTCCGGGCGGCGGCGCCATCTCGACCGCCGCCGACGTCGCGCTGTTCTACCAGGCGCCTGCTGCACGACCCGGCGGGGCTCTGGGAGCCCGGCATGCTCGCCGAGTCACGCCGTCGTGCGCAACCCCTTCGTCGACCCGATGACCGGCGACCCGGCCAACCGCAGCCTGGGCCTCGTCATCAAGGGCGACGACGGCAAGGGCGACCGGCGGCACGACTTCGGCCCGCCACCTCGCCACGCACGTTCGGGCACTCCGGCATCGGCGGCCAGGTCGCGTGGGCCGATCCTGAGTCCGGGCTCTCGTTCTGCCACCTCACCAACGGCCTGGACCGCAACCCCATCCGCCAGGCCCGCCGCTCGTACGCGCTCAGCAAGCGGGCCGGCGTGCTGCGCGGGGGGACGGGCGCATGATCGCGGGTGACCGGCTGTTGCGCCTCGGGGTGCTCCAGGCCCTGGCGACGCTCAACGTCTACAAGCCCTTCTCGCGCCGCGGCAACCTCTCACCGCTGATCTTCTTCAGTACGTGGCCGGTGTCGGAGTTGCCGACGCAGGCGGCGATGTTCCAGGTGGCGCTCACCGCCGGGCTGACCCGGCCGCAGGATCTGCGCAGCCGCCGAGGGCAGGCCGGACTTGCGCTCACGGCCGCCAGCGTGGCGGGTCTCGTCGGCGTCCGGCGCGCTGCCGACCGGGTGGAAGGTGAGCTCGAGCTGGCTCTCGTCGATGCGCTGGGCCCCAACTACCGGAGCGAGATCCGCCGCCCCGACTGGCCGAACGATCCCGTCGAAGCCGCGAAGCGACCTGGCGCGGCGCGCTCGCTACTGATCCGCCGCCGCTTCGCGCACGGCAAGGACATCTCCTACGGCCCACACGGCCGCTACAACCTGCTCGATGTCTGGCGCCACGAGGATCTGCCGAAAGACGCCAAGGCGCCGGTGCTCTTGCAGGTGCCGGGCGGCGGCTGGGTGGTTGGCAACAAGCAAGCGCAGGCGTACCCACTCATGAGTCACCTCGCCCAGCGCGGCTGGGTGTGCGTGGCGATGAGCTACCGCCTCTCACCCCAGGCGACCTGGCCCGACTTCCTGATCGACGTCAAGAGGGCGATCGCCTGGATCCGGGACAACATCGCCGAGCATGGCGGCGATCCGGACTACATCGCCATCACCGGCGGCTCGGCGGGGGGCCACCTCTCGTCGCTGGCTGCGCTCACCGCCAACGATCCCGCGTACCAGCCCGGCTTCGAAGACGTCGACACCTCGGTCAAGGCGGCGGTCCCGCTGTACGGCGTCTACGACTGGGTGGACGAGGAGCACACCGGCCACTCCGGGCTGCCGCGCATGCTGGAGCGGCTCGTCGTGAAGGCGAAGTTCGCGGACGACCCGACCCCGTACCGGGCGGCGTCGCCGATGTATCAGGTACGCCGGACGCGCCGCCGAGTTCCTGCTGCACGGCACGAACGACTCGCTGGTGCCGGTGGAGCAGGGCCGGGCCTTCGCCGCGGTTACGCGAGACGTCCAAGTCGCCGGTCGCCTTCGCCGAATCCCGCTGGCTCAACACGCGTTCGACTTCTTCGGCTCGGTACGCGCGGCCGCGACCGCCCAGGCCATCGAGCGCTTCCTCGGCACGATCTACGGCCGCGACCTGGCCGGGGTGAAGCGCGGAAGGGTCAGCCTAAGGCGATCGCGCTCTGGCGAGTGAAGCGAGTCGGACCTCCGCACAGTGCCACCATCAACCTATTCAGCGGTGAACGCCAGCGTCGCGTCGCGCGTGGCCTGCTCGAGCAGCAGCGGCCGGTAGCGCATCAGCAGGGCCGGGGCGCTGATCCCGGCGACGGCGACGAGCGGTCGCCGGCGAAGTAGCCGGCCAGCAGCTTGCGCGGAGCGGGGGCTTCAGGGTCGGCCGGGTCCTCGCCGCGCAGCAGCTCGACGGAGTCGGCCAGGCCCGGGCGGCCCAGCAGCTGCACCTTGCGGCCGAACTGGTCGGACCAGAAGTAGGGGAGCAGCGGCTCGAAGGGCTCGGGCGGCTCGCCGGCCAGATCCCGCACGAGGCTGCGCGCGACGACGGGCGACTGGTCCACCGCCGTCGTCCAGTGTTCGAAACGCAGGTGGCGCTCGTGCGGCACGTCGAGCCACGAGGCCACGTCGCCGAGGGCGTAGACGGGGCCGAACACCGGGTCCAGGCCCATGCACCCGGCCGGCGCCGTCGCAGGTCACGCCCGCCTCCCAGCCGGTCGCGCCGGTGCTCGCCAGCCACTCGACGTTGACCTGCGAGCCGACGCCGACCACGGCGATGTCGGCCTGGAGAGTGGTGCCGTCGGTCAGGGTGACGCTCACCGAATCCGGTGTCGTCGGCGACCGCGTCGACCCCGGAGCCGGTGATCAGCGTGACCCCGTAGCGGGCGGCCATCCCACCGACGATCCCGCCGAGGAACGGACCCAGCGTGCGCTCGTAGGGGACGTCGAGGGCTTCGATGACGGTGACGTCGAGGCCGCGGTCGTGCGCGGCCGTCGCGACCTCGGCGCCGATGAAACCGGCCCCGACGACGAGCAGGCTGCGGGCCGTCTCGAGGGCGGCGCGCAGCGCTAGGACGTCGTCGAAGGTGCGCAGCAGGTGCACGCGCGGGTGGCCGGCCAGGGAAGGGAGCTCGCGGGCGCGTACGCCGGTCGCGATGACGAGCGCGTCGTAGTCGCTGACTTCAGCCGCGCCGGCCGCCGGCGGAGTCCTCGATCGGTGCCCGGGCGGAGCGCCCAGCGCGCACCCCGCGGCGCAGGTCGAGGTTCAGCGACGCCTCATCGCTGTCGTCGCGGGCGAGATGGACGGGTGCGGCATCCACATCTGCTTTGAGCAGGCGCTTGGACAGCGGCGGCCGGTCGTACGGCGGATGGACCTCGTCGCTGAGCAGGGTGAGCTGCCCCGCGAAACCGGCGGCGCGCAGCTCCTCGGCAGTGCGCCATCCGGCGAGCCCGCCGCCGACGATCACGACGTGCTCGGGCGTCACTCATCGCGCGACCTTCCTTATGCCGTGCGGAAAGGCGGTGACCCGTGCCCTGCGGGTGACAGACATCCGGTGCAGGAGCGCACAGGGCCGAGCCGTATCTTGAAACAGTCGAAACAGTCATCACGTCTGGCCCAAGAGACGCTGCCGCTGGACCATGCGGCCCCCCGAGTCTTGGTGGGATTCCTCGCCCGGGGTGGTCTTACGGCTGGTGGGGCGTTACGCTCCGTTCGTGGAACGTGTTCTAGTTTTCATGCCGGTCGCGGATCAGTTCCGATCGGCGAGAGGGACGAGGCGAATAGCCGTGAGCAGCCAAGCGTCACCGTGGCCTTCGGCCTCCCCGTTCGCGCCCATCGAGGACGCGCTCGCGGCGATTGCGCGGGGAGAGCCCGTCGTCGTCGTCGACGACGCCGATCGTGAAAACGAGGGCGACGTCATCATGGCGGCGGAGCTCGTCACGGCGGAGCAGATGGCGTTCATCGTGCGCTGCGGCGGCTTGGTCTGCGTGGCCCTCGAGGGCGACCGGCTCGATGACCTCTCGCTGCCGCTCATGGTCCCGCCGGACGACAACTCCGACGCGCAGGGCACCTCGTTCACCGTCTCGGTCGACGCCCGCTTCGGCACCACGACCGGTATCTCGGCCGCCGACCGCGCGCTCACCGTCAAGACCCTGATCGACCCGGCTACCGTGCCCGGCGATCTGCGCCGCCCCGGCCACGTCTTCCCGCTGCGGGCGCGTAAGGGCGGGGTGCTCAAGCGTGCCGGCCACACCGAGGCGGCCGTCGACCTCGCTCGGCTGGCGGGCCTTCGGTCAGCCGGCGTGCTCTGCGAGGTCGTGAAGCCGGACGGCACGATGGCCCGCGTCCCCGACCTGATCGAGTTCTGCGCCGAGCACGGCCTGCTGCTGATCTCGATCGACGACATCGTTCGTTACCGCCACCGCACCGAGCGGCTCGTCAAGCGGGTCAGCTCGGCCACCATCCCCACCGAGTGGGGCGCGTTCGAGGCGGTGGCCTTCGAGTCGGTGCTGGACGGCGAGCAGCACCTCGCGTTCGTCGCCGGTGACCCGACCGGCACGGAGCCCGTGCTCGTCCGCGTCCACAGCGAGTGCCTCACCGGCGACGTGTTCGGCTCGCGACGTTGCGATTGCGGCACCCAGCTCGCGCAGGCGATGGACGCGATCGCTCGCGAGGGTCGCGGCGTCTGCGTCTACCTGCGCGGCCAGGAAGGTCGCGGCATCGGCATCGCCCACAAGCTGCGCGCCTACGGCCTGCAGGACCAGGGTGCTGACACCGTCGACGCCAACATCGCTTTGGGACTCCCGGTCGATGACCGTGAGTACGGCATCGGCGCCCAGATCCTCGCCGAGCTCGGCGTCGGCCCGATGCGCCTGATGACCAACAACCCGGCGAAGTACACCGGGCTCGAGGGCTTCGGGCTCACGATCACCGAGCGCGTGCCGCTGGCCCCGACCGTCACCGCCGAGAACCTGCGCTACCTGAAGACCAAGCGCGAGCGCATGGGCCACCAGCTCGACGGGCTCGACGCCTTCACCCCGCCGCCCGCGAGCGGCAGCATCGGCTGACCTGCCTGCGGGTGCATTGCGCTTGCCTGGCAGGGTGAGCGCATGATTCTCGACGCGTTTCGCCTCACTGACCGGGTAGCGATCGTCACCGGCGCCGGGCGCGGGCTCGGTGCGGCGTCGGCCATCGCCTTCGCTGAGGCGGGTGCCGACGTCGTCATCTGCTCGCGTACCCAGGAGCAGCTCGACGAGGTCGCGGCCGCCGTCGAGGCAGCGGGTCGCCGTGCGGTGGTGCTGGCGCTCGACGCGTCGGACCCCGATACGCCGGCGGCGCTGGTCGATGCGGCGGAGAGCGAGTTCGGCCGGCTCGACATCGTGGTCAACAACGTCGGCGGCACGATGCCGAAGCCGTTCATGGACACCAGCCCGCGCTTCCTGAACGAGGCCTTCGCGTGGAACGTCACGACGGCGTTCACGCTGACGAAGTTCGCCGTGCCGCTGCTGCTGCAGTCGCCGGGCGCGTCGGTCATCAACATCACCTCGACAATGGGCCGCGTGCGCGAGCGCGGCTACATCGCCTACGGCACGGCCAAGGGCGCGCTCATCCACATGACCCACCTGATGGCCGCCGACCTTGCCCCGCGCATCCGCGTCAACGCGATCTCCCCGGGCTCCATCGCCACCTCGGCGCTCGAGATCGTGAGCGGTAGCCCGGAGCTGAAGGCGGAGCTCGAGTCCAAGACCCCGCTGGGTCGCATCGGCGTCCCGGAAGACATCGCCGCTGCTGCGCTGTACCTGGCGTCGGATGCAGCGTCCTACGTCACGGGCAAGGTGCTCGACGTCGACGGCGGGATCGAGGCCGCCAACCTGAGCATGCAACTCCCCGACCTCGAGCCGACGGGTGTGAGTCGGGTCTGAGCTGGGGGTTGGACGCCCGGGTGCGTCGCGCCGCCAGCAAATGCCGTCGCTCTGGCGACGCGAAATGCTGGCTGCTGGGCGTGAGCCGGGTCTGAGCTGGGGGCTGCCCCCGGGTACGTCGCGCTGCCAGCAAATGCCGTCGCTCTGGCGACGCGAAATGCTGGCAGCCGGGCCTGAGCTGGGTCTGAGTCGGGTCTGAGCTGGGGGCTGCCCGGGGTGCGTCGCGCTGCCAGCAAATGCGGTCGCTCTGGCGACGCGAAATGCTGGCAGCCGGGCCTGAGCCGGGTGTAGCGGGGGTTGGCCCCGGGTGCGTCGCGCTGCCAGCAAATGCGGTCGCTCTGGCGACGCGAAATGCTGGCAGCCGGGCCTGAGCCGGGTGTAGCGGGGGTTGGCCCCGGGTGCGTCGCGCAGCTGGGCGTGAGCCGGGCCAGAGCTGGGGGCTGCCACCCTGGCGTCGCGGCTGCCAGCAAATGCCGTCGCTCTGGCGACGCGAAATGCTGGCAGCCGGGCCTGAGCTGGGTCGAGTCGGGTCTGAGTTGGCGGCTGTCCCGGGTGCGTCGCGCTGCCAGCAAATGCGGTCGCTCTGGCGACGCGAAATGCTGGCAGCCGGGCCTGAGCCGGGCCTGAGCTGGGGGCTGCCCGGGGTGCGTCGCGCTGCCAGCAGATGCCGTCGCTCTGGCGACGCGAAATGCTGGCAGTCGGGCCTGAGCCGGGCCCTGAGCCGGGCCCTGAGCCGGGCCCTGAGCCGGGCCCTGAGCCGGGCCCTGAGCCGGGCCTGAGTCGGGCCTGAGCCGGGGACTGCCGGGACGTGGTGCGGTCAACGAGGCGCTAGGACTTCCGTCCCTTTGCGGGCTGGCCGCCCGGGCGATGGTGGTGCATGGCCGCACCGCCACTACCCCAGCAGCGTGGCGACCGGGACGGCACTCGCGTGGTCGAGCTCTCCCCGGCGCCCGCTCGTGTGTGGAGATGCCTGGTCCTCGCCTGCGGCCTGCTGACGGTGGGTTTCGGGGCGACCTGCGTTCTCGGCTGGCACCTGCATTGGACGCACGTCCTGCAACTGCGCCCGACCTCAGCCCCCGTGCCATATCCCACCGGCCTCGGGCTCATCCTGCTCGGGCTCATCCTGGTCTCCGCCGCCTGCGGGTGGTGGGGCTGGAGCCGGGCACTCGCGCGGGTCGCGTGCCTTTTCGTGGTCGTCGCCATCTTCGCGATCACCGATCAGGCGTCGTTCTTCCAGGCGATGCTTCCGCACTACATCGTGGCCCCGGGGCAGTCCCCCGGCCGGCTCGCGCCGAACGGCGTTCTCGGCTTTGGAGCCATCGCGGCGAGCCTGACTCTGGCGAGTGCACCCCGCTTTCCCCGGCGCCGGGAGGCGGCGGTGGTCGGAGGGGCCGTCGCCGCGGGGCTCGGCCTGCTCGCCCTGTTCGGCTATGCGAGCGGGCTGGACTCCGCGTACGAGTGGACGCGGCTGAACCGGATGCCCGTCCAGGTCGCCGCCGCGCTCGTCGTCCTGAGTATCGGCGTCATGGCGATCGCGCTGCTGCTGCCGGCGTCGCGGGAGCCCGGCGTTTCCCGGCTGCGCGCGTTGCCGGTGGGCCTCGGAACGCTCGCCACCGTGCTCTTCGCCTGGCTCGGGCTCACCAGCCTGATCGATGGCCGCACCGCCGCCGCGGCCCCGGGAGCCAGCCTGGCGATGTTCCTCATTGCCTGCACCGTGGCCGGATTGCTGGCCGCGCTGGTCAATCTCTGGATCGCGGCGCGCCGCAGCCGGAACGAATCGCGCGTCGCCAACGAAAGGCTGGAGTACCTCGCCACGCACGATGAGTTGACCGGGCTGTTCAACCGCCGCCGGTTCGACGAGGAACTCGTCCGCGAGCTGAATCGCACCCGACGCGACCACACCCACATGTCGCTTCTGATGCTCGACCTGGACCATTTCAAGGACATCAACGACAGTCTCGGCCATGCCGCCGGCGACGCCGTCATCGTCCGGGTCGGTGAGGCCATCAGATGCCGGCTGCGAGCAACCGATACAGCCGCGCGCTTGGGGGGCGATGAGTTCGTCGCCTTGCTGCCCGGAGCCTCAGCGGTGCAGGCCGAGCTGGTGGCGCGCAGCCTCCTGGAAGGTCTGCACGACCAGGGCGACATCCTGCTGCCCGAAGGGGCGCGCCGCGTGACGGCCAGCGTCGGCGTGGCGGCCCTGGACGTCGGCCAGCTCACTACGGCCCAAGAGCTTTTGAAACGGGCCGACCTGGCGCTCTACGACGCCAAGGAATCCGGCCGCAACCGGGCCCGCATCAGCCACTAGCCGGCCTGGGCAGCGTCCCCGGACCTCGGCCGCCAGCAACTGGCGTTGCTCGAGCGACGCGAAATGCTGGCAGCCGGCCCCTGCGACTGGCCGGGTCGGCAGCCGCCGACGACCCGGTCGGTCAGGCGCGGGTCACGGCGTCGAGCGCGTCGGCGACCACCCACATCGCGAAGTACTGCGCGCCGCCGCCGTAGGCCTGCGCGAGGGCGACATGAGCGTCGTCCACCTGGTGCTCGCCGGCCATGCCCCGGACCTGAAGCGCCGCCTCCGCGAAGCGAATGAGGCCGGAAGCTCCGATCGGATTCGAGGAGAGCACGCCGCCCGAGGGGTTCACCGGGAACGCCCCACCGAGCGCCGTCTCGCCGGAGTCGGTCATCTTCCAGCCCTCGCCGATGGGCGCGATGTCGTGGCCTTCGAGCCACATCGGCTCGTACCAGCTGAATGGGACGTAGAGCTCGGCCACGTCGATCTGCTGGCGCGGATTCGTGATCCCGGCACCGGCGTAGACGTCGGCCGCGCACTGCACGCCGGCTTGCGGGCGCACCGGGTCGCGGCGCGGGAACTGGGTCGGCTCGCTGCGCATCGCCGTCGACAGGATCCAGGCCGGTGTGCGACCGGCTGACGCCGCTGCCTTGCCACCCGCCTCGTCGGTGAAGACGACCGCGATCGCTCCGTCTGATGACGGGCACGACTCGAGGAAGTGCAGCGGGTCCCACAGCATGGGCGACTCGCGCACCTTGTCGATGGAGATGTCCTGCAGCTGCAGGTGTGCGTAGGGGTTCTTGAGCGCGTTCTGCCGGTCCTTGACCGCGACCTGCCAGCCGATGTGTTCCGGCGCCCCGCTGCGCTCGATGTAGGCGCGGATCCACGGGGCGAAGATGCCGCCCGCGCCCATGCTTCCGCTCTTGCCGCCGCCGAGCCCCCACTGCGCGTTGCCTTCGGACTGCTTCTCGTACGCGACCGCGAGCACCCGCTTGTGGATGCGGTTGGACACCAGGTGCGAAGCGACGATGCCGGTCGAGCCGCCGACCGATCCGGCGGTATGGACCCGCATCATCGGCTTGCCGGCGGCGCCGAGCGCGTCAGCCAGGTAGAGCTCCGGCATCATGACGCCCTCGAACGCGTCGGGTGCCTTGCCGATGACGACGGTGTCGATGTCCTTCCAGGTCATGTTGGCGTCGTCGAGAGCACGCTGTGCCGCCTCGCGCAGCAGGCCGGCCTGCGAGACGTCCTCGCGCCGCGTCTTGTACTTGGTCTGCCCGATGCCGACGATCGCGGTGGGCTCGGCGCTCATCGGTTGTTCCCTTCCAGGATCGCGACCAGGTTCTGCTGCAGCAGCGGACCGCTGGTGGCGTGAGCGAGGACGCGGCTGCGACCGTTCTCGCGGATCTGCTTGGCCGCCTCCGCGACGCGGACCAGGCCGGTCGCCATGATCGGGTTGGCGGCAAGCGCGCCACCCGACGGGTTGATCTCGGTCGCGGCGGGCAGCCCGAGCGCGCGGGTCAGGATGCCCTCCTGGTGGGAGAACTGCGCCGACAGCTCGGCGACCTCGATGGGGCCGCTCGCGAGCCCGGCGACCTCGGCGGCCTTGGCGGTGGACGGCGACTTCGTCAGGTCGCGAACGCCGGGGTAGTGCGGCTCGATCCGGTGGTCGATGCCGGTGATCCAGGCCGGCGTGAAGCCGCCGGCGGCCGCCAGCTGCAGCGCCTTCTCCTCCGTCGCGAGCACGACCGCGACCGCGCCGTCGGAGATCGGCGGCAGGTCGCTCTCCCGCAGCGGGTTGCGCACGTAGCCGGCGGACAGGAGTGTCTCGGGATCGTCCGAGCCCTTCACCTGCGCGTAGGGGTTGGCCTCCGCGGACCGGCGGCTGCGTGCGGCCGCCTCGGCGAAGTCGCGCTCGGTCGCGTCACCCGCGTCGAGGACGGCGCGGGCCTGCAGGGCAGCCAGCGTTATCGGGTCGGCCCCGAGGGTCGCCAGGTAGTACGGATCCTGCTGCAGCGGCAGCACCTCGTTGAGGTCGCCGGTGGACGACTTGCCCGAACCGAAGACGAGCGCGGTGTCGAGGTCGCCGTGCTGCAGCCGCACCCACGCCTCGTACAGCGCCCAGGCGCCGTCCATCTCGACGTGGGACTCGTGGATCGGCGGCCAGGCGCCGACCGCGTCGAGGTTGGCGACGAACGTGAACGTGCCGCCCGACAGGTAGTCGCAGCTACCGGAGCAGGTGAAACCGACCTCCTCGCGCGGCAGGCCGGCGTGTTTCAACGCGCCGATGACGACGTCCTGCACCAGCCGCACCTCGGCCTGCTCGGCGAGCCGGACCATGGGCGTCTGCGCGTATCCGACGATCGCAATTCTCTGCACGGTCACATCACCCGCTGGATGTTGATGGAGGTGTCGTCCGGTTCACCGGTCGGCTCCCAGCCTTCGATGCAGCCATCGACCGATCCCCAGCTGCGGGTGCCGAGTTCCGCGACGTTGCGCTCGCCTTCCGGCACCCACACGGCACGCACCCGGATGCCCGGATGCACCTCGCTCGCCGGGATGCCCAGCGGCACCTGCAGGCTCATGACCGCATCGGCGTCGTCCAGCAGCACCGAGACGCGGGCGAACGGCTCGGTCTCCTTCTGGCCCGGGTATGGCACCGGGAGCACCACCGTGTAGTTGGTGATGACGCCGTGGTCGGGCAGCTCCACATCCGTCTCGGAGGTCAGCAGGATGCCGTCGACCGTGCACCCATCACGCGGTGGCACGTACGTCCGCCCGCAGGTGGGGCATTTCTGGCCGATGAGCTTGCCGCCCAGCAGGGCATCGGCGAAACGCTCCGCGGAGGGGGCGACCGCCTCCTTGTAGGTCAGCGAGACCCAGTGCTCCATCGTCTTCAGCGGTTCGGCGTGCGGCGCCGGCGCCGGGCCGGCGGACTCCGGCGGCGCCGAAGCCTCCGGCACGAAGTACGCCAGATCGTCGATGCGGCCGCGGGGCTCCGCGCGCCATTGCGGGACGACGCGGGTGCCGCGGCTGATCGCGTCTTCGCTCCCGGCGTCGACCGCGTGCAGCATCTCGGTGTCGGCCCCGTCGAGCGTGATGAGCGCGAACGCGAACGGCCGGTCGAGCGGGTGGTGCGGCAGCGGCTCGGCCACCCAGGTGAACGAGCCGACCGTGCCTGCCGGGCCGACGTCGATCAGGGTCGGGTCGTTGGCCTCACCCGACTCCGGGTCGTACTCGAGCGGCGGGCAGATCACCCGGCCGGCACTGGTACGCACCGCGGTGATCCGGTGTTCGGCAAGCGCAGCGCTGAAAGGCCCGATGACCGGCCCGAGGCTGCGCTTGTACGGAAATTCGATCTTGCTCTCGACGAGCCGGACCACCTCAGGCCAGCCCGGCGAAGTCGACCTGACCGGTCGCCATGTCGGAGCTGAAGCCGTAGTCGGCGTAGACGTTCGCCCCGCTGATCAAAGCGGCGGCGCTGCTGCCGAGGAACGCGAGCACGTCAGCCACCTGGCGCGGCGTGCACAGCACGCCGGTGGACTGCGAGACGGTCCAGTCGACGACCTTGTCGCTCATCGTCGCCCGGAAGTCGGTGAGTAGCGGCGTGTCGATGATGCCGGGGCAGACGCTGCACGTGCGCACCCCCCTGGCCATCGAGGTGTGCGACGAACGCATGACCCAGACCTGCGCGATCTCCTTCGAGAACAGGTACGGGTCGGCCAGCAGCTCGCCATGCGCGTCGACCCACTCGAGCGACTTCTTCCAGTCGCCTATCTCGAGGAACTCGTTGATCTCGGCGAGGTGGCCGGGCCAGCCCTGGCCGGCCATCGAGGCGGTGTTGACGACGGCGCCGCCGGACGGGATGCGGGGCAGCAGCGCCTCGGTGAGCCGGCGTACCGCGAGGCAGTTGACCGCGATCACGACCCGGCTGGGCAGCGTGGCCGCCACCCCCGCGTTGTTGAAGAGCACGTCGATGGACGCCGGCAGCTGCTCGACCGCCGTGTCGATCGATGCCGGGTCGGCCAGATCGACCTTGACGAACGAGGCGATGGACGAGCTGAGCTCGGCCGGCGGGTCGTTGCGATCCATGACGTGGACCGTCGCGCCAAGACCGGCCAGCAGATCGACCAGCGACGCGCCGACACCCGAGGACCCCCCGGTGATGACGACGGTCTTGCCGGTGTAGTCGACCAGGGGTGAGGCAGGAGAGGCACTAGCCATCGTTTCCTCCAAGGGGGACGTGAAAGGGGTCAGTCTTAGCCGAGCAGCTCGGCGATGACGCGCATCGAGTTGATGTCCGGGTAGAGCAGGAGGCTGGTGACGAACGACTCCTGCCAGATGGCCAGATCGTCGCGCAGCTTCTCGCGCGGGCCGATGAGGGCCGTCTCCTCGATGAGCTTGGTCGGCACGGCCGCGATCGCCTCGGCCTTGTGGCCGGCCAGGTACAGGTCCTGAATCTTCGCGACCTCGGCCTCGTAACCCATCCGCTCGTAGACGCGGGCGTGGAAATTCACTTCCTTCGCGCCCATGCCGCCGATGTACAGGGCGATGGACGGGCGGATGAAGTCGGCCGCGCCTTCGATGTCGTCGGTGACGATGACGGGAGCACCGGCCAGCACCTCGAAGTCGTCCCAGCCGCGCCGCGCGCCAGGGCGGGCGAAACCTTCGGCGAGCGACTCGCGGTACATCGCCTCGTGCTTCGGCGCGTAGAAGATGGGGAGCCAGCCGTCGGCGATCTCGGCGGCCAGCGCGATGTTCTTCGGGCCTTCGGCGCCGAGGATGACCGGAAGGTCGGCGCGCAGCGGATGCGTGATCGGCTTGAGCGGCTTGCCGAGGCCGGTGCCACCGGGATACGGCAACGGGTAGTGCGGGCCGTCGTTCGTCACCGGTGCCTCGCGGGCCAGCACGTCGCGCACGATCTTCACGTACTCGCGGGTACGCGCCAGCGGCTTCTCGAACGGCTGGCCGTACCAGCCCTCGACGACCTGCGGCCCGGAGACCCCGAGGCCCATGACGAAGCGGCCGTCGGAGAGCAGATCCATCGTCAACGCGGCCATCGCGGCTGCCGTCGGGGTGCGCCCCGACAGCTGCATGAGCGCCGTGCCGAGGCGCAGGCGCGTCGTGTTCGCCCCCAGCCAGGCGAGCGGGGTCAGCGCGTCGGAACCCCAGGACTCCGCGGTCCAGATCGAGTCGAAGCCGAGGCTCTCCGCCTCAGCGACGATCTCGGCGTGGTTCGCGGGGCGGCCGGCGCCCCAGTAGCCGAGCTGCACGCCGAGCTTGAGGGTCTTGCTCATCCCGGTACCAACCCTCCGTCGGCCTTGATGACCTGGCCTGTGATGAAACTCGACGCGTCGGACGCCAGGAACAGGGCGGGGCCGACCATCTCGTCGGCGCTCGCGATCCGCTTCTGCAGCGCGGCCGCCTCCATGCCCGCCATGGACTGCGGGCCGGTATTGCGGGTCATGTCGGTGTCGACCGAGCCAGGCGCCAGCGCGTTGACCCGGATCTTGTCGGGAGCGAGGGCCGCCGCGAAGGAGCGCGTGAACGACATCAGGCCGGCCTTGGCCGCGGAGTACATCGAGACGTTGGCCGAGAACAGGAAAGCGCCCGCGGAGATGACGTTGACGATCGACGCCGAGGGGCTCTGCCGCAGGTGGGGCAGCGCCTCCTGGATCAGGAAGATCGGGCCGCGCAGGTTGACCGCGAACGACTTGTCCCACGCCTCGGGGGTGAACTCACCGACCGGCTGGGCCAGCGCGTTCGCGGCGTTGTTGACGATCACGTCGATGCGGCCGAACCGCTCGACCGTCGCGGCTACCAGCGCGCGCACGCCCTCGATCTCGCCGAGGTGCGTCGGCACGCCGAGCGCCTCCCCGCCCTCGGCGATCAGCTCTTTCTGGGTCTGCGCGCACGCCTCCGGCTTGCGGCTCGCCACGACGACCTTGGCACCGGCTCCGACGAACCCGCCGGCCACCGCGCGCCCGATCCCTCGCGTGCCACCGGTGATGATGGCGACCCGGTCGGTGAGGTCAAAGAGCGACCCCACGGTTTGCTGATCCATGCCTGCACGATAGAACGGGGACCAAGCGCTTGTTCGGCCGGGTGCCCCGGGCGACGCGCGCAGCCACATGTCATGAACTGCCATGTCAAGTGAATATCGTTCGGGCTCGCTGTGAAACCTGCAATCTGGTTGCAGAACGTGACCTGAGCATGTTTTATACGTCTCCTGACCGAAGTGATCTGCGCCACCTTGGTCCAGGGTTGGGTGCATAACGGTCGGCCCACCATGCGCAGCCAAGGCCAGACGAAAGAGGCCCACACCGGATGCATGAGTTCCTCGTCTACGCGATCAGTGGACTGACGACCGCCGGCATCTACGCGATCACCGCGAGCGGTCTGACCCTGACGTACGTCACGACCGGCATCTTCAACTTCGCCCACGGTGCTACCGGCGCCTTCGCCGCGTTCGCGTACTGGCAGATGCGGTTCGACTGGAACTGGCCGGCGCCGGTCGCCCTGATCGTGACGCTCTTCCTGCTGGCGCCGCTGCTCGGCCTCGGCCTCGAGCGGTTCATCATGAGGCGTCTCGAGGGCTCCTCGGACGCGACGAAGCTGGTCGTCACCATCGCCGTCCTGGTGGCCACCGTCGGCCTGATCCAGACCATCTGGGACCCCGACAAGTTCCGCACCACCCACGAGCTCTTCGGTACCAAGTTCATCGTCGGCGGGATCGATATCCCCTACAACGACGTGACCGTCCTGCTGCTTGCCGCGCTGGTCGCGATCGGGTTGCGCGTGCTGCTCTACCGGACCCGGCTCGGTGTCGCGATGCGCGCGACCGTGGACGACCGATCGCTCGCCATCATGAACGGCGCCCGGCCGGACCGGGCCTCGCAGGCGTCGTGGATCATCGGCACCCAGCTGGCGTCGCTCGCCGGCATCCTGGTCGCTCCGAAGCTGAACCTCGCCGCGCTCCCGCTCACCCTGCTGATCGTCAACGCGTACGCGGCGGCCATGATCGGCCGGCTGAAGAGCCTGCCGATGACGTTCGTCGGCGCGCTCATCGTCGGTCTGGCCAACGACCTGGTGGTCGGCTACCTGCCGAAGATCAAGACGGGCGCCCAGTACTGGAGCGGCCTGCGCGACGTCACCCCGGTCGCGATCCTGTTCCTCGCCGTGCTGCTCCTCAAGCAGACCAAACTGCGCGGGAGCACCAAGGCCAAAGCGCGCGAGATCAGTCCGACTCCAACGTGGGGCGGAAGCCTGATCTTTGTCGGGATCATCATCGTCGCGGCCATAGCGGCGGTGCCCATCATGGGCGCAGGCGACCTGTTCTCCTCCACGAAGATGTGGGGCATCGGGATCATCGCGCTCTCGCTGATCCCGCTCGTCGGCTACGCGGGCCGAATATCCCTGTGTCAGATCTCGTTCGCCGGCATCGGGGCGGTGGTCGTCGCTCATAGCGGCGCCAATGGCGCCCCCCTCTCCCTGCTGCTCGCCGCACTGGTGGCGGCGGTGGTCGGCGCGCTCATCTCGCTGCCCGCGTTGCGATTGTCGGGGATTTACCTGGCGCTGCTGACGGCGGCGTTCGCCGTGACGCTGGACCGCTGGATCTTCCAGTTACCCCCGTTCGACTGGTTCTTCAGCAAGAAGTTCGATCTGTTCGAATCCGGGTCGCTGTCCTTCACGAGATTCGGGATCGGCAGCTTCAACGTGCATTCCTCGAAGGCCTTCTTCGTCTTCGGAGCCATCATGTTCGCGCTGATGGCGCTGGTCGTGGTGGCTGTCCGGCGCAGCAGCTTCGGTCAGCGACTGCTGGCCCTCAAGGAGAGCCCGTCCGCCTGCGAGACGCTGGGCATGAACCCGCGAGCGACGACGCTGGCCGTGTTCACGCTTTCCGCGGCCATGGCCGGCTTCGGCGGCGGAATCTACGGCGGGGCGCTGCAGTCGGCCACGCCTGACACGTTCCAGTTCTTCTCCGGTCTCGGCATCCTGCTGGTGGTCGTCATCGGCGGCGTGAGCTCGATCGGCAGCGCGCTGTTCGCGGCCATCTTCCTGGGCATGCCGATCACCACGAATCTGCTGAACGGCAAGCTGACCCAGGCGCAGTCGATCCTCACCGGTTTCGGTGGCATCGGCCTCGGCAACAACCCGAACGGATTCATCGCGGCCGACCTGCGGCCACGGTTCGCCATCGTTCCGAAGTACCCGTTCGTCATCGCCGGCGGCTCGGTTCTGATAGGTCTGCTGTACCTGCTGCGGGCCAACAACGTCGTCAACGGCTGGGTCCTCGTGATCGGACTGATGGTGATCCTGCTGGCCATGCCCGGCGTCTGCGACCTCCTCGAGAAGCGCAAGGTCACGGCGGAGGAGGGGCCACCCCCGCTCTCGGACGATGGCACGTCGGAGCCGCTGGAGTGGCTCGGACTCGACGAGCCGCTCACGGCTGACGACATGATCGTCATCGACCGCAAACTGAACCTTCCGGAGGTCACCGGTGTCTCTGCTTGAGGTCCAGGACGTCACCGTCCGCTTCGGTGGCCATACCGCCCTGTCGAGCGTCAGCCTCGATGTCGAGGCGGGCCGCATCACCGGTCTGATCGGCCCCAACGGTGCCGGCAAGACCACGATGTTCAACGTCATCACTGGCCTGCAGGCGCCTACGAAGGGCCGGGTCACGCTCGACGGCACCGACATCGGGGGCCGGCTCCCGTACAAGCGGGCGCGCATGGGAATGGCCCGTACCTTCCAGCGGCTCGAGCTCTTCGGCCAGCTCACGGTGCGCGAAAACATCCAGGTGGCCGGCGGACTGCGCAAGCAGTGGGGACGCCGCGGCTCCACCCTCGAGGGCCAGGCCGCCACGGTCGATGAGCTGCTCGAGCGGGTGGGGCTCGCCTCCGTCGCCGATGTGCGCGCCGACTCGCTGCCGACCGGCCAGGGCCGTCTGGTCGAGCTGGCTCGCGCGCTCGCCATCCGCCCGCGCCTGCTCCTGCTCGACGAGCCGGCGTCCGGTCAGGACGAGGAGGAGACGAAGGCGTTCGCGGCGTTGCTGCGCTCGCTCGCGGGCGAGGGGATGGCGATCCTGCTCGTCGAGCACGACATGGAGCTGGTCATGCAGGTCTGCTCCCATATCTTCGTGCTCGACTTCGGGCAGCTGATGGCCTCCGGCGGACCCGCCGAAGTGCGTGCCGACCCCAAGGTGCAAGCTGCCTATCTGGGCACCACCAAAGAGGTCGCCGCGTGACCCCATCCCTGAACGGGCATGGGTCAGGCGCTGTCCCTACGCAACGCCCGGACCCAGCTGTTCAGCGCACTGCCTCCAATCGCCCCGATCGCCCCGAGAGAGGGTCCAGCGACTTGGCTGTCGTCATCCCGGAACCCATGCTGCAGCTGCGCGACATTCGAGCGGGCTACGGCGCCATCGAGGTCCTGCACGGCATTGATCTCGAGGTGCCGGCCGGTGGGGTGCTTGCGGTCCTCGGCCCCAACGGCGCCGGCAAGTCGACGATGCTCCGGATCGTCGCCGGCCTGCACCCGCCGACCTCCGGCGATTACTACCTCGCCGGCCGCCGCGTCAACGGCGCCGATCCCGTCGCGCTGGCACGGGCCGGGATGTGCAGCATTCCCGAAGGCCGTGGGGTCTTCCCGAACCTGACGGTGAAGGAAAACCTCCAGATGGTGACCTACCGGGGCCTCAGCCGTAAGGAGGTCGAGGAGCGCGCGTTCTCCTACTTCCCGCGCCTGTCGGAGCGGCGGACGCAGATGGCCGGAACGATGTCCGGTGGTGAGCAGCAGATGCTCGCCGTCGCGCGGGCCATCGCCAGCGACCCGAGCATCCTGCTGCTCGACGAGCTGTCGATGGGGCTCGCTCCACTGATCGTCGACCAGCTCTACGAGGCCGTGCGGGCCATTTCCGCCGATGGCGTCACGATCCTCGTAGTCGAGCAATTCGCCGCGGCGGTGCTCGATGTGGCCGATACTGCAGCCGTGATGGTCAACGGCCGGGTAGTGCTCACCGGCACCCCGTCCGAGGTGGAGGCCGATCTGTCGAACGTCTACCTGGGCGGCGAGCCGGTCACCCACCTTGATGTCAACGCGAATCCGCTGGCGGCGGAGTCACTTTCCGACGCTCTGTCCGAGGCCGACCCGTTTGCCGATCCCAACGAGATCCCGAGGTGACCGAAATGACCACGCAAACCGAAGCCACCCCGGGCCCCGCCGTCGGGTCGCGCTCCGAGAGCTTCAAAGAAGAGGTTCGTAGCTTGAAGATCAAAGATCCCAATGCCGGTCGCGACTCGCTTCTCCTGCGCCTGGGCGTCGCCGCCATGATCGTCGGCGTGGTCGTCAGCGTCATCGGCTATTTCGTGTCACATGGCACGAGCAACAGCCTCGAGCAGAACGACGCGCTGACCATCAGCCTCATCGGCATCGCGGTCACCGTGCTCGGCGCCGCGCTCTTCCTGCGCTACTCGTTCGCCGCGTTCATGCGCTTCTGGCTGGCGCGCCTCATCTTCGAGCAGACCAAGCGCGACTAGCTCGACCGCTCGCGTCCCAAGGCCGCCGGGGCAATCGCCTCGGGCGGCCTTCGGCATGCAGCGCGATCACACGGATCACGAGGAGGCTGCAGTGGGGCTGCTGGACGGCAAGGTCGCATTCGTCACCGGCGCGGCACGGGGTATGGGGCGCAATCACGCGGTGCGCTTCGCCAGGGAGGGTGCGAACGTCATCGCGGTCGACGCCTGCACCTCCGTGGCGAGCGCCGACTATGACCTGCCCGGACCCGAGATGCTGGAAGAGACCGGCAAGCTCATCGAGCAGGCCGGCGGGCGCGCGTTCACCCAAGTGGCCGACGTGCGCGATCTGGCAGCGCTCGAGTCGGCCCTGGCCGATGGCACCCGCGAGCTCGAGGCCGACGGCGGCGCGGTCGACGTCGTCGTCGCGAACGCCGGGATCAGCCGCAGCAGCGGGGGCCTGCTCGACACCCCGCCCGAGGTCTTCCGCGAGATGATCGACATCAACCTGACCGGCGTCTTCCTCACCATGCAGGCGGCGGCCAAGGGCATGGTCGCCCGCAAGCGCGGCGGCTCGATCATCCTGATCAGCTCGATCATGGGGCTGCGCAGCTACGGCGGCATCCCGGGCTACACCGCCTCCAAGCACGGGGTGGTGGGGCTCATGCGCATGGGCGCCTCCGAGCTCTCCCACGCCGGCATCCGGGTGAACTCGATCCACCCCGGCAACGTCAACACCGACATGATCAACAATGCCGCGATCCGCCACCTCTTCCGGCCCGACCTCGAATCGCCGACGGCAGAGGACGTCGCCTCCGGCTTCCAGGGGATGAACCTGATGCCGCACCCGTGGGTGGAGAAGGACGACATCACCGAGGCCGTCCTCTGGCTCGCGTCGGATCTCGCCCGCTACGTCACGGGCATCTCGCTGCCGGTCGACCTCGGAGCGCTGGCCAAGTGACGACGCAGAGCGAGAGCAATGGGGCTGCCGTTCGCGAGTACGGCGACGGCTTCGTGCTCGTCGACCGGCCGCGCCCGGCCGTCACCCGGGTCACGCTGAACCGTCCCGAGCGCATGAACGCGATGGCGTTCGACGTGATGGTTCCGCTGCGCGACGCCTTGCGCGAGATCGCGGTCGACAACGACACCCGCGTCGTGGTGCTCACCGGCGCGGGGGCGGGCTTCTGCTCCGGCGCCGACCTGGTCGGGTCGGGCCGGGTGCCCAACATCGACGACCTGACCGCGGTGAGCATCGCCCGCCGGGCCCTTCAGGTGCTCGACGACGTGATCCTCACGCTGCGCTCGCTGCATCAGCCGGTGATCGGCGCCATCAACGGTCCGGCCATCGGGGGCGGCTTCTGCCTCTCGCTGGCGACCGACATCCGCATCGCCGGCGAGAGTGCCTACTTCCGGGCGGCCGGGATCAACAACGGGCTGACGGCCAGCGAGCTCGGACTCTCGTACCTGCTCCCGCGGGCAATCGGTTCGAGCCGCGCGTTCGACATCATGCTCAGCGGCCGCGACGTGAACGCCGAGGAGGCCGAGCGGATCGGCATCGTCTCCCGCGTCACGGCCGACGTCGATCTGATGGACGCCTGCTACGAGCTGGCCGAGCGCATCATCGGCTTCAGCCGTCCTGGCATCGAGCTGACCAAGCGCACGCTGTGGACCAGCCTCGACGCGAGCAGCCTCGCGGGCCACATGGAGTACGAGGGCATCTCGCAGCTCTTCGTCCGGATGACCACGCGCAACTTCGACGAGGCGATCCTCGCCCGCAAGGAGAAGCGGCCGCCGGTCTTCCTGGACTGATGGCCCGGCTAAAGTCGGCGACATGGCACTGACTGTCACCGAGGACCAGGTTGCGCTCGCCGAGTCGGTAGCGGGGTGGGCGGAGCGCGGCAAGCTGCGCGAGGCGGCCCGGGCCGAGATCGACGTCCCCGCCGACCGGCGAGCGGGTAACCGTCCGGGCTGGTGGCCCGGGGCCGTCGAGATGGGTCTCACGGGCCTTGCGCTGCCCGAGGACGTCGGTGGTTCGGGAGCCTCGCTGCCGGAGCTCGCGGTGGTGTTGGAGGAGTTCGGGCGCCACGTCGCGCACGGCCCGTTCGTCCCGTCCGCGGCCGCCGGTGTGGTGCTGCTGGCGGCCCGCGCCCACGCCGACGACCCGAAGGTGATCGACGCGCTGCTCGGCGATCTGGCGGGTGGCGAGACCGCCGGCGCCATCGCCCTGGCCGGCGCGGTGACGGCGGTCGAGCACGCGGAGGGCTGGCGGCTCTCAGGAGACGCCGGCCTGGTCTGCGCCGCGCAGGGCGCCAACTGGGTGCTGGTCGCGGCGCAGGGCCCGCAGGGGGAGTTCTGGGCGGTCGTCGACGTCGGGGGCGGCGTCGACGTCGAGCCGGTCGATTCGCTGGACGTCACCCGTCCCGCCTCGCGGGTGATCCTCGAAGACGCCCTCATCGGCCCCGGCCACGTGCTCGCCGGGCTGGATACCGCGCTGGTCCGCGACCTGCACGTCACGGTGGTCGCGGCCGAGGCGGCGGGCATCGCCCGCTGGGCGCAGGAGACGGCGACGGCGTACGCCAAGGTGCGCGAGCAGTTCGGCCGTCCGATCGGCGCCTTCCAGTCGATCAAGCATCTGTGTGCCGACATGCTGGCCCGCAGCGAGCTCGCCGCCGCCGCGGCCTGGGACGCGGCGAGCGCCGCGGCGGGCTACCTGGAGAAGCCGGACGACCCCGACGAGCGTCAGCAGCTCGCGGTCGCGGCGGCCGCCGCGGGGGCCGTGTCACTGGAGGACGCGGTCGCCAATGCCAAGGACTGCGTCCAGGTCCATGGCGGTATCGGCTTCACCTGGGAGCACGACGCCCACCTGTACCTGCGCCGCGCGTTGACGATGCGGGCGCTTTCCGGCGGCACCGAGTTGTGGCGGGCGCAGGCCACCCGGCTCGGTCGCGAGGGGCTGCGCCGCCACCGTTCCGTCGCGCTCGGGGAGGAAGCCGACTCGCTGCGCCAGACAGTGCGTGACGTGATCGCGAACCTGCCGGAGGAGAGCCCGAGCCGGCGCGTCGCGTTCGCCGACGCCGGCCTCATCGCTCCGCACTGGCCGAAGCCATTCGGGCTGGCGGCATCGCCGGTGGAGCAGCTGGCGATCGCCCAGGAGTTCGAGGAGGCCGGGGTACGCCCGCCTGACCTGGTCATCGGCAACTGGGCGATCCCGACCATCGTCGAGCACGGCAACGACGAGCAGCGCGAGCGCTTCGTGCGCCCGACCCTGCACGGCGAGATCGTGTGGTGCCAGCTCTTCTCCGAGCCCGGGGCGGGGTCAGACCTCGCGTCATTGCGTACGCGGGCAACGAAGGTCGACGGCGGCTGGTCGCTCTCGGGGCAGAAGGTGTGGACCTCGCTCGCCCGCGACGCCGACTGGGGCATCTGCCTGGCCCGCACCAACCCCGATGCCCCGCACCACAAGGGCATCACGTACTTCCTGGTCGACATGACGACCAAGGGCATCGACATCCGCCCGCTGCGCGAGATCACCGGCCACGCGATGTTCAACGAGGTCTTCCTCGACGACGTCTTCGTCCCGGATGACTGCGTGGTCGGTCCGGTGGATGGTGGCTGGCGACTCGCGCGCACCACGCTGGCGAACGAGCGCGTCGCCATGTCGGGCACCACCTCCATCGGCGGCGGTCTCGACGAGCTGCTGGCCAGCAGCAGCCCCAGCCCGGTGCTCGACGACCGCATCGGCGGGCTGCTGGCGGGCCTGCAGGCGGCCGGCGCGCTCGGGCTGCAGATCACCCTGCGCCAGCTCGGCGGCCTTGACCCGGGTCCCTCCTCCAGCGTGCGCAAGCTCGTGGGGATGTACCAGAATCCAGGACGCCCGCGAGCTCGCGCTGGAGGCCCTCGGACCGGACGGGATCGATCTGACCGATCCGGTCGCGCAGGGGCGGGCTCAGACGTTCCTCAACACCCGATCGCTGACCATCGCCGGTGGCAGCAGCCAGGTGTTGCGCAATGTCATCGCGGAGCGGTTGCTGGGGCTGCCGCGCGACTGAGGCGTTCAGCCTGCGGCACCTCCAGCAGCCGCTCGATCCCGTCCAGAATGCGGCCGAGCCCGAACCGGAATTCGGCGTCGGGCGGGTCGTCCTGCGCGTCGAAGAAGCCGCTGTCGATGACGGCGCGCAGGCCGGCGTAATCGCCGCCGGCGATGAGACCGTTGAGGATGCGGCCGTAGCGTGACATGGCCGCCTGCGGGGTGGTGCCGGCGACGAACGCGGCGTCGAGGTCGGCGGTGAGGGTCGCCTCGTTGCGGGCGTAACCGGTGAGCAGCAGCAGCACCGACATCTTCTGCGTCTCGTCCAGCGGGGTTTGCGCCAGGCAGCGCAAACCCTGATCGAGCCAGCTCACCGTGTTCGGTGTGGTGGGCGGGCCAGGGATGGGCACGCGTACCGCCCAGGGATGGCGGAGCATGGCGTCGAGCTGGCTGCCGGCCCACCAGGTGAGCCCGGCGCGCCAATCGCCCGCCGGCGGGCGAGTGTCTGGTGGCGGGCCGTACGCGGCGTCGACCATCAGCTTGAGCAACTCGTCCTTGTCGCTGACGTAGCGGTAGAGCGACATGGCGCCGGTACCGAGCGCGGCGGCGACGCGGCTCATCGAGACGCCGGCGAGCCCCTCCGCATCGGCGAGGTCCACCCCCGCCGCGACGATGCGCTCCAGGGTCAGCTCGCGCTTCGGGCCGCGGGTGAGCGCGGGTCGCCGGCCCCAGGCGGCCTGGATGCCGCGGGACAGCTCGGCGACTTCAGAGGCCTCGGGGTCACCCGGCGTGGGCAGTTCAGTCATCGCCCTCGCATCCTTCCCTGCAAATCCGTTGACGCGCGCCAAGTCTATTGCGTATAACGTACGCAACAACGCGTACGGCATACGCAGATTGGACGAGGACATGCAGGTGCACGCGGTCGAGGCCACCGGTCTCGCCAAGCGATACGGCGGCAGGCGAGTGGTCGACGGGATCGATCTGGCTGTCCCGGCAGGCAGCGTCTTCGCCCTCCTCGGGCCCAACGGCGCGGGAAAGACGACGACCGTGCGGATGCTGTCGACACTGGTCGTCCCCGACGAAGGGCACGCCGGCGTCGCCGGGTTCGACGTCGTCCGCGAGCGCCACGAGGTGCGCCGCCGCATCAGCCTGACCGGCCAGTTCGCGGCGCTCGACGACCTCGCTACCGGCTACGAGAACCTGGCCCTGATCGCCCGGCTGGCGGGCCTCGGGCGGCGGGACTCGCGCCGCCGGGCGGGCGAGCTGCTCGACGCGTTCGAGCTCGTGGATGCCGGGGACCGGCGGGTGAGCACCTACTCCGGCGGCATGCGGCGCCGGCTCGACCTCGCCGCCAGCATCGTCAGCCCTCCCGAGGTGCTTTTCCTGGACGAGCCGACGACCGGGCTGGACCCGCGCAGCCGCCAGGCGCTCTGGGAGGCGGTCCGCGACCTCGTCGCCGGCGGCATCACCGTCTGCCTGACCACGCAGTATCTGGAGGAGGCCGACCAGCTGGCGGACCGGCTGGCGCTGATCGATGCCGGGCGCATCGTCGCCGCCGGCACGCCGGGGGAGCTCAAGGGACGGGTCAGCGGGCAGCGGCTGGAGCTGCGCTGCCACGATCTCGCCGGCTACGAGCTTCTCCTGACGAGGGCTCGGTCGCCGTGCTCTGCAGCCGGACGCGGGCCGGCTGACCGTCAGCGTCGCGACGGAGGGCAGCGCTGCCGAGGTCCGGAGCCTGCTGGCCGATCTCGACCCCGATGCCGCCCTGCTGGCCGCGTTCGAGGTGGTCAGCGCGAGCCTCGACGACGTCTTCCTCGCCCTCACGGGCCACCACACCCATTCTGTTGCCGAGCAGGAGCTCACCCATGTCTGAGATCGCCCTCGCGTACCCGCGTCGCCGGGCCCCGCTGGTCGGGGTGGCCACCATGGTCAGCCGCTCGCTGCGGCTCTCGCGGCGCAACGTCGACGCGCTGCTGACCTCGATCTTCCTGCCCGTGATGCTGATGCTGGTCTTCGTCTACCTGTTCGGCGGGGCGATCCAGACCGGCGGCCACTACGTGCAGTACGTGGTCCCCGGCGTGCTCCTGCTCTGTGCCGGTTTCGGGTCGGCGCTCACCGCGGTGAGCGTCTGCCAGGACGTCACCGGCGGGATCATCGACCGGTTCCGCACGCTCGACATCGGAGCGGGCAGCTTCCTGTCCGGCCATGTCGCGGCCAGCGCGTTGCGTAACGGGCTGTCGGCCGTGCTGGTGGTCGCGGTCGCCTTCGCCGCGGGATTTCGCAGCGCGACGACGCCGGCCGCCTGGCTGGCTGCTGCCGGCATCCTGATCGCGTTCGTCGTCGCGATCTCGTGGCTGTCTGCCGCGGTGGGGCTGGTCGCGAAGTCGGTCGAGGCGGCGAACGCGTTCACTTTCGTCGTCATGTTCACCACGTACGCCAGCAGCGCGTTCGTGCCGATCGAGACCATGCCGCACTGGCTGCGCGGGTTCGCCGACCGCCAGCCGTGCACCCCGCTCATCGAGAGCCTGCGCGGGCTCGTCGCCGGTGGGCCGATCGGATCGCAGGCCTGGCAGGCGCTCGCCTGGTGCGCGGGCATCCTGGCGGTGTCGGTGCTGCTCTCGCGGATGGCGTTCCGGCGCCGCACTGCCTGACCCGCCGGCGGTCTACAGGCGAAGCGATGTGCCGCGGGCGCGGACCTGACTTCACCAGCCGACAAGCATCTGCACGTAGCAAACCGGCGTTCTTCAGGCTGATTGCTTGTGGGTTCGCTCGGACTGCTCGCGGCCCGGAGAACGCCGCATTGCTGGTGAGCAGCGGCTGGCTTCGACGTCGAGCGGCTCGCCGCAGCGTCGGACCGAAGAGCTCAGCTACCGGTGAACTCCGGCGGCCGGCCCTCCGCGCGGGCCGCCCGCAGCTCGGCCATGTCGTCGCTGCGGCTGAGGAACGTCTGGTAGATCATCTCGTCCTGCATCGACGTGCGCAGCTGCGGCAGCGAGAGGTGACGGATCACCTCGCGAGCCAGCTTCACCGTGACGGCCGGCGCGGCGGCAATCGCCTCCGCCATCTCGCGCACGGTCGTCTCCAGGGCTTCGGGCTCGACGATCCGGCTCACGATGCCGTGGGTGAGGGCTTCGTCCGCGCTCATCACCCGTCCGGTCAGCACCAGATCGCTGACGACGCCCGGCCCGCAGATCTCGTACAGCGCGCCCATCCCGCCGGTGTCGGGGATGACCCCGTGGGTCAGCTCGGGCAGCCGGAAGCGGGTGCCTTCGGCGGCCACCCGGACGTCACACAGCAGGGCCCGCTGAAACGAGCCACCCATGACCCAGCCCTTGCACGCCACGATCACCGGCGCATCGATCTCCCACAGCTGCTGGATGCCGCGGTGGCCGCGGCGCATCAGCTCGTGGTGTGAGATCGGGGTGCGATTGGTGCCGATGGACGCGACATCGCGGCCGGACGAGAACGACTTGCCCTCGCCCTGCCAGATGACGGCGCGCACCTCTTTGCGCCCGCGCAGCTCGGTCAGGATGTCGAAGAGCTGCACGTCCATGTCGTCGTCGAACGCGTTGTGCTTCTCGGGATTGTGATTGGTGATCGTCGCGATCTTGCCGTCGATCTCCAGCGTCACGTGACCGCTCATGGGTGCAGGCTCCTCAGGGTTCGTACGTGCCGTCGTCGCGGCGGATCCAGCCGGATGCCGCGGAACTGCCGCCATCGACGTGAACGGTCGTGCCCGTGACATAGCGCGAGAGGTCGCTGGCGAGGAACAGCGCGGGCCCCGCGCAGTCATCCTCGTTGCCCCACCCGAGCGGGAGCTTAGGGGCGTACTTCTCGCGCCCACCGCCCTGCATCGCCGTCTCCCCGAGCCCCTGGTCGCCCGGCGTCGGGATGCCGTCGGGGGCGATGGTGTTGACCCGGATCCGGCGCGGGGCCAGTTCCAGCGCGAGGGTTTTGGAGAGGTGCTCGACGGCCGCTTTCATCGCCGCGTAGATACCGAACCCGGGTGCCGCGCGGAACGCCTCGACCGACGTGACGTTGATGATCGAGCCGCCGCGCGTCATCAGCGGGACGCAGGCCTTCACGAACAGCGTGACGCTGGTGAAGTTCTCGTTCACCAGCGCGGTCTGGCCGCCGGCGGAGATGTCGAGGAAGTGGTGGTAGAACACCCCTCCCGCGTTGTTGACCAGGGTGTCGACCCGTCCGAAGCGCTCCTTGATCGCCTCGACGAACGCGGCCACTGCCGCGGCGTCGCGCACATCCATGACGCTGGTCAGCGGCTCACCGCCGGGGTAGCTCGCGCACGTCTTGGCCGTCTCGTTGAGGCCGTCCTCGACGCGGTCGCAGATCGCCACCTGGGCGCCGCAGGCGGCGAGTGAGATGGCGATCGACCGGCCGATCCCCTGAGCCGCGCCGGTGACGACCGCGACGGTCCCGGAAAGGTCCAGGGCGCTCGCGTCCGCCACCCTGCCGGAGACCCCGTAGACGTGACCCGAGCCGTTGCCTGCCATGGCGCCGGACGATAGCTGACTCGTTGTCAGGCCCTTGCTGCGGGACGCTCGACGACGCGCAGCGAGCCGGCCCGCGCCCACGGGATGAAGCCGTCCACAAGCGCGCGCTCCCACACATGGAACGGCGCCTGCCCGCCGTCTTCCGGGCGCTCGAACACGTCGTGGATCACGAGCAACCCGCCGGGCGCGACATGACCGGCCCACGCCTCGTAGTCGGCCTGGGCCTGCTCCTCGGTGTGGCCGCCGTCCAGGAAGAGGAATGCGAGCGGGGTGGACCAGAGGGCACCGACCACCTGCGAACGCCCGACCACCGCGACGACGGCGTCCTCCACGCCGGCGTCGAAAAGCGTGCGGCGCAGCGTCGGGAGCGTGTCGAGCCGCTTGGAGTGCGGGTCGACCAGCTCGGTGTCGTGCCACTCCCAGCCCGGCTGGTTCTCCTCCGAACCGATGTGGTGGTCGACCGTGACGACCGTTCCGCTCCCGACCGCACGCACCGCGGCGGCCAGGTACAGCGTCGACTTGCCGCAGTAGGTCCCGACCTCGCCGAGCACGCCGCCGGGGGAGCGCTTCAGCGCCTCGACGGCTGCATCGTGCAGGGCCGTGCCCTCGTCGACCGGCATGAACCCCTTGACCGCCTCGGCGGCTTTCAGCAGCGTCTCATCCACGAACCCGAGCTTTCCACAGCGTGGACCGGGCGAACGGCGGGCGGCTGGAACTCGTTACAGTTTGGGCATGGCAACTGCGGTCCCCGCCGTCGAGGGTTGGTTCACGGCTGATGGCCCGGGCGGCAAGCCCGCGCTGCTCGGCAGCCGGTGTACGGCCTGCTCCACGCTGACCTTCCCGAAAGCGACGCTCTTCTGCCCGAACCCGGCCTGCTCGGGCAGCGAGTTCGAGGAGGTGCCGCTCTCCTCGCGCGGGCGCATCTGGTCCTACACCGATGCGCGTTACAAGCCGCCGCCGCCGTTCGTGCCCGCCACGGATCCCTTCGAGCCGTTCGCCATTGCCGCGGTGCAGCTCGAGGCAGAGCAGATCGTCATCCTCGGGCAGCTCGTGCCCGGGGTCAGCGTCGATGACCTCAGCATCGGCCAGGAGGTCGAGCTGGTGATCGACACCCTGTTCACCGAGCAGGCCGATGACGGCTCCGCGCAGGAGCAGCTGGTCTGGAAATGGCAGCCCGTCACCGGCAATGCAGGGGAGAGCGCATGAGCACCGACCGTCGCGTCGCCGTCCTCGGGGCGGGCATGCACCCGTGGGGCAAGTGGGGTCGCAATTTCGTGGAGTACGGGGTCGTCGCCGCTCGGGCCGCGCTCGCTGACGCCGGGATCTCCTGGCAGGACGTGCAGTTCGTCGCCGGCGCCGACACGATCCGCAACGGTTATCCGGGCTTCGTCGCCGGCGCGACATTCGCGCAGGCCCTGGGCTGGACCGGCGCGCAGGTGTCCAGCTCATACGCCGCCTGCGCCAGCGGGTCGACGGCCATCGCCAGCGCCCGCGCGCAGATCCTCGCCGGGCTCTGCGATGTTGCTCTCGTGGTCGGCGCCGACACCACGCCGAAGGGGTTCTTCGCCCCGGTCGGCGGCGAGCGCAAGGACGACCCGGATTGGCTGCGTTTCCGGCTGGTCGGCGCCTCGAACCCGGTCTACTTCGCGCTCTACGCGCGGCGCCGCATGGAGCTGTTCGGCGCGACGGAGCAGGACTTCGCTCAGGTGAAGGTCAAGAACGCGCTCCACGGGGTGAAGAACCCTTACGCGCGCTATCGCGCCGAGGTGACGGTGGACGACGTGCTGGCGTCGCCGGTCGTCAGCGATCCGCTGCGGCTGCTGAACATTTGCGCCACGTCCGACGGCGCTGCCGCGCTGGTGCTGACCAGTGTCGACTACGCCCGCAAGAAAGGCCTGGGCCAGGGGGGCACCCCGCTGGTCGGCATCGATGCGGTCTCCACCTCGACCCCGACCTTTCCGAACCCGGTCATCGAGATGCCGAACTTCGCCACCGACGCCGGTCAGGCGAGCGGCCCGAGCTTCCGCGACTCGATCGCCCGCAAGGCCTACGAGCAGGCCGGTGTCTCGCCCGATGACGTCGACGTCGCCGAGGTCTACGACCTGTCGACGGCGCTCGAGCTCGACTGGTACGAGAACATCGGCCTGTGTCCCGAAGGTGAGGGTGAGCAATTACTCCGCAGCGGGGCGACGACGCTCGGCGGCCGCGTCCCGGTCAACCCGTCGGGCGGGCTGTCGTGCTTCGGCGAGGCGATCCCTGCGCAGGCCATCGCGCAGGTGTGCGAGCTGGTCTGGCAGCTGCGCGGTGAGGCCGGAGATCGCCAGGTGGAGGGCGCCAAGCTGGGCGTCACGGCCAACCAGGGGCTGTTCGGCAACGCTTCTTCGGTGATTGTCAGCCGCTGACCACGCGCTGCGCGCCCGCCGTTTGTATACACGTCAGCCGCTGACATCTGGACGTTCGCTCGACGCGCGACCCCGTCGGAAGCGAGCAAGCGCTTGGGCGTCATACTTCGGGCGTGGCCGCCACCCGACGCCCGGCGCGTAACCGATCAGAGCCTGAGGGCTCGGAGCGGCGTGCGGCGCTGGTCGAGCTCGCCGCGGAGCTTTTCGCCGAGCGGGGATACCGCGCGACGACGGTGCGCGAGATCGCTGACGCAGCCGGGGTGCTCTCCGGAAGCCTCTACCACCACTTCGACTCCAAAGAGTCGATCATCGATGAGCTGCTCTCCAGCTACCTCGACGAGCTGCTGGCGCAGTACCGCGCCATCGTGTCCGAGGGCGGCACGAGCATCGAGGTGCTCGGCCGGCTCGTGCATGCCGCGTTCAGCTCGTTCGACCGCCACCGCGCGGCCATCACGGTCTTCCAGAACGAGCGGCAATACCTGCTGAACTTCCCCCGGTTCAGCTACCTGGCGAAGGGGGAGCAGGCCGTGGGGCGGCTGTGGATGAAGGTGATCCGCGAGGGCATCGCCGGCGGGGAGCTACGGTCCGATCTCGACACCAAGCTGGTCCACCGCTTCATTCGCGATGCGATCTGGGTCGCGGTGCGCTGGTACCGCCCGGGAGGGCGGCTCTCGTCCAGCCAGCTGGCTGACCAGTATTTGACGATGTTGCTGGACGGGATGCGCGCCTAACCAGCACTTTCACGGCGACCAACCAAGCGCTCGTTCGGGTGGCGTCATGGCCTAGAATCGGCGCCGGAAGGTCCCCACGTGCCGGGTTCGGCTCCGTCGGGTCACAATCGGTGCAGCAGCCGGCCGCTGGAAGTCACAGCGGGTCACAGCAGTCCAGAGGTGCGGAGGTTCGGATCATGGCAGAGGCCTACATCGTCGACGCGGTGCGTACCCCGGTCGGTAGGCGGGGCGGCGGCCTGTCCGCCGAACACCCGGCTGACCTGGGCGCTCACGTCATCAACGCGCTGATCGAGCGGACCGGGATCGACCCGCTCGCGGTCGAAGACGTGGTCTTCGGTTGCCTTGACGCCATCGGTTCCCAGGCCGGCAACATCGCCCGCACCTGCTGGCTCGCCGCCGGGCTCCCCGAGGAAATCCCGGGCGTGACCATCGACCGCCAGTGCGGTTCCTCGCAGCAGGCCGTGCATTTCGCTGCCCAGGCCGTGATGTCCGGCACGTCTGACGTGATCGTCGCGGGCGGCGTGCAGCAGATGAGCCAGATCCCGATCGCCAGCGCGATGGTCGTCGCCAAGCAGTTCGGCATCGACGATCCGTTCTCCGGCTCCAAGGGCTGGGTGGCGCGCTACGGCAACCAGGAGATCTCCCAGTTCCACGGCGCCGAGATGATCGCCGAGAAGTGGGGCATCAGCCGCGAAGACATGGAGCAGTTCGCGCTCAACAGTCACGAGCGGGCGCTGCACGCCATTGATTCGGGCTACTTCGAGCGCGAGATCGCGCCGTATACCAACCAGGCCGGCGAGACCATCCGCGTCGACGAGGGCCCGCGCCGCGGCACGACGCTGGAGAAGATGGCGTCGCTGAAGACCCTGATCGAGGGTGGCCGGCTCACCGCCGCGGTCAGCAGCCAGATCTCCGACGCGGGCAGCGCGATGCTGATCGCCTCGGAGGCGGCGGTGAAGGAGCACGGCTTCACCCCCCGGGCGCGTATCCACCACCTCTCGGTGCGCGGAGATGACCCGATCTACATGCTCACCGCCCCGATCCCGGCGACGGCGTACGCACTGAAGAAGTCCGGGATGTCGCTCGACGACATCGATCTGATCGAGATCAATGAGGCTTTCGCCAGCGTCGTCCTCGCGTGGCAGAAGGAGACCGGCGCCGATCTCGCCAAGGTCAACGTCAACGGCGGCGCGATCGCCCTGGGCCACCCGCTGGGCGCCACGGGCGTGCGGCTGATGACGACGATGCTGAACGAGCTCGAGCGCACCGGCGGCCGCTACGGCCTGCAGACGATGTGTGAGGGCGGCGGCGTCGCTAACGTCACCATCATCGAGCGGCTGTCCTGACGCGTGGACCTGTCCCTCACCGCCGAGGAAGAGTCCTTCCGCGCTGCGGCGCGTAGCTGGCTCGAGGCGAACGCACCCGAGCGTCCCCTGCCGTCGCTCGACACCAAGGAGGGCTTCGAGGCCCACCGCGAGTGGGAGCGCAGGCTCCACGCCGGCGGCTGGGCGGTCGTCTCGTGGCCGGAGCAGTACGGCGGGAAGTCGGCCTCGCTCGTCGAGTGGCTGATCTTCGAGGAGGAGTACTACCGGGTCGGTGGGCCGCGCCGGGTCGGGCAGAACGGCATCTTCCTGCTGGCTCCGACCATCTTCGAGTACGGCACCGAGGACCAGCAGCAGCGCCACCTGCCGCGAATGGCTCGTGCTGACGACATCTGGTCGCAGGCCTGGTCCGAGCCCAATGCGGGCAGCGATCTGGCGGCCATCCGCAGCACGGCGACGAAGGTCGACGGCGGCTGGGTGCTGAACGGGCAGAAGACCTGGAGCACCCGGGCCGTGTTCGCCGACTGGGCGTTCGGGCTGTTCCGGTCCGACCCCGAGGCGCCGCGCCATGCGGGCCTCACGTACTACCTGTTCCCGCTGTCGGCGCAGGGCGTTACGGTGCGCCCGATCCGCCAGCTCGACGGCGAGGCCGGGTTCGCCGAGATCTTCTGCGACGACGTCTTCGTGCCGGACCGAGACGTGCTGGGCGAGCCGGGCACGGGGTGGAAGGTCGCGATGTCGACCACCGGCTCCGAGCGCGGGCTCACGCTGCGCAGCCCGGGCCGGTTCCTGGCGGCGACGGACCGGCTGGCCGCTCTCGCGCGCGATCGTGGAGCCGCTGTGGACCCGACCCTGCGCGCGGATGTCGCCCAGGCGTGGATCGATGCCGAGGCCTACCGGCTCTACACCTTCGCGACGGCCGGCCGGATGCTCGAAGGCGAGAACGTCGGCGCCGAGTCGAGCCTCAACAAGCTCTTCTGGTCCGATCTCGACATCGACATCACGCAGACGGCGCTGCGCCTCCTGGGGGCCCGCGGCGTCCTCGGTGCTGATGCTCCGGACACCCCGGGTCAGTGGCTCGCCGACTTCCTGTTCGCCCTCGCGGGCCCGATCTATGCGGGCACCAACGAGATCCAGCGCAATGTCGTGGCCGAGCGCGTGCTGCGGCTGCCCAAGGGGGCCTGATGCGTTTCGGATTCACCGACGACCAGCGCGAGCTGGCCGGTGCGGTACGCGAGATCCTCTCGGCGGAGCTGACCCCGGCCGCCCGGGCGAGCGCGCCAGAGGCCGCCGGGCGGCGCGGCGGGGTGTGGAAATCCCTTGCCGAGGCAGGCGTTTTCGGGCTGCTCGTCGCGGAGGACGCCGGCGGCCTGGGGCTGACCGAGCTCGACGCGATCCTGGTGCTCGAGGAATTCGGACGCGCGGCCGTGCCGGGTCCGGTCGCGGAGACGGCGTTCGTCGGGGCGCCGTTCGTGGCCGCCGAGGCGCCGTCGTACCTGGAAGGGCTGGCCGACGGGGGAGTCGTCGTTGGCCTCGGGGAGCGCGGCGGATACGTCGCCGATGGCGACATTGCCGACGTCCTGCTCGTTGCCGGTGACGACACCGTCTCGGTGGTCGGTGCTCAGGAGGGGCTGACCTTCCAGCCGACCGTCGACCCGAGCCGGCCGCTCTTCTCGCCCCCCACCGGCCCCGGGGCGGAGGTCAGCGGATCCGCGGTCGGCGCGCTGCGCGACCGCGCGGTGCTGGCGACGGCGGCACAGCTGGTGGGGGCCGGGCACCACCTGCTCGAGCAGAGCGTGGCGTACGCCAAGACCCGCAAGCAGTTCGGGCGCGAGATCGGCTCGTTCCAGGCGCTGAAGCACCAGCTCGCCGACCTGATGCTGGCGGTCGAGTTCGCCCGTCCCCTCGTCCAGCGCGCGGCGTACTCGCTCGCTCAGGCGACCCCGACAGCGTCACGTGACTGCTCGGCGGCCAAGGTGGGCGCCGCCCAGGCGGCCGAGCAGGCTGCGCGCACGGCGATCCAGGTCCACGGCGCCATCGGCTACACCGACGAGCTCGACCTGCAGTACTGGCTGAAGCGGGTCTGGTGGCTGGTGCCGGCGTGGGGCGACGCGATCACCCACCGCGCGAAGGTGGCCGCCGCCGTCATCGATCAGCCGCCGATGGCCCGCGACGAGGTCGCCCGCACCCCGTAGCAAGAGGACTCAGCTGAGGCGCTCCACGATCATCGCCATGCCCTGGCCGCCGCCGACGCACATGGTCTCCAGGCCGATGGTGCCGCCGGTCGTCTCCAGGCCGTTCAGCAGCGTCGTCATGATGCGGGCGCCGGTCTGGCCGAACGGGTGGCCCAGCGCGATCGCGCCGCCGTGGACGTTGAGCTTGTCGTAGGAGATGCCGAGCTGGCGCGCCGAAGGCACGACCTGAGCCGCGAAGGCCTCGTTGATCTCGACCAGGTCGACGTCGTCGATCGTCATCCCGGCGCGCTTCAACGCCTGCTTGCTGGCTTCGACCGGGCCGAGACCCATGATCTCCGGGTCGAGCGCGCTGACGCCCGAGGAGATGATGCGCGCCAGCGGACGCAGGCCGAGCTCGCGGGCCCGCTCGTCACTCATGACGACGACGGCAGCGGCCCCGTCGTTCAGCGGGCAGGCGTTACCGGCGGTCACCGTGCCGTCGGGACGGAAGACCGGCTTGAGGCCGGCCAGCGTCTCCACGGTCGTGGCCGGCCGCGGGCAGTCGTCGCGGTCGATGACGCGACCATCGGGGAGGGTCAATGGCGTGATCTCGCGGCTGAAGAAGCCGCTCTCCTGCGCCGCGCCGGCACGCTGCTGCGAGAGCGCCGCGAACTCGTCCATGTCGGCGCGGCTCACGTTCGCGTACTCGGCGACGTTTTCCGCGGTCTGGCCCATGGCGATGTAGATGTCGGGCAGCCCGTCCAGCGGGGTCCAGGGGCCGCCGTCGCCGAGCAGGCGGCTCTCCGTGCGGGCCTCTGCCTCACCGAAACGCGAGTTGTGCGAGCCCGGCGCTCCATCGGCCCGTCCGACGCCGTAGCGGCTGACCGTCTCGACCCCGGCAGAGATGAACGCGCTTCCCTCGCCGGCCTTGATGGCGTGGGCGGCAATGCGGATCGCCGCGAGCGAGGACGAGCAGTAGCGGTTGACCGTGAGACCGGGCACACCCGGGAGGCCGGCCAGGATCGCCACCACGCGGGCGAGGTTGTAGCCCTGCTCACCCGCGGGCTGGGCGCAACCGAGGATCAGGTCGTCGATCTCGTTCGCCTCGAGCGCCGGCACCTGCGAGAGCACCGATTGCACGATGGTCGCTGCCATGTCGTCGGGCCGGAGGTCGACCAGTGACCCCTTGGCCGCACGCCCGATGGGGCTACGGGTCGCGGCGACGATGACGGCATCAGTCATGACAATCCTTCCTGACCAAGCGATTGCTTGGTTGAAACGTAAGAGTGGAGGTGATGGTAGTCAAAGGCAGGGGCGCGGGTAGCCTCAGCCCCCAGGCGAGCGCTGCTGCGAGGGTGCAGCCCGGCGAGCGCGTGGCGGCGAGGAGTGACAGTCGAGGGAGCGGGATAGTGCAGCTGCGCGAGAGCGCTGAGGAGCGAGACTTCCGGGCTGAGGTTCGCGAGTGGCTCGAGGCGAACCTGACCGGCGAGTTCGCCGACGCCCGCGGTCTTGGCGGCCCGGGCCGTGAACACGAGGCATTCGAGATCCGGGCCCAGTGGGAGCGTCACCTCGCCGCCGCCGGCTGGACCTGCCTCGGCTGGCCGGTCGAACACGGCGGCCGCGGCCTCCCGCTGCGTCACCAGGTGATCTTCCACGAGGAGTACGCGCGCTCCGACGCCCCGGTGCGGGTCGGGCTGATCGGCGAGGGCATGGTCGGGCCGACCCTGCTCGCGTTCGGTACGGACGAGCAGCGCGCCCGGCTGCTGCCGCCGATCCAGCGCGGCGAGGAGCTGTGGTGCCAGCTCTACTCCGAGCCCAACGCCGGCTCTGACCTGGCGAACGTCACCACCAAGGCGGAACGCGTCGGCGACGATTACGTGATCACCGGCCAGAAGGTCTGGACCTCGCTGGCGCACTGGTCCGACTGGGGCTTCGCCATCGTCCGCACCGAGGCGGGTTCAAAGCGGCACCGCGGGCTCTCGTACCTGCTGGTGCCGATGCGCGAGCCGGGCATCGAGCTCCGGCCGATCATCCAGGCGACCGGCACCTCGGAGTTCAACGAGGTCTTCTTCGACGGCGCCCGCTCGTCGGTCGACAACCTGGTCGGCGCTGAGGGCGACGGCTGGAAGATCGGCATGGCCACGCTGGGCTTCGAGCGCGGTTCGATGACGCTGGGCCAGCAGGTCGGCTTCCGCCGCGAGCTGGAACGCATCATGGAGCTGGCGCGCCAGACCGGTGCGGCCGACGATCCGGTCATCCGCGAGCGCCTGTCGAACGCGTGGATCGGTGTGGAGATCATGCGGCTGAACGCGCTCCGCACCCTGTCGACATCAAACGCCGAACGCGCCGGTTCCATTGCGATCCATCGGCAAGCTCTACTGGTCCACCTGGCACCAGCAGCTCGGCGAATTGGCGATGGACGTGCTCGGCATGGCGTCGACGGTCGTCGCTGAACCGCCGTACGAGCTGCTGCCCGAGCAGTCGCTCTTCCTGTTCAGCCGTTCCGACACCATCTACGCCGGGTCCAGCGAGATCCAGCGCAACATCATCGCCGAGCGCTCGCTCGGCCTGCCCAAGGAGCCCACCGTTGCCTAACCCGGCGCCCGCGTACGTCCCCGGACACCAGCTGCTCGAGGGACGCGTCGTCCTCGTCACGGCGGCAGCCGGCACCGGCATCGGCTTCGCGACGGCCAAGCGGGCCGCCGAAGAAGGCGCCACCGTCGTCGTCTCCGACTATCACGAGCGCCGGCTGGGCGAAGCTGCGGCACAGCTCGCGGAGATCACGGGGGAGGCGCCGCTGGCGGTGACGTGCGACGTGCGCAACGAGGAGCAGGTCCAAGCGCTGTTCGACGCGGTCTACGAGCGCCACGGGCGGCTCGACGTGCTGGTCAACAACGCCGGCCTCGGCGGCGAGGTGGAGCTCGTCGACATGACCGACGAGCAGTGGACCAACGTCCTCGATGTCACGCTGAACGGCACCATGCGCGCGACCCGGGCAGCGCTGCGCCGGATGATCCCGGCGGGATCGGGCGTGATCGTCAACAACGCGAGCGTCGTCGGCTGGCGGGCGCAGGCCGGGCAGGCCCATTACGCCGCCGCGAAGGCCGGGGTCATGGCGCTCACCCGGTGCGTCGCCATCGAGGCGGCGCCGGCGGGGGTACGCGTCAACGCCGTAGCCCCGAGCCTCGCCATGCACCCGTTCCTGGCCAAGGTGAGCACCGACGAGTTCCTCGCCGAGCTCGCCGGGCGGGAGGCGTTCGGGCGCGCGGCCGAGGTGTGGGAGGTGGCGAACGTCATCGTCTTCCTGGCCAGCGACTACTCGTCCTACATGACCGGTGAGATCGTCTCCGTCAGCAGCCAACACCCGTGACCAACAGCTAAGGAAGCAACGATGCGTACAGCGCTCGAGACCGTGAACGCGTTCATGAAGGCCGCGGCGGACCGTGATTACGAGGCCGCCGCCGACCTGCTCACCGACGACATCGAGTACCAGAACATGCCGCTGCCGCCGGTGCACGGCAAGGACGCGGTCAAGCAGACGCTCGACATGCTGCTGGCGAACGCGGCGGGCTCGGAATGGGTGGTGCACCGCGAGATCGGCTCGGACAACCTCGTGATGAACGAGCGGACCGACCGGTTCCTCATCAACGACAAATGGATGGAGCTGCCCGTCGCCGGCGTCTTCGAGCTGCGTGACGGCAAGATCGCCCTCTGGCGTGACTACTTCGACCTCGAGACGATCATGAAGCAGATGAGCGGCTGATCCTTCCGAGGGCGGTCAGGCGAACGCCGGAAGCACCTTTTCGACGTAGAGGTTCAGCGACTTCCACGCCTCGTCGATCGGCATGCCGCCGACCATCGGGTGCAGCAGGCTCGTCGCGAAGTCGCCCTTGGGCTTCTGCAGCTCGATGATCTGCTGCGGGGGTCAGCACCCGGTAGATGCCCTCCGCGCGCAGCTCGTCGACGGTCTTGGCGTGGGAGTGCACGGCGGAGTGGATGTCGGGGGTCTGCCAGCCGGCGTACGTCGTCGCCTCGTGCAGGAAGTACTGGCCGAGCTCGGCCCACGCCTGGTCGGGGTCCTCCGCCACGTGGATGTGGAAGGTCTCCGGCGGCGGCATCATGATGAACGGCGTCACGCCCTTGTCGGCGCATTCAGCCTGGTAGAAGGCCTCGAGCTCGGGCAGGTTCGCGGCAGGCAGGAACGGCAGGTTGAAGCGGGCCGCGCGGCGGGCACCGGGCTTGCCCGAGCCGCCGACGAAGATGAGGCCCTGCGCCGGCGACATCGGCACCGGGGTCACCCGCGCCTTGCGGCCGTCGTACTCGAATTCTTCGCCGGTCCAGGCCGCGAGCATCGCCGTGATCGACGCGTCGAGGATCTTGCCGCGGTCCTTCCAGGACTTGCCGGCCTGCTCGTACTCCTCGGGCCGGTAGCCCAGGCCGGCTACGACCGAGATGCGCCCGCCCGAGGCCAGGTCGATAACGGCGATCTGCTCGGCAAGGCGGATCGGGTCGTGCAGCGGCACCAGCAGCGCCTGCACGATCAGCCGGACGTTCTTGGTGACGCCCGCGATAAGGGCCGCGTTCGTCAGCGGGGTCGGGCTCCAGCCGTTGTCGGCGCCGTGGTGCTCCTCGAAGCTGACGGTGAAGAAGTTGTTCTCATCCGCGTACTTGGCCATCTCGATGCCGGCCTGGTAGCGGGCTGACATCTGCTTGGGCTCGAGGCCGGGTTGGACGAAGTTCAGCCGAAGTACGGAGAGCACGGCAGGCGCCTTTCATGGGACTAGCCGGCCGGAGCGGCCAACTGCGAGAGCGTCGGCGAGCCGACAACGGGAATTGTGACGCGGTGTCAGACGGCCCCGTACACGGGGTCCTCGGCGGGCCCCTCGGCGATCAGCTGCTCGACGACGGGACCGATCTCCGCCGGGTCCCAGCGGGCTCCCTTGTCGGTGACCTTGCCGTGGTGCCAGCCGCTCGCGACCGACAGCTGGCCGCCCTCGACCTCGAAGACCCGGCCGGTGACGGCGCGGGCCTCGTCGCTGCCGAGCCACACCACGAGCGGCGACACGTTCGCCGGGTCCATGGCGTCGAATCCCGACTCGACGCGGCTTCATGGTGTCGAACACGCCCTCGGTCATGCGGGTGCGCGCCGACGGGGCGATCGCGTTAACGATCACGCCGTAGCGCCCCATCTCGGCGGCCGCGATCTGGGTCAGGGCGGCGATGCCGGCCTTGGCCGCGCCGTAATTGCCCTGCCCGACGCTGCCGAGCAGCCCGGCCCCGGAGCTGGTGTTGACGACCCGGGCCTCGACCGGCGTGCCGGCCTTCGACTGCTCGCGCCAGTACGCGGCGGCGTGGCGCAGGGGAGCGAAGTGGCCCTTCAGGTGGACCCGCACGACCGCGTCCCACTCCTCCTCCGACATGTTCGCCAGCATCCGGTCGCGCACGAAGCCGGCATTGTTGACGAGGGTGTCGAGCTGCCCCCAGGTGTCGAGCGCGGTGCGGATCAGGTTTTGCGCCCCGGCCCAATCGGCGACGTCGTCGGCATTCGCCACCGCCTCGCCGCCGAGCGCCTTGATCTCCGCGACGACCGCGTCGGCCACCTCGGTGGAGCGGCCGCCGCCGTCCAGCGCCGTACCGAAGTCGTTCACGACGACCCGGGCGCCCTGGCGGGCGAACTCCAGGGCGTGCTCCTTACCCAGCCCGCGGCCCGCGCCGGTGACGATGACGACCCGTCCGTCGCAGATGCCGGTCATGGGGCTCCGTTCTCCGTGGTCTTGCTCGCCGCGAGCGCCGCCTGGACCACGCTCATGAAGTGCGGGGCCTCGCCGCCGCCGTGAATGGATAGTGCCGCACCGCTGACGTAGGTCGCGAGGTCGGAGCCGAGGAACAGGCACGCCCCGGCGACGTCTTCCGCCGTGGCGAACCGCTTGAGCGGCAGCGAATCGGCGACGGCGGCCACCCCGGCCGGGCCACCGTAGTGCTCATCCGCGTGCTCCGTCGCGACCATGCCGACGATCAGCGTGTTGAGCCGGACCTTCGGGCCCCACTCGATGGCCAGGCTCACCACGAGATGGTCCAGGCCCGCCTTGGCCGCGCCGTAGACCGCGCTCCCGGGGCTGGGCCGCGCGCCGCTCACCGAGCTGATCATCACGATCGAGCCGCCCTCGGGCTGCGCCTGCATCACGGCATTCGCCCGCTGCGAGATGTGCAGCGGCGCCAGCAGGTTCAGCTCGACGATCCGGGTGGAGACGCGCGGCGAGGCGGTAGCAGCGTCGAGCGCGGGGCCACCACCGGCGTTGTTGATCACGACATCGAGCCGCCCCAGCCGCTCCACGGCGGTATCGACGACGAGCGCGGCGCCGTCCGGATCGCGAATATCGGCAGCCACGAAGCTCGCCGTACGGCCGCCGGCACTCGGCAGATCTGCCGGTTCGTGACGGGCGCATACGACCACGTCTGCGCCGGAGGCTAGAAATGACTCAGTAATTCCGCGGCCGATGCCTCGGACGCCGCCGGTGACCAGCACCGCCCGGCCGGTGTAGTCCACGGTGCCGACGCCAGTCACGGGCTGGTACGTTACCAAGCAAGCGCTTGGGCGAGAAGGGCAGGGTTCGCCTGTGGGTATCGAGGTCACCCGGCACGGGCCGATCGCCGAGATCGTCGTCGATTTTCCTCCCGTCAATGCCTTACCGGTCGCCGGGTGGTTCGACCTCGCGGAGGCGCTGCTGTCCGCCGGTCGCGATGAGAGCGTGCATTGCGTCGTGCTGGCTGCTGAGGGCCGTGGCTTCAATGCCGGGGTCGACATCAAGGAGATGCAGCGCACCACCGGTTTCGAGGCCCTGATCGGTGCCAACCGCGGCTGCTACGCCGCCTTCGCTGCCGTCTACGAATGCGCCGTTCCCGTCGTGGCGGCGGTTAACGGCTTCTGCCTCGGCGGCGGCATCGGTCTGGTCGGTAACGCCGATGTCATCGTCGCGAGCGAGGACGCAACGTTCGGCCTGCCCGAGGTCGATCGGGGAGCGCTCGGCGCGGCGACGCATCTCGCCCGCCTCGTTCCCGCTCATCTCATGCGGGCGATGGTCTACACGTCGAAGACGGCGACGGCCGCTCAGCTTCACGAGTTCGGGTCCGTGTACCGCGTCGTCCCGCGCGATGAGTTGCGGTTCACGGCGCTCGAGGTCGCCGGCGAGATCGCGGCCAAGGACCCGTACATCATCCGGCTCGCGAAGGAGTCGCTGAACGGGATCGATCCGGTCGACGTCAAGCGCAGCTATCGCTTCGAGCAGGGATTCACCTTCGAGATCAACCTGTCCGGCCGGGCCGACGAACACCGTGACGCCTTCGTGGCGCGCCCGGATGCGCCTTCCGAGGGAGCTGGCGAGTGACTGACAAGCAGCTGTCGATCGACGACGTCGTGGGCCGGCTCGAGTCCGGCATGACGATCGGGATCGGCGGATGGGGTTCGCGGCGCAAGCCGATGGCGCTCGTGCGGGCTATCGCCAACTCGACCCTCACCGACCTGACCCTCGTCAGCTACGGCGGTCCCGATGTGGGGCTGCTCGTCGCCGCCGGCAAGGTGCGCCGGCTGGTCAGCGGCTTCGTCTCGCTCGACTCCATCGCGCTCGAGCCCCACTTCCGGATCGCCCGCCAGCGCGGAGAGCTCGAGTTCACCGAGGTCGACGAGGGCATGCTGCAGTGGGGCCTGCTCGCCGCCGCGCAGCGCCTGCCGTTCCTGCCGATCCGGGCGGGCCTCGGCTCCGACGTCATGACGGTGAACCCGCAGCTGCGCACGATCACCTCGCCGTACGACGACGGCGAGGAGCTCGTCGCGATGCCGGCGCTGACCCTCGACGTCGCGCTCATCCACATGAACCGGGCTGACGCGCGTGGCAACGGGCAGTTCCTCGGCCCCGACCCGTACTTCGACGACCTCTACTGCCTGGCGGCGAAGCAGCGGTTCATGAGCTGCGAGCGCGTCGTGTCGACCGAGGAGCTCACCAAGGAAGCCTCGTTCCACACGCTGAAGATCAACCGGCTGATGGTCGACGGTGTCATCGAGACCCCGAACGGCGCCCACTTCACCACCTGCACGCCGGACTACGAGCGTGATGAGAAGTTCCAGAAGGCCTATGCCGCAGCGGCGGTGGATCCGCAGGCGTGGGACGCTTTTCACCAGCGTTTTCTGGCCGGCGACGAGGCGGCGTACCAGGCTGCGGTCCGTGCCTTCAGCGAGGAGGGTCAGGCGTGAGTAGCGAGGCAGCCACTGAGACGACTGAGGTCACCGCGCGCCGCGCTGACGTGTGCGCCGTCGCGATCGCCGAGGCGTTCCGCGGCGACGGGGAGATCCTGGCGAGCCCGATGGGCACGCTGCCGACCATCGGCGCCCGCCTGGCGGCGCTCACGTTCGAGCCGGACCTGCTGCTCTCGGACGGGGAGGCGTTCCTGTTCGGGGCCGTCCCTCCGCTAGGGGTGACGGGGGCCAAGGGGCTGGTCGAAGGCTGGCTGCCGTACCGCCAGGTGTTCGACGTCGTGGCTTCCGGGCGACGCCACGTGATGATGGGCGCCAGCCAGATCGACCCCAGCGGAAATCAGAACATCTCCTGCATCGGTGAGCAATCTCACCCTAAGTCGCAATTGCTGGGCGTACGTGGTGCCCCTGGCAATACGGTCAACCACCGGACCAGTTACTGGATCCCCAAACACTCGACGCGCGTCTTCGTCCCAGCGGTGGACATGGTCTCGGGCGTCGGCTATGCCCGGGCGGCTGCGGCGGGGGCCGCAGCCGCCCGGTTCCACTCCCTCGGGCGGGTCGTGACCGACCTGGCGGTGCTGGACTTCGTGAATCCCGGTCCCGAAGCGCAGCTGCGGCTGCTGTCGGTGCACCCCGGGGTGACCGTGGAGCAGGTCGTGGAGGCGACCGGATGCCCGCTCGTCGGGGCGGATGGCGACGTGGCGGTCAGCCGCGAGCCGACCGAGGACGAGCTGCGCCTCATCAACGAGCTCGACCCGAAGGGCCTGCGCTACCGGGAGGTCGCGGCGTGACGGGGAGCGATCTTCCGGCGTTGCCCTCCGCGCTGTCGACCCGTTTCACCGCCCTCACCGGCGTGCGGTACCCGATCGTCCAGACCGGGATGGGTTGGGTCTCGGGGGCGCGGCTGACGGCCGCGACGGCTGCCGCGGGCGGGCTCGGGATCATCGCCTCGAGCACCATGAGCATCCCGGAGCTCGAAGCGGCCATCCGCGGCGTCAAGGAGAAGACCGGCGCGCCGTTCGGGGTCAACATCCGCTCCGACGGCCACGACGTCGCCGAGCGGGTCGAGCTGATGATCCGCGAGGGCGTCAAGGTCGCGTCGTTCGCGCTGGCCCCGAAGAAAGAGCTGCTGCAGAAGCTGAAGGACGCCGGCGTCGTCACGATGCCGTCGGTGGGCGCGCGGCGCCACGCCGAAAAGGTGGCGAGCTGGGGTGCTGACGCGGTGCTGGTCCAGGGCGGCGAGGGCGGCGGCCACACCGGCTCGGTGCCGACGACGCTGCTGCTGCCGCAGGTCGTCGACGCGGTCGACATCCCGGTCGTCGCCGCGGGCGGCTTCTTCGACGGCCGCGGGCTCGTCGCCGCGCTGGCCTACGGGGCGAGCGCCATCGGGATGGGCACGCGTTTCCTGCTCACCAGCGACAGCAACGTGAGCAACGCCGTCAAGGACGTCTACCTCTCGATGGACGTGAACGGCACGGTCGTGACGACGGCGGTCGACGGGGTCCCGCACCGCGTCCTTCGTACCGAGCTGGTCGACAAGCTGGTGCGCACCCCCGCGGTTGGACGGCTGCCGCGGGCCGCGCGCAACGCGCTCGCCTTCCAGAAGGAGAGCGGCACCAAGTGGAGCGACATGCTCCGCGAGGGTGCGGCGATGAAGAAGGGCCACGAGCTGGCCTGGAGCCAGGTGCTGATGGCCGCCAACACCCCGATGCTGCTGAAGGCATCGATGGTCGACGGGCGCACCGACCTCGGCCTGATGACCTCCGGCCAGGTGGTCGGGCTGATCGAAGACCTGCCCTCGGTCGACGAGCTGATCACCCGGATCGTGCAGCAGGCCGCTGAGGTCCTCGAGCGGCTCACGGCAGCGCCGGCGCCCGCCCAGCCGTAGCCTGTCCGCCGGCTGCTCGCGCTTTCGGATGAGACGCGCCGCCTAGGACCCCCGGACTCGCGAGCCGTGCCGTCTGACCAGCGTCATAACCGCTCTGATTCGAGCTTTCCACAGGCCGCCGCGAGCCGGAGCGCGTCGCCCTCCGATGCGCGAGCGTCGTTGAATGGCCTTGCCGCACCTGCCCGCCGATCGCCTGGCTCGCGCCTATCAGCAGGCATACGAGAGTGATGATGTCCTGCTCGTTCGCGAGGCCACCCGATTGGGCCTCGCCGATAGCGAGCTCAGACGCCTTCGCGCGGGTTCCAGCCTGCCTATGCGCGGCGTGGTCGAGTTCCCTCCGGTTCGTGATCCGGTACGGGCTGCCGCCCGTGCGGCGCAGTTGATCCTCCCTTCGAGCGTGATAAGCCATACCGCCGCCGCGCGGCTTGAGGGACTGCAGGGCCTGCCTTGGTGGCAGGTCGGCGAGCCGGTAGACGCCACCGTGCCGGCAGCAGCGACGAGGTGGCAGCGCCGCGGGGTCCGGCTGCATTTCATGAATGTCTCGGACGGTGAACGGGCAGACGCCGGCGGCATCCGGGTCACGAAGGTGGGACGGACCCTTGAACACTGTGTGCGCTTCCTCGATCGCCCGACCTGGATCTCGCTGGCCGACAGCGCTCTGCATCAAGGGCTCATCACCCAGGCAGAGCTCAAGTCGATCATGGATGGCAGCCGGTTTCAGCTAGCCGCAGCGTGGACGGCCTGGTGCGATGCGTTGTCGGAGTCTCCATCGGAAACGCGGGTCCGGCTCGTTCTGGTTGACGCCGGCTTTGCGCCCGAGCACCTCCAGCACGACGTCTACACCGAGGGTGGGTTCCATATAGCTCGTCTGGATATGGCCTGGACCAGCAACGGGCGCAAGGTTGGGCTCGAGGTCGACAGCCGGGAGCACGACCGGGTCCGCGCGTTGTACCGCGATCGTGAAAGGCTCAATGCCTTGCGCCAGCTCGGTTGGGACGTGCGCCAGGTGACCGCCCATGACGAGCAGCGACGACCGCGGTACATCGTTCAGCAAGTGGCGCAGGCACTGGGCCTTGCCTGATTCGACCGGTGTCGGTACCCGCTCGCGGTTCAGGGGGAGACACGCCGTGTGGGCGTCCCGAACTCGCGAGAGGTATCCGTCGCGCCGACTTACGCTCGCGGTTCAGGGGGAGACACGCCGCGCCGGCGCCCCGAACTCGCGAGTGGCACGGGCCGCGTCCGGCGGCCCATGAGGCGGACCGCTGGGCCAATCGGCTCAAAAGCCGCGCCCGGGGTGCCGATGCCTAACGGGTGACCCGCCTGACCCGGCGCCTGCGCGCGCTCCTGCTGGCCGCCGTGGGCGTCCTCGCGTTCGTGGCCTGCGTGCCCGCCAACACCCAGGCCGCGCCCTTCAAGGACGCTGACAACGGCTCGGCGAGCGATCACGGCTGGTTCGAGGCCGGCAAGGTGTGGCACGGCGACTTCGGCGACCCGCACATCCTGCGGATCGGCACCACGTACTACGCATTCAGCTCGGCTGCCGGTGGGCGCTACCTCTCGGTCACGACCAGCAAGGACCTGAAGACCTGGACGATCCACCCGCGCTGGAGCACCGCCGCGGCTCCGTGGACCGGCAGTGCCAACTGGCAGAACGGCATCCCGCGCCGAGATCCTCCACGACGCCGAGAGCACCGGCGACAAGTGGAACAACAATGACGCCCTCGTCCGGCCGGCGAGTTGGGGCACGGCCGCCAACGTCAACGCCTGGGTGAAGCGCACCTACTGGGCGTCGTCCGTCTTCAACATCGGCAAGACCTGGTACGCGTACGCGGCGGTCAAGGTCGGTACCCAGAGCGACGACCCGCACCACTACGGGCGCTTCTGCCTCACGGTCGCCAGCGGCCCGAGCCCGATGGGCCCGTTCCGCGACATCAGCGGCAGCGGGCCGATCCAGTGCCAGAGCTACGACCACGACCCGGCCGGATCGATCGACCCGTACCCCTACCACGACCCCCGCAACGGCAAGAACTACCTGCTGTGGAAGGCGGCGGGCAAGGTCGGCGTCCGGGAGTCGGCGCTCATGTCGGTCGAGCTCGGCAGCAACGGCAAGCCGCGCCCCGGCGCACCCTGGGTCACGCTCCTGCAGACCAGCCGCACCTACGGCTGGGAAGGCAGCACCATCGAGAACCCGGCGATGGTGACGTTCAAGGGGACGACCTACCTCTTCTACTCGGCGAACGATTCCGCCTGGATGGATTCGGCCGGCCACAGCAACTACGCCACCGGCTACGCGATCTGCCCCAATGGCCCGCGCGGCGCGTGCTATCGCCCCGGCGGCGGCCGCTACCCGCTGCTGTCCAGCAGCGGCATCAACCAGGGGCCGGGAGGCGCATCTCCCGTCATCAGCGCCGGCGGCCGGCTCTACCTCGCCTACGCGAGCTACTGGCTGGGCGAGAACCGCGACGGCTACCACCCGCGCCGGCTGCACACGGCCAGCCTGGTGCAGAACGGGAACCGCACGCTGCGCCTCGGCTGAGCGGACCGGAGCTCGCCCGGCCAGAACCGCGGTCACGCGTGCGTAACGGCGGACCGGCAATATGTCGGACATGCCCCCACGGCCTGCGCGCGATCCCGTCGAGACCCACGCCGGTGTCGTCTCCGAAGCGGGCCACACCGCACTGCGAGCCGACATACGAAGGCTTGGCGGCCTGCTCGGCGACACCCTCGTCCGGCTGGAGGCGCCTGAGCTGCTGGAGCTCGTCGAGCAGGTGAGACGGCTGGCCCGCAGCGCGGAGCAGGCGCCGGAGGTGACGCTGTCCAGCCGGCGCCAGTCGGCCGGCCCATCCGAAGGCAGCACGCACCCCGAGGCGGAGCTCGAGCAGCTGCTGTCCTCCTGCGACATCCCGACGGCGATGCAGCTGGCCCGCGCGTTCTCGACGTTCTTCCAGCTCGCGAACGTCGCCGAGCAGCTGCACCGCTCGCAGGAGCTGGACGCGCGCCGCCGGCGTGACGGCGGCCCGCTTCGCCAGCTCGTCGAGCGGCTCGACGCGACCACCGACCGCGCGCTCATCCAGGCGACGCTCGCCCGCACCGAGCTGCGTCCCGTCTTCACCGCCCACCCCACGGAAGCGTCCCGCCAGTCCGTTCTCGCGACGCTCCGGCACATCGCCGAGCTGCTGGTCAGCCCCGCCGATCCCGCCATCGTCGAGCCGCGCCTCGCCGAGCTGATCGACGTCCTCTGGCTCACCGACGAGCTTCGGGCCGGCAAGCCGACGCCGGTCGACGAGGCCCGCGCGGTCACGTACTACCTTGACCAGCTGGCCCGCACCGTCCTGCCCGAACTCCTCGACGACCTCGATGCTCAGCTGCGTCGGATCGACCTGGCGCCGCCGCCGGGCGCGCGCCCCATCCGGCTCGGCACCTGGGTCGGCGGCGACCGCGACGGCAACCCGAACGTGTCGGGCGCCGTGACGATGGACGCGTTGCGCCTCTACGCCGACCGCGGCCTGCGCTACCAGATGAGCGTCATGGACACGCTCATCGAGGAGCTCTCGGTGTCGACCCGGATCGCGGGCGTCTCGAGCGCCCTGCAGGACAGCCTGGCCGAAGACCGCGAGCTCCTCCCGGACGTCCACAGCCGCTATATCCGGCTGAACGCCGAAGAGCCGTACCGCCTCAAGTGCTCGTACATCAAGGCGCGGCTGGAACGCACCCACGAGCGCATCGCCGCCGGCCTTCCCCACCAGCCGGGGGTCGACTATCTCGGCACCAGCGCCTACCTGGCGGACCTCGCGCTGATGGGGGAGTCGCTGCGCGAGCACCGCGGCGAGCGCCTCGCGTCCGGCGCGCTTTCACGGGCGATGCGCGCGGCCCGCACCGTGGGGCTGCACCTGGCGACGCTCGACCTGCGCGAGCACGCCGGCCGCCACCACGCCGCGCTGGCCGCGTTGTACGCCCGGCTCGAGGAGTTGCCGAAGCCCTACGACGAGCTCGACCGTGACGAGCGGACCGCGCTGCTGTCACGCGAGCTGGCCGGCCAGCGCCCGCTCGCCGCCTGGCGGACCCCGCTGCCCGCGCCGGCGGACGAGGTCATGGCGGTCTTCGAGACGGCTCGCCTCGCCGCGGAGACCTTCGGCGGCGAGGCCGTCCAGACCTACATCGTCTCGATGACGCAGGGCATCGACGACATCCTCGCGGTGGCGGTGCTGGCGCGCGAGTCCGGCCTGGTGGAGCTGCATCCGGCCGCCGATCAGGCCGACCGGGCCGCGCTGGACCTGGTGCCCCTTTTCGAGACGGTGAACGAGCTCCGCAAGGCCGGCGAGCTGCTCCACGCGCTGCTGCAGGACCCGTCCTACCGGCGCATCGTGCGGGCCCGCGGTGACGTGCAAGAGGTCATGCTCGGCTACTCGGACTCGAACAAGGACGCCGGCGTCACCACCTCGCAGTGGGAGATCCACCGCGCCCAGCGCCGGCTGCGTGACGTTGCGGCCGCCCACGGCGTGCGGCTGCGGCTCTTCCACGGCCGCGGCGGCTCGGTCGGCCGCGGGGGCGGGCCGGCGGGAGAGGCCGTCGCGGCGTCGCCTTACGGCGTGCTCGACGGGATGATGAAGCTGACCGAGCAGGGTGAGGTCGTGTCGGACAAGTACGCGCTCCCGAGCCTGGCCCGCTACAACCTCGAGGTGCTGCTGGCTGCCGTGATCGACGCCAGCGTGCTGCACCGCACCTCGCGGATCGACGACGAGCGGCTGGCCCGGTTCGACGACGCCATGGACCTCGTCTCGGATGCGGCGCAGGGCGAGTACCGCCGGCTCGTGGACCAGCCCGAGCTGCCGGCGTTCTTCGCTGCCGCCACACCGGTCGAGGAGCTCGGCGGGCTCAACATCGGCTCCCGGCCGGCGCGGCGGCCCGGCGGCGGGGGCGGAGCCGCGTCCCTGGAGAGCCTGCGCGCGATTCCCTGGGTGTTCGGCTGGACGCAGACCCGGATGATCGTCCCGGGTTGGTACGGGGTCGGGAGCGGGCTGCTGGCGGCCCGCAAGGCCGGCCTGGCGGACGTGCTGGAGGAGATGCGCGACTGGCCGTTCTTCCAGACCTTCCTCGGCAATGTCGAGATGACGCTGGCCAAGACCGACCTGCGCATCGCGCGCGCCTACGTCGACGCGCTCACCGAGCCGTCGCTGCACGCCATCTTCGAGCAGATCGCCGAGGAGCACGAGCGCACGCTCGAGCAGGTGCAGCTGCTCACCGGAACGTTCAGGGCTGCTCTCGAACCATCCGCTGCTGCAGCGCACCCTGGCGACGCGTGATCGCTACCTCGAGCCGCTGCACCACCTGCAGGTCAGCCTGCTGCAGCGGCGACGCGCCAGCGCGGAGCCAGACGATCAGCTGCACCGGGCGCTGCTGCTCACCATCAACGGCATCGCCGCCGGGCTGCGCAATACCGGCTGAGCGGGAGCGGGAGAAGCGGTCGGACTTCTCGCGCAGCCGCGCCGCGAGCCCCTTCAGCAGCCGCTGGGCGAGGCCGGGAACCTTCTCGAGCAGCGAGTCGAACTCGCGGCTCTCGACCACCTCGATGGTGACCGGGGTGGCCGCGGTGACCGTCGCGGTGCGGGGCCCGCCGTCGATCAGCGAGATCTCCCCGAAGTAATCGCCAGGGCCGAGCTCGGCGAGCTTCGTCCCGCCGCGGGTGACGTTGACGGTGCCGGCCCGGATCACGACGAACTCGAACCCGGGCTGGCCCTCGGTCGCGAGCACCTTGCCAGGCGGGACGTCCAGCGTCGTGGAGAGCCGCGCCACCGCGTCGAGGTCACGGTCCGAGCATGCCGCGAAAATCGGGAGTCGCTTGAGCGACGCGGTCATCGAGTGGTCCACGAAGGACTCCTTGCGCATAAGGGGGCTGCCGAGGGCAGCCTAGAACGAGCTGGTTCGAGGCTCGCGGATGGTCAGTGAACGGACTGTAGCGACCCGCCTGACCCTGCCTCGCACACACACTCCGCGTCCAGCCCCATCGGGAGCTCGTTTCCGCAGAAGAGCTCGCTGGTCGGACCCCCCGCGAGAGCGTCCACAGCGAGCATGACCGCGGCCGACGTCCACGAGGAACGCTCGGCAGGCCACATCACCTCGTTGGCGAACTGCCAGCCGGTCCAGTAGGCGCCGTCGTCGTGGCGGGTGTGCTGGATCTGGCGGACGAGCTCGCGCGCCGTGTCGTCCTCGCGCAGCGTGTGCAGGGCGATGGCCAGCTCGCAGGTCTCGGCGCCCGTCACCCAGGGCTGGTCGCTGACGCACCGCGCCCCGAGCCCCGGCACGACGAAGGTGTCCCACTGCTCGCGGATGCGCTCGTGGCCGTGCTCACCGCGGATCGCGCCGCCGAGCACCGGGTAGTACCAGTCCATCGACCAGCGCTCTTTGGGCGTGAACGACTCCGGGTGCGAGACCAGCGCGTGGTGCAGCGCACCGGCGGCGAGCTCCCAGTCGGGCTGCTGCTCGCCGACCAGGTTGGCGAGCGCGAGCCCGCAGCGCAGGCTCTGCAGCGTGCTGCTGCATCCGGTGATCAGGACGTCGGTATAGGGCTCGCCGTTGGGCCGCCGCGCGTAGGGAATCTCGCCGCCCGGCGACTGCATCGAAACGACGAAGTCCAGCGCTCGGACGACGACGGGCCACATCACCCGGACGAAATTGCGGTCGTGCGTGGTCAGCCAGTGGTGCCAGGTGCCGACCGCCACGTAGGCGGCCTGATTGGTCTCGGCATCGGGGTTCGCGACGACTCCGGCGACGTAACGCTCGGCCCAGGAGCCATCAGCCCGCTGGTTGGCCCGCAGCCAGGCGTAGGCGTGTTCAGCCGCCGCGCGCTCACCCGCGACCAGCAGGCCCATCGCCGACTCGACGTGGTTCCACGCGTCGGTATGGCCGTCGGGCCAGGGCAGCGCGCCATCGCGCTGCTGGGCCGCGACGAGCGAGGCGCCGGTCTGCGCGACCTGCGCGCTGCTGATGATGCCGGGAAGGTCAGGCAGCCGCATGCGCCACTCCAGCTGGGGCTTCGCGGGGCGGTTTACGCAGGTAGACGACCAGGCTCTTGCCGATCAGCGGATTCAGGACGCGCTCGGCGACCCGGGTGGTGCGCGGCGCGGAGAACATGTCCCAGACCAGCAGGCGGTGGTACAGCTTGGTCGCGCGATGGTCGTCGTCGTGGACGCCGACCAGGCAGCGCAGCCACCAGTACGGGGCGTGTAGCGCGTGGGCGTAATGGTGGCCGAGGCGGGCGAGGCCCGACGCTTCTAACCGGCGCCGCAGCTCGCTCTTGCGGTAAATGCGCACGTGGCCGCCCTCGACCTCGTGGTAGGCGTCGGACAGCGCCCAGCACACCTTCTCCGGGCCCCAGCGCGGCACGGTCACGGCGGCGATCCCGCCGGGGCGCAGCACCCGGGCCAGCTCGGCCATCGCCCCGGCGTCATCCGGGATGTGTTCCATGACCTCGGCGGCGATGATGCGATCGAACGTTCCGTCAGCGAACGGCAGCCGCAGGGCGTCACCCTGGACGGCGACGCTCCTGGTGCCATCCGGGTCGACCTCGGCCAGCCGGTCGCGGGCCTCCTTGAGGTCGGGCGCCGACATGTCGAGCGCGACGACCGTCGCCCCGAGGCGCCGCGCTTCGGCCGCATGGCGACCCGCGCCGCAGCCGAGGTCGAGCAGCGTGACTCCTGGACCCACCGGGAAGCGCTCGAAGTCGACGGTCAGCATGGCGCGATATTTCTGGTCGGCAACCCGCGCTCGGACTCGCTCCGCTCGCCCGAGTCACGATTACCTCCGATAACCCGGGGGGTCTCCGGCTCCGGAACCTGGCCCCCTCCGCGCACGGCAGCGATGCGCTCGCGGTACCACTCGGCGGTGCCGGCGGCAGCCGCGCGCCAGGTGAAGCGCTGCTCGACCCGAAGCCGCGCGGCGGCACCGAGGCGGGCGCGCAACTCCGGCGAATCGAGCAGCCGGCCGAGCGCGGCGGCCAAGGCCTCGGGATCGCCGGGGGGCACGAGCAGGCCCGCAGACTCGTCGGAGCCGACGATCTCCGGCATCGCGCCGACCTCCGTCGACACCAGCGGCAGGCCGCAGGCCATCTCCTCGACGGCGGGAAGGCAGAACCCCTCGTAGAACGAGGGGACGGCGGCGACCTCGGCCGAGCGGATGAGGGAGACGACCTCGTCCTGGGTGAGGCCGGACCGGAAGGTCACCGCGTCACGCAGGCCGAGCTCGCTGAGCCGGCGGTCGGCCGGCCCCTTCGGCTTGGCGCGGCCGATGCAGACCAGATGCGCGTCGGGACGCTCGACGCGCAGCTTGGCCAGCGCGTCGAGCAGCACCAGCAGGCCCTTGAGCGGCACATCAGCACTGGTCACGACGACGATGCGGCCCGCCACGGCGGCGGCCGGGTCAGGGGAGAAGACGTCAGGATCGACGCCGAGCGGCACCATGTGGACCCGGTCTGGCGAGATGCCCATCTCCACCGGGATGTCGATCAGCGAGCGGTCGGAGACCGTCAGCAGCCCGTCGAGCTGCTCGGCGACCTCCTGCTGCATCGGCAGGAACGAGTACCAGCGCTTCTTGGTGAAGCGCCGCCACGCGTTGCTCGCGGCGGCGAGGTCATGCCGGCGGTCGACGGTGATGGGGTGGTGGATGGTCGCGACGACCGGAATCTTGTGCGGGGCCAGCGCGGCGCGCAGGTCCAGCAGGCCGCGCCCCAGGCCCTGGTTGTCGTGGACGATGTCGTAGCGACGCTCGCTCGTCCACGTCGAGGGGTGCAGCACCTCGGCGGTGCGCAGGCTCATCGTCAGCGGCTCGGGGAACGCCCCGGTGCACATCAGGCCGAACTCTTTGAGGTCGATCCTGGTCTTGAACTCCCACGGCTTGGGGATCCGGAAGGGGTTCGCGTCGTTGTAGAGATCGAGGCTCGGCACCTCGGTAAGCCCCACGCCGGGGTCGAGCACCGGATATGGCTGCCCGCTGAAGACCTCGACCTGGTGGCCGAGAGCGACCAGCTCGCGGGACAGATGGCGGATGTAGACGCCTTGTCCACCGCATGTCGGCTTACCGCGGTAAGTCAGGAGGGCGACCTTCAAGAACTCGCCCGCCACTCGCCGCTCCCTCACCTCAAGTGCCCAGTGCGCGAGCACCGGAGAGTGGCGTCGCAATCCACAGACTGTATCCCGTGCGTTGTTACGGGCAGTCGCCTGCCGCGGAATGATCCACTCACTGTGACGCCGACCATGGCGGTACGGTCGGGCAGCGTCCAACAAGAGCCGTACCGATTGGTAACTCCCGAGCCGTCTGGAGCAGCATGACCGCCTCGACCCTGTCCATCGACGACCTGCCGAACTCCATCGGAAAGACCTTCGGCCCGACCGAGTGGCTGACGATCGAGCAGTCGCGCATCGACCAGTTCGCCGAAGCGACCGGCGACCACCAGTGGATCCACGTTGACCCCGAGGCGGCGAAGAACGGCCCGTTCGGCGCGACGATCGCCCACGGCTACCTGACGCTGTCGCTGTCCAGCGTCCTGATGTTCGAGCTCATCGCCGTCGACGGCATCTCCATGGGCATCAACTACGGGGTCGACAAGGTGCGCTTCCCGTCGCCCGTGCTGGTCGGGTCGAAGGTGCGTGGCCGGGCCGAGATCATGGAGGTCACGCCGATCGAGGGCGGCTTCCAGGTGAAGACCAAGCTCACGATCGAGACCGAGGGCGGCAGCAAGCCGGCATGCGTCATCGAGTCGCTGAGCCGCTACCTGCGCTAGCCCTTCGCAGCGTGTCCCTCCGCGCCTAGAGTAGAACGCGTTCCAGTTCACTCGTCGGAGGGCTTTCCATGTCCGAGGCAGTCGGTGTCGACACCGTTGCCCCAGGTACGGCCGCTGCAGGTACGGCGGCGCCGGCCCGGGCGACGACCGCCTCGCAGCGGGCCCGCCGCAAGCGCATTCTCAACGCCGCCGTGCAGCTGGCGAGCCAGGGCGGCTACGACGCGGTGCAGATGCGCGAGGTGGCGGACCTCGCGGATGTGGCGTTGGGCACGCTTTACCGCTACTTCCCGTCCAAGGTGCACCTGCTTTCGGCGGCTATGGTGCGCCAGCTCGAAGCCCTCCACGACCAGCTCCTGAAGGAGGAGCCGGTCGGTGCGGACCCGGCCACCCGGGTGCGCGGCCGTCGTCTTCCGGATCATCGCGGCGCTCGAGGCAGATGCCCTGCTCAGCGATGCTTTGGTACGCGCGATGGTGGTCGCCGGAGGCCCCGAGGTCGAGCAGGTCAACCGGGTCAATTCGTCCATCATCGCGAATGCCATTCACGGCGGTGATGCCCCGGTGAGCCCACGCGATTACGCCATCTCGCTGCTCATCGGAAAGGTCCTCATGACCGATTTGCTCGGCTGGCTCTGCGGGCGGATGAGTATCGAAGCCGTGCGTGCGTCGTTGTCCGACATGGTCGCGGTTTCCATGGCCGGGCAGCACGTGCTGCCCGAAGGGCCAGCGGGCCCCGCCGGCTGACCACATCCCGCGAGGAGGAGTCGCCCGCATGTCGTCCTACAACCTCTCCGAACTCTTCGAGCAGGTCGCGGGCAAGGTCCCCGAGGCGGAGGCGCTGGTCACGAGCGAGCGCCGGCTGACGTACGCGCAGCTCGACGAGCGAGCCACCCGGCTGGCGAACGCGTTGCGCGGCCTCGGGATCGGCCCGCAGGACAAGGTCGGCCTGCACCTGCAGAACGGCACCGAGTACCTCGAGGGCATGCTCGCCGCGTTCAAGCTGCGCGCCATCCCGGTCAACATCAACTACCGCTACGTCGAGCGCGAGCTGGAGCACCTGTACAACCTCACCGACATCAAGGCGCTGGTCGTCCACCGGCAGTACGTGCCGGTCGTGGACGCGGTCCGGCCGCGGGTCGAGTCGCTCGAGACGGTGATCGTCGTCGACGACGGCAGTGGCGCCGAGGCGGCCGCGACGCTGGACTACGAGGCCCTGCTGGCCGGCGCGTCGACCTCCGCGGACTTTCCCGGGCGCACGTCGGACGATCTCTACATCGCCTGCACGGGCGGCACGACCGGGATGCCCAAGGGTGTGGTGTGGCGCCACGAAGACGTCTTCTTCGCGACCATGGGCGGGGGCGACCCGACCCAGATGGAGGGGCCGATCACGGCACCGGAGCAGCTGGTGGATCGCGTCCTCGAACCCGGCATCGTCTCGATCATCACCCCGCCGCTGATGCACGTGAGCGCCCACTGGGGAGCGTTCACGATCATGTTCGGCGGCGGCAAGGTGGTGCTGCCGCCGGTCGGTTCGTTCAGTGCCGGGCAGGTCTGGAAGCTGGTCGAGCAGGAGAAGGCGAACCTCATCACGCTCGTCGGCGACGCGATGGTGCGCCCGATGCTCGAGGAGTACGCGGCCGCGCAGGAAGCCGGCGAGCCGTTCGACGCGTCGACGCTCATCGTCCTCGCGTCCGGCGGAGCGCTGGTGTCGAGCTCGACGAAGGCGCGGGCCAAGGAGTTGCTGCCGAACGCGATGGTCATCGACGGATTCGGATCCACGCGAGACGGGCGTGACCGGGATGAACACGGGAGCCGGGCCGGCGGGGCGTTCCGGCACCGGGTTCCGCATGGACGAGCGCATGGCCGTGCTGGACGCCGATCTGAAGCCGGTCGAGCCGGGCTCTGGCGCGGTCGGCCGCCTCGCCCGCCGCGGGCGCATCCCGATCGGCTACTACAACGACCCGGAGAAGACCGCCGAGACGTTCGTCGAGAAGGACGGGGTGCGCTGGGTGCTGCCCGGCGATCTGGCGAGCGTCGAGGCCGATGGCGAGATCGTGCTGCACGGCCGCGGCTCGACGAGCATCAACACCGGGGGCGAGAAGGTCTTTCCGGAAGAGGTGGAGTCCGCGCTGCGTCGAGCACGACGCGGTGGCGGACGTCCTGGTCGTCGGCGTTCCCGATGAGCGGTGGGGCCATCGGGTCGTCGCGGTCGCCGCGTTGCGTCCCGGCCACCACCTGGAGTACGAGGAGATGAAGGCGTTCGCCCGTACCCGCCTGGCCGGCTACAAGGTGCCCCGCGAGCTGGTCGTGGTCGACGCGGTGGAGCGCAACCCCAATGGCAAGGCGGATTACGGGTGGGCGCGGGAGCGGGCGGAAGCGGCGGCGAGAGGGCCGGCTTAGGCGGGCACCTCGGGGCTGTTGATGCCCCAGTAGATCTGGCGGGTCAGCGCCGCCTTCAGCTCCGGGAAGCTGATGGCCCAGCTCTCCATGCCCTGCCGGTGCGCGGCCACGTGGGCGAGCATCGAGACGAGGGCCGCCGCCGTCGCCATGGGTGCGTCCGGCGATGAGCTGGCCGCGGGGCTCACGGATTCGATCGCGTGGGCCAGCGAGGTCGTGATCGTGTTGAGCATGTGGACGCGGGCCTGGCGGAAGCGGGCGTCGCCCTCCTCGGTCAGCAGGTCGACGACGCGCAGCACCGGCAGGTGCTCCTGCCAGAAATCCAGAAAGCTCTCGACGAGCTCGGCGGCACTGTCGTAGCCGGACTTGCCGGCCCAGCCGCGCTCCTCGATGAGCTTGGCGAGGTCGACCCCGACCTCGGTGGTTTGCTGGGCCAGCACCAGGAGCGCGGCGTCGAGGTCGACGAAGTACTGGTAGAACGTCGCCGGCGACGTGCCGGCCGCCCGGGCGATATCGGTTACCCGCAGGTCGGAGTACGGGGTGGCCGCGACCAGGTTCGCCGTGCAGTCGATGAGGCGCTTTCGCGTCGCCATGCCGCGGGGGCCCGGGATGCGGCCGTCGCTGGCAGGCGGTCGCCCGGCTTCATCTGCGGTGGCCACCGGCTGATCGTAGCGACCGGTGACTGGCGACCAGGCTGAATGGCGCGGGCGATACGTTGCCCTTCGAGACCTTTGCCTTGACCAGAACGTGAAGAGGAGCGATATGACTGCCCCCGAGCCCGCGAGCAACGCAGCCGGCGATCGGACCGCGGTGTATGACCCGACCCGCCCGCTTGCGGGTATCCGGATCATCGAGTGCTCGATGCTCGGCCCGGCCGGGGTCACGGGGCCGTTCGCTGACATGGGGGCCGACGTCATCAAGGTCGAGCCGCCGCAGGGTGACTACGCGCGCCAGATGACCTGGCCGATCGTCGAGGGCACGTCGCTGCTCTTCCTGCACTCGAACCGTGGCAAGAACAGCATCGTGCTCGACCTGCGCACCCCCGAGGGAGCCGAGGTCTTCCTCGATCTGGTGCGCGACGCCGACGCGGTTGTCGAGGCGATGCGCCCGGGCGGGCTGGAGAAGCGTGGTCTCGGCTTCGAGAAGCTGCTCGAGGTCAACCCGAAGATCGTCTTCCTCACCATTTCGGGCTACGGCATGACCGGTCCGTACCGCGATTACCCGAGCCACGGCATCGCCTACGACACGTGGGCCGGCGTCGTGAAGCCGGAGGTCGACGAGGACGGGTTCACCTACATCCCCGAACACGTGTCGATCGGCATCAACGCGGGCCCGCTCTACGGGGCGTTCGGCATCCTCGCCGGCATCACCCAGGCGCGGGCCACCGGGCACGGCTGCCGCATGGAGGTGGCGCAGTCCGACTCCGCGGCGGCCATCGACTGGCTGCGCTCGGAGACGTATCGCGCGTACGAACGTCCGCAGAGCGAGGTCACCGGTAACGCCTCCGACGATTACCGTCGCCGCCTGCCCGGCACGGCCGGCATGGCCGAGGGCGTCCGCTACAACATCTACGAATCCTCTGACGGTCACGTGCTGTTCATGGCCTCGGAGCAGGCGTTCTGGAAGAACTTCGCCGAAGGCGTCGGACGGCCTGACCTCTTCGAGAAGTGGCCCGGCTCGAAGTACGCGGACCACGCGGCCGGCAACAAGGAACTGCGCCGCGAGCTGAGGGACGATCTTCGCGACGAGGACGACGAAGGAGTGGCTCGACTTCGGCGGTGAGTTGAACACCCCGATGGCGCCGGTCAACACGCCGCAGACGCTGGCCGACGACCCGCAGTTCCAGGCCCGGCTGCCGTGGATCCCCAAGGAGCAGCTCGGTGCCGACATGCTGCCGTTCCCGGTGCTGATGGTGGGGGAGGACCTGGCCTGGCCCACCCGGGCGCCCGGAGCTCGGCCAGCACACGGACGATGTGTTGCGGACCCGGCTGAACTACGACGACGCCAAGATCGCCGAGCTGCGCGAGAAGGGCGTCCTCGGAAGAGGACTAGAGGATGGCGGCGAGGGCGTCGGCGTGCGCCCCGCTGTCGCCGAACTGCGTGTGGTGCACCCAGGCCCGCTTCAGGTAGTAGTGCACGACGACCTCCCAGGTGAAGCCCATGCCGCCATGCACCTGGATGCTGGTGCGGGCGTTCACGACGGCTGCCTCGTCGGCGAGCATCTTCGCTGAGGCGACGGCGCGGGCGGGATCGCCGATCTCGGGATAGTCCAGCGTCACGGCGGCCGCGTGCACCGCAACCGAGGCGATCTGCGCGCGCACGGCCATGTCCGAGCACATGTGCTTGACCGCCTGGAACGATCCGATCGGCTTGCCGAACTGCTCGCGCTCCTTGGCGTACTGCACGGCGAGGTCACACGTCGCCGCGGCGCCGCCGGTCTCGAGGGCGGCAGTCAGCACCGCGCCTTCACGACGCCATTGCGCGACGTCGATGTCGAGCGGCGTGCCGGCCGGCAGGTTCGGCTACCGCGAGCAGCGGGGTCAGCGGATCGACCGGGATCGCGATCGGGGTGCCCTGCAGCTCGGACGGCGTCGACGAGCCGCGCGGAGTCGCCGTCGAGCACGACGAGCTTGGCGATCGAGTTCGGGTGTTCTACCAGGGGCGTGCGCCCCGGCTCGTCGCCCGACAGATCGAGGACGCCGACCGGGGTGCCCACCGGGATGCCGGCAGGCCGGCGGCGAGGAAGGTCCCCACCAGCGGGCCGGGGACGCAGGCCCGGCCGAGCTCCTCGAACACCAGAACGGCGTCGCCGAGGCCGAGCCCGAGGCCGTCCTCGCTCTCGGGCAGCCGTAGCCCGAAGACGCCGAGTTCCGTCAGCGTCGCCCACAGCCCCGGGTCGAACCCGGCGCCGGACTCGGCCAGCTCGCCGAGCTTCTCGCGGGGGAAGGCGTCGGTGCAGATCTCCCGCACTCCGGCGCGCAGCGCCTCCTGGTCTTCGGTGGGAAGGAAGTCCACTGTTTGTCCCTGCTGCCGTTCGGGCTATCGCTCGCGCGGCAGGCCGAGGACCCGCTCGCCGATGATGTTGCGCTGGATCTGTGACGTGCCCGCGGCGATCGAAAGGTTCAGCCATTGCAGGCGTTCCTCGACGTAGCGCGCGTTAGGCAGCCCGTCGAGCTCGGACATCGAGAGCGACGCCCGGGCCATCAGCTGGGCTGCGAGATCGGCCAGGTGTTGGCGGACCTCGGAGTACTTCAGCTTGAACATCGAGCCGCCGAACCCGACCCGGCCCACCCGCTGCGCCTCGGAGACGTTGCGCTTGGTGAGCGCCCACAGCCCCTCGAGCTCGGCCGCGATCTGGGCCAGCTCCAGGCGCAATGCCCGGTCGTCCCAGGCGCTGGCGCCGTGGCGGGTGATCTTCTTCGCCAGGGCGGAGAGCTCACCGACGAACTCGAGCGCGTCGACGACGTCACCGACGAACGCGGTGCCGCGCTCGAAGGACAGCGTCACGTTGGTGACGCGCCAGCCGTCGTTCTCCTCGCCCACCCGGTTGCTGACCGGAATGCGGACCTCGTCCAGGAACATCTCGGCGAACTCGGTCGAGCCGATGATCGTCTTCAGCGGCCGCACCGTGATGCCGGGGGAGTCCATCGGCATGACGAGCCAGCTGATGCCCTTGTGCTTCGGGGCATCCGGGTCGGTGCGCACGAGCATCTCGCAGAAGTCGGCGACCTCGGAATGCGAGGTCCAGATCTTCTGGCCCGTGACCACGTAGTCATCACCGTCGCGCACGGCCTTGCAGCGCAGCGACGCGAGGTCGGAGCCCGAGCCCGGCTCGGAGAATCCCTGACACCAGATGAGGTCACCGCGCAGGATGCCGGGCAGGTGGGCCTGCTGGATCTCCGGGCTGGCCTCGGCGATCAGCGTGGGACCGGCGTGCAGCAACCCGACGAAGTTCACGCCCACGTAGGGCGCGCCGGCCCGCTCGGACTCCTCGAGGAAGATCAGGTGTTCGGTCGGGGTGGCCCCGCGCCCGCCGTACTCCTTGGGCCAGTTGATGCCGGCGTAGCCCGCCTCGAAAAGCATGCGCTGCCAGGCGGTGTCGTACTCGCGGCGGCCCGGCCAGTCGTCGAATGCCGGCTTCGGTCCGACGGTCGGGAGGACGCCGGCGAGCCACTCACGCAACTCGCCGCGGAATTCCTGCTCGGCAGGGCTATAGCGCAGATCCATGCCCAGCTGACTCCCTTGGCGCGCTAGAACAAGTTCTAACCGACCATAGCCGAGCGCGGGCGCCGTCTCGCAGGCCGGTACGGTGCGCTCTGGCAGATGGTTTCCGGTTCGCTGAACGCCGATGGAGGACGTCCGTGCTGTACGCGGAGGATGCGACGGTCGGGGCGCAGGCCCCGGTGCGCTCGCACGAGCTCACCCGCACCGATCTGGTGCGCTACGCCGGGGCATCGGGTGACTTCAACCCCATGCACCACGACGAGATCAAGGCCCAGGCCGCCGGCATGCCGAGCGTCTTCGGCCACGGCATGTTCTCCGCGGGCATGCTCGCGTCGGCGCTGACGGACTACGTCGGCGAGAGCACCCTCACCCGTTACGCCGTGCGGTTCACGAAGCAGGCGTGGCCGGGCGACGTCCTCACGACCAAGATCACGATCACCGGCGTCGAGGGTCCGAACGTGGATCTCAGCTGCGATCTCGTCACCGACAAGGGCGTCACGGTCATCAGCGGTCAGGCGAGCGCGAAGCTGCCGTCCCGTTCCGAGAACGCAGGGAGCTGACATGGCCGCCACCGATCTGATCGGTATGAAGCTGCCGGAGAGCGTGTTCGTCGTCGAGCGCGGCCCGGTCGCCCGCTTCGCCGAGGCAGTGCTGGCGACGAGCCCGGTCTACGCCTCCGCCGCAGCCGCCGCGGAGGCCGGGCTCCCCGGGATCCCGGTGCCGCCGACGTTCTCTTTCATCGGCGGCTACTGGGGCAGCTTCCCGGAGGACCAGCCGGAGCCCGATCCGTCCTCGACCGGCCTGGCTCAGCTCCTGGCGCAGCTGCTCAGCGAGGGCGGCCTGCTGCTGCACGGTGAGCAGGAGTTCCGCTACCACAAGCCGATCTTCGTCGGCATGCGCTTGCACTCGTCCGGCCTGGTGGAGAACGTCTCGGTCAAGGAGGGCAAGGGCGGCGCGACGATGACGGCGGTCAACGTCCGCACCGATCTCGCCGACGACGCGGGCGAGCCGGTGGTCACCCAGATCATGACGTTCCTCATCCGCAAGACCCCCACGTCGTGAGCGGATCCGTCGCGCTAACCTGACGGTGCGTCAGGTCAGCTCGGCTGACGGCCTGGCGGCCGGAGTGTTTCGCGCGAAGGAGAGCTGATGACGCTAGCGGTGGAGGCCGGGCGCCTGCTCGTCGATGGCGAGTGGGTCGAGCCCGCCGGAGGCCATTACGACATCGTCAACCCCGCGACGGAGCAGGTTGTCGGCCACGCCCCCGAGGCCAGCGTCCAGCAGGCCAACGACGCGGCCGCCGCCGCCAAGGCGGCGTTCAAGAGCTGGTCGCGCACGAGCGCCGAGGAGCGCGCCGCCATCCTGCACAACGTCGCCGAGCTGCTGGCGAAGCGGGGCGACGAGATCATCCCGCTGCTGCAGGCCGAGACCGGCGCGACGATGCGCGTCGCGTCGACCATGCAGGTCCCGGTCGCGCTCGACCGCTTCAGGCGCTACGCCCGTGACGCGATGCTGGCGAACACCATCCCGCTCCCGCCATCGGTGATGCCGACCACCCCGCTCGCTCCCGGCGGCCTCATCGGCGGGGTCGCCGTCCGGCAGCCGGTCGGGGTCGTCGCCTGCATCACCCCCTACAACTTCCCGCTGGTCAACATGGCCGGCAAGATCGCCCCGGCGCTCGCCATGGGCAACACCGTGGTGGTCAAGCCCGCGCCGCAGGACCCGCTGCACATCCTGAAGTTCGGCGAGCTGCTGCAGGAGGCGGGCGTTCCGGCCGGCGTCGTCAACATCGTGAACGGCACCGGCGCCGAGGCGGGTGCCGCGCTCACCGCGTCCCCGGACGTCGACATGGTGAGCTTCACCGGCAGCACGCCGGTCGGGCCGGATCATCGGCCGGGCCTGTGGCGACACGATGAAACGGCAGCTGCTGGAGCTCGGCGGCAAGGGTGCGGCGATCATCTTCGAAGACGCGGCAGTGGATGCGGCTGTCGGCGGCGTCGCCAGCACGTGGGCCTTTCACTCCGGGCAGATCTGCACCGCGCCCACCCGCGTGATCGTCCACCGCAGCAAGGCCGACGAGGTCGTCGCCAAGCTGACCGGCGCTGCCGGCGCCCTCAAGGTCGGTGACCCGCTGGAGGCCGACACGATCGTCGGGCCGGTGATCACCGGGGTGCAGCGCGAGCGCGTCGAGGCGCTCATCAAGGAAGGCACGGCGGCGGGTGCGCAGATCGCCGCCGGCGGAGAGCGTCCCGACCTGCCGACCGGCTACTACGTGAAGCCGACGCTGCTCACCGGCGTCACCCCCGACAACCCGGCGGCGCAGGGCGAGTTCTTCGGCCCGGTCGTCGTGGTGCTCACGTTCGACGACGAGGAGGAGGCGATCGAGCTCGCGAACGGCACCCCCTTCGGCCTGTACGACTACGTCTATTCCGGCGACGCCGGCCGCGCGTACCGCGTCGCGGGCCAGCTGCGCAGCGGCAACGTCGGCATCAACACCGCCCAGCGCAACCACGAAGCGCCGTTCGGCGGCTTCAAGTACAGCGGCGTCGGGCGTGACGGCGGCATCTTCGGCCTGCATGCCTACAGCGAGCTGCAGAGCATCATCTGGCCCAGCTGAACCCCACCCAGCACCCCAGCACCAGACGTTCAGAGAGGACCGGCTCGTGCGAGCGATCGTTTTCAACGGCAAGACAGCGGAGATTCGCGACGACGTGGAGGTGCGCGATCCGGGTCCGAACGAGGTCCTGGTACGCGTGGTGGCCGCGGGCGTCTGTCACAGCGACATCAGCGTCGTCAACGGAGTCATCCCGTGGCCGGCGCCGTCGGTGATGGGGCACGAAGGCGCCGGCATCGTGGAGAAGGTCGGTTCGCAGGTCACCCGCACCAAGCCGGGCGACCACATCGTCATCGGCACGGTGGCGAACTGCGGCATCTGCGACCGCTGCAACGCCGGCCACCCCACCTGGTGCAAGCAGTCCATCGGTAACCGCACCGAGCCGTTCACGGTCGGCGGCGTGGTCGGCGGCAACTTCGCCGCGACCTCCTCGTTCGCCGAGCGCACGATCATCAAGGAGGTGCAGGCGGTCCCGATCGACCCCGCGGTGCCGCTGACCTCCGCCTGCCTGATCGCCTGCGGCGTCGTCACGGGCGTCGGGTCGGTCTTCAACCGGGCCCACGTCGAGCCGGGCGACCACACGGCCGTCTTCGGTGCCGGTGGTGTCGGGCTCTCCGTGATCCAGGCGCTGAAGATCAAGGCGGCGTCGACGATCATCGCCGTCGACACGCTGGAGTCGAAGAAGGCGCTGGCGATGCAGCTCGGCGCGACGCACTTCATCAACGCGAGCGAAGGCGACGCGGTCGACAAGATCCGCGAGATCGTCCCGTGGTCCGAGACCCAGGCCGAGGGTCCGTTCGCGGGCGGCGGCGTGAAGTGGTCGTTCGAGTGCGTCGGCCACCCGGCCGTCACCGACTCCGCGGTGCGCTGCCTGGACTGGGGAGGCACCTGCGTGCAGGTCGGCGTCCCGGCTCCCGGCGTCACCTACCCGGTGCCGATCACCCACCTCACCCAGGTCGACCGCGGGATCATCGGCAGCCGCGCCGGCGGGGTCCGGGCCCAGAAGGACATCCCGGTCATCGTCGACATGTACAAGAAGGGGCTGCTCGACCTCGACTCGATGGTCAGCAAGACCTATCCGATGGAGAACTTCTTCGATGTCGTCGAGGACATGCACCACGGCAGGCTGGCGCGCGGGGTGCTGACCTTTTAGCCGGAGGGCTTGAGCCTCAGCCGGTCATGTCGAGGTTGTAGACGACCTTGGTCGGCCGGATGTGGATGGTGAGCTCGCCGGGCACCCCGTTGCGCTTGCCGAACTCCTCGGCCCGGTCGGCGCCCATGTAGCGGCCGCCGACGATCGTCGAGACGCGCAGCGCGTCGTCGGTGCTCTCGCTGATCTCCGCTATCCCCTGGATCTGGACGAAGGCGTACGGAGGCTGCTGGAGGTCGACCGACATCACCACCCGCGGGTCGCGCTGCAGCGCGCGTCCCTTCGCGGTCGTCGCCCCTGTGCAGAACGCCAGCCGATCGTCCTCGAGGGTGAACCAGACGGGTGCCACGAGCGGCCGGCCGTCGCGCGCCAGGTAGCCGAGCTTTCCGGTGCGAGTGCCCTCCAGCAGGAACGTTCGGACATCGTCGGGCAGCGCAGCGATGTCTTCAGTCACGTCCGGCGCAACCGTCCTGCGTCGACCGGCTATGCCCAAGATCAACGCTGCACACGAACGGATTAGAACGGGGATTCGGCGTCCAAACCCACTCCTGTGAAGCGTTGATCTTGGTCGTTTCGTAGCGTTTAGGGCATGCCGAGTCCTCGGCAGACCCTGCGGGGCGTCTTCGTCGCCCATGGCCTGCTCTTCGCGTCGTGGGCCGCGCACATTCCGCACGTGAAGTCGCACCTGGGCCTGACCAACGCGACGCTCGGCCTGGTACTGCTGGCGACGCCGATCGGTTCGGTCAGCGCGATGGCACTCGCGGCCTGGCTGATGCCGAAGCTGGGCAGCCGCCGGATGGTGGCGCTGACGCTGATCGGCTACTGCGCTCCGGCCCGTTCGTCGGCATCGCGCCGTCGCCCTGGACGCTCGCGGCGGCCTTGCTGGTCTGGGGCGCGTTCCAGGGGACGCTCGACGTCGCGATGAACACCCAGGCCGTCACGCCAGGAACGGCTTGCCGGGCAGACGCTGATGTCGGGGCTGCACGGCGGGTGGAGCATCGGGGCCCTGATCGGCGCCGGGGCCGGCGCCGCCAGCGTCTCGTCGGGCATCTCGCTGACCGTGCAGATGATCGCGCTCGGCGGGTTGGTGCTGCTCGGCAGCTGGTGGACGCGCGCGCTCCTCGACGACCCGCCCCCTGAGCCCGCGGAGGGCGGCGAGGTCCGGCGTGAAGGCCGGCTGCCGAAGTTGACGGGGCCGGTCGTCCTGCTGTCGGCCGTGGCCTGCCGCCTCGTTCCTCTGTGAGGGCGCTGCGGCGGACTGGTCCGCCGTCTACCTGCGGGATTCGGTGGGGACCTCCGCGGGGCTGGCGAGCGCCGCCTACGCGGGGTTCATGGTCGCGATGGTGGCCGTGCGGCTGCGGGCCGACGCGCTCTTCGCCCGGTTCGAGGTGAACAAGGTGATCTCGCTGCTGGCGGCGATCGCCGCGGTCGGCTTCACGATCGCGCTGGTGAGCGACAACGTCGTTGTCGGCCTGGCCGGTTTCGTCACACTCGGCGTGGGGTTGGCCGCGGTGGTGCCGACCGCCTTCGGGGCTGCCGGGCGCATCCCCGGCGTCCAGCCCGGCGCAGGAATCGCGGTGGTTTCCGCGGCCGGCTGGGCCGGCTTCGTCTGCGGACCACCGCTGATCGGGCAGCTGGCCTCGGCCACGTCGCTCCCCGTCGCGCTCGGGTTGTTGCCGCTGCTCACCGGGTTCATCGCCGTCGCGGCGCGGCTGTGGCTCGGGTCGCTGCTCGCGCCTCCGGCTCCCGAGCGGGAGCCCGAAACAGTCGTTGGCCGCGCACAGTGAACGTCCAGCCGGCCTCCAGCTAGCGGGCGGATCGTGGAATCACCGAACCAGGGAGACCGCGATGACCGTCACCGAGACCCGGCCCGAGGCGCCGAACTCCCCGCCGCCTTCAGCACCTCCGTGGGGCTACGCGCCGCTCCCGGTGACCCCTCCGATGAGCCCTCCGGAGGTCCCCCCGCCGGCTCCGCCCGAGCCACCGTTCGCGAAGTCGCCGCGTCCCCGACGTCGACTTGTCGCGCTCGCCCTTGCAGGGGCGATGGTGCTCGGCGGAGCCAGCGGCGGTATCGCCGCTGCGACGCTCACCGACGGCGGCACCACCGTCACCACCGTCGCCCCGGTGACCACCGCGGGAGCCACGACCGCCGGCTCGCTGGCCGCCGCCGCAGCCGTCGCGATGCCGAGCGTGGTGTCGATCAAGGTCGAGGGAGGCAGCGGGAGTGATGAGGGCTCCGGCGTCATCCTCACCTCGACCGGGCTCATCCTCACCAACAACCACGTCATTTCTGCGGCCGCCGCCGGCGGCACGATCACCGTCACCTTCTCGAATGGCAAGACGGCGACAGCGACGATCGTGGGTCGTGACTCCGCCGACGACATCGCCGTCATCAAGGCGCAGAACGTCAGCGGTCTGCAGGCCGCCACCCTGGCGACCAGCAGCCTGGCCGTCGGCCAGTCGGTGCTCGCGATCGGCAACCCGCTCGGCCTGTCCGAGACGGTCACCGAGGGCATCGTGTCGGCGCTGAACCGTGACCTGACCGTCGAGTCCGACTCCGGCTCGCAAGGCGGTTTCGGCCGGCAGAGCACCACGACGGAGACCCTCAGCGGCACGATCCAGACCGACGCCGCGATCAACCCGGGTAACAGCGGCGGAGCGCTGGTCGACGCCAATGGCCGCGTGGTCGGCCTCGTCACGGCCGCCGCTTCGCTGTCGAGCAGCTCCGCGGGCAGCATCGGCGTCGGTTTCGCCATCCCGATCGCGAAGGCGCTCGCGATAGCCAAGACCCTGAGCACCGGAATCTGAATGAGCCGTCGAGAGCGACACGCATTCTTTCAAGGCGGGATTACCCGGGTTATGGCGAATGCGGTCGCATCATCTCGCCATGGCTGTGCATAGCACCTACTTCCTCCCCGAGGTCGACGTACCGCTCCAAGGCTTGCTGGAACAGACCCCTGATGAGCGCGCCTACCGCAAGTGGCTGACCCTGCTGCCGGTCTTCATCATCAGCGCGATCGTGGTCGGGTTAGTGCTGTGGGGGGCCATCGTCGGGATTGACTACGCGCTGAATTCGGCCGCGGATGTGCGCGCGAACCTCTAGCTCATGAATCACTCGCTCGATCTGACAGCCGATTCGCTGTCGGCCGCGAGTGGCCTGCACTTTCCTCATACAGACAGTCCGCGGTAGCTCACATCGGATTGTCGATACGACGAAAGAGACGCTCCCGGTCAGCGGACAGCGTTCTGTATGTACGAGCCCGGGCTCAGCGGGTGGAAACGCTCACCGTGTCGCGCCCGGCCTTCATCAGCGTGCCGGGCAGCGAACCCGTCGCCGCACCGTCACGCACGATCTCGGTCCCGTTCACCAGCACCCGCACGACGCCCTGCGAGCCGCCGGTCAGCCGGGGCGTGCCGCCCGGGAGATCGTGGACGAGCGTGACGTCGTCAGCGGTCACCGTCTCGGGGTCGAACACCGTGATGTCGGCCCAGTAGCCCTCGGCGATCTGGCCGCGGTCCTTCAGGCCGAAGAGGGCGGCCGGGTCACCCGTCATCATCTGCACCGCCCGCTCCAACGGCACGAGCTTGCGGCCACGGATGCAGTCGCCGAGGAACCGGGTGGGGTAGTTGGCGCCGGCCATCCGGTCGAGGTGAGCGCCGGCGTCAGACCCGCCCGAGCAGCACGTCCGGGTCCTCCCACACCTCGCGAACGCAGCCCCCACGAGGCCGGGTCGTTGTCGGTCGGCATCGGCCAGAGCACGGTACGCATCTGGTCGTTCGAGGCGATCTCGACCAGCACGCCGAACGGGTCGTCACTGCCGCGCTCGGCGGCGATGTCGGCGACCTTGCGGCCCTTCAGCCCTTCGTTCGCCTCGGAGAACGTGTCGCCGATGACGTAGCGGGCGAAGTCGGCGAGCCGCCGGAAGACGCCGGCCTCCTTGCTATTGGCCCGCTCGCAGCATCTCCGCGCGTACCGCCGGGTCCGAGAGCTTCTCGATGCGCTCCGGGATGGGCAGGCCGAGGATGTCGCCCCAGCCCGGGATCAGGTTCAGCGCGCAGAACGTCCCGAGGCTCATGTTCATCGGGACCAGCGTCGGCATCGTCAGCGCGACGACGCGCCCGCCCAGCTCGCGCGCCCGGGCCGACGCCTTCAGCTGGTGCACGACCTTCTCCGGAGTGCGCCCGTCGATGGTCAGCACGTTCCAGTTCAGCGACCGGCCGGCGGTGGCCGACATGTCGGCGAGCAGCTCGATCTCGTCGTCGGCGAACGTGTCCAGGCAGCCCTGCACGATGCCCTCGAGGAAGGTGCCTTCGTGCTCACCGGTGGCCTTGCACAACGCCATCAGCTCGTCGCGGGACGCCCAGCGCGAGGCGACCGGCTTGCCGTCGCCGTCGGAATGGGTGCCGGAGAGGGTGGTCGAGAAGCCCACCGCGCCGGCCTCGATCGACTCGTGCAGGACGCGCACCATCTCGTCGATCTGCTCGGGGGTCGCCTCGTTGCCGATCGCGTCGGCGCCCATCACGTAGCGGCGCAGCGCGCAATGGCCGACGAGGAACGCGGCGTTGAGGCCGATCTTGCCGTCGAGCATGCCCAGGTAATCGCCGAAGGACTCCCACTTCCAGTCCAGGCCGGTCTCCAGCGCCGCCAGTGGCATGCCCTCGACCTTCGCCATCATCCGGCGCAGGTAATCGGCGTCCTCGGCGTGCAGCGGCGCCAGCGTGAACCCGCAATTGCCGCCCAGCACCGTCGTGACGCCATGGATGTTCGACGGGGTGGCATACGGGATCCCAGAAGAGCTGGGCGTCGTAGTGGGTGTGAGCGTCGATGAAGCCGGGTGAGACGACCAGACCCGTGGCGTCGAACGTCTCCGCCGCGTCGTCGGTGATGCTGCCGGCCGGCCCGACGGCGACGATCCGGCCGTCCTGCACGCCGACGTCGCCTTGATAGCCGGGCTTGCCGGTGCCGTCGACGATCGTTCCGCCACGGATGAGGTAGTCGAGCATGCCGGTGGCCCTTCTGTCTTTCGGCTGACGAGTCTTCGCGGGGACGGGCTCAGCCCGCCCAGCGGCCCTCGGGGGTGAGGCCGAGCATCGTGATGGCGTTACCCCGCACGATCTTCTCGATGGTGTCGCGGTCGAGGTCCTTCATCTGCTCCTCGGCGATGTGGCGGGTCTTCGGCCACGTGCTGTCGGAGTGCGGGTAGTCGCTCTCGTACGTGACCCGGTCGACGCCGATGACGTCGAGCTGGCGCAGCCCGTGCGGGTCGTCGAAGAAGCAGCCGTAGACGTGCTTGCGGAAGAGCTCGGACGGCGGCTCGAGCACCTTGTCGGCCACGCCGCCCCAGCCGCGGTTCTCCTCCCACACCGTGTCAGCCCGCGACAGGACGTAAGGAATCCAGCCGATCTGGCCCTCGGAGTAGGCGATCTGCAGGGTGGGGAAGCGGGTGAAGACGCCGCACATCAGCCAGTCGACGAGCGAGAACGCGGAGTTGGCGAAGGTGAGGGTCGAGCCCACCGCGGCCGGCGCGTCGGCCGAGGTGGACGGCATCTTCGACGACGAGCCGATGTGCATGTTGATGACGGTGCCGGTCTCGGCGCAGGCGGCGAAGAACGGGTCCCAGTAGTGGTCCTTGTCGTGCACCGACGGCAGGCCGAGGAACGGCGGGATCTCCGAGAAGCACACGGCGCGCACGCCGCGGGCCGCATTGCGCCGGACTTCCTCGGCCGCAAGCTGCGCGTCCCACAGCGGGATGATGATCAGCGGGATCAGCCGGCCCTCGGAAGGCCCGCACCACTCCTCGACCATCCAGTCGTTGTAGGCCTTCACGCAGGCCAGCGCGACCTCCTTGTCCTTGGCCTCGTAGAAGGTCTGGCCGCAGAAGCGCGGGAAGGTCGGGAAGCAGAGCGAGGACTCGATCCAGTTCTCGTCCATGTCAGCGAGCCGCTCGGGCACGCTGAAAGCGCCCCGGCGCATCTGGTCGTAATTGACGAGCCGCAGATCGACGTCGTCACGGTCGTAACCCACCGCCGCGTCGAGCCGCATGAGCGGACGCTGCAGGTCCTCGTACACCCACCACGCGACGTCAGGGCCGCTGCCGGGCGTTCCCATCGTGACCGTCAGCTTGCCGCCGACGAAGACGACGTCCCCGGCGGGGGCCATCACGACCTTCGGGCCGGCATCGCGCAGCTTCTCCGGGAGCCGGTCCTGCCAGAGCGTGGCCGGCTCGACGACGTGGTCGTCCACCGAGATGATCTTCGGGAACTCGTCCATCCGCGCAGCCTAGCCCGCATCTGACGGCATGTCAGGTCCGGGCGGTCGATCCGGGCGTAAGCCCGCTGGTCCGGCGCCGCCTCCCGAAGCTCACCCTTTCGCACCTTTCCCGGAGGCGTTGCGCGGGAGCGTGTCGACGATGTCGACGTAGCGCGGGACCTTGTAATTGGCCAGCCGCTCGCGTGACCACGCGATGAGCTCTGCCGGCATCCAGCGTCGCCCCGGGACGCAGGACGACGAAGGCCTTGCCGACCTCTCCCATGCGCTCGTCCGGCACGCCGATCACCGCCACCTCGCTGATGGCGTCGTGGGTGCTCAGGGTCTGCTCGATCTCGGCGGGGTAGGCGTTGAACCCGCCGACGACATACATGTCCTTCAGCCGATCGGTGATCTTGAGGTAGCCCCGCTCGTCGAGCACCCCGATGTCGCCGGTGTGCAGCCAGCCGTCGGCGTCGATCGTCTCCGCCGTCGCGACCGGGTCGTCGAGGTACTCGCGCATCACGTTGTAGCCGCGCACGCAGACCTCGCCCGCCTCACCCGGCGCGGCGTCCGAGCCGTCCGAGCGGCGGATGACCACCTCGGTGTCGGGGATGGCGCGCCCGCACGTCGTCGCGATGGTGACCGCGTCATCGTCGGCGCGGCACATGCTGACCGTGCCGGTCGACTCGGTGAGCCCGTACGCGGTCAGCACCGTCTTGAACGTGAGCTCCTCGCGCATCCGTTCGACGAGCCGCACCGGGACGCTGGCCGCACCCGTGACGGCAAGGCGCAGCGAGTCGAGATCGAGGCCGCTGCGGTCCGGACCGTCGAGGATCGACGAGTACAGGGTCGGTGGCCCCGGCAGCACGGTCACTTTCTCGGCGGCGATGCGCGCCAGCACGGCAGGGACGTCGAACACCGGCTCCGGGATGATCGTCGCCCCGCGCAGCAGGCACGCGATGATGCCGGCCTTGAACCCGAACGTGTGGAAGAACGGGTTCACGACGAGGTAGCGGTCACCTTCGGCGAGCCCGACGATCTCGCTCCAGGTCCAGAAGACGCGCATGGTCTGCTCGTGCGTCACCACGACGCCCTTCGGGCGGCCGGTGGTGCCGGACGTGAAGAAGATGTCGCTGACATCGGCCGGGCCGAGCGCGGCGATGCGCGCATCCACCTCCGCGGGTGCGACCTCATGGCCGCCCGCCAGCCAGGCGCCGAAACCGATCGTTCCTGCTGCCGGCTGATCGGCGAACGAGACGACGGTCGCGAGTTCGGGGGTGGGCGTCGCGGATGCGGCGAGCATGCCGGTGTAGTCGGCGCCGAGGAACCCGTCGGCGACGACGAGCACCCGCGCGCCGCTGCGCGCCAGGACGTAGGCCGCCTCGTCGCCCTTGAACCGGGTGTTGAGCGGGACGAGCGCCGCTCCGGCCGAGACCAGGCCGAGCGCCGCGATCACCCACTCGACGCTGTTGGGCGCCCAGATCGCCGCCCGCTCGCCCGGCTGGATTCCCGACGCCATCGCCGCGGCCGTCGCCTCGCGGACGCGGGCCCCGAGCTCGGCGAACGAGTACCGCTTCGGTCCGTCGACCAGCGCGTCGAGGGTGGCGAAGCGTTCGGCGCTGCGTTGAACGAGGGCGCCGATGCTCGGCGGCAACATCGGGGAAGGCATGCCGTTGACGGTAGCGACGGACCGAGCGGCTATAACAGCGGGATGCGCACACCCATCTGCGACACGCTCGGCATCGAGTTCCCGCTCTTTGCCTTCTCGCATTGCCGTGACGTGGTCGTCGAGGTCAGCAAGGCCGGCGGTTTCGGCGTGTTGGGCGCCCTGGCGTTCGATGCCGAGCAGCTGGAGATCGAGCTGTCGTGGATCGACGACCACATCGGCGGCAAGCCCTACGGGGTCGATTTCGCCATGCCGGCCAAGTACATCGGCCAGGGCGGGGGCGAGGCGGCGAGCGTCGCCAGCCTCTCCGACATGGTGCCGGCCGGCCATCGCCAGTTCGTCAAGGAGTTGCTGGACGAGCACGGCATCCCGCCGCTGTCGCAGGACGCGGCGCCGGGCGTCATGAAGGCGGCCGGTCTGAACGTCGACGCCGAGGGCCCCGGCCAGGTAGAGGTCACGCTCAAACACCCGGCGAAGATGATCGTGAACGCGCTCGGCCCGCCGCCGGAGTACGTGGTCGAGCAGGCCCACTCTCACGGGGTGCTCGTCGGAGCGCTCTCGGGCAGCCCGCGCCACGCCCAGAAGAACCTCGACATCGGCGTGGACGTCATCGTCGCCCAGGGCACCGAGGCCGGCGGCCACACCGGCGAGATCTCGACGATGGTGCTGGTGCCCGACATCGTCGACGCGGTCGGCCCGGACGTGCCGGTGCTCGCGGCCGGCGGCATCGGCACCGGACGGCAGATGGCCGCGGCGCTGGCGCTCGGAGCGCAGGGCGCCTGGACCGGCTCGATCTGGCTGACCGTCGCCGAGGCCGACACCCACCCGCTCGCGGTGGAGAACCTGCTGGCGGCCGGCTCGCGTGACGCGATCCGCTCGCGGTCCATGACCGGCAAGCCCGCGCGCCAGATCCGCACCACCTGGGTCGACGCGTGGGAGCGCGCTGACACCCCTGACCCGCTGCCGATGCCGCTGCAGGGAATCCTCTTCGCCGAGGCGGCCCGTCGCACGACGCGAGCGCGTTCCCGGGAGTTCGCCGGCTCACCGGCAGGGCAGATCATCGGTCGCGTTGACCGGGTCCGGCCCGCCCGCGAGGTGGTTTCTGACATCGTTGACGAGTGGATCGCCACCACCGAACGGATGGCCGGTCTGCTCGCGGAAGACTGAGTCGTTCACAATCACCGGAAAGCCCTGAAAAAGCCCTGAATAGGTCACGAGAGGACTGTCATGCGCGTTGAGGCTGACTACGACGAGTGCGAGGCCAACGCTGTTTGTGCCGGCATCGCTCCCGACATTTTCAAGGTCGACGACGAGGACAACCTGCACATCCTGAAGCCCGACGTCCCCGAGGGGCGCGAGGAAGACGCTCGGCGGGCCATCAACTCCTGCCCGAAGCGCGCCCTGTACGAGCGCTGAGGGATGGGCCAGCCGGGAGTCGCCACCGCTGATCAAACGCCGTCGCGTCTGTACGAGCAGGCGTTCGTGCCTCACCTGCTGCTCGCAGGATTGGAGCGCAGCAAGGATCGCCCGTGCGTCTACCTGGGCGAGCGCGTGCTCACCGGGCGCGAGGTGTACGAGCAGATCAGCTGCTACGCGCAGGCTTTCGCCAAGGCGGGGCTGACGCAGGGCAGCAAGGTGGCGGTGCTTTCCGTCAACCGGCCCGAGGTGCTCTTCTCCATGGGCGCCAACCAGGTGACCGGCACCCGCACGTCCGCGCTGCACCCGCTGGGGTCACTCGACGACCACGCGTACGTGCTGGAGGACGCCGAGGTCGAGACCCTGGTCGTCGACCCGAGCTTCGGCGAGCGCGCGCGGGCGCTGCTCGAGGCGGTTCCCAGCCTGCGGTCGGTGCTGTCCTTCGGTCCGATGGACGGCGCGACGGATCTGATCGCTCTCGCCGCCGGTTTCACACCGGGCTCGCTCACCGTCCCGCCGCTGGTGGCCGACGAGGTGACGGGCCTTGCCTACACGGGTGGGACCACCGGCAAGCCGAAGGGTGTCATGGGCACCCACCGCAGCGGCGCAGCCATGACGCAGATCCAGATGGCCGAATGGCAGTGGCCGGACGAGGTGCGCCACCTGATCTGCACCCCGCTCTCGCATGCGGGTGCGGCGTTCTTCGTGCCGGTGCTGCTGCAGGGCGGCTCGATGGTGGTGCTGCCGGGTTTCGAGCCGGGCAAGGTGCTGGCGGCGATCGAGCAGTACAAGATCACGTCGATCATGCTCGTGCCGACCATGCTCTACGTCCTCATGGACCACCCGGCCTTCGAGACGACCGACCTCTCCAGCCTGCAGACGGTCTTCTACGGGGCAGCGGCGATGTCGCCGACCCGGCTGCGCGAGGCCATCGCCAAGCTCGGCCCGATCTTCTTCCAGTTCTACGGCCAGGCCGAGTGCCCGATGACGATCACCGTGCTCCGCAAGGAGGAGCACGACGTCGACCATCCGGAGCGGCTCGCGTCGTGCGGACGTCCGGTGCCCTGGCTGCACGTCGCGCTGCTCGACGAGGAGGGCCACGAGGTTCCGGACGGGCAGCCCGGCGAGATCTGCGCCCGCGGCCAGCTGGTGTCGGCGGGCTACTGGAAGAAGCCCGAGCAGACCGCGGAGCTGTTCGCCCACGGCTGGCTGCACACCGGCGACATCGCCCGGCGCGACGACGAGGGCTTCCTGTACATCGTCGACCGGAAGAAGGACATGATCGTCTCCGGCGGCTTCAACGTCTTCCCGCGCGAGGTCGAGGACGTGCTCTCCTCCCATCCCGGGGTGGCCGCCGCCGCTGTCATCGGCGTGCCGGACGAGAAGTGGGGCGAGGCCGTCAAGGCCGTCGTCGTGCGCCGTCCCGGCTCCGAGGTCGCGGCCGACGAGCTCATCGCGCTGGTCAAGGAGCGCAAGGGTGCGCACTACCAGCCTAAGAGCGTCGATTTCGTGGACTCGGTGCCGGTTTCAGCGCTCGGCAAGCCCGACAAGAAGGCGCTCCGCGCGCGCTACTGGTCGCTGGCGGACCGTCAGGTCAACTAGCCCTCGTCAGAACCAGCCGGGGAACCAGATGCGGGCGTGCCAGGAGTTGTAGGGGATCCGCACGTACGTCCAGACCGGGTAGAAGTAGATGAACGCGGCGATGACCAGCACCGCGTAGCCGGCGACGGACAGGGCTCCCCACAGGCGCCTGCTCTCGGGGTCGGTGCGTTGCCCCAGGACCAGGCCCGCCATGAGGCAGATGGCCAGGATCAGGAACGGCAGCATCGGCAGCGCGTAGAAGCTGAACTTGGTGCGGGCCGGGTAGGGCAACCACGGCAGGATGTCGGCGGCGACCCCGACGAGCACGAACGCGGCCCGCCAGTCGCGGCGGGCGAACCAGAGCCAGATGCACCCGAGCACGGCCAGGAGCGCCACCCACCAGATCGCGACGTTGCCGAGGTCGAGGACGGTCGACGAGCAGCCGTTCACCGAGGTGCACGCGGCGCCCTTGGGGGTGGACGTATAGGCGAGCAGGGTCGGGCGCCCCTGGACCAGCCACTGGAACGGGCTGTCGGACTGGTACGGGTGGCGGGTGTCGAGGTGCTCGTGGAAGTTGTAGGCCCACTGGTGCCAGTGCCACCAGGCCCGCCAGGTGTTGTAGATCCCCTTGCCGTAATCGTTACGCAGGTAGCCGTAGTGCGTCACGAACCAGCCGGTGAACGACGCGGTGTAGACCGCGACGGGCACCACGATCCAGGCGGTCAGCCAGCCGCCGCCGTCGCGCCGGAGCGCGGCGCGTACCGGGTGCGGTGCGCCGATGCTGCGCCGGGCGCCGATGTCCCACGCGATGGCCACCGCGCTGAGCGCGACGATGACGTACAGGCCGGTCCACTTGGTCGCCAGAGCGCCGCCGAGACAGACCCCCGCGATCAGCTGCCACGGCCGCCAGAAGCCGACGGGAAGCCCGTCGGCCAGCCGTTCTCGCATCCAGTCGCGGTCACGTACCAGGGCGCCCATGCCGGCGACCACCCAGAACATGACGAAGATGTCGAGCAGGCCGGTGCGGGACTGGACGAGCGCCATGCCGTCGAGCGCGAGCAGCAGCCCGGCGAGGCACCCGAGCACCGTGCTCCGGAACATCCGCCGCGCGGTGCGAGCCAGGATCAGGACGGCGAGCGTGCCGAACACCGCGGCGGAGAAGCGCCAGCCGAGCGCCGCGTTGCCGTGCTCGTGGCCCGCGCAGTCGACGTAGCCGAACATCCACTCGCCGACGGCCATCATCCACTTGCCGAGCGGCGGGTGGACCGCGAGCCCCGGGCCCTTGCAGTTGGCTCCCCGCTCGACGCCGAACTGCAGCAGCGAGTGCGCGTCGACGGTGTAGTAAACCTCGTCGAACGTGTAGCTCGGCTTGCCCTTCACGAACGCGGGCGGCACCGTGATGCGGTAGAAGCGCAGCACACCGGCGATCACGGTGATCGCGAGCGGCCAGAGCCAGCCGGCGAGCCGGTCGTGCAGCGGTGGGGGACGCAGCGCGTCGAGGTTGCGGTCCGTGGCCGCCGGTGCTGGTGACTCGCCCTCGGCGGGCGCAAGCGTGGCGGTCATCAGGGCCAGCGTAAAGGGCCGCCCGCGGATCTCCAGCTCCCGGCACGATTCTCATGAAGCGGAGAATGGGGCGGTGACCGGCACCCTCGTCGTTTGCGGCACGCCTCTCGGCAACGTGGGCGATGCGTCGCAGCGCCTGCGCGAGGCGCTTTCGACCGCTGACATCGTGGCCGCCGAAGACACCCGTCGTTTCCGCCGGCTGGCGTCTGACCTCGATCTCGACATCTCCGCGGAGGTCGTCTCCTACTTCGAGGCGAACGAGCGCGGCCGCGTGCCACAGCTTGTCGAGCGGATGCTTGGCGGCGCGTGCGTCGCGCTCGTCACCGATGCGGGCATGCCGGCCATCTCCGACCCGGGATACCGGCTGGTGAAGGCGGCGGCAGAGGCGGGGGTCGCGGTGCGGGTGGTGCCGGGGCCGTCGTCCGTCACCACGGCGCTGGCCGTGTCGGGCCTGCCGTCGGACCGGTGGGTGTTCGAGGGGTTCCTGCCGCGTCGCGGCAGCGAGCGCCGGGCCCGCATCGCCGCTTTGGCCGCGGAGGCGCGCACCGTCGTGCTCCTGGAGTCCCCGCGCCGGGCCGCTGCCGCGTTGGCCGAGCTGGCGGCGGGCTTCGGCGCGGATCGTCCGGCGGTGCTGTGCCGTGAGCTCACGAAGACGTACGAGGAGGTGCTGCGCCTCCCGCTCGGCGAGCTCGCTCGCTGGGCTGCCGAGCGGGAGGTCCGGGGTGAGCTGACGATCGTCATCGGGGTGCCCCGGAGCCGGGCCCGCGCCCCGTCGCCGAGCTGGCTCCGGCGGTCGCCGCCCTCGAGGCGCAGGGGATGGACCGCAAGGCGGCGATGGCTGCCGTCGCCCGCGAGTCCGGGGTCCCCCGACGCGAGGTCTACGACGCCGTCCTTGCTGCCCGCCGGCCTGTGGATGAAGGTCGCGGGCCGTCGTAGGTCTCGGTCATCGTCCCGACCATGGACGCACCCGACGCCGCTACGACGGCCGCCGAATTACTCCGAGACGCCCGCTGGATGACCGGCTTGACCCAGGCTGAGGTGGCCAACCGCGCTGGGGTCAGCCAGCAAGTGGTGGCGAACTACGAGAGAGGGGGTCGGCAACCGAGCGTCCCGACCCTCACGCGGCTCATCGCCGGCTGCGGCTTGCATCTCAGCTGGCAGCTGACTCCGCACGCCGGGCTCGAGGACTGGCCGACCCGAGAGCTGCTCGCCAAGCCGCCCTTCCAGCGCGTCGATCGTGAGCAAGCCGCCACCCTTGAGCAGATCGCCGCGGCTGCCCGCGGCAGTGAGAGAGTGGCTGAGCTGGTGGTCGGCAGCAAGACGGCCGCACGATTGCACGGAGCTGTCGTCCGCGCCCCGGACATCGACCTGTGGGTCGCGGAAGATGTCGATGTCGAACTGCTGAACGGCTTCTTGACTACATGCGGTATCGAATATGTGTCCCCGTCGGGTCATAGCGAGCCACCATCAGTCAGCCGTGAGCAGCTCCGTTACGGGTGGCCGCTCGTCGCGCCGGAGGCGGACCTGAGGGTGGCCTCGGTGTGCGGCTTTCGAGGGGTCATGTCGCGGGCCATGCGGCTGCACACGCCCGAGTCCGGTCATCCTCTGCTCGTCGCCTCCACTTTGGACTGCAGCGCGTCGTGGGGTGCCCGGGATCGCGACCACCTCGCCCTGCAGCGGGCTGTGCGGCTGTCACATGCCGCGTGAGCCGTGGCCCAGGGCGCGGTCACAGCCAATGAGTTGTCGACCGGGTGGGAACTGGTGTTCGGTCACACAGCCGTTGCGGTGTGGCTGACATCGTTCTGGCTGTGTTCGCGGTAAGCAGGCGCCTCCGCGGCGACAGCGGATCGGCTGTAGGCCAGGCGAGGCAAGCGGTTCTGCACCCCCAAGCCGTTCGCGGCTCTGCACACCCAAGTACAGCCAGTTACGCTGTGCGGCCACAGCCAAAGAGTTGTCGGCGTGGTGGGACGTGGTTTTTGGTCACACAGCCGATGCGGTGTGGCTGACATCGTTCTGGTTGTGTTCGCGATGAGCAGGCGCCTTCCGGCTGACAGCTGATCGGTTGTACGGCCCGGTGTCTTCGGTTGTACGCCCGGTGAACCAAAGTCGTTTGCCTCGCTCACTACCCTCAGAGCTATGAGTAAGGCGTTCTATGTGACGACGCCGATCTACTACGTGAACGATGCGCCCCATATCGGGCACGCCTACACGACGGTGGCCGGTGACGTGTTGACGAGGTGGCACCGCCAGCGGGGCGAGCGGGTGCATTTCCTCACCGGGGTCGACGAGCACGGGCAGAAGATCCTGCAGGCTGCCGAGCAGCACGGGATGACCCCGCAGCAGTGGTGCGACCACATGGTCGAGACGGCCTGGCGGCCGATGCTCGAGGCCATCGACGCGGCCAACGACGACTTCATCCGCACCACGCAGACCCGCCACACCCTGCGGGTTCAGGAGTTCGCGCAGCGGCTCTACGACGCCGACCAGATCTACAAGGGCAGCTACACCGGCCCGTACTGCGTGGCGTGCGAGGAGTTCAAGGTCCCGGGCGAGCTGGTGCAGCCGGGTGATCTGTGTCCGATCCACGGCCGCCCGGTCGAGATGCTGTCGGAGGACAACTACTTCTTCCGGCTGTCCTCGTACCAGGACCGCCTGCTCGAGGCTTACCGCGATGGCACGCTGGTGATCGAACCGGAGAGTGCGCGCAACGAGGTGCTGCGTTTCGTCGAGAGCGGGCTCGACGACATCTCGATGAGCCGGTCGACCTTCGACTGGGGCATCACCGTCCCCTGGGATTCCAGCCACGTGATCTACGTGTGGATCGACGCGCTGCTGAATTACTGGACCGCTGTCGAGGGCAGCGAGGAGTACTGGCCGGCCGACGTCCACCTGGTGGGCAAGGACATCCTGCGCTTCCACACGGTCATCTGGCCGGCCATGCTGATGGCGGCCGGACTTCCCCTGCCCCGCAAGGTCTTCGCCAACGGCTGGCTGCTCGTCGGCGGCGAGAAGATGAGCAAGACCAAGCTCACCGGCATCCCGCCGCAGCAGATCACCGACCATTTCGGCAGCGACGCCTATCGCTACTACTTCCTGCGCGAGCTGGCCTTCGGGCAGGACGGCAGCTTCAGCTGGGAGTCCATGGGGGCGCGCTACCAGAGCGAGCTCGCCGATCAACTCGGCAACCTCGCCAGCCGGCTGACGAGCATGGTCGAGCGCTACCGCGAGGGCAGCCTCCCTTCCGGAGCGCTCGATGCCAACCTTGCGGCGGGGCTGGAGGAGGCGGTTGCTGCCGCCGACGCGGCGATGGACCGCCTCGACTTCCAGGCGGCGTTGGCGGCGATCATGCAGTTCGTCCGCGCCGTCAACGGCTACGTGACCGAGCGCGAGCCCTGGAAGCTCGCGAAGGACCCGGAGAAATCAGCCGAGCTCGACGAGGTGCTGTACACGACCGCGGACGCGCTGCGGGCGGTCGCTGTACTGCTCAACCCGGTGCTGCCGAAAGCCTGCCAGCTGCTCTGGGAGAGTCTCGGCGCGCCGGCCCCGCTGGCGGATGCTCGGATCGGCGACGTCACCACGGACCACCTGCCGGTCGGGGCGACCGTGCGGAAGGGGCCGATTCTCTTCCCGCGGCTGGATGCATGAGCCGCGACGAGACTCCGGTCCCGGCTCCGGAGCCGTTGCCGGTCCCCGCGGTCGACAGTCACTGCCATCTCGATCTGCTGGCGGTGCCGGTCGAGGAGGCGCTGGAGGCGGCGCGGGTGGCCGGAATCACCCGCGTGGTCACCGTCGGCGTCGACGCCGAGTCGTCACGCTGGTGCGCCCAGACGGCCGCTGACCATCGCGGCGTGATCGCTACCGCGGCGATGCACCCCAACGAGGCGGCCGAATCAGCGGACCTCGAGGCCGACCTGGCCGTCATCGCCGAGCTGGCGCAGCTGCCCCAGGTGCGGGCGGTGGGTGAGACCGGGCTGGACTACTACCGGACCGAGGAGCCTGGCCGCCCTCAGCAGGAGGAGTCGTTCCGGCGCCACATCCGGCTCGCGAAGGCGTCCGGCAAGGCGTTGGTGATTCATGACCGCGACGCCCACGACGACATCCTTCGGGTGCTCGACGACGAGGGTGATCCCGAGAACGTGGTCATGCACTGCTTCTCGGGCGGGGCCGACTTCGCCCGCCGCTGCGTCGATCGCGGCTTCGTGCTGTCGTTCGCCGGCAATGTGACCTTCAAGAGCGCGGAGCTCTTGCGCCAAGCCGTCGGCGTGACTCCGCCGGACCAGCTCCTGGTCGAGACGGATGCCCCGTTCCTGACCCCCGTCCCGTACCGCGGTCGGCATAACGCGCCCAACCTGATCCCGCTCACCCTGCGGGCGATCGCGGAGCTCACGGGCGTGCCGGTGGACGAGCTGGCGCTGCGCGTCTCCGCGACGGCCACCCGGGTCTTCGGCGACTGGTGAGCCTGCTCTCGCCGGCCGACACGCGGGCGCTGGCGCAGCGGCTCGGGGTGGCGCCGGTCAAGGCGCGTGGCCAGAACTTCCTGGTCGATCCGAACACCGTGCGCCGGATCGTGCGGCTGGCAGGGCTCGCCGCGGCCGTGCCGGAGGACGTGCTCGAGATCGGTCCGGGACTGGGCTCGTTGACGCTCGGACTGCTCGAGACCGGCTCGCACGTGACGGCCGTCGAGGTGGATCCGGTGCTGGCGGAGGCCTTGGGCCAGACGGTTGCTGCCCGGCTGCCGGAAGCGACCGACATGCTGACGGTCGTCACCGGGGATGCGCTCAGGATCGACATCCCCGGCGAGCCGCGGGTGCTGGCGGCGAACCTGCCGTACAACGTCGCCGTGCCGATCCTGCTGCGGCTGCTCGAACTCGTCCCGAGCCTGCAGCGCGGGGTCGTGATGGTGCAGTCCGAGGTGGCGCACCGGCTGGCCGCGCCGCCGGGTGGCCGGGTCTACGGGGTGCCGAGCGCGAAACTCGCCTGGTACGCGGCCTCCAGGGTTGCCGCACCCGTTCCCCGCACCGTCTTCTGGCCCCAGCCGCGCGTCGACAGCGCGCTGCTCACGTGGGAACGGCGTGATCCGCCGGCCGGCGATCGCCGCGCCACCTTCACCGTCATCGACGCCGCTTTCGCCCAGCGCCGCAAGACGCTGCGGGCGGCGCTGGCGCGCTGGGCCGGCTCGGCGGCGGAAGCGGAGCGCGTGCTGAGACGCGCGGGGGTCGATCCCGGCCTGCGGGGTGAAGCGCTGGATGCGGCGACCTTCGCGCGGATTGCCACGCAACGCTCGCGCGGAGACGCTGCCTAGCGCACTCGGGGAGGCTGGCGACGGCGCGCGTTCCAGCGCTGCGCCGCGACGATCACCCGGGCGACACCTCGTGCGGTGCGACGCACGTAGATGGTCCCGCGGCCCTCGGACTCCGGCTCGGCGGAGTGCGTCTGGCCGGCCTGGAACTGCGCCCAGCGACCCTCGCGCGCGGCCGCGAGGCCTTCGGCGAACACTGCCGGATCCCCGCCGACATCGGGGTGGTTCGCGCGCGCCCAGCGCCGGAACTCGGCCTTGTGGCCGTCCTCACCCGTCGGCCCGGTCATGGCCCGACGCGGCTGTCCCACATTGGGGCCAGGCTATCTTGACCCGTTATGCGGCCGGAGTCGGTGACGGTCCGGGCGCCCGGCAAGGTCAACCTGTATTTGCGCGTGGGAGTGCTCGGCGAATCCGGCTACCACGACGTCCACACGATCCTGCAGGCCGTGTCGCTCTACGACGAGATCACCGCCTCCGCAGCGCGCGAGCCGGGTGAGATCACGATCACGGTCACCGGCGAGGGCGCCGAAGTAGTGCCGCTGGATGGGAGCAATCTCGCCGTGCGGGCGGCTCGGCTGCTGGCGTCCCGGGCCGGGATCACCGAGGGCCTGCACCTCGCCGTCAAGAAGGCCATTCCGGTGGCTGCCGGGATGGCGGGGGGCAGCGCGGACGCGGCCGGTGCCCTGGTCGCTGCGGACGCCTTCTGGAGCGCCGGCCTGAGCCGCGACGATCTGCACGAGCTGGCCGCCCAGCTGGGCAGCGACGTGCCGTTCGCCCTGCACGGCGGCACCGCGCTGGGCACCGGCCGCGGCGAGGAGCTCTCGCCCGTGCTCTCGCGCGGCAGCTACGCGTGGGTGTTCGCGCTGGCGGAAGGGGGGTTGTCGACCCCGTCCGTCTACGCCGAGCTCGACCGCTACCGCGCGGAGCTGCCGCGTCCGGAGCTCCCGGTCTCGGCCGGCCTGCTCTCGGCGCTCAGCCGGGGCGACCCGGTGGCGCTGGGGCGGCTGCTGGCGAACGACCTTCAAGCACCGGCGATCCGGCTGCGGCCGGGGCTCGCGCGGGTCATCGAGGCCGGGCGCGAGCTGGGCGCTCTCGGCGCGCTGGTGAGCGGCTCCGGACCGACCTGCGCGTTCCTGGCCGATGGCGCCGCGCATCAGGTCGAGCTGGCGTCGGGGCTCGCCGGGCTCGGGGTGTGCCGCGCCGTACGCGTCGCCAGCGGACCGGCGGCCGGGGCGCGCGTCGTCGCGCCGAGCTGACTCAGCTAGCCGGCACTCGCCGAGACCGGAGCCGCGGCCGGCGGCACCAGCCGCGCGGCGAGCCGGGCCGGGTCCGGCCAGCGCACATCGTGGGCCCAACCCAGCTTCTCGAACGCCTGGATGAGCCGCGCGCTGCTGTCGACCTGCCCCCGCAGCACGCCGTGGCGGGCCGAGGTCGGCTCGCTGTGGTGCAGGTTGTGCCAGTTCTCGCCCATGGCGAGGACCGCGAGCGGCCAGACGTTGGTGGAGAGGTCGCGACTCTTGAAGGGCCGCTTGCCGACCGTGTGGCAGATGCTGTTGATCGACCAGGTGACGTGGTGCAGCAGCCCGATGCGGACCAGCCCGGCCCAGAAGAACGCCTCCAGTGCCGCTTCGAACGACCAGCCCCACAGGCCTCCGAGGACGGCCGGAAGGATCAGGCTCGTCGCGGTGAGCGCGGCGAACATCTTGTGGACGACGACGATCGCCCGGTCACGCAGCAGGTCCGGCGCGAACCGGCGCTGATCGGTCTGCTCGGTGTCGAACAGCCAGCCGACGTGGGCGTGGAACATGCCCTTGAGGAGCGCCGGCATCGAGCGGCCGTAGCGCCAGGGGGAGTGCGGGTCGCCAGCCGCGTCGGAGAACGCGTGATGACGCCGATGGTCGGCGACCCAGCGGATCACCGGACCCTCGACCGCCATGCTGCCCGCTACGGCCAGCGCGATCCGCAGCCCGCGCTTGGCCTTGAACGCGCCGTGGGTCAGGTAACGGTGGAACCCGACGGTGACGCCGTGACCGGTGATCGCGTAAAGGACCACCAGCAGGACCACGTCACGCCAGTGGATCCAGCGGTTCCAGAGCAGCGGGACCGCCGCGACGATGGAGGCGATCGGAACGGCGATGATCGTCGCCAGCAGAACCTGCTCGGCTCGTGCCTTGAAGCGGCTGCGCGGGGCGGCGGTCAGCGGTGTGACCGGCGCTGCGGGTCCGGCCGGAACGCGGGCGACCGGCCGTGCGGCGACCGAGGCGTCAGAAGCACTCAAGAGGGATAACCACCTGTCAAAGGGCGCCGGAGAGGGGCATGGGTGCAGGTCGCCGGGGTGTGCCAAGGGTATCGGCTCCGCTTCCGAAGTCGAGGCGGCTTCCGCGACCTTGGCATTCAGCTTTAACGAGCTGTTAGCCGTCTGGCATCGTGAACGTGCGGCCCAAGCCTGCAGGCCGCAGGTCCGGCATGGTGTAAAGGCAGCACCGGTGACTTTGACTCACCTAGTCCAGGTTCGAATCCTGGTGCCGGAGCGCAGTCATCGGCCTGCCGCTGGGTCCGGTGGAGTCGACTCCCGGTACAGTCGGCGGCGAATCCGCTCCCCGTCGACAGGAGCCCGCGCCCCGTGACCGACGCTCATCTAGATGCCCCTCTAGCTGCAGCGATCGTGCTGGCGGCGGGTGAGGGCACCCGGATGAAGTCGCGCCGGCCCAAGGTGCTTCACGAGGTCGCCGGGCGCTCGCTCCTGCACCACGTGTTTGCCGCCGTCGCCCCCCTGGGCGCCGCCCGTACGGCCGTCGTCATCGGCGCCGGCCGGGAGCAGGTCGGCAAGAGCCTGGCGGGCGAGTCCGCGTCCGAGGTGGTGCCCGTCGTCCAGGAGCAGCAGCTCGGCACCGGCCATGCGGTGCGCGTGGCTCTCGAGGCCCTCGACGCTCTCGAGGCGCAAGGAGCGCTCGCTCCGGACGACGACATCATCGTGGTGCCGGGCGACACCCCGCTCCTGCGTGCCGAGACCCTGCACGGCCTGCTGGCCCTGCACGACGAGTACCGCGCCGCAGCCACGCTCCTCACCGCCGTCGTCGCTGATCCGACGGGTTACGGGCGGGTGGTGCGCGAGGGCGCTGGCAACGGTCCGGTGCGGCAGGTGGTCGAGGAGCGCGACGCCGACCCCGTCACCCGCGAGATCCGCGAGATCGCCACGGGCGTCTACGCGTTTGCCGCAGGTCCGTTGCGGGCCGCCCTGGAACACCTGACCACCGACAACGCGCAGGGCGAGCAGTACCTGCCTGACGTCGTCGCCTGGCTGGTCGCCAAGGGCGAGGTGGTGGCGGCTCGGATCGCCGGGGATCCGGACGAGACCGCCGGCGTGAACGATCGCGTGCAGCTGGCCGCCGCCGGCCGGGTGCTGAACGGGCGGCTGCTCGAGTCGGCGATGCGGGCCGGCGTCACCGTCATCGATCCCGCGACGACGTGGATCGGCGCGGACGTCGTCCTCGAGCCGGATGTCACCTTGCTTCCCGGGGTTCGCCTCGCCGGCCACACCCGGATCGCCGAAGGCGCCGTCGTCGGCCCGGACTGCTCGCTCACCGATACCGACATCGGCGAGCAAGCCGTGATCCGCAGCACCACGGCCGACAGCGCCGTCATCGGCGCCCGCTGCGAGATCGGGCCGTACACCTACCTGCGGCCCGGTACCCGGCTGGCTGACGGTGCCAAGGCCGGCGCCTACGTCGAGATGAAAAACGCGACGATCGGCGCCGGCGCCAAGGTGCCGCACCTCTCCTACGTCGGCGACGCCGAGGTCGGGGCGGGCTCCAACATCGGCTGCGGCGTCGTCTTCGTGAACTACGACGGCGTGACGAAGTCCCGTACCGTCGTGGGCGAGGCCGCTTTTGTCGGCAGCGATTCCCTGCTCGTGGCGCCTGTGACGATCGGTGACGGGGCGTACACCGCCTCCGGCAGCGTGATCACGGACGACGTGCCGCCCGGCGCGCTGGCGGTCGGCCGGGCGCGCCAGGTGGTCAAAGAAGGTTGGACAGAACGGCGCCGCCCGGGTACCCGGTCGGCGGAGGCAGCCGCGGCAGCGCGGCAGGCGAAGGAGTAGGGCCAGATGGGCAGCGTCATCAAGGCCAAGAGCAGGCGCAATCTGATGCTCTTCACCGGCCGTGCCCACCCCGAGCTCGCCGCGGAGATCGGCGCCGGCCTCGGGGTCATGCCAGTGCCGACCAGCGCCTACGACTTCGCGAACGGCGAGATCTTCGTGCGTTTCGAGGAATCGGTCCGCGGCTGCGACGCGTTCGTCGTGCAGAGCCACGCCGTTCCGATCAACACCTGGATCATGGAGCAGCTGCTGATGGTCGACGCGCTCAAGCGGGCTTCCGCGAAGCGCATCACCGTCGTCGCGCCGTTCTACCCCTATGCCCGCCAGGACAAGAAGCACCGCGGTCGCGAGCCGATCAGCGCCCGGTTGATCGCCGATCTCTTCAAGACCGCGGGTGCCAACCGCCTGATGACCGTCGACCTGCACACAGCGCAGATTCAGGGCTTCTTCGACGGCCCGGTGGACCACCTTTTCGCGCTGCCGCTGCTGGCGGATTACCTCGAGAGCCGGATCACCGGCGAGGTGACGGTCGTCGCGCCGGACGCCGGCCGGGTACGCGTCGCCGAGCGCTGGACCGACCGGCTCGGCTGCCCGCTGGCGATCATCCACAAGCGCCGCGATCCGGACGTGCCCAACGAGGTCAAGATGTTCGATGTCGTCGGTGAGGTGCGGGGCCGCACCTGCATCATCGTCGACGACATGATCGATACCGCGGGCACCATCACCAAGGCGGCGGAGTCGTTGAAGGCGCAGGGCGCGGGTGACGTCATCGCCGCGGCCACCCACGCGGTGCTGAGCGGTCCTGCCGTGGACCGGCTGAAGAACTCCCCGATCAGCGAGGTCGTCGTCACCAACACGCTGCCGATCCCGCCCGAGGCCCAGTTCGACTCCCTGACCACGCTGTCGATCGCCCCGCTGTTCGCCCGCGCGATCCACGCGGTCTTCTCCGACGGGTCCGTGACGGACCTGTTCGGAGGCGTCGCGTAACTGTCGGACTGACCCGCGTGTCGGGCGCGTAAACTGATCGGTCGCGCCCGCTTGCAGCTCTTGCAGCGCTGGCCGTGATCCACCAGATGCCTTACCAGGTACACCATGTCGCATACCGCACCGTCCAACTGCATCGCTAGCGTTCGAGGAGTCTTTCCGCCGTGGCCGAGGTCCGTATCCGCGCCGAGCAGCGCACTGAATTCGGCAAGGGTGGAGCCCGTCGCACCCGGCGAGCCGGCCTGGTGCCCGCCGTCATCTACGGCCACGGGCAGCCCCCGCGCCACATCTCGCTTCCCGCCCGTGAGATCGGTCTCGCGCTGCGCAGCGACGCCAACGTGTTGCTCCGGCTCGACATCGAGGGCAGCTCGGAGCTCGCGCTCGCGAAGGACGTCCAGCGCGACCCGCTGAAGCAGAGCATCGACCACATCGACCTGATCGTCGTGCGGCGCGGTGAGAAGGTCCGTATCGACGTGCCGCTGACGCTGGTCGGCGCGGTGTCCTCATCCGACGTGCTGATCAACCACGACCTCAACAGCCTGCTGGTCGAGGCCGATGCCACGGCGATCCCGACGGGCTTCGACGTCGACATCGCCGGCCTTCAGGTCGGCACGACGATCACCGCCGGGCAGGTGCCGCTGCCCGAGGGCGTCACGCTGGTGACCGATGCCGATGCGCTCGTGGTGGGCGGTATCGCGGCGCCGACGGCCGCACAGCTCGACGCCGAGCTGGCCGAGGCCGAGGCCGAGGTGGGCGCCGGCGCGCCGGACGAAGAGGCCGGGGCGGGAGCCGAGAGTGCAGAGGCCGCCGAAGGTGGCGCCGAGGCAGCAGCCGGCGATTCGGCGCAGTCCTCCGAGGGCTAAGTCGTGGGTCCGGCCGAAGGCACGGCCGGCGAGCCCACGGTTGTCGTTGGTCTGGGCAATCCCGGGCCCTCCTACGCCGGCAATCGCCACAACCTCGGCTTCATGGTGGTCGACCTGCTCGCCGAGCAGCTTCGCGAGCGGTTCAAGAGTGGCGCGCGGGGCCGCGCCGATGTCATCGAAACCCGGCTCGCCGGGCGGCGGGTCGTGCTGGCGAAGCCGCGCTCGTACATGAACGAGTCCGGCGGTGCGGTCAGCACCCTGCTGAAGTTCTTCAAGGTTTCGCCGGAGCAGCTGGTCGTCATTCATGACGAGCTGGACATCCCGTTCGGCACGATCCGGCTGAAGGTCGGTGGCGGTGCGGGCGGCCACAACGGCGTGCGGTCGGTGGATTCCGCGCTCGGCACCCGCGATTACGCTCGGGTTCGCGTCGGAATCGGCCGTCCCCCGGGCAGGATGCTGCCCGCTGACTTCGTGCTCCGCGATTTCGGCCCCGCGGAGCGCAAGGAACTGCCGCTGCTGTGCGAGCGGGCCGTCGACGCCGTGACGACCCTGCTCCAGGAAGGGCTTCAGGCGACGCAGAACGCGTTCCACTGACCCCGGCAGATTCTCGCTAGGCTGGCCGATCATGCGACTGCTGGTGACCGGGGGTGCGGGCTTCATCGGGGCGAATTTCGTTCGCCATGTGGTCCGCGAAAGGCCGCAGTGGAGCGTCACGGTGCTCGACGCGCTGACGTACGCCGGAGATCGCGAGACGCTCAGCGGTGTCGCCGACGTTCCCGGCGGGGCGCAGGCTCCGGTGACGTTCGTGCACGGAGACATCCGCGACGCGGCAGTCGTCGACGATCTCGTCGCCGCCTGCGACGCGGTCGTGCATTTCGCGGCTGAATCACACAACGACAATTCGCTCGACGATCCGTCGCCTTTCGTGACGACAAACCTGGTGGGCACCTTCACCTTGCTCGAGGCAGTGCGCCGCCACGGGGTGCGCTATCACCACATCTCCACGGATGAGGTTTTCGGCGACCTCGCCCTGGATGACCCCGAACGTTTCAGTGAATCGACCCCCTATCACCCCTCGAGCCCCTATTCGGCGACCAAGGCCGGCTCGGATCTACTCGTCACGGCCTGGGTGCGCTCGTTCAAGATCGAGGCCACCCTCTCGAACTGTTCCAACAACTACGGCCCGTGGCAGCACGTCGAGAAATTCATCCCGCGCCAGATCACGAACATCCTCGACGGCGTCCGGCCGAAGCTCTACGGCGACGGCCTGAACGTGCGCGACTGGCTGCATGTCGAGGATCACTGCTCGGCCGTGCTGCGGGTGCTGGAGGCGGGCCGGATCGGCGAGACATACCTGATCGGTGCGGATGGTGAGGCGTCCAACCGTCAGGTGGTCGAGTCGCTCCTGGTCGCGATGGGCCAGCCGGCCGATGCGTACGACCTGGTCCCCGACCGGCCCGGTCATGACCGGCGGTACGCGATCGACGCGAGCAAGCTGCGCACCGAACTCGGCTGGACACCGCGCTATCGCGACTTCACCCAGGGCCTGGCTGCGACGGCCGCCTGGTACGGCGATCATGAGGCCTGGTGGCGCAAGCACAAGGCGGCGGCGGAGGCGAAGTACGCGGTGCTCGGCCGATGAGCGCTGGAACCGGGGCCGCTGCGGGCGGGGTGGTCGTCGAGCCGACGGCTATCGAGGGCCTGCTGTCGGTGACGATTCCGGTGCATGGTGACGAGCGTGGCTGGTTCAAGGAGAACTGGCAGGCGGAGAAGATGCGCGCCGCCGGCCTGCCAGAGCTCGATTTCGTGCAGCAGAACGTCGCCTTCAACAAGGCGGCCGGTGTCACCCGCGGCATTCACGCCGAGCCGTGGCACAAGTACGTGTCGGTGGCGTGCGGAAAGGTGTTCGCCGCCATCGTCGATTTGCGCGCCGGTGACGCCTTCGGGACGGTTTCCTGCCATGAACTCACCCCGGACCGCGCGCTTTTGATTCCGCTCGGATGTGGCAATTCCTATCAGGTGCTGGAGCCCGCGACCGCCTACATCTACCTGACGACCGGTCTGTGGTCGCCGCACCTGACCTACCCGGCGGTCTCGCCGCTGGATGAGCAGCTGAAGATCGACTGGCCGCTTTCCGGTGAGAGCGCGGTGCTGTCGGCGAAGGACACCGCCGCGCCGCCGTTCGCCGAGTTCGCGCCGCTGACCGCCGATTTCGGGAGCGCCGGGCGATGAAGGGGATCGTGCTGGCGGGGGGTACCGGGAGCCGGCTGTTTCCGGTGACCCGCGCGGTGTGCAAGCAGCTGCTGCCGCTCTATGACAAGCCGATGATCTATTACCCGGTGTCGACCCTGCTGATGGCCGGCATCCGCGAGATCCTGATCATCACCACTCCCGGCGATCAGGAGGCGTTCCAGCGGCTGCTGGGCGACGGGAGCCAGTTCGGCTGCGCGTTCAGCTACGCGGTGCAGCCCGAGCCGGGTGGCCTGGCGCAGGCGTTCACCATCGGCGCCGGCTTCGTGGGCAGCGATCCGGTCGCGCTCATCCTGGGTGACAACGTGTTCTACGGCGCCGGTCTGGGTGAACAGCTCCAGGGCTGGACGGATCCGGCCGGAGGGGTCGTGTTCGCCTACCACGTCGCCGATCCGGAGCGGTACGGCGTGGTGACGTTCGACGACGACGGCCGCGCGGTGTCGATCGAGGAGAAGCCGGCCAAGCCCGCATCGCCGTACGCGGTGACCGGCCTGTACTTCTACGACAACGACGTGATCGAGATCGCATCCGGGCTGACCCCGTCGCCGCGGGGCGAGCTGGAGATCACCGACGTCAACAAGGCGTACCTCGCGCGGGGCACGCTCGCCGTCCACACCCTCGACCGCGGCACCGCCTGGCTCGACACCGGCACGTTCGACTCGTTCATGGACGCCGCCCAGTTCGTCCAGGTCATCGAGAGCCGCCAGGGGCTGAAGGTCGGCTGCCTGGAGGAGATCGCCTGGCGCGAGGGTTACATCGACGACGCCCAGCTCGCCGCGCTCGCCGAACCGCTGGCCAAGAGCGGCTACGGCGACTACCTGCACGGCCTGCTCGAAAGGGGACGCGGCGTGCGGTCGTAGTCTTGGGGGCGCGCTATGGCTATCTCATCCGCACCACCGAAGTCCCGGCCGGCAATAGATCCCGCTGCGGATCTGGCCCCCCTTCTCGAGGCCGCCGCGCACGACCCTGCCCTCACCCGGTGGATCGGGTCGCTCGGCCAGCCGACCCTCGACCTCACCGCTCCCGCGGGCCTGCGCCCGATCGCGATTGCCGCGCTCGCCCGGGAGCGCTTCGTGCTTGCCGTGACGGCGACCGGACGCGAAGCCGAGGATCTCGTCGAGGCGCTCGGGAGCCTGCTCGGGCCGCAGCGGGTGGCGATGTTCCCGTCCTGGGAGACGCTGCCGCACGAGCGGCTCTCGCCCCGAGCTGACACGGTCGGGCGCCGCCTGGCGGTGCTGCGCCGCATCGCCCATCCCGACGAGTCGCCGGCCGGAGCGCTTCGCGTCGTGGTCGCGCCTGTGCGCAGCGTCCTGCAGCCGCAGGCCGCCGGCCTGGGCGAGCTCGTTCCGGTCATGCTCCACGTCGGCGAGAGTGTCGAGCTGGAAGCCGCCGTCCGGCGCCTGTCCGACCTCGCGTACGCGAGGGTCGAGATGGTGGAGCGCCGCGGCGAATTCGCCGTCCGCGGCGGCATTCTCGATGTCTTTCCGCCCACCGAGGAGCACCCGCTGCGCGTCGAGTTCTTCGGCGACGAGGTGGACGACATCCGGTCGTTCTCGGTGGCCGATCAGCGCTCGCTCGCGCCTGCGCCCGATGGGGTCTCGGCTCCGCCGTGTCGCGAGCTGCTGCTCACTCCGGAGGTGCGCGCCCGCGCGGCCGCGCTCGCCGAGGCACATCCGGAGCTGGCCGAGATGCTCGACGCGCTCGCCGACGGTCGCCCCGTCGAGGGCATGGAGGCGTTCGCACCGGTACTGGTCGACGACATGGTGCTGCTGCTGGACGAGCTGCCGCCCGGGGCACACGTGGTCGTCACCGACCCGGAGCGGGTGCGCACCCGCGCGTCCGACCTGACGCGCACGTCGGCCGAGTTCCTGGATGCGGCCTGGTCCGCGGCCTCGGCCGGCGGCGCGGCGCCGATCGATCTCGGGGCTGCTGCCTACCACTCGTTCGGCGACGTGCGGGGCCACGCTGCCACCATCGGGGTCCCGTGGTGGACCGTCACGCCCTTCGCTGCGGAGCCCGGCGCCGCAGGCTACGAGCCGCAGCCCGATGCCAGCTGGGCCGAGCGCGCCGACCTCGCGCTCGAGGACGACAGCCTGCTGGCCGCGGCCAAAGCGACGCCGGCGTACCGCGGCGACACGGCAGCGGCGATCGACGACGTGCGGGGCTGGCTGCGCGACGGCTGGCAGGTGCTGCTGCTGACCGAGGGCCACGGCCCGGCTCAGCGCATCGCCGAGGTGCTCCGCGATGCCGATGTCGGCGTGCGGCTGGAAGCGGGCGAGCCCGGCAGCGCGCACCCGGCGTTCACGCTCGAGCCCGGCGTCGCGACGGTCACGACCGGCTGCCTGGCCACGGGTTGGATCTCGGCGCTGCTCAAGCTGGCCGTGCTCACCGAGACCGATCTGGCGGGAAGCCGCGGGGTCGGCACCAAGGACTTGCGCGGGCGGATGCCAAGCCGCCGGGGCCGCGGCATCGACCCGATGCAGCTCGTGCCGGGCGATCTCGTCGTCCACGAGCAGCACGGTGTCGGCCGCTACATCGAGATGGTCGCGCGCACCGTCGCCGGCGCCACCCGCGATTATCTCGTCCTCGAATACGCCCGTGGCGACAAGCTTTTCGTCCCGACCGATCAGCTCGAGCAGGTCACCCGCTACGTCGGTGGCGAGGGCCCGAGCCTGGACCGCATCGGCGGCGCCGACTGGGCCAAGCGCAAGGGCCGGGCCCGCAAGGCGGTCAAGGAGATCGCTGCCGAGCTGATCCGGCTCTACAGCGCACGGATGGCCTCGCCCGGCCACGCGTTCGGCCCCGATTCGCCCTGGCAGCGCGAGCTCGAAGACGCGTTCCCGTACCAGGAGACACCCGACCAGCTGCGGGTCGTCGACGAGGTCAAGAACGACATGGAATCGATCGTCCCCATGGACCGCCTCATCTGCGGCGACGTGGGCTACGGCAAGACCGAGATCGCGGTGCGGGCGGCGTTCAAGGCCGTGACCGACGGCAAGCAGGTGGCCGTCCTGGTGCCGACGACCCTGCTGGTGCAGCAGCACTTCAGCACGTTCTCCGAGCGCTACGCGGCGTTCCCGGTGACGGTCAAGGCGATGAGCCGCTTCAACTCCGCCAAGGAGCAGAAGGAGGTGCTCGACGGGCTTGCCGCCGGCGAGGTCGACGTCGTGATCGGCACGCACCGCCTGCTCAGCCAGAACTCGAAGTTCAAGGACCTCGGGCTGGTGATCGTCGATGAGGAGCAGCGCTTCGGCGTCGAGCACAAGGAGATGCTCAAGCAGATGCGCACGGCGGTGGACGTGCTGACCATGAGCGCCACCCCCATCCCGCGGACGCTGGAGATGGCGATCACCGGCATCCGCGAGCTCTCGACGATCGACACCCCTCCCGAGGAACGCCACCCGGTCCTGACGTTCGTCGGGGTCTTCGACGACAAGCAGGTTTCGGCGGCCATCCGGCGCGAGCTGCTGCGCGACGGCCAGGTGTTCTACGTCCACAACCGGGTCGAGTCCATCGAGAAGGCGGCGGCCCGGCTGCGCGATCTCGTCCCCGAGGCACGCATCGCGACCGCCCACGGCCAGATGGGCGAGGACACCCTCGAGGCCACGATGGTCGCGTTCTGGGAGCGCCAGTACGACGTCCTGGTCTGCACCACGATCGTGGAGAGCGGCCTCGACATCGCGAACGCGAACACCCTGATCGTCGAGCGCGCCGACGTTTTCGGGCTCTCGCAGCTGCACCAGCTGCGCGGGCGGGTCGGTCGCGGCCGCGAGCGGGCGTACGCCTACTTCCTCTACGACGCGCAGCGCCCGATGACGGAGACCGCGTACGACCGGCTGGCGACGATCGCCGCAAACACCGACCTCGGCGCCGGAATGGCCGTGGCGATGAAGGACCTCGAGATTCGCGGCGCGGGCAACCTGCTCGGCGGCGAGCAGAGCGGCCACATCGCGGCAGTCGGCTTCGATCTGTACATCCGGTTGGTGGGCGAGGCCGTCGCCGACTTCCGCGGCGATGTTCCGGAGGAGCTGCCCGAGGTCAAGGTCGAGCTCCCGATCAATGCGAACCTGCCACGCGACTACATCACCGGCGAGCGGCTGCGGCTCGAGGCGTACCGGCGGGTCGCGTCCGTCGCGAGTGCTGAGGAGCTCGCCGAGGTGCGCGCCGAGCTCACCGACCGCTACGGCGCCCCGCCCGAGCCGGTGGAGAACCTGCTCGCGGTGGCCGCGTTCCGGCTCGAAGCGCGCAGCTACGGGGTCGCCGACGTGGGGGTGCAGGGTCGCCAGGTGCGCTTCGCCCCGCTGGAGCTGCGCGAGTCGCAGGCGCTGCGCCTGAAGCGGCTTTACAAGGGCGCCATCGTCAAGCCGGCTACCCGGCAGGTGCTGGTGCCTGCACCCACGTCCGGTGGCCGGATGGCCGCACCGGCACTTCGTGATCGCGAGCTGCTCGCGTGGGCGCAGCAGCTCCTTTCGGCCGTGATCGGCGATGACATCAGCGCTGCAGCGGCGGCTTCCGGTGCGTGACCGTCCCGACTCGTCCTGGGACTCGCCACCGGGCAGCTCGCTCACTCCGCGCACCCCACCCGTAGGCTCAGTTCCGTGAAAACGCGCGCTACCTTTCGGCTCGCCCTTGCGGGTGCCGCCCTCGTCGCCCTGCCGCTCACGACCGCCTGCGAGAACCGCATCGGCCTGGCCGCCTCCGTCGGCTCCAGCCGCATCGAGACCTCGACGCTGACCTCCGTCACCGATCGCTCGGCTGCGGCGCTGGCCAGTACCGGCACCACCGTCCCGGCCGGCCAGGAAGCGACGCTGCAGCGCGGGGTGCTGAACCTGCTGGTGCGTGAGGCACTGCTGGATGAGGTGGCCAAGGCCCAGGACATCACCGTCACCCCGGCGGAGCTGGCGAAGGAGCGCGCGTCGGAGGCGCAGCAGGCGGGCGGCGAGAAGGCTCTCGTCACCCAGTCCGAGCAGGGCGGCGTCTCCGAGCAGGACCTCGATCTCGTGGTCCGGGAGAAGCTCCTCATCAGCAAGCTGCAGGCCAAGTTCGGCTCGTCGGACGACACCGCGTTCGCGAACGCGCTGACCGCCGCTGCTGCGAAGATCAACGTGCGGGTCAACCCGCGCTTCGGTAGCTGGGACACCAAGACGCTGAGCATCGTCGGCGCTTCCAACGACCTGTCCTCGACCGTCACCAAGTCGTGACGGCTGGGGCTGGCGTGACCCCACCGGACTCCACGCCCGGCTGGGCGCTGCTGGAAGCCGTCCGGGTGATGGATCGGTTGCGCTCCCCGGGCGGGTGCCCGTGGGACGCCGAGCAGACCCACCGCAGCCTCGCGCCCTACCTGCTGGAGGAGGCCTACGAGGCCTACCAGGCGCTGGAGGACGGCGATTCCGACGGTTTGCGCGACGAGCTCGGTGACGTGCTGCTGCAGGTGCTCTTCCACGCGCGGGTCGCCGCCGAGGAGCCGGGCGGCTGGGACATCGACGACCTCGCGTCCGGTCTGGTGGCGAAGCTCGTGCGGCGCCACCCTCACGTCTTCGCTGACACGCAGGTCAGCGGAAGCGCTGACGTCGAGGCCAACTGGGACGCCATCAAGGCGAGCGAGAAGCCGAAGCGTGGCGTCGCGGAGGGGGTTCCGCTGGGGCTGCCGGCACTGGCCCTGGCCGCCAAGCTGCAGTCGCGTGGCTCGCGCGCGGGCGTCTGGTCGCCGCCGGCGGATCCGGGTGCCGCGGTGACGGCTGCTGCGTCCCGCGCCGGAGCGGAGCCGTCCGAGGAGAGCGTCGCGGAGCTGCTCATGGCGGTGGTGACGCTCGCGCGCGCGGCCGGAGTCGATCCCGAGGCCGCCCTTCGCCGGCGGGCGATGACATTGCGCGACGATCTGTCGGCCTGACGGCGCTGCACCACCGGCCGCAGCGCGGGGCGCGCTAGAGTCGCGCGGTCGGCCCCTTCACTAATGCGATCCCACGGCAAGGAGCCCCCGGGTGCCTTTCATCGAGCTCGTCACCGCCAGGGAGATCCTGGATTCCCGGGGCAATCCGACGGTCGAGGTGGAGCTGGTCCTCGATGACGGCACGGTGGGGCGGGCGGCCGTCCCGAGCGGCGCGAGCACGGGTGCCTTCGAGGCGGTCGAGCTGCGTGATGGTGACGAGCGTTACGGCGGTAAGGGCGTCCTCAAGGCGGTCGCCGCTGTGGAGGACCGGATCGCCGACGAGATCATCGGTTTCGAGGCCAGCGAGCAGCGGCTGCTCGACCAGAAGCTCATCGAGCTCGACGCCACGCCCGACAAGTCGTCGCTCGGGGCTAACGCGATCCTGGGCGTCTCGCTCGCGGCGGCGAAGGCGGCCGCCGAGAGCGCCGGCCTGGCGCTCTTTCGTTACCTGGGCGGCCCGACCGCCCACGTCCTGCCCGTGCCGAACATGAACATCCTGAACGGCGGCGCCCACGCGGATACCAGCGTCGACATCCAGGAGTTCATGATCGCGCCGGTCGGTGCCGGCACGTTCCGCGAGGCGCTTCGCTGGGGTGCCGAGGTCTACCACGAGCTGAAGAGCGTGCTGAAGGGTCGCGGGCTGGCCACGTCGATCGGTGACGAGGGTGGCTTCGCGCCGGACCTGCAGCACAACCGCGAGGCGCTGGACCTCATCGTGAGCGCGATCGAGTCGGCCGGCTTCACCCCGGGCGTCGACATCGCGCTGGCACTCGACGCCGCCGCCACCGAGTTCTTCGACGCCGCTAGCGGTTCGTACACGTTCGAGGGCAAGAGCCAGTCGGCCGAGCAGATGCTCGCGTACTACGCCGGCCTCGTCGACAGCTACCCCATCGTGTCGCTCGAGGATCCGCTGGCGGAGGACGACTGGCCGGGGTGGCAGACGCTGACGGCCGCGCTCGGCGAGCGGGTACAGATCGTCGGCGACGACCTGTTCGTCACCAATCCCGAGCGGATCGAGCGCGGCATCCGTGAGGGCTCGGCCAACGCGCTGCTCGTCAAGGTCAACCAGATCGGCACCCTCACCGAGACCCTCGACGCCGTGGCGTTGGCACACCGCTCCGGCTTCCGGACCATGATGAGCCACCGTTCCGGCGAGACCGAGGACACCACCATCGCCGACCTCGTGGTCGCGCTGGACTGTGGCCAGATCAAGTCGGGCGCTCCGGCTCGCAGCGAGCGCGTCGCGAAGTACAACCAGCTGCTGCGCATCGAGGAGCAGCTCGACGACGCGGCCCGCTACGCCGGTCACAGCGCTTTCCCGCGGGCCGCGCGCGCGTGACCGCCCCGTCCCCGCCACGGCGTTCGGCAGGCGGCGGCCAGCGCCGTCATGCCGCGCCCGGCTCGTCCGCGGGCCGGGGACGTTCGCGCAGTGCTGCCGGTGGCCGCAGCCCGCAGGCCGGCGCATCGCGCCGATCGGTGCGAGCGAGCGCGCCACTTCGCCCGAGCGCCCGCCTCCAGCCGGGCGGCCTCACCCTCACCACCCGTGCCGCGCTGCTCGCCCTGGCGCTGTGTGCCGTCGTCCTCACCCTGGCGTACCCGGCGCGCGAGTACCTGGCCCAGCACCGCCAGATCAACCAGCTCCAGGCTCAGGTCACGCAGGACAGGGCCGACCTCGCCGCGCTCAAGTCCGCCGGTGTGAAGGCGACGGATCCGGTGTACATCGAGCAGCAAGCCCGGCTGCGGCTGCACATGCAGCGTCCCGGTGACCAGGTCTTCCAGCTGCCGCCCCCGATCGTGAAGCCGGCCGGCAAGCAGACAGCCGGTTCGGTCCACACCCCGGTGCTCCCGGGACGCAGCTCGCAACCCTGGTACAGCCAGCTCTACCGCAGCACGGTTGAAGCGGGAAAGTAGCGCGAATCCTGGTTCCTTTAGGCGGCCCCCATGTCGTGCGGGCCGCACCCAGATTTGTTTGTCATTGTTGGTGAGTGAGTTGTTCCTCTGCGCCCCGCAGATTCTGCCCATCCCGGCGACCGCGCCGACACGGGCGGCCGTGATGCGTCTGGCCCGGCGTGGTGCAGCACCGTCAGACGGTGCCGCCCGGGCGACGGCGATCGACGCCTACCTGGTCGGCACCGCCTATTCGGGAACGACGCATCTCGGCGGGTTGCTCGCGGCCAATCTGGGCGCGTTCTACGCCGGAGAGCTCGGGCGCATTCCTGGTTTCGCCGATCGCTACGGGCTCTTCCAGGATTCAGTCGGGTGCCTGCAGTGTGCCGGCAGCGACGAGCAGTGCCCGGTCTGGACCGACGCGCTGCTTGAGGAGGCCGGCCGCGATACGCCGACCGCCGGCATGCGCGCCGTGCGTGATCACGTCCAGCAGCCTGTCGTCATCGACGGGTCGAAATTCCCCCGGTGGCTGCAGGAAGGCATCGAGAGCCGGGAACCGGGTGACGCGCGGATCGTCGCGCTCATCACCGTGCGATCACCCTTCTCGTACGCGAAGTCGGTCATCGGCGCTACCGGGCGGCCCATGCGCATGGCGCTCAGCGGCTGGCGTGACACCTACGTCGACGCCATCAGGATCGCGACCCGCGCGCAGATTCCGCTGTTCGTGGTCCGCAACGAGGAGGTGAGAAGCGCGCCTGAGGTCGTTCTCGACCGGCTGGCTCCGGTGCTCGGCTGGCCGCACCGCATCGGACATCTGGTCCCCGCTGCCCCTACTCACAGCATCGGGGGCAACGCATTCGTCCAGGCCGGGTTCGGCTCGGAAGGGCGAGCTGCCCTCGCCAGGCTCGGTCTGCTTCGCGGTGAGAATGATTGGGACCCGAAAGACGCTGCGATCGCGCAACAGACCCAGTCGGCGAGCTTCCTGCACGGCCCGGGCTCCGGCGACGCCGCACGCGAGTGGGCCCGGGCCGCCACGGAGTGCGCCGGCCTGATGTCGGTTGCCCAGACGCTGGGCTACGACATGAGCCGGGAAATGGAACGGCTCGTGGTGGACTCCGAACGGTGAGTACCGCCCCAACTCCGGACGCACCGCAGCCTTTCCTTGATCAGCATGATGTCGAGGTCGTGGCGGCCCAGCTGGGCCGCCGCCCGCGCGCCATCCGTGAAGTGGTCCATCGCTGCACCTGCGGGCTGGCCGACGTCATCGAGACCTCGCCCCGGCTGCCGGACGGGACCCCGTTCCCGACCCTCTACTACCTGACCTGCCCCCGCGCGTCGAGGGAGATCGGGCGGCTCGAGGCTTCCGGGCTGATGCGCGAGATGACCGAGCGGTTGAAGACGGATCCGGAGCTCGCGCAGGCGTATCAGCGCGCGTCAGACGCCTACGTCAGCCGGCGCGACGAGCTGGGGGTACTGCCCGGCTCGCCGACCGCTGGTGGGATGCCGGGCCGCGTGAAGTGCCTGCACGTCCTCGTCGCCCACAGCCTGGCGGCCGGTCCGGGCGTGAACCCGTTCGGTGACGAGGCCCTGGCGCTGATGCCGGACTGGGGTGCGAACGGGCCGTGCGTCGAGGTTTCCGCAGCCGTGCCTGCGGACGAGGTGAGCGAGCAGACCGGGCCGTGAGCGTTCGCGTCGCCGCGCTGGATTGCGGCACCAACTCCCTTCGGCTGCTGGTGGCCGACGTCGCGCCAGCCGGCGCCCTGACCGATCTCGCCCGGGAGATGCGCGTCGTGCGGCTGGGGGAGGGCGTCGACCGGACCGGCGAGCTGTCCGCGGTCGCGATGGACCGCACGTTCACCGTGCTGCGCGAGTACACCGAGCGCCTGCGCGACCTCGGCGCTGAACGGGTGCGGATGGTCGCGACGAGCGCGACGCGTGACGCCCGTAACCGTGACGTCTTCGTCGCCGGGGTCCGCGCGATCCTGGGCGTCGACCCCGAGGTGATCACCGGCGATGAGGAGGCGGCGCTCAGCTTCGCCGGTGCCACCGGCGACCTCGCGCCGCGGCCAGACCTGCCATCTCCTTCCTTTCTGGTCGTCGACATCGGCGGCGGGTCCACCGAGTTCATCCTGGGCGGGCCACAGGGCCCCGTCGCCAGCCGTTCGGTCGACATCGGTTGCGTCCGGCTGGCCGAGCGCCACCTGCGCTCCGACCCGGCGACCGCCGAGCAGCTCGCTGCGGCTGAGCGCGACGCCGACGCCGCGATCGCCCTGGCAGCCGAGAGCGTCCCCATCGCGTCCGCCGACACGCTGATCGCCGTGGCCGGCACCGCCACCACGGTCACCGCGCTCTCGCTCGGGCTGCCCGAGTACGACGCGGATCGCATCCACCGGTCGGCGATCCCGCTGGCGGAAGTCGAGCGGGTCTACGCCGAACTCGCCGCGATGACGGCCGCCGAGCGGGCCGCCCTCGGCCCGATGCATCCCGGCCGGGTCGACGTCATCGTCGCCGGGGCGCTGATCCTTCGTCAGGTGGTACGCGCCGCCGGCCGGGGGTCGATGATCGCGAGCGAGCACGACATCCTCGACGGCATCGCGCTCGGGCTGGCCCGGTGACATCCCGCCCGGCGCTCGACGACCCGACGCCCGCGGGCATCCGCGACATCGCCGAGCAGGCAGCGCGTTGCGCAAACGCCGATCAGCTGGACCTCTCTGTCATCGAGTGCCGCGCCTGCCCGCGCCTGGTGCAGTGGCGCGAGCAGGTCGCGGTGGTCAAGCGGGCGTCCTACGCGGGCGAGAGCTACTGGGGGCGGCCGGTGCCGTCCTGGGGTCCGGCGGACGCGTCCGTCGCGCTGGTCGGGCTGGCTCCCGCGGCCCACGGCGGCAACCGCACCGGGCGCATCTTCACCGGCGACCGCAGCGGTGACTGGCTGTTCGCCGCGCTGCACCGGGCAGGGCTGGCGGCAATCCCCACCTCGGTCTCGGCCGACGACGACCAGCGGCTGATCGACACCCGCGTCGCTCGCAGCGGTCCACTGCGCGCCGCCGGACAACAAGCCGACCCCGCTCGAACGCGACGCCTGCCGAGGGTGGCTGGTGCGCGACCTGGAGCTGCTACGACCCACGCTGCGTGCCGTCGTCGTCCTCGGGCAGTTCGGCTGGACCGCTCTCTGGCCCGCGTTGAAGGCAGCCGGTTACCCCATTCCGGCGCGCCGGCCGGTCTTCGGTCACGCGGCGGAGGTGGTCTGCGGCGGCCTGACGATTCTCGGCTGCTACCACCCCAGCCAGCAGAACACCTTCACCGGAAAGCTCACGGCTGCAATGCTCGACGGTGTCATCCAACAAGCAGCTGCGATCGGACGTGCCGGGAGTCTCACGCCCGCCACCGGTACTCGCTCCAGCGCAGGGTAGGAGCCGAGCATGAGCAACCCGCCTCGCATCCTCGTCGTCGGTGGTGGCTACGTCGGCCTCTACGTCGCCCTCAACCTGCAGAAGCGGTTGCGTCATGGCGAGGCGCGGGTCACCGTCGTCGACCCGCAGTCGTACATGACGTACCAGCCCTTCCTGCCGGAGGCGGGTGCCGGCAACCTCGAGCCACGCCACGTCGTCGCGCCCCTTCGCCGGGTGCTGAACAAGTGCGAGATCATCAACGGCCGCATCGAGTCGATCGACCACGCCAACAAGTGCGCGTGGCTCGCGCCGATCGAGGGCCCGCAGCGCCGGCTCGATTACGACACCATCGTGATCTGCCCCGGCTCGATCGCGCGGACCTTGCCGATCCCGGGGCTGGCCGAGGTGGGCATCGGCTTCAAGTCGGTCGCCGAGGCGATCTACCTGCGTAACCATGTGCTTTCGCGGATGGACGCGGCGTCGTCGTCCGACGACCCGGAGCTGCGGCGGCGGGCATTGACGTTCATGTTCATCGGTGGTGGCTACGCGGGCATCGAGGCGATGGCCGAGCTGGAAGACATGGCTCGCGACGCCTGCAAGTTCTACCCGAACCTGCACCCCGAAGACCTGCGCTGGGTGATGGTCGAGGCATCGGACCGCATCCTTCCCGAGGTGTCCCCGGCCATGGGTGAATACACCGTCCGGGAGTTGACCAAGCGGGGTATCGAGGTGCGCCGCAACACCCGGCTCGTCTCGGTCGAGGGCGGCCACGCCGTGCTCGACGACGGCGAGGAGTTCGACTGCGAGACGGTGGTCTGGACCGCCGGGGTGCGGGCCAACCCGATGCTGGAGCGCACCGATCTTCCGCTGGATGCGAAGAAGCGTCTCGTCTGCACCCCGTTCTTGCAGGTCAAGGGCGTCCAAGGGGCCTGGGCGTCGGGAGACTGCGCCGCCGTTCCGGACCTGTCGAAGGGCGGCGACGCGACGACGGGCCCTTCGGCGCAGCACGCCGTGCGGCAGGCGAAACGGCTTGCGTTGAACCTGATCGCCGAGCTGCGCGGCCGCCCGCTGGTCGCGTACGAGCACGCCTACATCGGCTCGGTGGCGTCGCTGGGGCTCTACAAGGGCGTCGCCGAGATCTACGGGATCCGGCTCAAGGGATTCCCCGCCTGGTTCGCCCACCGCAGCTATCACGTCACCCGCGTGCCGACCCTGAATCGCAAGGTGCGCGTGCTGACCGACTGGACGATCGACCTCTTCTTCCGGCGCGAGATCGTCTCGTTCGGGGCCTTCCAGGATCCGCATGCCGAGTTCCGCTCCGCGGCGGTGTCGGCGCAACCGCCCGCTGAGAAGGCCGCGAGCTGAATCTGCGGCCCGGCTCTGGTTAGCTCGCTGCGTGCCCCTGCTTGCCGTCGCCGCGCTGGGTCCCGATCGTCCCGGGGTGGTGGCTGCCCTGACCGAGGTGCTCCTCGCGCGTTCCGGCAACCTCGAAGACGCGTCGATGCACCAGCTCAGCGGGCAGTTCGCGATGACCCTGGTGGTGAACGTCCCCGGTGACGTGGATTCGGTACGCGCCGAGCTGGCTCCCGTGGGTGAGCGGCTGGGACTGCTGATCTCGGTGCGCGAGGTGGCCGCAGGGCAGGGCGCGGCGGCCGGTGCGGCGTACGTCGTCAGCGTGCACGGTGCCGACCGGCCCGGCATCGCCCACCGGACGGCGGCGGTGATCGCTGCGGCCGGCGGCAACATCACGGACCTGTCCACCCGGCTGGCGGGCGACCTCTACGTGCTGGTCGCCGAGGTCGATCTGGCCGACGATCCCGGGCCCCTCGCGGACGCGCTGGCAGGCCTGGCGAGCGAGCTCGGCGTCGATGCGCATCTCAGTCCCGCCGACGCTGACCTGCTCTGAGGCGTCTCGCGTCCGATGATCAGGCCCGTCGTCCATGCGCCGCATCCGGTGCTCTCGCGGCCGGCCGCGGCGGTGGATCCCGACGACCCGGAAGTCCTGGCGGTCGCTCTGGACCTGGTCGAGACGATGCGGGTGTCACCCGGCTGCGTCGGGCTGGCAGCGCCGCAGCTGGGCGAGCCGATGCGGATCTTCGCGCTTGACGTGACCGGCCACCCGAAAGCCCGAAGCTGCGCCGGGCTCGTCGTGATGGCCAATCCGGAGGTTCTCGAGGTAGGCGAGCTGCGCAAGGGGCGCGAGGGCTGCATGTCGGTCCCGGATTTCACCGGCGATGTCGGGCGGCCGCAGACGGTCGTGGTGCGGGGGTTGGTGCCCGGCCCCACCCCCCGCGACCTGATCGTCGAGGCCGACGCGTTCGAGGCGCGTGCGTTCGCCCACGAGCTGGACCATCTGGACGGGCTGCTGTTCCTGGACCGGGTGGCCGGGGCTCAGGCGATCCACCCGCGCAAGCGGTATCTGTGATGCTGGACGGGCCGGTCGCGCGTTGATCGGCGGGGCCCCCGTACCCCAATTGGCAGAGGGAAGCGGCTTAAACCCGCTCCAGTGTGGGTTCGAGCCCCACCGGGGGCACCGAGCCAGGCTCGGTGGATTCGGTGGGGTCGAGGCCCACACCAAAAGGAACTGTGGGTTCGAGCCCCACCGGGGGCACTCAGCCACGCTCAGCTCGGCTAGTCCGAACCCATGCGGCGGCCGAGCTCCGCGCGCGAGCGGATGCCGAGCTTGCGGTAGGCCCGTGCCAGGTTGTTCTCGACGGTCTTCGGGCTGATGAAGAGCGCCGCAGCCACCTCGCTGTTGGTCATGCCGGTGGCGGCGAGCTCGGCGACCCGGCGTTCCGACGGCGTCAAACCCTGGCTCGGCTGCTTGCCCAGCGGCACCCGCTCCAGCTCGGCACGGCAGCGCGCAGCCCACAAGGGGTTGCCCAGCTCCTCGAAAGTGGTCAACGCCTCGCGAAGCGCCGCGGTGGCGGTTTCCTTCTGGCGCGTACGTCGCAGCAGCTGGCCCAGGAGCAGCTGGGTGCGGGCGCGCTCCAGGGGCATGTCGACTGATTGATGCTGGGTCAGAGCCTGGTCGGCGGTCGCGCAAGCCGCGAGGAGGTCACCACGAGCCGCCTGGAGCATGCTGCGGCACCGGCCGGCCGTTGCCATGCTCCAAGCTCGGCCCACGCGCTGGCCGCTGCGTTCGAACGGGGTCAGGATCGTCTCGGCCTCTTCGAGGCGGCCCAGCGCGATGAGAGCCTCGACCACGTCAGGGACGTGTGATGCGCTGACCAGCTCCGCGGAGTCCGGCGCGATTCCCGCAGCGGAGATCAGCGGCTCGACAACGCGAACCGCTGCGTCGTAGTTGCCGAGCGACAACTCGAGAAAGCAGAGGACATTCAAGGGCCAGCTGGCGAGCGAGATCCAGCCGGAACGATGAAACCGCTGCAGTGACTCCTCACCGTGGCGGCGAGCTTCATCGACGTGCCCGGTATGGGCCGCCACCGCGGCACGGATGATGCTTGCCGTCGCCAGCGGGACGTCACGCCCGATCTGGAGCGCGTGCTCGTACGCGTCCTCGGCGAAGAGGGCCGCTTCGGTGACCTTGCCGTTCCACAGCTCGATAAGCACGATGTGAAAGTTGAGAAAGGTCAGTGCAGTCTCGTCCCCTTTCTCGAGGGATCTCCGGCGGATCTGGAACAACTCGTCGTGCGCCCATGCGAACTGGCCCGCCCAAGCGCGGAGCACCGCGGCCTGTGCGCTGGCCCGAAATGGCACGGCGCCGGAATCGTCCCCGCCCTCGAGATCGAGGGCTCGCGCCAGGCTGGCGTCGTCCAGCCCGTCGCCGCGGATGAAACACAGCGTGACGCGCAGTCCGAGCGCGCGAC
>CAWAJV010000004.1:0-527649 GCA_963782485.1 uncultured Actinomycetota bacterium
AGCTCCAGCCGGGCCTGGTCCGCGTCTCGAGCCGCTCACCGAGGACATCGGCATACACGTGGGCGGCCCAGTAGAGCAAGAGCACGGCGTCCACCGTGAGGAAGACGCTGAGGCCGGAATCCTTGCCGTCGGCCTTCGTCGCCAGCACACCGGAGGCGATCAGCGTCCCGTAGATCGCCTGGGCGGGCCTTCCCTCGGGCTCGACGACCTGGGCCACGCGTAAGGCGGCCCGCCGCCACCCGTCGGGCGCGGCGGTGGTCGTTTCAGCGGCCATGGACTGATCCCCTCGCGTCGGACTCCACCTGCGGGACCGGGCCCATTGCGGCCCGTAGCACCAGCATCAGGGCGATGCGCTGCTCCGGATCGTCCAGCGCGTCACCGAAAGCATCCCGCAGCTGGCTCATCCGGTAGCGCACCGTCTGCGGATGCACGTGCAGGGCCGCGGCCACCTCGTTGCGCGCTCCGGCATGCGCGAGCCAGGCCAGGAGCGTCATCGCCAGCCGCTCGCGGGCCGATTCCGGCAGTGACTGCAGGGGCGCGAGGACCCGGTCGGTGAGCCGGCTCAGGAGAGCTGAATCGGCGCGCAGCACCAGGTCGAGCAGGTGATCATCGACCACGATCGCAGCGTTGCCCGGCCGGGCCGCCTGCGGATCCTGGGGCCGCGACGTCTCGGCGATCGCCCTGAGCGCTTCCGCGGAAGCCAGCGAATGCGGAAGTTCGAGTGTCGGCACCACGAGCCCGATGACGGCAGCTGTTCCGTCGAGACGACGCCGTAGCTGCGCCGTGGTCATCGTTGAACTGCATCCCACGACGGCGACGACATCGTTCTCACGCGGCCACACCAGGGACTCGCCAGGAAGGCCCCCGAGCTTCGCCCCCGACCTCAGGAGCACGGCCACAGCCTGGTCCGGGGGTGGCCAGCGGGCCGGCGGGGCGAGCTCGCGCAGGGCGTCCTCGTCGACCCCGGTGACGAGCAGCCGGGCGAGTTCGGCCCGGCGCCGGTCACGCTCGCCGGCCCGGGCCGCCTGCTCCTCGGCATAGCCGCGCACGCTGAGTGCCGACATGCCGTCGATGTAGCTGAAGAGCATGTCGGCCAGCTCGACCAGCGTGGATGCGCTGGCACCGGCGGCGACGGCGTGATCGCCGACGGTCCGCCAGGCGACGCGAGCACCGACCCGGTAGGCCGACAGCAGCGCGTCGAGACCCCGGCCCTCGCGCAGCTCGCCGCGGCCGAGCTCGACATAGATCGAGCGGGGCAGGGTCGGGCGGGTCGGGTCTTCCAGCAGGTCGACGAAGGCCGCGAGCGCCCGCTCCACGCCGAGCGTGAGGTTGCGCCCGAAGCGCCCTTCGAGGGGGCGGGCGTACTCGGCGACATCACGGCCGACCGCCTCGTTGACCCCGAGCGCCAGCGCCGGCAACGCCGTGCGCAAGCTCTTCGCGAGGCGCTCGAACACCTCACGGTTTTGTTCCACCAGGACAAGGTAGCGGCGTCCGCGCCAGGCCACGTCCCCCGAAGTACCGTCTTTTGGGGCCGTTGTGTCCGCTTCCCCCTGTAGCTCAGCGGATAGAGCGTCGGACTTCTAATCCGATGGTCGCAGGTTCGAGTCCTGCCAGGGGGGCTGCTTGACAGGGGGCTGCTCGACCTGCCGTACATCGATCTCCTGTAGCGCGTTCGGCAATGTGCGTGCGGAGATCCCCCTTTCAAGCAAGGGAGAGATCAACCGTTGCGGAGACCTGCTCGTCGGTACGTCTTTGACGAAGATCGGGACGACAAGGCGATCGACACCCAGCGCCTCGAGCACGCGATCGATGGTCTCGCTCTACCACTGACGCGGTGAGCACCCGTCGATCCAGGCCGGCCCGCCGCTACCCGGCGAAGCGGATGCGAAGGACCGCGATCTCCCAGGTGTGCACCGAGGGAGTGCCTTGCTGCGAGTCGGTGTAGAGCACGAGGGCGCCGTACTGCTGGGTCGGGCGGCTGAAGGCGAGCGTGCCGGTGAAGGGGCCCAGCGCCATGCTGCCGCCGGTGACGAAGCCGCTGCCGAGCGGTGCGTCACGGCCATCCTCGCGAACCTGCGTCTGCACAGTTCCCTCGAACGCCGAGCTCTCACCCGCCACGGTCACCGGGGACGAGACCTGGGCGAACCAGTCCGGGGTGGACAGCCTGATGGCAGCCGTCGCGGAACCCAGCACCCACCAACTGTCGTCCTTGCCGAGCTGGCGGACGAACACCGTGGTGACCGGCCCGTTCTTCAGCGGACGGACCTGCACCTCACCGGAGCGGGAGTCGCCTTGCTGGAACGCGCCCACCACCGGGTCGACGAAGCCGGCGTACTCGGTCGCGAAGCCGGTGGCCGCCGCGACGGGATCGGTGTAGCGGGTGCTGCTGCTCGCGACCGGGAACACCGCCGTCGTCGTGTCGTCCGCTGCCGCGGTGGCCGGTAGCGGCGTCTTGGGGGTCGTCGTGGGTGACGCGCTGGATGTCGCGCTAGGTGTCGTCGTGGCGGTTGCGCTCGGGCTCGGCGGCGCCGTGGTCGTATTCGTGCCAGAGCTTCCGCAGGCGACTGCCGCCAGTGCCAGCGCTGCCAGCGTCACAAGTGCTCGCGCCTTCATGGCCGCCTCTCTTTCCGCGACGAGAACCGGGAGGCTGACTCTAGGAAAGCAGCGGCCAGGCCAATAGAGCCTTTCGTCACCGCAGCAGCTGTGAAGCGCCGGCGACGGGAGCACAGAAAGAGTCCCCCTGGCAGGACTCGAACCTGCGACCGTGGACGATCGCCGTTCTGCCGTTGGCGAGACAGACCCGGGGGGGCTTCCTGAGCGTGCTCGTCGTTACTGGTAGGTGTGCGCCAGGGCGACGACATTCTTCGAATCGCAGTTGTAGACGCCATTGTTCGGCTGGGTGACTGCTTGTCGTACACGAATCCGTTCGGCGTGACCCTTTCCAGCACGTAGCAGGTGGGCTGCTGAGGGTTTTCCGCTCAGGTGTCGCGTGGCGGGAAGAAGCCACCGGCGGTCCAGCTGTGCTCGCTCGCCGCGTTCTTCAGGACGCAGTCCTGGGTGAGGTTGTCGCCGGAGCGAGACGGAGTAAGCCGGTATCTCGCCGAGTTTGCAGGCGATACGTGGCTTCACGCCAGCGGCGTCGAAGGCGCTGCCGTTGCCGTTGCCGTTGCCGTTGCATGAAGTCCTTCTGGCAGGCGTTGATCGTCTGGGCGGCTACTTCGAAGAGCTTGGCATCGTGGTGAAAGCCTGTGCGACATCGAAGAACTCGCGCTCGAGACCCGGTGCGGCGACGGCCCCCGGATCTGCCATGGCGCCGACCTGGATCCCGGTGGAACTCACCCCGCGAACGCCTCCCCCGCGTGGGTTTCCGGGACCGCAGAATCCCCTTCAGGTCGCCGAAGTCACCGCTGGCCCCGCTCGCCGCGCTGGAACCTCCCGCGGGCGCGGTGAGCGCGCCGGACGTGCCCGGGCCGCCGGTCGGGATCGAGCTCGACCGCCCGCACGCCGGTCATGGCAGGCACCCTGCACAGCGAGCTGCGCGGCCGCATCGGGGCACCATCACTTGTTGGTGTAGCTGTGGACAGCGACGAGGTTGTCCGGGCTGCAGTTGTAGGGACCTTGATTCGGCTGCGTCACCTTCTGGTCGTAGACCCACCCGTTCTCGGTCAGCCGCATCAGCAGCCAGCAGTCGAAGAAGGGTCGTTCGCTGAGTGGCTTGGCCAGCGGGGCGAACAGGCCTCCGGCATCCCAGTTCGTCCGGGAATTGGCGTTCTTGAGAACGCAGTCTTGCGTGAGCTGATCTCCGCATGCGGTGGCTGTCTGCGCCCAGAGCAGCCAGGAGTCGAAGGCGTACATGGTGAAGGCGTCCAAGCCGGCCTTGGGATGGCTCGCGGCCATGATGTCCTTCGCCTGCTGCACTACCGGGTACTGATCGGAGAGTTCCCACGGCAGGTTCGACAGGTTCGTGTAGGTGGGCGGGATCGCGCCCAGAGCCTGGACGGTCTCGACCGACTTCTGGGTGTAGAACTGCTGACCGAACAGGACCCACTCTGGCTCGTAGCCGATGTCCTTCATGCCGGTGAAGATGAGGTTGGCGTCCGTTGCGACGATCTCGAAGTCCGCCTTGGCGCCCGCCTGTTTCATCTGCTCCTGCCACGGCCGGTAATTGCTCACCAGCGCCGGACGCTCCTGCAACGCGGCAACCTTGTAGCCCAGGTTCTGCCACGCCTCCTGAGCCCGCAATCCCTGAGCTCGAAGGGACGCCAGGCTGCTGCTCGCGATGCCCAGCCCCTGCTGCGTTTGCGGGTACGCCTCGGCCAGCAGCCGCAGGGGCGCTACCGGGTAAACGGTCGACGGGCTGCCTTCCGGCGTCACCTGGTAGGCGGAGTTGTAGGCCTCTGGCGACGCGGTGTAGGCCGGGATCGAGCCGAGCTTGCACCCTTCACGCACCTTGACGGTTGTCGCATCGAGTGCCGTCGCGCCGCCCACCAACATGAAGTCTTGCTGGCACGCGGTGATCGTGCGAGCGGCTCCTTCGAACAACTGGGCGTCGAGCTTGTCGACAACGATCATTCGGCCGTTGATGCCTCCCGCCGCGTTGCACCATTTCGTGAACGCGTCAGCCACGTCGAAGAACTCCTGCCCCAAGCCGGGTGCCGCTGACGCCGCAGGATCACCAAGCACGCCGATGTGAATCGACTTGCCGTCGATGCCACGACCGGAGCCACCCGTGCCCGGGCCGGGCGCGCAAACCTTTGTGAGCGAACCGAAGTCGCCCGTTGCCGCTGCGCTGCTGCTGGGAACAGAGCTCGCCGGGGCGCCGCCGGTCGGGACGTTCGACGTCCGCCCACATCCCACGGCAGCGACGCTCAGCGTTGCCGCCACCGTCACGACCGCGAGCCGCCTCGATCGTCCTCGTTGAAGGCCAGACACGGGCTTCTCCTCTGCCTCATGGCGCAAGGTGCTACCTCGGCCGGGTGACCAGCGAGCCGGTGTGGTCACACTCCCGCCGCCCCGGCGAGTCGGTCGGTTCCCCGAAAGGATCGATGACAGGCGTCGGTTCACCGAGCCCTGCGGCGGCGAGCAACTCACGTAGAGCGTCGGGGATGCCGTCAGCGACCAGGAACGGATCCGGAACGGCCTGGGGATCGACGTAAACGCCGAAGTCGATGCGATCCCCGTAACTGAACAGCGTGATGTTGAGCGCCATCGTTTCCGTGATCACGCTCGTCGGGAAGATGCCCGTGATGCGTCCACCGGCCATGAAGAGGTCGAAGCGCGGGCCGGGGACGTTCGAGATGATCGCGTTCATGGTCGTCGGCAGGTGGCTGATCAGACCTGTCTGAGACAGGCCTCGTAGCAGGAACTCAAGCGCTGCTGGAGGAGCCATCTCGCCCACGGAGGGCAGCCGGTGCGCGCGAATGTCATGGTGGATGCGCTTGGCCGCTTCGGCGTTCTGGTGAGTCAGAACGAGTCGCTCGACCGGATCGGCGATGTCGGTAGCGAGCTTGACGCACATCGTGCCGATCTGGTTGTCCAGCGTGGTGTCCGCGCCACGGGTCGAGATCGGAACTCCGGCCACCAGCGTGGCGTCCGGGTGCTCGCCGTTGCCGATCAGGTAATTGCGCAGGGCGCCGTCGCACACTGCAAGCACGACGTCGTTCACCGTGACGTCGAACTTCTTCTTCAGAGCCAGGACGTCTGCCAGCGCGACCGAGCTGAACCCGAACGCGCGCTGCGGTCCAATCCTTCCGTTGAAGGAGGTATGTGGCGCTCCGGTGTACCGGTACACGTCGGCGCCGCCGGCGGAGAACGTGGCGATCGTGGCGACGCGCTGCATGAGTGCAAGGCCGCTGCGGCCGAGGCGCACCGGCGTCTGCACCAGGTGCGGTATCGCCGCTGACAGGAGGGACAGCCAGGACGGGTTCTCATTCAGCTGCGGTTCGTCGCCCGTAGGTCGCGGCGGGTGCGCCGGGTGGCGTTCGACGTCGTCGAGAATCGTCACCAGGCTGGCGCCGCTGACGCCGTCCATCATGCAGTGGTGGCACTTCATGAGTGCGGCGACATGATCGCGGCCAAGGCCGTCGATGAGGTAGAGCTCCCACAGCGGATAGCGGCGATCCAGCTGCTTGGACATGATCCGGCCGGCGAGCGCCGCGACCTCGCGACGTCCCGCCGGCTCCGGCAACGTCACGAAATGAACGTGACGGTTCAGATCGAAATCCTCGTCCTGCACCCAGACCGGCCGATCCAAGCCGAACGGCACCGTGCGCAGCTTCCACATGAACTTCGGCGCCAACGCCAGCCGCTGCTCCACCTCATCGGCAATACGCCGCAGCGTCGCCCGCGGATCACCGTCACATTCGACGATCGTCAAACCGCCGACGTGAAAGTGCCAGGACTTCGTTTCGGCCGCCAGCATCATGGTGTCGGTACCTGACAAGCGTGGCATCGTCGCTCACGACTCCTTGGCCTTGCTCAGGGGAACGTAGAGCCGGGTCCCGTGGGGAACAGGGGCCAGAAGTCATACGGGTGCAAGCACAACGGCCTGCTCACCCGCGTGGCAGGTACGTCATCCTCGCGGCTACAGGCGAGGAGTCCGACATGGACGAGAAAACCGACGGAACGCGCTCTTCCGCGACATCCCGCAAGGCTCCGAATCGCTTGCGTTCGGCGATGTCGCCGCTTCCTCGAGCCGGTGGCTTTTACGCCCGATCCTGGCGGGACTATCTGGTCCGACGCGACGACGACGACCTCCCGGTCGTGCGTCCCACCGTTGCCTTGGCCGGCCATGCGTTCTTGGACGAGATCGTCCTGGCGGGTTTCCGAATCCTGCGGTCCTCGATCGATCCGGCGGACCTCCAGCGCATCGAGCGCGAGACGATCGCAGCTGTCGCCTACAGCCGTGAGGAAGGCTGGCTCGCGAAGCCGGAGACGTTCTTCGAGGAGCCTCCCGAGCTGACCGATGTTGCGATACGGCTTGCGGCGTATCGCTCGCAGCCCTACCAGCACCTTTCATTCACGAGTGAATACGCGCCGCGCGCGGGCGAACCGGGACGCGATCGCTGGCTGAGCTTCTCCGGCAACCGGGAAGGGCACGCCTGGATGCTGCGTCACGATGAGCCACGGCCGTGGCTCATCTGCGTGCACGGCACGAGCATGGGCCGGCCGGCCATTGATCTCGCGCTGTTCCGGGCCCGCTGGCTGCACGAGCAACTCGGGCTCAACCTGCTCTTCCCGGTGCTGCCCTTACATGGTCCGCGCCGTCGCGGGAAATCCAAGAATGCGGCATTTCCGAGCGAGGACGTCATGAACAATGTTCATGGCACGGCTCAATCCGTGTGGGATGTCCGACGCCTGATCTCGTGGGTGCGCGCAGCCAACGCCGACTCGCCGTTGGGCGTCACCGGGGTTTCGCTGGGCGGCTACGTCACCTCGCTGATCGCAAGCACCCAGGATGGGCTCGCCTGCGCCGTCGCCGGGGTGCCGGTGGTGAATCTGCTCGATCTCATCGAGACCCACGCAGGTGGCTACCCGCAGGACCAGGTGAGCCGGATCGTTCGGCCGGCGAAGGAGCTGGCGCGCATCATCTCCCCCCTTTCGCTCGAACCGCGGTTGCCGCCCGAGCGACGCTTCATCTACGCAGGCCTGGCAGACCAGTTGGTGCATCCGCGGGAGCAGGTGGAACGGCTCTGGAAGCACTGGGGAAACCCGCAGATCAGCTGGTATGAGGGCGGACACACCGGATTCGCCCGGGCAAGACCCGTCCGCAAATTCCTGCTCGAGGCTCTGGTGCAGACCGGGATGGTCGAACGGTCGCGGGCCAGACTCTGAAACCGCACGTCAACCGCAGCCGCCCGGTCGCGTCGCGAAAGGGATATGGGGAGGGCGTCATGGCACGCTTGTCAGGAACCGACACCATGATGCTGGCGGCTGAAACGAAGTCGTGGCATTTCCATGTGGGTGGTTTGACGATCATCGAGAGTGCCGGCGACTCTCACGCGACGTTGCAGCGGCTTGCAGGTGAGATGGAGCAGCGGCTGGCGTTGGTCCCGAAGCTCACGTGGAAGCTGCGGACAGTCCCGTTCGGCCTGGACCTTCCGGTGTGGGTGCAGGACGAGGATTTCGATATCCGGCGCCACGTCTTCTTCGTGACGTTGCCGGCGCCGGCCGGACGTCGCGAGGTCGCGGCGCTCGCCGGCCGGATCATGTCCAAGCAGCTGGATCGCCGCTACCCGCTGTGGGAGCTGTACCTCATCGACGGTCTCGGAGACGACCGGCTCGCAGTGTTGATGAAGTGCCACCACAGCCTCATGGACGGCGTCAGCGGCGCCAGCCTGACCACGGTGCTGTTCGACACCGAACCGCATCCGGCGCACCCCGCGACACCGACCGGGCGGGAACCCGAGCCCGGCCCCACGCCGTCTTGGCCATCGCTGATGGTGTCAGCGATACCGCACCTGGCGCAGACCCCGGTCCGGTTCGCTCGGTTTGGTCTCGGGCTCGCCAGGCGAGCGTTGACGGTGGCGACAGCCTCGAGCGAGGGCGACAATCTTTACCGGTACCTGGGAGCACCTCGTACCTCGTTCAACAAGACGATCGGGCCGCGTCGGGCGTTCGGCTTCAGCTCCGTCGCGCTCGCCGACGTGCGACTGGTGAAGAACGCGTTCGGGGTCAAGGTGAACGACGTCGTGCTGGCCTTGTGCGCCGGGGCACTGCGCAACTACCTGATCGGCAACGGCGAGCACCTCAGCAAGCCGCTGGTCGCCGGCGTCCCGATTTCGAGCCGTGGGGCGGAGTCGGCGATGGACAATCGGGTGGCAATCATGTTCGTGAAGCTCGCGACCGACGTCATCGATCCGGTCGAGCGGCTCATGCGGATTCGTAGCAGCAGCCAGGCGACGAAAAACCTGGATCACGCGGTGCGCTCCCACCCGATCCCCTCGATGGGCGATCTGACGCCGCCCGCCATCACTGCTCTTGCCGTTCGGGCACTCGCCGACAGCCATCTGGCCACCCGCTTCCCCACGGTGGCGAACACCACGATCTCCAACGTGCCCGGCCCGCCGTTCGATCTCTACTGCGGCGGCGGGCGGGTGGCCGGGATCTACTCCACCAGCGTCATCATGGAGACAATGGGCGTGAACATCACCCTGCTGAGCTACGGCGACCGCTTCGATTTCGGCGTGATCGTCGACCCGGACCTCGTGCCCGACCCGTTCCTCATCGCAGACGGCATTCCGGCGGCGCTGCTCGAACTTCTCGCGTCCGCCGGCCTCGGTGACCCGACCCCCGTGGTCGACCCGTTCGGGCGTCTCAGCACCCCGTCCACCGATCACCGGGTGGCGGATGTCCCGTCCACGGTCACTGCACCCTGACCACGCACACCGGGGCCCGAGTCACTCCTGATTTCCGCGCTCATCGCGTATTCGCGAGCCCACTTGTAGTCCGGCTTTCCCGCAGGTGTCCGTTCGACAGCGTCGACGATGACCAGGCTTCGCGGCACCTTGAATCCGGCGAGGTGCTGGCGAAGATGGTCCTGGAGCCTGTCGAGCGACAGGGTCTCGCCGGGGGCCGGCCGGATGATGGCGACCACCTGCTCGCCCCAACGCTCATCGGGCACGCCGACGACGACGGCGTCAGCGACCTCCGGTGCGCTCAAGATCGCGACTTCGACTTCCTCGGGGTAGACCTTCTCTCCGCCGGTATTGACGCATGTCGAACCGCGGCCGAGGAGAATGACGGTGCCGTCGGCGTCGACCATTGCGTGGTCACCAGGAAGGACCCAGCGTTCCCCGCCGACGTCGAGGAACGCTGAGCTTGTGTCCTGCTCATGCTTGTAATAGCCGAGTGGCACATGGCCTTTGCGGGCCAGCCGCCCGACGATGCCGCTTCCGGGACGCACCGGCCGGTTCTGCTCGTCGAGGACGCAGGTTTGCGCGTTGACCGTGAAGCGGGACTGTTGTGACGTGTCCGCCGCGTCCCGCGGCTGCGTGCCGAGAATCCCGGTCTCCGACGATCCCAACCCATCAAGAATCATGACGTTCGGCAGCATCCGCCCGAGTTGGCGTCGGGCCGTCGCCGACAACGTCGCTCCGCCCGAACCGATGGCCAGGAGCGCGGAGAGTTCGTACGGTGTCCCGGCTGCCTGTGCGCGCTGCAGGGCGCCGGCAAGGGGCCGTGCCATCGCGTCGCCCACGACCACCAGAAGGTTGACGCGCTCCGCGACCATCAGCCGCAGGATCGCGTCCGGGTCGAGGTTCCCCGGCGGCGGGAAGACGATCCTGCCACCCGTGAAGATCGCCAGGAACACCGCCCACTGGGAGCTCACATGCATCATCGGGGGCGCCGCCAGCATCGTGAGACCCACTTCCGGGAGCCGCTCGGCAAGCGCCTGCGGAGCGCGCACCTCGTCTCCGGACGCGGTGGGATCGCCGCCGCCCATGCCCGCGAAGAAGATGTCCTCCTGGCGCCAGACGACGCCCTTGGGCATCCCGGTGGTGCCGCCGGTATAGGCGATGTACCAGTCGTCTCCGTTACGGCTGGGGTTGTGCGGACGTGCCGGATCCGCCGCGGCGAGCGCCTTCTCGTAGTCGATCGCCCCGGGCGGCGGAAGCTGGTCGCTGCTGTCCCCGACGACGATGAGGTGCTCGAGCTTGGCGGTATCGCGAGCCACAAGTGCGATCCGTGACGAAAACTGCCGGTGGTGGATGACGATGACGAGGTCGGCATCTTCGTACAGGTAGCGCAGCTCCGCTTCGACGTAGCGATAGTTCAGGTTGATCGGAACCGCGGACAGCTTGAAGCAGGCGAGCATTCCTTCCACGTACTCGGTGCCGTTGACCAGTTGCAGTCCAACGTGGTGACCGCGCCCCACCCCGAGCCCGCTCAACACGTCCGCCAGCCGGTTGGCTCTCTCGTCGAGCTGGGCAAGCGTCAGGCGGCGTGGCGGCGAGACGAGCACTTCCCGGTTCGGTGCGGCATCGACGACGATCTCGAACAGGTCGGCGAGGTTGAAGCCGCTCATCCCAGCGACCGCATCCGGGGCACGACGGCGGGGAAGCCCGGGGCAGCCCTGACCCGCAAGGTGGCGTCCGAGCCCGTCATTCGCTCGACCATGTGCGGCAGCTCCCTCCGCCCCGCCTCGCCGCATTCGTGCACGTCCCCCGGCGCGAGGAACGTGGAGCGTAGTGACCGATGCGGCGCGCCGGCTACGGAACAAAGACCCGTCTGCCTCGGGGACCGGTGTTCCGATCGTCGCGGGACGGCGCGTTACAGGTGGTTGTTCCGCTCGAGCCAGCGCAGGGCCAGAAAGCCCCAGACCGGTGGGACGTAGTAGGTCGCCAGCCGGTACAGGATGACGGCGGCGAAGGCGGCCTCCTCGGGCATCCCCACGCTCACCAGCCCGAGGGCCAGGCCGCCCTCGGTGACACCGACACCTCCGGGGATCGGCAGCAGCCCGGCCAGCAGCGAGACGCTGATGATGATCACGATCAGGTCCATGAACCCCACGCGGGTGCCGAACGCCCACGTGAACGTTCCGAGCGCGCCGGCGAACAGCAGGTCCGAGGCCAGATTGCCGCCGATCAGCAGGGCCAGCCGGCGAATCGACTGCAGCCCGCGGACCGTCTCGTAGCCGTCGGCGATCAGCCCCCGGACCCACTCGCCGAGCTGGCGCCGGCGCCGCTTGTTGAGGGCGAGCACGAGACCGACCAGCACCGCGAAGAGGGCGATGATCAGCAGCATCGTGCGCAGCCCCGAGCCGGACCCACCGCTGAGGTCCAGGTGCAGCGTGCGGGGGGTTAACAGCAGGATCCCGAGCAGCAGGACCATTTCCACGACGAACCCGGCGAAGCCGTCGATGGCTCCGACCGCGAGTGCGGAACCCGCCGGCAGGCCCTGCCGCTGGAAGAACCGGATGTTGATGGCGATACGCGCCGCGCTCGCCGGCACCACGAGCCCGATGTACGCCTGCGCCAGCTGAAGGAAGTAGACCGGTTTGAGGGGCAGCGGGCGCGGCGACGCCCCCATGCAGGAAAGGGCCTGGCCCAGGCGCGGCCCCTGGGCAATCACGGCCCCGACGGCCACCATCCACCAGGTGGCGCCCCGCAGCTGCTTGCCAAGGGCGGCGAAGTCGAGCCCGGCTACCTGGTTGGCCAGGATGCCGACCGCCACGACCATGAGCACGATCTGCAGCGCGCTGCGCCAGGTGACCCGTCGCAGCTGCTGAAGCGGTGGCGTCTCGACGCCGGCGGCCTGCGGCTGCCGTGGCACGCAGCTCATCGAGATTGACCTTCCGGGCCCGGATGTCGGTGCGCTGCTGCGGGGTCAGCACCGGGGCCTGCACGTAGGGCAGCACCGCCGCCAGTCGAGGGGCGCCGATCGCTTCGCAGGCGATGGTCACGGCGCGCTCCGGACCGAGCGCCAGCGCGGTCGAGACGAGCGCCTGCGCCTCGTCGTGCGGCAGGTCGAGCTGCCCCGCGGTGAGCGCCGCTCCCCTGAGGTCGTCGATGCCCACGACATCGGCGTCGAGCAGCAAGTGGGCGTCGTCGATCTGGCCATGGGTGACGCCGGCCTTGCGCAAGCGCCCGAGCAGCGACCACACACCGCGGGCGGTGCCGTCCGTCCAGCGGTCGGGGAGGTCGCGAAGCAGGGTGCCGCGGCGCCCCAGCACCAGCAGCGCGTCCTTCTGCGGGGTCGTCCCGGCGCCGACCACCTCGTGGGTCAGCACGCCGGCCCGCTCGACGAAGAGCGTCAGGAAGGCCTCGTGCTCGACCTGAGGCAGCAGCCCGAACGGGACCGCGGCTCCGGAGTCGCGAAACCAGATCCGGCGCCACACCGCGACGACCAGCCGGGTGTCCTTGGCATCGCGCCCGTAGATCTTGACCAGCAGCGGGTTGCCGGCCGGGTCGGTGGCGTTCACCAGGAAGACGCCGTGGGTCTGGCGGTCCGCCGCACCGACCGCTGTCGCCGCGACGCCGACGCGCTCGAGCGCCAGCTGGACATCGGCCAGGCTCGGCCGGCCCCGCGAGGATCCGAAGGCGAGGTGCACGACGGCTGCCGCCACGATCGCGACCAGCCAGGCCGAAACGATGGCCGACGGAAGCCGGCCCCCGAGCGCCAGCCCCACGGCCGCCAGTACGAGCAGCCAATGCCCGAAACGCCGCGCCGGCTTGCTCAGCTGCGGCGAGGCGGCGAACACCGCCGCCGCCGGCACCGCGAGAGCGAGCGGCGGGGTCCAGACCTCGAGGCCACCGCCGCTCCCGCTGCGGCCGAAAAGAGCGCCCGCCCAGCCACCGTGAGCCAGGACGCTCGCCAGCGCGGCAAGACCCACCACCAGCACGGCCGCCACCACGAGGTCGCGCACCAGCATGAACCTGCGCCGCACCGCGGCGGTGACCACCAGCGCCAGCGCCCAGGCTGAGAAGCAGCCGATCGACGCGTCACGAACGACGTCAAGGCTGAATGGCGCCGACAGCCAGTCGCCGACCCGCCGGTCAGCTCCGGCCGCCGGAACGCCGACCAGGCTGACGACGACGGCGGCCACGGTGCCGGCCACGACGACCAGAACGTCGGTGACGCGACGCGCCCGAGGCTCCTCGGTGAGCGTCGCGAACAGCCGGCGTCCATGCGGAATGCGCAGCCCGCCGGACTCTGCCGTCTGCAACTCCAGCTTGACTCATCGCGGCAGCATCCTTGCACGCAGCTGCGCCGGACGCCTCAATCCCCCAGCTTCTGGTAGGCCAGCTCCAGAACCTTCTGCGCGACGGTCATGCAGACAATGATCAGCAGCAAACCCACGAAATTGCTGACCTTGACCTCGCCCCGAAATATCGCGGTGATAGCGGCCAGGAAAACGAATTTCGACAGGAACATGATGAGCCACACGCTGAATGCGACCACCGCTTTGCGCGGGGGCCGGCCGCGACTGTTCAGCCAGCGCAGCACCCGGTTTTTCAACGCAAAGGTGAGGAAGGTCAGAATCTGCATCACCACGGCGACGGCAAAGGTCGTCGAGTAGGTGCCGGTGTGGATGATGTCCGTGTAGTCGTTGAAGAAGCCGAGCACCACCGAGTACAGCAGGATCCCGGTGAGCATCTCATTGAAGATGCGTTGCCGGGTGTTGGTACCGGACGCGGAGACTGCGGGCCCGACCACAGCGTCAGCGTAGCCGCATTGGATCATGTCGCGGTCGACGCCGCAGCCGCCCCAAAGTCTGGGCTGCCCACTGGGCCGGCCCTTCCGGTGTCAGCAGCCGGAAGGAGCCGGACCCAGGTGATCGTGGGGCCTAGTTCACCACGATGCTGATCTTCGCCTTGGTGGCGGAGATCGGGGACCAGAGCTGGTACTTCCCCTTCTTCAAGGGCACGATCAGGTCGGACGACTGACCCGGGGTCAGGGTCGCGGACGTCGGCTTGTTCTCCAGGCCAGGCCCGGAGATGGTCAGCGCCTGCTTCGTCTTGCTCGAGTTCTTCAGGCTGAAGGTGTAGCTGCCCACCTTGAACGCGGTGCTGCTCAGGGTGATCTTGGAGTCCGTCGCGGTGACATCGACCTTGTTCACCTTGGGCACCGGCGCCGCGGATTTGGTGGCGGTGGCGGCCGGCACCGGGGTTGACGCGGACTTGGCGCCCGAGGACTTGGACTTCGCCGAGCTGCTCCCGCAGCCGGCGAGATCCGGCGCCGCTTCGGTTATCAGAGGCACGAAGGAGCCGGGTAGAAAGTCCTGCGCGAGCCGGTGGGAAGGAGCGGAATCTCCTCAGCGGGCCTGCGACGGCACGCGAGCGTCGGCCAGTTCGAGGACGTCGTCGATGATCCCGAGACCGTGACGAAGATCGTCCTCGCTGGTATTGCATGGCGGCACCACGTGCATGCGGTTGAAGTGGGTGAAGGGAAACAGCCCGCGTGCTTTCGCCGCCGCGGCCAGCTCGGCCATCGGCGCGGCGTCGGGACCGGCAGCGTTGAATGGCACCAGCGGTTCGCGCGTCTGCGGGTCACGCACGAGCTCGATCGCCCAGAACATGCCGATGCCGCGCACCTCGCCGACGCTCGGGTGAGCGGCGGCGATGCGTTCCAGCTCCGGGCGCACGACCTCCTCGCCGACGCGTCGCACGTAGGAGAGCGTGCCTTCGGCCTCGAACGCCTCCATGCTGGCCACGGCCGCCGCGCAGGCGAGCACGTGGCCGGAGTACGTCAGCCCGCCCGGGTAGGGCTTGGTGGCGAAGGCGTCAGCGATCGCGTCGCTGATGATCACGCCGCCGAGCGGGATGTAGCCGGAGTTCACGCCCTTGGCGAAGGTGATCAGGTCGGGCACGACGTTCCAGTGGTCGATCGCGAACCACTCGCCGCAGCGACCGAAGCCGCACATGACCTCGTCGGCGATGAAGACGATCCCGTAGCGGTCGCACAGCTCGCGTACCCCGGCCAGGTAGCCCGGCGGCGGCACCAGGATGCCGTTGGTGCCGACGACGGTTTCGAGGATGATCGCCGCTATCGTCGCCGGACCCTCGAGCGTGATGACGTCAGCGAGGTGTTGCAGGGCGCGGGCGGCCTCCTCCTGCTCGGACTGGGCGTAAAACGCGCTGCGGTAGGGATACGGGCCGAAGAAGTGCACAACCGCCTGCGTTCCGGTGTCGCTGCCCCAGCGCCGCGGCTCGCCGGTCATCGCCATGGCGTTGGCCGTGGCCCCGTGGTACGAGCGGTACGTCGAGAGCACCTTCGGGCGGCCGGTCGTGAGCCTCGCCAGGCGCACGGCATGCTCGTTGGCGTCGGCGCCGCCGTTGGTGAAGAAGACCCGGTTCAGACCCGAGGGCGCGTAGCCCGCGATGAGCTCCGCCGCACGGCTGCGGCTGGCCTCCGCGAAGACGGGCGAGATGGTGCAGAGCTCGCCGGCCTTCTTCGCGATCGCGTTCACGATCGCCGGATGCTGATGGCCGAGATTCAGGTTGACCAGCTGGCTGGAGAAATCGAGGTAACGCTTGCCCGCCTCGTCCCAGAACCAGCTGCCCTGGCCGCCGGCGACGACGATCGGGTCAAGAGCCGCCTGGGCGGACCAGGAGTGGAAGACGTGTTCGCGATCGGTCTCGTAGGCGCGGCTGTGTGGCGCGGCCGGAGCCATGCTGCCGGGGCCGTCGGTACCCGTCTCTGTTCCCATTAGCGCGAGTCTGCCGCAAGTCGGCCGGCTACGCGGCAGCGCCTGCCGTGGATGAGCCCGAAATTCTCGGCCCTGGCTCACGGGACAAACATCGCCAATTCCGCCCCGATCGGGCGGACGGCCGAGGACTTCTGGTGCGACCCGCGGTGAGCGGCGCGGCGCGATGAGGTACACACCATTCGTCCTCACACACCCGCCTGGTGGCCACGCCGAGTCCCGCCCACACCATGCGGTCCCTCGAGTACTGCCGGGCGGGAGCGGGGGAACCAACCGCTGCGGCAGCGCCTGAACAGCGTCAGGCGATCGCCGCGGCACGGGGTGAAGCCGGAGCAATCCGGCCGGGCCGTCCCTGCCCGAACCCGTCAGCTCACCTCGCAGGCGACTGGGAGGTCCCTGCATGTCCGCGATCCACTCTGCCCTGCGTCCAAAGCTCGCCCGCCTGCGGCGCAGCGCACCCGCCCGCGGCCGCACCGGTCGCCATCTAACGAAGGCCGCGCTCGCCGTTTCCGGCGCAGCCGCGCTTTCGCTCGCTGTCAGCTCCTGCTCGCCGGCCAGCCTCATCTGGTACCCGCTGGCCCGGCCCGGCGTCGTCTCGCAGGGCTTCCACGCGGGCCACAGCGGGGTGGACCTCTGGGCCCCGTACGGCACCCCGGTACGGTCCGTGACCGCCGGAACCGTGACGTTCGCCGGCAACTACTACGGCTACGGGAACTACGTCTGCGTGACGCGCGACGCGGGCTTTCGCAGCTGTTACGCGCACCTGTCGTACATCTACGCCCACACCGGGTTGCGAGTGACCCCGGGCGCCGTCATCGGGCTGCTCGGAGCCACCGGCAATGCCAGCGGCCCGCACCTGCACTTCGAGATCTACCGCTTCGGGCGCGCCGTCGACCCCCTCCCCTACCTGCCGCCGCGTTAAGCCGGCGAGGCATGCTGTGGGCCATGTCCCATGATGCAGCCTGGTCAGATGAGCTGCGCTGGACCGACGCGGTCGGGCTGGCGCAGCTCATCCGCGATGGGGTGCTGACCCCGTCGGAGGTGGTCGAGGCAGCCATAGCCCGGCTGGAGGCGCTCGAACCGCAGCTGCAGCTGCTCGCGTCGCAAAGCGTGGATCGTGCACGCATGCAGGCCGCGGGCACGCTGCCCGACGGCCCGTTCCGCGGCGTGCCGTTCCTGCTGAAGGACGCCGTTCAGCACTCGGAGGGTGACCCCTACCGTCATGGCATCGGCGCCCTGGCCGACGTGCACTGGCGCTCGCCCCACGACACCGAGCTCACCCACCGCTACCGGCAGGCGGGGTTCGTCCTCCTCGGCCGTACCAAGGTTCCCGAGCTGACGATGTCGTCGACCACCGAGCCGCTGCGCTACGGTCCCGCTCACAACCCGTGGTCGCTGTCCCACTCCCCGGGTGGGTCGAGCGGCGGTTCGGCGGCGGCGGTGGCGGCCGGCATCGTCCCCGCGGCGCACGGCAACGACATGGGCGGCTCCATCCGCATCCCGGCCTCCTGCTGCGGGCTGGTCGGGCTGAAGCCGAGCCGCGACCGGATGAGCCTCGCGCCCGACCACGGCGAGTACTGGGGGCCGCTCACGTACGAGCACGTCATCACGCGCACGGTGCGCGACAGCGCGGCCGTGCTCGACGCGACCGCGGGCTCCGTGCCCGGCGACCTTCACCGAGCCCCGCTGCCCGAGCGGCCGTGGCTGCTCGAGGTGACGACGGAGCCCGGCCCGCTGCGGATCGGGCTCATGCTCGACCTGCCCAACGGCGCCCCGGTCGACCCCGAATGTGCTTTGGCTGCAAGGGAAACGGGCGAGCTGCTCAGCGGCCTCGGCCATCACGTCGAGGAGTTCTCCGGATCGGTGCTGGCGAGCTCCGCCGGCGCGGGAGCGATGTCGACGCTCATCGCCGTGGGGCTCGCGGGCGAGATCGCGCAGTGGGAAGACACGCTGTCGATCACCATCAACGACCTCGAGCCGATGCCCGCCGCCATGGTGGCGGCCGGGCGGTCGGCGAGTGCCGTCGACCTGGTCCGCGCGGTCGACACCCTCGCTGCCTGGAGCCGCCAGATCACGGCCGCCTGCGCGCCCTACGACGTCGTTATCAGCCCGACGATGGCGATCCAGCCGCCGCTGCTGGGCACGCTGTCCGGGGACCGGCCGCTCGAGGAGTGCTTCCCCGGCTGGGGAGCGATGTCCGGCTTCGCCATCCCGTTCGACGTGTCAGGGCAGCCGTCGATCTCGCTACCGCTGCACTGGAGCCCCGGCGGCCTTCCCATCGGGGTGCAGTGCACGGCCGGCTACGGGCGCGAGGACGTGCTCTTCCGGCTCGCCGGTCAGCTCGAGCGGGCGAAGCCCTGGACTGACCGGCGACCGCCGCTGTAGGGACAGCGCTGCGTCAGGAAGCCGCCTTGCGGTTCCTGTCGCTCTTGAATTCGGGGTCGGTGTCGATCTTCGGGATGACGTGCTCGCCGATAAGCCGGATGGTGGTGAGGGTCTCCTCGATGGGCGCCGGGCCGATGCCGAAGCACACCTGGTCGATGCCGGTGGCCTCCCAGCGCTTCAACTGCGCGAGCGCCTCATCCGGGTTGCCGATGATGACCTGGCCGGCCTTGATCTGGTCGCTCACCATCTCCTCGGTCGGCGCCGGGATCCGGTCCGGCCAGTACGGGATGCCTTCCGGGCGCGGCATCGTGTCGTGGTAGCGGAAGACGTTGCTGATCAGGTAGTTCGGGTCGGAGTCGATGTAGCTCTTGCGCGCGGCTGCGGTGTCCTCAGCGACATACGCCGCGATGACGCCCATGATGTTGTCGTTCACGAACGCGCCCACCGGGTCGGCGTTCGCGACCGCCTTGCGGTACGGGTTCAGGACCTTGTCAACCTTCTCGACCTCGTCGAGGGAGAAGCCGAGCACACCCAGGCCCTTACGGCCGGCCATCTCGTAGCTGCTCGGGTTACCCGCCGCGTACCACATCGGCGGGTGCGGCTTGTGCAGCGGCTTCGGGAGGATCTTGCGCGGCGGCAGGCTCCAATATTTGCCGTCGTAGCCCGGGTACTCCTCCTGGGTCCACATCTTGGCGAACTCGCCGATGACGTCCTCCCAGATCTCCTTCGTCTGGTCGGTCGACTCAATGCCGGGCAGGAAGCCGAGGATCTCGTGGCTGCCGGCGCCGCGGCCCGTACCGAACTCGAAGCGGCCATCGGAGACGTGGTCGAGATAGGCGACGCGCTCGGCCACCTTCGCCGGGTGGTTCACCTGCGGCAGCGGGTTGAAGATGCCGGACCCGAGGTGGATGCGCTCGGTCTTCGCCGCGAGGTAGGCGAGCACGACGTCGTTGGCCGACAGGTGCGAGTACTCGTCGAGGAAGTGGTGCTCGGTCACCCACACGTACTTGAAGCCGGCCTTGTCGGCAGCGATGACCGCCTGCAGGTCTTCCATGATCGCGTGGTGTTCAGCCAGCGGATCGACCGCCCGGCGACTGGCCGGAACGTAGTTCTGGATGAAGAGCCCGAACTCCACGTAAACCTCCGGATGCTGGGTGCGCCGCCTCTTCGCTGAGACGTCCGGTCAGTTTGACACGACCCGGGTCAGCGCAGCAGGGCGGCCCGGCCTCCTGGACGGGGCAAGGTGCCCGCAGCGGCGGCGTGCAGCGTGTGCTCGCGCAGCCGGCCGTTGTCGACGACCAGGCCCGCCGGTCCCTCCAGCAATTTCAGCGTCGTGAATGCTGCATCGCCGAACCCTTCCGGGATCGAGGACGAGAGCGCGAGCACGCCGACCACGCTGCCCGGCCCACCGGCCCCGGCCCCGCGCAGCGGCATGGACAGGTACGTCGCGAGATCGGCCTCGTTGGGGTCGTCCACCTGCCCGAGCAGGCCCTGCGGATCGGCGACGCGCATGGTGAGCTGCTCCGGCGGGAAGTGCTCGCCGATCGCGGCGGAGATCGTTTCGGCGGAGCGGCGCAGGAACTCCCGGTAATGCGCGTGCGAGACCCCGCGCGTCACGGTGAGGTACGCGGTGCGCTCGGCGACGAGGACGACGCCGGCCAGCGCCGAGTCGACGACCGAGCCGATGACACCGAGCACGCCGGCGATGGTCGACTCCAGGTCCGGGCAGGTCGCGGCCAGCGAGGTCAGGGACGCAGCCAGCGAGGTCTGGAAAAGCGTGCGGTCGAAGACCTCGCAGGTGCGCTCGAGAATCTCGTCGGCGTCGAGCTCGACGGGGTCCGGGTAGAGCCGCGGGCCGCCTCGACGCTCGTACGCGTCGGCGAGCACCTCGCGCAGGGCGGTGCCCAGCTCGTCGGACTGGAAGTCCTTGGTCAGGTAGCGGTCGGCACCGGCCTGCTCGCCCCAGTAGCGGTCGCTGGCGGCGTCGAGCGAGGTCAGCAGCACGACCGGGATGTCGGCCGTCGCCCAGTCCTCTTTCAGCAGCCGAGCGGCGACATACCCGGACAGCCGCGGCATCTGGACGTCCATCACGACCGCGTCCGGCTGGTGCCGGTTCGCCGCCTGAACAGCCTCCAACCCGTCCTCGGCGACGGCGACGACATCGAAACCCTCGCGGGTGAGGATGCTCGCCACCACCTTGCGCAGGGTCGGGCTGTCGTCCGCGACGACGATGCGGGGCGAACCTTCGTGCAGGGGTGCTTCGCTCATGTGAACCCTCCGAGCAGACGGGTGACGGTGCCGAGGAGATCGGCGGCGGAGAAATCGCTCTTGTGCAGGTAGGCATCGGCGCCGGCGTCCATCCCGGCGCGCCGGTCGGCCTCGCTGTCGCGGCTGGTCATGACGACGACCGGGACGGCGCGCCACGCGGGCGTCGCGCGGATCAGCTTGGTGAGCTCGAGGCCGTCCATCCCGGGCATCTCGACGTCGGTGAGGACCAGGTCGTAAGGCTCCCCGGCCAGCCGGGCCGCGCCGTCAGCACCGTCCACCGCCGTGTCGACCGCGTAGCCGGCGCCGGCGAGCAGGCTGCGCTCGAGTTCGCGCACTCCGACCGAGTCTTCGACGACCAGGATGCGCAGCGGCCGCGGCGGCGCCGGGGCCTGGTCACGCTCCCCGCCGGCCTGGGCCGCCGCGAGGGCAACCCGCATCCGGTCGCCCGCCCCGGCCGCGTTGGCCAGCGCGCGCAGGTCCAGCAGGCAGATCACGGTGCCGTCGTCGAGGATGCTGGCTCCGGTGACGGCGGCCGCCACACCGGAGGCGCCGCTCACCCCACCCGTCACGACGCCCGAGCGCATGTGAGCCTCTCGCTCCGCCCCTCCGGACAGGAAAGGGCCGAGATCGGTGACGACGAGATCGACCTCCCCGTCGAGACCGTCCACCGCCCAGGCCAGGGGTCGGCGCCCCGACAGCGTGATCAGCGCGGCCCGCGGCTTGCGCAGCGCGCGGTTGGCGCGACTGCCCGTGAACGCGCCCAGCACCTGCGCCAGATCGAGCAGCGGCACCGGAACCCCGTCGCGGATCAGCAGCTCGGCGCCGGCGAACGTGCTCACCGCCGCCGCCGCTCCCCCGCGCAGCAGGCAGGTTTCGCTGACCGACGGCAGCGGGATGGCGTAGCGCTCGGCGCCCACCCGGCACAGCAGGCACCGCAGCACCCCGAGCGAGACCGGCAGGGTGAGGGTGAAACGGGTGCCCGCGCCCGGCTCGCTGGCGACCTCGATCTGGCCGCCGAGCGCCTCCACCGTCGAGCGCACCACGTCGAGGCCGACCCCGCGCCCTGAGCTCTCGCTGACCGATGAGCGGGTCGAAAGTGCCGGCGCGAAGATGTGATCGAGCGCGTCGAAACCGGGATCTGCTGGTACATCGGCGCCGCGCGCCCCGTTCGGCGCCACGAGCCCCGCTGCGACGGCAGCCCGGTAGACCGCGGCGCGATCGATGCCGGCGCCGTCGTCCCCGACCTCGATGATCACCGAGGCGCCGGACGCCCGGGCCCGCACGGACACGCACGCCGCTTCGGGCTTGCCGGCGGCCACGCGCGCCTGCGGGCTCTCGCAGCCGTGATCGACGGCGTTGGTGACCAGATGCCCGAGCGCCTCGCCGACCGCGTCCAGCACCCGCTTGTCGAGCTCGACGTCCTGCCCCTCGAGCTCGAGGGTGACCTGCTTTCCGGCTCGGCTGGCAAGGTCGCGCACCAGCCGCGGAAAACCGGCCGCCAGCCGCGAGAGCGGGACCATTGCCAGGTTCATCGCCTCGCCGCGCAGCCGCGACACCCGGGCTGCGTGATCCTCGACCAGCTCGCGCAAGGCGGCCGCTGCCGGCAGCAGCGCCTCCAGCCCGCTGGAACGCTGGTCCTGCCGGTGTGCCGCCGCTGCCAGGGCGATCGCGAGCTCGTTGGCGGCGCGCTCAACGCGGCGGGCATCGACCTCCGCCTCGCCGACGGTGTCGAGCAGATCGTGCACCCGCGCGGCCGCCACGCGGACGGTCTCGACGGGTGCTGCGGGCGCGGCGGCGACGGGCACGGGCGCCTCCTCGGCGGCCGGCTCCGGCGGCGGCTTGCGGGAAGCCCGCCCGCGTCGTGCGGGGGCGGCGGCCGGCGCCGGCTCGCTGCGCGGGCTCGGCACCCCGGCCGGCTTGCCCGAGAGGGCGTCGTGCAGGGCGGCGCGCAGGGCCTCGCGGTCGGGCTCCGGCAGCGGTGAAGCGGCGTCCGGCAGGCTGCGCGTCATCCCGTCGACGGCAGCGAGCAGCAGATCCACGAGCTCCTTCGTCGGCGACATCCGCCGGTCCCGAACCGCCGAGAGGATGTCCTCGGCCGCATGGGCGAGCTCAACGAGCCCGTGCAGCCCGAGCATGCGGGCCGAGCCCTTGAGGGTGTGGGCGTCGCGGAAGAGTCCTGCTATCGCGCTGCGCGAGGGCGGCCCCGCCTCGACCGCCAGCAGCCCGGCGGTCAGCGAGTCCAGCCGCTCGCGCGCCTCCTCCACGAAGGTGGCGAGCAGCTCCGGGCTGTCGGTGATGTCCATCGGTGCTTGGGCAGGCTTCGGCAGGCTTCAGCCGGCTCAGCCGACACCGGAGAATTGCGCGATCGACGAGCGCAGGTCCTCAGCGAGCGAGGTCAGCTGCGCGGCGGCGGACGCGGCGGCCCGCGAGCCGGAGGCGTACTGCCGGCTCACGTCGCTGACCGACGTCATGGCGGAGACCACCTGGTCCGAGGCCGAGCGCTGCTGCTGGGTCGCGATGGAGATCTCCTTCGCGGCCGTCGTCGTCTCATCCACCATTCCGGAGATGCGTTCCAGCGCCTCGACGACGTCACGGGCCAGCGCCGAGCCGGCGCGCACGTCCTTGGCGCCCTCCTCGCTGGCGACGATCGTCGAGTGGGTCTCGCCCTGAATCTGGGCGACGATCTCGCGGATCTGGCCGGTCGAGAGCTGCGCCCGCTCGGCCAGCTTGCGCACCTCGCTGGCGACGACGGCGAATCCGCGACCGTGCTCCCCGGCGCGGGCCGCCTCGATGGCGGCGTTCAGGGCGAGCAGGTTCGTCTGGTCGGAGAGGTCGTCGATCACCTCCACGATGCGGCCGATCTCCTGGCTCTTCTCCCCGAGGGAGAGCGCGCGGCTGGCGATCGTGTCGACCCGGGTGGCGATCGTGTCCATCGACTGCACCGATGCGGCCACGGCGTCGCGACCCCGCTCGGCGTAGTGCAGCGTGTCGGCCGCGTAGCGCGCGACCTGGCCTGCGGTATCGGCGATCTGCGCCGCCGTCGCGGCCAGCTCCTCGATCGTCGACGTCGTCTCTGCCACCGCGCTGGACTGCTGGGAGGCACTCACCGCCGATTCCTCGGCGGTCGCGAGGAGATCGGTGGCGGCAGCGGAGATCTGCTCGCCTCCCTGGCGAATCTGCCCGACCAGCCCGCGCAGCTTCACGAGCGTGTCGGAGAAGGATCCGGCGAGCTGGACCAGCGCGGGTTCGGCGTCGAAGTGGGTGGTCGGCGCGGCGACGGCCAGGTCGCCGGCGGCCGCGCGCTCGAGCGCCGCGGACAGCTCGCTGACGGCCGTCGCGAGGCTGTCGCGCTGGGCCAGGGCGTCGGCGGTGAGGCGGTTCGCGATCCCGGCCAGCGCAGCGCCGAAGGCGGCCAGCGCCGGGAAGACGGGCGCGACGAGCAGCAAGAGCCCGGCGGAGTCGGCGAGGCCGTGCTGTGACGCCCAGGTGCCGAGCACCAGGCCGGCGCACGGCAGCAACGATCCCAGGATCGCGGCCAGGGGAGGCAGCGCGATCGCGGCAAAGAGCACCGGCGGCAGGTAGAGCAGCCAGAACGAGCCCGCCACCCCGCCCGTCGAGGCGACGACACCGGTAACGGCGGCGAGGTCGGCGAGCAGCAGCAGGACGGCCAGCATCGGCGCGCTGTCACGGGCGGACGCGGCGGCCCTGGTGCCCCCGGCGAGCCAGGTGAGCACGGAGGCCACGACGGCCCCTACCGCGCTCCAGGCGTAGACGTTGTTGATCTCGATGGCGTGCCCGTCGCCGGAGTGGCGCAGCACCAGCGCCGCCATCACCGTGAGCACGAGACTGCCCCATGTCGCCATTCCCGCGGCACGCGAGAGCCGCCGAGTGGAGTCGTGCGACTCCATACGCGCAGGCTGCATGGCTACCTCCGTTCGACCGCTTGGAGTATTTGTCGGCGGCTGGATGGCCGTGCTTCAGCGTTTTCGGTTGCCGGTACGGGCGTGTTTGCGACCGAAAGAGTGGTGCCGGCCCGCTCGATTGGGCCGAATGGCGCAACAGGCGCCGCGGCGGGTCAGGCAGCAGGAACGAGCCGGCTCCGCAGCGTCAGCAGGCCCATCGGGGCGATCACCGCGACGGGGGTTCCGCCGACGACCGTGATGCCCTCCAGGACTCCGGCCGCCGCCGGCGAGACGCCGGGTGGCAGGGGTTCCAGGCCGCCCGCCGGCAGCTGCACGAGATCGAGAGCCGCGTCGACGATGAGCCCGACCATCGCCCGGCTGGCCGTGCTGGATGAGGCCGTCGCTGCACCCGACCCGTCACCGTCGAGGATGACGAGCCGCTCACCCCGCGGGGCGTCCAGTTGAAGCAACGGCCGCAGGTCGAGGACGGCCAGCACCCGGCCACGCACGTTCGCCAGGCCGGCGACGAACGCCGGAAGCCCCGGCACCCGGGTGACGGCCGGCAGGCGCACGATCTCGCGGACGGCGCCGACCGGTAGCGCGTACGACGAACCGCCGATGCGCACGAGCATGACCGACGGTTCGGCGGCCGGCGGAGGGTTCACACCCTGCTCGGGAAGGTCCACATCGTCGTTATCGGCGCTTTCGACCCGTGGGTGCAGCGCGACCGGGGCTGCTTTTCGTTGGGACAACTAACGGCTGGCCGAGCAGGGCCGAGCCGCCGCGGGTCGGCCGGCCCAGCACCCCCACCGCCATGAACGAGATCACCCCGAGGACCAGGAACGCCCCGCTGCGCAGGTTGGAGCCCAGGATCGAGTCGCCCGCCGTGGTCCCGGCAGACATCCACAGCACGATCACGATCCACCCGAGCAGGGGCGCGAAGGCGGCCAGCCGGGTGCCGGCCATGCGCATCCCCGCCCAGCTCAACGCTGGGTTGGCGATCAGCGCGAAAAGCAGCCCGAGCGAGAGCAGCTGACCGATCGACCCCTCGCTGCTCGCGGCGACGACGCGGCCCGCGTCGACCCCGGGCTGCAGCGCCGGCGCAGCCACCACCGTCGACCCCGCCGAGTACGGGAGCAGGAACGCGCCGAGCACCCCGATGACGACGCCGCCGATCACCAGCACGGTGTAGCTCACCCCGAGGAAGAGGCGGCTGGGCTCGTCGTCAGAGTCGGCCGTCCCCGTCACCACCCCATGGAGACTACGGAGCGGGCGCGGAAGGGATCAGGCGTCCTGCAGCCCATCCAGGACCAGCTGGTCTGATCTGCTGAGCTCACCGTCAGACACGCTGTGCTCACGCAGGTCAACAACGCCGGAGGCCGGCCCCGCGGCCTCCAGCACCGCCGTGATCTCCGAACCGACGAGCTCCTCGCGCTCGAGCAACGCGTCGCGCAACGCCCGGACCAGGTGGAGATTGGCGGTCAGCAGCTCTCGTGCAGTCGCCTTCTGCTCGTTGAGCAGGTTTTCCAGCATCTCGCGCATCGGGGCGTCACCGAGCACCTTGCCGACGAGATCGGTGCCCATGATGCCGTCGTTCACGGCGGCGTAGGAGACCAGGGAGCCTTCCATGCCCGCGGCACCCACCATCTGAGCGCCCACCTGCGTCGCGTAGGCCAGGTCGCCGGCGGGACCCGTCGACACCTCGCCGAAGAACAGCTCCTCCGCCACCTGGCCGCCGAAGCTCACCTGGATCATTGCCCGCAGCTCGGAGCGCCCGCGGGTGAAGACATCCTCACGGTCACCGTGGGCCAGCATGCCGAGCGCGGCGCCCCGCTTGACGATCGTGAGCACCTCCAGCCGGCGCTCCGGGGTGACCAGCCAGGCCATCGTCGCGTGCCCGGCCTCGTGGGTCGCGATCAGCCGGCGCTCGTAGTCGGTGTAGGCGACCGGCGCGCCCATGCCGACCTCGGAGGTGAGTCGCGCCGATTCGACGTCGCGCCAGTTCATCTCGTGGTCACCGCGGCGGACCGCGTTCACCAGCGCCTCGTCGAAGAGGTTCTCGAGTTTGGCCGGCGACCATCCCGAGGTCACGGCCGCGAGGGCGTCGCGGTGCTCCCCGTCGGCGAGCTCCGAGCCGTGGGCGCGCTTACCGAGGAAGTGGTCGATCAGCTGCCGGCGTGACGCCTTGGCCGGGAGGTCGAACGTGAGCCGCCGGTCGAAGCGGCCGGGGCGCAGCAGCGCCGGGTCCAGCGAATCGGCCCGGTTCGTCGCCGCGACGATGAGCACGTTCGGCTTCGGCGGGCGGGGCTTGGGGATCTGGCGCTGCGGCGGAAGGACCCGGTTGAACACGTCGGCCATCCGTCCGACGAACTTCTGTCCGCCGGTGAGCTCGTCGAACGACTGCATCTGCACCAGCAGCTCGTTCACGATGCCCTCGGTGCCGCTATTCACCATGTTGCGGTGCCGGACGATGCCGGCGGGCACTGATGGGCCGGCGCCGAACTGGTGGGCGGTCATCGCGTTCATGCCGCCACGAACTCCGGCGATCGCGTCGATCTCCTCGATGAAGCCGATCGCGCCACCCTCGCGGAGGGCCGCGGTGCGAAGCGCCTTGAAGAAGCCCCGGATCTTGCGGGCGCTGGAGCCGTACATCATCGACTGGAACGCCGTGGCGGAGATGAACAGGAACGGCACGCCGGCCTCGGCGGCCATCGCGCGCGCCAGGTGGGTCTTGCCGGTTCCGGGCGGCCCTTCGAACAGCAGCCCGCGCCGCGGCCGGCCGCCCATCTTGTCGGTGTACGCGCGGTGGGAAAGGAAGAGATTCAGCGAGCGGACGACCTCCTCGCGGATGCCGTCGACGCCGACGACATCGGAAAGCCGGATGTCCATCTGCTCGGGGCGGTAGACCGTGTGGGTCGAGCGGCCGGAGATCAGGGGCGGCACCACCACAGCACCCACGATCGCGACCACGAAGATGATCGGGACCAGTGTGAGCGTGTCAATGTGTGGCAGCGCGAAGACGTTGAACGGGCGGCCGTCCAGCAGGCGGTACCAGAGAAACGCCGTCGGGATCGCGACGATGATGGCGATCTTCGCCAGGAGCCGGCGGCGGCGGCGCTCGCGCTCGGCTCCCACGTCCGCACGCCGCGCGGAAAGCACCCCTGCCCCGCCGCCGAAGCTGATGGCCGCCGCTTCAGACGTCACGGTTGCGCCATTGCTGTCCGTCACCGCGTTCACGTTCGCCTCCGGCCAAGTGGTTCATGCAGACCATCTGGTGGCAAGACTTACCCAAATATCCAGGTCAGGCCATGTTTGGCCGCCAAGACCACCCGGTCGGGTTAGCGGATTAGGCCAACAGGGCCTAAAGGTCTGCTCCGGGCCGCGAACTCGTTCGGAAATGGCCCGATTTGCGGGTGACGATCGATCGGGGGGTCGACGGGCAAACGGGCTATTCGTGGACGCCGGCGAAGACGTCGCCTTCCTTGCCGTCCGGGCCCGTCGCGCCGAGCTCACCGCGCACCAGCCGGAACGTCTCCTGGGCGAACATCATGCGCCCGCCGCCATCGGCCATGGCGAAGACGAAGTCGTCCACGGCGATCTGCGATTCGTGCGCCCGCATCGCGGCGACCTTCGCCGACAGGAAGTCGGCGGTGTCGACGACGGTCGTCACCAGGTGGTCATCGACGATGAAGGACGGCTCCTCGTCGAAGTCAGGGGTCCGCACTCCCCGCTCCTCGAGCGCCTTCATGCCTTCCAGGAACTGTGAGCGCGGGATGGCCTGGTAGTAGAGCTTCGCCGGCGCCCACGGCTCGCCGAGCTCCGGCTCGTAATCCGGATCGCCGGAGAGGTCGAACGCGGCGACCGTGACCCGGTGGGCCTGGATGTGGTCGGGGTGGCCGTAGCCGCCGTTCTCGTCATAGGTGATGACGACCTGGGGGCGCACCTCGCGCATGATCGCGACGAGGTCACGCGCCGCCTCGGTGAGGTCGGCCTGCCAGAACGACTCGGGGGCGTCGTTGGTCGGCTCGCCCATCATCCCGCTGTCGCGCCAGCGCCCGGGGCCGCCGAGGAAGCGATGGTCCTGCACGCCGAGCGCCTCGCAGGCGGCGGCCAGCTCCTCGATCCGGTGCCAGCCGAGGCCGTTCTCGCGGCTCGACGCCAGATGCTCCAGGTGGGGGACGACGATCTCGCCCTCCTCACCCAGCGTGCAGGTGACCAGCGTGACGAGCGCGTGTTTCGCGGCGTACTTGGCCATCGTGCCGCCGGTGGAGATCACCTCGTCGTCGGGGTGCGCGTGGACCAGCAACATCCGGTGCGGATGGTCGAGCGGGGTCATCTCCGCCTCGAGCGGCTCGACGATTTCCTCGACGTCGGCGAACAACCCGTCAACATCGTCATCGGACGTGACCTCGGCGAGCGGCTCGCCCTCGGGCTCGGGGGTGATCGTCATGCGTCAAGCCTAGGGCGATCAGCCACGATGGCGCGCGCGAGAGCGCGTCTTCTCGCGGTCCTGCATGGAGAGCTGCACCTTGCGGATGCGCACGAAGGCGGGGGTGACCTCGACGCATTCGTCCTCGCGGCAGAACTCGAGCGCCTGCTCCAGCGAGAGCACCCGGTGCGGCACCAGCCGCTCGAGCTCGTCGCTGGTCGAGGAGCGCATGTTGGTGAGCTTCTTCTCCTTGGTGGGGTTCACGTCCATGTCGTCGGCACGCGAGTTCTCGCCGACGATCATCCCCTCGTAGACCTCGGTGCCCGGGCCGACGAACATGGTCCCGCGCTCCTGAAGCGACGTGAGCGCGTAACCGGTGACGGGGCCCTTGCGGTCGGCGACGAGCGAGCCGGTCGGGCGCAGCCGCACCTCGCCGGCCCAGGGCTCGTAGCGCTCGAAGACGTGGTGCAGCAGGCCGGTTCCGCGGGTCTCGGTGAGGAACTCCGTGCGGAAGCCGATCAGGGCCCGGGCCGGGACGAGGAACTCCAGGCGCACCCAGCCGGTGCCGTGGTTGACCATCTGCTCCATGCGTCCCTTGCGCATGCCGAGCAGCTGGGTGACGACGCCGAGGAAGTCTTCGGGAACGTCGATGGTGAGCCGTTCGACCGGCTCGTGAAGCTTGCCGTTGATCTCGCGGGTGACCACCTGCGGCTTGCCGACGGTCAGCTCGAATCCCTCGCGGCGCATCATCTCGACGAGGATCGCGAGCTGCAGCTCGCCGCGGCCCTGCACCTCCCAGGTGTCGGGACGCTCGGTCGGGCCTACCCGCAGCGAGACGTTGCCGACCAGCTCCTGCTCGAGCCGGTTCTTCACCAGCCGCGCGGTGAGCTTCTTGCCGGACTGCCCGGCGAGGGGCGAGGTGTTGATGCCGACGGTCATCGAGATCGACGGATCATCGACGTGGATGACCGGCAGCGCCTTCGGGTCATCGATGTCGGCCAGCGTTTCACCGATGGTGATGTCGGCAAGCCCGGCGACGGCAGCGATGTCACCGGCCCGCACGGATTCGGCAGGCACCCGGTCGAGCGCGTGGGCGACCAAGAGTTCGGAGACCTTGGCCCGCTCGATCGTCCCGTCGACCCGGCACCAGGCCACCTGCTGGCCGCGGCGCAGCTCGCCGCCGACAACCCGGACCAGGGCCAGCCGGCCGAGGTAGGGCGACGCGTCGAGGTTGGTGACGAGCGCCTGCAGCGGCGCGCCCTCGACGTAGCTCGGCGGCGGGATCGTGTCGAGCAGCACCTTGAAGAGCGGCTCCAGCGTCTCCGCGTCGGGCATGCCGCCGTCCTCGGGACGCGTGGTCGACGCCCGGCCGGCCTTGGCGCTCGCGTAGACGATCGGGAACTCGATCTGGTGCTCGTCGGCGTCGAGGTCCAGGAAGAGCTCGTAGGTCTCGTCGACGACCTCGGCGATGCGCGCGTCGGGCCGGTCGACCTTGTTGATGACGAGCACGACGGGGAGCCTCGCCTCGAGCGCCTTGCGGAGCACGAAACGGGTCTGCGGAAGCGGGCCTTCACTCGCGTCGACCAGCAGCAGGACCCCGTCGACCATGGACAGCCCGCGCTCGACCTCACCGCCGAAGTCGGCGTGGCCAGGCGTATCGACGACGTTGAGGATGACCTCGGGATGTTCCGCATCACCCGTGACGTACTTGATCGCCATGTTCTTGGCGAGAATGGTGATGCCCTTCTCGCGCTCGAGATCCATGGAGTCCATCACCCGGTCGGCGACGTCCTGGCCTTCCCGGAAGGCACCGGACTGCCAGAGCATCGCGTCGACGAGAGTGGTCTTGCCATGGTCGACGTGAGCGATGATGGCGAGGTTGCGAAGGTCAGAACGAACAGGCACGTGCATCAACGGTACGGGAACGGCCGAACATCCAGCGAAAAGAGGCGCCTGAGCCGGTGACGGACGAGCTTCCTGCCCGCGCGGGCCCGGTGGATCCGGGTCACGAGCCGACCCTGGCGGCCGGCGAGATGGAGTTCGCCGGACCGGATCCCGGCGGCGAACCCGATCCGGTCCGCGAGCGGGTCGCGAAGGATCTGGACTCCAACGTCCTGCTGCAGTACGCGTTCTCGAAGGCGACGCGGCTGTCTCGTTCCGGTCAGCTGGCCGAGGCCGCCCGCGAATACGCCAAGATCGCCGGCGCCACGAACAAGCCCGCGGTACGCGGGTTCGCCTACGTCCTGCAGGCGGAGATGCTGCTGCGCGACCCGGGAACGGTGCTCGACGTCACGACGGCGCGGGCGGCCCTGGAAAAGGCGCAGGAGCTCGAGGCGCCGGTACGCGAGTGGACGTTCACGCTCGGCATGCTCGCGCTGCGCGAGGGGCGGCTGGCCGAGGCGCGGCCACTTCTGGTGCGCAGTTTCACCTCGGGTCACCAGCCGCAGGAGTCGGCGGCGTACCTGGCGATCGTCGATGCCCGGCTCGGCGATCGGGAGGCCGGCCGCCAGTGGCTGGAGCTGGCCCGCGAGAACGGCGCGGCCTGGCGCTCACCCGAGGCCGAGATCGCGCTGCGCGCGCCCGATGACCCGCCGGCGGCCCTGGCCGCCGCGGCCGACGAGCACCCGGAAGAGTTCTGGCTGCGCCTGGCCCTCGCCCGCGAGCTGACGGCCACCGGGCGTCACGCCGAGCTGATCGAGCTCACCAGCCGCCTCTCATCCGACGAGGCGGTGCCCGAACGCTTCCGGGCGGTCGCCGCGCTCGGCGCCGCGCACGCCCTGCTCCTGCACGGCGACGACACGCAGGTCGGCGAGGCACTGACGTTCGCCGGACAAGCCCGGTCGCTGACCCCGAAGGCGCTGCCGCTGTGGGAGGTCCTCAGCATCGGCTGGGCTCGGCAGGGCCGATTCCGGCGGGCCGCAGGTGCGGCCCGGCGGCTCATCCGCGCTGATCCGGAGGCGGCCGGTCCCCGCTACGTGCAGGCCTGGTCGCTGGCCGGTCGCGGCAAGCGCGCGGCGTCCGAAGCCGCACTCGCGGAAGCCGTCGCCCGCGATCCGGATTGGCCGCTTCGCGGGAAAGTCGAAGACGCCGTCGCCGCCTGCCGCTGAATATGCACCTCGGCGGAGCCGATAGGACCCGCATGACATTGCGCCGGATGGGTCTACTGGGCTCGGCCGTCGTGGTGGCGGTCGGCGCGCCCCTCGCCGCGTGCGTTCCCGCGCCTGCGGCCAAGGCTCCTGCTACGACCCGGGCGCTCGCCGGCGCGCCGAAGTGTTCCGTGCTTCCGGCCAACAGCGTCTGGCACGCCGACGTCTCCAAGCTGCCGGTGAACGCCCACAGCGCGGCCTGGCTGGCCTCGAGCAACGCCGGCAGCGTCCGGCTGCATCCGGACTTCGGCGGGCCGTACGGCATCCCGTACACGGTCGTCGCGGGCACGCACCCCAAGGTGCCGGTGCGCTTCGACTACGCCGGTGAGAGCGACCGGGTCGGCTACCCGCTCGGCACCGATACGGCGATCGAGCCGGGCAGCGACGCCCACGCGATCGTCGTCGACCGGGACCACTGCACGCTCTACGAGACCTACGCCACCGCCAAGACCGGTAGCGGCTGGACCGCGGGCAGCGGGGCCGTCTTCAACCTGAAATCCAACGCGCTGCGCCCTGACACCTGGACCTCCGCCGACGCCGCTGGCCTGCCCATCCTGGCGGGCCTGCTGCGCTACGACGAGGTCGCCGCCGGAAAGGTCGATCACGCGGTGCGGTTCACCGTCTCGCGCTCGGCGGCGAGTCACCTCTGGCCCGCGCGCCACGATGCGGGAAGCGGGAGCGCTGCAAGCGTGCCGCCGATGGGCGCCCGCTTCCGGCTGAAGAGCAACTACCCGCTCACCGGGTTGCGGGCCGACACCCGCGCGGTACTCACGGCATTCAAGAAGTACGGCCTGATCCTCGCCGACAACGGCTCGAACTGGTACTTCACCGGAGCCCGCGACAGCCGCTGGTCGGGCACCATGCTCGACCAGCTGAAGGCCGTACCCGCGAGCGCGTTCGAGGCGGTCGACGAGAGCCGCTTGCAGGCGCTGCCCAACTCCGGTCAGGTGCGCTGACGTAGCACCTGCACCAGCGGGCGGTCGGCGTCGATCCAGTCGACGTCGCCCAGCTCGGCCGGGCTCAGCCAACGCAGGTCGGTGTGTTCACGCGCGACTGGTTCCCCGCTGACCAGGCGGGCGTAGAAGACCTGCAGCAGCCCGATCGCGATGGGCGCCTCACCCAGCAGTTCGCCCACCTCGATGACGATGCCCAGCTCCTCGCTGCACTCCCGGGCCAGCGCGGCCTGCGGGGTCTCCCCGGGCTCGACCTTGCCCCCCGGGAACTCCCATTGGCCGGCGTACGAGCGCGGCGCGCCACGCTGGGCGGCGAGCAGGCGGTCGTGGGCGTCGTGAATGGCAGCGCCGACGACGAGCCGCGCTCCTTCCGCCGCGCCCGCCCCACCTGTCATGCTGTGCAGCATGCCCAGGCCACCTGCCCTGACCCCCGACCAGGTCGCTGAAGCCCTCACCGCGCTACCCGGCTGGAGCGGCGACACCGAAGCGATCCGGCGCACCGTCGAGTGCTCCAGCTTTCCGGCCGCCATCGCGGTCGTCGATGCGGTCGCTGAGGCCGCCGAAGCCGCGGATCACCATCCCGACATCGACATTCGCTGGCGGACGCTGCACTTCACGCTCAGCACCCACGATGTCGGCGGGGTCACCGAGCTGGACCTGAAACTGGCGCGCGAGATCGATGCGGCGGCGGCCAGCGGCTAGCGGCGACCGCCGGTCGAGCGCAGCCGGCGCACGGTGCTGTCCGGAGAAGCAGGCGCATCGGTGGCGGCCGGGTCGGCCCCGACGCTCGCGTAGCCGCCGGCGAGCCCGCTCCAGATCAGGGTCGTGAGGTAGTCGGCCAGCGCCTGGCGGCTCATGGATTGCCGTTCGAGCCACCACTCGCCGGCCGAGCGCACCAGCCCGACCAGGCCGAATCCCCACGGTTCCGCGGCACCGGAGTCGAACCCGACCTGACGCATGATGTCGCCGAGCCGGCGCGAGATGTAGGTGCCGAGCAGCGAGCTGGAATCGGCGACGGGATCGTGGTCTACCGGCCGGTCGACGAGCGCGTGCTGGACGACGAAGCGATACAGGTCCGGCTCGTCCTCGATCACCCGCAGGTAGGCATCGACCCCGGCGGCCACCATCGCCCGCCCGCCGGTGTGGCCCTCGAGAGCGTCGGTGATGCGGTCGACCAGCCCCTGCGCCACCTGCTGACCGACCGCGAGGTACAGATCGGCCTTGTCGGTGAAGTACCGGTAGACAACCGGCTTGCTCGTCTTCGCCTCGGCCGCGATCTGGTCCATCCCGACCCCGGCACCATGCTTGCGGACCGCCCGGATCGCCGCGTCGATCAACGCCTTGCGGCGCGCCTCGCGGTGGGCCTGCCAGCGCACCCGGCGCCCGTCGATCTCGGGCGAAGCGGGACGGCGGCTGCTCACCCGACGAGGTTAGGCCAGCCCGCCGGGTTTGCGCCCGGGGCAGGTCGGTAGCGTCCAACCCATGAGCGACGCAACGATCCGGCGACTCGGCAATTCCGGCCTGGCGGTCTCGCGGGTGGGCATCGGCTGCAACAACTTCGGCATGCGGCTCGATCCGGCGAGCAGCAAGACCGTCATCGACGCCGCAATAGATGCAGGGATCACGCTTTTCGACACGTCGGACAGCTACGGCACGTCCGAGGACATCCTCGGCGAGGCGCTCGAGGGCAAGCGCGACGACATCGTCCTCGCCACCAAATTCGGCTCGAACCTGAGGCACGGCTCCAACGGTAAGGACTGGGACGCCCGGGGCTCGCGTCGCTACATCCGGCGCGCGGTCGAGTCCTCGCTGCGCCGCCTCCGCACCGACTACATCGACCTCTACCAGCTGCACCGGCCCGACCGGGCGACCCCGATCGAGGAGACCCTGGCGGCTCTCACCGAGCTGGTCCGCGAGGGCAAGGTGCGCTATGTCGGCTGCTCCAACTTCAGTGGATTCCAGGTGGCCCACGCCGAGTGGATCGCCCGCACCCGGGGCTACGAGCACTTCATCTCGGTCCAGAACGAGTACAGCCTGCTCGACCGTGAGATCGAGGCCGACGTCATTCCGGCGTGCGAGGAGTACGGCCTCGGGGTACTGCCGTACTTCCCGCTGGCGAGCGGCGTCCTCACCGGCAAGTACAAGCGCGGCGAGGAGGTCCCGAAGGAGAGCCGGCTGGCGGCGTGGGGCATGGCGGGCACGCTGACGAACGAGCGCTTCGACGTGGTCGAGGCGCTGCAGGCGTACGCGGCCGAGCGCGGGATCGCGCTGCTCGATGTGGCGATCGGCGCGCTGGCGGCCCAGCCGGCGGTGTCGTCGGTCATCGCCGGGGCCACGTCGCCGGAGCAGGTGAAGGCCAACGTGGCTGCAGCAGAGTGGATCCCGAGCCCGGAAGACCTCGCGGCGCTGGAGGAAATCGTGCCGAGCCGGCACCCGAAATAGCGGTTGGTCAGCTGCGTCCCAGCTCGACATGCTGGACGCCGGTGAACTCGGCGATGATGGTGCGCAGGACGGCGCGGGCGATTCCGGGATCGAGGCCTTCCGCCTCGGCGAGCTTGGTGATCCGCTCGAGCATCCGCCGTTCGCGGCCGGTATCGGTGACGGCGAGATCGTGCTCGTCCTTGTACCGCGCCACCTCCGCCACATGGCGAGCCCGGCGGGCCAGCAGCCGCACCAGCTCGGCGTCGCACTCGTCGATGGCCTGCCGCGGCCCGTCGAGCCCGCTCGGTCCCTGCTCGCTCATACGCCTCCTCGCTCAGCCGGCCGCGGCGTCCAGCATGCCTGGCGGTTGGCGGGGCCCCTCATCCGGGGCCGCCGGCATGGTGGATTGCGCCGGATGTGACTGGGTATGTCACCGGTCCCCCAGCACAAGGAGTGCACATGATTATTCTCGGCGTGATTCTTCTGGTCATCGGTTTCGTGGCCAGCATCCCCGTTCTCTGGACCATCGGCATCATCCTGGTCCTGGCCGGCGCGATCCTGGCCCTGCTCGGCGCCACCGGGCGTGCGGTAGCCGGCCGTCGCCACTATTACTGAGGTCAGCGGCCGACCGGCTCACCGAAGTCTGCGGAGCGCGGCCGGACCAGACCGCGCGGGACGACGAACGGCAGGTCCAGGTGGGTCAGCACGCCGGGCGCCGCCTGGCAGACGGCGGGAATCGTGTTGATCCCGTTCATCGCCGTCCACACCCGGCCCCAGTAGCCCTCGTCCCCGTCGGGATGCTTGTGCGCGGACTCGAAGTTCATCTCGATCGATGGATCACCATCGAGGACGAGGCTGTACTTGATCGATCCGTAGCCCCAGTCGGGGTCGAGATCGTCGTCCATCTTCCAGAACGTCCGGAACACGACCAGCGGGCGCTCGTCCACCCACGCGGTCCAGACGAACCGCATGCCTGCAACGGTGCCGGCCGGTACCAGGCCTGAGCGGACGTGCAGATCGCGCTTGGCCTTCGCGACGTCGAAGTCCATCGTGAAGTCCTCGACCGTCTTGCCCAGCGCCTCGACGACCATGGTCATCGACTGCTCGAAGATGCGCTCCATCGTCGTCACGAGCCGGCTGGGATTCGCCACCGCGTCGACCGGATCACGGCCGAAGCCGAGCGCCTCCTGCATCGCCTTGGACGGGTGCAGCCGGAAGTCGGCGACCTCGCGGACCTGCACCTGATCGATACGCGTCATCACCCGGGAGAACACCAGCGGCAGCAGGTCGCCCGAGAAGCCCGGATGGACACCGGTGCCGTGGAACGACGAGCCGCCCTCCGCGCAGGCCGCGTTCAAGGCCTCGAAGTCCGGCGCCGTGCGCGCCGTCGGGTAGACGAACCCGACCGGCGTGACGACGTTGGTGCCCGCCCGCAGCAGCCGGCAGAGGACGTCGACGTCGGCATGTAAAGGTGCGTAGTGCACGCAATCCGCACCGAGCGCGACGATGGCGTCGACGTCGTCGGTCGCCAGCACACCGGTCGCGGGAATGCCCGCCAGCTCTCCCGCGTCCTTGCCGACCTTGGCCGGGTTCGTCACGTAGACCCCGACCAGCTCGAAGGCCGGATTGTCGACGAAATGGCGAATCCCGATCTGGCCGATCGAACCGGTGGCCCATTGCACGACCCGGCATGGCTGGTCCGTCATCGACGTCCTCTCGAGTGCATCAGCTGACCCACTGTCCGCCGTTGACCGCCAGGTGCTGCCCGGTGACGGGTGACGCGAGGTCGGAGGCGAAGAACAGGACCGCGCCGGCGCATTGCTCGGGCGTGGGGATCTGACGGATCGGCAGATCCTGCGCGCGCTGGCGGAAGAACTCCTCCACGCTGATCCCCTGTCGCCGCCGCCGTCGCCTCGGCGCCGGAGTCGAGGCTCTCCCCGGTGACCGGTCCGAGATAGACGCCGTTAACCCGGATCTTCGGGCCGAGCTCGAGCGCCGCCGTACGCACCAGGCTGGCCAGCGCCGCTTTGGACGCCGCATACGCACCCATCGTCGGCGGGTTGCGCAGGGCCGCTCCGGAGTTCACCAGCACGATCGAGGAGCCCTCGTTCATCACCGGCGCCGCGGCCTGGATCAGGTGCATCGCCCCGAAGAAGTTGACGTCGAACACCTGCTTCCAGGCGGCCGGATCGGCGTCGACGATGCGCACCCAGTCGCCCGGATGGTGGCCGTTCTGCACGAGGTGGTCGAGCCGGCCGAAGTGGGCGATGGCCTGCTCCACGACCGCGTGGCAGTCGTCGGGATCGCTGAGATCCGCTGCAACCACGAGAGGTTCGCGCCCGAGCGCCCGCACCTCGTCGGCGAGGACATCCAGGCGCTCGCGCCGCCGGGCGGCCAGCACGACGTCGACCCCGCGGCTCGCGAAGCCCAGAGCGATGGCGCGACCCATGCCCGGCCCGGCGCCGGTCACGATGGCGACACTGCCCTTCTCGAACATCAGGCCCCTCACGGTGCTGCGCAGTGAGCGACCTGTATAGCAGTGACCGTCGGCAACGAGATTTGTCGGTGCCTCGCGCGAGGCTGCGGGCCATGAAGATTCTCACGGCAACATCCCGTGGACAGGGCCAGCGCGAGGGCGACTACCACTGGTGCATCGAAGGCGAAATCGTCTGGCTCGCGACTGTCTGCGCCACGGACGGGACTGACCCCGACGGACCCTGCGGATGCGCTCGAGGCTTTGCCGGCCTCAATTCGCACCGCGCGACGACGACGGCCCTGGTCCGCGACCTTCCGATGTCACGCACTGACGTGATCAACGCGCTCTCGGGCTATTACGAGTCGAGCGGCTACAGCTCGATTCCCGCTGCCGAGCTCGAGTTCGAGGTCGACGAATTCCTCGACATCGCGTCCACGTGGCCTGTTGGCACGGTCATCGAACGCCGCGTCTGGGAGTTCGGCCCGCGTCAGAGCGCGGCGACGCCATGATCACAGCGATCAGACGTTGAAGCGGAACTCCACGACGTCGCCGTCCCGCATGACGTAATCCTTGCCTTCGATCCGCGCTTTGCCGACGCTGCGGGCGGCGGCGATCGAGCCGGCTTCCATGAGCTCGTCGAAGGAGACGATCTCGGCCTTGATGAAGCCGCGCTGAAAGTCGGTGTGGATGACGCCGGCCGCCTCGGGCGCGGTCGCGCCGCGCCGGATCGTCCAGGCCCGCGACTCCTTGGGCCCGGCCGTCAGGTACGTCTGCAGCCCGAGCGTCTCGAAGCCGACCCGGGCCAGCTGCTCGAGGCCGGACTCGGACTGGCCGAGCTCGGTCAGCAGCTCGTGGGCATCCGCGTCGTCGAGCTCCGCCAGCTCGGCCTCGATCTTCGCGCAGAGAACGATGGCGGGCGCGGGCGCGACCGAGGCGACCAGCTCCTTGTGGCGCGCCTCGTCACCAAGGTCAGCCTCGTCGACGTTGAAGACGTAGATGAACGGCTTGGCCGTCATCAGCTGCATCTCGCGGAGCGCCTCGCTATCGAGCGACGGATCGCTGCTGATGGTCCGGCCGGAGTCGAGCACCTCGCGGGCGGCTTGCAGCGCGGGAACGAGGGGGCGCAGCTCGGGCTTCATCCGGGCCTCGCGCTCGACGCGCGGCAGCCGGGCGTCGACCGTCTGCAGGTCGGCGAGGATCAGCTCGGTATTGATAGTCGCGATGTCGTCGGCCGGGTCGACCCGGCCCTCGACATGGGTCACATCCGGATCCTCGAACGCGCGCACCACCTGGCAGATCGCGTCGGCCTCGCGGATATGGGCGAGGAACTTGTTGCCGAGTCCCTGCCCCTCGCTGGCGCCGCGCACGATGCCGGCGATGTCGACGAAGCTGACGGTCGCCGGAACGATCTTGGCGCTGTGGAACAGCTCACCGAGCTTCGCCAGCCGCGGGTCCGGCACCGCAACGACCCCGACGTTGGGCTCGATCGTCGCGAACGGGTAGTTCGCCGCGAGCACGTCGTTCTTGGTCAGCGCGTTGAAGAGGGTGGACTTGCCGACGTTAGGCAGGCCGACGATGCCGATGGACAGTCCCACGTGGGGCGAGTGTACGGCGGTCAGCCGGCGGAAGCCGCGCCGTCCGCCAGCGCCTTGGCGGCGAAGCCGCGCGCCAGCTCCTCATCCATCCCGGCATCGCGCGACATCGCCCGGAGCACGATCCTCCGCGCCGCCTCGTCGCCCGCCGGGCGGCACGTAACCGACCTGCAGGTCCGAATCGCGGGTTTCGGCACGCTGCACAGGCACAACACAGAAGGTAGACGGCCTGTGCTCACCCGCGTTGCAGGGCGCACCCGGTACGGTCGTTTCGTGGCCGTTCAGCCGGGAGACGCGCGCCCGACCATCCTCACCGTCGAATCGTCCCTGCCGCGGCCCGGCTCCCAGGCGCCCGCCGCATCGCGGTCTGCCCCGCCCGTCCGCCACTCCGGTGGCCCGCTCGGCGATGCCCGGGGTCTGACGGCGGCCGGCTGCGGTGTCCTGCTCTTCGTGCTCGGCTTCGTCGGCGCGCTCTTCGACCTTTTTGCCGGTCATGACCTGTGGGTCTTCTTCGGGATCGGTTTCATCGGAGCCGCCGCGCTCTGCGCCGGGAGGGCCCACGCCGAAGACCTGGCAGCCACGATCGTGCTGCCGCCACTGGTCTACGCCGTTATCGCGTTCATCTTCACGGTGATCAACCCGCGCTCCGGTAGCCACGCGGGCGGCTCCCGCCAGTTCATCATCGACCTCGGCGGCGAGCTCGTGTTCAGCGCGCCGATCCTGCTCGCCGCTACGGTCCTGGCGCTGGCGATCTCCACCGCTCGCGGGCGTCGCAGTGCTGCACGGCGGCGCCGCCGCCAGCAGCGCACCTCGCGACCCGCTTAGCTCAGACGGGTTCGCCCGCCGCTTTCGCCCGCATGTCGCGACGCAGCTCCGGAGGGAGCGCGAAGAGCAGCGACTCCTTGACCTCCTCGACCTCCTCGACCTCGCCGAAGCCGTGGTCGGCGAGGTAGCGAAGCACCCCGAGCACCAGCTCGTCCGGGACCGACGCGCCCGAGGTCACTCCGACCGTCTCGACGCCTTGGAGCCAGGCGGGGTCGATGTCGGACTCGTCGTCCACGAGGGAGGACGCGGACGCCCCCGCCTCCCGCGCCACCTCCGTCAACCGCACGCTGTTCGACGAGTTGCGCGAGCCGACCACCAGCACCAGCTGGCACCGGCGCGCAATGCTCTTCACCGCCGACTGGCGGTTCTGCGTCGCGTAGCAGATGTCGTCGCTCGGCGGGCCCTGCAGGGCGGGGAAGCGCGCGCGCAGCGCGTCGACGGTGGTGTTGGTCTCGTCCACGGACAGGGTGGTCTGCGAGAGGTACGCCACCCGCTCCGGGTCGCGGACCTCGACCGACGCCGCCTCTTCGGCGTTGTCGACGAGGTGGATGTGCTCCGGGGCCTGCCCCGTGGTGCCGACCACCTCTTCATGCCCGGCATGGCCGATCAGCACGATGTCGTAGTCGTCGGCGGCGAACCGGCGCGCCTCCAGATGCACCTTGGTGACCAGCGGGCACGTCGCGTCGATCGTGCGCAGCGAGCGGGCGGCGGCCTGCTCGTGGACCGCCGGCGCGACCCCGTGCGCGGAGAAGACGACGATCGCTCCCTCGGGCACCTCGGCGTTCTCCTCGACGAACACAGCGCCCTGCTCCTCGAGGCGGCGCACGACGTGAAGGTTGTGAACGATCTGTCGCCTCACGTAGATCGGCGGCCCGTACGTTTCGAGCGCTCGCTCGACCGTCTGGACGGCGCGATCGACGCCGGCGCAATACCCTCGGGGCCGGGCCAGCAGGACTCGTCCCATGGCCCCTAGGGTACGAGGCGTGGACCACGAAAACACGCCGGAGGGTGTGCTCCCGGGATAGCGGGGCATCGCCGGATCAGCGCAACTCCCCCTCCGTCCAGCCGACTCACTGCCGAGGAGACGCTCTCCATGCCAGACACCACACTCCCCAAACCGCTGTCGGCCTACGTCGGGCTCGTCCTGGCCTCGCTGGAGGAGGCCCGTGCCGCCGGCCAGTCGACGGTCGGTCAGGTGGCCCGCCTCCCGCTCGCCGCCGCGAGCCAGCTGCTCACCGCCCGCCATCACTACGACGAGCTGGCCGAGCAGGGCGATGCGATCGTCGGGCTGGTCGTCGGCATCGTGCGGGAACGGTTCGGGGCCGGCGGCACCGAGGCGGACGACTGGATCGGCGACGAGCTCAGCGGGACGCGTTCGAACTTCTCCAACGGCGTGCTGAAGGACCTGGCCGGCGGCCTCGAGAGCACCGCCGACCGGCTGACCGCGAAGGCGGAGGAGCTCGAGTCCTCCTTCGAGCGCCAGGAGGCGATCGACCTCGACGCGACCATCGACCTTGACGAGCCGGCTCCGGAGCCGACCCCGCTTCAGCAGATCGAGCAGTTCAGCGTCCCGGAGGAGATCGGTGCCCAGGCCGGCGGGTTGAAGAGCGCTGCCGACCTGCCGCTGGACGACTTCGACCACATGAGCGCCCCCCAGCTGCGCGGCCGGCTGCGCAGTCTCGACCGGGTGCAGCTCGTCCAGCTGCTGGACTACGAGCGTGCCCACGCCGATCGCGTCGGCATCGTGCTCATGCTGGAAAACCGGCTCGCCAAGCTCATCGCCGCCGACCAGTGATCAGCGGGCGTTGGTGAGGACGTCGGCGGAGCGGGTGGGGGCGGCACCTTCCGCGGTACGCCCGGAGATGCGCGAGAGCAGGTAGCGGGCAAACAGGCCGGCGCGCAGCACCAGGCGCACCGGCGCCCAGCGCAGCCCGCGGTAGCGATCGGCGAGGTAGCGGTAGGCGCTCGAGTGGTGGGCGCGCAGCATGGCCACCGGAGCCCGTCGGGTGGCGTGGCCGCCGGTGTGTTCCACGACCGCCGACGGCACGTAGACGGACGCCCAGCCGGCCCGGGCCAGCCGGTCACAGAGGTCGACGTCTTCGAAGTACATGAAGTACTTCGCGTCGAACCCGCCGACGGCCTCGAACGCCTCGCGGCGCACCAGCAGCGCGGAGCCGGACAGCCAGCCCACGACCCCTTCCTCGGGCCTCCCGCGTTCCTTGCGGTAGGCGGCCGTCCACGGATTCGTCGGCCACCAGAAGCCGGCCAGCGCGTGGCCGATCCCGCGGCCGAGTGACGGCAACGCCCGGGCGCTCGGGTACAGATCACCCTCCGGGGTGACGATGGCCGGGCCGAAGGCGCCGGCTTTCGGCCACCGCCGGCCCGCCTCGAGGAGCGCGTCGAGCGCGCCCGGTTCGCAGCACCGGACGTCAGGATTGGCGATGAGCAGCCACGGGGCGCCGGCTCCCGCGGCGCCGGCGTTGGCCGCGCGCCCGTAGCCGACGTTGCCGCCGGTCGGGAGAAAGGTGACCCCGGGCTCGCGAGCGGCCTGCTCGGGAACCCCGTCCACCGAGCCGTTGTCAGCCAGAACGACCTCGTAGGGGACAGCAGTGGCTGAACGCAGGGAGGTGAGGAACGTGGCGAGCGAGGGCCCCGGGGAGTACGTGACGACGATGACCCGAACCTGAGGCGGGACCGGCAGGCTGGGGCTCACTCCCCGAGGGCGCGGGCGTAACTCGCCAGGTGCGCCTCTGCGCTGGCGGCCCAGGTGAATTCGTGAGCCCGCGCTAGCCCGCGCTGACCGAGATCCGCGCGACGCGCGGCGTCGGACAGCAGGTCGGCGAGGTTGGTCGCGATCGACGACGCGTCAGGCTCGGTGTACGCGACCGCATCGCCGCCGACCTCCGGGAGGGAGAGGCGCTGGGTGGTGAGCACCGGCGCCGCGCAGGCCATTGCCTCGAGCACCGGGAGGCCGAAGCCTTCGCCATGGCTCGGGTAGGCGACGAGCAGCGCACCACCGAGGTAGCCCGGCAGATCCTGGAAGCGCAGGTAGCCGGGCCGGATGACGCGCAGCCCCTGCGGCACCTCAGCAATAGCCGCGTCGACCTCGTGGTCCCAGCCCGAGCCTCCGGCGAGCACCAGAGCCGGTGGCTCGTCGCGCCAGTGGACCGCTTCGCTCCAGCCGCGTATCAGGTTGGGCACGTTCTTGCGCGGCTCCAGGGCACCGAGAAAGGCGATGTACTGCTGCTGCCCGAGCCCGAGGCGCAGGCGCACCCGCTCCTTCTCGGACTCGGTCGGCGGGTGAAAGACCGTCTCGTCGACCCCGTGGTAGGCCACATCGAGCTTGGTCGGGTCGGCATCGAGGAGCCGGATGACCTCGTCGCGGGTCGCCTTGCTGGGGACGATGCAGCGGGCCGCCCGGCGCAGCGCGGTGCGGGTGGCCGAGCGGAAAAACGTGCCTTTCACCGCCGTGTGCATGTCGGGTTCGGTGAAGAAGGTCGCGTCGTGAATCGTCACCACCACCGGGCGACCGACCCGCAGCGGCATCGTGTAGTGCGGCGAATGCACGACCTCGGCGTTGACCTGCTGGGCGACGAGCGCGAGACCCGTCTGCTCCCACGCGAGGCGCGCCGGGCGGTGGGAGATGGCCGGCGGGCCCGGCACGACCGTGGCCTCGGGCGCGATGCGGCTGTAACGCTCAGCGTCGGACCGCTGGCAGACGACGGCCAGGTTCGCACCAACCACACCGAGCGCTGCGATCAGACCGTCGACATATCGACCGACGCCCCCACGGTCAGCTGGGACCGCGGTGGCGTCGACGAGCACACGCGGGCCCACGGCTCTCCTCGCGCTGGTCTGGCTTCGCTACCGCGCTCCACAGTAGCCCTGCTCCGCCATCACGGCGGCAGCAACGCGGCCTTCACAGCAGCAGGTCGCGGCAGATCCTCCAAATGTGTTGTGCGGACGCATTCCACGAGTAGGCACTACTTCGGGCGCGTCCGGCTGCCGAGAGTGCGGAATGTTGCGCGAGCGCGCGGCTCACGCCGGCCGCCAAGGCGGGCGCGTCACCGACGGGAACGACCACCGACGCTCCGCCCGCCACCTCGACCAGGGCAGCGACATCGCTGGTCACGACCGGGATGCCGTGTGCCATGGCTTCCAGCACCGGAAGTCCGAACCCCTCGGCGCGGCTCGGCATCACGAGCACCGACGCGTTGGCATACACCGTCGCCAAATCAGGATCCGGCAACTTGCCGAGCGGGCGCACGCCTGCCGGGACGGCGACATCACCCCATCCGCTGGGGCCCACCACCAGGAGCGGAAGTCCGGGCCACTGCGCGACACGCAACGCCTGCGCCGCCACATCGAGCCCCTTTCGCGGCTCGAGAGTGCCGACGGCAAGGGCGTATTCAGCGGGCAATCCGAGCCGGCGCGCGCGCTCGGTCGCGTCCGCCGGCACGTCCGCGACGGCGGCGCTCACCCCCTCGCCCACCACCTCCACGTGGCGCAACGGCAGGTGCGCGCGCAGTTCTTCGGCAACGGCATGGGTGGGTGTCAAAATCACATCTGCCGTCCGCGCGATCCGCCGCTCCATCTCGCGATGCCAGCGCGCCCCGCGCGGGGTGAGCGTCTCGGGATGAGTCCACGGCACCGCGTCATGGATGGTGACCACCAGCGGCCGGCCGCGACGGGGCGGGGCGAGCGGGGTGGGCGCGAGCACGATGTCGGCTCCCCGCGGCGCCGGACCGAGCCCGCGCTGCCACAGCTCGGCGAGCGCGGGCCGCCCGAGCCGGCCCAGCATCCCTACGCCGGGCGCGCAGAAATGCGTGACCTCATCACCCGATCCGGCCGATCGTGTCAGCGCGGCGAGCAACTCTTCGGTGTAGCGCCCGGTGCCGCCGGGCACCCGCGCCCGCAACTGCTCCGCAACGACGGCGAGGTGCACCCGCCCAGTCTGTCAGCGTCGCGCCGGTCAGCTGGTGATCGTCCACCAGTCCGAGCGCAGCCCGTTGGAGTAGTAGCCGAACATGCGCGCGTAGTAGACGCCGAAGCCGGTGGTCGGCACCGAGGTGGCGCGGCCGCTACGGTCGACGCCCTCCAGCACGACGCTCTGGACGCGGCCTCCCCACTCGCCGCGGCCGTCGCGCTGGGTCACCCGGATGCGCAACAGCTTGCCGACCGCCGGGTAGCGGGCTTCCAGAGCGCTCGCCGGAAGGCTCGCGGTCCAGGTGTGCATCGGGTTCGGGACCGCGCCGTCCCACGGGTCAGGCTTCGCGACGAGATACGGCAACCCGCCGCTGACCGAGTAGCCGCCATTCGACGAGCTGAACTGGGTGAAGGCCGGCTGCCCGCCGAAGGTGCGGATGGAGCCGGCGGTCGCCCGAATGGCGGCGTCGGTCGACGGGTACTCGATGGGCGTCACGCCGCCGCTCGCCGAACGCAGCGCCGTCCCGCCGAAGAACTGGCAGGCGGTGGAGTCGCAGATGTCATAGGTGCCGTGCCCGCCGGCAGCAGCGCGCTGCTGCGCGGCGTAGGTGCGGGCGGCGATCGCCTGAGCCTGCAGCGCCGCCGGGTACCACGACGGTGACGACTCCTGCGGCACGACTCCGCGCAGGTAGTCCTCCATCCCGAGCGTGACGACATTGCTCACGGCTCCCGGCGAGACGACCGTGCTGGAGACGCTCCCGCGATAGTCACGCGAGTAAAGGGACGGGTAGACGACCGAAAGCAGGTTCGCGGCGTCGGTGAACCGCACCGGGCTTGTCAGGTTCGAGATGCCCTGGACGGCCACCGGATACCAAGCGTTGCTGACATAGCGCTGCAGATGCTGGCCGTGGCTGTCGAGCACCACGCGCCACATCGTCGCCGGAGCCCTGAGCGTCATCGCGTGACCCGCGCCGTCCCGCACGGTGAGCCCCGCTGCTGGCCGGACCGCCAGGTCCCAGCTGTTGGTTCTCGACAGCTTGACGCGGATCGGGCTGTTCGGCAGCACCTTGGCCTGGGTGCCCGGGTAGTACGTGGAGACGATCGTGGCCGCGGAGATGCCCTTGGACGCGGCTCCCTGCGCACCCCACTGCGACATGCCGTGACCGTGGCCCCACCCATGCCCGACGACGGTGAACACGCCATTGGCCGGCCGTGCGTACACCTGGTTCGTCGTCCCGACCGCGGGCGCGCACGCGCTCAGCACGGACGCCGCGGGTACGGCCAGCGCTGCCGTAAGCGCGCAGGTCAGGGCGCTTCGTCGCATCACTCTGTTCCCATATGAGGCACGTTCCCCCGGTGCAGATGACAGGTCAGACGCGAATGCGTCCTACCTCGGTGATCGGCAACGGGCCCCGCAGTGTTGAGCCGAACACCCGGAGGCGGTTACTTGTTCGCCTTCTTCAACCGGGAGCTGCGCAGGTAGATCGCCGCGGAGGTGAGCAGGCAGGCGATCCCGATGATCAGGCCGAGCAGCGGATGCCCGGCCGCCCCGAACGCCTTCACGGCGATGACCAGGACGAGCGCCACGAAGAGGGCGCCCAGCAGGACAGCCAGGATGCGACCCGTCAGCGGCGCTGCAGGCTTCGCCGGGGTCTTCGTCCGGGGAGCCCGCGTCACCGCCGGAACTCCCGTGCTGCCCGGACTCATGGTCCGGACCGGGCGCCTCGGAGGGGTCCCGCGTCGAGCCACCGAGCCTCCCCGTCATCACCGCCGAGCGACCGCTGCCGCTGGAATCTGCGCGGCTACCGCTAGACGTTACGACCAGTCGCCGGCGGCAGCGGATCCGCAGCGATCTCGTCGCCCGCAGCGGCGGGGTCGGTCGCGGCTTCCTCCAACATCCGGCGGGCCGCGCCGCGCCCGACGAACGAGCCGACACCCGCGGCGACCGCGTCGGCCAGGGTCATCGTGAGGCGTCCGAGGAGCGCCAGGGTGAGCGCGCGGCCACTGCCCACGGACGACGCGAGCAGGAACGTCAGCACCCCCTCGCGCACCCCGGCGCCCGCGGGCAGCGGGATGACGATCAGCCCGGCCGCCCAGGAAAGCGCCGTGGCCGCGATGCAGCGCGTGAGCGAGACGTCGGAGCCGAGCCCGTGGGCCATCAGCGCGGTGCCGGAGCCGAAGCACACCCACTGCATCATCAGCCATCCCACCGCCCGGGCGACGCCGCGAAGGGTCGGCGCCTCGTTCGCCGCAGGCCGCTTGAGCAGGCGCCCGATCAGGGCGGTCAGCGGCACCAGGATGCGCGGGTGCATCAGCAGCAGGACGAGCGGCAGGAACCCGAGTGCCCGGCCCCAGCCCGGGCTGGTGAACGCCAGCAGGCCGCCGATGGCCGTCGCCGTGATCAGGCTGCCGAGCAGGGTCAGCAGGAAGGCCGTCGCGGAGCGTAGCCGGGGGATGTGAAACGCGCGGCCGAGCTCCATCTGGGCGACGACCGGCCAGATGGAGCCGGGGATGTACTTGCCGAGCTGGCTGAGCGAGAAGATCCGCGTCGCGGCCCCTAGCGGCAGCGGCGAACCCAGGTCGGCCAGGAGCGCCCGCCATCCCAGCAGGGAGAAGCCGGTGCCGGCGATGGCCAGCAGGATGGCGGCGACCAGATCGGCGATGGGCAGCCGGGCGAGATCGTGGCGGACCGCCGACCATTGCGAGCGGACCGAGAACGCGAGCGCCACCAGGAGGCCGAGGACGACCACGACCTTGACGACGCGCAGGACCCGGGTACGACGGGTGGTGCGGGCAGGGTCAGGTGCCACGTGACCTGACTACAAGGTCGCCGATCAGCGCGAGCACGGCGATCTGGAACCCGACGAAGAGCAGCAGCAGCGACGAGGTCGTGATGTGCCAGTTGTAGCGGATGAGGTCGGCCACCAGCTTGACGAGCCCGATGCCCATGATCCACAACGCGAAGGGCATCAGCACCTTCAGCGGGTTGAAGTACATGACCATCCGCAGCACCTGCAGGATGTAGCGGTAGGCGTCGCGGAACGGGTGGAACTTGCTCACGCCGGAACGCTTGGCGTAGCCGATCGGCAGGTAGTCCACCGCGTGCTGGTTCGACAGGAACGCCATGGTGATGGTGGTCACGCAGCTGAATCCGGGCGGCAGCAGCCGCAGGTACGGCAGCGAAACGTCGCGGCGGAACGCGCGCAACCCGGAGTTGAGGTCCGGAATCTTGGTCGCGGTCAGTGAGCTCGCGACCTTGCGGATGACCCATTTCGCCGGCACCCGGGCCCACTTGTGGGTGCCCTCCTCAGAGGTGCGCGCCCCGACGACCTGATCGACGTCGGGGTTCTCGTCGAGGTACCGGACGAAATCCGGAATCTGCTCGTTGGGGTAGGTCATGTCGGCGTCGGTCCAGACGACGATCTTGCCGCGGGCCTCGGTGGTGCCGATCCGCCGCGCGGTGCCGGACCCGCCATTGCGCCGGAACGGCATGAGCCGCATCGCCGGGAAACGGGGAGCGGCAGCGCGCAGCACCTCGAGCGTGGAGTCGGTCGACTTGTCGTCGATCACCAGCAACTCGTAGCTGTAGCCGCTGGCCACCATCGCTGCATCGATGCGGATCAGCTCATCGAGCACGTGGTCCTGCTCGTTGTAGCAGGGCAGCACCACCGTGACATGGGGAGCACCAGGCTTATCGGGCCGGGGCTCATCGCCCGGACTCGGAGTCTCCTCATGCACCGATACGACGCTCACACTCATGACACTCCGGTCAAGATCGAACTCTCCAGTTACTGCGATGCCACGGCATCGCCGCCGCGCACACGTCAGGGCCGCCGCGAACGCGCCCCCATGCTCGCACGGAGAAGCGGGCCCGAACGCCCGCCACACGGACAGGTTCGCCGTCGACTCCCTGAGAGTCGCCCGCAGCTAAGGTTCGAGCGTGCCCGCCCTCCGCCGCGATCTGCTCAGGCAAAGCGTCGACTACGCGAAGACCGTACGGGAACTGCGCCCGGCCGGCGAAACCTCCGCCCGCGCTTTCGTCTCCGGCCTGCGCTACCCGCTCGGCCGCCAGCAGCCCATCTGGCTCGGCAGCCGCACCGTGCTCGAAGGTGAGGAACGCATCACTTTCGCCGACGGCGGCGCCCTGCGCATCGGATTGGGCGCCTTCGGCCTCACCAGCAGCTACGACGTCTCGGTTCTGCGGGTGCGTCCCGAGGCGGCCATGCACTGCGCCGGGGTCGTCTCGCTGCAGCGCGGCGTGCGGGTCGTGGTCGACGCCGGGACGCTGACGATCGGCCACGCCACGAACGTCAACGGGCTCACCAAGATCCTGGTGGCGCGCGAGGTGACGATCGGCGCGGAGTGCACCATCTCGTGGAACGTCCAGATCCTCGACAACGACTTCCACGAGCTCACGGTCGGCGGCGTCGCCCACGAGTCCAGCGCCCCGGTACGGATCGGCGATCGGGTCTGGATCGGCACCAGCGTCGTCATCCTCAAGGGAGTGACGATCGCGGATGGGGCCGTGATCGCGGCCGGGGCCGTCGTGACGTCGGACGTGGCCCCCGGGGCGATCGTCGCCGGGATCCCGGCCAAGCAGATCGGCGTGGCCGACGGGTGGCGATGACGCCGGCGGGGAAACTGGCAGCGGGACAGGCCTGCCCTACCTGCCGCCGCACCAGAGGGAGCCTCGATGGCTGACACCGCCACCCGCAGCGCCAAGCCGGCCCTTCCGCCGCTGGCGATCACGGCCTGGCTCCGGTACGACGTCGTGTCGCGCGCGCTGGCCCGGCTGCAGCCCGCGACCGTGCTGGAGATCGGCTGCGGGCAGGGTTCGTTCGGCGCCCGGGTGGCTGCTGGGACCGATTACCTCGGCGTCGAGCCCGACCCGACCTCCTACGCGGTAGCCCGCAGCCGCATCGAGCCGCTGGGCGGGACCGTCATCAACGGCACGCACGAGGACGTGCCGGCCGGCCGGCAGTTCGACGTGGTCTGCTCCTTCGAGGTGCTGGAACACCTCGAGGACGACGCCGCTGCGCTGGCCGGCTGGGCGACCTTCATCAAGCCGGGGGGCCACCTGATCATGTCGGTCCCCGGGTTCGCCGAACGGTTCGGACCGATGGACGAGAACGTCGGCCACTTCCGCCGCTACTCCCCCGCCGACCTGCGGGAGCGGATCTGCGGCGCCGGCCTGCAGTGTGACGAGATCACCGTCTACGGCTGGCCGCTGACCTACGCGCTGGAAGCCGTGCGCAACCGGATAGACGCGAAGCGGCTGTCCGCCGCCAAGGACCGCGGGGCGACCCCGCAGGAGCTGACCGCCGCCAGCGGGCGCACGTTCCAACCGTCGAAACGCTCGGTCGGGCTCGCCGTGCAGGCCGCCACCCTGCCGTTCCGGATGCTGCAGCGCACCCAGCCGGGCCGCGGAACCGGCCTGGTGGCCGTCGCCACCCGTCCTGCGGTGTCTTAGCCGAGCAGCCGGTCCCGCAGCGGCACCACGATCGCCCGCGCGCTGAACCGCTCGCGCGCGGCCTCGGAGGCCGCGGCGCGCAGCCCAGCCAGCCGAGCCGGGTCGCTCGCGAGGTCTTTCAGCACCGCGGCCAGGCCGGCGGCGTCGCCCGGCTCGACGTAAGCGGCGGCCGCGCCGAGCATCGCGCGCTGCGGCGGGGTGTCGGACGTGACGATCGCGCATCCCGCGGCGGCCCCCTGGTAGACCTTGTTCGGCACCACCCGGCGCGCCTTCGGGCTGGTGCCGAACACCCCCAGGCAGACATCGTGGGCAGCGACGATCCGGGGCAGTTCCTCAGGCTCCACCCACTCGCGCCAGCTCACCGAGGAATTGGCCGCGGCAGCGAGCCGCGTCTCGTCGTAGTCCTGCCCGGAACCGATCATCGTCACGTGGATGCCGGGACAGCCGGCCAGCGCCGCCAGCGCCTGGCCGATCACCGGGGCGCCCTGCAGCGGGGTGAACAGCCCGTAGAAGACGGCTCGCAGCTCCCCCGGAGGCGACTGCGGGTCGGGATCACCGGGAGAACGGAACCAGTCGTGCGGCGCGCCGACCGGGACGACAACGCCCTTGCCCGCCGCGGCGGCCGGAAGCAGCGCGCGGTGCTCCTCGGTGTCCAGCACGACGAGGTCGGCGGAGGCGATGGCGAGCCGTTCGAGCGCGTCGAGGAGCCGGAACTTCAGGCCGCCGGTAACCCCGCGGTCGCGCGCCGTATCGGTGCTGAAGATCATCAGATCCAGGACCCGCGTGGCCTTCGGGAAGAGCAGCCGCGCCAGCAGGATGTCGAAGTGGCCGAGGTAGCCGACCAGGACGACCTGAGCGTGGCCTCGATAAGCCCGGGCCCGCCGGGCCAGGCTCACCCAGCGCCGCAGCAGCCGCGCCACCAGCCGCCAGGCGCGCCACGGCGTGCCCAGCATCTCCACCCGCTCGGCCGTGGAGAAACCCAGCGGTTCGTTGACCTCGGCGACGGTGTCGCCGCACGCCCGGAATCCTTCGAGGATGATCCCGGCGCGGGGATGCTTGCGCAGGTCGTAGGTGCCGAAACCGAGGACGGACAGCGGACCGGGCACGGCAGTCACCCTATTTTGCGGAGGCGCGGTAGATGACGAAATCCACCGGCACGCTCGTCGGCTTGCGCGGCCGGTGCAGGTCGCTCTCCTCCCAGTACGGCAACGACGTGACGACCCGGTCGGCGACCTGCAGCGAGACGCCGGGCAGGTCCGGCTTGGCCTGACCGTGCCAGACGACGAAGACCGGCTGATCCGGGAACGCCTTGGCGAACTTCGCGACGTAGCCCGCGACCTGGTCCGGCTCGGTGGGAAGCAGCGCCGAGACCTGGTCACGCTCCAGCCAGATCGCCGCCCCGAAGAGCGACTCCGCGTAAAGGCAGCAGGCGGGCGCCGGCTGCCAGAGGAAGACCCCCTGCTTCCCGCCCGCTGCGGCCGCGATCCGGCTGCTGATCGCGAACGAACCGGCGAACTCCTGGTGCTTTCGCAGCGGCCAGGACTCGCTCAGGAAGAACGTCAGCAGGCCCGCTACCGAGACCAGGGCCACCACGCGCACCGCCCAGCCCCGGCGTCCCCCGAGCAGCCGCGTCACGCGTCCCGCGTGGCTGATGACGAGCGTGAGGCCGACGCCGAGGGCCAGCCCGATCAGCAGGAGCACCAGCGGCAGGACGGTAGGAACGAAGCGCCGGCTCCACCACATCAGGCGCGTCGAGTTGTGGGCCTGATACGCGTAGACCGGGAAGATCGCCAGCAACGGCGCGGTGAGGATCCAGAGGGCGCCGCCCCAGCGGCGAAGCGCCACGATCGCGACGCCGACCAGCATGAGAAGGAAGCCGGGCGTGCTGACGAACCAGGACAGCCGGGCCAGGATCTGCTCGTCGTAGCTGCGCGCGCGCACTCCCCCGGGGAAGATGGCATAGCTCGCGCCGAAGAACCTCGGCCGCAGGTAACCCAGCGCGAGCAGCCCGGCGGCGAGGAGCGTGACGACCCCGCCCGCGATCCGCTGCACGCGCAGCGACCCCGCCCAACCGACGACGCGCGGGCCGAACGGCCGGATGATCACGCCCAACACGAGGACCCCGAGCACGGCCAGCGCCAGCTTCGGCAGCGACGGCACGCTGTTGAGCGAGCTGTAGCGGCCGGCCGCGTCGAAGGAGTAGGCCTGCCACAGCGCGTGGGGCAGCACGACGGCGAGCCCGGCGGCGAACCAGGTGGCGCGCGCGTCCCAGCGCCGGGCCGCGATGATGGCGGCAAGTGCACCGGCAGCGAGCAGGATCAGCAGCACCCCGTCGGCCCGATCGAGGAAGCTGATCCCGACCAGCAGCCCCGCAGCGCCCGCCGCCGGCCGCCAGCGGGTCGCGAGCGCGACGACGAGCCCGAGCAGGGCGCCGACGAAGAGCAGCTGCGCGCTGATCTCCGAGCTGGGGTACTTCGCCTGCCAGACCTCGAGCATGTTCGTCGCCAGCAACAGGCCGGCAACGCCGCCGCAGGCAAGCCCGGCGGCGGGACGGCCCCAGGGCGCCGCCTCGACCGCCCGGCGCAACGCCAGCGCGGCGGCGAGGATGGCGAGCACCCCCAGCACGGGCGCGGTGTTGGACAGCCCGCGCTCGCCGCCGGAAGCATCCGCGACGGCAAGAAGCGCAGGCCACAGGTGATAGAACTGCGGCACGATCACGTCGGAACGGGCGTCGCGCTCCCAGATGCCCGGAAATCTGGCGCCGGGCGTCGCCAGCACCGGGCCGCCCGGGATGCGCCCGTCGAGGGTCGGGTCGATGATCTCGTAGCTGCCGGTGCGCGCGATCGACATCGCATGGGCGACATAGCCGCCCGGGTCCTTGTCAGTGACCCCGTAGTGGAAGCCGGGCAAGACCATGACCGCGGCGATGACCGCCAGGGCAAGCACGCCGATGGAGCCGGCACGGTCGACGTTGAGCCGCAGCGGCGCCCAGCGCCAGCAGGCGAGCGCGATGAGGACGAGCGCGCCGCCCGCGATGGACAGCGCCGCGGCCAGCGAGAACGCCGACAGGTGGGCCAGCGCCAGCGCCGCCCAGGCGAGCACGGCGACGGCCAGCACGGCCGTACCGACGACCAGCTCGCTGAGATAGACCTCCGGGCGTTCCCCGGAGTCCAGGGAGACCGCCACGGCGTGAGGGTAGTGAAGATTGGCGCACCCGCCGCGCAGCGGTGCCGTTCCAGCGTGGCGACGCCTGCCTTCCCGGCACTCACGGGATTCGCCCTTAGGATCGCCCCATCGTTAAAGCCAGCCGACACCGAAGCCGCGGGGCCCGCGGGGTGGACCCGACGGCGCAGCAGGAGCGGGGTCCGTGGCAGCTGATCCGCAGCGCGCCCAAGCCGGTGTGGGCGGTCACCGCGCTGTTCACGCTCGTCCTCGCGGTCTGGTCGGTGCTGGTGCCGCTCTACCACGCGCCGGACGAGCCGAACCATGCCGATGCCGTCATGCGCATCGAGGAGGGGCGGGGGTGGCCGTCCTCGCTGCATTCGCGGGTGACGGACGAGGGCGTCGGCGCCATCGCTCAATCGCCGTACGGCGCTGATGGCCGCCGGCTCAGGATCAGCTACCGGGCGGTGCCGCAGAGCCTGGCGGTGCCGCGCGACCAGCGCCCAAAATGGGAGGACCTGACCGCCCTTCCCGGCACCCACAACCAGCTCCTGCAGCAGATCACGCAGCACCCGCCCGGCTACTACTACTACGAAGGCCTGACCCTGCGCCTCGGCGGGGCGGCCGGCTGGCGCTGGGACATCGCGGTGTCGACCATGCGCCTGCTCTCGGTCCTGCTCGTGATGTGGACCCCGCTGCTGGCGTGGGCGACGGCGTTTCGGATCTCCGGTAGCCGGCTGGCGGGCATCTGCGCCTCGATCGTCCCGCTGGCGGTCCCGGAGTTCACCCACATCGGCTCGACCGTCAACGACGACAACCTGGTCACGCTCGCCGGGGCCGCGGCCCTGCTGGGGATCACCTGCGTGGCGCTCGGCGACCGGCGGTGGTCGACCGCGGTCTGGACCGGGCTCTGGATGGCCGTCGCGCTGTGGGCGAAGGCCTTCGGCATGGTCCTGCTCCCGCTGGTGGTGCTCGCCTATCTCGGGCCGTGGGCGGCAGCGCGGTGGAAGACCCGCTCACACCTGCGGCGCAAGCGTGAGCGCGATCCCGAAGCCGTCCACCTGGGGCTGCGGGCCTGGCTCCCGGACCGCCGGACCGGGACCACGCTCGGCGTCGCGCTCGGCCTCGCCCTCGCCCTCGGTGGCTGGTTCTACGCCATCAACGAGATCAAGTACGGGCATACCTCCGCAGACGTCCCGGGCTTCCCGCCCGGCAAGGACCTGACCGGCCAGACCGTCCTCTTCATCCGGTTCCTCACCCAGGCGATGCTGGCGCGCTGGTGGGGATCGCTGGGCTGGTTCGAGGCCAATCTCCCCTGGCGTCTCGTCGTCGTCGCGTCGGTGATCTTCGCCGCCCTCGGGAGCTACGCGCTGCTGAAGCTGCGGGGCCGCCGTTTCGCCATGGCGGTGCTGCTCTGGCCGACGGTCGTGACCTACCTGGTTGTCGCCGCCACCGTCACCAAGTACTACCTGCGAACCGACCACATGCGGGGCCTGTCCGGGCGCTACCTGTTCATCGGCTTCACGGGCATCGCGGCGCTCGTCGGCATGGGCCTCGGGGCGCTGCCGCGCAAGTACGCCCGGTGGGCTCCCCTGACCCTGCTGCTTGCCGGGCTGGGCATGCAGGTCGAGGCCGGCCACCTGGCGGTGAATCGCTGGTGGCGGCCGTTGAACGGCACGCTCCGCCAGGCCTGGGACGCGTTCTCGGCGTGGTCCACCTGGCCCGTCGGCGTGCTCTACGCCGGAGCGGTCGCCCTGCTGGTGGCCCTGGTCGTCACGCTGATCCTGCTGATCCGGGTCGGGCTGCGCGACGTCCCGGACGGGATCGAGTCGGCTCTCATCGATGTGTCGGGTCAGCAGCCAGGCCCGGCCCCAAGTGCGGAGCCGGCCGAACCGGCCCGGGTGACGGCCGAGCCGGAGCACTCCGGGTCAGCCGCGCAAGCCCCGTAGCCAGGCAAGGAGCCGGCGAAACCCGGTCTGCGGCGGCACCTGACCCGCCGCGCCCAGCTCGGCCGTCACCCGGGCCAGCTCGGCGCGGGTAGCCGCGAGCTCGCGCTCCAGCGCGCCCTGCTCGTCGCGGAGCACGAGTTCGCGGGTAGCCGCCTCCCCCAGTGCCAGATCCCAGCGGTTCTGATCCGAGCGCCGGGCCCGTGACTCGTGACGGAGGCTGGCCGAGTAGGAGTCCTGCTGCTCGATGATCCGGACGAACAGCTGGGTCCGGTTGCGTTCGAGCCGCGCCAGGAACGGCGAGCCCGCGTACGGCGCCAGCAGCTCGCGCGCCTTCTCGGCGTAGGGCGCCTGGCGGTGGAAGACGACCGCGAGCCCGAAGACGGGCGCCACCAGATGCATCTCGAGCTCCGGCCGGTGCTGCAGGAAATCCTCGAGAGCCGTCAACACCCCGTTGCGCGGACCGCCTTCGGTGAGCGCATACGCGAAGCTGCCCTCGCCGCGAAATCCGGACGGCTGGAGCTCGGTCTGGCCCGGGACAGCGCCGAGCTCGAACGAGTGCGGATGCACGGCCTCGGCAGGCAGCCGGCCCGGGCTGTAGTACTGGTCACGGCGCGCGGCCGGCCAGCTCACGTCGTTGAGCAGCAGGAGCGGGAAGAGCTCGCGGCCCTCGGCGGCCTTGGCGATGGCGGCGAGCTCGTTGCTCACCGTCCAGTAGTTGTGGTCGCCGTCGATCAGGTAGAGATCGCTGACAGGCAGGCCATCCAGCGCCTCAGGGCTGAATCCCCGGACGATGGTGCGCTCGACACCTTCCGGCGCGCTGACATCGAGGGCGCCCGGGTCGACGATGGTCAGCGCACCTCCGCCGGCCTGGTGCAGCAGATCGATCAGCAGCTGGCTCGTCACCCCGCTCTCGCTGCCGATCTCGGTCGCGCTACGCACGCCCGCCGCTTCGACGACGGGCCGCCAGAATCTCGCGCAGCTCGGAGAGCGAGTGCAGCAGCAACGGCTGCAGCGTCTCTTCCTCGACCTCGGCTGCGCTGTCCTGCTGGTCGGCGCTCATATCCGGCTCCCGAGCTCTCGAGCGGCCCGGCGGACCACCCGGCGGGTGAGCGACACCGGCGGCGGGGCCACCTCATTGACCTGCAACGGCTCCGGCCGCACGGCGAGGAAGGCGAACGCCAGCTCCACGTCGATGGCGTAGCAGCCGGCCGTGACCCCGCCCTGAGTGGCCGGATCGAGCCGGTAGACGACCTGCGGGTCGTCGCTGTTGATCTCCAGCAGGTTGGCCTGGATCAGCCGGCCACCGGCCACCTGGAGCTGGGGCTGCCCGGCCAGCTCGCGAAGCTCCACGACGACCGGCTCGGTGCGGCTCGCGAGATGGAAGGTCAGGCGTATCCAATCCACCCGCAGCACGCCGCGCCGCCCGTCGGGATCGACTCGCACTCCCCGCACACCCTCACCGGCGATGCGGGTACGGGCCAGCGAAAGCCCATCCGCTCCCGCGCGAGACACCACGGTTTCCTTGGGGCCGGCGGCGAATCCCGCGCCGGCGTCGACGTAGACCTCGACGGGTCCGGCGGCGGCCGGTGGCGCGAGGTCGTCGAGCGCCGCTCCCGTCTCCAGGCTCAGCGCCGACAGCCGGGCCAGGGTCGGGTTGACCACCGTCGCGACACCGGCGGGCCAGTAGATCTCCTGCATGGAGAGCTTGTCCAGGTCGACGGGGGTGAGGTACGGCAGGCTGCGCAGCATCTCGTCGCTGACCAGGCCCTCGACCAGGTTCGAGCCGAAGTTGTCGTCGTGTGACCAGGCGCTGAACGCGAGCGCCTCCTCCGTGGTGGGGCGGCTGACGAACCGGCTGATCATGCGCAGCAGCTGCTCGCGGGCCGCGCGCGACGCCAGCTCCGGCAACGGGTTCTCGCTGCGGCGGTACCGCAGCCACTCGCGGGAGAACGCCTTCGCTCCCGCCTGCGCCGCCGCCTTCTGCGCTTCCTGGGTCCGCGACATGCGCACCGGCGACTGCTGGGGCTGCAGGTGCTCGTCGAAGCCGACGAGGGAGCCGTAGTCGGGCATGCACAGCTGCTCGAGCATCTCGGGGCTGCGCATGACGGGGTTGAAGAGCCTCTCCGGCTCGCCGTAGCCCGCGAGGTAGCCCTCCATCTCCAAGCCGTCGAGCCGGCGGACCAGCGCGGTCTCGTTGGTCGCGAGGTAGAGGCCGACCAGGTGCCGCGAGCGACCGGCCGACTGCAGGATGCGCGTCAGCAGCGCCTGGATCGTGCCACCCCAACCGAGGTCGACGACGAGCACGAGACCGCTGGCCGGCAGTTGCTCGTCCAGGTAGCGCAGCAGGCGCTCGCGCTGCCGGGCGGCCTGCACGACGATCGCGCCGCGGATCTGCGGATGCCCGGAGATCGCGTCGAGCGCGCGCGCGGCCACCCCCGGGGTGTCGAGCCTGACGTCGACCAGCTCCGACAGCGCGGGCACGTCGTCGATCTGCACGCCGAGCTGCTCGGCGAGCTGCCCGACGGTCGGCGCCCGGCGCCGCGAGAGGAACGCCTGCAGCTCGGCAGACGTGCCCTCGTAGACGGTGGCGAGCGCGCACACCTGGCGCGAAACCCACAGCGTCGACACCTCGATGCCGGCCTCGTCCGCCTGCTCGCGGATCAGCTGGGAGAGGAAATCGCCTTCCCGCAGCAGGCAGGAGATGTGGGTGACCCCGAAGGCCTTCGCGCGCGCCACGACCCACTCCGCGAACCCGGCGAGGGCGGGACCGAAAACGGTGGCCCCCGCCTCCCAGTAGCGGGCCAGGCCGGCCGGCACCTGGGCAGCCTCCGTGCGCGCGAGAACGCGCGCCCGCACCGCCGTCAGGCCGAAGTCGCCCTGGTGCCTGTCCAGCCCGTCGTCGCGGGTCAGCCGCACGGGCGCCGTCGCCTCGCGCTCCAGCACGCGCTGCAGGTGCGGGGTGAGCTTGGAGTAGAGGATCGCCTGCAGCCCCGCCTGCCGGGCGGCGCGCTGGTCGGCCTCGGGATGGTCGCCGAGGTGCACCAGCCGGGAAGCCGGCCGCTCGACCTCGGAGAGCACCACGTCGAACAGGCTCGTGGCCGGCCGGGCTCCGGGCTCCGCAGGCGCGTCGGCCGAGCTCGCCTGGACCAGGGCCGCACCCTTGTTGACCGCCGCGTCGCTCGAGCTGTAGATGCCGGCGATCGGGCACCCGAAAAGCTCGGGCCGGTCCAGGAGGCGGCGCAGCTGGTCAGCGGAGAAGTACGTGTCGGAGATCAGGTAGACCGGCTTGTCGAGAGCGGCGGCGGCCCGGATGAGCTCGACGACGCCGAGGTCGGCCCGGCAGATGTCACGCTCGAGCTCGACCTCTGCGGCAGCGAGGTCCTCCGGCGGCCCGGCGAGCGGCAGCGCCCCGGCCAGCTGCTGGTAGATCTCCAGGAGCCGGCACTCCACCGTCCCGCGGACGCGAGCGCTCGCCTCGCGGGCGCGCACCTCCGCGATCACCCGCAGCTGCGCGAAGACCTCCGCGTTCACCCCCGGCGGCAGCCTGCGCTGCTCGTAGAGCCGCTCGCCGAGCATGACGAAAGCGGCAGCGGGCTCCGGGACCATCCGGAACAGGAGGGTGTCGAACACGTCGAGCGTCAGGCCATCGGCCAGGTTCGACGAAAGGATCGACCAGACCTGCGCGAGTCGCGTGTCAGTAAACAGGGGACAAACCTCTCCGCGAGACGCTGCAAGCAAGCGCCGACGAGTAACGGGCTAGCGGGCCTTGTGCCGACTAGTATCGCGATCGGCCCGTGCAGACGTCGGAAGGCACACGTGGCGACACCCCCTTCTACGCAGTCCCCACCCGTTGCGCCGGCCACCTCGGCCGACGTGCCGGGCGCTCGCGACGGCCAAACGCTGGAGCGGCGCACCCGCGCCCAGACCCGCGTGCGCTACGAGCTGCTGCGAAACCTGGTTCGCAAGGACCTGAAGGTCAAGTACAAGGGCTCCACCCTCGGCTTCGCCTGGTCGCTGGCCAACCCCTTGCTGCTGCTCGCCGTCTACTACGTCGTCTTCCAGATCATCCTCCCGGGCCGCATCCCGGCGTTCGCGATCTACCTGATGTCCGGCCTGCTGATCTGGAACGCCTTCTCCTCCGCCGTGCTCGGCGCGTCGGGCAGCGTGGTCTTCAACGCGAACCTGGTGAAGAAGGTGCGCTTCCCGCTGCCGGTCCTACCGCTGTCGGCGGTCGGCTTCGCGGCGGTGCACTTCGTGCTCCAGATGCTGGTGCTGATCGTCGTGGTGCTGGTCAGCGGCCACCCGTTCCTGGGTTGGCAGCTGCTGCTCGCCGTTCCGGCCGTGGCGACGGCCTTGCTGCTGACGATCGGGCTGAGCCTGATCGTCTCGGCGCTCAACGTGCGCTTTCGCGATACCCAGCACCTGCTCGAAGTGATCCTGCTGGCGATGTTCTGGCTCAACCCGATCGTCTACGACGTCGGGCTGGTGCGCAGCAAGCTGCACGGCTGGGCCGGCGTCTACTGGCTGAACCCGATGGCTGACGTCATCGCGACCATGCAGCGCGCCATCTACAAGTCCCCGTATGTCTACGTGGACGGCAAGCGCGAGCTGATCCTGGCCGACGCCGGGTACCTCTGGTACATCGAACATCTCGGGATCACGCTCGCCTTCGGCGCCGTGCTGCTGGTCTGGGGCCGGCGCATCTTTCGCCGCCGGTCCGCCGACTTTGCCGAGGAACTGTGAGCCTGCCTACCCACGACGTCCCCGCGCCGCTCGCGCCGGCCGAGGTGACGCCGCCAGCGCCGGCCGGCGGATCGCCGGTGCCGCCGGTCATCGTCGCGAACGGGGTCAGCAAGCGTTTTCGCAGCCATTCGGAGCGGGCGACCAGCTTCAAGGAGCGTTTCGTGCGCCGCCGGGAGGGCCGCTCGGAGGACTTCTGGGCGCTTCGCGACATCGACCTGTCGATCTCGCCCGGCCAGACCGTCGGGCTCATCGGGTCCAACGGGTCGGGCAAGTCGACCCTGCTCAAGGTGCTGGCCGGGATCCTGCAGCCGACCAGCGGGGAGCGCGTCGTCCACGGGCGCATCGCCTCGCTGCTCGAGCTCGGAGCCGGCTTCAACGGCGAGCTCTCGGGCCGCGACAACGTCTACCTGAACGCGTCGCTGCTGGGACTCTCCCGCCGCGAGACCAAGGCATTGTTCGACTCGGTGGTCGACTTCGCCGAGCTGGCCCACAAGATCGACGATCCGGTGAAGCACTACTCGTCGGGGCAGTACATCCGGCTGGGTTTCGCAGTAGCGGTCCACGTCGACCCGGATGTGCTGCTGGTCGATGAGGTGCTCGCGGTCGGCGACGAGCAGTTCCAGCTCAAGTGCCTGGCCAAGATCAAGCAATTCCGTGACGAGGGCCGCACCATCCTGTTCGTGAGCCACGCGCTCGACCTGGTCGAGAACCTGTGCGACCGGGTGGTCGTCCTCGATTCGGGCACCAAGATCTTCGACGGTGACCCCGGCCGCGGCACCCTCGTGCTGCGCAACCGGATGAGCGGCGGTAGCGCCACCGGTGACGAGCGCGACCCGGTCCAGCTGCCGCGCATCCACTTCGCGTCCGAGCCGGGTGGTGCCGAGAAGGTCTCGTTCGACCCCGGGGAGCAGCTGACGATCTCGGTCGATGTCGACGCTCGACGAAACCCTCGGCGAGCTTCCCAAGAACATCTACCTGCACGCCGTGGTCCTCGGGCCCCACGACGTGCCGGTCTGGAACATGGAGTCCGGCGGCGGCCTGCCGACGGCCGAGGCGGTCGCCACCCCCGGAAGCTCCGCGCGCACCCTGACGGTCGACTTCGTCGTCCCCGCCGTCCCGGTGCTGCTCGGCGCCTTCGCGGTGCGTGTGCACGTCTCGAACGCGTGGAACGGTGCCCCGCTCGCCATCCGGCGCTTCCCGGACCTTTTCGGCATCGCCGGGCCGCAGGCCAGCGGGCTGCTCCCGGTCCCGTACGACGTCCGGCGCCGCGCGTGAGCGCAGGCAGTGGGAGCACCGAGCCCGCGGCTGCGACCGTCGTCATCGTCAACTGGAACGGCGCCCACCTGCTCCCGGCCTGCCTCGACGCGCTGGCCAAGCAGGAGGTCCCCTTCGCGTTCCACACCTGGGTCGTCGACAACGCCAGCAAGGACGGGTCGGTCGAGCTGATGCGGACCCGCTACCCCGACGTGCGGGTGCTCCAGGCACCCGACAACCTCGGCTTCGCCGGCGGCAACAACTTCGCCCTGCGCGAGGTCACCACCCCCTACGCCGTCCTGATCAACAACGATGCGGTGCCCGAGCCGGACTGGCTGCGCCACCTGCTCGCCCCGCTGCAGGACAGCGCGCCGGCGGCACTCGGGGTCGGCGCGGTCACCGGCAAGGTGCTCTTCCTGCCCTCGTTCGCGCGCCTTCAGCTGGCGACCGAGGGGTTCGTCCCCGGCCCCCACGACAGCCGCGAGCTCGGCGTCCGGGTCTCCAGCCTGAAGGTCGACGGTGTCGAGACCCTCGGCTCGGTGCTCTGGGAGCGGCTCACCTACGGGGCGGAAGGGCCGCCGGGCGCCCGGTTCTTCTGGACCCGTCCCGGCGGGGAGCTGCTGGTGCCGATCCCCCGCGAGCGCCCCGACGGGCCGGTGCGGCTGGAGGTGACCTGGTCGGCGGAGGGCCCCAAGCCCGTCACCCTGAGCTGGGACGGCGACGTGAAGGGCATCGCCGAGCTGATGGTCGGCGCGCAGCCGTCCACCGTCACGATCCAGCTGCCGGCCGACCTCCGGCTGATCGATGTCGTCAACAACGCCGGCGGGATCGTGCTCGAAGACGGCTACGGCGCCGACCGGGCCTACCAGCGCGTCGATGACGGCCAGGTCGACCAGCCGGTCGAGGTCTTCACCGCCTGCGGCAACGGCATGGCCATGCGCAGCAGCCTCGGTCACGAGCTCGGCTGGTTCGACGACGACTTCTTCCTCTACTACGAGGACACCGACCTGTCCTGGCGCATCCGGGCCCGCGGCTACTCGATCCGCTACGAGCCTGCCGCCGTGCTGCGCCACGTCCACGCGGCGAGCAGCCAGGAGTGGTCGCCGCTGTTCGTCTTTCACGTCGACCGCAACCGGCTGCTGATGCTCACCAAGGACGCGTCGGCGCCGCTCGCCGTGCGGGCCGTCCTGCGCTATCCGCTCACGACCGCGTCGATGGCGCTGCGCGCGCTGCGGCAGGGCATCGCCGGCCACCACCGCCCGGCGGTGCGGCCGACCCTGCTGCGGCTGCGGGTGATGGCGTCCTACCTGCGACTGCTACCGGCCATGCTCCACCGGCGCCGCGAGGTCGCGCGCACGGCCGCCGTCAAACGTCGCGACCTCGAACGCCGCTGGCTGATCTCCCACGAACAGCACGCTGGGCACCCAGTGAGATCCGCGGTCTACAACCGGTTCTGGCACAGCCAGGGCGGTGGCGAGCGCCATGCCGGGATGGTCGCGCAGGTGCTGTCGACCAACCCGCAGGCCGGGCAGGTCGACCTGGTCGGCCACACCCCGGTCGACCTCGCCGAGCTGGGCGCACACCTCGGCCTGGATCTGAGTCACTGCACGTACCGCCAGATCCCCGACCGCGGCGACGCTGCCGTCGCGGAGTACAGCAGCGAGTACGACTTCTGGCTGACCGCGTCGTACATGAGCCGGCTGGCCCCGAAGGCCCGCCACAGCGCCTACCTCTGCTGGTTCCCCACCCCGTTCGACCACGACCTGGCCCCGTGGCGGCGCAAGCTCGCGGCGCTCGTCGGCCCCCACCTGCGCGGCCCCGACATGCTGACCTACGGCAGCGGGTGGTACCCGCCGGAGGGCGGTCGGCGGCGCAAGTGGATCTGGACCTCCGGCGACGGCGTCCTCGGTGTCCCACCGGGCAAGCGGCGGCGCTTGCGGATGGCGGTCGGCCGGCCCGGGGCACCCTCGGCCACCCAGCTGGTGCTGCGTGATGGCGAAGGCCGCGAGATCGCGACCGCTGCTGTCGCGTCACGGTTCCGCCGGCTCACGGTCGCGCTTGCCCCGTCCCAGCGCGGCGACGAGTTGCACTTCGCCAGCGACGTCTTCCATCCGGGCGGTGCTGGCAACACCGATGTCCGCGAGCTCGGGGTCGCCGTGAGCCGCGCGTGGCTGCAGTCCGACGGTCCAGGGCTGCGCGCCTACGCCAGCGCGCGGCTGCCCTGGATCGCCCGCGATCCCAACGACCTGCGCTTCCTCGACTCCTACGACGCGATCCTGGCCAACTCCGCGTACACCGAGGAGTGGATCCAGCAGCTCTGGCACCGCGCCGCAGCCGTGCTGCATCCCCCTATCGAGACGGCCCGCTTCGACCCGGCCGAGGTCCGCGAGCCGCTGATCGTGACGGTGGGGCGGTTCTTCTCCCCCGGGCTCGGCCACGCGAAAAGGCAGCTGGAGATGGTGCGCTGGTTCGGGGATCTGCACCGGGCGGGCCGGATTCCCGGTTACCGGATGGCGGTCGTCGGCGGTTGCGAGCACAGCCAGCTCCCCTACCTCGCGCAGGTCAAGGCCGCGGCGGAGGGGTTGCCGGTCGAGGTCCACGCGAACGCGCCCCGGCCGCTGGTGGAGCAGCTGCTGTCGACCGCCGCGATCTTCTGGTCGGCGACCGGCTTCGGCGAGGGCCAGCACCGGCCCTGGGCGGCGGAGCACTTCGGCATGACGACCGTCGAGGCGATGGCCGGCGGCTGCGTCCCGGTCGTGATCGACAAGGCCGGGCAGCGCGAGATCATCACGCCCGGCGTCGATGGCTTCCGGTGGAAGAGCCCGGAGGAGCTCATGCGCCAGACCGCTGAGGTCGCCCGCGACGAGCAGCTGCGCGCCCGGCTGAGCAAGGCCGCCACCGCCCGCTCCGCCACGTTCTCCGACCGGGCCTTCGCCAAGCGCTGGGATGAGATCGCCGGCCAGTTCGGGCTGCTCGGCTGACCCTGGTGAGCGCCGCTTCCGGATTGCGGGTCGTGCTCGACGCGACCCCGCTGCTCGGCCAGCCGACCGGCGTGGGCCGCTACACGGTCGAGTTGATGCGCGCCCTGGCCGCGCTGCCCGGCGGGCAACGCCCGGCCGAGCTGCTGGGCGCTGCCTTCACCTGGAACGGCCACGACCGGCTCTGCGAGCGTCCTCCCTCCGGGCGTGCCGGCCCGCGGGCCGGCGCGCGCCCGCCCGCCTGCTGCAAGCGGCGTGGCTGCGGGCGCCAGTGCCGTCGATGCCGATGCTGGGGGTGCGCGCCGACATCGTCCACGCCACGAATTTCGTGTTGCCCCCGCCAGGACGCCATCGCGCCGGCGTCGTCACGGTGCACGACCTCTCCTACCTGCGGCTGCCGGGCACCGTCACGCCGGCGACTGCCCGCTACCGGCGCCTGGTGCCTCAAGCGCTGAAACGCGCCGCGCTCGTCCTCACCCCGACCCACGCCATGGCGCAGGAGGTCGCGGCCGAATACGGGCTCCCCGCCGATCGCGTGCGCGCCACGCCGCTCGGGGTCGACCCGGACTGGTTCGACCCCTCCCACGCCGCCGGCCCGGCCCCGGGCGGGCTTCCCGAGCGCTACCTGCTCTTCGTCGGAACGCTGGAGCCGCGCAAGGACGTCGCCACCCTGCTCACGGCGTACCGCGCGCTCAAGCACGCCCATCCGGACGCCCCGCCGCTGGTGCTGTGCGGCCCGGCGGGGTGGGGGCCCGCGCTCGACACGGCCGGGCTCGGCGAGGGCGACGTCATCCAGCTCGGCTACCTCGATACGCAGCAGCTTCGGCCGGTCGTGGCGCACGCGAGCCTGCTGTGCTTCCCCTCGCTGTACGAGGGGTTCGGCCTGCCTCCGCTGGAAGCGCTCGCCGCGGGTGTACCGGTGGTGGCGACCGACATCCCGACCGTGCGCGAGGTCGTCGGTGAGGCCGGGCCGGGCGTCACGCTCGTGCCGGTGCGCGACCCGGATGCGCTTGCCGACGCCCTCTGGATCGCTTGCTCCACCCCGCCGGAGCCGGACGGCGTGGAGCAGGGCCGCCGCCATGCGCGGGCCTTCACCTGGCGACGCACGGCCGAACTCACCGCCGCCGCTTATCGCGCCGCCACCGCCTGAGCCGCGTCGGCGAAGGACCCGGGCCGGAGCATCACCCGTTTGCTCCAACCGGCCCTCAAAAGTTGTAGGCGATCCGCCGCCCGGCTCAATACCGCAGATCCAGGGGTCGAAACGAGGAGGGACGAAAGCCCTTACGACCCCAAGGACCCCACATGCGTTTGTCCCTGCGCAACGCCCGGCGTGCGACAGCGACGGCAATGGCCACCTCGGTAGCGGTCGTCGGACTCTTGAGCTCGGCCTGCGCGCCTGTGGTGCAGCCCGGCTCGAAGGTCATCTCCGGCACCATCAAGGGTGCAGACGGTCGGATCGTCGACGTCCTCATCGGCTACGACGTCGTCGACGCTGCCGGTCACAAGATGAACCTCGGCGGCGGGAATGTCGGCTACAGCGCGATCCAGCGACTCAACTACTGCGTTCCCACCAACGGCGCCGCCGCGCCGCAAACCTGCTGGGACGGCACCACGGCCAAGAAGACCGGCATCCACTGGTCGCTGCGGGTGCCCGGCAACGCGGTGAAGGTGTACATCGAGGTGTACCCGAAGGCCCCGACCGGGACGGACTGGCTGAACAACTACCGCGGCTACACCGGCGTCGCAGCCGGCAGCACCAACGTCAGCACCTACTCGACCGTCTACAAGAGCGCGATCTCGATGACCGGCAACGTCGGCGGCGTGAACATCGTGGTGCCCAAGGTCTGCTCGGCGGGTGGCACGACCGGCACCCTGCAGGGCCACATCTCCGGCTGGCCGTCGGGCGCCACGGGCAAGGTGAACGCCTGGTCGCTCGCTCCGAACAGCAACCCGAGCCAGGGCTTCGCCATGGGCGTGGTGTACGGCGACGGTTACTACCGGATCGATGGGCTGCAGCGCGGCCAGCGCTACGGGCTCATCGCCAGCGGCCCCGGCTTCTCCCGCAACGTGGTCGACTACCGGCGGGCAACGAGCAACGACACGTTCATCCCTGCGGCCTGCTTCTGGAAGACCTTCAACTTCTAGGAACCCCCGTCCGCGAGAGAGGCGGCTCGGCGCCGGGCAGGACTACCTGCCCAGCGCCGGGCCGTCTTTCGCGTACGCGGCCGAGAGCGCGGACCTCCAGTCCGGCAGCGGCGTGAGGCCGGCGGACACCCACTCCGCGCTCGAGAGCACGGACCAGGCAGGCCGGGGGGCCGGACGCACGAAGGCGGCGCTCGTCGTCGGGTGCACGCGGGCCGGGTCGACCCCGACCTCCTCGAAGACGGCGCGGGCCAGCTCGAACCAGCTCGCCCGCCCGGAACCCGTCGCGTGATACGTGCCTGCCGGGGGGTTCACGGCAGCCAGCTGCAGGATTCCGGCGGCGAGGTCGGCCGCCCAGGTCGGGCAGCCGACCTGATCGTCGACGACGTCGACGCTGTCACGCTCGCGTGCCAGCCGGGCCATCGTCTTCACGAAGTTGGCGCCGGTCGCCCCGTACACCCAGGCGGTGCGCACCACCCAGGACGAGTGGGGCAGCAGCTCACGCACCGCGAGTTCCCCGGCGAGCTTCGTGCGTCCGTAGGCGGAGCGCGGCTGCGCCGGATCGGCCGCCGCATACGGCTGACCGTCGGAACGGTCACCGGAGAAGACGTAGTCCGTGGAGACGTGGACCAGCTGCGCGCCCGCCTTGTCGCACGCCAGGGCGAGGTGAGCCGGACCAGCCGCGTTGACCGCGTAGGCGCCGGGCTCATCCGCCTCGGCCCCGTCGACGTTCGTGTACGCGGCGGTGTTGATGACCACCAGCCGGCCACCCGAGCGCTGCGCCGCGCTCGCCTGGTCGGCGACGACGGCGTGCACCCGGTGCATGTTCGTCAGATCGCACTCGCCGCGAGTGAGCCCTTGCCATCCACCGGTGGGAGGGGCGGCCTCCAGCAGTCCGGCGAGCTCGCTGCCGAGCTGCCCGGCGGCGCCGATCACCACAATTCTGCCGTCGAGCGAGCCGGCTCCAAGGTTGCGCTCCATGCCCGATAGGCAACCAGACGAGCGGGGGCACGTGCGCGGTAGCAGGTTACGGCGCTGGAACGTCAGCGCGTTCTCGAACGTCTCTCAAAGGGGCGCACGGTACCGTGCGAAACAGTCAGGGCCGCTCGCGCACGCGTCCCGAGCGCCGGAAAGGGGCCGACGCCGTGGTCAACGTCTCGGCGCGCTCCGTGCTCCCGCCAGATCTGGATCCGGCTGGCGGTAGCCGCCGCAAGCGCCGCCGCCATCCCGCATTCCGGCTGGTCAACGTCCTCGCGGTGGCCCTTTCGCTCGCCGTGCTGATCGCCAGCGTCGGCGGATACGTCGTCGTCAAATGGTTCGACGGATCGATCGCGCGGGTGCATCTTGACCTCGGGCCAAGCAAGACGCGCCCGGCCGAAGCGGCTCACGGCAGCGAGAACTGGCTGCTGGTCGGCACCGACAACGGCACGCCGGGCGAGTACGGCGTCCGTGAAGGCACCCGCAGCGACACCACGATCCTCGCCCATCTCGACGCCGACGGCACGACGACAAACGTCTCGTTCCCGCGCGACACGCTGGTCACCATCCCCGAGTACACCGACAGCAAGGGCGTCCCCCACCCGTCCCACAAGGCGAAATTCAACGAGGCGATCTCCGACGGCGGCCCATCCCTGCTGGTGCGCACCGTCGAGGCGATGACCGGCATCCGGATCGACCATTACGTCGCGGTCGACCTGGACGGGTTCAAGAAGATCAGCCAGGCGGTCAACGGCGTGCGGGTCTGCATCCTGCACAGCGATTACTTCGAGTACGGCCCCGACGGCGGCATCATCACCAACATCAGCGACGGCTACAGCGGCTTCCACGGGGTGGACGGCGAGCAGACGGTCGTGGGCGACCAGGCTCTCGCCTTCGTGCGCCAGCGCCACGGCCTGCCGAACGGCGACATCGACCGGATCAAGCGCCAGCAGCAGTTCCTCGGAGCCGTGTTCCGCCAGGCGCTGCAGGCGAACCTGCTGGTCAACCCGGTACGCGTCACCAAGCTGCTCTCCGCGATCAAGGACGCGCTGACCCTGGACCAGGACACCTCGCTGACCGATCTGGAGACGCTGGCCGTGCACCTGCGCGGGGTCGATGCGAGCAAGGTCCGCTTCGAGACGGTGCCTCAGCGCGGCCTGGAGTTCTCCGACACCGATCTCGGAACCGTCACCCCCTACCTGGGCGAGGCCAACGGCATCCCGACGCTCACCCCGACCGGCCAGACCGAAAACGTCGGCAACGTCCAGGTGCTCATCCAGCCCGCGTTCGACCAGATGATCGCGAAACTCAAGGGGAGTGGCTCCACGGCGAGCCCGTCGCCCGGCGGCGCCGCCAGCAGGTCGGCGAGCCCGAAGTACACCGTCACGGTGCCGCCGTCGCAGGTGCTCGTCACGGTGCAGAACGGGGTGGGACGCACCGGGATGGCCGGGCAGGTCACTTCCGCATTGAGCAAGGAGGGTTTCCGCACCGGAGCCCCCGGTCCCGCCGACAAGCTGGGCTACGTCACCTCCGAGGTGCACTACGGGCCGGACAGCAAGGAAGCGGCGACGACCGTCGCGGCGGCGGTTCCCGGGTCGATCCTCAAGGAAGACCCGACCGTCCTCAGCGGCGTGGTGCTGATCGTCGGGTCGTCGTACACCAACGTGATCGCCGTGACCCCCAATGGCAGCAGCGGCACCGGCTCCGGATCAGCAACCCCGACCCCGACCCCGACCCCGACCGCCAGCGCCAGCCCGGCACCCCCGCCCGTCACGGCCGCCTCGCCCGGAAACACCTGTACTTACTAGCGTTGGCCGGGTGAACACCGACGCTCGAGCGCTGCTGCATCATGCCCTGGCGAACGACCCTGGCCGCCCGCTGCTGACGATGTACGACGACGCGACGGGCGAGCGGGTCGAGCTGTCGGTCACGACGTTCGACAACTGGGTCTCCAAGACCGCGAACTACCTGCTCGACGAGCTGATGCTCGAGCCGGGCGAGCCGGTCGGGATCGACCTTCCGGCGCACTGGCTGGTAGCGGTCATCGAGACCGCCGTGCTGTGCGCGGGCGGGGCCGTGGTGCGCGAGCCGGCCCGGGTCACCTTCTGGCTCGAGGGCAGCGCGCTGCCGGCCGACCCGGTCGTCGACGAGATCGTAGGCCTCTCGCTGCGCCCGATGGGCCTGGGCCTGGTCAGTGCCCCGGCCGGGGTGGCGGACTACGCGATCGACGTGCGCGGCCACGCCGACCATTTCAACCCGCGATACCCGGCGACGGCGGTCGACGTCGAACCCGTCTCCGCCCGCGTCCTCACGGACCGGCTCGACACCCTGCTGCCGGCGCTCGCGGGCGGCGGCTCGCTCGTCCTGTGTCGCCATCCTGACCCGGCGCCCTGGCCGACCGGGCCGGGTCCGAGCGCGTGACCGCGACCCAGGGACTCGATGCTCCGGGCCTACCCCGGCTCCCCTGAACCCGCCGGCGCTTCCGCAGCCAGCGCCACGAAGGCGTCGAGCGCAGCCGGATTCGCGACGGCCGAGGTCGAGACCGCCCGCTCCAGCGGCTGGCCGAGCAGGATGCGCTTGACCGGCACCTCGAGCTTCTTGCCGTTCAGGGTGCGGGGCAGGTCCGGGACCGCGGCGATGGTGTCGGGGACGTGGCGCGGCGAGAGCTGCGAGCGCAAGGCCGCCCGGATGCGTCCCACCATCTCGTCGTCCAGCTGGACGCCCGGCGCCGGGATCACGAAGAGCAGGAGCCGGTCGTCGACATCGACCACCAGGCTGTCGTCGATCCCCTCGATGGTGTTGACGACCCGGTAGAACTCCGCGGTGCCGAGACGCACGCCGCCGCGGTTGAGGGTGGCGTCCGAGCGGCCGGAGATGACGACGGAGCCGCGCGCGCTGATGACGCGACACCAGTCACCATGGCGCCAGATTCCGGGGTAGGTCTCGAAATAGGCCGCCCGGTAGGCGGGTCCGACCCGCTCGCCGGCCGCCGGGACGTCTCCCCAGAAGCTGACCGGCATGCTGGGCATCGGAGCCGTCACCACCAGCTCGCCCACCTCGTCGAGCACTTCCTGACCGTGCTCGTCGAAGGCCGCCATGGCGACGCCGAGCGCCCGCATCTGGAGTTCACCGGCATGGACCGGAGCCAGCGGCGAGCTCACGGCAAAGGCCGTGCAGACGTCGGTCCCACCGCTGATGGACGCCAGCAGCAGGTCATCGCCGACGGCGTCGTAAACCCAGCGAAAGCCTTCGGGCGAGAGCGGCGCTCCGGTGGACCCGACGGTCCGCACCCGCGAGAGGTCTGCCTCAGAACGCGGCACCACCCCCGCGTTCATGCACGAGGTGATGAACGGGGCGCTGGTGCCGAAGACCGTCACCTGCTCCTGCTCGGCCAGGCGCCACAGCGCACCGAGATCGGGGTAGCCGGGGCTGCCGTCGTAGGCGAGCACCGTGGAACCGACCAGCAGGCCCCCGAGCAGCAGGTTCCACATCATCCAGCCGGTGGTGGAGAACCAGAAGAAGACGTCGCCGGGGCCGAGATCGACATGCAGCGAGAGCTGCTTGATGTGCTCGAGAACGATGCCGCCGTGGCCATGAACGATCGGCTTCGGGCGGCCCGTCGTGCCCGACGAGTACAGGATCCACAGTGGTGCCTCGAACGGCAGCCGCTCGTAGTGCGGCTCGGCGGCAGGCTGGACCAGCTCGTCCCAGCTGACGGTATGGCCGGGTCCGGCGAGGTCGGCGGGCCGGCAGTCCGGATCGAGATACGGGACCAGCACCGTCGCGGCCAGCGTCGGCAGGCCTTCACGCAGTGCCTCCAGAGTCGGACGGATGTCGTGGCCGCGACCGTTGTAGCGGTAGCCGTCCACGCCCAGCAGGAGGGTCGGATCGATCTGCTGGAAGCGGTCGAGGATGCCGGTCGGGCCGAAGTCGGGCGAGCACGACGACCAGATCGCGCCGATACTCGCCGCCGCCAGGAAGGCGATGGCCGCGTGTTCGGCGTTCGGCAGGACCGCCGCCACCCGGTCGCCCCGGCGCACCCCGAGCCTGCGCATCCCGGCGGCGGCCCGCGCCACCGCGTCGCGTAGCTGCGGCTGGGTGAACTGCACTCGCCGGCCGTCCTCGCGCACGGCGACCAGCGCCGCCTGCCCCGCAGGCCAGCTGCGCTCGAGCGCGTTTTCCGCGTAGTTCAGCCGCGCCGCCGGGATACCACCGCGCCCCGGGCAGCTGCGCATCCGCCAGCGCCGGCCCGCTCCCGCGCTCGCCGAGGACTCCACCGAAGCGCCACAGGGCGTCCCAGAAGCGCTCCAGATCGGCGACCGACCAGCGCCAGGCGGACTGCGTGGAGTCCGAGCCGTCAGAGCCGTCAGGGCCCGCCACACCGTTGTCTGCGAGGAACCTCGCGAGCGCGCACGCCCGGACCCGCCCAGGATCCGGCGTCCAGAGCAGGTCACCCTCGGCGGTCAGGCCGGAAACGGCATTCTCCACGTGCGAGAGGTTAGCCGCCCGCAGCCGGCCCGGCCGGCTCCACCACGAATACCGGGATGACGCGCTCGGTCTTCGCCTGGTAGCTGTCGTAGTCCGGCCAGACGGCAACCGCCCGCGCCCACCACTGCGCCCGCTCCTCGCCCTGCACCTCGCGCGCCGTCATGTCCTGGCGGACCGCGCCATCCTGAAGCTCGACCTGCGGGTGGGCCACGACGTTCGCGTACCAGACCGGATTCTGGGGCGCTCCACCCATCGACGCGACGATGGCATAGCGGCCGTCGTGCTCCACGCGCATCAGCGGCGACTTGCGAAGCTTGCCGGACTTCACACCCTTGGTGGTCAGGATGATCACCGGCACGCCCCGCAGGGTCGTCCCCTCCGTGCCGCCGGAGCGCTCGTACTGCTCGACCTGATCGCGGACCCAGGCGGCCGGACTGGGCTCGTATTCACCGTCAAGTGGCATGAGACCAGTCAACCTCAGCCGTCGCCGTGAGCTCCCGACGGCGGAGGGTGTGAACAACCGCTTACTGTGGGTACAGCAAGTTTCATGGGTCATGGCCCGGGGGGTGGGTCTGCTGCGGCCAAAAGCCGGCGGCTGGCCCTTTCCGGCGCGCTCACCAGCGATTCTGAAGCCGTTCTGCGCGCCCGCTTCGACGCGCTGGCGCTGTCCGCCGGCGATGAGGTCTGCATCGACATCGCGGCTGTCACCGACGCCGATCTCGCGGCGCTCGCAGCCGTGCGCCGCGAGTGTGCACGGCTGCTCGCTCGCGGCGTGCACATCGCCCTCGACACCGGTGATGCGGCAGCGGGTCATGCGGTGGCAGGCGCGTTCTCGGCAATGATTGCGGGCGCGCGGCGCGAGGTTCAGTCCTAATTTGAGCCACTTCCCGACGTCATTTAGCGGCAAATAGAGAACGACCATTTCTCACGCGGGCGGATTGCACCATGTCCGGGAAAAGCGTGCATACTCCCATGCAACTCCCGCCCCCAAACAGGGGAGTTGCTCGGCGAAGGGAAGCAACCTTTGGCGAACCCGGAGACCGTCGTATCGCTCGGCCGCCTGCTGCGGCTCACCGAGGCAATTCACGACGGTCGAGGCCTCGACGACCTGCTCTCCGGACTCATCGATCGGGCGGCCGAGCTTCCTGGGGTCGACACGGTCCGGGTGCTGCTGCTCGACCCGGAGCAAGGTGTGCTCGTCGCCCAGGGCGGCATCTTCCCGCATACCGACGACGACGAGAGCGTCGTGCCTTCCGGGGTCGGATTCGCCGGTCGCATCGCCCAGGATCGTCAGCCACTCCTGGTCGACGACCTGAAGGACTCCCCCGTCTTCAGCCAGGCGTTGCGGGTCGCTGGCATCCGCAGTGCCGTCGGAGTGCCGCTCCTTGCCGGGGAACACCTGGTCGGGGTGATGCATATCGGATCCCGCAAGCCCGGCACGTTCTCGGGCGACAGCATCCCCGTCCTCGAAGCCGTGGCCGAGCGCGTGGCGTTGACCATTCAGGCCATTCGCGCGGAGCGTGAACTCGCGACGAGCGAGCGGCGATTTCGCATTCTCTTCGAAGACGCGCCGCTCGGCATCTGCATGGTCAGTCTCCGGCAAGAGAATCTGGGAGCGGTGGTGATGGCGAACCGCGCGCTCTCACGCGTGATCGGCATTCCCGCCGATGAGCTGGTGGGAAAGCGGCTGATTCCGATGCTGCTCGAGCACGACCAGCCCTCGGGCGAGCAGGGGATCCTGCAGCTGGCGCGTGGCGACATCGCGCAATACACGGCCGAGCGCCAGATCGACGACGCGGGCGGCGGGTCCAGGTGGCTGCACTGCAACGTCTGCGCGGTTCCGGAGGACGGGAGCCCGCAATACGCGATCGCCTACATGGAGGACATCTCCGCCCGCAAGGCCTCCGAGGTCGAGCTCGCCCGGCGGGCGCTCACCGACCCGGTGACGGGTCTGGCGAACCGGCACCGCGTGATGGACCACCTCACGCTGGCCTTGCGCCAGCAGGCGCGGGTCGGGGGCGTCGTCGGCGTCCTGTACATCGACCTGGATCACTTCAAAGACATCAACGACGACCATGGCCACGAGACGGGCGACCGGGTGCTCCGTGAAGTGGCGCAGCGGCTCAACCTCACGGTCCGGGCAGCAGATACGGCGGGCCGCCTGGGTGGCGACGAGTTCATCGTGGTCAGTCCTGGGCTGACGGACGCCGGAGAGCTCGCCGCGATCGCCAGCCGGCTCCTGCAGTACCTGTCGGTGACGGCCGCGCTGCCCGGCGGCCTGTCCGTCGACCTCGGCGTCAGCATCGGTTCGGCGATCGGCGACCGGCAGACCTCGCCGGACGAGCTCGTCCGGCGTGCTGACGTCGCGATGTACGAGGCGAAACGGCGCGGGCGCGGCCGGGTGTACGCGTACAGCCAGGTCCTCGACGAGAGCTCCCGGCGCCGCCTGCAGGTCGAGGACCTGATCCGCGGAGCGCTCGAACGCGACTGGTTCACGCTGCTGTACCAGCCGATCGTCGACCTCGGCACCGGCGCCCCCGTCAGCGTGGAAGCGCTGCTTCGCATCAACCATCCCGAGCACGGCATGCTGCTGCCCACCACGTTCATCGATTTCCTCGAAGAGAGCGAGCTCGCCGAGCCGGTCGAGAAATGGGTGCTCACGCAAGCCTGCCGGCAGTTCCGGAGCTGGGTGGGCCGCGGCCTTCAGGGGGTCACGATCAATGTCTCGGGAAGGCTGGCCGCCAGCGGCGCCCTCACCGAGGCGGTGCTCGCCGCGACGGAATCCGCGGGGATCGCCCCGAGCCACGTGACCGTGGAGATGACCGAGCGCGTTCTCGTGCAGGGCGGGCCGGCGGTGATCGCCGATCTCAGCCAGCTGACCAGCGCCGGGGTCGCCATCGCGATCGACGACTTCGGCACCGGCTGGTCATCGCTCACCTACCTGCAGCGCTTCCCGGTCACCACCGTCAAGGTGGACCGCTCGTTCGTCGCCGGGCTGGGCGTGAGCGCCCGCGACGACGCGATCGTGGGCGCCGTCACGGCGCTCGGCACCGTGCTCGGGCTGAACGTGATCGCCGAGGGCGTCGAGACCGAGCGGCAGGCGGAGGTGCTCCACGGATTCGGATGCCGGCAGGCGCAGGGCTTCCTGTTCAGCCGGCCCGCCCCGCCCGAGCAGATCCAGCTGCCGGGCTGATCGGGTGAGTGCGGCTACTTGAGCAGCTGGCGGGCCATCACCATTCTTTGGATCTGATTGGTGCCCTCGTAGATCTGGGTGATCTTGGCGTCGCGCATCATCCGCTCGACCGGGAAGTCACTGACGTAGCCGTAGCCGCCGAGCAGCTGCACCGCGTCCGTCGTGACGGCCATCGCGGTATCGGACGCGAAGCACTTCGCGGCGCTGGAGACGAATGTGAGGTTCGGCGCCCCGGTCTCGGCAGCGGACGCCGCCCGGTACACGAGATGGCGGCTGGCCTCGATGCGCATCGCCATGTCGGCCAGCATGAATTGCACGCCCTGAAAGTCGCTCACCGGCTTGCCGAACTGGCGGCGCTCCTTGACGTAGCCCAGGGCGACGTCGAGCGCGCCCTGCGCGATACCCACTGCCTGCGCGCCGATGCCCAGCCGGGTGTGGTCCAGGGTGCGCAGCGCCGTGGTGAATCCGGTGCCGGGCGCCCCGATCATCCGATCGGCCGGGATGCGGCAGTCGTCGAAGTAGATCTCGCGGGTGGGTGAACCCTTGATCCCGAGCTTGCGCTCCTTCTCCCCGTAGGAGAATCCGGCGTCGTCGGCATGCACGATGAACGCGCTGATGCCACGGGCCCCGGCGCCCGGCTCGGTGACCGCCATGACGGTGTAGTGGGTGCTGACCCCGGCATTGGTGATCCACATCTTGCTGCCGTTCAGCACGTACGCGTCGCCGTCGGCCACCGCGCGGGTCCTCATCGCCGCAGCATCACTGCCGGCCTCGCGCTCGGAGAGCGCGTAGGAGAAGAACGCCTCACCCTTGGCCACTGCCGGCAGGTAGCGCTCCTTCAGCTCCGGCGAGCCCGCCAGGATCAGCCCGGTAGTGCCGAGCTTGTTGCCCATCGGGATCAGCGACGAGGAGGCGCACACCCGGGCGATCTCCTCGATGACCAGGCAGTGGGCGATCTTGTCGGCCCCCGCGCCGCCGTACTCCTCGGGCACGTGGATGGCCAGCAGATCCGCGGCTTTCAGCGCCTCGTGGACGTCCCAGGGGTACTCGGCCTGAGCGTCGATCTCGGCGGCCCGGGGGGCGATCACGTCCTGGGCGAGGTCACGAACCGTTTGGCGAAGCAGGTCCTGCTCGTCGGTCAATTGGTACGTGCCGTTTCCCGCGCCGTCCATGTCCGTCACAGCGTCCATCGTAGGGAGCGATTCACCCGATACCGTGCGGCGATGAGCGAGCTGCGCATCACCGTGCTCGGGACCGGTTACCTGGGCGCCACCCACGCCGCCTGCATGGCGGAGCTCGGCTTCGAGGTGCTGGGTCTCGACATCGACAAGACCAAGGTCGACCAGCTCGCGTCGGGCAGCATCCCGTTCTTCGAGCCCGGACTCGATGAGCTGCTCGCCCGCCATGTCGCCAGCGGCCGGCTGCGCTTCACGTCCTCCTACGAAGAGGCGGGAGCGTTCGGTGACGTGCACTTCCTGTGTGTCGGCACCCCGCAGAAGCGCGGGGAGTTCGCCGCTGATCTGCGCTACGTCGACGCCGCGACCGAGAGCCTGCTCCCCCACTTGCGTCCCGGGGCCCTCTTCGTGGGCAAGTCGACGGTGCCTGCCGGTACCGCCCGCCGGATCGAGTCGCTCGTGCTGGACTCGGCGCCCGGAGGGCGTAGAGGTCGCCTGGAACCCGGAGTTCCTGCGCGAGGGCTGGGCGGTGCAGGACACGCTCGCCCCGGACCGCCTGGTCATCGGCGTCAATCCGGGCGGGCGCGCCGAGTCGATCCTGCGCGAGGTCTACGGGCCCCTGATCGAGCGCGGCACCCCCCTCGTCGTCACCGATTTCGCGACGGCCGAGCTGGTCAAGGTCGCGGCCAACGCCTTCCTCGCCACCAAGATCTCGTTCATCAATGCGATGGCGGAGGTCTGCGAGGCGACCGGCGCCGACGTCAAGCAGCTCTCGCAGGCACTGTCCTACGACACCCGCATCGGCGGGCGGTTCCTGCACGCCGGCCTCGGTTTCGGCGGGGGCTGCCTCCCCAAGGACATCCGCGCGTTCATGGCCCGGGCCGGCGAGCTCGGGGTCGACCAGGCGCTGTCCTTCCTGCGCGAGGTCGACGCGATCAACATGCGGCGGCGGACCCGGATGGTCGATCTCGCCCGCGAGCTGACCGGCGGGTCGTTCGCCGGCGGGGTCAAGATCGGCGTGCTCGGTGCCGCGTTCAAGCCCAACAGCGACGACGTGCGCGACTCCCCCGCGCTCGACGTCTCCGAGGCGATCCGGCGCCAGGGCGCCGAGGTTCGGGTCTACGACCCGCAGGCCAATGCGAATGCCGCGAAGCTGCACCCCGAGCTCACCTACTGCGACTCCGCGCTGGATGCCGTAAGCGGGGCGCACGTCGTGCTGCATCTCACCGAGTGGCGCGAGTTTCGCGACATGGACCCCTCCGCCCTGGCCGGTGCGGTCGCCTTGAAGCGGATCGTCGACGGCCGCAACGCGCTCGACGCCGACGCGTGGCGGGCCGCGGGCTGGGTCTACCGGGCGCTGGGGCGGCCATGAGCCCGCCCGGCGGCATGAATGCGACCCGCAATGACCCGACCGACGTGCGAACCATGCTCGACCTGCCGGTCTGGGCCGTCGTCGGGCTGTCGGGCGATCCGTCGCGGCCGGCGTACGAGGTCTCGCAATGGCTGGCGGCCCACGGCCGGCGGATCGTGCCGATCAACCCGCGGGGTGCACCCGTCCTCGGCGAGCCCGGCTACGCGTCACTGGGCGAGGTCCCGTTCCCGATCGACGTCGTCGACATCTTTCGCCGCAGCGATCAGGCGGGCGTCCACGTGGACGAGGCGATCGCGGCCGGCGCCAAGGCCGTCTGGCTGCAGCTCGGCGTCATCGATGAAGCTGCGGCCGGGCGCGCATTGGACGCAGGTTTGCTTGTGGCGATGAACACGTGCCCCAAAATCGAGGCACCGCGGCTGGGGTGGCACCCCGCCGCCTGAGCGGTTCAGACCGCTTCGCGGAGCTCGCCGGTATCGACGTGGTAGACGAAGCCGCGCACCTGGCCGCGGTGCGGCACGAAGGCCGAGACCCGGATGCGCTGCATCGACTGCCGCACGGACGCCACGGGGTCGGTGAAGGATTCGACCGCCCAAGCAGGTCGCAGGCCCGTCTCGGCCTCCAGCTCGCCCTTGAACCCGTCCTCGGTGAGACCCATCAGCCCGCAGTCGGTGTGGTGGATCAGCACGATCTCGCGGGTGGCCAACCGGCGCTGGCTGATCGCCAGCGAGCGGATCATGTCGTCGGTGATCACGCCGCCGGCGTTGCGCAGCACGTGGGCGTCACCGACGTTCAGCCCGAGCAGGCCGAAGACGTCGATACGCGAGTCCATGCAGGCCACGACCGCCATATGCCGGCGCGGCGAGACCTCGCTCGGGACCGAAGTCGGAAAATGCCGCTCGCGCCATACGCGAGAGGCCTGAACGGCATCGTCGGTCGCCGTCACGCCACGCCCTCCCCTTCCGCCCCCGCCCTGCGGGGTGCTGTCCTGCCGGCTACGAAACCCCTCCCAGGGGGCTCGTACCTGCCGATGATGTACCTGACATTAGGGTGCGCGTCGGCACCAGGGCCACTGCGGCCGTGCGTGGCGTGCTGGATAGGACGTGCCCGCGGCGGGTACCGTGCGATGCAGCCAGCTGACGCGTAACGCAGGCCACTGGCGTTCCGAGTTCCCATCCCAGACCGGCAGGACGGTTCGTGACCTTCGTACGGCAGTTTTACGCGCGCTGGCAGGTGCTGGTGCACGAGGTCGCGAAGTTCGGCATCGTCGGGGCCTTCTGCTACATCATCGACGCCGGCCTGTTCAACGTCTTTCACTACGGGTGGGACATCGGGCCCCTCACCGCCAAGACGCTCTCGACGATCATCGCCGCGACCGTCAACTACTTCGCCAACCGCCACTGGTCATTCGCCCACCGGGCGCGCAGCGGCGTGCGTCGCGAGTACTCGCTGTTCATCCTGCTGAACTTCGTCGGGCTCGGCATCGCTCTGGCGTTCCTCGGCTTCGGCCATTACGTCATCCACCAGACCAGCCCCCTGGCGACCAACATCTGGGGCAACGTCATCGGCACGGGCATGGCGACCTTCTTCCGGTTCTGGGCCTACAAGAAGTTCGTCTTCCTGCACCCCGAACACCCGAAGGCGAAGACCCCGGGTCGCCTCGTCGTCGTCGAGCGGTTGCCGGAGCCGGTGAATACGACCAAGAACAACGTCGCCTAGGCCGCTGGCCTAGCGCCTAACCCTTGGCGGCTACGGCGACCAGATCGGCGTAGCGCTGCTCGGGAGTGGCGCTCGGCTGGCCCGCGATGGGCTGCGACTTCGTCATGATCGGCGGCTTGCCGTCCGGAGTCGTCGCCGGAAGGTAGAAGAGCGTGCCGTCGCGATCGCACCAGACAGCGCCGGCGAGCTGACCGTCGTTGACCAGCTCCGAGTAGCCACGCGTGCCAACGGCCGACGAGCCGGCACTGGTCAGCGTCTTGCAGTTGCCGGCTGAATACCGGGCGGTCGTCAGACCCAGCCCGCTGTCGCGGTAGCGCTGCATCGTGGCCGCGTCGCCGTTCAACGCCCGGTAGAAGATGTAGAACCGCCGGCCGCCATCCGTCGCGGTGCAGCGCGCCCGGGCGATCACGAACGGCGCCTCCTTACCGAGCTGGGCTGTGGTGTCGTCGCAGCTCGGCTGCACGTTCGAGGGCAGCCGGGCCAGGAGCGCCTGGTACTCCGGAGCCGGCTTGCTCGAGCTGCCGGACGTCAGGGCCACCGCGACGCCCGCGCCGGCGCCCGCCACGACCACGGCAGCGGCGATGCCGATCCAGAGCCCCTTGCGGCTCTTGCGGGGCTGCGGGCCGCCGCCGTAGTACGGCGGCTGATACGCCGGAGTGGGCTGATACGGCGGTGGCGGCGGCTGATACGGGGGCGGGGCGGCGGGGGGCGGGCCCGCCGGCGGCTGCGAGCGCGGCACCACCGTCTCGGGCGCCAACCCCTCCGCGGCGAAGGCTTCCGTCGGTTCGTGCGTGGACGCCGGCGTCAACCCGGGCAGCGAGACGGCCGGTGGGTTGCGCGGCGGCGTGGGCCGGCCCGGCGAACCGCTCGGCGCGTTGGAGGGCATGGCAGATGGCATGGCGGACGGCACGGTCACCGACTCGCCCAGCGCCGCCGCGGCGGCCTTGGCCATCTCGCGGCAGCTGGTGTAGCGCTCTTCGGGCGCCTTGGCCATCGCCCGGCCGATAACGTCGTCAATGGCCGCCGGAAGCCCGTAAAGCTCGGCGATCTGCGGGGTCTTCTCCTGCAGGTGGGCCATCAGCATGACCACCGGCACCTCGTCGACGTACGGCGCGGTGCCGGTGAGCAGCTCGTAGAGGATGCACGCGAGCGCGTACTGGTCGGCGCGGGAGTCGGTGGCCTTGCCGAGCACCTGCTCGGGCGCCGCGTAGGCCGGGGTGAGGAGCAGCTCACCGGTCGCGGTCAGGGTGTTGGTCGCCACCTCCTCGCGGCTGATGCCGAAGTCGGTCAGCAGGGCGTGGTCGGCGTCGTCCGGCTCCATCGAGGCGAGCAGCACGTTTTCCGGCTTGACGTCACGGTGCACCACGCCGATGCGGTGCGCCGCGTCGAGGGCAGCGGCGACCTGGCCGACGAGCGCGGCTGCCCGGCGCGGCTCGAGAGCGCCCTGCTGGCGGAGCAGGCTGCGCAGATCGCCGCCGGCGATGTAGGGCATGACCAGGTAGAGCGTGCCGTCCGCCGCCTCGCCCGAATCGTGGATCGGCATGACGTGGGGATGCGAGAGGGTCGACATGCGCTCGGCCTCGCGCAGGAACCGCTCGCGGAAGCGCCCGTTCGCACTGAGCCAGGGCGAGAGCACCTTGATCACGTCGGTGCGGGGCAGCCGCGGATGGTGGGCGAGGTAGAGGACGCCCATGCCGCCCCGGGCCAGCTCGCGCTCGACCCGCCAGCCGGCGAAGACCTGGCCGGTGGAGAGTTCGGCGGCGGATTCGCTCACCCCGGCAGTGTCCCCCACAAGGTGGCCGCGTGGGGGACGGATTGGCCGGTAGCCGACAGTGGACAGGCCGTGACGGACGGCTTTGTCCGGCTCTCGTGACGCGGGCGGCTGGCGCTACGGTGAAGGCATGCCACGCCTTGAACCCGGAGACGCCGCTCCCGCCTTCACGCTGCAGGACGCCGACGACAAGCCGGTCTCGCTGTCCGACTTCGCCGGCAAGCGAGTGATCGTCTACTTCTACCCGGCCGCCATGACCCCCGGGTGCACCACGCAGGCCTGCGATTTCCGTGACAACCTCGCCGACCTGGACTCCTCCGGCTACGCGGTCGTCGGCATCAGCCCCGACAAGCCGGCCAAGCTCGCGAAGTTCCGCGACGCCCAGCAGCTGACGTTCCCGCTGCTTTCCGACCCCGACCACGCCACCCTCGAGGCCTACGGCGCCTGGGGCGAGAAGACGATGTACGGCAAGAAGCGGGTCGGCGTCATCCGCTCCACCGTCATCGTCGGCGCCGACGGCAAGGTCGAGCGGGCGGGCTACAACGTCAAGGCCACCGGCCACGTCGCCAAGCTGCTGCGCGATCTGGGCCTGGCCGCTTAGGCGTCGTACCACCAATCCGCTGTCCTCCCGGAGAAGGTTTCTCTTTCTCCAGACAACCGATCCGGCGTAGCTGACACCGGATCGCAGGTGTCGGGCGACGACGAGTCCGCCCCCGAAGACAGCGAATTGCGTGTGAACGCTCGGCGCCCGCCGGGCACACTGGTAGCTCGAGCGGGAGTGGCGTAACGGCAGCCGCGCCAGACTTAGGATCTGGTGCCCTATTGGGCGTGGGGGTTCGAATCCCCCCTTCCGCACCGGTAACGACTGGAGCCACCCGGGTTGCGCGTTCGGTGACGTGCGGTCTGGCCGGACGCTAGGTTGTGCAGCGGTTCGCGGGCAGCCCCATAGAGGAGAGCGCGATGGCCAGACGGTGGACAGTAGCGGTCGTTGTCGCAGCGCTCATCGGGGTGGGCACCGCGAGCGTCGGCAACGCCTCACCAAGCCCAGGGTCACGGAGCGGTGCGACGGGTCACAACCACCTCACCAAGGCGCTCGACGCGATCGAGAGCCAGCACAAGTACGACGCCTCCGACTGGGGCTACACGGTGCTGGATCAGAAGTCCGGCAAAGTGCTGGCGACCCAGAACGCGAACAAGATGTTCGACCCGGGCTCGACCATGAAGACTTTCGCCGTCTCTACCGCTCTCCGGCTCTACGGTAATGACTACAGGTTCAAGACCCCCGTGTACCGCGAGGGCACCGTCACGGGTGACACGCTGACCGGAAATCTCGTCCTGGTCGCCTCGGGCGATCTCACCCTGGGCCTGCGCCAGGAGCCGAACGGTTCACTCTTCTACGAAAACCTTCCAGCGGTGGACCACAGTTACGCGAACGTAGGCCTCCCCGGTGCGATTGAGCCGCCAGGCAACCCGGTGGGCGTGCTCGATCAGTTCGCAGCGTCAATCAAGGCTGCCGGCATCACTCACGTGAACGGCGACGTAGTCATCGATGACCGGCTTTTCGACACGATCGACTGGCCTGATGGCCTCGTCTCTCCGATCTGGGTCAATGAAAACCTGATCGACGTCGAGGTCAAGCCTGGCAGCTCCGCCGGCCAGCCGACGACGATCGACTGGCGGCCGAAGACGGCGAGCTACACCGTCGAAACGCAAGCCACGACGGTAGCTGCCGCTGGCCCGACCGAGCTCGCCGTCACCGAACCGACACCGGGGCACCTGGTCGTGACAGGCACGATCGCTGCCGGCAACGAGCCGACGTTGGTCGTCAAGGAGATCGATCACCCGTCGGCGTTCGCCCGGACCGCGTTCATCGAGGCGCTACAGCGCGCCGGCGTCACCGTAACCGCTGTGCCGACAGGTCCGAACCCTGCCGCGCTGCTGCCCGCCAAGGGCGACTACCAGGCTGCCGACAAGGTCGCTGAGCACGAGTCCACCACGCTCCGCGAGTACGTGAAGCTGATCATGAAGGTCAGCTACAACCGCGGGGCCGACCTCATGGCCTGCCTGTCGGCGGTTGCGGTCGGTAGCACCGATTGCAACGACGGCCTGATTCAGGAGGTCAAGACTTTCAGCGACCTCGGCATTTCCAAGACGAGCGCCTACCCGTTCGACGGCGCCGGCTCCAACGACCAGAACCGCGTCACACCTACCGCGCTGGCACAGTTCTACAGGGTCGTCACCAACACCCCGTATGCCGAGGCGCTTCGCGACTCGCTCCCGATCCTGGGCAGGGACGGCACGCTCGCGACGACGATCCCCCACTCCCCGGCTGCCGGCAAGTCGCTGATCAAGACGGGCAACCGAGCAGTCGGGACCCCCGCTGGGCAACTTCTGTTGCTGGGCAACTCGCTGGCCGGCTACATCGAGGCCAAGAGCGGTCGCCAGCTGACGTTCTTCATCGGCGTCGCTAACGTGCCGCTGGCATCGGTCGCCGCGTTCCTGCAAGTGACTACGGATCAAGCCCGGATGGTGGCCGCGATCCAGCAAGCGTTCTGACCGCGGCAAGCGACCATCGCCATGGTCGTGGGCTTGGCCCGGTTACGAGCCGGCCATCAGGCCGAGAGCGTTGTCGCGTAGCACCTTCTTCGTATCGGCCGCGCTGAGCTTGGCCAGATACTCGACATAGTCCGCGGGCTGCTCCGTCCCCTCGGAATGAGGCCAATCCGAGCCGAATAAGACCCGGTCCGCGCCGATCTGCTCCACCAGCCCGGCGATGTCTTCCTCCGGGAACGGCGAGACCCAGAAATGGCGGCGGAAGATGTCGGACGGCCGATCGTTGACCTTCTGGCCGAACGCCTGGATGTAGCGCTCGACGATGGACACTCCGGCGTGGTCGAGCATGTGCAGGCAATAGGGCACCCACCCGCAGCCGAGCTCGATCGTCGCGATGCGCAGGCGCGGGAACCGGCCGAACAGGTTGCCCAGGATCAGCGCAGCGATGGTGTCGAGGATGGTGCGGTCGCCGCCGAACAGCGTGTTGCGCAAGTTGCCCTCGTAGACCGGATCGGTGACCCCGTCGCGCTGCCAGAGCAGCCGGTAGGCCTCGTCGTAGGCATCGCCGCCGGCGTGGATGTGGTACGTGACCGGGATATCCGCCTCTTGCACGCGGGCCCAGAACGGATCCCAGCTGGGGTCGGCGGGAGATCGACCGTTGGCCGGACCGGGTCGTAGCACGATCATCCGCGCGCCCCTGCCGAGGACGAATTCGAGCTCCTTCGTGGCGAGCGCCGGATCCAGCATCGGGATGGCCGCCGCACCGATCAGACGATCCTGGTAGGCCCAACCCCAGTCGTCTTCCAGCCAGAGATTGAAGCTGTGGAACAGCTTGTAGGTCAGCGCGACCCGCTGCGGGTGCAGCCCCTCGATGCCCACCGCGAGCGTGGGAAAGAGCCAGGCCTTCTCCAGGCCCTGCTCGTCCATCACGCCGAGCCGAGCGTCGCGGTCCCGGTAGTACGGCTGCAGCGGCTCCAGCGCGCCGGACGTCCACGCATTGGTGGGACCTGACCGCTCCCGGCCACCACCCTCGGCGAGCTCCTTCAGCTGCTTGTGAAGCACGCCAGGCTTGATGACCGGATTGAACGTCGGATTCGGCACCATCGTCTGCATCGAGTTGCCGAAGACGATGTAGCGCCGCTTGCCCTCCGACACCCAGCGAACGAACCGCTTCACTTCCTCGTCACCGTGACGGGTGAAGCAATCCTCGGCCTCGTAATAGTGGTTGTCTGCGTCGATCAGCTGGTAGTCCACCAGACCTCCTGGTCATCGTGCCGCTGGCAAGACCATACGAGCCGCGGACGACTAAACCTCTACATATAACGATCCTGGGGTCCGAGGTTTTCGCGCAGGAACGCGATCGTCCGTTGCCACGCGAGGGCGGCGGCGGTGGGGTCATAGCTCTCCGGCCGGCTGTCGTTGCAGAACGCGTGTGGCGTGCCGGGGTAGATGTGGATCTCGGCGTTGTCCATCCCCTCGAACCAGCGCGGGAAATGGGCCGGGAGCGCGGGCCAATTGTGCTCCTCGTGCTCGGCGACGTGGACCAGGATCGGGTTGGTGATGTCGCGCTCGCCGGAGTGCGGCCAGATCCCGTAGAAGGCGACGGTCGCCTCGACCGGGCAGACCGCTGAGGCCGCCAGCGAGAGCGCGCCGCCCATGCAGAAACCGAGGGTGGCGACCCTGGCGCAGCCCCGGCGGCGCAGCTCGCCGACGGTCGCGATCACCTCCGCGATGGCGCGATCGCGAGCCATGTCCATCAGCAGCCGCTCGGCGGCGTCGACCTCGTCATTCGTCGCGGTCCTGCCGTGGTAGACGTCCGGCGCCAGCGCGGTGAAGCCCAGCGCGGCGAGACGGTCGCACACGTCCTTGATGTGCGGCACCAGGCCCCACCACTCGTGGATCACGACGATGCCCGGGCCGCCGCCGTCCGCCAGGTAGCCCGTGATGGCATCGAACGTCACCAGCTCGCCCAAAGCGCCTCCCAGCCGGGATCATTCTGCCGCTGCAGGACGAGCAACGGGCGGTGTCGCCCAGGCCGGCCCGGGACTTGAGTCCTACGCGCGCGAATCACCCGATCGGGTGCGTCACGTCACCCACTTGAGGCGCGTTTCAGGTTCATCATCAGAACCACGCGGGGGCCAAGAGTCAGGGTGTGAGGGTGAAGATCGTTAAGTTCGTCCCAGTTCTCGCCGGTGCGGTGCTGACCACGGGATTCGCCGCCGCCTGCGCGCCGACCCCGTCACCGCTGGCCTGCAGCGCAGTGACGAGCACGGCGTCACCGGTGCAGCACAGCGTCGAGACGATCACCGTGAAGAGCGCCCCCCGCGCCATCGTCGTCACGGTCGCCAAGTACAAGCAGGCCACCGTCGCCAAGCGCGTAACGGCCAACTCGCTGGGGCTCGCCACCATCAGGTACAACGTGGGCCCGGCCGCTGTCGGCTACCCGGTCAAGGTGCTCGTCGCCGTCGCCAAGAGCGGCCACCGCGGCTCCTGCTCCACCCGGTTCACCCCCGCCGCCGCGGTCAAGACCGCGCCGAAGCCCCCGCCGGTCTCCGGATCGGTGCTGGCCACCTGCAGTGACGTCAGCTTCCCGGCGCAGCCAGTTCCGACCGGCGGCGGCATGATCGGCGAGGGCGCCGCCTACGACCTGAAGGCGACCGCCACCAACTGTGACGATGCCACGGCACTTGCCAGCCACGCGCGCGGGAGTCGGGCCGATCGGCGGCGAGGCCTTCGACACGACCGAAAACACCTTCGCCACGCCTGCCGGCTATCACTGCGTAGCGGCTACGGCACCTGGAACGGCAAGAACTCCCGTCCGTACGAGTGCACGAACGGTGCCAAGGACGTCACGTTCACCTACGTCGCGCAGGTCTAGCCCCGCGAGACCGGTCTCACACCCTGGCAACACGCCGGGCACACGGTGTCACCTGCACAAAGACACCCGCTCAGCCTCGGCGCGGCTCCCCGGTGGACGGACCCTCCGCCGGTAGCGTGACGCGACGTTTGGTGTCCACGCCGAGGGAGCAAGCCGTCACCATCTCGACCGAACGCCCGACGCTGCCGCCTGAGCTGAGCCCCCGGCGGCAGCCCCGCGACCCCGCCGCCGCACTCCGGCCCGCCGCCTGCGCAATCTGCTGGCCGGCATCCTGTCCCTCGTCGTCCTGCTCGTGAGCGTCGGCGGCTGGGTCGTCGTCAAGTGGTTCGACGGCTCCATCGCGCGCATCCACCTGAATCTGGGCCAGAACCGGCCGGCGGACGCGGCGTCGGGCTCCGAGAACTGGCTGCTGGTCGGCACCGACAGCCGAGCTGGCGCGGGCAACCAGTTCGGCGACGCCCCGGGTGAGCGCAGCGACACCACGATCCTGTCGCACCTCGACAAGGACGGGACGACGACGAACGTCTCCTTCCCGCGCGACACCCTCGTGACGATCCCCGAGTACACGAACAGCAAGGGCGAGAAGGTCGTTGCCCACAAGGACAAGTTCAACGTCGCGATCGCCGAGGGCGGCCCGTCACTGCTGGTCCAGACCGTCGAGAAGCTCACCGGCATCAAGGTCGACCACTACGTCTCCGTCGACCTGGAGGGTTTCTCCAAGATCAGCAGTGCGCTGAACGGCGTCCCGGTGTGCATCACGCCGGCTCCTGCCAGCGCGAATGAGGACGGCGGCCTGATCACCAACATCAACGACGGCTACAGCGGCTTCCACGGCAAGTACGGCGAGCAGGTGGTGGCGGGCTTCCAGGCGGTCGCCTTCGTCCGCCAGCGCCACGGCCTCCCCGACTCCGACCTCAGCCGCATCCGCCGCCAGCAGCAGTTCCTCGGGTCCGTCTTCCGCCAGGCGACCAAGGCCAACCTGCTGGTCAACCCGGTAGCCGTCGCCCGGCTGCTCAGCGCGATCAAGGATGCGCTCACCCTGGACCAGAACACCTCGCTCACCGACCTGGAGAAGCTCGCCCAGCACCTGCGGGGTGTCGGGGCGAACAAGATCGTCTTTGAGACGGTCCCCACCCGCGGGATCACCATGGACGACACGAATCTCGGCACGCTCGACGGGAATCCGAATGCCCCGTCGCTGACCCCCAACGGGCAGTCGGCTTCGGTCGGCAACGTGCTGATCCCCGTCCAGCCCGGCTTCGACAACCTCATCGCCAAGCTCAAGGACCAGCCGCCGAAGCCGGTCTCGTCGGCCTCGCCCGCCCCCAAGGTCATCACGGTGACCGTGCCGCCGTCCCAGGTCACCGTGACGGTGCAGAACGGCGTGGGCAGCCAGGGGCTCGCCGGGCAGGTCACGGCGGCGCTGAAAGCCGAAGGCTTCACCACCGGCGCTCCGGCCCGGGCCGACCGCTACGGGTACACCAAGTCGCGGATTCGCTACGCCCCCGGGCAGGAAGCCGCCGCCCGCACCGTCGAGGCAGCCATCCCCGGGTCCGAGCTCACGGAAGACAGCAGCGTGACCGGCGGGATCGTGCTCGTGGTCGGGCAGAACTACACGATGGTGAAGCCGGTGAACGTGGGCGGCGCCGGCGCGCCACCCTCGGTGCAGGTGACCGAGGCTCCCGCTCCCACCACCCACGTCAGCGCGCCTCCGGTGACGGCCGCCTCCGCCGACAACCGCTGCACCTACTGAGTCAAGGGTTCAAGCAGCTCGGGCAGCTTCGCCGCGAGCGCCCGAAACGCGCGGCCACGGTGGCTGATCGCGTCCTTCTCCGCGGGCGAATGCTCGGCGGTGGTGCGGGTATCGCCGTCCGGCACGAAGATCGGGTCGTAGCCGAAACCGCCGGTGCCGCGGGGGGCGGTGATGAGGGTGCCGCGAACCTCGCCGCGCACCACCAGCGACCGCCCGTCCGGCAGCGCGGCTGCGGCTGCGCAGACGAAGGCCGCGCCGCGCCGCTCGGGCGGGATGTCGGCGAGCTGCGCGAGCACCAGGTCCAGGTTCGCCTGATCGCGTCGGGGATCGCCGGCGGGAAGGCCCGACCAGCGCGCCGAGAGCACGCCCGGCATGGCGTTCAACGCGTCGACCGCCAGGCCGCTGTCATCGGCTACGGACAGCAGCCCGGTCGCGGCCGCAGCCGCATGCGCCTTCAGCAAGGCGTTGTCCTCGAACGTCTCACCCGTCTCCGCGACGTCGGGGGCGTCGTCGGGCAGGCTCACGAGCTCGTACGACGGGCCGAGAATGCGCCGCAGCTCCACGAGCTTGCCCGCATTGCGGCTGGCCAGCACCAGCCGGGTAGTCACCGGGCGAGGGCGGCCTGCTGGGCGGCGGCGAGAGTCGCGCAACCACCGACCGCGAGGTCGAGCAGGGAGTCGAGCTCGGACCGGTCGAAGGGGGTGCCCTCGGCCGTGCCCTGAACCTCGACGAAACGGCCGTCACCCGTGACGACGACGTTCATGTCGGTGCCGGCTCGCACGTCCTCCTCGTAGGCGAGGTCCAGCCGCGGTTCCCCGTCGATGACCCCGACGCTCACTGCCGACACCGAGCCGACCAGCGCGGAATCCTTGCCGAGCGAGCGGATCGCGTCAGCCAGCGCGACGTACGCACCCGTGATAGCCGCGGTGCGGGTGCCGCCATCGGCGACGAGGACATCGCAGTCGATGGCGATGGTGTTCTCGCCGAGCGCTGCCAGATCGACACACGGCCGCAGCGCGCGCCCGATGAGCCGGCTGATCTCATGAGTACGCCCGCCCACCCGGCCCTTGACCGACTCACGCTGGCTACGCGTGTTGGTGGCGCTCGGCAGCATCGCGTACTCCGCCGTCACCCACCCCAGGCCGCTGCCGCGCCGCCAGCGCGGCACCTCGCGCTCGACGCTCGCCGCGCAGAGCACGCGGGTCTCGCCGAAGGAGATGAGCACCGACCCGGCCGGATGCGGCTGCCAGCCCCGCTCGATGCGGACCGGGCGCAACTCGTCGTTCGTGCGGCCATCGACCCGGGCCGGCGCGGTCAGGGAGCTCACTTCAGATCACACCTCGTAGACGGCGCCGGGCGCCGCGCAGTCGATCTCACCGGTGAAGACGCTGATCGCCTCTTCCTGCAGAGCGGACTTGTCGGCCCACGGGACCATATGCGTCAGCAGCAGCTTGTGGGCGTCGGCGTGGTGGGCCGCCTCGCCGGCATCGCGCCCGCTCATGTGGATGCCCGGCGGGTTGTCCTTGCGGTGCGGCCAGCTGGCCTCGCACAGGAACAGGTCGGTATCGCGGGCCAGCTTCTCGACTTCCGCGCAGCTAGAGGTGTCGCCGGAGTACGTGAAGGTGCGCCCGCCGGCCGACAGGCGCATGCCGTAGGCCTCGATGGGGTGGCGCATCCGATCGAGCTCGATCTCGAACGGCCCGATCGAGCGCTGCCCGGCCCGGATGCCCCGGAAGTCGAAGACGTCGGACAGCCCGTCGGAAGGCCAGTCGTCGAAGGCGCCGCACAGCCGGTAGCGGGTCGACACCGGACCGTAGATCGGGAGGCGCGGCAGCGGCCCCTCCGGGTGGTAGCGCCGGGCGTACGAGTAGGCGACGAGGTCGAGGCAGTGATCGCCGTGCAGGTGGGACAGCAGCACCGCGTCGATGCCGAGCAGCCCGATGTGTTCCTGCAGCGGGCCCACGGCACCGTTGCCGAGGTCGATGAGCAGCCGGTAGCCGTCATGCTCCAGCACGTAGGACGAGCAGGCGGTGCCGGGGCCCGGGAACGTGCCCGCGCAGCCCAGCACCGTCAGCTTCACTGCGCATCTCCGCTGCCGGCCGACGAGAGCTCGCCGATCTCCGGGCCGAGGAAGCGGCGACCGAGCCGCGCGAACGGCTCCGGATCGCCGGTGGCCTCGAACCGGTGCTCCGGGGGCGGCAAGGTGTCGCTGCGAAACAGGTCGTGGGCCGCGAGCTGCTTGAAGACATCGCGAGCGGTCTCGTCGGCGCTGCTGACCAGCACCACGTCGTCGCCCATCACGTACGAGATGACTCCCGCGAGCAGCGGGTAGTGGGTGCAGCCGAGCACCAGCGTGTCGACCCCGGCCTTCAAGCACGGCTCGAGATAGACCTCCGCGAGATCCATCAGCTGCTGCGAGTTCGTCTCCCCGCGCTCGACGAAGTCGACGAAGCGCGGGCACGCCGCCGTCGTCAGGCGCACCTGCGAGGCCGCGGCGAAGGCGTCGTCATAGGCGCCGCTGGCGACCGTCACCTTGGTGGCGATCACCCCGACCCGGCCATTACGCGTGGCGCGCACGGCAGCACGGACGGCCGGCAGGATCACCTCGACGACCGGGACCGGGTAGCGCTCGCGCGCATCGCGCAGGCACGCAGCACTCGCCGCATTGCACGCGATGACCAGCATCTTCACGCCGCGCTCCACCAGGTCGTCCATGACGTCCAGCGCCAGCTTGCGCACGTCGGCGATCGGGCGCGGCCCGTAGGGGCTGTTGGCGGTATCGCCGACGTAAAGCAGGGGCTCGTGCGGCAGCTGATCCAGGATCGCTCGCGCCACCGTCAGGCCCCCTACTCCGGAGTCGAATACTCCGATCGGGGCGGTGGTCATTGCTACAACAGGGTAAAGCCGAAGTGCAGCGGGAGTCACACGTGTCGGAAACTTCACACGGCCGCCCGGCGCATCAGCTAGGCCCAGAGCTGGCCCTCGAGCGCTTCCTGGGCCTCTTCCAGCGTCCCGGCGTAGGCGCCGGTCGACAGGTACTTCCACCCGCCGTCGCAGACGACGAGCGCGATGTCGGCCCGCTCCCCTGCGGCCACCGCCTTGTCGGCCTGGGCGAGCGCGGCGTGCAGGATGCCGCCGGTCGAGATGCCGGCGAAGATGCCTTCCTTCTCGACGAGCTCACGGGTTCGCCGCAGCGCTGCTTTGTGATCCACCGAATAGCGGGTGGTCAGCAGGCTCTCGTCGTAGAGCTCCGGGATGAAGCCCTCGTCGATGTTGCGCAGGCCGTAGACCAGATCGCCGTATTGCGGCTCGGCGGCCACGATCTTCACGCCCGGCACGCGTTCGCGCAGGTAGCGCCCGACCCCCATGAGGGTGCCGGTGGTGCCGAGCCCGGCGACGAAATGGGTGATGGTGGGCAGATCCGCCAGCAGCTCCGGGCCGGTGGACTCGTAGTGCGCGAGCGAGTTGGCCGGGTTGCCGTACTGGTAGAGCATCACCCAGTCGGGATGCTCGGCCGCCATCCGCTTGGCGACGGCGACGGCTTGATTGCTACCGCCCGCCGCGGGCGAGGAGACGATCTCGGCGCCCCACATCTGCAGCAGCATGCGGCGCTCGGCGGACGTGTTTTCCGGCATCACGCACACCAGGCGATAGCCGCGTTGACGGCAGACCATCGCGAGGGAGATGCCGGTATTACCGGAGGTCGGCTCCAGCACCGTCGCGCCGGGGTGCAGCCGGCCATCCTTCTCCGCTGCCGCCACCATCCACAACGCCGGCCGGTCCTTGATCGACCCGGTCGGGTTGTTCTGCTCCAGCTTGGCCCACAGGCGCACGTCAGCCGACGGCGACAGATGAGGCAGCCCCACCAATGGCGTGTGGCCTACCGAATCGACCAGGCTGTCGAAGCGCACGAGGGAAACGAGCCGTCAGCCGCCGGCCACGGCCGGGAGGATGGTCACGGTGTCGCCGTCCTTGAGGGGCGCCTCGAGAGCCCCGAGGAAACGGACGTCTTCGTTGTTGATGTAGATGTTGACGAACCGGTGCAGCGACCCGTCCTCGGCAATGAGCCGGCCCCGAAGGCCCTCATGGCGCGAATCGATGTCGGACAGCAACGCGTCAAGCGTCTCACCGGAAGCCTCGACAGCCTTCGCCCCTCCCGTGTACGTGCGAAGGATCGTCGGCACCTTTACCTGAACAGCCATAACGCCATCCTGCAACATGAGAGGGTCCTGCGGGATTCCAGCGGTGGGATTCAGCCGACCGGCGCGCTGGCCACGGTCAGCTTCTCTTCCTCAACCTTGCCCTCGATGATCCGGAACGAACGCACCTCCGCGGTCTCGGGATCGCGGGTGGAGATCAGCACGTAGTGGGCTCCCGGCTCGTTCGCGTACGAGATGTCGGTACGCGACGGGTAGGCCTCCGTGGCCGTGTGGGAGTGGTAGATGACGACCGGATCCTCGTCGCGCTCCTCCATCTCCTGGTAGAGCGCGAGCAGCTCGCCCGAGTCGAACTCGTAGAAGGTCGGCGAGCGCGCCGCGTTCGTCATCGGCAGGAAGCGCTCCGCCCTGCCGTCACGACCCGCGATCACCCCGCACGCCTCGTCGGGGTGGTCCTTGCGGGCGTGGGCGATCAGGGCGTCGTAGTGGGCTTGGGAGAGCTCGAGCACCCGACGAGCCTAGTAGGGCTAGCCATTCAGCGCGATGAGCAAGGAATCCTGCAGCTCGCCGAGCCAGAGATACACCAGCAGGCGCTGGGCACGCGGGTCGTCGGCCTCCAGCGCCGCCAGCTCGTAGCTGGTGTTCTCGTCGACATCCAGCGCCGTGCCCAGGGCGAGCCGCGCATCGTTAAGGGCGCCGAGCCAGGCGGCGGTGGTGTCGTCGTCGAGGGTGACGCTGCCACCCCCCTCGGGCAGGGAGTCGAGCAACGCGAGCGCGTTCGCCGCCTTCGCCGCGCGCAGGTCGTCCTCGGTGAAGCGGCGGAAATCGCGCGCCGCGTCGTCGTCATCGCGATAGGCCGCCGGGAAGAGCCGGGCATTCACCGGGTCCTCCGGGGCCGCGCCGCGAATATCGCTGCCTGCCGGCTCGCCCACCCCGGACAGGCCGAGCTCGCGTGCCCACTGCGCACCGTCGCGCGGCTCCGGGGCGTCGTCCAGCGGCCCGATGACGTCGAACACCTCGCCGATGACCTGGTTCAGCACCGCGACCTCCACCGGGTCGAGGGTGGCGCCGACGCCGGACCTGTTGCGCTTGAAACTGCCCACGCAGCGCGATCAGCTGTCGTGCTGCAGCGTGGCCCACAGGCCGGCCGCGTGCAGGCGGGTGACGTCGCGCTCCATCTCCTCGCGGGTGCCCGAGGTGACCACCGCCTTGCCGGTGCGGTGAACGTCGAGCATCAGCTTCTCCGCCTTCGGCTTGGGGAAGCCGAAGAGCTGCTGGAAGACGTAGGTGACGTAGCTCATCAGGTTGATCGGGTCGTCCCAGACGATCGTGACCCAGGGGCGGTCGGGCGCGACGGAGGTGTCGTCCTGAACGTCTTCACGGACGTCCTCGCGAACGCGCTCGCGGGTGTCAGGCGTGGCGGTCGGCACGCTTCCCATGATGCCCGCTCGGTGGAATCGGCAAAGATTCCCTACAGTCCCGGGGATGACCAGCACCGCGCTGCTCACCGACCACTACGAGCTGACGATGCTGCAGGCGGCGCTGGCCTCCGGGGCCGCGGATCAGCCGTGCGTCTTCGAGGTCTTCACGCGCCGGCTCCCGGAGGGCCGCCGCTACGGCGTCTTCGCCGGGGTCGGCCGGCTGCTCGACGCCCTGGAGGACTTCCGCTTCGGGCCGGACGAGGTGGAAGCTCTCAGTGACCTGCACGTCGTCGACCGCAGCACGCTGCGCTGGCTGGCCCGGAACGTGGCGCAGGGGCCGCGGGTCGATGTCACCGGCCTGGCCGAGGGCGAGGCCTACACGCCGGACACGCCCGTGCTGGTCGTCGAAGGCACGTTCGGCACGGCCGTGCTGCTGGAGACGCTGGTGCTCTCGGTCCTGAACCACGACTGCGCGGTCGCGGCGGCGGGAGCGCGGATGACGGGCGCCGCCGGCGGGCGGCCGTGCCTCGAGATGGGCTCGCGGCGCACCCACGAGCAGGCGGCGCTGGCAGCGGCCCGGGCGGCGTACATCGTCGGGTTCGATGCGACGTCCAACCTGCAGGCGGGGCTGCGCTACGACATCCCGACGGCCGGTACGAGCGCCCACGCGTTCACCCTGGCGTTCGACAGCGAGCGTGACGCGTTCGCGGCGCAGGTGGGGGCGCTCGGTCCGGGGACCACGCTGCTGGTCGACACGTACGACGTGATGGCGGGCATCCGCAGCGCTGTCGAGGCCGCCGGGCCGGGCCTGGGCGCGATCCGGCTCGACAGTGGAGACCTCGGCGCCCTGGCGGTCGACGCGCGCGCCCTGCTCGACGAGCTCGGAGCGCGTGACACCCGCATCGTCGTCACCAGTGACCTGGACGAGTACACGATCGCTGCGCTGGCGCCCGCGCCGGTCGACAGCTACGGGGTCGGGACCGCACTCGTGACCGGGTCCGGCGCGCCCACCGCCGGCTTCGTCTACAAGCTGGTCGAGCGGGGCGGCGCGGCGGTCGAGAAGCGCTCCGTCGGCAAGCTCTCCCGCGGGGGTCGCAAGAGCCTCGCGCGCCGGCTCGGCACCGGCGGCCGGGCGATCGAGGACGTCGTGGTGCCCGGTACCCAGCCGCCGGTCGGGGCCCGTTTCCGGCCCCTACACGTCGCCCACATGCGCGGCGGGGAGCGCGTCGACAACGCCAGCCTGGCGGAGGCCCGCCGGCACTGGACGGAGTCGCTGGCCGAGCTGCCGCGCGCCGCCGCCCAGCTCTCCAAAGGCGAGCCGGTGCTCGGCGTGAGCTTCGAGGGCTTCTGACGGGGCGCGGCTGACGTGGCCGCTACTTGGGCGGCTCGAGCTTGCGCTTGAGGATCTTGCCTGTCTCGTTGCGCGGCAGCTCGGGCAGGAAATGCACGTCGCGGGGGACCTTATGGCGCGCCAGCCGGTCCTTCACGTACGCCTTGAGCTCGTCGGACTCCAGCGTCTTCGCACTCTTCACGACATACGCGACGAGGCGCTGCCCCATCTTCTCGTCGTCGACCCCCACCACCGCCGCCTCGCGGACCTTCGGGTGGTCGCTCAGCAGGTCTTCCACCTCGCCGGGGAAGACGTTCTCGCCACCGGAGACGATCATCTCGTCGTCGCGGCCCTCGATGAACAGCCGCCCCTGCCGGTCGAAGCGCCCCAGATCGCCACTGGCCACCAGGTCGCCGTGACGGTCCTTGTCCTCACCGCCGGTGTAGCCGGTGAACAGCAGCGGATTGCCGACGAAGATGCGCCCGACCTCGCCTTCGGGCACCTCGTTTCCATCCTGGCCGATGAGCTTGATGGTGGTGCCCATCAGCATCCGGCCGGCCGTACCGGGCGCCTCGCGCAGATCCTCAGGAGAGGCGACCGTCGCGTAGGCCACCTCGGTGGAGCCGTAGAGGTTGTAGACCACATCACCGAAGGCATCCATGAACCGGGTGGAGAGCTCGCCCGGTAGCGCGGATCCGCTCACGGCAACCACCTTGAGCGACGAGACGTCATAGCTCTTGCGCACGTTCTCCTCGAGCTCGAGCAGGCGCTGCATCATCACCGGGACGACGACGAGCGCGCTCGCCTCGTGATCCTCGATCAGCGCGAGGAGCTCCTCGGGATCGACGCGGCGCCGCAGCACGATCGTGCTCGACAGCAGCAAGCCGAGGCCGAGGTGTGCGAGCCCCCACGCGTGAAAGAGCGGCGGCGCGATCACGGTCGTCCCGCGCGCCTTGAGCGGGATGCCGGACAGGAACGCTGCTGCCGGCTCGAGTCCCTCGACCGACCGGGCCGCGCCCTTCGGGGTTCCGGTCGTCCCGCTGGTGAGGATGATCTGGCGGCTCCGGTGCTGCGGCCGGGTCAGCTGCGTGGGTGTCTCGGCCAGCTGGTGCAGCGTTGCCCGCGAGACCGGCTCGTCGTGCCAGCCGACGATCCGCACCAGCTCCGCAGGCGCCTGCGACAGCAGCTTCTCGAACTCCGCGTCATAGACGATCGCCGTGATGCCCTCGCGCTTCATGACGTCGGCGAGCTGCTCGGCGCCGAAGCCGGTGTTCAGCAGGACGGCATCGGCTCCGACCTTCGCGACCGCCGAGAGCGCGAGCGGCATCCAGCGCGAGTTGCGCATCAGCAGCCCGACCGAGCCCCCGTCCCTGACCCCGAGGCCGTGCAGCCCGGTCGCGATGGCGCTGGACGACTCGTCGACCTCCCGGAACGTCATCGGGCCGGCCTCGTCGATGATCGCGGTCGCGTTCGGGTAGCGCGCGGCACCGGCCGCCCACCCTGCCGCCGGGGTGAATCCCCAGCGCAGCATCGCCAGGCCCATGCCCAGCAGGCGATCGGGGCGGGACGGCCGGGCGGCGCCCGTGCTCCGAAGGACGCGGATCGCCGCCAGCTGTGATGTGAGCCCCATAAGGCGACACTCTGCCCGCTCGCGCGCGCATCCATTCCCGGTAACCGCGACTCGAAGTCCCGGATACTCGCCGTCCTGTGACAATGGACCCGTGGAGCCTCTCGGCGAGATCGCGGTCAGCGTCGATGTCGTGCTGCTGACGCTGCGCGCGGGCCGGCTCTCCGTGCTGCTGGTCGCGGGGCGGGATCCGCGCGATCCGCTGGCCTGGGCCCTGCCCGGCAGCCGGATCGGCGTCACCGAGGGATTGGAGGCGGCGGCGCGGCGCGCGCTCGAGGAACGGGCCGGGCTCGGCCGGCTCCCTGGCCATCTGGAGCAGCTGCGTACCTACGGCGACCCGGGCCGCGACTCGCGTGGCCGCGTCGTCAGCGTCGGCTACCTCGGGTTGCTTCCCGACCTGCCGCGCCCGGCCGTCGGGGAAGAGGCCCGCTGGTGGCCGGTCGAGGACCTGCCGCCCGCTACCCGCGATGCCACCACCGGAGCGCCGACCCTGGCCTTCGACCACGCGGTCATCCTCGCCGACGGGGTGGAGCGCGCCCGCGCCAAGCTCGAGTACACCTCGCTGGCTGCCGAGTTCGTCGACGAACCGTTCACGCTGGCCGATTTGCGCCGGGTCTACGAGGCCGCGTGGGGGGTGGCGCTCGACGCACCGAACTTCCGCCGCAAGGTGCTGGGGGCGCCCGGGTTCGTGCAACCCGTCGGTGAGCGTTCGGTGCCGCCCGGCGGTGGGCGGCCCGCCGAGCTTTACCGCCGCGGTGGCGCGCTCATGCTCGCGCCTCCCCTGCTGCGGCCCGGCGCTACGACCCCGAGCGGAACGTCCGGGTCGCTGACGCCTGAGCCGTCGGGGTGAGCCGGATGTACCCCAGGCTGACGTGCGGTGGCCGGCTGACGACGTAACCGATCACGTCAGCGACATCCTCGGCCGTCAGCGGGGTCAGCCCGGCATAGACGCGGTCGGCCGCGTCCTGCGACCCGAGACGCACCAGCGAGAACTCCGTCTCCACCAGCCCCGGCGCGATCTCCGCGACACGAATTCCGGTCCCGAGCAATTCCAGCCGTAGCGTCTCGGCGAACGCATGCTCGGCATGCTTGGCGGCCGTGTAGCCGGCGCCGCCGTCGTAGACCTCGGTTCCGGCGACCGATCCGATGACGACGACCTGCCCGCACACCGCCTTCAGGGCGGGGAGCAGCGACCGGGTCACGCGCAGGGTGCCGAGCACGTTCGCCTCGTACATCCATCGCCACTGCTCCTCGTCGGCGTCGGCGATGGGGGCGAGCCCGAGGGCGCCGCCGGCGTTGTTGACCAAAACGTCGCAGCGCTCGATGCCGGCCGTGAACTCGGCGACGGAGCCCGGGTCCGTCACGTCGAGTGCGGCAACGGTGACGGCGCCGTCGATGGCGTCGGCAACCTGCTGCAGCCGCTCGACGCGCCGGGCGCCGATGATGACGTGATACCCCTGCGCCGCAAGGACTTTCGCGGTGGCCGCACCGATGCCGCTGCTGGCTCCGGTGACGACGGCAATGCGGTCGGAAACGCGGTCGAAAATGCGGTCAGAAGGATCCGGGCTCACCCGGCCATCTTGGACTACGGCGAGCCCTTTGTAGCTCTCTGCGGCCCTAGGCCACGGGCAGCAGCCGGCCCAGACCGCTGGCCTCCAGCGCATCGTGGACGGAGGCCGAGCAGCGCAGGGTGAGGCGGTCATCGAGGGTGTGCCAGGCGCCGACCAGGACGCCGAGCACGGGGGTGGGGACGTCGGTCACGGCCGACATCTCGATCACGACCCGGAAGGGCTTCAGAGCGGCTCGGTTGGTCGCGTCACGCAGCTGACCGGCGGCCGAACGATCGAGATGTCCGGCGAGGGCGATGATCGTCGCCCCTCCGTCGACCTGCTGAATCTGGACCATGCCTCCCTCATCGGCGAGACGGCGCAATTCGATAAGGGCCGTTAGGCTCAGCGGATCTAGTCAGATCTAGTCACCGGATTTCCCGAATCCAGGCGAAAGGCCATTCGGCCCGGTGAAACCGGCTGAAGTCCCGCGAACTGCTGTCAAAGGGCCCGTTAGGCTCAGCCACCAAGTCAGTGTGATCACTTCCCGCGGCGCCCTCCCCCGCGGCCCTCTCAAGGAGCGAGCATGGCGTCCGGAAGCACTCTCCTCAAGGACTTTCGCGCATTCATCATGCGCGGCAACGTCCTCGACCTGGCGGTGGCCGTCGTCATCGGCGCCGCGTTCAACGCGGTGGTCAACTCGTTCGTCAAGAACATCATCCTGCAGCTCATCGCTGCCATCGCGGGCAAGCCGAACTTCGCCGACCTGTATTTCACGCTCAACAAGAGCCAGATCAAGTACGGGCAGTTCATCACCGACCTGCTGAACTTCCTGATCATCGCAGCAGCGGTCTTCCTCATCGTGCGCGTGTTCACCGTCCTGCAGGACCGTCGGCGCAAGGGCCAGCTCGACCCGGAGGACTCCCCGGCGCCGACCGACGAGGCGGTGCTGCTCGGCGAGATCCGCGACGTGCTCGTGGCGCAGGCCGGCAACCGCCCCAGCTAAAAGATGAAAGGCTGCAGGGGTGCCCACCCTGCAGCTCTCCGGCGCCCAGCTGCCGGTCATCGGCCGGGCCCGGGTCTACGTCTGCGGCATCACCCCGTATGACGTCACCCACCTCGGCCACGCCTCGACGTTCATCTGGTCCGATCTGGCCGTGCGGGTGCTGCACGGGCTGTGCAGCGTCCCCGTCGATGTCTGCCGCAACGTCACTGACGTGGACGACGACATGCTGGCCGCAGCCCGCCGCGCCGACGTCTACTACGACCAGCTCGCGGCTGTGCAGCAGTTCAGCTTCGAGCAGGACATGGCGACGCTCGGCGTCCGGCCGCCGACCTTCGCTCCGCGCGTTCACCAGCATGTCGACGACGTCATCGCGCTGGCAGCGGCGCTGCTGGAGCGCGGCTCCGCCTACGAGCGGGGCGGCTCGGTGTGGTTTCGCGGTGCCGACGTCCCCGCATCGCTCGGGCTGACGGGCGAGCAGGCCGAGCAGCTGGCCCTCGAGGGCGGCCATCCCGAGCACCACCCGGACCGCGACCACCCGTTCGACGTGACGATCTGGCAGGGCGCGGCCGACCCGACCGAGCCGAGCTGGCCGAGCCCGTGGGGGCCGGGCCGGCCCGGGTGGCACGCGGGCTGTTCGGTCATGGCGCTGGCGCATCTCGGCCCGGGGCTGGATCTGCACACCGGCGGCGCCGATCTGCGCTTTCCCCACCACGCGTACGAGCGCGCGTTCGCCGAGAGCGTCACGGGCGTCACCCCGTTCGCCCGCTCCTGGATGCACGTCGGCACCGTGCGGACCGGCGGCCAGAAGATGGCGAAGTCGACCGGCAACCTCGTCCTCGTCAGCGACCTGCTGGCCAAGGTGCGCCCCGCGGTGCTGCGGCTCGCGGTGCTCGACCGGCAGTGGGCGCAGCCGTGGGACTATGACGAGGCGCAGCTGGCTGACACCGAGAGCCGGCTGGACGCGCTCTATGCCGCGGCCGGCCGGCAGGGCCACGGGCCTCTCGACCGCCGTCGATGAGGTGACGGCGGCGCTGCTGGCCGACCTCGACGTGCCGCGCGCCGTGGCGGCGGCTCTCGAGAGCGACGGCGGAGACGCGGCCCGGCTGCTCGTCCGACTCCTCGGGCTACCGGCCTGAGTCCCCTCGGCGCGCTGGCGATCACGGGCGCCGGGTTCTGGGCCGGCGCTATCAACACCGTCGTCGGCAGCGGCTCGCTGGTGACCTATCCCGTCCTGATCGCGCTGGGCTACACCCCGATCGTCGCCAACGTCAGCAACACGATCGGCCTGGTACCCGGCGCGGTCAGCGGCGCCTACGGCTACCGGCGTGAACTCGCCGGGCAGCGCGGCCGGGTGCTCTGGCTCGGCGTGTACGCCCTCGCAGGTGGGCTCACCGGCGGCGCGCTGCTGCTCGCTGCGCCTGACGCGTTCAAGACGATCGTGCCCGCCCTGATCTTGCTGGCCGCCATCCTGATGGCTGTTCAACCGCGGCTCGGCGCCTGGCTGCGCCGCCATCACGCCGCGCTCGAGCCTGGCGAGGGCTCGGTTCAGGTGCTGGCCCCGCACGCCGTGCATCACCGCGTCTGGCTGCCGGTGCTGGTGTACGCGACGGCCATCTACGGCGGCTACTTCGGCGCCGCCCAGGGCGTCATCCTGCTGGCGTTGCTCGGGCTGCTGGTCGACGACTCGCTTCAGCGGCTCAACGGGCTGAAGAACGTGCTCGCCGGGCTGGTGAACGGGGTCGCGGCCATCCTGTTCATCATCGCCAGCCACCCGGCGTGGGGCGTCGCCGGCATCCTCGGCCTCAGCTCGATCGTGGGCGCCCAGTTCGGCGCGGCCATCGCCCGGCGCGTCCCGGACCGCGTGCTGCGCGCCGTTGTCGTCATCGGCGGGATCACCGTCGGGATCATTCTGGCGGTCCGCTGAACGGGTCGCTCCGCAGCGTCGGCTGGGTCGGGGCTTCCTCCGGGGCGGGCTTGGCCGGCTCTTCCGGCAGGGGCCGGGGGCCGACCGCCGCGGCGAGCAGTCCGGCGTTCGGCAGCCGGACCGGACCCTCGGCCGTCTCCAGCGTCGTGTAGAGCAGGTCCATCCCGACGACGGTTCCGTCGATGGGACCGCCCAGCGCACCGGAGCGCACCCGGATCTGCTGGCCGACCACGTACGGGCGCGCGAGCAGCAGCATGAGCCCGGCGAAGATGTTGCCGAGCGACTGCTGCGCGGCGATACCGACGATGATGCCGGTGATCGCACCGCCGACCAGGAGATGCCCCAGCGGCACGGCGAGCATGCCGAGCACCGAGAGCAGGATGATCAGGTAGCCGAACAGGGTGATCAGCAGCCGGATGGTGCTGCCGGCTGCGGCGCCGCCACGCGCCCGCACCACGCGGTTGACCTCGTTGCCCGCGCTGCGCACCGACAGCACGCCAAGCACCACGAAGGCAGCCGCCAGGCAGATAACGGCGATCTTCGTGTGCAAAGCGCGGCTGTGCAGGCCGTCGCCGATCGTGCTGCCGACGGCCAGGACGATGATCGCGCCGATCCCGGCCGCGATGGCTCGCCGGAAGTCCGGATGGATCGCCGCGTCGAGTCGCGCGGCGGCTTCACGGGCTGCCACCGGGTCCATCGGCAGAGCGTCCAGCAGCTTCCGCCCACCGCGACGGGTCCACGCGGGCACCAATGTCTCTCCTCCTCCGCCACACCTGAGCCACAGCTGATGAGTAGTCCGGACGACGCGTGCGCCCGCTGTGCGCCCCATTGCATACCCAAGTCGCCCCGGCTGCGCCCCAACACCCGGCCGTGAGGCAGGATCAAGCCGTCGGCTGCACCGCGTCGGACCGCTCCGCCCAGGCGGACTGGCCCCCTTGGAGGAACGCTTGAGCATTCTCGGTACGCGCGTCCTGCGCTCGGAAGATCCCCTGTTCCTGACGGTCGGTGCCACCTATACCGAGGACCTGGTCGACGATCGGCTCACCGGAGCCCTGCACGCGACGTTCGTGCGGTCGCCGATCGCGTCCGCGAAGATCGTGAGTATCGACACAGCCGCGGCGCGCCAGGCGCCCGGGGTCGTCGCGGTCTACACGTTCGCCGACCTGACCGAGCTCCCCGTCTCGCCGCCGTCGATGCCGATGTTCCCGCAGGAGATGGGGATTCCGGCGCTCGCGCACGAGGTCGTGCGATACGTCGGCGAGCCCGTGGCGGTCGTCCTCACCGAGCACCCGTACCAGGGCGAGGATGCCGCCGAGCTCGTCGACATCGAATACGACCCGCTGCACGTCGTGGTCGATCCGCGCGAATCGGCGACCAACGAGACGCTGCTGCATCACGCGGCCGGCACCAACACGGTCTGGACGGTGGGGCTGGACGGCCCGGCCTTCACGCCCGAGGGCGGTGCGGAGATGTTCGCCGGGTGTGAGGTCGTCGCCACCATCGAGATCGTGAACCAGCGTCTGGCGCCCGCGCCGATGGAATCCCGGTCGGCAGCGGCCACCTGGGAGATCACCGACGAGCACCCCGACGGCCGATTGCTCATCTGGTACGGCAATCAGGGCGCCCAGGGTGGCAAGCGCGCCATCGCGGCGGCCCTGGGGCTGGACGAGGGCAAGGTGCGGGTCATCACCCCGGCGACCGGCGGTGCGTTCGGGGCGAAGTTCGGCGCCGACCCGGAGCATTTCGTGGTCGCGTACCTGACCAAGGAACTGCGCCGGCCGGTCCGCTGGAGCGAGACGCGTTCGGAAAACATGGTCGCGATGACACACGGCCGGGCGCAGCTGCAGACCGTGACCATCGGCGGCAGCCGCGAGGGCAAGGTCGAGGCCTACCGGCTGGAGGTGCTCCAGGATTCCGGGGCCTACCCGCGGATGGGTGCGCTGCTGCCGATCATGACCGGGATGATGGCCCCCGGGGTGTACGACATCCCCAAGGTCGCGTGGGGCTTTCGCAGCGTCCTGACCAACACGACACCCTTGGGCGCCTACCGGGGGGCCGGCCGTCCGGAGGCGACGGCGGCGCTCGAACGCGCTATCGACTACTTCGCGGCCGAGATCGGCATGGACCCGGCCGAGGTGCGGCGGCGCAACGTCCTCGCGCCGTTCACCGAGCCCCACACCACCCCGGCCGGCTCGACGTACGACACCGGCGACTTCGGCGTCGCGCTGGAGAAGGTCCTGGAGGCCGCGGACTACGCCGCGCTGCGGGCCGAGCAGGCGAAGCTGCGCGCCGAAGGCGGCACCCGCCAGCTGGGCATCGGCATGGCCGTCTACGTGGAGATCACCGGCCAGGGCGCCGAGGCCGGTGGCCCCAACGAGGACTCCACCGTCGAGATCCATCCGGACGGCACCGCGACGATCCTCACCGGCACCTCGCCACACGGCCAGGGCCACGCCACGTCCTGGGCGATGATCGCCAGCGCCGAGCTCGGCATCCCGGTCGAGAAGATCACCGTCAAGTACGGCGATACCGACCTGATCCCGAAGGGCGGCGGTACCGGGGGGTCGCGCAGCCTGCAGCTCGGAGGTGCGGCCGTGCAGGCCGCCACCCGCGAGCTGGTCGACATCGCCCGGGCCCGCGCCGCGGATGTTCTCGAGGCCAACCCGGACGACCTCGTCGTCGATCTCAGCCGGGCCGCCCTCGTCGTCAAGGGCTCGCCGGATGCCGAGGTGACGTTCGCCGACCTGGCGTCGCGCGAGCCGCTGCGGGTGGCGACCACCTTCACCTCCCCCGGCCCGACCTTCCCGTTCGGCGCGCACGTCGCGGTCGTGGAGGTCGATGTCGAGACCGGCAAGGCCACCCTGCTGCGCGCCATCACGGTCGATGACGCGGGCACGATCCTGAACCCGCTCATCGCCGAAGGTCAGCGCCACGGCGGGATCGCCCAGGGGGCCGCGCAGGCGCTGTACGAGGAGTTCGTCTACGACGCCGAGGGCAGCCCGCTGACCTCGACCCTGGCCGACTACCCGTTCCTGTCGATCACCGAGGTGCCGAGCTTCGAGCTGGTCGAGATGGAGACTCCGACCCCCTATAACCCGCTGGGAGCAAAGGGGATCGGCGAGGCGGGGACGATCGGCGCCACCCCAGCGGTGCAGAACGCGGTGATCGACGCCGTAGCCCATCTCGGCGTGCGCCACATCGACATGCCAACCACCCCGCAGCGGGTGTGGGAAGCCATTCAGGCCGCCGGCGGGCCGGCAATAGACAAGGCAGGTGCGTGATGCAGGTGGCGGTCACCGTGAACGGTGAGCAGCGCAGCGATGAGGTGGAGCCGCGGACGCTCCTCGTCCACTACCTGCGGGAAACCTGCGGGCTCAAAGCGACGAACATCGGCTGCGACACGACCTCCTGCGGGGCGTGCACCGTCCTGCTGGACGGCGAGGCGGTGAAGTCGTGCACGCTGCTGGCCGCGCAGGCGGACGGGCGCGCGGTGACGACGCTGGAGGGCCTGTCCGGCGAGAACGGCGAGCTGCACCCGGTGCCCGCGGCGTTTCGGGCCGAGCACGGGCTGCAATGCGGCTTCTGCACGCCGGGCATGGTGATGGCGGCGGTGAGCCTGCTCGCCGACACTCCGAACCCGACCGAGCAGGAGGTTCGCGAGGGGCTCGAGGGCAACTTCTGCCGCTGCACCGGCTACCACAACATCGTGCGCGCGGTGCTGGCCGCGGCACCGGGGAGTGACGCATGATCCCGGCCGAGTTCGAGTACGTCCGTCCCGATTCGGTCGATGCAGCCCTGGCCGCGCTCACGGAACACGGCGACGAGGCCAAGGTGCTGGCCGGTGGCCACTCGCTGCTGCCGATGATGAAGCTGCGGCTGGCCGATGCCGGCGGTGCTCGTCGACATCGCCCGCATCCCGGAGCTCTCGTACGTCCGCGAGGACGGCGACGCCATCGCGGTCGGCGCCGCCACCCGCCATGTCGACGTGCAGCGTTCAGAACTCCTGGGCGAGAAGGCGGGCCTGCTCCCCCACGTGGCCGGGTTCGTCGGCGACCGCCAGATCCGTCATCGCGGAACGCTGGGCGGCTCGCTGGTCCACGCCGATCCCGCAGCAGACCTGCCGACCGCGATCCTGGCGTTGGATGCCACGCTGGTCATCGCCGGTCCGGGCGGGCGTCGTGAGGTGGCCGCTGCCGACTTCTTCACCGGTTTCTTCGAGTCGGCCGTCGGTCCCGACGAGCTGCTCGTCGAGGTGCGCATCCCGCTCGAGGTGGGTGCGGCCGGCTGGGGCTACGAGAAGTTCACCCGCCGGGCGAACGACTGGGCCATCGTCGCCGTCGCCGTCAGCGGAGGCCGCGTAGCCCTGGCCAACATGGGCGCGACCCCCCTTCGGGCGAGCGCCACGGAAGCCGCTTTGGCGAACGGGCAGAGCATCGCCGACGCGGCAGCGCTGGCCGACGAGGGCACCTCACCGACCCAGGACATGCACGCCAGCCGCGAGTACCGGCGTCACCTGGCCCGCACGCTCACCCGACGCGCGCTGGAGACCGCCGCTCGCTGAGCTCGGCGACCAGCTCGAACGAGCGGAGCCGGTCGGCGTGGTCGTAGGTCATCGTGGTGATCATCAGCTCGTCGACCCGCGTGGCCGCGAGCAGCTCGTTGATCCCACGGTGCACCGTTTCCTGGCTGCCGATGATCTGCGAGTCGAGCCGGTCGTCGACGAACGCCCGCTCCTGCGGCGTGTACGGGTAGGCCGCTGCCTCTTCGTTGCTCGGGAACGCGCCCGGCCGGCCGCTGCGTAGCCGCAGGAACGACAGGCCGCCCGGCCCGGCGAGGTAGCGGGCGTGCTCGTCAGTGTCGGCAGCGAGCACCGAGGCGGCGATCATCGAGTACGGCTCGGCAAGTTCGGCGCTCGGGCGGAAGCTGTCGCGATACAGCGCCAGCGCCGGCAGCGTGTTCTGCGAGCTGAAGTGGTGGGCGAACGCGAACGGCATGCCCAGCAGCCCCGCGACCTGCGCGCTGTAGCCGCTCGACCCGAGCAGCCAGATCGGCGGCCGGTAGCCCTCCGCGGGCACGGCGGTGATCGCCTGGTACGGGTGGCCGTCGGGCCAGCGCCCGTCGAAGAAGGCGAGCAGCTCACCGAGCTGCTGCGGGAAGTCGTCGGCCGAAAGCTGCTCGGCGCTGCGCCGCAGGGCGGACGCCGTCACCTGGTCGGTCCCGGGCGCACGTCCGATGCCGAGATCGATGCGTCCCTCGTGCAGCGCCTCCAGCATGCCGAACTGCTCGGCCACGACCAGCGGGGCGTGGTTCGGCAGCATCACGCCACCGGAGCCGACCCGCAGGGTCGTCGTGCTGGCCGCCACGTGGCCGATGAGCACCGCCGGCGCCGAGCTCGCGATACCCGGCATGTTGTGGTGTTCGGCCAGCCAGAAGCGCTGGTAGCCGAGCCGCTCGACGAGCTGGGCGAGGTCGGTCGTGTGGCGCAGCGCGTCGCGCGCGGTACCGCCGCTCGTCACGGGGGCGAGCTCGAGCACCGACAGCGGAACGGAAATGGGCGCGAGGTTGTCAGCAGACGTCACACCAGGGCCTAACCCCTCGACGCGCTTACCTCATCCCGCAGCGCTCATCCCACCGTGGCGACCGGCTGACGCTTGCGCGGCTTGCGGGCAGCCTGTTTCACCGGCTTGGCAGCCGTCGCATCGGCGAACGCGTCCTCCACCGGCGTCGGCTTGCCGAGCTCGGCCGCCTCGAGCAGCTCCGCCAGTGCGAGGGGAATGCCCTCCGCGATCTCCCACGGATCCTGGATGAGGTCGGGGTCGACGGTGATACCGAAGTCGACGCGGTCGCCGTAGCTCATCAGCGTGATGTTGAGCCCGAGGTTCACCGCGAGGACGCTCGCCGAGTAGATGCCGGCGACCCGCGCGCCGCAGGTGTAGAGGTCGAACGGCGGGCCGGGCACGTTGGAGATCAGCAGGTTGCCCCCGGCGGCGGGCATGCGGCCGCCGATCCCGCCGAGGTTGCTGGCCCACATGAACCGCGAGGCGATGTTCAGCAGCAAGGGCGGCGCCACCTCGCCGACCGACTGGATGGTGCGTGCCCGGATGGCCTTCGTCATCTCCTTGGCAGAGCCGGAGCTGCGGTAGATCGCCATCAGGCGCTGGATCGGGTCGGCGATGTCGGTGCCGAGCTTGACCCACATGTTCGCGACCTCGTTGGCCCCCTGGCCCTCGGTCTGCACGGCGGTCGAGACCGGGACGGCCGCGACGAGCGGGTCCTTCGGGAGTTCCCCGCGCCGCTCGAGGTAGCTGCGCACCGATCCGCCCGCGAGGGCGAGGCAGATGTCGTTGAATTTGGTGCCGGTGGCGTGCTTGAGACGGCGCACGTCTTCGGTGGCGACGGAGGCGAAGGCGAGCCGGCGACGCGGTCCGACCAGCCCGTTGATGGCCGTCATGGGGCCCTGCCCCGGGGCACTCAGGCTGCCGGTCTTGCGCAGGATCGTCGCGAGGCGCTGGGCGCCGTTGATCGCGTAGCGGCCGGCCCGCATGGGCGTGCTGACGGTCGGCACGACGCTGCGCAGCAGCAGCTCGAGGTCGGAAGGTTGCCGCACGTGAATCGGCGCCGGGGCCGGCTCGTCGCTCGGCACCGGATCCGGCTCGAGGTCGAACAGCTGCTCGGCCAGGCCGGCGCCGCTGACCCCGTCCATCAGGGAGTGGTGGTACTTCGCGACGAGCGCGACCTTGCCGCCGATCACGCCGTCGACGAACCACATCTCCCACAGCGGGATGCGGCGGTCGAGCTGGTAGCCCATCAGCTGGCCGATGAGCTCGCCGAGCTCGCGGCCCCCGCCGGGCGGCGGTACCGCGATGCGCCGCACGTGGCGGTCGATGTCGAATTCCCGGTCCTCGACCCAGACCGGCCGGTCGAGATGGAGCGGTACCTCTTTCAGCTTCCACAGGTATTTCGGCACATGCGGCAATTTGGCCGCGATATTCGCCCGTACCGCCTCGAAGCTGAAATTCGGGGCGTCGGTCGGGTCGAGCACGACCAGCCCTCCGACGTGCTGATGCCATGCAGGCGTCTCCATCGAAAGAAAGAGCGCGTCAGTCCCCGAAAGCCGTTGCATGTGCGTCTCAACGACAGACCACACGATGGGAAACGACGCGCGAGCGTGACCCGCGGCGCATTCAGCCCGGCGGCCCGTTGACGCCTTTGCCGGCCTGAGTCTTGCGCGACGACTGCAGCTGCCACGGGACGCTGGTCACCATCACCCCGGGCTGGAAGAGCAACCGGCCCTTCAGGCGTAAGGCGCTCTGGTTGTGGAGCAGGTTCTCCCACCAGTGCCCGACCACGTATTCAGGGATGAAGACGGTGATGACATCACGGTCGCTCCCGCGGCGCATCGTGCGCACGTAGTCCAGCACCGGCCGGGTGACCTCGCGGTACGGCGAGTTCAGCACGCGCAGCGGCACCTCGATCTTGCGCTTCTCCCACTCGTCCTGCAGCGCCTGCGCTTCCGCCTGGTCGGCGGCCACCGTGACGGCCTCGATGGAGTACGGCCGGGTCGCCCGGGCATAGGCGAGCGCGCGCAGCGTCGGCAGGTGCACCCGCGAGACGAGCACGAGCGCGTGGTTACGCGGTGGCATCGCCATTCTGACGTCGTCGGCGGCGCGCAACTCGTCGCCGATCGTCGCGTAATGGCGGGAGATCGCCTTCATGAGCACGAAGAGGATGACCATCGCCAGGATCGCGATCCAGGCACCGTGCTCGACCTTGGTGATCACCACCACGATGAGAACGATCATCGTGAAGGCCGCGCCGATGAAGTTGATGACGCGAGCCCGCCGGATGCGCGCCGGCGACGTCGCGAGTGGCGATGCGGCCGCCTGCTCCTCGGCGGCCTCGGGACGCTCGCGCCGCTCGCGAAGCAGCCTCGTCCAGTGGCGAACCATGCCGGTCTGGCTCAGCGTGAAGGACGTGAAGACGCCGATGATGTAGAGCTGGATGAGGCGGTCGAGGTTCGCATGAAAGCCGATGACCAGCCCGGCGGAGGCGGCCGCGAGCAGCAGGATGCCGTTGCTGTAGACCAGCCGGTCGCCGCGGGTCTGCAGCTGGCGGGGCAGGAAGCTGTGCTGGGCGAGGATCGACGAGAGCACCGGAAAGCCGTTGAACGCGGTGTTCGCCGCCAGGATCAGGATGCCCGCCGTGACGACCTGGAAGTAGATGTAGAGCACCGAGTGGCGGCCCCACACCGCCGCTGCGAGCTGGGAGATCACGGACGGCGTGCCGGACGGGTAGGCGCGGGCCCGGGTTTCGACGGCCAGGATCGTGATGCCGACGAACATCGTGACGGCGATGGCGCCCATGGCCACCAGGGTCCGAGCGGCGTTGCGGCTCTTCGGCGGCCGGAAGGACGGCACCCCGTTGCTGATCGCCTCGACCCCGGTCAGTGCCGTGCACCCGGAGGCGAACGCCCGCAGCGCGAGGAAAAGTGTCGCCGCCCCGCCGACGCTCACTGAACGCGGCAGGGGCTCGTTCGCGCTCACGGCGTCGGTCACGCCGTGGCCGAACAACGCCACCAGGCTCGCGGTGATGAGCAGGAGGAATACGCCGGCGATGAAGCCGTACGTCGGCACCGCGAAGAACTTGCCACTCTCCTTGACCCCGCGCAGGTTAGCGAGCGTGAGCAGCAGGATGAAGCCGACGGAGATCAGCTCGGCGTGGCGCTGCAGCGAGGTCACGGCTGAGGTGATGGCGGCGACCCCGGCCACGACCGAGACGGCGACCGTCATCACGTAGTCGACCAGCAGGGCCGCCGCCGCAGACAACGCAGCCGTGGCGCCGAGGTTGTCGAGGCTGACGACGAACGCGCCGCCGCCGCTCGGGTAGGCGTACACGGTTTGCCGGTAGGAGGCGATGACGACCACCAGCAGGACCCCGACGAGCGCCGCGATCGGCTTGCTCATGCTGAGGTAGGCCACACCGCCGAACCCGGTGACGAGCAGGATTTCCTCGGTCGCGTAGGCCACCGAGGAGATCGGGTCCGAACAGAAGATCGGGAGCGCGAGCGACTTCGGGAGCAGCGTGTCTTCCAGCTGGGCGCTGCGCAGCGGGCGGCCGACCAGAAAGCGTTTCAGCCCGGTGACAGCTGGCCGTGACATCGCGGACACCCGGTGAACGCTAGAGGGGCCGGGGTCCTGGAGGTGTCAATCGGCCATTAAGAATCCCGGTGGCGGCGTATGGGAAGCGTCAAGATCGTCCGCCCGCGGCCACTGCGGCGTTTCCTGGATGCATGGCGCGGACATCCTGGCTGCGTGGTGGCCGGCGAAGCGCACCCGTCGTCCTGCCGCTGGCAGCGAGCGCGCTCCTCGGCGTCGGTGCCCTGGTGGCGCTCACCTCCGGCGGGATCGGGCCTACCGCCGTACTCCTGCTGACCTGTCTGGTGGTGGCGGGGACGGCTGCGGTCGGCGACCTGCCGAGCCTGGCGATGATCCTGGTGACGGCGGAGTTCACCGCGCTCGGCTTCACCCGCCGCCCGTATGCCCAGCTTCGTGGCGGGCCGCTGGTCTGGCACGCCGGGCTGACACTGCTGGCCGTGGCGGGGATCTGTTACGCGCTTGCCGCGCTCGCCCGTCATGGCCGGCGGTCGCGGCGCACACTTGACGGCGTGCAGGTTCGCGGCCGGTTGATGAGCGGTGCGGCGCTGGTGGAGCTCCAGTCGGCGGTCGGGGTCCGCCGGCGCTGGATGGCCACGATCCTGGCGTTCATCGCCCTCCCACTGCTCACCGTCGGTCTCACCAGCGCGCGGGCCGATCTGACCCTCGCCAACGACCTGCTGCTCTACCTCCTCGTCGTGGTCGCCGTCTCGGTCATCGGCGGCTTCTGGCCCGCGGTGCTGACGGCGACGGCGTCCGGGGTGCTGCTGAACTGGTACCTGACCCAGCCCATCCATACCTTCACCGTCCAGAAACCCGAGAACCTGCTGGCGCTGCTGCTGTTCGTGGCCGTCGCCGTCATCGTCAGCAGCGTCGTCCACCTCGCCGCCCGGCGGGCCCATGAGGCCACCCGAAGCTCTGCGGACGCGGAAGCGCTGCTCGACCTCGCGCGCACCGTTCTCGCCGGGGGCGACACCCCGACGTCCGTCCTCTCCCAGCTGACGCTCGGACTCGCCACGCGCGCCGAGCTGCTGGAGCGCGTCGGCGACTCCTGGGTGCGGGTGGCGAGCAGCGGCGTCGCCGCGGTGAATGCTCCGGCCGCGGACCTCGAGATCGAGCTCTCCGTACGCCGCGACCTGCGCCTGCGCCTCACCGGCGAGCCCCCGCGGGTGAGCCGCGTGGTCCTGGAGGGTTACGGCGCCCAGGCGGCAGCCGCCCTCGACCGTGACCGGTTGCGTACGCAGGCCGCGCAGGCCGAGGCGCTGGCCGAGGCCAACCGGGTGCGGACCGCGCTGCTGACCGCCGTGAGCCACGACCTGCGGACTCCGCTCGCGTCGGTGAAGGCGGCGATCACGAGCCTGCGCCAGCCCGACGTGCAGTGGTCCGCGCAGGATCAGGCCGAGCTGCTCGCCACGATCGAGCAGGGCTCAGACCGGCTGGAGGCGTTGATCGACAACCTGCTCGACATGAGCCGCATCCATACCGGGTCGCTGCGACCGTTCTTGCGCCCGACGACCCTCGACGAGGTGGTGCCGCTCGCTCTGCACGGCATCGCCGGAGCGGAGCGCGTCGAGCTGGATATGCCGGATTCGCTGCCGATGGTCGCGACGGATCCCGGCTTGCTCGAGCGGGTCGTGGCCAATCTCGTCGCGAATGCGTTGCGCTTCTCGGCGGCCGAGCCGGTGTGGATCGTGGGGCGCGCGAGCGGTGTGGAAGCGGGCGTGACGCTCAGCGTCGTTGACCAGGGTCCAGGCGTGGCGCCCGCGGACCGGGAGCGCATCTTCGAGCCGTTCCAGCGCCTCGGCGACCGGACGAGCTCGTCGCTGGGCGGCGCGGGCGTCGGGCTGGGGCTTGCCGTGGCGCGCGGACTGACCGAGGCCATGGGCGGCTCGCTCAGCGCCTCGCGCACCCCTGGTGGTGGCCTGACCATGACGATCGGCCTGCGCAGCGACGCGGTCGTCGCGGCGCCCGGCAGCTGACGTGCCAGCAGGCGCCGTGACGAAGATTCTCGTCGTCGACGACGATCCGGCAATCCTGCGAGCGCTCTCGATCACGCTGAAAGCGCGGGACTATCAGGTGCTCGCCGCGGCCGATGGAGCCGCAGCGCTCGCCGCGGCGGCTCGCGAGCGTCCCGACGCCATCGTTCTCGATCTCGGACTGCCCGACATGGATGGAACCGACGTCATCCGCGGGCTGCGGGGCTGGACGAGCACCCCGATCATCGTGCTGTCCGCCCGTGAGCAGGAGCCGGACAAGGTCGCCGCCCTCGACTGCGGTGCCGACGACTACGTCACCAAGCCGTTCGGCATGGACGAGCTGCTGGCCCGGCTGCGCGCGGCCGTGCGGCGGGCGTCCCCGTCGCCGGGCGAGCCGGTCGTGACGACGGCGGACTTCACCATCGATCTCGCCGCGAAGCAGGTCACGCTGGCCTCGGGCGAGCCGGTTCGGCTCACCCCGACCGAGTGGCAGGTGCTGGAGCTGCTCGCCCGCCATCGCGGGCGGCTCGTCACCGGGAGGCAGCTGCTCGCCGAGGTGTGGGGACCGTCGTACCAGACCGAGACCCACTACCTGCGCGTGTATCTGGCCCAGCTGCGCCGCAAGCTCGAGCCCGACCCGTCACGGCCGCGTCACCTGCTGACCGAGCCGGGGTTGGGCTACCGCTTCACGCCGTAGCGGGCCGGCCGTGTCGGGCACCGTACGGCCGCCCTGTCAGCTCCGTGACAGCGTCTCGGCAGCGAAACCAGCACGATCGTTCCAGACCTGAGGCGCAAGCCCCGCCAAGCCGCCCACCTGGAGACGAATCATGAGCGAGCACGAGTTCCACAGCGACAGCAACGCCGAGCCGGCCTCCCGCGGCTCCGCCTGGGCCGAGCTCGACGAGCAGTTCTTCGAGATGGTCGACGGGCTGTTCAGCGTCGGCTTCACCGCGCTGGCCGACAGCATGCTCGGCACCCACGACAACGACACGCCGGCTGCCGAGCGCGCGGCCGCGATGCGCCGTCACCCCAGCGCGCGCCGCCGGTTCTGAGCCACTATCCGGCCGGAACCGGCTCCCCCGGAATCGTGTAGAGCGCCTTCCACGGCGATCCCGCCGGGTTGGTGAGCACGGCAGCCGGGTCGTCGCCCTCGGTGAAGTACTTCGCCTGGTACGGCAGCCCGTTGCGCAAGACCTTGTCTCCGGTCTTGTACGCGAGCAACGCATTCCAGCTGGGATAGGTGCCGGCCGCGAGGGTCGGGATCACCGGCGGGTGGTCGGTCGGCAGCACCGGCCCGACGACCTGCCACGGTGATCCGGACACGTCCGATTGGGCTGCCGGGTCGACGCCGGTGTTGTACCACTTGGCTTGGTAGACGTAGCCCTGCCGGACCACCTTGTAGCCGATCGGGTACGACGCCGCCGGGTTCCAGATCGGGAACGGCGCGTGGGCCGGGTCGTCCACCACGCCGCCGTCTGGACCGCGGGACGCCGCCGGGGACGGGGCGGCCACCGGATCGTTCACCGGAGCCGTCCCGGTGAGGGCTCCGAGGATCTGGCTGAACTCGAGCCGGCTCTGGCTGGTGCCGCTGCAGGTGTTCGAGTGCACGCCGATGCGGGCGAACTGCGTGCCGCACTGGCTGTCACGGTTCAGCGACCACATCGACACCCGGCCGAGGTGTTGCGCGCTCGCGAACGACGCGACGCGCTTGGCGTCGTCCGTCGTCACGATCTGGCCGTCGACGTCGTTCTGGCCGATCATCACGGTCGCGCCGATCCGGTTCCAGATCTGCGCCGAACTGGTCTGAGCAGTCCCCCGGAACAGGTCGGTCAGCTGGCGGTGGGTCGCATTCAGCGCGCTCTCGATCGCCGGGTACATCCCGTTCGGGCCAGAAGGCACTGTGCGGAAGTCCATCGCCATGACGTTGACGCCGGACAGTTCGACGCCGGCCTTCAGCATCTCCTGCGTGACCGTCAACGCGTTGCCCTGCAATCCATTCGGCTCCACTGGAAGCGTGAGCCACACACGCAGCGGCGCCTTGGCCGCCTTGGCCTCCTTCTGGACCGCGGCGACGGCCTGGGCGCGCCGCACGATCGACGCGTGATCGTCCAGGGCGCCGCCCTCGATGTCGAGGTCGATGGTGCTGAGCGCGTAGCGCTGGATGACGCTGCGGTACGCCGCGGTCAGCTTGGTGACGTTCGTGCACGAGAGGGCGAGCTCGGAGTTGGCCTGCCCGCCGAACGACACAACGGCGCTTGAGCCTTGATCCTGCAGCTGCGCGATCCGCCGGTCGAGGTTCAGCTGGCTCGCAGCCTGCGCCAGGCTGTAGTAGCCGCCCCAGGACGGCTCGCAGGAGCTGGCCCGATCGGCGACGACGAACCCGAGGATGACCTGGCGAGCCGGGTTGGCCGACGGGTCCTGGAACTGGATCGTCGGCGTCAGCGTGGTGTCGACGTACGGCGCGAACCAGGCGGCAGGTTCGTGCGCGACCGACGCCCGTTCCTTCGCGGCCTGGTGGGTCTGGCGCGCCCAGAAGACACCGCCCGTGACGAGGCCGGCCACGACGATCAGCGCGATCAGCACGCGCAACGGCGAGATCCGGGTGGTCGGCCCTTCGGGCTCATCACCGGTCGGTGGCAGCAGCGAAGCCGGGGTCACCGGGGCGGGAGGGGCGGTAGGCACGTTCCTTTATCGACGTCTGAACGTTTCGCTGGAGCGAAGGTCACCTGGAAGGAGGAACTTTCCCCCTGTTCGGGGCGAACTCGTTAGGGAAGCCCCGTTCGGTGTCGAGCACTTTCAGGCAGCCGAACTGCTCGACAAGGGAGACTCGTGTCCAAACGCGCCAAGCGCGCCAGGCGTACCCAATGGGGACGCGACCGGCGCGCCCTGCCGCAGAGCACCCTCGTACCGCGAGTCAGTGACGGCCGGGTCGCGGTCGGGCGGATGCTGGTGGTCGGCACGGTCGTGGCGTGGCTGGCCTACGTGCTCACCTGGCTGGCCGACCAGTTCATCACCGGTGCCCACCACACCGCGCGGGGCCGGGTCGAGGCCGTCGTCTACCTGATCACGGTGACGTTCCTCGCGGCGTCGGCGCTCGCGTACCTCACCTGCCGGCTGGGCTTCTTCTACCGGGCGCGTGACCACCGGCGGATGCCCCGCGCCGCGCTGGAGCACTTCTTCAGCCGTAACCAGCCCAGCCTCACGGTCATCATCCCGTCCTACAAGGAGGACGAGCGGATCATCCGCAGCACCGTGCTTTCGGCTGCGCTGCAGGACTATCCGTCGCTTCGCGTCGTGCTGCTGATCGACGATCCGCCGAACCCGACCCGCCGCGCCGACCGCGAGCTGCTCCAGCGTGCCCGCGAGGTCGTGACGAGCCTGCAGGAGACGCTGGACGCGCCCGCGGAGCGCTTCACGGCCGTGCTCGACGCGTTTCGGGCTCGTGGCGACAGCGAGCCGCTCGACCTGGCCGACATGGCGTGCGTCGCCAAGGAGTACGACGCCGCCGCCGACTGGATCGCCGACCTCGCAGTCGCGACGGAGGTGGTCGACCACGCGGACGAGTTCTTCATCGACCAGGTGCTGACCCGCATGGCCGACGACTTCCGCACCACCGCGGGCGCCCTGCGGGGAGCGGCCGAGGACGGGGTCGTGCTGCCCTTCTCCCGGCTGATCGAGCTCTACCAGCGGCTGGCGTGGACCTTCACCGCCGAGCTCTCGAGCTTCGAGCGCAAGCAGTACGTCTCGCTCTCGCACGAGGCCAACAAGGCGATGAACCTCAACAGCTACATCGGCCTGATGGGCGGCGCCTACCGCGACCTGGTGACGGTCGCCGGCCGCGAGCTGGTGCCGGCCGGTCCGGGCAACGGTGAGCTGAACATCCCCGAGCCGGACTACGTCCTCACGCTCGACGCCGACAGCGTGCTGTTGCCGGAGTACTGCGTGCGCCTGGTCTACCTGATGGAGCAGAGCGAGCACGCCGACGTCGCCGTCGCGCAGACGCCGTACAGCGCGTTCCCCGGCTCCGGCACGCGTCTCGAGCGCATCGCCGGTGCCACCACCGACCTGCAGTACATCGCCCACCAGGGCATGACGTACTACGGCGCGACGTTCTGGGTCGGTGCCAACGCGGTGCTACGCAAGCGCGCGCTCGACGACGTGCGCGAGAGCACGTTCGTCGGCAGCTGGGAGATCCGGCGTTACATCCAGGACCGCACGGTCATCGAGGACACCGAGTCGACGATCGACCTGCGGGCCAAGGGCTGGTCGCTGCTGAATTACCCGGAGCGGCTCGCGTACTCCGCGACCCCACCGGACTTCGGCTCGCTGTGCATCCAGCGGCGCCGCTGGGCCAACGGCGGCGTGCTGATCCTGCCGAAGCTGTGGCGGGCCCGGCGGGCGCGCGCGTCACGCGGCGAGGTGAACCGGATCAGCGAGTCATTCATCCGGATCAACTACATGGCGTCGGTCGCGTGGAGCTCGCTCAGCCTGCTGCTGCTACTCGCGTACCCCTTCGACAGCACGCTCATCAGCCCGCTGCTCGGCTGCATCGCGCTGCCGTACTTCATCGGGATGGCCAGCGACCTCAAATACTGCGGCTACAAACGGATCGACGTCGCCCGCATCTACGGGTTCAACCTCATCCTGATGCCGGTCAACATCGCCGGCTTCTGCAACTCGCTGGTGCAATCGCTGACCGGCGAGAAAAGCGCGTTCAGCCGCACGCCGAAGGTCAGCAACCGCACGGTGCCCGACTTCATCTTCGTCGTCGCGCCGTGGCTGCTGACCGGGCTCGCCGGGTGGACGCTCTGGCGCGGCTACCTGCACCACAACTGGGTCAACTTCAGCTACGCCGCCCTGAACACGGTGCTGGCGCTCTACGCCATCGCGGCTTTCATCGGCCTGCGCAACTCGATCGCCGACTTCTTCGTCCACGGCAAGGCCTGGCTGTCCGTTCCGGTGGAGCCGCAGCCGAAGCGCGCCCGCCGGGTCCCGGTCCGCCGCGCCGAGCCCGCGCCGGAGCCGGCGGCTCCGCACTGGGCTACCGTGCTGCACTTCGGCGGCGAGACGGCCGACTCCGGCAATCCGGCCCCTGCAGCCCCAGGCGTTCCGGCGCCGCGCGGCGAGGCGCCCCGTGGCCGGGTGTTCCCGCAGCGCTCGCCAGAAGCTGACGACACCGCGTTCCGCACCGTGTTCCAGCCCATCGTCGACCTCGCCAACGGCAGGATCGCCGGGCGCGAAGCGCTCACCCGCTTCGACGACGGCGTCGCCCCGCATCAGCGGCTCGCCGAACAGGCGGCGCAGGGCAGCGGCCTGGAGCTCGAGATCCTGCTGGCGCAGGCGGGCGTCCAGGCGGCGGCCAACTTCCCGACGCATGAGTGGCTCGGTCTCAACGTCTCGATGTCGCTGGTGCGCGCCGGGCGCACGCTGCGCGGGATCGTGGACCGGGCGCGCCGGCCGGTCGTACTGGAGCTCGATGCTCAGCTGCTTGCCGAGTCATCGGACGTCAGCGAGCTGCTGCGCGAGCTGCCGGAGGGCGCCAGCGTGGCGATCACCGGTGTCGAGCCGAACTACGACGGGCTGACGATGGTCGGCGAGCTCGAGCCGGCGTACGTGAAGCTCAACCGATCCTGGGTACGCGGGATGCAGGGAGACCCCGCACGGGTGGCGCTGATCCGGGCGCTGGTGGCGCTCGCCGATCAGATCGGGGCCAGCCTCATCGCCGAGGGGGTCGAGACGGAATCGGAGTTGGCGGCGCTGCGCGAGGCAGGCGTGCGCTTCGGGCAGGGCTACCTGCTCGGCCGGCCGCGCGCGACGGCCTCGGTCTGAGCCTCAGTCTGAGCCGCTCAACGCCTCCGCGAGGCGGTCGAGGAACGGCTGCTGCGCGACGAACACCTTGCGGTGGGCGTCGGGAAGGCTGAACCACTCGGCGCGGTCGATCTCGGGGAACTGCGCGGTCTTGCCGGAGCGCGGTGGCCACTCCAGGTCGAAGAGGTTGCTGCTGAGGTCGAACGGTCCCGGGTCGGCCTCCAGCGCCCAGACGACGTTGACCTTGCCGCTGCCCTGGCGCGCCTCACCGAGCGGGACGGGGGTGCCGTCGGGGGCGGCGATCCCGAGCTCCTCGGCGAACTCGCGGCGGGCAGCGGCCCACTCGTCCTCGCCCGGCTCGCACTCCCCCTTCGGGATGCTCCAGTGAGAGTCGTCCTTACGCGCGAAGAAAGGACCACCAGGATGCCCGAGGAGGACCTGCACCGCGCCGGTGTCGTCGCGCCGAAACAGGAGCAGGCCGGCGGAGCGCTTCACGGCCGGACCACCTCGGAACGCTCGGCCGAGCGTTTCGCCGCCTCCAGCACGCGCAGCGTCGCGAGCGCGTCCAGCGGGTCGACGGGGGGCGGACCGGCCAGCGAGATCGCCTCGCGCACGCCCTTGTAGAACTGCGGGTACGCACCCGGTCCGCGAGCGACGTTGCGCTCCCCCGCATCCGTGATCAGCTGACCCCAGCGCTTGGGCGACTCGACCCCCCAGTCCGAACGCGAGGGGTCACCGCCGGCGCGCAGCGCATCCTCCTGGCCGTCGAGCCCCTCGACGACGTAGGCACCCTCGGAGCCGAGGACGCGCAGCCGGGGCCCGAGGTGGGCGGCAACCGCGCTGACCCAGAGCGCGCTGCGCACGCCATTCGCGTGGGTGAGCGCGATGAACGCGTCGTCCTCGACCGCGACGCCCGGACGGCGCCGGTCCATCGTCGCGAAGACGCGCGTCACGCGTCCGAAGAGCAGCATCGCCTGGTCGACGAGGTGGCTGCCGAGATCGGCGATCAGGCCGCCCCCGTCGCCCGGATCGCCGGACTCCCGCCACCCCGCTTTGGGCACCGGCCGCCACCGCTCGAAGCGCGACTCGTAGCGGTACACGTCGCCGAGCTCGCCGGCGTCGAGCAGCTTGCGGAGGGCCAGGAAATCGCTGTCCCAGCGGCGGTTCTGGAAGACGGTCAGCATGCTCTTGCGCTCGTGGGCGGCGTCGATGAGGCGCTCGGCCTCCGCGGCGCTGGTCGCCAGCGGCTTGTCGACCACGAGGGCGAGCCCGGCCTCGATGGCGGCGAGCGCGAGCGGGAGGTGCGTCGCGTTAGGGGTCGCGATGACCACGAGGTCGTGCGAGCCGGCCGCTTTCCAGACCAGGTCCGCGTCGGGCACGACGCTCGCGCCCGGGTAGCGGCTGCGCGCCCGCCCGCCGCGTTCCTCGCTGGCCGTGACGATGGTGGTGAGCTCCATCCCCGGCGTGGCGTGGATCAGCGGGGCGTGGAAGTGCTCCCCGGCGACGCCGTAGCCGAGCAGGGCAACGCGGACGCTCACCGGGCGACCATGGCCAGGATGTCGGCGTCGTCGAGCTCGATGGCCTCGCGCAAGGACTCGAGCACCGCCGCGCGCGCCCGCCGCTTGGTCGAGGTGACGGCGGAGCGGTCCAGCGCCGCCAGCGACTCCGCTTTAGCGCGGGCGGCGGCGAGCAGCTCGCCGGCCGGGACCACCTCGTCCAGGAAGCCGGCCGCGACCGCCGCATCCGGGCTGAAGACTTCGGACAGCAGCATCGCCCGCTCGAACGCCGCCTTCGTCAGGCGCTGGCGGCAGATCTCGATCGCCGAGCGCGGCATGGTCAGGCCGAGTGCCACCTCGTTGGCCACCATCTTGAAGTCACCGCCCTCGATGCCGATGCGGTAGTCGCCGGACAGCACCAGGAAGACGCCCATCGCGATGGCGTGGCCGGTACAGGCGATGACCACCGGGCCGGGATAGCCGAGCAGCCGGTGCGCGAGCTCGAAACCGGCCTTGTGCAGCACCGGGGTCTCGGCACTCAGCGACATGAGGACCTTGAGGTCGAATCCGCCGGAGAAGCGGCCCTCGCGGCCGGCCAGGATGAGCACGGCCCCGTCCTGCTCGGCCCGGTCAACGGCCGCGTTGAGGTCGGCGAGCATCTGCAGCGAGAGGGCGTTGGCCTTGCCGTCGTCCATGGTGATGACTCCCACGCCGTCCCTGAACTCGTACATCACCTGGTCGCCCACGGGGTACTCCTCCTGATCACTGACATTCAGCCGACAGCCTTCCAGGTTCCCCCAGGACTTTGGCCGTACCGTCGTGCGGCAGGCTGGCACCGGCAGGACGTCTCACGAGAACGAGGGGAGCCCATGGACCCCTACGGCACCCCGCCGGACGCGCCGACGAACCCGGCGGCGCGGCCCGTCCAGGCCCCGCACCCCCAGCCTGACCTGCACAAGCAGCCCGAAGCCGGGCGCGGCCCCGCCGCCCGCCCCGCCGGCCCCGCCGCCCTGGATTCCCGGCGACAAGCCGCTGCCGCCGAACCTCTCGCCGCGCGGCAAGCCCGTCAAGGAGCGCAAGAAGCGCCGCTTCGGCTGGGGCAAGCGCATCGCAGCCCTCGTCATCGTGCTGCTGCTGGTCGCGGTCGGCATCTTCTGGTCGTGGGACGCCGGCCTGCACCGCACCAACGCTTTGCAGGGTTACGACGGGCGGCCCGGCAACACCAAGGGCACCAACTGGCTGATCGTGGGCTCCGACAGCCGCTCCGATCTCACGCCGGCGCAGCGCAAGGCGCTCGCCACCGGGTTCGCCGAAGGCAGCCGCACCGACACGATCATGCTGGTCCACACCGGCGGCAAGAAGACCACGCTGCTCTCGCTGCCGCGTGACTCGTACGTGCCGATCGACGGCCACGGCCGCAACAAGCTCAATGCCGCGTTCGCGTTCGGCGGTCCGGCGTTGCTGACGCGCACGGTCGAGCAGGTCAGCGGCATCCACATCGACCACTACGCCGAGATCGGCTTCGGCGGTTTCGCGTCCATGGTCGACGCGGTCGGCGGGGTGCGGCTGTGCCTGGACAAGCCGCTCTCGGACGGCAACGCGGGCATCAACCTGCCGGCCGGCTGCCAGAAGCTGAACGGCGCCGAGGCCCTGGGCTACGTCCGCAGCCGCAAGTTCGCGACCGGCGACCTCGAGCGCGTGCAGCACCAGCGCCAGTTCCTCGCGGCGCTGCTGTCGAAGGTGGCGAGCGCGGGAACGCTGATCAACCCCTTCAAGTCGATCCCGCTCGGCTACGACGCCGTCGACGCGCTGACCGTCGACAAGGGCAGCCACATCTGGGACGTGATCTCGCTCGGCCTCGCGCTGCGCGACGCGGGCGGCAGCAAGGGCGTCACGCTGACCGTGCCGATCTCCGGGTTCGCGACCGAGGCGGGTGCCGGCAGCGTCGTCCTCTGGGACCGCACGAAAGCGCTGGCGCTCTTCAACGCCCTGAAGAACGACGACCCGCTCCCGGCCGACCTGCTACCGAAGACTTAGGCGGCGAAGACTCCGCCGTCGTCGCCGGTTTCCGGGTCTGCCGTACCGGGTGGATCGTCGGGGATGTCGGGGTGGGGTGGTGGTCGTAGGTCGTCGTGTTCGACGGGGTAGCGGCGCCCGAGGGGGCTGATCCAGATGGGTGGTTCGCCGGGTTGGGCTTGTAGGCGCCATCCGGCTTCGTGTTTGAGCCGGTGGTGTCGTTTGCAGAGCGGATAGAGATTTCCTGGGCAGGTGGAGCCGCCGGTGCCGTCGGGGTGGTGGGGGTGTTGGTGGTCGAGGTCGCAGGTTTCGGCGCGGCGGGTGCAGCTGGGGATGATGCAGCTGCGGTTTCGGGCTTTGACGTAGTCGGACAGGGCGCGGCTGGGCCGGTAGCGCAGCCGGCCGAGGTCGAGCAGGTGGCCTGAGTCGGGGTCGGTGATGAGGCGCCGCCAGTGGGCGTCGGCGGCGAGTTCGCGGGCGATGTCGGCGGGCAGCGGGCCGTAGCCGGACTAGTTCGCCGGGGTTGTCACGCAGCCCGAGGACGGTCGGCAGGTCCATGGTGAGGTTCAGCGTCACCCGGTACGGCTTTTCGCCAAGGGCGGCGGCCGGACTCGATGGGGGTGCCGGTCGCGAGGGCGAGTAAGGCCAGCACGCGGAGCTGGCCGGCGGTGCGGCCTCGGTTCGGTGCTGTGGGTGGCGCCCAGCTGTTTGGCGGCGGCGGCGATGGCGTCGTAGACGGCTTTGACGTCTGCGGCATCAGCGGTGAGGCGGAGTTCGGCTTGGCCGTCGGCGGTGGGCCACCAGTCGACGCCCTGCTCAGCTTTGGCGCGCTTGAGGTTGCGCCGGGCGGTGTGCGGGGCGACGGCCAGCACGGCGCGGCGCAGGCTGGCGCGTAGCTGCGCCAGGGTCTGCTTACGGGCCCGGGGCAGTACCCGGCGGGCAACCCAGCCGGCTTGGTCGTCGGACAGCTGGCCGGTGGCGTCGACGATGGCAGTGGCCTGCCAGTAGGACAGTTCCCCGAGCCGTAGCGCGGCGGCGACCATCGCCAGCCGGCCGGCCAGCTCATCAGCCACCTCGATCCGGTGGCCGGCGACGTTCTCCGACGCCCGCAACGCGGCGGCGACCTCGCAGCGGGCTGAGCGCTCGACTAGTTCGGGGTCGTCACGCCCGATCGGTGCGGCCCGCTCGCAGACCCGGACCGCGTCGGCGACCAGCGCCACCACCGCCGTGCTGCACGAGGCGACCCAGGCCGCCTGCCGCTCCCAGGCGGCGAGCAGAATCCGCCTGCCCGGACGGCCGCAGCCGCACAGCGTCGACGCCGGCCAGCGCGGCGATGACCTCCGGGCCGGGCGGGGCGATGAGCGCGGCAGCCACCACACCCGACCGGCTCAACTGTTCGAACATGTGTGCGAGTCTACCGGCTTCACGGGCCGCTGACCAGGTAAAACATTGCTTGTGGAGGAACCGGATCAACACTCGGAAGCGAGGCGAGCTAAGTCAAGCCACGCAGCCAGTTCACCAACAGCTCGTTGACTTCATCGGGACGCTCCTGCTGGATCCAATGCCCGGCGCCGTCCAGCAGATGCGCGCCGGACAGCTCGGGCAGGGTGTTCGGGTATGCCTTGATCGCGTCGGCGAGCCAGACCGTCGATGCGTCCCGATCCCCTGCGATATAGATCGACGGCTGGGTCAGCGGCTTCGCTTCGAAGGCCGCGAGATCCTCCCAATCGCGGTCCATGTTCCGGTAGCGGTTGAGGGGCCCGGCCAGCCCGCTACGGGTGAAACTCGCTGCCGCGATGTCGAGATCGGCGCCGGTCAGCCACGACGGCAGCTCGCCGGTCGGGAAACGGTCACGCATCCGGGCGCCCGCAGGAATGGTGAAGACGCCACTTTCCCACGCGGGCGGGTCGGTCTCGCCGGCGAGCGCGAGGTAAAAGCCGCGGAGCCAGCCGCGCACATCCGGGTCGATCTCCGACTCTGCCTGACCCGGGCGCTGGAAGTAGCTGACGTAGTAGTCCTCACTACCGCCGATCTGTTCGAAGATCGTCGTCGGGCGCGGACCACCAGGTGGCGTGTAGGGCACGCTGAGCATGCCGATGGCGGTGAAGACATCGGGACGCAGCAAGCCGCAGGCAGCGGCGATGGGCGAGCCCCAGTCGTGTCCGATGACGGTCGCGGTGTTCGCACCGTAGGCCCGGGTGACCGCCAGCATGTCGCCAACCAGCACCATCATCCGGTAGGCCTCGACGGCGTCCGGCGAAAAGGACTGGCCGTAACCCCGGACGTCAAGCGCCACCGCCTGATAGCCGGCTGCGGCAAGCGCCGGTAGCTGGTGCCGCCAGGAGGTCCACGTTTCGGGAAAGCCGTGAACCAGCAGCGTCAACGGGCCCTCTCCGGCGGAGACCGCGTGGAGCTGGCCGTCAGGGATCTCGATCGAACGATGGGTCAGGTCATTGGTCATGCCGCACGCTCCGCCGGCCGGGATCAGCGCGCGATGCCCTGGAACTGCTTGAGGGTGGCGCGGGCGATGACCAGCTGCTGGATCTGGCTGGTGCCCTCGTAGATACGGAACAGCCGCACGTCGCGGTAGAAGCGCTCGACGGCGACCCCGTGCATGTAGCCGGACCCGCCGTGCACCTGCACCGCCCGGTCCGCCACGCGCCCCACGGCTTCCGACGCGAAGTACTTCGCGCAGGCCGGGCCGAGCTTGGTGTCCTCGCCGGAGTCATACGCACGCGACGTCTCCAGCACCAGGCTGCGAGCCGCCATCAGGTCGGTCTGCGAGTCGGCGATGAGCCCCTGGATCAGCTGGTGCTGCGCGATGGGCTTGCCGCCCTGGACGCGGTCTATCGCGAACCCGACCGTCTCGTCGACCAGCCGCTGGGCGAGCCCCACACACAGCGCCGCGATGTGGATCCGGCCGTGCGCGAGGCAGGCCATCGCCGTCGCGTAACCCACGCCCTCGGCGCCGATCAACGACTCCGCACCGACCCGCACGTCGTCGAAGTACACGTCGGCGGTCCACGCCCCGGCCTGGCCCATCTTGTGGTCCTTCGGGCCGACGGAGACGCCCGGGGTCGTGCTCGGGACGAGGAAGCACGAGATGCCCTTCGTTGCGGGGGCATCCGGGTCGGTGCGGGCGAAGACCATGAAGACGTCGGCGACCGGCGCGTTAGTGATGTAACGCTTGGCACCGTTGATGACCCAGACGTCACCGTCACGCACGGCAGCCGTCTTCAGCCCTGCGGGATCGGAACCCGCATCCGTCTCGGTGAGCGCGAAACTCGCGGTCCACTCCCCCGACGCGACCTTCGGCAGGTACTCCGCCTTCTGGGCGTCGTCAGCACTCAGCATCAGCACGTGGCCGGCGATGCCGTTGTTCGTCCCGAACATCGAGCGGAACGACGGGGTGGTGTAGCCGAGCTCGAAGACGAGTTGCGCTTCCTGCTCCATCGACAGCCCCAAGCCGCCGTGCTCCTCGGGCAGCGCGAAGCCGAACAGGCCCATGTCGGCTGCGGCCTTGCGGATGTGGTCGGGGACCTCGTCGCGCTCCTCGATCTCCGGTTCGACCGGGACGACCACGTCGCGTACGAACCGCCGAACGGCGCTGCGGATGTCCTGGAACTCGCTGGCGTCCATGCCGGTGAGCCTAGCTTTGTATATTTTCCGTCGCCAACGCGGCGGCTGCCGCTGAGGCCATGGGCACATCGAGCAGCGCCCCTCTCGGAGCCGGGCCGGTCAGGACCCGCAGGGCTGCGACGGCGGCGGCGAGCCCCGTCAGCGGATCGGCGATCGCGTCACCGACGAACGACGGGCAACCCGCATTCCAGTCGACCAATCCCGCGGCGGCGGCCACGTCGTCACCGAAGCCGACCCGATCGCCCTGACCGCGCCCGTACGCGGTGATGCTCACCCAGACCGCGCCGCCGGCGACGAGCTCAGTGGCGTCGAGTCCCCAGCCGGCAAGCGCGCGCGGCCGCGACGCCTCGATGACGACGTCCGCGGCCTGCACCAGCCCGTGCAGCCGCTCCCGTCCGCCATCGGTCAGCGGCTCGACGACGACCGACTCGTGACCGCGGTGCAGCCGGTCGTAGAACTCCGGATTGCCGCGGCGGGCACCGTCCGGCCGGTCGGCGCTCTCCACCTTGATGACGCGTGCCCCGGCCAGGCCGAGCAGCCGCGCGCAAAAGGGCCGGCCCAGAGCGCACTGAAATCGACGACGAGCGGCGTGCCCGATCGGCGTCGGATCGGCTGGCGATGGCGGCAACGCGAGTGGCGGCTGCGGCTCACCGACCTGGCTGATCGCGAGGCCCAGAAGCCTTGCGCGGTCGACGATCTGCGGGGCCGGGAGCGTGGCCGCCCAACCGGCGATCGACTGCCCAAGGGCGCCGTTCCCGACGGCTGCTCGATCAGCGCCTCGACGAGTTCCAGGTCGCTTTCGCGTGGCAACGAGACGGCGATCCATCCGCCGGCGCACGGCATCAGCCGGCAGGCGCCGCCCGCCGAGATAGCGCCCTGCGGCAAGGCTCCGGTCAGTGCCATGCGTTCGTGCAGCAGGCTCGCGCCGTCGACCTGCACGCTCCCCCGGCTCAGCCGCTCGAGCTCGTCCGACCACCTCCGCGCCTGACGTTGCGCCCCGATCAGCGCGGCGGTCATGACGGGCTGATGGCGTCGACCAGCCCCCAGGCCTGGGCCCGCTCGGCGTCGAGGTGCTCGCCGGTGAGGGCCAGCCACGCCGTCCGCCACCGGCCGATGCGCTTGACGATGCTGACCGTCCCGCCTGCGCCAGGCACCAGCCCCATCGCGACCTCGGGCAGCCCGATGCGCGTATCGGGCGCGGCTATCACGCGACCGGCGAACGCCGGCAGCTCGATGCCCGCACCGATGCAGGCCCCGTGGATGCGTGCCGTCACCCGGTCCGCGAGATCGTGGATCCCGAGCGCGGCGCCATGACGGATGCGGACCAGGTGAGCCGTCGCGGGGTCGGAGAACGTCCCGAACTCGGCGAGATCGCCGCCGCTGGAGAACGCCGGGCCGCGGCCCGCCAGCTCCACTTGCACGCTCTCGTCGAACCGGGCGATGGCGAGCGCCGAGACGAGCGCATCGCGCATCCGGCGGCCGTACGCGTTGCGCCGCTCCGGCCGGTTGAGCGTGAGCTGCAGGACGTCACCGTCGCGCTCGACAAGCACCGGCTCGTCGTCTTCCGGCGGCGGTTTGCGGGAAGGTGAGCCGGCCAGCCAGGCCTGGAATTCGGGTCCGGCCAGCAGCAGCGAGTACGTGGCCGACTCGGCGATCAGCCCCTCCCACACCGGCAGGACCCCGGTCTGCTGCAGCAGCACCGCCAGGGACGCTGCCGCGAGGGGGCGGCGGGCGACGGCAGCCGCCACTTCCCCAGCAGCAGCAAGGGGATCCGGGCCCCCGATGAATTCGGGGCCGGTGTCGAGCGGTGCGACCGAGAGCGTCATCGCGTTGGCCAGCCACGCGTTGTGCTGCGGGACCAGCCCCGTCGCCACCCCGATCAGCACGCTGCCGCTCACGTGAGCAGCCCGCGCGATCCGGCGCGCGTCCGCCTCATCCCGTGCCGGGACGCCGAGATCGACCAGGACCGCCTCGGACGCGACGGCCTCGTCCGAACCGGCGCCGAGCAGCTCCCCCAGCTCGTCCGGAGTGAGCAACGGCCGGTCAGCCGCGAAGGGCGTCACGCACCGGTTCCCACAGCGAGGGGTCGGCGTCGTAGTTCGCGTAGCAGCTGACCCGCTGCGCCACATCCCCGAGCTTCTCGATCAGCTTCGGGCCGATCTCTTCCGGGGCGCCGACGGAGGCGAACTCCTGCAGCATCTCGTCGGTGATCAGCTCACCCATCTCGTCCCACGCGCCGCGCTTGGACAGCGTGTTGAGCTCGGTCTGGACGTCGCCCCAGCCGTGCATCTCCAGCACCGGGCGGTAGGCCGGCGTGGAGCCGTAGAACGCGATCTGCTTCTTCGTGCCGGCGATGGCCGCCGCCATCTCCTCCTCGGTGCGCCCGGTGGCGACGAACGCGGGTCCGGTGACGGTGAAGTCGCCGAGGTCCCAGCCCTCGCCGAACGTCACGCCGGCTTTCTCGCGACCGCGTCGCAGCGCCGGGAGCGTGACCTCGTCGAGGTAGCGCCGGGTGGTGAACGGGTGGATGAAGAACCCGTCCGCCGCCTCCCCCGCGACCTGCGTCATGAGCTCGCCGACGCCCGCGAGATACACCGGCGGCGGCCCGTACTCATGCGGCGGCGCCGCGAAGAACGGGGTCATGAGGGTGTGGGTGTAGAAGTCGCCGCGGAAGTCCAGCTTCGTCCCGTCCTGCCACGCCGCCCAGATCGCCCGCATCGCCAGGATCAGCTCGCGCATCCGGGGCGCCGGATGCGACCACGGCATCGAGAACCGGCGCTCGATGTGCGGCTTGATCTGCGAGCCGAGGCCCAGCACGAACCGGCCCTGGCTGTAACGCGCCAGGTCGTAGCCCGCATTCGCCAGCGTCATCGGTGTGCGGGCGAAGGCGATGGCGATCGACGTGCCGACCGTGACGTGAGAGGTGGCCTGCGCGGCGAGCAGGCAGCGCATGAACGGCTCGTGCTGCGTCTCGCTGGTCCAGAGCCCGTCGTAGCCGTCGGCCTCCAGCAAGCGGGCCGCGTCGCCGAGACCGTCAAAGACGCCCGGCAGGGACGTATCGAGTTTCACGCTGACAGCCTGACCGGCTCAGTCGCTGGAGGGAAGGGCCTTGGCTTCCTTCAGCACTAGCTTCGCGCCGCCTTCGGCCAGCGAGCCGTCGCCGCCCTTGGTGACGAGGACCTCGAGGGTCACGTCGTCCGGCAACGTGAAGCGCTTGCCCACCGGGCTCCCGTCGGAGTGCGCCGGATCGAGGCTGAGGCTCGCATCGGGGTCGGCCTTCACGTCGATCATCGGAACGCCGCCGCAGGTGAGAGCGACCTCGCGGGCGGGTGCCCGCACGACGATGACCTCAGTCGTATCGACCTGACTACGCAGGCGGGCGCCGGTGCGCAGCTGAACGGGTGCAGACATTCGGGAAGCCTCCAGGTGACGTAAGACGGCCCAATCTAGCGTCAGCCGGCTGCCAACCCGGGCCCGGAAGGCTGAGGCGACGCTCGCCAGCACCTCGGCGGCCTCGTTGACGTCCTTCGGCAGCGGCACCGCCAGTCCGAAGTCGGTGATGCCCGCCGCCACCTGCGCCGGTACGGCCTCGAGCGCCTTGTCGAGCTGCAGCTTGCCGTTCTCGTCGGCACGGATGCCCAGGTTGCCGAAGACGCGGAAGCCGTCCATGGTGCGGCCCGCCTGTGCCATGACCTCGGCGATACGCCCGAGCCCGGCGGACGGGTCAGCGATGTCGTCGCCCCACGGGATCCAGCCGCTGCCGAAGCGCGCCATGCGCCGCAGGGTGCGAACGTTGATAGTCCCGCTGATGCAGCAGCGGCACACCGCCCGGCTGCAGCGGCTGCGGCATCACATGGATGCGCTCGAACTTCAGGAACTTCGAGTCGTGACTGGCCGGGCTGTTGGCCCAGACGTTCTGCAGCACCGCGAGGGAGTCGTCGAGCAGCTCGCCGCGGCCCTCGAACGGCAGCCCGGCGGCCTCGTACTCCTCGCGCTGCCAGCCGACGCCGACCCCGAGGTCGAGCCGCCCGCCGGAAAGCACATCGAGCGTCGCCGCGGCCTTCGCGAGCACGATCGGCCGGCGCAGCGGGACGACGAGGATGTTGGTGCCGAGCCGCACGTTCGAGGTCTGCCCGGCCACCACCGACAGCACGGTCAGCGGGTCGAGCCAGTGACCGTCGGGGCCGGTCGGCTGCTTCGAACCCTTCATGCCGCCGACCTCGGGCTTGCCGTACTCCTCCAAGCGCTCGCCCATGACGACGTGGTCGGAGACCGTGATGCGGTCGATGCCGGCCCGGTCCGCGGCGACGGCGCGATCGAGCATCGGCTGCCAGCTGCCCGGATCCTGGGCCGCGAAGTTGCCGATGTGCAGGGACAGGGACGGCTTGGCCGAGGGCGCCGCGGTCATGGGAAGGGTCACCGTGCAGTCCTATCAGGAGGGCGCGTCGGGGCCGTCGGCGCATGAGCTTGAATGCCCGCATGACTGCGCAGACGCCTGACAACGTCCCTCCCATCGCCAACTGGGACCGGCTGCTCTTCGGGAAGGTGGCCGTCGTGACCGGCGGCGGCGACGGCATCGGCGGGGCCATCTCTCGGCTCTTTGCGCTGCACGGGGCGATCGTGGAGATCGTCGAGATCGACCCCGACCGCGCGGAGGCCACCCGGGCAGCGATCTGCGACTCCGGCCTGACCGCCACCAGCCACGTGGCCGACGTGACCGCGCCGGGCGAGCCGCAGCGCGTCATCGACGACGTCCTCGCCGCCCACGGCCGGGTCGACATCCTCATCAACAACGTCGGCGACTACCGCCCGCTGGTGCGCTTCCACGACTCGACGCCGGAGTCGTGGGAGGCGATGTACGCGATCAACATGCGCCACTTCTTCGCGATGACGCGGGCCGTCATCACGCCGATGATGACCGCCCGCAGCGGCGCGATCGTGAACGTGCACTCCGTCGAGGGCATGCGCGGCTACCCCGGCGACCCGGTGTACGCGGCGATGAAGGGCGGCATCGCCCACTTCACGACCAGCCTCGCCGTCGACGTACGGCCGTCACGGGATCCGCGTCAACGGCATGGGTCCGGACCTCACCCAGACCCCGCAGGTCGACTACCTCACCGGCTACGAGGACCACGACGATCTCTGGCCGTCCTGGGCTCCGGTCGGGCGGCTGGGTTGGCCCGAGGACCAGGCCCGCGTCGCGCTGTTCCTGGCGTCGGACCTGTCCGCGTTCGTCACCGGTCACAACGTGCCGACCGACGGCGGCAGCAAGGCGGGCGGCGGCTGGTTCTACTCGCCATCCGCGCACCGCTTCGTGAACCGCCCGACCACGCTCTAGGCTTGCGTTGCAATAAGCATGCACGTTGCTAGCATTTTGCAACATGCGAACGTTGTACCTCCGAAACGTGCCGGATGACGTGGTGCGCAGGCTGGAACTGCTGGCGGCCCGTGACGGCACTTCAGTGGGCGCGGTGGCCGTCCGTGAACTCGCCGAGGTATCCCGCCGCGCTGACAATCCGGCGCTTCTGGGCGCGCTTCCCGATCTGGACATCGCGGCCTCGGAGATCGTCGACGACCTGGACCGGGAGCGCGAGGATCGTTGATCGTCGTCGACGCATCCGCGGCATTGTCCGGGCTACTCAACGCCGGGGTCGCCCGTGAGGCCCTGGCTGACGATCAGCTGCATGCACCACATCTCGTCGATGCCGAAGTCGCCAGCGGACTGCGCCGGAACGCTGCCGGCGGCCACATCACGGCCGAGGACGGATGGCGGGCACTCGACACGTGGCGCCGGCTCGGCATCACTCGCTACGCGAGCTACCCGCTCTTTGACCGCATGTGGCAGCTGCGCGCCAATCTTTCGGCGTATGACGCTGCCTACGTCGCTCTGGCCGAGGCCTTGAATTGCACGCTGGTCACCGCCGATGGCCGGCTGGGTAACGCCCCGGGCCTTCGCTGCCCCATCACCGTCGTCCCTCGATGAGCCTTCAGGCCTAGTCGTGCTTAGCGAGCTCCGCCAGGTAGCGGTTGTAGGCGGCGAGCTCGTCGTGCTCGGGATCGCGGTCGGACTTGCGGTCGAACGCCTTCGCCTTGCGCGCATCGGCACGTGACCACTGCATCAGGATGACGCCCGCCACCAGGAACGCGACCGGCTCGGTGAGTGCCATCGCGATACCCCCGCCCGTACGCTGATCGGAGAGCAGGCTCGCGCCCCACATGCGGTGCAGCCGGTCATACCAGCTGGCCGCGAGCACGTGGGTGTCGGTGATGATCGCCAGGCCGAAGAACGCGTGGAACGGCACCAGGATCACCAGTGCAAACATCCGCAGGCCGTGGCCCGGGCGGTGCGGGATCGGATCCGGGCTGACCAGCGGCCAGAAGAGCAGGCAGCCGGTGAGCAGGAAATGCACCGACATCGCCACATGGCCGGCATGGCTCGCCATCAGGTCGGCGAACAGGCCCGAGAAGTACAGGCCGAACGTGCTGGCAACGAACAGGCCCAGCGCGACGATCGGGTTCGAGAGCACCCGGAAGACCGGGCTGCGCAGGATCGCCAGGATCCAGGCGCGGGCGCCGCGCGAGTCACGATGGCCGGCCGCCGGCAGGTAGCGCAACGCCAGCGTGATCGGGGCGCCGAGGGCCAGCAGCGGCGGGGCCACCATCGACAGCAGCATGTGTTGCGCCATGTGGACGCTGAACATGATCTCGCCGTATCGGTTGACGCCGGTCTGCGTGGTGGCGGCGACGACCAGCAGGCCCGCGTACCAGCTCGCGGTGTACAGCTTCGGCCAGGTGTCACCGCGGGCGTGCAGCCGGCGGACCGCCCGGGCGTACCAGATGGCGCCCGCCAGCAGGCCCACCGTGAAGAACAGCTGGGGGTACCAGTCGAACGCCAGCGCCTTCAGCGAGACCGGCCCCGGCATCTCGAAGCCGAGGGCGGCCTTTGCCGCACTCACGTCGGACGCGGTTCGCGCCACCGGAGGCGGGCTCTTCGAAAGCGCGACGGCGAGCCCGACGGCCACGGCCATGACGGCAACCTCGACCGCCGCCAGCCGCAGGAACGCGCGACGGTCGCCGGCCACCGCCGCCGGGACGGTCGCCTGGCGGTGGCGGTAGCCGAGGTAACCGAGCGCGAGCAGCGCGGCAGCCTTCGCCAGCACGATCTCGCCGTAGCGGCTGCCCAGGTCGGAGAACGAGCCGATGCGGATGTAGGCGTTGGCCACACCGCTGATCGCGACCGTCACGAAGCAGGCCAGGGCCAGCGTCGAGAAGCGCGGCAACGCGACCGCGAACGCCTTCACCCGCTTGCCGGAACTCGTGCGCCGCAACGCCAGCCAGGTGACCGCGATCAGGCCACCCACCCAGAGGCTCGCGGCCAGGACGTGGAACGTCAGGCTCGTCAACGCGGCGTCGTGGTCGCCCGCGCTCGCGGAGTGGCCGGTGAGCAGCGGCGGCAGCACCAGGCCGCCGATGGCGACTGCGAGCAGGACCGCCGCCGAGTTGGCCGACGACACCGCTGGGACGATGAGGATGATCAACGCGATGATCGCGACCGCCAGCGCGGTCTTGCCTTCGGTGACACTCGTCACGAAGAACCGGATGTGACTGCCGGTCAGGATGTCGCCGAGCGGCGCGCCCGCCTCCTGGGAGAGCTGCAGCAGAGCCTCGACGACGACGGCCAGCAGCCAGCCGCCGGCCGTGAACCGGGCAATACGCTGCGCCGACCGGGCGGACGGGCCCAGCGAGCCACCGCGATCCGGCAGTAGGAAGACCGCCAGGGTCAGGAAGCCGACGGTGCCGATCGCCAGGACGTCATGAAGGAAGCGCGCGATCGGCAGCGCCCAGGCCGTACCGGCACCTGCCCAGGGCAGGCCCCCCGGGGGCTTGGTCTCGATGCCGTGGCCGAAGAGCAGCGCCAGCACCAGCGTGACCAGCCCGGCAACCAACGCGACCAGCAGGATCCGCGGGAGCTGGCCACCGCGCGAGGGGTGCTCCGGAGCGCTGGTCGGCTCCGCGACTATGGCGGAGTCAGCGACGGTCACTCCGCCATAGTCGCCCGCGCTGCTCACTTCTGCACCGCAGCGCGGCGCCTCTGGAAGGCGTAGATCGCGAACCCGAGAGCCAGGACCAGCAGTGCGGCGATCACCACGATGGCGATCACCGGCGGCGACTGGCTGCGGGAGGCCTTCGTCGGGGCCCCGGCCACCGGCGTCGCCGAGGCGGAGGGGGTCGTGGCAGCTACCGCTGCTGACGACGCGGCGGACGGGCTCGGACTGGCGGCGCCGGAGGTCGTCCGGCTGAGACTGAAGCTGAACTGTCCCGAGACCGGGTGACCGTCGTCGGACACGGCACGCCAGTCGACGACGTACTTGCCCGGTGCCGTGATGTTGGCGACCCGCTCGCTCACGACCACACCGCTCAACGTGGCCGGCCCGCTGTCGACGCGTTTCCCGTCTGGGGCTGTGACATGGACCACGGTGAACTTGATGAGCGGCGCCTCGTCGAAGGTGAGCGTCACGGCCGCCGGAGCCTGGGCAACGGTCGCGCCCGCGACGGGCGCGGTGGAGAGCAGCTGAGCGTGTGCCGCAGCAGGTCCGGCGGCTAGCAACCCGACCACGGCCACCATGACGACCGAGGCCAGGAGCCCTATAAAACGGCTGGTGCGCGACATAGCAGGCGAATCCCCTCGGTGAAAGCGCGGCGCTGCGCGCGTTCCAGGATGCCTGCTCGGTATCGGCCAAATCGGCGTCCTCCGATAGGCCAAGCTCACACTTATGTAGCGACGCTGCAAAATGGTGAGCATGAAGGACGCCGCGACCGTGCCCACGGGTCCAACCGAGCAGGTCGATCTCGACTCCCCGCCCGCTCCACCCGAGGAGCTGACGCTCGCCGGCGTCTTTCCCGCGGCGAGCCGGGAGCAGTGGGAGAAGCTCGTGGCGGGCGTGCTGAACAAATCGGTCAAGTCGGGTGGGCTCACCCCTGAGGCGGCCGCGCAGAGACTGACGGTGACCGTCGGTGGCATCCCGATCGCCGGCATCTACGGCCGCGACGACGCAGCACCGGATCCGGGCCTGCCGGGTGCCGCACCGTTCGTGCGCGGGCGCCAGGCCCAGGGAACGCTCGGCGGCTGGGACGTGCGGGCGGCGTTCGGCCACCCGAGCCCGGGCGAGGTGCGAGAGCAGGTGCTCCACGATCTGGAGAACGGGGTCACCTCGCTCTGGCTGTCCGTCGGCCAGGGGGGCTTCCCGGTCGACGCGCTTGGTGACGTGCTGTCCGAGGTGCTGCTCGACCTGGCACCGGTCGTGCTGGATGCCGGGGGCGACGGGATCGAGGCGGCTCGCGCGTTCCTCGCCGTCGCGCGGGGCCGCGGGATCGCTGTCGCGGGCCTGTCCGGCAACCTCGGGCTCGACCCGATCGGTCACGCCGCCCGTACCGGTACCTCCCCCGCGCTGGACGACGCATTGGGAGACGTCGCGGCCTTCGTCTCGACGGCTGCGGACGAGCTGCACGGCTCGCAGCTGCGCACGATCGTCGTCGACGCGCTCCCCTTCCATGACGCGGGAGCGACCGAAGCCCAGGAGCTCGGGCTGTCGATCGCGTCCGGGGTCGCGTACCTGCGGGCGCTGGCCGGCGCCGGGCTCTCGCCGCAGGCCGCCGCTGCTCAGCTCGAGTTCCGGTACGCGGCCACCGACGATCAGTTCCTGACGATCGCGAAGCTCCGCGCCGCCCGCAAGCTGTGGTCCCGCGTGGCGGCCGCCTGCGGCGTGCCGGAGCCGTTGCAGGGCCAGCTGCAGCACGCCGTGACGTCGTGGCCGATGATGACCCGCCGCGATCCGTACGTGAACATGCTGCGCACGACGGTCGCTGCGTTCGCCGCCGGCGTGGGCGGCGCCGATGCGGTCACGGTGCTGCCGTTCGACGCGGCCATCGGATTGCCGGACGTGCTCGGCCGGCGGGTCGCGCGCAACACCCAGGCGCTGATCCTGGAGGAGTCCCACGTCGCCGCCGTCATCGATCCGGCCGGCGGCTCCTGGTACGTCGAGTCGCTCACCGACGCGCTGGCCCGCGCGGGGTGGGAGGAGTTCCAGGCGATCGAGGCAGCCGGAGGGCTGGTACAGGCCCTCACCGAGGGGGTCGTCGCGGACCACCTGGCCGCCAGCCGGGCCGAACGCGAGCACAAGTTCGACGTCCGCGAAGACGCCATCACCGGGGTCAGCGCGTTCCCGCAGCTCGACGAGAAGCTGCTGGTCCGTGAGCCGGCACCGGAACGACCGTCCGGCGGGCTGCCCCGCATCCGCTGGGCAGAGCGCCATGAAGCGATGCGCGAGCGCGCCGACCGGTTCACCGCCGACACCGGGCGCCCGCCGACGGTCATCCTCGTGCCGATCGGGTCGCCCCGCGCCGCGGCAGCACGCATCGCCTTCGCGACGGACCTGTTCAGTCCCGCGGGCATTGCCGTCAGCGTGCAGGAGGGGCCGCTGCCGGACCCGGCGCCCGCCGCGGTCTGCCTGTGCGGCACCGACGACGCCTACGCCACCGACGCCGCCGCGCAGGCCGACGCGTTGCACGAAGCCGGTGTGAAAACGGTGCTGCTGGCCGGGCCGGCCAAGGCAGCACCGGACGCCGCCATCGACACGTTCATCTTCCGAGGCTGCGACGCTGTCGCCGTTCAGGAACAGGTGCTGGACGAGCTGGGGGTCAAGCAATGACAGAGAGCTGGGTCCCCGACTTCCGGGGCGTGGCCCTGGACCAGACACCACCCTCGGCGCAGCCGGCCGACTGGGCCGCGGCCGTGCACGAGGCGGTCGGCAAGGACCCGTCCGAGCTGGGCTGGCTGACCCCCGAGGACATCGTCGTCGCCCCGCTGTACACCGCGGGCGACACGGAGGATCTGGACTTCCTCGACACCTGGCCGGGCGTCGCGCCCTACCTGCGCGGGCCGTACCCGACCATGTACACCACCCAGCCCTGGACCATCCGGCAGTACGCGGGTTTCTCCACCGCTGAAGAGTCCAACGCCTTCTACCGCCGCAACCTCGCGGCCGGCCAGAAGGGCCTGTCGGTCGCCTTCGACCTCGCCACTCACCGCGGCTACGACAGCGACCACGTGCGGGTCAGTGGCGACGTCGGCATGGCAGGCGTCGCCATCGACTCGATCTACGACATGCGCCAGCTCTTCGACGGCATCCCGCTCGACAAGATGAGCGTCTCGATGACGATGAACGGCGCCGTGCTGCCGATCCTGGCGCTCTACGTCGTCGCCGCCGAGGAGCAGGGCGTCGCGCCGGAGCAGCTCGCCGGGACCATCCAGAACGACATCCTCAAAGAGTTCATGGTCCGCAACACGTACATCTACCCGCCGACCCCGTCGATGCGGATCGTGTCGGACATCTTCGGCTACACCTCGACCCGGATGCCGAAGTTCAACTCGATCTCGATCTCCGGCTACCACATCCAGGAGGCCGGAGCGACGGCTGATCTGGAGCTCGCGTACACGCTGGCCGACGGTGTCGAGTACCTGCGGGCCGGGCTGGATTCCGGCCTCGATGTCGACGCGTTCGCCCCGCGGCTGTCGTTCTTCTGGGCGATCGGCATGAACGTCTTCATGGAGATCGCGAAGATGCGGGCGGCCCGGCTGCTCTGGGCCAAGCTGGTCGACGGTTTCGGCGCGAAGAACCCGAAATCCCTTTCGCTGCGGACACATTCGCAGACTTCGGGCTGGTCGCTGACGGCCCAGGACGTCTTCAACAACGTCGTGCGCACCTGCCTGGAAGCCATGGCGTCCACGCAAGGCCACACCCAGTCGCTGCACACGAACGCGCTCGACGAAGCGATCGCGCTACCGACCGACTTCTCGGCCCGCATCGCGCGCAACACCCAGCTGCTGCTGCAGCAGGAGTCGGGCACGACCCGCACGATCGACCCGTGGGGCGGCAGCGCGTACGTCGAGCGCCTCACCTACGAGCTGGCCAAGAAAGCCTGGAGCCACATCCAGGAGATCGAAGAGGCCGGCGGCATGACCAAGGCGATCGAGGCCGGCATCCCCAAACTGCGCATCGAGGAAGCGGCCGCCCGCACCCAGGCGCGCATCGACTCCGGACGCCAGCCGGTGATCGGTGTCAACAAGTACCGCGTGACCGGTGAGAACGAGATTGATGTCCGCAAGGTCGACAACACCGCCGTCATGAAGAGCCAGCTCGACAAGCTGACAAGGCTGAAGGCCGAGCGTGACGAGTCGGCGTGCCAGCACGCGCTCGACGAGCTGACCCGGGCGGCGGCGGTGGAGAAGCCCGGCCCGGACGACAACCTGCTGGCGCTCGCGATCGACGCGGCGCGCGCCAAGGCGACCGTCGGGGAGATCTCGCTCGCGCTGGAGAAGGTCTACGGCCGCTACACCGGCCAGATCCGTACGATCAGCGGCATCTACCGGGCAGAAGCAGGCGACTCCGCCGCCGTCGAGAAGATGCGCCGGGCTGCCGCCGCGTTCGAGAAGGCCGAGGGACGCCGGCCCCGCATCCTCGTCGCGAAGATGGGCCAGGACGGACACGACCGCGGCCAGAAGGTCATCGCGTCCGCGTTCGCCGATCTCGGCTTCGACGTCGACGTGGGCCCGCTCTTCCAGACGCCCGCGGAGGTCGCGCGCCAGGCCGTCGAGGCCGACGTCCACATTGTTGGCGTCAACTCGCTGGCGGCAGGCCACCTCTCGCTGGTGCCGGCGCTCAAACGCGAACTCGACGACCTCGGCCGCGGCGACATCATGATCGTTGTCGGCGGGGTCATCCCGCCCGGTGACTTCGACGAGCTGCGGGCAGCCGGCGCGGCCGCCATCTTCCCGCCCGGCACCGTGATCCCGGAAGCGGCCGTCGACCTGCTGGACGCGCTCATGAAGCAGCGCGGCTACACCCAGCAGGAGTGAACGCCCCCGCTGTCGACGACCTGGCAGCCGATGTCGTCGCGGGAAAGCGCGGGGCCATCGGGCGCGCCATCACACTCGTCGAGTCCAGCCGGGCCGACCACCGGCTGCAGGCGCAGGAGCTGCTGACCCTGCTGCTGCCCCACACCGGCAACGCCCGCCGGGTGGGCATCACCGGGGTGCCCGGAGCCGGCAAGTCGACGCTGATCAACGCGCTCGGCACCCGGCTGACGAAGGCCGGGAGCCGCGTCGCGGTGCTCGCGGTCGACCCGTCCTCGACCCGTACCGGTGGCAGCATCCTCGGCGACAAGACGCGCATGCCGGAGCTCGCGGTCGACGACAACGCGTTCATCCGCCCCTCCCCCACGTCGGGGCAGCTGGGCGGGGTCGCGCGGGCCACCCGCGAGTCGATCCTCGTGATGGAAGCGGCCGGCTACGACGTGGTGCTCGTCGAGACGGTCGGGGTCGGCCAGTCCGAGACACTCGTGGCGGAGATGACCGACACGTTCGTCCTGCTGGCGCTCGCCCGCACCGGCGATCAGCTGCAGGGCATCAAGAAGGGCGTCCTGGAGCTCGCCGACGTCGTGGCCGTCAACAAGGCCGACGGTCCGCACGAGCTGGAGTGCAAGCGCGCGGCCCGCGAGCTCGCCGGCGCGCTCCGCCTGCTCGGCCATGGCGATCGGCTGTGGAACGTGCCGGTGCTGACCTGCTCCGCCGAGACGGGGGCCGGGCTGGCTGAGCTGTGGGCGACCGTCGAGAAGCATCAGCAGGTGCTGCGCGAGAGCGGCGAGCTCGAGCGGCGCCGCGGCGCGCAGCAGGTGGTGTGGACCTGGGACACGGTGCGCGACCGGCTGCTCGATCGCATGCGCGACAGCCCGGCCGTGCAGGCGCTGATCCCGGAGACGGAGCAGGCGGTGCGACGCGGTGAGCTGCCGCCGTCACTCGCGGCGGACCGCATCCTCGAGGCGTTTCTCGGCGGCCCCGGGGCATAGCCCCAGGGTGGATATCACCGATCTCATCCTCGAGGACCATCACCGCCAGCGCCAGGCGTTCGCCCGCCTCGACGGGATGGACCCGACCGACGGGATAGGTCTGAACCTCGTCTGGGGTGACCTGGCGCAATTCCTCGAACGTCACGCCGCGGCCGAGGAGGCGGTCTTCTACCCGGAGCTGCTGCGCCGCGCCGACCCGGACGGCGAAGACACCGCTGATGCGATCGGTGACCACAACGACATCCGTAACGCGATCACCGATGCCGCCAAGGAGCAGGTCGGCTCCGACGCCTGGTGGGCCGCTGTCGACCGCTGCCGGCGCGCCAACACCGAACACATGGGTGAGGAGGAGGACGACGGGCTCGCCGACTTCCGTCGCCACGCCCCGCTCGGCCAGCGCCACGCCCTCGGCATCCTCTTCGAGATGGCCAAGACCGACCCGGCGGCACCGAATCTCGATACCAGCGACAAGGACCCGCAGGAGTTCATCGAAGAGAACCGCGGCTAGAAGCGCAGGGGCGTGCACTGCCGCAGAGTTGCGTGGGCACACGTTAACCTCTCCAAGCTCGCACGCTTGGCGAAGCCATAGACAGATACGAGGTTCACCGCATGAGCACCCAGGCCGACGGCTACGAGAGCCTGCTTTACGCGGAACGGGACGGGATCGCGTTCGTCACCCTGAACCGCCCCGAAGCGCTCAACGCCTTTGACACGACGATGATGCACGAGCTCCAGGACCTGTGGCGCTCGCTGCGGACGAACGACGACGTGCGCTGCGTGGTGCTGACCGGTTCGGGCGAGCGGGCCTTCTGCGTGGGCATCGACCGCAACGCTGACGACACCTACGTCGTCTTCGAGAAGCGCACGCTGTACGGGACGTCGAACAACTACATGTATGACGATCCTGGACGGTTCCTCGGCCCGAAGTCGAATGACCTCTGGAAGCCGGTTGTCTGCGCGGTCAACGGCATGGCCTGCGGCGGCGCCTTCTACATGATCGCGGAGTCGGACATTGTGATCGCCGCCGAGCACGCCACCTTCTTCGACCCGCACGTGACCTATGGCCAGGCCGCGGTCTACGAGCCGATGCTGCTGCGCCAGCACGTCTCACTCGGCAACGTCCTGCGCATCGCGCTGCTCGGCGCCCGGGAGCGGGTCAGCGCAGCGACCGCCCTCCAGATCGGCCTCGTGACCGAGGTCGTCGCCGGGGACGAGCTCTCCGCGCAGGCGGCATGGCTTGGTGAGGCGATCGCGAGCGTCGACCCTGACGTGAGCGCCGGCACCCTCCGGGCGGCCTGGGCTGCCAACGATCTGGGCCGCCTCGGCGCTGCCACGATGGCAACGTCCATCCTGTCGACGTCGATCAACAAGGACGTCATGGCCTCCGGCAACGAGGCATTCGCCAATCAGCCCCGGATCAAGCCCCGCATCCGCTGAGCCCGCCGGGGCGGTCGCCGGTCGGCGAACTGGCGCGTCGAAGTGGTCATGTTAACCTGACCAACATGACCACCCACAATGTGGCGGATGCCAAGGCGCACCTGTCGCAGCTCCTGGATGCGGCGCTCAAGGGCGAGGAGGTCATCGTTGCGCGCGCCGGCAAGCCGCTGGTCCGGCTCGTGCCGGTGGAGACGCCCGCTGCCCGCGTTCTTGGCTTCCTCGACCTGCCCTCCCCCGACGAGCGCTTCGATCCGCTCGACGAGACCGAACTCGCGGCCTGGTCGTGACCATCCTGTTGCTGGACACTCACGCCTACGTGTGGGCACTCACGGCCCCCGATCGACTGTCCGGCCGGGCCCGGACGGCCATTGAGACATCGAGGAACGTCGTGCTCGTCTCGGCCGCGACCGCGTGGGAGATGGCCATCAAACACCGCGCCGGCAAGTGGCCGGAAGCCGGACTCCTGCTTGCCCAGCACGACGATCTCACGAGCAGGCTCGGCGCCCAGTCGCTCGACATCTCCGCCGCCGACGCGGTGCGCGCCGGGAACCTCGACTGGGACCACTCCGATCCCTTCGACCGGGTGCTTGCCGCCCAGTCACTCCTGCACCAGGCCGCACTCGTCACCCGCGATGCAGCATTTGGCCACCTGCGCGGGCTGACCATCGTCTGGTGACGACTCGGGCCGAGCCGCTGGCCCGCTGGCCTACAACCCCAATGGTTCCAGCACACCCGCGCGCATACCCGCGGTGAATCCGCCATCGACCACGAGCGCGTGGCCCGTGACGAACGAGGCGTCGTCCGAGGCGAGGAACAAGCGCGGCTCCGGCGATCTCCTCGGGACGCCCGAAGCGGCCGAGCTTGTGCTCGTCGCGGTAGCGCTCGCGCACGCCTGACATCCCCGGGCTGTCGAACGTGGCGCGCATGAGCGGGGTGTCGATGAAGCCGGGGCAGACCGCGTTGACGCGGATCCCGCGGCGGCCGTAGTCGATCGCCATGTTCTTGGTGAGGATGACGACCGCGCCTTTCGACGCGCTGTAGCAGCTACCGCCCTCGGTGCCGGTGGTGCCTTCGATGCTGGCGACGTTGACGATGCTGCCGCCGCTCTCCTGCTCCAGCATCGCGCCGGTCGCGTACTTGCCGACCAGGAACGTGCCGGTGGAGTTGACCGTCATCACGCGGTTCCACTCCTCGAGCGGCACCAGATGCACCGGGCCTCCGCCGGTGATGCCGGCGGCGTTCACGACGACGTCGAGCGAGCCGAACTCGTCGACCGCTGCTTTGACGACCGCGGCCACTGCGCTTTCTTGCGTGACGTCGCCGCGCACGAACGAGCTCTTCGGCGCTGCGACCTCGACCGCGCCCCACTCGGCGCACGCGTCGCGGTCGAAGCCCACGACGACCGCCCCCTCCTGGGCGAAGCGCAACGCGCAGGCGTAGCCGATTCCCGACGCGGCCCCCGTGACCAATGCGACCTTGCTCTCGAGCCGACCCACCGCTACCTCCAGCGCTCCGCCATGAACCGTCGCCTAGGGTTCTATCCGAGCGCGGTCGGCGGGCGACGGCGGGTAGGCGTGGAGATGAGCCAGACGTAGGTCAGGCGCCGCGGTACGCGCGGCCGGGCGCTGGCCGGACGTTCGGGGGCCCGGTGGCGCGCGACGGCGTCGGCCATGCCCGAGCTGGCGCTGCCCCGGTCGAGGACGCTGCCGCACCACTTGCCTGCCGGACCGCCTGACGAGCCTAGCCGGCCTGATGTACTCAGCGCGGTAGTCGAACGCGGGAGGCATGGGTGGCTGGGTCATTCGCAGGTCAGCGGATCGTCGTCGTCGGCGCATCCGCGGGCATCGGCCGGGAGTTCGCCCGGAGGGCTCTCGCGGACGGAGCGGAGGTCATCGTCACCGGGCGCCGGCAATCGCGGCTCGACGAGCTGGTGGCTGACGCCGGCCGGGGCGTCCCTTTCGCCGTCGACATCACCGACCCCGAGTCGTGCGCCGGGCTTGCGGAAACCATCCGCACCGAGCTCGGCAGCGTCGACCTGCTGTTCTGCAGCGCCGGCTACTCGCCGCTGCGCTTCTTCGACGAGGTGACCCCGGACGATTGGCGACGCATCCTGGAGATCAACGTCATCGGCATCCACCAGCTGATCCGCAGCCTGCTGCCGGTCGCGGCGCCCGGCGCTCTCGTCGCGGTGATGTCGTCGGAGTCGACCTTGCAGACCCGTCATGCGCTCGGCGCGTACACCGCCAGCAAGGCCGCCCTCGAGCTCTCGATGCGGGTCTGGCGCCAGGAGCACCCCGAGTTGCGCTACACCACCATCGTCGTCGGCGGGACGTTCCCGACCGATTTCGGTGCCGAGTTCGACACCGACCGCCTGGTGCGGGCGATGGGCGACTGGGCGCGCCACGGCGTCATCCAGGAGCGGCTGATGGACACCGAGCAGGTGGCCTCCGTGCTCGCCGGAACGCTGGCGTCGTTCATCGACCTGCCGGACGTCAATCTCGACACGGTCGTCGTCAGGTCGCCGTCCGCGGTGGTCGGGAGCTCCGAGCAGCTCGAGGCGACGGCGGCGGAAAACATCTCACTGATCGGTGAGCGAACCTGACCAAGCTGACCGCCCGCATCGACCGCTTCCAGCGCAAGCATCCGGCGGCGGGCTTTCCGATTGCGGTGCTGTACAAGTACGTCGACGATCAGGGCAATTACCTCGCAGCCCTGATCGCGTACTACGGCTTCATCTCGCTCTTTCCGCTGCTGCTGCTGCTGACGACGATCCTGGGTTTCGTCCTGCACGGCGACCCGCATCTGCAGCAGCAGATCCTCGATTCCACGCTGAGCCAGTTCCCGGTCATCGGCCAGCAGCTCGCGAGCCCGAAGGGGCTGACCGGCAACGGGATCGGGCTCACCGTCGGCATCATCGGCAGCCTCTACGGCGCGCTCGGGGTGGCCCAGGCCGCGCAGAACGCCATGAACGTGGCCTGGGGGGTGCCCCGCAACCGCCGTCCCAACCCGCTGAAAGCCCGCGGGCGGAGCCTGCTGCTGCTCGGCACGGCCGGTCTGGGAATCCTCGGGACGACGGTCATGTCGGCGCTCGGGAGCAGCGCCGCCTCCTACGGGGCGAGCATCGGCGGCGGCTTGAAGGTGCTCATCACGCTCGCCTCCATCGTGCTGAACGCGGCCATCTTCCTGCTCGTGTTTCGCATCGCCACGGCGATCGAGGTCGGCTTCCGCGACATCGCCGTCGGAGCGCTCCTCGCCGCCGTCTGGTGGCAGGCCCTGCAGCTGCTCGGCACGGCGTACGTCGGCCATGTCGTGAAGAACGCGTCCGCGACGAACGGCGTCTTCGCCCTGGTGCTCGGGCTCATCGCCTGGATCTATCTCGCGGCCCTGGGCGTCGTCATGTCGGTCGAGGTCAATGTGGTACGCGCCCGGCAGCTCTACCCGCGCGCCCTGCTCACCCCGTTCACCGACGCCGTGCAGCTGACCGACGCCGATGAGACCGCCTATACCGCGCAGGCACAGGCGCAGGCGGCCAAGGGCTTCCAGCGGGTCGACGTCACCTTCGAGCCCAAGGACCCCGAATGACGTCGATGCTCTGGCGGGCGATGACGGACTCCTCGTCGGTGGGCACGGTCAGCACGCTCGGAATCCGCAGGAAGGCGAGCCGTGCGGTGACGCCGTCACGGATGCGCGGCGAGTGCTCCCCGATGCCCCCGGTGAAGACGAGCGTGTCGAGGCCGCCGAGCACGCTGGCGTACGCGGCGACCTGCTTGGCGATCTGCCGGCAGTAGCTGTCGATAGCCAGGTTCGCGTCGGGATCGGAGCGGGCGAGCAGGTTCTGCATGTCGCCTTCACCGCCGGACAGCCCGACCAGGCCGGACTGCTCCTGCACCACGACGCGCAGCTCTTCGATGCTCAGTCGGATCCTTCTCCCGGCCGGCGAGGTAGAGCAGCAGGCCGGGATCGATGTCGCCGCTGCGGCTGCCCATGAACAGGCCCGCATCCGGGGTGAACGCCATCGTGGTGTCGAGGCTCCTGCCGCCGGCGATCGCCGCTGCGGAGGTCCCGTTGCCGAGGTGGGTCACGACCGCCCGGCCGAGTTCATCGGGGCCGACGGTGTCGACGATGTGCTGGTAGGAAAGGCCGTGAAAACCGTAGCGGCGCACGCCCTCATCCCAGAGCGCGCGGGGCAGCGGCAGGCGCTGCGCGACCTCCGGCATGCTCCGGTGAAACGCCGAGTCGAAGCAGGCGACCTGGGGGGTGTCCGGCCAGCGCCGGTGTATCTCCGCGACACCGCCCAGCGCGGCGGGCTGGTGCTGCGGTGCCCAGATCGCCAGCCGTTCCAGCTCGGACAGCACATCCGGCGTCAGGAGCCGGGCGCTGTCGTAATGGCCCCCGTGCACGAAGCGATGGCCGATGGCGTCCGGCGCCGGGAGCCCCGCCGCCGACAGCGCTTCGATGACCGCCGGCAGCGCGTCGCCCTCCACCTGCTGCTCGCGCCGGCCGGACTCGGTCTCGATGACGAGCGTGTGGTCGATCAGCCGGGCGATGCGGGCGCGCGCCAGCCTGCTCGGCTCGCCGCTGCTCTCCGAGCTCGCGGCCCGGTAGAGCGCGGTCTTCAGGGACGAGGAGCCGAAGTTGACTGCCAGGATCGTCAGCGGCGCCTCGCTCAAGCGGTCAACTCCAGGTCCAGTCACGGATCTCCGGCAGATCCTCGAAATGCTCGACGACGTACTCGCGGTGGCGCTGCAGCTGCGCGTCGCAGAACACGTTCAGCTCGTGGGAGCCCGGCGGCAGCCGCTTGGAGCGCCGAAGTGCCTGCTGCGCCAGGTGATAGCGGCTCATCTCGTTGCGCACCACCATGTCGAACGGGGTGGTCGTGGTGCCCTGCGAGCGGAAGCCGCGAGTGTGGAACCGCTGCTGGTTCAGCCGGCCGGGCAGCAGCCCGTGCAGCGAGCGGGCGTAGCCATGGAACGCGACGACCACGTCCTCGTCGGTGCCGAACAGCGACCGGAACGAGGTGTCGGAGAAGCCGTGCGGGTGCACCTCCTGCGGCATCATCGCCATCAGATCGACGATGTTGACGACGCGGGTCACCAGGCTCGGCACCCACTCCCGAAGCAGCTGCGCGGCGGCGAGCATCTCCATCGTCGGGACGTCACCGATGCACGCCAGCACGATGTCGACCGGGCTCTCGGGATTGTCCTTCTCGGTGCCGGCCCACTCCCAGACCGAGCCGCCGCGCGCGCAGTGCGCCTCGGCCTCTTCGGCCGTCAGGTACTGCAGGTGCGGCTGCTTGTCGGCGACGATGAGGTTCACGTGGTCACGGCTCTTGAAGCAGTGGTTGGCGATCGAGAGCAGGCAGTTGCCGTCCGGCGGGAGCCAGGCCCGCACAACCCCGGCGCCGAGTGGCATCACGGTGTCGAGCAGCCCGGGCCCCTGGTGGCTGAACCCGTTGTGGTCGTTACGCCAGCAGGTCGAGGTGAGCAGGATATTGAGGGAAGGCACCGGTGCGCGCCAGGAGAGCTTCTCGGCCTCCTGCAGCCACTTCGCGTGCTGCACGAGCATCGAGGCCGACACCATCGCGAACGCCTCGTACGTCGCGAACAGGCCGTGGCGTCCCGAGAGCGTGTAAGCCTCGAGCCAGCCCTGGCAGAGGTGCTCCGAGAGCACCTCCATGACGCGCCCTTCCGGCGAGACGCGGTCGTCGAACTCCTCGGTCTTCACGACCATGCAACGGTCGGAGACCTCGAGCACGGCACCGAGCCGGTTGCTGGTCAGCTCGTCCGGGCTGAACACCCGGAAGGAATGTGGATCGCTCACGTAAAGGTCGCGCATCACCTGGCCGAGGCGGCTGGGCGATTCGACGAACGTGCTGCCACGCCGGGCGGGGTCGACCTCGACCGCGTACTTGCGCCAGTCGGGCAGGTCCAGATCGGTGGCGAGCAGCCCGCCGTTCGCATACGGGGTCGCCCCCATCCGCAGGTCGCCTTCGGGCGCCAGCGCTGCCAGCTCGGGGACGAAGTGTCCGCCGCTGTCAAAGAGGCGGTCGGGCTGGTACGAGCGCATCCACTGCTCGAGGATGCGCAGATGTTCCGGGTTCTCCCGCACCTTGGAGAGCGGCACCTGATGCGACCGGAAGGTGCCCTCGATGCGCACGCCGTCGACCTCACGCGGCCCGGTCCAACCCTTCGGGGTACGCATGACGATGGCAGGCCACCGCGGCAGCTCCGTCAGTGGTCCGGCGCCCGGCGCGCGACACCCGTCCTGGATGGCCCGGATGCGCGAGTGGCACTCGTCCAGGACCGCTGCGAAGTCGCGATGGACCTGCTCGACATCGCTGCCGCCGACCTCGAAGACCTCGTAGCCGTGACCGTGGAGCATCGACCGGACGTCCTCGGGATGGGTACGCCCCAGCACCGTCGGGTTGGCGATCTTGTACGAGTTCAGGTGCAGGATCGGCAGCACCGCGCCGTCGCGCTTCGGGTTCAGGAACCGGGTGCCCTTCCATGACCCCTCGAGCGGGCCCGTCTCGGCCTCGCCGTCACCGACGACGCAGGCGACCAGCAGGTCCGGGTGGTCCATCGCCGCGCCGAAGGCATGGATCAGCGCGTAACCGAGCTCGCCGCCCTCGTGGATCGAGCCCGGCGTCGGCACGCTGACGTGGCTCGGGATGCCGTCCGGCGTCGAGAACTGGCGGGCGAGCGCCCGCACGCCCGCCGCGTCCGGCGTGATGTGCGGGTAGATCTCGCTGTAGGTGCCTTCCAGGTACACGTTCGCGACCAGCGCCGGGCCACCGTGTCCCGGCCCGGCGATGTACAGCGTTTGCTGGCCGGTGCGCTTGATGAGCCGGTTCAGGTGGACGTAGACCAGGTTGAGCCCGGGCGAGGTGCCCCAGTGGCCGAGCAGCCGCGGCTTGATATCCGCCGCCTCGAGCGGCTTTCGGAGCAGCGCATTCTCCGCCAGGTAAATCTGGGCCACCGTCAGGTAGTTCGCGGCGTTCCAATAGTCGATCGTGGCCCGTAATTCGGCGCCTTCGAGGCTGGCAGGACTTCCCATGGGGCAATTCAACTCCTCGACCCTGAACGGCCGCGGAACGGCCGCCCACGGTGAGGCATCCCGGGAGCTACTTGCCCATCAGCTTGTCCACCGCCTTGGCGACGGGGGCAGCGACGAGATTGCCGGGCGGCGTGCTCGGCGAGCGGGGGTGCGGCGACTTCGGCGCGAGCTTCTTGGCGCTCTCGAGCGCGTCGCCGATCTCGCCGAGATGCTTGCGGCCCAGCGCCTTGCGCACCTGCGGGAAGAGCTCGCCTTCCTCCTCCTTGACGTGATGGCGCACGTTCTCGATGAGGACGGTCACCTTCGCGTCGTAGTTCTCGGCCTCCGGGGCGAGGTTTTCGAGCTCGTTCAGCACCCACTTGACGATGTGGTGCTCCTCGATGGCCTCCAGCACCTCGGAGTCGGTGCCGGCCACCTCCTTGCGCACCGCCGGATAGAAGACCTGCTCCTCGATGCCGGCGTGAACCGACAGCGCCTGGATGATGCCCTTGACGGTCTTTTCCTTGCTCTTGTAAGCCTTTTCACCAAGCTTCTCGTAGGCCTTGAACAATTTCTCGACCTCGGCGTGGTCGGCTTTCAGCAGCGTGATCGCATCCATGTGCGGCCCCCTCGTATTGCGGTTCGTGCGGTCAGGGCGCTGCTACCCCCTCAGCTCATTTCGACACGCTTGCTGGGAGGATGCGACTCGGAGCCGCCGTACCCAGGAGGAAGCATGCTTGCCGAGCTCGCCGACAAGGTCGCCGTCATCACCGGAGCGGGCAGCGGGATCGGCCGCGGGCTGGTCCAGCGCTGCGCGCAAGCGGGCATGCGCGTCGTCGCTGCTGACGTGGAACCGGGTGCCCTGAAGGAGACCGTCGACTCCGCCGTCGCCACCGGCGGTGAGGCGATCGCGGTGCCGACGGACGTCACCGACAAGGCCGCCGTCGACGCGCTCGCGGACGCCTCCTACCAGGCCTTCGGCGCGGTTCACCTGCTCTGCAACAACGCCGGGGTGTTCCAGGCCGGGCTGCTCTGGGAGCGCACCGAGGCCGACTGGGAGTGGGTCCTCGGGGTGAACCTCTGGGGGGTCATCCACGGCATCCGGTCGTTCGTGCCCCGCATGCTCGCCGGGGGCGAGCCCGGCCACGTCGTGAACACCTCGTCGCTCGCCGGCGTCGTCAGCAACGCCTATAGCGGTCCGTACACGACCAGCAAGTTCGCCGTGCTCGGGCTCACCGAGTCGCTGGCCCACGACCTTGACGTCACGGGCGCGGCGATCGGGGCCTCGGTGCTGATCCCAGGATCGGTAGCGACGCGCATCGCCGAGTCCGGCCGCAACCGCCCGTCCGCGCTCGCCGCCGGGCAGGGTGCCGAGGATGCGACCTTCGTCGAGGGCATGCTCGCCCAGACCACTGCCACCGGGAAGGATCCCGTCGCTGTCGCGGATCTGGTCCTCGACGCCGTGCGCAGCGGCACGTTCCTGATCCCGACCACCGAGAGCTACGCCGCCCAGATCACGCACCGGGCCGAGGCACTGCTGGCCAAGCAGGCGCCGCGGGCATTTCCCTTCGACTGACCCGACCGGCCGGCTTCACACCGGCTTCACACCACGCGAGTCGAAGAGGGAGCGCCCGGAATCTGTTCTGGCGCACCCAGGAAATGCACCACGAGCGTCGCCACGATGGCCTCCGTGGCCAGCAGTGACACCAGCACGATCAGCTGGAATCGGGCGGCCTGCGTCGGATCGGCACCGCCGAGCAGCGCTCCGATGAACGCGCCCGGCAGCGTGACGATCCCGGTCGTGCGGGTCTGATCCATCAGCGGCACGAGCGCTTCCCCGGCCGAGGCGCGCGCCACATCGCGCACCGCCTGGCGCGGGGTCGCCCCGAGGGCGAGCCAACCCTCGATCTCGTCACGCCGCGAGCGCAGCCCGGCGAGCAGGTGGCGACCGGCGAGGGTGGCGCCCGTCATGGCGTTGCCGATCACGATCCCGGAGAGCGCGACGACGTAGCGGGCGTTGAAGGGCAGGGCATCGACCGCGAAAACGATGACGAGCGACACGGCGACGCCGGCGATCATCGAGATCGCCACCGGTCGCCACACGCGGCCCAGGTCCGAGAGCCGGCCCGCCGCGGTCCAGCTGGCGACCGTCAGCATGACGACCAGGGCCAGCGCCACGGTGGGCGGCGCGTTGAGCACCCCGCGCAGCGCGAGCCCGACCAGCGTCAGCTGCAGGCCTCCGCGCACGACCGCGGTGAGCGGCGCCCAGCCGACCTCGACGCTCGCGAAACGCAGCACCGCGTAGGTCACCGCGAGCAAGAGCGCTACGGCGATGAGCCCCCGGGTGACCTCGCCCGCGGTGATGGTCATCCGGCATCGGTCCGGCGCCGGCGCTCACCGGCACGCTGCGCGCGGCGCCGCAGCCGCAGCGGTATCACCAGCCAGAGCAGGATCAGGAAGGCGAACGTGATGGCGCCGACCGTGTAACCCGCCGCCGGTCCGCGCGTCACGTCGAAGATCAGTATCGCGACGCCGGCCAGGGCGAGCCCGAGCGTCGCGATGCCCGCCTGTGCCAGGACCGCGGCTTCACGCACCAGCTCGCGCCGCTCGTGCAGCCGGAAGACGACGCGATGGATGCTCACCGGTGCCAGCAGCAGGCCGGTCGAGATGAGCGACAGGGAGACGACAGCCAGGTAGATGCCGAGCTGCGGGGTGGTCAGCTCCGAGAAACGTTGCTGGAACGGCAGGCTGAGCAGGAAGCCGGTCAGCAGTTGCACTCCGGTCTGGGTGACCCGAAGCTCCTGGAGCAGCTCAGCCCAGTTGCGGTCCAGCTGCTGGATCGGCGTCTCGTCCCGCTCATCACGCATCTCACGCGCCACAGACCCGCCCGACGCAGGCTCGTTGCCCATGGGGAAAGGCTTGCACGACATCGGTTGTCTGGAGGTGCCTCGCAGAAATTGCCGCGAACGGTCGCTGAGAACGACCGTTCGCGGCAATTTCTGACCGGCCTCCGTGCTCGAGGGTAGGAACAGCCCATGTCCTGGCACGTCGGCACTTCCGGGTGGCAGTACCGCGATTGGCGCGGCCCCTTTTACCCGCAGAAGCTTCCCCAGCGACTCTGGCTCGAGCACTACGCCGGGGTTTTCGACACGGTCGAGGTGAACAACGCGTTCTACCGGCTGCCGGAACGCAGCACGTTCGAGACCTGGGCCCGACGCGTGCCGGACGGTTTCGTCGTCACGGTGAAGGCGAGCCGCTACCTCACGCACGTGAAGCGCCTCAAGGAGCCGGCCGAACCCGTCGCGCGCCTGCTCGAGCGGTATGCCGGCCTGGGCGACCGGCGCGGGCCGATCCTGCTTCAGTTCCCGCCGAACCTGCAGGCGGCGCCGGACAAGCTCGACGCCACCCTGGCGGCGTTCCCCGCTTCGGTGCGGGTGGCCGTCGAGCCGCGTCATGAGTCCTGGTGGTCTGATGACATCCGCGACATCCTGGTCCGGCGCAAGGCGGCGCTGGTGTGGGCGGACCGCAACGAGAAGGCGTTGAACCCGCTCTGGGAGACCGCGGATTGGGGCTACCTCCGCCTGCACCGCGGCAGCAAGCCGGACGAGCAGGACTGGTCGTACTCGCGGCGCACGCTGCGACGCTGGGCGACGAAGCTGACGGGCGCGTTCAACGAGGGATACGTCTATGCCAACAACGATCCCGGCGGAGCGGCCCCGCGGGATGCCGTGACGATCCGCGAGCTGCTCGGCGGCTGAGGCAACGGAGAACGTGGGAAGGTAGGCACCGTGAGCGAGCCGCCCGGGGCGTTTTCGGACTTCCAGAACGAGATCTACCTGAAGGGCCTGTTCGGGGAGACTCCCGCGCTGCCCTTCGACTGGCGCGAGATGCGCGACGCCGCGCTGTCGGTGATGAGCGAGCAGGCGATCGGTTACGTCGAAGGGTCCGCCGGCACCGAGCAGACCTTCAGCGCGAACCGCGCGGCCTTCGACCGGTGGCGGATCGTCCCGCGCATGCTGCGCGGCATCCCGGCGTCACGCTCGCACGCCACGACGATCCTCGGCACGCCCATGCCGGCCCCGGTCATGCTCGCGCCGGTCGGGGTCCTGTCGATCGTTCATCCGGCAGCAGAACCCGCCGTCGCGCGCGCCGCCGCTCGCCTCGGAGTTCCTTTCATCGCCTCGACCGCCGCCTCGACGACGATGGAGGAGATCGCCTCCGCAGCGGGTGCGGGACCCCGGTGGTACCAGCTGTACTGGCCCGCCGAACGCGATCTGGCCGCGTCGTTCGTGGCCCGCGCCGAGGCCGCGGGTTACGACGCCATCGTCGTCACGCTCGACACGTGGCAGCTCGGCTGGCGGCCACGCGACCTGAAGACGGCGTACCTGCCGTTCCTGCAGCAGATCGGGATCGCCAACTATCTCAGCGATCCGGTCTTCCGCCGCGACCTGGACCCGAACGATCCGAACGCTGCGGTGCTGAAGTTCGTGCGCGTCTTCAACAACCCGACGCTCACCTGGTCCGACCTCGCCTGGCTGCGCTCGATCACCGAACTGCCCATCGTGCTCAAGGGGATCCAGCATCCCGACGACGTGCGACGCGCGGCCGACGCCGGGGTGCAGGGCGTCATCTGCAGCAATCACGGCGGCCGCCAGGTCGACGGCGCGATCGGCTCGCTGGACGCGCTGCCGGGCGTCGTCGCCGCGGCGTACGGGCTCACGGTGCTCTTCGACAGCGGGGTGCGCTGCGGCGCCGACATCGCCAAGGCGCTGGCGCTCGGCGCCGACGCCGTGCTCATCGGGCGGCCCTACGTGCACGGCCTGGCCGTCGCGGGTGAGGACGGGGTCCACCACGTGCTGCGCTGCCTGCTCGCCGACCTCGACCTGATGGTCGGCCTGGCGGGCTACGCCTCGACGGCGGAGCTGACCCCGGAGGCGCTCACCCGCACGTGAGGTCGGGCTGGACGAGCTCGAGGGCATCGGCGACCGACGCGAGGACCCGCCCGGGCCGAAACGGGAAACGTTCGATGTCGGCGCGCTTGGTGACGCCGGACAGCACCAGGATCGTGTCGAGCCCCGCTTCGATGCCGGCGACCACATCGGTGTCCATGCGGTCACCGATCATGACGGTCGTCTCGGAGTGCGCGTCCATCCGGTTCATGGCGCTGCGAAACATCATCGGATTGGGCTTGCCGACGAAGTACGGCTGCTTGCCCGTGGCGCGCGTGATGAGCGCGGCGACCGCGCCCGTGGCGGGCAGCGCGCCTTCCGGCGAAGGACCGGTGGCGTCCGGATTCGTCGCGATGAAGCGGCCACCGGCGTTCACCAGCCGGATCGCCTTGGTGATCGACTCGAACGAGTATGTGCGCGTCTCGCCCAGCACGACGTAATCCGGATCGAGGTCCGTGAGCGTGTAACCCGCCTCGTGCAGCGCCGTCGTCAGACCCGCCTCACCGACAACGTAGGCGGAGCCGCCGGGGAGCTGATCCGCCAGGAAGGTCGCGGTGGCCAGCGCTGACGTCCAGATGGAGTCTTCCGGCACCGGCAGCCCGGCCCGCACCAGGCGGGCCGACAGGTCGCGGGGGGTGAAGATCGAGTTGTTCGTCAGGACCAGGAACCGGTGGCCGCTCTCGGTGATGCGAGCGAGGAAGTCCGCGGCTCCCGGCAAGGCCATCCCCTCGTGCATCAGGACGCCGTCCATATCGATCAGATAGGTCTGCGCCGGCGGGCGCGCCGGGCGGGCCGGCGCCGGCGGGGTGGTCATGTGGACTCCATGACAACGGTTTTACCCCCATCCGCGCGACGCGCCCGGCGGTGTTCGCACCGGGCGGTCCCGTCGTGTTGGGTCGTGGGCGTGAAGCCGTTCCGGTCCCTGATCCCTGCCCGGACGAGCAGCCGCAGGCTGCTTGGCATCGTCGCCGCCCTGCTGTCGCTCACGCTGGTGGCTTCCGCGTGCGTACCGGTCCCCAAGGGCGGCGCGGCCGCTGTCCTCGGGCGGATGACGCTCGAGCAGCGGGTCGGCCAGCTGTTCATGGTGGGCAATCCCGCCACCGGGGTCGACCCGGCGGTGCTCGGGCAGATCACCGGCCGCCACATCGGCAACGTCGTGCTCACCGGGCGCAGCTACCGAGGCATCACGGCGACGGCGGGCGTCACCAACCAGTTGCAATGGCGGACGACCAACGCCGCCACCGCCGGAGTCCCGCTTTTCGTCGCGGCGGACCAGGAAGGCGGGTCGGTCCAGGTGCTGAACGGCCCCGGGTTCTCCGCCATCCCGGCGGCGCTCACCCAGGGCACCTACAGCACGGCCGCGCTGCGCCTGTACGCCGGGGCGTGGGGACGCCAGCTGCGGGCGGCGGGAGTGAACGTCGACCTCGCGCCGGTGATGGGCACCGTGCCGAGCCCCAGCAGCTACAACCCGCCGATCGGCTACTACCACCGCGAATTCGGGTTCACTCCCGCGACGGTCGCGAGCCACGGCGCGGCATTCGTCCAGGGCATGACCGGGGCGGATGTCGCCTCCACCATCAAGCACTTTCCCGGGCTCGGGCGGGTCAACGCCAATACCGATACCAGCAGCGGCGTGACCGACACCGTCACGACCCGGGGCGATTCGTACGTGAAGGCATTCGGCGCGGGAATCAGCGCGGGCTCCCCGTTCGTGATGATGTCCACCGCGTACTACTCGCGCATCGATCCGAACAACCCGGCAGCCTTCTCCCCCACCGTCATCAACGGGCTGCTGCGCTCAGACCTGCACTTCAAGGGAGTCGTCATCAGTGACGATCTCGGCGGGGCACGGCAGGTCTCGGCCTGGGCTCCGGCCACCCGGGCGCTGCTCTTCCTCGCCGCCGGAGGCGACATGGTGCTGACCGTGAATCCCGCCACCATCCCGGCGATGTACGACACCGTCCTCGCCTACGCCCGGGCGAACCCCACCTTCCGCACCCTGGTGAACCGTGCCGCGCTGCGGGTCCTCACCGCCAAGCAGGCTCGCGGCTTGATCGCTCGCTGACGGGGCACCGGCCCACCCGATCCGTGCGTGAATCACAAATTCTGCGCGCGGAACGTCGCGTTTCCGCACGCAAGTGATCGTCGTGCTCCACACTGATCGCATTCTGATAAATGTGACCCAGGGCACTCTGCTGGGCCACAGCGATCGAGGAGGCTTGGCTTGCCACCGACACCGTTGTCGACAGCTGCTCCTGCTGAATGGGTGCAGGTGTTCGACGAGGCGCTCACCCGCTGCACCAGGGCGGTCCGTTCGACCCGCCTTCACGCGCTCATGGGTGAGCAGGCCCGCGTCCAGCTCGGCGAGCACCTGGCCCTGACCCTCACGATTCTCGGTGACTCCCAGCCGATGCGGGTCTCGGAACTCGCTGCGCACCTGGACGTGGAGCGCTCGACGGTCAGCCGCCGGGTCACGGAGCTGGTCCGCCTCGGGCTGGTGACCCGGGCCGTCGACCGCAACGACCGCCGGGCCGCGCGCCTCAAGCTCACCCGATCCGGCGAGCGCACCGTCGCCAAGCTCCGCAAGGCGTGGCACAAGACGCTGCAAGACCTCACCGTCTCCTGGCCGGCGAAGCAGCGTGGGGAGATCGCGCTCCAGCTCTCCAAACTGGCCAGCGGCCTCGAAGCCTTGATAGGCGACGAGACCGCTGTAGCCAGCTGATCGACCCGCTGTCAGGCGGCGAGGGCCTGATCGGTGGCGGCGGCCGGCTCCAGGGCGAGCGCGAGAACCTCGCGCACGTCGGAGACCGGGTGGACGGTGAGTTCGGCGAGCACGCTCTTGGGCACGTCGTCCAGGTCCGGCTCGTTACGCGCCGGGATCAGCACGGTCGTGATGCCGGCCCGGTGGGCAGCCAGCAGCTTCTGCTTGACGCCGCCGATCGGCAACACCCGTCCGGTCAGCGACACCTCACCCGTCATCGCGACGTCGGAACGCACCGGACGGCCGGACAGCAGCGATGCCAGCGCGGTCGTCATGGTGACACCGGCGGACGGTCCGTCCTTCGGCACGGCACCCGCAGGCACGTGGATGTGGATGCCGCGCTCCTTGAGGGAACCCACCGGCAGCTCGAGCGCCGAGCCCTGCGAGCGCAGGAACGACAGCGCCAGCTGCGCCGACTCCTTCATGACGTCACCGAGCTGACCGGTGAGGGTCACCCCGGAGCCGCCGGTCTCGGCGTCAGCGAGCGAGGCCTCGACGAACAGGACGTCGCCTCCGGCGCCCGTCACGGCCAGACCCGTCGCCACTCCCGGTAGCGACGTGCGCTCCGCCGACTCCGGGGTGAAGCGCGGGCGCCCGACGTAGTCACGCAGGTTGTCCACGGTCACGATCTGCGTCTCGCCGCCCGAGTCCAGCCGCGCCGTCACCTTGCGCATCACCTTCGCGATGAGCCGCTCGAGCTCGCGCACGCCGGCCTCGCGGGTGTAGACGCCGGCCAGCTCGCGCAGGGCCTCGTCGTCGATGTTCACATCGGCCTCGGTCAGACCGGCCAGCTCCAGCTGGCGCGGCACGAGGTGTTCGCTCGCGATCGTGACCTTCTCGTCCTCGGTGTAGCCGTCGAGCCGGACCAGCTCCATGCGGTCCAGCAACGGGCCCGGGATCGACTCCAGCACGTTCGCCGTAGCCAGGAAGACCACGTCGGACAGGTCGAGCTCGACCTCGAGGTAGTGGTCGCGGAACGTGTGGTTCTGCGCCGGGTCGAGCACCTCGAGCAGGGCCGCCGTGGGGTCACCGCGGTAGTCGGCACCGACCTTGTCGACCTCGTCGAGCAGGATGACCGGGTTCATCGAACCCGCCTCCTTGAGGGCCCGCACGATGCGGCCCGGCAGCGCGCCGACGTAGGTACGCCGGTGGCCGCGGATCTCGGCCTCGTCGCGGATGCCACCGAGGGCGACGCGCACGAAGTTGCGGCCCATCGCCCGCGCGACGGACTCCCCGAGCGAGGTCTTGCCGACCCCGGGCGGGCCGACGAGCGCCAGCACCGCACCGCTGCGGCGACCGCCGACGACGCCGAGCCCGCGCTCCTCGCGCCGCTTGCGCACGGCGAGGTACTCGGTGATGCGCTCCTTGACATCGTCGAGGCCGGAGTGGTCGGCATCGAGCACGGCACGCGCACCCTTGACGTCGTAGCTGTCGGTGGTGCGCTCGTTCCACGGCACCTCGAGCACCGTCTCCAGCCAGGTGCGAATCCACCCGGCCTCGGGCGACTGGTCGCTGGTGCGCTCGAGCTTGTCGAGCTCCTTGACCGCGGCCTTGTTCACGGCCTCGGGAAGCGTCGGCGGCCTCGACGCGCGCGCGAAGGTCCTGCTCCTCGCCCTCCTCGCCGCCGGAGAGGCCGCGCAGCTCCTTCTGGATGGCCGAGAGCTGCTGGCGCAGCAGGAACTCGCGCTGCTGCTTGTCCATGCCCTCCTGGACGTCCTTGCGGATCGTCTCGGCGACATCGAGCTCGGCCAGGTGCTCGCGGGCGAACCGGACCACGAGGCCCAGCCGCTCGCCGACGTCGACCGTCTCCAGCAGGGTGAGCTTCTGCGGGGTGGAGAGGTAGGGCGCGTAGCCGGCCGTGTCAGCAAGTGCCGAGGGGTCGGTGATGCGCGCGATCATGTCGACGAATTGCGAGCCCCCACGCTGGTGGAGGATCGAGGTGACGAGGCCCTTGTACTCGCGGGCCAGCGCCGTCACGTCGTCGTCGTACGAGTCCGGATTCTCGATCTCGGTGGCCTCGACCCAGAGCGCCGCCCCGGGACCGGTGGTGCCGGTGCCGATCGTCGCGCGGGCCGTGCCGCGCAGCACCGCCCCGGCCTGGCCGCCCGGAAGGCGACCGAGCTGCTCGATCGTCGCTATGGTGCCGATGCTCGCGTAGCGGCCGTCCGGCCGGGGGACGAGGAGCACTGGGGTCTTGGCGAGCTGGGCCGCGTCGATCGCGGCACGCACGTCGGAATCGTCGAGCTCGAGAGGAACGACCATGCCCGGCAGGACGACCGCGTCGTCGAGGGGCAGGACGGGGAATTCACGGCTATCAGGCATGTGTGGAAGTCCTTCGCATGTCGCCCGTGGGCGACCAGGTCAGATGCATGGTCGAACGTTGCGCGTACCCCACTCAAGGTTCTCGCGTCCGGATGCATTCCCGACCCCAGACGCCCTGGTTGCGCCACCAGCGAACCCCGCGCCAACGACCCCCGGCGAGCGGCGACGGGGGGCGCGGGATAGCCTGCGGCCAGCCGACCCGAGGAGACGCGATGGCCGAGTGCAACCACCTCGATCAGGTCCGTGACGTGCAGCCCGGCACCCCCGAGGGCTGCCAGGAGTGCCTGGCGATGGGCGATCACTGGGTGCACCTGCGCGAGTGCCTGTCGTGCGGGCACGTCGGGTGCTGCGACTCGTCGAAGAACAAGCACGCGACCGCCCACTTCCGGGGCACCGGCCACCCGCTCATCAAGTCGTTCCAGCCGGGTGAGGACTGGGCCTGGTGCTACCTCGACGAGGTCACGCTGCAGCCCGCCCCCTCACCAGGCCGCTAAGTCAGCGCACCCATCCCCGCGGCGGTGGCAGCGGGATGTCGAGGTAGGTGACGATCCCCGGCGCTGCGGCGCAGACCCCGGCGATCGCGTTCACGGCCGGCATCGCCGTCATGATCATTCCGAGCACCATGAAATCGCTGAAGGTCTTGGCCTGAAAGTCCGGGCCCGGGAAGATCTGCAGCTTGGTGTGGACGCACGGCTGGCCCTTGATGTCGACGACGTAGCCGTGCTCGACCTTCCAGTCCGGCGAGAGGGTCTGCCCCTTGCGCCAGCGGGTGTTCAGCTCGACGACGACCTCGCCCTTGCTGATCCCCTGCCAGCTCGCGGCGACCCCCGCCACGCAGCCCTTCTTGATCGACCAGGAGCCGAGGTCGAGGTCCTCGGTCGTCTGCGCGAACGACGCCTCGCACCGCACGTCATCGAGTTCGAGACCGAGCGCGTCAGCCATCAGGTGCACGGCGTCGCCGAAGACGGCCGTCCCCTGCCGGACCATCGCGGGAAGTTCGGGGTCGTCGATGGGTCGGGCGTATCCGACCGACAGCTCCGTATCCGCGGAGTCGTAGCCCGTCGAGTCGACCGACTCGAGCACCGCGATGGAATCGATCCGATCGCAGATGCCGCCCGAGACGATGCCGAGCAGGTTCAGCAGCCCGGGGTTCATGCCGGACCCGAAGATCGAGCTGCCGCCCCGCTTGCAGGCGTCGATGAGGCGCTGCCGGCCCTCCCCCAGCGCGTGGCCGGTGATGAACCCGGCGGTCGCGACCACGTTCGCACCCGACTCGAGGATCTGCACGAGCTCGTCGACGTCGGGCCACTTCGGGTTGTAGATGACGCAGTCCGGCCGCAACGCGAGCAGCGCAGCCTTGTCGTCCGTCGCGGCGACCCCGATGGGCTCGGTCCCGGCGAGCTCGCCGACATCGCGCCCGACCTTGTCGGCGCCCCAGGCGTAGCACCCGACGATCTCCAGCTCGGGATTCGCGATGGCGGCGAGCACCGAGCGGCGGCCGACGTTGCCGGTGGTCCACTGGACGACGCGATACGCACTTGCTGGCATGAGACCTCCGTGTGACAGCCGCCGTCCGCGGGCGCGGTGTCACATCATCCGATGCCGCGGCGCGGGCAGCCAACCGGGTGGCATTCCGCCCCCGAGCGAGCGCACCTGACCACCCGTCAGATACGGTGCCCGTGAACGGCTCGGCGTCTGGTGTGGATCAGTGGAGGACCAATGGAATTCGGCATCTTTCTCAACGGCTACATGCCGGGGCCAAAGGCACACGACACGGACTGGGAGCACGCCCGGTTGATGCGGGAGGCCGAGTACGCGGTCTTCGCCGACAAGCACAACTGGAAGTACGCCTGGTTCGGCGAGCACCACGCGCTGACCGAGTACAGCCACATGTCCGCACCCGAGGTCGTTATGGGCTACGTCGCGGCGCAGACGAACTACATCCACCTCTCGACCGGCATCAACAGCCTGTCGCCGCGCAAGGAGCACCCGGCGCGTTACGCGGAGCGGGCCGCGATGCTGGACCACTTCACCAACCGGCGGTTCGAGTGGGGCACCGGCCGCGGCGCCGGCAGCCACGAGATGGCCACCTTCAACATCCTGGACAAGAACTCGACCAAGCCCGAGTGGGAAGAGGTCGTGCGCGAGATCCCGCGGATGTGGGAGCAGGTCGATTACTCCTACCAGGGCGAGCACTTCACGGTGCCGACCCCCCACAACATCCTGCCCAAGCCGTACGGCCAGGGTCACCCGCCGATCTGGGTGGCCTGTGGCAACCCGCCGACCTTCGCCCGCGCCGGCGAGCTGGGCATCGGCGCCATCGCCTTCAACTTCGAGCCGATCTACAACCTGCGGGGCCGCATCGCCGCCTACAAGGAGGCCATCGCGGAGTGCAAGGAGCCGCTCGGCCAGTTCAAGAACGACAACGTCATGATGACTAACGCGGTGGTCTGCTTCGACGATCGCAAGAAGGCCCGTGACATCGCGCTCGACCGGGTAGCGGGCTACCTGGTCACGATGGTGAACCTCTACCACGACACCATGCCGAAATCGACCGACGCCATCACCTGGCCGAACTCGCCGATCGTGCTGCGCGACCTCGCCGGCAACGACCCCGACAAGTTCCTCGACGACCTCATCGCCGGTGGCTACCTGCTCTGCGGCACCCCGGACGAGGTATCCGAGCAGCTGGAGAGCTACAAGTCGGTCGGCACCGACCAGCTGGTCTTCGGCATGCCGCAGGACCTGCACCCCGACGAGATCTTCGAGCTCCTCGAGACCTTCGGCGACAAGGTCATCCGCCAGCACGACCCCGACCCGGTGCACTCCACCGACAAGTACCGCGCCACGGCCAAGCCGAAGTACGGCCCGTTCAGCCAGCCGCTGCCGGACGTCGAGTGGCCGACCGTGCTGCCGCTGACGGCGACCACCGCGTAAAGCCGCCAATTCGTCGCTTTAGGTGACGAATGCGTGTGGCGGGGAACACACACCCTGTCAAAGGGGCACCTTTCCAGGACGCCCGCCGGGGCGTTCGGTGCCCTGACAGGGAGTACGCCATGTCCCATGCTGCCGGCGACACCGTCGTCACCAGGCGCGGGCCAGATCTGGAGGTCAGGCCCGCCACCCCCGCGACACAAACGACCGCTGCGCCTCCCGCGAGCGTGATAGCTGACCCGGGACCGCTGGGTCTGGCCGCGTTCGCGATGACGACGTTCGTGCTGTCCGTCTTCAACGCGAACATCATCACCGACGCGAAGCTGGAATCCGTCGTGCTGCCGCTGGCCCTCTTCTACGGGGGCATCGGGCAATTCGCGGCGGGCATGTGGGAATTCCGCAAGGGCAACACGTTCGGCGCGACGGCATTCGCGTCCTACGGCGCGTTCTGGCTGTCCTTCGCGGCGTACGTGAAGTTCGTCGTGCCGGATCTTCCGACCGCAACGGCACACCAGGCGACGGGCCTCTACCTGCTCGCGTGGTCCATCTTCACGGCCTACATGTTCCTGGCGTCGCTGCGGGTCAGCGGAGCAGTCGCGGCGGTTTTCGCCACGCTGACCGCGACGTTCGTGTTGCTGACGATCGGTGAGCTGGCCGAGAACACCACGGTGACCCACGCCGGCGGGATCGTCGGGCTCGTGACCGCGGCGTGCGCCTGGTACGCGTCGTTCGCGACCGTCACGAACGAGACGTGGAAGCGGGTTCTGCTGCCGACGTTTCCGGCGAAGCCGCGCTAGCCGGATCGTCCGGGCTCGGGTCGGAGGACTTCTTCCGCCCGGGCCAGAGCAGCTTGCCGCAGTACAGCCCGCCGAGCACGGCGTACACCAGCGGATCGCGTCCCTGGCGCAGCACCCAGCCCGCTTGCGGGACCAGCAGTACCGCTGCGCCTTGGATGTCGATGTCGTGCGGCGTCCAGATGTCGACGCTGGGGTTGTTGTCGCCGCGGGTGATGTAGCCGTGGACGTTGTCGCCGCCGACGATGCGGTGAACCACGAACATCCCTGACGCCGGCTCGCCGGCCGGCACCTTGTAGACGACTATGTCGCCGTTCTTGTACGAGCTCTTCGGCTGCAGGACGACGAGGTCGCCGGTGTGGTAGGTCGGGTTCATCGAATGGCCGGACACGATGCTGTAGGAGGTCTGCCCGCCGACCGATTTCGGCCAGCCGAGCACTGCCGTCGCGGCGACCAGGGCGAGCAGCCCCCAGCCCGCCCAGCGCCGTAACCGGCGCCAGCCAGGTCGCTCGCGGCGGTGCGAAGCCGACGCGGCGGGGATCACCGCGCAGCCGACGGCGCTCATAGCGGGTACACCATGAAGTTGTCGAACGTGACGGCCGTGTCGTCGACGGAGCCGATACCGACCCGGGTGTGAGCCTCGACCTGGTGCGCGCTCGGCCAGCACTGGGCGTGTAGGTGAGCCACAGCGTTCCGTCGGTGTAGGCCGTGTAGGTGCCGTTGTCGTACTTCAGCAGCAGGTAGCTGGTTGGAGAGCGAGAGCTTCGTCTTTCTCGCCCACTGGGTGGCGACGCCGCTGGACGAGAGCCGCTGCAGGATCAGCTGTTGCGTCGACTTGTTGTAGCTGAGCAGCGTGCACTCGTAGGAGCCGGCTCCTGCCGCATGCATCATGACGCCGAAGGTGTCGGATCCGTTGACCACGTGGATGTCGCCTCCGACGGAGACGTCCACGTAGCCGGGGATGGTCGCCTCAGCCGGAGCGCTCGTCGCTTTGACCCGGTTGGAGGAGATGCGGAACGTCCCGGCTGGTGACGTCCCACAGGTCGCCGTCGGCGGTGCTCGTCCCGTCCAGCAGGAGGTTGTTGGACTCGTTGAAGTTGTCCGTGACGCCGTGCTGGTCGATGGTCGTCCCCAGCAGGGATCTCGAGGTCAGCGTGCCGAGCGACTTCGCCTGCGCCGTACCCACGCAAGCACCGGCGGCGAACGACAAGAGCAGGGCAATCAGGACAGCCGTCGCACGGCCGAAACGCCGGCGACGCGCTGTCATGACTGGTACCTGCCCTTCCGGCACGAGGCGCTGCTTGCTTAGCCGCTGATGACGAGTGCTGTCTTGGTGATCGACTTGCTGTCGACGGAAGCGCTCAACGTGAGGGTGGCAGCGCCGGCGGTCACCGTCAGCGTGCCGCTGGTCTCGTTCAACGACGCGGCGCCGTCGGAGAGCGTCAGCTTGTACGCCTTGGCGTTGCAGGCTGCGTTGACTCCGGCGAGGCTGATCGAACCCGTCTTGTAGGCGTTGGTGGCCGCGTCGTAGGCGTTGGTGTTGGTCATGGTGATGCCGTCGGTGTCACACGACGCGATCACCGTGTTGTCCGCGCCCAGTGACGAGGACGTGAGGCCGCCGAGGCTGGCCGCAGATGCGGTCAGGATTCCGAACGCGGCGAGACCACCGACCGCTGCGAGCACCTTCTTGTTCATGGCTGGGGTTCCTTTGCTGTCCGAAGGCGATGAGATTCAGGGCCTGTTCAGCCCGAGATGATGAGCGCGGCTCCGGCGATGGAACCGGCGACCACTGTCGGGGAGACCGTGATGGTCTGCGAGGTGGCGGTGATCGTTCCGGCGTAGTTGCCCAGGGCAGCACCGCCGCTGGAGAGCGTCAGCTTGAAGGGCTTGCCGATGCAGTTCGTACTGACGCCGCTGGTGACGACACCGGAGACGTTGTAGCTGTTGGACGACGAGACGTAGGTGCTGTTGTACGAGAGCGTGATGCCGTCCGTGTCGCAGGAGGCGACCACGGTGTTGTCGGCACCGAGCGACTTGACGACGTCAGACCGCCGAGACTCGCCGCAGACGCCGTGAGGATCCCGAACGCGATGAGGCCACCGGCCGCGGCCAGCACCTTCTTGTTCATGGATGGCGTCTCTCGTATGCGAAGTAACCCGTGGGTCCGGCGAAGCCACGATCGTCATCAGCCGGAGATCACCAGGGCAGCCTTCGTGATCGACTTGGCATCGACATTCGGCGTCACGGTGATGCTCTGGCTGGCGCCCGTGATCGACCCGGTGTACTCGCCGAGCGAAGCGGTGCCGTCCGAGAGGGTCAGCTTGAACGTCTTGCCCGTGCAGGCCGCGTCCACGACCCCGTCACGACGCTCGCCACCTTGTAGGCGTTGCTGGTCGCGTCGTAGGCGTTGGTGAAGCTCATCGAGACGCCACCGACCGTGTCGCAGGAGGCGATCACGGTCTGGTCGGCGCCGAGCGAGGCCGACGTCAATCCGCCGAGGCTGGCCGCAGAAGCGGTGAGAATGCCGAACGCGGCGAGGCCACCGGCTGCCGCGAGCACCTTCTTATTCATGGTCGATCCGTTCGTTGGGGGAAAGGACGGAGGGGGCGGTTCATCAGGAGATGACCAGAGCGGCATGCGTGACGGACTTGGCGTCCACCGCAGCGGTGAGAGTGATCGCCTGCGTGCCACCGCCGGCCTGGACGGTGCCGGTGGTCTCACCGAGCGAGGCCGACCCGTTGGACAGGCTCAGCCGGAAACCCTTGCTGGCGCAGGACGTGTCGACGCCGGCTATGGTGACGCCGTCGTGGAGTAAGTGTTGCTGGCAGGGACGTAGACGTTGGTGTAGGTCAGGGCGATCCCGTTGGTGTCGCAGGACGCGATGATCGTCTGATCAGCGCCCAGCGAGGAGGACGTGAGCCCGCCGAGGCTGGCAGCCGAGGCCGTCAGGATCCCGAACGCGGCAAGACCGCCGACGGCGGCAAGCACCTTCTTGTTCACGTGAGCTCCTTCGCGCCGTGTGCCGGCCAGACTGGGAACCACGATGCCGCACACCCGCAGAAAGAAAGCACCTGCGAGTGGCACATGGTCTTCCGGACCTTGGATGCTTCGACCCGTCACGCAATGCGACTGAGCGCCACCTGCCGCGAAATACTCGGGACCTTCGGCGATTGATCCTGGGGCTTTGACCTGACGAACGAAAGCACGCTGGGAATGGAGGGCGAGAACGGGATCGAGACCGTCCCCGTATGCTGAATATGGTGTGCCTGGGTGGGATGAAACGGCCCGGCCTCGGAGAAGCAGGCGCTGCGGACTTTAGTCCCTGACGCCGGATGAAGGCTAAACCGAGAATTGGACTGACCGCCACGAAAGGCTAGGCCATCGCGCTGCCGTTGGTCCCGGCTCGGCGAGCATTCCTGCCCGAAAGCTTCAGCGGTCCACCGCCCGAAACCACAAACGATCGCCGCTTAGGGCGTTCAGCCGGATGCGCTACGCAAGGGCGTGGTAAACGGCTGGTCGAAGACGGAGTACCCAATGATGAACAAGCGCTATCTCGCTCCGGTGATCGCCGGGGTTGTCGTCTTCGGCGCTGTCACAGCGTTCGCGGCCGGCTTCACCGTCACCTCGAACACGGTCGTGTCGGGTAATGCGTCGGTTACGGGGTGTAACGCGGTCGCCAAGGTCAGCTACACCACCGTGTGGGGCGAGACCATCGCCGAGCGGCCCGAAGGCTACGTCGTCAACACCGCTCCGGTCACCACGGCGGAGGCCTGCAAGGGAATGTCGTACCACGTGACATTGCAGGACGTCGACGAATACCTCTCTCGGGGAGGTTTCGGGCACCCTGGATGCGACGACTGGAGTCGCGGCTCCAGACTTCTCATTGCAGAAGATTCTGGCGTCCGACGTCGCTGGAATCGCGATCACCGTCACCGGGTAAGCAGCGCTGCAACGCCTCCGAAAGGCCAGGACCCCACGACACCTGTCGTGGGGTTCTGGCTTATTCGTGCGTTTGCGCTAATCAAGACTTTGACATCTTGCGCCGCTTCGCCCAACAACCGCCTCTCGCCGCACCGAAGATAACCATGACCGCTGAAAAGCTAGTCCGCCGAACGCGCTACGTGCCTGCGTAGCCACCGGCTGGTCGAAGACGAGGCCAGTAATGATGTACCGACGCTACGGGATTCCGATCCTGACCGGGGTGGCAGTGTTGGGCGCAGTGACGGCATTTGCCGCCGGCTTCAACGTCACGTCAACAACGGTGCTGTCCGGCAATGCTGATGTGCCCAGCTGTAATAACAGCGCCGCGGTCACCTATACCACCCAATACGACTCGGCGATTCCCGGCTACAAAGTGGGGATCGCCCAGGTCACCACCTCCACCGGCTGCGACGGGATGACGTACCGGGTCTCGCTGACCGGCATGGGCAACGCGTCGCTCGCCGAGCTGACCGGCACTCTCACGGACCAGGGCACCGCCTCGCCCAACTTCGCCTCGCATCAGATCGCCGCCGCGAATGTGCTCGGCGTCGCGGTCACCATCGTCGGGCCGAAAGCCTCCTGAGCGCGGGCCTTAGAGACCGGCCCCTCCAGCCGTGTCTCGGTCGAAAGAGCAGCAGATCGTCGATCGACGGTCGTTCAAGCGCGCATCGCGGCGGGAGCTGTTGTGAAAGACCCGGCTTCGCCTCGCAGCCGGCTCCGACGCATCCTGAGCCTTCTCGCCTGGGTCCTGGTGGCCGCCGCGCTCTTCGTCAGCTGGCCCCAGTCAATGGGCGGAGACGTCGCGTACGTCCAAGTGCAGGGGCACAGCATGGACGGGACGTACAAGAGCGGCGACCTGATCGTCGTTCGCCGTCACGATCACTACTCGGTCGGCGACATCGTCACCTACCGCATCCCCAAGGGCCAGTTCGGCGCCGGCGCCCAGGTGATTCACCGCATCGTCGGTGGCGATGGGACCACGGGATTCGTGACCAAGGGCGACAACAAGAAATATGCCGATGAGTGGCATCCGAAGGACCGCGATGTTGTCGGCCGCAGTTGGATACGCATTCCCGGAGCCGGCATCTGGTTCTCCCGGATCGGGCAGCCGCTGCCGCTCGGCGTGCTGGTCGGCGGGCTGACCGTCTTCGTGATGGTGCTGCCGCGCAATGCCGATCCGAAGGCGAAGGGCGAGCGGGCGCGCTTGGCTGCCAGTGCACGGCGAGGCGTGACGCCGCCTCAGCTCGCTAAAGCGTCGACCCCCGGGACCCACCGGACCAGGCAGCCTCCAGCAGACCGATGAGCTCGGTGATCAGCGGCATCCGCGGGTTGGTCCGCAGGCTGGCGTCGGCATAGGCAGCCCGCGCCAGGTCGGGGATTGCCGCGGCGAACTCCTCACGAGACACCCCCGTCTCCGCCACGGAGCGCGGCAGGTCGAGGGTGGCGATGAGGTTGTCGACCTCGATGAAGAGCCGCTCCCGCCGCTCGACATCGGTGTGGCCGCCGAAGAGGATCCGGCCGAGCATCGCGTACTTGTCCGGCGCGACGTAGGCGGAGTAGCCGGGGGCCGGCATGAACTTCGTCGGCAGCGCCGCGTTGTAGCGCAAGACGTGGGGCAGGAAGAGCGCGTTCGCCCGGCCGTGCGTGATGTGGAAGCGCGCGCCCAGGGCGTGGGCCAGCGCGTGGTTGACGCCGACGAAGGCATTCGAGAAGGCGAGGCCGGCCAGGGTCGCGGCATTGGCCATCGCGGTGCGGGCCTCGATGTCGTTGCCGTCCTTGTAGGCGGTCGGTAGCGACTCGAAGATGAGCCGTGCCGCCTGCACGCAGAAGGCATCGGTGTAAGGCGAGGCGAAGACCGAAACGGCAGCCTCGAGCGCGTGAGTGAGGGCGTCGATCCCGGTATCGGCCGTGACGACCGGCGGCATGCTCGCCGACAGGGTCGGGTCGATGACGGCAACGTCGGGCACGAGCGAGTAGTCGACCAGCGTCACCTTGCGTCCCCCGACGTTGATGACGGCCGCCGGGCTCACCTCGGAGCCGGTCCCCGCTGTGGTCGGCACCGCGGCCAGCTTCATCGAGTGCTGCGGGGTCGGGTAGCGGGCCACCCGCTTGCGGGCGTCGAGGAAGGGCAGCGACAGCTCCCGGATGGAAAGCTCGGGATGCTCGGCCAGCAGCCTCATGGCCTTCGCGGCGTCGAGCACCGAGCCGCCGCCGACCGCGACGATGAGGTCGGGCTTGACGTGTTCGAGCAGGTCGACCCCGGTACGCACGATCGCCTCGTCCGGCTCCGGCAGGACCTCCGCGTAGACGCGCACATCCGTGGCCGTCAGGTGGCGCCGCACCTCGTCGACCGCTCCGCGCTGCACGTTGAACTCGTCACTGACGATGACGGCGGTGCTGGACTCGATCGTGCGCAGGCTGTCCAGCGCGCCGACGTTGAAGTAGGTGTCCGAAGGCACCCGGAACCACTGCGGCGGCGTGCGCCGCCGGCTCACGGTCTTCAGGTTCATGAGGTTGCGGTAGTTGACGTTGTCGGTCGTCATGGAACCGCCCCAGGTGCCGCAGCCGAGCGAGAACGTGGGCGTCAGCGAGTTGTAGACGCCGCCGAGTGCCCCGACGGCGGTGGGCGCGTTCACCAGGATCCGTCCGGTGCGCACCGCGGCGGAGAAGCGCGCGATGACGTCCTCGTCGCGCGTGTAGACGGCGCTGGTGTGGCCGAGGCCGCCGTGTTCGGTGACGAGCACGCACGCGTCGATACCGTGCTGCACGTCCGGCGAGCGCACCAGGCCCAGGACCGGCATCAGCTTCTCGCGGACCAGTGGATGGGCCCCCAGCTCGATGAGATCGGTGGGCAGCGGCGCGAGCAGGACCTTCGTCGCGTCGCCCGGCGCCAACCCGGCCCGCTCCTCGAGCACCGAAGCCGGCTGGCCGAGTGCCTCCGCGTTGACCTTGCTGTGCAGCGCATCGCCGCACCCGAAAACGAACTCCGCGATCCGGTCGGTCTCGTCACTGGTAAGCAGCCGGGCGCCCATCCGCTGGAATTCGGCCACCACCTCGTCGTAGATGACGGCGTCGACGACCGCGGTCTGTTCCGCGGGACAGATCACGCTGCCGTCGAAGGTCTTGCTGATGAGAATGTCGACGACCGCCATCTTGATGTCCGCGGTCCGGTGCAGGTAGACCGGAGCGTTACCCGGACCGACGCTGAGGCTGGGCTTTCCGGCCTTGTTGGTCAGCTCGACGATGCGCGGCCCGCCGGTGGTCCAGATGAAGTCGACGTCCGGGTGATCGAACAGCGCGTACGTCACCTCGTGCTCTTCCTGCGGCAGGACCTGGATGGCCCCCGGCGGCAGCCCGGCGGCCTCCCCGGCCTCCTGCAGGATCTCCGCAGCGCGCTGGGCGCTGCGGGTCGCCATGGGCGAGGGCCGGAAGATGATGGCGTTGCGCGTCTTGGCCGCCACGATCGCCTTGAACAGGACGGTCGAGGTCGGGTTGGTCACCGGCGTGATCGCGAGGACCACTCCCATGGGCTCGGCGACGATGTCGATCCCCTGCTCGGCATCCGACTCGATGACGCCGACCGACTTCTTGTCCTTCAGATAGTCGTAGAGGAACTCGGTGGCGACGTAGTTCTTGATCACCTTGTCCTCGAGCACCCCGAAACCGGTCTCGGTGGTCGCCAGCTCGGCCAGCTCGACGGCCGCATCAAGGCCGGCCGTCACCATCGCCCAGACGATGCGGTCGACCGCCTCCTGGTCGAAGGTGCGCAGCGTTTGCGCCGCGGCTTTCGCGGTGAGCACCGCCTCTTCGACCGCAATCCGACACTCGTGGCTCAGCTGTTCCGACATGACCCGCATGGTCTGCCGCGACCGGTGCTCGCGCATCGGGTCGGAGGTCCCGAAACCATGAGGACTCCGGCGGCCCCGAGGGCTGCTCAGGTGCTGTCGAAGGTCCAGCGGCCGGTGGCGGCGAAGCTCTCCCGACCCGCCCATCCCGCCGCGATCCAGGCCAGGATGCGACTCACGACAACTAGCTTCAACTCGCCGTAGGCAGCGACGTCGTAGTCCCAGTCGTACTTCGACCGGTAGGCCGCGAGCGCGCCTGCCGTCGTCGGCGCGTCCGGCGCGACCGAGCCTTCGACGATCACCACCTCGGTGCCGCTGCCCAGGTGGACCGTCACCCGAGGATCGGCGGCGAGCGCGGCATTCAGCGCCGGGCTGCCGAGGCTCAGGTGCAGCGCGTCGTCGTGCCAGAGGCCCCAGACCGGCCGGGGATGCGGGTGGCCGCTGGAATTCGCGATCACCCAGTAGGTGCCAGCGCTACGAAGCTGATCCGCCGCCCACTCCCAGGCCAGCTCGGTGCGTTCGCTGGGCTGTCCGTACAGGCGCAGGGCCTGCTGGCGCGGCTGCATCGGGTCACGGTAGACCGGCCGCCGCGGCGGGTGTCCAGCCCGGAGGCCCGAAGAGGTAGCCGAGCCGCTCGCGGGCGCCATGCGCGCCCCGGACGTCGCGGATGAGCGCCGCGTACTCGAAGTACTGCAACCGGACCGGATTGAAGGTCGTCACCGGCTTCGTCAGCCCGTAGACCGGACGGGCTGCCTCGCTGCGGAAGGTGCCGAGCAGGCGATCCCAGAGAATGAGGATGCCGCCGTAATTGCGGTCGAGATACACCGGATCGCTGCCGTGGTGCACGCGGTGGTGGGAGGGGGTGTTGAAGACGAATTCGAACCAGCGCGGCATCCGCTCGATGCGCTCGGTGTGGATCCAGAACTGGTAGATCAGGTTGAACGAGAACGCCGTGTAGATCATCCACGGCGGCACGCCGAGAAACGGCAGCGGGAGCCAGAACAGCCCCTCGAACCACGGGTTCCACTTCTGCCGCAACGCCGTCGAGAGATTGAAGAACGCGCTGCTGTGGTGCGCCTGGTGGGCGGCCCACGCGATGCGTACCCGGTGGGAGAAGCGGTGGTAGGCGTACCAGAGCAGGTCCACGGCCAGCAGCACGATCACCCAGCTGACCCAGGAGTCGGACCGCAGGTGCCACGGGGCGGCGTGGTCGTAGATCAGGGTGAAGAGCACCAGCGTGAGTGCCCGCCAGAACGTCCCGATCACGGCCGACCCGACCCCCATCAGCAGGCTCGCCCGGGTGTCGCGGCGCTCGTAGCCGCGGCGGCCCTCCATCGACACGCGAAGCGCCAGCGCCTCGATCACGATCAGCACGAAGAACGCCGGGATGGCGTACGTCACCGGATCGTGGCCCTGCTCGGTCACCTGATGCCAGAGCCCCACGCGTCGAGGGTAAGCGGGTTTCGCGTGAGCCGGCCGCTCCCGGCTGGATTAGCCCGCGGGAGCCGCTGCCGGTGGGGCCGGAGGAGCCGGAGGGGCCGGAGGGGCCTGCCCGGGAGCCGACGTTGCGAGCAGGCGGCGCGCGTCCTCGGCGTACCCGCCGCGGGCGACGACGTCATATCGGGTGGCCAGGAGGGTCTGCTGCGAGGAGAAGTCACGCCGCCCCCCCATGGCGGAGTGGCCGATGAAGCCGAATACGGCACCCCACAGCGCGCCGATGAAGATGCCGCCGAGGATCAGGCCGACCCAGGTGGATCCGGTGTTGAACAGCCCGACCAGCAGGCCGAAGAACAAGCCGAACCACGCACCGCTCGCCGCGCCCGCGGCGGTGGCCTTACCGGTCGTGAGGCGGCCCGTGATGCGTTCGACGGTGCGCAGGTCGGATCCGACGATGTCCAGGTTTTCGACCGGGAACTGCGAGTCCGACAGCTTGTCGACGGCGGCCTGGGCCTCCTCGTACGTCGAGAAGCTGGCGACCGTGTTCCAGGCGCTCGTGATGGGGTTGAAGGGGGGTGATTCCGGGTGGGTCATGTGGGCTCCGTGGCTGGGACCTTTGGATATGTCGACTGGATGCTCTGGACGCTCTGGCCCACATCCTCTGCGGCCCGGACTTCAACATCAACCATGCTGCGGGGGTGAGCCGTCCGGTCCCGCTCCACGAGAGGGTGAATGCCGTGGCCGACTACCCGCAGATGATCGCCGCCGCCAACCACATCGAGCCGGCCCCGCGTCGCGTGCGCGGCGTCCTCAACGGGCAGGTCGTCTTCGACACGCTCCACGCGCTCTACGTGTGGGAGTGGGCGCGGTACCCGCAGTACTACATCCCGCTCGCCGATGTCGTCGCCGGCGTGCTCGTTGACGAGCAGCACCCGCAGAAGCTCAGCCGGGGGACGGCGCGCCGCCAGGCGTTGACGGTCGGCGAGGTCACGAAACCGGCTGCCGCCCGGATCTACGGTGCCGACGCGCTGGAGGGACTGGCCGGCACGGTGCGTTTCGAGTGGGCGGCGCTCGACGCCTGGTACGAGGAGGACGAGGAGGTCTTCGTCCATCCACGAAACCCGTACACGCGGGTGGATGCGCTGCGCTCGACCCGCTGGGTGCGCGTCGAGCTCGAGGGCACGGTGCTGGCCGAATCGGCCTCGACCGTCATGGTCTTCGAGACCGGACTCCCGACCCGCTACTACTTCAACCGCACCGAGGTCGACTTCACGAACCTGGTGCCGTCCGACACCGAAACCTCCTGTCCCTACAAGGGAAAGACGAGCGGGTACTGGTCGGTGCGGGTGGGCGACACGGTTCACCCCGACCTGGCGTGGGCCTACGACTTCCCCACCCGGCAGCTGCTGCCGATCGCCGGGCTGGTCGCGTTCTACAACGAGAAGGTCGACATCGTGATCGACGGCCACCAGCTCGAGCGGCCGGTCACGCCCTTCTCCTGACCTGCCACAGCGGAGGATTCGCAACGCGATCCGCGCCCGCACCTGAGCCGGGACGACGGGCCCGCCGTCGCTAATCCCGAATGCGCTCCGTCACGTACGGCCTGGTGATGATCTCCAGCAGGTGGCCGCTCGGTTCCTCCCAGTAGAGGCCGCGCCCACCGTCACCGGTGTTCCAGGCGTTCGGCTCCCGGTGGAAGGGGTCCGCCCAGAAGGTCAACCCTCGAGCCCTGATGCGGCCGAGAATCTCGTCGAACTCGGTTTCGCTGACCAGGAACGCGTAGTGCTGGGGATGCACCTCCTCGACGTCCACGCAGTCGAGTGAGACCCCGTTGGCGAGCTCGACGCAGAGAAACGGCCCGTATTTCACCGGGGCCGGAAGGGCGAACATCTCGGCGAGAAACCCCGCCGATTCCGCCTTGTCCCGCACGTTGATCAGCGTGTGGTTGAACGCGATCGCCATTCGCCCTCCCGGCTCCCGTGGGTCGTCGCGAGCACGCTAGCGCCGGTTTCACCTCGGACGAGGGCGGTGTCAGCGACCCGATAGCCGCTTCCCAACTTCTGATGACGTCCGGAGTGGCTAACGCTCTGCACCGTCGATTGCGTGTTGCTATGCAACCAATCAGTGGACCGCCAGAAAGCGGCGACTCGGGAACCATGGTGAAAAGACTCAGCAGGCGGCAGGCGCTCTACGCAGCTTCGGCCGGCGCGATCGGTGCCGTGGCGGCATGCGGCCAGACTCAGCGGGCGGCCAAGCAGGTTGCCAGCCAGGCTTCCCATTCCGCCCCGGGGCCACGACCACCCACGGGGACGAGCAAGTCCCGCCCCGCCGTCTCCGTCACCGCTCAGGAAAACGCGCTGAAGGGCGACCCGCGCTGGCGGCTCGACCGGCTGGGCGCCCCGAACGAGATCGAAGGCTGGGCGAACCGCACCAGCATCCTCGCGGGTGAATCGGTCAACCTGCACATCTCGACGACCGCCTCGACCTACCGCGTCACCGCCTTCCGCACCGGCTGGTACGCCGCGACGCAGGGCCGCCGGGTCTGGCGCTCGAAGCTGCTCCGCGGCCGGCTGGGTGCGCCCGCCCGCATCATCACGTCGACGAACACCGCCGTCACCGACTGGCCGGTCTCGCTGACCGTTGAGACCAAGGGCTGGACCCCCGGCTTCTACATCTTCCGGCTCGACGCCGGCACCGGCGGGCAGCGCTACATCCCGTTAGCGATCCGCTCGGGCGACGCGAGCGGCAAGATCGTGCTGATCAACGGCGACACCACCTGGCAGGCGTACAACCCGTTCGGCGGCTACAGCCTCTACTTCGGCCCCGACGGGGCGTATCGAGACCGGGCGCGCGCCGTGTCGTTCGACCGCCCGTACGGGGGTGTCACCGCGCAGGGAGCGAGCGAGTTCCAGGAAAACCTGCTTCCGCTGGTGTCGCTCGTCGAGCGGCTCGGGTTGCCGGCCGAGTACCTCAGCGATACCGACCTTCATGCGCATCCTGATGCGCTTTCGGGCGCGCTAGCGGTGCTCACCCCCGGCCACGACGAGTACTACTCGACCCTCATGCGCGACCGGCTGGAAGCGGCTCGCGACCGCGGCACCAACCTCGCCTTCTTCGGCGCGAATGCCATCTACCGCCACATCCGGCTCGGCCCCACCGCGGCCGGGCCGAACCGGCTGCAGACCTGCTACAAGGAGCCGCAGCAAGATCCGCTGTACGGCCGCAACGATCGCGAGGTGACCGGCCAGTGGCGTTACGCGCCCTACGCGCGCCCCGAGAGTGTCCTCACCGGCGTCTTCTACGAGTCGAATCCGGTGCGCGCCGACATGGTGGTCACCAACCCGCAGAACTGGCTTTTCGCGGGTGCGGGCGTCGCCGCGGGCACCCGGCTCCCGGGCCTGATCGGCGGTGAGTACGACCGGGTGAACCTCTCCGTGCCGACCCCGCGACCCATCGAGGTGCTGGCCCACTCCCCGCTGGTCTGCAACGGGCGGTCGAGCTTCTCCGACATGGCCTATTACACGACCAGGAGCGGCGCAGGTGTCCTGGCGACGGGCACCAACTCCTGGATCAACGCCCTGGCCGGCGCCTACGGCCCGCTCTGCCAGCGGGTGACCACGACCGTGACCACGAACCTGCTGCAGGCATTCGTCAAGGGGCCGTGCGGCCACGAGCATCCGGCCACCGACAACGTCTGAGCCGGCCGCCCTCGGCGAAGCTTTTCACCGGGCGTGACCGAAGTGCGAATCCTTCGTTGCACCCACCATGAGTACCGGCCCCAGCCCGGCTCTTCGATGGCTTCCGGCGATCGCCTTCGGGCTCGTCGCCGTCCTCGGCGCGTCCGTCTCCGTGGCGGCAGCACACGGCAGGCCGCCGGCCAAGCAGGCGCGGCCGGTTGCCGCCGGCTCAGCGGTACCCAGCACCCCGGCGCCATCCGTCGCTCCCCTGGGTCGCCTCGTGCGCCCCGACCTGCTCATCACCGCGTCGAAGCCGCTCCCGGCGGCCATGGTCGCCGCCGTTCGCCGGCTGCCCGGGGTGGGGGCGACCACGACGTTCGCCTACGGCACCACCACTTTGCGGGGCTCACGCATCGCCACCTACGGGGTCGAGCCGAGCACGTTCCGGGCGTGGGCGGTCGCCCCGACCGCGCAGTCCGACCGGCTGTGGCAGGCCGTTGCCCGCGGTGAGCTCACCACCTCGTTCGACGCGGCCAAGGAACTCAAGCTGCCGCTCGGTGGCACGCTCCCGATGTCCGGGCGTACCACCCTGCCTCTGCGGCTCGCGGCCTTCGACACGGTCGGCATCCCGGACGCGGATGCCGTGATTTCCGCTTCCCGAGCGCGCGCCCTCGGCTTGCCGGCGCGCGCCGGCATGCTGGTGAGCGCGCCGGCCGCGAACCTGCGCACGCTCACGACGGACCTGTCTGCCGCTTTCGGGAGCGGCGCGTCGGTGCGCCCGCTGCGGCCGCTCCCGCCGGCGCCGGTCGCCGCCCCGCGCACACCTAGCGCCGTGGCGGCTCCCGCACCGGCGCCCGCCGCCGCTCCCGCCCCAGCTGCGGCCCCTGCTCCGGCCGTGCCCGCCCCTGCCCCAGCCGTTCCAGCTCCCGCCGCCGGAAGCCGGCTGGAGGCCTTGCTGGCCGCCGCGAAGACGCGCCTGGGCATGCCGTACGTGTACGGCGCGGCCGGCCCCACCGCCTTCGACTGCTCGGGCTTCACCGGATGGGCATTCCAGCAGATCGGCGTCGCCCTGCCGCGCAGCGCCGCCGAGCAATGGGTGGCCGGCCCTCACGTTTCCTATGCCGATGCCGCTCCCGGCGATGTGCTGGCTTGGGCGGGCGATCCGACAGCGCCGGGCTACGTCACCCACGTCGCGCTCTACCTCGGCAATGGGATGATGATCTCGGCCGCCCATACCGGCACGGTCATCTCGATCACCCCCGTCTACACCGACGGGCTGCTCGGCGCCGTCCGGTTCCTGTGATTGGTCGCGCCCACCGGCAGCCCTAGAGCAGGATGTCTGTCGTGATTCCGAACGTCTTTCGCGGCGGCGGCGCGGTCGGCGAGGATCTCGCCGCCGTCGACTGGGCTGCCACCGCCCTGGGCGACCCCGACAGCTGGCCCCGCAGCCTGTCGACCGTCGTGCGCGCGCTGCTGTCGTCCCGGTTCTCGATGTGGATGGCCTGGGGGCCGGACCTCACCTTCTTCTGCAACGACGCGTATCGCCACCAGACGCTCGCCGACAAGTACCCGTGGGCACTCGGCAGGCCGGCCAGCGAGGTCTGGGCGGAAATCTGGCCGGACATCGGGCCACGCATCGAGACCGTGATGCGGACCGGTACGGCGACGTGGGACGAAGCCCTGCTGCTCTTCCTCGAGCGCAGCGGCTATCGCGAGGAGAGCTACCACACGTTCTCCTACAGCCCGCTGTCCGACGACGACGGCGTCATCGTCGGCATGCTCTGCGTCGTCAGCGAGGAGACCGAGCGGGTCATCGGCGAGCGGCGGCTCGCCACGCTGCGCGACCTCGGCTCCGACCCGACCGCCGTCCGCACGGAGGCCGAGGTCGTCGATGCCGCCTGCCGCCACCTGGCCAACGCGAGCCAGCTGGTGCCGTTCACGCTGATCTATCGCTACGAGGAAGACGGCACCGCACGCCTCGCCGGTACCGCCGGCCTCGACGCCGACCACCCGGCCGCCCCGGCGACCATCGGACCGGACGAGCTCCACCCCGCCTGGCCGGCCGCCGCCCTGCTGCGCGGCGAATCCGTGGTGGTCGGCGACCTCGGTCACCGCTTCCCCGACCTGCCGACCGGAGGGTGGGATCAGCCGCCCGAGCACGCATTCGTCGTGCCACTCCCCCAGCAGGGATTTGCCGCCCCGTACGGGTTTGCGGTCGCCGGGCTGAACCGCTACCGCCCTTTCGACGCGGGATACCGCAGCTTCGTCGATCTCGTCGCCGGCCACATCGCCGCCGGCATCGCCAGCGCCCGCGCCTACGAGCAGGAGCGCCATCGCGCTGAGCGGCTGGCCGAGGTCGACCGGGCGAAGACCGCCTTCTTCACCAACATCAGTCATGAGTTCCGCACCCCGCTGACCCTGCTGCTCGGTCCGGCCGAGGATGCGCTCACCGATGGCTCGGAGCCGCTCGGCCCGGTGCAGCACTCGCGCGTCGAGATCGTCCACCGCAACGCCCAGCGGCTGATGCGCCTGGTCAACAGCCTGCTCGACTTCTCTCGTCTCGAGGCTGGGAGCCTGGCGCCCCGGCGCGAGCCCCTTGAGCTGGCCAGCTATACCGAGGAGCTCGCCCGCTCGTTCGTGATGGCGACGGATCGGGTCGGCCTCACGTTGGACATCGAATGCCCGCCCCTGCCCCAGGAGGTCTGGGTCGACGCCGAGATGTGGGCGAAGATCGTGCTCAACCTGCTGTCCAACGCGTTGAAGTTCACCTTCGAGGGCAGCATCTCGGTCAGCCTGAAACCTGACCAGGATGACCCGGAGACGGTCGTCCTGTCCGTGGCCGACACCGGCATCGGCATCGAGCCCGACGAGCAGCGCCACCTCTTCGAGCGCTTCCACCGGGTGGCCGGCGCCCGCTCCCGCACCCACGAAGGCTCCGGCATCGGGCTCGCCCTCGTCGCTGAGCTGGTCGCCTTGCACGGCGGGACGGTCGACGTCACGAGCACCCCCGGGGCGGGCAGCACGTTTCGGGTGCGCCTTCCGCTGAGCGTCCCGCAGGCCGTCGACGAGGCCCGGGTGCCGGCGGAGGTCGCTCCCGCTGCCGAACCGTATGCCCAGCATTTCGTCGCCGAGGCGATGAAATGGAACGGCCAGGAGAGTCCGGTGCTCGCTGAACCCACCGAGCCCGGCAGGCCCGCTGTGCCCGAGGTCGGCCCGGAGCCCGGCCGGCGCCCCCTGGTGCTGGTCGCCGACGACAACGCCGACATGCGTGAGTACGTCACGCAGCTGCTCGCGACGCGCTACGACATCGTCACCGCGGCCGACGGGATGGAGGCGCTCGACGCGGTGCGAACCCATCGGCCGGACCTCGTCCTGAGCGACGTGATGATGCCGCGCATGGACGGTTTCGAGCTGGTGCGTGCGCTGCGCGCCGATCCCGACACTGCTTCGGTCCCCGTGGTTCTGCTCTCCGCCCGCGCCGGTGAAGAGTCCACGGTCGAGGGTCTGGACGCCGGCGCCGACGACTACCTCGTGAAGCCGTTCGCGGCTCGCGAGTTGCTGGCCCGGGTACGCGCCAACCTCGAACTCGACCGGGTCCGCCGCATGCGCAAGGAGCTCGAGCGGCGCCAGGTGCTGCTCGATCAGGCGCAGCGGCTGGCGAAGGTCGGAAGCTGGGAGATCGACCTCAACACCAGCAGCGTGAGCGCATCGACGGAGCTGCTGCGACAGCTGCAGCTCGACCCCCAGGAGCTGCGCGAGCGCGGCTTCGACTACACGATCGAGCAGCGCGCGCATCCCGCTGACCGCGAGGAAGTACGAACGGCGATCCATGCCGCGATCCAGGGCCGGAAGCTGGACTTCGAGACCCGGATGCTGGCCGCGGACGGTGAGATCCACACGTTTCACATCATCGGTGAGCTCGAATACGACGAATCGGGACGCCCAGCTCGCTTGCGTGGCAGCCAGCAGGACATCACCGAGCAGAAGCTGGCGCAGGAGGCCCTCGCCGTCGCGGCTGCGGCCCGCGAGGCAGCCGACCGCGAGCACCGCATCGCCAATGAACTCCAGGCGAGCCTGCTCCCCCCGCCCTCGTTCGACCCCGAGCAGCTGCGGGTCGCGACGTACTACCGCGCCGGGGTCGAGGGCACGCAGGTGGGGGGCGACTGGTTCGACGTCATCGAGCTGGGTGCCGGACGCACGGCTCTGGTGCTCGGCGACGTCATGGGGCGCGGGGTACGCGCGGCTGCCGTCATGGGACAGCTGCGCTCCGCGGTGCGGGCGTACGCGCGTCTCGACCTGCCCCCGGCCGACGTCCTGGAACACCTCGATGCGGTGGTTCGAGACCTCGGTGCCGACCACATCGTGACGTGCGTGTACGCGGTCTACGACCCCGGCGAGCGCCGGCTGGTCTACGCGAACGCCGGCCACCTGCCCCCGCTCCTGCGGGTTCCCGGCGAGCCGACCCGCCTCCTCGATACGGCCACCGAACCGCCGCTTGGCACCGGCCTGCCGGCGACGCGCGGTGGCGAGGTCGTTCTCCCGGCGGGCGCCATGCTCGTGCTGTACACCGACGGCCTGGTCGAGAACCGGGAGCAGGACCTCGATGAGGGCATCGCCCGGCTCTGCCAGGAGCTGGATCGGCTGGAATCGTTCAACGACTCGATTCCCGACGTGCTCGTGCGCACCCTGCTTCCCGAAGGCCACGAGGACGACGTCGCCATCCTGATTGCCCATGTGGAACAGGGGAACCAGGACGATTCGCTCACCATCCACGTCGCGAGTGAGGACCGGGCCGTCCGGCGGGTGCGTGACCAGGTAACCGGCGTTCTCCGCGCGTGGGATGTCAGCCCGGCGCTCCAGGAGGATGTCGTGCTGCTGACGAGCGAGCTCACGACCAACGCGATCGTCTACGGGAGCCCGCCCATCGAGTTGCGCCTGCGCGATGCGGCAGGACACTTCGTTCTCGAAGTGTTCGACTCCGCGGCCTACCTGCCCCGCCGCTTGCGGCCGACCCCGGACGACGAGCACGGTCGCGGACTGCAGCTGGTCGCGATGCTCGCGGAGCAGTGGGGCACCCGGCCTACCGAGCGCGGCAAGGCCGTGTGGTGCGTCATCCGCAAGGATCGGCTGTCGGCGACGGCGGAGCCGCTCGCGGGCGAGTTCTGAAGCCGGGACGTATTACTGCCTGTCCGGGGACAAGGGCCCGGGATTTCGGCGTCAAGCTGTGGTGCTCGATTCCGATGACGTAGGCGTCAAGCAAGGCAACCCTCGCCTAGTGGAGGCCATCATGGTCACCCAGCTCCCCTGCGATCAGAGCATCATCGACGAGTACGAGACCCGGCGCTGGTATGACGGTCTGGGCCTCTACCTGATCATCGCGCTTCTGGTGCTGGTCTTCGCACTCACGGCCTGACCGGCTCGGCGACCGGCCCCATCCGCCGGGCCACGACGAGTCCGGCATCCCACCCCGGTGCCCGGCCACCCGGCGGCGGCTGCAGCCCCGCTGCACAGCCGGTCCGCGCCAGCAGCCACGCGATCAGCGAGTTCGAATTCCACATCTCCCCGGCTCCCATCTCGTCCCGGCCCCACGTCGCGATCGGGAATTGCGGGACGAGGTCCAGCAGGTGTCGCGCCGCACCCGGGTCGCTGCTCACCGGGACCGGACTCGCGATGGCCTCGTCGACATCGGGAATGCGGCCGCCGCGCCAGCAGCGCACCTCGTACCGGAACAGCCGCGACCGCCCGAGCCACGCAGCGCCAACCGGGCCTTCGAGCACCACGCCTCGCTCGTCGCCGAGCCCGGCGTTGCCCCACACCGGCGCCATCTCAATGGCGACCGCGTCGGGGCCGTCCTGAACGATCAGCGCCGAGTGGAAGAGGTGGCATCGAGGACGGCGACTGAGCCCGGCGGCGATCGCCTCGTAGGCGCGACCGTTGAAGCGCACGCAGCCCGACGCGTCGCCCGCGCCGAGGGGCAGCCAGTAGAGCTCGATCATCGAAGCCATTGCTGATAGCGAAGCCGGTCAGAGCGTCCCGCGGTAGGTACGAACGTCCCTTTCGTCACTCGACAGGGTGAATCGTGCCGCGACACCCCTTTCAATGCGTAACGAGACCAACGCCGAGGGTGACGCTCAGGTCATCCGTTCTAGGAGGCGAAACCCCATGCGAAACGCGACCCGCACTGCGACCGGTTTATTGGTGGCGGCCGGCACTTGCTGCGTCGCTTCGTGCGTCGCCACAAGTCCGGCGGCCGGCGTCGGCACGCTCGGCCCGGCCGACACCAGCCGGCCCGTCCCGGTTTCCGCGACCCGCTCCGTCGCGGTCGCCTTCACCGCGACGCGCAGCGGCCAGCTCGACAAGATCGACCTGGTGGCGTCACGTGCCGGGAAGCAATCCCTCGGGATTCTGGCGTACCTGATCACCCCGAGCGACACCAGTGGCCATCCGGCGCCGCCGGCAGCCAGCGAAGGCGAGCCCGGCTGCTGGGGTGCGGTGTCGGACGGCGCATTGTCGACGAAGGCCCGCGCCATCACGATCGACGGCTACGCCTGCGACATCACAGCGGGCAAGACGTACTGGATTCAGCTGAGCACCGCGCAGGGAGCTGCCCACCTGTACCCGAGCCGCGACAAGCGCATCGCCACGATCGCGACCCAGCCGCGCGCCGGTTCACCCTGGCAGCACACCACGGTGGCGGGCACGCTCGAGGTCAACGCCAAGGTCCGCTAGCGCCAGGCGATCCGGACCGGCAACGAGGTCGGTCCGTGGGCCCAGACGACCGGCACGTTCTCGTACTCGTGGCCGGGCTCGATGGTGAGGCTTCGCGCGCTGTCGAGCAGCACGTTCAGCGCGACCCTTGCCTCCATGCGAGCCAGGTGAGCGCCCGGGCAGATGTGCGGGCCACCGCCGAACGCCAGGTGGCGCCGCGGGTCGGACCGGTCGAGCGCGAACCGCTCGGGCTCATCGAAGCGCCGCGTGTCGCGGTTGGCCTCGGCCACCCCGAAGATGACCCGCTCGCCGGGGGCGATCTGCTCTCCAGCCATGGCGGTCTCGGCCGAGCAGGTGCGCATCAGCAGGCGCACGGGCGGGTCGAGACGCAGCGACTCCTCGATCGCGGGCTCGATGAGCGTGCGGTCCGCGGCCAGCTGCCCGAGGAGTTCGGGGTCTGCGGCGACCCGGTAGAGCAGGTTGCCGATGAGATGGCGGGTGGTCTCGTTGCCGGAGATGAAGAGGAAGACCAGCTGCGCGCGGGCCTCGATGTCGGTGAGCGTGCGACCGCCGACCTCGCGGCTGATGAGCCGTGAGACGAAATCGTCGCGGGGGTTCGCGCGACGGTCGGCGATGATCGCGTCGACGTACGCCGCGAACTCCGGGTGAGCACCCGCGAGCCCTACCCCGCGCTCGTTGCGGTAGAGGCTCGGATACGTCCCCTCGACCACCTCCTCCGACCAGCTGGCCCACTTCTCGTAGTCGCCCGGTTCGGCACCGAGCAGGTGGGCGATGATCGTGTTCGGCACCGGCATCACGTACTCGCGGACCAGGTCGACCGGCCCGCCCTGCTCGCGGATGGCGGCCAGCAGGTCCTGGCACAGCTGCTCGCAGAGCGGTTCGACGCCGGTGAGCCGGTGGGTGGCGATCGCCGAATTGATGATCTTTCGGACCTGGCCGTGGCGCGGCTCGGGGATCTCGTTGACGAACTGCTCCTCGGGCGGCACCTCCACACCGGGAGCGCGGAAGTTGGCGCGGAACGCGTGGACATCCTGCGTCGCCGCCAGCACTTCCTCGTAGCCCGCGAAGAGCCAGTCGCCAGATTCAGTCTTGCTGACCGGGCATGCCGCTGTCGTCATAGCCTTCTCCTGCGCTTCGAGACGCGAGCAAGCTAACACCGTCGCATGGCCTAGCCTCGACCGATGCCGCCTGCGCCGCCCACCACCCGCTATCTCGCGCTGCTGCGCGGTGTGAACGTCGGCGGCAAGAGCCTGGTGAAGATGCCGGACCTGGCGCGCGCCTTGACCGGCGATGGCCTGGTCGATGTCACGACCTACATCGCCAGCGGCAACGTGCTCTTCTCCTCCGACTCCGGCGATACGGCCGGCCTCGGATCGGCGATCACGGCGTGCATCGACCGCGCCTTCTCACTCGCAGTCGCGGTGGCCGTGCTGAGCGCCGCCGAGTGGCAGCGGATCGTCGCAGCAGCTCCCGCAGGTTGGGGTACAGCGCCGGACTCGCGGCACAACCTGATCGTCATGCTGGGCGACGCGTCTCCGAGCGAGGTCGTCGCGGCGTTGCCACCCTTGAAGCCGGATGTCGACGCGTTGGAGGTCGGCCATCGGGTGCTGTATCAGTCGAACACGCTGGCCGGGCGCAATCGCTCGGTGCTCGCCAAGCTCGTGAGTGCGCCGATCTACAAGAAGGTCACCATCCGCAACTCGAACACGACGTTGAAGCTGGCCGCGCTGCTGGCGTCCTGACTCGTGGCACGCCGAAACCCAACCCGGCGTCGCCATCGACCATTTCGACCCCTCGCGAGCGCCGATGCTAGGGTCCGCACGTCTGATCTGCGCGTCGAGCGACCGTGTCGCCGCGGAGACCTCACCTCCGGAGGCTCCATGACCGTCACGATCCCGATGGTCACGATCTTCCGTGAGGTCAGGGTCTTCGACGGCCAATCCGACGAGCTCACGCAGCCCGTCACCGTGACCGTCGTCGGGTCCAGCATCGCGGCCATCGGCGCCAGCGCTGATGCGGAACTGCCTGCAGAGACGACCCTCGTGGAGGGCGCCGGCCGAGTGCTCATGCCGGGGATGATCGACGCGCACGCGCACATCGCGTTCACAACGCTCCCGGCTCAGGTGGCGGTCACCGCCGATCCCACCTATGTCGGTATCCACGGCTTGCTTGCCGCTCGGGCGATGCTGATGCGGGGATTCACCTCGGTCCGTGATGCCGGCGGTCCGGTCTTCGGTATCAAACGAGCCATCGACGAAGGCTCTTCGCCAGGGCCACGGATTTTCCCGTCCGGGGCGTTCATCTCCCAGTCCTCAGGGCACGGCGACTTCCGGATGCCCTACGAGACCCCACGCGGTGTTTGTGGGCATCTGTCTCACGTAGAGACGGTCGGCGGAGCAGTGATCGCAGACGGGGTGCCCGAGGTGTTGCGCGGGGTTCGTGAACAGCTCATGCACGGCGCGTCCCAGGTCAAGATGATGGCTGGCGGCGGAGTCTCCTCGGCCTACGATCCGATCGACGTCACCGAATACACCGAGGATGAGCTTCGCGCCGGCGTCGCCGCGGCTGCCAACTGGGGCACCTACGTCATGGTCCACGCTTACACTCCGCACGCCGTGAAGCAGGCGATCCGCGCCGGCGTGCGGTGCATTGAGCACGGACAGCTTCTCGACGAGGAAACCGTCGCGATGATGGCCGCGGAGGGCATCTGGTGGTGCCTGCAGCCTTTCCTCGACGACGAGGACGCCATCCCCGTCCCCGACCCCGCCGGTCAGGCCAAGCAACGCGAAGTCTCCCGCGGCACTGAAACGGCTTACGCGTTGGCCAAGGCCCACGGCGTCAAGCTCGCTTGGGGCACCGACACCCTGTTCGACGCCCACTTGGCGTCACGGCAGGGGGCTCAACTGGCGAAGATGTCGCGGTGGTTCACGCCCGCCGAGACGCTGCGGATGGCGACGTCGCGAAACGCTGAGCTACTCGCGCTCAGCGGTCCGCGCAATCCCTATCCCGGCGTCCTCGGTGTCGTCGCCGTCGGGGCCTTGGCCGATCTACTGCTGGTTGATGGCGACCCGCTGACCGACCTTGATCTAGTGGCCACCCCGGAGACATCCTTTCCGCTCATCATGAAGAACGGCGTCATCGAAAAGAACACGCTTCCATAGCCGGCTTCGTTGCCTGAGCGTTGGACGGCCGCACTACGCCGTCAACGCCCTGCTCTGCAACACCCGGCTACGCCTCGACGCCGCCGCCAAAGTGTCGAGGTGCCGGCCGGGAGCTTTGGCTAGGTGGCGGATAGCTGTCGAGCCACCGGTTCAGAGCGTGCTCAGGGCGACACCGGTCAGGCTGAAGCGGGCCTCGATCGTCGCGACGAGCTCCTGCGGAACGGGGTCCAGAGTCGGCACCCCGGATTCCGGCCCGCCGGCGGACGTCGCCATCGCCATGCGCCTGCCACTGGCGCGGTAGGCGCTGCCGTTGTCGCTCCCGAGGAGTCCGGCATCGGCAACGTGCAGGATGTCGAGCAACGCTCCTCCGAGTGCAGCCGCGTAGTCGCGGCCCTTGCGTATCGCGGAATGGATGGCCGCCGCGCGCACGTCGGGCCACGCCGGGTTGTCGTCGTCGACGGTCCAGGCGGTGCTGTGGATCGCTACGGCCTGCTGCGGCGCGAGCGCCTCGCCGACGGCATCGAGCACGCTGAAGTCACGCACCGTCAGACCCACCGAGACCACGGACGCGATGCGGCCGGTCAGCTCCCACTTCCCGGTGTGCGGGTTCGGCTCGCCTTCTGGCTGGGTGCCGGCCGACTGCAGGGACCAGGTGAGCGGCGCACGCTCGGAGTCGACCGTCAGCGGCCGGCCCCCGAGCGGGCGGAGGGCAGCCGTGAGCCGCTCGGCGGCCGCTGCCGCCTGTCGCAGCGCCTCAGGCTTCGACAGGCCGTGCTCCGTGATGGCGCCTTGCAGATGCACGGCATCCGGCGTCACGGTCTGCCGGGCCTCGCCCCGCACGGAGACCACGGGGCCGACGAATGACTCATCCACGGATGCAGGCACCGGCGTCATGCGTCTCCTGCGAGCCACCGGGTGCTGAAGTCCTGCTCCTGCGCGGTCTGCTCGAGGAAATTGCTGTGCGCGAGCTTCTCGAGCTTCCCGCCGACGAGCGGCACCGAAGCCTTGAGGGTGCCCTCGATCGTCTCGACGCTTCCGGCGCCCTTGGTGGCGAGATGCATGGTGCCGGACAGGTGGATGGGAATGCCCTTGATGTCGACGGTCCAGGTGCCGTTACGCGGGCCACGCTTGTTCGACTCCCACACATCGGTCTGCGTGACCGTATTGGTCGGCTTCAGGATCCGCTTGAGCGCCCCGGGCACATCGACGGCGACCGTGCGCTTGGTGACGATGCGCAGGTTCCCGTCGTCGTCGGGACCGCATTCGAGCACCTCGACATCCTTGTGCCCGGCGTCGACCAGCTTCTTTCGCTGGTACTCCGGGTCGAGGTACATCGCCATCACGGCGTCGACCTTCGCCTTGAACTGGTACTCCGTCCGAACGTTCATGCCTGGCTCCTTGTCGTCCAGCCGCCGCGACCCTGCGTCGCAGCACTCTGTCACGCGCGAGCACGTTGAGTCCCGCCGTCAGCTCGGTTGGCGGCCCGGCTAACGTCGGTCGAGCGTCGTCCCGACCAGCTGGAGGTCCCACCCATGCCCATGCCGGCTGACATCGGCGTCATCGACACCATGATCGGGATGCCGTCCGGTGACCGGCGCTGGTGGGCGCGGTCCATGGCACCGCTGCTGCTGGACGACGACAGCAAGGGCGACTTCCAGCACGCCGCCAGCTACATGTACAAGGACCTTCCCGCCGACCCCGACATGGGGGAGGACCCGGTCGCCGTGCTGATCCGGGAGATGGACACGTACGGAGTCGCGCAGGCGTTGCTGCCGGTCAGTCCCGACGACCCGGTGAGCATCAGGGCGCTACGCCAGCATCCCGACCGGCTGCTGGGCAGCTTCATGGTCGATCCGATTCGCGGGATGGAGACGGTGCGCGCGCTGGAGAGCGCGGTGCGCGACCTCGGTGTCGTCGCAGCCCAGTTCTTTCCCTGCGGCTGCGTTCCCCAGGTGCCGATCGACGACCGCATGGTCTACCCCGTGTACGCGAAATGCGTCGAGCTCGGCATCCCCATCTTCCTGAACACCGGCGTCCCCGGGCCTCGAGTGCCGATGGACGCGCAGGAGGTGCGCCTGCTCGACAAGGTCTGCTGGTTCTTCCCGGAGCTGAAAGTGGTCATGCGCCACGGGGGTGAGCCGTGGGTCGACCTCGCCGTCAAGCTGATGGTGAAGTGGCCGAACCTCTACTACTCGACGTCGGCGTTCGCCCCCAAGTACTACCCGCGGGAGATCCTCGACTTCGCCAACAGCTCAAGGGGATCCGGCCGCGTGCTGTACGCCGGCTACTACCCCTCGGGGCTCTCGCTGGAGCGCATCTTCAACGAGCTCAAGGATCTGCCGCTGCGCGACGAGGTCTGGCCGAAGTTCTTGCGTGACAACGCCCGCGAGATCTTGGGACTTTCCTGACGGGCTCGGGAAATGAGGAGCCGGCGACCGGCGTTCAGGTCACGTAAACCGAGGAGAGCGCCATGCCTGCCGTCACCGTTGATGACCTCACCACGCTGGCCCGCGTCGGGGCTCCGGCCGAGGGAGCCGTGCAGCGTCCCGTTCGCTCGGTGACGACGGCACCGCGCGGCTTCGAAGGCGAGGGCTTCCCGGTGTTCCGGGCCTTCGCCGGCGTCGACCTCGCAGCGCTCGATCCGTTCATCCACCTGGACCAGATGGGCGAGGTCGACTACGGGCCGGGCGAGCCGAAGGGCACCCCGTGGCATCCGCACCGCGGGTTCGAGACCGTCACGTACATGATGGACGGCCTGCTGCAGCACAACGATTCCCAGGGCGGCGGCGGCCTCATCACCGATGGCGGCACCCAGTGGATGACGGCCGGGCAGGGCATCCTGCACATCGAGACCCCGCCGGAACACGTGGTGGCCGCGGGTGGGCGCTTCCACGGCCTGCAGCTGTGGGTGAACCTCCCGAAGGCGCAGAAGTGGGTGCCGCCGCGCTATCAGGACCTGGCCCCGGAGCGCGTCCTGCTGCTCACCTCGAACGATGCGGGCGCGCTGGTACGGGTGATCGCCGGTGACTTCCCGAGCGCGACCCCCGGCCAGACCCATCACGGTCCCGGGTCGACGTACACCCCGATGACGATGGTCCACGCGACGGTGAGCCCGGGCGCCCAGCTCGTCCTGCCCTGGCCTCATGAGTTCAACGCCCTGGTCTACGTGCTGGCCGGCCGCGGCTCGGTAGGCGCCGAGCAGCGGCCGCTGGAGCAGGGGCAGCTGGCCGTGCTCGGCAGCGGCGACGCGATTACCGTCGATGCCGCGCCGACCCAGGACAGCCACACCGCGGCGATGGAGGTCCTGCTGCTCGGCGGGCGCCCCATCCGCGAGCCCGTCGCCTGGGCCGGCCCCTTCGTCATGAACACGAAAGCGGAGATTTCCCAGGCGTTCGCGGATTTCGAGTCGGGCCGGCTCGGTCAGGTCCCGGCGGTCAGCAGCGCGCCGACGACCGAGGTGGCCGAGGAGATCGACTCGGCGCTGGACTGACCAGCCGTCAGCTTGCGGTGAGGCCGTGGTCGACGGTGTAGACCGCGCCGGTGACCGAGCGGGCCTCATCCGAGGCCAGGTAGGCGAAAAGCGCGGCCACCTCATCGGGTTCGGTCATGCCCCGGAAGCCGCCCATGCGCGCGGCCAGGTCGACGTCCATGTCGGGCGGGAAGCTCACCCCGACGGCGAGATTGGTGTTGGTGCCCGCGGGGGCGATCGCGTTGACCCGCAAGGGCTGCTTGATGTACTCCACCGCGAGCGAACGCGTCAGCTGCACCACGCCGCCCTTGCTCATGCAGTACGCCGCCGAGTACGCGACGCCCATCAGGCCGGAGTTCGAGGCGATGTTGACGATGTTTCCCGAGGTCTCCAGCAGGTGCGGGATCGCCTCCTGCGCCAGGAAGAAGTACGCGTCGAGGTTGATCGCCATCAACCGGCGGTACTGCTCGCGGGTCACGTTCGGGGTGTGCTCGGCGAAATAGATGCCGGCGACGTTGCCGAGCACGTCGAGCTTGCCGAAGTGTTCGACGGCGCCCCTGACCGCGTCCACGCAGGCGTCGGGATCGGCGAGGTCGAGCCGGCGTATCTCGATCGTGCCCGCGGCACCCGCCTCTGCTGACCGCCGCTGGGTCTTCTCGAGCCGATCCTGCGCGATGTCCACGGCATAGACCGACGCGCCTTCGGCCGCGAGCCGCTGCGTGATGGAGCGACCCATGCCCGAACCGGCCCCGGTGACGAGGGCGACCTTGCCGTCGAAACGGCCGGGGAGGATCACTGCGCGCTCGCCGGTGCGCCGGGAGGGTTCAGGAACCACACGTTGTCCTCGACGAGACGCTCGCACTTCCAGCCGTCCGGCGTGCGCACCAGATCGTGGTGGTAGTAGCCGCCGCACGAGCTCTGCTCCGTATTGCCCGGCAGCACCATGGGGTTGAAGAACATCGCCCGCGCCGTCGCCCGGTCGCCGTCGAGCTCGACCTCGATATTGGTGATGTAGTGCATCGCCATCGGGATGGTCTTGAAGGCCGCCTCGAACGTCGCCGCGATCTCGTCACGCGTACCGACCGGGATGCCCGCCGAGCTGTAGTCAAGCGTCGCGTCCGGGGTGAACACGCCCTTCCACACGTCCCAGTCCTGGCTGTCGACGCCCCGGGCGTATCTGGCGAACAACTCGTGAATCTCGATCTTGTCGAGCGCGGCTTGCAGGTCCATGCGTGAGAGTGAAGCACGCGCCCCGATCGCCCCGTCAGGCGAGCACGACCTGCCCCGACGTCACGCGTACCGCGACCGCCTGCAACGGTGACGGCGCGAGGCCCGAGACCACCTGTCCCGACAGGGAGAACACGGAGTTGTGACACGGGCACTGCAGCTGCTCGCCTTTGGGAGCGACCGTGCAGCCCATGTGCGTGCACTTGGCATCCAGGGCGATGACCCGTGCTGCCGTTGCGCGACAGGAGCAGGTGACGTCCGGTCGGGTCCGTGACCGCCGATCAGCACCTGGCGCCGGCCGCAGGCGAAGCGGGATGCAGAGCAATCAGGCATGTGGCCTCCGTTAGTCAACGTTCGGTGACTTGGGACGGTAGGGCACGCCGGCGGCCGTAGTCAACCGCCGGTGACTTATGATCGTGGCGTGTCCACCCCACGCCGCCGCTCCCGGCCGGCCACCAAGGCGGCGATCCTCACCGCCGCCCGGCAGCGCTTCGGCGCGGAGGGTTACGAGCGGACGACGTTGCGCTTGATCGCGTCCGACGTGGGCGTCGATCCGGCGATGGTCATCCGCTACTTCGGCTCCAAGGAGCAGCTCTTCGCGGCCTCGGCCGAGTTCGAGCTGGGCCTCCCGAATCTGGCGGGCGTTCCACCCGAGCGCATCGCCGAGGTGCTCATGCCGCACTTCTTCGCCGTGTGGGAGCAGGAGTCGACGTTCCTCGCCTTGCTGCGCGCCGCCGTCACGAGCCCCGAGGCTGCGGCGAAGATGCGTGAGGTCTTCTTCAGGCAGGTGGCGCCGACTCTCGCCGCCGTGGTTCCCGACCACCCGGCCGAGCGGGCCGCGCTCTTCGGCTCCCAGATGCTGGGCCTGGCCGTGTCTCGTTACGTGCTGGAGACGCCGCCCATCGTGGGTCTGTCCCACGAGGAGCTGGTGGCCTGGCTCGGGCCGGTCATGCAGTACTACTTGACAGGCGATCCGACGTCAGCCGCCGTCGGGTTGTCGTTTCTCGAAACAAACAACCTTGCGTAGCCGACATCGGATCGCGTGTGTGTGGAAACTGATGCGGCTGCGTCCATGACAACGCCTTGCCTGTTTTGGGCGGCGGGCTGGACTTGAACCGCACTTCATGTTGTGGAGTGTCCGCATGCAACAGCTGACACCCGCACAGATCGAGTACCTCGCCGGCCAACCGCTCGGACGCATCGCCACCACCGGCGCCGACCACAAGCCCCACGTGGTGCCGACCTCGTTCCGCTACAACGCCGAGCTCGGGACGATCGACATCGGCGGGCATCACGTCGCCACCACGAAGAAGTACCGCGACGTCGGGGCCAACGGATGGGCAGCGATCGTGATCGACGACCTGGTCTCCACCGACCCGTGGACACCACGGATGCTCGAGATTCGTGGCCGCGCCGAGCAGATCGCCAGCGGCGGCGAGGACTTCGGGCCCGGTTTCGGGCCCGCGTTCATCCGCATCCATCCCGAAAAGGTGAACAGCTACGGGATCGACTGAGCGCTTCGGGAGACCAGAGCGACGACCTCGTCCGGCGTGTGCAGGTGACCTCCCGACCCGAGATCGGGACCTTGCCCAGGTCGCTCGAGGTCGACATCTGCAACCCCACTCTCGGACCGTCGCGGCGCTGGTCACGAGGCTGAACCCTCCGACGCGTTGCTGAGCGAGTGCTCAACTCGGTGGTAGGTTCAGCGCCCATGAAGCCGGCGGCGTTCGACTATCACCGCCCCGAGAGCGCCACCGACGCGCTGCAGCTCTTGGTGGAGTTCGGTGAAGACGGCAAGCTGCTGGCCGGCGGCCAGAGCCTGGTGCCGATGCTGGCGCTGCGCGTCACCTACTTCGAGCACCTCATCGACATCTCACGGCTGGACGAGCTGAAGGGCATCGAACGTCGCGACGGCGCGCTCTGGATCGGCGCCGTCACCACCGAGGCGGCTGTGGAGGTCAGTCCGTTGGTGGCCGATGCCGTCCCGCTGCTCGCCCGCACAACCCCGCTGATCGGCCACTTCCAGATACGCAACAAGGGGACCGTCGGCGGCTCGATGGCGCATGCCGATCCCGCCGCCGAGTATCCGGCGGTCGCGCTCGCGCTGGACGCGGAGCTGGAGGTGCTCTCCCCCCAGGGCCGGCGCGCGATCCCGGCGCAGGACTTCTTCACCGGGCTGTGGAGCACGGCCCTCGAACCCGACGAGATGCTCGTGGGCATGCGCTTTCCGGTGTGGACCGGGCGCTGCGGCTTCGCGGTGGAGGAGTTCGCCCGGCGCTACGGAGATTTCGCGATCGCCGGCGCCGTCGCCGCGATCGAACTGGATGACCACGACCGGATCACCCGCTGCGGGATCGGCCTGCTGGGGCTCGGATCGACCCCCGTCCGGCCGGTGGCAGCGGAGGCGGCCGTCGTCGGGCGCGGCATCGACGAGGTCGACCCGGCCGAGCTCGGCGAGCTGGCGATGGCGGGCCTCGACGACATCCCGGCCGACATGCACGGGTCGCCGGAGTACCGCCGGCAGGTGGGTGCCGCGATGGTCGCTCGCGCGTGGGCGGCCGCCGGTGCTGAAGCGAGAGCATCGGAGATCACGGGAGCACCCGATGGCTGAACACTCACTCCGGCTGTCGGTGAACGGGAAGCCGGTCGCCCGCACCGTCGAGTCGCGGCTCACCCTCGCCGACTTCCTGCGCCAGGACTGCGGCCTCACCGGCACTCATGTGGGCTGCGAACACGGGGCCTGCGGCGCCTGCACCATCCTCGTCGACGGCGCCGCGGTGCGCTCCTGCCTCCTGTTCGCGGTGCAGGCCGACGGCGCCGAAGTCACCACCATCGAGGCGATCGCCTCCGCCGAAGGCGAGCTCTCCCCCGTCCAGGAGGCGTTTCGCGAGTGTCACGGGCTGCAGTGCGGCTTCTGCACGCCCGGCTTCGTCATGTCGGTCACGGCGCTGCTGCGCGACAATCCCGCGCCCACCGACGAGCAGATCCGCGAAGGCCTGTCCGGAAACTACTGCCGCTGCACGGGTTATCAGGGCATCATCGCGGCGGTCCGCCGGGCTGCCGAGACCGGTTCACCAGCTCCACGATCGACGCCGGACTCGCCGGCAACCGCGTGATCGACACCCCGAACGGCGCGAGCGCGTCGGCGACGGCGTTGATGACCGCCGGGGTCGCGCCGATCGCGCCGCCCTCCCCGACCCCCTTGTAGCCGCCGGGGCCAGGGCCGGGCGTTTCCACGTGGCCGTACTCGATGACGGGCACCTCGGTCGAGGTCGGCAGCAGGTAGTCGACGAACGTCGACGCGAGCGGGTTGCCGTCGTCGTCGTAGACGAACTCCTCCATGAGCGCGCCGCCGATCCCCTGCACCGTGCCGCCGGCGATCTGCCCCTCGACGACGTTCGGGTTGATCATCGGTCCGCAGTCCTCGCTCACGACGAACCGCAGGATCGTGACCTGCCCGGTGGTGATGTCGACCTCGCAGGTGCACACGTGCGTGGCGTTCGCCCAGATGATCGGGCTTTGCGCGGCATAACGCGCGCTCGCCTCGAGTCCGGCGTCCATTCCGGGCGGCAGCTGCGCCGGTTTGAAGTACGCGATCGCCGCCAGCTCCTCGAAGTCAACGCCGCTCGAGGCGTCACCGCGAACGCTGGCCCGCCCGTGAGCCAGCTCGATGTCGCCTTCGGCCGCTTCAAGCCGGTGAGCGGCCATCGCCACCAGCTTCTCGCGCAGGATCGCCGCCGTCGCCGAGACAGCGCCTGCCGTCATCGAGCCGCTGCGGCTGCCTCCGGTCCCGGCACCGAACGGGGTGACCGCGGTATCGCCCTGGATCGTGTTGACCGACTCCAGATCGACACCCAGCGCGTCGGCGGTCATCTGCACCACGGTGGTCTCGATGCTGTTGCCGGTCGAACCACCGGCGACGTAGACGTTGACCGTGCCGGACGGCTCGATGCGGATGCTCGCGCCTTCGGTCGCGTAATTGCCGTAGCCGGCGGTGGTGGGCTCGACGTACGTGCAGGTGCCGACCCCCAGGTAGCGACCCGCCGCCCGGGCAGCCTCCTGCTCGCGTCGAAAAGCCTGGTAATCAAGGATTTCCAAGGCCTGCTCAAAGGTCTCGAGCGGCGAGATGTGGTCGTAGGGCATGCCGTTCGGGTTGGTGTACGGCAGCTCGTCCTGGCGCAGCAGGTTGCGCCGGCGAAGCTCGGCCGGATCGATTCCCAGCTGCCGGGCGGCGATGTCGAACATGACCTCGCGGGCTACCGACTCGAACTGCCACGGCCCCCGGTACGCCGTGCGCCCGCTCGTGTTCGAGAACAGGCACTTGGTCGTGAAGGTCGCCTGGGGAACGCGATAGGGCCCGGGGAAGATCATGCCGACGGCCGCCGCCGTTGCGACCGGCCAGGGCGTGGGATAGGCGCCCACGTCCTCCTGGTAGTCGATCTGGGTGGCGAGGATCGCGCCCGCGTCGTCGAACGCCATCCGCATCGCGCCGTGGCAGTGGCGTGCCTGGCCCGCCGAGAGCAGGTTCTCGCGCCGGTCCTCGATCCATTTGATCGCGGCCGGCACCTTGCGTGCGGCCAGCATCAGGCACATGTCCTCGCGCAGCGGCAGCACCTTCTGGCCGAACCCGCCGCCGGTGTCGCGCATGATGACCCGGATCCGCGTCTCGGGCAGGCCGAGCACCCGCGCGCAGAACGCGCGCACCTCGTGGGGAGCCTGGGTGCCCGCCCAGATCGTCATCTCCCCCGCCGACCACTCCACGACCAGACCGCGGGTCTCGATCGGTACGGCCCCGTAGCCCTGCTGGTAGATGGTTTCGCTGACGACATGAGCGGCGGCCGCGAAGGTGTCATCGAGCGTCGCCGCAGGGGCACCGGCGAGCTTGCCCGCGACGTTGCCCGGGTAACCGGGGTGCACCAGGGCATCGGCGGTTTCGGCGTGCGCGTAATCGACGACGGCCGGCAACGGCTCGTAGTCGATCTCGACCAGCTCGCTCGCATCCTCGGCGAGGTAGCGATTCTCGGCGATGACCAGCGCGACGGGATCGCCGACGAACCGCACCTCCTGCTCGGCCAGCGCGGGCCGCGGGGTGTCGGGGATGTCCTTGCCGGCGGTCGTGTACCAGGCCTCGCGCACCTCATGGTTGAGATCGGCGGCGAGAAAGACCGCGACGACGCCGGGCGACGCGAGGGCCGCCGAAATATCAGCGCCGTTGATCCGGGCCCGGGCGAAGGGGCTGCGCACGAAGCAGGCGTGCAGCATCCCGGGACGGGTGATGTCGTCGACGAACTGCCCGTGGCCGGTGAGCAGCCGGCCGTCCTCGACCCGGTGCACCCGGCTCCCGGCGTAACGAGCGGCGGCAGCGGTCTCGATGCTCAACGACGATTCCCCCTGCTCGCGGCTGCTTGCTGTGCACCTGCCTAGCACGCTCGCCGGATCGGCCGCAAGCAGCCACGGCATAAGGTCCGGGCGTGCAACCAGCTGCCCCGGATGACCTGACGGGCCGCGCTCGCATCAGGCAAGCAGCGTTCGAGCTCATCGCGACAGCGGGCGTGCGGGCGGCGACGCTGCGGGCCATCGCCCGGGCCGCCGGCGTCTCGCCGGCTCTCGTGATCCATCACTATGGCTCGAAGCAGGGCGTGGTCGAGGCCGTCGAGGAATGGGTGCAGGCGCTGCTGCGCTCCTCGACGGCCGATGAGGGCGCCAGCGATGATCCCGCCGAGGCCCATGCCCGCCGTGCCGCGGCCTTCGAGCAGCTGCTCATCCAGACTCCGCTGCTGCGCTCGTACATCCGCCGGATGCTGCTCGAGGAGTCACCCGAGGGACTCGACTGGTTCGCCCGGATCGTCGACGACGGGGCGCACGACCTGCGCCAGCGCGAGCAGGGCGGGATGGCCCGACGGTCGGACGACGTGCAGGCCGTCGCCGCGATTCTCAATGTCATTGCCCTGGGACCGCTGCTGCTCCCCCGCCACCTCGAACACGTGCTCGGGGCTGCCGAAGGCGGGACTGACGGAGCGCTGGCCCGATGGCATGACGCGAGCGCCGAGCTGCTGCGTTCCGCGCTCTATCCAGAGGCGCCGCGCCGGACGGGCCCCGGGCGCAAGGGCAAGAAGAAGCGTTGACTGAACACTTGAACAGTCTGCTGTTCGCCTGTTAGGTTCGCTCCCGCAGACCGCGAGGAGGCGATCGATATGCCCCGCCTGATGGGCAAGGTCGCTCTGGTGACCGGTGGAACGCGAGGAATCGGCCGCGGCATCGTGGAGCTGCTCGCGGCCGAGGGCGCAGCGGTGGCATTCACCGGACGCTCGCAGGACAAGGGTCGCGAGGTCGAGGCCACCGTTATCGAGGCCGGTGGGCGGGCGCTGTATCTGAAAGCCGACAGCAGCGTGGAGAGCGACGTGGCGGGCGCCGTCGCCGCCACCGTCGAGCGGTTCGGCGAGCTCACCACGCTCGTCAACAGCGCGATCTCCGACGACGCCGGCAGCGGCCGTGACAGCCACATCGATCTGATCGAGAACGACACGTTCGACAACATCCTGCGCGTCGCCCTGATGGGAACGTTCTGGGCCTGCAAGTACGCGATCCCGCATATGCGGCAGGCGGGCAGCGGCTCGATCATCAACATCTCGGCCAGCTCGTCGAAGTCGGCCCTGCCGGAGCGGCCCGCGTACCACGCGTCGAAGGGCGCGATCAACGCGATGACGCGGCAGCTTGCCGTCGACTACGGCAAGGAGAACATCCGCGCCAACACGATCATCGTGGGCTTCATCTACACCGGCTCGCCGGTGATGGCAGGCATCCTCGCCGACCCGGTCCGGCGCGCGGCGTTCCAGCGCAACATCATGGTGCCGCGGTTCGGTGAGCCGGCTGACATCGCCGCGGGGGTCGTCTATCTGGCCTCCGACGAGTCGGGGTACGTCACCGGAACGGAGCTGACGATCGACGGTGGCGCGCTCTGCCATCAGGCGCTCCCCCAGCTCGATTTCGACGTTGCCGCTACGGCGCCGCGCGCGCCGGGTGCCGCCTGAGATGGAGCGTTACGACACGGCGCAGGGGCTGCGCGAGCGGCTCGACAAGGCCCGCGCGGGAGGGCAGCGGGTCGCCATGGTGGGGACCAGCGGCGCCATGCACGCCGGGCATCTCTCGCTCATCCGGCAGGCCGCAGCGGACAACGATGTCACCGCCCTCTTCTGGGGCGGCGGCACCGCGACGGGCTGGATGACCTCGGAGATCGGCTACGAGCGTGACGCCGGCCGCGACTTCGCGCTCGCGGAAGGCGCCGGCCTCGACATTCTTTTCGCGCCCCCGAGCGAGGAACTCTTCCCACGCGAGCCGATGACCACGGTCAGCCTGCCGGCGATGTCGAGCGGGGTGCCGCACCTGGAGGATCCGGCCCATCTCGACCTGATCGCCCTGTCGATGGCCAAGCTCTGGAACATCTTCGGGCCGTGCCGGTCCTACTTCGGGGAGAAGGACTGGCAGCAGCTCGTCATGTTCCAGCGGCTCGCCGGCGATCTGGCCTGGCCCGTCGAGGTCATCGGCTGCCCGACGGTGCGGGAGGACGACGGGCTCGCCGTTTCGAGCCGCAACGGTCAGCTCACCGCCGCGGATCGCGCGATCGCCCCGGTGCTCTACCGAGCGTTGCGCGCCGTGCGCACCGAGGCGCTCGACGGGACAACTGCGGCGGATCTCAGCGCCGTCTTCGCCAACGCCATCGGCGGCCATGGCCACATCCGCTACTTCACGGCGGTGGAGGCGTCGACGATGGTCCCGCTCAAGGTGATCGACGGCGCGGTCGGTGGGGCCGGTGAGGTGCGGCTGCTGGCATCCCTGGAACTCGGGGGCGTCCGGTTGCTCGACAACATCGGTCTGGAGAGGGATCAGGGATGAGCGGACGCTTACCGGACAAGGTCGTTCTCATCACCGGAGCCGCCCAAGCCATAGGGCCGCCTATGCGCTGCGTCAGACGAAGATCATGGCGCAGTTGCTCGGCCGGCGCGGCATCCGCGTGAATGCGGTCTGCCCGGGGCTGGATTTCCGGCTGACCTGACGGTCACACCCGAAAGGTGAAAACACGTGATTCGACTCGCGCAGCTGTACACCGGCGGCGTTGGATTCCGAGATCGTGCGCCGGCTCGCCGGCCACCCTCAGCTCGAGCTGGTGGCGGTCCTCGTCCACGCGGACGGCAAGGCCGGTCGCGATGCCGGTGAGGTCGTCGGCGGATGCCGCCAACGGGATCACGACGACCCAGAGCATCGACGACGTCCTGTCGGCCCGGCCGGACGCTGCCATCTACTCCGGCACGGCGTGGGATGTGCCGCTGTTCGAGCGGCTGCTGCGCGCCGGGGTCAACGTCTACACCGGGCTCGGCGGCTACTTCCTGCCCGGGCAGCCCGAGTACGACCAGCTGCAGGCGGCGGGCGAGGCAGGCAATGCCTCACTGACCGCGGGAGGCAACATCCCGGGGCTTATCAGCGACGTCTTCCCGCTCTTCCTGAGTGGCTACACCGGACGCATCCGCAGCATTCGAGCGTGGCAGCGCAACCACGTCTCCAGCTACCCGTCGGCCGTGCAGATCCAGACCGGCCTCGGCATCGGGGTCGCGCCGGCCGCCACAGAGATCCAGGAGATCGTCGACAACGCCTGGGTATGGGCGCTCGGGCAGTCCGCGCACATGGTGGCGACGGCCCTGGGCATTCCTTGCACGGATGTCAGGCTGGCTGAGAAGCGCATCGCGCTGGCCGCGGAAGATGTCGTCCTCGAAGGCTCTGGCTACCTCGTCGAGAAGGGCACCGTCGCCGGCGCGCAGTGGACCGTCGTGGCCTCCTCGGGCGAGCGGCCGTTCCTCACCATCACCAACGAGCAGACGGCCGTCCTCGGTCTCGGCGAAGGGTGGCGCGCGAATCACGACCAGCCCCCGTGGACCGTGGAGATCGACGGTGAGCCCCCCATCGTCGCGACGTTCGGCTGGCCGGACGGGGTCGAACCGGGCGCGGCAACCTCCTTGTTGAACACCTCGCGTGCGATGAATGTCATTCCGCGCCTGGTCGCCGCTCGGCCCGGCTGCGTGTCCGTGCTCGACTTCCCCATGGCCGTCGCCGGTGACGGCCACTGGAAGCCGGAAACCGCCTGACGAAACGAGGCAGCAGTGACCATCCAGACGGAGCTCCTTGTCGAGGAACGCCTTTTCATCGGCGGTGAGTTGCGCGACGCTGCCGGCGGGCGGACGTACGACAACATCAACCCGGCGACCGAAGAGGTGGCCGGTGTCGCCGCTGACGCCTCCGCGGACGACATGCTCGACGCCATCGCCGCCGCGCGGAACGCTTTCGACCAGGGCGACTGGGCAGCGGACCCGGCGTTTCGCGCCCGGTGCCTGCGGCAGCTGCACGAGGCGCTGCTCCAGCGCGCGCCCGCGATCCGGGCCACGATCCGCGCCGAGGTCGGGTGCACCGACGCCGGGCTCGACACCGCGCAGTTCGACCGGGCGCTCGACAACCTGACCTACGCCGCCGACCTCTGCGAGAGCTACGAGTTCGTCCAGGATCTGGGCGTCGGCGAGTCGATGGGCCTGATGTCGCGCCGGCGCCTGCGCCGCGAGCCGGTCGGCGTCGCCGCCTGCATCACGCCTTGGAACGCACCGATGCAGGTCAACCTGGCGAAGGTGGCGTTCGCGCTCGCCGCGGGATGCACCGTCGTGCTGAAGCCGGCTCCCGACACCCCGTGGAGCGCGAACGTGCTCGGCCGCCTCGTGCACGACGAGACGGACATCCCGGCCGGAGTCTTCAACGTCGTCGCGACCTCCGACAACGCCGTCGCCCAGCTGCTGGCCGAGGACCCGCGCGTCGACCTCATCAGCTTCACCGGCTCCACGGTCGTGGGTCGCCGGTTGATGGCCGTCGCCGCGGAGACGATCAAGCGGGTCTTCCTCGAGCTCGGCGGCAAGTCCGCGTGGATCGTCTGCGACGATGCCGACCTCGAGACCAACGCCATGATGGTGACGTACCAGGCGCTCGCCCAGGCCGGGCAGGGCTGCTCGATCAACACCCGGGTGGTCGTCCAGCGCCCGGTCTACGACGCGATGGTCGGCAAGCTCGCCGACGCGTTTCGGGCGATGCCGTATGGAGATCCGGCCGATCCGGCCATGTACATGGGGCCGCTCATCAACGCTCGCCAGCAGCAGCGCGTGCTCGACTACATCGAGATCGGCAAGGCCGAAGGGGCGCGGCTCGTCACCGGCGGTGGCCGCCCGGCGCACCTGCCTCGCGGGTACTTCGTCGAGCCGACGCTGTTCGCCGATGTCGATCCGAACTCCCGCATCGCGCAGGAGGAGATCTTCGGTCCGGTCGTCTGCGTCATCCCGTTCGACACCGACGACGACGCCGTGCGGATCGCCAACTCGACCATCTACGGTCTCGCCGGCAGCGTCGAGAGCGGCTCGCTGGACCGCGCCCGGGCCATCGCCGACCGCATCCGCTCGGGTGTCGTCAACGTCAACGGTGGCATGTACTACAGCTGCTCGGTGCCCTTCGGCGGCTATAAGCAGAGCGGGATCGGCCGCGAGATGGGCATGCTCGGGCTCGAGGAGTACACCGAGGTCAAGGTGATCAGCGAGGGTGTGCGGTAGCGGACGAGATCCGCCGCCAGATCGGGTTGAGCTGCTAGACCCGGCGCGGCTTCGCCCTGCTGCCTCCGCAACACTGTGGCCACGTCATCGTCCGCAGCACAGCAGGCAAAGGAGCCAGTCGTGAGACAGCCAGTCACGAGCGGAGTCGTCGTCACCGGCGGTGCGTCCGGCATCGGCAAGGCGTGCGCCGAGTATCTCGCCGAGGCCGGGCGCCCGGTTGCCGTCTGGGACCTGAACGGCGACGGCGCCAGGCAGGTCGCCGCATCGCTCGGCAGCACCGCGATCGGGCTGCAGGTCGATGTCGCCGACGAGTCCGCCCTGGAGGCAGCCGTCGAGGCCACCCGCGAAGCCCTCCCGTCGATCGGCGGGCTGGTGCACTCGGCGGGCATCGTCGATCCCTCGCCGATCGGCGTGATCGACTGGAGCCGCTGGCAGCGGTTGCTCGACATCAACCTCACCGCCCACGCCCGGATCGTGCAGCTACTCCTGCCCGATCTCGCGGCGGCCTCACCCGGCTCGGCCGTTGTCGGCATCGCCTCGATCGAAGGCGTCATCGGCCACGGCGCGATCCCGTCGTACTGCGCCTCCAAGGCCGGGCTGATCGGCCTGACGCGATCGCTGGCCGACGCGCTTGGCCCGCGCGGGATTCGCGCCAACGCCGTCTGCCCCGGCTACATCCGCACGCCGATGATGCCGTCCACGCCGGAGATGGACGCCCGAAATGCCGCCGCCGCAGTCCTTGCGCGCATGGGCGAGCCCGAAGACATCGCCGGCGTGGTGCGCTTCCTGCTCTCGGCCGACGCCGCGTTCATCACGGGGCAGGCCGTCATCGCCGACGGCGGCGTGACCGCGGTGGACGCCCCGAGCATCCTCGGCTGATCCAAGCGCCTGGCCCCGGGACTTAAGTCTCTCCAAGTGGGTCCGGATCGCCACCGACGCAAGCCCGCGACGGGAGGACCATGAGGATCCGCCGACGGGGAGGTTCGCATGCGCCAGGCGTGGCGCCGGCTGCGTCGCATCGTGGGTGTGCCGTCGACCCTGGTCGTCGCCGCCGCCGTGCTGTTCTACCTGCTGATCAACGCGATCACCTGGCAGACCGCCGAGTCCTGGGGCAGTTCAGGGGTATGGGCGGCGACGGGCTTCGCCTTGCTCGTGACGGTGGTCCTGATCATCCGCTGGCACCGGCAAGTGGCGGAGGCTTTCGCACCCGCCATGGACCGGCCGGGCACCGACAAGCTTGCGGACCGCATCGGCGCCGTTGTCCTGGTGGGGCTTGATTCGGCCGAACCCGGCACCACCTTCCTGCGCCTGCTGGGCACCGCCCACCAGCTGGAGTACCTGGCTCTGGTGACGAGCCCGCAAGTAGCCGCGCGCGGGGTGCTCACCACAGTGCTGACGCAGGTCGGACGCTCTCCCCAGGCGCTGCCCCATCAGCAGATCCGGCTGTGGGATCGGGTGAATGCGGAGCGGATGGCTGACACCGAGCAGGCGGTCACCGAGGCGGTCAGCTGGATGCTGCGCCACGGGCTGCACCCCTCGCAGATCGTGGTCGACGTGACGAAGGGGCGGCGGCCGATGCAGTTCGGTGCGCTCGTCGCCGCCGAGCGCGCCCGGGTCGAGGTGCAGTACCTGGCCGCGGAATGGCACCACCTGGACGACCGGCCGCGGCCGGGGCGCGCTGAGTTCACCGTGGTCCACACCCACTGGGCGACCGCGGCAGCGGATGCCGAGCCGATCGTCGGCTGACGACCGTCAGCGGCGGCGGGCGCGGAACGCGGCGACGTTCATCCGGTTCAGGCACGCGGTGCTGCAGTAGCGACGTGACCGGTTCTTGGAGAGGTCGATCAGCACATCGTTGCAGTCGTCGGCGTCGCACACCCGCATCCGCGCGAGCTCGCCCTGCCGAACCACGTCGACGAAGGCCATGGCGGCCTCGACCGCCATCCGATCGGCAAGGGGCGCATCCGGCGGGGTCGCGTGCAAGTGGTAGCTCCACTCGCCGTGACGCACGAGCTGGGGAAGCGCGTGGGCGTCCCGCAGCATGGCGTTGACCTGTGCCACGAGGTCGTCCTCGCCGAGCTCCCAGAGCCGGCGCAACCGCGGGCGCAGGGCGCGCACCTCCTCGAGCTCGGCGCGGGTGCGCCGGCGCGATCCGGTCCATCCCCAATGGCTCACGAACTCATCCAGAGCCGCCGGGTCCGGCAACGCATCGCCGTCCTCGGTGTCGGTGTTCACCAGGGCCGCGGCCCCTTGCAGCGCGATCTCCGTGTCATGGGCGAAAAGCACTTGACCCCTTTCACGATCCCCCGGTAGGTTGTAAGAACTCTAAGCCACTTTGCCCATTACATGCTGCGCCTGTACGGGGCTGTACGCAAGAAGCAGAAAGTCGAGAGCGCCGTGCTGCACCCCCGCTCGATCAACAATGCCGGGTTCACGCTCGCCGTGTTGTCTGCCGCGACGTTCGGCACGTCGGGTGCCTTCGCGTCGAGCCTGCTGGCCACCGGGTGGAGTCCCGGAGCCGCCGTCACCGCCCGGGTCGTCATCGCCGCTCTCGCCCTGACAGTCCCCGCGCTCCTGCAGTTGCGCTCCGCCCGCCCGAGCGCGCGGGGCCTGCGAAGCCTGGCGCTCTACGGCGTCTTCGCCGTCGCCGGCGCTCAGCTCTGCTACTTCAATGCCGTGCAGCACCTGTCGGTCGCCGTCGCCCTGTTGCTGGAGTACTCCGGGATCCTGCTGGTCATCGCGTGGATGTGGGCGCGCCACGGTCAGCGGCCGAGCCGGCTGACCCTGGCCGGGAGCGTGGTGGCGCTGACCGGTCTCATCCTGGTGCTCGACCTGGCCGGCGCGACGAAGGTCGATCTGGTGGGCGTGCTCTGGGGGCTTGGGGCGGCCGTCGGGCTCGCGGTCTACTTCGTCATCTCGTCAGCCACGGACCAGGCGCTCCCCCCGCTCGTGGTCGCCTGGGGCGGCCTTGCCGTGGGAGGGGCCGTGCTCGGCGGTGCGATCGCCGCCGGCGCGTTGCCGGTCCACGCAACGCGTGCCGACGTGACGTTGGCGAGCCACCACGTGAGCTGGGTCGTGCCGCTGCTCGGCATGTCGCTGATCGCCGCCGCCTTCGCCTACGTCACCGGCATCGCAGCAGCCCGGATGCTGGGCGCGAAGGTCGCGTCTTTCGTCGGACTGACCGAGGTGCTCTTCGCGGTCGGGTTCGCCTGGCTGCTGGTGGGCCAGCAGCTCGACATCGTGCAGGGGGTCGGTGCCGCGCTCGTCGTCGGCGGGATCGCGCTCGTCCGGCTGGACGAGTTTCGCCGCCCCGCCCGCCGGCCCGCGGCCCTCACACCCGAGACGCCGGTCGCGCCAGACCAGAAGTCCGGCGGGCCCGAGATCGCGGTGCTGGCCACGACCGCGACGTAGCCGCGTCAGGTGGCGTGCTGAAGGGTGACGCGCACCGCGTCACGGCCGGGCACCTGCCTGGCCAGCAAGGCGAGAGCCGTCTCGAGCTCGTCGAACTCGAAGACCTCGCCCCGCAGGTGGCCCGGGTCGACGGTCCCGTCGCGCAGCATTGCCGCCGCCCGGCGCATCGAGTCTGCGGTGAAGCCCGAACCGCCCTGGACACGCACGCCCTTGAGCACGATCAGATCCGTGACGACCCCGACCGAGACGAAGTGTTTGAGGCCGGCCAGGAGCACGCGGCCGCCGGTAGCGACCAGGTCGACGGCGAGCGGCACGGTGGCGGGCGCAGGCGACACGTCGAAGACGACATCGGCGAGCCGGCCACCGGTTCGCTCGGCGAGCCAGCCCAGCGGGTCCACCGCGGTGATGTCGATGGCTTCCGTGGCGCCCATCGCGCGGGCGGCCTCGAGCCGCAGTGCGTCGTCCGCCGTACCCGTGACGTAGACGGTTCCCGCACCCTTTGCCTTCAACGCCTCGAGCACCGCCAGGCCCTGATGGCCCGGCCCCTGCAGCACCACCACGTCGTCCGGGCGCACGTCGACCAGATCGACCCAGTTCACCGCGTTCGCGAGGGGCTCGAAGACCGTCAAGTCCGCCGCCGGACGGTCGCCCGGAAGCGGTAGCAACTCCGTGCCGGGCAGCACAACCAGGTACTCGCCGTAGCCACCGAACAGGCCCGGGCTGCCGTCCGCAGACTCCGTGTACCCGTATACCCGCAGCGGCTCGTAGCTGATGACCTCGTTGACGGCGACACGGTCTCCCTCGGCCACGCCCAGCGCCGCGTCCGGAGCCAGGCGCCAAACCCGCCCGACGATCTCGTGGCCCGGAACGACGGGGAAGACGGCCGTCGGCATGAGCCGGTCTCCCCGGTGCTGCGCCACATCGCTGCCGCAGAGTCCGACCGCCTCGACCCGCAGCACGGCGCCTCCCGGCGGTGGCTCCGGCACCGGGAACTCGCGGATTCTCATGGCGCTCATCACCGGTGAACACCACCGCGCGGCAGGTCTCGCCCACGAACTCCTCCGTTTCACGACTCCGCGCTGCATTCGACTATTCGAACGAGGTGGTTCGCCGGAGTGGAGGCAGTTTGTGGCCGGCCGCGATACCTGTCAACCTGCGCTCATGAGTATCAGGGACGCGGAGATCGGGCTGTGCCCGGCGACGCTGCTGGCGGATCCGTTCACCTGCGAGCAGGCCGACCTTGAACGGCTGCTCGCTGCCACCACCGCGACGGGCTGCCGCATCTGGTCGCTCTGGGTGCCGCTGCACACGGCAGCGACCGGTGTCGAGGCTGCTGCCCGGCTCATCAGCGCCGCCGGCGTCAGAGTGCCCGTCGTCGAGGCGCTGACACAGTGGGCGCAGGGAGGCGATGAGCAAGCAGTCGCCGAAGCGGAAAGCACCTGCGCGGCGGCCGTCGCCCTGGGTGCGAGCACCGTCCTGGCGTGCGTGCTGGAGCCGACGCTGGACTCGCTCCGCGACGCGGCGCGCGGCTTCGCGGCGGTCTGCGACGTCGCCGCGAGACACGGGCTGCGGGTCTGCCTGGAGTTCCTGCCGTGGACCGCGGTTCCCGACCTCGCCACCGCCTGGGACCTGGTGAAGCAGGCCGACCGTCCCAACGGCGGGTTGCTCATCGATACCTGGCACTGGACGCGGCAGCCCGGCGGCCCGAACCTCGACCTGCTCCGCCAGATCCCGGGTGATCGCGTGCACTACGTCCAGATCTCCGACGCCGCGGCCGAGCCGTCCGGCCAGGCCGACGCCGAGGCCCTCTCGGGCCGGTTGCTCCCGGGCGAGGGGGTCGCCGACTTCGACAGCCTGTTCGCGATGCTCGACGAGATCGGTGCCGACCCGATCGTCACCGCCGAGGTGTTCAGCTCCACGCTCGCGGCGCAAGGGGCGGACCCGATGGCCAGGGCCGTTCACGCGGCGACGACCCGGGTCGTGCGCGCAGCCTGAGCCCCGCCTTGCGCCCCGCCGAACCCGCACTCGATGATCGGCCACATGCCCGCGCCCTCAAAAGCTGAAGGTGACCGTGCCAGGGTCGTCGACTACCTGCGGCTAGCCGTGGTCGACGAGCGGGACGGGCCGCTGCCGGCCATGCTGCTGAGCCTCACCGTGCTCGTGGGGATCGTCGACGCGACGAGCATCCTGCTCGCTCACGTCTTCGTGGCGACGATGACCGGCAATGTCGTCTTCCTCGGACTGGCTCTCGCCGGCGCGCCCGGCTTCTCGGTCGCCCGGTCCGCCCTGCCGATCGCCGCGTTCGCCATCGGCGCCCTGCTGGGCCGCCGCGCGTTCCGGGCCGCCGGATCGCACCGCGGAAAGGCCTTTCGCAACGTGGTGGCCGTCAAGGCCACGCTGGCCGCCGTGGTGGTGGTGATCGTGGTGCTGGCACACAACGACTTCGACGCCCGGACCCGTGACTACATCGTTGCCCTGCTGGCCGCGAGCATGGGCACGCAGCTCGCCGCCATCCGCTTCCTCGCCGTCCGCGACCTGCCCACCGTCGTCCTGACGCTCGTCATCACCGGTGCTCTCATCGAGCGTGAGCGCGGCTGGGCCGATCCCGCCGCGCTGCGCCGGGTCCTCGCGATCACCACGTTCCTGATCGGCGTGACCGCCGGCGGCCTGCTGGTGCGATACGTGTCGGTGGGCGCGAGCCTGAGCCTGGGGCTGGCCATCCTCATCGGGGTGGCGACGGCGGCGCACCTCGCCTCGCGCCGCGGCGACGCGGTCTGGGCCACGCGCGGCTGAGCTCATTCCACGGACGCCGAACGGCGCGGTGTGCCGCCCAATCCGGCATCGGCGCTACGATGACGAGGTCTTGGGGTGACCGCTGCGTCGTCAGACGTCTCGCGCCTTGCGACCTCGATGGGGCCGAAGACCGTCGAACCGGTTCTATGAGGCACCGCACCTGCGCGGCGGCCCGGTCGACGAGCTCGGCGCCCGCGGTGCCCGTGCGGGCCCGCGAGGAACGCGTGTGGCGGGGCGGCGCGAGGTTGCCACGGGCACGGTTACAAGAGTCATGGGCAGGTGTTCTGTCCAGCGGCTGACGGGTCCAGCTTTCCGAGGAGTGCTACGTGCCCCCACGAGACCGGCGTCGTTCCAGCGGCGGCCGCTCCGCACCGCGAGCGCAGCGCGTGGTGCAGGGACCGATCCCGGCGCTGGAGAAAGCCGCGCGCAGTGTCGAGCAGGCCATCGAGCGCGGGCGGGTCACCGCCACGATGCGGGTGACCTTCCAGGCCGTCGCGCTGCTCGTGCGGGAGATGCGATCCCGGGTGACGTCGGCTGACCTGAACGAGGCGCAGCGCAACGCGCGGCTGAAGCCGATCAACGCGGTCGCCACGATCCTGGCGCGCACGGCAGCTCGCGACGGATCGCTGCTCACCCTCCTCGCCGAGGACACCGCACCGCTCAGCGAGGACGAGCCAGTCCTCATCGAGCTGCGGCTGGCCACCGGCCTGGAGGGCCCGGCCACGCCGGCGCAGCCCGAGCCCGAGGCGCCGTCCGCACGCGCCGAGCGTCGCGTGGTGCCGCAATCGGTCATCTCCCGGCAGCTGGCCAATCCCTTCCTCGCGCCGGACTTCTCCGAGCCGCCGCCGCCCCGCCCCCAGAGCCGGCGGCTGTCGAGCTGGGAGCTGCTCGGCCCGCTGCTGCGCTCGTTCGAGACGGCGTCGGGTGGCGCGCCCTCTTCGATGCCCCTTCCAGCTCCGACGGCGCTGCGCGGCCTGGCCGGTCCGGAGCTCATGCCGCACCAGGCGCAGGTGATCGCCGCTGCCGCCGAGGGCCACCGCACCTTCCTGCTGGCCGACGAGCCCGGCCTGGGCAAGACCGCCCAGGCACTGCTCGCCGCTCAGGCGGCTGACGCGTACCCGCTGCTCGCCGTCGTGCCCAACGTCGTCAAGACCAGCTGGGCGCGCGAGGCAGGGATCTGGACCCCCACCCATCCCGTCACCGTCATCCACAGCGACGGCGAGACCGTCGACGCGTTCTCCGACATCGTGGTCGTCAACTACGACATCCTCGACCGCCACGTCGGCTGGCTGGGCACCCATGGCTTCCGCGGGATGGTGGTCGACGAGGCGCACTTCATCAAGAACAAGTCCTCGCAGCGCTCCCGCAACGTGCTCGAGCTCTCCGAACGGATCCGCACGCGCACCATGCGGCCGCTGCTGATGGCACTCACCGGCACCCCGCTGATCAACGACATCGAGGATTTCCTGGCGATCTGGCAGTTCCTCGGCTGGATCGGCGACAAGGAGCCCGGCCCGGCGCTGATGGACGCCCTAGAGCGCCTTGGCCTGACCCCCGCCGATTTCGGCTTCTACCCGGCGGCGCGCAACGCCGTCATCGATATGGGCATCGTCCGGCGGCGCAAGGTCGACGTCGCCGCCGACATTCCGGCCCGGCGCATCGCCGACCTGCCGGTGGAGATCGAGGGCAGCCTCGGCCAGTCGATCCGCGACGCCGAACGCGCGCTGGCCCGCCGCCTCGTGCGCCGGTACGAGAGCGCGCTCGCCGCCCGCACCGAGGCGGCCGTGCCGAGCGATCCGGGCTGGATCGACCACGCGCTCGTGCGTCAGGTCGCGACGTGGGAGCGACGCGACGCGAAGGAAGCGTCCTCGGAGGGCAACGTCTTCAACCTGATGCGCCGCATCGGTCAGGCGAAGGCCGTTCTCGCCGCCGACTACACGGCCCAGCTGTCGCACAACGTCGGCAAGGTCGTCTTCTTCGCCAAGCACATCGACGTGATGGACGCGGCCGAGGAGACGTTCGCCCGGCGCGGCGTCGGCTACTGCTCGATCCGCGGCGAGCAGACCTCGAAGGTCCGGCAGGGCAACATCGACGCCTTCGTCAACGACGAGAGCGTGTCGATCGCGGTCTGCTCGCTCACCGCAGCCGGGGTCGGGCTCAACCTGCAGGTCGCCTCGAACGTCGTGCTCGCCGAGCTGTCCTGGACCGCGGCCGAGCAGACCCAGGCGATCGACCGCGTCCACCGCATCGGCCAGGATCAGCCGGTCACCGCCTGGCGCATCCTCGCTGCGCAGACCATCGACACCCGCATCGCCGAGCTCATCGACAGCAAGGCCGGGCTTGCCGCTCGGGCGCTCGACGGTTCGGACGAGGAGATCACCGCGTCGGGCGACGTCCAGCTCGAAGCGCTCGTCTCGCTCCTCACCGACGAGCTGAGCCAGCGCGCCTAACGCTCAGGCCTTGTTGAGCTGGCCGGCGTCGACGGGCACGATCGTGCCGGTGATGTAGCGCGCCTCGTCCGATACCAGCCACAGGATGGCGTTGGAGACGTCGACCGCATCCACCGCTTCGACCGGCATGGCGTTGGTCAGCGAGGCCGCCAGCTCCGGCACGTGTTCGATGATCTCGGCGACGTTGCCGTCGCGCGCCATGGGCGTGCGCACCGTGGTCGGTGCCACCGTGTTCACGCGAATGAACTTGGGCGCCAGGTAGTTGGCCCACGCGCGCATCAGGCCGATGACGCCATGCTTCGCCGCCGTGTAGCCGAGCATCCCGGCGATGGGGATGCCGACACCTTGCAGGCCTCCGGTGGAGCTGGTGATGACGATGGCGCCGCCCTGGTCGCGCTCGACCATCGAGGGGATGGCGACCCGGCCGGTGTTCCACACCCCGGTGAGGTTGACGCCGATGACCTCATCCCACTGCTGCTCCGCGGAGGCCATACCGCTCGGGCCGATGCCCGCGTTCGCCAGCACGATGTCGACCGGCCCGATCTCGGCCACGCCTTCCTCGAAGGCCTGCTTCAGCCCGGCATAGTCACGAACGTCGGCCTGGGCGACGAAGATGCGCCGCCCGAGCGCTTCGACCTCTTTCACGGTCTGGTCGAGATCCTCTTGGGTGGACATCGGGTAGATCACCGAGTCGAGCTGAGCGAGGATGTCGACACCGATGATGTCGGCGCCTTCCTGCGCCAGCCGGATGGCGTGGCTGCGGCCCTGCCCGCGGGCGACCCCCGTGATGAACGCGACCTTGCCATCGAGCTTTCCCATGTCTCTCCTCTGCGATAGATGATCAGTGCACGCTGATCGGGAGCGTCTCCCAGCCGCGCATCGTCGACGTCGACGACAGCGCCGCCTTCTCCCAGTCGACGTCCCAGGTGGGGAACCGCCGCAGGATCTCCTCGAGAGCGATGCGGCCTTCCAGCCGGGCCAGCGCAGCACCGAGGCAATAGTGGGTGCCGACCCCGAACGTCAGCTGCTGGGTGATCTTGCGGTGGATGTCGAACCGCTCTCCCCCGGGCCAGCGCTCCTCATCACGATTTGCCGAGGCGACGATCAGCATCATCGCGCTGCCCTCCGGCACCGTCTGGCCGTGCAGCTCGATGTCGGTGGTGACGTAGCGCGCGACGGCATGGCCGGTCGGCTCGAAGCGCAGCGTCTCCTCGATCGCGTTGGGGATCAGGGCCGGGTTCTGCACCAGCTCGGCGCGCTGATCCGGGTGCTGCGCGAGCAACGTGCCCAGCCAGCCGATCAGCCGCGCGGTCGTCTCGTTGCCGGCGCCGGCAACGACCGTGACGTAGGTCAGGATCTCGTTACGGGTCAATGTGCGACGCACGCCGTGCTCGTCCTCGAACTCGGCGTTGATCAGCTCGGTCATCAGATCGTCCGACGGGTGCTCGGCCCGCCAGTCGATGTATTCGGCGAACAGGTCGACATCCATGAGCGCCGACTGCGAGACCTTCATCTGCTGCCCCGGCACCGTGCGCAGCTTGGCGTCGGCGCGGGCCCGGATCGTCGGCTGGTCCGCCTCGGGGATGCCGAGCAGCATGCCGATCACTCGCATCGGCACCTCGTTGGCGAACTCCGACATCAGGTCGAAGCTCGTCAGGTCGGCCAGCCGGTCGAGTGACTGCGTGCAGAAATCACGAATCTCCGGCTCGAGCGAGAGCACCCGGCGCGGCGTGAACACCCGGGCCAGCAGGCTGCGGTGGATGTCGTGGGTCGGCGGATCCTCCATGAGCAGCGTGCCCGGCGGGATCTCGATGTTGGCCTTGATGATCTCGAGGATCGGGCCGCGGGCGGAGGAGAACGTCTTCCAGTCAGTGAGGCTGCGGTCGACGTCGTCCCACCGGCTGAGCGCGTAGAAGTCGTGGCGGTCGTTGTAATACAGCGGCGCCTGCTGCCGCAGCCCGCGGTAGGCCGTGTAGGGGTCTTGGGCGATCTCGCGGTCGAACGGATCCCAGTAGACCGCGCCATTCACGCTCTGCCGCCCAGGTCCCGTGCCAGCCGCGACGCCTGGGTCGGCAGATCCGAGTACGTCACGATCCCCGGCCGCGCCGCGACCACCGCCGGAATCGCGTTGACGACCGGCATGGCGGTGATGACCGAGCCGATCGCGAGCATGTCGTCCAGGCTCATCGTCGTCATGTCCTGGGGCAGGACCTCGGCGCGCAGGTTCACCTGCGGGTGGCCACCGATCTCGATCAGATACGCCATCGCGATGTCCCAGGCCGGTTCGAGCTCAGCAGCCACCGTCCAGCGCACGTTCACCACGATGACGTCCGCGCCGCCGACGACGCCGACCCACTTGGCGTCGATGCCCGCTACGGTGCCCGCCTTGACGGGACGCCCCGGGATGTCCTGGTCGGCGGTCGCATGCGCGAACTGCACGTCACAGCGGACGTCCTCGACGGTCGCGCCCAGCAAATCCGCCAGTGCCTCGACGGCGTCACCGAACGGCGCCGTCGCCTTCACCACGTCGTCCGCATGTCCGGGATCCCCCGCCGGCCGCCCCCAGCCGAGCTCGTCCTGGTTGGCGTCACCGGCCCACATGCCGATGTTGAACGACTCGAGCACGTGGATCGAGTTGACGTCGCGCGAGACCGCCGAGGCGGCCGCAGCCAGCGCGTCGGCCCAGCCGGGGTTGATGCCGCTGCCGAACAGGCTCACGCCACCGGCTAGCGCAGCGTTCTCGAGGCTCGCCCGGGCCGGCTCGCCATACGCCCTCCCGGTGAGGAACGAGGCGGTGGTGAGCACGTTGATCCCGGCCCGGAGCAGGCGCTCGAGGTGTTCCACGTCCGGATGCAGCGGCATGTAGAGGACGCAGTCCGGCGCCAGCGCGATGACGGCCTCGATGTCGTCGGTGGCCGTGACCCCGACCGAACGGCCGAGCCCAGCCAGCTCGCCGACATCGCGTCCCGCCTTGTCGGCGCTGAAGGCGAAGACACCGACCAGCTCGAGGTCCGGGCGATCAAGGACCGCCCTGACGGATTGGCGGCCCACGTTTCCTGTCGTCCACTGCACGACCCGCAATGGACGGTCATCCTGACGCGTCACTAACCCTCCGCAGATTGGTGCCAGCAGTCTGGCGCTAATCTGCCGCGACGGTCAAGCAGCCGCTCAGCCGAGGTCGAAGGCGGCCAGGATCGCACGAGTGAGTTGTGCTTCCTGCGACTCCAGCAGGTAGCCGATCTGGCGGCCCAGCGCCGAAACGGGCACCGTCACGACGTTGTCGCAGCTGACGACGCTCTCTGCCGCCAGCCCGTTGACGACGCCGACGCTCGGTGGCGTCCGTAGACTGCCGCCATGACGGCGCTGGTGAACGCTCTGGACCCGGACGCACTCTCCCCGAGCATGCGCGAGCAGTCCGCGGCCGCCGAACGAGCGGGCCGCCCCGGGCTCGCCGAGTTCGTGCGCGTGATGGCCAACGCGGAGCCGCTGTTCGAGACGTACAACGCCGCGTACCTGGCGTCACGGATGGACAACCATCTCGGCGCCCGCGTCACCGAGCTGGTGAGGCTCGCCATCGCCAACACGACCGGATGCCGGGTCTGCCTGGCCGGTCGTCACCCGGCCGCCGTCGCCGAGGGGATGGACGAGTCGCTGGTCGCGTCGATCCCGCTCCTGCTGGACGACCCCGAGCTGGCGCAGGCGCCCTTCACCCCTGCGGAGCGGGCCGCCGTCCGCTTCGCCCTGAAGTTCGGGACCGACCACCTGAGTGTCAGCGCCGGCGAGCAGGCCGAGCTTCGGGAGTACTTCGACGACCGTCAGATCGTCGAGCTGGCGCTGCTGTGCACCATGAGCCTCATGGGCCGATTCTCGGCGCTGCTGGGCCTTTCCGATGCGTCCTGCCCGGTCGGCTGACTAGGGAGTCTCCATCCCGCGCGGCGGGGTGCAGTTGCGGTCGGGCTCACGCGGCGGGGCGAACATGGCCGCGTTCGGCTTCCACGGGCTCAGCGCCATCAGCTCGCCGACCTCGGCCATGTTCAGGATGTCGCACTCGAACGAGAACTTGCCGTCACCGGCGTAGTGCAGCAGCGAGACGCCCGGCGCCTGCAGCGGCGTGCCATCGGGGCGGGTGCCGGGAAGGCGGTTCCAGAACAGGCTGATCACGCGGTTGCCGTTGACGACCGTCCATTGCTCCGGAAACGACCACCCGTCGAGCCCGGCCATGCTGCGCTCCAGAAAGGTGATCACCGGCCCCTTGCCTTCGGTACGTCCCCAGGCCGGGTCGACGAAGACGCAGTCGTCCGTGAAGAACTCCCCGAGGTCGGTCCACGGCCGCTGCCCCGCATCGATCTCGTTGCGGCACGCGACGAACCGCTCGTACGCCTCGCGAGCTTCCTCTTCCAGGGCAGTCATGTCGGCTCCTCCGAGCGGGATCGTCACGCGGTGCGCCGCGTCATCGGCTGGCAGCATGACAGACACCGGCGGCGACGGCGTTACCGAGGGCTACCAGCACGTCGAGACGACCTCGGCGTGAGTATCGGTGCCCGTCGCGGGGACCGCCTTCATGAGCCCCGGCGGCCAAGCATTCGGCCGCCGGGCTCATGCGGTGTACACGTGTCGAGAAGGGGTCGATCACCTCCTGAACTCAGGTCGTGGACAGCGGAGCCTTCGGAGGAGAGCGCTGACGGCGCTCAGCTCTCACGGGTGCCAGGCACCGCGGTCGCGGCAGGTGCGCCTTTGCTCGGGTCTCGGGCCTGGGCACCGGAAAAGCCCGATCCCGCCGGGGATTCGGAGCGCACGGCACGGACGGGGGGACCGACAGGGCTGCGTCGCCCAGCAGTAGACGGAGCAGCTCCTGGTCTGAGCTGACCAGTGACCAGAAGGCGTCGTCCACGGAGTCCGCGGTGACACAGATCGAGGTGACTGCCATGGCCTCGTCCGGTCAGGCGTTGATGACGTGGCGATCTTCGTTACGGCTGGAAATCATGATCTTTCGTGGCTTGGCCTTTTCAGCCACCGGGATGCGAAGCGTCAGCACACCTGAGTCATAGCTGGCGACGATGTTCTCGGTGTCGAGGTTGTCGCCGAGAACGAGCTGGCGGCTGAACACGCCGCGGGGTCGCTCTGCCGAAATGACATCGTCCTTGCCCCAGTTGCCGGCGGGGCGCTGCGCCTTCACGGTGACGACATTGCGCTCGACGTCCAGGTCGATGCTTTCGGCATCGACCCCGGGAAGGTCGAACTCGACCACGAAATTGTCGCCCTCACGCCAGGCGTCCATCGGCATCACGGCCGGCCGGGCACTCGTTCCGTCGGCGCCGAACATCTGCTGGGTGAGCCGGTCCAGTTCACGGAACGGGTCGGTACGCACGAGCATCGGTTCCACCTCCATCGTCAGACTGTTGATGCTCTTCCGCGGCCGTCCGTGTCCGACTTACTATCTATGCCAGCCGCGGCAGATTTCTTATAGCAAGTCGGCGGCGCACCCTGCAAGACCTGATCGGGAGGTGCCGTGAAAATAGGTGGCGGACGGGATCCGGCGCGCGGCGTCTACGCCATCTCCGTTGCCGCCGAGCTGAGCGGGGTCGGCGTCCAATCGCTTCGGCTGTACGAGAACAGAGGCCTGCTCGAGCCGGCTCGCTCAGCCGGCGGCACCCGGCGCTACAGCGACAACGACGTCGAGCGGCTTCGCCACATCAGCGACCTGCTCTCGGGGGGCCTGAACCTCGCCGGTGTCGCTGCCGTGCTGGAGCTCGAAGCGATTAATCAGGACCTGCACCGCCAGCTCCGGGACGCGGCCCGAACGCGCGACGGCAGGCGGGGCAAGGGCACTCGCGCTGGAAGAGGGGTGTGAGAACCGTTGTACCGGGGAGCGACGCAAGGAGCGGGGCGGGTGAAGAAGTGGCCCGGCGCCGCCGCGACCTTCGCCTGGAGCGAGATCGATGCCGACGGCCTCGAGCCGCGCGCCCAGGGCGGCGACGACCTGATGACAGCGCAGGGGGTCCGGGCCTCAGCTCTGCAGCTCGACCCGATCAGTGGTTGCGCAGCGCCTTCACGAGCTCCTTCTTGCCCATCTTGCTGCGACCCTTGATGCCGAGCTGCCTCGCCCGATCCACCAGGGCCGACTTGTTCCAATCGGCGTAAGACGGGGAGCTGCCGCCCTTCTTGCCGACGGACTTTCGCGAGCTGCCAGCCGCGGCGTTGGCGATGCGCGCCGCCTTGCTCTTGGAATTGCCTTCGTCGCGGAGCTTCTCGTACAGCTTCTTGTCCTTGACGCTCGGCCCGGGCTTGTTCTTCGGCATGATTTCCTCCGCTCACATCGTCGGAATTCGTTGAGGTCGTCTCTGAGCGGTACCCACTCACGCGCTTCCAAGACCAGGGGCGGTGCCGGAACGGCTGACACGGGCCGGCGCACGGGAGCTCACCGCCCGGTCGGGCTCAGCGGGTCAGGAGCATCGCACCGGCCAGCGGGCCGCCGCCGTTGGCCACCATCGCCACCTCTGCATCAGCCACCTGCCGGCCGGTGGCCTCGCCCCGCAGCTGCAGCACGGCCTCGTGCAGGAAGCCGAAGCCGTGCAGCCGTCCGGCGGACAGCTGACCACCGTGGGTGTTGAGCGGCAGCTCGCCGTCGAGGGCGATACGGCCGCCCCCCTCGATGAACGGCCCGCTCTCGCCCCGCCCGCAGAACCCGAGCGCCTCCAGCCACGCCATGGCCAGCCAGCTGAAACCGTCGTAGAGCTCGGCCACATCGACGTCCTGGGGGCGCAGATCGGTGCGCGACCACAGGTGCGCGGCGGCATCCCGCGCCGTCATCGTCGTCAGGTCATCCCACTGGTCCCAGGACGGGCGTCCCCGCAGGGCGGTGCCGACCGCTTCCACGCGAGCCACCGGATGGTTGACCGAACCCGCATGTTCAGCGACGGACACGATCACGGCGGTCGAGCCGTCGGCCGGAACATCGCAGTCGTACAGGCAGAAGGGCGTGGAAATCATCCGCGCCGCGAGGTAGTCCTCCATCGCCATCGGAGCGCGGTAGATCGCCTTCGGGTTGAGCTCGGCGTTGCGGCGGGCGTTGAGCGCGATCTGGGCCAGCTGTTCACGGGTCGTGCCGTATTCGTGGAAGTGGCGTTGCGCGTACATGCCGAGCCAGTTCGCGGCCGAGAACGCCCGGAACGGCAGCGTCCATTGCAGCGACCCACCGACGTTGCTGCTGCCGACGCCGATGCCGGCCCGGCCGCCCCTGCCCTGGGCCGTCGATTCGGTGACCGTCCGATAGACGAGCACGTGCCGGGCGAGCCCGGCCGAGACCGCCATCACCGCGTTGATGACCGCCTGGATCTGGGCCGGACCCTCGCTGCCTCCGCTGTGCCAGTTGAGCGAGAGGCGCAAGGCGTCCTGCACCGCCGGCGTTCCCGGCCCGGCGAAGCCGCCCGGGGCCGCTATGCCACCGGGATAGGAGGCGAGCCCGTCGATGTCGGCGACCGTGAGACCGGCGTCAGCGATGGCCTCCAGCGCCGCGTCGATCGTGAGGTCGAGCTCGTCACGGCCGAGGCGCCGCCCGACCGCCGACTGACCGATGCCGGAGATGATCGCGTCCTGCTCCATCTTGCTCATGACGCCACCGGCCGGAAGAGCGGGAGGAACACCGGGTCGTGGTCTTCGAACACGACCTCGACCGGCATGCCGATGCGAACCTCTGCCGGGTCGATGCCGACGATGTTCGTCGTGAGCCGCACGTCGGCCTGCTCGTCGATCTGGACCACGCCGATGACGTACACATCGCCGGCGCCGTCCCACGGCTGGTGGTTGACGGTGAACGAGTGCAGCGTTGCGCGACCGCTGACCACCGCCGGGGCGTTCGCCACGTCCGTGGCACTGCGGGCAGACCGGGGTCGGCGGGTGGATCAGGTAGGCACACGCGGCACATTTCAGGAAGCGCAGCCTCCCGTCAGCGCCGCCGGTCCAGAAGAAGCCACTGAGCTCGTCTGTGGCGGGAAGCAGCCTGGGCACCGAGTCGAGCACACGACACCTTCTCGTTGCGGGCACCGAACGCGTGCCGGTCTGGAAGAGCGGAGCAACAACCTAACCGGTACACCCGCTACGATCTGGCGGCCCTGCAGATGGGAGTCGACGTGAGCGAGCGATACGCGGACCTGCCGGTGATCGATCTGTCGTTGCCCGACTGGTGGCGCGAGCCCGCCGTGGTCACCGCGCCCATGCACGAGGCCGGTGCCGCCGCGGCGTTCGTGCCGGATTTCGCCACGGTCTCGCTGCTTCGCTACGACACCTGCCTTGCGGCGCTCGGTGATCCCGCGCTGCCGGCCATGGGCGCGCGCTACTTCGAAGCTCAGGGCTGGACGGAAGGCCCGTTCGTCGACTGGATACGCCTCAACGTCGTCATGATGAATCCGCCTGGCCACACCCGGCTCCGGCGGCTGGTGAGCCGCGCCTTCACCCCGCGTGCGGTCTCGTCGATGCGCGCGGTCTCCGAGCGGGTGGCCGGCGAGCTCTGCGACGCGGTCGACTCCGCCGGCGGCACCGTGGAGTTCGTGCACGACTGGGCTCGGCTGCTGCCGTTGCTCGTCATCTGCGGAGATGATCGGCGTCCCGCGCGTCGATGTCGGCGCAGCTGGGCGAGTGGGCCAGCGGCTTCAGCATGGCGTCAGGGATGGCGAGCGAGGACGCGCGGCGAGCCGGTGACGCGGCTATGGCAGGCTTCAACGACTACGTCACCGCGATGATTGACGAGCGAGGCAGGCAGCGCGGTGACGACCTTCTCAGCGCGCTCATCGATGCCGAGGAAGCGGGCGATCGCCTCTCTCACGACGAGCTCGTCGCCATGGTGGTGCAGCTGATCTTCGCCGGGCACGAGACCACCCAGAACCTGCTGGGCAACGGCCTGTACCGGCTGCTGCAGAACCCTGATCAGCTCGCGCTGCTCCGGGCCGACCCGGGCCTCATCCCGGCCGCGGTCGAGGAGATGCTGCGCTACGACCCGCCGATCCTCTTCACCTCGCGCATCGCCACCACGGACCTGGAGCTCGGGGGCGTTCCGGTGGCGGCCGACCAGCTCGTGATGCTGAACCTCACCGCGGGCAACCACGATCCGGCCCGCTTCCCTGAGCCTGCCCGTTTCGACGTCACCCGGCGTCGACGTCCGGCACCTGTCGTTCGGCCACGGAACGCATTTCTGCCTCGGCGCCAATCTGGCTCGCCTCGAAGCCGACGTCGCGTTCAGGACGCTGCTGGGTCGGTACCGCCGCTTGGAGGAGACGACCGCCTCCGACTGGACGGCCTACACACCGCTGCGCGGCCGCCAGCGGCTCGACCTCGTCGTCGGGCGCTGAGCCGGCTCACTCGGGCGCGGGCACCATCTCGTCATAGTCGAAGAAGGCGCGCAGCGCCTGAAAACGCGTGCCGTCCTCCGTCAGCACGATGTGGTCCACGATGCGGGGCAGCAGCATGCGCACGCCTCCCATGTCGGCGACCACGCGGAAGAAGGCGAGCACCTCCCGGCCGACGACAAGGGGAGCGTCGGTGACCGAAAGCGTGACGGCGACCTCGTTGGCGTCGAAGAACCGGCCAATGGCGTCGCGGCCCACGTTGGGCGGGGAACCGACCGGATCCTCCTGCACCGCGTCGTCCGCGAAGCAGTCGAGCCAGTCCTCGCGGCGACGCTCGTTCATCGCCGCGCAGTAACGCTCGAGCAGCGCCCGCACCTGATCCGTCTCGGCCATCCCGCCACCCTTCTCGCGATCCGGGCCACACTCGTCGCAGCGGCGTCAACGTAGCCCACGGCAAGGTCGGCGTCCGCGCAGCGAACGAATCTCCGGCGCAGACCGCCCGAGCCAGGGTGTAGTTCGCCAGTATCGGCCGCTGGCGGGAGATCAGCCGCGAACAGGCTGTTGAGCTGAGGAGCTAGGGCGCGGTGGTAGGGCCACTTCTGGAAACCAAGCTGCACCTACCCGGCGCACGTCCGGGCGCGGTGGCACGCCCCCGGTTGTCCCAGCGGCTCGACCGGGCGGCACGGTCACGATTGGCTCTGGTGTCGGCTCCCGCCGGATTCGGCAAGACGACGCTTCTCACGCAGTGGCTGGCGGAAATCGGTGAGCAGGCCACCGGTCCCGCGGTGGCGTGGGTGTCGCTCGACGAGGGCGACAACGACCCCGCATCGTTCTGGACGTACGTCATCACGGCGCTGCAGAGGGCGACCGACGGTTCGGTCGGCGCCGCGTCGCTCGGCCTCCTGCGACCGCCGCAACCGCCGCCCGAAGCGACGCTGACCACACTTCTGAACGACCTTCACGCCCTGCGGCGCGAGGTCGTGCTCGTCCTCGACGACTACCACGCCATCGAGAGCCGTGCCATCCACGAGGGCTTGAGCTACCTGCTCGACCACGCGCCGCCGCAGCTCCATCTGATGCTGACCACCCGCGCCGACCCGCCGCTGCCCCTCTCGCGGCTGCGCGCCCGTGGCGAGCTCGTCGAGGTCCGCTCGGCCGACCTTCGCTTCACGCGCGACGAAGCGGCGGAGTACCTCGCCGAAGCGATGGGCCTGACCCTGACGGCCGCTGACATCACGACACTCGCGGACCGCACCGAAGGGTGGGCCGCCGCATTGCAGCTGGCCGGCCTGTCGCTGCAGGATCGCGACGATCCCAGCGCAGTCGTTGCCCGATTCGCCGGCGACGACCGGTTCATTGTCGACTACCTGGCCGACGAGGTCCTGGCCCGCCAGAGCGACGACGTGCGCGACTTCCTGCTCTCGACGTCCGTCCTCGAACGCCTCAGCGGCCCGCTGTGTGACGCGGTCACCGGCCGGGCCGGCGGCGGTGCGCAGCTGATGGAGCTGGAACGCGCCGGGCTTTTCCTCGTCCCACTCGACGACCGCCGTCAGTGGTGGCGGTATCACCACCTTTTCGCCGACGTGCTGCGCTCGCACCTCAGCGAGCAACAGCCGGGCCGCGAGGCCGAGCTGCATCGGCGGGCGGCCGCCTGGCTTGCGGTCAACGGTGACGTCGCGGAAGCGGTACGGCACGCCCTGGCGGGCGACGACCTCGCTCACGCCGCGGATCTCATGGAACTGTCGATGACGCAGATGCAGCGCGAGCGGCGCGAGCCGGAGCTCGGCCGGTGGGTGCGCGCGCTGCCCGACGAGCTGCTGTACGCACGTCCGGTGCTGGCGATCGCGTTCGTCGGCGCACTGGCGCAGGCCTCCGACTTCGCGACGGTCGACGACCGGCTCACGGCCATCGAGCGATCGCTACGACCCGAAGGCGGACCGTGGCCGGAGCGGCCGCCGCCCGGCCTGGTCGTGGTCGACGAGGCCGGCTACCGGGCACTGCCCGCGAGCGTCCAGACGTATCGTGCCGCCCTCGCCCTGGTCCAGGGCGATCTGGACCTCGCCGTATCGCATGCCCGGGCGGCGCTCTCGCTGGCCCCGCCCGATGGCGACCTGGTACGCGCTGCCGCAGGCGCCTTGGGTGGCCTTGCCTCCTGGACCATGGGCGACCTCGACAGTGCCCATGTCGCCTACACCGAGTCGGTCGCCGGGCTGGCCAGAGTCGGGTTCGTGGCGGACGTGCTCGGGTGCAGCATCACCCTCGGCGACATCCGCCGCACGCAGGGCGGGCTCGGCGACGCGTTGCGCACCTACCGGACGGCCCTCGAGCTCGCGACGCCCGAGCCGGGCGCCGCTCCGTACCGCGGAACCGCCGATATGCACGTGGGGATCGCGGGAGTGCTCGTCGAGCGCGACGACCTCTCGGGTGCGCAGGAACAGCTGGCGATCGCCGACCGGCTCGGCGAGTACAACGGGCTGCCGCAGAACCCGTACCGCTCGCGCGTCGTCGCGGCGCAGCTCCGCCAGGCCGAAGGGGACCTCGACGGCGCGCTCGGCCTCCTGGATGAGGCGGTGCGGCTCTACAACGGCGACTACTCCCCCAACGTGCAGCCGGTGCCGGCCGTGCGCGCCCGGCTCTTGGTGCGGCGCGGCGAGCTCCGCGACGCCGCTGAATGGGCTCGCGAGCACCACCTGTCGGCGGACGACGACCTGTCGTATCTACGCGAGTACGAGCACATCACCCTCGCCCGGCTGCTCCTTGCCCGCCACGACACCGAAGGAGATTCAGCCGCGCTGGGCCTGGCGACGGGCCTCCTGGAACGGCTGCTGGCCGCCGCCGAGGCCAGCGGGCGCGGCGGCAGCGTCCTGGAAATCCTTGTCCTGCAGGCTCTTTCGCGCCAAACGCGCAAGGACCTTCCGGCGGCGACCGCGACGCTGCGCCGCGCCGTCACGCTCGGGCAGCCGGAGGCGCACGTGCGGGTGTTCGCCAACGAAGGCGAACCCATGGCGAAACTGCTGAGAACCCTGACCTCGCAGGCGGAAAGCTCGGGCTACGTGCGTCAACTCGTGGCCGCTGCCCTTCGCAGTGGCGAAACCATTCCGGTGCCCCAGGGTGGACTCATCGAGCCGCTGAGTGAACGCGAGCTCGACGTGCTCCGACTGCTGGCGACCGACCTGGATGGTCCGGACATCGCCCGCCGGCTGCACGTCTCGCTGAACACGATGCGCACCCACAGCCGCAACATCTTCCGCAAGCTGCAGGTGAACAACCGCCGGGCGGCCGTCCGGCAAGCCGCCGAACTCGACCTGCTGCCCCGGCAGCGCGAGGGCTGAAGTTCACCACCCCACTCACCACATGTGGTGACGACGGCTCATCACATCGCTCCCTAGCTTTCGGCTTGTCGCAGCAACGACGACCGAAAGCAAGGAGCTGAGCGCCATGAGCAACGGGCCGTCCGTCAGCCGGGAAGGTGCCGGACGGTACGAGATCCAGGTCAAAGGACACCTGGCCGCTCGATGGGAAACCTTCTTCGACGGCTTCACGCTCACGCAGGAGAGCGGCGGCACCACCACGATCGCCGGCTTCGTCGTCGATCAGGCCGCGCTACACGGCCTCCTGCACAAGGTCGCCGACCTCGGACTGCCGCTCATCTCCGTCACACCCATCAATCCCGCCTGACCCCAGCAGATCAAGGAGACCGTCATGACCACCCCGATCCCTGTCGCCAAGCCTGCCGCCGACGTCCTCACCGTGACCGGACGCGGCGCCGGAACGCGCCGTCGCATGGACCCGACGCGCAAGGTCGCCCTCTTCGCCGGGCTGCTCTACCTGCTCACGTTCGCGGCGTCCATCCCGCAGTTGAAGCTCTTCAAGCGCCTGATCGACGACCCTGCCGGCTTCGTCACCGGCGATGGCAGCAACGCCGCCGTGCTGTGGGGTTCGTGGCTGGAGATCGTCACCGCCGCCGCCGGCCTCGGCACAGCCCTCGTGCTTTATCCGGTCACCCGACGGGTCAGCCGCACCGCCGCCATCGGCTTCATCGTGACCCGCGCCGTCGAAGGCGTCATCATCATCGTCGGCGTCATGAGCGTGCTCGCCGTCGTCACGCTCAAGGCCGACTTCGCCGGAGCCGCCGGAGCCCAAGCGGATTCGCTACGCGTCACGGCCAATGCGCTCGTCGACGCCCGCCAGTGGACGTTCCTGCTCGGCCCCGGCATCCTCCCGGCGTTCAACGCCCTGCTCCTCGGCTACGTGCTGTACCGCAGCCGGCTGGTGCCCCGCATCATCCCGACCATCGGCCTGATCGGAGCCCCGCTGCTGCTCATCTCGTCCACCTCGACGATCTTCGGCGGCTGGGAGCAGACCTCCGGCTACGGCTTCCTTTTCGGAATCCTCATTGCTACGTGGGAGTTCTCACTCGGTGTCTACCTGACCTTCAAGGGCTTCAAGCGGGTCCCCGGCATCACCGGCGAGTAACCCGACGCAGCTGGCACGCAGAGACGGCCCACCGGTCCCCACCGGTGGGCCGTCGTCATGCGTTACGCGTGCTGGGGCCGCAGCGGAAGGTGCCACTCATGCGGTTCCGGCAGGTCCACCGCGCGGTGGAACCCCCTCACGATGAGCCAGACCGCCAAGACATCTCCTGCCCGGCGATCGGCAGGTTCACGTCGCGTGTTCGCATCTCACACCTTCTTGCTACGCCGAGGCAGCCGGCCGGGGCTCGAACACCACCACTGCGGTCTCGTTCGGGCGTCGTGCCGCGTATGCCTCGAGGTTCTTGTCGATATCGGCCCAGCGGGCCCAGAGCCGCTCGCGCTCGGCTCCCTCGGCGCGGCGCGCGCGAACGGCGCGCCTGCCGTCTCGCGTGAGGACGGTTGCCTGGGGATGGGCTTGCAGATTCAGCCACCACGCAGGCTCGGCTGGACCCCAACCATTCATCGCCATCGTCACCAGGTTCTCGCCGTCCTCGAAGTAGCCGACGACGACCCGCCGTTGCCGCCCGGTGCGACGACCGGCGGTCGTGAGCCGGAGCGCACCCCAGCGTCCCGGCTTCGGTCGCCACAGGCCCCAGCGGCCGCGGGTCAGCCGCAGCAGCGCCCGATGGCCGTGCCAGAACGACACGACGAACCACCGGGGCGGCAGGCGGGCGCCACCCTGACTCCTGGACGCTGCGCGCCCGTCATGCGGCTCGGACACGCTGCGATCGTTGACCTTTTCGTGCAGGGCTGCCTAGGGCCGAAGTACCCGGCGCAAAGCAGACCGGATCGCTCAGAGGTCGTACCGATCCAGGTTCATGACCTTCACCCAGGCGGCCACGAAGTCACGGACGAACTTCTCCTGCGCGTCGTCGCTCGCGTAGACCTCCGCGAGCGCGCGCAGCTCGGAGTTCGAGCCGAACACGAGGTCGACGCGGCTGCCGGTCCAGATGATCTCACCGGCGGCGTTGCGGCCTTCGAAGCTCCCGGCGTCTTCCGTGCCGGCTACCGGTTTCCAGGTGGTGGCCATGTCGAGCAGGTTCACGAAGAAGTCGTTGCTGAGCGTTCCGACACGTGAGGTGAGCACGCCCTGCGACGACTGCGCGTGGTTGGCGCCCAGCACCCGCAGGCCGCCGACGAGCACGGTCATCTCCGGTGCGCTGAGCGTCAGCAGATTGGCCCGATCGACCAGCAGGTACTCCGCCGGCAGGAAGTGGCCCTTTCCGAGGTAGTTGCGGAAACCATCCGCGGTGGGTTCGAGGTAGGCGAACGATTCCACGTCGGTCTGCTCGGCCGAAGCGTCCATGCGTCCCGGCGTGAAGGGCACCTGGACCGCCTGGCCGCCGTCCTTCGCGGCCTGCTCAACACCGGCGCAGCCGGCGAGCACGATGAGATCGGCGAGCGAGATCTTCTTGCCGCCGGGCTGGGCGCTGTTGAAGGTCTGCTGGATGCCCTCCAGGGTGGCGAGGACCCTCGCCAGCTCATCCGGGCTGTTGACCTCCCAACCGCTCTGCGGCTCGAGCCGGATGCGTCCCCCGTTGGCCCCGCCGCGCTTGTCACTGCCTCGGAATGTCGAGGCTGACGCCCACGCCGTGGACACCAGCTGCGACACCGACAGCCCGGACGCGAGCACCTGCGCCTTGAGGGCGGCGACATCGGCGGCGTCGACCAGCTCGTGGTCCACCGCCGGGATCGGGTCCTGCCAGAGCAGCGTCTCCTGCGGGACGAGCGGTCCCAGGTAGCGCTCGATCGGCCCCATGTCGCGGTGCGTCAGCTTGTACCAGGCCCGAGCGAACGCGTCCGCGAACTGGTCGGGATGCTCCAGGAAGCGGCGCGAGATCGGTTCGTAGACCGGGTCGAAACGCAGCGAGAGGTCGGTGGTCAGCATCGTCGGCGGCCGGCTGAGCGAGCCGTCCTCGGGGTCCGGCACGGTGCCGGCGCCGGCACCGCCCTTCGGCTGCCACTGGTTCGCGCCGGCCGGGCTCTTCGTCAGCTCCCACTCGTAGCCGAACAGGTTCTCGAAGTAGCCGTTGCTCCACTGGGTCGGCGTGGCGGTCCAGGTGACCTCGATCCCGCTGGTGATCGCGTCCCTGCCCTTGCCGGTGCCGAAGCTGTTGCGCCAGCCGAAGCCCTGCTCTTCCAGCGGGGCACCCTCGGGCTCGGGACCGACGTAGCGGTCGGGGTCAGCGGCGCCGTGGGTCTTGCCGAAGGTGTGTCCACCGGCGATGAGCGCGACGGTCTCCTCGTCGTTCATCGCCATGCGGGCGAACGTCTCGCGGATGTCGCGCGCCGCGGCGAGCGGATCCGGCTGGCCGTTCGGACCCTCCGGGTTGACGTAGATCAGGCCCATCTGGACGGCGCCGAGCGGGCTCTCGAGCTCGCGGTCACCCGTGTAGCGCTCGTCGCCCAGCCACGTCGTCTCGGGGCCCCAGTAGACGTCCTCGTCCGGCTCCCAGACGTCGGGGCGACCGCCCGCGAATCCGAAGGTCGTGAAGCCCATCGTCTCCAGCGCGCGGTTGCCGGCGTAGACGATCAGGTCGGCCCACGAGATCTTGTTGCCGTACTTCTTCTTGACCGGCCAGAGCAGCCGGCGGGCCTTGTCGAGGCTGGCGTTGTCCGGCCAGCTGTTGAGCGGGGCGAAACGCTGCATCCCGGCGCCGGCTCCGCCGCGGCCGTCATTGACGCGGTAGGTGCCCGCGGAGTGCCAGGCCATCCGGATGAAGAAGGGGCCGTAGTGGCCGAAGTCGGCGGGCCACCAGTCCTGCGAGTCGGTCATGACGGCGTCGAGGTCACGCGTCAGGGCATCGAGGTCCAGGCTGTTGAACGCCGCGGTGTAGTCGAAGTCCGGGTCCATCGGGTCAGCGGCCGGCGGGTGCTTGCGCAGGATCTTCAGGTTCAGCTGGTTGGGCCACCAGTCGCGGTTGCCCGCGCCCTCGGTCGGGTGGTTGCGCAGTCCGGTGCTGACGACCGGGCAGGCGGCTTCGCTCTCCTCTGACTGCATGTCTCCGACAACAGCGTCGTGATGATGCTCAGACACGGGATTCCCTCCGGGACGTCGAGGATCGGTTTGCTCACACGGGTCGATGCTCTTGCACCACGGCCGACACCGCAAGCCACGATCGGCTGGGAAGTGGCGCCGGAAATCTTCGGCAGCGCGCTTGCGTCCATATGACAGACAGTCATATAGTCCGGCCATGCTTCCGGTCAGCGGCTATGCCGTCCTCGGCTTGCTTTCGTTCGGCCGGGCGCTCTCCGGCTACGACCTCAAGCAGTGGGCGGACCACAGCCTGCATTACTTCTTCTGGAGCCCGGCACAGTCGGCGATCTACACCGAGCTGCGCCGCCTGGAAGAGCTCGGCTACGTCGAGCCCCTCGGCGACCTGGAGGGGCCGCGTGGCCGGCAGCGCTACCAGATCACGCCCGAGGGCCAGAGCGCGCTCAGCGAGTGGGTAGGGGGCTCGCCGACCCCGCCCACCGTCCTCAAGGACTACGGGCTGCTCAAGGTGTGGCTCGGACACGCCATCGACGAGGACGCGTTGCGGGCCGTCGTCGACGCCGAATCCGTGGCCGCCCGGGATCACCTGACGTCCATCCGCTTCAGCGCCCAGCGCGCCCGCGAGCTCGACCTCGGCTACGCCGCCCTGGTCGAGCGCGCCTGCGAGCGCCTCGCCGTCGCCCGGGTCGAGGCCCTCAGCGAACTGGCCGCCGCCCTCGCGACCGCGACCCCCACCACCACCCGACCGACGGAGATGGCGCCACGATGACCCGCAACCCGCACGCCGGAGAACCGTTCACCGACGACGACGCGGTGATCGCCGCCGCGCTCGAGGAAGTGAGCATCCCGGCGCTGCTGTGCTCGCTGGTACACATGACCGGCGACCCATCGTGGATCCGAGGAGACGTCCGGCCGCGGCTCGCCAGCCCGCTCGACGTCCAGAGCGGTATCCCCGCCGAGGAGCAGGCCGAGGTTCGCCGCCAGGCACTGCCGGTCGTCGCGGCCTATCGCGATGGCGGCTGCGTGCCCCACGAGCTGTCCCCCGAGCTCTTGCAGGAAGCCATGGCCTTTCTCGGCTGCCGGCCGGTCGAAGGCCGGCTGGCCGGGCTGTTCTTCGACGACCTGCAATTCGAGGGTGGCGACGTCGGTGCCGTCACGTGGGGCGACGAGATCCCGGCGCACCTGAAGGCCGCTTCGCCTGTCGTCGTCATCGGCTGCGGCATGGCCGGCATCCTCGCCGGCATCCGGCTGAAGCAAGCCGGGCTGCCCTTCACCATCGTCGACAAGAACGCCGGCCCGGGCGGTACGTGGTGGGAGAACTCCTACCCCGGCGCGCGCGTCGACATCGGAAGTCACCAGTACTGCTACTCGTTCGAGCCCGCCGACCACTGGACCGAGTTCTACTGCCAGCAGCCCGAGCTCCGCGATTACTTCACCTCCGTGGTCGAGAAGTACGGCCTGCGCGAGCACTGCCGGTTCGATACCGCCGTGCGGTCGATCGTGTGGGACGAGGCGGAGGCGACCTGGCACGTCACGGTCAGCCCGGCCGGCGGTGTCGAGGAGGTGCTCGACGCGCGCTTCGTGATCAGCGGGGTCGGCTCCTTGAACATCCCGAAGCTGCCGGACATCCCGGGCCTGGAATCGTTCGCCGGCCCGTCGTTCCACTCGGCTCGGTGGCCGGAAGATCTCGACATCCGCGGCAAGCGTTTCGCCCTGATCGGGGCAGGGGCGAGCGGATTCCAGATCGGCCCGGCGATCGCCGGGAAGGTCGAGCGGCTGACCGTCTTCCAGCGCACCGCCCAGTGGATCATCCCGAACCCGCTGTACCACTCACCGGTGCCGGCCGGTGACCGCTGGGCCTTGCGCCACTTGCCGTTCTACGGCCGCTGGTATCGCTTCATCATGACCTTCGGCGGGGTCGCGGCCGGGACCGACCTGTACCGCATCAATCCCGCCCACGACGACCCGAGTGGCCACTCGATCAACGAGGCCCACGCGGCGCGATCGGACCTGCTGCGCGCCTCGATGACCTCGATCCTCGTGGACCGGCCGGACCTGGTGGCCTCGGTCATCCCGGACTACCCGGCGTCAGGCAAGCGCATCCTGCAGGACAACGGCACCTGGCTGCGCACCCTGCAGCGTCCCGACGTGGAACTCGTCCGGACCGGGATCGAGCGCATCACCAAGGATGGGGTCGTCACCGTCGACGGCACCCATTACCCGGCCGACATCATCTGCTACGCAACGGGTTTCCGCCATAACGACTTCCTCGCTTCGATGGACGTCCGCGGTCGCGAGGGCAAGTCACTCCGGGAGCAATGGGGCAACGAGCCGAATGCGTACCTCGGCATCACCGTGACGGGCTTCCCGAACCTGTTCTGCATCTACGGCCCCGGGACGAACCTCGCTGCTGGCGCGAGCCTCTTCTACCACGCCGAATTCCAGGTGCATTACGCGATGGAGGCCATCCGCGCGACGCTGACCTCGGGTGCGCGGGCATGTGAGGTGAAACCCGAGGCGTACGACGAATACGGCAAGCGTTACCAGAGCGAGATCGGCCAGCTCGTGTGGTCACACCCCTCGATCAAGCACAGCCACTACAAGAACCCGGACGGCAAGGTCTTCACCCTGTCTCCGTGGCCCCTGGATTTGTATTGGGAGTGGACCCGCACGGTCGACCGCGGCGACTACGCGTTCAGCTAGCGGACGCAGTCTCAGCCGAAAGCGCGCTCACCGGCGATGTCGTAGATCTTGACGTCGAAACCCTTCGGGGCCGGCCCGGTCGACTTCGGCGCGTTCGCCAGACCAGCCATGTGAGCGTCGAAGGATGCCTGGTCGGCCCACCGCTCGAAGAGCATCACGCGCGACGTATCGACCGGGTCGGCGCTCATCACGTACTCGAGGCATCCGGATTCGGCGCGAGTCGCCGTCATCGCCTCGACCCGGCCGGCGACGAACGCCTGCTGGTCGGCGGGGTCAAGGGTGAAATGGCCAGCCACGATCAGCATGCTGCGAAACCTCACTAGTCCAGGTCGCGGATTCGCCGTGAATCCCCGGTCAGCATAGAGACGCGGGTCAGGCGCCCCTCACCCGACCGGCGCGATGCGGTAGCTGCAGTAGACGACGCCGCCGGTGAAGCGCCGGGTGTCGATCAGGTCAAGGTCAAGGCGAACATCGCGGGGCAAGGCGGGCTTGCCCCCTCCGACAAGGGCCGGCACCGCGAGCAGGTGCAGCTCGTCGACCAGCCCCGCCCGGATCGCGTGGCCGCCGAGTTCCGCGCCGCCGACTGTCAGGTCGTGCTCCGAGGCCTCCTTGAGCCGTCGCACGAGATCGCGGTCGAACTCGGGTTCGATACGCGTTCTGGCGGTCGACACCGACGCCAGCGTCCGGGAAAAGACGATCTTGTCGGCAGCCTTCCAGACCTGAGTGAAGTCCTGCTCGATGGGCGACTGCTCGGGAAGGGTGTCCGCCGTCTCCCAGTAGCGCATCGTCTCGTACATCCGGCGCCCGTAGAGGTAGGTGCCCACCGGGCGTTCCAGGTCGTTGACGAACGCGTGCACCTCCTCATCCGGCGCCGCCCATTCAAAGCTGCCAGACGCGTCTTCGATGAAGCCGTCCAGCGAGGCGATGGCCGAGTAGATCAGCTTTCCCATGGCTCCCCTTTCCCGTGTCAAACCACCGATCGATGACGAGACGCACGGGACGTGCGGAAATCATCGCGCCTCTGGGAGACTGCACGACCGATCTGCAGCCGAGCACGCGGCCTCACACAGCTGACCCGCGGCGCCGCGGGCCGCCTTGACCGCTCACTGAGGGGCCGCGTCTTCGGGCGATCAGGACACGGGGGAAACTGCTCACGACTCGGCCCAACGGCCGGAAGTGAAGACAGGAGATTCCCATGGCTGAAGAAGTCGTACTCGTCGACTACCCGTTGCCGCACGTCAAGCGGATCACGCTGAACCGCCCGGAGAAGCGCAACGCGCTGTTCCACCCCCTGCGCGGCGCGATCATCGACGCCCTCCAGGCAGGCGACCTGGATCCCGACATCAAGGTGATGATCGTGCGCGGCAACGGCCCGTCGTTCAGCGCGGGATACGACCTCGGCGGCGGCAACGAGGGGCTGGAGTACCCGCACTACACCGCCCCCGGCGAGGGCCACTGGCCGCGCCACGTGACCGACACCTGGATGAGCATCTGGGACATGTCCAAGCCCGTCATCGCGCAGGTCCACGGCTACTGCCTGGCCGGCGGCAGCGAGCTCGCCACCGGGTGCGACCTGGTCTACATGGCCGACGACGCCCAGATGGGTTACCCGGCCGTGCGCTTCGGCGTGCCCGACATGCACTTTCACCCGTGGTTCCTCGGGATGCGCAAGGCCATGGAGATGTTCATGACCGGCAACTCGGTCAACGGCATCGAGGCGGTCCGCTACGGCTGGGCGAATGCGTCGTTCCCACTCGACCAGCTCGAGGGCGAGGTGCTGAAGGTCGCCGAGCAGATCACCAAGATCCCCCTCGACGTCCTGCAGCTGAACAAGCGGGCGATCCACCGCCAGATGGAGGCCATGGGCATCCGTGACGGCATCCGGGCCGGCACCGAGCTGTGCGCGCTCGGCACCCACACCCAGACCATGGCCAACTTCGTCGCTTCGATCCAGGAGAACGGGCTCACCGGCGCGCTCGATCGCCGCGACAGCAAGTTCGGCGATTACCGCACCACCGACCGGGCCGACGGCCTGCCGAGCGACGCCGAGGCGCCGGCGACCGAGAAGCCGTCCGGATCCATCAACTACGCCGGCTGATCGGCGGCGGGTCAGGTCGCCACGCGCGGCCTGACCCGCCGGCGGGGCTCAGCTGACGACGGCAGACGCGACCGCGAGCAGCCGGCCGGCTGCGACGTCCATCACCTTCACCTCGAGCAGTGCTGAACCATCGACCCTCGACAGCAACCGCGGGACTGCCCGCGCGGGCCCCACCCGACCGGGCGCGAGGAAACGGATGGTCGTATCCGCGACGCGCACCGCTCGTCCGAGCGCCGCAGCTCCGGCTGCCTCAGCCGCCACGTCGACGAGGCACCCCGTCACGCCGCCGTGCAGGATGCCCCAGGGATTGCGCAGCCAGCCGGCGATATCGACCTCGACCGCACCACCTTCTGCGATCCGGAATCCCAGGTGCGACGGAAGTGAGTCGGCCGCAACGGGTTCGGCCGGTGCGTGCCGGCGTCGCACGCCGATCGGAACCTCGAGCAGCGCGCGGTCGAACTCAAAGGGGAATGGCCGTCCGGTGCACGTCCCACCGCCGACGATGCGGCCGGCGCTCTCGTCGTGCAGCGTGAACGCGGATACGGCCGTAGTGGCGCCCGCCCGCAACACCTCGGCGTCGACCCGTAGCGGCCCCTCCTTCACCGGAGTGAGGAGCCGGACGTCGACATCGGTCGTGACCACCCAGCGTTCGTCAGCAAGAACGGCGACTCCCATCGCCAAACCCGTCGCTACGTCGACGGAATAGACGATCGGACCCATCCGTACGTGACCATTCGGGTCGCGCAAATCGTCGCGTACCTCGAGCCACGTGCTGACCGCAGACTCACCGGTCCGCATGGATTCCGTAGCGAAATATCCGGCCAGGCGGGCGCCTTCAGGATGCCCCGGCCGATCTTCTCCTGACACCCCGCTAGCTTAGGTGAGCCGCCGCGGTGCCCGTGCCCCTCGTGCGCCTCGGCAGTGCCCACCACTTCGGCTGGGCTGTGGGGTAAAGACCATCGGATGGCTCTCGCCGCGGCCATCGTCGCCGGTTGAGCCGCTGCACCCGACTGGAGGAATGAGCCATGCGCTTCGGCACGCTGACCTTCGAGACGGCCCGAGACCATCGCGCACTACTCGCAGAGCCGACGGCTGCCGCCTTACTCGACTTCCCTACCCACTCTGAGAGCGTCCTGGTCGCAGCGATCGACCCGAACCTCGCCGACACCGAGGCGTTCTGCGCGCACTACGACATTCCCGCGGATGCTGGCGCCAACTGCGTCATCGTCGAAGCCCGTCGCGGTGAGCGCACCTGGTACGCCGCCTGCCTGGTGCTCGGCAGTGACAAGGTCGACGTCAACAGCGCGGTCCGTAGACACCTCGGTGCGAAGAAAGCGTCGTTCGCCGCGATGAACACGGCGACGGCGCTCACCGGCATGGAGTACGGCGGCATCAACCCGATCGGGCTGCCCGCCGGTTGGCCGGTGCTCGTCGACGAGGCGGTCGCAGCCGGCGGACAGCTCGTGGTCGGAAGCGGAATCCGCGGGTCCAAGCTGCTGGTGACCGGGGGCTTGCTGGCAGCACTCCCAACCGCCGTCGTTCTGCCTATCGCCCGGAGCGAGGCACTTAGATTGCCGGCGGTTGAGCGGGACTTCTTCGACGGTCTCCGCTCAGGCAAGAGCGGGTAGCCGTCGATAGGTCCCTTGGTGGGGTAGCGCTGCGACAGTCACTCGCACAGCAGGGAGCAGGGGTTTCGATGGCCAAGAGGTACCGGATCGACTCGGGAACCCGCGCGGTCAACTGGGTCTTTCGGCGCCTTACCGAGCTGGGACTTGGGGCCTCCTACCGCTACATCCTCACCGTTCGCGGCCGAAAGACGGGCGTCGAGCACTCGACTCCCGTCGACGTGATGGAGCATGACGGCAGGCGATGGCTGGTCGCCGGTTACGGCCCGGTGAACTGGGTGCAGAACGCCCGCGCGGCCGGCGAGGTCACCCTGCGGCGCGGTCGCCACTCGACGCGTTATGCCGTCCGTGACGCGGAAACCAGCGACGCGGTGCCCGTGCTGCGCAAGTACATGGCCGAGGTGCGGGTGACGCGCAGCTACTTCGACGCCACCTCGACATCACCCGACGCTGCCATCGCAGCCGAGCTCGAGCGACACCCGGTCCTCGAGCTCTCCGGACTCGGCGCGCGCTGACGCGTCCGCCATCGCAGGCCTGACCGCCTTCGAGCAGCATGATCGATCACCAAATCGGAGCTAGGGGGTACCGATGCAGGTAGTAATCGCCGGCGGCGGGATGGCGGGGTTGACCGTGGCCGCCCTGCTTTCCAGAACAGGTTCGCACCGGGTGACGGTGCTGGAACGCTCGCCGGAGTACGCGACCGCCGGATACGGCATCGGCCTGTACCCGCTGGGGGCGGCCGTGTTCCACGCGCTCGGCCGCTACGACGAGCTGCAAGCTTGCAGCTCCGTACTCTCACGCTACGAGGTCCATGGCCCCAAGGGCGACCCGCTCCAATCGGTGGACCTCGGCGCGCTGCTGGCGCCGTTCGGGCCGATGTTCGGCGTGAGCCGCAGCGACCTCATCTCTCTTCTTGCCGGCGCGGTCGACGAGGACGTCATCCGTTTCGGCACCGAAGCCTGCGCGGTGGACGCGTCCGCTGAGCGGCTCGCAGTGGTCACGACAGGCGGCGAGCGCTTCGAGGCCGACGTCGTCGTGGCGGCCGACGGCATGCACAGCGCATTGCGGGCATCCCTGTTCGGCGAAGTCGGCGGGGACGACACCGGTTTCGATGCCTGGATGTGGTGGGCGCCGGCCGGCTCGACACCGGGCGACACCGCCTCGGAATACTGGGGACCCTCCGGGTTCGTCGGCCTGTATCCCATCCGAGACCGCGTGAACGTCGCCGTGGCCGTACCGCGATCGTCCTCCCCCGATCCCCATGCGGGGACGCCGCAGATTGTTGACGCGCTGCGCGCCAGCGTCGCTGCCCACGTGCCGGGCGCCGCGGCGCTGCCGGGTTTGTTCGACCTCGAAGCAGGCGCCCCCTTCCGCTGGCCGATGAGTGACGTGCGCGCGCCGGCCATCACGGCCTGTGGTGACCGCCTGGCACTCGTGGGTGATGCCGGCATCGGCTTCCTGCCGACCGCCGGCGTGGGTGCCTCCAACGCGCTGCGTGCCGCGGCGGCGCTGGCCTACGAGCTGTCGCTGGCCGACGCCCAGACCGCTCCCGTGGCCCTGCGGCGCTGGGAAGCGCGTATCAAGCCCGTGGTCACGGCGAACCAGCACGACTCTCGGGAGCTGGCCCGCGTCATGATGGTCAAACACGCCTCGACCTCGGCGGTCGTGAACGCCGTGATGAAACACCTTCCTGTCACGAGCATCACGAAGGGGATCGTCAAGAGCATGCAGGCGCCGTTCTGAGCCGGCCCGGGGCGAAACGTAGGGAACGCCGCCCGGAATAGCGTCACATCATCCGCTTGATGCCAGTTCTATGATTACGGACCGTTAAAACGGCGGCCCTACTTGCTCGCAGTTCGGGGTCATAGCAGCATGTTCCGGTCACGCACAGCCATCGCCGGCCTGCTGGTCACGGCATTGGCGGCGGTCACGGTTGGCTTGCCGGCACTGTCGGCGTCGGCGGCCAGCCCAGGCGTCAATGACCGTGGTGTGGTGGCGAGCGCGATCCCCGCGACGTTCTCCCCCGACATCGTCGACGGCGCTGTCAAGTCGATGGTTCAGGTCGGCAGCCTGATGGTCGTCGGCGGTTCCTTCACCCGCGTGACCCCCACTACCGGGGCCGGGAGCGGCACGACGGTCACGCGCAACTACCTGTTCGCGTTCAATGCGTCCACCGGCGCGCTCGACACCTCGTTCGTACCGTCGCTCAACGGTGAGGTCGACGCGATCGTGCCGACGGCGGACGGCACCGGCGTCTACGTCGGCGGGATGTTCACCACCGCCGGCGGGGTAACCACCCGGCTGGCCAGATTCACCCTCGCTACCGGCGCGCGCGTGGCCACCTTCAACCCGTCGCTGGACGGCACGATCAACGCCCTGGCGGTGGCGGGAAGCCGGTTGTTCGTTGCCGGCACGTTCACTCTGGTGAACGGCGTCGCGCACAACGGGCTCTCGTCCGTCAACCCGACGACGGGCGCCACTGATCCGTATCTGACAGTCCAGCTGACGGGCAACCACAACTACGGCCGGGTCGCCGGCGCAGCCAAGGCCCGCGTGGGTGCTACCGACATCGCGGTGTCACCGGACGGCAAGCGGATGATCGTCGACGGCAACTTCATCAAAGCCGCTGATCCCAGCAACCCCAGCGGTTACGCACGTGACCAGATCGCCAACATCGTCCTCGGATCCTCCTCGGCGACGGTGGACCCGAACTGGAATACCGACACCTACACCAACGCCTGCTTCTCCGGCTCCTACGACTCCTACGTTCGCGACATCGGCTGGTCGCCGGACGGCTCGTACTTCGCGGTTGCCGCCACCGGCGGCTACGACGCGGGCACGTTCGAGAACTGCGACACCGCCAGCCGGTTCAACGCTTCGTCGACCGGCCCGTCGGTCACGCCGGCCTGGATCGACTACACCGGCACCGATTCCATCTACTCGGTAGCGGTCACCTCGGACGCCGTGTACATCGGCGGCCACTACCGCTGGCTGAACAATCCCTACGGTCAGGACAACCCGCGGAACGGGGCGGTCCCGCGTCCGGGTCTTGCCGCCCTCGACCCCGCCAACGGTGTCCCGCTGGCCTGGAACCCGGGGCGTAACCCGCGCGGGCATGGCGCCGAGGAGATTTACGCGACGTCAGCGGGTATCTGGGTCGGGTCGGACACCGACTGGATCGGCGACTACCAGTACAAGCGCCAGAAGCTCGCGTTCTTCCCCTTCGCCGGGGGCGCGGCGGCCACGGAAAACGACACTGGTGATCCGCGCACGGTCTTCGTCGCTGGGGCGCAAAACACCAACAACTTCAGCGCGAACGCGTTCGATCCGGCGACGGGCGCCGGTGCCGTGGCCTCGAGCCAGCCGAGCACCGGCGGCAGCATCGACTGGAACACGGTCCAAGCCGCGTTCGTGCTCAACGGCCGGATCTGGTACGGGCAGGGCGGCGCGTTCTACTACGTCAGCTGGGACGGGGCCGACCACTTCGGCACCCCGCAGCGCGTCGAGCCCTACGACGATCCTGCTTGGAACAATGTCCAGACCGGCTCGGGACAGACCTACCAGGGCACGACCGTGGCCTTCTACGCCGAGCTGCCCAACGTGACCGGCATGTTCTACGCCAACCGCACGATCTACTACACCCTGTCTGGTAACAGCCATCTGTTCAGCCGCTCGTTCTCGCCCGGCACGGCCGCTTCGTCGGTCGCCAACCAGGTGACCGGCGGCGTGATCGGTCCGCAGGAAATCACCGTGACCCCGGCAACCGGATCGGTCGACTTCTCCGATGCCAGCGGCATGTTCGTCGCCGGTGGCTACCTCTGGTACGCGACCAAGTCCGACGGCAAGCTCCACAAGGTGGCCTGGACCGCCACCACCTACACCGGGTCGAGCACGGTCGTCGCGGCGGCCGCAGGCAACTGGGCGGGCAAAGCCGTGTTCGTCTCCCCGGTCGCTCCGCCGGTCGAGACTCCCCCCGTCGTCACCCCGCCCGCGCCGCCGACGGCCCGTATCGCGGTTTCCTGCCGCGCCGGAACGTGCCACTTCGACGCCTCCGCCTCGAACGCCCCCGGGTCGAGCATCAGGTCCTACTCATGGGCCTTCGGCGACGGCAGCACCGCGATAGGCGTCAAGCCGACGCACACCTACCGGGCGTCTGGCAGCTACCAGGCCAAGCTCACCGTGACCAGCGCCAAGGGAGCCAAGGCCACCGCCACCCTGCCGGTGAGGGTCAACGTGCCCGTGCCCCGCCCGACGCTCAGCGTCACCGCATCTGCGCCACTGGTCATCGTCGGGCAGCCAGAGACGATCCGCTGGTCATCCACCAACGCCACCCGGGTCCAGGGCGCGATCAACGGGTTCTTCCTCGGCAACATCGCCAAGTCGGGTCGCAGCACGCTGTACCTCACCACGCCGGGCACGTATTCGTTTGTTTACAAGGCGATCAGCAGCTCCGGAAGCGTCACCAAGAGCGTCAAGGTCACCGTGTGGTCGCAGCAGACCTACGGCGCCTTCCTCAGCTTCCTCGCCTGGTGGTTCAGCCACACGCCGGCCGAACGCGCCCAGTTGATGGCGTACCTGTCGTACGTGGCTCAGCACCCGCAGGGTTAGGCCTCGATCCTGCAACGGAGGCAGCCGCAAGGCCGGGTAGCCCGGTGCGGCGACGCGCTGGGGTGGCTAGTGCGAGACGGGCCTTGCGAGGTGGGAGCCGCTGCGCCCGCGTCCGGCCTGCGTGGAAACCGTGTGAAGGACTATGGCGGGCTTAGCGCCCTCAACGTCATCACGGTCCCGCTCGTGGGAGTCCGCGTGAGGAGCGCCCCCCATTGGCGCCGCCGAGTAGGAATAGATCAGCCACCCGTAGCCCAGGTTCGCCAGCAATGCCGAGATGGCCAGCAGCAGGACAGGAAGCGGTGGTCGCCATACGTCCGGTCCGCCGGCAAACGGGTTCAGCGATCCGGAGACGCCGACGGAATACCGGTGAAACACCCAGGCGAGCGAGACGAAAAGACTGACAGCGACAACGGTTCCCACAGCGACTCGAGTTCGAACGGCTCGGACTGCCGGTAGCTCTCCCAGTAGTTGAGATGCGACCAACGGGATACCGATCATCAGCGGCAGGCCGTAACGAGCCTGCCATACCAAACCGTGAGCCGGGGCCGAGACCAGGGACACTGCCACCGGCAGCGCAATCAAGAATCCAACAGACATCAGCGCAAGCACCCGTGCGTCACGGCGGCGCGCCACCAGCAAAGCCGTTCCCAGCAGAACGAATAGCGCCGGGACAATAAACGCGACCGCGAGCGCCGGCGCGCGGAACTCTGGGGCGCCGTACGCCCCGATCAGCTCCTTCGTGTAAGCAGGCAACAGCCTGACTATCCTGCGCAGTACGTCGCGGGTCGGGCTCCCAGCCATGGGATTGATGGCTTCGACGGTGTAGCTGCGTTCCACCAGAACGTAGACCCCTGACACCAACACACCCACGGCCAAGGCAGCCGCAGCAATCCGTACCTGGGCGCTCGCCACCAGCTGGCGCACGGCCCGTGGCCGCAAAATGACCAGCGTCAGGACGATGACGAAAAGCCAGGCGGGTGACAGCGGACGGGTCAAGGCCAGGACAACCCCACTGACGGCGAGAGCGGTAAGAAGTCCTTGGGGCGGATCGCCAGGGCGTTCGTCAAAGAGAATCAGACCGCTGACCCACACCGCAGCGGCCGCCGCGATTTCCAGGCCATTGGGATTCAGCACCGACATCAAGTAGATGGTTGTGGGAGTTACCCCTAGAGCCAGGCCTATGACCAAGACACGGCGTCTCGACCAGCACACCGCGCTAGCAAACGCCAAGCCGAGCAGCGCCGAGCCGAATAATGCGCTTGTGATACGCATGCCATAGAGCGCCCAGCGCGCCGTGGACAACAAACTCGGCAATCCCGTAACGGCGTAATACAGCGGCGGGTAGTAACCCACGTACGTCGCCGCCGCCGTATTCCCTGCCGAATGCTTCGGCGCTACTCGGCAGGCCGCGCTGACCTTTTGGTGGCGGTAGTAGCACCTGGTCCCCTCGGCCAAGCTTGCCACCGACCGCGGCACTTGCACCTTCGTGACATTGACTGGGGCATGCGCTGGATGGCTACCGATCAGCGTCCCACGTGCGACGCTCGCCGCCTTGATGACGTGCGTGGACTCGTCGGGGCCGGACGGCAACGGGGTCGCCAGGCTCCAGCACGCAGTCAGTGCCGTCAGAATTCCGGTAAACAGCAACCAGACCCGCAGGAATGAACCTCGCTGCGACCGGGTCTCGGGCGCATCAATCTTGCGGTTCTGGACGGGATGGCTGCAACACCAGGCCAGACTAATGTCGAGCAAGCCTGGATTCACCCGTTTGACATGCTGCCCAGTGCCGGAGGCATTCTCGGCACCCGCACGGCTGAGACTGTGTACGCGGGTATTTGACCAAGCTTGCAACCCAGTCGTGGCTTGACGGTGTTCGCATCCAGCGCGTTCCCACCGCCGACGAGCATGAAGTCGTCCTGGCATGCCCTGATGACCTGAGCGGCTCCTTCGAACAGCTTGGCGTCGAGCTTGTTGATGACGAGCTTGCGCCCGTTGATCCCGCCCGCTGCGTTACACCATTGGGAGAACCCGTCAGCGGCGTCGAAGAATTCCTGTTCGAGTCCGGGCGCGGCGGCCGCGCCCGCATCGGAAAGCACTCCCAAGCTGATCGACGTGGCGTCGATGCCGCGCCCGCCTCCCCCGGAGGCGGAGCCCGGGCCGCAAATCTTCTGCAGACTGCCGAAGTCGCCTGCTCCTCGCACCGAACCCGTAACGCTGCCGGCGGATGTCGAAGGCGCTCCGGCCGGAAGCGGATCCGACCCTCGCCCGCAACCGGCGCCGGCCAGACTGATCATCCGCACCGCCGCACCTACCGCTACGGGGCGCTGGAGCCCCCGACCGAACGAACTCACGAAAGACCTCCCAGGTCGACGAAAACAGTCGTGGTCGATGCGTCACGCGCGCCACAGCATGGGTCAACGGTTGACTGACTCGCGGCCACGCGGCTTCGCCGGCAACACCCGAAGCGGCCGCTCAACGCCTGCGACGCCGGTGTCGGAGGCCGACGGTGACGGCCGCTGCCGCGACCACGACAGCGGCCGCGCCCACCCCTAGGTAAAGACCGGCGTCGCTCCTGGCTTTGCTGCTGTTCGTCGCGGATTTCGGCTGGGCCTGGTCCGGTGCGGAGGCGACGAGGCAGGTGGCGCGGCCCGCGTCGGACGCATCCCGGGCGACAGTCGGGATCGCTACGCTTCCCGCCGAATCAGGGGCCACGGTGACGGTGACCGTCGTAGCGCCCGGCAGCGACTCGAGTTCCAGCCAGGCCGATGAGGCTTTGGAGACGACCCGCGCGCCGGTCACCTGCGCCCGGTACCCCTGCGGGTAGGTCCGATGGGGGATGAAGATCGAGGTTGGAGCCACGCAGGCCGTGTCCCCGACGACGCGGCGCGTCGAGTAGCTGAACTTCATGCTCTTGGCCGCCCGGTCGTATTGGTAGCTCGTCGGGGTACCAGACACCGCTTGCGGATAGGGCACGACCAGGGCATCGAGTAGCCCTTGGCGGGCGTTGGCTTGCGACCCATGCTTCGAGTCGTCCACGAGCAGCCCGGGGGCGAGGCTTGCGCCGGTGCTGTTGTACTGCCAGTACGTCCAGGACAGAAAGCGCTGGTCCGCGAGGTCGACCATGAGCGCGTTGTCGACGTCGTTCGTACTGTCTCCGAATTCATTGAGCTGCGCCGGAACGTCGGCTTTGGCCGAGTAGCTGAGCCCAGCGTCGAGGGATGCTGATTCCGCGGGCGTGCAGCGCTCTATCTGCGCTTTCGCAGCGGCCGCCGTCGCCGGCTGGCTGGCTAGGAGCCTGCTGAACAAAGCGTGTCGTACCGGCCTGTGTTGGTGGGGGCCGGGACGATGTGGTATGCAGGGTGCTCCGCTCGATGAGCGTGAACTTCTTGATGCTGAGTCGGTGGCGGGGCATCTGGTGGACCCCGGGTCGGTGTTCCGGCTGCTGACCGATCAGCGGCGGGTGCTGTTTCCGACCGCGATGTTCGATGACTTGTTCCCGTCGGGTCGTGGCCGGCCGTCGATCCCGGTCGACATTGTCGCTTCGGTGCTGGTGTTGCAGGCGCTGCATGGATTGAGTGACCGCGATGCGCTGTCGGCGTTGCGGACGGATTGCGGTGGAAGGTCGCGACGGGTTTGCCGATCGGGCATGGCGGGTTCGACCCGTCGACCCTGACGTACTGGCGCAAGCGTCTGGCGGCGTCTCAGCGGCCGCACCGGGTTGCCGATGCGGTGCTGGCGGTCGTCGCTGAGACTGGGGTGCTGAAGGGGAAGCATCGGCGGGCGTTGGACTCCACGATCCTTGATGACGCGGTCGCGACGCAGGACACGGTGACGCAGTTGATTGCGGTCATCCGCAGGGTCCGGCGGGAGGTTCCGGGCGCTGCTGCGGTGGTAGCGGAGCGCTGCAATGCCCATGACTACGACGATCCGGGTAAGCCGCAGATCGCCTGGGACGACACCGAAGCCCGTGCGGTGCTGGTCGACGCGCTGGTCCGGGACGCGCTGGCGGTGCTGGACGGGCTCAAGGACTTCGACTTGACGGCGGAGCAGAACGAGACCGTCGCCCTGCTTGCGCTGATCGCCGGGCAGGATGTCGAACCGGCACCGGGAAGTGACGGTACCGACGGCCGCTGGCAGATCCGGCGAGGCGTTGCAAAGGACCGCGTGATCAGCGTGGTGGATCCCGACGCACGGCACGCGCACAAGACCGTGCACCGGCGCCAGGACGGCTTCAAGGCGCATCTGGCGGTCGAACCCGACACCGGGATCGTGACCGCATGAGAGTTGACCAAGGCCGCGGGCAGCGACGCGATGGACGGCGCAGCCGGGATCCGGCTACTGGATGCCGACCCGACCCTCGGCGGAAAGCCGGTCCAGGTCCTGGGCGACAGCGCCTATGGCACCGGTGAGGCGCTGAAGGCCATCACCGACGCCGAACACATTCCGCTGGTCAAGCCGTGGGCGACCAAGCCGGCTGTCCCGGGTGGTTTCGGCATCGACGAGTTCACCGTCGATGAGGCCGCGGCGACGGTCACCTGCCCTGCGGGGGTGGTCCGGCCGCTGACCCGGAGCCGGTCGGTGAGATTCGGTGTCGCCTGCCGCGGCTGCCCGCTCGCGGCGCGCTGCACCACCGCCAAGGACGGCCGCAGCCTGACCCTGCATGAGCATGACGCGTTGCAACGTGAGCATCGGCAGCGCGCGAAAGACCCTGCCTGGCAGGCGGATTACCGCCAGCACCGGCCGATGGTCGAACGCTCCATGGCCTGGCTCGTGGCCGGCGGTAACCGCAAGGTGCGCTACCGCGGCGTCGCCAAGAACGACGCCTGGCTGCAGACCCGCACCGCGGCACTGAACCTAAGGCGGCTGCTCAACCTCGGCCTGACCAGCGACCACGGAGTCTGGGCGCTGGCATGACCACTTCGAGGACCGCCTGCACTCCCATAAGTTGCCCACGCAGATCCTTGACCGCCGTGTGACGACTCCTGGATCCTGACCGTCGGCGGGGTGACCTCTGGTCGGCCCTCACAGGTCAGACCGTCGCAGCTCGACTGCCACGAGGCACCCCGCCCCACAAGCCATAGTTCAGCGGGCTCCTAGCCCGCAAGCACGGTCATAGACGTGGAACGTGTATCCGGCCTGCTTCTCGCCGGGCACTACCGGAGCCGGCAGGTTGGTGGCGGCAGAAGTCAGTTGCGGAATTCCCTCATACCAGATGGGAGTCCGGGGATCGGCCGACCTGACGGCTCCCGTCAGCTGGCGGTAGAACTGGGTCAGCTGCCCGGTTTCAAAGCCAGGGCAGGGGCTGAAGAGCTCGCAGTATACTGGATCCCGGCGTACGGCTCGTTGAAGAGGTCGTAGCCGGTGAGGTTGGGGGCGCCGCTAAGAGCGGTGGCTGCCGCCTTCCACGCGGCGCGGAAGTGCTCCTGCAGCCCAGTGCCGTCCGACGCCGGGGCATTGTCCCAGAGGTTCTGAAACGCCTGCAGCATCGCTGTTTTCTGGCAGGACGAGGCTTGGTCGGGCGGGCTTGGACATGGCGCACTGATGGCGGCCCAATCCGGCGCGCCGTCTCCGCCGTACTTGGCACCGTAGGTGTCTTGATGGAAGTCGACGAGGGCGTACATGCCGGCCGCCGCAAGGGTGTCGTTCAGCTGCGAAATACGCGACACGTACGCCGTATCGATTGTGTCCGGTGCGGGTTCCACGCCCGCCCAGATGAAGCCGATGCGTTGGCCGTTGAAGCCCTCGCCGGCCAAGAACCTCGCATCGGATGCGTCAAAGTTCGGCGGGTAGTACGGGGCGGTCTTGCGGATGACGTTGATCCCATGGCTGATGACGACCCGCCCTTGCGGATCGACCATCCAACGTCCAACAGCACGCAGCGGTCCCAGGACGGGAGCACGCTTCTCGTGGTGTGGCTCGCTGTGAGCCACTCCTGACATGAAGAGCGAACACATGGCCGCCATCAGGAAGACCGCCGACCACGCCCGCCGCGCGAATTGCGTCGCAGCGACTCCCCCTTGTTGCGCACGCGGCAGACCTCCTGATCTGGCAGCACGTCGAACTGTGGCTTTCCTGCCTCGGTCCCCTGGTAACCGGGAGGTTCCCTTCAGGGTGCCCATCTCGGCCGGTCCTTCAAGGGCAGCCGATTCCCGCCGGTCATCACGGCGCAAAGACCAAAGTCAGGCGTACCGAAGCCTTTGGATCTGCGGAACCGGCATTGTTGACAACAAGGGTGCACGGATGAGCGTGGTCGCAAACGCCATTTCCGACCGGGCCGGTGATGACCTTGAAGGGAGCGGTGCCGGAACCGGTGGGGTCAGGATGCAGGAGGAGCGCATTGGTGAATCCGCAGGCGGCAGTGCCTCCAGCGCCTGCGCCCGTTCCAGCGCATTCCAGAATATTGACCGTCTTACCCGCCGTGTAGCCGTGCCAAGACACCGTGATCGACTGCCCGTTCGCGAGCCCGGTGCTCGGTGTCGCCGACGCGCTGAGATTCAGCACCGGGGCCGGCGGTAAGGGGATGGTCAGGCTGGAGCCTGGCGTGAGGGCGAGGTGCATGTCGGCGACGCCACGCGCCTGATCCTGAGACAGGTGTTCGCGGGCCGCGGCGCTCCCCTTCACATACGCATCGAAGAAGTCGGTAGTGCCCTGATAGACGTAGCGAACGCTCGTCGGGGAATCGCCCGCGGCGGCTTGGTGGTCGCCGCCGGAAAGGCTGAGCAGGGCCTTGGGGCCTTTGGCGGAATTGAACAGTGAGACACCGCCGCTGTACGGCATCAGGGAGTCGGCTGTGCCGTGCACGACCATGATGGGTGGGGCTTGGTCCCATTCAGCCTTACCGGCGAAGGCACCCGCCGAGCCGGCCATGATGATGGCGGCTTTTAGCCTCGGATCGCGGCAGCATGACTCCGCCGCCAGTCCCTCGGTGGTCATCGCGCCATTCGAATGCCCTGCCGCTGCAACCTTTTCGGGATCGACCAATCCGCTAAGCGGACCAGAACCCGCGAGGCCCGAATCATCGACGAGATCAGGAAGCTCATGTCAGCCGGCTGGTTCAGGACGTCCCCGGCGTTAGGTCCGCCAGGGACGTTGCGGCTGGTCAGCGGGAAAGCCGGGGCCGCCACGACGTAGCCGGCGGCAGACCCAGTGCTTGAGTAAATCCGTATGACCCGCAGGACTGCCGCCGAGCCCATGGGCAAAAACGATGAGCGGGTAAGGCGCTCGGGACGGCTCGGGGCGGGACTGGACGAGGCGGAGCCATGGGTCAGCGATCCCTTCGCCGGGTAGAAGATGGTGGTCACCAGCTTTCGGTACGGCAGTTTCGCCGTCGGGCCCAAGCCGGAGTGCTGCGTTGTCTGTGAAGGTCATGGTCGTTTGACTGACGGGATAGACGGCCGGCTGGCTCTGACCCGGCGTCGGCGTGGAAGCACTCGGGCCAGGCGCATCGACCCGTTTCGCCGATCCGCCGCAAGCGCCCGCGACCAACGCAAGAGCAGCTACGCCACGCCCAACCGCGCCGACATGGATCTCGATCTGGACCTCGTCGCTGAGGTGCCCTTCTTCGGCACACCGGTACCTCTCCGTATGACGGCATCCCACCGCTCGGGAAAGCCTTTGACGCGGAAAGGAAGGCAGACAGCCGTGCCCGATCAACTCAGGCAGCCAGACATATCGCCCCGCGTTGCGCGCGACGCATGTCTAGCACCGGCGGTAGACATATGTCAATTGAGCGGCAACAGCCAGTGGCAAGATGATCCTGTGGAGGGTGTTGGGACAAGGGGGCTTCCGGTCGGGCAAGGGCGGCCAAGCCGGGACGGCTCGATCAATCCATCGCAGCGTCATGGAAATCGCGGCGAAGAGTGGCTACCAGGCTGTCACCATGGCTCGCGTTGCTGAGCATGCCGGCGTTTCCAGAGCAAATCTGTATCAGCACTACGACTCACGGGACGATCTGATCTGCGCGGCTTTCGCAGCCAGGGCGCGTTCCCGCTGCCCGCAAAGGTATGGGAGCCACCTACAGCTCTGGAACGCGTGATCACGATCCTGGATGCGACGCTGGATCGGGCAGTGCTGGCCCCGCTTGCCGTTAAGCGTGGGCCGTCGCCGCCGTACGTGCCAACAACGCGTCGCTGGCGATCAGCTACGACATCATGGACGACATCGTCCGCCTGATCGGCGGCGTCGCAGATGCTGATGACGCTGAAGACATCGCCAGAGTGCTGGGCGAGGTCATCTGGTCTGTCTTGCTTCGCCTCACTAGCGAAGGCAGCTCTCCGGAAGACTCGGGGGCAGCTTCATGCAGCCGCCCGCGTCCTGCTTCGTTGTTTGCCGGCGGGAGAGAGTAGGCCTGCCTGATGCACTCGCCTGTGGGGCTCGGGCTCCGAACGCAGCGTCGGCGAATACTTCCGGACACTGCCTCTGCCAGGCCGCCCAGTCCACCAGACGCGATGGGCTGCATGACCCGTAGAACGTGAACATTCGCGAGTCGAACCCGTCTATTGGTCGAACACAACCAGTCGTCCCGGCGTTGCCGGCGCCTTGTCTCGTAGCCGAGCTGCTCGCGTAACCGTGCCTTCTCCACCTTGCCTGCCGAGTTCTTGGGCAGCGCGCCGACGATCACCAGCTGCTCCGGAATCTTCTGGCGCATGATTCGTGCGTCTTCGCAGTGGCGAACCATCGCGGCCATGGTGAGCGGTGCGGCCGGGTCGGCCGGCACCACCACAGCGCAGGCGCGTTCGCCCCGCTGCGCGTCCGGCAGGCCGATGACCGCGACCTCGGCGACCGCAGGACACTCGTACAGCAGGTCCTCGAGTTCCTTGGCGCTGATGTTTTCGCCTTTGCGGATGATGAGAATCCTTGATGCGCCCGGTGATCCGCAGGTAGCCGTCGGCATCGCGGGTCGCGAGGTCGCCCGTGCGAAACCAACCGTCGTCGTCGAAGGCGTCCACATCGAGCGAGGCATCGACGTAGCCGGAGAAGACGGCGGCGCCACGGATACGCACCTCACCGCTCTCTCGATGCCGGCACCGCTCCCGTCCGGGGCAACGAGCCTCACCTCTACGCCCGACACCGGCCTGCCGACCGTCTCCGCGAGGTGCTCGTCGGTGTCCTGCGGATCGTTCATCGCCACCATGCAGCATTCGGTCATCCCGTAGCCGTGGGCGCAGCCCCGCCCGCCGATCTCGTCGCGCACCTCGAAGTGCTGTGCCGGCGGCATCGGCGCCCCGCCGCCCGTCATGAACCGCAGGTCCGGGAGGATGGGTTGGCCGGGCCGAGACCTCTGATCGTCCAGGAGTGCGTGGTAGAAGGCGGGGCCGCCGCCGGCGACGGTAGCTCGATGACGCCGGTACACCTCGGTGGTTGCCGGCGGCGCGAAGGCCTCGCAGAGGACCGCGGCGAAGCCGGTACTCGCGGCGGCGCAGACATTCGTCACCCCGCCCACGTGAGTGAAGGGAAAGGCGATCCCGTACCGGTCGCCCTCCCCCATCCGCAGCCGCTCCGCCATCGCCGCACCCGCGCAGATCACGTTGCTATCGCTGAGCAAGACGCCCTTCGGGCGCCCCGCAGTCCCGGACGAGTAGTAAGATCCAACTGTGTTGCTCTCCCGACCCCGGCTCGCGGCCGAGCGTCGACGGATCGCCATCCGGAAGCACGCGATCACAGACCAGCACTGAGAGTCCTGCGCCGGGTTCGGTCACCCGGGTGGCAAGGGCGCTGTAGTCATAGCCGCGCCACACACCCGGCACGATGAGGGCGCGAGCCCGGCTTTGATCGAGGCAGAACCTCAATTCCGACTCGCGCCAGATCGGCAGCAGCGGAACCTGCCGGGCCTGATGCGTCACAGCGCCCCCCAGGAGCGTCACGGTCTCGATCCACGTAGGCATCTGCCACGCGACGGTGCTGCCCGGTTCGATCCCCAGGGCAACGAGCCCGCCTGCGGCCCGCTCCGCGGCCCGCACGTACGCGGCGAACGTCAGCGCCTGATCGCGTTCGTCGACGAGGAACAGAGCGTTCGGAGTCGCCGCTGCCCGCCCGGCCATCAGCCCCCAGACGGTGGGCGCGGCGACGGTCACCATGGTCAGCGGCTCGCGACGGACACCGGCACGGAGTCGAAGCCCTTGAGGAACTCCCCGCGGCGGCGATGCACGCGGTCCCGGTCGACCGAGAAATCGCCCACAGCAGCAAGGAATTCGCCGAGCAGGGCGGCGCCCATCTGCATCGCGACGTGCTCTCCGATGCACCGGTGCTGACCGCGCCCGAAGAGCAGGGCGCGTCCCGGACGGCGGTCGATGTCGAACTGGCCGGCAGCATCGAACTCGCGCTCATCACGGTTCGCCGAGCCCCACAGCAACATGACGCCCTGCCCGGCGCGCAGCTGCCGGCCGCCGATCTCCGTGTCGCGGCGGACGACCCGACACAGGTTGTCGGTCGGGTGATCGAAGCGCACCGCCTCAGCGAAAACCCATGGCGCAAGCTCAGGTTGCGCGACGGCGCGCGCTTTCTGCTCAGGATGGAGACCGAGCTGAACGTGCGCGTCAGCAGCGGCGAGCTCGACGGTTTCGGAGCGGTCACCAGCGACGTGTGCAGTTCGGCAGCGATCTGCCCATCGTCGAGCGGTTCGCCGGCCACGTTCGCGTCGAGCAGCTCGCGCAGCAGTCCGGTAGCGCGCTCTGCACCACTTCGGCACTGGGCGACCAGCTGGTGCAGGTAGCCGAATGCCTCACCCATCGCCGCCCCATTGGCCGCGGAGGTGCCGCGCTGACCGGGCTCACGGGCGATCGCGGCGTGCAAGAGCCGCCGGACTTCATCGATGTCATCCTCCGGGATCCCGGCCCGCCGACCAGCGAAACGTGCGCTCACGGTGCTGGCGTAGGCATCGAAGGCGTCGAACTCTCCTTTGATCACAAGGGGTTCGAGAACGCCACGCGCCAAGGCTCGCAGGGCGGGGACTTCCTGCAACCCGGCATCGCGGGTGTACGCGTGGGCGAGCACCCTGCGCCGCACGCGATGCTCCGGGGGGTCGAGCTCGGGAAGGTCAGGTTCGCCGCCGGCTCCCCGAGCAGCACCTGATTCGGCGTCTGGCCGCGCAGCACCGAGAAGGCGTCGGAGTCAGAACCCGCCTGCCACACGTCCTCGAAGCAGGCCAGCGCCCACGCGTCGTACTCGGGCATGTAGTGCACCGGGTCCTCGGCCCGCAGGCGCGCGTAGAGCCCCTTGTGGCTCAAGCATCGCCTCCTCGCAATAGGGGTCGTACGAGACCGTCATCAGTAACCCTCCTGCAGGTCCACCACACCTAAGAGCGGCTGACCCTGCTGCCATCGCCGGAGATTGTCGATCAATCGCGCGAGCGCCGCCTCCCACAGCCCGGGACCGCTCCACGAGACGTGCGGGCTGAAGCGCACGGCGGGGTGGGAGTAGAACCAGTGACCGGCCGGAAGCGGCTCGGGTTCGCTCACGTCGATCTGTCGACGCCGCCGCCACCCTTCCGCTGTCGAGGGCGTCACGGAGCGCTGATTCGTCCACCAGTCCCGCGCGCGCCACGTTGACGACATGCGCCCCAGGCTTCATCGCCGCGAAAAACGCCGCATCGGCCATCCCCCGGGTCCGCGGGGTGGCCGGGGCGGCGAGCACCTCGAGGTCGGCATCGTCGACCAGCTCGACGATCGAGCCGGCGAGCTACTCTGGGTATCTCTCGGGACGGCGCTGCGGCGCATCGCGCAACCGGCATACCGAAGGCCAGCCCGGGTAGCTACGGCCTGGCCGATCGTGCCGAAGCTTACGATCGCGTGGTCTTGCCGGCAAGCCCGCCGAGCGCGACCTGACCCCACCTGGTCGGCGGCTCAGTCACCCACTGGCCGGAAGCTGCTTCTCGAAGGCGAGCAGCATGGCCATGGTCCATTCGGCGACGTTCACCGCGTTCACGCCGCGGCTGCAGGTGAGTACCCGATTCCCCAGTAGTTCCAGCGGGAACTCGTCCACTCCGGTGCCGATGGCGTGCACCCAGCGGACCCCGCGGTCAAGGACGGCAGGTAGGTTCGGCGAGCGGCGCATCAGCGTCACGAGCACGTCTCCCGCGACGCCCTCGTCGACGGGCTGCGCCGGATCGACAGCAGAGATCGTCACGCCCGGCACGGCAGACGACACCTCCGCAAGCGGCCCGAGATGGCTGAGCACCCGCACTGCCGTCACTGCCGGCTGACCGACTCGGCGAGCGCGTCTCCGGTAAGCCCGTGGTGACCCCACTCGTCGCCGCCGGTGAAGTGATTGACCACCCACGTGCGCTCGTCGATGAGCCGTGCACCGCAACCGATCTCCACCTCGAAGCCCGCCGGGCTGCGCATGTAGAAGGACAGCACCCGGTCGTTACGGTGGCGACCGAGGGTGGCGGTGATCGCGTGCCCACCGCGCGTAGCGCGCTCCAGCGCATAGCCCACCTGGTCGATGTCCTCGACCTCGAACATGATGTGGTGCACGCCCTGCATGGGCCCGACGGCCGTGAGGGCCACGGAGTGGCGACGCGGCGTGCATCGCAGGAACTGCACCGACATGCCTTCGCCGAGGATCACGTAGTCGGTGAGCCGGAAGCCCAGAACGCGCGTGTAGAAGTCCATGGAGGCATCGAGGTCGGTGTGAGCACCACGTAGTGCCCGAGGCCAAGGGGTCCCGTCACGAACCTCGGCACGCCGACCGGTGAGACGAAGGCTGAGTCGACGGTCGGCCCCCAGCAGACCTCGACCCGGACTCCTGAGGGGTCGGTAGCCCACACGAAGTCGCGCACCCCCCGGGAGGCGCACTCGTCGGCTGTTGCCGGCTTCCACGTGATGTCCGAGGACACGAGCTCGTCGACCGCAGCGACGAACGCCGCTTGCGAGCCGACCTCGAAGCCGACATGACGGATCCCCGGCCGCTCTGCCGGATGCAGTGCCACGCGCCATTGCCGCTCGTCAGCCTTCAGATGGACGACATCCGCAGCGGCCGCGCGGAGGATTCGGCGCAGGCATCAGGCCGATGACGGACGTCGCAAAATCGGACCAGTCGTTCACAACAGGCACATCCAGCGCCAGATAGGCGATTCCCAGCAGTTCCATCCCGTACCTCCGTGCAGTTCGGCCGCTCGGCACGTCAGTCGAGCACGTCCGGCTCGCGCGCCACGATTTCCGCGTAGGCGGACTGGAATCCGAGCCACGCGGCGTACTCCGAGCCGACCTGCCTCGCGGTCGCCGCTGCCGTCTCGTCGTCGAGCACTAGGTAGGGTCGCCCGGTCGACTCGAGTCGCATCTGCGACTGGCACATCTGCTCGAAGAGCACGAAGCGAAAGACGGCCGCGTCGACGCTCTCCCCAACCGTGATGTGACCGTGGTTGGCATGAATGGCGACCGTCACCCCCGCCGGCGCGTCACTCGCCGCTGCGAACGCCGCGCCCAGCCGATCCCCGACGTCGAGGCCGAGCACGACGCCGGAGAAGCCGGGACGACAGCTTGCGCCCCGAAGAACGCGGCAGGCGTCCTGACTCGTCGGCTCGATGAGGCGGCCGGTCGCTGACCATGGGCGGCCCCAGGGCGCGTGCGAGTGGCAGGCCGATACGACGTCCGGATTCGCGGCGTGAATGCAGGAGTGGATGGCGAACGCCGCGGCATTCACTACCTGGTCGCTCTCGACGACGGACCCGTCGGCGTCGACGAGTACGAGATCGCGCACCCTCATCTGGGAGAAGGGCCTGGCGAGTGGGTTGACCCAGAACTGGTCGGAGCGCTCCGGATCGCGGGCAGAGATGTGGCCGGCAACCCCGGTGGTCAGCCCGAGATGCGCCAGCAGGCGAAATCCGACGGCCAGCCGCTCCTTGCGGTAGCGGCGCTCGGCCGCGACGTCTTCGAATCGCGGCGGCGCGACCAGGCGCATGGTCCGGGCCACCGAGTCCTCGGTGTCGACCGAGTCCTCGGCAGGAGAAGAAGGTTGCCGCATCTGCCTCCACCTTTACTAAACGGAACGTACCGTATTGTAAAGTCGGGGCTGTGGCAATGCCCGAACCCGCGTTGACCGGACCCGGTGTGCCGTCCGGTGGCCCGGCCGGCAGCGAGCCGAGCCGGCCCCGCGGCCGGCCGCGCAGTGAACGACGAAGCGCGGCGGTGGTGCAAGCGACCCTGGCCGAGATCGCTGAGCACGGGATCGCCGGTACCACCATCGAGTCGGTCGCCGCGCGGGCCGGCGTCAGCAAGGTGACCATCTACCGGCGCTGGCCTGACAAGGTGGCCCTCGTCCTAGGCGCGCTGGAATCGCTGCCGGAGCTTGCCGTGCCGGACTCCGGCGATGTGGTGGAGGACCTGCGTCAGATCCGGCGGGATTCTGCTCCAACTCGTCGACAGCTCCAGCCTCGCCGACGTGCTGCCCGCGCTGATGGCCGAGCGGCGAAGGTCGGAGCACGGTGCGGCGATCCGGCGTTACATCGAAAGCCGGTCACGCCCGTTCGTCGTCGTCATCGAGCGAGCCACGGCGCGGGGCCAGTTGCGTTCCGCGCTGCCGATCGACCTGATCGCACACGCGATCTCCAGCCCACTGGCGATGTCGGTGTTGAATCGCGACGATCCCCTGACGGATGACGAATGGTGCGCGGTCGTGCGCGCGTTCATCCGTGGCCTGTCGGCGCAGAGCGAGGAAGGCGAGCGGTCCTGATGGAAATCCAGGGAGTCGACATCGGATTCGTGAGCGCCACCGAGGCGCTTGCCGACTTCTATCAGCGTGTGCTGGGCCTGAAACGGCTGGAACCGCGGGCGTTTCCCTTCGCGACCGTCCACCGGCTGGCCGGCGAGCGGATGACGCTCAAGGTCATGGTGCCCGCGAGCACACCGGACCCCGCGGTCTCGGCCACGCCGTTCTGGCAGCTCGCCGGCATGCGCTACCTCACGCTGTGGGTGGACGACCTCGAGGCCCTCTCCACGGCTTGGGCAGCGGCAGGAGGCACGGTGACGATGGCGCCCACCGAGCTTCGGCCAGGCGTGCAATCAGCCCTACTCGCCGATCCGGACGGCAATGCCGTCGAGGCGATGCAGGACTCTGCCGGCGCTCATCCGTAGCGTCGCAGCGACGTGCCGGCAGCAACCCGGTCACATCGGCGCCCTAGGCGCCCGGCAGTCGGCCTCGAGCCGGTGCGTAATACCGCAAGAGATACCACCTGAGGCCACTGCTACGTCACGACGTGACCAGCTGGACCGGGGCGTCCAGGCTCTCGTCCTCATCGGTGACCGGGTAGCGCCACTTTCGTCACGGCATCGCCGACGCGGACCTGGGGATGCTCGGCCGGCGGGGCGCCCGCAGCCGCGGGCCGGGCGTGGACCTGCAGCTCCCAGCGCGCCCCGGGAGGTCGCGGCGGCACGTCGATGTCCACGTCACTTCCGTCGACCCGCTCGAGCACCCGCGAGACCGACACGACGACGGGAGACTGCACGTCGGCCATGGTCGCGTCGACGACGCAGACCCGGACGTGCCAACCTCGCGCACCGGATCCGTCCCCAGGCAGACCCGGTGCGCGAAGGCGCACCACCCGTCGCGTCAGCGGATCCGCCAGACGCGGTACTGGCCGGTGGCGGGCTGCCAGTCGAGGACCCGGCCACCGCCCGGAAGGACGGTCAGCTGATGCCCTGAATGGACCGTCGCCCAGGTGCCCTGGGTGGTCGGCTGCCCGGGCAGCGGGTCTCCCCCGCCCCCGATCGAAGGGTCGTACGCCCAGACGCGGTAGTGCCCGCTGGCCGGCTCCCAGTCCAGGACGCGGTCACCGCTGAGCGGCAGGAGTTCGTGTCCGGTGCGGATGGTCACCCAGGTGTGGTCGACCACCGCCTGGCCCGGGAAGGGGTCGCCGCTGCCGGCGAAGTTCGGGTCGTAGTTCCAGATCCGCAAGTGCCCGTTGGCGGGCTCCCAGTCCAGGACCCGGTTGCCGCCGAGCGGGATCAGCCGGTGTCCGGTCCGGATGGTCTGCCAGGTGCCTTCGCTGACCGGTGCGCCCGGCAGCGGATCGCCGTGGGCATTGGGGTCGAAGCGCCAGATGCGGTGATGCCCGGTGGCGGGCTCCCAGTCCAGCACCCGATCCGGCCCGAGAGCGATGAGCTCGTGGCCGCTGCGGATGGTCTGCCACGTGCCCTCGGTCACCGGGGCGCCCGGCAGCGGATCGGCGACCCCGACGATGGCGGGGTCGTAGCGCCACAGCCGGTAGTGGCCCGACGCCGGTTCCCAGTCGAGTACCCGTTGGGGGAGGGAGACCAGCACGTGACCGGACCGGATGGTCTGCCATTGCCCCGCCACGATCGCGGGACCGGGCAGCGGGTCCGGGGCATACATCGCGAAGACCGCTTCGATGTCACTGCGGGAAAGCGCCGAACGCTGCCCGATGGTGACGCCGGCCTTCTTCGGCACGATGGTGTCGCCGGTGCCGGGAACTTCGAAAGCATTGCGCGGGTAATGCATGATCGAGCCGTAGTCGTAGGGGCCGGAATCATCCCCGTCGACGATGTGCTGATTGAACTGCGATTGCTTGCCCGCTTGGACATTCGCGAGATTGATCGTTACGTACGAGTCCCGGTCCTCGCGGCTCTGCTCGTGCCAGAGACCGACGGTGTGGCCGATCTCGTGGATGACCGTGCCGGCGTTGCTCCCGCTCGCATTGATGACGATCGAGCGCTGGCCGGGGCCGTGCCCGATGTCGGAGGCCCCGCCGATGCTGGTGTCCGACGTCGACTTGATGACGACCCAGTCCGGGTGGGTAGCCGGGTTGCGCGGCACCAGCCGGATCGGGGTCAGCGCGTTCCAGTGGTTGATGGCCGTGGTGACGTTCGTGTTGCCGGCCAGCGAGCTGTCGATGACGTAGGGGATCACGGCGTTCGGCCAGCGCACGCCCGTTCCGGTGACGACGACGGCCTTCCTGGGCGGGGCCGCCTTCGCGGCGCCGGCAGCAGGTGCTGGCTGGTCCGGCACCGGTCCCAGGCGGATGTCGCCTTCGAAGTAAGCGATGCCGTCACGGACGATGACCTCGACCTCCTTCTCGGCGAAGGTCGCGCCCGAGATGCGGATGGTCTGGAGCGGTCCGTCCGGGCCCCCTTCGAAGGGCGGCGGCGAGGCGTCGACACTCAGATCTACGATCAGATCGAGGTCTGACGTGGTGTCGGTTCGTGCTGTGCTGCTGGTACTCATGGGCACCTCCGGGTGGCGGTCGGGGGCCAAGTGGAACGCCGGGGTGGTGCGCATGTCGAGGCGGTGTTGCTGTCGAGAAATCGACAGCACCGAGAAACGACCCGATATTCGCGGCTATGGGCCGAAAATCAGTGCCTCCCGAGCGTGTTCTCAGTGCCGGCCGGGGCGCGCTGCCGCCTTTACATAAATGGGCGATGCTGTAACAATGCCGTCGGCAGTCACGCTGCCTGATGCGGTGTAGTGCAGGGGCGTTGGACCAAGGAGCGTGATGGGACGAGCAGCGGTGGTCGGCGGCTCTGGTGTAACGAGCGAGGTCAACTACATCCGTAACGCGCCGCCCTCGCCTGACCAGGTTCTTGAGTTCGTGACGGCGGATGAGGCACGGTCGACGATGCAGACCCTCCCTGGTCGCCCGATGGTCATCACCAATGCCCGCCCCCTGGCGACCGATCTCGACCGCGAAGGCTTCGTGCTGGTGCGGCACACCAGCTCGATCGCTGACTTCGAGCGGATCGAGGAAGACGCCGCTGTCGACCAGCGCTACATCGCCGAGATGACGGAGCTACTCGCCATGGTGACGGGCGCCGCCAAGATCATCCTGCTGGGTGGGGGAAAGAAGCGTTACGGCGAGAGCGCGACCGAGGAGCTTTCACCGCTGCTGAACGCCAAGCCGGCGCGCTACCCCCACGCGGACAACACCGATGCCTCGTCGGCCGAACTGATCGGGATGATCGGCCTGTTCATGGACGACGTCGACCTCGCGAGCTACTCACGCCACGCGATGTACAACGCCTGGCGGGCGGTGTCACCGCCGCCGCAGGACATCCCGCTCGCAGTCTGCGACGCGCGCACCGTCCAACCCGAGGACGAGGTGACCATCCGGGCGGTCTCCCTGGAACGCTCCGGCGAGATCACCCACGACACGACCGGCTATCGGTACAACGCTTCGCACGGCTGGCATTACTACCCTGACATGACCCGCGACGAGGTGCTCGTCTTCAAGGCCCACGACACCGATCCGCAGCGCTCGCGGCGCGTTCCCCATACCGCTTTCGCTGACCCTTCGTGCCCCCCTGGGGTGCCGACCCGAGCCAGCGTAGAAGTCCGCGCGCTGGCGCTGTACCGGTAGACCACCTCGTGCTCCAGCTGACGGTGGAACGCATCGAGGAGTACGCCGCGGCCCACACCGAAGCGACCGACCCGCAACCGAACCACTTCCGGGACAACCTTGCGGCGGTCGTCGCGTGCCTGAACGAAGGCACGGCTTGGACCGATGCCGGGCTCTATGCTGCCGTCCACATGATGGGGCAGGCGCTCCGAAACCGCATCGAGGTCGACCGCTATGTGAGCGACGTACCCGCCGTGGACGAGGGTGTGCTGGCGCGCCCGATCTTTCTCACCGGCCTCCCTCGATCGGGCACCACGTATTTCCAGTACCTGTTCGACCAGGACCCGAGCCTGCGCATGCTCCGCACCTGGGAGGGCGAGCGCCCGGTGCCTCCACCTGCTACGGATCCCGAATCGGTGACCACCCGAAGGGAGGCCAGCTTCAGGAGTGCGCGTCAGGCGCGCAAGGCGATGGGCGGCACCGGGATCGACGCGATGCATCTGACGGACGTCGATGGTCCGCAGGAGTGCCTCGCGATCCTGGATCAGACGTTCATCAACCCCGGTTTGCTGTGGACCCATTCGGCGGACAGCTACCTCACGTTCCTGCTCGAGCGTGCCGACCTGCGCGCGGCCTACGAGTACCACGAGCGCGTGTTGCGACTCCTGCAGTGGGGAACCCCGCCACAGCGCTGGGCGCTGAAGTGGCCATGTCATCTGCTCGCCCTCGACGCGATCCGCAGCGTTTACCCCGACGCCCAGTTCGTCGTGACTCATCGCGATCCCGTGCAGGCGTTGGCCTCCAACTGCAGCCTCGCGCACGCGCTGCGCTCGAGCGCCGATCCCGCTACCGACCCCCGTCGGACCGGTCGCGACATGCTCGAGCTGGTGCGCCGACACGTTGATCGGCTCGTGGACTTCGACGCGGCTCAGTCCGCGGCGGGGCGCGACGTGCTGGTGCATGTCGACTACTACGCGCTCGTCGACGATCCGGCGGCCATCATGCCTGCCGTCTTCGAGGCTCTCGGCATCCCGTGGACAGATGCCGTCGATGAGCGCATCAGGTCGTGGCGAGCGCAGAACCCCCGAGGGAAGCGGGGTGTCCACACCTACGCGTTGGAGGAGTACGGCCTCGATCGCGACGAGGTCGCCGAAGCCTTCTCCGCCTACACGCAACGCTTCGACATCCCCAGCGAGTTTCGGACGCGATGACCGACGCGTGGATCGGCTGTCTCGCGGATCTCCGGGCGGCCGCCGAGCGGCTGAGGGGCCTTGTCCCCGATGGTGACTCCGGCCGAGCCGCAGACCTCGCGATCAAGATGCTCGGCGCCACCATGGGTGCCTACCTGCAGCACCTATCGGCAGATCCGGTTCACCCGGCCTTCCTGCCGAGCGCCGGGTACTACACGATGTACGGCTCCCCCAATCCGGACACGATCTACCGCACGGCCCTCATCGATGACGACGGTGACTACCTCATCAGCGGGTACCGCGGCACGGTTCCCGACGTCAGCGTCATGCCCTTCGGCGGGCCTACGGCGCAGGGGCTGCAGACGTTCGCTCCGTTCGATCTCGGTCCGCCTGCCCCCGGTCCCGACCGCCTGTTCGAGGCCACCCTCAGCCAGCGGCAGCCCGCGTCGACAGAGACGTGGTGGCGCCTGGAGCCGGGCACGCGCTCGCTCATGTTGCGCGCGGTGTCGGACAACTGGGGCCGGCACACCGAGCCGCGCATCGCGATCACCCGGCTCGACGTCGATCCTCGCCGGACGCGGCCGGATATCGAACAGATCGAGCAGCGCCTGCGCTCCTTCAGCAGGGTCGTCGAGGCGATGGTCATGTCCGGTGTGAACCGCGTGAGGCAACTCCGCTCGGACGGCGTGGTGAACCGGCTCATCGAGGTCGACTACGCGGCCAACGGGGGGCTGGCCAGGCAGTGGTACCACGAAGGGTGCTTCGCGCTCGACGTCGATCAGGTGCTGCTCGTCGAAGCGCGCCTCCCCCGCGGTTGCGACGCGTTTTCCCTCTCGTTGACCGACACCTTCTTCTCGACGATCGACTGGGCAAATGCGCAGAGCAGCCTGAATCAGCGGCAGGCCGTTCTCGACCGGGACGGGGTGCTCCGTGTCGTGGTCGCGAGCATGGATCCCGGCGTGCACAACTGGCTCGACACCACGGGTCACGCCGCGGGTGTCCTGCAATTGCGGTGGATGGGCGGCGACCGTGCACCAGAGCTCACCGTGAAGGCGCTCGCCGCGGGCCAACTCGATGACGCCCTGCCTGCCGATGTCGCCCGCACGAGCCCGGCCGAGCGCGCCCGAGCAATACGGGAACGCCACATCGGCGTTCAGCTTCGAACGCCCCTCTAGCCTGCCGTCGACGGTCCCCGCTCAGACGAAGTCCGAGCCACCATCGACATTCACGGTCGCTCCGGTGACGTAGCCATTCCGCCGCGACGCCAGGTAGGTCGTGATGGAAGCGATCTCGTCGGGCAGTCCGGCCCGGCCGAGATCGGCAGGCTGGTGATAGTGCTGCTCGATGAATTTCATGACGTGGACCGGGTCGGTCGAGTCGAGCCCCTCGGCGGCCAGCGCATCGCGGAGCCCCTCGGTGAAGCTGGCGGTCACGATCGTCCCGGGGCACACGCAATTCACCAGAATGCCTTCTGGCGCAAGGCTTTTCGACAGGTTCTTGGTGACACTGGTCAGCGCGGCCTTGGCGGCCGTGTAGGCAACGATCTGAGGGTTTTGACGCTGGATCGAATGAGCGCTCAAGGTGACGATGCGCGCCCATTCGGCCGACCGCAGCAGCGGCAGTGCCGCGCGCACCACCCGCACGGCAGCCATGGTGCCGAGCGAAAATGCCTGCTCCCATTCGGCATCGGACATCTGCTCGAAGTAGCCGGCGCCGGGGCCGGTCGTGTGCACCAGCACATTCAGCTGCCCCCAGCGGCGGCCGACTTCCGCCATCGCTTCCTCGACGGAGGCAGTGTCGCCCATGTCAGCCGGTACGCCGAGGACCTCGGGAGCCCCGAGGCTGGTGAGCCGCTCCACGGTCTCGTCGAGCGCCGCCTTTCCCCTGGCAAACACCGCGACGGACGCGCCGTCCGCCGCCAGCGTCTCGGCGATCGCCCGTCCCATTCCCTTGCTGCCGCCAGTAACGACAGCTCGCGCGCCGGTCAGCCCTAGGTCCATGATTTCCCGCTTTCCTCGACAAGGGAGGCTGCCTTGACCAGCCGGGTCGACGGCATGACGTCGACGACATCGGGCCCCACCCAGCGAACCCCCATGGTTCCGCGCTGATGTCCTGCGGTGTCCAGCCAGTTGGGCACACCGGGATCGCGATGGCAGACCACGAATCTGACGCTGCCGTCGGACTCGAGCTGCGCCGAGTGGCTGTTGAGCGTCGACTGGTGACCGACGTAGTCGAGAGTCTCCATCCAGTGGTTATGGAGAGCGATCATCCAGTATTCACAACGCGGTGGCGTGAACTCGACGACCAGCGCCTCGTCGTCGGCCAGGTCGAAGTACCCCTGGTGCCAGATGATCTGAGGGTCCTTGAACTTGTCGGTCTCGGGAAGCTCCGCTTCATCGGTGAAGACGTTCGGCCACCGGGCTTGGCGCGTCGCCCACTGGGCGCCGATCTGAGCAACGCCCTTCACGTAGAAGCCGGCGTAAATCAACGAGAGGTACAGCTCTTCAGGCGTCAAGGGAGCGTCCGGCGTCTGGATGCCATCGATGCGCTCGATGTTCAGTTCAGCGTGGCGCTGCCGGCTCTTGTCGAGGAAGGTCTGCCGGATGGCCAGGCTTCGAGTGTCCGCTTCCGAGCGCAGCCAATTGCCTGGATGCTCGCGCTGGGAGATCACCAGCTCGAACGAGCCGTCCGGCTCGATGTGCATCTGCTCCTCGTGCATGGTCGCGCCGGTGCCGGGCCCGCCGCCGCCGAAGCCGCCTCCCGAGAACAGGTTGAAGCTGAGCCACTTGGCATCTCCGCGAGTGCCCCAGATCCGGTAGTCGTACTTCCCGTCGAGCGAGGCAGCGAGGTAGTGGTTGTCGGGGTTCTCCCCGACGATCTTTATCGTCTCGTGGCAGGTGCAGATCAAGTGCGGATCGGTCGGCCGGCCGTACTCGAGCTTGCTCTCGAGAGCACCTCGAAGGAGCCGGGTGAGCATCCGAAAACCCTCGGCACGCTCGAGCGGGTCCGCCGGATTGCCTTCGGCGAGGATCGCCTCGCCCGCATCGGCGAGGAGATCGCAGAACTCGCGCCACGCCGTTCCGTCGACGACCTTCTGCGTGATCTCATCCAACGCGCACCCCAAAGCGATCGTTGTAGAAAGCGAACTCCTGCGCGACCGAGGCAGGATCGAGGCCGAACCGGTCGGGCGGGTGACCGGCCGGTCCCCGGCGGTCCTTCGAGCTGAGCGCCCACCAGTTCTGCATGCGTCGGCGTGCCTCCTCGTTCAGGTCGTCACCGAGCTCCCGGTAGAGCCTCGCCACCTCACCGATCGGATCGCGTTGCACATCCTCGAACGACAGGTCGTGGAAACGCTCTTCGTTGCCGCGGTCCCGAAAATCGATCAGTCTGCGCAGGCCCGTTGACCAGACCTCACGGCTGTGAGCGCCGATGGCGAGCGGATCGAGCCGTTCGGTGAGAACGGAGGTCAGGCTCCCGTAGAGCGCGCACACCGAGGGGAGCACCTTGCCGACGTCGCGGTGCGTCATGACGAACCGGGCATCGGGATACACCGCGTCGAGCGCGTCGATCGACAGCATGTGGGCGGGACTCCGCAGCCACCACCGATACGGCGGGCACCGCCATTGCAGGAGCTTGAGCACGCGCTGGTGGAATCGGTAGGCAGGCACCATGTCGCACTGCATCAGCCAGCGGGTGTAGGCCGGTACGTAGGCCATGCCCTCGAAGATGAGCGACCGGAAATCGAGGGCCAGCAGCAGCAGGCATTCCTGCGGGCCGTTGGCCTCGCTCGGCAGCATGCCGGCGAAGTCGGGGAACATCTCGTTGGTGAAGTCGATGCCCGCCTGCGCCACGGCGATGCGAGGGTCGTCGCCTTCACGTCCCGCTTCTGGAGGTGGGCACGGCGTGTTCGCCTCCCAGACCCGGAGGGACCGTCGCGCCGGGTCTTGCGCGAGCAGGTAGCTCAAGGCGGTCGAGCCGGTGCGGGGAAGGCCCAGCCCAAAAAGGGGAGCCACGATCTGCTGGGCGTCGATCTCAGGAAACCGGCTGAACCACTGCTCGATCTCCAGCCGGTTGGCCAGATACCCGACGATCTGATCCGTCATCGCTGCGACGCCGATCTCGTTGAGCGCCGCCTCGGCGTTCAGGGAGCCGACCAGAACGTCGAGACCTTCGCGCCAGGTGTCGGCGCCGAAATCATCGGACCCGATGCGTTCACACGCGGCATCGATCAGCTGATCAGCTCTCGATGACGGCCCCCCTAGCGTGGTGCATCGCTGGGCGTCGTCAGCCCGGGCTTCGGCGTCCAGAACGTCTTGCCAGTGACATATCACCTGCTCGAGCCGGTCTCCCCGCGGCGCTCCCGGGGTGAAGGTGGCCGGCATGTGGCGAAAGCCATTGATGGTGCCGACGTCCTCGTAGCGCACGACCCCGCCGTCGCGAATCACATAGTCAGGAATGCCGGCCAGCACTTCCTGAACCATGATCTTGAAGGTCATCCGGGCGAGGTTCGACCCGATGCAGCGGTGGACGCCGAGGCCGAATGCCGCATGACGATTCGGCGACCGATCGATGACGAGCTCATCCGGACTCGGGAACGCGACGGGATCGCGGTTGGCCAAGGCGTAGGACAGCCACACCCGCTCCGACTCCTGGAACCGGTAGCCACCGATCTCGCAGTCGGCAGCGATCGTCCTGGCGCCGCCTTGCGCCGGCGTCGTGAATCTCAGGAACTCCTCGGTTGCCGGGTCGAGCAGGGATGGGTCGTCACGGATCCGCGTCCGCTGCTCCGGGTGCCGGCTGAGCCACTGCAGCGCGTGCGCTGTCAACGCCGTCGTCGTGTCGAAGCCGCCGCTGATGACCAGGATCAGCGTGCCCAGGAGATCGTCATCGTTGAATGTCGACGGGTCGCTCGCCTGGGCTGCCACCAGGCTCGCGAGCAATCCCGGCCGCGGGCTCTCCTTCGCTCGCTCCAGCTCAGCGGCGAGGCGCACTCCCATGAAGATCATCTGCTCGACGACGCCGTTGTACTCCGGACTCCCAGGTGGCGTGTAGACGATGGAGTGAGTGGGCTCGGAGTAGAACTCCCAGTCGGTCAGCGGGAATCCGAGCATGCCCATGGTGAGAACGGCCGGCACGATGTTCGCCAGGTCGTCGACGAAGTCGATGCTGCCGCTCTCCATGACCTCGTCGAGGCACGCCCGAGCCAGGTCGGTCACCAGGGGCCGCCACCGGTCGATGGCAGAAGGCGACAGATACGGGTTGAGAACGCGCCGGAACTCGAGCTGCTCCGGAGGATCCATCTCGAGGAATCCACCGCGGGTCTCCTGACCCAGGGGTGACGGGATCGCCACACCCTGATAACCACGACGCTCGCCACGAGGGTCGTGGTCGTTGGAGAGCAGGTCCGGCCTTTTCGCCAGATCACCGAGGATGTCGCGGCCCGTCACCACCCAGTAGCCGCCGTGCGCTTCGGTCCACGCGACGGGACAGCGGGAGCGGATCTCCTGGCCCAGCTCGGCGTAATTCGCCTTGTACGTCGCGGAATGCTGGTCGAAAGAAACCACCACTCGCTCGTCAGCTACCACTTACGCCGCCTCCGTCGTCACTGCGGTGAACGATCGCGGCGAGCCCGAACCGCGCGCTATCGTTACACGAGTCACCTTCGGTGTAAAGGTCCGCAGGAGTCCATCCCGTGTCGGTCGGGCAGGTTTACAGGGGTGGCAGGCCTGTAATCTCCCGGGTATGGCGCAGGCCCCGACGACAGCCGACTCCATCGTGCAGGCGGCGCGACGGACCATCGCTGAGGGCGGTCCGGAGAAGCTGACGCTCTCGGCGGTTGCAAGCGCCGCCGGGGTCTCCCGGCCCACGTTGTACCGATGGTTCGCTACCAAGGCAGACCTGCTGGAAGCCCTCACCGTTCACGAGCAGCAGCAGTTCGACGTCGGCCTGGCAGCGGTCATCGAGGTGCAACGCTCGCCGAGGCGCCGTCTGGAGGCGGCGCTTCGCTACCTGGTGACGTATGTGGACAACGGCACCGGTCCGAATTCGATCAGTGCCGACCCCGCGTTCGCGCTCAAATCCCTGCAGGAGTCCCTTCAGCCGTACGCCACTAGCCTGGCCCGGCTCCTCGACGACGCCCTCCTCGAAGTCCCTGCCGTGCGCATCGGGGCCATCTCGAAAGAACAGGCGGCCGAACTCTTCCTGCGGATGGCGTTCTCCCACTACCTGCTGCCCCACCCCGACCCCGAAGTCTTCCTGGCCACCATGTGCGACTTCGCGCAGATCTCACGGCGCGCGGTCCGTCGCATCGCTGGTTGAGTGGCGCTGCTTCAGGGTCGTGCTTTGGCACCATGACCGGGTGACGACTTTGCCGGCCTCCCGCATCGCGGACCCGATCGACGCCCCGGCCATCCGGTGGGGTGTTCTTGCCCCGGGCGGCATCGCCCGCGATTGGACCGCAGCGCTGCACGCGAGGACGGCGTCCCGAGTGGTGGCCGTGGGGTCACGCTCGCTCGAGCGGGCACAGGCGTTCGCGACCGAGTTCGGCGTCGACCGGGTACACGCCGGCTACGAGTCCTTGGTCGGCGACCCCGGAATCGACGCCATCTACATCGCCAGTCCGCATTCCGAACACCACGACCACGCCGTGCTGGCCTTGGGCGCGGGCAAACCCGTCCTGGTGGAAAAGGCGTTCACCCGCAACGCGACCGAGGCAGCATCAGTCATCGAGAGCGCTCGGACACGGGGCCTGCTGGCGGTCGAAGCTATGTGGACGCGCTTCCTGCCGCATATCGACGTCGTGCGCCGCTGCCTCGAGGACCGGCTGCTCGGGGAGGTCAAAGCCGTGGAAGCCGATCACGGGCAGCTGCTCTACCCGGACGGCCCGCAGCGGCTGGCCGACCCTGCACTCGCCGGCGGCGCGCTCCTGGACCTGGCGATCTACCCGGTCTCCTTCGCGCACCTGGCTCTCGGTGCGTTCACCGACGTGCAGGCGACCGGGACGCTAGCCGTCACCGGTGTCGATGCGAGCGAGACGATCGCGGTCACCGGGCCGCAGGGGGCCATCGGCACGCTCTCGTCGACGATGCTCGCCAAGACCCCCTGCGCGGCCTCGATCTCGGGCACCGCAGCGCGCCTGGAAATCGACGGCTGGTTCTACCAGCCGTCCACGGTGCGTCTGCTCGGCCCCGACGACCGCGAACTCGACCGCTACGAATCACCGAGCCGCGAACACGGGCTGGCCCACGAGGCCGCGGAATTCGCCCGGCTCCTCGCCTCCGGGAGGACCGAGTCCGACCTGATGCCGCTGGATGAAACGTTGCGGATCATGCAGGTGCTTGACGAGGTCCGCCAGCAACTCGGCGTCCGCTTCCCGGGTGAGGACGACGGGCGCTAGGGCGTAGTGCACCATCACCGGCATGAATACCTTCCAACGGGCCGAGGTTGAGCGGGAATTCGCCCGCTGGTGGGCGATCGGCAACGCCGGCGAGGACTGGGCCTCATGGGCCCAGCTCTACACACCTGACGCGTACTACATCGACCACTTCTGGGGCCCGCTGCACGGGCGGGACGAGATCGACCTCTGGATCCACGCGGTGATGAAGGGCGTTCCCGAAATCTACGGCGTGCTCGACTGGTACACGATCGACGGCGACATCGTGACGTTCCACTACCAGAATCGCCGCGACAACCCGGCCGGCGATGGCCCGCCCTATTGGGACTTCGCCGGTCTGAGCATGCTGCGGTACGCCGGCGACGGCCTGTGGTCCATGGAAGAAGACTTCTGGGACCGCACGGGAGCGCGCAACACCAGCATCGAGTACTCGGCGGCGTGCAAAAAGGCGGGTGTGACCGAGCCTCTTCAGCGGATGACGCGCAAGCACTGGCCGCAGGAGCCGTCGTGGGCCCGCAACGACGCGCCGCCCGCACCCTCATGGCTGGGTCGCGATGAGCTGCCGGGCATCACCAAACCCCAGGAGTTGCGCCAAATCCTGGGTCGCTGACGCCGAGCTCCGACAGCCGGCGGGTGACGAACTGGCGCTCTACATCAGTGACGGTGAGCCGCAACGCACGCTCGAACGCCTCGCGCGCTTCGTCGTCGCGACCGAGCCGGCTCAGCAGGGCGCCGCGCGTGGAGTGCAGGTAGCGATAGCCGGGCAGATCGAGGGAATCGACGATGCGCAGCGCCTCCCCGGGCGCGCCCGCCTCGGCGACGGCGACCGCACGATTGAGGGCAACGATCGGTGAGCCGGTGAGCGCCTGCAAGCGCTCGTAGAGCATCACGACCTCGTTCCAGTCGACGCTGTCCTCGGCCTGCAACGAGGCGATCGCCGCCTGGAGTACGTACGGGCCAGGCGCGCGGCGCAATGCCAGCGCTCGATCCAGCGCGCGGCGACCCGCCTCGATCTTCGCCCGATCGTGGCGGCTACGGTCCTGCTCCGCGAGCGGAACGAACTCCCCGGCTACCACCCGGGCCGCTCGCCGCGAATCGTGCAGCAGCATCAGCGCAAGCAGGCCGTACACCTCCGGCTCGTCGGTCATCAACTCGGCCAGCAGGTCGCCGAGCCGGATCGCCTCGGCGGCGAGATCTGCTCGGTCGGTGAAGCCCTCGTTGAAGATCAGATAGATGACGGCCAGGACGGCCGAGATGCGGTTCGGGAGCAGCCGATCAGGCGGCACCGCAAAGGGAATCCGCGTCGCCTTGATCTTCGACTTGGCTCGCGTGAGCCGTCGTTTCATCGTCTCTTCTGACACCAGGAAGGCACGCGCGATATCGGCGGTGGTGAGCCCTCCAAGGACGCGCAGCGTCAGGGCCACCTGCGCCTCCGTGGCCAGCGCCGGATGGCAGCAGGTGAAGATCAGCTTCAGGCGCTCGTCTTCGATCGTGCTGTCGTCGACGTCGAACTCACCCACGTCGAACTCGTCCATGGCCGAGGTCAGCAGTTCGTTCTGGAGCAGCCGGCGCTTGGCATCGAGCGTCCTCTCACGTCGTAGCCGGTCGATCGCCCAGTTGCGACCGGTCGCGACCAGCCAGGCGACCGGCTGCTTCGGCATCCCGTCACGAGGCCATCGCTCGGCGGCGACCGCGAACGCCTCCTGCGCGGCTTCCTCGGCGAGATCGAAATCGCCGAGGAAGCCGATGAGGGAAGCGAGGACGCGGCCCCATTCGCGCCGGAAGGTCTCCTCGATCAGAAGGCGTCCTCGGTTGCAATCTCGACCAGCGGCCTGACCTCGACGGCACCGCCCAGCGTCACCGCCGGGATCCGCTGCGCGAACTCCAACGCCTCGTCGAGGTTCGCCGCCTCCAGGACGTAGTAGCCGCCCAAAACCTCTTTGGAGTCAGCGAAAGGACCGTCGGTGATCACGAAGTCGGCGGAGTTGTGCCGCACGGTCGTGGCTGTGTCGGCCGGCTGCAGATGGCCGCCGCCAAGGCAGCGCGGGTCATCACGCAGTGCGAGGTACTGGGCGTTCACCGGTGCGTACTCCTCCGGTGGAAGCTCCTCGTGGCTGCCGGGCTTGGGGAAGATGAGCATCGCGTACTTCATGGTTGCCTCCTTCGTCGGACCATCTTTCGCCATCCAGACGAACGACCGGCGCAGTCGGGGACAGCCGCGAGCAAGGTTGTTCCAACGCAGACGCGGGCTGCCGAACCGGGCAACACCGTACGGGAGGATGAGCGCATGCAGGTCCGGCGGTTCGGCACTCCGACGCCGCGGCGAGCCGGCACCGATCAGTTTCGTACTCGGGCATCGTCATCCATCGGACGCGCCCGACGAGCGACACCGAATGCGAGAGGACCGTTCGGTCCCAGCACGGAAAGGAACCAAGATGCGCACCCTGATCTACACCGCCTTCGTCTCCCTCGACGGGGTCGTCGACTCCCCCGGCGGCGGCTCGCCCAGCGAGGCCCACCGCAGCGGCGGCTGGACGTTCAAGGACATCGAGTTCCTGCCCGAGGTCTACGAGCTGAAGGGGCGCGAGCAGCAGGAGGCCGGCGCGCTGATGCTGGGCCGGGTCAGCTACGAGGCGTTCAGCCCGGTCTGGCCGTCGATGACCGAGGAGTTCCCCCAGTACAAGGTGATGCCGAAGTACATCGTCTCCACCACCCTCACCGAGGACGCGCTGGTCGACAACTGGGGAGAGCAGACGATCCTCCGCTCGCTCGACGACGTCGCGAAGCTGAAGGAGACCGACGGCGGCCCGATCAGCGTGCATGGCAGCGCCACGCTGGCCCGCAACCTGTCCGATGCCGGCCTGATCGACCGGTATCACCTGCTGGTGTTCCCGGTCCTGCTCGGGGGCGGCAAGCGGATGTTCAGCGACACCGACAAGCCCAAGCAGAGGCTGAAGGTTTTGGAATCGGAGACCTACGCCAACGGGGTCACGAAGCTGGTCTACGACGTGGTCCGCTGAGCGCGAATCCGCGTCCGGCCTCGCCCAGGTGCTACTTTGTAGCACATGGCTGAGGTTGGCATTCGAGCGCTGAAACAGAACGCTTCCTCGGTCGTCGCCGAGGCGTCGGCGGGGCACACGGTGACGATCACCGATCGAGGGCGCGCCGTCGCCCAACTGACCGCGATCCCGACATCCCGGCTTCAACAACTGGTCGCATCGGGAAAGGCCCGGCCGGCCCGTCGCGACCTCCGCGCTCTCGCTGCCCCCCGGCCAGGGCCCTCGCTGAGCGAGGAACTGGCGAATATGAGGGATTCGGAGCGGTTTTAGGAAGTGGCGCATTACCTCGACACGTCAGCACTGGCGAAGCTAGTCGTGGCCGAGCCGGAATCTGCAGCCCTGCGCCGCTGGCTGCGCGGAGCCGATCGTCAGCCGGTTTCTTCTGATCTAGCCCGCACCGAACTGCTGCGCGCGGTTCGTCGAGTTGCCCCCAAACGTGTACTGCAGGCCCGCGCCGTCCTTGACTCGGTCACGCTCACCGAGGTGACGACCCCGCTGTTCGAAGCGGCCGGACGACTCGACCCGGCCACTTTGCGCGCCCTCGATGCGATTCACTTGGCGGCCGCCCTGGACTTGGGCGACGACCTCGACGGCCTGGTCACGTACGACGAGCGACTTGGCGAAGCGGCCCAGCTCAACGGCATTACGGTGTTGGCGCCCGGCTGACCGCGATCAACAGCCCTCACCGGGCGGAGCAGGCCGCTGTGAACGCGCCGGCCGCCGAAAGTATCGTGCCACCGCGAAGCGCGGTGTGGCATAGTCTTTGCATGGATGCCACGTTGGTGTTGGGCCAGCAGGGGCGGCTGGTGATCCCAGCGGAGATTCGCGCCGCGTTGGGGTTGGCGCCCGGCGACCATCTACACCTGCACGTCACCGGGGCGCGCCTGGTCCTGCAGCGCGAGCAGGATGCTGTCGATGAGCTGCGAGCGCTGGCGAGGGACGTGCCGAAATCCCGCTCCTTCGTTGATGAACTGCTCGCCGAGCGTCGCCGCGACGCCGCCGCAGGATGACCGTCCTGGATGCCTCGGCCGTCCTGGCCCTGATTCACGACGAGCCAGGAAGCGACCTCGTCGCCGACAGCCTCGCCGGTGCCGTTCTGGGCGCGGCGAATCTGGCTGAGGTCGTCGGCAAGCTCGTCGACGCTGACGTGGACGCCGGTCGATTGCGAGGACTGCTGGGGGCCGCCGGTGTCACCATCGAGCCGGTCGGCGAGGCTGATGCCGAACTCGCCGGTGCCATGCGGTCGCTCACCGGCGGGCGGTCGCTCTCACTCGGCGATCGCTGCTGCCTGGCTTTGACGGTTCGCAGCAGCCCCGCCGAGGTACTCACGGCAGATCGGGCCTGGGCTGACCTGGAGCTACCGATTCGAGTTCGCCTCATTCGCTAGCCCGGCCAGCGCCCGTCGTGCCGAGGCGATGACTACGACTCGGTTCAGCCGCACTTGCTGACGATCTCCTCGGCGAACCGTTCGATCGGCCGACGAAAGCGCTCGGCGGATTCGCGCAGCCCCGCGTGAACCCCGCTGCTCACGTCTTCCATGCCCGCCCAAGGCATCGTCAGCGTCCCCGTCACGCCCACGTCGTGCTCCGCTCGCTGATATAGCTCGACGCTGGGCGGGTCGTAGAAGCCGACGACGATGTCGAACGGGTCGTTCTCACGGCCGTACTCCTTGAGGTAGGCCTTCAGCCGGCCGACGTGCAGGACGATCTCGTCCCAGGGATACGCGTTGCCGATCCAGCCGTCGCCGTAGCGCGCAGCCCGCTTCAACGCCGCATCGGTGTGGCCACCGCAGAAGATCGGCACCGGCTCCTCGGGGTGAGGCTCCATCATCAACGGCGGGATCTCGTAGTACTTGCCGTGCCATTCGACCCACCCACCGGCCCACAGAGCGCGCAACGCCTGGATCATCTCGTTGAGCCGCGGCCCGCGGTTCTCGAACGACTGGCCCATCAGCTCGAACTCTTCACGCATCCATCCCGCGCCGACGCCGAGCCCGACCCGGCCGCTCGACAGCACGCTCGCCGTTGCGACCTGCTTGGCGACCTGCAGCAGCGGACGGGCACCAGCGATGTAGATGCTGTTGGTGAAGTGCAGTCGCTCGGTCACGGCAGCCATCGCCCCGATCAGCACCCAGGAATCCGGCCACGCCGTCTCGGCATCCCAGATCGGCCGCCCATCCGGAAAGGGCGAGTACGGGATACGCCGAACGCAGATCCTTGGGATACACGAGATGGTCGGAAACAACCGCGCCGTAGTAGCCCGCTTCGTCGATCATTCGAGCGACGTCCGGAAGCTGCGGAGAGCTCATGAACGCGGTACTGCACCAGAACTTCATCTGCCAGTTGTAGACCCTGCGTGTCAGCCGATGCGGACCGGCTGCTGACCGGCGTTGACGTCAAGCGCGGTGGTTCGGCGACCAGCGCATCTGCGGTGGATACCCGCGGGAGACGCGCGACGCAACCCCTCGCCTCATCGCCTAACAGCAGCCACGCGCTACGACCCGTTTCTGGTTCGTCCCGCGGCGCGGGTTAACTTGCAGGGCAGGCGATCCCGGTGATCGCGATCAGGATGCAGAATCCGTGCTGCGTGACCTTCCACTGGCCGTCGACCTTGACCGCGCTTTGACCGCCGCTGATGCCTGTCGAGCCTGGACGTTCGAAGGTCAGCGAGTAGGTGACGTCCGCGTGACTAGCGTCGCTGAACAGGACCCGGTCGACCGCGATCCGAACCGTGCGCGCCGTCTGCGGCTCCCGCCTTTTGAACTCGGCCAAGACGGGAGCCAGCGACTGCCCGTTCTCGACTGCCGCCAGAACGGTCGCATCCGGGGTCCCACCCGTGAATGCGTCAGCGAAGGCCTGGCGTATCAGGGCTTCGTCCTGCGTGCTAGGCCGGCTGGGTTGGCCGGCGTGAACGACGAGGCCGGTGGCCATGCGCTGCGCATCGGAAGCCGTCGCCCCGAAAGTCGCTGAGATGGTCACTGTGAGGCCTGGCTGCTCGACCCATTGCAGGTAGTACGTCGGGGCTGGGAAATCCGGGGTGCCGTCGGCCGGCAGCGACGCGAGCAGCCCCACGTGGCCTCGGACGGTCACGTGAGTTGGGGAAAACCCCTTCTCGGAGGCCAGGTTCAGGACTGACGGTGCGCCTCGTTCCACCAGCAGCGACAGTCGTGGAGCGGCCTTTGTCCCCGGCCCGTCCGCTGAAGTCTTGTGACGCCGAGGAACTGTGCGTGGCCGGTCTCAGGCTCGCGCCTTCCGCCTCGAAACCTGGCGGAACCCAGGTGACACCGATCCCCGAGAGTCGCGCGACCTCGGCCGCCTTGCTGACGCTGGGCGAATGAGCTGGCTCTTCACGAGTCAGGTGACGAAGCATCGCCGCAGCCTGCCAGCGCTGCGCAGGCGGCAAGGCAGGCCAGGGATCGAGCGCTCACACTCTCCCAACTGGGGCTTTCGGTCAGACGCAGGAGTCATCGGCGGGCGCCAGTCTCGCACAGACGTTCCCCACATTTCACCCTCGGCTGGGCGCGGTATCGGCCGTCAGGTGGCGATCGCCGGCCACACGACGGCGACGACGTCTTCGGGGATCTTCTCCCGGTGGTCGCCGCGGTAGAAGGCGCCGAAGTAGCTGCCGAAGCACATGGTCGCGATGGTGTGCTTGTCGATGTCTGCTGCGACGGCTCCGCGTTCCTGGAGCTGGGACAGCACGTTTTCAACCAGCGTGACGCGCGGTTCGACGGCATGTTTGCGCAGCATCTGGAACAGCTCTGGTGTCCGGGCTATCTCCCCGGCGAAATTGCCCATCAGCACCATGGCGTCCGGGTTGAAGTACGCAGGGTCCAGCCGACGGACCGCTTCGACGAGGGCTTCGCGCGGCTGCAGGCTGCTGATGTCGATGTCGTACTGGTCGCGTTGTCTTCGAAAGCCATAGTCCATCGCGTCCGCGACCAGGTCGAGCTTGTTGTCCCATCGCCGGTAGAGCGTGGGCCGGCTGACGCCCGCGTCGGCCGCAATGTCGCCGAGGGTCATGCGCGAATAGCCGTCTTGGACGAGTCGAGCGCGCGTGGCGAGAATGATCGCTTCATCGAGTGCAGGGTCGCGTGGACGCCCACCGGGCCCCGAACTGGAGCCCCCAGGCCGGCTCGTCGATGCCTCTCGGGGGGACATGTGCCACCTCGCAATCAGTGCTCGCGCCGCATCGTATCGAGTTTCGTTACAGGCTCTTGCTCTAACTCGTAACGTTACATACTCTGCCCGTAACTTAACCCCGGGAAGGAAGGGCCAGAAATGAAGGCAATCGTGGTGACGGACCAGGCTGCGGGAACGGCCGGGATGGCGCTGACCGAGCGGCCCGAACCATCAGCGGCGATCAACGACGTCGTTGTCCGGGTTCACGCCTCCGGGTGGGTCCCGAACGAGCTCGAATGGCCATCTACCTGGACCGACCGCGCCGGCCGGGACCGGACACCCTCGATTCCCGGGCATGAACTGGCAGGGGTGGTCGCTTCGCTCGGTTACGGGACGACGGGGTTGTCTCTGGGACAGCGGGTGTTCGGTCTCGCAGATTGGTACCGCGACGGCACCCTGGCTGAATACGTGGCAATCGAGTCCCGCAACCTCGCTCCGTTGCCTGACGACGTCGACTTCGGGGTCGCCGCGTCCCTGCCGATTTCAGGTTTGACCGCCTGGCAGGGGCTGTTCCAGCACGGCCACCTTCAGCGGGGCCAACGCGTTCTCGCGCACGGCGCTGCCGGCGCGGTCGGATCGATGGTGAGCCAGCTTGCGTCCGAGGCCGGCGCCCACGTCATCGGGACCGGTCGCGCAGCAGACCGGGAGAAGGCGCTCGACTTCGGCGCCCACGAGTTCGTCGATCTCGAAGACGACGACTTGCAGGAGATCGGAGAAGTCGATCTCGTCTTCGACGTCATTGGGGGCGATATCCAGAAGAGCTCCGCGGCCCTGATCAAGCCTGGCGGAAGGCTGGTGTCCGTCGTCGGCCCAGTCGAAGCGCACCCTAGCCGATGGCCGATCGGTGGACTTCGTCGTTGAGGCCGACCGGGCGCAGCTGGCGGAGATCGCCGCACGCATAGGCGACGGGCGACTCCGGACGAACATCGGCATCACGGCCTCCCTCAAGAACGCGGTCGCCACCTTCAACTCCGGCGAGCGATCCAAGGGAAAGACAGTCATCAGCACCCGCCCATAAACGACGAAGCTGAGCTGGCTGGGAGGTGGCGGGAATCGAACCCGCGTCCTTCGATACCGAGCGCTGACCGACTTGCCCTCGGGCAGGCGATCGGCCGGCTCTTATGCCCTAAGCCTCTTGGCTCTTGGATTTGAGCCGCCGGGCGATGCGCGCAACCTCACCCACCCAGCGTGCGGTCCTCTTTTTCTACCCTCAGCATCTTCCGGCACAGCTAACGCCATCATGGGCGGACTTACAGGACGATTATTGCCAAAAGCCTGGTCTATCGGCACAGTAAAAGGCATGCGTCCCAGGCGCCTCGCACCCATCGTCGCGTTCGACGCGGCCGACCTCGGCGAACGGCCCGGCCGCGCCGTCGACGCCGGGCGAGCCCGGCGCATCGCTCGCGGTGTCTACACCACCGACATGTCGACGCCGATTGAGCGCGTCGTGCGCGACAACCTGTGGACGATCGTGGCACACCTCGTTCCGGACGCCGTCATCGTCGACCGGTCGGCCGGCCCGACGCTCCTGGAAGGCAACACGCTGTTCGTCGTATCGCAGGACCGCGCCCGCGACGTGGAGCTGCCCGGACTGCGCGTCGCCGTCCGCTCTGGGCACGTGGCATTCCACGACGACATGCCCTGGGCTGCTGGGATGCGCAGGTCGTCGGTGCCCCGCTCGCTGGCAGAGAACCTGGCGCTTTCCCGGGCGCGTGCTGGTCGGATCGCCCGGACACTGTCGGACGACGAGCTGGCGACGTGGGTCGCCCAGCTCGCCCAGCAATATCCACCAGAGCGGCTGAACAGGATCCGCGACCGCGCCCGTGATCTCGCGGACATCGTGGGCACGGCGGAGCGCTTCGCGGTGCTCGACCAGATGATCGCAACGGCGCTGGGCACTGCACGCTCCCCACGTCCCGGTGGCCTACTCAGCGCGCTGGCGACGGGACAGGCTTGGGACACGGTGAGGTTGGCGCGATTCGCGGAACTGGCGGACGAGCTTGCCTCCGGCACCCTCGACCCGACACCGTCCCGGCTGGACATCGCGACCTCAGCGACGATCAGAGAGCAGCCGTTCTTCGAGGCGTACTTCTCCAACTTCATTGAGGGAACCGAGTTCACCCTGGATGAAGCGGTACACCTCGTCTATGACGGCCAAGTTCCGGCGGCCCGGCCCGCCGACGCTCACGACGTCACGAGCACCTACGAGCTCATCAGCGACTTGACCGAAGCGCGGGCCGCGCCGGCGACCGCGCAGGACTTCCTCGCCCAGCTCAAGCGCAGGCACGCGCGCGTCATGGCAGCGCGTCCCGAGAAACGGCCTGGCGAGTTCAAGGATGACGCAAACCGGTTCGGCTCCTATCAGTTCGTCGAGCCGGATCTCGTTGAGGCAACCCTCGTGAAGGGGTTTGCCCTTCGCGATCAGATGACGCTTCCCTTCGCACGCGCAGTATTCATGATGTTCCTCGTCTCGGAGGTGCATCCGTTCGACGATGGCAACGGCAGAGTGGCGAGACTGGCGATGAACGCTGAACTGTCGGTGGCGAGCCAGCAGCGCATCCTGGTGCCGATCATCATCCGCAACGACTACCTGGCCGGGTTACGCCGGCTGTCGCGTGAGGGCGACGCCCGGCTGCTCGTCCGCGTCCTCGCGGGTGCGTGGCGCTGGTCATCGCAAGTGGACTTCTCAAGCCTCGAGGCCGCGCGCGCATGGCTGGGACGCACGAACGCGCTCATCGACGCAACCGACGCCGAGCGTGAGGGCAAGCACCTACTCATGCCCGCTGACCTTGCAGCCTGAGCCACTGCCGCACTGATCACCGACGCCGACTTGCCTGGGCTGGCGCAGATGGTTGGTGGAGGTGGCGGGAATCGAACCCGCGTCGTTCGGTACCGAGCCCTGATCGGTCAGCTGACGACGATTGAGCCACGGGAAAGGGCTATCGGCGACGAGTTGGGCAGCACCGTGGGCTGGGACGAGACCGGGGTGTAAGAGATGGAAATCCCGAAGGAGGCAGGAGAAATTCTCGTCGCCGCATTCGCCGTGGCCTTGTAGGCCACGCCCGACTTCGCGAGCTGCCAGCCACCACGGTTCCTGTTGAGGGTCGGGTTCCACCAGTGCAGCGTGCCCGTCCCAGTGAGCAATCCCTGCCCCGTATTTGTCTTGCTGTAGCCCGTCACGTTCGCCTGGAACAACCACTTGCCCGCAGTGGTCACCGTCAGCGCGCCGACGTAGGACTTGGTACGCGGAACCAGAGCGGTGACGAAGCCGAAGCTCGTCGGCCCTTCGCCTGGCACGGCGTAGAAGCCGTCGCCGAATGCGAGCCGGCCCGGCGTGGTGACCGCCAAGGACCGCGATCGTCGTCGCCGGCGGACAGACCGGTCGCGCCAACGGTCGCGCCCGCGTAGCTCGCCGTCAGCATGTATGCGCCGGTCTGCCAGCCAGTTGTGTTGACTGCGGCTACCGTCACAACGCCTGTCGGCGAGCTGTTCGCCGCGCCGAGCACGTACGCGGCCGCCGAACCGTTGAACGGGTTGACGGACAAGCTGAAGGTGACCGGCAGGCCGCTTCGACACGAGGGTGCCGAGCTGGTCACCGACGCCGCCAGGGCGAGCGTCGAGCCCGCGGGGACCTGGTTCGCGCCGGTGTAGCTCAAGGCCGTTGTCGTTCCTGTGCAGACCGCTGCACCGGGCGGACTGGACGTCCCGGCTGGGCAAGGTGTCGCGGACGTGTTTCCCGTCCCCGCGTCATAGCTGCCCTCCGGCGTTGTCGTGCACGCCGCGGCGCCAACGGTGTCGCTGAACGACCCCGGCAAGCACAGGACCGCGGACGTCGCACCCGGACCAGCGGCGAACGAACCCGGCTGCGCGAAGGTACAAGCCGCTGCACCAGGACTGTCGCTGAACGACCCCGGCAAACACAGGACGGCGGACGTGGCACCCGGGCCGGCCGCATAGGAACCAACGGGCGCCAGGCTGCATGGCTCGTTGCCGGTGGAGGAATACGAGCCCGGCGCGCACTGCACAGCCACGGTGAACCCACCGCTGATCGTGTACGTGCCGAGCGATCCGTAGCTGGTGTAGCCGGTGCCACCGGACCCTTGCACGCGCAGGAAATACGTTCCCGGCGAAAGGGAGAGGCCCGAGAACGGGGCGGCCAGCCCGGTGGCTACGTCAGGACTCACGAAGGTGGCGGGCGGATTGCTGTCCTCGACCACGGTGAGGGAGCTGTCGAACAAGGTCGCGTCGAGGTCGAGCATGGACGTGTACTGCGACGGAGCAACCTCAAGATTGAGCGGGCCCGCTCCGTTGGGCACCGTGAAGCTGAACCAGTCGGACTGGGTCGACGCCGAGATCGTTCCGCTGATGTCGAAGGTGGTCCCCGCGACCGGTGTGGCCTGGGCGTCGCTCTGGCCGTAGCGGTCGTCCCTGGGGGTGAGCGTCTGCTCGATGATCGCGAGCTCGTCTCCGCCCGAGAACGTTCCGAGGGCGGTCGACGTCCACTGCATGATCGGCGTGGCTTGGTAGCCGGCTGCCATGAGCGCCGACCACAGGCTGGTGCTCGTCGAGCTCTGGTCGTGTCCGAGCCCGAGAGTATGGCCGATCTCGTGGCTGGCGATCTGGGCGATCTCTTGCGGGTTGCCGGCGTTCCCGGCACCGAGCTGCTGCGCGAACACGGCCGCAGCCGGTTCGTCCTGCCCCCAGCCGCCCGTGAAACCCAGGCCTGCGCAGGGAGCCGTGCAACTCGTCGCGAGAACGCCGTCTCCTCGGTTCGTGATGTCCACCCGTACGCCGGAGGTCGACCCAGCGGATGACGACAGCGCTTCCGCCCCCGGATCCTGCGTCGTCACATCGACTTCGAAGGCGGAGAAGTTCTCGCTCACCCGGGCCCAGACGTTCTGAATTACGTCCTGTTCAGCCTCGCTGAACGTGGTGGGGTCGCCATCGAGATCGTAGGGCGAGTCGGTCTCCGTCGCGCTGCTGAATCCTACGAAGTCGAGGTAGATGATCCTCGATGCACCGGGGGCGGAATGAAGGGCAAACGTCTGCGAATACGGATACGGCGCCGGCGGCGCAGTCACCGTCGCGCTGCTCGTCGTGGCCACCTCGGCCGCCGCGCGCAGACTCGGGGCCGCCGTGATCATCGCGACAGACCCGGAGCGCGGGGTGACCGTCGACTCTGCGCGGGCCTGCGCCATGGGGGTCACGACGTGAAGTCCCATGAGGGCCAGCGCCATCGCGTTGACCAACGCTGCCCACCGCTCACGCTTGAGCGACTCCCCCGATGACCCGATCATGACGGTCCCCTCTTCGCACGAATCGCTACGGATTGCCTGCACCAGAAGGTGGCGGCGAAGGTTCAGTCTCGGGAGCTGCAGCGTTCGCCGCATCGGTAGGACTACCCAGTTCCGCCGTGCGATGGAGGGTTCGATGTGGGTAGGAGTTGGCCCGCGCGTCGCGGGCCGGGATCCTCACCGAGACCGGGCTCAAACAACCCGCATGGCCACGCCCCGCACGCTTGCAGACCTGCTACGCCGGCCAGGCGCAGCCCGATGACGGTTGAGCGCCCGGCGAGGGCACACGCCAGGACCGCCCACACCCAGCTGTCCGTCAGCATCAGGGTGAGAACCAGGGCAATGGCGCCTACCGCGACAACCGTCGCGACATACGCGGCGATCCCGGCCTTCGACGGACGAGCCCCAGCCGGGATGCAGGTGTTCGAGCCGGCCACCGTGAGATGGAACCGCAACCAGGTCGACGAAATCCCGCACACGAGCGCTGCCGGCTCGCGCGTGAGATGACAGCCATCGGCCAGGCGCCGTTGCCACGGTTCGAGCCGTCGTTGCCAGGCGGCACTGCCCGGGTGCCACCGCAGCCGGCCTCCCAGAGGCCCCGGCGAAATGAAACAGCTGGAGCACCGCATCGTCCGCGGCTTGCTCCAGCTGTTTCTACGAACAGGGCACTCGTTTTTCTACGAACACCCCTTGGTGGAGGTGGCGGGAATCGAACCCGCGTCCTTCGGTACCGAAACAGGGCTTCTCCGGGCGCATCCTGACTTACGTCCTCGGCCCCATCAATCACTCAGGCAAGTTGATGGACGGCCCAGTCGCTGTTTGATTTTTCGTCCGCCCCCGCGACCGGGGCGAACGATGATCCTCCTAGCGACGCCAGGTCCTAGGCCGGAGGAGCTCCTAGGCTGACGGCTTAGCTACTCGCCTCAGGCGGCGAGAGCGTAAGCGGACTGCTCAGACTTGGCAGTTGTTTTTTTGAGTAGATCGTTAACGAGATAACCACTCATCCTCGGCCCGCTTCCCCTGCTACGACATCCGAAGTCGAAGCCAGTCACCCCCTGGTAGGTACTTCCGATTGGCGACCAGCACAACGCTCGCCGCGCGGCCCATCTTCCCAGCTCATCGCCCGGGCGTCCAGCGAGAAGGCCACGGACGCCACCAACCGAGAACGCGTGACCTGCGGCCCGGGGCTCCTCAGCTGGTTCAGATATCGCCGGTGAGTGTTCATCCGGCGGCTACTCGACGTTCCGCGACCTCCCAGCACGATTCACACGTCGTCGACCTGGAGGTACCTGATGAACATGTGGCGCCGTGCCACTTTGACCGTCGCCGTCGGAGCGCTGGCCCTGGGCGGCGTTGCCGCGAGTGCCAGTGCCGGACCCCGCGAGCACGACCACGGGCAGGCGAGCGCTACGACGTTCGCCGTCATCGGTGACATTCCTTACGGTGACGCCCAGATAGCGTCCTTCAACGCGCATATCGACCAGCTCAACGCCGACCGCGGCCTCCGGTTCGTGCAGCACCTCGGCGACATCAAGAGCGGATCCAGCGTCTGCAGCGACGCGTACTTCTCGATGATCAAGACGGACTTCGACCGGTTCACCCATCCGTTCATCTACGCCATCGGCGACAACGAGTGGACCGACTGCCACCGCGCGAACAACGGCTCCTACAACCCCCTCGAGCGGCTGTCCGCGCTGCGGAAGGTGTTCTTCGCGAACCCCAACCGGACGCTGGGCACGCCATCGGCCGCGGTGCGATCGCAGGCCAACGAGGGTTACCCCGAGGAGTCCCGCTACGAGGTCGCGGACGTGTCTTTCGCGTCGCTGCACATCGTCGGGAGCAACAACAGCTTTGCGCCGTGGACGGGCAACACCGCCCCCACGCCTGAGCAGAGCGCACGAGGCCATCGGCCGCACCGCGGATTCGATCCAGGTGATCCGGGACGCGTTCGCCACCGCCCGCCGAGCACCATGACCGCGCCGTCGCGCTGATGCTGCAGGCCGACATGTTCGACCCGACCGTCACCAATCCGAGCTACGCGGACTACTACGCCATGACGCCCATCGTGCGGGCCATCGCGCAGGAATCACGCGAGTTCGGCAAGCCGGTGTACCTCTTCAACGGCGATAGCCACGTCTACAACGACGACCAGCCGCTGGCCGCCGGTTCGTCGTGGCTCGGCTTCTACGGCGTCTCGGCCGCGGTGCCCGAACCTCACCCGGGTCACCGTGGACGGCTCGACCGGCGTCAACAACTACCTCAAGGTGACGGTCGCGCCCTCGCATGGACGCCCGTCGTCAACGGACCCGGTGCTGAGCTGGGTGCGGGTGCCCTTCACCACGCCATAGCCGCTCACCGACAGAGGCGGTCGAATCTTCCGCGGAAGAATCGACCGCCTCTGTCACGTGCGGCACCTGGTCCTCAGGCGCAATCCCCCAGCGCCTCGTCCGCAACGACACCGACGGATACCAGCTCAGGCTCGCGATCCGGCACCAGGGCGACCGGCGCTGCTGCCGGGGCGCTGCGCTGCCGAACCATCAGCAACACCACCGCGAGCGAGGCCGTGAGGAAGGCGACCGAACCGGTCAGGGCCGTGCTCACGCCGTGGGCCAGGTTGTGCGCGGCGACCTCACTCGCCGAACCCGCGATCGGGTGGCGCTCCGCGGACCTGCTGGCGGTTCCGAAGATCGTCACCATCACGGCCAGGCCCAGCGAACCGCCCACCTGCTGAGAGACGTTCACCAGCCCTGAGGCAGCCCCCGAGTCCTCGGGAGAAACCCCGTCGATGGCGAGCGACGTCAGCGGGATGAACGCCAGCCCGATGCCCGAGCCCAGCAGCACCATCGGCAACGCGATGCCCGGGAAGTACTGCGTGGTCTCGGTCAGCCGGCTCAGCCACGCCATGCCGGCCAGAGCAATGAAGATGCCACCGGCGAGCATCTGGATGCGCGTGAAGCGCGTCGCCAGCACGCCGGCCACCTGCACCATCAGGAACAGGACGACCGTCATCGGCAGGAAGGCCAGCCCTGCCTTCAAGGCGTCATAGCCGCGCACGCCCTGCAGGTACTGCGAGACGAAGAAGAAGAACGAGAACATCCCGCCGACGAGCAGCAGCCGCGCGACGTTCGCCCCGGAGCGTGACCGATCGGCGAACAGCCGAAGCGGCGTGATGGGCTGGCGAGCCCGCCTCTCCTGGAAGACGAAGCCGACCAGCAACGCGACGCCGGCGACGAACGACGCCACCGTGACCGGGTCGGACCACCCGTCAGCAGCGGCCCGCACGAAGGCGTAGACGATCGCGGTCATCCCGAGCGTGGACGTCAGGGCGCCACCGAGGTCGAAGTGGCCCGGGTTGCGCTCGGTCTCGGGCAGGTAGCGCGGCGCCAGCAACACCAGGGCAAGCCCGATCGGCACGTTGATGAACAGCCCCCATCGCCAGGACAGAGCGTCGGTGAGCAGCCCGCCGATCACGAGTCCCGCGCTGCTCCCGGCACCGGAGATGGAGCTGTAGAAGCCGACCGCACGGACGCGCTGGCGAGCCTCGGTGAACGTCGTCATGAGCAACGCGAGGGTGGACGGGGCGGCCACCGCGGCGGCGATGCCCTGCACCGCGCGGGCGGTCAGCAGCCACCACGAGGACTCGGCGAGTCCCCCGGCCAGCGAGGCAACGGTGAAAACCCCGATGCCCCACACGAACATGCGCCGCCGACCGAGGATGTCGCCGGCGCGCGCCCCGAGGAGCATGAGGCCACCGAAAGCCAGGGTGTAGGCGTTCTGGACCCAGGACAGGGACGTCGGCGAGAAGTGCAGTCCCTGCTTGATCTCGGGCAGCGCGGTGATCACGACCGAGGCGTCGACAATGATCATGAGCTGGCAGGCCAGGATGAGGACCAGGACCAGCCAGGGAGAGGCGGAGGCCCGCGGCGCCGTAGGCCGGCGCCAGCGGGAAGGGTTGAGGGTCAGGGACGTCATGGGGTAAGGACCCTTCGAGCAGAAGGAATGCGAGAGTAAAGTGGAGGCCTCCCTCCGTAACAATACGGAGGCAAGCCTCCGGATGCAAACGGAAAGGGGTGACGAGTCCTGTGACGACCGCGGCAACGGTGCCGGAAGTGCGGGCGCGCCGGCCCAAGCGTGCGGATGCCGCACGCAACTACGAGGCCCTTCTCGAGGCAGCCCGCGAGGCGTTCGCGGAAGGCGGCGTCTCGTCCTCGCTCGAAGACATCGCCCGGCGCGCCGGCGTCGGCATCGGGACGCTCTACCGCCACTTCCCGACCCGCCAGGATCTCCTCGAAGCCGTCTACGTCCACGAGGTGGAGACGCTCTGCCGGTCGGCTGCCGCGCTCGGCGAGCTGCCCCCGTGGGACGCGCTGGTGGGCTTCCTCAATGGTGTCGTCGGTTACGCCTCCACCAAGAAGGCGATCGCCGAGGAGCTCACCGCAGCTCACGGCAGGGGCTCGGAGTTCTTCCAGATCTGCCGCACCGAGATCGGCGCCGCCGGTGAGCCGCTGCTCCAGCGGGCACAGGACGCCGGGGTCGCGCGCTCAGATGCCACCTTCGACGACGTGCTCCGCATGATCGCCGGACTCGCGATGGTCGCCTTCCCGGGCCCGGAAGATCGCGATCGCGTGCTACGCATGGCTTTTGACGGGCTACGAGCGCAGCCGGCGTAACCCACGAAACACCCGCTACCCTGGGCACGGGCCGTGACTGGCGCTGAGGGTGGGCTACCACCGGGGAGCGGCCCCGTCGCTATGACGTCGTGCCGTGCGCCTGGGCTACCTCCGACACCGGGAGCCCTGATGACCGCATCGCCCAACACCCCCGACACCCCCGACACTGTCGCCTCCACCGCCTTTCGCAACGCGATCGAGACGGTCGCCGCGGTCGAACCCCGGATCGCGGCAGCGATGGCCCAGGAGCTGACCGATCAGCGCGGGTCCCTCAAGCTGATCGCGAGCGAGAATTACGCGTCTCCGGCGGTGCTGCTGGCGATGGGCAGCTGGCTGTCCGACAAGTACGCAGAGGGCACGATCGGGCGCCGCTTCTACGCCGGGTGCCGCAATGTCGACACCGTCGAAGCGGTTGCCGCTGAACACGCGCGGGCCGTCTTCGGTGCCTCGCACGCGTATGTCCAGCCGCACTCCGGCATCGACGCCAACCTGGTCGCCTTCTGGGCGATCCTGGCCGCTCGCGTCGAGGCACCGGCGCTCAAGGAAGCCGGGCTCGGCAACGTCAACGATCTCGCCGAGGCGGACTGGCAGCGGCTGCGCCGCGAACTCGGCAACCAGCGCCTGCTGGGCATGTCGCTCGATGCCGGCGGCCACCTGACCCATGGATTTCGCCCCAACGTGAGCGGCAAGATGTTCGAGCAGGCCAGCTACGGCACCGACCCGGCCACCGGGCTGCTCGACTACGCGGCACTGCGCGAGCAGGCCCGCGCTTTCCGCCCGCTCATCATCGTCGCCGGCTACTCCGCGTATCCCCGCCTGATCGACTTCGCGAAGATGAAGGAGATCGCCGCCGAGGTCGGCGCGACGTTGCTGGTCGACATGGCGCATTTCGCCGGGCTGGTCGCGGGCGGCGTGCTGACCGGCGACGAGAACCCGGTCCCGTTCGCCGACGTCGTCACCACTACCACCCACAAGTCGCTGCGCGGCCCGCGCGGCGGGATGGTGCTGTGCACCGAGGAGTACTCCGACTTCGTCGACCGCGGCTGCCCGCTGGTGCTCGGCGGACCGCTGCCGCACGTCATGGGAGCCAAGGCCGTCGCGCTGGCCGAGGCCCGCACGCAGGAGTTCCGCGACTACTCGCAGCCGGGTCGTCGACAACGCCCGCGCGCTGGCCGACGGCCTGCTGCGCCGCGGAGCCACGCTGGTCACCGGTGGCACCGACAATCACCTGGTATTGCTGGATGTTTCGGCTACGGGCTCACCGGCCGGCAGGCAGAGCCGGCGCTGCTCGAAGCCGGGCTGGTGACGAACCGCAACTCGGTGCCGCGCGACCCGAACGGCGCGTGGTACACCTCCGGCATCCGGCTGGGAACGCCCGCGCTGACAACTCGCGGCTTCGGCGAGGACGACCTGCGCGAGATCGGCGAGATGATCGACGACGTCCTGCGCGCCACCGAGCCGGCGGGCTCCAAGGCGAAGTTCGCACTTGACCCGGCCGTCGCCGCACGGGTGCGCGACCGGGCAGCCGAGCTGACCGCGGCCCATCCGCTCTACCCCGAGATCGACATCACCGGCTGAGCTCAGACCAGTCCAGCGACGCTCGCCGCGACCAAACCGCCCAGCTCCCAGGCGTCTTCGCGCTCCTGCTTGCCGACCGCGCCGACGATCGTCAAAGGTGGGCGCACCGCCGACCATTTGAGCGCGCCCACGATGCGATCGATGCTGCGTACCGCCCCTTCGGTGTCGTTGCCGCCGTGGACGTACAGCCCGTACGGCCGCCCGACCGTCGCTTCCAGGCACGGGTAGTAGATCTGGTCGAAGAAGTGCTTGAGCGCGCCGCTCATGTAGCCGATGTTCGCCGGAGTCCCGAGCAGATACCCATCTGCTGCAAGGACTTCCGCCGCGCCGCACGCCAGCGCCGGCCGCACCTCGAGCTCGACGTCCTCGACCTCGCGCACCCCGCGCTGAGCGGCTTCGAGCAGCTCCTGCATCGCGGGCGACGGGGTGTGGTGGACCAGGAGCACCTTCACGCCCCGATCGTTACACGGGCGAGCTGACCCCTGGCTCAGGAAGGCCACTCTTCGCGCAACTGCTCCAGATAGCCGGGCTCGTAAACGTCACTCAGAGCGCCTGCATACTTTTGTACTGCTGCTCGCCCCGTCGGGGGGCGTTCGTGACGGGCCAGGAAACCCGTGACCGCGTCGGTGAAGGCGTCGTTGCGATCGCCCGCGACCATGTGACCCGCGCCCGTCACGTCGACGAACTCGACGGCCGGGAAGCGGGCGATGAAGTCGGCCGCCTTCTCCTCGCTGACCAGATCGCTGCTGCGGCCCCGTACGAGCATGACCGGAACGTCGGCAACCATCTGCTCGACCGCCGCGTGCAGCCGCTCGACGTCGGTGATCTCGGACGGTCCTTTGCCTTCCTCGGGCTCCATGAAGCGCGGGTCCCAGTGCCAGTAGAAGCGCCCGTCACGCTCGCGCAGGTTCTTGCGAAGACCGGCGACGTCGGACGGGCGCGGCCGGTGCGGGTTGTACGCGCCGACGAGATCGGCGACCTGCTCGATCGAGTCGAAGCCGGCGTATGCATGCTCCGCCATGAAGGCCCGGATCCGCTCGGCTCCGGCCGGCTCCATGTCGGGGACGATGTCGACGAGCACGACCGCACGAGCCGACCCAGGAGCGAGTTCCCCGGTGAGCAGCATCGCCGTCAGTCCACCGAGCGAGGCGCCGATCACGACCGGCTGCTCACCGATCTGATCGATGACCCGGCCCAGGTCGAGGGCGAAGCTGCTGAGCCGATAGTCGCCGGATTCGGACCACTGCGACTCACCGTGGCCCCGGGCGTCGATCGTGTACGCGCGCCAGCCGTGCTCGGCGACCCGCGCTGCAGCCCCACCCCAGGAGTGCCTGGTCTGCCCACCACCGTGCAGAAAGACGACAGGCGGGTGCGCCTCGTGACCTCGAAGGTCGCCGGCCAGTTGAAGGCCGTCGCGTCCCTGGAAGTGCAGCCGGGTCGTCGTGCTCATGCTCGTCCGGGTCTCCTATTCGGCGACGGCGATGTCGGTCAGCGTGAAATCGGCGCCTTTGAACAGCAGCGGCTCTCCGGCGGCGCGGGCCATCGCATAAGAGAAGCAGTCGCCGAAGTTCAGACCTGCAGGGTGGTGACCTTTTCCGAAATCGCGGTACCCCTGCCGCGCCAGACGAACGTGCTCAGCAGTCACCGGCTCGACCGTGATGCCCGCGGCGCCAATGAAATCGTCGAACCGGCCCGACAGCACCGGATCACGGTTCGCGTCCACCACGATTGCACTCTCGAGCCAGGTCGCAGCCGACATTCGGATGTCGGTCGCGGTAGCCAGCGCCTGGATGAAGCGGTCGGCGTCATCCTCACCACGCAGAACGGCAATAATCGCAGAGGTATCCACGATCATCGGGGGAGCCCAGCCTCGTCGTAGAGCAGGTCGCCGTGTGGCACGGTCCGGTATGGCTCGAGCCACCGCGCCGACGAATCTGAGCAAATGGCCCGCAGCCGTTCGGAACGCTCGCCCGCGGCCGCCTCATCACTCGCCCGCACGCGAGCCAGACGATCGCGCAGCGCCGCAGTGACAGCCCCGGTGAGGCTCTCCCCGGTTGCTGCAGCGAGCTCGTGCGCCAAGGCCTCCGCCTCAGGGTTCTTGATATTCAGCGCCATTCCAGAATTCTACCCTTACGGTGCAACCATTCCACCATTGTCGACGCCCAGCACATCCGACGCTGCGTGCCACAGCACCTGGCGCAGCCACTCCTCCCCGAGGTCCAGCCGTTCGAGCGCGTCGATCTGATGCTCGTAGCGGTACGGGATGGACGGGAAGTCGCTGCCGAGCAGCACTCGCCCGGCAAGTCCGAGATCGCGCAGCGCCGGCCTGAGCTCGACGGGGAACGGTGCGGTCGCCTCCGCGAAGTCGGTGAAGGCCATCGTCGTATCGAGCATCACCGACTCGAAATCTGCAGCCAGCGCAAGGAAATCGGCGTACCGGGGCATGCCCGCATGCGCGACGATCAGCCGCAGGGTCGGATGGCGTGCCATCACCTCGCCGATGGGCCCGACACCGGTGAACGGCCCCGGCACCGGCCCGTCGCCGCAGTGCACGATGACCGGCAGCTCAGCATCGGCAAGCGTGCCCCAGACCGCATCGAGCAGCGGGTCGCGCGGGTCGTAGCGCCCGACCTCGAGGTGTGCCTTGAAGACGCGAGCCCCACGCGAGATCGCCTGCGCCACATAGGCATTGACACCGGGCTCGGGGTAGAACGTCGCCGACGGCACGACCTCGGGCGTCGCGGCCGCGTAATCAAGCGCCCAGTCGGTCAGCCACTGCGCCATCTCCGGCTTGTGCGGGTAGACCAGGCCCGGGTAGGCCCGCACGCCCAGGCGCTGCAGCTCCGCGCGCCGGGCCTCGAGCGGCCAGGCGTACTCCAGCGGCCAGGCCCGCCCGTAGTTCTGCTCCGCCTGCGCGAAGTACGCCCACACCTTGCGCTCCACGGACGGCGGCATCACGTGGACGTGGACATCGACCAGGCCCGGCAGCCCGAGCCGTTCCCACAGCGGAGCCGCGCTCATCCGACCTCGACGCTCGCCGCCTTGGGCGTTTGGTCCGCCGAAAGCGGCGTGTCGTGAACCAAACGCCTATCCCCGCGAGTGCGCGCGGATCCACGCGAGCAGCACCGGCGCGATCGCCAGCGCGGCCGCGTCGAAGAAGCAGTAGCCGCCGGCCGCACCCGAGGGCGGGTTGCCGATCGCGATCCAGTGCAGCACCGGGTCATGGGGCTGCCAGGTCCAGGTGCCGATCGCCGTGCCCAGCAGCTCCAGATACGTCACGACGATCAGCGCGCCCGCGTAGACCTTCTTGTCGCGGCCGCGCCAGAGCCACCACAGCAGGCACCCCGCCCACAGCGCGCCGAGCACGTCGAGCTGAGGCGAGAACACCAGGCCCCAGACGGCATACGCGCTCACCGCCACCGCCGCGGCCGGCACCGACCAGCCGGGCAGCCGGCGCCCGAGCACCACCGCTGCCAGGTACACGAGCCCGTGACCCGGGGGCACGAACGACGGCACCTTGTCGAAGAACGACAGCCCGTCGCCATGCAAGCCGGTAGACGTACGTGCCGAGGAACGCCGAGAACGTGTACTCGACCAGCGTCGCGTAGACCACGACCACCCCGACCTGCAGCCGGGTGAGCGCGTCTTCGCGCCAGAGCAGGAACGCGAGCAGCGCCCACGACGCGAGCCCCAGCAGCCGCTGCTCCCCCAGCGTCGCCCCGCTGTCGAGCAGCAGCACCGCCGGAATCCAGGCGACGACCGCGAACGCCGGTAGAAGCGTAGGCGCGGGGCGCATGGGAGCTACTCCATGCCCTTGCGACGCCGCCCGAGCGCTCGCTCCACCTCGCGGGTCGCATCGCGCTTGGCGAGATCCTGGCGGTGGTCGTAGGACTTCTTACCCTTGGCCAGCGCGATCTCGATCTTCGCCCGGCCGTCCTTGAAGTACAGCGCCAGCGGGACGATCGTCAGGCCGCTCTCCTTGGTCTTGCCGAGCAGCTTGTCGATCTCGCTCTTGTGCAGCAGCAGCTTGCGCTTGCGGCGGGGCGCGTGGTTCGTCCAGGTGCCCTGCGTGTACTCGGGGATGTGCAGCCCCACCGAGCCAGGCCTCGCCGTCGTCGATCGTCGCGTAGGCGTCAGTGAGCGACGCGCGCCCCAGCCGTAGCGACTTCACCTCGGTACCGGCCAGCACCAGGCCGGCCTCGTACGTATCGAGGATCGAGTAATCGTGGCGCGCCCGCCGGTTCTGCGCGACGACCTTGCGGCCGGTCTCCTTGGGCACCCAGCGAGCTTACGGGCGGCCCGAAACCTGCGTCAGCGCCGGCGCCGGTGACCGCTGCCGGCCAGGACCACCTTGTGGCCCGGACCGCCGGTGACCGGCTCGGAAGCCGTGCGCGGCGGGGGAACCATCTTGCGCAAGCTGCGCGAGGGACGCTTCGGTTCGGCGGCCCGCACGTGGCGCCGCAGCGCGAAGAACGCCATGAGCGCCGACGACGCGGCTCCGGCCAGAAGGACGTAGAAGATGACCTTCCAGACGTCGCCCGCGGTCAGGACCGGGGTGAACTGCTGGTGGCTGAAGCGATGGTCGATCAGCGCGATACGCAGGCCGTACAACGCTCCGCCCGCCACGACACCACCGGCCAGGCCCGCGATCGTGCTCTCCAGCACGAAGGGCAGCTGGATGTGCATGCGGGTCGCGCCGACCAGCCGCATGATCGAGGTCTCGCGGCGCCGGCTGTGCGCCGACATCCGGATGGTGTTGTAGAGCAGCACGAGGGTCGCGAGCCCCTGCACCGCCGCCAGCACGTAGGCGCCGATCTGGAAGCCGTGCAGGAAGCGGAAGAAGCCCTTCAGCCGGCCGCGCCAGTCCTGCACCGCATCGACTCCGGGCAGGTGGGCGTAGTCGTCCGCCACCGTCGTGAACTCCTGCGGGTGGACCAGCTTCACGTGGTAGGACGCGGGCAGCAGGTCAGCGGTGACACCCTGGGTCAGCTCGGGCGAGCTCTTGTACAGCCGCTTGAACTCGGCGTACGCGTCGTCCTTGCTCTCGTAGACGAAGTGCTGGACCTGCGGGTCGCGAGCGAGCTTGGTCGCGATCGCGTCCTGCTGGCCGGGGGTGATGTCGTCGGTGACGTAGATGGTCAGCTCGACGCGTCCGAACAGGTGCTTGCTGGTGATCTCGACCTGACGGTTCAGCAGCAACCCGGCGCCGAAAAGCGTCAGCGAAACCGCGCTGCAGAGCACGACGGCGATGGACATCGCGAGGTTGCGACGCAGGCCCTTGACCGCGTCGCGCAGGATCGGGACGACGCGGGTCATGCGCTGTTTCCCACCGTCACAGCAGTGCCGCTGCCGTAGACGCCGCGCTGCTGGTCTCGCAGCAGGAGGCCGTCGTCCAGCTCGATCACGCGGCGGCGCATCGCGTCGACGATCTCGGCGTTATGGGTAGCCATGACGACGGTGGTGCCGGCCCGGTTGATCCGGTCGAGCAGCCGCATGATGCCGACGGAGGTGCCGGGATCGAGGTTTCCGGTCGGCTCGTCACAGAGCAGCATCATCGGGCGGTTGATGAACGCCCGCGCGATGGCGACGCGCTGCTGCTCACCGCCGGAGAGCTCGCCCGGCATCCGATCGCCCTTGCCGGTCAGGCCGACGAGCTCGAGCACCTCGGGCACCAGCTTGCGGATCAGCGCCTGGGGGCGGCCGATGGACTCGGGCGCGAACGCGACGTTCGCCGCGACGCTGCGGTCCGGCAGCAACCGGAAGTCCTGGAAGACGCAGCCGATCTGGCGGCGCAGCTGCGGCACCTTCCAGGTGGGCATCCGGGTGGTATCGCGGCCGTTGATGTGAACGGTGCCGACCGTCGGGAGCTCTTCACGCAGGAGCAGGCGAAGGAAGGTCGACTTGCCGGAACCCGACGTGCCGACCAGGAAGGCGAACTCCCCCCGCGCGATCTCCAGGCTGATGTTCGACAGCGCCGGTTTGGGGTTGGCGGGGTAGACCTTCGACACGGAGTGGAACTGGATCACTACTTGGCCCTCGACTAGTCAGAGCTGGTCGGTTGAACGTTCACGGCGGCCCGGGGAAACGAGCGTAAGTGCGCTTGCTCTCGTATCGGCGGCAAAACGCCGGGCCATAGGGAGTTAGCCGGGGCATTGAGCCCCAGGTCAGCAGGCCACCCGAACGGGCTAGTGCAGATACTCGATTCCTGTGAAAATGCGATGTGTCTTCAGTTGCCATGTGGTGTCAGCCGTAGGCAAGGGCATATCCTTAGGCTTCACGCACCCGGCAGATGTCCGTATCCGCCCCGTGTCCCGATCAGGCAGGCTCTTGGAGGTGGCACGATGCGCAGTGACCACCTGGCCTGCGGCCACTGCGGCGGCGTCGTCGCCGAGGGCAATTGCCCGGTATGCCGCATCACCCGGGCGCAGCTTCAGCGGATGGGTTTCGCCATCCCGACCCCGGTGATCATCCTGATCGTCGCGCTGCTCACCCTGATGGTGGCGTACGTCGCCAACCATGCTGTTTAGCGCCGTCTAGCTGCTAGCTCGCCGGGCCCTCCTGGCCGCGTCGCCAGCGAATTTCCGCGTCGATGAACGCGTCGATGTCCCCATCCAGCACCGCTCCGGTATTGCCGGTCTCCTCCTCGGTGCGCAGGTCCTTCACCATCTGGTACGGATGCAGCACGTAGCTGCGAATCTGCGATCCGAAGCTCACATCCTGCGGTCCACCCGTCAGCCGCGCCCGCTCGTCAGCCGCCTCGGCGCGCCGGCGCTCCAGCAGCTTGCCGGCGAGGACCTGCAGCGCAGCGGCCTTGTTCTGCAGCTGTGAGCGCTCGTTCTGGCACGTCACGACAATGTTGGTCGGGATATGCGTGATGCGCACGGCCGAGTCGGTGGTGTTGACCCCCTGACCGCCCGGTCCGGAGCTGCGGAAGATATCGATCCGCAGGTCCTTCTCGTCGATGTCGACCTCGTCGTTGCTCTCGACGACGGGGGTGACCTCCACCCCGGCGAACGACGTCTGCCGCCTGGACTGGTTGTCGAACGGGCTGATGCGCACCAACCGGTGCACCCCGTGCTCGCTGCGCAGCGTGCCGTAAGCGAAGGGCGCCTCGACCTTGAAGGTCGCGCTCTTCAGGCCGGCTTCTTCCGCGTAGGACGTGTCGAGTACCTCGGTCGGGTAGCCGTGGCGCTCGGCCCAGCGCAGGTACATGCGCAGCAGCATCTCGGTCCAGTCGGCAGCGTCGACCCCGCCGGCACCTGCGGAAAGCTGCACGATCGCCTCGCGGGGGTCGTACTCCCCCGACAGCAGGGTGCGGACCTCCAGCGACTGGATCTCTTTCTTGAGGGCGGGCAGCTGCGCCTCCGCCTCCGCCGTGAGATCCGGGTCTTCCAGCTCCACGGCAGCCAGCGCGTCTTCGAGCCGCGAGCGCAGGCTCTCGACCCGGGTGAGGTCGGAGCGGATGCGCGAGAGCGCGGACGTGACCTTCTGCGCACGCGCCTGGTCGCTCCACAGCTCGGGGTCGGACGCCTGCTGCTCCAGCGCCTCGAGCTGGCCACGTAAACCGGGCACATCCAGGACCTTTTCGATACCGGAAAGCGTCGCGTCGAGCTCTTTCAGCTCCTCGGGCAGCGGGACAGACACGGCGCAGAGGTTACGCGTTCAGCTCTTGATGTCCTTGCTGGTGAAGTACGCCCAGGCCGCGCCGAGCATCACGGCGACGTAGACGGCCTGCAGGAGAAGGCCTCTTTCGATGTCGCGCCAGAGAATCGGATTGCGGAACAGGTCGACGAACTTCAGCCAGTAATGCGTCGGCAGGTACGGCTGCGCGGAGCCCGCGGCGTCGAGGGCGTCAAGCGTCGTCGAGGCGACCAGGACCGCAAATCCGCCGAGCGCCGCGCCGAGCGGATTCTCGACGATGCTCGACAGCAGCAGGGCGAACGCGGCGACCCCGAGCATCGAGACCCCGACGTAAAGGACGGCGAAGACGATGCGGATCGCGGTCTGCGCCGGCGTGAGAGGTTCGCCGCCCGAGACGGTGGTGATCGAGCCGGAGCTCGGAAACATGATGACGCCGGCGATGTAGCCCGCGATCGCCACGATGATCACCGCGCCGATGACGTACGTGATGATCGTGACGAGCTTCGCGGTGAGCAGCTTGCTGCGGCTGACCGGACGGGTGAGCAGGTAGCGCAGGGTGCCGGCGTTGGCCTCGCCGGCGATCGAGTCGCCCGCGACGACCAGCACGCACAGCGGCAGCAGCGGGATCAGGTCGACGGCGAGCGCGGCGGCCGCGAAGAGCGTCCCGTTCGAGAGCACCTGGCTGAGCAGCGGCGGCGAGCTGGTATCGCCCGGCTGCGGGGCGATCTTCGTGACGGCCAGGAAGATCGCCGCCGTCACCGGCAGCGCGATGAGGATGGCCAGCGAGATCCAGGTGCGTGGCCGGCGCACCAGGAGCGCGAGCTCCACCCGGATCATGCGAACACGCTCGCGGTCGTGCGCTCGAGGAAGACGTCCTCGAGCGAGCGCCGCTCGACGTGCACCTCCGACACCCGCACGCCCGCCTGGACCAGCCGCGCCGTCAGGGCAGCGGGATCGTTGCTGATGACGACCAGCCACTCGCCCCGCGCCGTGATGACCGCGCGGCCGAGGGTCTGAGCTGCCTCGCTGAGGTCCTTGGTGCGTACCCGCACGTGACCGGTCGGGGTGCGCAGCGCCTTCACGTGGTCCTGCGCGACCATCCGGCCGTTACTGATCATCCCGACCCGGGTGCACATCGCCTCGATCTCGTTCAGCTGGTGAGACGAGAGAAAGACGGTCGTGCCGGCCCGGTTGAGCTCGATCAGCAACTCGCGGATCTCGCGCGTTCCCTGCGGGTCGAGCCCGTTGGTCGGCTCGTCGAGCATGAGGAGGTCAGGGCTGCGGATCAGGGCCGCGGCGATCCCCAGGCGCTGCTTCATGCCGAGCGAGTACGCCTTCACCGGCCGCTCGTCGACGCCTGCCATGCCTACCCGCTCGAGCGCCTCGCCGATCCGCTTGACCCGATCACCCCGCGGGGCTCCGCCGGCAGCGTCACGAAGGAAAAGGTTGCGCCGGCCGGAGAGGTTCGGCCAGAACGCCGGCGCCTCGATGATCACACCGACCCGCTGCAGGACGTCCCTGGCGCGCTTCGGCATCGGCTCGCCGAGGACCTCCATGGTCCCGCTGGAGGGGAAGACCAGGCCGAGCAGCATCCGCATCGTCGTCGACTTGCCGGACCCGTTCGGGCCGAGGAAGCCGTAACGATCGCCCGGCTGCACGTCGAGGTCGACGCCGTCGACGACGGTGATCTTGCCGTAGCGCTTGGTGAGACCCTGCGTACGGATCACGGGCTGCCCTGCCCGCCGGTTGCGGAACCCACCGCTCGCGGCGGGTGACGCACCAGGTCCAGGGCCATGGCTTGGATCTGAACACGAGTGACGCTGCCGAACAGGACGTAGCCGCTCGTGTTGGTGGCAAAAACCAGCCCGGTGAGCAGCGGCGTCTTGATGAGGGTGCCGGTGCCGAACTTTGCGGTGATGGCCGGGCGGCTCGGAGAGTCAATCTGGCTGCGCAGGGCGAGGGCGCTCTGCGGGTCACCGAGGTCGCTGACGGCCACCAGCGTCACGCCCGCGCCGTAGGTGGCGACCAGCGGCCGCATCGGGCTGCGCTGGCGAAGGCCGCCGAGGGTCGCCGGGAGGATGAAGCGGGAGAAGTTGTCATCCGGACCGGCCTCGCCGCTGTCGACGGTGGCGGTCTTGTCCTGCGAGGGATCGAAGTGCAGTCGCGACGCGGGTGGCGCCTTCAGCGAGATGTCGAGGAACGACGAGCTGTAGGCCCGCGCCTGGCCGCCGACGGCGCGCACCTCGACGGCGAGCGGCAGGCCCCTGTCCTGGTCGACCCAGACCTTGATCTGGCCGATCAGCGAGCGCGGATCATTCGGGCGCCAGAGCAGGCCGAGCGCGGTGCGGCCGGCGATACGACGAGCGTCGATGCGCTGGAGTTGGGACGCGGGTGCCTGGGCGAGCAGCCGGCGGGCCAGGCTGGACGGCAGCGCATCCTGCGGCCCGGGCAGCGGGATCTGCGGGGTGCGGTCCGTGTACTGCGCGAGGCGGGCGTCGGAGTTCCAGGTCCAGATGCTGCGCCCGTGGCGGTAGACGTCGGTCTCGGCGACGGCCGTGAGCCGATCGACCCGGTAGCGCGTGGGGCCCGCCCACCAGGCGCGCAGCCGGCTCGTCGTCGAGAGCAGATTCGTGACCTCGGTGCTGAGGCCGATATCCGGGATCTGCAACGCCCCGGAGACCGACGCGAGACCGGTGAACGGGATCGTGTCCGACGCCTTGATCTGCCGCAGCAACACGGGCGTGGAGACCTTCTTCTCGCTCACCGGCAAGGCGCCCACCAGCGCGGGAAGGCTCACCAGGATCGCGATGACGATCGCCATCGTGAGGTAACGCCGCGGGCGCACCGGGCCTGCTCAGCGGCCCGTCCGCAACCCATAGGACAAAGCGCCCAGGGGCTTGCGCGCGGGCATGGGTCACCGAACCAGGCTAAGCGGGACGGCTGTGCGAACGCTGGATCGCGCGGGCGGCGGTGACCGCGCCGCCTAGAAGTCGGTCCCTTCCTCGAGCAACCGGCTGGCGAGCGCCGCGACGGGCGAGCGCTCGGCGCGGGTCAGCGTCACGTGGCCGAACAGCGGGTGGCCACGCAGGCCGTCGACGACGGACGCGATGCCGTCGTGCCGCCCGACGTGCAGGTTGTCGCGCTGCGCGATGTCCCAGCAGCAGATGGCCCGGCTGTCGGCGGCAAGCCGTGACAGCGCGGCCAGCAGCACGGTGCGCTCGATGTTCTGGACCTCGTCGATGATCACCCACGAGCCGGAAAGGGTGCGGCCACGGATGTGGGTAAGGGGCGCGATCTCGATGAGGCCGCGCGCCTTGATCTCGGCGATCACTTCCTGATGGGCGAAAGACTCGAGCGCGTCCATCACGGCAAGCGCCCAGGGCTCCATCTTCTCGTCCTGGCTGCCCGGCAGGTAGCCGAGATCCTGGCCACCCACCGCGTAGAGCGGGCGGAAGACGATGATCTTGCGGTGCGTGCGCCGCTCGAGGACGGCCTCGAGCCCGGCCGCGAGGGCGAGCACGGTCTTTCCGGTGCCGGCGGGTCCACCGAGGCTGACGACGCCGACGGACGGGTCCGCAAGCAGATCGAGCGCGATGCGTTGCTCGGCGCTTCGGCCCGTGACGCCGAAGAGCGAGCGGTCCGGTGGCACCAGGTGAACGCGCTTGTCGGCGCCCAGGCGAGCGAGGGCGCTCTGGCTGCCAGCGGAGAGCACCAGGCCCGTGTTGGCAGGCAGGTCGCGGACCGGCTCGAGATCATCGGCGGCGTCCAGGCTGCGCTCGTCGAAGAGGTTGTCGACCACGCTGCTCTGCACTTCGAGCTCGACGAGCCCGGTCCAGCCGGTGTCGACGGCCTTGCGACGCCGGTAGTCCTCGGCCGCGATACCGGCGACGGAGGCGTTGAGGCGCAGCGGCAGATCCTTACTGACCAGCACCACCTCGGCGCCCTCGGCTGCCAGGTTCGCGGCGACCGCGAGGATGCGGCAGTCGTTGGACTCGCGGCGCAGGCCGATCGGCAGCGACGCGAGGTCGCGGTGGTTCATCTCGACGCGCAGCGTGCCGCCGTCGTCGTTGACCGGTACCGGTTCGGTGAGCTTGCCGTACTCGACGCGCAGCGCTTCCAGCTTGTGAAGCACCTGCCGGGCGGCCCAGCCGAGCTCAGGATGGTTGCGTTTGGCCTCCAACTCGCTGATGACGGGCAGCGGAAGCACCAGGTCGTGCTCCTCGAACGCGCGTAGCGCGGAGGGGTCGGAGAGCAGGACGCTGGTGTCGAGCACGTAGGTGATGGTGCTGGTCGCTTGGGGTTCGGGCGCCTTGCTGGACGTGCGAGCTGCCGAACGGGAACCAGCGGAGGTGGTCGGTGCGGTCACGGATCGCCTTCTCAGGAAGTAAGCCGGGGACAGGACGCGTCGCTTTCCCCGCTCGGAGGCGGAGGCCGCGCGCGATGGCTGCGGCTCTGTCGAGGACGATCTCCCGGTGTGCCCACCGCGTCTGACGTTAAGGGCGGGGAGGGCGTTGGCGGTGCAGGCGCGCGTGAACGCTGGTGAACATCGTGTGTCGCGCAGGTGAGCGACGGGCTCATGAGATGTTGAGCTCTCTCAGCTGCCTGCGAGAGTCATAGGAGACGGCGTGGCGACGACCCTGGAAGTGCTGGCGAGCGGATTCGCGTTCCCGGAAGGCCCGCGATGGCATGAGGGCGCGCTGTGGATGTCCGACATGCACGGGCCCGAGGTGCTCCGGCTGGATCAGTCCGGCAACGCCACGCCCATCGCCACGGTCCCGGAGCTGCCGTCCGGACTCGGGTGGTTGCCGGACGGACGGCTCCTCATCGTGTCGATGCACGACCGGAAGATCCTGCGACTCGACCCGTCCGGGCTGGTGGAACACGCCGATCTCAGCAGCGTCGCGACCTGGCACTGCAATGACATGGTGGTCGACGCCAAGGGGCGCGCCTACGTCAGCAACTTCGGTAGCGGAGCACCACCGGGCGAACCGATCACGCCCGGCAAGATCGCTCGGGTGGATCCGGACGGGACCGTGAGCGTCGCCGCCGCCGACATGGGTTTCGCGAACGGGATGGCGATCACGCCGGACGGGTCAACCTTCGTCGTCGCGGAGACCCGGTCGGACCCGCCCCGCCTGACCGCATTCGATATCGCCGCCGATGGATCGCTGTCGAACCGTCGTTCCCTCATCGATTTCGCCGATGCCGCTCCGGACGGCATCTGCCTCGATATCGAGGGCGGGATCTGGGTGGCGTCACCCTTCACGAACGAGGCGCTGCGCGTCCTTGACGGGCGGGTCGTCACCCGGGTGTCCACCGGCGACCAGGGGTGCTACGCCGTCGCGCTCGGCGGGCCTGACGGCCACACCCTGTTTATCTGCACGTCAGGGTCGTGGATCCCGGAAGAGGCCCGAGCGCTGCGCAACGGCCGGGTCTGCACGCTGCGCGTCGACGTCCCCGCCGCCTGACCGGCTCAGACGTCCCACTCGATCGCCAGCGACTTCGGGCCCCACATCATGAAGGAGTCCGTTCGTTCTGGCGTGGCCGCGAGCCGCAGGCCCGGTAGGCGCTCGATCATGGTGTCCAGCGCCACCCGCGCCTCGAGCCGGGCCAAGGCGGCGCCCGGACACAGGTACTGCCCCAGCCCGAAGGAGAGATGGCGGCGCTTGAGGTCATCGAACTCGCGGTCCAGCCGGAAGGTGTCGGGGTCGGTCCAAGCTTCGGGATCGCGGTTCGCGGAGGCGTACATGCCATGCACCTTGCTCCCGGCTTCGAGCTCGACGCCGTGCAGCGTGACGGGCCGGGTGTTCGTACGAAAGAGCCCGAGCACGGGAGGGTCGTAGCGCAGGCTCTCGTCGATGGCGACGTCACGCAGCCCGGGGTTCGCCGCGACGGCGTCCCACAGACCGAGATCGAGCAGCCGCCACACCAGGTTGCCGATGAGAGAGGTCGTTGTCTCGTTACCGCCGACCAGCAGCAGCAGGATGAGCGGTAGCAGCTGGGCATTGGTGAAGCCGCGCCCCTCGTGGGTCGCGCCCAGCAGCGAGGTGAGCACGTCGTCCGCCAGCTCGCCCCCGCCGTCGCGAATGCCCCTGCGGCGGTTCAACTCTTCGTCGAAATACCCGTCGATCTTCGCCCGTGCGGCTGCCTGCACGGCCGGATCGGTGGAGTTCTGCGCCGCCATGAACTCGTCCGACCACGATTTGAATTCGGCGCGCAAGTCCGGAGACACCCCGAGGAAGAGCGAGATCATCGTGATCGGCAGCGGGATCGCCAGCGCTTCGATCAGGTCGGCCGTGCCGTCATGCGCGAAGCCGTCCACGAGCTTGCCGGTGATCTCGCGGATCGCAGGTTCGACCGCGGCAACCCGCCGGGCGGTGAAGGCGGAGGTGACCATGCGGCGGTAGACCGTGTGCTCCGGAGGATCGGAGCGCAGGCCACCCTCCTTCGTGTAGATCGGACCCTGCCCCCAGTCCGACGACCACAGGCCGATGTCGCTGAAGACCTCGCGCACATCGTCGTGTCGCGAAACCGTGTAGAAACCTTTGTCGCCGAACCCCGCGTAGTGATGCACCGGGCACTGCTCGCGCAAGAAGCGGTGCGCTCCGGCGGGATCACCCAGCACCTCCGCAGCGAAAGGATCGTAGTCGCGGATGGCATCCGCACCATCGTTCTTCATCGCGGTCATCGAGTTCCCCTGTCTTTGAACGAGTTACGCGCTGGCTCGGCGGTTTCGCACCTGGACGACCGTCACGCCAACGGCTGCGATGAGGACCGCGCCCTGGAAGACCTGCGGCGCCCACGTTGGTGAGCCGACGAGAAGCAGTCCCACGCTCCCGGTCCCGAGCATCAGCACGGCGACGATCACCCCCCATGGGTTGAAACGACCATGACGGAACTGGGTGGCACCGAGGAAGGCTGCCGAGAAAGCCGGGATGAGATAGGAGGGCCCGTTGTTCGGGTCCGCGGCCTGGATGTTGGCGGTGAGAATCAAGCCGGCGAATCCTGCGATCGACGACGAGATGACCAGGCTCAGCGTCCGCACGCGGCCGACGCTGACGCCAACGAGGCGCGCGACCTCGGCGTTGTACCCGATCGCGTAGCTGTAACGGCCCGTCGTGGTTCGTTCGAGGAAGAAGCCGATGAGCAGCATGAAGATGAACATGTAGAGCACCGGAATCTGCACGCCACCGAGACTGGCCGATGCCGTTCTCGAGAAACCACCGTTGATGCGCTCGGTGAACGTCTGATCGCCCGAGATACCGAGCGTCACGGCGGCGAGAATCGCCCCGGTCGCCAGCGTTCCGATGAACGAGTCGATGCGCAGCAGCACGATGACGAAGCTGTTGAACAGCCCGATCACGACCGCGAGCAGCATCACGAGGATGAAGACGATCGCCGGGCTCCATCCGGTGTGCATGAACAGCCATCCCGCAGCCACGCCGGCCAGGCCCATGGTGGAGCCGATGGAAAGGTCGAAGATGCCTGTCGCCAGCGGAACGACGATGCTGAGCGCGGCCAGGCCGGTGATGGAGTACTGATTAAGGATCGTCTTGGCCGTCTGCACGTGGAAGAACAACGAGGGACGCCAGAGCGAGAAGATGATGATGAGCACGATCCACACGTAGACCGCGCCGATGTTGCGATAGGACAGCACCGTTAGCGCGCTACCGCGCTTACTGATCGGGTCGACGTTCTCTTCCTTGTCGGCCGCCTTCACGAGAGTCACGGCTGCTTCGCACCTTCATCCGTCGTTGAGTCGCCGCCGGCCCGCAGGATCGCGTCGAGCAGCGCGTCCTCAGTGATCTGCTCCCCGGTCATCGACTTGGTGATCGCCCCGCCGACGAGCGTGAGGACGCGGTCGCAGACGCCCACCAGGTCCTCGATGTCCGCGGAGCAAATGAGCACCGCCACCCCCTCGGCGGCTCGTTGCCGGACGAGTTGGTAGATCGCGTGCCGAGCGCCGATGTCGACTCCGGAGGTGGGGTCGTCGAGGACGAGGAGCTTCGGCGACGTACTCAGCCACTTGGCGAGGATCGTCTTCTGCTTGTTGCCGCCGCTCAGCAGGCCGTAGGCGCGCTCCGTGTCCGGCGGCCGCAGATCCACGTCCTTGACCGACTGGCGCACGGCCGCCGTCTCCGCCTGTCGCTGCACCATCCCGTTGCGGGCGTAGCGCGGCAGGACCGGCAGCGAGACGTTCTCCCGCACGGTGAACTGGAGTACGGCTGCGGCGGGATGCCGGTTGGCCAGCACGAGGGCGATGCCCAACTGCTTCGCGCGACGGGGGGTCATCCCGTTTTGGGTGCGGCCATCGGGTTCTGTGAGCGTCAGAATCGCCGGGGTAGCTCCGCAGAGCGCCCCGGCAAGTTCTTCACGTCCGGAACCCGTCAGGCCCGCCACCCCGACGATCTCACCCGCGCCGACGGAGATGTCGACGCCGTCCAGCCGGGCGGTCCGCACTCCGCTGAACGTGAATTGGCCACGTGCCGATCCTGCCTCACGTTCTCGTGACTCCTGCTGAGCCAGCTGGGAGCGCGCGACGTGTTCGGAAGACTCTTCCCCCACGATCAGTCTGATGAGGTGGGCTCGCTCGAGGCCCGCCGCCGGATGGGTTCCTTGGAAAGCGCCGTCACGGAGCACGGAGACTCGCGATGCCAGACCGAGGATCTCATCCAGCCGGTGCGAGACGTAGAGGATGCTCACGCCCGAGGCGGCGACCTCGCGCAAGATTCTGAAGAGTGAGTCGACCTCGGCGGGCGGAAGCGCGGCCGTTGGTTCGTCCAGGACCAGCAGGCGGATTTGGCCTTCGGCGTCATCCAGGGCTCGGGCGATCGCGATCGCGCTTCGATCCACCGGACGCAGGTCCGACACCGGGCAGTTGACATCGATGGACGCGCCGACCTCGGCGAGCAGTCGCCGTGCATGACGCTGCTGCGCGGGCCAGTCGATACTCCCGCGACGGCGATGGAAGCCGGACTCGAGACCGATGTTGTCAGCGGCGCTGAGCTGCTCGACCAGACCCAGATCCTGATGGACGAAACGGAGGCCGGCCCGGCGGGCAACATCGGCGGAGCCCGGTAACAGCGGCTGACCGCCGGTGAGAATGCGGCCACCGGGGTCCGGAACGTGATAGCCCGCCAGGATCTTGATGAGTGTCGACTTGCCGCTGCCGTTCTCACCCACGAGAGCGTGAATCTCGCCGCTATCGATGGACATCGATACGTCGACAAGTGCCCGCTGGCCGGGGAACGTCTTGGACAAATGCTCGATGGCAACGAGCGCATCGACGCTCAACACTCAGCCCTTCTCCGAGGGTGGGTCATCTGCTGCGACTTGCTGGGACCCCGGGACCGGGGTCTGTGGCGGCGGTGCACCACCGCCGCCACAGACCACGTCGCGCTACCTGTGTACCGGACGTCAGGAGATACCCCAGAGCGCCTTGTACTGCGCCTGGTAGTCCTTCACCAGCGGGAATCCGGATGTGGTGCTGGGCACGTTGTCTCCGGTGAGCAACCACACCGGGAGGTTGTGCTCGGTGCTCGGTGCAGTCGGCTCCTTGGCGAAGTAGCGGAGCAGGAAGTCGACGCTGCGCCACATGATCTCCGGCCCAGGGAAGCCGTCCGACGCGACCAGTTCCTGCCCGTTCTTCATGTAAGCCTGGGTGGCCGGCTCGTTGTCGATCGTGACGAGCTTGACCTTGCCCTTGAGCCCCGCCGATGCCATCGCCGCCGGGAGCCCTAGCACCATGTCGTCGTAGCCGACATATGCCCAGTTCACGCTCGGATGCGCGGTGAAGTAGGCGGTAACCCGGGTCGGCAAATCCTTGCCGATGCTCGTCGCCGGGACGTCGATCGAGTCGACCTTGCAGCTCGGACACTTCGACTGCAGCTCGGACTTGAAGCCCTGGCCGACAAAGCCCAGGTTCGCGAAGGCTGACGACAGGACCATGACCGCGTTGACCTTCGTGCCGTCCTGGGCGAGGGCGTAGTCGGCGAGCCGCTTGCCCGATGCCAGGTAGTCGGGGCCGTAGTCGAAGACAGCGGTAAGGCCGTTACCCGGGGAATCGGCGGTGGTGAGATCGATGACCGGGATGTTCATGTCCTTGAGCTTGGCCAGCTCCGGGTTGAAGAGGGCACGCGAGAAGCCGCTCGCGATCACGGCGTCAGGCTTGTCGGAGACGGCTTTGGACCAGGCGTTCTTGATGGTTTCGGGCGTGACACCGGCATCGACGACGGTGAGCTTCCAGCCGACTGCAGAGATCGCTTCTTTCAACGGGTCGGTAAGCGCGACGCAGGCGGGCACGGAGCATTGCAGCCATTCGACGGTCTTGTCCTTGACCGGGGCACCAGCCAGCTTCGCCGTGAGGTTGATACTTGTCGGCCGTTCCAGCGTCTTCTGGACGGCCGCCTTGACGTCGGCGAAATCACCCGACGTCGCACCGCCACCACCCCCGCTCCCCGAGCTGCCTCCCGAGGAGCTGCCACACGCGACCGCCCCCAGCATGAGCGCGGTGCCGATAGCCAGGCTCGCTCGCGTGCTCGTTCGCTTCCCGCTCTGCCTCATCCGTTCTCCAACTCTCGTAGTCATGGACCGGTGCGCCGGCACCGGCTTGACGGACTGGCTTTGGCCACAACGCAGGGCCAATGCGAAAGGTGTATCAAGAATTCATCCGTTTGGAAACAATCGGTTGCTTGGTTGCGACGCGTGTCGAGATCACGTCTGACCTGCGTCCCGCCTGCGGCTTTCGGACCGCTACGGTTCAGCTGTGCGACCACTGAGCCACGACGGGCTCACCACGGAAAGCTGGGTCGGGCCTTCGCCGCTCGACGATCCGTTCAGCTATCCGGGCGTGGTCCCTCCGTTCTCTTACCTGCTTCACGGGCGGGGGCGCCTGGAGCGGCTCACGTCGTTGCCGTCGCTCGACGGGCTGCACCCGGTGGTGGCGGTCGGGTCGAATGCCTCGCCGGCTCAGCTGGTGCGCAAGTTCGCACCAGGCGTGAGCACGCGGGTGCCGGTCCTGAGAGCGACGGTCGGGAAGCTGCGGGTGCTGCCGTCAGCGCATCTGAACAGCCACGGCTACCTGCCGTGGGCGCCCTCCGATGCACGTGAGGACGTGGCGGCGCAGGTGTACGTGACATTCCTCGGTGACGCGCAGCTGGGCCGGCTCGACGAGACCGAGCCGAACTACGTCCGGGTGGCACTGGATCCGGCCCGCCATCCGGTGCGGCTCTCTTGCGCGGAAGGACCGCTCCCCCAGGCTGATGTCTACGTGTCGCGGCACGGGGTGATCGCCGACCCGCGCATCGTGGGGGACGACATCGATGCGCCGTTGCCGCCGCAGCGCGTGCTGCTCGACCGGCTGGTGAGCGCGCTGCCGCTCGGGGCCGGGCTTCGCACGGCGGACGACCTCGTGGCCGCCGTGCGCAGCGGCCGGATGACAGCGGCGACCGTGACCGGGCTGATCAAGTCCCACCTTCGCTGGACGGCTGGATCCGACCCGTGCTAAAACGACGTTCTCACTTGCAGAACGTTGATTCGATCTTGGAGACTTTCTTGGAGCGGCAGCTGCTCTTGACCGGGATCGGGGGTCAAGGCGTGCAGCTGGCCGCCCAGCTTCTGGCGAAGGCGGCGACGCGGGCGGGCCGGCACGTTCAGCTCTTCGGCAGCTACGGCGGCATGATGCGCGGCGGCAATACCGACGCCACCCTGCTGATCGCCGATGAGCCGGTGCAGGGCCCACCGACGGTGAGCTCCTCCTGGTCGGCGATCGTCATGCACCACGAGTTCGCCGCCCCCACCCTGGAGCTCTTGCGTCCAGATGGCCTGGCGGTGGTGAATACGAGCGTGGTGACGGGCGTGGCGCTGGGGCCAGGCGTCACCGTGCTGGAGCTGGAGGCGTCGCAGCTGGCCCTCGACCTCGGTGCGGCCGCAGCGGCGACGATGGTGGCGCTCGGCGCCTATGCCGCGGCGACCGCCATCGTGGCTGTCGACGACCTCATCGCCGCGCTCCCCGAAGCGCTCCCGAGCTACCGCCAGCAGCACGTCGAGTCCAACGTCGCAGCGTTGCGCTCCGGCGCCGCTGCCGCCGGCGCCACCGGCGTCGCCCTGTCGGCCTGGCCCCAGCCGGTGAATGCATGAGCGAGCCGGTGCTGACCCGCGGCACCCTCGTCATCGACACGGAGGCGTGCAAGGGCTGCGAGCTGTGCATCGACGCCTGCCCGCCGCACGTCCTGGTGATGACAGAGCGCGTCGTCAACAGTCGCGGCTACCGGTATCCCGAGCTGCTGCCCGGCTGCATCGCCTGCCAGGCCTGCACGGCCATCTGCCCCGACTTCGTCTTCCAGGTCTATCGCTACGCGGAGCCGGTCGAGCTACCGGGCCCGGTCGAGGGAGAGCCGTCATGAGCCGGCAGCTGGTCGAGGGTTCGGAAGCCATCGCTGCCGCGCTCGTCGGTGCGGGCGTGCGCTTCTTCGCCGGCTACCCGATGACGCCCTTCACCGAAGTCCTGGAACACATGGGTAAGCGGCTGCCGGCGGTGGGCGGCGTCTGCATGAATGCCGAGAGCGAGCTCGAGGCCGTCGGCATGGTGTGGGGAGCGGCCGCTACCGGCACGCTTGCCGCGACGGGCTCCACTGGGCAAGGGTTGTCGCTGATGCAGGAGTCGCTCTCGGAGATCACGCTGGCGCGGCTGCCGCTGGTGGTGCTCAACATGGCCCGGGCGCAAGGCGACTACTGGCAGGCCACCCGCGGCGGCGGCCACGGCGACTACCGCCATCTGGTGCTCGCCCCGGCCGACATCGCCGAGGCAGTGAGTCTCACCCGTGACGCGGTCGCGATGGCATCTCGGTGGCGCAACCCGGTGCTGATCTTCGGCGACTACTACCTGGCCCACACCTACCAGTCCGTCGAGCTGCCCGAGCCGGGTCCGTTGCCACCCGTGCCCGAGTGGGCGCTCGATGGAACGAGCGGCGGGACGGGCCACGCCCGGCTGATCTCCCCACTCGGCTCGGCGAAGCAGCGCGAGGGCGGCGGCTACGACCTGTCCGACCACTACGCCGAGTGCGCCGCGGCGTGCACCGAGATGCTCGCCGGCGAGCCGCCACGGATGGAGACGCAGTGGTGCGACGACGCCGAGCTCGTCGTCGTCGCGTTCGGCACGCCGGGCCGCTACGTGCGCGAGGCGGTGCGGCAGCTGCGTGAATCGGGCGAGCGCGTCGGCTATGCCCGGCCGATCACGCTCGTCCCGTTCCCCTCGCAGCTACTGGCCGAGGCAGCTTCGGGTGCACGCGCGGTCGCGGTCTACGAGAACAACCAGGGACAGATGGTCGACGACGTGCGGCTGGCGATCCTCGGAGCTGCACCGGTGACGTTCATCGGTGGGCTGTCGCTCGATGGTTCGGGGTTCGGGATCGCGCCGGACCTGGACGTCCGGGTGCTGCGTGGCCGTATCGAAGCGGTGCTGGCCGGTTCGCGCGAACGGGGTGCAGCATGACGCGCTCGCTTCCCATCATCCCGACGGGTCAGCCGCCCGACCGCGAGAGCACGCTGATCCACGACTTCACCCCCGGACTCATCGACGTCGGCGCGCACCAGCTCTGCCCGGGCTGCGGCGAGCCGATCGCGATGCGCTCGATCGTCGAGGCCGTCGCCGAAATGGACGCCATCGCGCGCGCCGTCGCGGTCTTCGGTATCGGCTGCTACACGGCGTTCTCCAACAACCTGGACTGCGAGGTGCTGCAGGCCCTGCACGGGCGGGCACCTTCGCTCGCGACGGGCGTCAAGCGGGCCCGGCCCGACCTGCTCGTGCTCACCGTCCAGGGTGACGGCGACATGGTGAACGAGGGCCTGCAGGAGGTGATCCACGCCGCCGCGCGAGGTGAGCGGGTCACGTGTTTCATGCTCAACAACGGCGTTTTCGGTGAGACCGGCGGCCACCTGACCGCGACGACCGTGCTCGGGCAGCGCACCAAGAACACCCTCGACGGGCGCAACGCCGAGGAGCACGGCTACCCGATCCTGCTGAGCAACCTGCTCGCCGAATTGCAGGGCGCCGCCTACGTCGCGCGCGGCGCGGTCAACACCTACGTGAACGTCAACCGCACCAAGAAGATGATCGGACGCGCGTTGCAGGTGCAGCAGCAGGGCCTCGGATTCTCGTTCGTCGAGATCCTGACGATGTGTCCGACGGGGTGGTTCATCGACACCGCAGACGCCCCGGACTACCTGGCGAACCAGCATGGTGCGGTGCACCGCATGGGCGTGCTGAAGGATGCCGGCGCATGAGCGGGTTGACCGTCGGGAGCATCTTCCGTAACGCGGCGCGGGCCGTTCCGCACCGAGCGGCAGCGGCTCTCGGCGACGACGTGCTGACCTTTGCCGAGGTCGACACCCGTGCCGACCAGATCGCCCATGCCCTTGCAGCGCAAGGGATCCGGCGCGGTGACCGGGTGCTGTGCTGGACGGACACCTCGCTCGATGTGGTCCCGCTCTTCGCCGCTCTTGCCCGGATGGGGGCGGTGTACTGCCCGGTGCCGGCGAACCTCGGCGTCGCGGAGTCGCTGCACCTGATGCAAGTGGCGGAGCCTTCGCTACTCATCGTCCAGGACGATGCGGTGGCGGGACAGGAGCTGATGACGCCCTGCCCGGTTGTCCAGATGAGCGATCTGGCGGCCGCGGCGGACGCCCAGCCGACCGACGCCTTCCCTGACGCTGCCGACGGAGCCGACACCCACGTGCTGTTCTTCACCTCGGGTAGCACCGGCAAGCCCAAGGGGGTCATGCTCTCGCACCGGGTCAACTACCTGCGTTCCCATCCCGGATCGCAGGAAGAGCCGCGCGGAGCCATGGTGTGCGCGTTCCCGTTGTTCCACATGGGAGCGTGGACGATCTCCCTGCAGCAGTGGCAGGCGCGCGACCTCGTCGTCTACGTCGCCAAGCCGGACGGCAAGACGATCGTCGACGCGGTCCGTACCCATTCGGCGCAGCGGATGAACGGCATTCCGGCTGTGTGGCAACGAGTTCTGGACACGCTGGCGGCAGCCGGGGGTGGTGCTGTCCTGCCCAGCATCCGCTTCGCCGACAGCGGAACCTCCGCAACACCGTTGCCACTTCTGCAAGCCATCGCGAAGGCCTGCCCCAACGCCTACTTGCGGGTGTTCTACGGATCGACCGAGGCCGGTAATGTCGCCTCCCTCGTCGGTCCCGACATCCTCGCCAAGCCGGGCAGCTGCGGGGTGCCGAGCCAGGCCACCGAGGCACGTATCGATGACGAGACGGGCGAGCTCTGCGTGCGCGGTCCGCTGCTCTTCGACGGCTATTACGGCAATCCGGAAGCTACGGCGACCGCACTTCGCGACGGCTGGTTCCACACCGGTGATGTCGCGAACGTCGACGCAGATGGCTACCTGAGCATCGTCGGACGGTTGAACGACGTCATCCGCACCGGTGGTGAGGCCGTGGTGCCGGCCGAGGTGGAGGCGGTCCTCGCCGGGCTGCCCGGAGTCGCCGAGGTAGCAGTGGTGGGAGTGCCCGATCCCCAATGGGGAGAGGTGGTTTACGCGGTCTGCGTGGTCGCCGACGGCGCTCCCCCGTCTCTCGAGGCGATCCGTGAACACTGCACGGGGCGGCTCGCGACGTTCAAGCATCCGCGGGCGGTGCACGTCATGTCGTCGATCCCGCGCACCCCAGCCACCGGCCAGATCCAGCGCCGGCTCATCCTCGAAGCGATCCAGTCGTCCCAGCCGACCCACTCATCCCGGGAGGATGCATGACCGTTACCGGCCTCGAGGTGCCTGAAGGTGTTGAGCGCGTCGGCTCCAAGCTGCTGTTCGAGAACGACCGGGTACGCGTCTGGGAGCTGCGGCTCGAGCCAGGTCAGCGTGAGGCGTTGCACGAACACAAGCACGACTACGTGATGATCCAGATCGAGGGCGACAAGGTGGCCGGCGAGTTCGAGCCCGACTCGGGCGGCCCGTGGGGTGGCGAGTCCTACGTCGAAGGCGAGGTCGCCAACGGGCTGGTCATCTTCGCCGAGCGTGGCGGGCGGGAACGCGCCCACAACGTCGGGACGAAGCCGTTCTACGAAATCATCGTCGAACTCAAGGACTGAGCTTCGGCTATAGCCGTGGCCGCAGCGCCCGCAGGGCGAAGTCGACCAGGTGACTGGTCTCGGCACGGCTCGGCGCTGTGCGGGCAAACAAGTGGGTTTCCATGGCCGCGAGCGTCATCCGGTAGATGGCCAGCGCATCCCGGGCGGGTGAGGCGCTCGTCATCACGCCGTCATCCACGCCGCGCTGGATCACGTCAGCCAGCAGCCCGATGAGGACGGCCTCGGACTCCTCGTGTTCTGCCGGAAAGGCCTCACGGAGCCGGGGCAGGGCGGCAAGGAACGGTCTGGTTCGCTGGGCGGCATCGGGATTGGCCGCCTGAGCCAGCATTCCCGTGATCCAGGCACGCAGCTGACCATCGGGGTTGCGCGCCTTGCTGATGCGGTGGTCGAGGTAGCCGGCGAGCCGCCGGCGACCGTCGTCGAGGATGACGAGCAGCAGGTCGTCCTTGGACCGGAAGTACCGGTAGAACGCCTGCGTCGACAGGCCCGCTTCGACGAGGATTTCGCGCACCCGAGGATCAACGGTGCCCTCGCGTGACACGACGCGATAGGTGGCCTCGACGATCTGCTCGACTTCCTGCTGGGCGGCCGCGACGCGCAGCGATGTCGAGCGTTCCGCGGCGCGGGCCAGCAGCGGCTTCTCGGATCTGGCCGTGCTGCTGGAGCCGCTAGCTGCCGGCACGCGCATCCACCTCGTTGCGCAGCGGTTCCCCGTTCAGGTAGCGCTGCACATTGTCGCGGAAGAGCACCTGCAGGTTGGCCCAGAAACTGTTCGGCGACGTGGCGCTATGCGGGGAGATCAGCAGGCCGGGCACATCCCACAGTGCGGAATCAGCGCCGAGCGGCTCGTCGCGGACGACGTCGATCGCCGCGCCGCCCAGCTTTCCGGAGCGCAGGGCATCAGCCAGAGCGTCCTCGACGACAGCACTCCCCCGGCCGACGTTGACGAACAGAGCTCCAGGCCGCACCGACGCGAAGAACGTCTCGTCGAAGAGGTCGACGGTGTCGGCAGTTTCGGGCACGGCGGCGACGATGGCATCGCTTCGGGCCGCCACGTCAAGCAGACCGTCCGGCCCGTAAACCTCTTGTGCATCAGGGTCTTTGACACCGGCGCCTCCGCTGCGCCGGCACGCGATGACGTTGAGGCCGAGGGCAGCGGCGCGCTGGGCGACCTGGCGCCCGATCGCGCCGAACCCGACGATGCCGAGGGTGAGCCCGGCGATCTCGACCCCGAACGTCGGCTGCCACCGGTGCTCGGCCGCGAAGGCGTCGATCTCCGGCAGCCGCTTCCACAGCTGCAGCAGCCGGGCAATGACGAACTCGCTGATCGACGCGGCGTTGGCCCCGGCCGCGCTAGTCAGGCGAATCCCGGCGTCGGCCAGGCCCGCTGAGGTCAGCTGGCTGACGCCGGCGCCCATGCCCTGCACCCAGCGCAGCCGCGGAGCGACGGTGCCCATGTCGTAGGGCAGGTCAAGCGCGACGACGATCTCGGCACGCGCGAAGGCTTCGCGCTGCTCCGCCGTCAGGCTTGGGGCGAGCGCCCGGAAGTCGGCCTGCGGCGCCGCCCCGCGCTTGGTACGCAGGTCATCCGGATCGACATAGGCGGCCTCGAAGACCTCGATCCGCGGGTCGAGCGCCTTGAGGGCATCCAGGTCAGCCTCGAGAGCGGCGCGCCCGCGCCCGTCCCACGCCGTCGCATAGAGGAAGCCGATGACGACGCGCTCGGAAGCGGCCGGGGACTGGTCGGACACGGGGCACTCGTTTCAGCAGTCGCAGAGCTACAACGGCATCGTCGCGGAGCGACAACGTCATTCTTGCAGCCCAAAACACAGTTCCGCCATAACCCGGCACCGATGGGGGTTGAGGTCTCCGCGAACCTACGAGCGCAGTCCTCCTGCAGTATCGGCCGCCGGCTCTACAAGCCCTGCTTGGCGAGCCAGTCCAGGCTCGCGTCGGCGACATCGCGCCAGCCGGAGTCGATGGTGAGCGAATGACCCCGGTCCTCGAACTCGATGAGCTCCGTGACGGCCGAGGAATGCCGGTACTGCTTCAAGGTGGACTTGGTGATCACCTCGGGCACGGTGTGGTCCTGGCCGCCCATGACGAGCAGCAGCGGGCCGCGCTTTTCGTTGCCGGTTTCCACCTTGGCCGGTGAGTGGATCGAGAAGTTGGCGACGGCGGCTTCGAACAGCGGCTTCCCGGGCGCCGCGATCGTCCACTGCTCGTAGAGCGCAGCGGACTCTTCCTCGCTGACCGCGTTACCAAAGCTGTAACGAAATTGATCAGCGGTCAGCGTGACGGCCTTGTGCTTGTTCGCCGGATTCTTGAAGACCGGCAACGTCGCGTGCAAGGCCGACAGCGGCAGCGGAAGCACACCTTTGATCTGCGCGGCATCGATCGCGACGGCCGCGGCTCCGTAGTCCTCGCCGAGCAGCTTCTGGGCGATCATCCCGCCGAAGGAATGGCCGATCAGGATCGGGCGCTGGTCCATTGCGTCGATGATCGACCGGTAGTGGGCGGCCACTTCCTCGATACCGGCGTTGGCCACCGCCTCCGGGTTCTGGCGGGTGGCCTCGACGGTGGGCCCATCACCCGGCCAGCCGGGTGCCGCCGGCGCGTAACCGCGGGCGGCGAAGTACTCGACCCAGGGGTCCCAGGACGAGGCGTGCAGCCACAGTCCGTGAATGAACATGACGGGCGTGCCGGGACCACTCATGACGCATCTCCTGTCCGGATGACACAGTCAGCTTGACTGCGGCACCAGCGGCGGCCTGGTCCTCGCATTCAACCGCACCGATAAGGAGCACCGGCATGGACCTCGGACTCAACGGCAAGGTGGCGGTCGTGACCGGCGCGAACCGCGGCATCGGGCTCGCCATCACGCGCGGACTCGTCGGGGAGGGCGCCCACGTCATCGCCGGCTCTCGCGAGATCTCCGGCGAGTTGCAGGCATTGGCGGCGGCCGGCTCGGTCACGGCGATCGAGGTGGACCTCGGGACGCCGGAGGGGCCGGCAGCGCTCGTTGCCCAGTCGGGCGAGCGCATCGACATCGTGGTCAACAACGTCGGGGCAGCGCCGCCCCGGCTCGACGGATTCCTTGCCATCACCGACGAGATGTGGCAGCACACGCTGGAGCTCGACCTGATGTCGGCCGTCCGCAGGATCCGCGCCGCCCTCCCGGTGATGCTGGCCGGCGGCGGCGGCGTGATCGTCAACATCGGGTCGCTGAACGCGCGCCTGCCCGACCCGGCGGTGCTTGACTACTCGGCGGCCAAGGCGGCGCTCGTCAACGTCGCCAAGTCGCTGTCGAAGGAGTTCGGCCCGCGCGGAATCCGCGTCAATACGATCGACCCCGGGCCGGTCGCGACGGACCTCTGGCTCGGCTCGGACGGCGTTGCCGCCCGCGTCGGAAAGGCCAGCGGGCAGCGGCCCGAGCAGGTGGCTGCGGCGGCTGCGGCGGGCATGATGACCGGTCGTTTCACCCGTCCCGATGAGGTGGCCGACCTGGTGCTCTACCTGGCCGGCAAGCCGGCGGAAAACATCACCGGTGCCGACTTCGTCATCGACGGAGGCATGGTGACGACGATCTGACGCAGCCGTCGTCTGACACGTCGCTACTGATCAGCGAGCCGGATGCTCGAGGCCTTCGAGGTCGCGGTCACCGTGACGTCACCGATGCCGAGGAAGCTCACGAACGGCAGCCGTACCGCACGGCGCCCGGTGACGGTGACGACGTCGCCGGTCGCCTCGTGCGCCACCGTCGCCGTCAGCGCCGAGGGATGCCCGTCGCCGTCGTAGCTCGCGACGGCGGCCTGGACCTCGTCGAGTGGCAGCCGCGCACCGGCACCGTTGGTGTAGACCTGCTGCTTGGATACGGACTGCACCGCCGCGAGCGACGCACCATCCGCTGCCGACGCCAGGCTTCGCCGGGCGAGGAAGACGGCCGAGGCGTCGACGACCACCACAACGAGCATCAGCGCGATCGCCAGGCACCCGAGGGTGAGCAGCATGATGCTGCCTTCCTCGTCGCGGTTTCCGGGTGCGGACGTCATTGCCGGTCCGCCCGGTAACTGTCGACGGCGACGGCGTACTGACCGTTGACGGTGACGGCGCCGCCTAGCGGCAGCTCTGCTTGTGTCCGGACGCAGACGACGAACCTGGCGCCCGGCGTCAGGCTCGCCGCACCATCGGCCGAGGAGCTCCCGCAACCCGTGCCCGCCGGCGCGTACCGCACCGACGCGCTCGCCTTCACACCTTGACTGTCGAGCGCGAGACGAGCGGCGTAGTCGGCCCGCTCGCGCGCCGCGCCGTTGCTCGGAGCCGTCGCGTATGCGCGCCCCGCTTCCCGCGCCGCCTGCGTCACGGCGAAGGCTGCGCGCTGCACCGAGAACACCGACAGCAGCAGATACACCAGCGGTATCAGCAGCAGGACACCGAGGCCGACGAACTCGACGAGCGCGCTGCCCTCGTCGCCCGTCTCGCCGTCAGCCATCGCCGACGCTCTCCTTGAGGGAACGGCCCGTCACCGACACGTGCACGGAGCTCATGGGCACGAACGCGAGATGCAGGTCCGCAGTGCACGTGACCTCGGCGATCGCTATCCCACCCGGCCCGGCCGTCTCACGACCGGTGCAGCTCAGGTCGGAACCTACGCCCGGCACGCTGCGACGGGCCAGCTCCTGGGCGACGTTCGACCCGGCCGAGACCGGAACGGTGAGATTCGCGGCGTGGCGAGCGCCCTCCGCGGCGTCGGCGGCGAGCACGTTGCGTGCGTGAAGCACCAATCCCACCTGGGCCACACCGAGACCGACGAACAGCAGCAACGCACCGACGAGAACGAACTCCACCACCGCCGCACCGCATTCGTCCCCGCCGGCCCGCGGGAGCTTCATCAGCCGGTGATGGAGGCGATGGCCCGCGTGAAGGCCGCCGTGAGTTGCGGTGCGGCGATCGCGAGAAGCGCCACGACGAGCGCCGCCGTCATGACCGTGATCATCACCCAGCCGGGAACGTCACCGCGCTCGTCGGAGCGCGCGAAACGCTTGGTGGCATTGCTGGTCGCATCCCGTAGGGACATGAGCAGGGCGAGTAGGGGCATGAGCGTCTCTCCTGGCTGCAGGGGGAAGGCGGAGCGGGTCGGGGGGGCGCTTACCGGGTGATGAACGTCAGCGAGGTGAAGGCCGGATAGGCGGCGAAAAGGACGACGGTCGGCAGCACCAGGAAGACGACGGGGATCATCATGGCGATCTCCTTGCGCCCTCCGGCTTCGATGAGTTCCTGCTTGGCGGCCTCACGGACGTCGGTCGCCTGCGAGCGCAGCACGTCGGCCAGCGGGGTGCCGCGTTCGATCGCCACGACCAGCCCGTCGAGGAAGCGCGCGAGCGGGGTGACGGTGGTCCGCGAGGCGAAGGCGTCCAGTGCCGCAACGACCGGGAGTCCCACGCGCACGTCGGCCAGAACGCGTCGCAACTCCTCGCAGAGCGGACCGCCGCGACTGCGTGCGACGCGTTGCAGCGCGCCAAGCGGGCTCTCGCCTGCGGTGACGGCGAGCGACAGAAGGTCAGCAACGGCAGGCAGTTCCGCGAGCATCACGGAGTTTCTCGTCTTGATCTCCCGGGTGAGCGCCGAGTCCCGCGAACTCACACCGGCGACCAGTCCGGCGACGACGAGCGCGGCACCGGCGAGCGAGATGCTCGGCTTCACGCTGGACGCGCCCAAAGCGAGGATCAACGCTCCTGGGACAGCGCCGGCCGCGCCCCACAACACCTGGGACGTCCGGTACTCCTCGATCGTCAAACGATCGCCCGCTGCGGACAGCCGGCTGGCCAGCGCCGCTCGACCGCCGAGGATCCGGTCGAGTCTCCCCGCGAGCCTGCGCGTGAGGCGCGAGGGTCCTGATACCGCGACGCCAGGACGGAGCAGCAAGAAGCCGAGACCGGCCGGTGGACTCGCCCGCACGTAGGGAGCGACGCGATCCGCGAGCGTAAGCCGGCGGAAGCGGGGGATTCCGGACGATCACGAGAAGCAGTCCGACGCCGGCGGCCAATCCCAGCGCCATCCCGGCCTGTGCGCCACTCACGAGTTCGTCCGCAGCGTGCGACGTTCTGACGGGAGCCGGCCGATGCGTCGCATCAGCACGTATGCGACGGAAGAAAGGACCCCGCCGACGATGAGCACGATGAGCCCGGCCGGCCGGTCGTAGACCCGGATGCTGCTGCCCCGCGTCGCCAGCAGCAGCAGCACGATCCATGGCGCTGCCACGGCGAGGCGGGCACCGTTGACGGTCCAGCTCTGCTTGGCCTCGATCTCGCCGCGGGCCCGCGAATCCTCCCGAAGCGCCTGGCTCAGCGTGCGCAGCAGTCTCCCGACATCCGTGCCGCCGACGTCGCGGGCAAGCAGCAGCGCCTCGATGATGCGATCGGCGATGGGGTCGGCGAGCTCATCGGCGAGCCGGTCCAGGCCCTTGCTGAACGATCCGGTGATCCGGTATTCCGCGGCAAACAAGGCGAATGCGGGCCGCAGCGGCTCCGGCCCCCGCTCAGCAACCCCCGCTACGGCTTCCGGCAGCGAGAGCCCGGCACGGATACCGCTCCCCAGGTCGTCGATGACGTATGGCCAGAGCTCGCGGCGCTCCTTGGCGCGCTTGCCCACCCGGCGCCGCAGGAGCAGCCACGGCGCTGCGGCGGCGAAGACCCCGAAGGTGAGCGCGATCGACCACGTCGATGACGCCGTCAGGACAGTGGCCGATGCCAGCAGGCCACCACCAATCGTCAGGAATAGCAGGTGGATCGGTCGCAGGGAACGCACCCCCGCCGACTGCAGGAGAGCCGATGTGTGACGCGCGATGCCGGGCCTTCTGGCAGCCGGCACCACGCGTCCGCTAATGAGGCACAGGAACAGTCCGATGCCAAGAAGGAGCCCGACGAGCAGGCCCATTACGCCGCCCGCCGCTGGGGCGTCAGCAGATCGGTGAGGTCGAACCCGGCCCACGAATAGCGCTCCGGATGCGGCGGATAGCCGTCCGATCGCACCAGCCGCCCGTCGGGCCCGCTCACGTAGATGGGGCTCATCTCGATGACGCCGCCGCCGTCACCCGTCGCCTCGACCCGGCCGGACAGCGCAGCCACCTCGCGAACCCGGCGCATCCCCCTGGCGTCCTTCGACACGTGGACGACGAGATCGACCGCGCTCGCGACTGTTGGCACGATGAACGCGTGGGAGATGTTGCCGGCTGCCAGGAGAGGGAGCGTGCACAGCTTCGTCACGGCCTCGCGGGCGGAGTTGGCGTGAACCGTCGCCATCCCGGGAACTCCAGAGTTCAAAGCGATGAGGAGGTCCAGCGCCTCCTCCTGACGCACCTCGCCGACAATGAGCCGGTCGGGTCGCATCCGCAGGGCTTCCTTGACGAGCCGCCGGAGGGGGACTTCGCCGGCGCCTTCAAGGTTGGGCTGGCGGGTCTGCAGCGCGACCCAGTCCGGTGACGGGAGCTTGAGCTCGAAGACCTCTTCGCACGTGATGACCCGCTCGCGTCCGGGGATGGCCGCCGCGAGGCAGTTGAGGAGGGTGGTCTTGCCGGCCTGCGTGCCGCCGGCGATGACGACGTTGAGCCCGGCCGCGATGGACGCCTCGAGGAACGCGGCGGCGTGGGCAGGCAAGAATCCCAGGGCGACGAGTTCGTCGAGATGTGAAGCGCTGAGCACGAACTTGCGGATGTTGACGGCCCAGTGGCGGCGGGTGATGTCGGGGATGACGACGTGTAGCCGGGAGCCGTCCGGGAGGGTCGCGTCGACGAACGGTTGGCTCAGGTCGAGCCGCCGGCCGCTCGTCATGAGCATCCGCTCGACGAGGTCGCGAACCTGCTCGTCGCCCAGGATGGTGTTGGTGAGTTCGCTGCTGCCGCGGCGGGCGATGAACACCCGGCCGGGCTCGTTGATCCAGATCTCTTCGATCGTCGGGTCGTCGAAGTAGGGCTGCAGCGGACCGAACCCGGCACCGGCCTCGCCGAGCCGTCGCTCGAGGATCATGCGCACCGTGCGTGATAGCGCGCCGTCGGCATCGCCACTGCTGGACGCCAGCTCCTGGTCGGCTGAAACCAGGTCGGCCACGAGCGCGGTGATCGTCTCGCGGTCGCTGACAGGGTCGAGCCGCTGACTTCGAATCAGTCCTCTGAGCTGGGCTTCCAGTCGTGCAGCGACCATCGCGGCGGGGCCGGCGCTGTCCGCATGGGCGTATCCGGGCGCGACGGACCGGGCAATCGGCGCATGCGGATTCGTCACTGGCAGCGTCCCCCCGGACCTCGTTCGCGGTGACGCTATGTGACGAATAGAAGATGTCCAACCCATGAGTCACGCCTGTGGATAACGTCACGCGCCAAGGCGGGCGTAACGGGCGAAACCCGCATCAGCCCGGCTGGCACGGCAAGGGCAAACCGTTGCGCAGCAACCGCTTCCGCGACCCGGCTCACGAAGGGTCGGTACAGTCAGCCGCAGGTCAAGAAGTGCGACGTGTAGGCCTCTCAGCCTGTCGCCTGGCAACCCTCCCGTTGGTGGGTGCCCCTGAGAGAAGACCCGGATCACCGCGACCGCGGTGGTCAAGACGGGATCACCGGCACGCACCGGGGTCCACGACCCCGAAGGATCGACGTGACCGAGTTCGAGCTCTGCCTTCCTTGCACCAGGCTGCGCAGACATACCCCCTACGGGTGGCAGGGCTGCTCGTGCCTACCCGGCCCCGAGTGGGAAGACAGCGACGTCTCAGAAGAGAACGCGCTTTGCGTCTTGTGCGTTCGCGGCCTGGCCGGCGGACCCAGCCGATGGACATCGCTCGCCTGCCCCCCGTGCCGCGCCTGGGAGCAGGCCGTTCAGGCCCGACTCGGCGGCGCCCTGCTGGCGCTCGAACGCCATTCGATCGCCAACGGAGTCGCCGTCGATCTCAACGCCTTGCCCGAGACGCAGGAACGCCAGACCTTGGCCCTGATGGCGCAATTCGCCGGCTGGAAAGGGCTCTACGCATGGACGGAAGCAGAAGTCCACCGACTCGCCGCGCAAGCGGGCTGGGCTGACCGAAGCGCCGTTCCGTATGCCGAATGGTTGCAGCGGTTTCCGACTTCTTCCGAGGTGTCGCGTGACGCCTACCTGCGGCTGCGGGGCGTCGACCCGAAGTGGGTCGTGGACACCTTCCCGGTGCTCCCCAGGCCAGCCTCCCAGATGCCGGAAGACCCCTGGGAGCCAGCGGATGTCGGACAGCCAGCCGCCGGCGAACGGGTCGGCATCTCGCCCGGACCGGACGGTCACGACGTCACGATCGGCGCGGGTAAGACTGGCACCTACAGCGCGATCTGTGGCGAGCCCGGCTGCGGCTGGCAATGGCGGTCGTTGGCCTTCCCAGCGGTTCGCTGGCAGGCCAATCGCCATTCCGTCAATTCCGCCTCATGCCCCCGCACCATCACCCGGCGTGGATCGGGAAGAACGTGATCGGGTACGAGCTGTGCCTGCGGTGCATCGGGCTCCGCGGACAAACCCGACGAGGGTGGCAAGCCTGTAGCTGCCAGCCGAATGAAACCTGGCCCGACTGCGATGTGCCGGAGGAAGCGGCCTTGTGCGCGCTGTGCGCCCGCGGACTTGCGGGCGGTCCTTCACGTTGGTCTCGCCTGGCCTGTTCGCCTTGCTGGGGCTGGGAGCGGGCGGTCCGAGCGCGGATTGGTGAGATGCTGCTCCCGCTCGGCCGCCACTCGATCATGAACGGCGTCGCCGTGGCCCTGGACGCGCCCCACCCCCTGGTGGACAAGCAGACCGAGGCCCTGCTCGCCCAATTCGTCAGCTGGGATGAGCTCTTCGCCTGGCAGAAAACCGAAGCCCTCCGCCTCGCCGCCGACGCCGGACTGACCGCCGACGCCATCCCCTACGAGCAATGGGCGCAGGCATTTCCAGCCTCCTCCGCGGCCTCGCGGGACGCCTACCTGCGACTGCGTCACGTCGATCCCCAGTGGGTCGTGCGCACGTTTCCCAGGCTGCCCAAGCCCTACGTCGTCGACCTCACGAAACGACATCGGCCGGATCGGTTCGGCCCACCGCACGCCGGGAAGCCCCTCGACCTCTCCCCCGGCCCGGACGGCCACGAGGTGCGTATACGCCAAGAGGACAGCAGTGGCTGGGAGGCCTCATGCCTCGAGCCACCATGCGCTTGGGCCGTGGCTTCCCCCGACTTTGTCGAGCTTCGCGCCTGGGCGTATGCGCACGCGACGGCCCCTCAGAGCGGCGTGAGCCATGGCTGAAAGGCGACGCGACGCTGCTGCCGATGCGGCGCATCCGCTCCTGGCAGAGATTCCACGACGGCTGGGGGTCGAGCCGCAGTGGGTGGAGCACACCGCAGACGGAACAGCGTTTGTCGTCACGGAAACCGGATGCTGGCTATCGGCAACGGATGGCGCCTCGTTGCACATCGAGGTTCGGGTGGTGACGGATGTCGGGGACCTGCAGCGTGCCGCCGAGTTCTGCGACGCACGCAACCATCTCGCGCTGCTGGGTAGATGGTTCTACGACACCACCGCGGGCGCTGTCGCGCTCGTCGCCGACCTTCCGCTAGCCGGAGAGTCGGTGATGGACGTTCCGGCCTTGGCCACCGAGATCGTCGCGGAACTCGTCAATGCCGCCGGCACCGTCCAATTCATGTCGGCTCCCCAAGCTCCGTCAGGGTCGACGGTGGCCTGTTTGGCGATGGTCCCCGCATCCCGGGGACGTTCTGCTCTGTCACAGGCCGTTCGGGTGGCCCACCTTAGGGCGTCGGAGGGAGCGAGCCGTGGACAGGATGAGCCCCTTAGACGCCACGTTCCTCGAGGCTGAGGACGAGGATCCGCACACCTCGATGGCAATCGCATCCGTTGGGATCTTCGAGGGCGCAGCACCGGATCAGCTCGTCATCGACGACCTGATCCGCCAGGCACTTCCGCGCATTCCGAGATACCGCCAGAAGGTACGGCGCGTGCCGTACGACCTCGGTCCACCGGTCTGGGTAGATGACCCACATTTCGTGCTTGATTACCACCTGCGACGGACGGCGCTTCCCCGCCCGGGAACGATGACTCAGCTGCGGTCACTGGTGAGCCGCTTGATGGCCCAGCGCCTGGATCGCGAGCGACCGCTCTGGGAGCTTTGGGTGATCGAGGGACTGGAATCCGCCGAATGGGCGCTCCTGACCAAAGTGCACCACTGCATGGTCGACGGCGTCTCCGGGACCGATCTCCTGGCCGTCATGCTGGAACCCCAAGAGAGGGGCGGCACCACCGGCCAGTGGACACCGGCGGCCGAACCGTCGCAGACCCGACTCCTCACGCGCGCGTTGGGCGACTTGGCGTTGGACCCACTACGCGCGCTGAATGCGCTGCGCCGAAATCTGGCCTCGCCGCGGACCTTTCTACGGCGCGTCGCCGACGTCGGCCGGGGATCTCTGAGCCTCGCCCGGACCGCCTCGCCCGCCCGGCGTTCATCGTTGTTGGGAACGATCGGGCAGCAGCGTCGCTACGAATGGGCCCGGGCGCCGCTGGCCGACATCAAGGTGGTGCGCGGGGCCTTCGGCGGCACCTTGAACGACGTCGTGCTCACGATCATCACCGGCGCGTTCCGCAGTCTGCTAGAAGCGCGAGGCGAAGCCTTGGATCCCCACTCCGTTCGGTCGCTGGTGCCGGTCTCCGTTCGTGCTCCCGGCCAGGAGCACGCTTACGAGAACCGCGTCTCGCTGCTTCTTCCGTACCTGCCGATAGAGATCGAGGATCCTGTCGCGCGGCTGGCCGAAGTCCGCAAACGCATGACGGACCTCAAAGCCTCGAAAGAAGCGGTGGCCGGAGAGGCGCTAACCGCACTCGCGGCCTTCGAACCGTTCCCGCTCGTTTCGTTCGGCACGCGGCTGGGATTCCGGATTCCGCAGCGCACGATCGTCACGGTCACGACGAACGTCCCCGGGCCCCGCCACCAGCTGCAGGCCGATGGGCGCCCGATGCGCGAGCTCTTCCCGTACGTGCCGATCTCTTCGACCGTGCGTGTGGGGATCGCGATCTACAGCTACGCGGAGGAATTGACCTTCGGCATCACCGGCGACTACGACGCGGCCGCCGATCTCGACGTACTGAGCCGGGCCATCGAGAACGACCTCGCCCGACTCGTGCGGGCCGCCGCCCCGGACCCCGCCGGTGCCTGCGCCAACTGATACCGCCGTCGGATAGGAAAGGGGTTCGCGATGCCCGCTTCGATCGACGCGCACATGCGCGAGACTGACGCCTTCTCCTGGAGCATGGAACAGGATCCGCGGCTACGGATGACCATCGTGCTCTTGGCCGTGCTGGACGGCACCCCGTCGATACCAGTGCTGACGGATCGGCTGGAACGGATCAGCCGGGTCGCACCGATGTTCCGGCAGCGGGTCATCGAACCCGCCCTTCACCTCGCGCCGCCGATGTTCGTTGCCGACGCCGACTTCGACCTCGATTGGCACATTCGGTGCGTGGAGGCTGCCGAACCGAAGACTCTCGCCTCTGTCCTCGAACTCGCCGCCAAAATCGGTACAACCGCCTTCGACCCGATGCGTGCCCTGTGGGAGTGCACAGTTGTCGAGGGACTCGAGGACGGCAGGAGCGCCGTCATTGTCAAGGTGCATCACACCCTGACCGACGGCGTCGGCGGCATGGAATTGCTCGGGCGCCTCTTCGATGTCCGCCCGGACCGCGTCGATCTGGGCCGCCTTCCCCCGCTGCCGCCGCCGCCCAGTCCGGACAGCGGATCGCTGCGCGAGACACTGACCTTCAATGGCCGGCAGGCGCTCGAGATCAGCCGATTCGTCGCCGGGACCTCGCTCCGAACGATGGCCCGGGCAGCCCGTCATCCCGTGGGAACCGCGAACGGCGTCATCGCAGCCGTCCGATCGGTCGCCGAAGTGCTGGCCCCAGCGAACAACACGCTTTCTCCTGTCATGCGTAGCCGCGGTCTCCAGCGCCGGTACCTGTTGCTCGAAGCGCCCACGGATCGGATGAAGGCGGCAGGGCACGCTGCCGGCGGCACGCTGAACGACGCCTTCGTGGCCGCCGTGACCGGCGGCCTACGCCTCTACCACCACCATCATGAGCGCCCGGTAAGCCAGTTGCGGGGCGCACTGCCGATCAACCTGCGGGCCGACGGCGACGCGGTGGCCGGCAATCGGATCGCACTGATCCGCTATGTCGTCCCGATCGACGTGACCAACCCCGCTGAGCGCATCCGCCTGGTCGGCGCCCGAGTCGCGCACCTTCGCGCGGAGCCCGCGCTGGCGCACGTGGAGGGGCTGTTCGGTGCGGTCAACCGACTGCCCGCCGCCTACCTGCAGGGCATGGCCAAGCATGTCGACTTCGTCGCCAGCAATGTCCCCGGTCTTCGGCAGCGGCTCTATTGCGCGGGTGCGCCGGTGGAGGCCTACTACGCCTTCGGTCCCACCGGTGGCTCAGCGCTGAACGCGACCCTCATCTCCTACAGCGACACGTGCTACGTCGGTGTCAATCTCGACACCGCTGCCGTGCCCGACGGCGAGGTCATGATCCATTGCCTGCGTGCGGGCTTTGACGAGGTGCTCACCCTGGCCGACTGAAGTCCGCTTCGAGTCGGCGAGGCCTGACACTTCAGCCCAGCCGGCGTGTGCTCCCTCGTGGAGATGGTCCACCAAAAGCTATGCGCGGCTGCTCCATCGCCGCGTGCTTGGCCCGGTCCGCGTCCGGGCTCGTCGATCCCGCTCAAGGGAGGCTGTCGAAACGCTGCACACTCCCCTCTGCTTAGTTGATTTTGCTTTGCGTGAGCCACAGGTCGACGTCATCGAGGCTGACGACGACGGTGTCGGCGCCGGCCGCAGCCAGGAGGCCGGCGTCGTCGCCCCGGGCGATCCCGATCGCTGCCATGCCGCCGGCCTTGGCGGCTGCGATACCGGCGGCCGCGTCCTCCAGCACGATCGCCTCCGCCGGGTCCACGCCAAGCTCGTGCGCGGCGGTAAGGAACATCTCCGGATCGGGCTTCCCGTGGGCGAAGTCGCGTCCGGAGACATCCACGTCAAACAGGTTGAGCAGCGTGAGTCCGGGGCGTACCAACGGAGAAGAGATTCCCTCCTCCTGGGCGAAGGTGTCCAGCCGGATCTTGTTCAAGAGCGACGCCGCATTCTTTGACGACGACGCGACGGCGATCAGGACACCGGCGTCCTTGGCAGCGATGGCGAATCGCAGTGCATCGGGGTAGGCCGCGAAGTCCCCGGCGTCGATGAAACTGACGACCATCTCCTGCTTGCGCCGCCCGTATTCAACGGCGCGGACCTCCGCGTCGGGGACTTGGAAGTAGTCGAGCGCGGCACGTGCGCCGCTTTGCCGCGGCTTGCCGGCCAGCTGCTCCTGGTACACGACAGGTGTGAACGCCTCGGGTGACCACGTCGTCCGGTCGCGGACGTCGCGCCAGACCGACTCCATGAGCTGGCGCAGCGCCTCGCGCCACGCCTTTTCGTGCGGCGAGTCGACAAGCACCCCATCGACGTCGAAGATCGCTCCTCGGAAGGCAGGCACCGCAATGCACCCATTCCCGCGTGACTACCGCTGTTCGGGGTCGCGTTGAAGCAGAACTTCGCGGGTGCCTCCGGGGTCAACGCCGTACTCCGTTCCGGCCACCCGCAGGCGAAGTGGGGGCTGGGTATGGCGGCGGCCGCTGATGATCAGGCGATCGTGGGTGATGGTGACCTCGATGCCGTGGTGATCCTGGTAACGCATCCGGAAGCTGAGCGAGCTCAGCGCGTCCGGGAGGTGAGGGTCCAGCCACAGCTGCCCGTCGCGTGTTTCCAGCCCGGTGAACCCCGCATCAGCAAGTCGATGGTGCCCGCCATTGCGCCCAGGTGGATGCCTTCGGGGGTCGTGCCACCCTGCCCGTCGTCTATGTCGGCCTGCAGCGCTTCGAGGAAGTAGTCCCACGCCTTTGAGCGGTCGCTAGCGGCCAATACCCAGGCGTGTACCAGCTTGGACAGGGTTGAGCCGTGCGCAGTGCGTTGCAGGTAGTACTCGATGGTGCGCGGGATGAGCGACAGATCGTAGTGGTAGCCGAGCCGCTCGATGAGCAGGCCAAGTTGTTCGGCCGAGAACACGTAGAAAAGCATGAGCACGTCCGCCTGCTTCGACAGCCGGTAGCGGTTGGCGCTGTTCCCCTCGGCCTCGAGGATGCGGTCGAGTCGACTGATATCGCCGTAGCGGGTGGAGTAGTCCGCCCACGGCAACTCTTCCAACCGCTCGTAGCCCTCGAACTGGCTGAGAATGTCGTCGTCATGCCAGCACAGCCGCATCTTGCGGCTGATGTGCTCCCAGCGTTCGAGGTCCTGCTGGTTGATCTCGAGCAGATCCAGCAGTTGCTCGCGCCGGCCGTCGGGGAGTGTGTCGACGCATTCGAGGGCGCGCATCAGTACCCACACGATCATGAGATTCGTGTAGGCATTGTTGTCGACCCCGGGCTCGGAGCGCCAGGGATACGCGTCGTGGTACTCATCGGGCCCTACCACCCCACGCACGTCGTAGCGGTCGCCGGCCCGGTCGTAGGTCGCGAGGCTGGACAGGAACTTGGCAATGTCCAGGATGAGTTCGGCGGCGTACTCGCCGAGGAAATCCTGATCGCCAGTCGCCTCGTAGTACTGCCAGGCGCTGTAGGCGACGGCGGCACCGATGTGACGTTGCAAGTGGGAGTTGTCCGGTAGCCACCGCTGCGAGCGCGGGTTCAGATGCAGCGTCGGGCTCTCCTCACGGCCGTCCGATCCGCTCTGCCACGGGAAGGCCGCACCCCGATATCCCATTTCCTGGGCCATGCGTCGCGCTTCGGGCAGCCGCCGCCACCGATACAGCAGAAGCGAACGGGAAAGCTCCGGCATCCTCAGGTTGAGATAGGGATGGACGAACATCGCATCCCAGAACGACGTGCCCCCGGTACGCCTCCCCGTGCAATCCTCTAGCCGGGATTCCGGTGTCGAGGTCCACGGAGTGCTCGGACACCGACTGCAGCAAATGGAACAGATGTAGGTGCAGCACCAGCGCGGTGCGCTCATGCCCTCGAATCACCACGTCACAGCGTTTCCACAGGTGGTCCCACGCGAGCACGTGACGGGCAAGCAAGTGGTGGACCTCGGGCGCTTGCCGGACCTTGCCACGTGCCGCGGCGAAGGGCTCGCTGATGGCCCGGTCGCGAGACGTGTAGAAAGCCATCACCTTCTCCACCGTGTGCCGCTCGCCTTCGCGAAGCTCAAGCGAAAGGTCCTGGGCGACCAAGCCCCCCTCCTCGACATAGCGGCATTCGGTCTTGACCGGGAACTCGTCGAGGAGAACGCGGTGACGAGCAGCCATGGAAATACGCACCCGCGACTGCGTGGTTTCCGCGGCGAGAGCGACGATGTCGTCGTCGACCTGTTCGCTCGCTTCGATGGTCAGGTGCTGGCCGGAGAGCTCGAGGTAACGCTTTACGCCGGTGTTGGCTACCCGCCCGTCGATCCCGGACCGCACGACCAGCTGGCCGGACCAGTTCTCGGCAAGGAACATGCTGTCGAGGACCGCGATGTACGGGTCGTCCATGGACACGAACCGGCGCTGCGCGCACCGCGGTGCGCCGGCCGACCGAATCCTCGAAACGGAAGCGGCGCGTCAGCACGCCCCTGCGCAGGTCGAGCTCCACCACATACCCGCTGACCGAGACCTCGGCCAGGTCCACCCAGTCGCCGTCTGCGAACCGGAACGAGAGTGACTGCCAATCCGGCAGATTCACGATGCTCTCGTTCTCGATCCGGTGGCCGTCCTTCTCGTCGCAGAGCCGGTTGAACACCCCAGCGGCGTAGGTACCGGGATAGTGCACGTCATCGGCGCGGCACTCCGGCGCGGAGCCGCGAGTCGCGAACCGCCCGTTTCCCAGCGTGCACAGAGCCTCGCGCAGGCCTTCCGAAGGCGCGTCAAGGCCGTCGAATCGCAGCCGCCAAGTGGTCACTCGGTGCAGCATCCGCCGGTAATGGACTGCGCGCAACGTCGATGGCCATTCCCGCTCGCGCCGGTGCCACGGCGAGGGCCGCTGCCCCGCCGAAGCCGGTGGTCCCTTCCGAGGGTCACTATGAAGCATGCTGCAGTGGCATTCCGCAGGGGAAGGCGACGTACCCGCGGAGCTCGACTGGTTGTCACCGCGCGAGCGGGATCGCGAGCGTCGGATCCGTTTCGCCAAGCGGCGCAACGACTTCCTGCTCGGCCGGTGGACCGCCAAGACCGCGCTCGCCGGGGCTCTCGAGCTCTCTCCAGAGCTCGATCCGTCGGTGCTGGCCCACATCGAGATTGGCAACTCCGCGGACGGTGCCCCCGATCCCCGGGTGAACGGCATGCCGGCACCCCGCAGCATCTCCATGACCGATCGCGCGGGGTGGGCGGTATGCCTGACCGGCCCGGCGGGCCGCAACCTGGGCTGCGATCTGGAGCTCGTGGAACCCCGCAGCGAGCTCTTCGTTCGTGACTATCTGACCCTGCGCGAAGCCGCTGACGTGCTGTCGGAGCCTGCCGGCGCGGCGCGCAATCTGGCGGCCAACCTACGCTGGTCGGCAAAAGAGAGCACGCTGAAGGTGCTGCGAACCGGACTGCGACGCGACACCCGTTCCGTCGAAGTCACGCTGGGCTCCGCCGTCACTGATGGATGGCGAGATCTTGTCGTCACGGCAGACGGGCAGCGAGGGTTCCCGGGTTGGTGGAAGCGGTTCGGTGACTTCATCCTGACGATGGCTGCTGATGGGGAGGTCAGCTGCCCGCCCATCGCACTATTCGAGCCACCTGGCCTGGCCGGGGCGCGCCCGACCCATACCTGGATGCGTCGGCCCCTCGTGTGAGGGCGCTCCAGACGGTGGTCAAGGCCTGACGCGCGCCTGCTCCCGGGCCATCCCTCGCTCCAGGGCGTCGATCACGTACGGCCGCAGGCCCGCAGCCGGGATGAGCGCGTCCACCGATCCCACGGCGAGCGCACGTTCAATGTTGTGGATCGCCTCGAACTCGGCGGCAACCTCGCCGATCTTCTGCGAGCGGACCGCACCTGTCACATCCCGCAGGCGCGCCTGCAGCTTCAACCGCTCCGGGTCGGTGTCAGTGCTGGCGGCGACCGCGCTGGTCAAGTCCAGCACGCGCGGATCGGACAGCGTCCGCTTGGTGACATCACGCGCGAACACGACGGCGGCGGCCGGCGCACCACCGATGACCGAAGCGTACGAGCCTTCCACCGCAGCGACTTCCAACGCGTCGTTGAGCGCTTTGGAGAAGACCACGAAAGCTCCCCCGTGATAGCGGGAGATGACCACGAAAATGATCGGTCCGCGGAAGTTGGTGACGGCCCGCCCGATCTCCGCGCCGTACTCCAACTGCCAGGTGCGCATCGACTCGGGTGAGCCGTCAAAGCCGGACAGGTTGGCCAGGACGACGAGCGGCCGATTGCCGCTCGCCGCGTTGATCGCTCTGGCCGCCTTCCGCGAGGACTGCGGAAACAGCGTGCCTGCGGTCCAGCTGTCCGGACCGTCCGCCGGAACGAAGCCGACCCGGCGCAGCGGTTGTGACTCGATTCCCATAAGGCACACCGGGATACCTCCGATCCGAGAATCCCAGACCACGACGGTCTCGGCATTTCGCCAACCCTCCCAGCGCTCAAGCGGTTCGGCCTCGGCGTCACCGATCGCACGCATCACCGATCGGATGTCGAAAGGCTTCTTGCGGTCGGCATTGTGATCAGCAGAAAAGATCTCGCCCACCGTCGTGAAGCTTGTGCCGTCGATGCGAGCGTGCGGGGACTGCCGCACGTCCCGTGTCGCCGGGTCTGCGGTGGGAATGCGACGCGGGAACCGCTCGCCCGGCGCCACGTACGTGTGTGCGTAGTGACGAAGCAGCAGCAGGCACGCGTCCCGCAAAGTGGGCGCGTAGTACTGAGCCTGGCCGTTGGGCCCCATGATGCGCTCGTGGCCGCCGATGCCGAGATTGTCCGGGGCGGAGACACCGCCTGAGAAGTCCAGCGACGTCTTTCCGGTGAGCACCATGGCGCTTTCGGGCAACATGACGAGAATTCCGCGGGTGTGCGCCAGCATCGTGGCTTCGGCATTCCAGTACGGCTGCGCGCCGACGTTGATGCCGGTGACGATGACGTTCAGCTCACCGCCTGCCTGCGTGAACTCGATGATCCGGCGCAGCACGGCAGCGATCCAGTCCATGTTCTCGGTGCCGCTGCTCATCGAGATCAGAGCGCCAGAGGAAACGCTGAACCATTCGGCCGGAACCTGCATCCTCTCGGCCAGGTCCAGGGCGGCAATGATGCGCCGGCACTCAGGCTCCGCCACCGCCCCCAGGCTGCGACTCGGGTCACCGAGGAGCGCGACCCGCAGCATGCCTTCCGGATGAGCCGGCGTGACGTTGCGCAAGGTGCCGACCACGATGTTTGCCGCGTTTTCGCCGTACGGGCGATCGACCCGGACCAGCCGGCCTTGCGCGTCGAGGTCGTATTCCTCGAAGTCACCAGGTGGGAAGTCGGAGGTGGCCTCCACTGGAGGAGCGAGCATCCGGATGATCTCGTAGGGATATTGGGCTCCGCGCCGCTGGGTCTGCTGCACCCGCCACTCGTACTCCGACATCGGCGGGATCGGCTCTTCCTGCGGCGGCGTGAGCCGCGCGACGACCCCGCGCGCCGGCGGAGTCGACACGTGCAGCTCGGTCGGCGTGACGACGCCGGAGGCATCACGAATCCGCAGCCGCATGACGACCTCGGACACACCAAGGGCGCTGGCCGCCGGCGCGTGCCGGTAAACAAGTTCACGCCACCGCTCCTGGCGCAGGGTCCAGTCCGGCCTGACATCAAGGATGACCTGGTTGTGCAGCAGCCGCTTTTCTGAAGGCCGGTGAGCCTGGTGGCGTCGCATCGCGGACAGCGTCTGCAGGAACATCCGTTCCAAGAGCGGCAACCCGACGATCTCGCCCCTGTCGTCGCTGACGGCCGTGACATCGCGCACCTCGGCGAGAGCGAAAAGCCGTTCGTCGCGAGGGTTGGCGCGGGCCACCCCGCGGAACAGGTAAACGTCCTCTACCGAATCGAGACGCTCGATGTCGAACTCCGACAGCCGTCCGAGGTTCAGGCGCTCAGCCAGCATCGGGTGCATGTTTCGATGCAGCCGATCCTCAACGAGTCCCTCATCGGTGCACAGGTACGTCACGTGGTAGGTCTGAGCCTCGCGGCCGCCGGAGGCTGCGGGCGTGATCGTGATGTCGAGCCGCTGGAGGTCCAGGCAGTCGGCGCGCGGGCGGTCCCGCATGGCCGTCGTCAACCGGGTTCGCAGGAGCGACTCGGCATCGTCGGTAGTCGCCACCGGCTCGGCCGACCACACGTGGAAGTCGAGAATGCCTTGCGCCGGTTGACGTTCGGCCCGCCCGGCGGCCGCAGAATTCAGATAGCGGACCGTGCTGTCGATGAGGTCAGGCAGCTCGTCAAGGTCCGCGAACGCTAACGCCAGACGAGTACGACCGCCATTCGCGTCGAATTCGGCGGTGCAGAACTGCCGACCGTCCTTGTCGAGCACCTGGAGGTGTTCCAGGTGGCGGATGCGGTAGTAGCGCCGGGTTGCCGCCTCGAGCACGGCGCCACGCATGCCAGGCTCGCTGCGCCGGTACCAGTCCAGCAGCACCGGTCTCAGCGGCTGCGGGGCCGCGACCAGCTCGGAAATCAAGAGCGCTCTGTCCAGCCGGTTGGCATCAGCACGCAGCCGGGTGAGCGTCTCCTCCACTTCGGCCCACCGAAGCGCGTACACCTCCTCGAGCAGCGGAGCGTCGAACCAGCGGAAGCGGATCTCACTGGCGAGGTCGGCTACGCCGGGATAGCGCGACTGCGCTGCGAACACCAAGGCGTTCAGCCGAGCCCGCTCACGGGCGAGGTCCGCTTCGTCACCAGGCAGCCACGAGCCGTGTTCAAGCCGCCGGTCGAGAATCGGCATCACGGCGGACGCCAGTGCGTCCACCCGAAGCGTCGACCGGTAAAGGCGGACGAGCGCGTGTTCCATCGGATCGCTGGGCCACGCGAGTCCTGGAACGCCATAGCGCGCGAGAGCCGATTCCAACCGATCGCGATACCGTGCCGGCACCGTCTCGGCGGCGCGGCCCGGCGACCGCAGGAAGGTGTACAGGTACTGCTCAGGGCTATGGGCCACGGCCGCACCCGCGGTCGCAGCGTCTCGAAGCATTCCGCCGCCGAACTCGGCCGCGCTGCTCGGTTCACGACGGGACAGATCGCGTATGTCCGTGAACAAGTCGAGGAAATCGTTCTCCCGGCGACGCAGCTCATCGCTCGCCCCTGACGCACCCAAGGCCGCTTGGGCAGTGAACAACCCGCGCGCATCCTTGGCATCCAGGTCGTAGCCGAGAGCGTAGGCGCACAATCCGTCATACGTAGCCTGAACCGGTCCGGGCCCAACCCCGCCCAGGTTCCCTGCGGCGCTCACTTCGGCGAAGTCGACACGCGGCGCGGTTCCGAGCGGCTCGCTGTCGCCGGACGTGTCGAGTTGCACGAGCGGCGCGCGGGAATCTACTTGCACGTTGATGGCAGCCAAGACTTCCCGGACCCGGCCGCTGAACGGCGCCAGTACGGGTAGCTCCATCTTCATCATTTCGAGGACGGCCACCGTGTCACCTTGCGAGACCTGTTCGCCCGGCTTGACGTTCACCGAGGCAACGACGCCCGGTGACGGCGCCCGAATGATCCCGCCGTCGTCGCGCACGATGGTGTGGCTGACGCCCTCCACCTCCACGATGAAGCTTCGGCCGTCGGTGACGGTCAACACCCGGTAAGCCCGTCCCGCGCAGGTCAGGCGTCGCTCGTAAGCGCTGACGCGGCTGGCGGATACCTCGACGTCGCGATCCAGGACGCGCACCCGGTAGGTGACGTCGCCGATCTTCGCGGCGTGCATGTCGTACTCCGCCGACTGATACCGGAACTGGATGCGGTAGCCGACGCTGGAATCCATTTCGGGCCGTCCCCGGGAGGCGGTCGCGAGAAAGCGCCGGCGGGTGTTGTCCGCCTCGTGCTCGTATGCCTCGGTAGCCGCTGCGAGCAGCGCTATGTCAGCAAAACGGGTCGCGACGAAGTCGCCCCGTGCGAGCGCCTCCTCGAGCCAGCCGGTGTGCAGCCGGCCGGCCTGCACGTCCGGATGTTCCAGCAGGTGCAGCAGGAAGGCTTTGTTGGTGGCCCCTCCGGCCACGACGGCGCTCGTCTGGCTCAATGCACGGCTCAGTCGTGCGAGGGCCTCGCTGCGCTCGGGTGCCCACGCTACGACCTTCGCGATCATGGAGTCGAAGGCCTCGGGGAGATCATCTCCCTCGGTCACTCCAGCATCGACCCGGATGCCAGGCCCCGCGGGCAATCGCAGGTAGGCGATCTCGCCGGGGGAGGGGGCAAAACCACGGTCGGTGTTCTCCGCGTACAGCCGGACCTCGATGGCATGGCCGGACGCCTCCGGCTCAACCTTCGGGAGCAAGCCACCCGAGGCGATCTGCAACTGCAGCTTGACGAGGTCCAAGCCGCTCGTGAGCTCGGTCACCGCATGCTCGACCTGCAGCCGGGCGCTGACCTTCAGCAGGCCTGGCGCCCGCTCAGGTTTCGCGGGGTCGTAGAGGAATTCCACGGTGCCCGCGTTCGTGTAACCGGCTGCCGTGGCAATCCGCGCCGCCGATGCTCGCAACTCGTCCGTCTGAGATGGCGTGAGGGCAGTGGACGCTGACTCCTCGAGCACCTTCTGGAACCGGCGCTGGATCGTGCAGTCGCGGACGCCGGGCGTCCAGACGGTGCCGTTCGCATCGGCGAGTACCTGCACCTCGACGTGGCGGGCTCCGGCAATCCAACGTTCCACGAACACCGCGGGGTCACCGAGTTCGCGCGCCGCCTCGGCACGGGCCGCGTCGAAGGCAGCCGGGAGCTCGCTCGGCGAGGCGACCATGTGGATGCCACGGCCGGCGCGGCCGGCAGCAGCCTTGAGCATGACCGGGTAGCCAAGGCTGGCCGCCGCCGCTCGAGCGTCCATCAGGTGTTCGACCTGACCACCGCTCCACGGGATGACAGCGACACCGGCGGACTCTGCGAGCTGCTTCGATGCAATCTTGTTCGCGAGCCGGTGGATGACATCGGCGGACGGGCCGACGAACGTGATACCAAGCCGCTCGCACATCCGAGCGAACTCGGCGTGCTCGGCCACGAATCCCCAGCCGACCCAGGCCGCCTCCGCTGCACACGACACCAGTGCGCTTTCAAGCCGCGGGTAGTCGAGGTAGGCGGATATCAGACGTCCGTCGGGGCCGGACGCCGAGGGGAGGCCAAGACAGATCGACTCGTCGGCGGAACGGACGAACCAGGCGTGGCGGTCAGGCTCGGTGAACAGCGCAATGGTCCGATACTCCGGGCCGCCTGCCCGCCGTATCTCGTCCACCGCGTTCAGCAGTCGCATCGCGGGCTCTCCGCGATTCACTACGGCAATTCGCCGGAAACCCTTCGAATGCCTGGGCATTGTCGGCTCCTTCGGCTAGGCGCTCGCATGGGTGAGAATGACGAGGCCGGGTCAGCCACTCACCGCACGGCGCAGAGGTGCCAACCGCTCGGGCTGCACCGTCACCGGGAACGCAACGGTCCGGTATCCCTGCAGGCGCAACGCTATTCGGCCTTCGGGGTCGACCACCCGTGCATCAAAGACGTTGTCCCCGCGCGGCGTGGCGATCGCAACCAGCCCCCCGCGTTCGCTCCGCCCGGCTCCGGCATACGCCGGGAAGATCACCCGATCGATCGAGTGCGGTAGGCCGAGCACCCCATCGGTAGCCAACCCGAGCAAGCCCGCCGTCTGAAAACACAGCTCGATGAGCCGCGGACGGGCGGACAGCGCATGCTCGGCGGGAACGTGGTCATCCGGTAGGTCGGCCGACAGCAAACCGGCAACGCCACCCTCGGTAGGCCACGCCTTTCCCAACACCTGATAAGCCGGCCCGTGGAAGTACACCTGATACAGGTCCTCGGCCGCAACCGCGTCCGCAGCCGGCTCGGGAGCGGCGTCCCCGTCTTCCCCGTCGGGCGCACCCGCCCGTAGGCGAACCCGCGCAACGAAGTGTTCTGTCACCACCGGCTCAGAGCTTGTCGCCAGGTGCCTCTCGGCGGACAGCCGGCAGTCGGCCACCACCTCTGCTCTCGCCTGATCGCCTGCATCCAGCAGCACCGCGGACAGGCGAAGGGTCCGCGGCTCATTCCGGTAGAACTTCACCGGCTCCCGGAAGGCGACGTGCTCGATGGCGGTCACCGACCATCCGGGCAACAGGAGGCCAGCCAGCTCGGCGAAGCCCTCGATACCCATCACGCCCGGCAGCACCGCTGTCCCATCGATGCGGTGGTGGTCGAGGAACGGCTGGACAGCCGGGTCCAGGTCCACCTCAGCGGTCAATCCGGTGTGGATACCCATGCCGGTCACCCGACTGAGCATCGGACCGGACAGCGACAGGTCCACCGCCGACGGGTCCAACCCGCCGGTCGCGTCGAACTCGTCCACCATCATCCCGAGCCGCTCGCCCACAACGACTTCGCCGCGGGTACCGCCAGCGGTCAGCTCACGGCGAACGGTAGCGATGCCCGCCTCAGCCGGCAGCATGTCGATGCCGGCCGCAGCCATGACCGTCGGTATGGAGCCGCGGCTCGCCATGCCGATGCCCCCCCAAGCTGTCCAGTCAATGACGATGCCGCGCACGGCCGGGCGGCTCCGCCGCAGATTGGAGGTCAGCTTGCAGAGCAGGTCGTTGGCGGCCGCGTAATCGGTCTGACCGACATTGCCGAAGCGACCCGCGACAGAGCTGAACGCGACCGTCGCCCCGACGGGGGTATCCCCCAGGCCACTGAGCACGTTGAACCAGCCGTCGCTCTTCACGTCGAAGACCAGGTGGAACTCACGGGCCTCCTTTTGCTCGAGGCGGTGGCTGATGTCGAGCCCCCCGGCATGCAGCAGGAGGTCCACGTGTCCGTGCTGCCGGGACACGTCTGCCATCACTCGCGCAACCCCTTCGGCGTCGGTGAGGTCCACGCAGTGGTAGCGCGCCGTGCCTCCCGCCTCGTGGACGGCCGCGATCGCCGTCTGAGCCATGGCCAGGCGCTCTATCCGGGCGAGTTCCTTTTCGACCAGTACCGGGGTCGGCCTCTGCCCTCCGGCCCGTATCCGGGCAATCAGCTCGCCCTTGAGCCCTTCATGGTCGGTGACGAAGCGGAGCAGGTCCGGGTCGTCCGGGTCAGGCGCAGGCGTGAGGTCCAGGAGGTGGAACGTCCCGCCCCCACCCAAGCGGGCGAGGTCCGCTGAGATCGCGGACACGATGCTGCCGGCGGCTCCGGTGATCACATAGACGCTGCCAGGATTCAGGTCGAACGACGGGTTGCCGTCCGTAGCCGGCCTCAGCTCGAGGCCAACTCCCCAGCGGATCGTCCCCAGAGGGTCGTCACCGGCGAGAGTCCCCACTTCATCCACACCGACCTCGACGCAGCCGGGATCGCGCAGCGTCTCGTCGATCAGGACTTCAGCCAGGCGGGCGGTGCGCCGGCCGATTGCGAAGTCGACGGCCTTGACCAACACTTCCGGCTGCTCACGTTTGTAAGCCTTGGCGAACCCCGTGACGGCGCCGCCGAGCGGGCACGTCGCGCCGGCAGGGTCATAGCCATGGCGACCACCCAGACGCGTGGCCGTGACCAGGAACGGCGCGCAAAGTGTCAGCCGCCGCATCGTCACGTACAGGTTCTTGACGCGCACCCTGAGCGCTTCACGCCAACCGGCATGGCCCATCAGGTCGAACGACCCCTCATCGTCCAGGGCCGGGAGCCAGTACACACCCGTGACGGGGCCGTCGACGAGCCACCCGTCGAGCGCCCCGACGATCGTCTCGCTATCCGCCGCGGGATCGATCTGCAGGACGTGGACGCCAAGCCTGCTCAATCGCTTTGCCAGCGCATTGCCGACGCCGCCGAGATCGGCAGCCAGCACGACGCGCGCAGAAGCGTCGAGCGCGACCGCCGTCGGCCTGCACAGGCCAAGCGGTGGCCGCACGACGGGGACGGGCACTCGGCGCGGAATCGCGTCCGCGGCCGCAAGGTCACCCTGCAGGGGTGGCGGGAAGCCAGCACGTGTGGTCGCCTTCGGGTCCGCGGATACGCCTTCCCCGTCCGTCTCGCTGGGCGACGGGGACGGCCCGGCATCCGCGCCCGCCCGCTCCCGGACGAAGGCAATCACCGCCGACAACGTCGGATAATCCCGCAACTTCAAACTGTCATCACGCGGGATATCGAACGCCGCCCGCACCGCCGCAAAAACCTCCGCCTGCTTGACCGTGTCGACCCCCAGATCCGCCTCCAGATCCAAATCCAGATCCAGCATCTCCGGCGGATACCCCGTCGTCCCCGACACGATCGACAACACCCGCTCCGACACCACATCACCCGCAGGCGCAACCTCCGCCGCGGCCGCCGGAACCGCTGCAACCGCAGCAACTTCCGGCATCCCCGCCCGCTCCCGGACGAAGGCAATCACCGCCGACAACGTCGGATAATCCCGCAACTTCAAACTGTCATCACGCGGGATATCGAACGCCGCCCGCACCGCCGCAAAAACCTCCGCCTGCTTGACCGTGTCGACCCCCAGATCCGCCTCCAGATCCAAATCCAGATCCAGCATCTCCGGCGGATACCCCGTCGTCCCCGACACGATCGACAACACCCGCTCCGACACCACATCACCCGCAGGCGCAACCTCCGCCGCGGCCGCCGGAACCGCTGCAACCGCAGCAACTTCCGGCATCCCCGCCCGCTCCCGGACGAAGGCAATCACCGCCGACAACGTCGGATAATCCCGCAACTTCAAACTGTCATCACGCGGGATATCGAACGCCGCCCGCACCGCCGCAAAAACCTCCGCCTGCTTGACCGTGTCGACCCCCAGATCCGCCTCCAGATCCAAATCCAGATCCAGCATCTCCGGCGGATACCCCGTCGTCCCCGACACGATCGACAACACCCGCTCCGACACCACATCACCCGCAGGCGCAACCTCCGCCGGCAACGGAACCGCCGCAACCGCGGCCCGCGCAGCCGACGTTAACGGGGCAACGGCCGCTGGTACGGGTACTGGTACGGGTGCGGGTGCTGGTATCGCCTCGCGTGGCGCCGCCGCCTGGACCGGTTCGGTGGACCGGGAGCGGGCGGCCGGCCGACGGGTCCAGGGTCGACGACGCGCAGCCGGCGCGAGACGACCTCGAGCTGAGGGTTCTCCTGCCCGCTCACGTGACGCAGCCAGTGGTGCCACGCCGCCTCCTCCGCAATCCGGTAGCCGAACCCGAGCTGGTCGGGGCTTGGCCGGGTGCCGGTAGGCGACGGAACGTGGCGCAGCAGCAGCATGCTGAGCTGCGAGCCGAAGCCGGCGGCGAGCCGCAGCGCGTATTCCACGGGGTGCTCCCCCCCGCGCGACAGGTTCAGCGGGCCTATCGAGGGGTCCTCGTCACGGAAGTTCGGGATCGGCGGAACCAAGCCGGTCTCGAGTGCCTTGACGGCGACAGCGTCCTCGATACCGGCGCCCATCGCATGCCCCGTGAAACCCTTGGTATTGGTTATCAGCATTGAGTTCGCGGCAGTCCCGAAGACCTTCCGCAACGCGTTCACTTCTGCCGCGGCGCTGCCGCCGCGCGCCGGCGTGTATGTCTCGTGAGACATGAACATCGCCCGGCTCGCGATGTCCGCACGCCGGATGCCGTGCGTCGCCTCCACGGACGCCATGAGTTTCTCCATGACGAGCGCGACGTGATCGACGTCCAGCCGGGTCCCATGGAACGCGCTGTTCGCGGTAACGGTGCCGAGGACCTCACAGAGCGGAGCGATTCCGCGTTCGCGGACTGCCTCAGCAGACTCGACGACGAACGCCGCCGCGCCCATGCCCAGGATCATGCCGTGACGGCGGTTGTCGAAGGGCAGAGCTGCATCCTCCACCCGCTCGTCGGTCGCGGCCGCGCCGGTGGCGAGGAAGCCTGCTCCGACCCAGTCCATCAAGTGGTCTTGGGTGACGTCGTCGGCCGACACCACCAGCACCCGGCGGCAGCGCCCGGTCCGGATCCAATCTTCGGCAAGGCCGATAGCTTGGGTGGCGCTGGCGCACGCCGAATTCACCTGCGTATTAGGCCCACGCGCACCGATGACCTCAGCGAATTGCGAGTGACCCATCGACAGCACGCGGAACAGGAACCGGCGGTCGAACACGTACGGCTCGGCCTTCAGCGTGGCTCGTAGCTCGCGAATCCGGTGGTCGAGATCTACTGCGACGACATCGCCGTCGAGCGCCCTCGCGCGGATGGCGACCATCGAGTCGAGCTCGTGGAGCCGCCCCGCATACGTGAAGTAGCGCTCCAGCTCATCGGCGAACTCCCCGTAGCCGGGAAACGCTGACGCGAAGATGACCCCGGTGTCGTCCCGCAGGTCGTCGGGCAGCATCCAGCGATCGGGCAGTTCGGTTCCGATGCTGGTCTTCCGGTAGTGCAGCAGCAACGGGATTCCCGCGTCTCGCATCGCGTCGATGCCGGCGCCGATAGCCAGGCGCGTTACCGAATCGAGCGCCACGTCTCGGTCGGGATCGATGCCGAATTCGGTGACCGCGTCGAGAGCGCCCGCCCTTCCGGCGAGCTTGATGATCTCGCTCTCGTCGCTCAGCGTCAGCCAACTGGCGGCGCCGTCGTCACTCTTCACGAGGCGAGTGATGTTCTTGTCGAGAATGCGCCCCCGGAAACGAGGTGGAACGGCGGCGATGAATTGCTGGCCTGCCAGGATGCGACCGACATTGGCATCGTCGAAAACGTGGTCGGTGCCCGGCAGGCCGAGGGACGCACCGCTGATGACCACCGGAGCGGGCGCTTGGTCGCTGCGCGATCCGGCGGGGGCGGCGAACAGCTGGCGTCCTCGCTCGATGATGTCCGCGACGAACATCCCGATGTCACGGTAGCGGTCTGAACTGATGGCGCTGGTCGCGTCGCGCGACGGGGTACCTGGCATCTGGACTCCCGAACTTCCCGGCTCTATGGGGCGAGTACGGGCAGCGGCTGCATCCTGGCTGCTCGCGGTGGGCAGGGCGCGGCCCTCGATCGGGCGAGCCGGCTCCGCGGCTCTTCCCAGCCCGGCGGCGTACAGGCCGCATAGTGCCTGGTTGAAGGTGGCGACATCGCCCCCCTTGGGATGATTGGTGAACAGCGCCAGCACGTCGTCATGCTGCCCGAGGACGTCCTCGGCGAAGCCGTGCAGCACCTTCTTCGGCCCGACCTCCACGAAGACTCGGGCACCGGCGTCGTACAGGGTCTGCAGACCCTTGACGAACTGGACCGGTGAGGCGACCTGACGTCCGAGGATGTCGATGATCTGTTCCTGGCTGGCCTGCCCGGTTGGATAGAAGTTGCCGTCGACGTTCGCGACCAGCGGGAGGCGCGGAGCTTGGATGTTCAGTCTTCGCAGCTGTTCACGGAGCGGAGCGCTCACGGGCGCGACGATCGATGTGTGGAAGGCATGGCTGACCGGCAGCCGGACCGCGGTACCGCCGGCTTCGGTGATGCGCGCAATCGCTTGCTCCACCGCGGGCGTAGTACCGCCGATCACCGCCTGGCGGCCGCTGTTCACGTTGGCCACGACGACGTAACCCTCGGCGGAATCCACGATGCGCTGGACCGCTTCCAGCGGCGCCATCACAGCCGCCAGCGCCCCGTTGTCCTCCACGCTGAGGTCGGCCATCTCCCGGCCGCGAGCGCTGACCGCCTCCAACGCCGCAGGAACCGTGAGCGATCCGGCGGCCACCAGCGCGGCGTACTCGCCGAGGCTGTGGCCCATCACCATGTCCGGATGCACGCCGTAGGCGCCAAGCAGCAGGAAGAGCGCGACGTCGACGGTCAGGATGGCCGGCTGGGTGATCTCGGTTTGGAGCAGCTGGGCGGTGAGCCGGCGCATCACCTCCGGATTGGAGTCGTCGGCGAAGATGAAGTCGGACAGCGGACGCCCGAGCAGCGGGGTCATGACGGCGTCCGCCTCGGCGAACGTCTCTTCAACCATCGGCTCTGTGTCCCGCAGTGACCTCAGCATGTTGACGTACTGCGAGCCCTGTCCCGTAAACAGAAACGCCACCTTGGGAGCGGGACCGCGACCGAGAAATACGCCGCGGGCACGCAGCGGTCGCCACCGCACGGGCTCCCCGGACAGCAGCGCGTCACGCGCGCGGCTCGCCTTGTCGGCGAGATCCACGGCGTCGGCGAAATCGATCGCCACCCGCACGCTTGCCTGAAGATCGACGGCCATCGGCGGAGCCGGCGGCTTGGTCGCGAGCGTGGCGGCGTCGCGCGTTACGTGTTCCAGCCGAGCGGCCAGCGCCTCGTCGTCAGAGGCACCCAGCACCAGAGCCCCGCGCAACGGCGCCTTGGCGGCACCCGCGGCAGCGCTCATACGCGCCGCCCCGTCCTGCGGTCCGAGCTGCGGCGCGCCGGTGGAGGCGGGCATTTCGGCGCCGGCGTACGAGCGGCTCCGGTCGTCGCGGTGGCGTCCCGGAACGTACTCCTCGAGCACCGCATGGAAGTTGGTTCCGCCGAATCCGAAAGCGCTGACTCCTGCGAAGCGAGCACCGCTAGCCGGCGCGGGCCACTCGCGCAGCTCGGTATTGACGGTCAATGGGGTGCTATCCCAGTCGATGCCGGGGTTGGGCACGCGGAAGTTGATACTGGGAGGCAGCACCTTGTCCGAAAGCGCGCGCACCGCCTTGAAAAGACCGGCTACCCCGGCGGCAGCTTTGAGGTGGCCAACGTTGGATTTGACGCTCCCTACCGGGATGCTGCCCGGCGCCGCCCCCGCCTTGGCGAGGACGGCAGTGAGCGCCTCGGCCTCGCTCAGAATCCCCGACGCGGGTCGAGGTGCCGTGCGCCTCGATGAGGCCAATGGTCGAAGGGTCAATGCGGGCCCGATCCCAGGCCCGCTCGATGGCGAGTTGCTGACCTATGGGGTTCGGGGCCGTGATGCCGCGGCCCTTGCCGTCGGACGAGCCGCCGATGCTCAGCAGGACGGCGTAGATGTGGTCGCCATCGCGCTCGGCGTCCGCAAGGCGCTTGAGGACGTACAGAGCACCGCCCTCGCCCATGACGAAGCCGTCTGCGCCGGCGTCGAACGGTCGGGTGCCGGTCGCCGACAGCGCGCCAATCTTGCAGAACTTCACGAAGGCGGCGATCCCGTTGTTCCGGTCCACGCCGCCGGAAATGGCCGTGTCGTAGTCACCTGCGGCCAGGCCGTGGGCGGCGGCGCTCATCGCCGCGAGGCCCGACGCGCATGCCGCGTCAGTCGTGAAGTTCGGGCCGCGGAGGTTGAACAGGTTGGCAACCCGGCCGGCGATCACGTTCGCCAGCTCCCCAGGCATCGTGTCCTCGGTGATTTCGGGGGTCAGTGCGGCGAACGACTTGTGCGCCTCGGCGACGACCGATTCACGCACACTTTCGGACAAGCCCGCGAAGGTCGGAGATGCCCTCAGTTCGCGCTCGAACTCGGGGAACTGGATAGCCATGTTGGTCGCGTACTGCTTCTCGCCGCCAATAGCGGTGCCGATGATGACCGCCGTGCGCTCCGTGTCCAGCGGCTTGCTCGGCCAGCCGAAGTCGAGCAGCGCCTGCCGGGCGAGCGACACAGACCACTTCTGTCCGTCGTCAAGCTGCTCGCCGACCCGGGGCGGGATGGGCAGCTTCCAGGCGAATGGGTCCCAGGTGAACTCCCTGACCCAACCGCCGATCCGCGAGTAGGTCTTACCCGGAGCGCGGGGATCCGGGTCGTAGTAGAGGGCCGGGTCCCAGCGTTCCGACGGGACGTCGGTGACGCAATACCGGCCGCCGGTGATGTTCGCCCAGAAGGCTGCGGCATCTGGAGCCTCCGGCATCAAGGCGGACATGCCGACGATCGCTATGGGGGTGGGAGGGACCGCGGAGTTGCGGCCATGGTCAGCGGCACCGGTCATCGTGTGGCTCCAGAGGGAGGGCGTGCCGTCAGCGATGGCTGGCCGGCGGTGCGTACAGGGCGTCGCGGACTGTTTCCATGTCCTCGATCAGTCCTTCGTGGGCCTGCTCAATCCCGTCCAGGTGCAGGCTGGAGGCGACGGAGCCGGGCCGGTGTCCGGCGACAACCGGTGTGCCGCGCAGCAGCCGGATACCTTCCGTTGCAACCTTCAGCGCTGCCTCGCGGGCAAAGACCCGGCTCATTGCGGCGAGCGCCGCCGGCTCGAACCGGCGGTCGGACTTTTCGTACGGCTCGGCGCCAAGTGCCCTGGCGGCCCGCCGGGCGAACGCGCCGGCTGTCTCGGCGTAGGCGATCAGCTCTCCCAGCTTGAACAGCACGTGCTGGTGGCGTGTCAGCCGGTCGATCCGGGCCGACTCGAGGACCTCCGCGAGGGCGGTGAGCGCCAGGGCGGCGATGTCGGCGCCGCAGCCCCCGTGAGCGAGCGCGAGGGGGGCGAGCTCGGTCGCCGCCTGTCGAAAATGCTCGCCACGCGTCTTGAGGTGGAGCTGCCAGCGGTCGCGCGCGATAGTCATCTCGAGGATCTCGGAGGTGCCCTCGTAGATAGTCGTGATGCGCACATCGCGCTTGATCTTTTCGACTACATATTCGCGGGTGTAGCCGTACCCTCCGAATGCTTGGATGCTCGCCTCAGCCGCGGCGTTGCCGAATTCGCTGGCCAGGTATTTCGCGATCGCTCCCTCGGTTTGCAGGTTCTCCTCCCCGGCGTCGATGCGCGTAGCGGTCTCCTCGATGAAGGAGCGGGCCGCTTCCAGCCGTACGGCATGCGGAATGAGCAGCTTGTGGGTGTAGCCCTGCTTCTCGGCTAGCGCGCTGCCCGCGACCCGCCGCTCCGTGGAGTAGTTGATAGCTCGCTCGAGCGCCGACCACCCGCCGCCGAGGCCGAAGGCGGCGACCATCAGTCGGGTGTAACCGAAGACCGCTTGGGCCTGGATCAGTCCCCGCCCCTCAACCTCCCCGACCAGGTCCTCCGCGCCGACCTCGACGTCGTCCAGATAGAGCGCGGCCGTGTTCGACAGCCGGATTCCGTGCTTGTCCTCCGGTTTGGCGGCGCTGAACCCGGGTGCATCGTGCGACACGTAGAACCAGGTGGGCCCACCGGGAGCATTGGCCAGGATCGTCACCGCGTCGGCGATCCCGCCGTTGCTGATCCACTGCTTGCGTCCGCTGATGCGGTAGCCGACGACCCGCCCGTGACTCTCGACAGGCACCGCCTTCGTCCGCAGAGCCGCGAGGTCGCTACCGGCCTCGGGCTCCGTCGCACCGTAGGCGAGCAGGGTGCCCTGCTCGGCGATTTGGGTCAGCCACCGCTTCTTCTGTTCGACCGTGGCGCCCACGACGATCGGATCGCTACCGAGAAAGGTCGCGAGCACGCTGGTCGCGACGCCGAGGTCGATGCGCGCCATCGCCTCACACACCCGATACACGTCGAAGGTTCCGCCGCCCATCCCTCCGTACTCCTCAGGTATGAAGAGCAACTGGATGCCCAGCTCGTCGCCGCACATGGCGCGCACAGTGGCGACCGGGCATTCGTCATCCCGGTCCAAAGCCAGCAGCTTCTCGACCGGCAAGTGCCGCTCGGCAAACTCGCGGATGGCCTGCAGAGTCGCATCGAGGACGTCGGCGTCAAGTCCGACCATGGCATGCCTCCTGGCAGCGGAGCGGTCGAGTACGGGGGCAGACCGCGTCAGGGTCGCCGGGAGCACGCCCGGAAGCGAGAGCACAACGTCCCGCCGTTGCCGACTTGGGCCCTTTTGGGTGATCCCCGGGCGAAGGCCACGGTGGGCCTCGTCGTCGTCCCACTGGACGAGCCGCCCTACTGACCGGGCGCCGCGAGGGCGCGCTGGTCGTGAAAGCCCTGCCGCCCACGACTGAACGGCGTCCGCCTGCGACTTAGGCAGGGCCTCCCGTTTTGACGGAAGTCGGCTTCGAGACGGCGAGTCCTAACACTTCAGCCAGGCCGGCTTGCAGGCAGCTGTGCATCTCGTCGCTGTCCGGAACGGCGGTCACATCGATGTTCACCCCGATGTGGCAGGTGTCGGCGTAGGACATCAGCGTCACGTTGAGCGGAGCACCCATCGTCGGACCGAAGGGATACAGCGCCCGGACCAGTGCGCCTGAGCAGTACACCGGGACGGGAATCCCCGGCACGTTGCTTGCGGTGAAATCCGACATCGAGGTCGACCCCTGCAGGTAGGACACCGGCAGCCGGTTGACCACGGCCCAGATGGCTTCGAGATACGGAGTCGCCCTGTCGTTACGCAGCTGCCGCATGCGCGCATGCGCGGCACGGATGCGTTCCGCCGGCTCGTTGCGCCCAACCTTGTCGACGTACCGGGCAATGGTGATGCGGTTGCCGGCGATGGGGTCGTCCACTGTCCGGACGCTGACCGGCACGGTGCCGGACAGCTGCTGCACCGGCTGCCCATGCCGTTCGTGATAAAGCCGCAAACCCCCGTTGAGGGCGGCGATGAAGGCGTCGTTGAGCGTCCCACCGGCCGAGTGACCCGCCGCCTTCAGGGCGACGGTCGGCACGTCGATCACCATGTACCGGCGATCGATCCCGCGTGCGCCGAACACCGGCGACATCGACGGTGGCGGGGGCCGCAGCACGTCGAAGATGGCTCTGGCGGTGGCAGTCGCATCCCTTGTCGTCGCGACCGGGTCCCGCACCGCCCTGAACCCCGTCCGGATCAGCTTCGTGGCACCGGACCAGGTGGCGCCCAGCATCTGGCGACCTGCGTAGTCGAAGGCCTCGGAAACCGATCCGCTCCTCGGACTCGCCGGCGGTGGCACCGGCGGCATGGTGCCCAGACGCACGGAGGCCGGATCGAGGTCCATGAGGTGTGAAAGCAACTGCACACCCCCGAGGCCATCGGTCAGCGTGTGATGCACCTTCAAGACCAGGGCGGACTGGCCTTCCTCCATGCCGTCGATGACGGTGCACTCCCACAGCGGCCGCACCGGATCGAACGCCTCGGTCCCCATCTTCGCGGCTTCCTGCAGGACCGATTCCAGCGTGCGGGGTTCGGCGGCCGCAAATCGGCGCAGGTGCCAGCTCACGTCGAAGTGAGGATCGACAACGAACATCGGGGTGGTGATGTGGTGCTTGTCCTCGACCACCCGCTGCCGGAACAGCGGCGCGACCCGGCTGAGCCGTTCTAGACGATCAGCCAGAGCCGGCGTCGAGGGGGAACCGTCGAGCAGGACCACCAGCACGATGGTCGCCCGCAGCTCCGGCGACCGTTCCAGGGACCACATCAACGCGTCGGATTCCCGCATATGGGCATCGATGGAAGCGGACATCATCTGCTCCTCTGCGAGCGCCGAGGACCACATCACCTTGGGGTGATCAACCTGGTGCCGGAAGGGCTCCGAGCGGTAGGGACGAACGTCCTCGGCTGCCTGCCATTCCTTCTCGCTGGACGAATGACCCTCGACGCGACGGCGCGCGGTTGCTACGGTCCGCTCCCGTTCGTGAACGAAGGCCGCCGCGACGCGACCGACACTCCGCTCACGACGGCTTCTTCAGAGCGCCGGATTCTCAGGAGGAAGCATGGGCAGTCACCCGACATCGTCCCGAACGGTCGGTCACGCCTTCCTGGACATGGTCGACAGGCAAGGGGATGCCACGGCGCTGCGCTGGCGGCGGGGCGACAGCTTCGGCTCCTGGAGTTGGCGGGAGTACGCCAATGCCGTCGCTCGCATCGCGGCGGGATTGCGAAGGACTCGGGTTCGTTCCCGGCGACCGGGCTGTGCTGCTGATGCGCAACCAGCCGGCGTTCCATGCCTGCGACATGGCCGTGGTGTTCAACGGCGGCGTCCCGATTTCCATCTACACGTCGTCGTCCCCAGAGCAAATCGCGTGGCTCGCTGGCCACTGCGACGCGACGGTCTGCTTCGTGGAACGCGCTCTGCTCGATCGTGTCCTCACCGTGCGTGACCGCCTGCCGCGGTTACGGCACGTTGTCGTCATCGACAACGAGGACACGCGTCGACGTCACCGACTCCCGGGACGACGTAACCCCGCTCGCGACCGTTGCCGATTCGGAGCCGCTCGACCTGCGCGCCGCCGCCGGCTCGCTGCGGGGGGACGATCTGATCACGGTCATCTACACGTCCGGTACGACCGGACCACCGAAGGGCGTGATGCTTACCCACGCCAACGTCAGTCGCGGAGTTCAGCGCTCTGCGACCGCACATCGGTTCCGACGGCCGCAATGAACGCGTCGTGTCGTACCTGCCGATGGCGCACGTCGCCGAGCGGATCGTCAGCCACTACCTGCCGATGTTCTGGGGCAGCCAGGTCACCACGTGTCCCGACATCGGACAATTGAGCCAGTACTTCGCTGACGTCCGACCCACCTTCTTGTTCGGTCCCCCACGAGTCTTCGAGAAGATGTACGCCGGGGTACGCGCGGTACTCGCCGCGACGGCGCCCGAGCGACTTGAGGTGTTCGAGCGGGCTCTGGCGGTCGGTCATGAGGTCGCCGAACTGCGGGCCCGGGAAGCGGACCTGCCTTCCGAGCTGGCCGAGCAGTGGGCACGCGTCGATGCCGAAGTACTCGGGCCGGTCCGGCAGCTGCTCGGCATTGACCAGACACGGATCATGGTCAGCGGTGCGGCGCCCATCCCGGTGGAGGTCCTGGTGTTCCTGCGCGATATCGGCGCACCCATGTCGGAGTTGTTTGGCATGTCGGAAAACACCGGGGCCCTGATCTGGGACCCGATCCGGGTACGTCCTGGCGCCGTCGGCCGGCAATTGGAGGGCATCGAGCTGGCGGTCGCCGCGGACGGCGAGCTCATCTGTCGAGGTCCCGTCGTTTTCGCGGGTTATCTCAACGATCCGGAGCGCACGGCCGAAGCGCTTGACCCGGAGGGCTGGCTGCACACCGGTGACATCGCCTCCATCGATGTCGACGGCTACGTCCGCATCATCGACCGCAAGAAAGAACTCATCGTCACCGCAGGTGGGAAGAACATCTCCCCGGCCAACCTCGAAGCCGAACTCAAGACGATCCCGCTGATCGGTCAGGCCATGGTGGTCGGTGATCGTAAGCCGTTCCTGGCGGCGCTCGCGGTCCTCGATCCGGAGGTGGCGCCGGCGTGGGCCAAGAGCCAAGGGATCGAGGCCGAGTCGCTGACCGAGCTCTCCCGACATCCAGCCGTCATCGAAGCCGTGGTGCAAGAGGTCGCCGTCCTGAATCAACGGGTGTCTCAGGCCGAGGGGATCCGCCGGATCAGCTTGCTGGGTGAGGAGTGGCAACCGGACTCCGAGGAACTCACACCGACGATGAAGCTGAAGCGCCGTGGCGTCCTGAACCGCCACGGACTCCTCATCGAGGAGCTGTACTCCGGTGGGGGGGTCTCGGTCGATACCGTGCAGATCCCCGATCAGGGCGCACAGGTCACGTCAGCCGCGGACTGAACTTTCGGCCCGGCGCGGGCCGTGCTCCCCCGGCAGCGGTGACGGTCATCTCACGGATGCGGATACGGGTGGCGTCGGCCGCATCGCAAACGACCTGTGCGCGCCCTAACCGTCCGGGAGTCGCTCATTGATCCAGATCTCTTCGATCGTCGGGTCGTCGAAGTAGCGCTGCAGCGGACCGAACCCGGCACCGGCCTCGCCGAGCCGTCGCTCGAGGATCATGCGCACCGTGCGTGATAGCGCGCCGTCGGCATCGCCACTGCTGGACGCCAGCTCCTGGTCGGCTGAAACCAGGTCGGCCACGAGCGCGGCGATGGTCTCGCGGTCGCTGACGGGGTCGAGCCGCTGACTTCGAATCAGTCCTCTGAGCTGGGCTTCCAGTCGTGCAGCGACCATCGCGGCGGGGCCGGCGCTGTCCGCATGGGCGTATCCGGGCGCGACGGACCGGGCAATCGGCGCATGCGGATTCGTCACTGGCAGCGTCCCCCCGGACCTCGTTCGCGGTGACGCTATGTGACGAGTTGAGGATGTCCAACCGAGGTGTGCCGCCTGTGGATAACGTCACGCGGCAACCCGGGCAGAATCGGGCAAACGACCGCGCGGTCGCGGTGGTGTAGCCGCCGGGAGTACGACTCGTTTCAACGTCGGACACCAGCTTTGGGCACGGCCCCCGGGAAGCTCGTGGCCCTAAGCCAATGCTGCTCTTGCCAGCGGGCGAGCGAATGTCCCGATTACGAAGAAGTCCGACGGCGAGTTCGATCTCGAACTGGCGTGTGCGAGCAGCTGCGGGTTCCGGCCTGAGTCCATCGCCCAGAAGGCGGCCGGGCCCAGTCCACCAGCCGTTCGGCGTGCGATGCCGCCGGTCGAACGATGGGTCTTTACATCAGGCGCAAGATGCTTAGGATTCGCACGATACGGCTTCGACACTGTGGCGCGTGCGGCGACCACCTGCCATATATGCGGTGAACGAGGAGGCGGGCGTGCCGGGCGAGAGCGTGGAGTTCAGCGCGGGTTACGACATCAACCCGCCGGACGATGCCACGCTGCGGCGGCTCGCTACACAGCTGGGGTTCAGCCTGAGTGAGGCATCTTTCGTCACCATCGCCGACAGGGTCCGAGAGTCGGCCGAGGCTCTCCGCAGCCTTCGTCAACTCTCTCCCACGCTGCCGGTCACGCGGTACCCGCGGTTGCCCGGTCGCGCGCCGACGCCCGACGAAAATCCGCATAACGGCTGGAGCTGGCGATGCGAGGTCGCCGGCCAGTCGGTTGGGCCGCTCCACGGCGTGTCAGTCGCCGTTAAGGAAAGCGTTTGCGTGGCGGGCGTCCCGATGTCAAACGGCGCGGCCATCTTCGAAGGGCATGTACCCGCGGTCGACGCCACCGTCGTCACGCGCCTGCTGGATGCGGGCGCGACGATTACCGGTCGGGCGTCCTCCGAAGGGCTCGGCTTGTCGTCCGGATCGAACACGGCGGTCACCGGCGCCGTCGTCAATCCGGCGATGCCAGGCTTCTCAGTGGGTGGCTCGTCGAGCGGGTGCGCCGCCTTGGTGGCCGCAGGCGAATGTGCCCTCGCGGTCGGCACCGATCAGGGTGGCTCCGTCCGTATACCGGCATCACTCGCGGGCGTCTTCGGATTGAAACCGACCTACGGCGCCGTGCCGTACACGGGGGTCCTGTCCATCGAAAGTTCGCTAGACCATGTCGGCTTTCTGGCCAGGTCAGTGAAGCTCCTCGAGGCGGCGTTGCTGGCCACGGTGGGGACCGACGGCATGGATCCGAGGCAACAGGCCCTACCGCTGCAGCCGGCCGCGACGATCCACCGGGTGGGCGTTCTGCGCGAGGGGCTCGACGCGATCGGCGAGCATCCAGAGGCGCGGCAATGCTTCGCCGATCTCGTGAAACGACTGGAGTCGCGTGGCGTCACGATCGTCGACATCTCTCTCCCGGAACACGCTGCCAGCGCGGTCTTGACGATCCCGATCTATGCCGAAGGCATCACCGGTCAGCTCCTGAACGGGGGCGGAAACTCGTCCGGATGGAAGGGCTACTACGCCGAAGACCAGACTGTGGCCTTTGGCCGAGCGTTGCGCAGCTCCCCGAACCAGCTGCCGGACACCGCCAAGCTGTTCATGCTCCTTGGACAGTTCCTGCGGGATCAGCACTTCGGCCGGTACTACGCCCGGGCGCAGAACGTCGCACTGAACCTCGCCGCCAAGTACGACAGGGTCCTGGCCGATGTCGACGCGCTCCTCATGCCCACGTGTGCGCCTTCGCCTGTGGCGCTTCCGCTGCCCGCGTCACCAAACCTGGGGCAGGTCTTTGATGCAGGATTCGGATATCACCTGAACACCGGCATCTTCAACGTCACGGGGCATCCCGCGCTCTCGGTGCCCGGAGGCGATGTGCATGGGCTACCGCTCGGTGTGATGCTCGTAGGCCGCCGGTACACCGACCGGACCCTGTTGCGCATCGCTGACTTGCTCACCGACTCAACCGACGAAACTGCGGGTGTGGCATGACGTCGCCGTTTCCGTCACCCCGCCCGGCAGCCAGTGGGAGTTCGGCCAGCATGAGCACTGAGCAGCGATTACAGCGGCTTGAGGACTTGGAGGCAATCCGCCACTTGAAACTTGAGTACGCCGCTCTGTGCGACGCTTCCTACGATGCGGTCCCCCTCGCTGAGCTGTTCACACCGGACGGGGTCTGGGACGGCGGCGACGAGTACGGCGTCTATCGGGGCCGCGAGGAAATCGCCGGTTACTGGCGGGCCTGCGCAGACAGCATTCCCTTCGCCATCCACATGATCCTCAATCACGCGGTCGAGGTAGCGAGCCCGGGCCGAGCCGCAACGGGACGATGCCACCTGTTGCAGCCGATGACCCTGGACGGAAAGCCGACGTGGGCAGCGGTGCGGTACGACGAGGAATACGCCGTTCACGAAGGGCGCTGGCGCTTTGTCTCGATGAAGCTGACGACGCTGTTGCTGGCATCCCACGCCGACGGATGGTGAGCGTGACGAGGGGATCGACGGTTCTTTGAAGATCGGCCTGTACATGAACACCCACGGTGTAGGCGCGACCGTGGGCGGACGTTGGACATTGCAGCCGTTGCCGGCGCTGCGAATGGACGTTCCCCAGGTCGCGCGCCGCGCCGAGGCAGCGGGCTATGACTCCCTCTGGTTTTCCGACCATGTTCTGATGACTGATTCCGCGGGCAGCAAGCACCGCGCGGCCGATCCCGTGACAGGAGCCAGGGCATATCCGGTGGACCCGGACATGGTCGATGCCGTCGTCGGCATGGCGGCAGCCGCCGCCGTGACGGACCGGATACGACTCGCCCCTTCGGTCTGGATAGCGCCGTATCGGCACCCCCTGCAGGACGCGCGCCAGCTCACCTCTGTCGATGTGGTCTCAAAGGGCAGACTCGTCGTCGCAGTAGGCCCTGGCTGGCTTCGCGAGGAGTTCGCGGCACTTGGTATCCCGTACGGCGAGCGGCTTTCTCGGCTGGAGGAGTCAGTCGGTGTCTATCAGGCGGCATGGACGCAGGACGTCGTGTCGTTCCGCGGCCGCCACTACGCCTTCGACGGAGTCCGGATGGACCCCAAACCTGTACAGGTGCCGGGTCCGCGCATCTACTACGGCGGGGTGAGTGCAACGGGCGCGGCGGTGGCCGCTCGGTGCTGCGACGGCTTCTATCCCACTTTCACCGATCCGCTGGCCGCCGCTGACCGTTACCACGAAGTCATCGCGTCCTTGCCCGACCGGCTTGAATCAGCCGGTCGCGTTCCGGATGAGTTCTCGCTCCTGGCCGTCCTCACCGTCCGCATCGACGAGACACACGGAGGGGGTTTCGGGAAGGGCACCGCGGCGAAGGTGCTCGATGATTTGGCGGCGCTCGCGGCCGAGGGCTTCTCGCTCGTGGTCGTGCACCTGGACACGCTGGACGGCTCCCTGTCCGAGTGGCACAGGCAGGTTGATCTCGTCGGTGAACAACTGGTGAGCCGGGCGGCAGAGCTTTCGCCGACGGGCTCCTGGCGGCAAGCCTGAATGCCAGGCCACCCGGAGCGTGAGCCCGGGGCCCTGGACTGCGACGGAACCACAACAGGAAGTCCCCATGAGGGCTCCATCAGGAGGACGAGCGTGACTCAGAGATGGTGACACGAATCGCTGTGCTCGATGACTATCAGCAGGCGAGCCATGAGTTCGGGTCCTGGACGAAGTTGCACGACTGCGAGGTGCACGCCTTCGATGACCACGTCGATGGCGACGCCCTCGTAGAGAGGGTGAGGGGCTTCGACGTCGTCGTTGCCATGCGGGAGCGAACAGAGCTGGACGCGGCGTTCTTCGAAGCGCTCCCCGAGCTGAGGCTCGTCGCCACCACCGGTATGGCGAACGCGGCGATCGACACGGCGGCGGCCGCCAGACGGGGGGTGCTCGTCTGCGGAACCTCGGGCATCGTCACCAATACGATCGAGCTGGCCTGGGGGCTGATCCTGGCGCTACTGCGTCACATCCCGGCCGAACACGCGAGCGTCCAGCAAGGCGGTTGGCAGCACACCATGGGCGGAGACCTGGCCGGCCGGACGCTCGGCCTGCTGGGTCTAGGGCGCACCGGAACGGCCATGGCGCGTATCGCCAGGGCATTCGAGATGAACGTCATCGCCTGGAGCGAGAACCTGACGGAAGCGGCCGCTGCAGAACGCGGTGCGTCCTGGGTGAGCAAGCAAGCCCTGCTCTCTGAGGCCGACGTGCTGTCGGTCCATCTGGTCCTTTCGGCACGGACCCGGGGGCTGCTCGGAGAAGCCGAGCTTCGTCATATGCGACCAGACAGCGTGCTCGTCAACACTTCCAGAGGCCCCATAATCGATGAGGCCGCACTCGTTCGCGCATTGCGGGAAAAGTGGATTGCCGGGGCGGCGCTGGACGTTTATGACAGCGAGCCCCTCGGTGTTTCCCACCCGCTACGCGCGGCCACGAACGTTGTACTCACGCCGCACATCGGGTATGTGACCAGGAACTGCTACCAGCTCTTCTACGAGCAGATCGTCGAGAACATCGCAGCGTGGACGCAAGGCGCGCCTGTTCGTGTCATCACGTGAGTGCCACCGCTGAACGCGTGTGCCACATTGGAACAAGGCTCTAATATGAAGCCGCGGATCAGCTCAGCCTTGGAGGGCGAATATCGCCAGCGCCGACTCCGGCATGCCGGAGCCTTTCAAGTACGACCGTCGGGGTAGCCTGCGTGCGCCCAAGGTCGCGGATCTGCTCGCAGATCGAATCCGCGCACAGATCCTGTCCGGCGTCCTCGCGGATGGTGAACGGTTGCCGTCGCAGGACGAGCTCCTTGCCGAGTACGGCGTGGGCCGCGGGTCGCTACGCGAGGCCCTGCGCATCCTGGAGTCCGAACGGCTCATCAGAGTGCAGCGCGGCAATATTGGCGGCGCCACGGTGCTTCGTCCTTCCGCGGGAATGGCTGCCTACACCCTGGGAATGGTGCTGCAGTCACGGTCTGTCTCGCTGCATGACGTCGGTGATGCGCTGAAGCTGCTCGAGCCGCTTTGCGCCGAGCTGTGTGCGAGCCGCCAGGACCGGGAGGAGGCGGTCGTGCCGACGCTTGTCGCCATTCACAATGCCGCCGAAGCGGCGGTGAACGACCCGCTAGAGGTCATCCGTCAGTCGCGCCTGTTCCACGAGCAGTTGGCCAAGCTCTGCGGCAACGAAACCCTGATCCTGGTTGTCGGTGCGCTCGAGGAACTCTGGTCGGAGCACGAGGCCGCATGGGCTCGGGTCGCCAGCACCAGCCATGCCTTCCCGGACATGCCATTGCGCCATGCCGGCTTAGGTGAACACGGCACTCTTCTGAAGTACATCAAGCGGGGCGACCGAGCCGCCGCCGGTCGAGCCGCCCGCCGGCACCTTGAAACGAGCCAGCTGTATGCGATGTCCGGCGGTACGGACCTCGCCGTACGCGTCACCGGCTTCTAGCTTCATCGGGCGGCAACTGTCCGCTCCAACGACAGCCGCCTCTCGGCATCGGTACCACGCGAACGTGGCTTTGCGCTTTGCAGCCCGTCCGAAGCAGTGTGGTCCTTGACACAATTCCTATCATCCCTAAGATACGCAACACAGCTATCTAGCCACAACGAGGCGGCGGGATTGTCCGAGCAAGCAGTCGTAAACCTCCTGTGCACATACGCCAGGCATCTTGACGGCGGCGACTTCGCCAGCCTCGGTCAGCTGTTCTCAGAAGGGGCGGTACGCTTCACCGAGACAGATGCGACGTACGCCGGGGCTGCGGCCGTGCAGCACATGTATGAGGACATCTTGCAGGTGCACGGCGGCCGGCCCGGCACCATGCACGTGACGTCGAACGTCGAGGTGTACCTCGATGGCCGCGATAGCGCCCGCGCGCATTCGTACTACACCGTCCTGCAAGCTGTGCCCGGAAATCCTGTCGCCGTCGTCGCCGCAGGTGAGTACGACGATCAGCTCCACCTGAGCGGCGACCAATGGCGCTTCACGGAGCGAGTCATCTCGATTCATTTCGAAGGCGATCTGTCCCGGCACCTTCATGCGAGTCCGTTCAGAGAACCCCCGGCTCCCCGCTCAGCGGCGAATGCCGGCTGAAGCGCAGCCATACATATGTCCCCAGTTCAGGCCCGATCACCAGTGACGGCCGCACCAACCGTTCGGAGGCACTGTTGAAACGCGTCGGTCGCCCGCTTCACCTGATGGCGTTTGGTCTTGTCATGGCGCTCGTCGCCTGCGGAAGCAGCAGCGGGGGTGGCGGAAGCTCGACCGGTGGTTCAGGCGCGCAGTCCACCTCGTCGATTTCGGAGGCGCAGAAGGCGGTCGACCAGCTGACCACTCGCCCGACCAAGATTCAGATCACCGACCCGCTGAGCAAGCCCGTGCCACAGGGCAAGAAGCTGGCGTGGATCCAGTGCTCGATCCCGGACTGCCAGATTCTCGGGCCCCCGTTGATCGAGGCTGCCAAGTCTTTCGGCTGGACCGTTCAGACCATCAACGGCGGCCTGACGCCCGAGACGGTCAAAGCCGCTTGGGGCCTGGCGGTTCGGGCCAAGCCTGACGCCGTCATCGCGACCGGTTTCCCGAGCAGCATCTTCAGCAGCGAGCTTGCGACGCTGAAGTCGGAGAACATCCCGGTGATCGACGGGTTCGTCGCCGACCCGGTGGGGAACGGCATCAGCGCGGTGGTTCAGGGACGCAGCACGTCCAATGGAATCGGCGTCGCCTTTGCCAACTGGGTTCTGGCCAAGAAGGGGACAAAGGCCAATGTGCTGCTCGTCCACTCTTCGACCTTCCCGACCCTGCTTGACGTGAAGGACGGCTTCAACACGCAGTACTCGAAGCTCTGCTCGAGCTGCAAGGTCAAGACCATCGATGTTCCTGCCACGGACTACGGCAGCGCGCTTCCGAGTCAGATCGTGGCTACGTTGCGAAGCAACCCCGACATCAACTACGTGGTGGCCGAAGAGGGCAACATGCTCATCGGCATTCCCCAGGCGATGAAGACCGCGGGCATCACCAACGTCGGCGTGGTGGGCCAGTACCCGTCACAGGCCTCGGTGGAGTATCTGAAGGACGGCAGCATCGTGAAGGCTCTCGTGATGCCGCCGATTCTGGACTCGATGTGGACCATGGTCGACGCCCTGGCGAGGACCTACACCGGCCAGTCCACCAGCGTCGATGACGCGGCCGCTCCGCTCTGGATTGTCACTCCTGACACGGCGGGTCAGCTGAAGTATCCGTACTTCCTGACGGAGGGCTATCAGGACCAGTACAAAGCCCTGTGGAAGAAGGGGATCGGGTGAGCTCCCTTCGCGGACTCGGGCTGATGGTGGGTAGCGCGTAGATGGATGCGTTGGTGGATCCGGCGTCACTCGTCGAGGACTCAGAACTCGAGGATGAAGTCGTAGCCAAGCGCCCAGGGTCTCCCTGGGCGCGTTGGCTTTCCCCACGGCGGATCGGCGCGATCTACGTCTGGATACTGATCATCGCGGTGTTCACTGTCGTGAAGCCGCACATCTTCTGGTCATCCCAGACTGCCAACGGCATCGCGAACGGCTACGCCATTTCAGGTCTCGCGGCGCTGGCGTTGCTGGTCCCGCTGTCGGCAGGGGCCTTCGACGTGAGTGTCGGCGCCACCATGAGCCTCGTCAGCGTTGTTGTCGCCAAGCTCCTACTCACGACGTCCCTTCCGATTCCGGTGGTGGTGCTCCTCGGTCTTGCTGTCGGTCTCGCGGTCGGCATCGTGAACAGCATCATCGTCGTGGTGCTGAAGATTCCTTCGCTGATAGGCACGCTCGCGGTGCTCGGGATCGCCGACGCGCTGGCCGTTGGCGTGTCCGGAAACGCGACGCTCAGCGGACCTCGGCTGTCAGGGTCCTTCAGCAGCGGCCTGACTGGAAGCGCCTTCTGGGGTTTTACCTGGCCTATCGTCTACGTCCTGGTGCTGATGGTGATTCTCGGCGTCCTGCTCGAGAAGACCCAGTTCGGGCGGTTCCTCTACGCGGTCGGGTTCAATCCGGCGGCAGCCCGGCTAGCGGGGCTACGCGTACCGATCCTGCAGTCGTTGGCTCTCATGATCGGTGGAGTCATCGCCGCCTTTGCCGGAATCGTTCTGACGGCGCAGCTGTCGTCGAGCACCCCCGCTGCCGGGGATTCGTATTTGCTGCCTGCGTTTGCGGCCGTGTTCCTCGGCTCCACACAGTTCAGGAGCCCACGCTTCAACGCCTGGGGCACCGCGGTTGCCGTCTTCATGCTGGCGACCGGCCAGTACGGCCTGCTGCTGAGCGGCGCTCCGACCTGGACCCCCGACGTCTTCCAAGGCGTGGCGCTGATCGCGGCGGTCGCGCTGACCCGATTCACGGGTAACAGCCGGGAGAACGCTGCAACGGGCACGACATGACCGGCCCCGACGCTTCCATCGATTCATCGGCAGCTTCACCCGGGACGCCGGCAGGCCAGCCCTCGCTATCGCTGCGGAACGTCTCCAAGACCTTCCCCGGGCAGCGAGCGCTGCAGAGCGTTTCGCTGGATCTGCACGTCGGTCGCACTCATGCGCTTCTTGGTCACAATGGCTCGGGCAAATCCACCCTCATCAAGGTGCTCGCGGGCGTTCATGCACCCGATGCAGGAGCCAGCGTGCAGGTCGGCGGGCGGCCCCTGACTCTTGGCTCGCCGCGGGACTCCCGCCTGCTCGGATTGCGCTTCGTACATCAGGACCTGGGCCTTGTCGATGAGTTGACAGCCTCCGAGAACATGGCGCTTTCCTGGGGTTACCCCCGGCGCGCAGGCGTTGTACGCGCCCGTGACCACGACCAGCGAGTGCAGTCGGCGTTGGCACGTCTCGGGGCCACCCTTGATCCAGACCTCCCAGTGGGAGAGCTACGCGCGGTCCAGCGTGCAGCCGTCGCCATCGCCCGCGCGATCTCCGACGTGGAGCACGACATCGCCGCCCTCGTACTGGACGAACCGACCGCGTCGCTTCCAGCCGCGGAGGTCGAGACCCTCTTCAGGATTATCAAGGAGATCCGGGCGCGGGGCGTGAGCGTCCTATACGTCTCTCACCGGCTTGATGAAGTCATGGAGATCGCCGACGATGTATCTGTCCTTCGCGACGGCAGACTGGTCAGCTCCGGGCCGCTCGGCGAGCAGGACAAGCAAGACCTGGTTCGTCTGATCCTCGGCTCGCAAGAACCGGAAGGCGAAGTACCCCAAGCCGATCGTCAGTCGCTTCCCGGCCGCGCGAGTACCGGCTTCAGCATCCAGGTCAGCTCCGATCGGTTGCGCGACGTGCAGATCGCCATCGGCGGCGGGGAGATCGTGGGTGTTGCCGGGTTGGACGGTTCGGGGCGCGAGGATCTGTGCGCAGCGATCGTCGGAGCGGTCCCATCCAAGAGCTGTCTGACCGACCTCGATCGCGGCGTCGAGCTGACCAAGGTCAATCCCGCTGCGGCGCGCAAGCTGGGTGTCGCGCTAGTGCTATCCAATCGGGCACCGGGAGCAGCCGTCCATGAATTCAGCGTTCGCGAAAACGTCTCGCTGCCCTCACTCGGCGAGCTGACTCGCTGGTTGACGGTGCGCCGCAAATTGGAACGCGCTCGCGCGGTGTCCTGGGTGCGGCGGCTGGCGATCCAGCCGCGCGACGTCGAGACCACCTACACGCTGCTGAGCGGGGGCAACCAGCAGAAGACCGTGATGGCGAAGTGGCTTGCGGTCTCGCCTCGACTGCTGCTGCTGGACGATCCCACCACCGGGGTGGACGTGGGCGCCCGCAATCGCATTTACTCGCTTGTCGCCGAACAGGCGGCGGGCGGGCTGCCGGTGCTCGTGGCGTCGTCCGACATCGAGGACCTGACAGCCATCTGCGACCGTGTGGTGGTGCTGCGCCGCGGGCGGATCACCGACGAAGTGACCGGCAACGGAATTACTGAGGAGCGGCTGCTTCATTCGCTCAATGGCGGGCTCGCCTCGGAATCGAGGGACTGAACATGGCTGAGAAATTTCCTTCCGCCCTCGAGGTGGTGCAAGCCGTCTACGTCTCGCACCAGCACCGGGATACGCCAGGTCTGGTGGACCTGCTGACCGACGACGTGCAGTGGTACCAGGCCGAGGGTCATCCGTACGCCGGCGAGGGCCCCTGGCGCGGTCCCGCCGAGGTAGTCCGTCACGTGGTCGAACCGATCAACAACGACTGGCACGACTACCGAACCAGCGTTGATGAGATCCTCGATGCGGGTGACAGCGTCGTGGTGCTCGGACGCTATGCGGGCACCTACAAAGCCAGCGGTCGGATGATCGACGCTCCGGTGTGCACCATCTACCGCGTCCGCGAGGGGCGTATATGGCACTGGCAGCAATTCACCGACACAGCTCAAATCCGACACGCCATGATGCTTCCGTTGGGAAAGGACTGAGCATGACGCACTCGCCGTCAGTTTCCGAAGCGATGAGGGATGTCAGCGACCTCCCGTCCCTGCCGCTTGAAGAAGCCGCGTTCTGGCAGGACATCCATACCCCCATCGCCGCTGCGCTCGCAGAAGCAGAGGTGGCGAGCACGGCGGAGAGCGGGCTGTACATCCTCAGCTACGGCGAGGTCGAACGTTGCCTCAAGATTCGGCGTTTCTCGCCGCTGACCTGCTGGCCATGATGGGCCTTTCATCCGGCCCGGTATGGGAGTGGTGGAGTCGGCTGATGTTCAGCAACAACGCGCCATTCCACACCCGGATTCGCCGACTGGTCAGCCGTGCGTTCACACCACGCCGGATCGAACGTGAACGTCCTCGGATTCCGGGAGATGGCGGACATGCTCGTCGAGGATGCCCTGAACAAGGGGGAGGTCGACGTAATGGAGACGCTGGCGCACCACCTCCCGTCGATGGTCATGGCGGAGCTGCTGCGCATCCCCGAAGCGGACCGAGAACTGTTCGCCCGCTGGACAACCGACATCGGGCTCGCCTTTGGAGCTGTAGGCGACGCCGAAGTGAAGACTCGGGTCGAGCAGTCTTTGGCCAGCCTCGACGAATACGTGATCGGGCTCATCGAGACGCGCCGAAGGGCAGCAGGCGATGACCTACTAAGCGAGCTGATCCGGGTGGAGGAAGGTGGCGACAAGCTGTCGACGCGAGAGCTGGTGGACCTCGTCGAGAACCTCCTGTTCGCGGGGCATGACACGACCCGAGGCTCGATAGGTGCCATGCTCTGGTTGCTCATTGCCAACCCAAATGCCGATGCGGCGGTACGGGCTGATGCCCGTGTCATCCCGAATGCGGTCGACGAGTGCCTGCGCTACGAGGCCATCACGTTCTCGACGTCCCGGACGGCGAGTGAAGACGTCGTCGTGGGCGGCCTCCCTATCGCCGCTGGCACCCCGATCGGCTTCTGCCTGCCTGCGGCATCGCGGGATCCGCGTCGTTATGACCGGCCTGGTGTCTTCGATGTGCGCAGGCCAAACCCGTCACCGCCCACCTTCGGCGCCGGAGCCCACTACTGCATCGGAGCATCTCTCGCTCGACTGGAGCTCGAAGAGCTGCTGCGAAGCGTGGTGGACCTGACTTCGTCCTTGGAGGCGGGCGCGGAACCGCGATGGATGCCGTTCGCGCACATCCGGCGCTACGAGCGCTTCGACCTTCGGCTACGCGCGTAACCAGGCGAGGTTGCCATGACTGCAGGCAGATCAGCGGATCGGCGCACCCCTCCTCCGCCGTTGGTGCACGTGCGAAAGGCGGATGCCACTACGGCGACCGCGCAGAGCAGTGGCATGCGCCGGCTGGAGGGGATCTCCGGTGCCTCCGCCAGCTCGAGTGGGATTTGGATGGGCGAGACGCACGTGACGGCAGGCGCCTGCTCGGCGAACCACCACCACGGTGAGTCGGAGAGCGCCATCTACGTGGTGTCGGGGCATCCAGAGTTCGTCTTCCTCGAGAACGGCGCCGAGCGTCGGATCAAGGCGGAACCCGGCGACTACGTCTACGTGCCGCCCTTTGCCCCACACCGCGAGGAGAATCCCGGCGCCGACGAAGCCGTCGTCGTACTCGCGCGGACGACCCAGAATGCCATCGTCGTCAATCTCAAGAGTCTGGTGGGTGAGCAAGCGTGATGCCAGGGGTTCCGACCGAGGAGGAGGTCCGCGGCTACTTCGAGTCGCTGTCCAACTGGGGACGCTGGGGACCCGATGACGAGCGCGGAACGTTGAACTTCATCACCGAAGAAACGGTCCGGGCTGCAGTCGCGACCGTGACAAACGGGGTGAGCGTCTCGTGCGCCATGGACATCCGCGCTGAGGCGCAGCCCGACCAGATCGTTGGCACTCCGCAGCGGCTGATGCTGGTGACGGGCGAGCCCGCCGACCCGCGCGATCCCGCCCACTCCCGGGCATGGGGACCGATGGAGTACTTCGGCCTCGCGTTTCACGGTTTCACCGTGACGCATCTTGACGCTCTCGCACACGGGGTCCGGAACGGCCAGCTCTACAACGGTCGTCCGGCCCGCTCAGTGACCGCAAGATCGGGCGCTCTCGAACAGTCCGTCCTGGCAGCCGCCAGCGGGATTACGACCCGCGGTGTGATCCTCGACATTCCCGCCGTCCGCGGGTGTTCATGGTTGGAGCCGGGTGAGGGTGTCTTCCCTGAAGATCTTGATGCGGCCGAAGCTCGGCAGAACGTCGTCGTGGGGCGCGGCGACGCGGTACTAGTGCGTACGGGCTACCCGGCCCGGCGGCGCGAGCGCGGCCACGAGGACATGCTCGCCACCGGCCAGCCCGGGTGGCACGCGGCCTGCATGCCCTGGCTGCACGAGCGTGAGGTGGCGGTCATCGCATCGGATACCTCGCAGGAGGTTGTGCCGTCGGGTTATACCGAGCCGTCACTGCCCGTCCACGCGGTCGGCATCGTCGCCATGGGGCTCTGGTTGCTGGACAACGCTGATCTCGAGGAGGCGACCGCGTGGTGCCGACGGCTCGAGCGCTGGGAGTTCCTGTTCGTGCTCGCCCCGCTTCGCATTGACGGAGGCACAGGAAGCCCCCTTAATCCCTTGGCAATCTTCTGAGCCACGGCACGCTGCCGGAGCCGTGCTCTGTGTGAAGCTGATGACGCTAAGGTGAAGAAGTTGGCCGACGCGGTCTGCCACGGCCAGCAAGGGGCTCGGGGTTCGAACAGTCCGCGGCCCTCAGTCTCCGGTTCGTGACTGGTGCTGCTTGCGCGGATAGGGCGCTTCGCCGATCGAGGGTCGAGGGAACGGCCCCGTGTGCCATTGCAGAGCGGCTTCGCGGCGCATGATTTTCCAGTCGTCGCCGACGCGGACCACCTCGTCCATGTAGCGCAACCCGAGCCTTAGGTGGTCGATCGGGCTGCCCGGCGCTTCCATGTGGTAGCCGACCACCCAGGTTTCGACGAAGGCACGGTCTCCTGCGAGCTCGACGTACTGGTTGCCCTTGAAGTGCATCGTGGCCTCATACATCAGCAGGCCCGCTTCGAGCCCCTCGAGGTAGTCCTCCAGGGAACCTGCTTCCATGGTGCCGACGACAGTGCAGTCGGGGTGAAAGACCGATCGCACCAGGTCCATGTCGACCGAGTCGACGCCATAGGCGTAGCGGTCGTAGAGGTCGGTGATCAACGCTCGATCACGGAGCCAGGCGATCGTCGCAGCGAAGTCGGCGGCCGGCGGCGGTGCGCTCGAATGCAACTGCATCACTTCGCGAACACGGTTTCGCGGCATCGGCGTTCCTCACTTCCATCGGGTGGCCACACGAGCACCGGCCCCGGTCAGTCCGAAGCCTTAGTCAGCGGTGATGCCCAGAGGTCATCAAAGCAAAGCGGCATCCTGTCACCGCGGAGGCTCGGACCGCGCCGAACCCGCGGTAGTGCTGGTGCGGACACACCAGTTTCCGCGTTGGATACGCGCCCGGTGGTCGCCGGCTGCTGGGGACGTTGTGCTCTGTCGGCGCCACCCGCTTCACCTCCACTGTCGTCGTGGATCGAAAGGGAGGTGCCCCGTGACCGCAACCAGCCCTTCCCGCCAGACCTTGGCACGATCGCAGCAGTCACCGTGCTCGTCGCCATGACGGCCGGCGCTTGCGGCCGATCGAGCTCGATCCCGACCGGTGGCACGAGCACAACCGGTAATCTCGCCGCTCCCTCGGGACGGTCTCACCTGAAGCGACCGCCGCACGGCTGCAGGTCCAGGCCACGCCCAATCCGGTCGGGCAATACCAGGTGGGACCCTTCCGGCTGCTCGGCGAGAAGTTCCCGAGCACGTTGACGTCAGGGGTCGCAATCGCCGGCTCCACCGTCGCGACCGTGCAACCGCAGGGCCGGCGGGCCAAGGACGCGCTGAGCGCCATCGGCTTCAAAGTGCCCATCCTGCAAGACCGCCCGCCGCTCGTCGACAACTTCCGGCCGTACATGGAGCAAATCAAGGCGACCGGAGCGACGGCCTACACGGAGATCGCCGCGCAAGACATCACCCCAGAATTGCAAGCGATCTCAAGCGTCGGGCTGAAGCTCGACTTCGTCGTGCTCGGCACCCAGTTCTACGACCCGAAAACGATCGCCGCGGCGAAAGCGAGCACCCCACCACCCACCTGGGTCTACTTCAGCCACCTCCCGTTCGAGATGGCGAGCACCTACCCGGTCGTGCAGCAGATCAAGGACATCATGAACGCCGGAGTCTCCAACGTCGGCTGAGGCATATCCGGACGCGACAGGACGAACGGTTGGTACCGCCACGAAGAGTCCCCGACCTCGAATTGGCGGTCACGCTATGTGACATGTGGGGACGGCAAATCAGATGTGCCCGCTGTGGATAACGTCACGCGCGAGCCGCTGCAGAACCGGTCAAAATCACCTGGCTCCGGAGCGAAGGGACCTCAACCTGCCGCGGAGGCAATCCGGGTAGGCGTTAAGCACACAGCGCGCCGCCATCTCGCGATTCACGGTGATCACACCCCTGCGCGCTCGCCAAGGTCTGGCGCGGCGACATGACACTGCCGCAGGCGCTTCGCTCCAGGGGTGTCGAGATCGACGGTTCAGCGGCGCTGCGCCGAGCGCTGCCCCGATGATTCACGCTTTCTACGCTTGCCGCGGTTCCCCGTCCCCGCTGAGCGTCAGCCGCGCGGCGGCGGTGTGGGCGTGCCGTGGTAGCAGCCGACGGTGTAGGGATACTCGAGCGTGGCGTCGTAGTGGTAGATGCTGGTGAGCTTGCCGTTCCACATCACCGGGCTCGTGCGGCCGTGGCAGGCGTCGAGGTCGGCGTCGGTAGGCAGATTGCCCTTGGCGTCACGTTCGACGTAGATGCCGTAGCCGTCGAGCGCGTAGCCGACGAGCGTCGAACTGCCGGTGGCTCGGCTGCGGATGCACACCGGGACGTCGTGGTAGTGGTAGCGCTCGCGCCCGTCCGGGTGTCCGTTGCACTCGTCCTGGGTCTCGTGCGCGACGGCGTCGCGACCGGCGTCATCGAGAGCGTTGTAGAGGAACACGCCGTCGTCGAGCACGCCGATCGGTCCGAGCCCGGTGCAGGACGGGGCAGCCGCAGCAGTCGGGTCAGCAGGCAGGCGAATGGTGACCGAGTCGGTCGCGATGTGATTGGGATTGGTGTCGAACTGATAGGCGGGATCGCTCGGCGAGATGGGGAAGAGTCCCGTCTTCTGCTGCTCGGGCAGGTCGTTCGTGGTGATCGTGCGGGTCTGCTGGGACACGCTGACGGCGAAGTCGGCGGCGGGCCAGCTGACCGAGCCCTGGACGGCAGGCTTGTCGGTCATATTCCAGGTGCCGGCGGCGGTATCGAGCCAGCTGCCCGCGTGACGCGCACCCCCACCCCGGAACGAGCTCGTGCACGAATCGAGATAGCCGCGCATTGGACTGGATGAGATGTGGCTGTCGCCGAGGGGTAGGGCGGCCGGATTCACGCTGCCCTTCCAGACGTTGCTGACCGGGCTGGGACTGGGCGTGGAGCCGGGCGACGGCGAGACCGTCGCGGTCGTCGGCGGACCGGGCGACGGGATAGCCGACGCCGACGTACTGGCACCGGGCGCAGCGGAGCTGCACGCCGCCAACAGCGCGCACAGTGCAACTACCGGCACGGCCGTCACTCTCACGAGCGTGGGCGGCCGGCATTGCCGGAGCATCCCTACGCGAGTCACGCGGGCACGCTACCAACCTCGTGCATCGACCGGTGCAAGCCATTGCAGACATGGTCAACCCGGCAACGGAAAGGAGATGACCGCCGCCGCCGGCGCGTCTGTGCCAAGATGCCGCAACGCCCTACGACTCGCACCTGCGCGCCATGTTGCAGCGGCAGCACGTCGCTCCCTGCGCGCGATAGGAGGCAGGCCGATGGCTATCGCTTCCCAGCAGCTCTGGGACCCCGTCGTGCACATGCAAAGCGCAGACCTGTACGGGATCTATCAGCGCATGCGCGACGACTTCCCCGTGTACCGGAACACCGAGCGCGACATCTGGGCGCTCACCCGCTACAGCGACGTCGTCGACGGGCTGCACGACACCGAGCGCTTCGTGTCGGGGATGGGCATCAACGTCACCTCACCGCCGAGTGAGGGCTCGCCGATGACCAGCATCATCTCGATGGACAACCCTCGCCACAGTCAGCTTCGCAAGCTCGTGGTCAAGGCCTTCACGGCGCGGCAGATCGGCGAGTTCGAACCGAGGGTGCACAGCGCCGCGCGCCGGCTCGTCGATGCGTTCGCCGGCGGCGGGCAGGTGGAATTCGTCTCCGCCCTCGGCGAACCACTGCCCATCATCGTCATCAGCGAACTGCTGGGCATTGACGACGCCGACCGCGACTCTTTCAAGAGCTGGTCGGACTCCATGGTCCGGCAGGACGCGGATGACCCGGACACGGTGCTACGCGCCAAGGACGCGGTAGCTTCGATCAACGCCTACTTCTCGGATGTCATGCGACGCCGACGGCGCCAGCCGACCGACGACCTCATCTCCCTGCTACTCGATGCCGAGATCGATGGTGAACGCCTGCGAGACGACGAGATCCTCGGGTTCTGCTTCCTGCTCATCGTCGCGGGTCACGAGACGACGACGAACTTCCTCGGCAATTGCGTCATCGCGCTCGCTGAACACCCTGACCAGCGCGCCGAACTCCAGCGCGACCAGGCGCTCATTCCCAACGCCATCCACGAACTGCTCCGGTGGTGCGGGTCGGTGCATTCACAGGGGCGCACGACCACGACCGACGTCACCTTGCACGGGGTCACGATTCCTGCGCTATCCCGGGTCGCCCTCGTCATGGGAGCGGCCAACCGCGACGAGCGCCAGTTCGGCCCCGACGCCGAGAGGCTTGACATCCACCGCCTGCCCGGGCATCTCGCCTTCGGACACGGAGCCCACTTCTGCCTTGGCTCACATCTGGCGCGCCTCGAGGCCCAGATCGTCCTGGAGGAACTACTCACCCGGCTGCCGGAGTGGCAGGTCACCGACGAGGCCATCACGTATGCGCCGTCGAGCATGGTGCGCGGCCCGATGCGGCTGAACGTGGAATTCGCCGTCCCGTAAAGGGAATCGGAGACATCACGCAACTCGCGACCGGCGAGGGCTGGCTCTACCTCGAACCAGCGCGCTAACGCCGGTCCTGATCAGAGCTGAGACGATTTCGAGATCAACCTCGGGAAGGTGCGCCCATTCACGTCACCAGGCCCAGGGCCATCCACAGGTTCTGATCATTGCTCCCGATCGTTCATCTGGCTGACGAAGGCCACTGAAACTCGGGCGGATCGCCGGAGACACCTGCGGTTACTGCGGTGACGGTGGGCGTGGCCCTGGCTCTCGTTGCCACAAACGATGATCGTGATGACCCATGGAGGTCGGCTGCGCTCGCTCGGGTCAGGCTCCGAGCGAGGCGGGCAGGTGTCTCGGCCCGACCTCCGAGCGGTGTCTGGAGTGGCATGGGCGCCGCCCAAGTCGCCGAATGCCGTCAAGTCAGGACCACCGACCCTTTCCCGCGACGCAGAGCGCGCGGACGCTGAATGTCGTACGGCGATGGCGGTGATGACGGATGAGATGGCCGGTGACTGGTGAACGACGCGCACGCCAGGCGCTCGTATCGGCCATGGTGCTAGCCGTGACCGCGCTCAGCGTGGTCGGCTGCGGCGGCAGCACCCCAAGTTCACCGGACGCTAACCCGACGAGCACCGTCAGCCCGACGCCCTCGTCGTCGCCCGCCACCCCAAGCGAGACACCTGCGAGAACCACTCCGCCGGCCAAGTCCCCGTCGGCGTCTCCGACGACGTCGCCTGCCCCGAGCCCGCCGGCTGCTGGGCTCCCGTCCGCGTTGACCGGCCACGTCCTTTGGCGGCTCCCGACAGCGGAGCGCGTGGTCGTGCTGACGTTCGACGGCGGGTCCGGCGCGCAAGGCGCCGCTTCCGTCGTCTCGACGCTTCGTGCGACGGGCGTACCGGCGAGCTTCTTCCTCACCGGCAGGTTCGCTCAGACCTATCCGCAGACGGCCCAGTCGATCGCCGCGAGCGGCATCCTCGGCAACCACACGATGACTCACCCACACCTGACCCAGCTGTCATCGTCAGCCGTACGCGCCGAGGTGACCAACGCCGAAACCGCTGTTATCGCCGCGACCAGAGAAGCGGCAAAACCGTGGTTCCGCTTCCCGTTCGGTGAGTACGACGCACGCACCCTCGGGATCATCAACGACCTCGGCTACGCCGCCATCGGCTGGACGGTCGACACTCTGGGCTGGGAAGGACGGTCCGGCGCCGGCACCATCGACGACATCCGAGCCCGGGTCCTTGCCAGGCTGCAACCCGGCATGATCGTGTTGATGCACCTGGGCGCCGCCCCGGACGGCTCAACCCTGGACGCTGACGCCTTGCCGCGGCTCATAACTGCGATCCGTGACGCCGGCTACTCCTTCGTGACGGTCAACGCGTTCCGCTGACTCATCCGATGAGCGTTCGGCGTCGTCATGACCTGTCGCGGCACGGGGACTCCTCCGCATCACGATCCTCCTTCGCCCCCTACCGAACGGTCGTTTCCGAGCCCACGATTCTGCGACAGCAGCGTTTCGCTCGCGTGGCCCCGGCGGTAACCATGCGATTCAGCGGAGCCGGTAGAGATCCTCGCCGGCGTTCGGAACGACCAGGGTGTCGGGCTCTTTCGCCCACGCCGCCGGGTCGATTCCGGACGGGTTCAGGTAGTCGAGGTTGACCGAACGCGTCAGCTCCTCGGAGATCCCCGTCGCCAGCGTGACGGTCACGCGGCCATGCTCACCGCCGACCTCGTCGTAGGTTCCGGCGCCGCGCAGGTGAGTCGAGTGGGCGAGGTCGCCCCAGTGCTGGTCTTTGAACCGGTCCCATTGCTTCACGAAGTAATCGCGGCAGTGGTAGCCGATCTCGGCGATCGCCGGATGCGTCGTGCTGATCTCATGGATATGAGGGGCGTACAGGACGACCTGACCCCCGTCGGCGACGATGGGCTCGACCTTGTAGAACCCTTTCGCCCCGGTCCACATGTCGTCGTACTTGGTCGGGATGATCGACAGCACCCGGCGCACGGGGCCATCGACATAGCGGATGTGGGTCTGCGCCGAGACGTCGGCAGCCGCGCCCCAGGCTGCTTGCGGATCCCCGAAAGCCATGGAATGCAGCGCATTGGTGCCGGATTTGTTGACGATGCAGAACGCCAGACGTTCACCGGGAACCATCGAAGCTGCCTCGTCGATGAGCGCGCGAACCGGCGTGATGCCTCGGCTTCCGATGATCTCCACGCTCGTGATGAGCGCGCCGAGCCAGTGCGACACGTCGATGAGTTCACGACCGGAGACTCCGGGAAACAGGTACTTGTTTCCGCCCGAGAAGCCCACGACCTCATGCGGAAACACCGGGCTGAGGATGATGGTGACGTCGTGGTCAGTGACCGCTCGATTGATCCGCACCCGCACCGTGTGGTGGAGCATGCCGTTCGACAATTCGGCGATCCGCTCGGCGGTGAGCGTGCCGACATCAGCGAACGTGGCCGGGTCCCACCAGGCATGCGTCATGATCGACATATCGGGATAGCGCTCGGCTGATGCCCCCGCGTCGTATCCGAGGTGAGCGGCGAGCGCAGCCTCGTCCAGCTGGGCATGGGTGCCGAGTGCCACGAGCACGGTCAGCTGGGTGACGCGCCCGCGCAGCGCTCCGTGCACGGCCGACAGCAGCAGGGGCAGCGGGCAGCTGCGGGTGGCGTCCGGGACGAGTACGCAGACGCTGCGGCCGTCGAGACGGCTCGCTCCCAGTTGCTCGGAGATGAAGTCGCGGACCTGAGCTTCGCTGAGCACATCGTCCGGCCCGCCGATACACGCTGCGCCGCCGGTGCGCAGCCATGGAGAGAAATCCTCGGTCAATTCGGGCCCCCGACGGGAGTGGACGCGCACTCGCTCGCGCTTGCGTGCCCGGGAGAGTGGCACGATACGCCGATGGTCGACGCTGAGGCTGCCCTCGCGCTCCACCCGGATCGGTTGCTCCCGGCGGAGCCCGGCCAGCGTGATGTGGCGCGGCGGCTGTACGAGCGGGTGCGACAGCTTCCCCTGATCTGCCCGCACGGCCACGTCGATCCGCTGGTGCTGCTCACGGACGAACCGTTCGCTGACCCGGCCACCCTTTTTGTCACTCCGGACCATTACGTGACGCGGCTACTGCATGCCAGCGGCGTCGAATTGGATGCACTGGGAGTCGGGCAGGGTCAGCTGTCCGAGGAAGCCGCCCGTCGCGCCTGGCGGCTCCTTTGCCAGCACTGGCACCTCTTCCGGGGCACGCCGGTGCGCTTCTGGCTCGAAGCCGAGCTGGCGGAAATCTTCCACCTCACGCAGCAACCGTCAGCCACCAACGCAGACGCGATCTACGACCAGATCGCGGAATGCTTGGCCGACGACGCTTACCGGCCACGGGCGTTGTACGAACGGTTCAACATCTCCGTCCTTGCCACCACTGACGATCCCGCTTCTGATCTGTCAGCGCATGCGGCGCTTCGTGACGACCCCACCTGGCATGGCAGGGTGATTCCCACCTTTCGGCCGGACCGTTTTCTGGAGCCCGCGCAGGCGGGGTGGGCCGAGTCCGTGTCCGCGCTCGGGCGGGCCGCGGATATCGACACCGGGCACTACGCGGGCTACGTCAGCGCGCTGGAGCAACGCCGTCGACATTTCATCAAGCATGGATGTGTGTCGACCGACCACAGCCACCTCGACGTACGCACCGATCCGCTGGGAACCCTTGAGGCGCAGCGCATTTACCGCGCGGCGCTCGCGGGTGAAGCCACCGCCGGCGAGACCGTGGCGTTTCGCCGACACATGCTGTTCGAGATGGCCCGGATGTCGTGCGATGACGGCCTGGTGATGACGTTGCACCCCGGAGTGCGGCGCAACCATCACACCCCGACCTTCGAACGCTTCGGGGCGGACACCGGCGCAGACATACCCGTCCGGGTCGAGTTCACCGATGCGCTGCGGCCGCTGCTCGAGCGCTTCGGAACGCATCCCGGATTCCATCTCGTCGCCTTCACCCTGGACGAGACGGTGTGGTCACGCGAGCTCGCACCGCTGGCCGGCTTCTATCCCTCGGTCTACGTCGGCGTGCCGTGGTGGTTCCTTGACGCGCCCGACGCCATCCGGCGATTCCGGGCTGCCGTAACCGAGACCGCCGGCTTCTCGCGCACCTCCGGTTTCGTCGACGACACCCGCGCGTTCTGCTCCATCCCTGCGCGCCACGACATGTCGCGACGGGTCGATGCGGGCTTCCTCGCCCGGCTGGTGGCCGAACATCGAATTGACGAGGACGAAGCCGGGGAGCTCGCCGTCGACCTGGTCGCCGGCCGGCCGGCGGAGGTCTTCAAGCTGTGAGCCGTCAGCGACTGTCCCGCACGGCAGTTGAGGGCAGCGCAGCGCCGGTGCGGCTCGTGCACGTGGGGCTCGGCAACTTCTTCCGCGCCCACCAAGCCTGGTACACCGGCAACGCCTCCGACGCAACACAATGGGGTTACGCCGCCTTCTCCGGCCGCGATCGGACGCTTGCTGACCAGTTGGCGGCCCAGGACGGGCTGTACACGCTGATCAACCGGGCGCCGGACGGCGACAGCTTCGAACTCGTTCGCAGCCTGTCCCGGGCTCACGCCGCGGCCGAGCACGCCACGTTTCTGCGCTACCTCGCCACCAGCGACCTGGCGGCGGTAACCCTGACCGTCACGGAAGCCGGCTACCTGCGCGCTCCTGGCGGAGGTCTCGACGCCGACCGGCCAGAAGTCCAGCGGGATGTGGAGGCGCTGCGCCGTGACCCCACCGCGCTGGTACGCACGGTGCCCGCCCGGCTGGTCGCCGGGATGGCGGCACGGCGCCGCGCCGACGCCGGTCCGCTCGCCCTCGTCCCGTGCGACAACATGGCGGGCAACGGCGCGATTGCGGAACGGGTCCTGCGAGACATGGCAGAGCTCGTCGATCCCACACTGGCCGCCTGGCTGAACGATTCCTTGGCGATCGTGACGACCGTGGTCGACCGGATCACGCCGCGCCCGGTAGCCGCGGATGTGGCTGCCGTGGCCGCTGCGACCGGCTTCGACGACCAGTGCCCGGTCGCCACCGAGCCGTTCACGGAGTGGGTACTCAGCGGCAACTTTCCGGGTGGCCGGCCGCGCTGGGAGGACGCCGGAGCGACCTTCACCGACGACGTCACCCCGTTCGAGCACCGCAAGCTCTGGCTGCTGAACGGCGCCCACTCGCTGCTGGCGTACGCCGGCTCAATCCGGGGACATGCCACCGTCGCGGAGGCCATCGCCGATGAGGTCTGCCGAGCGCGGGTGCAGGCGTGGTGGTCAGAAGCGGCGCCACACCTGCACCAGCCTTCCGCTGACGTGTCCACCTACTGTTCCGCGCTAGTCGACCGTTTCGCCAACCCGCGAATACGCCACCTGCTGGCCCAGATCGCCGCGGACGGCTCGCAGAAGCTACCGATCCGGGTCGTTCCGGTCCTGCGAGCGGAGCGCGATGCAGGGCGGATGCCAGAGGGTGCCACGTACCTCCTCGCCGCCTGGATTTGTTCTCTGCGCGGCCTGGGCGCGCCGGTGGTCGATGTACGTGCCGATCAGATGACGGCGCTCGCAGCCGGTCCACTCGCGGACGCGGTGCCGCGGCTGCTGAACGGACTGGCGAATGGGCTCGGCGATGACAGGAAGCTCGTGACTGTCGTCGCCGGGCAGGCCGAGCAGCTCGCCGGGCGCGGCGCGTAACCGACCCTCGAGTCGCCGGAGGCTCCCAGTGGTCCCCACCTTCTGGGGACGTTGTGCCCTGTAACCGCCAGCGCTTCGCTCCCACTCTCAGCAGGGATCGAAGGGGGTGTGCCGTGACCGGGACGAGCACTTCTCAAACGCCCATCAGCGCAGGGACCAGGCAGACATGACCGGCCCGCGGACCACCCGCCGAGCCCTCACGACGATCTCAGCAGTCACCGTCCTGGTTGCCGTGACAGCCGGTGCCTGCGGGCGGTCGAGCTCGGTCCCGACGAACGGCCCGACCGCGCCCCCAGGAAGCTCCAGCGCGGCGAGCGTCGCCAGCGGTGACTTCGGCGACCTGAAGGGGATCTGCGGTCCCGGAAACCCACGCGGGGGAGGCGTTCGCGGGGTGAGTTCCACCGAGATCCAGGTCGGCACCATGGCAGATCCGGGGGCCGTCGCCGCACCGGGTCTCGAGCGCGAGTTCTTCGATGTCGCACAGGCTTTCACCACCTGGTGCAATGCGGCGGGAGGCATCAACGGGCGCAAGCTGGTGCTCCACAAGTACGACGCCAAACTCTTCGAAGTCGCCGCCCAGACGATCAACGCCTGCCAGAAGGACTTCATGCTGGTCGGCAACGGCAACGCCTTTGACGCCGCCGGTGTGAAGCCGCGAATCGCCTGCAAACTCGGCGAGATACCGGCGTACTCCGTCTCGCCGGAGGCGACCGCCGCAGGGCTGCAGGTCCAGGCCACGCCCAATCCGGTCGGGCAATACCAGGTGGGACCCTTCCGGCTGCTCGGCGAGAAGTTCCCGAGCACGTTGACGTCAGGGGTCGCAATCGCCGGCTCCACCGTCGCGACCGTGCAACCGCAGGGCCGGCGAGCCAAGGACGCGCTGAGCGCCATCGGCTTCAAAGTGCCCATCCTGCAAGACCGCCCGCCGCTCGTCGACAACTTCCGGCCGTACATGGAGCAGATCAAGGCGACCGGAGCGACGGCCTACACGGAGATCGCCGCGCAAGACATCACCCCAGAATTGCAAGCGATCTCAAGCGTCGGGCTGAAGCTCGACTTCGTCGTGCTCGGCACCCAGTTCTACGACCCGAAAACGATCGCCGCGGCGAAAGCGAGCACCCCACCACCCACCTGGGTCTACTTCAGCCACCTCCCGTTCGAGATGGCCGAGCACCTACCCGGTCGTGCAGCAGATCAAGGACATCATGAACGCCGGAGTCTCCAACCCGAAGCTCAACGACTTCGTCGCACTCGCATTCAACGCCTGGACGCTCTGGGCGAAGTCTGCCACCGCGTGCGGCAACAACCTCACCCAGGACTGCGTCCTGAAGAACGCCGCGGGCGAGCACAGCTGGACCGCCGGTGGCTTCTTCCCGCCACGCGACACCGACCCGGAAAACCCTCAGCAGCCCACCTGCTACGTGCTGGAGAGGGTGACGCCGGACGGGTTCGTCTACGACAAGCAAACCACCAAGCCGAACAACGGCGTCTACAACTGCGACCCGAAGAACGTCGTCGCATTGGAGCACACCTACCAGTAGGAACGACTGACTCGAGGTACTCACGATGAGAGTCCGCAAGTCCCGAGATCGCGCCGCCGGGAAGCACTGATGCATCGCCTCGCCGGTACTGATGCCGCCATGCTGTACTCCGAGACTCGCGAACTTCCCATGTACGCCTGCACCTTGACGGTCCTGGATCCCGCATCGGCGTCCCAACCGTTCGACGTCGAGCGATTCCGTGAGCTCATGGTGGCGCGGTCTGATCGCCTCGAACCGTTCCGGCAACGACTCGTCACGATCCCGCTCGGCCTCGACCGGCCGGTCTGGGTGGACGGCGGCACAGTAGATGTCGCGGCGCACATCCGGGCGATCGCCGTCCCGCGTCCGGGAACGCCGCGACAGGTGGGTGAGCTCCTCAGCGACCTCATCGCCCAACCGTTGCCACACGACCGGCCGCTCTGGCAATGCTGGTTCATCGAGGGGCTCGAGCAAGGGCACGTGGGTGTCTTCTGCAAGGTGCACCACGCCTTGGTCGGTGGCACCCGTGCGATGGCGTTGTATGAGCTCCTCTTCGACCTCGATCCACTAGCCCTGCAGGCAACTGGCGATCTGGTCGGTGCCGAGCGCTCGCCTCGCCGGCTGGCACTGGCCGGTCATGCCGCCTGGTCACTCGCGCAGACGCCGCTACGGGTGGCTCGCGCCATACCCGACCTCGCCGGCGCAGCTTTCGCGGGGCTGCGATTTCACAGAGGCGATCACTGGGCCGACGTCGCCATGCCCTTCCAGTCCCCGACGACGTCACTCAACGGCGCCGTGGGCGCCGCGCGTTCCTGCGCGTTCTGCACCATCTCGATGATCGATGTGAAGGCGATCAAGCGCGCTGCAGGCGTCAAGGTCAACGACGTCGTACTCGCCGTCGTTGGCGGAGCACTCCGCCGGTACCTGCAAGAGCGCGGCGAACTTCCGGACGTGGCGCTCAGCGCCTCGGTGCCCATTTCCGTCGACGCCGGCGGTACTGGCGGCACCGACAGCGGGTCGCTGCTGGGAAATACCGTTTCCAACTTCGGCGCGAGCCTGGCGACGAACATTCAGGACCCGGTAGAGCGCCTCCATCGGATCGCTGCATCGACGCGCGCGGCGAAGGAGTTGCACTCGGCGCTCGGCGACGATCTCATCTTGCGGCTCGCCGACATTCTCCCGCCCGGCTTGTCGGGTGCTTTCACTCGAGCGCTGTCATCCCGACCGGTCGCCGCACTCTCATCGGCGCCTTACAGCGTCATCGTGTCGAACCTGCCGGGGCCGGGTATCCCGCTCTACTCCGGGGGCGCCCGTCTGGTCGGCAGCTACGTCTTCGGGCCGCTCATCCAAGGCTTCGGGTTGAACATCACCGTGCTCAGCTACGTGGACGAGCTCGACATCGGAGTCAACGTCTGCCCCAGCCTGGTGCCTGATCCCTGGACGATCGCCGGCCTGATGTCGGGGGAACTCGAGGAGCTGAGATCGGCCGTCGAGGAACGCGGGGAGGCGACCTAGTCACTGCTGGCATGGGGTCGTTGCAGCAGCAACCCCTTCAGACGCGTCAGGATGCCGGGGGGACGTCGAGTGACGCGCGGACAGCGACCCGGAGTCCACGACGGGTAATGGCGCCCTCATGGTGAGCAGGCTGTCTTCGACGTCGCGGCTCCAATCCAGCCGGGTTGCCTCGAGTACTCGCAGCATCTCCGCGTTCTCGGCGAGGACGGTCGCGACGACCTGCCGGAAGCCGAGCCGCTCGGCGAGCTCCAGCAGGTGTCGAAGCAGCCGGGTTCCGATCCCACGCCCCTGGTAGGCGTCCTCGACAATCTCGGCGATCTCCGCCACGTGAGCGTCGTCCGGGCCATCCGGGAACAGATTGCCCAAGCCCACGACCGCGCCCTCCTCGCTCATGACGACGAGCGTCGCGCCCCGGTGCCCACCCGAGAGCTGGCGCAGGCTGATGTCGCGCCAGTCACCGACCCCCGTGAGGTATCGCCGGTAGCGGGTCGCCTCGGAACAGCGCTCGTGCATGGCCGCAACGGCATCGGTGTCCTCAGGGCCCGCCAGCCGGATCCAGACCGTGCCGCCACCCTCAATGGGTTCGACCCAGCCGCGGGCCAGCGCGTCGCCTTCGGCGCTGGCGATCGCCGCAGCCAGGCGTAGCAGCGCCGAGGCCCGGGTCTGCTCAGCACGGGCGAAAGGTGCCCAGTCCCGATGGAGCACCACATGACGGTCCGCAGTCCACTGCAACCGCAGGACGTCGGCCGCGTCGTCGTCACCCTCGGTCGCCCGGGTGACCTCGAAGCGGTCCGCTTCCACCAGCGCGGCGGCAGCCAGCGGCGCGGACCCGGGGTTCATGACGAGTTCGGTGGCGCCGTCGATGACCCGGGTCGGAACGTCGAGACCATCGTCAGCCGAACCCTCCATGACGTGGCCGTTCGTGCCCGCCGCCATTGCTGCCGCAAGCAGCGTTTCGGGGCTGATTCGCTGCGGCACCGTGACCGCCAGATCGATGGTGCGGGTGCCGTCACGGGAGGCAAGCACGCTCGTGGCCACGACGTACACGTGCAGCGTGCTCAAGTTCCGGATCAGCCTGGACATCCCGCCCGGACGGTCTGGGATGTCTACGCGCAACCGCCATGGGGTACGGGCTTCGTGCTCGGGCGCCAGCAGGAGCTCCAAGGGCGCGAGGGAAGCACCGACCCGGGCCATCAGTGCATTCCAGTTCGCCTGGGTCGGCCGGCGCTCCACGACCGGATCGACCACGGCGAGACCGACCGAGAGGGCCAGCGCGAAGTGGACAAGCGCGCCGTCATCGATGCCTCCGTCGATACCTCCGGATCGCCGCGCCTGCTCGGTGAGCGTCTTCATGTTTGCCGACCGCTTCAGCAGCCGGGCCGACTCCAGAGCGCGAACATCGTCATCCCGGTGGGCGCGAGTGAGGGCCTCCAGCTCGAGGACGCTCCAGCTGCGCCCGGGCGCCGCGAAGATCTGGCCAGCAGCCTCGAGCAGTACCCCTAACGGCGGCGCGGCCGCTGGCCCTTCCGCCGCCGCGGCGATGCGATCGGCTGCCTCGGAGGTCAACTTGGTGGCGATCACCCGGGCGAAAAGCTCGTCCCTCCCCCCGGTCAACCGCCTGACCGTGTGGGGAGACAGCTCGGCGCGCTCGGCGACCATCCGCAGCTTGGTGCCGCCAAATCCGTTCTCGGCGAACAGCTGCGCCGCAACGTCGACGATCCGCTGCGTCAGCTCGGCATCCTTATCCACCCGGGCCCTCCCCGACCGTGGTCGCGGGCGTTCGGCAACCTCCGGACTGCCCGTCGTACAGGGAATCGAACAGCGACTCGTACCTCGATTCCACGACCCTGCGCTTGACCTTCAAGCTGGGCACCATCTCGTCGTCCTCGACCGACGACTCGTGGTCGAGTATTCCGAACTCCTTGATGGTCTCCCAGCGGTTGCAGATCTGAGCGTTGCGCCGCTGCTGGGGGCGACGCCAGAGCACTTCGTCCCCGCAGCCCCGTCGACCTGCGCGAGGCCGAGCCGGAGCGGTAGCCGGCTAGCGGATCGTCACAGCTCCGGTCGCACCCGCCGCCCGGCCGACCATTGCCAGCGTCACGACCCGTACGACCATGCCGGACTGCAGCGGGAACCTGGCCCGCCCGAGGGAGGTCGTGTAATCCGTGGTGAGGGTCACCCACCTCGTTCCCATCAGACGTTGCAGCTGGTAATGCTGGCGCACCGCCGGATGCACCTGCATCGCAAGCGTTTTGACACCGACCCTCAGCGTCACGGCCGCTCTCACGGCGATGGTGAAGGAGACCGAGGTGCTGGCGCGGCTGCGTGCGTTACCGGCATAGGTCAGATGGACAAAGCTCCGGGTCGCCGGCGTATAGCGGGCCTGCATCCAGCCGTTTCGGTCGGTCCGGAGCGTGACGCAGTGGTTAGCCGACCCGGGTACGCGATAGCACCAGGAGGCGGGCTGTGCCGCGAGCCCGCGTCCGCTGGCGACGTCGACGAGCTGGCCGCGCAAGATGACTGGCTGGCCGTAGGTGACCTTGAGCGTCCGTGGCACCAGGTTCAGACGCGTCGCGCCGCACGAGCTGACAGCGCAGACCGCGGCGCGCGGGTTCACCAGCCCGGCGCCCGAGGCGTTGTCACGGCCGGCCGGGGCGAGGTCGCGGGCAGTCTTCTTCAGATCCGCCACTACCGAGGAGGCGGCAAGGCGAGGGGCCGCCGCGCGCACCAGCGCAGCCGCACCTGCGACGAACGGTGACGCCATCGACGTCCCGCTCATGTTCCAGTACTCACCCCGTAGGTAGGTGGAGGCAATCGTCACTCCAGGCGCGGCGATTCCCACATAGCTGCCGGTGTTCGAGAAGTAGGCCGTTCTGTCGGCGCTGTCGGTCGCGGCGACGGCGAGCACGCCCGGATACGCGGCGGGGTAGGACGGGAGGTTGCCGTCGTCTCGTTCGTTTCCGGCAGCAGCGACGACAACGACGTTGTGCTGCTGCGCGAAGCTCACCGCCTTGAAGACGGAATCGTCGTTGTAGGAACTGCCCAGCGACATATTGATGACGCGGGCACCATGGTTGGTCGCGTAGAGGATCCCGGCGGCGATGTCGGAGGTCCAGCCCCTCCCGCTGTCGTCGAGCACCCGCACCGGCAGGATCCTTGCGCTGGGCGCGATCCCGGCCACCCCGAGCCCGTTGTTGGCGACCGCAGCGATGATGCCTGCGACGTGGGTGCCATGACCGTCGCCGTCGGCAGTGCCATTACCGAACCCGTTGACGAGATCGGTTCCGGTAAGCAGCTGGCCGCGAAGGTCTGGCTGCACCGAGACGCCGGTGTCGATGACAGCAACGACGACGCCCTTACCGCGGCTGTACATCCAGGTGTCTTCCGCGGCCAGCCGGGTGAGTCCCCATTGGTAGCTGCGATACGTGTCATTGGAGGCGGGCTGTCCCAGCGCGGTCACGCGATGGTCGACCGACACCGAGAGGGTGTCCGGCGCCTGCTGCGCCTTGACGACGGCGACCGCCGCTGCCTGGGGACCGATCACCCTCGCCACCGACACCACCGGATGGCCCCCGACGTTTGCCAGCCGGACGATCCCGATCCGCTGACCCGGCGACACGATGCCCGTCACGGCGGAGGTCGCGGCACGAACACTCGTGGACGGAGCGTTCCACTCCGCCGTTACCGGTGGCGACGCAACGACGGGCACCGCGTCGACGGAGGTACTCGCGCGACCCGCACTCTGAACATTCCCGGAGCCTGAGGTCGCCGCGAGAGCCGGACTTCCCGCATAACCCACGAGAGCGACAGCGCTGACAATCACAGGTGCCATGGATCGCCCGATGCGCATACGAGTGGGGTCGACTAACCCGCCGGGTGGTCTGTTAGACCAGGCCGTGGGACCGAGGTCCTTTGCCCCACCGGCCGGTTGCGCGGGCGCCGTTAGGCCTAGATGTGCCCCCGGAAGTCAGCCGTACGAATCCGGCCGTGCACCCACGCGCGGACCTGCAGCGCGTCGGCGTGAGCGCCTTCCAGCTAGATCTCCCACTCGAACGAGGCCTTCTCGGCGCTCCGTACCGGCCATCCGGTCGTGCCCCGCCGGCGGGAGTTCCCGTCGCGACGATGCCTCGACAGTGGCCCGATACCAAACAGGCACGCCCTGGCGCGCAGAACCTGCGTCCGGTAGGCCACACTCCCCTCAGCAGACTGAGACAGAGGGACCGTGGATGCGACAGCTCACCAGCCTTGACATGCAGTTCCTGGCGATCGAAGACGGGCGCCAGGCGGGGCACGTCGGGAGCATGGGGATTTACGACCCGAGCACTGCCCCGAACGGCGAACTGACCGGCGACGTGATGATCCGGCTGCTCAGCGATCGCATGCACGTGCTGCCGGTGCTTCGATGGCGCCTGCAAGAGGTTCCGCTCGGGCTGGACTTTCCCTACTGGGTGGAAGATCGCCAGTTCGATCTCGAATTCCACGTGAGGGATCTCGCGCTCCCGGCTCCCGGCGACGATCGCCAGCTGGCGACGCAAGTCGCCCGGCTGCACTCGCGCCGGCTCGACCGTGCCCGGCCGCTCTGGGAGATGTACGTCATCTCTGGGCTTGCGTCGGGCCACGTGGCGATCTACACGAAGATCCATCACGCCGTGATCGACGGGATCTCCGGCGCCGAGATCGTCGGCTTGCTGCTCGACCTCACGCCCGAGATTCCGCACCCTGGAGTCGGAAAGCCCGAACGATGCCCGGGGTGGGTCCGGCCCGGCCGGCATGGTGGCGCGAGCGGTGCTCGGCCTCCCGCGCTACCCGATGCGGCTGATGAAATCACTCCCGCGGGCCATGCCGAACCTCGACGAGACCGTGTTCTCCGTGCTCCCGCTGGCCGGCCGGATCGGGCGGACCCTCGGCCGGGTCGAGGGCTTCGTCCGCGGCGACGGCAACAAGGTCATCCGCCCCGCACTGCCGGCGCCCAAGACCTCGTTCAACGGAAAGGTCAGCGCCCACCGGCGATTCGTCTTCGGTCAGCTGCCGCTCGACCGGGTCAAGGCCATCAAGTCCAAGTACGGCGTCACCCTGAACGATGTCGTCGTCACCCTTTGCGCCGGGGCGGTGCGGCAGTGGCTTCTGGACTCACGACGAGTTGCCGGCGGAGCCGCTCGTCGCACAGGTGCCGGTCTCGGTGCGCACCCAGGAGCAGGTCGGGAACGTACGGCAATCGCATCCTGATGCTGGGTGCAGCGCTGCACACCGAACTTGCCGACCCGGTGGACCGCTTACGGGAGACCTCCGCTGACCTGTCGGTGATGAAGGACCGCTACAAGGCGCTACCGGCCGAGTTGCTTTCCGACGCCAACAACTTCATCCCGCCGGCGCTGTTCAATCGCGCTGCGCGCCTGACCCTCTCGCTGGGCGCGTCCGGCGTAGGCAGGCCCACCTGGAACGTGGTCGTCTCGAACGTGCCCGGACCCCAGTTCGACCTCTACTGCGCCGGCGCGAAGCTGATTGCCAACTACCCGGTCTCCGTCATCACCGACGGGCTCGGACTGAACATCACGGTGATGAGCTACGCCGGCCACCTCGACATCGGCATCCTGGCAGACCGCGAGCAGATGCCGGACCTGTGGACGCTGATCGACGGGCTCGAAAAAGCCCTTACGGAGCTGGAAGCCGCGGCGTAGGCGGTACCACCAGGACGGCGGCTAGACACGCACGCGTTGCTCCGGGATGAGTTCGAGATCGACCGCCGTCGAGGCGAGGCCCGCGGAGTCGAGGGCGGAACGCAGCGTCGCCGGATCGGGCATGGGCGGCAGGCCGGTGACGCGCACGACCATGGCGTCGGCACCTGGCGCGATGTCCGCCAGCGACCACGATGATCCGGCGGCCCAGTCGGTGACCACCCGCTTCACGCGTTCCAGGGTGCTGGCCTGCTGGGTGACGCGAACCGACGTGGCCGCGAGCGGGACCGCCACCAAGATGACAGACGCGGCCACCACGAGCACGCCGGGCCGCGACCAGGCAGACCTGCGTACCCATTTGCGGCGCACGGCGGAAGTCGCCGACAGCAGGCCATAGGTCGCCATCACCACGAGGCCACTGGCCAGGATCGCCGACACGTTGGTCAGGAAGAGGAGCAAGGCGCCCGCTGACTCCCCCGGCGCACCCGACTCGAGAGTCAGGCCGACCACGGACAGCGGTGGGACCAGCGAGATCGCGATCGCCACTCCCGGAAGCGTGTCGGAGATATCAGAGCGCAGCAGCGCGATGGCTCCGACGGCTCCGGTGGCGAGCGCCCCCAGGAGATCGATGAGGCGCGGGCTTACCCGGCCGGCGACCTGAGAGTTGGTGGCGGCCACCACGGCGGTCGGTTTGGCGAGCCCGAGCAACATCCCGATGGCCACCACCGCCAGGCCGCCGGCAATGACGAGTACGACGGATCGCACCAGATTGCGCCGGTCGTTCAGCACCATCGCCAGGACGATCCCCAGTATCGGGGTCATCAACGGGGCCACGATCATGGCGCCGATCACCGTCGCGGTGGAATCGGCTTCGACCCCGGTCGCGGCGATGACGGCTGCCAGCAGGAGCAGCAGCCAGAACTTGCTCAGCTTCGAGCCGGCGTCGTCACCCTCGGCGAAAAGCTGATCCCGCATCCGGAGGACATCGGCCTCCGTGACACGCATCGCCATCGCTCAGCTCCCCTTCGCGTTTACCGGGCACCTGGCAGGGGTGAACGTCACGAAGAACGCCTCCGTCTCGCCCGCCGAGAATCGATGCTCCATACGCTGGTCAGGTCAGCCAGCCTGCTGCGCGTGAGCGCGGGCGAGATCACCCGCTCGGGATGGTCATGCTCCGGCGAAGGCGCCCGCAGGCAGCGGGCGCCCTGCAATCATCCGGGTGAGATGACGCGCGGCAGCGCGCGCCTGGCGAGACTGGCAGTCTCGTGTCGCGCGGTTTCGCGAGCCCCGGTCTTTGAGGACAGCCCATGACGGAAACGGCAGCGCCTGAGGACGCGACGGGTCCCGGGCGGGTAGCGCGCTGGCGCACGCGTGCCGAAGACGCGTCCGTGCGCTACCGCAAGCGTGCGCAGGAGCAGCCGCTGCTCGGGCTCCCGCTCGCCTTCTTCGCGCAGTACACGGCACGTCAGGGCGTGTTGCTGGCGAGCGCGGCAGCATTCCGGCTGTTCCTCTGGCTGGTACCGCTCGCCCTGCTCGGGGCCGGGCTCCTCGCCGCCGTCGCCCCGGACCACCAGAAGAGTCTCGAGTCAGCCAGCAAGAGCGCGGGCCTGACGGGCGCGGCAAGCCAGCAGGTGGTGACGGCGTTGAAGGACGGTCACCGGTCGTGGGTCATCGCCGTCATCACCGGCGCGGTCGTCTTCCTGTGGGCGACACGCACGCTCATGCGCAATCTCACTATCGCGAACGCGCACGCCTGGCGGGCGCCCATTCCGAGGCCCAGCCAGCGCCACGTCCTGGTGACCAGCCTGCTCTTCGCCGGAACGTGGCTGCTGGTCTTCGCGTTCACCGCCGGGCTGCATCGCGCCTCCCGCCTGGTCGCGGGAGGGAGCGTCGTGGCGCTGCTGGTCGAAGGCTGCCTGATGAGCGGCGCCTGGTTCTTCATCATCCGGCGGCTACCCGATCGCCGCCGCAGCTGGCACGACCTCATCCCCGGGTCGCTGCTGTTCGGCTTCGGGTTCTCGTTCCTGAATGTCGCCGGCCGCCTCTACCTCCCCCACCGCTTCGCCCACTCGTCGGCGGTCTACGGCTCGCTGGGCATCGCTTCGGTCATGCTGGTCTGGATGCTGCTGATCGGCCAGCTGATCGTCTCGGCCGCCATCGTGAACTCGGTCTGGCGCGATTACCGGGCGGACCGGTCAGCCGGCCCCCAGCCGTGAACGCGGCTCAGGCGAGCAGCTTCGCCTTGGCAGCGGCGAACTCACTCTCGCTGAGGACGCCGGCATTCTTCAGCTCGGCGAGCTTCGTCAGTTCAGCGATCATGTCGGTCGGCGCGGGGCTGGTCGCCGCCTGGGCCTGCAGGCCCGCCAGCTGCTGCTGCATGGCGGCCAGCTCGGCTTGAGACTCCATCGCGTTCTGCTGCTCCTGCTGCTGCGCCGCGGCCTTGCCCTGCTGCGCGTTGCGGACGCTGCCGGAAACGGCCGTCGCGGTGCCGGCGATGACCGCCGTGCGGGCCATGGTCCCGACCAACCCGGGCCGGCCCATCCTTCTTCTCATCATCACGAACCTCCAGTTAAACGGATGCGTCGGCGCCGGTCGGGCTTGACAGCGCGTCCAGCACTTCCTGAACGACCATTCCCGGGACCCTCAAGTTGGTGACCACGAAACCACCGGAGTCGACGACCGCGTCTCGGAACGGCTTGGCCCAGGTGTTCTCGAACACCAGGACGGCGGCCGACGAGCCTGGCTCGAGCCCCTTCGCGAACTCGGCGACGTCGTCGGCCGAGACGAGATCGAACACGGCTTCCCCCATCAGCGCCTGGAAATCCGCAGCGCTGCCGTCCAGCTCCGGCTGCTCGAACTCGATCAGCTCGACCTCCCCATCCGCGCCCATGTGAATCAGCAGCCCGTCGATGAGGTTGATGACGCCCCTGTCGATCAACGCCTGCACTTCCGGGATGATCCGGCCGTTGAACTGGCTTCCGGGGAAGCCGATCACGAGCACCTCGACGGGCCCCAGCGCTGTGTTCATGTGCCGTCTCCTTCGTGAGCGGACGTTGGCAAGGTGATGCACCAGAGATGCCGGGTCATCCGGGCTCCCCGAATCCACCGTGCCCTGCCGCCCCGTACCCGGCCTCATGCTCGAGGGGTGAATCGCGGCGGCGATGTCAGCTGCCGGCCCGGTCACCTCAGCCGAGGCAGCCACGCGAAAGGCCCCGGGGGAACGAATCCCCCGGGGCCCTGCCTCGTGCTGCTACTTCTTCCTGATCGGCGTGATCGATTTGACCGCGCCGTTCGACTTCAGGAGGACCCGCTTGTTGTTCGAAGCGGTGAAGTTGAACAGGTTGTCCAAGCTGCCCGCGCGCTGGTCGAAGGACGCATCGCCGATACGACCGGTGAACCAGTTGTCCTCGATGAACTTCAGGATCGAGGTCTGCTCGGTCTGGTGGTGGTCGATGAAGTTGGTCTTCGACCAGGGCGAGATGACGAGCAGCGGAAGCCGCGGGCCGGGACCGCAGCGGTCCTGATATCCACCGGCGACCTTGGCCGTCGATCCGTCGCAGATCGCCGCGTCGACACCCGCGTGGTGCGAGGCGTTCTTGATGGGCGCTGCCACGTGGTCGTACCAGCCGTCGGAGTCGTCGTACGCGACGACGATCGCGGTGCTCTTCCAGAACTTGGACTTCTGGATCGCGTTGATCTCCTTCACCAGGAAGTCCTGCTCATCGGTCGGGTCGGAGTAGGCCGCGTGACCGTCCTGGTACGCCGGCGCCTTGAGGAAGCTGACCGCAGGCAGCACACCCTTCTTCAGCGCCTTGGTGAAGTCGCTGAGGTCGTACTGGTGGTTGGCCTGGTCGCTCTGGCCGATCTTCCGCACCGACGACGGCGGCAGGTGGTGCGGGTTCGAGGTCGAGGCGTAGTAGGAGAACGGGTTGTGGTGCGGGCTGTAGTCGACGACGGAGGCGCCACCGACGTTGGTGTGCGTGGCACCGCAGACGGCGTACTTGGTGCCGCCGCCGGCAGGAGTCGTCGGTGCGAAGCCGCCCTGGAACCAGCCCCAGGTCACGCCGCGGTCGTTGAGCAAGTCACCGACGTTCGTCCCGGTGCCGGCGGCGAGGTTGTTGGTGGACGTGTGGTTCTTGTCGGAACAGTCGTCGAACGCCGGGTCCGGGTCGTTGATGACGGTCCCGACACCGTTGCTGTCCGGCGAGACGACCGCGTACGAATCAGTCGTGGGCTGCAGGGTCACCGAGTTCACCGCACGAAACCCGTGGGTCTGGCCGGAGATCAGGTTGATGGCGCCCGGCGAGGACGGACCGAAAACGCTGCCGAAAGACCTGTCCGACATGGCGAACTGCTGGGCGTAGTTCCACAAGCCGGTCACCGTGTTGCCGTCGTAGTAGTCCATCGTGAGCCCGGGCGTGCCGTACAACCCCGAACACGTGTCGACGCTGACGTTCTGCGCGAACGCGTCCATCTTCCCGCCGTCGAACGCCTTCTGCTCCGCGCCGTAGCCGTGGCTCTGATCGCAGGTCATCACCTGGCTCGGCGTCAGCCGGGTCGGCGGGTACAGGTTGGGGTTGCTCGTGAGCAAGCCCGACGTCACGAGGTTGTCGTTCTTCGGCGTGCTGCTCGTGGCGACGAACTTGGTCCCGTCGGTGTTCTTCGCCTTCGGATACGTGCCGAAGTAGTGGTCGTAGGACACGTTCTCGCCGAAGATCACGACGAGATGCTTGATGGGGCTGGCGGTCTTGTTGGAGCGATCCGGCACGTTCCTCGTCCCCGCTGACGCGAAGACCGTATTCGCGCTGACGAGACCGACCGCCGCCACGGCGGCGAGGCCCGCCGCGACAGTGAAACGACCTCGGTGTCCCCGAATCTGCACTAGTGCTCTCCCTCTTGAAGTCCGGCGGCCGGCAACGCCGATCCCCGCCGAAGGCGGCTAGCAACGCTGGGCCTGATGCGCTTTGAGCTTCTTCAAAGCAACCGACCGAAACCGGGCGCCGGAGTGAAGCCCCGATGAACGGTGCAAGGCGGTCCGGAATCCGTTTTAGGCCGATGTGACAGTCATGTGAGGAGCGCTCGGCCATACCAGTCGGAACGATCGCGAACGCCTGGCAACGCGAAGAAATAGCCCCCGCCGACCGGGGATATGTAGTCGCTCAGAGGCTCGTCACTCAGCCGCCGCTGAACGGCCACGAATTGGCGGTCGAGATCCTGCTGATAGCAGCTGAAAACGAGGCCCATGTCGAGGTTGCCGTTGCTGTCCAGCCCGGCGTCGTAGTTGTAGCCGCGACGCAGGAGCCGGCTCGCATCGGTCTGCGGGGTACGCGGGTTGGCGAGGCGTATATGCGCGTCCAGCGGGATGCTCGCGCCGTGGGGATCGTCGGCGTAATCAGGGGTATCGGCCTGCGCGGATCCGGAAAGCGGAGCCCAGCACGGCGCAGAGCAGGTCGAACGCCGCCGCGTAGGCGCCGGGCTCCTCGCTCGAACGAGGCCCGCCGACGTTGAGGGTCATCCCAGAAGTCAGCGAGCCGACCCAGTCGATGATGGCCTCGGCGGTGCACGCCACCAGGTAGGGCCGGCCAAGCGCGACGGCCGTCGCCACCGTCAGATCGCTTCCCGGCGAGCCGGCCATACCGCCGCGAATGACCAGCGTGGCGTCACTATCGCGGACGTTGTACCGGGTGCGGACAGAAGGGTCGGCCGATCCCGTCGCGCGCAGGAGCGGGTACCTCGCCAGCAGCCCCGGGGCCACCGGGAAGTCCTCCGCCCAGCCGCCCGCCGGGCACCAGCCTCCATACGGCAGCCCGAATCGGATCGCCGCATCGAGACCGGCACGGTCGACGCCGCTCTGGCCGCCGGACACGATCCGGCCGATGCGTGACGCGGTCACGGTCATCATTCGTCACGGGAAGTTACCTCTGGTCAACTCCCACTCAGCAGCGCGATGCTGGTCCCAGCACATCCAACGGGTCAAAGCCGCGCCCGTTCCTGCCCCCGACATGGCGTCACCGCGGTGAACACCCGAATCGACGTCCTTGCGAGGGAAGGGCCCGATGGCTGCCGTCACGCCTGCCCGCGTACCGCCTCGCGAGCCTGCGCTGGGCGGCCAGACCGTCGTCCTCATCGGCGGCAGCGCCGGCATCGGGCTTGAAACGGCGCGGCTGGCCCGCGCGGAAGGCGCCGCGGTGATCCTGACGGGCCGCAACGAGGAACGCCTCAAGCGCGCGGCCGGCGAGGTGGGCGCTACGAGCACCGCCGCCTTCGACGCGGCGAACCCGCAGCAGCTCGAAAGGTTCGTCGCCGACCTGCCGGGCCAGGTCGACCACATGCTGGTCACCGCCGGCGGCAACTACTACGCCCGGCTCGCCGACCTGGACTTCGCCGAGGCGCAACGCCAGGTCGATGACCATCTGTGGCTGCCGATGCGGCTCAGCAAGGCGGCCATCGGCAAGGTCCGCCCGGCCGGGTCGCTGACCTTCATGGGCGGCACCGGAGGCCGGCGTACCGGCCTCGGACTCGTCCTCACCGGCGCGCTCACGGCGGCGCTCCCCCCGCTGATCGCCAACCTCGCTCTCGAGATCGCACCGATCCGGGTCAACCTCGTCGCCGCCGGATTCGTCGACACCCCGCTCTCCGCCCGGCTCCTCGGCGATGCTCTCGATGCCCGCCGCCACCAGCTGCGCGACACGCTTCCGATCAAACGCGTCGTCCAACCCGCTGATGTCGCTGCCCTCGCGATCCACCTGATGCGAAACACTGCCCTCACCGGGGCCACCTACGACATCGACGGTGGCCAGCAACTCGTCTGACGACGGAAGGAACCGCAGCATGCAGCTCGGGATGGTGGGGTTGGGACGGATGGGCGCCAACTTGGTACGCCGGCTGATGAGGGACGGGCACGACTGCGTCGTCTACGACGTGAACCCCGAGGCCGTCAGCGGGCTGGCGCAGGAGGGCGCTACCGGCGCCGATTCACTGGCCGATTTCGTCGCCAAGTTGAACGGCCCCCGCGCCGTGTGGATCATGGTGCCGGCCGGCAACATCACGCAGCAGACGATCGACGATCTCGCCGAACACCTTGAAAAGGACGACGTCATCATCGACGGCGGTAACTCCTACTACCGCGACGACATCCACCGCGCGAAAGCACTGTCCGGTAAGGGCATTCACTACGTCGACGTCGGCACCAGCGGCGGCGTTTGGGGCCTCGAGCGCGGCTTCTGCCTGATGATCGGCGGCGAGGACGCGGTCGTGAACAGGCTGCGGCCGATCTTCGCCTCGATCGCGCCCGGGGTGGCCGGCGCCGAGCGCACCCCGGGCCGCGAGGGCGAGCCCACCGACGCGGAGAACGGCTTCCTGCACTGCGGCCCGGTCGGCGCCGGGCACTACGTGAAGATGGTCCACAACGGCATCGAGTACGGGATCATGGCTTCGTACGCCGAAGGTCTCAACATCCTCAAGAATGCCGACGCGGGCCTGCACCTCGAGGCCGCCGACGCCGAGACGGCACCGCTGGAACACCCCGAGTACTACCAGTACACATTGCCCATCGACGACGTCGCCGAGGTCTGGCGGCGCGGCAGCGTGGTCCAGTCGTGGCTGCTCGACCTGGCAGCGACGGCGCTGTTCCAGTCGCCGCAACTCGAGGAGTTCTCCGGACGGGTCTCCGATTCCGGTGAGGGTCGCTGGACGGCGATCGCGGCGGTGGAGTCGGGTGTCCCGGCGCCGACGCTGACCTCCGCGCTGTTCTCGCGTTTCGATTCGCGCGGCCTGGACCAGTTCGCGAACCAGATTCTTTCTGCCATGCGCAAGGGCTTCGGTGGTCACGCCGAGAAGCCCGGCCGGCCCGACGACGCAGGCTCGGTCCTGCCCTGACACCGGGGCACTGACGTGCCATAACCCACCCAGGAGGATGCGGATGAGTACGCAAACCAGTAGCGATGCGCAGGTGTCGGTGAACACGCCGGCTCCCGTCCCGCTGCGTTTGGAAGTCACGGTGTTGCCGGTTTCGGACGTGGATCGCGCCAAGGCGTTCTACGCCGGACTGGGATGGCGACTGGATGCCGACTTCCAGATCGACAAGGACTACCGCATCCTTCAGCTGACGCCGCCGGGCTCACCCACGTCGATCCAGTTCGGTTCGGGACTGACGACGATGAGGCCGGGCTCGATCGAGGGCCTGTACCTGATCGTCGACGACATCGAGGCGGCGCGCGCCGACCTGGCAGGCCGCGGCGCGACGGTCAGCGAGACCTGGCACGGAAAAGGCCTGGGACCCGCCGAGGGCCACCTCCCGGGCCCCGACCCGGGAGGCAACTCGTACAGCACGTTCGCGTCGTTCTCCGACCCCGACGGCAACACGTTCCTGCTGCAGCAGATCACGCAGCGACTCCCGGGACGTGACTGACCGATGGAGGTCGCGGAGCTGGCCGACCTGCTGCACGAGACGTCCGAGCGTCACGGCTCGTTCGAGGCGGTCGCCCCGGCCTGACAGCTCGTCGCTGATCGGCTGCTGCTGGGCGATTCGCTCAGCAGCAGCCGATCGACCAATCTTCCGATTTCCCTTACGGCCGCCGCCCAGTCGGCGCCACCATGCCTGGGAAACCCCTTGGACGGACGGCGGGAGAGAACGATGACGTTGGTCTCCGAAAGCATCAAGGCCCTGCGCTCGAGCCTGTCGGGCTCCGTGATCACGGCCGCCGACCCTGGCTACGACGAGGCGCGGCGGGTCTGGAACGCGGAGGTTGACCGCCGTCCGGAGGTCGTGGCCAGCTGCGCCACGGCGCAGGACGTATCAGCGGCGGTGCGGTTCGCGGTCGCGGAGGGTCTGGAGATCTCGGTGCGCGGCGGGGCGCACAGCGCTGCCGGCAACGGCGTAGGTGACGGCGGTATCACCATCGATCTTCGCTCCATGAACGCTGTCGAGGTCGACCCGCTCGCCCGTCGCGCGCTCGTCGGCGGAGGCGCGTTGCTTCGCGAGCTGGACGAGGCCACCCAAGCTCACGGTCTTGCCGTGCCGGCCGGCGAGGTCGGTCACACCGGCGTCGGCGGACTCACGCTGGGCGGCGGCATGGGATGGCTGACGCGCCTGCACGGCTTGACGATCGACAGCATGCTCTCGGCCGAGGTCGTCCTCGCCGACGGGAGCATCGTGCGCGCATCGGCGCAGGAGCACCCGGATCTCTTCTGGGCGCTGCGCGGCGGGGGTGGCAACTTCGGTGTCGTCACCCAGTTCGAGTTCCAGCTGCACGAGGTCGGCCCGCTCATTCACGCCGGCATCTTCTTCTACGGTCTCGATCAGGGCGCCGACGCGCTCCGGCTGGCCCGCGACGTCATCGCCGGCCTGCCGCCCGAGGTGACGTTCCAGGTCGTGGCGCTCAGCGCGCCGCCCGCCCCGTTCGTCCCGGAGGAGTTTCACTTCCGGCCGGTCTACGCGCTGGTCGCCATCGGCTTCGGAGCGCCGGAGCAGCACGCGTCGGTCGCGCAGCAGCTGCGCGAAGGCCTGCCGCCGCTCTTCGAGCTGGTGACGCCGATGCCGTACACGGCGCTGCAAACCCTTTTCGACGACGCGAACGCCTGGGGCCTCTACTCCTACGAGAAGAGCAGCTACCTCGCGGAAATCTCGGATGAGGTCATCGAGATCATGACGGCCCAGGTGCCGGGGAAGGCCTCACCGCTGTCCGTCGTCCACCTGTACCTCCTCAACGGCGGTTACTCGCAGGTGCCGGACGAAGCGACCGCTTTCGGCGGCGGGCGCTCACCCCGTTTCGGAGCGTTCATGATCGGCGTGGCCCCTGACCCCGAGGGACTGGCCGCGGAGCGCGCCTGGGTGCGCCGCTTCCACGAGGCACTCGGCCCGGTGGCCCTCGGGCAGGGCACCTACATCAACTCGCTGGGCGACGAGCCCGAGCGGGTCGCCGTCTCCTATGGCCCGAAGTACGAGCGCCTTTCGCAGATCAAGGCGGTGTACGACCCGGCCAACGTCTTCCACCGCAACAGCAACATCCGGCCGGCGGCCGACGGCGGCCTAAGCCAGGTGCCGTCGCAGCGTCCGCAGGTCGAGAGCGCCCGCGAAACCGCAGCCGGCCAGCAGTAGCCGCTAGGTGGGCGTGGAGGCGTCGAAACGCAAGCCGGACGCCGCCTCGCCCCGCCAGGTGCGCTTCTCCCGACCGCGCCAGACGTACGGGCGCCCGTCGGGCCCGCGCACATGCTGTTCGAGCAGGCGCAGCTGGATTCCGGCCCGCGTGACCTCCTCCTCACGGACATCGTGGATGTCGGCCAGCAGCTGACTCTTGGCGGCCCGCAGATCGGTGGTCGCCGTGTCCAGCAGCCGTGCCTTGCGCAGCAGCCGCGGGCCATCGGCGTCGTGAACGGCGACCATCGGTGTCCACGTTTCGGCGACGGGGGTGGCGAGCCGCCAGACCAGATCGAACGGGTCGTTCGTGCGCGCCGCGCGGCAGGTCGAACTGGCTGGCGAACCACGGCCGTGAGACCCCACGCCCGACCGGCCCCATCACCATCTTCTCGATCGACCAGACCAGGTTGGCGACCTCATCGCGCTGCAGGGCGACTTCCTCGCGCGGGTCGGAATTCAACGCGTTCAAGGCTGAGGGAAGCACGAGCAGAAGGGGGTTGTCCGCCTCGGCACCGGTGAGGTTGGACGGCTGGAACTGCCTGCCGACCCCGTCACCCGCCTGGCTGCTCGTCGTGCCGACCAGCGTGGCCACCCCGAACGTGTCGCGCACGACCACCCAGTCGATCCGGGCGACGCACCCTCCGGGGACCTCGACCGGAGCGAGGAACCAGTCGGGGCTGTAGACGACCGCGAAGTCGATCGCGAGCATCCGAGCCAGGTCGGTCGGGCCGGCCCCGATGCGACCCAGCGCGACGGCCGCATCCTCCAGCTCCCAGAACCGGTCCGCCGGCATTCCCGGATAGCTGAGCGGGGCGGGAAGCAGCGTGCGGATACGGCCACCGACGAGAGTTGGGTCGCCCGCGACGTCGTCGGCCGCACCGAGCGCAGCGGCCGGGTCCGGGTCCAGATCCAAGGAGTACCAGTCGATTCCGGTGCCGTCGTACTCCGCAGCAGTGAAGGTCACTTCGGCGTCAGAGCCCGGCAGCGGCGGCGCGGCGATCGAGAACGCGTACTCGAGGCGCTCCGGATCCCAGGCCGGCGCGAAGGTGTCGGTACTTGCCGTGCTGACGCCCCACTCCTCGTCCAGCTCGGCCGCCCACGCGTCCAGAACCGCCGTGAGCACGGGGGGATCCGCACCGGCTGACGACGGCTGCGGGAAGCCCGGCGCCGCGGACGAGAGCGAGCACCTTCGCCCCATCGATGACGCGACCGGCGAGCAGCGCGCGGTAGCGGGCGTCGTCGTAGCTCTCGACCACATCGGTGATCGGGTGGGCGTCGAAGCGCGTGGCTGCATCTGCAGCGAGGGCATCGGCCACGGGCGTCAGGCCGGCGGACACCAGACGTCGCCGCAACGAGCGTCCGGCCCGCACTGCGGCGGTCCACGGCGTACCGCGCGGGATCGGCACCGAGGCGGATGACCGGTTCCCGTTCGACCATCGCTTCGAGCGGCGCACTCGACCCGGCGAGCGGGACCGCTTGCGGTGCGGGTGAACCGACGTTTGCGCGATAGCGCGAAAAGCGCGACCAGCTGGCCGAGACATCGATGGCCACCGGCGCACCCGCGTCGTCGCCGGTCAGCTCGCCGAGCTGATACTGGCGAAGCAGCAGCCACAACGGATCGGCGACCTCGGCGGCGAGACCGACGTCGAGATCCATCGTCTGGGCGTGTGGCTCGATGCGTGCCCAGGTGGTCAGCGCCATCAGATCCGCACCTCCGACAGGCGGTTGGCGGCGACGGCCTGCGAGGAGGAAGTCCAGGCCCGCGGTCAACTCCGACAGCGGCCGGGTGCCGTCGACCCCGTCACGCACGTAAGTGAGCGGCAGGTACTCGTCGATCCCGGTCCCACCCAGGTCGTCGAGCTCCACCGCGCGCAGTCTGCGCCAGGGCCAATGATTCGCGAACCACCTCGTCCAGCAGCTGCCAGGTCCACGCCTGGGCGGGGTCGGGATGCACCGCGAGCAGCAATGTCTGCGGCGGTCTCGCGCTCGGGGCGTCGTAGTGGATGCCCAATCCGGTGGAGACGGTCGCGGCGGGAAGCACCTCCGACACCTCGTCCACGACAAGGGCGCTCATCGTCGCTGCGGTCACCAGGTCCGCCTTTCCGGAGGCGACGACGTGGACGCGCGGCCCGTCGGGGGTCATCCATTGCCGCAACTCGTTCCCGCCGGGCTTTAAGGGAAGCGGACCGGCGAGCCAGCCCTCCGCCGCCACGAGCGGCAGCTGGAACGCCCGTAACGGATCCAGCTCCTGGCCGCCGGCCTCGGTGAACAGCCGGAGGTCGTCGAAGGTCGCCAGCTTGGCGCGAACCCGGCCCAGGCGGGTCAACCAGCGCTCCAGCGCCTGCGCGTCGACCCCCTCGACGCCCGCGCCGCCCAGACTGCTCGGCGCCTCGATCACGGGCACGACCGCGACGCCGCCGACCCGCCGCGAGATCGCGACCAGGGTGTCGATACCGCGGTCGGTGGAGCAGACCGCCTGGAGCAGCGCGGCGCGCGAGGTGCCCGCCGCAGGGGCGGGGAGTCCCTGGGAGATGAGCTGGTCGACGTCACGGATGATCGCGGTAGCGGCCGAGGCGACGCCGACCACGTCGCCCACCGCCACCTGCGGTTCGGTGCGGACCGAGCCCGAGATGCCGAGCTCGCGAAAGGGCGTGAGCAACGTCGCCGGGACCATGGCCGTCGGGTCGAGTCCGTCGGCAGCCGTGAGCTACCGCGGCCATCGCGTCGACGAGTACCCCGAGCTCGTCCGAAAGCCGATCCGCGATCGGTTGCAGCGTCGCCGCAGACGGCGGCGGGGTGGCGAGGACGGTGCCGGCGTCGGGTGCGGTCGTCGTGGCCACCGCGCTGAGGTCGGCCGCCACGGCCGGCCGCGATTGACCCAGCACCTCCGCCGCGGCCTGCGCGAGTGCCAGGAGCCGGACGTACACGGGATCGTCGATGACGGCGGCCGGGTCGTCCTGGGCAGCGAGCAGCCGGGCTTCCAGCGGCGGACGGGGTTCGGCAACGGAGCGGGACTCGGTCAGGACGTCCAGCGCGCAGACCCCGAGCGAGTCGATGCCGACGATCGCGTTGCCCACCGGAATCTGCCAGACGCCGGCCGCGCCGAGCGTCTGCTCGGCCCACCGCTCCGCCTCGGGAGCCAGCCGGGCCCGGGGGGCGTCGCGGTTCCACCCGCCGGTGCCGGCCGCCGGATCCAGCACCAGGATGGTGCGGTGCGTGAGCGTGATGCCGGAGCGCGGCTCGCGGACCACGTCCAGGTCGGGCAACGCTGCCCCTTCGGCGATCGCGGAGAACGTGGCCCCACCCGACTCGGGACGGCCCGACGTGATCTGGTGGACCCCCTCTGCCACCAGGAGATCCGCCACCGCCTCGACGGCTTCGTCCAGCAGCTGGAAGGTCGACTGCACGCCCGCCGCATGGCCGAGCGGTTGGCACACCTGCATCGCGGCGGCCTGGTTCTGCCAGACCTCGAAACCGTCCACCACCTCGTCCGGGACGACGCTGTCGGTGCCGGCTGCCGGTTCACCGGCATTTCCCTCGACGCGGCGCTGCGGATACGCGGCACGCAGGGCCGCGATCTCGGCGTACAGACCCTGATCCCCGAGGAGTCGTTCCAGCCGATAGCCCAGCAGGGCGCCCAGCGGCTGGCCGTTGCCCAGCGCGTCGACGATCTCGCGGGCGATGCGCACCCGGCGTGAGGTGAGATCGAGCGCCGCCAGCGTCGAGCCGTCGCCGGCGTGGGCGAGCTCACCGGCCCGCAGGACGCCGGCGGTGCGCGCCTGCGCCAGCGAGGGAGCGTGGACGTACCCGCCCCGCGACGTCGCCTGCACCAAGGGACTCGCGGTGGCCGTCTGGCCCGCCGAGCCGCTCCAGCCGGACGGCAGATCTCCCTGCAGCCACTGGCGTTTGCGGCTTCGGCCGGACGTCGACGAGCAGCCCCCACGCCCCGACTTGCAGACCGGTCGGCTGCGCCGCGCGGAGCTGTTCCAGGCGCTGCGCCGCCAGCGAGGTGTACCAGGCGTCGAGCCGGGTGCTCGCGCACGCCAGGGTCTCACTCGTGAGCCGGGTGTACTCGGCATCGGTCAGCGCCGCATCCGCGAGGGCGCGGATCGCGTCACGCGTACCGGCGAAGCCGTTGACGTGTTCCGGCTTGAGGTTCAGCCGGCCGAGCAGGTCCGAACGCTTCACGTCATCGGACACCAACGTCGCGACGGTCTCGGCGGGCAACGCGAACGCTTGGCCGCCGAGCTGCGCCGCAGTATCGGAGAACGCCGTCCGGTACGCGCTCGCCACGGACAACGACGACCCACTCACCTCGGCGGACACCGCCGCCGTCCGCTTGAAGAGCTCGCTGTTGGCCGCTCCGACGATGCGCAGCGAGTCGAGCTCGCCGGCGAGCACGATCGCGTGTTCGGCGAGCAGGAAGAGCAGATCGCGAGGGAGCTTTTCCTCGCCCTCGAGAATGCGCAGCCGGAAGTCGGCGAGGCCGCGGGTCAGCCGCGACAGGTAGGTTCGCGGCGTCTCCCATCCGGTCCGCGCCGGGTCAGAGCTGGCCACCGCGACGCGCATCGTCTTGACCCCGTTGAGGGCCAGCCATTCCAGCTGGGTGCCGTGAATGAGATCGCCGAGGGTCAACGCGAGAAGCTGCCGGTACGCGGCCACGCTCACGACGTCGTTGACCGATCCCTCCGCCGCGATGGCGTGGACGACGTCGACGACCGTGTCGTTCACACCCACCGCAACCGGCGGCGGCTGCGCCATGCTCACCAGGATGCTGGCGAGGCGTCCCGTGACGTCACGCACCGCGTAGCCACCGGGATGCGGGACCGGCGAGAGCCCCAGGACCCGCACGAGTTGCGCGGTCGGGTCGCCCTCCGCGTGTAGCACCGGCGTGCGGGCAGCGGCCTTCTCGAAGAACGTGCGCGCTACACCCAATATCTGCACCAGCCGGTCGAGCGGCGCGGGCTCGTCGGAAGCGCGCACCCAGCGAGAGGCCGGAAGGATGGGCAGCACCCCGTACGGCTGGCGACCGACGCGAAGGGCCGGCAACGTGCCACGACCACGAACGAACGACGCCACATGCTCGCGGGCAAAGGGGAGCACGGTGTCGAGCTGATCGAGGTAGCGCTCGACGGCAGCCTCGCTGATGATGCCGTTCAGGCTGCCCGGGCGTCCGAGCGTGCCGATGACCTCCCCGAGCGTGGCGGGAAACAGGGCGATCGCCATGTTGCGCGCCGTCCACTGCTCCCGTCCGGCGGCGCCGTCGAGCCCGGCGGTCACCCCCGACGGCAAGCCGAGGGCCGCTTCGAACGCGTCACCGTCGACGCCTCCCCCGCGCAGCGCCGACCCCTGGGCGGGCGGCCAGGTCGTGGCCGGCGGGCTCACGACCCGGTCGTAGCCGGCGAACACCTCACCGGACGCCGTCCAGCCGGAGGCCTGGTCCGTCAGGTTGTTGGTCGGCGTCCCCTGGGCCAGGAACGCCACGCGATCATTGGCGGCGTGGGCGCTGAGCAGGTCCGCGAACAGGCCGGCTTCGCTCTCGACCGTGCGCTCGCCGGTCGGCTCCCGCACCCCGACGACGACGATCGTGTCGAGCCCGCGCGTCACCGCCGGCGGCACGATGATCGTGTCGCGCGCCTGCTCCACCGACGACAGGTCGATGACCGCGGCCATCCCCAGCGCCACGGCGGCGTCGAAGTCCGTCAGCCATCGCAAGCCGTCTTCGGCGTGGATCAGCGTCGGATCGCCGGGGTCGAACGAGGCGGCCTGGGCCTCCCGCGTCGGACCCACCTGAGGGTCGGTGCCGGGCCGGGCGACGTACTCGGCGAACACCTGCGCTCCATCGAGGTGGCCGGTGATGACCCAGGCATCGGGCATCAGGCGAGCGGTGGCGGCCTCGTCCACGCGATCCGGCGCCGGCGGCGCACCGGGCCGGGTCGCGTCGGCCACAAAGGCCGCCCGGGCCTGCCCCACGCGGCGTACCAGCACTTCCCAGGCGGCCCGCCGGCGATGGTCGAAAGCACCGGGAAACGCCGCCTCTTCAGGCGTTTCGGGTGAGGTCTGCGCGGTCCAGAAGTCCGACCCCGCCGCCCGTTCGACGACGCCCAGGCCCGCCGTCGACGTCACCACCGACAGCTCGTCCGGATAGATGCGCACCCGCAGGACCGGCACCGTGACCTCTGCGCCGTCGTCCATCACCACCTGACGCTGGCCGAAGCGGGTCTCGAGCCGCACCGGCGCGAGCGCGACGGGTGTCTGCGGCTGGAGCGCGGACCAGAGATCGCCGGGAGGGGTAGGCATCGATCACTCCGGGGGATCGGGGGGAAGGTAGTCAGGCGCCCGCAGGAGCAATCGGAACGGGCGCTGGAAGAGGCTGGCGCCGACGATCGCGCTGCTGTCACGGGCGAAGACGGCGGGAGGCGTGAGATGGAGCAGGCCTTGCGGGCGGACCCCCTGCCAGGACCACTCGTCGGCCAGGTTGAAGTCGTTGACGAGAGGTTGCTGATTCAGCGCGGACGCGTCATCGGACTCGTCCAGTCCGAAGCGGGGCTCGTCGTGCGGCTCGAGCAGCGAGATGTACCAGGAATGGCGGCGGTTCTGGGGGTCCACCTCGAGGCGCAGCGTGTCGATGGCGATGTCGAGCGCCACGTACGTCACGTCGTCGCCGAGGAAGCCGCGGAACAGTTCCTGGGCGAACAGGTTGTCACTGGTGAACTGCTCTTCACCGGCCGCCGCCGACGCCGTTCCCCGCTCGGCGCTCACGAGCGTCGAGGGGTAACGCCGCAGCAGGTCGCCCTTGATGACGACCATCGTGAGCTCGTGGCGGCCGCCCGGAACGTTCGTCCCGATGCCGGCGGTCCACGAGTCCATCGTCGCGATGTCTGGTGTGGGCGAGCGCCAGAACTGCCGGAAGCAGGACCCGCGCAGGTCGGTCGGATAGCCCCGCCAGAGCAGCTCGCGCGCCATCTCGTGATTGGCGCCGGCGAGAAAGGCTTCGACGAAACGCCAGTTGGCCGCGAGCAGGCAGATCGAGTTCGGCGGCATCTTGCTGACCCCGCCGAGCACCCACTCCTCGTCGAACACCTTGAGCCGCTCGACCAGTGGCTGCGGGAAGCGGGGGGCGGCCATCGCCGGGTGGAACTGGGAGTTGGGGCGGCGCCGGACGGCAGAGCTGATGTCCTGGTGCGCGTACGCGAGCATCTTGCTGTAGGCCGCTTCCGGCTCCAGCGCCGAGACCACGGTCTGCTTCGTGGCGAGGTCGAACGTCGCGAGCTCGGGCACTGCCAGCTGAGCGTTGGACGGGGTCACTTCGCGACCGATGGTGTCAAAGCCCCTGTGGAGCAAGGACATGTCGGCGTCAGTCACCTGACCGACGAGGTCGGTGAGCGACGGGGTTGCCACGCCGAGGTTGGTGAGCGCCGCACTGCGGAGGCTGTCGCCTGCGTTCACCGCGAGCGCTTGGGTTTCCGAGATACCGGTGGCAGTCACGATCGTGCCGAGAGTGCCGAAGACGCGTTGCGTCAGGTCGATCCGGATGCGGTCGCTGGTCAGGTCCACCCGCGCTTCAACAGCTTGCGCGACGCCCTCCGTCGCCAGCAGGTTCACGGCGTCGACGGCCGCGAGTGACAGCGTGGCGTCAGCCGCCCGCGGGAAGGCCATCAGCTCGTCGCGAATCAGCGGCGAGATGCGCAGCCGGGACATCGGGCCACGACCCCCGCCGAGCCGGTCGACGACCGCCGACAGCCTGCCGAAACGCTCCGCCTCGACCGCGGACAGCCGTACCCGTGCCTCACCCACGTCGACCGGCTGCTGCGCTCCGGGCCGCCCGACGTCGACCACCTCGAACCGCTCGGCGATCCGCCTCACGTCGGTCGGGACCTGCTCGATGCGCTGCACGTAGGAGACCGGATCCGTCCCGAGCCGCTGGCGAATGCGGTCCGCGATGTCCGGGGTCGACAGCACCTCTCCGAGCGCGCCTGGCTCGATCGCGCGGGCGGTGGTGAAACGCGCTGGAAGCACCTCGGCCGAGCTGGTGCGCAGGACCTCGACCGCTTGCGACATCGTGGCCACGGCAGACGTCTCGACCGTCGCTCGTGCCGACGCGCGCACGGTGTAGCGGGCTACCCGCATGAAGGCCGAACCCAGGGCCTCGCGGGGCAATGTGGTCACATCGACGGCGGCGCGAACGGTCTGGCCCGCTTCGACGAGCACGCGTCCGAACGCCGGCGATGTGGTGCGCAGCGCGCTGGCGGCGCTCGCGGCCGACAGGCGCGCGTGCATCACGCCCGTCATCGAGGCGAAGAGCCGGGCCCACCGCATGCGGGCGTTCGCCGCCAGGACGGCGGACAGCTGAGACCAGGCATCGGTCATCAGCGGTTCCTGATCGTGCTGGACCACCTGGGTCGCGACCCCCGCCGCCGCCCGCAGGTACGGATCCGCGTTCAGCTCCTCGACCCACGTCTGCGGGCTGCCCGCGGGGACGGGAGCGAGAATCCGCATTCCCGGGATCGCCGTCGATGGACGTCACGATGGCGGGCCAGCGCCCGTACAGCGGTGGGCCGACGATCGGCGCTTCGTCGCTCGCCGCGGCCACGATGTCGACCAATTCCTTCAGCCGCCGGTGAAACGCAGCGGTGCCCGGATCCGGCTCCGGCGTGACCGGCGCCAGCGGGCCGGCCGCGTCGTTCTTGGCGATGGCCGTCGGCACCCGATGCACCGCGGGTGCGAAGAGATCGGGCGTCGCGTCGTCGCGCTGCATGAGCGCGGCGCGCGGTTCGATGGTCACCAACCGCTCGCCGAGGTGTTGCAACGCCTCGCCGGTGACCGGGTGCAGCTTGCGGGCCAGCGTCTCGAAGTCGCCGCTCGGTCCGGTGCGGAAGCGCCAGGAGTCGTAGACCGGCAGTGACAACCCACCGGCCGGCTGCCAGAAGGCTGCTGCGGCGTCGGTCTCCTCCTGGCCGATCCCGACCCGGCGCCCTGCCTCGTAGGTCGGGACGAGGCAGGCCACGTAGTCGTGGTCGGGCGCGAGCCGGGTCGGACACATCACCCGGGAGCGAACGTTGCCCGCGACGGGATTCGCACCGCGCAGGACCGTCTTGGCGGCGCCGGCATCCGCGTCGTGCACTTGCGCATGAGCCCACGCCCAGGACTGGCTCGGGTCGGGCACCGACCCCGGATCCGCAAGAATGACAACGGGATTGGGACTGCCGGGACGCATCACGACCGGCGACTGCGTCCGGTCGAGCACGATCAGCATGAGCCAGGGATCCAGGTGCTCCCCCACCGCGCCGGCCGGGCTGAAGAGCCACGGCAGATCGGGGTGGCCGAACTCGATCGCCGCCAGATAGTTGGGTTCGAGGTTGTGACTGTCGGGCTGCGGTGAGCGGCGCACGATCTGATCGGCCGTCACCCCGACGACATCACCGGGACCGAGCACGGCCATCGGCGCCGAATCCACCGGGACGCTGGTCTGAGCCGCCTGACCCTGACGGTCCGCCGTGATCGTGACCCGCGTCGTGACGAGCCGGCGGCTTCCGGCCTGACCCACCACCGGAGCCGCCCCGATCCCGCGCCGCGACCACGAGACGAACTGCAGATTTGCGGCCATCGCTACGCGACCTCCCACGCGCGGGCCACCTGCAGCGAGCCCGCCAGCGCGGCGTCGGAGCCGGCCAGACCGGAGATGAGCTGCTCGGCGACTCCCGGGTGAGACGCCGCCGCGGCGACTCCGGCTGCCGCCGCGGACATCGCCGCGCTCGCCGACCCGGCATAGCCGTCGGCGAGCGTCGTGGTCGCCTCGCGAAGGTCCACCACGGAGGCGATGACGGTCACGCCCGGGTCCTTGAGCGTGAGGAACGGCGGCTGCTCGAGCTTGGGAAGGGCGCGGTGGCCGGCTTGCGTCACGACCCCGTCGGCCAGCGCGCAAATCCTCCTGGGAATGAAGAAGTCTTCGGCAAGAACGCTGATCTCCGGATGGATGTCGTCCCGCCCTTGCGGGCTGTCTGCGCAGTGCCCGCCCTGCGGATCGACGTCGAAACCGGCATCGAAGCGGGCGTAGCCGGCAGACGACAGCTTGGTCTTGTCGTCCTCCTCGCGGAACTGGCTCGGCGGGAACTGCTCCTGCGTCATCTGCAGGGGTGCGGCGCCGGGCATCGGCGCCGCGCGCAGGGTCGTCGCGGCCGGCAGCGCCAGGCCGTCCATGCGTTGCAGATCGATGTCGAGCGGGACGGCGGTCTGCCGGAAGGCGAGCTCCGCCATCGGGTGAACGGCGGCGTGATCCTCCGCGACCCCGGGACGCAGCCTGGCCAGGGCAGGTACCGCACGGCTGGTCGCTGTCCAGTTGGCCGGCACCGCCAGCTCACCGCACAGGACAGCAAGCGGATCCCGGGCCGGCGGAAGGGCTGCTGCGTCGGCAGATCCGAAGGTGATCTCCGGAATGTCGACGTCGATCGAGAAGAACAGGATGTGGACGTGGGCGTGGCCGCGAATGCGCCACGGCGACGTTCCGGACAGGTGGCCGTCCATCTCGAGACTGCCGATCTCGAAGTCGGCACATTCGACGCTGACCCCGGCCGAGAAATCGACCACGAAGCCGAACGGGTCAAAGATGATCAGGGCGTCGAAGTCGAAGTGGCCTTTGATGTCGAAGCCCGCGATGCCCGCGACGAGTTCGGCGTGGGCCCCGAACTGGACGGAGTTCGTCGTCACCGCCAGATAGGCGCCGAGCCGGGCCCGCAGGAACGGTCCCGGCGAGAGTTCCGTCCCGATGCGCCGCATGCCGCCCATGCCTTCGGGAGGCGTGAACGACGGGTGGAACCCCCCGGCGGAGAACGCGAACAAGGCGTCATCACCGGTGCGAATCCGCAGCTTCATGTCGCCCTCGACCGGAATGCCGACGATGGACGAGTTGGCCAGCGTGGCATCCAGCGCCAGGCCGTCGGCGTCGATGGTGGCCAGCACCAGCGCTTCGAGCCGGATGATGGCGGCTTCCTCGAAGGGCAGCGTAATGGCGAGGCGTCCGACGATCACCACGCCGTCGGTCGAGACCAGCACCGCCAGCGTCGCCGCCACGATCGTGGGTGTGCCCCAGCCGAGTTTCAGCATCGGCCCGACGACCAGATCGCCCTGGGAGTAAGGGAAGCAGTTCGACAGGACCGGAAGCAGCCGCGGGGCGTCGGCGACCGGATCGTGCGGGAAGAGCAGGTTCGACAGGTCGCCGGAGTGAGCCGCCGCCCGGAGCGCTTCGGTGTCGGGACGCCGGTTGATCCCGACGAGCCCGCCGACGCCGACGAGCGTGAAGCCGAAGGACAGCTGGATCGGCGGCGTGAACTCGGCCGCCAGGAGCACCAGCATCGAGAACTGTTCCGTGGTGAGGATGCCGAACCCGCTGACCGTGACGATGCCCAGGCTGGCCGCGAGCGCCCCGCGCCACTCATCGCCTTGCTTCGCGAGATAGCCCCCGCCGGAGAAGCCGGGAAGGTCGAGCTCGGCACTCGCCCCCTCGGGTGGGACGAGCCGGAAGGCTGGGGCCAGGGCGGGCCCGCCGGCTCCGAACGCCAACCCCAGAGAGAGCGACAGCCGGGCCTTCTCCACCGCGAGAGTGAGGCCGGGGAGCTCGAGCTGCGCCGAGGCGACGAGGTCGAGGCTGACCGTGCTCTCCTTGAGAGCGGGGTGGCCGGCGACGTCGAGCGCGACGTCGATCGAGAACGGATCACCCATGACGGCCGACCCGCGCGGCGCTCATGGCGTGCTCTTCTGACCAAGGCTGAACTGCGGCCCGGCGCCCTGGGTCAGCGTCAGTTTCGGCGAGTAGCTCTCGTCCACCGGCGTGATGTGGACGACCGCTCCGAGGGCACCCAGCAGCTTGCTCAGGTCGATCTTGGCCTCGGCGCCGGGCCGCGCGGCCTGGTCGCCAAGGCCGAGGGCCAGCTGGTAGAGCGGCACCGCGGGAAACGTGGAGAGCGTCGCACTCAACCGAAGGACGCCGACGCTGATGCCGGCGGTCTCGTCGCCGACACGCAGCTTCGGAATCCCAGAAGATGCTTGCCGCTATGGACGCTTGCTGGGCCGGCCTCTCCAGCCCGCCGGAGAACGCGAGCTGCCAGCTGGCGTCGCCAGAGCTCGTCGCCGAGAACGTCAGGGGTCCGAGAGCGATGTCGCCGGTGGCGAGGCCCGCGGTGGCTTTCAGAACGAACCCGTGCTTTGCCGGCGCCGGATCGGTCATCCCGAAGCCGATCGTGAGGGTCTTGCCCGGCTCCAGCGTGTAGGTGAGCGTGAGCACCCGGGACCAGCCGTCGGGACGCATCGAACCCACCGACAGGTGCGCGGGGTCCAGCTCGCTGATCTTCACCAGGAGAAAGATCAGCAGTGACGACCAGTCCGGCGGGTCAATCAGCTGCTTCAACGCGTTCAGGGCGTCGGACGGCAGCGCCTCGGCCTCCTCGACGACATCGCCCGCGGACCGTCCGGCCTGGTCGAATACCTGCTGCAGCCGATCGGGCACCGCGGCCGCGGCGTCCGCTGCCGCCTGGACGAGCTGGCCCAGCACCGTCCCGAGGGTGTCAGGTGAGGCGGTCACCATGGGCTGCTCCTTGGCGCGGAACTGCAGCGGTGGAACGCCGCCCTGCGCTGCGCGCGGAGACGACCCAACGCCCTTCCCCCGGGGCGCGTTCAGGATGGCGGGATCACCGCTCTTACGCAATAGCTCAACCCGTCCCGGCTCCGGACTGGGATTGCCAAGACGTCGCGCATCCGCTTCTGTTGGTTCTACTCCCTTCATCACTGTCTTCAACGGCGCGAGGAGAACGATGGACTTCGACGCTTTCCACATTCATGAGATCCCCGCGCTTCTCGCCGCGGGGCAGGGCAAGGCCGCGGCGCGCGACCTCGGCGACGGGCGCAGCCTGACCCTGAGCTGCATCGGCGCCGGCGCCTACACCTACCGGTCCCGCGCCGGGGATCTGGTGGTCGAGACCGGCGACGATGGCGACGCGCTCATCGAGCTCCGCGCCGACGCCTTCGAGGATCTGCGCAGCGAGGCCTGGTCGGTCTTCGGGCTGCTGTACGGCGACCGCGTCACCGTGCGGCGCGGCGACTTCAACGCCTTCGCCCGCTGGGAGGCGCCGTTGCAGGCGCTCTGGTTCGGGCGACCCATCTACGACAACGACACCGTCGCCGCCCTGGACGGTCTCGACATCCATCGCTCGTTCAGCCTCGACGACGAGGACGCCGACCTGCAGGCATTTCTCGAAGCAGCCGGGTTCCTCGTGCTACGAGGCGTTTTCAGCCCGCAGGAGATCGCCGAACTGAACGCCGTCGTCGCCGGCGAGCTGGGCAAGGCGGCGCCCGGCGACGGTCAGTCGTGGTGGGCCACCCAGGCGAGCGGAGCCGAGGTGTGCTGCCGCCTCACCTACCTGGCGCAACGCTCCCCCGCTGTCGCGCGACTCGGAGCCGACCCGCGACTCGCCCGGCTCGCGTCGATCGCCGACCCGCAGCTGCGACCGTGCACCGACCGGCTCGACGGCACCAGCGTCGTCATCAAGCACCCAGGAATCGTCAACGGCCTCTCCGACCTTCCGTGGCATCGCGACTGCGGCGTCGGCGGCCACGGGGTGCTCTGTCCCGGTCTGAACATCGGCATCCAGCTTGATCGCGCCGACGCGGAGAACGGCCAGCTGCACTTCCTCGCCGGCTCGCATCATCACGCGGCGATGCAGACCCTGCCCTCCGTGGACCGCCCGCCGACGCGAGCCGTCGACGCGGACCCGGGGGATGTCACCGTGCATTTCAGCCATGTCCTGCACGCTGCCCCGCCGCCCTCGTCACCCACGGCCGGACGCAAGGCGCTGTACGTCGGATTCCACCTGCCCAAGGCGTTCGAGGTCGTCGGCGAGGGCGAGGCGTACAACGACGTGCTTGTCAAGCGCGATGCCGGCCGGGTGCGGTCTCCCGAGGAGATCATGGCGGGCTGAGCGCGGTGGCTCAGGCAGCCGCCCCGCCGTCCCGCCGCCGGCGGCGAGAGCTGACGACGATGAGGGTCCCAGCGCCGATGGCCGCCAGCCCGATGCCGGCGGCCGCCCCAGCCTCGAACCCGGTGAACGGAAGGCCGCCGCTGGACGCGGGAGCCGCAGCGACGACGGCGCCCGTCCCGCCATTCGAGGTCGAGCTCGTGGTCGAGGTCGTCGCTCCGCCTCCGCCGCTGGACGTACCACCGGTCACGACAGCCTGGCTCGCCGACGGCTCAGGGCTCTCGGTCGGGGTGACGGTCTCGGTGGGCGCCGGGGCGGGCGTTTCGACAGCCTCGCCGCCACCGGTGGTGGTACCTGACGTCGGGCCAGCGGTCGGCTCGGTGTTGCAATCCGGGTAGCTACCGCCGAATTCGCAGGTCGTCTCACCGCTCGGGCCGGTGGTGTACCAGGCATAGGCGGGGGCTGAACCCACGGCGAGCACGCCGACGAGAATGCCGCCGACAGCCGCTCCGCGAGCCAATGCGCTGCCGCTCATCCCGAACCCCCGAACCCTCGAAATCTGCACCGACCGTAGCGGATCACCCGAACGGATGCCTGCTTTTCTTGACACTCCGTAGCCATTAGGCCGAATGGCGCAATCGAGTTGAGCTTTCGCGGGCGGAATGGGCGATTTGGCCACCAAACCGCACCTGCGCGTCCCGGATGACGCTACCGCGGACCCTTGGTCCCGCCTCGCCGGGACTGCTGATAGGCGGTCCGGCCGTGCCACGTGTCGAGGACAGGAGAGTGTCGCCCGAAGACCTGGTCGCCCGGCCTGACGGCGAGGCGATTCCCGTGCCCAGGCAACGAGCCGTCCGGCACGTCGCCAGGATCGTCGTGCCGATTGCCTTCGACCTCGGCGGCCGCATCGTGGACTACGACGCGGCCCGAAGCGTTCTGGACAGCCTCACGGAGGGGGTAGGCGCGACGCGCGACGATATCCCGGCCGCGCGCAGCTGGAATCTGTCGTATCTGGCCGAACACCCGCCGGTACTGCACCGTGACCTGGCGCCGGCCTCGGTCACCTTCCAGGGGACCACCTGGGACTACACAAGGTCGGTCCGCATCTATGGATGGCTTGGCGTACTGACCGTCGAGTACCAGTTCGTCGCTCGCCAGGCAGGCGCCGATGTCGCCTCGTTCTATGACGCGTTCGTCGAATGGAAGAACACGGACTACCTGCCCTACCTGCACGGTGAAGGGGCGCTGAACGCACACATCGTCGCGCACACCGGGTGGAAGCCATCGAGTGGCGACCGCGACCTGCACCGAACGGTGGTCTGCGAGCTGCGACGCCGAATGCGGCACGAGCATGCTCTCGAACTGCGTGCGAGCCAGTACGCCTTCCACGACTGCCGGCCGTGCTTCGTCGTCGCGCGGTCGGAGTTCTCCGCGCAGGAACGCCAGGGGTGGCTCTTCCTCGGGGGCGGGGCCGATGCGTCGCAGGACGTCGAGCGAGCCGTCTGGCGCAACGCCCACGTCTCGTCCACCGGATGGTCGACGGTCGTCGCGGTGGGGCCCGGGAGCGAAGGAAACACGGCCACCGTGCTCGACATGTTGAGCCTGGTGCACGCGCAGTGGTTCCTGTGCCAATCTGGATCAGCACATACCAGACCGACTCCGAGGCGGGTCCCCATCGCGGCTCACCCAAGCGAGCGAGGCAACGCGCCCGCACCCAACTCACGCTGGCCCGCGACCTGGTCGAGACCGATGATCTGGACTACATGCTGAAGGACCCGGCCCTGCTCCGAGTCACACGGGCTCTTGGTCGCAGTTTCGGGTTGCTCGAGCACCGTCAGGCAGCCGAGCGCCGCTTGAAGATGCTGGAGAACCACGCCCGCGAGATGGCCGAAATCACCCAGTCCGAAGACGCCCGGCTCCTGCAGATCCTCTTCAGCCTCTCGGCGGTCGGCTCCATCGCCGGCCTCGTGGCAGCGCTCGATCAGGTCTCGGGCGGCTACCGGCTGGCGACCGCTGTGACCGCCGCCGGACTCGTGGTTTGCTTTGCCCTCAGCTTCAGCCTTCTCTGGCGAAAACGTCGAATCGATTCCGGGGTTAGGCGTGCACGGTGACCTCCCGACCTACCGGGCGCCCGGAGAGCTGACCGCTCAGGAGCGGGCGGAGGCCGGCGCGATGCTCGCGGCCGTCTCCAACGACTTCGTGCCGCCGATCGACCTGCGCTCCTCGACCACCCAGGCGGTGCTGACCGACACCGCACCCGGCGTCGAAGGCTCCTACCTGGCCGACCTGGGGAGGCAGGCCAACCTGCTCGCCCATGCGGATGGTGGACGGCTCGTCGGCCTGTTGTCCTTCGCGTCCCCGTTCGTCGACGCCCGCTTCGAGATATGTGGCGAATGCACATACGTCACCACCGTCGCCGTCTCTCGGGGGTACCGGCGCCAAGGCATCGCCCGAGTTCTCTACGAGGCGCTGTTTGGCCTTCCCGAGGCGCGCTCCCGATGGATCCTGCTCCGGACCTGGTCGGGCAACGCCGAACATCTCAAGCTTCTGCACTCTCTGGGCTTCGACCAGCTCGCACGTCTCACGGACGACCGCGGCCCCGGGGTGGACACCCTGTACCTGGCACGCCAAGGCGCGTAACCAGGAGCTCGCGACGACGAATTTCCCGGCGACCGCCGGCCTGAATGCGCCTCGTCCTATGCTTCGCGCATCCACGCCGCGGGAAGGATGCGAGGCAACGCCTGTGACGAGCGACCTCGGGAGCCCTCCGGACTCGGCGGGTGCGGACCCCGCCCCGCGTTCCTCCCGGCTCTGGGGCCGGCTCCAAGCGCGGACCCTCACCCGCGCGGTCGTGCGCGCCCTGACATGCCTCGGCATCGGGCTCGTCGTCCTCAGCATCACGGGGTGGTGGCTGACCACCCGCATTCTCAGCGACACCGGCTTCGGCGATGTCGTGGCGAAGACCATGCGGCAAGCCCCGGTACGCCAGTACATCGCCGAGCAGGTCACCATCAAGCTCGCCCCGACGAACAAGATATTCACCGCCGCCCGTCCGGTGGCGACGGCCGTCGTAGCCGAGGTACTGAGCCAGCCGGCCATCAGCACCACGGTGCAGAAGGTCGTCTCGGGCCTGCACCGTCAGGTCTTTCGGATCGGCAACAACGACACCCGCGTCAACGTCTCGGCGCAGAGCGCGGCGGCAACCCTGCGCGCGACGCTGGAGAGCATCGACCCGGGAGTCTCCAAGAAATTTCCCGACAGCGTGCTGAACATCGCCACGAACATCACGCAGAACGAAGCCATCGACACCGCCGCGACGGCCGCCCCGTACATCCGCTGGCTGTACCTGCCGGTCGGGCTGCTCGGCGCTTTGCTGCTTTACCTGGTCTTCGTGAAGGCTCACGACTCCGTGCATGCCGTGCGCTTCACCGGCTTCACGATGATGGTGATGGGCGCCCTGCCGATCGGGCTCGGCTCCGCGACGCCTTTGTTCGCGGCGATCGCCGGTGACGGCGACCCCGGCCGCGGCAAGGCCGTCGCCACGTTCGTCCACGTCCTGCTCGGACGGCTGGTCGGTGCCGGGTGGGCCTTCGTACTCGTCGGGCTGCTGCTCGTCCTCGCACCCGGCCGCGATGGAGCCGGCGTCGCGGTGCGGGTCGGGCGGGCCCGGGTGTGGTTCGACCGGGTGCGCACGCGCCGGGCCGGCCAGCTCGCCGGTGGCGCGATCACGCTCCTCGCCGGTGTCGCGCTGCTGACGGTCCCCTCCGTGCTCTTCTCCGTTGTCGGCGTGATCGCCGCTCTCGTGGTCGTCTTCTTCGGGCTACTGCTCCTGCTGCGCGGAGGGGGCGTCATCGAGACCGCCCCGGACATCCCCCGCGTCCGCAAGCGGCAGGCGATCGCGATCACCGTCGCGATGGTGCTGGGCGTGACGCTCACGACGACGGCGACCGGTGCCGCCATCGAGGCCGCCAAGCCCCACAAGCACGCGGACCCGAATCAGAACGGGTGTAACGGCTACTTCGAACTCTGCCCGCAGCCGTTGAACCAGATCCTCTTTGCTGCCAGCCACAATGCCATGTCGACGGTGTCCGACAACTTCTTCACGGCCGAGCATGTCTCGAACGTCTACGAGCAGCTGAACCGGGGCGCCCGAGCACTTCTGATCGACGCCTACACGGGTTACCGCGACAGCGGCATCACGCGGACCGTGCTCACCGGGCCTGTCGACCGCCAAGCCGTCACCGACGAGCTCGGCCCGGACGCCCTTCGCGAGCTCGACCGGCTGGGTGCGCTCACCGGTGCCGCGGTGACGCCCGGCAAGAAGACCGACGTCTACCTCTGCCATCTGTACTGCGAGGTGGGCTCGGTCAAGGCGACCAAGGTCTTCTCGCAAGTGAACGACTTCCTGGACCGCAACCTCACCGATGTCGTCGTGCTCGACGTCGAGGACTACGTCAGCCCGGCCCAGCTCGAGACGGCACTCAAAGCCGGCGGGCTCTGGGACCGGCTCTACCACCTCGACCTGTCCAAGCCGATGCCGACGTTGTTCGACCTGGTGAACCCGCCGGCGGGACAGGACGAGCAGCGCCGCCGGGTCATCGTCACCTCGGAGCGTCACGCCGGCGAAGCGCCCTGGCTCATCGGCAGCTACGAGCTGATGCAGGAGACGCCGTACACGTTCAACTCGGTGGCCGAATTCAACTGCCAGCCCAACCGGGGGGCCGCGACGAATCCGATGCTTCTGGTGAACCACTGGCTACGCGCGCCCGGTCCACCCGATCCGGTGGAGACCGCCCAGACCAACAACAAGACCGTCCTCATCTCGCGCCTGAAGGAGTGCATCGCCGAGCGGAAACGGCTGCCCAACTTCCTCGCTGTCGACTTCTTCGGTCTCGGCGACACGGTCGAGGTCTGCAACATGTACAACTCGGCCGTCGCGCTCCTGACCGGGGTGACGGCTGCAGAGGACCGCGTCATCGTGAAAGTGCGCCACGATCCGAAGTCCACCGACGCGGAACTCGAGCAACTCGACGACCTGCAGCGGCTGCCCGACATCACGACGAGCCAGGCTCGCTCGCTGCTGGGACCGCTGGCGACGCGATTGACGAGGCCGACGCTGACCAACTGATCCTGCCGGCTCCCGCTACCAGGCGAGGGTGAGACGCAGGTGGTCGAGCAGCCGCTCGCGGGCGTCGGCGGAATCGGTGCGATAGCTGACGTAGCCGTCCGGGCGGATCAGGTAGGCCACTCGTACGCTCCCACCGGTTCCGTAGGCCGCCGCGAATGCACCGGAGGCATCGAGCAGCACGGCGCCTGAGGCGTCGACGCCGGTTCCACTCGCCGCGATGATGTGGCACCGCACGGCCGACCCGAGCTGCTCGGCGACGGCTTCGGCCAGGATGCGCTGCGCCTGCGCGGCAGCCTCGTCGCCGGCCCACAACAGCAGGGTGTGGCCGCCGTGGCGCAAGAGCTCGAACAAGCGGATCGGGTACGCCACCGTGTCCTGCGAGAGGCCGGTCACGTCCGGTGCGCGCTGCCCGGCCACGGGACCGGCGGCGAGCGCGCCCTCGACGACGGACTCGCCCACGATCGGACTGTCGGGGTACCCGACCAGCAGCTGGGCCTCACGCGCCATGATGGCCGCGACGTCGCTTTCACCGGCGCCGATCCCCGCCCGGGCGCTCTTCACCGTCCGGCCGACAACCTCTTCCCCGACCGGAAGCCGCTCGGCGTTGTAGCTGTCGAGCAAGCCCGGGGCGGCCTGACCACGCACCGCGAGCGCCAGCTTCCAGCCCAGGTTGAACGCGTCCTGGATGCCGGTGTTCATGCCTTGCGCCCCGGTGGGTGGGTGGATGTGTGCCGCATCGCCGGCAACGAAGACGCGGCCCACGCCATAGCGATCGACGAGCCGGTGGCTGATGCGAAATACCGACGACCACCGCATGTTCGAGGCCGTCGTGGGCTCCGGCGCGAGACGGTCGATGACGGCCTGGAGGTGGTGCAGCTCAGGCGCGCGACCGCCCTCCAGACCATGAGCGATTCCGTCGGCGGCGGCATCTGCATTGCCCTTGGTCGAGAGCTCGTCCGGCACCAGCATCGACGCGCGGTAGCGCTTGTGGCCGGGAAGCGGGATGAAGACCAGCAGATCGTCGGTCACCCCCTCCTCCGTCTGGTGTGATGACCGGATGCTGTAGCCCGCCGGCTGGTTCCAGTCCAGCTCGATGTCGCCGAGCATGTACTCCTCGGCGAACGCGCCCCCCTCGAAGGTGAGGCCGAGCCCCTTGCGGACCACGCTGTGAGCGCCGTCGCTGCCCACGAGGTACTGCGAACGGACCTCCCGCGAGGTGCCGTCGCGGGACCGCAGTGTCGAGGTCACTCCGGATTCGTCCTGGGTGAAATCCACGAACTCGGTGCCGCGCTCGACCACGGTGCCGAGCTCAGCCAGCGCCTCGGCGAGCACGCGCTCCGTCTCGTACTGCGGCAGCGCCGCGAAGCGATACGGAACCTCCTCCGGCAGTACCAGGTCCAGCCGCATGACCTCTGCGCCATTCACGAACGCGAGCTGGCCGCGCATCGTGATCACGGCGTCCAGCGCCCGGCGGGCGACCCCCGCGATGTCCCACAGCTCCAGGGTTCGGGGCTGCAGCCCGACCGCCTTCGCGTACTGCGCCGGGCTGTCCAACCGGTCCACGATGAGCACGTCGATGCCGCGCCGGCGCAGCTCCAGCGCGGCCGTCAGACCGATGGGCCCGCCGCCGGCCACCACCACCTCGGTGCTCGTCACCGCGCCGTCGGGAGCACTGCTGCCGCCGATCATCGTCACGCTCCTTCGATGCGCTTCCAGACGGTCCCGCGGGACGTACTCGACTAGGAAAGAGCCCCGGCCACTGCTGCGAAGATCGGCGCTGCGGGTGCCGTCTCCTTGCCGTCGATCGTCCGAACGGCGTCGCTGTTCGCGATCACTATGACGGTGGTGTCAAGGTCGTAGTTGTGGAACAAGACGGTGTTGAAGCCCGGGATGTCACCGTCGTGCCCCCACCAGCCAGCGCGGTCACCGATGCCGATGCCGTAGCCCGCAGTCGCGGTGTTGGGCGGGATGTTGTGAATGATCGAGTCGCGCCGTAGCTGCTGGGTCGCCGGGTCGAGAATCCCCTTGCCGGTGAAGAGGGCATCGGCCCACTTCTTCAAGTCGTCGAGGGTCGAGATGACCTGGCCGGCGGTGAAGGCGATCGACGGGCTCCAGCCGGTCGCATCGGTGACCTTGCCGGCCGGCTGGCCCTGATCGGTGATCCCGCTCAGGTGGGGCGACGGGATCGCGTTCGTGTCGACCGGAAACGACGTGTCGGCCATCCCGAGCGGCTTGAAGATCCGATCCTCGAAGACCTTCTGCACCGGATCGCCGGTGACCTTCTCGATAACCAGGCCGAGCAACACGTAGTTGGTGTTGGAGTACTCCCAGCCCTTGCCCGGCGCGAAGTCGGCCTTGGTGCCCCGTATCGCGTCGATGAGCTCGGTGGGCGTCCATTGCCGGGTCGGAGCTGCGTAGTACTTCTTCTGCCAGGCAGCACTGCCGGTATAGGTCGGGATGCCGCTGGTCATGTTGGACAGCTGCCGCAGCGTCACCGTGCCGGCATTCGCCACACCGCTCGGGAGATCCGGGAGAACGGAGCTGAGCGTGTCGTCGAGCGACAGCTTCTTCTCCTGAACCAACTGCAGCAGCAAGGTCGCCGTCATCGTCTTGGTGAGGCTTCCGATCCGAGCGAAGTCCGTTGCCGTGGGAGCGCCGCTCTCATCGGGCCCCTTGGTACCGGACGCGCCGATCCACGTGCCCTTCGGCGACCAGACCCCGACGATCACGCCCGGCGAGTGCGTCGTCGCCCTCGCCCCATCCAGTACCCGCTGCAGCGCGGCCACGTCCAGTGAACCGCTGGCGGACGCGGACGGCGAGGTGCTTGCTTGCGGCCCCGTGGTGCTGGCGCCGCACCCGCTGACGAGCAGCAAAACGGCAGGAATCCCAACAACACCGGCAAAAGATTTCAGGAGGCGCACTGCCCATGTGTAGCAGGCTGGCCAAGCCGTGTCGCCTCGCCGACAACGTGACGGGTGCAGCGTCGGGGTGCCGGTGCCAGTCCGGCCGGCCCCGCTCCAACGGCTGGTCACCGTGGCCTCATGGCCGCGTCACCCCCTCCTATTCGCAACCAAGTGGTTGACGATGGCACGCGCTCGAGGCTACGTTCATCGTCAACCAATGAGTTGAGGTGACGTCGTGGTGGACCAGCTCTCCCGTGTCTTCGCAGCACTGGCGGACCCAACTCGGCGGGACCTGCTGGCCCGGCTGTCCGAGGCCGACGCCACGGTGGGGCAACTGGCCGCGCCGTACGACGTCACCGTCCAGGCGGTGTCCAAGCACGTGAAGGTGCTGCAGGACGCCGGGCTGGTCAGCCGCGACGGGGATTCCCACCGCCGGCCGGTGCACCTCGAGGCGGAGGTGTTCGACCTGATGACCCAATGGATCGAGCGTTATCGACGCCAGGCCGAGGAGCGGTACCGCCGCCTCGACGCCGTCCTGGCCGAGATGGACCAGACAGACCGGGCCGGAACCACCCGAGAGCGGAGTCAGCCTGATGACCACCATCGACACCGGCGTGCAGATCGAGGCCGATCCGACGCTGCCCATCATCCGGATCACCCGGGATTTCCTGGCCACCCCCGCGCAGCTGCATCGGGCCCACACCGATCCGCAGCTCTTCGCCCGCTGGGTCGGACCCCGCAGCCTGCAGACCCGCATCGAGGAGTGGGACGCCCGGACCGGCGGCTGCTGGCGTTACGTCGCTACCCGCGAAGGGGCCGAGTTCCGCTTCCACGGCTCCTTCCACGAGATCCGGCCGGACCGCATCGTGCAGACCTTCACCTTCGAAGGCGATCCGGACGAGGTCGCGCTGGAGACCTTGCGGTTTGAAGACCTCGGCGCGGGCCGCACCCGGCTGCACGCGCAGTCGCTGGTGGACAGCTTCGAGAGCCGGGACTCCTGGCTGCGCAGCGGTATGGAGTCCGGCATCGTCGAGGGCTACGACAAACTGAAGGAGTTGGTCGACTGATGGCGACTTCTGATTCGGCGGCCGAGCGGCACCGTCAGCTGGCGGGCGGCTTCACCGAGCGGGTGCTCGGGGCCCGCGACTGGGATGCGCCGGCGCCGGTTGAGGGCTGGGCAGCCCGTGACGTCGTCGGGCATCTGATCGAGTGGCTGCCCGCCCTCCTGGCAGACGTCGAGGGAGTCGACCTGTCCATCGGGATCAGCGTGGACGACGATCCGGCTGCCGCCTGGCTGGCGCACACGGCCGCGGTGCAAGCCGTTCTGGACGACCCGGCCACCGTCGATCTGCTGCTGAAGAACCCGCACATCGGCGAGGTGCCCGTGGATCAGGCGATCGACAGGTTCTACACGACCGACGTCTTCCTGCACACGTGGGACCTGGCTCGAGCCACGGGTCAGGACGATCGGCTGGACCCGCAGCTCTGCGCGGACCTGCTGGCCGAGATGGAGCCGATGGACGAGCTGCTCCGGTCGTCGGGGCAGTACGGCGCACGCGTGCCTGTGCCGGCGGACGCCGGTCCGCAGGAGCAGCTGATCGGTTTCATCGGGCGCGACCCGCACTGGGTTGCTGCCTGACCGCCGCACGGATCGCGGGTGCCCTGCTGGTCCTGTTCGGCCTCATTTGATCGTTCTCGGCCCGCGCTACCTCAGATGGCTCAGGGTTTGCGGGGTCAGACCCGGCCAGGACACTCACCCGCACCCCTCCACCGACCCGAACAGGCCGCCGGAAGCGCCACGCTCATCCTTGCTGCCGGTTCTCGATGGCGACCGAGCGGCGCGCTAGTGGCAGATAAGGGTCGCGCGGGAGGTGAAGGTCCAGGTCCCCGTCGAGAGTCGGCGATAGTGAGGAGCCGGGTTTCAACCGGGCAACGGGCGTGCCGCCAGCGACCCCCGTGTTGCCGTGCTGGAGCCGAAAAGTGCTGCTGCGTAAGGAGTTTCGGGCGATGGAGGCTTCCCCATGTGCTAGTATCGAACACATGTTCGAGTCGCTGTCTGCTGATGGGGTCATCGCCGCGGCGTTGATCGCGCCGCCGTCGGCTGAGCTGCTCGGCCGCGTTGGATGCTGTCGATGTCGACGGTTGGATGATCGGCGCCGGGTCGATCTGATGATCGCCTGGGATCGCCTGGCGGCCTGGGTCGCGGCGGTCGGGCAGCAGCTGATGGTGCGGGTCGGGGCGGATGCCCGGGCGGCGGTGCTGGCCGAGCCGATAGGCGATACGTCGCTGGCCGAAAGTTGCTGCCCATGCCGAGATCGGCGCCGCGCTGCGGCTGCCGGAGCAGACCGCCGGTAACCGGCTGCACCTGGCCGAGCAGCTGTGCGGCCGGCTGTTCATGGTCGGCGACGCGCTTGCCGCCGGTGACATCACCTTCCTGCACGCCGCGGCGATCGCCGAACTCACCGCCAACCTGACCGTCGACAAGGCCCGCCGGGTCGCCCGTCGGGTACTGCCCCGAGCCCGCCGGCAGACCGTCGCGCAGCTGCGTGACTGCCTGCGCCGGGCGGTCATCGCCGTCGAACCCACCTCCGCAGCCGACCGGGCGAAAAAGAGCGCACGCCGGCCGGTCGTTGGACATCTGGCCACTGCCGGATGGGATGGCCGAGCTGCGGCTCACCGCGCTCGCCTCCGACGTGCGAGCCGCCTACGCTGCCGCCGACAGTCTCGCCCGCCACCGCCAGCGCAGCCTGCCCAAACGTGGCCAGGACGGCTGGCTGCCGATCGCCGCGTTACGCGCCGACGCGCTGCTCGACCTCATCACCCACGCCCGCCGCACCGGCAACACCCCCGACGAGCAGCCCGACCAGCAGCCCGACCAGCAGGCCGACCCGGCCACCGTCACCGAAACCGGAGTCAGCCGCAGCAGCCGCACCAGCGCCGACGTCCTGATCACCATCGACCTGCCCACCGCCCTCGGACTGGCCGACAACCCCGCCCACCTCGACGGCTACGGCCCCATCCCCGCCAACCTGGCCCGCACCCTGGCCGCCGACGGCCACTGGCGCCGCCTGATCCACGACCCACACACCGGTGCGCTGCTCGACCTCGGCTCCACCCGCTACCAACCCTCCACCGCCCTCAGGGACTTCATCCGCGCCCGCGACCGCACCTGCTGCGGACCGTTCTGCCGACGACCAGCCCACCGATCCGACCTCGACCACACCAACCCCTACCACCCCGACCCCGCCGTCGGCGGCGGCACCGACCGAAACAACCTCGGCCCCGCCTGCACCCCCCACCACCAGCTCAAACACAAGTCGGGTTGGACACTGCACCGCGACCCCGACACGGCGTCCGCCACCTGGACCACCCCCACCGGCCACACCTACACCCGCGAGCCCTACGACTACCGGCCCACCCCCGCCGAACCCGAACAGCCTGAAAGCTTCTTCGACCAACCCGACCTGCCCGAACCCCCCGACCAAGAACCCGACCCCTACGAGGAACCCAACCCCTACGAGGAACCCGACCCCGACTCGGACGAGGAGTCAGCGACTGCCTGACGCCCGCAGCTGTCGGTATCTCAGCTGCGCGGCAGCAGATACTCGATCAGGGCCGCGTTGAAGAGGTCGGCGCGTTCCCACTGCAGGAAGTGGCCCGCCCGTGGCACCAGGAACGGTCCGGTCAGGTTGCTGAACGCGTGCTCGCACTGGGCCACGAAGACGTCGGGCACCACCTGGTCGTCCATCCCGTAGAGCACCAGCGTCGGCACCGCGACGACGCTGAACATGAGCGCCAGCTCCGACATCGGCTTGCCGTACGCGAGCTCGTACGGACCCCACGACGCCCGCAGCTTGTCGCCGTCGGCGAAGGGCTCGGTGTGGAAGTCGACGTCGTCCGCCGAGAAGTTGCCGGGTGACGCCCACAGCCGGGGCCCGTACATCCCGGCGATCCACTGGCGCCGCAGCTCCGGGGTGTTGAGCTGGGCGGCGAACGCGTCGCCGTCGCGCCCTTGCTTGACCCGGTAGTCGCCGGTCGGGTGGGTGTCATCGAGCAGCGTCGCCGGAACGCCGGCCGCTTCGTAGATCGCCGGCAGCACCGGGGCGACACTGTTGAAGAACACCTGACGGCGCACGAAGCCCGGATAGCGCTCGTCCATGTCGAGCATGACCACCCCGCCGACATCACCGGCGGCCATCGTCACCGACGCATGACCGAGCACGTCGTGGACCAGGGCATAGACATCGCGCGATAGGCGGCCGGGTCGTAGAACCCGTCGGGCGCCAGGCCGGAATCGCCGTAGCCGCGCAGGTCCGGCACGACGACCTCGAACCCCGCGGCAGCGAGGGGTGCGATGTTGCGCCACCAGATGCGCTTGGTCTCGGGATAGCCGTGCAGCAATACCAGCGGGATGCCGCCAACTCCCTCGCGGACGTACGCGAGCCGCACCCCCGTGGACAGGTCGGCGTGATGGATGGCGAAGGCCTGCGGGTCCGGGGTCACGGGACCGATGCTCGCGCATCGGCGCCGCGCCGCTTTAGCCGGGTTCCGGAGAAGCGCGACGGCAGAAGTGCTTGAGTGCCTGCCATGGAGCTCTTTGACCCAGCACTGCTCGAACTCGCCGCCGAGCAGCAGGCGTTCAACGCCACGATCATGGAGGCGACCGCCGGGATGACGTCGATCGACACCCGGTCGATCGAGGGCCTGGCTTGGATGCGCAAGGCCATGGAGCCGGGCGGTCTGTTCGGCTTCGAGGCGTACGACTTCCCCGAGGTGCGCACGATCCCCGGACCCGCCGGGCCGATCCCGATCCGCGTGATGATCCCGGAGGTCGTCGACGGCGTGTACCTGCACCTGCACGGCGGCGGCATGACCCTCGGCTCCGCGCTGGCGATGGACAAGCGCAACTGGCCGATCGCGCAGGCCTGCAACGTCGCGGTCGTCAGCGTCGACTACCGGTTGGCGCCGGAGCACCCGTTCCCCGCCGGCCCGGACGACTGCGAAGCCGCGGCGCTCTGGCTGGTGGACAACGCGACCGCGGAGTTCGGGACGGACCGCCTGCTCATCGGCGGGGAGTCGGCCGGCGGATACCTGTCGCTGCTGACAATGGTGCGCCTGCGTGACCGGCTCGGCGCGAAACCCCCGTTCGCTGGCATGGATCTCTGTTACGGCGTCTACGACTGGGGTGGCACCCCGAGCGCCGCGCAGCAGGTCGGCAAGGTGCCGTACGCGACCGGCGATGGCGCGAACCGCGCGCACTACCTGCCGGGTCGCTCGATCGAGGAGTGCCGCGATCCGGCGGTGTCGCCACTGTGGGCGCCGCTGCACGACCTCCCGGCAGCGCTGCTCACCGTCGGGACCGCGGACTGGCTCCTGGACGACTCCCTGTTCGCCGCAGCGCGCCTGGCAGCGGCCGGCAACGAGGTGGAACTGGCGGTCTACCCGCACGGCCCGCACGGCATCGAGTCGGCGCCCGACCGCCCTCGGCCGCGTCGCCCGCGAGCGTCTTCACGCCTTCCTGCGTGATCGCGTGAAAGGCTAGCCGCATGCGCCAACCGCGGCTCGCCGAGATGATCGCGGCGAACCTTCGCGAGCGCATCGTCGAGGGCGACCTGCCGGACGGTGGCGATCTGCCAACGCTTGACCGGCTGGTGCAGGAGTTCGCCGTGAGCCCGCCCTCCATCCGGGAAGCCCTGCGAATACTGGAGAACGAGGGGCTCATCACGGTGCGGCGCGGCAGCGTCGGCGGGGCGATCGTGCATCGCCCGAACGCGAGGCCGCGGCCTACATGCTGGGGCTGGTGATGCAGGCATCGCAGACCAGAACCGAAGACCTGGCCGGCACGCTGATGCAGCTGACCACCCTCTGCGCCGGAATGTGTGCGCGGCGCTCCGATCGCCGCGACGCGGTCGTGCCGCGCTGCGCACCGCCCTGGACAACTCGCTGGAGGAGATCGACGACGCCGTCGAGATGGAGCGCTGGGCCCGCCAGTTCCACAGCGAGCTCATCAACGGCTGCGGCAACGAAGCCCTGATCCTCGTTGCCGGAACGGTGGAGCAGCTCTGGTCACGCCAGAGCGCCGCGTGGACGTACCGCGTGAGCCACGCCGAGGACACCCCGGCCACCGACCTGCGCAAGCGCGGCCTCGAGGAACACCGCGCCATCGTCGACGCGATCGAGGCGGGCGATGCCGAGCTCGCCGAGAAACTCTTCCGCGAACACGTGCGCGACCCGGAGATCTACAGCGTGCGCCAGCCCGATGCGCGGGTACGCGCGACCGACATCGCCTGGGACTCCCCCACCCGCTGACGGGCAGCGGGCTACAGGGCCGCCGCCTCTTTCTCGACCACCGTGCCCGCAAAGAAGTCCTTGTTCGCCGACTGGTGCAGCGAGACCGGGTTGTCGAAAACGAACGCCTTGAAATCGTCCTCGCTGATCACCTCGTCCTCGAGCAGCTCGAACGCCTCCACGACGACCTCGTTCATCACCGGCGCGTCCCAGTGCGAGATGTCGGTGCCGAGAATCGGCCGCAGCCGGACCGGCCGGTGCTTGATGGTGCTCCCCGTCGCCCAGCCCACGAGCGGATCGTCGGCCTCGCAGCCGAAGTACATCCGATCGCTGAAGACGGCGATGATCTCGTCGACCGTCTGCAGGCCGGACGCCGAGAACTCATCGAGGTTTTCCGGACGTCCGGGGGTGCGCGAGAAGTATTCGCGGATCCGCTCCAACTGGTCCTGCACCGTCGCGTCGCCGTACTCGGCGAGAGTCGCCATGACGGCGGGCACGTCGAGAATGGCGGGGTCAAGGCTGCCGATGGCCCGCCCGTTGCGCTTGTCCCAGTGGCCGATGAGGTCGGCGAGCAGGCTGACCGCCCACGCCACCCCGCCCTCGAGGAAGCCGATCCGCAGCTGCGGGAAGCGGCTGAAAACCCCTCCCATCACGAGAGATTTGCACAGCTCGGTGTGGCTCGCTGCGAGCCCGCCGATGTGGTTGAAGACGTAGTTGGTGGACGAGCGGGTGACGCGGTGTGCCTGCAAGCTGCTGTGGGTCACCGGGTGGACGCCGAGCTCGACGCAGGCTGGCCCAGAACGGGTCGTAATCGTAGGCGCTGTCAATGCCGAAGGTGTCGAGCCGGTACGCCTGATCCGCCGGTTCGGCGGTCAGCTTGCGCAGGGCATGACCGGCGATGACGACCGACTTGAAGCCCAGCTCCTGCACCGCGTAGCGCAGCTCGGCGACGGCCTCGTCCGGGTTGCTCATCGGGATGAGCGCGGCGGAGGTCAGCCGGTCGGCGTAGGGCGTGAACTGCCGGGAGATGTAACGGTTCACGGCACGCAGCACCGGCGCGCGCAGCTCGTCATCGGCGTTGTCGAGCATTCCCAGCGACCACGACGGGTAGAGCGAGCATGAAGTCGATGCCGAGCTCGTCCAGCCGCTCGTACATGAGCTTGGGCAGGTGTGCGGTGGCGCGGTCGTACGCGTCAGCGACCGGATTGCCCCACCACGACGGCATTGAACGCCAGGCCCGGCGCACCTCCGGAGTCGTGCGATCCGCCTGAAACACGGCGGTGTCGAGCACGTAGCCGGCGCCCGAAAGGAAGCGGTCGCGCAGCGCCGCGCCGCCCGCTTCCTCGAGGTAGGAGACGATCTCGTCGTTCATGATGGGCCCGAGCTCCATGAAATGACCGTCGGCGTCGACGATCGGATGGCCGAGCTCCCGGCGGATCTGGGCTGCCGTGAGGGTCAGGCTCATGCGGGTCCTCCGAAGGTGGTGCTGTGGATGAGAGGCTGGGTCGGCAGCGGACCGCCCGGTCCGTACTCCAGCCCGGCCAGGTACTCGACGAGCACGGCGTACTGCTGGCCGCCGGTGATGTCGGTATCGCCGAACTCGCCGCTCGCGATCGGTCGCGGGAAGCTGATCTTCATAGCGGCGATCTCGTCCAGCTCGTAGCTGTCGACCTCGGCCGCAGGCACCCGGTACAGCGCCGCAATCACCTGCGGCGCAAGCACTTTCGACGCCTTGAACGCCTCGTGCACGCCGGCGTCGGCGAAGAAGAGATCGAGCGTCAGCATGAACGGCCCCGCGTCCTTGCTGCGGATGAGCCGGAAGTGGCGACGCACGTCGTCCAGGCTCATCGCACGTCCTGCGTTTCGATGCGGAAGAGCGAGCGACGTTCGGCCTCGCTCGAGCACGAGCGTGTGGTTCAGCGTGAAGCGGTACACCGGCCCGCGATCGACGACGGGGCGGCTGTAGCTGTGGGCGAACGTGGTGATCGACCCGCTCCATTCCTTGACCGGCCAGTGCAATGCCACGTGGTAGGCGGCACGGGCCATTGCCGATGCATCCTCCTGCGTCTCGGCCAGCACGTCGAACGAAAGCACCGCTTCACGCGGGACCGTATCGGTGGGCTCCCCGGTCGTCCCGTTCGCTCCGTAGACCGTGATGCGCAGGTCGTAGCCACCGTCACCGAACGTGCCGGCCAGCCGGTCGCGGGTGTGGCTGGTGAGGGACGCGATCCAGCTGTCGAGCTGGCGCAGGATGATCGGGTCGCGCACCGAGCCCCAGAAGGACGACAGGTAGCCGACGGGCGCGGCGCCTTCGAGCTTGGCCGTGTACTCAGCTGCCGGTGTGAACGTGCCGCCGACCACGCGCACGCGGCGCTCATCCAGCGCGAGATAGCGAGCATCGCGGGCGTCGAGCGTGCCGGACGGCTGGACGAGCCGGTAGGGGTCGGCCGTCTCGTACAGGGTGTGGGCGGCGACGCTGTGGGGCGTGCACTGCAGCGCCGGGTCCAGCGGCTCGAGGATGAAGCCGGCCTGGTCAGCGGGGGCGTCGAAGGTGACGCGAAGACAGTCCTGACCCGATCGGTTCTGCGCGGCCGCCGAACCGCACTCGGCAATCTTGGCGGCGTTCCAGACCGCCCCGGGGTCGAAGCCTCGCGTCAGCGGCATCGCCGCGAACAGAGCGGCGTCGCTGGTGCGCCCGGCAAGCACGACGTCAGCCCCGGTGTCGAGCGCTTCCTGGATCGGCTCCGCGCCGGCCATCGCCACGATGTGGCCGGGCTGGGCAAACGTCGACTCGTCGATGGCGGGCGCGCCGCGCAACTCGCGGGTTTCGCCGGCGCGGTACTTCGCCGCCAGCCACGCCCGGTCCGGCTCGCAATAGACGGTGGCGACGCGCACCGAAATCCCGGCTTCGCGAGCGATCTCGCGGACCAGGTCCACGTACCCGTCGACGGCCGCATCGCCCCCGCCCCCGCCGCACGAGCCGATGATGATCGGCACCCCGAGCCGCTTGGCCCCGAGCAGCCCGAGCCGCAGATCCCGGGCGTAGGCCTGCCGGGCCCAGATCCACTCACCGGTACCGAGATAGAACGGCCCACCGTCGGTCGACCCGGAGTCGGCGGCGATGAAGTCGAGCGGGCGCTCGAGGCCGCGCTCCAGCGAGCTCTCCCTGAAGCCGGCCCCGAGACTGCCGGTAAGAGCGATATAGCTGAGCGGGCCCATAGGTCGAAATAAAAGCATGCAATGATTGCGGCCTATCCAGCGGAGGGTGGTTCATGGCCGCGCGCACGGGATCCGGCTACCGCCTCGTCGATGCCGACACCCACGTGAACGAACCGCCCGACCTCTGGACCTCGCGCGTCGCCGAGCGCTTCCGTGAGCGCGTTCCCCGCATGCAGCGCTTCGAGGAAGGCGATGCCTGGGTCGGCGAGGGCGTCAAGGACCCGATCAACTTCGGGCTCAACGCCGCCGCGACCTTCAGCAAGTTCGACCGCAAGCCCTGGGTGCGCTTCGAGGACATCCCGCGCGGCGGCTACGACCCCGCGGTTCGCCTGGAGGAGATGGACGCCGACCTCGTCGACGCGGCGGTGTTCTACCCGACGCCGCGCGATCTCCCACATGGTCATCGCCAACCGCGATCCCGAGCTCCACCTGGAAATGGTGCGGGCCTACAACGACTGGCTCATCGACTACTGCGCCCACGACCCGAGCCGGCTCGGCGCGATCGTGCTGCTGCCGAACCGCGGGGTGGAGCAGGCGGTCGCCGAGATCGACCGCGTCGCTGGGCGTACCGGGGTCGTCGGCGCCCTCGCCGGCTGCTATCCCCACGGCGATCGCGACATCGCGCTCGAGGACGACGCGGTCTGGCACGCACTCGTCGCCGCCCGGCTCCCGCTACACATCCACGTCGATCTCATCAATGAGCCGCCGCAGGACATCTACGCCCCCGGCCGGCTCACCGCGGCGCGGGCAGCGGGCGATCTGCGCTTCCTGCAGGCACCCATGATCATGGTGCAGTTCCTGAGCTCCGGCGTCTTCGACCGCGTGCCCGGCCTCGAGGTCGTGATGGTGGAGGTCGACGCCGGCTGGGTGCCGTACGTGAAGGAGCAGCTCGACAACCGCTTCCGGCGCCGCGGCACCTCCCGCGATATGCGCTTGCAGCCGCTGCCCAGCGAGGTCATCCACGACCACTTCTCGTTCACGTACCTCACCGACCACTACGCCGTCGCCAACCGCCACCGCATCGGCGTCGACCGGCTGCTGTGGTCCAGCGATTTCCCCCACTCCGGCAGCGACTGGCCGCACAGCTGGCGCACCATCGACGCCGATTACGCGACGGTCCCCGACGCCGAGCGTGATCAAATCCTGTCGGGGAACGCGTTGCGCCTGTACCGGTTCGGCGAGCGCTGACAGCCTCCTTACGGCGAGCGAAAGGTCTGCATGTCTGACGTAGCGCTGCGACCGCTGCGCATCGCCGTCCTGGTGAAGCAGGTCCCCAAGGGCGATCAGGTTCGGCTCGATGTGGGCGGCACGCTCGTGCGCGACGGCGTCGAGCTGGAGATGAACGCGTTCTGCCGCCGCGCCGTCAGCAAGGGGGTCGAGCTCGCGAAGGCGAGCGGCGGGACGACGACCGTCCTGACGCTCGGCCCCGACCCGGCGGAGGACGTCCTGCGCGAGGCCATCGCCTGGGGGGCCACCGAAGGCGTCCACCTGACCGATCGGGCATTCGCCGGCAGCGACACCCTCGCCACCGCCAAGGCCCTCGCGGCCGCGCTCGCGTCGCTCGGGCCGTGGGACCTCGTGCTCGTCGGCCGCAACTCCATCGACGCCGACACCGGCCAGGTCGGGCCGGCGCTGGCCGAGCTGATGGGCCTGCCGTTCGCGGGAGCCGCCCGCCAGCTCGAGCTGGACGGCGACGAGCTCTCGCTGGTCTGCCAGGCCGACGACGTGTCCCGCACCGCCCAGGTGAGCTTGCCGGCCGTCGTCGCCGTCGCCGAGCGGCTGTGTGACCCGGCGAAGGTGCCGCCGGCCGGTCGCGAGGCGGTCGACGCGTCCACCATCCGCCGGATCGCCGCGGCCGACCTCGGCAGCGGTCCGTGGGGCGCGGACGGGAGCCCGACCACGGTCACCCAGGTCCGCGAGGTCGGCGTTCCCCGCGCCGCAACGCGCCTCGAGGGTGCGGCCGGGGAGCAGGTGCAGGCGGCCATGCGGCTCCTGCTGCAACGCGGTGCGCTGACCCCGGCACCGGTGCCGCCCGTCGTTCACGTCGAGGACCGCACACCCGGCAGCCGGGTCATCGCCGTCCTCGACGAGGGCAACCGTGCGCAGGAGATGCGCCAGCTGCTGGCGGCCGCCGGCGGGCTGGCGGCCGAGGCCGACGGCATCGTGATCGCCGTCGTGCCCGGACCGGCCGACTCGGACTACACCCGCACGCTTTCCACCTGGGGCGCCGACGAGGTCGTCCAGCTGGACGGGGCCGCTGTGGCCGAGGACGTCGCCGCCGGCTTCGTGCAGTGGGCACGCCGCGCCGGGCCGTGGGCGGTGATTTCGGCGAGCACCGGCTGGGGACGCGAGGTGTCGTCGCGCGCGGCGGCTGCCCTGCACGCCGGGCTCACCGGCGACGCCATCGCCGTGGAGGTCGACCACGCGCCCGGCCCGTCCGCCCCGCGGCTGGTCGCCTGGAAGCCTTCGTTCGCCGCCCGGTTCGACGCCGCGATCGTCGCGTCGACCCCGTGCCAGATGGTGACGCTGCGCCCGGGCGCCATCCCCGCCGGACCGACCCGCGCCCCGCGCGACATACCGGTGACGCGAGAGCGGGTCGCGCCGCGCAGCCGGCTCCGCGTGCTGTCCGAGCACCGCGAGGACGACCTCAGCGCGCTGGCGACAGCAGACCGGGTCGTCGGGGTCGGCCAGGGAGTGGACCCTGCCGAGTACGAGCTGCTGCAGCCGCTCCTGGGCGTGCTCGCCGCCGAGCTGGCAGCTACCCGCAAGGTGACCGACCGCGGCTGGCTGCCGCTCAGCCGCCAGCTCGGGATCACCGGCCGGATGATCGCGCCGGTGCTCTACATCGCCATCGGGATCGGCGGCAGCCCGAACCACACCGCCGGCATCCGGCGCGCCGCCACCGTGCTGGCGATCAACTCCGACCCGGCGGCGGCCATCTTCGACGACGCCGACATCGGGATCGTCGCCGACTGGCGCGAGGTCGTCCCGCTGCTTGCCGCCGAGTTGAGCGGGTCGGCGGCACTCCTGCCCGCGATGCTTCCGTAGCCCGCCGGGCCCGCGGCTGCTAGATCACACCGAGATCGCGCGCCCACTCCAGGTTCTGCCGCGCCGAGCCGACGTGGGCGATGTGGACCACGTGGCCCTCGCCCTGGTTCGCGTCGCCGTAGGTGACCGAGCCGGAGCCGCGCTCCTCCGCCTCGCGCGCCAGCCGGTCGAGATCCGACCAGTAGCGAAGCTCGTCGGCCGTCGGGCTGAAGACCTCGTGCACGAGCGGAACGTGCTCGGGATTGCTGATCATCATCCCGTAGTAGCCGAGATCGCGCAGGTGCGTCGCCCAGCGGCGCAGCCCGTCGGCATCGTCGACCGCGCCGCCCCACATCCCGCTGATCGGATAGCGGATCCCGGCCGCCCGGGCGTCGATCAGCACCTTGGAGCGCAGGAAGAGGGTCTCGGTCCCCTCGGCGGACCAGCGGTACCCGACCGCCTGGTGGATGTCGCCGAAGCGGGAGATGGCCCCGCCCAGGTAGCGCACCCGCGGCGAGGCGGTCGCGATCTCGTAGGCCTGCCGGATCGCCTGCGCCGTCTCGAGGATCGGGTAGATGACCGTGGAGCCCAGCGGCAGGTCGAGGTCGCCTTCGACGCAGGTGAGCAACGCGTCGGCGCCGTGGACATCGGTAGCGCCCTGCCACCTTCGGCAGCAGGATGCCGAACAGCGACGGCCCCATCACCGCCCGCAGGTCCTTCAGCGTCTGCCCGGTGGACGGGGGCTGCACCCGGGCAAAGACCAGCGGAACGCCCGGCCCGGGAGTGAGCGCGTCGAGCGTCGCCCGGGTGAGGCGGCGGGCCTGCTCACGCACCGCCTCCGTGCAGGGCGTGCGCGGCTCCTCGAGATCGATGACGACCGAGTCGGCGCCGGATTTCAACGCGGCAGCCACCTCCGCCTCGTCATCGCCCGCGGCGAACATCACCGTGCGCAGCGGCGGCACCCGGACGTCGGCCATGGGAGATCCCCTTCCAGCAGGGTGAAAGCTCGTTCTACGCTGCCCAGCATGACTGCTGCCCCAGCGCTGGCTCACGTCGCCCTCTCGGTCACCGACCTCGACCGGGCCGTGCGGTTCTACACCGAGGCGCTCGGCCTGCGCGAGGTGCCGCGTCCCGACTTCGGCATCCCCGGAGCCTGGCTGGCCATGGACGGCGCGATGGTCCATCTCGCGGTCGTCGACACCATTCCCGAGCCGCGCGACCCGTTCGGCCATTTCGCCCTGAACGTGTCAGCCGACGAGGTGCGCCGGCTGGCGACTGCGGTCCGGGAGGCCGGCGGGGCGGTGCTCGGTGAGCCGGGCACGTCGGACCAGCTCGGCACGCCGGTGACGGTGGCCTTCTGCACCGACACCGAAGGCAACCGCTTCGAGCTGACCGACGCGCCACCAGCCTGAGCCAGCCTGACGTCTCACACGGTGTACTGCTTGAGGTCGATGGAGTCGAGCTTCTCGTACGTGCGCAGCCTCATCCTGAAGTAGCCGCTATCGCCCCAGCCGCTTCCCCAGCTGTTGGCGTAGATGATCACGCTGTCGAAGACGTCACGCGTGTCGATCTCGACGCCGACGGCCTCGATCTCGTGGCCGCCCGCGATCCCGCTCGACGCCCAGTGCCGATCGGTGTCGATGAAGCCGTCCTTATCGGGGTTGTAGAACGCGTTGTACCAGGGCATTCCCTGCAGCACCGGCCCGGCCTGCAGCAGGCGCAGGAAGCCGTACGGGGTGCGGGCCCACCGGTAGCCCTTGATCGTTCCGCGGTTCTTGAGGGCCTTGCAGATGCCGAGGCCTGAGGAGCCGGTGTCGTCCGGCGGGTACGACCCGGCATAGGCGTCGACCTCGGTCGCCTCCGAATACAGCTCGATGGCGAAATCCTCCAGCGCTTTCGCGTCGCCGGGCTTCTTCAGGACGGCCTTGCCGGTGGCGTCGTAAAACGGCTGGGTACCGAGCGCACCGGTTCCGGCGTTGCCGGTGCAGTTGTGCACGCCGACGCCTTCGGCGACGTAAGAGTGGTCACCCTCTACGGTCAGGTCATATACAGGTCCGGCATACGGTTCCTCGGTGACCTCTCGCACCTTTCTCCAAACGTGCGTCGAGTCTTGCGTGCTGTGGTTTCTCGAATGCGCGGTCGCCGTCGCGACCTCCCAACGCCCTTGGCGAACGGCCGCGTATTTGTTGTTAACCGGCGGCACATGGCGAATCACCGGGCGATGCCCCAGCGCTTGGGCAATGTCGTACATCCCCAGAGCAAGGTCTCTGCTGATGGTGGTTCCGACGTGCTCCGCGTTCCGCTTGCGCTGATGGCCATCGCCATCACGCCAGCCGTCGAAGACGGCCTCCAAAAAGTTCAGGCGGTCCCGCAGCCAGCTCTGGGTGGAGACGCTTCAAACCTGCCCCATTGCCGCACAGTCCTGAAAGCAGCCGAGTCCAAGCCGTTCCATGGACCGTCACCTTGAACCCGTTGTGGTGCGGCAACTCCCGTTGGTGGGCCTGCACTCCGTAGTCCGCAAGAATGGAAACGATCTCGGCGCCGAGCGTGTCTCGTTCGTTCAGATGAAGCGACCACACGGCCTTACCGGAATCGCAGTTTCCCTCGGCGAGGAACAACCCGATCAGCCGACCGAAGCGCGGGGTCAGCTCGATCTTCTCCGGCAGGGTGTGTGCCCCCGCCTTCATAGGACGACGTCCCGGGATCCCTGGCCATCGCCTGCCGCGGACGAGCCGGTGCGTCGCGGTTGTGACGTAGTCGGCGGGCACGATGTGGGTCGTCCGCCCAGCCATGTAACGCGGGAGTCCGACTACGTCTCCGGCTCTGAGTTCGGAGGCTGCCACGTAGCCGCGCGCGGTGAACACAGGATGCTCGCGGGTCATCCGCAGGTGTGAATGTCCCCAGAGGACCAGGCGAACGAGGCATTCCTCCTCGTCTCGAAGCATCATTCGGATGACGCGACCGGTGCCACCCTCCGCGGTGACGACGTGTTCTCCAAGGCGTATATCTTCGATCGCTCGTTCCGAGCCGTCGGCAGTACGAATGCGAGTACCAGGCGGAAAGCAACTGCCCAAGTCCTTTTGATCCAGAATTGGGATGATTCGTTCCCAAGAGGTCGAGGCGAACGGCTGGCCCATTTCGGAGACGTCGTTCTCGACCATGTGGGCGAGGCTGCGCGAATCGAGCCACATGTTCCGCCCGAGCCGCATGCCTTCTCGTGGGACTTCGTCGAACTTCTGGTAGACGTAGCCGCTGTCGACCAATCCGTTGATCGCCATGCGAGACCCTTTCGGTCGGCCCCGGAAAAAGGAGGCGGAATGGAGCTTTCCGCCAGCGACGATGGGACACGGCGCACCATCGCGCAAGGGGAGCCGATCAATCTGTGGATGCCGGAGAACCCCACGACCGGCTACCGCTGGGCGCTCGCGTCACCGGGCTTCGTCGATCACGCGGCTGACGACTACGAGCCCTCGAGCACAGCAATGGGCAGCCCGGGCACCCGGCGGCTGGAACTGCGAGCCACCGCTCCCGGCGAGCTCACCCTGCACCTGGCCCGCCGGCGGGCCTGGGAACCGGCGGAGACTCCCGCCCGCCGAGGAATTCACCGTCCACCTCACCGTGACCGGCGGCGACCAGCCCCCAGCTACGTAGCGCTTCCCCGCCGGCGCAGCTTCTTGTTGCCGATCGACGGAGGGGTCCAGCCGGCGTCCTCGGCGTTCAGGTTGGTCCCCGGCGGCACGATCTCGTCGATGCGGTCGAGAACGTCCCAGGAGAGCTTCACGTCGGCAGCGCCCAGCTGGGTCTCGAGCTGCTCCATCGTGCGCGGGCCGATGATCGGCGACGTCACGGCCGGGTGGGCAAGGGTGAACGCGAGTGCCATGTCGATCAGCGAGAGGCCGGCCTCCTCGGCCAGCAGCGCCAGCTTCTCCACCGCCTCGAGCTTGAGCTGGTTCTCCGGCTTGCTCGAGGTCGTAGCGCCCGGGAACGCGAGTGGCGCGATTGGTCTTCGGCGCGTCCTGACCCTTGCGGAACCGCCCGGTCAGCCAGCCGCCGGCCAGCGGGCTCCAGGGGATGACCGCCATGGCGTACTTCTCGCAGGTCGGCAGCACCTCGGTCTCGATGCCGCGCACCAGGATCGAATACGGCGGCTGCTCGCAGATGAAGCGCTCGCGAGCGCGCCGCTCGGCGACCCACTGCGCCTCGACGATGGTGGACGCCGGGTAGGTCGAGCTGCCGAAGTAGCGAATCTTGCCGGCCCTGACCAGGTCGGTCAGCGCACCGAGCGTCTCGTCGAGGTCGACGCTGGGGTCGGGCCGGTGGATCTGGTAGAGGTCGATCCAGTCGGTACCGAGCCGGCGAAGGCTGTTCTCCACTTCCATGGTGATCCAGCGCCGCGACGACCCGGTGAAGTTCGGGTCCTTGCCCATGGGTGCGTACGCCTTGGTCGCCAGCACGACACCGTCGCGCTTGCCGCGCAGTGCCTTGCCGACGATCTCCTCCGACTCGCCGGACGAGTACACATCCGCGGTGTCGATGAAGTTGATTCCGGCGTCCAACGCCCGATGGATGATGCGGACCGAATCGTCGTGGTCCGGATTGCCCCACTCGCCAAACATCATGGCGCCGAGACACAGCGGACTGACCTTGACTCCTGTACGACCGAGCGCGCGCATCTTCACGATGCAGTCCTACCCCAAGGCGCAAGGGCCGCTCGTCACCGCGTCCACCGGATCCCCGGCATCCGTCGCCTCACGGCTCACTTTTTCCCCATCACGCGTTGCCTAGGCGGTCGTAACCGAGATACTTCGCAGGGGTAACCAGCGACGAGAGGAGCACGGAGAGTGTCGGCAGAGCCCGTAGGCGACCCTAGCCAGGGGTCTGCCCAAGGGTTCGTGCTCGGCGTCGCCGACGCGGCGGTCCCGAAGCCGGCGCGCCACGCCGACCATCTCGACCCCCGCCGCCCGGTGCGTCCCGCCCGCAAGCCGGTCGCGCCCGCCCCGCCGCCGGTCCCCCTGCTCTCCCTGCTGCGCAACGTCGAGTTCCGCATCCTGACGGTGACGCAGTTCCTGTCCATCGCCGGCGACCAGCTGGCCCGGGTCGCGCTGTCCGTGCTGGTCTTCAACCGGACCAACTCGGCTCTGCAGGCCGCGATCACCTACGCGCTCACCTTCGTCCCCGCCGCGATCGGCGGCCCGCTCCTGGCCGGGCTGGCCGACCGGCGGCCCCGCAAATCCGTGATGGTGGCGGCCGACCTGATCCGCGCACCCCTGATCGGGCTGCTCGCCATCCCCTCGATGCCGTTGCCGCTCGCCCTGGTGCTCCTTGCCATCGCCGGCCTGTTCGAGGCGCCCTTCGACGCGGCGCGGGGTGCGTTGCTGCCGGATGTGCTCCACGGCGACCGTTTCACCTCGGGTTACGCGATGACCCAGATCACCATCCAAGCGGCGCAGGTCGGCGGTTTCGGCCTCGGGGGGGTGCTGCTCATCGCGTTTTCCCCGTCGACGCTGCTGATCATCGACGCGGTGACGTTCGTGGCCTCGGCAGCTCTGATCGCGCGGGTGGTCGCGTATCGCCCGGCGGCGGACCATGGCCGCGAGGACAGCGAAGCGCCGACCCGGCCCACCCGGTGGTGGCACCACGCGATCAGCGACCTCCGGACCTCCGTCCGGATCGTCCTGCGGGCTCCGAACGTGCGCCCGCTTGCCTTGCTGGCCTGGTCGACGGCGACGTTTGCGATCGCGTTCGAGGCCCTCGGCGCGCCACTTGCCGCCGACAGCAATAGCGGCAGCTGGACGGTGGGCATCCTGCTCGCTTCCCAACCCGTAGGAACGGTGGCGGGAGCGCTCCTTGCCGCCCGGATTCGCGAGCCACGGCGCGAGCCCATCATGAAGGTGCTGGCGCTGGTCGTCGTCGTGCCGCTGATCGCAGGCCTGCTACGGCCTCCACTGGCCGCCCTGGTGGGGATCGGAGTGGTCTCCGGGCTCGGCATGTCGTTCAACGTGCTCGCAAGTACCGCGTTCGTGCGCCGGGTAGCAGCCGACGTCCGCGGTCGGGCCTTGGGCCTGGTCGGTACCGGACTGCTCGTCGGCCAGGGGGTCGGCGTTCTGGTGGCCGGCGGGCTGGCTTCCGCGATCGACACGCGCGAGGCGGTCGGCTGGTTAGGAGTGGCAGGAACGCTCGCGGTCGTCGCCACGCTGGTCGACGCAACGCGCAGCCAACGCCTAGATCAACCGCAGTAGGGCATTTGGGCTACCCGGAATGTCCTAATTCGGGCATGGCAAAACCCCGACCTTGTCCCCCGGTCGGGTGGTTTTCCGCGGCGAAAACGCACTGAAAAGCGTGTTCGCCGGGTTTGGTAGGTGGACAACCAAGAGAGACTGCTCGCAGCGGTCTGCAAACCGCGAACAGCAGCTGCACTCGGGGCCGGGTGCTCGGAGCTGAAGGGGGTGTCACATGCGCGGTAACAAGTGGTGACGAATCTCCAATCTGTCTAGCGAAGCCGGATGTCGAAGCGCTGCAACGCTTCGGGGTCCGGCTTTCGCCCTGTCTGACGCAAAACAGGTCTCGTCCGGGGACTCGCCAAGCTGAAGCGTTTCCCGAATGCTCCACACGACCAGCCCACACGGAGTACTCCGAACAGCCCATTGGGCGCTCGATGATCTCTTCCGAGACAAGAATCTGTGAGCGTGGAGGCGGGCGACGCGGTCGTCCGTGAAGTGTGCGCGCAGGCGCCCGACAAGTCGACGGGCGACGCTGCGCCGATTGCTCGTACCCGCTGGGCTCGCATCGACGTCCTCGTTGCCGTGACGGCCGGACTCGGCCTCCTCTCGTTGCTTGCCGCCGGCTTCAGCTGGGGTGCGGATGGCTGGGAGTTTCCGGTCGGTGCCGTCCTCGTCACGACGGTGCTGGCCATCGCCGGCGAGGTCGCCGAAGTCAACGTCTCGCTCGGTGCCCGGCGATCGCGCTTCAGCTGGAGCGAGACCAGCCTCCTGACCGGCCTCGCCGTCCTTCCCATCCCGGTGCTCGTCATCGTCAAGACGGTTGCCGTGCTCATCGAGCAGCGCCTGCGCGGTGCCGATTGGCGACGCGCCGTGTTCAACACCTCCGTCGCTCCCCTGACCGTCTATCCCGCTGCCGGCTTCTTCCTCCTCAGCACGCAGGCCGCCGGCGTTCGGCCCGGCACCCCTGGTAGCTGGCCCTTCCTCGCGGTGAGCGGCCTCATCGCCGTCGCGGAGAGCCGCTGCTGGGTCGCCGGAGCGATCAGTGCCAGCACCGGTAGCAACTGGCTCGCCACCGCTCGAGATGGGGTCCCGGCGCTGCTGGCCAACTGGGCCAGCAATGTGGTCGTCGCGCTGCTGATGATCGGCGTCTGGCGTTACAGCCGCACGAGCCTGCTCGCGCTACCGCTCGTGCTGATCATGGTCTGGCAGCTGCACCAGCGCCAGCAGGACCGCGGCACGGAGCGAGAGGCCCTCACGCGGCTGGCGGCGGCGAGCGCGGCGATGCCCGCGCTGTCGCTGGTCGAGATGACCGAAGAGGTCGCCAAGCGGGCAGCGGACCTCTTCGCCGCCCGCGGGGTGCAGCTCAGGCTCGACGAGGCCGGCGATCCGCTGCCCTCCACCGCGATCGAGCCGAGCGCCGGTGACCTCGGGATGGAAGTGGAACTCATCGGCCGCGGCGGCCGGCTCGGCATACTCGCGCTCGACGTCGACCAGTCCGGTCACCTCACGCGCCAGGAACGAGACGTCCTCACGACGTTCGCCAACACGACTGCCGCGGCTCTCGAGACCGTGCTGGCCCACGCCGCTCAACTGCACGCCGCGCAGCACGACACCCTGACCGGCCTGCCCAACCGTGCCCTGCTCACCACGAACGCCGACCGGATGCTCGACCGCCGCCCGCGAGGCGGGTTCGCGCTGCGCGATGATCCTGCTCGACCTCAACGGCTTCAAGAACGTCAACGACACCCTTGGCCACGCCGCCGGCGACACGTTGCTGGTGGAGGTGGAGCGCGGCTCGCGGACTCGGTGCGCTCCTCCGACTGCGTCGCCCGGCTCGGCGGCGACGAGTTCGTCATCCTGCTCGACTCGCTCGAACGGGACGTCGACGCGGGCCGGCTGGCGGCGACGCTGATCGACCGGGTGAGCATGCCCGTCACCCTCGATGGGCTGCGCATCGCGGTCGAGGGCAGTGCCGGAGTGGCGATCTTCCCGGACGACGGCGAGAGCGTCGAGGCCCTGCTGCGCTGCGCCGACGTCGCGATGTACGGGGCCAAGCGGCGCGGCCACAGCGTCGTGCATTACGACTCCTCGCAGGACCTCACCAGCCCGGAGCGGCTCGGTCTGCTGGCCGACCTGCAGGTCGCTCTGGACGCCAACGACCAGCTCTACCTTCACTTCCAACCGCAGCTCGACCTGCGCACCGGGCAGACCGGCAACGTCGAGGCGCTGGTGCGCTGGCAGCACCCGACCCGCGGCCCGCTCTCGCCGATCGAGTTCGTCCCGATCATCGAGCACAGCGCGCTCATCGGACCGTTCACCGTCAAGATTCTCGATGAGGCGGTCCGTTGCTGTGTCGCCTGGCAGTTCGACGCCGCCCTGCACGGCGTCGGCATCGCCGTGAACCTCTCGGCGCGCAATCTCATGCACCGCGACCTGCCCGATGAGGTCGCCCGCATCCTGGCCCGCCACGGCCTGCCCGCCCGCAAGCTGGTCTTGGAGATCACCGAGACGGCGGCCATGAACGACACCGAGGTCTGCGAGTCCGTCCTCGCCCGGCTGCGCGACCTCGGCGTGCGGCTGTCGGTCGACGACTTCGGCACCGGCTACGCCAGCCTCACGTTCCTGCGCCGCATCGACGTCGCGGAGGTCAAGCTCGACCGCGCGTTCGTCGCGGACATGCTCGAGGACGAGGCGGCTGCCACCATCGTCGGCGCCACGGTGGCGCTGGCCCACGGCCTCGGCCTCACCGTCGTCGCGGAAGGCGTGGAGACGGCCGAGCAGCTGGCCGCCCTGAGCCTGGCCGGCTGCGACCTCGCGCAGGGCTACTTCCTGTCCCGCCCGGTGCCCGCCGAGCTCCTCGCGGACGGGGCCGACTCGCGCCGTCGCGAAGGCGGCGCACGAGGGCGTCATCGACGCGCTGCCGCGCCGCCCGCTCGCCCCCCGGGCGGCGCCGCTCCCCCGCCAGCAGCGGGCCTACTCGGCCCGGGGGATCTCGACCCGCCTGGAGCCGGGCGCCAGCTAATTGCACGGCCGGGCCGCTGCGGCGGTCGGGTTCCGGCATCACCCCCAGCGCGGCTCACCCGCTCGCATTGCGCCGTTTGGCGCGGCTTCCGGGACCTTCGATCGAGCTGGAAGTCCCTAGGACTTGCACCCCAAGGTAACTACAGTCCGTGATGCCAGCATCACATGGCGTTAATCAGGGTGGGGTCATGAACAGTTACCGACTACGCATCGATCGTCCCCGTCGAACCCTTGCAGCCGCCACCGCCTTGGTGACAGCACTACCGCTGACCGTCGTCGGGTTGGCGCTGGCCATCTCCCCCGCCCAGGCCGCGGCACCGCAGCGGCAGTGGGTCACGGTCGTCAACAACGGCCAGTACCCGCCCGGAGCGGGCATCCACTTCAACAGCTACAACCAGCCGTCGGTCAGCGCCGACGGTGTAGTCGTCTTCCGCGGCCGCACCCAGGGCAGCGAGGGCGGCGGCGAAGGCGACATCACCCCCCTGGCGGCCGCTGCCGCCGGCAGCGGCAGCGGCGGTGGCGGGGGCTCGGTGCGCGGCGTCTACAGCCGTGACCTGGGGAGCGCCGGCTCGGCGCTGGTCACGATCGCGCAGACCGGTGGCAGCGTTCCGCAGCCGAACAACTCCGACGGTCACTTCAACGAGTTCCCGTCGTTTCCGCGGATCAGCGCCGATGGCTCGGCCATCGTCACTCGCGGGCAGTCCACCCCGGTGTGGACCTACACCCTTGACGGCACCGACACGAAGGTCGGCACGAGCGGGGTCTACGCCACCGTCGAGGGAACGCTGACCACCGGCGCGAGCTTGCTCGGCGCCGTCCCGGGTTACGAGGCGAACTCCGTCCCGAACGCACCGGCCGGCACCCGCTTCGACCAGTTCCCCGCGTCCCCCTCCATCGACGGCCAAACGATCGTCTTCAAGGGCAACTACGCCAGCACGACGGGCGACGAGCTCACCGGTGACTACTACCGCGACCTCAGCCAGCCGGACTCGGCGGTGCAGCTGCTCGCTGACAGCTCGACGGTCATCCCCAACCAGCCGGCCGACGGCACGGCGACCTTCGGCTCCACCGCTCCACCGAGCGCCGCGGGCGGGCGTGCCGTCTTCACGGCCTGGGACAACGAGGACAACCCCACCCTGGGCGGGGTCTACCTCGCCGACCTCACGCCGTCGCCGGCCCTGCAGACCATCGCCGGCATCGGTGAGCAGGTACCGGGCGAGGCCACCGGCCAGACATTCACCAACTTCGGCGAGGGCCTGTCGTTCGATGGCCGCTTCGCCGCGTTCTGGGGGACCTGGGGGACAGAGACCAGAGCGGCGCAGCTGAACTGCCTCGCCGACGGCAACGCCGACCTGATCGCCTACTGCCAGGAGCAGTACCCGGACGGATACACCGTCCAGATCCCGATCCATCAGGGAGTCTTCGTCTTCGACACCGTGAGCGGCCAGCTCGAGCCGGTGGCGACGACCGGAGCGCAGTTCTCCGACTTCACCTACTGGGTGTTCTCCGGAGCCCCTCCGGGTGTCGGCGGCTCCACTGACGCCACCCGCGAGCCACCGCGCTGGCGTAGCTCGGCGTTCGTCGCGGTCTCCGGCCTTGCCGGCGGCGCGTTCCAGACCGCCTTCAAAGCCACCACCACGACCGACAGCACGGCCGGCATCTACCTGGCGCAGGGCCCTGGCGCGCAGCAGCCGATCGTGACCATGGTCGACCTGACCACCCCCGGACAGGGCATCGATCCGCAAGCGCCGGCGGGGTCCGTGGTGACGGCGGTCGGCATCGAACGTGACGGCTTCCGCGGCCGCCACCTCGCGCTCGCCGTGTCGATGCTGAACGCAGCCACGACGGAAAGCTGGGCCGGCATCTACCTGACCAGTGTCGAATCCGACATCACGGCGCAGACCATCGCGTTCGACGCGACGCCGCCGGCCACCCCGGCGGTGGGAGGCAGCTACGACCTGGTGGCTACCGCGACTTCCGGCCTGCCGGTGAGCTGCTCGATCGATCCCTCGACGACGAACGCGGCCTGCTCGCTGGACGGTACGACCGTCTCCTTCGACCACCCCGGAACGTGTGTCATCAACGCCAACCAGCCCGGTGACGCCACGTTCGCAGCGGCCCCTCAGGTGCAGCACGTCATCGTGGTCCCCGCCATCGCGGCTACGGTCACGCTCACCTCGGCGAGCTCCCCGCTCGCCTTCGGTGAGAGCACGCAGGTGACCGCCGTGGTGACGACGGCGACCGGCACCCCGGCCGGGACGGTGCAGTTCGCGGTGAACGGCACCGACCTCGCCGGCCCGGTGACGGTGGTGGACGGAAGCGCGACGAGCCCCGATCTGGTCGGCTCGGACGGTCGCCCGCTCGCGCCGGGCAGCTACTCCGTCATCGGCACGTTCACACCGGAAGACCCGGCGACGTACGACAGCGCGCAGGGCACGTTCACCCAGCTCGTCGACAAGGGTGCGACACAGCTTGCGGTGTCCGTGCGAAGCACTTCTCTCACGGCGACCGTGACTGCGGTCGCACCGGCGACCGGCACCGTGACGGGCCGGGTCACCTTCAGCGTCGGCGGCAAGCCGATCGGCAGCGCGAACCTCGCCGGCCGAACCGCAACTCTGCAGTACCGAGTGCAGGCCGGAAAGACGCAGCAGGTGGCGGCAAGCTACAGCGGTGACGCCAACTTCACCGGCTCGTCGGCCTCGCTGTCGCGCTACGACCCGACCATCACGGCCAAGGTGACCAGCTCGGCCTCGAAGACCCGGTTCGGCTGGTACCGCGCTCCGGTGACGGTGAGCTTCTCGTGCGTGACCCACGGAGCGGCGCTCGCCGGCCGTGCCCCGCACCGGTGCGGTTCACGCGCAGCGGCGGCGCCCAGTCGGTGACCCGCACGATCAGCGCGGTCAACGGCGGCACGGCGAGCGTCACGGTCCGCGGCATCAACATCGACCTGACGTTGCCGACGGTCGGGATCACCGGCATTCGCAACGGGGCGGTGCACTACGGCTGGCCGCCGGCGGTGCGCTGCACCGGACGCGACACGCTTTCGGGAATCGCCTCCTGCGCGCTCACCCAAGCCAGGAATGGCACGCGCACGACCTACCGTGCGACTGCGACCGACCGGGCCGGCAACACCCGCACGATCACCGGTAGCTACACGACACTGCCGATCTTCGTGTACGGCGCGACCTACTCGAATGGCGCGTTCAACGTGCGCGCGGGCGGCGTCTACGTCCTGGTTGCGTGCTCCAGCGGGCGGCCGACGTACTACGACGCGACGCTGTATCCCTGGTCGCCGACCGTCCGGGACCAGGCCCTCAACCCGGCCGGACCCCATACCTGGATGGTCCGGGTGCGCATGCCATCGCTCTGGTGGTGGCTACGCGACTGGAACCTGGGCGTGAAGATCGGCAGCACGATGCACCTCGTGCACGTGCGGGTCCACTGACGGGAGGGTAGGCCGCCGGGCTGCCGGGCCTCGATCACCACGATCGAGGCCCGGCAGCCGGCACCTGAAGCAGTCTTCCCGAGTCGAGCCAGGTCACGGCGGGTATGCCGGGGGCCATGGCTGCTTCTGAAGATGCCGAGAACGCCACGACCGAGGACACCGCCGCCCAAGCCAGCGAGGCCGGCGAGGAGTCGGCGCCGACCGGCCGCGACCCCGACAAGCCGATGAGCGACAGCCAGCGCACCTACCTCGAACCGCTCGCCGAGAGCCAGGACGAGAAGGTGCGCGACGGCATGAACGAGGCGGAGGCTGCCGTCGCCATCGACCGGCTGCAGGAGAACGCCGTCCACGTCTACTGACGCGACAGATTCGTCGACTTCTGGCCGCCCGCGGCGACTCGAGCGCGTCCGGGGCGCTACGGTAAGGCAGGTCCGCAGGCCGCTGCGGCATCCGCCGAGTCGAAGGAGAGGCCGTGGCCCGGGGAGCGTTTGCCGTTGTCATGGCGGGGCTGGCCATCACGTTCTTCATGATCGGCCAGAGCGTGCAGAACGGCGGCCGGCTGATCCTCTCGCAGAGCTTCTACCTGCTCGCCGCCTTCTTCGGCTCCCTGTTCGTCATCACGGTGCTGCCCGGCCGGGGCACCCCGCCTGACAAGAAGTAAGCCCAAGCCGTCCTCAGGCGATCCCGAGGAGATCGTCGATCTCCTGCGTCGCGTACCAGAGCAGTTCGTGGCTCGCGGCTTCTTCGCCGGCCCACTCGTCCAGCGGGTTGGCTGCTGCCGCCGCGACATCGGCAACGGCCTCGTCACCGTCGACGTGGAACGCCGCCACCTGCGCGAAGCTGATCGGCCCCGTGACCTCGATACGACCCCGCTCGTGGCCTTCTGACGCCGGCCCCGGGCGCACGGCAGAGTCGTCGACATCTGCGGCGACCACCACCCGGCGCCGCGGAGCAGCCGGATCGCCCGCGAGCAGCCCGACACTGGCCCGCGCGGCGAGGGTCATCGCTACGTACTCCAGTTCCTCGGTGTCGCCGCTCGCGTACCACTCCCGCAACTCCGGGGTGACGGCGAGCGCCGGCCCGGGCGGCAGGTAGCAGTCTTTTCCGCTCTCGGCGGCCACGCGGAGCACCTCGAGGGTCGCGGGCAGGTAGATCCTCACAGGTGCTGATGTTGCCTCACCGGCATCCGCGAGCGGCGTCAGCCGGCAGCCGGGAGCCCCGAGTCAGGCGCGGAGACCGCGCTGCGCAGCGCCGCCTCGGACGTCTTCAGCGAGGTCTCGAAGACCGGAGCCCGCCGCCGCGGGATCCATCATGTTGGTCCCGATCACGCTCAGGTCCTCGGCGCCGGGGACGAGGGTGACGACCTTGGTGCCGAGCGACTGCAGCTTGGCCACCTCGCGTGAGAGCCGGCGGGTGGTCGCGCGCCGCAGCTGGCGCTCGAGCCGGGCCAGCGGCGACGAGGGGCAGTCGAGCTCGAACGACGCCATCGGCGCGAGCACGTAGACCTCGTCGAGCTCGAGCTTGGCCAGCACGTCGGCCGAGGTGGTCGAGCACGCCCCGCCGTCGATGTAGCGGCGCCCGCCGATCATCATCGGGCGATACCAGGAGGGGATGGCGCAGGACGCCATCACCGCCTCGGACACCGAGGCCTCCGGTGCGCCGGGCCGGCCGAACACGATCCGCCGGCCGGTCTCGAAATCGGTGGCGACGATCCACAGCTGCGGGGTGGTCGGCCAGCGCGGCTCGTCGCCGGCCCGGCCGCGCACCAGTCGTCCGATGGGCTCCAGCGAGCCGCGACCGACCGGGAGCATCGCGGAGACCGCCGCGCCGGGAGCCACGCTGCCGGGACGGCGGGCGGCAGCGGCGATCAGCTTCGGAGAGCCGAGCGTCCCCCAGCGCGGGCTGGGAGGGGTGGCATCAGCCGGCGGGGCAAGCTGCTCGGCGGGATCGTTCGCCGGCCGCTCGCCGCGCTGGCTGCGCACCAGACGCTCATTCGAGACGCCGCGGGCCAGGTGGCTGGCGAGCACCGGAGCCCGCGCTGGTCCCGACAATGGCGCTGGCGTCACGCCCCTCGAAGCCGAGCACCTCAGACAGCGCGTGCAGCGCTCCGACGGTCCAGGCAGCACCGAGCACCCCACCCGCCCCCAGCACGAGGCCACGGCGAGGCTCAGCCATGGGACAGCGCGGTGTCATGGGGAAGGGCGGCGGTCAGAAGGCAGGCGGGGAGTTCCCGCGCGTCGTCGCGCACAGCCCGATCGTCACACACCCGTGGCTGATCCGAGCCTGTGACTAGCGTCACCACGACGTCAGGCATTCACTCGGCCGTAAGCCGGACGTCGCCGCGAATTTGCCGTCGCCGGCGGCCCGGGACCCGCCCGCGCCGGCGTGACCGGCGTGTTACCGAAGGCGACGCCCCCGGCGAAATCGCCTGCGCCAGCTCAGCAATCGCGTGCCGCAACGCGGAGTGAGGCGCCGCCTCACGCAGCAGCTGGCCGAAGCCGGCGGAGGCATCAGCAGCAGCCATATCGAACGGGAGCAAGTGTGAGGCGGTGATTGCAGCGTGTTGCCGTGTAGCCAGCATCACATCCGCAGCCGACGCCCCCGGCAAGACCGGACGAAGCCGGTTGCCGACCACCAGCAGGCGCCCCGTCGCCGTCAGTTCCGCAAGGGAGCCATCGAGGACCCCGGCCAGCCGCGGCAGGTCCCGTGCCAGGCGCACGATTCCGGCTGGATCCGCGCTGAAGACGGCGATCACCTGGTCGGCCCCTGCCAGCGCCGTGACGGTGGCCGCGTTGCGGCGGGGGGCCAGCGTGTCGTAGGCCAGCTCCTCGTCGTCCTCGAGGCAGAAGCCCGTGTCGACAACCACGACGTCAACCAGGTGGCGGGCGAGGTCGAGCACGAGCTCCAGGGCGGACGCGCGCAACTCCGGCCAGCGCGCGGGCTGGCTCAACCCGGTGAGGACCAGCAGCTCCGGCGCGACTTCTCGACAGCACGCGGCGAGGCGGGGCACATCGAGCAGCCCCGCGTTCGCGGCGCGGCAGGCCGCCGTGACTCCGGGCGATTCGTCAAGCAGCCCGGCGAGCGTGGCGACGGTGCCGCCGTAGGGATCCGCATCGATGAGCAGGGTGCGCTGACCGCGCGCGGCGAGCTCGCCGGCGACACCCATCGCCGTCGTCGTGCGCCCGGGCGCGCCCGCCGGGCCCCAGACCGCGACGACGCGCCCACTCTCGGCTGGGTCCCCGACCGCTTGCTGGCTCCCGGGCTCGACGCCGCCTTCAGCCGGGTCGACGGCGGGGAGCTTCGCGGCGCCGGAAAGGTCTACCGCCGCCGCTGCCAGCACGGCCCCCGCCACCTGCTCAGCGGGCGCCGAGGCCGGAACCACCAGGGCGGCTCCCAGCTGGTACAGCAGCCGCTCGCCGGCCTCCGAATCCGCCAGGCCTACGCAGGCCACGCCCACTCCGGCCAGGAGGGCGACGGCGTCGCGGTCCAGCCCGCGCAGGTCGGCGCTGACCAGCGCCACCCGCGCCGTGCGCGTGCCCGCCGCGGACAGGAGCTCGAGAAGATCGACGCAACGCCGCACGACCGTCACCCCGTGCGCGACGCGGGAGAAACCGGCGACGAGCTCGGCCTCGAGCGTGGTGTTGGCGATCGCGGTGAGCACCGGGACCGGGCGATCGTCGAGGGTGGCCGCCACCTCAGTTCACCCCGTACGCCGGGACCGTCGACGGCCCCGGGGCTCCGGTGCTTGCAGCACTGTCGCGCTCCACGCGGACGACGTCGACCCGGTCGGACTGGCTGGCGGCGACCGCGCTGATCGCGTCCTGGGGGCTCACCCGCAGCTGGATCGAGGACTCACCCGTCCCGATCGTCTCGGCCGCGATGAACTCGACATCGGTCAGCACCCGGACCTCGCGGCCCGCGGCTCCGGTAGCGCGGGCGAGAACGTAGACGTCGACGTGGTCGCCGGCTTGCAGCTGCGGCAGCCGTCCGGCCTTGACCACCACCGGCACGATGCGGCTTGCCGCCGCCTGCCCCCGCGAGAGTGCATCGACCGGGAGGAGCTCGCCGGCGGCGACCGGCCTGCCCAGAGTGCGGCCGGTGAGCGCGGCGCTCGCGGCGAAGTAGTGGCGCCCGGCCACGGAGTCCAGATGCGCCTTGACGGGTGCCAGGTCAGCCGCGACGAGCAGGTGCCCTGCCGGGAGGTCGCGGGTCACGCTCAGCCATTGCGAGGTCCGGGTCGCGCCGTTGATGAATCGCGCACCGAGGACGACCGAGAGCAGGATGAGCAGCACCCCCAGGATCAGCCTGGTGTCGCGCCAGCGGGGGCGCTGCACGCGCCGTGCCGGCGGCGCCTCGATGGAGGCTGCCGGTGACCTCCCGGAGGCTGGGGCCGGCGGCGTCAGTAGGTCCGTCACGAAGCTCTCCTACCGCGGGGCAGCTGAGGGGTGGGCTGATCTCGGGGACGCGGCGGCAACCTCCCGTTGATTACGCACTGTAGTCACGACCCGGCCGGGAAGTCCGGTTGCAGACCGTGCAGGCAAGTGGAGCCCATCACAGGCACACTGGGTTGAACGAGAGCGACGACAGGATACGGGTGGACTTGATGGAGCAGCGCTTTCTCTTGCTGAGCGACGTCGCAGAGATCCTCAACATCTCGGCCAGCCAGGCCTACGCCCTGGTCCGCCACGAGGAGCTGCCGGCCATCAAGATCGGCGGGCGCGGCCAGTGGCGCGTGGAGCGCAGCCAGCTCGAGGCCTACATCGAGCGGGCCTACGCCGAGACGCGGGAGTTCATCCGGGCCAACCCGATGAGTCGTGGCGAGTCGGCGCCCGCGGACTGAGCCGGAGACGCTGCCGACCGGCTGCGGCTCAGCGGGCGTGGACGCAGGCGATCGCCGCGATCGGCACCACCAGCGACTCGCCTGCCGGCCGGGCGGCGTCTGGCCCGCTGAGCTCCACATGGTCGGCGCCGACCCGAGCCAGCCGGCCGTTCACGACATCACCGCTGCTCAACGCGACTGACACCATGGCGCGGTCTCGCACGATCGACGGCGAAGCACGACGCGCACCGTGAGCTTGGCCCCGACCCGCCCCTCCCAGCCGGGCTCGGCCGCCCCGTCGGGCACGCCCCGCACCCACTGCACGGCGTCGAGGACGACGAGCCGCTGCGCGCCGGCCGCTTCGGTCAGCAGCAGCCAGTCGACGCCGAGGCTGCGCAGCGACCCGGTCAGGACGGGCTGACCGCTGATCCCGACGCGGATCTCCGCCGGTGAGCCCACCAGCGGCTCCAGCCGGTCGATCAGCCGGAGCCGGCCGTACTCGGCGCGGGCGCGGTCAGCAACCTCCGCCTGACGCTCGGCCGCCTGCTCGGCGTCAAGCCCGGCGGCGAGATCCGCGAACAGTGCTTCCCACCGCATCCGGCCTCCCACCGCATCAGGCCGCCCGGCGCTCGAAGCCGGGCTGCGGCTTGACATTGCCCACAGCTAATCACGCTCCGTTGACCACAAGCCGATCCACGACTACACAAGCAAACGTAGGTAAACGCAAGATATCGGGGGTCAATCGATGCGGCCAGCTAGATGTGGGGCGTCCTTCGCGGTGTTGGCCGCGGCCTTCTGGCTGCTGACGCCCGTGCTGGCTGATCTGACGGTCGCGAGTCATGGGGCCGGCCTGGCTCAGCAGCCGGAGCTCGTGCTGGTCGACGTGGCCGCCGTCGCCGGTTGGTTGCTCAGCGGATGGCTACTCCTCGTGACCGTTCTTGCCCTGGCCAGCCGGTTACCGGAGACCGCTGGTCGCGCGGCGGCGGGGGCCATGCGCGTCATCACACCGGCGCTCGTGCGGCGCTCGCTCGAGGCGCTGCTCGGGATCAGCATCGCGATGGGACCGGCCGGAGCCGCGCTCGCGGCCACGACACCCGGCCTCGCACCCGTCCCGGCGCCCGTCGTCGCCCCAGCAGAAGTGCGCATTCCGAGCCTGGACCGCCCCTCCGCGCCGCTCGTAGAGATCCCGGCTCCGGCGCAGCGCCACGTCGTTGTCAGCGGCGACACGTTGTGGGGTCTCGCCGCGGCGGCTCTCCCGGCCGGCGCGTCACCCCGCGAGATCACCGAGGCATGGCATCGCTGGTACTCCGCGAATCGCGCCACGATCGGCGCCGATCCCGATCTGCTGCTTCCGGGTGCGGTGCTCGAGCTTCCCCGGTCCGCCCGATGAGCGCGCCCGCGCCGATCCCGTTCCGGCCACGCGTCGCCGGCCGGTCCGAGCCGCCCGAGGCGCTGCTCGTCAACGGCGCGCTGGCACTTCAGCCCGCCCTGCCCTACCTGGACGCGCCGGAGCCGGCTGGTCCGCCGGTGGCGCGTACCGCGGTGATCGTCGTTCGGGCACTGCTCGAAGTGCTCCAGGGATGGCGGCCGGTGAGCCAGCTCGCGCGGTGGACCAGCCATCCGCTGCAGATCGATCTGGAGGATCGGGTTCCCCGCCGCCCCACCGGCACGCGCCTTCAGCTGCGCCGGCTGCGGATCAGCGAGCCGGCCGCCGGAGTCGCCGAGGTCTGCGCGCTGGCCGACGACCCGATCCGGCAGCGGATTCCGCGTCATGGCGCTGCGGATGGAGCTGCGCGGCGACGCGTGGATCGTGACCCGGCTGAAGCCGCGTAGCACCCATTAGCCCCTAGGAGGCGGTCGAGCGCCGCGCCGGATCCCCGTGGCACCGCTTGTACTTGCGTCCCGAGCCGCAGGGGCAGGGGTCGTTGCGTCCCGGCTTGCCACCGGTCGCGTCGACCAGCCCGTCGCCGAGGTCGGTGCCGCCCTGGCTCGATACGACGGCTCCGTCACCGTCGACGCTGGGCGCCGAATACGTGAGTCCGGCCTGCGGACGGGCGCCGTCGGCGAGGCCCTTGGGGAGCGCCGAACGCGCGCCGCCGGACGCCGGGGTCGGTGCCTCGGCGGGTTCCTCGGCGAGCGCCGTGGGCTGGACCGGCTCGACGTCGGCCTCGCCGCTCTCGTCGACGAGCTGCACCTCGACGTTGAACAGGAAGCCGATCGACTCCTCCTTGATCGCGTCCATCATCGCCGCGAACATGTCGAAGCCCTCGCGCTGGTACTCGACCAGCGGGTCGCGCTGGCCCATCGCCCGCAGGCCGATGCCCTCCTGGAGGTAGTCCATCTCGTAGAGGTGTTCGCGCCACTTGCGGTCCAGGACCGAGAGCACGACACGGCGCTCCAGCTCGCGCATGACGGACGTGCCGTCCGGCGCGGTGCCGACACTGGCCTCGCGGCGCGCGTAGGCCTCGGTCGCGTCCTCGAGCAGGTCCTCGAGCAATCCCTCGGCCGTCAGACCCTCGCGGGTGCCGGGCGCCGGGTCTCGACCCACCGGGTAGAGCGTCGAGAGCGCGGTCCAGAGCTGCTCGAGATCCCACTCCTCCGGGTAGCCCTCGGCGGTCGCGGCCGTGACGTAGCCACGGATGGTGTCGTCGAGGAAGTGGTGAGCCTGCTCCTGCAGGTCCTCGCCCTCCAGCACCCTGCGGCGCTCGGCATAGATCACCTGACGCTGCTTGTTCAGCACCTCGTCGTACTTGAGCACGTTCTTGCGGATCTCGAAGTTCTGCTGCTCGACCTGGGTCTGCGCCGAGCGGATGGCCCGGGTGACGAGCTTGGACTCGATCGGCACATCGTCGGGGATGGCGAGCCGGTTCATGATCGACTCGACGGCGTTCGCGTTGAACAGCCGCATCAGGTCGTCGCCCAGCGAGAGGTAGAAGCGCGACTCCCCCGGGTCGCCCTGACGTCCGGACCGTCCCCGCAGCTGGTTGTCGATGCGGCGCGATTCATGGCGCTCGGTGCCGAGGACGTAGAGGCCACCGAGCTCGACGACCTGCTCGTGCTCGGCCTGCACCTCCTTGCGCTTGTGCTCGAGCTCCTCCGACCAGGCCTTCTCGTATTCCTCGGGGGTCTCGAGGGGGGTGAGGCCGCGCTGGCGCAGCTCGTGGTCGGTCAGGAACTCGGGATTGCCGCCGAGCATGATGTCGGTGCCTCGCCCGGCCATGTTCGTCGCGACCGTGACGGCCTTCAGCCGGCCGGCCTGCGCGACGATGAGCGCCTCGCGGTCGTGCTGCTTCGCGTTCAGAACCTCGTGCTTGACCCCGCGCTTGGTGAGCAGCTGCGAGAGGTACTCGCTCTTCTGCACGCTGGTGGTGCCGACCAGCACCGGCTGCCCCGCCTCGAACCGCTCGGCGATGTCTTCGACGACCGCGTCGAACTTGGCCGTCTCGGTCTTGTAGACGACGTCGGCGAGGTCCTCGCGCACCATGGGCATGTTGGTCGGGATCGGCACGACCCCGAGCTTGTAGATCTGGCTGAACTCGGCGGCCTCGGTCATGGCCGTACCGGTCATGCCGGAAAGCTTGTCGTAGAGCCGGAAGTAGTTCTGCAGCGTGATGGTCGCCAGTGTCTGGTTCTCCTGCTTGATCTCGACCTTTTCCTTGGCCTCGATCGCCTGGTGCAGGCCCTCGCTGTAGCGCCGGCCCTGCAGGACGCGGCCGGTGAACTCGTCGACGATGAGCACTTCACCGCTGGAGACGATGTAGTCCTTGTCGCGCTTGTAAAGCTCCTTCACCTTCAACGCGTTGTTGAGGTAGCCGACCAGCGGGGTGTTGATCGACTCGTAGAGGTTTTCGATGCCGAGCTGGTCCTCGACCTTCTCCACCCCCGCCTCGGTGATGGCGACGGTGCGCTTGCTCTCGTCGACCTCGTAGTCGTCCTCGCGCTTCAGCAACGGCGCGATGCGGGCGAACTCGAGATACCACCGGGTGGGGTTGTCAGCCGGTCCGCTGATGATCAGCGGGGTGCGGGCCTCGTCGATGAGGATCGAGTCGACCTCGTCGACGACCGCGAAGAAGTGGCCACGCTGGGTGGTCTCCTCGAGCGACCACGACATGTTGTCGCGCAGGTAGTCGAAGCCGAACTCGTTGTTCGTTCCGTAGGTGATGTCGCACTCGTAGGCCGGGCGGCGCTCCTCCGGTGACATCGCCGGGTGGATGACGCCGATGGTCATTCCGAGGAAGCGGTGGACCCGGCCCATCGTCTCGGCGTCGCGCTGGGCCAGGTAGTCGTTGACCGTCACGACGTGGACGCCCTTGCCGGCGATCGCGTTCAGGTAGGCCGGGAGGGTGGAGACCAGCGTCTTGCCCTCACCGGTCTTCATCTCGGCGATATTGCCGAGGTGCATGGCTGCGCCGCCCATCAGCTGGACGTGGAAGTGGCGCTGGCCGAGCGTGCGACGGCTGGCCTCGCGGACGGTGGCGAACGCTTCGGGAAGCAGGTCGTCGAGGGACTCGCCATCGGCATAACGCTTCTTGAATTCCTCGGTCATCCCGCGCAGCTCGGCGTCGGAAAGCGCCTCGAAATCGGGCTCGATCTCGTCAACCGTGTCGGCGAACGCTTTGAGCTTGCGCAGGATCCGTCCTTCGCCCGCGCGAAGCATCTTCTGCAGGACCACGTGGACTCGCCTCCGCTATTGACCGGCTCGTTCTAAGCGATGGTAGGCGTGCAGCGGATAACTGGTCGCTTGCAGCGCGGGGAGTGCCCGAGACTGTCGGCGTGCAGCCGTACACCCTCACTACCGAGCCCTGGCACCTCCGCCCGTGGCGGACCAGCGACATCGACCAGCTGACGGTGATCTGCCAGGACCCGCTGATCCAACGCTGGACCTCGGCGGTTCCGATCCCCTACACGCGCGCCGACGCCGAATTCCTGGTGTCCGAGCTGGCTCCGAAAGGCTGGGCGGACGGCAGCGAGCTCTTCTGGGCCATTTCTCCCCCACCCGCGCACCCGGCCGCCGACCAGGTGCTCGGCGCCATCAGCCTGCGCATCCGTGAGGGCAGCGGCGGCGACGTCGGCTACTGGCTGGCGCCGGCCGGGCGCGGGCGCGGGGTGGCGACGAGGGCGGTGGCCGATGTCTGCCGGGAAGGATTCCGGCTGGGCCTGGACGTCATCCGCTGGGAAGCCCTCGCGGGCAACGAGGCCTCCCGGCGCGTCGCGGAGCGGGTCGGCTTCCGGACCAGCGGGCCCGTACCGCGGCTGCTCCACCACCGCGGCCAGTGGCGCGACGGCCTGGTCGGGACCCTGCTCGCGCCGGACGAACCGGTCCCCCCGTCGCCGACGCTCTGCGACGGGGTCGTCACCCTGCGGCCCTGGACGGACGCCGATCTGCCTCACCTGGCGGCGCTCGTCGACGACGCGGTCCTGCGCTTCACCGGGGTCCCCGGCGACCCGCAGAGGCGGGAGGCGTGGCTGGACCGCACCCGTCGCCCGCACCGGCCACCGTCGGCCACCTTTGCGATCACGGGGCCGGACGGCGGTCTCGCGGGCGGCCTTCGCCTGCACGAGGAGGAGTTCACCGGCGCGACCATCCTCGGGTGGTGGCTCGGCCCGGCCGCCCGGGGTCGCGGTCTGGCCGAACGCGCCCTGCGGCTGGCCCTGCCGTGGTCGGTGTCGCACGGAGCGGTGCGGTTCGTCGCGGGCATCTTCGACGGCAACACCGCGTCGCGCCGGCTGGCCGAGCGGGTCGGCATGCAGCCGGAGGGGCTGCGTCGCGCGCACTGGCCGGCGCGCGAGCCCGGCGGTCAGCGCCTCGACACCTGGCTCTACGCCCTCGTCCCCGCCGATCCGGGCTGGCCGCGGGTGCCGCAGGTGCGGGAGGTGGTGGAGGCGGGTTAGCCGGGTCCGACGCGCGAGCGCTGGCGAGCCGGCTCCGCGAGGTCGGGCAGCTTCGCGGCGACCCGGTCCACGGCGCTGCGGGTGGCCTCGGCGTAGCGCGGCCCGTTCACCAGCGTGACGTCGTGGTCACCCTCGATCTCGACGACCTCCGCCCGCAGGGCCTTCGCGAGGTCGCGTTGCTTGCGCGGCGGCACCAGCATGTCGCGGGTAGTCACGCAGACCACGGCGGGCTGGTGAAGATCGCGCGCCCAGGGCCGGCTGTCGAAGCGTGAGAGCGCCTTACCGGCGTCGACGAGGGCACGGCCCAGGCCGCGCTGGATCTCCGCCTCGAGCCAGGCCCGGATCGGCAGGAGCTCGGGTGAGGTGACGACCGCCTGGTCGATCACGCGCTCCACGACGCCCTCGCCGCTCGACACCCGCAGACCCACCTCGGCCACCGGAAGCAGCCACCACTTGCCCCGGTCGGCGACGGAGGCCCGCCACTCCAGCGCGGTCGCCTGAGACACCAGGCCATCAACGAGCTCGGGATGGCGACGCGCCAGCAGCAGCGCGATCGGGCCACCCATGGAGTAGCCCAGGACGATGGTGCGGCCACGCGGCACGCCGAGGACGCGCAGCAGCGCGGCGGCGTCGTCGGCGCACGCCTCGAGCGTGAATGGCTCGGTGCTGCGCATCCCCCGGCCATGGCCGCGATGGTCGAGCGCGACGACGCGGTAACCGGTAGCCAGCGTCTCGTAGAGCGCGAAGAAGTTGATGTCTGCGCTCACCGTCCAGCCGTGCAGGAGCAGCACCGTCGGCGCGCCATCAGTGCGCGCACCCGAATCACGCACGAACACCTCGCCTCTTTCGGGCAGCACGACGAGGTGTCCCGGTGGAAGCGCCGGAGGGATCGGCGCGGTCGGGGGTCCGGATCGGCCGCGGGCGAAGTTCACGGCCATCCCGGCCTGCCTGCGCAGCAGCGGCGAACGGCTCGCGGCCACTCCAGCAGCAGCGACCGCTACGGCACCTGCCGTGCCGAGCACCCCCCGCGTCTTCACGTCAGGTGATCTCGAGCAGCTTCTCGCGGACCGCGTAGACGACCGCCTCCATCCGCGAATGCAGCTGGAGCTTCTCGAGGATGTTTCGGATGTGGTTCTTCACGGTGTTTTCGCTGATGAAGAGCTTCTTGGCGATATCGCGATTGTTCAGGCCCTTGGCGACGAGCTTGAGGACCTCCATCTCACGGTCGGTGAGCCGCGGGGTCGGGACCTGCTGCTGGCGGTCGTCGTCCTTGCGCACCATCGTCGCGAACTCGGTCAGCAGCTTCGACGCCATCGACGGGCTGATCAGGCTCTGGCCGGTGTAGACGGCGCGCACCGCGCTGGCGACCTCCTCGATGGAGATCTCCTTCAGCAGATAACCCATGGCACCGGCTTTGATCGCGTCGAAGAGGTCGCCCTCCTCGTCGCTGATGGTCAGCATGATGATCTTGGCGCTCGGAACGGCCTCTTTGATCGCCATGGTCGCGTCGATCCCGCCGCGGCGGGGCATCCGCACGTCCATGAGCACGATGTCGGGAGTGGTCTCGGACGCGACCTTGAGCGCCTCGGCGCCGTCGCTCGCCTCACCGACGACCTCGATGTCGTCCTCCGCGCCGAGCACCATCTGCAGCCCGCGCCGGAAGAGTGCATGGTCATCGACGACGAGCACCCTGATGGGTTCGACGGCGGATGACACCGCTACGGGTTCCACCACGACTTACCTCCCCGGCTCGAGGTGCGCGGCCGACCCTGACGGACCTGCGTAACCCCCCGCACGGATGAATATCGGCCGGAACCGCCCCATCCAAAGGGATCATGTCACATGGCCCGCAGGTGTCGGCTGACCCGGACGACGGGGCCCTTACGGGTGTCACCCACCCGCCGGCCCGGGTCGGTCGCTGCTCAGCCGGGGGTCGCCCGCAGCCGCAGCACTCCGTACGTGTAGCCGCGGCGGCGGTAGACGACGCTCGGCAAGCCGCTGTCGGCATCGGCGAAGAGGTAGAAGTCGTGACCGACGAGCTCCATCTGATGCAACGCGTCGTCGAGCGACATCGGAGTCGCGTCGTGAGCCTTCTCGCGAACCACCAGCGGGCCGGCGGCGAGCAGGACATCGTCCTCCGCTTCGTCATCGGACACGTCAGCGGCTTTGTCGGTGGCGCCCGAAGCGCCGTCCGGCTCCGCCAGGGCCGCGGCGGGCGGCTCCGCAGCCGACCCGTTGGCCAGGGTGGCCGGTGCAGCGGGCGGGAGGGTGACATCGGCCTTGGCGCCGCGCACCGGTGCGGAATTCCCGTGGGCCTGGTGACGGTTGTGGCGGCGGTCGGCAGCACGACGAAGCCGCTCCTCGAGCTTCGCCGTAGCGAGGTCGAGCGCACCGTAAGGATCCTGCGCCGCAGCTTCCGCCCGGACGACGGGACCGCGCGAGCGAAGGGTCAGCTCGACCCGGTCGCGCGAACCGGCGAGGCGGGGGTTGCTCTCATGACATATCTCGACATCGATCCGATACGCCTTCGAGTCCAGCCGTGGCAAACGGCCGAGCTTCTCTTTCACGTGATCGCGGAACCGCTCCGAAACCTCGGTGCGACGCCCCTTGATCACGATGTCGAGCCGCTCGATCTGATCGACGCGCTCGGTTCGGTCCACACGTCCTCCTCTCGCCGTCAGGGCTCTCGCCCGACGGTTCTGGCCGACGGCCCGGGCGGACGCGCTGGTCCATCCGGGTAACGGCTGCTCAGCTGAACAACCGGACTAGTCACGCTAGCCTCTGAAGGCCCGCCGGGACAGGGGCGGTGGGCCTGTGCGTTCTCGACGAACTGCCGTAGCGATGACCGCCGCGCCGGACGTAGGCACTCCGGCGGCAGCAAGCGCGCGGGCGGCCTCGGCCAAGGTGGCCCCGGTCGTCATCACGTCGTCGAGGAGAACGACGGACGGTGCCCGCGGCAGAACGGCGCCGTACCGCCCGCGCCGCCCGCGCACCCGCATCGATCCGGCGACATTCGCACCGCGCTGCGCCGCGGCCAGCCCTGCCTGATCGGCCACCCGCCGCGCTACGCGCAGCATCGGCACCCAGCTGAACACCAGCCCGGGTACTCCCCGCCCGGCGCTGAGCTGGCGCGTGCACTGCCTGGCCAGATCAGCCATGTGGTCGATCCCCCGCTGGTGCAGGGCAGCGCGGCTCGCCGGAACGGGGACGAGCAGGACCGCTCCTGCTGCTCGCGGCCCGGCGCGCAACCCCAGTACCGCCAGCACCGCGCGGGCCAGGGCCCCGGCCAGAATCGGCGTGAGATCCCGGCGGCGGCGCTCCTTGTAGGCGACGATCAAGCGGCGGACCGGGCCGGCGTACACCGCGGCAGCGGCGGTGAACGGCAGGCCCGCCGGCCGCGGAGACGGGCTCGCCAGCACCGCCCCCGCAGGAGGCGCGAGCGCCGCCCGGCACGACGCGCACACCGGCTCCTGCGCGGCCCCGCAGGGGCACGGATGCGGCAGGAACAGCGCCGCACGGGCGGGGATGCGCTCTGATGGTGCAGAACCTGCTGGCGTCATTCCCGAACCCTCGTGCAGGTGAGGTCGTGATTCCAGGGCCGGTCCGGAACTGGGGATAACGATGATCTGGACTGCGCGTCAGGGATACGACGGGGCCGAAGCCGTTCCGACCGGCTGCCAGACCCCGGACACGAGCCGCCAGCTACGGATGCCGTCACTGATCAGGGTCGGCCGCCCCGCTGCCGCCGCCAGAGACGCGCGGTCACCCGCAGCCGAGACTTCCGGCGGCAGCGCTGCCAGCGCGATGGGATCGGAGACGGTCGACAGGCTCACCACCTCGGCCCGCAACAGCCGCCGTGCCGCCGTGCCGTCCGACCGCCCGCTCGAGCCCAGAACGGTCACGGCCAGTTCCGCGGACCAGCCGACCCCGGCCACGTCACCGAACGAGGTGGGGACCGCCGTCCAGTTGTCGATACGCAGGCCGTTCCCGCTCGTCGCCGTGACGCGTCCGAGGTACAGCCGGCGCGTGCCCGGCGCTCCCGCTACGGCCATCGCCCGCGACCCGTCACGGCTGAGCACGAACGCTGCGAGCGGCCCGAGGGCGCTGAGCCGCCCGACGGTCACGGCGCTGACGCTGCCGTTGGAGGTGTTCACCAGCAGCGCGGGCCCGGCGGTCTGGGCCATGACGATCCGCTGCCGGTCGAGCCAGGCCGGCGCCATCCAGGCGCTGCCCGGCGCGGCAGCCAGCGTGATGTTGCGCAGCAGGGTGGCCGCGGGCGTCGAATCACCCGAGAGTGCGGCGACGGTCAGCTGGGTCTGCGACGCGCTCGTCCGAAGAGCGGCGAGGCGGCCGCCGCCCGGCGCGGCGACGGGGGTGGCGACGAACGCCGAATCGAGCCCGAACGGGCTGCCCGCAGGGGGGTTCCAGCGCAGCGGCGCGATCTTGCGGTCGGTGAGCGCGACCACCTGGACGCCCCCGGTACTCGCCAGCGCGGGGCCGACCGAAGCGGCCTGCAGCTCCGGCGGCACCCGCGCCGGGACGCTGCCCCCGACGTATGGCCGCTCCTCGACCAGCACCTGGACGGTGAACACGCCGGGAACGCTCGCGAGCGACGCCGCGATCTGCGAAACCAGCAGCCCGCGACGCGACGGCGGCACCGTGAATGCCTCGCGTCCGAGGTCGACCGTCGCATCCCCGTCGCGCACGACGACGCTGCCCAGCGCGGTCAGCCCGGCAGGCAGGCCGGGTGTCGTCCCCGTCGGGCTGCCCCAGTTCGTCAGCAGCGCGTGCAGCGCCGCCCCCGCCAGACCCGCCCGGTCGGACAGCACGTAGCCCGGCTGCGGGACCAGCACCTGGCGCGCCGCGTCGTAGGCATACGTCTGGATCGGCCGGTAGCTGCGGGACAGATCGCGCGGGGTGAGCAGGACGCCCGGCGGCACGTACCCGAGGCGCCACTGGCCCTCGACCTTGCGGAGCTCGTAGGAGACCTCGAGCAGCTGGTTGGCCGGCGTGAAAGCGCCGCCCGCCGACACGGCTCCTAGCTCGCGGGCGACGAAGCGGACCCGGGTCCGCTGGCCGCTGGGCGTGACGGTGAACGGGGAGACGCTCTCCGGCTCGTAAACCGTCACCGAATCGCGCTCGGACCAGACCGAGCCGGCCGCCAGGTACTCCTGCGCGAAGCTGTGATCAGGGTCGGCAGCAGCGGCTTCGAGGAACCCGCGCACGATGTCCGCCGGCCGCGCTCCCGGGGCCGGGCCGGGGGGGAGCTTGCGGATGTCGGGGTCGTCGGCGGCGGTGTCGACGGAGCGCTGGTCGACGCGGATGCCGTCCGGGGTCCGCAGCCCGCAGCTTCCGACCAGGAGCACCAGCAAGCCGGCCACCGCGAGGACGCCGGCGGCGGCGCGCGCCATCCGGTTCATGTCGAGCGGGCGAAGAAGGTGTTCGGCGCGAGCGCGAGCGGCGGCGAGCCGAGCGGCGCCCCCGCCCGGCGCGGAAGCAGCAGCCGGAACGTGGCGCCTTCACCCTCGCGACCCCAGCCGACCAGCTCCCCGCCGTGCAGCCGGGCATCCTCCAGGGCGATCGACAGGCCGAGCCCGGTGCCACCGGTGGCCCGCGACCGGCTCGGATCCGCGCGCCAGAACCGGTCGAACACCCGCTCGCGCTCCTGCGGGCTGAGCCCGACCCCGTGGTCGCGCACCCGCACGGCGACCGTGTCGTCGGAAGCGGCCAGTTTGAGCTCGACGGGCGCCCCCTCGGCGTGGTCGATCGCATTGGCCAGCAGGTTGCGCACGATGCGCGACACGCGGCGCGGGTCGACCTCGGCAAGCACCGCCCCGCCCTGCGCTCCTTCCGCCGGAACGTCGATATCGACCTCGATGCGGGTCCCGGCACGCTCGGCGGTGGGAACGAACTCGTCGGCGATCGAGCGCACCAGCGTCGCCACGTCGACGGTGTCAGGCTCGAGCACCGCCGCCCGCGCGTCGTAGCGGCTGATCTCGAGCAGGTCGTTCAGCAGCCGCTCGAAGCGCTCGAGCTGCCCGAACAGGATCTCCGCGGAGCGCGCCATCGCCGGCGGGAAGTCGGCGCGCGACTCGTAGAGCACGTCGGCTGCCATCCGGATGGTCGTCAGCGGGGTGCGCAGCTCGTGCGAGACATCGGCGGTGAAGCGGCGCTGCGCCCGGGAGAGCTCTTCCAGCTGGTCGATCTGACCCTGGAGCGCCCCCGCCATGTCATTGAACGACGCGGCGAGCCGGGCGATCTCGTCGTCGCCGCGCACGGTCATGCGCTCGGCGAGATGGCCTGCGGCGAACCGTTCGGCGATCCGGGCGGCCATCCGCACCGGGGTCACCACCTGGCGGCTGACCAGCCAGACGACGGCCGCGAGCAATCCGGTCAGCCCGGCTCCCCCGAGCAGCAGCACGCGCCGGACGAGGTCGAGCGTCTGCTGCTCGGTGCGCAGCGGGAAGACGTAGTAGACCTCGTAGCCCCCGACCGCCGCCGACAGCGGGGCGCCGATCACGAGCGCGCGCTCCACCCGGCCGCCGCGTCGCACGTCGGTGTACGTCTCGGCCTCAGCCCCGCCGCGCACCTCCTTGCGCAGCGAGTCGGGGATGTCGCGGGTGTCGAGCGGCTCGGTGGTGTAGCCGTCGCCGCTGCCATCGGTCGGGAGCACGGCGACATCGAACAATCCGCTCGGGCTTCCCCGCCTACCGAGCTCGGTCGTCACCGTCTCGACCAGCGCGTCGACCGAGTTCGGGTCGACCCGGGCCGCCGAATCGAGCTGGCTTCGCGCGTACGTCAGCCCGGAGGAGACGTCTCCGAGCGCGGCCTTGCGCTTGTCGGCGAGCAGGCCATGGCCCACCCGGTTCAGCAGCAGCACTCCCAGCAGGGCCATGACGATGCTCGACAGCAGCAAGGTCAGCGCGACGACCCGCAGCCGCAGCGAGCGGCGCCACGCTCGGGTCGCGCGCCGGAAAAGCGGTACGGGACGCCAGCGCGCCGTCGACCGGGGCCCGGCACCGCCGTGGCCATTCCCCCGCCCGCTGCTCATCACGGCGGGCCGGCGCGATAGCCGACACCGCGCACCGTGACGACGACGCGCGGATGCTCGGGATCGCGTTCGACCTTGGCGCGCAGGCGCTGAACGTGGACATTGACCAGCCGGGTGTCGGCAGCGTGGCGGTAGCCCCACACCTGCGCGAGCAGCGCCTCGCGGGTGAGGACCTGGCGCGGGTTGCGCGCCAGGGTCGCGAGCAGGTCGAACTCGAGCGGGGTCAGCGCCAGCGACTCGCCGGCCCGGCGGACGTCGTGGCTGGCGATGTCGATCTCGACGTCGTCGATGTGGAGCTGCTCGTGCGCGCCGGCGGTCACGTGGCGCAGGCGGGCCCGGATCCGGGCGAGCAGCTCCGGCGGCTTGAACGGCTTGACGATGTAGTCATCCGCGCCGGCTTCGAGGCCGCGGACCACGTCGATGGTGTCGGTGCGTGCGGTGAGCATGACGATGGGGACGCCGCTCTCGGCGCGCAGGTCACGGCACACGTCGAGACCGTCGCGGCCTGGAAGCATCAGGTCGAGCAGCACCACGTCGGGGCGGGTGCGGTGAAAGACCTCGAGCGCCCGGTCGCCGCGGGCGACGAACGCCGGCTCGAATCCCTCGCGGCGGAGCACGATGCCGAGCATCTCCGCGAGAGCCGCATCGTCGTCGACGACGAGCACCCGGGGCCGCGTCACCGGCCCGCCGCCGCCGACAGCGCCGTCAGCCGCCGGCAGTGGTGCGGCGTTGGCCATGACAGGCCTACCTCTCAGCCACGGCTGCGCCTGGTGCGAGCCGCCGATCTCATGGTGCGCGTTGACACCGACGTGTCCTGACATCTTGCCGCAGGTAGCGCGTCTAGCCTGGCAACGATGAGGCAGAGCCATGGCTGACGACACGCCGCAGGAGCCGTCGGGCGGCGAGGAGAAGCCGGCCTGGCAGTCACCGTCCGGCGATACCCGCCCGTACGAGCCACCCCCGCAGGACGGCCGCCCCAACCCGGGCCGCCCAACCCGGGCCGCCTCAATACGGCCAGCAGCAATACCCGCCGCCGGCCGGCTACGTCCCTCCTGGCTACGCGCCCCCGCCTGGCCAGCCGGGGTACGGCCCGCCGCCCGGCTATGCACCGCCTCCTGGATATGCCCCGCCGCCGGGATACCCCCAGCCGGGCTACGGCCCGACCGGTCCGGTGTACGGCCCGCCGGGAAGCACCTGGGGCCCGGCTTTCGCCGACAAGCCGGGCGTCATCCCGCTGCGCCCCCTCGCGGTCGGCGAGATCCTCGACGGCGTCTTCACCACGATCCGCCAGAATCCCAAGTCGATGCTCGGCCTGTCGTTCGTCATCGTCCTGTTCGGCCAGCTGCTCACGCTGGCGGTCAACCTCGGCGTCCACGACGCGAGCCTCGGCACCCGCCAGGTCGCCCTGATCCCGACCCTCATCATCAGCCAGCTGATCGCGAGCATCGCGACGGGCGCCGTGATCATCGTGATCAGCGAGGCGGTGCTCGGCACCCGCATCAGCCCCGGTGAAGCGCTGAACCGGCTCGCCGGGCGCATCTGGCCGTTGATCGGGCTGGGGCTGCTGGTGTCGCTGCTGACGATTCTCGGCTTCGTGCTGCTCGTCATCCCCGGCATCTACATCGCCGTGCTGCTGGCGTTCGCGACCCCCGTTTTCGTGCTGGAGCGCACCCGGGTCGGCGAGGCGCTCAGCCGGTCCGCCGAGCTGGTGCGCGGGTCGTGGTGGCGCACCCTGGGCATCGCCATCCTCGGCGGCCTGGTCGGCGGCATCATCAGCGGGATCATCCAGTTCCCGTTCGCCATCTTCACGGCCAATTCCAACGGCTTCCTCAGTACGGCCGACACCGGCATCAGCACCTCCGGAGAGCTGGTCCTGGCCATCGGCCGGGTGATCGGCGGCACCATCTCCACGCCGATCCTCGCGGGCACGATCGCGTTGATGTACGTCGACCGGCGCATCCGCCGTGAGGGTCTCGATCTCGTCCTGGCGCAGACCGCGCGCGAGCGGCGAGGCCAGTCCTGACGGCGCGAGTCCTGATCGCTGCCCCACCACCGATCACCCGCGACGGCGCCGCCCACGCCGCGCATGACGAGCTGAACAAGCGCATCTACCAGGAGGCGCAGCCGTCGATCATCCGCCGCATCCTCAGCGCGGTGTGGCGCTGGATCACCGACGGCTATCACCGGCTCGTCGACGCCACCCCGGGCGGCGCGCTCGGGCTGCTGATCGTGATCGTGGCACTGGTGGTAGTCGCGGCCCTTGTCGTGCGGCGCAGCCGGATCTACCGCGGAACGCAGGGCCGTGACCCGGAACTGGAGATACCGCGGGAGCGCACGCCCGAGCAGTTGCGCGCCGAGGCCGACGCATTCGCCGCCTCCGCCGAGTGGGCGCTCGCGGTGCGCGCCCGGCTGCGCGCTGCCGTCCTCACCCTGGAGCAGCGCGGGGAGCTCGATGCCCGACCCGGCCGCACGGCGTCGGAGATTGCCGCCGAGGCGAGCCGGGTGCGTCCCGAACTCTCCGATCCCCTGTGGCGCGGGGTCCTGACCTTCGGCGAGATCTGGTACGGCGGTCGCCAGGCCACCCAGGCCGACGACGAGGTGTTGCGCACCCTCGACCACGCCGTGCGCACCCGCGGCCGCCGGCCCGTGGGGGCGGGGGCGGGCCTCGCTCCTCCGGTGGCGCCGGCATGAGCCAGGCCACGATCCCAGCGATCGCCGAGCCTGTGAGCGAAGGCCGCCGCAGGACGCCTCCGCGCCGCCGGCGCTGGACGATCCTCGTCGTCGGGGTCGTCCTGCTGGCACTGCTGCTGGTGCTCATCGGGTTGACCACCGGCAACTCGGCCGGCGGCACCTTGGACCCGCGCTCGGCTACGCCTTCCGGCTCGCGGGCCGTCGCCGAGTTGTTGCGCGCTCGCGGGGTCGACGTCAGCCGTGGAACGCGTGGCGGCAGCAATCGGACGGTGCTGGTGCCGTTCTCGGCAGAGGTCAGCGACGCCGACGTGACGGACCTGCTCGGCTCCGGCAGCGACGTCGTCCTGATCGACCCCGGCCCGGTGGTCGAGCCCGACGTCCACGAGACCGGCGTGGAGCAGGTGCAGACCCGTTCCCCCGGCTGCAGTTTCGGCCCGGCGTCCGTGGCGGGGCCGGCCCGGATGGGCGGCGTCACCTACGAAGCCCCCGCCGGCACGTCCTGCTACGAGGGGGCGCTCACCGTCCTCACTCCCGACGTCACGGGCGCCGGGCGGCTCGTCGTGCTCGGGTCCGGCGACTTCCTCACCAATCGCCGGCTGGACGAGCAGGGCAACGCGGCGCTGGCGCTTGGGCTGCTCTCCGGAAACCCGTCGCTGACCTGGTACACGGCGCCCCCGGTCGCCGGCGAGAAGACGCTGACCGAGCTGCTGCCGAAGGCGGTGCCGTGGGCGGTGCTGCAGGTGGCGATCGCGGTCGTTCTGGTCGCTGCCTGGCGGGCGCGCCGGCTCGGACCCGTCGTCACCGAACCCCTGCCGGTCGTCGTGCGCGCTGCCGAGACGGTGCTGGGCCGCGCCCGGCTCTACGCGGCCGCCCGAGCCCGCACGACGGCAGCGGAAGCTTTACGCCGCGGCGCCCGCGGCCGGCTGGCGGTCTTGCTCCACCTCGATCCGCGGGCCGAGCCGCAAGCCCTGATCGCGGCGGTCGCCGCCCGCACCGGCGTCGACCCGGCGCATGTCGCGGGCCTGCTGTTCGCGGCCGGCGGATACGGTGCCGCCGAGTCGGATGCGGCACTCATCCGGCTGGCGGACGAGCTCTCTGACATTGAGAAGCAGTCCGCCCAGGAACGACGCGCAAAGGAGATGGCACGCCGGTGACGAGCGACCTCAGCAAGGCCACGAACCCCTCGGCGCGTGACTCCCTGCTGACCCTGCGGGAAGAGGTCGGCAAGGCGGTCGTCGGCCAGGACGCGGCGGTCTCCGGTCTGGTGGTGGCGCTGCTCTGCGAGGGCCACGTCCTGCTCGAGGGGGTCCCCGGTGTCGCCAAGACGCTGCTGGTCCGCACGCTGGCCCGCACCCTGCAGCTCGACTTCAAGCGCGTGCAGTTCACCCCCGACCTCATGCCGAGCGACATCACCGGATCACTCGTCTTCGACGCCCGCTCCGCGACGTTCGACTTCCGCACCGGGCCGGTCTTCACCAACGTGATGCTGGCCGACGAGATCAACCGCACCCCGCCGAAGACCCAGGCCGCCCTGCTCGAAGCCATGGAGGAGCGCCAGGTCACCGTCGAGGGGACGGCCCGCCCGCTGCCGGCCCCGTTCCTGGTGGTCGCCACCCAGAATCCGGTGGAGTACGAGGGCACCTACCCGCTGCCCGAGGCGCAGCTGGACCGCTTCATGCTGAAGCTGACCCTGCCGCTGCCGCCGCGCGAGGAGGAGCTGGTGGTGCTGGCGCGCCACGACGCCGGCTTCGATCCGCGGAATCTGGAAGCGGCCGGCGTGCGGGCCGTCGCCGGTCTGGCGGAGCTGACGGCCGCACGGGCCGAGGCCTCTGCCGTCCGGGTGCGCCCCGAGGTGCTCGCCTACATCGTCGACATCGCCCGCGCGACCCGCACCGCACCGTCCCTCTCGCTGGGCGTCTCGCCCCGCGGCGCCACCGCGCTGCTGGCTGCCTCGAAAGCCTGGGCCTGGCTGTCCGGTCGTGATTACTGCACCCCCGACGACGTAAAGGCGCTCGCCCGTCCGGCCCTGCGACACCGGGTGAGCCTGCGGCCGGAAGCCGAGCTTGAAGGCGTGACCGCCGACAGCGTGCTGGACTCCGTCCTCGCCACCGTTCCCGTCCCGCGATAACCGGGCACCTCATGGCCGTTACCGGACGCACCGGTCTCGTCGCGTTGCTTTTGACGGTGGCGGTGCTGGTCGCGTCGGCCCCGGGGGTGACGCTCGCGGTGGTCGACGGGGCGCTGCTGCTGGTGGTGCTCGTCGACATCGCCCTGGCCCCCAGCCCGCGGCAGCTGACGTTCTCCCGCGAGCTGCCGAGAGGCGGCCGGCTCGGCGAGCTGCTCGAAGGCCGGCTCGTTGTCGTCAACGCCGGGACGCGCCGCATCCGGGCGCGGCTTCGTGACGCTTGGCCACCGTCCGCGGGGCTGCGTCGCCAGGTCACGCCGCTGTCGTTGCCCGCGCACGAACGCCGGTGGCTCGCGCAGCAGTACGTCCCGTCCCGCCGCGGCGACCGCCGCCCGGTGACCGTGACGGTGCGCGCGTACGGGCCGCTGGGGCTGGGCGCGCGCCAGCGCAACGTCGCCGTGCCCGGCAGCTTCCGGGTACAGCCGGCGTTCCCGTCACGCAAGCTGCTGCCCGAGAAGCTCTCGCGGCTCCGGATCATCGAGGGCATCGTCGCGACCCGCGGGCCGGGTCGCGGCACCGAGTTCGACAGCTTGCGCGAGTACGTGCGCGGCGACGATGTCCGCGCGATCGACTGGCGGGCGACGGCGCGGCGCGGCGGCTTCGGCGTCGGGGCCACCGGTACGGCGCTGATGGTCCGCCAGTACCGCCCCGAGCGCGACCGTCGCCTGATCATCGTGCTCGACACCGGGCGCACGTCGGCAGCCCGGGTCGGCGACATCCCGCGCCTCGATGCGGCGCTCGACGCCGGCCTGCTCCTGGCCGCGGTCGCGTCCCGCGCCGGCGACCGGATCGACCTGCTGGCGGCGGATGCGCAGCCGCGGGCGCTGATCGAGCGGGCGAGCCTCGGCGAGCCTGTCCGACACGATGGCGCTGCTCGAACCCGCGCTGCTGGAGGCAGATGCCGGCGCGATGGCCGGCCAGGTGCTGCGGATCGCCCGCCGCCGGTGCCTGGTCGTGATCTTCACCGACCTCACTCCGGGCACCATCGAGGACGGCCTGCTCCCCGCACTGCCCCCGTTGCTACGCCGCCACGAGGTGATGGTCGCGGCCGTCGCCGACCCCCGTATCGCCGAGCTCGCCGCAGGCCGGGGCGACGCCGACGCCGTGTACGCCGCCGCTGCAGCCGAGCGCACCCTCGCCGAGCGCGGCCGACTACGCGGGCTGCTGCGTCGCCGCGGGGTCGAGGTCGTCGACGTCGTCCCCGAACACTTCGCCGGAGCCGTCGTGGACCGCTATCTGAGCCTCAAGGCCGCCGGGCTGCTCTGATCTGCCGTGGCAGCAACCGTTCGCTGCTGCCTTCACAACCACACCCGTCCTCTCACTTGTCCTCAGACTCTCAAGTGAGATGGACTGCCGCTTTGGGATAGCACCATCGGATCGATCTTCTTCGGCATGGTTCGCAGCCTTCCAACTCACAAAGGCTCGGCGGCCGGTCAGCGGGCAGGAGGGGCGGCCAGGAGCAGGACGGGCGCAGGCTGGTCAGGAGGCTGCGTAGCGTTGCCGGGCGGCTTCGCCGCTGGTGCCGATCGCCTGGCCGAGTTCGCGCCAGGACAGGTGCGCCTCACGGGCAGCGCGGACGGCTTCGGCGAGCTCCTTCTCCGCGGCCGCACGGCGGAACGCGGCGAGCTTGACCGCCATCAGCGGCGGCAGCGGTGCGTCGAAGTCGGCATCGGTGGGGTCGTGGTTCTCGAAGGCGTCGGCCAGTTCGTCGGCGCGGGCGATCAGGTCGGCCAGGGATCGTTTGGTCATCTCGGTTCACCTCTTCAGATACTTGTCGCGGGCGGGGCTCATGGCGTGGACGACCGCCAGGATGCCGTACCAGGTCACGACACCGACCTCGATCAGGTTCCCTGCCCGGTCGGGACCGATGAACATGACCATGTCTTCGGCTTGGCGGACGTGGCCGACCGCGAACCGCAACGCATGCAGCATGTCCGCCTCCTCGACCCCGTGACGATGCGCCGACTCCAAGATGATCGGCTCTTCGGGCTCCGCCGACTCGTGCTGGTTAGGCTCGTCGGACACGCATATCCGTCCTCCATGTTCACAAGATTACTTGCCGCAAGGTTACTTGCCAGCTGGTACTGACACGGCCCCGCTCGATCCGGCGTACGGGCGGTTCTCTGCCTCGATCTCAGACATCGCTGGCGGCAGGCCTGGAAGAACCCCGGCACACGACACGCCGCGGTCCCATGACTGGCAAACGGGGTGGTTTCATGACCGTGGCAAAACACCAGCTGAAACGGCTCCCTCGCGAAGAGCCCGAAAAGCCGGCGCAGCAGCGAGAACGACCGGAACCTCAAAGCCGAGCCGGTCTGGGACCCCGACCAGCACACTGGGTCGTGGCGGGCGGTCTGGGCCTACTCCACCCGGGGGCGGTACGGGACAACAAGACACCTAGATCCCGGCCCGGAACTCGGCCGTTTGGGCTTCCAGCCAGTCCGAAACGCATGCTCCTGACCTGCCGGGGGCGAGCCCGAGCAGCGGCCCTTGGCGGGCCGGATCGGCGTCGACGAAGCTGGTCAGCCATGGGTCGGTTCGCCGCCAGCCGGCATCGGCCAGCACCCACCGCACCGTGCGGGCCCGGGTCTCATCAATGCCCAGCACGCGTCGGCGCCGGCTCAGGCAGCCACCCGGCCGCGGCGGCGATCAGCGCCAGATGGGCGATGCGCCAGGCCACCTGATACTCGCGGGCGACATCGGCGACCGACCGGTTCGACACCGCGATCGCCCTCGCCAGCTGGCCCCGCAGCCGTTCGGTCAACCGGCCCCGCGGTGCGATCACATCGACCCGTTCAACGAAAGAACCCTTGTCGCACAAGGGTTCTGCGCATACCAGCCGGCGTTTTCGCCACCACAGCGCGATCTGCCTACTCGAGACGGGAAGGTCTTTGATCCGTCGGCACGGCCGGTCCTTCACCAGGGTCGTGATCACCCCACAGCCGGGGCAACCCGCAGCTGGCTCGATGGTCTCGACGACCACCCGGGTCACGTCGTGCGCCTCCGGCGCGACGCTCACCACCCGAAAGCCCTCGAGGAGCCAGGTGTAGGTGCGAGGGCCCTACACATCAGCCGGTCGCGAATGTCGTGGACCGGCGGGCGTTGGCAGCCCGGAAGGCGGTTTCATCGACCCCGATCGTCTGCCCACCGGCAAGCCGGGCAGGGTCGTCGACAAGAGGGGTGCCGTTGACGGCGGACTGTGTGCCCATTGCGGCCGACCCGTCGGTATGCATCCAGCCGGCCCGTTCGGTCAGTACCGCCCGCGCCCGGATTTGCTCATGGCGCTCAGACCACGTCGAGACCGCGAACGCCGACTCGACGCAACGCCACCCCCGCTTACGCCACACCAGCATCACCGGCCGGCCGCCGGCGGGCAAATCCCGGACCCGGACCAGCCGGCGGTCATGCAGCCGGGCCAGCGTGCCGCAGCCGCTGCTACCCACCTCGCTCGCGGTCGTCTCGATTCGTCTGCTCCAGTTCGCCACCGAGCTGGGAAACACCGAGCAGGACGAAACCCGCCGAGCCCAACATTGCCGTTGCCGCACTTCTGTGATCTGACACCTGGGGCCTCTCTGATTCGTACCTCGACAGCACGAATCCTGAGGCCCCAGAACTCATTTCAGGCGCAAGCGCTCATCCATGTCGAGCAGCAACTACCACGCTCCATCGCGAAGAGCCTCTTTAGGAGCCAGACGTAGCCGCGCGCCAGCTTCTTCGCGCCAATCTCGGGCTTTGAGCGGTCGGCGGACAGCAGCAGCTCAGGGAACGCTCGTTGCCCATGCTGACGATGCCGATTACACGGCCTCCACAAACTCGGTCCCGGATGTTAGGCCTGTTTCTTGGATATTCGTCCACCTTCTTCCGCGAAAAATACACGGGGCCCGACGGAGTTTCTGACCATCGGAAGATTGTCAATGATTCCGCCGCCGGCCTAAAGACAGTCTTACGGACCGTCATCACGCGTCCGCTCGATTCGAATCGCACGATATCGGACCTCTCTTGGTCAACAACATCTTCCAGATGCAGAGCATTAAAGAATACAAGATCGGCCTCGTCGCAGGCCAGCGGAAGTAGCTCACCCCAGCGGTCAAGAAGGGGTCCAATCCGGGCGATCGCCTCGTCGCGAAGTATCAGCCCGTTTGAGACAAACCAAGGTAAGTACGCATGGCGACGCGGCCACGGTGGCCGGCCAATCTCGTCTCGGGGATCAATCAACCGGACCTCAACCGGCCCCCACGACTCACCAGGCTGTCGAAGCGGAATCCCCATCAGCGCGCCAGTATCCGACTCTCGAGCCGGGACAACGCACTCGTACCCCTCCCCCCGGGCGGGCTCGGAAGATAGGAACATTAGTCAAGGCAGTCACGGCAATTGTCCATTCTTGAGCTGCTCGCGAATATATTCCAACACGTTCCGAACATCAGCGTCTGACTGGGCGCGGAACAGCAGCTCATTTACGGACTTGTAATAGCTGTTAGGAAGCGACCGATGCACGATCGCGCCCGTGGGATTTGGAGACCCGCTGTGCCCAGGGAGGAACACGCCGTTCTCAGCATTGAACCGCCCCAGGTTCTCTGCCGCTTCTATGCGGGTTGCGGCTCTGGTCTACGAACGCGACGATCAACGGTTGCGGGGGTCGAGTGCCCCGGCGAAGAAAATCGAGGCCCGGCGCAGGATCTCGTTGTCTTCCTCCAACGTCGGGTACTCGGCAAGGTGATCAAGGACCTGGCGCACACAGCGCTCCTTGACCATCGAATCGATCTTCTTCGGCATGGTTCGCATCCTTCCAACTCAGAAAGATGCGGCATCAAACCTGGGCGGTTCAACTGTTGCTCGGCGAGCCGATGTTAGAACAGGTGTGGGAAAGTGGGGTCACTCCACTAGTCAGCTACAACCCGAAGCCGGCCACGGCCGCGCTCGTCAAACCAGGGTTCCACACCTAACACCCTCACGCCCTCAGTCGCAGAGGACACCCAACTTGCGATGTCGCCTGCGATTGTCATCGCCGTAAATGCGGGCATTGTCATGATGCTCTCTACCGACTCGCTTCCGCCTATTAAGAGAGATGGCGTGTACACGTGATGATCTTTGGGCTCAATAGGCCCGAGAGTGCGAATGGCTTCTATCATCGTCTGATCTGCAGGATGATAAGAATTACCCAGGATTTCGTTCCGCAGAAAGGTTTCGAAGTCGGGAGCAACTTCAAATGATTGGAAGGTATTACCATCAATATAATAGACCGCCGCAGACAGCTGCATCGGCGGGTGGCACCGAAGGCAACGATACGCGTACTGATCGCCAAATGACGTCTCGCCTATGAAAACGAAATCCTCGGCAAGCTGCCCCCAGGCGAAGCGCCAACTGTCTTGATCGTTCCAGGCGGCTAAATCCAAGAATGGCTCGGGCCGAGATCCGAAAAGACGATAGCCTCCGCTATAAACAGTTAACCCGTTCATAGATAGCAAAAACCTGCGGTGGGCCTCCGGAAGGGCGGCGAAGATCGTGCCCCCTCCGTCCGGCGAAACCGGGCAAATGTTAGATGCCGCGACCCGAAGGCGCCTAACTAACTCGTCATCCGTCAAGGAACCACTCCATCAATGGTAAATCCTATGATCAGCCTACCAATACGCGAGCCGAGGACACCGCCGGCTGCCTGATTCGAAACACCCGGCATATCTAGCCAGCCTCCAGGCGGCTCCGCCTCTCCACTCACCGCAGTGTCGGGGACGTGCCCTGCCTGACCGGAATAAGGCTGATTCAGCTTCTCGGCTCGGATGCGTTCCGCTCGCGCCGCCGCCCTGGAACCTCGCGCGAGTGAGCCCTTAGTGCTACGGATGGTCTGCGGGCCGCTCTCTCGAAGCACCTCGTTCGCCCCCCGGGCGTACTCGTACAAGGCTTCCACTTCCTCGGGGGTTCTACCTTCTGTTGAAATGTTGACCCATTCGCCGTCGTCATCCGGGTGACCTAACGTGGTTCGGGTAATGCTGCCCGGAGGTTTGCCAGCGCCAGTCCCATCGAGCGCGAGTGTTGTGGGGGTGGGATTATTGTTCTGACCGCCGCCGGTCGTCGGATCGCAGGCGGCCCCGACCGGACCCGAGGTTCCACAGGTGCCCGCGTACCCCGCGCCTTCACGCTGAACAGCCAGTGCTCTCTTTGAGTCAGCAGTCTTTGGTTTGGCGTTGGGTGTTGCCGATCTAGGCTCCGTGTTGCGGATTGTCCCAGTAATAGGTAAGGCGGAATAGTCGATGACTGGTGGCTTCCAGACAGTCCATTGCGGCGGTGCCTCAGGCACGATTTGCGATTTTTGGACTGGCGCATAGGGCGCCGACGGTGGGCCACAGCCGTTGCAAGTCTGAACCGTCGGAGATGTGGTGGCCGGAGGGCCACAGTTATAGCAGCCAGGACCGGGTGGAAGTGGCGCAGGGGTCGGTGGTGGCGTGAGGACCGGCGTCGGATACCAGCCTGTTCCAAGATGGGGCTGGTCATCGTGCGCATAGATGTTGAACGGATAGTAGGGCTTGGAATTCCCCTTTGGCTGAATGTCGTTGAACGTCGGTGTGGGACGCGGCGAAATCGGCGCAGAGTCTCCGCTTAGGGTAAGTACCCATCCGACGATGCCTAACCCTTTGCCTCCCAGTTTGAGGCCGCCGAGAAGCGCAGCGCCCAATTGGCCGCGCTCGACTCCAGCGCTTTTTTGGCCCCACTGAGTGTTGCATCGGCCGTCCCCGCGTAATGGCCCGTTCGGTCTATTCCCAACAGCGGATTACCTTGGGCATAGGCGTAGCGGTTGGCGACGTCGGCGCTGTCACGGCTGATGAACGCACCGGCGGTCGGGTCGTAGAACCGGGCTTCCATAGAGATTTTGCCGGTGCTCTGGTCGGTCCAGGAGCTTTGGAAGCCGAGGTTGCTGGTGAGGGTGCTTCCGGTTTCGGGTGTTCCGAAGGGGTCGTAGGTGCCGGATGTGGTGAGGCTGGTGCTGCCGGCGGTGAAGGTGGCGGCGACGTCGCTGTGCGGGTCGGTGAGTACTTCGCTGCTGGTGCTGCCGGTCTGGACGCCGATGAGGTTGCCGCCGCGTGTCGCGGGCGAAGGTTTGGGTTCCGTCGGTGGCGGGTTCTTTTTCGGTGCCGGCGTAGCTGAAGGTGTTACCGCCGTTGGTGGCGAGCCGGTCGAGGGCGTCGTAGCTGTAGCTGCTGGTGCCGTCGGAGGTGAGCCGGTCGAAGGCGTCGAAGGTGCTGGTGGTTGTGGTGCTGCCGTCGGTGGTGGTGGCGAGGGTGCCGCGTGGGGTGTAGGCGTAGCTGCGGCTGCCGGCGGCGGTGAGCCGGTTGCGGGCGTCGTAGCTGAGGGTGGTGCTGCCGACGGCGGTGCGGTTGTCGGACAGGTCGTAGCTGTAGCTGGTGGTAGTGCTTGCAGGGTTGGTGTAGCTAGCGAGCCGGTTTCCCTTGTCGTAGCTGTAGGTGCGGTCGCCGGAGCCGGGCAGGCCGGCGGGTGTCAGGCTGCTGGCGGTGCGGTTGTCGGCAGCGTCGTAGCCGTAGGTGGCGTGGCGCAGGGTGGTGCTGCTGGTGGCAAGGGTGTCGCTGGTGAGACGGCCGAGCAGGTCGTAGCCGAAGGTGCGGCTGGTGTTGTTGCCGTAGTCGACGGCCGACGTTTGGCCCATGTCGTCGTAGCTGTAGGTAAGCGTTCTTCCGGTGAGTGGGTCTGGTTTGGGTGGCTGGCGTGCCGTCGGGGTTGTAGGTGGTGGTTGCCGTGCCGGCGGCATCGGTACGGCTGGTGACTTGACTGTCGCCGTCATAGGCGAAGCTGCTGTTACCCATCGGGCCGTTGGCGGTGACGACGTTGCCGCGGTCGTCGACGCCGAGTGTCTGGGTGCCGCCGGGGGCGGTAAAGCTGGTGAGGTCACCAGCCAGGTTGTAGCCCAGGCTCTTTGCGGTGGTGCTGGCTTCGGCGCCGGTTCCGGTTTGGCCGGTCAGCCGCCCCAGTTCGTCGTAGGAGTTGGTGACGGTGACCCCGCCGGGTTTGAGCAGTTGCAGCGGATCGCCGGCAGCGTCGTAGGCGACGGTGAAGGTGCGGTCGGTGAGCGCCGTCTGCCCTGGAGTCGACGGTTCGATTTGGTCTTCGGGAAGTCCGAGGGTGTTGTAGGTGGTGACGGTGTCGTGGCCGAGGGGATCGGTCACCCGGGTCTGGTCACCGGCTTCGTCGTAGCCGTAGAAGGTAGTGGCGGAAAGGGTGGCCGTCTTGGGGACCGCCTGGCTGCGTAGCTGGTCGAGGGCGTCGTAGCTGGAGTTGGTGGTTTCAGACCGGCGCCGCGACCGGAGCGAGGTCGACCTCGTCCAGGCCGCTGAGATCCCCCTGGCTCCCGACCGCCGGGCGCTTCGGCCGAGCAGCACGATCACCAGCAGCATCAAGGCTTCTGCCACGCCACCGATCGCCAGACGGGCCCACGGCGGCAGCCCGGACGGGGTCACGAACGCCTCGATCAGACCGCTGACCGCGAGCACCGGAACCAGCCCGACCGCGATGGCCCCGGCCGCCCGGCCCTCCTGGGCGAGCGCTTCCGATCGGCGCCGCGGGCCCGGATCGATGATTCGCCACCCCATCCGCAGCCCCGTCGCCCCGGCGATGAAGACGGCGGTCAGCTCGAGCATCCCGTGCGGGAGGATCAGCGTGAAGAACTCACCGGACTTGCCACACGTCGCCAGGTAGCCGCCGCTGACGCCGACGTTGATCGCGTTCGACACCAGGACGAGCACCGTGGGGATGCCGAGCAGGCCTCCGAACGCGATGGCCATGGCGGCCACGAGCGCGTTGTTGGTCCAGACCTGCGCGGCAAACGCGCTGGCCGGATGGCTGCGGTAGTAGTCGGCGAATTCGCTGTCGCACAGCCGGCGCACCCGCTCGGCGGGCACCAGCGTGTGAGCGACCGTGGGATCGTTCGCGATCCAGGCGCCGATGGCGACGGCAATCGCGAGGAAGCCCGCCGTCACCCCGGCGATCCACCAGCGTCGCTCGTAGAGGGCCGCCGGCAGATCGACGCGCAGGAACCGGCCGACGCTCGCGGCGCTCACCCGCCCGCTGCCCGTCGTCGCGGAACGGGCCCGGGAGACGAGCGAGGAGAGCGAGTCGACCAGGACCGGATCCGGCGACCGGGTGCGGATCACCGACAGGTGGGTCGCCGTCCGCTGGTAGAGGTCGACCAGCTCGTCGAGCTCGACCGGAGCCATCGAACGTGGCCGGCCGGCCTTGCGGACCAGCTGCTCGAGGCGCTGCCATTCACCCCGGTGCGACGCCACGAATACGTCGACGTCCACGCCCAAAATGTAAGCCGCCTGAGATGCTGGAGCAGTGAGCGCGTACGGGGGTGTCTCCCAGTCCGCGATTCGCTATGACCCGCTCGTCGGCGGCGAGGCCGTCCCGATCGATCTGCGCGTCGCCCGGCTCGGAAGTCGCTCGGTCGCGAAGTTCCTCGATCTGCTCTTCGAATTCATCGCATTCGGCTTCCTGACCGGTGTCATCAACAATCTTCCGCTCGATTCCGCCGCCCGAATTGCCTTGGTCATAACGGCGCTGGTCCTGGTGTTCGTCGGCTATCCGGTCATCCTCGAGACGGCCTGGTCGGGTCGCACGCTCGGTAAGGCGGCACTGGGATTGGCGGCGACGCGTGACGACGGCGGGCCGGTGCGCTTCCGCCACGCGCTGGTGCGGGCGCTGCTCTGGGTCTTCGCCGACGGGTTCGCCACGCTCGGCCTCGCCGGCATTCTCACCTCCCTGTTCTCCGAGCGCGGCAAGCGCATCGGCGACTACCTCGCAGGGACGGTGGTGCTGCAGGTTCGGGTGCCGCAGACCGGGGCGTACGTGCCTCCCATGCCTGCGCCGCTGGCCGGCTGGGCCACCACGCTCGACCTGTCCCGGTTCCCGGACGTCCTCGCCCTGCAGTGCCGGCAGTTCCTGGGCCGCGCCGGTCAGCTGACCCCAGACGCGCGCGAGCGGCTCGGGGCCTCGCTGGTGGCGGCCGTCCAGTCGGTCGTCGCTCCCCCGCCTCCTCCCGGCACCCCCGGCTGGGCCTACATCACCGCGGTACTCGCCGAGCGGCGCCGCCGCGAAGAGGTGCGCCTTTACGCCGCTGCCCCGCCTCCCGCGCCCTACCCTGGCGCTCCGCCTCCGGCACCCCCGGCACACGCGCCCCTGTCACCCATGCCGCAGCCGCCGCCCCCGCCGGAGGACCCGCATTCCCGCGGCGGATTCGCACCACCTGCCTGAGATATCGCCGAAAGCGGAGATAGGTCGCGATTAGCCCGCTCTGCGGTGGGGTACGTGCAATTCGGCAATTCAGCGATGTCCACCCTGGGTCTGATCGGGGCGTCGCCGGTCATCGAGCGGGGGGGTCGCATGTCGCCTGCGACCCGACGCGTGTCCAGGAGCATGCACCACCCCGGTTCAGGTGCCTGGCGCAAGGCCGCTGCCTACGAGCTCCCGCCGGATCCGGCGAGTGCCCGGATCGCCCGCCGCATCACCCGCGGAGCGCTCACCGGGCGGCCGCAGGCTCTCGTTGACACCGCAGAACTGCTGGTCAGCGAGCTCGTCGCCAATGCCGTGCGCCACGCCGAATCCGCCCCGCAGATGATCATCGATCTCGACGACACCCGGGTACGCGTGACGGTGGCGGATAGCTCGCCGGACACCCCGGACGTGCGTCACGCGTCGCCGGAGTCGGAGGGCGGTCGCGGGCTGCTCCTCGTCGAAACCCTCGCCGACGCCTGGGGCTGGTCACGCACGAATGGCGGCAAGCGGGTCTGGTTCACGCTCGCCCCTGCGTAGGAACACTGCCCGGCGTGCCTTGGCCCCTCCGGAGCTCGCTGAACCAGCATCGCCTGTGCGACGCTCAGCCCGCGCGAAACCTGGCCGGAGCACAGCGCCGGCTTCGTCAGCAGACTCGAGCAGGCACGCGCCCACGGCCGCGGGCTGGCCGATTACACGTACTCCATCCCCTTCGGCCGGGAGTCACTTTCGGCACACATCGCGCTCGGTACCGCAACGTTCGATGACCGCCGTACCGGCGATCTCACCATCGATCTCGCGAACCGCGGAAGCGGAGCATGCGTGGCCAGTTGGCGGTTGGACGCTCCGGTGACCGCGCCAGGCTGATGTCTACTGCAGAGCCTGGCCTGGACCGCAGATAGAGCGTCTCTGAGCTGCCAGTTCTCTGATATCATCGAACATGTGTTCGAGACTGATCTGCTCTCCTGCGTGGAGCAGTTCCGTGCCCTCGCACAACAGATCGCCGCCGCAATCACGATCGAGCTGTCTGGCGCGGTCGCCGCCGATGTTCTGCCCGACCTTCTCGCCGCGGTCCGTGCCGGGGAGCTGGCGACGTGCCGGGCGGTGGAACGCGTCGACCGCACCGGCGAGTTCGGATCCGACGGCGCAGCGTCGACCGCCGCCTACCTGCGGAACGTGTCCGGTGAAGCGAACGCCTGGTGCTCGGAACGGGTGGCGCTGGGCCGGGCGCTGGCGGATCGGATGCCCGCCACCGCCGCAGCCTGGCAGTCCGGCGAACTCGGCCTGGAGCATGCCACCGTCATCCGCAAAGCCACCACAGGTCTGGATCAGGAGCTTCGCGGCGAGATCGAGAAGGTGCTCGCTGAAGCCGCGCCGCACATCACCCCGGGAGATCTCGCCGACCTGGCGAAACGGGTCAAAGCCGAGGCCGCCCCCGACGAAGCGGACAAAGCCGCGGCGAAAAACCGTGACAACCAACGGTTGAACGTTTCCAAGACGTTCGACGGCATGGTCCGCATCGACGGGTGGCTCGATACCGAAGCCGGCGCCGAAGTCACCGCCGCCCTCGCCGCGTTCACCCGCAAACGCGACCCCAACCTCCCGCTAGGCGACGACCCGATCGGCAAACGCCGCGCCGAAGCGCTACACGCCCTCGCCCGCCAAGCCCTCAACCACGCCGACCAATGCACAGGTAGCGGTACTAGTGCCGGCGGGGTCGTGCCGGCCAGCCGGCACAGCCTGATCGTCGCCCTGTCTTTGGAAGCGTTGCAGACGGGTCTCGGCGCCGCCGACATCCAAGGTCACGGCACCATCACCGCCGCTGCCGCCCGCCGCCTCGCCTGCGACATGGGGATCATCCCCGCCGTCCTCGGCACCAACAGCGAAATACTCGACCTCGGCAGCCGCAACCGGCTCGCCACCCCCAGCCAGCGGCGCAACATCGGCCTGCGCGACGGCGGCTGCCTCTGGCCCGGCTGCGATCGGCCCCCCGCAGCATGCGAAGCACATCACCGCACCCACCACATCGACGGCGGACCCACCAAAGAAAAGAACCTCGACTCTTACTGCACCTTTCACCATCACCTGGTCCACGAAGGCGGCTGGACCTACACCATCATCGACGCCACCACCCTGCACTTCTTCCCACCGAACGGCGGACCCCACCTCGTCGGCAAACGCCGACCCCTCCTGGGCCAAACCCTCGACCAACGGCTCAAACCCGAACCCACCGTCCGCCGCGACCCACCCCGGCGGACATGAGCGGCGAGGTCAGCGGGTGAGGCCCGGGATGTCCGACGGCCCGATCGGCCCGACTCCCCGCGAGTCCACCACCAGCCGCGCCGAGAGTTGGGTCTCCACCGAACCGTCGATCTCGATGACGAACGCGTAGGTCCCGAGCTTGCCGAGCGGCAGTCCCTGCAGGCCGAACGCGAGCGGCATCGTCTGCGACTCGCCCGGCTGCAGGTTCGGCGGCCGGCCGATGGTGAACGACGTGCTCGCCTGCACCGGGCCGGCCGCCCCGGCGCCCGGCGGCGTCCACGGGGCGACCTCGTCGCCGTCGGCGTCAAGCAGGCGGACGGTCACCACGTGGCTCTGGTTCGTCGCCGTGTACGGCACGTGGACGATGACCGCCACGAAGAGCGAGATGATGTACGGCGGCTGCGGCGGCACGTAGAGCAGGTTGATCGCGCCGCCGTTGATGAACAGCTTGCCGTCGGCGACCTCCGCGTGGTCGCATAGCAGCGCGTTGATCTCCATCTAGCTCCCTCGTAGGACTTTCGTGTCAGACCCGCCGCTCAACGCGCGATGCGCGCTTTGAGGTCCTGAATAGCGGCGATCGGGGTGGGATCGATTCCCAGGCCGAGCGCGGTGTAGACCGACGCATAGTCGATCAGCCCGACCAGCGACGCAAGCCGCTCGAGGCGCGAGCCCCCCTCGGCGACGAGCTCGGTGTAGGCCACCCCGCGCGCGTCGGCAATCTCCTTGGACACCTCGGCGCGGCGCGTCACCTGCGGGTGCTCGTCCTGCGGGTCGCGCAGCAGCACCAGGCGCAGCCGCTCGGACTGCTCCTCGGGGTCGGCGAAGATGTCGCGGCCGCCCGTGCCCGAGCCGGCCCCGTAGGGCCCGTCGAACGCCACCACCTGATTGTGGTTGGCCTCCGGCAGCGCCGCGCTCACCGCCGGCAGCTTCGCGTTCTCGTTCCATTGGCAGGCCAGCCGGTACGCCGCGACAGAAGCGACCGGCGAGCAACCCCAGGCCATCACCAGCTGATCGGCCAGGCCGAGCGCCAGCTCCTTGCCCGGATTGACGAACGCCTCGCTCGCCGGGCGGCACAGCGTGGCGATCTCGTCGAGCCGGACGGCCGTCGCCTCGATCGCCTCCGCGGGCGCGTCGACGAGACCGAGGCGCTCGAGCGCGAGGATGAGCGGGACCGACAGGCCCCACATCATCCCGCGGGGCAGCCGCCCGGCCGCCCGCACCGGGATGAACGGCCCGCGGCCGCGCTCGGCGATGAACGCCAGCGGCGAATCGGCAGCTCCGACGCCCAGCAGGCGGGAGCCCCGGCGCAGCGCCTCCTCGAACCCGCTCAGGGTCTCCTCGGTCGTCCCCGAGCAGGAGACGCCGCAGACGAGGTCGCTGGCTCCAACCCAGCCCGGCAGCCCGTAGCCCTTGGAGACGATGACCGGCACCGGGCATTCGTAGCCGCACACGGCGGCGAGCACGTCACCGGAGATCCCGCTGCCACCCATCCCGAGCACGACCACGGCACGCGGCCGGCCGTCGACCACCAGATCGGTGAAGTCGACGTCGGCCGCAAGTGCCGCCGCCTCGCGTACCTGCGCGCCGGAGGTGGCGACGGTGCGGAGCATCTCCCCCGGGTCGCCGGCGGCCAGCCGCTCCGCGCTGTCGAGGATCGCGTCGTCCAGCGTCACCTCACGCCCCGGCAGCGCTCGGCGAGCCTGCAGCCTCCCCGGGCTTTTCGGCCTCGTCGATCAGCATGACCGGGATGTCGTCACGCACCGGATAGCGGTAGCCGCAGCCACCGCACACCAGGCGACCCGCCGCGTCATCCGCCGTCAGCTCCCCGTGGCAGTTGGGGCAGGCGAGGATGTTCAACAGCGCTGGATCGAGATTCACTGACCGCCTCCGCGAATGATTGCCAGAACGTCGTCGCGCAGGGCGGCCATCGTCGCCCCGTCGCGCGCTTCGACATTGAGCCGCAGGAGCGGCTCGGTGTTGGATGCCCGGACGTTGAACCACGAACCGTCCGGCAGGTCGACGGTGAGCCCGTCCAGGTGGTCGAGCGTCACGCCGTCGCGGGCGCCGAACACCCGCTCGATCTCGGCGACGATCCCGGCCTGGTCGGCGACCTCGCTGTTGATCTCGCCGCTGGCCGCGAACCGCGAGTACTCGGCGAGCAGGGCCGACAGCGTGCCGTCCTGAGTGCCGAGCGCGGCCATGACGTGAAGGGCCGCCAGCATGCCGGAGTCGGCGCGCCAGAAGTCGCGGAAGTAGAAGTGGCCCGAGTGCTCGCCGCCGAAGACGGCGCCCGTGCGCGCCATCTCCCCCTTGATGAACGAGTGGCCGACCCGGGTGCGCACCGGCACACCGCCGTGCTCGCGCACGATCTCCGGCACCGCGTGCGACGTGATCAGGTTGTGGATGATCGACGAGCCGGGCTCGCGGGCGAGCTCGCGGACCGCGATCAGCGCCGTCAACACGCTCGGGGAGACGATCTCGCCGCGCTCGTCGATGACGAAGCAGCGGTCGGCGTCGCCGTCGAACGCGAGCCCGAGATCGGCACCCACCTCGCGGACCTTCGCCTGCAGATCACGGGTGTTCTTCGGGTCGATCGGGTTGGCCTCGTGGTTCGGGAAGCTGCCGTCGAGCTCGAAGTACATCGAGGTGAGCTCCACCGGAAGGTCGGCGAAGACCTTGGGCACCGTGTAGCCGCCCATGCCGTTGCCGGCGTCGACGACGACCTTCAGCGGCCGGATGTCGGCGACGCCAGGAACCAGCTTCTGCACGTAGGCCGCGTACTCGGTGAGGACGTCGCGGCTGCTGATCGTGCCGGGCGCACCGTCGTAGGCCGGGACGCCGTTTTCGAGCGACTCGCGGATCTCGGCCAGCCCGGACTCCTGGCCGACCGGGGCCGCCCCGGCGCGGCAGAGCTTGATGCCGTTGTACTTGGCCGGGTTGTGGGACGCGGTGAACATCGCACCCGGCATGTCGAGCAGGCCGGACGCGAAGTACAGCATGTCGGTGGAGGCGAGCCCGGCTTCGACGACGTCGGCGCCCTGCGCGGCCGCGCCCGCGGCGAAAGCGGCCGAGAGCGGTCCGGAGGACTCCCGCATGTCGTGCGCGGTGACGATCGAGGCGGCGCCCGTCAACCGGACGAAAGCGGCACCGGCGGTTCGCGCCAGGTCCTCGTCGATCTCCTCCGGCACGAGCCCGCGGATGTCATAGGCCTTGACAATCTTCGATAGGTCGCGCACCTCGCGACTGTATCCAGAGGCCGGTGAACGGCCGGCGACATTGCCGGCCGGCGGAGCGGTTCTGGCTAGCGGCGACGCGTGCGGTCGAGCACGCCGGGCAGGGCCAGGTCGCCGCCCGGGCCGGTCCAGGTCTTGTGCTCGCAGTCATGGCACGAGGTGAAGTCCACCGGGCTGCCGTCGGTGAGGACCATCGAGATCCGGGTGACCCGCTCGCTGTCACAGGCGGTGCAGGTCACGCCCAGCCAGTGCTTGGGATCGGGACGCATGCCCGCCGTAGCTGCCTCGCCGGGAAGTGTTATCGGGCGACGAACGGCCACGACACGGCCCCCTTCCACAGAAACCGGCCAGAAATTGCCGGTGTAACTGCGGACCTATCGGCGTGTCGGGATTGCTTTAAGTGCCCAAAAGGGTGACTCTGTGCGATTACCCGATTACGGACCGGGCAGCACTCGCAGGTGGCCGCGGGCGCGAGCACCCGGCGGGAGCGCCGGCGCCGGGCGCGCGGCCTCACGTACTGCATCGGCCAGAGCCTCGAGATCGTCATTGCTCGGCACGTGCGGAACCGGCTCGGACTCGACGCGCACCACCGCCCAGCCGCGGGGAACCGTCATGCGGTCGGCATGAGCAGCACACAAGTCGTACGAGTGGGGCTCGGAGAACGGAGACAGCGGACCCAGCACAGCAGTGGACTCGACATACGCGTACGTAAGGGTGGCGACCGCGGCCTCGCCGCACGCCGCGCGCGAGCAGCGCCGGGGCATCACCGCTGAAACGTTAGCCCTCGGCGAGGCTGTCGAGGTCGAACGCGGCTGCCGTGTCGCGGCCCGGCGGGATCTCCCCAGTGGGCCGGGGCGGTGCGCCGGGGCGGCAAGAGACCGCCGGGGCGCGTCTCTCGTACGCTGCCCGCATGCCTGGCGATCCGACCCGCAAGCGCCGTGCCCGCCGGCTGCGTGACCGGCGGGGCCGTGGGGTCCGGGGCCGCCTGATCACCCCTCAGGTGCCGCTCTTTCGCACCCGGGCCGACCAGTTCGATGACGTCGTGCGCGAGGCGGTCGCCCATCTGGACCACCGCTGGTCCGCGGAACTCGCGGAGGTGGAGTTCGTCGTCGACGAGGTGCCACCGCCCGAATCGGGCGACGAATCGAGCGTGGCGGTCGACCTGAGTGACGACGACGACCCCGACGCGCCGCTGGGTCACGTTCGGCTCTCGCGCCTGCTTCCGGCGAGCGGCTCGGGTCGCCACACCCGCCCGCCGCAGATCGTGCTCTACCGCCGGCCGCTCGAGCTACGCGCCATCGACCAGGACGACCTGGCAGAACTCGTGCTCGACGTGCTCATCCACGAGGTGGCCGACCTGCTCGGCGTGGGCCCCGAGGTCATCGACCCCGAGGGCCACGGCGACTTCGACGAATAAGCCCGACCAATGGCGCGGCTAACCCGCGTCAGCTGGCGCGGCGGCGCAGCTTGCGGCGCTCACGCTCCGACAGGCCACCCCAGATGCCGAACCGCTCGTCGTTGGCCAGCGCGTATTCCAGGCACTCGACCTTGACCTCGCACTCCTGGCACACCTTCTTGGCGTCACGCGTGCTGCCGCCCTTTTCCGGAAAGAACGCTTCCGGATCGGTCTGCGAGCACAGCGCCTTCGCCTGCCACTCCAGCACTTCCTCTTCGAGATCGAGGAAGAAACTCTCGGTCTGCGGTTCTACGTTCATGGACTCCTCCGAGACTCCTTGGCGAGCACCCGTTGTCTGCCGGGCGCGAGTCGCAGGTGTCCATGCCGGCGACCCAGACTCGCGCTGGTAGCGCATCCAAGCCCCCGGCAGGGGGAATGACACGCTTGAAATTACATCGGCAGAAGTCGCCCGCGTCAACCGTTTGGCCCAAAGTATTTAGTTCGTTACGGAACGGGATCCTCGCTGGCACATGGCCTGAAAATCGCCCGCGGGACGCGAAGGCGCGATCGCCTCTACTTCGCCGACGGGCGAACGCCCGCGTGTCGGCGTGCGACGCGCCGCGCTTGAGCGCAAGATTTTCGGTTGCTCTCGCGACGCCGACGCTTTCGGCAAGGCGGCGAGATCAGCCGGCGAGATCAGCGGGCGAGATCAGCCGGCGGTACGCACCAGAGGCAGCGGCAGACCGATCCCGGCGGTCGGCGCGCTAGCGGCGCCCGGGGGTCGGGTGGCGAGGTCACGCGTTGCCTCACGGGCGAGGCTGCGCCGGTCCGCGGGCACCGCGCCGTAGGTGGTGGTTCGCTGCAGCGCCGGCCGGCCCGCGCCGGAGGCGATCTCCTCGAGGTCGGCCACGGACTTCAGCGAGCCGTGTTCCGAGCCCGCCATCCGGCTGATGGTCTCTTCCATCAGCGTGCCCCCGAGGTCGTCGGCACCGCCCGCGAGCATGGTCTGGGTGCCCTGGACGCCGAGCTTGACCCAGGACGTCTGCACGTGGTCGATCGCACCGGCCAGCAGCAGCCGGGCCATGGCGTGCACGGCGCGGTTCTCGGTGGGGGTGGGGCCGGGTCGCGCCACCCCGGCGAGGTAGAGGGGCGCGCTCTGATGGACGAACGGCAGCGGCACGAATTCGGTGAAGCCGCCGGTCTCCTCCTGGATGCTGCGCAGCAGCCGCAGGTGGCCGAGCCAGTGGGCCGGGGTGTCGACGTGGCCGTACATCATCGTGGAGCTGGTACGGATGCCGAGCTTGTGGGCCGTGGTGACGACCTCGATCCACGTCGCGGCCGGCAGCTTGCCCTTGGTGAGCACCCAGCGCACGTCGTCGTCGAGGATCTCGGCGGCGGTGCCGGGCAGCGTGTCGACCCCGGCCTCCTTCGCCGCGGCCAGCCAGTCGGCGATGGACATCCCGGTCCGGGCGGCGCCGTTCACGACCTCCATCGGGCTGAACGCGTGGACGTGCATCTCGGGCACCCGGCGCTTCACCTCGGCCGCCAGATCGAAGTAGGCGGTGCCGGGCAGGTCCGGGTGGATGCCGCCCTGCATGCAGACCTCGGACGCGCCGATCGCCCAGGCGTCCTCCGCGCGGGTGCCGACCTCGTCGAGGGAGAGGCTGTACGCGTCGGCGTCGGTGCGGCGCTGAGCGAACGCGCAGAACCGGCAGCCGGTGTAGCAGACGTTGGTGAAGTTGATGTTGCGATTGACGACGAAGTGGACGGTCTCGCCGACCCGCTCCTTGCGCACCTCGTCTGCGAGCGCGGCCAGGGCGTTGATTTCCGCGCCGGGCTCCGGGTCGAAGAGCACGAGCGCGGCCGCATCACTCATGGCCGGACCGCGGGCTTCGGCCTCGGCCAGGGCCGCGGCGTACTCCGGACGCAGCCGCTCCCGCGGCGCCATGGCAGGCGCGGCGCTCCCCCGGGTGCGGGCCTGCTCGGAGACCTCGAGCGAACCCCAGTCGCCGTAGGCGGTGTCGAAGTCGCTGCGGGTCTCGGTGAGCCGGCCCTCGGTGTCGATGGCGGTATCGAGATCTACCCGCCCGGCGCTGGCGAGCCCGCCGTCCGGCTCCTGCCAGACCAGCCCGACCGGGCGCGCGTCCTCGCGGGCCAGCCCGCTCGCCGGATCGACGAGGGCGGCGACGTGAGCGCGCAGCCGCGGGTCGAGCCACGGCTCCGCGAGGTAGGGCGGATGCGCGGTAAGCCGCTCGCGCAACGTGAAGCCGGCGGCGGCCACCCACTCGCTGAGCGCGTCCAGCTGCGGCCAGGGGCGCTCGGGGTTCACGTGGTCCGGGGTGAGCGGGCTGACTCCCCCCAGGTCGTCGACGCCCGCGGCGAGCAGGCGGGCCACGTCGTCCGGCTCGACCAGGTTCGGCGGCGACTGCACGCGGACCTTCGGGCCGAGCACCAGGCGTGTCACCGCGATGGCCGCGAGCAGCTCCTCGGCGTCGAGATCGTCGCTGCTGCGCATCGCGGTGTCGGGCTTGGCCCGGAAGCCCTGGACCAGCACCTCTTGGAGGTGGCCGTACTGGCGGGCCAGCTTGCGCAGGGCGAAGATCGCGTCGACCCGGTCCTGCAGGGTCTCGCCGATGCCGGCGAGGACGCCGGTGGTGAACGCGACATTGCTGCGGCCGGCGTCCTCGATGACGCGGAGCCGGACGGCCGGGTCCTTGTCGGGGCTGCCGAAATGGGCGCCGCCGGGCTTCTCGAAGAGCTCGCGGGAGGTGGTCTCGAGCATCATCCCCATCGACGGGGCAACGGGCTTCAGCCGCTGGATTTCCTCCCAGCTCATCACCCCCGGATTGAGGTGGGGCAGCAGCCCGGTCTCCTCCAGCACCCGGATGGCCATGGCCCGCACGTAACCGAGGGTCGAGTCGTAGCCGTGGGCATCGAGCCACTCGCGGGCGGCCGGCCAGCGGTCCTCGGGACGGTCGCCGAGCGTGAAGAGCGCTTCCTTGCAGCCCATCTCGGCGCCCCGGCGGGCGATGTCGACGACCTCGTCCGGCGAGAGGTACGGCGCGGGGAGCCGGCCGGGGGTGGTGGCGAACGTGCAGTAGTGGCAACGATCGCGGCACAGCCGGGTCAGCGGGATGAACACTTTCTTGCTGTAGGTGACGATGCCCGCCCGGCCGTCGGCGGCCAGCCCCGCATCGCGCACCCGCGCCGCACTGCCCATGAGGTCGGCCAGCGCGTCGCCGCGCGCCTGCAGCAGCACCAGCGCCTCGGCCGGATCGAGGGCGACACCATCGCGGGCCCGGCGCAGGGCCCGGCGCATGGCCGAATCGGTCGGGCGCCGCCCCTCGTCGCTCACCACGTCACCGTATGCTCCCGCCCCTCGATGATTGACTGGCACGGTGCGGATCGTGGTGCTGGCCGGCGGCTACGGGGGTGCCCGGTTCCTTCGCGGGCTGCTGCGCGCGGCGCCCGAGGCGCAGCTCACCGCGATCGTGAATACCGGCGATGACGTCACGCTTCACGGGCTGCGCATCTGTCCCGACCTCGACACGATCATGTACACGCTCGGCGGCGGGCTCGACGAGGAGCGCGGCTGGGGGCGGGTCGGCGAGAGCTTCGCTGTTCGCGATGAGCTGAGCGCCTACGGGGCCGGGCCGAGCTGGTTCGGGCTCGGCGATCGCGATCTGGCGACGCACCTCGTGCGCACCCAGATGCTCGACGCCGGGTATCCGCTGTCGGCCGTGACGGCGGCGCTGTGCGAGCGGTGGCAGCCCGGCGTCACCCTGCTTCCGATGACCGACGACCGGGTCGAGACCCACGTGACGGTCGACGAGCCCGACGCGGGCCGCCGGGCGATCCACTTCCAGGAGTGGTGGGTGCGCTACGGAGCCTCGCTCCCGGCCGAGGCGATCATCCCGGTCGGCGCTCCCGCGGCGACCCCGGGCCCGGGCGTTCTCGAGGCCATCGCCGAAGCCGATGTGCTGCTGCTGCCGCCGTCGAACCCCATCGTGTCGGTCGGGGTCGTGCTTGCCGTTCCCGGCATCAGGGAGGCGCTGCGCTCGGCGTCGGCGCCGCTGGTGGGCGTCTCACCCGATCATCGGCGGCGCGCCGGTGCGGGGCATGGCTGATGCCTGCCTGCGCTCGGCGGGCATCGAGGTCAGCGCCGAGGCCGTCGGGCGTTTCTACGGAGCGCGCGGCGCGGACGGCCTGCTCGACGCGTGGCTCGTCGACACCGCAGATGTGGCGGCCGAGGTGGCGGGCGTGCGCGTCGTCGCGGTTCCGCTCTACATGACGAACCCGGCTGAAGCCGCCGCGCTGGCCGGCGAAGCGCTGGAGGTGGCGCGTGCTGTCGGTTGAGCCGGTCCTCGGACTGCCCGAGGTCCAGCCCGGCGACGACCTCGCGGAGCTGATCGCCGCGACGGGTGTGCCCCTCGCCGCAGGTGATGTCGTCGTCGTGACGTCCAAGGTGGTGAGCAAGGCCGAGGGACGGCTGGTGCCGGCCGGTGACGACCGCGAGGCCACCCGCCTGGCAGCCGTCGATGCGGAGTCCGTCCGGGTGGTCGCCGCCCGCGGCCGCACCCGGATCGTGCAGACCCGCGCCGGGCTGGTGATGGCCAACGCCGGCGTCGACACCTCGAACATCGACAAGGACACCATCGCCCTGCTGCCGGTGGACCCCGACGCCTCCGCCGCCCGGATCCGCGCCGGGCTGGCGGAGCGGCGCGGGGTGGACGTCGCCGTCATCGTCACCGACACGTTCGGGCGCCCGTGGCGGCAGGGCCTCACCGATGTGGCCATCGGGCTCTCCGGGCTGGCCGCGCTGCGCTCCCATATCGGGGCCGTCGACGATTACGGCAACGAGCTCGGCATGACCGAGATGGCCGAGGCCGACGAGCTCGCGTCGGCAGCCGAGCTCGTCGCGGGCAAGCTCGCGGGTGTCCCCGTCGTCGTCATCCGCGGCTACGAGGCGGTGCCGGATGACGGCCGCGGCGCCGGCGCCCTGGTCCGTGACCCGTCCGAGGACCTGTTCCGGGTCGGCGCGAACGAGGCGTTCGAAGCGGGTCAGCAGGCGGCGGCCTCCCACCGCCGGACGGTCCGCGAGTTCACCGCCGAGCCGGTCGCCCCGGCGCTGCTCGGCGCCGCCATCGCTGACGCCGTCACCGCCCCCGCGCCGCACCACACCCAGCCGTGGCGCTTCGTCGTCGTCGAGCAGCGTCGCGAGGAGTTTCTTGCCGCGATGGCCGAGGCGTGGACGGCTGACCTGCGCCGCGACGGGTTCGACGAGGCCGCCATCGCGCGCCGGCTGCGCCGCGGCGACGTCCTGCACCGCGCACCCGCGCTCGTGGTGCCCTGCCTGGTGCGCGACGGTGCCCACGGCTACCCCGACGAGCGCCGGGCGGCCGCGGAAGAGCGGATGTTCGTCGTCAGCGGCGGGGCCGCCGTGCAGAACCTGCTGATCTCGCTCGCCGCTCACGGGCTCGGCGCGTGCTGGGTGTCCTCCGCGCTGTTCTGCGCGCCGGCCGTCCGAGCCGTGCTGGACCTGCCCCCCGACTGGGAGCCGCTCGGCACCATCGGCGTCGGCCATCCCGCCGCGCCCCCGCCGGACCGGCCGGCCCGTGACGCGTCGGACTTCACCCTGCGCCGCTAGCGACCCGCGCGATCAGATGGCGGCGTAGCTGCGGGGGCTGAGCTTCGGCCCGAACGCCGGCGGGCGGGGCACGCCCAGCTCGATCAGCCGCACAGCGCGGTAGCGATGCGGGCGATAGGGCTCCAGCAGCTCGAGCATCCGGTCGTCGTCGACGCGGTGGCCGGTGAGCGCCCAGCCGACATGGTGTGCCAGGTGGTAATCGCCGACCGACACCGCATCGGCGTCGCCATGGGCCCGCTGCGCGATCTCGGCGGCGGTCCAGATGCCGATCCCCGGCACGGTCCGCAGCGCCGCGGCGACGGCGTCGCCCGTCCCCAGCGCGATGGTGCGTTCCAGCGCCGGGGCGACTCGGGCGGCGGCGATGATGGTCTGCGAACGCTTGCCGTCCACGCCGGCCCGGTGCCAATCCCACGACGGGATGCGCGCCCACACCTGCGGCGGCGGGCACACCCGCAGCCGCGCCGGGCCAGGACCGGGCGCCGGCTCGCCGTAGCGGGTGACGAGCCAGCGCCAGGCGCGCCGCGCCTCGATGCCCGTTACCTTCTGCTCGATCACCGCCGGCACCAGAGCCTCGAAGACCCGGCCGGTGCGCCCGACCCGCACGCCCGCGTGGCTTCGCGCCAGCTCCCGCAGCACCGGATGCTCCGGTGCGAAGCCGGCCGGATCGTCGTCGGCACCGAGCAGGGCGGGCGCGCCGGCAAGCAGGCTCTCGGCTGCCGGACCCCACGTCTCGAAACGCAGCGGGCCGCCGGCTCCACCGCCGCTGATGTGCAACGTGGCCGGCCCCTCGGGCAGGCGCGCTGTGAGCCAGAGACCTCGCTCATCGGAGACGAAAGTCGGGTCGCCGCTGCCACGGCGCAGCGCTGAGAGGGTGCGCCGGGTGTCCAAACGATGCGTCGGGGCGTAGCGCAGGACCGGCACGTCCTCAGTCTCTCTGCTCGGGGCGGCCCGGGGCGACTTGACCCTCCGGTTGGGCGGCGCAGCCGGCTAGCGCGATTAGCCTGCCAAGTCATGGGCACCAAGCGCGGGCGCGACGATCGCAAGGCGCGCTCCGCTGAGCGCCGCCGGGAGCAGCAGGAGCGCGATCGCCGGCAGCGCCGGATCGTCTACGGCATCGCCATCCCGGTCGCGCTGATCATCATCGGGCTGGTGCCGTTCACCAACTGGTACAACGCCCACCAGCGCGGCAAGAAGCATGCGGTCGGATACACCACCAAAGCGTCCGCAGCCGCCAAGTCGGCGGGATGCACGGGCGTGCGCAACGACCGCCAGATTCCGACCTCGATCGTCTCCGCGAGCAAGACCGTGGACTACGCGAGCCTGACCTCGAAGGCCGGCAACGCGCTGCCGCCGACCAGCGGCCCGCGCCAGAGCTCCCTGCTGCCGGACACGCCCGCGTTCTACGCGATCGCCAAGGCGCCCCGTCCGGAGCGGGCGGTCAACAACCTCTACCACGGCTACGTCGTCGTCTGGTACGACAAGAAGCTGCCCGCCGCCGACGTCAAGGCGCTGCAGTCCGCCGCTCCGCAGAACAGCCGCACGCTGGTGGTGCCGTGGACGCGCAGCACGTTCCCGGGCAACCAGCACGTGGTCTTCACGGCGTGGGACCGTACCCAGCGCTGCACGACGGCATCACCGAAAGCGCTGACCGAATTCGTGGGCACCTACGGGGACGACGGGTCCGGTAAGGGCTGGGCGTCGCCCACGGCGCCGCAGCCGAGCTCCAGCGCTGACGCCAGCATCTCGCCGACCGCGATCCCGACGGGCGCGCAGACCAGCGTCAACCTCCCGATCCCGTCGGGTCAGGCGACGGCGACGGTGCCGGTCCCGACCGCGTCCACGGTGCCGTCGACCTCTCCGACCGCGTCCACGGCCACCCCCCGGGTGACGGTCTCGCCGGTGCGCTGACCCGCGCGAGCCCTAGCTGCTGCTCTTGTCGGAGCTGAACCGCACCGCAAGATCGGCGATCGTCGCGCCGGGAAAGACGCGCAGCCCGGCCAGCAGCTCGTTGCCGGCACCCACGGTGGCCTCGTCGCCGATCACGGCCGAGTCGACGACGGTGCCGCTCCCGATCTGCGCGCCCCGGCCGATGACGCTGCCGCGGATCACCGCCCCCGCACCGATGATCGCGTCGTCGAAGACCACGCTGGCCTGCACGACCGCATCGGGCCCGACCAGCGCCCGCCGCCCGATCGTGGTGCCCTCGTCGACCAGCGCGGTCTCGCTGATGATCGCCCCCGGCAGCGCGAGCATCGGGCCCGGCCGGCCGGGCAGGGCGCTGGAGTCGACGAGTCCGAGCACCAGATCGCAGCTGCCCTTCACGAATGCCGCCGGCGTGCCCAGGTCGAGCCAGTACGAGGAGTCCACGTGGCCGACGACGAGCGCCCCGGCGGCGAGCAGGCCCGGGAACGTCTCGCGCTCGACCGAGACCGGCCGCCCGGCCGGAATCGCGTCGATCACCGAGCGGCGGAAGACGTAGCAGCCGGCGTTGATGCGGTTCGTCGGAGGCGCCGGGGTCTTCTCCAGGAACGCCGTCACGCGCCCCTCGCCGTCGGTCGGGACGACCCCGAAGGCGCGCGGGTCCTCGACCTCGACCAGGTGCAGGGTCACCTGCGCCTCGCTGGTCCGGTGGCGGGCGATGAGCGCCCTGAGATCGACCCCCGAGAGCACGTCGCCGTTGAAGATCAGGACGGGGTCGTCGGGGCCGCCGCGGAGCCGGTCGGCGACGTTGCGGATGCCGCCGCCGGTGCCGAGCGGCTCGACCTCCGTGACGTACTCGAGGTCCAGGCCGAACGCGGAGCCATCGCCGAAGTACTCCTCGAAGACCTCCGCCCGGTACGAGGTCGCCAGCACCACGTGGTCCACACCCGCGTCGCGCGCCCGCGCCAGCTGGTGGGCCGTGAACGGCACCCCGGCCGTCGGCAGCATCGGCTTCGGCGCCGAGATGGTCAGCGGGCGCAGCCGGGTGCCCTGGCCTCCGACAAGCAGAACGGCATCCACAGAGGCGATTCCACCAGACCGGCCGCCGGTGCTGGGCATTAACCTGCCGGACGTGGGTGCCGAGTCGAGTCCGGAGTCGCCGCTGCCGTTGCGCACGGTCGCGCGCCTGATCTCCCAGTGGGTGGCCCGGCTCGGCCGGGTGTGGGTCGAGGGTCAGGTCACCGAGATCTCCCGGCGCCCCGGGATGCGGGTGGCCTTCCTGACGCTGCGCGATCCGGTGGCCGATGTGAGCCTGCGCGTCACCTGCGGCCCGGCGATGGTCGAGGGGCTCCGCGAGGGTGCCCGGGTCCTGCTCTGGGGCCAGCCGGAGATGCACCTCACGCGCGGCCAGCTGCAGCTGGTGGCCCACGAGATCCGCCCGGTGGGCGCCGGCGAGCTGCTGGCCCGCATCGAGCGGCTCAAGGCCGTGCTGGCCGGTGAGGGCCTCTTCGCGCCGGAGCGCAAGCGCGCGCTGCCCTTCCTCCCCCACTCGATCGGCCTGATCACCGGCCGGGGCAGCGCCGCCGAGCGCGATGTCGTGGAAAACGCGCGCCGCCGCTGGCCGGCCGTGCGCATCGCGGTCCGCGAGGTCGCCGTCCAGGGCCCGCTCGCCGTCGCGCAGGTGTGCGAGGCCTTGCGCGCGCTGGATCGTGATCGCGAGATCGACGTCATCGTCATCGCGCGCGGCGGCGGATCGCTGGAGGATCTGCTGCCGTTCTCGGACGAGACGCTGTGCCGCGAGGTCGCCGCGTGCTTCACCCCCGTGGTCAGCGCCATCGGCCACGAGCAGGACGTCCCGCTGCTCGACCTCGTCGCCGACCTGCGGGCGTCGACCCCGACGGATGCCGCCAAGCGCATCGTTCCCGATGTCGGCGAGCAGTCGGCGGCGGTCGCGCAGCTGCGGCTGCGGGCCGGCCGCTCGCTGGCTGCCCGGCTCGCGGCCGAGCAGTCGCGGATCGACGCCCTGAAGACGCGGCCGGTGCTCCGCCAGCCCGAAGCGGCGCTCGCCAGCCGGGCGAGCGAGGTGCTTGGCACTCGTCGCCCGCGGCCGCCGCACGGCGGAGACCCTGCTGGAGCGCGAGACGCATCAGCTGGGCTCCCAGCTGGCCCGGGTCCGGGCCCTGTCGCCGGCCGCGACCCTCGAGCGCGGTTACGCGGTCGTCCAGCGCGAGGGCGGCGCGGTGTTGCGGGATGCCGGCGAGGCGTCGGCCGGTGAACGGCTCGCGGTGCGCCTCGCCCGCGGACGTCTCGACGTTTCGGTGGTGTCATGAGCCCGAAGAAGCCGTCTGATGACGAGGCCGCGTCGTCTCAGGGGCCGGCACCGGAGAGCTACGAGCAGGCTCGGGCCGAGCTCGAAGAGGTCGTGCACCGGCTGGAGACCGGCGGCGTGCCGCTCGAGGAGTCGCTAGCGCTCTGGGAGCGCGGGGAGATCCTGGCGCGGCAGTGCCAGGACTGGCTGGATGGAGCGCGGCGCCGGCTGGAAGCGGCCCGCGAGCCCGCTCCGGACCCGGACGAGTCGAGCTAGCCGTCAGCCGGCCTGCTCGCGGAGGCTTTCAGCCAGCGTCACCAGCTCTGACTGGCTGGCGGAGCTGGCCGTACCACCGTCGCTGATCACCAGCACCCCGCCGCCACTCAGCGTCTTCACCAGAGCCACGTGGTCACCGTCATGGCGTAGCTCGAAGCCGGCGGGCACGTTGCCTGCGCTGCTCTGCAGGCCCGTCGACCGAGCGCTCGGCACGTGAGCGTCCTCGAAGAACGCCGCATCCGGATTCGCCGTCTCGTCGAGGCGGGCGAACCGCTTGGCATCGAGTACGAATCCGATGTGCAACGCGTCGCCGGGGCCGATCCGGACGTAATTCGACTGCCATCCCTTCGGCAGCGGGTCGGGCACGAAGATCGGGAGCGAGCTGTCGTGCGCCAGGCTCTTCGCCGCCGGCAAGTAGGCGACCTCGTTCACTTTGGCGTGCGGGCTCTTCGGCAGCAGGAGCACGAACAGGCCGATCGCGGCGAAGACGACAGCCAGCGAGAGCACCATGTCACGGACGGGCGACGAGCTGCGCTGCTTCGTCGGGGCCGCCACGCTTCCAGCTTGCCCGACAGCCGGGGATTTGGGCTCCGCCGGCCGCCAGCAACGGCCGCCAGCAAATGGCGTCGCCAGGACGACGCGAAATGCTGGCAGCCCTCAACGGGGGCGCTGCCGGAGCGGCGCGGGCCGCGCAAACCCCGGCCGCCAGCAAATGACGTCGCCAGGACCACGCGAAATGCTGGCAGCGCTCAACGGCGGCGCTGCCGGAGCGTCCCGGGGGTGCGCAAACCCCGGCCGCCAGCAAATGGCGGCGCCAGGACCACGCGAAATGCTGGCAGCGCTCAACGGCGGCGCTGCCGGAGCGTCCCGGGGGTGCGCAAACCCCGGCCGCCAGCAAATGGCGGCGCCAGGACCACGCGAAATGCTGGCAGCGCTCAACGGGCGGCCGCTGCCGGAGCGGCGCGGGCCGCGCAAACCCCGGCCGCCAGCAAATGGCGTCGCCAGGACGACGCCAAACGCTGGCAGCACCCTGCTGCGTCCCGCCATCGCCGGCCTATTCAAAGAGGTTTAGGGCGTTTTACGCGGATTATCCGTTGTGTATCGGCCCCCCAGGCCGGGAAAACGAAGCGCGAGGCCTTTTCAGCGAGCGACGCGACGGGGCCGAACAGAAGCGCCGTGGCGGCGGCGCCCCCGAGCCGCTGCCACGGCCCATCAGCTCCACGCCATCGGCACGAAAACGCGCGAGGCGGCCCGGGCGCCGTCGATCCCCAGCTGCCGGCGGCGCCCGAACCGATGGCGCCTCTCGCGGGCAGCGGAACGTCGGACTCCCCAGCCGATCGACGATCCCCTGAATCGGGCGGCACCACCATAAATCGTTCGCCTTCAGCGTCAGGTCTCCTGCCCGTCACTTCTGCCCAATACGATCCGCGAGGTGACCGTAGACGAGGCGCGCCCCAATCCCCTGGCCGTGCAAGGCCAAGCCCCCGACCGCAACCTGGCCCTGGAACTCGTGCGGGTGACCGAGGCAGCTGCTCTTGCCGCCGCCCGCTGGGTCGGGCGCGGCGACAAGAACGGCGCCGATCAGGCTGCCGTCGACGCCATGAGGCGGTTGGTCGGCACCGTGTCGATGGCCGGTGTCGTCGTGATCGGCGAGGGCGAGAAGGACGAGGCGCCGATGCTCTACAACGGCGAGGAGGTGGGCGACGGTCACGGCCCGGAGTGTGACGTGGCCGTAGACCCAGTCGACGGCACGACGCTCACCGCCAAGGGGATGAGCAACGCGATCGCCGTCATGGCCGTCAGCGAGCGGGGTTCCATGTACGACGCGAGCGCCTGCTTCTACATGGAAAAGCTGGTCACCGGACCCGAAGCGGCGGCCCAGGTCGACATCAGCGCGCCGGTGGCGAAGAACATCGCCGCCGTCGCCCGGGCAAAGGGCATCGCCAGCCGTGACGTCACCGTCGCCATCCTCGAGCGGCCGCGCCACGACGCGCTGGTCCGCGAGGTGCGCGAGGCCGGCGCCCGGGTGAAGCTCATGTCCGACGGCGACGTGGCCGGCGCGGTCATGGCCGCCAGCGAGGGCACCGGCGTCGACCTGCTGCTCGGGATCGGCGGCACCCCGGAAGGGATCATCGCGGCGTGCGCGGTCACCTGCCTCGGCGGCGTGATCCAGGGCCGGCTGTGGCCGCGCGACGACGAGGAGCGCGCGAAGGTGCTCGAGGCGGGTCACGACATCAACCGCGTGCTGTCCACGCAGGACCTCGTCGCCAGCGACAACGTCTTCTTCGTGGCGACGGGTGTCACCGATGGTGAGCTGGTGGACGGCGTCCGCTACCGCCCCGGTGGCGCGACGACGGATTCGCTCGTCATGCGCTCGCGCAGCGGCACGATCCGGCGGGTCCAGAGCCAGCACCAGCTGACCAAGCTGCAGGCGTACTCCACGGTGCCGTTCTGATCCCTCCAGCGGCCTTGGTGCCCGGTTTTCCCGGTGAAACGGTCCGCTAGCCTGGGCTTTGTGACTGAGAGCGCAGAGTTTCGGACCGAGCACGATTCGATGGGCGAGGTCCTCGTTCCCGTCGCCGCCAAGTGGCGGGCCCAGACCCAGCGGGCGGTGGAGAACTTCCCGGTGAGCGGGCACCGCGTCGAGGCACCCCTGGTCCATGCGCTGGCCGCGATCAAGCGGTCCGCGGCGACGGTCAACGCCGAGCTCGGTGTGGTGCCGGACGACATCGCGAAGGCGATCGTCTCCGCCGCGGACGAGGTCGTGAACGGCGAGTGGGACGCCGAGTTCCCCATCGACACGTTCCAGACCGGCTCGGGCACCTCGACGAACATGAACACCAATGAGGTGCTCGCGACCCTGGCGACGGAGCGGCTCGGCAGCCCCGTCCACCCGAACGACCACGTCAACGCCTCGCAGTCGTCGAACGACACCTTCCCGTCCGCCATTCACGTGGCGGCCGCCCAGCTGATCAGCGAGCTGCTGCTGCCGGCGGTGGACCACCTGGCCGGCGTCCTCGGCGCGAAGGCAGCCGAGTTCAGCGATGTCGTCAAGAGTGGGCGCACCCACCTCATGGACGCCACCCCGGTGACCCTCGGGCAGGAGTTCGGTGGTTACGCGGCCGCCGTCTCCTACGGCCGCGAGCGCCTGGAGTCGGTGCTCCCCCGGGTCTGCGAGCTGCCGCTCGGAGGCACGGCCGTCGGCACCGGCATCAACACCCCGGCCGGTTTCGCCGAGCGGGTCATCAGCAAGCTCTCCGCCGACCTCGGGCTCACTTCACCGAGGCGCGCGACCACTTCGAGGCACAGGCGTCGCGCGACGCGCTCGTCGAGTGCTCCGGCGTGCTGCGCACGTACGCGATCGGGCTCTACAAGATCGCTAACGACCTGCGCTGGGCCTCGTCGGGACCGCGGGCCGGCCTGGCCGAGATCCACCTGCCCGACCTGCAGCCGGGGTCGTCGATCATGCCGGGCAAGGTCAACCCGGTCATCCCGGAGGCGGTCTGCCAGGTCGTCGCGCAGGTCGTCGGCAACGACGCGGCGGTCGCGTTCGGCGGCGCCGCCGGCAACTTCGAGCTCAACGTCATGCTGCCGGTCATCGGGCGCAACCTGCTGGAGTCGATCCGCATCCTGGCGTCGATCAGCCGGCTGCTGGCCGACCGTTGCGTCGCCGGGATCACCGCCGACCGCGAGCGCTGCCGGCGCTACGCCGAGTCGTCGGCCTCGATCGTCACACCCCTGAACCGCTACATCGGTTACGAGGAGGCGGCGAAGGTCGCCAAGGAGTCGCTCGCGCAAGAGAAGACCATCCGCGAGGTCGTCATCGAGCGCGGCCACATCGCGAACGGCACCCTCACCGAGGAGCAGCTCGACGAGGCGCTGGACGTGCTGGCGATGACTCGCCCGGGCTAATCACGCGTCAGCCACCGCGAGTACTCGTCCACACACCCACGGTTGCCCCCGGTCATTCGCGCGTCAACCGGCCCAAAGCCGGGCACAACGCCCCCGATAGTTCACGCGGCACCCATCACCCGCCGAGGTGCCCGTCGTTGGGGGAAGCATGGCGACGATGACCAAGGACGACGCTGACGCGCCGGAAACAACGCACACGCAGCGCCAGCGCCCGAGCCGCACCGAAGTCCTTGCCGACATGCGCAAGGGCGCCGGTCAGGTGGCGAGCATCCTCGCGGTCGTCGTGACGGTAGCGGCCAGCGTGTTCGCCGCCATCCTCGCGTTGCATGTCGTGTTCGTGCTCTTCAAAGCCACGCCCACCAACACCATCGTCATGCACATCAACAGCTGGGCACACGACTTCGCCGGACCGTTCCGCACGCTCTTCGCGTTCCACGACAAGAAGCACCACCTGAACGTGAAGCTCACGGACGCGGTGAACTACGGCGTGGCGGCGATCGTGTACCTGCTCGGCGGCCGGTTGCTCGCCGGTTTCTTGCGCCGCCTCGCCCCGTAGCGAAAGGCGCCGGTCAGGCGCCGGTCAGGTGCCGTAGCGGCGGCTGCGCTCGCCGTACGCGCGCAGCCCGCGCAGGAAGTCGGTACGCCGGAAGTCCGGCCAGTACGCCTCGCAGAAGTAGAACTCGCTGTGGGCGCTCTGCCAGAGCAGGAAGCCCGACAGCCGCTGCTCGCCGCTGGTGCGGATGACGAGATCCGGGTCAGGCTGCCCGCGGGTGTAGAGGTGCTCCGCGATGTGGTCGACGTCGAGGACGGCCGCCACCTCGCCGATGGTGAGGCCGGCCGCCTCGTTCTCCTGCAGGAGGCTGCGGACGGCGTCAGCAATCTCGCGCCGCCCCCCGTAGCCCACCGCGACATTTACGTGAAGCCCGCGCTTGCCGATCGTGGCGGCCGCGGCTTCCTTCAGGGCGCGTGCCGTCGAGTCGGGAAGCAGATCCAGCGCCCCCACCGGGTGGACCAGCCACGGCTGATCCGGCGCCGACAGATCGCTCGCCACCTGCTCGATCACGTCGAGGAGGGGACGCAGCTCCTCCTCGGGGCGCGCCAGGTTGTCGGTGGAGAGCAGCCAGAGCGTGACCACCTCGACTCCAGCGGTCGCGCACCAATGCAGGAGCTCGTCGATCTTGTCGGCACCCCGGCGGTGGCCGTGCGAGACGTTGGCCTCGCCGCGCTCGCGCGCCCACCGGCGGTTGCCGTCGAGAATGACGCCGACATGGCGCGGAACGGGAAGTCCCCGAAGCTGGGCGAGGAGTCGGCGCTCGTAAACCCGATAGATCGGACCGCCGACCAAACTGCGCAGCCTCACGAGCCGCAGACTACGCCCGCCCTCGCTGCCTGACCGGTACCGCTACTCGGCGAGCCGGGCCTGCAACGCCTCGAGCTGCGCCCAGAGCTCCTTCGGCAAATGGTCGCCGAACTTCTCGTAGTGCGGCCCGATGAGGCCGGCTTCCTCGCGCCACACCTCGGGGTCGACCGTCAGCAGCTGCTGCATCTGCTCGTCGGTGACCGGCAGGCCGCTCACGTCGACGTCGGCGATGTTCGGCAGCAGACCGATCGGGGTCTCCCGGGCATCCAGCGTGCCCTCCAGCCGACCGGCGATCCAGGCGAGCACCCGGCTGTTGTCGCCGAAGCCGGGCCACAGGAACTTGCCGTTGGCGTCCTTGCGGAACCAGTTGACGAAGAAGATCTTCGGCAACTTCGCCGGGTCGGTCTTGGTCGGCATGCTCAGCCAGTGCGAGAAGTAATCGCCCATGTTGTAGCCGCAGAACGGCAGCATCGCGAACGGGTCACGACGCAACTCGCCCACCTTGTTTTCCGCGGCGGCAGTGCCCTCGCTGGCGACGTTCGACGCGAGGAACACGCCGTGGGCCCAGTCGAAGGACTCCGTCACCAGCGGGACCGCGCTCGCACGCCGGCCGCCGAAGAGGATCGCCGAGATCGGCACGCCGGCCGGGCTGTCCCACTCATCCGCCATGGTCGGGCACTGCGAGGCGGGGGCCGTGAACCGGGCATTGGGGTGGGCCGCAGGCTCCGGCGACTGGGGGGTCCAGTCACGACCCTTCCAGTCGATGAGGTGTGCCGGCGGCTCCTCGGTGAGACCCTCCCACCACACGTCGCCGTCGTCGGTCAGCGCGACGTTGGTGAAGATGCAGTTGGCGTGGAGGGTGTCGATCGCGTTCTTGTTCGTCGTGATGCCGGTGCCGGGGGCCACGCCGAACAGGCCGGCCTCGGGGTTGATGGCGTGCAGCCGGCCGTCCTCGCCGAAGCGCATCCAGCAGATGTCGTCGCCGACCGTCTCGGCCTTCCAGCCGGGAAGGGTGGGCTGCAGCATCGCGAGGTTGGTCTTGCCGCAGGCGCTCGGGAACGCGGCCGCGATGTAGTGGGCCTTACCGGCGGGCGAGGTGAGCTTGAGGATCAGCATGTGCTCGGCGAGCCAGCCCTCGTCGCGCGCCATGACACTGGCGATGCGCAGGGCGTAGCACTTCTTGCCGAGCAGCGCGTTGCCGCCGTAGCCGGATCCGTAGGACCAGATCTCGCGGGTCTCCGGAAAGTGAACGATGTACTTGTTGTCGTTGCAGGGCCAGGCGACGTCGGCCTCGCCGGCCGCTAGCGGCTTGCCCACCGAGTGGACGGCGGGGACGAAAAAACCGTCGTCGCCCATCGCCTCGAGCGCCTGGGTGCCCATGCGGGTCATGATCTTCATCGAGATCGCGACGTAGGCGGAGTCGGTGATCTCAACACCCAGCGCGCTGATCGGCGAGCCGAGCGGCCCCATGCAGAACGGGACGACGTACATGGTGCGCCCGCGCATCGAACCCTCGAACAGCGGGCGAATGGTGGCACGCATCTCGCTCGGCTCGACCCAGTTATTGGTCGGCCCGGCGTCTTCCTGCTTTTCCGGGCAAATAAAAGTGCGGCTCTCGACCCGGGCGACATCACTCGGGTCGGAAGCCGCATAGAACGAATTCGGACGTAATTCGGCATTGAGCGGGCGCATAGTGCCCTTCTCGACGAGCTCGTTTGCGAGCCGCTGCCATTCCTCGTCTGAGCCGTCACACCAGTACACCTGGTCCGGCTGGGTGAGCTCCGCGACCTCCTCGACCCAGGCGCGCAGCCTGGCGTGCTTTGTCGGGGCGGTATCGAGGCCTGGAATGCTGGCAGCAGTCGTCACGAGCGGCATCTCCCTCTATGCACTATCACCGGAGCGAGCGCGCCGCGCGGCGCGACCCTGGTGCAAGGAGATTACCCTGCCCACCTGCGCCACCCGCCCGGGACCTTGGGCCATTTCACATGGCGGCAAGGCCCCGGACCAGCAGCTCAAGAGCGGGCGGGCACTGCCGATCGTTACAAATTGGGCCCTTCGGCCCGGACCCGCTCGACCGCCGTCATCGCCTCGCGAAGCTGGCTCAGCCAGTCCTCCGCGTGCTCGCCGACCAGCTTGACGCACCACGCGAGCGCGTCGCTGCGGCTGCGGGCCACTCCGGCATCCACCAAGGTGTCGAGGATCGATCGCTCCGGCTGGCGGAGCCGGGTCATCACCGGAACCGACATTGTGGTGAACAGCTCGGTCGTCGATCCCGCCGTCGCGCCCCAGGAGACCTTGCGCCCGTAACGGTGCTCGGCCTCGCGGGCGATGCGCACCCGCTCCTCGCGGGTCTCCTCGCGGAACCGGCTGATCCGGCCCGCCTCGGCAGCGGCAGCCGCGGCCCCGCCGTCTTTCTCGCTCGTGCCCTCCGGCACCTCGGGGGCAGCCAGCGTGCCCACGATGATGATCTCGTCGCGGTCGACGCTCACCTCGGGTGCCCCGGTCAGCCAGCCGTCCGGCAGCCGACCGGTCAGCCAGCCCTGGACGTCGGCCTCGCTGACCTGCTCCGGACCAGCGCCGTGCCAGTGATGGCCACCGCCGCGCCCCTCCGGACGACCCTCCGGGCCTGGTCCACGACCGCGCCCTCCCGGGCCTCCGCGGCCGCCGCGCCGCTCGCGCCACTCGGCGCGGGCATCGCCGGCGCCCGCGCCCCGGTGACCCGGCTGCCCATGCCGTCCGCCGCGCCGGCCGAAGCCGAACTCGGGGCGCTCCGAAGCTGCCTCGCCGAGTACGTCGTGAAGGACGGCTCTCAAGTTCTCATGCGGTCCCATGGGGACCTCCTTTCGCTGTGCACCTCCGTGCACGTCTTGATTACACACTTACAGACGTACACGTGCAAGCGTTTGTTCCCGTCGGTCTCCCCAGTGGGGCGCGCTACGGGACGGTGACGCCCAACCGTGCGGCGACGGCCTGCGGATCCGTGAGCGGGAGCTCGCAGGCGAAGTTGCGGCAGATGTACACCGCCGGCTCGGGACGGTTCTCGGCCAGCGGGCCCGCCGTGACGACGACGGCCCCCGGGGACGGCGTCATCCGGGCCAGGTGTTCCAGGTCGGGCAGCCCCACCACAGCAATCTCGAACGGGCCGGCGATCAACGCCTCGGCGACCGCGGCGGCCTCCCCGGCGAAGCGCGGGTGCTTGCCGATCAGCGGCACGACCTTCGCCAGTGCCACCTCGGCGGCCTCGCGGTAGGCCGGCGAACCCGGTCAGCGCCGCGTACGTCACCAGCGCGCCCGCGAGCGACGATGCGCCGGACGGGGTGGCGTTGTCGGTGGGATCCTGAGGACGCCGCAGGAGTGCAATGCCGTCGGACGCCGTCTTCGGCGAATCGAAGAACCCGCCGGAACCGTCGGCGAACTCCTCGAGCGCCACGTCGAGCAGCCGCCCCGCCGCCGACAGCCATCCGACGTCGCCGGTGACCTGGTAGACGGTCAGCCACCCCGCCGCGACGGCCCCGTAGTCGTCGAGCATCCCGGCGGCGGAACCGGCGACGCCGTCGCGGCTGACCCGGCGCAGGCGCCCGTCCACGACATGCAGGTCGCGCAGCAGCACCGAGGCTTCCGTCGCCGCCTCGACCCAGGCCGGCTCGGCCAGCAATGCCCCCGCCTCCGCGAGCGCGCTGATCGTCCACCCGTTCCAGGCGGCGACCACCTTGTCGTCACGGCCCGGCTGCGGTCGGCTTGCCCGGGCGTCGAGCAGCGCGGCGCGAGCCCGCTCCCATCGCGCGTCGTCGTCCGGTTCACCGGCCCGCTGCAGCGTGGAGGAGCCGTGCTCGAAGGTCCCCGTCGGCGTCACCACGCACAACTCGGCGACCCAGCGACCGGCGTCCTCACCGAGCACCTCGGCAAGCTGCTCGGGCGTCCAGACGTACGTCGACCCTTCGACTCCCGCCGCATCTGCGTCGAGCGAGCTCGCGAAGCCCCCCTGTTGCGTGCGCAGCTCACGCAACAGGAAGCCGGCCGTCTCGCGCACCACGCGCTCCGCCAGCGGGTCGCGGGTCTGGCGCCACCAATGCAGGTACACGCGCAGCAGGAGCCCGTTGTCGTACAGCATCTTCTCGAAGTGCGGCACGACCCAGGCGGCGTCGACGCTGTAGCGCGCGAAACCGCCGGCGAGCTGGTCATACATCCCGCCGCGGGCCATCGCCTCGCAGGTGCGGGAAACCATCTCCAGGGCCTGGGCGTCGGCGCCGCGGGCGTACGACCCGCAGCAGGAACTCGAGCACCATCGACGGCGGGAATTTCGGTGCCCGGCCGAACCCGGCGAACTGGGTGTCGAACTCGGCCGTCAGCGCGACGACCGCCGCGTCGAGAACCTCCGGTCCGGCCGGGAAGCCCGGGCCGAGCTGGACCGCGAACTGTTCCCGCAACTGCCGGGCGATGTCGGCGCCCTGGGCCTCGATCGCCGCCCGGTCGTCCTGCCACGCCCGCGTCGCGTTCGACAGCAAGGCCTGGAACTGGTGACGCGGGAAGTACGTGCCGCAGAACAGCGGCTCCCCCGCCGGGGTGAGCAGGCACGTCATCGGCCAGCCGCCCTGGCCACTGTTGAACGCCTGGGTCGCCTCCATGTAGACGGCGTCGACGTCGGGCCGTTCCTCGCGATCGACCTTGATGTTCACGAAGCCGGCGTTCATCAGCTCGGCCGTCTGCGGGTCCTCGAACGACTCGTGAGCCATGACGTGACACCAGTGGCAGGCCGCATAGCCGACGCTCAGCAGGACCGGTACGCCGCGCTCACGGGCCGCGGCGAACGCTTCCTCGCCCCACTCGTACCAGTCGACGGGGTTCTCGGCGTGCTGCTGCAGGTACGGGCTTTGCGAGGCGGCCAGCCGGTTACTCATGGCCTCAGCCTGCCCCAGGCGACCAGGCCGTACGCAACCCCCCGCGGCGCGGCTACTCGTCGTCGGTGCGGTAGCCGAGGTTCGGCGCGAGCCAGCGCTCGGCCTCGGCGACGGTCCAGCCCTTGCGCTTGGCGTAGTCCTCGACCTGATCACGCCCGAGCTGGCCCAGCACGAAGTACTGGGACTCAGGATGCGAGAAGTACCAGCCGCTGACGGACGCGCCCGGCCACATGGCCATGCTCTCGGTCAGCTCGATGCCGGTGTTGGCCTCGACGTCGAGCAGCTCCCAGAGGGTCTGCTTCTCGGTGTGTTCGGGGCACGCCGGGTAGCCCGGCGCCGGCCGGATACCGACGTAGCGCTCCTTCAGCAGCTCCTCGTTGCTGAGGTGCTCGTCAGGCGCGTAGCCCCAGAATTCGGTACGCACTCGCACGTGGAGCCGCTCGGCGAACGCCTCCGCAAGCCGGTCGGCCAGCGACTCGATCAGGATCGCGCTGTAGTCGTCCAGCGCCTTCTTGAACTCCTCGATCTTCGCGCCGATCCCCAGCCCGGCGGTGACGGCAAACGCGCCGACGTAGTCGCGCAGGCCCGTCGAGCGCGGGGCCACGAAGTCGGCCAGCGAGCGATGCGGGACCCCGGCGCGATGCTCGGTCTGCTGCCGCAGCTGATGCAGGGTCGTGTGGACCGCGGTGCGGTGCTCGTCCGTGTAGATCTCGATGTCGTCATCATCGGTGGCGTTGGCCGGGAAGAGGCCGATCACCCCGGACGCGGTCAGCCACTTCTCGGCGATGATCTTGTCGAGCATCTCCTGAGCGTCGTCCCAGAGCTTGCGTGCCGCTTCACCGGACGCCGGGTTGTTGAGGATGTCGGGGTAGCGGCCCTTCATCTCCCAGGCATTGAAGAACGGCTGCCAGTCGATGTAGTGGCGCAGCTCGTCCAGCGGGTAGTGGTTCAAGGTCTTCACGAAGTGCACCACCGGGCGGGCGTGGTGGTCGTCGGTGTGGACGTCGAGCGCCTGCTGCGCAAGCAGGTGCGGCCGCGGCGGGTGGTAGCCGGTCCAGTCGATGGGCGTGCGGTCATCGCGCACCGTCGCCAGCGGCAGCAGCACGCGGGCGGTGCTGCGGGCGGCATGACGCTCGCGCAGGGCGACGTAATCCGCCTCCATCTCCTTGAGCAAGGCCGGCCGCTGCTCGTCGGACAGCAGCGCCGCGACGACCGGCACCGAGCGCGAGGCGTCCTTCACCCACACGACCGGACCGTGGTACTTCTGGTCGACCTTGACCGCGGTGTGAGCGCGCGAGGTGGTGGCGCCACCGATCATCAGCGGGATGTCGAAACCCTGACGCTCCATCTCGCTCGCGAAGTTGACCATCTCGTCGAGCGACGGGGTGATGAGACCCGAAAGTCCAATGACATCAGCGGAATGCTCCTTGGCGGCGTCGAGCACCTTCTGCGCGGGCACCATGACGCCGAGGTCGATGACGTCGTAGTTGTTGCACTGCAGCACGACGCCGACGATGTTCTTGCCGATGTCGTGGACGTCGCCCTTCACCGTCGCCATGACGACCGTGCCATTGCTGCGCCCGGCGTCCTCCGGCGACTTGCCTTCCTCGATGAAGGGGATGAGGTACGCGACCGCTTTCTTCATGACCCGAGCGGATTTCACCACTTGCGGCAGGAACATCTTGCCGGCCCCGAACAGGTCGCCGACGACGTTCATCCCCGCCATCAGCGGGCCTTCGATGACCTCGATCGGCTGGCCGCCGCGCGCCTCGATCAGCGCGCGCAACTCCTCGGTGTCGGTCTCGGCGTAGTCGTCGATCCCCTTCACCAACGCATGCGTGATGCGCTCGTCCACGGGGAGTTCGCGCCACTCCTCGTTGACGGCTTCGGCCTTCTTGCCGTCGCCGGCGAACTCGCCGGCGATCTCGAGCAGGCGCTCGGTGGCGTCGGCCCGCCGGTTCAGGATCACGTCTTCGATGGCGTCGCGCAGCCGCGGTTCGACCTGGTCGTAGACGACGAGCGCGCCCGCGTTGACGATGCCCATGTCCATGCCGGCGGCAATAGCGTGGAACAGGAAGACCGCATGGATGGCCTCGCGCACCGCGTTGTTACCGCGGAAGGAGAACGAGACGTTGGAGACGCCACCGGACACCATCGCGCCGGGCAGGTTCTGCTTGATCCAGCGGGTGGCCTCGATGAAGTCAACGCCGTAATTGGCGTGCTCCTCGATGCCCGTCGCGACGGCGAACACGTTGGGATCGAAGATGATGTCCTCGGCCGGGAAGCCGACCTCGTCGACGAGGATGCGGTACGCCCGCTGGCAGATGGCCTTGCGCCGCTCGAGGTTGTCGGCCTGGCCGTCCTCGTCGAACGCCATGACGACGACAGCGGCCCCGTACTTGCGGCACAGCGTGGCCTCGCGGCGAAACTTCTCCTCGCCCTCCTTCATGGAGATCGAGTTGACGATCGGCTTGCCCTGCACGCAGCGCAGCCCGGCCTCGATCACCTCGAACTTGGAGGAGTCGATCATCAGCGGCACCCGGCTGATGTCGGGCTCGCTCGCGATCAGCTTGACGAAGCGGTCCATCGCGGCGACGCCGTCGATCATCCCCTCGTCCATGTTGATGTCGATGACCTGCGCGCCGTTCTCGACCTGCTGGCGCGCGACCGACAGGGCCGAGGCGTAATCGCCGTCGCGGATGAGGTTGCGGAAGCGCGCCGAGCCGGTGATGTTCGTGCGCTCGCCGACGTTCACGAACAGCGATTCCGGTGTGATCGTCAACGGTTCCAGGCCGGACAGCCGGCACGCCACCGGACGCTCCTCGGGCACGCGCGGGGCCAGACCCTCGACCCGCGACGCCATCCCGGCGATGTGGTCGGGCGTGGTACCGCAGCAGCCACCCAGAACGTTGACCAGCCCGCTGGCGGCGAACTCGCGCACGATGCCGGCGGTCTGCTCGGGCGACTCGTCGTACTCGCCGAAGGCGTTGGGCAGGCCCGCGTTGGGATAGCTGGAGACGAAGCAGTCGGCGACCCGCGAAAGCTCGGCGAGATATGGCCGCATCTCATCGGCGCCGAGCGCGCAGTTGAGCCCGACCAGCAGCGGCCGCGCGTGGCGCACGGAGTTCCAGAACGCCTCGGTGACCTGACCGGAGAGGGTGCGACCGGACGCGTCGGTGATCGTGCCGGAGATCATCACGGGCCACCGCCGCCCGTGCTCCTCGAAGAGCGTCTCCAGCGCGAAGATCGCCGCCTTGGCGTTGAGCGTGTCGAAGATGGTCTCGATGAGCAGGACGTCGGCGCCGCCGTCCACCAGGCCGCGGGCCTGCTCGAGATAGGCCTCGACCAGCTGCTCGTAGCTGACGTTGCGCTTGCCCGGGTCGTTGACGTCCGGCGAGATGGAGGCGGTGCGGTTGGTCGGGCCGAGCGCCCCGGCGACGTAGCGCGGCCGGCTGGGATCAGCAGCGGTGGCCTCATCGCAGGCGGCGCGGGCGAGCTTCGCCGACTCCAGGTTGAGCTCGTACGCCAGCTCCTCCATGCCGTAATCGGCGAGCGAGATGCGCTGAGCGTTGAAAGTGTTGGTCTCGACCAGGTCGGCACCCGCCTCGAGATAGGCCCGGTGGATCCCGGCGATCGCATCGGGCTGGGTCAGCGTGAGGAGGTCGTTATTGCCACGCAGATCGCTCGGCCAATCGGCGAAACGCTCGCCGCGGTACTCGTCCTCGCTGAAGCCATGGCGCTGGATCATCGTGCCCATCGCCCCGTCGAGCAGCAGGATGCGCTCGCGCATCAGGGCGGTGAGGGCCTCCGTCGCGTCTGGACGGAGGGATCCGGCGGCTGCTTCTGGCACTACACGTCCTCGGGCGATCGCGGTAACGGGCTGACTGGCTCAGGGGGCGGACACCAGCGCGAGAGCCGATGCGCCGGGCCCATTGTCTCGCAGAAACTCCGGAACGAGCGAATTCATTGCGCGCGGGGCCAGGTGAGGCCCATCGGCGGGTCAGGGAGCGCGCGACCCGCGTCCTTCCTCTTGTTCGACGAGTGCGTCGAGATCCTTGAGCCGATCCAGGCCCCGCAGCGGCTGCGCGAGCCGGTGATTGCCCTGCAGGTGCGCGCGATTGCGGTGCAGGAATGCCCAGTAGCCGGCAGTGAACGGGCAGGCGTCGTCGCCCACCCGCACCTTCGGGTCGTAACGACAGGAACCGCAGAAGTCGCTCATCCGGTCGATGTAGGCGCCGCCGCCGGCATACGGCTTGGTCGCCATGACCCCGCCGTCGGCGTACTGCGACATGCCGACGACGTTCGGCACCATCACCCAGTCGTAGCCGTCGACGAAGGAGCGGTGGAACCAGTCGGTCACCTGCGCCGGGCGCCAGCCGCGCTGCATCGCGTAGTTGCCCAGCACCATGAGGCGCGGGATGTGGTGCGCCCAGCCGTGTTCACGCACGCCGCGCAACACCTCGGACAGGCAGCGCGCCTCGACCGTTCCGCCGCGTCGAGGTCGGCGAACCAGCTCGGGATCGTGCCCTTGCGCCCAACGCGTTGCGCCGCCGGTAGCCTTGCCCTGCTGCCAGTAGAGGTGCCAGACGTAGTCGCGCCAGCCCATCACCTGGCGCACGAACCCTTCGGCGGAGGCGATCGGGACATTCCCCTCGCGATACGCGCCTCGGCGCGGTGGACGGCCTCGAGCGGGTCGAGGAGCCGAGTTCAGCGGTGCGGAGAGCAGCGAATGCGCCATCCAGACGTCGCCGCTGAGCATGGCGTCCTCGTGACTGCCGAACCGGTCAGCCGGTGCGCGAGGAAGTCGCGAGCGCGTGCAACGCCTCGGTGCGGGTCGCCGCGAAGCGGCGCGGCCGTCGCCCGACGAAGCGACGTCACCGTCGCGCTCCCACCGGTCGAGGTCGTGGCGGACTTGCTCGTCGATCTCGTCCTCACCCGGCCACCAGGGCTCCCGAACCCGAGCGTCGCGGTCTTCGGGGTGGCTCGCGGTTGTCAGCATCGAAGTTCCATCGCCCACCGGCAGGGTCGGCGCCGTCCATCAAGACGTCGTGACGGCGGCGCACCTCGCGGTAGAAGTCCTCCAGCAGCAGGCGTTTCCCGCCACGCGCGTCGGCCCACCGCGCGAAATCGGCCATCGGGGTCACGAAGCCGCGTGCCGGAACGACGTCGACGCCGTCCTGGCGCTGGACGAACTCGAGCGCGCTCCAGCTCGTCGGGTGGCACACGGTCACGGGCTCGCGAACTCTCGCCAGGCCGGCCGCATACGTTTCGACCGACAGGTATCGGCACCGGCCGCCGAGCTCCGCCGCCCGGTGGCGCATCGCCGAGAGCACGAGGTGCGCCTTCTGCCGGTGAAAGCGGCGCCGGGCAAAGACGGTGCGCGCCTCGATCATCAGGACCGGCTGATCGGACCCGTCGAGGAAGTGCGGTCCGAGCTGGTCACCGAACAGCCACCTGCGTTCCACATCCGCATCGTCATCCGAGCAGCGTCGCTAGCGCACCTCCGCGGGATGAGCACGCAGCACGAAGTCGATCGCGGGTCGCTCCTGACCGTCGACCGGGCGCAGGCGTTCCGCGGCGGACTCGACCGCGAGCCCGGCCGCTGCGATCTCCGCGCTCACCTCGTCCACGTCATAGAGCACCTCGGCGTCCTGCGGGCCGCCCACGCCGTCGGCGAGGTTGCGCCGCGCGTGGCCGACGATGAGGAGCAGGCCGCCAGGGGCGACCGCCCCGGCAGCCGCCGTCAACACGCGTTGCCGCAACGGAGCCGGCAGGTGCAGGTAGGCGATGAGAACCAGCTCGTAGCCCGCCGGGGTCGGCGCGTACTCGAGGAGGTCCGCGCACTCCCAGCGGATCCGCCCGGCGACGTCAGGCTGCTGCGCCTCGGCCAGCTGGCGCCCCTTCTCCAACCCGACGGCGGAGAAGTCGACGGCCGTCACCGTCCATCCGAGACTGGCCAGCCAGATCGCGTTACGCCCCTCGCCGGCGGCCAGGTCGATGGCCCGGCCCGGCGGCATGGCGGCCACCTCCTCGGCGACGAAACGGTTCGGCTCCGCGCTCCACACCAGCTCGCGCTCCCCGTAGCGCTCGTCCCAGCCGGCGGCGTCCATCACGTCACTCTCCCATCGCGATCAGTGGGTCGGGCAGACTGGCACGGTGAGCGAGCAGCTGAAGATCCGTCCCGGGCTGCACATCGCCGCCGACGATCTGCAGTGGCGCTTCTCGCGGGCCGGCGGGCCCGGCGGCCAGGGCGTCAACACGACCGACAGCCGGGTGCAGCTCTCGTACGAGCTCGACCGGCTGCCCGAGCCGTTCCGCAGCCGCGCCCGGATCAATCTCGAAGGCCGGATCAGCGACGACACCCTGACCGTCGTGGCGTCGGAACGCCGCAGCCAATACCAGAACCGGGCTTCCGCTACGGCACGGCTGCTGGCGACCCTGCGCGCCGCGACCGCCCCGCCCCCGGCCCGCCGCCGCCCGACCAAGCCGACCCGCTCGGCCGTGCAGAACCGGCTGGCCGAAAAGCGTCATCGCTCCGAACTCAAGAAGCTGCGCCGCCGCGACCTGACGGATCGCGACTGACTGCTGCTTCGCCCGATGTGCCGGCGTCATCATCGGCCTTGCGAACCTGCGCTGCCTGTTCCTCCACGTGGTGCTCGAACTCGCCCGAGTCGACGCTGCGCCGCAGCCGCTTCAGGCTGCCGGACATGGCGATGAAGATGACGACGGCCGCGGCGATGAGCAGCAGGACGACCAGGAAGCCGAGGCCTCCTGCTCCGATCTTGGCGGCAAGCAACACGGTCGGACCCGCCTAGAGGTCGAACTCGGCCGGGGACAGCCCGACGGCGTGGCAGGCGTCGCGAACAGCCTTCTTCTCGGCCTCGTCGAAGTTGCCGTCGGCGCCGCCGATGATGATCCCGATCTGGATCACGGCCCGCGCCTCGTTCTCCTTCTTCTTGACCTTGCCGATCTCCTGGATGACCGAGACCTTGCCGAAGTCGAAGTCGGCCGTGAGCTTGTCGCAGTACTCGGTGAACTTGGCCTGCAGCTGGTCGGCCGGGAAGTTCTGGAGCACCTCGTTGGTGCCGATGAGCCCGGCGACCTTGCGGCGCTCCTCCGGGTCGATGTTGCCGTCGGCCGCGGCGATCAGGGCGCACATCGCCATCGAAGCGTCGCGGAACGAGCCGGACTTCAGGTCGTTCTTCTTCGCCACGAGGGTCGACTGCATCGACTGGGCCTGCTGACGGAGCTGGTTCCAAAGGGCCATGAAGTTCCTCCCGGTGTCTTCCCGAAGCCTAACCGTCGCGGCGGGGCGTCAGGCGACGCCGGCGAACAGGTCGTTCTCAGGGAAGGGCCCGACCTCCACGTGCGAGCGCACCAGCTCGTAGTCCTCCGTCGGCCAGGCTTCCTGCTGGATCGACATCGGCACCCGGAACCACGAGCCGTTCGGATCGACCTGCGTCGCGTGGGCCAGGAGCGCCTGGTCGCGCACCGGGAACCACTCGCCGCACGGCACTCGGGTCGTCACCCGGTTCATGTCGGCGGCCCGGTCCACCCAGCCCGCCAGCCACTTCTCGTACGGCGACTCCAGGCCCGCCTTGAGCATCGCCTCGTGCAGTGCCACGACGCGTTCCTTGTGGAAGGTCATCGTGTAGTAGATCTTCGGGACCTGCCACGGCTCGCCCAGGTGCGGGTGCTGCTCGGGGTCACCGGCGAGATCGATCGCCGCCATGCTGACCTTGTGGGTCTGGATGTGGTCCGGATGCGGGTAGCCGCCGTTCTCGTCGTAGGTCACGACGACGTGGGGACGGAACTCCCGCAGGATCCGCGCCAGCGGGATTGCCGCCTCCTCGACCGGGAGCACCGCGAAGCAGCCCTCGGGCAGCGGCGGCTTGGGGTCACCCTCCGGGAGGCCGGAATCGAGGAACCCGAGCCACTCCTGCTTCACGCCGAGAATCTGGCGGGCCCGCTCCATCTCCTCGCGGCGGACCTCGGGAAGCCGCTCGCGAACCTCGGGGCGGTCCATCGCCGGGTTCAGCACGGAGCCCGCCTCGCCGCCCGTGCACGTCACGACCAGTACGTCAGCACCCTCGGAGACATAGCGGGCCATGCTTGCGGCGCCTTTGCTCGACTCGTCGTCAGGATGCGCATGAACGCAGAGCAGGCGCCGGGAGGCCGAAGAACGCATATTTTCATTGAATCCGACTCACGGCCTGTGCATTCCGCGCCGGCCTTCGGTGAACGGACGCGGCAGGCGCGACGAAGTGCCTCCCCGGGGCGACGCAGCCGGTAAGATCGCCCGTTCCATAAACGGTCATCCCCGTGACGTGCGCCCCGACGCACGGCAAATACTCGACAATGAGCCCAGAAACGGCTCGCTAGCGGCTCGACGAGGAGCGTCCATGACGACCCAGCAAGTATGGCTGACCCAGGAGGCGTACGACCGGCTCAAGGCGGAGTACGACCACCTGGCCGGCCCCGGGCGCAAGGAGATCACCGCTCGCATCGAGGCCGCCCGCGAGGAGGGCGACCTTAAGGAGAACGGCGGCTACCACGCCGCCAAGGAAGAGCAGGGCAAGCAGGAGTCCCGCATCCGCCAGCTCGAGCAGCTGCTGCGCGCGGCGACGGTCGGCGAGACGCCCCCGAGCGACGGCAAGGCCGGCCCGGGCATGGTCGTCGAGGTGCGCTTCAAGGGCGATGACGAGACCACGCACTTCGTCCTCGGCTCGCGTGAGGACCACTCCACGTCCGTCCAGGTCTTCTCGCCTCAGTCGCCGCTCGGCCAGGCCGTCACCGGGCTGGGCGCGGGAGACAAGGCGACGTACAAGTCACCGAACGGCCGCGAGGTCACCGTCGACATCATCTCGGTGGAGCCCTACAGCGGCTGATTGACCCGCCTGGTCGCAGAAATTGTGGCTAGTGGGCGTCCTGAGCACTCATTGGCCGCAATTTCTGCTGAGTGCGCGGCTCACTAGTCGCCGGTCCAGTACCGATCGGCGTCGAGGATCAGCGCGGCGGCGCCGATGAGGCCGGCGTTCTGGCCGAGACCGGTCGGCGCGATGGGCGTGTCACGCGTGTAGTGCAGCTGCGCGTACTCCGCGAACGCGCGGTGCAGCGGATCGAAGAGCAGGTCGCCCGCGCTGGTCAGCCCGCCGCCGATGACGACGATGTCGAGCTCGAGCAGGGCGCAGGCGCCGGCCACCACCTGCCCGACGGCAGCACCCGCCCGGTCGAACGCGGCCAGCGCCACCGCGTCGCCCTCGCGAGCCAGGGCCGCCAGCTCGCGGCCGTCGCGCGCCGGCAGACCCGCGTTCGGCCGCCCACGCCACGATGGCCGGGCCGCGAGCGACGGCCTCCAGGCAACCCCGACCACCGCAGCCACAGGGTGGCCCGTCCGGCTCGGCGATGATGTGGCCGATGTGGCCGGCGTTTCCGGTGCGCCCGTCGCGCAGGTGGCCGTCGAGGATCAGCCCGCCGCCGACCCCGGTGCTGACGACCATCCCGAGCACGTCGTTGTAGCCGGCGGCTGCTCCGCGCCAGGCTTCGCCGACCGCGACGCAGATGGCGTCGTTGTGCACCCGCACCGGGACGCCAGGCAGGCGCTCGCGTAGCCACTGCGCGCAACGGGAAACCGCCGCGCCAGAGCGGGATGTTCAACGGGTTCACGATCCCGGCCGGCCACGTCATCGGCCCGCCGCAGCCCGACGCCGACCCCGCTGATCGCCGGGACGCCCTCGAGCACCAGGTCGACGAGCCGGCCCAGAGCGGCGGTGGGATCCGGCGCCGTCTCGACCTGGGTGCGCTTGCGTGAGCTCGCCCTCGCCGTTCACCAGCCCGCCGGCCATCTTCGTGCCGCCGATGTCGATGGCCAGCACCGGCGCCGTGGTCGACCTCGGTGAAGTGGCCGGCGACGCCGCTCACGTGAACGCCAGAGACCGACGCGGTGAACCCGTGCAGCCAGGCGCGGCCCCCGACCGGCCCGATCTCGCCGCCGGCGAACAGCCCGGCGACGGCGGCGCCGCCCAGGCAGTCGCTGACGAGCGAGACATCGGAATCGGCGGTGCCGAACATGGCCGGACCCCGGCCGTTGCAGGAGATCAGCAGGGCCCCCTTCGACGGCGCCGCGGGAATGAGCCGCGCCTGCAGGTCGGCGCGGGCCGCGGCGGCGTCACGAAGCTGGAAGCGCACCGAGCGGCCGACCTCGACGACGTCGCCGACCGCCACCGCCTCCCGCTGCTCGTCGATGCCGATCACGGCGCGGATGAGGTAGTCGCCAAGGTCGTGCTCGTCCGCGTACTCGTCCATGGCGATGCCGATCTGCGGTCCACCGGCGAAGGTGACCCGTTCCTCCTGCGTGAGGTCGCCGATGACCTCATACAGCCGGCGCAGGGCCGGCTGGCCGGCGAGTTCGAGCACGACGTTGCCGTCCGCCGCCGTCACGACCATCTCGGGCCCGACCGGACGGCAGCCCTGGCTCACGACCACCCGCTCCCCGGCACCGGCGAGCAGCAGCCCGACGGCTCCCCGGTCGACGGTGCGGCCGTCCAGGAAGAGGCGCGTCGAGCCGGCCCCGGCCGATCCCCCGCCGATGCCGCCCACCAGGGCGATGCCGGGCAGCACCTCCGGGGCGCGGTCCACGAATGACACCACCGGAAAGCTGTAGGGATCGGCGAACATCACCGCGGTCGCGTGCGCCTCTGCCCAGCGCCCGTCCTCGAGTTCGGGTAGCCCGATCACCGCGAGCCCGTCGCCGCTGCGCATGACCTCCAGGTGAAACGAGCGCATGCGCACCTCGGGGAGTACTCCGGCCCAGGCGCTCACCCCGCCCGAGCCGAGCACCGCCTGGCCGGCGCCGCAGACCCCCGCAGCGGAACACCCGATGACGTGGCCCGCGGCCGACACCTGCTGGGCGATGGAGCCCACCTCGTCGAGGTCGACACCCGCGCCCGATGGGCTGTCCGAGGCGCTGGCAAACACCGCCAGGAGGTCCGGGGCCCGCGATAGCCCGCGGACGGCGTCCCCCACCGCCCGGCGCGTCGCTTCCCGCAGATCGCCGCCGAACGAGCTCGGTTCCGAAGCTGCCGCAAAGCCCGCGCCGAACTCGGCCACGGCTTCAGAGGCATCGGCCACATCCGCTCCTTCCGGCCCGGCTGCTGGCTCCCAGACCGGCAGTGCCCGCTCTTTCCCCGATCATGACCGCTTCACCCCTCGTCTTGCTATCAGCGAATTCCCGTTCACCCGCCGACTTGCGGGGGTGCGGGGGGTAAGAGCGGGGCGTAGCGTCGAAGAGTGAGTTCTGCGATTCCCAGCACGGGTGGCCCCAGCGGCCACATTGTCGGTGGAGCCGTGAATACGGCAGCACCCCTGCCCACCACGCGCGGCGCCCTCCGCGATTCGGGCCACGTCCATCGCACGGTCAAGGCCGAGCTTCGTGACAACCTGCTCGAGCGCCTGAGCAAGGGAGAGGAACGCTTCCCCGGGATCGTCGGGTTCGACGAGACGGTCCTGCCTCAGGTCGAGCGTGCCGTGCTCGCCGGCCATGACGTCGTCCTGCTCGGTGAGCGCGGCCAGGGCAAGACCCGGCTGATCCGCACCCTCGTCGGGCTCCTCGACGAGTGGACCCCGGTCGTCACCGGCTGCGAGATCAACGACCATCCCTACGCGCCGGTGTGCGGTCGCTGCCTGGAACTCGAGGCGCAGCTCGGCGACGAGCTGCCGGTCAGTTTCAAGCACCGCAGCGAGCGTTTCGGCGAGAAGCTCGCGACCCCCGACACCAGCGTCGGCGACCTCATCGGCGACATCGACCCCATCAAGGTGGCCGAGGGTCGCACGCTGGCCGATCCGCAGACCGTCCACTACGGGCTGGTCCCGCGCTCGAACCGCGGCATCTTCAGCGTCAACGAGCTCCCCGACCTCGCCGAGCGCATCCAGGTCGCGCTGCTGAACGTGCTCGAGGAGCGCGACATCCAGGTCCGCGGCTACATGCTGCGGCTCCCGCTCGACCTCCTGCTCGTGGCGAGCGCCAACCCGGAGGACTACACCAACCGCGGGCGCATCATCACCCCGCTGAAGGACCGGTTCGGCGCCGAGGTGCGCACCCACTACCCGTTGCGGCTGGACGACGAGCTCGCGCTGATGCGCCAGGAGTCGCTGCTGCAGTGGGACGGCCCCCTCGGTCAGCCGATCGTGCCCGAGTACCTCATCGAGGTGCTCGCCCGCTTCACCCGCGCGGTTCGCGAGGCGCCTCAGGTGGATGGCCGCTCGGGCGTTTCCGCCCGGCTCGCGATCGCCGCGACGGAGACGGTGGCGGCCAGCGCGGTGCGCCGCGCGGCGGTGACGGGTGAGACGCCCCCGGTGGCGCGCGTCGTCGACCTGGCCGCGGTCGTCCCGGCGGTGCGCGGAAAGGTCGAGTTCGACGCCCTCGAGGAGGGGCGCGAGGACGAGGTCCTGCAGCATCTGCTGAAGCGCTCGACCGCCGAGACGTTCCGGGCCCGGCTGTCCGGCCTTGACCTGTCGGGGCTGCAGCAGCGGGTCGAGGAGACCGGCCCGGTCGAGACCGGAGAGCTCGTCCCCGGGGCCGCCCTGCTCTCCGCGCTCGGCACCATCCCGGGTCTGGCAGCGATCCTCGGCCGCCTCGACGGCGAAGGGTCGGAATCACCGGCGATGGCTGCCAGCGCCGTCGAGTTCGCGATGGAGGGATTGCACCTGCATCGCCGCCTCGCCAAGGAGGAGCTGCCCGGCCGGACGGTCTACGGGTGAGCAGCCGGTGACCTCAAACGGATACCGCTACGGGCCGTGGGACGGTGGCCCGGACCCGTTGGCCGCGCCGTTCGACGCGGCGGCCGCGCTCGACGAGATGGGCGAGTCGGTCCTCGAGGGGTCGACGCCGCGCGAGGCGCTGGAGTCGTTGCTGCGCCGGGGCGCGCAAGGCCGCCGCGGGCTCGACGACCTGCGGCGCCAGATCGAGAAGCGCCGCCGTGAGGCCCGCGAGCGCGGCCGGCTCGACGGCACGCTGGATCAGGTCCGCGAGCTGCTCGACAAGGCCCTGGAGCAGGAGCGGGCGGCGCTCTTCCCGGACCCGTCCGACGACGCGCGGCTCAAAGAGACCGAGCTCGACACCTTGCCGAACGACCCAGCGCGGGCGGTTCGTGCGCTGTCGGAGTACGACTGGGCCTCCGACGAGGCCCGCCAGACCTATGAGGAGATCCAGGACCTGCTGCGTCGCGAGGTCCTCGACAGCCAGTTCAAGGGCATGAAGCAGGCGCTGGAAAACGCGACGCCCGAGGACATGCAGCGGGTCAAGGACATGCTCGCTGACCTCAACTCGATGCTCGAGGCCGACGCGCGCGGCGAAGACACCGGCCAGATGTTCAGCGACTTCATGGACAAGCACGGCGACTTCTTCCCGGAGAACCCGCAGACCCTGGAGGAGCTCACCGACTCGCTGGCGCGCCGGGCTGCCGCTGCCGCGAAACTGATGCGCAGCCTCTCGCCCGAGCAGCGCCAGGAGCTGGCCGACCTCATGGCGACCGCGATGGAAGACCTCGGGCTGCAGGCGGAGATGTCGCGGCTGCAATCGGCCTTGCAGAACGCGCGGCCCGACCTGGACTGGGGGCAGAACCGCCGCTCCCGCGGGGAGCGGATGTCGGGCGACACCCCGCTCGGGCTCGGCGAGGCGACCGACGCGCTGGAGGAGCTGGCCGAGCTCGACGAGCTCGCCGCCGCGCTCCGCCAGGACTACCCCGGAGCCTCGCTGGACGATGTCGACCCGGAGGCCGTCCAGAACGCGCTGGGCCGCCAGGCCGTCGACGACCTGCGCGCGCTGCAGACGCTCGAACGCGAGCTCGAACGCCAGGGTTACCTGACCCGCAAGGGCGGCAAGCTCGAGCTCACCCCGAAGGCGGTGCGGCGGCTCGGCGCGGCGGCGCTGACCAAGGTCTTCCGCCAGCTGGACGCGCGCGGGCGGGGCGACCATGACGTGAACGACGCCGGCTCTGCCGGTGAGCTGACCGGCGCGAGCCGGGAGTGGCGGTTCGGCGACGAGCAGCCGCTCGACGTCGTGCGGACGGTGCGCAACGCGCTGATCCGGCGCGCCGGCGACGACGCGAACGGCGGTGGCCGGGTCCGGCTGTCGGCGCAGGACTTCGAGGTCATGGAGACGGAGCGGCGCACCTCGGCCGCGGTCTGCCTGCTGGTCGACCTGTCGTACTCGATGGCCTTGCGCGGCACCTGGGGTATCGCGAAGTCCACCGCGCTGGCGTTGCACAGCCTGATCTCGACGAAGTTCCCGCAGGACGCGCTGCACGTCATCGGCTTCTCGGACTACGCCCGCCAGCTGCAGCCTTCGGAGCTGGCCGGGCTCGACAGCGAGATGGTCCAGGGCACCAACCTGCAGCACGCCCTGCACCTCGCCGGCCGTCAGCTGTCCAAGTACCCCGACGCCGAGCCGGTCGTCCTCGTGGTCACCGACGGCGAGCCCACCGCCCACCTGCTGCGCGACGGCACACCCTGGTTCCACTGGCCCGCGCTGCCGGAGACGCTGGAGCTGACGCTCGCCGAGGTCGACAAGCTCACCCGGCGCGGTGCCACCATCAACGTCTTCATGCTGGACGACGAGCCGCGGCTGGTGGAGTTCGTCGAAGAGGTCGCCCGGCGCAACCGTGGACGGGTGTTCTCCCCGACCCCGGCAGCCTCGGCTCGTACGTCGTCAGCGACTACCTGACGGCCCGGCGGGGGCGCGCCCGCCGCTGATAGTCCCTGCTGAGGCTCAGGCCACTCACGCTGCTTTGCGGGTCATCTCACCGCGCGCGACGACGTCGTCGAGCCGGTCGAACAGCCGCGGCCAGACTTCCGCCGGCAGGTCATGCCCCATGCCCTCGACCTCGAGGTAGTCGGCCCCGCGGATGGCGGCAGCGGTAGCGCGACCGCCCGTCACGTCGATCAACGGATCGGCGTCGCCGTGCACGACGAGGGTCGGGACAAACAACTCGGCCAGCGCGTCCGTCCTGTCGCCGGCGGAAATGATGGCCGCGACCTGGCGGATGGCGCCGGCGGGGTCGTAGCCGCGATCCCAGGACTGCCCCGCCCGGGTGCGGATGTGGTCGTAGTCGTGCGCGAAGCCGGTGGAGCCGATCACGGAGAACGACTTGACGGCGCTTTCGATGTAGTCCTCGCGCGACACGGCAGCGGGGGCCAGCAGCGTCCCCAGCGCCTCGTCGGTCGGCTTGCCCACCTCCTCGGCCCCGGTGGTGGACATGATCGAGGTCATGCTGCGCAGCCGCTGCGAGTGGCGGATCGCGAGGGTCTGGACGATCATCCCGCCGAGGCTCACCCCGAGGACGTGAGCGGTGTCCCAGCCCAGCAGGTCGAGCACGCCCGCCGCGTCGTCAGCCATGTCGGCCAGCGAGTAGACGGCGGCCGACGCATCACGCTCGAGCAGGCGCAGGATGTCGGGGCTGCCGGCGTCGTGGAAGTGGGTGGAAAGCCCCACATCGCGATTGTCGAAGATGGCGACCTGATACCCGCGGGCGGCGAGCTGCTTCACCAGCTCGGGATGCCAGCCCACCAGCTGCATGCCGAGCCCGTGGACGAGGAGCAGCGGGGTGGCTCCCGGATCCCCGACCGTCTCGTACGCGATCTCGATGCTGGCGCCGTCGATCCGGCGGGCGACTCCGTTTGGCATGCCCTGAGGCTATGAGACGGCTCGCGTCTGTGTGTCACCACCTGTGAAGCTGTGACTGTGAGTTTGCCTTCCGCGTCCGCCCCTGGCTCGCCGATCGTGGTCGAGCAGGTCCGTCCACAGGTCACGTACCGGCTTCGCCAGCTGGTACTTCGCCCCGGAATGCCCGCCGAAGCGTCGTTTTTCCCCGGCGACCACGACCCCACCGCCGCGCACTTCGCCGCGTACCTCGAGAACCGTGTGATCGGGGTCGCGTCGATCTTCGACGAGCCCGAGCCGGACGGTGCGGGCCGCTGGCGGCTGAGGGGCATGGCCGTGGACGACGAGTTACCGCGGTGTCGGCGCCGGAGCAGCCCTGCTCGAGCGGGTACGCGATTTCGTCGCCCATGGCGGCGGCGGGCTCATCTGGTGCAACGCCCGGGTCAGCGCGCAGGGCTTCTACGAGCGCGCCGGGTTCACCCCGGCAGGAGACGTCTGGGAGGAACCGGATATCGGGCCCCACGTCCGCATGCATGCCGCCTCATGATCAACGCTGCACGAAAGTGGATTTGGACGGTGAAAAGGCGCCCAAAGTCACTCTTGTGAAGCGTTGATCTTGTCAGCTGAGCGCCTGGAGGAGGTCGGCGACGAGATCGGCCGCGTCTTCGATCCCGACCGACAGCCGGACCAGGTCGGACGGCACCTCGAGCAGGCTGCCGGCGACGCTGGCGTGGGTCATCCGGCCCGGATGCTCGATCAGCGACTCGACCCCGCCGAGCGACTCGGCGAGCGTGAAAATCTCGGTGCGCCGGCACAGATCCAGCGCTGCCTGCTCGCCGCCGTTCAGCTGGAGCGAGACCATGCCGCCGAAGTCGCGCATCTGGCGGGCCGCCACCGCGTGGCCAGGGTCGGCCGGCAGCCCCGGGTAGCGCACCATGCTGACCGCCGGGTGCCCGACCAGCGCGTCGACGACCGCCCTGGCATTCGCGCAGTGGCGCTCCATGCGAACGGCGAGCGTCTTGATCCCCCGCAGCGTGAGCCAGGCGTCGAATGGTCCCGGGACCCCGCCCATCGCGTTCTGCAGGAAGCGCAGCCGGCCGGCCAGTTCCTCGTCACCGGTGACGAGCGCGCCGCCGACGACGTCGCTGTGGCCGCCGAGGTACTTCGTCGTGCTGTGCACCACCACGTCGGCGCCGAGCGCGAGGGGCTGCTGCAGGTAGGGGGAGGCGAAGGTGTTGTCGACGACCAGGATGGCGCCGGCGGAGCGGGCGACCTCGGCGAGCCCGGCGATATCGGCGATGCCGAGCAGCGGGTTCGTCGGCGTCTCGCACCAGATAACCCGGGTCGCGCCGGGGCGGACCGCCGCGCGGACCGCAGCCAGGTCACCCATCGGTACCGGTGACGCCTCGACCCCCCAATCGGCCAGCACCCGGGCGAACAGCCGGTAGGTGCCGCCGTACGCATCGTTGGGAATGACGACGTGGGCGCCCTCCGGGCCGGGAGCGCAGGTCGCCCGCAGGACGCAGTCTTCGGCGGCGAGGCCGGAAGCGAACGCCAGCCCCGTCGACCCGCCCTCGAGACTGGCCAGGCATTCCTCGAGCGCGGTGCGGGTCGGGTTCGCGGACCGGCTGTACTCGTAGCCCGACCGCAGGCCACCGACCCCGTCCTGCGCGAACGTGCTCGTCGCGTAGATCGGGACGACGACCGCGCCCGTAGTGGGGTCCGGCGGCTGCCCCGCGTGGATCGCGCGCGTAGCGAAGCCGTGACCCTCCGTGGGATCGCTGGACGAGCCGTCTTCCGAGCGAATGTTCGACACGCCCGCAGACCCTAGCCGCGGCTCGGCGGCCTCGTTTTGTCGCCGCTCTCCCTTAGCCTTGGCGCGTGGTTTTCCCCACGATCGAGTTCGCCGCCTTCTTCGTGGTCGTGCTGACCCTGTCGTGGCTCCTGATGCCCCACCCGCGGCTCTGGAAGCCGTTCATCATCGCGGCGTCGTACTTCTTCTACGGCTATGCCGACCTGCGGTTCACCTTGCTGCTCGCGGCCGTGACGGTGGTCAACCAGGCGGCTGCGCTGGCGCTGGGGCGCTGGCACGACAAGCGCATCCTCATCGCTGCGGTGGTCGCCGACCTCGGCCTGCTCGGCTGGTTCAAGTACTACGGCTTCTTCAGCTTGGCGGTCGACCACGCGCTGCGCGATGTCGGCTTCGGCATGCCGATGCCGCTGCTGCAGGTCGCGCTGCCCGTCGGGATCAGCTTCTACACGTTCCAGGCGATCTCGTACGTCACCGACGTCTGGCGCGGAACGATCCGGCCGGTCAAGAGCATCGACTTCGCGGTGTACCAGTCGTTCTTCCCCCACCTGGTCGCCGGGCCGATCGTGCGCGCCAGCGAGTTCGTCCCGCAGCTGGCGACCCCGCGCGATCCCCGCAAGGTGCAGGCGACCCGCGCGTTCTTCCTGATCGGCGGCGGCCTGATCAAGAAGGTCGTCATCGCCGACCTGCTGGCGACGCGGCTCGTCGATCCGGTCTTCAACACCCCGGGCCAGCACTCCGCCGGGGAGACGCTGGTCGCCATCTACGGCTACGCGGTGCAGATCTACTGCGACTTCTCCGCCTACACCGAGATGGCCATCGGGCTGGCGCTGCTGCTCGGCTTCACGTTCCCCGACAACTTCAACCGGCCGTACACCGCGACGAGCCTGCAGGACTTCTGGCATCGCTGGCACATGACGCTCTCGCGCTGGCTGCGCGATTACCTGTACATCTCGCTCGGCGGCAATCGCAAGGGCGTGCGCAAGACCTACCGCAACCTGGCGCTCACCATGATCCTCGGCGGGCTCTGGCACGGGGCCGCCTGGACCTTCGTGCTCTGGGGCACGATCCACGGCGTCGGGCTCGCCGTCGAACGCTGGTGGGGCGAGCGGCGCAAGGTCCTCGCGCTGGCCGCTGACGCGCCGCCTCCGTCCGGTGGCGGGGGCGGCACCGCGGTGATGACGCAGGCCCGCACCCGCCTCGCCCCCGCTCCGCACCGGCTGCCAGCCGTCGTGCGCGGCCTCATCACCTTCCACATCGTCACCCTCGCCTGGGTGTTCTTCCGGGCGCCTGACATCAGCACCGCGTTCCACGTCTTCGGCCGGCTCTTCTCCGGCGGCGGGCCGTCACCACTGGTGACGTTCCCGGTGCTGCTCGCGATCTTCGCGGGCATTGCCGTGCAATTCGTCCCGCAGGGCTTCTGGCCGGCCATCCAGGTGCGCTTCGCCAACCTCGGGCTGCTCGCGCAGGCAGCGCTTCTGGGCGCGCTGCTCGTGCTGTGCTTCGCCGTGGTGGGCGAGCAGGGAGTCGCCCCCTTCATCTACTTCAGGTTCTCGACCATTCCGCTACTTCAGATTCTGAAGACTGCCATCCAGGGAGATCACGTGATCGGTCAGCTCGATCGAGCCGGCGGCCGGCCTCGCCAGGGCCGCCGGCCACGAGCAGCTGACCCATGCCACACAGGCGCATGATGCGCTCGGTCGCGGCGTTCGCCCCGGCGACGGAGAGGCCACCGCCGTCGGCTTGCAGAAGCTGCCCGAGTTCGGCAAGCAGCCCCAGAAAGGCCGCGCCGGTGAAGCCCACCCGCGAGGCGTCGAAGTGCACTTGGGCCGGGCCGGGACCAAGGGCCTGCAGGATGCTCAGGCGCAGCGCGTCGACCTCCGTGGTGTCGAGGTCACCCACCGGCGCGACGGTCAGCCGGTTCATAGCCGAAACGTAAGGCCGCGGCCGCTCTCGCGTCCGGAAAATGGCCAACCCGGCAGGAAAGCAGCATGACCGACCTCCGCCCCGCGTCGCCCCGTGAGCGCGTGCGCGAGACTGGCCGCAGCATGCAGCCATCACAGAGGGCCGACGAGCACCCGCTCGACGAGCGGCCACCGGCAGGCGACGTGGACCCCGCTCCGGTCCGCGCCGCGCCGCCGCACGCGCCCATTCCCGACGCTGACGGGGGAGGATCGGCGAGCTCAACCAAGCGCCTGCGGGTACCGCGGCCGGTCCCGGCGGGCCACGCGATCGCTGTCATCGTCGGCGCCCTCGTCCTTGCCATGCTCTTCAACAGCCACGCGATGGTCCACGCCGGCGAGGGCATGCGGGCGGGGACCACCCGCGATCTGGTGCTCGACGTGGCCAAGCCCGTCGACTCGTTTGCCCACACCCTCTACCTGGACCGTCCGCGCAAGTGGCTCGACTCGCTCTTCGGCCACCAGCCCGCGCCCACCGGCCCCTCCGACCTCTCCCGGCTGCCGGCGAAGGCCGACAGCCGGCCCCTCGGGAGCGGTTCGGGCCAGGCCAAGAACCCGTCCAAGCCCGCGCAGCCGAAGGCGGGCACCCCCGTCCCGTCGAAGCCGTCGGTGAAGCCGTTCCGGGTGCCGACGGCAGCCGCTCCCCTGAAGCTGCTCGTCGCCGGCGACTCGATGACCGAGTTCCTCGGCCCGGCGCTGATCAACCAGGGCAACGCGACCGGCAAGCTGAACGGCAACACGATCACCAAGTACGGCACCGGGCTGGTACGGCCGGACTTCTTCGACTGGTCGATCTACGCCAAGCAGCTGATCGAAGCCCAGAACCCGGAGGCCGTCGTCGTCATGATGGGCGGCAATGACGGCCAGGGCATCACGCTCGCCGACGGCACGGTGCTGCACGACGGCACCCAGGAATGGGCCAAGGAGTACCGGCGCCGGCTCGAGGTCGTCATGCGGATTTTCGCGGGCGACGGGAAGCGCCCGGTCTACTGGGTTCCGATGCCCATCCCGCGCAGTCCTCAGCTCGCCATCGACTACCACCTGATGGACCTCGCGGTAGCTGACGCCGCCGCAGCCGTGCCGGGAGTGGTCGACGTCGACATCGTGAACCGGCTGTCGAACAACGGGCAGTACTCGGACTACCTGCCGGGCCTTTCCGGCCAGACCATCCTGGCTCGCGCCCGTGACGGCATCCACCTCAGCCAGGACGGCGCGTCACTCGCCGCGTCGCTGATCCTGCATCGCCTCAACCAGGACTGGCACCTCACGCCCTAGGAGGCGATGGCGACTCCTGCGAGCGCAGGTCGCCGACCATTGGATAGCGCGGGCTAGGGCGAGAGTCGTTTCGCCAGAAAGGCCAGCGAGAGCGGGTAGCGGTAGTCGATCGCCGCGTGGGTGCCGTCGAAAAGCTCGAAGTGGACCACGTCGTCATCCACACCGAGCTCGGTGAGGGCGCGGCGAAACGCCTCTGCCCCGAGGTCGAGATACCAGTCGTCGCTGCGCCCGGCATCGATCCAGATCGCCCGGGAGCTGCGCAAGGCGCCGGCGTGACGCGGTGCCATGCGGACCGGGTCCCAGTCCAGCCAGCGCTGCCAGGGCTCCTCGCGCAAGAGTCCGGTGGCCGGATCGAAGGGAAGCGTGACCGTCGCGTCAGGCTCTGCGCTGAACGCGGCCGCGCACCCGTAGACCATGACCAGCGAGGCGTCGTCCGGGCGCGACATCGCCTGCCCGAGCCGGGCACGTGCCCAGAAGTCCGCCCAGAACTTCTCATACGAACCCTCGTAGCGGTCGCGCAGCGCCCGGGCCGCACGCAAGAACTCCGGGATGTAGCAGCCCTCGTACAGGCTGTCGCCCGCATGCGTCGCGAATCCGCCGAACAGGTCCGGCCGCAGCATGCCGAAGATCATCGCGCCGAACCCGCCACTGGACTTGCCGCTGACCCCGCGGTGCTGCGCCGCAGCAAGCGTGCGGAAGTTCGCGTCGACCCAGGGCACGATCTCGTCGCAGATGTAGGTCTGGTAGCGGCCGGTGCCGGGCGAGTCGACGAACTGGCTGCCGCCGTAGGCCGTCCACGCATCGACGAGCACGACGATGGCGGGTGGCGCATCTCCGCGAGCGAAAAGCGCATCGGCGTTCTCGAGATACGTCGAGCGATAGGCGCTCCGGTTCGACCACATCGGCAACGAGCCGGTATAACCCTGCAGGGCGTAGACCGACGGGTAGCGGCGGTCGGGCTCGTCGTCGTAGCCGGGCGGCAGGTAGACCGTGAGCGGGCGCGTCGCCGGATCGCCCAGGGGGTTGTCCTGCAGCACCGTGCTGGTGAACGCGCTGGTAGCGACGCGGCCTGCGAGCTCGGCGGGCCAGGTGGTGAACGGCGCGGCGACGATCTCGCTGCGGGGTGGGACGTGGCGATCGGCAGGCATCTACCGACTCTCGCCGGGCAGCGACGCCATGAAACCCAGCACGTCCGAACGCGTCAGGATCCCGAGCGGGCGGCCGCCGTCGTGAACCAGCACCGCCGAAGCCCGCTCGAGGATCGGGATGACCGACGCGACCGGCTCTCCCACCCCGGCTGTCGGCAACGGCGGCGAGAGGTGGTCAGCGATGGGCGAGTCGAGCGCCGCCCGGTCGCGGAACACGGCGTCGAGCAGCCCGCGCTCCGCCACGGCACCCACCACCTCGGCCGCCATCACGGGCGGCTCCTCCTTGACGACCGGCAGCTGCGAGACGCCGTACTCGCGCAGCACCGCGATGGCCGCGCCCACGGACTCGTCGGGATGCACGTGGATGAGCTCGGGGAGCTGGTCTCCCTTGCGGGCGAGCACGTCACCGAGCGTGGGCTCGTCGCCGGCGCCGGTGAGGAAGCCGTAGGTGCTCATCCAGTCGTCGTTGAAGATCTTCGACAGGTACCCGCGGCCCGAGTCCGGCAGCAGGACGACGACCATGCCGTCGGCCGGCGAATCGCGGGCCACGCGCAACGCGGCCACCGTCGCCAGCCCGCAGGAACCACCGACAAGAAGGGCCTCCTCGCGGGCCAGCCGGCGGGTCATGAGGAACGACTCACGGTCGCTGACGGCTTCCACCCAGTCCGGAACCGTGGCGTCATACGTGGACGGCCAGATGTCTTCCCCGACCCCTTCGACCAGGTAGGGCCGCCCCGTCCCGCCGGAATAGACCGAGCCCTCCGGGTCGGCGCCGACGACCGTCACCTGGCCGCCGCTGGCCTCCTTGAGGTAGCGGCCGGCGCCGCTGATCGTGCCGCCCGTGCCGACCCCGGCGACGAACGCCGTCACGCGGCCTGCGGTTTGCTCCCAGAATCTCCGGCCCGGTGCTGCGGTAGTGCGCGAGCGGATTGCCTGGGTTGGAGTACTGGTCCGGGCTCCAGGCCCCCGGGGTCGACGCCACCCGCTGGCGGGCCACGGAGTAGTACGAGCGCTGGTCCTCCGGCGCGACGGCCGTCGGGCAGACGACGACCTCGGCGCCGTACGCCCGCAGCACGTCGACCTTCTCACTGCTGATCTTGTCGGGCATCGTGAAGACGCACCGGTAGCCCCGCTGGGCTGCCACGATGGCCAGGCCGACTCCGGTATTGCCGCTGGTCGGCTCGACGATCGTGCCGCCGGGCTTGAGCAGTCCGGACCGCTCGGCCTCCTCGACCATGATCAGCGCGATCCGGTCCTTCACCGAGCCGCCCGGATTCAGGTACTCGAGCTTGGCGTAGACCGGGCAGGCGATCCCGTCCGGCACGCTGCGCAACCGGACGAGCGGGGTGTCGCCCACCAGCTCGGCCAGCGTCTCGACCACTGCGGCCACGGCTTGCCCACCTCCGGGAACGCTGGTGCTCGCGCGGCCCGCGGGCCCGCTCGCGACCCGCTGTCGCACTGATCGAACGGCTGCTCGCGAGCCTACGAGCCAGGCCTTTTCCTGACGACCTCTGGCGCGCCCCAACCGTGATGAATCCGGCCCGGATTGCCAGACGCTCCCAGGAAATTCGCATGTTTCGCCGACTCTCGCGATTGATCGATTCGCCGATGGAAATGCGTGAGCGCGTTGGACCTGCGGCTGCTCGGCCGCCTGGGCGGCGCCGGCCTGCTGGCCGGGGCCGTGACCCAGTTCGCCCTCATGGCGATCCCGCGCTGGGAGACGGACGGCCCGTGGACCGCCATCGTCGCCGCTGCCGCGGCTCTGGGCGGGCTCATCGCGCTCCGGGCGTGCTGGCACGAGGACTCCACGCTCGGTGCCGTTGCGCTGACCGCCGGCTCCTACGTGGCGCTCGGGGTCACCGGGCTCACCGGGCTGAGCCAGGCTGCGGTCGGACCGCTCTTCGTCGTGGTCGCCGCCTGGTGCGGCCTCGCCCTCGGGCCGACCTACGCGCTGCGCCTCTCACCGCTGGCCCTGCTTTGCGCGACGCTTCCGGCCTGGGTCGGCCGCCCCGGCACTGCCCTCACGGCGATCGGCTCCATCGCCGTCGCCACCCTGACCGGAGAGATCTTCGCCCGGCTCGCCGACAAGGTGCGTCGCGACGCCAGCCGCGATGCCCACCGCACGCGCGCTCTCGAGACGCTGACCGCCGGTCAGCTGCGGCTCGCCCAGGCCCACGACCCCAGCGATGCCGCTGCCATCGCATCCGAGGTCGCCTGCGACATGCTCGACGCCGAGCGCACGGCCATCCTGCTCGAGCGCGACGGCGACCGGGTGGTTCTCGGCCGCTTCCCGCTGCTCGAGAGCTACGACGCCTGCGACTGGCAGCCACTGACCGGCCCCGACGAGCACGCGTTCGCACTGCCCATGCGCGGGCGCGACGGCACCGGGGTCCGCGGCTTCCTGACCGCCCAACCACGGCCAGGCGCGCGGCTGGATCCGTTCGGCGAGGCGCTCGTCGCCAGCCTGGCGGCGGCCACCTGTGCCGCGCTGGAGAGCATCGCGCTGAACCGGCGGCTACGGGTGCGCGCCGAGGTGGATCCGCTGACCGGGCTGGGCAACCGGCGCCGGCTGGAGACCGCCCTCAAGCGCCTGCATCCGGGCGACGTGGTCATGGTCCTCGACCTCGACCAGTTCAAGGCGGTCAACGACGCACTCGGCCATGACATGGGCGACCGCGTCCTGCGCGCGTTCGGGGCCCACCTGTCCAGCCAGACCCGGGCCGGGGAACTGGCCATCCGCACCGGCGGCGAGGAGTTCGTCGTCATCGCCGAGGCCGGCGACCAGGCCCGCTCGGCGGCCGCCATGCTGAGCCGGCTGGCGACGACCTGGTGGCAGCAGTCGCCGTTGACCACCTTCAGCGCCGGTGCGGCCATCCACGACGGTGCCGACCCGATGGCCACCATGAAGCTCGCCGACCTCGCGCTCTACCAGGCCAAGAGCCAGGGTCGCGCGTCCGGCTGGCTCGTCACGGCCGATTCCCCCCGGCCGGGGACCCAGGAGCAGGTCGAGCAAACCGGCCACCTCGTCCCCTTCCCGGGACAGCCTTTCCGGCGCCGCGAAATGCCCGCCGAGCTGGTCATCCGCCAGGCCGAAACGGCGGAAATGGGCGCCGGCGTCAGCTGACGCGCTCGTGGGCACGATCACCTTGGGTGCCGGGATCTGACCCGGATCGACCAGGGTGAGGGCTGCGCGGCCCGCGTAGGCTTCCTGCAGAATCTCGCATCTACTGACCAGTAGCTTGCGTTCGACTGCGGAGGAGTGCTCATGCCCGAGGCTGTCATAGTCGCCACCGCCCGGTCACCGATCGGCCGCGCGTTCAAGGGGTCGCTCAAGGACCTTCGGCCGGACGACCTGGCCGCCACCGTCGTGCGCGCGGCGCTGGACAAGGTGCCCCAGCTCGACCCCAATGAGGTCAACGACCTGCTGCTCGGCTGCGGCCTTCCCGGCGGTGAGCAGGGCTTCAACATGGGGCGCGTGGTGTCCGTGCTCCTCGGCTACGACTCGATCCCCGGCACCACGATCACCCGCTACTGCTCGTCCTCCCTGCAGACCACGCGGATGGCGCTGCACGCCATCAAGGCCGGCGAGGGCGATGTCTTCATCTCCGCCGGGGTCGAGATGGTCAGCCGCTACGCCAAGGGGTCCAGCGACTCGCTGCCCGACACCATGAACCCGCTCTTCGCCGACGCGACGGCCGCCGCCGAGCAGCAGGCCGTGAACGAGTCGGACTGGCTCGACCCGCGCGAGGCCGGCAAGCTGCCCGACGTCTACATCGCGATGGGGCAGACCGCCGAGAATGTCGCCCAGCTCAAGGGCATCTCGCGCGCGGAGCAGGACGAGTTCGGCGTCCGCTCGCAGAACCTGGCCGAGAAGGCGATCGCCAACGGCTTCTGGGAGCGCGAGATCACCCCCATCACGCTGCCCGACGGCTCCGTCGTCGCCAAGGACGACGGTCCTCGTGCCGGCGTCACCCTCGAGGGCATCTCGGCCCTCAAGCCCGTCTTCCGGGCCAACGGCACCGTGACCGCGGGTAACTGCTGCCCGCTGAACGACGGCGCCGCCGCCGTCATCGTCATGAGTGACACCAAGGCCCGCGAGCTCGGCATCACCCCGCTCGCCCGGGTCGTCAGCACCGGGGTCAGCGGCCTGTCGCCGGAGATCATGGGTCTTGGCCCCGTCGAGGCGTCGAAGCGGGCGCTGAAGATCGCCGGGATGAGCATCGACGACATCGACCTCGTCGAGATCAACGAGGCGTTCGCCGCTCAGGTCATCCCGAGCTACCGCGAGCTCGGTATCGACATCGACAAGCTCAACGTCCACGGCGGCGCCATCGCCGTCGGCCACCCGTTCGGCATGACCGGAGCCCGCATCACGGGCACCCTGCTCAACGGCCTGACGACCCGTGACGCGACCTTCGGTCTCGAGACGATGTGCGTCGGCGGCGGCCAGGGCATGGCGATGGTGCTGGAGCGCCTCAACTAGCTGGCTGAAACGCCGTCGCTACAAGCCCGCGCCCGCTCGCTCCACGGCTGCCGCCGCCTCCTCGGCAAAGGCGGCGGCAGCCGGAGCTTGGGCAAACTCGCGGGCGAGTACGACGAGCTGGTCCGCGGCCGCGTGCGGCGCCACCCGCGGCGGCTCCTGCTCGGGAGCGTCGCTGCCGGCCCGGCGGGCCAGCGCGGCGAGCGTCACCGCCAGCTCGTGCGCGACCTGGTCGCGCGGCTCCCCGAGCGCTCCGGTCGCCGTCCAGCGGGCGACCGACCAGGCTCGGACGCGGATGTCGAGCCGGCGCATCAGCCGCTCGAACTCGGCCGTGACATCACCATCACGGCCGGCCGCCTGCTTGGCCCGTGTCCCCCGCGCCCCCGGCGCGTCGCTGCGCACCCCGGCACGGTACGACCTTCGCTGCCGTGGCGCGGTTCACGCCGTGCCCAGGACCCTTGGGACTTGTTTCCAGCGGCCGAGTGCGTCACCCTGTCGGGCATGTACCGCTGACGGTCGAAACCCACCAGGAGGCGTCCCGAATGTCCGTTCACCACTCGGCGCAAACCCATCAGACCCTGATCTCGCGGATGCCCGAGGTGACCGGAAAGGCCATCTCCCACTGGCTTGACTGTTTGGAAACCGGCCCGGCGCTGCTGCGCTTCGAGGAGCGCGTCATCTGGCTGCGCGACGAGCACAGCATCCCCCACGGCTATGCCACCGCCGCGGTCCACGAGCAGGACCTTCGTCGCGGCGCCTTGCGTACCGTCTGACGGGTGGAAGCGATCGTGACTCGAACGAGCGCAGCGAGATCGAGCACGGGTCGCTGACCGTTCATGGATCTCGAGGCAGCTCGCGCGTTCGTACGCGATCATCACCACGCCGTTCTCGCGACCCTTCGTGCTGACGGCAGCCCGCAGCTCTCGCCGATAACGGCGGGGGTCGACGACGCGGGGCGGGTCGTCATCAGCACGCGCGAGACGGCGGTCAAGGTCAAACACGTGCGCCGCACCGGCCGGGCCTGGGTCTGCGTGCTCCCCGACGGCTTCTTCGGCGAGTGGATCTACGTCGAGGGCGACGCGACGATCCTCTCGCTGCCAGAGGCCATGGACGAGCTGGTCGAGTACTACCGGCGCATCTCCGGTGAGCATCCCGACTGGGACGACTACCGGGCGGCGATGGAGCGCGACCAGCGCTGCGTGATCCAGATCGAGCTCACCAAGGCGGGGCCGGACTTCCACGGCTGACCCGGCCGTCCCCTGGCATCCGAGCAATCCGGCTCGTCGGCGTGCGTTTTCCTTCCTTGCGGGCACGAAGCCGTCAACAGGCTTCCGTCGCAGGAAAGGACACGGCATGAAGATCGGCTACACGATGATGTGCGAGCAGCGGGGCCCCAAAGAGCTGGTCAGCGACATCGTGCTGGCAGAGCAGGCGGGTTTCGACTTCTCGGTGATCAGCGATCACTACTCGCCGTGGCTGGAAGCTCAGGGCCACTCCCCCTACGCCTGGTCCGTCCTTGGTGCCGCGGCCGCGAAAACCGACCGCATCGGCCTGATGACGTACGTGACGTGCCCGATCTTTCGCTACCACCCGGCCGTCGTGGCACAGAAGGCGGCGACGGTGGCGTTGCTGTCCGACGGCCGCTTCCGGCTGGGTCTCGGGGCCGGCGAGAACCTGAACGAGCACATCGTGGGAGGCGGTTGGCCCGCGGCCGACGTCCGCCATGAGCGGCTACGCGAAGCCGTCGAGATCATTCGGGCGTTGTGGGAGGGCGGTTTCGTCAACTACCGGGGCGAGCACTTCGAGGTGGAGTCCGCGAAGGTCTACGACCTGCCCGAGTCGCCCGTGCCGCTCGGGATCGCCGTCTCCGGGAAGCAGTCGTGCGAGCTGGCCGGCGAGCTCGCCGATATCGGCGTCGCCGTCGAGCCGGACAGCGATCTGGTGAGCATGTTCGGAGACTTCGGCGGCAGCGGCAAGCCCTTCATCGGTCAGGGCGGCGCGTGCTACGGAACCGACGCAGATGCGGCTCTGAAGCTGGCGCACGAGCAGTTCCGCTGGTTCGGCAGCGGGTGGAAGGTCAACGCGGAGCTGCCGGGCACATCGGCGTTCGATGCCGCCTCGCAGTTCGTCCGACCGGATGACCTCGCGGAGCAGATCCCGCACGGGCCGGAGGTCGAGCCCTACGTGGCGAGTGTCCGGCAGTTCGCCGAAGCCGGGTTCACCGAGTTCGCCTTCGTGCAGATCGGTGACGACCAGGCAGCCTTCTGCGAGTGGTTCGCCACGACGCTACGGCCGGAGCTGGAGAAGGCGGGGCTGGCCGACGCGGGGTGAGCGGCTCGCGACCGAGCCGATGAGCGCAGCCAGCGAGGAACGTCCTACTCGGTAGGACGAGTCGGACCGGCCGACGATCCCCGTTTGGAGCTGTGAATGGTCGCCTACCTCCTGATCCCGGGCGCCGGTGGCGCCGCGTCCTACTGGGAGCGCGTCATCCCGCTGATCGAGCAGGCCGGCCATGTCGCGGTTGCCGTCGACCTGCCTGGGCCCGATCCCACCGCTGGCCTGCCGGAGTACGCCGACCTGGTCGTGGCAGCGGCACAGCCGCACCCGAGCGTCGTTCTCGTCGCGCAGTCGATGGGCGGCTTCACCGCCCCCATGGCTGCCGAGCGGCTGCCGGTCCAGGAACTCGTCCTGGTCAACGCCATGATCCCGATCCCGGGTGAGACGCCTGGGCAATGGGGGGAGGCCACCGGTTCCGCCGAGGCACGGGAGGCCGTAGCCCGCGAGGCCGGGTACGGCGAGTTCGACCTCGAGACGTACTTCCTGCACGACGTCGACACCGACGGGCTCACGGACGATCAGCGCGATGAGAGTGCGGCGGCATGGGGCACGCCGTGCACGTTCACGTCCTGGCCTGAACGGACCCGCGTGCTGGTCGGGGCAGATGACCGGCTCTTTCCTGCCGAGTTCCAGGCGCGGGTAGCCAAGGAACGGCTGGGCGTCGACGCCGACATCCGACCCGGAGGCCACCTCATCGCGCTGGCCCATCCGGAAGTCGTCGCCGGCTATCTGCTGAGCGGGCCGGAAGGCTGGTCCCCGTAACGCTTGCCTTCCGGTGTCACGCGCCGCTTGCCGCTGCGGGTGACCGTGGAGATTCTCAGGAGCGCCCGCATACACCGTTTCGGCTCGATAGGAGCGGCCCGTGAGCCCTTGGGGATCCAACGGATCAGCGACGAGCCCGCGATCACAGGGCGAGAGCGGGGCCCACGGGCGAGGGGGGTACCCGGGGCCCCGCTCTCAGGCTGGGGCGCGATCGCGAGCGGAGCAGCTGAGCGCCGGCTCAGGCTCGCAGCTTCGAAAGCAACCTCAGCAGCTCGAGATAGACCCAGACGAAGCCCACCAGGAGCCCGAATGAGGCGCGCCACGCCTCGTTGCGCGGCGCACCGGCTCGGATGGCGCGCTCGATGTAGTCGAAGTCGAGGATGAACTGCAGGCTTGCGACGACCAGGATGGCCAGGCTGACGAGGATCCCCAGCGGGGACGCATCGTTGAGGATCGGGAGATGGCTGCCTGTGGTGGCCCGCAACACCAGGTCGATCAGACCGAGCGCGACGACGCCCAGCAGGGTCGACGTCACGATGCGCGCCATCCGGGGCGTGGCACGGAGCCGGCGGCTGCGGTACAGCCCCAGCATCACGATGAAGATCACGCCGGTGCCGAGGACCGCCTGCAGCACGATTCCGTGGAAACGCTCCTCGTAGAAGCGGCTGATGACGCCCATGGCGAAGCCCTCGAGCACCGCAAAGACGATGACCAGCGGCGGCCGGATGACCCGGCCGAAGCCGATGGCGAACGACAGCGCCAGCGCCCCGAGCCCGGCGGCGATCCCGATCCCGGGGCTGCTCGGAGCCAGGGCCCAGCCGACGGCACCGGTGACGGCCACGATCGCGAAGAGCCCGAGCGTGTGCATGACGACGTCGTCCACCGTGAGCCGTGACGGCGCCCGGTACATCTGGGCGAGCTGCTCCGGCGTCGCGGTCTGCGGATCGAGAACGGGCGCCGAGAACCCCTGCCGGAAGGCCGGGTTCGAGGACCTGAGCTGGGGCATGTGTGCCGGGCTCCTTCGGGTGGACGTGACAGTCGCGTGATCTTCCCAGCGATCTCGTAACGTCCAGTGAAACGCGGCGTTGCACCATCCAGTTCCAAAGCTGCGGCGCACCTGCAATGTCTGCAGTTTTCCGCGCAGGGGTGGCCTCTTTCCCTTCACAAACTCGGCAGGTGAGCGTGGCGGACCAGACTGGCCATGCAGAAGAGGCCGCTCCCCGGTGGCTCGATGACCGCGAGCAGGCCGCCTGGCGCTCCTTTCTCGAAGCGTTCCAGCTGGTCAATGCTGCCGTCGAGGCCCAGTTGCAGCGCGATAGCGGCCTGTCGCACGCCGACTACGAGATCCTGGTACGACTCTCGGAGGCACCGGACCGGTCGCTGCGCATGAGCGAGCTCGCGGCCCGCACGCTCTTCTCGCGCAGCCGCGCGTCGCACGCGGTGGGCCGGTTGGAGCGCGAGGGTTGGGTCCTTCGCGAACCGTGCCCGGACGATCGGCGCGGCTTGCGGGCCGTTCTCACCGACACCGGACTTGCGGTACTTGAGAGCGCCGCACCCGGCCACGTCGACGTCGTGCGCGCGGCGCTGGTCGATCGGTTGACCCCGGCGCAGCTCGATCAGCTCGCCGAGATCGCGCAGACCGTGATCGCGTCGGCCGCCGCCCGCCCCCGCTAGGCTCCCCACTCGTGTTGTCCCACGTCACGGCGTTGCGCTACGTCACGCCGCTGCGCGAGGGCGGCTCGCTGCCCGGCATCATGGAAGGCGACGACGACGGCACCTACGTCGTCAAGTTCACGGGTGCCGGTCAGGGCCCGCGAACCCTGGTCGCCGAGGTCGTCTGCGCCCACCTGCTGCGCGCGCTCGAGCTTCCGGTGCCCGAGCTCGTCACCATCGACGTCGACCCCGCGCTCGCGGTCGGCGAGCCCGATGAGGAGGTGCAGGACCTGCTGCGGGCGAGCCCGGGGCAGAACCTCGGGATCGACTTCCTGCCGGGAGCGCTCGACCTGGACGTGAAGGCGTTTCCCATCGAGCCGGAGCTCGCAGGTCGCATCCTGTGGTTCGACGCGCTCGTCGGAAACGTCGACCGCTCCTGGCGCAATCCCAACATGCTGCGCTGGCACCGGCGGCCCTACCTGATCGACCACGGCGCGACCCTCACCTTCGCGCACAACTGGCCGCGGGCCGGCGCGTGGATCGCCCGCCCGTACGACGCCCGCGAGCACGCCTTGATCCACAGCGCGCCTGCCGTCGAGCGAGCGGACCGGGAGCTGGCGCCCCTGGTGACGCGCGAGCTGGTCACGGCGGCGCTGGCCGAGGTGCCCGGCGGCTGGCTCGCCGGCGCCGACGAGTTCGGCGGGCCGGATCCCTTGCGCGCCGCCTACGTTTCTCAGGTGATCGGCCGGTTGGAGGCGCGTCGCCAGTGGCTTCCCCCGCTGCTACAGACCGTTTCGGGGGCACGGCGGTGAGGGCGAAACGGCAGGTCTTCGAGTACGCGGTGCTGCGGGTCATCCCGCGGGTGGAGCGGGGCGAGCTGCTCAATGCCGGCGTCCTCCTGTACTGCCGCCAGCTGGACTACCTGGCCATCCGGTTCGAGCTCGACGTCGCGCGGTTGCTCGCACTCGATCCGGGCGCCGACGTCGAAGCCATCCAGCAGGCGCTGGCCGCGACGGGCGAGTCCTGCCGCCAGGCTCAGGAGTCAGGTCGCGATGCCCGCGGCCAGTTCTTCCGATGGCTGACGGCGCCGCGCAGCACCGTCATCCAGCCAGGCCCGGTTCACACCGGGCTGACCGACGATCCGGCGGCTGAGCATGAGCGGCTGGTGCAGATCCTGGTGCGCCGGCTCCCGTCAGCCGGCGCCTAGGACCTCGTCCACCAGCCCCAGCGGCGGCGAACCCAGCGCGAGCAACGCGTGGTGGAACCGGTGGTGGCGGTAGCTGCTCCCCCATCGCTCGCGCGCCCGGTCCTGCAGATCACGGATGACGAGCTTGCCCCACGTGTAGCGGCCGTAGGTGGGGTCGAACGTCGCGCGCTCGGCTTCCGATCGCGCCGCCGGGCCGCGCAGGAAGGCATCGGCCTCGAAACGGCGGGCACCCTCGGCCACGTCGTAAGCGCCGGTATGGATGCCGATGGAGACGGCGAGCCGGGTCACCCGCACCAGCGCCTCGATCGCCATGCCGATCGCGAAGCGTGGATCGTGGCGCCGAAACCCTTCGTCGACGAACAGCTCCTCGGCGTAGTGCGCCCAGCCCTCGATGAACGCGCTCGACCCGAGCGTGCGCCGCACGTCGCTGGTCAGCCGCCGCAGCATGCGCCCGTGCGCGAAATGCCCCGGCGTCACCTCGTGAACCGTGATGGCCGGCAGCGTCGTCCGGCTGAAGACCGCGAGCCACTCCTCGCGTTCCTCGAGTGGCCACGCCGGGTCCGGCGGGGTCACGTGATACCAGGAAGGCGCGTCCGGTTCGTACGGCGCCGCCCAGGTCATCATCGCCATCGACCAGCGCCGCGATTCGGGGGCCGGCCCCACCAGGCACTCCCCGCCGGGATCATCCAGCAGCCCCGCACCGATGGTGAACGCGGTCGCCTCCGCGATCAGGGCTCGTGCCTCGGCGTAGATCTGCTCCGGAGTCTCGGGATGGTCGCGCAGCAATGCGGCGACCACCTGATGTGGATCGGCGCCCGGCCGCAGCCGCTCGCAACCATCGAGCATGATCGCCGTCAGCCGGTCACGCTCGGAATCGGCGATCTCCGCGAGCCGTCCGAGATCGACCTCGAGCCCTTCCGGCGCACCCAGCAGCCGGGCGAGTGCCGGACCACCCAGCGCGACCTCCGGCGCTCCGGAGGCGGCGAACGCCTGTAGGTGGGCGATCAGCCGCTGATGAGCCGTGCGCGCCGCGCTCATCACCGGGTCGTCCGCCTCACCTGCTTCACCTGCCTCTCCGGCCCCGCTGGCCCCGCTGGCCCCGCCGGCCCCGCTGGCAGGGTGCGCAGGCAGCAAGCCGGCGGTCGCGCCGAGCAGGGAGCGCGCCACCGGAGCGGGAACGCGGTCGAGGGCTTCGATGGCGCCGTCGATCGCGTCGGGCCACCCGGCGAGATGGCGACGGCGAGCTTCCGCCCGCTCCGGCGCCGGCGCGTACTCCCGCTCGTAGCAGGCGAGATCCAGGTTGGCGAGGTGCCACATGGGATTGCTGCGGTGACCGTCGAGCTCGCCGAGAGCGACCTGCACTCCCTGCTCGACGGCCGACAGGTACGCCGCGTCGAACGGATCACTCGGCGCGTCGCCGCGGCCGAGCGCCGCCAGCCCGCGGCTCACCCCACCCGGCGACAGGTCCTGCAGGACACCGTCGTACTCGTGACGGCCCGCGTTCTCCCGCACGT
>CAWAJV010000005.1:0-680491 GCA_963782485.1 uncultured Actinomycetota bacterium
GTTCCTCAACTGGTTTACAACCTGGTATTGCTAGCCGTGCCTGAGCACGCCCTGGCCCTCCTCGACACCTCCTGCGTCATCGAGCTCCCGAAGGATCTGGACGAGCTGGCTGAAGCGGCGACCGTCAGCACGCTCACCGTTGCTGAACTCGCATACGGAATTCACCACGACGACCCCTTCGTCGCTGCCGCCCGTGAAGCGCGCTACCGGGAAGTACTCAACGAGTTCGACCCGGTTCCCTACTCCGCGCGTGCTGCGCACCTGTATGGAGCGATCGCCGCGTCGGTATGGAGAGCAGGAAGGAGTCCGCGGCCGAGACGCATCGACCTGTTGCTGGCCTCTGTCGCCGCGGAGCTCGGTGCCGTACTGCTCACCCGGAATGCAGCCGACTTTGCCGGCGCCGGAGATATCGCGCGCGTGATCGCCGTTGAGTGATCAAGAAATCCCTTGCCGCCTTCGGTGCCGCCATCGCTTGTCGAGCTCGACGACGGCAGTAGCGGCGACGGCGACGGCGAAAATGCGGAGCCACGCAGCTACCGGAATGGGTGCCGTGTGGAACAGCGCGTTCATGGCTGGCAGGTAGGTCAGTGCCAATTGTGCCGCTGCCTGAACAGCGACGCCGGTGAGCAGCCACCGGTTGCCGAAGAACCTCATGCTCCATATCGGCCGGCTGAGCGACCTGCAGCTGAACAGGTAGAACGCCTCGACGGTCACGAAGACGTTGATGGCGACGGTGCGCGCCTCCGCGAGCGACGCGCCCGCCGAGCGCTCCCACTCGAACAGCCACCAGGCGCCGGTGACCAGCAGCGCAGAAACGAGCAAGGTTCGCAGGGCAAGCGACCCGGTCAGGAGCGGCTTGCTCGGGTCGCGTGGGGGCCGGTCCATCACACCCGGCTCAGTCGGTTCGAACGCCAGCATCAGACCGAGCGCGACGGCCGTTGTCATGTTGATCCACAGGATCTGCACCGGTTGGATCGGTAGCACGCTTCCGAGCAGGATCGCGACGAGGATGACCAAGCCCTCGGCCATGTTGGTAGGAAGCGTCCAGACAATGAATTTGGTCAGGTTGTCGAAGATGCCTCGGCCCTCTTCGACGGCTCTTTCGATGGTGGAGAAGTCGTCGTCGGTCAGTACGACGTCTGCAGCCTCCTTCGCGACCTCGGTGCCGGCGGCCCCCATGGCGACGCCGATGTCGGCCTGGCGTAGCGCGGGAGCGTCGTTGACTCCGTCACCGGTCATGGCGACGACGTGTCCGCGGCCCTGCAGGGCCTGAACGAGACCAAGCTTCTGCGCCGGGCTGACTCGCGCAAAGACCTGCGTTCGCTCTACGGCGTCGGCGTAAGCGGCATCATCTGCCAGCCCGGCGAGTTCTCGGCCGGACAGCACCCCGGAGCCGTCGCCGGCGTCCAGGATGCCAACCTGGCGGGCTATCGAGCGCGCCGTGCTGATGTGGTCGCCGGTAATCATCTTCACCTTGATGCCGGCCGCGCGGCAGGTCGCGACCGCCGCCGACGCGGTCGCCCGAGCCGGGTCCTGCATGGCCACCAGACCGGTGAAGACCCACCCGCCGGCTTTCACGGATGCGGCTAGGTCGGAAGTCAGTGCAGGAACGTCGTCGTGCCAGCGGGCGGCGGTAGCCAGCACGCGCAAGCCCTCCCCGGCCAGCGAATCCATTTCGGCGAGCACCCGTCCGGTATCGAGAGGTTGCAGGCAGCCCCGGACCGACAGCTGCGCGGCGCAGAGCGGAAGCAGCCGTTCGACGGCGCCCTTCATGAAATCGATCGAACCCGCCGCTTGCTCATCGCGATGCCGAGTGGCCATGAGCCCGCGCTCGGAACTGAACGGAAGCGTTTCGGTGCGCGGAAAGCGATCGCGGAGTCGCTCGACGTCCAGGCCCGCTTTCCCGGCGACCACGAGAAGGGCCCCCTCGGTGGGATCGCCCACCACCTGCCGCGTGCCATGATCGTCGCTGAGCCGCGCCTCGTTGCATCGTGCGGCGATCGCGAGCGTCCACCACAGCGACTGATCGCCTGTCACGTCGGCCGGCTCGCCTCCGGGGGACAGCAGCTGGCCGCTGATGGCGTATCCGTACCCGGTGACTTCGGCGGTGGCGCTGGACGTCCAGATCCGGCGAACCGTCATCTGGTTTTCAGTAAGCGTTCCCGTCTTGTCGGTGCAGATGACCGTGGTGCTGCCGAGCGTCTCGACAGCGGGCAGCCGCCGAACGACCGCGCGACGGCGGGCCATCCGACCGACTCCGATCGCGAGCGTGATCGTGACGGCGGCCGGCAACCCTTCCGGGATCGCGCCTACGGCGAGCGCGACGGCGGCGGTGAACATCTCCGCCGGCCGCTCACCACGCGCGACGCCGACGAGAAACGTCACGATGGCCAAGGCGCAGATGACGACGGTGAGAACCGAGCTGAACTGGCCGAGCTTGCGGGTGAGCGGTGTCGCGAGCGGCTCGGCGCTGCCGACCAGCCGGTGAATCTCCCCGATCTCGGTCTCGCCGCCGGTCGCTACGACTACTGCAGTCCCGCTCCCGTGTGTCAGCAGCGTTCCGGAGTACAGCATGTTGCGCCGGTCGGCGACCGGAGTGTCGGCGGGAAGGGCGTCCTCGTCCTTGAGTACGGGCACCGATTCTCCCGTGAGCGCGGACTCATCGGCACGCAGTTCGGAGTGGGTGAGCAGGCGCAGATCGGCCGGAACCTTATCGCCCGCGTCGAGCCGCAACAGGTCTCCGGGGACGAGGCCTGCGGAGTCGACCACGCGTACATCGCCGCCACGCACCACGCGGGCACGGGTTTGCACCATGGCCTTCAGCGCCTCGAGGGCAGCTTGGGCCTTGGACTCCTGCAGGAAGCCCACCCAGGCGTTGATGACAACCACCCCGAAGATCACGGCGCTGTCGACCCACTCGGCCAGGAGCAGGGTGACCGTTCCGGCGGCGATCAACACGTAGATGAGGGGATCGCGTAATTGCCGGATCAGCCGGTGCAGCGGACCCGCCGTCCGCGGCGGCGGCAGGAGATTGGGCCCGTAAAGGCGCAGCCGGGTCCCGGCGTCGCCGTCGCTCAGCCCCCGCTTCGGGTCGGTCTCCAGCAGCAGCACGATCTCGTGCGGGGACAGCTCGTGATGAGCTGGCCTTCCGATCTCGATCGCCTGGCTTGTCATGGCTGACTCGTGAGTAAATGGCTGAGGCGTGTCGCGGCAACCTTGATTGCCGGCAGGCCGATGGGCGGCGGCAGGGCGGCCGCGCCTCGTGACCGGCTCACGGTCCGTAAGCCGAGGCCGGTACGACTGCCACCGGGCATGCGGATCGCTGGAGCAGCCCCATGCGAACCGAGCCGAGCATCGCGTCCATCCGGTGACTTCCGCCGCTGCGTCCTACGGCAACCAGCGCCGCAGCGGCGGATCGGACGGTCAGCGCATCCACCGGATCCCCGATCAGCACTATCGGAGCCGCTGTGAGGTCAGCAGGCAGGTGCGTCTCGACCGCACGCTTCAGCTGCACCCAGGCACTCTCATCGGGGCCCAGCAGCGCGGCGTCGCGGGGGGTGGGGTGGTCCGTTGCCTGCTCCATCAGGTAGTCGCGATAGAGCACGTGCACCGCCGTCAGGGGCCAGCCGTGGATCCGTGACTCCTCACCTGCGAACCGCAATGCCTGCTTGGCGCCCGCCGAGTCGTCCATCGCGGCGATGACCGGTCTTTTCACAGCTGAGGCGCTGTCGAATGCCATTGCGGACCGGACAACCACGACGGGCCCAGCCGCGTGCTCAGAGCAGCTGAATGCGACCGAGCCGAGGACGAAGGAGCCGACTCGGCCGCGGCTTGCCGCGCCGACCACCAGCAAGTCACTCCCGGCGATGCTGATCAGCGACTGGGCGGGCGATTCACGTACCACGAGCTGGGACAGCTGCTGGGGCGGTTCAGGCAGACCGTCGATGAACGTGCGCTGCCAGGCCTGCTTGCCGGAAAGGTCGTCTCGACAGGCGGTCACGACGAGGAGTTCGCCGGCGCGGGCCACCGCTTCCATCGCGGCCCAGCGAAGCGCCGCCTGGGAGTGCGCTGAGCCGTCGAAGCCGACCACGACCCGGCGAGTGACTGGCTGCTCCGACATGCCGCCTCCTCGCCGGTACGTGTGCTCACGATCGCGACCTGAGCACGGCCCATCGCCTCCTTGGTCCAGAAGACCATCCGCGGCGTCGGCGTCGTAGGGCCGAAGGGCCCACGAAGACCGTGCTGAGCCTCCTCGCTACGCAGCAGGAACGAGACCGACCGGGCACGGCACATGCCGTACGCAATGACTGCTCACCGAACCGAGCAGGGCCGAGCCGAGCGGCGACCGCCCGTGGGTGCCGACCACCAGCAACGTCGACTCAGCGGCGCGCTCCTCAAGGACGCCCGCCGGGTGGCCATCGATGACCGCGAGCTCGACCTCGAGCCCTGCTCGCGTGTCGGGCCATCCAATCGCCCGGGTCACAGCCTCGGTGAGTAGCGCGTCTCCCCATTCCCGAAGCTGCGCCGCGTCGGGCCGGATGAGGTCGTATCCCGCGAGATCCCAGTACACCGCATGCACGGCGAGGAGGGGCACGCTTCGTAGCCACGCCTCCTCGGCGGCGAAAGCGAGTGCGTTGAGTGAGGCGGACGACCCATCGACACCGCACACGACCGGCAGCCGGGTCGTTCCCACCGGCTCAGGGTTTCGCACGGCGACCACCGGCCCTTGCGCCTGCTGCACGCACCGAGAGCTCACCGATCCAAGCAGGAGCCGGGAAAAGCCGCCTCGCCCCCGTGCTCCGACAACCAGCGCTGCGCTGTCAGCGGCCGCAGCAGTCAGCAGTTGCGCCGGTGCCCCCTGAAGTACGAGCCGCTCGACGGGGAGGTTCTCAGCTAGACCAGCAGCCCGGACGGCGTCATCCAACGCCTGCTGCGATGCCTCCCTCGTTTGATCACCGGGGCCGCCTTCGCCGCCCCCCGGCACCGCCAGTTCCTCCGGCCGGACGAGGAGAACCCGCAATGCGGCACCGCGCAGCTGTGCGTCGGTGCCGGCCCAGCGCAGGGCCTCGATCGAGGCCGGCGAGCCGTCCGTTCCGACGGTGACGACAGGCCGGTGGCTGGGCCGTTCAACCGCGCTCATGGTCTCTGCCGCCTTTCGTGTCGGAAGCCTTGCTGCGACCCTGATCCATGGGTGCGCAGGCTGTTCGGGTCGGGGTCACCGGCTGGCCCGCCTGACCAGGAGTTCGCCTGTTTCGTGTGCAACCACCTGAACGGTGTCTCCTTCGCGCAGCGCGTCCCCGCCGGTAGCGTGCAGCCGCCATAGCTCGCCCCGGACCACTGCGAACCCGCACTTCCCATCGGCTAGCAGAACCACTGCCTCGCTCCCGGCAAGCCCCGGGCCAGCGGCGAACGGCTTGTTCTGCACGGCCCGCGAGGACGTTCGTGCGGCGTGGAAGACGCCGCCGCCGGCCGCTGCGGCGACCGGGATCACCAGGCCCGGATGAGCGCCGTTCCACGGATCGTCGAGACTGAGGCCCGCGGCCACTAGTGCGAGAGCGCCGCCGACGGCATGAAGGGCGACCCCTGGGAGATTGACGACCTCCATCATGAACGACAGCCCGGCGAGCAGCAGGAGGAAGCCAGCGAGCAGCGATACCGGGCGTAACGCGAGTCCGGCGACGCCTAACGCGCCGACGCCCAACCCTGCTAACGCGAGAGCAGCCTGCTGCGGATGAGCGAGCCACAGGGCGGCAGCGACCAGGCCCGTGACCGAGAGCGCGAAGGCGACTTCAGGCGTCGCGAGCAATTCACTCGCGCCGCCCATCCGCGCCGCCCACTCGTCCTCGATTGTGGCGGCTGATGTCCGGGTCATGCGGCACCTCCGAAAGCGATGTAGCGCAGCCACAGATACGCGCCGGATATCAGCACGGTCAGGATGGTGACCGGCACCCCGTATTTGGCGAACTCGACGAATCGGATGGGGTGCCCGGCGCGGCCGGCAGCGCCGGCGATGACGACATTCGCGCTGGCGCCGATGATGGTGGCGTTCCCACCGAGGTCGGCTCCGAGCGCCAGCGCCCACCAGAGCACGTTGGGGTCGTGACCGCTGTTCAGATCGGCGATCAGGGTCGCGACCACGGGAGTCATCGTTGCCACGTAAGGGATGTTGTCGACGATCGCCGACAGCACAGCCGAGACGACCAGCAGTAGCAGCATGGCCCGCGGCACATCGCCGTTGGTGGCGTCAGCCAGCGAGCTGGCGATGCGGTCGACAGCGCCCGTCTTCACCAGCGCCCCCACCATGATGAAAAGCCCGATGAAGAACGCCAGCGTCGGCCATTCGACGTGGGCCAGGAACGCCTTCGGGTCGCGCCGGGCAATCAGCAGCAGTACGGCCGCGCCCACGAGCGCAACGACTGCTGGTTCGAGGTGTAACGCCGAGTGCAGCATGAAGGCCGCGGTGACGAGAGCCAGAACCGCAAGGGCGCGCAGCAGCAGCGGCCGGTCGGTCAGAGAATCCTTGGGCTGCAGCTGCATCAGCTCACGGACCCGTTCCGGATCTGTGACCAGTGCCCGCCGGAAAAGCACTCGGGCGGCCGCCAGGTAGGCGACCATCAGCACGATCACGAGTGGTGCCAGGTGGACGAGGAAGTCGCCGTAGGACAGGCCGGCGCGGCTGGCAATGATGATGTTCGGTGGATCTCCGACCAGGGTCGCCGCACCGCCGATATTTGATGCCAGCGCCTCAGCGATGAGGAAGGGAACCGGTGGTATGCCCAGGCGGCGCGTGATCTGGATGGTGACCGGCGCGACCAGCAGGACCGTCGCGACGTTGTCCAGCAAGCTCGAGGCGAAGGCGGTGATGATGATGAGCAGCGTGAGGATGGCAAACGGTCGGCCGCCGGCGCGCTGGGCGGCCCGGATGCCGAGGTAGTCGAACACCCCGGTCTGGGCGAGGACGCCGACGATGACCATCATTCCGAGCAGCAGGCCGATGACGCCCCAGTCGACGCCGTAGCGTTCGGAGTGGAAGGCGTCATCGATGTCGACGACGCGAAGGGCCAGCAGCGTCACCGCGCCCCCGAGCGCAACCGCGACCCGGTCGACCTTTTCCGTCGCGATCAGCACGTAGCACACCACGAAGACAGCGATGGCAGCGAACTCAGTCACGGGTGTGGGACAACTCCTTCAGTGGGGCAGCCGGCAGCGGCGAGCGCGCGCGGGCGCGGGGGCGGTCGCGGTCGTCTGAGGGACGCTCCGCGACGGCTGGGATCTCGGTGTCAGGCTGGGGACGTCACAGGGCTATGGCCGCAGAGGTCGGCCTAGCGCGCGCCGGTCGAGGTCTGACGCGGCGTTACACCGAGCGCGAATGCTCGGGCAGGCGAGGTTCAGGGGGTACACCGCAGCGCGAAGCAGGCGCGCCGCCAGCCAACGAATACATGAGCGCCTCCAGGGCAGGACGGATCGTTCATGCCGACCAGGCTTCCCGGCGCTCCGCCAGGCACGTTAACGACTGCGCCGCTAACCGAACAGTGACCCTCGTCCTTGGTGGGTGGAGACCGCCGTTTTCGGCAATCAAGGCGGCCGGTAGTTGCCTACAACTGCGCCGGTTTCGACGCGTGGGCCGCCGAGTCGGTGGGTGGCTCGTCCCCGCGGGGTGGCGGCTGCCCTGTAGCGGCTCCTGATGGCTGAAGGCTGCTGGTCGACTCCGGCGGCAGCATCTGACCGAGCGCGTAGGCGCTCCACAAGCCGACGCGGGGCTGGCGCCGACGCGCGTACAGCGGTTCGGGCACGGTTCGGGAGTCCTCGGCGTCCCGGAAATGGTCCACGCCGGCCACCAGCCGGTAGAGGGACCGGGTCCACCCGGTTCGACGCACCGCGCTCGGGTGCGGGTGGGTCGGCGCGTGCATGGTCGCGTGCTGCAGCTTCTGCGCGAGCGAAGCACGCTCTGCCGGCTCGAGCGTCTTGTCCAAGGCGGCCAGCATGCGTTCCTCGTCGTCGCGGTGCCGCGCCATCTGTGACAGCAGCTGCCGCTGCATGGCCGCCAGTGATACTCGGGGAGCTCGAGCGTCGCTCCACAGAATCTGCTTCAGCCCGTACATGGTCCGTTGGAGCCGGCGCGCCTCGGTGAGGTGCGCCCGGATGGCGCGCCGGCCGTCGGGGAGATGGTCAGCGACGACCGGGCACACGGCGATCTCAACGCCGAGCAGATGTCTGGAGAGCAGCCCGACGACGGTGTCGTGGGCCAGCAGCAACTCGCGCGACGGCCCGTCGAGGAGTGACGTCACCCGCTCGAGTGCGGCGTCGATCTGACGGTGGTCGTCGATGACCACATCTACGGCAGAGGCCCTTTTCGCGATTTCGATTCTCGTCATGCGAATCACCGGCTCACGCATCGCTTCTCCTCCGAGTGGACACGCGTGGGCGCCGCTGCAGTAGAGCCGAAAGTCCTCGTCGCGAGCGACCGGCCCGCCGACATTCCTGGGGAGCCCACCTGAAGCCGCTCGGGCTAGCCCGGGCCCGGCTCAGACCCGGCGTGTTGGGGCTACGCGAGGCGGATCCTTGATCGCCGTCATTGATCGAAACAGTCATTAGTTGCAGGGCATCTGCCTGCTACCGGACGCGCAGGATGCTTGTCGTGGAGTGGTTCACGGCGGCGCTGCGGGTGGCCGCAGGTGAGCGGTACTCGTCGCTGCCGATCATCTCGAAGAGCGTCTCGATCGATGGGTAATGGCCCAGAAACACCAGATCGGGCACGAAGTCGTCGCCGAGCGCCACCTGTGGGCGCAGGCGCGGCCGAAGGAACTGGCCGCCGCGCGAGGTGACCAGGGGCTGCGCCTCCTCGAGGTACCGGTCATACGTCGCGTCGCCGCCCTCGTTGAACCACAACGCGTTCAGAACGGCGACGCCGGCGGGCAATTCCCGGTTCGCTTCGGCGTCCGGGGGCTCGATGGCGCAGCGGGTCAGCACCGCCCTGGTGATGGCCTCCGTGCGAAGGTGAGCGATCTTCTGGTAGGCGTCGCTGCGCCACATCGCCTCGAAGGCGTCAGCCGATGGGTACCTGACGAAGACCACGAGGTCGGGGTCGAAGCCACCTTCGAGGGACTGCTCGACGACCATCGGCGGGAAGAGAAGGTCAGCCCCGACATCGGCCATGATCGGCAGCACCGCTTCGCCGTACTCGCCGTATCGCTCGGCGCCGCCTTCGGGCCGAAACCACAAGGCATTGAGCATGCAGATCGCTGTCACGGCTGGACGCTAACACCGCGCGTCCCGGCACCGTCGCAGGGTCATTGGCAGCCGGACACCGCTCGCACCGGCCGGCGTGCTAGCGCTTTCCTGCTGCGCCACCGCACCCGACGCGTTAACCCGGTTAGGGGCCGGCGTCCGATCCGTCGGCTTCAGTTTCCTCCTGCCCGACGGTGAGCTCAACGGCCTGAACAAGAACGTAGGCGACCGTGGCGGTCAGCGGCGCGAGGCTCCAGCGCGGCAATCCGGTGGTCACCGAGCGAATGGCGAAAGCGCACCCGACCGCGGCGGCGACCGCAAGGAAATCGGTCGCCGTTGACAGCAGAACGGTGCGGGATGAGGTGACCTGCGAGGGCTCCGTGCGGAGGAGATGAGCGACGGCAACGTTCAGCAGGGAAAACGCGGCGACCGCGGATAGCGCAAACATGAAGAGATCCGCGGTGGTCGGAGCCGGCTGTTTGGCCGACAGCACGCCGAACGTGACCGTGATGGAAATGGAGAACCCGTAGGCCTGGGCGTTGCCGGTCGCAGACTTGTTCAGGCCGCGCAGGAACATGCGGAATGGCGGTGGCTCCCGGTTCATCATGGAGCGTCTTTACGGCAGGAACGTGCGGCCGTCCAGACCTTGCACGCGCACCTGCGACGACGGTTCGGTCCGCAGGGGCGTGGTAGGACCCCCTTGTGGTGCAGAAGCGAGTAGCAGACTGGTTGTTCGCGGCGGGGCTTCCGGCTGCGGCCGGCGGTATCGGCTCGGTGGCTTCGCGCCGGGCACCGCAGGTTTACGCGCGCCTGCGAAAGCCCTCATGGGCCCCTCCCGCAGGTGCCTTTGCCCCGGTGTGGACGACCCTCTACGCGCTGATCGGCGTGGCGGGTTGGCGCCTTCGCGTTCGCCAGCAGCCGGGAGGCGTGCAGGCGTTGCACGCGACGCAATTGGCTCTGAATGCTGCCTGGCCCTGGGCTTTCTTCGGCACCGGACACCGGCGGAGCGCGCTCGCGATCGTTACCGCCCTGGACGGCGCCGTGCTCGCTGAGATGGTTGCGGCTGGCCGCAAGGACCCGGTGGCGGCTGCTCTGCTGTCGCCGTACCTGCTCTGGTGCCTGTACGCCACCGCGCTCAACAGGGCGGTCTCCGATCCCGGTGCCGTCGACGACGGCGGGTAGCCGCTCTCCTGCGACCCCGCAGAGCCGACCGCGCAAACTCAAGTTGACGCTTTATAAAGTGGCTGCTTGAATAACGCGAGTGGCGAGCACTATCGACGACGAGCGGCTGGACGCGATGTTCGCTGCGCTCGCCGACCGCACCCGGCGCGACATCGTGGCCCGGCTGAGTGTCGGCGAGGCCACGGTCAACGAGCTCGCGGCCCCGTACGCCATGAGCCTGCAGGCGGTGTCGCAGCACATCGGCGTGCTCGAGCGCTGCGGCCTGGTCAGTCGTGGGCGGCACCGCCAGACGCGCCCGTGCCGGCTGGAACCGCAGGCGTTGGAAGCTGCTGTCTCATGGATCGAGGACAGCCGGCGAGCCTGGGCCGAGCGCATGGACCGGCTCGAGGCACACCTGGAACGCCTGCAGGAAGGTCAGCAGTGAGCGTCGACGAGCTGGTCTACCGGCGGGTCCTAGCAGCGCCCAGGGAGCTGGTGTGGCGCTGCCTCACCGAGCCCGTGGAGCTCGCGCAGTTCTGGGGTCCGCGCGGCATGGCCACCCCGCTGGACGGCATCGTTGTCGAACTTCACGCAGGGGGCAGGTTCGAGACCCTGATGGTCGGGGATCACGGCAGCCATCAGATGGTCGCCACCTTCACCGAGGTCGTCCCGCCCGAATTGCTCGCCTGGGTCGAGCCGGCCAGCGGGATGCACACGACCAGCACGCTCACCGATCTCGGCGACGGCACCACCGAGCTGATCATCCACCAGCGCCACGTGCCCGAGCCGATGCGCTTGCCGCAAGCTCGCGCCGGCTTCCTGACTTCCCTCGACAAGCTCGAGGAACATCTCGCCCTACTGACTGGAAGAGACCGACCATGACGGACCTGCAAGCCTGGGTAGCGCCGACGTACGACGGCCTCGCCGACCTGCTCGCCGGCGCGCCCGCTGAGACGTGGGACGCCGCGTCACTCTGCGAGAAATGGCAGGTGCGCCACGTCGTCGCTCACGTGACGATGCCGGCACGGCTCACCCCCGAGCAGTTCGGCGCCGAGATGGCGGCGGCCGGCGGGGACTTCACCGTGCTCTCCGATGCCGTGGCCGGTCGCGACGCCTCGCTTCCAGCAGCCGACCACGTGGCCCAGCTTCGCTCGCCGATGCTGCATGCATGGCAGCCGCCGGGCGGCGGTGCGGCTGGCGCGCTGAGCCACGCCGTCATCCATGCCCTCGACGTCACGGTCGCACTCGACCGGCCACCGGTCGGTCCGGCCCCGGCCCGAGTCGCCGTCCTCGATCAGCTCACTGCCGCGAACGGGACGATCTTCGGGCTCGACCTGACCGGGGTGCGGCTCGTCGCCAGTGACACCGATTGGGCCTGGGGCAGCGGCGCGGCCGTGCGCGCGGACAGCGGCTCCCTGGTGGCGCTCCTGAGCGGCCGCACGTTGCCCGACGGGCGGAAGCTGCCTCGCGGCTGACGCGACCGCCGGTTCCGGCGACGAGGAGCCGGCAGGTCGTGACGGCCGTGGCGGGTTGCGGCGAGCTGGAGCCGGTCCGCTATGGTCCACGAACCCGCAGCGGATCAGCTGCCGGCGCCTAGGTCTGGTGGTCCCACACGTGACGACGCGACGTCCCAAGCCGGCGTCGCTGTGGCCTTTCTTCGCGCTGTCCGGAACCGTGACGCTGGGCTACGGCTCGATCTACGCGCTCCTCGCGGACCTGCGGGACAAGTACGGATTCTCCGAGGCGCAGCTTGGCGTGATCACCGCCGCCGGGTTCATGACGGGGCTGCTCGCGCAGCTGTTCCTGGCCAGGCAGGCGGACCGTGGGCGATCCGCCGCAATGGTGCGAGGCGGCCTGCTGGCAGCCACGGCCGCGATGGTCGGCAGCGCGGTGGCGGGGGAGTTCTGGACGTTCCTGGTGAGTCGCATCCTGCTCGGGCTCGGCAGCGGGGCGGTCGCGCCGGCGATACGCCGCATCGTCATCGCCGACTCGGCGGAGAAGCTGGGCAACAACCTCGGTCGCCTGGCTTCCTTCGAGCTGGCCGGATTCGTCCTCGGGCCGGTGCTTTCAGCAGTCATCGCGCAGTTCTTCGGCATCAAGGCGCCTTTCATCGTGCTGGCAGGGCTGTTCCTGCTGGCCCTGGTCGGCAGCAACGTGCTGAAGCTTTCGGCCGGTCCGCAAAGCGAGGAGCCCAGGGTGATCCGCCGGCTGCTGGTGATCCCGGCGATGCGGGCGGCGCTCGCGGCGTGCATCGCGTTCTACATAACCGTCGGGACTTTCGAGGCGATCTGGGCTGTCCTGCTGCGCGATCAGGGTGCGTCGACCTGGCTGATCGGGCTGACGCTCTCGCTGTTCACGGTGCCGATGATCTTCCTGGCACCGCTGGGTGGCCGGCTTGCGCAGAGCCGGGGTCCGATGCGCGTGGCGGCGGTCAGCATCGCGCTGGCGACGGCGTGCACGTTCAGCTACGGCGTTCTGCCGGGCCTGTGGTTGCTCCTCGGTGTCTCGCTCATCCACGCGTTCGCGGACTCGTTCACGATGCCCGCCAATGCGGTCGCCGCCGCGATCGCCGGGTCCGTCGCGGATGCGTCGTCGAGTCAGGGGCTGCTCGGTGCGACGGGACTGGCCGCCGCCGGCGTCAGCGGCCTGGCGTCGGGCTACGTGTACGAGCATCTGGGTCGAGCGGCCCTGTTCGGCGGAGCAGCCGCGCTCATGGCGGTCTTTCTCGTGCTGGGGCTGTACTTCGTCAGGGGTGAGCCCCGGCCCGCGGCGGTCCGCCAGACCGACTCGGTCGGCCCCGTGCAGCCAGCCGACGCCTAGTAAAGAGCAGGCAGCGCACTGCCGTTCGCGAGTCTGAGAATCGCGCTCAGCAACATGACAAATCCTGGTCCGTCACGGAAACCGCGGTCAGCGGAGCGACGATGGTGTTCACGCGGTGGCTCCCCCGATGACGAGTCCAAGCCGCCTGATGATCTCGGCCGCCTGATCCCTGGCCGGAGCGCTGATTCCAATGCTGACCGAGCGCTCGTCCGGTCCCGGTGGCTCCAATGTGGCGAATTGCGAGTCGAGCAGCGAGGACGGCATGTAGTGCCCGTGACGCGAGCCCAGTCGCGGGGAAATCTCATCCTGACTGCCATTCATATAGACGAACACCACGTGTTCACCGCGCAAGGCATCCCGGTAGCTGCGCGTCAGAGCCGAGCAGGTGATGATGCCGGGGCGGCCGTTCTCGGTGTGCTCGGTGATCCATGCGGCGACCTTGGCAAGCCAGGGTTTGCGATCCTCGTCATCGAGCGGGTGACCGGTGTGCATCTTGGCGATGTTCGCCGGCGGATGCAGATCGTCACCCTCCTCGAAGTCCCAGCCCAGACGGCCGGCGAGGAGAGCCGCGACGGTCGACTTGCCGCTGCCGGAGACCCCCATCAGGACGAGGACGACGGGCTCGATGGCTGGCGGAATCCGTCATCAAGCATCCTTAGGTTTGGGCTCGCAGCACGGCGGATGTGCCTGCTCGCCCTATGGACCTGCCTCGGACGGGTGCACCGAAAACCTTGAGGTGCGGGGGATGATGCGCTGAAGCGGCGACTCTGGGACTGGCCTTGAGCCGGCTCCGAACCGACTACTCATGTCGTTGATGCGCCGCCGACGGACCCGTTCGCTAGCGACGAGACCGACCGCATCGTCCGCGGACATTCGGCCTAATCGAAACGCTGAGGCGTGACACCGCCTGCGATCCGGAGTCAGCGGGGCCTGACCCTGCCTCTTGCGAGGACCCGGATCGGCCGCAGCTATGCCGAGCGGCGGCGCGCTGTTGCGGCGTACCTCAAGCAGATTCCCACCGGAGCAGATGCCGACGGGCGGCTCCCCTTCGGCGATGATCGCCTGTGCCGGACTCGACATTCCTTCGGGATCGCTCAGACAACGTTGGATGACGCCAGGGTGGAGGCGAAGATCTGCCATGCGAGGAGGCTCTTCGCTGTCAGGGACAGCGTGACGTAGACCCGCTCACCGAAGAGGTAGTCCTTCCACTTCCCGATCTGCTTGTACTGCAGGTACTGATTGATGGCGAAGCAGTTGAAGAAGGCGAAGAGCGAGAAGAAGATGCCGTATACGAAGCCCGGAGGATGCTGATCCGCTCCCGGGCCGACGAGGTAGATGGCGATGGCGAGCCACGGGAAGATGCCGGCGAGGCACCCGATCCAGAACGGGCCAAGTCCGGCTCCGGCGCGTTCGTAGCGCTCCTGCATCCATCCGAATCCGATCATCGAACCGTTCACGCCGATCAGAGCGACGAGCGCGGCGACGTCGCTGATGCCGACGAGCATGGCGATGAGCACGATCATGATGGACGCGCTGAGTGAGTACTCGATCCAGCGGAAGGGGTTGCGCTGCAGGCGGAGCTGAGCCTGATAGCGGCCCCAGCCGGGACCGGCCACATAGAAGTGCGCAAGTGCCGAGAGTCCGAAGAAGGCGGCGATCGTCCCGGCGAAGCCCAGGTTGAACAGGACGACCTGCTGCTGCCCCACACGCGGTCCCGGCGGACCGGTCATATAGGTCGCCCGCACGGGCAGGGCGAAGCTGTTCGCCAGGATCAGGATGAGGACAGCCTGCCCGAGGTGCAGGCAACCAGCAGCCACGTTGTACGGCCGCAGCGATGCCAGCCTGCTCGGAGCGTCGGTGGCTGCCATCTCGCTGGCAGCGTACAGCGGCCCTGCTCGTTAGTGCCCACGATCGAGCGCGGCACGGACCCGAGCTGCATCCACCGCCGGTATAGCGGCGAGCAGGCCTTTCGTGACGGGAGAACCTGGCCACCCATACCGATCGCCACACGGTGCCGCCCTGGCGCCGGGCAAACCGAGGCGCCCGGTGACGGCCCACGCCGCGCGGCCTACTGTGATCCGACCGTCAGGGTGCTGGCCAGTCGACCCGACCGCAAAGCCTCGTCGCCCGCTCCGGACCAAAGCAGGTGCTCATGACCACGCTGTACCGATACGCATGCGACAAGCGGCTGCTCGCCCTCTGGGGCGTGTTCGGCGTTCGCCCAGCGAAAGATGGAGTCACACTCACCGACGACGGCCAGCTGCGGGCGACGTTCGGTCTTCTCAAGCTCGAGACCCGGCTAGAAAATGTCACCGGCGCCCACATCACCCGTGACTATCGCTGGTGGACGGCGGTCGGCGCCCGGCGCTCGCTGAAAGACGACGGGCTCACGTTCGGAACGAACGCAAACGCCGGCGTGTGCATCCACTTCCACGACAAGGTGCCTTCGCTGCTGCGACCCAAGGGGCACTCGGCACTGACGGTCACCGTCGAGGATCTCGACGGATTGACGCACGCGCTCACCGGCACATGACCCCGAGCCAGCGGCTGCTCTAGGTGGTTGCGCGGGCTCTCGAACGCCATGACCGTCCAGCGCTGACTCATGCAGCTTCTCGTAGTGGCATGCAGCTTCGGCGGCGACCCACCTGGCATCCGCCGGCGGCGATCCCTTCGAGGGGCCGGTCAACGACCCCCGGATGCTCCCACGAGACGTTCAGGCGCCGGTTCGGCGCAGGACCCCCCATGCGAGGCTGTCTCCATGATGGCTGACCAGGTATCCCGGCAGATCGCAGCAACCCCGGAGAAGGTCTGGGCACTGGTGGCCGACGTGCCGCGCATGGCCGAGTGGAGCCCGGTGCTGGTGGGCTGCGAGTGGGTCGGCAGCGCGAGCGGGCCGGAGGCCGGCGCCCGGTTCGTCGGGCACAACCGCCAGTGGGGTATGCGCTGGTCTCGCGAGTGCATCGTCATTGCCTGTGACCCCGGCCGGGAGTTCGCGTTCCAGACCTTCTTCAAGGGAGCACCGTCGACCCGCTGGCGATACCGTTTCGAGCCGTCCGGCGACGGTACGGAGGTGACCGAGTCTTACGAGATCATCTCCATGCCGAGGTACGTGCGAGCCATCCGCAAGATCCCCGGGATGATCGAGAAGGGGGCGAGCGAGACGCGGGCAGGCATGGCGCTCACCCTCGAGCGGATCGCCGCGATCGCCGAGAGCTGAGCGTGAGCTGAGACGGCGGTGTTGCGTTGGCCGACCGTAGCCAGCCGTGATCGCTGCGGACGGTGGCGGCTGGTGGCGTTGGCCTCGTCGATTTCCTGAACTACTTTGAGCACGGGCGTACGTTCCCGAACCAGCGCGCCAACGCCGGTCCTGATCAGAACCCGAATGACTTCGAGATCATCCTCGGGAAGGTGCGCCCTTCACGTCACCAGGCCGAGGCCCGTCCACAGGTTCCGATCGTTGCTCTGCGCGATGCTGGCACCGTCTCAAATCATTCCTTCGAGGACGGGCATCGCCGCGGCTGCCGGACGGCTGAGGAAGCAGTCGGCGTGGAACCAGCCGTCGGCCTCTTTGCCACTCGGATCCAGCCCGCGCATCTGCACATCGTGGATCGCCGCCTGCTGTTCAGCGGCATCGGCAAAGCGGCGCTGCGGGAAGGTCAACCCGTCGAATCGCTCAGTGACAAGTCCGTATTCGCTGAGCAGGTCGGCGATGTCGGAGTAGTCGAAGACCCGTAACACGAAGATCGCCAACCACAGGTTTTCAGCATCGTCGATGCACTCCAGGAGCTTCTCGAACGTGCGTGCGCCGACATACCCGACGCCTCCGGTGGAGATGATCAGGTCCGCCTTGGCCACCCCCTTAGCCAACTCGGTAGATGGCTCGGTCGTCTCGAGATTCTCAGCCCAGCCGTCGGCCAGGAGCCCCGCATCGACGGCGTAGTCGATCGCCGGTTGCGCGGCGTCCAACCCGACGACCGCAAGCTCGGGGCGCCGTGCAGGTTCGGCGAACAGCTGCTGGTCGGCCGTCAATAACTCCTCTGGGGACGCCGCGGCAAGTTCTGGTTCGAGGTAGCGCGCGGTCAGCCCGTCCAGGTCCACCTCATGACGCAACAACGCGGCGTTGATGCCGTACGAAGAACACAGGTCGACGACCGTCTTCGAAGCACCCTGGTCCGGAAGCGCGTTGAGAACGGTGTCGAACACGGGGAGAGCGCGCTGTGGAATCTGATAATCCAGCGTGCCGAGAGTGCGGTAGTACGCCCGCGGATCTGGCCGCAGGTAGATGTCTGTGAAATCAGCTTTGCGGTCCTGGGTCAGCGGCTCTTGCACGGGCATCGCCTCGCTTGCGGTGGACGGATAGTTGCTAGCTGCTGGGTATATTCCACCACGAGCCGCGCCGCTGGTTGACGCCGAGCCTGTCAGTCCGCATTTAGTCCGCAAGAGTCCGCACGATCATGCGAATCACTGCGAACAGCTGGGTACGCGACGTGCCGGCCGATCCCGCTCGGCGCCCTTGCCCCGTCTCAAATGGGATTTATCGCTTCTGCCGCGTGGTCGCCCGGAGCTCGGCCCTCAAGCCGGAAGCATGCAGACCGAGTAATACTTCATGAATCGGTCAAAGGTTGCTGTCGCCACGCTGACGGCTCTCTCCGTCGGCGCCCTGACGCTGTCGGCTTGCTCGTCCGGTGCTGCCGGGACACATGCGTCCACGAAGACGCCGGCTCCCGCTTCGACGCCTCGGGTCGTCAGTAGTACCGCCGGATGGACGGCGTACGTCACCAACGCCGAGGACAACGGAAAGTCGCCGGGTGTGGGTTCGGTCTTTCCGATCAATCTCAAAGACGGCAAGCCTGGAGCGCCCATTGAGGTCGGGCAAGGCGCCGGCACGAATGACCTGATCATCTCGTCCGACGGCAAGACCGGCTATGTGTCGAACGAAGGAACCAACAGCGTGGCCAGCGTTGATCTCACCACCGGGAAGATCGGACACCCGGTCGGAGTGGGCTCCGAACCGGTTGCCCTCGCCTTCGTGCCGAAGTCGCACGAGCAGTGGGCGTGGGTAGCGAACTACGGAAACAAGACCGTCACCACCGTGAATCTGGCCACGGGCAAGGTCAGCCAGACGATTTCCATCCCCTATGCCGGCCCCAACACGGTCGCGTTCACCCCGGACGGCAAGTTCTGCTACGTGGCGAACTGGGGGACCAATAAGGATCCCGGAAATACCGTCACCCCGATTGAGGTACTCGACGGCGGCTCCGCCGGCCGGGTGTTGCCCTCGATCAAGGTCGGCTTGCATCCCAACTGGATCGCTGTCACCGCTGATGGCCGCACTGCGTTTGTGGAGAACAAGGGCAGCAACTCGATCACACCGATCTCCGTGGCTGACCGGACGGCTGGAGCGGCTATCCCGCTGCCCGGTCCCCCCATCGAAATGCAGATAAGCCCTGACGGCCGCACTGCTTACGTGGCGATCGCCGGCAGCGGGCCTGAGGTCGATGAGGTTGTCCCCCTGGATCTCACCGCCACGCCGGCCAAGGCCGGTCCTGCCATCAAGCTGCCCGCCAACACCCAGCCCCATTGGATCGCTTTCACCCCCGATGGCAAAACTGCCTACGTGGTCGGCAACGGCAACGGCACAGTGACAGCCGTCGACGTCGCGACGAACACCGCTGGCAGTCCGACACATGTGACACCCGACCCGGATGCAGACCTGCTCGCTATCGCCATCGTGGCGACTCGGAGCTGAGTCCGGCCCGCGGCAGTCCCCGGACACGCTTCGGGTGGTAGCTGGTTTCGTGCAACGGCACCGGAGAGGACCGTGAGTGGCCATGGACGCCGGTCGACGCCCTGGCGCTGGACCAAAACCGCCTCCATACGGTGGGCCGTCGGGGGCTCGAACCCCGAACCCGCGGATTAAAAGTCCGCTGCTCTGCCAGTTGAGCTAACGGCCCGTCGGTGTCAGTCGTTGGCGGTCATTGTTGGCTGCCTGACCTGCACCTTTGGGCTGACACTGTGATCATCTTCAGTTGTGTGGAGGCTCATCGTGGTCGAGATTCCGCGAACCTGGTAGTGGTTTCCGGGAGATTTTCGGGAGATCACTGTGGCTAGGCCACCTCTCTCGCTCGGCACTCCCGGGCAGGGCAGATCGTATCGGACCCCTTCCGGAAGCCGGTCCCGCTGCTCGTACCCGGACTACGACGGCGTCACGCGCGAGGTCGAGCGAACTGGGCGCACCAAGGCCGCGCGGAGAACAACCTCAAGCTCGCCATCCGTGATCGAGCTCGGGTGGCAGGCGACAACGGCTACACGTCCGAGACCCGATTCGCAGTGCTCGCCGAGGCTTGATATACGGCGCTCAACGGGTACACGTCTCCGTCCTGCGTGGACACCCGGACGAGCCGTCGTCGGGCGTAGCAAGGTCACGGGTGTGGAGCCATGGCAAGCCTTCACCTGCAGGGCCGAGGAAGTCGGTACGCGGCGCCAACTCCAGTCGTGGCAGGCACCGAACCTTCTGGTCAGAGCACACCAGGACGGCACGTGAGGCCGCGCAAGACGGGCCGAATGGGGGTGGTCAAGGGCGCGTGAATATCGCCGATAACCAAGATCATGCGATCACTGCGGCCGCTCACCTGCGCCCTCGCGGCCGCGATGTTGGCGGTTTCAGTGCTTGTGCTCGGCGCGTGTGGGGGCGACGCCGGCGGAACGCACACGTCGGATGCCCCGCTCACGATTCACGTACGCCCCGGGGGAACCGGCACCGGATCAGGAACGCAGCACGACCCGTACACGAGCCTGGCTGCAGCCAGGGACGCCTTGCGCCCGCGTTTGGCGTCGATGACGGCCGACGCTCACGTCATCCTCGAGGACGGCACCTACACGCTGACCGCACCGTTTTCGCTGACGCCGGCGGATTCGGGCCAGGGCGGGCACACCGTCAGCTACGAAGCAGCTCCTGGTGCCCACCCCGTCATCAGTGGTGGGCAGCGCATCTCCGGATGGACGCGCCTGCGCGGCGACGTGTGGAGCGCTCCGGTCGCGAACGGTCTGCAATTGCGGCAGCTCTACGTCGACGGCCGGCGGGCTGAGATCGCCCAAGGGCAGCTTCCGGTGACGCTCACGCAGACGGCGACAGGGTATCGGGCCAGTTCGAGCGTGCTCGATACGTGGAAGAACCCGTCGGCCATTGAAATGGTGTATCCGAGCGGCCCGTCAAACTGGACCGAGAGCCGCTGCCGCATCGCGTCCGTGAGCGGGACCGCCATCACCATGGACCAGCCCTGCTGGGACAACACGACCAGGCGCGCGACGCCTGGGACGGCACTCGCCATCTCCGGCTTCAACCAGCGCCTCGGCGCGAAGTACGTCGCGACCAACGCGTACGAGTTGCTGACCAAACCCGGGCAGTGGTACCTCGACACGTCGGCGCGCCGGCTCGACTACATCCCACTACCGGGACAGGACATGCGAACGGCCACCGTCGTCGCGCCGCGCCTGGAAACGCTCGTCGATGCAGTAGGCGAAGCGGGTTCGCCGATCCACGACATCGCCTTTCGCGGCATCACGTTTTCGTACGCGACATGGCTCGCACCGAGCGGCGCCAACGGCTACTCGGCCTTCCAGGCCGGTACCTACCTGACCGGCAAGGACGCGTACCGCAATCAAGGCGCGTGCGACTCGGCGGAGTCCAGCTGTCCGTATGCGGCGTACGACCAGATCCCCGGCAACGTCAGCTTCCGTGACGATCAGCGAATCACCTTTGAAGGCAACACCTTTACGCATCTTGGCGCCGCCGGTCTCGCGCTCGGGAACGGCAGCCAGAACGACGTGGTCGTTGGAAACCGATTCACCGATACCTCTGGGAGCGGACTGACCTTAGGCGGCGTCGACCAGCCGCTCGCGAGTGGCGGGCAGCTCGTCTCCGGCAACCAGATCCACGACAACTACTTCCATGCCGTGGCGGCCGAATACCAAGACAGTGCAGCGCTTTTCGTGGGCTACGCGCAGTACACGTCGATTGCGCACAACCAGATCGACTCCGTGCCGTACTCCGGAATCTCCATTGGCTGGGGCGGCTGGCGCGAGCGCTTCGCCTACCTCGGCCCGCTGTCGAACTACTCGCGCGGCAACGTCATCAGCGACAACCTCATCTTCGATCACATGCAGACGCTGGTTGACGGCGGCGGGATCTACACCAACGGCATCCAAGGCAGCTCGATGGCCGACGCCGAGCAGATCACCGGCAACGTCGTCCTGAACCAGGTCCACCCGAGCTGGTCGATCTACACCGACAACGGAACCCAATTCGTGCGGGTCCGATCGAACGTTGTCTGGGGCGCGCTGTACGTGCCGCTCGCACCCCACCTTCTGCCCGGGGTGTCGCCGTACTTCTCCTTCGGCGGCTGCGGCGGCGGTCCGATCGACTACGACGGCAATTACTCGGCTCAGGCCGACCCGCCCGCCGGGTTGATCTCGCTCAACGTCAATTGCGGCGCGCATCCGCTGGTCGGCGTCACGGTCGAGGCGAACCACGTCATCAATGCGCTGAGTGAGGCTCCGGCATCGCTGCTGACCTCCGCAGGGCTTACCGCGTCCTACCGCGCGGCGTTGGCTCCGGCGCCCGTTCCGGCCAACGTGCCCGCTTACAACCAGTACGGCCCCGCCTGAGCAGTCCACCAGCAGCCCCAGGCTTGCGACGGTGCGCTGTCCCCCCGAACGTGGGAGGGTCGCCATCATCGACGATCGACCCGAACAGCAAGGAGGACGGGCATGGCGGCGCATGAGCTCACATTCGGGGTGTTCGTTCCCCAGGGTTGGAAGACGCGAGCCAGGCGCCGCCAAAGTTCCACCCAGGGGTAGAGGCGCCGGGGGCGCATGTTCGTCACGATTCCCTCATGAAGTCAATGTCTTTGACGAACCCGACGAACCTGACGAGCGTGGTGCAGGTCCGCGGGCTCTGCAAGTCCTACGAATCCCGGATGGTCGTCGACCACCTGGACCTCGATGTCCCCGCGGGTCAGATCGTCGGGTTGATCGGGTCGAACGGGGCCGGCAAGACGACGACCGTTGAATGCCTGCAGGGCCTGCGCACCCCCGACGCCGGGACGATCCGCGTGCTCGGACTTGACCCCACGGCCGACGCGGACCGCCTGCGCGGGCTGATCGGAAGCCAATTGCAGGAGTCCGGACTGCCGGACCGGATGCGGGTCAGCGAGGCGGTCGACCTGTTCGACAACACGCGCGCCGGGCTCGGTCCGGGGCTGCTGGAACGCTTCGGCCTCGCTGCCCGGCGCCGCACCGCCTTCAGCTCGCTGTCCGGGGGTGAGCAGCAGCGCCTGTTCCTGGTGCTGGCGCTGCTGAACCGGCCTCGGCTGGTGATCCTCGACGAGCTCACCCAAGGCCTTGATCCGGCAGCGCGGCGGACCGTCTGGCAGTCCGTGAGCGACCTGCGCGCGGAGGGAACCACCGTGCTGCTGGTCACGCACGAGCTGGAGGAGGCCTCGGCCCTCTGTGACCAGGTGGTCGCCATGCGGGCCGGCCGGGTGCTCGCGAAAGGATCGCCGGACGAGCTGATCGACCGCTACGCCCGCTGGGCCAGCGTCGGTTTCTCGCTGCCCGACAGCCAGCAGAGCGCCATGCTCCATCGCCTCGACGCCCTGCCTGGAGTACGCCATGTCACGCGCTCACCGGGACGCATCAGCGTCACTGGGGAGCGGCGCATGGTCGCGCATGTCGGTGCAGCGCTCGTCGATGCCGGCGACGTGCCGGGCGACCTGCGGGTCGCCATGCCCTCGCTGGAAGACGCCCTGCTCGAGCTGCTCGAGGGAGAGGGATCGCGGCCCGCCGCGGAAGCGCCGCCGGCGACCGCCCCCGTAGTGACAGGAGCCCTGCGATGACCCGCCGACTGATCAAGGCCGAGCTGCGCCTGATGATCCGCGATCCGCTGGTGCTGACGTTCGTCATCGCCTTTCCCATCGTCACCATGCTCATCATCGGCGGCTCGTTCGGCACCGAACCGGATGTCGCCTTCGCCGGCACGAACCCGTCGCACTGGTATGTCGCCTCCTACCTGACGGTGGTCATCGCCGCCACCGGCCTGGTGATGGTGCCGGTGCATCTGGCCTCCTACCGGGAACGCGGCGTGCTGCGAAGGTTCGCCGCCGCAGGCTTTCCGCGGTGGTCGTTCGCACTCGCCGAACTCGTCACCGGGCTCATCACGGTCGCGCTGGCGAGCGTGCTCCTGCTGCTGGTTGCGGCTCCGGTGTATGGCGTTCCGGCCCTGCACGCACCGGTACGCGTGATCGCGGCGCTCGTCATCGGTGCGGTCGGCTTCGTCGCCCTCGGCGTGCTGCTCGGGTCGGTACTGCCCTCGGCGCGTTCCGCCCAAGCCGTCGGGCTGCTCCTGTTCTTCCCCTCCTTCCTGCTCGGCGCGGGCGGGCCGCCGCCGCACGTCATGGGCTCGGCGCTTCGCGAGATCGCCGGCGTGCTCCCGTTGACGCTTCTCACCAACGCCGTACGCAAGCCCTGGCTGGCGATCGGCAGCGCGACGTGGCCGCTCCTGATCACCGCCGGGCTGGCCGTGCTTGCCGTGGCGATCGCGGGGCGGCGCACCGCGCTGTGATGGCCACGCCGACGTCCGTGTCCCTGCGGCCGAGCGCCCGTCGACCTACTGTCGTCAGGGTGAGCCGGATCGATCGGGCTGTGGGGGCCGCCGTCGCGGTGCTGCTCCTGACCGTCGCCGGCGTCGTCCAGGCGGATAGCCACTACCTGCGCAGCAGCGTAGGCGTGCTGATCGCAGGGGCAGCCTCTATCGTCCTGACCCGCACTCCTGAGCGCTGGATGCTGCTGCCGGCCGCCGTCGCCGTAGGGGGCGTCGCGCTCGTCTCGTACGGCAGTGGCAGCAACGTCGGCTGGTTCGCCACCTGCGTCTTGACGGGCTGGATGGCCTTGCTGGCTTCCCGGGCTCACGCCATCGCCTTCTGGCTGGGCCTGCTCCTGCTTTTCGCCCTGCAATGGCTCATCGTCGACGCTGACGCGGGCTTCGTCGCCTGGGCCGGCGGGGTGACGCTCTCGTTCGGGTCGCAGCTGGTGCTGCGCCGCCAGCTGTGGCTCCTCGATCAGCTACGCATCGCTCAAGCCGGGTTGGCGGAGCAGGCGGCGCTCGCCGAGCGCAACCGGATCGCCCGCGAGTTGCACGACGTCATCGCCCACAGCCTGACGATCTCGCTGATGCACGTGAGCGGTGCACGCGTCGCTCTCGAGCACGCGCCGCAGGACGCCGCCCGGGCGCTCGCCGAGGCGGAGCGCCACAGCCGCGAGAGCCTGGCCGAGGTGCGGTCGGCGGTGGGCCTGCTGCGTGACACCGCGGAGCCGGACAGCCGCCCGCTGCCCGGCGCCTCGGCGTTGCCCGGCCTGGTCGCGCGCTTGCAGGGCGCGGGTGCCGATGTGCGGCTGCGTGTCGAGGGAGACCTCGAGCGCATCGGCCCGACCGCCGGCCTCACCATCTACCGCATCGCCCAGGAAGCGCTCACCAACGCGGCGAAGCATGCGCCGGGCGCTGCGGTCACCGTCGATCTGAGGGTCGCCGATGCCGTAGCGACGCTGGCGGTCGACAGTGCCGGCGCGCCGCAGCATGGCCACGGGCTCGGGACAGCGGGGATGCGCGAGCGAGCCGAGGCTGTCGGCGGAACCTGCTCGGCGGGACCCGGTGGTCTCGGATGGCTGGTCCGGGCCGAGGTGCCGATCGTTGCCCAGCCCGAACCGGCGCCGGGGGCCGGCGCCTGATGGATGAGCCGCTCACGCTTACCCGGGTGTTGCTCGTCGATGACCAGGACGCCATCCGCGCGGGACTGCGCCTGCTCCTGCGACCCGAGGTCGGCTTCGAGATCGTCGGCGAGTGCGCGGACGGCGCAGAAGTGCCGGCGGCGGTATCGGCCGCGCATCCCGATGTGATCCTGATGGACGTCCGCATGCCCTTCGTCGACGGCATGGAGGCGACCCGGCGGCTGCGCAGCGACGGTGAAGCCGCTCCGGTGCTCGCCCTGACCACGTTCGACGACGACGAGGTGCTGGCCGGCATGCTGCGGGCGGGTGCCGCCGGCTTCGTACTGAAGGGTTCCCCAGCGCCGGATTTGCAGCGCGCCGTGCGCGCTGTCGCGCGGGGCGAGGGCTGGCTCGACCCGAGCGTGACGGCACGCGTGCTCTCCACTTATCGTTCGGCGGCTGTGATGCGCGCAGCCGATGCCCGGGACTTCGCGCTGACCGGACGGGAGGCGGACGTACTCCGGCTGATCGCCAGAGGCTTGAGCAACCGCGAGATTGCCGCGCAGCTGACGGTCGGCGAGGGCACGGTGAAGACCCACGTGAACCACCTGTTCGCCAAGCTGCAGCTTCGTGACCGGGCGGCGGCGGTCGTCTTCGCGTATGACAACGGGCTGGCCAACTGAACCGTCGTTGCCGCTGGAGAATCCGTGAGCTGCCGTTCAGGCGGACCGCCGGACCCGCGAGATCTGGCCCAAGAGATCCCGCGCCGGCCCGCTCGGCTGCTGCCCGCGCGGCCACACCGCGCGCAGCCGGCGGGAAAGGTCGAGGTCGCGGACCGGAATCTCGACGAGCCGCCCGGCGCGGATGTCGTCGTCGACCGCCAGGTTGCTGAGGACGGCCGGAGCAGCCCCCGCCGCGGCGGCGCCGCGTACCGCACTCGTCGTCGAGAGCTCCAGAGCGGGGGCCGCCAGCTCGTGGCCGCGAAGCGCGTGTTCGAGCGCCACGCGAGTACCTGACGTCGGCTCGCGCTGCACCAGGGGAGTGGCGGCGAGCTCGGCTGCCTCGACCGGCCGCCGCCTCCGGGTCCAGGGATGGCCCGGCGCCGTCACCACGACCAGGCGGTCCGACGCGACGATCCGGCTGGACAGCCCCGCCGGCACGCTCGGCCCTTCCACGAACCCGAGATCGGCCTGGCCCTCGAGCACCAGCTGAGCGGTCGCGGCACTGTTGGTTCCCCGGACGCTGATCTGAATCTCCGGGCGGCTGGCGTGCCAGCGGGCGATCCACCCGGGCAACAGGTGCTCGGCGACGGTGAGGCTTGCCGCGATCGTCAGCCGGGCACCCGCATCGACACGCAGGGCACTGATGCCCGCATCGAGCGTCGCTGCGGCATCCACGACGCTCTGCGCCCAGTCGGCCACCAGAGCGCCGCGCGGAGTCAGCGAGGAGCCGCGGGCGTGGCGCTCCAGCAAGGGGAAACCGAGTAGTCGCTCCATGCTCCGGACCCGGCTGCTCGCGGCCGGCTGGCTGATGCCATGGGCAGCGGCCGCGCGGCCCACGCTCCCCTCGCGCGCGATCGACAGCAGCAGCTCGAGCGCGGAAAGGTCGGGCACGCGCGGGGACAGCACCCCGTGATGCTAGCTGCCCAGCCATAGGTCTGGGTTATGGATGCATACAGCCAGGACGGCTACCGGGCGCCGCGGGCGGACGCGACGCTGGAGACCGGACGCCTGGCGAGAGGGGAATCATGGCTGGCGCATTCGCGACTCGCGGATCGATACGCACCTTCGGTCCCAACTGGTTCGCCTCCATCATGGGTACCGGAATCGTGGCCAATGCGGCGGCCGGGCTGCCGGTTTCCGTGCCTGGACTGCGAGCCGGAGCACGCCTGGTGTGGCTGCTCGCCGCCGTGCTGCTCGCGCTCGTCTTGGCAGCCACCGTGAGGCATTGGCTACGGGATCGGCAGGCGGCCCGTTCCTACGCCTTCGATCCCGTCATGAGCCACTTCTACGGCGCGCCGCCGATGGCCCTGCTGACCGTGGGCGCCGGTGCGATCCTGCTCGGGCGTGACCTGATCGGCCTTCGTGCTGCGGTCGACCTCGACTGGGTGCTCTGGTCGGCCGGCACGGCGCTCGGCCTGCTCACGGCTGCCGCCGTCCCGTACCTGATGTTCACCCGCCATGAGAACGCGCCGGACGCGGCGTTCGGCGGCTGGCTGATGCCGATCGTGCCGCCGATGGTGTCGGCATCGACCGGGGCGCTGCTGGTGCCGCACATTCATAGCCGGCAAGGCCAGCTCACGATGCTCTACGGCTGCTACGCCATGTTCGGGCTCGCGCTCATCGGGAGCCTGGTGACGATCACGCTGATCTGGGGACGCCTGGTGCAGCACCATGTCGGTCCCGCCGTCATGGTGCCGACATTGTGGATCGTGCTCGGCCCGCTCGGGCAGTCGATCACGGCCGCCGGCCTGCTCGGTGCCGCGGCCCCGGCGATTCTCACCGGCGCGAATGCAACGGCGGCGGCCGGTTTCGCGACGCTCTACGGCGTCATCACGTTCGGGTTCGCCGCCTTGTGGTTCGCCATCGTCGCCGCCGTCACGCTGCGCGCCATCCGGGAGCGGATGCCGTTCGCGCTGACGTGGTGGTCCTTCACCTTCCCGGTCGGCACCTGCGTCACCGGGGCAAGTGGCCTGGCCGCCCGAACGGGCAGCGACATGTTCCGCGGGGCTTCGGTCGCCCTGTTCCTCTTCTTGCTCCTCGCCTGGGCGACGGTTGCCGCGCGTACGGCGTCAGGCGCCTTCAGCGGAAGGCTCTTGCGGGCCGGAGCCACCGAGCGCGTAGTCGACCGCGGCCTCGACGTGAAGCCGGGTCGTCGGGAACAGCGGCACTGGACTGTCGCCGGCACCGAGCAGCAGTTCCAATTCGGTGCAGCCGAGGATGATGCCCTGCGCGCCCGCGTCGACGAGACGCCCGATGACCTCGCGGTGAGCGGCGCGGGACTGCGCGCTCACGATCCCGCGACATAGCTCGTCATAGATGACGTGGTGGACGAGCTCGCGATCGGCACGCCCCGGGACGAGGATCTTCAGGCCGTGGCCGGAGAGGCGGTCACGGTAGAAGTCCTGCTCCATGGTGAACGCGGTGCCGAGCAAGCCGACGGTCGTCAGTCCGGCAGCGTGCACCGCGGCTGCCGTGGTATCGGCCAGGTGCAGCAGCGGAATCGTCACGGCGTCGGAGACCGCGCCGGCCACCTTGTGCATGGTGTTGGTGCACAGCAGGAGCACGTCGGCACCAGCCGCCTCGAGCGAGCGCGCTGCTGAGGCGAGCAGCCGGCCGGCGTCGTCCCACGCGCCCGACGCCTGCAATGACTCGATCTCGGCGAAGTCGACCGACAGCAGCACGAGGCGAGCCGAGTGCAGGCCGCCCAGCCGTGCCGCGACCAGCTGGTTGGCGAGCCGGTAGTACTCGGCGCTGCTCTCCCAGCTCATCCCGCCGAGGAGTCCAATTGTCAGCATTCGTGGCCCTTTCACACGATCCTCATGGTGGGCCGGGCTGCGGACTCCGGTCGGCGGGTCAATCCGGCTGTCGGAATTATGACTGCCATCCCGCCGGCAAAGCTCTCGTCCTGGCGAGGAAGGGCGGCTAGCCTGGCGCCCCAGGAGGCTCCCGGGCATGTTACGAGTGTCGCTCCTTGGCGAGCAGGCAATCACCGACGACGCGCGGCGGGATCTTCGCGTGCGTTCGCGCGCCATATCGCTGATCGCCTTCCTCGCTGCCCACGCCGGAGCCCCCCAGACCCGCCAGCGCATCGCGGGAGTCCTGTGGCCGGACTCGTCGGATGCGCAGGCGCTCACCAACCTGCGCCGCGAACTCCATCACCTTCGCCAGGCGCTCGGCGAGCACCCGGCGCTCGTCGTGGCCTCCACGAATCTCGCGTGGCAGGACACCCCGGGCAGCGAGGTGGATCTCCGGGTCTTCGACAGCGAGCGGGCAGCGGCCCTCGAGGCGTCCGAGCGCGGTGATCGCGAAGGCGTGGTCCGCCATGGTGCCGCCGCCATTGCGCGCTACCGGGGGGAGTTCCTCCCGGGCGGCTATGACGACTGGATTCTCGAGGTCCGGTCCGAGGTCGAGCGGCGGTGCATCGACCTGTGCGCGCTCGTCTGCGAAACGCGCGTTCGCGACGGCGATCTGGTAGGTGCAGCGACGGTCGCCCGGCGCCGGATAGCCCTGCAACCGTTGGAAGAAGAGGCCTATCGCGTCCTCATGGAGATCCAGGCGGAGCTCGGTGATCGGGCCGGCGCCGTAAGCACCTATCACCGCTGCGCGTCAGTGCTCGAGCGCGAGCTCGGCATCATCCCGGACCAGGCCACGCGCGCCACGCTCCAGCGGCTGCTCGCGCATTCCGAGCCCGATGACGAGCCGCTCCCGGTCGTGGAAGCGGATACCGCGCGGGTCGGTTCAGCCCGTTCACCGCTGGTCGGCCGCCAGCGGGAACACGCTCTCCTGCAGTCCTTGTGGCAGGCGGCAGCCGCCGGTCAGCCGACCCTGGCGGTGGTGCGCGGAGGTGCCGGCGTAGGCAAGACGCGCCTGGTCACCGACGTGGCCCAAGCCGCGGGCGCGCAGGGGGCCGTGGTCAGCTCGGCGCAGTGCTTCGGAACGGCTGGGCGCCTCGCCCTTGCCCCGGTGGCTGATTGGCTCCGCACTCCCGCTGTTCAAGCGGCAGCGGCGTCGCTGGATCCGGTCTGGCGCGCGGAGGTCGAGCGGCTGACGCCATCGATCGATCGCACCCCCGGAGAGGCCGCGCACCCGTGTCGATGGTCGACGCGTGGCAACGCCACCGCTTCTTCGAAGGTCTGAGTCGGGTTCTCTTCGCGGTGGACCGGCCGCTGCTTCTGGTGCTGGACAACGTGCAGTGGTGCGACCAGGAGACCCTTGCGTTCATCACGTTTCTCCTCGGCCTCAGCCCGGATGCGCCCGTGATGGTCGCCGCCACGCGTCGCGATGACGACCTCGACGAAGATCCCGACATGGCCGGCTGGATGGTCCGGATGCGCGCCATCGGGCTTGCTGACCGAGCTCTCGCTGGGCCCGCTCGACTACGTCGGCGTAGCCCGCCTCGCGACGGCATTCGCCGGCCGGCCGCTGCCGGAGCAGGACATCCACCTGCTGCAGGAGACGACCGGCGGGTTCCCGCTCTACGTGATCGAAGCCATCCGGGCAGGGGCAGGGTCGAGCGACGGGTCGGCTCCGGTCGCCGTGGCGAAGGTGCTCGAGAGCCGTCTGGAGCAGGCCACCCAGGCCGCCCGCGAGATTGCCGGGCTGGCGGCTGCTGTCGGCCGCAACTTCTCCCTCGAGCTGCTCATCGAAGCCAGTGACCTGCAGGCCGACTGCGGTCGTTCGTGCCGTCGACGAGCTCTGGCGGCGCCGCATCTTCCGCGAGCTGCAGACCGATTACGACTTCTCGCACGACCTGCTGCGGGAGGCCGCCTACGAGCAGGTGAGCCCGCCGAAGCGCTGGCTGCTGCACCGGCGCCTCGCGCAGAGTCTCGAGCTTCTCCACGCGGGTGACCTGGATGTCGGTGTCAGCGCAGCTGGCCGACCAGTACGCGCGCGAGCGGACGCCCCGACCGGGCCGTGGCGTACTACCGCCGGGCGGCCGATGTCGCGTCGGGAATGTTTGCCCATGCCGTGGCGATCCGCACTCACGAGCAGGCGCTCGCCATCCTCCGGGCTCAGCCGGCGAGCCGGGAGCGCGATCGTCAGGAGCTGGCCATCCTGGAGGAGATGGCGGCACCGCTGCTCGCGCGTTACGGCTACGCCTCGCTCGAATTGCAGCGGGCCTTGGAGCGGTCGATCTCCCTGGCCGAGAAGCTCGGACTCGCGCGACTCCATCTCCAACGCCCTGCTCAGCCTCTGGGGGTCTGCCTTCGTGCAAGGGCGCTGCGCCGAAAGCTACGACGGTGCGGTGCGGGCGCTCACCCTTGTCGACCCCGAGTCGGATCTCGCCGGTTCGGCCCATTTCGCCGTCGCCGGTTCGGCTGTCTCGCTGGCCCGACTGGACATCGCGTTGCACCATTTCGAGTTGGCGCAGAAGCTCACCTCGGGCACGCATTACTGGACCATCGGCACCCGGCCCGACGTGCACGGCACCGCGTTCTCGGCGCATGCGTATTGGCTGCTGGGTCGTGACGACGAGGCCAGAGCGAGCGCGCGGACGGCCATCGAGCTGGCGCGCAGCATCGAACACCCGTACAACCTGGCGGTCGCTCTCGCGTACGCCGCGGTCACCAGCCAGCTCTTCGAAGACGACAGCCGAGTTGAAGGCCACTGTCGGCGAGCTGGGCGAGCTCTGCGAACGGTACGGCTTCGCCTACTACAGCGAATGGGTCCTGGTCCTGGAGGGGTGGCGGCAGGGCGGGGCCGAGGGACTGGCCATGGCCCGTCGCGGCGTGGTCAATCTGCGGGCGCAGCGAGCGTTTGCGCGCATGCCGTACTGGCTCGCCCTCATCGCCGACCTGCAGGGGCGGCTGGGAATGCCCGGCCCGGCCAGTGCGACGCTCGACGCCGCCCTCGTGGCGGGCCAGGCGCATCAGGACGTGTGGTGGCTGCCGGAGGTCATGCGGATGAGAGCCGGCTACGACGAGAAGGGGCCGGCCGTCGCGCGGCTGCGCGCGGCGACGGCGATGGCGACTGCTCACGGCAGCGTCGCGCTGCTGCGCCGGTGCGAGCGCGACCTGGTGGCCCAGGGCGTTCCCCAGCAGCCGACAGGCGTTCTCTCGCCCCTCTGAGCCGACCTCCTGGCGCGAACGCTCCGGGAACGCTGGGCTTCCTAATTTCGGTGCCGGCGGAAACCCCTCCGCCGCATTCGAGAGGAACGCGCATGACCACCACCGAGACGCGCCCTCGCCGCTGCGCCGTTCGACGAGCTGTCGGCCGGCGTTCGTGGCGAGGTCATCACCCCGCAGCACGCCGGCTACGAGCAGGCCCGCGCCGTCTACAACGCGATGATCGACAAGCACCCGGCTGCCGTGGTGCAGGTCCGCGACACCGCCGACGTCATCGCCTGCGTCCGCTTCGCCCGCGAGCACGGCCTGGAGATCGCCGTCCGCGGCGGCGGCCATAACGCAGCCGGCCTCGGCGTCTGGGACGGCGCGCTCGTCATCGACATGTCACTCGCTGCGCAGCACGACGGTCGACCCGGAGCACCACACGGTTCGCGTCGACGCCGGTGCGACGTGGGCCGACGTCGACCACGCCACTGTCGCGTTCGGCATGGCCACCCCCTCCGGGTTCATCGCCTCGACCGGCGTCGCGGGTCTCACGCTGGGCGGCGGCATCGGTTACCTCAGCCGCCGCTTCGGCCTCACCGTCGACAACCTGCTCTCCGTCGATCTCGTGCTCGCCGACGGAAGCTTCGTCACGGCCAGCGAGCAGTCCCACAGCGACCTCTTCTGGGCGCTGCGCGGCGGCGGTGGCAACTTCGGCGTCGTCACCTCGTTCACCTTCCGCACCCATGACATCGGCGAGCACGGCATGGTCATCGGGGGGCCCGTGCTCTACGACATCGCCGACACCGGCGAGGTCATGCGCTGGTACCGCGAGCTCCTTCCCTCCCTTCCCGAGGAGCTCAACGGGTGGTTGGGCCTGATCACGATCCCGCCCGCCCCGCCGTTCCCCGAGGCCCTCTGGGGACGCCAGGCGTGCGCCCTGGTGTGGTGCTACACCGGGCGTCACGAGGCCGCCGAAGCGGTGCTCGAGCCGATCAAATCGTTCGGCTCGCCGCTCGTGGTCGGGCTCCAGGAGATGCCGTTCACGGCGCTGCAGAGCGCGTTCGACCCGCTCTATCCCGCGGGGCTGCAGTGGTACTGGCGCGCCGACTTCTTCAAGGAGATCACGGACGAGGCCATCGAGGTGCACCGCAGCTTCGGTCCCCAACTGCCGACCGGCCACTCCACGATGCACCTCTACCCGATCGACGGCGCGGCGCGCCGCGTGGCGGAGGGGGCGACGGCATTCGCGTACCGCGACGGCGGTTGGGCCGGGGTCATCGTGGGGGTCGACCCGGACCCGGCGAACGCCGGCGTCATCACGCAATGGGCCAAGGACTACTGGGAGGCCCTGCATCCCACCTCGGCCGGCGGCGCCTACATCAACTTCATGATGGAAGAGGGCGACGACCGCGTGAAGGCCTCCTACCGCGGCAACTACCTGCGCCTCAGCGAGATCAAGCGGCGCTACGACCCGCAGAACGTCTTCCACATCAATCAGAACATCCAGCCTGCCAAAGGGTTAGGCGCGTAACCGCCGGCGGGCGCCCGGCGCTGTCAACACAGCCCGGGCGCCCACACCGGCGCCAATCGGGTGAGCGCTCCGCGACTGCCCGTGAAAGAGGCTGCAATGTATGACTATTTAGCTGGCGACCTGGCCGCTGCCCATCGTTCTCAACGTCGTCGCGAGGCTGAGCAAAGCCAGGTGGCGGCACAGGTTCCCCGCCAGGGCCGGGCCCGGCCGTTCCATGCCGACGCGATCGACATCTCCGATGTCCGGCTCCGCGTGCTGACTCGAGACGACATGGATCATGTCGTCTCGCTCTTCGAGCGCCTGTCCCCGCGGTCGCGCTACCTGCGCTACCTCGCGCCGCTGCGCTCGCTCTCCCGGCGCCAGCTGCAGGCGCTCGCGGACATCGACCACGTCAACCGCGAGGTGGTCGGCGCCTTCGCCCGCGGCGCGCTGATCGGGATGGCCCGCTACGTGCGGGACCCCGGCGAGCCGACGCAGGCCGAGATCTCGGTCGAGGTCGCCGATGACTTCCATCGCCTGGGCATCGGTGAACGGCTGATCCGCGAGCTCGCGCATTGCGCGCAGATGCGCGGTGTCGAGCAGCTCACCGCCTCCGGGCTGCGGGAAAACCGCGCCGTCCTCGCGTTGCTGCGCCGGACCGAGTGGCCGACGCGAGATGTACCTTGACGGACCGGAGTTCAACGTCGCGATCACCCTGCCCGAGCCGGTGCCCGACCACGTGCCGGCAGGTGCAGGATCGGTGTTGTGCCCGACGCCCTGCTGAGCCTGCAAGCCGATTGCGGACGATGCCAGGGCCTCTGCTGCGTTGCGCCCGCTTTCATCGCGTCCGCGGACTTCGCGATCGACAAGCCCGCTGGTCGCCCGTGCCTGCACCTGGCGGTCGATGACCGCTGCACCATTCACGCCGAGCTGCGGCCACGCGGCTTTCCGGGTTGCACCAGCTATGACTGTTTCGGGGCGGGGCAGCAGGTCTGCGAGGTGACGTTCGACGGTCAGGGCTGGCGAGACAGCCCGGGAGTGGCCGGGCGCATGTTCGCGGTCTTCGACGTCATGCGTGCGCTGCACGAGCTGCTTTGGTATGTGACGGCTGCCCTCGAGTTGCCCGCGGCTGCGGTCGTTCGCGCCGACCTGTCCGAGGCCCGCAATCGCCTGCAGGGCCTCGACGTTCGCACCGGAGCAGGAGCTCCTCGGGCTGGAGGTGGCTGCGTTGCGCCAGGACATCAACCCGCTCCTGCAGCAGGCCAGCGAAGCGGAGCGAGCGAGCCTGCCGGGCCCCCGCCGTGACGCCCGCGGCGCGGACCTCAGCGGTGCCGCCCTGTCCGGGCACGACCTGCGGGCGGCTAACCTGCGCGGTGCATGTCTGATCGGCAGCGATCTGTCCGCAGCCGATCTGTGCGGTGCCGACCTGACGGGCGCCGATCTGCGCGGAGCGAACGTGAGCGGTGCACGCGTCGGCGGCGCTCTCTTCGTGACCCAGGCGCAGATCGACGCGGCGAACGGTGATGCACACACCACGCTGCCGGCGAGGATCCGGCGTCCCGCACACTGGAACGACTGACCGAGGGGGACGGAACGTGCATCCGAACGCGCTAGCGGTGACCGAGGCGCTGCGCGGCGCCGGGGCCTCCGGTGAGGTCCGTGAACTGGCAGATTCCGCACGCACGGCAGCCGAGGCCGCGGCCGCGCTCGGCATCGAGGTGGGTGCCATCGCGAACAGCCTGGTGTTCCTCGCCGATGACGCGCCGATCCTGGTGCTGACGAGCGGGGCCCATCGGGTCGACACGCGTTTCCTGGCGGAGCGCCTCGGGGTTGCGGCGGTGCGCCGGGCCGACGCGGATCAGGTACGCGCCGCAACGGGCCAGCCGATCGGCGGCGTCGCCCCCGTGGGCCATCCGTTCCCGGTCCGGACGCTGATTGACGTGGCGTTGCAGGCGTTTCCGGTGATCTGGGCTGCCGGCGGCACGCCTCACACGGTGTTCCCGACGACGTATGACGAGCTCGTGCGCATCTGCCCGCGCAGAGTCCATCGCCGTGGCGCCTGCCCGCCTGACCCGGCACGTGCTCGTGAACGGAGCCCTCCTCGTCGCCGGAGCGACCAGCGACGCCGGCAAGAGCCTGGTGACGGCGGGGATTTGCCGCTGGCTTCACCGTCAGGGCGTGAGCGTCGCGCCGTTCAAGGCGCAGAACATGAGCAACAACTCGGTCGTCACGCCAGGCGGGGAGATCGGCCGGGCGCAGGCGCTCCAGGCCGCTGCGTGCGGGCTCGATCCGGAGCCCGCGATGAACCCGGTGCTGATCAAGCCCGGCAGCGATCGCGAGAGTCATCTGGTGGTGCGGGGCCAGCCGTACGGGAAGGCCGGCGCGATGAGCTACGGGGAGCAGCGGCCGGTGCTCCGGCAGGCCGCGCTCGATGGCTTCGACGAGCTGCGATCCCGTTTCGACGTCGTCATCTGCGAGGGCGCCGGAAGCCCCACCGAGATCAACCTGCGGGCCACCGACATCGTCAACATGGGCTTCGCCACCGAACGCGACGTGCCGACGATCGTGGTCGGCGACATCGACCGCGGCGGCGTGTTCCCATCGCTTTTCGGCACGGTCGCGCTGCTCTCGGCGCGTGATCAGTCGCTGATCGCGGGCTTCGTGGTGAACAAGTTCCGGGGCGACGTCCGGCTGCTGGAGCCGGGGCTGCGCATGCTGCACGACCTCACCAGCCGGCCGACCTTCGGCGTGCTGCCCTGGCGGGCTGGGCTAGCGCTGGACGTTGAGGACGGGCTCGGGCTCGCCGACGGACCACTCGACGTCGGCCCTCCGCACGGTCGTGACGTGCTCCGGATCGCCGCGATACGGCTGCCCCGGTTGAGCAATTCCACCGACCTCGACGCGCTCGCGTCGGAGCCGGGCGTGCTGGTCCGGTGGACCGTCTCCCCGTCCGAGGTTCTCGACGCCGATCTCGTCGTGGTGCCCGGCACGCGCGCCACGGTGGACGACCTGGCGTGGCTTCGCAGCACCGGCCTCGCTGGTGCCCTCGCACGCCGTGCCCTGGCCGGACGGCCGGTGCTGGGTATCTGCGGCGGCTATCAGATGCTCGCCCGGACCATCGTGGATCGCGTCGAGTCCGGCGCCGGAACCGTTGCAGGGCTGGGTCTGCTGCCGGTCGATGTGCGCTTCGAGGCCGCGAAGGTGCTGGCCCGTCCGGTCGGCAGCGCACTCGGCGAGCCGGTCACGACGGCGTACGAGATTCACCACGGTGTCGTCGCTCGTGACGAGGGGGCAGAGCCCTTTCTCGACGGCTGCCGGCAGGGCGCCGTATGGGGAACCACCTGGCACGGAACGCTTGAGAGCGATGGGTTCCGCCGGGCATTCTTGGGTGTGGTGGCGCAGGCGGCCGGCCGCGACTTCGTTCCGGCGCCGGACACCCGCTTCGCCGACCTGCGGACCGCGCATCTCGATGCTCTCGGCGACCTCGTTGCCGATCATCTGGACACCACCGCACTCGAGACGCTCATCAGCGGTGGCGCCCCGGCCGGTCTGCCGTTCATCCCGCCGGGCGCTCCCGCGTGAGTGGTGTCGCCCTAATCCATTCGACCGGCTCCGGCCGTCCTGCGAGGCTGGGGACATGCCGACCGTGGGCGATCCCGACGACGGTGATCCGCCCGCTTCGCGACGGCGATGTCGAGGCGGCCGAGCTCATGTCGTTCGAGGCGCTCGCCGAGGTCGGCCGCCGGTTCGGCTTCGACATGGGGGAGCGCGACGACGCTCAGCGGGCCCGAGCCTGGGCACGCATCCGCCATCTTGGCCGCACGGATCCTGAGGGCAGCGTGATCGCCGAGCGCGATGGCGAGGTGGTGGGGATCGGGCTGGCCTTGCGCCGGGATTCCCTCTGGTTCCTCTCACTGCTGACGGTGCGCATGGGCGTCCAGGGCGGTGGCATCGGGCGCGCGTTGCTCGACGCGGCTCTGGCGTACGCCGACGGTTGCGAGGCCGCCATGATCTGCGCCTCGCCCGACCCGAAGGCGCTGCGCCGCTACGGGCGCGCGGGCTTCGCGCTGCACTCCGGATACGAGGCTGCCGGCCGCGCCGAGCGGTCCGAGCTGCCGGCCGATCTCGGGGTCCGGGTCGGGGATTGGCAGCGCGATCGTGAGTTCGTCGACGCGCTGATCCGGGAGCGCCGGGGTGCGCCCTACGGTCCGGATTCTCGAGTGGTGTCAGGCCCACGGCTTCAGCCTGTTCATTCGCGACGGTGCCACCGCCGCGGATCGAGCGGTGGCGATCTGCCGCGACGGCAGCCTCGGAACGCTCGCCGCCGCCTCCGGCGAGGCCGCCCGTCGCGTGCTCTGGACGGCCCTCGCCGAAGCGCCGGGAAACGCAACCGTCGGCTACCTGCTGAACAATCAGCAATGGGCGATCGAGATAGCGCTCGCCGCCCGCCTCACGCTCAACCCGGTCGACACGCTCTGCACCCGAGGCGCGCTCCAGCCGCCGCAGTGGTATTTGCCATCCGGGCTCTTCGGATAGGGCCTCGAGCGGCTAGCCGGCCGCGCGCTTGGCGACGATGGCCGCCAGCGCGTCCTGAAGCCACACCTGCGCCGCTTCCCGGGTGACGCCGAACCCGCCCAGCAAGGCCGCGGTGTCGTCGTTGGTGCGCAGCAGGCCGAGCAGGAGGTGCTCGGTGCCGATGTAGTTGTGGTTCAGGTGCAACGCCTCGCGCAGCGAGAGCTCGAGCGCCTTCTTGGTCTCGCGGGTGAACGCCACCCGGCCGCGCGCCGGAGGCTTGGCCGGCCCGAGCGCCGCGTAGGTGGCGGCACGTACCTGCTCCAGCGGAGCGCCGAGCGCCGCGATGGCCTGCGCGGCCAGGCCGTCCTCCTCGCTGAGCAGGCCCAGCAGCACATGGGCGTTGGTCACCTGTTTGCTGCCCAGCGCGAAGGCTTCCGAGCGGGCGACCGTGACCACGTTGCGAGCCCGGGGCGTGAAGCGGCTGAAGCGCTTGCTCGTCGGGAGGTCGAGGTCATCGAGATCGTCGGATTCCTTGGGCACGAAGCGCTTCTGCACCGCCTGCTTCGAGACGCCCATGTGCTGGCCGATCTCGGTCCAGGACGCGCCGGAGCGGCGGGCCTGGTCGACGAAATGGCCGATCAGATGGTCGGCCACCTCACCGAGATGCTCGGACGTCGTGACGGCGTCAGCGAGGTGGGTCAGCGGGTCACTGTCGGGATGCTGCTGGACGACGTGGGCGATGAGATCGTCCAGCCGTACCGGGTCTTCGTTCATGCGTCAACCATAGGTTGACGATCAGACCACGTCAACCCTGGGTTGACGAACGGGGTCAGGCGGAGCGCTGCACCAGCCGGACGCGACGCGGATTGGCCAGCGGTCCGGTCGTCAACGAGCGCTCGGTCAAAGCACTCGAGGACAACCGGGCGCGCGTCACCGATGCCAGCCGGACCGGCGCAGCAGCCGGAGCGTCCTCGGAAGTGCCAGTGATGACAGCGAGGTCAGTCCGTGATTCCCCCATGCCAGATGAACGGTCGACGCCCGCCCGACGTGACGCTCCGTAACGGGGGATAGGTCAGCGGCGGCGCTTCGCGGTGCCGAACAGCGAGCGCGTAATCTCGCGCCCGAGCGAGCTCCCCACGTTGCGGGTGAATGCCTTGAACGCGCTCGATCCAAGCACCGCGCCGATCTTCTCGCCCAGTTCAGGACCGTCGTCGTCCTTCTTCTCGGCTGGAGCCTCCTGCGCGGGTGCCGCGTCGGCCGGCGCGGGTGCTGCTGCGGTGACGGGCGGCCCCGCCACCTTCTCGAGCAGCTTCTCGTAGGCCGATTCGCGATCGACGACGGCGGCGTACTTCGTCGCTATGGGTGACGCCTGAATCAGCCGGGTTTGCTCGGCCGGATCCAGCTGAGCCATCAGCGAGGTGGGTGGTCGCAGCCGGGTCCAGGCGACCGGCGTGGGGGCGCCGGTCTCGGAAAGCACCGTGACCGCGGCCTCACCGATCCCCAGCGCGGGCAGCAGCTCCTCGAGGTCGTAGACCTTAGAACGCGGAAACGTCGACACCGTCGACGACAGCGACTTCGCGTCGGCCGGGGTGAAGACCCGCAGGGCGTGCTGCACGCGGTTACCCAGCTGCGCGAGGACCTCCGGGGCCACATCGGTCGGCACCTGCGTCACGAAGAAGACGCCGACACCCTTGCTGCGGATGAGCCGCACGGTCTGCGCGATCTGGGCCAGGAAGTCCTTGCTCGCGTCGCGGAAGAGCAGGTGGGCCTCGTCGAAGAAGAAGACCAGCTTCGGCTTGTCCAGGTCGCCGACTTCCGGGAGGTCGTGGTGCAGGTCGGCGAGCAACCACATGAGGAACGTCGAGAACAGCGCCGGCTTGTCCTGAACGCCGGCGAGCTCCAGGACCGAGACGATGCCCTTGCCGTCGGGGGTGGTGCGCAGCAGCTCGCCGGTGTCGAACTCGGGCTCGCCGAAGAACGCCTCGCCGCCCTGGTCGGCGAACGCGATCAGCTCCCGCAGGATGACCCCCGCCGTCGCCTTGGACAGGCCACCCAAGGACGCGAGCTCGGGTGCTCCGGCGTCGCTCGTCAGATGGGTGATGACGGCGCGCAGGTCCTTGAGATCAAGAAGCGGCAGCCCGGCGCGGTCGGCCCAGTGGAAGACCAGACCGAGCGAGGACGACTGCACCTCGTTCAGGCCCAAGGCCTTGCTGAGCAGCACCGGTCCGAAGCTCGTCATCGTGGCGCGCAGCCGCGCGCCCTTGTCGTCCTCTCCCAAGGTCAAGAACTCGACGGGCACGCCCGCAGGCGACCAGTCGGCGGCTCCGACGTCCGTTGCCCGCTTGGTCGATCGGTCGCTGACCGCGCCCGGTGCCGCGATGCCCGACAGGTCGCCCTTCACGTCGGCGAGCAGGACCGGCACGCCCGCCGCGGAGAGCTGCTCCGCCATGAGCTGCAGCGTTTTCGTCTTGCCGGTACCGGTGGCGCCCGCCACCAGTCCGTGCCGGTTCATCATCGCCAGCGGCAGCTGGACCTGGGCAGCTGCGTGGGCGTCGCCGTCGATGACGACGGCTCCGAGAGCCACGGTAGGGCCATCGGTGGCGTATGCCTCGGCGATGGCCTTGGCGCTCTGGACCGGGTCGTCAGCAGCTTGCGTCATGGCAGGACACTAGGGCCGCCAGCGGCTGCCCCGCACGTCCGGGGGAAAACCGGTCAGCGAACCCCGAGGCGCTGGCTGGGCAGTGGCTGCAAGGCGATCGCCGGGGTGCCCGCAAGCCCGGTGAAGGTCGGGGCCCACGGGGCGTCGTCGAGCCCGATCCGGTCGAGCGCGGCGCCGGCCGCCTCGCCCAGCAGCTCGAGATCGAGAATCTGGGTCGGCGTCGCCTCGTAACGGTAAGACCAGTAGGCCCCGATGGCGCCAAGCGGATCGTCGCGCCGGATCGGCACCATGACCATGGCCTTCACGTAAGTGGGCCGGTAGGCCTCTTGCGGGATGCGCGGGTCGATGGAGATGTCAGGAATGACAGCCGAAGCATGGTGGAGCATCGCCCACCCGCTCACGCACTCCGTGAGGGGAAATCGCTGGCCCTTCCACAGGGGCGCGATCGAGTCCTCGTCAGCGTAGAAGCACCGATCGCCGTCACGGAGGACGAAGGTCGCGCCTTGCGCGTCCAGCAGCTGGCGGGCACTGACGCGCACGATCTCGAGAACCTCATCCAGCTCCCGTGACCTCGCGAGCCGGGACATGGCGGACTGAAGCGAACCGATCATCGGGCCAGCCGTTCTCTAGGCGTCTTTACCGATCATGACACGCCCTCTCGACCGCGCGCCGCCTTCGCGCCTGGACCATGCACCATCCCTCGCGTCAAACCGGTGTGACGCATTCGGCAAATCCCGATATATCCGGTCTAAATGCCGCGCCGGGGTATCTCTAGCTATGACCGAGAGCGAGAAGAGCGGGCAAGAAGCCGTTCACCAGCCGGCCGCGCTCAAGAGGCGCTAGAAGCCGCCGGTCCGCCACCACAACAAAGCAAAGGAGTGGCATTTCATGTCGCAGGTCCAGGAAGCGATTGAGGTCGAGGTCCCGGTTCGGGCGGCCTACAACCAGTGGACGCAGTTCGAGACGTTCCCGAAATTCATGGGCGGTGTGGAGCGCATCACGCAGACGTCCGACACCGATACCCACTGGGAGATTTCGATCGACGGCGTCAAGCGCGAATTCGACGCCAAGATCACAGAGCAGAAGCCTGACGAGCGCATCGCCTGGAAGAGCGTCGACGGCTCCACCCACGCCGGCGTCGTCACCTTTCACCGGCTGGATGAAGGCCGTAGCCGCGTCATGCTGCAGCTCGAGACCGAGCCCGAAGGTCTTGTCGAGAAGGCTGCCGACAAGCTTGGCTTCCTGAAGCGGCAGGCCAAGGGTGACCTCGAGCGGTTCAAGTCGTTCATCGAGTCCCAGGGCAGCGAGTCCGGTTCCTGGCGCGGCGAGGTGGGCCAGAGCTCGTCGTAGTGCCGGCCGCGGCGTCGATCTGACGTGCGCCGCTGCAATCGCGGACGAAAGTCCTCGCCTTCGGGCCTCGCCTCTGACGGAAAATGCTCGATAAGGTCGTTGGTAGGCCCGAAGGCGCCACCTCTGGATGCGTGCGGCGATCCCGCGAAATCGGCGATAACGGATGCGTGAGCCGAGGAAGCACGAGCGACGCGGGGAGTTCGATTCTCCCCGGTGGCACCAGTCAAGGAGTGCACTGCGCCGCATAGCTGGCCGGCGATACGCCCACGGCAGACGTGAAGTCACGGACGAAATGTGACTGGTCGCAGTAGCCGAGATCGAGCGCGAGAGTGGCCCAGTCGACGGGTCCGGACGCGGCGCGGGCGGCCGCTTCGTGCATGCGGAAGCGGCGCACGACCCACTTCGGCCCGACCCCGACGTATTCGCTGAAGAGTCGTTGCAGGCTGCGGGTGCTCGTCGCGAGTCGACGGGCCAGCTCCTCGACCCGCAGCACGGCCGGATCCGCCGCGATGGCGGCGACGGCCTCGGCTGCCTCGCGAACCCGGGGGTCGGCGGGCAGGTCGAGCCCGCGTAGCCACTGCTCGGCGGCGAGCGCCTGGGCCGGCGATCCCTCAGCGCCCAAGACGGCTGACACGAGGGGGCCGGTGTCCGCGGCGATGACGCGTTCGGCGGGGACCGAGCGACCCCGCAGCGATGACACCGGCTGATTCATCAGGGGTCGCAAGCCGCCCGGGTGGAACTTGATCCCGAGCACGCTTCCGCGGCCGTGCAGGCTCCGAGTAAAGCGATTGCGGCTCACCCCGTAGACGAGGGCCTGGCCGCTCTCCACGACCAGATGGACGTTCGGGTAGGGGAGCGTCTCCTGGGTCCGAGTCTCGTCGCGCTCGAGGTCCCACGTCACGCCCCACAAGAGCTCGACCAGCGACGCGAGGTCTTCGCTCGGGGGAGCGCGGAAGAGTCGTACCGCCTCGCCGTAGCTCTTCGGTCGCAGGAGCCCGGCAGGTGCCTCCAACTTCCTGGCTGCCGCGCACATGTCTGCGTTGTACCCGCCCAGAAGCCTGGCGCATTTGTCCAAGACCCTCCAATCCCTGGCCCCCTAGCGTTCAGGGCGACGAACGCGAGGGAAGGACCTGCCGATGAGCACCAATGCCAGCGCCACGCTGACGGTCGCCGGATGGGATGAGAATCCGTACGACGAGACCGAGGGAACGGCCAAAACCACCAAGGCCCGGATCAGCTACACGTACGAGGGGGCGATCGTTGGCGAGGGCCACTCCGAGTCGCTGATGGTCTACGTCGGCCAGGAGGCCGAGTACGTCGGCCTCGAGCGCATCACCGCGACCATCGAAGGTCGCGCGGGCGCGTTCGTGGCGTCGATTGCCGGGGCTTTCCGGGATGGCGTCGCGCGGTGGAACTGGGAGATCGTCACCGGCTCCGCGACGGGCGAGCTGGAGGGCCTGACCGGGAGCGGAAACGCCGAGGCCCCGATGGGTAACCAGGCGACGCTCACCTTCGACTACGAGCTCGGCTAGCGGACCTCGCCTAGCGCCCGTCATCCGGTTGCGCGCTGGCTAACTGCGCTTGCTACGCGCAGGCAGACCGCTGGAGGCCCGGCTCCGTCCTCTCGTCACGAATCGACGGCAGACCGGTGACACGATCAGCCGAACACCTGCTCGTAGATGACGTCGCGCACGGTCGCGACCGCATCGCTGAGACCGGGCGGCGGGCTGGCGACGTCACCGTTGGTCAGGTACGACGCCCGCACCTCGCGGATGCCCACGTCCTTGCTGCTGTAGGAAACCCCGGAGAAGTCCGTCCCGGCGGCGGCGTTGGTGACATCGAGACTGTCGACGTCCGTCTCGTCACCGTTGTCGATGAGCAGCACCACGAGCGCCGATTTGCCGTCTGAGGCGTTCCAGGCGCAGGCATGCACTCCGTCCTGCGGCTCGCTTGGCGTTCCAGCTCCTGCTCCGCCGGTGAGGACGTCCTGGACGCCTGAGGCAGGCAAGGCGTCGCAGATCGACTGGCCCGTGAACGCGGGCTTGCCGGTACCGGTCGAGCCCGTGCTGGGCGCGCTCGACGGGGCGGGTGCACTCGTGAACAGCGTCCCCTGGGGGAGCGGGCTGCCTGAGGACGATGGTGAGGCCTGCACCGACGAGCTGCCACACCCCGCGATGGCCAGCCCTGCGGTCAGGGCAAGCGTGGCGGTGACGACCGTGGTGCGCACAGGTCCTCCAGATACGGGTCTGTCGAGAAGGCATCAGACGGCGGAACGCTAGCGGCCCGCAGCGGCGACGAGCGTGCATCGTCGGGCATCAGACACCCGCGACCCCGCAGACCTCGAGAGGGCGTTGAACATGCCGTGCCGGTAACGTGCGGCAGCCGCACCCGTCGAACCGGAGGACGCCTTGGCCGCCAGGCGCTGGACAACGATCGTCGCAGCGGCGGCCCTCATCGCGGTGGCGGCGTGCTCCGCGAGCACCACGGGTGGCCCGAGCGAACCTGCCACCCCGGCGCCGCAGGGCGCGATCGGCGTGCTCTCCATCCTGCCGCCGGGCAACGCGACCGGCCCGAGCCAGCGGGCCATGTACGACGCGCTCAACACGATCGACCCGGCCTCGCTGACGGACGGCAAGCTCACCTCGTACTACAAGGACGCGCCACTGGACCCGGCCCCGGGCAGCGTCGTCAAGACCGAAACCCCACGGGCCGGCGTCACGATCAAGCGCGACCGCTACGGCGTTCCGTACGTCTACGGCACCACCGACGACGACACCGCCTACGGAGCCGGGTACGCGGGCACCGAGGACCGGATGTTCGTCATGGATGCCCTGCGCTACGCGGGGGCGGCGCGCTTCTCGGAGCTGCTCGGCCCCAGCGCCGCGAACCTGAAGATGGACGCCGACCAGCTGCGCCAGGCCGACTACACCCCCGCCGAGGCCGATGCCCAGCTCGAGGCGCTGGCCAAGAGCAGCCCCGAGGGCAGGACGCTCGTCGACCGGTTGGACGCGTTCGTCGCCGGCGTCAACGCGGCTCGCCAGAAGCTGTGTCCCACTGTCGCCGCGTCGACCTGCCCTGCCCCGTACCGGCTGCTCAAGGTGACGCCGACCCCGTACCAGCGCTCCGACGTCATCTACGCGGCCTCGATCGTCGGCGGGATGCTCGGCCGGGGTGGGGGCAGCGAGGCGCGAAACGCCGTCTTCCTGCGCCGGCTGCAGGCCGCGCTCGGTGACGCGACGGCGGCAGCGGTGTTCCGCGATCTGCGCGACGCGGCCGACCCGAGCACGCCGGTCACGAACGCTGCCGAGCAGCCCTACGGCGCTCCGGGCGATGTCGACCAGGCGGCGGTGGCATTGCCCGACATCCCCGGCAGAACGGTCAAGGTCGCGGGCGGCACCGGCGGCATCCCGGCGGGCGCCGGCCCGTCCGGCGCGGGCGCCGGCGGCGGCGAGACGCTCGCGGACCGCTTGCAGATCCCTCGCGAGATGAGCAACGCCATGCTGGTCGCGGGCAGCCACACCACGACCGGCCGGCCCATCGCGGTCATGGGTCCGCAGACCGCCTATCAGGCACCCAGCTTCTTCGACGAGATCGCGCTTCATGGCCCGCACTACCAGGCTCGCGGCGTGGCGTTCGTCAACCTCCAGTTCGTCGTGCTGATCGGCCGCGGCCGCAGCTACGCCTGGTCGGCGACGAGCGCCGGCGGCGACATCGTCGACACCGTCCTGGAGCGGCTCTGCAACGTCGACGGCAGCGCCGCGACCGTCGACTCACGGGCCTACCGCGACGGCGACGCGTGCGTCGCCATGACCGGCACTCCCCACGTCCTGCACGCTGCCGGCGGTGCCGGGCCCGTGATCGCCACGTTGCCAGACCTTCGCACCCGTCACGGAATCGTCCAGTACCGCACGACGTCCGGCGGCGTTCCCGTCGCTGTGGTCAGCCAGCGCTCCACCTACGCCCACGAACCGGACTCGGTCCTCGGCTTCGCGATGATGAACGACCCCGCCCGGATCAGGGGCCCGCACGACTTCCTCGACGCGTTCAGCAAGGTCCTCTTCACGTTCAACTGGTTCTATGTCGACACCCGTGACATCGCGACCTTCACGTCTGGAAAGCTGCCATTACGGGCGAAGGGGGTCGACCCGAACCTGCCGCGCTGGGGTGCGGCGAAGTGGGACTGGACGGGTTTCCTGCCAGCCGCCAAGCATCCCCAGTCGATCGATCCGCCGGGCGGCTACCTGGTCAGCTGGAACAACAAGCCCAGCCTGGGCACCTACTCGGCGGACAACGAGTGGGGCTGGGGCCCGGTGCAGCGGGTGCTCGCGCTGCGCGACCGCATCAAGGCGTCCATCGCGAAGGGCAAGCTCAGCCGAGCCGAGCTGGACGGCGACATGATCGACGCGGCGACCGTCGACGTCCGCGGCGCGTACGTGCTGCCGGACATCCTCGCCACCGTCGGCAGCGATCCGAAGCTCAAGCCGTACACCGATCTGCTGCAGAAGTGGGTGGATTCCGGTGCCCACCGGGTCGATCGGGCACGCACCGGCCACTACACCGATCAGTCCGCCATCGCGCTGATGGACGCCTGGTACCCGCTCGTCGCGAAAGCGGTGCTGCGTCCGGTGCTCGGCGACCTCGTCGATTCACTACCGGTCGGGATCGACAACACCCCGGCCGGCGGGCGCGGGTCGGCCTGGAACAACGTCGCGTCCTACCAGTGGGTCACCCGGGATCTGCGCGCGGTTCAAGGGCAGCATGTCGACGGCGCGATGTCGCAGAAGTACTGCGGCAAGGGCTCCCTTGCCGCCTGCCGGTCGGAGCTTCGGCAGACGCTGACCGACGCGGTGGCGACGCTGGCCAAGCAGCAGAAGACGTCGGATCCAGCCCGCTGGACCTACCAGAAGGCCAGCGACAACATCACCTTTCAGTACGTGGGCGAAACCGTAGCGCCCATCGATTGGCAGAACCGGCCGACGTTTCAGCAGGTCGTCGGCTCGTAGTCGCGGGACGCCAGACCTCCTGTCAGGCGCTGTCGAGGCGACGGACTGCCGGCCAGCCCGCTGGCAGTAATTGGTGCGCGCGATGACAGGGGTTGGTGTCAACGTGTCTCTCATGCAAGACGCAATCCACGCAGAAGGCCTCGTCAAGCGATTCGGGCAGACGCTCGCGCTCGACGGGGTCGACCTCGCCGCGCCCCCGGGCACCGTGCTCGGTGTGCTCGGCCCCAACGGCGCGGGCAAGACGACGGCCGTCCGCATCCTCGCGACCCTGCTGCGCCCCGACAGCGGCAGCGCCCACGTTGCGGGGCTCGACGTCCTGCGCCAAGGCGTTCAGGTGCGCCGCCAGATCGGGCTGACCGGCCAGTACGCCTCGGTGGACGAGGACCTCACCGGCACCGAGAACCTCGTGCTCATCGGGCGATTGCTCGACCTTCCGCGGCGCGAGGCGCGGGCGCGAGCCAAGGAGCTGCTGGCGAGCTTCGACCTGACCGCGGCTGCGGACAAGGCCGCCAAGCACTACTCCGGCGGCATGCGGCGCCGGCTCGACCTGGCGGCCAGCCTGGTGGGCCGCCCCGCCGTCATGTATCTCGACGAGCCCACGACCGGCCTCGATCCCTCCAAGCGCGAGGACATGTGGCAGCTGGTGCGCAGCCTCGTCGAGGACGGCACCACCGTCCTGCTGACGACGCAGTACCTGGACGAGGCCGACGCGCTCGCCGACCAGATCAGCGTGATCGATCACGGCAAGGTCATCGCCAACGGCACCCCGGCCGAGCTCAAGCGCATCGTCGGCGGGCAGACCCTCGAGGTGCGGCCGCTGCACGCGTCCGATCTCGACGCCGTGATGCGCATCATTGCCGGGGTCGGTACCGGTCCCGCCGAGTCTCCGGCGCGGGGCGTGCTCAGCGTTCCGGTCACGGACGACGGCGTGCTGGCCGACGTCGCCGTCCGCCTGGCGGCAGAAGGCATTCCCGTAGCGGAGTTCTCGCTGCGGCTGCCGAGCCTCGACGAGGTGTTCTTCTCGCTCACCGGCCGGCGTGAAGCGGCTTCGAGTACCGGCGCCGGCGCGGACGACTCCGCCGGCTCTCCCACGACGTCAGAGAAAGCAGAGGTGGCGGCATGACCACGCTCACCGCACCCGAGCCCGGCTCGATCCGGGTCCCGCCGGCGGGCTCGAGCTACGGCGGCAACGGCGGGCTGGCCGCCAGCGCGAACCATGTGTTCACGCTCGCGGGTCGCACCGTCCGCAAGATGGTGCGCACCCCGGAGCAGCTGGTCGACGCGACCCTGCAGCCGATCCTGTTCGTGGTGCTTTTCGTCTACCTGTTCGGGGGCGCGGTCGCCGGCTCGCGTCACGAGTACCTGCAGTTCGTGATCCCGTCGATCATGGCGCAGACCGTGCTCTTCGGCTCCATGACGATCGGCATCAACCTCAACACCGACATCAAGAAGGGCGTGTTCGACCGCTTCCGCAGCCTCCCGATCGCCCGCTCGGCCCCGCTGGTCGGTGCCGTGCTCGGGGAGATGGTCCGGTTCGTCGTCGCGTCGGCCTTCGTGATCGGCTTCGGCTACCTCATCGGCTTCCGCGTCCAGACGGACGTGTTGCGCACGCTTGCCGGTGTGGCGATGGTCCTGGTCTTCGCGCTCTGCATCTGCTGGGTCTCGGTGTTCATCGGGATGCTGGCCCGCGAGCCGGGTGCCGTGCAGGGGATCGGCTTCCTGCTGATGTTCCCGCTGACCTTCGGCAGCAATACGTTCGTGCCGGCGTCGACCCTGCCCGGGTGGTTGCAGGCCTGGGTCCACGTCAACCCGGTGAGTCACCTGGTCGACGCGACCCGCGGCCTGATGCTCGGCGGCCCGGTGGCATGGCCGGTGGCGCAGACCCTGCTGTGGGCGGCCGGCATCCTGGCGGTATTCATGCCGCTCGCGATTCGCGCCTACAAGCGCAAGGTCTGACCACTGGGGCGTGGCGCGCTAGCGCACGGTGAGGCTTCCGTCTCCCGTGCGCAGCGTCATGCTGGAGGTGGCCGCCGGCGATTCGGCTACCCGGATGTCCGTCGACCCGTCGCCGGTGTGATGCGAGATGGCGTAGGGGCCGCTGCCGGCCGGCACCTGAAGGTCCATGCTGCCGTCGCCGCTCGAGGCCACCACGCGGCGCGGCGCCACCGCCCACTGAAGGTGTACCGAACCATCGCCTGACGTCACCGTCACGTCGGTGGAGCGCAGGTTGCTGCCGTGGATGGAGCCATCGCCGGTGTGAGCGGTGATGGTGCCGCGGAGGCCGTCGAGGTCCAGCGCGCCGTCACCGGTACGCACGTCGAGATTCGCGCCGGCCGGCACCGTCACGACGTAGTTGATCTCGCAGTTGCCGCTGTACAGCCCACCCGGGCAGGCGGCTCGTAGCGTGACCCCGTGAGCGTCTGAGCTCCCGCTGATCTTCGGCCGCTGGAAGCTGTAGTGCGACGTGTAGGACACGTCGACGCTGTCACCGGCGCCCTGCCTGATGGTGACCGAGCCGGTGGTCCGCACCGAGAGCGGGCCTCCCTGCCACGCGTACGTCATGTGGTGGCGCTCGCTGGTGCGGGCGAGGACGCCGGTCACGTTGAACGCGCCGAAGGCGATGGACGTGAGGAACAGCGGGAACCCCACGGCCGCGGCGACGAGCCGTCCCTTGGTGGCGTGCATGGTTGCGGTCATCAGCTTTCAGCTCTCGAGGTAACGGAGCACGGCGAGCACCCGGCGGTGATCGGAGTCGGCGGGGAGCAGGTCGAGCTTGGCGAAGATGTTGGTCACGTGCTTTTCCACCGCTCCCTCGCCGACGACGAGGGCGGCGGCGATGGCGGTGTTGGAACGCCCTTCCGCCATGAGGCTCAGGACTTCTCGCTCGCGCGGAGTGAGCCTGCCGAGCGGGTCCGTGTGACGGCTGCGGGACAGCAGCTGGGCGACGACGTCCGGGTCGAGCACGGTGCCGCCGGCCGCCACCTGGCGCAGCGCGTCGACGAACTCCTCCACGTCGGCCACGCGATCCTTGAGCAGGTAGCCGACGCCCCGCGTGTGTCCGGCCAGCAAATCCGTCGCGTAACGCTCTTCGACGTACTGCGAGAGCACCAGAATCGCGACCTGCGGTGACTGGCTGCGGATGACGAGGGCGGCGCGCAGGCCTTCATCGGTGAACGTCGGCGGCATGCGCACGTCGAGGACGGCGATGTCCGGCTGATGCTCGCTGACGGCCCGCAGCGCGGCTTCGCCGTCGGAGACGGCCGCGACGACGTCGAAGCCCGCCTCTTCGAGCAGCCTGGCCAGACCCTCGCGCAGCAGCGTCGAGTCCTCGGCGATCACGACTCGCATGGCAACCTCGCCGTTAGCTCGGTGGGACCGCCGGGTGGGCTGTCGAGGGCAATCGACCCGTCCACGCCGGCGACCCGGTCACGTAGTCCCGCGAGGCCGCTGCCGCGGGCCGGATCGGCGCCCCCGACCCCGTCGTCACGGATCCGGATGAGCAGCTCGCCATTCGTTCGCTCGACGTGCACGGAAGCACTACGGGCCTGGGCATGCTTGGCGACGTTGGCGAGCGCCTCGCTGACGACGAAGTACGCGATGGCTTCGATCGTTGCGCTGCAACGCGGCTCGACGTCGACCCGCACCGTCGACCGGAACGGGGGACCGGCTGGCGAGCCCGGAGAGCGCGGCGTCGAGCCCGCGGTCGGTGAGCACCGCCGGGTGGATGCCGCGGGCGAGGTCCCGCAGCTCTGTCAGAGCCTGCTTGGCGTCGCGGTGTGCCTCGTCCAGCAGCTGCTTCGCGGCCTTCGGGTCATCGTCGTAGCGCGCCTTCGCACGGCCGAGGTTCATCGCGACGGCCACCAGCCGCTGCTGCGCGCCGTCGTGCAGGTCACGTTCGATGCGGCGCCGCTCGGACTCGACCGAATCGATCACCGCCGATCGGCTCTCGCGAAGCTCGCCGACCTGACGTTCCAGCTCGCGGTTCGTACTCCCGAGCAGGACGCGGGCAAGTGCGGCTTCCAGGCTTGTGAGCCCCCAGGTGATCGGCACGGCGAGCACGGCGATCACGAGCCCCACGCCGGCCAGCAGCCAGGCGGTGCGCAGGTCGGTGACGGTGAGGATTCCGGCATCGGCGCGCCGGCTCGGGATCTCGTGCAACCAGAACGGCATCGACATCAGCGCGAGCGAGGTACCCCATGCGCTCACGGTGATGGCGAACGTCGCGACCGCGAGCGGCATCTGCAGCAACGGATAGGCAATGGCGCGCCAGGTCGGCGCGTCGGTGAACATCTGCCGCCACCCGCGAATATGGCTTGGTGCTGCTGGGATTTCAGCCCCGACGAACAGCCGCATGCGCCGGCGTTCAAAGGTCGCCAGGCGGCGACTCAGCCATCCGAGCGCCGCGAACACGGGGAGCCCGAGCAGGAAGGCCGGCAACAGCCCGACGGCCAGGCTGAGGCCCACCACCGACAGGACGAACCAGACGATGCCGACGACCAGATCGGTCAAGGGCATCACTGCCCGCAGCAGGACGCGCAGGGCGCGCCCGGCGGCCTTGGGCTCGTCGCCGGGTGCCTCCTGGAGGCTCACGGTCGATCCGCTGACTCTGCTCACGGTGCTCACGGTGCTCCCACCGGTATCTCGGCTCGGTGCTTGCTGACACGTCGACGTTAGGCGCGTCGCCGCCGCGGACCCATCCGGCTAGCCGACGAACGGGCCGGGGGTTAACCACCGGCTGCGTGGCCGGGCTGCCCCCCGCACCTTCCGGTGGGTCGCCGGAGTGACCGGACCCCGGGCTCTCCCTAGCGTCGAGATGGCCACCACCGGCTGCACATCACGGCCGCAAATCCGCGGCGTACGAGAGGAAATCGAGATGGCTGGCGTCCCACGCCCCAAGCGAAATCTGGCCGCCGCGGCGGGTGCCTGGAGCGCTCGTCACCGCTGGAAGGCGGTCGGCATCTGGCTGGCCTTCGTGGTGATCGCGATGGTCGTCGGGCAGGCGTTCGGCACGGCGCAACTCAAGGACAGTGAGGGCGCCCCGGGTGACGCTGGCCGTGGGCAGGGTGTCATCGCCACAGCCGGCTTCGGTGACCATGCGTCGGAGAGCGTCCTCGTGCAGGGCACGACCCTGACCGCAAGCCAGCCGCCGTTTCGGTCTGCCGTGAACGCGACGATCGCCGCACTCCAATCGACCGGCAAGGTGCAGAACGTGCGCTCGCCGCTCGCACCGGGTTCCGATGCCGTATCCAAGGACGGTCATTCGGCGCTCATCCAGTTCGACGTCGTCGGCGATCAGGCTGCCGCGGACAGCAAGATCACGCCGATCCTCGACGCCGTCGAGCGAGTTCAGCACGCGCATCCCGCCGTGCGGATCGAGGAGTTCGGTGACGCGAGTGCTAACAAGGCGCTGACGGCGGCGCTCGACGGTGATCTGAAACGGGCGGAGCTGCTTTCCCTCCCGATCACCTTCGCGATCCTCTTCTTCGCGTTCGGGGCGCTGGTCGCCGCTTTGCTTCCGGTGGGCCTGGCCTTCACGGCGTTTCTCGCTGCGGCGGGGCTGCTCGGGCCGGTGAGCCGCATCTTCCACACCAACCAGACCGCGTCCACGGTGATGTTGCTGGTCGGCATGGCCGTCGGCGTCGACTACTCGCTGTTCTACCTGCGCCGCGAGCGTGAAGAACGCCGTGCCGGACGCTCGCCCGAAGACGCGCTTGCCGTCGCTGCCGCAACGTCCGGGCGATCGGTGCTGGTCTCCGGGCTGACGGTCGTCGTGGCGATGGCGGGGATGTTCCTCGCCGGCAACGCTGTCTTCTCCGCCGTCGCGCAGGCGACCATCCTGGTCGTCCTGGTGGCCGTCATCGGCTCCGTTACCGTGCTCCCTGCCTTGCTCGCGTTGCTCGGCGACCGGGTTGACCGGGGCCGGCTGCCCTTCCTCGGCAAGCGATCGCGGCGTGAGCGGCGCAGCAGTGGGGTCTGGGATTCCGCCCTGCGCGGCGTGCTGCGCAAGCCCGCCCGCTCCGCCGGGTTCGCGGCGCTCATCCTTATCGCGCTGGCCGTTCCGGCCCTCGGGATGCGCACAGCGAGCCCCGGAGCCAATGACATTCCGGCCAAGTTGCCGATCATGCAGACGTACGCGCGTATCCAGCAGGCGTTTCCGGGAGAAGCCGGCCCCGCGCGCGTCGTCGTGCAGGCGCCGGACGTCACCGCGGCGAACGTGACATCCGCTCTCGAACGCCTGAAGTCTCGGGCGCTAGCCACCGGCGAAGCGCGAGCACCTTTCACCGTTCAGATCAATCCCGCTCACACCGTCGCCGTTGCCAGCGTCGGGCTTATCGGCGACGGCACCGACGCCGCCTCGAACCATGCGCTGCAGACCCTGCGCCAGCAGGTCATTCCGGCAGCCTTCGCAGGGTCAGACGCGACGTGGGTGGGAGTGACCGGTCAGACGGCGGCGTCGGCCGACTTCAATCACCAACTCAAGCACGCGATGCCGCTGGTCATCGGTTTCGTGCTGGCGTTCGCGTTTCTGTTGCTGCTGTTCGCGTTTCGCTCGCTGGTGGTCCCGTTACTGGCGATCCTGCTCAACCTGCTGTCGGTCGCGGCGGCGTATGGGGTGCTCGTGATGGTCTTCCAACACCACTGGGCCGACGGGCTGCTCGGCTACACCTCCACCGGCAGCATCGCCAACTGGCTGCCGCTGTTCTTGTTCGCCCTGCTGTTCGGCCTGTCGATGGACTACCACGTCTTCATCCTCAGCCGGATCCGTGAGGCGTACGACAGCGGCGTGCCGACGCAGGAGGCCATCGCTCAGGGGATACGAGCGACCGCGGGTGTCATCACCAGCGCCGCGGCCGTCATGGTGGCCGTGTTCGCGATCTTCGCGACCCTGTCGCAGGTCTCGATCAAGCAGGTGGGGGTTGGCCTGGGGGTCGCCGTGTTCGTCGACGCGACCATCGTCCGCACGGTTCTGCTGCCGGCGACGATGGCCCTGCTCGGCGAGCGGAACTGGTACCTGCCGCAGTGGCTCCGCTGGCTTCCGCGCAAGGACCGAGCCGAGATTCCCGCGCGCGAGTTGTCGACGGTGGCGGGGTGACCTGCCGCCGACGGCTGTGACGCCGTCCGCGAGGCGCGTCGCCGCCAGCCGGGCATGTCGGACTCGTCCTGGTCAGCCGGGTGTGAGGTGGGACTCCAGCAATTGCAGGGCTTCTGGGCGGGAAAGCGCTCGGCCGGCCTCCAGAGCGCAGTCGGCTTCCGCTTCGCCCAGGGCCCCGCGAACGCTGGTCAGCAGCGTAGCGATGTCCGGATCGCTGCGATCAGGTGTGCCACGCACGGAATCGGTGGCACCGAGTAGCCGGGCCGCGAGGGCGGGATCCCCTGTGGCCGCAACGAGTTCGGCGAGCTTCAGCCCGCTCACCGCCACGACCGGCATGTCGTGGGACTCCGTGGCCAGCTTCCACGCCTCGGCGACGCTCACGCGTGCCTCGTCCAACATCCCCGAATCGCGGTCGACGGCCGACAGGGCGCAGTACATGGACGCCATCGCCTGGGGGGCCACGTTGGGCGCCCGCTCCGCCCGCGCGATCGCCTCGAGGATCGAGCGTTTCGCACCCTCGACATCTCCCGATGAATAGATCAAGCGGCTGCGGGCGAAGTCGGTCATGACCCGCATGGATGCCGACGCGCGCTCCTCGGCGACGTCGTATGCGGCATTCAGCGTCTCGGTCGCGCCGTCAGCGTCTCCGCTGCGGTACAGGGCGTCGGCCTTGCGCATCAGGAGGAAGGAGATGTCGTCAGCAGATCCAGAATCCCGGAGCAGGTCGACGGCTTCGTCGAATCCGGCGACGGCTTCCTGGAGCCGACCTTCGAGCGTTGCCGCGCCGGCCAGGATCGACAGCGACATGGCGATCCCCCACCGGTCGCCGGTCAGGCGAAACGAGGCCAGCGACTGCCCGCACGCGTCGCGCAAACCGTTGAAATCGCCTGAGTTCTCGGCGATCAGGCTGCGCACCAGCAGGAGCGCGGCACGGGCCCACGGATCCGGATGGCTCAGCCGCCGCGAGATGGCAGCTGTCGCCATCTTCTCATCGCCGAGCACGAGAGCCATCCCCGGCTCCAGCATCACGAGCAGGGGATGCGATCCGTTCCCGGCTGCCGGCATGACCTGCTTCGTGAGCTCGAGAGCGCGTTGCTTGACGCGCTCGCTCTCGTCGCCGATGCCGACCGCGCCGAACGCCCATCCCACGGCGCACAGCGGAAAGCCCGGCTCCTGCGCCGCTTGGGGCATTTCGATGATCTGTCCGAGCCAGCCGATGGCTTCGGCCTCCCCGCCGACCAGATGCCAGTACCAGGCGAGCGCGGCGCCGAACCGGACCGCCCTTGCCGTATGACCGTCATCGATGCTGAAGCGCAGCGCGGCAGTGAGGTTGTCGCGTTCGGCGGCAAGCTGGCGCACGGACCGAAGCTGCTCGCTCGTTCGGAGGGTCGGCTCGAGCCTTTCCGCGAGCCGGCAGAAGAGCTCGGCGTGTGCCGCGCGCACCTGCGCCGTGCGGTGCTGTGCCGCGAGTTGCTCGGAGCCGTACTCGCGCAGGGTCTCGAGCATCCGCCAGCGCAAGCGTGTGCCGGTGGCTGAGCCGTCGACCGGCTGCACGATCGATTTGTCGGCGAGCGCGACGAGCAGTTCGAGGGTGTCATCCTCGCCCAGCCCGCTGACGGCTGTGGCCGACTCCACGGTGATCCCACCGTGGTAGACGGCCAGCGACTCGGCGAGCCGGCGCTCGTCCGCCGTGAGCAGCTCCCAGCTCCAGGCGACGACCGAGCGCAGCGTCTGATGCCGCGCTACGGCGGTGCGGCTGCCACCGGTGAGGAGCCGGAACCGGTCGTTGAGCCGGGCGGCGACGACCTGGACCGGCAGCGTTCGCAGCCGCGCAGCGGCCAGCTCGATCGCCAGCGGAAGGCCGTCCAGCCGGCGGCAGATTTCCACGACCGGCGCGACGGTGCTCTCGTCCACGGCGAACCCGGGCTGCACGGCCGCTGCCCGGTCGGCGAACAGCCGAACCGACGCGAAGCCCAGCGACTCCGGCGCCGCCAGCCCGGGCTGCGGCAGGCCGAGCGGGAGCACCGGGCAGATCGCCTCGCCGGTGATGGACAGCGGCTCGCGGGAGGTGGCCAGGATGCGCAGCTGCGGGCAGCGCGCGAGCAGGTGATCGGCCAGCGCGGCGGCGGCATCGACGAGGTGCTCGCAGTTGTCGAGCACCAGCACGATGCGGCGTTCCGCGAGCATGTCGACGAGGCGGCTGTGGGCGTCGCGAGAAGCCGGCAGCGACGGGTCGAGCAGGTTGGTCTCGCGGGTCGAGAGTGCCCCGAGCGCGGCGCTGGCGAGCTCGTCGGGATCGCTCACCGACGCCAGCTCGACGATCCAGACCCCGCCAGTGGCGTCGGTGACCCTGGCGCCGGCCGCGATGGCGAGCCGGGTCTTGCCGGCGCCGCCGGGCCCGGTCAGCGTCACCAACCGGTGCGTGGCCAGCAGCTGCCCGATCCGCCCGAGCTCGCCGTCGCGCCCGACAAAGCTGGTGAGCGCGGTCGGGAGGTTGGTGCGCGCGCTAGCGGCGGGCGGGGCTGCCGGTGGTGGACCGAGCAGGACGCTCTGGCGGGCGGCGGTCAGCTCTGGTGACGGGTCGAGCCCCAGCTGTTCGACCAGGACGCTGCGGGTGCGCTCGAACGCCGAAAGCGCGTCGGCCTGCCGGCCCGCCGCCGAAAGTGCGCGGACCAGCTGGGCGGCGACCCGCTCCCGCAAAGGCTCGGCGGCGGCCAGGGCTTCGAGCTCGGGCACGATGTCGGCGTGGCGTCCGAGCGCCAGCGCGGCCTCGTAGCGGTCCTCCTCCGCCCCGCGGCGCAGCTGCTCGAGCTGCGCCACATACGGCTGGGTGAAGCCCGCGCCGTCCAGATCGGCGAGCGCGCGACCGTGCCACAGGTCGTGGGCCTCCTGCAGGGCAGCGGCAGCAGCATCCGGCCGCCCGCTCGCGAGGGCGGCCCGTCCGCGTGCCACCAGCGACTCGTAGCGCGAGGCGTCGACGTCGTCGGGCGCGACGGCCAGCCGGTATCCGGACGGTGACGACGCCAGGACCCGCGGATCGGGCAGCAGTCGGCGGAGCCGGGAAACCAGTGATTGCAAGGCATTCAGCGGGTCGGCGGGTACCTCGTCGCCCTCCCAGAGCGCGTCGACGAGGGTGGTGGCGCTGATCCAGCGGCCGGGCTCGAGCGCCAAGCGGATGAGCAGCGCGCGTAACCGGTGGCCGCCGATGACGACCGGCTGACCGTCGCATTCGACGACCAGCGGCCCGAGCAGCTCGACACGCACGGTTTCCAGTGTCGCAAGAAGCGATCCGAGCACGCCGAGCGAGGAGGTGTCATTGCATGACATCTGACCCCGTGTCAGGATCGTCCGCGTGAGGGCGGTCACAGCAGAGGCCCGCTACGCAGCCGTGGGACAGAGGAGTCGATCGAGCTGACCAGCGCCAACCAAGACCGGTACACCGTGATCTCGGCCGACTGCCACGCCGGTGGTGACGTGCCCGACTACCGGCCCTATCTCGAACGCCGGTGGCACGAGGAGTTCGATGCGTGGGCTGCGGCGTACGTCGTCCCGTACGAAGATTTGAAGGGCGACAACGGCCAGCGCAACTGGGACTCCGCGCGCCGGCTGCGTGATCTCGAGGCCGATGGGATCGTCGCCGAGGTCGTCTTTCCCAACACCGTGCCGCCGTTCTTCCCGAAGAACTCCCTCACCGAGCAGCCGCCGGCGGCGAACGAGGGCGACCTGACGAAGCGGTGGGCGGGGCTGCAGGCCCACAACCGGTGGCTCGCCGACTTCTGCGCGCAGGCTCCGGGCCGGCGCGCCGGGATCGCGCAGATCATGCTGCACGACATCGACGCGGCCGTCGCCGAGGTCCGCTGGGCCTGGGAGAACGGGCTGACCGGCGGCGTCCTGCTGCCCGGCACCCCGTACGGCTGCGGGCTGCCGCAGCTGCACGAGATCGACTACTACGACCCGCTCTGGGGCATCTGCGAGGAGCTCGGGATGCCGGTCAACCACCACTCCGGCAGCGCGGCGCCGCCGATGGGGCCGACGAACGTCGATCAGGTGATCTTCCTGCTCGAGGTCACCTGGTGGGCCCACCGGGCGCTCACCAGCCTGATCACCTCCGGTGCGCTGGAGCGCCATCCCGGGATGCAGGTGGTCTTCACCGAGCAGGGCACGGCCTGGGTGCCACCGGAGCTCGGGCGCCTGGACTACTTCTTCGACCGGATGGGCACCGCCATCGGCTCGCAGGAGCACGTGTGGGGCGGTCCCGTGGTCGAGAAGCTGTCGCTGAAACCGAGCGAGTACTGGGCGCGCCAGTGCCATGTGGGCGCCAGCTTCATGCGCGCCGACGAGGCGAAGCTGCGCCACCAGGTGGGCGTCGACAAGGTGATGTGGGGCAGCGACTACCCGCACAAGGAGTCGAGCTACCCGTTCTCCCGTGAAGCCATCCGGCTCGCGTTCGCCGACTGCCCGCCCGAGGAGACGGCGGCCATGCTCGGTGGCAACGCGGCCGCCCTTTACGGGTTCGATCTCGAGGCGCTCGCTCCACACGCGGCTCGCGTCGGCCCGTCCGTCGAGGAGATCTCCCGGCCGCTGAGCGTCGGCGAGGTGCCGCTGGACGCGCAGCGCTGCCCGGCCTTCGTCGGTTTTGCGGCCGGAAATCGCGACTCGGCTGCGCGCAGCGAAGTCGAGCGCGGGTTTTCGCATGATGCAGGGTCGGCATGAAGACGCTCGCCGGAAGGGTCGCCGTCGTCACCGGTGGCGGCAGCGGGGTGGGCCGTGCCATGTGCCGGCGCTTCGGCCAGGAGGGCATGCACGTCGTGCTCGCCGATGTGATGGCGGACCGCGTCGAGCAGACCGCGAAGGAACTCGTCGCCGAAGGGCTTGACGTCACCGGCGTCCAGACCGACGTCACCTCGCAGGAATCGGTGAACGCGCTCCGCGACGCGACCCTGGCGCGCTACGGAGCCGTGCACGTGGTGTGCAACAACGCAGGCATCGGGGCCGGGGCCGAAGGCCGGCTCTGGGAGCACGAGGCGAACGACTGGAAGTGGGCGCTCGCGGTCAACCTCTGGGGCGTCATTCACGGCATCAACGCGTTCGTCCCGGCGATGCTCGCGGGCGGCGACGAAGGCCACCTGGTGAACACATCCTCCGGCAACGGCGGCATCTCGCCACTGCCCGGCACCCCGCAGTACGCCGTCACCAAAGCCGGGGTCGTGACGCTCACCGAGTGCCTGTACGCCCAGCTGCACGAGGTCAGCGACAAGCTCAGCGCGTCGGTGCTCTTCCCGGGCCCGCACATGCTGCGCACCGGGCTTTTCGAGTCGTGGCGGACCCGTCCGGAGACCTTCGCGAAGGAGCGCCCGCGGGCCACGCCGTACGTCACGGTCGAAGCGCTCGAAGAGCAGATGAAGGCCGCCGGTGTACACATCGACTACACCGAGCCGTCCGAGGTCGCGGGGCAGGTCGTCGAGGCCCTCCTCGCCGGCAGCTTCTGGATCCACCCGCCGAGCGAGCGCAGCGACGAGAACCTGCGGGCGCGTACCCAATCGATCCTCGACCGCACGAATCCCGACTATCTACGCGCCGTCCCCGGCTGAGAGGTGTCCCCGTGGACCCGTACCTGATCATCACCTCCGACGCCCATGCCGGGCTGCCGACCGAGGCGTACCGCCCGTATCTGGAGCAGAAGTACCACGCCGCCTTCGACCAGTTCCTCTCCGAGCGGGGCATCCAGCTCGAGGAGATGACGAACCTCGGCGTGCGCAACTCCGCCTTCGCCGACTCCTGGTACGCCGAGCACGGCGAGGCCTTGAACGCCGGCTGGGACGCCCTGAAGCGCGATCAGGAGCTCGACGCGGAGGGCATCTGCGGCGAGGTCATCTTCCCGGACGCTGACGCGGTCGAGTCACGCACCTGCGCGCCCTTCGGTACGGGTCTCGGGCTGTCCGGCGACACCGATCCCGAGCTCGGGATGGCCGGGGCGCGCGCCCACAACCGCTGGCTCGCGGAGCTCTGCAGCCACAGCCCGGAGCGGCGTAACGGGGCGGCACTGATCCCCATCGCCGCCGACCTGGACGACGTGCTCGCCGAGATCCGGCGCAGCAAGGAATCCGGGCTCGGCTCGATCATGATCCCGGCCATGTGGATGCACGCCCGGCCGTATCACGACCGCTACTACGACCCGGTCTGGGCGCTCTGCGAGGAGCTGCAGATGCCGGTGATGACCCACAGCGGTCCGAGTGACCGCGAGTCGTACGGCGACCTGCTCGGCATCTACGTCACCGAGGTGACGTGGTGGCCGGCGCGGCCGATGTGGTTCCTGCTCTGGTCCGGCGTCTTCGAGCGCTTCCCCGGCCTGCGGTTCGGCGTCACCGAGGCGGGCGCGTGGTGGGTGCCGGGCTTGCTCTGGTTCTGGGACCGGCTCTACCTGGGGCAGAAGGGTTCGGAGAAGCTGGGGGCCAAGCCTTTCGGTGACAACGTGCTCATGCGCCCGAGCGAGTACTTCGACCGCAACTGCTTCATCGGCGCGTCCAACACCAAGCGCCGCGAGATCGGCATGCGTTACGAGATCGGGATCGACAACCTCTTGTGGGGCAGCGACTTCCCGCATCCCGAGGGCACCTGGCCGAAGTCACGAGAGTGGCTGAAGCGCACGTTCCACGACATCCCGATCGACGAGACCCGGCGCATGCTGGGGCTCGCCGCCGCGGAGGTGTTCGGCTTCGACATCGCCGCCCTGCAACCCCTGGCCGACAAGATCGGCCCGACCCCGGCGGAGCTCGGGCAGCTCGACGGCGACCCGACCGGTGCGGACCTGGTCCGGCGCTGGGAAGGCACGCGCTCAGTCGGCCGGCACTGGCTCACCGATCATGACTTCCCGCTGATGACTTTTTGATTTCGGAAAGACGACTAAGGAGCGCGCGTTGGCAAGCACGGTCGGCCAGTACTGCATCTATGTCAGTGACATCAAGAAATCCGAGCAGTTCTACACCGAGGTCATGGGGCTCAAGGTGGCGAGCCGGACGGAGATCGACGACGTCCACGAGATCGTGCTCGCCGCCGACGAGGGCGGGGACGCCTCCAGCTGGCCGAGCGCTACAACAACGGCCAGCCGATCGACCACGGCTTCGCGCTCTGGAAGTTCTACATCAACGTCGACGACTGCGCGGCGACGCATGCGGCCGCCGTCGCATGGGGCTGCGAGTCGACGATGGAGCCGGCGAAGCTGGACCGCTGGCCCGTCATCGTGGGCTTCGTGAACGACCCCGACGGCTACAACATCGAGCTCATCGAATACGTCGGCGGGGCGCAGCGGCCCGGAAGCTAAGCCACGTCGAAGTCGTCGAGCACGTAGATCTGCGGGCCCTCGGCGAACGCGTCGCCGAGGTTGGCGAAGGCAGCCCCCAGGTGCGGTGCCTTCATGTGGGCGTCAAGCAGCTCCTGCGACTCCCAGGACTCCTGCATGACGAACGTGCCGGGTGCACCCTTCGCCTGTGAACAGGTCGTAGCGAAGGCAGCCGGGGTCTTTGCGGCTGGCCTCGACGAGCGTCTTGCCGGCAGCGCCGAACGCATCCTCGAACCCGGGCTTGACCTTCAGTACCGCGACGACATTGAGCGCCATCGTTCCTCCTCGAACTCGGCCATTGGGTCCGAGCAGGCTACTCAAGTGCTGACCTCGCCGGACGAGCGGGCGTACCCTCGGGCCAGCTTCGAACCGGACGTATGAGGGAGTCGGCGTGAGCATCACCGAAGAACGGCAGGGTCAGGCAGACCAAGCAACGATCGTCGATCGCGCCAAGAACGCCGCGACCACCGGCCAGGACCTCTACATGCCGCTGCCGGCGACGTTCGACACCGTCGAAGAGGAGCGCATGCATCGCAAGGTGCGCCTTGCCGCCGCGTTTCGGATGTTCAGCAAGGCGGGGCTCGACGAGGGGGTCGCCGGCCACATCACGGTCCGCGATCCCGAGCACACGGAGTCGTACTGGGTGAACCCGTTCGGGATGCACTTCAGCATGATCAAGCAGAGCGATCTGGTGCGGGTCGACGAGAGCGGCCAGGTCGTCGAAGGTGGCCGCGCGGTCAACGGTGCCGCGGTGGCCATCCACTGCGCGGTCCACGCCGCCCGGCCCGACATCATGGCCGCCGCCCACGCGCATGGCGTGCACGGCAAGACGCTGTCGGCGCTGCCGCAGCTGGTGGAGCCGCTTACCCAGGACGCCTGCGCGTTCTACGACGACATCGGCAAGTACGAGGACTTCACCGGCGTGGTGCTGAGTTCGGAGGAGGGAGGCGCATCGGCGAGGCGCTCGGCAAGCGCAAGGCCGTGATCCTGGCCAACCACGGGATGCTCACCGTCGGCGAGACCGTCGACAGCGCCGCCTGGTGGTTCCTCACCCTCGAGCGCACCGCGCAGTCGCAGCTCATGGCGTACGCAGCCGGCACCCCCCGCCAGATCGACGACGAGGCGGCGCGGGCCACGTACAAGCAGGTCGGTTACGAGATCGCCGGCTGGTTCCAGTTCCAGCCGATCTTCGACCGCATCTTCAAGGACAACCCCGACATCGTCGACTGAGAGTCGACTAATCACGGGGTATCGCGCGCACCGGCGCTAACGTCCGGGCATGGCGCGATGGAAAGACAGTCAGGGCAAGACGCTGCGCGACTACCCGCGGCCGACCCTCGCGGTCGACGTGGCGGTCTTGACGGTCGCCGCGCCGCTGACCGCGCACTCGCAGCTGCACGTCCTGCTTCATCGGCGGCGCGACGGCTTCGCGGCCGGTAACTGGGCGCTGCCCGGCACGCTCGTTCACAAGCGCGAGCGCCTGCAGACGGCCGCTACCCGGGCGGTCAAGCTGAAGACCGGTGTCCGGGGCGTCAAGGCGCGCCAGCTCGAGGTGTTCGACGACCCTGATCGTGATTCGCGCGGCTGGGTCATGACGGTGGCGCACGTGGCCCTCCTGCCCTACGAGCCGCTTGCTGCTGCCATTCGCCCGAATGACGACGCCACGCTCGTCCCGGCGGTGGAAGGGCTGGCCATGCTGCCCGATCGGCAGCGCCGGCTCCCGTTCGACGACGAGCGGGTCCTCTCGATCGCCGCGCAATGGGCCGCGCGCGAGTACGCCGCCGCGCCCGACCCGCATGGCCTGCTGGCCGCGCCGTTCACCCTCACGCAGCTGCGCTACCTGCATCAGGCGGTCGAGGGCCGCGAGTGGCAGAAGGACGTCTTCCGGCGTCGCGTCGAAGGCGCCGTGCAGGACGTCGGCGGCCGGGCAGTGGTGACGACCGGTCGTCCCGCCGCGCTGCTGCAGCTGCGGGCGAGCTAGCGAACCGTCCAGGCTTGGCTCGAGCAGGGCGCGTCCCAGTAGGCGGTCAGCTCGTCGTCGAGGGTGGCCACGGTCAGCGAGAAGCCGACCATCCCGAGCGAGGTCACGAGCGAGCCGGACATTGAACGGGCGACGGTGAGCCCGGCCTCCTCCAGATGGCGCACCGCGTAGCCGTGCACTGCCGCGAGCTCGAGGCCCGCCAGGCCACCCAGACCGTTGGTGTACAGCAGGACGGGTCTGGTGCGGTCGAGCGCATCGCCCGCGAGCAGCGCGCCGCACATCCGCCTGACCAGGTGGTCGGCGGGCTCCTGCCGGCCCCGCTCGCTGCCCGGCTCGCCATGGATGCCGACCCCGAACTCCTGCTCGCCTTCGGCGAGGGTGATGGCCGCGTCGCCGCCGGAGGGCAGCGTGACACCGGAGACCGAGACGCCGATCGTGCGGATCCCGGCGGCGACGCGTTCTGCGAGTGCGGCCAGGCCGTCCAGATCGGTGCCCGCTTCGGCGGCGGCGCCGCAGAATCTTCTCGACGACGATCGTGCCGGCCACCCCGCGCCGGCCGACCCCTTCCGGCGCGTCCGGGTCCGCTTCTTGCGCGGAAGAGTCGAGCGCGATGTCGTCGGCGACGAGCACGGTCCGGATCTCGTGGCGCTGGGCGCGGGCGAGATCGGCACCGAGCCGGAAGTTGAGGACGTCGCCGGTGTAGTTCTTGACGACGAGCAGCACCCCGGCGCCGCCGTCGACCGCGTCGATCGCCGCCTGCACCTGCACGGCGCTCGGGCTCGCGAACACTTCACCGGGACACGCCGCGGCGAGCAGCCCGGGGCCGATGAGCCCGGCATGCATGGGCTCGTGGCCAGAGCCGCCGCCGGAGACGAGCGCGACCAGGCCGGCTCTCGGCAGATCGGTGCGGGCCACGTAGCGGGGGTCGAGGGAGGCGCGCAGCCCGCCGCCGGAAGCCAGCACCAGGCCGGTGATCGCGTCGTCGACCAGCTGATCCGGATCGGCGACGACGTGGCCCGGGCTCGCCACCGCCGGCTGCTCCCCGGTGGTCGCGGTCTCTTCCGCGGAAGGAGCCGGCGGTGCCGCGCCGAGGATTGCGGCGACCAGATCGGCGACCGCCTGGGCGCCGGCGTCAACGTGGCCCTCACCGCGCCCGGGCACGTAGCTCGCGCGCCCGCGTCTGGCGCTCAGCGCTGCGGTGCGTTCGGCACCCTCTCGGGCAGCGGCCAGCGCGTCGCCGCCCTCATCCAAGGCATCCGCCACCGGGATCAGGGCGTCCAGCACCGTGCGATCGCCCGGTTTGGCGCCACCGAGCTCCGCGATCCCGTCGGCAGCCGCCCGAACGGCCGCCGCGACGCCGTCATCGATCGCTTGCGACGCGCGCAGCAGGCCGATGCCCCAGATCGGTCCCGTCGTGCCTCCGACGCCCGCGACCGCGTGCGAGGCGGCGAGCAACAGGTCGGCATCGGGAGCAGAGGCGGCATCAAGCGACTGCTTCACCCGGCGAGCGGCTCGGGCGAGGACGCCCCCGAAGTCGCCGTCACCGGCGGCCGCGTCGAGCTGGGCATAGCGGCTCTCGTTCGCGATCGCTGTATCGCAGGCGTGCAGCAGCCGATCCCGCAGGTCCGTGGGCTGCATGGTCAGACGCGGCGCAGCGCGTTGGCCACGTTCGTGCAGGCACCTGACTGGTTCGACTCGAAGGTGACCGTCAGCTTCGTCGGCTTAGCCGGCGGGTAGAGCCGGGCCCGCAGCTCGAGCACGTAACCGCCGCCGACCAGCGCCCGCGCGTAGCCGTTGGTGACGACGCTCGCCTTGTCGACGATCTCCCCGTACTTGGAGGTCGAGGTGAACGTCATCGTGCAGCCGCCGTCGGTGTTCTTCGACTCGACCTTCGTCGCGCGATCGACCTTCGCGATGACCGGCCCCACGACCGCGCATCCGCCGCGCCCGACGCGCACGACCTCCTGACCGGCGGTCACCTTGACGTCGCTGGGGGCACCCGGGTTGTTCGACGTGCAGTTGAACGTGGCGACGAGCTGGCGGACCTCCAGGGGGTTCGCGGTCGCCTTCGTGCCGTCGCCCTTGGTGGCGATGAAGATCACGATGGCCACGGCGATGACCACCACAACGGCCAGGCCGCCCAGGATCAGAAAGCGTCTATTGCGCTTGGGGCCAGGCCGGCCGGCGGGCAGCGTGGCACCCGTCGCGTCCGAGCCGGCATCCGCGCCGGTATTCGAACCGGGGTCGTCTCCAGCGCGGGTGGGCGGCGGCAGTTCGTCAGGCGGGTTGTCGCTCACGCCGACATCCTCCCCCTTCGCGCGTGCTTCAGCCGCCCGACGGGCGCAGCTAAGTCAACGTGGAAGACTCGAGACTGTGTACACGGTGGCCGAGGCGCGCGCTCTGTTGTCCCAGCTGCTGCCCAAGCTCGATGCCATCGTCGCCCTTCGCGCCGACACCGCCGAGCTCGCCGCCCACGTCACCAATGGCGCTGCCACGCGCCTCGGCGGCACCCCGGAGTACAAGGCCGCTCAGGCCCGGCTGGATGAGCTCGTCACCGAGCTGGCCGGGATGGACCTGCAGCTGAAGGGCCTCGCGCCGCTGCTGCTGGACTTCCCGTCCGAGCTCGACGGGGTGCCGGTGCTGCTCTGCTGGCTCGAGGGTGATCGCGAGCTGGCCTGGTACCACCGGCTCGATCTGGGATTCGCCGGGCGCCGCCCGCTGCCCTGAAGCGAGCCCTGACCGGCTTCCTAGCTCGTCACCGCCTGCCCTGCTGGTGATCGCACGGCGGGCGCTCGCCCATGCCCTTGGACGCGGTCAGCGCGGCGGCAGCGGCAGCGTCAAATTCCTCACATGCAGCAATGCAGGTCTCGCAGTATGAAGAATTCTTCATGTAGTCTGACCGCGAGCCTGGGAGGTACTGCTGGTGACGCCGCTCTACGAGCTGAAGGCGGAGTTCTTCAAGACCCTCGGTCACCCGACGCGGGTGCGCGCCCTGGAGTTGCTGAGCGCTGGGGAGCAGTCGGTGGGAGAGCTGATCGCGCAGATCGGGATCGAGGCTTCCAACCTGTCGCAGCAGCTGGCCGTATTGCGCCGGTTCGGCTTGGTGAACACGCGCCGGCAGGGCAATAACGTCTACTACTCGCTGAGCTCACCCGAGCTGGCCGAGCTGTTCGCTGTCGCGAGGCGCTTCCTGACCGCCCGGCTCAGCGAGCAGGTCGGCATGCTCCGCGATCTCGAGGCTGATTCGGCCCTTGCGGTCAAAGCGGAACCGACGACCTCCAGCCGGCGCGGGCACTGACGTGGGGATGCTCGCCCGGATCCTTCGCCTCGGGAAGGCGGCGGAGCAGGCGCCGGACCTTCCCGAGCCGCTCGCTGCCGCCCGGGAACTTCGTGGCTCGCTCGCCCTGCGCCACGTCGACGCCGGCTCCTGCAACGGCTGCGAGATCGAGATTTCCGGCTGCTTCTCACCCGTCTACGACGCCGAACGCTACGGGGCGCGGCTGGTGGCGTCGCCGCGCCATGCCGACGGCCTGCTGGTCACCGGCGTTGTCACGCGCAACATGAGCGCGGCCCTACGAGCGACGTACGAGGCGACGCCTGAGCCGAAGGTCGTGATCGCCGTCGGCGACTGCGCTCGGGATTGCGGAGTTTTCGCCGGAGGCCCCGGGGTCGAGGGGGCAGTGCGCGACTTCGTCCCGGTCGATCTCGAAGTGCCCGGCTGCCCGCCCGCCCCCGAGCAGATCGTCAACGCGTTGCGGCAGGTCACGGGGCGATGACGGCTGCGCAGCTGGCTGCCGTGGTGGCCGGTGGCGGCCTCGGCGCTTGCCTCGCGGTCATGCTTTCGCCCGCGCGCGTGCGGGTGGTCACGGCGGGCCTCCTGACCGCGGTGCTCGGGGGGTTAGGCGTCGCGCTCGGAGTGCTGATCATCGGCTCGGGGTTCGCCCCGGTGCAGCTGGGCTGGCTCATTCCGCTCGCCGGGGTGACGGTCGCCGGCGACGCGACCTCAGGGCTGTTCGTGCTCGTGACGGGCGCAGTCGCGGTAGCGGTCGGGGTCTACTCGCCGGGTTACTTCGGGCACGGCGAGAATTCGCGAGTCTCGCTGGCCACGACGCCGGCCTTCGTGACGGCGATGCTGCTGCTGCCCCTCGCCGCGTCGGTGACCACGTTCCTCGCGCTGTGGGAGCTCATGGCCCTCACCTCGCTGATGCTCGTGCTGACCGAGCATCGCCGGGCTGAAACCCGCCAGGCGGGCCTGACCTACGCGGTCATGACGCAGCTCGGGTTCCTGGCGATAGTCCTGGCGTTGGTGGTCTTCGCTGCGGCCACCCACACCGAGCTGTTCGCCGGTATGGGCCACGCCGCCGCGACCCTGCCCCCCGCCACCCGGGCGGCCATCTTCCTGCTGTCGTTCGTGGGCTTCGGATCGAAGGCCGGGCTGCTGCCGCTGCACGCCTGGCTGGCCCGCGCGCATCCGGCGGCGCCCAGCCCGGTGTCTGCGCTGCTCAGTGCCGCCATGGTCAACATGGGCATCTACGGGGTGCTGCGCATCGACGTCGCGTTGCTCGGCCCCGGGCCGCGCTGGTGGGGCCTCGTCCTCGTGCTGGTCGGGGCGGTGACCGCCGTCTACGCCGTACTGCAGGCGTCGGTGGCGAACGATCTCAAGCGGCTCCTGGCGTTCTCCACCAGCGAGAACATGGGCCTGATCACGATCGGGATCGGCGCCGCGATGCTGCTCTCCGCGGCGCACAACCGGCCGGCGGCGCAAGTGGCGATGATCGCGGCGCTCTTGCACGTCGCCAACCACGCGGGGTTCAAGACGCTCGGCTTCCTGAGCGCGGGGTCCGTGCTGGCGGCTACCGGTCTGCGCGACCTCGACCGGCTCGGAGGCCTGGCCAAGCGGATGCCCGCCACGACCGTGCTTTTCGGCATCGCCGCGCTCGGAGCATCGGGCCTGCCGTTCGGCGCGGGTTTCGTCAGCGAGTGGCTGCTGCTGCAAGGTCTCATCCACACCCTGCCGGCCGGTGGCGTGATGCTCGCGCTCGTCATGCCGCTCGCGGTGGGTGCGGTCGCGCTCACCGCCGGGTTGGGCGTCGCAGCGATGGTCAAGGCGTTCGGCGTCGGCTTCCTTGCTCGACCGCGTAGCGACGACGCCGCAGGTGCGCACGAAGTCGGGGTGCCGATGCTCGCCGGCGCCGCGATCGCTGCCGCCGGATGCGCCGTGCTTGCCGTCGCTCCGGCGATCCTCAGCCGCACGCTCACGCACGTTCTTGCCGAGCTTCCGGCGACCTCCGGGCAGCAACCGCCGCGGCTCGGGGCGTTGCTTCACCTTCCCGGCATCAGCGGTTCGCTGTCGCCGGCACTGCTCGCAGCGGCTTTGGCCGTCGCGGTCATGCTCACCGTCGCCGTGACGGGCTGGGGAGCCCGGCGCCGGCCGGTGGCGAAGGACGCCGCGTTGTGGGGATGCGGGGGCCCGGCGTTGACCCCGCGGATGCAATACACGTCGTCGTCGTTCGCCGAGCCGCTGCAGCGGGTGTTCGACGACGTGCTGCGCCCGGACACCGACGTCGACATCTCCCACGTGAGCGAGTCGCGCTACCTCGTCGCGAAGGTCAGCTATCGCTCCGTCATCGTCGACGTGATCGAGCGCCGGCTGTACGAGCCCGTCGTGCGGGCGGTCATGGCCATGGCGGACGTCGTGCGCCGGGGCCACACCGGCAGCATCCATGCCTACCTCGGCTACGGGGCGATCGGCCTGATCGTCATGCTGGTGGTCGCCCGATGAACGCGATCACGGTCGGCGGCGCGATCGGGGCTGCACTGCAACTCGTCCTCGTGGCCGCCGGTGCGCCGATCGTCGTCGGTGTCACCCGCCAGGTACGGGCCCGCCTCGAGGGTCGCGCGGGCAGCGGTGTCCTGCAGCCATGGCGAGACCTGCGAAAGCTGCTGCGAAAGCAGCGGATCCGCCCCGATGGCACCACGATCATCTTCACCGCGGCTCCGATCGTGATCGCGGCCAGCACCCTGGTCATCGCCGTTATCGTGCCGGGGGTCACGACCGGTTCGCCGCTGGACCGAGCCGGTGACCTCTTCGCCGTCGTCGGCCTGCTGCTGCTCGGCACGGTCGCCCTGGCACTGGCCGGGCTGGACACCGGGACGGCGTTCGGCGGCATGGGCGCCAGCCGGGAAACGATGATCGCAGCCCTGGCCGAGCCGGCCATCCTCATGGCCGTCTTCGGGCTGTCGATCCCGGTGCACTCTTCCAGCCTGGCGGCCATCGTCGGAGCGGTCGCACACCATCCGGCGAGCGTCGCCACCCCCGCCGCAGCCCTGGCAGCGGTAGCGCTCTGCATCGTCATCCTGGCTGAAAGCGGGCGGCTTCCGGTCGACAATCCGGCTACCCATCTCGAGCTGACGATGGTCCACGAAGCGATGGTGCTCGAGTACGCCGGCCCGCAGCTCGCCGTGATCGAGTGGGCGGCGGCGATGCGGCTGACCGTGCTGCTGACCCTGCTGGTGAATCTCTTCGTGCCGTTCGGCATCGCGGGCGTCCGCCCGGGCGCTCTGGGGCTTCTGGTGGCGACCCTCGTGATCGCCGTCAAGGTCGTCGTTGTCGCCATCGCTCTCGGCGCCGGCGAAGTGTTCATCGCCAAGCTGCGGCTGTTTCGCGTGCCGGAGCTGCTCGCCGGTTCCTTCGTGCTCGGCCTGCTCGCGGTCACGACGTCGTACTTCCTTGCCGGCGCGGGCGCGTGAGGCCGCGATGAGTGAATCGACCTACCGGACCGCGCTGGACCTCGCCGTCGGCGCCCTCCTGCTGATCGCCGTCCTCGCCGTGTGGCGGCGGCAGCTGCGGACCCTGGTCCGGCTGCTGTCGCTGCAAGGCGTGGCGCTGGCCGCGATCCCCATCATCATCGGAACGCAGCTGAACGACGTGACCCTCATAGGCGTTGGGGGAGCCGTGCTACTCCTGCGCGGCGGCCTGCTGCCCTGGCTGATCCATCGCGTGCTGCCCGCCGAATCGCCTTCCGGCGACGGCGAATCCTTCGTGAACGCGACCGCATCCCTGCTTGCCGTCGCCCTTCTGACCGGGCTCGCCTATGCCGTCAGCCGGCCCATCGTGGCCCTCGATCCGACCCCGGCCACCCGGGCGGCGCCGGTGGCGATCGCGGTCGTGTTGACCGGACTGTTCATCCTGGTCACGCGCCGCCGGGCGCTGTCGCAAGTCATCGGATTCGTCGTGCTGGACAACGGGATCGCTGCCCTCGCGTTTCTCATCACGGCCGGCTTCCCGCTCATCGTCGAGCTCGGCGCCTCGATCGACATCCTGCTTGCCGTGCTCATCCTGCAGGTGCTCACCGGCCGCATGCGCATCAAGTTCGGCGGGACCGATCTCGACCAGCTCAGGCAGCTGCACGACTGATGAATACTGCAATGCTCCTGCTGCCCTTGCTGGCGCCGCTCTGCGCCGCTGTGCTGGTGGCGGTCTTCGGCTGGGGACGCGTTACCGCGGTCGCCACGGTGCTGGCCAGCGTCGCCGTTGCCGTCAGCGGCGCCCTGGTGAGCGCCCGCGCGACCGACGCGCCGGTCTACCTCGGTGACCAGCTGCTTCGCGGCGATGCGGTCGCCGCCGTGATGCTGATCGTCATCGGGGCCGTCGCCACCCTGGCGAGCTGGGCCAGCATCGGCTATCTGGCCGCGGAGCTCGACGCGGGTGAGACCACCTCGGCGCGCGCCCGGCTGTACGGAGCGCTGATCAACGCCTTCGTCGCGTCGATGTCGCTGGCGGTGCTGGCCAACAACCTCGGAGTCGTGTGGGTCGCCGTGGAGGCGACGACCGTTTCCACCGCGCTGCTCGTGGGACACCGGCGCACGCGCGCATCGCTGGAGGCGACCTGGAAGTACGTCGTGATCTGCTCGGTCGGCATCACGCTCGCCTTCCTCGGCACGGTCTTGCTCTACTTCGCCAGCCTGCACGCCGCTCCGGGCGGCCACGCGCTCGACTTCAACGTGCTGGCCGCCCGAGCGCACCAGCTGGACCCGGGTGTCACCCGGCTCGCTGCCGGGCTGCTGCTGCTCGGCTTCGGCACCAAAGTCGGGCTCGCGCCGTTTCACACCTGGCTCGCCGATGCGCACAGCCAGGCGCCCGCCCCCATCTCCGCTCTGATGAGCGGCGTGCTCCTGTCGGTCGCGTTCTCCGTCCTGCTGCGCATCAAAGCCATCGTCGACGCGGCTCTCGGCACCACGTTCATGCGGGCCGGTCTCCTGACGCTCGGCCTGCTGACACTGCTGATCGCCGCCTCGCTGCTGGTCGCCCAGCGCGATTACAAACGCATGCTCGCCTACTCCTCGCTCGAACACATGGGGCTCATCGCCGTGGCCGCTGCAGCCGGCACGACCCTGGCCCTGGCCGCGCTGCTGCTGCACGTGCTGGCACACGGACTCGGCAAGAGCGTGCTGTTCCTTGGCGCCGGCCACCTCCAGCACGCCCACCACTCGACCGAGATCGCCGATATCCGCGGGGTCTTGCGCCGCAGCCCGCTGCTCGGCGCCACGTTTGCCGGCGGTCTCATCGCGCTGCTCGGGCTCCCGCCCTTTGCCTTGTTCGCCAGCGAGATCGGCATGGCACGCGGGCTCGGCGCGGCTCACCTGGCGTGGCCACTGGCGATCGCCTTCGTGTTCATCCTGATCGCGTTCGCCGCGCTCGCCCGCCACGGGAGCGCCATGCTCCTCGGCTCCGCCGCGGACGACGCTCCCGCGCTCCCGCTCTCCCCGGCAGCGGCCATCCCGCTCGTCGCCGGTATCGCGGCGTGCGTCGCACTCGGAGTCAGCGCCGGACCACTCGCTCACGTGTTGACCAGCGCGGGCTCGCTCCTGTCCGGTGGGCTATGACGATCCCGGCCACGCAACGGCACGAGGTGGAGCCAGCCGCGCTTCCTGACACCGTCGCCCGGTTGCTCGGCGAGGGGAACCGGCTCGCCCTGGTCGCAGCTCATGACGACGGTGACGACCGCCGTGAAGAGCTGCGCATCGTCTACCTCCTGACCCGACCCGGTGACGGCCGGACCGAGGTGATCGTGCGGGTGCCGGCCGCCGACCCGAAAGTGCCGACCCTGGCCGGGGTGTCGTTCCCGGCGGGCCGTTTCGAGCGCGAGATGCACGACCTGTTCGGCATCACTCCGGTGGATCACCCGCTGCCCCGCCGGCTGGTCCGCCACGCGCACTGGCCCAAGGGCTGGTATCCGATGCGGCACGACGCGGGTCCGCCGCCGCCGTTTTCCGGCGACGAGCCCTTCCCGTTCCTGACCGTCGAAGGGCCCGGGATTCTACGAGATCCCGGTAGGACCGGTGCATGCCGGTCTGATCGAACCCGGCCACTTCCGCTTCTCCGTCGTCGGCGAGACCATCCTCAAGCTCAAAGCACGGCTGTGGTTCGTCCACCGCGGAGTCGAGAAGCTCTTCGAAGGCCGCCCCGCGATTGATGGCGTCTCACTGGCCGAACGCATCTCCGGTGACACGTCGGTCGGCCACAGCCTCGCCTACTGCGCCGCCGTGGAAGACGCCCTGGGATGGCAGCTGCCGGAGAGCGGCCGGGCTTTGCGTGCGGTCCTCCTCGAGCTCGAACGGCTCTACAACCACATCGCCGACCTCGGGGCGATGGCCAACGATGTCGGTTACGGCATCGCGAACGCTCACGCCCTGCGCATTCGGGAGACATTGCTGCGGCTCAACGCCGAAGTGACCGGTCACCGCCTGCTGCGGGGCGCCATCACCCCGGGACGCGTCGACGTCAGGACGCTGCCCGATCCCGACCGGCTCGCCGCCATCGCCGGGGATGTCGAGGAACTCGCCGAGCTCACCGTGAGCCACTCGATCGTGAACGACCGCTTCTCCGGTACCGCCGTTCTCAGCGCCCAGAGCGCACTCGAGATCGGCTGCCTCGGCTACGTAGCCCGCGCCTCCGGCGTCGGGGTCGATGCCCGGGCCGACCATCCGACAGCTCCGGTCGCCGTCACGCCCGTCGTCCAAGACGCCGGTGATGTCCTGGCCCGCTATCAGGTCCGGCGCGGTGAGTTTGCCCAGTCGGTCGGCCTCATCCGCCAGCTCCTCGAACACGTCGAAGGGCTCACGAGCGACGTGACAGGCGGGGGTTTACGGCCAGGCAGGCTCGCGTCAGGGATCGGACTCGTCGAGGGTTGGCGCGGCACCATCGCGACGCGCATCGAGCTGGACGGCGACGGGGTCCTCACTCGCGTGAAACCAGTGGACCCGTCGTGGTTCAACTGGCCGGCATTGCCGGTCGCGCTCGCGGAGACGATCGTCCCGGACTTCCCGCTCGTCAACAAGAGCTTCAACCAGTCCTACGCCGGCAACGACCTCTGACACCTCGCCGCTGACCGCAGCTGCCGCTTCCTGCCAGTGCGAGCGCGAGCTACTTGACCGCCAGGCCGTGTCAGGTTGCTCGGCGGCCCCCGCGACGCGCTAGCGGATCAGGAAACCCAGGTCCGGGAAGGCGCGCAGCGTGTGGCCACCATCGACCGCCAGGTGCTGGCCCGTGACCCACGACGACTCGGGTCCGGCCAGGTAGCGGATGGCGCCGGCGATGTCGGGCGGCTCGCCGTGGCGGGCGAGCGGCTGGCCGGCGAGGAAGCGGCCCAGGGTGTCTTCGCTGCTGAACATCCCCGTCGTCGACGACGTACGGGTCAGCCCCGGGCGTACCGAATTCACCCGCACGCCCCGCTCGCCGAGCTCGTCGGCGGCGACCCGGACGAGCGCGTCGACCGCGGCCTTGCCGGTCGAGTACGAGGCGAGGTAACGCGTCGAGAAGGCGGCGGCTGTCGAGGAAACCGCGACTACGGAGCCGCCGGCTTTCATCGCCGGCACGGCGAATTTCAGGAGCAGGAAGACCGGCCGCACGTTGCGGTCCACCTCGGCGGAAAACGCGTCGCAGTCGTAGCTCAGCACCGGCATGAAGCTGCCGCCGCCCGGGACGGTCACGGCGATGTCGAGCCGCTCGCCCTCTGACGCGACCTCGACCGCGCCCCGGGTGTCGTCCTCGGACAGGCAGTCCATGGGACAGGTGAGGACGTTCGCGTCGGCGCCGAAGGTGGCCCGGGCGGCTTCGAGGCGTTCCTCGTCACGGGCGGCCAGCGTCACCGTCGCGCCATCGCGCGCCAGGAACTGGGCGGCGGCGAGCCCGATCCCGCTGCTGCCGCCGACGATCAGGGCGCGCAGCCCCTGGAGTGCCTGCCCGGCTTCGCTCATCTGGGAGCCCCCATCAGTCAAGGACACCGACGGTCTCACGGACCCATCCGTCGAACAGCAGGTACGCCGCCTCGATCGATGCCGGCGCCAGCTGCTCGGTGGCCCTCGTGATGGCGTCGGCGTCGAGCGTGCCGCCGCCGCGCTGATCCAGCTGATGCTGACGTTCCTTGAGCCAGCCGGGAAGCATCGCGGGCGAGAACTCCGGGTGGAACTGCACCCCCAGCGAGCAGCCGAGCCGGAAGGCCTGCGGGCAGAGGGGGCTGACCGCCAGCTCGTGGGCGCCCTCGGGCACCGTGAACACGTCGTCGTGGAACGAGAACCACGGCCCCCCGCCGATGACGCCGCCATGCTCCTCGTACGGCTGGATGTCGATCCACCCGAACTCCGAGTAGCGACCGCGGGTGACCGTGCCGCCGAGCGTGATGCTCAGCTGCTGGGCGCCGAAGCAGATCCCGAGCAGGGGCGTGCCGCTCGCATGCAGCCGGTGCATCCACTCGCGCTCGCGCGGGATCCACGGTTTTGTCGTGTCGTACGCCGACTGCGCAGACCCGAGCACGGCGACGAGCTCACCCGGCTCGGGCTCGGGCAGGCGCGCGTCGACGACGGCATCGGCCGTGCGCACGGCGATCCCGCGCTCGATGGCCCAGGGAAGCAGGTGGCCGGTCTGGGTTCCCGCGATGTCAGCAGCGACGTCATGCGAGACGATCAGCAGGCGAAGCCTGTCTGCCGTACGAGCCACCTCACCCCAACTTCCCCGCGCGCCGCTGCTTTTCAGCGGCGCACCATAGCCTTGCTGGTGCCGTGCTTGTCACCCTTGATGCAGTCTCCCGGGCCCGCGGGACGACCCTGCTACTCGATCGGGTGTCTCTCGGCGTCGACGATCGCGATCGTATCGGCGTCGTCGGGCGCAACGGCGCAGGCAAGAGCACTCTCGCCCGCGTTCTCGCCGGAACGGAGCAGCCGGACTCCGGCCGGGTGGCGGCGCGGGCCGGTCTGCGCCTCGCGTTGCTCTCCCAGAGCGACGACCTGCCCGACTCGACGGTAGGGGAGCTGCTGCTCGCCGGGCTGCAGGAACACGAGTGGGCGGGCAACGCGGCGGCGCGCGAGGTGCTGGACGGGCTGGGCCTGCGCGACCGGCTCGACACCCGGCTCGCGGTGATGTCGGGTGGGGAGCGGCGCCGGGCGGCCCTCGGCGCCCTGCTGGTGGCGGACGCCATCGACGGCATCGAGCTGCTGATGCTCGACGAGCCGACGAACCACCTCGACGTCGAAGGCGTCGACTGGCTGGCGACCCACCTGCGACGCCGGCGCGGCGCGCTTTTCGTCGTCACGCACGACCGCTGGTTCCTCGATGCGGTGTGCGAGACGACGTGGGAGGTCGGCGGTGGCAGCGTCGCCTCCTACGACGGGGGCTACGCGGCTTACGTGCTGGCCAAGGCCGAGCGGGAGCGGATGGCCGCGTCCACCGAGGCTCGCCGGCAGAACCTGCTGCGCAAGGAGCTCGCCTGGCTGCGCCGCGGCCCGCCGGCCCGCACCTCCAAGCCGCGCTTTCGCATCGACGCCGCGAACGCGCTCATCGCCGACGAGCCGCCGCCGCGCGAATCGATGGCGCTGCGCCGCACCGCCGCCGCCCGGCTCGGCAAGTCGGTCTACGACGTCGAGGACGTCACGGTGTCGTTCGGCGACCGGCCGCTGCTGGCCGACGTCACCTGGCGGGTCGGCCCGGGTGACCGTTTCGGCGTCATCGGCGTCAACGGCGCCGGCAAGAGCACGTTGCTCAAGCTGCTCGACGGCCGGCTGCGGCCGCAGTCCGGCGCCGTCACGGTCGGCAAGACCGTCAAGGCGGTCTACCTCACCCAGGACGTCGCCGAGCTCGACCCGGAGCTGCGCGTGCTCCAGGCGGTCGAGGAAACCGGCAACGCGATCACGACCGTCGACGCGAAGGGCGGGTCCTCCTCGCAACGCGAGCTGACCGCCGGGCAGCTGCTGGAGTCGTTCGGCTTCACCACGGCCCGCCAGTGGACGCGCGTCGCCGACCTCTCGGGTGGCGAGCGGCGCCGGCTGCAGATCCTGCGGCTGCTGCTGGGCGGGGCGAACGTGCTGCTGCTCGACGAGCCGACGAACGACCTCGACATCGACACCCTGCAAGCCCTCGAGGATGTGCTCGACACCTGGCCCGGCTCGCTCGTCGTCGTGAGCCACGACCGCTGGTTCCTCGAGCGCGTCACCGACACGATCGTTGCTCTCACCGGAGACGGTCGGCTTGCCGCGCTCCCCGGTGGGGTCGACGAGTACCTGGCCCTGCGCCAGGCTCAGGCGACCCCGGCCCCGACGCCCGCCGCGTCCAGACGAGCCGGCGACACCCGTGCCGAGCAGCGCCAGCGCACCAAGGAGCTGCAACGGCTCGAGCGCCTCATGGAACGCCTCGAACGCCGCGAGCGCGAGCTTCACGACGAGCTCGCCGCCTCCGCCACCGACGCCAACGCCGTGATGACGCTCGACGCGTCGCTACGCGCCCTCATCGCCGAAAAAGTGTCAGCAGAAGAACGTTGGCTGGAGCTTGCCACCAATGATGAGTAGGAAGGTCCCATGACGACCGCTGCTGACGTGAGCGACATCAACCTGTCGGCCGACGAGTTCTGGGCCGCGCCGCTCGAGGCGCGGTTCGACGCCTTCCGTCGCCTGCGTCAGGCGCCCGGCCTCGCCTACTACGCGGCCCCGGATCCGCGCAGCGCGATGATCGACCCCGGCGCCGGCTACTACGCCGTCACGCGTCACGCCGACATCCGCACGGCGAGCGCCAATCCCGAGGTGTTCTCCTCCGCGCAGGGCGCGACGTCGATCCCGGACCTGCCTCCGGAGTTCCTGGAGTTCTTCGGCTCGATGATCAACATGGACGCCCCGCGCCACGTGCGGCTGCGGCGCATCGTCTCCCAAGCCTTCACCCCGCGGATGATGAGCCGGATCGAGGACGACATCGCCGACGTCGCTCGCCAGTACGTCACCGACCTGGCGGAAGGGCCCGCTGCCGGCGGCCAGGAGTTCGACTTCGTCGCGGCGCTCGCCGCCCCGCTCCCCTTGCGCATCATCTGCAACCTGATGGGCGTCCCCGACACTGAGACCGAGCGTGTCTTCCACTGCTCCAACGTGATCCTCGGAGCCGCTGACCCGGAATACGTGCCGCAGGGCGGGGACCTCGCCGAGGTGCTCCTCGCCGCCGGAGCCGAACTCGCGGAACTCGTCTCCGGCCTGTGCCGGCTGCGCCGCGAGTCGCCGACGGGCGACCTCGTGACGGCGCTGGCGGAGGCGGAGGTCGACGGCGAGCGGCTCACGGACGCCGAGATCGCCTCGTTCTTCGTCCTGCTTTCGGTGGCGGGTAACGAGACCACGCGTAACGCGATCAGCCACGCCCTGGTCGCCCTCACCGCTGAGCCGGATCAGAAGGCCGCCTGGCGTGACGATTTCGACGCGATGGCCCCCCGCGCGGTCGAGGAGATCGTGCGCTGGTCGAGCCCGGTGATCTGGATGCGCCGCACCGTCCTGCGCGAGACCGAGCTGGGTGGCCAGGCACTGCAGCCGGGCGACCGGGTCCTGCTCTTCTACCCGTCCGGCAATCGCGACGAGACGGTGTTCGAGCAGGCCGAATCGTTCGACCTGCGGCGTGACCCGAATCCGCATCTGGGTTTCGGCGGCGCCGGTCCCCACTACTGCATGGGGGCGCATCTCGCGCGCCGCGAGATCACCGTCGTTTACCGGGAGCTGCTGCAGCGCCTGCCGAACATCCAGGTCACCGGCGAACCGGTTCGGCTGGCCTCCAGCTTTGTCAACGGAATCAAACATCTTCCGGCGGCGGTGGTCGCCTAGGGTATTTGGCCTGACATGCGGTGAGCCGTTCTATACGTTGACCGCACCGGGGCTTGAGCAGGCTGGTCCACGGCAGGCGCGTCACCGCGCCTTTTTGTGACGGGCCTGCGTATCCCTACCAGGCCTTCCCTATGCCCGAACAGGACGGCCGGTGTCACCACGCGAGCGCTCGCATCCGGAGCGCGCCCCGCTCTGGAGCCTGCAGTCGGTGCCCGCTCCGGATCGCGGCGTCGTCATCCTGGCCGCGGGCGAGTTCGACATCGCCGCCGTCTCCGACGTGCAGCAGGCGATCAGCGACGCGGCTGGTGCTCAGCCCACGCGGCCCCGCGTCGTCATCGACCTGTCTCGCGTGACGTTTCTCGACGCGGCCATGCTCAACGTGCTCGTCGCGGAGCGTCAAGCACTGCTGCGCGCGCAGGGGGACCTGATCGTCACCGGCGTCAGCAACTGGTCGATGCGGATCATCACCATCTGTGGCTTGCGCAAGACGCTCGGCCTGTGACGGCGGTTGAGCGCGGCGAAGGTCCGGCCTACGACCCGCTGTGGGCGGGCGCCGGGAGCCCATAGGCGAGGGTCCCATCCGGGTCGATGCGGAAGTACTCGACCCCGGAGTTCACTACGGGCTGATCAGCCTGCAGCGCGACCGCCACCTTGTTCGCCGCGTTGCGCACGACGTCGAGCACGATCTCCAGCGCCTCTTCGGCGGTGAAGTGCGCCCGCACCTGCGCCGCGAGCCCGTCCGGGTAGGCCGCGGGCTGCCAGATGATGGCGTCCGTCAGGCGCAGCGCGACCTTGTGACGTTCGGAGAGCTCCGAGGTCTCGAAGTAGTCGATCTGATCGAAAACCGCCTCGTCGGCACCGTCTTCGACCGCCGTGACGTTGCGGCGCGACTGGCAGATACGGCAGTTGTGCGCCCGAGCGCCGCGCAGCCGCACGAGTTCCGTCGTCACCGGGTCGAGGTTCTCCAGCGTCGCGACGAGGGTGAGGAATTCGTCGAGCAGCGGCCACAAATCAGGCCTTTCCGCTCCGAAATCCGGTTCGGTGCGGCTTATGTCCAATAGTTCTTGATTGTCAAACAATTGCTCGAGGGCATTGCGAAAGCGGAAGTCAAGGTCGAAGACGTAAAGCGCCTGGAAGAACGGGTACGTGCCGTGTCCCAGTGTCGCGCCTACCGTTTCGCGCTGCGCATCGGTCATTGCCGAGACGTCGATCAGGAACTGGTCGATGGTTTCCGTACAAGCGACGGCGGACTCTGTCAGGGGCGGCGTGGCCTCCGCTGCCGCACCTCCGAAGAGCGCCCCGATGCGCTCCTGGATGGCAGCGCTCAGGTCCGGCGAGACGGCGCGGGTGGCCTCGGCCCGCAGGGTCACCCAAGCGGTCAGCGCTGCGGGGTCGATCGGGCCGGATTGCACGGAATCGTTCCAACTCATGGGGCAACTCTCTCGGTCAGCCATTCTCTGCCGCGAGGGACCGTACACCGTTTGCCAGGAGCGGCGGCCCGGGGCAACGCCGAAGCTGCGCGCCGTGCAGGAGCGGGGATGATGCGGCATCCGCTGCCGGGGGCGCTCCAGGAGCGAAATTCACGGTATTGCTGGACGCTGGGCTCTTGACTTTTCGCGAATTGCCGCCGAATCGCGACTAATTCCCCCTCAGCACCGCTGCGAATACGTCAAGTAGTGATTGCAGCGTCGCTCTGAGGTAGCGTTCCCGCTCGCAAGGTGCAACCAAGCCAAAACACGGCGTGACTGTCGGTTGCCAAAGGAGGGCGAGCACGCGCATCACGTCAAGAGCGGTCGCCGGTCCAGGTAGCCGGCAAAAGACAGGCGCGTCCGGGGGGTAGCGCGCGGTCCGCTCGCTTGGTCGAATTCTGGGGGTCGCGAGGCGTGATGCAGCCATCCGCGAGGTTCGACGAATGCTAGGTCCCGGCGTGGTGCGAGCCGAGGACGCCGCCCTCGCCGCGATCGTGCGGTCGTCCAACGACGCCGTCATCGCCAAGACCGTCGAGGGGATCGTCACCGCCTGGAACCACGGGGCGCAGCGGCTCTACGGCTTCACCGCCGAGCAGACCGTCGGCGCCGACATCGAGCAATTCATCCCGCCGGACTGGGTCGAGCGTGAGCGCGAGCGCCACGCCCGGGTCGCCGCCGGCGAGTCCGAGAGTGGCTATCGCTGCACCCGGTTGCACGCGAACGGTCATGACGTCGACGTCGTGATGTCCATGTCTCCGGTGCGCTCCCCGGAGGGCGACATCGTCGGCATCGCGTCGATCTCGCGCCCGGTGAGCGAGCAGGAGCTCAGCCAGAGCCGTTTCGCCGCGTTGCTCGACACCGCGCCGGACGCCATGATCTGCGTCAACGGCCGCGGCGACATCGTCCTGGTGAACGTCCAGGCGCGCGAGGCCTTCGGCTATACCGGCGAAGAGCTCATCGGCCAGCGGTTGGAGATCCTGCTCCCGGACGACGTCCGCACCCGCCACGTCCACCACCGGGAGAACTACGTCTCCGCGCCCGTAGCGCGGCCGATGGGTAGCGGCCTTAATCTGAAAGGCCGCCGGCGCGACGGGACGACATTCCCGGTCGACGTCAGCCTGTCGTCGGTCGAGGTGCAGGGCGAGCAGATCGCCATCGCAGCCGTTCGCGACGTGAGCATCCACCACGCGATAGAGGCGGCCCTGCGCGAGAGCGAGTCGCGGCTGCTGCAGCTGACCGAGAACACCGACACCGTCTTCACGCTGCGCGAGACCGATCCGGAGCGCTACCTCTACGTCAGTCCCGCGTTCAGCAAGCTCACCGGCCGCGAGGCCCAGGCGTTGTTCACCGACCCGGACGTGCTCGAGAAGATGATCCATCCGGACGACGTCGCGCGGGTGCGGCAGGACGTCTTCGACGCCACCCACGCGGGCCGGGTCGGCATCTCCGAGCACCGCATCGTGCGCGGCGACGGCACCATCCGGTGGGTGCGTGCGATCTCGACGCCGGTCGTGAATCGCGACGGGCGCCCGAAGCGGGTCGTCACCACGACCGACGACATCACCGAGCAGATCGAGGCGGGGCAGGCACTGGCCGATGCCGAAGCCGCAGCCCGTGCCGCCAGCGCCGCCAAGAACGAGTTCCTGTCGCGGATGAGCCATGAGCTGCGCACCCCGCTGAACGCGGTACTCGGCTTCGGGCAGTTGCTGGATCGCCGGATCCTGGATCCCGCGCAGCGCGACTCGGTGCATCACATCCTGCGGGCCGGACGTCACCTGCTGGAGCTGATCAACGAGGTGCTCGACATCTCCCGTATCGAGTCCGGGCAGATGTCCGTCAGCCCGGAGCCGGTGTCGGTCGCGTCGATCGTCGACGAGACGACCACCCTGATGCAGCCGCTCGCGGCCGCCAACCAGGTCGATCTCAGCATCGTCGGGGGACCGACCGGCCTGTTCGTGCTTGCCGACCGCCAGCGACTCCGCCAGGTGCTCCTCAACCTCGTGTCGAACGCGGTCAAGTACAACCACCACGGCGGCTTCGTGCGGCTCGGCTGGGAAGTGCGGGGCGAGTACATCGCGATCAGCGTCCAGGACGACGGTCCGGGCGTGCCACCAGACCTGCATGAGCGGCTCTTCGCGCCCTTCGACCGGCTGGGAGCGGAAACCAGCGGGGTCGAGGGGACCGGCGTCGGGCTCACCGTGACGCGCGGTCTGGTCGAGCTGATGAACGGTGCGGTGCGGGTCGATTCCGAGGTCGGAGCGGGGGCGACGTTCACCGTCGAATTGCCGCTCACGCAGCCTCCCGTGATCCTGAACGGCGCCGACCTGCCGAATGCGGAGGTGCCCATCGATCTGGTCGCGCCCATCGCCTCCGCGACCGTGCTCTACATCGAGGACAACGAGCCCAATGTCCATGTGATGGAGTCGCTCCTCGAGCTGCGCCCCTCCTGGCGAATGATTCACGCCGGGCTCAGCCGGCTCGGGATCGAGTTCGCCCGCGCCCACAAACCCGACCTGGTGATGCTGGACCTGCACCTGCCGGACGGCTCCGGTGCCGATGTGCTCACCGCGATGAAGTCGGACCGCACGCTGGCGGGCATCCCGGTCGTGGTGTTGAGCGCAGACGCGAGCCCGAACCAGGTGCGCCGCCTGATCGCGGCGGGTGCCCACAAGTACCTCACCAAGCCGCTCGACCTCGACGAGGTGCTCACCCTGCTCGACGACGTCGCCGCTGCCGTCGCCACGAAGCGGGAGGTGACGGGTTCCAGTGGCCCCTGAGCTAGCACGCTTCTCGTCGATGAGCGTGCTCGTCGTCGATGACAACCCCGCCAATGTCGCGCTGCTGGCGGCCATCCTGAGCGACATCGGCGTGCAACGCGTGCACGCGTCGACGGACCCGAGACGCGTCGCCGGCCTGCTGCCGGAACTCAACCCCGATCTGATCCTGCTGGACCTGCACATGCCGCATCTGGACGGCCACCAGGTCCTCGAGCAGGTCGTCCGGTTCGCCGGCGGCCGTTACCTACCCGTGCTGGTGCTCACCGCCGACGCGACGTCCGATGCGCGCGATCGGGCGCTGGCCCACGGGGCCCGTGATTTCCTCACCAAGCCGTTCGACAACGACGAAGCGGCGTTGCGCATTGCGAACCTGCTAGAGACCCGCCAGCTCTATGCCGCCCTGCGCGGCACGGGAGACAGTGACCTGAGCTTGCGCGGCTATCGCGATGCGGAGCTCGGGCGGACGCACGAGCGGGTCTCTGCAGCGCTCCGCGATACGAGCGCGTTTGCGATCGCCTACCAGCCCGTGCTCGACTTGGCGACCTTGGAGGCGGTCGGCCACGAGGCCCTGTCGCGGTTCTCGGCGACCCACCCGCGCGGGCCGGCCGGCTGGTTCAGCGACGCGTTCGACGTCGGTCTCGGGATCGACCTCGAGCAGCTCGCCGTCGTGCGCGCCCTGCCGTTCCTGCGCTGGGCCGGCGGGTCCGACGACTTCCTGGCGGTCAACATGTCGCCGGCGAGCGTGCTCGCGTTGCCGGGCCGGCACGTCTTCCCCTCCGAGCTCTGCCCGCGGCTGGTGGTGGAGCTCACCGAGCACGTTCCGATCGAGGACTACTCCGCGATCCACCGCGCGCTCGCGCAGCCGCGCGATGCCGGATTGCGCATAGCAGCCGACGATCTGGGGGCGGGCTACGCGGGCTTTCGCCACCTCGTCTCCCTCGAGCCCGACATCATCAAGCTCGACATCTCCCTCGTCACCGGACTCGATCGCAGTTCGACGCAGCGGGCCCTGGCGAGTGCTCTCGTGGCTTTCGCGCGTGACGTCGGGGCCGTCGTCGTTGCCGAAGGCATCGAGACGTCGGCCGAGCTCGCCGTGCTTCAGGATCTCGGCGTCAGCTGGGGCCAGGGGTATTACCTGGGCCGGCCGAAGGTGATGGCCGAGAGCTCGGCCGCCTCGGCGTTCTGACGCCTGCCCAGGGGGTTCAGGCCGACTACAGTTCCTCGGTGGCCAAATCCTGGAAGTACCGCACCGAAGAGTTCGCATCGCTGGATTCTCCTGAAGCGGCGGCCTTGCTGGCGGATCTCGGTACCCAGGGATGGGAGGCTGCCGCGGCCCAGCCGAGGGGGGAGAGCGTCGTGCTCCTCCTGAAGCGACCGACGGACGACCTGCCGGGCTTCGTCCCGCGCCTGCGGGTGGGACGTAAGAAGAGTGCGGGCGCCGCAGGCTAGTCGACGCGTTCGCGTCGAACGTAGGGTCGGGCGCGTGATGGCCCTCGACGCCGGCGACTTCGGGTCGTGGCTCGACCTGTTCACGGCGGCCTTGCACGACGGGGCGCCCGTCGACGTGCCGTGCGAAGGCTGCACGGCCTGTTGCCGTTCGGGAAAGCGGATCGCCGTCGATGCCGATGAGGGCGATGCCCTCGCCCACATTCCCGCGCAGTCGCTCGAGCCGATGCCGGGCCAGCCGGGCCGATTCGTGCTCCGCCATGACGAGTCCGGCCGCTGCTCGCAGCTCACCGACGACGGCTGCGCGGTCTACGAGCACCGACCCCACGCCTGCCGGATGTATGACTGCCGGATCTTCGCGGCCGCCGGGGTCAGGCCCGACAAGCCGCTCATCGTCGAGCAGGTGCGGCGCTGGCGTTTCCGCTATGACGCACCTGATTCCCGGCAACGCCATCAGGACGTGCGTTCGGCCGCCGTGGTGCTTGGATTTCCGGGTGGACTGTCGGCACCGATCAGTCCGACCCAGCATGCAGTGGCTGCCATCGAGGGCGCGGAGCAGATCGGCGGTTGATCCGCGGTGAAGCGGACCTCCTCAAGGCTGCTCACCCTTGATCGGTGATGCCCGTCGCGCTGGCCGAATTTAGCCTGCTGCTCGGCAGAAGACCTGGCGATGGCGAGGGTGGAATGAGCGCTGCAACGCAAGCGGTCACGGTGAACGCGTCGAACTTCGCGCGGGCCGAGACCGATACCTACCTCGACGGCATCCTCCAGCAGATCGGCTCGCTCGGGCGCTGGCACCACCTGCGGCAGCCGACCTCCGTGGCCGAGCAGACCGTCATCCGGATGAATCGCGACACGCTTTACAGCGTGGCGATCGTCGACCTCTCGGCGCAGGCGCGGCTGACCATGCCCGATGCGGGCGGCCGGTATCAGACCGCGATGGTCGTCAATCAGGACCACTACATCAACCGTGTCTACGACGAGCCCGGCGAGTACGAGCTCACGCTGGCGGAGTTCGACACCCCGTTCGTCCTGATCGGGGTGCGCACGCTCGTCGACCCGTCCGACCCCGCAGACATCGCTACCGTTACTGACCTGCAGGACCGGCTGGCGCTCACGGCCGATTCCACCGCCGTTTTCAGCCACCCGCAATGGGACGGCGAGAGCCTCAAGGCCACCCGCGATCTGCTTCTGGAGCTGGCCCGCAACCTGCCCGACACGTTCGGTGGCTTCGGCTCTCGGGACGGCACGGATCCGATCAAGCACCTGCTGGCGACCGCGGCGGGATGGGGCGGCCTGCCCAGAGAGCAGGCGCACTACATCGGCGTCGAGCCGAAGCTGCCGGTCGGCCACTACGCACTCACCGTCGGGGCGGTCCCGGTGCGCGGCTTCTGGTCGATCAGCGTCTACAACGCCGCGGGCTTCTTCGAGAAGAACGACCTCGGCCGGTACTCGGTGAACAGCGTGACTGCCGTCCCCGACGGCGACGGCACGGTGACGGTCAACTTCGGCGGCGATGCCGGCTTGCCGAACCAGATACCGATCATGGATGGCTGGAACTACGTGGTCCGGCTTTACCAGCCGGCCCCGGAAATCCTCGATGGCACCTGGAGCTTCCCCACGCTGACGGCTTGACGGGCCGGACCTGGCATGAACGACGACCCCGGCTCCGTTTCCCTACTGCCCGCGAGAGCGCGCTGGCTGGCGCGGCTCGCCCTCGTGCTCTTTGTCGCCGCCGTGGTCGTCGTGCTCATCGGCGGGCGCAAGAGCGTCGGCGTGCTGATCGCCGGCACGCTCGGGATGGTGCTGGCTCTGGTCGGACTCTGGGAGTTCCTGAGCCGGCGGGGCGTCCTGCGCTGGCTCGGCGCGTTTCTCGCTGTTGCCGCACCCGTCTTCGTGCTGGTGCTGTACGTCTCCCGGCATGTCCTCTGGGCGATCCTGGTCGGGCTCGGCGTGATCGTTCTGGCGCTCTGGACGGCCCGGATGGCCCTGGCGCACCGGGCGCCGTCAGTGGAGATGCCGGAGTTCGAGACGCCGCCACCCCGGAAGCCGTTCATCGTGATGAACCCGCGCTCGGGCGGGGGGAAGGTCGGTCGCTTCGCGCTGGACTCGCGGGCGGCCGAGCTGGGCGCCGAGGTGGCGCTGATGGACGGGCCGGGGCCGGTCGACGTCGCCGCGCTGTCTCGCCAGGCCGTCACGGACGGTGCTGATCTGCTCGGTGTCGCCGGCGGGGACGGTACCCAGGCGCTCGTGGCGGGCATCGCCGCGGAACACGATCTGCCGTTTCTCGTCATCTCCGCCGGCACGCGCAACCACTTCGCGATGGACCTCGGCCTGGACCGCGAGCGGCCCGCCGACGGTCTCGAGGCGCTCCGCGACGGCGTCGTGCTCCGGCTGGACCTCGGCACGATCAACGGCCGGACCTTCGTCAACAACGCGTCGTTCGGGGCGTACGCCGAGATCGTGCAGAGCGATGCGTACCGGGCCGACAAGGCCGGGACGACCCTGCAGATGCTGCCCGACCTGCTGTCCGGCCGTCGGGGACCGAAGCTCACGGTCTGGGTCGACGGCGAGCTCGCCATCGAGAATCCGAAGGCGCTGCTGGTGAGCAACAACCCCTACGACCTCGACGACCTGGCCGGGCTGGGACGGCGGGCCCGGCTCGACGGTGGGGTGCTGGGCGTCATCGCCGTGACGGTCGACAATGCGGCCCAGGCCATCGCGCTGATGCGTGGTCGCCGCGGCAACTCGCTGCGCCGGCTGGCCGGGCACGAGGTCGTGGTCGAGGCCGACGCGGACACCATCCCGGTCGGCGTCGACGGCGAGGCGTTGATGATGACGACGCCGGTCCGGTGCACCGTGCAACCGGGGCGGCTGCTCGTGCGGGTGCCCCGCTCCCGGCCCGGGGTGCCGAGCGGCGGCGTCGTGCTCGACCCCTACGCACTTGTCCGGCAGGCACTTCCCGCCCCACGCCGCCCGGCCGACGTCGCACCATCCGGGTAGCTCCGCCGGCTCAGGCCGGCGGGGACTCGACGGCCGTCCGCAGCTGCCTGGCGAGCGTGAGGCTGGCTGCCGGCGGCCCCTGGGCGAAGCTGATGCCGAAGGTGGTGGCGTCGGCAAAAACGCAGAGCGATCCTGCGGTTCCGGCGCTGGTGGAGCCACACCTCAGCTGTCCGCCGTAGCGCCCGGTTGGCTGCGCGTGGAACGTCCAGCCGGCAGCTTCCGACTGAAGTTCCTGCACCGTGCTCTTCACCCGTGCCGTGGCCGCGGCCGGTGTGTAATGCACCTTGCCGACGATGATGGATCGTTGGGGGTCCTCACCCGGCCGCCCGTACGCCGCCGCCTGGAACGGGCTCGGCAAAGGCCAGACGTCAGCTGCAGACTGCTGCGTCTCTGCAGTGTCGGGCAGCCGCTTGTAGCCCCCGAACTCCGCCGGGAAGTGCAGCGATCCTGCAACGGCTGTGCTCCCCGATGGTGAGGGGTCGCTTGACGACGCCGCAGTCGAGTTGTCGCCGCAGCCGGTGACGGACAGGGTGGCGACGGCGGCGAGAACCGCCGCAATTCCCGGCCCAGGCAGGTGGCTCCGGCGCGTGCGAGATTCAGGCTGCATCTCGCGTTCTGTTCCCGGTGGAGTACTGCCCGAACCAGACTGCTGGGTCGGGCAGCACCTTTCCGCCTCCCGCTCAGGACCTGACTTCCGGCTGCAGCGCGTTGTCTCGCCGTTTTCGCTCCGGATCTGCTTGCGGGGAATGAGAATGCCGTGTGAGAGCTGTCGTGTGCGCGGCGAATGAAACCCTCGGCCAGGACGCCCGGCAGGACCACGCTCTCCCGGATGGAGGCGTCGAGAACCGCCCGGCATCGCATCACCAGCAAGCGGTCGAGCCGACATGTCTAAGGACAGGTGCGTGATGAAGAAGATCGATGACTTGGTGAACGCTGCCCGGGATGCAGTAGGTGCGCGGCGTGTTTTCGGAGAGCCGTACGTGCACGACGACGTTGCGATCATCACCGCCGCCAAGATCTCCGGCGGCGGCGGCGGCGGCGGCGGCGGCGGCGGCGGCGGTGGTGGCGGCGGCGGTGGTGGTGGTGGCCAGGATCGCGAGGGCCAGGAGGGCGCCGGCGGCGGGTTCGCCGTGCACGCGCGCCCGGCCGGGGCTTACGTCATCAAGGACGGGACGGTCCGATGGACACCCGCCATCGATGTCAACCGATTGATCACGGTGCTGGGCGCGGTCGTCGTCACGGTGATGATCACTCGCGTGCGAATCACGAAGCTTCTCGCCGGCGATCCCTCCACGCTCAGCCGGACCCTCGCCGGTTCGCGGATCCCTCGCGTGTCCGGTGGGCTAAGGCGCCGAGGCAGACGGTGCCAAACCGAAGTCGCCAGTGATTGAGACGTGTCTGCCGAGGGGGCTGTCCGCCGTGACGCGGCGAGCCCCGCCGCTGAAGACGGTGCGTACTCGCGGGCATGCACCAGAAGCCGGCGCGGCTCGTGCACAACGGCGAGTTGCGTGAGACCCGGATCGTCATCCTGCGCCACGCCTGCCGCCTGCACGACATCGGCAACGGACGAACCCACGCCCGAACCCACGTCATCCTGCTCATCGAAGACCTCGACGTCCGCCTCGCCCCCCCACGACCGGCGACTCACCCTCGACTACCAGCCGCAGAAACGACAAAACCGTGAACCTGTGGGTTCACGGTGTCGCGGGTCTCTCCAGAGATCACGTGGCGGTGGAGGTGGGATTTGAGCCAGTGGTTCGCCGAGGAGGTTTCCCGAGCAGCTGATCGGTGACACGCGCTGCCGACGCGGTGAGCTCTCCAGCGATGCCTCGCAACTGGCCTCCGGTAATGGGTTCGGCAAAGCCGATGAGTGCCAAGGCGCAGGAGATCCGTCCATTGTTGTCCCACACGGGAGCGCTGAGTCCCACCACATTCATTGACCGGCCGGTAACGTCCTCCTCCCGCGCCTCCCGGAGGGAGGTGCTCCCGGCGGTTCGTACCCGGATAGTGGCGCTCCAGCCCCGGTGACGGACGAGTGCAAGATCTTTGATGGCACGGCGGACCTGCGGGTTCGGCAGGGGCGGGTTCGCCTGCTGGATCCAGTCGTGGATTGCCGGCTCGCCTGACCAGGCGACGTACACCGTGCCCGTCGGGGCGCGCAGCGGTACCCGCCGACCCGTGACCACCTCAAGGCCGAAGGGATGGGGAACGCTCTGGCAGGCGATGACGACGATTTCGGACCCGTCGATGGCGCCGGCCATCGAGCTGGTTTCGTATCGGGCCGTCAGCTCGGTCAGGGCACGCGATGCCAGGCCGGCGACGTCGCGGGATCGGTCCGCTGCCTTCCCCAGCGGTACCAGCGCGGGGCCAAGGCGGTATGCCGGTACCTCACCCGCTCGTTCGACGAGACTTTCCTGGACCAGACCCAGCAGGAGGCTGTGCGCGGTGGCCTTGCTGATGCCCGTCCTACGCGCCAGCTCCGCGAGAGTTACCTGGCCGGTTGGCGCGTCGGCAAGGGTGCTCAGCAGGCTCGCGATGCGGGCGGCGGCGGGCGATGGCGTGACCGCCACTTTGTCATCTCCGCTCGGCTGGTGTATTTCTGGTGTCTGCTAATCGAGGCAGCATCTCATATGCGAGACGAAGGGGGGAAGCATGGCTGAGCCGCACCAAGGAACTCGCGATGCATGCCGCGGGCAGGTCGCCCTGGTGACCGGAGGCAGCCGAGGCATCGGCCGCGCCATTGCACTCCGTCTTGCCGCCGAGGGAGCTGCAGTCGCGCTGGTTGCCCGCGATGTCGACGGCGAGCGGCTCGGCCGTTCGCTCGCCGGGACGGTCGAAGAGATCACTTCGTTGGGCGGGACTGCGGTTGCGATCGGGGCTGACCTGAGTGACGCGTCCGTGTCGCGGTCCGACGTGGTCCGGCTGGTGGAGGCCGAGCTCGGACCCGTGGAAATTCTGATCAACAACGCTGCTCTGTCGCTGTTTCGAGACGTCATCGACTGGAGCGACAAGGCGCTGCGGCTCATGATCGAGTTGAACGTGATGGCGCCGTGGCAGCTGATCCAGGCTGTCCTTCCCGGCATGCTTGAGCGGGACCGTGGAGCCATCGTCAACATCTCCGCTGGCGTGGCTGAGCCAACTCACGCGCGGGCCGGCGGTGCCGCCTACGGTGGAACCAAAGCCATGTTCGAGCAGATGACCCGTTGTCTCGCGCTCGAGCTCCAAGGCACCGGCGTCGTCGCCAATGCACTGGCGCCGCAGGGAGCGTCACGAACCGAGTTCGTCAACCAGCTGGTGTCTGAGACCGTGATCGACGAACAGCTGACGGAACCGTTGGAGGCCATGGCAGAGGCCGCGCTTGCCTTGGCGACAGCACCTCCCGATGTAGCCGGCCTGACCGTACGCAGCTACGAGTTACTGGCACATGTGCAACGTCCGGTCCGCGATCTGCAGGGCGTCGGGATCCTTGCGGGTTACGACGTTGCCGATCTGAACGCGATCATCACCACGATGACGGAGGCATCCAAGCAAGCGCAAGATCTGCGTGGTGCCTGGGGCACGACCTGGTGAGGCCCCAGCGGCGGGGCTCGTCGACCGGACAGCTACCCGCACCGGCGACCCACCGCCGAGATAACCGCACCGCAGCAACCTAGAACGGACAACCATGCGAGCGACACTCGCCGGGAACCACGCCATCGTGATCGGCGGCGGATCGGGCATCGGTTTGGGCTCTGCCCGGCTGCTCGCCCGCGATGGGGCTCAGGTCACGATTGCCGGGCGCACCGAGCAGAAGCTTCGCGACGCCGTCGCTAGCCTCGCGGCCGAAGGTCTTACGGCGTCCTACGCTGTCTGCGACGCCCTCGACGCCGGCTCCGTGCGCGCCGCGGTCGATACCGCCTCCGACGCGCAAAGGCGATTGCATATAGCCGTCGTCGTCCCCGGCGGGGGTGGGATCAAGCCCGTACTGCTCTTTGGCGACGACGAGTTCACCGAGCAGGTCGACAAGAACGTGCGACCAGTCTTCCTGCTCCTGAAGTACGCCGGGCAAGCCATGGTGCGCGCCGGCGGCGGTTCCTTCGTGGCGATCTCTTCGACCGCAGCTGTGTTCTCCGCGCGATACCTCGCGTCCTACAGCGCTGGCAAAGCCGCCGTCGACCAGCTCGTCAGGGTGGCGGCTAACGAACTCGGCTCCTTGAACATCCGCGTCAACTCCGTTCAACCGGGGATGACCCGTACCCCGGCCACCGCCGGAGCATTCGACAACCCCGAGATGATGGCAGCGTTCCTTGCGGAACAGCCCATCGCCCGCAGCGGTGAAGTGATCGACATTGCGCAGGCCGTTCGATACTTCGCCGGGCCTGAATCGTCATGGGTGACCGGCCAGCTGCTGACCGTCGACGGAGGCAACACCCTGCGGTCGTTCGTGGATTACGGGACCCTGATTCCGATCCCGGACACCCGCGCGACCGTCCAGGGCGACAGCTAGGGTCAGGGCTTGGACCCGCCAGCAGCAGGTGCGGCGCGTGGAGACCGCCGCGATGACGCGGGGTAGGCGAGATCAGACGCCGCCAGCAATTCGATGATTGTGCGTTGCGCATCGGCGAGACGGTCGAGCTGCGCCTTGGTGAGGCCGTGGAACACGTCCGTCAGGTCGGACATCAGCTGGTCGATCGCGGATCGGGTGACCTCCACGCCGGCCGGGGTCAGCTCGACATGCCATGACCGCGCATCGTGAGGATCGCGAATGCGCCTGGTCAGTCCTGCGTCCGTCAGCCGGCGCAGAGTGTGGGTGATTCCGCTGGGGCTCTGGATGAGCTGGCGGTGCAGCAGCGTCGGTGACTGGCGATGGGGCGGTGGGGCGCCCCATAGCGCGAAAAGGACGCTCAACTGAGCGCTGTCGAGCTCCCACTTTTGAACGATCCGGTTCAGCAAGGCGTCCGTGTGCCGGCCGGCGCCCTCGACGTAGATGAACAGCGTCAGCAGCAAAGCGTTGCGCGGACTGGCGATTTCTCGTAAGCGAGATTCCAGGCGCTGTTGGTTGCGGGGACTCACAGCGACGCGGGCTGTGGACCGACTTCCCTCGCGCTGGTAGGCCATGTGGGCTCCCCTCTCGAGAGGCGGCGCTCTTCTTGAGCCCAATCATGTCCGATCGATGGTCCTGCGAGCGACTCGACACGGTGAAGCACTGCCGCGCTGAATCTTGCGCCAGGTCGAGTCTGGCTGGTGGGCAGGCGGAAGACTCTACCGTATCGAATAATGCCGTACGGTACTATCCTCAGCAGGAGGTTGCGCGCCGGCGACCACAGCGGGAGCGCCAGTGGGAGGCTCTTGATGCTGATAACGGACTACCGACTCGTCGTCACCCAAGGTGCGATCGTTCGCCGGGACATCGGCGATATCTCCCGTGCTCACTTGATGATTCGTTACCGCATAGGGCCGGGGCCCCGGTGACGCGAATGCGCGGGACATCCGAGAGGCGGCGACATCCAGCTGCGGCGACTGCAGTGGACGTGAAGGGTCCGCCGCTGCGCGGCATCAAGATGGTCGACTTCTCGGTAGCTCTGAGCGCCCCCTACGCCGTAGCCCTGCTTGCTGACCAGGGCGCCTCGGTCATCAAGGTCGAACGCCCGGGCATCGGCGACATCGCCCGCTGGCTCGGGGTGTCTGTCAACGGGATGAGCGCCCTGTTCCTGACGTGCAACCGTGGCAAGCGATCGATCGCGCTCGACCTTTCGCGACCTGAAGGCATCGAGATCGCGCGCGCGTTGACCGTGGACGCGGACGTCGTGGTCCAGAACTTCCGTACCGGGGTGATGGACCGGCTCGGCCTCGGGTACGACGAGCTTCGCAGCCTCAACGAGGACCTCATCTACGTCTCGGTCTCGGGGTACGGCCCGCAGGGTCCGTACCGGGATCGCAGCGCCTACGACACGGCGATTCAGGCCTATTCCGGCATCGCCATCAATCAGGCCGACCCGGACGACCGTCGGCCGACGTTCCTCCGCCAAGCCGTTGCCGACAAGGTCGCCGCTCTCTACGCCTCCCAAGCGATCACCGCGGCGCTGTTCGCGCGCGAGCGCGGCGATGGTGGCCAGCACGTCCAACTCGCCATGGCCGATGCTGTCGTGTCTTTCCTATGGGTGGACTCGGCAGGAAATGAGGTGCTCCTCGACAGCGACGGGACTCGGGACTCGAGGGTGGTCGGAGGTTTCCAGCCGATGCGTTTTGTCGATGGCTGGGGAATCATCGTGCCCACTTCCGACAGCGACTTCGTTCGCATGTGCGCGGCGCTCAAGGTCGATTTCATCGAGGACTCCCGCGTCGCCACCCGGGAACAGCGCAATCTGCACCCGGAGCTCTCGTCCGCGCTCATGGACATGTGCTGCGCGATGGCGGCCGAATTGACCCAGGCCGAGGCAACCCAGCTTTTCGACAGCTATCGGCTGCCCTTCGCGATGGTCGTGAACCCGGAAGACCTACCTTTCGACGAGCACGCTCAGGCAGTCGGCATGTTCGTCGAGCGCGACCATCCGGTCGCGGGTCGGACGCGCTTGCCGCGGCACCCGGCGATTTTCGAGCGCACACCTGCCCAGCTCGCGGGCGGGGGTGCCGCACTGGGAGAACACACCGACGCCGTTCTCGCCGAACTGGGAATGGCGAGCGCTGCCGACCGGCTGCGGTCCGGCGGCGTCATCGCCTGAACGAACGCCCATTGAAACATCCGACCGTTGAATACCGGAGGCCATTCCTCCGTCCCACGGAGGTGGACATGCAGGACGACATCCTGACGGCGATCGCGGACAACGGCGTCGCGACGATCACGTTGAACCGGCCAAGCAAGATCAACGCTTTCGTGCCGGAAACCTGGGCAAGGCTGACCGACTTGTTTCGCAAGTACGAGGTCGACACGAACGTCCGGGTGATTGTGCTTACCGGCGCCGGCGGCAACTTCTCCTCAGGCGCGGACCTGAGCGTGGGGGGCAGCACGCCTAGCGAGCGTTCGATCGACGCCGTGCGTAAAGGCTGGATTCACGGCCTCACCCTCACCCGGACCATGACGACGATGAACACCCCCATCATCGCCATGGTCGATGGATGGGCGGTCGCCGGCGGCTTTGCCCTCGCTTTCGCCTGCGATCTGGTCTATGCCTCGGAATCCGCCACCTTGTGGCCGAATTTTCTCAAGCTCGGCTTTCCTCCGGAGCTCGGCACGCTCCTGTTTCTGCCGAGCATGGTAGGCCCGTACAAGGCGAAGGAAATCTTCATGACCGGACGCAAGATCCCGGCTGTCGAGGCCAAGGCGCTGGGCCTGGTATGCGAAGTGTTTTCCGGTGAGACTCTCCATGAGCAGGTCTACCTGATCGCCCAAAGCGTCGCCGAGTGCGCCGAAGCCGCCGTCTCCATGACCAAGCGGTTCGTGAACGCCACCGCCTTCGATCACATGGATCTGGTACTTGCGGCGGAGATGCAGAACACCCCGTTCGTCACGATGTCGGAAGAGTCCAACCGGCTCCGCACGGGCAACTTCCGCAAGAGCGCCTCCTGAGCGGTAGCCCTCTGGCCTCAGAGCCGGCGGACTGCCTTCAGAGCGGGTGCTGCCCGGCTGTGACGGGCAGCTCGACGCCGGTGATCCCGTGGGCCCGGCCGGAAGACAGGAACAGCACAGCCTCGGCAATGTCAGCCGGGCTGACGTGTCGCCGTAAAGCGGCTGTCCTGGCGAGTGCGGTCGAGACTTCCTCGATACTTTTACCGTTGCGGTCGGCGACGGAGCGCAGGAGCTCGTCAAGCGGCTCGCCGGTGATGTAGCCGGGGCTGACGACATTCACTCGGACGCCGTGCTGACCGAGTTCCTTGGCCAAAGTTTTCGATGCGGTCATAGCCGCTTCCTTGGTCGACGTGTAGGCGGCCTGGCCTGCCGGCAGGGAGTGCGTGCCGAACGTGCCGACGTGCACGATCGACCCACCTGACCGGCTCACCATCGACCTGGCCGCGCATCGGCTGACCTCCAGCGTGCCTATGACGTTTACCTGGAAGGCGCGACGCCACAAGTCCCAGTCAGCCCTGTCGAGCGGGACCTGCCCGCCACCGGCGGTCGCCACGGTCACGAGGGCATCGATCCCGCCGAAGCGGCCGACCGCTTCGTCCACCAACGCGACCAGCGAGGCAGGCTCGGCGAGATCCGACACGATCGGTACGACGCGGCGGCCGGTCTGGGCCGCAATGTCCTCAGCGAGTTCGGCCAGTGGCTCGCTCCGTCGCGCTGATACGACGACATCAGCTCCGTCTCGCGCGAAAGCTAGCGCGCAGGCCCGACCCACGCCCGGGCCGGCGCCCACCACCATCGCCACCTTGCCCGTAAGGTCACGCTGGGGCTGATCGACTGTCACGCTGCCCATGCCTCCCATCGTTACAGGCTCTCGCCCCGCACCGTCGCGGGACCGAACCGAATGGTCCCGTTAGCACGGATGACGAGGTCGCCCGGTCGAGTCAGATCCATGGACTGAGAACCCGATCTCACCGGCGCCCTGCCTGCCCGTCACAAACGACCGGAACGGCAGGTTTCAGGGGCCGATGACCGGGCGGTCCTCGGTGAACTCGATGACGAGCTCGCGCTGGGCGAAGCGCCACCCGCTTTCGGTGCGGCGGTACTCGTCGAGATAGCGAATGGCCATGACGTAGTCGAGCTTGCCGCTGCCATCCTCACTATCGTGAACGTGATGGGCTAAGCAGTAGGTCTCTCCCGTGCCGGTATCGCCGTCCAACTGCACGTAATGGTTGGCCACCAGGTGCAAGGTGACCTCGTAGCGGGAAAGCCCGGCGAACGCCGCCGAAATCTCGTCGGGGCCGGTGCGCATACGAAACGCCTCGCTCTGGCCACGGCTTCGGGTCCGCAGCACCCCGTCGGGAGCGAAGCAAGCGCCTGCCGCCGAGCCATCGACGCGATCTGCAGCCCGAGCGTAATCGTCCACCAGCTGACGGATGGCGAGCCGGTCGGCCAGCTCGGCGAGGTCGAGCTCGGCCATCACGCGACCCAACCGCTCAACACACCCACCAAAGCTCCTCCAATGACCGCCCGAAGGCGGGGTCGAGACTCAACCTTAACAACTGCTTCGATATCGAATTGTGCGATGCGGCAGCACGGGTCCTGCCGCCAGACCGCTGTCAGGAGAGGTGCCGGTCAGTCCATGTCCTCCAACGCGTCAGGGAGACTCATGCGCCAGGGGACGCCATTGATGTGCGTTCCACCGCCGACCATGAGCGTGTTACCGGTGATGTAACCGGCGTCATCACTGGCCAGGAGAAGGGCCGCACCTCCGATGTCGCTCTCCGGATCGCCGAATCTGCGCATGGGATTCGCCTCGAGCATCCGGTCGAACATCTCCGGGTCCTGCTCGCGGCGGCGTTGCGACGCTTCGGTCAGCGCCCCGGGGCAGATCACGTTGCATCGGATGTTATGGCGTCCCCATTCCACGGCAGCGGTGCGGGTCAGGGTCCGCAGAGCTTCCTTGCTGACGTTGTACTCCAACGTGAACATGTGCGCGTTCACGCCATTGAGCGAACAGATGTTGATGATCGACCCGGATTGCCGGGCCTTCATATGAGGGAAGGCCGCACGCATAGTCCAGAAGGCGGCCATCGTGTTGAGCTCGAAGTCTCGACGCAGATCGTCATCGTGCTTCCATTCGAACCGAAGTCGCTTGCCTGCTCGTCCGGAGTACGCGTTGTTCACGAGCACGTCGACTCGTCCCCAGTTGTCTACAGCAGCTTGAACACACGCTTGGGCCTCGGTCTTGTCAGTGACGTCGGTGCGCACGAACAAGCCCTCGCCTCCCAGTCCGCTCAGTTCGGATGCTGTGCGCTCGCCGCCGACTTCATCGAACTCGGCGACGACGACGTTGCATCCTTCGCGTGCGAACCGGCGCGCGATGCCTCGGCCGATGCCCTGCCCGGCGCCCGTGATTACCGCCACTCGTCCATCGAGTCTCATGAGCTTCCTTTCTTCGGCGACACGCGATCACGGCATGTCGGTCCAGTAGAGGTGCCCCATTTCAGGGGTGATGCGGCTGCCGACGGTCAACGGCTGCCTCCAAGGCTTGGGCTCCCGGCGCCTGATCATCAGGCGACGAGGTCACGCGTGAGTGCGCCGGGCACTGCGAGCCCGCACCGCACCCCCCAGGTGACGCGGCTTGGCGTCGTCACGCTTGAACAGCGGCTCCGCTGGCCACGAGTTCGGCTGCATCGTCGATCCCCCACTGCTCGAGCACGGCGACAGTGTGGGCTCCTGGCACCGGAGGCGACAGCGCGAGGGCCCCCGGAGTTCGCGAGAATCGCGGTGACGGCCCGGGCTGCACCATGCCGGCCTTCTCGAGATACGTCCCACGTGTCATCAGGTGCGCATCGCGCGATGCCTCAGCGAGTGAGAGCACTGGTTCGACGCATGCGTCGCTGCCCTCGAAGACGGTCGTCCAGTGCTTCCTGGTGTGCTCAGCGAACCGCGCCGAGAAAAGTCGCCGAAGCTCCGGCCAGTTATCCGGGTCCTCTCGAGTAGGAGCCCGCGGTAGTTCAAGCGCCGTTAGCAGGGCTTCGTAAAAGGCGGGCTCCAAGGCGCCCACCGCCATCCACCCGTGGTCTGACGTCTCGTAGACGTCGTACCAAGGCACGCCGCCGTCGAGAAGATTGACCCCGCGTTCATCTCGCCAGCTGCCCTGCGCGAGGTTGGACCACATCATCGCCATGAGCGCCCCAGTGCCGTCGACGATGGCGGCATCGACCACCTGACCGCGGCCGGAGTTGTTGCGTTCGACGAGTGCTGCGCAGACGCCGAACGCCGCGAGCATGCCGCCTCCTCCGAAGTCGCCGAGCAAATTTGCAGGGAACTGCGGCGGGCCACCGGCCCGCCCGAAGGCATGCAGCGCTCCCGTTCGCGCCAGGTAACCAATGTCGTGTCCAACGGTGGCCGACAGCGGTCCCGACTGGCCCCAGCCAGTCACCCGCGCGTAAACGAGCCGGGGGTTTCGTGACAGGCAGACATCCGGCCCGACACCGAGACGTTCCGTGACACCGGGCCGCAGCCCCTCCAGCAGCACGTCGGCGGTGTCAACCATCCGCAGCACCGCATCAACGGCTTCCGGCCGTTTCAGATCGAGCACCGCGGACCGGCGGCCTCGATTGAGCAACTCCAGCTCAGGCCACGGGGACGCACGCCCTGGACGGTCGATCCGAATGATGGTGGCGCCCAGATCGGCGAGCATCATCGCGCAGAACGGGGCCGGCCCGATGCCGGCCAGTTCAACGACGCGGACGCCGGTGAGCGGTCCAGCGGCGGGACTGTTGGTCTCCGAATGCTCGCTCATACGTCGGTCATCCCGGTCGTGACGCCAACTCGGACGACCAGCACGCGATCAGGCGGCGTCCGTTCGTGCCATGGCTGGGCGACCCATGGCCGGTGCACCCGCACCCGCCCGGCTTTGAAGGCTGCCCGCACCTTCGCGACCGCCCGCCGGCAGGTGCGTTCCGAGCCGGTGCACCCCAGGCCGATCAGCTTGTCGTAAGCGACATCAGCGCGGATCTTGCCTTTCGAGCGTTCCATCCACTCCTCAAGCTTCGGCAGGAACTCGTCGATCAACTGCGGCCGCGCCGCAGCCACCTCCGTTAAGCGGCCTGCGTCACGGTCAGCGACCGCCTTCGCGACGGTGTGATGGGAACAGCCGGCGAGTTCCCCGGCGTCACGCAGCGACCCGGTCAAATCGAAAGCTTCCAACATTTGCATGATCTCCTCGGCAGACTTCAACAGGTCCATCTTCGGGTCGGTGGGCGCGTTAGCACCGCCAACCGCACCCGAAGCGGGGCCTCAAACGCGGGACGCGTTGAGGCAGACGACGTCGTGTCGGGCAGATCCCATGACCGTCTCCGGGCAGTTTCTCGTGACCGCTGACATTCATCGGCGGCCACCGATCGACCACCCGCCCGCCCGGGCAGGCGCAGGCAATCAGCGCCCGCCCCGGCGCGGAGGTGGCGCCACCTCCCGACGGAGCGGTTCCAAGTCAGGTGTCCGCCCCACGAGAGGGGACGGTCGCCACCAGCCCTAGAAGCAGAAGTCACCTGAGGCGAGCCGCACGCCAGCGGGCTCGCCTCAATCACGTTGGCACTCCGTCCGCCCCGCGGTTGACGTCGGGCCATCGAGCGCGCGGCAATCGACTGCCTCGTGAAATGTCGCCGACGTTATCTCAGAGGGCGCATCTGCCACCCGGATACGCGGTCGCGGATAAGCGAGTCGTAACCGACGAAGCAGAGTAGCGCCTGTTCCAGCAAGGACAACGCAAGAGTGCGTGCTTCGACGATCAGATGCTGGTCGTCGGCGGAGAGGCGTCGCTGCCGAGTTGGGGGATGGACCATGATGTTCCGGAACGTCGCGACGGTCTCGGGCGCGGCCGTGGCATGTTCGCCCGCCGCCCAAGCGGCGAGACCCGGGAGATCGGGCGGTACCTCAACCGGCAGGGCCAACTGCCGCAGGAGCAGCCGAATCTGGTCGGCGGCCGTCAGGCGATCGAACCCCTTTGCGGTAAGCGTGCCGGGAGGCACAAGCGCAAGGAAGGCGAGGAGTTCGAGCCCCGCCTGTGCAAGAACGATGTCGCCCGTCGTGCCGCCTGTGTTCGCTGTCCGATACCAGAGGAGGCCGCGGTCGAGACCGTCGCGCATGCCGGGTTCACGTCGTAGCGTCAGCAGCGTCTCGATGGCGCGCCCCAACGCTGGAAGCACTGATGCGTCCTCGGCCGCGACAAAGCCGGTCGGAAAGGCTCCGAAATCGCCCGCCCACGCGTCCACCGCCCCGGGCACGTGGCGTGTCCAGACCTGGTCGCCGGCTTTGAGGCCCTGCCGGAGCGGGGCAGAAATGTACGCTCCGCGCAGCGCGCTTAATTGCCAACACAGGGCTTCCACCACGGGCTCGGTGTCCCCGTACGCAAAGGACTCGCCGTCAACCCGGCTTACCCGGGCGGTATGGGTGACCAAGAACCCGGCGCGACGGTGCTCATCTGGCTCGGGCTTCCCTGGAATCCCGTCGATGCGTATCCGCCATTCAGCCGCTTCGAACTCGACCCGGCCCGCCCACGTCTGACTGTGCTGACGCACCGGAAGACCCAAGAACCTCGGCGCATTCAATAGTTGAAGCAGCAGCGAATCGACAGTCTCCTGGGTCTTGCCAATAATGGCGTCAGCGAGCAGCAGCACCCGCTCGACTCCGTTAGCACCGTGGGACAGGCGCACGGTTGTGGGGGAGGCGAAGCGGGCCTCGAGGAGATGTCACGGCTTCAACGTCAAATGTCGGTTGCGCACCCGGCCGCTCGTGTGTTCGAACGGCCAGCCGTAGTTCCGGCTCGGGTAACCATGCCCATCGCATCTTGCCCTCCCCCGAGGCGGAGACGCCGCCCGGGAGAGCAAGGTCGACCGTGCCTTCCCAGACCTCGGTGGATTCCGACGTGCCGGGAGGGCGGATTGGACCGCCCAAGGGCTCCAGCACTTCCGGGATGTCATCGTCGTCCGTGGCCACCGGACCATCATCGAGGTGGAACCGGAGCGGAGGTAGCACCGCCCACGCGAACTCGAAGCGTGAGTGTCCGTGCCAGTCGGTGACGGTCCAGGACGTGCTCGCCGGTCATCCGAGGCTGCCTGGGCCTAGGCGACCTGGTCGCCAACGGGTTCCTGCGCGTGCAGAGCCTGATCGACCGGCCGACGAGTGTCTGACTTTCGTCGGCATACCGACCCGACTTTCGTCGGGAGCCCCTGGCTGGCGGTGGAGGTGGGATTTGAACCCACGGAGGTGTTGCCACCTCACACGCTTTCGAGGCGTGCGCGCTCGGCCACTACGCGACTCCACCGCGAAGGAGCCTACCGGCCAACGCACCCGCGCCGCCGGATTAGGCGTTCGGTCCGCGACACGCCGTGTCTACCGGACCAAACGCCAAGTCGGGTCAGGCGAAGGGGTCGCCCTCGCGCTGCTCTGCGAAGAACTCGGCCAGGAGCGCCGCGCTCTCGTCCTCGCTCACTCCCGGGACGACCTCGGGGCGCCAGTTGAGCCGCCGGTCACGCACCACGTCCCAGAGCGATCCGGCGGCTCCCGCCTTCGGATCCGGCGCGGCGTAGACGATCCGCTCCACCCGCGCCAGCACTGCGGCGCCGGCGCACATCGTGCAGGGTTCCAGCGTGACGACGAGCGTGCATCCCGAAAGCCGCCACGATCCGGTCGAGGCCGCAGCGGCACGCAGGGCCACCATCTCGGCGTGGGCGGTCGGGTCCTGCAGCGCCTCACGCGCGTTGCGCCCGCTGCCGATGACCGCGCCCGACCCGTCGACCACGACCGCGCCGACGGGAACGTCCGCCGTGTCGAGCGCGCGGGCAGCCTCCTCGAGCGCGAGGCCCATCCACCGTTCGTAGGCGCCGGCTCCTGGTGACACCGGGCCGATCAGGCTCCGCGGAGCGCGTCGAGCTGCTCCAGGCATCCCGCGCGCTCGCACACGGTGGCGACGACATCGCTCGGCAGGGCGCCCTCCTCGGCGCACAGCTGCACCAGGACGTCTCCCGGCGTACCGAAATCGGCCAGCAGCTCCGGATCGCCGACGGGTTGCACGTCGGGACGCCCTGACGTCTCCTCGTCGGTCTCCTCCTCGACGGGAAGCGGCGGCAGGGCATCGCCGAAGATCTGCTCCGCGAGCGTCGAACTCGCGATCACCCGGCTGTCCGAGAGAAAGACGCGGGGGTCGCGCAGGGTGTCGACCGTGACCCGAAGGATGCCGAGCCACTCGTCGTCCTCCTCGACGAAGACGATCGTGACGTCGTCCTCGGTGGCATCGGAGTCGAAGTCGTCGAGCTGGTCGACCAGGTCGTCGAGCGTCTCCACATCCTCGAGGTCGACGTCCTGCGCGCTCCATTCGGAGCCGGTGCGTCTCATGGCCACCGCGCTGTGCACGTCAGCTCCTTCCGGTGACCGCTCGCGTGGCTGGGTGAGACGGCGGTGCACGAGTTTCGGGGTGTGGGCGGGTATCTGTTCGGCGGTGCTCAGTGTTTGCGGCGCTACCCCAGCGTTCCATGCCTGAACCCGGTGCGGATGATTCACCGCCATCTTCGACGGATCTCCCACAGCGCGGGATGCGAAATCAAGAGTTGGCGCCCGAATAACGTCACCATTCGTGTCCGACCCCGACGAACCGGCAGCGGCTGCGCTTCCCGCCCGGCTGCGCCGCCAGATCCTTCGCGACGCCGTCAGCATCGCGGTGGCGACGGGGGTCTACGGACTGTCGTTCGGCGCGGTTTCGGTGGCGGCCGGGTTCAGCATCGGGCAGACGTGCGCGCTCTCGCTCCTCATGTTCAGCGGTGCGAGCCAGTACGCGTTCGTCGCGCTGGCGGCGAGCGGCGCTTCAGCCGCGGCGACGGCGGCCCTGCTCGGTGCCCGCAATGGCTTGTACGGGTTGCGGCTCTCCGGCCTGCTGGGGGTGACCGGAATGCGCCGCGTGCTGACGGCCCAGGTGGTCATCGACGAATCCTCCGCGATGGCGCTGGGTCGGGAATCGCAGGGTCGGAAGGCGTCGCGGCTGGCGTTCTTCGCCACCGGAGTCGCCATCTACGTGCTGTGGAACCTCGCCACGCTGCTCGGCGCCCTGGCTGCCGGCGCGCTGCCGGACCCGCGGGCCTACGGGCTCGACGCGGTCGCTCCGGCGGCTTTCCTTGCCCTCATCGCCCCCCGGTTGCGCGGCCGGGGCCCGCTGGGACTCGCGGTGGCCGCGGCCGTCGTCGCGCTGGTGCTCACTCCCGTCGTGCCCTCCGGCGTTCCGGTGCTGGCCGCCGCAGGGGTCGCGCTGGTCTCCCTGGCATGGCACCGGCCGCCGGGGGCGAGCACGGCATGAGCTGGACCGCGCTGCTGATCGCCTGCGCTGCGTGCTACGCGCTGAAGCTCGCCGGGCTCTCGGTGCCGGCCAGGCTCCTCGCCAACCCGCGCATCGAACGCGTCGCGCTCACGCTGCCGATCGCGCTGCTGGCGGCGCTCATCGCCTTGCAGACCTGGACCACCGGACGCTCGCTCGTGATCGATGCGCGAACGGCGGGCCTCGCGGTAGCCGCGGTCGCCGTCGTGCTGCGGGCCCCGTTCATCATCGTGGTCGCCCTGGCTGCCGTGACGACGGCACTGATCCGCCTGGCCTGATCGCCCGGGCGGGGGATGGCCGTTCCTCCATGGGGGTCACCTCGCCGACAGCGCGGGACGCGGCGCGGGCCAGGCGCTTACCCTTCCGGTATGGGTGCAGGCGTGGGTGGCTCCGGCGCGCCGGTCGAGGTGGCCGTGCAGCCCGAGGCCGGCGCGCCCGACCCGGTCAGCCAGGCCGAGGCCGCCGGCGTCGCCATCCCGCGGCGCCGGATCACCCTGCGCCGGGCGGTCGCCGTCGCTATCGCCCTGGCGATCGGGGGCGTGCTGGCCTGGCTCGTCTTCGGGATCGGCATCGACAAGCTGCTCGAGAAGATCCTGCACCTGCCTGCCTGGCTGATCCTCACGCTGGTCTTCCTGCTTCCCGCGCTGGAGGCGGCGGCGTTCATCGGCGTCGTCTTTCCCGGCGAGATCGCTGTGCTGCTCGGGGGCGTGGCCGCGTCCCAGGGCTCGGTGTCGATCGGGTACGTGCTGATCGCCGCCTGCCTCGGCGCCGTCCTCGGTGATCAGGTCGGTTACGTGGTCGGCCGTGAGTGGGGCGAGCAGGTGCTCCGCAAGATTCCCGACCGGCTGCTCGACGAGGACAAGCTGCAAAAGGGACGTGCCTACGTGCGCCGGATGGGCGCAAAGGGTGTCATCCTCGGCCGCTGGACTGCCGCGCTCCGGGCGCTGGTCCCGGGCCTGGCCGGGATGTCACGGATGTCGTATCCACGCTTCCTGATCGCGAACATCATCGGCGGCGTGGGATGGGCTCTCACCGTCGCGGTCGTCGGCTACCTGGCCGGCGACAGCTACAAGAAGGTCGAATCGGCCCTGGGCAGCGTGTCGTACGCGCTGCTCGGCGTGCTCGCGGTCGGGCTCATCGGCTGGCACTTCATGCGCCATCGCCGCGGGCGTCACGCGACGACCGTCACCCAGGCTCTGGAACCCGCGCAGGACGCGCCCGCCGACTGACGGCGGCGCGTTCGGCGACCGGCGCCGAACCGGCCTGTGGATAACCGTCACGTCACGGCGGGTGTCCCGTTAGCGTGTTACGCGACGGTTTGACCCGGCCCCTTTGCTGTGAGCTTGGGGAGCCCGCCCCGATAGACGGTTCGGCGGGTCACCATTGGGGCACCCGTCAGGTCGGATGACCGCGGCCCGCCGTGGCACGCGGGTAAGTGCAGGAGGTTGGGTGGCGAGCGACGACTCCGCGGTGCGGGAGTCGACCTTGTCCGCTGTGCGGGAGTCGACATTGACGCGCCCGCGGCCGACACCGGGTAGCCCGCTCCCGTCGCCCGCCCAGCGATCGGCACGCGTGGTCCCGGCCCGCCGGACGCGGCGGCAGCGTCGCCTGCTCAGCCGCCACCAGCTGCAGGCGGCGATCATCGCTGTGGCCCTCGTCATCGTCGGCACCGTGTCCGGGGTGACGATCGGCAATCACCACGAGCCACCGTCGCTGCGGACCATCCCGCTGAACCTCGGCAAGGGCTTCGGCGCCGGTACCGACACCCTCAAGCGCTCCGCCGATCCACGCACCACCAAGAAGGGTTCGACCGTCGCGTCGAAGTCGACAGCGAAACCGGCGGCGGTCGCGCCGGTCGCTCCGCTGCGCAACCGGGTCGATCCCGACCTCCTGCTGACCTCGCCGGCCTCGCTCACCGCTGCCCAGATCGCCGCGGTCACGCGGGTCACCGGCGCCACGCGGGTGCTGCAGGTCGACTCCGCCCAGGTCAAGCTCGGCAAGGGCATCACGACGGCCATCGGCGTCGACCCGTCGACCTTCCGGCAGTACACCCCGGAAAACACCGCGCCCGTCGACGCGCTCTGGCAGCGGGTCGCCTCGGGTGACGCTGCCGTGGCTCACGCGGTCGCGGCGGCGCTGCAGGTGAAGCTCGGCGGCCACACCCGGCTGGGGCGGGTGGTGCAGCGCGACGTGCGGGTCGGCGCGTTCGCGACCACGCGCCTGCCGGGTGTCGGCGTGGTGGTCGACCGCACCAGGTCCGCCGCCTACGGACTGGTGCGCGGCGCGGCCCTGATCATGGTCCTCCCGACGGGGGCGGACCCCCTCGTGGCGAGCAGTGCTGCGACGCAGGTGTTGCCGAAGACGCGCGTCCAGGCCTTGCGCTACTCGGTGCAGACCGGGGTCGCGGGAGGATCGCCGAGCGGACCCGTCGTGCCGTTCGGCATCCCGATCCTGGGCAATGGCTGGACCATCCCGATGGCGCTCGGCACGTACACGCTGACCCAGCGCTTCGGCGTGAACGGCCACCCCGGCATCGATCTCGCGGCGCCGTTCGGCACCCCGATCTACGCCGCCTCCGAGGGCGATGTCCTCTACTGGGGGCCGGCGCAGGGGTTCGGCAACTGGATCGTCCTGCAGCATCCGGGTGGCATCCAGACGGTCTACGGCCACATGCGCTCCGACGAGCTGATCATCGGTCCGGTGGCCCACGTCAAGGCCGGTCAGCTGATCGCCCGGGTCGGCTCCGAAGGCAATTCCACCGGCCCGCACCTGCACTTCGAGGTGCATGTCGACAACGTGCGCACCGATCCGATCGCGTTCCTCAATGCCCACGGAGTGAGCCAGAATCCGGTAGCACCACACCCCGGTCTGGCAGGCTGGATCGCGATGTCCGCCGTCGCGTCCAGAAGCAGTGGCCCGACCCTGTCCGCTCGCGCCCGGCTGGCGCTGGCCCTGGAGCGCGCGGCCTCGGCGACGTCCCGGCGCCTCGGCCGCGGCTCGGGCGAGATGATCGGCGGCAAGGTCGCGCTGCGCGCGCATCCGAAAGTGATGGTCGAGGTCGCGGCCGGGCGCGCGCTTGCCTGCGTGAGCGGGACGAACGGAAAGACCACCACCACCCGGCTGCTGGCGGCGGCGCTGGCGACCGCCGGCCCGGTGGCGAGCAACTCCGGCGGCGCCAACATGGGGCCCGGGGTCCTGCACGCGCTCGCCCGCAAGCCCTACGGCTCCGCGGGTGCTCTCGAGGTCGATGAGATCTGGCTGCCGCGGGTGGCGCGCGAGGTGCGCCCGCGGGCCTGCGTGCTCCTCAACGTCACGCGTGACCAGCTCGACCGCTCCAACGAGACCCGGCGCATCGCCGGTATGTGGCGCACGCTCGGCGGAGAGCTGGACGGTTGCACCGCTGTCGCGAACTGTGACGATCCGCTGGTCACGTATGCCGCGCAGGGGTTCGACGCGCAGGTGTGGGTGGCCGCCGGGCAGAACTGGACGGCCGATGCGATGGTCTGCCCGGCGTGTGGCCGGCTGATCGAACGCGGGCCGGAGTTCGGGTGGCGGTGCGGCTCCTGCGAGCTGCACAGGCCCGAGCCCGAGATCGTCGTGCTGGCCGCGGACCGCCTGCTCTGGCGCGGACGCGAGCTAGCGGTCCATCTCGTGCTGCCCGGGCGCGTCAACACCGGTAACGCGGCCCACGCCGCTGCCGCAGCCGAGCTGCTGGGAGTCCGGCCCGAGGACGCGCTAGCGGCGATGACGGCCGTCGATGCGGTCCAGGGCCGCTACTCCGAGACGCAGCTCGCCCCCGGTCGCCGTGGCCGCCTGCTGCTGGCGAAGAACCCGGCGGGGTGGGTCGAGATGCTCGAATTGCTGGAGACCGAGCCCGATCGTCCGGTGATCATCGACTTCAACAGCCGCACGGCCGACGGGCGCGATCCGTCCTGGCTCTGGGACGTGCCGTTCGAGCGGCTCTCGGGGCGTCAGGTGCTCGTCACGGGAGAGCGGCGCGAGGATGTCGGCGTGCGGCTGGCCTACGCGGAGGTGGCCCACACGCTGCACGACTCCGCCGAGGCGGCAGCCGCCGCCGCGCCGCCAGGGCCGCTCGACGTCGTCGCGAATTACACCGCCTTCCGTGATCTGCTGGTCCGCAGCGGGCAGCGCTCCGTCGAGCCGGCCGTCAAGCCTGCCGTCCAAGAGCCGGCCCCGTGAGCCGCGAGTCGGCGATCCGGATCGCGCTTGTCTACCCCGAGCTGCTCGGCACGTATGGCGACGGCGGCAACGCGATGGTTCTCGAGCAGCGGTTGCGCTGGCGCGAGCGGCCGGTCGAGGTCGTCCCGATCCCGGCCGGGTCGGCCCTCCCCGAGACGTGTGACCTCTACCTGCTCGGCGGTGGCGAGGACGAGCCGCAGGTACTGGCTGTCGACGGCTTGCGGGCGGGCGGCGTGCTGGCCCGCGCGGTGGACGCCGGGGCGGTGGTGCTGGCGGTCTGCGCGGGCTACCAGATCGCCGGGCAGAGCTTTCCCGGATCGGACGGCAAGCTGCACGATGGCGTGGGTCTGCTCCCGGTCGAGACTCGCCGCAGTTTTGCGGCCCCTGGCGAGCCCGTGCCGCCGCGCGCGGTCGGCGACATCGTCGTCGAGCCGGTGTCCGGGATCGGGTTGCCGACCCTGATCGGCTACGAGAACCACGGTGGTCGCACCCGGCCGGTGCCGGGGGCGCAGGGCGGTCCGCTCGGCACCGTTCGCCGCGGCATCGGCAACGGAACGCCCGACCGGGCCGAGGGCTGGGTGATCGGGCGGGTGCTGGCGACGTACCTGCACGGACCGGTGCTGGCGCAGAACCCCGCGCTCGCCGACCTGCTCCTGCGCTGGGTCGATCCCGACCTGCCCGATCTCGCGGCGCCGGCCGAAGCTGAGGAGCTGCGCCGGGTGCGGCTTCGCGCGCTGGCCTGAGGGCCGCTCCAGCGCTCAGACGTCGACGATGATCGTGATCGGCCCGTCGTTGACCAGGCTGACCTGCATGTAGGCGCCGAAGACCCCGGTTTCGACGCGAGCGCCCAGCGCGCGTAACTCCGTCACGACGGCGTCGACGAGCGGTTCGGCGCTCGTTCCGGGAGCGGCGGCGTTCCAGGACGGCCGGCGCCCCTTCGACGTGTCGGCGTAGAGCGTGAACTGGCTGATGACCAGCAGCGGGGCGGCGACGTCTGCCGCCGAGCGCTCGCCATCGAGGATGCGCAGCGTCCAGACCTTGCGAGCCAGCGCTCCCGCGGCGGCGGCCTCATCGCCCACCGCAACCCCGACGAGCACGAGTAGCCCCGGCCCGATCTCACCGACCACCCGGTCCTCGACGGTGACCGCTGCCCGGCTGACCTTCTGGATGACGGCGCGCACCCGTCCCAGTCTCATCCCTCTTGGTTGCAGACCGCGGGTCCCCGCCGAGCCTCACCGAAATTGTCGGAGCCCCGTCCTACGGTCCACTCGTGCGACTGCTTCACACCTCCGACTGGCATCTCGGCCGCTCCCTGCACCGAGAGCCGCTCTTCGGCGCGCAGGAGGCCTTCCTCGATGCGCTCGTCGAGGTCGTGAAGTCCGAGCGGGTGGATGTCGTGCTGGTCAGCGGCGATGTCTACGACCGGGCGGTCCCTCCGCTGGATGCCGTCGCGTTGTGCGAGGACGCCTTGGTGCGGCTGCGCGAGGCGGGGGCGCGGGTCGTCGTCATCAGTGGCAATCACGATTCGGCTACCCGGCTCGGGTTCAGCTCGCCGCTGCTCGATGCCGCGGGGGTATTCCTGCGCACCGATGCAGCCAGAGTTGGTGTTCCCGTGGTGCTGGAAGACGCGGCGGGCGCGGTCGGCTTCTACCCCGTCCCCTATCTCGAGCCGGAGTCCGCCCGGCTCGTCCTCCCCGCCGATCCGCAGGGGAGCGCCGAGGCCGCCGGTCGCGGCCACGCCGGGGTGTTGGAGCGAGCGATGGCGTGCGTGGGTGCTGACCGGGCCGCCCGCCGCCTCGCCCGCACCGTCGTGCTCGCTCACGCCTGGGTGTCCGGTGGGGCCCCCAGCGAGAGCGAGCGCGACATCTCGGTGGGCGGCGTGGGGCAGGTCAGCGGGCAGCTTTTCGCGGCCGCCGATTACGTGGCGCTCGGCCATCTGCATGGGCCTCAGGTGCTGCGTGAGTCGGTGCGCTACAGCGGTTCGCCGCTGGCCTACTCGTTCAGCGAGGCGAGCCAGCGCAAGCTGTGCTGGCTCGTGGAGCTCGGGCCCGGCGGCCTGCAGCAGGTCGAGGCGGTCCCGATGCCGGTGCCGCGCCCGTTGTCGACCTTGCGCGGCGAGCTCGATCAGCTGTTGCGGGATCCGGGGCTCGCCTCCATGGAGAGCCATTACTTGTCGGTGGTGATCACCGATGCCGGCCGGCCGGTGGATCCGATGGGCCAGCTTCGCCGGCGCTTCCCCCACGTGCTCGTCCTCGACCATCAGCCCGAGGGCGCGGTGGGCCGCGAGGGCAGCTATCGCTCGCGTCTGGCCGGCCGCGATGATCTCGCGATCGCGCGTGATTTCGTCTCCCACGTGCGGGGGGTGCCGCCCACCTCGCCGGAGGCGATCCTGCTGGAGCAGGCGTTCGAGGGCGTGGCTGCCCGGGCTCGCGAGGTGGCCTGAGATGCGTCCACACAAGCTGGAGCTCCGCGCGTTCGGCCCGTTCGCCGCAGACGTGGAGATCGACTTCGACCGCCTCGGGCAGGGCGGCCTCTTCCTCATGCACGGGGAGACGGGCGCCGGTAAGACGACGGTGCTCGACGGCCTGTCGTTCGCCCTGTACGGGCGGGTGCCCGGTGTGCGGGGAACCAACCGGTTGCGTTCCGACCATGCTGCTGCGGCGGACGCCACCCGGGTGCGGCTCGACGTCTCGATCGGCCGCCGCCGTTTCCGCATCACCCGCGCGCCCGCGCAGGTGCGGCCCAAGGTGCGGGGTTCGGGGGCTACCACCACCCCCGCCAGCGTCGCGCTCGACGAGTGGGACGAGACCCGTGGCGATTGGAAGCCGCGCTCCACCCGGGTCGGCGAGGTCGACGCCGAGTTGTCGGACCTGCTGGGCATGTCGGCCGAGCAGTTCCACCAGGTCGTCCTGCTGCCGCAGGGCCAGTTCGCCCGCTTCCTGCACAGCGATGCCGGTGAGCGCACCAAGTTGCTGCAACGGCTGTTCGGCACCGATCGTTTCCGCCGGGTCGAGGAGTGGCTGGCCGAGCAGCGCCGCGAGACCAAGGAGGCTTGCGACGAGGCGCGCCATGCGGTCCGGCGCCTGGTCGCCCGGCTGGCTCAGGTTGCTGGCGTCGATGAGCCGGCCGAGATTCCGGAGCCCGCCTGGGCGGATGCGCTGGTCGAGCGGGCGGGCGGTCAGGTCTGTGACGCCAAGGCTGCCTCGGATCGGGCGCGTGCCGACCATGAGAGCGCCCAGCGGGAGTCGGTCGCCGTGGCCGATCTGGCGCGGCGGAGGCAGCGCTACGAGGGCGTTCTGGCCCGGCAGCAGGCGTTGGCGCAGTCAGCGCGCGTGGTCGAGGCAGCGGTGCGGGAGCTGGAAGCGGCGAACCGCGCCGCGGGGGTCGGCGCCGTCCTCGACGCTGCTCTGCGCCGCGAGCAGCGCGTGGTGCAGGCCCGGGAGGCGCAGTCCGCAGCGCGGCGGCTGCTGCCGGCCACCCTCGACCCCGCATCGCCCGCAGAGCTCGCAGAGCAGGCCGATGCGGCGCGTGAGCTTGTCGGTCGTCTGGTCGAGGCGGAGGAGCTCGAGCGGTCGGTGCAAGCGGCGGCTCGGGAGCAGGTCGAGGTGGCCGGCCGGATCGAGCGCCGGAGCACCCGCCTGGCGGAGCTCGCCGTGCTGCAGGACGAGGCGCCCCAGGCGCTCGCGACGGCTGCCGAGCAGGTGGCCTCAGCGCGAGCAGCGGCCGTCGAGCTGCCGGACGCGCGCGTCGTCGCCGAGCGCGCCGCCGAGGCGGTGACGGCCAAGCAGGCCTGGCTGGAGCTCGGGGTCGAGCTGGAGCGGCTGACCCGCACCCACCTGGAGGCCCGAGAGCGTTCGGTGCAGCTTCGCGAGGAGTCCAACGCGTTGCGGGGCGATCGGATCGACGGGATGATCGCCGAGCTGGCCGCGGCCCTGGTCGATGACACCCCGTGCCCGGTGTGCGGCGCCCTCGAGCATCCCGATCCTTCGGAGGTACGGGGCCGTGCGGTCTCGCGGGCTGACGAGGATGAGGCAGCAGCCGCAGCGGATCGTGCGCGCGACGCGGCCGCGGCCGTCGGAGAGCAGCTAGCGGCGGCGCGCACGGCCCATGACGCGCTCGGGGCCCGCTTGAGCGAGTTCGGCGTCGGTGACGATGTCCCGCTCGACGTGTTACGCGCCGCGCAGCGCCAGTGTGCCGAGCAGGTGGCCAAGCTGGGTCAAGCTGCTGCGTGCCTGCCCACGTCCGAGGCGGGCCTCAAGGCGTTGGAGCAAGCCGGCAACGAGCGGCGCGAGGAGCTCGCCCGGCTGCAGGCGGCCGCCGCCGCGGATCGCACCCAGCTCGCGGCCGCCGAGCAGCGCCATGCTGAGCTCCGCGAGCGGCTGAAGGCCATGCTCGCGGGGGCCGAATCGGTCGCCGCTGCTCGGGGCCAGACGGCGGCGCTGATCGAGCTGCTCGACGCGGCGGCAGCAGCTGCGCGCGAGCTCGACCACGCGGTGCTGGAGAGCGCAGCGGCGGCCGAGCAGGCCCAGGGTGCCGCCGCCGAGGCGGGCTTCCCGGAATCCGGCGGCGGCCCGAGCAGCCCGCCGTTCCGCGGAGGCGGTCCGCGCCCTGGAGGCCCGCATCCTGCGCGCGCGCCAGGAGGAGGCGGCGGTCGCGGAGCTGCTCAGCGATCCCGAGCTGGCGTCGGTGCCGGAGCTGGCCCCAGGTGTGCTGGAGCAGGCCGAGTCGCGCACCGCGGCGGCGCTCGCCGCCAGCCACCGCGCGGCAGAGACCCTCGCCGCGGCGGGCGATCGGCACGCCCAGCTGCGCGACCTCCAGCGGCAGCTCGGCGAGGGGATGGCAGCGCTCGAGCCGGTCGCGGCCGCCGCTGGCCGGGCCAAGGAGCTGGCGGATCTGGCTGGGGGCTTCGGTGCCAACCGGCTCAACATGACCCTGTCCGCCTACGTGCTGGCCGCCCGGCTCGAAGAGGTGGCCGAGGTGGCGAGCCACCGGCTGCGGGCCATGACCCAGGGCCGCTACACGCTGATTCACAGCGACGAGTCGCGGGGCAACGCCCGCTCGGGGCTGCGCCTGCTCGTGGCAGACGCTTGGACGGGCCAGGATCGTGATACGTCGACCCTCTCCGGCGGTGAGACGTTCCTCGCCAGCCTGGCGCTGGCCCTCGGCCTGGCCGACGTCGTCACGGCATCGGCAGGCGGCACCCCGCTCGAGGCGCTGTTCATCGACGAGGGTTTCGGCACCCTCGACGAGCAGACCCTCGATGAGGTGCTCGATGTGCTGGACGGGTTGCGCGAGGGCGGCCGGCTGGTCGGCATCGTGAGCCACGTTCCGCACTTGCGTGACCGGATCCCCAGCCGGCTCCGGGTGCACAAGGGGAGCTCCGGCAGCCGGGTCGAACACAGTGACGGCGAGGAGTCGCCGAGCTTCCGGCCGGTATCGGTCAGGCTGGTCGAGCTCGGCGAGAGTGGCGCGCCGGCGCCGGCGCCGGTCGCTGCCGCGCCCGCCCGTCCGCCCGCCCGTCCGACCCGCGCCCCGCGCCGGCCTGCACCGAGCCCGTCCGGCGCGGAGCAGCTGGCCCTGCTGGGAGCCGATTAGCGTTCGCTCGTGGGGCTCAGCGTCGAAAGAGCCGGTAGAGCGAGAAGCGCAGCCGCTTCCAGGCCGACGGCTGCACGGGCGCGGGGGGCGGGGTGTCCAGCCGACGCTGGACGGAGCGGCCATGCGCCGAAAGCTCCTGGATCGGGGAGCTGCGGGCCCAGGCCAGATCGAATTCGCGGTCCGCGCCGAGCTCTGGGTCGGCGCCGGGATCGGCCGATCCCGCGTTCACCGGGTCGGGGCGAGTGTTCTCGTGCACATCTGTGCAAACGTCCGAACCCGGCTGAGCGTGCCCGGGCCCGGCGCGCTCCGTCACAAGGGCTTCCGCATCGGCGGCCGACCCCAATGATATGCTTGCCAGCAAGCAAGTAATTCAGTGGATGACTCGGAGGGTTCATGTCCAGCTCCGCGCCGGCGCCGGGGGTCCTGCAGCGCGCAGGCGGTGCTGACGGCGGGCTTGCGGACGGAGCCGACACTCTCGCTCGCCTGCACTCCGCCATCAGCCGCTCGGCCCGCCTCCTGCGCGAGACCGCGACAGGTGGCCTGACCCCTACCCAGCTCGCGGTACTGGGCGCACTGCTGCGGGGTGGCCCCCGCCAGCTGACCGAGCTGGCCGCGACGGAGCGCATCAATCCCACGCTGCTCAGCCGGGTCGTCGGTCGCCTGGAGGACGAGGCCCTCGTCGTTCGGACGCCGCAGGAGCAGGATCGCCGCTCGTATCTGGTGAGCATCACCGACAAGGGGCAGGCGCTCGCCGAGCAGATCCGCCTCGAGCGCCGCAGCGCGCTGGGTGAGCGGCTCAGCCGGCTGGATCCGGCCCAGGTCGACGCCCTGGTCAGCGCCCTGCCCGCGCTGGAAGCGCTGGCCGATGAACTCACCGCAAGCCAGCAGGATTGATGACCACTCCCGACTTCGAACCACCCGATGAAGTAGCCCCCGAGGCCGGCACCCGGCGCCGCCGGACGGCCACCCGCAGCGCCACTTTCGCATCACTGCACAACCGCAACTTCCGGCTCTTCTTCGCCGGCCAGGCCGTCTCGATGATCGGCACCTGGATGCAGTCCGTCGCGCAGGCGTGGCTGGTCCTGGAGCTGACCGATTCCGGGACGGCGCTCGGCTGGGTCATCGCGCTGCAGACGCTTCCGGTGCTGTTCGGGGCGCCCTACGCGGGGCTGATCGCCGATCGCGTCGACAAGCGCAGGTTGCTGCTGTGCACCCAGTCGTTCATGGGCGTGCTCGCGCTGCTGCTCGGCGTGCTGACCGTCACGCATTCCGTTTCGCTCTGGATGGTCTACGCGCTCGCGTTCGGGCTCGGGATCGGCAACGCGGTCGACAACCCGACCCGCCAGTCGTTCGTGCTCGAGATGGTCGGCACGGCGGATGTGCGCAATGCCGTCACCCTGAACTCGGTGCTGGTCAACGCGGCACGAGCGGTCGGCCCTGCGGTGGCCGGTGTCCTCATCGCTGTCACCGGGGTGGGGATCTGCTTCCTCATCAACGCGGGCACGTTCGTCGCCGTGCTCTACGCCCTCGCCCGGCTCGATGTCAGCGCGCTCCAGCCGTCACCCCCGGCCACGCGCGAGCGGGGACAGCTGCGGGCCGGTTTTCGCTACATCCGCCAGACCCCGGCGCTCTTCGTGCCGCTGCTGATGATGGCCGTGATCGGCATGCTCGCCTACGAGTTCCAGGTGGTGCTCCCGGTCGTCGCGCGCTCCACGTACGGCGGGGGCGCCCAGGCCTACGGCTTCCTCACCGCGGCCATGGGGGTGGGTGCCGTCGTCGGCGGTCTGGTCGTGGCCGGCCGCGATCTCACCGGCACCCGGGCCCTGATCGGCTCGGCCTGCGTCTTCGGTGCGGTCATCCTGCTCGCCGCGGCCGCGCCCAACCTGATACTCGCCACGATCGCCATGACGCTCGTCGGCGCCGGCAGCGTCGGCTTCCTCGCGATCGGCAACGCGACGCTGCAGCTCAACTCCGCGCCCAGCATGCGCGGGCGGGTGATGGCGCTCTGGGCCGTCGCCTTCCTCGGCTCCACCCCCATCGGCGGGCCGGTCGCGGGCTACGTCAGCCAGCACTTCGGCGGTCGGGCCGGACTCGTCATGGGTGGCCTGGCCTGCTTCGCTGCCGCCGCCGGCGGGTGGCTGGCGTTGCGCCGGGCGACCCCGCCGCCGGTCGACCTGCAGGACCGAAGCGCCGCTCCCACGGCCGCGTCCAGCGAGCAGCCCACCGTCGCCGCGTGATGCCGGCCGGCCGCCGCACGCTCTGAGGCCTTCGGCAACGGTGTCGGGCAGGATGCGGGGGTGCGCACGCCATGGGTCGTCGGGGTATCGGGAGCGTCCGGCACCCCCTACGCGCGCTCGGTGCTGCGCGGGCTGGTCGATGCCGGCGAGCCGGTCGACCTCGTCGTCAGCCGTGCCGCGCGGCTGACTCTCCTCGACGAGACGGGCGTCGCCTGGCGCGATGATCCGGCCCAGCTCGCCGCCTGGCTCGAGCGGCCGGCAGATGCGCTCGACGCTCGGATCTGGCCGGCTGCCGACCTTGCCGCCGGCCCGTCCAGCGGCTCGTACCCGACCCGCGGCATGGTCGTGGTCCCCGCGTCGACCGAGGCCGTGGCGAGCATCGCCCTCGGCCTGTCCAAGGACCTCCTGCAACGGGCGGCGGCCGTGACGCTGAAGGAGGCGCGCCCGCTCGTCGTCGTGCCACGCGAGACGCCGCTGGCGCGCGCAACGCTCGTGCACCTGCTCGACCTCCACGACGCCGGCGCGGTCGTCGCGCCGGCCAGCCCCGGCTTCTACGCGGGGGCGAAGGACGCCGAGGCGCTGGCCGACTTCGTCGCCGCCAAGATCCTCGACCTCCTCGACGTGCCCCATGACCTGATGCAGCGCTGGGCCGGAGTGCTGGGCGCGAATCGCTCGGCGGCGCTCCGCCGCCGGGCGCGGCTAATCTGGCATTCGTGGACCAGCGCCGGAAAGACGAGATCCAGACCAAGGTCGAGCAGGGTGAGCGGCTGTCCCGCCAGGACGGCGAAGACCTGTACGCCTGCGACGACCTCGCGTGGCTCGGCGGCCTCGCGCACGGGGTACGCACCCGCAAGAACGGCGACCGCGTCTTCTTCAACGTCAACCGCCATCTCAACCTGACGAATGTCTGCACCGCCTCCTGCGCCTACTGCTCGTTCCAGCGCAAGCCGGGCGAGAAGGACGCGTACACGATGCGGGTCGAGGAAGCGGTCCGGCTGGCGAAGGAGATGGAGCCGTCGGGCATCACCGAGCTCCACATCGTCAACGGGCTGCACCCGACCCTGCCGTGGCGCTACTACCCGCGGGTGCTGAAGGAGCTGAAGTCGGCGCTGCCGGACGTGGCCCTCAAGGCGTTCACCGCGACCGAGATCCATTTCTTCGAGAAGATCAGCGGGCTGCCGGCCGACGCCGTGCTCGACGAGCTCATGGAGGCCGGCCTGGAGTCACTCACCGGCGGCGGCGCGGAGATCTTCGACTGGGAGGTCCGCCAGCACATCGTCGACCACGAGACCCACTGGGAGGACTGGTCGCGCATCCACCGGCTGGCCCACGCCAAGGGGCTGCGCACGCCGTCGACCATGCTCTACGGCCACATCGAGGAGCCGCGCCACCGGGTCGACCACGTCATCCGGCTTCGCGAGCTGCAGGACGAGACCGGCGGTTTCGTCGTGTTCATCCCGCTGCGCTTCCAGCACAGCGCCACCCACGACCCGCGTAACCGGCTGCAGGACCGCACCACCATGGCGACCGGCGCGGAGGCCCTCAAGACGTTCGCCGTGAGCCGGCTGATGTTCGACAACGTCGATCACGTGAAGAACTTCTGGGTGATGCACGGCCTGGAGACGGCGTCGCTGTCGCTCTCGTTCGGCGCCGACGATCTGGACGGCAGCGTGGTCGAGTACAAGATCACCCACGATGCCGACGGCTTCGGCACCCCCACCACGATGACCCGCGAGAACCTGCTGGACCTGATCCGCTCGGCGGGCTTCCGTCCGGTCGAGCGCGATACCCGTTACGGCACGATCCGCGAGTACGGCGCCGCCGAGGGGCCCGCTCCCGAGCCGGCCCTGGCGTGAGTGAGCGGCATGAGCGAGCCGGCGATGAGCGAGTCATCCGGGTCGGCACCCGACGCGCCGCCGGAGCCGGTCGTCGGGATCGGATCGATCACGGCGCTCGCGTTCGTCGTCGTCCTGGTGCCGGCCATCGTCGTCGCGACGTTGCTGAGCGTCTTCGGGGCGGCGCTCGCGGTCTCGTGCATGCTCGGGCTGCTGGTCGCTTTCATCGGCATGGCCTGCTATCCGAAGGTGCTGCGCAAGCTCGGCTGGCTGCCGACCGGGCCGCGGCCGTGAGCGAGCGCCCGGCGTCGGCCACCCGGATCTACCTGGGCTACCTGGCGTTCCGGCTGCTCCTCTTCGCGATCGCGCTCGCGATCTGCATCCTCGTCGGACTGTCCGGCTTGTGGGCGGTCCTCATCGCGCTGGTCGTCAGCGGGCTCGCTGCCTACCCGCTGGCCCGCCGCCAGCGCGACGACATCATGCGCGCGCTCCGGCAGAAGCGGCAGCCCTGAGCGGTGAACGGGTTCAGGCCGCTGATCATTAGCCAGGTCGTCGGCGATCTGTTAACAAGGAGAAACTGAGCCGACAGGCCGACTGAGCCGGAGGGAGTCGCCCACCGATGCCGCACTGGGTGCCTTCCTGGCAACTCGCCATGACGGTTGCCGGATCCCTCGCTGTCGCGGCCGTCGCCGTCCGCACCTGGCTGCGGATCCGGCGTTCTCGCGGCGATGACCCCCGGCCCAAGACGGCCGTCGCCGCGCTGATCGCCTGGGAAGTCGCGATCATCATCGGGCTGTACGGGCTGTGGCAGTTCACGGGCGCGCACGCGCTGGTCGGTGACGCCCAGGGCCTGGAGCGCGGACGGCACCTGTGGAATCTGGAACGCGATTGGCACCTGCCGAGCGAGGCGACGTTCCAGTCCTGGTTCCTGCCGCATCCGTGGATCATCAAAGCGCTGAACTTCTATTACGTCATCGCCCACTACAACGTGTTGCTGATCATGCTCGCCTGGCTGTTCTGGCGTCATCGCGACCGTTACCGCGAGGCGCGCACCACGATCGGCCTGACGACCTTCGCCTGCCTGGCGGTGCAGATGATCCCGGTCGCGCCGCCGCGGCTCATCGGTGGCCACGGCATCGTCGATACCGCGATCAAGTACGGGCAGTCCGTCTACGGGCCGGTCGGTCAGGGCTTCAGCGACCAGTACTCGGCGATGCCGTCCGTCCACATCGCCTGGTCGTCGGCGGTCGCGTTCTTCGTCTGGCGCTCGACGACGAGCAAGTGGCGCTGGCTCGGGGTGGGGCACGCGGTGCTCACCTGGATCGTCGTCGTGGCCACCGGCAATCACTTCTGGCTCGACGGGGTGGTCGCGATCCTGCTTCTCGCGGCGTCGTTCTGGACGGTGCGTCTGGCGAGCTTCCTGGTCGGCCGGGTGTCAGAGTGGATCACGTGGACCCCGGCCGGACGCTCAGCGCGCGCCGGGTTGGCGGCGCGCTCGCCGGCGCTCTCCTCGTTCTTCTCGCCGCCTGCGGAGGTGGCGGTGGCAAGTCCGGCGGCAAAGGCTCCGGAGCCGGCGGGGGCCTCACCACCCAGCCGCTGACCGGGTTGCCGCTGTCGGCCGGTAAGGCGGAGACCCGCCGTCCCGCGCTGTTCGTGAAGATCGAAAACGCGCCTGACGCGCGGCCCCAGACCGGGCTCGACAAGGCCGACATCGTCTACGAGGCCATCGCCGAGGGTGGCATCACCCGTTTCGCCGCGGTGTTCCAGGCGACGGACCCGGGTGAGCTCGGCCCGGTGCGTTCGGTACGCCCGCAGGATCCCGACCTCGCCGCCCCGCTCAAGGGCATCGCCGGCGTTCTCCGGCGGGGTCGCGCCCATCGTCGACGCGGTGGCGGCGGTGGCGCAGAACCTGTCGGCCGACAGCGCGGCCGGAGCGCCCGCCTACCACCGCACCACCGACAAGGCCGCGCCGCACAACCTCTACGCCGACGCGAGCAAGCTCTGGGCGCTGGCGAAGGCGCCTTACAACGCTCCGCCGCCGCACCTGTTCAGCTACGGCGCGCTGGCTCCGGGAGCAACCCCCGCGTCGGCGGTCGACGTCCCGCTCTCCGCCGTCGCCGACGTGCGGTGGACATGGCAGGGCGGCGCTTGGCGCCGCAGCCAGGACGGGGTGCCGTTCACGGTGACCGGGACGGGCCGGATCGGCCCGGCGAACGTCGTCATCCAGTACGTCCACATCGCCAGCGCGGGCTACACCGACGTCGCCGGCACGCCCGTCCCCACCTCGGTCGTCACCGGAACGGGCAAGGCGATGCTGCTGCGCGACGGCAAGGTGCTGACCGGCACCTGGTCCAAGCCGGGCGCCGCCGACGTGACGACCTTCAGCACGCTGACCGGCGATGCGTTGAAGCTTCGGCCTGGCCGCACCTGGGTCGAGCTCCTGCCCGATACGGCGACCGCGACTGTGACTCCGTAGACAGGCCCGGCGCAGCCGCCGTCCCGGGCGGTAGCGTCCCACGCAGTGGACGATCTCGTTTCTGACTCGCACCCCCTCGGCTCGGAGCCGGGCGTCCCACCGCTGCGCCCCCGGGTCGGCCACATCCAGTTCCTCAACTGCCTGCCGCTCTACTGGGGGCTGGCCCGCAGCGGCGCCTTGCTCGACGTCGACCTCTACAAGGACACCCCGGACCGGCTGAACGACGCGCTTACCACCGGTGAGCTCGACATCGGTCCGATCAGCGTCGTGGAGTACCTGCGCCACGCCAAGGACCTGCTCGTCCTGCCAGACCTCGCGGTCGGTGCCGACGGGCCGGTGCTCTCGGTCGCCCTGGTCAGTGCGGTTCCGCTGGAACGGATCCGTTCCGTGGCCCTCGGCTCGACGTCACGCACGAGCGTGCTGCTCGCGAAGCTCCTGCTCGAGCAGACCCACGGATTGCGCCCGACCTACACCCACATGCCCCCCGACCTCAGCACGATGCTGCGCGAGACGGACGCCGCCGTGGTCATCGGCGATGTGGCGCTCCGGGCGACCCTTTTCGACGCCCCGCGGCTCGGGTTGCACGTGCTCGATCTGGGTGCGGCCTGGAAGGAGCTGACCGGGTTGCCGATGGTTTTCGCGCTCTGGGCCGCGCGTCGCGAGTACGCCGACCGCGAGCCGGCTCAGGTGAAGCGCGTCGCGGATGCGTTCCGGTCCAGCCTTGATCTCGCGCTGGATCGGGTGGATGAGGTCGCTCGCGACGCGGCCCGCTGGGAGCCCTTCGACGCCGGCCAGCTCGCGCGCTACTTCACGACGCTGGACTTCCGGCTGGCCGAGCGCCAGCAGCAGGGGCTGCGCGAGTTCGCCCGCCGCGCCGCCGACGACGGGGCCACCCCGGTGCTGGAAAGCATCGAGTTCGCCGCCGTCTGAGCGAGGTGCGCAGGGCGCCGGTCAGCTCGCCAGGTCGCGCAGGTGGGCAGCGAAGCCTCCCGGAGCTCGGCCGATGCGGCGACCGCTCGTGACGACGGGCAGGTCGCCCGCGCGAATCACCCGCTCGCCGGCAGCCTCCAGGGCGGCGACCAGTTCGACGTCCTCGGCCAGCGCCAGCGACGGCATCCCTCCCACCTGGCGGTAAGCGTCGGCACGCACCCCGAGGTTGGCGCCGTGCACCTGCGGGTGCCGATCACCGGGCTGGTACTGCCCCTGCCAGCGCGGGCGAACGCCCGGGTGATGCTCGGACCAATCGGTGACACGCACCGTCCCGGCGATGCCGGTCCATCCTGCGGCGGCGTGCGCCAGCATGCGCGCCAGCCAGTCCGACGGGACAATGCTGTCGGCATCGGTGGTGGCGAGCCAGCTGCGGCTGTCCGGAATGCCTGGCGGGCGTTCGCTGAGCAGGTGAGCGAAACCGACGCGCCGGGCCCTGCCCACGTTGCGCGCGTTGATGCTGATCGACGGCAGGGCGCCGGCGGCCAGCTCGCTCCCGTCGCTACAGGCGTCCAGGACGACGATCACGTTGACCGGGACGGTTACCGCGGCGATGGCGGCGCGCAGGCCCGCGAGGCAGCCGGGCAGCAGCTCCTGCTCGTTGTGTGCGGGCACGACAACGCCCACCCAGCTGATTCGATGCGGCTCCGGTTTCAGGGGAGCGGTCACACCAGTCCTTCGAGTTGGGCGACCGACCGGGCCGCGGGCGGGGTGCGGAGGAAGACCTCGAGCAGGAAATCGAGCTCGGCATGCCGGACGGTTCTGGCCAGCCCGAGCCGGGCGGCCTGCAGGTCCAGCGCTTCGTGGACCGCGTCACCGCTGCGCGGATAGTCAGCGACGTCGTGACGCCAGTGCACGGCGATCAGGGTGCCGCCCGGCTCGAGCGCACCCGCCGCCGCCGTCAGAAGCTGGTCCGCGTCGTGCGCGTCCAGGTAGTAGAGCACCTCGGAGAGCACGACCAGGTCGAAGGCGCCGCCCGGCCACGCCTGGGGGAGCCGGCGCTGCTGCACGGTCACGTGGCGGTGGGGTGCGGCCCGGCGCCGGGTCGTCTCGACCGCGGATGCCGCGACGTCGATGGCGAGCAACGCGTCGCAGCGGGCTGCCAGGCGGCAGGTCAGCACCCCGACCGAGCAGCCGACCTCGATCGCGTTGCGGTAACGCTCGCGGGGGAGCGCCGCCAGCGTGAGGTCGTACTTGCGCCGCTCGTACCACCGGGATGCGAGGCTCCAGGGATCGGCGCTGCGCTCGTACAGGGCGTCGAAGTACGCGGGTTCCAGGCTCATGACGGTCCGCTTTCGAAGACGACCTCGGCCTCGCGGGTGAGCCGCTGCAGCACCTCCGGCGCAAGGATGGGGGCGTCCGCGGGATGTTCGGACAGCGGCGCGATCTGGGTGCGGAACTGCTCCACCGCTCGTAGCTTGGCGGCCCGCACGTCCTCAGGCAGCGGGACGCGTCGCGCGCTTGCCCAGGGAACCCGCATATCGCGCGGGCGGGCCCAGTGCCACATCCAGACCGGATAGCTGAGCAGCCGCGCGGTGCCGCTGGCTCCGGCGGCGGCGGCGAGACCGACCGCCTGGTGATCCGGGTGCCCGTCCCCGCACCAGGGAGCCAGGCACCACGCCGGGCCATGATGGGAGAGCCGGGCCAGCGACCGGATGACCGCGGCGGTGATCGGTGCCAGCCGCGCCTCGGCCTCGCGAACACCGCCGTCCGGCAGGTGCAGCCGCTCCACCGAAGCCTTGCCGAGCCCGAGCGTCTCGAGCGCGCCGTCGCTTTCCGCGATGCGGCGGATGGCCATGTCAGCCGCAGGAACGGTCGGCGAATCCGGGTGCGAGGCCTCGCCGTCCGTCACAGCGATGAGGTGCACCAGCGAACCGGCCCGAGACAGCAAGGCCAGCAGCCCGCCGATCCCCAGCACCTCGTCGTCGGGATGCGGTGCGACGGCGACGACGACGGCCGGGGCAGGCGTCAGCCGCAAGGCGGGCCAGCGCCGCAACTCCGCCCAGCTCTGCCAGTCGGACTCGGGCGTACCCGACCCGCTCAGTGCTTGCTCGCTCATGCGTCACCGCGCTCATCAGGCTGGTGATCAGTAGACGCCAGCTCGCCCAGCCGGGCAAGATCACGTTCCGCGTGTGACTGGCGGACGTAGAGCGCGAGGTCGGCGACGCGCCGGGCATGCGCTCGGTCCTGGCTGAGCGGCGCCGGCCCGAGGGCACGTCCGACGCGTTCGATCACGTCGTCCGCTGCTGCCTCGACCGCGCTGCGCACGGTCAGCGCATGCCGTTCACCGATCTGCTGGGGATCGACGTCGATCGTCGCGGCGGCGTCCCGCAGCAGTGCGGCGCACGCCTGCAGGCTCGTCTCGACCGCGCCGAGGTGGGCGAGGGCGTGCGGGTGAGCTGCACCCTTCTCATACAGCGGGCTCGCGACGCCGACCGCGCCGCCCCACCAGGCGGCGGCCACCCCGATGGCCCCGTGCCAGAAGCCGGGCCGCGTGAGGTACGTGCCGGGCGCACCGACCTGAACAGCCGTCGCCGAGGTGAAGCAGACCTCTTCCGTGGCCGTGCCGGAGAGCCCGACCGCCTGCCACGTTCCGGGAAGCGCGACGGCTTGCGGAGTGTCGAGTTCGACGGCGTACAGCGCGCGTCCGGCCTCGCCGGCGGCGGTGACGAGCGCGTGGCTGCAGAAGGAGGCACCCGAGCACCACGGCTTCGCTCCCTCGAGCCGCCAGCCGCCCGAACCGTCCGGGTGGGCCTCCAGCGTGGCCGCCGGCCCCTCCGCCGCCCAGACTGCCCAGCGCTGGGCAGGCTGCGGCGGGGGCCCGCCGAGCTCCGACAGGATCGCGAGGGCATCCGCGTGTGCCTCGGCAAGGCGGCCGAGCGTGACGTCCACGCCGGTGACGGCCGCGAGCCCGGCGAGGCGCGCGGTGCTCTGGCCGGAGGCGGGCAGCGGCAGGTCGGCCAGCGCGGGCGCCAGCCGGGCCAGGGCGACCGCGGCGCCGGTCGGGTCGTCGAGGTCGACACCTCGGGCCTGCGCTGCCGCAACGGCGTTCGCTGCCGCGGCGCGCAGCCGGTCCGCCTCACGCCGCGCCGGGCCGGCGACGGCCAGCTGGGGCAGGCTCACGCTGGGGCGATACCCCGTTGCCGGGTTTCCAGTCCGCTTCGGATGCCGCGCGGCCGCCGCGCTCCGTTCGATGGTCGGCGACCCGCGCTCGAACTCGCTGAGTCGCGATCTCCTCCGTACGATCGGCTGGTGAGCCTTGCTGACGTACTGGACCACGCTGCCGCCGGCGGTCGCATCGACCCGGCCCAGGCGCTCGACCTCTACCAGCACGCGCCGTTCCACGAGCTCGGTCAGGCGGCCGATGCGGTGCGCCGGCGCACGTTCGCCGGCACCGAACACATCGCGACGTACCTCATCGATCGCAACATCAACTACACGAACGTCTGCGTGACCGCGTGCCGGTTCTGCGCGTTCTACCGGGCACCCAAGTCCGACGAGGGCTGGGTGCGCAGCGTCGACGAGATCGTCGAGCGGTGCCGCGAGGCTGTCGAGCTCGGCGCGACGCAGATCATGCTGCAGGGCGGCCACCACCCGGAGTTCGGGATCGAGTGGTACGAGGCCACGTTCTCGGCCATCAAGGCGGCCCACCCGCAGCTCGCGCTGCACTCGCTCGGCGCTTCCGAGGTGGTCCACATCGGCCGGGTGAGCGGCCTGCCCCACGATGAGGTGATTCGCCGCCTGCATGCGGCGGGGCTAGACAGCTTTGCCGGCGCCGGCGCGGAGATCCTGGTCGCCCGGCCGCGTACCGCCATCGCGCCGCTGAAGGAGAGCGGCGAGATGTGGCTGTCGGTCATGGAGACGGCTCACGGCCTCGGCGTCGAGTCGACGGCGACGTTCATGATGGGCACCGGCGAGAGCGACGCGGAGCGCATCGAGCATCTGCGCATGATCCGCGACGTGCAGGACCGCACCGGCGGCTTCCGCTCCTTCATCCCGTGGACGTACCAGTCCGAGAACAACCACCTCGGCGATGTCGCGCATGCCTCGATCTACGAGTACCTGCGGCTGGTCGCCGTCGCCCGGCTCTTCTTCGACAACATTCAGCACCTGCAGGGCTCGTGGCTGACCACCGGCAAGACCGCCGGCCAGCTCACCCTCCACATGGGCGCCGACGATCTCGGCTCGGTGATGCTCGAGGAGAACGTCGTGTCCTCGGCGGGCGCCCGCCACCGCACGAACCGGCTGGAGCTGATCGGGCTGATCCGCTCCGCCGGCCGCGTCCCCGCCCAGCGCGACACGCTCTACAACCACCTCGTGGTCCACGACGACCCGGCGAACGACCCGGTCGACGATCGCGTGCGCAGCCACGTCAGCTCGACAGCTCTGCAGCTAACCCCCGCCTGAGCCCCGGGCTGCACGCGCGCCCCCGCAAGCGGAGTCCGGCGCGCGCTAGCCGACGATCCGGACCGGGATCGCCGGCGTTCGTACCCGTCGGCTGTCGCCGAGCGAAAGGTCAGCGGTGAGCGCCCAATCGCCGGGCGGTACCGCGTAGCCGAATCTCTCACGAAACTCGCTGTTCCCACCAGCAGCGGAATTGCGGCACGGGCGCCATCTGACATGGCGAACTGCACCAGCGGCATCCTGGAAAACCCGACTGAGCCGCCGACACGCGTTCCTGTGGAGGGGTCCACGATTCGGGCCAGCAGGTGCCCGTTGGTGTTGACCACCACCTCCGCCCCCGTGGCGTTCGACACCAGCAGATCCACGCGAGCTCCTCACCGGTTCGCACCGTCAATGGGGCTGGGAGTTGAACGGTCAGGCCTGCAGGGAGGGCGGAAGCGTCTGAACGGTCGGCTTGAATCGCGAGGATCGACGGGTCGTCCTCCGGCGGGAATGGGAACGCACCCACGCGCAGCCGCAGCTGGGCGCCGAAGCGCCGGTGAAGGTCCTGCGCGACAGCAAGCCCGCATGGTTCGAGCATCACGCTGTACGGCGGCGGGCGGTCCTCGGTGTCGCGCGGGTTGGGGTAGCTCAGCAGCGGTGAGGATCCTCGCGCTCGAGCCTGAGCAGTTCGACCTTCACGTCGTCCCAGATCGGCACGCTGCAACGGTAGTGCCACCTTCTTCGCGGCACCGGCGAAGCGGACCTGACAAGACCGCGCTGCCGCTGCTCGGGGAGGAAGGATCCCGGATCGGTGCTGTGGATATCCACTCTGAGCTGGGATGATGCGCTAGAATCGAACACATGTACGAAGGTGATCTGCTGGCAGATGCGGAGCAGCTCCGTATCCTGGCCAGCAGATCGCCGCCGGGGTCGGGCCGGAGCGGTCCGGGGCCTTGGCCGCCGAGGTGCTGCCCGACGTGCTGGCCGCGGTGCGCGCCGGTGAGCTGGCGACGTGCCGGCTGATCGAGCGGGTGGATCGCACCGGGGAGTACGCCGGTGACGGGGCGGCGAACGTGGCCGCGTCCTGCGGGATTTGATGTGGAATCGAACGGCTGGGCTTCCGAACGCGTGCTGCTGGGCCGGGCTCTGGCCGATCGGATGCCGACCACGGCTGCCGGGTGGGAAGCCGGCGAGCTGGGGCTCAAGCATGCGACGGTGATCCGGGAAGCCACCGTCGGGCTCGGGACGACGAGGCCGTATCCGCGTACTGGAGCGGTGCTGGCCGAGGCGGCGCCGCACGTCACTCCTGGCGATCTCGGCAAGTTCGCCGATGAGGTGAAAGCCGCGATCGCCCCAGCTGACGCCGAGGCGAAGGCGCAGCGCAACCGGGACAGCCAGCGGCTGCACATCTCCAAGACGTTCGACGGAGTCCGTGTCGACGGGTGGCTCGACACCGAAGCCGGCGCTGAAGTCGCCGCCGCGTTGGCGGCGTTCACCCGCAAGCGGGACCCGAACCTGCCCCTCGGCGACGACCGATCGCCCGCCGCAGGGCTGAAGCGCTACGCCAGCTGGCCCGCCAGCGTGGGGCGTGCCGAAGCTCAAATGGCATCGGGCTCCGGGAGCAGCGCCGCGCGCTGTCGCTGGAGGCGTTGCAGACCGGGCTGGGTGCTGCCGAGTGCCGGGTCACGGCACGGTGACCGCCAGTGCCGCCCGCCGGCTGGCGTGCGATGCCGGGATCATCCCGCCGTCCTCGGCGCCGACTCCGAGTCTTGACCTCGGCAGGTCGCGCCGGCTGGCCAGCCCGCCTGCGCCGCACACTCGCGCTGCGCGATGGCGGCTGCCTGTGGCCCGGCTGGACCGGCCACCAGGCGTGACGCGCACCATCGCGTGCACTGGATCGACGGCGGCCGCACCAATGAGGCCAATAACGACCTGTTTGTCTTCACCATCACCTGCTCACGAGGGCGGCTGGACCTACACCACATCGACCGGAAACGTTGGAGTTCATCACCGACGGCGGCACATCGAAGCAACGCGCGGTGAAAGATAAAAGGGTGAAAGTAAGAGGGAAGAGGGGGGAGAGAAGGGGGGGGGGAGCTGATGCGAGGCTGGTGACGTGCAACTCCTCGCCGCCGATGCCCTGCTCACCTTCGACGGCCCGCCGGTGCTGGATGGTGGCGTGCTCATCGATGCCGGGCAGATCGTCGCCGTCGGCCCCGCCGCCGAGTTGCGGGCGAGCGCCGAGCGGGTCCGCCGGTTCGACGGGGTGCTGATGCCGGGCTTCGTCAACGCCCACGCGCACCTGCAGTACGGCCCGTCGTTCGCGGACCTGTCCGGGGGCGGCCACGCGTTTCCGGACTGGCTCCTGCAGATGAACGAGCGTCGCCGCGCCTCGAGCGACGACGCGTGGCGAGCCGAGGTGGCCGGGAGCTGGCAGCAGGCCCGCGCGACCGGCACCGTCGCGGTCGCCGACATCGTGACGAGTCCGGCGGCCTTCGACGTCCGGGTGCCCGGGGTGCGCTACCTGGAGTCGGTGGCCATCGCCAGCGGCGACTGGCCCGAGGAGTCCACCCGCGTCGAGCGGTGCCTGCAACGCCAGCCGGAGGCCGGCGTCTCGCCGCACACGCTCTACACGCTGGGCACCGAAGTGATCGCCGGGCTGATCGCTCTCGCGCGCCGCGGCGGCCGCCGGCTGCATCCCCACCTGGCCGAGACGGCGGACGAGGATGCCTTCGTCCGCGAAGGTGCCGGACCGTTCGCCGACTGGCCCTGGGCGGCGGAGCTTCGCGAGGCGAGCGGGGCCCACTGCTCGCCGGCGCATCACCTTGACGCGCTCGGCGGGCTCGGTCCCGATGTCCACGTCGCGCACGGGACCCATCTCGACGCCGGCGACCGGCAGTTGCTGCGCGAGCGGGGCACCGCCGTCGCCCTCTGCGCCCGAAGCAATGCCACGCTCGGCTCCGGCACCCCTCCGGTGGCCGCGCTGCTGTATGAGGGCAGCCCGATCGCGGTCGGGACCGACTCGCTCGCCTCCACCCCCGATCTCGACATGCTCAGCGAGGTGCGCACGCTGCAAGCCATCGCGACGGGCCAGGGCTACGAGCGCGACGACCTCGCGCACCGGCTCCTGGAAGCCGCGACGCTCGGCGGTGCCTACGCGATCGGCAACCCCCGCCTCGGAACGCTCGCTCCCGGCCGCCCCGCGGCGTTCGCCCACATCACGGTCGACGACCCGGAGGCGACCGACCTGCCGGCCGAGATCCTCCGCAGCGGCCGGGCCCACGGTGTGATGCTGGAGCAGGCAGACTGACCTCTCGTGACCCGGGCTGCGCTGGACAAGAAGCCGGGTGAGGTCGCGGCGATGTTCGACGCGGTCGCCCGTCGCTATGACCTCACCAATAGCGTCCTGTCGCTCGGGCAGGACCGGCTGTGGCGGCGGGCCACCTGCAACGCGCTGCAGCCGAAACCGGGCGAGCGGATCCTCGACCTGGCGGCCGGTACGGCGGTGAGCAGCGCCCCGCTCGCCGGCGCCGGGGCCCGCGTGGTCGCCGCCGATTTCAGCCTCGGCATGCTGGGCGCGGCGACCCCGCGTCCGGGCGTCGAGCTGGTGGCTGCCGATGGGCTGCGGTTGCCCTTCGGCGACGGGGTCTTCGACGCGGCGACGATCTCGTTCGGCCTGCGCAACGTCGCCGACACGCTGGGCTGCCTGCGCGAGCTGCGCCGGGTCGTGCGTCCCGGCGGGCGGCTCGTGGTGTGCGAGTTCAGCCGCCCGGTCTGGGCGCCGTTCCGGACGGTGTACGTCGAGTACCTGATGCGCGCGCTTCCCGCGGTGGCGCGGGTGGTCTCCAGCAGCCCCGATGCGTACGTCTACCTGGCGGAGTCGATCCGGGCCTGGCCGGATCAGGCCGGGCTCGCGGACCTGATGATCGAGGCCGGCTGGGTGCAGGTGGCCTGGCGCGACCTCTCCGGCGGCATCGTCGCCTTGCACCGCGGGGTCCGCGACGGGACACCACTTGCCATCTCGTCTTAGACTGACCTGCGAGGAGCTCGTGAATAATTTCACAAGCGCACAACCGACGATGATCAGCCTGCAGTAGCTGCAGGCAGTCCGCCCGCTGACCCCGCCCACCAGCCCTTTCGCGAAGGATCGACCCGGTATGCAGCAGAGTGCCCAGAGCGCTGACGCTGACGTCATCGTGGTCGGTGCCGGTCCCGGCGGGTCCACGGCTGCCGCGCATCTGGCGCGCGCCGGCGCCAAGGTCTTGCTGCTGGAGAAGACCACGTTCCCGCGCGAGAAGGTCTGCGGAGACGGGCTCACCCCGCGTGCCGTCAAGAGCCTGCTGCGGCTCGGGGTCGATACCGGTGACTGGCCGCAGAACCGCGGCCTGCGCATCCTCGGCGGCAAGCACCGGCTCGAGCTCGACTGGCCCGAGCTGGCCAGCTTCCCGTCGTACGGCCTGGTGCGCCCGCGCCTCGACTTCGACGAGGTGCTCGCCCGCACGGCACAGAAGTCCGGGGCGGTCCTGCGTGAGGCCACGACCGTCAGCGGCCCGCTGCGAGACGAGCGCACCGGCCGCGTCGTCGGCGTGAGCCTCAAGGGCGGCAGCAGCCTGCGAGCCCCGCTGGTGCTGGCCGCGGATGGCGTCAGCGCGCGTACCGCCCTGGGCGCCGGGATCGAGAAGCGTGACGATCGCCCGCTCGGGGTGGCCGTGCGCGGCTATCTCGCCTCGCCGTCCCGCACTAGCGACGCCTACCTCGAGTCGCATCTCGAGCTCTGGGACGGCCCGCGCGGCGAGGGCCGGCTGCTGCCCGGCTACGGCTGGATATTCGGTGTCGGCGACGGCACCGTCAACGTCGGGCTCGGCATCCTCAACACGTCTGAGGCGTTCGGCCATGTCGACTACAAGGACCTGCTGCGCCGCTGGCTGTCCGGCGTGCCGGACCTGGCGGACCAGGAGCTGATCGGCCCGGTGCGAGGCGGCGCGCTCCCCATGGGCTTCAACCGCCAGCCGCATTACCGGGATGGGCTGCTGCTCATCGGCGACGCGGCCGGTGCGGTCAACCCGTTCAACGGCGAGGGCATCGCGTACGCGATGGAGACGGCAGAGACGGCGGCCGACATCGTGTTACAGGCTCTCGCGCGTCCCGAGGGGCCGGCTCGCGAGCGTGCGCTCCAGGCGTACCCGGCGGCGCTCGCGTCCCAATACGGGGGCTACTACACGCTCGGTCGCTGGTTCGTGTCGCTCATCGGCCACCCGGCCGTCATGAGCCTCGCCACGAAGTACGGCCTGCCGCGCCCGACCCTGATGCGCTTCACCCTAAAGTTGCTCGCGAACCTCACGGATCCTCGTGGGGGCGACGTTCTCGATCGGCTCATCAACGGCCTGAGCAAGGTGGCGCCCGCCGCATGATCCCTTGCCGCGTAGGCTCATGCCTGCCTCTGAGCCGCTCGGGCCGATCGGTCACCGGCCACCCCGCCGCTAGCCGCGTCGCTCCGCCAGCAGCTCCACCAGCACCGTTTACCGCCATCGTTCGGAGGGAGTCCGAGTGCTAAGGCCCTATGTGCCGGTGCTCCTGCTCGGCGCGTTAGCCGCGGCCTTTGCGATCTTCTCCGTGACGGCGGGGATGCTCGTGGGGCCGAAGCGCTACAACCGCGCCAAGTACGACGCCTACGAGTGCGGCATCGAGCCGGCGCCGCAAGGCCCGGGCTCCGGGCGCTTTCCGATCAAGTTCTACCTGACCGCCATGCTCTTCATCGTCTTCGACATCGAAACGATCTTCCTCTACCCGTGGGCGGTCAGCTTCGGCAGCCTCGGCGTCTTCGGGCTGGTCGAGATGGTGATCTTCCTGCTGACGGTGTTCGTCGCGTACACGTACGTCTGGCGCCGTGGAGGCTTGGAGTGGGATTGACATGGGACTAGAAGAGAAGCTGCCCGACGGCATCCTGCTGGCCTCGGTCGAGAAGATGGCCAACTGGGCGCGCACGTCCTCGCTGTGGCCGGCGACCTTCGGCCTGGCCTGTTGCGCGATCGAGATGATGGCGACGGGCGCCGGGCGCTACGACCTCGCCCGGTTCGGCATGGAGGTCTTCCGGCCGAGCCCGCGCCAGGCCGACCTCATGATCGTGGCCGGCCGCGTCAGCCAGAAGATGGCACCGGTCCTGCGCCAGATCTATGACCAGATGGCCGAGCCGAAGTGGGTGCTCGCCATGGGTGTTTGCGCCAGCTCCGGCGGGATGTTCAACAACTACGCGATCGTCCAGGGCGTCGACCACGTCGTGCCGGTCGACATCTACCTGCCCGGCTGCCCGCCGCGGCCCGAGATGCTCATGGACGCGATCCTGAAGCTGCACGAGAAGATCAAGGCCACCCCGCTCGGCCCGGCCCGCGCGGCCGCCATCGAGCGCAAGGGCCTGCCGATCGTTCCTTACGAGAAGCCGGCTGACTTCGCGGTTCGAGAGCGGGAAGAAGCCGAGGCGCGTACCGCGCGGGCTGCCGGAGGCGCCCGGTGAGCGAGCTCGACCGTGCTACCCAGGCGGAGGTGACGGCTGGTCCCGAGGGGGCCGAGGCCCATGCCCCCGTCACCCGCACCGGCATGTTCGGGGCCCAGGGCAGCGGCGATACCTCCGGCTACGGCAGGCTCATCCGCCCGCTGCCGGTGGAGCGCCCGACCCCGCGTCCCTACGACGAGCAGAACGAGTTCGTCTACACGGCGCTCGAGCGCGCGTTCCCGCAGCTCGGCGACGCGGTCGAGCACGTCGTCGTCGCCCATGGCGAGATGACCCTGCACATCCGGCGCGAGCGGCTCCTCGAAGTCGCCCAGACCCTGCGTGACGCCCCTGACCTGCGGTTCGAGCTGCTCTCCAGCGTTTCCGGTGTCGACTATCTCGAGATCGATCCGACCGGCCGCCGGCTGCACAGCGTCTACCACCTGACCTCGCTGACCTACCGCAGGCGGCTGCGGCTCGAGGTGTCGGTGACGGCGGAAGATCCGCACATCCCGTCGCTGGTCGGGATCTATCCGACGGCCGACTGGCACGAGCGGGAGACCTGGGACTTCTTCGGGATCATTTACGACGGCCACCACGGCCTGACCCGGATCATGATGCCGGACGACTGGGACGGCCATCCCCAGCGCAAGGACTACCCGCTGGGTGGGGTGCCGGTCGAGTACAAGGGGGCCGAGGTCCCGCCGCCCGACGAGCGCAGGAGCTACGCGTGAGCACTCCGGGAACTGCTGCCGCCTCCACCCCGCAGACCATCGACGACGGTTTCAGCGGTTACGCGGGCGTCACCGAGACGCTCGAGGGCCGGGTCTACACCGTCACGGGTGGCGACTGGGATGAGGTGCTCGGCGGCCGCGACGAGGAGTCGCCGGAAGAGCGCATCGTCGTCAACATGGGTCCGCAGCACCCGTCGACGCATGGCGTGCTGCGCCTGGTGCTGGAGCTCGAGGGCGAGACCGTCACCGAGTCGCGGGTAGTCATCGGCTACCTGCACACCGGCATCGAGAAGAACACCGAGTTCCGCAACTGGGTGCAGGGCGTCACCTTCGTGACCCGCATGGATTACCTGTCGCCCTTCTTCAACGAGACGGCCTATTGCCTCGGTGTCGAGAAGCTGCTCGGCATCACCGACGACATCCCGCAGCGGGCCACCCACATCCGGGTGCTGCTGATGGAGCTGCAGCGCATCAGCTCCCATCTGGTGTGGCTCGCGACCGGCGGCATGGAGATCGGCGCGCTTTCGGCGATGCTCTACGGCTTCCGCGAGCGCGAGGTGGTGCTCGACCTCTTCGAGCTGATCACCGGCCTGCGCATGAACCACGCGTTCATCCGTCCCGGCGGCGTCGCGCAGGACTTGCCGAACGGCGCGGTCGAGAAGATTCGTGAGTTCCTCACGTACATGCCGAAGAAGATCAAGGAGTACGAGAACCTGCTCTCCGGCCAGCCGCTCTGGCAGAACCGGCTGAAGGGCGTCGGCTACCTCGACGCGGCGGGGTGTCTCGCGCTCGGCGTCACCGGGCCGATGCTCCGCTCGGCCGGGCTTCCTTGGGACCTGCGCAAGACCGAGCCGTACTGCGGCTACGAGACCTACGACTTCGACGTTCCGACCTCGCTCGACGGCGACTGCTGGGCGCGCTACCTGGTGCGCCTGGAGGAGATGCGCGAGTCGCTGAAGATCATCGAGCAGGTGCTCGACCGGCTCGAGCCCGGCCCGATCATGGTCGCCGACAAGAAGATCGCCTGGCCGGCGCAGCTCGCGCTCGGGCCGGACGGCATGGGCAACTCGCTGGAACACATCCGCAAGATCATGGGCACCTCGATGGAGTCGCTGATCCACCACTTCAAGCTGGTGACCGAGGGTTTCCGGGTGCCCGCCGGGCAGGTCTACTCGACGGTGGAGTCACCTCGCGGCGAGCTGGGCTACCACATGGTCAGCGACGGCGGCACGCGTCCGTACCGCGTCCACGTGCGCGACCCATCGTTCGTGAACCTGCAGTCCACTCCGGCCATCACGGAGGGTGCGCTGATCGCTGACGTGATCGCCGCCGTCGCCTCGATCGACCCGGTGATGGGCGGGGTCGACCGATGAGCGCGCGCGGACGGATCACGAAGGGCCTGGGAGACGTGTCATGCCGCTGACCGAAGAGACGCGCGCGGCTGCGGCCGAGATCGTCGCGCGGTATCCGGAGGGGCGCTCGCGCAGCGCGCTGCTCCCGATGCTGCATCTGGTGCAGGCCGAGGAGGGTTACGTCACCCCGCAGGGCATCGCGTTCTGCGCGGAGACGCTGGGCTTGACCAAGGCCGAGGTCGGTGCCGTCGCGACCTTCTACACGATGTACAAGCGCCGCCCCGTCGGCGAGTACCTGGTGTCCGTCTGCACCAACCTTTCGTGCCAGATCCTCGGCGGCGAAGACGTCTTCACCCGCGTCTCCAAGAAGCTGGGCGTCCACCACAACGAGACCACCGACGACGGCACGTTCACGCTCGAACACGCCGAGTGCCTCGCCGCCTGCGACTTCGCGCCCGTGGTGACGGTCAACTACGAGTTCTTCGACAACATGACCCCCGAGAGCGCCGAGGACCTCCTCGACGCCCTTGCCCGCGGCGAGAAGCCGGTGCCTACGCGCGGAGCGCCGCTGTGCGGCTTCCGGGAGATCAGCCGCCAGCTCGCCGGCTTCCGCGATCCGCGCCCCGCAGCAGTCGGCGACGGTGCCGCCCATCCGGAGCCGGTGACCTCGCCCGATTCACGCGGCGCGGAGAGCAAGGCCGCGATCAAGGAGGCGAAGCCGACGCCCGGAGCGGGAGTGCCGCGCTCCGACGGCGAGTACGAGGTGGCTGACCCCGAGGCCACCGGCGACCTCGGGGAGCTCGCCGCTGCAGAGCCCGCACCCGACCCGGAGATGTTCCAGCCAAACACCGGTGGCGCTTCCTCCAAGACCGCTGGAACGGCATCCAAGACTGACGAGGAGTCGGCCAACTCATGAGCCTTACGCCGGTGCTGACCTCCCGCTGGTCAGAGCCCGAGTCGTGGACGCTCGCCAGCTACGAGCGCACGGACGGGTACGTCGCGCTGCGCACCGCGCTCGCTATGGACCCTGACGCGATCATCCAGCTGGTCAAGGATTCCGGCCTGCGTGGACGCGGCGGCGCCGGCTTCCCGACCGGCATGAAGTGGGGCTTCATCCCGCAGGGCGATGGCAAGCCGCACTACCTGGTCGTCAATGCCGACGAGGGCGAGCCGGGCACCTGCAAGGACGCCCCGCTGATGATGGCCGATCCCCACGGGTTGATCGAGGGCATCATCATCGCCTCGTTCGCGGTGCGCTGCCATCACGCGTTCATCTACCTGCGCGGCGAGCTGGTCCACGCGGGTCGCCGCCTGCAGCAGGCCATCGACGAGGCCTACGCCGCCGGCTACCTCGGCGACGACATCCTGGGTAGCGGTTTCGACCTCACGTTGACACTGCACCGCGGCGCCGGCGCCTACATCTGCGGCGAGGAGACGGCGCTGCTCGACTCACTCGAGGGTTACCGCGGCCAGCCGCGGCTGCGCCCGCCGTTCCCGGCGACCCACGGGCTCTACCAGTCGCCGACCGTCGTCAACAACGTCGAGTCGATCGCGACGGTGCCCTGGATCGTGCGCAAGGGCGTCGACTGGTTCAAGTCGATGGGCACCGAGCGTTCGCCCGGCCCGAAGATGGTCTCGATCAGCGGCCACGTCGAGCGTCCCGGCCAGTACGAGGTGGCGCTGGGGACGACCTTCGGCACGTTGCTGGAGATGGCCGGCGGGGTGCGCGGTGGCAAGAAGCTGAAGGCGTGGACCCCGGGCGGGTCGAGCACCCCGCTGCTGACCGCCCAGCACATGGACGTTCCGATGGACTTCGAGGGCGTCCAGGCAGCCGGTTCGTTGCTCGGCACCGCGGCCGTCATGGTGATGGACGAGTCGGTGTGCATGGTGAAGACCTGCCTGCGGCTCACCGAGTTCTACGCGCACGAGAGCTGCGGCAAGTGCACCCCGTGCCGGGAGGGCACGTACTGGATGACCCAGAATCCTCGCGCGGCTGGAGAGCGGGGTCGGCTCCGAGGAGGACCTCGACACCCTGCTCGACACCTGCGACAACATCTTCGGCCGCTCGTTCTGCGCGCTGGGTGACGGCGCGACCAGCCCGATCGTCTCGGGCATCCAGTACTTCCGCGACGAGTTCGTGGCGCATTACGAGAGCGGCGGCTGCCCGTTCGCCGCGGCTGAAGCGGGCGCGCTGGTCGGGGCGGGGGCCCACTGATGACCATCGCCCCCGACAAGACCGGCGGTTCGAACGACCGTCCCGCCGTTCCCCCAGCAGAGCTGCTGACCCTGACCATCGACGGCATCGAAGTGAGCGTCCCGAAGGGAACGCTGATCATCCGCGCCGCGGAGCAGATCGGCGTCCAGATCCCGCGCTTCTGCGACCATCCGCTGCTGGATCCGGTGGGCGCCTGCCGGCAGTGCATCGTCGAGGTCGAAGGCCAGCGCAAGCCGGTCACGGCCTGCACCACGACCGTCTCCGCTGACATGGTCGTGAAGACGCAGCACACGTCCGCGGTAGCCGACAAGGCGCAGCACGGGCAGATGGAGATGCTGCTCATCAACCACCCGCTGGACTGCCCGATCTGCGACAAGGGCGGCGAATGCCCGCTGCAGAACCAGGCGATGTCGAACGGCCGCAGTGAGTCGCGCTTCCACGAGATCAAGCGGACCTACCAGAAGCCGATCCCGCTCTCCAGCGAGGTGCTGCTCGACCGCGAGCGGTGCGTGCTCTGCGCGCGCTGCACGCGCTTCTCGCTGCAGGTGGCGGGCGACCCGTTCATCGAGCTGCTACGAGCGCGGCGCCTTGGAGCAGGTGTCGATCGACCCCGACGAGCCGTTCCAGTCCTACTTCTCCTCCAACACCGTCCAGATCTGCCCCGGTCGGCGCCCTCACCGGAGCGAGCTACCGCTTCCAGGCGCGCCCGTTCGACCTGGTCAGCACGCCGAGCGTGTGCGAGCACTGCGCGTCCGGCTGCGCGCAGCGCACCGACCACCGCCGCGGCCGGGTCATGCGGCGCCTGGCTGGCGACGACCCCCAGGTCAACGAGGAGTGGAACTGCGACAAGGGTCGCTGGGCCTTCCAGTACGCGACCCAGCGCGACCGGCTGACCACCCCGCTGATCCGCGACCGCGAGACCGGCGAGCAGCGCGAGGCGTCCTGGGCCGAGGCGCTCGAGTACGCCGGCCGCGGCCTCATGGAGTGCGTGGCGCGCCATGGCGCCGCCGTCCTCGCCGGCGGCCGGCAGACGCTCGAAGACTCCTACGCCTACGCCAAATTCGCTCGCGAGGCGCTCGGCACCCGCGACATGGACTTCCGGGCCCGTCCCGGTTCTGCCGAGGAAGCCGACTTCCTGCGTTCCCACGTCGTCGGCCGGACGCCTGCCGGCAGCCTGCGCGGCGTGACCTACTCCGACCTGGAGACGGCGGGCACCGTGCTGCTCGTCGCCTTCGAGCCGGAGGAGGAATCACCGATCGTCTTCCTGCGCTTGCGCAAGGCCGCCCGCAAGAAGGGCCTGAAGGTCGTCTCGGTCGGCCCGTTCACCACCCCGAGCGTCGTCAAGACGTTCGGCTCGCTGGTGCGCTGCCCACCCGGCCAGGAGCCGGCGGCGCTCGACGCGCTGAACCTCCCCGAGGGCGCGATCGTCCTGGTGGGGGAGCGGCTCGCCAGCGTCGCAGGTGGATTCTCCGCCGTGGCGCGGCTGGCCGAGCGCACCGGCGCTCGCGTCGGCTGGGTCCCGCGGCGGGCCGGTGAGCGTGGAGCGCTCGACGCCGGGCTGCTGCCGGAGCCCGGCGCGCGTGACCTGCCCGAGATTCTCGACGCCGCCTACGAGGGCGCGATCGACGGCCTCGTCGTCGGCGGGATCGACCCGGCGGACCTTCCCGACCCAGCGGCGGCCCGCGAGGCGCTGTCCCGGGTGCCCTTCCTGGTCTCGCTCGAGCTGCGCCACTCCGACGTGACCGACCTCGCGGACGTCGTCCTGCCCGTGGCCGCGACGACCGAGAAGGCCGGCACCTTCGTCGACTGGGAGGGACGCGAGCGTCCCTTCGAGCGTGCCCTGCCGACGGCAAACACCATGTCCGATCTTCGGGTGCTGCACTCGCTGGCCGCCGAGATGGGCGTCGCGCTCGGGCTCCCCGGGGTCGACGCCGCCCGGGCGGAGCTGCTGGGCCTGGCAGCGTCGCAGCCTTCTGCCCCCGCCCCGGCCGTGACGGCGCCGGCTCCGCGCGAGCTCGGGCCCGGTGAGGCGCTGCTCGCGACCTGGTCGTGGCTCATCGACGACGGCCGGATGCAGGACGGCGAGCCGCACCTCGCCGGCACCCGCAAGCTGCCGCGCCTGCACCTTTCGGAAGCCACCGCGGCCGCGATCGGCGCCGGTCCCGGCGACCTGGTTCAGGTCGGCTCCGGCGATGCCGAGTCGGGCACGATCACCCTTCCGCTGGTCATCGCCGACCTCCCCGACGGGGTGGTCTGGCTCCCGACCCATAGCCCCGGCTCCCACGTCCGCGAGGAGCTGGGCGCCGCCCACGGGGATGTCGTCAGGGTCGCGCCGGCCGGGCCGGTTTCCGCCCATGTCGCTGCAGCCGGTAGCCCCGCCCAGGAGGTCTCCTGATGAGCATGCCGATGGCGTCGACGTTCGAGCAGCCACCGGATCTCACGAGCTTCGGCCATGAGATTCTGGTGGGTCATCGTCATCAAGGTCGTCGCGGTCTTCCTGATCCTCGTGCTGATGACGCTGTTCACCATCGTGTGGGAGCGCATCGTGGTGGCGCGGATGCAGCAGCGCGTCGGTCCCAACCGGGTCGGCCCGCGCGGTTCGCTCCAGTCGCTGGCCGACGGCGTCAAGCTGATGCTCAAGGAAGACATCGTCCCGGCCCTGGTCGACAAGCCGATCTACATCCTGGCGCCGATCCTGTCGGCCGTACCCGCCTTCCTGGCGTTCAGCGTGGTCCCGTTCGGCCCCGAGGTTTCCATCGGCGGCCACCACACCGCGCTGCAGCTGACCGACCTGCCGGTCGGCGTCCTGTTCATCCTGGCGACCTCGGCGATGGGGGTGTACGGGATCATCCTGTCGGGCTGGTCCAGCGGCTCGACCTACCCGCTGCTCGGCGCGCTCCGGTCGGCCGCGCAGGTCATCTCCTACGAAGTCGGCATGGGCCTCGCGCTCGTCCCGGTCTTCCTGTACGCCGGCACCCTCTCGACGAGCGGGGTGATCGCCAGCCAGGACAACCACTGGTACATCTGGGCGTTGCCGATCTCGTTCATCATCTACGTCATCTGCATGGTCGGTGAGACCAACCGCGCCCCGTTCGATCTCCCCGAAGCCGAGTCCGAGCTGGTCGGTGGTTTCCACACCGAGTACTCGTCGATCAAGTTCGCGCTGTTCTTCCTGGCCGAGTACGTCAACATGGTCACCGTCTCGGCGCTGGCGACGACCCTGTTCCTCGGCGGCTGGCGGCCGATCTGGCCGATCAGCCTCTGGGACGGCGCGAGCCACGGCTACTACCCGATGATCTGGTTCATCATCAAGGTCCTCGGCTTCCTGTTCTTCTACATCTGGCTGCGCGGCACCCTGCCTCGGTTGCGTTACGACCAGTTCATGAGCTTCGGATGGAAGGTGCTCATCCCGAGCGCCATCGTCTGGATCATGCTCGTCGCGGCCTACCGCACGATCATGGACGAGGCGAGCAACCGAACGCCCTGGTTCGTCGGCATCGCCATCGGTCTCGGCGTGCTGCTGATCATCGCCCTCATCGATCCCGGGGGACGCGCGCGTCGCCAACGCGAGGACGAGAAGGAACGCGAGAGGCTGGCTGCGGCACCGTCGCTCGATGCGGTCCCGTGGCCGCCGCCCGCTCCCGAGTCCTCGAAGGTGCTGGCAGGTTCCCTCTCCGGATCCGGCTCGGCCGTTTACTCCAGCATGCCGACCAGCGCTCCGCCCACCTCTCCGCCCACCTCTCCGCCCCCCTCGCCTCCCACGTCACCCCCGCCCAGCTCACCGCCCCCCTCGGAGGAGGATCGCTGATGAGCGAGATCTTCGATCCGATCAAGGGTTTCGGGGTCACCTTCGGCACGATGTTCAAGAAGGTCACCACCGAGCTGTATCCCGAGGTCAAGAAGCCGACCGCGCCCCGCTACCACGGGCGCCACGTGCTCAACCGCCACGACGACGGGCTCGAGAAGTGCGTCGGGTGCGAGCTGTGTGCCTGGGCCTGCCCGGCTGACGCGATCTACGTCGAGGGCGCCGACAACGAGGAAGGCGCCCGCTACTCGCCCGGTGAGCGCTACGGCGCGGTTTACCAGATCAACTACCTGCGCTGCATCTTCTGCGGGTTGTGCATCGAGGCGTGCCCGACCCGCGCGCTCACCATGTCGAACGAGTACGAGCTCGCCGACGACAACCGTCGCGACCTCATCTTCACGAAGGAGCAGCTGCTCGCGCCGCTGCGTCCCGGCATGGAGCGCCCGCCGCACCCGCTGCGCCTGGGTGACGACGAGGGCGATTACTACCGCCGCGAGTCGCACTACCGGCCGGTTCCCCCGGCGGACCCGCGCGACGCGTACGACCAGCCGCTCGAGTACCTGCACCACGCGCCGCAAGCACCAGCCGACGGGGAGGCTGGATCATGACCGCTCACGTGCTGGCCGAGGCCTTCACCCGCACGGGCACCAGCGAGGCGGTCATCTTCTGGCTGCTCGCCCCGGTCGCCCTCATCGGCGGTTTCGGCATGGTGCTCTCGCGCAACGCGGTCCACGCAGCCCTGTGGCTGGTGCTGACGATGTTCTGCCTCGCGGTCTTCTACGTCGTCCAGGACGCTCCGTTCCTCGGCATCGTCCAGGTGATCGTCTACGCCGGCGCGATCATGGTCCTGTTCCTGTTCGTGATCATGCTGATCGGCGTCGACTTCTCCGATTCGCTGGTGGAGACCCTCCGCGGCCAGCGCATCGCGGCGATCGTGCTCGGGCTCGGCTTCGCCGGGATGCTGATCTTCCCGATCGCCCGCACCATCGCGAAGCCGAAGGCGGCCGGGCTCGGCAGCGACGGATTCAACAACAACGTCAACGGCATCGCCAAGCTGCTGTTCAGCTCGTACGTGTGGCCGTTCGAAGTGGTATCAGCCCTGCTGATCGTCGCTGCCGTCGGCGCGATGGTGCTGGGCCACCGCGAGCGGATCAACCGCCGTACCCAGCGCGACCGCTCGATGTCGCGCACGCGCGGGCTCGACGGCCCGGTGACCCCGCTGCCCGGTCCCGGCGTTTACGCGCGCCACGACGCGGTCGACCGGCCGGCGTTGCTGCCGGACGGGCGTCCGGCACTGAACAGCGTCTCCGCGCAGTACCAGGAGACGATCAACGAGCGCCTCCCCGAGGAGCACCGGCAGGATCCTGCCGGTCAGCTCCCCGCAGGTGCCGGACGGGTGGGGGAGGGCGAGTGAACCCCGGCAACTACCTGCTGCTGGCGGCAGCGCTGTTCAGCATCGGAACGGTCGGGGTGCTGCTCCGGCGTAACGCGATCGTCGTCTTCATGTCGATCGAGCTGATGCTCAACGCTGCGAACCTGACCCTGGTGACCTTCTCGCGGATGAAGGGAACCCTCGACGGCCAGGTCATCGCGTTCTTCGTGATGGTCGTGGCGGCTGCCGAGGTGGTGGTCGGGCTGGCGATCATCCTGACGATCTTCCGAACCCGGCAGACCGCATCTGTCGACGACACGAACCTGCTGAAGTACTGATGAGCGAGAAGGCGAGTCCTAGCGTCGTGAGCGCCCGGTGACCCACGTTCTGGCAGCCTCCGGCGCCGAGCACTACGTCCAGGCCACGGGCATCTTGAAGGTGACGTGGCTGCTGCTGGTGTTCCCGCTGATCGGTGCGGCCGTGCTGCTGCTCGGCGGCAAGCGCACCGACAAGTGGGGCCATTACTTCGCGACCCTCATGGCGGGGCTCAGCTTCGTTCTCGGGCTGATCCTGTTCTTCACCCTGAAGGGCAAGGCCGGCGACTCGCGGGCCATCAGCGAGACGCTGTTCAGCTGGATCCCGGTCAACGGCTTCAACGTCGACGCGGGGCTGCTGCTGGATCAACTCTCGATGGTGTTCGTCCTGCTGATCACCGGGGTCGGAACGCTGATCCACATCTACTCGATCGGCTACATGGGCCACGATCCAGGCCGGCGCCGCTTCTTCGGGTACCTCAACCTGTTCCTGGCGTCGATGCTCCTGCTGGTCCTCGGCAACTCGTTCCTGGCGCTGTACGTCGGCTGGGAGATGGTCGGTCTCTCGTCCTACCTGCTGATCCAGTTCTGGGTCGCCAAGCCGAGCGCCGCCACGGCGGCCAACAAGGCCTTCTACTTCAACCGGGTCGGCGACGTCGGCCTCTCGCTGGCGATCATGCTGATGTTCGCGACGGTCGGCAGCACGAGCTTCGAGAAGGTCTTCGGCGCCGCCGGAAGCTCGCTGACCAAGTCGACCCTCGCCGCCCTCGGGCTGCTGCTCCTGCTCGGGGCCTGCGGCAAGTCGGGCCAGTTCCCGCTGCAGGGCTGGCTCCCCGACGCCATGGAAGGCCCGACCCCGGTCTCGGCGCTGATCCATGCCGCGACGATGGTCACCGCCGGCGTCTACCTGATCGCCCGCGCCCATCCGATCTTCGACGGATCGCAGGCCGCCCGCACCGTCGTCGTCATCATCGGTGTGATCACCCTGCTGTACGGGTGCATCATCGGCTGCGCCTACGACGACATCAAGAAGGTCTTCGCCTACTCGACGGTGAGCCAGATCGGCTACATGTTCCTCGCCGTCGGGCTCGGCCCGGCCGGTTACGCGCTGGGCATCCTGCACCTGCTGGCCCACGGTTTCTTCAAAGCCGGGCTCTTCCTCGGCGCCGGCTCGGTCATGCACGCCATGAACGACACCGTCGACGCCAGACGCTTCGGCGGCTTGTGGAAGATCATGCCCATCACCTGGGCGTGTACCGGGTTCGGCTACCTCGCCATCATCGGCTGCCCGCCGTTCTCCGGGTTCTTCACCAAGGACAAGATCATCGAGGCGGCGTTCGACAAGGGCGGCACCAGCGGTGCGCTGCTCGGAACGGCCGCGCTGCTCGGCGCCGGGCTGACGGCGTTCTACATGACCCGCATCTTCATCATGACGTTCCACGGAAAGAAGCGCTGGCGCCCCGAGTTCCACCCCCACGAGTCGCCCGCGGACCATGACCGTCCCGATGATCATCCTGGCGGTCGGGTCGATCTTCGCCGGCGGCCTGCTCGTGCTCGGCGCCAGCCTGCAGAACTGGCTGGAGCCGGCCCTCGGTAAGTCCGCCGAGAAAGGTATCCACACCATCTCGCCGACCGTGCTGACCCTGCTGACCCTGCTCGTGGTGATCGGCGGAGTCGCCGGCGGTTACGTGCTCTACGAGCGCCGCGCCGTGCCGGTCTTCGCCCCGAGCCAGGTCACCCCGCTCACGAGGGCGGCCCGGGCGAACCTGTACACCGACGCCGCCAACGAGGCGGTGTTCATGCGCCCCGGCCAGTGGCTGACCCGGATGCTGGTGTTCGCCGACAACAACGGCGTCGACGGCGCCGTGCGCGGGATCGCCGCCGGTATCGGTGGCCTGTCAGGACGGATGCGCCGTACCCAGACCGGCTTCGTGCGTTCCTATGCCTTGTCCATGCTCGGAGGCGTCGTGCTGATCGCCGGCGCGCTCCTGCTCGTGCGGATCGGATGAGCAGCGACATGCCCTGGTTGACGATCCTCCTCATCATCCCGGCGGCCGGCGCGCTGCTGGTCGCCCTCATCCCGAAGACCAACCCGCTGCTGGCCAAGCAGGTGGCGCTCGGGATCTCGCTGATCGAGTTCGTCCTCACCATCGCGATGTGGATCGACTTCGACAACAACAGCGGCTCCTCGTACCAGTTCGTGCAGCGATACGACTGGATCAAGGCGTTCGGGGTCCGCTACGAGGTCGGTGTCGACGGCATCGCCCTGGTGCTCATCGCGCTGGCGGCGTTGCTCGTCCCGGTCGTGATCATCGCGTCGTGGAACGAGGTCGACGACCTCGCCGCCAGCGGCCGTCGCTCGGTCGGCGGCTACTTCGCCCTCATCCTGGCGCTGCAGACCGGCATGGTCGGCGTCTTCGCCTCGCTCGACGTGTTCCTGTTCTACGTCTTCTTCGAGGTCATCCTGATCCCGATGTACTTCATCATCGGCAGCTACGGCGGCCCGCAGCGCGCGTACGCGTCGGTGAAGTTCCTGCTTTACAGCCTGTTCGGCGGGCTCATCATGCTGGCCGCCGTCATCGGGCTCTACGTGGTGTCAAACAAGAACGGCGGCGGCACCTTCGACTTCCAGCAGCTGCTGAACCTCGACATCTCCGACGGCGTCGAGAAGCTGCTGTTCCTCGGGTTCTTCGTGGCGTTCGCCATCAAGGCGCCGCTCTTCCCGTTCCACACCTGGCTTCCCGACGCTGGTGCCGAGGCTCCGGTCGGCGGCGCGGTCCTGCTGGTCGGCGTGCTCGACAAGATCGGCACGTTCGGATTGCTGCGCTACTGCGTGCAGCTGTTCCCGGACGCGTCGCGCTACTTCGCCCCGCTCGTGCTGGCGCTGGCCGTAGTGGGCATCTTCTACGGCGCGCTGCTGGCGATCGGGCAGCGCGACATGAAGCGGCTGGTCTCCTACACCTCGCTCGCCCACTTCGGCTTCATCGCCCTCGGGACGTTCGCGCTCACCACGCAGGGCGGCACGGGTGCCGTGCTCTACATGGTCAATCACGGCCTCTCGACGGGCGCGCTGTTCCTCTGCGTGGGCTTCCTCATCGCCCGGCGCGGAACCCGTGACGTCGACGGCTACCGCGGCATGTTCTCGGTGACCCCGAGGCTCGGCGGCGCCATGCTCATCGCCGGGCTGTCCGCGCTGGCCCTCCCCGGCCTGTCGACGTTCGTCAGCGAGTTCCTGGTACTCGTCGGCACCTTCACCCGCTACCGGGCACTGGCCGTCGTCGCGACGGTCGGCATCATCCTGGCGGCGATCTACGTCCTCTACCTGATCCAGCGCACGATGACCGGGCCCCGTCCCGCCTGGGCCACGGTCAGCGACGGGGAGACCGACGCCCCGGCGTCCGAAATCCTGGAGTACGCCGCAACCGGCGCCGAGGTCGGTGTCGCCGCCGGTGTCCACGGGCCGAGTGACCCCGACCCGTCCGCGAACGAACCGGTGACCCCGGGTGGCGTCCGCAGGCGCGGCCCGGTGCCTGACCTGTCCTGGCGTGAGACCTGCGCCATCGCGCCGCTGCTCGGGCTGATCGTCGTCTTCGGGGTGTACCCGAAGCCGATCATCGACACGATCCGTCCGGCGGTGAACCGCACCCTGGACCACATCCAGCAGGTCGATCCCAAGCCCACTGCCGTTTCGAGCGGAGCCCACCAATGACCCCGCTACTTCTCGCGGCCCCAGAGAAGATCAAGACGCCGGCGCTGCAGTACGGCGCGCTCTCACCGATCCTGATCGTCTTCGGGATCGCACTCGCCGGCGTGCTGATCGAGGCGTTCCTGCCGAGCAAGGTGCGGCGCACCGTCCAGCCGATCCTGGCCGTGCTGGGCTTCGCCGCTGCGCTGGTCATCATCGCGCTGCTGCACGGCCGTCGCCAGCTGCTCGCGTCGGGCGCGGTCGCGCTCGACGGTCCCGCGCTCTTCCTTGAGGGCACCATTCTCGCGCTCGCCATCGCGTCGGTGCTGCTGGTTGCCGAGCCCCGGGTGGGCTCCCTGGTCGCGCGCGCCAGCGTCGTGCCGGGAAGTGTCGGTGCGCGCGCCCAGCGCTCCAGCGAAGACATCCAGACCGAGGCCTACCCGCTGATGTCGTTCGCCGTCGCGGGAATGATGCTGTTCGCCGCCTCGAACACGCTGCTCGTCATGTTCATCGCGCTGGAAGTGCTCTCGCTTCCGCTCTACCTGCTGGCCGGGCTGGCCCGCCGCCGGCGGTTGCTCTCGCAGGAAGCGGCGCTGAAGTACTTCCTGCTCGGGGCGTTCTCGTCCGCGTTCTTCATTTACGGCCTCGCGCTGGTCTATGGCTACGCGGGCACCGTCTCGCTCGGCGGGATCGCTAACGCGACCGGCGTGGCCGGGCGCAACGATCTGCTGCTCTACCTCGGCCTGGCGTTGATCGGGGTCGGGCTGCTCTTCAAGGTCGGTGCGGCGCCCTTCCACGCCTGGACCCCTGACGTGTACCAGGGCTCGCCGACCCCGGTGACGGCATTCATGGCCGCGGGCACCAAGGTCGCCGCGTTCGGTGCGCTGATCCGCGTCCTGTACGTCAGCTTCGGCCCGCTGCGGTGGGACTGGCGTCCGATCGTCTGGGGCGTCGCCATCCTGACCATGGCGGTCGGCGCGATCATCGCCATCACCCAGCGTGACGTGAAGCGCATGCTCGCCTATTCCGCTATCGCCCACGCCGGCTTCATCCTGGTCGGCGTCGCGGCGACGAGCACGGCCGGGCTGTCCGGGTCGATGTTCTACCTCGTCACCTATGGCTTCACGACCATCGCCGCCTTCGGGATCTGCACCCTGGTGCGCTCCGGAGATGCCGAAGCGGGTGATCTCTCGGCCTGGTCCGGGCTGGGCAAGCGCTCGCCGGCCCTGGCCGGGACGTTTGCGTTCCTGCTGCTGGCGCTGGCCGGGATCCCGCTCACGAGCGGCTTCACCGGCAAGTTCGCCGTGTTTCAGGCTGCTGAGCGGGGCGGCGCTGTCGCGCTCGTCGTCGTCGGCCTGGTTGCCAGCGCGATCGCGGCGTTCTTCTATGTGCGGGTGATCGTGCTGATGTTCTTCAGTGAGCCGGCCGCCGAAGGCCCCGTCATCGCGCGCCCGAGCCCGCTCACCTACGGTGCTATCGGGATCGGCACGGCGGTCACCCTGGTCCTGGGAGTCGCGCCGCAGCCGCTCCTGGACCTTGCGAACCACGCTGCGCAGCTTGGGTTCATCCGCTAGTCATGCCTCCGATTGCGCCGCCGGCGCGCGCGAGCCTCCCCGGCCTGGAGTTCATCGACCCCGGGCTTGAGGGCACGGTGCGGCGCGGGTTAGCGGCGGTAGAAGAGCTGCTGCGCTCGTCCGTCAACAGCAGCTACCCCTTCGTGACGGAGACGTCGCGCCACCTCGTCGAGGCGGGCGGCAAGCGTTTCCGCCCCCTGGTGGTGCTGCTCGCGGCGGGCTTCGGCGATCCGCTGGCGACATCGGTCGTGCCCGCGGCGGTAGCCATCGAGCTGACCCACCTCTCGACGCTGTACCACGACGACGTGATGGACGAGGCGGTGCTGCGCCGCGGGGCCGTCTCGGCGAACGCCCGCTGGAGCAACTCGATCGCGATCCTCACCGGAGACTTCCTCTTCGCCCGGGCCTCCGAGATCACCGCCGACCTCGGCACCGACGCCACCCGCATCCTGGCGCAGACGATCGCAGTGCTCTGCGAGGGGCAGATCCGCGAAACGGTCGGACCCGGGACGGGTGATCCGATCACGCATTACCGGCAGGTCGTCGCGGAAAAGACCGGCTCGCTGATCGCGACGTCCGGCCGGCTCGGCGCGCTCCTGTCGGGTGCCTCACCGATGGCCGTCGCGGCGCTGACGGCTTACGGCGAGCGCATCGGCGCGGCCTTCCAGCTCTCGGACGACCTGCTCGACATCACCAGCCCCTCCGGCGAGTCCGGCAAGACCCCCGGCACCGACCTGCGTGAGGGCGTGCGCACCCTTCCCGTCCTGCTGGCCGAGCAGGACGGCCTGGTGGTCCCGGACGACCTGTCCGACGACGCCGTGCTCAGCGCGACCCTCGACTCACTCCGCGGGTCCGACGCCATCGCGCGCGCCCGGGCGGAACTCGCGACCGACGCCGAAGCCGCGCGGGAAACCCTCGCCCCGCTGCCCGACGTGCCGGCCCGCCGAGCCCTCGAGATGCTCTGCGACTACGTCGTCACCCGCACCGGCTGACCCTCCCATCCGCCTGACCCCGTGCGCGGAAGGTCGCGGTTTCGGTGGTGACGTGCCGGTGCAACGGTCTCGCCGGCCTAGGTGTCCCTCGCCGGTGCCCACCAGACTCGCCGGCACCGCGTAGCCAAACGCGAGGGCGGGCCAGGGAAACCCCGGCCCGCCCTCGCGGAAGTGCTGACGCGTCTAGTCGATCGTCCAGGTGTCGCCGCTGTGCAGCAGCGCCATCAGATCGCCGTCGCCCTGCTTCGCCGTCGCCGTCGCCACCTGCTCCGCCATGAGCTCGTCGTAGCTCGGACGATCCACATCGCGAAAGACGCCGATGGGCGTGACACCGGCCAGCCGTGACAGCGCGAAGGCCGTGGTCGGGTCGTCCTTCGTCGGGTCGTGGATGAGCACGCCCGGATCGGTGGCCCCGCAGACCTCGAGGCTCCCGTCGGCCGCGCGGCGCACGCCGTGCTGGCGGTCGGCGCCGAACGTCATGGGCTCGCCGGCCTCCAGCCGAAGGCCCGAGTCGTCGCGGGTGTCCTTGTCCTTGAGCAGGTCAAAAGCGCCGTCGTTGAAGATGTTGCAGTTCTGGTAGATCTCCACCAGAGCGGTGCCGGCGTGGTCATTGGCCGCCCGCAGCACCGAAGTGAGGTGAGCACGGTCGGAGTCGATCGAGCGCGCCACGAACGTGGCCTCGGCGCCGAGGGCAAGGGAGACCGGGTTGAACGGCCGGTCGAGCGAGCCCATCGGGGTTGACTTCGTGATCTTGCCCTGCTCGGAGGTGGGGGAGTACTGGCCCTTGGTCAGACCGTAGATCTGGTTGTTGAACAGCAGGATCTTCAGGTTGACGTTGCGGCGCAGGGCGTGGATCAGGTGGTTGCCACCGATCGACAGCGCGTCGCCGTCACCGGTGACGACCCAGACCGCGAGGTCGGGACGCGAGGTCGCCAGACCCGTCGCGATCGACGGCGCGCGGCCGTGGATCGAGTGCATGCCGTAGGTCTCGACGTAGTACGGGAAGCGCGAGGAGCACCCGATGCCGCTGATGAACACGACGTTTTCGCGCTTGACGCCGATCTCGGGCAGGAAACCCTGCACCGTCGCGAGGATCGCGTAATCACCGCAGCCCGGGCACCAGCGCACGTCGGTGTCGGACGTGAATTCCTTACGGGTCTGCTTCTCTTCGGCCTTCGGCACGAGCTCGAGCAGGCGGTTCATGCAGTCACATCCTCAGAGGCACCGATCTTGCCGGTCTCGATGACATCGGTGATGACACCCGCGAGTTCAGCCGCCTTGAACGGCAGCCCCCGCACCCGGTCGTAGCTGATCGCGTCGACGAGGAAGCGGGCCCGGATGAGCATGGCCAGCTGGCCAAGGTTCATCTCGGGGATCAGCACCTTGTCGTAGCGGCGGAGCACCTCACCGGTGTTGGCCGGGAAGGGGTGCAGGTGGCGCAGGTGTGCGTGGGCGACCTTCATGCCCGCGGCACGCACGCGCCGGGCAGCAGCAGCGCAGGGGCCGAACGTCGAACCCCATCCGAGGACGAGAACCGAGGCCTCACCGTCGGGGTCGTCGACCTCGAGCGGCGGGATGTCGTGGGCGATCCCGTCGATCTTGGCGGCGCGCAGCCGGACCATCGTCTCGTGGTTCTCGGGCGAGTAGGAGATACCGCCGCTGCCGTCGGCCTTCTCCAGACCGCCGATGCGGTGCTCCAGCCCGGGGGTGCCGGGGATGGCCCACGGACGGGCGAGCGTCTCCGGGTCACGCAGGTACGGCCAGAACTCGCCGGAGCCATCGGGGGCGTTGGCCTCGGTGGCGAACTGCACCGAGATGTCGGGCAGGTCCTCGGCGGTCGGCAGCCGCCATGGCTCCGAACCGTTCGCGAGGTAACCGTCCGACAGCAGGATCACGGGCGTGCGGTACTTGGTCGCGAGCCGAGCGGCCTCGATGGCGGCGTAGAAGCAGTCCGACGGTGAACGCGGGGCGACGATCGGGAGCGGCGCCTCGCCGTTACGCCCGAACATGGCTTGCAGCAGGTCGGCCTGCTCGGTCTTGGTCGGCAGGCCGGTCGACGGGCCCCCTCGCTGCACATCGATGACGAGCAGCGGCAGCTCGAGGGTGACGGCCAGGCCGACGGCCTCGGACTTCAGGCAGACGCCCGGTCCGGAGGTCGTCGTCACGCCCAGGGAGCCACCGAAGGCTGCGCCGAGGGCCGCGCCGATGCCGGCGATCTCGTCCTCGGCCTGGAACGTGCGCACACCGAAACGCTTGTGCTTGGACAGCTCGTGAAGGATGTCCGACGCCGGGGTGATCGGGTAGGAGCCGAGGTAGAGCGGAAGCTTGGTCAGCTTCGACGCTGCGACGAGTCCGTACGACAGCGCCATGTTGCCGCTGATGTTGCGGTAGGTGCCCGGATCGATCTTGGCCGGGGCGACCTCGTACGTGACCGAGAAGGACTCGGTGGTCTCGCCGTAGGCGTGGCCCGCCTTGAAGGCGCTGATGTTCGCCGCGGCGATCTCGGGGCGCTTGGCGAACTTCGCCTTCAGCCAGTCCTCGGTGCCCTCGGTGGGCCGGTGGTAGAGCCAGCTCATCAGGCCGAGCGCGAACATGTTCTTCGCGCGCTCGGCTTCCTTCTTGTTGACCCCGTCGACGGCGCCGACGGCTTCGATCGTGAGAGAGGTCAGCGGTACCCGGTGCACCCGGTACTCGTCGAGCGATCCGTCTTCGAGCGGGTTGACCGCGTAGCCGGCCTTCTTCAGGTTGCCGGGCGTGAACGCGTCGCCGTTGACGACGAGGTCCGCGCCGCGCGGCAGGTCCTTGATGTTGGAGCGCAGCGCCGCCGGATTCATGGCCACCAGGACGTTGGGAGCGTCACCCGGGGTCAGGATGTCGTGGTCGGAGAAGTGGAGCTGGAAGCCGGAGACTCCGGCGGGGGAGCCGGCTGGGGCCCGGATCTCGGCAGGGAAGTCGGGGAGGGTCGACAGGTCGTTGCCGAACGACGCGGTCTCGGAAGTGAAGCGCTCACCGGTGAGCTGCATACCATCGCCCGAGTCGCCCGCGAATCGAATAACGACCCGGTCGATCTGGCGGACTTCTTTGCCGCGGACCTGCGCGGATGCCTCACCGTTGACCGCGGACATCTATTGGATCGCCCCCTAGGCAGAGTTGCTTGGATGTTACGGGAGCAGCAGCGATATACGGACTGACAGCTCGGGAACGTCGTTCTAGAACTCTTACCATCACCCGGTGTGGCATGACTCACCCGGCCGCCCTTGTGACGCGTATCGCTTTTCCCGGCGGATGATCGTTTTCGCCCCGGCTGAGAGCCGTGCTGGGAACGAACCGAGCGGATGCCGCCGTTATCAACATGTGACGCCGCTGAAAGCGGCGCACCACCCTCAGCACCTTTGAGTGACACCAGCGGCCGGAAGGGAGCCGGGTTTTCCCATGCGTCATCACAACGGGCTGCGCACCGCCATCCTGCTCGGCGTTCTCTCGGCGCTGATCCTGGTCGCCGGCCGCATCTTCGGCGGGACGACCGGGCTGTTCATCGCGTTGATCATCGCGCTGGCGGTCAACGGCTTCGCCTACTTCTACAGCGACAAGCTCGCGCTGCGATCGATGCACGCGTACCCGGTGAGCCAGGCGGAGCAGCCGGTGCTCTACGGCATCGTCGCGGAGCTGGCGACGAAGGCCCGGATGCCGATGCCTGCGCCTCTACCTGTCGCCCACCCGGCAGCCGAACGCCTTCGCGACCGGGCGTAGCCCCCGCCACGCCGCGGTCTGCTGCACCGAGGGAATCCTCGGGATGATGGATCAGCGAGAGCTGCGGGCGGTGCTGGCCCACGAGCTGTCCCACGTCTACAACCGCGACATCCTGATCTCGTCCGTGGCCGGCGCGCTCGCCACCGTCATCACCTACCTGGCCAACCTCGCGCAATTCGCGGCCATCTTCGGGTTCGGACGCAGCAGCGACGACGACAACGGCGGCAACTTCATCGAGCTCCTGCTGCTGATCATCCTTGGACCGATCGCCGCGGCCATCGTCCAGCTGGCGGTCAGCCGCGCCCGGGAGTACCAGGCCGACGAGTCGGGCGCCCAGCTCTCGGGCGACCCGCTCGGACTCGCCTCAGCGCTGCACAAGCTGGAGGTCGGCACGGCCCAGCTGCCATTGCCTGACTCGGCCGCCCTCGCGCCGACCAGCTCCCTGATGATCGCCAACCCGTTCCGTCCAGGCGCGGTCAGCCGGCTCTTCTCGACGCACCCGCCGATGGACAAGCGCATCGCCCGGCTCGAGGAGATGGCGCGTGCCGGGGGAACCGGCGGCTACCGTCCATAGCTGTGGCGCAGGATCTGGATCACGGTTCTCCCGCTCTGCCCCGTGATCCGGCTGCCCGGGGCCGCCCCACCGAGGTCGACCCCGACGCCTGCCATTCCAACCGCATCGGCATCCGCCCGCCCCGCACGCGCGCGTGGCGCGACGGCATGGTCGTGGGCGAGGGTTTCCCGGTCGACGAGATCAGCGTGCATCTGGACGCCGGCGAGCTGGTCTGGCTCGACCTGTGTGATCCGCGCGATAGCGACCTGAGCGTCATCGCCGATGAGCTCCGCCTGCACGACCTGGCCATCGAAGACGCCGTCTCGCGTCATCAGCGCGCGAAGCTCGACCGCTACCCGGACCACTTGTTCCTGAGCGCGTATGACGTCTCGCTCGACGCGACCACCGGGGAGCTCCAGACCTCGGAGGTATCGGCCTTCATCGCCCCGCGGGCGCTGGTCACCGTGCGCGACAACCCCGAGGTCGATGTCGACGCCCTGCTGCAACGCTGGGACGACAACCCCGATATCAGCGACCAGGGGGTCACCTTCCTCCTGCACGGGCTCTTGGATTTGCTTGTCGACCGGCACTTCGATGCGGTCCAGGCGCTGGACGACGGCATCGAAGAGTTGGAAGACCTGCTCTTCGACGACAAGCCGAGCGACCAGCAGGTTCAGCGGCGCAGCTTCGAGATGCGCAAGAGCCTCGTCACGCTGCGCCGGGTCGTGCTGCCGATGCGCGAGGTCGTCAACACCCTGCTGCGGCGCGACCTGAAGATCGTCGATGAGAAGACGGCGCCCTACTTCCAGGACGTCTATGACCACGTCCTTCGCGTCACGGAGTGGACCGAGAGCCTGCGCGATCTCGTGACGACGATCCTGGAGACGAACCTGACGATCCAGGGCAACCGGCTGAACCTCATCATGAAGAAGCTGACCGGATGGGCGGCGGTGATCGCCGTGCCGACCGCGATCACCGGGTTCTACGGGATGAACGTGCCGTACCCGGGCTTCGGGCGCCAGTGGGGGTTCGTCGCGAGCCTGGTGGTCCTGGTGGCGACCGCCGGTGCCATCTGGTGGGGCTTCAAGCGGCGCGACTGGCTCTAGTCAGCGGTAGTTCACGAACTGCAGGGCCACGTCGAAGTCAGCGTCCTTCAGCATGGCGATGACGGCTTGGAGGTCGTCGCGCTTCTTGCCGGACACCCGCAGCTGATCGCCCTGGATCTGGGCCTGCACGCCCTTCGGGCCATCGCTGCGGATCTTCTTGGCGATGGCCTTGGCCTTGTCGTCGGCGATGCCTTGCTGGATCGAGGCGGCGATCCGGAACTCCTTGCCGGAAACCTGCGGCTCCCCGGCATCGAGGGACTTCAGCGAGATGCCGCGCTTGATGAGCTTTTCCTTGAAGACGTCGAGCACGGCATTCGCTCGCTCCTCGCTGTTCGCCTTGATGAGCACGCCGAGCTCGCCGGACCAGGCGATCGAGGCGCCGATGCCGCGGAAGTCGTAGCGCTGCGAAATCTCCTTGGACGCCTGGTTCAGGGCGTTGTCGGCCTCCTGGCGGTCGACCTTGCTGACGACGTCGAAAGACGGATCTGCCACAGCGATGACTCCCTGGGATGGTGGGCGCGACGAGCGTAACCGGCGGGCGGTCAGCGGGTCGCGGTATGCGCCGGACGATCCGCTAACCTGGGTGGCCGCGGCAGGTTGCCCGAGTGGTCAAAGGGAGCGGTCTGTAAAACCGCCGGCTCAGCCTACGTTGGTTCGAACCCAACACCTGCCACCCGCCAGGAGTGGCCATCATCGATGGCCGCTCCTGCTGCTTTTTGTGGTCTTCGCGGGGGTTTGTGGCTCTTTCCCGGACCGGTAGGCCATCAGGTTCGTCGCCGATCACGGCCGATCGATCGGGACCCGCCCCATCGGCGTCCCGGGCCCGTTAGCAACACCCGACCGGGTGACTTTGTCGCTGCTCCAAAGGGACGAAAAACCAGTCAGCTTCGCCACTCATTCCGAGCGGCGCTCCCTTCCCCGGAGGAAAACCGATGACTCTCGCCCTGCGTCCCGCCACCGTCAAGCTCATGCTGATCGCCGCCGGCGTTCTGCTCGGCCTGCTCGCCGTCGCCCTCATGGTGTGGCCCGAGGCGGCTACCTCACACGGTGCGTTCGTGGACGCCGCCAGGTTTGCGAGGCTCAGCGTTCACGGCAAGCTCCGCCCGCTTGGCGTCCTCTGGCACTGAGCGCAAACCGGGGGCTCACCCCGGCCAGGCGCGCATGGCGCCGGCCTGCTCGGCGCATTTGCAAGCTCCCCAAAACGGGTCGCCGACCCCGGGTAAAGCACGACACCCGGCGTCTGCGGCCCGTTTTGCTTGCCTATGGACCGTGACGGTGCGACGGTATTTCTGCAGTTGACTGTCCGTCGTTTCCGTCGTCGTTCCAGCTCGCCGCCTTCACGTCCGCTGTGCGTGCGTGAATTGCGGCTCCGCCAACCGGGAGGCGCATGCCGTCCGACGAGATCGCGTCAAAGGCGGGGCGCCGTCAGTCGGACGGCGCCCGTCGCCTGTCGGTGCTGCTGGCCGCGCTGGTGGTGTGTTCGGTCGCGATCTGGGTCCCGCTCCTACGGTCCGATGCGCTCGGCTCAGAGAAGGCCGGCGAGGCCGCCTGGCACGGCATCCTGCTGGCGCTCGGCTTCATCGTCCTCGAGGGAGCGCAGGCCCATGTCGAGGTTCGGCGCCAGACGTTCTCGATAACGCTCTCCGAGGCGCCGCTCGTCGTGGGCCTGGCGTTGACCTCCCCCCTGGCGCTGCTGCTGTCCCGCGGTCTCGCGATGGTCGTCTCCGAGGTGCACAACCGGGTGGCCGGTGTGAAGGCGGCGGTCAACATCGCGCTCGTCACCGTGGAGAGCGGGGTGGCGCTCAGCATCTTCCGCGGGTTCGACGTCGGTGAGATCACCCATCCCGGCAGCTGGCCCGCCGTCTACCTGGCGGTCCTCGCCGCTGACGCGGTGAGCGCGCTTCTGGTGGCGCTCGCCATCACCCTGACCCAGGGCCGGCCCTCCCGCCGCGATCTCGCGTCGTTCCTCCCGCCTTACATCATCGGCGGGCTGCTCTCGGCCTCCCTCGGCTTGCTCGCCGTGATCGCGTTGCGCGCCGAGCCCGTGGCCGGCGCGCTGCTCGTCATGGTCGGCCTCCTGGTGTTGCTCTCCTACCGGGCGTACGCCGCACTGGCCCGGCGTCATACGACGTTGAGCGAGGTCAACGCGTTCGCTCAGCGGGTCGTCGGGGCGTCGGGTGGGAGCGAGCTGGTGAGCCTGCTGTTGCGTGACGTCACGCGCCTGCTGGCGGCCGACAGCGCCGTGCTCTGGCTGCGCGAGCCACCGCCGGAGGTTCCGGCGCTCCTGCAGTACAACGCCGAGGCCGACACCGAGCCTGAGCCCGCCCCGGAAGGGCGCCCGGATCTGCAGGTACGGGCTGATGCGGGCCGCACGGTGATCATGCCGCGCCATAGCCACGACCCGCTGCTCGCGGATCAGCACGTGCGCGAGGCGATCCAGGTGCCGTTGCCGGGCGGCGGCGAGCAGGCGATGGGAATGCTCGAGGTACGCGACCGGCTCGGTGATACGTCGACCTTCGGTGACGACGACGCTCGCCTCGCCGAAGCCCTCGCGGCCCATGTCGGCACGGCGCTGCAGAACGACCGGCTGCTCGAGCGTTCGGTCTACGACGCGACCCACGATGCCCTCACCGGCCTGCCCAACCGGGGCCTGCTGACCCAGCGCCTGTCCGAGGTGCTCGCTGCGGGACCGGCCGCCGTACTGATCGTCGACCTCGACCGGTTCGGCCAGATCAACGACACTCTCGGCGCCGCCAGTGGCGACGAGGTGCTTTATCAGGTGGGCCGGCGCCTCGTCGCCGGGGCCCCGCCAGGGGCAATCATCGCCCGGGTCGGCAACGACGAGTTCAGCATGCTGCTTCCGGGCGTCGAGGACATCGCCGACGCGCTCGCCATCGGCCACTCCGTCCGGGAGCTGCTCCTGGAGCCGGTGCACGTCTCGGGTCTGGCGCTCGACGGCAGCGGCGCGGTCGGCGTCGCCGTCTCGCCCTTGCACGGCCGCGACGCGCAGCTCTTGCTGCGCCGCGCGGAGGCTGCGCTGCGGTTGGCCAAGGAAGGCGAGCCACCCGTGCAGGCCTGGCGGGTCAGCCTCGACTCGACCGATCCGCGACGCCTGGCTTTGATCGGCGAGCTGCGCAAGGCGCTCGAACGCGACGAGCTGGTCCTGCATTACCAGCCGAAGGTCGCCCTGCAGAACCCGCCGGGACGTGATCGGGCCGCCACCGTCACTGGTGTCGAGGCGCTCGTGCGCTGGCAGCACCCGGTCGAGGGCCTGCTCCCGTCGGATGAGTTCCTGCCGATGGCGGAGCGGACCGGGCTCATCGTCCCGCTCACGGCCGTCGTCATGCGGCTCGCGCTCTCGCAATGCCGGGCGTGGCTCGACGCGGGCAAGCGCATCCCGGTCGCCGTCAACCTCTCGGTCCGTGGCCTGCTCGACCCGTCACTGCCGGCCACGGTCTCGCGGCTGCTGTCGGCCTACGACCTGCCGAGCGACATGCTGACCCTGGAGATCACAGAGAGCTCTGTCATGCGTGATGTCCCGCGCGCCATGCCAGTGCTCGAACGGCTGGCCCGCAGCGGTATCTCGCTGTCCGTCGACGATTTCGGCACCGGCTACTCCTCGCTCGCCTATCTACGCCGGCTGCCGGTGTCTGAGGTGAAGATCGACAAGTCCTTCGTGCAGGACATGGCAGTCGACGAGAGTGACGCGGCGATCGTCGAGACCATCCTCGGCCTCGCCCGCCACCTTCAGCTGCGGGTCGTCGCCGAAGGGGTGGAGGACGAGCGCACCCGCGACCGGCTCGCGTCAATGGGCTGCGACATCGCCCAGGGCTACCTGTTCAGCCGTCCGATCTCGGCCGAACGCTTCACCACCTGGCTCGCGTTGCGTGAGCAGCCGCTGCGGCGGGGGCCCATCCGGCTGGTCGGCGGCTGACCGCGCTCCTCGGCACTCGCTGCGCTCGCCCGAGTCGCGATCTCCTCCTGCTGGTACGCTGGCCTGCGGTTCCATCCCCGTTTAGCGCCCCTTTAGCTCAGTCGGCAGAGCGTCTCCATGGTAAGGAGAAGGTCTACGGTTCGATTCCGTAAAGGGGCTCGAAGCGCCGGTGCTCCGGCTGCCCGGCGGAGTAGCTCAGTTAGGCAGAGCAAGCGGCTCATAATCGCTGTGTCGCCGGTTCAAATCCGGCCTCCGCTACCGGTATGTAAGCGGGCTGAATAGTCCGTGTGGACAACTAGCGAATTACTGCAGACGAAGAAGGTGCTCCCGTGGCCAAGGCCACCGATGTCCGTCCCAAGATCACGATGGCGTGTCAGGTGTGCAAACACCGCAACTACATCACCAAGAAGAACCGGCGTAACGACCCCGATCGCTTGGATTTGAAGAAGTTCTGCCCGAACTGCGGTCAACACACGGAGCACCGCGAGACCCGCTGATCCAGCCTGCGGATCAAGGGCGGCGCCGGTTTCGGTCGCCTCCGCAGGCATAGACCGCTTCGCGTTTCGCGACGCGGATGACCGCGCGCCCGTGGTTGAGGCGCGGATTCCACAGCCATAGCTGCTAGCGTCGCCGCAGCAGCGTGAGGTAGTGGAGGGACCAGCATGCCGCTCAACCGGGCCTTTATCGGTCGGGATTATCCGTTCGAGCAGCCTTTCGAGGTCAGCCGCGAGCACATTCGGGATTTCGCCAAGGCAATTGGCGACCCGAATCCGATTTACCACGACGTGGCGGCAGCCAAGGCGGCGGGCCACCCCGATCTGGTCGCACCTCCGACCTTCCTGACCACGCTTTCGTTCCGCCGTCGCAGCGGTCCGATGCTGGACCCCGATCTCGGCCTGGATTACAGCCTGATCGTCCACGGCGAGCAGAAGTTCGTCCTGGAGCGAGCGGTGTGTGCGGGTGACGTGCTGGAGGGCCGGGTCATCGTCGCCGACATCCGCGACGTCGGCCGAAATGAAGCGATGGTTCTGGAGACGGTCGTCACCGACGCGAGCGGCAAGACGGTCGCTACCGCTGCTAACACCATGATCTCCCGTGGCACCGCCGCGAAGAAGGAGAGCTGACCTTCATGAGCGCGGTACGCAGCTTCGACGCTGTAGAAGTGGGCGAACAGATCCCGGCTCAGACCTACGGGGTCACCCGCGCCCAGCTGGTCCAGTACGCCGGGGCCTCGGGCGACTTCAACATCATTCACTGGAACGAGCGCGTCGCCAAGGCGGTCGGGCTTCCGGACGTCATCGCCCACGGGATGTTCACGATGGCGACGGCCGGCCGCCTCGTCACCGATTGGGCGGGTGACCCGGGAGCCGTTGTCGAGTACGGCGTGCGGTTCTCCTCGATGGTCCCGGTGCCCGATGACGACACCGGAACGACCCTGACCGTCAGCGGCACGGTTGAGGACAAGCTCGACCACCGGCGGGTGATCGTCGTGCTCACGGCCCGCTGCGGCGATGCGAAAGTCCTGACCCAGGCCCGCGCGGTCGTTCAGCTCTCCTGACCGGCGGCATGCGTCCGCGGGTGTGTGCGGGCGCCGTTGCCGCAGAGCTCAGCATCTGCGCTCTGGCGGCCTGCGGGGCGAGCGGCGACCGGCCGCCGGGGCCCCTCCCGAGCTCGTCGAGCTCCCGCCCGTCCGCGACCGCCTCGGTTTCGGCCTCGCCGTCCGGCGGCGGAGCCGCGACCGTGAGCTGCCCCGCGAGCTACGCCGCCCCCGACCCGCACCGACCGCAGATCACCTTCTCCGTCGACGTCGGTGACGACCACCGCACGGTGCTCGGCCACGAGAAGGTCGTGTTCACCCCGGACCGCCCGGTGACGGAGATGGTCTTCCGGCTCTGGCCGAATGCGATGAACCACCGGCCCGGCGGGTCCTTGCTGGTCACCGGCGCCAACGTCGACGGTCGAGCCGCCGTTCTGCACGCGGAGACCGCGGGCGGGGTCGTGGACACGCAAGGCACGCTCCTGCGCATTCCGATCGGCCACCAGGTCGCCGCCGGTGAGTCCGTCACGGCCGACCTGGACTTCACCCTGAAGCTGCCCCCACCGTTCATCGACCGGCTCGGCTCGGACGGCACCACCGCCTGGTTCGGCTCGGCGATGCCCCAGCTCGCCTGGGAGTCGGGGACCGGATGGGTGACGCGTCCGGCGGCCGTGTCGTATGCGGAGCAGACCGTCAGCGAGGCGGCCCGGGTCGACCTCACGGTGCTCGCTCCGGCGGCGGACACGGTCGTGGCGAATGGAGTCGGCGACGCCCCGGTGGCGGTCTCGGGCGGACAGCGCCGCTGGCACTTCACCGCCGCTTCGGCACGCGACACGTTGGTCGCGGTCGGCCGGCTGCGGGTGGTGACGGCGTCCGTGCCGACTCCCGACGGTCCGGTGCCGGTGCTGACCGCTTCGCCGGACGGCCTGGATTTCTCGCCGGATGAGGTGATGCAGCAGGTGCGGCGTGCCTTGCCGCTGCTCGTCGCCCACCTCGGGCCTTACCCCTTCGACTCGCTCACCATCGTCGGCGTACCGGGCCTCTACAGCACGGGGATCGAGTACCCGGGCGCGTTCCTGCTCGGCGACAGCATCGACCAGTCGACCACCACTCACGAGCTGGCGCACTCATGGTTCTATGCGCTGGTCGGTAACGACCAGGGTCTGCACCCGTGGCTCGATGAAGCGTTCGCGACGGTCATGGAGCAGATCGTCGATGCGGAGCTGTTCGACGCGCCGGTGCTGACCTCGCCCGACAGCGCGCGCCTGCTCGCCGACCCGCGGCCGGTGGATTCCCCGGTCACGGCGTTCGTGCCGAATCAGGCCGGCTACGAGGACATCATCTATACGAAGGGCGCGGCGGCCCTGCTCGAGGCCCGCGTGCAGGCCGGAGCGGCACCTTTCGACGCCGCTTTGAGGTGCTACATCAACGCGGAGGCGTGGAAGAACGCGGTCCCGGCTGATGTCGCGGCGGCCCTGGCCAAGCTGCCTGCGGCGCTGGCGGTGCTCCGCAAGGCGGGCGCGATCCCCTAGAAAGCCCGGCTGATGACGTCACCCAGCCGGCGCACGCCCTCGGCAAGGTCGTCGTCACCGAGCGCGTACGAAAGCCGGAATGCCCCGGGCGCGCCGAAGGCCTCGCCCGGCACGACAGCTACGCCAACCGCCTCGAGCACGAGCGCGGCGAGCTCTGCGGAGGTGGTCGCCGTCCGGCCGTCGATGGGCCGGCCGAGCACGCCCGACACGTCAGGGAAGCAGTAGAAGGCCCCCTCCGGCAGCGGGCACGTCACCCCGGGGATGGCCGACAGCCCGGCGTGCATCGCCTTGCGCCGCCGGTCGAACGCGACGCGCATCTCGTGGACGGCGGACAGATCGCCGGTGACGGCGGCGAAGGCCGCGGCTTGCGCGACATTCGACACGTTGGAGGTCGCGTGCGACTGCAGGTTGGTAGCGGCGCCGACGACGTCACGCGGCCCGATGAGCCATCCGACGCGCCACCCGGTCATGGCGTACGTCTTGGCCACCCCGTTGACGATCACGCACTGGTCAGCCAGCTCCGGGACCTGCACCACGATGGAGGAGAACTGGGCGTCGCCGTAGACCAGGTGCTCGTAGATCTCGTCGGTGATCACCCAGAGCCCGGCCTCCACGGCCCAGCGCCCGATGGCTGTGATCTCTTCCGGCGAGTAGACGGCGCCGGTCGGGTTGGACGGGCTGACCAGCAGAAGGACCTTGGTGCGCGGGGTACGCGCCGCCTCGAGCTGCTCCACGGTGAGCTTGTAGTCGGCGTCGGCCCCGGCCAGCACCGGCACCGTGACCCCGCCGGCGAGCTGGATGCACTCCGGGTAGGTGGTCCAGTACGGCGCGGGGACGATCACCTCGTCGCCGGGGTCGAGCAGGGTGGCGAACGCTTCGTAGACGGCCTGCTTGCCGCCGTTGGTGACGAGCACCTGGGCCGACTCGACCGCGTAACCCGAGTCGCGCGCGGTCTTCTCGGCGATCGCCTGGCGCAGCTCGGGAAGCCCGCCGGTCGGCGTGTAGTGGTGCATCTTCGGGTCGCGGCACGCCTTCTCGGCGGCGACCACGATGTGTTCCGGAGTGGGGAAGTCGGGCTCGCCGGCGCCGAAGCCGATCACGTCGCGTCCGGCTGCCTTCAGAGCCTTCGCGGTGGCGTCCACCGCCAGGGTCGCCGACGGGGCGATGGCGCCGATGCGGGCAGAGATACGGCGGCTCGGTGGCACGGGCGACAGCTGGGTCATGCCCTCATGATTCCACGCTCGCGCAAGCCGGTTTCGTGACCGGCTGCGGCCTTGGACCGACCTATTTCTTCAGTCGCCGGCTACCTCCGTGCCAGTCCTCGACGGCGCCTGCTTCGGCTTCGGAGATACCGAAGGCGCGCAGTTGTGGCAGCTCCCGCAGGCTGCGCTTGAGCTCGGAAAAGCCCGGGAAGGCGGCCAATCCGACGACGTGGTCCCACAGCACGAGCGCGTCTGCAGTGCTGGGTAGCCGGCTGATGACCGGCCCGAAGAAGGCCGCTCCGTCCGGAGGGCGAAAGTGCAGTATCGGCGTCCCGACGTCCTTGCCGGTCAACGAGAGCGCTTCCGTGGACTCGTCCCGGATCTCGGCTGTCCCACGACTCGTCGTCGAGCGCGGCTGCCAGCTCGCCCGGCAGGGCCGCGCCCCGGAGCGTGTCAGCGACGAGGGCCGGTGCCGAGGGGTCGGACGGCATGCGCTCGCTGTCCCAGGTCGCGGCGCCGAATGCGGAGTAGAACCGCGCGACCGCCGCGCGACCGTGAGCGGCGCGCGTGGCGGCCGCCACCCTGAGCAGCCTCAGCCCGGCGGTGTGCAGCGCCAGGTATTCCGGCGGGAAGTGGGCGTCGTAGTCGACCTTCTCGTTGACCATGCGCAGCGAGATGAACCGCCAGTCGACCGTGTAGTCGCGTTCGGTGGCGACGGCCCGCACCCATTTGCTGGTCATCCAGGCGAACGGGCAGATGGGGTCGAAGTAGAAATGCAGGTCGGCGGCGGCCTCGTTCGCCGGCTTCTCGGCGTTCATAGGGTGAACTTAGGCGCCCGGCGAGGCGGGGGTTTCGGCGGGAGTCCGGCGCGTACACTGGCCGCGGGGTGCAGGCGGGCCCAGCGCCAGCATGCGCCCGGCTGTCCTTGAAGGGGCGTAGCTCAATTTGGCAGAGTCCCGGTCTCCAAAACCGGTTGTTGCAGGTTCGAGTCCTGTCGCCCCTGCCAGGTGAAGCTGTAGCGGCTGAGCAGGCTTGGCAGAAGTTCGTTGGTTTCGGCGGGAGTCCCGGGCGGGGCAGAGCGGAGGGTCATGGCGACCGACACGCGTGAGCCTGCTTTCGTCGCCGAGCCGGCTGCCGGTGGCCGCGGTGCCAAGCCGCCACGCAAGAACATCTTCGGCCGGATCATTCAGTACTACCGCGAGGTCATCAGTGAGCTGCGCAAGGTCATCTGGCCGGGGCGCAACGAGCTCTTCACCTACGTGGTCGTCGTCCTTGTATTCGTCATTTTCGTGACTGCTTTCGTTGCCGGCCTGGATTACGGGCTGACCAAAGCGGTGTTGGGCATCTTCGGGTAAGGAAACGTCTTGTCGTCTCAGTACGAGCCATCCGAGCAGGAGGAAGCAATCGACCAGCTGGACCCGGTCGAGATGCTCGCCTCTGACGAGGTGGCTTCCAGCGAAGCCGGTCAGCAGCCCGAGGAGGGCGAGCTTGGCAGCGGCTTCACCAGCGTCGACGAGGAGCCGGGGTATCTGCAGCCGCCCGATTCCGAGGTTGCTGCCGCCGTTGAGGTGGTCGACGAGGATGAGGACCCGGCCGTCACCTTCCGCCGCCAGCTCGAGGCCCTTCCCGGCGATTGGTACGTGCTGCACACGTATGCCGGCTACGAGGGTCGCGTGAAGGCCAACCTGGAGCAGCGCATCCAGAGCCTCAACATGGAGGACTACATCTTCCAGATCGAGGTCCCCACCGAAGAGGTGGTCCAGATCAAGGGCGGCAAGAAGCAGACCGTCCAGCAGAAGAAGTACCCGGGTTACGTCTACGTGCGGATGGACCTGGTCGACGAGTCGTGGGGTGCGGTGCGTAACACGCCTAACGTCACCGGCTTCGTCGGTCTGACCAACCGCCCGTCGCCGCTCCGCATGGACGAGATCGCCGCGATCCTCGCTCCCGTGGAGGAGAAGAAGAAGGTCGAGGCGCCCAAGGCGCAGGAGTACGAGATCGGCGAGTCCGTCACCGTGATGGATGGGCCGTTCGCCACCCTGCCGGCCACGATCAGCGAAGTGAATCTCGACGCTCAGCGCCTGAAGGTGCTGGTGTCGATCTTCGGCCGGGAAACCCCGGTCGAATTGCAGTTCAATCAGGTCGCCAAGATCTAGCTGGCGTCAGCCGACCCAGCAGTGTTGTAAGAAAAGGTTTTCACCACCATGCCTCCCAAGAAGAAGCTCGCGGCTGTCATCAAGCTGCAGATCTCTGCAGGTGCCGCGACCCCCGCGCCCCCCGTCGGCCCCGCGCTGGGCCAGCACGGCGTCAACATCATGGAGTTCGTCAAGCAGTACAACGCTGCGACGGAGTCCCAGCGTGGAAACGTCGTCCCGGTCGAGATCTCGGTGTACGAGGATCGCTCGTTCACCTTCATCACCAAGACCCCGCCGGCCGCGCGCCTGATCCTCAAGGCCGCCGGCCTCGACAAGGGCTCCGCCGTGCCTCACAAGACGAAGGTCGGCTCGCTGACCCGTACGCAGGTACGCGAGATCGCCCAGACCAAGCTCCCTGACCTCAACGCGGTCGATCTCGACGCCGCCGAGAAGATCATTGCCGGCACCGCCCGGTCGATGGGCATCACCGTCACCGACTGACCCGCTCCGTACCAGGGAGCGGTACAAGGAGCGGTATCGCACCGTTCGCGTGGGAGGGCCGTCCGGCCCGCCTGACCACTTTTCGAAGGACAATTCCATGAAGCGAAGCAAGACCTACCGCGCCGCCGCCGAGAAGATCGAGGACGGCCGCATTTACACCCCGCTCGAGGCTGTGCGCCTGGCGAAGGAGACCAGCCCGACCAAGTTCGACGCCACCGTCGAGGTCGCCATGCGGCTCGGGGTCGACCCCCGCAAGGCCGACCAGATCGTGCGCGGCACCGTCAACCTGCCGCACGGCACGGGCAAGTCGCCGCGGGTGGCCGTGTTCGCGACCGGGGCCAAGGCCGATGAGGCCACCGCAGCCGGAGCCGACATCGTCGGTAGCGACGACCTGGTCGCCCAGATCCAGGGCGGTTTCCTCGACTTCGACGCCGCGGTCGCCACCCCCGACCAGATGGCGAAGGTGGGCCGGGTGGCTCGCATCCTCGGCCCCCGCGGGCTCATGCCGAACCCCAAGACCGGCACCGTGACGATGGACATCGGCCGCGCGGTGGGCGACATCAAGGGCGGAAAGATCAACTTCCGGGTCGACAAGCAGGCCAACCTTCACCTGGTCATCGGCAAGGCGAGTTTCAGCGAGGAGCAGCTCGCCGAGAACTACGCCGCGGTGCTCGACGAGGTGCTGCGCGCCAAGCCCTCGGCCGCGAAGGGCCGCTACCTGAAGAAGGTCACCGTCACCACGACGATGGGCCCGGGTGTGCCGGTCGATCCCAACCGCACCAAGGCCGTCACCGAGGACGCCACCGTCTGAATCGCAACTCACCCTGCCCGTCGAACTTCACCAGACGGGCTGGAAAACTCAGCCCCCAGCTGGCTGGTAACCTGGCCGAGGGCTCTCTGCAGAGTCCCGTCTAAAACCAGCAAAACCCACCCAAAGACCGCCGGCGGCTGCTTCGGCAGCTGTAAAAGCCACGGGCTCGCCTGCGCAGGAGTGACTCGGATCGGGATCCTTCCCCAGCCGCCATCTCTTAGCGCATGCCGCTCAACGGTTCGCCGGCCCTGAGCGAAGGAGCGCGATGGCGCGATCTGACAAGAGCGCCGCGGTCGCCGAGATTGCCGACGCCTTCCGCGGTTCGTCCGCGGCCGTGCTCACCGAGTACCGGGGCCTGACCGTCAGCCAGCTGACGGAGCTGCGCCGCTCGATGGGCAGCTCGGCAAAGTACACCGTCGTCAAGAACACCCTCACCAAGATCGCTGCGCGCGAGGCCGGCCTCACCGGCCTCGACGAGATGCTGACCGGCCCCACGGCCGTGGCCTTCATCTCCGGCGACCCGGTCGAGGCGGCCAAGGGCCTGCGTGACTTCTCGCGGGCCAACCCGCTGCTCGTCATCAAGGGTGGAGTCCTCGACGGGGCACCCATCAACGAAGACGAGATTCGCCGCCTTGCGGACCTCGAGTCCCGTGAGGTGCTCCTGGCGAAGCTCGCCGGCGCGATGAACGGCTCGCTGGCCAAGGCGGTCGGCCTGTTCGCCGCACCGCTGTCGCAGGCCGCCCGACTGGTCGAGGCGCTGCGCCAGCAGCGTGAGGCGAGTGGCGAGACTGCCCCCGCGGCTCCAGCCGCAGAAGCCGCGGCTCCAGCCGCAGAAGCCGAGGCCGCACCCGCCGCCGACGCCGCACCCGAAGCCGACCCGGCTGCCGAGTAGAACCCCAAACCTGGAAACGGAAGGACCCACCACCATGGCGAAGATGAGCACAGTCGACCTGCTCGACGCGTTCAAGGAAATGACGCTGCTCGAGCTCTCCGAGTTCGTGAAGCAGTTCGAGGACACCTTCGGCGTCACCGCTGCGGCTCCCGTCGCCGTAGCGGCGGCCGGCGGTGGCGCTGCTGCCGCTGAGGCGCCCGCTGCCGAGGAGCAGGACGAGTTCGACGTCATCCTCGAGGCTGCCGGCGACAAGAAGATCCAGGTCATCAAGGAGGTGCGCACGCTCACCAGCCTCGGCCTGAAGGAGGCCAAGGACCTGGTCGACGGCGCGCCGAAGCCGGTTCTCGAGCGCGTCGCCAAGGAGGCGGCGGAGAAGGCCAAGGCTGCCCTCGAGGGCGCCGGCGCCACCGTCACCCTGAAGTAGCCCCCTCGCTGCAGCGCAGCGCAGCGACACTCCGCTGCCCCGCAGCAACCAGAGCGGCCGTTCATCCACCCCGGATGGACGGCCGCTCTGCTATTTCCGACAAATCCGGAGGGAACGGACATCCAATGCGCTGACCTGCTGATCCGTGGTGGCTGGGTGGTTTGACGCCCAGCGATCGCGGTCACAACCGTCGCGCGGCCTCGCGAAGTTACCGATTGGTAGCGGGATACGCGTCACCGCACGGGAACGCCCTCGTTGGTTAGCGGTAGGCCGGTGGACCGCGGGGGACCCGCCATCGGGGGCGAGCGGTGAGGAGAACTTCGTGGGAGTCGAGGTCAAGGTCGAAAACCTGACCAAGAGGTTCGGCAAGCAGACGATCTGGGAGGACGTATCCCTCACGCTGCCGGCCGGGGAGATCTCCGTGCTCCTGGGCCCGTCCGGTACCGGTAAGTCCGTCTTCCTCAAGCATCTCGTCGGCCTGCTGAAGCCGAACAACGGCCACATCTGGATCAACGGCAAGGACGTCTGCAACATCTCCGAGTCGCAGCTGTACGAGGTGCGCAAGCTCTTCGGGGTGCTCTTCCAGGACGGCGCGCTGTTCGGGTCGCAGAACCTCTTCGACAACATCGCCTTCCCGCTGCGCGAGCACACGAAGAAGGGCGAGGCGGAGATCAAGAAGATCGTCCTCGAGAAGATGAGCCTGGTCGGCCTGTCCGGCGCCGAAGGCAAGCTTCCCGGTGAGATCTCCGGCGGTATGCGCAAGCGCGCCGGCCTCGCGCGGGCCCTCGTGCTCGACCCCGAGATCCTGCTCTTCGACGAGCCGGACTCCGGCCTCGACCCGGTGCGGACCTCCTACCTCGACCAGCTGATCGTCGACCTCAACGCCCAGACCGGCGCCACCTGCCTGATCGTCACGCACAACATCAACACCGCCCGCAGCGTCCCCGACAACATCGGCCTGCTCTACCGGCGCCACCTGGCGATGTTCGGACCCCGTCGGAACTGTTGACCAGCGAGGAGCCGGTCGTCCTGCAGTTCATGAACGGGCGCAAGCGGGTGGGCCCGATCGGCATGTCGGAGGAGAAGGACGCCGCCGAGCTCGCCGCCGAGGCGGAGGACGGCGGTTCAGCGGCGGAGCTGCCCTCGATCGAGCCCCAGCTCCTGCCGACGTGGCCGCTGGTACGCCCGTCCATGTCGTCCCCGCACGGCAGCCATGCGTTCCTGCGCGACGCGTCGCGTCGCGACTCCATCCCGTTCGGCTCCAGCTTCGGCGAGAACGGGCTCGAGCCGTCCAGCGAGCCCCCGGCGCGGTCCATGAGCGTCGAGGACTTCCGGGAGCAGATGGGTCGCGGTGGCTCGCCCGCCCGCCCGAACGACGACGCGGACACGGACGCCACCCAGGCCATCGCCCGCCCTGCCCCGCGGGACGTCCCTCGCCCGGGGGCCGGCCGTCACCGTCCCCGCGGCCGGTTCCGAACGCGTCCAGGACGCTCCTTCCCCGGACGGCAGCCGATCGGATCGCGCGCGCCGGCCGTCGCCCTCGGCGCGCCCGCCACGCAGGCGGCCCGCTTCTCGCCGGCGCCGCCTCCGGTGGCCGCGCGACCGACGCCGGCCCCGCCCCACGCCGGGCGACCGCCCGCGGCCGGCACCCGATGGCCGCTCGCGGCCGACCCCTTGCCCGCTCCTCACGGCAACGGTCAGCCGCCGAGCGCCGAGGACACCGGAGGCCGCAAGCGCGTTCTCGCCGGATGGCGTGGGCGCCGCGGAGATCGTGAATGAGTTACCCGGCATTCGTCGCCCTGCCCATGAAGCCGGTCGGCAAGATGTTCGCGCTGTTCCTGGATGTCATGCGGGCGCTTCCCAAGCGCCCGTTCCAGGTGCAGGAATTCATCGACCAGTCATGGTTCATCGCCAGCGTCACGATCCTGCCGACGACGCTGGTGTCGATCCCGTTCGGCGCGGTCATCGCGCTGCAGCTCGGCAACCTGAGCCGCGCAGCTCGGCGCCCAGTCCTACACCGGCGCGGCCGCCGTGCTCGCCATCGTGCGCGAGGCGGGCCCGATCGTCACCGCGCTGCTCATCGCCGGGCGCCGGCGGCTCGGCGATCTGCGCCGACCTCGGTAGCCGCAAGATCCGCGACGAGATCGACGCGATGGAGGTGCTCGGCATCCGCCGATCCAGCGCCTCGTCGTCCCGCGGGTGCTGGCCTGCGATGCTGATCGCCGCTGCTGCTCAACGGCCTGGTCTCGGTCGTCGGCGTCGTCGGCGGCTACTTCTTCAACGTCGATCCTCCAGGGCGGCACCCCGGGCGCCTACCTGGCGTCGTTCACCGGCCTTCGCCCAGCTCGCCGACCTCTACGTCGGGCGAGGTCAAGGCGGTGGTCTTCGGGCTGCTCGCGGCGATCGTCGCGTCGTACAAGGGGCTCAACGCCGGCGGCGGCCCCAAGGGCGTCGGCGACGCCGTCAACCAGTCGGTCGTCATCACGTTCATGCTCCTGTTCCTCACCAACTACATCATCAGCGCGATCTACTTCCAGGTCGTCCCGCCGAAGGGGTTGTAGGTGGCCACCGCAGTCGCTTCCGCCTCCTCCCGCGCGCTGCGCAGCGCGAAGGGGCTGGCGACCAAACCCCTGGACGTGCTCGACGATCTCGGCGGCCAGCTGTCCTTCTACGGCCGCTCGCTCGGCTGGACCCCACGCACGGTGCGGCGCTACAAGAAGGAGGTCACCCGGCTGCTGGCCGACGTCGACCCTCGGAGTCCGGCGGCGCTGGCGCTCATCGGCGGCACGGTCGGCGTCATCGCGTTCCTGTGCTTCTTCACCGGTACCGAGGTGGGGCTGCAGGGCTACATCGGCGCTCGACCAGCTCGGAACGTCGGCCTTCACCGGCTTCATCTCCGCGTACTTCAACACCCGCGAGATCGCGCCACTCGTGGCCGGCCTCGCGCTGGCGGCCACCGTCGGCTGCGGCTTCACCGCGCAGCTCGGCGCGATGCGGGTGTCGGAAGAGGTGGACGCCCTCGAGGTGATGGGGGTACCGAGCGTGCCCTACCTGGTGACGACGCGGATCATCGCCGCGCTCGTCGCGGTCGTGCCGCTCTACTTCTTCGGGCTGCTGATGTCGTACCTGGCGACGCGCACGATCGTCACCTGGCAGTTCAAGCAGTCGACCGGCACCTACGACCACTACTTCCACATCTTCCTTCCGCCCGGCGACATCTTCTGGTCCCTCGCGAAAGTGATCATCTTCTCGATCATCATCGTGCTGATCCACTGCTACTACGGCTATTACGCGTCCGGAGGACCGGCCGGTGTGGGCACCGCCGTAGGCCGTGCCATCCGGACCTCGCTCGTGGCGATCAACGTCGTCGACTTCTTCCTCAGCCTGGCGATCTGGGGAGCTACGGCGACAGTGCGGATCGCGGGGTAGCCGATGGTCCTGCTCGTGCCCTCGCCGCTCGCGAAGGTCGCCCTCGGCAGCAAGCGCAAGCTGCAGGGGGTCGCCTTCCTGCTGGTCGTCGCCTTCCTCGTGTGGCTGTCCACGGCGTTCTACAACAAGACGTTCATCACCACGACCCCGGTCACGCTGAAGACCTCCCACACCGGAACTCAGCTGGCGCTCGGCGCTGACGTGAAGCTGCGCGGGATCATCGTGGGCGACGTCCGCAAGATCACCACACGCGGCGACGGGGCTCGGCTGCAGCTCGCCCTGCAGCCCGCCAAGGCCAAGCTCATCCCGAGCAACGTCGTCGCGCGCATCCTGCCGAAGACCCTCTTCGGGCAGAAGTTCGTCGACCTGGTCGTGCCACCCGCGGCGCCGGGCCAGACCGCTGCCGTTCCGTCGTTGAAGTCGGGCGACGTGATCCCGGAGGACCGCTCGCGCAACGCGATCGAGGTCGAGCAGGTGCTCAACGACATCTATCCCGTGTTGCGGGCCGTCGCGCCGGAGAAGCTCAACGCGACCCTCACGTCGATCGCGAATGCCCTCGAGGGCCGCGGGGACCAGCTGGGCGACAACCTCACCCGCGTCGATAACTACCTGCGCCGGTTCAACCAGCACCTGCCGTCGTTCACCACCGACATCTCCGAGCTCGCGAGCGTCGCCGACTCCTACGACAAGGCGGCCCCGGATTTGCTGCGATTCCTGGCGAACACGTCCGTCACGAGCCGCACCATCACCACCAAGCAGACGACGCTGCTGAACTTCCTGCGCGACACCGCCGACTTCTCGGACACCGCGACCGCGGTGCTGGCGGAGAACCAGACCCGGCTCATCCAGCTCGGCCAGGTGAGCGTGCCGATCCTGGACGAGCTCGCCAGCCGGTCGTCGAACATCAGCCAGACCATCGACGGGCTCGCCGCGCTCGCCCCGAAACTGGAGGCCGTCTTCGGCACCGGCTCCAATGAGAACTGGCTGCACATCAACCTCATACCGGTGACCCCCAAGGGGGCCTACACCGCTCCCAATGACTGCCCGAAGTACGTCAACAAGGAAGGTGCGCAGTACGGCCCCAACTGCGGTCAAGGGTCGGCGGCTGCCGGAGCGGACGCCGGCTCGGCGACCGTGCTACCCAACTTGCCGGCATCGGTGCAGAAGGACCTGGCCGCGTTCGCAAGCAGTGACGCCACCCCGGCGAGCTCACCATCGGACGCCGTCGTCGGCTCGCCGCGGGAGCAGGCGCTGATCTCCTCGATCGTCGGCAAAGTCACGGCGGCACAGGCGAAGAGCCGCTACTCCAGCACCAGCGTCATGGACCTGTTGCTCGGTCCCATGCTGCGCGGCAACACGGTCAGTTCCGGCGCAAGCGCGGGGGGTGGGTCGCGATGAAGTACGGCGCGTCCCTCGCCAAGTTGATCGTCTTCATCGTCGTCACGTTGCTGCTGACCGGCCTGCTGGCGCAGACGATCGGCAATATCAGCTTCGAACCCGAGACCAGCTACAAGGCCCGATTCGCCGATGCCACAGGGCTTTTCGGCGGCAACGACGTGCGCATCGCCGGTGTGAAGGTCGGGACCATCACCGGGGTGAAGGTCATCGACACCAAGTACGCCGAGGTGTCGTTCAAGGTGAAGAAGAACGTGAAGCTCTACACGTCGACGACCGCGCGGATCCGCTATCTCAACCTGATCGGCGGCCGTTTCCTCGCGCTGGAAGAGGGGGTCAACGGAAGCTCGCCCCAGGGTGCGGTCCTGCACTCCAAGGCCGAAATCCCGATCACGCAGACCAAGCCGGCGCTGGACCTCACCGAGCTCTTCAACGGCTTCAAACCGCTCTTCCAGGCGCTGAACCCGCGTGACGTCAACCGCCTCGCGTTCGAGATCGTGCAGACCCTGCAGGGGGAGGGCGGCACGCTGAACGAGCTGCTCATCCGGACGGCCTCGCTGACGAACACCATCGCCAACCGCGATGCCGTCATCGGTGACGTGATCAGCAACCTCAACACCGTGCTGCAGACCGTCGACGCCCGGGACAACCAGCTGGATCAGCTCATCGTGCAGCTCGACCGGCTCTTCTCGGGCCTCGCGCAGGACCGCCAGGCCATCGGCGATTCGCTGGTCAACATCGACAACCTGACGAGCGACTTCTCCGGACTGCTGGCCGACGCCCGGGCGCCGCTCGCCGGCGACATCACCCGGCTGAACACCGTCGCCACCCAGCTGGCCGGGCAGAAGGACGCGCTTGCCAAGCAGTTGCAGACGATTCCGCGCACGCTGAACACCGTTGGCCGCACCGCCACCTACGGCTCCTGGTTCAACTTCTTCCTCTGCAAGGCGGACGGCAACATCGACCTGACCGGCACTCTGGCGCCGTTGCAGGTGCGCAGCCCCGCCGTGCAGAACGGGGACGGGGTGTGCCAGTGAAGCCCTTCCGCGAGCGAAACCCGGTGCCGATCGGCCTCATCGGGGTCGCCGTCCTGGCGCTGTTCGGCGTGCTGGCCTTCCAGGCGCAGAACCTGTCTTTCTTCAACGGTGGCGGGAAGATCTATCGTGCGGCGTTCACCGAGTCGGCCAACTTGCGCAAGACCAACGAGGTGCGAATCGCCGGCGTGAAGGTCGGCACGGTCACCAGTGTCGGCCTCGAGGACGACCACGTGCTGGTCAAGTTCCGGGTGCATGACGGCGTCAAGCTCGGTCAACTCACCCGGGCGGCCATCAAGATCAAGACCCTGGTGGGCGCCGAATACCTGTCGCTCGACCCGGAGGGCAGCGGCAAGCTGGATCCGAAGTCCACGATCCCGACCACGCGCACGACGCCGCCCTTCGATGTCGTGCCTGCGTTCCAGGATCTGGCGACGACCGTTCAGAAGATCGATACCGGTCAGCTGACCAAGGCGCTGAACGTGCTCTCCGACGACTTCTCGGACACGGCCCCTAACGTCAAGTCCGCGCTCACCGGACTCTCGCGGCTGTCGCGCACCATCGCCAGTCGAGACGAGCAGCTGCAAACCCTGCTCCAGCACGCGAAGGGCGTCACCGGTGTGCTGGCCGACCGTGACACCGAGCTGCAGCAGCTGATCGTGAGCGCCGATCAGGTGCTGCAGGTGCTGAACGCGCGCCGCGAGGTCATCTCCGAATTGCTGCGCAACACCTCAGCGCTGGCCAAGCAGCTCACCGGGCTCGTCGTCGACAACCGGGCGTCGATCAACCCGGCGCTCAGCCACCTGAAGACGGTCATCGACACCCTCAATGCGAACCAGGCGTCGATCTACCGCACCCTGCAGCTGGCGGGACCGTTCGTTCGCCTGTTCAGCGACACCATCGGCAACGGCAAGTGGTTCGACTCCTACGTCGCCAACCTCGGGCCCTTCGCCGCGCAGGTGAAGCTGCCCGCCAGCCTGCTCAACACCTCCAGCCTGCTGGGGGGTAAGTGAGCATGAAATTCGCCAAGGTGACCGCTGCGGCAGTCGTGGCGTTGCTGGTCGTCGTCGCCGCGTTCACGGTGCTGACCGGGGGCTCCAGCCACAAGACGCTCACCGCGCACTTCACCCGCGCCACCGGGCTCTACAAGGGATCGAGCGTGCGCGTGCTGGGCGTCATCGTCGGAAAGATCACGTCGATCAAGCCGAACGGGACCACCGTCACCGTCAAGATGAGCTACGACGCCAAGCGCCGCATCCCCGCCAACGCGTCGGCGTTCATCATCCCGCCCTCGCTCGTTTCCGACCGCTACGTGCAGCTCGGCCCGGTGTACCGGGGCGGCGCCGTGATGCCGGACAAGGGTGACATCCCCGTCCAGCGCACTCAGGCGCCCGTCGAGCTCTCGACGCTGCTGCAGAGCATCGACGACCTCACCGTCGCGCTGGGCCCGAAGGGCGCCAACAAGTCCGGCGCCCTCTCCCGGCTGCTCACGGTGAGCGCGCAGAACCTGAATGGCAACGGCACTCAGATCAACTCGACGCTGAAGGATGTCGCCGCCCTGGTGAGCACGCTCGCGGACAACAAGGACGACCTCACCGGGACGGTCAACAACCTGGCGAAGTTCACCCATGCGCTGCAGCAGAGCGACGGTTCGGTACGCACGCTGACCACGGATCTGGCGAACGTGTCGAGCCAGCTCGAGGGCGACCGCGCCAGCCTGGCGAGCGCGTTGCGCAACCTGTCGCTGGCACTTGGTGATGTCGCCCAGCTGGTCCACGACAACCGGTCCGTCTTGACGTCGGACATTGCCGGGTTGACCCGCATCACGAACACCCTCTCGAGCCAGAAGACGGCGCTGACCGAGCTGCTCGATGTCGCCCCGCTCGCGTTGCAGAACCTCAACAGTTCCTACGATCCGGGCACGGAGTCGCTGCGGACGAAGAACGACTTCCAGATGACCTCGAACCCGACGCTCTACCTCTGCCAGCTCGTCGCGTCGCTGACCCAGAACGCTCACGTCTGCGACGAGGGGCAGCCGCTCGGCAGCGTCCTGTCGACCGTCGGCGGAGTGGTCGGCACCGTGACCGGAGCGGGCAAGTGAGCCGCCGGGTGCGGCTGCGGCCCGCAGCGTTGATCGCCGCCGGGTGCGTGGGTGTCCTGACCGCCTGCAACGGCATCTCCGACATCACGCTCCCCGGCGGCAACGCCACGGGCGGCAACACGTATCACGTGAACGTCGAGTTCAACGACGTGCTCGACCTGGTTCCGCAGGCGGCCGTGCGCGTCGACGACGTTCCGGTCGGCGATGTCGAGAAGATCAAGCTGGACGGCTTCCACGCACTCGTCACGGTGCGCATGAAAGACAGCGTCAAGCTGCCGGCCAACGCGCATGCCGAGCTGCGCAGCACCAGCCTGCTCGGTGAGAAGTTCGTGCAACTCGGGCCGCCGTCGAATGGCATCAAGCCGGTGGGCACGCTGCGCGACGGCGCGACCATCCCGCTCTCCAGCACCGGCCGCAACCCGGAATTCGAAGAGGTGTTCGCCGCGCTCTCGGCCCTGCTGAACGGTGGCGGAGTGGCGCAGGTGCAGACGATCTCCGTCGAGCTGTCCAACGCCATGTCGGGCCGCGAGGCACAAGTCAAGGACGTGCTGAACCAGCTGACGACGCTGGTCGGCAGCCTGGACGACTCCAAGCAGCAGATCGTGCGGGCGCTGGACTCGATCGACCGGCTCGCGAAACGCCTCGCCGTGCAGAAGGGCACCATCGCGCAGGCGCTGGCCGACATTCCCGGAGCCCTCAAGGTCCTCGCCGACCAGCGTAAGGATCTCACCCGGGTGCTCACCAGCCTGTCCAAGCTCGGCGGCGTCGGCAGCACGGTCATCCGGGCGACCCGCGCCAACACCGTTGCGAGCCTGCGGTCGCTGCAGCCGGTTCTCGACAGCCTGATCGCCTCGCGCAACAACATCGTGAACTCGCTGGAGCTGTTGCTGAACTTCCCGTTCCCCTCGACGTCGTTCAACGCCGTGCATGGTGACTACGCCGGCCTTTACGCGTCGGTCGACCTGAACATCACGGACCTCGTCGCCGGGCTCACCGGCCCGACTTCGCCGACGACCCAATGCCCGGGTGGCACCTTGTACGTCCCCCTTGCGGGCTGCATTCCCACTGGGGCCGGTACGGCACCCCTCACCGATCCGCTGAACGGCATCACGAAGGGGCTGACGGGCAACCTGCCCCTCGTCGGCGGCGGCGGGACAAGTGGGGGGACCAGCGGCGGTACGAGTGGGGGCACCAGCGGGGGCACCAGCGGCGGTACGAGTGGGGGTAGCAGCGGAGGCTCGGGCGGTGGCCTGCTCGGCGGCATCCTCGGCAACGGCACCAGCTACCGGAGCTCGAACACCGACTACACCCGGATGCTTCTGCAGGGGGCGGCGACATGATCGCTCGCACCGTCAAGATCCAGCTGCTGGTCTTCCTTGCGCTGGCGGCTCTCGCTCTCACCATCACCGGCATCAATTACGTCGGGCTCGACAAGGACCTGTGGAACAAGCCGTACACGGTCAAGGCGCACTTCGCGACGTCGGGCGGCATCTTCTCCAACGCCGAGGTGACCTACCGCGGGGTCACGGTCGGCCGGGTCGGCAAGCTGCACCTGGCCAAGAGCGGCGTCATCGTGGATCTCAAGATCGACAACGGCAAGAAGATCCCGGCGGACACCCACGCGCAGGTCGAGGAGCTCTCGGCCGTGGGTGAGCAGTACGTGGACCTGCGGCCGAACACCGACTCGGGCCCCTACCTGAAGAACGGCTCGACGATCGACCTCGAGAACACGAGTGTCCCGATCGATCAGAACACCGTCCTGGTCGATCTCAACGCTCTCGTGAAAGACGTGCCGCGCGACGCGCTGTCGACCACTGTCGACGAACTCGGCAAGGCCTTCGACGGGGCCGGGCCCGCCCTGCAGAGCCTCATCTCCCGCGGCAACGAGGTCGTGAAGGCGTTCCAGGGCAATCTCGCGCAGACGATCTCGCTGATCGAGGACGCCAAGACGGTGCTGAAGACGCAGATCGACGTATCCGGCGCATTCCAGTCGTTCGCCCACGACATCGCCGACGTCTCCGGCACGCTGCGCTCGAGCGACGCCGACTTCCGGCGCCTGCTCGACAACGGCGTCCTGTCGGCGACCCAGCTGAACGGCTTGCTCAAGGACAACCGCGGCAACCTCGGCCCGCTGCTGGCGAACCTGGTGACGCTGGGGCAGATCCAGGTCGCGCGCCTTCCTGGACTGGACGAGTTGCTGACGCTCTACCCGCGGGTGCTGTCAGCGGGCCAGCGGGTCGTCCAGGACCCGTCGAAGGGCGCCCGGTTCGGCCTGGACCTGGACCAGTTCCCGGTCTGCACGAAGGGTTACACGCCCAACGCGCAGCAGAAACCGCCGGACGGGAGCGCCGCCCAGCAGAACGCTCCCCTGAACCTCGGCCTCGGCTGCACCGAGGCGCTGAACAGCCCCATCACGGTTCGTGGTTCGCGCAACGCGCCGCGTCCCGCCGGCGACACGACCGACCCCGCGCTCGGCGGCTACGCCTACGGCCAGGCGAGTTACGAAGGCTCGGCGAACGGGAAGATCGTGGACGGCGCCGCTTTCGACCCCAGCAGCGGCCTGGTTTCGGGCCCGAACGGCCAGCAGTACCTGATGGGGGCCGACGGCGGCCAGGCAGAGGTCCTGGGCAAGAACTCCTGGAAGTACCTCCTCCTAGCACCGCTTACCTCGTGAGGGCGACATGACCACCGAATCCGGCTCCAGGGGCACCCGCTCCCGCACGGGCCTCGCCAAGCTGCGGGGGGACCTCGCCGCACCCGCGGGCGTCGTCACTCCCGCCGCGGGCCCTGAGACGAGGGAGCCCGCTTCGGTTGAGGCGGCGCTCGACACCCCCGCATCCGGCGTCGTCACGTTGGAGAAGATCCCCGGCCCCGGGATCGACGAGTCGCCGGCCGCGCCGTCCGGCGAACCGGCGTCCCCCCGCCGGCCGCGCGGGCTGCTCACCGCGGCGGTGGCGCTCGTGGTCGCCCTGGTCGTCCTGCTCGTCCTGGTCATCTCGAACGGTGATCGGCTTGGGAGCCCTTCCAAGGCATCGGCGGCCACGTCACAAGGCACGCCCGACGAGCGACTCGTGGCCCTGCGTGCCGCCCGCCAGTTCGCCGTCTCCTTCTTCACCTACGACTACCGCAAGATCGGCGACTACACGAAGCGGATCGAAGGCTCCTCGACCGGCAACTTCCGGGCCGATTTCGTTTCCAAGGAGAAGACCCTGAAGACCGTGGTCACGCAGCTGAAGACGGTTGCCACCGGGCAGGTGCCCGATGCGGGAGCCGGGCTCTACACCCTCAGCGGCGACAAGGCGACCGCTCTCGTCGCGGTGAACCTCAAGGCCAGCAACGCCGTCACCAAGAACGGGGAGAAGCGCTACCGCGTCAAGATTTCGATGCAGCGGGTGAAGGGCACCTGGCTGGTCAACGACTTCGAGCAGGTCGTCTGATGGCCCGGGTGCTGGGCAGGATGGGCACGCTCAAGACCGGGGTCGGTGCCCTTGCCGTCGCCGTGGTCGCGTTGCTGGTGCTGCTGTTCATCGAGCTGAGCAGTTCCGGGTCCCGCGCGAGCGCGGCCGACGACCAGCGGTCGGTCGCCCGGAGCGCGGCTCTCCAGGAAGCGATCGACCAGGCGCCAACGCTGTTCAGCTACGACTACCGGCGGCTCGACAAGGACCTCGCGGCGGCTCGGGCAGTGACGACGGGCGAGTTCACCAGCCAGTACGACCAGGTCAGCGTTCCGGCGGTCAAGCCGCTCGCGGCGAAGTACAAGGTCGTCGTCAAGGCGAAGGTGCTCGGAGCGTCGGTCGTCGACGACGCCAAGGCGGCCGACCCGAAGTCCGCGCAAGTCAAGGTGCTGCTCTTCCTCGACCAGACGGTGGAGAACACCCAGCTCTCCGCGCCGCGGGTCGACGCCAACCGGACCGTCCTGACGATGCAGAAGGTCGGGGCCGGCTGGAAGGTCGCCGGGGTCGACGCAATCTAGCGCCATTTAGTGCCATGAGCTGCAAGAATGCAGCATTCCCAGAACGTCGCGACGCGCCGGGAAGAAATCCCGGGATTCAGCGTTGGACACGGTAACGGGTTTTGGCTACACTGCCCGTTTGCGCTGTTTGACCTGCTGGCCCGTCTTGACGCGGGTCGTTCAGCATGCCCGGCATCGCCACTGCTACATCCTGCCGCACACCTCGGATGCCTTGAATCAACCTCGCCCCGCCTTCGCCCGCCAGCCCACCCTCGACCAGCCGGAGGCCGCTCTGAAGCAGCGCCGATCGCTCCAGCGATCGCTGGGCCGCCCGGGTCGGAGCGGCACCGCTCTTTCCACCTATCGCCAGTTCGCCGGAAATCCTTTACCCCGGCTCGCCGGTACCACAGCCGTAGCTCCTTCAGCCGTCGCTCTCGCGACGGCTCGTCGTCGTTCTCCGTCCGTTATCGACCCCATCGTCCGACCCCGTAGTCACCGCTCAGCCCGCTGCCGCACCACTTGTTCAGATTCCTGATCGCACCTCACGTTCAGTAGCTGAACAGGGCTTTGGAAGGATTCCATTGACCGCCCCCACCGCGTCCCGCATTTCGTTCGCAAAGATCAAGGAGCCGCTAGAGGTCCCCTCGCTGCTCGCCCTGCAGACCCAGTCGTTCGACGCTCTCGTCGGGAACGAGGCTTGGGAGGCCCGGGTTCAGGAGGCTGTCGACGCCGGCCGTACTGACGTCCCGATGACGAGTGGCCTCGAAGATGTCTTCGAGGAGATCAGCCCCATCGAGGACTTCCAGGGAACGATGTCGCTGTCGTTCCGCGACCATCGCTTCGAGCCGCCGAAGTACTCGCTCGACGAGTGCAAAGACAAGGACATGACGTTCTCGGCGCCGATGTTCGTCACGGCCGAGTTCATCAACAACACCACGGGTGAGATCAAGAGCCAGACGGTGTTCATGGGCGACTTCCCGCTCATGACCCCTAAGGGCACCTTCGTGATCAACGGCACCGAGCGTGTGGTCGTTTCGCAGCTCGTACGTAGCCCGGGTGTGTACTTCGAGCGCACCGCCGACAAGACGTCCGACAAGGACCTGTTCAGCTGCAAGATGATCCCGAGCCGCGGTGCCTGGCTCGAGTTCGAGGTCGACAAGCGCGACACCGTGGGTGTCCGGATCGACCGCAAGCGGCGGCAGAACGTCACCGTGCTGCTGAAGGCCCTGGGCTGGGACGAGGCGAAGATCCTCGAGCGCTTCGGCGACTTCGAGTCGATGCGGACCACCCTGGAGAAGGACCACATCGGCGGCCAGGACGAGGCCCTGCTCGACATTTACCGCAAGCTGCGTCCGGGCGAGCCGCCGACGCGTGAGAGCGCGCAGACCCTGCTCGACAACCTCTTCTTCAACCCGAAGCGTTACGACCTCGCCAAGGTCGGCCGCTACAAGCTGAACAAGAAGCTCGGACTCGCGCTGCCGACCGATCAGGGCACGCTCACCGAGGACGACATCGTCGCCACGATCGAGTACGTCGTGAAGCTCCACCAGGCCGGTGGCGTCAGCTTCATCGAGGACGACAAGATGTTCGAGGTCGACGACATCGACCACTTCGGCAACCGTCGCCTTCGCACGGTCGGCGAGCTCATCCAGAACCAGGTCCGGCTGGGCCTGGCTCGCATGGAGCGCGTCGTCCGCGAGCGGATGACCACGCAGGACGTCGAGGCCATCACCCCGCAGACCCTGATCAACATCCGTCCGGTCGTGGCGAGCATCAAGGAGTTCTTCGGAACGTCCCAGCTCTCGCAGTTCATGGACCAGACCAACCCGCTGGCCGGCCTCACCCACAAGCGCCGCCTGTCGGCGCTCGGCCCGGGTGGTCTGTCGCGTGAGCGCGCGGGCTTCGAGGTCCGCGACGTCCACACCAGCCACTACGGCCGGATGTGCCCGATCGAGACCCCGGAAGGCCCCAACATCGGCCTGATCGGCTCGCTCGCGACATTCGCGCGGGTCAACCCGTACGGCTTCGTCGAGACCCCCTACCGCAAGGTCGAGCGTGGCCAGGTCACCAACCAGGTCGACTACCTGACGGCCGACGAGGAAGACCGGTTCGTCATCGCCCAGGCCAACGCCGGCCTGAACGACGACGACACCTTCGCCGAGGCCCGCGTCCTGGTGCGACGCAAGGGCGGCGAGGTCGAGCTGGTCCCCCAGGACGAGGTCGACTACATCGACGTCTCGCCGCGCCAGATGGTGTCGGTCGCGACGGCGATGATCCCGTTCCTCGAGCACGACGACGCCAACCGGGCGCTCATGGGTTCCAACATGCAGCGCCAATCCGTCCCGCTGCTGCGCAACGAGTCCCCGCTGGTCGGTACCGGCATGGAGGCCCGCGCCGCCAAGGACGCCGGTGACGTCGTGGTCTGCGAGCAGGCCGGTGTCGTCGAGGAGCTCTCCGCCGACTACATCTCCGTCATGCACGACGACGGGACCCGCCGCACCTACCGGCTGGCCAAGTTCCGCCGTTCCAACCAGGGCACGTGCATCAACCAGCGTCCCATCGTCGGCGAGGGCGACCGGATCGAGGCCGGCCAGGTCATCGCCGACGGTCCCTGCACCGACGAGGGCGAGATGGCGCTCGGCAAGAACCTGCTCGTCGCGTTCATGCCGTGGGAAGGCCACAACTACGAGGACGCGATCATCCTCAGCCAGCGTCTCGTGCAGGACGACGTCCTCTCCTCGATCCACATCGAGGAGCACGAGGTCGACGCCCGCGACACCAAGCTGGGTCCCGAGGAGATCACCCGCGACATCCCCAACGTCAGCGAGGAAGTTCTCGCCGACCTGGACGAGCGCGGCATCATCCGCATCGGCGCCGAGGTCAACCCCGGCGACGTGCTGGTCGGCAAGGTCACGCCCAAGGGCGAGACCGAGCTGACCCCCGAGGAGCGGCTGCTGCGCGCGATCTTCGGTGAGAAGGCCCGCGAGGTGCGGGACACGTCGCTGAAGGTGCCGCACGGCGAGTCCGGCAAGGTCATCGGTGTCCGGGTCTTCAGCCGTGAGGACGGTGACGAGCTGCCCCCGGGCGTGAACGAGCTGGTTCGCGTCTACGTGGCTCAGAAGCGCAAGATCACCGACGGTGACAAGCTCGCCGGCCGCCACGGCAACAAGGGCGTCATCTCCAAGATCCTGCCGCAGGAGGACATGCCCTTCCTCGAGGACGGCACCCCCGTCGACATCGTGCTCAACCCGCTCGGTGTCCCGGGCCGGATGAACGTCGGCCAGGTGCTCGAGACCCACCTCGGGTGGGTCGCGGCCACGGGCTGGGACATCCAGGGCGATGACGAGGACTGGAAGAAGCGCCTCTCCAAGATCAACGCCCACTCGGCCCCGGCCGGCACCAACGTCGCCACCCCGGTGTTCGACGGTGCGCGCGAGGACGAGATCACCGGCCTGCTCTCGAGCACGCTGCCCAACCGTGACGGCGTGCAGCTGATCGGGGGGTCCGGCAAGGCCCGACTGCTCGACGGCCGCACGGGCGAGCCGTTCCCGGAGCCGATCTCGGTGGGCTACATCTACATCCTGAAGCTCCTGCACCTGGTGGACGACAAGATTCACGCCCGCTCCACCGGCCCGTACTCGATGATCACGCAGCAGCCGCTGGGTGGTAAGGCGCAGTTCGGTGGCCAGCGCTTCGGTGAGATGGAGGTCTGGGCGCTCGAGGCCTACGGCGCCGCTTACGCGCTGCAGGAGCTCCTCACGATCAAGTCCGACGACGTCGTGGGCCGGGTCAAGGTCTACGAGGCGATCGTCAAGGGCGAGAACATCCCTGAGCCCGGTATCCCCGAGTCGTTCAAGGTCCTGATCAAGGAAATGCAGTCGCTGTGCCTGAACGTCGAGGTGCTCTCCAGCGACGGATCGTCGATCGAGATGCGTGACACGGACGAGGACGTCTTCCGCGCTGCGGAAGAGCTCGGAATCGACCTGTCCCGGCGAGAGCCGAGCAGCGTCGACGACATGTAGCCCCCGCGGCTATCCCCACCATCCCCGACCCATTTCGAACGCCAATTTCCGTTCACGAGCAAAAAGAAAGAAGCGCGTAACCAGTGCTTGACGTGAACTTCTTCGACGAGATGCGCATCGGCCTCGCGACCGCCGACGACATCCGCCAGTGGTCGCACGGCGAGGTCAAGAAGCCGGAGACCATCAACTACCGCACCCTCAAGCCGGAAAAGGACGGGCTCTTCTGCGAGAAGATCTTCGGCCCGACCCGCGACTGGGAGTGCTACTGCGGTAAGTACAAGCGCGTCCGGTTCAAGGGCATCATCTGCGAGCGCTGCGGCGTCGAGGTGACCCGGGCCAAGGTGCGCCGCGAGCGCATGGGCCACATCGAGCTCGCCGCTTCCGTGACGCACATCTGGTACTTCAAGGGTGTGCCGAGCCGGCTCGGCTACCTGCTCGACCTGGCGCCGAAGGACCTGGAGAAGGTCATCTACTTCGCCGCCTACATGATCACCAAGGTCGACGAGGAGGCGCGTCACCGCGACCTTCCGTCGCTCGAGGCCTCGATCGGTGTCGAGAAGAGCCAGCTCGAGGACAAGCGCGACGCCGACATCGAGGTGCGGGCCAAGAAGCAGGAGGCCGACCTGGCCCAGCTCGAGTCCGAGGGTGCCAAGGGCGACGTGCGCCGCAAGGTGCGCGAGCAGGCCGACCGCGAGATGAACCAGATCCGGCGCCGGGCCCAGGAGAAGATCGACCGGCTCGATGCGGTCATGTCTCGCTTCCGCGACCTGAAGGTCCAGGACCTCGAGGCCGACGAGCTGCTCTACCGCGAGCTGCGTGACCGTTTCGGTCAGTACTTCGAGGGCGGCATGGGCGCCGAGGCGCTGCAGCGCCGGCTCGCCGACTTCGACCTCGAGGCCGAGGCCGAGTCGCTGCGCGAGACCATCCGCACCGGCAAGGGCCAGAAGAAGGCCCGCGCCCTCAAGCGGCTGAAGGTCGTCTCGGCGTTCCTCAACACCCGCAACAGCCCCATGGGCATGGTGCTCGACTGCGTGCCGGTGATCCCGCCGGACCTGCGCCCGATGGTTCAGCTCGACGGTGGCCGGTTCGCCACCTCCGACCTGAACGACCTGTACCGCCGGGTCATCAACCGCAACAACCGGTTGAAGCGGCTGCTCGACCTCGGGGCGCCGGAGATCATCGTCAACAACGAGAAGCGGATGCTGCAGGAGGCCGTCGACGCGCTGTTCGACAACGGCCGTCGCGGACGTCCCGTCACCGGCCCGGGCAACCGGCCGCTGAAGAGCCTGTCCGACATGCTGAAGGGCAAGCAGGGCCGCTTCCGGCAGAACCTGCTGGGCAAGCGCGTCGACTACTCGGGCCGTTCGGTCATCGTGGTCGGCCCGCAGCTGAAGCTGCACCAGTGCGGCCTGCCCAAGCAGATGGCGCTGGAGCTGTTCAAGCCGTTCGTCATGAAGCGGCTGGTCGACCTGAACCACGCGCAGAACATCAAGTCCGCGAAGCGGATGGTGGAGCGTGCCCGCCCGGTCGTGTGGGACGTGCTCGAAGAGGTCATCACCGAGCACCCGGTGCTGCTGAACCGCGCACCGACCCTGCACCGGCTCGGCATCCAGGCCTTCGAGCCGCAGCTGGTCGAGGGCAAGGCCATCCAGATCCACCCGCTCGTCTGCACGGCGTTCAACGCCGACTTCGACGGTGACCAGATGGCCGTGCACCTTCCGCTGTCCGCGGAGGCGCAGGCCGAGGCTCGCATCCTGATGCTCTCCAGCAACAACATCCTGTCGCCGGCGTCGGGTCGCCCGATCACCTCGCCGACCCAGGACATGGTGCTCGGCATCTTCTTCCTCACCGCGGAGAAGGCCGGCGCGCTCGGCGAGGGCCGCATGTTCGCGACCGTGTCCGAGGCCGTCATGGCTCGCGACACCGGTGCCCTCGACCTGCAGGCGAAGATCAAGGTCCGGCTCGACGCCGGCATCGTGCCTCCGCCTGGCACCGAGGTCGCCGACGGCGTGCGCCCGATCATCGAGACCACGCTGGGTCGCTGCCTGTTCAACGAGGCGCTGCCGCTGGACTACCCGTTCGTCGACGCGGAGATCGACAAGAAGGCGCTCGGCGCGATCGTCAACGACCTCGCCGAGAAGTACCCGAAGGTCCAGGTCGCCGCCTCGCTCGACGCGCTGAAGGAGGCCGGTTTCCACTGGGCCACCCGCGCCGGGGTCACCATCGCCATCGATGACGTGATCACCCCGCCGCGCAAGCAGGAGATCCTCGAACACCACGAGGCTCGTGCCGAGGACATCCAGAAGCAGTACGACAAGGGTTTCCTCACCGACGACGAGCGCCGTTCGGAGCTCATCGCCGTGTGGACCGAGGCCACCGCCGAGGTCGCCGAGGAGATGGAGAAGAACTTCAAGGCGACCCGGATGAACCCGGTCTACATGATGGTCAACTCCGGGGCCCGCGGAAACATGATGCAGGTCCGCCAGATCGCCGGCATGCGTGGTCTCGTCGCCAACCCCAAGGGCGAGATCATCCCGCGGCCGATCAAGGCGAACTTCCGCGAGGGTCTGTCGGTGGTGGAGTACTTCATCTCCACCCACGGCGCCCGTAAGGGTCTCGCCGACACCGCACTGCGTACCGCTGACTCGGGGTACCTGACCCGTCGCCTGGTCGACGTCAGCCAGGACGTGATCATCCGTGAGGACGACTGCGGCACCGAGCGCGGCATCAACGAGCGGCTGGACACCGACCTCACCACCCTGGAGCGGTCGGTCTACGCCCGCACCCTGGCGGCTGACGTCGAGGGTCCGGACGGCAAGGTGCTCGCTGCGGCGGGCGCCGACCTCGGTGACGTCCTCATCGGTGAGCTGAAGGCCGCGGGTGTCGCCCAGGTCCGGGTGCGCTCGGTCATGACCTGCCAGTCGCGGGTCGGTGTTTGTGCCCTCTGCTACGGCCGCTCCCTGGCGACCGGGTTGCTGGTTGACGTCGGCGAGGCCGTCGGCATCGTCGCCGCTCAGTCGATCGGTGAGCCGGGTACCCAGCTCACGATGCGCACGTTCCACACCGGTGGCGTCGCGGGTGATGACATCACCCACGGCCTCCCGCGCGTGGTCGAGCTGTTCGAGGCCCGCCAGCCCAAGGGCAAGGCCCCGATCAGTGAGAGCGCCGGAAAGGTGCGCATCGAGGAGACCGACAAGACCCGCAAGATCGTCGTGGTGCCGGACGACGGCAGCGAGGAGCTTCCGTACGCGGTCTCACGTCGCAGCCGGCTTGCCGTCACGGACGGGCAGTCCGTGAAGGTCGGTGACCGGCTGGTCGACGGCAACGTCGATCCGCACGAGGTGCTGCGCATCCAGGGCCCCCGCCAGGTGCAGGAGCACCTCGTGGATCAGGTCCAGGAGGTCTACCGGTCGCAGGGCGTGTCGATTCACGACAAGCACATCGAGATCATCATTCGCCAGATGTTGAAGCGGGTGAACATCCTCGAATCGGGTGACACCGACCTGCTGCCGGGCGAGCTCTGCGAGCGGGCGCGGTTCGAGGGAGAGAACCGTCGGGTCGTGGAGGGCGGGGGCCAGCCGGCCTCGGCCCGCCCGGTCCTGATGGGGATCACCAAGGCGTCGCTGGCCACCGAGTCGTGGCTGTCGGCGGCCTCCTTCCAGGAGACCACCCGGGTGCTCACCGACGCGGCGATCAACGCGCGGTCGGACTCGCTGGTCGGCCTGAAGGAGAACGTCATCATCGGAAAGCTGATCCCGGCTGGTACCGGCACCGCCCGCTACCGCAACATCCGGGTGGAGCCGACCGAGGAGGCGCGCAACGCCGTCTACGCCATGACCGGCTACGACGACCAGGACTGGACCACGTCCGCGGCCTTCGGCACCGGTACGACCCAGTCGGTCCCGCTCGAGGATTACGACTACCGCGACTACCGCTAGGCAGTGGAGGCGATCGTGACTCGGGCGAGCGCAGCGAGTCCGAGCGCGGGTCGCCGACCGTAGGTACGGCGCTAGCGCTAGCGCAAACGCACCGGAGCGCGGCAGGCATCAACCCCTGCCGCGCTCCGGTGCGACCATTGCTTTTCCGGTCCCGAGCTGCCCGTTCATGCGTTCGACATAGGCAGCCGTGGCGGGTAAGGTAGCTCCTCGTGGTTGCGGGCGGATGCCTGCGGCCAAATGACTAACGCCCTTCCCGGCGCTGTGGTCTTCCCCCAGGGGTGACCGGCGGCGACGGGGCCCCCTTTGGTGGGGTCCGGTGCAGGCCAATTGGCTCTGATATCGGATGGCGCGCCCCGTCCCTACCAGGCGGTTTTCACCGCAGGTCTGTGGCGTGGGCGCGACACTCCCGACCCCGGGGGTCGGCGGAGGCGCAGGTCAGCACGGCACGAGACAAGCAAACACATAGCGGAGCGCCACTAGAGCAGTGGGGCAGAGAACGGGAGTGGCAGCCAGCACATGCCCACGATCCAGCAGTTGGTGCGCAAGGGCCGAGCGGACAAGGTCGAGAAGACCAAGACGCCGGCGCTCAAGGGGAGCCCGCAGCGGCGCGGTGTCTGCACCCGCGTCTACACCACGACCCCCAAGAAGCCGAACTCCGCGCTCCGCAAGGTTGCCCGCGTCCGGCTCACCAGCCAGGTCGAGGTCACCGCTTACATCCCGGGCGTCGGACACAACCTGCAGGAGCACTCGATCGTGCTCGTGCGCGGCGGCCGGGTGAAGGACCTTCCCGGCGTCCGCTACAAGATCATCCGCGGCTCCCTCGACACGCAGGGGGTGCGCGGCCGCAAGCAGGCCCGCAGCCGCTACGGCGCGAAGAAGGAGAAGGGCTGACATGCCTCGCAAAGGTCCGGCCCCGAAGCACCCGGTCATCAGCGACCCGGTGTTCGGCTCGCCGCTCGTGACGGCTCTCGTCAACAAGGTGCTCGTCGCGGGCAAGAAGTCGGTTGCGGAGCGCATCGTCTACGGCGCCCTCGAGGGTTGCCGCGAGAAGAACGGCGCAGACCCGGTCGTCACGCTGAAGCGGGCGCTCGACAACGTCAAGCCCACCCTCGAGGTGCGCAGCCGCCGCGTCGGTGGCGCCACCTACCAGGTGCCCGTGGAGGTTCGCGCCTCCCGCAGCACCACCCTGGCCCTGCGTTGGCTGGTCGGCTACAGCCGGTCCCGGCGCGAGAAGACCATGACCGAGCGGCTCATGAACGAGTTGCTCGACGCCAGTAACGGCCTCGGCGCCAGCGTCAAGCGGCGCGAGGACACCCACAAGATGGCGGAGTCCAACAAGGCCTTCGCCCATTACCGCTGGTAAATACTTATGACTGTTCCGCAAAACATCCCGCTCAGCGCCACCCGAAACATCGGGATCATGGCGCACATCGACGCGGGTAAAACCACGACGACCGAGCGCATCCTTTTCTATACAGGCGTCAACTACAAGATCGGCGAGGTCCACGAGGGCGCCGCCACGATGGACTGGATGGAGCAGGAGCAAGAGCGCGGCATCACGATCACGTCCGCCGCGACGACCTGCTTCTGGCGTGACCATCGGATCAACATCATCGACACCCCGGGCCACGTCGACTTCACCGTCGAGGTGGAGCGCAGCCTTCGCGTGCTCGACGGCGCGGTCGCGGTTTTCGACGCCGTTGCCGGGGTTGAGCCGCAGAGCGAGACCGTATGGCGTCAGGCCGACCGCTATCACGTTCCCCGCATCGCGTTCGTCAACAAGATGGACCGCGTGGGCGCCGAGTTCCACCGCTGCGTCGACATGATGGTCACCCGTCTTGCTGCCACCCCGCTCGTCCTTCAGCTCCCGTGGGGAGTGGAGGCCGACTTCAAGGGCGTCATCGACCTGATCAACATGAAGGCCCTGCTGTGGACGTCCGAGGACAAGGGCGACCACTACGAGGTCCTCGACGTGCCGAACGATCACCTCGACGTCGCTCGCGAGTATCGCGAGCGCCTTCTCGAGACGGCCGCCGAGAATGACGACGAGCTGATGGAGAAGTACCTCGACGGCGTGGAGCCGAGTGTCGATGAGCTCATGGCCGGCATCCGCCGTGCCACCATCGCCAGCAAGCTCAACCCGGTGCTGTGCGGCACGGCGTTCAAGAACAAGGGCGTCCAGCCCCTGCTCGACGCCGTCGTCGACTTCCTCCCGAGCCCGATCGACGTCGGGGCGATCACCGGTCACGGCGTTCGTTCCGACGACGAGGTCATCACCCGCGAGCCCGATGAGTCCGAGCCGTTCTCGGCGCTTGCGTTCAAGATCATGAGCGACAAGCACCTCGGCAAGCTGACCTATATCCGGGTCTACTCCGGAAGGATCAGCTCAGGCACCCCGGTGCTCAACAGCACGAAGGACAACAAGGAGCGGGTCGGCAAGATCTACCTGATGCACGCCAACACGCGCGAAGAGCGTGAGGGCGTCGGCGCGGGTCAGATCGTCGCCGTTCAGGGTCTGAAGAACACCACCACCGGCGACACGCTCAGTGACCCCGGTGCTCCGGTGATCCTCGAGTCGATGAACTTTCCGGCGCCGGTCATCCACGTCGCTATCGAGCCGAAGACCAAGGCCGACCAGCAGAAGCTGGGCACCGCCATCCAGCGGCTCGCGGAAGAGGACCCGACCTTCCAGGTCCGCACCGACGAGGAGACCGGCCAGACGATCATCGCCGGCATGGGTGAGCTGCACCTCGACATCCTGGTCGACCGCATGAAGCGGGAGTTCAGCGTCGAGGCCAACGTCGGCAAGCCCCAGGTCGCCTACCGCGAGACCATCCGCCGCAAGGTGGAGAAGGTTGACTACACCCACAAGAAGCAGACGGGTGGGTCGGGCCAGTTCGCGAAGGTCAGCATCGACCTGGAGCCGAGCGGCGGCGAGGGTGGCGGCGGCTACGAGTTCGTCAATGCCGTCACCGGTGGACGCATCCCGCGGGAGTACATCCCGAGCGTCGACGCCGGCTGCCAGGAGGCCATGGAGTTCGGCGTTCTCGCCGGCTACCCGCTGGTCGACTGCAAGGTCACCCTGCGAGACGGCCAGTACCACGAGGTCGACTCCTCCGAGCTCGCTTTCAAGATCGCCGGTTCGATGGCGTTCAAGGAAGCGGCACGGCGAGCCGACCCGGCCATTCTCGAGCCGATGATGGCCGTCGAGGTGACCACCCCCGACGACTATCTGGGTGACGTGATCGGCGACCTCAACAGCCGCCGCGGCCAAATCCAGGCCATGGAGGAGCGTTCGGGGGCCCGGGTCGTGAAGGCGCTGGTGCCGCTGGCCGAGATGTTCGGCTACGTCGGTGACCTGCGCTCGAAGACCTCGGGTCGAGCGAGCTACAGCATGCAGTTCGACTCGTACGCAGAGGTGCCGGCCAGCCTGGCGAAGGAGATCATCGCGAAGGCGAGGGGAGAGTGATGGCCGCAGGTGACCGCCCCCTTGGGCGGGTGCCGGAGGTCATTGCTCGACCTGAGTCGAGCAATGACATCGCGAAGGCGCGCGGCGAGTAAGCAATTGCTTCCGGTGGGCATCCCAGCCGTACACCCACCGGAGCACACCAACCAAGACTTGGTACGGCGCTCTTTAACACCGTCCTAGGAGGGACAACCCGTGGCGAAGGCGAAATTCGAGCGGACCAAACCGCACGTCAACATCGGGACCATCGGTCACATCGACCATGGCAAAACCACGCTGACTGCGGCCATTACGAAGGTCCTGCACGACGCCCATCCGGACCTCAACCCCTTCACGCCGTTCGACGAGATCGACAAGGCGCCGGAGGAGAAGGCCCGCGGCATCACCATCTCGATCGCGCACGTCGAGTACCAGACCGACAAGCGGCACTACGCCCACGTCGACTGCCCCGGCCACGCCGACTACATCAAGAACATGATCACCGGTGCGGCGCAGATGGACGGCGCCATCCTGGTGGTCTCGGCCACCGATGGCCCGATGCCGCAGACCAAGGAGCACGTGCTCCTGGCCCGCCAGGTCGGCGTTCCGTACATCGTGGTCGCGCTCAACAAGGCCGACATGGTCGACGACGAGGAGATCCTCGAGCTCGTCGAGCTCGAGGTCCGCGAGCTGCTCTCGACCTACGAGTTCCCGGGCGACGACCTGCCGGTCATCCGCGTCTCGGCGCTGAAGGCGCTCGAGGGCGACCCGGAGTGGTCGGCCAAGCTGCTGGAGCTCATGGACGCGGTCGACGAGTCGATCCCGGAGCCCGAGCGCGATGTCGAGAAGCCGTTCCTCATGCCCATCGAGGACGTCTTCACGATCACCGGTCGCGGCACCGTCGTCACCGGCCGTATCGAGCGCGGTGTGCTCAAGGTGAGCGACACGGTCGAGATCGTCGGTATTCGCGAGAAGACCACGAGCACGACCGTCACGGGCATCGAGATGTTCCGCAAGCTGCTCGATGAGGGTCGTGCCGGCGAAAACGTCGGCCTGCTTCTTCGTGGCATCAAGCGCGAGGACGTCGAGCGTGGCCAGGTCATCGTCAAGCCGGGGACGACCACGCCTCACACGCAGTACGAGGCGCAGGTCTACATCCTCAGCAAGGACGAGGGCGGCCGCCACACGCCGTTCTTCAACAACTACCGCCCGCAGTTCTACTTCCGGACGACCGACGTCACCGGCGTCGTGACTCTTCCTGAGGGCACCGAGATGGTCATGCCGGGTGACAACACCGAGATGACCGTTCAGCTCATTCAGCCCATCGCCATGGAAGACGGTCTGAAGTTCGCCATCCGCGAGGGTGGACGGACCGTCGGCGCTGGTCGCGTCACCAAGATCCTCAAGTAGTTGCAGAGGCCGGCGGGCCCTTCCTCGAAGGGCCCGCCGGCCACTGTCCGGCTCGAAACGTTCAGTCAGATTCCATACAGATTCCGGGTGAGAAGAAGCGATGGCGGCCCAGAAGATCCGCATCAGGCTCAAGGCCTATGACCACGAGGTCATCGACAGCTCGGCGCGCAAGATCGTCGAGACGGTGACCCGTACGGGCGCGCAGGTCGCGGGACCGGTGCCGCTGCCGACGGAGAAGAACGTCTACTGCGTGATCCGTTCGCCCCACAAGTACAAGGACAGCCGCGAGCACTTCGAGATGCGCACCCACAAGCGGCTGATCGACATTCTCGACCCCACCCCGAAGACCGTCGACTCGCTGATGCGGCTGGACCTGCCCGCCGGCGTCGACATCTCGATCAAGCTTTAAGGAGGAGTCACGAGATGGCTGACCGCGTCATCCGCGGCATCCTCGGCACCAAGCTGGGGATGACCCAGGTCTTCGACAGCAACAACCGGGTCGTCCCGGTGACCGTCGTCAAGGCCGGCCCCTGCGTCGTCACGCAGGTGCGCACCCCCGATGTCGATGGCTATAGCGCCGTTCAGCTCGCCTACGGCGAGATCGACCCGCGCAAGGTGCCGAAGCCCCTTCGCGGCCACTTCGAGAAGGCTGGGGTCACCCCCCGCCGCCACCTCGTCGAGCTGCGCACCCTCGACGCCTCCGCGTACACCGTGGGGCTCGAGCTGACTGCCAGCGCGTTCGCGCCCGGTGCTGTCGTCGACGTCGTCGCGACCAGCAAGGGCAAGGGCTACGCCGGGGTCATGAAGCGCCACGGGTTCAAGGGCCTGGGCTCTGGCCACGGGGTGGAGAAGAAGCACCGGTCGCCCGGCTCCATCGGCGGCTGTGCCACTCCTGGGCGCGTCTTCAAGGGCGTCAAGATGGCCGGTCGCATGGGCAACGAGCGCACGACCACGATGAACCTGGTCATCCACGCCGTCGACGCCGAGCGCGGGCTGCTGCTCGTGCGTGGCGCCATTCCAGGCCCCAGCGGTGGCCTGGTCATGGTGCGCAGCGGGGCGAAGCGGCCGGCGCCGGAGAACTTCGTCCCGGCTGCCGAAAGCAATGAGGGAGCGGAGCAGTGAGCATCGTCGATGCTGCCCAGACCGCTGGCATCACCCGCAGCGTGAACGTGCAGTCCCCCTCGGGTGACCTCGCGCGCACAGCTGAGTTGCCGGCGAACGTCTTCGACGTCCAGGTGAACGTGCCGCTGATCCACCAGGTCGTGGTGGCTCAGCTGGCTGCGGCCCGCCAGGGCACCGCTGACGCGAAGACTCGCGGCGAGGTGCGCGGCGGTGGCAGGAAGCCGTACCGGCAGAAGGGCACCGGTCGCGCCCGCCAGGGTTCGACCCGCGCGCCGCAGTTCACCGGAGGCGGCGTGGTCCACGGACCCAACCCGCGCTCCTACGCGCAGCGCACGCCCAAGAAGATGAAGGCTGCCGCCCTGCGCGGCGCCCTCTCCGACCGGGCGCGCCACGGCCGCGTCCACGTGGTGAGCGGCGTGGTGGATGAGGCGGCTACGGCTCCTTCGACGAAGGTCGCCGCGGCACACCTGCGCAGCCTCGTCGGCAGCCGCCACGTCCTGGTCGTCGCCGAGCGCCGTGACGAGCTCACCTGGATGAGCTTGCGCAACGTGCCCGAGGTACACCTGCTGGCCCCCGGTCAGCTCAACACCTACGACGTGCTGGTCAGCGATGACGTGGTCTTCACCGAAGGCGCGCTCGCCGAGTTCCTGGCCGGCCCGCCGAAGGGCAAGGGCGCGGTAGCCGAGGCCCGGGAGTCCGAGCTCGACGATCTCGCCGACGCCGTCAGCGTGCTGGCGAAGGAGCCACCGGCTGCCGCCCCCGCGAAGGCCACGAAAGCTGCAACGAAACCCAAGGCAAAGGGAGCCGCTGTGACGGAGGGCAAGACCGAGCCGGCGGGCGAGGGCGTCTCCGACGAGGAGATGGTCGCCGAGGTCGAGGACGCGACGAGCAGTGACCTCGAGGCCGAGCCCGCGTTCGAGGCTGAGGTCGAGGGCGCATCGAGCGACACAGAAGCCGCCAAGGACCCTGATGGGGTGGGCGAATGATTCCCGACCCGCGTGACGTGATCCTCGCCCCGGTCATCTCCGAGAAGAGCTATGGCCTGGTCGAGGTGGGCACGTACACGTTCATCGTGCGTCCCGACGCCAACAAGACCGAGATCAAGATCGCGGTCGAGCAGATCTTCGGAGTGAAGGTCGAGCGCGTCAACACCGCCAACCGGCAGGGCAAGCGCAAGCGCACCCGCAGCGGCTATGGCAAGCGCAAGGACACCAAGCGCGCTCTCGTGAGCCTGCGAGCCGGCGAGAGCATCGACATCTTCGGCGGGCCCGGGGCCTGACGGTAGAGACTGAGGGAAACGAGACACATGGGTATCCGTAGATACAAGCCGACGACGCCGGGCCGGCGTGGCGCCAGCGTTGCCGACTTCGTCGAGATCACCCGCAGCGAGCCGGAGAAGTCGCTGGTTCGCCCGCTCCACAGCAAGGGCGGGCGCAACGCGCACGGCCGCGTGACGGCTCGCCACCAGGGTGGCGGCCACAAGCGTGCCTATCGGGTCATCGACTTCCGTCGCGACAAAGACGGCGTTCCGGCCAAGGTCGCCCACATCGAGTACGACCCCAACCGCACCGCGCGTATCGCGCTGCTGCATTACGCCGACGGCGAGAAGCGCTACATCATCGCGCCGACCCGGCTGCGTCAGGGCGACACCGTGGTGAGCGGGCCGGGCAGCGACATCCGTCCGGGCAACGCGCTTCCGCTGCGCAACATCCCGACCGGAACGGTGGTGCACTGCATCGAGCTCCGGCCGGGTGGCGGGGCGAAGATCGCGCGCAGCGCGGGCTCCGGAGTCCAGCTGGTCGCCAAGGACGGGCCCTACGCGCTGCTGCGCATGCCGTCGGGCGAGACCCGCAACGTCGACCAGCGCTGCCGCGCGACGGTCGGCGAGGTGGGCAACGCCGAGCAGGCAGGCATCAACTGGGGCAAGGCCGGGCGCATGCGCTGGAAGGGCAAGCGCCCCCACGTCCGCGGCGTTGCCATGAACCCGGTGGACCACCCGCACGGCGGTGGTGAGGGCAAGACCTCCGGTGGTCGCCATCCGGTGAACCCGGCTGGTAAGCCCGAGGGCCGTACCCGCGCCCAGCACAAGCCGAGCGACAAGCTCATCGTCCGTCGTCGCCGGGCCGGTCGGGGCCGGCGATGAACCGTAAGTCTTTTACGTCCACGTCTCAGCAGGGAGGAGTTAACAAGTGCCACGCAGCCTGAAGAAGGGCCCGTTCGTCGACGACCACCTGCTGAAGAAGGTCGACGACCAGAACACCAAGGGCACCAAGAACGTCATCAAGACCTGGTCCCGCCGGTCCACCGTGATCCCGGACATGCTCGGTCACACCATCGCTGTTCACGACGGTCGCAAGCACGTCCCGGTGTTCATCACCGAGGGCATGGTCGGCCACAAGCTCGGCGAGTTCGCGCTGACCCGCACGTTCCGCGGTCACGTGAAGGAAGACCGGAGGTCACGTCGTGGCTGACGCCAAGGCCGCCACTGCCAAAGCTGACACGGCCACGGTCGACACCGAGAAGAAGCCGGCTGGCACGTCAAAGCCGCGCAAGGTCGTCGCCGAGCCGCTGCCCGGCGCCCGGGCACAGGCGCGGTACTCCCACATGGGTCCCCGCAAGGCTCGCCGGGTGATCGACCTGGTTCGCGGGATGAAGGCTGTCGACGCGCTCGACGTCCTGCGCTTCGACCCGCATGCCGCGAGCGAAGACGTCTACAAGGTCGTCGCCTCCGCGATTGCCAACGCCGAGCACAACGAGCACCTCGACCGCGACTCGCTGTGGATCAGCGAGGCCTACGTGGACGAGGGGCCGACGCTGAAGCGTTTCCGCCCGCGGGCTCAGGGCCGCGCGTACCGGGTGCGCAAGCGCACCAGCCACATCACCGTGGTCGTCGAGTCTCGCGCCCAGTCGACCCGTAGCACCTCGAGGAGGGCCTCCTAGTGGGCCAGAAGGTCAACCCACACGGCTTCCGTCTGGGTATCACCAGCGAGTTCACGTCACGCTGGTACGCGGACAAGCAGTACGCCGCGTACGTCGGCGAGGACGTCAAGATCCGCAAGATGATGTCCAAGGGCATGGAGCGTGCGGGCATCAGCCGGGTCGACATCGAGCGCACCCAGGGTCGCCTGCGTGTCGACATCCACACCGCTCGTCCGGGCATCGTCATCGGCCGCCGCGGTGCTGAGGCCGACCGCATCCGCGGCGACCTGGAGAAGCTCACCGGCAAGCAGGTCCAGCTGAACATCCTCGAGGTGAAGAACCCCGAGATCGACGCTCAGCTCGTGGCCCAGGGTGTCGCCGAGCAGCTGTCGAGCCGGGTGAGCTTCCGGCGCGCCATGCGCAAGTCCATGCAGAGCGCGCTCAAGGGCGGCGCCAAGGGCATCCGGGTGCAGTGCTCGGGCCGCCTCGGCGGCGCTGAGATGAGCCGCTCGGAGTTCTACCGCGAGGGTCGCGTTCCGCTGCACACGCTGCGCGCCGACATCGACTACGGCTTCTACGAGGCCCGTACGACGTTCGGCCGTATCGGGGTCAAGGTCTGGATCTACAAGGGCGACGTCGTGGCCAGCCGCGCCGAGCGCGAGGCGCAGGAGGCTCTGCTTCGTGCGCAGCGTCGCGAGCGTCCGGTTCGCCGTCCGCGCAGCGGGTCCACCGGCACGACCGCTGCCGGCACCGACGCCGGGCGCGCAGCCCAGCAGGCTCAGTCCCGCCAGGGTGGCGCGGCCAGTGCTCCTGCTGCGACTGAAGCTCCCGCCGAGGTTCCGGCCGAGGTTGCCGCGCCTCCGGTCGCCACTGCCGCACCCGAGGCCGTCCCGACCCCGGTCGCCGCTGCGGCGCCCGAGGCTCCGGCTGCCGAGCCGGCCCCCGCGGCTCCCGAGGCTCCGGCTGCCGAGACGCCCCCCACTGAGGGACAGGAGGGCTGACCGAAATGCTCATTCCACGCAGGGTCAAGCACCGCAAGCAACACCATCCGGGACGCTCCGGCGCCGCCAAGGGTGGGACCACGATCGCCTTCGGCGACTTCGGCATCCAGGCTCTCGAGCCCGCCTACGTCACCAACCGGCAGATCGAATCCGCTCGTATCGCGATGACCCGCCACATCAAGCGTGGCGGAAAGGTCTGGATCAACATCTACCCGGACCGCCCGCTCACCAAGAAGCCGGCCGAGACCCGGATGGGTTCCGGTAAGGGTTCGCCGGAGTGGTGGATCGCCAACGTGAAGCCCGGACGCGTCATGTTCGAGCTCTCCGGAGTCCCCGAGCCGCTGGCCCGTGAGGCCATGCGGCGCGCGATGCACAAGCTGCCGATGAAGTGCCGCTTCATCACCCGAGAGGGGGCGAGCGTCTGATGGCCAGCACCACTGCACTCGAGCTTCGCAGCTCGAGCGACGAGGACCTGCTGACCCGCCTGCGTGAGGCCAAGCAGGAGCTGTTCAACCTGCGGTTCCAGGTGGCTACCGGTCAGCTCGACAACAACCGGCGGCTGCAGACCGTCCGCCGCGACATCGCCCGCATTTACACCGTGATGCGCGAGCGCGAGCTCGGCATCGTTTACGAGGTCGCTGAATCAGAAGACGCGGCGACCGCACCTTCTGCAGCAGCTGAGACCGAGAAGGCATCCGCATGAGTACCCCGTCAGAAGCAGGCGAGCTGACCCGTGGCAACCGCAAGGTTCGCGAGGGTCTCGTCGTCAGCGACAAGATGACCAAGACGGTCGTCGTCGAGGTCGAGGACCGGGTCCAGCACCCGCTCTACGGCAAGACGATCCGCCGGACCACCCGGTACAAGGCACACGACGAGGCCAGCTCGGCCGGCATCGGTGACCGCGTGCTGCTGATGGAGACCCGGCCGCTGTCGGCCACCAAGCGCTGGCGCGTCGTGGAAATCCTGGAGCGTGCCCGATGATCCAGCAGGAATCGCGGCTGCGCGTCGCCGATAACACCGGCGCCAAGGAGCTGCTCTGCATTCGCGTACTCGGCGGCTCCGGCCGTCGTTACGCCGGGATCGGCGACATCATCGTCGGCACCGTCAAGGACGCTCTCCCCGGCGCCGGTGTGAAGAAGGGCGAGGTCGTCAAGGCCGTCGTCGTCCGCACCGTCAAGGAGCGTCGTCGTCCCGACGGCACTTACATCAAGTTTGACGAGAACGCAGCGGTGCTGATCCGCGACACCGGAGATCCGCGGGGTACCCGCATCTTCGGTCCCGTCGGCCGCGAGCTTCGCGACCGCCGGTTCATGCGGATCATCTCGCTCGCACCGGAAGTGATCTGAGGACATGAAGATCAAGAAGGGCGACACCGTGCAGGTGCTCACCGGTAAGGACCGGGGCCTGCGCGGCAAGGTGATCGAGGCTTACCCGGCCGACGAGCGCGTGCTCGTCGAGGGGGCCAATCGCATCAAGAGGCACACCAAGCAGCAGACCAGCGCGCGCGGCAGCCAAACCGGCGGGATCATCGAGACGGAGGCTCCGATTCACGTGAGCAACGTCGGCCTGGTCCACCCCAAGACCGGCAAGCCGGGACGGGTCGGCTCCCGCGTCGACGCCGACGGCAAGAAGGTCCGGGTCGTGCGCAGCCAGGGCGAGGAGGCGGACGTCTGATGACTACCACTACAGAAGCCCCTGCCAAGCCGGCTGCCCGGCTGAAGGTTCGTTACCGCGAGGAGGTGCGCAGCGAGCTGAAGAGCTCGCTGGGCATCGCCAACGTCATGCAGGTTCCGGGCGTGGTGAAGGTCGTCGTCAACATGGGCGTCGGCGACGCCGCGCGCGACTCCAAGCTCATCGACGGGGCTGTTCGTGACCTTTCGCTGATCACCGGCCAGAAGCCGACGGTCCGCAAGGCGACGAAGTCCATCGCTCAGTTCAAGCTGCGCGAGGGCCAGCCCATCGGCGCGAAGGTGACCCTTCGCGGCGACCGGATGTGGGAGTTCCTCGACCGGCTGGTGTCGATCGCGTTGCCGCGTATCCGTGACTTCCGTGGGCTTTCGCCCAAGCAGTTCGACGGGCGCGGCAATTACACCTTCGGCGTGACCGAGCAGTCGATCTTCCACGAGATCAACCAGGACAACATCGATCGCGTCCGCGGTATGGACATCACGGTCGTCACCAGTGCAGAAGACGATGACGCGGGACGGGCGCTGCTTCGTGCACTCGGTTTCCCGTTCCGGGAGAACTAGATGACCCCGTTCAGGGAGAGCTGAGACAATGGCGAAGAAGGCCCTGGTCGAAAAGGCCAATCGCAAGCCGAAGTTCAAGGTTCGCGGCTACACCCGCTGCCAGCGGTGCGGCCGGCCCCGCGCGGTGTATCGCGCGTTCGGGCTCTGCCGGATCTGCATGAGGCAGATGGCCCACCGCGGTGAGCTGCCCGGCATCACGAAGAGCTCCTGGTAGCGGTCCGCGCTGGGTAGCACCAGCCCTCTGCACATCTGACAATCCACCCTCTACGCGGAAGGCCCCCTGGGAACCGCCGCGGGAAGGCACAGGCACCGACGCCATGAGCACTAAATGACCATGACCGACCCGATTGCCGACATGCTCACGCGTGTCCGCAACGGCAACAAGGCGTACCACGACTCCGTGCGCATGCCCTACAGCAAGATCAAGACCCACATCGCCGAGATCCTCCAGCAGGAGGGCTTCATCAAGAGCTGGTCCAGCGAGGGCGAAGGCGTCGAGCGGGTGCTCGTCATCGACCTCAAGTACGGCCAGAACCGGGAGCGCACGATCGCCGGCATCCGGCGCATCTCCAAGCCCGGCCTGCGCGTCTACGCGAAGGCGACCAACCTTCCCAAGGTGCTCGGCGGGCTCGGCGTGGCCATCATCAGCACATCCACCGGGCTGCTCACTGACAAGCAGGCCGCTAAGAGAGGCGTGGGCGGGGAAGTCCTCGCCTACGTCTGGTAGGCGGCCATGTCACGCATCGGCAGACTCCCGGTCCCGGTCCCGTCCGGCGTCGAGGTCACCCTCGACGGCCCGAACGTCACCGTCAAAGGCCCCAAGGGCACCCTCTCCCATACGGTGATCGAGCCGATCACCGTCGAGCAGGAAGAGGGCACCCTCCTCGTCAAGCGTCCGGACGACGAGCGCGAGAGCCGGGCCCGCCACGGGCTCACCCGCTCTCTGATCGCCAACATGGTCACCGGCGTCACCGACGGTTACTCCAAGACTCTGGAGATCGTCGGCGTCGGTTACCGGGTCCAGGCCCGTGGGGGCGACCTCGAGTTCGCGCTCGGCTTCAGCCACCCCGTGCCGGTCAAGGCGCCGGAGGGCATCAGCTTCGAGGTCCAGGCGCCGACCCGTTTCGTCGTCAAGGGCATCGACAAGCAGCTTGTCGGCGAGGTTGCGGCCAACATCCGCAAGCTGCGCAAGCCCGACCCGTACAAGGGCAAGGGCGTGCGTTACCAAGGCGAGGTCATCCGCCGCAAGGTCGGAAAGGCGGGCAAGTAATGCCATCCACCATTTCGGCGACCCGGCGCGCTGGGGTCTCCCGGCGCCACTTCCGGGTGCGCAAGCGGGTCTCGGGGAGCGCCGCGCGTCCGCGCCTGGTCGTCACCCGCTCGGCTCGTCACATCTACGCCCAGGTTGTCGACGACACCCGCGGTCACACGCTGGCGTCGGCCTCGACCCTCGACCCCAGCCTGCGTAGCGCCGACGGCACGAAGAGCAACGCGGCCACGGCCGTGGGCACTCTGATCGCTGAGCGCGCCAAGGCAGCCGGGGTCGACACCGTGGTCTTTGACCGCGGCGGCCGCAAGTATCACGGGCGCATCGCCGCCCTCGCAGACGGGGCCCGCGAAGCCGGGCTCCGGTTCTAGGAAGGACACCTCCGATATGCCAGGTCAGCGCCGCGCAGGCGGCAGCGGCGAACGCCGTGACCGACGCGACCGCTCGGGTGGGGCGGCAGCGGAGAAGTCCGCGTACATCGAGCGCGTCGTCGCGATCAACCGGGTGGCCAAGGTCGTCAAGGGTGGTCGACGTTTCTCCTTCACCGCATTGGTGATCGTGGGAGACGGCGAAGGCACCGTTGGCGTCGGCTACGGAAAGGCCAAGGAGGTGCCCGCGGCGATCGCCAAGGGTGTCGAGGAGGCCAAGAAGCACTTCTTCCGCGTGCCGCGCATCGGCGCGACGATTCCGCACCCGATCCAGGGTGAGGACGCGGCAGGTGTCGTCCTGCTCAAGCCCGCATCGCCCGGTACCGGTGTCATCGCCGGTGGTCCGGTTCGTGCGGTGCTGGAGTGCGCCGGCATCCATGACGTGCTGTCCAAGTCGCTCGGTTCGTCGAACCCCATCAACATCGTCCGCGCGACGGTCGCGGCTCTCCAGGGGCTCATGCGTCCCGAGGAGATCGCGGCCCGGCGTGACCGCCCGCTCGAGGACGTCGCTCCTGCGGCGCTCCTGCGGGCCCGGGCAGCGAGTGCAGCCCCCGCGGCCGTCCTCACCCCTGGGGCGTGACGACGATGGCTGAACTCAAGATCACGCAGCGCAAGTCCGGCATCGGCGGGACATCGCGCCAGCGTGAGACCCTTCGCACCCTGGGGCTTCGCCGCATCGGTGCGACCGTTACGCGTGAAGACCGCCCCGAGGTGCGCGGCATGATCAACGCCGTCTCGCACCTGGTGAGCGTCGAGGAGGTGAGCTCATGAGCGAGGCAGCAGCCGAAACCGGCGCGGCGGACGACGTCCTGCCCGGGCGCGGACTGAAGGTTCATCACCTGAGGCCCGCTCCTGGCGCCAAGAAGCCGAAGACCCGCGTAGGTCGCGGTGAAGGCTCCAAGGGCAAGACCGCCGGTCGCGGCACGAAGGGCACGGGGGCCCGCAAGAACGTCCCCGCGCGCTTCGAGGGTGGCCAGATGCCGCTGCACATGCGGGTTCCGAAGCTCAAGGGCTTCCGCAACCCGTCCCGGGTCGAGTACCAGGTGGTCAACCTGACCCGGCTGGGCGAGCTCTTCCCCCAGGGCGGCGGCATCAGCGTGGACGATCTGGTCGAGGCCGGCGCGGTCCGCCGGGGCCTGCCGGTCAAGGTTTTGGGCGATGGCGGCGTCTCGGTGGCGATGCAGGTGAGCGCGAACGCGTTCTCGGCATCGGCCCGCGAGAAGCTGTCGGCGGCCGGAGGGACAGCTATTCAGATCTGATCGCGCGTTCCGCCGCAACGACGGAATCCGCACCTCCTTGCCGACGCCGCCCTCTGGCGCAGGTTGACCAATCTGCGATCCGGGGGCGGCATCGGCATTCCGGAGCGGGACCCGTCGCAAAGCGGCTGTTAAAGTCGCCCCAGGCACCCCTGGCGCTCCAGCTGAGCGGCTGCCCGTCGTAGCCGTCTCTCGACTCCTGCAGGGAGGAGCCGTGCTCTCCGCCTTCGGACGCGCGTTCCGCACGCCTGACCTGCGCAAGAAGTTGCTGTTCACCTTCGGAATCATCGTTTTGTTCCGGGTCGGCAGCGTGCTTCCTGCGCCAGGGGTCTCTACGCGCGCCATTCACGACTGCCTCACGGGCAATCAAGACAGCGCAAGCAAGAACGTCCTGTCGTTGATCAACCTGTTCAGTGGCGGGGCGCTGCTGCAGCTCTCCGTGTTCGCGCTCGGCATCCTGCCGTACATCACCGCCAGCATCATCATTCAGCTGCTGACCGTCGTGATTCCGCGTCTCGAGCAGCTTCGCAAGGAGGGCAGCGCGGGTGAAACCAAGATCACCCAGTACACGCGCTACCTGACGATGGCCCTCGCGGTCTTGCAGTCCACCGGCATCGTCGCGCTCGCCCGCTCGAACCGGCTGATCCCGAACTGCACGTCCAACATCATTCGCGACCCCTCGATCTACAACACCGCCGTCATCGTCATCACCATGACCGCCGGTACCGCGCTGATCATGTGGCTGGGCGAGCTCATCACCAGCCGCGGCGTCGGTAACGGCATGTCGCTGCTGATGTTCACCTCGATCGCCGCCCGCCTGCCTTCGCAGGGCACGGGCATCCTGCAGGCGGCCGGCGGCGTCGTCTTCACGCTCGTGCTGCTGCTCGGTCTCGCGATCGTCGTGTTCGTGGTCTTCGTCGAGCAGGCCCAGCGCCGGATCCCGGTCCAGTACGCCAAGCGGATGATCGGTCGCCGCATGTATGGCGGCACGTCCACGTACATCCCGATGAAGGTCAACCAGGCCGGCGTCGTGCCAGTGATCTTCGCTTCATCGTTGCTGCAGCTGCCGCAGTTGCTCGGCCAGGTGTGGACGAACAAGACCTTCCAAGACTTCGACCAGCGTTACCTGGCGCGCGGCGACCATCCGCTGTATCTCGCGTTCTATGCCGCGCTGATCATTTTCTTCACGTACTTCTATGTCTCGATCACGTTCAACCCGACCGAAGTCGCCGACAACATGAAGAAGTACGGCGGCTTCATTCCGGGTATCCGGCCCGGTCGACCGACCGCCGAATATCTGGAACGAGTCCTGTCCCGCATCACGCTGCCCGGGTCGCTGTTCCTCGGAATCATCTGCGTCCTGCCGCTCGCCTTGCTCAATCTCACGAAGAACCAGCAGTTCCCGTTTGCCGGCACCAGCGTGCTGATCATGGTCGGGGTCGGCCTGGAAACGGTGAAGCAAATCGAGAGCCAGCTTCAGCAGCGTCACTACGAGGGATTCCTGCGCTAGTGCGCCTCGTTCTCGTGGGCCCGCCAGGGGCGGGCAAGGGTACGCAGGCGGCTTTCATCGCGTCTGCGGAGTCAATCCCGAAGATTTCCACCGGCGACATCTTTCGGGCCAATGTCAGCGACGGCACCGAGCTCGGCAAGCTGGCCAAGCAGTACATGGATGCCGGCGATCTCGTGCCGGATTCGGTCACCGTGGAAATGGTGCGTAACCGGCTGGCCGAGGAGGACGCGTTGCGCGGATTCCTGCTGGACGGATTCCCGCGCACCGTCCCACAGGCCGAAACGCTCGAGGGACTGCTCGCTGACCTCGGCCACAAACTCGACATCGTTCTCGAACTCGTCGTCGACGACGACGAGGTGGTCCGACGGCTGTCGGGGCGGCGCACCTGCCATCGCTGCGGGACGATCTGGCATGTCGATTTCGATCCGCCCACCCGCGAGGGGGTCTGCGACCGATGTGGCGGGCAGCTCTTCCAGCGCGATGACGACAAGTCCGAAACGGTGCGACATCGTCTCGAGGTGTATGCGGAACAAACGGCTCCGCTCATTTCCTTTTACGCAGCGCGAGGCATCCTGGTAGGTATCGACGCGACCGGGCCGGTGGATGACATCACCGATCGCGCGCTGGAAGCCCTGCGACGTTACGAAGACTGACGGTGATGAGGACCGACCCGCTAGCGGGTCCTCGAAAGGATCTCGAGGCCATGAGCCGGCGCGAAGAAGTAGAGATCAAGTCGCGCTCGGAGATCCTCCTGATGCGCGAGGCCGGACTGGTCGTCGCCCGAACCCTCGAACGGGTGCGCGCCGAGGTGCGTCCGGGGGTCACCACCAAAGAGCTGGACGAGGTGGCCGAAAGTTCGATCCGCGGCGAGGGCGCGATTCCGTCCTTCCTGAATTACGGCGGCTACGGCGGTCAGCCCGGTTTCACCGGCAGCATCTGCGCCTCGGTGAACGACGAGGTGGTCCACGGGATCCCGGGTTCGCGCGTACTCCGTGAGGGCGATCTGGTTTCGATCGACTGCGGCGCGATCCTCGACGGCTGGCATGGCGATTCGGCGATCACCGTCCCCGTCGGCGAGGTGGCGCCGGAGGCGTTGGAGCTCTCCCGGGTGTGCGAAGCCTCGCTCTGGGCCGGCCTCGCCGCTGCTCAGCTCGGCGGCCGCCTCACCGATATCAGCAGTGCGGTCGAGGACGAGATCCGGCGCCACACCGGCCCCTATGGCGAGTACGGCATCGTCGAGAACTACGGCGGCCACGGCATCGGAACCGCGATGCACCAGGCTCCGCACTTGCTCAACTACGGGCGCCCGGGCCGCGGCCAGCGGCTCGTCAAAGGTCTCGCCCTCGCGATTGAGCCGATGGTGACCCTCTCGACCCCTGACACCCGCGTGCTCGAGGACGAGTGGACGGTCGTCACGGCAGACGGTCGCTGGGCCTCCCACTGGGAGCACACGGTCGCGATCACTGAGGACGGGCCTTGGGTACTGACGGCGTTCGACGGCGGCGTGGCCAAGCTGGCCGCGCTGGGCGTCAAGGCCGGCCAGCCCGCGGAGACCGCTGCTGCCGGCTGAGATGACCGAACCAGACCGTCCCGAACGTTCCGATCTTCGCGCGTCCGACGTCGATCGGGAGCTGACGGCCCAGCAGCTGCGCCGCCACGCAAGCGCTGGCCGCCTCACTCTCGCCGAGCTCGACCAGCGGCTGGAATGGGCCTACTCCGCCACGACTATCGGTGACTTGCGCAAGCTCACCGCCGACCTGCCTGATCTCGCGGAGGAGAGGGCCGGCAGCGCGGCGGCCTCACTCGAGAAGCGGGAACCGCCCAGGGCGCCCGCCCGGCGCTCGCGCCGTGGCTCGGCGGCCGGCGGGCTCGAATGGTGGGGTTACCTCTCGACCAACGTCATCCTCATCCTGGTCTGGGCGTTGAGCGGCGCCGGGTATCCCTGGTTCCTCTGGTTCACCGGCTTCGCCGGCATCGGGGTGATCGGCAACGAGATCCGGCGTCGCACCCAGGGTCCGGAGGGCGGTACCGAGGCCCGCTAGGGGATCAGTCATCCGCCGGCGGCCACAAGCCGCTTGCTGGGCGGATCGGACGATCTGGCGTACAGTGGCATGTCGGCCACTCGGCCGGGCCTTTACGCGTGCGTGACAAATCGCGGTGAAGCCCGCAGCTGGTCGGTCAATCGAGATCAGCAAGACAATCGCCACATCAATCAGGGTCGCGGAGGATATGCCGAAAAAAGACGGGGCTATTGAGATCGAGGGCAAGGTCGTCGAGCCGCTGCCCAACGCGATGTTCCGCGTTGAGCTGCAGAACGGCCACAAGGTTCTCGCACACATCAGCGGCAAGATGCGCCAGCACTACATCCGTATCCTTCCTGAGGACCGGGTTGTCGTGGAGCTCTCGCCATATGACCTGTCTCGTGGACGCATCGTCTACCGCTACAAGTAAGCACCGCTAGGCGTGTGGATTCAGCCGGGCAGCAATGCTGTCGGCTGCGCACGCAAGGGAGTCCAACGCAGCCGTGAAGGTTCAACCCAGCGTCAAGAAGATCTGTGACAAGTGCAAGGTGATTCGCCGTCATGGGCGGGTCATGGTCATTTGTGAAAACCTGCGTCACAAGCAGCGCCAGGGCTAATACCGGCTCAGCGCGATCACCTCGAACTCGTTCCAGCGGCCGTAAGGCCGTCCACCCCCGGTCGGAGGCCGGGGCCCCACCGGGCAGGTGGGGCCGGAGCGGGTGAAGACCTCCGTTAACACCAGAAGGAGCCCTGCCCGCCGATGGCACGCCTTGCCGGCGTCGACCTCCCGCGCGAAAAGCGGTTGGAAGTCGCCCTCACCTACATCTACGGCGTAGGCCGTACCCGGGCCAGGGAGACCTTGGCGCAGACCGGGATCGACCCCGACACCCGGGTCCGCGACCTCACCGACGATCAGTTGCTGAAGCTGCGCGACTGGATCGACGCCTCCTACAAGATCGAGGGTGACCTCCGCCGCGAGGTTGCCCAGGACATTCGCCGCAAGGTGGAGATCGGTTGCTATCAGGGCATCCGTCACCGCCGTGGCCTTCCGGTCCACGCTCAGCGGACCCACACCAACGCCCGCACCCGTAAGGGCCCGCGTCGCGCCATCGCCGGCAAGAAGAAGCCAGGAAAGAAGTAACGGATGCCCCCGCAGAAGCGAGCTGGTGCCGCCGGCGTCAAGAAGGTCCGGCGCAAGGAGCGCAAGAACATTGCGCACGGCCACGCCCACATCAAGAGCACCTTCAACAACACGATCGTCTCGATCACCGACCCCAACGGCGCGGTGATCTCCTGGGCCTCCGCCGGCCATGTCGGCTTCAAGGGCTCGCGCAAGTCGACCCCGTTCGCAGCGCAGATGGCTGCGGAGAACGCGGCGCGCAAGGCCATGGAACACGGCATGCGCAAGGTCGACGTCTTCGTCAAGGGTCCCGGCTCCGGCCGTGAGACCGCCATCCGCAGCCTGCAGGCGACCGGTCTCGAGGTCGGCGCGATCCAGGACGTGACCCCTGTCCCGCACAACGGTTGCCGCCCGCCCAAGCGGCGCCGGGTCTGACGCGAGCTAGGGAGACAGGAAAAACATGGCCCGTTACACCGGCCCAGATTGCAAGCGCTGCCGTCGAGAGAAGATGAAGCTCTTCCTCAAGGGCGGCAAGTGCGAGACCCCGAAGTGCCCCATCGAGATCCGGCCCTACCCGCCGGGCGAGCACGGACGCGGCCGCACCAAGGACAGCGAGTACCTGCTGCAGAAGCGCGAGAAGCAGAAGTGCGCGCGCATCTACGGCATTCTCGAGAAGCAGTTCCGCAGCTATTACGACGAGGCCAACCGTCGCTCCGGCAAGACCGGTGACGAGCTGCTGCGCATTCTCGAGTCGCGCCTCGACAACGTCGTCTACCGCGCCCAGTTCGCGCCGTCCCGCGACGCCGCCCGCCAGATCGTGCGCCACGGCCACGTGCTGGTGAACGGCAAGAAGGTCGACATCCCGAGCTACCGGGTCGCGCCCAACGACATCGTCGAGATCCGGCCGAAGAGCCACGAGATGACCCCGTTCGTCATCGCGCGTGAGCTGGCCGGCAGCCGCACCACCCCGGCGTGGCTCGAAGTCATCTCGCCCTCAATGCGAGCTCTCGTTCACTCCCTCCCGGAGCGCGGTGTCATCGACACCCCGGTGCAGGAGCAGCTGATCGTCGAGCTCTACTCCAAGTAGGACTTGCCCCCTGGGGCCTGCTTCGGGAGGCCTCAGGCGGGAACCCGGCCGGGGACAGAGATCCGGTCGGGACGCATCACCCGGACGTCATATAGCGGTCGTCCAGGAAACAGGAGGCACCTGCCGTGCTCATTGCACAGCGACCAACACTGACCGAAGAGCCGGTCGACGAGTTCCGCTCGCGATTCATCATCGAGCCGCTCGAGCCCGGCTTCGGCTACACCCTCGGTAACTCGCTTCGCCGCACCCTGATGTCGTCCATCCCCGGCGCGGCCGTGACGAGCATCCGGATCGACGGGGTGCTGCACGAGTTCTCCACCGTTCCCGGTGTGAAGGAAGACGTCACCGAGATCATCCTGAACCTCAAGGAGCTCGTCGTGAGCTCCGACAACGACGAGCCGACCGTGATGTACCTGCGCAAGCAGGGCCCGGGCGTCGTCACCGCCGCTGACATCGCGCCGCCGGCCGGTGTCGAGGTTCACAACCCGGATCTGCACCTTGCGACCCTGAACGACAAGGGCAAGCTCGAGATCGAGCTCACCGTCGAGCGTGGCCGCGGCTACGTCTCCGCGGTGCAGAACAAGCAGGTCGGTCAGGAGATCGGGCGCATTCCGGTCGACTCGATCTACTCGCCCGTGCTCAAGGTGACCTACAAGGTCGAGGCCACTCGTGTCGAGCAGCGCACCGACTTCGACCGCCTCGTGGTCGACGTCGAGACCAAGCGCTCGATGACCCCTCGTGACGCCATGGCGAGCGCCGGACACACCCTGGTCGGCCTGTTCGGTCTGGCGCAGGAGCTCAACGTCGAGGCCGAAGGCGTCGACATCGGCCCGTCCCCGGCCGACGCCGCGCTGGCTGCCGATCTGGCCTTGCCGATCGAGGAGATGGACCTGACGGTCCGTTCCTACAACTGCCTGAAGCGCGAGGGCATCCACTCCATCGGCGAGCTCGTGGGCCGTAGCGAGGCGGACCTGCTCGACATCCGCAACTTCGGCCAGAAGTCGATCGACGAGGTCAAGGGCAAGCTGGCCGGTATGGGCCTCGCGCTCAAGGACAGCCCTCCCGGATTCGACCCGCGCATCGCGGTCGACACCTACGGCACCGATGTCGCGTACGGGCCGGGCTTCTCGGCCACCACCGAAGAGGGCGCCGACGACGGCGCCGCGTACACCGAGACCGAGCAGTACTAGAGCGCACCCTGGCGGCTGCCGGGCAAGCCGGCAGCCGCCAGTTTTTTACGAGTTTCCAAGAGTTGCCGAAGTTTCCAAGGAGAACCCCGTGCCAACGCCGACAAAGGGCCCTCGTCTCGGGGGCAGCCCCGCACATGAGCGGCTGATCCTGGCCAACCTCGCCACGGCGCTGTTCGAGCACGGCGGCATCACCACCACCGTCGCCAAGGCCAAGCGGCTGCGCCCGCTCGCGGAAAAGCTCGTCACCTCCGCCAAGCGCGGTGACCTTGCCGCGCGCCGCCGGGTGCTGCGGGTGGTGAAGGACAAGTCGGTGGTCCACCACCTGTTCACCGAGATCGGCCCGCGCTACGAGAACCGGTCGGGTGGCTACACCCGGATCACCAAGCTCGGCCCGCGCCAGGGCGACAACGCGCCGATGGCGCGTATCGAGCTGGTCGAGGGACTCACGGCCGGCCAGTCCGTCGTCGATGAGGCCGAGCGCACCCGCAGCAGCCGTATCGCCGGCCGCCGCCCGCTCACCGGACGAACCCGCGAGACCGCGCAGGACCTGGCCGGCGAGTCGGAGACCGCCGCTAGCGCGCTGGCCGCCGACACCGCTGACGTCGAGGCCGCGGAGGCGACGGAAACGACCGACGCCGCCGGCATCCCGGGCGAGGGCGCGGAGATCGAGGCACCCGAGGCCACGGCCGCTGAGCAGGTCGACGTTCCGACCGAGGGCGATACCGACGCCCCCGAGGCCGTGGCAGCTCAGGCTCCGGCGGCCGAGGAGCCCGCCGCCGAGCCCGAGAAGCAGGCCGAGTCCGCCAGCGAGGAGTCGCAGGCCGAGGGTGAGCGCTGACCCGGCCTCTTTCAGCGCTGTCGCGCGGCATGTGAGTCGCCGGGTCCGGCTCGATCTCGCGTACGACGGCACGGACTTTGCCGGTTGGGCGCGTCAGCCCGGCCAGCGCACCGTGCAGGCGACGGTGGAGGACGCGCTAGCCGTCGTATTGCGCGGCGCCGGTTCACCCACGACGACGGTCGCGGGACGTACCGATGCCGGCGTGCATGCGCGCGGGCAGGTCGTGCACGTCGACCTCGCGACGGCGGGATTGCCATCGGTGCGCTGGCTCAATTCACTGCTCCCTCCTGACGTGCGCGTCCGGGCTGTGGAGCGCGCTCCGGACGGGTTCGACGCCCGTTTCAGCGCCCTGTCCCGGCGCTACAGCTACCGCCTCGATGACTCCGGGTTCGGTGACCCGCTGCGCCGGCGTGACACCGCCGGCTGGCCCCACCACCTTGACGTCGCCGCCATGAACGTGGCTGGCGATTCGCTGCGCGGGGAGCACGATTTCGCCGCCTATTGCCGTAGGCGTGAAGGCGCGACGACGATCCGTCGCCTGATCCGGCTCTCCTGCACGCGCGGGCCGGACGGCGTCATCGAGGCTGCAGTCGAGGCCGACGCGTTCTGCCACTCGATGGTTCGCGCGTTGATGGGCGCGCTGGTCGCGGTCGGCGAGGGCCGCAGGGACCCGCAATGGCCGCGCGACGTGCTGAACGGTCTCGTCCGCGACCCGGGCGTGCAGGTGATGCCTGCCCGGGGCCTGTGCCTGGAGCAGGTGACGTACCCGTCGGCCGGAGCTCTCGCTGCCCGTGCCGCGGTCACTCGCCGGCTGCGAACCCCGGTAGACGTCCCTCCGGCCGGCGCCGCGGATGGCTCGGATCCATCCATCGGGTAAAGTGGCCGGTTGTTGCCGTGCCCCAGCTGTGCCTGGCAGATGTCCGGTCGGAAGACCAGCCCCTGACATCGTCGGAAATCACAGCACTTTGCGGGCTCGTGCCGCCCAAGAACACCAGACGCCCCCGGTAATCGAAGAAGGCCCTGACGTGCCCACGTACCAGCCCAAGTCCGCCGATGTCCAGCGCACCTGGCATGTCATCGATGCCACGGACGTGGTGCTCGGGCGTCTTGCGACGCAAGCCGCGATCCTGCTGCGCGGCAAGCACAAGGCGTACTACGCGCCTCACATCGACACCGGTGATTTCGTCATCGTCATCAATGCCAGCAAGGTGGTGCTCACCGGCACCAAGGCCGAGCGCACTGTCTACTACAGCCACTCCGGCTTCCCGGGTGGTCTGAAGACCCGGTCGTTCAACGACCTGCTCGCCAGCCGGCCGCAGCAGATCATCGAAAAGGCGATCAAGGGCATGCTTCCGCACACCCGGCTCGGTCGCCAGATGGCCGGCAAGCTCAAGGTCTACGCCGGCCCCACCCACCCCCATCAGGCTCAGCAGCCGGTGCCGTTCGAGATCACTCAGGTCGCCCAGTAGGCGTTCGTTACATATCGGCCCAGGCCGAGAAGGAGACATCAGTGGCTGTCGTCACCGACGCCTCGGGCGCCACCCGGGCGACCGGGCGCCGCAAGGAAGCGGTCGTCCGCGTACGGCTGCTGCCCGGAACCGGGCAGTGGAAGCTCAACAACCGCACCCTGGGTGAGTACTTCCCCAACAAGGTGCACCAGCAGATCGTGGCGGAGCCGCTGAAGACGCTGGAGCTCGCCGAGAACTATGACGTCTACGCGACCCTGCGGGGCGGCGGCACCTCGGGTCAGGCCGGCGCGCTGCGCCTCGGCATCGCGCGCGCGCTGATCGCGATCGAGGAGGACAACCGTCCGCCGCTGAAGAAGGCCGGCTTCCTCACCCGTGACCCTCGGGTCAAGGAGCGTAAGAAGTACGGGCTCAAGAAGGCCCGCAAGGCGCCTCAGTACAGCAAGCGGTAAGTGGCCCGGCTCTTCGGTACCGACGGGGTACGCGGCCTGGCGAATGCGGAGCTCACGCCCGAGATCGCGATGGCCGTCGGCGCGGGTGCCGTTCGCGTTCTCGAGAGCTCGCGTCCGCTGGTCGTCATCGGTCGTGATACGCGACCGTCAGGCGAGTTCCTCGAGGCGGCGGTGGCTGCCGGGGTGGCAGGGGCCGGCGCTGACGTGGTTCAGCTCGGCGTCGTCCCGACCCCGGCTGTTGCTCACGCCGTAGCGGCCTGCGGCGCCGATCTCGGGATCGTCCTGTCGGCCAGCCACAACCCGATGCCCGACAACGGCATCAAGATCTTCGGCGCCGGCGGCTACAAGCTCCCGGACGAGCTCGAGGACCGCATCGAGGGATTCGTCCACAACCCGTCCTCGTCCCGGCCGACCGGTGCCGACATCGGACGGTTGCGGCTCGACGTGCCCGGGCCTGCGGGTCTGGTGGAGCAGTACGTCCGCCACTTGCTCAGCGTGGTGAAGCATCCGCTCCGCGGCCTGAAGGTCGTCGTCGACTGCGCGGAGGGGGCGGCGTCTCAGCTCGCCCCGCGAGTGCTGCGCGAGGCCGGGGCCGAGGTCATCGCCATCCACGCGGGCGGTGACGGCCTGCGCATCAACGCCGGCTGCGGCGCGACGGCCACTGCTCGACCTGCAGGAAACGGTGCTGGCGCACGGTGCCGACGCCGGCATCGCGCACGACGGCGACGCCGATCGCTGCCTTGCCGTCGACGCCGCAGGCAACCTTGTCGACGGTGACCAGATCCTGGCCATCGCGGCGCTGGCGCTGCGCGAGCGAGGGGCCTTGGTCGCCGACACGGTGGTCGCGACGGTCATGAGCAACCTGGGCTTCCACCACGCGATGCGCGACGCCGGGATCACGGTCCATGCCACGGCGGTGGGCGACCGCTACGTCCTCGAGGCGATGCGTGCCGGCGGGTATTCGCTGGGCGGCGAGCAGAGCGGCCACGTCGTCTTCGCCGAGAGCGCGACGACCGGTGACGGTCTCCTGACGGCCCTCGTGCTGCTCGAGCGGGTGGCCGCCACCGGCGCCTCGCTGGCGGAGCTGGCCGCCGTGATGACCCGGCTGCCGCAGGTGCTGATCAACGTGCGGGCCGCCCGCGAGCTCGCCGGCCACCCGGCCGTGCGCGGCGAAGCCGACCGGGTGGCCGCGGAACTCGGCGACTCCGGCCGGGTGCTGCTGCGTGCGTCGGGAACCGAGCCGCTGGTCCGCGTGATGGTCGAGGCCACCACTCCGGAAGTGGCCCGCAGCTCGGCGGAGCGGATCGCGGCTGTCGTCCTGTCCCAGTAGTCGGATTCCCGCCATCCCGATGTGGGTCCCCACGTGCTCAATAGGACGCGTTGCGACCCTCGCCGCTTAGGCTGGGGTTGTGTGCGGGATCATCGGCTACGTCGGGAGTCAAAACGCTCTCGAGGTGACCCTCGGAGGCCTGCGCCGCCTGGAGTACCGCGGCTACGACTCCGCCGGGCGTCGCCATCCTCGACGATGGTCAGCTGCGGGTGCAGCGTCGAGCAGGCAAGCTCGAGGAGCTGGAGAAGTCGCTGGCCGAGGACGAGGTCTCCTGGTCCGGGACGGCCGGGATGGGTCATACCCGGTGGGCGACGCACGGCGGCCCGACCGATAGCAACGCGCATCCCCACATCGACTGCACCGGCACCATCGCCGTCATCCACAACGGCATCATCGAGAACTTCGCCCAGCTGCGCGGCGATCTCGAGCGCCGCGGACATCAGCTGAGCAGCGATACCGACACCGAGACAGTGGCCCACCTGCTCGAGGAGCGCATGGCCGACGGCCAGGTCGGCCTCGCTGCGGCCCTGCGGGCGGTCTGCCGGCAGCTGCGCGGCGCGTTCACCCTCGTCGTCACCTCCTCCCGGGAGCCGGGGCTGGTAGTGGCCGCCCGGCGCAACTCCCCGCTCGTGGTGGGGCTCGGTGACGGCGAGAGCTTCGTGGCGAGCGACGTGGCCGCGTTCATCGCCCATACCCGCGAGGCTCTCGAGATCGGCCAGGACGAGGTCGTGGAGCTGCGTGGCGGCGGCGTGACCGTCACCGATTTCGACGGCTTGCCCGCGCAGGGCCGCCCGTTCCACGTCGACTGGGACGCCAGCGCCGCCGAGAAGGGCGGCTACCCGTACTTCATGCTCAAGGAGATCAGCGAGCAGCCGCAGGCCCTGGCCGACACGCTTCGTGGCCGGCTCTCACCCAAGCGGGCAGATCGAGCTCGACGAGCTGCGCCTCGATCCCCAGGAGTTGCGCGATGTCGACAAGGTCTTCATCGTCGCGTGTGGCACTGCGTACCACGCCGGGATGATCGCCAAGTACGCCATCGAACACTGGACCCGGCTGCCGTGCGAGGTCGAGCTGGCCAGCGAGTTCCGCTACCGCGACCCGGTGCTCGACCGTGGCACCCTCGTCATCGCGATCAGCCAGAGCGGCGAGACGCTCGACACGTTGATGGCCGTCAAGCACGCCCGCGAGCAGAGCGCCCGGGTGCTGGCGGTCTGCAACTCGGTCGGCTCCACGATCCCGCGCGAATCCGACGCGGTGCTTTACACCCACTGCGGGCCCGAGGTCGGGGTCGCCGCCACCAAGACATTCCTCGGGCAGGTGGCGGCCTGCCTGCTCGTCGGGCTGTTCCTCGCCCAGGTGCGCGGGGTGGCCTGGGACGACGAGGTCATCGGGCTGGTGGAGCAGCTGCAGCGCACGCCCGGAGCTGGTCGCCAGGACGCTCGACACCGTCGAGCCGGTGCGGGCGCTGGCCCGCGAGCTCGCCGACGCCAAAGCCGTGCTCTTCCTCGGCCGCCACGTCGGCTACCCGGTGGCGCTGGAAGGTGCGTTGAAGCTCAAGGAGCTTGCGTACATGCACGCCGAGGGCTTCGCGGCGGGGGAGCTGAAGCATGGGCCCATCGCTCTGATCGAGGACGGAACCCCGGTCGTCGTGGTGGTGCCGTCGCCGCGCGGCCGGTCAGTGTTGCACGACAAGGTCGTGAGCAACATCCAGGAGGTCCGGGCCCGCGGCGCCCGCACGATCGTCATTGCGGAAGAGGGCGACGAGAGCGTGGTTCCGTACGCGATCGGATGTGATCCGGGTGCCGCACACGCCCACCTTGCTGGCTCCGCTGGTGACCTCGCTGCCCCTGCAGGTCTTTGCCTGCGAGCTCGCCCTGGCCCGCGGCCTCGACGTCGACCAGCCACGCAACCTGGCCAAGTCCGTCACCGTCGAGTAGCGGTGATCGTAGGGGTCGGCATCGACGTCGTCGACGTGGCGCGCTTCGCCGCAGCGCTGGAGCGCACCCCGACTCTGCGCGACCGGCTCTTCACTGCGGCCGAGCAGGCGGTGGAGCGCCCCGAACGGCTGGCCGCGCGGTTTGCCGCCAAGGAGGCGCTGGCGAAGGCGCTCGGTGCCCCGAAAGGGCTGCACTGGCACGACGCGTCGGTCCGCTCGGCCGAAGACGGCTCACCCCACCTGGAACTGACCGGCACCGTCGCGGCCGCCGCATCAGCCCGGGGGGCGCGGGCCTGGCATCTCTCGCTGAGTCATGACGGCGGGGTCGCCACGGCGATGGTGATTCTGGAGCGGTGAGGGAGAGCTGAGCCATGCGCAACGCCCACCGGGTCGAGGTCGTGCGGGCCGCCGAGCAGGCACTGCACGAGGAACTGATGTCCGGCGCGCTCATGCAGCGCGCGGCGGCGGGCCTCGCAGCGGCGGCGACCCGCCGGCTCGGACGCGTCTACGGCAAGCGGGTCGTGCTGCTGGTGGGCGGCGGCGACAACGGGGGAGACGTGCTCTACGCCGGGGCCCGGCTCGCCGCGCGTGGAGCGGCCGTGACCGCGTTGACGGTCGCCTCCAAGCATCACGAGGCCGGGGCGTCGGCGGCGCGCCGAGCCGGTGCGCGGGTGTACCCGGCCGGTCAGGCCGGCGACGAGGCCCTGCTGGCAGCAGCCGATCTGGTGCTTGACGGCATGCTCGGCATCGGAGGCAAGGGTGGCCTGCGTGAAGCCGCAGCCCGGCTGGCCCGGCTCAGCCCGCCGGCGCGCACGGTCGCCGTGGACGTGCCGAGCGGGGTCGATGCCGATACCGGCGCCGTGCCCGGCGCGGCGATTCGTGCCGCGGCCACGATCACCTTCGGCACCATCAAGCCGGGCCTGCTCGTGCTGCCCGGCGCGGAGTACGCGGGTGAGGTCGAGCTGGTCCCGATCGGGCTCTCGCTGCCGCCTGCCGATCTGGAGGAGCTCGAGCCGCCCGACGTCGCGGCGCTGCTGCCGATGCCGGGTGTCGAGGCGTCGAAGTACACCAGGGGGGTCCTCGGGATCACGGCGGGAAGCGACGCCTACCCAGGTGCGGCCGTGCTCTGCACCGGCGGTGCCCGCGCGGGAGGCGCCGGCTACCTGCGTTTCGCCGGCACCGCCCACCCGGTCGAGCTGGTCCGCCAGCGATTCCCGGATGTCGTGGCCACGCAGGTCGAGCCGGGTGACGGTGACGGCGTCCTAGCAGCGGGCCGGGTGCAGGCCTGGGTGGTGGGGCCCGGGCTCGGCACCGACGAGAAGGCCGCTGCCGTGGTGCGCGCCGTGCTGGCCGCCGACGTGCCGGTGCTGGTCGACGCCGACGCGCTCACGATCGTCGCGCAGCACCAGGACTGGCTCCACGAGCGTGCCACCCGAGGGCAGCAGACGCTGCTGACCCCGCACGAAGGCGAGTTCGCCCGGCTCGTCGGGGGCGATCCGGACGACGTCAAGGCCGCGCTGGAGGCCGACCGGTTGGGCGCCGCGCGGCGGGCGGCGAACGACCTCCGCTCGACCGTCCTGTTGAAGGGCTCGGCGACCCTGGTGGTGGATCCGGGCGGCGGCGCGCGGGTGAACCCCACCGGCACCGGATGGCTGGCCTCGGCCGGTAGCGGCGACGTGCTCTCCGGGCTGACGCGGCGCGCTGCTCGCGTCGGGCCTGAACGCGCTGGACGCCGGCAGTGTCGGCGCCTACCTGCACGGTCTCGCGGCGCGCATCGTCGTCGCGGATTCCGGCCCGCCGCTCGCAGCGCTGGACTTGCTAGCGTCACTGCATCGGGCCTGGCAGGAGATCCGGCTTCCAGAGGAGCGCGCGTGGCACGCGTCGAGGCAGTAGTCGATCTCGACGCCGTGCGCACCTCGACCGCCGAGCTGGTGCGCCGGGCCGGCAGCGCCGCGGTGATGGCCGTCGTCAAGGCCGACGGCTATGGCCACGGGATGCTGCCGTGCGCCCGGGCCGCACTCGAGGCGGGAGCGAGCTGGCTCGGGCGTGGCTGTCCCCGCTGAGGCGCTGGCGCTGCGCGCGGCCGGCATCGACGTGCCGATCATGGCCTGGCTGACCGGTCCGGACGACGACCTGACGCCCCGGTGGCGGCCGGCATCGAGCTGTCGGCCAGCGCGCCGTGGATGGTGCGTCAAGCGTCCGCGGCGGCTCGCGCGGCGGGCCGTCCGGCACGGCTGCATCTCGACGCGGACACCGGACTGCACCGGGCGGGTGCCATGGCGGCGGACTGGCCGGGGCTGATCGATGCCGCGCCTGGCGGCCCTGGCGGAAGGTGGCGTCGAACCGGTCGGCGTGTGGAGTCACTTCGCGCTGGCCGACGATCCGGGCCACCCGACGGTGAAGGCGCAGCTGGTGCGTTACCGGGAGGCGCTCGACATCGCCGAGCGAGCGCGGCTGGCACCCGCAGGTGCGCCACCTGGCTAACTGCGCGGCGACTCTTGCCACGCCTGAGGCGCATTTCGATCTCGTGCGGCCCGGGCGTCGTCGATCTATGGCCTGTCTCCCGGACCGGCGGTGGGCGAGGCCGAAGGCGCTGGGCCTGGAGCCGGCCATGACGCCTGAAGCGCCGGGGTCGCGCTCGCCAAGCGGGTCCCCGCCGGTGCCGGCGTCTCCTACGGGCACCGCTACCACACCACCGCCGAGACCACGCTGGCGCTGGTCCCGCTCGGCTACGCCGACGGGGTGCCGCGCCACGCGACCAATGTGGGCGAGGTGCTGGATCGCCGGGCGGCGACGCACCATCGCCGGGACCGGTGTGCATGGATCAGTTCGTGGTCGACGTCGGCGACGACGCGGTGCGCGAAGGCGACGAGGTCGTCCTGTTCGGCCCGGGGCACCGGGGGGAGCCGACAGCACAGGACTGGGCCGAGGCGATCGGCACCATCAACTACGAGATCGTCACCCGGATCGGCCCGCGGGTTCCGCGCAGATACCTCGGAGGTGCTTCCCGTGAAGGCGCGTGATTCGGCTTGGGCGGCGGCAGCGCTCGCCGTGGGCGCCGGAGTGGGGATGCTGGCGGAGCATCGGCTGGTGCGCCGCCCGATGCGCGGCGCCGGACCCAGCGAGGCGCCCGAGCTTCCCCGGCTCACCGGCGTGCGCGTCGACACCGTCACCGGGACGGACGGCGTGGAGCTGGCCGGCTACGAGGCCGGTGCCGCCGATGCCGCGACGACCGTCGTCTTCGCCCACGGCTACACCTGCACCGCCGAGAGCTGGGCGGCGCAGGTCCCGGCCGTCGTCGGTGCTGGCTGCCGCGCGGTGCTCTACGACCAGCGCGGACACGGTGCCTCCGAGGCCGGACCCGTCGCCGGCGACACGATCGAGCAGCTGGGTCGCGATCTGTCCGCGATCCTGCGGCAGAAGGTGCCCGAGGGCCGGATCGTGCTGGTGGGCCACAGCATGGGCGGCATGACGATCATGGCGCTCGCCGAGCAGGAGCCCGAGCTGTTCGGCAGCCGGGTCGTCGCGGTCGGCTTCGTCGACACCAGCAGTGCCGGGATGGGGCAGGTGACCCTCGGCCTGCCGGCAGCGCTGGCGTGGCCGGTGGGCAAGCTGCTGCCGCACGCCGGGCGGGCGGTGCCGTTGAACCGGCGCGTCGAACGTTTCCGGGCGGCCGACTCCGACTTCGGCCGGGCGTTGAACGCCCGGGTCGCCTTCGCGGCAGGCACGCCGCCGGCGGCGCATGCGGCCATGGCGCGGATGCAAGCGCCGATGACCCTGGAGACGATGGCGGCGTTCCTGCCGACGTTCGCCACCCACGACCGCACCGAGGCACTTTCGGCGCTGAAGTCGATCCCGGTGCTGATCGTCGTCGGTGGCCGCGACGTGCTCACCCCGCCGAGCCACAGCCAGGTCATCGCCGACGCGCTGCCTTCCGCGCGCCTGGTGACGATTCCCCGCGTCGGCCACATGTCGATGATGGAGGCGCCGGCGGCCGTCAACGAGCACCTGCTCGCCCTGCTCGGGCAGGTGGCGTGACCGATTGGGAAACGCTCGCGGCCACGGTCGCGAACTGCACGGCCTGCACCGAACTGGCGGCGGCACGCCAGCACGTCGTGGTCGGCGATTTCCCCGCGGGAGCACGGGTCCTGCTGGTCGGTGAGGCTCCGGGAGCGCAGGAGGATGCGAGCGGTCGCCCGTTCGTCGGGCAGGCCGGGCGCGCGCTCGATGCGGCGCTGGCCGCCGCGGCATCTCCCGCGCAGCGAGGTCGCCGTGCTGAACATCCTGAAGTGCCGCCCGCCCGGCAATCGCCGGCCGCTGGCCTTCGAGGTCGCCAACTGCCGCGGGTGGCTGGATCGCCAGGTCGCGCTCATCGACCCCGCCGTCGTTGTCGCGCTCGGGCTCACCGCCATCGCCGGATTGTGGGACGGCGCGGCGGCGGCGAAGAAGTCGGCGTTCGTGCTGCGCGCACTCCGCGAGCAGCAGCTGACGGCGAACGGGCGCCGGCTGGTCGCGACGTACCACCCGTCGGGCGCGTTGCGTTACGGGCCAAACGGCGCCCCGATGCAGGCACTGCGCGATGACTTAGCGCGGGCGCGCGCAATCGCGAGCGGGACTGCTGCGTGATCACCCTCAAAACGCCCGACGACACCCGGGCCCTCGGCGCGCGCCTTGCCGCCGTGGTCCGCGCCGGTGACCTCGTGGTGCTCGACGGCCGGCTCGGTGCCGGCAAGACGGTGTTCGTCCAGGGGCTCGCCGCCGGACTGGGCGCGCAGGGTCCGGTGACGTCGCCGACGTTCGTCATCGCCCGGGTCCACGAGGGCGGCCGGCTGCCGCTGGTCCACGTGGACGCCTACCGTCTCAGCAGCTTCGCGGAGGTCGATGACCTCGACCTCGACACGGATCTCACCGCCTCCGTCGTGGTCGTCGAGTGGGGTGCCGGGCTCGTCGAGGGGCTCACCGATGCACACCTGCGGGTGCGGCTCACGCGCCCGGAGGGAGATGAGTCCGGGGCGGGCGAGACCCGGACCGCCGAGCTGCTCCCCACCGGCGGCGACTGGGAGGCGCGCCTCACAGCGATCGGCCTCAGTTCGTAGGCTCGGATCATGCTGGTGCTGGGGCTCGACACCGCGACCCCCGCGACGTCGGTCGCGCTGTGTGCGGTCGAGCCGGCGACCGGCCATTTCGAAGTCTTGGCCCGTCACGCGGTCGAGGATCCGCGCCATAGCGCCGAGGTGTTGGTGCCGCTCATCTCGCGGGCGTTGGCCGAGTGGCGTCGTGTGCCCGGCGACCTCGATGCCCTCGTGGCCGGGGTCGGGCCCGGGCCGTATACGAGCCTGCGGGTCGGCGTCGTCACGGCGGCCTCGCTCGGCGACGCCCTCCGCGTCCCGGTGTACGGGGTGTGCTCCCTCGACGGTTTCGTCACCGCGGAGCGAAGTGGGGCCGTCGCCGTCGTCACCGATGCGCGCCGCCGCGAGGTCTACTGGGCTCGCTACCGGTCGGGCGAACGCGTTGACGGTCCGCACGTCGGGCCGGCGGCACAGCTCGCGCTTGCACTGGATGCGGACGAGCGCGTCATCGGGGCGGGCGCCGAGCTGTACGCGGCGGAGTTCGGCCAATTAGGCGCAGTGCTGGATGAAACCGGGCCGCGCTATCCCGACCCGGCCGAGCTCGTCCGCAGAGCCATGCACCGGCTGAACGCTCCGGCGATGCCGCTCGAGCCGCTGTACCTTCGCCGCCCCGACGCCACGCCCCGGGCGGTGGCATGAGCGCGGTCCGCCCGGCGGGTGAGGCTCTGGCGGCGAAGGCCGCGGCGGCGCTGGTGCCCATGCGCTGGTGGCACATTCCGGCCGTGATGGTCCTCGAACGCGAGCTGTTCGAGGACGAGGCCTGGACCCAGGAGCTCTTCTGGTCGGAGCTGGCGAGCCCGCTGACCCACTACCTGGTGGCCTACGCCGATCCGGCAGCCGCCGATCTTGTCGGTTATGCCGGCCTGTCCGTCCCCGACCGTGATGCCTACATCCAGACGATCGGGGTGACCGGGGCCGCCCAGCGCCGCGGGCTCGGCAGGCAACTGATGGTCGCGCTGCTGGCTGAGGCGCAGCGCCGGCGGGCGCTCGCCTGCTGGCTCGAGGTGCGCGCAGACAACGACGCGGCACAGACCCTGTATCGCAAGCTCGGCTTCGTCGACCGTGGCCTGCGCAAGGGGTACTACCAGCCTTCCGGGACCGACGCGCTCGTCATGTCCGCCACCCTCCCACCGCGCCCGGACGGGTCCGCATGACCACGGTCCTCGGCTTCGAAACCTCCTGTGACGAGACCGGCGTCGGCATCGTGCGGGACGGCGAGCTGCTCGCCGATGCGCTGGCGACCTCCGTCGACGAGCACGCCCGCTTCGGAGGGGTCGTCCCGGAAGTCGCCGCGCGGGCGCATGTCGAGGCGATGGTGCCGACCGTCCACCGCGCTCTCGAGCTGGCCGGCATCAAGCCGGGTGAGATCGATGCGGTCGCCGTCACCGAAGGGCCCGGACTCGCCGGCCCGCTGATGGTAGGGGTGGCCGCCGCGAAGGCGTATGCGCTAGGGCTGGGCGTCCCGATTTACGGCGTCCATCATCTCGCCGCTCACGTCGCGGTCGACACGCTGGAATCCGGCCCGCTCCCCGAGCAGTGCATCGCGCTGCTCGTTTCCGGTGGCCACTCGTCGCTGCTCCGGGTCGGCGACCTCGCTCGCCAGGACATCGAGATCCTCGGCGCCACCGTGGACGACGCCGCCGGCGAGGCGTACGACAAGGTCGCCCGGTTGCTCGGCATGGGATTTCCGGGCGGGCCCGAGATCGACCGGGCGGCCGCCGGCGGCACCGTGAGCATCGACTTTCCGCGCGGGAAGGTGTCGGACGGCACGCTCGACTTCTCCTTCAGCGGGTTGAAGACGGCGGTGGCGCGCTGGATCGAGAGCCGCCGGCGCAGCGGCGAGCCGGTGCCCGTTGCCGACGTCGCCGCGAGCTTCCAGGAGGCCGTCGCGGACGTCCTGACGGCGAAGGCGGTGACGGCCTGCCGGGAGCGCGGGCTGGACACGCTCGTCATCGGCGGCGGGGTCGCCGCGAACTCACGGCTGCGCGCGCTCGCCGCGGACCGCGCCGACAGAGCGGGGCTGCGGCTGCGGATCCCGCGCCGCTCGCTGTGCACCGACAATGGAGCGATGGTCGCAGCGCTCGGGTGCCTTCAGGTCCAGGCGGGGGTGCTGCCGAGCGAGCTGAACCTTGGCGCCAGCTCGAGCCTGGCCGTCGACGCGGTGCGGCTGAAGTGAGCGACTCGTCCCCGCCCGTGCGCTGGCTGATGTGGGAGGCCAAGGCGGCTCCGGGCATGACACGCGAACTGCTCGCCTGGGCACTGGTGCGCGCTCCCCGGGATGCGCAAATCTTCGGCAGCGCGGACCGCGTCGTCGTCATCTGCGAGGAAAGTCCGGTCCCGTTTCCGGACCCGCCGGCGGAGCTGATCGCGCGCGCGGCGCAGGGCTGGACATTCGAACGGGTGCGCTGAACGGATGCTGCCGGCGGTGCACGCGTGCTTGCTGGTGACCGTCCTTGACGGCGATCGATGCGCTTGCGTAAGTTGGCACTCGGCACGTTAGAGTGCTAGCGACCGTCGCTGCTCACCCGCGACGGCAGTTCTTCGGTCGCTCTCTCGCATCAAAGACAGATTTTGGGAGGGCAGATCATGGCGACCGCCACCAAGGTCAACATTCGTCCGCTTGAGGACCGCATTGTTGTCCAGCCCGGTGAGGGCGAGCAGGTCACGGCTTCGGGAATCGTCATTCCCGACACCGCGAAGGAGAAGCCGCAGGAGGGCACCGTCCTCGCTGTCGGCGAAGGCCGCTGGGACGACGAGGGCAAGAAGCGCATTCCCCTCGACGTGAAGGTCGGTGACACCGTCCTGTACAGCAAGTACGGCGGCACCGAGGTCAAGTACAACGGCGAGGAGTACCTCATCCTCTCCGCCCGCGACGTGCTCGCGGTGCTCGACAAGTAAGACCCTCAGCGTTTTCTCGTTGAACTAGCTGCTGATCCGCCCCGGGAGCGTTACTCGCCCCCGGGGCGGACCCGCGTGAGAGGCAAGAAACAGACATGGCCAAAATGCTGGCGTTCGACACGGACGCCCGTCAGGCGCTGGAGCGCGGCGTCAACGCGCTCGCTGATGCAGTGAAGGTGACGCTCGGCCCCAAGGGTCGCAACGTCGTCCTCGACAAGAAGTTCGGTGCCCCGACCATCACGAACGATGGCGTGACCATCGCTCGCGAGGTCGAGCTGGATGACCCGTACGAGAACATGGGCGCCCAGCTCGCCAAAGAGGTCGCCACCAAGACCAACGACGTAGCCGGTGACGGCACCACCACCGCCACCGTGCTCGCCCAGGCGATGGTCCGCGAGGGCCTGAAGACGGTGGCTGCCGGCGCCAACCCGATGTCGCTGAAGCGCGGCATCGACGCCGCCGTCGCAGCAGTCTCCGAGATGCTGCTGAGCCGCGCGATCGAGGTGTCCGAGCGCAAGGAGATCGCCCACGTCGCGTCCATCTCCGCGCAGGACAACGAGCTCGGCGGCCTCATCGCCGACGCGTTCGACAAGGTCGGCAAGGACGGCGTCATCACCGTCGAGGAGTCGCAGACCACCGGTGTGGAGCTCGAGCTCACCGAGGGCATGCAGTTCGACAAGGGCTACATCTCCCCGTACTTCGTGACCGATCCCGAGCGCATGGAAGCCGTCCTCGAAGACGCTCACGTGCTCATCACGAGTGGCAAGATCAGCGCGATCAACGAGCTGCTGCCGCTGCTCGAGAAGGTCGTGCAGGCCGGCAAGCCGCTGATCATCGTCGCTGAGGATGTCGACGGCGAGGCGCTGTCCACGCTGGTGGTCAACACCATCCGCAAGACGCTGCGCGTCGTGGCCGTCAAGGCGCCGGGCTTCGGCGACCGCCGCAAGGCGATGCTGCAGGACCTCGCGATCCTCACCGGCGCCCAGGTCGTGTCGGCTGATGTCGGCCTGAAGCTCGACGGCGTCGGGCTCGAGGTGCTCGGCACCGCCCGCCGGGTTGTCGTCGACAAGGACAACACCACCGTTGTCGACGGCGGCGGCAAGCCGGACGAGGTCGAGGACCGGGTCCGCCAAATCCGGCGCGAGATTGACGACACCGATTCCGACTGGGACCGCGAGAAGCTCCAGGAGCGCCTCGCCAAGCTCGCCGGCGGGGTCGGTGTGATCCGCGTCGGTGCCCACACCGAGGTGGAGCTCAAGGAGCGCAAGCACCGCGTCGAGGACGCGATTTCCGCGACCCGGGCGGCCATCGAGGAAGGCATCGTGGCCGGCGGCGGTTCCGCCCTCGTCCACGCGGCCACGGTGCTGGACGACGGCCTGGGGCTGTCGGGCGACGAGCTCACCGGCGTGCGGATCGTGCGCCGGGCGCTCAACGAGCCGGCCCGCCGGATCGCCATCAATGCCGGCCTCGAGGGCTCCGTCGTTGCCTCGAAGATCGCGGACCTGCCGGTTGGCTCCGGTCTCAACGCGGCCACGGGTGAGTATGTCGACCTGGTCGCCGCCGGGGTCGTCGACCCGGTCAAGGTGACCCGTTCTGCGGTCGCCAACGCCGCCTCGATCGTCGCTCTCCTGCTCACGACCGAGACACTGGTCGCCGACAAGCCGGAGGAGCCCGAGGGCGACGCGGGCCACGGCCACAGCCATGGCCATGGCCACAGCCACGGGCCGGGCTTCTAGCTGCGGTTTCGCATCACCACGCTGGCCTTGGATCCGTGAATACGGGTCCAGGGCCAGTGGTGTTTCTGGTCACGTGCGAAAAGCCTGACGGCCTCGCATTCACCTAATCGAGCGAACCGCCGATGAAAGACGTGTGGATGCAAGCGGCTTCGACGGGACCAACATCTATGTGGATCCCGCTGCCTTCTGTGGCGTTGCCGCCCGCATGCTTGCCGCCGGTGGCCGCGACAGCGTGCCGGCGCTCCTGACCCTGCTCAGTCAGGCGCTGTCTGCCGATGTCGACCTGATGGAGGCCGGGTCAACCCGGGCTGCCATCCCTCGCCCGCGGTTGCACCGGGCCGCTCCCGATGTCATCGGCCTCGACGTCCCGGCGCCCATCGACCTTCCGGTTCGGGCTCGTGACACCGTCCTCGCGGTGCTCGCTATCCAGCCCTCTCCCGACGGTCTGCCGGACGCCTGGACCGTTTCCCCCGGGCCGCTCGGGACCATCGCCGATCTACTGGCCCTCGCGCTGTCCGCCAACGGCGGGTCCGAGGACATCAGCGACGTGCAGGCGGCCACCCAGACCTGGCTGGCCCTCGACGAGGCCGACCGGGCCGACGTCGCGGGTGAGCTGCATGACGGGCTGGTCCAGTCCCTCGTCGCCGCCCGCTACCTGCTGGATCTCGCCGCGACCACGTGGCCCGGCGGTCCCATGCCGTGGCTCGAAGCGGTTCGCGAGAGCCTGGCGGCCGCACTGGTCGACGGCCGCACCCTGCTGAGCACCGTGCAGCCGCGCACGCGCAACGGTCGCGGGCTGCGGGTGGCCCTGGAAGACCTGTGCGCCGGTTATCGCGTACCGGTCTCGATCCAGGTCGCCGAGGCCGCGCCAGATGCGTTCACGCCTCCCACCCCGGTCATGAACGCGGCCGGTTATCGCTTCGTGCAGGCCGCGCTGGCGGACCTGGTGCACCGGGGGGCCGACGCTGCCGAGGTCCGTTTCGCGTGCGGGCCGGGCGGGATGTCGATCGACGTCTGTGCCGTCGGCGACCGTCCGGCCTGGCCGGACGACCCGGGCGAGTCCATTCAGCGCTGGGCGACCCGCATCGAGTTCCTCGGCGGGACCGTCCTGCTGCAGCCCGCGGCCGCTTACTTGCGCTTCGGCCCGGCCGATGAGGAAGCCAAGCGTCAGAGCCAAGATGTGCACGCCGGGAGGGCGATGTGACCACCGTTTTGATCTGCGACGACCACCGGATCGTGCGCGAGGGACTGAAGCAGTTCGTGCAGTCCGTCCCGGGCGTGATGCGCGTGGAGACCGCGGCGAGCGGCGAAGAGGTTCTCGCCCGCTTCGACCTCGAGCGTCCCGACCTCGTCCTGATGGATGTGCAGATGCCGGGCCTCGGCGGCCTGGAGACCACGCGCCGGCTGGTGCGCGAGCACCCCAGCGCCCGCGTCATCATGCTGACCGCAGCCGACGACCGCGAGAACGTCGCGACCGCCGTCGCCAACGGTGCTACCGGCTACCTGCACAAGGACGTCAGCCGCGAGGAGCTGTGCGCCGCCGTCGCGAGCGCGCTGGACGGGCGTGACCTGCTCGAGCCGTCACTGCGCCGGGCCATGGCCGAGCGTGCCGTGGGCGCCCGCGTGGTCGACCCCATGGGCGGGCTGACCGAGCGCGAGCTGCAGGTGCTGCGGGGCATGTCTCAGGGCAAGTCCAACGCGGAGATCGGCCGCTCGCTCTTCCTCTCGGAAGACACCGTGAAGACTCACGCCCGCCGGCTGTTCCGCAAGCTCGGTGTGAGTGACCGGGCGCAGGCCGTGGCCTGTGGCTTCCGCCGCGGCTTCGTCACCTGATACCAGACGCTCTTTCCAGGGGATCAGTCCGCCCCGTCGTCGAGCCCGCCGTCGTCTTCGGCGGCTTCCAGAACGGCGTCGGCATAGCCGCGCGCGTAATCCCAGGTGACGTAACGCGTGGGATCGGGCGAGTAGGCCGGCTCGTGGACGCGGGTGCGCCCGATCGCCAGCAGGCTGCGCATATTGCCGAGCACGAGATCCCAGTCCATGTAGTGGCGCTCGCCGCAGTCCTCGCATTCGATGGCGATGCCGAGCACCCCACGCGGCTCCAGCAGGGCACGAAAGCCCTCGAGCTCGGACAGATCGGCGACGAGCTCCTCGCGCTCCTGATCGGTCATCGGGAACTCGTCGAACTCGTCGTCGACCGGCAGCGGAAGCTGGGCAGCGGGGTCGTGCGGATCGCCGGCGAAGGGATCCAGCGGCTCGTGCGGCACGTGATCCACCGTACGCGTGCCGCGCCCCGGATCAGGGGTCTCGCGGCGGTACTGTGGATGCCAGCGGGCCGCTTCGAACCCTTCCAGGTTGGCGGCCCTTCCTGCTTTTAGCGGTCGCGGCATCGATGCCGGAAAGTGCGAAGGGCGACGGATATGGCAGAAGTCGAAATCGGCATCGGCAAGAGCGGCCGGCGGGCCTACGGATTCGACGACGTGGCGATCGTCCCGTCGCGTCGTACCCGCGATCCCGAGGACGTGTCCATCCGCTGGGACATCGACGCTTTCCGGTTCGAGTTGCCGCTGCTGGCGTCCGCGATGGACGGGGTGGTGTCGCCGCGTACGGCGATCGAGATCGGCCGCCTGGGCGGCGTCGGCGTGCTCAACCTCGAGGGCCTCTGGACCCGATATGCCGACCCGGATCCGATCTTCGAGGAGATCTCGCAGCTCGACAACGCGACCGCGACCAAGCGGATGCAGGAGCTGTACTCCGAGCCGATCAAGCCCGACCTGATCGGCGAGCGCATCCAGCAGGTCAAGGACGCCGGGGTGACGACGGCCGCGAGCCTCACCCCCCAGCGCGTTCAGCAGTTCTCCTCGATCGTTCTCGACGCCGGGGTCGACCTGTTCGTCATCCAGGGCACGGTGGTCAGCGCCGAACACGTCTCCAGCCGGGCCGAGCCGCTGAACCTCAAGCGTTTCATCGGCGACCTCGACGTGCCGGTCATCGTCGGTGGCTGCGCCTCCTTCTCCACCGCGCTGCACCTCATGCGCACCGGTGCCGCGGGCCTGCTCGTGGGTGTCGGCCCGGGCCACGCATGTACCACTCGTGGCGTGCTGGGTGTCGGCGTCCCGATGGCGACGGCGATCGCTGACGCGGCCGGCGCGCGGATGCGTTACCTCGACGAGTCGGGCGGCCGCTACGTCCACATCATCGCCGACGGGGGGATGCGCACGGGTGGCGATATTGCCAAGGCCATCGTCTGCGGCGCTGACGCGGTCATGATCGGCTCGCCGCTGTCGAAGGCCGTCGAGGCGCCCGGCCGCGGCTACCACTGGGGCATGGCGACCTTCCACCCGGATCTGCCACGCGGCACCCGGGTCAAGACCACGACCTCCGGCACCATGAAGGAGATCCTCGTCGGGCCCGCGCCGGTCAACGACGGCACGATGAACCTCTTCGGGGCGCTCCGCACGTCCATGGCGACCACCGGCTACCAGAACCTGAAGGAGTTCCAGAAGGCCGAGATGATGGTCGCGCCGTCGCTGCAGACCGAGGGCAAGTCGCTGCAGATCCAGCAGTCGGTTGGGATGGGCCGCTAACCTTCCGGCTCCCGGCTGCCGAGATCCAGGGTGAGCACCCCCTTGGCACCCCGCGACGCCTTCCCCAGGCTGTCGAATACCGGCAGGATGGTCCCGTGGTCGATCCGCTGCAGCCGGCTGACCCGGCGCGGGTGGGGCGCTATCGGCTGACCGGCCGGCTCGGCTCGGGCGGCATGGGCGTCGTCTACGTCGGCGAGGGTCGTCGCGGCACGGTGGCCATCAAGCTCATCCGGCCCGAGCTGGCCCAGGATGCGTCATTCCGGGCGCGGTTCCGACGTGAGGTGCAGTCGTCGTTTCGGGTCTCGTGCGCCTTCACCGCGCGGCTCGTGGACTTCGACACGGAGGCTGACGCGCCCTGGATGGCGACCGAGTTCGTCGAGGGTGAACCCTTGGACTGCCTGGTCGAGCGGGCCGGACCGCTTGGCGCCGAGGCTCAGATCGCGCTGGCCGCGGGCCTGGCCGAGTCGCTGACGGCCATCCACAGCGAGGACGTCGTGCATCGCGATCTCAAGCCCGCGAATGTCATGTGTACCGAGTCCGGTCCCAAGGTCATCGACTTCGGGATCGCGACCGCGGCCGACGCCCTGCCCATGACGCAGGCCGGCATGGTGATCGGGTCGCCGGGCTGGATCACCCCCGAGCAATTGCTGACCGGTGAGGCGACACCCGCCTCCGACGTCTTCGCGTGGGGATGCCTGGTGGCCTACGCGGCGAGCGGGGTACAGCCGTACGGCTCCGGTCAGATCCAAACGGTGTTCTGGCGGGTCCTGAACCAGCCGCCGTACGTGGATCGCGAGAAGCTCACCCCGGTCCTTCACGAGTTGGTCGACTCGGCGACGGCCTACGAGCCTTCGGAACGGCCCTCCGCCACCGAACTGCTCGATCGGCTGCTGTCGGCCGCCCGCACGGTCCGGAAGCGGGCGGTGACAGCTGCGGCGGCCGAGGCCCCATCGGGCGACCGCGGCGCGGCGGAGGTCGTTGACGAGAAGTGGGCGGTCGGCACCACCGTTCGCCAGCCCCGGCCGCTTCCCGTCTCGCTGCTGCGCGCCGGTGACAGCGGGCAGCCGGCGGTGCCGGTCGAGCTGGTCAAGGGCGCCAATACCGAGCTGGAGACGGCCCCGCTCATCATTGACCTGCTCTGGAGCGACTCGTGCGGCTCCGACATTCACGTTGCCGCGTTGCTGGTAGGTGATGACGGCCGCGCGTACCCCGAGCGGCCGCTGGTCGACTGTTCGTCGCCGGGTGACCCCGACGGAACCGTCCATTACGTCGGCCACGACCGGACCGAGCGTGGCTGGCGCGACCGGCTTCTGCTCGAGCTGGGCTCGGCGCCTGCGCGGCTGGGGCGGGTACTGGTCACGGCAGCCTTGCAGGGCGGTGACACTGACGTGCTCTTCGGCTCGGTCACCGGTCTGGAGGTGGTGCTCGGAACGCCACGTGCCGGCGGCCGTCCCGTGCGTTTCGTCATCCCGCCGCTCGGCAGCGAACGCGCCATCGTCGCCGTCGAGGTGTACCGGCGCGGCGGGCAGTGGCGGGTGCGCGCGGTGGCCCAGGGGTACGCCGAAGGCATCGCCGGCTTGGCGAGAGATTTCGGTGCCGCGATCGACCCGTCGGCGATCGTGGGCGGCTGACGTGCTCACGCCCGACGAGGTTCGCGGGTTCGCGCTCGGCCTGCCGGGGGTCGCCGAGGCACCCCATTTCGAATCGGCCTCGTTCCGGGTGCCCGGCGCGAAGGGGCGCATCTTCGTGACCCTGCCGCCGGGCGGTGAATTCGCCCACGTGTTTGTCGGCCCGGAAGAGGTGGCTGCCGCTACCGCGGAGTTCCCCGAAGCCTTCGCCGAGCTGTGGTGGGGCAAGCAGCTGTCGGGCGTGCGCGTCACCCTGACACTGGCGGCGCCGGACCCGACGTTGGAGCTGATCGACGAGGCCTGGCAGCGCCGGGCGCCCAAGAAGTTGCGGGCTTCGCGGGAATCTAATTGAAGGCTCAACTATTGTGACTGACGCGGGCGCGGCGCCCGACTGACCACCCCGGAGGCATCGATGCCCGTCACCCGTCTGAACCACGCGGTGCTCTACGTGCGCGACGTGCAGCAGAGCGTCGCGTTCTACCAGGACGTGATGGGCTTCGAGCCGGTCGGCATGCTTCCGGCGGGCTTCCGCGGTGCCGCTTTCCTGCGGGCCGGGGGCTCCACGAACGACCACGATCTCGGGCTCTTCGAGATCGGGTCGGCGGCGGCGGAATCGCAGGCCGGCCGCGGTCAGGTCGGGCTCTACCACCTGGCGTGGGAGGTCGACACCCTGGGCGAGCTGCAGCGGCTGGCGGAGCGACTGGCGTCAGCGGGCGCTCTGGTAGGCGCGACCGACCACGGAAGCACCAAGAGCCTTTACGCGAAGGACCCCGACGGGATCGAGTTCGAGGTGGTGTGGCTGATCCCCGCCGACCGCCTGGAGAAGTCCGATCTCGATGCCCGCCAGGAGATGCGGCCGCTCGACCTCGGGCGCGAGCTGGAGCGTTTCGGCAGCGAGACCCGCGGCGGGGTAGGCATCTCCCTTCCAGCGTGACGGCCGCCGCTCGTCACCGCTGGTCCGGAGTCGCTGCGCACCGGCGGGCTCGACTGAATGGCGAATTCCTACAAGTACGAAAGATCATCGGGGTGACGCGCGGTGTAAAAGCCCCGAAAGGGGCACTGGAAATCGCGATCATGGAGGATTTCGCCGGGCACTACGCCTGAATGCTGCCCCAGCCGGCACCGAGCTCGGTCGTGGTGACCAGGACGTTCCGGTGTGTCAGTGGCGTCATCGGCGCGACAGCCTGTGGATAACTCAAACGGACCCCGCGCGGCCAGGTAGAACCGGCGCATGGCTGACTTGCCGCTGACACCGGCCCTTTCGTCGAGTACGGGGAGCATTCGTGTCGCGCCCTCGCGGATCGACGTCGCCGCAGCTGCGGTCCGGGCGCTCGGCGCGGCGGTTCACCCCGCCGGTGCGACTCTCGAGACCGCTCTTCTGCTGCGAGCCGATGGAGCCATCGGTGATCCCGTCACCGGCGCGGCGCTGGGCAGCGCCGCCCGGCTCGTCCTGCAGGCGATCGGGTCGGCAAGCGACGGAATCGACGATCTCGGGCGTGCCATGGGAGCAGCGACGAGCGCCTATCGCCTCGCCGATGGGTCGGCCGTCGGAGGGGCGGCCGGGTGAGACAGCTTCCGCCGGCCGGTCTTGCGCTCAGTCCGGCCCTCGCTGCTGCAGACCCGCCCGTTCTGGCCGCGGCCTCGGGCGTCGCTATTGACGTGTCCACCGAGCTGAACCGGCAGGCCGAAGCGCTGTCCGCCGCGACCGGCGAGCTCGCTACCGGATTCTGGGTGAGCCCGGCGGCGAGTGCGTTCGTCGCCCAGTCCCGGGAGCAGGCGCGACGGCTGCGGGTTGCCGCCGCTCTGATCGCCGATCTGGGGGCTGTGCTCGCTGCCCTTGCCGCACGCCTCGCGAGCGCACGCTCCGACGCGCTGGCTGCGATGGCCTGTGGCCAGCAGGCGGACTTCGTTGCCGAGGAGCTCAACCAGCGCGTCCGCGTCCAGCACACGCTTCTTCCCCAGGATCCCGATTCGCTCTTGCTCTCAGAACGGGAGACCGAAGCCGTCGCCAATGACCAGATCGCGGCCGCGTCTGCTCTGCAGCAGGCCGAGATGCGGGCCCGTGAGGCGTGGAGACAGGCCCAGGCCGACCTCGATCTTGTGGCCTATGCGACCCCGGCGATGCGGCAGCGGATGAGTGCCGCCGGTTGGGACCCGGCCGCGAGTGTGCGGCTCGCGGCGACTGGATCGCCGGCGCTCGCCTGCGGAGTCATGGACCAGCTCGGGCTGGGCTCGAAGGGGGTCATCACCGGTCCGGACGGGCGCGAGTACCCGCTCGTCGTCCAGACCGCACGAGGGAGCGACGGCCAGGCTGCTCGTGACCAGCCGCGAGAAGCCCGGACACCTCCGGCTACCGGCAGCTGGCCGTGCGCTACGGCACCACCTCGTACGGCCGCCGGGCCGCCACGTGGGAGAAGGTTGCCGTCGCCCTGGGTGGCGCAGCCGGAGCGCCGTACCCGGAGGGCAGCTCGTTCACCCCGGGCTGCTGCGCGAGCTTCGGCTGATGACGGGCGGCGGCGCGTACCTCGAGCCAGGGCCGGCCGAGGCGCAGGACCCGGTCAAGGAAGCTCCGGCCGAGCCACCGAAGGGCAAGAAGCACGAGAACTACTGGACGGTGCCGCAGACGGGGATCGCCGGTGGCCGGCGGGCGGGGGTGCCGGACGCCATCGGCGTGATCAACGGCGTGATCAGCGGGACGCTGCTGGCCGCCCGCCTGGATGACGGCCGCGCGGCCAGCTACCGGGTGGTGTTCGAAGAGGACCGGCTGGGGCAGCGCAGGGCGCGGCTACAGCTCTTTCGCGTGATGAGCGTGCCGGGAGAGGCGCCGCGGGCAGTGACGGAAGACGGCTACGTCGACCGGTCCGGCAAGCTCGCGGGTGCCGCCGTGACGGGGGAGGACCCCACGCTCGGCCCGATCATGACCCCGGCGCAGCGCCGATGATGGCCCCCGGCGTCAGTGGCACCTACCGGACGCGGCACGATCGGGCTATGGCCCCTGTCACGGCTCCCACTCAGGCGCTCAAGCTCGGCTTCCGGCTCGAGCTGTATCGCGCGGCGACACTCGACGTTCCGGTCGAGCTGGTTCAGCAGGCCGAGGCGCTCGGCTATCACTCGGTCTGGACGGCGGAGGCGTATGGCGCGGACGCGATGACCCCGCTCGCCTACCTCGCCGCCCTCACCTCGCGGATCAAGCTCGGCACCTGCGTCGCCCAGGTCGCGGCGCGGCCGCCGACAGCGCTGGCCATGGCCGCGTTGACGATCGATGCCATGGCCGGTGGCGGCCGGGTCATCCTCGGCCTCGGGTTGAGCGGGCCGCAGGTCGTCGAGGGCTGGTACGGCCAGCCCTGGGGCAAGCCGAACGAGCGGCTGCGCGACTACTTCATGATCCTGCGCCAGGCGCTGGACCGGGAGGGTCCGGTCTCCTACCAGGGCAGGGAGATCTCGCTTCCCTACGACGGACCTGGAGCGCTCGGGCAGGGCAAGCCGCTGCGCTCGATCCTGCACGCGTCGTCGCGTATCCCGGTCTGGTTCGCTGCCGGTGCGCCGCGCAACATCGCCCTGTCCGCGGAACTTGCCGACGGCTGGCTGCCGATGGGGCTCGGCCCCGCAGGCGCGCAGGAGTTCGACGACGCGCTGGAGCTCGGACGTTCGCGGCGGTCGCCGGAGCGCGCGCTGACCGAGCCGTTCGAGGTCTTCGGCGGGGTCACCGTGACGATCACCGATGACGTCAAGGGTGTGCTCGACGCGGCCAGGCCGTTGACCGCGATGTACGTCGGCGGGATGGGCAGCGAGTCGCACAACTACCACCGTGATGCGATGGCCCGCCGGGGCTTCGAGGAAGCGGCGGACCGCATCGGCGAGCTCTGGCGCGCCGGCCAGAAGCAGGAGGCGATCGCCGCGGTGCCGGATGCCTACCTCGAGCAGACCCGGCTGGTGGGCTCGCCGGAGCGCATTCGCCGCGGCTGGGAAGCGGGCGTCGCCGGTCCGGGGGTCACCGGGCTCATCGTCAGTGCCGAAACGCCGCAGGAGCTGGCCCTGATGGCGGAGCTGGCGGGCCTCGAGCCGGCGGCGGTGCCGGCATGAGCGGGCGCAGCTACGAGACCATCACCATCGACACGCCGTCGCCCTACGTCCACCGCATCACGCTCAACCGGCCTGACAAGCGCAACGCCATCTCGGCGCTCATGCGGGTGGAACTGCTCGCGGCGCTGCAGGCTGCGGACAACGACCCCGAGGTACGGGTCAGCATCATCCGCGGCTCCGGACCGTGCTTCTCCTCGGGCTACGACCTGCGTTCCGGCAATCTGATGGAGGGCACGCCGATCTACTCGGCGCCCGGTGACGGTCAGTGGTCCCGGCAGGCGACCGACACCTGGTTCTCGATCTGGGACCTCGCGCATCCGGTGATCGCGCAGGTGCACGGCTACGCGATCGCCGGCGGCACCGAGCTGGCGTCCGCGTGCGACCTGGTCTACGTCGCGCGTGACGCCGCGATCAGCTACCCGGTGGTGCGGGTGGCGAGCCCGCCCGACTGGCAGTACCACACGCCCCTGCTCGGCATGCGGCGCGCGATGGAGCTGATGCTCACCGGCGACCCCATCACCGGCGAGGAGGCCGCGCTCATCGGTTTCGCGAACCGTGCGTATCAACCGGAAGCGCTGGAGCACGAGGTGCTCGGGATCGCCGAGCGGATCGCCGGCATCCCGAAGGATCTGGTCCAGATCAACAAGCGGGTCGTGCACCGCTCGTTCGATGTCTGGGGTGCGCGTGCCGCGATGCGGGCGGGCACCGAACTGCAGGCGCTGGCGGGGCATACGGAGACAGCAAAAGCGGTGCGGGAGAACATCTTCTCGGCCGTCAAACAGACTCAAAAGCCTCAAGGAAATCCGTGACGTTGCCGATAGACGGCCATGGCTGAGCCCGGCGCGGACGACCCGCGCGACCCGTCGGAGTCGGAAAGCGCGGGCGAGGATCGTCGCCGAACGATCGACCTGGTGCGCGTCGAGCGCGGCGAGCCGGAGCGTCGGCAGCTGCCCCGGTTCCCTGGCCCGCGTAACGGCGACGAGGACAAACCTCCGGAGCCGGCACTCTAGAAATCTTCGCTGGCGCTGCTTGTCCACAGCCGGCGTTGCTGCTGGTCAGCGGTCCGTGGAGCCGGTAGACTCGCACACATGTTCGAACAGTTGAGCCGGTCGGGTGTGGTGGCTGCCGCCCTCATCGCCCCGCCCGGCCCGGAGGTCATCGCCGCGCTGGCCGGCGTCGACGCTGTGCGGCTGCGGCCGTCCGGGCAGGCGGATCTGCTCGCCGCCTGGGAGCGGCAGGCGGCCTGGGTCGCCTCGTGCAGCACGGCGGTGGTGGCGCTGGTCGCCGACGCGGTCCGGGTGTGCGAGCGGGCGGCACCGATCGGGCGTGACGATCCGGAGCTGGTGGAGCGCTCGGCGCGGTGTGAAGTCGCCGCCGCGTTGCGGGCGTCGGAGAACGTCGCCGGCCACCGGATCGAGGTGGCTGATGAGCTGGCCGGCCGGCTGGCGATGGTCGCCGCCGCGCTACGCCTCGGTGAACTCTCCTACTGGCAGGCCACTGCCATCGTCGACGCCACCGGCCAGCTGTCCGACGACCAAGCCGGCTGGGTCGCCCGCCGGGTACTGCCCCGGGCCCGTAAGCAGACCCTGGCGCAGCTACGCGCCAGCCTGCGCCGCGCCGTGCTGGCCGTCGCCCCGCACACCGCCCGGCGCAACCTCAAGCGCGCCAAAGCCGAGCAGGGCGTCGACTGGTGGCCCACCGCCGACGGCCAAGCCGAACTCCGCCTCACCGCTGATGCTGCTGATGTGAAAGCCGTCTACGACGCCATCGCCGCCGCCGCCAAACAGCTGGGCGCCACCCACAGCACCGACAGCCGCACCGCAGGCCGGCTGCGCGTGCAGGCGCTGAGTCGCACTCGCCACCGGCACCCCCATCGAACCGGCCGCCGCCCTGGCGAAAAAGCCGTACCGGGTGACGCTGAACCTCACCATGGACCTGCCGACCGTCCTCGGGCTGCGTGACAACCCGGGCGAACTGTCCGGCTACGGCCCGCTGCCCGCCGACATCGCCCGCGAACTCGCCGCCGACGCCCACTGGCGGCGCCTCATCACCGAACCCGACTCAGGCCACCTGCTCGACCTCGGCCGGCTGCGCTACCGCCCCAGCCGCGCCCTGTCCGACTACGTCAAAGCCCGAAACCGCAGCTGCATCATCCCCAGCTGCACCCGCCGCGCCGAAACCTGCGACCTCGACCACCAACACCCCCACCACCCCGACGGCACCGGCGGCTCGACCTGCCCAGGAAATCTCTATCCGCTCTGCAAACGACACCACCGGCTCAAACACGAAGCCGGATGGCGCCTACAAGCCCAACCCGGCGAACCACCGGTCTGGATCAGCCCCCTGGGACGCCGCTACCCCGTCGAACACGACGACCTACGACCACCACCCCACCCCGACATCGCCGACAATCCACCCGGCGAGGCGGAGCAGGTCGAAGGCGGGGACGAAGGACGCGCCGCGTAGAACGCCTCCGGTTCGCGGAGTGTCGCGCGGCCTGGGTTTCGGACGTCGTTTCGGGTGCGTACTGTCGACGCATGGCGCAGGCTGACGCCCACACCGATCCCGTTCTCGTCATCGACTTCGGCGCCCAGTACGCGCAGCTCATCGCGCGTCGCGTCCGTGAATGCCACGTCTACTCCGAGATCGTCCCTTACACGGCGACGGTCGAGGAGTTGCTGGCCCGCAAGCCCAAGGCGATCATCCTGTCGGGCGGGCCGAAATCGGTCTACTCGGCGGGTGCTCCGGCCGTCGACCCCGGGTTGTTCACCGCCGGGGTGCCGGTGCTCGGTATCTGCTACGGCCACCAGGTCATGGCAAGTGCCCTGGGCGGTCGCGTCGAGCCGACCGGGATCGCCGAGTACGGGGCTACCCGCCTGACGGTTGAACGATCCGGCGTGCTGTTCGCGGAGATGCCGACCGATCAGCAGGTCTGGATGTCTCACGGAGACACGGTCGTCCAGGCGCCTGATGGTTTCGCCGTCACGGCGTCGACGGTCTCGACTCCGGTCGCAGCGTTCGAGAATCCGTCGCGCGGCCTGTACGGCGTGCAGTTTCACCCCGAGGTCGTCCACACCGATGAGGGCATGCGGCTGCTGCAGCACTTCCTGCGCGCCGCAGGCTGCCGGCCGACCTGGACGATGCTCAACATCGTCGAGGAGGCCATCGACACCATCCGCGAGCAGATCGGCCCTAACGGCCACGCCATCTGCGGGCTGTCCGGAGGCGTCGATTCAGCGGTTGCCGCTGCCGTCGTCCAGCGCGCCATCGGCGATCGGCTGACCTGCGTCTTCGTCGACCACGGGCTGCTGCGCAAGGGCGAGGCCGAGCAGGTCGAGACCGACTTCGTCGCCTCTACCGGGGTCGACCTGGTCCACGTGAAATGCGCTGACCGTTTCGCCGCGGCCCTCGCCGGCGTCACCGACCCAGAGACGAAGCGAAAGATCATCGGGCGCGAGTTCATCCGCGTCTTCGAGGAGAGCGCGCGCGACATCAAGGCCAAGACCCCCGGCGGCGAAGATGCCGACTTCCTGGTGCAGGGCACGCTCTACCCGGACGTCATCGAGTCGGGATCACCGACCGCCGCGAAGATCAAGTCGCACCACAACGTCGGTGGCCTGCCCGACGACCTGCAATTCCAGCTGGTCGAGCCGCTGCGGATGCTGTTCAAGGACGAGGTGCGCCGGGTCGGCGAGGAGCTGGGCCTGCCCAGCGAGATCGTCTGGCGCCAGCCGTTCCCGGGTCCCGGCCTCGCGGTGCGGATCATCGGTGAGATCACCCCGGAGCGGCTGGCGTTGCTGCGCGAAGCCGACGCCGTGGTCCGCGAGGAGATCAGCAAGGCGGGCCTCGACCGCGAGATCTGGCAGGTCTTCGCGGTGCTCTTGGCCGACGTGCGCTCCGTCGGCGTGATGGGCGACGAGCGCACCTACGGCCATCCCGTGATCCTGCGCGCCGTCACCAGTGAAGACGCGATGACGGCCGACTGGGCCCGGCTGCCGTACCCGGTGCTGGAGCGCATCAGCAACCGCGTCGTCAATGAGGTACCCGGGATCAACCGGGTCGCCTACGACATCACCTCGAAGCCGCCCGGCACGATCGAGTGGGAGTAGCGCGCCTTTCGTGACCAGGGCTGGGTAAAGCCTTGGCATGTGGTTCGACTCGTGGGATGACCTGGGCCGCGTTCTTGCGGTCGGGGCGAGCGCGTATGCCACCGTCGTGTTGGTGCTGCGGCTCTCCGGCAAACGCACGCTGGCGAAGTTGAATGCCTTCGACTTCGTGGTGACTGTGGCCTTGGGTTCCACGCTCGCCACCATTCTGCTCAGCTCGGACGTGTCGTGGTCGGAGGGTGCGGTCGCGCTGGGGCTCTTGGCGCTCCTGCAATTCGCGGTCGCCTGGGTGACCAGCCGGGTGCCGCGGGCGCGCGCGCTGGTGACCGCGAAGCCGACCGTCCTGCTGGCTGACGGCGTTCTCCTGGAGGGAGCGCTTCGCCAACAGCGAGTCACCGCTGCCGAAGTGCGCCAGGCGGTGAGGGCCAGCGGCGCCGGCGACATGTCGCGGATCGCTGCGGTGGTCCTGGAAAGCGACGGCACTCTCAGCGTCGTGCCTCAGTCGGCCTTTGGCGACGGTTCCGCGCTACCTGACATCGGGTAGACAGGAGCCGGTGGTCCGGGGCCAGCGATGATGACGGTGTGGGGACGACGCGCTCGGTCAATGGCATGGGCGTAAGCCTGCGGCGCGAGGTTCCCAGCTTCTGCCGGATCTGCAACGCGATGTGCGGCATCCTCGTCACGCTCGACGGCGACCGGGTCGTGCGGGTGCGCGGCGACTCCGAGCATCCGCTCTCCGAGGGCTACACGTGTGCGAAGGGGCGCGCCCTACCCGCCTTCCATCACGACCCCCGGCGCCTGGACCGGCCCGCGATCGGTGGCCGCGAGGTCGGCTGGGACGTGATGCTCGACGATCTCGCGGCGCGCGTGCAGGCGGCGCTCGACGTTCACGGCCCGAACGGTGTGGCGATGTACCTGGCCAGCGGGTCGGCCTTCGACAGCGCGGGGCGACGGGCGGCCGAGCGATTCCTGCGCGTGCTGGGCTCGCAGCAGAAGTACACGGCGACGACGATCGACACGCCGTCCAAGCCGCTGGTCGCCGAGCTCGTCGGCGGTTGGTCGGGCCTCACCCCGATCTGGGACCACGAGCGCTCCACCCTGCTGGTGCTGATCGGCTGCAATCCCGTCGTCTCCCACGGCCATTCGAACGCGATGCCGTCGCCGCTGCGGCGGCTGCGCCATCATCGGGCCCGCGGAGGTGAGGTCTGGGTGGTCGATCCGCGGCAGACGGAGACCGCGCGCGTCGCGGATCGGCACCTGTCGCCGAAGCCGGGCAGCGACTGGCTGGTGCTGGCACATCTGGTCCGGGCTCTGCTGCCGCAGCCGGGTACGCCTGCGGATGACGCCTTGCACGCTCGAGCGACCGGCGTCACCGAGTTGCGGGCGGCGCTCGAGCCGCTGGGCCCGGACGTCACGTCCCGCGGAACGGGCATCGGCCGGGAAGCTCTCGACGATCTGGTCGCGGCAGTGCGCCGGCACGGGCGGGTCAGCGCGCTCACCGGAACCGGCGTGTCGATGAGCCGTACGGCGAACGTTGCCGAGTGGCTGCTGTGGGCGCTGCACGTGGTGACGGACTCGTATGACCAGCCCGGCGGCATGTGGTTCAACCCCGGCTACCTGCTGCAGCTCGACACCCGCACGCTCGCCGTATCGGATGGGACGCCGGGTGCCGGCCCGCCGAGCCGTCCCGAGCTGCCGCGGCGCTTCGACGAGTGGCCCTGCGCCGGGCTGCTCAGCGAGATCGAAGCGGGCAACGTGCAGGCGCTGTTCGTCGTCGGCGGCAACCCGGCAACGGCGTTTCCGGACGCGACACGAACGCGGGCGGCTCTTGCCGCGCTGGACACGCTGGCTGTCGTCGACGTCCTGCCGACCGAGACCACCGAGCTGGCGACGCACCTCCTGCCGGCGGTCGGCGCTCTCGAGCGGGCCGACGTTCCCGTGCTGCTCGACGGCTACCAGCTGGCGGTGGCGACCCAGTTCACGCCTGCGGTGGTCCCGCCCGTCGCCGACCGCTGGCCGGTCTGGCGCATGTTCGGCGCGCTCGGGGAGCGGCTGGGCATCGAGGTCCTCGGGCGCGGTCAGACGGCGGATTCGGCAACGGACGAGTCACTCCTGCGGCCGCTCGCGGAGCGCAGTCGCGGGGGTGCCGGCGCCGTGTTCGGCGCGCGCCACGGGGTCGTCGATACCGGGGCTGTCTTCGGATGGGTCCGGCGGCTGCTGCCGGACGGCCGCTGGCGCCTCGCGCCCGAGCCACTCCTGCAGCAGCTGGCCGATGCCGACCCGGGTCCGGCGGAGGGCCTCCAGCTGATCGCTCATCGCCAGCTGCGCACCATGAACTCGCAGTTGCGTGACCTGACGGAGACGGCGGTGATGGTGGCCCCAGATGCGGCGACGGCGCTCGGTGGCGACGGGACCGAGGTCGAGGTGCGGGTGGCGGGTCGCGTCGTCTCGGGCCCGGTCCGAGGTGACAAGCGGGTGCCTCCCGGAGTGGTCGCCATCCCGCACGGCTGGTCCGCACCCAACGTCTCGGAGCTCACCAGCGCCGACACCGGCATCGACCCGCTCACCGGGATGGTGTGGCAATCGGCCATTCCAGCCGAGAATCCGGCGAACGTCTCCTTCGCTCAGCCCTTTGCCGTCGCCAGCTCGTCCTTGACGCACCTGCCGCCGAGATAGACGGCCTTCACGTTCTCCGGTTCGCCCAGCACGTGGATGTCGGCGAGCGGGTCGCCGTCGACGACGACCAGATCGGCGAGCTTGCCCGGCTCGATCACGCCGAGATCGTCCGCCTTGCCCAGCAGGCCCCAGGCGTTCTGGGTGGCCCAGCGCAGCACGTCCAGCGGCGGGATGCCCATGTCGTCGACGTAGACAGCGAGCTCCTTGCCGTACATGCCGTGCGGGAAACCGACCGCGCCGTAGTCGTCGCCGAGCACGATCTTGACGCCGGCTTCATTCGCTCGCGGCAGGATTTCCGCGGCATAGCGCAGGTCCTCCGCGATCGACTCGGTGAAGCCGAGGCCGGCGCCGAGCGTCGCGGCGAAATGCTTCGGGAAGAAGATGCTCGGCACGTAGTAGGTGCCTTGCTCGACCATCTGCGCGATGAACTCGTCGTCGAGATCGTCTCCATGGTCGACGATGTCGATCCCGAGATCGAGCGCCATCTTGAGCGCGGGCTTGTTCACGATGTGAGCGCGCACCAGCGCCCCGCGGGAATGGGCGGTTTCGATGACGGCTGCCAGCTCGTCGCGGGTCAGCTCGGTCTGGTCGCGGGGGGCGGTGGTGCCGTGGCCGCCGGTCAGGAACACCTTGATGACGCGGGCGCCGCGCTTGATCTCCTCGCGGACGCCGATCCGGAAGTTGTCGGCGCCGTCGCAGATCCGGACCCCGCCGCTGGCCTTCAGGTCCCAGTACCACGGGGCGCTGTCATTGGAGTGGCCGGTGGTGCTGAACTCGCGGCCGCCGGGCAGGAAGCGGGGTCCGGTGATGACGCCGTCGGCGAGCGCCTTTGCCAGCGACGCGTCGACGTCACAGGCCGCGCCCGCGGAGACCGCTCCGGTGAAGCCGCAACGCAGCGCGGTCGCCAGGTTGCGCGCGCCGATCAGCCCGAGGTAGACGGGGGGCGCGTCCAGGCCGAGCGGGTCGGGGGTGGAGCCGAGCTCGTTGTAGGTCGAGTGGAAGTGGCAGGTGACCATGCCGGGAATCAGGGTCAGCCCGGACAGGTCGACCACCTCGTCGTAGACGCTGGGATCGAGCTCGTGTGTCCTGGCGACCGCTTCGATCTGCTTGTCCTGCACGATGACCGTCGCCGGGCGCGAACCGTGCACCGCGTCGATGACCTGCGCGCCCACGAGTGCTGTCGTTGCCATCGCGACCTCCTTTGACGGGTTGGGGCAGGCTACAGCCCGTGAGCTCCACTGGCGGAGGCCGTCCGCGCCGGCGCCGCGCTGCGGCGGTGGCGCTGGTGGCGGTCACGGTCGGACTGGTGCTCGCGGACTCGTCGATCGTGACGCTGGCGCTGCCACAAATCCTGCGCCATCTCGGCGGGACCGTGAGCGGGGTCGCCTGGGTCCTGATCAGCTACAACCTGGTGCTTGCGTTGCTCGTCGTCCCGGTGGCGCATCTGGTCAGTCCCCGAAACGCTGCCGCCCTCAGCGCCACAGGTATTGCCGTCTTCGCGGCGTCCTCCGCCGCGTGCGCCCTCGCTGGAATCCATGGGCGTGCTCATCGCCGCGCGCTGCGTGCAGGCCGTGGGCGGTGCCATCGTCGTGGTCGGCTGCCTGGAGCTGCTGGAGATGGCGACGGGGGAGCGGCGTGGTGTCAGCCTGTGGATCGCAGCGGGGGTGATCGGGACGGCGACCGGCCCGGTCGTCGGGGGCGTGCTCACCGAGGCGATCAGCTGGCAGGCGATCTTCGTGGTGCAGGTGCCGTTCGCGGTGCTGGCCGTGCCGGCCGCGCTCGCCTTGCGCGGGAAGGCCGGCGTGAAGGCGCCGGCGCCCGCGACCCGGCATCGGCCGGCGATTGCCGTGAACGTTGCTCTGGCACTCCTGTCGGCGGCGTTGACGGCGGCCCTCTTCCTTGTCGTGCTGCTGCTGGTCGAGGGCTGGCAGCGATCGCCGTTGACGGCCGCCCTGACTGTCTCGGTCGTACCGATCGCCGCCGTCGCCGCCGGGCCCGTCGCCCGGTGGCTGCGGGCGGGGTCGACGTCCAAGGCGGTCGCGGGCTGCCTCCTGATCGCCGGTGGCCTGGTCGGCCTCGCGCTGCCGCCGTCGTCCCACCTGGGCTGGACGATCGCCCCGCAGGTGCTGGTCGGCCTCGGCCTCGGCCTGACCGTCGACGCCCTGACCGCGGAGGCGTTGCGCGACCGGCTCCCCCGCGCGCTGCACGGCGGCTGGACGATGGCGGCCCGTCACGCCGGCGTCGTTCTGGGGCTGGCGATTCTCACCCCGGTCTTCACCGCCGACCTGCGCGCAGCGCAAGTTCCCGCCCAGGAGGCAATCGCGTCGCTCGTCCTCGACGCGCCGCTCGACCCGGGCGACAAGATCGCCCTTGCGGCGGCGCTGGGCGAGCAGTTGACCTCCGAGCAGGGGCGGGTCCCCGACCTGCACCCGGCGTTCGCCAAGCTGCGCCTGGACGGCACCGAGCAGGTCGCCGCCGCGAAACTGGAACGTGAACTGTCGGGGCAGCTCGAGCGGGCCGCCTCACGCGCGTTCCGGGACTCGTTCGTCATCGGCGCGCTGCTGGCACTGGCGGCGTTGATCCCGCTCATCCCGTTCCGCCGCCTCGGCGGCGGCCCCGCGAGGGTGCCGGACTCCGGGCCGGTGGCGTCATGACCATCAGGCCGCGCCAGGCGCTCCTCCCCGCGGCGGCCGCCGTCCTCATCAGCGGCGTCCTCGGCGTGCAGGCCGCCAACGGCGGAGGCGACTTCGTCCCGGCCCGCGCCCGTAACCCGTGTGTGACCCGGAGCATGACGGCGGTGCCGGACACTGTGAAGGACACCGTGGAGGGCCTCAGCGAGCGGGTGATCCTGATCGGTCTGGACGGCGCGGCCTGCACCCTCGGGGTAACCCGGGAGGGGCTCGTCCTCGACCTGGCCGACCGGGGCACGCCGTCGGATGCCCAGGTCAAGGCGCTGCACGACGGCCTGCTCGGAGCGGTCGACCAGCTGTCGAAGGACGGGTCGCTGCCGAAAGCGGCTGCTCTGGCCGACGAGGTGGTGGACGCGTCCGACCTGCCGTCACTCGTCAAAGGAGCCATCCGGTTGATCCCGGACTCGGCCATCAACGCTGTCGTGAAGACGGACGATGTGCTGCGCCGCACGGTCGATCAGCTCGATCTGCGCCAGCTCCTGGCGGACGTCAGCGATCCGGACGCGCTCACCAAGCAGCTCAGCTCGGCCGTGACGAAGGCGGTGAAGGACTCGATCATCGCCCGGCTGAAGGACCTGCTGCCCTTCTGATGTGCATGCGCCCGGCTGGGGGAAGGATGCGGCGATGGGCATGATTTCCCCCGACGACCCTGCCGCGGTCGCCGTCGTCGCTGCGATCCAGCAGGGTGACGTCGCGACGCTACGACGTCTCCTCGCGGACAACGATGGTCTCGTCACGGCTTTCATCGCGGGAAAGCGCAGGAGCGGGCGCTCGCTGCTGCACATCGCGACCGATTGGCCGGGCCATTTCCCGAACGGCGTGCAGACGGCCACCGTGCTGATCGAAGCCGGCGCCGATGTCAACGCGCGCTACGTCGGGCCGCAGCACTCGGAGACGCCGCTGCATTGGACGGCGAGTAACGACGACGTGGCCGTGCTGGACCTGCTGCTGGACGCCGGTGCTGACATCGAGGCCCGCGGCGGGTGCATCGGTGATGGCACCCCCCTGTTCGATGCGGTGGTCTTCGGGCAGTGGGACGCGGCCCGGCGGCTGCTCGAGCGAGGGGCCACGCCCGGGCCCTTCGAGTCGGCCGCTCTGGGCTTGCTGGCGAACGTCGAGCGGCGCCTGGCGGAGACGCCGGCTCCGGACGTGCTGGAGCGCAGCGAGCTGCTCTGGGCGGCCTGTCACGGCAGCCAGCGGGCGGTGGCGGAGTACCTGCTGGATCACGGCGCCGACCTGAACTGGGTGGGCTGGGACGACCTCACCCCGCTCGACGTTGCCCGGCGCAGCAACGCGAACGCGCTGGCGGCTTGGCTGTATCACCGCGGAGCGAAGCCGGCGGCGGATTCGGCCGGCTGACGTGGCGCGGGGTCTCGCAACCTCAGGGCGTGATCGTGTAGCGGACCAGCCCGAATTCGGTGGCGTGACAGATGCGCCCTTCTTGGTCAAGGCTGATGCCGGAGAAGTTCGAGTTGTAGCGATTGCTACCGGTGACCCAGTGGAAGGCGGACTTCCCCGAGGTCCAATCAACTCCCTCCACGGTCCATTTCCTGTCCCGCACGCCGACGGTGTAGACGATGTTGGAGCCGGTGCTGACGATCGGGACGGCATTGGGTGAGGACAACTTCGTGTTGGTCCAGGCCAGGGCGAAATGCCTGGCCTTCGGGTCCCATTCGAATTTCTGCATGGCTTTCGGCGTGAACATCGGATCTGCCCCTGCATAGGCCGCGAGCAGCTGGGTGGCGGCCGACGGGAAGTTCGCGGGCACCGAATGCGGCGCGTTGTTGACCACGAATGCGCCGTAGCCGCCGACTACCACTCCCTGCTGGGTCTGAACGGAGGTCGCCTTCGGATTGCCCATGTCGGCGCGGGCCATGCCGGCGATGCGGCGGCTGGGTGCCCCCGGGAGCTGCTTCCAGTCGGAGGGGATCTCATTGCGCCAGAAGATGACGACGTTCATCACCGGTTCGCCATCGGTGATGACGACAAAGGGATCCTCGGACCCGAAGCCCATGAGCGCCGGGGTCGCCCCGGTTCCGAGGCCGGTGCCGTTCAAGTAGGGCGCGGACCAGGCCCCGTCCTTCGCATCGGTACTCAGCGATTTCCCGTTCCAGACGACGCGGTGCTGCTGGTCCAGCGAGGCGACGTAGATGCCGCCGTCCGGGTCCACGGCGATGGAGTTGCGGACCCAGCTTCCGGCCCCCGCGGTCAGCCCCTTCTTGAGGACCTCGGCGTTGTGAGCAGCCGCCACCTCCGAGCCCGGGATGGCGATGGCAACGTAGCTCGAGAAGTCGCGTGCCAGGACGACGATCTGACCCTCGTCCGTGACGACGACCAGCTTGCCGTCGAACGTCATGTTGGCGCCGACGAAGCCTCCGGAGACGTCGCTCGGACGCTTCCACTCGTCGCGGACCGCGATGGGTGAGTGCGGGTCGGCCGGGTCGGCGTCGTGATACGCGATGATCGAGTCCTTGCCGCTGACAAACAACGTGTTATCGCGATCCAGCGCAAAGTAGACACCGGTGATGCCGACCAGGTACTTGGCCGCGAGCTGCAGGGCTTCCGTCGCCAGGGCAGCGCCCGACTTCGACTGAATGGCGGCGATCGCGCTCTCCGATTCGGCCTCGGTCATCAGGGTCTTACCCGGCAGCGGCAGTGTCGCCAGCACTTTCATCGTCTGGTAGTCGAGCTTGACGATGCGGTCGCCGCCGTTGCTCCAGATGACGCGTGAACCGTCTGGGTAGGGCGGGGAAATGCACAGCCCGAAGTGACCGGGGCCGGCGAACTGGTACTGGATGTCCGCTCCGGACAGTGTGCGCGTCGGTCCGGTCGGCCCCGCTAGCGCGAGGCCGTTGGTCTGCGCGGAGTTGCCGTGACCCACGGGCACGACGCTGGCTGCCAGGTAGGGATTGACGGGAGGAGCGGCGCTGGCCGGCCCCGCGGGCGTGGGACCGGACGAGGGGGGAGCGGACTTCCCGGCGCCGGAGGGATGGCCGGACGAGGACGAGCAGGCTGCGAGCGCCAGACCGGCAAGCGCCCCTCCGAGCAATGCCCGCCGGCCAAGCTCAGGACCCTCGTGCATTTTGCCTCCCAATATCTGACCAGTCAGGTTTCGGGTAGGTTACTGAGCGCGCCAGCCGGGGTCAATACGTGACGCGTCGGCCCGAAGCAGGCAGGTTGGAGCCCATGTCGAAGCCGGTGTCGAAGCCTCTGTCGAAGCCTCTGTCGAAGGCTCTGTCGAAGCCCGTGTCGCTGCCCGAGGCCCAGGCGACCCCGTCGCGGGAGCCGGCGCCCCCGGAGAGCCGTGACCTGTCCGTCGCCCGGGCGGCAGTCGGCGCGCATGCCGATCTGGACACCAGTGCGCTGCTGCTCGCTTTCTGGGCTGACCGGCTATCGCGACGGCTGACCTCTTGGCGCCTGAATGTGTGCAAAGAGGCAGGCATGGACCCCACCGAAGCGCACATCCTCGTCGTGTTGCGCATCAACGGTGTGCCGCCAGGGCCTCCCCTCACCTGGCTCCGGCAGGTCATGCGTCTGACGAGCGGCGGTATCAGCAGGGCCATCGATCGGATGGTCGCGGCCGGAACGCTGACCCAAGAGGCCACTGCCAGCGACCGGCGAAGCGTCGAGATCGGATTGACGCCGGAAGGCGTCGCCGCGGCAGACCGGCTGCTGGAGCTCCTGTCACGCGAGCAGGCTGCCCTCCTGGAGGGGATCCCGGACGAGCGGAGAGCGCAGCTGCTCTCGGCGTTGGATGAGCTCTCCCGGTGTTATGAGCACATGCCGCTGCCCGCCTGACGCGCGCGTGTCACCATGCCGCCATGGGTTCAGCGATTACGCGGGTGGACGTCCACGCACCGGTCAGCCAGCTGACGGCGGCGCTCGAGGCGGACGGGGTCGTCATCATCGAAAACCTGATCGACCCCGAGACGCTGGCGCGTTTCAACTCCGAGCTCGATCCGCTGCTCGAGGCAACGCCCACCGAGCGGGAGTTCCTGAACCCCGCGCTGGCCGGGTTCTTCGGTGCCGACACGCGCCACCTGACCGGGGTCTCCGGCAAGTCGCGCGTCTTCGCGACGGAGATCATGACCAACCCGACCCTGCTGTCCCTCTGCGACGAGATCCTGCTGCCCGCCTGTGCGAGCTACCAGCTGAACCTCGGCCACGTCCTCGACCGCGGCCCGGGAGCGCAGGCCCAGTACCTGCACCGCGACGAGCTGGTCTGGGTGCACCTTCCGAACCCGCATCCAACCGTGCAGCTCGCGTCGATGATCGCGCTGGTCGACTTCACCGCCGGCAACGGCGCGACGCTCGTCGTCCCGGGCAGTCACCACGGGCACAGCCACGAGAAGTCCGACGGCGAGCCGATCGCCGCGGAGATGACCGCCGGGTCCGCCGTGGTCTATCTCGGGTCGACGCTGCACGGGGCCGGTACGAACTCGACCGCTGACCAGTGGCGGCGCGGCATGCACGTCAGCTACGTCGTCGGCTGGCTGCGTACCGAGGAGAACCATTACCTGACGACCTGGCCCGATGTCGCGCGCGAGTTGCCGGTGCGGTCACAGCAGCTGCTGGGCTACGCGGCACACGACGCGATCGCGAGCGCCGGCGGCTACCTGGGCGCGGTGGAGCTGCAGGATCCGGTCGACCTGATCGCTGCCGGCAAGCTCTAGCTCGCGCCGGTGGCGCGTCAGTCCAGCTCGCCGGTCCATTCGCGGATCATGCGTGCCGTCCAGGCCGGGTCTTCGATCTGCGGCACGTGGCCGAGGTCAGGGTGGACGCGAAACGCCCAGTCGGGGCGGCGCTCGGCGATGGCCCGGCCGGCCGCGACCGGGACCAGCCGGTCGTGCTCGCCGAAGATCAGCAGCGTCGGCCGGTTGATCGCCATGATCGCCTCGAAGTAGCGCCTGGGGCGGGCGAGCACGCCGGTCAGCGACCGGGCCGCGGCGAGGAAGGCCTTGTCGACGCCCGGTGTCTCGGCCCGCTCGGTGGCGATCTGCTCGCTGAGGCGGACCAGGTCGGGGTGGACGCGGCTCGGGTCATGGCAGACCAGGGCGCAGCGTCTGCTGGACGAGCGTTCGCGGGCGCGAGTCGCTTGCTGCGGCGCGACATGAGCTGCTCGCCCGCGAAAGGGATGAGCATGGCGCCGAAGGCGGCGACGAAACGCGGGTCGCGCGGCACCCGGTTGCGCGGCAGCGGGACGGCGGCGTCGAGCAGCACCAGCCGTTCGACCGTCTCCGGCGCGCGCGCCGTCTGCAGGATGCTCAGCAGGCCGCCCATCGAGTTGCCGACCAGCGTCACCGGCTGGTCGGGCGAGATCGCGCGGATGAAGCCGTCGACGAGGCGACGGTTGCTGCGGATGTCGGCGCGTGCGCCCGGCGGTAGGGGTGCGGCCGTTGCCGGCCAGGTCGAACGCGACGACCCGGTAGCGGTCGGTCATCAAGGGGGCGAGCGACAGCCAGTTCGCGAACGATCCGCCGAGACCGTGCACCAGCACCATGGTGGGAGCGCCCTCGGGCCCTCCGAAATCCACCCAATGGACGGGTTTGCCGTTGACGGCGATGAACTGCGAAGGCGGCACGGCGAGCGTGCTCGACTGCTCCGGTGCTGCGGTCATGGAGAGACGGTAGCTGCAGAGCCTAGGTTCGAGCCGCCTGAAGCGCCTTGTGCTTTGGGCGAGGTACGCCGCGAAAGCGCTGAGGCCGTCATCGTCGATGCCTTGGACGAGCTGGAGCGGCGTCTGCGTCATGAGCGGATGCGCGCAGAGGCGCAGGCAGTCAGGAATGACCCGGCAGATCTGGACGAGACGCGAGCGATCGCGGCCGATCTGGAGTCCCTGCGTGCGTGGTGACGTGTACGCGCTGAAAGCGCCACGTGGCACTCGCGGCAGCGAGCAACGGGGCCTGCGTTTTGCCGTCGTGCTCCAGTCGGATGATCTGCCGCTCGCAACCTGGCTCGTCGCGCCGACGTCCACACGCGCCATCCCCACGTCGTTCCGGCCCGAGATCGAACTGCTAGGAACCGCCACGTTGGTGCAGGTGGAGCAGACGACGGCGGTCGATCCCACCCGGCTGGGAGACCGAGTAGGCCGGTTGAGCCTGGCCGAGCAACAGCGCGTGGATCGCGCCCTCTGTCTCGTGCTGGGACTCGACTGACAGAGCTGGAGGGCAAGGCAGGCCTAGCGGGGCGAGGCGAGCACCAGCCCGAAATCGCCCGCGGGCGTCGGTGTACCAGGCGTCCGGCTGCAGCCCGGCGGCGCGCAGCTCGTCCTCCAGTCCCGCGCGGCGGAACTTCGCCGACACCTCGGTTCGCATCTCCTCGCCGGCCGACGAAAGCCACCTCGAGGTCCAGGGCGGGGATCGTGACCTGCAGGTCACGACGGGCGCGAAGGCGCATCTCGATCCGCTCGTGCTGCTCGTCCCACAGCGCTACGTGTTCAAAGGCGTCCGGATCGAAATCGGCGCCGAGGCCCGCATTGATGACGCGCAGCACGTTGCGGTTGAACTCGGCGGTGACCCCGGCCGCGTCGTCGTAGGCGACGACGAGGCGCGCCGGGTCCTTCACGAGGTCGGCGCCGAGCAGGAACGTGTCGCCGGGCTTCAGCGCCGCCCGCACGTCGCGCAGGAACGCCGCCACGGGCTCGGGTTCGAGATTGCCGATCGTGGACCCGAGGAACGCGATCATGCGCCGCCCGCTGCCGACCTCGCGGAGCCGCGGGACGTGCTTCTCGAAGTCGCCGACGACTCCCGAAACCGTCGAGGCCCGGGAACTCGGCAGCGAGCACGGCGCCGGCCTGCGACAGCGTCACCTCGTCGACGTCGAAGCCGACGTAGCCGCGCAGCGTGCCTGTCGTGCGGAAGGCGGTCAGCAGCAGCCGGGTCTTCTCCGAGGTGCCCGAACCGAGCTCGACGAGCGTCTCCGGCTGCGCCAACTCGGCGATCTCGGAGGCTCGTGCGGCGAGGATCGCCCGCTCGGTGCGGGTCGGGTAGTACTCCGGGCAGCCGGGTGATCTCGTCGAAGAGCTTGCTGCCGTGCTCGTCGTAGAACCACTTGGGCGGCAGCGTCTTCGGTGTCGAGGTGAGCCCCGCGCGGACGTCGGCGCGCAACGCCGCGTCGAACGCCCCGGGCTCCAGATGGGACTCGATGCTCATGGTGCTGTCGATGTTGTCGGCGAAGGTGTCGCTCACGGCTCTCCCAGGTCGGTGACCGCGACCCCGTCCGGGGTCACGATGAGCAGGCTGCGGTCGGGGATGTCCCGCCAGCCGGGGTCGTCGTCGTACGGCTCGCTGGCGACGGCGACCCCGGCACCCGTCACCAGTACGGAAAGGGTGTCGCCCCAGGTGGTGGCGACGATGCGGCTGCCGTCGGTGGCGAGCACGTTGAGGCGTGCCGCCGGATCGCGGCTGCCGACCTCGACAACGCGGGAGCCGATCTCGTCAGGTGCCTCGAGCAGCCACGAGGCGAGGACCGCGCTGTCGCAGACCGACTCGGCACCGGGCCAGGCCGACTCCGGCAGGGCGGCTCGATCGACGCGGCCGTTGTGGGACAGCAGCCAGCCGTCGCGGCGGAACGGCGCGGCGGCCGTCTCGTCAGCGGGCATCCCCACCGTCGCGCTGCGCACCGCCGCGATGACGGCAGTGCTGCTCACGTGTGGGGCCACCGAGGCGAAGGACGGATCGCCCCAGAGCGGGCGGGCCGAGCGCCAGCGGGCGGGCTCGGCAACGCCCGGAGTCCACCAGCCGACGCCCCAGCCGTCGGCGTTCATCAGCCCGTGCGCCTGCCGGCGCGGGGCGTACGACTGGTGCAGCAGCCCGTATCGGGGCTCGGTGACCAGGGACGCGAGCGTTCGGGGGTTACCGAGCCAGGCGAGATGGCGGCACATCACGCGTCCCAGGCCAGGCGCACGCCGCAGAAGATCTGGCGGCGGATCGGGAGGTCCCAGTTGCGAAACGTGGGGCGGATCGCGAACGGGTCGGTGGCCCAGGAGCCGCCGCGGAGCACCCGGTACTGCGGGCCGAAGAAGGGCGCGGAGTAGTTGTCGTAGATCATCGGTGCGAACCCGGGCCACGGGGAGAGCGGTGACGACGTCCACTCCCAGACGTCACCGAGCAGCTGCTCGACACCGGCGTCGCTCGCCCCCTCGGGGTAGGCACCGACCGGCGCGGGCCGCAGGGCGTCGCCTCCGAGATTGGCGACGCTCGCTCCGGCCCCGGCAGCGGCCTTCTCCCACTCGAACTCGGTCGGGAGCCGGCCGCCGGCCCAGCGGGCGTAGGCCTCGGCCTCGTGGAAGTCGACATGCTGCACCGGCTCCTGCCCGGGAACCGCCTCCGTCACCCCGAAACGGCGCCGGACCCAGCCGCCTGCCCCGTCACGGGACCAGAACAGCGGCGCCTCGATGCCCTCGCGGCTGCGGTGCGTCCAGCCGTCCGCTGACCACCAGCGACGATCTGCGTAGCCGCCGTCGGCGATGAACTCGAACCACTCCTCGTTCGTGACCGGCACGCGGCCGATCCGAAACGCGTCGACGCGGACCGTGTGCTGCGGCCGCTCGTTGTCGAGCGCGCTCGGGACCGCCCGCGGATCGGCGCCGATCAGGGCCGGGCCGGCCGGCACCAGTACCGCATCCGCGCGCCCGCCACGCACCCGGCGTCCGGCTGGCAGCGACGTGCCGGACAGCAGGGGAGCCCCGGAGCGCAGCTGATGCGTCGCGAACATCGTCTCGACGTGTTGCAGCTCGTGCTGGGCGACGAGCGCGGCGACGAACGGGCCGCCGGTGCCGGTGGGGTCGAACGCGAGCGGATCGTCGCCGAGCAGCCGGTCCAGCACCATCGCCCGCACCAGCTCCAGATGGCGTCGGGAGGACGCGGCATCAAGCAGCGGGAGCTGGATGCGGCTGGCCCTCGGGTGCTCGAAGGCGTTGTAGAGCCCGGCAATCTCGGGCGTGAAGACGGGCGTCTCCGGCTTGGCGCGCCAGCCCATCCGCTGCAGCAGGAAGAACTCCTCCTGTTGCCCGATGTGCGCGAGGTCCCACACGAGCGGGCTCATCAAGGGCGAGTGCTGGCGGGTGAGTTCGGCGTCGTCGAACGCCGTCAGCCCGAGCGTGCGAGCGCGAGCTCGCTCCAAGGCTTGGACGGCGGCCTGCAGGGCCGTGGCAGGAGCGGTCAGCACAGTTCGGCGGCAGTCAGGCAGGACAGCGGCCCGTCGCTATGGGCGCGCTCGAGAACGAGGTCGGCGGGGGTACGGCCGGACTCCAGCAGCTCGGCCCAGTCCTCGACCGCGGCACGCAACGCCGGGGGGACGGCCGGGAGCGCAGCCGCGACCAGGCCCGCGGCCGCCGCGGCAATCGCCGGGTCACCCACGCCGAAGCGGGCGCTTGCCGCCGTGCGACGGGCGATGGGTTCGGCGGCTTCGGCGGCGCGGGATGGCGGCCTGCGGGTCGTCGAGGACAGCCACCGTGATCGCCGCCAGCCCGGGCCACCAGCGCGCCGGGACGGCATCGAGCATCCGCAGCTCGAGGAACCCGCGCAGGCGCATCGGTGGGAACAGCGTGGTCAGATGCAAATCCAGATCGCTGCGCGCCGGCCGGCGGCCTCCGAGCTCGCGCTCGCCGGTCAGCCAGCTCACCATCGGAACGCGCTCCAGCACGGGCCGGCGGGAGCCGGTCGCCGGATCGCGCAGCAGCATCACGGGCGCAGCCAGGGCGAACGAGGCCCAGGCCCCGGCTGGATCGCCGTGGCCGACGAACGGTGCGCAACGGCTCGGGTCGAGGCGCTGCCACATGGCGCCCCGTTCCGAGCGGGCCCCGCGGTGGCGGCCCCGCACCAGCGGGCTGGAGGCGGACAGCGCGGTCAGGGCCGGCATCAGCCGGTGGACCTGCGCGATCCGCTCGGCCCACCCGTCAGCGGGCCCTGCCTCCACGTTGACCTGCAAGGAGGCGCTGGAACACATCATCATCGCGGCGTCTTCGCCATGACCGCGGGCGTTGAAGTACGCCGCCATCGAGCGGTAACGATCGCCGGGATGGATGCGGACCGGGCCGCGCACCGGGTCGATGCCCACCCCGAGCGTCGCGAGCCCCGATCGCCCCAGCGCTGCGTCGACGACCTGCGTATCGGCCTGCAGAGCCTGGACGGCCTCGACGACGCCCGGCGCGGGCTGGGTCGACAGCTCCAGCTGGCCGCCGGGCTCCGTGGTGAGCCGGCTCTCGTGCGGCAGCTCCACCTCGCGCAAGGCGTCCTGCAACCGCGTCCACGAGACGACGGAAGCGGGCTGCGAGCGATCCACCACGTGGCGCTCGAGTTCGAGCCCCACCGTTCCCAGCGGGCCGGGCTTCAGCGCCTGCTCGGCGAGGTACTCACGAGCGGTCTCGGCGTCGACCGGGAGCTCGGACTCGACGCTCAGATCGCCGGGTGAGACAGACAGCTCGGATGACATCTGCGATTGGACGCCCATGCAGGCCCCTCCAGGTCCGGACCGGCTCATCTGCGAGCCGCGGGTCGGTGCGGGGCCGGCAACCCGGTGAAGGGGCGCCGTCCTCGTGACTACCTTGTGACAGCGGTCTGGCTAGCGCAAGTCAGTTACCCCGCTGGAACCTTCCCGAGCCGGGGATGGTCGGAGTGGAGACCGGGCCCTGGTAGGCCGACGCCGGGGTGGGCAGGGGAGCCCAGGGCTGGTTGGCGAGCGCCGCCGTCATGCTGCGACCCCACGCCAGAGCGGGGATGTCACCGCCGAAGACCTGGCCGTAGTAGCGGCCCCCGGCCGTGACGTTCACCAGCGGATCCTTCTGCGGCGCGGCGATGTTGCCCGTTTCGACCGCTGCCGCGAGCTGCGGGGTGTAGCCGACGAACCAGGCGCTGCTGTGTCCGTCGGTGGTGCCGGTCTTACCCGCGGCCGGCCGCCCGTACAGCGAGGCGTTGGGGTAGCCGGTTCCATTCGTGATGACGCCCTCGAGCACGCTGGTGACCTGATCCGCCACCTGCTGGCTGATGACCTGGCGGCACGGCGGCGGCGGGGTCAGGGCGATGGGCTTGCCGTCAGCGGCGGTCGCCGAGTCGACCCCGCGCGGATCACACCGCAGCCCGCGGGCCGCGAGCGTGGCGTAGCCGGTGGCCATGTCGAGCGGGCTGACCACGTAGGAGCCGATCGTGAGCGAGCCGCTGTTGGCCCCGACCGTCTTCAGCCGGTCCGCCGGGATACCCATCCGGATCGCCATGTCGGCGACCGACTGGACGCCGACCTTCTCTTCGAGCTGGATGTAGTACGTGTTCACCGACTGCCAGGTGCCGTTGACCATGTTGTAGACGCCGGCCTCGGCCGGGTCGGCGTTCGAGAAGCCGTTGCTGCAACCGGCGGCGGGGGTGCGGCCGCTGTTGGCCCCGATCTTGTAGATCGGCGAGACGTAGCAGGCGGGCGCGTAGAACGACGTCGACAGCGGCAAGCCTTGAGACAGCGCGGTGGTCAGCGTGAACGCCTTGAACGTCGACCCCGGCTGCAGGGACGGGGTCGTCACGATGGGCACGGTCGTCTGGCCCGGACCCGTGCCGTAGGGCTTGTTGACGGCCATCGCCAGCACCTTGCCCGTGCCCGGCTGCACGATCGCCTCCGCGACGGTGACCGGATTGGACTGCTCGACGGTCTGGTCCAGCGCCGTTTGCGCTGCTGCCTGGACGGCCGGGTCGAGCGTCGTCTTGATGGTGAGGCCGCCCTCCAGCAGCCGCTGGTCGCGCTCCGTCTGGGTGGCGCCGAGCGCCTTGTCGGCACGCAACTGGCTGCGTACCCAATCGCAGTAGAACGGTGCGGTCGCCTTCAGGCACGGGTCGGCGGTGGCGGGCGGGGCGACGGGATGCAGGCCGAGTGGCGCATTCCTGGCGACGCGCTCCTGCAGCGCGGTGATGTGGCCGAGCGCCTGCATCCGGTGCAGCACCTCGCTGCGGCGCTGCCTGGCGGCTGCCGGATGGGCGATCGGGTCATCGCTCGAGGGGCTCTGGACGAGGCCGGCGAGGAGTGCCGCCTGGGTCAGGGTGAGCTTGTCGACGGTCGTCCCGAAGTAACGCATCGCGGCGGCCCCGATCCCGTACGCGCCATGGCCGAAGTACGCGATGTTGAGGTAGCCCTCGAGGATCTGGCCCTTGCTCCAGCGGGTCTCCAAGGCCAACGCGAGCCGGGCCTCCCGCAGCTTGCGGGCGAAGGACTTGTCGGTCGCTTCCTTGGCGGCTTCCTTGGAATCCGCGCTGTAGAGCAGCACGTTCTTCACGTACTGCTGCGTGATGGTCGAACCGCCCTGCGAGATCGAGCCGCCGGAGTCCTGCACGGCGGCGCGCAGGATGCCCTGGAAGTCGACGCCGTGGTGGGAGTAGAAGCGGCTGTCTTCGATGTCGACGATCGCTGTCTTCATGATCTTCGAGACCTGGCCGATCTTCACCGGCACGCGGTTCTGCTCCCCGTGCAGCACGGCGATGACCGACCCGTCAGCAGCGAGAATCCGGCTGTCACGGCCGAGAATCGGCTCCGGCAACGTGGTCGGCAGGCTCTCGAAATGGTCGCTGACGGCCTTCGCGGCGAGGCCCGCTCCCAGGACGATCGGGGTGACGATCGCGGCGCTCAGCAGGCCGGCGACCGCGGTGAGAATCACGATGACCAGCAGCTTGCTCGGGCGGCGCCGGCGCGGACGTGCCCGGGGCCTCCGCCGGGGATCAGGCGGAGGCACGCTGCTCGTCGGGGCGCGCCCGACCGTGACAGTCATCGTGGTGCAGGCTACTCAGCGCACCTTTGAGCCACCTTGAGAATCTGCTCGACGCGCCGAGCGGTCGGAGACGATCTAGACCGCGCTCATGACCTGGAACGCTTCCGCCAGCCGGCCCTCGGGCAGGCCACCCGCCGCCGCCTGGGCGCCGAGCCAGGGGATCAGCAGTCCTGGCAGGTCGACGTGTTCGGTCTGGCTGACGTGTGCTCGCAGCGCGGCGACCTTGCGGTCGAACGTGTCGGTGACGTCGACCCAGTGGTTGACCAGCTGCTGCGGTGAGGCCGTAATCCGAATCTCGTTCACCGTCCACTCGGCGAGGCCTTCGGCGAGCAGCTCGGGGTGGGCGAACGGGTTGCGCGAGTCGGGGTAGACGGCGCACAGAGCCGCCTCGCCGGCCCGCAGGTGGTCGGGGTGGGACGCGAAGATCCGAGCCCAGTTGCGCTCCGGCGACTGGCAGACGACGCGCTGCGGGCGCACCTGGCGGATGACCCGGGAAAGATCGCGCCGGAGCGCGTGGGTGACCTCCAGCGCGCCATCGGGGTAGCCGAGGAACGTCACGTCCTTGACGCCCACCTCGGCGGCGGCGGCGCGCTGCTCGGCCTCGCGGATGCCTGGGGATGTCAGCAGCGCGGCACTGCCGGATCGAAACCACCCGCATCGCCGCTGGTGATGATGCAGTACGACGTCTCGATGCCAGCCGCTGTCCAGCCGGCCACCGTGCCTGCCGCGCCGAAGTCGGCGTCGTCAGGGTGGGCCGCGATGACGAGGGCGCGTTCGATCTCGGAGTCGGGGAGGGGCACGGTCCTATCTTGTCAGCGGCCGGCTGCTCAGGACCGGTCGTATCGGGTCGGCGGGGTCGGGTGCTTGTCGGTGAGCGGGTAGAGCTCGCCTTCGGACTCCTCGCGCTTCACCTCGCCCACTTCCTCCTGGTACGCCTCGTCGAGGGCGGGGTCGTACGCCGGGGGCGCGTCGGTCGCGGGTGGAACGTCGTCCGGGTCGAACGCGTCGAGGCCCGCGTCGACCCGCTCGCGCTCGGTGCGGCGGGCCAGCTCGTCGTCGTCGGGGTGGGCGCTCGCCCCGCCGTGCTCACGACGATCGCGGCGCGGGGTTTCGTCATCGGAGCGGTCGGTCACGGGAGCCTCCGGGTAGTCGGGGTGCGTTTGCAGTCTGATCCCTCGCGAACGCTTCAAGAAACCCCGCGTCGGCACCCGGGCTGATCAAGCTTCGAACGTACGATCGGACCCGATGAGCGCGTTACCCCTCGACCTGCCAGAGGCCCCCGCGGATGACGATTCCCGCCGGCGAGCCAGGGCGGCTCGGGTCGAGGCCTTGCTGGACGACCTGAATCCGCAGCAGCGGGCGGCTGTTGTTCACGAGGGTGGCCCGCTGCTCGTCGTCGCCGGCGCCGGCTCGGGCAAGACCCGGGTACTCACCCGGCGCATCGCGTATCTGCTCGCTGCCCGTGGTGTCGCTCCCGGCGAGGTCCTGGCGATCACGTTCACGAACAAGGCCGCGGGCGAGATGAAGGAGCGGGTGCACGACCTGGTCGGCGGCCGGGCCCGGGCGATGTGGGTGAGCACGTTCCACAGCGCGTGCGTGCGCATCCTGCGCGCCGAGGCGAAGAAGCTCGGCTTCACCTCGAGCTTCACGATCTACGACACGCAGGACAGCCAGCGCCTGATGACGCAGGTGATCCGCGAGCTGGACCTGGACTCCAAGCGCCACCCGCCGCGGGCGCTGCTCGCGAAGGTCAGCAACCTGAAGAACGAGCTGATCGACTTCGACGCGGCGCGCTCGGCGGCCAAGACCGACGAGGAGCTGCTGCTCGCCGACATCTACGCCAACTACCAGCGCCGCCTCCTGCAGGCCAACGCGCTCGACTTCGACGACCTCATCGGCACGACGGTCGCGCTGCTGCAGGCGTTCCCGGACGTTGCCGAGCATTACCGGCGCCGGTTCCGCCACGTCCTCGTCGACGAGTACCAGGACACCAACCACGCGCAGTACGTGCTGGTGCGCGAGCTGGTCGGCACCGATGCCGAAAGCCTCGAGGTGCCGCGCGGCGAGCTGTGCGTAGTCGGTGACGCCGATCAGTCGATCTACGCGTTTCGCGGGGCGAGCATCCGCAACATCGTGGAGTTCGAGACCGACTATCCCGACGCCACCGTCGTGCTGCTCGAGCAGAACTACCGGAGTACCCAGACCATCCTGTCGGCCGCCAATGCCGTCATCGCGAAGAACCCGGACCGCATCCCGAAGCGGCTGTGGAGCGATGCGGGTGACGGCGATCAGATCGTCGGCTACGTCGCCGACAACGAGCACGACGAGGCGGCGTTCGTCGCCGAAGAGGTCGACCGGCTGACGGATTCCGGCGCGTTCAAGCCGTCCGATGTGGCGGTCTTCTACCGGACGAACGCGCAGAGCCGCAGCTTTGAAGACGTCTTCATCCGGGTGGGCCTGCCCTACAAGGTCGTCGGCGGCGTGCGGTTCTACGAGCGTCGCGAAGTGCGTGACGCGCTGGCGTATCTGCGCGTGCTCGCGAACCCTGCTGACTCGGTGAGCCTGCGCCGCATCCTCAACGTTCCCAAGCGCGGCATCGGCGATCGTGCCGAAGCAATGGTGGCGGCGTTCGCCGATCGGGAACGCATCGGGTTCGGTGAGGCGCTCGTGCAAGCCCGGGATGCGCCGGGGATCGCCACCCGCTCGTTGAACGCCATCGAGGGCTTCAACTCCCTGATGGGCGAGGTGCGTTCGGCGGCTGACGCAGGGGTGCCGCCGAGCGAGCTGCTGGAGCTCATCTACGACCGCACCGGCTACCTGAAGGAGCTTCAGGAGAGCCCGGATCTGCAGGAGCAGGGCCGCGCCGAAAACCTCGAGGAGCTGGTCTCGGTCGCCCGCGAGTTCGAGGATCGCGCGGTGGAAGGATCCGGCACGGCGCTGTCGGACTTCCTCGAGCAGGTGTCGCTGGTCGCCGATACGGATGAGATTCCCGATGAGGCCGGGGGCGTCGTCACGCTGATGACGCTGCATGCCGCCAAGGGCCTGGAGTTCCCGGTCGTCTTCCTGACCGGAATGGAGGACGGCATCTTCCCCCACGAGCGCACGTTCGGCGAGCCGGGCGAGATGGCGGAGGAGCGGCGCCTGGCGTACGTCGGTCTGACCCGCGCCCGGCAGAAGCTCTATCTGTCGCGTTCCCAGACCCGCCGGGGGTGGGGCGAGCCGCGCTATTACCCTGCCTCGCGCTTCCTGGCCGACGTGCCGGATCAGCTGATCGATTGGCGACGCCTGCCCGAGCCGGCGATGGCGGCAGCAGCCCAGCGCATCGCCCCGTCCGGTGGCTACGCCGGCCGGCGCTCGGCCGGGCCAGGGCTGCGACCCATCATCGCCCTCGAGCGCGGCGATCGGGTCACGCATTCGGCGTGGGGGATGGGCACCGTCGTCGCCACGAGCGGCGAGGGCGACAAGGCGCGCGCGAAGATCGACTTTGGGGGAGACGTCGGCGTCAAGGAGTTGCTACTGCGCTACGCGCCGGTGGAGAAGTTGTAGGAGGCGTCGGCCTCTTGGCGCTATCGGTCAGGGCCAACCCCGCCGGTCAGCTGGCGACGTTGACTCACCCGACTACTCAGGCGAGCGGGCAGGCGTGGACTTACGATGCTGCCGGTCACTTGTCGAGTATTGACGGCACCCAGGGGGCGGCGAGTCTGAGCAGCTATGCCCTGAGCTACGACCCGGCCGGGAATCTGTCGTCCAGGGTTGGTCCGGGTGGCGGGGCGGCGAATACCACCAGCTATGGCTATGACGCGGCGAACCGGCAGTCCAAGGCCTGCACGGCGATTACCAGCTGCACGGGGGCTACCGACTTCACCGCTTACAGCTACGACCCGGTCGGCAACAGGCTGACCTTCGCAGTGACCGCAGCCGGCGCGACCACGACGACGAACACGTTCGCCGCTGCCGACGAGCTCACCCAATCCACCCCAGATGCCGGCAGCTCCACCGGCTACAGCTACGACCCCGCCGGCAATCTCACCGAACGCACCGATCCGAACAACCACACCACCAGCTGGACCTACGACAACAGCAACCGCCTCACCACCCTCACCGACCCGCTCAGCCGCGCCACCCACTACAGCTACGACGACAACGGCAACCTGCTTACCGTCGTCGCCCCGCTCGAGGTGACCAACCCTGGGCACGGAACCATCTCCGACAGCTACGACAGCGCAGGCCGGCTCACGGCCACCAGCTACAACGACGGCACCCCGGCCGACAGCTACAGCTACGACCCGGCGGGACTCACCACCAGCCATACCGGTGGCGGCGCCACCGACAGCTACACCTACGATCCCGCCGGGCAGCTCACCCAGCTCGTCCGTACCCCGACGAGCGGACCCACTCAGACGTTCTCCTATGGCTACGACCCGGCGGGCAACATCATCAGCCGCACCCGGCCCGACGGCGTCACGGAAACCCTCGGCTACAACCCGGACAACCAGCCGAACAGTCTCGCCGACCCCACCGGCACCACCACCGCCGGCTACGACCCCGCCGGTGAGCTCACCAGCCTGACCCAGCCCACCACCCCGGCCACGCAGGAAAGCTGGACCTACGACCCCGCCGGCCAGCTGACCAACATCGCCGACACCCAAGGCACCGCCACGCTCAAGAGCTACACCCTCAGCTACGACCCGGCCGGCAACCTCACCACCGGAATCGGCCCGGGCGGCGGCACCGCCAACACCACCAGCTACACCTACGACCCGGCCAACCGGCTGTCCAAGGCCTGCACGGCGACTACCAGCTGCACGGGGGCTACCATTTCACCGCTTACGGCTATGACCGGGTCGGTAACAGGCTGACCTTCGCCGTGACCGCTGCCGGCGCGACCACGACGACGACGAACACGTTCGACGCTGCCGACGAGCTCACCCAGTCGGTGCCGTCGAGTGGCAGTCCGACCGGCTATACGTATGACGCGAACGGCAACCAGTTGACGGCCGGTGGCCGGACGAACACCTTCAACCTGCCGGGTTTGCTCACCGGCACCACGACCTCGAGCGGTCACGTCGACTACAGCTACGACCCGGCCGGCAGCCGGCTCACCGCCACCACCAGTACCGGCACAACTCGCTATGCGTGGGATCCGAACTCCGGCGATGCGAATTTGCCTGATCTCGTCGATGAGACGCTTCCTGACGGCACCATCCGGGCCACTGACTGGCTGACGCCGACGCTGCCGACCGCGATCACGCTGACCGGCTCAGGTAGCTCGACGGTGCGGGACTATCTGCTGACCGATCCGCAGCATTCGGTGGACGCGATGCTGTCACCGACCGGAACCATCACCGGCGGCTACAGCTACGACCCGTTCGGCAACTCCAGCGGTAGCAGCGGCTCGGACGCCGGGTTGAACCAGCTGCGTTACACCGCCGCCTACCTGGATCCGGTGACCGGTGTCTATGACAACCGGGCCCGCAGCTACGACCCGGTTCAGGGGCGTTTTACCAGCACCGATCCGCTGCTGCCCGACGTGAGCAGCCCCTATTCGGCGAGCTACGGCTATGCCGACAGCAACCCGCTCACCCAATGGGACCCGACGGGGTTGCGATGCGGGCTTTCTTGGAGCGCGGTGTGGGACTGCCCCAAGGCGGCCGCGAAACACACAGGGCAGTTCGTAAGAGGCGCCGGGGAAGAGATGTATTCCATTCTGGATACTCCGCGCACTCTCCTAATGCACCCGATGAGAACGGTTCAGGGGCTCATTAACTCGTGCACTGACGGCTACCACCAGTCCGGTGGCGGTCTCTACGGGGTCGCGCATTGCTTGTACGACTTAACCCGGATGCACCGAACGGAATGGTGCGTGAGCCCTGTTGATCTTGTTTTCGGCTGAATGCGGTGCGGGCGTGGCTTTGTCGCCGGTCTGCCCGGCTTTCCACTGATCGCTGGTCGTGGCCGTGGGCCGGTGGTCAGGCAGCGGTAGCGGCTGGTGGCCCGAGTGCGTTGGTGAACAGCTCGAGCCAGGCGTTGGCCCAGGGCCAGTTCGTCGGTAGCCGCAGATGGATGCGCCGGGCTGTGCGGACCGGTCGGGCTGGGACGTTGATCAGCTGACGGCGGATCGTCGCTGTGGTCGCCCTGGCGTGAAACAGCGACGCGAGCGCCCCGGCGGCGCGGGTCAGGTTGAACGCCATCGCGGCCAGCACCAGCCAGGCGCCGTTGGCGTTGAACCGCCCGGAGGGCAGGTGCGCGAGCGGCCCACTCTTCAGGTCGGCGATGACTTGCTCGATGATGGCGTGGCGGCGGTGGTCGGCCTCGGCCTGCAGCATCACCAGCGGCGAGTTCGTGAACACGGCGTGGTGCCGCCAGGCCGAGAACAGCTCACCTTGAGCGTCGGCCACCATGTGGTCGGGGTTCTGGTCGCGGACCCGGCGCACGATCAACCGGGCGGTGACAGCGTGCTTGCGGCCACGGGAAGCGAACGCAGTGAACTCGACTTCGGCGACCTCGGCGTCGCTGACCCACTGGCCGAGCTGCTCGTCGAACACGGCGTGCGGATATTGGATCGCCGTCCACGCATCGTCGGCGATGGCGGCGATCGCCCGCTTCACCGCAGCGTCCTGACGGGCGGTGATCGAGAACCGGGCCTTCGCACGGGCGATCGCGGCGATCACGTCACGGCCGTAGAACGCCGAGTCCGCCCGCACGACCAGCAGGCCGCTCGCACCGCAGCCGCGGCTGGTGGTGAGGGCGTCGGCGACCAGCCGGGACGCACCCCGGACGGAGTTGGCCGACCCTTTCCGCAGCCGGGTCGCCACAATCACCGGCGCGCTGGCCGGGGTGGACAGCGCGGCGATCAGCGCGTTCAGTCCTTTGACGCCGGAGTAGCCGTAGCCGGCGCCCTGCTTGGCGTAGCCGTAGGTCGCCCGGATCGTGTCATCGACGTCGAGATAAGCGATCTGCGCGGCGTCGGGCAGCAGCGGTGCCTGCCTGGCCAGGCTGACCACCAGCCCGGCGGCGACCGCGTCGAGTTGACGGACATGCCCGAACGCGAACGACCGCAGAAACGACCCCAGCGTCGACGGCGCGCATATCCCGGTGAACAACCGGCCCATCCCGCCGTGGCGCAGCAGGTCCATGTCCTCGATGCTGTCCGCCCCGGCCACCATCCCCGCGACCAGCGCGACGACCTTCCCGCCAGCATGAGCACCCTTGTCCGTCGGCACCGCCAACCGCTCATCGACCAACGCCCGCAGCCCCGCCCGCTCGGCCAACGCCAGCACCGGCACCAGCCCGCCGGCCGACACGAGACTGGGCTCATCGAAGCAAGCGGACAACGCCGACGACCTACGAGTAAGTTGCATTTACGGGATGCCCTTCGTAGCCGCGGAATCTGGACCTTCGACAAGTCAGATCCTGCTGCCACGCAAGGGCATTCTCGCTCTACGGCACGCTCACACCACCATGATCATCGCCGGATCAGGGCTTAAGCCCGGCATCGTCAATCGTTCGGCAGGCTGTTGCGACCGGAGAGCTATTCGGGGCAGGCTGCTACGGCCAGGCTTTTAATTCTCTTGGTCATCTGACCATTAACAGTGGGGCAACAGCCCTGCTATTCACCCGCGGCTTCGGGGCGTTGCGTGGCGCCACCAAACTCCCAGCGCGGGCCGCAGAAGCTCAAGCCGCGGCACCGCGTGTCGTCATCGGGGGGATGGAGGACCTGGGCCGGGAGGAAATTGGTCTGGGTGAGGAGACGCTTGCTTCGCGGCTCCCGGCAGACACCGGAGATCGTCTTGGTAACTGGCTGAACAATCGTGACATCCTTCAGCGAGCGATGAATGAGGGCGAACCGATCCGAGGCGCGTCCGTCGATAGCGCAGGGAATCTTCGTCACGAGAACACGAGACGGTTCATCACAATGGAGCGTGACTACCTCCGCTCGTCTGGATGGACCTACGACTCCTCAACGACGTTGTGGATGCCGCCGGGCGGCTAGAGAGAAAGTTGACTACTGTGCTTGAAGATCCCGCGAACGAACCGTCAGCCCTGACGGCGATGATTAAGCAAGAGTTCGCGTTCCTGACCGAAATAGGTTTCCATGCCACCGACGAGGGTAAGGACTCGGCGCGTTATGAGCGCCCCGACGGCGTCTTCGTACGAGTATTCCGAGATCCCCGGGACAAGTATGTTGGCTTACGAGTGGGCCTAATTAGTCGGCCCAAAGACGCTCTCACATTGACGGAGCTCGCTCAACTGGTTGGTGTTACGAATCAACCTGGTGAGTTCCCGCAACGGGTCGATCAACTGCGAGCAAGCGTCGCCAAGGTGGCGCAGGACCTTAGGGATTTCGGGCAGCGAGCCTTATCTGGGGACGAGGCGATTTTCGATGAGGCCATGGAGCTCAGGCGGGCATACACGGCGCAATATACCCGCAAGAAGCCTGGTTCTTGATACCAAAGGCGGAAGTCGACCAACGGTTCTGGGGCAGAAACATGGGGGGCATCCTCAAAACGTCGGGTTAGTCAACCGTTAACTGCGGATGAGCGGTCATTTCACTCTGGGTCTGTCCAGGTGACGGCGCTCAGTTGAAACGCGATCGCCTTGCGAGGTGCGGATCACGTCAACCCGCCCAGGGAGATGCCCTGCGTCCGGAGAAGCTCGACCACGTTTTCGATCCGAAGCACAAGTTTGAACCGCCCCAGGTTTGATGCCGCATCTTTCTGAGTTGGAAGGATGCGCAGTATGCCGAAGAAGATCGATCCGATGGTCAAGGAGCGCTGTGTGCGCCAGGTCCTTGATCACCTTGCCGAGTACCCGACGCTGACCGCGGCGGCTGAGGCAGCCTTGGTGTGAGTCGGTCAGCGGAGGCTGGGCGCTGGCTGGGCTAGACCTGGACCCCGTGCTCGCGCAGCCATGCGGCCGGATCGGTGCGTGACCCGTCGGGCAGGTGCACTTCGAAGTGCAGGTGAGGGCCGGTCGAGTAGCCGGTGCTGCCGACCATCCCGAGCTGCTGGCCGGCGATCACGATCTGGCCGACCTTCACGGTGAAGCCCGACATGTGCGAGTACGTCGTCACGTAGCCGTCGACCTGGGCGACCTCGACGTGCATGCCGTAGCCATCGTCCCAGCCGACGAACGTGACGACGCCGGCGTGAGCCGCGCCGATGGGGGTGCCGTAGCCGGGGGCGATGTCGATGCCGGGGTGGTAGCCGTACCACTGCGTGACGGGGCCGGGGACCGGGCGCACGTACTGCGGCAGGTCCAGGACCTTGCGGGTGAAGTCACGGGAGGCGCGGGCCCGCGCGGCGGGTGTGGCGGCTTTCGCGGCCTGCTCGGCTTTTTCGGCGGTGCGGACTGCTGCGCTGTGGACGGTTTCCCGGCGAGCGGAGTTCATGGCGACCCGAACCAGGTTCAGGTCGTCCCCCTCCTTGCTGCGCGCGAGGTTCGGGGTCCGCTCGTGAGCTCCGGCCTCGACGGCGGTGACGGCGACCACCGGAACGGTGATGGTCGTCAGGAGCGCGATCGCGCGAAACAGTTGCGCGAGTGCCCATCTGCCGTGGGGGCGTTGCGAAGCCAATTGATCAGTTCCTTGGGTGCGCGAGCTCGTTTCGGCGGGCATTGGGTCCGCGGGCACAGGGCGGATGCAACTGTCGCGGTGGCCATGAGGCGCCACCGGACCAGAGCCCGACGAAGCGGCTCGAACCGTACCCGGGAGTAAGGGGGCGGTCCGGTGGGCAGTGACGGGGAGCGCCGTTGCCAGCGCGTGTCACCAAGCGTTACCGCAGCGTGCGAGCTTTATGCGCGGCAGACTATGGTGCCCGTCACTTTTGGCTGACACCGGGTCCAGTAACGCCCACGTAAGACACAATCAATTATCAATTGACTACAGAGCGTCAGCTTCAGCTTGCGGCGGGTCTGTAAGAAACCGATTACGCTCAGTTAGCCGCCGATCGACCCGGGAACCGGGCCGGCCCAGCGCCGCTCGCGGGCCGCCTGCCGCCGCGCCGGCTCCAACCAGCTTTGCTTGGCGATCGCGGCCGCAACCGCCCGTGAGAACCCCTTGGCATCCGGGCGTGGGACCGGGTGATCGGCGACGCCCAGCGCCAGCAGATCCTGCGGACGGAGCCCGTACTGGCGGGCGACCTGGTCGGCCGGTAGCCGCAGCGTGATCGCTGCTCCCTCCGGAGCGAGTGCGGCGAAATACGCGTCAGGCGCCACGAGCAACGTGTCGCAGCACGCGGCGGCGAGCGCTCCGCCCGAGCCGCCTTCCCCGACCAGCACCCCCACCGTTGGCGCGCGGCACGTCAGGACGGCATCCATCGCTTCGCCGATGGCGGCCGCGATCCCGTCGCGCTCGGCGTCGGGCCCCGGCTCGGCGCCGGGGGTGTCGATCAGGGTCAAGAGTGCCAGCTCGAGCCGGCCGGCCAGCCGCGCTGCCCGGGTCAGCAGCCGGTAACCGGCCGGAGTCGGTCGCACCCCGCGCTGCGATGCGAGCGCGACTGCGACGACCGGCTGATCGCTTGCGGACAGCCGTCCGATGGCCACGGCCACCGTGTCGTCGCCGCCGCGCAGCGAGACCGGATCGTCGAGCAGTTGCGACAGGATGGTCTGCCCGTCAGGACGCGGGTTCTCGCGGGCGGCACGGACCTGCTCCGCCCCGTCACGCTCCACGAGAGGCTCCTCGGCGGGCGCGACGACGCTGCGGATGTGTGGCGCCTCGAGGGCGGCCAGCGCCCGGTCCAACCACGCAGGCACCTCATCGGGCCCGACGACCGCGTCGACGAGACCGGCGATGTACGCGGACTTGGCGTCGTGGCTGTCGGCGCCGGGCGCCTCGCCGGTGACGACCTCCACCACGCGCGGCCCGGCAAACCCGACGGTCGCCCCCTCGACCGCGCAGCGCACGTCGGCGCGGCTGCCCAGCGTCACCCAGACGCCGCCGGTGGTCGGCTGATCCGCCACGGCGATATGGGGGATGCCGGCCTCGGCGAGCCGGTGCACCCCGATCGTCGCCCGCGCCATGCCGACCAGCCCGGCTACGCCCTCCTGGAGCCGCGTACCCCCGCTACGGAGCAGCGATATGAGCGGACGGCGCGCACGAATGGAGGCGTCGACCGCGGCAAGAAATGCTCCGGCGTCGAGCTCACCGAAACTGCCGCCCACGACGGTGAAATCCCACGCGACGACGATGACCGCGCTGCCGCCGATGGTCGCGCGCCCCCAGCGCACAGCACGCGACGGCGTGTAGCCGGGCCAGCCGACCCGGTTGGTCACCGGCTCCTCGGCGACGTCAGCCCAGGTCACCTGCTCGAGGAACGCCTCGCGCCAATCAGCGCCAGGGGTGTTCAGAGCGGAGCCGGACATGGTCACCTCTTCGGACCGCGCTGCCGACGTGTCGACCCAAGCCTGCAACGCAATTTCTGCTTTCCGGTCAGCTCCTACCCGTAAGTTTCGGTTCCTGACGCGGTGTGCTCAATTGTCACCCAAAAGCGCAGGCCTCGGGCGATTTTCTCGCTGTCGCATTCGGTGAATTCACCCGGTTAGACGTGCCCTGCTACGACCGGAAGGTCCAGCGATCCGGCGGCGAGCCGGTGAGGACGTGACGGTGACGGCCTGCGGGGTGATGTTCGTGCTGTACGCCGCATCGCTTCCGGCGACCACGAGCCGCAGCGTGTGGCCCTTGGCGAACCGGTGCACGATGCCCGGCAAGGCGATGGTCACGGGGCGGCCGAGCGCCGACGGGGCGATGCGGGTGGGGCTGATCAGCTTGTTCGCCGAGCGTCAGCTTCCCGGCCGGATCGACGTCATAGAGCTTGGCGAAGACGGCGACGCCCGGACCGGACGCGGCGGCGGTCGGGCTGCTCACCGTGACCGTCACGGACGGCACGCCGATGACGTCGACATCGGAACGCAACGGACCACTGCTCCAGGAGGCGAACGTGCCAGGAGTGTCGGAGGGCGGGGAGAGCGGGCCGAGCTGGCTGTCGATCGCCGACGTCTCCGAGTAGCTCGCCGGTGTCGTCGGCGCGGCGAACGTCTGGCTGGCCGCCGTTGTCGGGCGGGACGCCGACAGGCCGCTGCCGCCCAGGTACAGGCGCTGCGTGGACGCGGCCGGGTAGCTCGCGCTGTGCCCGTAGGCAGCCGTCGCCACGCCCGAGTACGGAACCCAGGGCCGGAAGTAGCTGAAGTCGAGCGCCGGTCGCGGCCCGGTGCCCTTCAGGTAGTGACCGAACCAGCTGAGGACAACCCGTCCCTCGTACGAGTTCTGCGGGTTCGCCATGTCGAGCTCGCCGGGAGCCGGCGTCGAGTTCGAGTGGCCCCAGGACTGCCAGAGCAGCTGAACGGGGGTCCCCTGGCGCTTCAGGCCCTGATAGGTCGCGACCGACTCCTGCAAGTTGAACAGGGTGTCCGCCTCGCCTTGCGCGATGAGCGTGGGGATGCGGATGCGGCTGAGATAGCTGACGACGCTGGCGTGACGAGCGAGGGCGAGCGTGTTGGCGTCGGGGTAACCGGTGGCGTCCATCGCGGCCTTCGCCGGGCAGACCCGCGGGTCGAAGTTCGGGCACGTCTCGGGCTGCGGGTCGGTCGGCACCGGGGGGCTGTCCTTCTCCGCGGCGATGCCGTCCGCGAAGAAGAGCGACACCCACTCCTTCTTCTGGACGCCCGGGGTGGCGTAGGAGACGCCGCTGATGAATGAGGTGTTGTTCGGGGCGAGCGAGTACGACAGGTCGTTCCACGTGATGATCGGGACGATCGTGTCGAGCCGCGGATCCTGCCCGGCGACGGCGTACTGCACCTGGCCGCCGTACGAACCGCCGATCATGCCGACGCGGGGATCGAACGCGTGCGCCTTCCCGTCGTGGGCCTTCGCGTCGCGCTGGATCCAGTCGACCTTCGTCCCGTCGGTCGCGGCCGAGCCCCCGCCGAGGAACGTGACGAGCTGCGAGCCTGCCTTGCCGTCCCAGTCGGGGTCGTCGAGCTCGATGTTGCAGCTGCTGCCACCGAAGCCGAGGCCCGGAGTAGGAGAGCACGCCGTAGCCCTGCTTCGCGAGCGCGCCGGCCAGAGCGGCCTGGTCATCCTTGCTGCCGCCGAAGCCGTTGGTGGTGAGCACGGCCGGCACCCGGTGGCTCGCGGTCGCCGCATCGGGCTTGTAGAGATCGCCGATGACGTCGCACGCCGTCGAACCGTCCGGGCCGACATGGACGGTGAAGTGAAGCGTCTTCACCGAGTAACCGGCGCCGGCAGCTGCGGCTGTTCCTGCGAGGGACGTGCTCGCGACGGCCGCGCTCACGGCGAGCAGCGCGACGGCAAGGCGTTGGCGTGACATGTGGTGATAACGCTCGCCGTCCGCAGCGGTGACGAACGGGGGTCGCGGAGCCTGCGAAAGTGTTGCAGTCAGGCCGGCGGCGAAGGTGTTGCAGATCTCGTTACTGCAGGCCCGGTGGGTCGTCACCCAGGCGGAACGGATAGCGTTCCCTTCTCGTGGACCTCTTCGAACATCAGGCGAAGGAGATCTTCGCCCAATATGGCGTCCCTGTGCCGACCGGCAAGGTCGCGACCACCCCTGCCGAGGCGCGCAGCATCGCCGCCGAGCTCGGTGGCCGAGTAGTCGTCAAGGCGCAGGTCAAGGCAGGTGGCCGGGGCAAGGCCGGCGGCGTGAAGGTGGCCGACGACGCCGCTGACGCCGAGGCGAAAGCGACGGCCATCCTCGGCATGGACATCAAGGGCCACACGGTCCACAAGGTCCTGGTCGAGAACGCGAGCGCGATCGCGGAGGAGTACTACGCGTCCTTCCTGCTGGATCGCGCCGGTCGCACCTTTCTCTCCATGTGTTCCGTCGAGGGCGGCGTGGAGATCGAGGAGGTGGCGGCGACGAAGCCGGAGATGCTGGCCCGCATCCCGATCGACCCGCTGAAAGGTGTCGATGTCGCGATGGCGCGCAGCATCGCCGAGGCGGGCCACCTTCCCGAGAAGGCGCTGGACGGGGCCGCTGAGCTGCTCGCCAAGCTCTGGGAGGTCTTCGTCGGCGAAGACGCGACGCTCGTCGAGGTCAACCCGCTGATCCTCACCGAGGACGGCAGGGTGGTCGCCCTGGACGGCAAGGTCAGCCTGGACGAGAACGCGAGCTTCCGCCACGAGTCGCACGCCGCGCTCGAAGACAAGAGCGCTGTCGACCCGCTCGAGCAGCTGGCCCGCGAGAAGCACCTGAACTACGTGAAGCTCGACGGCAGCGTCGGCATCATCGGTAACGGCGCCGGCCTGGTCATGTCGACCCTCGACGTCGTGACGTACGCCGGTGAGGACTTCGGCGGCCAGAAGCCGGCGAACTTCCTCGACATCGGCGGCGGCGCGAGCGCCCAGGTGATGGCGGACGGGCTGTCGATCATTCTCGGCGACCCGAGCGTGAAGGCCGTCTTCGTCAACATCTTCGGCGGTATCACCTCCTGCGACGCGGTCGCCAACGGCATCGTGCAGGCGCTCGAGATGCTGCAGGGCAGCGCTTCGAAGCCGCTGGTGGTGCGCCTCGACGGCAACAACGTCGTCGAGGGCCGGCGGATCCTCACTGAGGCGAACCTGCCGGTCGTGCACCTGGAAGAGACCATGGATGGCGCGGCCCGCAAGGCCGCCGAACTCGCGTCAAGCGCGGTCTGAGGGCGGTCTGACAATGGCAATCTGGCTCACCGAAAACTCCAAGATCACGGTCCAGGGCATCACCGGCGGCGAGGGCAGCAAGCACGCCCGTCGCATGGTGAAGGCCGGGACGAACGTCGTCTCGGGCGTCAACGCCCGCAAGGCCGGCACCGACCTCGACGGCATCCCGGTCTACGCGACCGTCGCCGAGGCGATGGAGAAGTCCGGGGCTGACGTCTCGGTCGTCTTCGTGCCGCCGAAGTTCGTCAAGGATGCCGTCATCGAGGCGATCGACGCGGCGATGCCGCTGATCGTCGTGATCACCGAGGGCATCCCGGTCCACGACACGACCGAGTTCTACGCCTACGCGCTGCAGAAGGGCACCAGCCGGATCATCGGCCCCAACTGCCCCGGTATCGCGTCGCCGGGCAAGAGCAACGCCGGCATCATCCCGGCCGACATCACCCCGGGCGGGCGGGTCGGGCTGGTGAGCAAGTCCGGCACGCTGACCTACCAGATGATGTACGAGCTTCGTGACTTCGGCTTCTCCACCTGCGTCGGCATCGGTGGCGACCCGGTTGTCGGCACGACCCACATCGACGCGCTCGACGCGTTCGAGGCCGACCCCGACACCGACGCGATCGTGATGATCGGTGAGATCGGCGGCGACGCCGAGGAGCGGGCCGCAGCCCACATCGAGGCTCACATCACCAAGCCGGTCGTCGGCTACGTCGCCGGGTTCACCGCGCCGGAGGGCAAGACGATGGGCCACGCCGGCGCCATCATCTCGGGCTCGTCGGGCACGGCCCAGGCCAAGAAGGAAGCGCTCGAGAAGGCCGGCGTGCGCGTCGGCAAGACCCCGAGCGAGACCGCCCGCCTGATGGCCGACATCATGCGAGCGCTCTAGCTCGCTGCTTCGCTTTCGAAGCCCGCGCCGCGCCATCTGGTCGCAGACCCGCTACCGGATGGCGCGGGCTTCGTTGTGCCTGGAAGCGGGTGGGTCATCGAGGGAGGTCAGCCGTGGTCGTCATCGCCGGGCGCCGGTTCGCGCTACCGGACCTGATCATGATCGGCGCGGGCGGCGCCATGGCGATCGACAGCCTGCTGCCCTGGTATGGCTACGACGCGCGCGGCTGGCACCCGACCTACACCGCCTACCAGTCCGGCTTCCTCGCGTTCTTCCCGATGCTGATCGTGCTGCTGATCGCGGGCGTGGTCGCGACGCGGGTGTGGAACGGGTCGAACGACCCGACGCTGGGCGCCGGGCAGCTCACCTGGAACCTGCTCTACCTGATCGGCGACGCGGTGGCGCTGCTCCTGATCCTGCTGTTCTGGACGACGCTGCCCGGCTTGCAGGGAGCGAGCACGGGGGTCAAGGTCGGGCTGTTCGCTGGTCTCGTGTTCGTCCTCGCTCAAGCGGTAGGCGTGTTTCTCGCGATGGTGGTGGCCGGGGAGCGGATCGCAATGCGGTCCTGGCAACGCGCAAGATCGCTGCGAGTGGGCCGCTCCGCCTGAAGCACATCGCAAGCCCGCTTTGAGCCGTCTGTATGAAACCGGACGTATCCTCCCGCGCGTCGCTTGCACCCGGGGATACTGACGCAGCACACTTCAGCCAAATCGGCGGCGGCATGCCGGCGACCCCACAACGGAGGTAATCAGCCATGGCTGTCATCGGCGGCCGCAATGTCGGCACGAACGATCTGGTCGTCATGGGTGCGGGCGCGCTCATGGTCATCAACAGCTTCCTGCCCTGGTACGGGGTCAGCATCAAGGGCTTCGGTGGAGCAACCACCAGCGGCTGGAATTCCGGCTTCGGCGCCTGGTTCTCGATCCTGCTGGTCATCGCGGTCGGAGTCGTCGCTGCCGTCCGGGTCTTCGGGGGTCGCAGCATGCCGGCCGTCAACGGCGGCTCGGTCAGCTGGACGTTCATCACGGCGGCGGTCAGCGTGCTCGCGGCCATCATCATCCTGCTGCGCTGGGTCACGTACCCGTCGGCGGCCGGTGTTGACGCCGGGGCGCGGTTCGGCACCTACGTCGGTCTGATCCTGGCGGTCGTGCAGGCCGTGTTCGGCTACCTCAGCATCGCGGCGGCCGGCGAGCGGCTGCCCTGGCAGCAGCGTCGCGTCTGAGCGCCACAGCTCGTAGGACGGCGGCCGGGGCTTTGCCCCGGCCGCCGTTTCACATTCCCGGCCCGATAGGCCCGGCCGGGGCGCGGCGTTTCACCGCAGCGGGCGTTGCTGAGCGTGACAGCCTGACCAGCAATGCCCGACCTGCTCGCTGACCCCGCCACCCGCGCGCGCCGCGGCGCTCCCGCCCGACCGCCGCGGCCGGCCCCGCCTCGCCCGGAACCCAGGCGCTCCCGTGTCCTCGGCGGAGTCAAGGCCGCGCTGATCGCCGTGATCGCCGGGCTGCTCATCGTGGAAGCGATCGTGCTCATCGTGTGGGGCAGCGAGTCCCGCTCGGCCGCCCCGCTGAGCGCCGCCCTGCGTACCGGCGCGGCGTTCTGGTTGCTCGGCAACGGTGGCCGCCTGCACCTGCCCGCCGGCACGGCAGGCCTCATACCGCTGGGCCTGTCGGCCATCTTCGCCGGACTCTGCGCCCATGCCGGCGCCGTCACGGCTCGGGTCCGGGCGGCCGGCCCGCGCCGCCGGATCATCCTGGCGTCGGCCGCCGCGGTGGGCGTGCCTTATGCGCTGCTCGCGGCACTGGTGGCCGGGATCGCCGGCGGCGGCGGGCTGCGGGCCTCCGTGATCACGGCGCTCGTCGGCGGGTTCGTCCTCGCGACGCTGAGCGCCGGCGTCGGCGCCTCGCGGGAACTTCCGGCGCCCGCAGCGAAGCGCAGCACCTGGCGAGCCGTCACGGCGGGGGCATCGGTGGCGGCAAGCGTGCTGGTGGCTGCCGCGGCCTTGCTCGCGGCCATCGTGCTCACGGTTCACCTGCCCGATGCGGCCGCGCTGGCGAAGCCGGCCAAGGCGGGTGCGGTCGGCGGGATCGGGCTGCTCGCCCTTCAGGCGGCGCTGTCACCCAACGTCGTCACCTGGTCCGCTGCCTACCTGCTCGGTCCGGGCTTCGCCGTCGGGACGGGGACGATCGTCGGCCCGACGTCCACCCATCTCGGCGACGTGCCGGCGTTGCCGATCATGGCGGGGCTTCCCTCCAGCTCGGCTCCCTGGCCGCTGTACATCCTCTTCCTGGTGCCGGTCGCGGCGGGGGCGCTCGGGGCGGTCGTCGCGGTCCGCCGGCTCCCACGGCTGCCGCGCGCGGTGCCGGCGGCCGTGGTGGGGGTAGCGATCGGGCTGCTCGTCGGGGTCGCCGCCGCCGCCGTCGCGGCGCTATCGGGCGGCCCCGTGATGGGAGGCCGGCTCGACACGGTTGGCCCGTCCGCGCCTGCGGTCGGGCTGTTCGCGGCTCTTGAGATCGGCGGCGCGGCCGTCATCACCGCGCTGGCGATCGTCTGGCATCGGCGGCGCAGCGCGGCCACCGCGGCCGACTTCGACTCCGAGGCGACCGTCGAGGTCGCCGCGCCCGGCCGGTTCACGACCCAGCAGAACTGGGTGCTGCAGCGGGTGCGGCGCGCGCGTTCTGCGACCGCTCTCGCGGTCACCTGGCTCCCGCGAAGGCTGCGCCGTCACGCGCCCTCGGAGGTTGCGGCCCCGCTGGCCGTCGACCTCACCAAGCACGAGCCCGTGCCGGACCCGGCGCCTGCGGTCGACCTCGTCAAGCAGCCTTCGCCAGCCGCTCCGATCATCGCCATCGCGGACGACGAGCCCACTGACGAGTTCGTCCCGCCGCGCGATCTCGCTCCGCCGCCGGACGTCGCCTTCGACGAGCAGCTGACGACGGAGATACCGGTCATCCGCGATTCCCGCCGCCACCCGCGCCTGCCCAAGCGGCTGCGTCGCAAGTCGAAGGAGATCAAGCTCCCGGAGTGATCAGGCGCCTCGGCCTCCACTACTCTTACCGCCGTGCCCGCCCGCCTCGTCGTGCTGGCGTCAGGCGCCGGCACCACCCTGCAGGCGATCCTCGATGCGAGCCGTGCTCCCGACTTCCCGGCGCGCGTCGTCGCGGTCGGCACCGACCGGCCGGAGACGCTGGCCGAGAAGCGCGCGCAGGAGGCCGGCATCCCCACCTGGACGGTCGCGCTCGGCGATCACCCCGATCGCCCGGCCTTCGACGCGGCCGTCGCGGACCGGATCGCCGCGTCAGACCCTGACCTGGTCGTGCTCGCGGGCTACATGAAGGTGCTGGGCCCAGCCGTCGTCAGCCGCTTTCGCATCGTCAACACGCATCCGTCGCTGCTGCCGGCGTTTCCGGGCGCCCATGCGATTCGCGACGCGCTCGCCTACGGGGTCACGGTCAGCGGCTGCACGGTCCACGAGGTCGACGAGGGCGTCGACACCGGACCGATCCTTGCCCAGGCCGTCGTCCCGGTGGTCGCCGGCGACGACGAAGCGAGCCTGCGCGCGCGTATCCAGGCGAGCGAGCGTGTCCTGTACGTCCAGACCATCCGCGACTTATGCACGAACAAGAGTGAGGTCACGTCATGACGGAGCAACTGCACCCCGTGCGCCGGGCGCTCGTGAGCGTCTACGACAAGCGTGGCCTCGACACGCTCGCGCCGGCGCTGATCGCGGCCGGGGTCGAGGTCGTGAGCACCGGCTCGACCGCGAAGGTGCTGGCCGACCTCGGGGTCGATGTCACCCCGGTGAGTCAGGTGACGGGCTTTCCCGAGGCGTTCGACGGGCGCGTGAAGACGCTGCACCCGGCGATCCACGCGGGCCTGCTCGCCGATCTCAGCAAGCCGTCGCACGTGGAGCAGCTCGCCGATCTCGGCTACGCGCCGTTCCAGCTGGTCGTGGTCAACCTGTATCCGTTCGTCGAGACGGTCGCGTCCGGTGCCGGGCAGGCCGAGGTCGTCGAGCAGATCGACATCGGCGGGCCCGCCATGATCCGCGCGGCCGCCAAGAACGCCGAGAGCGTCGCCGTGGTCACGTCGCCGGACCGCTACCCGGATGTCATCGAGGCGCTCGGGCGCGGCGGCTTCGACCTGCCGTCCCGGCTGAAGCTCGCCGCCGAGGCGTTCGCTCACACGGCCAGCTACGACGTCGCCGTCGCCTCGTGGCTCGCGGCCGACGTCGTCTCGGAGGCCGACGGCTTCCCGCAGTGGGTCGGCGGCGCGTGGACCCGCCAGGGCGTGCTGCGCTACGGCGAGAACCCGCACCAGCGCGCCGCGCTGTACCTGCGCCCCGGCGCCGCCGGCATCGCCCACGCCGTCCAGCACCACGGCAAGGAGATGTCCTACAACAACTACGTCGACACCGACGCCGCCCGCCGCGCCGCCTACGACCACGCCGAGCCGTGCGTCGCGATCATCAAGCACGCCAACCCGTGCGGCATCGCGATCGGAGACGACCCGAGCGACCCCCTCGCCGACGCCCACCGCAGGGCCCACGCCTGCGACCCGGTGAGCGCGTTCGGCGGGGTCATCGCCACCAACCGGCCGGTCACGGTCGCACTTGCTGAGCAGGTCGCGGAGATCTTCACCGAGGTGGTCTGCGCCCCCGGCTTCGAGCCCGGGGCGATCGAGATCCTGTCGAAGAAGCCGTCGATCCGGCTCCTGGAATGCCCTGCGCCGCCGTCCGGTCCCGGCCTCGAGATGCGGCCGATCTCCGGTGGGCTGCTGATCCAGGAGGCTGACCGCATCGACGCCCCGGGCGACGACCCGGCGGCCTGGACGCTGCAGACGGGCGAGCCGGCCGACGCCGCGACGCTGCGGGATCTCGGATTCGCGTGGCGGGCGATCCGCGCGACGAAGTCCAACGCGATCCTGCTCGCGGATGGCGGCGCGACCGTCGGCGTCGGCATGGGTCAGGTCAACCGCGTCGACGCGGCCCGCCTCGCGGTGGCCCGGGCCGGCGAGCGGGCGGCCGGCAGCGTGGGCGCGAGCGACGCGTTCTTCCCGTTCCCGGACGGGCTCGAGGTTCTCATCGAGGCGGGCGTGCGCGCCGTCGTCGAGCCGGGCGGGTCGGTCCGCGACCCCGAGGTGATCGCCGCGGCCAAGGAAGCCGGGATCACGCTCTACTTCAGTGGGACACGTCACTTCGCGCACTGAGCGCGCTTGCTGACCGTTCCCTCGCTGCGCGTTGGGTCGTTGCGACTCATGGCTGGACACGCCCGGAATGAGCCTGGCCGCAGCAAGGCCTAGGGCTAATTTCGGAAGCGACCACGGAAGCCGCGAAGCCAAGCGAACAGTCGTATTCGAGGGGTGACCGGCCTCTCACCGACCGGTCTGGATCACTGCGTGACAATCACTGCGAACGATGCGCTGCTCACGGCGCCGCGCTCGCCCTCGCAGCAGGACCCGGTCCAGCCGCCGGCCCGCCGGACCGGCCGACCCGCCCACGTCCCGGCCCTCGACGGCATGCGCGGTATCGCGGTGCTGCTCGTGCTGCTGTTCCACTTCAAGATCGGCCCCTTCCGGGGCGGGTTCGTCGGCGTCACCGTCTTTTTCACGCTCTCCGGCTTCCTGATCTGCTCCCGCACCATCACCGAGGTGATCCGCACCGGACGGTTCGCCGTCGCGGACTTCTTCGAGCGCCGTATCCGCCGGCTCGCTCCCGCAGCCATCGTGTGCGTGCTCGCCGTCGTGGTATTCACCCACCTGCTGGGTTCCGGCGAGCAGCGCGGCTCCGTCGGGGGCGACGCGGTCGCCGCGCTGGCCAACGTCGCGAACTGGCGCTTCCTCATCCACGGGACCAGCTACACCGACCTGTTCGCCGCGCCGTCCCCGCTCAATCACTTCTGGTCGCTCGCCATCGAGGAGCAGTTCTACCTGGCCTTCCCGGTGGTCGTGTGGCTCGTGCTGAAGCTGCCGCAGCGATTTCGGGCCATCACGATCGCGCTGGCGCTCTCGGTTGCCCTGGAGTGGTCGGCCCATGCCGGCTCTGCCGCGGCCAGCTACAACCGCTTCTACTACGGAACCGACGCCCGCATCGCCGAGCTGCTCATCGGCGTCATCCCGGCGCTGGCGCTCACGTACTGGCGGGTGCCGATCCGCCGGCCGGCCGGGCGCGACCGGTTCGCGGTGACCCTGCTGTCCGCGGCCGCGCTGATCACGATCCTGGTGGCGGCGATGGCCTACCGCAATGGCGGCCTGAGCTACCAGAAGGGCGGCGCGCTGATCGTCGCCATGGCGACGGCGGTGCTCATCCTCGGCGGTCTCGAGGGCGCCAACGGGGTCGCCAGGCTGCTGTCGATCCGTCCGCTGGTCTGGGTGGGCAAGGTCTCGTACGGCGCTTACCTCTACCACTGGCCGATCTTCGCGCTCTCCGGCAAGCACTGGGGGCCGCTGCACGGCACCTCGCTGGGGATCGCGCAGCTCAGCGTGAGTCTGGTGCTGGCCGCCGTGTCGTTCCGCTATCTCGAGGCGCCGATCCAGCGGCGCGCGTTCCTGGCGACGCGTCCGGTGCTGCTGCGGGCCTGGGCGCGGGCGTTCTGCGGGGTCGGCGTCCTCGCGATCGGGCTGGCGCTGGTGCATCCGGCGCCGGCGTCGCGTTTCGCCGGATCCTCGGGAGGTGCGGGAGAGGGATCTGGTTCGGTTCCGGCCGGTCTGCAGATCCCGGCGCGCGCGAAGGTCAAGCCGAGCGCGGTGACCCCGCCGACCGAGGCGGCCGTGAAACCGCTGCGCGTGCTGGTGACCGGTGACTCGACCGCCCGCGTCATCGCAAATGCACTGGTCAATTACCAGAACGCGCATCCCCGAGCCATCCAGGTGTTGGATTTGAGCCTGCCGGGATGTCCGATTACTCCGGTGGATCGGATCCGGAATTACGCGGGCGAGCTCGGGCAGAATGTCTCCCTTTGCAGCGGGTGGCAGAAGACGTTCGCGCCGCAAATTCGGGCTTTCAAGCCGGACGTCTCAGCCGTCTTCCTTTCCGTGATGGAGCAGACCGATCAGCGCTCCGGCAACGGCTCCTGGGACAACCTGCTCGACCCCGCGTACCGGGCTCACCAGGAGTCGGAGTTCGCCTCGTTCGCGAAGCTGCTCAGCGAGACCGGGGCACCGGTCGTGTGGGCCAATGCCCCCTACGTCAAGTTCCAGCAGGACCTGCCGTGGCTCAGCGACGACACGCACCGCACCGACGTGTTGAACGCGCTCTATCGCGATCTCGCCGCCCATCACAGCAACATCCGGCTGGTCGACTACGCCTCGAAGCTGAACCGGCCGGACCACGTCGTCGACACCAGCATCCGGCCGGACGGGATTCACATGACCGACGCCGCCGCGTCGCGACTGGCCCAGACCTGGCTGATCCCGCTGCTGAAGCCCTACAAGCCCGCCTGACGCCTCGTAGCATGCCCGCATGACCAGCAGGAAGGGCTCGGGCGAGATCGCGCTCGGCCTCGTGCTGCTCGGAGTGCTGATCGGCCTGGCCCTGATCGCGCAGGATCACTGGAAGCAGGGCCTCAGCCTGATGGGCGCCACCCTGCTGCTCGCCGCAGCCGCCCGCTTGCTGCTTCCGGCGAGCCGGGTGGGGCTGCTGGTCGTGCGTAGCCGGCCGTTCGACGTGGCGGCGCTGGCGCTTCTCGGAGCCGCAATATTGGGGGTCACCTTTCAGGTGCCGCTACCCCATCAGTGAGTACGCGATTGCCTGCGGAATGTGACCGTAATGGGGATCGGCCACTCATTACCGAGCACGAAATTCGGGCATATCCGAATGGATCGCTCGTACTCACCAGAATTATCGGAATGCCCGTTCCGAATAGCGACTGACGGGGCTACCGTCCTCCCGACGGCAGTTGCAGCTGCCGGGGAAAGGCGTCAGGCAGATGGCGTCGATGACGTGGCGACGGTTCGTGCTGGAGCACTCGACCGAGCACCTGGCCCCGCTCCCCGAGCCCGCGGTCGTCATCGACCTCACCGATCCGGTGCACCCCACCGCCGAGGCGGCCGTGCGGTAGCCCGGCGGCGCCGGCGTTTTCGGTAGCCTCTCCGATGGCAATTCGGTTTCGGAACCAGCCCCGTACCGCTGCTCACTACGGGTCTCGCGAAGCCCTCAAGGACGAGGAGACGGCTGCAATGGCGAACGGCATAACACACCTTCTGGGCGACGCAGGAGGGCTGTTCTGATGGCCGGAACTCCCGTCAAGGTCACGGTTACCGGCGCTGCCGGTCAGATTGGCTACGCGATCCTGTTCCGCATCGCGTCCGGGCAGCTGCTCGGGCCCGACACCCCGGTTCGGCTGTCGCTGCTGGAGATCACCCCGGCGCTGAAGGCGGCCGAGGGCACCGCGATGGAGCTCGACGATTGCGCGTTCCCCCTGCTCGCCGGGATCGATATCACCGACGACGCCAAGACGGCCTTCGACGGCACCAACGTCGCACTGCTCGTCGGTGCCCGCCCGCGCACGGCGGGTATGGAGCGCGGCGATCTGCTGTCGGCCAACGGTGGCATCTTCGGCCCGCAGGGCAAGGCCATCAACGAAGGCGCGGCCTCCGACATCAAGGTGCTCGTGGTCGGTAACCCGGCCAACACCAATGCCCTGATTGCCCAGCAGAACGCGCCCGACGTCCCCGCAGACCGTTTCACGGCGATGACCCGGCTCGACCACAACCGGGCGCTCGGCCAGCTGGCCGCCAAGCTCGGAGTGTCGGTCAGCGACATCAGCAAGATGACGATCTGGGGCAACCACTCGGCGAGCCAGTACCCCGATCTCTACACCGCTGAGGTCGGCGGCAAGTCCGCCGCGTCCCAGGTGGACGAAGCGTGGCTGCGCGACACGTTCATCCCGACCGTCGCCAAGCGCGGCGCCGCGATCATCGAGGCGCGGGGCGCATCGTCCGCGGCCTCGGCAGCCAACGCCGCGATCGACCACGTCTACGACTGGGTGAACGGCACCGACTGGACCTCGTGCTCGCTGCCTTCCGACGGCTCCTACGGGGTCCCGGAGGGGCTGATCTCCTCGTTCCCGTGCCGGGCCAGCGGCGGGCAGTGGGAGATCATCCAGGGAGTCGAGATCAACGACTTCTCGCGCGAGCGCATCGATGCCTCGGTCAAGGAGCTCGGGGAGGAGCGCGCCGCGGTCAAGGACCTCGGCCTGATCTGAGCCGCTTGCGCCTACGCTGGGCGGGTGGATGCCCGCCAGCGACGGCCTCCTGAGCGAAGCGTGAGACGGCCGCGCCGGTGAGCGTCTGGGTCAACGTCGCGATCGTCGTCGCGCTGGTCATCGTCGAGGGGCTGTTCGTCGCGGCCGAGCTCGCGCTGGTCTCGCTGCGGGAGCAGCAGGTCCGGGCGCTCGCCCAGCGCGGCCGGCGCGGAGCGCGGGTCGCGAAGCTCGTGGAAAACCCCAACCGGTTCCTCGCGGCGGTCCAGCTCGGGGTCACCCTGACGGCGTTGCTGTCCAGCGCCTTCGGTGCCGTCACGCTGTCCGAGCAGGCTGCCGACGGGCTGCGAAAGGCCGGGCTGCACCACCAGCTGGCCAGCGTGCTCGGCTTCCTCGGCGTCACGTTGACCATCACCTTCGTGACGCTGGTGGTCGGCGAGCTCGCCCCCAAACGGCTGGCGCTGCAGCGGGCCGAGCGGATCAGCCTGACCTTCGCGCCGATCCTCGACGTCATCGCGCGGGGTTCCCGGCCGGTGATCTGGCTGCTGTCCGTCGCCACCAACGGCCTGGTACGGCTCCTGGGCGGCGATCCGAAGGCGGGCCGGGAGTCCATCTCGGAGGAGGAGCTGCGCGGCCTGGTCGCGGCCCACGAGACGCTCGGTCATGAGGAGCGCCGGATCCTCGACGAGGTCTTCGAAGCCAGCACCCACTTGGTGCGCGAGGTGATGATCCCGCGTACCGAGGTCACGTTCCTGGAGGCCGGCCAGCAGGTGAGCCACGCGGTCGAGGAGATCAGCGACCTGCCGCACTCGCGCTATCCGGTGATGCGTGGCTCGGTCGACGACGTCGTCGGTTTCGTCCACGTGCGCGACCTGGTCGCGACGGGCCGCAGCCGCCTGCCCGTCGGCCGGCTGGTGCGGCCGGTGACCTTCCTGCCGTCGAGCCTCAACGTGCTCACCGCGCTCTCGCAGCTGCGCCGCGAGGGCCAGCACCTCGCCATGGTCGCCGACGAGTACGGCGGCATCGCCGGCATCGTCACGATGGAGGACCTCATCGAAGAGGTGATCGGCGACATCCGCGATGAGTACGACCCCGCTGCCGCCGGCATCCGCACCATCGTCGGCGGCGACGTCGAGGTCGACGGGCTGCTGAACCTCGACGACTTCAGTGACGCGACCGGCGTGGAGTTGCCGGACGGTCCTTACGAGACGGCGGCCGGTTTCGTGCTGCAGTCGCTCGGCCACCTGCCCGCGGTGGGCGAGTCGGTTGAGGTCTCAGGAGTCCGCCTCACGGTGACGGCGCTCGATGGGCGCCGGATCGAACGGTTGCGGGTGACGCCGGTAGCCGTGCCGCCGTCGGAAGACGGTGCGCAGCAGCACGGCGGGGTGCTGGCGGCCCCGGAACGGCCGATGCGTGATCCGGGCCTAAATCCGGATCGTCGCCCCGGCCAGCGAACGCAGGGCGCGCAGCTGCAGCGAGCGAACCGCGTCGTCGCCGCGGCCCATCGCGACGGCCGTCTCACGGACCGAGCGCTCGGCCAGGAAGCGCAGCTCGAGGCACTGCCGCTGGGCCGGCGGAAGGGCGCGCACCGCGTCGCGCAGGCGCTCGGCCTCCACCAGGTCGATCACGATGTCGTCGGCGCCGCGCTGGGGGGTCGGCTGCCCGTAGACGCCCGGGTCCTCGGCGGCCAGCTCGCGCCGGTTGCGGGCCAGCGACCAGTAGTCCGCAGCCAGGTTGCGCGCGATGACCATGATCCACGCGACCGGGTCGGTGCCCTGCCACTTGAACTGCTGAAGGGAGCGCCAGGCCCGCAGAAACGTCTCGTTGACCAGGTCGTCGATCTGGCTGCTCGGCACCCGGCCGGCCAGCTGGCGGCGCACCCGAGGCTCGCAGCGGCGGTAGATCTCGCCGAAAGCGGTCTGGTCACCGGCCTGCGCGGCGTCAAAGACTTCGCGAAGGGTCGGTGTCGGGTTGCTGGCTGCTGGGCTCGTGGCGGACATAACCAAATGGTGGCTGTTTCCGACCCGCGTCTCGTCGCCCAATAGGGCGAACTTTCTCCTGGGCTATGTGGCGTAGGCGACGTCCGCCGATCGCCACGGCCCGTTCGGCCAGCCGGAGCAGCAGCCGGCGCACCAGCCACGGTGGCAGCGTTCCCCGGCCGAGGCCCACCTCGACCAGAACATCCATCGCATCGGAATCTCGGGAGGCCAACATGAGCCCCGCATCGAAGATGTCTGGGGAACGTGAAAGCCGCGAGAGCACGGAGGTCGTCGCCAGGTGAGTCCCCAGCTCATGACGCAGCGCCCGGCGGTACGCGCGCCCCGCTGCGGATGGATCGGCGGTCAGCGCGATGGCGCCGGCGAGCCGGCCGGAGAGCACGGCGTAGTAGATGCCTTCGCCGGTCAGCGGGTTGATGAGCGACGCGGCATCTCCGACGAGCAGAACGCGACCGTCCGGCTGCCGGGGGCGCCGGGTCGACAGCGGGAGCTGGTGGGCGCGCAGGCTCGGGGCGTCGGCCGGCTGGTCCGGCAGCAGCTCCGCCAGGGTGCGTTCGAGGACCGAGCGGCCGGACTCCGCGCGCTCGGCGAGCGAGGTGCGCAGCATGCCGAAGCCGACGTTCGCGCGGCCGGCATGTTCGGGGCCGTCGATCGGGAACGACCACGCGTAGGCCGGCCAGCCGTCGGCCACCATCTCGATGAGCTGCTCGGGCTCGCCCGGGATGCCGCCCGCGTAACCACGCATGGCGACGGCGGTGTGATCTGGCGGGTTCGGCTTCAGGCCGATGAGACGGCGAATCGTGGAGTTGGCGCCGTCAGCCGCGACGACGACGCGAGCCCGCAGGTCGGGGGCGAGCTCGACGTGATCGGCGTGCTCGGTGAGCGTGCGGATGCGGCGCCGGATGAGGATCGCGCCCCGGGAGACGGCGGCGTCGACCAGCCGGCTGTCGAAGACGGTGCGCGGGATCACATACGCCGGCTCCCGGGGCGACGCCACCACCTCGCGGCCGAGCGGGCTGCGCAGCCGGCAGCCGGCCGACCGGAGCGAACCCGCGTGCCGCATCCGGCACCCCGAGCGCGGCCAGCTCCGCGAGGGCCTGGGGGGCGATCCCGTCGCCGCAGGCCTTGTCGCGGGGAAACGCAGCAGCGTCGACCAGGCCCACCCGGGCGTGCGGATCGCGCTTCAGCGCCGCGAGCGCGGCCGCGCTGCCGGCCGGACCGGCGCCGACAATAATGACGTCGAACATCGGCGGCCCGGTCACCCTGGCGCTCGCCTCGCGGGCGGCGATGGGCTGGCGAGCGGTAGGCACTCCTGGAGTCTGCCAACCCTGAGCCGCCGGGATGCGCCTGACGACGCTTCGTGATCGTTTGATTGGGTGTGCTTGGCCAATCGTGAAAGGGCCAACCTTGAAAGGATGGAGCTGTGATGAGTGCGGCACCCTCGGCCCGGCCTGACGCGCGGCTGCGCGTGCTGTCCGGTATCCAGCCGACGGCCGACTCCTTCCACCTAGGGAACTACCTCGGGGCGCTGCGCCAGTGGGTCGCGATGCAGGACGAGTTCGACGCGTTCTACTTCATCGCCGACCAGCACGCGATCACCGTGCCGCACGACCCGGCGCTGCTGCGGCAGCGGGTGCGGGTGGCGGCCGCGCAGCTGCTGGCGCTCGGTCTCGATCCGGAGCGCGGGGCGCTGTTCGTGCAAAGCGCGCTCCCGGAGCACGCGCAGCTGGCCTGGGTGCTGAGCTGCCTGACCGGCTACGGCGAGGCCAGCCGGATGACCCAGTTCAAGGACAAGAGCGCTCGCGGAGAGCTGGGCGCGGCCTCGGTCGGGCTGTTCACGTACCCGATCCTGCAAGCCGCCGACATCCTGCTCTACCAGGCCGACCGGGTGCCCGTCGGCGAGGATCAGCGCCAGCATCTGGAGCTCTCGCGCGGGCTCGCCGAGCGCTTCAACTCCCGTTTCGGCCCGACCTTCAGGGTTCCGGAGCCCTACATCCCGAAGGCGACGGCGAAGATCCTCGACCTTGCCAACCCGGACAAGCAGATGAGCAAGTCCGCGGCCAGCCCCGCCGGGCTGCTGAACCTGCTCGAGGAGCCGGCCAGCCTTCGCAAGAAGGTCCGCAGCGCCGTCACCGACAGCGGGCGTGAGGTGAGCTACGACCCGCGCGGGAAGCCTGGGGTCACGAACCTGCTGACGATCGGCGGCGCGCTCACCGGTGTGAGCGGCGAGGAGTTCGCGGGCGCCTACGAAGGTCGGATGTACGGCGACCTGAAGAAGGAGGTCGCCGAGCTCATCGTCGACTTCGCGACCGGGGTGCGCCAGCGCACCGAGGAGTGGCTGGCGGGCGACAAGCTCGAAGCGGTGCTCGCAGCCGGCGCGGCGCGGGCCCGCGAGGTGGCCGCGCCCACCCTCGCCGCCGTCTACGAGCGGGTGGGTTTCGTCGCCCCGGAGTCGCTGCGGTCATGACGCCGTTCACCAGCGAAGACACGTTCAGCGGCCAGCCGGCGGTCACGCCTGCCGACACCCACATCGTCGGGGTGACGATCGAGCTGCCCGAGCCGTTCCGCAGCGAGCTCACCGGGTGGCGCGAGCGGCTCGGCGATCCGTCGGCCGCCAAGATCCCGCCGCACATCACGCTGCTGCCTCCCACCCCGATCGCTGACGACCTGCTCGCGAAGTTCGCCGATCACCTCGCCGGGGTCGCCGCCGCGCATCAGCCGTTCACGGTGCGCCTGGCCGGCTCCGGCACGTTCCGGCCGACATCACCGGTGGTGTTCGTGGTGCTCGTCGAGGGTGCGCCGGCCTGCGCGCGGGTGCAGCAGGACGTCGTCTCCGGGCCGGTGGCCCCCCAGCTGGTATTTCCCTACCACCCTCACGTGACGGTGGCCCACGACCTGCCCGAGCCGCAGCTCGACGCCGCCTACGCGGCCCTCTCCGGCTACGCGGCAGAGTTCGAAGCGGTCGTTTTCGACCTGCGGCTGCGTGACGGCGAGGGGTACTGGCGTGCCGGGCGCGAGTTCTCTTTCGGCAAGCAGGAATGAGCCCGCGGGCCGGCCGGATGGATTTGAGTGGTCAGCACGTGCTGCGGGGGTAGTCAACTCCCATGGGCGCGCGCGAGAAGGTCAGCGAGACCGTCGGCGGTGTGCGCCGTCGTGCACCCTGGCTCGACCACCTGATCCGGGCCTGGTCGCGCTACCAGTCGGACCGCGGTGACCGGCTGGCCGCCTCGGTCACGTATTTCGGCTTCCTGTCCTTCTTCCCCCTCATCGCGCTGGCGTTCTCGGTCGTCGGGTTCGTCGTCGACGCCTACCCGTCGGCGCAGGCGGATCTGACCCGGCAGATCAACGACTTCCTGCCCGGGCTGTCCGACAAGCTCGACGTCACCAGCATCGGCAACGCCAAGGTGGCGACCGGCATCATCGGCATCGTCGGCCTGCTGCTGGCGGGGCTCGCCTGGATCGACGCCCTGCGCGAAGCGATCCGCACGATGTGGCACCACAACCTGAACGCCGGCAACTTCGTCAAGAAGAAGGTCGTCGACACCGGGATCCTGGTCGGGCTCGGTCTGACGATGGCCGCATCCGTCGCGGTGACCGGCGTCTCGACGTCGGCGATGGGCTGGCTCCTGAAGGCCATCGGCCTCGACGGCAGCGTGGTCGCCAACGTGCTGCTGCGCATCGCCGGTTACGCGCTCGCGCTCGGGGTCGATGTGGCGCTCTTCCTCTTCCTGCTGGTCCGGCTGCCGAAGGTGGCCACCCCGTTCCGCCAGGTCTTGAAGGGCGCGCTGCTGGGAGCGGTCGGCTTCGAGATCCTGAAGGCGGTCGGGAGCCTGCTGGTCCGGGGCGCCACCCACAACCCGGTGTACGGCGCGTTCGCCGTCGTCGTCGGGCTGCTGATCTGGATCAACTACCTGTCGCGCTTCACGCTGTTCGTCGCGGCCTGGACCGTCACGGCTCCTTACGACACCGATGTGCGGCCCTCGGGGACGGCCGACGCGGCGATGGCCGAGGAGGCCGGGATCCCGGCGCAGTACGCCAGCGATGACCCGGACCGGGTGGCGACGACCGCCGGGGAGGGGGCACCGTCACCGCTGACCGCCGCGCTCGCAGCGGAGCCGCCGGAGGGCGCCGGAAGCGCCGCTGCCAATGGCCACAGCCAGCCGCCGGTGCGCCTGGTCAAGCCGGTGAACCTGCACAAGCCGGTGCCGGACGGCGTCTCCCCGGGCGCGCTCGAGCGAGCCAGGGCCGCCGGCTATGTCGGGGTCGGCATGGTCGCCGCCGCGGCGATGGGCGTCGCGTGGTCCGGGGTCAAGGCAGCCCACGGAGCGGTCAGGCGTCACTGATCGACACCTGACCGCTCGTGCTGGTCCTGGCTCCGGGCTCAGTTGCCGAGCATTCCGGCGATGACGGACATCCCGCTGATCGCCGGATTGACCTGGCCATCGGTGTTCTTCCAGAGGTCGAACAGGCCGCTGGTGTATCCGTCGAACGCGTACACGTCCCAGCCGACCCAGCCGTGGCTCGTCGCGTAGCTGATCACGTTCGTGATGTAGCGGCCGTCGTTCTTGTTGGGGAAGCCGAACTCCGTCACCATCACCGGCGCGATCGTCCCGACGGCGGCGAAGTTGCTGAGCATGCCGCTCGGGTCATAGATGGTCCCGTCCGGTCCGGTCGTGCAGCTCACACCGGGCCCTGGCAGCCCGTTCGGGCAGCTGTAGGCGTGGGCCGCGTAGACCAGGTTGGTCGTCGCGATGAGCCCGCCCAGCCGGGGGAACGTGGTGGCCCAGCTCGTGCCGCTGGCGAAGACGAGGTTCTTGGCTCCGGTGCCGCGGACGGCTGCGTACAGCTGCTGCATCCCGGGAGCGCTGTAGCTCACGCCGCTGGAGTACACCGTGCCACCGGTGCGCCAGACTCCGTCGCTGACGTCGTGCGGCTCGTTGTAGAGGTCGAAGCCGACCAGCGGGTTGGACTTGTAGCGCGCCGCGACCGTCTGCCAGAAGGTCACCGATTTCGCGTCCGGCATCAGCTGCTGCCGGGGCGCCGCGCACGGGGTGAGGGCGTTGGTGTGCAGGTCGAGCATGATGAACATCCCAGCGCTGGTGGCCGCGTTGACCATCGCGTCGACCTTGCTGAGGTATGTGCTGTCGTAGGAGCAGTCACCGGCCAGCGCGTAATTCTCGGCGAGCGGGAGCCGGACGAAGTTGGCACCCCAGGAGCGCGCCACGGTTACCTCGCTCGTGGTGACGTTGGCGGTGTTCGAGTACTGCAGCCCGTCGATGTCGACGCCGGTGAAATGCACCTGGCGCCCGCGGGCGTCGAGCACCCGCGGGCCCCGGGTGGTCAGCGGACCGACTACTCGGGCGGCCGTGCCGGTGGTCCTGGTCAGGCTGACGTCGTCGACGTACTGGATGTCGCCGGCGCCCCCGTCGTAGTCGACGAAGATCACGATCGCCGAGGTAGCCCCGCTGGGGGCGAACCCGATCACCGGCGCCGTCCTTGACCAGCCGCTCGCGCTATCGGTGAGGTTCTGGCCGAGCTGGGTCGCCGAGCTGATCAGGGTGCCGGAGCCGTCGCGAAATTGCAGGGCGACGCCGACGCTGTGAGCGGCCGACTTCGCCAGGACCCAGGCGGAGGCCGTGTAGCGGGCGCCGGGGGTGACGGCGAACGCGGGGGAGGCGGCGCCGGTCCAGGGGCCGGCACTGGTCACGGCGAGGGCCCCGGCGGCGGTGTGACCGACCGAGGAAACCACCGAAGCCGTGCCCCCGGAGTAGGAGGACCAGGGCGAGCCGGGGGTCGCGAACGTGCTGGCGGCCGGGGTGAGCAGGCCGCCGGAAGTGCTCTGGCCGGGCGGGACGGTAGCGGCGCTCACCCCACCTGTGGTCGCGGCGACGATGGCCGCGCTGGTCAGGCCAACGGTCGCGAGGCGCCAGCGGCGGGTCGGCGTGGTGGTACTCATGCAGCAACTCCCATTTCGGACCGGATTGCCTCCATTTCACCTCATAAATCCGGCTTAAACCGACATTAACCCCAGAATTGCTGATCTATGGGGCAGAACGGTTCGGAATGACCAACCCGGGACGGCGCCGGGCTAGCAAGGGGTGACTAGTTCGCCGGAAAATCGGAGGAACGCTCCTTTCTGTCGAATTTGGTCGTTGGTAGGGCTGGTTTTGCCGGAATTGGCTGCGTGTAGCTATGAGCGGTGTTCCGTCGAGAAAGTGCAGGTAGTCCGGTGTCGAGGCCGCTTGCCGCGGCCCGTGGTGCACCGGTCGCTGCCACCACGCGGGCCTTTGGTTCCGCGGAAATCCGGCGGTCTGAATTCACGCAATCTCGTTCCGCTGTTGTGCCGTCTCGGCGGACGGGTCCTGCCAGCGAGGTGCGGGACGAAACTTCGCGATCAGTAACAAAAGACGTTTACCCGGCATCGGCTCGCGGGTAGTGGGATCGCATCCGTCCGCCAGGGCCAACGGATACCAAGGGGGAACCCCATGGCAACGGAAAGCGACCTGCACACCCAGGCGAATGAGGCGCCGGCAGCACCGGCCTCGTCGTACCCGCCACCGCCTCAGCGAGCGCGCACGAACGGCCGCCCGCTGGTCATCGGATCGTTCATCTGCTCGCTCGCCGCGCTCGCGATCCTTCCGATCATCCTGGGGCCGGTCGGTGCCGTTCTGGGTTTCGTCGGCTACGGCCGCGGCGACCGTAAGGGCCTCTGGGCAGGCATCTTCGGGATCATCGCCACCGTCGGCGGCATGTTGCTCGGCTACGCGGTCTGGCACGCCAACCACTCCGGTTAGGGAGTCCACCGGTGCCTGGCGCCGCTGCGCCGCCGGAGCCGGACTGGTACGCCGATCCCGGCGGGAGTCACGAATACCGCTTCTGGGACGGATCGCGCTGGACCGACGGCGTGGCCGATTCCGGACGGGTGACCGAGGCGCCGCTCCCGGACCCGTCGCAGGCCGGCCAGCCGCTCCTGCCGGCCCGCGCCGGATGGCTGGCGCTGCTCGGCATCGTCGCCGGGCTCGTGCTGTCGGTGGTCGGGGCGGTCCTCGGCTACCTGATCGCTCCGCACGTCCTGGCGGTGCGCCTCGCCATCGCGCAGCTCGGGCTCTGGGCCGGCCTGCTCGGTGCCTGCCGCCTGGCCAGCCGGCGCTATGGCACCGGCCGGTTCCGTCATGACCTCGCCATTCGCTTCAAGCGTCGCGACGTCTGGCGCGGACTCGGCTGGGCATTCGTGGCCCGGATCGGCGTGCTGGTGGTCGCCGTCATCCTGACGGCGATCGACCGGCGGCTGGTCGGTTCGAACCTCGTCGTGCCACGCGACTCCGAACGCGCTGCGCTGGTGACGCTCGCACTCATCGCCGCGGTCGGGGCGCCCTTGATCGAGGAGACGTTCTTTCGCGGGCTCCTGCTGCGCAGCCTGCAGACCAGGTGGGGACCCCGGGTAGCCGTCCCGGGGCAGGCACTCGTTTTCGGGCTGTGTCACGCCTCGCCGGCGCTCGGCCTGGCGAACGTCTCGGTGATCCTCTCGACGGCCGTCGCCGGTGGGGTGCTCGGCGCGCTGGCGGTGCACTACCGGCGGCTGGGGCCGGGTATCTGGACGCATGCCTGGTTCAACCTCGCCGCCGTCGCCATCCTGCTGGCTGCTGCGTGAGACCCGTTCCCGGCGCCAGGTGAATGCTGGGTCGTCTCGCGGCGCTACCGGCGGGGGCCGGAAGGCGAGCGGGTGTGATGCGGCGGAGGGCCGTACGGCGGCGCTGCGGGAGGCCTGACCGGGTAGGCGAGCGGCGACGAGGGAGCTACCGCCGAGGACCGGGCGTACGGGTTGGCGACCGACGGTCCAGGTGGCGGTGGCAGCCGGATCGGCCGGCGGGCGGCCACGAGCAGCAGCAACGCCCCGGCGAGCAGGCAGCCGTCGGCCAGCACTCCCATCGGATAGTGCAGCTGCGGCGGAGCGCTCAGGCCGGCGACAGCGGCGCAGACCGACACCGTGGCGCTCGCGACCAGCAGGGGAAGGCGGCGCGTCCAGACGGCCAGCGCCAGCACGATGGCGGACGCGACCGCGGTCGCGACCGGCACGCCGTATGCGAGCTGGTGCAGGCGGGACTGCTGGATGGCGGGCCCGATGATGACGGCGATGCTGGCCAGCACGATCGCGACGGCGGCCAGGAGCATGGCGATCAGCGCGTCAGGCGCGGGACGTGGCTTGGGTCGTGGCGGGACGCGTAGCACTGCCGCCAGCGACGCGAGCACGATCAGGACACCCAGGATGATGCGCGGCAGGGCGGCGTTGGTGTGAGCGACGACGCTGGCGTAGGCACCCCTGGGGTTTGCGCCGGTGAACGCGTACGCGCGCAGGCTGTCGGCGGCGACGAACGCGCCCACACCCGTCGCGACCGCGCTGATCAGCGGCCGCCACCGGTGACCCCAGCGGGTGAGCTGCAACCCGCCGGCGACGAGGAACAGCAGGATGACCGGCAGGGTGCCGGAGGCGAAGCGTCCCGTCTCCAGCTCGGCGGGATACGACGACGAGTACTGCCCGCTGCTCGGTGGCAGCGCGTTCAGCACGACCAGCGTTACGCCGCCGAACAGGGCGAGCCCCGCCCCGCGGTCCACCTGGCGCCACCAGGGCAACGAAGCGGGCGGCACGGATCCGCCGGCCGGCGGCTCCGGTTGCTCCGGCTCGGAGTTCTCGGCGGCGGTCGCCCGGAGCGGCTCGGTCGCCGGGGCGGCGGCGACCGCCGGATGTGGGGGCGGGGTCTCGCTGGCATCGGGCGGGCGCGGGCCCGGCAGCCCGTCCGGCGCGGCCGACTGCTCGCCCGCGCTCGGGTCAGCAGGCTCGTAGCCCCGTAATGCCTGACCGAGCGCCGCCGCCATCGCGCCGCAGGTGTCGAAGCGGTCGCGCGGCTTCTTGGCGAGCGCCCGGTCGAGCACGTCCTGCACCGCCGCCGGCAGGCCCGGCCGCAGCAGCCCCACCCGCGGCACGGGGGCGGTGAGATGGGCGTTCATCTTCGCGTAGGGCCCGTCGCCCTGATACGGGACCTGCCCGGTCAGCAGCCGGAAGAGCACGCACCCGAGCGCGTACTGATCGCACCGGCCATCCAGGTCGCGCATCTGGATCTGCTCGGGCGCGGCGTAATCCAGGCTGGCCGGGAAGTGGCCGCTCGGGGTCAGCTCCGCCGCGTCGCCCACGCCCTTGGCGATGCCGAAGTCGGTGAGGTAGACCCGCTCGGGATCGCCGGGGCCCGGCGGGGAGCCGAGCAGGATGTTTGCCGGTTTCACGTCGCGGTGCAGCAGGCCGAACCGGTGGGCGGCGTCGAGCGCCGACGCCACCCGGGTGATGATGTGCAACGCGCGCCGGGCGCTGAAGGGCCCGCTCTCGCGAAGGGCCGCGGCGGCATCCTGGCCGGCCACGTATTTCATGTCGATCCAGAGCTGGCCGTCTGTCTCGCCGCGGTCGTAGACCGTGACGATGTTTTCGTGATCCAGCGAAGCGGCGAGGTCGGCCTCCCGCTGGAAGCGCTCGCGGTAGGACGGGTCAGCCGAGGCGGCCGCGGGCAGCAGCTTGAGCGCGTCGTAGCGCGGCAGCCGGGGATGGCGTACCAGGTAGACCTCGCCCATGCCGCCGGAGCCGAGCAGCCGCTCGATGCGGAAGCCCGCGACGATCTCCCCGGTCTGGTGCATCGTCACCGCCCCTCGCTCGCCGCCTTACCTGCCGCACCTGCCGCGAGCTTAAATCGTCATCAGACCCGGCGGGCGATGAGCGCGCGGCGCACTTCCTGGATCGCGTCGGTGACCTTGATGCCGCGCGGGCAGGCGTCGGTGCAGTTGAAGGTGGTCCGGCAGCGCCAGACGCCGTCGCGGTCGGAAAGGATCTCGAAGCGCTCGTCCGAGCCGGTGTCGCGGCTGTCGAAGATGAACCGGTGGGCGCCCACGATGGCTGCCGGGCCGAAGTAGTCGCCGTTGCTCCAGAAGACCGGGCAGGCCGAGGTGCACGCCGCGCAGAGGATGCATTTGGTGGTGTCCTCGAAACGCTCCCGCTGCTGCGGCGATTGCAGCCGCTCGCGGGTCGGCTCGTGACCGTCGTTGATCAGCCAGGGCTGCACCGCCCGGTAGGACTCGAAGAAGGGCTCCATGTCGACCAGCAGGTCCTTGCTGACCGGCAGGCCCTTGATGGGTTCGACCGAGATCTCACCGGCCCCGCGGCGGCCGCCCACCAGCTCGCGCACCAGCACCTTGCAGGCCAGCCGGTTCTTGCCGTTGACGCGCATCGCATCGGAGCCGCAGACACCCTGGCCGCAGGAGCGGCGGAAGGTCAGTGAGCCGTCGAGATTCCACTTCACGTAGTGCAGCGCGTCGAGCAGCCGGTCGCCCGCAGCCACCGGTACCTCGTAGCGCTCCCAGTGGGGGTCGCTGTCTCGCTCCGGGTCGTAGCGCCGGATCTTCAGGATGACGGTTTCGGTGACGGTTTCGGTGACGGTCTCACCGGCGGGCGGTCGCGGCTGTTCCAGTCTTTCCATGGGGTCAGTACGTCCGTTCCGTGGGCTCGTAGCGGGTCACGGTGACCGGCTTGTAGTCGAGCCGCACCGTCGCCTGGGGCGACGCCGGCGCGAGGGGTGTCCCGGTGGAGGATTGCCCGTAGGCCATCGTGTGGCGCAGGAAGGTGGCGTCGTCGCGGTGCGGGAAGTCCTCGCGGAAGTGGGCTCCCCGCGACTCGGTACGCGCCGCCGCGCTCGCGACGAGCACGCCGGCGAGGTCGAGGAGGAAGCCGAGCTCCACCGCTTCCAGCAGATCGGTGTTGTAGCGGCGGCCGCGATCGGTGATGGCGACGGACTGGTAGCGCTCCTTCAGCCGGACGATGTCGGCGCCGGCCTGCTTCAGCGTCGTCCCGGTGCGGTAGACGGAAGCGTGCTCATCCATGGTCTGCTGCAACGCCGCGCGGATAGGGGCGATGCGTTCGGCGCCCGCGCTCGAGCGGAGCCGTTCGATCATGTCGGTGACGTAGGACGCGGCGCCTGCCGGCAAGGGCGGGGCCTCGGGCGCTTCGGCGGCGTACGCGGCCGCGGCGCTGCCTGCCCGCCGGCCGAACACGTTGATGTCGAGCAGCGAGTTGGTACCGAGCCGGTTCGCCCCGTGCACGGAGACGCAGGCGACCTCGCCGGCCGCATAGAGCCCCGCGACGATGTGATCGTTGTCGCGCAGCACTTCCGCACGGATGGTGGTGGGCACCCCGCCCATCGCGTAGTGCGCGGTGGGGTAGATCGGCACCGGCTCGGTGTACGGCTCGACCCCCAGGTAGGTGCGGGCGAGCTCGGTGAGGTCCGCAAGCCTGGCATCGATCAGCTCGCGCGGTAGGTGGGTGAGGTCGAGGAAGGCGTGGTCGCGGTTCGGCCCGCAGCCACGCCCGGCGCGCACCTCGCTGAAGATGGCGCGCGACACCAGGTCGCGCGGGGCCAGCTCCTTGATTGCCGGTGCGTAGCGCTCCATGAAGCGCTCGCCGCTCGCGTTGCGCAGGACGCCACCCTCGGCGCACGCTGCTTCCGACAGCAGGATGCCGAGCGCGTGCAGCCCGGTCGGATGGAATTGGTAGAACTCCAGGTCTTCCAGCGGCAGGCCGCGCCGGTAGACCAGCCCCATGCCGTCGCCGGTCAGGGTGTGGGCATTCGACGTGGTCCTGAACACCTTGCCGAAGCCGCCCGTCGCGAGGACGACCGCCTTGGCGGAGAAGGCGTGCAGTTCGCCCGTCGCCAGCTCGTAGGCGACGACCCCGCTCACGGCGCCCGTCACCTCGTCCAGCAGCAGGTCGAGCACGTAGAACTCGTTGTAGAACTGCACGTCGTGCTTCAGGCACTGCTGATACAGCGTCTGCAGGATCAGGTGGCCGGTGCGATCGGCGGCGAAGCAGCTGCGGCGTACCGGTGCCGCCCCGTGATCGCGGGTATGGCCGCCGAAGCGCCGCTGATCGAGACGACCCTCAGCGGTGCGGCTGAACGGCAGCCCCATCTTCTCGAGGTCGAGCACGGCGTCGATCGCCTCGCGGCACATCACCTCGGCGGCGTCCTGGTCGACCAGGTAGTCGCCGCCCTTGATGGTGTCGAACGCGTGCCACTCCCAGCTGTCCTCCTCGACGTTCGCCAGCGCGGCGCTCATGCCGCCCTGCGCCGCGCCGGTGTGGGAACGCGTCGGGTAGAGCTTGGTCAGCACCGCTGTGCGCGCCGAGCTTCCGGCTTCCAGCGCGGCACGCATCCCGGCGCCGCCGGCGCCGACGACGATGACGTCATAACGGTGTTGCTGCATCTGGGCGGGAGCCTCCGGCTAGCTATTGAGCGTCGGGTCGAAGGTGAAGATCACGAGCGTTCCGAGCGTCACGACGAGCGTCGCCGACGTGTACAGCAAAGCCTTGAGCCAGAAGCGCATCTGGGGCCGCTCGGCGTAGTCGTTGATCACCGTGCGCAGCCCGTTGGTGCCGTGCAGCTCGGCGAGCCAGAGCATGAGCAGATCCCACACCCGCCAGAACGGTGACGACCAGCGTCCGGCGACGAAACCGAAGTTGATCTTCTGCACGCCCCCGTCGAGGATGTTCATGATCAGCAGGTGGCCGAGCACCAGGACGACGAGTACCAGCCCGCTGATACGCATGAAGAGCCAGGCGTGCATCTCGAAATTGCCGCGCGAGCGGTGGCTCGGGGCCTGGCGCGCGCGCCGCGTGCGCGGAGCCTCGATGGTGAGCTCGCTGCGCCCACCGGGGTCGGTGCTCATCGGCGGCCCATCAGGCGGATCCGAAGAGCTGCTTCACGGTGTGGACAAGCATGAAGTAGGCGCCCGGCACCATGACGACGACCCAGAGGCCCACCACCGCCCAGAGCATTTGCCTCTGGTAGCGCGCACCTTTCTGCCAGAAGTCCACGAGCATGATGCGCAGGCCGTTCAGCGCGTGGTAGAGGACGGCGCCGACGAGGCCGACTTCGAGCAGGTTCACGAACGGGTTCTTGTACGTGTCGATGACGCGGTCGTAGGAGTTCGGCGAGACCCGCACCAGCGCCGTGTCGAGCACGTGGGCGAACAGGAAGAAGAACACCAGCACGCCGGTGATGCGATGGGCGACCCACGACCACATCCCGGCGCCGCCGCGGTACAGCGAACCGCGAGTGCGCTTGGGGGCGGGGGGCGGCGGCTCCGGCGCTGCCGGCGTCAGGGGCGTACCCGGAGGTGCCGGCGAGGTCATCGGCACGCTCCTCGGGGTTCGGATGGGGGACCAAGCGGAATGGTAGCCAGGCGGGCTCAAGATCAACGCTGCACGGAGGGGGTTCGGACGGCGACACGCCGTGATTTTCCTGATCCGTGCAACGTTGATCTTGCAGCGTGGAGCAGGCTGGGTGGATGGCTACCGACTGGGCGCTGCTGCGGGCGTCGGCGATCGAGGCGTCGCGGCGGGCCTACGCGCCCTACAGCGGCCTGCGGGTCGGCGCCGCGGGCCTCACGGCGAGCGGCACGGTCGTCGTCGGGTGCAACGTCGAGAACGCGTCCTACGGGCTCTCGCTGTGTGCCGAGTGCGGCGTGATCTCGGCGCTGCATGCGGCAGATCGTGGTTCCAGCGGGCCGCTGGTCGCGCTCACCTGCGTCAACGGTGACGGCGATCTGCTGGCCCCGTGCGGACGCTGCCGGCAGCTGCTCCTCGAGCACGGCGGTCCCGGCCTGCTGATCGACCTGCTCGGCGGGCCGCGCTCGCTGGACTCGCTGCTGCCGGACGCGTTCGGCGCGGACGATCTGCCGTGAGCCTGCCGGAGGTCAGCGAGCCGTTCCACGCCGTTGACGTCATCGCCTGCAAGCGCGACGGAGGCCGGCTCAGCGACGAGCAGATCGACTGGGTGATCGACGCGTTCACCCGCGGTGCGATTCCCGACGAGCAGATGGCCGCGTTGCTGATGGCCGTGCTCTGGCGCGGGCTCACGCCGGGCGAGCTCGATCGGTGGACGGCGGCGATGGTCGGCAGCGGCCGCCGGCTGGACCTGGCGGGCACCGGGCGCCCGACCGTCGACAAGCACTCGACCGGCGGGGTCGGCGACGGGGTCTCGCTGCCGCTGGTGGCGATCGTCGCTGCCTGCGGCGCGGCGGTTCCTCAACTGTCCGGGCGCGGGCTCGGCTACACCGGCGGCACCCTCGACAAGATGGAGTCGATCCCCGGTTGGCGGGCGAACCTCTCGGTCGCCGAGATGGGCGCGATGCTGCGCGACATCGGGTGCTTCATCGCCGCCCCGAGCGACGATCTCGTACCTGCCGACCGCCGGATCTACGCGCTGCGAGACGTGACGGGCACGGTCGAATCCATCCCGCTGATCGCGTCGTCGATCATGAGCAAGAAGCTCGCCGAGGGCACGTCGGCGCTCGTGCTCGACGTCAAGGTGGGCAGCGGGACGTTCATGCCGGATGAGGCGAGCGCCCGGCAGCTCGCGCAGACGATGGTGTGGCTCGGCGCCGCCGCCGGGGTCAAAACGCGTGCGCTGCTCACGGATATGAGCGTGCCGCTCGGGCGCGTGGCCGGCAACGCGTTGGAAGTCGCGCAAGCCGAGGCGCTGTTGCGCGGCGATCCCGAGCCGCCGTGGGACCTGCGCGAGCTCGTGATCGAGCTGGCCCGCGAGATGCTCGAGGCGGCCGGGGTCGTCGCGGATCCGGTGGCCGCGCTCGAGGACGGGCGCGCGTACGCGACGTGGCAGGCGATGGTGGCCGCTCAGGGCGGCAACCCGCTCGCTGCCCTGCCTCGCGCGGCCCACATCGACGTCGTCAGGGCGGACCGCAGCGGTGTCGTGACCCGGCTCGAGGCCCGCGGGGTCGGGGTGGCTGCATGGCGGCTGGGTGCGGGACGGGCGCGCCAGCAGGACGCGATCGCCCCGGGGGCGGGAGTGCGCTGGCACGCGAGCGTCGGCGATCCGGTGCGCTCCGGCCAGGCCCTCTTCGAGCTGCACACCGACGATCCCTCGAAGGTCTCCGCGGCGCGCGGCGCGCTGCAGGGCGCCGTCGAGATCAGCGACGAGCCGGGCTCAGGCGGCGTCCGACGGCTGGTTATCGGCCGGGTGGGTGGCGGCGGCACCGTCGGCTGAGCGGCCGTCCTCGGGGTCCGCCGAGCCGCCCGCGGCGGATGCGGGCCGGCGCCGCGGCTTGGCGCCGTACATGTCGGCGTCAGCCCGGCGCAGCAGGGCGTCGGCGTTCAGGCCCACGGCATTGCTGTGAGCGGTACCGACCGAGGCGCCGACCATCATGCCGCTGATGGGCGGCGTCAGCGCCTCACGCAGCCGCTGGGCGAGCGCCAGCGCGTCGGGCGGCGGCAGGCCCTCGGCCACGATCGCGTACTCGTCGCCGCCGAGCCGCGCCACCGTGTCGGCCGGGCGCACCGCGGCCCGCAGCCGGCGGGCGACCTCGACGAGCACCTGATCGCCGGCGGCGTGGCCGTGGGTGTCGTTGATCTCCTTGAAGCCGTCGAGGTCGAGGAAGAGGACGGCGACCCCGCCCTGGTCACGCTCGACGGCGCGTACCGCCTGAGCCAGCCGGTCGGTCAGCAGGGTGCGGTTCGGCAGGCCCGTCAGCGGGTCGTGCAGCGCGCGATGGGCGAGCCGGGCTTCGTTGGCGCGCCGTTCGGTGATGTCGATCAGGTGGACGACGAGCATCTTGGGCTCGCCCGGAAGTGGGGCGACGGAACCCTGCACCCAGATCTGGTCGCCGGACTCGCGCTCGATGCGCCATTCCAGGGGCGGCCCGGCGTCATCGGTTTCGGCGACGGAGCGCAGCAGCTCACGAACCGCTTCACGATCGTCGCGGTGCACCAGCCGCAGGCTCTGCCGGCCGACGAGTGCGTGTTCGTCGTCGTTCACCAGCTGGCCGAGTGCAGGATTCGCGTCGAGGACGACCCCCACCGGGTCGATGAGGAGCATGGCGATCGGGGCCTCGTGGAACGCGGCGGCGAAGCGCTGCTCGGCGGCCCACATGGCCTGCTCGCTGTGATGGCGGGCGGTGATGTCGCGCACGACGATCATGACCGCGCTGCTGCCTTCGAATTCGATGCCGGCGGCGGCCGTCTCGATGGGCACCGTGCGACCGTTGTCGAGACGGGCGAGCGTGCCTTCGACGTACGGCATCCGTGAACCCGGAGCGAGTCCTCGGTAACGCTCAGTTAAGGGCGTGCGCAGCCGCTCCGGCACCAGATCAACGGCGCGGTGGGACGCCAGCTCTTTCAGATCAGCAGCCCCGATGAGATCCAGGGCACGCTGATTGGCGAACACGAAGCGGCCGCCCTGAATGACCGCAATCGCGTCAGGGGAGAGCTCGACGAGCGCCCGATACCGCTCCTGCGAAGCGCGCAGCTCATCCACGAGTTCACCCCCTTCACGCCTGCTCTGTGTGGTCGGTGCTGCGGGATGGTGCCTGAAGGACTGCAATAGCAACGGTCGGTCAATGGTGGCAACGATCGGGTTTCCCCTATCGCTCCGGCTGGTTTTGTCGCTAAGCCGTCACCGGGGGCAGATAGCGTCTGAACGTGCCCGTACCCACTGAAGAACAAATCCGCCGGGTGCCCAAGGTCCTCCTTCATGACCACCTGGATGGCGGCCTGCGCCCGCAGACGGTTGCGGAGTTGGCGAACGATATCGGTTACACGCAGTTGCCTGCCACCCGGGTCGACACGCTCACCGAGTGGTTCCACGGCGCGGCGGCCGCGTCGGGATCGCTCGATCGCTACCTCGAGGCGTTCACGCACACCGTCGCGGTGATGCAGACCGAGGACGCCCTCATCCGCGTCGCGCGGGAGTGTGCCGAGGACCTGGCGGCTGACGGGATCGTCTATGCCGAGGTCCGTTTCGCACCTGAGTTACATGTGGATTCCCTCGAGTTGCCCGAGGTCGTCGAAGCCGTTCTGGAGGGTTTCCGGCAGGGCACGGAGGGCAGCGGGCTCACCGCGCGGGTGTTGCTGACCGCGATGCGGTCGGCGGCCCGCTCGCGCGAGATCGCCGAGCTCGCGGTCCGCTACCGCGATCGGGGGGTCGCCGGCTTCGACATCGCCGGACGCGAGGCGGGCCACCCGCCCACCCGCCACCTCGACGCGTTTCAGCTGATGGCGCGGGAGAACGGCCACTTCACGATCCACGCCGGCGAGGGATTCGGCCTTCCCTCCATCTGGGAGGCGATCCAGTGGTGCAACGCCGACCGGCTCGGCCACGGGGTGCGCATCGTCGACGACATCACCGTGCTTCCCGACGGTCATGCGGTGCTGGGCAAGCTGGCGGGTTACGTGCGTGACACACGCGTTCCGCTGGAGATGTGCCCGACCTCGAACGTGAACACGGGCGTCTGCGCATCGGTCGCCGAGCATCCGATCGGGCTCCTGGCCGGCCTCGGCTTTCGCGTCACGGTCAACACCGACAACCGCCTGATGAGCAACGTCAGCCTCTCCGGCGAGTTGCACGCCGTCGCGGAAGCGTTCGACTACGGCTGGGAGCAGCTCCGCTGGTTCACCGTGAATGCCATGAAGTCGGCGTTCCTGCCGTTCGACGAGCGGTTGGCCTTGATCAACGAGGTCATCAAGCCCGGCTTCGATCAGCGGCCGGGATGAGCGATGGCTGACGCAGCGACCGGACCTTGCTGGCTCACCGGCGACGATCCGCTGATGACGGCGTACCACGATGAGGAGTGGGGCCGGCCGGTGCTCGGGGAGCGCGAACTCTACGAGCGCTTCGTCCTCGAAGGTTTCCAGTCCGGGCTCTCCTGGCGGACCGTGCTCGCCAAGCGCCCGGCGTTCCGCGAGGTGTTCGCGGGATTCGAGCCCGAAGCCGTCGCCGCGTTCGACGAGTCCCACATCGAGCGGCTCCTGCTGGACGCGCGGATCATCCGCCATCGCCGCAAGATCGAGGCGGCGATCACGAACGCGCGGGCGGTACTGGCATTGCGCGATGCGGGTAACTCGCTGCCCGGAATGGTGTGGTCCTACGCGAAGGCGGCCGAGCGCACCCCCGCGCCCGGCGTCCTGGCGGATCTGCCGGCGACCACTCCGGTCTCCTCCGAGCTGTCAAAACGGCCTGCGAAAGCTGGGGTTTGCGTTCGTCGGGCCGACCACGGCATACGCGGCGATGCAGGCGTGCGGGGTCGTCAACGATCACCTCACGAGCTGCCCGGTGCGCGCGGCTGTCGAGGAGGAGCGCCGCGCCGTTCTTGCTCGGCTGTGAAGGACTAGGAGAGGTTCTCCACCTCCGCGAGCACCGCGCGGCTGGCCGACAGGCCGAGCCGGGTGGCTCCCGCGGCCAGATACTCCAGCGCTGCCGCGCCGGTACGGATGCCGCCGCTCGCCTTCACGCCGAGCCGGCCGCCGACGGTCTCGACCATGAGCCGGACCGCTTCGATGCTCGCGCCGCCGGAGGGATGGAAGCCGGTCGAGGTCTTCACGTAGTCGGCTCCGGCGGCCTCTGCAGCGCGGCAGCCGCTCACGATGGACTCGCGCGGCAGGACAGCGGTCTCCAGGATGACCTTCAGCAACACCGGTGACGGCGCCGCCTGGCGCACCGCGGCAATCTCGCGCTCGATGAGCCCCCACTCGCCGTCGGCTGCCGCGCCGAGGTCGATCACCATGTCGATCTCGGTGGCACCCTCGGCCACCGCCTGCTCCGCCTCGAGCGCCTTGATCGCCGCGAGGTGAGCGCCCGACGGGAACCCGACGACGCCGGCGACGGCGATCGCGAGGGACGCGGTCCGCTCCAGGCGGTCCAGGGCGCTGCTCGCGACGGCAACCCGGCTCGGCGAGACGCAGACCGCCGCCACGCCGAGGTCGACCGCCTCACGGCACAGATCGACGACCGCTGCCGCGCTCGCTTCCGGCTTGAGCAGGGTGTGGTCGATGGACTGGGCGACGGCGGCTCGGGTGGAAGCGGTCACGCTCGCCCAGGCTAGCCGTGACAGGCTCGCGGGGTGGATGTCACCGTCGTCGATCACCCGCTCGTCGCCGTCCGGCTCAGCCTGCTTCGCGACGAGCGCAGCGACCGGGCGGCCTTTCGCGCGGCGCTGCGGGATCTCGGCGACGATGCTCGTCTACGAGGCCACCCGCGATCTCCCTCGCACCAGCGTGCACGTTCAGACCCCGCTCGCCGCGGCGGAAGGGACCGTCGTTGCCCGGCCGCCGCTGCTCGTGCCGGTGCTGCGGGCCGGCTTGGGAATGGCCGAGGCCGCTGCAGAGCTGCTGCCCGAGGCTCAGATGGGGTTCGTCGGCCTGGCCCGCGACGAGGCGACGTTCGAGCCCCGGGCGTATCTGGAGTCGCTTCCGGCGGACCTCTCGGGGCGGCCGGCCCTGGTGCTGGACCCGATGATCGCGACCGGCGGGTCGCTGCTGCACTGCGTGCGACTGCTCGTCGATCGCGGGGCTCCGGAAGTCCTCGTCGTTTGCGTGCTGGCTGCCCCGGAAGGCCTGGAACTGTTGAGATCCAGCGGCCTGCCGGTGCGCGTCGTGACGGCCGCGATCGACGAGCGTCTGAACGAGCGGGCCTACATCGTCCCGGGACTCGGTGACGCGGGCGATCGCCAGTTCGGCGCTGTTTAAGCAAGCAGCTAGGCAAGCATGGGTCGCAGGTCCGCCGCGATCGCGTCGAGGCGGGACGCGGCGTCCAGGCGGGCGCGGGCGATGTCAGCCGCCACGACGCCCGGCGGGATCACGACTTCCAGGTAGGCCTTGAGCTTGGGCTCGGTGCCGCTCGGGCGCACCACGACCCGGCCGCCGTCGAGGCGCAGCCGCACCCCTTCGGTCGGGGGCAGGCCGCTCGTCGGGCGCATCAGGTTCTCGACCTCGAGGACAGCGGCGCCGCCGAGGGACGTTGGCGCGCCACCGAGCAAACTGTCGACGATCCGCTGGCCGGCTGCCGCTTCGGTGAGCCGGACGGAGACCTGCCGGGTCGCGAACAGGCCGATCTCCGCGGCGAGCTGATCGAGACGGTCCAGCAGGGTCAGCCCGCGTGCCTTGAGCGCCGCCGCGAGGTCGGCGGCAGCGAGCGCGGCGCTGATCCCGTCCTTGTCGCGGACCAGGTCGAGCCGGACGGCATAGCCGAGGGCTTCCTCGTAGGCGAAGACGAGCTCGTCGCCACCGGCCCGGGCGAGCCACTTGAAGCCGGTCAGGGTCGTGGCGTCCAGGGCGCCCCGGGCCTGCGCCAGCGCGTGCAGCGCCGAGGACGAGACCAGGGAGGCGGCGACTCGTGGCGGCCGACCGTTGCGGGGAGTCAGCGTGGCGAGCAGGAAGTCGGCGAGGAGCAGGCCCAGCTCATCGCCGGTCAGCAGCCGCCCACCGGCCCCCACCGCGCAGCGATCGGCGTCGGGGTCGTTGGCGATAGCGAGGTCGGCGCCGGTTCTGGCAGCGAGGGCGAGCAGCAGGTCGGTGGCCCCGGGCTCCTCCGGGTTCGGGAAGGGGACGGTCGGGAAGTCCGGGTCCGGCGCGGCCTGGGCGGCGACGACGGAGGGGGCGCGGAACCCGGCCCGCTCGAACGCTTCGAGGGCCACCGCGCCGCCGACGCCGTGCAGCGGCGTGTACGCGATCCTGATCGAGCCGCGCAGGTCCCGCAGGGCGGCGGAGGGCGGCGGCGCGATCGCGTCGAGGTAGGCCTGCACGACCTGCGCCCCCGCGCTCTCGTAGCCGTCGGACAGCGGGAGGTCCGCAGCTGCCGGAGCCGCCGCGATAGCTGCTTCGATCTCGACGTCCTGCGGCGGCACGATCTGCGCGCCGGTCGCGGGCGCACCGGGCGGGCCGCCAAGGTAGACCTTGTAGCCGTTGTCCTGAGCCGGGTTGTGGCTTGCGGTCACCATGACCCCGGCGTCGGCCCGTCGCGCCCGCACGGCATAGGCCAGCACCGGCGTCGGCAGCCGCGGCGGCAGCAGCGTCACATGCAGGCCCGCCGCCGCCATGACACGGGCGCTGTCGCGGGCGAACCGCTCGCTGCCGTGGCGGGCGTCGCAGCCGATGATCACGCTCGGACGTCCTGTGCAACGGGCAGTCAGGTACGCCGCGAGGCCGGCCGCAGCCCGGCGCACGACGGCGACGTTCATCCCGTTCGGCCCGGCCCGCATGCGGCCGCGAAGCCCTGCCGTCCCGAAGGTCAGTGATTGCGCGAACCGGTCGCGCAGCTCGCCCTCAGCCCCGGCGTCGAGCAGGCGCTGCAGCTCCGCGCGGCCGGCGGGGTCGGGGTCGCCCGCCATCCACGCGCGGACCAGGGAGCCCAGCGTCGGGTCGAGCGTCACAGCTGGCGGACGACTTCCGCGAGCAGGGCGCCCATCCGCGACGCGGCCGCCGCGCCGGCCTCGAGGACCTCGAGATGGTTCAGTGGCTCGCCGGACAGGCCCGCCGCCAGGTTCGTCACCAGCGACATGCCGAGCACTTCGACGCCCTCGGCGCGCGCCGCGATGGCTTCGTGGACGGTCGACATCCCGACGAGGTCGGCGCCGAGGGTCTGCAGGGCGCGGATCTCGGCCGGAGTCTCGAACTGCGGCCCCGGCATCATCGCGTAGACGCCCTCTTCCAGCGACGGGTCGACCCGGCGGGCGATCTCTCGCAGCCGCCGGCTGTAGCACTCGGTGAGGTCGACGAATCGGGCTCCGGCAAGCGGGGTGCGCATGGTCATGTTGAGGTGGTCGCTGATCAGCACCGGCTGCCCGATCGACAGCCCCGCCCGCAGCCCACCGGCGGCATTGGTCAGCACGATCGACGTGACGCCGGCCGCCGCTGCGGTCCGCACGCCATGGACGACGACGTCCAGCGGGTGGCCTTCGTACGCATGCACCCGGCCCATGAAGACCAGCACCCGCGTGCCGTTCACGTCGATCGAGCGCACCTCGCTGCTGTGGCCCTCGACCTGGGTGGAGGGAAAGCCGCCGAGCTCGGTGATGTCGAACGCGGCGGCCGGCGTTCCGAGCAGATCAGCGGCTGGGCGCCATCCCGAGCCCAGGACGATGGCGACGTCGTGGCGCTCGATACCGCTTAGCTCGGCGAGCCGGCGGGCGGAGACAGCGGCGTCGGGGGCGTCGTGATCTGGGGCTGGCATGTGTCGATCGTGCCCGATGACTCAGCGACCGAAGCCGCGAAACCCCGGCTCGGTCCGGGCGCTCCACCGGCCGTCGTCGTAGCGGATGCGGACCGGGTGGTCGAAGCAGGTGCTGATCAGCTCGCTGGAGACCACCTCGGCGGCGGGCCCGGCGGCGTGTTGCCGCCCGTCGCGCAGCAGCAGAGCGTGGGTGGTGCTCTGCGGGATCTCCTCCAGGTGGTGGGTGACCATGACACTCGCCAGCGTGGGGTGGGCCGCTCGCAGGACGTCGAGACCGCCGAGAAGCTGCTCGCGCGCAGCGAGGTCGAGGCCGGTGGCCGGCTCGTCGAGCAGCAGCAGGGCCGGCTCGGGCATCAGCGCTCGGGCGATCAGCGCCCGGCCTCGCTCACCCGTCGAGAGCGTCTGCCACCGGGCCTCGCGCAGGGCGGAGATGCCCAGCGCCTCGATCAGCTCGCCCGCCAGCCGGAGCTCCTGCGGGGTAGGGGTCCAGCGTTGCTGCAACGCGACCGTGTTCGTCGCCCCGGAGAGCACCACGTCGAACACCGTCAGCGGCCATTGCAACGGGTGGCGCGGGTCGACGTGGCCGATATGGGTGCGCAGCTCACGCATGTCGACCTTGCCCAGCTGGCGGCCGAGCACCCGCACCGTGCCTGACGTCGGGTGTTCCAGGGCGCCGAGCAGGCGCAGCAGGGTCGTCTTGCCGGCGCCGTTCGGTCCGATCAGCACCCAGTGCTGACCAGGGTCGACGCGCAGCGAGATGCCCTGCAGCAGGAAACGTCCGCCGCGCACGTAATCGACAGCATTGACCTCGAGCAGCGCGTCGGACGTCACCGCTTGACGCTATCGACCGGCCGGGCCGGTCACTTCCCAGCCGGGACGCCTGACCTCCACCGACACGTCGCGGGCGCGCACACGCTCCCCGCACACACCACACGTCTCGAGCAGCTCGAGATCGTGGTCCCCGTCGCTGTGACGGTGGCGCAGCGTCATGGCCGGCTGCTCCAGCGCCCAGGTGTTGCCCCAGGTGACGAGAGCGCGCAGCACCGGCGTGAGCGCCTTGCCGGCCGGGGTGAGGTGGTAGCCGAAGCGCGCCGGGTTCGTCGAGTACTCGCGGCGCTCGAGGATGCCGCCCTCCACCAGAGCCTTGAGCCGGGCCGCCAGCCGATCGCGGGGTGCGCCGGTGTTGCGGGCGATGTCGGTGAACCGGTGGTTGCCCAGCGACACCTCGCGCAGGGCCAGCAGCGACCATTTCTCGCCCACGATCGCCAGGGTCGACGCGATGGGGCAGGGCCGGCCCGGAAGGTCCGCGCCGGCGAGCAGCTCGCTCGGAAGGGGGGCGCCGCCGTTGTCGATGACTGTCACGCTTCAAGGTTGCCATCTCAAACCGACTTGCGCTAGCGTCCCACGCATGTCAGTTGGAGACTCAAACTCACCTTCATCTACGTCGACCGGCCACCGGGTCTTCGTCGTTGTCGCGGCCGCGATCTTCATGTCGAACCTCGACCTGTTCATCGTGAACGTCGCGCTGCCGAGCATCGGCGGCGACTTCGGCGGCTCGCTCTCGCAGCTGTCCTGGATTCTCAACGGTTACGCGATCGGCTTCGCCGCGCTGCTCATCGCGGCCGGGCGGCTGGGTGACCGGATCGGTCAGCGGCGCGTGTTCCTCGCCGGCACGGCGATCTTCACGTTCGCGTCGGCCCTCTGCGCTGCGGCGCCCAACCTCGGCGTGCTCGTCGCGGCGCGGGTGTTGCAGTCGGCCGGGGCTGCGGCGCTGATCCCGACGTCGCTGGCGCTGCTGCTGGCGGCGACTCCCGTCGAGCGGCGCTCCGGCGCCGTCCGGGCCTGGGCGGCCATCGGCGGGGTCTCCGCGGCGCTCGGCCCGGTCGCCGGTGGGCTGCTGGTCGAGGCCGACTGGCGCTGGGTCTTCCTGGTGAACCTGCCGGTCGGGGTCGCCGCCATCGTCGTCGGGCGACGCGTGCTACCCCACCCCGCTGCTCACCCGGCGGAGCCGCTTCCCGACCTGTTCGGCGCTGCCTTGCTCACCGCCGGGATCGGGGCGTTGACCGGAGCGCTCGTCGAGGCGCCGAACTGGGGATGGTCGTCGGCCCGCACCATCGCGCTGTTCGCCGCCTCGGCCATCGCGCTGGCCTGGTTCGTCGCGCGCTGCATCAGCCATGAGCGGCCGCTGGTCGAGCTGACGCTCTTCCGGATCCCGAGCTTCGGGCTCGCGACGGGAGCGACGTTCCTGTTCAGCCTCGGCTTCGCGGCGATGCTGCTGTCGAACGTGCTGTGGTGCCAGGAGGTCTGGCATTACTCGGCGCTGCGCACCGGGCTGGCCGTCGCGCCCGGACCGCTGATGGTGCCCGCGCTCGCCGTCGGGGCGGGTCCGCTGGTGCGCCGCATCGGCGCCGGTCCGGTGGCCGCGGCCGGCAACGTCGTCTTCGCCGCCGGCCTGCTGATCCGGGTGTTCTTCGTGGATGTCACCCCGCACTACGCGAGCGAGATGCTGCCGAGCATGCTGCTCACCGGTATCGGGGTCGGGCTCGCGCTGCCGACCCTGATCAGCACCACGGCGACCGCGCTGCCGGCTGAGCGGTTCGGCACCGGCTCGGCCATCGTCAACACCAGCCGGCAGGTCGCTTCGGCGCTCGGAGTGGCCGTGCTCGTCACCATCCTCGGCATCCCTGCCACGGCCGGCGCCGCCAAGACCGCCTTCCAGCACGGTTGGATCGCTGCCGCGGCAGCCAACCTGGCCGCCGCGCTCGTCTGCCTCCGCCTTCGGCGAGCCGGTCAGGTCCGCCCGGCGCCCGACGGCGCATTGACCGCCTCGTCGTCGGTCGCGAGCGCCACCTCGGCCGGGAGCGGCTCGGGCACGCTGCCGGTCTCCATACGGGCGAGCGGGTCGGCCACTTCTTCCGTCTCGGAGTGGTGATACTTGCCGCCGCGTAGCCAGGACGCCCAGGCCGCCACGAGGCAGGCGACGATCGCGAAGATGAACGCGACGCGTAGCCCGTCGTGGAACGGGCTGGAGATCAGGTTCGGGAAGAACGAGCGCCCCGTCAGGAAGTGCAGGTGATCCGGGCTGAGCGTGCTCGCCGACGGGCCGAGCAGCTGCTGGATCGGGTTGTACCCGAGCAGCGAGGCGAAGAGCGTCGCCACCGGCGGCAGGTGCGAGATGCGCGTCGCGTCAGCCGCGGAGACGCCCTGTGCCGTCAGCCCGTGACTCAGCGCGGGACCGAGCGAGCTGGCGAGCCCCAGGATCATCAGGCTGAAGAAGATGCCGATGCTCAGCACGGTCGCGGAGTTCTGGAAGGTGGCGGCCATACCCGAACCCGCGCCCCGCTGCCTCGGGGGTAGCGCGTTCATGATCCCGGCGCGGTTCGGGGAACCGAACATGCCCATGCCGACCCCGTCGATGAAGAGGATCGCGCCGAACGCCCAGTAGTTGAAGTCGACCGGGAGGATCAGCAGGAGCAGGAAGCTCAGCGCCGCCAGCACCATGCCGCCGGTGGCGAAAGGCCGGGCGCCGAAGCGGTCGGACAGGATGCCCGAGAGGGGCGCCGCTGCCAGGAAGCCGACGGTCAGCGGCAGCAGGTAGATGCCCGCCCAGAGCGGCGTGCGTTCGAAGCTGTAGCCGTGCAGCGGCAGCCAGATGCCCTGCAGCCAGATGATCAGGATGAACTGCAGGCCGCCGCGGCCGAGGGCGGCGAGCAGCGCGGCGATGTTGCCAGCGGTGAAGGCTCGGATGCGGAAGAGATCCAGGTGGAACATCGGGTCCGCGACCCGGCGCTCGATCGCGACGAACGCGCCCAGCACCACGATGCCGCCGATGATCGCCGCGAGCACGTACGGGTTGGTCCAGCCCATCACGTGGCCGCCGTAGGGCTGGATGCCGTAGGTGATGCCGACCAGCACCGAGATGAGCCCGACGGCGAAGGTGATGTTGCCCCACCAGTCGAGCTTCGCCTTCTCGCGCCGGCCGGTGTCCTTGAGCTTCAGGTAGGCCCAGACCGTCCCGAACAGGCCGAACGGCACCGAGACCAGGAAGATCAGCCGCCAGTTCACCGGCCCGAGCAGGCCACCGATGACCAGTCCGATGAACGAGCCGGCGATACCCGCAACGTTGTTGATGCCCAGCGCGAGGCCGCGCTGATGGGCGGGGAAGGCGTCGGTGAGGATCGCGCTGGAATTGGCGAACAGGAAGGCGCCGCCGACGCCTTGCAGCACCCGCATGACGATCAGCCACCACGCGCCTGCTGCGCCGGTCATCCACGTGACGGACAGCAGGATCGAGAAGAGGGTGAAGACGGCGAAGCCGAGGTTGTACATCTTGACCCGGCCGTACATGTCGCCGATGCGCCCGAAACTCACCACGAGCACGGCCGTGACGACCAGGAAGCCCATGATCAGCCAGAGCAGGTAGCTGGTGTTGGCCGGCTTCAGCGGGTCGAGCTTGATGCCCTTGAAGATGTCGGGCAGGGCGATGAGCAGGATCGAGGCGTTGATCGTGACCATCAGCACGCCGAGCGTGGTGTTGGACAGCGCGATCCACTTGTAGGAGCTGCCCTCTTCCCGCTCGAGGTCCTCAGGCGTTGCGGGAGCGGTGGAGCCGGCCGCTGCAGCGGTGCGCGCGGGACGGCGCATGTGACCTCCGAGCGGGACAAGTGGGCGGGCGGACGCCCAGGATTACTTGCTTGCCGAACGATAACTAAAATGTTGCTGTCTGTCGACTGGGAAGGCCACGGTGGGGCACGCTCAGGAGGTGCCCCGCTCCTCGGTGAAGGTTCCCGACCTGCCGCTCGCCCGTGGCGAGTTCACCGAGGTCGTGTTGCGCGGCGCGATGCGCACGTCCGACGGCCCCGGCCGGCTGAGCGGCCTGGTCGAGCGTTTCTTCGGGGCCCGGGTCGGCAGCCGGCGCTGGATCGTGCTGACGAATACCCGGCTGCTGGTGCTCCGCAGCCGCGATCCCGCGGCCTACGCCGCCGATGACTGGTTCGACGTGTCGCTGGATCGAAGCGGCATCAAGGCGTCGATGCCGTTCATGGAGGGCAGCCTGGTAGTCGTCGCTATCGTGAGCCGGAAGGGTCCGGCAACGCTGCTGCTTCCTGAGGCGTCTTACCGCGAAGCAGTCCGGTTCGCGCGAGCGCTGGGAGCCAAAGAGCGCGGGCCGCGTAGCTAGGTCGAACCGGTGAAGGAGGTGCGGGTGCACATCCCCTTCTCGTCGTCGCCGCGCACGAGTCTGGGCATCGAGTGGGAGCTCGAGCTGGTCGACCCCGCCACCCGCGAGCTCGCGACAGCCGCGTCGGGCCTGCTCGGTGAGCTCGCGGCCCCCCACCTCGCGCGCGGCGAATCCGAGCATCCCAAGGCGAAGCACGAGCTGCTGGAGTCGACGGTCGAGATCATCACCGGCGTCTGCAAGACCGTCCCCGAAGCGAAAGCCGACCTCGCCGCAACGCTCGCCGAAGTGGTCGCCGCCGCCGGGGCGCGCGGGCTCGGGGTGATGTGCAGCGGCACGCATCCGATCACCGACTGGTCCACCCAGCAGGTGAGCCCGAACCCGCGCTACGCGAAGCTGATGGAAGAGATGCAGTGGCTGGCGCGGCGGCTGCAAATCTTCGGGGTCCACGTCCACGTAGGGGTGCGCAGCCCCGACAAGGCCATCCCGATCGTGAACGCGCTCACCGCCTACATTCCGCATTTCCTGGCGCTCTCGGCCTCGTCGCCGTTCTGGATGGGCCACGACACCGGGCTGGCGTCGGCCCGCTCGAAGGTCTTCGAAGGCTTGCCGACGGCCGGGCTGCCGTACCAGCTCTCGGGGTGGGATCAGTTCGAGCAGCTGATGGGCACCCTGGTGAGCTCGGGAACGATCGAGACGATTCGCGAGGTCTGGTGGGACATCCGCCCGCACCCCGGCTTCGGCACGGTCGAGCTGCGCATCTGCGACGGGCTGCCGACCCTGCAGGAGGTCGGCGCCATGGCTGCGCTCGCCCAGTGCCTGGTCGATCAGCTCAACACCCAGGTCGACCGCGGATACCAGCTTCCGTCGCCGAAATCGTGGCTGGTACGGGAGAACAAGTGGCGCGCGGCGCGCTATGGCCTCGCCGCCGAGCTGATCGTCGACGACTTCGGCACCACCCGCCCGCTGCGCGAGGCGATCGCCGAGCTGGTCGACGACCTGCAGCCGCTCGCCCACCGGCTCGGCTGCGCCGGCGAGCTGTCGGACGTGCTCGCCATCCTCGAAGGCGGTGCGAGCTACGAGCGCCAGCGCGCCGTATGCGCGGCAAGCGACGGCGACTTGAAGGCGGTCGTCGACAGCCTGCTGGCCGAGATGCGAGCCGGGCGACCGCTGGCGCCCGATGGGCTCTCCGAGCTGAAAGCAAGCGCGGTATGAGCGACGATCCGGCCGGCCAGTACCTGGCCGAACACGAGAGCGAGCTCATCGCGCTCCGCCGTGAGCTGCACGCCTACCCGGAGCTCGGTCGGGCCGAGCAGCGCACGACGGCGGTGGTCGCGAACGCCTTGAAGCAGGCCGGGATCGAGCCGAACCTGCTGCCCGAGACGGGGCTGTGGTGTGACATCGGAGGCGATCGCGACTCGGGTGACCGCGGCGAATCCGAGCGCGGATCGGCGACCAGAAGGCGCGGGGGCGAGGGCTCGGGGCTGACCATCCTGCTCCGGGCCGACCTCGACGCGTTGCCCCTCGAGGACCCGAAGGACGTGGCCTACCGGTCACGGGTTCCCGGGGTCTGTCATGCCTGCGGCCACGACGTGCACACCGCGATCCTGGTCGGGACCGGGCTGGCACTGACGGAGATCGCGCGCCGCGACGGCCTGCCGGGTCGGGTGCGGCTGATCTTCCAGCCCGCCGAGGAAGTCATGCCCGGCGGTGCTCACGACGTCGTCGCCGAGGGCCTCGTCGCTTCGGCCGACTACGCGTTTGCTTTGCACTGCGACCCGTCGCTCGAGGCCGGCCGGGTCGGGCTGCGCAGCGGGCCCATCACGGCGGCCTCCGACATGCTGACCGTCGTCCTCTCGGGTCCCGGCGGCCACACCTCGCGTCCCCACAACACCGTCGATCTCCTCTACGCGATGGGCAAGCTCCTGACCGACCTGCCGGCGGCGCTCACCCGGCGCATCGACCCGCGGGCGGCGGTCACGCTCGTCTGGGGACAGGTCGCCGGAGGCTCGGTGCACAACGCGATACCGCAGCGGGCCATGGCCCGCGGCACGGTCCGGATGCTCGACCGGGAGGCGTGGGCCACGGTGCCCGAGACGCTGGCCCGCCTCGCCGAGCAGATCGTCGCGCCGTACGGAGCGAGCGTCGAGATCGACCATCAGCGCGGGGTGCCGCCGGTCGTCAACGACGAGTCCGCGGTGGGCATCCTCACCCGCGCCGCCGATCTGGCGCTCGGTCCGGGCGCCGCGGTCTCGACCTCACAGTCGCTCGGGGGCGAGGACTTCGGCTGGTACCTCGAACACGTGCCCGGCGCGATGGCCCGGCTCGGAGTGCGGCCGCCCGGCGCCGCCGCGTATGACCTGCACCAGCCCGGCTTCGACGTCGACGAGCGCAGCATCGGCGTCGGCGTGCGGCTGCTCACCCAGGCGGCGCTGCTGGGGCTGCGCGGCTAATCCGACGGGCTGGTGCCGCGGCACGGCAGCGCCCGCAGCTTCTGCACGTAATCGTCTGGCGCCCCGGCCTTCTCGGCGGCTTCGGTGAGCAGCCCGAGGTAGCGACACGACGGCACCCCGCCCTCGTACGCGACGAGCACGTAGGTCCAGGCGAGGACGTCGCCCTCGAGGGTCGAGACGCGCACCTTCAGCTTGTCGTAGATGCCGGGCCGCGCGTGGCCGGCGAACTCCCACTCGTCGAGCACTTTCTCGTCCAGCGGCGATACGTCGTAGAGCATCACGTAGGTCTGCTCGCCGGCGTCCTGGACGATCGTGGCGAGCGCGCCGTCCCAGCCGACGTCTTCACCGCCGAAGGTGAGGCGCCACCCGCGCAGCCACCCGACGCTCTGCACGGGGGAGTGCGGGCAGCGCTCGCGCATCTGGTCCGGGTCGAGATTGCTCCCGTACGCCGCGTAGAGGGCCACGCATCGCACCCTAACCAGGCTTGATGACGCGGGCGTGACGCCTCACGGGCACGGGTGTGACACGCGCGCCCGGCAGGCACACTGGTGGGGTGCGCATCGCGATCCTCGGCGGCGGTCCAGCGGGTTACGAGGCGGCGCTCGTCGCCGTGGAGCTCGGGGCCGAGGTCACGCTCGTCGAGCGCGACGGGGTCGGGGGCGCCTGCGTGCTCACCGACTGCGTGCCGTCCAAGGCGCTGGTGTCGACCGCCGAGGTGCGCACGTCCGTCGCCGGTGCTGACGCGCTCGGCCTGACGTGCTCGCAGGCGCCCGTCGACGCCGGCCGGCTGAACGCGCGCATCCTGGCCCTCGCCGCGGCGCAGTCCGCTGATATCCGGGCCCGCCTGGTGCGCGAGGGCGTCACCGTCATCGGCGGCCGCGGCCGGCTGATCGACCACGCCACCATCAGCGTCCGCCGGGCCGGCGAGCGCACCGACGAGAGGGTCGAGGCCGACGTCATCCTGCTCGCGCTCGGCTCTACCCCGCGGGTGATTCCGGGCAGCGAGCCCGACGGCGAGCGGGTGCTCAACTGGCGCCAGGTCTACGACCTCCCCGAGCTCCCCGAGCATCTGATCGTGGTCGGGATCCGGCGTGACGGGCGCGGAGTTCGCCTCGGCGTATCGCGCGCTCGGCTCGGAGGTGACCCTCGTCTCCTCGCGCGACCGGGTGCTGCCCGGTGAGGACGCCGACGCGGCGACCGTGTTGGAGAGCGTCTTCCGCCGGCGGGGCGTGGAGGTCATGAACCGCTCGCGCGCGGCGTCGGTGAGGCGGATCGGCGATGAGGTGATCGTCGAGCTGACCGACGGGCGGACCGTTTCCGGCAGCCACGCGCTGATCGCGGTCGGCTCGATTCCCGACACCGCCGCCGTCGGCCTGCAGGACGCCGGCGTGCGGCTCAAGGGGTCCGGTCACATCGAGGTCGACAAGGTCTCGCGCACCTCGCTACCCGGCGTCTACGCGGCCGGCGACTGCACCGGGGTCTGGCCGCTGGCCTCCGTGGCAGCCATGCAGGGCCGCATCGCCATGTGGCACGCGCTCGGTGAGGCGGTCGCGCCGCTGCGGCTGATGACGGTGGCCGCGAACGTCTTCACCGATCCGGAGATCGCGACGGTCGGGGTGAGCCAGGAGCAGGTCGAGGCCGGCGGGATCGCCGTCGACGTCGTGAAGCTCGATCTCGCGACGAACGCGCGCGCCAAGATGAGCGGGCTGCAGGACGGCTTCGTGAAGTTCTTCACCCGCCGCGGGGTCGGCACGGTGCTGGGCGGGGTCGTCGTCGCGCCGCGGGCCAGCGAGCTGATCCTGCCGGTGTCGATGGCGGTCCAGCATTCGCTGACGGTCGACCAGATGGCCCACACGTTCTCGGTCTACCCGTCGCTGTCCGGCTCGCTGACCGAAGCCGCTCGCCAGCTGATGCCCCACGAGGGGTCGGTCACCGCTCCCTGAACCGGGCTATTCGTCCTCGTCCTGCGGCTCGGCTTCCTCGTCCTCCTCGACCGGCTTCGGCCGCGGGATGCCGTACTGGTCCAGCCGCCGGTTGCGGAAGCTGTCGCTGGTCGCGTAGCCCATGACGAGCGCGATGAGCAGAAGCGCCAGCGGGATCGAGACGCGCACCGACGCGCCGCCCGGCAGCACCGCGAACGCGATCGCGAACGGCAGCATCAGCAGCAGAGGACGGCGCGCCTGGCGGTGTCGCCAGCCCGGCCCGGTGAGGTCGGCGACCACCCACTCGCGGTAGCGCGGGGGCAGCTGGCCTCCGACGAGGTAGTGGATCTGCCCGGTCAGCGGCGGCCGCTCCGGCCCCGCGCTGCCGGCCACCGGCTCACTCCTTGATCTCACAAATCACAGCCCCGCTGGTGACGGTGGCACCGACAGCCGCCGCCAGCCCGGTGATGGTGCCGGCCTTGTGTGCGGTGAGCGGCTGCTCCATCTTCATCGCTTCGAGCACGACGACCAGATCGCCCTCGGCGACCGTGTCTCCGTCGGAGACCGCCACCTTGACGATCGTCCCCTGCATCGGGCTGGCCAGAGAGTCACCCGATGCTGCCGCGGGGCCGCTGGCCGATCGCTTGTGGCCGGGCTTCTTCGCCTTCGCGGCGGCCGGTGCGGCCACACCTGCGCCCAGCCCGGCCGGCAGCACGACTTCCAGCCGCTTGCCGCCGACCTCGACGACGACGCGCTCGCGGTCGTCCGGCTCCTCTTCGGCGCCGGTGCCGCCGGTGAAGGGCGGGATGGTGTTATCGAACTCGGTCTCGATCCAGCGGTTGTGGACCGTGAACGCCTCGTTGGGGTCCTCGGGCGCGAACGCCGGGTCACGCACCACGGCCTGGTGGAAGGGCTGCGCCGTCGCCATGCCCTCGACGATGAGCTCGTCCAGGGCGCGGCGGGAGCGCTCGATGGCCTCCTGGCGGCTGGAACCCGTGACGATCAGCTTCGCCAGCAGCGAGTCGAACTGGCCGCCGATCACCGAGCCGGCCTCGATTCCCGTGTCGGTGCGCACGCCGGGGCCGAGCGGCGGGACGAACCTGGTCACGGTCCCGGGGGCAGGCAGGAACCCGCGCCCCGGGTCCTCGCCGTTGATCCGGAACTCGATCGAGTGGCCGCGCGGGGCCGGGTCGTCGATGTCGAGCTTGTGGCCGTCGGCGATGCGGAACTGCCAGCGCACCAGGTCGATGCCGGTGACCTCCTCGGTGACCGGGTGTTCGACCTGCAGCCGGGTGTTGACCTCGAGGAAGGACACGAGCCCGTCCTGGCCGACCAGGAACTCGCACGTGCCGGCACCGATGTAGCCCGCCTCGCGGCAGATCGCCTTGCTGGCGTCGTAAATGCTCTTGGTCTGCTCCTCGGTGAGGAACGGCGCGGGCGCCTCCTCCACCAGCTTCTGGTAACGCCGCTGCAGCGAGCAGTCACGGGTGCTGACGACGACGACCTTGCCGTCCGCATCGGCCAGCACCTGCGTCTCGACGTGGCGCGGCTTGTCGAGGTAGCGCTCGACGAAGCACTCGCCGCGCCCGAACGCGGCGACGGCTTCGCGTACCGCGCTCTCGTAGAGCTCGCCCACCTCGGCGCGCTCGCGGGCCACCTTGAGGCCGCGTCCGCCGCCGCCGAAGGCCGCCTTGATGGCGATCGGCAAGCCGTACTCGTCGGCGAAGGCCTCCACCTCCTCGACGCCGGCGACGGGGTGGGGGGTGCCGGGCGTCATGGGGGCGCCGACCGCCAGCGCGATGTGGCGCGCCTCGGTCTTGTCGCCGAGCTTGCGGATGGCATCCGGCGGCGGGCCGATCCAGGTGAGCCCGGCGTCGATGACGGCCTCGGCGAACTCGGCGTTTTCAGCGAGGAATCCGTAGCCGGGGTGGACGCCGTCAGCACCGGACTGCTTGGCGACGTCGATCAGCTTGTCGATGCGCAGGTAGGACTCCGGCGCGGTCGTGCCCCCCAACGCGTAGGCCTCGTCCGCTTCGCGCACATGCAAGGCGTCACGGTCGGGGTCGGCATAAACGGCAACGGAGGCGAGGCCGTGGTCACGACAGGCTCGGGCGACCCGAACCGCAATCTCTCCACGGTTTGCGATGAGGACTTTGCGCACGAAAGTCGATCCTAGGGAACGCGCGGGGGTCTGTGACTGGGCGGGTGCGTCCGATCACCCGCGCGAGCCGGTCAGAAGCGCACCCACCCGGTCTGCTTCAAGCCGTCGCGGGCCCGCACGGCCACCCCGCGATCGGTCAGCTGGAAGACCCGCTGACCGGCGAAGACCGCGCGGTACTCCTGCAGCGAGTAGGGCTGCGGAGCCGCGGCGTCCGTCAGGGTCAGGGTGTTGGTGACGCGGATGCCGAGCAGGCTGTTGGTCAGCGGCATCACGAAGAAGCCGCCTGCCGGATCCGCGGTGATGCCGTGCGTGTCGCTACCGCCGCCGGCGCTGTCCCCGGCGACGACCTTTCGGTCGAGCAGCCGCGGATGCGCGGCGTCCTTGACGTCGAAGAGCGCCAGCTGCAGGCCGTTGGGCTCGACGATCTGGGTGTCCTTGCACGGAAGGGTCGAGCCGGCGATGCAGCTGCCGCTGGAACCGAAGCTCTGCACGGAGCGGCCCACCCCGAGCAGCCGGTCGCCCGGCAGCGGGATGAGCAGCGCCGAGTAGCCGGGCAGCTCCACCGTCCCGCGCAGGACGGGATGGGCCGGGTTGGACAGGTCGACCACGTGTAGCGGATCGACCTGCTGGAACGTGACGACGTAACCACGGTCGCCGAGGTAGCGCACCGCGTAGACCTGCTCGCCCGCGCCGAGCCCGCTGAGGCTCCCGATCTGCTTCAGCACCTCGCCGCTGCGTTCGAATACGGCGATTCCCGTGACGGACGTGCCGTTCGCCGCGGTGGTCGTGGTCGTCACGCGCAGCTGGTCGCGGTACTCCGAGAGCGCGTACGAGTCATGCAGGACACCCGGAACGCTGCCGGAGGCGAGGAACTGGGCCTGGGCCGGATTGGTGAGGTCGAACTCCAACAGGTGGACGGTCGGCTTGGCGGAGTTCGGGTTGAACGGCTGGGTTTCGGTGAGCACCGGCGTCGGATAGGTGCCGCCATCGCTGATGAACAGGTGGGTTCCCTCGGCATACGCGACATCGCCCGAGCCGAAGACCGACGTGCCGGCGCCCGGCTTGTCGGACGCCGGGTCGAGCGTGAGGACGCTGACCATCCCGGCGCTCGTCGCCTTCGCGGGAACGGCGACGGCGTCGCAGGCGCTCACCCGGTGTGACTGGCCCGTGGAGTCGGCGACGCTCCAGTGCGGTAGCCAGCTGTCGAGCGGGAGCGCGTCGACGATGCTCTGGTTGATCGGCGGTCGTCCGGCTTGAGTCTCGGCCGGGGTGCTGTCGCGGGGCGTGGCCCAGGAGGCGGTCGGGGGCGCGCTCGACAGGACCAGCCGGATGCTCCCGTTCACGACGCGAGCCGCCACCTCGGACGCGTCGAACGTCCAGCTGCGCTCGACGGTTGGATGATCGGGGTCGCTGACGTCGAGCACGGTGGCCGTCGTCGTGCTGGAACCGGAGTAGTAGTTGTAGCGGAAGCCGCCCGGCACGATCCCGCCGCCGCCCTGATCGGTGCTCCCACTGAGCACGACGACGCGATCGCCGGCCATCAGCAGCTCGCTACCGGGGTGCGGCAGCGTCACCGTCGAGCGCAGCTTCGGCGTCCGCACGTCGACGACATGGACCTGCTGGCCGTCGATGCTCACCATCACGCGTCCGTCGGTCTTCACCACGTCCGGTTCATCGACTCCGGCGACCTGGGTGTTGGTCACCGAATGTGTCAGCGGCGCGGCGGCGGCGCCCTTGCTCGTTGACGTCGGGCCACCCGCCTGAAGCGCGGCAGACGGTACGGACGGTCCGGAAGCTCTGGCGTCCTCCGCCAGGCCGAAGCGGATCCCCGCTCCGTTGGAGCCGAATCCGTACGGGCCGACGATGGCGCGGGCGCGCTGCCGGATGGCGTCGCCGAGCGCGTCGCAGGAGTTGTAGGCGACGAGCGACGCGCCGAAGACCATCGGCGACGGGTGCGCACCGGACGGGCCGGGGGAGGCCGGCGGGTAGCCACCGCCGCCGTGGTCCGTCGTCTCGCCGCCGGCAGACCCCGCCGCCCAGCCGACCGACAGCCCGATGCCGAGCAACGCGGCTGCCGCCGCGTACGTGGCCCACGAAGTACCCCGGCGGCGTCCCTGCGTCTCGCTCATCCCCGACTCCTTTGCGTCGGCTGTTAGACGCGAGGGCGGGACGGTTGGTTGCGTCAGCCGGCGAGTGTGCGTTCGGCCCTGTCGCGGGCCCATTCGCCTAACCCGGCTTCACTCAGCGCGGGCGACCACAGGAAGCCCTGGCCGTAGTCGCACCCGAGGTCGAGCAGCACCCCGCGCTGCGCCTCGCGTTCGACCCCTTCGGCGAACACCTCCAGCCCCAGGGCGTGAGCGAGGTCGACCACCGCCGCGATGAGCGCCCGGTTGCGAGCGTCGGTTTCGACGTCGCAGGTGAAGCTGCGGTCGATCTTGATCATGTCGACGGGCAGGTCGCGCAGCCGGGAAAGGGACGAGAAGCCGGTCCCGAAGTCATCGATGGCGACCCGCACCCCCATCCCGCGAAGCGACTTGAGGATGCGCGCCGCCTCGTCGCTGGCGAGGTCCACCGATTCGGTCAGCTCGACCCAGAGCCGGTCCGGCGGCAGGCCGGAGGCATCCAGGGCCTCGGCGACCAGGCCGGGCAGATCACCGCTGGGCAGGTGGCGCATCGAGACGTTGACGCCCAGCCGGAGGTCGGCTTCCTTCGCGAATCTTGCCAGCGTGACGCACGCGGACCGCGTCACGACCCGATCCAGGTCGAGCACCAGCCGGCTCTGCTCGGCCAGCTGGACGACGTCGTATGCGGGCAGCAGGGCGCCGTTCGGACCCCAGCGGAGCAGCGCCTCCGCTCCCCAGAGCGCACCTGAGACGAGGTCGACGATCGGCTGGTAGTGAACGCCGACCGCGCCCGTGCCGATGTCGCGGGTCAGTGCCGTTCGCAGGTCGAGCGCGCGCAGGGCATCGGCGCGCCACTCGTCGCGGAACAGCTCGGCGCGGTCACCGCCATGGCGCTTGGCCCGGTACATGGCGTCGTCGGCTTCCTGGATCATCCGGTCGCTCGTCGCCGACTCGCGCGAGAGCGTGATGCCGATGCTGATGGTCGGACGCACCTCGCGGCCGGCCAGAGCCAGCGGCTGATGCGCGAACTGCAGGAGGCGTTCGGTCAGGTCGATGGCTTCGGCCGGACCGGAGACGTCCTCGATGAGGACGATGAACTCGTCGCCGCCGAAGCGGGCGACGGTGTCGCTGGGGCGGACGTGAGCGGCCATGCGCTCGCCGATCGTGCGGATGAAGGTGTCGCCGGCGTCGTGGCCCAGGCTGTCGTTGATCCACTTCAGCTGGTCGATGTCGACGAAGAGCAGTGCGGTGATCGTGCCGCGGCGGCGGTCGCGGGCCAGCGTGCCCGTGAGCCGATCGAGCAGCAGCGTCCGGTTGGGCAGTCCGGTGAGCGAGTCGTGCAGGGCGAGCCGCACGAGTTCCGACTCGAGCTCGGCGCGCGGTGTCGCGTCACGGACGAACGCCGAGACGGCGGGCCCGTCCGGCGTCTCGATGGGAGCCAGGCTGATCTCGACGGGGAACTGGGTCCCGTCGCGTCGCTTGGCGAGCAACGTTCGTCCGACGTCACCCATCGGGCGGATTTTCGGGTTGCGCGCGTAGCTGGTCCGCGCGTTGACGTGAAAGTCGTGCAGGCTGTCGGGCACCAGCCCCTCGATCTTCTGGCCGAGCAGCTGGGCACGCTCGTAGCCGAACAGCACCTCCGCCTGGCGGTTCACCTGGATCACCCGGCCGTCGCGGGCGACGACGAGCACACCGTCGGGTGCACCCTCCACCAGATCCGACAGGAGCGTGAGCCGGGCGGGTTCGGCCCGCATCTCGTCTCCTGCCATCCGGCTCACCTGGGTGTTGACTCGTAGCCAGCCGCGCGGATTGCGGTCATACCTGATTGTGTATGCACGCTTCGGCCTGGTTTGAGAGGCGAAGGTCCCTTTGAGTTCGGCTGAGTTCGGTGATGGGGTGAGTTCGATGGACGACGTCACTCGTGGGTCACATCCGGCGGCGGCGGCTTTCAAGGCCGCGGCGCAGCGGGGCGCACACGGGGAGATGGCCGCGCTGCTAGCGCCCGAGGTGATCTTCCACAGCCCGATCGTGCATCGCGCCTATTCCGGTCGTGAAGCCGTCGCCCCGGTGCTGGCAGGGGTGTCCCTCGTCTTCGAGGACTTCCGCTACACGGCGGAGTACGAGTCGCCTGACGGTCACGTGCTCGCCTTCTCGTGCCGCGTCGGTGACCGTGACCTGGACGGGGTCGACATCCTGCACTTCGGGGCGGACGGCCTCATCGACGAGTTCACCGTGATGGTGCGCCCCTATTCGGCGGCGACGCTGCTGCGCGAGCGGATGGCCGCTTTGCTGGCCGGGCCGCCGGCGTAGGCGGCCCGCTGCGCCACATCATCGTCAGGGTTCCACTCCGATCTACAAACGATGTGGTGTCGGGCGGGCGGGGACGTGTCTTTCCTAACCGACAAGCGACTGCACGTGGAGACGGGCGTTCATGCTGATTGCTTGTGGATTCGTTTGGACTACTCGCCGGCTGGAGGACATCTTGCTGCTTGTTAGGCAGCAGCTTCCTTCGGGGTCATAGGGACCGCTACTGGAGACGCTGAAGCTGTGGCGCGCTGGTGACACCGGTTGAGGCGGTGGAGCAGGTCTGCTTGCGTGGCCCAGAGCCCGACGCGGAAGTCCTGGGTCGCATCGCGGTGTCGTGCTCCCAGTGGCTGGCGAGGCTGAAGGTGGTGGTTTGGAAGGACCAGTAGAGCGGCTCGTCGGGGTCCCGAGTGGTGCGGTGTTCGAGAACGTGGCCAGTTGTGGTCTCGGGTTGGCCGACGGCTTCATCTCGCCCTGTTCTTTTGGCCCGATCTACGCGGCTTGTTAGCCGTACTCAGCCGGCGGTCAGACCCGCGTCGCTGGACAGGATCGCGCCGTGGACGTTCGCCCCCTCGTCGCTGGCCACGAACGCGAACAGGCCGGCGATGAGGGCCGGATCGGCGAAGCGGCGCGGGACGTTGGCGCGCATGATCAGGTCCCAGTCCGCGTCCTCCGGGAACGTGACCGTGCTGGTGATGTTGGTGACCGTCCCGCCCGGCGCGATGGCGTTGACCCGGAGCTTGGCCTTGAGGAACTCGATCGCGAGCGCCCTGGTGAGCTGGACGACGGCGCCCTTGCTCATGCAGTACGCGGCCTGGTACGCGCCGCCCATGAGCCCGGCGTTGGAGGCGACGTTGACGATATTGCCGCCGGTCTGTAGCAGGTGGGGGATGGCGGCCTGGCAGGTGAAGAAGTAGGCGTCGGCATTGACGGCGAAGACCGTGCGGTACTCGGCCTCCGTGACGTCGACGGTGTGGCCGGTGCGCAGGATGCCGGCCACGTTGCCGAGCACGTCGAGGTGGCCGAACTGCGCGACAGCTGCCTCCACCGCGGCGAAACACTCGTCACGCCGGCCGAGGTCGGTCACGCGCGCGTGGACCTCGCCCGTCAGCTCCTTCGCCTGATCGACGGTGGCGGCCAGCCCTTCGGCGTTGACGTCGACGGCTAGCACCGACGCACCCTCAGCAGCCAGGCGCAGGACCACCGCGCGTCCGATCCCGGAAGCGGCGCCCGTGATCAGGGCCGCGCGGCCGGTGAAACGGTGGAACGTGTTCTCGTTTGCCATGTGCCGAGTTCTACCAGTCGGCGCGGGTACGCACCCCCGGGTCGAAGCCGGACTCGCGCCACGCGGTCGGATGCACCGGCGGGGCGCCGTGCAGAGCACCGCCGGGGCGGCTCCACGCCGACCGCACCGGCTCGGGCTCGGGCTCGCCGGCGCCGCCGCGGCTCGACAGCACGGCGACGAGAGCCGCGAGTTCCTCCGCCGTCGGCTCGCCCCGCACGATCCGCAGCAGCGGCCGCGCCGGCGGCTCGCCGGAAGTCTCCGTGCTCACAGCGGGATGTTCCCGTGCTTCTTCGGCGGCAACGACTCGCGCTTGTTGCGCAGCTGCCGCAGCGCCCGGATGACCTCGCGCCGGGTCTCGCTCGGCGGGATCACCGCGTCGACGAACCCGCGCTCGGCGGCGATGTACGGGTTCGCGAACCGGTCCGCGTACTCGGTGATGAACTCCTGGCGCAGCGCCTCGACGTCCTTGCCCTCCTTCTCGGCGGCGGCGAGCGCCCGGCGCTGGACGATGTTGACCGCGCCCTGCGCACCCATGACGGCGATCTCCGCCGACGGCCACGCAAGGTTGATGTCAGCGCGCAGGTGCTTGGAGCCCATGACGTCGTACGCGCCGCCGTAGGCCTTGCGGGTGATGACCGTGACCTTCGGGACGGTCGCCTCGGAGTACGCGTAGATCAGCTTGGCGCCGCGGCGGATGATGCCCTGCCACTCCTGGTCGGTGCCCGGCAGGAAGCCCGGCACATCGACGAAGGTGAGCACCGGCACGTTGAACGCGTCGCAGGTGCGCACGAAGCGGGCGGCCTTCTCGGAAGCGTCGATGTCGAGCGTGCCCGCGAACGACATCGGCTGGTTCGCGACGACTCCGACGGCGCGGCCGTCGACCCGGGCGAACCCGGTGATGATGTTGGTCGCGAACAGCGCCATGACCTCGAGGAACTCACCGTCGTCGACGATGGTCCCGATCACGGTGTGCATGTCGTATGGCTGGTTCGACGAGTCCGGGATGAACGAGTCCAGCTCGCCGTCGGGCTCCAGGCCTTCGAGCTCGACCGGGTCGTAGGCGGGCGCCTCCTCCATGTTGTTGCTGGGGAGGTAGGAGAGCAGCGCCTTGGTGAGCTCGAAGACGTCGGGCTCGTCCGCGGCCATGAAGTGCGCGACACCGCTCTTGGTGTTGTGGGCGCGCGCACCGCCGAGGTCTTCCATCGTGACGTCCTCGCCGGTGACCGTCTTGATCACGTCCGGCCCGGTGATGAACATCTGCGAGGTCTGGTCGACCATCAGCGTGAAGTCGGTCAGCGCCGGCGAGTAGACGTGGCCGCCCGCGCAGGGGCCGAGGATCAGGCTGAGCTGCGGGATGACGCCCGACGACATCACGTTGCGGTAGAAGATCTCGCCGTAGCCGGCGAGGCCCATGATCCCTTCCTGGATACGCGCGCCGCTGCCCTCGTTGAGCCCGACGACCGGGCAGCCCGTCTTCAGCGCGAGGTCCATGACCTTGACGATCTTCTGCCCGTAGACCTCGCCGAGCGATCCGCCGAACACCGTGACGTCGTGACTGAAAACGCAGACCGGCCGGCCGTCGACCGTGCCGTAGCCGGTGACGCACCCGTCACCCGCCGGACGGTTGCGGCCCAGGCCGAAATCGGTGGCGCGGTGGCGGGCGAACGCGTCGGTCTCGACGAAGGATCCCGGGTCGAGGAGCGCGTCGATGCGCTCGCGGGCCGTCATCTTGCCCTTGGAGTGTTGAAGGTCGATGGCCTTCTGCGAGCCGGCGTTCACCGCCTCTTCGATGTGTCCGCGTAGCAGCGCCAGCTTGCCTGCCGTGGTGTGGATGTCGGGAGAGCTCGTGCCCTCTCCGGGTTCGGCGACAGGTTCTGCAGTCATGCCGACACGGTATCGGGGCGCGCTTCCCCAACCGGGCCCCAGGTGGCAGCCTGAGCCGGTGGTCACGCAAGGGCGGTACTCGGATCTCGACCGGCCGCCGCTGCCGGTCGCCGCGCTTACCCCCGTCTTGGAGGCCGACGGCTTTCACCTGACGGTGCTTCGCGAGGCGGAAAGCACCAATGCGTTCGTCGCCGACCTCGCCAGGGCCGGCGCCGAGGAGGGCACGGTCGTCGTCGCCGAGCTGCAGACCGCGGGACGGGGCCGGCTCGGTCGCAGCTGGCAGTCGCCGCCGCGCGCCGGGCTCACGTTCAGCGTGGTGCTACGCCCGCCGTCGATCTCGGGATGGCTGCCACTGCTCGCCGGGCTCGCCGTTTCGGTCGCACTGCGCGAACACGCCGGAGTCGAGGCCGGCGTCAAGTGGCCGAACGATGTCCTGGTCGCCGACCCCGAGGCGCCGGGTGGCGGACGCAAGATCGCCGGCTTGCTGAGCGAGGTTCCGCAGGGCGGCGAGGGCGCGATCGTCATCGGCATCGGTCTGAACGTGACGACGCGTGCTGACGAGCTACCGGACCGCGGCGCCACCAGCCTGCGCCTGTCCGGCGGCGGCACGACCGACCGCGCGACCTTGCTCAAGGCGATCCTGCGCTCGCTCAGCCGGGCCTACGCCAGCTGGCTCGCAGATCCCGAAGCGCTCAAGCCGGCGTTCCGGACCGCCTGCGTCACGCTGGGCCGCGAGGTGCGGGTCGAGCTGCCCAACGGCGAGACATATGAGGGTGTGGCGACGGACATCGACGGCGACGGCCGGCTCGTCGTGACCGGTGCGGGAGAGCTAGCCGGCGATCGCGCGTTTGCGGCCGGCGACGTCATCCACCTGAGGTAGCCGAGCCGGCCATCAATAATTGTGGCGAATGGTCGCTCCGAGCGACCACCGGCGGAAATTTCTGCGACCCGAGTGCCCCGGCTACCCGGGCAAAGCGTTATCGGGCTGGGATAGTTCCCGCGTGGGCAAACTCGAGCGCCAGCTGGGTAGCGACGAGCAGGTCGTCATCGACCTGCATCCGCATTGGCGCCGGCTGGTGCTGCCGATGGTCGCCGTGCCGATCGTCATCGGTCTCGCGGCGTTCGCGATCGGCATCGGGCCGGGCGGATCGGCCTACGACTGGACGATCATCGGCGTTGCGGTCTTGCTCCTGCTCTTCTTCAGCTTCCTGCCCTGGCTGCGGTGGCAGACGACGCGCTACGTCGTCACCAACCGCCAGGTCCTTTACCGCCACGGGATCATCACGCAGACGGGGCGGGACGTCCCGCTCTACCGGCTCAATGACGTGCATTTCGAGAACACCATCGCCGACCGGCTCACCGGAAGTGGTGACCTGGTTCTGGAAAGCGCCGGCGAGCAGGGGCAGCTGCGCTTCACCGACGTGCCGGGCGTGGGTGAGGTGCAGCGCACCATCAACCGGCTGCGCGAGGAGGACGACCAGCGGCGCCGCCGCGGCGTCTAGTGGGCTGGAGCACCACCACGCATAGTCCAGCGTCGCTGGTGGGAGCATCTGATGCGTGGAGAACGAGGACGATGCGGACAGTCCCCGGCTCGGCGGGGAACTTCTCGAGGAGGCGTTTCTCGGTGAGCCCGCACATCTGACCCGCGAGCAGGTCGAGGAGACCGCCTCGGACTTCACCGCCGAGCGGACCAGGCGCCTCTGGCGCGCCCTCGGCTTCGTCGATCCCGCAGCTGACGAGCCGCACTTCACCGAGGCCGACGTCGATGCGCTGCGGCTGTCGGAGCGGCTGGCCGCGGATGAGCTGATCGGCCCCGGGATCACCGAGTCGGTGGCCCGCACGGTCGGCCAGGCGATGAGCCGGCTCGCGGAGGCCCAGACCCAGATCGTCTCCGAGCAGCTGGCGGCCGACCCGGAGCTGGCCAAGCTGGCGCAGGAAGAGCCGGAAGAGCTGGTGCGCCAGGTCGGCGAGCGCTTCGCTCACCTGCTGCCCGAGCTCGAGTGGCTGATCGCCTATGCCTGGCGGCGCCACATGCTCGCCGCCGTGCAGCGCGCCGTCGCGGGCGCGGCGCGCGACCTCTCCGACAACACCTGTGCGGTCGGGTTCTGCGACATCGTCGGCTACACGAGCGCCGTCCGCGACATGACCAGCGAGGACCTTTCGGCGCTCGTGGCGACGTTCGAGCAGATGGCGTCCGACATCGTGATCGCGCATGACGGGCGGGTCGTGAAGACGCTCGGCGACGAGGTCATGTTCGTCACGAATGACCCCTTCCAGGCGGCGCGCACCGGTCTGGAACTGGCCAGCGCCTTCGGGCAGGACGACTCGCTGGTGCCGCCGGTACGGGTGGGGATGGCCTTCGGGGCGACGCTCGCGCACGGCGGCGACATCTTCGGGCCGGTCGTCAACATCGCCAGCCGGTGCACCGGTATCGCCCGCCCGGGATCAGTGGTCTGCGACCGCGAGCTCGCCACCCAGCTCCAGGAAGAGCGGGAGGGTCACCCCGCGGCCGGCTTCGCGGTGAGCCGGCTGCGGACCTTCCGGGTGCGCGGCTATGCCCACCTCACCCCGTACGTGATCCGCCGCGCGTAGCGACAGATCGTGACCCCGGCTCTCGCCAGCTATGCCGACGCGATCGAGCGCGAGCTGCGCGCCCGCGGCACTCCCGAACGGGCCGAGCAGGAGCGCGCCTACCTGAAGAGCTCGATGACCCACCTCGGGACCACCGTTCCGCACAACCGCAGCGTCGTCCAGAGCTTCTACCGAGCCCATCGCGACCTGCCGGCGGCGAGTCCGGGAGCTGGCGGCCTGCTCTGGGATTCGCCGTTCTACGAGCGCCGCCTGGCGGCGGTCCTGCTGCTCACGGCCGACGTCGCCGCGGCGTTCCGGCCGACCTGGCCCTGGTCGAGCGGTTCATCCGCGAGGGTCACACGTGGGCGCTGGTCGACCCCTCGCGTGCGACGTTGCCGGCGCGCTCGTCGAGCGCTACCCGGAGCTCGGGGTCAACTGGACCGCTGGGCGGTGGACGACGACTTCTGGGTGCGCAGGGCGGCGCTGCTCGCTCTGCTGGTGCCGCTGCGGCGCGGCGGTGGCGATTGGGACCACTTCGTGCGCCTCGCCGAACCGATGCTGGCGAGCGGGAGTTCTTCATCCGCAAGGCTTTGGGCTGGGTCCTGCGCGAGACGGCCAAGCGCCGCCCGGAGCTGGTCGAGGATTGGTTACGCCCGCGAGTGCGGCGGGTGAGCCGGCTGACGTTACGGGAGGCGATCAAGCCACTACCGGCGCCCGTCGGGGCGGAGCTGCTCGCCGCCGCCGGTGTCGTTTCCCGCGGCTGAACGGCGGCGAAGGGGTTGCGGATCGCTGCCGGTTCAGGGGTAGATCGTTTTAATCGGGGCAGGCAAGGCAGACTGTCCACCACAGACGCGAATGTGCGAAACGAGGGGAGTGGCGCTCGTGCCCGATCCGGCGGAGATCCAGCACCAGATCGAACAGACCCGGGCGGAGCTCGCGTCGACCATCGATCAGATTGCTGACAAGGTCCACCCGAAGCGGGTTGCCTCGCGGGGCGTCCAGACGGTCAAGGACAAGGTCGACGACCTGCGCCACCGCGGCACGCCCGCGGCCGTGATCGACGCCGACGGTCAGCAGCCGCTGCCGGCGCGGGTTGCCTCGCAGCTGCGAGAGGCCAAGGAGACGCGCGGGAAGTCGGTCCGCTGGGACCGGGTGGCGATCGTGGCGGGCGGGATCGCTCTGATCGTCCTGCTGCTACGCCGCCGGGGTCGTTAGGCCTCCCGGCGGGCAGCGCTACGGTGAGCCTGGAAACGGTCCTGGCGCAGGTCGGCGGCGATTGCGGGCCGCTTCGCGCCAGCTGGCGTCTCGAGATCGAGCCGCACCCGTCGCAGGTGGGTCGCACTCGCGCCTTCGCGCGCGAATGCCTGGCCGGCAGTGGCGAGGAGCGGATCGAGCTGGTCCTGCTGATGCTCTCCGAGCTGATCACGAACGCGGTCCTGCACGGTCGCAGCCGCATCCATCTGGACCTCAGCGTTCACAGCAAGGTGGCCGGGGGCCGGGCGGGCCGAGGCTACGATCCGCTCACCGCCGCCGTGCTGGTCGCGGTGAGCGACGCGTCCCCCACCTGCCTCACCAGCGTCACCCGTCCGCCTCGCTCGAGAACGGCCGCGGGCTGCAGATCGTGGATGCGCTCTCCGACAGCTGGGGCTGGGTCGAGCTCGAGCAGCGCAACGGAAAGATCGTCTGGTTCGTCGTCGGGCCGCGGTCAGCGATCGTGCCGGGCCAGGTCAGGAGCGAAGCAGTGCCTAAGGAGAAAGAGGCCGGCCGTGGCTGAAATCTCGCCTGGCCCGGATGGACGCGAGAGTCAGGCCGTTCGCGGCGCGCGCGCTGCCGACGCGCGGGCGGTCGGGCGGCAGCAGGGCGAGCTGCACGGCATCCCGCGGATGGAAACCGGGATACCCGGCTTCGACCACATCACGATGGGGGGCGTGCCGCGCGGCCGCTCCACCCTCGTCGCGGGTGGTCCGGGGTGTGCCAAGACCGTCTTCGCTGGTCAGTTCGTGGCGGAAGGGCTTCGTCGCGGCGAGCCCGGCGTTTACGTCACGCTGGAGGAGACCGCCGACGACCTGCGCGACAATTTCGCCACGCTGGGCTTCGACTTCGCCGCGGCCGAGCGCGCGGAGATGTTCGAGTTCGTCGATGCCTCGCCGGTGCTCTATTCGATCGACGACGAGCCGGCGCCCTACCACTACGAGACCCTGCTCGCCCAGATCGGCCGGGCCATCGATCGGACCGGCGCCCAGCGTCTCGTCGTCGACTCGCTGTCCGCGGCTGGGTCCGTGCTAAGCGAGCTCGCCCCGAGCCGGCAGCGGCTGCGCGGGCTGATCACGGCGATCCGCAAGCTCGGGGTCACCACGATCTTCACGCTGGAGACGCCGGGCGACCAGTTCCCGCTGGAGACCGAAGAGTTCGTCGTCGACAACGTGGTCCTGCTGCGCAACTCGATGAGCGATTCACGCCGCCGGCGCACGGCCGAGGTCTTGAAGATGCGCGGCGCCATGCACCAGAAGGGGGAGTACCCGTTCACGGTGTTGCCCGGTCAGGGCATCGTCATGCTGCCGCTCTCCACGGTTCTGCTGACGTCGGCGTCGTCGACCAAGCGGGCGAGCTCGGGCGACGCGGAGCTCGACCGGCTCTGCGGAGGCGGGTTCTTTCAGGATTCGATCGTGCTGGTCTCTGGCGCGACGGGTACCGGCAAGACGCTGCTCACCACGTCGTTCCTGTCCGGCATCGGGCCGGACGAGCGGGCGCTGCTGTTCGCGTTCGAGGAGAGTCACGACCAGATCACCCGCAACGCCCGCGGCTGGGGGCGTGACTTCCAGCAGATGGAGGCGAGCGGCCGGCTGCGCATCATCACGGCCTATCCCGAGGTCGCCTCGTTCGAGGACCACCTGGTCGAGATCAAGCGGCAGATCGACACCTACCGTCCCGCCCGCGTGGCGATCGACAGCCTGTCGGCGCTCGAGCGCAGCGGCGGCGACAAGGCGTTCCGCGAGTTCGCGATCGGCCTCACGTCGTTCCTCAAGGCCGAGGGCGTGCTGGCGATGGTGACGGCGGCGACCCCGAGCCTGCTCGGCGGATCGTCGGTCACCGAGCAGCACGTCAGCACCCTGACCGACACGATCATCCTGCTGCGCTACGTGGAGCTGTTCGGCGAGGTCAAGCGGGGTCTCACGGTGCTGAAGATGCGCGGCTCGCAGCACGACCACGACATCCACGAATTCTCCATCGGCGGCAGCGGAATCACGGTCGGCGCGGCCTTCCGCTCCACCAGCGGCATCCTCTCCGGCACTGTGACAAATCACGCCAGCCTGCCGGCCATGTTCGATCACTCGCTTCCTCGGGGTTAGGTGGGCGTATGAGCTCCTTGCGGGACGCTGTTTTCCTGGTGACCGGAGCGGCATCCGGGCTCGGCGCCGGCCTCGCCCGCGCGGCAGCCGGCCGGGGGGCTCGCGTCGTCGGGTGGGACCGCGATGCCGCCGGCCTCGCCGCGGTGATGGACGAGATCCGGGCCGTCTCCCCGGGGTCCGCGGGCTATGCGGTGGATCTCACTGATCGCGCGGCCATCGCGGCGGCCGCCGAGCGGGTGCAGGCCGAAGTCGGCCCGGTCGACATCCTGGTCAACAATGCGGGCGTCATCAGCGGAAAGCTGCTCTCGGAGCTCAGCGATGAGGCGATCGAGCGCACGTTCGCTGTGAACGCGCTCGCGCTCTTCTGGTGCACCAAGGCGTTCCTGCCCGGGATGATCGAGCGCCGTCGCGGCCACGTGGTGACGCTGGCGTCGGCGGCGGGAATGGTCGGCGTCGTCCGCCAGACCGACTACAGCGCGAGCAAGCACGCGGCGGTGGGCTTCGCCGAATCGTTGCGCTACGAGCTTCGGCGGTACGCCCCGCAGGTCCACACGACGCTGGTCTGCCCGTTCTACATCAATACCGGGATGTTCGACGGGGCCAAGTCGCGCTGGCCGTGGCTGCTGCCGATCCTCGACGAGTCCACCGTCATCGCGAAGATCGTGCGCGCGATCGAGCGTGACAAGCGCCAGCTGGTGATGCCCCCGACCGTCGGGCTGCTGCCCGCCTTGCGCCTGCTGCCGCCGCCGGCGTTCGACCGGGTGATGGACCTGCTGGGCGTGAACGCGTCGATGGACGAGTTCGTCGGGCGCACGCCGGCGGGCGGGAAGCCTGGCGGCTAGGGCACTTCGCGGCGACGTCCGGTCGCAGGAATCGAGGTCGGTCGGCCGCAGCAGGTCGGCCGGAACCCCGGCCAGCAACATCTCGACCAGCGCGTCGACAACCTCCTCGATCGGCACCGTGCCGTCCTCGAGCCACCAGCTGGCCGCGTTCTCGATGGCGCCGCACATCGCGTAGCCGGTGGCCCGGGACGCTGCCGACACCTCGGCCTCGCCGCGCAGCAGCGCCAGGTAGCGCGCGACGCTCCCCGCCCATTCGCGGGTGAACCAGGAGAGCGCGCCGGCCTGCCCGGGATCATCCGCCACCGGTGTAAACGAGGAACTGATACAGCTTCGGCTCGCGCGCGCACCGCATCGAAAAAGGCGCCGATCACGGCCTGCAAACGCCCGCGCTGGTCCAGACTCGCGGTCCCTATACGCGCCTGGATCAGCCAGTTCGACAGCCGCCGTTCCATCCGCATGGCGAGCGCCTGGTAGAGATCGTGAATGTCGCCGAAGTGGCGATAAATTATCGGCTTGGTGACGCCTGCCTCGGCAGCGATCTGGGCGGCGGTGACTTGGGGGCCGACCCGGCGCACGACGATCTCGGCCGCGTCGAGCAGCGCCTCGCGGCGTTCGGGTGCGCGCTTGTGGCGGTCGCTCGACGGGGGATTGCCATTGGTAACGCGGCCGTCGCCCGTGGAATCCGTCGCGGCCATGGCCACAGATTAGGACGCGTCGATCGACTAACCCGCCATTAGGTATTGGGCGCGCCCGCGAGTGTCCGTTTCGCCCGAATTATTACCCGGCGGCGGGCATTCCGGCGCCGCCGGTCTCCGAGCGCTTTAGCCGAATTGTGGCCAGCGCCGTGACGAGCGCAATTGCGGCGAAGATCACCGCGACCAGGAACGCCCGGGTCCAGCCGTGCACCAGGATCGCCTGGGCCCACTCCGGGATCGGGCCGTTCGGTCGCTGGTTGGCGAGCTCGGCCGGCACGCCCCGAGCGGTCAAGCCATGCTTGATCGACCCGGTCGAGACGGTCACCAGGATGGCCAGGCCGAGGCTGCCGCCGATCTGCTGGCAGGCGCTCAGGAGGGCGGAGCCCACCCCGGCGTCCTGCGGGGCGACCCGGCTGACGGCGGTGATGGTCAGCGGCACGAAGTTCAGGCCGAGCCCGGCACCGATCAGGAGCATCCCCGGAAGCATGTGCAGGTAGCCGCTGTGGATGCTGATCGTCGAGATGTCGAGCAGCCCGGCGGCGAGCACGACGCAGCCGAGCGCGATGGGCGGCAGCGGGCCGGTGCGGCTCAGGGTCCGGGCGGTGATCTGAGCCGTGACGATGATGGCTGCGCTGATCGGCAGGAAGGCGAAGCCGGCCTTCAGCGGGGAGAAGTGCAGGATCATCTGCACGTACTGGGTCAGGAAGAAGAACAGCGAGAAGAGCGCTGCCGCGGCGCAGAGCATCACGACGTACGCGCCCGCGCGATTGCGGTTGCGGAACATCCGCAGCGGCACCAGAGGCTGGCGGTGGCTGCGCTCGATGAGCACGAACGTCGCCAGCAGGACGATCGCCGCGGCGAACGACGCCACCGTCCACGTCTCGGTCCAGCTGTGGTCGGCGGCCCGCACCAGGCCGTAGACCAGGAGCGTCATCCCGGCCGTCACGGTGATCGCGCCGCCGATGTCGAGGCGCGCCCGCCGCTTCGGCGCCTCGCCCAGCACCCGCGGGGCCATGAACGCCAGCAGCAGCCCGATCGGCACGTTGACGAACAGCACCCACCGCCAGGAGAGCAGGTCGGTCAGGATGCCGCCGAGCAGCAGGCCGATCGCCGCGCCGGAGCCGGCCACCGCGGAGAAGACGCCGAACGCCTTGAACCGGGCGGGGCCTTCCTCGAACGAATTCGTCAGCAACGCGAGGGCAGCGGGTGCGGCGAGCGCGCCGCCGACCCCCTGCACGGCACGGGCGATCAGCAATTCGGCGCCGCTCGTCGAGAGCCCACCCAGCAGGCTGGCGATGCTGAAGACGATCAGGCCGATCGTGAACATCCGGCGGTGGCCGAACTGGTCGCCGAGCCGTCCACCGAGCAGGAGCAGGCCGCCGAACGCCAGCGTGTAGGCGTTCAGCACCCACGTCAGGCTCGTCGTGGAGAAGTTCAGCGCCCGCTCGATGCTCGGGAGCGCGATGTTCACGATGGTGGCGTCGAGGACCACCATCATCTGCGCACCGCAGATGACCAGCAGCACGAGCCAGGCCTTGGTCGAGTGGCCCTGATCCGCCTTGGACGTCAGCGTGGCGGGACGCGGACCGGCGCTCTCGGTCGGGATAGTCGAGGTCACGGGGCCAGTCTTTCCCGATCTGCGACGGCGGCCTTCCCATTGAGACGCACGCCACCATCGCGGCACGCCACCTTAGAGGTCGGACTGCTGCCGCCGGGTACGTGTTACGTCCGGTATCGCCTAATACAGTGGGCCGATGCCTGAGTTCTCGCTGGAGCTTTCCGACGACGTGGCCGAGATGCGCACCTGGGTGCATGACTTTGCCGCGGACGTGATCCGCCCCGCCGCCGCGGAATGGGACGAGCGCGAGGAGACGCCCTGGCCGGTGCTCCAGGAGGCGGCGAAGGTCGGGCTCTACTCGCTCGAATTCTTCTCGACCCAGTGGTTCGAGCCGAGCGGGCTCGGCATCCCGGTCGCGATGGAGGAGATCTTCTGGGGCGACGCGGGGATCGGCCTGGCGCTCGTGGGCACCACCCTGGCGGCCGTCGCCGTCGTCGCGAACGGGACGCAGGAGCAGACCGGCGAGTGGGTGCCGCAGATGTTCGGCGACGAGAACGACCCGAAGGTGGCGGCCTTCTGCTCGTCAGAGCCGGAGGCCGGCTCCGACGTCGGCAACATCAAGACCCGCGCCGTGTTCGATGAGGCCACCAACGAGTGGGTGCTCAACGGCACCAAGACCTGGGCGACGAACGGCGGCATCGCGGCCATCCACGTCGTGGTCGCCAGCGTCGACCCGTCGCTCGGCACCCGCGGCCAGGCGAGCTTCATCGTTCCACCGGGGACGAAGGGCCTCTCGCAGGGCCAGAAGTTCGCCAAGCACGGGATCCGGGCGTCGCACACCGCCGAGGTCGTGCTGGACGACTGCCGCATCCCGGCCGAGTGCGTCCTCGGCGGCAAGGAGAAGCTCGACGCCCGGCTGGCCCGGGCCCGCGAAGGCGTGCGTTCCAAGGGCAACGCGTCGATGGCGACGTTCGAGGCGTCACGCCCGTCCGTCGCGGCGCAGGCGGTGGGCATCGCCCGGGCAGCCTACGAGTACGCCCGTGATTACTCCGGCCAGCGGGTGCAGTTCGGCAAGGCCATCAACGAGAACCAGGGGGTCGCGTTCCAGCTGGCCGATATGGCGACCCGGGTGGATGCGGCCCGCCTGCTCACCTGGCGCGCGGCGTGGATGGCGCGCCAGGGCCACCAGTTCACGGCGGCCGAGGGCTCGATGTCGAAGCTGTTCGCCGGGGAGACAGCCGTCTGGGTGACCGAGCGGGCCATGCAGATCCTGGGCGGCAACGGCTACACGCGCGAGTACCCGGTGGAGCGGATGGCGCGTGACGCGAAGATCTACACGGTCTTCGAGGGAACCAGCGAGATCCAGCGTCTCGTCATCGGCCGCGCGGTTACCGGGGCCGCCCTGCGCTGAGCGGACGGCTGGCGCCGCACGTCCGGCACGATGGACCCATGCCCGACGCGTATCCGGTCTCGTTGCGGCTCGCCGGGCGGCGGGTCGTGCTGGTCGGCGCGGGTGGCGTGGCGGCTCGGCGGCTGCCGGCCCTGCTCGCGGCTGATGCGCGCGTGGTCGTGATCGATCCGGATCCGTCGCGCGCGGTGCTGGAGCTCGTGGGTCGCGAAGACGCCGGCGAGCGGGTGGAGCTGGTGCGGCGCCGCTACGAGCCGGGCGATCTTGCGGGTGCCTGGCTGGTGCATGCCTGCACGTCGGATGCGCGGGTGCAGGCGCTCGTGGCCGACGAGGCAGAGGCTGCCGGCATCTGGTGCGTGCGGGCGGACGCCGGGGATGCGAGCGCGGCGGTGACGCCCGCCAGCGGGACGGCCGAGGGTGCGACGGTGGCCGTGACGTCTGGGGATCCGCGGCGCTCCGCCGGTCTGCGCGACGCCTTCCTCGACCTGCTGCGGGACGGCTCGTTGACGGTGCCGCTGGGGCGCCCCGGCGCGCGGGCGGCGAACGGTCGCGTGATCCTCGTCGGGGGTGGGCCGGGAGATCGCGACCTGATCACCGTCCGCGGCTTGCACGCGCTGCGCGAGGCCGATGTCGTGGTCGCCGATCGGCTGGGGCCGCGGGGGCTGCTCGCCGACCTTCCCGACGCCGTCGAGGTGATCGACGTCGGCAAGAGCCCGCGCGGGCCGGCGGCCCGGCAGGAGGACATCAACGCGCTGCTGGTCGAGCGCGCCCGGGCGGGCCAGGTCGTGGTGCGGCTGAAGGGCGGCGATCCCTTCATCTTCGGGCGCGGCGGCGAGGAGCTGCTCGCCTGTCTCGAGGCGGGGGTGGAGTGCTCGGTCGTGCCGGGGATCAGCTCGGCCATCGCGGTGCCCGAGCTGGCCGGAATCCCGTTGACGCACCGGGGATTGGCGCAGGAGTTCGTCGTCGTCTCCGGCCATCTGCGGCCGGAGAACCCCGATTCGGGCGTCGACTGGGCGCGGCTCGGCGCGAACTCGTCGACGATCGTGCTGCTGATGGCCGTCCACACGCTGGCGGCCATCGCCGACGCGCTGCTGGCGGGAGGGCGTCATGCCACGACGCCGGTCGCCTGCGTGCAGGACGGCGGCACCGCGGCGCAGCGGGTGCTGGTGAGCTCGCTCGGCACGGTCGCGAAGGAGGCCGCCGCGTTCGGTCTCGCGGCGCCGTCGGTCATCGTGATCGGTGAGGTGGCCGGGCTGGCGGTGGAGCTCGGCGGGGCTCGGCGGGGCTCGGCGACCGAGTAGCTGATTGCGGGTCCAAAGGCCCTGCCGCGCCGCGGGTTCGTGCCGGAGGATCGGGCCAGGTCTGTTCTGGTCGGTTCAGTGGAGGTGCCTGATGATCCTCGATGAGATGCTGCCCCACGGAGACGTCTCGATCGACGAAAGTGCCGTGATTGCAGCGGATCCGGCGACGACTTTCGCGGCCGTGCGTGACCTCGACCTGCTGACGGTCCGGACGCCGCTGCTGACCGCATCCATGTGGGTGCGCGGCCTGCCGGACCAGGTCCGTGGCCGGGCCTCCGAGGTGCCGGAGCGCTTGACGCTCGGCGGCGACGGCGGGACGGGACTGCCCGGCTGGCTGCTGCTCGGCGAGAGCGACTCGGAGATCTGCCTGGGCGCCGTCGGGCGGTTCTGGACGCCGAACATCGAGTGGCGGCCGACCGCGCTCGAGGAGTTCGCAGCGTTCGCCGAGCCGGACTGGGGAAAGATCGCGACCAGCCTGTCGGTACTTCCGTACGGCGCGGAACACGCGGTCCTTACCTACGAGTGCCGCACCGCGACGTACGACGATCACTCACGCCGGGCGTTCGCGCGCTACTGGCGGGTGATCCGGCCGTTCGTGGCCCACATCATGCGGGCCACGGTGACGACGGTGCGCACCAACGCCACGACGATGGTGCCCGTCTAGCGCTCACGTCTCGGTACGGACGCCGCCCTTGCGGGTCGGCGCCGGCCCGATCCCGCCCCGGGCGATCCCGTGCACCCACTGGCGCACCTGCTCCTCGTCGCGCCAGTCGCCGGCATGCTGCTTCGCCATGGCGCTGGCCGCGAAGCCCGTCGCGTCCGCACTGAGGGTCCCGCCGAACGTGGCGTGGCCGCGGGCCTTGACCAGCGTCATGAGGGAGGCGACCTGCTTGGTCGGCGGGATGTCTTCGGTAGCAGCCGAGTCGTCGAGCGGGCCGCTGCTGAACAGCCATACCGGGATCGACTGCAGCTCGCGCGCGTGCTGGCGCACGAAGCGGCGGGCGTCACGCTGCCAGCGGTTGGAGTAGACCGAGCCGCCGACGATGACGGCGTCGTACTTCGCGAGGTCATCGACGCTGTCGCCGGCGGGCCGAACGGTGGCCGCGATTCCGTCGTCGCCGAGGGCCTTTCCGACCATGACGGCGAGTCCCGCCGTTCCCCCGCGATCGGATCCGTACATCACCAGGACGCGCATGGAGTAACGGTCGCCGGTTGCCGCCCGGGGTGTCAGTGCCAATCGACCCCTGGCGGGAGGACCTGCGACAGCTACGTCAGTGCAAGTGCACCAAGGGTCGCGGCCAGCACGATCGGCACTCCGACCAGCCCCAGCCTGGCGAACTGGCCGGCACTCACGTCGACCCCACGGGCTTTGCACCGTTCGCGCCAGAGCAGCGTGGCCAATGAGCCCCAGAGCAGGATGAGCGGGCCGACGTTGACCCCGCAGAGCAGGGCGAGCAGGTCATCGCGGGAGGTCTGGCGCTCGATGGCCAGGTAGGCGGGCAGGTTGTTGAAGACGTTGGCCGCCGCTGCCGAGATGCTGCCGACGCGCCAGGTACCGCCGTCACCGATCACGTCGTGGAGCAGCCGGTCGAGGCCATGGCGTCCGGCCGCTTCGACCACCAGGAAGAGGCCTTCGGTGAGGATGACGAGCCGCCAGGGCAGCAGGCTGAAGCGCAGCACGCCCCGGCGTCGCCAGGTGAAGACCGCGATGGTGATGACGGCGGCGGGGGTGGCCGCGGCCCAGGCCGGGACGCCGGCGATCACGGCCGGGCCGAAGCCGATGCAGGCGATCGCGCTGACGGTGAAGAGCACGCGGTCCGCCGGATTCTTCCGCGGAAGGATCTCGTAGCGTCCGCGCAGGTCGTTGCGAAACCAGACCCTGAGCACGACGACGGTGACCACGATCGCGGCGGCTGCCGGAAGCGCCATCGTCGCGACGTAGGAGGAGGCGGAGCGGCCGAGCTTGTCGGCGGCCAGCAGGTTCGTGAGGTTGCTGACCGGCAGCAGGAGGCTCGCCGTGTTGGCCAGCCAGACCGCCGTCATCGCGAACGGCAGCGGCGGCAGCCCGAGGCGTGCGGCGAGCGCCAGGACGACCGGGGTGAGCAGTACCGCCGTCGTGTCGAGGCTCAGGAAGATCGTGGTGGCAGCGCCCAGCACGCAGACCAGCAGGAAGAGGCGCGCCACGCTGCCCCGGCCGAAGCGGGCGACACGATCCGCGGCGACGTCGAACACGTCCGCCCGGTCGGCCAGCTCGGCCAGCACCGTGACGGCAACCAGGAAGCCGAGCACCGGCCCGACCCGCGCGGTGACGTCACCGGCCGCGTCCCAAGGAAGCAGCCCCGTGATGACCGCGAGGAGCCCGGCGACCCCGGCGGCCGCCCACACCTTTCGGCTGGGTCCGGCTAGAGGGTGGTCTGGCCGCGCTTGAGCGAGCGCAGCTGACGGCGGGCGGACAACCAGGGGATGACGCCGAGGAACAGGCCGGCGAGGAAGCCCACGATGCCGGCAGCTCCGAGCGCCACCGATGTCTTGATCCCGGTGCGCTTCCAGCTGAGGAACTTGATGTCGATCTTGGCGTCGTTCTGGACGACGAACACGATGACGGCGACCAGCAGCAGGATCGCCAGGATCGTGATCAGATACGTGCCCCACCCGGGTCCGCGGCGGACGGTGCGGACCGGAAGCGGCTGCGACGGGCCCGCGCCCAGCGGAGCGCCGAGGGGCTGCTGACCGAAGGGTTGCTGGGTCGTGGCGTCCGGGTCGTACGGCGGCTGCTGAGGCGTCGTCATGGCGGGAGCGTACGACTCGTCGTAAGTTCATCCGTGGCGGACGAGTTGGTCGGGCGGTCGCGTCGCGTGCTTTTGTCGCTGGTCGGCAAGGGTGCGTGCCGAGGAACGTCCGGGCTCCACAGGGCAAGGTGGTGGGTAACGCCCACCCGGGGTGACCCGCGGGACAGTGCCACAGAGAGGAGACCGCCGGCCGTTTCGGGCTTGCTCGCAATGGCCGGTAAGGGTGAAAGGGTGCGGTAAGAGCGCACCAGCGTCCGGGGTGACCCGGACGGCTAGGTAAACCCCACCAGGAGCTAGGTCAAGAGGGCAACGGGCTTCGGCCCGTCGCCTGCGCAGGCGTTCGAGGGCGGCCCGCCCGAGCCTGCGGGTAGACCGCTAGAGGCTGCCGGCAACGGCAGCCGTAGATAGATGACCGTCGCCGCACCGCAAGGTGCGGGCACAGAACCCGGCGTATAGGCCGACTCGTCCGTCCCACCGAAGGTCGTACCTGCCGCCCGGCCGTTCGCCCGCCCGCTGGCCCCTGGTCAGCGCCGAGGAACGATGGAAAGCACCGGGTTAACGGTGTCGACGCCGTTGGAGAACCAGCTGCGGATGACGTAGACCTTGCGGTCGTCGGGGCTGACGGCCAGCCCGCGGCTGTCCACTTCGAGGGGCTCGTCCGGACCGGCAAGGAGTGAACCCTCGTAGGCCGTGTTCGGCGCGAACTGGTAGACGTTGCCGATCCCTTCACCGACGATGACGTGCCCGTCCCGCGTGGCGGTGATGGCCGAGGCGCTGCGGGGTCCCGAGTCGTAGATGTAGGCGACCGACAGGTCGTCTGCCGAGTAGCTGGTCGCGTGGTTCAGGTTGGACGCGTAGATGAGCGATCCGTCCGACGAGTAGGCGACCGACTGGCCAAGGGCCCGGTTCGCCACCTTGGTCAGCGCCGTTCCGTTATGGATGCGATAGAGCGTCGTCGACATGGTCGCGCCCGAGTCCTGCGGGTTACCCACCACGAGAAGGCTGTCTGCCGTGGTGGACGGCGACAACAGCTGGTTGGACTGGAAGCCCTGCGTGTATCCGCTGGCCACCACCCAGGGCGCGGACGGATTCTTCAGGTCGGTCGAGGCGAGCTCGGGCGGCGCGGTTGACGGCACTGCTGCGTAGCTCCAGAGCCGTCCTGCCGCGATGACGACGGCCTGCGTGTCGTTCGAGCCCGTGGGATGCAGCCAGTTCACCTTGAGGGTGCTCGCGTCGATGCTGGCGATCGCATCAGCAAGGTGCAATGCGGCGTAGAGCGTCTTGCCATCGCTGGAAAGCGCCATTTGCGACGCTCCCCACATCTGCGGGATCTGACCGATGAGCTTGCCGCTGAGGTTGAGCACGCTGATCTCGCTGCCCGGTGTCCCAGGGCTCACGAAGATGCGACTGAGCGCCGCGTCGACCAGCATGTAGTCGGCGTGGTCGAGGGCCAGGCCAGTGCGTGGGGTCGCAGGCGCCGCGGCCGGATCCTCCGGTCCGGTGGCGATGTTGAGCACCAGGCCGTTTCCACCGGCGCCGAGCGAGATCGCGAAGGTCCGGCGACCGTCGTCGGACGCTTGGATGCCTCCATACGCGGCAAGGCAGCCGGGCAGTACCTGAGCCGGCCGCAGCAGGTGCGAGGACGTGCTCTTGAACCAGCCCACCGAGAAGCCGCCAACGACGTATCGACCGTCCGCGGTGATGGCGGCCCCCGTAGCAGGGGTTCCGGAGCAGCCCGTGCCCAAGGGCGTCTTGTCGATGAGGTAGCTGCCATCCTGGGCGAGGTCGCTGAAGCGGTAACGGATCAAGAGGGCGTACCCGGCGGGCGCCTCGATCACGTATTTGCCGTCGGCGCTCAGTTGCATGGCGCTGAGGGCGGACCCACCTCCGAGGTAGCCCTTTGTCGTGCCGTGGAAGGCCAGAGCGGAGTCCGACGCGAGGTAGGTGGAGATAGTGGAACTGTCGTAATCGCTATAGCCAAGCGCTATTTCGGCACGGTGCTCGCCGGCAGCTGCCAGCCGGGGCGCGTAAGCGGGAAACTCACTGGTGGAAACGGCTAACGGCTGGAATTGCGGCGTGTTTGAGCCCGGATTGATCACTCCGATCTGGCTCACTCCGACGGTCGCATGGACCGCGGCGTAGCTGACCCACAAGCGATCCTTGGCGACCGCGAGGTATTGGGGGATCACGCCCGGGGTCTTCGCGAAAGGACGCGTCGCGTAGCTCACCGAGTCTATGACTCTGACCAGATTCAATCTCGGTTGCGTGACGTAAATGCGCTGCTTGGACGCCTGCAACGCCATCCCATCAACGCCTGGCACCAAGATCGTTCGCACGATCTTCCCAGCGAAGTCGACGACTACCACCTTGTTGTCACCGGCCAGCCAGACGCGTTGGTGAGCCGAGTCGATCACCATCGTCGTGACATAGGACATCGCGAGCGCCGTCGGTGCGTGCGGGATTGCCGGCAGCGTCGGTTTGGTCGCGACGGGTTTGGCCACTGGTTTGGGGGCGGGCTTGGCCGGCGCATGCGCGGGCGCGGTCGGAATGCATCCGACCATGACGGCGACGGCGAGGAACGCGGTCGCAATGGCAGGAAAGCTACGGCGCAAGGTAGACCCCCGGTTTAACGAATCACGAGAAATCTAAGTTGCCGCGTAATAAGTAACTATCGCCCAGGCGGGTGACGGGAGCGTGCGCCTTCAGGTCAGACGGCCTGATCATGCTTCCGCCGGGACCAGCGCGGTCGGTCAGACTTCGGCGACGTCGCCGGTGTACCTCGTGAACGTCGTGCCGCAGCCCTCCGCGTGCTTGCGGGTCTCGGCCATCTCGGGGGTCGCGGCCGAGGCCTTGAAGGCGTCCTCGCTCGGCCAGAACAGCTCGGCGACGAGGTACGGCGTGCCGCCCTGCGGGTGACTGAGCTGGAAGCTCGCCAGCCCGGGCACGGCCTTGACGAGGGGCACGTGCTCGTCGGTGTAGCGGCGGTCGAAGGCCTCTTTGTCGGCCGGCTCGTCGTAGACCACGGTCAGTCGGTACATCGGCAGTCGCCACCCCTCGGGGTCGGTGTCAGATATGCCAGGTCTGCCACCCTAGGGATCCACGGATCTCTGTGGCCGTCCGGCCCGTTGGCGTCACATCTCGAGTGGTCCGTTGATCAGCGAATCCCTAATGTGTGGTCCGTGGCCCGAGAAGCACCGCTGCGACGGCAGAACAGCGTCGCGGGTGTCGATGCTGAGGTCGAGTCACTGATCGGGGTCTGGGAGAACGAGCGGCCTGATGTGCCGATGGGAAGCCTTCGCGTTTCGCTTCCGCTTCGCCGGGCGCTCCAGCATGCGGAGTTGCAGCGGGGCAAGGTGCTCGCCAAACACGGCGTGAGCGCGGCAACGCTCGATTTGCTGGTAGCCCTTCGCCGCTCCGGGAAGCCCTATGTCAGCACGCCGTCCGAGCTTGCCCGGCTGCTGGTGCTCTCCTCAGGCGGGATCTCGCAGCGGCTCGAGCGGCTCGAGCGGCAGGGACTCGTCAAGCGCTCGATCAGCGACACCGATCGGCGAGGGGTGCACGTGCATCTCACCAGGAAGGGGCTGGCGACGCTCGACCGGTTGATCGAGGAGTACATGGCGCACGAGGAGCAGATGCTGAGCGGGCTCACCGAGCGGCAGATCGCTCAGCTCGGCCGGCTGCTCGTCCGGCTCGACGCGTCCATCAGCGCCCCGCCCGCTGACTGACCTTCAGAACGCGTCGGGGTTGCTGGCCACGGCCTCGGGGACGGGATGGCGAAACAGTTCGGCGGCATTGGACCAGGTGAACCGCCGCACCTCGTCGGCCGGGAAGGTGCCGACCTGGCTCTCGAGCACCTGCTGGGTGCGAGGCCAGCTGGAGTCGAGATGCGGGTAGTCAGCCTCCATCAGGATGCGGTCGATGCCGATGCGGTGGCGTAGCTGGAAGACCGACGGATCATCCAGCGCGCAGTGCCAGAAGTTGCGCTGGAACACCTCCGCTGGGGTCAGGGGCTGGTCATGCCAGGTTCCGTAGATGTCGTGGTAGTTAAGGACGTGGTCGAGCCGGTCGAGTAGGCCCGGAACCCAGCCGATGCCACCTTCGGACATCGCGATCCTGATGCCCGGGAAGCGCACCGGGATCATCGAGTAGAGCCAGTCCACCGCCGAGAACATGGCGAAGGCGAACGCGAGCACGCCGATCGCGTCGGCGGGTGCGTCGGATGCCGTCGACGGCAGGCTCGAGGACGACCCGATGTGCAGGCAGATCACCGTCTCGGTCTCCTCGCACGCCTGCATGACGGGATCCCAGTAGCCGGTGTGCAGCGACGGCAGGCCGAGCTTCTCGGGCGCCTCGGGAAACGTGACCGCCTTGAAGCCGCGGGCTGCGTTGCTGCGAATCTCGGCCGCGCCGATCTCGGGGTCGAGCAGGTACGGCACCTGGCACGGGATGATCCGCTCCGGATAGGCGGCAGCCCATTCCTCCTTGTGCCAGTCGTTGTTGGCGCGGATCAGCGCTAACGCCAGAGCCTGGTCGCTGGTCTCGCGCTGCAGCCGTTGCCCGGCGAAGCCAAGTAGCGCTGAGGGGAAGTTGACGGAGGCGTAGACGCCGTCGAGGTCCATGTCGGCGATGCGAGCATCGATATCCCAAGCGCCGCGGCGCATCTCGTCGAACCGTGTCGGCTCGAAACTCGCCTCCATCACCGGCCGCCCGACGACGGCGTTGAACCCGATGTTCGGATACTGCTTGCCCTCGAAGCTCCAGTGTTGGCGGCCATCCGGGTCCTCGACGACGCGTGGAGCGCGGTCTTGCAGCGCGCGGGGAAGCCGGCCTTCGAAGATGTCGGGCGGCTCGACGATGTGGTCGTCGACGGAGATGAAGGTGTACTTGCGGGGCTGGCGTTCCGGCTCGGGCAGGAACGTCACCGTGGTCGAGTTGGCCCGGCCCCCGACCGTGAAGCCGGTGTCGGTCAGGTCGTCCGGGCTGATGCTCATGACTCGGTACCCGCAACGGTATGCCCGGCGAGCGCGCCGCCGTCGACCAGGAACTCGGCGCCGGTGCAGAACGAGCTCTCGTCCGAGGCGAGGAAGATCATCATGCTCGCGATCTCCTCGACACGTCCGATCCGCGGGATCGGCTGCGCGGCGAAGTAGGCGTCCTTGTCGACGTCGTCGAACTCGGGCGACGACACCATCGCCGTGTCGATGGTTCCGGGGTGCACCGAATTGACACGGATGTTGTCGTGGCCCAGCTCGAGTGCCGCGCACCGGGTCATGCCGCGCACGGCGAACTTGCTGGCGCTGTAGGCCGTGGTGCCGGCGAGCCCGATGAAGCCGCTGATCGAGGAGGTGTTGACGATGCTCCCGCCGCCGCTCGCGCGCAGCGCCGGGATCGCCGCCCGCATCCCGAAGTAGCAGCCGAACTGGTTGACCTCGATGACCGCGCGGTAGTCGTCGGTGGGCTGGCTGTCCAGGGGTCCGAGCCGCATGATGCCGGCGTTGTTGATCAGGACGTCAAGCCTGCCGAAAGTGGCGACGGTCGCGGCGACGGCGTCCGCCCAGTCCTGCTCGCTGGTGACGTCGAGATGCACGTAGTGCGCGGCGTCACCGAGCTCCTTGGCCAGCTGCCGGCCCTCGTCGTCGAGGACGTCGCCGATGACGACCCGGGCGCCTTCGGCCACGAAGGCGCGAGCCTCAGCGGCCCCCTGTCCCCGCGCGCCGCCCGAGATGAGCGCGACCTTTCCGGTCAGCCGATCGGTCATGACCCGTCCTGCAGGTCGAGCCCGATGCCGATGGCGCTCGGGACTTGCACGAAGCCGCCGTCGCGCACCGCAGGCTTGCCGAAGTAGCCGTCCCAGAGCGGGGCCAGCTCACACCAGGTGCCGGCGCGAGACGCGGCCAGCGCCTGGACCGAGACGTGCGGGTAGCAATGGGTGACGAGCTCCACGCGATAGGCCTCGCACAGCGCTGCAGCGGCGAGGAAGTCGGTGATCCCGCCGATGCGTTCGAGGTCGAGCACGATGTACTTGGTGACGCCGAGATCGAGCAGCTGCTTCAGCTGATCGAGACCGTAGATGTGCTCGCCCGTGCCCATCGGCATGGGGGCTTCGGCCCCGAAGCGCGCCAGCCCGTCGAGGTCTTCGTACTCGACGGGATCCTCGAACCAGGTGACGTCGAGGTCAGCCATCGCGTTCGCCAGCTTGAGCGCGGTGCGCCAGTCGTACGCCTGCGCCGCGTCGACGATGAGAGCGGCGCCCGGCTCGATGGCGCCGCGGACGGCGGCAACCCGTTCGCGTTCGAAGCCGACGTCAGTGCTACCCAGAAACATCTTCACGTGTGGGGTGTTGAACTCGGCGGTGACCTCCGGCGCGACCTTGGCGCAGTCTTCGGGGGGCAAGCCCGACCAGAGGCCGGCAACCGTGAAGCCGGGCTGCTCGCTGCGCTCGGCGCCGACCAGGCCGGGCAGGTTGGTACCGCGTAGCCGGCAGAGCAGATCCCAGGCGGCCATGTCGAGCGCGGACGTCGCGAGCCGAACCAGGCCGCGCACGCCGAGGAAGTTCGCTTTCGCCGTGAGAAGTTTGGTGCGCACCGCACGCATCTGTTCGGCCTCGGTGCCGACGTAGGACTCGGCGAACAGGGTGATGAGCTCCTGCACGGCCGCCGCGGAGTGGGGATCGAAGACGTAGGCGTAGCTGAAGCCGGAGACGCCCGACTCATCCGTGAGGTGGACGCCGACGTTGTGAACGCTGCTGATGGAAAAGCGTGGCGACGTGATGGCCGTCGACAACGGCGCGAGCAGACCGGTGCGGAAGCTCTTGATGGCCATGCGGACTCCCTCCGATGCGCCCGCTCGAGCTGCGGGAGCAGCTTATGCCTTAGGTGCTAAGAATCTTCGAACGGAGATACTTTCACTGGACGAATTGTCCCGAGCCCCAGGTCGCGTGGCCCAGTGGTGCCCCCCGGCTTGACGCTCGGTGCGATTCATCTAACCTGAGCGAGCATCGCTGACCTGACCCGGGTCACCCGAACGATCAACGTCAGCGACCGGTTCGCGGAGTCCTGAAAGGTGAGTGGATGCGCAGAGGTTCGGTCCGTCTGATGACCGTCGCCACGTCGGCAATGCTGGTGGTGGGAGTCAGCTCTTGCGGGCGCTCGAGCTCGTCCAGCAGCACGCCTTCGACAGGTTCTTCTTCCGGTGGGACGGCGTCGAGCAGCGCCGCCGCCGGCAAGGGTGACTTCGGTGACCTCAAAGCGATCTGCGGTCCGGGTAACGCCACTGGTGGCGGCGGGCGTGGCATCACGGCCACGACGATCAAGGTGGGGACGATGGCCGACCCCGGCGCCTCCGTCGCCCCGGGCCTCGGTGCCGACTTCTTCGACGTCGCCACCTCGTTCGTCAAGTGGTGCAACGACGCGGGCGGCATCAACGGCCGCAAGCTGGAGCTCACCAAGTACGACGCCAAGTACTTCAACGTCGCGCAGCAGATGATCAATGCGTGCCAGGGCGAGTTCATGCTCGTCGGCAACGGGAACCCGGCCGATGACCCGGGCGTGGACCCGCGACTCAAATGCAAGCTCGGCGAGATTCCCGCGTACTCGGTCTCTCCCAAGGCCGTGGCCTCCGGGCTCCAGGTCCAGGCCACGCCCAACCCGGCGAACCAGTTCCAGATCGGCCCCTACCGGCTGCTGCAGCTGAAGTACCCCGACGTGACGAAGCTGGCCATCGGGAGCAGCAACATCGCCTCGCTCAAGTCGACCGGACTTCGAAGCCGCGATGCCGTGGAGAAGATCGGCTTCAAGGTCGTGGACTACTCAGAACGTCCGCCACTGGTCAGCAACTACCGGCCCTATATGGAGGCGATCAAGCAGTCCGGCGCCACCGGCTACAACGACACCACGGCCAGCGACATCACCCCTGAACTGACCGCCGTCAAGGACACCGGGCTCAACCTCACCTGGTGGCTGCTGGGTAACCAGTTCTATGACCCGAAGACCATCAAGGCGGTCCAGAACTCCGGGTCACCCACGAAGATCTACCAGTACTTCAGCCACCTGCCGTTCGAGCTCTCCGACCAGTTCCCGGTCGTGAAGCAGATCAAGGACATCATGTCCGCCGGCGTCTCGGACCCGAAGTACACCGACTTCACCGCGCTCGCCTTCAACGCCTGGGTGCTGTGGGCGAAGTCGGCCACGGCCTGCGGAAATGACCTCACCCAGGATTGCGTGCTGCAGAAGGCTGGAAGCGAAAAGGCCTGGACCGCAGGCGGTTTCTTCCCGCCGCGCGATACCGACCCCAAGAATCCCCTGCAGCCGACGTGCTACGTGATGATGGACGTCACTGCCGACGGCTTTGTCTACGACAAGGACGTCACCCAGCCCAACCAGAGCGTCTACAACTGCGACCCGAAGAACGTCGTGGACCTGCAGAAGACGTATCAGTAGCGGCTCCGGCAAGCGGGAGGCGGTAAGGGTGAGTCAGGTGCGCGGCGCGGGAGCATCCGCCATACCCGAAGGGCCGTTTCACGTCCCGAACGATGAGCAGCAGATGCGCTACGACGTGCTGCCCGGCGGCGACGTCGAGGGCACCAGGCGTGCCGTTGCCAACGGCATCGCCACCACCAGCACCATGGTGAATCGGCTCGAAATGCCGCCTGGGCAGAGCAGCCCGCAGCGCCGGTTCACCGGCGATCACGTCATCTATCAACTCGAGGGAACAGTCGAGTGGAACGTCGACGGGGTGCCCTACCGGTTGGGCCCCGGCGACATGCTCTACTTCCCGCCCGGGACGCCGTACTCCTTCGCGAACGTCGGTGAGCAGGTCGCCCGATTCATCGACGTGGCCGGACGGGTCGATGATTGGCCGCCGCGCATGCTCTACGCCGATGGCACCGAGATCTCGTCCGGCTCGCTGACCCAGCTGTTCAACTAGGCCCGGTGCTTGGGCACCACGCCCGGCTCGATCAGCTCGCCATCGGCGGTGCGCTCGGCAGGACCTTCGACACGCGTTTCGTCGGCGGGAAGGGTGACCGTCCGTCCCTCCGTCGCTGCGGTCGGCTCATAGTCCCGCGAAGAGTCCACGGCGGGCTCGACCGGGCGGGTGGGAGCAGTCTCGGCGGGTGTCGCTGCAGGGGCCGCTGCAGGGGCCGCTGCGGGGGCCAAGGATTCGCGGCGCGCTTCCTCGGCGGCGAGCGCCTCGCGCTCCCGGCGCCGCTCATCGGCTTGGACGTCACGAACGCTACGCACGGACAGCCGACCGAGCGAGGATGCCGCCAGAAACAGGATCACGGCGCCGAGGCCGAAGAAGAGCCCGATCGACTCCATCGCGCCGTCCCAGCCGGTGTCGATCGGGTTGCCGAGGCTGCCGATGTCGAGCTGCACGGCGAGGACCGGTCCCACGATGAACCAGGCGCCCGAGAGGGCCGCGACCCAGGCGCCGAAAATCGCCACGACCCGGTTCGCGCTCAGGAGCAGCAGCAGAGCTCCGGCCGCCGTCGCTGCGCCGGGAAGGACCTCGTACCAGAACCGGGCAGACGTCCACGTCCAGGTCGTATCGGGCGTGTAGCCGAAGTCGAAGTACGGCCCGATGAACGGGATCAGCGCACCCCAGGCGCCTAGTAGCAGCAGTAGTACCCCGCTGAGCGCACCCCTGCTCCGCGGAACCCGAATCCTCGCGCCATCACCGTTATAGGAATCGCTTCCGACCACCGTGCACCTCCTCGTAGGCCCGTTAGATACCCAAAGTGAGCAGATCAATCACGCGAAGGGCATCAGGGCGATGTGGCCGGAGACGATCGGCAGCCGGCTGGCCTTGGCGGCCTGGACGAGCGTTGCCTCGTCGATGTCGCTCGCCCAGTTCCAGAGCGTGTCGCTGACGCGCGTTGGCATGGCCCCTCCTTTCGGTGTCGTTCGTTCCAGCGCATGCATCGGTGGTCGGGATGGGAGGACTCGAACCTCCGCTAACCAGTTCCCAAAACTGGTGGCCTAGCCGCTGGCCCACATCCCGCAGGAAGTGTGCGCTGACCCGTGCCGCTGCGGGCGGATCAGTCGGTGCTGGGCGGTGGCTCCGGGCACGGGTGGCCCGGCTGGGACGGTCGCACGACGAGGCTCAACGAGGCGGTGCCTCGGAGCTCACGCTGGTTCGTCGTGCGCGTCATGTCCGTCACCGTAGGAGCACGCGAGATGGGCGTGCAAGCCAATTAGCACTGCAGCGATTGATGGTTGCCGATCATGCGTCGGGAGTCGCGGCTTCGGAATGGTGCTCGCGCATGACGAGGCCGGTACAACCGATCCGCTGTCCGCTGGAGCCTGACGTCCGTTTGCCCGAACAACCATTCCGGCGTAGCCGACAACGGATCAGTTGTTACTGCGAAGACACGTCCCAGCGCTGCCGACAACTCATCGTTTGTGAATCATGCACCCCTTGGCTCGGGTGTAACGCCCGGCGGTCAGGCCACGATGCCGATGCCGTCGCCGACCAGCTTCAGGCCGATGACGAAGAAGAGAACGGCCATGATGGCGGTGTTGTTGGCGACGAACCAGCGGCGCCAACTCTCCAGGGTGACGACCGCCTTCTCTCCTGTCAGCAGGTAGATGGCGACCGGTGCGAGCACGCCGAGCGAGCCGATGACGACGAACAGGATGATCGCCACTGCCTGCGCGCTCCCAGACGCGCCCGTGGACGCGATTCCGGCCGCGGCGGCGATGGTCAGCGTGCCGTTCTTGGGGTTGACGGTGGCGAGCAACGCGCCGAGTCCGAACGCTTTCACCGGCTTGATGGTGTCGAGCCCGGCCATCCATTTCGGTGGCGGCGGTTGCTCATCGCCATGGGGCCGCGAGCGCCATTGCTTGACGGCAAACAGCAGCAGCAGCACCCCGAGTACGAGCTTGAGCCATCCCGTCCACGACGCTGGACCGCCGTTGGACGATGCATCGGACGGGCCGGCGATGAGCAGCACCACGGCGCCCAGCACGCCCAGGCCGATCAGCCAGCCGGCGGCGAACAGCAGGCCGGTGCGCCGGCCGTGCGGCGCGGCCAGCAAGAGGATGATCGCGACGATCGGCAACGGGCTGACGGCGACGCCCGCAGCGAATCCCAGCATCGAACCGATGGCTGCGCCCATGTCGCCGCCTTCCCATGGTTTCCCGACCTGTCAAGACCAGCAGCCACGCGCGTGAACGGGCTCATCCACCACGGGTGATGCGTTGTCGGGGCGGCAGCCTCTAGCGTGTGCCCGGCCCTGTAGCGACAGCACCCCGGAGGCCCTCGTGACCGTCACTGCGGCACCACCGCGTCAACGACGCCCCAGGCCAGCGAGTAGCCATCCGGTCCTGACGGCAGAAGAGCGGCGCTCGAACGGAAAGGCCCTGCGCGCGACGGTGCCGCTCGCCGCGCACGCCGAGTGGGCAGCGGGCGCGGACCGCGACGATCCGGTGAGCATCCTCGAGCGACAGTCGGCGACCCGCCTGACCGAGCTCATCCCGGAACGCTATGCACGCATGAGCGAGTCACCCTTCCGCTTCTACCGCGGCGCGGCCGCCCTGATGGCGGCGGATCTGGCGACGACCCCCGCGACCGGGCTGCGTTCCCAGCTCTGCGGCGATGCCCACATGCTCAACTTCCGGCTGCTGGCCTCGGCGGAGCGGCGGCTCATCTTCGACATCAATGACTTCGACGAGACCCTGCCGGGGCCGTGGGAGTGGGACGTCAAGCGCCTGGCGGCAAGCATGGTCATCGCCGGCCGGGCGAATGGCTACAACGCGAAGACGCGGCGCGACATCGTCCTGGCGACGGTGGGCGGCTACCGGAACTGGATGCGACGCTTCGCCGACATGCGCGCGCTGGATGTGTGGCACACCAAGGCCGACATGGACGAGTTGCACCCGCTCATCGGGCAGCTGATCGGAAAGCGCGGTCGCAAGCGTCTTGACGCCAACCTCGAGAGCGCCAAGCGGCGCGACAACGTGCAGGCCGTCAAGAAGCTGACGACCATGCGCGACGGCCGGCTGCGCATCATCTCGGATCCGCCGCTGCTGACTCCGATCGACGAGCTCTTGCCCGGCGAGGAGGGCGAAGCGTTGCGACGCCAACTGGCCAAGCTCGTGGAGACCTACGCCAGGAGCCTGCCCGCCGACCGGCGTCACCTGATCCATCAGTACCGCGTCGTCGACATGGCTCGCAAGGTCGTGGGCGTCGGCAGTGTCGGCACCCGGTGCTGGATCATCCTGCTGGTCGGGAGCTCTCCTGACGATGCGCTGCTGCTGCAGGTCAAGGAGGCATCGGAATCGGTGCTGGCTCCCCTCGCCGGCGCCAGTGAGTACGCGAACTGCGGGGAGCGCGTCGTGCAAGGGCAGCGTCTGATGCAGGCGTCCAGCGACATCTTCCTCGGGTGGATTCGCACGCAGGGTGTCGACGGGCAGAGTCGTGATTTCTACGTCCGCCAGTTACGCGACTGGAAGGGCATCGCGGTGCCGGAAGAGATGGTCCCGGTCGGCATGAAGGCGTTCGGGACCTTCTCGGGTGCCACGCTGGCGCGGGCCCATGCGAAGTCGGGTGATCGCATGGCCATCGCCTCCTACCTCGGTCGAAGCGATGCTTTCGATCGGGCCTTGAGCGAGTTCGCCGAGTTGTACGCCGACCAGAACGAGTCGGACGCGAAGGAGCTGCTGAACGCGATCGCCGAGGGCCGGGTGAGGACGGCCGCCCGTGAAAAGGACTCACCCATTGGCCGACGGGGCGTCACCCGATGAAACTGAGCCACGCGGTTCGCCCTCGTCGCCGGTGGTCAATTTCATGCTCAGGGTCACGACCTTCACGGATGACATCCCGGCGGCATAGAGCGCCGAGCCGACCGACAGCAGGAGAAAGCCAAAGACGTGGACCCCCGGAATTCCCAGCAGTAGCAGTCCGATCCGACCCATCACGAAGCCGGGCCCCATGGCCACCGCGCTGAGAGCGCCTCCGGCGGCGGCTCTGCTGATGGCCTCCTTGGGAGGCAGCTTCTTGCGCTTGATGCCGAGGATTCGGGCCGGGAGAGCGACGAAGGTGATGGTCATGACCACGATGACGGTCGTCAGGATGAGGCTGAACAGCCAGATCCGTCCGGTGCGCGGGATGATGATCGTCGCGACGACGAGAGCGGCTCCGACGGCCAGGCCCCACCGGGCGGTCGTGCCCCGCGACTCGCGTGAGGCGCGGATCGCCGGGGCGATCCGGGGTGGCGGCGGCCCGTCCAGAGCGAGGGCGAAGACCAAGTTGCACCAGAAGGCAACGACGGTGATGGCCAGGATGGCGATAGAGATGGCGATGACCGCCGGGATGCCGACGTGTCGGAGTTCGGCGCCGTGCAGGAGATGGCGCTTCAGGTCCCAGGTCGCCAGCCAGATCCAGCTGGCCGGGACGATCTGGAGGAGCAGGAGCCGCCAGTTGACGACCAGCAGTTTGATGCCGTTGAAGAGCAGCACGAGCGTACCGGCAGCCCACGCCAGCGGCGCCAGCCAGCGTCGTGATTCGCCGAGCCGGCGGGCAGCTGATTCGACTGCCGTGGCGTCGACTTCGGCCACCGAGCGCACGAGCGCCACGAACGACGCCAGGCGCGAGGACTCGGGTCGGGATGGCTCGGGCGCCGCGGCCCCCTCGGCGCCAGGGGATGGCTCCCCAGAGGTCGTCATCGTCTCGTCAATCGGCATCGATGGCCGCTTCCCGCGCGCCAGCAGTCAACCCGTACCTCGACATGGTCTGCTGCCTGGAGCCGGCGAACCTCACCCGAACGGGGTGGCTCAGAGCAACTCCAGCCGGCGTGCCCGAACGACGGCGTCCTCATCCACGGAAATTGTCGCGGCGGGATGTACCGCTGACTCCACGTGTATCCGGCGAATTCACCCGCTGTGGCCAGTGGCGTGGGCTGGGGGCGGCTGACGACTCGCGTCTGTGGTCTTCACGAGGTAGACCAGCAAGAGCAGCGCGAGCGTGATGACACCGATCACGGCGAGAACCAGCACTGTCGGGTTGCTCCAGATCACCAGGATCAAAGCCGCCAAGCCGAAGATGGCGCCCGCGGCGACCCCGCGATTTGCCGCGACCACCGTGGCGGCCCGGCTGTCTGTCCACCAGTGATGGAGCTTCTTCGGGCCGGCTGCGAGAACGCGTCGCGAGGCCCGCGCCGATGATGTCGGGCCGGTGAACCAGGCGATGAGACACGCCAGGAGTGCCGCGATGAGGACGATGCGCAAGCCGCTTCGCAGGAAACGGACCAGGGTGTCGAACAAGTCCTTGGCCGCGTCATGCGAGAAGTAGACGCCGGGCAGCGCATTGAGGTAGGCGGAACGGCCGAGTACCAGCGCCACGGCGACGATGACCATTCCGGCGCCCACCGCGAGTGCCGCAGTGACGACGCTGCGCCGGCGTCGCCGGGAAAGCACCACGGCGACGACCAGGCACACGATCCCCAGCAGCGGTAGCCACACTGCGGCCCGGTTGAGCAGCCGGGTGAAGCCCCGCGCCTTTTCGACCCCTTCGACGTGGGCGATCTCCACCGTTGCGCCCACGGTCGGCACCTTCGACGCGACGGTCAATCCCGCTTGCACCAGCTGGGTTTTGACCTGCTCGACGACCGGTTGCAGGTTCAGGGTCACGACGCCGTTCTTGATCGCGACCGCATTCTTGTCGTCGCCCGTGCCCGTTAGGACGGCCACGATCTGCGTGTGGGCGACCCGGTTGATGTCGGTCCAGAGAGCCACGAATGCCTGGCTCTGCACGAATTTGGTCGCGACCGTATTCACCAGCGACTCCGCCGCGCTCTCCAGCGGGCCGGCCAGCGGGGCGGCCCGGTCAGGAAGGACCTGCCTGGCGAGCGCGCCGATGTCGACGTTGTCGTCGAACTGCTTGTCGATCGCCTTGATGACGCCCGCCTGGATGCCGGGGTTCGCCGCCAGCGGCGCCATCGTCTCGACGTAGCGGTCGGTGTTCAGCACGAGATTGCGGGCCCAGATCGCCGGTACGGAGACCGTCGCGAGCAGGGCACCTATCGTCATCAGGAGGATGACGGCGGTCACCCGAACGAACGCGACGGACCGTTGCCCGACGCTACGGCGCATTTCCAGGTCGGCGTTGCGCTGGCGCAGCGCCTCGAGCTCGGCCTGCAGCGCTTCCCGATCGATCGGCTCTGTCACCGTGCCCACGGTCGTCAGGCCTGCTGGCGGGGTCGTCACCCTCCGCGGATGATCCGTGGGCCGTGCACGGGGCCGTTCTCGCGACCGAGATCGACGAGGTCGTCGTCAGCGACCGCCGCCACCCGCTGACCGTCAGCCGGCGTGAAAGGTCACCCCAGTGAGATGAGGCGGCGGTGATCACGGCGCTCTAACGTCACGCCCAAAAGGATCGCGACGAAGGGACCCTCGATGTCAGGCCAGCTGGTGTTCGCCAATAGTGACTATCCGCTGCTCAACGTGTTCTGGACGTTCCTCTGGTTCTTCCTCTGGGTCCTGTGGATCTTCTTGCTCTTCCGGATCATCGCCGACATCTTCAGCAGCCGCGACCTCAGCGGCTGGGGCAAGGCGGGCTGGACGATCTTCATCATCATCCTGCCGTTCCTGGGCGCTTTCGTTTATCTCATCGCTCGCGGCGCGAGCATGCACACCCGCGAGGCCGGCCGCGCGCAGCAGAGCGAGGAGGCCTTCCGCAACTACGTCAAGGAAACCGCGTCGTCCGGAAACGTCTCTGACGAGCTCACCAAGCTCGCGGCGCTGCGCGACCAGGGCGTGCTGACGAGTGAAGAGTTCGAGGCGCAGAAGGCGAAGCTGCTGAACGTCTGACGGCCCGCCATCCGCCGGCTCTGAGCGCACGTCCGCTCAGAGCCGGCGGGGCGTCGGCTGCGCCTTCTGCTTCTCATCGTCCTGCGTCCTGCGCACCGCTCGCTTCACGCCGGCGCGGGGGGTTGGGGCCGCGCCGCCTCGGCAACGGCGTCGTCGATCGAGGCCGTGAGCGTCAAAGCCGTTGGCTAGGGCGTGACGATAGGGAAGTGGGGTGTCGGTTCATCGAGGAAGGACACCAACCTCGACAAGACGCCGGCATCCCCGTCGACCTCGAGGCTGTCGAGCCCAGCCCCACCCAGCACCGCCATGAGTTGCTGCTTCGTGAGCGTCACGGTGGCGTCGGCCTTTCCCCCTGCGGGGTCGACGAACTGGATGAGGACTCCATTGGACAGCTCGGTGCGGTAGGTGTGGCCGAGGTCGGTGAAGTCCCAGTCGATGGCGAAGGCCTCGTTCCAGCAGGCTGGTCCGTTGATCCGGATGGCAACCGTGTCGAAGAGCTGGTCCACCGTGAGCGCGGCCACCATGTCGGATGATGCCAGGGCAACCGCGCGTCCCGAGTCGTCGCCGCGAAGCTCGCTGGCGCCCTGGAGGTAGAAGTTTCGCCAGGTGCCGTTTTCTGCCCCGAAGCCGAGGCGCTGGTACACCTCAGCCAGCAGTGACTTGGCCTCGGAGTGGCTTTCGTCCGCGAAGACAGCGTGTTTGAGCAATTGCGCGGCGAACCGGAGGTCCCCGCTGTCGGCGTATCGCCGGGCCTTGGAGACCACCTCGTCGATCCCGCCCATGCAGTCGACGTAGCGGGTCGCGCTCTCGATCGGCGGGCGCTCCCACAACGACGACGGGTTGCCGTCGAACCAGCCCAGGTAACGCTGGTAGATGGCTTTGACGTTGTGGCTGACCGAACCGTAGTAGCCGTGGGTGTGCCAGGCGGCGTCCAGGGCCGGTGGCATCTCCATCATCTCGGCGATCTCGATGCCGGTGTGGCCGTGGTTCAGCAGGCGCAGCGTCTGGTCGTGCAGGTAGGCGTAAAGGTCCCGCTGCTGGTGCAGGTAGCGGATGATGCGCTCGCGCCCCCAGGTCGGCCAGTGATGCGAGGCGAACGCCACCTCGACGTCGTCGCAGAACAGCTCAACGGCCTCGTTGAGGTACCGGGCCCAGATTCGCGGGTCCCGGACCACGGCGCCTCGCAGGGTGAGCAGGTTGTGGAGGTTGTGGGTGGCGTTTTCGGCCATGCACAACGCTCGGCGGTCCGGGAAGTAGAAGTTCATCTCCACCGGGCATTCGGTGCCAGGCGTCATCTGGAAAACGATGCGGACGCCGTCGAGCACCTCTTCCTGACCGGTGTGGGTGATCTCGACGGTCGGGGGAACGACGCCGACCGTGCCCTTGGAGTTCGTCGCCCCGAGCCCGGCTCCGACCTGACCCTGCGGGCTCTTCTCCAGGTTCGCCCCGTACATGAACACGCTGCGGCGGGCCATCGCCGTTCCGGCGTAGACGTTCTCTGATACGGCGGCTTCCATGAAGCCGTGCCCGGCGACGACCGGCACGTCGCTTTCGTAGATGCCGCGGACACCGCCGAAGTGGTCCACGTGGGCATGGGTGTAGATGACCGCCATCACGGCTCGATTCCCGCGATGGGTTCGGTAGAGCTGCAGGCCCGCCGCCGAGCACTCGGCCGAGATCGCCGGGTCGATCACGATCACGCCGTTGTCGGACTCGACCAGCGTCATGTTCGACAGGTCGAGGCCGCGCACCTGGTAGATGCCGTCTGTCACCTCGTAGAGGCCCTGCTTCGCGGTCAGCTGGGATTGGCGCCAGAGGCTGGGATTGACGGTCTCGGGGCAGTCTGCCTGGAGGAAGGAGGCGTAAGTGTCGTTGTCCCAGACCACCGAGCCATCTGCGGCATGAATGACACACGGCTTCAGCTGACCGATCAGTCCTCGGTCCGCATCGTCGAAGTCGGTCCGGTCAGCGAGATCAGCACTCATTGGTCAGCCCTTCAACGTCGCCACTGGTTCCTGCTCGGCACGTTGCGACAAGCTCCGGCGTCGGACCTCATACTTCGGGGATGAACCTGCGGCAAGGTGCGCGGCGAGCGCGCGCCACCTCAGCAACGGGTCATCGGGTGGGCGCCCCCCGCACGCGCCGGATATCGACCAGCTCCAGCCCGAGTGCCCGGACCCGGTCGATCAGTCCGTGCAGGGCGGCCTGGTCGAGCTCGCCGGAGAGCACGGTGGATGCCGGCTCGGTCTCGATGGACAGCCCGCCAAAGGCCTCCTCGGCTGCGGGGCCGAGGATGCCGACGACCCTGACCTCATACCTCACCTGGGCCACGATGCCTCCGCTCGCCGGGGCTGCCGGTTCCCACTTCATGGTGGTCGAGCGGGCGGCGGAGCGGGTCACCCATGGGGGGTGACCTGGACACGACGGGTCAGCAGGCGGCCCCGATCTCAGCCAAAGACGATTTCGGCGAGCAGCTCGCCCCTACTTGGTCGCAGCCACCGTTCCCAGCCGTCGGAATGCTTTCACAGCTTCCAGCTCGAACGCCAACTCGAGCAGGGTGCGTTCCGCGCCGTCGCGCGCCATCAGCTGCACGCCGATCGGGAGCCCGTCATCGGTTGCGCCCAGGGGAAGCGAGATGGCCGGGCTTCCGGATGCGTTGTTCAGCGGGGTGAAGCCGACGTACTCGACCAGCCGCGGGAAGAGTTCGTCGAAAGGCTCCCGCGGCGACAGCTCGCCGATGCGCGGTGTGGTCCGTCCCAGCACCGGGCAAAGCACCACATCGACGCCCGCGAGCCCGCGCTCGTAGGGAATCCGGCTGCGTCGCAGGCGGGTGATCGCGGCAGCGGTTCCGCGGGCGCGAGCGCGGTAGTAGCCGGCCAGGCCGATGGTGAGCCCGTCGAGGTGGCTGGGGTCCATGCCGTGGAAGAGTCGCGGCCCGAAGCGCTGGATGAGGTAGCCCAGCAAGCCCCAATACAGCTGGAAATCCGCGGCGAACTGCTCGTCCCCAGGGCCGGTGATGGGGGCGACATCGTGCCCGAGCCTGCCGAGCAGCTCCGCCGTTGCCGACACTGCCGCCCGGGTCTGGGGGTCGGTGCGCACACCCGTCGGAGAGTCGAGCACCAGTCCGATACGAAGCCGCCGGGTGCCCGGCCCTTCGACGAGGCCGACCGGGGGCAACGACGCCCGGCGATGCCGGCGTTCGGCATGGGCGAAGAAGTGTGCGGTGTCGCGCACGGTGCGGGTCAGCACGCCTTCACCGACGATGTTCACCGGGAGCACGCGCTCCATGGGTGAGAGCGGGAAGCGCCCGCGGGTGGGCTTCAGGCCGACCAGCCCGCACACGGCCGCCGGGATGCGGATCGAGCCGCCGCCGTCGTTGGCATGAGCGACGGCCACGGCGCCGGCTGCGACCAATGCTGCGGAACCGCCTGACGAACCACCCGCGGAATACTCGGTGTGCCAGGGGTTTCGGACTGGTTCGCGGGTGCGGTACTCGGTGGTCGCGTTGAACCCGAACTCCGGGAGCCTGGTCTTGCCGAGTGCTACCAGGCCGAGATCGCGAAGGGCGCGTGTCATCGGGGCATCGCGCCGGGCGGGCCCGGCCTCGAACGCTTCCGACCCGTGGCCAGTGGGCCAACCCGCGACATCGGTGTTGTCCTTGATGAAGGTCGGCACGCCGGAGAAGGGGCCCGCGATCGGCCGGTTCGCTGCGGCGAAAGCCCTTGCCTCGTCGAGCAGCTGAACGGCGTTGAGCGCGGGATCGACGACGGCGACGCGCTTCAGAGCGGACTCGAGAGCATCGCGGCGCGACAGCTCCCCAGCCCGGATCAGCGCCGCCAGCCCGATGGCGTCGTAGCCGGCCAGCTCGTCGTCGTAGGCATGCACCTGCTCAGCCATGAGCTTCTGATCTCACGTTTGCCGCCTTTCCAGTCCGGATGCCCGCGCAATCCCACACGACCGCGAGGGCGCCCGGTCATTCTGACCGCTTATGCCCGGCGCGCCGGCCGAGCGAGGGCTTGATCTTGTGACGTTTGCCGAGCTACCCGCCGATCCGCACAACGACCCGGCCGGTCGTGTTGCGAGCTTCCATCTCCTCGAGGGCCTGCGGGAGGTTTTCGAAATCGACGACCTTGCTCACCAACGGCCGGATCTTGCCCTCGCGAAGCATCCCGACCAGCCGCTCGTGGATCTGCTTGCCGATCTCCGGAGGGGTGGGGTTGTAGCCGAGTCCCGGCGGCGGTGGCGGGCTGTAGCTGAGGATGACGCCGACCAGCGAGAAGTTGCCGAAGCAGAGCGCCCGGCCGTTGACCATCGGCACCTCTTCGGCTTCGATGCCGCTGGCGAAGCCGACCACGAGATGACGCCCGCCCCGCGTCAGGCAGCGCAGGGACTCCATCATGACCTCGCCGCCGACACCGTCGAAGCACACGTCGACGCCGCGCCCGTCCGTCGCGTCGAGGACCGCCGAGGCGAAGCCGTCGCGATAGTTGATGGCGACATCGGCGCCGAGGCTGCTGACGAATTCGAGCTTGGCCGGGCTGCCTGCCGTCGCGATGACGCGTGCGCCGGCCGCCTTCGCGAGCTGGACGGCCGCTGACCCGACCCCGCCGGCGGCCGCGTGCACGAGCACCGTCTCGCCCGCCTTCAGCTGCCCCCGCTCGTGCAGGCCCAGGTAGGCGAGATGGAACGGGAAGTAGAACGCCGCCGCCTCGGCATCATCCAGCTCGGGCGGCGCGTCGAACGCCATGTCGACCGGCCCGACCACCTGCTCCGCGTGGGCGCCGATCGCCCCCGTGCCGGTGCCCATCACGCGCTTGCCGAGCCAGGATTCCGCGCCTGGGCCCGCGCCGATCACCTCGCCCACGAATTCCATGCCGAGCGTGTACGGAAGCGGCGGGTTGATGGTCAGGTACCGGCCGTGGCAGCCGTCGACCTCGTTGTAGTTGAGGACCGAAGCGGCGTTGCGAACGAGGATCTCGCCGGGGCCCGGGACGGGCGGCGCGACCTCCTTCAGCTCGAGCGCGACGCTCGGAATCCCGTACTTGGTCACCTGCCAGGCCCGGATGCGTGTGGTGGGTGGGGCGGTGGAGACGGAGACCACGGTTACCTCCGCTGGACGAGGCTGTCTTGTGGTCGCGGTTGCGACTCGCTCGGCAGCATAGGAGTGACCGTTACCCCCCGGGCAAGCGGCCCGGCCCCTGCCGGGGGGGCGGGCGTTCGCCGACCCTCGAATTGTCAGGTTTCGCATGCCATCCTGTCGCGGTGGACCATGCGGCGGCCAAGGCACTGTTGATGGCGCACTCGTACCTGGGCCTGGACAAGGACGACCCGGTCCAGGCGCGCGGATTTCTCGGCAGCTTGCGTCCTTGGCAAGGCCTTCACGAGGAGAATTTCGGGCAGGTCCTCGAGGCAATCGAGGCCCTGAGCGAGGAGCTCATGACGGCGCCACGGCTCGACCGTGACGTTATGAGCGCGCTGTGGGGAATTTGCTATCTCGGGCGTTCCTGGGGAATCGAACCCGGCGGCATGCTCCGGAGAAACCAGCTGATCAGCGACGAGGACGTCGCGACGCTTGCTGAGTGGATCGACGTCATCGAGACGCGCGTGCTCTTCCTGCTCGACGGTAGCGACGGCCACAACGTCCACGGTGGGCTCAACTACCGGGACCCCGGGGCCGATCCGCATGAGATGTGAGCGCTTGTCGGCGCGAGGCGCGAGGCGCGAGGCCACGTGCCTAACTCGCCGGCACCTTCACCGTGATCGTGCGGCGCTTCATCGCCGGCGTCGTCCCGGTCCGATCGGCCCAGGAATGCGGTGAGCGCATCCAGTCGGGGAGTCCCGGTGGCAGGTCGCCCTCCGGGATCGTGAGGCGTTCCGCCGCCGCGAAATCCGTGCCGTACGGCACGAAGTCGACCGTGCGGTCCGGGTGCTTGATCGCTGCGTGAAGCGGGGCGAGTTTCTCGTTCCAGTTGACCAGCATCTTCTCGGTGGCGACCTTGCGCTTGGCCGGATCACCGCGCGAGCTGCTCTCGGGCTGGGTCGGGTGGGTGAGGTGCGCGAACGCGACTTTGGGCGGCTTCGCCAGGCTGTTCACCCACATCGTCCAGGCGGAATCCGCCAGGTGCCCGAGGGCGACCACCGCCTCCAGCTTGTTGTGGGCGAAGGCCGCGGCAAGCCAGCGATGCCGGTACTCGGCGATCTTCGGATCGTCGATGTGGGCCTCACCGCCGGCCTGGCCGAAGACGCTGTAGACGTACGTGTTGACGAGCAGGTAGCTGCGGTCCAGGCCGAGCTTGCCGAGCATGCCTTGCGCGCGGTGGCCCGCCTCGCCCACCAGGATGCGGCGGCAGATGGTCTCCTGCTCGGCAGGATCCTGTCCGAGGACGAGCACCCGGGCCGAGCCGTCGAGCCGTCCCCGATAGAAGATCGGCCCCCACTCCGTACGAAAGTCGTCGGGCGGGTAGCTGTCTGTACCCGGAAAGTCGTGGAACAGCGGCGCGAACGGGCCGCCCGCGGGTCCGGGATCGAAGTCGTGAGCCACCACTGTCCCTTTCGATTTGAATTCGCACAGCCGGGTCTCAGGCGAAGATCGGCCCCACCGGCGGGTAGGCGGACACCAGCGCGGTGCGAAGCTCGGCCAGCCGCCGGCTCGGTTTGGCCGGATCGGGATGCGCCTCGAAGCTGGTGTCCAGCAGCATGTCCTGACCCCAGGCCACGACGTTCTCCAACCCGCCAGCTGCCTGCGGAGCGAGCTTCCTGACCCATTCGGTGCGGCCGTACGCGAGGTCGCCGCCGATCGTGACGAGCTGGACCCAGGACGGCTCGGCCAGGCAGACGTTCTCGTAGGGGTCGGCGTGGCGGCTGTCGAGCACCAGCAGGTCCGCGGCCCGTCCCACTTCGATCGTGCCGAGATGGTCACCGAGGCCCGCGACGGCAGCAGCATCGGCGGTGACCATGCGCACCAGGTCCTTGGCCGCAAGCTCGAAGCCCTGGCCCGCCAGCCATCTCCGCGCGACCTTCATCTCCGCGAGCAGGCTGGTGCTGCCGGAAGGTAGCCAGTCGGAGCCCAGCGCCAGCGGAACGTTCAGCCGAAGGGCGTCGTCGGCACGCGTGGTCTCGGCGTACAGGCGCAGGTTGCTCTGCGGCGACCAGATGAGCTTGGCTCCCGCGTCCTTCATGGCGCCGAGTTCGTCCTTGGTCAGGGCGCTGCCGTGGATGAGGATCGTGGCCGGCGTCAGGCCGCCCATCTTCACCAGCTTGCTGAACTCGCCCAGCGAGCGCTTGTCGCCCCGCTGGCCCTCGGCCAGGTGCAGGTAGAACGCGGTCACCTCGCCGGCGGTGATGCCGGCCTTGATGGCCTTGAACTGCTCCGCGCTGCGGCCGCTCGAGCTGGGAAGGTCGATCATCGAGCGGGCCCTGTGCTGACCGAAGATCTCCAGATCCACGTTGCGTACCAGGGATTCCTCGGTGCTGCGATTGGTTCCGCTCGCACCCTGGATCGCGGTGACCCCGCCGACCAGAGCGCGGATCTCGGCGTAGCGCAGCTGGGTGCCGGAGGGCAACGCCGTCGTCAGCTTGTTCTGCGGATCGCGCACGACGTTGTGGTATTCGGTGCTCGCGCGCCAGCGGTAGCGGTTGGCGTAGAGCTTGGGCGCCTCCCAGGGCGCGAAGACGTTGAACTCCGGATGCCCGTGCAGATCGAGCAATCCCGGCAGGATCACGCCGGACGTCTCCAGCGTCGGTACCGACGTCGGCTTCCTGGTCCCGACGGCGGCGATCGTGCCGTCGCCCGCGACGGTCACCCAGCCCCGGTCGAGCTTGCGGTCCGGAGTGAGGACGCGGCCGGACAGCGCGAATCCCTCCGGAGCCGCCGCCTTGACCCCGGCGAGCCGCGGCGACTTCCGGCCGGCGGGCAGCGGGCCAGGGGTACCGGCGAGGTAGGCGGCCAGGAACTCGCCACGCTCGCGCCGGGTGCTGGGCCATGCGCGCATGGTGGCACTGTCCGCGCCAATGCACCACCGGAAGGGCCGCAGGACTTACAGTCGCTCATATGTTCGATACGCGCTGGGACGCCGGGCTCGACGACGCGCAGCTCGCGGCGGTGACCCACGGCGCATCGCCGCTGGTCATCCTGGCCGGTGCCGGTACCGGCAAGACGCGCACCCTGACCAGCCGGGTCGCCCAGTTGCTGGAGCGCGGAACGCCTCCGGAGCGGCTGCTGCTGCTCACCTTCACCCGCCGCGCCGCGGAAGACATGCTGGCCCGAGCCTCCGTGCTCTGCGCCGATCGTGAAGCCGCCCGGCGCGTATGGGGCGGCACGTTCCATGCCGTGGCGCACCGGCTCGTCGCCGAGCATGCCGCGCAGCTCGGGCTCTCCGAGGTGTCGGTCATCGACCCGGGCGATGCTGCCGATCTGCTCGACATGCTGCGCGACGATCACGGTCTGACGAGCGAGTCCGGAGCCGGTGAGCGCAGCCGCCTGCCGCGCGCCGCGACGCTGGCTGACATCTACTCCCGGTCGGTGAATACCGGCCGGCCGGCGCGCGACGTCATCACCGCCGACTACCCGTGGTGCGAGCCCCACACCGAGCAGATCATGCTGCTGCTCAAGGACTTCGTGGCGCGCAAGCGGGCCCGCGGCCTGATGGACTTCGACGACTTGTTGCTGGCGTGGCGCGCCTTGCTGGCGCAGCCCGTCATCAGCGAGCGGTTGGTCGGCCGGTGGGACCACGTGCTCGTCGACGAGTACCAGGACGTCAACCAGATCCAGGTCGACATCGTCTCGGCGCTGCGGCGGGATGGGCGTGGTCTGACGGTCGTCGGTGATGACGCCCAGGCCGTCTACGGTTTCCGCGGTGCGACCAGCGGTCACCTGCTCGACGTCGCGCGCAGCTACCCCGATTCCACCGTCGTTCGCCTGGAACGCAACTTCCGTTCCCGCCAGCCGCTGCTCGATCTGGCGAACGTCATCCGCCCCGACGACGGCGACGGCCGGCTGACCCTGCGCGCGGATCGCGGCGACGGAGGCCGCGCGCCCCGGCTGCTGCGGTGCTACGACGCGGGCGAGGAGGCTCGACTCGTCGCCGACGCGCTGCTCGCCGGGATGGAAGCAGGGCAGCGGCTGCGCGAGCATGCGGTGCTCATGCGTGCGGGCCACCACAGCGATCTGCTGGAGGTCGAGTTGACGGCGCGGCGCATCCCCTTCGTCAAGTTCGGCGGGCTCAAGTTCCTCGAGGCCGCGCATGTCAAGGACTTCCTCGCGGTGCTGCGCCTCAGCGGCAACCTGTCCGACGAGGTGGCGTGGTTTCGACTGCTGCGCCTGCACGAAGGGATCGGGCCGGCACGGTCTCGTCGCCTGCTGCCGCTGTTGCTGGCGGCGACGGGCGAGGACGCGACCCCCGACGGCGACGAGTGGCGCAACTCCGTCGTCGCCGAGGCGCCGAGCCAGGCGCGGACCCGGCTCGACACGACGTTGCGTTCGGTCTGGGATAGCCGGGATGTCGCGAGCGTGCCGCTGCGGGTCCAGACCTGCGCCGGCATCATCACCCCGCTCGTGCGCCACCGCTACCCCGACGCCGAGGCACGGCTGGCCGACCTGGAGCGCCTCGCTGCCGCCGCGGAAATGTCGCTCGACATCGGCTCGTTCGTCGCGCAGGTGACCCTGGATCCGCCTGCAAGTACGGGGGATTACGCGAAACCGCCCCATCTCGACGAGGACTACGTGACGCTGTCCACCGTCCATTCGGCGAAGGGGTTGGAGTGGCCCAGCGTCCACCTGATCCACGCGGTCGATGGCGCCTTCCCCTCGGACATGGCGCTGTCCACCGATACCGGCCTGGCCGAGGAGCAACGCCTCTTCTACGTCGCCGTGACCCGAGCGCGGGACGAGCTCTCGGTCTATGCCCCGCTACGGATGCCTCACCATCGGCGAGCGCGCGACGATCGCCACAGCTACGCGCCCGAGAGCCGCTTCCTCACCCGCGAGGCGTTGGCCGTGCTCGATGTCGTCGAGGCGCCGCGGCCGCAGGAGTTCGAACGGCCCGTCGCTCCGGCGCTACCGGCGGTGGCTTTGCCCTCGCTCGACGCGCTCTTTGACTAGAGACGCAGGTCGGCTGCGGTCTACACACGATTCGATGTCGGGCGGCCGGTGCAGTTGCCTCACGCATCGACAAGCGAATGCGTGTGTCAGACCGGCGGCTCCAGCGCTGTTGCTTGCCCGTTCAGCTGGACTACTCGCCGACCAGCTGACAGCACCATGATTGTCAGTCGGGGTCGGGCCGGACGCTGACAATCGACCTCGTCAGGCGGGCTCGCCTCCGGAGAAGCCCTCGAGCTTGGAGGTGACCGCCGACGCCGCCTCCCAGTCCTCGTTCGCTTCCTCGTCGAGCTCGTCGGCGGCGAGCCGCTCGGGGCTGCCCGGCGGGGTCGTGTCGGCGACCTCGTGAAGGTGGCGGGCGTTCTCCTCGAGCGCCTGGGCCTCGGCGATCAAGCGGGTCGGGTCGGGATCGGTGTGCGTCTCGTCGGTCATGTGCGTTCACTCATTCCTTCCGGCGGCCGCGGATCGGGGGAGTGTGCCACCAACTTCCTGGCCGCGCGACCCCGGCAGCAAACCGTCCGGCAGCGGATACGTGCATCGCTAACGCTTCTCGCAGGCGATAACCAAATGCCCCGTACGGGCGGTTTATCGTGTGTTGTCCACCCACACGCTGGTGATCTGCGCGAAGTTGACAACGATGGTCGACGCCACCATCGCGCCCGGCGCGACGAACCCGTCGAAATCCAGGACCCGGTGGCTGCGCATGGCCTCCGCGCACAGAGCGAGGGTCTCGCCGGGATCGGCCGTGGCGGGCATTCCGAGGTGGAGTTCAGAGCCAGCGCTGAAGAGGTGCAGTGTGTGTGTCATACCCGTCCGTACTTTCGAGAAGGAACGGGCTGTCCGCCCAGGTCAGCGTACGGGCATGGCGGGGGAGGGCTCGTGACCCAGGAAGGCCGGCTGCTCGCCGCCGGGGCCGTCGCGGCACTGGTCTGGGCGTGGTTCGCGAGCGGAGTGCGGACGTTCACCCGTCCTGCCGAGGTGCTGACCTTCATCCCGGGACTGATCGTGCTCCTGCTGACCGTGCGCCCCGGTGCACGTCCGAGGGCCATGCTTGTCGCCGACCGCCCCAAGCCACTGTCGTGGCTGCCATGGCTGGCCCTGCTGGGTGCTGGGCTGGCGCTGGAACTGACCGAGCTGTTTGCCCAACCCCGCAGCGACCATCCGACACTCAGCTCCCTGACGAACACCGTGTTGGAGACGCACCCGGTGCGTTTCGTCGGCTATCTCGGCTGGCTCGCGGCGGGCTGGTTGCTGGTGCGCGATCTCGCGCACGGGCGCAAGGGGGGCCATGAGTAGTCACGCGATCGGCATCGCCGGATATCTCGTCCTCCTGCTCGCCGCGGCAGCTTTGGTCGTGCTCTCGCATCGCCCCGGGCGAAAGGTGGCCACGGCAGGACAACTGGTCGCGTCGGCGCGGCGCAGTTGGGCCGGGCGTGTCGCACTCGTGCTGGTCTGGTGGTGGGTGGGGTGGCACCTGTTCGTGCGCTGACCGGGTCACGCAAGTCACAGCAGGACCACAGGCGCACGTCCCTATCTTTGCGCCCGGATCCGTGGCACCTTCAGGAGCAGATAGCGCGCGTGGGTCTGTCCGGACTTCGAGCTTTCCTTGCCGCTTCCTGAGTGGCTCCAGACAGGCAAACAGTGGCCCGCGGCTCTTTGAGGTTCCCATCTTTCGTGCAGTAATCGGCATGCGTAGCCGAGACGCCGTGTCCGTGCCCGGCGACCATCGTTGGACGGGCATGACACACAAGGCTGATTCCCCGGCCGGCCTCTTGTGACGACTTTCGTAGCCGATAACAAACACATGCACGTTGCGGTAGAGACAGCGCCCGAGCCCGATGTGGTCGAGGCCCCGTCCTTCGAGGTGCCTCGGCTGTGGGCCGTCGTCAAGCACGCTGTGCCGAACCTGGTCGAGTGCACGCTGGTACCGACCCTGATCTTTTCGATCATGCTGCAGGTCGCCGGCCTGGTTCCGGCCTCGCTCGCGGCTCTTGGCTGGGCCTACACGATGCTCGCGCGGCGGCTGCTGATGCGCAAGCGAATCCCCGGCCTGCTGCTGCTCACCTGCCTCGGCCTCACGGTCCGCACGGGTGTCGTGGTCGCCAGCGGCAGCGCCTTCATCTACTTCCTGCAGCCGATCGCGGCGACGGCCATCGTCGGCTTCACCTTCCTTGCCTCGGCCGCGACGCGCAGTCCTATGGTCGACCGGCTGGCGAAGGATTTCTGCCCGCTCACGTCCGAGATCGTGGCACGCCCGGGCGTGAAGCTCCTGTTCCGTCGATTGACGGTCTTCTGGGCCGGGGTCAACCTGCTGAACGCGGCCGTGACGTGTTGGCTTCTGCTGACGCAGTCGACAGCCGTCTTCGTCGCGGTGAAGCCGCTCTCGGCGATGGCGGTCACCTGGACCTCCATCGGCGTGACCGTCCTGTGGTCACTGCGGATCGCGCGCAAGGAGGGCCTGCACGTTGGCCGCGTCCGTCCCCTCGCCGTGAGGCCCAGCCCGAGCCTCGCGTAGTTCGCGAACCGTCCAGCTCTACAGTTGGCTCGTATGAGCCGCGTTGCCATCGTCACCGGTGGCGCCAGCGGTATCGGCGCGGCGACCGCCGGCCTGCTTGCCGCCCAGGGACTGGTGGTCGCTGCACTTGATCGCAACCCGGTCCCGGATGCGCCGGGCATTCACGGCGTGCAGGCAGATATCGCCGACGAGGCGGCTGTCGCCAGGGCGGTCGCGGCGGTTCGACGCACCTGCGGCCCGATTGCCGTGCTCGTCAACGCAGCGGGGATCCCCGCGGGCGGCGACGTCGACGCCGACGGGTTCGTCCAGACGTGGCAGCACACGCTCGACGTCAACCTCACCGGCGCGATGCTGATGGTGCGGGCCTGCTTCGACGACCTCGTCGCGTCAGGAAGCGGCCGGATCGTGAATGTCGCGTCGACCGAAGCGCTCACCGCCGCGCGACGCACCACGCCGTACACGGTGTCGAAGCACGCGCTGCTCGGCTTCACGCGCTCGCTGGCGGTCGAGCTCGGCGGGCGCGGGGTGACGGCCAACTGCGTCTGTCCCGGAGCGACGCTGACGGGCATGACGGCATCGATTCCCGAGCCGGCCCGCGAGAAATTCGCCAGGCGCTACATCCCGGCCGGCCGCTACGGACGGCCCGAAGAGGTCGCCTACCTGATCGCGTCGCTGACCGCGGTAGAAGCCTCCTTCGTCAACGGCGCGGTGATCACCGTCGACGGGGGGATGACGGCCCGAAGCGGGTAACGCATCCGGCAATGTCGCCCGCCACATATTTCGCCAACGGGTAGCCAGCTATCGTCTATTGAGATTAACCTTCCCTAAATTCTCGACGACGCCGTCGACCTCGAGGGGTTCCGTGAGCCTGTCCAAGACCTTGCTGCTGGGCTTCATCGCCGGCGTCACCATCCTGCTGGGACTCCCCGTCGGACGGATGCGACGCCCGGCGCCGGGGCTGCGGGTCTTCCTCAACGCGATCGCCATCGGCGTGCTGGTCTTCCTCGTCTGGGATGTCTTCTCTGCCGCGTGGGAGCCGATCGACGCGGCGTTAGGGCGCGTTCACGATCATCAAGGCGGCTTGGGTTCGGCGATCGGGTACGGGCTGCTGTTCGCGGGGGGCCTGGCTGCCGGACTCGCGGGTCTGGCCTGGTACGAGAAGTGGATGTCGGGTCACGCCGCCCGAGCCGCGCGCCGGTTCGGACCCGGGGCGATGGCGGTGGACGAGCTCGCCGAGCGGTCCTCCCGGCTGCCGTCCTGGACACCGGCTCGGCGGCTGGCGTTGCTCATCGCGGTCGGGATCGGCCTGCACAACTTCGCGGAGGGGCTGGCCATCGGCCAGTCGGCCGCCTCCGGCGACATCGCCCTGGCCACGCTGCTGGTCGTCGGCTTCGGATTGCACAACGCCACGGAGGGTTTCGGCATCGTCGCCCCGCTCGCCGCCGACGACACGGCCGAGCGCCCCAGCTGGGGCTTCCTCGGGATGCTGGGGCTCATCGGTGGCGGGCCGACCTTCGTCGGTGCTGCCATCGGTCACTCGATCGTGAACGAGGCGGTCAGCGTCATCTTCCTCACGCTTGCGGCGGGCTCGATCCTGTACGTCGTCACGCAGCTGATCACCGTTGCCGCCAAGGCGAAGCGGCCCGAAATCCTGGCCTGGGGAATGGTGCTGGGCCTCCTGGCGGGCTTCATCACCGACGCCGTCGTGACGGCGGGTGGCGTCTGATCGCCGCGATCGCGGGTGCCTGCGCGCGGCGCACCGCCAAGGCCCCCGTCAGCTGACTGCAGCCGCCGTCTCCGCCGGCTCGGCGGCAGGCAGCTTCTGGCTGGTGATGAGCTCGATCGGGAGCCCGTCCGGGTCGGTGAGGTGGATGGAGGTGCCCTCGCCCGAGCTCACCAGGCCGGAGTGAGCGAGCCCGGCGTTCGTGAGCTCAGCGGCCCAGGCCCTGAGCTCGTCCAGCTGCTTCACGGTGAACGCGAGATGGTCGATGCCGGTCGGAGCACCGCCCGGATCACCTTGCGGTCGGGGTGAGAGCACGATGGCGAAACGCCCGCCCGCGCCGGCCATCGCCAGGTAACCGACCTCCGGAGAGCCGGCGAGCCGTTGCAGGCCCAGCGTCGCCGCGTACCAATCGGCGCTCCGTGCGATATCGCCCACCAGCAGCTGCACGTGCGAAAAACCGACGACCGGACTGTCCACGGCGTTCACCCCTCGCTCGGCACCGGGCTCATTGAACCCTGCCGTCCTGTCGTCCGGGGTCACCGGGGGCGATCCGCGCGCAGCCGCACCCCGTCACCCCTTGATCGCCGAGATCGCCGAGATGATCGCCAGCACCGCCAGCACCACCGCCGCAAGTTGCTGGACGCGCTTCAGCGGGACGACCCGCAGGAGGGACCGTCCGGCCAGCACGGCTATCACCGACACCGACCACAGCGCCAGCAGGGCGCCGACACCGACCGACAGCGGCTGGTGGTAGCGCGCGGCGAGCCCGGCGGTCAGCAGCTGGGTCAGATCGCCGAACTCGGCGACAGCGACCACGCCGAACGACGCCAGCGCGATCCGCTTGTCGCCACCGGACGCGATCCGGTCGGCTTCCGCCTCACCCTCGGCGGCGGCCTCCTCGGGATTGGACCGTAGGAGCAGGATCGATCCGATCAGGAAGAGCGCCGCCGTCACACCCTCGATAGGGCGATGGGGGAGGCTCCCGATCAGCCCACCCGCCGTCGACGCGATGAGCACGTGAAGCGTGAACGCTGCACATACTCCGAGCAGGACCGGCGCCGGCCGGTAGCGGCTGCCGAGCACCAGACTGGCGACCGCCGTCTTGTCAGGCAGCTCACCGAGAAAGATCAAGCCGAAGGCGGTAGCGGCGACAGCCAGCGAAAACAACGGGTCCTCCGGTGCGGTCTGGCCGACCGGGGCTGTCTCGGGGAACCGCCTCCGACCGGCAGCATGAGTTGCCAGTCGAAGGTCTCGCCCACCTCAGCAGCTGAGGCTCGGCGACCGGGCGTCAAGGACGCCAGCGTGTCGATCGCCGAATTGGGGGCTACTCCCCTTCGCGACGAAACGTACTACACGCGGGGGAGGGGCCGTCAGTGGGAGGTCGCGCGCTGACCGCTGCGGATCGGGCTGACCGTGGCAGGTCCCGGCGCCGTTCCCACCCGGCGGTTGGTGTCGCCGGTCGGGAGCTTGATGGTCCGGGTGTCGCTGCGCGGGCGGCGCAGGTCGACGTCACCCTGGCTCGTCCAGTAGACGGCTGACAGCTCGGCACAGGCCAGCTGAAGGAAGTCCTGTGCCAGGCGCAAATCATGCGTCAGCGAGGCGGTTCGCTGGCTCGCTCGTTGCAGCGGTGCCAGGCTTCGCTCCGACGGGCGTACGAGCTCCCCGTCATGACTGCTGAGTAGCCGCTCGACGTTGGCGAGAACGTTGCGAATCTCGGTGAAGTCCAAGCGGCCGTTGCCCCCGATGCCCATGTCAAGACGGTAGATCGGCGGGCCGGCGCCAGCATAGCGCTGAATGGAGCAACGTCTGCTTGCACCAACCGGGGTACGTCCTGGTCGCCCCGCGCTCAGGGGATCGGTGTGTCCGTCGGTGTCGGTGTCGGTGTGTCCGTCGGTGTCGGTGTCACGGTAGGTGTCGGGGTGGGCGTCGGTGTCGGGGTGGGAGTGGGCTTCGGCTTCGGCTTCGGCGGTACGGGTCCGAACCTTCCGAGCGCGGCGCCGTAGTACAGGGCGCCGGCCGGCATCAGGTGCACCCCGTCAGGCGCCCGCACGAGTACCGGCTTGCCGGTGCCAGGGAACGCCGGCCGCATCCACCGGAACTTGTGGCCCGGGGTCAGGGTGTCGTCGGCAGCGGTGTTGAAGTACATGCCCTGTTCCGCGCAGACCTGCCGGTACATCGCGTTGAGAGCGGAGCTTCCGTTCTCCGGGTACCAGGTGCCCGCCGGCTGCGGGCTCAGCATCGCCGGGCTCGCGACGACCGACATCGGCAATCCGGTGAACGCGGCACGCATCGTCAGGAGAGCGTCGCGGTAATTGGTGAGCCAGGCACGCTCGCCACCGCGGGCCAGCGAGCGGAACGAGCAGGTGGCGGAATTGCCGGTGAACGCGAGGACCACCCGCGCCGGCTTGTAGATCGCGCGGTCCGCGGCGGCGTGGCGGGTCCAGTCGCAGATGGAGGTGCCGCCCGCGGCGCGGAAGACGACGTTGTAGGTGTTTCCGTACATCAGCTCTGCCTGCGCCTCGGAAAGCACGGTGAGGCTGTCGCCGTAGATCAACAGGGTCGGCTTCTTGCTCGGCAATCCCGCGCAGGCCGCCGAGACCATGACGACGAGAATCGCGAGCGCGCATCTCCTGACCCAGCGCAAACGCAACTCACTAACCCCCGTAGCGCGAATCGATGATCGCGTCGCGAAACGAACAGATCACGAATTCCGACGTTTCACAAGACGCAATTGAGTTGTCGGCGCTGCGGCTGAGGGTCTTGAGCCGATTGGTCTAGCGCGGGCGGGTGAGAGCCGGCTCAGGCTGGGATGCGGCTCAGCGGAGGTCCGAAGGTCACGCTGCGAGGGGGGCTTTCGGGAGTGGCCGCGGGCCGCGGTGCGCTGTTTCACTTTCAATCCCGGAGCCGCGATCCGCGCTGCGGCTCATGACGGAGATGAGGACATGACTCGGCAGCGGCGCCGCATCACGCTCCGGAGCCTGCTCGCGGTGCAGTCCTCGGTCGCGGAGGTGCTCACCGAGGAGGGCGTCGCCAAGCCGGGCACCCCCCTGCCGCAGGTCATGGAGCGCCTTCTCGGCGTTATCGGGCCGGTCTTCAACGGACCGGTGGCCGTTGCCTGGGGCATGGACGAGGACGACCAGCGGCTTCGTGTCGTTGCGATGTGGTCGCAGGACCCGCAGGCCTATGCCGGCTTTCTCGAGATGTCCGGCGGGCTGAGCTTCGCGCGCGGCGAGGGATTGCCGGGTGCCGCCTGGGAGGCAGGCTCGACGGTGTGGGTGAGCGACCTGCAGCGTCGTGACTGGCCCCGCAAGCAGGCCTGGATGGACGCCGGGCTGCGGACCGCCGCCGCATTCCCCCTGACGAGCCCGGAGGGCTTCCAGGGAGTCATCGAGTTCTACAGCCCGGAGGCGCGGCGCCGCCGCGACGACATCTGCGACACGCTCGATTCGCTGGGCCGGCGGATCGGCTTGTGGATGCAGCTCAAATCCGTGGCAACCCAGCGCTATCAGGAGCAATTGCAGCTGAGCGCCGAATTACGGGTGCGCGAGGAGCAGTTCCGCCTCCTTGCCGAGAATATCGATGTTGCTTTCGACGCTCCGTCAGCTCGACCCGCCCGCGTACCTCTACGTCAGCCCGGCTTTCGAAAGGATCACCGGATATCCGGCCGAAGACTTGTTCGCCGATCCGGACCTGATCGCGCGGATCGTCCACCCCGACGATGCCGAGCGCGCGGTCGCCGCTTTCGCCGGCTCGGCGAACGGGGAGAAGTCCTTTTCCGAGCACCGCATCATCCGGGCCGACGGCGAGGTGCGGTGGGTACGCGACTCCGGCACCCCGATCCCGGATCCAGTGACCGGGAAGATCAACCTCGTCACGGGGATCACTGACGACATCACCGCACACGTGGAGGCCATGGCGGCGATTGCCGCCGCCGAGGCCGAGGCGCGGGCGGCCAACGAGGCGAAGAGCGACTTCCTCTCGCGCATGAGCCATGAGTTGCGCACCCCGCTGAACGCGATCCTCGGCTTCGGCCAGATCCTCGAACGCCGGCTCGACGGGACGCAGTACGCCGACTCGGTGCATCACGTCGTCCGGGCCGGCCGCCACCTGCTCGCCTTGATCAACGACGTCCTCGACATCTCCCGTATCGAGTCCGGTGAGATGGCGATGAGCCTGGAGCCGGTCGCGGTGAGCGGGATCGTCGAGGAAACCCTGACCATGCTGCGGCCGCTCGCCGAGGCCGGCGGGGTGACCCTGGAGGCCACCGGCGGTCCGCCTGACACTTTCGCCGTCGGGGACGCCGCGCGGCTACTGCAGATCGCGCTGAATCTGGTTTCGAACGCGGTCAAGTACAACGAGCCCGGCGGTCACGTGTGGGTGTCGTGGCAGCGCGCCGCGGCGACGGGCGGACCGGTGGACATCATCGTCCGGGATGACGGTCCGGGCATCCCGGCTGAAATGCAAGGGCGACTGTTCGTGCCGTTCGACCGGCTCGGCGCCGAAGCCACGACCGTCGAGGGGACCGGGGTCGGCTTGAGCGTCACGAAGGCGCTGGTCGAACTGATGAGCGGCGTCATCAGCGTCGAGTCGCAAGCCGGCCACGGTGCGACCTTCACCGTGAGCTTGCCCGGCGGAAAGCCTCCGGCGCTCGCGGCAGGCCGGGCGAGCGCGCCGGCGGAAGGTCACGCCGCAGCCGGCGGCCAGCTCAGCCTGCTGTATATCGAGGACAACGCCTCCAACGTCTACGTGATGCGCTCGCTGGTGGAGCTGCGGCCGGAGTGGACGCTCACCCACGCGGCACTCGGCAACCTCGGCCTGGACATCGCGCAGGCCGATCCTCCGGACCTGATCCTGCTCGACCTGCACCTGCCCGACCGCTCCGGGCAGAGCGTCCTCGAGGAGCTCGGGACCAACGCGACGACATCGGCGGTGCCCGTTGTCGTGCTCAGCGCCGACGCGACTCCGGGACAGGTCCGGCGCTCGATGCAAGGCGGAGCGATGCGTTACCTCACCAAACCGCTTGACGTCGATGAGCTCCTCGCGCTCCTCGATGAGATCGCCGCACGGCAGCACGGCGCTTCGTCGTAGCGAGTTCGTGTCGCTGCGATGTGGGCGGCGACAACGGTCCCTCAACGACTTCCGAACCGGCAAGTCCCACCAAGCAGCCTGTGATGTAACTGGACCCGCTTTCCGCGCGCCCGCCGCCAGCGTCGCGAGATCGCATCGCACCGTCGGCCGCGGGTTCTCGGGGGAGGCCCGCGGCCGATGCGTCATGCTCAGGGCATGGTCAGCGTCCGCTATGTGGCGATCTACCCGGCGGATGTCTCGTTCGTCATGGCCAGCTTGACGAGCGAGACGTTCCTCGCGGAGTACGCCGCGGAGGTCGGGGCGCTGGAGAGCGACGTATCCGTCGAGAAGGTGGCGACGGACGCCCGCACCCAGGTGCGCATGACCGTGCCCACCACCGGGGTGCCCGCGCCGTTCACCAAGCTGGTCACGCCCACCGTCGAGATCGTCGAGCGGCGGCAGTGGCGCGCCATCGGTGCCGCGCCGCGATCGACCGGTTCGGTGACGGTCGAGGCAGCCGTGGGGCGCCGATCGGCACGGGTCAGCGGAGGTCTCGAAGTAGCGCCCGTCGCCGGCGGGGCCCGCTTCAGCGTTGACGGCACCATCACCGTCAACCTGAGACTGCTCGGCGACGTCGCTGCTTCGCTCATCAGGGACCTGGTCGGCAATGTGCTGAAGCAGCAGGAGAAGGTCATGCGGCGATGGATCGACGCCTGATCCACCCCCCGGGCGCGACACGGCGTTTCACCGCTCGATGCGGTGCCGCGCTGGGAGAGACTGGCTCAGTGAACGGTTACAGCACGTCATCGACTATCCACCGGGCGCTTCCGCGCGCAACTGGTCTGGCCGCGGTCGCCACCGCGCTCTGCCTTGTCGCCGCCTGCGGTTCGAGCTCGTCCTCAGCCGGCCCGACCGCCTCTGCGAGCGGGTCGGGTTCGGCGGTGCCGAGCACCACGCCCGCGTCGTCCGCGCCCGCCTCGCCGTCGTCATCGGCGTCCACGACGTCCGGACCGTCCGACTGCCAGTCCATCCACCTGGCGTTGCAGACGGGGACGACCGCGGGCGCGGCCGGCTCCCGGATCACGACCTACATCCTGCGTAACGCCGGCACCACGCCGTGCAGCATGTACGGCTTCCCGGGCGTCTCGTTCCTCGACTCGTCCGGCCAGGAGCTCGGCTCTGCCGCCACCCGCACGGGCACCGCGCCGGCCCGCTTCACGATTCCGCCCGGCCAGGTGTCGTCGTTCCAGGTGCAGGTGGCGATCGCCGGGTGCAACACGAACGCCCCGCAGAGCGCGACCATCCGCGTCTTCCCGCCTAACCAGACGGGCGCGCTGAGCGCGCCGGCCACGTTTGCGATCTGCACGACGCCGACCGTGACCGCGGTGCGGAGCGGGATCGTTTCCCAGTAACTGCAGGCGTTTTCGGCTCGCGTCGCGCGTGTCACAGCGGGATCGGGACGTAAGGCCCTGGGCATCGCACGCAGCTGCGGCGTCTACTCGAGGGCATGGCCGCCAAGTGGTCTTCACCACGCAAGTCGGTGGTGTGCGCCCTGGCTGTTGTTGCGCTCGCGGGATGCTCCCAGGCTGCCGCGAACGTGGGTCCGGGGATGATGGGCGGGCGGGCGTTCGGCGGTTCTACGCCGGCGTGTTCGGTGCCCGCCCATCTGGCCGGGCAGCCCGTCTCCGTGATGCTCGGCGACGCATGGATGTCGCCGGGGACGGGGTCGCCGGCGATGGGTCACGGCATGATGGCGAGTCGCTGGGGTGCGGCCGGCAACGGGATGCTCCGCGCGGTACCCGCGACGGTCACGCCCGGCACTGTCACGTTCGTCGTGCGCAACGTGGGCTCGAAGACCCATGAGATGGTCATCTTGCCGTTGTCCGGCGCGGCCGGGCAGCGGGTCGTCGGCACCGATGGAACGGTCGACGAGAGCGGGAGCCTGGGTGAGGCCTCCAACCCCTGCGCAACCGGCAGCGGTGACGGGATCACGGCCGGGTCCGTCAGCTGGGTCACGGTGACGTTGACCCCGGGCCGCTACGAGCTGATCTGCAACCTGCCGAACCACTACGCCGCCGGGATGTATCAGGAATTCGACGTCGTCTGAACGGTGTGGTTCGCGGCTGACCACGTGGCGTGGGTGCCGCTCGACACCCGTTCCGGCAGTCGTGCTCGCGCGATCGGCCCGTCGGCCAGCCGTGCGGCGTCGAACACCAGGCACTCGGAAAGATCGCGTTCGACGTCCGAGGTGATGGTGATCAGGTAGCCATCGTCCTCGGCCGTCGCACCGGGCCGGGGGGCGAGCGCCGGTTCGCTGGCGTAGACCCCGGGCGGCAGGTCGTAGCGCTCCTCGCGGCCGGTCACGACGTCGTGTTTGACGATGCCGTCGAAGAGGAACCAGCCCGGCAGCGCGCTCGCCGCATAGGTGTAGCGGTATGGCCGGCCGGCGCAATCAGGGTTGATGACGCCGAACTCGGTGACGGTGTCGGTGAGGCGCTCCTCTTTCGCCAGCCCGGTCCGCAGGTCGAGCCGCCAGCGGTGCAGACGGGTGCCGAGGCGGTCGGCCGCGATGCCGCGAAAGAGCCGCTGATAAAGGGATCCGGCGCCGTCGTCGGCCGGCACCGGGTCGTCCTGGAAGAAGCCGTCGAGGACGATCTCGTCGCCGTCCTCGTAGGCGTTCACCCAGTGCAGGACGTACGTCGGGGCTGCCTCGAACCATCGGATGCCTGCAGCCGATCCGCGGCGGGGCAGCACCCCCAGGCGGGTGGGCAGCTCCGGGAAGTAGCGCGGCACGTACTTGCCGAGCGCCAGGGCTTCCGGAAGCCAGAAGAGCGGGCAGTCATTGAAGATCGCGTAGTTCTCGGTGAATGCCATGTCGTGGGGCAGCCGGGGCCCGGGCAGCGGCACGTCGGTGTAGTGCACGAGCGTGTCGCTCGCGTCGACGACGCCGTAGTGCAGGTAGGGCGCGGTCGTGCCGTAGTTGAAGAAGAGCAACTCGCCGCTGCGCGGGTCGACCTTCGTATGCGCGGAAACCCCGTCGGCGTAAGGGAATTCGCCGTGCCAGTCGGCCTTGCCGAGCGTCTCCAGCGATCCCGGGTCCAGGCGGTAGAGATCCCCGCACTGGTAGAAGCTGGTGAGCGCGACGCCGTTGTGGACGATCACATCCGTGCTCGATGCATCTTTCATCGGGCCGCGCGCATGGCTCCCGTCCGCGCGCCGTGACCACTGCGGCTTCTCGGCGAATCCGGCCCACAGCGGCTCACCGGCCGCCTGCTCGGCGCGGAACCCGTCCGTACGCACGAACCTGTTGCGGTAGCACGCCCGCCCGCTGTCGAACCCGACGGCGTGGACCATGCCGTCGCCGTCGAACGGGTGGTAGCGCTCGATCGCCGGATGCACCGGGTTCTCGGTGTTGCGCAGGTACCGGCCGTTCAGGTCGCCAGGCAGGTCTCCGGTGACCGTGAGATCGTCGGCGATCCATTCCGTGGTCTGCGGCCGCCACGCACCGGTGCGGTAAGGGTGGTCGTCGTCCGCAGGAAGCGAGGAGAGCACCCGCCCGGCGATCTGAACGTCCATCCGGGAAGCCTGACGGACAGGCCTGCCGGTGTCCAATGCGACCGAGGGTACGGCGACGCCGGCGACCGGCCGGCTCAGGTGCGCGAGCGGCGACGCTGGCGGAACGCGAGAGCCATGTCGTCGTGGGTGAAGGCGGAGGCGGCCAGAGCTTCGTCGCCGCCCGTCGCGTACCGGTAGAGGGCGGTCTGGAAGACCCCGCCCAGGGCGCCGGTGAACGCCACCATGACACCGATCGCGACGGCGATGATCGCGACGCCGGCGATCACGTTCGCTGCGCCGACCACGGCGCCGAGCACGAGGACCGGCAGGGTCATCAGGAAGATGGGCAGGCCAACCGCAGCCTGGCCGACCAGCGACTCGCCCCACTTCTGGCGGAACAGGTGGCCCGAGCGGCGCACGGCTTCGATGGGTCCGACGCCTTCGACGACCAGTACGGGGATGACGAGCACCGTCGCCAGCGACCACGCGACGCCGGTGATGGCGGCGGCGATCCGGCCGGCGATCGGCAGGCGCTCCTCGAGGATGCGCAGGAACAGCCCGACGGTGGCGCTGAGCAGTGACCACGCGATCAGCAACGGCAAGCGGCCGACGGTCGCGGCGAACGCCTGCCGCACGGTGATCGGCGCGCCCCGCAGCCGCGCGTCCGCCAGCGCGACGACGATCGCATTGCTGAACGTCGCGATCAGCGTGAGCGCGATGAGCAGCGGATACAGCGCGATGTAGTGGGCGGCGCCGCGCTCGGTGAGCGAGTGGGTCCCCGTCACGGCGAGGACGTACGTGGCGGCGACGACCCCTTCGGCGGCTGCCGCGGCGAGCGGCAGCGCCAGGGCAACCGGCTGCTCACGGATCACCCGCCAGCTGATCTTCGTCAGCCGGAACCCCTGCTGAATCCGCCCCACGGTCGCCCTCCGATGCCAATCGGGTCAGCGCAGCCGAGGGCCACGCGCGTGCGTTACCGATCTGTCATCGGCACGCCAGGCGCGCAGCGTTAACGCTTCATTCGCGGCAGGCTCGCAGAGCCGGCTTCGAGCCCCCATGAGAAGGTGCGGTGAGCCCTTCGAGACGAGGAGTACCCATGCGCGCGGCCTTGATCACCGGAGCACACGCCGTGCGGGTCGGTGACGTTCCGGACGCCGTCCTGCCCGGCCCCACCGGCGCGGTCGTGACGGTGCAGAAGTCGGCGATCTGCGGCAGCGACCTGCACTTCTACGACGGCGACATGGGCGTCAGCCCGGACGGTTTGAGTGTCGGCCACGAGGCGGTCGGGGTCGTCGCCGAGATCGGCTCCGACGTTCATACGGTCGCGGTCGGGGATCGCGTGCTGGTGGCCTCCGTCGCGGGCTGCGGGACCTGCCCGGGCTGCGCGGAAGGTGACCCGATCCAGTGCCAGAACGGTGGCCCTCAGGTCTTCGGCTCCGGCGTGCTCGGGGGCGCCCAGGCACAGGCTCTCGCGGTGCCCGACGCCGACTTCCAGCTGCGGGCCCTGCGCGGTGACCTCGCGGATATCGACGACGAGGCTGCGCTGCTGCTGACGGACAACCTGCCCACCGGGTGGATCGCCGCGCGCCGCGCCGACATCGAGCCGGGTTCCACGGTCGTCGTGGTCGGCCTGGGGGCGGTCGGGCTCTGCGCGGTGCGTTCGGCGCTGATGCTCGGCGCCGGCCGCGTGCTCGCCGTCGATCTCGCGCCGGGGCGTCGCGCGATCGCCGAGAGCTTCGGCGCGGAGCCGATCGACCCGGCCGCCGGCGGCGGCACCGGAGCCCAGGTCTTCGAGGCGACGAAGGGGCTGGGAGCTCCATCGGTGATCGAAGCCGTGGGCGCTGACGCGACGATCGAGGCGGCGCTGGCGTCGGTACGCGCCGGCGGCACCGTTTCGGTGGTCGGCGTCCACAACCCGTCGCCCTACCAGTACCCGATGCTCATGTCGCTGTTTCGCAGCCTGACCCTGCGCACGACGACGGCGCCGATCCACCGCACGTGGCGTGACCTGCTGCCGCTGGTGGCGTCCGGACGCATGGCGACCGACCGCATCTTCACCCATCACTTCCCGCTGGAGCAGGCGCCAGCGGCCTATGCGGCGGTCGCGGCGCGCAGCGGCGACTGCATCAAGACGGTGTTCGACGTCTCGTAGCCGTCAGGATTTCGACGACGTGCTCGGCGGGGCCGGCGCCATCCCGCCGCCGCCGCTCCCGCCATCGCCGACGTTCGTCTGGACGTGCTGGATGGCGGTGGCGGTGAGCGTCTTGCTCACACCGCCTGGCACGGTCGTGAACGTGTAGGTGTGCGTCACGGTGCTGCCCTCGGCGCCGGAGCACTCGAAGTTGACGACGACGGCGCCGTTGGCACCGAAGGTGTCGTAGAGCCCGCCGTCAATGTTCACGGTGACGCCGGTCGCCCCCGTCGACGTGTAGGTGAAGGAGATTTGCTTGCCCGGGATCGGGGCCAGGTTCGTGCCACCCGGGCACAGGGGCTCGGCAGTCTGGTTGACGTTGAGGCTGATCCCGCCGCCGCCGCCGCCGCCCGTGCCCGTGCCGCCCGTGCCCGTGCCGGTGCCGGTTCCGGTGGTGCCGCCGGTGCCGCCACCGCCGGTGCCCGTCGTACCGGTGTAGGCGCCACCGCCACTGCCGCTCGCCGACGGTGATGCGGAAGAGGCCACCGAGACCTTGGCGTTCGGCGCCTTCTCGACGGCGCCGGTGCCACTGGAACCGCAGGCGGACAGGCTGATGGACACCGCTGCGGCGGCGCAGAGAGCGCTGGCGACTCGCAACGGTCGGGAGGCCTTCACGGCGACGCTGGACATGACGCAATCCTGACGGCTGATCATCCGAGCCGTCAGCGAATGTCAAGGTTGCGACGACCGCGAACTTTTTCGGCGTCGGCGCGCCGCCCGGCCCTGGTCAGTGCCAGACCCGTCGTCAGCGGCGCCCGGCGTGGCCCAGCAGCAGCTCGCGCTCGGCGATCTTGATGCGCTCGCGTCCCTGCGCCTGGCCGAGCGCCCGCTCGGCCGCGTCGATGCCGACCCAGCCCTCCCAGTCGACGACGGGCACGCCGCGGTCCTCCAGGAGCTTGATGAGCACGTGGGAGTCGCGCTCCGGAGCCGGCTGCAGGTTGGGCGCGTCAGCGATCAGCGATGTGATGGTCTCGCTGGCGTCGGACTTGTTGGTGCCGATGACGCCCGTCGGTCCGCGCTTGATCCAGCCGGCGACGTACTCACCCGGCACCTGCTCGCCCTCACGCATGACGCGTCCCGCCTCGTGCGGGATCGTCCCGTTGCGCTCGTCGAACGGCAGCCCGGCAAGGCCCTGCCCCTTGTAGCCGACGCTGCGCAGCACCATCTGAGCCGGGATCGTCTCGTACTCCCCGGTGCCCTTGACGTTGCCGGTGCCGTCCAGCTCGGTGCGTTCGACCTTCACGCCCGCGACGCGGGCCTCGCCGAGGATCTCGGCGGGGCGGACCAGGAAGCGCAGGTGGATGCGGCGCGGCTTGGACGGGGCGGTGCCTTCGGGTCCTTCCTCGGCCCACTTGCGCATGATGTCGACGTTGCGGCGCTGGCCGGCGTCGCTGGCGATGGTCTGCTCGCTGGCCTCGTCCAGGATCATCTCGTCGTCGCGCACGATGATGTCGGCGTTCACCAGCTCGCCGAGCTCGCGCAGCTCCTTGGTGGTGAACTTCGCCTGGGCCGGCCCGCGGCGGCCGAGCACGTAGATGTCGGTGACGGCGCTGGCCTCCAGCACGTGCAGGACATGGTCGGGCAGGTCGGTCGGGCGCAGGTCTTCGTGGGTCTTGGCGAGGATGCGCGCCACGTCGACCGCGACGTTGCCGACCCCGACGACCACGACCTGCTTGGCGTCGAGGGTGAACCGGTCGATCTGGGTGTCGGGATGGCCGCTGTACCAGGCGACGAAGTCCGTCGCGGAGAAGCTGCCCGCCAGCTCCTCGCCGTCGATCCCGAGCCGCCGGTCGATCGCGGCGCCGTAGGCGAAGACGATGGCGTCGTAGTACTGGTGGAGCTCCTCCATGGACAGGTCGACCCCTACGTCGATATTGCCCAGGAAGCGGATCCCGTCCGTTTCCAGCACCTTCTGCAGGGCCAGGGTGATCGACTTGATCTTCTCGTGGTCGGGCGCTACGCCGTACCGCACGAGCCCGTAGGGGCACGGCAGCCGGTCGATGATGTCGACCTCGACCCCACCGACCTCAGGCGCGTTTTTGATCAGCGATTGCGCGGCATAGATGCCGGAGGGGCCACTACCGATGACGGCGACGCGAAGCACAGTCAATCAATATGTCAGACGCCCATCCGGTCAGCTGTCGACCCCCGGGATGCCGACCTTCCCGGACTCCGATTCGCCCAGCGCGCGGCAGGTCTTGACGGTCTGGAAGTACCCGCGGCCGAAGGCGGCGACCCGCTGTTTCGGCGTCCCATGAGCGTCGGACGAGAGCGCGACCTCGTCTCCGAAATTGCGGGTGTCGCCGAGGTCGTAGAGCACCTTGGCGGCCGCGATCACGTCGCTGAAAGGAAGCCGGTGCGCGGTCCGGGCGTAGGCGGTCGTGACCCCCGCGTCGCAGTCGGCCTGGTTCTCCTCGGAGCGGGAGATGACACCGACGCTGCTGGCGATCTTGTTGGCCCGGTGGCCGAGCTCGTGTTCGAGCACGACGACCGGCAGGTAGGGGCCGCCCTTGTGGTACAGGTCGTTCAGCAGGTCCTTGCTGTAGGCGATGGTGCCGTCGGCGGGGCAGAAGAAGGCGTTGTCGGCGAAGTCGTCGGGGTTGCCGTCCTCGCGGCCGCACGCGTTGTCGGGAATCTCGCCGTCGCTGTAGGGGATGAAGACCGGCTCGGTCCACAGGGCGCCGAGCTGCTCCTTCCAGTACTTGTTCACCGAGCCGGGGCAATTGCTGGGGTCGGTGAGGATCGCGAGCGTGGTGTCGACGTCAACCGCCGCACCATGGCAGCCGGCCGGAAGGGTCGGTGCCGGCGATGTTGTTGGTGACGGCGATGGTGTCGACTCGGCCGACGTCTTCGACGCGGAGCTGCCGCAGGCAGCAAGTCCAATGGTCACGGCCGTCATGAGGCCCCCGAGACGCGCAGCCCGCGCCACCCCCGTCACCTTCCTAACGAGCACCCCCGTGATCTTCATGCCGAGGAATGTCGCAGATAGGTGAACGTCGTGTGGTCAGAAAGATTGCTCCGTTCGTGTCGGTTACCCGACGTATGAGTGCCCGCCGGCCCTTCGGGAGAGGATGACTACGTGCGCAGAAGGCTGCTCGTCGTTTCATCGCTCGCCGGTCTGGCTTTGGTCGCGACGGCGTGCGGTACGCGTGTCTCGGCTCCGCCCGCGGCGCCGGCGGTTCCCACCGCGACGGCGAGTAGCAGCGGCGCGGCGTCCAGCGCGCCGGTCAAGAACCCCGCCTCGGACATCGGCGTGAGCTCATCCACGATCACGGTGGGCGTGCTCGTCAGCAAGACGAGCCCGCTCGGACCGGACGTCTTCAGCGGCTCCTATTACGGCGCCACGGCGTTCTTCGATGCCCTCAACCGCAAGGGCGGGATCAACGGGCGCAAGGTCAAGGTCGTGGCCTGCGACGACAAGGGCAGCGGGTCGGGCAACGTCGACTGCGCGCACCAGCTCATCGACCGCGACCGGGTCTTCGCCCTCGCGGGAACGACGGCGTTCAGCTACGACGGTGCGCCGTACGTGAACCAGAAAGGGGTGCCGGACGTCGGTGGCCAGCCGGTCGGCACCGCGTACGACCAGTACCCGCACCTGTGGAACATCTACGGCAGCGACGAGCCGCGTAACGGCAAGACCATCGGGTGGGACGGCAAGCTCTACGGCGGCACCGAGGTCTACCGCTGGTTCAAGGAGGAGCGCGGGGCCAAGCGCGCGGCCGTCGTCTTCTACAACGTCGCCCCGGCCGCCCGCTACGCGCATCTCGTCGAAAACGCCTTGCGCGTCGAGGGTTACAGCGTTCGCGAGGAGCAGGTCGATCTCGGCCTGGCGAACTTCGACAGCATCGCCGTCGACATCGCCGCGAACAAGGTCGACACCGTCTTCGATGCCATGGATACGCCAGGAAACGTGCGGCTGTGCAAGGCGCTCGACGCCCACAAGGTGAAGCTCATCGCGAAGGTGACGACCGCGCAGGGGTGGGTCGGCACGATCAAGAGTGATTACGCGGCCAGCCCGACCTGCCGCAACAGCATCTACGCCACCAGCAACTCCCAGAACTTCGACGATCCCAGCAAGCCGGGCGTGAAGGGGTTCCAGGAAGCGGTCAACCGCCTCTATCCCGACCGGGCGGCCAAGAGCTCGGAGTGGGAGCTCGAGGGGTACGCGTCGGCGCAGTGGCTCACGGATGCCATGTCATCGTGCGGTGCGCAGCTCACCCGGCAATGCGTCGAGAACTACCTGCGCACCACCAAGAACTACACCGGCCACGGCTTGCTGACCCCGCGCGATTTCGTGGTGAAGAAGCCGGGCAAGACCGCGTACAGCTGCCTGAACGTGGCGCGCTGGCAGGACTCGGCGAATGACGGCAAGGGCGGCTGGGTCTCCCAGGTCGACGACATGAACAAGACCTGCTTCACCGTGCCGCAGCTCGCCTACTCGCCCTGACACGACCAGGGCTGCCGAAGCGCCACGTGCCGTCGCCGGCGTCCGAGTGCGTGGCGTACAGGCAGAACGGCGTCCGGCGCGACTTCAGCCGTGACAACGCATTGTCGGTTCGACAGGGGGTTGGAGCGTCAAGCCTGCACGTCTGACAACTCGGCCGGCTCGCCGGCGAAGGTGACCTCCCCGCGTTCCAGGCGGTAGACCACGGACGCCAGCCGCTGGACGCGGTCCTCGAACTGGTCGGCGAGGACGACCGTGACCCCGCCGGCGGCGATGCGGGCGACGACCTCGTACAGCTCATCCGTCAGGGCAGGCGCGAGGCCCAGCGAGGGCTCGTCGATGACGACGCAGCGCGCATCCGTCACGAGCGCTCGGCTCAGCGAGAGCATTCGCTGCTCCCCGCCGGACAGGGTGCCCGCGGCTTGCTTGCCGCGCTCGCGCAGGATCGGGAACGCCTCGTACGCCGGGTCCAGCGGACGCTTGCCGGCGAACACGGCGAGGTTGTCGCGCACCGAGAGGTGAGCGAAGACCCCGTGGGATTCGGGGATGGCCACCAGGCCGTGGCGGGCCCGCTGCTCGGGTCGCCGCCGGGCATAGGGGCGCCCCTGCCACGTCAAGGTTCCGGCGCGAAGCGCGACGGTGCCGGCGAGCACGGAGAGCAGGGTGGTCTTGCCCGCGCCGTTAGGGCCGACGATCCCCGTCACGCCACCCTCGGCGACGTCGAGATCGATGCCGTGCAGCACTTCGACAGGCCCGTATCCGGCGCGCCCGCCGCGCATCGCGAGCAGGACGCTCATGACGCCTCCGCTGAGTTCGCGCTGGGGACGTCGTGCAGCGTTCCCTGGGCGAGTTCGCGAACCTCATCTGCCACCGACTCGACGAAGTGCGGATCGTGCTCCACGAGGAGCACCGCCTTGCCAGCCGACGCCAGGCGGCGCAGCAGGGCAGCGACGGCGGTGGTCTGGCGCCGGTCGAGCCCGCTGACCGGCTCGTCGAGCAGCAGCACCAGCGGATCGGTGACGAGCGCCCGGGCCAGCTCGACGAGCCGCAGGACGCCGGTCGGCAGCTCGCCGGCCGGGATCGCGAGAAACGCGTCGAGCCCGAGGCGGTCGCTGACCTCGTCGACGCGGCCGGCGACGGTACGGGCCAGCGGCCCGGCGAAGGCGCGCAGCGGGGAGAGCCGGTGCCGGTTTTCCGCCGCGACCAGCAGGTTCTCCCGCACCGTCATGGTCTGGAAGACGCTGCCGACCTGGTACGTCGGCACCAGCCCGCGCCTGCTGCGGGCATCGGCGGGCAGCCGCGTCACATCCCGCCCGTCGAGAAGCACGCGTCCCGAATCCGGCCGCAGGCTGCCCGCCAGGATGCGAAAGAGCGTGGTCTTCCCGGCTCCATTCGCTCCGATGAGAGCGGTGATCCGGCCCGCTTCCGCAGTGAGGCTGACGTGGTTGAGCACGGTCAGACCGCCGTAGCTCTTGCAGAGGTCGTCGGCGACGAGCGCGCTCACCGGCCGACTCCGAACCGCGTCTGCAGCAGCCGGCGGCCGTCGCTCGACAGCCGGCGCGGGGCGTCCGGATCCGGCAGCTGCTGCCGCCGGAACAAGTCGGTGACCTGATCGAACAGCCCCGCGATACCGCGCGGCAGCCGCCCGAGCAGGGCCGCCAGGATGCCGACGACGAGCAGCGACGTCCCGTCCACCGCGAGGGTGTCGATGAGCACGGTTAGCGCGGCCGCGAGGATGGCCGCTACGGCGCTGTCGGCACCCGCCACCACGATCGTGGTGAACCACAGCAGCCCGTGCAGCGGGTCCACCGCACCGGCATCGAACGCGCCGGCCGACTGGATCAGCAGCCCGCCGCCCAGGCCGGCGATGCCCGCGCTGGTCGCGAACGCGGCGAGCGTCACGAGGCGGACGTCGACGCCCGCCGCCCGCGCCCCGTCCGGGCTGTCCCGCCAGGCTCGCAGGGCGCGTCCGGCCGGCCCGTGGGTCAGGAGCTCGACCAGCCCGAGCCCGAGCAGAAGCAGCACGAGTTCGAGCGTGTAGAACGCGCGGGCGCCATGGACCGCGGTCCTGATGTTGAGGCCGGAGGTGAAGGCCGGCTGCTCGAAGACGAAGCGGCTGGCGACGGTGCCTACCGCGAGCGTCGTCAACGCCAGCGCGAGACCGCTGCGGCGAAGGGCGGGATAACCGGTGATCAAGCCGAGCACCCCCGCACCGATCGCCCCGAACAGCAACGCGATGGGACCCGGCAGCTGCGGAAGCCCGGCCGCGCCGTCCATGAACGCGGCGCACAGCAGCGCGCCCACTCCCGCGTACCCGGCGGCGCCCAGCGAGATTTGACCCGCCACTCCGGATAGCAGCATCAGCGAAAGGAAGATCAGGGCGAGTGCCGGCACCTCCTGGGCGGTGCGCAGGTCGGCGTTCGGAAACAGCAACGGGGCGGCGATAAAGGCTGCTGCCAGCGGAGGGCTCCAGGCCGGCCAGCGAATCGGGCGCCGCATGACGGCGGTCACCGCGCCGCTGCCCGTCTCTGCCAGTTGCGGGATCAGCAGCAGCGCCACCAGCAGGGCGACGACGAACAGGTTCGACTGGACGCTGCCGAAGATGGTCTGGGCGAGCCCGTGTAGCTGCACCTGCTGCAACTCGGACTGGCCGATGCCGAGCGCGAGTGCCGCCACCACGGCGACGACGATCGACGACAGCTTGGCGATGACGACCACCGCGAGCGTCTCGAGCACCACCAGCGTGAGGCCGTACGGGCTCAGCTGGGTGGTCGGCGCCAGCAGCACCCCCACGATCCCGGCCAGGAAGCCACCGAGCACCCACCCGGCGGCCGCCACCGCATCGGCGTTGACCCCGCTCAGCTGCGCCAGCGAGCGCTGGTCGACGACTGCCCGGGCGAGCAACCCGGCCCGCGTGTTGCGGGCGACCAGCGTCAGCACCAGGCAGGCGAGCAGCGCCATCCCGAGCTGAGCCAGGCTGCCGCGGTCGATGACGGCGCCGCCCGGGAGGTCGACCGAGCCAGTGGGAACGATCGACGGCGCGTTTTGGCGTGCCTGCAGTCCCCAGACCTGGGCAGCGAAACCCAGCAGCAGCACGAGCAGGCCGGTGCTGGCCACGAGAGTCTCGGCGGTCGACGCGCCTCGCCGCCGAAGCGGCCGGAAGATCGCGTACTCGGCGGCGAGGCCGAGCGCGGGTCCGAGAACGAAGAGCGCGACCGGGGCGGCCACCGCCAAAGGCCAGTGCCAGCCGCGGACGGCCTGCCAGAGGAAATAGGCGACCACCATGGCCATGCCGCCGGAAGCGATGTTGAAGACGCCCGTGGTGCGGTAGGTGACCAGGACCCCGAGCCCGGCGAGCGCGGCGACGGCTCCGATAGCGACACCGGCGAGTGCCAGGTCGATCCCGATCATGGCTCAGGCGTCCGGAGCTTGGTGCGGGCCGCAGACCGGGCAGGGAGTGAGGGCATCCGAATCGATGTCCGCCGGATCGGCTGCGCTGACCTCCTTGCCGGTAAGGAGCAGGCAACCCGGGCGGTGGTAGGTGCGTCCGCCGGCGGTGACCAGAAAACCCCCGTCGGCCGGGTTCAGGCCGTTCTCGAGGTCTCCATCCGGCGCCGGCCCGGCGGGCTCGGTGAGCGCGTCGACGAGCTGCGCCAGGCGGCGCTCCGTGCGATCGGATCGACCCGCGATGACGAATGCGCTGCCGGCGATGATCAGTGCCAGGCCGGAGAATCCCGCACTGACCAGGTAAGGCAGCTGCTCGTAGAGATTCGCGGTGCCGGAGATGTCGTACCAGGCCACCACGAGCAAGATGGCGCCGCCGAACAGGCAAAGGGCAGCGGCGATCGTCCAGGGGTCGCTGGGAAGGCGCAGCGCGCGCCGCTGGGATTGCGATCGGCGCTGACCGGCTTTGCGGGCCTCGGAGCGGGGCTCAGTCATCTTGCCGTCATCTTGCCCGTTCCAGGCAGGCCTCGGGGTGCACCCGCCCATCGTCCGATACGGGCGCGGTGGAGTCACGACACCCCCGCCCGCGGCGCGCCACGGGCCGCCGCGATCCCCGAGACCGGTGGCCCGCCTGTGGACGGGAGCGCGTCGAACCCGGTGGCTGTGGACAGCGCTGGCGCTCGCTCAAACGGGGTCAAGGTGGTCCCACCCACTGCTTTGAGGAGCTCGCATGCCGGACATCACCGTTGATCCACCGAAGCTGGCCGCGGCCTCGGCACTCCTGCAGGCAAGCGCTGCCTCACTGCGCGAGGCCGGCTCCGTCGTCGACCGCACGTGCGTCGCGGTGTGCGACGCGTTCGCCGCTCGCCAGTTCGGCTCCGCGCTCCTCGGCTGCCGTCCGGCGCTCGCCGCGGCCGGGGAGCAGGTAGCCGCCGCCGTCGAGGATCTGGCGGGTGGCCTGGTGCGGAGTGCTGGCGGCTACCGGAGCGCCGAGGCGAACGCGCTCCCGCCTGCCGCCTGATGGCGCCGGTGCCGGCCCTGGTGGCCGCGGCGGCCATCGCCCGGCTCGATGGTGCCCTGCTGACGGTCCTGGCGGCGCGCTTGCGGGGCTTCGCGCAGCTGCTGCGCGACGCGAGCCGATCGGTGGTCCGGATCCCGGCCGAGTGGACCGGCGCCGGCCGCCGGGCGTTCGAGCAGAGGGCCGCGGCGGTACGGGCTCGGCTGCAGGCGTTCGCCACGACCGTCGAGACGCTGGCGCTCCTGGCGTCAGCCCTCGCGGCGCAATGGCAGACCGTCCAGGGCGAGAGCGCGGCAGCGTCACGGGTGCTCGGAGTCGACGACGGCTCCCGCGGGGCGGTCGATGCTCAGCTTCGCCTGGCCGTGGAGGCGTTCGACGAGGCCGATCGTCGGGTGGCGGCAGGGGTGCGCGAGAGCGTCCTCGGCGGCCCGCTGGCCCGGCCCGGCTCGCGGCTCCTCCCACTTGCTGGGGAACGCGCGGCGCAGCTGGCGGCGGAGTCGACCCGGGCCGGGCCGATCCCGGCGCAGCCCGCCGCCGTCTCGGTGTGGTGGGGCGGGCTCCCGGCTGCTTCGCGGGACCGGCTTTCCGGCTGGTCATGGATCGTGGGTGGCCTCGATGGCGCCCCGCCTCGGCTGCGCGATGCGCTCAACCGTCAGCGGCTCGCTGCTGCTCTCGCCGGACCGCAGCCGCCGTTACGACGTCTCAGCTCCACCCTGCGTGCCCTGCTCGCCGCGCTGGCCCGCCCGGGAAGCGAGCTGCTCTCCCTCGATCTGGCGGGCGACGGCACCGCGGTCGTGGCGACCGGCGACATCGAGGCGGCCGCTGATGTGGCGGTTCTCGTTCCCGGGATGGCGACGGAGCTCGACGACGTGCCGCGGCTGGTGGGTCAGACGCGAGCCCTGGCCGCGGCAGCCGGGGGAGCCACCGTGGCCGTGGCCTGGCTCGGCTATGACGCGCCCTCGGTGCTGCAGGTCATCAGCGATGCCCGCGCGCGGCAAGGGGCGCCGCTCCTGCGCCGCTTTGCGGCTGGCCTTCGCGCGACGGCAGGTCGCCGTCAGCACCTCACGGTCATCGGCCACAGCTACGGGACGCTCGTCGCCGGTCTGGCGGCGCGCCGCTCGCTGCCGGTGGACGAGCTGGTCCTGCTGGCCAGCCCGGGTGTCGAAGCGGGCTCCGCCAGCGCGCTACGGGTGCCGAAGGGCCACGTCTGGGCGGCCCGCGCGGCCTCGGACCCGATCCGGCTGGTCTTCTGGCCGGCCGGGCTGGCCCGCCGGCTGGGGCTGCCCGTGCCCGACCCGTACGGGCCCGACCCGGCCGGCGCCGGCTTCGGTGCCCGCACCTTCTCGGTACGAGGCGCGCAGGGCCACAGCAGCTACCTGCAGCCAGGCAGTGTCTCGCTGCGCAACCTCGGGCGGATCGTCACGGGCAGGTCGCCGGACGTTGGCTAGGTCAAAACAGCTAGGCGCCGCTGCGACTACCCGGCGGGAGCGCTGGGCGCCGTCTCGGGGGTGCGGTCCATCGCCGTCTGAGGCGATTGGGGGTTGGTGCGGGGGGCGGCCGTCGCCGTCGCCGCCGGGCTCGGCAGCAGGCCACCCAGGTTTTGGATGACGCTCGGGAGCACCGGCAGGCTGGGCAGCGGCACCGAGGGGGTGGGGGGCGGGGCGGTGACGACCGGGGTCGGGGTCGGCGCCGGAGCGGTCGGAACCGGGGTGGACGGCGGCGTCGTCGGGGTCGGGGGGGTCGGGCTGGCGACGGGACCGGTCGGGGTCGGGCTCGGCGGGGTCGTAGGGGTCGGGCTCGGCTTCACCGGCAGGGCCGTGATCGCCGCGGGCAGCACCGAGAGCACCCGCTTGTCGGCCATCTGCGCGCAGGCTGTTGAGCAGCTGGTCAGCGCCGACCCGCAGCCGGTCCGTCGCGTTACGCTGCGCCGGCGAGCCTGAGGACGGGGTCTCGTCGAGCAGGGCCCGCTCCTGGCGTAGCAGCAGCACGATGTGGCGCGCGGTGGCCTCCTGGGTTGACGCCTCCGGCAGGGTTCGCTCGACCGAGGCGTGCCAGGTGCTGCCGATGGCGAGCACCTCGTTGGGGGCGGTCGACTTCGACTGCAACACCTTGCGCAGGCTGGTGAACTCGGTGCTGACCAGGCGAAGGTTGGCGGTGTCGACGGTCTGCGCCCCTCTCGTGGACGTGCTGCCGGTTCGCGGCGGGCCACCACCGACGTTCGGCAGGGTCAGCAGCGCGATGGCCAGGGCGAGGGCGCCGACGAGCACCCGGGTCTGCCACCCGGTGAAGCTGAACGCGCGCCGAGCCACGGCCGTGCCGTCGGCATCACCGTCCAGCCGGAGCGGCGCCGGGCGGAACCGGGCCGCCCGCACCCGCGCCGCCCGCAGCCGCCCCGACGAGAACGGGGAGGTCCTCGCGGGCCTGGCGCGCCGTGGCGACGGCCCGCAGCCGGGCGAGGTCAGCCGTGGCGCCAGCAAAGATCTCTCTGGCCACGTCGGGGCGCTGGGCATCGAGCGCACCGGCGGCGGCGCTCAGCTCGGCGGAGATCGAGAGCCGGACCTGCGAGAGCGCGCGCAGCATCTCCTCGACGTCTGCCGCGCTCGCCGGACCTACGGGACTGGCGGAGCCTTTGGGGTCGGCGGCGCCTTTGGTCTCGTCGCCGCCCGGGCCGGCCCCGGAGCCACCATTGGACCCCCGCACACCTTCTCCTGCTGATTCGCAGCTGCTCTTCGCCTTACCGGTTCGCGCTACACGCGCCGCCTCCTGCAAGTATGCGCAGATGGCTTCAGTTAACGATGGTTCTTCGCCCTCATACCCGACCCCTTCTGACGCGACGCCGGAGGAGTTCGGGACGGTCGCCGTACTCGGTGGCACCGGTCCTCAAGGTCGGGGGCTCGGAAGGCGGTTTGCCGCCGCCGGCGTGCCCGTCGTGCTGGGCTCTCGTGACGCCGCCCGGGCCGCGCAGGCTGCGGCGCCGATGGCCGAGGCCGGCCTGCCGGTCTCCGGGCTCGACAACGCAGGCGCGGCATCGGCCGGCCAGATCGTCATCGTCGCCGTGCCCTACGAGGGCCATGAGGACCTTTTGAAATCGCTCACAGCGCAACTGTCCGGAAAGATCGTCGTCGACTGCGTGAACCCGCTCGGCTTCGACAAGCAGGGCGCCTACCAGCTGGACGTCCCGGCCGGGAGCGCGGCGCAAGAGGCAGCAGCGGTGCTGCCCGACAGCCGGGTCGTGGCAGCCTTCCACCACGTGAGCGCTGTGCTGCTCGAGGACGAGTCGGTTAACGAGGTGCTGACCGACGTGTTCGTGCTGGGAGAGGACCGCGAGGCGACCGACCTGGTCGGCCGCCTCGCCGACCTCGTGCCGGGAATGCGGGGGGTGTACGCCGGGCGGCTGCGCAACGCCGGCCAGGTCGAGGCGCTGACGGCCAACCTCATCTCCGTCAACCGCCGCTACAAGGCACACGCCGGCCTGCGGGTCACCGACGTCTGACGGCACCGCGCCGCTTCCCGGCACCTGGAGCTACGTGTACGAGTGCTCCGGGGCCGGGTAGCGCCCGGTGCGCACGTCGTCGGCATACTCGCTGGCCGCCGTCGTCAGGACCGAGCGCAGGTCGGCGTACTGCTTCACGAAGCGTGGGACGGAGCCGGAGTGCATGCCCGCCATATCCGTCCACACCAGCACCTGCGCGTCGCAGCCGGCACCCGCGCCGATTCCCACGGTCGGGATGGCCAGCTCGCGCGAGAGCCGCTCGGCCAGGTCAGCCGGGACCAGTTCCAGCACGATCGCGAAGGTCCCCGCCTCCTGCAGGGCGAGCGCGTCGGCCAGCAGCGCGTCGCCGGCCTCGCCGCGGCCCTGCACGCGGTAGCCGCCGATCCCGTGCACGCTCTGCGGGGTGAGCCCGATATGGCCCATCACCGCCATCCCGGACGACGCCAGCAGCTCCACCTGGGGCACCACCCGGCGGCCGCCCTCGAGCTTCACCGCGTGGGCACCCCCCTCCTTGACCAGGCGTAACGCGGAGGCGAAGGCCTGCTGGGGCGACGCCTGGTAGGAGCCGAAGGGCAGGTCGCCGACGACCATCGCGCGCTTGCTGGAGCGCACGACCGCTCGGGTGAGCGGCAGCAGCTCGTCCAGCGTCACCGGCACGGTCGTGTCGTAGCCGAGCACGTTGTTGCCCGCGGAGTCGCCGACGAGCAGCACCGGGATGCCCGCGTCGTCGAAGATCTCGGCCGTGAGCATGTCGTACGTGGTCAGCATGGGCCAGCGCTCGCCGCGGTCCTTTGCTGCCTGCAGGTCGCGCACGGTGACGCGCCTGGTGCGAACTCCGCCATAGAGGCTCGGCTCGGCGCTCGCATTAGCGGGGGTGGGCGGCTGCGCGCCGGTTCCCATCTGCTCGGTCATCGTTGACACCTTTCGAAACCGTCCAGGCACCAGGGAGGTGTCCCGGCAGTACGCAAGATGCTTCCACGCAAATGCCCGGCCGATGCGGGGCTGAGGGGGAAATCGCCCCGGCAAGCGGTGAGTCGCGGGCTAGATCCGGCCGCAGGCCGCGCAGCGCGACCCGGTGTCGACCGGGCGAAGGGCGCAGCACCCGGGGTGGGGGCAGTGCACGAAATCGCTGAAGCCATCGACGGCATCGATCAGCGGCAGGTCGGGGCGGGTGCGGCGGAGCACCCCGGGCTGGGCCAGCGGACGCTCGCCCACGCTGGACGGGCGCCGCACATTGACGCGCACCGTGCGGCGCGCCGCGCGCCGTCCCGTCACCCGCCGGACCGAGTCGAGAAAGACCACGCCTGCCATGCCAGCACGGGTCCGGGCTGCCTCGGAGCAGACACGCCGCGCCGAGTCCAAGAAGGACGCTCCGTAAGCTGAGAACGTGCTTGCCGCGTATGCCTCGTCCATCAATCCGAACGACCCGCTCGCCGGCCTGGAGGTCGCCGAGACGGCCGATCCGGCCGTCCCCGAGGGTTGGGAGCTGGTGACTGTTCGCGCTGCCGCGCTGAACCACCACGACATCTGGTCCCTGAAAGGTCAGGGCCTGTCTGCTGACCTGCTGCCGATGGTGCTCGGGTGCGACGCGGCCGGTGTCACGGCCGACGGCACCGAGGTCGTGGTGCACGCCGTCATCGGCGACCCTGCCGCGGGCGGCGGGGATGAAACTCTCGACCCCAAGCGCACGATGCTGTCGGAGAAGCACCCCGGAGCGATGGCTGAGCTCGTGGCAGTGCCGAGCCGCAATGTCGTCCCCAAGCCGGCGTCGCTGTCTTTCGAGGAGGCCGCGTGCCTTCCCACCGCGTGGCTGACGGCCTACCGGATGCTGGCCACCCGCTCGGGGCTCACCGGACCGGGCAGCGTGCTGATCCAGGGCGCGGGTGGAGGCGTCGCGACGGCGGCGCTGCTGATCGCCAAGGCGATGGGCCACACGGTGTTCGTCACCAGCCGCGATCCCGGCAAGCGAGCCAAGGCCGAAGCGCTCGGCGCCGATGCCGTTTTCGAGCCCGGCGCGCGCCTGCCGGTCCGGGTCGACGTCGTGCTGGAGACCGTTGGCGAGGCGACCTGGGCGCACTCGCTGAAATCGCTGCGGCCCGGCGGCACCGTCGTCGTCTGCGGCGCGACCAGCGGGCCGAACCCGCCGGCCGACCTCAACCGGGTCTTCTTCCTGCAGCTCTCGGTGGTGGGCTCGACGATGGGCACCCGCGACGAGCTGGCCGCCTTGCTGAGGCTGCTGGACGAGACCGGGGTGCGCCCGGTGATCGACGACGTTCGGCCGCTCGCTGACGCCCGCACCTCGTTCGCCGAGATGGCGCAGGGCGATGTCTTCGGCAAGCTGGTCCTGACGACCTGACGGCGCGAAAGAGCGCCGTCGCGGCTGGCGAACCCGCGACGGCGCTCCGTGCCTGGGTCAGGAAGAGCGGTTCTTCAGGAAGGCCGACAGGGCGATGAGCACGCCGCCGAATCCGAGCCCGAAGACCACGTTCTGCAGGAAATTGATGAATTTCGATGTGCCGCTGGCGTAGTCGACCGTGAACGACAGGATGCCGGCGAGGACGCCGAGCGCCACCACCACGTAGCCGACGATCAGCAGGATCGGGGCGAGTGTCGCCGCCGACGTGAGCGGGTTGCCGCGGCTTGCGCCGCCGCCATAGGGCGACGGGGATCCCGGGCCGCCCTGGTAGCCGCCGTAACCCGGGGGCTGCTGCCCCGGCTGCTGGTACCCACCCTGCGGGTAGCCCTGCTGGCCGGGCTGGGGGTAACCGCCGGGCTGACCTGGCTGACCTGGCTGACCTGGCTGACCTGGCTGACCTGGCTGGTAAGGCTGCTGGCTCACGAGTCCTCCTAGTAGCTGCTCACGCGCACGCCAGTGAACCAGCTTGATGGCGCCGAACGCCGAAAAGTGCGCGAATCCGGCACGCCGTGTCGCTCGCCGGCCATGAATTGGGCGTCAATCGTCCGAGTCGTCCCGGGCGAGCCACGTGGCGAGCCGGTCCACGGCCGTCTCGAACTCCGGATTCAGGTCGACGAACACGCGCAGCTGCTCGGCCAGCCACTCCAGCGAGACCGACTCCTCGCCGCGTCGCGACGCCAGCTCCTCGATCCCGCGATCGGTGAAGTACATCCGTGGACCGTTCGGATCAGGGCGCGAGCGCGGCTTCGACCAGCGCGGCCTGCTCGGCCTCGTGGACAGCGGCAACGCCCGCAGCGGGTGAGGCCGCGGCAGCCCGCGAGACGCGGCGCAGGCGCACGCCCTCCGGCAGCCCCTCGACCAGGTGCATCTGCACGTGTGGCCAGGCCCCCTGGTTGGCCGGCTCCTCCTGGACCCAGGCGACGTCGGTGGTGCCACCGGAGCCGACCCCGTAGGAGGCGAGGACCTCGGAAACCTCGTCGACCGGGGTGGGATAGAGCTGCTCCATCCGCACGAGCGCGACGTCGTCGGCGGGTCGGAACGCTTGCCCCGCGCGGCGAGCAGGTCGTAGTAGACCTTGCCGGCGCAGAGCAGGATGCGCCGCGGCCGGTCGACCGAGTCATCACGAATGACCGGCTGCCAGGTGCCGGCGGTGAACGAATCGATGCTCGACGCCGCCGCGCGCAGCCGGAGCATCGACTTCGGGGTGAAGACGACGAGTGGCCGCGGCTCGGCCTTCGCCTGGCGGCGCAGGAGGTGGAAGTACTGCGCCGGGGTCGACGGCACGGCGACGGTCAGGTTGTTCTCGGCGCACAGGAGCAGGTAACGCTCGATGCGGGCGGACGAGTGGTCAGGGCCCTGGCCCTCGTAGCCGTGGGGGAGCAGCAGCGTCAGGCGCGAGAGCTGCCCCCATTTCGCCTCACCGGCCGAGATGAACTCGTCCATGATCGACTGCGCGCCATCGGCGAAGTCGCCGAACTGCGCCTCCCAGAGCACCAGCGAGTTCGGGCGGGCGACGGAGTAGCCGTACTCGAAGCCCATGGCCGCGAATTCCGACAGCAGCGAGTCGTAGACGTAGAACGTCGCCGCGTCAGGGAGCGTCTTCAGCGGGGTGTGCTCGTTGCCGTTGGTGCGGTCGACGAGGACCGCGTGACGCTGGCCGAACGTGCCGCGGCGGCTGTCCTGGCCGGCCAGCCGGACCGGGTGGCCGTCGAGCAGCACCGACCCGAACGCCAGCAGCTCGCCGAGCGCCCAGTCGATCGTGCCGTCGTCGATCATCTTCGCCCGCCGCTGCAGCTGCGGGGCGAGCCGCGGATGGATGGTGAAGCCCTCGGGGAGCGCGACCTGGGTATCGACGATCGCCTTCACCGTCTCCAGCGGGATGGCGGTCTCCACCGGCGCGGAGGCCCGCTCGTCGGCCGGGCGCATGGCGGGGGAGCGCACCGGCTGCGTGGAGGCGTCGTGGGTCTCGGCGAACGCCTTCTCCAGGTGCGACTGGTAGCTGCGCAGGGCCTCCTCGGCCTCGGCCAGGGTGATGTCGCCCCGGCCGATCAGCGCCTCGGTGTAGATCTTCCGCACCGAGCGCTTGCGGTCGATGATGTCGTACATCAGCGGCTGGGTGAATGAGGGCTCGTCGACCTCGCTGTGGCCGCGGCGCCGGTAGCACACCATGTCGATGACGACGTCCTTGTTGAACGCCTGGCGGAAGTCGTAGGCGAGCCGGGCGACCCGCACGCACGCCTCCGGGTCGTCACCGTTCACGTGGAAGATCGGCGCCTGGACCATCCGCGCCACGTCGGTGGCGTACACCGACGAGCGGCCGGCGAGCGGCGAGGTCGTGAAGCCCACCTGGTTGTTGACCACCAGGTGGACGGTGCCGCCGGTGCGGTAGCCGCGCAGCTGCGAGAGGTTCAGCGTCTCGGCGACGACTCCCTGGCCGGCGAACGCCGCGTCGCCGTGCAGCAGCACCGGCAGGACGGTGAAACCGGTCTGGCCCTTGTCGAGCACGTCCTGCTTGGCGCGCGCGATGCCTTCGACGACCGGGTCGACGGCCTCGAGGTGTGAGGGATTCGAGGTCAGGTGGACCGGCACGCTCGCGTCGTCACGCCCGCGGAAGAGCCCGTCGGCGCCGAGGTGGTACTTCACGTCGCCGGAGCCGTGAGCCGTCGACGGGTCGACGTTGCCCTCGAACTCGCGGAAGATCTGGCCGTAGGACTTGCCCACGATGTTGGCCAGCACGTTGAGCCGGCCGCGGTGCGGCATGCCGATGACGACCTCGTCGAGGTTGTCCTCCGCGGCGCCCTGCAGGATCTCGTCCAGGATCGGGATGGCGGACTCGCCGCCTTCGAGCGAGAAGCGCTTCTGCCCGACGTATTTGGTCTGCAGGAAGTTCTCGAAGGCCTCGGCGGCGTTGAGCCGCTCCAGGACGTGAAGCTGCTCCGCCGGGTCGGGACGCTCCGCGGGACGCTCCACGCGCTGCTGGATCCAGCGCCGCTGGGCGGGGTCCTGGATGTGCATGTATTCGATACCGACGCGGCGGCAGTAGGAGTCGCGCAGCACGCCGAGCACGTCGCGCAGCTTCATCGTGCGATTGCCGGCGAAGCCGCCGACCGCGAACTCGCGATCGAGGTCCCAGAGGGTCAGCCGGTGCTCGGTGATGTCGAGATCGGGGTGGCGCCGGATGCGGAACTCCAGCGGATCGGTATCAGCCATGAGGTGGCCGCGCACCCGGTAGGAGTGGATGACCTCCATGACCAGGGCACCCTTGTCGAGGTCGCCTTCATGGCTGTCAGGGATGTCAGGGGACCAGCGCACCGGCTCGTACGGGATGCGCAGCGAGGCGAAGATGTCGTCGTAGAAGCCGTTCTCGCCGAGCAGCAGCTGATGCATGCGGCGCAGGAACTCGCCGGACTGCGCACCCTGGATGATCCGGTGGTCGTACGTCGAGGTCAGGGTGATGGTCTTGCTGACGGCCAGCGCTGCCAGGGTTTCCTTCGACGCTCCCTGGAACGGTGCGGGGTACTCCATCGCGCCGACGCCGACGATCGTTCCCTGCCCGCTCATCAGCCGTGGCACGGAGTGGACCGTGCCGATCCCGCCGGGGTTGGTGAGGCTGATCGTGGTGCCGGCGAAGTCGTCGGTGGTCAGCTTGCCGGTGCGCGCGCGCCGCACGATGTCTTCGTAGGCGACCCAGAACGAGCTGAAGTCGAGCCGCTGCGCGTCCTTGATGCTGGCGACCACGAGCTGGCGCTGCTCACCCTTCACCAGGTCGATCGCCAGCCCGAGCCCGATTCCCTCGGGTTTGACGACGGTCGGCTTCCCGTTCACCTCGGTGAAGTAGGCGTTCATCTCCGGGTGGTCGACGAGCGCGCGCACCAGGGCGTAACCGATGAGGTGGGTGAAGCTCACCTTGCCGCCGCGGCTGCGCGCCAGGTGGCGGTTGATGACGGTGCGGTTGTCTTCCAGGAGCTTGGCCGGGACAGCGCGTACCGAGGTGGCCGTCGGCACCTCGAGCGATGCCTCCATGTTGGCGACGACGCGTGCCGCCGCACCGCGCAGCGGGCTCGAGTGGTCGGGGGCGACCTGGTCGGCAGGCGCTGCTGGGGCGTGCTGGGGGCGCTGGGGGCGCTGGGGACTTGGCCGCGGGCGTGGCGGGGGCCGGCGGCGGCGCCGACACGGCTGGCTTCTGAGCTGGGGCTGCCGGGGCTGCTGGGGCTGCCGCGCTGGCCTGGCCGTTGCTCGCCGGAGTGGGGGTGGCCGGCGGGGCTACCCCGATGGGTTCCGGGCTGTAGTCCGACAGGAACTCCCGCCACTCGGCGGAGACGCTGGACGGATCGGTCTGGTACTGCTGCCAGATCTCGTGGACCAACCATTCGTTGGGCCCGAAATCTGCTGCCGTCGGAGCTTCGTTCGCCGGGCTTGACACGCGCGCGTTCGCCTTCTCCCTGCTGCTTGCGGTCTCCATGGAAGGTTACCGCCGAGTTGCTTCCCTCTACCCGATGTGGTCATGCCCGGACTGACTGTGCCGATATGCGCGCGATGTGCCAGATGCGAGTTGCCGAGAACCGAGGGGGACGCGTGCGTCGTTCCACCGCCGCCGCCTTGTCGATGTGCGTGTCCATCGTCCTGCTGACCGGGATGCTCGGGGTGACTGCTCCCGGCGCCGCCGCCGCTCCCGTGGCGAGCTCGACCGCGACGGTGTCGGCCAGCGGGGCGGTCAGCCACCGCTCGCTGGCCAAGCAGATCGTTCGCCTGGCGCCGAACTCGGTGGGAACCACAGCGCGCAAGCGTTCCCTGTCGCGCCTGGACGTCTTGAGCCTGCCGATCACGGCGAAGATCAACGTCACGTACTCCGGGTTCCCGGCCGCGGCCCGCAGCGCCTTTCAGGCCGCCGTCGACATCTGGGCCCGCGCGGTCCACAGCTCGGTTCCTATTGATGTGGCCGCCGACTGGTCCGACCTCACCGCGATATACGGCCCCGGCGTCCTCGGCGCGGCCGGCCCCAGCGACTTCGTCGCGAACTTCTCCAGCCGCGCCAGGCAGGGCGTCTTCTACCCGGTGGCGCTGGCAAACGCGATCAGTGGCATCGACCAGCTGCCGTCCAACACCTGCCTGCCCGAGAACGTCGGCAACCCGGGCGGCGCGGAGATCATCGCGTCGTTCAACAGCACGCCCGGTGCGGAAGCTCCCTGGTACTTCGGGACCGACGGCAACCCCGGCTCGGGCCAGGTGGACCTGGAGAGCGTCGTGTTGCACGAGCTGGGCCACGGGCTCGGCCTGGTCGGCACGTTCGACGGCCTCGACCCGAACGACGGGTTCGACATTCAGCGCGGCTACTACGGGCTGTCCGGCTCAGGGACCGAACCCACGATCTTCGACACGTTCCTGTCCGACGGCTCGGGCAACAAGCTCGGCGCCGGCACGTACCGGAACAACACCACGGCGCTGGGCGCGGTGCTCCGCGGCAGCTACGGCGGGGCGCGCTGGAGCGGCGGCAACGGGATGGCCGCGTACGGGGGGAACCGGCCGCCGCTGTACTCGCCGGGTACCTGGCAGCCCGGGAGCAGCCTGTCGCACCTGTCCGAAAGTGCTTTTCCTGCGGGCGATCCGAACGCGTTGATGACCCCCTCGCTGGCGCGAGGTGAGTCCGAGCACGACCCCGGGCCCATCGTGCTCGGCATGTTCAAGGACATGGGCTGGCCCACCGCCGCGTCGGTTCCGGCTGGGACGAACGGCCAGTACCACGCCACCCCGCAGTACCCGGACCCGCTCCTCGTCCATCAAAAGGGCGTCCGCAGCAGGGGCCTGGTTTCGGTGCCGATCACCGGACGGTTCGGGGTGCCCGCCTCCATCAGGTCGGTGACGGCGGTGCTCGTCGACATCGAGCTGGTCTACCCGACTTCGTCAGGGATGTTCGCGGCACTGCCGAATTGCCGTCCGAGCTCGACGGATCCCACGGTCGGGGAGTACCTGACGCGTCAGACGCGAACCGCGGCGACGGTCCTCACCGTCAACGGAGCCGGCCGCATCCGCGTGACGTTCACCAAGGGCGCCGCGGAGGTGAATGTCTATCTGCGGGGCTGGTACGGCCCCGGCGGCGACTACTACCACCACCTCGGCGGGCAGGCTCGCGTCGCCAGCACCCAGATCTCGGCCGCCCACCAGCTCGACGTGCCGATCGCCGGCAAGGGAGGCATCCCCTCGAGCGGTGCGACGTCGGTCGTCCTGAAAGCCCGGGTTCGCTCCACCGCGCGCGGCTGGCTGCGGATCGGCGCGGGCGGTCAGGCGCCGCAGGTACCGACCGCCGCGGTGGACGCGCAGGAGACGATCTCGCATCTGGTGACCGTCCCGCTCGGGACCGGCGCCGCCAGCGGCAAGGTGCGGCTGCGGCTGACGTCCGGCAGGGCCACGGTGGTCCTGGAAGCGGTCGGCTGGTACGGGCCGTCCGCGGTCGGCGGTCAGGTCTTCCATCCCGCCAGCGGCCGCTACGCCGCAAGCCTGCACGGAAGGCAGGTCGTGGTGGGTGGGCTGCCGGACAACTCGCAGGTGCTGCTCACCGTCCACCTGACGATGCCGACCGCGACCGGCTGGCTCGGAGCCGGGCCGGGTGGCCAGAACATCCTGCATGACGTGCAGGAGTATCGCGCCGGGCGCCCGGTCTCGGGGACGATCATCACGACGACGAACCCGAACGGGAAGGTGCGCTTCCAGATGTCGGCGGGCATCACCAATTACCGGGTCGACTACCTCGGCTGGTTCGCCGCCAGCTGACGCAGCGTTTCGTTGGGCCGGATGGTTCAGTTCGGTTTCTTGATGGCCGACAAGTAACCCATGCATCGGGGCTGGCGCGTAGGCGGAGCCATGGCGCTGTGTGCCCTTTTCGCTGCGTGCACGCCGTTGCCGGCAGTGACGTCGGCCGCGGGCTCGGGTGGCTCGGGCACTCCAGCCGCGTCGCCATCGCCGTCCGCGAGCAAGGCGCCGGCGGCGACGGCTGCCACACCGCCCACCTACCCGGGCACGCTCCTGCAGTTCGGGATGACGAGCACGGCAGTCAAGCAGGTGCAGCAGAAGCTCGGCGTCACACCGGCAACCGGCTACTACGGCACGCTCACCCAGGCCGCGGTGACGGCGTTCCAGAAGGCGCACGGGCTCGAGGTCGACGGGCGGGTCGGGCCGCTGACGTGGTCGCGCATCTTCGGGACCCCGGTACCCGCGTCGCCGGTCAGCACCTCCCCGACGAGCACCCCAACCCCGAAGCCGACCCCCAAGCCGACCAGTACCCCGACTCCCGCGCCGGCCCCGAAACCCCCGGCGTATCCGGCGATCATCCGCCCCGCCGCATCGGTCGGCGCGAAGGCCGTGACGCTGGCGGCGAAGGAAGCCGGCAAGCCGTACCTCTGGGGCGGCTCCGGCCCCAACTCGTTCGACTGCTCCGGGCTCACGTCGTACGTGTACAAGCAGCTCGGCATCTCGCTGATGCGGTCAGCGAACGACCAGTTCAAGACCACCCTGCACGTGCCCTACGCGAAGGCCCAGCCGGGCGACCTGATCTTCTTCTACGACACCACCGGCTACGTCTACCACGTGGGGATCTACGCGGGTAACGGGATGATGTGGGACGCCCCGCACAGCGGCGCGGTCGTGCGGTACGAGAACGTCTGGTACCCCAACTCCGTGTGGGTCGGGGTACCCGGCGCGAAGCTCGCCGGCTGAGCGGCTGCTAGTCGCGGGTTCCCAGCATCGACGCGTTGGTCGCCGCCTGCTCGACCAGGCCGGGGATGACCTCGCCCAGCTCGCCCGGCGAGAGGATGGCCCCGCTGTCGTGTGACGGCCCGTAAGCCCAGCCCTCGGCGACCGAGATCTTCGGGCCGAAGATGCCGAAGACGCGGCCGGTGACGCCCGCCGACTCCTTGCTGCCCAGCCAGACGACGATCGGCGAGATCGAGTCGGGGCCGAGGGCTTCTTTCTGCTCCTCGGTGAGGCCGGACATCATGCCGAGGTCCTCGGTCATGCGGGTGAGAGCGGTCGGGGCGATCGCGTTGACGGTGACGCCATAGCGCCCCAGCTCCTGCGAGGTGATGACCGTGAACGCCGCGATGCCGGCCTTGGCGGCGCCGTAGTTGGCCTGGCCGACGTTGCCGAAGATGCCGGACGGCGAGGTCGTGTTGATGATGCGGGCGTCGACCTGCTCGCCGGCCTTGGACTTGTCGCGCCAGTACTCGGCGGCGAAGTGAGCCGGGCCGAACGTGCCCTTGAGGTGGACCTTGATGACCGCGTCCCACTCCGCCTCGGACATGTTGACCATCATCCGGTCGCGCAGGATGCCGGCGTTGTTGACCACGACGTCGACCGTGCCGAAGGTGTCGATCGCCAGCTGGATCAAGCTCTTGGCGCCGTCCCAGGTGGAGATGTCTTCGGTGTGGGCGACCGCCTCGCCGCCGAGCGCCACGATCTCGTTGACGACCTGCTGAGCGGGCCCCGCATCTCCCGCGCCACTGCCGTCACGCGAGCCGCCGATGTCGTTGACGACGACCTTGGCGCCCTCCTTGGCGAACAGCAACGCGTGTGAACGGCCGATGCCGCCACCGGCTCCCGTCACCACGACGACCCGACCGTCGCACAACCCGCTCATGAGATTCCTTCCACCGAAATACGCTTGTCGCTTACCCGGCAGGCTATCGGCTGACGCTCGGGTGGTGTTCCGGGTGTGAGCCGACAGGCATTGAGGTCGGCGCGGGCGCAGGAGGCGGGGGCGGCGGGCTGCTCGGCGAGCCCGCGAGCGGCAGCCGCACGGTGAACGTGGTGCCGACCCGAAGGGTGCTCTGCACGTCAACGGTGCCGCCATGCGCCGCGACCAGGGCGGCGACGATCGAGAGCCCGAGCCCGGAGCCGCCTGAGCTGCGGACGCGGGAGGAGTCGGCGCGAAAGAAGCGCTCGAACACCCGGGCGGTGTCCTCGGGGCGCATGCCGGGCCCGTCGTCACTGACGGCCAGGGTGACGCTGCGGGCATCGCTGGAGAGCAGGACGCGAACGGGGGTCTGCTCCGGGGTGTGCGTGACGGCGTTCGCCAGCAGGTTGCCGAGGACCTGGCGGAGGCGACCCTCGTCGCCCATCACGATCGGCGGCTGGGCGTGCGGGTCGGTGACCAGCGAGACCGGCCGTTCCGGGTGCAGCGCGTGCAGGTCGCTGACCCCATCAGTGGCGATGGTGAGCAGGTCTACCGGGCGGTGCTCGAGCGGGCGCTGCTGGTCGAGCCGGGCCAGCAGCAGCAGGTCCTCGACGAGCAGCCCCATGCGTGTGGCCTCGTCCTCGATGCGCTTCATCACGCGGGCCAGCTCCGCTTGATCGGCGACGGCGCCGATCCGGTAGAGCTCGGCGAACCCGCGCACCGAGGTGAGCGGGGTGCGCAGCTCGTGGCCCGCGTCGGCGACGAACCGGCGCATCCGCTCCTCCGAGGCGCGCGCGTTCATCTCCGAACGCTCCTGGGCCCGGAAGGCGCTCTCGATCTGGCCGAGCATGGTGTTCAGGGACTGGCCCAGCCGGCCGACCTCGGTATGGCTGTCCTGCACGGCAACGCGCTGGGAGAGGTCACCGGCGGCGATCGCTTCGGCGGTGTGCTCGACCTCGGTCAAGCGGCGCAAGCTACCGCGGACCATGAAGTAGCCGACCCCGGCGAGCAGGGCGAGCACGATCGCGCTGACCACCGCGTCGATGGCGATCAGCCGGTTGACGGTGTTGTTCACGTCATCGAGTGGGAGCGCGACCAGGATCGACTGGTCGGGCAGCGCCCAGACGTAGACGCGCCAGTGTCTATTGCCGCTGACCGATCCGACCGTGAAGGGCGCCTGGTTGTGCTGGCGGGCGAAGGCAGGACTGACGATCGGCAGCCTCGGCCCGGGAGGAGGCTGCTCACCGGGTCGTACCAGGACGGTGCTGCCGAAACTGCCGGTGTTGTCGATGACACCGAAGTAGACCGTGCCGACCGGGCTGTTGCGGGCAAGGTCCTGCAAGCCGCCGACCCGCAGCACGCTCGTCGCGGTCGCACGCAGCTGGTTGTCGACCCGATTGACCAGGTAGCGCTGAAGCAGGGTCGAGCCTGCTACCCCGATGACCACCAGAGCCACCGTGACCAGCGCCAGCATCGCGGCCACCAGCGTCACCCGCAGCGGCAGGCGGCGGCGATGCTGCCAGCGCAGACGCACTCTCCTGGCAGCGTTCATCGGTACATCTTCACGGGGATCAGCCGCGTGGCATGCGCAATACGTAACCCACGCCGCGCAGGGTGTGCAGCAGCCGGGGCTCGCCCGCGTCCACCTTCTTGCGCAGGTACGAGACGTAGGACTCGACGATGCCGGCCTCGCCGCCGAAGTCGTACTGCCAGACGTGGTCCAGGATCTGCGCCTTGGACAGCACGCGGCCGGGGTTCAGCATGAAATAGCGCAGCAGCTTGAACTCGGTCGGCGAGAGGGAAACCTCCTGGCCGCCCTTGCGCACCTCGTGCGAGTCCTCGTCGAGCTCGATGTCGGCGAAGGAGAGCAGGCTGGTCCGCTCGGCCTCGGCACCGCCGCCGGTGCGCCGCAGCACGGCTCGGACCCGGGCCAGCACCTCCTCGAGGCTGAACGGCTTCACCACGTAGTCGTCGCCGCCGAGGGTGAGCCCGGCGATCTTGTCTTCGGTGGCGTCGCGCGCGGTCAGGAAGACGACCGGCACCCGGTCGGCACCGGAGCGCAGCTTGCGCAGGACGTCGAAGCCGTCCATGTCGGGGAGCATGACGTCGAGAAGCACCAGGTCGGGACGGTCGCGGCGGGCAGCGTTGACGGCGTCGACCCCGGACATCGCCGTGGTAACCGCGAAGCCGGCGTAACGCAGGCTGGCGGAGAGCAGTTCGACGATGTTGGGCTCGTCGTCGACGACGAGCAGCTTGGCTTCTACGGGCCGGCCGTTCGTCCTGGTCTCACTCTGCCGGCCTTCACGTTCGCTCATGCCAAGCCCTCCTCGCGCGTTCGTGGCAGCTTCATGGTCGGCACACAGCCTGGGAGCAAGCTGTGAAGGACCTGGGGATCAAGCGCCTCCCTGAGGGTGTGCGGCGAAATCCTCCATGATCGCGTTTAAGCTTGTCCGAATTGTTATGAGACCTCCCGCGTGGCGGCGAGCCGACGGTCGCGATCATGTAGCGCTTCGCCGCTTACAGGCTCCGAACAATGGCCTGAGCCAACACCGAACCTGGCCGGGCGACAACTACGAGTGTCCGATCCACTTCACTCCGTAGGAGAATCGCCATGGCCGCCCTCACCCGGCTCACCGTCGCCGCCAGCTCCGCCGCCCTCGCCGTCGGCGGCCTGATCGCCGCCGCACCGGCCGGCGCTAGCAGTCCCGCCACTCCCAGCACCGCCAGTCCCAGCACGGCCAGCGGGTGCCCGACCGGCGACCTGCCCGGGTCGGTCATGGGCAACCCGAACGTCAAGCCCGGCCAGCTGACCGGCGTTTACCTCGGCCACGGCACCGGCCCCAGCGGCGAGCGGGTCGGCTACGGCCTCGCCGTCACCCACCCCGGGAGCAAGCCGGCGGTCTTCACCGGCACCGTGAAGGCCAGCGCCCCGATCACCGCCGTGAAGGTGCGCGACGAGAAGCACGACGTCGTCCGGCTGTCCGCCGACCACAGGACGCTCACCTACCGCTTCGTGAACTTCGGGAAGATCGACGGTGTCGCGTTCCGGGCAGACTGCGCGCAGCACGTCACCTTCACGATGTCGGTCGACGGCCACAAGCTGCCGGCATCACGCGTCTATCTGGGTGCCGGGCGGGCGCACCCGAGCGCCGTTCCGTTCACGCTGACGCGCAGCTGACCTGCCGACGCCCCGTGCCGGGGCGGTGGTTACGGTCTGCTGCATGCCCGAGCTTCGTAACACCGCCCTCGGCCGCGGGGTGCAGAAGATGGCCGGCTCGCCCGCGTTCGCGAAAGTGGGGCCCAAGGTGGTCCCGAAGGTCGACCGCTTCCTGCACAAGGTCACCGGGGGACGGGTCATCCTCAGCGGGGGCATGGTCCCCTCGCTGATGCTTCACGTGCGCGGTGCCAAGACCGGGCAGCTGCGCCAGACGCCGCTCGCCTGCCTGCCGCTCGACGGGTCCTGGTACATCGTCGGCAGCAACTTCGGCCGCGAGAAGCATCCGGTCTGGACGACGAACCTGGCCGCGAACCCTGATGCGTCGATCACGTTCAAGGGCAAGTCCCACGACGTCCGGGCGCACCGCCTGACGGCGCAGGAGAAGCAGGAGGTCTGGCCGAAGCTCCTCGAGGTCTGGCCGAATTACGACGTGTATACCGAGCGCAGCAAGCGCGATCTGCGCGTCTTTCGACTCGACCCGACCACGAAGTAGCAGGTGATCGTGACTCGGGCGAGCGTAGCGAGTTCGAGCACGGTCACCCGCCAGAGACTAGGAGAGCCCCATGCCGGAACAGCTTCCCCCCGCCGTCGCCATCACCAACCTGCTCGGCCGCTACGCGGAAAACATCGACAACGGCGACTTCGAGGGGGTCGGACAGCTCTTCGCCCATGCCACCGTTACGGCGGACGCCGGTGGATCCTGGACCGGCGCCGACGCGGTGACGGCGATGTTCAACGAGCTGACCCGCAAGCACGACGACGGCACCCCGCGCACCAAGCACGTCATCACCAACCCGATCGTCGAACTGGACGGGCCTGAATCGGGCCGTTGCCGCTCGTACTTCACGGTGCTGATGAACACGCCGACCCTGCCGCTGCAGCCGATCGTCGCCGGGCGCTACCGCGACGAGTTCGGGGTGGTCGATGGCGAGTGGTGCTTCACCGGACGCCACATGATCGTCGAGTTCGTCGGCGATGTGTCGCAGCACCTCAACATGACGCTCACCCGCTGAGGTCGATCGACACCGTCACCTGATGCGGTAGATCCGCGATGGACCGGCCGACGTGCAGCACGTGTTCGCCGGGATCGACCCGCCAACCCGGGCCCGACCCCGCCGGAGGGGTGTCGCCCGGCACGACCATCGCCCCGGCGTCGGTGAGACGCGACGCGAGGTATTCGTGCTCCGGGTTGCCCGGGTCCCAGCGGGCAAACGCGCGCTCGTCGAGGGTCAGCACCACATCTCGGGACTCGCCCGGCTCCAGCGTGACCTTGGCGAATGCCTTGAGCTCGCGACGCGGCCGGAACGCACCGGGTGCGGTCGGCTCGACGTAGAGCTGGACGACCTCGCTGCCGGTCCGCGGACCGGTGTTGCGGACCGGCACCATCACCAGCAGCGTGTCGCCCGGCGACCAGGTCGCGGACGACACTCGGGGCGTGCCGATGTCGAACGTCGTGTACGACAGGCCGTGGCCGAACGGGAATGCCACGGGCAGGAAACGCGAGTCGTACCAGCGGTATCCGACCAGCAGGCCCTCGCCGTAGCGCACCTGCGAGTCCTCACCGGGGAACGCGCCGAAGGAGGGCGTGTGTTCGACGCGCTCCGGCAGCGTCGTCGGTAAGCGGCCGCCCGGCGCCAGCTCTCCGGACAGCACTCCGGCGAGCGCGCCCGCCATCTCCTGACCGCCGAACCAGACCACCAGGATCGCCGCTACCTCCTCACGCCACGGCATGGTGACGGGGGCGCCGGCGTTCACCACGACCACCGTCCGCGGGTTCGCGGCGGCGACGGCGCGGATGAGCCCGTCCTGCTCGCCGGGCAGTGTCAGGCTGGTGCGGTCGAAGCCCTCGGACTCCCACTCATCGGTGGTACCGACGACGACCACCGCGACATCTGCGGCACGCGCGGCGTCGACCGCGCGCGTCAGGATGTCGTCGGATGCGGCGACCCCGATGCCGACGTGCAGGGCGTGAAGCGGGAGCTCGCTGCTGGAGTATTCGATGACGAGCTCGACGGGGACGTCCGCGGTCAGCTGCACCGCAGAGGTGAGGGTCGGCCCGGCGAGCCCGAAGAAGTCCGCACCGCCGCCTACCGGAGCGCCGCGTCCGTCCAGGACGACCTGGCCGTCGAGCCGCACGACGGCCTGGCCGACCTGGCTCAGCGCGACGGTATGTTCGCCGGTGACCGCGGGGGTGAAGGCGGCGCGTGCGGTCAGCGTCCAGCCCGACTCGGGGACGCCTGTCGCGGGAGAGCCGAGGTACAGCAGCCGGGTGCTCTCCGAGACGCTGGCCGCCACCACCGACCCCGCCGCGGAGAACTCGACGGCCAGGCCCGGCTCCCCGCCTGGCGTGAGCAGCCGTGACGCGTCGAGCGCGGGTACCTGCCGATCGATCAGGCAGCCCGGTTCGTAGCGAATATCCATATGGGGCAGGTGGTTTCGCAGCGCGGCCAGCGGGCTGGTGCGGTGTTGGGGCGCCACCGCGGAACTGCCGCCACCCATGATCTGCGCGCGGTCGGCGTTCGGTCCGATGACGGCGAGCGAGCCCACGTTCGCTAAGGGAAGGGTGGCGTCGTTGCGGAGCAACACCATGCCGGCGGCGGCCGCCTCGCGCGCTGTCGCCGCCGGGTCCGTCTCGGCGGCGGGCGCCGTGACGGCATCGAGTCGTTCGACCGTGGCGAGCAACCGCGTGACGGCCGCATCGAGATCCGTCGCTGACGCCCGGCCCTCACGGATTGCCTCCGCCACCGGCGCCCCGAAGTAGCGCGCCGGGCCGGGCATCTGAAGGTCGAGCCCCGCCCGTAGCGAGCCCTCGGTGGATCCGACGCCGAACCAGTCGGTCATGACCACCCCGTCGAAACCCCACTCCCCGCGCAGGATCCCCGACAGCAGCGGCTCGTGCTCAGCGCACCAGACCCCGTTCAGCCGGTTGTAGGCCGTCATGATCGCGAGCGCCCCACCGTCGCGGATGGCCAGCTCGAAGGGCATCAGGTAGAGCTCGCGCAGAGCCCGCTCGTCGACAACGGAGTCGAGCAGCGAGCGGGCGGTCTCGGCCTCGTTGGCGACGAAGTGCTTCACCACCGCCGCCACTCCCTGTGACTGCACGCCGCGCACGTAGCCCGCAGCGATCACCCCGGAGAGCAACGGATCTTCCGAGTAGCACTCGAAGTTGCGGCCGGCCAGCGGCGCGCGGTGCAGGTTCACCGTCGGAGCGAGCAGGAAGCGCGCTCCCTTCGCTCGGGCTTCGGCGCCGAGCGCCCGGCCGACCCGCTCGACGAGCGCCGGGTCCCAGGAGGCGGCGAGTGCGGTGCCGCACGGCACGCAGAGGGTGGGGCCGCCTTCCGCCGTCGAGAGGGTCGTGCCGCGCGCGCCGTTCGGGCCATCAGTCATGCCGTACGCGGGGATGCCGAGACGTTCCACGCCCGCGGTCGTCCACATGTCGCTGCCCGCGGTGAGCGACGCCTTCTCCTCGAGGGTGAGCTGGGCGAGCAGCTCGGCCGCGTTCACAGCGGTCACGCCGGGCGGGGCGGTTCGAGCTGCGCCTGGACCCACTCGATCGCCATCAGCTCGGCCTCCTCGGCCATGGGGGTCGGGAAAGACGCGAAACCGTGCGGCGATTCGGGTACCACCACCAGATCGGCGTGGCCTCCCGCCGCGCGCAGCCGGGCCGTCATGAAGAGCGAGTCGTCGAGCAGCGGGTCATGCGTACCGGCGAGCAGCAAGGCGGGCGGCAGCCCCGCCAGGTCGGCATAGAGCGGCGAGACCGCCGGATCGCGCAGCGACGCCTCGGTGTGGCCCGGCAGGTAGAGCTCGTGGAACATCTCGCTGGCCTCGGAGGTGAGCACCAGGGTTTGCGCGGGCCGGTTGCGCGAGCTCGGGGTACCCGACAGGTCGTAGACGCCATAGGTCAGGAGCAGGCCGGCGACGCTCGCCAGCAGCTCGTTCTCGCGCAACCGCAGCGCGGTGAGCATCGCGAGGTTGCCACCGGCGGAGTCGCCGCCGAGCAGGATCGTCTCGGTTCCGAACTCGCTCTTGGCATGGGCGACCAGCCAGCGCGCCGCGGCATAGCAGTCGTCCGGCCCGGCCGGGAAAGGGTCCTCGGGGGCCAGGCGGTAGTCGACGCTGATGACGGCGACCTGCGCGTCACGCGCCAGCCGGGCATTGGCGGCGTCCTTCATCTCGGGCCAGCCGAGGCAGAAGCCGCCCCCGTGGAAGTCGAGGACGACCGCCCGCGGCTGGTCGATCGGCACCACGACGCGGGCCTGCCGCTCGCCTGCGGCACCGGGCACCGTGCGGTCCAGCACCGGGAGCACCGTCTCCTGCTTGGCGAACATCTCCGGGAGGACGCGCGCCTGGGCGACCTGCTCCGGAGTATCGAGCCGCGGGGTCAGGTCCCCCATCTGGCGCAGCGCATCGTTCATGCGCAGCGCGGCCGGCACGTGCGGCTCGAAACGGGGGTCGATCCGAAGCGGTGACAACGCTTTCCCTCTCCTCGTTCTTCGGCGTTCTTCTGCGGCGTTCTTCAGCGGCCTTCTTAAGCGGCGTTCAGCGTCGCGCCGTCGATGTCGACCTGCCGCCCGACCCACTCGCTGGTGGTCATGGACGCCAGGACGGCCGGGTCGCCGGTCGTGGCAACGGTGTGGGTGAGTTCAGCGTCCGGCGTGCGCGCCACGGCGATGCCGAGCGACGGCTCACCCCGCTCGTACGCGACGGTGTACCCGAGGATCTCGGCCTGGCCGTGGTAGTCACCGTCGACCGCAGCGGTCCGCGTCGTCCCAAGTGCTTCTTCGGTGACGTCGGCCGCGCGGAAGCCGCCGGACGGCGGGTTCGTCGACCACAGGCCGAGGCCCTGCTTCGTGATCATTCCGCTGATGGAGGTGGTGATTCCGGTCGAGCCCGGATCCTCGCGCAGCACCTGGGCCATGCGGGCCGTGGACTGCAAGGCGTAGTTGTTGAGCGGGCCGCCGCCGAACGTCATGCCGCCGGTGATGGTCCATGGCCGGTCGTCGGGAATCCCGAGCTCGGCGGCCTGCATCCGGACCGCTGCCGGGAAGCAGCTGTAGAGGTCGAGATGGTCCGCGTCGGCCGGCGCGACGCCGACGATGTCGAGCAGCGCCCGCCCCACCGCCGCAATGGCCGGGGAGCGGAACGGCTCGGCGCGCTCGCTCACCATGAGCATCGCGTTCGACTCGACGCCGGCGTGGGGGAACACCCACTTCTCGCGCGGGATGCCGGCCGCTTCTGCCGCCTCGACGGAGCAGAGGATGAAGCCGGCCGCCTGGTCGACGGTCCAGTACGAGCAGTGCTGCTTCGTGTAAGGCCAGGCGTACCAGGGGTTTTGGGGTGTTGCCTGCCCATCTCCGAGCGGGGCCGCGTCGCGCTTCCACGCCTCGGGACGCCCGCGCGCGATCTCGGCGAAGGAGTCCCACAGCCGGGCGACGGCCGCCGCATGCTCGGCCACCGACTGGCCCGCCGCGCCGCGCATCGCGGTCTCCATGATCGCGTACTGGCGAGCGGGGACGTAGAGCTTGCGCTCGATCTCGAGCTGGCTGATGACCTGGCGCGACGGGCTGATGACGGTCTCGGCCGGGCCGGCGGACTCGGGTTCGGGAGCGATCGCGGCGCCCTGCTTGGCCGCGGAGGCGGCCCGCGCCCGCGCCTCGGCGCCGGTGATCAGCACGATCGACGCGGCGCCGCCGGCGATCTCGGTGGCCGCGCGGGTGAAGAGCGACTGCTGCAGGACGCCGAGCTCCGCGCACAACGTGTGGGGCCTGATCCCCAGCTGGCCGGCCACCACCCGGCCCGGGTCGGCGCACTTCCAGCTCGGCTGGGGCGTCATGATCAGCTCTGCCTTGGCCAGCAGCCCTTGCGGATCGTGACCGCCCGCGTCTTCGGCCGCCTCGCGGAGCGTGCGCGCCATCAGCGTCACGGCGTCGTCAGCCTGTGCCGGGTCAGCCTGCTTCTGGGTGATCGCCGCGACGCCGACCAGAACGGGGGTATGCGGATCGAGCCCGGCTGCCATCAGGAGCTGCTCCCGACCAGGGCAGGGGCGAGCCGGCGCCACTCCTCGATCGGCGGCCCGCCGGCCCCGATCCCGGAATTGCCCGAACGCAACACCTGCACGCAGACGTGGTCGGCGCCCGCGTCGTGGTGCTGCTGCACCCGCGCCCGGATCGTCTCCTCGTCGCCCCACACGATGAGCGCGTCGATGAGCCGGTCCGAGCCGCCGTTCGCGATGTCGTCCGGTGTGAAGCCGAGCCGCAGGAAGTTGTTGGTGTAGTTCTCGAGCATGAGATAGCCGGCGAGCGCTTCACGAGCGACCGCCCGGGCCTTGCCGGCGTCGGTCTCGAGGACGGCACCCTGCTCGGCGGCGATCAGCGGGCCGCTGCCGAGGGCGGCGCGTACCTGCGACGTGTGTTCCGGGGTGACCAGATACGTGTGGGTGCCACGGGTGCGGGCCGCCGCGAGCTCGAGCATCTTCGGGCCGAGCGCGGCGATCATCCGGTCGCCCTGCGGGATCCCGTGATTCGGCTGGGCGTCGAGGCCGTCGAGATACGCGCGCATGACGGCGAGTGGCTTCTGGTAGGTCCCCGGCGCTTTCGAGCCGTCGATGAGCAACTGGTGGCTGACCCCGAGCCCGATCATCAGCCGCTCGCCGTGCGCGGCCACAGCGGTCGCGTAGCCCGCCGCCGCATCGGCCGGTTCGGTCATCCAGACGTTGAGGATGCCGGTGGCGATGACGGCCCGCTTCGTGGCCGTGAGCAGCGTCTCCAGCGACGGGAAGACGTCGCCGCTGACGTCAGGAATCCACAGCGCGATATAGCCGAGCTCGTCGAGCTCCGCGGCCAGCTCAACCGTCGCGCTCGCGTCGCCGTAGCGCAGCTCGCCGCTCCAGAGACCGTTTCCTGACAAGTCCACCGGGTGCTCCTTCAACTGGCTGGGTGTCCGGGCCGAGCTTGCCACGCCCGGCCGCGGCGGCGTCGGCCGGGACGGGCCCGCCCGATGGACTTCCCTCCCCGGCGCCGATCCAAGAAACTTCGCGCATGACCGTCGGAGGACCCGCGGCCCGAGCGACGGACCGACTGTGAGCGTCGAGCAGGCATTTGCGGGCGACCCCCGCACCGGCCTGCTGTCGCTGTACGACGAGGCGCTACCCCAGGTGTACGGCTACCTGCTGCACCGCTGCGGGCGTACCGCCGTCGCCGAAGACCTGACGGCCGAGACGTTCCTCGCGGCCGTCGACGCCGTCCGCCTGGAGAACCCGCCGCCGATCTCCACCCGCTGGCTGATCGGCGTCGCGCGCCACAAGCTCGTCGATCATTGGCGACGGCTGGCGCGTGAGGAACGCACGCTCAGCGCGGTTGTCGACGATCCGACCCAGCGTTCCAGCGGCGTCGACGATCCGTGGGATGCCAAGCTCGACGCCCTGCGGGCGCACGACACGCTCGAGGAGCTGGCTCCCCAGCACCGGGCGGCGCTCACCCTGCGCTATCTGGATGACCTGCCGGTTCCTGAGGTAGCGCAGGCAATGGACCGCACGGTCCATGCGACGGAGGCCCTGCTCGTACGGGCCAAGTCCGCCTTCCGCCGCGCGTATGCGGATTCATCAAGAACGGGAGAGGAGGCCGGCCGTGACTGATCCACTCGACGTGCTGCGTGACCCCGGCGGTCCCGTCACCCCCGATCCCGCATTCGCCGCCCGACTGCGTGCGCGACTCGAGCGCGCGCTGGAGCTACCCCGAGGAGTTGCCGTGTCCACCGCGACCGCCACCGACCGATTGAGCGTCAGCGTCACCCCACCCGCCGCACCGGGCGCGGCCATCCCGTACCTCGCCGTCCCGGACGCGCGCCGCGCCATCGACTGGTACGTCGACGTCTTCGGTGCCGAGGTGCTGGGCGACCCGATCGTCATGCCGGACGGGCGCATCGGCCACGCCGAACTCGCCCTCGGCGGCGGGAAGCTGTACCTGGCCGACGAGTACCCCGAGATCGGCGTCGCCGCCCCCAACCCTGAAGCGGCCAGTGTCAGCCTGGTGCTCAGCGTCGACGACATCGAGGCACGGGTGGCAGCCGCGACGGCCTCGGGAGGGCGCCTGGTGCGCGAGATCGCCGAGGCGTACGGCTCGCGCAACGCGACGATCATCGACCCGTCCGGCCACCGCTGGATGCTGCAGCAGCCGCTGGCCACGGTGCCGGCGAGCGAGGCACCCCCGGCGCCGTGGCATCAGGGTGATATCGCGTACACGTCGGTCTGGGTTCCTGACGTCGAGCGCGCTGCGGCGTTCTACGGCTCGGTCCTCGGCTGGCAGTTGACCCCGGATCAAGCGGGCCAGGCGCGGCACGTGCTCGGCCAGTCGAACGCGATCGGTCTCTGGGGTGGCGAGCGTCCGGACCTGTACTGCTGCTTCGTCGTCGGTGATGTCGATGCGGCGGTGGCGCGCGTGCGTGCAGCGGGGGGCCAGGCGCAGAGCCCGGTCGAGGAGCCGTACGGGCGCGTCGCCGAATGCGTGGACCCCGAGGGTCGGCGCTTCGCCGTCGTCACGCCACCGGCAGGCAAGGCCGGCGAGCGGACGCCGGTGAACGGCGCGCAGAACGGCGATCTGTCCTACGTGACGGTCCTGGTACGTGACTCCGCAGTCGCGCGGTCCTTCTACTCCGATGTGCTCGGCTGGCAGTACACCCCGGGGCGCATCGATGACGGGTGGCAGATCGAAGACATCGCCCCCATGACCGGGATGAGCGGTGGACACCCGGAGCCGCTCGTCATGCCGATGTGGCGCGTGGACGACATCGCCGACGCGGTCGCCAAGGTGCGGGCCGCGGGCGGCGCCGCGACCGACCCCGAGCAGCAGCCGTACGGGCTGTCGTCAGAGTGCACCGACGACCAGGGGAGCCGGTTCTACCTCGGTCAGCTCTGAGCGCTGGTGAGGGGCGCACACGAAAACAGGCGATCCGATTCGGGGGCATCGGATCGCCTGTTCACGTGAAAGCCCCTCGCCGACGGGACGACTGCGGTTTGCTGCCTCACCGCGCGTGAGCGTGCGGCATGCGGTGCACGCTGACGTGGCGCTTGGGCAGCCGGAACCAGCTGGGGCGGGGAACGCGCCGGACGGACTGCCGGTTCGAGCGACCGGAGCGCAGGTACTGCTCCGTGAGGCGCTCGCGCCGGTAGCCGGACTCGGCGACGGACGAGTAGAGGGCGGCGGGGTAGTTGTTCAGGTCGTAACTCATGACGGTAAATCTGCGCGTCTAAGGGGGGTCCCGCCATCGGTTATTCGCCCTATCCGAGGCCCGGCGGCTACCTATTTCCGGCTCCGACCTGCGCTTCCTAAAACCACTTCGGGTCTAGGTAGCGCTTCGGCCAAGATAGGGACGTGTCCAGCACCGGCTCCAGCACCGGCTCCAACACGTTGGTCGGTCGCAGCGAGGAGCTCCGGAACCTCGCTCGCCTGGTCGGTCTCACCGACGCGGGCCCGGCGGTTGGCGGAGCGGTGCTGCTCGCCGGGGATGCCGGGGTCGGCAAGACCCGGTTGCTCACCGAGCTGGCCGGCTGCGCGGATGAGGCGGGCTGGCACGTCCTGATCGGACACTGCCTGGACTTCGCGGGCGATTCGCTGCCGTACGTGCCGTTCACCGAGGTGTTCGGCCGGTTGGCGCGTGACTCTCCGGCGCTCAGCGAGGCGATGCTGGGGAGCGCGCCCGCTATGGCCAGGCTGCTTCCCGGGCAGCGCCTCATCACCACCGAGGACGGTGAGCGGGTCAGCGCCCACACGCGCGAGGAGCTGTTCGAGGCCGTGCAGAGTGCCTTGCGGCAAGCCAGTCGCAGCGCACCCGTCCTGCTGATCGTCGAAGACGTGCACTGGGCCGATCCGTCGACCCGCGATCTGCTGCGCTTCCTGTTCACGCGCCCGCCCTCGGCAGCCGTATCCGTGGTCGTCTCGTATCGGGCGGACGATCTGCACCGTCGCCATCCGCTGCGCGCCGATGCGGCCGAGTGGGCGCGCCTGCCCGGGGTCACCCGGCTGCATCTCCTGCCGCTGCCGGACGCCGCCGTCCGCGACATGGTCCACGAGCTGCAGCCCGAGGGGCTGCCGGAGAAGGCGGTGCGCGGGATCGTTACCCGAGCAGAGGGGAACGCCTTCTTCGTCGAGGAGCTCGTGGCCGCGGCTCAGCGCGGGCAGCAGGTCATTTCGGCGGACCTGGCAGACCTGCTGCTGGTCCACCTGGACGCTTTGGACGGCGATGCCCGCCAGGTGCTGCGCGCGGTCTCGGTGGCTGGGCGGCGCGTGGGCCACGCCTTGCTCGCCAAGGTCATCGGGCCCGAGGGGCCCGACCTGGATCGCGCGCTGCGCTCGGCCATCGACCGCAATCTGCTGGTCGCCCAACCCGAGGGCTACGCGTTTCGCCACGCGCTGCTCGCCGAGGCCGTGTACGACGACCTGCTTCCCGGCGAGCGGATCCGCTGGCATCAGGCATACGCCGACGTCCTGCGGTCCGGAGCCGCCGATGGCACCGCCGCCGAGCTCGCCCGTCATGCGTTCGCCGCGAACGACGTCGCGACTGCTCTCAAGGCGGCCATCGAAGCCGGCGACGAGGCGATGACCGTCGGCGGGCCGGCCGAGGCGACCGGCCACTACGAGATGGCGCTCGGCCTGCTTGCCCAGCCGGGCGTGGCGCAGGAGCAGGGGATCGACCCGGTCGACGTTGCCCTTCGCGCCAACGAAAGTGCCATCGCCGCAGGTACTTTGCACCGCGCGCTGGCGTTGGTCCAGGAGCAGCTCGCGGGCCTGCCGCCGGATGCCGACGCGCATCAGCGGGCGCTGCTGATGCTGTCCGTCGCCGTCACCGCGTTGCTCGACGACGCGCCCATCGACGCCCTGGCGCTCACGACCGAGGCGTTGCAGCTGGTCCCCGAGGAGATCCCGCTGCGCGCCCGGGTGCTCGCCGCCCACGCGCGTGCCAACTCGAGCCGCAATCGCGAGGAAGAGGCCTGGCGCTGGGCGAACAAGGCCGTCGAGCTGGCGCGTCGCCTGGACCTGCCCGTCGTGCTCGCCGAGGCCACCACGACGCTGGCGCGCCTGACCCCGGACCTGGTCCCCGAGCGCGCCGCCCAGGCGGAGCAGTCCCTGCGTGACAGCATCGCCCAAGCGCGTGCCGCCGGTGATGCGGCGGCAGAGCTGCGCAGCAGTCACGGGCTGGGCACGCTGCTCTTCCAGCTCGGCCAGCTCGCAGAAGCAGAGGCGGCGTATCTACAGGCCGCCGAGCGGGCCGTTCAGCTGCGCCGTCCCTGGGCGCCGTACGGGCTCGACGGGCGGTCGATGGCCGCCATCGTGCGCTACGCCCGAGGCGACTGGGACGGGGTGCTGGTGCTCGCCGACACCAAGGGGGAGCGGCCCCCGCCGGTGGCCCGGGCGCTGCTCGACGGGGTCGGCCTTGCCGTCGCCGCCGGGCGGGGGGAGCCGGGGCGTCTCGAGATGCTCCCGCGGCTGCGAAAGGCCTGGAATCGCGACGGTTTCATCGCGATCACGTGCGGGAGCGCCGCGATCGATCTCTCCGGTGACGCCGGGGATCTCGACGCGGCGATCCGGGTGCATGACGACGTCGTCGAGCTGGTCACCTCCCTCTGGGTGAACCCCTACTTCCAGGCCCGCATCCGGCTCGGCGCCCTGCTGCTCGGCCAGCTCGCCGGAGCAGCCGGGCGGGCGGGCGCGGCCGAGCGGGCGCAGCTTCTCTCCCGTGGCCGCGAGCTTCGCGATGCGGCGCTCGAAGCCGCCGGCAAGGCCGCGCGGCGCGGGCCGGAGAGCCAGGCGTGGCTCGCCCGGTTGAACGCGGAGTACCGGCGGCTGGAGTGGCTCTGCGCGACCGGCGGCGAGGTACGTCCGGACCCTGAAAACCTCGTCCACGCCTGGGAACTCGCGGTCGACGGCTTCGAACAATTCGGCCACGTTTTCGAGGCGGCGCGCTCGCGCTCCCGGCTGGCGAGAGCGGCGCGGGTGGCCGGTGATCTGTCGCGCGCCGAGCACGAGATCGGCCTGGCGACGCAGGTCGCCCGCGGGCTCGGGGCGAAGCCGCTGCTCGCCGAGCTACGGGCCGGCCTCGGCCAGCCACTCGCACCGGAAGCGCGAGACGCCGATTCCACGGGGCTCACCGCGCGCGAGCAAGAGGTGCTGGAGCTGGTCGCCCAGGGCCGTAGCAACCGGCAGATCGGCGAGCTGCTCTACATCAGCACGAAGACGGTCAGCGTCCACGTCTCCAACATCCTCGCGAAGACGTCCGCCGCCGGCCGGACCGAGGCCGTGGCGGTCGCGCGCCGGCGCGGGTTGCTCGGGGCAGATACCAGTCGTTAGCTCCTCCGGATCCGCCACGCAGATGCACGTGTCCTGATCTTGCAGAAGTTGTGGCGAATGGGCGCTCTGAACGACCACCAGCCGCAATTTCTGCAAGGCCGCGCTCAGTGTGGCTAGCTGCGCGTGCGGCGGATCAGCGCTTCCTGCATGACGGAGGCGACCAGCAACCCGTCCTCGGTGAAGAACTCGCCGGAGGCGAGCCCGCGGCCGTCCGACGACGACGGGCTCTCCACCGAGAAGAGCAGCCACTCATCGGCCCGGAAGGGCCGGTGGAACCACATCGCGTGGTCGAGCGAGGCGAGCAGCAGCTCGTGCGGCTCGATGTCGTGATGCAGCGTCGCCGTCCCGGCGAGCGTGAGGTCCGACATGTAGGCGAGGGCGCAGACGTGCAGCAGCTGGTCGTCGGGAAGCCGTTCGGCAGCGCGCATCCAGGAGCGCCGCTGCGGCACGTCGGTGTCGTCGACGCTGCGCCCGTTGCGACCGACATCCAGGTCGGCGACCCATCGCAGAGGCCGGATCGGGGCCGCGGAGCTCGAGGATCATCCGGGTCGGGGAGTCGCCGGTTGTCTTCCGTGCGAGGGCGGCTCGCCCAGCAGGTTGCGCGAATCCTGAGGTGGGCTCACCGCGGGCATCGGGCGTCTGATGGACGTCGCCTTCCTCGGGCCGCTTGAACGACGCGGAGAGGCTGAAGATCGTCTCGCCGTACTGCACCGCATCGACCCGGCGGGTGGTGAAGCTCCCGCCGTCGCGAAGCCGGTCGACCAGGTAGACGATCGGGTCGCTCGGGCGCCCCGGCCGCAGGAAGTAGCTGTGCAGCGAGTTGACCACCCGGTCGCCGGCGGTGCGGCCCGCGGCTACCAGAGCCTGCGCGGCGACCTGGCCGCCGAAGGAACGCATGGGCGCTCCGGCGTGACTCCAGCCGCGGAAGATGTCGCGGTCGATCTGTTCCAGCTCGAGCAGATCGACGAACGTCGGCTCCTGCGGTGGTCGGTTCACCCGCCCATCGTTCCAGAGGGTCAGGGAGTCGCGGTCCCGTGCACGCGAAGCGCGTAGCGCTTGAACGCCCGGCGGGCGAGCGGCGGCACCAGGTAACGGATCGGCAGCGGCGCCCCGGCCATCATCTCGGCGAGCGTCTCCGGGTTGCCCTCGTAGCTCAGCATTCCGAAGGCCAGCGGCAGCTGGCGCTTCGGCAGGGTGCCGAGGCCCTCCTCGCCCATTCGCTCCCACTCCTCGCGGGAGAGGTGGCGCTCGGCGATCGGCAGCAGCCGGGTTTCCTCAGCGCGCAGGTGCTCGTCGAGCAGCGCGTAGAGACGTTCGCAGGCCGCGGACAGCGCGTCGCGCTCCGGCTCGCCCGGCGTGACGGCGAAGGCGGCGCGCAGTTCCTCGACGGCGTCCAGCTGCGCGGAGACCTTCTCGTGCTGGGCCTCCATGAGCAGCACCACCGGAGCGCATTCGTGATCGACCCGCTCGAGCAGCGTCGGCCAGAGCAGGCGGTCCTCGCCGGTGTGGTGGTGGTGCAGGAACCCGGTGATGAGTGCGAGGTGGTCCGAGACGACCCGGGCGCGGGCGACGTCACCCGGGGCGGTCGCGTCGACCAGCCCGCGAATCAAGCGGAACTCGCGGCGAAACGCCGTGTGCACCACGAGCATGTCGCGGGTCATCGCCGGGGTGAAGGGCTCGGTATCGCGGCTCGCCTGCGGCGGGACGCCGGCGCCGTTGGTGACGGAGTCGGCGGAGGTGTTGCTCATAGCGGCGGGGCTCCCAGTGCGTGGGGTCGTCGGTGGTCGGCAGCTACCGTCGCCTGCCGACGCCCCGCACGTCCCGTGACTGTCGCCCAGCCGACGCGCTCAGTACCCGCGCCAGACCGGCGGCCGGCGCTCGAGGAAGCTCGCGACGCCTTCCTGGCTGTCGGCGGTCGTCGTCATGAGATCGACGAGCCAGGCTTCCTCGTTCGCGAGCGTCTCGCGGCTGACGTCGAACGAGTGGTTCAGCAGCCACTTGTTCGCCCGGTGGGCGGCGGTCGGGCCGGTGGCGATGCGCGTCGCCAGCTCGGTGACGGCGGCGTCGAACTCGTCCGCCGCGACGACCCGGTTGACCAGGCCGAGATCGCAGGCGCGCTGGGCCGGCACGTCGTCCGCGAGGAAGATCAGCTCCTTCGCGCGCTGCAGGCCGATCATGCGCGGCAGCAGGTACGTTCCGAGCCCATCGGCGACGAGCCCGCGCCGCGCGAAGATCTCGATGAACTTGGCGTCGGCGGAGGCCACGACCATGTCGCAGGCGAACGCGATGTGCGCACCGATGCCGGCCGCCGTGCCCTGGACGGCGGCGATCACGGGCTTCTCACAATCCATGATCGCCGAGACGAGCTTGATGGCGCCGCGGAGCATCACCCGGCGGCCGTCGCCGACGAGCTTCTCCGGAAACTGCTCGTCGCGCGGCGGCGGAGGCGTGCCTTTGCGCAGGTCGGCGCCGGTGCAGAAGAAGCGCCCGCTCGCGCCGATCACGACGCAGCGGATGCCCGGGTCCTCGTTGGCCCGGTCCAGCCAGGCGAGCAGCCGCGAGCGCTGGTCATGCGTCAGGGCATTGCCGGCCTCGGGACGGGTCAGCGTCGCCCGCAGGATGCCGTCCTCCAAGGCGAACGTGATCTCATCCGTGGACTCGAGGTCCGGCGACAGGCCGGCGGTCATGGCTGCTCCTTGTGCGGTTGCAGGAGAGTTGTCGGGCGGCTCACAGGCGCAGGAGCACGCTCCGATGCTCATTTCAATGCAGGTTAGGCTCCCAGACGTGACTCGCGGCATTCTCGCGGCTGCCGGCTACGTGCCGCACGGCCGGTTGGACAGGGCAGAAATCTCCTCCTTCGTCGGCAGCGGGGGAGGCAAGGGCACCCGCAGCGTGGCCTGGTACGACGAGGACACGACGACGCTGGGGGTCGAGGCCGGACGCCTCGCGCGGCGCGCAACGGACGCTGCACCGGCCGCGCTGTACTTCTCCACCATCAGCCCGGGCTACGTCGACAAGACGAACGCGACGGCCATCGCGTCCGTGCTGCGGCTCGACAGCGATGTGCTGGCGGTCGATTTCGGAGGAGCGCAGCGTTCTGCCGTCGGCGCGCTGATTGCTGCCCTGCGCGGCACCGGAGTGGTGCTCACGATCGCCTCCGACATGCGCGGCGGAATGGCGGGGAGCAGCGATGAGGCGGCCGGTGGTGACGCGGGCGCCGCGCTGGTGGTCGGCGACGACTCCGATGGGCCGTTGCTCGCCGAGTACCTCGGGGGCGCGTCGATCACGGAAGAGTTCACCGACCGCTGGCGCACCCCGGGTGACAGCCGCTCGAAGCTCTGGGAAGACCGTTTCGGCGAGACCGCATACGTGCCGCCGGGCGACCGGGCCTGGCGCGAGGGCCTGAAAAACGCGGGGGTCGAGGCCGATCAGGTCGACGTCGTCATCGCGACCGGCCTGCACTCGCGGGCGGTGCGCGTGCTCACCTCGAAGCTCGGGGTGAAGGACAAGCTTGCCGACGACCTGTCCGCGACCGTCGGGAACGCCGGTTCGGCGCAGCCGGGGCTGCTGCTGGCTGCGGCGCTGGAGACGGCTTCGCCTGGTCAGATCATCGCGCTGCTGGTCCTGGCCGACGGGGCCGACCTGCTGGTGTTCCGGGCGGGAGCGGCGGCCGGGCAGGCTCCGGTGCGCTCGGTGGCCGCCCAGGCTGCCGGTGGAACCAAGGTTCCGTACGGCAAGTTCCTGTCGTGGCGAGGGGGCATGGCCATCGAGCCGCCGCGCCGCCCCGAGCCGTCGCGCATGTCCGCGAGCGCAGCCGCGCGCAACGACGACTGGAAGCACGGCTTCGTCGGTCGCCGCGACCCGGAGACTGGTGCTCCGCAGCTGCCGCCGCTGCCGTCCGGCGGCGAGCCGGTGCCGATGAGCGATGTGCCGGGCACGATCGCCACCTTCACGGTCGACCGGCTGGCCTACTCGCCGAGCCCGCCGATCGTCTTCGCCATCGTCGACTTCGACGGTGGCGGGCGGTATCCGGTCGAGGTCACCGACGTCCCCGAGAAGGACATCGCGACGGACGTCACGGTGGGCGCGCGACTGGAGATGACCTTCCGGCGTTTGTTCACGGCGGACGGCCTGCACAACTACTTCTGGAAGGCTCGCCCGCTTCGCGGCGTTGCCTCCACCGAGAAGTCCTGACCGGCTGAGGGGACGAGCACATGGGATCGCACGGCATCCGTGACCGGGTGGCCATCGTCGGGATGGCCTGCACACCCTTCCGCGAGCACTTCGACAAGAGCGCCGACGACCTGATGGTGCAGGCGGCCGGCGAGGCCTACGCGTCCGCCGGGGTGGTCCAGGACGACGTCGACGCGTTCTGGCTCGGCACCGCCACCAGCGGCATGAGCGGCATCACGCTCGCCCGGCCGCTGCAGCTGACCGGCAAGCCCGTCACCCGCGTCGAGAACTACTGCGCGACGGGAGCCGAGGCGTTGCGCAACGCGTCCTACGCCGTCGCCAGCGGCGCCTACGACGTGGCCATGGCGATCGGTGTCGAGAAGATCAAGGACTCCGGCTACCAGGGCATGTCGGCACCGCCGATCCCGCACGACGGCACGGCGCGCAGCCTGACGGCAGCGGCGATGTTCAGCATGGTCGTCCCCGCCTACGCCAAGCGCTACGGCGTCACCGAGGCCGAGATGCGTGAGGCGCTGGCGCACATCGCGTCGAAGAACCACTACAACGGCGCGCGCAACAAGCGGGCGCAGTTCCGGCGTGAGGTGAGCGAGGCGACGGTCTGCGCGGCTGCTCCGGTCGCCGGGCTGCTCGGCATCTACGACTGCGCCGGCGTTGCCGACGGTTCCGCGGCCGCCATCGTCGTACGTGCCGAGGACGCCCACCGCTACACCGACAAGCCGCTCTTCATCAAGGGGCTGTCGTTCGTCGCGGGCAACGGCAGCGGCCTCGCCGACCCGGCCTACGACTACACGACCTTCCCCGAGGTCGTGATGTCGGCGAAGGACGCGTACCAGCAGGCCGGGGTCACCTCGCCGCGCGATCAGATCGCGATGGCCGAGGTGCACGACTGCTTCACGCCGACCGAGATGGTCCTGATGGAGGACCTCGGGTTCGCCGAGCGGGGCACCGCCTACAAGGAGGTGCTCGCCGGCACCTACGACCTGGCCGGCGACCTGCCCATCAACCCGGACGGCGGCCTGAAGAGCTTTGGCCACCCGGTGGGTGCGTCCGGGCTTCGCATGATGTTCGAGGCCTGGCTGCAGCTGCGCGGCGAGGCGCCCGAGGAGCGTCGCATCAAGACTGCCGATCGCGGGCTTGCCGTGACCCACAACCTGGGCGGTTACCCCGGCGAGATGGTCTCGTTCGTCTCCGTCCTCGGCACCGAGCGCGGCTGATCGTCAGCTACGAGCCGGGCTCGATCTGCTGGGCCAGGTAGTCGGTCGCTCCCAGGGTGCGATAGAGGTGCAGCTGGGTCTCGAGGTAGTCGACGTGGTCCTCTTCGCCCTTGAGGATGTCTTCGAGCAGCAGCCGGGTGACGGTGTCGCCGTTGTCGAGGGTGAGGCGGATCGCTGGCCGCAGGCGGGCCATGGCGTCGTGTTCGACCTCGAGGTCGGCGACGAGTTGCTCCTCGACGTTCTCGCCGATGCGGAGCGAGAAGAGGCGCTGCAGGTTGGGGTGGCCCTCCAGGAAGAGAATCCGCTCGATGAGGCGATCGGCGTGTTTCATCTCGTCGATCGACTCTTCGTAGGTGTGCTGGCCGAGCTTCACGTAGCCCCAGTTGTTCTGCATCCGCGAGTGCAGGAAGTACTGGTTGATGGCAGTGAGCTCGCCGGTGAGGATCTCGTTGAGTGCCGTCAGGACGGCTGCGTCACCCTGCATGGGCAACAGTTTGCGCTACGACGGCGGTGGCCGCGGCCACCGGCGCGGCGGACGCCGCCACCCGGCTGGCAAGCGCCTCTTCAACCGTCCTGCGCAGGGAGCGCACGCAAGCGCCGCATCCCGTGGCCGCCCGGGTCTCCTTGACCACCGTCCGCCAGTCGGCATCGGGGCCGCTGCACGCCGCGTGGGCGTCTTTCGCGGTCACCCGGTGGCAGTGGCAGATGATCAACGGGACCTCCTCGTCGGCGGGTAAAGGAAGCCTAACTATAGAACCGGGTTTCGACTAGAGCTTCTCCCAAAATTCTTCGTGCACTTTCCGCGCGTTCGGCAGGGCACAAGGTCCCTGGACATCCACGGTCCTGCTGCCTGCCCCGAAGCCGACCCGGCTCGGCAACGCGACGGTCGGATTGCGCGGGTCGCCCCCGGTCATCTCCAGCAGCTCGGCCTCGGCCATCGCGAACACAGGTGGACCCGGTGCGGGCAATGCAGTTGCCGGTGTCGGAGCGTGAGACGTAGCCTGCCTGTCCAGACTATGAGTCACTACTCCCAGGATGTGAGACATGGCCGCCTTGGGGGCGCCGTGGGGCCCGGCCCTGCTCGCCGAGCGGATCGTGGGCATGGGGTCGTCCGTCATCCGCGATCTGCTGGCCCTCACGTCGCAGCCTGAGGTCATCAGCCTCGCCGGGGGGCTTCCCGATGTCGGTGCCCTTCCGGTCGAATGGCTGCGCGAGTGCGCCGACGAGATCCTGGCGGCCGGGCCGTCCGTCCTGCAGTACTCGACCACCGAGGGGGAGCCGGCGCTGCGCGCGCTGATCGCGCAGTGGGAGAGCGGCTGGTGCGGCCGGGTGGTACCGCCGGACGACGTGCTCGTGACCTCGGGATCGCAGCAGGCGCTGGACCTCCTGGCCAAGGCGCTGGTCGATCCCGGTGACGTCGTCGTCACGACGGATCCTGCTTACCTGGGGGCGCTGCAGGCGCTGCATCTGTTCCAGCCGCGGCTGATCGGCATTGCCGAGGACGAGGACGGGATGCTGGTCGACGATCTGGCGGCCCGCCTCGCGTCCGGGCTGCGGCCGAAGCTGGTGTACCTGACGCCGACGTTCGCCAATCCCAGCGGGACGACGCTGCCGGCCGCCCGGCGGATCGAGCTGGCGGCGCTGGGGGAGCGCTACGGCTTCGTGATCGTCGAGGACGACGCGTACCGGCAGTTGCACTTCGACACCCCGGCCCCGGCGCCGATCGGAGCGTCGAGTGATCGGGTCGTGCGGCTCGGCTCGTTCTCGAAGGTGTTGAGCCCGGGGCTGCGGGTCGGGTGGGTCGTCGCGCAGCCGTTCATTCGTGACGCGCTGGTGCGGGCGAAGCAGGCGACCGATCTGCATACCTCCACCTTCACCCAGCGGCTGCTGCAGGCCGCTGCACAGGACGGGCCACGCCTGGAGGCGCATCTGAAGCAGACGCGCGCGACGTACGGGGAGCGGGCCGAGGCGCTCGTCAGTGCCTTGCGGGCGGGCTTCGGCGATCGACTCTCGGTGCCCGCCCCGCGAGGCGGGATGTTCTGCTGGGCGCGCTTCGTCGATGACACGAACCCTGACGAGCTGCTGGTGGCTGCGCTGGAGCGCAAGGTCGCCTTCATCCCGGGCAGCGCGTTCACGGTCAATCGATCCGGGACGCCTGGAGGCACCGTGAGCGGAGCCCGCATGTGCTTCGCCACCGCCTCGCCGGAGCAGCTACGTGAGGCAGTACGCCGGCTGGTCGAGGCGGCGGCCTGACCGGCACTGGTACAGTTTCTTGTACGACTTGCCGAGGAGAACACCATGTCCATCACTGCCAGCGATGCGCGTCGGCGGCTGTTCCCTCTCATTGAAGAAGTGAACAACGATCAGGCCGCGGTTGAGATCGTCGCGAAGAAGGGCACCGCGTACCTGGTGCCGGCGGACGAGTATCACTCACTGCTGGAGACGGTCCACCTGCTGCGTTCTCCCGCCAACGCCGAGCGGCTCCGCGCGAGCATGGCCCACGTCGACAGTGCTCAGGTGCGTGAGCATCCGCTCATCGAGGTAGCTGCAGACCCCAGCCACCCGGCGTGAGAATCCTCTTCACCCCAGAGGGATGGGAGGACTACGCCAGCTGGGTCGACCAGCGCAAGTTGCTTCAACGGATCAACCGCATGATCGATGAGGCGCGTCGAGATCCTGGCTCAGGAATCGGTAAGCCGGAGCGTCTCGCGGGCAATCTCGCCGGCTATTGGTCCCGACGCATCGACCAGGAGCATCGGTTGGTCTACACCGTACGGGCCGGCGACCTGGTCATCGTGCAGGCCCGCTACCACTACTGATGCCGCTCGATCTCGAACTGGTCCGGGTAGATGCAGTGGGCCACCCAGGAGCGGCTCGTGCCCCAGCCGACCTCCTCGAACTGATCGACCGGTCGTCGCCCGAACGCCTCGAGGCAGTAACGGTCCTCGTCGGCGTCCTCGGCCGTGAGCGTAGATGGTGGTGGGTGTTGATCAGCCCCGGCGTCGCCAGGCATCCCGAGGTGTCGATGACCTCGCCGGCGCGCACGCCGCGCAGGTAGCCGACGGTGTAAGAGCGCCGATGCCGACGTGGACACCGAGCCCGCGTTCGGCACCGACCTCCCGTCGGGATGTGTGTTTGCAGCGACGCGGTGGAGCCGACCCGGATCAGCGTCGTGACCCCGCAGTTGATGAGTTCCTCCGCGGCGATGGCCGCCGAGGGGCAGCCGATCCCGGTCGAGCAGGCGCCGACCGCGACGCCGTCGCGGCTACGCCAACGATGAGGCGCCCTGGCCCCCGAGCCGTTCTTCGAGGCGTTCGCCATCGCGCGTGACGCCGGGCCGCTCTCGACCCCCCACGCGGGCGAGCTGGCCGGTCCCGAAAGCGTGCGCGGTGCACTCGATCTGCTCGGCGCCGACCGCATCCAGCATGGCGTGCGGGCCATCGAGGACCCGGCGCTGGTCGAGCGGCTCGCCGACGAGGAGGTCTGCCTCGACGTGTGCCCGACGTCGAACGTGCTGCTTTCCGTCGTGCCCGATCTTGAGTCACACCCGTTGCGCCGGCTGCTCGATGCGGGCGTGCGATGCAGCCTCAACGCCGACGACCCGCTGCTTTTCGGTCCTGGCCCGCTCGAGGGGTACGAGCTGTGCCGTACCGGGCTCATGCTGTCTGACGACGATCTCGCCGATATCGCGCGCTCGTCGCTGCTCGCCTCGGGAGCGCCGTATCGCGTGAGGGAACGGGGTCTGGCGCAGATCGAGGAGTGGTTGGCCGCCTAACCACTCGTCACAACGAAGAAGGCGATCGCCCGGGCTCAACAGCTCCGGGCGACCGCCTTCCCCTACGGTGTTCGACGGTTAACCGCCGTTGACCTCCTTGGCGACGCGGGCGCCGAGGTCCGGGTCCACGTTGCGCCAGTACTCGATGGCCCGGCTGAGCACGGGCTCGACCACGTCCTGCTTGAGGTGGCCGGAGATGTTGCCGACCAGGCGCTCCCGGGCCGCGTCGTCCAGCACCTGGCGGTACATGGTGCCGGCCTGACCGAAGTCGTCGTCCTCGCTGTGAAGCGTGGCTGCTGCACGCACGATCTCACCGCGTGACACCCCAGCCCGGGTCGGTGCCGAAGCGCTCCGGCTGCGCGACCGGGCCGCCGTAGCTGTTCGGCGCGTACACCGGGTCGCCCGGGTTGTCGTAGCGCATCGCGCCGTCCTTGTTGTAGCTGTGTGCACCGGCGACTTGGGCTGGTTCACCGGCAGCTGCAGGTAGTTCGGTGCCGATGCGGTGGCGATGCGTGTCGGGGTAGCTGAACAGCCGGCCCAGCAGCATCTTGTCGGGGCTCGGGCCGATGCCCGGGCACCAGGTTGGCCGGCTCGAAAGCGGACTGCTCGATCTGGGCGAAGTAGTTGTCGGGGTTGCGGTTCAGCGTCATGCGCCCGACCTCGATGCAGCGGGTAGTCGCTGTGCGGCCAGACCTTCGTCAGGTCGAACGGGTTGAAGCGGTAGTCGGCCGCGTCCTCGAAGGGCATGATCTGCACCTTCAGCGTCCAGCTCGGGAACTGCCCGGCCTTGATGGTCTTGGACAGCGTCGTGGAGGTGGTAGTCCGGGTTCTCCCCGGCGAGCTGCTCGGCCTCGGACTGGGTCCAGAAGTCGATGCCCTGGTCGGTCTTGAAGTGGTACTTGACCCAGAACTTCTCGCCGCCCGCGTTGATCCACAGGTACGTGTGGCTGGAGTAGCCGTTCATGTTCATCCACGTCTTCGGGATCCCGCGGTCACCCATCAGCCAGGTGACCTGGTGCGCCGATTCCGGCGAGAGAGCTCCAGAAGTCCCACTGCATGTTGTTGTCGCGCAGGTGGTTGTCAGCGCGCCGCTTCTGGCGAGTGGATGAAGTCCGGGAACTTCGATGGGTCCTTGACGAAGAAGACCGGCGTGTTGTTGCCGACCATGTCGTAGTTGCCCTCGTCGGTGTAGAACTTCAGCGCGAAGCCGCGCGGGTCACGGGCGGTGTCGGCGTAGCCGAGCTCGCCGGCGACGGTCGAGAAGCGGGCCAGCATCTCGGTCTTGCGCCCGGGCTGCAGGAAATCGGCGCGGGTGTAGGCCGAGACGTCATGCGGTCACCTCGAAGTGCCCGAACGCCCCGCCGCCCTTCGCGTGAACGACCCGCTCGGGGACCCGCTCGCGGTTGAACTGCGCCATCTTCTGGATGACGTAGTGATCCTGCAGCAGGATCGGGCCGTCAGGGCCTGCGGTCAGCGAATGCTCGTCGCTGGCGGCGGGGATTCCCGCATCGGTCGTAGTGAAGGGATGTTGGTGGTCCGGCTTTGCTGAACATCGGTCATGGCCGGGTCCTCTCCGTGGGATTGATGGGACGGTCTGGCTGGACTTGGCAGTTGGGACACAGGCCCCAGTAGGTGACTTCCGCCTCGTCGACGACGAAGCCGTGGGTCTGCAGGGGTTCCAGGCACGGCGCCGCACCATGGGCGCAGTCGACGTCGTCGATCGCGCCGCACGAGCGGCAGACGATGTGGTGGTGGTTGTCGCCGACGCGGGTCTCGTAGAGCGCGGGGCGCCCGGCCGGCTCGATGCGCCGCACGAGCTTGGCGGCAACGAGCGCGTCGAGAGCGTCGTAGACGGCCTGCTTGGAGACCGAGCCCAAGCGCGACGACACCGCAGCCAGGATCCTGTCGACCCCTTCATGGGGCCGCTGCCGCACGGCCTCGATGACCGCGATGCGCACGGCCGTGACCCGCAGTCCCGCCGCGCGCAACTGCGTCGTCGGATCAGGGGGCTTAGGCACATGCTGGACCTTATCCAGTATCTGGACTGAGTCAAGTGTAGGACGTCAGCTTTCGTGCCCCGGCCCCTACCCCCTGGCGTGAGGGGCATGCCCGTTACGGCTGGCGGGGGTCAGCCCAGGGCGATGTCCTGCGCCCTGACGGGCGCGCGTGGCAGCTCGAGACCCGTCGCAGCCCGGATCGCGGCGAGCGCTGCCGGAGTGGCGCCGTGCACGTGAGCGTGCGCAGCTGTCACGTCGTCAGCGAAGGTGCTCCGGGTGTCGCGCGCGTAACCGATGACGGCCGCCGTCGTGGCGGTAGGAGTGAGGTCGGTCTTCATCGAGTTGTCACGCCGATGACGGCTGGAGTTCGCTGACCGACCGGCTTCGCCGCCTGTAATGCGACCATGTCGGTCGGAACGAAACTGATCGTGGTCGGCGGCGGGGTGCTCGGCGCGATGCACGCCTTGCGCGCGCACGATCTGGGCTTCGATGTGCTGCACCTCGAGCGGGAGGCGGCGGCGCGCGGGGCGTCGGTGCGCAACTTCGGCCTGGTGTGGGTCGGCGGACGCGCGCCCGGACGGGAACTCGAGCTGGCCCAGACCGCCCGCACCCTCTGGACGGATGTCGCGGACCGCATCCCCTCCGTCGGGCTGCGAGCCGCTGGATCGATCACGGCGGCGCGCAGCGAGGCCGAGCTGCTCGTCTTGAAGGACTCCTGCGCTCTCGCTGATGCGCCCGCCCGTGGCTACGAGCTGCTGGACGCGGCCGGAGTCCGGTCGCGCAATCCGGCGCTGCAAGGCGAGCTCTGCGGGGGACTGCTGTGTACCCGCGATGCCATCGTCGAGCCGCGCCTGGTGCCGGGCGCGATCCGGGAGTACCTCTGCGCGCGCCCGCGCTACAGCTGGCTTCCCCATACCGAGGTCGTCGAGGTGCGTGCCAACGCGGTGCGCGACGGCCGGGGGGAGTGGCATCGCGCGGATGTCGTCATCGTCTGCACCGGGGCGAGCCATGGCGGGATCGCGAGCGCGGCCGTGAACGGGCAGTCGCATGCGAGCCGCCGCGGCCCGTTGCCGCTTCGGCGGGTTCGCCTGCAAATGCTGCAGACCGCGCCGTTCGACGGGATTCTCTCCACCGCCGTCGCGGACGGTGACTCGCTGCGCTACTACCCCGCATATGCCCCGGCGGCAGCGCGGCACCTGCCGGATCAGGATCGGGTCGGTTCGGCCTGGGCGAGCCAGCTCCTGATGGTTCAGCGCCAGGACGGCGAGCTGACGATCGGTGACACTCACGCCTACGACGAGCCCTTCCCGTTCGACGTCGACGAAGCGCCCTACGAGCATCTGCGCGCGACGGCCGAAGCGTTGCTCGGCCGCGCGCTACCCCCGACCCGGCGTCGCTGGGCCGGCGTCTACAGCGAATGCACCAGCGGCGAGCCGTACCTGCGGACCACGCTTGCGCCGGGCGTGCTGCTGGTCACCGGCCCGGGGGGCAAGGGGATGACGTGCTCGCCGGCAATCGCCGCAGAAACCTTCGACACGCTGGGAGCGGCCCGATGAGTACTACCTCGAAAGTCCGCAAGGGGCTGGTCATTCTCGACATGGCTGGAACGACCGTCCGCGACGACGGGGTGGTCATCGATGCGTTTCACGCGGCACTGGGCGATGCCGGGATTTCCCTGGAGTCGCCTGACGGTGCGCGAGCCGAGCGGATCGTCCACGAGACGATGGGGCAGTCGAAGATCGACGTCTTCCGCGCCGTTCTCGGCGACGAACCGGCGGCCCAGCGGGCGAACGCCGTCTTCGAGCAGGCGTATGGCGAATTCGGTGCGATCCGGCCGTGTCGAACCGATCCCGGGCGCCGAGCGACTCTCCACGAGCTTCGCGAGGGGGGCTTCACGATCTGCCTGACGACGGGCTTCTCGGTCTTCACCCGGGAGTTGCTGGTGAAGGAACTCGGGTGGGAGTCGCTGATCGATCTGGCGCTCTCCCCGGCGGACGCCGGTCGCGGTCGCCCGTACCCCGACATGCTCTGGACGGCCATGCTCCAGCTGCGGGTCCCGAGCGTCGAGGAGGTGGTCGTGGTCGGCGATACCGCCTCCGACATGCAGTCCGGCCGGCGGGCGGGGATCGCGCGCCGGCTCGGGGTGCTCACCGGTGCAGACGGCGCCGATCGGCTACGCGCCGGGGGTGCCACGCGCGTCATCCGCTCGGTGAACAAGCTGATCCCGAACCTCTAGCGCCGCTGGTTAACCGGGTGTCGCCCGCTTGGTTGCCGCCCCGTTCAGCCACGGTTCGCCACCGGCTGCCGGTCGTGCACCAGATCGTTGGCCGGACGACATGTCGAAGGCGAGGACGCGACACCTGGCGCTGAGTGAATGAGCACCGCAGGGCCGACCGGCCGACGGCGGCCCCTCTACTGGAGGTGCTTCACGGTGATTCGCCGTGCAACCAGCCGCCGCACCGCACTCGCAGCGGCGGCGTCGCTCACAGCTCTCGCGCTCGCCGCCGGTTGCGGCAGCAACAGCAAGTCCACCTCGGCGGCCGGTACCGCCGGCGGCGGTGGTTCCGCGAACGACGCCTCGGCAGCGACCTCGGTCGCCGACTTCGGGGGCCTCGACGGGCTCGTCGCCGCGGCGAAGCAGGAGGGAACGCTGAACGTCATCACGCTTCCCGCCGACTGGGCCAACTACGGCACGATCATCAAGACGTTCCAGACGAAGTACGGCATCAAGATCAACAGTCAGAACCCGGATGGCAGCAGCCAGGACGAGATCAATGCCGTCAAGCAGCTGAAGGGCCAGAGCCGGGCGCCGGACGTGCTCGACATGGGCCAGTCGTTCGCGGTGACCGCGCAGCAGGGCGGCCTGCTCGCCCCCTACAAGGTCGCCGCGTGGGACAAGATCCCCGACAACTCCAAGGCGAGTGACGGCACCTGGTTCTCCGACTACGGCGGGTACGTCGCGATCGGCTACGACACCAAGCACGTGAAGACGCCGCCGACGAGTTTCGCCGACCTGCTGAAGCCGGAATACAAGAACCAGGTCGCGATCAACGGTGACCCGACCAAGGCGGGAGCGGCGTTCGCGGCTGTCTACGCGGCGGCACTGAGCGCCGGCGGCTCGTTCGACAACATCCAGCCGGGCATCGATTACTTCCAGAAGCTCAAGAAGGCCGGCAACTTCGTCCCGGTCACCGGGGGGCCGGCGACGGTGCAGAGCGGGCAGACCCCGGTGCTCATCTGGTGGGACTACCTCGAGTCCTCGTCGGCGGCCAAGCAGGTGCCGACCTGGAAGGTCGTCATCCCGAGCGATGGCCACTACGCCAGCTACTACGCGCAGGCCATCAACAAGAGCGCGCCGCACCCCGCTGCCGCCCGGCTCTGGGAGGAGTTCCTCTACTCCACCGAGGGGCAGAACCTGTGGCTGCAGGGCAAGGCCCGCCCGATCCTGCTCGAGAGCATGACGGCGGACGGGACGGTCGACAAGACCGCGCTGAGTGCCCTTCCTGAGGCACCAGCCGGTGAGGTGACCTTCCCGACCATCGCCCAGCAGGACAAGGCGAAGGCGCTGGTGGCCCAGAACTGGGCCGCGGCGGTCGGCTGACCGGGCGCCACCGAAATGACCGTCGCAGACGTCGTGTCGTCGCCAGGCCCGGCGACGAGGCAGTCAGCAGCCGGGCGCGCGCTCTCCGCGTTGCGCCCGGCTGCGGGCCTGCTGCCCTTCCTCCTGTACACGCTGGTCTTTCTGGGACTGCCGACCCTCGCCATCGTCGTCGGCGCGTTCAGCGCCCCGACCGGAGGCGCGACCCTGCACAACCTCGACGTCGCGTCGCAGGGGGTCTACCGGAAGGGCTTCGTGACCAGCCTTGAACTGGCGCTGCTGACCTCCGTCGTGCCGGCCGTGCTCGGGCTGCTGATCGCGTACGCCGTGCACACGGCTCCGCGCGGACGGGCCCTGCGCCGCATGGTGACCACCGCCTCCGGGGTCTTCGCCAACTTCGGCGGCGTCCCGCTCGCGTTCCTGTTCATCGCCACCCTCGGCACGACCGGCGCGGCGACGAAATGGCTGAACGCGATCGGCGCTGAACCCGTACGACCACGGCTTCAGCCTGTACACGTTCAGCGGGATCGCGCTGGTGTACATGTACTTCCAGATTCCCCTGATGGTGCTGGTGATCACGCCCGCCCTGGAAGGCCTGCGGCCGGCCTGGCGCGAGGCTGCCCACGGGCTCGGCGGCGGCTCCTGGACGTACTGGCGGCTGGTGGGGCTGCCGGTACTCGCGCCGTCGGTGCTCGGAGCCGTGCTGCTGCTGTTCGGCAGTGGCTTCTCGGCCTACGCGACGGCACAAGCGCTCACCAGCGGAAGCGTGAGCCTGACACCTATCCAGATCGGTTCGTTCCTTTCCGGCAACGTCCTGTCCGGCCAGGAGAACGTCGGTAAGGCCCTGGGGCTCGGCATGATCCTGGTGATCGTCGCCGGTCATGTTGCTGTACGTCCTGCTGCAGCGGAGGGCGTCGCGATGGCTGCGGTAGCGCCGAGCGGGCTGGGCGGGGTCGCGTCCGCCGGAACGTTGCGCGATCCGGGCGAGACACCCTCGTCCGGCTTGCGCCGGCGGCCACCCGTCTGGCGCTGGATCATCCTGGTGCTCGCCGGTGTCTACTTCCTGGTCCCGCTCTACGCTGCAGCCCGTTTCACGCTGCGTGGCCAGGACGGGAAGACGACATTCAACGCGTACACCGGCATCACCAGGCAGCTCGGTTTCGGTGACGCCGCGAGCCTCTCGCTCCGGCTGGCCGCCGTCACGGTCGTCATCACACTCGTGTTGATGGTCCCCACCGTCGTGTACCTGCATCTGCGGCTGCCCCGCTTTCGCCGGGTCGTCGAGGCGATCTGCCTGCTGCCCATCGTGATCCCGCCCGTGGTGCTCATCGTCGGGGTGCTCGAGGTAGCGCCGACGCAGCTGAAGTCGACCCCGTATCTGCTGGCGCTGCAGTACGTCATCCTGGCGTTGCCATTCGCCTACCGGGCTCTCGACGCCGGGCTCGCCGCCATCGACGTCCGGACGCTGGTCGACGCCGCCCGCTCGCTCGGCACGGGGTGGGTCATGACCTTGCTTCGCGTCGTCGTGCCGAACATGCGGTCGGCGGTCATGTCGGCGACGGTGCTCACCACCGCGCTCGTGCTGGGTGAGTTCACCCTCGCCAGCCTCGACCAGTACCAGACGTTTCCGGTCTGGGTGGTCGCCTTCCAGCAGGACGACGCCCGCGTCTCCGTGGCGGTGTCGCTGCTGGCGCTGCTGCTGACGTGGGCCTTCCTGCTCCTGCTCTCCGGGCTCGACATCCGCCGGGCCCGTCGCGTCAAGAACACGGGAGAAGCCACATGAACCCCGGCAGCAACGCGGGGCCGGTCAGTGCGTTCGCGCCGTCCGGTCAGAAAGGCATCGACGCTAGCGGCGCCATCGAGGTGACCTCACCGCCGCCCGAGCGCGCAAGCGGTGGCGCGCTCGTCGAGCTGCGCGATCTGCGGCGACACTTCGGACCCACCCGGGCGCTGGACGGGCTCACCTTGACGATCGGCCGCGGCGAGCTCGTCGCCCTGCTCGGCCCGTCGGGATGTGGCAAGACGACCGCGCTTCGCGTGCTGTCGGGCTTCGAGCGGGTCGACTCCGGGGTAGTCACCGTCGACGGGGAGGACATCACCCAGATGCCGGCGCAACGGCGCGGCATGGGCATGGTCTTCCAGAGTTACAGCCTCTTCCCGAACATGAATGCTCGCGACAACGTCGCGTTCGGCCTTCGCGTCCGCCGCCAGAGCGGGGCGACGCGCCGCAAGGCGGCCAGCGAGCTGCTCGACATCGTCGGGCTCGGCAAGGAAGCCGCGAAGTACCCGCATCAGCTGTCCGGCGGCCAGCAGCAGCGCGTAGCGCTCGCGCGGGCGCTGGCCATCGAACCTCGGGTGCTGCTGCTCGACGAGCCACTGTCCGCCCTGGACGCCAAGGTGCGCCTGCAGTTGCGTGACATGATCCGCTCGGTCCAGCTGCGGCTGGGCACGACGACCCTGTTCGTCACGCACGATCAGGAGGAGGCGCTGTCGATGGCCGACCGGGTCGGCGTCATGCGGGAGGGACGCCTGGAACAGATCGCGCCGCCGGATGAGCTCTATGCCCATCCGGCAACGGCTTTCGTGGCCGAGTTCGTCGGGACCATGAACCGGATCCCGGCGGTCATCACCTCGAGCGGTGCCAGCGTCCTCGGTCGCGTCGTGCCGGTGCACGATCGGGGAGATCGAGCGAGCGGTGATCCCGTCATGGCGCTCGTCCGTCCGGAGGGCCTGATGCTGCAGAAGGCGCCGGCCGGTGCCGGCATCGTCACCGGCAAGACCTTCCTCGGTTCGGTCACCCGCGTGCTCGTCCTGCTTTCGGACGCGCTCAGCGTGCGGGTCGATCTGCCCAGCCCGCTCGCTACGGAGCATGGTGTCGGCGACCCGGTCGACGTGACGGTGACGGCCGGATCGGTCCTCGTGACGGACGCCGAATGAACGCGCCGCGTAACGGGCCCGCTGAAGACCCAGTCACGACGGTGCAGCGACGGTTCCTCCCAGGGCCTGCCGGAGAGGGGGGATATCGGGCCTTAAGGGAAACCACGGGGGAGAGCTATGTGCAGCTTGGCGACCAAGGGGGGCACGGTGCGCTAGCCGAGAGCCATCCGATCGCCGTCATTGCCCAGTTATCGGACACCCACGTGATGGACCACCAATCGCCCGCGCGGGTGGAACTCCTGGACCGATTCGCCGATCCCGATCACCTGCCTGGCGGCGGGGACCGGGTGGTGGGGACGTACCGGCCGCAGGAGCTGCTGACGACGCACGTCGTGGAAGCGATGGTCCAGGCGGTGAACCGCTGCGAGGTCGGCCCGGTGAGCGGAGCGCCGATCGACTTCGCGATCGTCACCGGCGACCTGACCGACAACGCCCAGGAGAACGAACTCGGAGCGTTCCTCAGCTTGCTCGACGGCCGCCGGGTCGATCCGGATTCCGGCGATCGCTCGCGTTATGAGGGAACGGCATCGAGCCGGGACCCGCGATACTGGCATCCCGACGGCCCTGCCGATACGGCTTTCGATGCGCCTCGCACCACCTTCGGCTTTCCCGGGTGGCCCGGCCTGCTCGAGGCCGCCCGCCGGCCGTTCCCCGCGACCGGGTCTGCGCTTCCCGTGGTACTCGGTGTACGGCAACCACGACAACCAGCTGCAGGGAACCATCCCCGGTAGCCCGATCTGGAAGCCGTCGCGGTGGGCAGCTGGAAGCTGATCTCCCCGCCGGAATCGCTCGACGCCGCTGACGTGCTCTACCGGCTGGAGGCCGGTGACACGACGGCGCTCGGGGTGCTGGCCGGCGGAGCGGCGATGACGGTGACCCCTGATCCTGCGCGTCGCTTCGTCTCCCGGGCCGGCCACCTCGCCGCCCACTTCACCTCGGGCGGGCGGCCACACGGCCACGGCTACGGGGTCGAGAACGTCTCGGCGAACGTCTGCTACTACCGCTTCGACGTCGGCGATCGGGTGCGCGCGATCGTGCTCGACACCGTCAATCCGCACGGTGGCTGGCAAGGCTCGCTCGACGAGGCGCAGCTTTCCTGGCTCGAGGATCAGCTGGCGACCTGCGACGGTCGCCACGCGGTGCTGTTCAGCCACCACCCGCTCGAGACGCTCATCAACGATCGCGGTCCGGCCGGTCACCGCAGGGTCCTCGGTGGGGAGCTGAAGGATGCGCTGCTGCGCCACCCCTGCGTCGCGTTGTTGGTGAACGGTCATACCCACTGCCACCGCGTGACGCCGGTCCGGCGAGAGTCCGGCGAGGTGGCGTTCTGGCAAATGACGACGGGGAGCCACATCGACTGGCCGCAGCAGTCGCGCATCATCGAGCTGCTCGAGGCCCCGAACGGGGCGCTCACGATCGTCAGCACCGTCGTTGATTCCGCGGGACCCGTCAGGCCTTCTCCTGGCGGGCAGGACCCGTTGACGCTGGCTTCGCTCTCGCGTGAGCTGGCCGCGAACTGCTGGCAGACCCGCTCGCACATCGGAGCGGACGGCGCCGGGGCAGGAACGGCCTCCGACCGCAATGTCGTGCTCACGCTGCCGCCGCGGCGAAAGCCACGGACTCCGGCGGCGCGTGGACCGGCGGAGCGCGTCGCCGACGAACTGCTCGGACTCGTCGAGGCTCTCGAGCTCCTGCCGTACGGCGGCGAACCGGTGAGCCAGCGGGCACACGCGTTGCAGAGCGCCACGATCGCCATCGGGCTCGGCGCCCCGGACGAGGTCGTGGCGGCAGCGCTGCTGCACGACATCGGCTACAGCGCCGCGGTGCGCGCGTTCGCGCCGCGGCGCTCGCACGAGCGGGCAGCTGCTACCTACGTGCAGCCCCTGCTCGGGATCGTCCCCGCGCGGCTCATCGCCCACCACGTCGCCGCGAAGCGCTATCTCGTCGCCGTGGATCCCGGCTACCAGGCCAGCCTCTCCTCGGCAAGCCAGGCCAGCCTCATCCGGCAGGGCGGACCGGCGTCGATGGACGAGGTGCGCGCCTGGCGCGGCCTGGAGTGGTGGCCGCAGGCGTTGCTGCTGCGCACCTGTGATGACCGGGCGAAAGTGCCTGGGGCACCGGTGGTTGCGCCCTCGCGCTTGCGTCCGATTCTCGCCCGGCTGGCGGTTGAACCGGTTCCCGCTGCCCATCGCTGAGCTCATCTGAGGCCGGCTGTTGGGAGAACCTGGACTGGCAGGGCTGGTGGGGCGACGACCCTTCCACACTCCGGTCTTCGTGCTGACGCACTATCCACGGCCCGTGCTCACGCTGGGGGAGACCACCTTCCATTTCGTCGATGCGTCGGCGCGCGACGTCCCTGGCGCTGGCGTTCGACGCCGCCGAGGGCAAGGACGTGCGCATCGGCGGGGGTATCGCCACGGTCCGGGAGTTCCTCGCCGCCGATCTCATCGACACCATGCACGTCGCCGTCGCGCGATGTGAACTCGGTCGTGGCGAGCGCCTGTGGGAGACGCCCGACGAGCTAGCGGACCGATTCCAGCTGGAGAGAATCCCGCGCCCGAGCGGGGTGGTTCATCATTTCTTCTGGCGTCGATGACGCCTCCGCGACGGAGGGACGCATCAGACACGCTCCGATCGTTCCTGACTCAGGCGCACTTCTTCCTCCAGTGCGCGCCGGGCATTCACGACCGGCCTTCGCCATGGGGCGATCGGAACCCGCCGGACGCCGATCGGGGGCGGTTGACTTCGAGCATCTCGACCCAGGGATGCTGGATAGGGCATCCTCACCCCGTGCTTGATTCACGCGACCTGCCCCGTTGGCGCAGCCTCGGAACGCACGAGGTTCTTGCTGCGGACTTCGAGTCAGCGGGTGAGCCGTGGGATGAGGTGTTCCGGAGCGACTTCGCCGAGCCGGTGCCTGATTGGCTGCGAGCCGAGTTGCCCGACACCGGCTGGCGTGAGGTCACGGTCCGCGACTCGGGCGGTCTCGCGCAGGGCCGTCAGCTCTTTGCTGCGCCGAAGGACGGTGCCTGGGTGACGGCGCTGGTCTGGCCGCAATCCGAGGGTCTGCCCATCTTCATGGGTGACCTGTCGACGTACCGGCTCCGTCCGATACAGGAGATTCGTCGCCAGGGTCTCGCCTTGAGCTGGACCGAGCCGCTGCGCGTTGCGGCCTCAGAGTTGAACGCTGCCACCGTCACCCTGACCAACACCTCCGACTCGGTATGGACGCCCGACTCCGAGGACCACTCCTTCGTCCACGGCCACTTCCTCGACGACGCCGGACACAGTCCGGCCAACTGCTCCTTCGCGTACGGCTCGTCTCAAGGCGACTGGAAAGACATCTCATTGGCACCTGGCGAGTCGACCGAATTGCCAGTCACTTTCAGCCACGACAAGCCGTCTGCACTGGGCAGCTACACCATCGAAGCCATCCTGGTGTCACTGGGCCTGCGCAGCCCCAAAGGCACGCTGCAGGTCGTCGGCGACTCCGACGAAGCCCCACGAATGACCTTCAACGAAGCACAGCTCGCCAAACGTCGCTTGGCGGAGGACGCCGACCGCGCCGCCCGGGAGTTCATAGCAAAGCACCCCAGCCCTTAGCACGGCCCCCCCCGAAACCCGGCCGTCCGGAAAGGGCGCTACGTCGCAAGCGCCCTGTAATGACTGTCCGATCACCAGGCGGGGGTCGACGCCGATCCTGCTCGATCTCGATGAAGAGGTCGGTGTCGGCAAGCCGAACGCGCGCCCGTCGCTCCCTCGATCACGAAAGCCGACAGCACGGCCACCGACGCGGGGTAGTTGAGCCGCGGCCCCCGGCGCGGCGGCGGCCGGCCACCTCCGCCGCCCACAGGACGGTCAGCCGCTCCTGCTCGCGAGGACTCAGCTGCACCCCAAGGACCCTAATCAGCCGCACAGCGGGCTATACCGCTGCACGGAGAACTTCATCTGCCCGCAACACGGCGGCATGGTCGGCAGACATGCTCAACGGCGCGTGAGATGGTCGTGCCCGTCAGTTGCGGCGTATTCGAGCGGATGGGGGAGGCAGGTTCGTGGCTCTGTCGCCCCTGCAACCGAACGATCCTGACACGCTGGGCCCCTACCGGCTGCAGGGCCGGCTGGGAGCAGGCGGCATGGGCGTCGTCTACCTGGCCTTCGGTCCCGATGCCGAGCCGGTCGCCCTCAAGGTGCTCCAGCCGCTGCTCGCCGAGAACGCCGAGTACCGCGCCCGCTTCGTTCGCGAGGTCGAGGCCGCCCGGCTGGTCGAGAGCGCCTACGTCGTGCGCCTGCTCGGCGCCGAGACGGAAACGGCCCCGCTGTGGCTCGCCACCGAGTACATCGAGGGAGCCACGCTGCGCTATGCGGTGGAAACGCACGGCCCGGTGCCGGAGGACCGGCTCCGCGGCCTCGCCGGCGACCTCGCGGCAGCATTGGCCGCGCTGCACGGGGTGGGCCTGATCCACCGTGACCTGAAGCCGGCGAACGTCGTCCTCGCGTGGAGCGGGCCGAAGCTCATCGATTTCGGCATCGCCAAGCAGGAAGGCGCGTCCGACCTGACCTCGACCGGGATGACCGTGGGCTCGCCGCTGTGGCTCAGCCCCGAGGTGCTCGGGGGCGCACCCGCGAGCCGGGCCAGCGACGTGTTCGCCTGGGGCCTGTGCATCGCCTTCGCCGGCACGGGACGCGCTCCGTTCGGTGAGACGAATCCGGCTGCCGTCGCGTATCGGATCATGAACGAGCCCCCGGACCTCGAGGGACTTTCCGGTGGGGTGCACTCCCTGGTCGGCGCGGCGCTCGCGAAGGATCCGGCCGACCGGCCGGACGCGCAGGACCTGATCGCGGCCCTCGGCTCTCACGAGGAGACCGCGCCCGTGGCCATCCCGCGCCCGGAGGGCGGCTGGACCGGCCCCCGCTCGACGGCTGCCGGCGCTCCCGACCGTGACACGCGGGCCACGACCCTCATGCCGGGGGCCGCGGCGGGCGAGCCCGCCGCCGACTCCCCGGATGACAACGCCAAGACGCCCGGTTCGCGCCGGGTGCTCGTCGCGGTGCTCGCTGTCCTCGTGGTGGCAGCGGCGGTCGCGATCACCCTGGCCACGACGCTCGGCGACGGCAAGTCCAGGGCGCAGCCCACCCCGCCGATCACCCCGAGCACGTCCGGTTCCCCGACGGGTTCGCCGACCCAGACCGGCTCCCCGACCGGGGCGCCGAGCACCACTCCGGCGAGCCCGTTGCTGCCGGTCTTCGCCTCGCTGACCCAGGCGCAGGCGTTGATCATGGACGACGGTTACACGGCGGATCAGGACGCCGCGTCGTTCTGGAACCCGCAGGCGCCGATCAACGCGATCATCGGCACCCTCACGAGCTCAGCGGATGGCGCGAGCCAGTGGGCCTTCTTCTTCGCCGGCAACCAGTACATCGGACACGACACCAAGGACCCGAGCTACGAGGTCAACTTCGTGGGGCGCACGGAGAACCAGATCACCCTGGCCTACACCATCTACAAGCCGAACGAGCCGGTTTGCTGCCCGACCGGCGGCACCAAGAAGGTGCGGTTCCAATGGAACGGCAAAACGCTGGTCCCGCTCGACCCGATCCCCTCGTCCGACCCGACCAAGAACCACCGCTGAACCGTCTGGTCTGATGCTGGCATGAGCAACGTTCCCGGCCCGCTGTCCGGATACCGCGTCCTCGAGCTCGCCGGGCTAGGAGCCCTGCCGTTCGGCACGATGAAGCTCGCCGACATGGGTGCCGACGTGATCCGGATCAACCGGGTCAGTGAAGCGCCGGCGGAGCCGCCCGAGGTCACCCCCGCCCTGCTGTGGCGCGAGTTCGACCGCGGCCGCCGCTCGATCGCCGTCGACCTCAAAGCGCCGGAAGGCGTCGAGCTCGTGCTGAGCCTGGCCGAGAAATCCCATGTCTTCTGCGAGGCGTTCCGCCCGGGGGTGGCCGAGCGGCTCGGGCTCGGACCGCAGGACGTCATGACGCGCAATCCGAAGCTGGTCTACGGCCGGCTGACCGGCTGGGGGCAGGACGGCCCGCTCGCCAAGGTCGCCGGCCACTCGCTGAACTACGAGTCACTCACCGGCGCCATCGGGTCCATCGGTCCCATCGGCGGGCCGCCCATCCCGCTGCTCCAGGTGCTCGGCGACTTCTCCGGCGGCGGCCTGCACCTGGCGTACGGGGTGGTGTGCGCGCTCCTGGAAGCCGAGCGGACCGGCCGCGGCCAGGTCGTCGACGCCGCCATGCTCGACGGGGTCGCGTCCATCTATTCGGTCTTCTACGGGATGGCCGCCTCGGGGATGCACACCGAAGACATCGGCACCAACCTCTTCGACGGCGGCGCGCCGTTCTACGGCGTGTACCAGACGTCCGACGGCAAGTACGTGAGCGTTGCACCCATCGAGTCGCACTTCTACCGCCAGTTGCTCGAGGCAGTGGGGATCGACCCGGAGTCGTTGCCGTCGCAGTACGACCAGAGCCACTGGCCCGAGGTGCGCGACCGGCTGGCCGAGGTGTTCCGCACCCGCACCCGCGACGAGTGGGTGGCCCTGCTGGAGGGCACTGACGTCTGCTTCGCCCCGGTGATGCGTTTCGGCGAGGCCCACGAGCATCCGCACAACGTCGCCCGCCACACGTTCGTCTCCACGCCCGAGGGGGGCCGCCAGGTGCGTCCCGCCCCGCGCCTGTCGGGGATGGCGGGCTCGGGCGACGCGGTCAACCCGTCGTACGCGTACGTCGGTGCCGACACCGACCCCGTGCTTGCCGAGTTCGGGCTCGACCCGGCGACCATCGAGAAGTTGCGCGCATCCAAGGTCGTCGCATGAGCTCAGGCCGAGCGCCGACACCGACTTTCTGACTCCTGGTCAGATGCGCACGGGTGGGGCGGTACGGTGCCCAACATGTATGTAGAGCTCACCGACGACCAGCAGGCGCTTCGCGACGAGGTGCGCACCTACTTCGAGCAGCTGCTGACCCCGCAGGTCCGGGCGGAGCTGGCCGGTGGCGGTGGCATCGGCCCCGCCATGCGCAAGGTCGTCCGCCAGATGGGCAGCGATCGCTGGCTCGGCGTCGGCTGGCCGACCGAGTACGGGGGCCGCGGGCTCACCCCGGCCGAGCAGTTCGTCTTCTTCGACGAGTCGATGCGCGCGGGCGCTCCGGTGCCGATGCTGACGATGAACACCGTCGGCCCGACGATCATGGCGTTCGGCACGCAGGAGCAGAAGGACTTCTTCTTGCCCAAGATCCTCAACGGGGAGCTGCACTTCTGCATCGGCTACAGCGAGCCGCAGGCCGGCACCGACCTCGCCGCGCTCCAGACCCGCGCGGTGCGCGACGGCGACGAGTACGTCATCAACGGCCAGAAGATCTGGACCAGCCTCGCGTCCGACGCCGACTACTGCTGGCTCGCCGTGCGCACCGATCCCGACGCCAAGAAGCATCGCGGCATCTCCATGATCATCGTCGACATGAAGAACACGCCAGGCATCACGGTCCGGCCGTTGAACCTGATGGCGAGCCACAACGTCACCCAGGTGTTCTTCGAGGACGTCCGCGTGCCGGTGAAGAACCTGGTCGGCGAGGAGAACGGCGGCTGGGGCCTGATCACGAACCAGCTGAATCACGAGCGCGTCACGCTGGTCAGCTCCGGCTCCATCGGTCGCTACCTGCTGCAGGTACGGGAGTGGGCGCAGAACACCAAGCGCCCGGACGGCACCCGCGTCATCGACCAGGAGTGGGTGCGCATCTCCCTGGCTCGCCTCCATGCGCGGCTCGAGGCGTTGCGGCTCATGAACTGGGAGGTCGCCTCGACCGCGACCGAGGGATCGCTGCAGCCGCAGGATGCCTCGGCGATGAAGGTCTACGGCACCGAGTTCAACCTCGAGTGCATCCGGGCGCTCATGGAGATCGTCGGCGAGGCGAGCTACCTCAAGGGCGATACCGCCGGCTCCTTGCTCCACGGCCAGCTCGAAGCGGCCGCGCGCAGCATGCTGATCCTCACCTACGGCGGCGGCACCAACGAGATGCAGCGTGACCTCATCGCCATGTTCGGGCTCGGCTTCCCCCGCGCCTCCCGGTAATCCGCGCCGGCCCAAACGTCCTCAGCGCTGCAAGGAGCATTTCGTGAACTTCACCCTCGACGAGTCGCAAGCCGCGGTGCGTGAACTCGCCACGCAAATCCTCGACGATCTCTCCACTTCCGAACGCCTGCGCGAGCTCGAGGCAGCAGGCGAGCACTTCGACCGCAAGGTGTGGGCCGAGCTGGCGACCGCCGGGCTGCTCGGGATCGCCCTTCCGGAGGAGTTCGGCGGTGGTGGTCTCGGCTTCGTCGAGATCGGCCTGCTGCTGACGGAGATCGGGCGTCACGCGGCCAAGGTGCCAGTGCTCCCGACCCTGACGACGGCTGCCGCCATCGCGGAGTTCGGCGGGCAGCCGGCGCTGGCACAGGAGTGGCTGCCGAAGGTCAGCGGGGGCGACGCGGTCCTCTCCGCGGCGCTCTCGACCTTCCCGGACCCGCCGTTGACGGTCTCTGCGGCGGGGGCCATCAACGGCACGGTCTCCTTCGTCCCGGCCGGCCTCGACGCCGATCTGGTGCTGGTCTTCGCCGAGCAGCCCGGCGGGGTCACAGGCGCTTACCTGATCGATCCGAAGTCTGCGGGGGTCAGCGCCGAGAGCCAGGTGGCGGGCGACGGATCCGTCGAGGCCCGGTTTGCTTTCACCGATGTGGCGGCGGTCGCGCCGCTCAATGGCGACGGGGCCGATATCCGGGAATGGCTGGCACAGCGCGTGATCGCCGGTCTGTGCGCGACGGCCGCCGGTATCACCGCCGCCGCCCTCGACCTCACGACGGCGTACGCCCGGGAGCGCGAGCAGTTCGGCAAGTCGATCGCGTCCTTCCAGGCGGTCGCCACCCGCGCGGCTGATGCCTTCATCGATGTGAAGGCCATCCGGCTGACCGCGTTGCAGGCCTGCTGGCGGGTCGGGTCCGGGCTGCCGGCGAGCGAGCAGGTCGCCGTCGCCAAATTCTGGGCGGCGGACGGTGGCAAGCGCGTTCTGCATGCGGCGCAGCACATTCACGGCGGGATCGGTGTCGACCGCGATTACCCGCTGCACCGGTACTTCCTCGCGTTCACCCAGACCGAGCTCTCCCTGGGCGGCGCGACGGAGCAGCTGCTCCGCCTCGGTGACGAGCTCGCCTCCGTGCCGGCCTGAGCGGGCCTGACGCATGAGTGACGCGGCGCCACAGCCACTTTCGGGGATCCGGGTCGTCGAGCTCTCGACCGGGATCAGCGGCGGATACGCCGTCAAGATGTTCGTCGACGCGGGCGCTGAGGTCATCAAGGTCGAGCCGCCCGCGGGTGACCCGCTGCGCACCTGGTCCGCCTCGGGTGCGACCGGTGACGCGGCCGGCGCGCTCTTCCGTTTCCTCGCTGCGGGAAAGGCATCGGTGGTCGGGAGCCCGGGAGATGGTGACATCGACCGGCTGATCGCGAGTGCCGATCTCGTCGTCGACTCCGGTGAGAGCGGCCTGGATCCCGTTGCGCTGCAGGCACGACACCCGCACCTGGTGGTCTGCTCGATCACCCCGTACGGGCTCACCGGGCCGTACGCGGGGCGTCCCGCGACGGAGTTCACCGTGCAGGCCGAATGCGGGTCGATCGCCGGCCGCGGTCCCATGGACCGGCCGCCCGTACAAGCCGGCGGGCGCATCGCCGAGTGGTCCGCCGGGGCGACGGCGGCGGCGGCGTGCCTCGCCGTGCTGCGCCGCTCGACGCGTACCGGTGAGGGCGCCGTCCTCGATGTCTCCTGGTTCGAGGTCATGGTGCTCGCCACCAATCTCTACAGCGACCTCATGTTCAGCCTCATGGGCCGCCCCGACGTGCCGTTCGCGCCGCGCAGCGTCGAGCTCCCGTCGATCGACCCGTCGTCGGACGGCTGGGTGGGCTTCAATACCAATGGCGCGCAGCACTTCCGGGCGTTCTGCCAGCTCATCGAGCGGCCCGACATCATCACCGACCCGAAGTTCGGTAACCCGGCCGGGCGCATGGCGGCCCGCCCCGAGTGGGACGCGATCGTGCGCGCCTACACCACGAGCCACACCACGGCGCAGATCCTCGAGCGGGCCGCGGAGTTGCGCGTTCCCACCGCGCGCGTCAACGACGGCCACACCGTGCTGGACGAGGAGCAGACCGTCGCGCGCGACTTCTACCCGGCCGATCCGGCGACGGGAGTGCGTGCACCTCGCCCGCATTACCTCCGTAACGGGAAGCGCCCTCCGGTGCCGGCCCCCGCGCCCGCGCTTGCTTCGGCGTCCGCCGCGGACTTCGAACGCCCGAACCCCGCGCCGAGCCAGGCGAAGACGGGCGCGTTGCCGCTCGACGGCGTCAAGGTCCTTGATCTCACGGCCTGGTGGGCGGGTCCGGCGGTCGCGCAGATGCTGTCCGCCTTCGGTGCCGAGTCCGTTCACGTCGAGTCGCTGACCCACCTGGATCCCATGCGGCTGGCGAGCGCTGTGATGTTCATGGACCGCCCGCAGTGGTGGGAGTACAGCGGATTCCACATGGCCATCAACGCGAACAAGAAAGGCGTCACGCTCGACCTCGGGTCCGAGGACGGGCGGGCCCTCGTGCGGCGCCTCGTCCAGTGGGCCGATGTCGTCGTGGAGAATTACACGCCGCGGGTGCTCGAACGCTGGGGCCTCGGCTGGGAGGTCGTCCACGAGCTGAACCCGAAGGCCGTCATGATGCGCATGCCGGCGTTCGGGCTCGACGGGCCCTGGCGCGACCGGCTCGGATTCGCCCAGACCGTCGAGCAGATGTCCGGCATGGCGTGGCTCACCGGCCATGCCGACGGCGAACCGCTCGTGCCGCGGGGCCCGGCCGACCCGATCGGCGGCATGCACGCGTCCTTCGCGGTGCTCGCGGCGCTCGCGGCACGTGACGCGACGGGCGAGGGGCAGCTCGTCGAGGCGCCGCTGCTGGAGAGCGCGCTCAACATGACGGCCGAGCAGGTGGTCGAGTACACCGCGACGGGCACCGTGCTGAGCCGTGACGGCAACCGGTCGCCGTCCGCAGCTCCCCAGGGCCTCTACGCCTGCCATCCGCCGGAGGCCTTCGGCACGGCAGCAGAGCAATGGTTGGCCCTCTCGGTGGCGTCGGACGAGCAGTGGGAGTCGCTGGTCAAGGTGCTCGGCTCGCCCGACTGGGCAGCCGACCCCGCGCTGGCGACGCAGGCCGGACGGCGCGCCGGCGCCGACCGGGTCGACGCCGCGCTGAGCGACTGGGCGCGTGGCCGCGATCTGGCCGCGACCGTCGACCAGCTGATCTCGGCCGGGATCCCGGCGGCGACCCTGACCAACCCCCGCAACCTGCTCACCAACCCGCATCTCGCCGCCCGCGGGTACCTCGAAGAGGTGGCGAGTGATGTCGTCGGGACCCATGCGGTGCCGGCCATGCCGCTGCGGATGTCGGGCGTCGAGCGCTGGATCCGGCAGGCGGCGCCGCTGGTCGGCGAGCACAACGACGAGGTACTCGGTGGGTTGCTCGGGCTCGGTGCGGGCGAGCTCGCGCGGCTCACCGCGGATGGCGTGATCGGCACGGAGCCGCCGTCGCCCTCCGCCTGACCCCCGGGCCCGGCATGCCGACGCGGGCCAGCTGGTTAGGTGACGGTATGAAGGTTCGCATCGGCGTATCGATCGCCGCGACCGAGTCCGCGAGCGGCCCGGCGTTCGCCGCCGGCATCGACGAGCTCGAGCAGCGCGGCGTCGATTCGCTCTGGTTCTCCGAGCTGGTGTACTCGCCGCTCGTCGACCCGTTCGTCGGTATGGCCTACAGCCTGGCACGCACGACCAAGCTCAAGGTCGGCACCGGGGTCGCCGTCCTCCCGGGTCGCTCGCCGGTGCTGGTCGCCAAGCAGCTCGCCTCGCTTGCCCGGCTCGCACCGAAGCGGGTGCTGCCCGTCTTCGGTCTCTCGCCGGCGCGCCCGGCGGAGCGTGCGGCGTTCCCCGTGCCGGACGGCAAGCGGGCTGCAGTCTTCGACGAGTCGCTCCAGCTCCTGAGGCTCCTGCTGCGCGAGGAGCGCGTGACGTTCACCGGAGAGTTCTTCCAGGTGGAAGGTGCGACCGTGGGCGAGCTCCCGCCCGTGCCGCTGGACATCTGGCTCGGCGGGAGCGCTCCCGCGGGCCTGCGCCGCATCGGTCGTTACGCGGACGGCTGGCTCGCCAGCTTCATCACCCCGGACGAGGCTGCCGCCGGCATCGAGGTCATCAAGGCCTCGGCGGCGGAGGCCGGGCGCGAGGTCGACCCGGACCACTACGGCATCAGCCTGCCGGTGGCGTTCGGCGACATTCCCGAGCAGCTGGTGGCTGCCATCCGGTTGCGGCGCGCCGATGTGCCACTGGACTCGCTGATACCGCAGGGCTGGGACGCAGCCCGCGATCTCATCGGCCGTTACGTGCAGGCCGGCATCAGCAAGTTCGTCGTCCGTTCGGCGGGCGCCGTCACACCCCCGAGCTTTCTGGACGAGTTTGTCCGGGAACTGGTGCCGCTTCAGACGTAACTGAGCCCGCCCCTTCACCCCGAGTCAAGGAGCCACGCTGACAACCGAACGGGTGATTCTGGCCGGCGAGGTCACGGGGAAGTCTCGGGTGCCGATACCGGGGGTGTGGCAGACCTGATTCTCGGTAGCACCGGCGCCTCGTGCCGGCCCCGCGGCATCGCGGCCTCCGACCTGCTGCACGCGGTACGCGCGACCGACTGCCTGACGCTCTGCGGGGCACCCGTGGTTTTCGTGTTCCTGCAGACCGAGTTCCCGGGTCCCGATCTCGAGGTGCCCATCTGCCCGAAGTGCGACGAGATGGCGATGGCGACCGCGACCGCTGGGGCAGGCGGGGCGGCCGGCTGAGGCCGGATTCGTCGAGAGACCGCAGCCGCTCGTAGCCAGGGGGCGGGGCGGTGCACATCCCCCAGCAGAAGTTCACCGCCCCGTCCAGCTATGTCAACGACGGGAACCGTCAGAGGAGACGGGTGTGAGCTGTGGTGTAAGCCACCAGTTTTGCGACGATAATTCCCACTAATACCGGCAAAGGCCACTTTTGCTAACCGCCGGGCTCAGCGGATCGCGTCGGCCACGAACGGCAGCGCCTGATACCAGCGGACAAAGTGGCCCGGCGCGAACTGTCCCGCCTCGGGGTCGACGGCGAAATCGGGACACCGATCGAGGATTTCCTCGACGACGACGCGACCCGCCAGCCGGGCGGCTGCTGCTCCGAGACAGTGGTGCGGTCCGTGACCGAACGTGAGAATGCCGCCCAGCGCCCGGCCGGCATCGAATTGGGCGGCGGTCGGGCCGAACTCGCGCTCGTCGCGATTCCCCGAGCCGTAAAGCAGGAGCACCTTGCGACCGGCCGGGATGGTGACGCCCTCGATGGTCACGTCACGCGTCGCGGTGCGGGCCAGCCCCTGCACCGGAGAGGTGAGCCGCAGCATCTCCTCGACCGCGCCGGGGATGAGCTCGCGGTCCTCGATCAGCCGGCGGCGCTGCTCCGGGTAGGCCGTGAGCAGCTCCAGGCCGCCGCTGGTGAGACCGGTGGTGGTGTCGTTGCCTCCGGTGACCATCGTGAAGGCGAACCCCAGGATGTTCAGCGGCGTGACCCCGGAGGCGTCGCCGGCGGCGACCAGCCCGGTGATGACGTCGTCCGGGTCCTCGGCGGGATGCTCGCGCCGCCACTCGATGAGCTCGCTGAAGTAGCCGAAGAGCTCGGCGACGGCGTCGGGAGCGCTGAGCGGATCGCCGAGCGCGCTCGCCGCGACGATGCGTTGGGACCAGCCGTCGAAACGCTCGCGGTCGGCCTCCGGGACGCCGAGGTAGTGCGCGACGAGGTAGCTGGGGAGCGGCTTCAACAGGTCGGCGACGATGTCGCCGCGGCCGGCCGCTCGCAGGCGCTCCAGGCGTTGCACCACGAAGCTGCGGATCGCCGGCTCGACCGCGGTGACCTGCCGCGGGGTGAAACCGCGCGAGACCAGCCGGCGGAACTGGGTGTGCTCGGGCGGATCGAGCATGACCAGCGGGGCGATCTCGGAGAGACCGGCCATCGCCATGTCGTCATACTCGAACGTCAGGCCGCTGGCCGACGAGAACGTCGCGGTATCGCGGGCCGCGCGGAAGACATCGGCGTAGCGGGAGAGGACCCAGTAGTCGGCCTGCTCGCCGAGCTCACTGCGAACGCGGTGCACCGGGTCGTGGTCGCGAAGTGCCCGGTACATGCCGAAGGGATCGCGCCATCCGGCTCCGCTACGTGGCGTGAAGACCGGCGGCGCCGACGTCGACAGCGTGGACACGCCACCCTCCACCCCGTCGCGCTACACGTGGCGGATTTGTAACACGTGCAGGCGGCCGGAGCAAAGAGACGCGGGATCAGCGAGCGTCGTACGCCTCGCGTACGTGGGCCGGGATCCGACCGCGGCTGTTGACCTCGTGACCGTTCGCGAGCGCCCACTCCCGGATCGCGGCAGCGTCGTTGTCGGCCTGGCGGGGAACCCGAACTCGGGTCCGGCCGGCCGCCCGTCCGGCCACGCGACGTGCGACGTCCTCGTAGTCGGCGAGTGCTGCCCGCAGTTTCTTTGCGTTTTCCGTAGAAAGGTCGATCTCGTACTGGCGGCCGTCGAGTGCGAAGCTCACGGTCTCATCCGCGTCGCCACCGTCGAGGTCGTCTACCAACTCAACAATTGTTCGTGAAGCCATGCGTTAATACTGCATCGACGTTTGTGTTTTCTGGCTGATAACGCATATGTCGTGGCTCACACCCGTGCCGGTAATCGGGCGTTATCTCGGCAAATGTTTGGTCCGGTATGCCGGGTGTTGCGCCGTTTGGCCTAGTGTTACCGCAAATAGCGAGGCCGCGTCCAGGATCAAAGCGCTCAGCTTCGGCGGCAGGCGGGTGGCTCCGCTGGCGGCCGGCCGGTGGACATTTCCGGTTCCCATAGCTGACCTGCGCGGATGCGGAACGCCGGCGACGGGCAGGTGAGGAATCCGCAGCGGAAGGTTCGGCGTCTCACCCGCCTGCCATGCTCCTCGCGCTCGAACGCGCGGCGTTCCTTCGTGATGCGCACGTGGCGATTGTTCAGCTGGGCCGGGTCTTCACGACAAATTGCGGGCTCGGCACCAAGAATTCCTGCGGCGCTTCTGGTTGGGATGCTTCGTGCGTGTGAGCAAGTTCCGGGATGGCAGTTCGGTAACGTCGATATTCCGCTCGGAATTGTCATCGCTGCGAATTCCAATTGCCACCTTTGCCGTCGCAGGCCGGGAGGTGACCACACCGTCGGCCCGGCGCCGCGGTGCCGGCTCGGCACGAGCGCGCGCGGCTGTGACCGTTTGCTTTCACTGGGTTGCGGGAGTGAAGGGGGCTCGGGGGCGGATCGCCGACCGTCCGGCCCGCCGCCCCGTCGTGTCAGGGGCGTCCGCCAAGCGTGGGTGCGTCCGGGATTCTGCTGCTCGCCCGGTGCGCGAGGCGATCGTTCGGTGATCGCCACCGGCAAATAGTGGAATGAGTTCTAGAAACTAACGCCGGAAATTCACATCATGTTTCTGCCGGGTTTCGGCCGCAGGCTCGACGCCTAACGCTTGTCGGCCAGATTTCGGCGCCGCATCCGCGCCCTCCCGGTCACTACACAGAGTGATCAAGTTTTCCCGCAGGGTCACCGATGGCGTTCGGGCAACCGCAACGGATCCCGCAGTCCATTACCCGGCCGCGGGCGCAACCTCGGTCTCCGACCCCGTATTAATGGGAGTATCCCGTCATGCAGGTAGAGCTTCGCCACTCACCGTCCTTCACCGTCGCGCGCTGCATTCTCGTCGGCAACGAGCAGGTGCGCGTCGAGGGCGGCGCCATGATTGCCCATAGCGCAGGCGTGAACCTCGAGTCCAAGGCGGATGGCGGCATCATGGCCGGGCTGAAGCGCAGCGTTCTCGGGGGCGGGTCTTTCTTCGTCACGACGTACACGGCCCCGCCGCAGGGCGGATGGGTCGATGTGGCGGGCGTGCTTCCGGGCGATACCGTCCCGATCGACGTCACTCCGGAGCAGCCTTTCTTCCTGCGTCGTGGCAGCTGGATCGCGAATTCGTCCGGCGTGCAGATCGATACGCAGTGGGGCGGCATGGCCAACCTGTTCGGCGGCGAGGGCGGCTTCGGCTTCCGGGCCAGCGGCCACGGCGAGGCCCTGGTCAGCATCTACGGTGCGGTCGACATCATCGACCTCGAAGCCGGCGAGACGGTGACCATCGATACCGGCCACGTGGTCGCGTACGCGCTGAATGTGCAGTTCCAGATGCGCCGCGCGGTCCGCGGCCGCTCGATGCAGTCGCTGAAATCGGGGGAGGGCTGGGTCTTTGACTTCACCGGTCCGGGCCGGGTGCTGCTGCAGTCGCGCAACCCCGAGGCTTTCGCCCACTGGGTGGCCGAGGCCGCGCCGAGCGAGACCCCGCGCCAGGGTATCGGCGGGCTCGGCGGCGGGGGCCGCCTGTTCAACTGACCGGAGCCGGCTGGTAGCGCAGGCCGTCCATCAGCAGGCCGGAGATCCGGCAGGCCTGGTCCTGCCAACCCGGAGCGTCATTCATCAGGCAGACGCCGGACAGGGCCCGTAGCAGGTCGTCCGGGTCGGCGTCGCGGCGGATTCCACCAGATTCGGCGGCCGCGGTAACGAGTCGCAGGATCGCGGCGTTCATGCGTCCGTGGCTGTAGGCGAAGAGCTCCGAATCCGCGGAGAGCACCGACTTCAGGTGCGCGGCGAGGCCCTTCTTGCTGGCCACGTAGGCAATGAACCGCTGCATCCACTCGGCCAAGGCTTCTTCGGGGGGCAGTTCGGCAAGCAGTTCCTCGGCGCTGTCGGTGAGCTGATCGACGTTGCGCCGAAAAACCGTTTCCAGCAGAGCGTCGCGGCTGGGAAAGTGACGGTAGAGGGTGCCGATGCCGACCCCGGCCTGGCGAGCGATCTCCTCGAGCGAGGCATCGACACCGTCGCGCGCGAATGCTTCGGAGGCGACCTCGACCAGGCGGTCGTGGTTGCGTCGCGCGTCGGCTCGCATTGGCCGGGTCACCGTTGGACACCTCCGGCTGCAGAGAGTCTGAAAAGTCGTTTGCCAAACGGAGGCAGGCTCCGCTACGTTAACGGAGGCAGCGTCCGCTTCTCCATGTTAGGCGATGAATACACGTGACCGCCAACGTCATTCAGGAGCCAGTCTCCTCCTCCGGTTCCGCAGCGGGAGGCCGCGATCATCGCTGGCTCGCGCTGACCGTCATCGGCATCGCGCAGCTCATGATCATCCTCGATGCCTCGATCGTGAATATCGCTCTCCCGCACGCCCAGGCCGCGCTCCACATCAGTGACGCGACGCGCCAGTGGGCGCTGACGGCCTACACGCTGACCTTCGGCGGCCTGCTGCTGCTCGGTGGCCGTATCGCTGACTTCGTCGGCCGCAAGCGGGTCTTCCTCATCGGCCTGGGTGGTTTTGCCCTCGCCTCCGCGCTCGGAGGTGCCGCCCAGTCGGCCGGGTGGCTCTTCGGCGCTCGTGCCATCCAGGGGGTCTTCGCTGCCCTGCTGGCTCCCGCGGTGCTCTCACTGATCACCACGACCTTCACCGAGCCGGCCGAGCGTGCCAAGGCGTTCGCCGTTTATGGGGCCATCTCCGGCACCGGTGGTGCCGTCGGGCTGCTCGCCGGTGGCCTGCTCACCGAGTACCTCAGCTGGCGCTGGACCCTGTTCGTCAACGTCCCCATCGCCATCGGGGTGGCCATCGCTTCGCTGCCGTTGCTGAAGGAGAGCCGGGCCGAGGGTGAGCGCCGGTACGACGTGCCGGGAGCGGTCCTGGCGACGGGTGGCCTCGCCCTGCTGGTCTACGGATTCACCGAGGCGTCGCTGCACTCGTGGGGCGCTCCGCTGACCGTGACGCTGATCGCGCTCGGCGTGATCCTCATCGTGGCGTTCGTCGCCTGGGAGGCTCGGGCCCTCAGCCCGATGCTCCCGCTGCGGGTCGTCCTGGATCGCAACCGTGGAGCGTCGTACCTGGCGTTCTTCCTGGCGACCATGGCGATGTTCGCGTTCTTCCTGTTCCTCACGTACTACTTCCAGAACGCGCTGGGCTATAGCGCGCTCAAGGCCGGTGTCTGCTTCCTGCCGTTCCCGATCGGCGTGATCATTTCCTCGACGATCGCGTCACGCACCCTGCCGCGATTCGGTCCTCGCATTCTCGCGACGTCCGGTTTCCTGGTCGCGATGCTCGGGCTGCTCTGGCTGACCCAGCTGCCCTCGCACTCGGCCTACTGGGTTCACGTCGTGCCGGCGGAGCTGCTGATCAGCCTGGGCATGGGCCACGTGTTCGTGCCGCTGTCGTCGACCGCGCTGCTCGGCGTGCCGAACCACGACGCAGGTGTGGCCAGCGCGCTGGTCAACACGATGCAGCAGGTGGGCGGCTCGCTCGGGGTCGCGTTCCTCAACACCATCGCCACGAGCGCCACCCTGAGCTACGCGAAGGCGCACGGTGGGCCGTCTGCGGCGGCGCTCACGCATGGTTTCACCACGACCTTCGCGATCGGGGTCGGCATCTTCGCCCTGGCCGCGCTGGTGGTGTTCGTACTCATCAGACCGGAGCGCCGAGGCGGTTCCGGCGAGCGGGAGGGCGTCGAGGAGGCCCTGGTGGGGGCGGCGGTCGCCGGCTGACCCGCGGTTGCCGGGCCCCGATCGCGCGGGCCCGGCAACGCAGGCTGCCACAGCTCAACCGGATCGGCGTGCACGCGGTCCGTCCCCGTCACCTGTCCATGGGTCGGACGGTGATCGGGTCGTGGCCGCCACGAGGTAAAACGCTCGACGCGACTGCACGACTGTGCAACACTCTGCACGTGCGTTCAGTCGATATGACGGCTGCGGCTGTGATCCGCGAGACGGCGATGCGGCTCTTTGCCGAGCGCGGCGTGGCCGCGGTCAGCGTTCGTGACATCGCAGTCGCCGCGGGAGTGTCACCGTCCCTGGTGATCCACCACTACAAGTCCAAGGAGGGCCTGAAGGCCGCCGCGGACGAGCGGGCCATCGCGACGCTTACGGACCTGCTCGGCGAGCTGACCGAGGGCCAGCCGCTCGAGGCGGCCGCGGCCTCGCTCGGCGCGAAATTCGCCGCGCACCTGCGCGAGCAGCCCGTCCTGCCCGCCTACATCAGGCGGATGCTGGTCGACGGCGGCCCCTCCGGCGCCGTGCTGTTCCGCTCGCTGTTCGATGCCAGCCTGGCGGCGGTGGGTGAGATGGAAGCCAGTGGCCTCCTTCGGCCCGCCCCCGACGCCCCGGCCCGGGCGGTTTTCCTGCTGGTCAACGACATCATCCCGCTGATCTTGCGGGAGCAGATCGCCGACGTGCTCGGCGTCGATCCGTTGAGCGTGCCGGGGATGGCGCGCTGGAGCGCCGCCGTGGCGGACGTATATGCCGAGGCGCTGTTCACACCTGCTGCGCGTGGGGAGGAAGCATGACGGCAGTAGTCACCGTGCAGGGGCTCACCCGGTCCTTCGGTTCCCGCCGGGGGGTGAGCGACGTCGGTTTCGACGTCCACCAGGGTGAGGTGTTCGGCTTCCTCGGGCCGAACGGCGCGGGCAAGTCGACCACGATCCGGCTGATGCTCGGCCTGTACCGCCCGACGTCCGGCAGCATCAGGATGTTCGGCCGCGACCCCGCCGGCTCCAGGGACGATGGCGTCGAGATCCGTCGCCGGGTCGGCTACCTTCCCGGCGAGCTCGCGTTGCACCAGCGGCTCACCGGCCGCCAGCATCTCGACTTCGCCGCTCGCGTGCGCGGGCTCGCCGACCTGCGGCTGCGCGACGAGCTCGTGGAGCGCTTCCAGGCCGAGCTGGACCGCCCGGTGCGCACCCTGTCCAAGGGCAACCGGCAGAAGATCGGCCTGGTGCTCGCGTTCATGCACCGCCCGGAGCTGCTCGTGCTCGACGAGCCGACCTCCGGGCTGGATCCCCTGCTGCAGGACCAGTTCGCCCGCCTGGTGCGCGAGACGGTCGACGACGGTCGCAGCGTCTTCCTGTCCTCCCACGAGCTGGATGAGGTGCAGCGCGTCGTGGACCGGCTCAGCATCATCCGCGACGGGCGCATCGTCGTCACCGACACCGTGGAGGGTCTGCGGCAGGCCGCACCCCGCACCGTGGAGTTCCGCTTCGCCGGCCCCGCCGACCCCGCACGCTTCGCGGTCCTGGACGGCGTCCACGTGATCGACGGCGACGCCACCCGGGTCGTGCTCTCGGTCACCGGTCCGGTGGCGCCGCTGCTTCGCGTGGCGGCCGAGCTCGACGCGCTCGACATGACGGCGCGCCGGGCGGACCTCGACGAGCTGTTCCTCACCTACTACCGCTCGGATGCAGGCGAAGGCGCAGCTCCCGATCCCGCACCGGAGGTGGCTCATGTCCGCTGACGTCACCGCGTTCGACCTGCGCCTGCGGCGGCGCTCGCTGATCGGTTACGCGGCCGGCATGGCGCTGTACGCGCTCGTCGTCGTGGCCCTCTATCCATCATTCAAGGACGACACGAGCCTCAACAAGTTCACCGAGAACGGCTCGGCGGTCGCCGCGTTGTTCGGCGCCACCGGCTCGCTGACCAGCCCGTCCGGCTGGCTCAACGCGAACCTTTACGCCAACTTCGTGCCGCTCATCGTGCTGCTGCTCGCGATCGGCTACGGCGCATCCAGCATCGCCGGCCAGGACGAGGACGGCACTCTTTCGCTGGTCGCGACCCTGCCGGTATCGCGGCGGCGCATCGTGCTGGAGAAGTTCGCGACCATGTGCCTGCAGGCGGTCCCCGTGGCGGTCGTGACGATGCTCTGCGTCATCGCTGGTCGCGGCTTCGATCTGCAGGTAGGGGTGGCACACCTGACCGGCGCGAGCGCCGGCGTGCTGCTGCTGGCCATCGACTTCGGGGCGCTCGCGATGCTCATCGGCGCCGCCACCGGCAGCCGGGGGACCGCGCTCGGCGTCACCTCGACCCTGGCGGCCACCGCCTACGTGATCAGCTCGCTCGCCCCGGTCGTGCACTGGATGCACCCCGCGCGATTCGTGTCACCGTTCTTCTACGCGGTGGGCGACGGCCAGCTGGTTCACGGCCTTTCGGCGGCCTGGGCGGCGGTGCTCATCGGGATCGCGCTCGTGCTGGGGGTGGCGAGCGTCGCCGCGTTCGAGCGCCTCGACGTCCACTGAGGCGCTCAGCCGCGGCCGGCCGCGCTCCCGTACTTCGCGCGCAGCTCATGCTTGAGCACCTTGCCGGACGCGTTGCGGGGGAGCTCGTCGACGACCACGATCGCGGTCGGCTTCTTGTACGACGCGAGGCGGTCGCGTAGCCATTCGGCAAGCTCCGGCATCGTGGGAGGCGCGGCGGGATCGGCGGCTACCACGATGGCGACCGGGGTCTCGCCCCATCGCTCGTGCTTGGCGCCGACCACCACGACATCGGCGATGTCGGGGTGGGCCGCGATCGCGTTCTCGACCTCCGCCGAGTAGATGTTCTCCCCGCCAGAGATGATCATGTCCTTGCGACGGTCGACGACGTAGACGAAGCCCTCCTCGTCCTGGCGGACCAGATCTCCGGAGTGGAACCAGCCGCCCCAGAAAGCTTCGGCCGTCGCCTCCGGGTCGTTCCAATAGCCGGCCATCAGGCTGGGACCCCGGTAGACGATCTCGCCCACCTCGCCGGGCGCCACGTCGTTCATGAACTCGTCGACGATGCGGGTCGCGATGGTCGGGATGGGCTTGCCGACGGAGCCGATCTTGCGAATCGCATCCGCGCTGGGAAGCGCGGTCGTGACCGGGGACATCTCGGTCTGGCCGAACACGGAAACGATGTCGGCGTGCGGAAACGTCTCCGCCATCGCTTCCAGCAGGGTGACGGTCGCCGGCGCCGCACCCCACGAGATGGTCCGCAATGACTGGCTGCGCCGGGTCGCCCCGGGATGCGCGCAGAGCACCTGCCATTGCGCCGGAACGAGGAACAGGGCGGTGACCCCTTCGGATTCGACGACCTCGAGCGTCGCTTCGGCGTCGAACGCCGCGGTCGGCATGATCACCGTCGGGGTGCCCAGCATGAGCGACGTGATGAGGTTGCCGATCCCGCCGATGTGGAAGAGCGGCACGTTGATCAGGTTCACGCTGTCGCCGCCGTACGCCGTGATCACCCGCAGCGTCGTGATCGTCTGCATGAGCAGGTTCAGGTGCGTGAGCATCGCGCCCTTCGGGCGGCCGGTGGTGCCCGACGTGTACATGATCAGCGCCACGTCGCGCTCGTCTATGTCGGGCTCGGGTACCCGCTCGGACCGTTCCGCGAGCGATGCCTCGTAGGAGAGCACGTGTGGTGACGCAGCGGAGCGTGGCTCAGCGTCCGGCCCGCAGACGACCGTCACCACCGGAAGTCCCGCGCTCGCCACGGCTGCCGCGGCCAGCGGGGCGAGCAGCCCGTCGGTCACCACCAGCCGCGAGCCGCTGTGCTGCAGCACGTAGGCGACCTCCTCCGCCACCAGCCGGAAGTTGACCGGCACCGCGATCGCGCCCAGGGCGTTCGCTGCCAGGAGGCTCTCGACGAACTCGGGCCGGTTCGTCATCAGCACCGCGACACGATCGCCGCTACCGACGCCGTGATCGGCCAGGACCGCCGCCAGCCGGTGCACCCGGTCGTCCAGCTGCGACCACGTGATGGTCGCGCCCTCGTACCGGATAGCCGTGGCGTCGGGGGCGGTGTAGGCGTGACGGGCGACGTGGTCCACCCAGTGCGCGCCGCCCAGTGGCAGGCGCGCGGCGTGCGGTGGCCGCTGCGGCTCATTCGTCATGGCAGCTCTCCGTCGCCGCTTTTCGGCCTGCCGGCCGCTGGGTGCGTGGCATGATCGCGAACGTGGCCCTGGGTGCTTTGCGGGCGCGTTCGCGCGCCGCACGATATGCCAACCTTCGGCGGATCGAAGCGATGGATCCGGCGACGCAGTACCGGGAGATCGCCGAGATCACGGCGACGCTCGAGTTCCCCTGGGACATCACCCAGGCGCTCGGCCTCGCGCTCTTCCGGACGTACGCGGTGCCGTCGATCGGCGCCCTGCTCGCGCGGACGGGGGAGTTCACCGAGCGCACCCAGAAGCGTTATGACGACACCGGACTGATCCTGGACGTCATCGCGGAGGACGGGTTCGAAGGTGACGCCGGACGCCAGGCGCTGCGCCGCATGAACCAGATGCACGGTGCCTACGGCATCAGCAACGACGACCTGCGCTACGTGTTGAGCACCTTCGTCGTCGTGCCCGCCCGGTGGCTGGATGCCTACGGCTGGCGCCCGCTCTCGGAGACCGAACGGGTCGCGAGCGCGAACTACTACCGCGAGCTCGGCCGGCGCATGGGAATCAAGAACATTCCTGCCACGCATGAGGAGTTCGCCCAGCTGCTCGACTCCTACGAGGCCGCGCACTTCGCGTACGACCCCGGCGCCCGAGCGGTCGCGGACGCCACCTTGAACCTGCTCGCCACCTTTCCGCCCTTCAGCGTTCTGCCGGTCCGGATGGTCCGGCGGACGTCGCGAGCCCTGCTCGATCCGCCGTTGCTGAAGGCGTTCCGCTATAAGCCGGTACCGGCACCCGAGGCGTTTCTGGTGCAATTGGGCATGAAGCTGCGCGCCCGCTTGCTGCGGTGGGCGCGTCCCCGCGCCGAGCCGGTCCGCTTCCGCGATCTGCCGCAGGTCCGCAGCTATCCCGGCGGGTTCGACGTCGCCCGGCTGGGCACGTTCCCCGCGGCCGCAGCCTCGTCGCGAGGGACGGCCTGATCAGCACGCGGCGGCGTGTTCAACAGTCGGCCGTCCGCGCCGACATGGACACCATGCGCAACTCGCGCCTCGGGGGCGGTGGGCCTGCTTCGGCGCGCCCGGGTGCAGGGCGCCGAGGGTGGCTGGACTGGCACAGCCGCCACCCCGCGCGGCTCGGCCAGCTTCTGGTGCTGGTGGTTGAGCTCGTCTTGCTGGGAACCGGCCCCGCGCTGGCGCAAACCCCGCGCGCCTGGTGGTCTCTGGCCGGCGTCACCGCAGCGATGCTGGCGTTTCTGCTGGGCAGCCGTTTGGTGCCCTGGGACGGGCTGCCGCGCTGGGCGCTCACCGCCTTCCCGCTGAGCATCCTGCTGGGCCTGGCTGCTCTCGGCCTCGGCGGCGGCGGCCTGGGGTCGCCGTTCGGCAGCGTCGTCGTGCTGTGCTTCGCCTACACCGGGCTCACGCAGTCGCCGCGGGTGAATGCGGCGCTGCTGATCCCGGCGGCCGCCGCCTACGTAGGTGCGATGGGTACCTGGTCGACCGCGTTCGCCATCCGGTTGCCCATCGTGATCAGCGTCTGGTTCCTGCTCTTCCAGCTCCTGTGCCGGCTGACGGCCTACAACGAGCGACTTGCGGAAGTGCTCCGTGCCGCGGCGCAAACCGACGCCGTCACGGGACTGCCGAACCGCCGCGATCTGGATCTCCGGCTCACCATGGCGACCGCTCGCGACACCCTCGTGCTCTGCGACATCGACCATTTCAAGGAGTTCAACGACACCTTCGGCCACCTGGCGGGCGATCAGTTGCTCGCTGACTTCGGGCTGATGCTGCGCGACGGGCTCCGGCTGCCGGATTACGCCGCGCGCTACGGCGGTGACGAGTTCGCGCTGGTGCTCGTCGGGGCCGACCTCAACATCGCCGCGGCCGTGGTCGACCGGCTCCGGCGGGAGTGGTCCGTGCTGGATACGGACGCCACCTTCTCCGCCGGCATCGCTGCGTTCGTTCCGGGCGAGGGTGCTGACGCCAGCCTGCGCAACGCGGATCGCGCCCTCTACCAGGCCAAGGCGGCGGGCCGGGACCGGTACGCCGTCAGCGCGCAGGGCTCGGAAGCCGCGTCCGCGGGGTGAGCGCCGCGCCGGGGTGATTGGGTCGGGTCGTGCCGGAGGAGATGCGGTTTCCGAAGCGGGGGCGGCGATTGCCGCTGCTCCTGTCACTGCACGGATACCGGCGTTCGTGGCTGCCCGCTGATCTCGTCGCGGCGGCAGCATTGCTGGCGATCGCGATCCCGGAGCAGGTGGCCACCGCGCGGTTGGCCGGAATGCCGCCGATCACCGGCTACTACGCGTTCGTCGCGGGAACGGTGCTGTTCGCGCTGCTCGGCGCGCACCCGCAGCTATCCGTCGGGGCCGACTCGACGATCGCGCCGCTGTTCGCGGTGGGCGTCGTGGGTCTCGCGCCTGCCGGCGGCGCGCAGTACCCGGAGCGGGTCGCTCTCCTGGCCGTGATGACGGGTGCGCTCGTCCTGCTGGTCGGACTGCTGCGTTTCGGCTGGGTCGCACAATTGCTGTCAGCGCCGATCATCGCCGGTTTCCTGGCCGGGGTCGCGGTGATCATCGTGATCCATCAGCTGCCGGACCTGCTGGGACTTGACGCTGTGGACGGTAGCCCGCTGCATCGCGTGGTGACGATCGCCCGGCAGCTGGGCGACGCCAACGCCTGGTCGTTCGGCATAGCCATGGCCGTCTTCGCCCTTATCGTCGTCGGGCATCGCGTCGACCGCAGGCTGCCGGGCCCGCTCGTGGGTTTGCTGGGCGCGACGGTCGTGGTGGGTGCCTTCGATCTGCAGTCGCACGGCGTCGCGGTGCTCGGAGCGGTAGCGCACGGCGCCCCACACTTCGGCCTGCCCGGACTGTCCTGGCACGCGGTTCGCGACCTCGCGCCAGGCGCGGCGGCTATCGCGCTGGTCGTCGTCACCCAGACCGCGGTGACCGCACGCGGGTTCGCAGACCCGTCGGGCAGGGCCATCCGCATCAGCCGCGACTTCGCCGGTGCCGGAGCCGGCAGCATCGTCGCCGGGCTGGCCGGCGCTTTCGCGGTCAACGCCAGCCCGCCGCGAACCCAGGCCGCGATCTCGGCGGGTGGGCGCAGCCAGCTGGCGGGGCTTGCTGCCGCCGTCGCCGTGGTCGCCTTCGTGCCGGCAGCCGGGTTGCTGCGCGACCTACCCCCGGCCGCGCTGGCGGCTGTCCTCGTCTACATCGCGGCCCGGATCTTCCGGCTGAATGAACTCGTCGCCATCGCGCGGTTCGACGCCTTGGAGTTCGGGTTGTCGATCGTGGCATTGCTCACCGTGGTCTTCGTGGGTGTCGAACAGGGAATCCTCGTGTCGGTGGTCCTCGCCATGCTCGACCGCACCCGGCTCAGCGCTCGCCCGCAGGCCCACATCCTGGGCCGCATCCCGGCCACCACGAGCTGGGTTCCGAGGTCCGGTCCGGAGGCCACCGTCGAAGTGCCCGGGGTCCGGGCGGTGCTGTTCGCCACCCCGCTCTGGTACGCGAACGCGGACCGCTTCTCCTCCGAGCTCGATGCCCTTCTGGAGCAGGCCGAAGACGCGCCCACGCTGCTCGTGCTCGACGTCGTGGGCATGACCGACATCGACTTCACCGGCGCCCGTGCGGTGGCGGCATTGCTCGACCGGATCGAGCGCACGCACGTCTCGATAGCCGTGGCGCGGGCCGGCGCCCACCTGCGCAACAATCTCGCTCGCGCCGGCCTCGTCGATCGGATCGGCGCCGATCACTTCTACGACTCGGTGGACGAGGCGGTCACGGGGCATTCAGCCGGGGCGTGACTCGCGGCCACGGGGACTTTCACGAAGTGCCCCCGGCAGGATTCGAACCTGCGCCACCGCCTCCGGAGGGCGGTGCTCTATCCCCTGAGCTACGGGGGCCCGGACGGGCCTCTGGACGGCGCTAGTCACGGTATCAGCGGCCCTGGCTAGGCTTGCGACGATGAGTGATCAACTTTCGTCCGCCGACTCAGACTCTGATCCAGCGGCTGACGATTCGTCGCCGGTGCGCGTGCTCGTCGTCGACGACGACGAGGTCATCCGCCAGTTGATCACTCTGAATCTGGAGCTCGAGGGCTTCGAGGTCCAGGAGGCCGTCGACGGTCAGGATGCCTTGCGGGCTGTGCTCGAGTTCGATCCTGCCGTGATCACCCTCGACATCATGATGCCCAACCTGGACGGCTGGGATGCGGCCGCCCGGTTGCGCAGCAATCCCGACACGGCACACATCAAGGTGGTGCTGCTCTCGGCGCGGGCCCAGGAGGCAGACGTGCGGCGTGGTGCCCGGCTCGGGGTCGACGCCTACCTGACCAAGCCGTTCGATCCCGACGACCTCGTCGACACCGTCCGGCGGCTGGCCGAGGACGGCTCGTGAGGCGCCGCGTTCGCGGCGCCTGCCTCGCCCTGGCCACCGCGGCGGCGCTGGGGGGCTGCTCATCCTCGTCCTCGAGTACAGCAGCGAAATCGTCCTCGAGTGCGGCAGCGAAACCGTCCGCGAGCATGGCAGCGAAACCGTCATCGAGCGCTACGCCCACCCCCTCGGCGAGCGTGCCGAGCCCGTCGATCCCGGGGGTCACGGTCGTCAGCGGGCTTCCGCACGACCACTTCTACGGGCCACTGACCTACAGCCGCACCCCGCCGCTCGGCGGCGACCACAACCCCTACCCGCTCAATTGCGGCGTCTACACCGAGCCGGTGCCCAACGAGAATGCGGTCCACGACCTCGAGCACGGCGCGGTGTGGCTGAGCTACGCGGACGGGATCGACCCGGCCCCACTCGTCGCGCTGGCGAAGATCGACCCGTCCTACATCCTGGTTTCGCCCTACCCGGGGCAGCCGGCGAAGGTGATCGCCACGGCCTGGGGGCTGCAGTTGCGGGTGTCGTCGGCGACCGATCCGCGGCTGCGGGCCTTCGTGGAGGCTTACCACGGTGGGGGTCAGGGCGGGGAGCAGGGCGCGCGATGTGCCGGCGTGACGCTGGCGCAGGCCAAGCAGTTGCTGGCGCAGGGGGCACCGGCCGGCCAGCCGGAGCCGCCGAACCCGGCGGATCCGGCCGGTACCGGGTGACCGGCGCTTGCCGGTCCATGCCGGTCCTTGCGTGTCCTGGCCGGTCGCAGGCGAGCCAGCCGGATTTCATGGTCGATACCCTCGACACATGACTCCGGCCGAACTTGCTGCTGCCTTGCGCACGGTGGTCGCCGAGGCCGTTGCTGCGGGAGAGTTCGAGGTCGATCTGCCGGAGAGCGTTGACGTCGCTCGCCCGCGTAGCAAGGCCCACGGTGATTACGCGAGCAACGTCGCTCTCGTGCTGGCCAAGGCGGCCCGCCGCCCGCCCCGCCAGATCGCCGAGGCCCTGGCCGAGCGCCTGCGCCGGGTCGACGGCATTGGCGCCGTGGACGTGGCTGGTCCGGGCTTTCTGAACGTGACCTTGGCGAGCCTCGGCGGGGCCGTCACGGCCATCCTCGAGGCCGGAGCCGAGTACGGCCACAACGATTCGGCGGCCAAGCAGCGCATCAACCTGGAGTTCGTCAGCGCCAACCCGACCGGCCCCATCCATGTGGGCGGCACCCGCTGGGCGGCCGTCGGCGATGCGCTCGGCCGGCTCCTGACCGCGAGCGGCGCCGAGGTCACCCGCGAGTACTACGTCAACGACGCGGGAGCCCAGATCGACAACTTCGCCGCGTCGCAGCTCGCGGTCTCGAAGGGGGAGCCGATCCCGGAGAACGGCTACGCCGGCGGTTACGTCGCCGAGGTTGCCGCCCGGGTGTTGTGGACCCATCCAGGCCTGCCGAACGAGCCTCGTGAGGTCGTCCTCGAGGCGTTCCGGCGCTCGGGGGTCGACCAGATGCTCGCGAGCATCCGCGATTCGCTGGACCGGTTCGGGGTGCACTTCGACGTCTGGTTCTCCGAGCGCTCGCTCGCCACCTCGGGCGCGGTGCAGCACGCGCTGGAGCGGCTGCGCGCCGAGGGCCATACCTACGAGGCCGACGGTGCGCTCTGGTTGCGCACCACCGACTTCGGCGACGACAAGGACCGGGTGCTGGTCAAGTCCGACGGTGACACGTCCTACTTCACCTCCGACGCGGCCTACTACCTGGACAAGCGCGAGCGCGGCTTCGAGCGCTGCATCTACATGCTCGGCGCCGACCACCACGGCTACGTCGGACGGTTGCGGGCGATGGCCGCCTGCTTCGGCGACGACCCGGCCGAGACCCTGGAGGTCATGATCGGCCAGCTCGTCAACGTCATGCGCGGCGGCGAGCCGGTCCGCATGAGCAAGCGGGCCGGCACGTTCATCACGCTGGATGATCTGGTCGAGCTCGTCGGCGTCGACGCCGCGCGTTACTCGCTGGCGCGCGCCTCGGTGGACTCGACCCTCGATCTCGATGTCGAGGTGCTGGCCAGCCACACGAATGCGAACCCGGTCTTCTACGTGCAGTACGCCCACGCCCGGCTGTCGAGCCTGCTGCGCAACGCCGCCGATCTCGGCATCGCGCTCGACCGCGACGCGGATGTCACCCTGCTCACCCACGAGCGTGAGGGCGACTTGCTGCTCTCGCTGACCGAGTTTCCGCGCATCGTGGCGGCGGCAGCTACCTCCCGGGCTCCGCACCGGGTCGCCCGCTACCTCGAGGAACTGGCCGGCACCTACCACCGCTTCTACGACGCCTGCCGGGTGCTGCCACAGGGCGACGAGGAGCCCGGCCCCCTCACCGCGGCGCGGCTGCTGCTGGTGGAGGCCACCCGCATCGTGATCGCGAACGGGCTGGACCTGCTGGGCGTGAGCGCCCCGGAGCGGATGTGACCACCGAGCTGGATCCCGTCGTCTGGCCGCGCAACGCGTCGCTGGATCCGGACGGTGTCATGCGCATCGCCGGGCTGCGGGTCGACGCGCTCGCGGCCGAGTACGGCACCCCGCTGCTGGTGCTGGACGAGGCGGATTTCCGCAGCCGCTGCGCCGAGTTCCGCGAAGCCTTCGGACCGGACGCCACGGTCTATTACGCCGGCAAGGCCTTCCTGTGCCGCGCGCTCGTGCGATGGGTGCAGGAGGAGGGCCTGTCGCTCGACGTCTGCACCGGGGGCGAGCTGGCCGTCGCCGAGAGCGCCGGGTTCCCCGCCGAGCGGATCACGTTCCACGGCAACAACAAGTCGGTCCCCGAGCTGCGCCGGGCGCTCGCGTACGGCGTCGGGCGGATCGCCGTCGACTCGAGCGAGGAGATCGAGCGGCTGGCCGCGGCGGCTGCCGTCGCCGGCGCGCGCCAGCGCGTCTACATCCGGGTGACCCCCGGGGTAGAGGCCCACACCCACGAGTACGTCTCCACCGGCCAGGAGGATCAGAAGTTCGGCTTCTCGCTGTCCTCAGGTGCGGCCGCCGACGCCATCAGCCAGGTGCTCGCCCATCCGGCCGAACTCGAGCTGGTCGGGCTCCACGCCCACATCGGTTCTCAGATCTTCGACACGGCAGGGTTTCGCCTCGCCGCGCAGCGCCTGGTGGGGCTGCTGGCCTCGGTACGCGATGAATACGCCATCGAGCTGCCCGAGCTCGACCTCGGCGGCGGTTTCGGCATCGCCTACACGAGCGAGGACGCCCCGGCCGACATCGGTGAGATGGCCGAGCGCATGTGGGCGCTGCTGGCGAAGGCCTGCGCTGACGCGGGCCTCGCCGTGCCGCGTCTCGCCGTCGAGCCGGGTCGCGCCCTTGCCGGGCCCGGAACCGTCACCGTTTACGAGGTGGGCACCGTTAAGGACTTGCCCGGCCTGCGTACTTACGTGAGCGTTGACGGCGGCATGAGCGACAACATCCGACCGGCGCTCTACGGGGCGCGCTACTCCGCGGCGCTGGTTTCGCGGCGCAGCCCGGCGCCGTCACACGTCGTCACGGTCGTCGGCAAGCACTGCGAGAGCGGGGATTCTGGTGGCCCCTGACGTAGCCCTTCCGGGTGATGTGCGCCCCGGTGATCTGCTGGCGTTGCCGGCCAGCGGCGCGTACCACCGCTCGATGGCCAGCAATTACAACCACGTGCCGCGCCCGCCGGTGATCGCCGTTCGTGACGGGGCTTCGCGGGTGCTGATCCGGCGCGAGACCGAGGCGGATCTGCTCGCTCTGGACATCGGGTGAACACCCATGAGTAGCGCGCCCGCCGCGAAACCGATCCGCATCGCGTTGCTCGGCTGCGGCACGGTCGGCAGCGAGGTCGTCCGCCAGCTCGGCCGCCATGGCTCCGAGCTGGCCGAGCGGGTCGGTGCGCCGCTCGAGATCGCCGGCATCGCCGTGCGCCGGCCGCAGCGCGCGCGCGAGCTCCCGGTAGACCCCAGCCTGTTCACCGCTGACGCTGCCGGTCTGGTCACTCGCGACGACATCGACATCGTCATCGAGGTAGTCGGTGGTATCGAGCCGGCGCGCAGCTGGACCCTCGCTGCGCTGGCTGCCGGAAAGAGCGTCGTCAGTGCCAACAAGGCGCTTCTCGCCGAGGACGGCACCACCCTTCACGACGCCGCGGCGGAGGCTGGGGTCGACCTCTACTACGAGGCCAGCGTGGCAGGCGCGATCCCGCTGCTACGCCCGCTTCGCGAGTCGCTGTCCGGCGACCGCGTGCACCGCGTCCTCGGCATCGTCGAACGGCACGACGAACTACATCCTCACCCGCATGGAGGAGACCGGCGCGAGCTTTGAGGAGGCGCTGGAGGAGGCGACCGCGCTCGGCTACGCCGAGGCGGATCCGACCGCTGACGTCGACGGTTTCGACGCCGCGAGCAAGGCGGCGATCCTCGCCTCCCTGGCCTTCCACGCCCGGGTCAAGGCGTCGGACGTCTACCGCGAGGGCATCGGCGGGGTCACCTCGTCCGACATCGCCAGCGCCCGGGCCATGGGCGCCGTCGTCAAGCTGCTCGCGATCGCCGAGCGCTCGCAGACCGAGGCGGGTATCAGCGTGCGCGTGCACCCGGCGATGATCCCGCTGTCGCATCCGCTGGCCAGCGTCCGCGAGGCGTACAACGCGGTGTTCGTCGAGGCCGAGGCGGCCGGGTCGATGATGTTCTACGGCCGCGGGGCCGGAGGCGCGCCGACGGCATCGGCCGTGCTGGGTGACCTGGTGACGGTCGCGCGCCGGCGCCGCAACGGTGGCCGCGGCTTCCGGGAGCAGCCCTACGCGAACCTGCCGGCGTTGCCGATGGGGCGCACGGTCACTCGCTACCACGTGTCGCTCGACGTCGCCGACAAGGCCGGTGTCCTGGCGATCGTCGCGAGCGCGTTCTCCAACCACGACGTGAGCATTTCCAGCGTGCGCCAGGAGGGGCGGGGCGATGACGCCTCGCTGGTGCTCGTGACCCACACTGCAACCGACGCCGCCCTTACCGCGACGGTCGACGAGCTGCGCGAGCTCGACGTCGTGCGCGCCGTGGCGAGCGTCATGAGAGTGGAGGCCGAAACATGAGCAGGCTTGAGCGAGGCCCGAAATGACTGGCTCCCGAGCCTGGCGCGGCGTCATCGAGGAGTACCGCGATCGCCTTCCGGTGACCCCGGCAGACCCCGTGATCACCCTGCGCGAGGGGGGCACCCCGCTGGTGCCCGCCGGTCACCTGTCGGAGCGCACTGGCTGCGACGTCCACCTGAAGGTCGAGGGGGCCAACCCGACCGGCTCCTTCAAGGACCGCGGCATGACCATGGCCATCAGCAAGGCCGTCGAGGCCGGAAGCCAGGCGGTCATCTGCGCGAGCACCGGCAACACCTCGGCTTCCGCGGCGGCGTACGCGGCGCGCGCCGGCCTCACCTGCGCGGTGCTCGTCCCCACCGGCAAGATCGCGCTCGGCAAGCTGGCGCAGGCGCTGGTCCACGGGGCCAAGCTGCTCGAGGTCATCGGCAACTTCGACGACTGCCTGACCCTGGCGCGCGACCTGTCCGATAACTATCCGGTCACCCTGGTCAACAGCGTCAACCCGGATCGCATCGAGGGCCAGAAGACGGCCGCGTTCGAGGTGTGCGACGCGCTCGGCAGTGCCCCCGCGGTGCACTGCCTGCCCGTGGGTAACGCCGGCAACATCACCGCATACTGGCGGGGCTACTGCGAGCTGGCGTCGGAAGCCGCCGCGAGCGGAGCGCCCACCTCACTGCCGCGGATGCTCGGGTTCCAGGCGTCGGGCGCGGCTCCGATCGTGCGGGGCGAGCCGGTGAGCGGCCCCGTCGACCATCGCGACCGCCATCCGCATCGGCAATCCGGCGTCCTGGAAGCAGGCGCTCGCCGCCCGCGACGAGAGCGGCGGAGCGATCCAGGCGGTGAGCGACCGGGAGATCCTGGCCGCGTACAAGCTGCTTGCCACTCGCGAGGGCGTGTTCGTCGAACCGTCCAGTGCCGCCAGTGTCGCCGGGCTGCTTAACGCCGTGCGCGACGGGCTCATCGCCCCGGGCGAGCGGGTGGTCTGCACCGTCACCGGTCACGGCCTGAAGGACCCGGACTGGGCGATCAGCGGTGCCGCTAAGCCGACGGCGGTCGCGCCCGATGCCGCGCTGGCGGCCGCGAAGCTCGGTCTGGTGTAGCGGGTGGCGCCAGCCGCAGCGGCGCCTGCGCACCGCCCGGGGATGCCTGCGCAGGTCAGGGTGCAGGTTCCGGCGACGAGCGCCAACCTCGGGCCGGGGTTCGATGCGCTCGGTCTCGCGCTCGGCATGTACGACGAGCTCTCGCTTCGCGTCACCGCGCAGCCGGGGCTGCGCATCCACGCCTACGGTGATGACGAACCAGTGCCGACGGACGAGACCAATCTCGTCGCGCAAGCCGCTCGAGCGGCGTTCGGCGTGCTGGGGGAGCAGCCGGTCGGCTTGGAATTGCAGTACACGGCGCGCATTCCGCACGCCAGGGGGCTGGGCTCGTCCGCCGCGGCCATCTGCTCCGGGGTCACGGCCGCGCTCGCGCTGCGCGGGGTGCGCGATCGCGACCTGGCGCTGCGGATTGCCTTCACGCTCGAGCGCCATCCCGACAACATCGCCGCCGCGATTCACGGCGGGTCTCACCGTGGCCTGGGTCGACGCCGGCGGGCATCCGGCCGCGATCCGGCTGACCCCGGCGCCCGGGATCATGCCGGTTGCCTTCATCCCGCAGATGCGCACCTCGACCGCCAAGTCGCGGCACACGCTGCCCGAGTCGATCCCGCACCGGGACGCGGCGCAAAATGCCGGGCGGGCGGCACTTGCTGGTCGCGGCGCTGACCGGAAACCCGCGCGAATTGCTGGCCGCCACCGAAGATCGGCTCCATCAGCCTTACCGGCTCGCCGGCCTTCCCGAAGGAGCGGCGCTGCTCGCCCGGTTGCGCGCGGCCGGCGTTCCAGCCGTGCTCTCCGGCTCCGGGCCGACGGTGCTGGCGCTGTGTCGCGACGAGGCCGAGGCTGCGGTCGCCCACGGCCTGGCGGCGGGCGGCTACGAGCCGTGCCAGCTGAGCGTGGATCTGCGACGGGACGACCTGCGGGACGCGACGATCCCGGGCAGCTGCCGACAACGGAATAGCGGCCTACCGCCGCGTTGTTCCGTCCAGGACGTGCGCAGGGTGTATGCTCGTGCCAGCACCGGCTCCCAGCCGAGTTTGCGCCTCCCAAAATGTTTCACCCGGAGCGGGATTGTTCCGATCTATGCCAGGGAGCACTCTACGGGTTTCGTCAGCCGATAGGCGCGGTGCATTTCGAACGGCCGAAGCCCGGTCCACGGACCGTGATCGCCCCCCCGATGTCGGACACGTCATTCCGCACCCGTTCCACACGCTCCACATACCGACCGGTTTGCGCCGGTCTGAGAGGTAGTCACCTTGAGCGAACCCACCGAACTGCTTCCCGGGACAGCTCCCGAGCAGCCGGAATCCGGCGCCGCCGCGACCCGTCGTCGCCGCGCCACCGGTCTTGCCGGGATGCTGTTTGCCGGAATTGCAGTCGCTGGCCGGCTCTTTGCGTATCCCGGGTGCCACTCGCATGCGCAAGGGCGAGCTCATCGCCGCCATCCAGGTCGCTCAGAGCAGCGGCGCCAAGGCGGGCGGCCGTGAGGCTGCCGCGCCGACCGGAACGTCTGAGAAGGCTTCCGACGACACCACCAAGGCGTGCCCCTGCCGCCTCCAACGGCACCGGTGCCACCGGCGCGCAGCGCTGCTCCTCGCTCCGAAAGCAATGGCCACGCCGCAGCGCCAGCCGCCGAGAGCGCTCCGAGCACGTCAGACTCGCCGCCGAGCTCGGTCCTCCAATGGCACGCCGAGCCAGGGCGGCGCGGGCGATTCCGCAGAAGGCTCCGAGGGTCCCCGCCGCCGGCGGCGGGCCGGCAGCCGTCCCTCCGGGAGCCCCGAAGACGCCGGGAGCGAGCCGGTCGAGGCCAGCGCGGCAGACGCGTCGACCGAGCGCGCGAGCGAGCCCGAGCGCGCAGCTCGCGACCGAGGGTCGCACCGAGCGCGTCAGGGCGCCCGCAATCGCCAGGAGGGCCAGGGTAATTCCGGCCAGGATCGCCAGCGCCAGCAGGGCGACCGCCAGCAGGGCGAGCGCCAGCAGCGGCGAGCGCCAGCAGGGCGAGCGCCAGCAGGGCGAGCGCAGCCAGGGCGGGCAGGATCGCCAGCGCCAGCAGAGCCAGCGAGACGGTAACCGCAGGGTCAGAACCAGGGCGATCGCCAGCAGGGTCGGAACCAGGGCGATCGCCAGCAGGGCCAGAGCCAGGACGATCGCCAGCGGCCAGAGCCGGCGGCCAGAACCAGAACGACTACGACGAGTTCGGCGGAAGCCGGCGGCGGGGTCGATTCAGGGAGCGCGGCCGGCGCACCGGACGCAGCGGCCAGGGTGGCCAGCCCGGCGGCTACAACGAGGCCGAGCCCGTCATCCGCGAGGACGACGTCCTCGTCCCGATCGCCGGGATCCTCGACATCCTCGACAATTACGCGTTCGTCCGCACGTCGGGTTACCTGACCGGGCCCAACGACGTCTACGTCGAGCCTGGCCCAGGTTCGCCGCCACGGCCTGCGCCGCGGTGATGCGATCACCGGCGCGGTGCGCCAGCCGCAGGAGGGCGAGAAGCGGGACAAGTACAACGCGATGGTCCGGCTCGACACGGTGAACGGCCTGGAGCCGGACGAGGCGCGCAAGCGCCCCGAGTTCACCAAGCTGACCCCGCTCTACCCGAACGACCGGCTGCGGCTCGAGACCGAACCCAACGTCCTGACCACCCGGGTCATCGACCTGGTGATGCCGATCGGCAAGGGCCAGCGCGCCCTCATCGTCAGCCCGCCCAAGGCCGGCAAGACGATGGTGCTGCAGGCGATTGCTAACGCGATCACCACCAACAACCCCGAGTGCCACCTGATGGTCGTCCTGGTCGACGAGCGTCCCGAAGAGGTCACCGACATGCAGCGGTCGGTGAAGGGCGAGGTCATCGCCAGCACCTTCGACCGGCCGCCGTCGGACCACACCAGCGTCGCGGAGCTGTCCATCGAGCGTGCGAAGCGTCTGGTGGAGATGGGCCACGACGTCGTGGTGCTGCTGGACTCGATCACCCGGCTCGGCCGGGCCTACAACCTGGCGGCGCCGACGTCCGGACGCATCCTGTCCGGTGGTGTCGACTCCACCGCGCTGTACCCGCCGAAGCGTTTCCTCGGTGCCGCCCGCAACATCGAACACGGCGGTTCACTGACCATCCTCGCTACGGCACTGGTCGAGACCGGAAGCACCATGGACACGGTCATCTTCGAGGAGTTCAAGGGCACCGGTAACGCCGAGCTGAAGCTCGACCGGCGCATCGCCGACAAGCGGATCTTCCCGGCCGTTGACGTCGACGCCTCGGGTACCCGCAAGGAGGAGCTGCTGCTGGCCGGCGAGGAGCTTGCGATCACCTACAAGCTGCGCCGGGTGCTGCATGCCCTCGACTCGCAGCAGGGCATCGAACTGCTGCTCGACCGCTTGAAGCAGACCCGCACGAATTACGAGTTCCTGATGCAGATCGCGAAGACCACCCCGGGAGAATGATGTCGCTGACCTGCGGCTTCGTCGCACGGCATAAGCCCGGGCGCGAAGACGTTAGGCTGGCACACGGTTCCGGTTCACCTCGTGCTCGGGTCATGAGCGCGCGGACCCGGCGGCCGAGACGAGAGGAAACCCATGAAGCCAGACATCCACCCCGCGTACAACGAGACCACCGTGGTCTGTTCGTGCGGGGAGACCTTCACTACGCGCAGCACCGCGGCGAACGGGAGCATCCACGCTGACGTGTGCTCGCAGTGCCACCCGTTCTACACCGGCAAGCAGAAGATCCTTGACGTCGGTGGCCGGGTCGAGAAGTTCGAGCGCCGCTTCGGCAAGCGCACCGCTGGCCAGAGCGCCGGCGGCAAATAAGGCTTGACCTTGGCGCCTTCCTCGGTTTCGAGGAAGGCGCCAATTTTGTTGTGGTCGGGTTTCCGTGGTGGGGTTCGAGAGCTGAGGAGGTGGCAGGTGGAGCAGTCCGTCTCGCTTGACGAGCTGACCGCCAGCTCTCCGGCGCTCGCGGCGATGCTCGCCGAACACGCGGAGATCGAGCGTGAGCTCGCCGACCCTGCAGTCCATGCGGATCAGGCCAGGGCTCGCCAGCTCGGGCGTCGCTACGCCGAGCTCACGCAGGTCGCCGATGTCGCGCGCGAGCTCTCCGCCACCCGCGAGGACCTCGGCGCCGCTCGCGAGCTGAGCGACGACGACCCGGGTTTCGCCGCCGAGGCCGAGCAGCTCGAGCAGCGTGATCATGAGCTCTCCGAGCGGCTCGAGGAACTGCTGCTCCCGCGCGACCCCGATCAGGCCAAGGACGCCATCCTGGAGATCAAGGCGGGCGAGGGCGGTGAGGAGTCGGCCCTGTTCGCGGGCGACCTGTTGCGGATGTACCTGCGTTTCGCCGAGCGTGAGGGCTGGAGTGCAGAGGTGCTCGACGCGACCGAGAGCGATCTCGGTGGCTACAAGGACATCAGCCTCGCCATCCGGTCCAAGGCCAGTGATCCCCATGGCGTCTACGGCCGGTTGAAGTACGAGGCCGGCGTCCATCGCGTCCAGCGCGTTCCGGTCACCGAGTCGCAGGGCCGGTTGCACACCAGCGCCGCCGGCGTCCTGGTACTCCCGGAGGCCGAGGAGGTCGACGTCGAGGTCGATCCCAATGACCTGCGTATCGACGTGTTCCGCTCGTCCGGTCCCGGTGGGCAGAGCGTCAATACGACCGACTCGGCGGTGCGGATCACCCACCTCCCGACCGGCACGGTCGTCTCGTGCCAGAACGAGAAGAGCCAGCTGCAGAACAAGGAGTCGGCGCTGCGCATCCTGCGCGCCCGGCTGCTGGCCGACGCCCGCGAGAAGGCCGCAGCTGCAGCGGGAGCCAGCCGCCACGCCCAGGTGCGCACGGTCGACCGCAGCGAGCGCGTGCGCACGTACAACTACAAGGAAAATCGCATCTCCGACCACCGGGTCGGCTACACCGCCTACAACCTCGATCGGGTGCTCGACGGCGAGCTGGAGCCGGTTCTCGACGTTCTGCACCGGGCGGAGCTGGACCGGCTGCTGGCCGAGGTCGGGCAGGCGGCCGGCTCGTGAGTTCGCCTGCGGTCCACGCCAATCCCGTTCGCGAGCTGGTCCGGTCGGCCGAGCGGGAGCTGGCGCTGGCCGGCGTTGCGAGCCCGCGCTTCGACGCCGAGGTGCTTGCCGCTCACGCGTTCGGCGTGCCGCGCAGCCGGCTCGTGCTGGTCGACTCCCGGGCCGCCGAGGCGGCGCGTGACCGGCTGGCCGGGTTCGTTGCCCGGCGGGCCGCGCGCGAGCCGCTGCAACACGTCACCGGCACCGCCCCGTTCCGCCGCCTGGAGCTGCGGGTCGGCCCCGGTGTTCTGGTGCCGCGCCCGGAGACGGAGCTGCTGGTCGACGCGGTCCTCGCCTGGCTTGGTGCTGCCGGAGTCACGTCCCCGCGGGTGGCCGATCTGGGCACGGGCAGCGGGGCGTTGGCGCTCGCGATCGCCGACGAGCGTCCGGATGCCCAGGTCTGGGCCGTGGAGCGCGACGAGCGTGCGCTGGAATGGGCGGTCACCAACGTCGCGGCGGCCGGCGACGCCGTGACGATCGTCGCGGGCGACCTGACTGATGCGCTCCATGAACTCGACGCCACCCTCGACGTCGTCGTCTCCAATCCGCCTTACCTGGCGCAGGGTGCCCTTGCAGAACTAGCGCCCGAAGTTCGTGACCACGATCCGATCGCCGCACTCGTCGCCGGACCCGATCCGCTGGCCGCGATCCGGGGGGTGGAGCGGGCCGCGTGCCGGCTGCTGCGACCCGGTGGTCTCGCCGTCGTCGAGCACGGCGACGATCAGGGCATCAGCGCTCCCGGATGCTTCACGGCGGCTGACGCGGCCTGGTCTGCCGTCACCGATCATGTTGACCTGGCGGGACGACCCCGATATCTCACGGCGGTGCACCGATGACCCATCCCGAAGCGGCGATCGACGACGAAGCCTTCCCGGCCGGCGACGGCTCCGACGCGTTGATCTACGACTGCTCGGATCCGCAGCGCCGTGCCGAGGGCCTGACCGCCGCCGAGCGGGCCATCTCCGGCGGGGAGCTGGTGGTGCTCCCGACCGACACCGTCTACGGGATCGCCGCCGACGCGTTCACGCCTCATGCGGTGGCCCGGCTACTGGCGGCCAAGCGCCGCGGCCGTGACATGCCGGTGCCCGTCCTGGTCGGGTCCTGGAGCACCCTCGACGGGCTGGTCGACCACGTGTCGCTGGCCGCCGACGCGCTGCGCAAAGCGTTCTGGCCCGGTGGCCTGACGCTGGTCGTGCGCCACGCCCTCGCCCTGGCCTGGGACCTCGGCGACGCCGACGGGACGGTCGCCGTGCGGATGCCGCTGCATCCGGTGGCGATCGAACTGCTGCAGCGCACGGGGCCTTTGGCCGTGTCGAGCGCGAACATTTCCGGGCGCTCGCCGGCGTCGGACGCGGCTGACGCGGCCGGCCAGTTCGGCGACGATGTGGCTGTCTATCTCGACGGCGGTCTCTCGCAGGACGCCGTCCCGTCGAGCATCGTCGACTGCACCGTCGACCCGCCGCAGCTGCTGCGGGCCGGCGCGATCTCCCTGGAGGAGCTTCGCAGCGAGGTTCCGGAAATCGAGGGTCCGTAGGATCGAGGCGGCCCATCCGCTGCGAGGAGGTCTCCCGGTGTCCGACCCCACCAACGATCAGGCCGTACAGGCCGCCCGTGCCGGCGTGGCAGCCCATCCTGAGGTGGACTTCCGGGCCCCGTTCTGGGGACCTGACTTCGGGGCGCTGGCGGCTTCCGACCCGCAGATCGCCGAGATCCTGCTCGACGAGATCGACCGGGTCCGCGGCGGCCTCCAGCTCATCGCGAGCGAGAACTTCACGTCGCCTTCGGTGCTGGCCGCCCTGGGGTCCACGCTGTCGAACAAGTACGCCGAGGGTTACCCGGGGCGCCGTTACTACGGCGGTTGTGCCGTCGTCGACCGCGCGGAGGAGCTCGGCATCGCCCGCGCCAAGGAGCTCTTCGGGGCTGCTCACGCCAACCTGCAGCCCCACAGCGGTGCCAGTGCCAACCTCGCGGCTTACGCGGCGCTGCTCACGCCGGGCGACACGGTGCTCGCGATGTCGCTGCCTCACGGCGGCCACCTGACCCACGGCAGCAAGGTCAATTTCAGCGGCGCCTGGTTCAACGTCGTCGCCTACGGCGTGCGCGAGGACAACGAGCTCATCGACTACGACCAGGTGCGGCAGCTCGCGATCGAACACCAGCCGAAACTCATCATCTGCGGCGCCACCGCCTACCCGCGGCTGATCGACTTCGCCGCTTTCCGGGCGATCGCCGACGAGGTCGGTGCCTGGCTGATGGTCGACGCTGCCCACTTCATCGGGCTCGTGGCCGGTAAGGCGATCCCCAGCCCCGTTCCCTTCGCCGATGTCGTCACGTTCACGACGCACAAGGTGCTCCGGGGCCCGCGGGGCGGGATGATCCTGTCGACCGAGGAGCTGGCGAAGAAGATCGACAAGGCGGTCTTCCCGTTCAGCCAGGGCGGTCCACTGATGCATGCCGTTGCCGCCAAAGCGGTCGCGCTCGCCGAGGCATCCACCCCCGCCTATCAGCGGTACGCCCGCCAGGTCATCGTCAACTCCCAGGCGCTGGCGGACGGGCTCGCCGCCGAGGGGCTGCGCCCGGTGGGTGGCGGCACCGATACCCACCTCGCACTCCTGGACCTGCGGGAGCTCGGCGTCACCGGTACGGAGGCCGAGACCCGCGCCGACGCGGCCGGGATCACCCTGAACAAGAACGCCATCCCCTACGACCCGCAGCCGCCCGCTGTCGCTTCGGGCATCCGGGTCGGCACCCCGTCCGTCACGACGCAGGGGATGGGCGAAGGGGAGATGAAGGAGGTCGCGAGCCTGCTCGGGCGTTCCGTGCGCGAGCCGGCCGCGGGTCAGGAGATCGCCGCCGCTGTCCGAACGCTCGTGTCGCGCTTCCCGATCTACCCGAGCTAGGCGCTGCGGCGCGGCACGATGGTCAGGACGGCTCCGGCCGGTGCCCGGCGAGCGGGTATCTGAGAGGTCCCGCAGATCGGGGCGCTAGGCGTGGTGCGCGGCTGGTCCGCTTGCCAGTGGGAGGCGAGGCAGGGTGCGCGAGTACATCCTGGTCTTCCTCGTTGCTGCGACCGTGACGTTCCTGGTCACCCCGCTGACCCGGCGACTGGCGACGCGCATCGGAGCCATGGCGGCCCCGCGCGACCGCGACGTCCACGTGATTCCGACCCCGCGACTCGGCGGAGTGGCGATGTATGCCGGGCTCGCGGCCGGGCTGCTCGTCGCGGGCCAGCTGCCCTTCCTGTCGTCGGTGTCGCGCGCCTACAGCGAGCCGCGGGCGGTGCTCATCTCCGGCGCCATCATCTGCCTGCTCGGCGCGGTCGACGACAAGTGGCCGATCGACGCCGTCACCAAGCTCGCGGGCCAGGTGGCCGCCGCGAGCGTGATGGTGCTGCTCGGGATCCAGCTCTCGTTCGCGATCCTGCCGAACGGCAACACCGCCAGCCTTGGCTCGGAGACGGCGGTGCCGCTGACCGTGCTGCTGACCGTCGTGCTGGTCAACGCGATGAACTTCGTGGACGGCCTCGACGGGCTGGCGGCCGGTGTGGCGGCGATCGCGGCTCTCGCGGAGTTCGCGTACAGCTACCACATCTCCGTCACCAACGGGCTCTACCGGGCGACCCCCGCGACCTTGCTGGCCGTCGCGACGGCCGGGGTTTGCGTCGGCTTCCTGCCCCACAACTTCAACCCGGCCCGCCAGTTCATGGGCGACTCCGGGTCGATGTTGATCGGCCTCCTGCTGGCGGCGACGGTGACCTCGGTGACGGGTGAGGTTTCCTATGGCGGCATCGCCGGAGCAGACCGCCTCCCGTCTTTGATCCCGCTGTTCGTCCCGCTGCTGGTGCTGGCGGTCCCGTTCGTGGACCTGGCGCTCGCCGTCGTGCGGCGCACGCGGGCCCGGCGCTCGCCGTTCAGCCCCGACAAGATGCACCTGCACCACCGGCTGCTCGAGATCGGCCATTCTCACGTGCGTGCGGTGCTACTGCTGTGGTTCTGGGCAGCGCTGCTGGGATTCGGCGGGGTGATCGCCCAGTTTTCGTCGGCACCATTGACGATCGTGCTGATCGTCACCGGACTGGCCGGGCTCTCGCTCGTCGTGGTGCGCATGCCGGGAAAGGCGGGCCGTTGAAAGCCACACCTGCGAAACGCGCGGACCGGGCGCCCACCCGGCTCACACCGCTCGGCCTGACGCTGCGCGCGGGGCTGACCGGGGTCGCCATCGCCAGCCCGGTCGCCCTGGCGCTCTCCGGCGCTCTCGGCGGCCTGCGCGGGCTGGTCAGCTCGGCCGTCGGGCTCGCGCTGGTCGCGGTGTTCTTCCTGGTCAGCATGGTCCTGGTGGAGCGCGCCAATACGGTCGGTCCGGCGCTGACGTTGCCCGTCGCGCTGACCGTGTACGGGACCAAGGTCGTGATCCTCGGCGTGATCGTCTTCGGCACCGACGCCGTCTCGCATCTGAACGCCGCCGCGTTCTGCTGGTCGGTCGTGGGGGCGACGCTGGCCTGGCTCGTGGCGCACGCCGTGGCGGTCTGGCGCACGAAAATGCCGTACGTCGTGATCCCCGATCAGCCCCCGAGCGCGCCCGACCCGCCGCCCGTCGTCGAGGGCACGGACGGCCGCGCGCGGTGAGCCCGAAAGATGTGAAACCTGTTGCGATCAGGTTGCTAGCCGCTGGTCAAAGGCCCTGTGGCACTTGGTAGGGTGACATGCAAATGAAGCTGGTCGTGAAGCCGCCGCCGCACGACAGACATGGGCACAGCGATGCCAACGCCATGGAAATCACCGGGGTGTTGGCTCTCGGGCCCGCCCTGTACGCAGCGGTGGGCTACGGGTTGGACCAGTGGCTCGGAACCTCGTTCCTGGTCATGATCGGCTTGATTCTCGGTGCCGCGCTCAGCGTGTATCTCGTCTACGTGAAATGGGGCAGGACGGTGAACGGCGGGTGAGCGTCATGGCTGCGGAGTCGGTAGGCACCGGCTTCCAGGACAAGTACCCCATTGGTACGCAGTCGTTCGACTTCAAGTCGTTCACCGACTTCACGCTTTTCGGCCTGCACGTCCACTTCAATCGCATCTACACCCTCGTGCTCTTCGGAGCACTGCTCGTGTTCCTGTTCTTCTTCCTCGCGTTTCGCCGCATGCAGCTGGTGCCGGGTCGCATGCAGTGGGCCGGCGAGACGGTCTACAACTTCATCCGCGACGGTGTGGCGGGAGAGGTCATCGGTCCCAAGGGGCTGAAGTTCGCGCCTTATCTGACCGTTCTGTTCTGCTTCATCTTCGTCAACAACTTCTACGAGATCCTGCCGCTTGCTCAGGTGCCGGTGAATTCGCGCATCGCGTTCCCGCTGGTGCTGGCAGTCATGACCTGGGTGCTCTACAACTTCGTGGGCATCCGCAAGAAGGGTCTCGGCAAGTACCTCAAGGACATCGCTTTCCCGCCCGGCGTGCCGTGGTACATCCTGCCGCTGGTCACCCCGATCGAGCTGATCTCCCAGCTGATCCTGCAGCCGTTCACCCTCGCGGTGCGGCTCTTCGCGAACATGTTCGCCGGCCACCTGCTGCTGCTCGTCTTCTTCACCGGTGCGCTCTACCTGTTCGGCAACGGCGGGGCCGGCTACGCGTTCGGCGCTGTCTCGTTCATCATGTCGATCCTGCTCACGGGCTTCGAGCTGATCGTCATCGCGCTGCAGGCGTACGTCTTCACCATTTTGACCTCCGTGTACATCTCTAACGCGATGGCGGAGGAGCACTGATCTGCCTGCGGCACCTGCCTGCCAGGCCCAACCCCCTCTTGAGGAGGACCCGACAGACATGTTGATCGAAGCTGCTGCCAACGGCGTCACCGGCAGTCTCGGTTCTATCGGCTATGGCCTTGCGGCCATCGGTCCGGCGATTGGCGTGGGCCTGGTGTTCGCGGCCTACATCAACTCGACCGCGCGCCAGCCGGAGAGCTCGGGCCTGACCCGTACCTACCTCTTCCTCGGGTTCGCCCTTGCCGAGGCGCTCGCCCTGATCGGTCTCGTCGTTCCCTTCGTCTTCGGTAAGTGAGCTGGCCGTGCTAGCAGCACCGCTCATTCAAGCCGCGGATGAAAACCCGCTGGTTCCCGCCGGCGGCGAGATCATCATCGGGTTCATCGCGTTTGGCGTGCTGGTCTTCCTGCTCATGAAGACCGCTTTTCCGCGCGCCGAGCAGGCTTACCGCGATCGTCGTGAGGCGATCGAGGGCGGTCTGGAGCGGGCGGCCAAGGCGCAGGAGGAGGCACAGCAGGCGCTCGAGCAGTACCGGGCACAGCTTGCCGAGGCCCGTCAGGAGGCCGGTCGCATCCGTGAGCAGGCCAACGCTGATGCCGCCGCCATTCGTCGCGAGATGGAGCAGCGCGTCGCCGCCGAGCGTGAGGAGCGCCTGCGCACGTTTGCCGAGCAGCTGGCTCAGCAGCGCACCCAGGCCGTCTCGCAGCTTCGGCTCGAGGTCGGCACGATCGCGATGGAGCTTGCCGAGCGCATCGTCGGCCACGAGCTGTCCGGCGACGAGCGTCAGCGCGAGCTGATCGACGACTTCATCGCCGGTCTCGAGGCGGCCCCCGTCGGCGAGACCACGAGCGCAGCACCGGCAGGGAGCTGACCGTGGAGGGCAGTAGCCGGGTGAGCCTGGTACAGGTGCGCGCCCGGCTCGACGAGCTGGCAGGCTCCGGCGCGAGCAGCGACGAGGATCCCGGGGTCATCTCGCGCACGGTCTCGCGGCTTCGGCGTGAGCCGGCCTCCTTGACCGCAGCGTCGGAGCAGCTCTTCGCGGTTGCTGACCTGATCACCAGCGAGGTGGCGCTGCGCCGCGCGCTGGCCGACCCGGGGCTGCCCGAAGAGGTGCGCCGCGGCTTGCTCGACCGTCTGCTGGGTAGCCAGCTCGATGAGATCGCGCTCGAGCTCATGCGATCGGTCGTCAGCGCCCGCTGGTCGCGCCCGGCTGACCTGCTCGAAGCGGTCGAGGAGCTGGGCGCAGAGGCGTTGCTCGCTTCCGAGCAGGCGTCGGGGTCGCTCGACGAGGTCGAGGACGAGCTCTTCCGCTTCGCCCGCATCGTCGACCGCACCCCGCGGCTGTCGCTGGCGTTGTCCGACCGGGGTTTGCCGGCGGACCGCAAGAACGCGCTGATCAACCGGCTGCTCGGCGACCGGGTGCGCCCGGCGACGATGCGGCTGGTCGAGCGAGTGGTCAGCCGGCCGCGCGGCCGTGGCGTCGGTCGTGAGATCGAGGCGCTCGCCGACCTCGCATCGCAGCGGCGGGAGCGTTCCATCGCCATCGTGACGGTGGCGCGTCCTATCGACGAGGCGCAGGCGGATCGGCTGCGGGTTGCCGTGGCCCGTGCCTTCGGCACCGAGGTCGTCCTGCAGATCGTCATCGACCCCACCGTGCTCGGCGGCGTGTCCGTGCGGGTGGGTGACGAGGTCGTCGACGGCACGGTGCTGCGCCGTCTCGCCGAGGCCAAGCGTCAGCTGCGGCGTTAAGCCGCTTTCGCGGCCGGATCCGGGAGCGGCCCTGCCGCCCGGCTCCGGCCCTGGCGTCGTTTCGCGACCGCCACCGGCAGCCCATCCCGGGTGCCCGACCAGCCGATTCAGCCCACTTAGCCCGAGACTCCTTCGACGAGACAAACGAGGCCAGTCATGACCGAACTTTCCATTCGCCCCGACGAGATCCGCGACGCGCTTCGCGAGTTCGTCGAGTCGTACGACCCCAGCGCCGGTGAGCGCGAGGAGATCGGGCGCGTCATCGACACCGGTGACGGCATCGCCACGGTCGAGGGGCTCGCGCGCACCATGACCAACGAGCTCCTGGAGTTCGAGGGAGGGGTGCTGGGCCTCGCCCAGAACCTCGACATCGGCGAGATCGGCGTCGTCATCCTCGGCGAATCCCAGCACATCGAGGAGGGCACCGAGGTCCGCCGTACCGGCGAGATCCTGTCGGTGCCTGTGGGCGACGCCTACCTCGGCCGCGTGGTCGACGCGCTGGGCCGCCCCCTGGATGGGCTCGGCGAGATTCCGGCTGAGGCGCGCCGCGCCCTGGAGCTGCAGGCCCCGACGGTCGTGCAGCGCCAGCCGGTGAAGGAGCCGCTGCAGACCGGCATCAAGGCCATCGACGCCATGACGGCCATCGGCCGCGGGCAGCGCCAGCTGATCATCGGTGACCGCCAGACCGGTAAGAGCGCCGTCGCGGTCGACGCGATCATCAACCAGCGCGAGAACTGGGCGACGGGCGACCCCAAGCAGCAGGTCAAGTGCATCTACGTCGCCATCGGCCAGAAGGGTTCGACCATCGCGTCGGTGCGCGGCGCCCTGGAGGAGGCCGGCGCGCTCGAGTACACGACGATCGTGGCCGCCCCCGCGAGCCAGCCGGCCGGCTTCAAATACCTCGCCCCCTACACCGGCTCGGCCATCGGCCAGCACTGGATGTATCAGGGCCAGCACGTTCTGATCGTGTTCGACGACCTGTCCAAGCAGGCCGAGGCGTACCGGTCGATCTCGCTGCTGCTGCGCCGCCCGCCGGGCCGCGAGGCCTACCCCGGCGACGTCTTCTACCTGCACTCGCGGCTGCTCGAGCGGTGCGCGAAGCTGTCTGACGACCTCGGCGCCGGCTCGATGACGGGGTTGCCGATCATCGAGACCAAGGGCAACGACGTGTCGGCCTACATCCCGACCAACGTCATCTCCATCACCGACGGCCAGATCTTCCTCGAGACCGATCTGTTCAACCAGGGCGTGCGCCCGGCCATCAACGTCGGCATCTCGGTCTCCCGGGTCGGGGGCAATGCGCAGATCAAGGCGATGAAGTCGGTCGCCGGCCGGCTGCGTCTGGACCTCGCCCAGTACCGCGATCTGGAGTCGTTCGCGGCCTTCGGTTCCGACCTCGACAAGGCCTCGAAGGCCCAGCTCGAGCGGGGGCAGCGGCTGGTCGAGCTGCTCAAGCAGCCGCAGTACTCGCCGTTCCCGGTCGAGCAGCAGGTGGTCTCGATCTGGCTGGGCACCACCGGCAACCTCGACAACGTTCCGGTCGAAGACGTGCGCCGCTTCGAGCGCGAGTTCCTGGACTTCGTCGGCCGCCGCCACGAGGGCATCTACTCGGCGATCCTGTCCTCCGGCAAGCTCGAAGACAGCACGGGTGAGTCGCTGCAGCAGGCCGTGAAGGAGTTCGGCGCCGAGTTCGAAAAGGGCAGCGGCGGCTCGCTCGAGTTCGCCAAGGACGAGGAGCCGGAGGAGCTCGAGGAGGACCAGCGCAGCGAGGAGTCCATCAAGCGCCACGTCCCGGCCGCGCAGTCCGACAAGAGCTGATCGGCGATGCCAGCCCAACTTCGCGTCTACCGGCGCCGAATCAAATCGGTCCAGTCCACCAAGAAGATCACCCGCGCGATGGAGCTCATCGCGGCGTCGCGCATTGCGCGGGCCCAGCAGCGGGTCAAGGCGTCGAAGCCGTACGCAGACGAGATCACCCGCGTGATCACGGCGGTGGCGAGCCAGACCAACGTCGACCACCCGCTGACCACCGAGCGCAAGAGCCCGCAGCGCGCGGCCGTCCTGGTCGTGACCAGCGACCGCGGGCTGGCGGGCGCCTACAGCTCCAATGCCCTGAAGACGGCGGAGGCGCTCTACGACCTGCTGCGTGAAGAGGGCAAGGAGTCGGCGATCTACGCGGTGGGCCGCAAGGCCGCGGGCTACTACCGCTTCCGCAATCGCACGGTCGAGCAGGACTTCACCGGTTTCTCGGAGCAGCCCGATTACGACTCTGCGAAGGCTGCCGCCGATGCGCTGATCGAGCGCTTCGTGCAGTCGACCGAGGAGGGCGGGGTCGACGAGATCCACATCGTCTTCACCGAGTTCCGCAGCATGCTCTCGCAGCGGGCGGTCGCCCGGCGGATCCTTCCGATGGTCATCGAGGAGACCACCGAGGCTCCCAAGGACGGTCCGCTCCCGCTGTACGAGTTCGAGCCCTCGGCTGAGGCCGTGCTCGACGCCTTGCTGCCCCGCTACGTCGAGAGCCGGGTCTTCGCGGCCCTGCTCGAGTCGGCGGCGTCGGAATCGGCGGCTCGGCGGCGCGCCATGAAGTCGGCGACCGACAACGCAGAAGAGCTCATCAAGTCGCTCACGCGAGCGGCCAACTCGGCGCGCCAGGCCGAGATCACCCAAGAAATCAGTGAAATTGTCGGCGGCGCCAACGCGCTGGCAGACGCAGGAGGCTGACCATGACCGTCACAGAGCAAGAGACATACGTACAGCCCGCCGAGGGCGGGATCGGCCGGGTCGCCCGCGTCATCGGTCCGGTGGTGGATGTCGAGTTCGCCCCCGACGAGATGCCTGAGCTGTTCAACGCCCTGCACGTCGACCGCACCCTGGGCGAGGAGACCAAGACCCTCACCCTCGAGGTCGCCGGCCACATCGGCGACAACACGGTGCGGGCCATCTCGCTGAACCCGACCGACGGTCTGGTGCGCGGCGCCCCGGTGCAGGACACCGGCGCCCCCATCTCCGTGCCGGTCGGCGATGTCACCAAGGGCCACGTGTTCAACGCCCTCGGCGAGCCGATGGACGTCGACGTCTCCACTCTCAACATCACCGAGCGCTGGCCGATCCACCGCGAGTCGCCGCCGTTCGACGAGCTCGAGTCGAAGACCGAGATGTTCGTGACCGGCATCAAGGTCATCGACCTGCTCGCGCCCTACGTGCTCGGCGGCAAGATCGGCCTCTTCGGGGGTGCAGGGGTCGGCAAGACCGTCATCATCCAGGAGATGATCCGCCGGGTCGCCAAGGAGTTCGGTGGCGTCTCGGTGTTCGCCGGAGTGGGCGAGCGCACCCGTGAGGGCAACGACCTCTTCCTGGAGATGGAGGAGGCCGACGTCCTCAAGGACACCGCTCTCGTCTTCGGTCAGATGGACGAGCCGCCGGGCACCCGGCTGCGGGTCGCCCTGTCCGCCCTGACCATGGCGGAGTACTTCCGCGACGTGCAGAAGCAGGACGTGCTGCTGTTCATCGACAACATCTTCCGGTTCACCCAGGCCGGCTCCGAGGTGTCCACGCTGCTCGGCCGGATGCCCAGCGCCGTGGGTTACCAGCCGACCCTCGCCGACGAGATGGGCGTGCTCCAGGAGCGCATCACGTCCACGCGGGGCCACTCGATCACCTCGCTGCAGGCCATCTACGTGCCTGCCGACGACCTGACCGACCCGGCGCCGGCCACCACGTTCACCCACCTCGACGCCACCACGGTGCTTTCGCGCTCGATTTCCGAGCTCGGCATCTACCCGGCCGTCGACCCGCTGGACTCGACCTCGCGCATCCTCGACGCCCGCTACATCGGCGAGGAGCACTACAACGTCGCCCAGCGCGTCAAGGAGATCCTGCAGCGCTACAACGACCTGCAGGACATCATCGCCATCCTCGGCATCGACGAGCTGTCCGAAGAGGACAAGGTCGCCGTGCAGCGGGCGCGCCGCATCCAGCGGTTCCTCTCGCAGCCGTTCTTCGTGGCCGAGCAGTTCACCGGCATCGAGGGCAAGTTCACCCCGCTGGACGAGACCATCGAGTCGTTCAAGAAGCTCTGCGACGGCGACTACGACGACCTGCCCGAGCAGGCGTTCTTCATGTGCGGCGGCATCGAGGATGCCGTCGAGAAGGCCAAGGGCATGCGCTCAGAAGAGGACTAGTTCCGCACCTGCTTTCTACGGCGCCCTTCGCGCTCGGTCCCCCGCCGGGCGGAAGGGCGCCGTGGCATTTAGCCGCTGCCCGGGCCGGACGCCTCTGGACAATCACGGTCTCGGGAAATCGGACGGGGCTTCAGACCTCGCCAATATGACGATCTCGCGACAACTTGCGCCCTGCTTCGGCTGCACGTTTTGGCGGACCGGCTCCGGAAACGGAATCTCCTGACGCGGTCGGCGTTCGTCCGACGCCACTGGTGGCAGTACCGCACCTCGCCTACGTCAGCAGGGAGGAAGACCCGGGGCATTCCGGTGCGCCCACTCCTTGGACACCGGCCGCACCCGAGGAGGAACCGTGCCGAAGGAAAGTTTCGTCCGGGTGGCGTTTCGCGGCGACAACCGATTCCTCCTCCGTATCGCCATGATTGCCGCCATCGGGGGCTTTCTCTTCGGCTACGACACCGGAATCATCTCCGGGGCACAGCTCTACATCCAGAAAGACCTGTCGACCTCGCAGCTCGAGCAGCAGTGGATCGTGGGCTCACTGCTCATCGGTGCGATGGTGGGCGCGGGCATCGCTGCTTACACGTCTGATCGCATCGGCCGCAAGTGGACGAAGGTTGCGTCAGGAACCATTTATGTGATCGGTGGCGTCGCGTCTGCCCTGGCTCCGAACATCGGTGTGCTGTTAGCAGCCCGTTTCGCTCTGGGTATCGCGGTCGGAACGGCGTCGTTCGTTTCCGTCGAGTACATCTCCGAGCAGGCGCCGCCTCGGCTGCGCGGCGGCGTCACCACCTTCAACCAGCTCATGGTGACTACCGGAATCCTGGTGGCCTACCTCGTGTCTGCGGCCTTCCAGCACACGTCCGGCACGTGGCGCTGGATGCTCGGTCTCTCGGCGATACCTGGGGCGGCGCTGGCGCTCGGAATGCTCACCGTGCCGCAATCACCACGATGGCTGGTCGGCAAGGGCCGGAATGACGAAGCGCGCCAGGTGCTCGCGCGCACCCGAGAGGAAGGCAAGGTCGACGACGAGATCTCCGACATTCAGGAGATGGTCGAGTCCTCGCAGAGCATCGGACTTCGCGACCTTTTCCGCGGCCGGCTGCGGCCACTCATGATGGTGGGGCTCGCGCTCGCGATCTTCCAGCAGATCATCGGTGTCAACACCGTCATCTACTACTCGGCCACCATCCTGAGCTACACGGGTCTGTCGGCGAGCGCGTCCGTCCTGCAGGCGATCACGGTTGGAATCACGAACGTCGTCTTCACCATCGTTGCGCTACTTCTCGTCGACCGGGTCGGCCGCCGCCCGCTCCTGCTGATCGGCACCGCAGGCACGATCTTCGCGCTCGTCGGTCTAGGTCTGTGGTTTCAGCTGGAAAGCCTCAGGGCGCATCCCCTCCTGGCGCTCGTCTTCCTGCTCATCTTCATGGCCGCCTACGCGATCGGCCTCGGCCCCGTGTTCTGGCTGATGATCAGCGAGATTTACCCGGCCGGGGTTCGCAGCCGGGCCATGAGCGTCGCCACGATTGCGAACTGGGGAGCGAACTTCCTGGTCTCCTACTTCTTCCTGCAGCTGGTGGACGCGTTCGGCAGGCCCGGCACCTTCTGGCTGTATGCCGGCATGGGCGTGATCGCCTTCGTCTACTTCGCCTTGAAGCTTCCGGAGACGCGCAACCGGTCGCTGGAGGAGATTCAGCGCGACCTGGGGGCGGACGAGTCCGCGGCGCGCTCCGCTGCTTGAGCTCCAGGGCCGGCAAACAATCGTGAGTCAGCCCTCGGCGCCCAGGTTTCTCTCTTCAGGGCGTTGCGTAATCCGCCGATGACGTGTTCATGGCCACCGAGGCGCCCGCCGGCATCATGCTGGCGTTCCCGCAGCCGCGGACCCGCTCGTCGTGGCGGTCCCGCTGGGCGGCGCGTCCGCGCCGGGTACCGACGGTCCTGGCTCCGGCGCTGCCGGCACTGATCCTGCTGGCGGTCACCACCGCCGGCACCGTGGACCCTCCGCAAGCAGGCTTGGAGACGCAGCTGCGGCTCACCCACGCGGTCACCAGCCATGGCGACTATCCCGTCGTCGCGCGGTAGGCAACGCCTTGATCATGAGCTACGGGAGCAGCCGGTAAGCTCGCGGCATGGCGATGAGGGTTGCGGTCGTTTCCCCGGAGCAGGCTGTCTGGGAAGGGGAGGCCGAGATGGTCATCGCCCGCACCCTCGACGGTGAGATCGGCGTCCTCGAAGGCCACATCCCGCTGCTCGGCGTGCTCGCCGAGGAGGGCGAGGTGCGCATCAAGACCGGTGGCGGCAGTGATGTCACGGCCAGGGTCAGCGGCGGTTTCCTCTCGGTCACCAAAGAGGGCGTCAGCATCCTCGCCGAGCGCGCCGAGCTCAGCTGAGCTAGCGTTCGCCGCCCGGTACCCAGAGCACGTCGCCGCCCGGGTTCGCCTCCCGGGCCAGGATGAAGAGCAGGTCGCTCAGCCGGTTCAGGTAGAGCGCCGCTATCCGATTCGTGCGCTCGGGATCACGCTGGATCAGCGCCCACGTAGCCCGCTCCGCGCGCCGGACGATCGTGCGCGACTGGTGCAGCAGGGCGGCACCCGGGGTCCCGCCCGGCAGGATGAACGAGTTCAGCTTTTCGAGGGCGGCGTTGTGCGCGTCGCAAGCCGCCTCAAGGCGTTCCACCTGCGCCTCCGTCACCCGCAGGGGCGGGTACTCGGGGTCCGGGGTGACAGGCGTGCACAGGTCTGCGCCCACGTCGAAAAGGTCATTCTGGATGCGGGTGAGCAACGCCACGATCTGATCGGGCAGCCCGCCCATCGCGAGCGCCACCCCGATCGAGGAATTGGCCTCGTCGACGTCGGCGAACGCGGAGAGTCGCAGGTCAGTCTTGGCAACGCGGCTCATGTCGCCGAGCGCGGTGGTGCCGTCGTCGCCGGTCTTCGTGTAAATCCGTGTCAGGTGCACGCTCACCAGGCCGACCCTACGGGGGTGCGGTCCGCGCGGGGGTGCTCGGCCTGGCGCACATTGCGCGCACCTGCCCCTACAGTGACCGGGTGGAACGGTTCCTCGTCAGCGGCGGCGTCCGGCTGGCGGGAGAGGTGCCCATTCATGGAGCCAAGAACTCGGCACTGAAGCTGATGGCGGCGGCACTGCTGGCCGAAGGTCGCACCACCATCACGTCGGTACCCGACATTCTCGACGTCGACATCATGGGCGAGGTGCTGCGCCGCCTCGGCTGCAGCGTCGAACACGTCAGCAGTGACGCGGTGTGCGACGATCCGCGTGCGGCAGGTCGCGGCGGAAGCGTCACCGTCGACGTCCCGGGCCGCGTCGGCACCGAAGCGGACTACGACCTGGTGCGCCGGATGCGGGCCAGCATCGCCGTGCTCGGCCCGCTGGTCGCCCGGCGCGGTGAGGCGAAGGTCGCGCTGCCCGGCGGCGACGCCATCGGCAGCCGGGGTCTCGACATGCACGTCAGTGGCCTGCAGAAGCTCGGTGCCACGGTCGAGTCCGAACACGGCTTTCTGATCGCGCGCGCCGACCGGCTCCGCGGCGCCAGCATCTGGCTGGACTTCCCGAGCGTCGGCGCGACCGAGAACTTGCTGATGGCCGCGGTGCTCGCCAAGGGCACCACCGTGATCGACAACGCGGCCCGCGAGCCCGAGATCGTCGACCTGTGCCAGCTCCTCGTCGGCATGGGCGCGCAGCTCACCGGGGTGGGATCGTCGACGTTGGAGATCGAGGGCGTCGAGGGGCTGCATCCCTGCCCGCAACCGCACGAGACCGTCTCCGATCGGATCGTCGCCGGAACGTACGCCGTCGCGGCCGTGATGACGCAGGGCGACGTGACCGTCCGTGGCGCCCGGGTCGACCATCTCGAGATACTGCTGGACAAGCTGGTCAGTGCCGGTGCCACGGTCGACGCCGAGGTCGACGGTTTCCGGGTGGCTTGTGACCGCCGCCCCAAGGCGGTTGATGTCGTGACCTTGCCCTATCCCGGCTTCCCGACCGACCTGCAACCCGCGATGATCGCGCTCGCCTCGGTGAGCGAGGGGGTCGCGATGGTGACCGAAAACGTTTTCGAGGCGCGTTTCGTCTTCTGCGACGAGCTGACCCGGCTGGGAGCCGACGTGCGGACGGACGGCCACCACGCCGTCATCCGCGGCCGCTCACGCCTGTCCGGGGCTCCGGTCCGGGCTCCCGACATCCGGGCCGGCGCGGCGCTGGTGCTCGCCGGACTGGTGGCCGACGGGGAGACCGACGTTCTCGACATTCGCCATATCGACCGTGGCTATGTCCGTTTCGATGAGCAGTTGAGCCGGCTCGGCGCGACCGTCGTGCGCGGCAGCGCACCGGATGACCTGGACGGATAGCCGAAAAGCAGCTGCGTTCGGCGCCGCGGAAAACGGATTGAATTCTCGCTGCCGATCTTCGGCGGCGCCTTTCACTTTCGTGGCGCAAAGGAAAGCTCCGCCGATCGGGTGTTCAGAGATTCCCGGGTGTCGCCGACATGACAATGCAACGGTTTGGGCTGTTACCCGGGCTAATATCACAACGAGCGCTTGAAGGCATGGCCGGGCCCGCGGCGGTGCCGAGCACACTGGAGAGGCCCGATGATCAGCTGCATCGAGACGGCACCAGGTGAGTTTGCTCTGGCGGGTCGCGTCGACGTTCACACCGTCGCCGATTTGCGGGTCGCCCTGCAGAAGGCGGTCGATGCCGCCGCTCCCCTCGCCGCCGTCCCCGGTGCCGTGATGCGCATTGACGTCGCCGAGCTGGAATTCGTCGATGCTGCCGGGTTGGGTGTCCTGGTCTCGACTCATCGCCGCGCCGGCCGCGCCGGCCTTGGTTTCTCATTGCGCAACGTGCCGGACCCGCTGGCCCGGTTGCTGTTCATCAGCCGCCTCTACCGGGTGCTCTCGGTCGAGAAGCCGCAGATCGAGCTGCTCCGCGAGTTGACCCCGCGCCCTCGCACGGCAGCGGCTGACCTGCACCCCGAGGCCGGCTTCGGCTCCTCCGACGCCATCGTCGCCTGACCAAGCGGCGGTCGCTCCAGCCGCTTTGCGCGGTGTGTCGTTACCGGCCAGTAAACTTCGGCCATGAGCGGGCAGCGTGACAAGCCCTGGGTGATGCGCACTTACGCCGGCCATTCGTCGGCCCAGGCCTCCAACGAGCTTTACCGGCGCAATCTCGAAAAGGGACAGACCGGACTGTCGGTCGCTTTCGACCTGCCGACCCAGACCGGTTACGACCCGGACAGCGAGCTGTCGCGGGGCGAGGTCGGCAAGGTCGGCGTTCCGATCGCCTCCCTCGGCGACATGCGTCAGCTGTTCGACGCCATCCCGCTGCGCGAGATGAACACCTCGATGACCATCAACGCGACCGCCATGTGGCTGCTCGCGCTGTATCAGGTGGTCGCCGAGGAGCAGGCGGCGAAGGAGCCGGGGGCCGGACCGGACGCCGCCGCCGAGGCCGTTCACCGCCTCACCGGCACCACCCAGAACGACATCATCAAGGAGTACCTGTCGCGCGGGACGTACGTCTTCCCGCCGGCTCCGTCGATGCGCCTGATCAGCGACATGATCGCCTACACCGTGACGGAGATTCCCAAGTGGAATCCCATCAACATCTGCTCCTACCACCTGCAGGAAGCGGGTGCGACCCCGGAGCAGGAGCTGGCATACGCGATGTGTACCGCCATCGCGGTCCTCGACAGCGTGCGCGACGCCGGCCAGGTGCCTGCGGAACGCTTCGGCGAGGTGTGCGCGCGTATCTCGTTCTTCGTGAACGCGGGCGTGCGCTTCGTCGAGGAGATGTGCAAGATGCGGGCCTTCGGCCGGCTGTGGGACACGCTGCTGCAGACCCGCTATGGCGTCCAGGACCCCAAGCACCGCCGGTTCCGCTACGGGGTGCAGGTGAACTCGCTCGGGCTGACCGAGGCGCAGCCGGAGAACAACGTCATCCGCATCGTTCTCGAGTCGCTCGGCGTCACGCTGTCGAAATCGGCACGGGCCCGGGCGTTGCAGCTGCCCGCCTGGAACGAGGCGCTCGGGCTTCCCCGTCCCTGGGATCAGCAGTGGTCGCTGCGCATCCAGCAGATCCTGGCGTACGAGAGCGATCTCCTTGAGTACGAGGACCTTTTCGAGGGGTCGGTCGTCGTCGAGCGCCGGGTCGGCGAGCTGACCTCGGCCGCTCAACGCGAGATCGACAACGTCCAGGCGATGGGCGGCGCGGTCGCAGCGGTCGAGTCCGGCTACATGAAGTCGCAGCTGGTGATGGCGCACTCGGAGCGCCGGAGGCGGATCGAAGCGGGCGAGGACGTCGTCGTCGGCGTGAACCGCTTCACCTCCACCGAGCCGAACCCGCTGACGGCCGACCTGGAGACGGCGATCCAGACCGTGGATCCGGCGACGGAGGCGGCGCGCATCGAGGCGGTGCGCGAGTGGCGGGACGGGCGCGATGCGGAGGGCGTCGAGGCGGCGCTGCAGGCGCTGCGCGATGCCGCCAAGACCGACGACAACCTGATGATCGCCACCTTGGCGTGCGCGCGAGCCGGCGTCACGACCGGGGAGTGGGCCGGCGCGCTGCGCGAGGTGTTCGGCGAGTATCGCGCCCCCACCGGGGTCTCGGGGGCCGCGGTGTCGGGCTCCGACCCGGGCGCCGAGATCGGGCAGGTGCGGACGCTGGTCGCGCGGACCAGCGAGGAGCTCGGCCACCGGCTGAAGATGCTGGTCGGCAAGCCCGGGCTCGACGGCCACAGCAACGGCGCCGAGCAGATCGCGGTCCGGGCTCGTGACGTCGGTTTCGAGGTCATCTACCAGGGCATCCGGCTCACGCCCGCGCAGATCGTCGGCGCCGCCGTGCAGGAAGACGTCGACGTGGTCGGCCTGTCGATCCTGTCCGGTTCGCATCTTGAGCTGGTGCCCGACATCCTGAACGGGCTGCGGGACGCCGGGCTCGACGACGTTCCGGTCGTGGTCGGCGGCATCGTCCCGGACGCGGACGCCCGGCGGCTGAAGGAGCTCGGTGTCGCCGAGGTCTACACGCCGAAGGACTTCGGCATCACGGAGATCATGCGCGACATCGTCGGCATCGTGCGGGCGCGCGCCGGCCTCGCCGACGGGGTCTAGCCCGAGCTCGGGCGACCCGCGCTCGGACTCGCTGCGCTCGCCCGACCCGCGATCGCCTCGTGCCTATGCGGCGACCCGCGCTCGGACTCGCTGCGCTCGCCCGTGCGCGCGCCCGAGTCGCGATCGCCTCGTGCCTATGCGGCGACCCGCGCTCGGACTCGCTGCGCTCGCCCGAGTCGCGATCGCCTCTAATAGGCTGCCTGGGTGCGGCTCGTCATCGCTCGGTGCACCGTCGACTACGCGGGTCGGCTGACCGCTCACCTGCCAAATGCGGTGCGGTTGCTGATGGTCAAGGCCGACGGCTCGGTGTCCATTCACGCCGACGACCGCGCCTACAAGCCGCTGAACTGGATGAGCCCGCCGTGCACGCTCGTCGAGGAGGACTTGACGTGGCGGGTGGTCAACAAGGCCGGTGAGCAACTCGTCATCAGCATCGACGAGGTGCTGCACGATTCGTCGCACCACCTCGGCACCGATCCGGGTCTGGTCAAGGACGGCGTGGAAGCCCACCTGCAGGTGCTCCTCGCCGAGCATTGCGAGACCATCGAGGAAGGGTTGCGCCTGGTGCGCCGCGAGCACGACACCGGGATCGGCCCGGTCGACCTGCTCTGCCGCGACCGTGACGGCGCGAGCGTCGCCATCGAGATCAAGCGTCGCGGCGAGATCGACGGCGTGGAGCAGCTCACCCGTTACCTGGCCCGCATGTCGGCGGATCCCTTGCTGCCGCAGCCGGTTCGGGGGCTGTTCGTCGCGCAGGCCATCACCCCGCAGGCCCGATTGCTGGCCTCGGACCGGGGCATCGGCTGCGTCACCGTGGACTACGACGCCCTGCGCGGTTTCGAGCCCACGGTGCCGACACTCTTCTAGTCCCGAGCACCTGCCGCCCGGCTACGCCCGATTCACGACACGGGTGCGGTTGACGCGACGACCTCGACGGCGACCTCGCGCAGCTTCACGTTGCGGCGCTGGGATGAGCGGCGCAGCAGGTCGAAAGCATCGTCGGGCGTCACCCTCCGGCGGGCCATGATGGCGCCCTTCGCCTGCTCGATCACCGCGCGCGACACGAGCGCTTCCCGAAGCTGCTCGACCAGCTCGCTCACCGTGCCGTAGGCCTGCGCGTTGCGAATCGTCACGGTGGCCTGGGCGAGAAACGGCTCGATCGATTCGCGCTGAAATCCGGCAAAAGCGTCGCGGGCCGGCGCGTAAAGCGTCACCACCGCCACGGCGATGCCGTCGTCAAGCAAGGGGATGGCCACGACACTCGAGGCGCCCGCCGCGCGGGGCTCGCGGTCCGTGGCGCGGTCCGTGGCGCGGTCCGTGGCGCGGTCCGTGGCGTAGTCCGCGAAGAGGTTCGCCGAGGTGACGGTCGCGGCGCTCCTCGCGGCATCCGCGCCGGGCCCGAAACCGCCTTCGTACCAAGGCTTTTCGAGGCGCTCGACGCAAGGGGCGGTGTAACCGGCCGCTGCCCGCCGGTCGTGGCGCAGCAGCGTGCAGCTGGCCCCTTCGCTTCCCGGCACCGCGGCGAGCGAGAGATGCGCCACACGCTCGAGCACGGACTGCAGGTCCTGCCCCTCGATCACGACGAGTCCGAGCTCTGCAGCCGCCCTGATCACACCGTCGACGGGTGCGGAAGCCGCCGACTGGGCACTCATGGACGCAGCGTAAGCCGTCGGCTCCGCATCGTCCGGCGGTCTGAGAGACTTCGTAATGGCGCCGTCACCGTTGCCGGCGCGTTGATCGGAAGGCTGGCACGAAATGGCTCGCGAATTCCACAAAGCAGGCGTCGTAGGCGTGGGCACCATGGGTGCCGGTATCGCCGAGGTTCTCGCCAAAGCCGGGCTCGATGTGATCGCCGTCGAAGCGGATGACTTGGGCGTGAAGCGCGGCCGCGAGCATCTCGAGCATTCCACCGAGCGGGCCGTCCGCCGGGGAAAGCTGACCGAAACCGAGCGCGACGAGCTGCTGTCGCGCATTTCCCTTGGCACCGCGCTCGAGGCCCTCTCCGATGTCGACATCGTGATTGAGGCGATTCCTGAGCAGCTTTCCGCCAAGGAGGAGCTTTTCCGCCGGCTCGACGACATCTGTACCCCGACGACGATCCTCGCGACCAACACCTCTGCCCTCTCGGTCACGGAGCTGGCGGCCGTCACCCGCCGCCCGTCTCAGGTGATCGGTCTGCACTGGTTCAACCCGGCGCCCGTCATGGGGCTGGTCGAGGTCGTCTCGACCGTCATGACCGACGAGTCCGTCACCGCCGATGTCGAGGGACTGATCGGCGTGGTGGGCAAGACCGACGTGACCGTCGGCGACCGGGCCGGTTTCATCGCGAACGCGCTGCTCTTCCCGTACCTGAACAACGCCGTCCGCATGCTCGAGGCGCGCTACGCGACCCGCGAGGACATCGACGCGGCCATGCGCTTCGGCTGCGGCCACCCGATGGGCCCGCTCGCCCTTCTCGACCTGATCGGCCTGGACAGCGCCTACCACATCCTCGACACGATCTATCACCAGTCGCGCGACCACCTGCACGCGCCCGCCCCGCTGCTCAAGCAGCTGGTCACCGCCGGCATGCACGGGCGCAAGACCGGTCGCGGCTTCTACACCTACGCCGCTCCGGACTCCTCGGAGATCGTTTCCGAGCCGGCTGCCGTGGCGGGCGCGGAGGTCACCGGCCGTTCCGTGCAGAGCGTGGGCGTCATCGGTACCGGCACCATGGCCTCCGGCATCGCCGAGGTGCTCGCCAAGGCGGGCTTCGACGTGATCCTGCGGGCCCGTAGCGATGACAAGGCGGCCGCCGTGCAGGCCAAGGTCGCCGCGTCGCTCGACAAGGCGGTGGCGCGCGGCAAGCTCTCCGAGGGCGACCGCGACGCCACGCTGGGACGCCTGCGGGGCACGACCGAGCTAGACGACCTCGCCCAGTGCGATCTGGTCATCGAAGCCGTGGTGGAGGAGCTCGGGGTCAAGCGCGCCCTGTTCGGCGCGCTCGACGAGATCATGAAGCCCGGCGCGGTGCTGGCGACCACGACATCCAGCCTCCCGGTCATCGAATGTGCGACGGCGACCTCCCGACCGGCTGACGTGGTGGGTATGCACTGGTTCAACCCGGCGCCGGCCATGAAGCTCGTCGAGGTCGTCCCGACCGTGCTTTCTGCGGACGACGTGATCGCGACCGTGCGCGAGGTGGCCGCCCGAGCCAAGAAGGCGCCGGTTCTCTGCGCGGACCGGGCCGGGTTCATTGTGAATGCGCTGCTGTTTCCCTATTTGAATGATGCGGCGCGGATGCTGGAGCAGCATTACGCGACCGCGGACGACATCGACGCCGCCATGAAGGTGGGCTGCGGCCACCCCATGGGTCCGTTCGAGCTCATGGACGTGGTGGGGCTCGACGTCACCCTCGCGATTCAGCAGACGTTGTACCTGGAGTTCCGCGAGCCTGGCGACGCGCCGGCGCCCCTCTTGGAACACCTGGTGCGGGCCGGATATCTCGGCCGCAAGACAAAGCGCGGGTTCCGCGACTACTCGCGCCGCTGAATGTGAGCAGGACCCACCCGCGAAAAAGGCCCTAACGCATCCTTCTTCGCGGGTATCCGGTCTGAAAAAAACCCGTGGCGGAGTTGATTCGTCGCGATGATTGATGCAATCTCGTCATATGACGCAGCGCACTGTCGTAACCCTGGAAGATGATCTCACCGGCGGTGAGGCTCACGAGACGGTGAGCTTTGCGCTGGACGGGAAAGCCTACGAGATCGATCTCTCGGATAAGAACGCGGGCGCGCTTCGAGAAGTTCTTGCTCCATATGTCGCCGCGGCGCGCCGGTCTGGGCGCATCAGTGTTCCGGCGGCCCGCCGAGGTGGCCTTCGGCATGTGGCGACGGAAGCGGACCCCGCCGCGGTGCGCGCCTGGGCCGCGTCGAATGGGCATGAGGTAAGCCCGCGGGGGCGTATCAGCCGCGCCGTCCAGGAGGCATTCAAGGCTGCCATGGGTTGATCTTTCCCTCGACGATTTTCACCACTAAGGGCCCACCGGCTGCGAATGTCGGTGGGCCCTTAGTCGTGTTATCCACAGCTTTGATGGTGGTGCAAACCTGGTTTGATGACGCTGGGTGACGGGAGCCGGGGGAATACGCCCGGCTGCCCGGCAATGGACTGCAGGGTGGACAATCGACGTGCGCGGTACCGGGAATCACGGCTTTCTCGCATTGTGCGACACCACCCGGAGTCCAGCCTCGCGTCGCTGGGCGCGCAGGGTGCGATGATTGGCTGATGCAATTGCCGCTGACCCGGGCGAGTGCCTCCGGGCTCGCCGAGGATGCGGCGCGGGCCGTGGGCGACGTCCTGGCCATGCTGCGGGGCCTGTCGACGGATCCCGCGGGTGCCGCAGGCCGCGAAGGTCGAAGCGAGCGCTGCATTGGCGTATCTGATCTCCGGCCGCGGCCGCATTCCGAGTGTCATTCCGGTGGTCGGGCGCATCGACGCCCTGGCGGTCGCCGCTTTCGCGCTGCGCCGGCTGCTGGTCGCCGCCGGGGAGCCGGTGCTGCGTTCGCACTGGCGTGGCAGCGAGCGCGTCCTGGACGGGCTGCTGGCGATGAGTGCGGCGCTGGCCGCGCCGTCGGGCCGGCTGCGGCGAACGGCGCTCGCCGGGGCTGCCGCGTCGCTGGTGCGTGATCGCCGGGGTGGCCCGCCCGCCCGGCGACGGCCCGGGTTCGGCACCGTGCTCGACGGCGAGGTGCTGGCGCGCAGCGAGGAACGCAGCTGAGCGAGCCCCAGGGCCGGGAACCGGCCCATGACGAGCAAGAATGCGTGGCGCAGCCGGTCGCTGGGCGCGACGCCCGCAAGGTCTACCGTTGCCCGGGCTGCGACCACGAGATCCCCGTGGGACAGCCGCACGTCGTCGCCTGGGCGGCGGATTCGCTCGCCGGTCCTGTTCATGGTCGACGACCCGCGCCCGGACTCGCGTCGCTCGCCCGAGTCACGATCGCCTCCTCGGGGCATCGACACTGGCATACCGCCTGCTGGCGGGCACGTCACCGGGCACCGGCGCGGCGGCGCTCGCACGGCGGGAAGCGGTCCCGGTGAGCGGTTAGGGTTCACGATTGTGCCGCTCATTCGTGCTAACACGGTCCTCGCGGCCGAGCGGCGCCCCCTTCGCCTGGAGACGGCTGACGGGCTCGCGCTGATCGGCGAGCTGGCGTTGCCGGTCGATCGTGCACCGCTGGCCACGCTGGTATGCCTGCACCCGCTGCCGACGCACGGCGGATCGATGGACAGCCACCTGCTGCGCAAGGCGGCCTGGCGGCTCCCGGCGCTGGCCGGGCTCGCGGTGCTGCGGTTCAACACCCGTGGCACGCAGAGCGAGGAGGGTCGCTCGGAAGGAACCTTCGACAACGGGGAGTCCGAGCGCTTCGACGTCATGGCCGCCATCGAGTACGCCGAGTTCCAGGAGCTACCGTCGCCGTGGCTGCTCGGATGGTCCTTCGGCACCGACCTGGCCCTGCGCTACGGCTGCGACCCGGGCATCTGCGGCGCGGTCCTGCTGAGCCCGCCGTTGCGCTTCTCCAGCGATGCCGACCTCGACGCCTGGGCCGCCTTCGGCCGTCCCGTCACGGCAATCGTTCCCGAGTTCGACGACTACCTGCAGCCGGCTGAGGCCCGCCGGCGCTTCGCGCGCATCCCGCAGGCCCGCGTCGTCGCCATCCCAGGCGCCTATCACCTGTTCGTCGGGCGCGCCGAGGAAGCCTTCGACGCCCTGGTCGAGACCGTTCTGGGCGGCACCGTCGCTACCCCGCTTCCCCGCGAATACGAGGAGATCCACGCATGACCGCCCTGTTCGACCTCACCGGCCGCACGGCTCTGATCACCGGCGCCAGCCGCGGAATCGGGCGGGCGATCGCGCTCGGCTTTGCTGACGCAGGGGCCGATATCGCGCTGGCCGCGCGTGACGTGGCGGCGCTGGAGCAGGTAGCTGCAGAGATCGAGGGCAAGGGCCGGCAGGCGGCCGTGCTGGCGACCGACGTGACCGATCCGGAATCGATCAAGGCCATGGTCGCCGGTGCGATCGAGCAGCTCGGCGGGGTCGACATCCTGGTCAACAACGCGGGCGGCAGCTCCTACATGGGGCCGTTCACGACCCTGCGATTCTCCGGCTGGGCCAAGACCATGCGGCTGAACGTCGATTCGATCGTCCACGCGTGTCAGGCCATCGGTCCGCACATGCTCGAGCGCGGCAGCGGCTCGATCATCAATGTCGCGTCGGTCGCCGCGCTCGTGGCCACTCCGGAGCTGGCGCCTTACGGAGCCAGCAAGGCGGCGGTCGTTTCCCTGACGAAGACGCTTGCCGTGGAGTGGGGTGGCTCCGGGATCCGGGTGAACGCGCTGTGCCCGGGGTGGACGCGGACCGATCTCAACGTCGACCTGTGGGGCGATGAGCAGATCAGCGCCGCGATGATGGAGCGGGTGCCGCTCGGGCGCTGGGCAGACGTGCAGGAGATGGTGGGTCCGGCGCTGTTCCTGGCGTCGGACGCGTCGTCGTACCTGACCGGGCAGTCACTCGTCGTCGATGGTGGCCAGACCGCCGACTAGACGCCGGATGCCAGCAGCTGCCGTCGACCGGCGACGGCAGCTGCTGGCAGCGAGACTTACTTGCGCCCGCGACCCTCGGCAGAGCCACTCGAGGCGGCAGCGCTGCTGGCGTAATCCTCGTCGTCCTCGTAGCCCGGGTCCGACGGCGGCGGAACGGCCGATTCGGGTGCGGCGGCGGCCGCCTTCTGGGCGTCCTGGATGGAGATCGCCGGGGAGAGCGCTGAGGCCAAGGCCTCGTGGAGACGGGTCAGCTGAGCGTTCACGGCATCACGCTGACGCTCGAGGTCGGCAAGGCGGCGGCTGGAGGCCCGCTCGAGCTCTGCCGTCTGCTGCTGCGCCCGGGTGAGGGTGCGGTCGGCCTCGTCCTGGGCGTCGGCCACCGTCTTCTGCGCGAGAGCCTGGGCATCGGAAACGGTCCGCTCCGCAAGCGCCTGCGCGTCGGCCACGGTCTTCTCCGCCACGTCCTGAGCCGTGGTGGTGGTCTCCTCGGCCTGGGCCTCGGCAGCGGCCACCGTCTGCTCCGCATGCGCCTGCGCGGCCGCCACCGTCTGCTCGGCGTAGGCCCGGGCGTCGGCGACCTCGCGGTCGGACGCCTCCTTCGCCTCGCGGAGCTGCGCCGTCTGGACGCGGTTGGCCTCTGCGGCTGCCTCACGCGTATCGGCGAGCAGCTGCTCCGCCTCGCGGGTGCGCTGCAAGCGGATCTCGGCGCCCTGATCTTCGGCCAGGGTCAGGATCTGGGTGATGCGCTCGCCGAGCTCGTGCCACTCGGGACGCCCACTCTCGAGAGCCTCGCGAGCCGCCTCGGCCTCAGCAGCAGCCGACGCGGCGGCATGCTCGGCGGCGTCACGCGCGATCTCAGCGTTACGTAGCTGATCTTCCAGCCAGCCGAGGTGGTTTTCGACCTGATCACGGTCGTAACCACGACGCACCAGCTCGAAGGCCGGGCCGCCCTCTTCAGGCGAGCGAAGAGGCAGCAGGTCGTTGTGCTCGCTCATGGGGCGTACTGTGCCACGCTTCCGCGCCGCAATGGGGTTGACGCGCGCGTCGGCGCGTGAGATCTGCGAGAACCCTTTGTTGCGTGTCTGTTTATTCAGGAAATCCCTGCTCAGGCGCCCCTAAAGCGATTGATGGCCGGCAGGTACTTCTGCCGCATTTCGGTGTCGCGCACACCGAGTCCCTCTTCCGGGGCGAGGCACAGCACGCCGACCTTGCCCTGATGCAGATTCCGGTGCACGTCGTACGCCGCCTGGCCGGCCTGCTCCATCGGGTAGGCCCGCGAGAGCGTCGGGTGCACGAGGCCGCGGGCGATGAGGCGGTTGGCCTCGAACGCTTCCCGGTAATTCGCGAAATGCGATCCGACGATCCGCTTGAGGTTCATCCAGAGGTAGCGGTTGTCGTATTCGTGCAGGAAGCCGCTGGTCGAGGCGCAGGTCACGATGGTTCCGCCGCGGCGGGCGACGTAGACCGAGGCGCCGAACGTCTCGCGTCCGGGGTGCTCGAACACGATGTCGGCGTCGTCGCCGCCGGTCAGCGAGCGGATCAGCTTGCCGAGCCGCTGCCATTCCTTCGGGTCCTGGTTGTGCTCGTCCTTCCAGAACCGGAAGCCCTCACCAGACGCCTCGGAACGGTCGATGACCAGCTCGGCGCCCATCTTGCGGCAGAGTTCGGCCTTCTCGGGCGAGGAGACCACGCACACCGGGATCGCGCCGCCGTTCACGGCCATCTGCGTCGCGTAGGAGCCGAGACCGCCGCTCGCACCCCAGATCAGCACCACGTCGCCCTGCTTCATGGCGGCGCCGTTCTTGCTCACCAGCTGGCGGTAGGCGGTGGAGTTCACCAGGCCGGGGCAGGCGGCTTCCTCCCAGGAGAGGTGGGCCGGCTTCGGCATCAGCTGGTTCGCCTTGACCAGCGAAAGCTCGGCCAGACCGCCGAAGTTCGTCTCGAAGCCCCAGATGCGCTGCTCGGGGTCCATCATCGTGTCGTTGTGGCCCTCGGGACGTTCCAGCTCGACCGAGAGGCAGTGGGCGACGACCTCGTCGCCCGGCTTCCAGACGTGCACGCCCGGGCCGGTCCGCAGCACGACGCCGGCCAGGTCGGACCCGATCACCTGGTAGGGCAGGTCGTGGCGCTTGCCCAGCGGTGAGACGCGGCCGTAGCGCTCCAGGAAGCCGAAGGTCGACAGCGGCTCGAAGATCGAGGTCCAGACCGTGTTGTAGTTCACCGAGCTGGCCATGACGGCGACGATGGCCTCGCCCGGGCCCAGCTCCGGGGTGGCGACCTCGTCCAGGTGAAGTGACTGGCGGGGGTCCTTGTCGCGGGACTCGAGGCCGTCGAACATCGTGACCTCGTCCTTGCGGACCACGACCCCGCGGTAGCTCTCGGGAACCTCGAACGCGCCGAACTGCTCGGGCGGGGTGTCACCGGCCAGGATCGCCTCGGTGATCTCTTTGATGGACACGCTGCCTCCCGATCGGGCTGATCGACCTTGATCGCCGCGAATGTTACCGGCGAGTCATATAGCTCCGGCGGGCAACCTTGCCCGCTCGCCGGGCGTCAAACGTCCCGTGAGCGCAGTTTCAGTCACTCTCCGGCCTACCGTGCTGCCCGTGGCCATCCGACGGTTCGCGCGCGGCGACGGCGCCCTGCCCGCCGAAGCGCTCGTGGATGACCTCGGAGATGATGCGGCCGAGCCGGCTGACGAACTGAGCGCCGAGGAGCGGCTGACCGCGCTGTACGTCGCCGAATACGGCCGGCTGCTGCGCCTGGCCGCGCTCCTGATCGACGATCTCGGCAGCTGCGAGGAGATCGTGCAGGACGCCTACCTGCGGGTCCATGCAGCCCTCAGCGCGCCGGCGCCCCGCCTGCGCGACAACGACAAGGCGCTCGCGTACCTGCGCCAGACTGTGGTGAATCTCGCGCGCTCGTCGCTACGCCACCGGCTGGTGGCCCGAAAGCACGCGCCGCGGCCGATGCCGGACGCCCCCAGCGCGGAGGAGGGTGCCTACGCGCAGGTGGAGCGCGCTGCCGTGGTGCAGGCGCTGCGCAACCTGCCGCGGCGCCAGCGGGAGGCCGTCGTGCTGCGCTACTACGGCGACCTCACTGAGGCGGGTGCCGCCGAGGTGATGGGCGTCAGCGTCGGCGCGGTCAAGGCGTACACGTCACGCGGTCTGGCGGCCCTGGCCGAAGCGCTGGAGGAGCTGCGATGACCGATCATGACGCCTCGGCTGACCGCGAGGCCAAGCTGCGTCAATTGCTGTCGGAGGCGGTCGAGCCGGTCGAGCCGGCCCCGGGTGCCCAGGCGCGGTTGCTGGCGAAGGCGCGGACCCGTTCCCGCGGACGCCAGCCCGGCCAGGTAGCGACTCGGTTGAGATGGGCGGGGGCGGCGCTGGGCGCGACAGCAGTCGTGGCCGGGCTCGTCTTCGTCGGCGTGCGGGCGCACGACGGCTCGTCTTCCTCGGCGTCGTCAGCCGGGACGGCCGCATCGACGGCCACCGGTGGCCCCGCCGCGCCTTCCTCGGCGCGCGCTGCGGCGCCCGCGGTCCCGAGCTCGCGGGCACCTGAGGCGGCGGCCAATAGGGGGGGTGGCACCGCAGCAGACAAGTCGGCGGCAGATGCGCAGCTCTCGGCTCCGGCCAGGTCCGAAGTGCTCAACCCGAAACCCGCCCAGCAGCCTGACTTCGACGTCGATGGACGAGTCGACACGTTCTCCCTGTCCGGCGACGTCCTCATCGCCCAGCTCTCCTCCGGCGGGCGTCAGTTGCTCCAACTGCCAGCCGTCGGCCCCGGTGCGAAGGTGCTCGGTGTCGGATATCTGGACGCGGCGAGCCCGCCGAACCAGCCGGTCGCGGTGCTCTTCGTGCGCCTGCGGGAATCGGGAAGCGCGGCGCAGGACGTCGTGGTCAGGCTGGATTCCGGCAAGCTGCGCCTGCTCCAGGTGGACGGCGAGCCGTACGTGCTGCGCTCCGGTGGCGGCGCGACCTACTACTGCGCGGCCCTGCTGATCGTCCGGGACCCGCAGAGCCATGGCTATGGCGTCGACGGCGGCGCTTTGGTGACCCGCACCATCACTGCCGAACCCGCCAACGTCGCGTCACTGCCCGTGGGCTACGGCTGCTTCTGATCGCGTCAGGCGCACCACTGCCCGTGCTCGCCGGGGTGGCCGCGCGGCAGCTCGATGGTGACGAGCAGAGCTGCGACGGGGCTGAGGTCGGCGGCGTCGAAGGCGAAGAGCTCGACCTCGGTCAGCCGTGAGCGCCGGGTCAGGCCGGCCAGATGGGTGCTGCCGCCGGCCGGGACGGGGATGCCGACCTCGGGCGGCTCGACGGGTGGCTGGCGGGTGAAGAAGCCCTTGGGCCGGTCCGGACGCCCGACCCGCAGCACCACGTCACGCTCCAGCGCGTTGCTGACTTCGAGCAGGACGCGCCCGCCCCGGTGGGCCTCGACCGTGACCGCTTGCGGGACGACCGCGAGGCCACCCCGGGCGTCCTCACCGTCGGGATGGGTACACCACATCGCGGACATCCGGTTGCCGCCCACGGTGTAGTCGACGATCCGGAGAGCGTCGTCGACTACACCGAAGTAGACGCTTCCGAGGCCCAGGCTCGTCTCGCCGAAAGCGCGTCCCGGCGCGACCTCACCGGCGACGACGTCGCCCGGGAACGTGATCGTCGCGTCGAGGTCGACCGTCAGCTGGCCGGGGTCGTCACCGAGGATGTCCAGCCGCTCCACCACGAGCTCACCGTCCGAGAGCAGGACGCCTTCGCGGGCTCGGTCCTGATCCACCAGCGACCCCGCGAGCACCGCGAGCGCCAGGTCTTCGCCGTACGGCGCCAGGGCCGCGCCTCCCGCATCCCGGACGCGGAGCGTTTCCAGCCACTCGAGCGTGGCTGCCTCCAGCAGCGCTGAGTCGATCACGCCAGACGGGTCGATCAGGCCGGGTGGACGGCCTGGACCAATTCGGTGAGGACGCCGCCGGTGTCCTTCGGGTGCAGGAACGCGATGCTGGCGCCCATCGAGCCGTGGCGTGGCCGCTCGTCGACCAGCCGGACCCCCGTGTCGGCGATTGTGGCGAGCGCCTCTGTGACGTTCACGACTCCGTATCCGATGTGGTGCACGCCGGGGCCGTTACGGGCCAGGAACTTGCCGACCGGGGAGTCCTCGCGCAGCGGCTCGAGCAGCTGCACGTAGGAGCCGCCAGGGTCGTCTCCCTGCGGTGCTGCGACGACGAGCATCGCCTCGTGGACGCCCTGGGCGTCGTTCGTCTCCCGGGAGGCGACGGTGAGCCCGTAGGTCGTCTCATACCAGCCGATGGCGTCTTCGAGGTTGCGAACGGCGATGCCGACATGGTCAATACGGGTAAACAGCGGTAGCGGATACGTCACAGGCCCGTATCCTGGCACCTTTCCGCAAGACCGTCCGAGGAGACCCTTTCAATGCCCGGATCCGTGATCGTCGCAGGCGCCCGCACCCCGATCGGCAAGCTGTCGGGGTCCCTCAAGAGCTTCACCGCCATGGACCTCGGGGGGTTCGCCATCAAGGCGGCTCTCGAGCGGGCCGGGATCGCGGGTGACGCGGTCGAGTACGTGATCATGGGCCATGTCATCCAGGCGGGCGCCGGTCAGATCACGGCGCGCCAGGCCGCCATCAAGGGTGGCATCCCGATGGACACGCCGGCCGTCACGATCAACAAGGTCTGCCTCTCGGGCCTCAACTCGATCGCCCTCGCCGACCTCTACATCTCCAGCGGCCAGTACGACGTGGTCGTCGCCGGTGGCATGGAGTCGATGACGAACGCTCCCCACCTGCTTCCGGGTGCCCGCGCCGGCTTCCGCTACGGGGATGCGACCCTCGTCGACGCGACCGCCCACGACGCGCTCTTCTGCGCGTTCGACCAGGTGGCGATGGGTGAGTCGACCGAGAAGTACAACGCCCGGCTCGGCATCAGCCGCGAGGACCAGGACGAGTTCAGCGCCCGCTCCCACGACCGTTCGGCCGCCGCGATGAAGGAGGGCCGGTTCGACTCCGAGCTGGTCTCCGTGCAGATCCCGCAGCGCAAGGGTGACCCGCTGGTCGTCAGCGAGGACGAGGGTGTGCGCCCCGGTACCACTGCCGACTCGCTCGCCAAGCTGCGCCCGGCCTTCGCTGCCGACGGCACCATCACGGCAGGCTCGGCATCGCAGATTTCCGACGGTGGCTGCGCCCTCGTCGTGATGTCGCGCCGCAAGGCCGAGGAGCTGGGAGCCCCGATCATCGCCGAGATCGGCGCGGCCGGGTTCGTCGCCGGTCCCGATGCTTCGCTGCAGTCGCAGCCGGCCAACGCGATCAAGGCCGCCCTGGCGAAGGAAGGGCTCTCGCCCGCCGATCTCGACCTGGTCGAGATCAACGAGGCCTTCGCCTCGGTCGGCATCCAGTCCATGCGTGACCTGGGGCTCAACCCCGACAAAGTCAATGTCGACGGCGGGGCCATCAGCCTCGGCCACCCGGTCGGCATGTCCGGCGCCCGCATCGCCCTGCACCTCGCGTTCGAGTTGCAGCGTCGCGGCGGGGGAGTCGGTGCGGCGGCGCTCTGCGGCGGCGGTGGCCAGGGCGACGCGCTCGTGCTGCGGGCGGCCGGCTGAGCGTCTGACGCGCGGCCGGAGCAGCAGGTGGCCCAGCGTGATGAGCCGCTGCCGGATCTCGTGGCAGCGGCTCGCGCGGGCAACGCGCGCGCGGTCGCCCGGCTGATCTCGCTGGTGGAGAACGCGTCGCCGCTGCTGCGCGAGCTCATGCAGCTGCTGGTGCCGCTGTGCGGCAATGCCCAGGTCATCGGGCTCACCGGGTCGCCGGGGGTGGGCAAGTCCACGACGACGAGCGCGCTGGTGAGCGCCTACCGGGCACGTGGCCGTCGGGTCGGCGTCCTGGCGGTCGATCCGTCGTCGCCCTTCAGCGGCGGCGCCTTGCTCGGCGACCGGGTCCGGATGCAGGAACACGCCACCGATCCCGGCGTCTTCATCCGTTCCATGGCCTCTCGAGGGCAGCTCGGCGGGCTGTCGTGGGCGACCCCGCAGGCCCTGCGGGTGCTGGATGCTGCCGGCTGCGACGTCGTGCTCGTCGAAACCGTCGGTGTGGGGCAGGCCGAGGTGGAGATCGCCTCGCTGGCGGATTCCACTGTCGTGCTGCTCGCCCCCGGCATGGGTGATGCCATCCAGGCGGCGAAGGCCGGAATCCTGGAGATCGCCGATGTCTTCACCGTCAACAAGGCCGATCGCGAGGGTGCCGAGCAGACGGTCCGCGAGCTCAAAGGCATGCTGGCGCTGGGCTTCTCCGAGGTGACCTCCGGGGGCTGGAAGCCGCCGGTCTGCAAGACCGTCGCCTCCCGGGGCGTGGACGAGGGCAGCGGCATCAACGACGTGCTCGACGCTCTCGAGCGGCACCGGCAGTGGCTGGGCGAGAGCGGGGAGCTGGGCCGCCGGCGGTCCGCGCGCGCCCGCGGCGAGATCGAGGCCATCGCGCTGACCCAGCTGCGCGCGCGGATGGATGAGCTGCGCGGGCGTTCCGCGCTGTCGGCGCTGGCGGGCCGCGTCGCGGCCGACCAGCTGGACCCGTATGCCGCGGCGGACGAGTTGATCGCAGGCGTCTCGGGCTGAGCCGAGCAGGGGCTACGCCGACCGTGCCGGGCGCTGGATCAGGCTGCCGACCGTCTCCACGAACGCCCGAACGTCCAGCGGCAGCGAGATGACCTGCTGGGCTCCCGCGGCCCGCAGCCGCAGGTGCACCCGCGGGTCGGTGTCTTCCGACAGCACGATCTTCGGGACCAGCGCGCACAGCGGATCGCCGCTCAGCCGGTGGAGCAGCTCGGTGCCGACGGCATCGGGCAGGTCCGCGTCGAGCATCACCAGGGCAGGCTGGCGGCGGCGGATCGTGTCGAGCGCGCGAGCCGCCCGGTCCACCTGCACCACCTCGGTCGACAACCGGGTGCGAAGCGCCTGCGAGATGAGGGCCCGGGCATCGGGATCCGCGCTGACGTAGACGACGACGGGCTCGGACTGCTTGGAGCCGGCCTCGTCGCCGGAGAGCTCGGCGATGAGACCCGAGCTGGCTGCCTCCAGGTCGATCGCGAAGGTCGAGCCGGTCCCCAGGCGGCTCGCCGCCGACAGGCTGCCGCCCATGGCCGCCGTGAGGGCCCGCGAAAGTGCCAGACCGAGCCCGGTCCCCTCGATGCCGGTGCGCTCGGCGCCGAGCCGCTCGAACGGCCGGAAGAGCCGGCCCAGCTGCTCGGGCTCGATTCCCGGACCGTCGTCGGCGACCTCGATCCGCAGCCGATCCTTGCCCCGCGACGAGACGCCGACCCGCACCGTGCCGCCCTCGCGGCCGTACTTCACCGCATTGCCGATGAGGTTCAGCAGCACCTGCCACAGGCGGCGCCGGTCCAGCATGGCGACCAGATCGTCGGCCGGCTCGATGTAGCGGCGGAATCCGGCGCTTGTCGGCCAGGGGCTGGATGAGGTCGACCACCCCGCGCACCACCTCGAGAACGCGGACCGGGCCGACGTCGAGATCCACCCCGCCCGTGCGCACCCGCGCGAGATCCAGCACATCGTCGAGCAGGGCCTGCATGTGGCGCCCGGCCGTGAGGATGCGCTCGACCCCGTCGCGCTGGTCGTGCTTCAGCTCCTCGAGCTCCAGGAGCTGGGCGAATCCGAGCACGGCATTCAGCGGGGTGCGCAGCTCGTGGCCGAGCCGGGCGACGAACTCGTCGCGCGCGCTCAGCTCGCGCTCCGCGCTCTCGCGGCGCCGGCTCTCGGTGAGGCTGCGCAGGATCAGGTGGAATCCCGAGCTGGCCTCGTCACGGACCAGGAGGGCAGTGAACACCTCGGAATGGCCGGTGTCGTCCGTGAACTTCACCGGCCCGCGCCAGCAGCCCGCGAGGGTGAGCGCCGGCGGGACCGCTTCGCGAACGTGCTGGGCGGCGCTCGGCGCGATGCAGTCGAGCAGCGTCTCCCAGGAGTCGCCCCGCTCCACCCGACCGGCGACGAGGTCCATCCCGAGCACGTTGCCGCCGGTCAGCCGCCCGTGGGCGTCGAAATCCAGCACGGCGTCGCCGAGCAAGTCAAAAACGTCCCCCCGCACGGCGCAGATGCTAGGCGTCAGCGGTTCGTCGCGTCGATGCGGGAGTCGCTGGTGGAGGAGATCGCGACTTGGCCGAGCGCAGCGAGGTCGAGCGCGGGTCTTCGACCGTGAGTCGCCTCGGGGGAACACGTACGGCGCGCTGTGAGGTTGGATGGTCACGTGCGACGTTTTGATCCAGCCAGCATCAATCTGCCCGGGGCAGTCGACCTCGCGGCCCGCGCGGCAGCAGCAGCGGCGCCGAGTGGCGGGGGCGGCGCCAACGTCATCGACGTCACGGAGGCCAGCTTCCAGACCGAGGTCGTCGATCGCAGCCGCACCGTTCCGGTCGTGCTCGACTTCTGGGCCGCCTGGTGCGGCCCGTGCAAGCAGCTCTCGCCGATTCTGGAGAAGCTCGCCGGCGAGGGTGACGGCAGCTGGGTGCTCGCGAAGATCGACGTCGACGCCAACCCGCGGCTCGCGCAGGCGGCGGCCGTGCAGGGCATTCCCGCCGTGAAGGCGGTCGTCAACGGGCAGCTGGTCGCCGAGTTCACCGGCGCGCTGCCGGAGGGCCAGGTGCGCGGCTGGATCAACCAGATCGTGGCGCTGGCGAAGCAGGGCCAGCCCGACGGCGAAGCTGCCGAAGGCCCGGAGGGAGCGGCGGCTGCCGAGCCCGAGTTGCCGCCGCTGGATCCGGTCATCGAGGCGGCCTACCAGGCTCTGGAGACCGGTGATCTCGACGGCGCGGCGCAAAGCTTCCAGGCGAAGCTGAGCGAGGCACCGGAGGATCCGGAAGCCAAGAGCGGTCTGGCCCAGGTCAGCCTCGCGCGCCGGTTGACGGCGCTCGACCAGGCGGACCTTCAGCGTCGCGTGCAGGCCGGCGACGACTCGCGGGAAACCCGGCTCGCCCTCGCGGATCTGCTCATTGCCAGTGGCGATGTCGACAACGGGCTCGGCGGCCTGATCGATCTGGTCAAGCGCAGCAGCGGCGACGAGCGCGAGGAGATCCGGCAGCGGCTGCTGGAGTTCTTCGACATGCTGGGCGAGCACCCGTCGGTCGCCCCGGCCCGTCGAGCTCTCGCTTCGGCCCTCTTCTAGGCGCCCCGCTGGTCGCAGACCCGCGCTCGACTTCGCTGCGCTCAGCCGAGTCGCGATCTGCTCAAGCCAGGATCCGCACCGGGGTGCCCAGGTTCAGGTGAAACCGGGTCACCAGATCGGTGATGTCGGCGTTGTTCAGCCGGATGCAGCCGTGGCTGGCGTCGTGGCCGATGACCTGCGGCTCGTTGGTGCCGTGCATGCCGATCACGCCGCTGCCACCGTTGAAGTTCGTCAACACGGATGAGTAGCCGGAGAGCCCGTACGCCCAGGGGCCGTATGCAGGATCGGTGGACTTGATCAGCACCCGGATGAAGTACGTGCCGCCGGGGGTCGGGGTGTCCGACTTGCCGATGGCGACCGGGTAGGTCTTGACCAGCTTGTCCTTGTCGTAGACCCGGAGCTGGTGGGCGCCTCGGGACACATCCACCCGGTAGTTGTTCTTCTTCAGGATGATCTGGCTCGTCTTGACCCAGCCGGTCTGACCGTTCGGCGGGACCGGCAGCGACACCTGCAGCCAGTCGCCCTTGTCCTGCAACACCAGAAACACCTGCTTCTGGTTGTAGTTGCTCGGGTCGGGGCTCGGGAGCCGGCTTTTCACCGCGCCGCCCGGGGTGGCGTAGATCGGGATCGACGACACGTTCGCCACCGCGACCTCGGCGGGGGTGAAGCCCGACCCGGAATTCGTCGCGAAGGCCACGATGGCGACGACGACGGCGAGGACCCCGATGGCGGCCCACAGCCAGCGTGGAACGAGGGGACGAGCGTTGGCGGTAGCCATATCGCCAGAAATCGTAGCGCGCGCGTAACCAGTTGCACTGAGCATCGTTGAGGTCACCGTGCGCCCCAGACACCTCATCACCGCAGCCGCCATTGCGACGACCCTGACGGCGGTCGCCGTCCCCGCCTACGCCGAGACCGCCGCGAGCCCCTCCCCGGCGGCGACGCCGGCCGCCGCGTCCTCGGCTCAGGCTGATCCGGCGGCTTCGCCCTCGCCGGCCGCCTCGCCGACCCCGACGCCGACGCCGAGCAGCACCGCCGCCGCGAAGAAGTCGGCGGGCAGCCCGCTGGCGATCGGCGCCGCCGGCAGCGGCAACCCGCTCTCGGCACTGCCGATCCCGATCCCGCTGCCCTCGGGCGGCGCGGACCAGCTGACCGCGCTGCTCGACCAGCTCCAGTCGCTCGGCGGTGGGCCCAGCGCCATTCCGATTCCCGGCCTCGACACTCTGACGACGTGCGTGCAGGACGAGCTGGGCAAGTCGACGCCGGACGGTGCGGCCGTCGAAGGCTGCTTCAGCGGGTTCTTCAAGACCTTGAGCGGCATGCCGCAGGCCACCTGCCTCGACCCGCTGCTGCAGGGCCTCATCGGCTCGGTGCAGAGCCTCATCGTCGAGCAGAAGCCCGACAAGCTGGTCGCCTTCCTCACCGCGCTGCCCGACACCCTGCAGGCCATTCCGACCTGCCTGACGCCGAGCACCGGGGCATCGAGCGGGGGAGGCGGGGCGACCGAGAGCCCGACGCCGTCCGAGGTGGCGACCACTTCTGCCAGCGAGGCCGCCACGTCCGATCCGACCGAGGCGGTGCCGGTCGTCGCCGCACCGACGTTCACCGGCTGACCCGACAACAGAAAGCGCCGCCGATCCTGAGGGTCGGCGGCGCTTTTCTCTGCTGGGTACGAAGTCGCGCTACTCCGGCTGCCAGCGCAGCCAGAGCGTGCCGAGCGGCGGCACCCGCAGGGCGGCGGACTGGGGCAGCCCGTGGTGTGAAATCGGCTCGGTCTCGACGGCACCCATGTTGCCGACGCCCGACCCGGCGTACACGTCGCCGTCGGTGTTGATCACCTCGGCCCAGCGGCCGGCGCGGGGCAGCCCGAGCCGGTAGCCCTCGTGCGGGCCGCCGGAGAAGTTGGCGACGCACGCGAGCAGCGACTCGTCGTTTCCGCTGCGCACGAACGAGAAGACGTTGCCCGAGGAGTCGTTAGCGTCGATCCAGGCGAAGCCGGCAGGATCGGTATCGCGGGTGAAGAGCGCCGGGGTGTCTCGGTACACCAGGTTCAGGTCGCGCACCAGCCGGGAGACACCGCTGTGGTCGGGGTTGTCGAGCAGCCACCAGTCCAGCGACCGGGCCTCCGACCACTCGGACTCCTGGCCGAACTCGCTGCCCATGAAGAGCAGCTGCTTGCCGGGATGGGCCCACATGTAGCCGAGCAGTGCCCGCAGGTTGGCCAGCTGCTGCCAGCGATCGCCGGGCATCTTGCGTAGCAGCGAGCCCTTGCCGTGCACGACCTCGTCGTGCGAGATCGGGAGCACGTAGTTCTCGGAGTAGGCGTAGACCATCGAGAACGTCATCTGATGGTGGTGGTAGCTGCGGTGGATGGGATCCTTCGAGACGTACTCGAGGGTGTCGTGCATCCAGCCCATGTTCCATTTGAAGCCGAACCCCAGCCCGCCGAGGTGGGTGGGACGGGTGACGCCCGGCCAGGCGGTCGATTCCTCGGCGATCATCATGACCCCGGGGAACTCGCGATAGACCGTGGCGTTGGCCTCTTGCAGGAACGCGACCGCCTCGAGATTCTCGCGCCCGCCGTACTGGTTGGGTGCCCAGCCGCCTTCGGGACGCGAGTAGTCGAGGTAGAGCATGGAGGCGACCGCGTCGACACGCAGCCCGTCGATGTGGAACTCGTCGAGCCAGTACAGGGCGTTCGAGACCAGGAAGTTGCGAACCTCGCGCCGGCCGAAGTCGAAGACGAAGGTGCCCCAGTCGAGCTGCTCGCCGCGCCGCGGGTCGGGGTGCTCGTACAGCGCGGTGCCGTCGAAACGGCCGAGCGCCCACTCGTCCTTGGGGAAGTGGGCGGGCACCCAGTCCAGCAGCACGCCGATGCCCGCGCCGTGCAGCTCGTCGACCAGGTGGCGGAACTCGTCGGGGGTGCCGAAACGCGAGGTCGGGGCGAAGTAGGAGGTGACCTGATAGCCCCACGAGCCACCGAAGGGGTGCTCGGCGACCGGCAGCAACTCGACATGTGTGAAGCCGTGGTCACGCACGTAGGAGACGAGCTCGTCGGCGAGCTCGCGATAGCCGAGCCCGAGGCGCCACGAGCCGAGATGGACCTCGTAGACCGAGACCGGCGCCTCGTGCCACTGCGTCTGCGCGCGCCGGTCGATCCACGCGTCATCCGCCCAGGTGTATTCCGACTCCGTGACGACGCTGGCGGTCGCCGGGGGGATCTCGGTACTGCGGGCCATCGGGTCGGCCTTCTCGCGCCAGACGCTGTCGGCTCCGAGGATGCGGAACTTGTAGCGCGCGCCGGCACCGATGTCGGGGACGAACAGCTCCCAGACCCCCGATGACCCGAGCGAGCGCATCGGGTACGCCTTGCCGTCCCAGTAGTTCCAGTCTCCGATCACGCGCACGCCGCGCGCGTTGGGTGCCCAGACGGCGAAGCTGGTTCCGGTCACACCGCTCTCGAGGCGCCGCACGCGCGAGCCGAGCACGTGCCAGAGCCGCTCGTGACGGCCTTCACCGATCAGGTGCAGGTCGACCTCGCCGAGGGTCGGCAGGTAGCGGTAGGGATCGTCGGCGACGTGGGTGGTGTCGCCGTACGTGACCTCGACCCGGTAATCGCGGATCTGGTCGCCCTCGAGCACCGCCTGCCAGACGCCGTCGTGGATGTGTTGCGCCTCGGCGCGCTCCGCCCCGTCTGGGTCTCCAGCGCCCGCGACGATCGTGACCGCGCTGGCGTCCGGCCGCAGCGTGCGAACGACGAGCTGCCCGCCGATGGGGTGGGCCCCGAGGATGGCGTGCGGGTTGTGGTGGGCTCCGCCGACGAGGCTTTCGAGCTCGCGGGTCGACGGGGTGTAGGAGATCGACACGGGGGGCGCGGACGGAGGGACCGTGGGGTTCTCGTCCACGACGATGGGGGCGCTTGCCGAAGGTGTACCCGGAGCCGCGGCGGGACGGGCCGCGCGACGGTGACGTGGCGGCATGTCAGCTCACCTCGCTCACGAGTCGCTCGATGGCCGAGAGGGGAATCGTTACCCACGTGGGCCGGTGACGTGCCTCGTACAACACCTCGTACACCGCCTTGTCCAGCTCGAATGTGCTCAGCACCTGCTGCGCGTCGCGCGGATCCGCGCCCGCCGCGGCCGCATATCCATCGCAAAAGGCCGCTCTGTTTCGGGTTGCCCACTCCTCGGCGCGGTACGCGAGGTTTCCCGAATCCACCCGGTCCTGTAACAGGAATCTCGAGGCGTAGTCGAAGCTGCGCAGCATTCCGGCCACGTCACGCAGCGGCGACGCGAGCTCGACCCGCTCGGCGAGCGGCCGGGCGGGTTCGCCCTCGAAGTCGAGCAGCACCCAGCCGGAATCGACCCGCAGCACCTGACCCAGGTGGTAGTCGCCGTGGATGCGCTGGCTGCGCAACGCGTCGTTGACCTGCGGCAGCGCGCCGAAGGTGGCCCGAAGCGACTCGGCGTACTGGCGCAGCTCCGGAACGACCTCGAGCGCCACGTCGAGCTGCTCGAGCATGCGTTCGGCGGCGGCCTGCAGGTCCTCCCGGTTGGCCATCCGGGTCGGCAGCCGGTCGGCAAGCATGGCGTGGACCTCTGCGGTGGCTGCCCCGAGCCGTTCCGCCTCGGCCGCGAAGTCACCGCCGACCTCGTCGGCGTGCAGATCCCCTTCGGCGAACAGATCGCGCACGCTGGTCAGGGCCAGCTTCCACCCCTCGGTCCCGCTCTTCAGGTACTGCGAGCAGACGGCGAAGGTCGTGGGTGCGCCGTCGAGCGTGCCCTCGATCCAGCCGACCGGGGCGGCGACGTGGGTGCTACCGCCCTCGGCCAGCATCCGGGTGAGCTCGAGGTCGGGATTGATCCCCGGCGCGATGCGTCGGAACACCTTGAGGATGTAGGCGTCGCCGAACACGATGCTGGTGTTGGACTGCTCGGCGCCGACCGGCAGGCCGGTGAGCGCGTCCAGCTCGAGCGCGGCGGTGCCCTTCAGCGTCCCGGCGGTTGCGGATCCACGGATGAGGTCGAACACCGCCGCCGTGCCGTCCGGCTCGTGCAGGGCGTCGTAGTAGAACGGCGGGCCGCCCATGTCGTCGTCGGCGTGCGGCGGCGCGATGCGGGCGTATCCCCGCTCCGGGTCGAGCTCCGGCAGCTGGGTCACCGGCACCTGGTAGCGCTCGGCGGGTCCCTCGGTGAAGCTGACCTGCACGATCGTGTGGCGAACGACCTCGGACAGTGGCGTCGCCTCCTGCACGACGATGCCGGTGATCTCGCGGCCCTTGCTGGCGAACCAGCGCTGGCGGGGTAACCACTCGAGCAGCAGCTCCGTGAGCCCCGGCAAAGCCGGATCGCTCGCAGTGTCGGTCGCGGTGTCGGTTCTGGTGTCGGTCCTGGGGCCGGGGTTCGTGGGATCTGGGGTCATCGCGCATAGCCTCCTTCATCGCCGGAGCTGAGCGCGAACCAATAGTGGCCGTGGCCCGGAAGGGTCAGCAGGTACGGCAGGTCGCCCACGTTCGGGAACGACACCTCACCCGTCATCTCCACCGGCCGGTAGCCGGCGTAACGACGCAGATCCAGCTCGACCGGCTGGGGGAAGCGCGAGAGGTTGGCCACGCACAGCACGCGGTCGTCGCCGAACTCGCGCACGTACGCCAGAACGCTGGGATTGGACGCGCCGAGTTCCTCGTAGGTCCCGAGACCGAACACGGGGTGGCGCTTGCGAATCTCGATCATCCGCTTGGTCCACCAGAGCAGCGAGTCCGTCTGGCGCATCTCGGCCTCGACGTTCAGCGCCTGGTAGCCGTACACGGCGTCCATCAGGACCGGCAGGTACAGCCGCGCCGGGTCGCATGTCGAGAAGCCGGCGTTGCGGTCCGGCGACCACTGCATCGGCGTGCGCACGCCGTCGCGGTCACCGAGGTAGATGTTGTCGCCCATCCCGATCTCGTCGCCGTAGTAGAGCACCGGTGATCCGGGAAGCGAGAGCAGCAGCGACGTGAAGAGCTGCATCTGGTCCAGGCTGTTGTCGAGCAGCGGGGCGAGCCGGCGCCGGATGCCGATGTTCGCCTTCATCCGCGGGTCTTTCGCGTACTCCGAGTACATGTAGTCGCGCTCTTCGTCCGTGACCATTTCGAGGGTGAGCTCGTCGTGGTTACGCAGGAAGATTCCCCACTGGCAGTTGGCCGGGATCTTCGGCGTCTGGGCCATGATCTCGGAGATGGGGTAGCGCGATTCGCGCCGCACGGCCATGAAGATGCGCGGCATCAGCGGGAAGTGAAACGCCATGTGGCACTCGTCGCCACCGGTCTCGAAATCGCCGAAATACTCGACGACATCGCTCGGCCACTGGTTGGCCTCGGCGAGCAGCACCTTGTCGGCGTAACGCGCGTCGACTTCGGTGCGTACCCGCTTCAGGTAGTCGTGGGTCTCGGGGAGGTTCTCGCCGTTCGTCCCGTCGCGCACGTACAGATACGGCACGGCGTCGAGGCGGAATCCGTCGATGCCGATGTCCAGCCAGAAGCGCAGCACCTCGAGCATGGCGTCCTGCACGGCCGGGCTATCGAAGTTCAGGTCCGGCTGGTGGGTGAAGAAGCGATGCCAGTAGTACTGGCCGCGTACCGGATCCCAGGTCCAGTTCGACTTCTCGGTGTCGACGAAGATGATCCGCGCATCCGGGTAGCGGGTGTCGTCGTCGGACCAGACGTAGAAGTCGCCGAAAGGGCCGTCAGGATCCGAACGCGACGCCAGGAACCACGGGTGCTGATCCGACGTGTGGTTCATGACGAGGTCGGCGATGACGCGCATGCCGCGCCGGTGGGCGCCGTCGATGAGCTCGACGAAGTCGCCGAGATCGCCGAATTCGGGCAGCACCTTCAGGTAGTCGCTGATGTCGTAACCGCCGTCGCGCAGCGGCGACTCGTAGATCGGCAGCAGCCAGATGCAGTCGACGCCGAGCCACTGCAGGTAGTCCAGCTTCGAGGTCAGCCCGCGCAGGTCGCCGGTGCCGTCACCGTTGGAGTCGGCGAAGCCGCGCACCAGCACCTCGTAGAAGACCGCGCGCTGGTACCAGAGCGGATCGCGGCTCTCCTCCCCGGCGCTTCCGGTCTGCGGCATCGGCGGTAGTTCGGGCAGTTCGGGCAGCGGGGCTTCGGGGTGGTCCAGGTCGGTCATCGGCGGTACTTGACCGTGAGGACATGGGCGGGTTCGTTGAAGGGATCGAGGCGCACGTAGTTGGCTTGCCCCCATTGGTACGTCGTATCCGTCACTTCGTCACAGGCGTCGAACCGCTCACCCCAGTCCAGGCCGAGAGCCGGCATCTCCAGGTAGACGGTTGCCTCCCGGGCCGCATGGGGATCGAGGTTGACGACGACCAGCACGCAATCGCCGCTCTGCTCGTCGCGCTTGGAGAACGCGAGGATCTGCGGCTGGTCGACGAAGTGGAACTGCAGGTTGCGCAGCTGGTGAAGCGCCGGGTGGTCGTTGCGGACCCGGTTCAGCATCGCCAGGTAGGGGTTCAGCGGAGCGGCGCTGTAGTCACGCGGCCGGTACTGGTACTTCTCCGAGTCCAGGTACTCCTCGCTGCCAGGCTTGACGGCCACGTGCTCGTACAACTCGAAGCCGGAGTAGACACCCCACGACGGGCTCATCATCGCTGCCAGCACAGCCCTGATCTTGAACGCGGGCGGCCCTCCGTACTGCAGGAACGCGTGAAGGATGTCGGGGGTGTTCACGAAGAAGTTCGGGCGCATGTGCCAGGCCGACTCGACGAGTTCGGCGCCGTACTCCTCGAGCTCGGCCTTCTCGTTGCGCCAGGTGAAGTACGTGTAGGACTGGGTGAACCCGATCGAGCCGAGCGTGTGCATCATCGGCGGCCGGGTGAACGCCTCGGCGAGGAAGAGCACGTCGGGATCGGTCGCCTTGAGATCGGCGATGAGCTGCTCCCAGAAGAAGACCGGCTTCGTGTGGGGGTTGTCGACCCGGAAGATGCGCACGCCATGGGCCATCCAGTGGCGCACGATCCGGCGCACCTCGGCGTACAGGCCCTCGTAGTCGTTGTCGAAGTTGATCGGGTAGATGTCCTGGTACTTCTTCGGCGGGTTCTCCGCGTAGGCGATCGAGCCGTCGCTCTTGGTGGTGAACCATTCGGGGTGCGACTTCGCCCACGGGTGGTCCGGGCGCACTGCAGCGCCAGGTCGAGGGCGACCTCCATGCCGAGCTCACCCGCGCGCTGCACGAAGTCGTCGAAATCCTCGATGGTGCCGAGGTCGGGATGGATGGCGTCGTGGCCGCCGAAGCGGGAGCCGATGGCCCAGGGGCTGCCCGGATCGTCCGGCCCCGGGGTCAGCGTGTTGTTGGGACCCTTGCGGTTCACCTCGCCGATCGGCGAGATCGGCGGCAGGTACACCACATCGAAGCCGAGGGCGGCGATCGCCGGAAGTCGCTTCGTGGCGGTGGCGAACGTGCCCGAGCGCGGCGGGTCGAGGCTGGCGCCTTCCGAGCGCGGGAAGAACTCGTACCAGGCGGAGAACAGCGCCCGCTCGCGGTCAACAGTCAGCTGATAGCTAGGGCTCGTGGTCAGCAGGTCGCGAAGCGGCGCAGCCTCGAGAGCCGAGACGAGGCTCGGCGCCGTGATGGGTGCCAGGCGGTCGGCGACGTCGGCCAGGTCGTCATTGCGCAACGTGGCGATCGCGTGGTTCAGCGCCGGGTGATGCACCGGGTCGACCCCGTGCAGGGCGCGTTCGAGGAGTAGCGCGCCGTCCTCGAGGTCTACCGCCATCTCGTCGAGACCCTGACCGGCGTCGGCCTTCACCGACACGGCGTGCAGCCAGGTCGCCACCGGATCGGCCCAGGCCTCGATGCGGAACGACCACAGGCCTTGGGAGGTCGGCATGACGCTGGTCTCGTAACGGTCGGTGCCTGCCCCGATGAACGTCAGGCGCTGGAAGGGGCTTTCGCGGCCCGCGGGATCGGTGAGGACGACATTGGCACCGACGAGGTCGTGACCCTCGCGAAAGACCGTGGCAGACACCGGTACGCGCTCGTTCACGACGGCCTTGGCCGGCCAGAGCGAACCTGACCCGGCGGTAACCACGGGTGAGACGTCGGAGATCACGATGCGGCCGATCACCGCGAGAACCATACCCAGGTTGGGCGTCCTACTCGCTACGCGCGCGTGAACCCTGGAGAAGTCGGTAACAGCCACCTTGGCCCGCGTCCATTGCCGACATGTCGCAGTCTCAGCCAACCCGAAGCCGTTTGCGGTTTCCTTCGGCGGCGATGGTCACTACGCTTCGGCAACGCAGGTGCATCGGCACAGGAGCCGGTCTATGGGCACGCTCCGGGCGTCACGACAAGGACCTAGGGGCTTGCCCCGCGACAAAGGAGGACACAGTGGGAGTCAGCCTCAGCAAGGGCGGCAACGTCTCGCTCAGCAAAGAGGCGCCGGGTCTGACGGCGGTCGTCGTCGGTCTGGGCTGGGACGTGCGGAGCACGACCGGCGCGGACTTCGACCTCGACGCGAGCGCGATCATGCTCAAGGCCGACGGCAAGGTCGCATCGGACGGCCAGTTCGTCTTTTTCAACAACCTGAAGAGCAGCGACGGTTCCGTCGAGCACCAGGGTGACAACCTCACCGGTGCCGGCGAGGGCGACGACGAGCAGATCAAGGTCAACCTGGCCGGCGTGCCCGCCGAGATCGACAAGGTTGTCTTCCCGGTGTCGATCTACGACGCCGAGAGCCGTCAGCAGAACTTCGGACAGGTGCGCAACGCGTTCATCCGCATCGTCAATCAGGCCGGCGAGGCCGAGATCGCGCGCTACGACCTCACCGAGGACGCGTCGACCGAGACCGCGATGGTCTTCGGTGAGCTGTACCGCAGCGGCGCCGAGTGGAAGTTCCGCGCGGTCGGCCAGGGGTATGCCAGTGGCCTGCGCGGCATCGCGCAGGACTTCGGGGTCAACGTCTAGTTCCGTTCTAGAGCGCTCCACCCGCCCGTCTCGCATTGCGCGCCGCGGGCTTCCGGCACGAGTGATCGGGCCGGGACCTGGTCCAGGTCCCGGCCCGATCGCCTATCCACGCTTATGGTCGGCGACCCGCTGCGCTCGCCCGAGTCGCGATCACCTCCACGTCTATGGTCGGCAACCCGCGCTCCGACTCGCTGCGCTCGCCCGAGTCGCGATCACCTCCACGTCTATGGTCGGCAACCCGCGCTCCGACTCGCTGCGCTCGCCCGAGTCGCGATCACCTCCAAGGAGTCACGTGTTACTCAGGACCTTCGCCGTCCCGGTCGGCGTCACGGTTTTCGGAGTCATTGCGGCCGGGATCATCGGCGGCGTCGATATCGCGCTCATCGTGGCGATCCTGGCCGTGCTCGAGATCTCGCTGTCGTTCGACAATGCAGTGGTCAACGCCACGATCCTGCGCCGGATGAGCCCGTGGTGGCAGCGCATCTTCCTGACGATCGGCATCCTGATCGCGGTCTTCGGGATGCGGCTGATCTTTCCGGTGCTGGTGGTCTCGGTCACCGCCCACATCGGACCGGTCGAGGTGTTCCGGCTGGCGCTGGATCACCCGACCGAATACGCCGACAAGCTCACCGCCGCCCACCCGGCGATCGCCTCGTTCGGCGGGATCTTCCTGCTGATGATCTTCCTGGACTACATGTTCGATCCCGAGCGGGAGGTGCACTGGCTGGCGCCGATCGAGCGGTTCCTCAGCAAGCTGGGGCGCCTCGACATCCTGTCGACCGTCGTCGCGCTCATCGCGCTGCTCGTGGTGGCCGAGCTGGCCACCCCGGCCGACAAGGTCCAGCAGGTGCTGACCGCCGGAGTGGCCGGCCTTGCCGTCTACCTGGCGGTGCGCGGACTCGGGGATTACTTCGAGGAGGCGGGTGTCGGGGAGGATGAGGACGACGTCCCCGATCATGAGAAGACCGAGGAAACTCATGACAGCTCCGGCAAGCGCCTCGCGGTCGGTCGCGCCGCCTTCTTCCTCTTTCTCTACCTCGAGCTGATCGACGCGTCGTTCTCCTTCGACGGGGTCATCGGCGCGTTCGCGATCAGCCAGCAGATCTTCGTGATCGCCGCCGGTCTCGGGATCGGCGCCATGTACATCCGGTCGCTGACCGTCTACCTGGTGCGAAAGGGCACGCTGCAGGAGTACATCTACCTCGAGCACGGAGCCCACTGGGCCATCGGTGCGCTTGCGGTCCTGCTGGCGGTGAGCATCCAGAACGAGGTGCCCGAGGTGGTCACGGGGCTCATCGGGGTGGCCTTCATCGCGGCCGCCTACGTCAGCAGTGTTTTCGTGCGTCGAAAGCGCATCGATCTCGACGACGCGGCACGGCCGGCCGTCCCCGGCTAAGCCTGCTGATCACGTCGCCGATAGCGGTGCTCACGTTCCGCTGCCGGCGTCGCCAGCCAGTAACCAGCTCGTCATCTTTCGGACAGCAGAAACCATGTTCGTCCGCCATCGGATGCGTTAGCTTGCAGTCGCCGGGCACGTCCGGTGACAGCCCGAAACCGCCGGACCCCAGCCGCTACCCGATCGTCGCCCAGCCGTCCGACTTTTTCGTGCTCCTCGTGCCTGTCGATGTCGCCAGGGCCCCCATTCTTCGAGCTGCCGCGCAGCGCGTGGCGATGCTCACCAGGCCTCCAGGAGGTTCGCTTGCGGCACTTCGCGCACCTGTCTCCGGCTCGTGAAGCCGCCCTCTTCTACCGCGGGCCGCAGGACGTGCCCGCGTCGGGCGACAAGCTGATACTCGCGACCGCGCTCGGGGCCACGCTGTACGCCCCCGGCTCGCGCGCCGACCTCGCCGACGTGGCCCGCCAGCAAGGCTCGCGCGGCGTCACCAGCATGGTCTTCTGCCTCGAGGACGCCGTCGCCGACGACGAGCTGGCGTCCGCCGAAGCCAACGTGATCGCCGCGCTCACCGAGCTGGACGGCCAGCCGTCCCTGCCCTGGGTCTTCGTGCGGATTCGCAACCTTGCCCAGCTGCGCCGGATCGTGAACGGGCCGTCGGGTGAGTCGAGTGCCCTCGCGGGCTTCGTGCTGCCGAAGTTCACCGCCGCATCGGGAGCGGAACTCCTGGCCGAGGTGGCCGCCGCCGGTGCCCGCTTCGGCCGGTCGCTCTGGGCCATGCCGGTGCTGGAGAGCCCCGAGATCATCTACAACGAGGGCCGGCGCGAAGCGCTGGCCGCGATCCGCACGCTCGTCGACGCCTATCAGGATGTCGTTCTGGCCATGCGGGTCGGTGCGACGGATCTGTGCGGGCTCTACGGCCTGCGCCGTGACCGCGACCACACCATCTACGACATCGCCGTCGTGCGTGACTGCCTGGCAGACATCGTCAACGTGCTGGCTCGCGATGCGGCTCACGTCGTCACCGGGCCGGTGTGGGAGTACTTCCACAGCCCCGAGCGCCTGCTGGTGTCGTCGTTGCGCGTCACCCCGTTCGAGCAGGCTCACGAGTCGGAGTTGCGCCAGACCCTGGTGGCGAGCGATCACGACCGGCTGATCCGCGAGATCGTGCTCGACAAGGCGAACGGGCTCATCGGCAAGACCGTCATCCATCCGAGCCACGTGCCGGCGGTTCACGCGTTGATGGTCGTCACCCACGAGGAGTACACCGACGCGTGCATCGTCATGGACGGTGACACCGGGGGAGTGCGCCGCAGCGATTACGGCAACAAGATGAACGAGCTGCGCCCGCATCGGGTGTGGGCCCAGGTGGTGCTGCGCCGGGCCCACGCGTTCGGCGTGCTGCAGCCGGGCTACACGTTCGTGGATGTGCTGGCGGCGCTGGCGGAATCCGAGCCGCCGCGTCCGGCCCCCGATGGATCGATCCCCAGCGCGGCCCGTCACCTGGCGAGCCGCCGGGCATGAGCGCTGCTGCCCTGACCTCGCCTCCCGGCGCCACCGATCCGCACCCCCTCGGCTGGGTTGCCGATGAGCTCGGCCTCACCGTGCAGCTGGCCGGCGGGCAACCGCTGGCTGCCTTCGAGGCACTGGCCGGGCTGGCGCTCCGGCGCAATCCGCGCCGCGCCCACCTGCTGGTGAGCCGGGTGCTCGGCAAGCACCTCCCGGTCGACCCTGCCGTGGCGCTCGCGGCGGCCCGGGAGCTGGCCACCCGGGTGCTGGACGAAGCGGGCGAGGCTCCCGGCGGGTTCGTCGTCCTGGGGTTCGCCGAGACGGCGACGGCGCTCGGCCAGGCCGTCGCGGCGGCGCTTCCAGGCGCCGACTGCCTGCTGTCGACGCGCCGGCCGGGCAGCGCGACGATCGCGTTCGAGGAAGAGCATTCCCACGCGAGCGCGCATCGGGTGCTCGCCCCGCAGGAGATGCTGTCACCGGAGCGCACGGTGGTGCTGGTCGACGACGAGCTCTCGAGCGGGCGTACCGCGGTCAACACCATCCGCGCGCTGCACCGGCGCGCGCCGCACCCCGGCTACGTCGTGGCCGCGCTGCTCGACATGCGGCCGGCGGCGGCACGCCGCGAGTTCGCGTCGCTGTCCGGCGAACTCGGCGTTCCCGTGCACGCGGTGTCGCTGCTGCGCGGCGAGCTTCAGCTGGCCGGCGACGCGCCGCAACGGGTGGCCCCGACCCTGGCATCCGCCGACCCGCCGCAGCCGCTGGGCACCCGCTTCCCTGCCCAACGTCTCGAGGCGGGCTGGTCAGGGGTCCGTCTCGGCGCGCGCCACGGCTGGACCGAGGCGGACGAGCGCGCGCTCGCCGCCGCCGTAGACCGGCTGGCAGGTGAGCTCGCCGGCTCGGTCGGGCTGTCCCGCGGCCGGCTTCTCGTGCTCGGTACCGAGGAGCTCATGTACGCCCCGCTGGTGCTGGCCGCCGAGCTCGGACGCCGGTTGCCCGGCGTTGCGGTGCGCTACCAGTCGACCACCCGCTCGCCGGTCGCTCCCCTCGATCGCGAGGGCTACGCGGTGCGCTGCGCGCTGGAGTTCGCGGCGCCGGACGAGCCCTGGCGCACGAGCTTCGTCTACAACGTCCGGCCCGGCGCCGCGGACCACATCGTCGTCGTCACCGACGGCGGGGCTACCGGTCCGATGGTCGACGCGTTGCGTTCCTGCGCCCCCGTCACCGAAGTGCTGCTCCACGACGAGATCGGGGCGAGCGAGCCCGTTCTCGTACCGCTCGGTTCCTACCAGCCCGCCGATGTGACGTTCTTGCTGAAGGACCTCGGCGAGGTCGCCATCGAGCGCCCGACCGAGGAGCGCGAGGAGCTCATCCAGAGCGGCACCCACTACGCGGAGATGCTGCCCGTCGAGTACCAGCCACCTGCGGCGTACGTCGAGCTGTTCGAGGCCGCTCTCGACCGCTCCGCGCCGCGGTTGGCGGTGGCGGTCGGGGTCGTCGCGGAGCTGATCCGGGCGCAGAAGCCGGCGCCGGTGCTCGTCTCGCTGGCGCGGGCCGGCACACCCATCGGCGTGCTGCTGCGCCGGTGGCTGATGTGGCGCCACGGCCTGGACGCGCCCCACTACTCGGTGTCCATCGTGCGCGGCCGCGGGATCGACCAGGTCGCCATGCGCTGGCTGCTGCGCCGCCACGATCCGGCATCCCTCCAGTTCGTCGACGGGTGGACCGGCAAGGGAGCGATCACCCGCGAGCTGACCGAGGCCGTGGTACCGCTCGGCCTCGACGACACCCTCGCCGTGCTGGCCGACCCGGGCCGCTGCGTCCCCGTCTTCGGCACGCGTGACGACTTCCTCATCCCGAGCGCGTGCCTGAACTCGACGGTGAGCGGGCTGGTCAGCCGGACCGTCCTCAACGACCGGCTGATCGGCCCGCACGACTTCCACGGGGCGAAGATGTACCGCGAGCTTGCGGGAGGCGATGTGTCGCGGCGCTACATCGAGACCGTGGTGGCGGCGTTTCCCGCCGTCGCTGCGGAGGTTGAAGCGTCCTGGCCGGTGCTGGCTGCCACCGATCGCGAGCCGACGTGGGCCGGGTGGCGTGAGGTCGAAGCGGTCGCGGCCGAGTTCGGCATCCGCGACCTGAACCTGGTGAAGCCCGGCGTGGGGGAGACGACGCGGGTGCTGCTGCGCCGGGTGCCGGACCGGATCCTCGTGACACCCGGCCGCGAGGACGACCTCCAACACGTGCTGGTCCTTGCCGCCGAGCGCGGGGTGCCGGTCGAAAAGCGTGAGGGACTCACGTTCTCGTGCATCGGCGTGATCAAGCCGCGGGGCGACGGGTGACGCAGGCCTGGCTCGCGGCCTGCGACCTCGATCAGACCCTCATCTATTCGCAGCGGGCGTTCCGGCTGCCGGAAAACGTCCCGCCGCCGCCGACCGTGATCGTCGAGTACCTCGATGGCGAGCCGCTCAGCTACCTGACGGCCGAGGCGGCAGCCGCTCTGGTGCAACTCGCGGCCCGCGTCCCGGTCATCCCGGTGACTACCCGCACCCTCGCGCAGTACCGCCGGGTCACCCTGGGCTTCACCCCCGCGTACGCGATCGCCGCGAACGGAGGCCACCTGCTGGTCGACGGGGTCCCCGATCCCGGATGGGAGGCCGCGGTAAGGGAGCGCCTCGCGGGCGACGCGATCGCGCTTGCCGAGGTCCTCGTACTGGCCGAGCGGCTCGCGGCGCGGGCTCGCGCGGCGGGGAAGGGCTGGGTGCGCACGATTCGCGACGCCGACGGCTTCTTCGCCTACCTGGTGGCCACCGAACGTTCCGCGATCCCACCGCTCGACGCGATCACCGCCGAGCTGGCCGCGGGTGGATGGACCGTCTCGGTGCAGGGCCGCAAGGTGTACTTCGTCCCCGCGGCGCTCACCAAGGAGGCGGCGCTGGCGGAGGTGATGCGCCGCCTCGGCGCGCACCGGCTGGCCGCCGCCGGAGACTCGCTCCTCGATCTCGGGATGCTGACCATGGCTGACGTCGGCGTCCGACCGGCCCACGGTGAGCTGCACGACCGGGGCGTGGTCCGGCTGGAGTCCGGATCGGACCTCGTCGTCACCCGCCACCCCGGACTGGCCGGTGGCCACGAGGTGATTCAGGCCTTGAGCTGCGCGGTGACACCTGCTGGTGATCCCCGTAACTCGAACGTGACTTTTCGTGTCCGTTCGGGATGACCTCCCTGCTTGCGGGGCACAAGGTAGACCGTGGAGACTGCGCGGCTCGAGCTACCGGGTACGCCGGCAGCTCCCAGCGTTGCGCGCCTGTTCGTTCGCAACCTCTGCCGGGAATGGGGCGCGGAAGAGGTCTGTGACGTCGCTGAACTCCTCTCCAGCGAGCTCGTGACGAACGCGGTCATCCACGCCCGGTCGTCGGTCGCGGTCGAAGCCGCGTTCGACGAGTCCAGCACCCTGCGGATCGAGGTCTACGACCGCGCCCCGGGCGAGGTGTCCGAGACTCCGAAGCCGCCCGCGGAAGGAGCCGAGGGCGGCCGTGGACTCGCGATCGTCTCGCGGCTCGCCTGCCGGTGGGGTGTAGACACTTTGGCGCAGGGCAAGCGGGTCTGGTTCACTCTCGTCGCCGCCGAACACGCCTAGCAGCCCTTCGGCGGCTGCCATCGGAAGGAGCGTGCGTTCATGGCTGACTCAGGTTCGTCCCGCGCATCGGAGCTCGAGCGCGAGCTGGAGAAGCTCCTCGAGATCGAACTTTTCGAGCCTCCCGCCGAGTTCGCCGCCCATCAGGACACGCCCGCGCGGCCGTCCTCGGAGCGCGCCGCGATCGCCGACTTCTGGGCGACCCAGGCCCGCGAGCTCCTGCACTGGTTCGAGCCGTTCGAGCAGGTGCTCGACGACAGCAACCCGCCGTTCTACAAGTGGTTCGCCGACGGCAAGCTGAACGTCTCCTACAACTGCCTGGACCGCCATGTGGAAGCCGGTCGCGGCGATCGCGTCGCGTACCACTGGCTCGGCGAGCAGGGCGAGGAGCGCGACATCACCTACGCGCAGCTGCTCGCGGATGTCCAGAAGCTGGCGAACGGGCTGAAGTCGCTGGGGGTCGGTCAGGAGGACGTGGTCGGCATCTACCTGCCGATGATCCCCGAGGTCGTCGTCGCGATGCTGGCGTGCGCGCGCATCGGCGCCATGCACAACGTGGTCTTCGGGGGTTTCTCGGTGGCGTCCGTCACCGAGCGGATGCAGGTGAGTGACGCCAAGGTGCTCATCACGGTTGACGGCGCGCGGCGCAAGGGCAAGACCGCGCCCATCAAGTCCGAGGTCGACAAGGCGCTGGCGTCAGACGAGGGCGGAGTGCCGACCCTGACCAGCGTGATCGTGGTCCGCTCCACCGGCATCGACTGCCCGATGCGGGACGGCCGCGACGTCTTCTACGACGAGCTGTGCGCGAGCGTCGACCCGGTCTGCCCGCCGGAACACCTGTCCGCGGAGCACCCGCTCTTCATCCTGTACTCGTCGGGATCGACGGCGAAGCCGAAGGGCATCCTGCACACCACCGGCGGCTACCTCACCGGGGTCACCTTCACCCACCGGCTGGTTTTCGACCTCGATGCCGACCACGACATCTACTGGTGCGCGGCCGACGTCGGCTGGATCACCGGCCACAGCTACATCGTCTACGGGCCGCTGGCGAACGGCGCCACCTCCGTCATGTGGGAGGGGGCGCCGGACTACCCCGACAAGGACATCTGGTGGTCGATCGTCGAGAAGTACAAGGTGACCATCCTGTACACGGCCCCGACGGCCATCCGGGCGTGCATGAAGTGGGGGGCCGAGTACCCCGAACGCCATGACCTCAGCTCGCTGCGGCTGCTCGGCTCCGTGGGCGAGCCCATCAACCCCAAGGCCTGGCTCTGGTACCACCAGGTGATCGGCGGGGGACGCTGCCCGGTCGTCGACACGTGGTGGCAGACCGAGACCGGGAGCATCGTCATCTCCCCGCTGCCGTCGAGCACCGCGACGAAGCCGGGCTCGGCGACGCATCCGCTGCCCGGTTACTCACCGAAGCTGGTGTCGGAGGGCGGCGACCCGATGGACACCGGCACCGGCATCCTGGTCATCGACCAGCCGTGGCCGTCGATGCTGCGCACCCTCTACCGGGACGACGAGCGTTTCGTCGAGACCTACTTCTCCCGCTTCGGCAAGGAGACGTACCTCGTCGGCGATGCGGCTCGGGTCGACGATGACGGCTACCACTGGATCATCGGGCGCATCGACGACGTCATCAACGTCTCGGGTCACCGGCTGTCGACGGCGGAGGTCGAATCGGCTCTGGTATCGCACGAAGCGGTGGCCGAAGCGGCCGTCGTGGGGCAGTCGGACGAGGACACCGGGCAGGCGATCGTCGCCTTCGTGACGCTCGGCGGAACCCACGCGGGCGACGACGAGACGCTCGGCGCCTTGCGCGAGCACGTCGCGACCAAGATCGGGAAGTTCTCCCGGCCCAAGCGCATCGTGTGGGCTGATGATCTTCCGAAGACCCGCTCCGGAAAGATCATGCGGCGGTTGCTCCGTGACATCGCCGAGGGACGCGAGCTCGGTGATGTCACGACCTTGCGCGACCCTGACGTGATGTCGGCGCTGTCGGAAAAGGTGGCCGAACGCCAGGAGAAGGAAGACTGAGCCGGCGCGTTACGGCTGCGTTGCGCTTGTTTCGTCTGGCGCGCCCGGACGCTCAGTCCGGTACGGCCCACTAGGCTCAATTCGCGTGAGAGCCCTCCGCCGGTTCACCGTCCGCGCCAAACTTCCCGAGCCGCTCGAGCCACTGTCCGAGCTGGTTCTGAACCTGCGCTGGTCCTGGCATCCCGAGACGATGGATCTCTTCGAGTCCGTCGAGCCGGCCGTCTGGCGCGATTGCCAGCACGATCCGGTACGCCTGCTGGGTGAGGTGCCGCGCGCGCGGCTCGACTCGCTCGCCGCCGACACCGACTTCCTCGGCCGGTTGTCGGCGGCCGCTGCCGATCTCGACGCGTACCTGACGACCCCCGGCTGGTACCAGGGCCTGGCGGATGCGCCGTCGGCCATCGCGTACTTCTCGCCGGAGTTCGGAATCACCGAGACCTTGCCCCAATACAGCGGCGGCCTTGGCATCCTGGCCGGTGACCACCTCAAGGCGGCAAGCGATCTCGGCGTCCCGATCATCGGCGTCGGCCTGCTCTACCGCGCGGGGTATTTCGTGCAGAGCCTGTCGCCCGACGGCTGGCAGCAGGAGCACTACCCCGGGCTCGACCCCCACGGCCTGCCGCTGACGCAGCTGCGCGACGCCGCCGGCCAGCTCGTCACGGTCGGTGTGGGCGTGCCCGGCCGCACGATGCACGCCCACGTCTGGAAGGCACAGGTCGGCCGGGTGCCGCTGCTGCTGCTCGACACCGATCTCGAGGACAACGAGCCCGGCGACCGGCTCGTCACCGACCGCCTCTACGGCGGCGGCAGCGACCACCGGCTCTTGCAGGAGATGCTGCTCGGCATCGGCGGCGTGCGAGCCGTGCGGGCCTGGTGCAAGGTGACCGCCAGCCCCGAGCCCGAGGTGTTCCACACGAACGAGGGCCACGCCGGCTTCCAGGGCGTGGAGCGCATCCGCGAGTACGTCAGCGCCGGCGTCGGATTCGACGAGGCGCTCGTGCTCAGCCGGGCCGGCACCGTCTTCACCACGCACACGCCGGTGCCGGCGGGCATCGACCGCTTCCCGCGCGAGCTCGTCGAGCGTCACTTCGGCCCGACGAACCCCGATTACGCGGCGCTGCCCGAGCTGCCGCTCGCCCGCATCCTGGCGTTCGGTGCGGAGGAGGATCCGCACATCTTCAACATGGCGCATATGGGGCTTCGCCTCGCGCAGCGCGCCAACGGCGTCAGCCTGCTTCACGGCGAGGTCAGCCGCGAGATGTTCAAGGACCTGTGGGCCGGGTTCGACGCGTCCGAGGTGCCGATCGGCTCGATCACCAACGGGGTTCACGCCCCTACCTGGGTCACCCGGCCGATGCGCGGGATGGCCGAGCAGCGGGCCACGCCGCGGCCGGCCTCCGGAGAGCGTGAGCTGCCCGGCGACGAGCAGCTGCTCGCCCTGCGCCGCCAGCTGCGCGCCGAGCTGGTCGAGGAGGTCCGGCGCCGGCTGCGGATCTCGTGGCAGCAGCGCGGCCTGTCGCCGGCCGAGCTCGGGTGGGTCGACGACGTCTTCGATCCCGACGTCCTCACGATCGGGTTCGCCCGGCGCGTGCCGTCCTACAAGCGGCTGACCCTCATGCTCTCCGATCCGCAGCGGCTGACCCGGCTGCTGCTTCACCCCGAGCGGCCGATCCAACTGGTCATCGCCGGCAAGGCACACCCGGCCGACGATGGCGGCAAGGAGCTCGTCCAGCAGATCGTGCGCTTCGCCGACTCCGAGGAAGTCCGCCACCGCATGGTGTTCCTGCCGGACTACGACATCGGCATGGCGCGCTTCCTCTACGGGGGGTGCGACGTCTGGCTGAACAACCCGCTGCGCCCGCTTGAGGCGTGCGGTACGAGCGGCATGAAGTCGGCGCTGAATGGCGGCCTGAACCTCTCGATCCGTGACGGCTGGTGGGACGAGATGTTCGACGGCCAGAACGGCTGGGCGATCCCGACCGCCGATGGCGTCGCCGATCCGCACCGGCGCGACACCCTGGAGGCAGCCGCGCTGTACGACCTCATCGAACACACCGTCGCTCCGCGCTTCTACGAGGCGCCGGTGCCGGTGCGGTGGGTGGGGATGGTTCGCCACACCCTGGCGACCCTCGGCCCGAAGGTGCTCGCCAGCCGGATGCTGCGCGATTACGTCAACGAGCTGTACACCCCGGCCGGTCGCTCGGCCCGGGCGGTCTCGGCCGACGGCGACGCGGGCGCGCGTGAGCTCGCCGAGTGGCGTCGCCGGGTCTCGGAGGCGTGGCCTCACGTCTCGGTCAGCCACGTCGACGCCGCGGGCGCCGACGACACCCCGTCGCTCGGCGGCACCCTCACGGTTCGTGCGGTCGTGGCGCTGGGCTTGCTCACCCCCGACGATGTCGAGGTCCAGGCGGTGTACGGGCGGGTCGACGACGCGGATCAGATCACCGGCGGGGGCGTGGTGCCGCTGGTGCTGGCCGGGCCGGTCGCGGGTGACGGCGACGCCGGCGTGCAGTCGCTGGCGTTCGAGGGTGATGTGCCGCTCGCTAATACGGGAGCGTTCGGTTACGCGGTGCGCGTGCTGCCCCACCACCGGTTGCTGGCGTCGCCGACCGAGCTCGGGCTCATGGCGGTGCCGTCCCACCGTTCGGAGGGCGAGGCGCCCCCCAGCTGGTAAGGGCGGGTGGTCAGCCGAGGACGCGCAGCAGCCGTAGCGACTGCCCGGTGACACACAGGTGCTCGCCTGCACGCACCGTGGGCGGCGGCACGGCTTCGCTGGGATGGGGGAAACCACCGAGGTCCTCGGCGCCCGTGTCGAGCAGGGGCAGGTACAGCCGCCCCCAGGGCGGCCCGGGGAGGACGACGCTCGTCTCGCCGGCGCCCGTATGAAGGATGATCACGTAGCTGTCGTCGACGATGCGCTCGCCGTGTTGCCCTCGTGCCGTGATCGCTTGCCCTGACAGGTGCAGCGTGACGGTGTCGCCGCGCCAGTCGCCGTCGTCCATCGGGTGGGCGTCGGGGCGAAACCAGGTGATGTCCGGTACCGGTGACACGAGGTCGCCCGGCATCACCTGCCCACCGCGGAAGAACGTCGTGCGGCGCAGCACGGGCGAGCGGCGGCGCAGGTCCAGCAGACCCGAAACGAGCGCGACCAGCAGCGGGTCGGGTCCGGCGGGATCGCGCCGGTCGTACGGCCACGCCACCCAGGAGACATCGTTGTCCTGGCAGTACGCGTTGTTGTTGCCGAGCTGGGTGCGGCCGAGCTCATCACCGGCCAGCAGCATCGGGACGCCTGCCGACAGCAGCAGGGTCGCGATCTGCGCCCGCCGGAGCTTGTGGCGCCGGGCCTGGATCGCGGGGTCGCGGGTGGGGCCTTCCTGGCCGCCGTTGTACGACGCGTTCGCGTCGTTGCCGTCGCGGTTTCCCTCGCCGTTGTCGAGGTTGTGCTTGCGCTCGTAGCTGACGAGGTCGGCCAGCGTGAACCCGTCGTGGGCGGTGACGAAGTTGACCGAGGCGGTGGGTGAGCGGCGCGAGAAGATGTCGGCCGAGCCGGACAGCCGGGTGGCGAGCGTCGAGAGCGACGGGGTCAGCCGGTGCCAGGTACCCCGGAGCGTGTCGCGGTACTGGTCGTTCCACTCCGCCCAGGGCGACGGGAAGCGGCCGAGGTCGTAGCCGCAGATGTCCCACGGCTCGGCGATGAGCTTGACCTCGCGCAGCAGCGGGTCCTGCCCGACCGCTTCGACGAAGGCGCTGTCGCGCATGAGGGTCGACGCCAGATCGAAGCGGAAGCCGTCGACGTGCATCTCGCTGACCCAGTAGCGCAGCGAGTCCAGCACGAGTGCGAGCACCGGGGCGGCCGTCAGGTTGAGCGCGTTACCGCAGCCGGTCGGGTCGGCGTAGCGCCGTGGGTCGCCCGGCAGCAGCTGGTAGTAGGCCGCGTTGTCGAGGCCGCGGAAGGAGAGGGTAGGGCCTTCCTCGCCGCCCTCGGCGGTGTGGTTGTAGACCACGTCGAGGATGACCTCGAGCCCCGCCTCGTGAAGCTGGCGGACCATCGCGCCGGAACTCGCTGACCGGGTCGTCGCTCGCGGCGTAGCCGGGGTGCGGGGCGAAGAAGCCGACGGTGTTGTAGCCCCAGAAGTTGGTGTGGCCGCTGGCGAGCAGCCGGGGCTCGCTCACGTGGGCCTGGACGGGGAGCAGCTCCACGGCGGTGATGCCGAGCTTCAGCAGGTGTTCGATCACGGCGGGATGCGCCAGCCCGGCGTACGTTCCGCGCAGCTGCTTCGGAACGGCCGGGTGCAGCTTGGTGAAGCCCTTGACGTGAAGCTCGTAGATCGCCGTCTCCGACCACGGGATCCGCGGCGGGCGGTCGTCTCCCCACGGGAAGTTGCCGGCGGTCACCACCCCGTGCGGCACGTACGGCGCGGAATCGCGGTGGTCGTGGCGCAGCCCGTACGGCTCGCCGGCGTAACCGAAGACGGCCGGGTCGAGCGTCAGCGAACCGGCGATCTGCCGGGCATACGGGTCGAGCAGGAGCTTGCTGGCGTTGTGACGCTGGCCGGTCGGCGGGTCGTACGGTCCGTCCACCCGCAAGCCGTAGCGCTGCCCGGGGCCGCAGCCTGGAACGTAGCCGTGCCAGAGGGCGCCGGTGCGTTCGGCGAGCGAGATCCGCTTTTCGGTGAGCGGGTCGTACGAACCGTCCTGCCTGGTGTCGAACAGGCACAGGTCAACGGCTTCGGCAGTCTCGCTGTAGACCGAGACGTTGATCCCGGCGCCGTCCCACGTGACACCGAGCGGCGCGGCGCTGCCGGGCCACGCGACGTCGGGTTCTCTGGGGTTCACCGCCATCCCATCGGCCGCGGCGGCCCGGAAACGAGTGTCGGCCGCTGCGGCGGCGTGTGGCGTGCGCGCCGCCTTCGCTCCGGCGGGAAGGCGTCGGCGAGCCGGCGGGACGGGTCCAGGACCACCTCCGAGACGGCTGCCGCTGCCACGGCCGGCGCACTGCCGCGTGTCTCGAGCTCGAGAAGCGCATGGACCGCGAGCGTCTCCTGGAGCGTGGCCGCGAACTCCTCCGGGTGCGTGATCACCCAGCCGTGGCCACCGGCGACCACCTCGGTGCCCTCCGGGCCGCCGAGACCGTGCAGCCTGCCAGGCAGCACCAGGCGGTCACGATCACCCCACACGTAGAGCATCGGCACGCCGGAATCGACGAGCTGGCGCGCCTCGTCGGCGAGCTGGGCGGTCAACGCGACCGCGCCGGAGACCGCCAGGCGCAGCGGCCGGCGCCCGAGGTTCGGCAGGAAGTCGAGGACCACATCGGCGGCGGCCCGCGGGTCGAACGCCTGTGGCCGGCTACGGGGCACGTGGCTCAGCGCGCCGGCCAGCGACCAGCCGAGCCAACCGGCCCGGCGCAGGCCCCGGCTGTCCGGTGCGCCACCGACCGGGTTCACCACCGTGACCGAACGGACGAAGTCCGGGCGCAGCTGCGCGAGCTTCAGGGCGATCCCGCCGCCGAAGCTGTGACCCGTAGCGAAAACCGGCTTTTCGGGGTCCAGCACTTCCAGCAGGGCGACGATCCGGCGGGCGAAAGCGCCGAGTGGCGACCGCAGCCGCAGCGGGGTGCTGGCGCCGAACCCTGGCAGGCTCGGGGCGATGATGCGAAGACCGCCACGAGCTACCGGCAGCAGCGCCGTCCGGTAGGCACGGGCCGTCAGGCCCCATCCGGGCAGGAAGAGGACCGGATCCCCCTCGCCGACCTCGAAGAGCTCGATGTGCGCGCCGCCGACATCGACGGTGCGCCATCGCCCTTCATCCGACTGTGGCACCCCTGAAGAGTAGTTGCGGGGGCGCTCGCGGGAGCCTTGCGCAGCCGGTCGCAGCCGTAGGCGAGCAGGCCGGCCAGGATCGCGACGATCACGACGGCTGCCAGCGAGCGCAGCACTCTGCGGCGGGCCTGGGCGCGCGCGTCCGGCGCCAGCCGTCCCGTTTCGTCCACCGGGGGTGGGCGCGACCAGCGGGAGAACACCTACACAGCCTGGCACGACCGTCAGGTCCTTCTGGGCTGGTTGATGTGGACGGTGGGACGGGGGTTGAGCTGGGTGTTGAGGTCTTGGTTGAGCAGGTTGCGGCGTTTGCTGCGGATGGGTGGCCGGCCGTCGGGTGGCTGAAATTCCAATGTGTCGGTGTCGATGATGGTGTAGGTCCAGCCGCCTTCGTGGACCAGGTGATGATGAAAAACGCAGACCAGGTCGAGGTTTTGTGCTTTCGTGGGTCCGCCGTCGAGGTGGTGGACGCGGTGGTGGGCTTCACAGCCGGCGGGTGGCCGGTCGCAGCCGGGGAACAGGCATCCGCCGTCGCGTAGCGCGATGTGGCGGCGCATGAGTGGGGTGGCGAGCCGGTCGGGTTTGGCGAGGTCGAGGATTTCGGAGTCGGCGCCGAGGACGGCGGCGATGATCCCGTTGTCGCAGGCGAGGCGGCGGGCGGCGCCGGCGGTGATGGTGCCGTGGCCTTGGATGTCGGCGGCGCCCAGTCCGGACTGCAGGGCGTCGAGGCTGATGGCGATGATGAGGTTGTGCCGGCTGGTGGCAACGGTGCCGGGGCTGCACTGCTCGGTGTGGGTGATGGCGTGGCGGGCGAGCTCGCGGAGCGCTTCGGCGCGGCGTTTACCGATCGGGTCGGCGCCGAAGGGCAGGTTTGGGTCGCGTTTGCGGGTAAACGCGGCCAGCGCGGCGGCGACTTCGGCGCCGGCTTCGGTGTCGAGCCACCCGTCGATGCGGAACATGCCGTCGAAGGTCTTGGAAATGTTCAGCTTCTGGTTGTCCCGCCGTTTCGCCGCCGCTTTTTCTGCCTCGTCGGGCGCGGCAGCAGCTTTGATCTTGTCGGCGAGCACTGTCAGGTCTGTCGGGGTGATCTTCGGGGCAGCTTCGGCCAGGACCCGGTCCATCGCAGCAGCATCCGCCTCGGCCAGGCGAGCGGTCGCCTTCTCGATCACCGCCGCATGTGCAAGGCCCAACTCCCCGGACTCCCATGCGGTCGCGGTCGCGGGCAGCCCGTCGGCCAGCGCTCGGCCGACCCGCACCCGCATCGACGCCCAGCCGGTGTCTTCACCGGACACGTTCCGCACATAGGCGGCGGTGTTCGCGGCCCCGTCGGTGGCGTACTCGCCGGTGCGATCAACCCGTTCGATCAGCCGGCACGTCGCGAGCTCCCCGAACCGCACCGCAGCAAGAAGATCGGGCAGCGCATCGGCGGCGAGCGCACCGGAAATCTCGGGGGTGACGCCGGCGGCAATCTTGTGCAACAGGACGCGGGCTTCCTCCGCATCTGCCAGCAGATCACCTTCGTACATACGTTCGATTCTAACGCATCATCGCAGCTCAGAGCACTTATCCACAGCGCGAAAATCGGTATCTTGACCGACCTCGACTGGACAAACAGCGATGAGCCAGCGCTACCCGTGCTGTGACGGAAGTCAGACCGCGTACCGGTCGAACTCCGCGTCAACGACCGCTACCCAGAAGTCCACCTGATCCGGTGCCCAGGTCAGCGCCCAATCAAGTAGCCGGACACCGTGGTGGGCGACGTACGTCGTCAGCGTGCGTCGGGCGACGCGCCTCTCAACCTCCAGCCGCAATCGGTGCCGCACATCGACCGGCCCGATGGCCGCGATCGTCATTGCGGTCACGAGGTCGAACCAGCGGTCGCCGGCCCGCACAGCCCCACAGTCGATGATCGCAGCCACCCCGCCGTCCCGGGTGAGGACATTGCCCTGGTGCAGGTCGCCATGGATCAGGTCGGCTGTTTCCGGGAGCATGGCCGCTGGCCTAGCGTGGACTACGGCCCGTTCCGCCAACCCGGCACAACGCGGATCGGCGCGCAGCACCGCTGGCCGGCTCCAATCCCCGAACCCCTCGGACAGCGACACCGCTAGCCACTCACCCCATCCAGTCGCGCCCGGCGCGAGGCCGGCTTGTAGCCCTACCAAGGCGACAAGGTCGTCGACGAGCGCATCGGTCAACGTGACGAGTGGCTGGGCCTCAGAGACGAAGTCGGTGACGCAGGCAAGGGTGCCGCCGTTGAGAAGGTGCGGTTCCTCCTCGTGGGGCGTTGGGTAGCCCGCCGCTCTCAGAGTGCGGATGTAGCCAACCCGCTCCCGCTCGCGTTCCAGCAACGCGCCATCACCAAGGCGTAATACCGCAAGTGACGCATCGGGCCGCCGTACCAGGGCGGCCCCCTCGGCCCCACCCGGCAGATGCCGCTCGAATGTCCAACCGGCGCCAAGCAACCTGACGGCGTTCTGGGTCACGTTTACAGCATGACGGGACACACCGGAGCCAGCGCTGCCCATGTCGAGGCCTATGCGCAACCCGGCAGCGGGCCCGGCAACCCAGCGGTCCTAGCCCGGGTCGGGGATCTGGATGCCACCGGACGAAGCCGCCAGGACACCGACCATGGCGACGACACCGGCGATGATCAGGAGCGCGATAGCGACCTGCCAGGCGAGCACCGCTGTGTCGCTGCGATACCGCCGCACTGACGCAGGCTTGGCCACGCATCACTTTCTCATGCCAAGGACAAGAGCCCCAGGGCTGCCGCCTCATCACCCGGCTCCAGACTGCAGCACTAGTCTCGCCCTGTGGCCGACGACAGCACGCAACCGGTGGATGAGTTCGTACGCGTTGAGGTCGATCCCGAGCAGCCCGCGGTGGCGACCATCGTCCTCGACCGTCCCAAGATGAACGCGCTCAACGTGGCGATGCAGGCTCAGCTGCACGCTGCCGCCAACCAGGTCTCGGCCCGGCCCGACATCCGGGCGGTCGTCATCTACGGGGGCCCGCGGGTCTTCGCCGCGGGCGCCGACATCAAGGAGATGGCGGCGATGAGCCCGGCCGACATGGCCGCGCACTCGGTACGCCTGCAGGACGCGTTCTCGGCGCTCGCCCGCATCCCGAAGCCGGTCATCGCGGCCGTCACGGGCTACGCGCTCGGCGGCGGCTTGGAGCTCGCGCTGACGGCCGACTTCCGCGTCCTCGGTGACAGCGCCCGGGTCGGTCAGCCCGAAATCCTCCTGGGGGTCATTCCGGGCGCGGGCGGCACCCAGCGGCTCTCGCGCCTCATCGGACCGGCCAAGGCCAAGGAACTCATCTTCTCCGGCCGCCACGTGCGTGCCGACGAGGCGCTGGCGCTCGGCATCGCTGACCGCGTCGTCCCCGCCGACACCGTCTACGAGGAAGCCAAGCGCTGGGCTGCCGAGTACGCGCAGGGTCCTGCGGTCGCGCTGGCGGCCGCGAAGACGGCCGTTGACGACGGTCTGGCGATGGGCCTTTCCGAAGGCCTGCGGCTGGAATCCGCTTTGTTTGCCGGATTGTTCGGCACCGACGACCGTGCCATCGGCATGCAGACCTTCGTCGAGAAGGGGCCGGGCCACGCTGAGTTCACCGGCCGCTGACCGCTGGTGAACGAGAGCGACCCGGTCCCGGAGTACCGCACCCTTTCCAGCCGCGAGGTCTATCGCAGCCGCTGGATGCGCCTGCGTGAAGACGCCATCCTGCGGGCCGACGGCACCGCCGGGGTCTACGGCGTTCTGGAGAAGGCCGATTTCGCCATCGTGATCCCGCAGCACGAGGACGGCAGCTTCACGCTGGTCGAGCAATTCCGCTATCCCGTCGGCGAGCGGTGCCTGGAGTTTCCGCAAGGGGCGAGCGAGGCGGAGCCCGACCTGGACCCCCTCCTGCTGGCGCGACAGGAGCTGGCGGAAGAGACCGGGCTTCGCGCCAGCGACGTCATGCTTCTCGGCCGCCTGCACCACGCGTACGGCTACAGCAGCCAGGCCGTGTCTGTCGTGCTGGCGACCGGGCTGACCGAGGGTCCCGTGCAGCGCGAGAGCGAGGAGCAGGGCATGACGACCTCACGCGTCGCCGGCTCAGAACTCGCGCAGATGATGCGTGACGGCCGCATCCGGGATTGCGCAAGTGTCGCTGCATACGGGATGCTCCTGCTGCAATCCCCGCCGGTTGGACGCGCAGGCGAGTGAGACCCGAGTGAGATTTGGGCCGCATTTGCCGTGCAATGCTGGTCCTGCTCGTTTCCCCGGGTAGGGCCGGGGCGCCACGGTAATGCCGCACGTGAGAGGCTGCTCACGCGCGATCAGAGCCGTGGGGCGATTACTACCAGGTAACTTCGGCAACAACTGTCGAGTATCCGTCCAGTCGCCCTGCGCTGCGGACTGTGTCGCTCGCGAAGATCGAAAGCTCATGAAGATGGGTCGCTAACGGAGGTCCAGTAGGTGAACATCGTTGTCACCGTCAAGCAGGTGCCAGACACCTGGGCGGAAAAGAAGCTAGACCCGACCGACATGACGACCGACCGCAAGAGCGTCGACAACGTCATGAACGAGATGGACGAGTACGGCGTCGAGGAGGCCCTCCGGATCAAGGAGGCCCACGGCGGCGAGGTCACCGTCCTCACGATGGGGCCGGAGAAGGCGGTCGAGGCCATCCGCAAGGCGCTGTCGATGGGCGCCGACAAGGCGGTGCACCTCACGGACGAGTCGCTGCACGGCTCCGACGCGATCCAGACGTCCGCCGCTCTCGCCGCCGTCATCAAGACTTTGGAGGCCGATCTCGTCATCACCTCCGCCGAGGCGTCCGACGCCCGTGGCGGCGTGATGGGTGCCCTGCTCTCCGAGCAGCTCGGCCTGCCGCAGCTGACCCTGGCCCGCAAGGTGACGGTCGACCCGGACGCCAAGAAGGTCTCGATCGAGCGCCAGACCGACAATGGTTACGCCGTTGTCGAGGCGGGGCTGCCCGCAGTGGTCGGCGTCGTCGAGAAGATCAACGAGCCGCGCTACCCGTCCTTCAAGGGGATCATGGCGGCCAAGAAGAAGCCGCTGACCACGCTGTCTGTGGCCGATGCCGGGGTCGAAAGCGTCGGCCTCGAGTCGGCTTCGACCGCGGTCGACGGCGCCGAGCCGCGGCCGCCGAAGTCGGCCGGGCAGATCGTCAAGGACGAAGGCGACGGCGGCACCAAGGTCGCTGACTTCCTCGCCTCGCAGAAGTTGATCTGAGGGAGCTGACGACATGGCAGAGGTTCTGGTTCTTGTTGAGCACGACGCCGGTGAGCCCAAGAAGGTCACCGCCGAGCTGCTGACGCTGGCGCGCACTCTGGGCGAGCCGTCGGCCGTCTTCCTGGGCGGCGAGGGCACGTACGAGAAGGCGAAGTCCTTCCTGGCCGAGTACGGCGCGGCGAAGGTCTACGTGGGCGAGTCGGCCGACTTCGACGACTTCCTGGTGGCCCCCAAGGCCGAGGCGCTCGCTCAGCTCGCGACCTCCGCGTCGCCGGCTGCAGTGCTGGTCGCGGCGGCCCCCGAGTCGCGTGAGGTGGCGGCCCGCGCGGCGGTCAAGGCCGGCGGCGGCCTGCTCTGGGATGCGGTCGACGTCTCGTCCGATCTGAAGGCGACGCAGGGCATCTTCGGTGGCTCCACCATCGTCACCAGCCACGTGAAGTCCGGCATCCCGTTCATCGCGGTGCGGCCGAACTCGACCGCCCCCGAGGCATCCGCCGGTGACGCGGCCGAGGAGCGCATCGAGCTCAGCGTGAGCGACTCGTCCAAGGGCGCCAAGGTGCTCGAGCGGGTCGTCGAGGCCAAGAGCGGGCGTCCGGAGCTCACCGAGGCGGCAGTGGTCGTCTCCGGTGGTCGTGGCCTCGGTGCGGCGGAGCACTTCGACGTCGTCGAGAAGCTGGCTGACGCGCTCGGCGCAGCGGTTGGTGCCTCGCGCGCCGCCACCGACGCCGGCTGGTACCCCCACCAGAACCAGGTGGGTCAGACCGGCAAGACCGTCTCCCCGCAGCTGTACATCGCGCTCGGCATCTCCGGCGCGATCCAGCACCGGGCTGGGATGCAGACCTCGAAGACGATCGTCGCGGTCAACAAGGACCCCGAGGCTCCGATCTTCGAGCTGGTCGACTTCGGCGTCGTGGGCGACCTGTTCAACGTGGCCCCGCAGCTGACCGAAGAGGTCACCAAGCGCAAGGGCTGACCCAGTCGGCCGCAGCAAATACCCGGTTGTCGTCGTTTATCAGCCTGATAACGACCACAACCGGGTATTTGTCGCTCGGGGACTCAGAAGCGGATCAGGCCGCGCACGTTGTGGCCGTCGCGCATGTCCTGATAGCCCTGGTTGATCTCGTCGAGCTTGTACTCGCGCGTGACCAGGCTGTCGAGGTCGATGCGGCCCTTCATGTACTGCGAGAGCACCCGCGGGATCTCATAGCGGGGGTTGGACGAGCCGAACAGGCTGCCGCGCAAGTGCTTCTCGTAGAGCGTCAGGTCGAGCAGCGAGATGGTCGCGGTCACGTCCATGGCGGACGCCAGGCCGGTGACGACGCACGTTCCCGTCTTGGCGGTGAGTGCCAGAGCCGGGGCGATGTGCTCGCCCTTCACCAGCCCGATCGTCAGGATCACCGAGCGCGACATCGCGCCCCGGGTGATCTCGGCGACCAGCGGCAGCGCTTCCTCCATCGACGACGCCGTGTGCGTGGCCCCGAAACGCTCGGCCTGGGTGCGCTTGAACTCGACCGGGTCGACCGCGACGATCTGCTCCGCACCGGCCAGCCGCGCGCCCTGCACCGCGTTGATGCCGATGCCGCCGATCCCGACGACGACCACGGTGTCGCCGGGCTGCACCGCCGCCGCGTGGATGGCGGATCCGAGCCCGGTCGTCACACCGCATCCGACGAGCGCTGCCCGGTCGAGCGGGATGTCGCCGTCGATCTTGATGCAGCTGTACTCGTGGACGACGGTGTGCGACTCGAACGTGCCGAGCACGCACATCAGCCGGGCGTCCTCGCCGCGCACGCGGTGGCGCGACTCGCCGGACCCGAGCTGCTTCCCCTCGAGGATCAGCGCGCCGTAGTCACACAGGTTCTGGTGGCCGCTGGAGCACGACGGGCACTTGCCGCACGAAGGGATGAAGCCGAGCACGACATGATCGCCCGGCGCGAGACCTTCGACGTCAGGGCCGACCTCGACCACCTCGCCGGCGCCCTCGTGCCCGCCGATGTACGGGAAGCCGGGAACGGGCAGGTCGCCCGTCACCAGATGCTCGTCCGAATGGCAGAGCCCGCTCGCGGCGAGGCGCACCAGCACTTCCTTGCCACGCGGGCCGTCGAGCTCGACCTCCTCGACCGACCATGGTTCGCCGACACCCCAGAGCACCGCTGCAGACTGCTTCATCCGCGGGAACCTACGCCCGGTGGGCCTGCTTGCGCTACCCGGTGAAGCCGCCGTCGACCGGCACCACCGCGCCGGTGATCGCCGACGAGGCGGGCGAGCAGAGGAACGCCACCACATCGGCCACCTCGCGCGGAATCCAGCAGCCGCTGCAGGTAGGCGTGCTGGCTGAACTCATCGGGCTCGTTCAGCCCGTAGAGCTCGGCCGTGGCCGCGAGGATCGCCGTGTCGGTGGACCCCGGAGTGACGACGTTCGCGGTGACCCGGGTGCCCGCGAGATCCGCGGCAAGGGTGCGCACGAGGCCGACGACACCGTGCTTGGCGGCGACATACCCGCCGAGACGCTGCAAGGGCCGCGTTCCGGCTGCGGAAGAGATGGCGATGAACCGGCCACCAGGGCGCTGCAGCAGGTGGGGGACGGCCGCCCGGGCCAGGTGGAAGACGCCGGTGAGGTTCACCTCGAGCATGGCGTCCCACTGGGCGTCGGGCAGCTCCCAGACCGGGGGACCACCGGCGATCGCCCCCGCCACGGCGATGGCAGCGTCGAGGCCGCCACAGCGCTCGGCCGTCTCGGCACATGCTTCGGCCAGTGCGGCGCTGTCACGCACGTCGGCAAGCACGGCGGTAGCGCCGGTCCGGCGGGCGATCTCGTGCAGCTGATCCGGCGCCGCGAGGGCGTAGCTCAGGGCGTCGTCGTTGCGGGCGCGGTCGACGAGCGTGAGCTGCCATCCCTGCTCGGCCAGGGCCAATGCGACAGCCGCACCGATGCCCCGAGCCGCTCCGGTGATCAGGGCTGCGGGCACGGCGGTCCTAGCTCTGCGAAGGGGGGAATGGCCAAACGTCCGGCGAAAGGCACGTGTCGATCCAATCACCGTCAGGCGGCCCGCACGACACGCGGGCACCAGCCACCTTAGGCTGGGTCTTATGGCATATCTCGACCATGCGGCGACGACGCCTGTGCATCCTGCGGCGATTGCTGCGGTGACGCAGGCTCTCGCGGGCGTCGGTAACGCGTCGTCCCTGCATGCCAGCGGCCGCCGGGCGCGCCGCACGGTCGAGGAATCCCGGGAGACGATCGCGGCCGCGCTGGGTGCCCGGCCCTCGGAAGTCATCTTCACCAGCGGTGGCACCGAGAGCGACAACCTCGCGCTCAAAGGTCTGTACTGGGCCCGTCGCGCGGTGGATCCGCAGCGGCGCCGGGTCTTCCTGTCGGGGATCGAACACCACGCGGTTCTCGACGCTGCCGAGTGGCTCGCCGCCGAGCAGGGCGCCGAGCTGGTCTGGCTGCCGGTCGACTCCCGCGGGCGCGTCGCCCCGGCGACGCTCTATGACGCGTTGGCTGCGGATCCTGATTCGGCCGCTGTCGTCAGCGTGATGTGGGCCAACAACGAGGTCGGCACCGTGCAGCCGATTGCCGAGCTGGCCGAGGTGGCCCACGAGTTCGGCGTGCCCTTCCACACCGATGCCGTGCAGGCCGTCGGGGCGTTGCCCGTCTCGTTCGAGGTCAGCGGCGCCGATGCGATGACCGTCACCGGCCACAAGTTCGGCGGCCCGTACGGCACCGGGGCGCTGCTGCTGCGCCGCGGCGTGGAGTGCACCCCGCTGACCCACGGCGGAGGCCAGGAACGTGAGGTGCGTTCCGGAACCCTCGACGTGGCCGGCATCGCCGGCTTTGCGGCCGCCTGCCAGATCGCCGTCGCGGAGCAGCCCGAGCGTGCCGCCCGGCTTTCGGCACTGCGAGACGAGCTCGTCGCGCGGGTGCGGGCCGAGGTGCCCGACGCCGTTCTCAACGGTGCCGCGCTCGACGAGCCGGGCGCGCGCCTGCCCGGTAACGCCCACCTGTCCTTCCCGGGCTGCGAAGGCGATTCACTGCTCATGCTGCTCGACGCCCGCGGGGTTGAGTGCTCCACCGGTTCGGCCTGCTCCGCGGGGATCGCCCGGCCGTCCCACGTGCTGCTCGCGATGCACGGCGACACCCCGGAGGGCACCGCGCTGGCCCGCAGCTCGCTGCGCTTCTCGCTTGGCCACACCACGACGCCTGCCGAGGTCGCGGAGCTGGTCGATGTCATCGGACCGTGTGTCGAGCGGTCGCGCCGGGCGGGCGCGCTCGCCGGAGCCTTGAACGGGCGCCGGGGCTGAGATGCGGGTACTTGCCGCCATGAGCGGCGGGGTCGATTCCGCCGTGGCAGCGGCCCGCGCTCGCGACGCGGGCCACGAGGTCGTCGGCGTGCATCTGGCGCTCTCCCGCAAGCCAGCCACGGCGCGCGAGGGGGCGCGCGGCTGCTGCACCCTCGATGACGCCCGCGACGCCCGGCGCGCCGCCGATCTGCTCGAGATCCCTTTCTACGTCTGGGATCTCGCGGAGCGTTTCGACGATGCGGTGATCGCCGACTTCGTCGATTCCTACGCCCGCGGCGAGACTCCGAACCCGTGCCTGCGCTGCAACGAGCGCATCAAGTTTTCCGCTGTCCTCGAGCGCGCGCTCGCCCTGGACTTCGACGCCGTCGTCACCGGCCACCATGCGCGCCTGACCCAGTCCGCGAGCGGTCCGGTGCTGCGGCGCAGCGTCGATCTGTCGAAGGACCAGTCGTACGTGCTGGGGACGCTGCGCGCCGGCCAGCTGGCGTCAGCGATCTTCCCGCTCGGCGAGTCCACGAAGGCGCAGGTGCGCGACGAGGCGGCCATTCGAGGCCTGGGCGTCGCCGACAAGCCCGACAGCACCGACATCTGCTTCGTGCCCTCCGGGGATACCGCCGGATGGTTGCGCGAGCGGCTCGGCAGCCGTCCCGGCCCGGTCGTCGACGCTCTCACCGGCAGCGTCGTCGGGGACCACGACGGCGCCTATGCCTACACCGTCGGCCAGCGGCGCGGGCTCGCCCTGGCGCGCCCGGCCGCTGACGGGCAGCCGCGCTACGTCCTCGGGGTCGACCCGGTGAGTTCGACCGTCACCGTCGGTCCCCGTGACCGGCTCGACGTGGGCTGGCTGGAGGCGGAGGGTTCGACCTACGACGGGCCGCCGGTGCAGTGCCTGGCGCAGGTGCGCGCCCACGGGACCGCCGTTCCCGCTACGGCGCGGTCCGCAGGTGGCGTGCTGAGGGTCGAGTTCGACGAGCCGCTGCGGGCTGTCGCGCGGGGGCAGGCGGTCGTGCTGTACGCGCCCGAGCCCGAGGGTGACCGGGTGCTCGGCGGGGCGTGGATAACGGCCACCGGGACCACCTGACAGCTGGCGCCCCGATTCCCGTACGGTTCAAGGATGGCCGAGATCGTCTACCCGCCAGTCATCCGGGTAGCGCTGGGATGGTTTCGCGCCATCGACCTCAAACTCACCGTCGAGGGTGGCGAACACGTTCCTCGCGAGGGTGGTTGCATCCTGGTCAGCACCCACGTCAGCTACCTCGACTTCATCTTCGTCGGGCTGGCCGCTCGCCCGTCGCGCCGGCTGGTGCGGTTCATGGCGAAGAAGGCCGTCTTCGACCACAAGCTCAGCGGGCCGCTGATGCGCGGCATGCACCACATCCCGGTCGACCGTAAGGCGGGAGCCGGGGCCTTCGACGAGGCGTTGGCGGCGCTCAAGGCCGGCGAAGCGGTGGGGGTCTTCCCGGAGGCCACGATCAGCCAGTCTTTCGAGGTCAAGGAGCTCAAGTCGGGTGCCGCGCGGATGGCGCTGGCCACCGGCGTCCCGATCGTCCCGGTGAGCATCTGGGGCACCCAGCGGTTGTGGACGAAGGGGCACCCGCGCAAGCTCGCCCGGCGCCATACCCCGATCACGATCAAGGTGGGGCCGCCGGTCGAGTACGCGCCGGGCGACAATCCGCTCGAGATCACCAAGCGCATCTCCAGCGCCCTCGGCGAGCTGCTGCACCAGGTGCAGGACGGCTACCCGGAGAAGCCGTCCGGGCCGGACGACACCTGGTGGCAGCCGGTCCGTCTCGGGGGCAGCGCGCCTACCCCCGAGCAGGCCCGCGAGCTCGACAAGAAGCAGGGACACCTCGGCTGAACGAGCCTTCCGCCCCGCCGGACCCGGGCTCGAACCACGAGGGTCCGGGTGGCCTGTGGCCGCCAGGTGCGGCGACGGGCGTCGGGTCGCTGCCCGGAGGGCTGACGTCCGCGGATCCGGGGAGCTCTGCCGAGATCCTCGACGCCCTTCGGCTCGTCTTCGACGAGCTGCCGGAGCTGCCCTTCCTGCCGGAGCTTCCGCACCGCGGCCCGGGCGCCGACCTGATCGGCCGCGGCGCGATGCTGCTCACCGACCTCTACATCGATCTGCAGCCCGCCGGCTGGCGCCTGGTGAGCCGCCCGGGACGGGAGCATCGCCGGGCACTGGACCTGCTCGAACGGGATCTCGACGCCCTCCAGGTTGTCGCCGCGGACTACACCGGCGTGCTCAAGCTGCAGGCCGCCGGCCCCTGGACGCTGGCAGCGAGCCTCGAGCTCGAACGCGGCAATCGGGCCCTCATCGATCCGGGCGCGGTCCGTGACCTCGCGGAATCGTTGGCGGACGGGCTGGCAGCGCACGTTGCTGATGTGCAACGCCGGGTGCCGGGCGCCCGGCTGATCCTGGCGCTCGACGAGCCCCTGCTCCCCGCGGTCCTGCTGGGCAGGCTCCCGTCCGCCAGCGGTTTCGGAGTGCTCCCGACCCCCGAGGCAGGCGTCGTCGCGCAGCGGCTCGCCGCGGTCATTGCCGGCTCCGGCACGCCCACCGGCGTGCACTGCTGCGCCGACGCGCCGCCGGTCGCGCTCATGCTCAAGGCCGGAGCGGCCTTCGTCAGCGTCGACCTGACCCTTCGGGTCGACGAGGACCAGATCGCCGAGGCCGTGGAGGCCGGGGCCGGCCTGATCGCGGGGCTCGTGGCGACCTCGGGCGACGCCCCCGAATTGTCGGACCCGAGTCGTACGGTCGATCCCGTCTTCACGTTGTGGAGGCGGGTAGGTCTGGCGCTGGAGCAGCTTCGGGAGGTGGCGGTGAGCCCCACGTGTGGCCTGGCCGGGAGCAGTCCGGCTGGGGCGCGGCGAGCGCTGCGAGCCTGCCGGGAGGCGGGGCGGCGCATCGCGGAGGGGGAGCAGTGAGCCGCGGGAAGGCAGCGGTCGAGCAGGGGCCATCCGACGCCGACCTGCAGCGGTATTCGGCGATCTCGCAGGAGCTCGAGGAGCACTCCTACCGCTACTACGTGCTCGATCAGCCGACAACCAGCGATGCCGCCTACGACGCGTTGATGCAGGAGCTGCTGTCGCTGGAGCAGCGTTACCCGCAGCTGGTCACCCCCGATTCGCCGAGCCAGAGGGTCGGTGGCTCTTTCAGCACGCTTTTCGAGCCGGTGGCCCACCTGGAGCGGCTGCTGAGCCTCGATAACGTTTTCTCTGCCGAGGAGCTGCAGGAGTGGGCGGCGCGGGCGCAGCGCGAGGCCCCCGTCTCGGCCTGGCTTTGCGAGTTGAAGATCGACGGTCTCGCCGTCGACGTGGTCTACGAGGACGGCCGGCTGGTGCGGGCCGCTACCCGTGGTGACGGGCGCACCGGTGAAGACATCACCAACAATCTGAAGACGCTGGATTCGCTGCCGATCCGGCTGCGCTCCGCTGATGGGGTCGCGGTTCCGGAGTTGCTCGAGGTGCGCGGCGAGGTGTTCCTCCCGCTGGCGGCGTTCGAGCAGATCAACTCCGCGCTCGTCGAGGCGGGGAAGCCGCCGTTCGCCAACCCGCGTAACGCAGCCGCGGGCTCGTTGCGCCAGAAAGACCCGAGAGTCACGGCGTCCCGTCCCCTCGCCATGACCCTGCACGGCGTGGGCGCCAGTCGCGGGTTCAGCCCGGCCACGCAGTCGCAGGCCTACGCCCAGCTGGGCGCGCTCGGCCTGCCGGTGAGTCGACACCTGTCGGTGGTGGATTCGCTGGAGGCGGTGCAGGCCTACGTCGACCATTGGGGCGCGCACCGCCACGACGTCGAGCACGAGATCGACGGCGTGGTGGTCAAGGTCGACGATTTCGGGCTGCAGCGCCGGCTCGGCGCCACCTCGAAGTCCCCGCGCTGGGCGATCGCGTACAAGTACCCGCCCGAAGAGGTCAATACCAAGCTCAACGACATCGTGGTGAGCATCGGACGCACCGGCCGGGCCACCCCGTTCGCCGTCTTGCAGCCGGTCCGGGTCGGCGGGGTGACGGTGGGCCAAGCCACCCTGCACAACGAGCACGAGGTCGCCCGGCGCGGGGTGATGATCGGCGACACGGTGGTCGTGCGGCGCGCCGGTGACGTGATCCCGGAGGTGGTGGGGCCGGTCGTCGCGCTCCGCGACGGCAGCGAGCGGGCGTTCGTGATGCCCACCCATTGCCCGGCCTGCGACACCGAACTGGTCCGCGAGCTGGATCAGGTCGATCTGCGCTGCCCCAACCATGTCGCCTGCCCGCCGCAGCGCGTCTGGTCGGTGTTCCATTTCGCCGGGCGCAGCGCCCTCGACATCGACGGGCTCGGCTTCGAGACGGCGGGCGTGCTCACCCAGGCCGGGATCATCAACGACATCGGCGACATCCTGCATCTCACGCCGGAGTCGTTCGAAGGCCTGCGCGGGTTCGGGTCCAAGAAGGTGGAGCAGATCATGCGCGGGCTGGATGCCGCGCGCAACCGCCCGCTCTGGCGGCTGCTGGTGGCATTGTCGATCCGCGACGTGGGCGCTCCCACCGCGCAGTCGCTCGCCCGCGAGTTCCGCACTCTCGACGCGCTCGAGGCGGCCGACGTCGAGCAGATCCAGCAGGTCGAGGGGATCGGCCCGAAGACGGCGACGGTGATCGCCGGCTGGTTCGACGATCCGAACCATCAGGAGATCCTGCGCAAGCTGCGCGCCGGCGGGGTGCGCACCAGCGATCTCGGCGAGGCCGAGGATTCCGAGCGCCCGCTCGACGGGGTGAGTGTCGTCATCACCGGGACGCTCGAAAGCTTCAGCCGCGATAGTGCGACCGAGGCCGTTCAGGAGCGCGGCGGCAAGGTGACGGGCTCGGTCAGCAAGAAGACCGACTTCGTGGTCGCCGGGGTCGATCCCGGAAAGAGCAAGTACGACAAGGCGCTGTCGCTCGGTGTCCCGATGCTCGACGAGAGTGGTTTCCAGCTGCTTCTCGACGCCGGCCCGGAGGCCGTTCGGGCGACCTTCAGCTCGGCTGGAGATGGGCCAGTTACCGAGAGCGACCGTCGCTGAGTCCAAATCGTGACATTATTGGCGTGCCCTCGTCCCGCCAAGACAGTGACGCGACGAGGGGTTTGAGAATGTGGCGGGTTCGCTTCACCCGCCCCCGCGCGATAGGTGGCGTGCTGTCTGGACGGCATCGGCCCGAGCCCGAGGGGCTCGCACAGCCACGACCCCGGGGCATCCACCGGCTGCGCCGACCCAAGAACGATCCGCGCGAGGTAGGGCCCCCGTCCCGCCCCGGACCGTTCTGGCGCTACATCGCCATCGTGATCCTCGCCGGAGCCGCCGTGCTGGTGGCGGCCGGGGTCAGCACCGCGTTTCACCACGAGCGGTTCGATAGCGCCTACGGCTACGTCGTCATCCTGCTGCTGGTCGCGGAGCTGCGACCGCTGGTCAAATCCGACAAGCGTGACCCGGCCGGCCTCACCACCTCGGAAGCGTTCGTCTTCGCGCTGCTGCTGCACTGGGGCCTGATCCCGGCGCTGCTCGCCATGGTCGGCGCCATCGTCGTCGCCGACGCCGTCCGGCGCCGTAAGCCCTGGCGGACGGCGTTCAACGTCGCCCAGTACACGCTCGCCTACTCGGCGGCCTGGCTGGTGCTCGTCGCCTCCTCGATCGACGTCAATGACCACGGCGGCGACAGCATCGGGGCCCACGACCTGCCGGCGATCGCGCTGGCGGGAGTGGCGTTCTTCATCGTGAACGACGTGCTCGTGGCAGGGGCCGTCGCGCGCCACGAGCGGATCTCCTGGAAAGCTGTGCTCCTTGACGCTCCGGCCTACCGGATCCTCAGCACGGCAGCGCTGCTCTGCCTGTCGCCCCTGCTCGTCGTGGTCGCGGAGCGCAGCAGCGGTTTCCTGCCGCTGGTTCTCGTGCCGCTCTTCGCCGTCGGCCAGGCGGCGGCCCTGGCGCAGGAGCGTGAGCGGCAGGCTTTGCATGATCCGCTGACCGGCCTCGCTAACCGCACCCAGCTCCTCGAGCGCGCCCGGCCGGCCCTCCTCGCTGCCGGCGATGCTCCCGGGGTCGCCCTCCTGATGGTCGACCTCGACGGGTTCAAGCAGGTCAACGACACCCACGGCCACCTGGCCGGTGACGAGCTGCTACGCCTTGTCGGCGCTCGGTTGTCGTCAGCGGTGCGCCCGGGCGACATGGTCGCGCGCTTCGGTGGCGACGAGTTCGCGATCCTGCTCTGCGACCTGAGCGGCGACGAGCTCGGCGAGATGCCCGAGGATCCGAACGGCACGGAGCGCGTCGCGTCCCGCGCGGCGTCGGGGTCCGGCGGACCGTCAGCTGGGCCCGAAGAGGTCGTCCACCACGTGGCTGCCCGTATCCGGCAGGCGCTGCGCGAGCCGTACCAGATCGGCGGCATCGCGGTGACCGTTGGCGCCAGCGTCGGCACGGCCGTCGCACCCGCCGGCCAGGCCGACGTCGACACCCTGCTCCATGCCGCCGACGTCGCGATGTATGCCATCAAGGGTCGCCGCCGCCGCAGCAGCCCGACCGACATCACCTTGCCGGCGGCATCGGCGGTGTCGCCACGGCCGATCATTCTCGTCGACCACCGAGAGTCACCGAAGGCTTCGGCGTCCCACTGACCTCAGACGTGCTGATGGTCGGAGACCCGCGCTCGCCCGAGTCACGATCGGCTCCAACTCGCCCGAGTCACGATCTCCTCCGTGCTTTCTGGTCGGAGACCCGCGCTCGGACTCGCTGCGCCCATGGTCGCCGACCCGCGCTCGGACTCGTGCCTCGCCCGAGTCGCGATCGGCTCCAGCTCGCCCGAGTCACGATCTCCTCCGTACGATCAGCCCATGAGCCTCACCCGTCAGGAGGTCGCCCACCTGGCCCGGCTGTCGCGGCTCGCCCTGTCAGACGACGAGCTGGATCACTTAGCCCCTCAGCTCGATGTGATCTTGAGCAGCGTCGCCCGGGTGGCCGAAGCCGGCACAGCTGAAGAGATGGCCGGCATTCCGCCCACCAGCCACGCGGTCCCGATGACCAACGCCTTCCGCGTCGACGCCGTCACCCCCTCGTTGCCGCGTGATGAGGTGCTCGCCTGCGCCCCCGCTGCCGAGGACGGCCGCTTCGTCGTGCCGCGCATTCTCGAGGAGGAAGGATGAGCGTCGCCGATACGGCCGAACTCACCTCTCGTTCCGCCAGCGAGCTTGCCGGAGCCATCGCCGGCGGCGAGCTGAGCGCGGTCGAGGTCACGCAGGCTCATCTCGACCGGATCGCCGCGACCGACGGGCCGCTGCATGCATTCCTGCACGTGGCCGCGGACGAGGCGCTGGCTGCGGCGGGAGAGGTCGACGCCGCCCGTACCCGCGGCGAGCCGCTCGGACCGCTCGCGGGCGTCCCGCTGGCTCTGAAGGACGTCTTCGCGACCCGCGGGATCCCGACCACGTGCGGTTCGAAGATCCTGGAAGGGTGGCGCCCGCCGTACGACGCGACGGTCGTCCGCCGGCTCAAGGCGGCGGGGGTCGTCGTGCTGGGCAAGACCAACATGGACGAGTTCGCCATGGGCAGCTCGACCGAGAACTCCGCCTACGGGCCGACCCGCAACCCCTGGGACACCAGCCGGATTCCGGGTGGTTCATCGGGTGGGTCAGCTGCCGCCGTTGCCGCCCGGCAGGCCCCGATCGCCATCGGAACCGATACCGGAGGGTCGATCCGCCAGCCGGCTGCCGTCTGCGGGCTCGTCGGCGTGAAGCCCACTTACGGCGCGGTCAGCCGCTATGGCCTGGTCGCGTTCTCCTCGAGCCTGGACCAGGGCGGCCCCTTCGCCCGCACCGTGCTCGACGCCGCGCTGCTTCACGAGGCCATCGCCGGCTACGACCCGCTGGACTCCACGAGCATCCCGAGCTACTCCTCGCCGGTCGTCGAATCCGCGGTCCGGCGTGACGTGAGCGGCGTGCGGGTCGGCGTCGTCCGCGAGCTCGGCGGAGCGGGCTACGAGCCCGAGGTGGAGGCTCGCTTCCGCGAGGCGGTGGCGGTTCTCGAGGAACTCGGCGCCGAGGTCGTCGAGGTGTCCTGCCCGGCGTTCACGCTGGCCTTGCCGGCGTACTACCTGATTGCGCCGAGCGAGTGCTCGTCCAACCTCGCGCGCTTCGATGCGATGCGTTACGGCCTGCGCGTTGGCGGCGACGACGGCGAGAGCGTCGAGGACGTCATGAGCCGCACCCGCGACGCCGGCTTCGGTGCCGAGGTGAAGCGCCGGATCATGATCGGCACCTACGCGCTGTCAAGCGGCTACTACGAGGCCTATTACGGCCAGGCGCAGAAGGTGCGCACGCTCATCACGCGCAATTTCAACGACGCCTTCCAGAAGGCCGATGTGCTTGTCTCACCGACCACGCCTACCGTCGCGTTCCCGCTCGGTTCGCGGGTCGACGATCCGACGGCGATGTACGCCGCCGACCTGGCGACGGTTCCGGCGAACCTGGCAGGCGTTCCGGCGCTGTCGATGCCGTGCGGGCTGGCCGGCGGCCTGCCGGTGGGGCTGCAGATCATGGCTCCGGCGCTGGAGGACGAGCGGATGTACCGGGTCGCCGGAGCGCTCGAAGCCGAGCTCGATGCCCGCCGCGGTGGGCCGCTTCCCATGCCCGAGCTGGCCGGTTAGGAGGCAGGCGCATGACGACGACGAGTGAGCGAGTGGCAGCGAGCGAATTGGCGCTGGAGCGTTACGAGGCGGTCATCGGGCTCGAGACCCATGTCGAGCTCGGCACGGTCTCGAAGATGTTCTGCGGTTGCTCGACCGAGTTCGGTGCCGAGCCCAATACCCAGACCTGCCCCACCTGCCTCGGGCTGCCCGGCGCGCTGCCGGCGGTCAACGCCGAGGCGATCGCCCGCACGGTGCGGATCGGGCTCGCGCTCAACTGCGAGATCGCGAGCTGGTGCCGCTTCGCGCGCAAGAACTACTTCTATCCGGACATGCCGAAGAACTTCCAGATCAGCCAGTACGACGAGCCCCTCTGCGTCGGCGGCTACCTGGACGTCGAGGTCGGCGGCGAGGTCCACCGGGTGGGCATCACCCGCGTCCACATGGAGGAAGACACCGGCAAGTCGCTTCACGTCGGCGGCTCCGACGGGCGCATCCACGGCGCGACGCACTCGCTGCTGGACTACAACCGCGCGGGCGTGCCGCTGGTCGAGATCGTCACCGAGCCCGACATCCGCTCTGCCGAGGTGGCCCGGGCCTACGTCGCCGAGCTCCGCGAGCTGCTGCGGGCGCTCGGCGCCTCGGAGGCGCGCATGGAGCAGGGGCAGCTGCGCTGCGACGCCAACGTCTCGCTGCGCCTGCGCGGCGCACCGGAGTTCGGCACCCGCACCGAGACGAAGAACCTGAACTCATTGCGGTCGGTCGAGCGTGCCGTCACGTACGAGATCGGCCGCCAGGCCGAGGTGCTCGACGGCGGTGGCCGGATCGTGCAGGAGACGCGCCACTTCGACGAGGCGCGGGGGGTGACCTCGTCCGGGCGTACCAAGGAGGAGGCCACCGACTACCGGTACTTCCCGGAGCCCGACCTGCTACCGATCGCGCTGGAGCGCGCGTTCATCGACGAGATTCGCGATTCGCTGCCGGAGCTGCCGTCCGTGCGGCGCGCCCGCCTGGTGGAGCAGTTCGGCTTCGCGCCGCTCGAGCTCGAGCAGATGGTCGGGGCCGGCGTCCTCAACCTCGTCGAAGACACGATCGCGGCTGGTGCTGCTCCGGATTCGGCGCGCGCCTGGTGGCTGAACGAGCTGGCTCGGATCGCCGCCGAGCGCGGCATCGAGCCCGCAGAGCTTCCACTCACCGGGGTCGACGTCGCCCGCATCATCGAGCTGGTGGCCGCCGGAACGCTGACCAACGCGATGGCCCGCCAGGTCGTGTCGGGCGTGCTTGCCGGCGAGGGCAGCGCCGATGACGTGGTGGCCGCGCGCGGGCTCGCGGTGGTGCAGGACGCGGATGCTCTCGGCGCGGCTTGTGACGAGGCCATCGCCGGCGCGCCCGACATCGCCGAGAAGGTGCGCGGCGGCAAGGCTGCGGCAGTGGGACCGCTGGTGGGCGCCGTCATGAAGGCGATGCGGGGATCGGCTGACGCGTCGAAGGTGCGCGAGCTCCTGCTGGAGAAGCTCGGAGCCGGCTGAGCATCAGGCTCGCTCGGGCCGTTTCGGTCGCCGACGGTGTCAGCGTTCGCACGTATCGTGCTGGCGTGCCGCATGAACCGGATGGCTCGAACGCACCTGCCGGGTCCTTCGCTCCCTCCGCCGCCAAGTCGCGCAAGCCGCGCTCGTACGAGGTCACCCAGGGTGTGGAGCGCGCCCCGGCGCGCGCGATGCTGCGCGCCGTCGGCATGGGCGACGCCGACTGGGACAAGTTCCAGATCGGGGTGGCGTCCTCCTGGAACGAGGTCACCCCCTGCAACCTGCCGCTGCAGCGTCTTGCCGCCGCCTCCAAGGAGGGCGTGCACGCGGCGCGGCGGCTTTCCGCTCGAGTTCGGCACCATCGCGGTGTCGGACGGCATCTCGATGGGCCACGAAGGGATGCGGGCCTCGCTGGTGTCGCGCGAGGTGATCGCCGACTCGGTCGAGCTGATGATGCACGCCGAGCGGCTCGACGGCAGCGTGCTGCTCGCCGGCTGTGACAAGAGCCTGCCCGGCATGCTGATGGCCGCGGCCCGGCTCGATCTCGCGTCGGTGTTCCTCTACGGCGGCTCGATCCTTCCCGGGCGCATGCCCGATGGCCGGCTGTCGACCGTCCAGGACGTCTTCGAGGCCGTCGGCGCGCGTACCAACGGGCTCATCGACGACGCGCAGCTGAGCGCCGTCGAGCGCTCCGCCTGCCCGAGCCAGGGCTCGTGCGGCGGCATGTACACCGCTAACACGATGGCCGCGGCGGCGGAGGCGCTCGGCATGTCGCTCATCGGGTCCGCCTCGGCGCCCGCGGTCGACATGCGGCGCGACGGCTACGCCCGGGCCAGCGGTGAGGCCGTCGTGCGGCTGATCGAGCAGGGCATCACGGCCCGCCAGATCCTCACGCCGAGACGCTTTCGAAAACGCGATTGCCGTCGTCATGGCACTGGGCGGTTCGACCAACGCGGTGCTGCACCTGCTCGCGATCGCCCACGAGGCCCGGGTGGAGCTCAGCCTCGACGATTTCGATCGCATCGGCCGCGAGGTCCCGCACATCGCTGATGTGCGCCCCTTCGGCACGTACGTCATGACCGACCTCGACCACGTCGGCGGCGTTCCGGTGGTCATGCGGGCGCTGCTCGAGGCCGGCCTGATGCACGGTGACGCGCTGACCGTCAGCGGCCGCACGATCGGCGAGGAGCTCTCCGCGCTCGCGCCTCCCGACCTCGACGGCACGGTGCTCGCGCCGCTGAACCGGCCGCTGCACTCCACCGGTGGCATCGCGATCCTGCGCGGCTCGCTCGCGCCCGACGGCGCCGTGGTGAAGAGCGCGGGGATGGACCAGCTGGTCTTCGAGGGCACCGCCCGCGTCTTCGACGGCGAGGCGGTGGCCATGGAAGCGGTGACCGAGGGGCGGATCCGGGCCGGCGACATCGTCGTCATCCGCTGGGAGGGTCCGAAGGGCGGCCCCGGCATGCGGGAGATGCTGGCGGTGACGGCCGCGATCAAGGGCGCAGGTCTCGGCAAGGACGTGGCGCTGATGACCGACGGGCGGTTCTCGGGCGCCACCACCGGCTTGTGCATCGGCCACGTCGCCCCGGAAGCGGCCGACTGCGGGCCGATCGCGCTGGTGGCCGACGGCGACCAGATCACCCTCGACGTGCCCAACCGGCGGCTCGATCTGCACGTGGACGCGGCGGAACTCGAGCGTCGGCGTGCCGCATGGAAGCCGCTCGAGCCGCGCTACACGCACGGCGCCCTGGCGAAGTACGCGCGGCTGGTGGGTTCGGCGGCACAGGGCGCGGTCTGCGACTGATGGCCGGCCGCGGAGACGTCACGGACCGGCAGAACGAAACCGACTCTCGGAGGACGAAGAGCCGGTGGGGCAGGTTCGTCATCCTGCTGCTCATCCCGATCCTCCTCGTCGCCGGCGGCGGCACGTATCTGCTCACCCGCCACACCAAGCCCGACACCCGGCAGGCCGACTCCGAGGCCGCGGTGCGGGCCTACCTCAGCGCCTGGGCACGCGCCGATTACGCGGGCATGGCGGCCCAGTCCGACGCGACCCCGGCAGCGATCCAGGCGGTGGCGGCGCCGGTGCGGCGCGACCTGCTGGTGACGTCCGCCCGCTACAGCGCTGGCACGCTCACGCGCGATTCCACGGGCGATCGCGGGACGGCACCGTACAACGCTTCCCTCACGCTCAGCGGGCTCGGGATCTGGCGCTACTCCGGGACGCTCTCGGTCGCCAAGACGAAGAACGCCACGGGCGACGACGTGTGGAAGGTGCACTTCACGCCGGCCGCCGTGCATCCTCGCCTGACCGCCGGGCGCACCCTGGCCCGCACTCACCTCAGCGCTACGCGCGGCCGGCTCCTCGACGCCGACGGCATCCCGCTGCGCGGCGCGGACGCCGAGCTCGACTCGAACCTGCTGGGCGTCGTCGGACCGTTGACCGCCGCGCAGGCGAAGGAAGCCGGACCGCAGTTCGCCGCCGGCGACGTGGCAGGGCAGACGGGTATCGAGCGGGTCTACAACCGCCAGCTCGCGGGCGACCCGGGGGGTTCGATCGTCCTGAAGCAGGGCGCGGCGACAGTGGCGACGCTCTTCACGTTCCCGGCGAAGCCCGGTCGCGACGTGACGACCACGATCAATTTGCAGATCCAGCGGGCCGGGGAGAACGCGCTGGCGGCGGTGGGGCAGCCGGCCGCGCTCGTCGCGATCGATACCCGCACCGGCGGCGTGACCGGGATCGTCAACCATCCGCTCGGCGGCTACGGGCGGGCAGTGCGCGGTGCCTATCCGCCCGGGTCGACGTTCAAGGTCGTCACGGCGACGGCCGCCCTGCTCGCCGGAAAGACCGAGCAGACACAGATCAATTGCCCAGCGGTGCAGCCGATTGCGGGCTTCCCGTTCAAGAACGCCGAGAACGAATCCTTCGGTGTCATCAACCTGCGCAAGGCATTTGCGGTCAGCTGCAACACCGCGTTCGTCAACCTGCGTGAGTCGATCACGGAAGCAGACATGGAACGCGCGGCGACCCTGTATGGCTTCAACGGCCCGCAACCGTTGCCGATCCAGAGCTTCGGCGGCAAGTACCCGAAGCCGAGCGGACCCATCGACGTTGCAGCATCGGCCTTTGGTCAAGCGGCCGTCGAGGCGAGCCCGTTGCAGATGGCCTCGGTGGCGGCGGCCGTTGGCGGGGGGGCCTGGCGGCAGCCGTTCGTCGTCGGGAAGGCGCTCGTCACGCATCCGATCCCACCGGCGGTGGATGCTTCGCTGAAGGACATGATGCGGGCCGTCGTCACCGACCCGCAGGGCACTGCCGCGGGGGTCCAGTTCCCGGGCGAGGTTTACGGCAAGACCGGCACGGCCGAGTACGGCTCCGGGCCCAACCTGCCGACCCACGCCTGGTTCATCGGCTTCCGGGGGACGGTGGCGTTCGCGGTCATCGTCGAGGGCGGCGGCTTCGGCGCCTCGGTAGCCGCCCCCATCGGCGCGAACTTCCTCCGCAACCTCGGCCCCAGCTGACCCCGCCCGCCTACGCCGCCCGTCCTGTTCGCCGAATTTGACGTTCAGTACGAGACACGCCGGTGGGGCCGTCCCGAACACCAAATCAGCGGAGGCCTAGGGCGTTTTCGGCCTGGTAGACGACATAGCGCGGCCGGCGATGCGCGTCATAGTTCGTGACCTGGCGAACGTCCCACCCTTCGCCGTGAAGGTCATTCAGCTTGTATCGGTCTCGATACACCGCGCGTGGCCGCGCATGCTCGGCGCTGTCGACCTCGATGCCCACCTGGCGACCGCGACGCTTGTAGCCCATGTCGAGACGCGCGAGGGGGTAGCCGTCGGGGTGTCGAACGATGATTTGCAGGTCGTCGGGCGGCAAACCGCCATCGCTCAAGACCAATCTGACGCGGGTCTCGGAGGGAGACTCCGCACGCCCGTCCACCATGCGGAGCCAGGCGCGGGCCTCAGCGGCGACGGCGGCCGACGTCGTCCGTCATCTCGCTGACCTCCTCGTTGGTCAGCCGCCGAAAGCTGAGTCGGAGCCCTCGCCTCTGATCGCGTGCGGCCGCCGCCGGGAGCGTCATGCTGACCGGCAGGTCGGGCGTCCAGAAGCCGATGCCCTGCAGGCCGTGGAGATGCGCCGCCGTGTCATGGCTGATGACGCCGCTCGGAATCGACAGCTGGGCCGCTCGTGCTGCGGCCCGAAGTGGGTCTCGGATCGGCGGAACGGCCACCCACTCCACGAACGACGGCCTGTGCCTCCAGGGCGCGCAGCCGACGTAGTTCACCCCTACCGAGCCCGAGTCGAAGGGCGTCACGGCTGAGCAGCACGTCGTCGTTCATTGTGGCAAGGGACAGGACTTCCTGCAGCGGGTCGGTCACCATGCGCCCACCGTCGTCGCGAACTAGAGCGGATAGGTGGTGTCGCCGCCGGGCTGTGGACGCGGCCACCTCGTCCCCACTTCGTCTCATTTGGTGTGCGGGTCGGCGTAGACGGCGTGTCGTGGACCAAAGGTCAAATGGCAGTGGGTGGGTGGATTGGGTGGCGAAGACCGCCTCATTTGACGAAGCGGCGATCGTCAGCCACAGTGGTCAACGTGCAGCACCTTCGACTTGTAGCCTGCCCGCGCCCGTAGCCCAGATCGCTACGTGCGCCGCCCCTCAGTGCCTTAGGCACGAGGGGTTTTTGTTTGTCCGCACAGAACTGCATCAGCCCGAGACCCATCGTTCAGCCGCCAGAGAGAGCAGCCATGACAGACGCGAATCCGCGGTCGAATCCCACCACCACGTTGACGGGCGCACAGTCGCTCGTGCGATCGCTGGAGGCGGCCGGCGTCGAGGTCATCTTCGGCATCCCCGGAGGGGCCATCCTCCCGGCTTACGACCCGCTGTTCGACAGCAAGGTCCGCCACATCCTGGTCCGCCACGAGCAGGGCGCGGGCCACGCCGCCACCGGTTACGCGCAGGCCACCGGCAAGGTCGGCGTCTGCCTCGCCACCTCCGGCCCGGGCGCGACCAACCTGGTCACCCCGATCGCCGATGCCTACATGGACAGCGTCCCGATGGTCGCCATCACCGGCCAGGTGCCGCGTCCCGCGATCGGTAGCGACGCGTTCCAGGAAGCCGACATCTGCGGCATCACCCTGCCGATCACCAAGCACAACTTCCTGGTGACGGACCCGGCTGAGATCCCGAGGACGATCGCTGAGGCGTTCCACATCGCCTCTACCGGTCGCCCGGGCCCCGTCCTGGTCGACCTGCCGAAAGACGTCCTGCAGGCCAGGACGACCTTCACCTGGCCCAAGCAGCTCGAGCTGCCGGGCTACCGGCCCAACCTGCGCCCCCACGCCAAGCAGGTGCGCGAGGCGGCCAAGCTCATCAGCGCGTCCGAGCGCCCCGTCCTCTACGTGGGCGGCGGCGTCCTGAAGGCCCGCGCTGCCGAGGAGCTGCTGGAGCTCGCCGAGCTGACCGGCATCCCGGTCGTGACGACGCTCATGGCGCGCGGCGCGTTCCCGGACAGCCACCGGCTGCACCTCGGGATGCCCGGGATGCACGGCAGCGTCGCGGCTGTGACGGCGCTGCAGAAGTCGGACCTGCTGATCACGCTGGGCGCGCGTTTCGACGATCGGGTGACCGGCCACCTGGCCACCTTCGCCCCTGACGCCAAGGTCATCCACGCTGACGTCGACCCCGCGGAGATCAGCAAGAACCGGGCGGCCGATGTCCCGATCGTCGGCGACGCCAAGGCGGTCATCCGCGAGCTCACCGCGGTCCTGCGCCACGAGCCCAAGCCGGACCTGTCGGCCTGGTGGGCGCGGGTCGAGAGCTGGCGCCAGACCTACCCGCTCGGCTACGACACCCCGGCGGACGGCACGCTCTCGCCGCAGTACGTCATCGAGCGGCTCGGCAAGCTCGCCGGTCCGGACGCGATCTACGTCGCGGGCGTCGGCCAGCACCAGATGTGGGCCGCGCAGTTCGTGAAGTACGAGAAGCCCTACACCTGGCTGAACTCCGGTGGCGCCGGGACCATGGGTTACGCGGTGCCCGCCGCCATGGGCGCGAAGGTCGGCCGTCCCGACACCCTGGTGTGGGCGATCGACGGTGACGGCTGCTTCCAGATGACCAACCAGGAGCTCGCGACCTGCGCCATCGAAGGCATCCCGATCAAGGTCGCCGTCATCAACAACGGCGCGCTCGGCATGGTCCGGCAGTGGCAGACGCTTTTCTACGAGGAGCGCTACTCCAACACCGACCTTCGCAAGGGCCAGCCGACGTACGTGCCGGACTTCGTCAAGCTCGCCGAGGCGCTCGGCGGGGTCGGCCTGCGTTGTGACAACGCGTCCGACGTCGACGCCACCATCGAGAAGGCGATGGGCGTCACCGATCGCCCCGTCGTCGTCGACTTCGTCGTCCACCAGGACGCCATGGTGTGGCCGATGGTCGCCGCCGGCACCAGCAACGACGACATCAAGGTCGCCCGCGACACCGCACCCGACTTCGACTACGAGATGGGGGAAGTGGTGACGGACGAGGCTGAAGAGCCCGGCGCGCTGACCCCCACGACGATCACGCCTGGAGATGCAGAATGAGCCGCCACACCCTGTCGGTGCTGGTCGAGAACAAGCCCGGCGTCCTCGCTCGGGTCTCCGGGCTGTTCAGCCGCCGCGGCTTCAACATCGAGTCGCTCGCGGTCGGTCCGACCGAGCATTCCGACGTCAGCCGCATGACCATCGTCGTGTCGGTCGACGGGGCGGTGCTCGAGCAGGTCACGAAGCAGCTGAACAAGCTCATCAACGTGCTCAAGATCGTCGAGCTCGACCCCGAGGCCAGCGTGCAACGCGAGCTGATGCTGGTGAAGGTGCGGGCCGACGCCACGTCCCGCACCGCTGTGCTCGAGACCGCGGAGCTGTTCCGCGCGAAGGTGGTCGACGTCGCAATTGACGCGGTCACCATCGAGGCCACCGGCACGCATGACAAGCTGGATGCCCTGGTGCGGGTGCTGGAGCCATTCGGCATCCGCGAGCTCGTGCAGTCCGGCATGGTTGCGGTCGCGCGCGGCACCCGCTCGATGACCGACCGTTCCCTGCGCGCGGTCGATCGCTCCGCCTGACCCGCCCGTCCCTGATCCATCTTCAACTTCGCAGAACCCATCGGAAGGACCGCTCCAGTGCCGGAGATCTACTACGACGACGATGCCGACCTCTCGGTCATCCAGCAGCGCAAGGTGGCCATCATCGGCTACGGCAGCCAGGGCCACGCTCATGCGCTGAACTTGCGCGACAGCGGGGTCGACGTCCGCGTCGGGCTGCCCGAGAGCTCGAAGAGCCGGGCGAAGGCCGCGGCGGAGGGCCTGCGGGTCGTCACTCCGGCCGAGGCGGCCGCTGAAGCCGACGTGATCATGATCCTCGCGCCGGACACGGCTCACCGGCGGATCTACAACGAGTCGATCGCGCCGCACCTCGAGGACGGCCAGGCGCTGTTCTTCGGCCACGGTTTCAACATTCGTTACGACCTCATCAAGCCGCCGGCGGGCGTCGACGTCTGCATGGTCGCCCCGAAGGGCCCCGGCCACCTCGTGCGCCGCACCTTCGCCGAGGGCCAGGGCGTGCCCTGCCTCGTCGCGGTCGAGCAGGATGCGACCGGCCAGGCGCTGGCGCTCGCGCTGTCGTGGGCCAAGGGCATCGGCGGCACCCGGGCGGGCGCGCTGCGCACCACCTTCACCGAGGAGACCGAGACGGACCTCTTCGGCGAGCAGGCCGTGCTGTGCGGCGGGACCACCGCGCTCGTTCAGGCCGGGTTCGAGACCCTCGTCGAGGCCGGCTACCAGCCGGAGGTCGCGTACTTCGAGTGCCTCCACGAGCTGAAGCTCATCGTCGACCTCATGTACGAGGGCGGCATCAGCAACATGCGCTACTCGATCTCCGACACCGCCGAGTACGGCGACGTCACCCGCGGCCCGCGCATCATCACCGATGCGGTCAAGCAGGAGATGCGGCGCATTCTGGGCGAGATCACGGACGGCACGTTCGCGCGCGAGTGGGTCGCGGAGGACGACGCGGGCCGGCCCAACTTCACCAAGCTGGTCGAGGAGGGCAAGCACCACCCGATCGAGAAGACCGGCGCCGAGCTTCGCCCGATGATGTCCTGGATTCGCAAGTAGTGAGCGAGTCCGCAGACGTAGCAGTACGACCAGTTGTTCTTGTCGCCGAGGAGCTCTCGCCGGCAGGCCTGAGCCTGCTGAGCGAGGACTTCGAGGTGCGCACCGTCGATGGGGCGGACCGGGCGGCACTGCTGCCGGCGCTCGCCGGGGCCGACGCGCTCATCGTGCGCAGCGCGACCACCGTTGATGCCGAGGCGCTCGCTGCGGGACCGAGGCTGAAGGTGGTCGCCCGGGCCGGCGTGGGCCTCGACAACGTCGACGTGCCCGCCGCGACGGCACGCGGCGTGATGGTGGTGAACGCGCCGCAGTCCAACATCGTGAGCGCCGCGGAACACGCGGTCGCGCTGCTGCTTTCGGTGGCTCGCCGCATCCCCACCGCCCACGCGTCGCTGACGTCGGGGGAGTGGAAGCGCTCGCGCTTCACCGGAGTCGAGCTGACCGGCAAGACCGCCGGCCTGCTGGGTCTCGGCCGGATCGGCGCGCTCGTCGCCCAGCGGCTGTCGGCGTTCGGCATGCGTATCCAGGCGTATGACCCGTACGTGTCCGCGGGTCGCGCCGCGCAGATGGGGGTCTCGCTCGTCTCGCTGCAGGAGCTGCTCGCGACCTCTGACGCCATCTCGGTGCACCTGCCGAAGACGCCCGAGACCCTCGGCCTGATCGGTAAGGACGAGCTCGCGACCTGCAAGCCGGGCGCCATCCTCATCAACGCGGCGCGCGGCGGCCTGGTCGACGAGGCGGCGCTGGCCGACGCGCTGCACGCGGGGCGTCTCGGCGGCGCCGGGGTCGACGTCTATGCCAAGGAGCCCACCACCTCCTCGCCGCTGTTCGACGCCCCCAACGTCGTCGTCACCCCCCACCTCGGGGCGAGCACCGAGGAGGCGCAGGAGAAGGCCGGCCTGGCGGTGGCCCGGTCCGTGCGTCTCGCGTTGTCCGGCGATTTCGTACCGGACGCGGTGAACGTCCAGGCGGGCGGGGTCGTCAGTGAAGACGTGCGTCCCGGTCTCCCGCTCGCGGAGACGCTCGGCCAGCTCTTCACGGGCCTGGCCGGTGAGGTCGCGACGAGCCTGACCATCGAGGTGCTGGGCGAGATCGCTCGTGAAGACGTCGGCGTGCTGCAACTCGCTGCGCTGAAGGGCGTTTTTCGGGCGATCGTCGAGGAGCAGGTCACGTACGTGAACGCGCCGCTGCTGGCCAGCGAGCGCGGCATCGCGGTCGCGCTCGAGAAGGACGAGCAGGCGCCCGATTACCGCAACGTGGTGACCGTCCGCGGGGTGCTCGCGGGTGGGGCGATCCTGTCAGTCAGCGGGACGCTCATGGGTACGCGTCAGGTCGAGCGGATCACGGCGATCGACGGCTACGAGGTTGATCTCCGACCGTTCCCGCACCTGCTCTTCCTGCGTTACGACGACCGTCCCGGCGTCGTCGGAGCGGTGGGTGCGCTTCTCGGTGAAGCCTCGGTCAACATCGCGAGTGCGCAGGTCAGTCGCGGCGAGGCGGCCGGGGGAGAGGCGCTCATGTCGCTCGCGCTCGACTCGCCCGTGCCGGCGGACATCGTCGACCGGATCGCCGAAACCATTGGGGCGCGGGTCGCGCGCTCGGTAGACCTCGTTTCCAGCTGAGTCTCCAGCGGACCGCGGTGCCACCGGGCGGCGCCGGGCAGCGGCTCCCGGCGCGGCTGCGTCGCCGTCCGCCGCCTCAGGCGCCGTGTCGAGCAGGTGGTCATGACGCTGGTGCCACCGCAGGTCGCGGGCGCCCATGAAGAGCTGACCGCACCAGTGGCATGTGATCACCGTCACGCGTTTATCGTGCCCACAATCCCGCCATAAATACCAGCCCGATTTCGCTGCTGTTTTGCGCTTCGCTGGCCCGTTTCTTGACATAAACGGACACCCTGCACCCCGGTGGTGTGGCGACCCCAGGCCGGATCAGTGATGTCCACGCATCCGGTCCATCTCGTGACGGATCTTCTGCTCGTCGAAGTCCGGCATCCGGTAGACGTCCCAGGCATTCATGACCACCCCGATGCCCCAGAAGCCCAGGCAGAAGACGGGCCAGAAGTAGCCCGCTCCCGTGATGGCCCAGATCAAGATCAGGAACGCGTTGACCGTGACGTACGCGGCCAAGTGGTTGTAGAAGTCGCGGCGCTTCTTCAAGCGCTTGACCGCTTGCTCGCGAAGAGCTGCCTCGTCGTCAGGCTTGTTCAGCGGAATCGGATCGTGGATCGCCATGACAGCCTCCTCTGCCGAAACCCACGCTAGGACGGGTTTTCGGCTCCGCAAGAGGCTCATGACCCCCGGCGCCAGGCCTTCGGTACCAGGCGCGCCGGGCACGTAGGGTGCGACCCGTGGCGCCACAGGAGAGGTCGTCCCCGCAGCCGCCTGAAACGGGGCGGCAGCAGGAGGAATCGGCGCCGCCGGGCCGGTTCGTTCGTGACGTGACGCGGCTGGCGGACGGTCGTCGCTTGACGCTCTACTCAGCCCGTCGCCGGTGAGTGAACGCCGCTACGACCCGACCGCAGACGAGTGGGTCACCTTCGCCACGCACCGCCAGGACCGCACCTATCAGCCCCCGGCCGACCGGTGCCCGCTGTGCCCCACGATCGACCCGGCGCGCCCGACCGAGATCGCGCGGCCGGCGTTCGAGATCGCCGTGTTCGACAACCGGTTTCCGAGCCTGACGCCCGACCCACCCGCGCCCGATCTGCCCGCCACCGACCTCATCCCCGTGGAGCCGGCGTCCGGCCGTTGCGAGGTGGTTGTCTACAGCGATCGGCACGACACCACGCTCGCGGAGGTGGGCGCCGCACGGATCCGGCTGCTCGTCGATGTCTGGGGAGACCGCTTCGAGACGCTCGGCGCCGAGCCGGAGATCCGGTACGTGATGCCGTTCGAGAACAAGGGCGAGATCATCGGCGTGACGCTCTCGCATCCGCACGGCCAGATCTACGGCTACAGCGATATCCCGCCACGCCCGCTGCGCGAGTTGAGGGCCGCCCACGACTACCGCGCGCGTACCGGCCGCTGCGTCGAATGCGACGTGCTCGCCGAGCAGCTGGCCGATCCGGCGCGGGTGGTGGCGCAGCGCGGTGACGTGGTCGCGTTCGTGCCGCCCTGGGCGCGGTTCCCGTACGAGGTCCACGTCGTGCCGCGCCGCCACTGTCCCGGGCTGGCCGAGGTCAACGATCGCGAGCGCGACGATCTGGCCGAGCTGCTGGCGGCCTTGCTGGCCGGCTACGACCGCCTGTTCGGCTTCTCGTTGCCCTACGTCATGGGCATTCATGCGGTGCCCACCTGCTCGCCTGCCGAGCTCGCCGGGCGGGTGCGCCAGACGGGAGGGCTTGAGACCTTGAGCAGCTGGGAGCCGGTGAGCCACCTGCACTGGGAGTTTGCGCCGGTGCACCGATCGGCCGACAAGATCAAATACGTGGCCGGCTCGGAGCTGATGGGCGGCGCGTACCTGACCGACGTGGCGCCTGAGGCAGCCGCGGAGAGGCTGCGCCGTGCGGTTGGATGACCGCGCTGCCCGGGTGTCCGAGGCCTTCAGCCGGGCGACCGGCCGGGAGCCCGAGGGGATCTGGACGGCCCCCGGGCGCGCCAACCTGATCGGCGAACACACCGACTACAACGACGGTCTGGTCCTACCGTTTGCCATCGACCGGCAGGCGGTAGCAGCGGTCGCGCTGCGCGACGACGGTCAGCTGCGCCTGTGGACCCTGCAGGACGAGCCGGAAGCCTGGACCGCCTACCCGCGGGGTGTCGTGCGCGCTCTCGCCGCAGCAGGCGCGGTCGTGAACGGTATGGAACTCGTCGTCGACTCCGACGTGCCCACCGGTGCCGGGCTCTCGTCCAGCGCCGCGCTCGAGTGTGCCGTCGCCTTGGCACTCAACGACCTCACCGCCGCCGGGCTCACCCGCCTTCGGCTCGCAGAGGCGTGCCAGTGGGCGGAGAACCACGAGGTCGGCGCCCAGACCGGGATCATGGATCAGGTTGCCTCCCTCTTCGGCGTGACCGGCGCCATGGTGCTCTTCGACGTCCGCAGCCGAGAGATCGCGCAGGTTCCGGCCGAGCTGGAGGAGGTCCAGCTCCTCGTGATCGACACCCGGGTGCGCCACAGCACGGCCGCTGCCGGCTACACCGAGCGTCGCCGCGAGTGCAGCGAAGCGGCTGCAGCCATGGGCATCACGAGCCTTCGCGACGCCACCGTCGAGAAGGTCGCGAGCCTCGCCGCGCGTCCCGGAAGGGGCGGCCTGCTCGGGCGGCGGGCGCGCCACGTCCTCACCGAGAACGCCCGCGTCACCCGGGCGGCGGCGATGCTTCGGGGTGGGCGGGCCGCCGAACTCGGACCGCTGCTTCTCGCGTCACACATCTCGCTGCGTGACGACTTCGAGGTCTCCGCGCCCGAGGTCAACGCCGCCGTCGATGCAGCCGTCGACGCCGGTGCTCTGGGCGCCCGGATGGTCGGCGGGGGATTCGGCGGCTCGGTGCTCGCGCTCGTGCCGACCAGTTCAGCACCCGCGGTCGAGCGGCGAGTGGTACGCGTCTTCAGGGACAGCGGCTGGACCGAGCCCGCCGTATTTCCGGTTTACCCCGCTGAGGGCGCGCACCGGATCAGCTGATCTGTCGTCGCGTAACACCCGGAACGTGTCCGACGCACAGGCGCAACGTGGGTGCAACGCGTATCCGAGACGCTGTTGGGCATGCGCGGGATGACCTACCTGCTCCGGCTTGTCCTGCCTGACCGGCCGGGCTCGCTCGGTGCCGTGGCGACAGCACTCGGCGCTGCCGGGGTCGACATCGAGTCGCTGGACGTGCTCGAACACGGCCCCGAAGGAGCCGTTGACGACCTCGTCGTGAGCCTTCCTGACAACGGTCTGGCCGACACGCTCATCTCCGCGGCACAGTCCGTCCCCGGTGTCACGGTCGAGTCGCTGCGTCCCCACCCGCGGGCCGCTGAGACGGTGCGCGACCTGGACATTGTCGACGCGCTGGCGAGCGACCCGTCGCAAGCGCTGCAGCAGCTGGCCGCCATGGTTCCGGAGGCGTTCTGGGCGCAGTGGGCCATCGTTCTGGAGGCGACCCCGTTTGCCCTGCCACGGTTAGTCGCGTCCAGCGCCAACGCGCCGCGCGAGCGCGAGTTCGCGACCCCGTGGATGCCGCTTGCGGCGGCGCGGCGGTTCACCGAAGGCGACGAGTGGGTGCCGGACGCGTGGACCGATCGAGGCATCGAACTCGCTGCGGCACCGGTGAACGGGCCGTACCTGGCGCTGCTGCTGGCCCGCTCCGGCGGGCCGTCGTTCCGGCCCAGTGAGCTGATGCGCCTGGCTCACCTGGCCGGTCTGGCGGGGAGCATCGTGGCGTCCGAGATACGTAGTGGTCGCCAGCCTGAGGGGAGTGCTGGTAGCCTCCTCCCCGATGGCGCGTCTTCTGCTTAGTCGCCGCGGCGGGGCCCTCTAAAGAGAGGCCGGCTCCCTCGCCGCGGCTTTCTGATGCCCGCCGGCCGCCATCCATGGCGAGCACCGAGGAGCCCCTCCAATGCCCAATACCGGGCGCGACACCGCACGGCAGCCTGTCCGGCACGAGCCGTACAGCAATGTCCAGCAGCCATCCGGCATGCCGATCCACAAGTACGCCCCCTTCCCGCCGATCGACCTGCGTGACCGCACCTGGCCCGATCGCACCATCACCGCGGCGCCCCAGTGGTGCAGCGTCGACCTGCGCGATGGCAACCAGGCCCTGATCGACCCGATGAGCCCGCAGCGCAAGCGGCGCATGTTCGACCTGCTCGTGCGCCTGGGCTACAAGGAGATCGAGGTCGGCTTCCCGGCCGCGAGCCAGACCGATTTCGACTTCATCCGCTCGCTCGTCGAGCAAGACCTCGTTCCCGACGACGTCACCATCCAGGTCCTGACCCAGGCCCGTGAGGAGCTCATCGAGCGCTCGATGGAGTCACTCGCCGGGTTCGGTGGCACCGCGCTCGTCCATCTCTACAACTCGACCTCGACCCTGCAGCGCCGCGTCGTCTTCGGTCTCGATCGCGATGGCGTCAAGGACATCGCCGTGCGCGGCGCCGAGTGGTGCGCCAAGTACGCCGAGCAGTACCTCGGCGGTACGGATGTGCGCTGGCAGTACAGCCCGGAGTCGTTCACCGGCACCGAGCTCGATTACGCGGTCGAGGTCTGCGAGGCCGTCATGGACGTCTGGCAGCCCGACTCCGAGCGCCCGGTCGTGCTGAACCTGCCCGCGACCGTCGAGATGGCGACCCCTAACGTCTATGCCGACCAGATCGAATGGATGAGCCGCGCACTCACCCGGCGCGAGGCGGTCGTGCTCTCGCTGCACCCGCACAACGACCGTGGCACGGCGGTAGCTGCTGCCGAGCTCGGGGTGCAGGCAGGCGCGGACCGCGTCGAGGGCTGCCTGTTCGGCAACGGCGAGCGCACCGGCAACGTCTGCCTGGTGACGCTCGGGCTGAACCTGTTCAGCCAGGGCATCGAGCCCAACATCGATTTCTCCGACATCGACGAGATCCGGCGCGAGGTCGAACACTGCAACCAGCTGCCCGTCCACCCGCGCCACCCGTACGGCGGCGAGCTGGTCTACACGGCGTTCTCGGGTTCCCACCAGGACGCCATCAAGAAGGGCTTCGAGGCCGCCGCGCGCGACCAGGCCGCCGGCGTTCCCGGTAGCGAGATCTGGCAGGTTCCGTACCTGCCGATCGACCCCCACGACGTGGGCCGCACGTACGAGGCCGTGATCCGGGTCAACAGCCAGTCCGGCAAGGGCGGCGTCGCCTACCTGCTCAAGGCCGATTACCACATGGACCTGCCGCGCCGGCTGCAGATCGAGTTCAGCGGGGTCGTGCAGAAGCACACCGACGCCGAGGGCGGCGAGGTCAGCTCGGCCGAGATCTGGCGCATCTTCAACGAGGAGTACCTCGGCGGTGGCCACGCCCGGTTGCGGCTGCGTTCCTACGACCTCGCGGCCTCGACCTTCACCGTCGAGCTCGACGGCGTGGAGAAGGTCATCACGGGGTCCGGCAACGGGCCGATCGCGACCTTCGTCGACGCGCTCGGCTCGGTCGGGATCGACGTCCGGGTGCTGGACTACAGCGAGCACGCCATCGGCGCCGGATCCGACGCCCGCGCCGCCGCGTACGTCGAAGCCGCCCGTGACGGTCGCATCGTCTGGGGCGTCGGGGTCGACTCCAACATCCTCACCTCGTCGCTCTACGCGGTGGCCAGCGCCGTCAACCGGCGCTGACCAAGATCACTGCTTCACGAGAGTGGGTTTGGTGCGAAATCCGGCGCCAAACCCACTCTCGTGAAGCGTTCGCCGGCTGGTGAGCCCGAGTGCCCGTGTCGGCGGGACGATCTGCCCTGATCGTGATCGGTTCCGGCCGTTCCAATGTGGGTGTGTCCTGGATCGAGCGTGTCCACGGCGATCCGCTGTCCTGGCTGCTCGCCGAGGACACCCCAGCTGTGCGCGCTGCGGCGCTGCAGCGGCTGCTCGACCGCCCGCTGGCTGACGGAGATGTCGTGTCGGCCCGGCGAGAGGCCATGCGGACCGAGCCGATCAGGTCGATTCTCGAGACGCAGGAACCGGAAGGCTGGTGGGCGAAGCCCGGCCCGGGTTACTCCCCGAAGTACCGCTCGACGGTGTGGCAGATCATCTTCCTGGACCAGCTCGGTGCGGACGGGACGCATCCTCAGGTCCAAAGGGCTTGTGACTACGTGTTGCGCTGGACCAGCGCAAGCGGCGGCGGCTTCGGCTGCTCAGGCGCGCTTCGAGGGCCGCCGCCCCCTTCGCGGGTGATCCATTGCCTGAACGGCAATCTGGTCCGCGCCTTCCTCGGGTTCGGGCTCATCGACGACGACCGGGTCGCCACGGCGATCGACTGGGCTGCGCGGACCATTCTCGCCGAGGACGTCCATCGGTGGTACGAGTCGGGGACCTCTGGTCCGCTGTTCGCGTGTGGCGCCAATGAGGGATTGCCCTGTGCCTGGGGCGGTCTCAAGGAGCTGTCGGCACTAGCGCGAATCCCCGAGAAGCGTCGTTCGCCTCGGGTACTACGGGCGATCGGTGCCGGAGTCGATTTCCTGTTCTCGCGCGACCCCGCAACGGCCGACTATCCGATGGGCTGGGGCAACGTCGTCCCCAACCGCGCTTGGTTTCGGCCGGGTTTCCCGCTCGGTTATCAGGCGGATGTGCTGCAAACACTGGAGGTCCTCGCCGAGTTGGGGTACGCCCGCGACGCCCGCGTTCGGTCAGCGCTCAGCTGGCTGGAAGCTCAGCAGGATCGTGACGGCCGGTGGCGCAACCGGCACGCCTTCGCCGGCAAGACGTGGGGACAGATCGAACCTGCCGGTGTGCCGTCGAAGTGGGTGACGTTGCGAGCCTGCACGGTGTTGCGGGCGGCGTACGGCTAGCTCGCCCGTCCGCCCAGGTGTTCGGTAGCGTCGCCAGTCATGAAACTGGCGGTCATCGCGGGCGACGGCATCGGCCCGGAAGTTGTTGCTGAAGGGCTGAAGGTGCTGCGCGCCGCGCTCGACACCTCCGGCGAGAAGTTGGAGACGGTCGAGTACGACCTCGGGGCCGCCCGCTGGCACCGCACCGGGGAGACGCTGCCCGAGTCCGTGCTCGACGAGCTCGAGCTGGCCGACGCGATCCTGCTCGGTGCCGTGGGCGATCCCACGGTGCCGAGCGGCGTGCTGGAGCGAGGCCTGCTGCTGAAGCTGCGGTTCGCGCTCGACCACCACGTCAACCTGCGTCCTGTGCGGCTCTTTCCTGGTGCCGCGTCGCCACTCGCGGGCGAGCCCGACATCGATTTCGTGGTCGTGCGTGAGGGGACCGAGGGCCCGTACGTCGGCGCCGGCGGTTCGATGCGGACCGGGACCGCCCATGAGGTCGCCGTCGAAGACAGCATCAACACCCGCTTCGGCGTCGAGCGGGTCGTGCGCGACGCGTTCGGGCGCGCCGAGCGTCGCGAAAAGCGGCTGACTCTCGTCCACAAGACCAACGTGCTCGTGAATGCGGGCGGCCTCTGGCAGCGGACGGTCAACGACGTGGCCGCCGAGTACCCCGATGTGAGCGTCGATTACGCCCACGTCGACGCGGCGTCGATGTATTTCGTCAACTCGCCCGAGCGCTTCGACGTCATCGTGACCGACAACCTGTTCGGCGACATCCTCACCGACCTCGGCGCCGCCATCGCCGGTGGCATCGGACTGGCTGCGAGCGGCAATCTCGACGTCTCGCGGGCCCACCCCAGCATGTTCGAGCCCGTCCACGGCTCCGCGCCCGACATCGCCGGCCAGGGCATCGCCGACCCGACGGCGACCGTGCTGTCCGTCGCCCTGCTGCTCGACCACCTCGGGTTCGCCGAGCAGGCCGCCACGGTCGAGGCGGCCGTCGCGGCGGACGTGGCGAGCCGGGGCGCTTCCTCCCGCGGCACGGTGGAGATCGGCGAGGCGCTGGCTGCGGCCGTCGCCGGCTCCTGAGCACGGGGCTCAGCGGCCGGAAGCTACTGGGCGGTACCGTGGCCAGCATCACTGCTGGCTGCGAGGAGGCCCCGTGCCGATCACCCCGACAAAGAAGATCTGGATGGACGGGGAGTTCGTCGACTGGGATGACGCGACGATCCACATCCTCAACCCGACCCTCCATTACGGCTGGGGCGTTTTCGAGGGAATCCGGGCGTACGCCACGGATCGCGGGCCGGCCGTCTTCCGGCTGACCGAGCACATCGAGCGGCTCTTCCGCAGCGCGAAGATCTACCTGATGGAGCCCGAGTGGACCGTCGCGCAGATCGTCGACGCGACCAAGGCCACGGTGCGCATCAACGACATCGACTCCTGCTACATCCGGCCGCTGTTCTACCTGGGCTACGGCGAGATGGGGCTGAACCCGCTTCCTAGCGCGACCAAGGCCTCGATCGCGGTCTGGCCATGGGGCGCCTATCTCGGTGACGAGGCGGCCGCCAAGGGCGTGCGTGCTGCGGTCTCGTCGTGGCAGCGCATCGGGCCCAACATCATCCCGCCGGAGGGCAAGGGCACCGGGCAGTACATCAACTCCTCGCTCGCCAAGGTGGCTGCCCTGAAGGCGGGTTACGACGAGGCCATCCTCCTGACGGCGAACGGCACCATCGCCGAGGGCACGGGAGAGAACATCTTCGTGGTTTACGGCAAGAAGATCGTCACCCCGCCGATCGTCGACGGTGTGCTGGCCGGCCTCACCCGCGACGCCGTCATGACCATCGCCCGCGACGAGGGCTACGAGGTGGTCGAGTCGACTCTCGTGCGCTCGAACCTCTACCTCGCGGACGAGGCGTTCTTCACCGGCACGGCAGCGGAGATGGTGCCGCTCGTCGAGGTCGACGACCGTCCGATCGGCACCGGCAAGCCGGGCCCCATCAGCCGTCAGATCCTCGAGATCTTCAAGGCTGCCACTCGCGGCGAGGTCGACCGCTACAAGGTGTGGAACGAGTACGTGGCTGAGTAGTTTGCTCGTCCGCCGGGGAGCGGCAACGGCACTGCTCGCCGGCGCGATCCTGGCTGCCGGTTGCTCGTCGAGCGCCAAGGCGCCCGCGGCTGGGGCGACTCCGTCCGCATCCGCCTCGGCGTCGAGTCACGTGGTGAAAGCGTCGCCCGGCTGCACGCTGCGGAAGTCCTTCATCGGCGGCCTCCATCGTTCCGGACCCGGCACCTACCTGCTCTTTGGTCCGGAGCGCGCCACCGCCCCCCTCCCGCTGATCCTGCTTTTCCACGGCTTCGGTTCCGACGCCGCTCGATTCGTGACGCTGACCGGCCTGCAGACCGCGGGGCCGGCCGCCGGCTTCCTGGTCGCCGTTCCGGACACGCCAGGGGCCGTCCGGGGGTGGCAGGTGAACGGCCGCGGGACGGACGCGGCGTTCGTCGACGGTGTCGTGGCCGCGGTGGAGCGCGACCATTGCGTCGACGAAAACGCTGTCTTTGCCACGGGTTTCTCCTCCGGCGCCGCCTTCACCCTCGCCTACGGCTGTGCCCATCAGGACCGGATCGCCGCCATCGCCACGGTTGCCGTCGAGTATCAGCTCGGGTGCACGAAGCCGTTGTCGATCCTGGCGTTCCACGGCACCGCTGACCCGGCCGTGCCGTACCAGAACGGCGCCATCGGCCTCTCACTCAAGGGGGTCAAGGTCCGCGGCACCGAGCTGAACATGGCCGACTGGGCACGTCTCGATCGGTGCCGGGCGACCCCGCAGCGGGCTCGGCTGTCGAGCGAGATCGTCCACGAGACCTGGAACGGATGCGCACCGGGAATCGGCGTGCAGCTGTACTCGGTGCTCGGCGGGGGACACTCCTGGCCGGGTGCCGACCCGAAACGGGCGCTCGGCCGGACCACCCAGCAGATCGACGCCACCAGCCTGATCCTGGATTTCTTCGTCGCCCGGACCCGCTGAGCCATCCCGGTGTAATTCAGCTCACGTCGGGGCAGGTAGCCACCCGGCTCTTCACAAATTCACAAGCGAGCCTTACCGTCCGATGTCCGAGGGAACGAAGCGGCACGACGGCGGTGGCCAAAAGGTCGGCCCCGCTCCGGGAGGGAACCATGCAGGTGCGCGATGCCATGTCGTCCGTAGTGCTCACCGTGGGTCCGAGCCATTCCCTTCGCCACGTGGCCAAGCGGATGGCTGATCAGCGCGTCGGTGCAGCCGTGGTCGACGATCAGGACGGGCAGGGCCCGGGGATCCTGACCGAACGCGACATTCTCGAGAGCGTGGCCCAGAGTCTCGATCTCGATGCCGAGACCGCGGGCGACCACCTGACCCAGAACGCCGTCATCGCCGATCCGGACTGGTCGCTCGACACGGCGGCGGCCGCCATGCTGCGCGGTGGGTTTCGCCACCTCGTCGTATGTCAGGATGGTGCCGTGGTCGGGGTCCTGTCGATGCGCGACGTCGTGCGCTGCTGGAGCGAACAACCCGCCCGCGCAGGCGCGTGACGGCCCCTCCGCCGTCCCAGCCGGCCCCCGAGCCAGATCCCGGAATCGCTCAGGCGCGTCCCCCGCTGCCCGGGCGCGCCGATCCCATCGCGTTGCTGCGCCGCTCGTCGCTGCTCGGCACCCTCGATGAGGAAGACCTCGTCCGCCTCGCCCGCCGCTCGCGGCTGCGGCGATACCGGCGCGGCCAGGTGCTCTTCACCGAGGGCGATCCGGCTGACGCGGTCGTCATCGTCGCCGAGGGACGCCTCAAGGTCCTGGTGATCGCCGACGACGGCCGCGAACACGTCGTCAACATCGCGGAGGTCGGCGACACCCTCGGCGAGCTCGCGCTGGCCGATGCCGGGCCGCGTTCGGCGACGGTGGAGGCGCTCGACGAGGCGGTCGTCATGGTCGTCGATCGCGTGGTCGTCGAGGAGATGATCCGCGAGCGCCCGGTGGTCGCCCAGAAGCTGCTGCGTGCGCTCGGAGCCCACGTGCGGCGCCTCACCGGGCAGAACGCCGACCTCGTCTTCCTCGACCTGCCGCGGCGCGTCGCGAAGCTGCTCCTCTACCGGATGCGCCAGACCAACCACCCCGTCATCGAGCTGGGCCTGAATCAGACCGAGATCGCGACGATGCTTGGGGGTTCGCGCCAGTCGGTCAACCAGGCGCTGCGCGAGTTCGAGCGCCGGGGCTGGATCCTCAGCGAGGGCACCACGATCACGATTCAGGACGCGGATCGGCTGCGCCGCTACTCCGGAGACTGACCCGGCGCTGCGGCCCGGCGCGTCACCGATTCGCCATCGGTGCTCCGTCTGCTCGTCACCGATCTGCGATCGGTGAAACCATGTCCGAGTGTCCGCATCTTCGCGCCTCGGTGATCCGGGAGCATTGCGCCTCCCGTACGACCCCGAGGCTTTCCACGTTTACGACACCACCCTGCGCGATGGCACGCAGCAGGAGGGGCTGTCGCTGTCGGTGGCCGATAAGTTGACGGTCGCCCGCCACCTCGACGATCTCGGAGTCGGGTTCATCGAGGGCGGGTGGCCGGGGTCCAACCCGAAGGACGCGGAGTTCTTCGCCCGGGCGAAGTCCGAGCTGCAGCTGCGTACCGCGACCCTCGCCGCGTTCGGTTCGACCCGCAAGGCGGGTGTCTCCGCGGCTGACGATCCTCAGGTCGCGGCCCTTCGCGAGGCTGAGACGTCGGTGGTGTGCCTGGTCGCGAAGAGCGACCTGCGCCATGTCGAGCGGGCGTTGAAGACCACCGGCGCCGAGAACCTCGCGATGATTCGCGACACCGTCGAGCATCTCGTGGCGGAGGGCCGCCGCGTGTTCCTCGACGCGGAGCACTTCTTCGACGGCCACGCCGCTGAACCGGAGTACGCGCTCGAGGTCGTGCGGGTGGCGGCAGCGGCGGGGGCGGCGGTCGTCGTGCTCTGCGACACCAATGGCGGGATGCTGCCGAGCCAGCTCGTCGACGCGGTCGGCGGCGTCTTCGCGGCCAGCGGCGCGCGGCTCGGTATCCACTGCCATAACGACACCGCCTGCGCGGTGGCCAACACCCTGGCAGCAGTCGACGCGGGCGTGACCCACGTGCAGGGAACCGCTAACGGCTACGGCGAGCGGTGCGGCAACGCCGACCTCTTCAGCGTCGTCGCGGGCCTGGAGACCAAGATGCACCGTCAGGTGCTGCCGGAAGGCCGCCTGCGTGAGGTGGTGCGCGTCGCGCACGCGATCAACGAGGTCGCCAACACGACGCCGGACCCGAAGCGTCCGTACGTCGGCATGTCGGCGTTCGCCCACAAGGCCGGCCTGCACGCGTCGGCGATCAAGGTCGACCCCGACCTCTACCAGCACATGGATCCGGCGGCGGTCGGCAACGACATGAGGATGCTCGTCTCCGAGCTGGCCGGGCGGGCCACCGTCGAGCTGAAGGGTCGCGAGCTCGGCCTGGACCTGTCCGGCAAGCGCGCCGAACTCGGCCGAGTCGTCGAGCGGGTGAAGGACTTGGAGTCGCAGGGCTACGTCTTCGAAGCCGCCGACGCGTCGTTCGAGCTGCTGCTGCGCTCCGAGGTGCAGGGCCAGACCCGCTACTTCGTTCTCGAGTCGTGGCGCGTCATCATCGAAAACCGTGGCGGTGAAGTGACGAGCGAGGCGACCGTCAAGGTCTGGTCGCGCGGCGAACGCATCGTCGCGACGGGGGAGGGCAAGGGGCCCGTCAACGCCCTCGACCGGGCGCTGCGATCCGCGCTGGAGAAGACCTATCCGGGCCTGGCCGACCTCGAGCTGGTCGACTACAAGGTGCGCATCGTCGAGGGCGCTCACGGCACCGGCGCCGTTACCCGGGTGCTGGTGGAGACGTCCGACGGCACCACGGCGTGGGACACCATCGGCGTCGACGAGAACATCATCGCCGCCTCCTGGCAGGCTCTCGACGACGCGGTCACGTACGGCCTGTTCCGGCAGGGAGAGCAACCTGAGCGCTAGCGGTAGCGGCCGGACGGATCACCGCCGTGGCTGACTGGCTCGAGCCCACGGGCAAGCTCAAGGTGCTCTGCGAGCTGGAGCCGGCGACCCGGCCGGACCTGCGCCACGTGCGTCGCCAGGTCGCGTTGCTCGACGGGGTGAGCGACGCCTACCTGGTCCCCGACAACCACCTCGGTCGAGCCACGGTGTCGAGCATCGCCGTCGCCGGCGAGGTGGCGTCGCTCGGCGGTATCTCGGTGGCCTGCGTCAACAGCCGTGATCGCAACCTGCTCGGGTTTCGCCGCGATCTCCTCACCGCCGCCGCCTACGGGGTGGACTCCTTCCTGTTCGTGCGCGGCGACGAGCCCCGCGAGGGCACCCGGTCCACCGATCTGACGGTGCGCCGCATGATCGAGGACGCGAAGGCCTACGAGCTCGGCTCGTTCCGGGTCGGGGCGACGGCCCGGGTCGGCGCGCCGCTGCCCGCCTGGAAGCGCAACGCCGACTTCCTGCTCGTGCAGATGTCGTTCGACGTGCAGAAGCTGGTCGACTGGCGGGCCACCGTCGACTTCGCGGGGCCGGTGTTCGCGGGCGTGCTGGTGCTTTCCAGTCCGGGGATGGCTCGCAATATCGCGGCGTCGGTGCCGGAGGTCGCGGTCCCCGAGTCGCTGGTGACGGCGCTGGAGGGCGATCGCGATGCGGGAGTCGAGTACGCCTTGTCGATGCTGAACGATCTCGAGGGTGCGGCGGGGATCGACGGCGTGCACCTGGTGCCGGTCACGCGGATGGTGCAGGTGGCGGAGCGGCTGCGCCGCTCGGCGCTCAACCGAGGCTGAGCGTCCCCGGCAGCACCAAGGCGGTGGTCTGCAAGGCGTCGCTGCGCCGGGCGCGCGCCAGCAGCAGCAGGACGATGGCCTCGTCGCAGGGATGGCACCGGATGAGGTGGTCGGCGGGCGCGCTCTTCAGCGCGTCGAGCGGCGCGTCGCACCCCTCGGTCAGGCTGACGACGAGGGCCGGACCGGGCTGAGCGGGGATGGCGTCAGCGGAGGGGGCGGCGGGCGGGGCCAGGGAAGCGGGGGTCGCCAGCGCCTGATCAGGGCCGGCGAGCTCGAGCGCGATGGTCACGCCCCTTCCATCGGCCACGGCTCGCCAACTTACAGCGATGTCGTTCCCGTTTTCGGCTGTTTCGCGATGACGCGCGGTGATGCCTGTGGATAACTCTTGGGACCCCGTCGTGGACCCCCTACATTCAGCGTCACCCGCAGTCGCAGGCAAACGTCCTCGAACAGGAGCTAACAATGGCAAGTGACGCTTACGCTGTCAGTCCGGCCGAACTCACCGCGGTAAGCGGCAAGCTGCGGGCCGCGGCCGGCGGGATCGCCGGCGAGCTGTCGTCGTGCGCTACCCAGGTGAGCGCCCTTTCCGGGGTGTGGACGGGTGCCTCACACGCTCGCTACGAGGCCCTCTTCAGCGAGTGGCAGACCAGCGCCACCCGCCTGCAGCAGGCCCTCGAAGGTCTGGCCGAGATGACGTCGCGGGCATCGCAGGTCTATGCGAGCGGGGATCAGAGCGTCGCCAGCATGTTCGCCCGGATGTAGGCGAACCGGACAGCCGGCTCAGGCCGATTCGGCGCCCACTCAGTCCTCGGGGATCTCCTCCCACCACTGGCACCACCAGTCGCCGCCGACCAGCACCCGCAGCTTGGGGTGCCAGCAGTAGCTGATGTCCTTGTCGGTGTCGAGGTAGTAAAGGCAGTTATCGCAGCGCTCGTCGCCGTTCGGCTTGCCGCGCAGGATCGCGTCCTCTTGGAGGTGGCCGAGCTTCATGCTCAGTTCCTCGTCGATCTCCTGGGGCTCCGGGGCGCCGACGTCGTAGGTCGCTTCGGTCATGTGCGAATTATGCGCATGATCGAAGCCACCTAACCGGGCACTTCGTCACGGATCGAAGCCCACCGGCTGCGGCGCCGGTAGCGTCGCTGGTCGTGCGCATTGCTCGAGTGAACGTTGAGGGAAGTCCGCGCTTCGGGGTGATCCGGGGCGACGAGGTGCTGCTGCTCTCGGCCCATCCGTTCGGGGAGCTCGTCCCGACCGGTGAGTCGGTGCCGCTTCACGAGGAGTCGTTGCTGGCGCCGATCCTGCCCAGCAAGGTCATCGGGATCGGCAAGAACTATGCCGAGCACGCCCGCGAGATGGGCGGGGAGGCGCCGCAGAGCCCGCTGCTGTTCCTGAAGCCCTCAACATCGGTCATCGGCCCGGGCAAGGCGATCTCGATGCCGGCGACCCGGATCGACTACGAGGGCGAGCTCGCCGTGGTGATCGGGCGGCTCTGCCGCGACGTCCCGATCGAGCGAGCCGGGGAGGTCATCCTCGGCTACACGTGTGGCAACGACGTGACGGCGCGCGACTGGCAGCGCGCCGACGGGCAGTGGAGCCGGGCCAAAGGCGGCGATACGTTCTGCCCCCTGGGGCCCTGGATCGAGACCGAGATCGACGCCTCCGACCTGCGAATTCGTACCCTGGTGGACGGCGAGGTGCGCCAGGACGGGCGCACGTCGCAGATGATTCACGATGTACCGAGCCTGATCGCTTACGCGAGCGCGGCCATGACCCTGCTACCGGGCGATGTGATCCTGAGCGGTACTCCGGCCGGTATCGGACCGTTCTCGCCCGGCCAGCAGGTGACCGTCGAGATCGAGGGCATCGGGTCCCTGACGAATGTGGGAGAGCCGCGATGACCAGCAGTGCCAGCGCTTCACCGGGACCGGCACCCGTGGCAGTGCGCCATCTCGCCATCCCGCCGATGGACGCGAGCATGCGGACCCGCTTCGCTCCGGCACCCTCGGGTGACCTTCACGTCGGCAATGTGAGGACGGCCCTCTTCTCGTTCGCGCTGGCCCGCCGCCACGGCGGCACTTTCCTGCTGCGGGTGGAGGACACCGACCGATCGCGGGTCACCGATGAGGCCTACGCGGCTGCGCTCGACGTGTTGCGCTGGATCGATATCGAATGGGACGAGGGTCCGGAGGCCGGCGGCCCGTTCGCGCCCTACCGGCAGAGCGAGCGGCTGGCTGTGTACGCCGACGCTGCGGGCCGGCTGCGGGACTCCGGCGCTGCCTACCCCTGCTACTGCACGCCCGCCGAGCTCGCCAAGAGCCGCGAGGAAGCCCGTGCGGCGAACCGTCCTCCTGGCTACGACGGTCGTTGCCGCACCCTCACGCCGGAGCAGCGGGCGGGCTTCGAGGCGCAGGGGCGCACCAGCGTGCTGCGCTTCTGGATGCCGGACGGCACGACGACGTGGGCCGATCTGGTGCGCGGCGAGATCACCATCGACCACGCCAACGTGCCCGACTTCGCCATCACGCGCTCGGATGGACACCCGCTCTACCTGCTGGCCGCAGCTGTGGACGACATGCTCATGGGCCTGACCCACATCGTGCGAGGCGAGGACCTGGTGACGGCCACGCCTCGCCAGCTCGCCCTCTTCGCCGCGCTCGGCCACCCCCAGGAGAAGTGGCCGGCGTACGCGCACCTGCCGCTCATCATCGGCGCCGACAACGCGCCGCTGTCCAAGCGCAACGGCGAGGTGTCGCTCGCCTGGTACCGGAGAGCCGGCTTCCTGGCCGAGGGCCTGGCGAACTACCTGTCGCTGCTCGGCTGGTCGCCGGGCGGCGACCGCGAGTTCTTCGGTCGCGACGTGCTGCTGGCGGAGTTCGACGTGCGCCGGGTCAGCAAGAATCCGGCGCGCTTCGACCTGAAGAAGCTCGAGGCGCTGAACGGCGATTGGATTCCGCTCGCTGACCCCGGAGCAGCTCGCGGCGCGGGTGGCACCCGTGCTGGAGGAGGCCGGGCTGACCGCTCCGCCGAGCGAGCTCGCGGAGGCCGTGCCGCTGATTCAGGAGCGGATGAACCGGCTCACCGAGGCTGCCGAGCTGCTGCATTTCCTCTTCGTCGATCCGGCCGCGTTCGCCGTCGAGGAGGCCGCCGCGGCCAAGGGCCTGGGCGAGGGGTCAGGTGCGGTGTTACGCACCGCTCTGGAGCGCTTGAGCGCCCTTGACGCGTGGCAGGCGCCGCTCCTCGAGGAAGTGGTGTGGGGGATCGGTGAGACGCTCGGGCTGAACCGCAAGCGCACGGCGACCCCGCTGCGCGTGGCGGTGACCGGACGCACGATCTCGCCGCCGCTCTTCGAGTCCATGCACCTGCTGGGCAGGGAGCGCACTCTGGCGCGCATCGAGGAGGCCGTGAAGCTGGCCAACTGAGACGCTTGCTACCAGCGGCGATCCGCAACGCCTGCTGGGGTATTCTGTCTCGCGCAGCCTGGGCAGATCGTTCGGTGCAGGCTTGTGGGGTATGGGGTAATTGGCAGCCCGGCGGATTCTGATTCCGCTAGTCTAGGTTCGAGTCCTGGTACCCCAGCGGTCACCATCGGCACCAGTGCCGGCAATCGTTTCCCAGAGTCATCGGGTTTCGGCTGCCGCGTTGGAGCTAACAAGTTCGGCCCCGTCGTCTAGTGGCCTAGGACGCCGCCCTCTCAAGGCGGTAGCGCCGGTTCGAATCCGGTCGGGGCTACAAGGCAGTCTTTGCGTATGCGGTCCGGTGGATCGCGAGTGGCGTTCGACGGTCCCGCTGTGCGTGAGTAGCCGCCACTGGATGCGCGAGTCGCCACTGCCCCCCGGTCACCGGGGTCGCGCTCGCAGTGGCACTCCCGCTCCCACTGGCGACCGGCGGCCGGTCCCGTTGCGTCGCTTCGGGCGCCAGCCCATCGCGTCGCATCGCGCGTCCCGAGTTCGCGTGACTGATCCACTACGGACAGTTGTTGATTGCTGCCTGTGGCGCTATCGTCCCTGCATTGGCCATTTGTCGGGTTTGGTGCATGACAGCGGGTTCCGCGGAAGGGACGGCGGTCGTGCGGGCGCGGCGGCGGGTGGAACGTGATTCGGTCAGCCGGTTGGCCTTCGTCCAGAGCATCACCGAAGTCGGCCTCTTGCCCCTGGACCCCGACGAGACCATGCGCGAGCTTCTCGAGCGCGTCCGGGTCGGACTGGAGGCGTCCTCGTCGACGATCCTGCTGCTCGACGAGACCCGGCAGATGCTGGCGGTGCGCGCCTCCGTCGGCGAGCAGAACGAGGTCGTGGCGAGCCTGCGCATCCCGATGGGTCAGGGCATCACCGGACGCGTCGCCGCCACCCGCCGCCCCGCACTCGTGGACGAGATCGCGCAGGCCCATCCGGTCCAGGGACTGCCGGGCACGCTGAGCACCCGATCGCTGGCGGCAGTGCCACTGAACATCTCAGGCTGCCTGCTCGGGGTCCTGCTCGTGGCGAGTGCGGAAGCTGCCGCGTTCGTCCAGTCAGACGTGGCGATGCTGGAGCTGGTCTCCGATCGCGTGGCCCTGGCCGTCGAGCGCATCCGCATGACGGAGCGGGAGCAGGCCGCCAGCGCGGCGTTGCGCGTCAGCGAGCAGCGCGCCCGGGCCGTCCTCGACACGGCCGCGAACGGGATCATCACCATCGATCGTCTCGGCCGTGTCGAGTCCATGAACCCGGCGGCGGAGCGGATGTTCGGCTACCCATCCGCGCTGGTCGTCGGCAGCAACGTCAGCATGCTCATGCCCGAATCGGTCGGCCGCGACCACGACAGCTACTTGCAGCGCTTTCATCGCACCGGCGAGCGACGCGTCATCGGCCACTACCGAGAGGTCGTCGGCCGGCGCCGCGATGGCACGACGTTTCCCCTCGAAGTTGCCGTCAGCGACGTGGGCGCCGACGTCGGCCTGTTCACCGGCGTCCTCAAAGACGTCACGGAGCGCAAGGAATTCGAGGAACGCCTTGCGCATCAGGCGGTTCACGACCCGCTCACCGGGCTCGCGAACCGCACGCTCCTGCTCGAGCATCTGGAACATGTTCGCGCCCGGCTCCCGCGCCATCCGGGCATCGTCGCGCTGCTGTTCGTCGATCTGGACCGCTTCAAGCTCGTTAACGACACCCTCGGTCACGACGCCGGCGACGAGGTTCTGACGACCATCGCACGGCTGCTGCGCAAGGCGGTGCGGCCCGAGGACATGGTGGCGCGCGTAGGCGGTGACGAGTTCGTCGTCATCTGCAGCGATCTCGCCGACCCATCCGAGGTGGAGGCGATCGCGCAACGGGTGTCCCAGTCGCTTAACGTGCCGCAGCGGGTTCGTGGCCGTGAGGTGTTCCTGTCCGCGAGCGTTGGCGTCGTGTTCACCGACAACGCCGCACGTACCGGGTCAGAGCTCCTGCAGGACGCCGACGCGGCGATGTATCAGGCCAAGGAGCAGCGCCGTGGCAGCTACGCGATGCTGGACGAGGCGGCGCGCAGCCGCATGACCGAACGGTTCCAGCTGAGCAGCGAGATGCAGCGCGCGGTGGAGCGGCGCGAGCTGCGGGCGTGCTACCAGCCCCACGTCGACCTCGTGACCGGTGACATCGTCGCGGCCGAGGCCTTGCTGCGCTGGGAACACCCGACCCGAGGCATGCTCGGCCCGGGTCAATTCCTCGCGATCGCTGAAGATCTCGGCACCGTCGTCGAGTTCGACGCCTGGATCATGCGCGTGGCTTGCGCGGACACCGTCGATTGGGCACGCCAGCTCGGTCGGCCGATCGGCGTATGGGTGAATGTCTCCGGCCGGTCGCTGGCCGACCCCGGACTCCTGGCGAACGTCTCCGGCGCACTCGCGGCCTCCGGCCTCCGGCCCGAACTCCTGACCCTGGAGATCACCGAGGGCGCGCTCATGAGCGACGCCGCGTCGACGGTGCAGACCCTGCACGCGCTGCGCCGGCTCGGCGTCAATCTCGCGATCGACGATTTCGGCACCGGGTACTCGTCGTTGGCGTATTTGCAGGAGTTTCCGGTGACGGCGCTGAAGGTGGACCGCTCGTTCGTGGCGAACCTCGACGCGTCCGGAAGCGAGGCCCAGGCGAGCGCGGCGATCGTGCGCGCGATCGTCAGCCTCGCGACCAGCCTGGGTTTGCGCACCGTCGCCGAAGGCATCGAAACGCCCGGTCAGCTCGCCGCCGTCAGCGAGCTGAAGTGCGATCTGGGCCAGGGCTTCTTCCTCGGCCGCCCCGCTGTGCGGAACGACCTGCTACGCGCCGTTCCGCAGGGCGTCGAGCTGCCGTCCGTTTTCACGCCGTCGGCGTTGCGGTCGCTAGGGCTGGACATCGACCTCAGCGTCGAGGAGCGCGGGCCGTCGCAGGGCCTGCCCAGCCAGTCGTTCGGCGACTTCGGAGGCATCCGGCAAGCGGGTTAGGGGCCTTTCACGTCTCGCGCGTCGTCCACCCGCTGCGGGCGGGCTACCGTTGGGCGGTGAGACGCAAGCTGCCCCGGGCGGTTGAAGCCAAGTCGCGCAAGGCCCTTTCCGGCGAGCCGCTCGTCGCCAAGGCGATCGTTAGCGAGGCGCCGGCGGGAGAGGTGATCGGCGCGCTGGTCGTCACCCCTACGCGGCTCGCGTACGTCAGCGAACGCGATGAGCGCTCCTGGCCCCTCAGCGACGTCGGCGTGGCCGATCCCCTCCGGGTCGTCGTCGAGCAGCCGATCACGCTCGGATTGCTGGCCGGTGGGGAGCTGCTGCGCTTTCTGGTACCGAGTGGGGTCGCGGTTGCCGACGTCGGTCATCTGGTGGACGAGCTGGACCGCCAGATGAGCAGCGAGACGGCCGTCCGCATCGCCAAGATGCCGTGGTGGGAGGTCATGGCGTTGTGGCCGTATTCCGCACGCGGGCGGGTGGCCGGTGGCACTGTCGGGGCGACGGTCGGGCAGCGCGGGTCGCTCGGGCTCGGCATCCGCGGGGTGTCGTTCTACCCCGCCCCGCCGGAGCCGGTGAATGCGAGGCAGGCCAAGGAGCCCAAGGAGCCCAAGCCGGTCGACCCGGTGCTGCAGCTTCCGTGGGCGGACGTCACAGCCGTCTACGTGGAGTCGCGCGACGAGCTGGTCGACCGCTTGACCCTGCCCAGGGTCCAGGAGCTGGACCTGCTCTCGTGGGGGGTCGACACCTCCGAAGGCGAGACGTTCGTTTCGGTGCTGATGCGCCAGGAGGAGTTCTACTTCGCCGCCGAGGCGCCGGTCTCACGCCTTCGCCGCCACTGGGATTCCGTGCTGGAGCGCTTTGCCGACGACGTCATCGAGGAGGTTGAAGAGGCCTCCCATCCGGGGGATGCCGACCTCGTCAGCCGCCTCGAGCGGTTGACCGCGCTGTACAGCAGCGGCGCCTTGACGGAGGAAGAGTTCATGGCCGCCAAAGCCGCGATCATGCGGGGGTCGGCGGAGGACTGAACCACGATCGGCGCGCGCATCGGTTCAGCGCGCGGAGCCGGAGGGCGAAACGTCGAGCGGCTCGTCCTGGCGGACAAAGCTCAACGGTCGGCCTTCCGGGGTGCAGCGGTACTCGCGGGTCAGCTCGTCGAGCGCCGGGTCGGTCCGGTCCGGGGCGTGATGCGTGACGGCAAGGCGCCCGACCCGGCACAGGTCGGCGAACGCGGCCGCGGCGCCGATCGTCGAGTGGCCGTAACCGCGCGCCTCGCTCGCTTCGGCGTCGAGGTACTGGCCGTCGTGCAGCAGGAGGTCGACGCCTGAGCGCGAGCGCCCGCGCCGAGGCCCTCAGGGGCTCGGGGGTCTCCGGATTCCAGGCATGGTCGGGCAGGTAGGCGAGCGACGTCCCCTCGCGTTCGACGCGGATGCCGAGGGTGAGGCCGCCCTTGTGGGCGACCGGTCCGACGACGACGGACGTCCCGGCCAGGTCACCGATGCCGTGCACCGCTCCGGGCAGCAGGGAACGGAACTGCCAGCGCCCGAGCAGCCCGTCGGGACCGATCGGGAAGAACGGCGGGGAGAAGGACCGGGCGAGCAGCTCCTGCGCGTCGTCACCACCGGACGGCACGTGCAGGCGGACGTCGGCGTCCACCCGGTCCACGGCGGCGCTGAAGGGCAGGCCTTGCGTGTGATCCCAGTGCAAGTGGGTGAGCACGATGTGGCCGCGAAAGGGCTGCCCGCCCAGCAGTCGCGGCAGCGAGCGCAGGCCGGTACCCGCATCGAGCACGAGCCGCGGCACCTCGTCGGAGTCGCCGAGCACGGCGACGCAACTCGTATGGCCGCCGTAGCGGACGAACTCCGCCCCCGGTGCCGCCGTCGACCCGCGAACGCCGAGAGGGATGATCCTCACCGCGCGCTGAGGTCGGGGGACAGCTCACGGTGGCGGCCCTCAGCGAGCCGTTTGAGCGCGACCATGTTCAGAGTTTGCGCCGCGACCTCGGCAACTTTCACGTTGGTCACTGCGGTGACCGTTGCGGTGCGTCGCGAGGCCTCCAGAATCGCCCGTTCTCCGAGCACCGCGCCTGGCCCGAGATTGCCGAGTGCGCGGCCGTCGACGGTGATGTCGACGATGCCGTCCAGCACGAGAAACAGCGAGTCACCCGGCTCGCCCTGTGCGGCGAGGTGTTCCCCCGGGGTGAAGGTCCGGATGCGGGGTTTGCTCTCCCCGTGCATGACGAGCCCGGACAGTTCACGCTCGAGTCGCGATTCGGCTGCCGAGACCACGACATCGCAATCCTCTTCACCCCAAGGGGTCTTCGACCACGAGGGCTGGCCGATCCAGCGGCGCCAGTCGGCGACTCCGGCCTTGAGCGCGAGATTGCCGTTGCTGTCATAGACCCAGTGGCGCGGAAAGGGGCTAGCCCCCGCGAGGTCCATGCTGCTGCTGCCGTCCGAGCGGATCGTGAGCCGCAGCGTGGTCCAGACCAGGGGTGATTGCAGCCGCATGAACGGAGGCCTGCTGATGCGGCGGGGAAGCGGCAGGGCTGTTCGTCCCCCGCACGTCTGGCCGAACGTGACGCAACCCGGGCCCACCTGCGGCTGCGGGCGGAGTTCCGGCATGGTCACGGCAGCGAAGGTGGCATCGAGCGGGCCGAGCCGCACGGTCGTCGCACCCATGAAGGTGCTGCCCTGCTGGCCGAACGCCACCGGCTCGTCCCCCTCGAAATCAACCCAGGCAGACACCACGTTCGCGAAGCGGAAGGCATCGCGGTCTCGGAGTGTCTGCACGTCCTCCAACTGCGCCGGCGGCGGCGCGTCGTAGTGGTTCAAGCCGGTGCTGAAGCCGGCCTTGAACAGGCCGCTGACGGCTTCCGACGGGATCCATGACACCGAGGTGACTTTCGCTTCGTAGCGCACGATTCGACGCTAGGAATTGCTGCGGCGGCCGCGCGAGGGTGCCAGCCAGCGACCTGGGGGTGTAGCCAGCACCCCCGGAAGGACTGGTCCTGGCCACCTTGTCCCGATCGCGTCGAAGGAAGGCAATAGGGGCGTGGAGCGGATCACTGTGCTGCTGGCGGATGACAATCTGATTGTCCGCGAGGGCGTGCGCGCCCTGCTTGCTCGCGACGACGGCATCTCGGTCGTCGGGCTCGCCGGCGACTACGACGAGCTGGTTGCGCAGAGCGCGCAGCTTCGGCCCCAGGTCCTCGTGACCGACATCCGGATGCCGCCGACCTTTCAGAACGAGGGGATCGAGGGTGCGAAGGAGGTGCGCAAGCGTTGGCCGGGGACGGGAGTCGTGGTCCTCAGCCAGTACGACAGCCCGGGGTACGCGGTGGACCTCCTCGCCAGCGGCGCGGCCGGCTACGCGTACCTGCTGAAGGATCGCGTCGCCGACGGAGGACGCCTCAGCCGGGCCATCCGCGAGGTCGCCACCGGCGGCTCGATGCTCGATCCGGAGATCGTGCGCGCGCTGGTGGCGCCGGTGCGCGCCGACGGCGAGCTCGACGGGGAGCAGGAGCAGCTGCTGGAGCAGGTCGCCCAGGGCCGCCCGGTCAAGGCGATCGCCGCCGCGATCCACTCCACACCGGAAGGGGTCAATGACAAGGTCGAGGACCTTTTCCTGACCCTGGCTCGCGGCGCGTCCGCCGGACAGGCGGAGGCGCTGCGCCGACTTCGCTTGCTGCACACCGCGATCCTGCAGCGCGAGGAGCAGGGGGAGACGCTCTCCCGGCTGCTGCCCGGAGGGTTGGCGGACAAGCTGCGCAGTGACCGCGGAGCGGCGGAGCGCACCGAACGTCTGACGGTGACCGTGCTGATGTCGGACGTGCGGGGCTACACGACGCTGGCCGAGCGTGCCGATCCGACCCTCCTGGCCGGTCAGCTGAACGCCCATCGAAAGGCCATGAATGCTGCCATCCTGTCCGAAGGGGGAACCGTCATGCAGTACGTGGGTGATGCAGTGATGGCCGTCTTCGGCGCCCCGGATCCGCACCCGGGACACGCGAGCAGCGCCGTACGCGCTGCCACGGGCATGCACTCGCGCCAGCAGGAGCTGAACGACCAGTGGGCGGCGAAGGGGCTGGCCCCGTTCGGTCTCGGTATCGGCCTGTCGACCGGTGAGGTCGCCGCGGCGTTGCTCGGCAGTGCGGAGCGCCTCGAATACACGCTGGTGGGAGACACCGTGAACCTGGCTCAGCGGCTGCAGGATCTGGCCCGTCCGGCCGGCACGACCGTCGCCGGCGTTGCTACCGTCGAGCTCGCCGATCCCCTGTGTACATGGGAGTTCCTGGGCCCGCAGCAGGTCAAGGGTCGGGCTGCGCCAGTCGACGCGTATCGCTACTGCGGTCTCGCCGAGCCGGCCCTGGGAGCGTCGGCGTGAGCGTGCCCGAGGCGACCGCCGCGCAGCAGCCGGTGACGGCAGCCGGCGAGGTGATCCTCGCCGTGCGAATGCGGGGGGTGCGGCGGACCTTCACGGCCGACCTGGCGCCGGTGCGGGCGCTTCGCGGGGTCGACCTGGATGTCGAGGCGGGCGAGTTCGTCGCGGTGATGGGTCCGTCGGGATGTGGAAAGTCCACGTTGCTCAACGTCATCGCCGGTCTCGATGTCATTGACGACGGCACCGTTGAGGTGGCAGGGCAGCGGCTGGACGGCCGCGACGAAGGGTGGCTGGCCCGCTACCGGCGCCACCACATCGGCATTGTTTTCCAGTTCTTCAACCTGCTCGACGGGGTGAGCGCGCTCGACAACATCGCGCTGCCGGCCGTCATGGGCGGCATGAGGCGCAAGGCGGCCGAAGCGCGGGCCCGTGAACTGCTGGATCTCCTCGGACTGGGCGATCGCAGCGAGCAGGTTCCCGCGGTGCTGTCGGGGGGCCAGCGTCAGCGGCTGGCGATTGCCCGAGCGCTGGTGAACTCGCCGACGCTGCTGCTGGCAGACGAACCCACCGGAGCGCTCGACAGCGACGGTGGCGCCGAGGTGCTCGAGCTCTTCCGCCGCTTGCACAGCGGTGGCCAGAGCATCGTGATGGTCACCCACTCGAGCGAGGTCGCTGCGGGCGCCGACCGGCAGATCGTCCTGCGGGACGGGCAGATCGAGTCCGACACGGGAGTTCGGATCTCGTTGCCGGCGAGCGGGTGAGCTCGTCGTGAACGTCGTCCGGGCCTGGTTGCGCATCGATCTGCGGCGCCGCTGGCGATCGCTCGCCGTGCTGACCCTGCTGCTGTGTCTGGCCGGCGGCACGGTCCTGACGTCGCTGGCGGGAGCGCGGCGCGGGGCGAGTGCCCAAGCGCGGCTGGCAGAGCGCACGTTGCCGGCGACCTCGGCGATCCTGGCGAACACGCCGGGGTTCGACTGGGCGAAGATCGCCGCCCTGCCCGAGGTGGCTGCGCTGACGAAATTCGTCGTGGCCTATGACATGACCCTCGAGGGAGTCGGCGATTCCGCTCTCGCCTTTCCTCCGGCAGACGGTGCGTTCCTGCACACCATCGAAAAACCGGTCGTGTTCAAGGGTCGCGTCTACGACCCGACAAGCGCCGCTGAAGCCGTGGTGACAAGCAGGTTCGTGGCGTCTTACCACAAGAGCGTAGGAGACACCGTCGTGCTGAGGCTGCCGACGCCGAAGCAGCTCGCCGGTGAGCCGACCGGCGCTTCCGGGACCCTCAGCGGCCCTCGGGTCACCCTGCGCATCGTTGGGGTGGTGCGCTCGCCGTGGTTCATCGATGCGCCGGACTCGCGGGGCGCCATCGTCTTCTCGCCGGCTGTCACGAGCAGGTATTCCGCCAGCATCATCGGTGATCCGAAGCATCCGCAAACGCAGCAGTTCGTCAACGCGCTGGTCCGGTTGCGCGGCGGCGAAGCGGACGTCGAGAAGCTTCGCGTCGACGTCGCGAGGGTCACCGGTCGCTCCGACATCGACGTGTGGAATCTTCCCGAGCAGGCCCGTGCGGCGCAGCGCCATGTCGCGTTCGAGGCCCGATGCCTGGTGGCGTTCGGAGCAGCTGCGTTCGTCGCTGCGCTCTTCCTCGTTGGGCAGGCGATCACCAGGTACGCCGCGGCGTCGGTGAGCGAGCTGCAGACCATGCGGTCGCTCGGCATGACTCCCGGGCAAGCCATCGTGGCGGCGGCTGCCGGCCCGACGATCAGCGCCCTCGTCGGGGGAGTGCTGGCGGTGATCGCGGCCTACATCGCCTCCGGATGGATGCCGATCGGCAGCGCTGCGCTGAGCGAGCCGGCCCCCGGGCGCTCGGCTGACTGGGTCGTCATAGCCCCAGCGCTTCCGGCGATGATCGTGCTCGTCGCGGCGGGGTCGTCTGTGGCCGCGTGGCTCGCGCTTGGCTCCGCACGCCGCGGTGCGCTGGTCCGGCGTTCGGCGATCGCCCGCTCGATCGGCCGGGTGGGTTTGCCGGTTCCGGTGATCGTCGGGGCCCGCTTCGCCCTCGAGCCGGGACGCGGGCGCGCTGCCGTACCGGTGCGTCCGGCGCTGATCGGGGCCATCATCGGCGTGCTGGGAATCATTGCCGCTTTCACCTTCTCTCACGGGGTGTCGGACGCCGCCGGCAAGCCCGAGCGCTTCGGCCAGACGTTCCAGCTGACCGCGTTCATCGGCCTCAACGGGCAGGATTTCGGCCCTGCGAAGGCACTGACCAAGGCACTCGACGACAACACGTCCGTCAGTGGGGTCGATGACTCACGGACGGCCGTCGCTACCGGCCCCGGCGGAGACGGATCGGTCTCACTGTTCGAGTACGACGCCACTGGCAAGCCGCTGCCGGTCGTGGTGACCAGCGGCCGGCTTCCGGCGTCCGCCGATGAAGCGCTTCTCGCGCCGACGTCGCTGCGGGCGTTGCATGCGCGCGTGGGGGAACGGGTCTCGCTCGCCGGCAACAAACAGCGACACCGATTCCTGATCACCGGCTCCGGGCTGGTTCCGGCCGGGCCGCACAACGGCTACGCCGACGGCGGCTGGGTGACGCCCGCTGGATATGACACCCTCTTCACGGGATTCAAGTACCACGTCATCCTCATCTCGTTGATCCCGTCGGCGCGCACGGCCGATGCGGGCGCGACACTCGCCGCGGAGGTGGGCAAGGCCAACCCCGCCCTGAAGGACGCCGAGTTCGGACCTCCGGATCCCCTGGTGGAGGTGGCCGAACTGAAGCAGGTGCGGGTCCTGCCGATCGTGCTGGGGGCGTTCCTCGCCATCCTCGCCATCGGTGCGGTCGGTCACGCGCTGGCGACGGCAGTCCGGCGGAGGGCTCACGATCTGGCGGTGCTGCGCGCCCTCGGGATGACCCAGTGGCAGTGCCGCTGGGTGACCGTTACCCAGGCGACGTTGCTGGCGCTGATCGGACTCATCTTCGGAGTGCCGCTGGGGGTCGCTGTCGGCCGGACCGTGTGGCGCGCGGTTGCGGACTACACGCCCATCCAATACGTGCCGCCGCTGGCGGTGTGGGCGCTGTTCCTGATCGCACCAGCCGCCCTGGTACTGGCCAACGCTCTCGCGGCGTGGCCGGGTCATCGCGCTGCTCGGCTGCGGGTAGCCCAGATTCTGCGGGCGGAGTAGCCGTGCCCGCTCTGGCGATCGCCTCCGGCGTACTGGCAGCCGCCTGGCTGGCGGCTGCTCTGGCCTCCGGGGCGCGGCGCCGGGGCCGGCTCGTGGGCGGCTGCCTGCTCATGGCCGGTGGCCAGCTCGCGGCCGCGCTCTGGGGACCGTTGATTTGGGTGGCCGTCGCTGCGTGGGCCGGCTACGCGACGACCGTGGCTCTGAGCCTGCGGCGGGCCACCGCCGCGGACCGCCGTTTCGCGCTGTGGCTGGCCGCCGGCGCCGTGCTCGTCGTGGGTCTCTGCATCGTCCTGCCGACCCTGCACCTGATGACCGGGGCGCCCCAGCGCCCGCTGCTGTGGATCACCTACGGACTGCTCCTGATCCCGCTGGCCCACATCGCCGCGGTCAGCTCACCCGCGAGCCGCGGCGGAGGCGCCGCCCTCACCGAGGCGATCGCGGCGACCGGCGTGGCCGCGCTCGTCGCGCTCGTCTACCTCGTCGTCATCGTCGGGATCGGCGGTCCCCCGAAGGACCACGAGCGCGACGTCCTGCTCGCCAGCCTCCTGGCGGCAATCGTGGTGGCGTTGCTCGCGGTTCCGCTGCGCCGCCGGCTGCATGCTGTCGCCGAGGTGGTGGTCGGCAACCGGGACCCGTCGACCGAAGAGGTGGCGACGGCGTTCACCGCCCGGATGAGCCGTGCCGTCCCGATGGACGAGCTCCTGCTGCAGCTCGTGGAATCACTGCGTTCGACGGTGCCGGGATCCAAGGTCGCCATCTGGACCGGCACCGATGGCCTGCTCAGCCTCGCGGTGAGCCTGCCCCAGGCGCCCGCGGCTCGGCTTCAGCTCACCGAATCCGAGCGGGCCGTCGTCGCGCAGGCCCGCATCGGTGGGCCGGGCTGGGCGGCCGTGTGGTTGCCCGCCTTGCTCGAGGACGACGGCGGCGATGTGCGTCTGGTCCCCGTCGCGCATCTGGGGGAGTTGCTGGGTTTGGTAGTGCTGCGCCGCCCGCCTGAGGCAGCGAGGTTCACCGAGGATGATGAGCGCCCGCTCGTGGAACTGGCCCGCCAGCTCGGGCTGGCACTGCACAACGTGCGGCTGGACTCGGCTCTCCAAGCCTCGCTTGCGGAGTTGGCCGAGCGCAACGAGGAACTGCAGGCGTCGCGGCTGCGCATCGTCAACGCGGCCGACGACTCGCGCCGGGCGATCGAGCGAAACCTTCACGACGGCGCCCAGCAGCACTTGGTCGCACTGGCAGTCAAGCTCGGGCTGGCTGCTTCGATTGCTGAGGAGGGCGACACTGAAACGGTCGCCGGGCTGGTCGCCGATCTGCGGACTGACGTGCAGGCCACCATCGCCGAACTCCGCGAGCTGGCGCACGGGATCTACCCGCCCCTGCTGCGCGATCGAGGACTCGGCGAGGCCTTGCGGGCTGCGGCCGCTCGCTCGCCGCTGCCGTGCTCTGTCGAGGTCGACATCGACTGCCGGTACCCGGAGGAGGTCGAGGCCGCCGTCTACTTCTGCTGTCTCGAAGCGATGCAGAACGCCGGCAAGCACGCCGGGGACGGCGCACGGCTCACGGTCCGTCTGGCGGCCTCCGGCACGACGCTGTGCGTCGAGGTCGCCGACGACGGCGCCGGTTTCGATGCGGGCGTTGCCGATCACGGCCACGGCTTCGTGAACATGCGCGACCGGCTCGGCGCGATCGGCGCGGTCCTCACTGTCGAGTCGAGGCCAGGAGCCGGCACCCGCATCAGTACGGGGATTGCGGTGAACGCCCTCTCGACCTAAGGGAGCTCACGTTCCGGTGGAGAGCAGGCCGCGCAAGAGGCGCGGGGTGAGGTCTTCCTTGCGGAAGTAGCCGGCGGCGCCGCAATCGAGCGCATCGGCCGGCAGATCGTCGGCCGCGTAGGTGGAAACGAGGGCGACCGTCACGTGCGGCTGGAAGGTGACGATCTGCCGGGTGGCCTCGATGCCACTGATCCCCGGCAGGTTGATGTCCATGAGGATGACGTCCGGCCGGGTCGCCTGGGCCTGGGCGACCGCCTCTTCCCCCGTCTGGGCCTCGGCGATGACCCGCCAGCCGGAGATGATCGAGACCAGCGTCCGCGCCACCGCCAGGAAGGGCGGCTGGTCGTCGACGATGAGGACGCTCACCTCGGCGCTGCTCCCCGCCGGGGGCGGCATGCGTCCAGCCGTGGTTGCGTTCATAGCTAGATTCTCGGCCGCAAACGCGGTGGAACAAGGGTGCTAGCTTCCCTTTCGGTCATCCCGCTCGGAGAGCAGGAGCAGCACCGCAGCGACGCGCCGGTTCACTTCCGGTGTGACGATGAGGCCGAGTTTGGCGAAGAGCGCGTTGATGTGTTTCTCGACCGCCCGCTCGGTGAGGACGAGCGCGCGTGCTACGGCCTCATTGCTCTTGCCCTGCGCCACCTGCTCGAGCACTTCCAGTTCGCGCCTGGACAGCGAGGTGAGCAGTGACGACGGTCCCCGGCTGGAGGACTTCACCAGTCCTTCGACGACGATCGGGTCAATGACGGACCCGCCCCGCGCGACGGTCCGGATCGCCTCGGCCAGCTCGGTGGGCTCGCTGACGCGCTCTTTCAACAGGTAGGCGCGACGGGCGCTTCCGTGCGCGAGCAAGGCGTTCGCGTAGGCCGGCTCGTTGTACTGCGAGAGGACGACGACACCCACCTCCGGGTGCCGCTCGTGCAATTGCACCGCGAACCGGATGCCCTCATCGGTAAGGGTCGGTGGCATGCGGACGTCGGTGACCACCACGTCCGGTGTGTGTTTCTCGACGGCCGTTTCCAGCGTCGCCAAATCCACGCAGTCCGCGACGACTTCCAGGTCGGGTTGGCGCTCGATCACCAGCCGGATGCCCTCGCGCATGAGGAGCGAGTCCTCGGCGACGACGACGCGAATCGTCATGGGAGCAACCTAATTCGCGCCGGGCCGCGGGGGGAGGAACTCAGGGGGAGCCCGCCGGCAACGCGTGCTCCAGCTGGCGTGCCGCCGCCGCGACAGCCGCGCCGAAGCGCTTTCCAGGATTGCGGGTGAGGCGCTCGACGGGACCGGAGACGGAGATCGCCGCGATCGTCTGGCCGCCGGCGTCCTGCACGGGTGCGCTGACGGACGCCAGGCCCGGCTCACGCTCGGCGACGCTGGCGGCGAACCCCTGACGGCCCACCGCTGCCAGCTCTTTCGCGCCGAAGGACGCGCCTGCCGGGATCGGCTCGCCGCTCGCGGCCAGGAAGACGTGGGCGGCGGACCCGGCGGTCATGGGAAGCACCGCCCCGACCGGCACGGTGTCGCGCAGCCCGCTGGCCCGGTCCGCAGACGCGATGCAACGTCGCGTGTCGGGCCCGGTGCGCACGTACAACACCGCACTCTCGCCGGTCTCGTCACGCAGCATCTCGAGTACCGGGCCGGCCGCGGCCACCAGCGGGTTGCTCACCGCGACACGTGGCCCGAGCAGGAAGCGGCCTTCGCTGTCACGCGCGACGAGCCGATGCACCTCCAAGGCCACGGCGAGCCGATGCGCCGTCGCACGGGGCAAGCCCGTCCTCGAGGTGAGTTCTGCGAGGGCTGCCGGGCCATCCTCGAGCGCATCGAGGACGCGAACCGCTTTGTCGAGTACGCCAACTCCGCTATCGTGTTCCACGACGTGAAACTACCGTCTCAGGGAGTGAGAAGTGGGACGAACACTCGCAGACAAGGTCTGGGATAGCCATCTGGTACGCGGCGGTGCTGAGGCAGACGCCTCCGCCGGTGAGCCCGACCTGCTCTACATCGACTTGCACCTGGTTCACGAGGTGACCTCGCCGCAGGCGTTCGACGGGCTCCGCCTCGCCGGTCGTCCGGTGCGCCGGCCCGATCTCACACTCGCTACCGAGGACCACAACGTCCCGACCACCGACACGCTGCTGCCGATTGCGGACCCGGTGAGCCGTACCCAGGTGGAGACGCTTCGCAAGAACTGCGCGGAGTTCGGGGTCCGGCTGTATCCGATGAACGATCCGGGGCAGGGCATCGTCCACGTGGTGGGCCCGCAGCTCGGTCTCACCCAGCCCGGCATGACCGTCGTCTGCGGGGACTCCCACACCTCGACGCATGGCGCCTTCGGCGCGATCGCGTTCGGCATCGGGACGAGCGAGGTCGAGCACGTGCTCGCCACGCAGACGTTGCCGAATGCCCGGCCGCGGATGATGGCCGTGAATGTCGAGGGCGAGCTTCGGCCCGGCGTGACTGCCAAGGACATCGTGCTCGCCGTGATCGCCGAGATCGGGACCGGTGGCGGGCAAGGTCACATCATCGAGTACCGCGGCAGCGCCATTCGTGGCCTGTCCATGGAAGGCCGCATGACGGTCTGCAACATGAGCATCGAGGCCGGCGCCCGCGCCGGGCTCATCGCGCCCGACGAGACCACGTTCGCCTACCTGAAGGGCCGTCCGCACGCACCGAAGGGCGCGCTGTGGGACGAGGCAATGCTGGCGTGGAGCGAGCTGCAGAGCGATGACGACGCCGCTTTCGATCGTGAGGTCACGATCGACGCGGCGACGCTGCGGCCGTTCGTGACGTGGGGGACCAATCCCGCGCAGGGCGTCGCGATCGACGGAAGCGTTCCGGACCCGAGCTCGTATGCCGACGCCGGCGCCCGCGGTGCCGCCGAGCGGGCCCTCGCGTACATGGGTCTCGCAGCCGGGACACCGATCCGTGAGATTGCCGTCGACACCGTGTTCGTCGGTTCGTGCACGAACGGGCGCATCGAGGATCTCCGTGCTGCTGCAGCGGTTTTACGGGGCCGCCAGGTTAAGCAAGGTTTACGCGCGCTCATCGTTCCTGGCTCCATGCTCGTGAAGGCGCAGGCCGAGCAAGAGGGTTTGGACAAGGTCTTCACGGACGCGGGTGCCGAGTGGCGTTCGGCCGGATGTTCCATGTGCCTCGGCATGAATCCCGACACGCTCGCGCCTGGTGAGCGCAGTGCAAGCACGTCCAACCGCAACTTCGAAGGCCGCCAGGGCGCCGGCGGCCGGACCCACCTCGTCTCGCCGGCCGTCGCCGCGGCGACGGCGGTAGCCGGACACTTCGCCACCCCTGAGGAGCTGTAGCCATGGAGCCGTTCACCGTCCACGCGGGCACCGCGATTCCCTTGCGCCGCAGTGATGTCGACACCGACCAGATCATCCCGGCCGTCTGGCTGAAGAGGGTCGAGCGCACCGGGTTCGGTGCCGGTTTGTTCAGCGCGTGGCGCAACGATCCCGCGTTCGTGCTCAATGACAGTCGTTACGCCGGTGCCTCGATCCTCCTTGCGGGCGAGAATTTCGGCACCGGTTCATCGCGTGAACATGCCGTGTGGGCGCTGACGGACTATGGCTTCAAGGCCGTTCTCTCCGCCCGTTTCGCCGACATTTTCCGCGGCAACTCCTACAAGAACGGCTTCTTGCCGGTTCAGCTGTCGCCAGAGGCGATTTCGCGTCTCATGGACGCTGTCGAAGCCGATCCGACAACGCAGATCACCGTCGATCTCGAGCAGAAGCAGGTGCGCGGCGCAGGGATCACCGAGCCCTTCGACATCGACGGCGGCATACGTCATCGGCTGCTCAACGGGCTGGACGACATTGCACTAACACTGCAGGCAGAGGCCGATATTTCGGTCTTTGAAGCAGGTCGGCCGGGGTGGCTTCCGACCACCGTATGACCCCCGCGGACGGATCGGCCGCGCCACCATATGTGTGTGTAACGCACACAAATTTGCGGGCCCGGTAGACCGGCGCTGGAGGGTCGCTTCGGCGGCCGAGAGCGGCGGTGAACCTCATCGCAACACGCCCGAAAAACCCGGTGACTGTTGCGATTAGGTCGCGGCGGCCCTACCGTGACGTGATCACGCGTCGTGGAGGTGCTGTGAACAAGTCGGACTTGGTTGGCCGGGTATCAGAGTCGATCGATGGTGGGCGGACAGCGGCAAACCGTGCCGTTGAAGCTGTCATCGAAGCGATCCAAGAAGCCGTGACTCGTGGCGAGAAAGTCGCGATCTCGGGCTTCGGGGTTTTCGAGCGCGTGGAGCGCGCGGCCCGCGTCGGGCGAAATCCCGCTACAGGTGAGCCGGTTCACGTGAAGGCTTCGGCAGTGCCGAAGTTCCGTCCCGGCGCCGAATTCAAGGGTTACGTGTCCGGCGCGCGCGAGTTCGTCAGCGGCGCCGTCACGAATGCCGTTGAAGCCGTCGAGACGGCCCGGACCACGGCGCGGAAGAGCGTGAAGAGCGCTGCGGCGTCCGTCACCCCGGGCCGCGCGGCGAAGAAGGCGGCGCCGGCCAAGAAGGCCGCTGCCAAGAAGGCGGCTCCTGCCAAGAAGGCCGCCGCCAAGGCTGCCAAGAAGGCTGCACCCGCGAAGAAGGCGGCTGTCAAGGCGGCGCCGGCGAAGAAGGCGGCCGCCAAGGCGGCGAAGAAGGCCGCGCCGGCGAAGAAGGCCGTAGCCAAGAAGACCGGCTCCTGCCAAGAAGGCAGTCGCCAAGGCGGCGAAGAAGGCCGCGCCGGCGAAGAAGGCGGTCGCCAAGGCGGCGAAGAAGGCGGCGCCGGCGAAGAAGGCCGTAGCCAAGAAGACCGCTCCTGCCAAGAAGGCAGTCGCCAAGGCGGCGAAGAAGGCCGCGCCGGCGAAGAAGGCGGTAGCCAAGAAGGCGCCAGCGAAGAAGGCAGTCGCCAAGAAGGCGCCTGCCAAGAAGGCCGTCGCTAAGAAGGCTTCCGGCCGGCGCTAGTAGCGCTAGAGGGGCATCGCGGGAGCGAGGTCGGCGTCGTAGTCGGCGCCGACCAGCTTTCCGTCAGCGAAGGACAGCGCCCAGATGCTGCCTTTGCGGGCGGGAGCGCGGCGCAGCCGCATCGGAGAGCGGGCCGACAGTCGCGAGAGCAGGTCGGGGATGACCTCGCCCTGGCTGCACAGCAAACTCGTCCCACCGGCGGCGACCTGCTCGCGCACCCAGTCGACCGTCGCCTTCGGGTTGCTCGCGTACGACTCGGTGCCCAGCTTGGGCTCGATGGCGATCGGGATGCCGAGGTCGTGGCTCACCGTGCGAACGGTGTCGGCGCAGCGCACCAGATCGGCGCTGGCGATGCGGTCCGGTCCGTAACACGGCGCCACGACCGACAGCCGCTGCGCCTGCGCTGCTCCTTCGGTGTCGAGCGGGCGGAGCTTGTCGTCGCCCTGCCAGCGTCGCTTCTTGCCGGCCTTCGCATGGCGCACGATGAGGAGCGTCGCCGTGGCGATGGGAGCATCAGCGAAGCGTTGGGTCAGCTGACGGTCATGGTCGTAGCTGAGCCGGCGTACTGCCAGGTGTGCGGGGAGCCACTCCATCTCGTCGACCTCGTCCTGAGGCGAGAAATCCCCTCCGGCATAGGCCATCGCCCAATACCGCACGTACTTCATCCCAGCGGCCACCCGGTACCGCTGCTCTCCCACGACCTGTCCGCAGACGGCGACCGCACCCGTCTCCTCGCAGACCTCCCGCCGTGCCGTGACGACGAGCGGCTCGCCGTCGTCGACCTTGCCCTTCGGCAGTGACCAGTCGTCGTACTTGGGACGGTGCACGACGGCGATCTCACGCTCGGCGCCGATCCGCTCGCCTGCTTCCCGCCAGAGAAATCCGCCGGCAGCGAGCACCTTCGCGTCGCCCTGGCCCTCCAGCCGGGTGCGATGCATCCCGGCGTTGGGGGAGGTTCGTCGAGTCTGCGGCTTGCGAGCCACCCCTAACCCACGGCCTTTCGTGCCGATTTCCAGGCCGAGATGAAAGCGCGCCGGGTGTCGGTCACCGCGCTGCGATTGCCCTGGATCAGCCGGCCGGCGACGACGCAGAGCGCCCCGTCATCGAGATGCTCACGGGCGAGCGCATCGACGACGTCGGCAGCGATGGCGGCATCCTGATGCTCGCCGAGCACTTCCTGGACCTGCTTGGCGGCGACGGCCATCCGCGCCGCGGGCTTGCCGAGCACGTCGGTCACCGCCTCAGCCGCATAGCGGGCCTGCTTCGCCTTGATCCGGGCCGCATGCCACTGGTCGTCCTCTCCGTCGTGGGCGAGCTTGCGGCAGCTCTTCGCCATCCGGTCCCACGCGCCGCGAACCAGCGGCGGCAGCACTTTCGCGCACGACGTGCTGGCAGCTGGGGTGACGACGGGCTCGCGTGCGGCGTCGACGAGGACGTCCAGCAGCCGCAGGTAACGCTCGCTCGCCAACGCCTCGGCTCCGACCGCCAATGCCTGGTCTTCACGTGCGGCGAGGATCGCGTCGAGACGCTCGAATGCCTCCATGTCGTATGGCGGGCCTCCAGCCGGACGGCCGCCTGGGCCCCCGGCCGTCGCCATGGCGCGCAGCCGCTCGCGGAGCACCTCGAGATCCCGGGCGTCACCCAGGCTGTCGGCCAGCCAGCTGAGCTCGGTGCGCAGCGCTTCGGCCCACAGCGGTTCGACGAGGGGCCGAAACGTCTTCAGATCGCTGCGCATGCGCCGGCAGGAGACCCGCATCTGATGGACCGCGTCCTCCTCGCGGCGCCGCACGCCGATGTCGGCCAGCAGCAGCCGTCGGGTACCGGTGCGCAGCGCCGCCGCGACGAGGGCGCTCGCCGGGTCGGAGGTGAGGACCCGGGCCGCTGCGGGCAGCTCCGGAGGGGCCACGGCCCGGGGTCCGAGGGCCCGCACCACCTTGGGCAGCTGATCGCCGGGCACCGCTCCCGCGGCGCCGAGCCGGTTGGAAACGGCTGTCCACCGCGGCCGGAAGAGCCGCAGCATCGGCCGCCTTGATCTCGACCTCGATCTCGCGGAAGCGCGAGACCACGCGCCGGCCCTCCTGCACCGACACGGTGTCGTCGACGACCTCCAGGAGGTCGGCACCGTCGGCATCGCGGAGCACCGAGATCGAGCGCGAGGTTCGCAGGGTGGCCACCGGAGCGATGGCGGCGCCGCGTAACCATCCGGTCAGCAGGCCGCCGAGCTCGGCTGGGATCTCGCGCCCGCTTCCGGAGACCTCGATCTCGTTGCGCACCAGCCCATCCGGCGCGGAGCTCGCCGATCCGAGGGCTGCCGGCAGGCAGCTTGAGGGTCCAGCGCGCGGGACCGTCGCCGGTGCGATGGCGAAGCGTGATCCCGTCGCGCGCCAGCCGCAGATCCGGCGAGTCGTAGTAGACGGCCCGCAGCGTCTGCGACGGTCGCGGCTGCGCGGAAGCGAGGCCGACCGTTTCGTCGACGAGGTCGGGCATCACGAAAAGCCCGTGGACGGAGTACTTGCGCTCCCGCTCGAGGGAGCTTGATACCGAGGGGATGGCAGGGGAGTCAGGTGAGCTGGGGCGGGCGGCCATTCGCGTGCGTCGGTCCTGTCGTGTCGTGCTAGGAGTGTTGAACGGTGAAGGCGGTGAGCGCGGCGAGTTCGGCCTGGTAGTCCAGGAGCCGCCGGTCGTTCTTGTATGCCGTCCGCGTCCACTGACCGTCTGCCGCCAGGTCCCAGGCGACGACGTGATCGCTGAACGCCAGGTCCAGCATCACCGCGAGCTGATCGTGCATCTGCTGGTCCCGGACGCGCACCAGCGACTCGATGCGCCGGTCCAGGTTGCGGTGCATCATGTCGGCGCTACCGATCCACCACTCGCCCGCGCCGGCGAAATGCAGGACCCGGCTGTGTTCGAGGTAGCGACCGAGGATGGAGCGCACCCGCACCGTCTCGGACAGGCCGGGCACGCCCGGCCGGAGCGCGCAGATTCCGCGGATCAGGCACTCGATGGGGACCCCGGACCGCGAGGCCCGATAGAGCGCGTCGATGACCTCCTCGTCGACCAGCGCGTTGGCCTTGATGCGGATGCCGGATGGCTGACCGCCCCGGGCCGCTTCGGCCTCGGCATCGATGCGCTCAACGATGCTTTCGCGCAGGCGCTGCGGGGCGACCAGTAACGTGCGGTATTCGGTCTGGCGGCTGTAGCCGGTGAGCACGTTGAAGAGGTCGGTGAGATCGGCCCCAACGTCGGGATCAGCCGTCAGGAGCCCGAGATCCTCGTAAAGCCGAGCGGTCTTGGGGTTGTAATTGCCGGTGCCGAGATGGCAGTAGCGGCGCATGCGGCCGCGCTCCTGCCGCACGACGAGGGCCGCCTTGCAGTGCGTCTTCAGCCCGATCAGACCGTAGATGACATGGCAGCCGGCGCGCTCCAGCGCCCGCGCCCACTTGATGTTGGCGCTCTCGTCGAACCGGGCCTTGATCTCTACCAGCACCACGACTTGCTTGCCCGCTTCAGCCGCGTCGATCAGGGCCTCGACGATCGGCGAGTCACCCGAGGTGCGGTAGAGCGTCTGCTTGATCGCCAGCACGTTCGGGTCTGCGGCCGCCTGCTCGATGAAGCGCTGCACGCTCGTGGTGAACGAGTCGTACGGGTGATGCACGAGCACGTCGCCCTCGCGCATCACCTTGAAGAAGTCGGGCGCCGGCTCGCCCTCGCCGCTGGAGAGCCGCGGATGGGTGACCGGGAACGCGCGGCGGGTCCTTCAGGTCGGGCCGATCGAGGTCCTGAAGCGCCCAGAGCGTCGACAGATCGAGTAGCCCACCGTGGATCTCGTAGACGTCACGCCTATCGACCTCGAGCTCGCGGACGAGGAGCTCCAGGATCCCGGGCGCGATCCCGCCTTGCACCTCCAGGCGGACCGCCCGGCCGAAGCGGCGGCGGGCCAGCTCGCGCTCCAGGGCCTGGAGCAGATCCTCGGCCTCGTCCTCCTCGACTTCGAGCTCCTGGTTGCGCGTGACGCGGAACGCGATCGAGTCGACGACATCCATGCCCGGAAAGAGCTGCGGCAGATGCGCCGCGATGAGCTCTTCGAGCGGGACGAACGAGATGGCTGACGCATCGGGCTCGTCGCGATCGGACGCGCGTCCCACCCGGACCAGGCGCGGCACGTTCGGCGGCACCTTGATGCGGGCGAACCGTTCGGTCGGACCGCCCTCCGTTGCCGTCAGGATCGTCGTGCGAGCGGACCAGGATTCCGAGGTTCAGCGAGAGCCCGCTGATGTACGGGAACGGGTGGGCCGGGTCGACCGCGAGGGGGGTGAGCACCGGGAAGATCTGCTCCCGGAAGTAGACACCGAGCTTCTCCCGCTGCCGGCGCACCGAGGTCGCTCCACGCGACGATGCGGATCCCGGCCTTGGAGAGCTGCGGGCATACCGCGTCGCGCCAGCAGGCCGCCTGGCGCTCGACGAGCTCGGCCGTGCGGGCACTGATGCGCTCCAGCTGCTCCTGGGTCGACAGCCCGTCAGCGCTCTCGAACTGAAGCCGCGCAGCGGCCCGGCGCTTGAGACCGGCGACGCGCACCATGAAGAACTCGTCGAGGTTCGTCGCGAAGATGGCCAGGAACTTTGCTCGCTCCAGCGGCTGGGTGGCCTCGTCCTCGGCCAGCTCGAGCACCCGCGAGTTGAAGTCCAGCCAGGACAGCTCGCGGTTCAGGAAGCGATCGGGAGGCAGATCCGGATCGAGGGTCGGCGGCCGCGGTGACTCGAGCGGCTCGAGCAGCCCGGAGGGCGGCTTGCGCTGCAGCGGCTGGTCCGCGATCGCGCTCATGGACGACGCCTTCCCTGCCTGGCCAGAGCGCTCTCGTTCACGGCCGGAGTCTGCCACCCCAAGGTTAATTCCTGACTGGCTGCGAGGACATGGGCCGTATGGCGTCCCACACCGATGCGAATGGCCCGCTCCAGGTCCGCGGCGGTGTCGACATCGTGGCGGAGACCGGCGGTCTGGTCCGTCGCCGGGAGGTGGTCCGTGAGGTCGACCGCACCGCTCGCCAGATGCCGCTCGCGGCTGCCGGGGCCGAACGCCGGCTCCAGCGATCGGTTGTTGGCGGCCGAGAGGAACACGGTGCCGGTGCCGAGCGCGTCAGAGACCAGCGCCCGCTCATGGCGGGCCGCTCGTTCCAGCGCTCCGCCCAGGGCATCCGGGTGGAGCGCGGGAAGGTCGGCGGCAAGGACGACCACGCCGGCGGCCGGCCAACGCTGGTGCGCCTCGTCGGCGCCGTGCTGCAGCGCCGGGTTGAGCCCGGCATCGGGGAGATCGGGCACGACGACGGCGACGGGTGACAGGCGGTCGCGGGCGTCGCCGTCGTCCGTCACCACCACGACGGCTTCGACAGCACGAGCCGCGGCAGCTGCCATGGCCGTATCGGCCGCCATGGCCAGGGTGATCTCCGAGCGATCGGGACGATCCAAGCGACTTTTGGCCAGGGGCAGCGGCTTGACCGCGAGAAGCACCACCCAGCGGCGGATCATCGGCTGAGCCTACGTGGGGTATGACTGGGAGCTACGTGGTGGGGAGGCGACTGCGACTCGGGCGAGCGCAGCGAGTTCGAGCGCAGGTCGTCGACCATTGTGGGGAGGCGACTGCGACCCGGGCGAGCGCAGCGAGTCCGTGCGCAGGTCGTCGACCATGGAGCGGGAAGGGGAGGCGGCATGAGGCGCGATGTGCCGGCCGGTCACCCGCCCGTCCCGTCGAGCAAGCCGCGCGTGGGCCCGTGGATGGCGTTTGCGATCGGCATCGTTCGTCCCGCCTCCGCGCTGCTGACCAAGCGTGAGTGGGCAGGGGTGGATCGCGTTCCCACGCGTGGAGGCGTCATCATCGCCGCCAACCACGTCTCCTGGCTCGATCCTTTCGTTCTCGCCCACTTCGTCTACAGCCGGGGCCGCATCCCGCGCTTCATGGCGAAGGAGAGCCTCTTCCGGGCCCGCGTCGTCGGGATGATCCTGCGGGGGGCCGATCAGATACCGGTACACCGCGGCGCGCGTGACGGGGCCGCGGCTCTCAGCGATGCCGTGCAGGCGCTCCGCGACGGCGAGTCGGTGCTCATCTACCCGGAGGGCACGATCACGCGTGACCCGGACTACTGGCCCATGCAGGCGAAGACGGGGGTGGCCCGGCTGGCGATGATGTCGGGTGCGCCGGTCGTGCCCGTGGCGCAGTGGGGACCGCAGGAGATTCTCGGACGCTCGCGACGTCTCCGGCTCTTTCCGCGCAAGACCGTGCGAGTGCATGCGGGGGAGCCGCTGCAGCTCGACCGGATGCCCGCCGGGCATCAGCCGACCCGCGAGGAGCTTCGCGGCGTGACGGCGGAGGTCATGCGCCGCATCCGGACCGAGCTCGAACGCATCCGCGGTGAGAGCGCGCCGGCCGACATCTGGGATCCCCGGCTGGCGCGTCGCCTACCGCCCGATGGCGACGGCGTGACCGTGGACTCTGACGCCGAGCGGGGTGTGGCGTGACCCGCTCACCGCTGCGTTCCGCGGTGATGGGCGCCGGCTCGTGGGGTACCGCGTACGCCAAGGCGCTTGTCGACGCGGGCACCCCCGCCGTGCTCTGGGCGCGGCGGCCGGAGATCGCTGCCGACATCAATGCCACCGGTCGCAACTCCGCCTACCTGCCGGAGGTGAAGCTGCCCCCGAGTTGCATGCGACGTCCGACCCGGCCGAGGCGCTCGCCGGCGTCGACATCGTTCACTTCGCGCTGCCGTCGCAGCTGCTTCGCACCCACCTGCAGCAGTGGGCGCCGCTGCTGCCACCTGATGCGATTCTCGTCAGCCTGATGAAAGGCATCGAGGCCGGCACCGCCATGCGCATGAGTGAGGTGATAGCCGCGGTGGCCGGCGCTGGCGCGGCGCGTATCGGGGTCGTCAGCGGGCCCAACCTGGCTCACGAGATCGCCGCGGAACAGCCGGCTGCGACGGTCGTCGCGTGTGCCGACGAGCAGACCGCGCTGCGGCTGCAGGCGGCATGCGCGAACCCCTACCTGCGTCCCTACACGAACCAGGATGTGGTGGGTTGCGAGCTGGGCGGCGCGGTGAAGAACATCATCGCGATCCTCGTCGGCATCGCCGAGGGGATGGGATTCGGCGACAACACGCGGGCCAGCATCATCACCCGCGGGCTCGCCGAGACGACCCGGCTCGGTCTGGCGCTCGGTGCCGACCCGGCGACGTTCGCCGGCCTGGCCGGCCTCGGTGATCTCGTCGCGACGTGCGCGTCGCCGCAATCGCGAAACCGCACGTTCGGCGAGCAGCTCGGTCGTGGACGCAAGCCGCATGAGCTGCTCGCCGGTTCGGATCAGGTCGTCGAAGGAGTCGAGACGAGCCGCGCCGTGCTGGACCTCGCCGGCCGGGTAGGCGTCGAGATGCCGATCGCCGAACACGTCGTGCGCGCCGTATCCGGTGAGCTGGAGCCCGCCGAGGTGCTGCGCAGCCTGATGTCACGTACCCGCAAGGCGGAGCGGCCCAACGGATAATGGCGGCATGACGGCAGACCGCCCGCCCAGGCGCTACGGCGCCGGTCCTGAGCAGGACGCCCTCGTGCCCGCGGTTCATCACGCCAGCACCTACGTGGTCGACTCGGCTCTCGAGCTCGCCGAGCTCCTCGACGGCACCCGGGCCGGCTACTCCTACGCCCGGATCGACAACCCGACTGCCGACGCGTTCGCGGAAGCGGTTGCGGCGCTTGAGGATCCGGGCTCGGGGATCGCCCGGGGCCAGGCCTTTGCCAGCGGCATGGCCGCCATCTCGACGACGCTGCTCGCGCTCTGCGAACCCGGAGATCACATCGTCGCCCCCGCCAGCTGCTACGGCGGCACCTATCAGCTGCTACGCGGAACGCTGGCCCGCTACCGGGTGCAGACGACGTTCGTCGATCAGAGCGACCCCACTGCGGTAGCGGGCGCCATCACCGAGCGCACCCGGATCGTCTGGGCCGAGGCCTTCGCGAATCCCACGATGCTCATGGCGGATTTGCCCGTCTTGGCGACCCTTGCTCACGACGCGGGCGCCCTGCTCTGTGTCGATGCGACATTCGCCTCGCCGGCGATGCTCCGCCCCCTCGAGTACGGCGCGGACCTCGTCGTGCACAGCGCCACGAAGTACCTCGGCGGCCACTCCGACGCGACCGGCGGGGTGGCGGTGGGGAGTGCCGAGCTCATCGGTCGAATCCGGCTGGCGCGCGTGGAGCTCGGGCCGGTCCTGGCACCCGACGAGGCGTACCTGCTGCATCGCGGTCTCGCGACGCTCGACGTGCGGGTGGCCCGGCAGTGCGAGAGCGCGTCGACGATCGCGGCGGCACTGGCCGGCGAGGCGGGCTTGGAGCGCATCGACCATCCGAGCCTGCCGGGCCACCCGTCGCACGCCTTGGCCCTGCGCCTGTGCGAACCGGGCAGGTATGGCGCCGTTCTCACGCTGTCGCCGGTCGGCGGTCGCCAGGGCGGGATGGATTTCGTCGACGCGCTGCGCACCATTGCGCAGGCCACCTCGCTCGGCGGGGTCCACACGACCGCCTCGCATGCCGCCAGCTCGTCGCATCGCCAGCTCGACGATGACGCCCTGCTGGCCGCCGGGTTGCTCCCGTCGGGGGTGCGGCTGTCCGTAGGTCTGGAGCCCGCTGCGGCTCTCCTGGACGACGTCCGGAGGGCACTCAAATCCGTTCGAGATCGAAACGTTTGACATCTAATCTTTGAGGCGTACCGTCGTGTCCCATGAGGCCGACGCAGACGCCTATCGGGCTGCACCTCACCCGGGTGGCCCGTGATGTCAGCCGCGCGTTCGACGACGCCATGGTCCGAGCGGGCGGTTCGCTGCCCAGCTGGCTGATCGTGCTCAACCTCAAGGTCACTGCGGGAACGAGCCAGCGCCGGCTGGCGGCGAAAGTCGGGATCCGCGAGGCAACCCTGACCCACCACCTGAACGCGATGGAGAGCCAGGGCGTCATCACTCGCGAGCGCGACCCGGGCAACCGGCGTACTCACGTCGTCGCGCTCACCGAGGCCGGTGAGGACTTGTTCGTGCGGCTGCGTGGTGTCGCCATGGAGTTCGACCGGCAGCTGCGGCGCGGCCTCACGGCAGATCAGGTCGCCGCCCTCGCGGCGGCCCTCGACCAACTCAGCACGAACGTGAACGAAGCGGAGGTGCACGACGCATGACCACTCCAACCCCGTTGAACGTCGAGCCTTACGTGGCCGCCTGGGCCGATGCCGAACGCGCCGGTGACTCCACAGCGCTCGACGCGTTGCTCCACCCCGAGTTCGTCGGTATCGGTCCGTTCGGATTCGTGCTCGACCGGGCGCAATGGCTCGAGCGATTCGCGAACGGGCTGAATTACACCAGCTTTGATTTCACGCTGGACTTTCCGGTCCGGTTCGTCGATGGATGCGCCCTTGTCATCGGCACCCAACGGCAGAGCGGTGACTTCGGCGGCATGCCTGCCGACGGTGAATTCCGGGTGGGCCTGGTGTTCAGCGCCGGGGCCAAGCTGGCGGCTGTCCAGGTGAGCCTGGGCAAGCCACCCGAGGCCCCGCACGGCCGGAGCGCGCCATGAGCGCGCTCGCCGGAAAGGTCGCTGTCGTGACCGGCGCTTCGCGCGGGATCGGCGCTGCAATCGCTGAGCTTTTCGCCGCTGAGGGCGCCCGGGTGGCCCTGTGCGGTAGAGACGAGCAGGCACTTGCCGCGCAGCAGGAGGCGCTTGCCGGCGCTGGCGGTGACGTCATGACGGCGACGGCTGATCTCACGGACTACGACAAGGTCGAAGCGATGCGGCGCCGGATCGAAGCCGGGCTCGGTCCGGCCGACATCCTGGTCGCGAATGCCGGCGGCAGCCCCGTCCGTCCAGCGCTGCTGGAGAAGATCAGCGTGCACGATTGGCGCCGGTCCGTCGAGGTGAACCTGACGGCGACGTTCCTGTCGCTCAAGAGCTTCCTGCCGGGCATGAAAGAACGTGGGGGCGGCTCGATCGTCACCGTGTCCTCGGCGGCGGCTCGTCGGCCGAGCGCGCACTCTCCGATCGCCTACGCCGCAGCCAAAGCCGGCATCGAGCTGTTGACGAAGGACGCGGCGGTGCAGGCCGGGCCGTTCGGAGTGCGCGTCAATTGCGTCTGCCCGGAAACCATCATGACCGATCGCAATCGGCAGCAGATCCCCGAACACCTGCAGGCGCAGCTGCGCGATCAGCACCCGATCCGCCGCCTGGGTACGCCGGAAGATGTCGCGCAGGCGGCGCTGTTCCTGGTGACCGGCCGCTCGTCGTGGATCACCGGCACCGTCATGGATGTAGCAGGCGGTGCGGTGCTGGTCTGACGACGCTGCCCGGTCGCGCCGCATGGCATCCGGCCGCGCCCGCGGATGGACGCTACGGTCGTTCCATGTCGAGTGCCCGCGTCGCCGTCGTGTTCGGCGGCCGCAGCACCGAGCATTCCATCTCATGCCTGTCCGCCGGCTCGGTCATCACCGCGCTGCGCGAGGCCGACTACGACGTGGTGCCGCTCGGCATCACGAGGTCCGGCGCGTGGTTGCTGGCGGGCGACGAGCAGGCCTACACCCTGGATGGGCGAGCGGCTGCCCGACATGACCGCCGGGGAGCCGGTCCATTTCGCGTCGGACGGCACCCGGGAACTCGTCACGGAGAGCGGTCAACGGATCGCGGTCGACGCGATCTTCCCTGTCCTGCACGGCCCGCTCGGCGAGGACGGCACCCTTCAGGGCCTGCTCGAGATGTTCGGGATGCCGTATGTGGGTGCGGGTGTCTACGCCTCCGCCGCGGCGATGGACAAGGCACACATGAAGATGGCCCTGGCCGCAGCCGGGCTCCCGATCGGTGCTTATGAGGTCATCGCGCCCGGCGGGCCCATTCCGGTGGGGCTGCTGGAACGGCTCGGCTCGCCGGTGTTCGTGAAGCCGGCCCGCGGCGGCTCGAGCATCGGCATCTCCAAGGTGCGCGACGCAGGTGAGCTCGGCCCCGCTGTCGCCGCTGCACGTGAGAGTGATCCCAAGGTGATCGTCGAAGCCGGCCTGGTCGGGCGCGAGATCGAGTGCGGCGTCCTCGCCGGCCCGGACGGCACTCCGCGGGCTTCGGTCCCGGCTGAGATCACCGTCGCCGACGGCTACGACTTCTACGACTTCGAAGCCAAGTACCTCTCCGGCGCGACCACGCTCACCGTGCCCGCCGACCTCCCTCCCGGGGTCGCGGAACACGTGCGCGAGCTGGCGATCGCCGCGTTCGAGGCGCTCGACTGCGCCGGGCTGGCGCGGGTCGACGTCTTCATCTGCCCCGATGGTGGCGTCATCGTCAACGAGCTGAACACGATGCCCGGCTTCACGGCGACCTCGATGTATCCGCGGCTGTGGGAGGCGAGCGGGGTCAAGCTGCCTGAGCTGGTCGACGCGCTCGTCCAGGATGCTTTGAGGCGCGCCCGGGGGTAGAACCCCTTGGTGGACACCGGACGCGTGCGCGAGCGGCTCAACGCTGAACGCGCCGATGCCCTCGCCCGGATCGCCGTCCTCGAAGCCGACTTCGCCCGCCTGGTCGAGGCCGGGGACCGCACCAACATCGACGACGAGCACGACCCGGAAGGCACGACGATCGCGTTCGAACGTGCCCAGCTCGCGGCGCTTCTGGACCAGTCGCAGGCGCGCGTCGGCGATCTCGACCGGGCCCTGGAATCGCTGTCCGGCGACAGCTACGGGGTCTGCGAAAGCTGCGGGCAGCCCATCCCCGAAGGCCGGCTGCTGGCCCGCCCGTCGGCGCGCACCTGCGTGGCCTGCGCGTCACGGTCGCGCTAGCTGCCCGCGGTGGTCGCTTTCAACGCTTTCGTCAACGAGACCAGCAGATCGAAAGCTTGGCTGTAGTGCCGCGGCACGGAGAGCGAGACGCGGGGCTCACGGTCCACGGTGGTGTAGATGACGGCGTCGCTCGCCTGCGTCGCGTACCAGTTGATGCCGTCGATCTCGCCGGACATCGAGTCGGCCTTGAAATCCGGCGGGTAGCCGACGCCGCATCGCAGCACGGCCGCCGGAGTGCCCCAGGCGTGCAGGAGCGGGCTCGCCGGGCGGACGGTACGCGTGCGCAGCCCGTCGCCGATCGTCGCCGGGAGCGCCCGCGAGAGCGCCTCGCAGGCGGTGCGCTCGGCAGGCGTGGGACTGGGCACGTTGCGAACTCGCACGGCGGTGTCACGGCGCAGGATCCCGATCACCACGCCAGCCGTCCCGGCGACCACGATCAGCAGCACCGCCAGCCAGAACGGGCGGGAATGGAACGGAGCCTTCAGAGGTGAACCACCGTGCAGCTGACGGTGCGGGTGATGCCTTCCACCGCCTGAACCTTGGCGACGACGAGCTTGCCGAGCTCATCGACGTTTTGCGCCTCGGCCCGGACGATCACGTCGTACGGACCGGTGACGCCCTCTGCTTCGGTGACGCCCTCCAGCTTGCCGATGGCGGCGGCGACGGCGGCCGCCCGGCCGACCTCGGTCTGGATGAGGATGTAGGCGTGAACCACGAGCTCTCCCTGCTGACTGTGATGGTCGATCCGTCGCCCCGCGAGAGTCGTCCCGCCCCACGTTGCTGCTCGGCTACGTTCCGGCAAATGATCGCCAGGGGGCAGTATGGCGGAAATTAGCGGGATCGGAGAGTTCGACCTGATCGCCCGCCTGATCGACGCGGCCGGCGCGCCTGCCTCACCTGAGGGGCCCGGTGACGATGCGGCGCTGGTCACGGCACCGGGCGGCCGGCTCGTCGCGACCACGGACCTGCTCGTCGAGGGCACGCATTTTCGCCGGGACTGGTCCAGCGCGTACGACATCGGGCGCAAGGCTGCTGCCCAGAACTTCGCGGACGTGGCGGCAATGGGAGCGACGGCGAGCGTCCTGCTCATCGGGCTCGGTGCGCCGGCGGACCTACCGGTGGAGGACTTCGACGCGATCGCCGCGGGAGTCCGCGCCGAGTGCGGCGTCGCGGGAGCTCAGCTGATCGGAGGTGATCTGGTCAGCGCGCCGCAGCTGGTCGTCTCCGGGACGGCACTGGGCACGCTCGACGGCGTCGAGCCGGTGTTGCGCTCGGGAGCCCGCCCGGGCGATCTCGTCGGCGTCGTGGGTCACCTCGGGTGGGCTGCAGCCGGCTTACGGCTCCTGCGCCTCGGCGAGCGCGAAGGTCCGCTCATCGACGCCCACCGGCGCCCGAGCCCGCCGTACGCCACGGGTCCGTTGCTCGCGGCTGCCGGAGTGAGCGCGATGTGCGACGTGAGCGACGGGCTGATCGGCGACGCGCAGCACCTGGCAGATGCTTCGGGCGTGCAGATCGAGCTCGACCTTCCGGCGCTGCGCCTGCTCGGAGCACCCGGGGTCACCGACGACGAGCTCCTCAGCGGCGGTGAGGATCACGCCTTGCTGTTCACCGCGCCGCCCCGCACCGGGCTGCCGGACGGTGTGACGATCGTCGGCCGCGTGAGCGAGGTCGCGGAGCCGGCTGTGCTCGTCGACGGCCGCCCTCCGGCCGTGCGCTCGTACCAACACTTCGGCTCCGGCTAGCGTCGACTCGTGCCAGCAGCGACGCCACCGCCCCGTGCCCTGACCATCGCCGGCTCCGATTCCGGTGGAGGCGCAGGGATTCAAGCTGACCTGAAGACGATGCTCGCGCTCGGCGTGCACGGTATGTCCGTCATCACGGCCGTGACGGCGCAGAACTCGTTGGGGGTCAGCGGGATCTGGGATCTGCCGACCGCGGCGGTGGGCGCCCAGCTACGCGCCGTCGTGGACGACATCGGGGTGGATGCCGTGAAGACCGGCATGCTCAGCTCGGCCGAATTGGTGGAGGCGGTCGCCGACGAGCTGGCCGACCTCGACCGCGCCGCTCGTGGTCGACCCGGTGGCGGTGAGCAAGCACGGCGATCCCTTGCTGTCGCCGGATGCCCTGGAAGCGGTACGCACCCGACTGCTGCCGCTGGCCACCGTCGTCACGCCGAACCTCGCGGAGGTCGAGCAGCTGACGGGCGTGCGGGTGACGGACGCGGCGCAGCTGCCCAAGGCGGCCGAAGCCATGCTGCAATTCGGCTCGCAGTGGGTGCTGGTGAAGGGTGGCCACCTCGCAGGCGAGGCGGTGGACCTGCTGACCGACGGCGACGCCCGCTTGGAACTGCGCGCCCCTCGTCACGACAACGTGCATACGCACGGGACGGGATGCACCCTTGCCTCGGCGATCTGCGCCGAGCTCGCGAAAGGTGCCCCGATCACGGCCGCTGCGTGGGCCGCGAAGGAGTACGTGACGGGCGCGATCGCAGCCGGCTTCCAGCTCGGAGCCGGGATCGGCCCCGTGGATCATGGATGGCGCTGGCGTGCTGGATGAACGCAGCTACGCGGGTGGCTCTAGGCCCGGGTGACTTTGCCGGCCTTCAGGCACGAGGTGCAGACGTTCAGGCGCTTGGGGGTCTTGCCGACCAGCGCGTGGACGGTCTGGATGTTGGGGTTCCACCGCCGGCGCGTACGCCGGTGGGAGTGCGAGACCGACATGCCGAAGCCCGGTCCCTTATGGCAAACGTCGCACACCGAGGACACAGCAACTCCGTAGGTCTTGATTGGCCCGCCTGAAGGGGCATGGGAAACGAGTAATCAACTCAGCGTGCAACCTTACCGGATGACGCCCAGGGTGACCGTACGCTCCCGAACGTGGCAGATGTGCTCGGGCAGCCGCTGAAGGAGGTCCTCGGCGGTAAGACGGCTGATGCGATGGCCGAAGGGCTGGGTCTCCACACGGTCGGTGACTTCCTCGATCACATCCCGCGCCGCTACGTCGAGCGCGGGGAGCTCACGAGCCTTCGCGAGCTCGAGGTCGGCGAGATCGCCACGATCCAGGCCCGCGTCGTCAAGGTGAGTGGCCGCCAGAATCCGGCACAAGCTGCACAAGCTCGACGTGGTCGTGACCGACGGGCACGGCGAGCTGACCGTCACCTTCTTCAATCAGGCGTTCCGCAGCAAGCAACTGACTCCGGGTACCGAGGCGCTCTTCGCCGGCAAGGTCGAGCTGTTCGGGCAACGCAACCCGCGGCTCACGCTCACCCAGCCGCAGTTCGACATCGGCGCTGACGACGATTTCGTCGGCGGGATGCTCCCGATCTACCCGGCTTCCGCGAAGGTCCGTTCCTGGGACCTGGTGAAGGCGATGAAGATCGTCATCACGACCCTTCCCGAGCTCTCCGATCCGCTGCCGGCTGCGTTGCGCCTGCGGAACGGGCTTCCGAAGTTGCGCGAGGCGTACCAGCTCGTCCACCAGCCGCGCAATTACGCCGACGTCGAGCGGGCTCGCAAGCGGCTGCGCTGGGACGAGGCGCTGGTGCTCCAGGTCGCGCTCGCCCAGCGCCGCGCCGCGATCGAGCGGCAGCCGGCGGTGCCGCGCGCGGAACGCAAGGGTGGCCTGCTCGAGCTGTTCGACCGGTCACTGCCGTTCGCGTTGACAGCCGGGCAGCAGGAGGTGGGCGGTGAGATCGCAGCCGACCTGGCCCGGACCTATCCGATGCACCGGCTGCTGCAGGGCGAGGTCGGTTCGGGCAAGACGGTGGTCGCCCTCCGCGCGATGCTCACCGTGATCGACGCCGGTGGTCAGGCCGCGCTGCTCGCGCCTACCGAGGTGCTGGCCACCCAGCACGAGCGGAGCTTGCGCGCGCTCCTCGGGCCGCTCGGGATTGCCGGTGAGCTGGGCAGCGCCGACGAGGCCACCCGGATCGTCCTCCTGACCGGCTCGCTCCCGGCCGCCGCCCGGCGCGCGGCACAGTCCGCGATTGCCGAGCCCGGCACCGGGATCGTGGTCGGCACCCACGCCCTGCTGTCTGAAGGCACCCAGTTCGCCGATCTCGGCCTGGTCGTCGTCGACGAGCAGCATCGGTTCGGGGTCGAGCAGCGCGACACGTTGCGGGCCCGCGCGGAAGCGAGCAGCGGCACCCCGCCGCACCTGCTGGTGATGACGGCGACCCCCATCCCGCGCACGGTCGCGATGACGGTCTTCGGCGACCTCGACACCAGCGAGCTGACCGAGCTGCCCGCCGGCCGGACCCCGATCCGCAGCTTCGTCGCCCTGCCGAAATGGCATGGGCGCATCTGGGCGAAAGTCCGGGAAGAGGTGGAGGCCGGCCACCAGGCTTTCGTCGTCTGCCCGCGGATCGGCGAGGGTCCCGAGGTCGACCTCGACGCCAGTGACCAGCCGGCTGACATCGGCGCAGGGCCGGACGGTGACGATGGGACGGGCCGGCGCGCCCCGCTGGCCGTGCTCGACGTCATGCCGCTGCTTGCCGAGGGCGAGCTGGCCGGCCTGCGGATCGAGGCTCTGCACGGGAGGCTCTCGTCGGAGGAGAAGGACCGGGTGATGCGGCGGTTCACCGCGGGAGAGATCGATGTCCTGGTCGCGACGACGATGGTCGAGGTCGGCGTCGACGTGCCCAACGCGACGGTGATGGCCATCCTCGACGCCGAGCGTTTCGGCGTCTCACAGCTGCATCAGCTGCGCGGACGCGTGGGACGGGGGAGCGCGGCCGGGTGGTGCCTGCTGCACACCGAGGCTCCCGAAGGCAGCCCGTCCTACCAGCGGGTCGAGGCCGTGGCGGCCACCCTCGACGGAGCGGAGCTGGCCAAGCTGGACCTACGCGAGCGGCGTGAGGGCGATGTCCTCGGCACCGCCCAGTCCGGGCGGCGGCGCTCGCTGAAGCTCCTCGATCTGCTGCGCGACGAGCCTCTGCTGCGCGCGGCACGCGAAGAGGCGAGCGCGATCGTGGCCGAGGATCCGGACCTGGTCCGGCATGCTGAGCTTGCGGCCGTACTGGCGCGGCGCCTCGACGAGGAGCAGGCCGCGTATCTGGAGAAGGGGTGACCGGCGAGCGATGACGCGCATCGTCGGCGGCAGCGCGGGCGGCCGCCGCATTACCGTGCCTGCCGGGCGCGTGGTGCGCCCGACCTCGGAGCGGGTGCGCGAGGCGCTTGCCTCGACCCTGGAAGCGCGGCTCGGCACATTCGCCGGGCTGAGCGTCCTCGATCTGTACGCGGGCTCGGGCGCGGTCGGCCTGGAGTTGCTCTCGCGCGGGGCGTCGTCGGCGACCTTCGTCGAATCCGACCTGTCGGTGGTGAAGGTGCTGCGGGGCAACGTCCACGATCTCGGGCTGCTCGGGGCGTCGGTGCTGCACACGAAGGCAGAGGCCGTCACGGTGCCGCGGGCGACGGCCTCGGCGATGCGTTTCGGGGTGGCCTTCGACATCGTCTTCATCGACCCGCCGTACGCGCTCGACATCGACCCGATCCTGTCGGCGGCCGCTCCCTATGCCCACCAGGTCCTGGTCATCGAACGCGCGACGAAAAGCCCCGATCCGTCCTGGCCCGAGGGCTTCCAGGAGCCCCAGGTGCGCCGGTACGGAGACACCAGCCTCTGGTACGGTTGGCGATCATGATCGGCGCCCGCTCATGACCCAGCGCGCATGAACGCCGGTTCCATCCGTCGTTCTGCAGTCTGTCCCGGCTCGTTCGATCCGGTGACCAACGGCCATCTCGACATCATCGGTCGGGCCGCGAAGCTCTACGACGAGGTCGTCGTCGCCGTTCTGATCAACAAGAGCAAGGCCGGGCTTTTCTCCGTCGAGGAGCGCATGGAGATGCTCCGCGAGGCGACGGCGGACTGCGGCAACGTTCTCGTCGAGTCCTTCCACGGGCTCCTCGTGGATTTCTGCCGCGACCGTGGAGATCCCCGTCATCGTCAAGGGCCTGCGGGCGGTGAGCGACTTCGACTACGAGCTTCAGATGGCTCAGATGAACCACTCGCTCGCCGGCGTCGAGACCCTCTTCATGAGCACCAACCCGGCGTCGTCATTCCTTTCCTCGAGCCTGGTCAAAGAGGTGGCGACGTGGGGCGGCGATGTGAGCCACCTGGTGCCGTCGTTCGTGCTCAAGCGGATGAGCGACAAGCTCTCCGAGCGCTGAGCCGCAGTTGTGTGAGACCCACCGCGCCCGCCGCGCCCCTGCCATAGGCTGACGGCCATGCCGGACGTGCAGGGCAAGCTCGACGAGATCATCACCATGGTGGAGACCGCCAGGGGCAAGGCCCTATCCGGCTCTGCCGCCGTGGTGGACCGCACCGCGCTCCTCGGCGCGCTCGAGGAGCTGCGGGCGCTGCTGCCGGCAGAGATGTCCGAGGCACGGTCGCTGCTGCGTGAGCGTGACGAGCTGCAGGCCGAAGCGCGATCCCAGGCCGACGAGCTGCTGAGCCAGGCCCGGCTCGAGGCCGACCGCACGGTCGCCGCGGCGCGCGAGGAGCGCAGCCGGCTGGTTTCGGAGAGCGCGCTGGTCGTCGAGGCCGAGCGGGTCGCCGCCGAGATCGAGGGCGAGGCAGAGGACGAGGCCCAGCGCATGCGCGATCAGACCGACGACTACATCGACGCCTCACTTGCCCGCTTCGAGCAGTTGCTGACGGGGTCACTCGAGACCGTCTCGCGGGGCCGGGCGCGCGTCGCGGCGTCTCGCGCCGAGGCGCAGGCCGCCCAGCAGTTCGTGGCCGGCTACGAGGGCGGCGAGCCCGACAGCACCCCTTCGCCCCCAGACCCGCAGTGGGCGGGCGACGAGCTGCAGGTTCAGCGCACGGCTGGTTAGAGCGAGCCCGGGCGGGCCCGCGGGTTCGCCTTGTAGACTTGCCAGTTGCGCTCGCCCGGCGGTGCTCTCATCGCGGGGGTCGATGGACCGAGTGCCCTCCTGTTCGTCCAAGCCAGTGAAGAGTTCCGTGCCCAAGACCATGCCCAGCGCGCAGAAGGCGAACGTCTCGCCGAAGTCGCGTTCCTCGCAGGCCCGGCTCGATCCGCGCCAGCCACTCGTACTCGATACGCGTGAGCTCGGCCGTCGTCCCGGGTCCATGCGGCGTACCCAGGCGACGGTTCCGGCGCCGGTGGATCTCGGTGCTGCCGGCATGGCCGCGGTGCCCCCGGGCAGTGAGATCGCGCTGGACCTGCGGCTGGAGTCGGTCATGGAGGGCGTGCTCATCACGGGTACTGCTCGCGCCACGATGTCCGGTGAGTGCGGCCGCTGCCTCGAGCCCGTCGCCAGCCCGATCGAGGTCGAGTTCCAGGAGCTCTACAGCTACCGCGACCAGGGGCCTTCGCGGGGCGCCAGCCAGCCGGTCGCCGATGACGACAAGGACGAGCTTCCGGTGCTCGTTGACGATCTGGTCGATCTCGAGCCGCTGCTCCGCGATGCCGTGGTGCTCGAGCTCCCGATGACCCCGCTGTGCTCGGACGACTGTGCCGGCCTGTGCGTCGACTGCGGCGAGCGCCTCGCTGATCTCCCCGACAACCATTCTCATGATGCGGTCGACCCACGGTGGGCGGCCCTGGCAGAGCTGCGTGATGAACCCGGTTCTGCCGAGTCCAGTCCAGCAAAGGAGTCCTGACGTGGCCGTTCCCAAGCGCCGCACCTCGCGGTCCAACACCCATTCGCGCCGGAGCCAGTGGAAGGCGACCGCCCCCACCCTGGCCAAGTGCCCGCGCGGGCACGTCATCCAGCCTCACACCGCGTGCCAGACCTGTGGCCGCTACGGCGACCGGCAGGCGATCGACGTCTGAGCGGTCAGTCTCCCCGCGTCGCCGTAGATCTGCTCGGCGGCGACGCCGGCCCTGAGGTCGTGGTCGACGGTGCGCTGCAAGCGGCTGACCGCTGGCCGGATCTCGAACTCCTGCTCGTCGGGCCACCGGACGACACCGCGGGCCACCTCGTCTGCTCTGGGATAGCCGTCGATACCCGCGGCCAACCGGCAGACTCCCGCTTGCGGCTGCAGGTCGTCGCCGCGACCCAGCACATCGGTATGGACGAGGACCCCGTGAGGGCGGTCCGCGCCCGGCGCGATTCCTCGGTGCGCGTCGCCATGCGACTGGTGCGCGACGGGCGTGCCGATGCCACCGTGTCCGTCGGGCACACCGGCGCGGCGATGGCATCCGCGCTGTTCACGCTGGGCCGCCTGCCGGGCGTCACGCGCCCGCCGCTTGCCGTCGTCGTCCCGGCCACCCGCGGCCCGGTGATCCTGCTCGACGCGGGGGCGACGGTCGAGGCCGGTCCGGACCTGCTCCTGCAGTTCGCGCTGGCGGGCGCGGCCTACGCCCAGGCCCACCTCGGCCTGTTGCGGCCCTCGATCGGCTTGCTGTCGGTGGGGTCGGAGCCCGGCAAGGGCGATCCGGTCCGCAAGGAGGCGGCCGCTCTCCTGCAGGATGTTCTCGACGGGTTGCCGGTCGACTTCAAAGGCAACGTCGAAAGTGACGCCGTAGCGGGAGGTGGCATCGTTGACGTCGTCGTCACCGACGGCTTCACCGGCAATGTGTTGCTCAAAGGCATGGAGGGTGCAGTGGCCGCGTTCCTAGCCGCTGCGTGCCCCGAGCTGGATGCCGAGGGCGTCGCGGTGGTGTCCCGCGTGGGACGCCGTCTCGGCCCGGACGAGCAGGGCGGGGCGGCCCTGCTCGGCGTGAACGGCGTGGTCGTCGTCGGCCACGGCGCATCGACCGCCCCGGCGGTCGCCTCGTGTATCGGCGCTGCGGCGCAGGCAGTACGCGAGGGCATGCTCCCGCGGATGACGGCCGCGATGGGCGGGCTGATCGAGCGCCGCCGTACCGGCCGCCCCCCGGCCACCTGGCTGCAGCCGTGAAAGGCGATCGCGGCTCGATCGAGCGCAGCGAGGTCGAGCGCGGGTCGCCGGCCAGAAGGATGAGCGTCGTCAGCGAGCAGGACCTGCTCGATGTCGTGCGCGACGCGGTCGCCCTGGTGATGACCGTCGCCGGCGACGGCCTCACGTCTGACACCGAGCTGGTGGAGGACCTCGGCGTCGACTCGCTGGCGCTGATCGAGATCGTCGAATCGACCGAAGAACGCCTGCGCGCGCAGGGCATTTCGGTATGGGTCGATGACGAGACGCTCGCCGCACTCGCGGTCGTGGGCGATCTCGTCGCCGCGCTGCGGGCCGCTGGAGCGCGCTGATGCCGCGCCCTCCCGACCCTGAGCCGCTCCCAGCGGCGGAGCTGGTCGCCGCGCTCGGTATCACCTGTGCCGACGAGCTGATCGTGCGCGCGCTCACTCACCGCTCGTACGCCTACGAGCACGGCGGGCTGCCCACCAACGAGCGGCTGGAGTTCCTTGGCGACGCGGTGCTCGGCCTGATCGTCACCGACGCGCTGTTTCACCGCCACCCCGACCTCGCCGAGGGCCAGCTGGCCAAGCTGCGCGCGTCGATCGTCAACATGCGCGCTCTGGCCCGCGTCGCCCGCACCGTCGGCGCCATGGGACCGGACGGGCCTCCCGGACTCGGCGCCTACATCTACCTCGGCCGCGGTGAGCTTGCCACCGGCGGTTCCGACAAGCCGAGCATCCTCGCCGACACCCTCGAGGCCGTGCTCGGAGCCGTGTATGAGGATCAGGGCATCGCGGCCGCCGGCGAGCTGATCCTGCGACTTTTCGAGCCGCTGCTGGCCGGCACCGGGCAGCCGCATTCCGGCCTGGACTGGAAGACCTCGCTGCAGGAGAGCTGCGCGCTGCGTGGTCTCGGTCCACCGGAGTACCTCGTGGTCGAGTCCGGTCCCGACCACGCCAAGGAGTTCATCGCCGAGGCCCGGGTCGGGGGCGAGCACCTCGGCCGGGGCGTCGGCACCAGCAAGAAGGAGGCCGAGCAGCAGGCCGCGGCCGAAGCGCTGGCCTCGCTCGAGGGCAACTCCCCGTCATAGCCGGTTCTCGTGACCCGGCCGAGCCGCTCAGTAGTGCGGGTTGCGCGGCTGCGGCTGGTCCTTCGGGCACCAGTACGACGAGCGGCCCATGAACTTCGACCGCCGGATCGGGGTGCCGCACCGGTCGCAGGGTTCGCCTTCGCGCCCGTACGCGTGCAGCGAGACGTCGAAGTAGCCCGACTGACCGTTCACGTTGACGTAGAGAGCGTCGAAAGACGTGCCTCCAGCCTCCACCGCGGCGGCGAGCACCTCCTGGACGGCCCCGAGCAGGCGTCGAACCAGAGGTCTCGGCATCTCGAAGGTCGGCCGCGCCCAATGCAGCTTGGCCAGCCACAGGGCCTCATCGGCGTAGATCGCGCCGATGCCGCTGGCGAGATTCTGGTCCAGCAGCGCGCGCTTCAGACCGGTGTGGCGGCGCCGCAGGCCATTGACGAACGCGTCGGGATCGAACTCCGGGTCGAGCGGGTCGCGTCCGATGTGATCGAGCGACTGCGGGATCAGGCTGCCGGATGCTCCGCCCGCAGCGACGGACAGGCCACCGAAGGTGCGCTGGTCGACGAAGCGCAATTCGGGATCGCCGTCATCGAAGCGGAGGCGGATCCGCAGGTGGGCCTCGTCCGGGGCGCCGGCGTTCTCGACCAGCAGCTGGCCGCTCATCCCGAGGTGGGCGACCAGGGCGTCGCCCGAGTCGAGCGGCAGCCAGAGGTACTTGCCGCGGCGCAGCGCCTGGTCGAGCGTGCGGCCGATCAGCAGGGCTGCGAAGTCCTCGGCGCCGGCGAGGTGGCGACGCACGGCGCGCGGGTGGAGCACCTCGACGCTGCTGATACGGCGGCCCACCACCCAGCGGGCCAGGCCGCGGCGAACCGTCTCGACCTCGGGTAGCTCCGGCACGTCGTCAGCCTGCTACACGCAGGTGCAAGCCGGGCGGGTCAGTTGTCGCGCTTGCCGAAGTTCTGGATGAAGACCTCGTTCTCCGGCGGGACGCTGTCGCCCGACACTGCAGCATCGGACTCGATCGGGCTCGGGACGGCGACCTGGACGCCCTCGGTGCTCGCCCGCGGGTCGGGCCGGTTGTCCTGCGTGACCTTGTGGTCCGCGTTGCCGCAGCCGGCCAGCAGGATCGCGGGAGCGACCGCCACCGCGGCCATGCCGGCCACGAGGCGGCGGCGACCGCCGATGGACAGCTGCGGCTTATCGTGGCTGCGCAATGACCGAACCCTTTCGCGACGGGAGCCCGAGGACGGGCTTGGCCCCGAGCGTCTCTAAGCATGGCACGGTTGCCGACCCCTCGGAGGAACGAGTCACGGCGTGGGTACGCGGCCGCGTCCAGGGCGTGGGTTTCCGGTGGTGGACCCGCGCCAGGGCGCTGGAGCTCGGCCTCACCGGCTGGGCCCGCAACCTGGAGGACGGGCGGGTCGAGGTCGTGGCGCAGGGCCCGCGGGCCGGCTGTGAGGCCTTGCTCGCGTTGCTGCAAGGGCCCGGGACGCCGGGACGCGTTGCCGGCGTGACCCATCGGTGGGCGGCGGCCAAGCCCGGGAGCGCGGGCTTCGTCGAGCGCTGACCGACCGCGGCGGGAAGCGGCCGTGAGCGCGAGGCCGCGATCTGCCGCCAAGCCGGCCGCGCACCCCCAGGAAACCGGCTGTGACGTGCAGTGATCTGTGCCTCGGCCGCGCTCGAAAGGGTTGACGTTGGGGCCCTGGCGTGCGAAGGTTGACAACGGAATTCAACCGGCGCCCTTCTGTCCGCGCCCCGTGTTGGTCACTCATCGTGGAGGACCCCCAGATGGCGAAAGCCCTGTTCGGTCATGTCGGCGTCGGCAACGATGCTCGCCTGATTGCGGAGTGTCAGCGGCTCCGCACGCGAGTACGCGACCTCGAGATGGAGCTCGATCGCGCCCACGCCGTCAACGAGGTGCTTGCCTCGCAGGTTGACGTGAGCCACGAGCTTCGCGAGCTCGACAAGGAGCCTGCTCTCACCTGATCCATCCCCGGTTTTCGTGACCGGGTTTTTTTGTGAGGAGGACGCCCTCGGGGCGTCCTCCTCAGTTTTGTGTCGGGCCACCGCTAGCGTCCACTGCGATGTATCTGAAGAGCCTGACCCTTCGCGGCTTCAAATCGTTCGCGGGGTCCACCACGCTGCAGCTCGAGCCTGGCCTCACCTGCGTGGTCGGGCCCAATGGGTCCGGTAAGAGCAACGTCGTCGACGCGATCGCCTGGGTGCTCGGCGAGCAGGGGGCCAAGGCGCTGCGCGGCGGCAAGATGGAAGACGTCATCTTCGCCGGCTCGCCGGGTCGCCCGCCGCTCGGGCGTGCCGAGGTGCAGCTGACCATCGACAACTCCGATGGTGCGTTGCCCATCGAATACGCCGAGGTCACCATCGGCCGGCTGATGTACCGCTCCGGGGAGTCGGAGTACACGATCAACGGCAGTCCGTGCCGGCTCCTCGACGTTCAAGAGCTGCTCTCTGACAGCGGGATCGGCCGCGAGATGCACGTCATCGTCGGGCAGGGATCGCTCGACGCCGTCCTCGGGGCACGTCCGGAAGACCGCCGCGGTTTCGTGGAGGAAGCCGCCGGCGTCCTGAAGCATCGCAAGCGCAAGGAGCGCGCGCTTCGCAAGCTTGACACCACCGCCACGAGCATCGAGCGGCTCACCGATCTGGCCGCCGAGCTGCGCCGGCAGCTGGGGCCGCTGGGGCGCCAGGCCGAGGCGGCGCGGCGGGCGGGGGCCGTTCAGGCTGCGCTGCGCGACGCCCGGCTGAGGCTGCTCGCCGACGATGTGGTGAACGCGGGCAAGGCCCTCCAGCAGCACGGCGAGGCCGACGGCGCGCTCATGCGGCGGCTCGGCGAGGCCGAGGAGCAGCTGCAGGCGGCTCAGCAGGCCGAGGAATCGCTCGGAGCAGCGACGACCGCACACACCGCGCGCGCCGACGCCGCCGGTGAGGTCTGGCATGCGTTGGGCCGGCTTTCCGAGCGCCTGGCGGCCGTGTTGGCGCTCGCCCAGCAGCGCGCGGGCTATCTGGGCGATGAAGAGCCCATCCCGGCGGGGCGTGACCCGGAACACCTGGAGGCCGAGGCCGAGGGTGCGGAGCAGGAGGAGGCTCGGCTCGCCGCAGCCGCGGTGGATGCTGGCGAGCGCCTGAAGGCTGCTGTCTCCGCGCGCAGCGCCGCTGAGCACGAGGTCAACGCCTGGGACGAGCGCACCCGCGCCGCGGCCCGCGCTGCGGCGGACCGTCGCGAGGGGCTCGCCCGGTTGACCGGCTCGCTCGAAACGGCAAAGGGCCGGCTCACGGCGTCGGCCGCCGAGGACGAGCGGCTCCAGCAGACCGCATCGGCTGCCCGCGCCCGGGCTGCCGAGCGCGAGGCCGAGGCTGCGCGGGCCGGGGCGGAGCTCGAGCGGCTCGACGCTGCTGAGGTGGAGCTCGACGCCGCGCATTCGCGCGCCGAAGCCGGGCTGGAGACGGCTCGCGCCGAGATCGAAGCGGCCGCGACGGGCCAGCGCGAGGCCGAGCAGGAGCGGATCGGAGCGCTCGCCACCCGCGATGCCTGGCTGCATTCGCTCGAGCGTGACGACGCCACCGCCAGCATCCTCGAGGCGTCTCCGAAGGGGATTCTCGGAGCGGCGGCCGACCTGCTGAGCGTCTCCCCAGGCGCCGAGGCAGCGATCGCGGCGGCGCTCGGCAGCGTGGTCGAGGGTCTGGTCGCCGATGGGCCGGAGGCGGCCCGAGCGGCGCTCACCGCGGCGGCAGCAGCCGATGCGCGGGTGAACGTGCTCGTCAGCGGGGCACCGGCAGCTGATCGAGTCGATGCCCCGCTTCCGAATGGTGCCTCGTGGGCCGCTGACCTGGTCGATGTCGCCGTGGATGTCGCCGTGGATGTCGCCGTGGATGTCGCCCGGGATGTCCCCGCGGGACGCGACCCGTTGCGTGACAGCGTTCGAGCGTTGCTGAACGGCGTCGCCGTGGTTGACGATCTGCCCGCGGCGGCGGCGCTCGTGAGCGCGCACCCCGGGGTCACGGCGGTGACCCGTGGGGGCGATCTGCTGGGTTCGGCCCGCGCGTCCGGCGGTGCTGCCGCGCCCGCGTCGTCGCTGGCGGTCCGGGCCGCGGTCGCGCAGGCAGAAGAGCGGCTCGCGGCCGCCCAGCAGCGCTGCGAGCGGGAGGCCGCCGCCCTGGCTGCGGCGCAGGCGGCCGTTGTGGAGCACGAAGAGGCAGCCACCGCGGCGCTGGCCGCCCTGCACGATTCCGACGCCGGCATCGCGGCATTCCAGGACGAGCTCGCGCGCGCCTCGTCAGCGGCGCGTTCCGCCCTGGCCGAGGCCGAGCGGGTGGATCGCGCCCGAGCGGAACTGCACAACGCGCGGACCCGCCATGGCGCCGATGTCGAGGCGCTGCAGAACCAGCTGGCGGCGCTCGACGGCGAGGAGCTTCCCGCCGAGCCCGATCCCCTTGAGCGCCAGCGGCTTGCCGACGTGCTCGAGCAGGCCCGGGCGGTGGAGGTCGACCTGCGGCTCGCCTCGGGAGTCGCGCAGGAGCAGGCGCGTGCCATGGCCGGGCGGGCTGCCGGGCTGCGGCGCGCGGCGGCCAACGAGCGACGCGCGCGCGAGGCCGCCGAGCAGCGTCGCCGCCAACGCGCCGCTGCGGCCTCGCGGGCTCATGCCGTCGCCGATCTGGCGAGCGTCGGTGCCGGCAAGCTTGCTGACTCGCTCACCCGGGCCGGCGCGGCGCGCGACGAGGCTGACGCCGAACGCGTCGCCGCCGAGCAGCAGCTGACTCAGGTACGCGAGCAGGTGCGTTCCCTCTCAGTCGAGGTGGAGGCCCTGCGTGACGCCCGCCATCGCGACGAGATGGCGCGCACCGAGCAGCGCCTGCACAGCGAGGCCCTGCACGAGCGCTGCCGCGAGGAATGGGGCCTGGAGCCGGACGATCTGGTGGCCGAGTTCGGTCCCCACCTGCCGGTTCCGCCCGACACCGAAGAGGGCCAGCTCGCCGCGTTCAACCGGGCCGCGCAGGAGAAGCGCGCCGCCGAGGCGGAGAAGGCACTCGCCAGGATCGGCACGGTGAACCCGCTGGCCCTCGAGGAGTTCGCAGCGCTGCAGGAACGCTCCACGTTCCTCGCCCAGCAGGTGGAGGACCTGCAGAAGACCCGGCGCGAGCTGCTCGGGATCGTGCGTGACGTCGACGCCCGGGTCATCGAGGTCATGGCGTCGGCACTGGAAGACACCGCTCGCGAGTTCGCACTCGTCTTCCCGACGCTCTTTCCCGGCGGCGAGGGTCGGCTCGTGCTCACCGAGCCCGACGACCTGCTGCTCACCGGCATCGAAGTGGAGGTGCGTCCCGCCGGTAAGCGAGTCTCGCGGCTCTCGCTGCTTTCCGGTGGGGAGCGCTCCCTGGCGGCGCTCGCGTTCCTGCTCGCCGTCTTCCGCGCCCGCCCGTCGCCCTTCTACGTGCTCGACGAGGTCGAGGCGGCGCTGGACGACCGCAACCTCGGTCGGCTGCTCGACGCGCTCGAGCAGTTGCGCGAGAGCTCGCAGCTGCTGATCGTCACGCACCAGAAGCGGACGATGGAGATTGCCGACGCGCTCTATGGCGTGACCATGAAGCGTGACGGCGTGACGACGGTGGTCAGCCAGCGCCTGCGGGAGTCGCTCTCGGCGTAGCCGACGGGTTGGACTGTCGGCGCGAGCCCTCCCGCATGGCCTCGGCGATGCCCCTCCCGCGTAGCCTCGCGAATGCCGGTGTCGTACGCCCGAGGAGTTCGCCATCACCGTCCTGATCACTGTTCTGTCGATCGTTCTGCTGGCGATCGTGATCACCGTCGGCTTCGTCGTGACCGCTCCCAAGCGGCGTCTGGCGAAGCCGCGCACCAAGCCCGGGGTTCCCGGCAGGCCGGGCGCCGAGGAAGAGCCGGCGGCGCCGCCCCCCGACACGTTTGTGCGGGCCGTCGACACCGTGGAGCTGCCGGATTCGGCAGTCGACGAAGCCGTTCTCGAGGACGTGCCCGATCTCGACGTCCCGCTGCCGGCTGCTGGCCGGTTGGTGCGGCTGCGATCGCGCCTGGCGCGCTCGCAATCCACGCTCGGTCGCGGACTGCTGGCTGTCCTGTCCCGCGACACCATCGGCGACGAGGACTGGGAGGAGATCGAAGACACCCTCCTCACCGCCGACATGGGCGTCGCGCCCGCAACCGAGCTGGTCGAGGCGTTGAAGACGCGGGTGCGGGTGCTCGGCGCGCGCACCCCGGAGGCCGCGCGAGCGCTCTTGCGTGATGAGTTGCTGGCCCAGGTGGGCACCGCGACCGACCGCAGCGTCGCCACCGGAGCCCATGACGGGCGGCCCGCAATCGTGCTCGTCGTCGGTGTGAACGGCACCGGCAAGACGACGACCTGCGGCAAGCTCGCCCGCGTGCTGATCGCTGACGGCCGCACCGTCCTGCTCGGCGCTGCCGACACCTTCCGCGCCGCGGCGGCGGATCAGCTCGAGACGTGGGGCGGGCGGGTCGGCGCCGAGACGGTGCGCGGCCCGGAGGGCTCTGACCCCGCCAGCGTGGCCTTCGAGGCGGTCAAGCAGGGCATCGCCGATGGGGTCGACACGGTCGTCATCGATACCGCCGGGCGCCTGCACACCAAGACCGGCCTGATGGACGAGCTCGGAAAGGTCAAGCGGGTCGTCGAGAAGCAGGCGCCGGTCGACGAGGTGCTGCTGGTCCTCGATGCCACCACCGGGCAGAACGCACTGGTGCAGGCCAAGGTGTTCGCCGAGGTCGTCAACGTCACCGGCGTCGTCCTCACCAAGCTCGACGGCACCGCCAAGGGCGGCATCGTCGTCTCGGTGCAGCGCGAGCTGGGCGTGCCGGTGAAGCTCGTCGGCCTCGGTGAGGGGGCCGACGACCTCGCGCCCTTCGAGCCCGAAGCCTTCGTCGACGCGCTACTGGGCTGACCCGCTCGCTCTTGCTACGCCGGGCGTGGGGTGTTGAGCTCCTCGGCGTTGCTCAGCAGGATGCGACGCTTCTGCTCATCGCTGAACGCGGCCAGCTCGTCGACGTAGTCCAGCGGCTGCGGCATGCCCTCGATGTGCGGCCAGTCGGAGCCGAAGACCACGCGGTCGGCGCCCATGACCGCGACCGTCTCGTTGACGTCGTCCTCCCAGAACGGGTTGATCCAGATGTTGCGCTTGAACGTCTCGACCGGGTCCTCGGTGAAGTAGCCCGGCGTCTTGCGGGCGGTCGAGCGCAGCTTCTTGAACAGGTCGGGCAGGAAGGTCGACCCGTTCTCCACCGACACCAGCCGCACGTTGGGGAAGCGGTCGAACAGCTTCTCGAAGATGACCGAGGCGAGCGCGTCGTAGATCGCGCGCTCCATGTTGAACGCCGTCACCGACGGGCGCCCGGCGCCGGAGAAGCTGGCCGAGAATCCCTCCCGGCCATAACCGTTCGAGCTGTAGCCGCTATCGCCGGCGTGGACGACGACCGGGATTCCGGCCTCGTTGACGCGGGCCCAGAACGGGTCGAAAACCGGGTCGGCGATGCCGAACGAACCGTTGGCGGTGAAGACCGCCGATGGGCGCATCACGACGGTGCGGGCTCCCAGCTCGACCGCCCGCTCGAACTCGCTGAGCGCCGTCGGCAGGTGGGCGAGGCTGATGTACGGCGCCGCGAACAGCCGGTCCTGGTAGGCGCAGCCCCAGTCTTCCTCCAGCCAGCGGTTGAACGCGGTGAACAGCATCGCGACCGCTTCGGGGTCGTGCTTGAGCAGCTCCTCGTAGATCATCCCGAGGGTCGGGAACATCCAGATCTTCTGCAGCCCCTGGGCGTCCATCGCCGCCAGCCGCGCGTCGCGGTCGCGGTACTCGGGGCGGATCGGCTCGCGCTCACGCAGGTAATCCATCGGGCTGCGGCCGTCGGCATTGCCGCGGAAGTATGCCGAGAGGGCGCCGGCCGGGGAGACCGGGTCGAACGTCGGGTTGACCACGGCGTGGCTGACCTTGCCGCCGATCACGTGGTACTTGCGGCCGTTGATCTCGCACCACTGGATGACCCGCGGGCCCTGGCGGGGATCGAGGTGGCGCGTGAACGCGTCCATCGCCTCGTAGTAGTGGTTGTCACCGTCGAAGGCGGCGAAGTCCAAGCCGTGCTGCGGCTCAACACTGCTGCGGGCGGCGGTCTCCACGGTCGCGGTCACGTTCATCAACTCCGCTTCGGTTGCTGCCGACTGCTTTCGGGACGGCAGCGTGACTACTCGGGACACCGCGCCAGTCCTAGAACGCGGTTCCTGACATGCTCTCAGATTGCCCCGAGCGACGGGACCCCGCCGTACATTTGCACTTAACTGCCTCAAGGCCCAGTGCCGCTGTCCGTCCAGCCCGAAGGGCTCCTGCGTGTTCGACACCCTCTCCAACCGGCTCGACAAGGTCTTCTCGTCGCTGCGCGGCAAGGGTCGGCTGTCCGAGAAGGACATCGACGCCACCGCCCGCGAGATCCGTATCGCCCTGCTCGAGGCTGACGTCGCGCTGCCGGTCGTGCGCACGTTCATCGCCGCCATCAAGACGCGTGCCATCGAATCGCAGGTCAGCCAGTCGCTGAACCCGGCGCAGCAGGTCATCAAGATCGTGAACGAGGAGCTCATCGAGATCCTCGGTGGCGAGACCCGCACGGTCCGTTACGCCAAGACCCCGCCGACGGTGATCATGCTCGCCGGTCTGCAGGGTTCCGGAAAGACGACGCTGGCCGGAAAGCTCGGTCAGTGGCTGAAGTCGCAGGGCCACGCGCCCCTGCTGGTCGCCTGTGACCTGCAGCGTCCTAACGCCGTCACCCAGCTGCAGGTCGTCGGCAGGCAGGCGGGTGTCGAGGTCTACGCCCCCGAGCCCGGTAACGGGGTCGGGAATCCGGTCAAGGTCGCGCGTGACGCCATCGAGGTGGCCCGCCAGAAGCTGCACGACGTGGTGGTCGTCGACACCGCCGGGCGCCTCGGTATCGACGAAGAGCTGATGCAGCAGGCGGCCGACATCCGTGATGCGGTGCGTCCGGACGAGGTGCTGTTCGTCGTCGACGCGATGATCGGCCAGGACGCCGTCACCACGGCACAGGCGTTCCTCGAAGGCGTCGACTTCACCGGCGTCGTCCTCACCAAGCTCGATGGCGACGCGCGCGGCGGTGCTGCCCTCTCGGTCGCGCAGATTTGCCAGCGCCCGATCATGTTCGCGTCGACGGGGGAGAAGCTCGCCGACTTCGACGTCTTTCACCCCGAGCGCATGGCGTCCCGCATCCTCGGCATGGGCGACGTCCTCACGCTGATCGAGCAGGCCGAGCAGGCGTTCGACACGTCGCAGGCCGAAGAGATGGCGTCGAAGATCGCCGGCGACGACTTCTCGCTCGAGGACTTCCTCGACCAGATGCTCCAGATGCGCAAGATGGGCCCGATCGCCAACCTGCTCGGGATGTTGCCGGGCATGGGGCAGATGAAGGAGCAGCTCTCCCAGATCGACGACCGCGACGTCGACCGCGTCATGGCGATCATCCGGTCCATGACCCCCATCGAGCGCAAGCAGCCGAAGATCCTCAACGCGTCACGCAAGTCGCGCATCGCGCGCGGTTCCGGGGTCACGGTCACGGAGGTCAACCAGCTCCTCGACCGGTTCGAGGAAGCCCGCAAGATGATGAAGCAGATGGCGGGCATGGCCGGGGTGGGCGGCGGGGCCCGCAAGGCACGCCGCCAGGTCAAGAAGGGCAAGGGCGCGTCCCGCAAGGGAAATCCGGCGGCTCGGGCGGCCATCGAGCGTGGCGGGCCGGCACCCGAGGCGGAAAACGCGCCGATCAACCCGTTCGGCCTTCCCCCCGGGGGGCAGCTGCCAGACCTATCGAAGTTGACCGGCGGGCCTGGGGGGCTCGGGCTCCCCGGTGGACCGCGGCCACCGGCCGGTCCGCCGCCGCGGCGCCGCGGCTGAGTCGCGGCTGAGTCGCGGCTGGGATGACGGTTCGCCGATCGATCTGGCAAACTGTCCCGTCGAGTGCCTAACCGGTGCTCCGTCGGCGTGCGGCCCTCTTCCGCTGCCCGGTGGACACGCGGTTCCCGGCATTGTCACGGTTGGTAGCGCGCTGATGTCCCCACGAGGCTGCGCTGACCGGCCACCCCAAGACTGGAGCTAGCTGAACAACGTGGCCACCAAGATCAAGCTGATGCGGCTGGGCAAGATGCGCGCGCCGTACTACCGGATCGTCGTCGCCGACGCCCGCACGAAGCGTGACGGCCGGGTGATCGAGACGATCGGCAAGTACCACCCGAAGGAAGACCCGAGCTTCATCGAGGTCAACTCCGACCGTGCCCAGTACTGGCTCGGCGTCGGCGCCCAGCCCACCGATCCCGTTGCCGCGATCTTCCGCGTCACCGGCGACTGGCAGAAGTTCAAGGGTGAGCCGGCCCCGCCGCCGATGAAGGTCGCCGAGCCCAAGGCCGACAAGGCCGAGGCGTTCGCGGTCGCGGCGCGCAGTGCTGCCGGTCTGACCGACCCGACCGCGCCGCCGAAGCCGAAGAAGGCGGCGCCGAAGGCCGACAAGGCGGAGAAGGCCGAGAAGGCCGGAGCAAGGCGGAGAAGGCTGACAAGCCGGAGAAAGCTGACAAGCCCGAGAAGGTCGAGGCCAAGGCTGAGACGCCCGAGCCCAAGGCTGACGAGGCGCCCGCCGCCGAGCCCACTGCTGAAGCCGCCGCTCCCGCCGACGCTTCCTCAGCCGCGGAGTAGCTGTGCTGGAAGCCGCGGTCGAACACCTGGTCAAGGGCATCGTCGAGCATCCCGACGAGGTCTCGGTAGCCGAGCGCTCCGGGCGTAGAGGGCGCACCATCGAGGTGCGGGTCCACCCTGACGATCTCGGCAAGGTGATCGGCCGCGGCGGCCGGACGGCTAACGCTTTGCGCACGGTCGTCGCCGGCGTTGGTGGTCGTGGTGTGCGCGTCGATGTCGTCGACACCGACCGGCGCTGAGGGTCACGTCGACCGGATTGTTGTTGGCCACGTCACGCGTGCCCACGGAGTGCGCGGCGAGCTGACCATTCAACCCCGCACGGACGTGCCCGAGCGGCGCTTCGTGGTGGGCAACGTCCTGGGTTGCGATCACCCGACGCTGCACACGCTGACGATCGCCGCGGCCCGCCCCCACTCGGGACGGCTGCTGGTGACGTTCGACGAGGTAGCGGACCGTACGACGGCGGAGTCGTTGCGTGGCTGCCTGCTGTTCATCACCGCTGACGAGCTCGGACCCGCCGGTGATGAGGGCGACGACGCTGATTCCGACGGCGGCTGGTGGGACCACGAGCTGATCGGCCTGCGGGCGCGCACGCTCGATGGGGTCGAGCTCGGCACCGTGAGCGATGTGGTCCACGGGCCTGGTGGAGAGCTGCTGTCGGTGTCTGCTGCCGGCGGGCGCGAGATCCTGGTGCCGTTCGTCCACGAGATCGTGCCGACCGTCGATCCTGCTGCTGGGGTGGTCGTCATCGACCCTCCGCCCGGGCTGCTGGAGCTCTGAGCAGGATGCGGCTCGACCTGATCACCATCTTTCCGGAGTACTTCGCGCCGCTCGACCTCTCGCTGATCGGCAAGGCGCGTGAGCGTGGCACGGTCCACTCTCAGGTCCACGACCTGCGCGAATGGACCGACGACGTGCATCGCACGGTGGACGATTCGCCTTACGGCGGCGGCCCCGGAATGATCATGAAGCCAGAGCCTTGGGGCGCCGCCCTGGCTGCGGTGTCCGGCATGTCGGCCGCGGAGCACCGTTCCGGCGACCGAGGTCCGGCCCGTCCGCGGGTCATCATCCCCACGCCGGCCGGCCGCCCGTTCGACCAGGCGTACGCCCATGAGCTGGCCGGGGAGTCGTGGCTGGTCTTCTGCTGCGGCCGCTATGAGGGGATCGATGCGCGGGTCGCGGATGCTCTGGGCGGACGACGAGATCAGCCTCGGCGATTACGTCCTCGCCGGTGGTGAGGTCGCTGCGCTCGTGATGATCGAAGCCGTGGCCCGCCTGCTTCCGGGCGTGCTCGGCAATGCCGCCTCCGCTGCCGACGACTCTTTCGGCGACGGGCTTCTGGAGGCGCCCGCTTACACCCGGCCTCCGGAATGGGAGGGCCTGGCCGTGCCGGAGGTGCTTCGCTCCGGTGATCATGGGGCGATCGCGCGGTGGCGCCGCGAGCAGTCGCTGGCGCGCACCCGGAAGCGGCGGCCCGACCTCGTTACTCCCGATGATGTGATCAGCGAGGGCTGATCGTGGTCGCTGGCCGGTCTGTGTGGCACAGTAGAGAGTCGGTTGCCGCGCTTTCGCGCGTGCTCATGCCCTCCACCATCTGCCGCGAGGATTCACCACCATGCACACCCTTGACGATCTCGACGCCGCGTCTCTGCGCGACGACGTCCCCGACTTCCGCGCCGGGCGACACGCTCAAGGTTCACGTGCGCGTGGTGGAGGGCACCCGCGAGCGCATCCAGATCTTCCAGGGCATCGTGATCCGCCGCCAGGGCGGCGGCGTCCGCGAGACGTTCACCGTCCGCAAGGTCAGCTTCGGTGTCGGGGTCGAGCGCACCTTCCCGGTTCACACCCCGATCATCAGCAAGATCGAGATCGTCACCCGCGGCGACGTCCGGCGCGCGAAGCTCTATTACTTGCGCAGCCTGCGCGGCAAGGCAGCGAAGATCAAGGAGAAGCGCCAGCCGGTGGGCCGGTGATCGAAGCCGGGCTCGCTCTGGCGCGCGCAGGTCGTGCGACTCTGGCGTCATGACCGGTCCCGTCGCCCCTGACGGAGACGACTTCACCAGGCCGACCCCCACCCCGGGGCCCGGCGGCGCCACCGGTGCTCGGCGACCCGTGAGGCTGGGCAAGCCTTCTCCCGGTCCTCTCGCCGATGATCGCGCCGGCGCGGCTCCGGCTGGTACCCGCCCTACCCCCTACCCCGGCACGCGTCCAGCGGCTGCGGCGGCCGCCACGCAGCCGACCCAGGCCGTCCCCGCGCCCGGCTCCGGCGATGGTGACGGTGGGGAACCGCCCAGCCCGCCGCGCCGGTTCTGGCGTCGCGGCGAGCCGGCTGAGCCCGACGCCAAGAAGTCGTTGTGGCGCGAGATCCCGGTCCTGATTCTCGTCGCGCTCGTTCTGGCGCTGCTGATCAAGACCTTCGTCGTGCAGCCGTTCTACATCCCGTCGGGATCGATGGAGCGCACGCTCAACATCAACGACCGCGTGCTCGTGAACAAGATGATCTACCACTTCCGCGACGTGAAGCGCGGCGAGATCGTCGTCTTCAACATCGAGGGGACGGGTTTCGAGCGCTACGCCACCCCGCTGAAGTCGCCGAGCAACATCGTCAGCCGGGGCTTCCGCAACCTGGAGAACCTCTTCGGCCTCGGACCGAACAACAAGGACTTCATCAAGAGGGTCATCGCGATCGGCGGCGACACGGTCGCCTGCTGCGATGCCCAAGGCCGCGTCACCGTCAACGGCAAGGGGCTCGATGAGCCCTACGTGTACCGCGACGGGCCTGACGAGCCCAACAAGCGGTTCGGCCCGGTGAAGATCGCCAAGGGCAACCTCTGGGTGATGGGCGACCATCGCAACAACTCCGAGGATTCCCGGGTCGGCGGCCAGGTGCCGCAGAAGAAGGTCGTCGGGCAGGCATTCGTGCGCGTCTGGCCGCTGTCGAAGTGGCGCGGCTTCGGTGTCCCCAAGACGTTCTCGCAGTTCACCGGCGCCGCCGGGGCGGGCGTGGGGGTCGCCGTGCCGCTGTTCTGGTGGCGCCGCCGCCGGCGTCCGTTCCGGGATCTCGGCTTGGTCCCGACACGGCGCGATCGCGGCTCGGGTGGGGCTGCCGACGGCGGATCCACGGACTAGATTCACCCGGGTCATGTCGATGTCTCGCCGTGCCGCCAGCACCTACGCCCGCGGGGCGGCGGTGCGCGCGAACCGGGCGAAAGCAGCGGCGAAGCGCAAGCAGATCCCGCTGCCCCCGCTGACGTTCCCGCCGCCTCCGGCCATCGTCCGGACCGACGCCGGCCTCTGGGGCTACGAGCGTGCCCTGCGGCGGGTGGGGTTCACGCATGTCGCCGGGGCGGACGAGGCCGGGCGGGGGGCCTGCGCGGGTCCGCTGGTCGTCGCCGCCGTCGTGCTCCCCGAAGGGCGTCGCGGGGAGATTCCCGGCCTCGCCGACAGCAAGCTCCTCACCCCCGAGCAGCGTGAAGCCGCCTATGCGCAGGTCGTCGCCCGGGCTACGGCCTGGTCGGTGTGCGTCATCCCGACCCGCGAGGTCGACCGTCGCGGGGTGCACGTCGCGAACGTGGCAGGGATGCGCCGGGCCGTCAGCACGCTCGCCGTCGCGCCGTCCTACACGCTCACGGACGGCTTCCCGATCGCCGGGATGCCGTCGGCATCGTGCGCCGTCTGGAAGGGCGACCGGGTGATCGGCTGCATCGCGGCCGCCTCCGTCGTCGCGAAGGTGACCCGAGATCGCATGATGCGCGAGCTCGACGAGCACTTCCCGCAGTACGCGTTCGCCTCGCACAAGGGCTACTGCACGCCGGAGCATGACGAGGCGCTGGACACGCACGGTCCGTGCGTCGAGCACCGATTCTCGTTCGTCAACGTGCGGCGGGCCGCCGCCCGGCTCGGCGTCCCGACCGGTTTTCCTCGTATCGGGCAGGATGTCGACATGCTCGCATTGGAGGCCGCCGAGCTCGAGGATGACGTCCCGGGTGTGGACGAGACGTACCCCGTCGACGACGCGGCATCCCTGGAGGGAGTGGCGTGAGCGCCGAAGACCTCGAAAAGTACGAGACCGAGATGGAGCTCCAGCTCTATCGCGAGTACCGCGACGTCGTGGGCCTCTTCACGTACGTCATCGAGACCGAGCGGCGCTTCTATCTCGCCAACGACTACAAGCTCGATGTGCGCGGCAGTGCCGACGGCGAGGTCTTCTTCGAGCTCTCGCTGCACGACGCGTGGGTCTGGGACATGTACCGGCCGGCGCGGTTCGTGAAGAACGTGCGCGTGGTGACCTTCAAGGACGTCAACGTCGAGGAGATCACCAAAGCCGAGCTCTGACGGCTGGGCGGTATCTCCGGGCTCCTCGGGGTAGGGGTCCGGCATGAGCGAGCGGATCACGACCTCGGGCAGCGGCGAGACGCCCGCTGCCGACCAGCCCAAGACCGAGCCGATGCCCGCCGACGAGCGGCAGGCTGCACCGCCCAGCGGCAACCTCGGCAGCGCTGATCCGCAGGCACCCACACCGCTGGCGCAGTCGGCGGTGGACGGCGGCCCGCCCCGCCCGCAGGTCGAGCGGCGCGGGGATGTGCCAGGGCGGCCGGGGAGTCCGGTGCCGGAGGGCGAGTAGCTCCGTCAAGCGTTGTGGCTGGGGCTGCTCTTCAGCAGCCGTCGCCCGGTCAGCGGGACGAGCAGGTGGTAGGCCACTGAAAGGGCGGCCAGCATCCACCCCAGGGTGTGCTGCCCCGCCGCGTACCAGGCGATCGCCGCCACCGCGGAAACCACGAGTTCCTGCGCCAGGCGCAGCGGCTCCGCCCAGCGTCCGGCCTGGTGAAAGTCGACGGCACCCCAGAAGCCGAAACCGATCAGCGGGGCGGCGATCCCGAGTCCGATCTCAGCGGCGAGGCCGTCACCAGCAGCAACCCCCCAGGTGGCCAGCGCGGCCACGACGCCGGCTTCGAGGATCGCCCGCATCGCGACGAAAGCGGTGTCCGCCGGGCTGATGGATCGCGGGTTCCGTCGGGTGCGCGCCTCGGTAGGCCGGCGGCTGATCGTGTGTTGTGACACGCGATTCCCTCCCTCCGTGCTGCAGACGCTTTCAACTCTCCCGACGACACCGGGGCAGGAGTCAAGGCGCCCGACTGAACCGTCACGGAATCGTCATGACGCAGCGCGGACCGGACTCCTCCGGCACTCTCGGCGCTCATCCGGCCGGTCGTCCTGCGGTCAGCCAGGCCACCGTGCCACTCGGCGGACACCCTGTGGATGGAGCGCTTCCGTCCACGCGTTGAGCTCGACTGTCCCGGGGAGTCCGGTGTGCCGCGAGGGTCGTATTCATGCGGGTCAAGGATGCGGTGGGGCAGTTCGGTGAAGAGACGGCAGCGCGTCATCTGACGGCTGGGGGCTTGCGGATTCTGGAGCGCAACTGGCGCCCGGTCGACATGGGCAAGCACGGCCTGCGCGGGGAGCTGGACATCGTTGCCCGTGAGGGCGATGCGCTGGTCATCGTCGAGGTGAAGACGCGGTCGGGCACCCGTTTCGGGTCGCCGGCGGAGGCAGTGACGCCGCTGAAGGCGGCGCGGATCCGGCGGCTGGCGGTGGCGTATCTGTCATCGCATCCGGACTGCTCGCCAGGGTCGATCCGGTTCGACGTGGTCGGCATCCTGCGGACCCGCAGCGGGCTGCTGGTCGAGCATCTGCGCGACGCGTTCTGATGGCGATCGCGAGCGCGACGTGCGTGGCGCTAGTCGGTATCGAGGGGCACCTGGTCGAGGTCGAGGTTCATATCGCGGACGGGCTTCCCGGAGTGACGCTGATCGGGTTGCCGGACACGTCCCTTTATGAATCGCGGGACCGGGTGAAGTCCGCCATCCAGAACTGCGAGCTCGGCTGGCCCAACAAGCGGGTCACGGTGGGGCTGAATCCGGCGGCGCTGCCGAAGTCGGGCAGCGGGTTCGACGTGGCTGTCGCGGCTGCGGTGTTGGCGGCGAGCGAGGTGGTGCCGTCGGCCTCGCTGGCGGAGCGCGTGCTGTTCGGCGAGCTGGCGTTGGACGGCCGGCTACGGCCGTCGCCTGGGGTGCTGGCGGCGGTGCTGGCGATGGCGGCGGCCGGACGCACCCGGGTCGTGGTGCCGGCGGCGAACGCCGATGAGGCGGCGCTGGTGCCGGGGATGCAGATCGAGCCGGTCGAGCACCTGCGGGAGTTGGTGGAGGTGCTGCGGGGCAACGCGGTCAGCGGCTACGTGCCGCGGGTGCGGCTGCCCGCCGAACGGCCTGACCGGTCGGCGCCGGACCTGTCGGAAGTCGTGGGGCAGGAGACCGGCCGGCTGGCGATGGAGCTGGCCGCCGCCGGCGGTCACCACGTGCTGATGCTGGGCCCGCCCGGGGCGGGCAAGACCATGCTCGCCGAACGGCTCCCCGGACTCCTGCCGCCGTTGACCGATGAGCAGGCGCTCGAGGTGACGGCCGTGCATTCGGTGGCCGGCGCGTTGCCGCCGGAGTCCCCGCTGATCCGCACGCCGCCCATCCGCAGCCCGCACCACTCGGCCAGCCTGGCCGCGATCGTCGGCGGCGGCAGCCGGCAGCTACGTCCTGGTGCGGCGAGCCTGGCGCACAGAGGCGTGCTCTTTCTCGACGAAGCGCCCGAGTTCTCGCCTCGGGTGCTCGACGCGTTGCGGCAGCCGTTGGAGAGCGGGTTCGTGGATGTCGCCCGTGCGCTGGCCAACGCGCGGTTTCCGGCCCGGTTCACCTTGGTGCTGGCGGCGAACCCGTGCCCGTGCGGGAAGTCGGGCACGCCGCAAGGCGACATGTTGTGCACGTGCCCGCCGCGGGTGCGGGTGGGGTACCGCAATCGGCTGTCGGGACCGCTGCTCGACCGCGTTGACGTGCGGGTGCGGCTGGATTCCGCCGAGCCGGCGCCACCTGCGTACGGCGGCGCGTGACGGCGAGTCGACCGCCGAGGTGGCGGAGCGCGTGAAGCAGGCACGGGCGGCAGCTGCCGAACGGATGGCAGGCACCCCGTGGCGCACTAACGGTGAGGTTCCCGGCACCCAGATGCGCGCCCTGTGGGGTGTGCCACCGGCCGTTATGCGCCGGGCCGAGGAACTCTTCGAGCGAGGTCAGCTGACAGCTCGCGGCCTGGACCGGGTGCTGCGCACCGCGTGGACCCTCGCTGATCTGGCCGGCGATCCCGCGCCGGATAGCGGTCATGTCGAGCAAGCGCTCGGGCTGCGGCTGTCGGCGGGTGCCTGGTGAGCGTCGTCGATGAGCAGCAGCGGCAAGCGCGTGCGGCCCTGATGCGAATCGGCGAACCGGGCGACGTCTCCCTGGCTCGAGAGGTGGCCACGTTCGGCGCCCTGGAGGCGTGGGCGCGACGCGCGGCCGGCCATCCTGATGTCGATCCGGCGCGCGAGCTGGCCGTCGCGACCCTCGCCGGCATGCGGCTGGTCTGCCCGGGTGACGACGAGTGGCCGGCGGGGCTCTGGGATCTGGACCGGCTCGGGCCGGGCGGTGAGCTGGCCGCTCCGCTGGCGTTGTGGGTAAGAGGCCGGCTTTCGCTGGCCGAGGCGGTGACGCGCGCGGTCGGCGTCGTCGGGTCGCGGGCGGCGAGCTCGTACGGGCTTCACGTTGCCGGGGAGCTCGGGTTCCGGCTAGCTGAGGAGGGCTGGACGGTGGTGTCCGGGGCGGCCTACGGCATCGACGCCGCAGCCCACCGGGGAGCGCTCACCGCGCCCGGCCCGACGGTGGCCGTCCTCGCCTGCGGGGCTGACGTCCCGTATCCGCGCAGCCACGACGCCTTGCTCGCCCGGGTCGCGGAGGCCGGGTTGATCGTCAGCGAGGCGCCGCCGGGAGGGTTGCCGCTGCGCCGCCGCTTCCTGGTGCGCAACCGGCTGATCGCGGCGCTGTCCGCCGGGACCGTCGTGGTCGAGGCGGGGGTGCGCAGCGGTGCGCTGAGTTCAGCACGGCATGCGCGCCGGATCGGGCGTGCGGTGATGGGCGTTCCCGGCCCCGTCACGAGCGGCTTGTCGGCCGGCTGCCATCTGATCCTGCGGCAGTGGCCGGAGTCCGTGCTCGTCACGAACGCCGACGAGGTCATCGAGTGCGTCGGTCCGATGGGGCGGCTGGCGACGCTGCCGGTCGCGCCGCCGGGTCCGCGCGACGAGCTCGATGCCGCGCTCGCCAACGTGCTCGAGGCGGTTCCTTCCCGGCGGCCCCGCCACAGTGACTGGATCGCGGAACGCGCGGGGGCGAGCGAACCCGTGGTCCGCGCGATGCTGGCGGCGCTGCTCGCCAACGGTCTGGTCGAATCCCGGCCGGAGGGCTACCGGCTCACGGAGCTCGGCCGGCGCCCATCGGGCGGCGCGCCCCCTTGACGTTTCGGTGAGTGAGTCGTCACGTTAGGTGCATGACCGATCCGGCGTGGGCCGAGGCGCTGGATGCCTTCGAGTCCCACCTGCGCTCCGAGCGCGGGCGCTCACCCGCGACGGTTCGGGCCTACCTCGGGGATCTGACCAGCCTGTACGAGCACGCCGACCGGATGGGCCATCCTCGACTCGCCGAGCTCGACGTCGCGGTCATCCGCAGCTGGCTGGCGCGCCTGCGTACTCAAGGGTGCGCCCCGTCGACGCTCGCCCGCCGCGGCTCCGCGGTTCGCACGTTCAGCACCTTCGCCCACCGGCGGGGTTCGCTGCCCAGCGACGTCGCCGACCGGGTCGAGGTGGCGCGCCGTGGCCGCAAGCTGCCCGCCGTCATGTCGGCGTCGGCGGCCCGGCAGGCGTTCGAACAATCGCCGCCGCCGGTGCCCGGGGCGGCGGCCGGCGGCGGCTCGGCGGGCGCGCCGGAGGAGGGTCCCGAGGCGGCTGCGGTGCGGCTTCGCGACCGCCTCGTCGTGGAATTGCTCTACGCGTCGGCGATGCGGGTTTCCGAGCTGTGCGGCCTCGACGTCGACGACATCGACGCCGAGCGGCGCTTACTGCGCGTCATCGGAAAGGGCGATCGCGAGCGGCGCGTGCCCTACGGAACCCCCGCGCAAAAGGTGCTCGACGACTGGCTCGTCCGGGGTCGCCCCGCGCTTCGCAAACCGATCAGCGGGCCGGCGCTTCTGCTCGGTGTGCGGGGGCGGCGCCTCGACCCGCGAACCGCACGCACGGTCGTTCACGAATGGACAAAGCGGGTGCCGGGCGGCACGGAATTGGCGCCACATGGCCTACGGCACAGCGCCGCTACTCACATGTTGGAGCGTGGTGCCGATTTGAGAAGCATCCAGGAGTTGTTGGGTCACGCTAGACTCGCGACCACGCAGCTCTACACGCATGTGTCAGCCGAGCGACTGCGAGTGTCTTATGAACGGGCGCACCCCAGGGCTTGAGGCGGACGCGACGAAAGTCGCGGCCGCGCCTCAATCCGGGCCAGGCAGCGCCCTACGGGGGCGTACGAAAACGGAGCCGAAGCCGGTGGACCGCCAGCTCGAAGAGCTGTGGCGAGAGTTCAAAGAAGGCGGCGATCCGGCCGTTCGCGAGCGCTTGATCCTGCATTACGCGCCGCTGGTGAAATATGTCGCCGGTCGGGTGGGGGTGGGCCTGCCGCCGAATATCGAGCAGGCCGATCTCGTTTCTTACGGGATTTTCGGGCTCATCGACGCCATCGAGAAGTTCGACCTCAGCCGCGCCATCAAGTTCGAGACGTATGCGATCAGCCGCATCAAGGGCGCCATCATTGATGAGCTGCGCTCGATCGACTGGATTCCGCGCTCGATTCGCAGCAAGGCGCGCGAGGTCGAGCGGGCCTACGCGGCTCTCGAGGCCAAGCTGCACCGCACCCCGACCGAGCCCGAGGTCGCGGAAGAGCTCGGCATCAGCCTTGACGATCTGCATTCCGTCTTCGGCCAGGTCTCGTTCGTCAACGTGCTTGCGCTCGACGAGCTGCTGAACGTCAACGGGGAAAAGGGCGACAAGGTCAGCCTGGTCGACACCCTCGAGGACACCCGCACACCCGACCCGGTGCGCGCCTTCGAGAGCCAGGAGACCAAGCACCTGCTGGCCCGGGCGATCAACTTGTTGCCCGAGCGCGAGAAGATCGTCGTCACCCTGTACTACTACGAGGGACTCACCCTCGCGGAGATCGGCCAGGTCCTCGGGGTCACCGAGAGCCGCATCTGCCAGATGCACACCAAGGCCGTCCTCCAGCTGCGCGCCAAGCTCGCCGACCAGCGCGGCTGAGTCAGCCCGAGTACGCCGGCCCCCCAGCCCGCCCGGTTACCCTCCGCGGGTGAGCGACTTGTCGACCTGGGCGCGCGTGCTGATCTACGCGGCGGTAGCGATCGCTTCGGCGGTGCTCCTGTATGCCATCGTGTATCTCGCCGTGCGCGCCGCCCTCAAGGGTGCCCAGGCCGAGCAACGCCTGGCGCTGCGCCGCCAGGAAGACCTGCTGCGCAGCATCTCGACGGCTGCCGAGTACGTCGCCGATGTCGCGGATGCCTGGGCCGAAGCTGAGGCCGCGCGGCGCAGCCCGGCCAGCCCGGCTGCCGCGGCCCCGTCAGCGCCTCCGGAAGGCGAGGATCACGCCGCCGCCGGCCACGGCCGCGAGTGACAGGGCGACCGGGCTCGGAATCCAGGCAGCGTCGGCAGCGGCCGGCCCGGCCCGCGCGAAGGCCGGCTCGCCTCCCACTGATCTGAGCGCCGGAGCCGGCCCGGTGCTGCCGGTGAGCGGCAGCAGCCGGACCCGGGCCGGGGTGAGCAGCCTCATCGGGTCGAGGTACTGATCGCCGCGGCGCAGCCCCCAATGCAGGCAGGCGCTCACCGGGCAGCCCGGATGCCCGGCCTCGACGACTCCTAGCCGCGTGCCCAGGGCTACGTTCTGGCCGCGCCGTACCGAGGCACGCACCGGCTCGTACGTGGTGCGCAGAGCGCCATGCACGACGACGACCACACCCCGCCCGGCGAGCGGGCCCGCGTAGGACACCACGCCGCCGGCGGCGGCCACCACGGGCTCTCCCGGTTCGGCGGCCAGGTCGACGCCGCGATGGCCGGCGGCGTAGGGGGTGGGCGGCGCCTCAAATGGCCGGGTGACCTGGACCGAAGCGAGCGGGCCACGCCAGCCCGCGACGGTCGCCGCCGCGGCCGGGTGAATCCAGGCGAGCAGCATGAGGACAGCGAGCACGACCAGAGCGGCGAGACGCAGGCGGTATTTCGGCACCCACCCATCACAGTGCGGACGCGTGCCGGACGCGGCAATCGGCGCCGCGCTGTGGACAGCGCGGCATCGTCCACCGGGGCCGGGCGTGTACCGCGTCGTCAGACGGTTAATCAACGGCCGGGCCGAGGGCCCCGCGTACACTCGGAATGTCCTGCTGGCAGCCCGCGTTCACACGGCTGCTATCAGGTGCTGTTAGCACGAGTTTCACCAGCTCCACCAATCAGCGGCTTGGCTCCACGCAAGTCGACTACGCACGTCCTTTCCGGCCGAAGGCCGGGTCGGGCCGCAGCGGTCCCTGGGTGTCCCGGGGTGCGGACCCGTCTGGGCGTCAGGGCGCCCCGCCAGCCGGCGAGGGTGCAAGAACCGAACGTGAAAGGGCTGACCACCACATGGTCGTCACCATGCGCCAGTTGCTGGAGGCTGGGGTCCATTTCGGACACCAGACCAAGCGCTGGAATCCCAAGATGCGCCGGTACATCTTCACCGAGCGCAACGGCAACTACATCATTGACCTGCGCCAGAGCGTCGACTACATCGACAGCGCCTACGACTTCGTCAAGCAGACGGTCGCCCACGGCGGAACGATCATGTTCATCGGCACGAAGAAGCAGGCGCAGCAGGCCATCGAGGAGCAGGCGACCCGCGTGGGCATGCCCTACGTGAAGGAGCGCTGGCTCGGTGGCATGCTCACCAACTTCCAGACCGTCCACAAGAGGCTCCAGCGGCTGAAGGAGCTCGAGGAGCTCGAGTCCACCGGCGGCGGCGACGCGATCCGTACCAAGAAGGAGTCGCTCGTCCTTTCCCGTGAGAAGGCGAAGCTCGAGCGCACCCTCGGCGGTATCCGCGACATGCAGAAGATCCCGAGTGCCGTCTGGATCATCGACACCAAGCTCGAGGACATCGCCGTCGGCGAAGCCCGCAAGCTGAAGATCCCGATCGTCGCGATCCTCGACACCAACTGCGACCCCGACGAGGTCGATTACCCGATCCCGGGTAACGACGACGCCATCCGCAGCGTCAACCTGCTGACCAAGATCATCGCTGACGCGGTGGCCGAGGGCCTGCAGGCACGCGCGGGCGCATCGGGCGACAAGGCTGACGCCGGAGTCGGTGCGGGCGAGCCGCTGGCCGACTGGGAGCAGAGCCTGCTCGGCGGCGAAGCGGACGCGACGCCAGGCGTCCCGGCCGCCGTTGATCCCGCGGCGGGTTCGGTTGAAGGCGCCGGGGCTGCTGAAGCTCCCGCGCCGCAGGCCGAGGCCGTTGCCGAGCCATCGGCAGAGGCTGCAGCCGGGTCCGCCTGATCCAGAGGATCGAGACCATTCCCGCCTGGTACGGGCTGCCATCGAACGGTGGCCGCCCGTACCTGCGCGACACCCCATCGAACGAAGGAAGAAACAGTGGCTGAGGTCACCGTGGCCCTCATCCGAGAGGTCCGCGAGCTCACAGGTGCCGGCATGAGCGACGTCAAGAAGGCGCTCGTGGAGGCAGAGGGAGACAAGGCAAAGGCCATCGAGGCGCTGCGCAAGAAGGGTCTCGGCAAGGCCGGGCAGCGCGCGAAGGACCGTGACGCCAAGAATGGGCTGGTCGCCGCCGCCGAGGGCGCCATGATCGAGCTCGCCTGCGAGACGGATTTCGTGGCGAAGAACGAGCAGTTCCAGGAGCTGGCCGCAGAGATCGTCGCCCACGCGGCGCGGGTCCGCCCGGCCAGTGTCGAGGCGCTGCTCGCGGAGCAGCTGGCCGACGGGCGCACCGTGCAAGCCAGCATCGACGAGCTGAACGCCGTCATCGGCGAGAAGATCGAGCTGCGTCACCTCGTCGTCTTTGACGGCAAGGTGGCCGCCTACCTGCACCGGCGGGCGAGCGACCTGCCCCCGCAGATCGGCGTCCTGGTGCAGTTCGAGGGCGACGGCGACGCTGCTGCGGAGGCGGCGCGCGGCGCGGCCATGCAGGTCAGCGCCTTGCGTGCGCAGTACGTCTCACGCGACGACGTCCCGGCGGAGCTCGTCGAGAGCGAGCGTTCCATCGCCGAGGCCGTCGCCAAGCAGGAGGGCAAGCCCGAGCAGGCCCTGCCGAAGATCATCGACGGCCGGGTGAACGGCTTCTTCAAGGAGGTCGTGCTGCTCGAGCAGGCATCGGTGCGCGAGCCCAAGCGCACCGTCAAGGCGCTGCTCGACGACGCCGGAGCGACCGTGAAGAGCTTTGCTCGCTTCGAGGTCGGGGCCGGCGCCTGAGCCGAGCCATTCGGCGCAACGTTTGACGCGGGGCGGGGGATCCATCGGATTCCCCGCCCCGCTTCCTTCGTCCTCGGGCAAACTGGCGGGTGTCCCGCCTCGAGATGCCGAGTCGCCAGCCGCCCACTCTCAGGAGTCGCCCCATGGCCCAGTCCGCGTCCGCCCTTCGAGCGTCGTCGGATGACCCTCGGTGGTCGCGGGTGCTGCTGAAGCTGTCCGGCGAGGCGTTCGCCGGCGGCGATCCGCTCGGCATCGATCCGACGACGGTGGCTGCCATCGCCCGCCAGATCGCCGATGTCGTCGCCAGCGGGGTGCAGGTCGCGGTCGTGGTCGGCGGCGGCAACATGTTCCGCGGCCAGGCGCTGGCCGAGCAGGGCATGGATCGCAACCGCGCCGACTACATGGGGATGCTCGGCACGGTCATCAATTGCCTGGCGCTGCAGGACTTTCTCGAGCGGGCCGGCATCAACACCCGGGTGCAGACGGCGATCGCCATGGGCCAGGTTGCCGAGCCCTACCTGCCGCTTCGCGCCATCCGCCACCTCGAGAAGGGCCGGGTCGTCATCTTCGGCGCCGGTCTGGGCGTGCCGTTCTTCTCCACCGACACGACGGCTGCTCAGCGCGCGCTGGAGGTCAAGGCAGAGGCCGTCTTCAAAGCGACCAAGGTCGACGGCGTCTATGACAGCGATCCCAAGCGCAACCCCGACGCCGTGAAGTTCGACGCGCTCACCTACAACGAGGTGTTGATGCGCGGCCTGAAGGTGATGGACGCGACGGCCATCAGCCTTTGCATGGACAACGAGCTCCCGATTGTGGTTTTCGATCTGCTCACAGAAGGCAACATCTTGCGGGCGGTGCGAGGTGAGAAGATCGGCACCGTGGTGACGGCTGGTTCTGGCAGCGGGGATGAGAACTCATGAGTAGGCGACGACAGCGACATCGACTTCGAGCTGCTGGAGGCCGAAGAGAAGATGGAGAAGGCCCTGCGCGTCGCCCGCGACGACTTCGCGACGGTGCGCACCGGCCGTCCCACCCCCGCGATGTTCGCGCGGATCATGGTCGATTACTACGGCACCCCGACCCCGGTCCAGCAGCTCGCGTCCTTCACCGTTCCGGAAGCCCGGATGGTGCTGGTGAGCCCCTACGACAAGGGTTCGCTCGCGGCGGTCGAGAAGGCCATCCGCGATAGCGATCTCGGCGTGAACCCGTCGAACGACGGCTCGCTCATCCGCTGCGTCTTTCCGGAGCTGAGCGAGCAGCGTCGCCGCGAGCTGGTGAAGGTCGTGCGCAGCAAGGCAGAAGAAGCCCGGGTCAGCATCCGCAGCGTCCGGCGCCACAGCATGGAGACGTTCAACAAGATGATCAAGGACGGCGACGCCGGCGAGGACGACGTCCGCCGCGCCGAGAAGGAGCTCGAGTCGGTCACGCACCGTTTCGTGGCCCAGGTCGACGACCTGCTGAAGACCAAAGAATCAGAGCTGCTTGAAGTCTGAGGCGCGCGAGCCCGTGGTGGACGGAGCGGATGCCGCGCACGGCCCGAATCCGCCGCCCCCGAAAGTCGGGCGAGCCGGGCGCAACCTCCCGGCGGCCATCGCGGTCGGTGTCAGCCTCGGCGCGCTGATCCTCGTCACCCTCTTCACCGTTCGGGCGCTCTGGGTCGGCGTCATCTGTCTCGCGGTGGGACTCGGCGCGTACGAGCTGGTCACGGCCCTGGCACACGCGGGCCTGCGGGTGCCACGGATCCCGGTGACGGCTGCCGGCATCGCCGATTCCCATCGCTGCCTACGCGCAGGGGACCGACGGCCTGATCATCGCGTTCTTCATCGCCGTCGTCGTCTCGGTGGGCTGGCGGGGCTATGACCCGCATCCGGGCAACCTCCTGCGCGACCTGCCCGCGACGCTGTTCACCCTGACCTACACCGGCTTCATGGCGGGCTTCGCGGCCCTGCTCTCGCAGCCGTCGGACGGCCCGCGGCGGATCGTCGCGTTCATCGTCACCGCTGTCGCCAATGACGTGGGTGGTTACGCGGCCGGCGTGCTTTCCGGGGGACGCCACAAGCTTGCCCCGAGCGTCTCGCCCGGGAAGTCGTGGGAGGGCTTCGCGGGCTCCGTTGCGGCCGGGTGCCTCTCCGGGGGGCTCATCTTCCCGTTCCTGCTGCACGAGTCCGCCTGGCTCGGCATCGTCTTCGGCCTGGCGTGCGTCGCCTCATCCACCCTCGGTGACCTCGGCGAGTCGATGCTGAAGCGCGACATCGGCATCAAGGACATGGGCCATCTGCTTCCCGGTCACGGCGGCGTGATGGACCGGCTGGACTCGCTGCTGGCGACAGCGCCGGTCGCGTACCTGCTGCTCACCGCCTGGGTGCCGCTCCCATAGCCCTTCGGCTAGCCCTTCGTCTAGCGGGCCCTGACCGCCAGGCGTGCGAAACTGGACCTCCTGATGAGCGTTTCCCTCCCCGATCCACTCGCGGCCCCGCCCGCGCGCGGCCGGCGGGCCCCCGTCCCGCGTCACCTCGCTGACCTCGCGCCGGACGATCGGCGCCGGGTGCTCACCGAACTCGGTGAGCCCGCGTTCCGGGCCCAGCAGCTCTCGCAGCACTACTTCGTGCGCCACACCACCGATCCCGACGCGATGACCGACCTGCCGGCCGCGTCGCGCGCCTTGCTGGCTGCCGAGCTCATGCCGCAGCTGCTCACCCCGGTGCGCGAGGCGATCTGCGACGACGGCGACACCGTCAAGACGGTCTGGCGCGGTCACGACGGGGTGCTCATCGAGTCCGTCCTCATGCGCTATCCCGATCGCGTCACCGTGTGCGTCTCCAGCCAGGCCGGATGCGGCATGGGCTGCCCGTTCTGCGCGACCGGCCAGGGCGGGCTCACCCGCAACCTCTCCGCGGCGGAGATCGTCGAGCAGGTCGTCGCGGCGCAGCGGCGGCTCGAGCGTGACGGCTCGAGCGGGCCCAGCCGGGTCAGCAACGTCGTCTTCATGGGCATGGGCGAGCCGCTGGCCAACTACCCGGCGGTGATCGCCGCGGTGCGCCGGCTCACCGATCCCCATCCTCACGGCGCCGGGCTCTCGCAGCGGTCGATCACGGTGAGCACGGTCGGGCTGGTGCCGCGCATCGACGCGCTCGCCGGCGAAGGCCTCTCGGTGACGCTCGCGCTGAGCCTGCATGCGCCGGACGACGGGCTCCGCGATTCGCTGGTGCCCGTCAACCAGCGCTGGCCGGTGGCGGAGGCCATCGCGGCCGCCAGGCGGTACGCCCGCAAGACCGGGCGCCGGTTCAGCATCGAGTACGCGCTGATCGACGGCGTGAACGACGACCCCGCCAGGGCCGACGCGCTCGCTGCCCTGCTGCGCGGCACGCTCGCTCACGTGAACCTGATCCCGCTGAACCCGACCCCCGGCAGCTCCTGGACGGCCAGCTCGTCGCCGCGCGAGCGCGAGTTCTTGCGCCGGCTACGGGCGGCCGGGATCGCGACGACCGTGCGTGACACCCGGGGGCGTGAGGTCGCCGGAGCCTGCGGTCAGCTGGCCGCCGCCGGGTGATGCGCGGGGCGGCTCGGTCCGCCATCGCCGTAGCGGGCGCCCTCGCGCTCGCGGTGAGCGGCGGGGCTCTCGCGGGCTGCTCGAGCTCGAAGAAGGCCGCGGTGAGCGCTGCCTCGGCGAGCTCGTCGGCCGGCCCGGCGCGCTCCTCCGCCTCGGCGCGCGCGACTCCGAGCGCCCGCCCGACCCCGCGGTTGAGCCCGACCCACAAGCCGGTCATCCAGCCCAGCCCGGGTCCCACCCACCCGACCCTGCACGTGGCGAACCCGGTGCCCGCCGGCTGTCGCCTTGCAGGCCGGCGGGCAGACCATCGCCGGCCGTGCCGTCATCATCGACCTGCCCGCGCGCTTCCCGGCTCCGGTCGTCATCGACTTCCACGGCGGCAACCAGAGCGCGGCGCAGGAGCACGGCTACACCGGCCTGGGCAGCGCCGGTAGCGCAGCGGGTTTCGTCGTCGTCACGCCCGAGGGGACCGGTGGCCTCTGGAACTTCCCCGCGACCGAGCCGCTCCCCGACGATGTGGCTTTCACGCAGGCCATCGCCACCACGCTGGCTGCCGCGGGCTGCTCGAACGGCCGCGTCTACACCGCCGGGATCAGCGACGGGGCCGACATGGCCGTCGCCGCTGCCTGCCGGGTGCCTGCCGTGCGGGCCGTCTTCGCGGTCGCCCCGAGCATCACCCCGCGCGGAATCTGCGCCAAGAAGTCCTTCCAGGAGGTCCACGGCACCGCCGACCCCGTCGTGCCGTATTACGCCAGCGCCGGTGGCAGCTTCGCTGACACTCCCTCTCAGCCGGTCGCGGCGCGGCTGCCGTTCTGGACGCAAGGCTGCACCGGACCGGCCGACGGCACGTCACCCGGAGCGGGCACCACGGTGCAGGTCTGGACCTGTCCCGCCGGCCGCGTCGTCGTGCTCGACACCGTCGACGGCGGCGGCCACACCTGGCCGGGGCGGCCGGCAACGAGCCGGTCGCCGGGCTCGGCACCCGGGCCGCGTGGAGCGCTAACGCTGCCGCCCTCCGGTTCTTCACCGTCCACTGATCGCGCGGCAGCTGTCACACTGGCCGGGTGGCTGTCCGCGAGGTGGTGCTGCTCGGCTCGACGGGATCGATCGGCACGCAGGCGATCGACGTCATCAGCCGCGAGCCGGAGCGCTTCCGCGTCGTCGCGATCGCCGGTGGGGGTGGCCGCCCGGCGCAGCTGGCGCAGCAGGCCCTCTCGCTGGGCGTCGAGGCGGTAGCCGTCTCGCGGGCCACGGCGGCCCAGGACGTGCAGCTGGCGCTCTACACCGAGGCCAAGCGCGCTGGACACGACCGCGGCGACTTCCCGATGCCCAAGGTGCTGGCCGGCCCGGATGCCGTCACCGAGATCGCGGGCTGGCCCTGCGACATCGTCCTGAACGGCATCACCGGATCCGTCGGCCTGGCGGCCACGCTCGCCGCGCTCGAAGCGGGCCGCACCCTGGCGCTGGCGAACAAGGAGTCCCTCATCGCGGGGGGCCCGCTGGTGGCGCCCTACCTGGATCAGGTGATCCCGGTCGACTCCGAGCACAGCGCGCTGGCCCAGTGCCTGCGTGGTGGTAGCGCGAACGAGGTGCGCCGGCTCGTCCTCACGGCGAGCGGCGGGCCGTTCCGCGGCCGGCGCCGCGAGGAGCTCACCCGCGTGACACCCGAGCAGGCGATGGCCCACCCCACCTGGGACATGGGCCCGGTCATCACGGTGAACAGCGCCACCCTCGTCAACAAGGGCCTGGAGATCATCGAGGCGCACCTGCTGTTCGGCATCCCGTACCCGGCGATCGACGTCGTGGTCCACCCTCAGTCGCTGGTGCATTCCATGGTCGAGTTCTGCGACGGTTCGACGATCGCCCAGCTCAGCCCGCCCGACATGCGGCTTCCCATCGCGCTCGCGCTCGGCTGGCCCGACCGCGTGCCGGATGCCGCTCCGGGAATGGACTGGACCCGGGCGCAGGGCCTCACCTTCGAGCCACTGGACGCCGACGCGTTCCCGGCGGTGGCGCTGGCCAAGGCGGCGGGGGAGCGCGGCGGCAACGGGCCGGCAGTGTTCAACGCGGCGAACGAGGAGGCCGTCGCCGCCTTCCTGAGTGGCGACCTGCCGTTCCTCGGAATCGTTGACGCTGTGGCCCGCACCCTGGATCGCGTCGCTCCTCGGGAACTCACGACACCTGCCGATGTGTTGGACAGTGAGAGCGAGGCGCGCGACCTTGCTCGTTCATTCATCCGGAGGACGTAGCTGTGGCTTTGGTCGGCGCGCTGGCGTTCGTGCTGGCGCTTCTCGTGTCGGTCGTCCTGCACGAGGGCGGTCATTTCGCTACCGCCAAGCTCTTCGGGATGAAGGTCACGCAATTCTTCGTCGGCTTCGGGCCGACGCTCTGGTCGCGCCGCAAGGGTGAGACGGAGTACGGCGTCAAGGCCATCCCGGCCGGTGGCTTCGTCAAGATCGTCGGGATGACCGATCTCGAAGAGATCGCGACCGAGGACGATCAGCGTGCGTTCTTCCGCTTCCCGGCCGGCAAGCGGGCGATCGTGCTCGTGGCCGGCTCGACGATGCACTTCATCCTCGCCATCGTGCTGGTCTTCATCGGGCTCCTGATCGCGCCGGTGGCGTCGTCCGCGTCCGCCATCTCCGCCCCGGCCACCTGCGTTTCCACTGACTCGAGCAAGGCGTGCACGAGCGGAGTCAGCCCGGCGAAGGCGGCGGGCCTGCAGGACGGCGACACGATCGTGCGCGTCAACGGCACGGCCGTCTCCAGCTTCGCGGAGCTGCGCGACGCCATCCGTGCCGACAAGAATGCCGAGCCGATAACCGTCCGCTACGAGCGTGACGGCTCGATCCACACCACGACCGTCACCCCGGTGTTGCAGACCCAGCCCAAGGACGGCGGCGGCACCGAGCAGGTGCCGGTCTTCGGGATCAGCCCGGCCGCCGTTCACGTCGGGGCGGGTGCCGCTGTCGGCAAGACGTTCTCCACGCTCGGCACGTTCATCACCGGAACCGCGAGCGCGATCGCGCACTTCCCGGACCGCATCTCGACCATCTTCAGCAACCACCGTGACCCGAACGGCGCGGTCGGCGTCATCGGCATCAGCCGGGTCAGCGGCGACCTGCTCGGCAGCTCCGGCGTGGGATGGGACACCCGGATCGGTGACTTCCTGCTCCTCGTCGCGGGTGTCAACCTGTTCGTCGGGGTGTTCAACCTGCTGCCGCTGCTGCCGCTCGACGGCGGTCACCTGGCCGTTCTCGGCTTCGAGCAGGCGCGAGACCGCATCCGCCGGGCCCGGGGCTACAAGGGCGCGCTCAAGCGCGTGGATCTGACCAAGCTGCTGCCTGCGACGTACGCTGTGGTGGCGATTTTCGCGACGCTGACCGTCGTGCTCGCATCCGCTGACATCGTCAACCCGATCCGTCTGAGGTAGCGCTTCTACCGTGGTCACTCCCGTCTCGCTCGGCATGCCGCCGGCCCCTCCGAAGCCGTTGGCCAGCAGGCGGATCAGCCGGCAGCTCGACGTCGGCGGGGTCAAGGTCGGCGGCGACGCGCCGGTCTCGGTGCAGTCGATGACCACGACGCTCACCGCCGACGTCAACGCGACGCTTCAGCAGATTGCCGAGCTCACCGCCGCCGGCTGCGAGATCGTGCGCGTCGCGGTGCCGAGCCAGGATGATGCTGACGCCTTGGCGACCATCGCTCGCAAGTCGCAGATCCCGGTGATCGCCGACATTCACTTCCAGCCCAAGTACGTGTTCGCCGCGATCGATGCGGGCTGCGCCGCGGTGCGCGTCAACCCCGGCAACATCAAGGCGTTCGACGACAAGATCGCCGAGATCGCCAAGGCCGCGAGAGCCGCCGGCACCCCCATCCGCATCGGGGTCAACGCCGGATCGCTCGACAAGCGCTTGCTGGCCAAGCACGGCAAGGCGACCCCCGAGGCGCTGGTCGAATCGGCGCTCTGGGAATGCTCGCTGTTCGAGGAGCACGGCTTCCGCGACATCAAGATCTCGGTGAAACACCACGATCCGGTCGTGATGATCGAGGCGTACCGGCTGCTGGCGCAGGCCTGTGACTACCCGCTCCACCTCGGGGTCACCGAGGCCGGTCCGGCCTTTCAGGGCACGGTGAAGTCGGCTGTCGCGTTCGGCGCCCTGCTGGCCGAGGGCATTGGCGACACGATCCGCGTCTCGCTCTCGGCGCCGCCGGTCGAGGAGGTCAAGGTCGGCATCGCGATCCTCGAGTCGCTCGGCATGCGCCCGCGCAAGCTGGAGATCGTGTCGTGCCCGTCCTGCGGGCGCGCGCAGGTGGATGTCTACAAGCTGGCCGACGAGGTGGCCGCCGGGCTGGCCGGCCTCGAGGTGCCGCTGCGCGTCGCGGTGATGGGCTGCGTCGTCAACGGGCCGGGTGAGGCCCGCGAGGCCGATCTCGGGGTCGCGAGTGGCAATGGCAAGGGACAGATCTTCGTGCGCGGCGAGGTCATCAGGACGGTCCCGGAGGCGCAGATCGTCGAGACCCTGATCGCTGAGGCGTTGACCCTCGCCGAGGGCATGCATCTCGAGACCGAAGACGCCGGCGGGCCCACCGTCAGCGTTTCCTAGCACGCGCCGCCCGACCGGCCGGCTTCGCACCTCTTGCCGTCCCCTACTGTCCATTTCGTGGCGCGCGGTTCAGCTCTCGGTGGGGCGCGTGTCCGCGTTCTCACCGACGCCGACCTTCCGGCGGCGCGCGCCATCCTCTCGCGGCGCCCAGTGGTCGACGTCTTCGTGGCGAGCCGCGTGGCCGTGGCAGGGCTCTCCGAATGGCGCCTGGGGGCGCAGGTGTGGGGCCACGAGGTCGATGGCCGGCTGCGCGCGCTCTGCTACGCGGGGGCGAACCTCTGGCCGGTCTGCGCCGGGACCGATTCCGTGCTCGCCTTCGCGACGCATGCCCGGCGGACGAGCAGACGGTGCGCCTCGATCGTCGGTCTCGCCTCGGAGGTGTTGCCGCTGTGGGATCAACTGCGCCGGGCCTGGGGCCCGGCTCGCGAGCTGCGTGACGATCAGCCGCTGATGGTGCTCGATCAGCCGCCGCTGGTGCCGGCCGACCCCGGCGTACGGCTGGTGCAGCTGTCCGAGCTCGACATCCTGCTCCCGGCCGCGGTCGCCATGTTCACCGAGGAGATCGGCGTCCCGCCGGACAGTGTCGACCTCTATCGGGCCCGGGTGGCCGAGCTCATCTCCGCCCGCCGCTGCTTTGCGCGTATCGAGAATGGCCGCGTGCTGTTCAAGGCCGAGGTGGGGGCGGCGACCTCCGAGGCCTGCCAGGTCCAGGGAGTCTGGGTCGCTCCCGCCCTGCGTGGCCAGGGGCTGGGTAAGGCGGGTACGGCGGCGGTCGCGCTCGCCGCCCAGCGCGAGATCGCGCCCGTCGTCAGCCTGTATGTGAACGGGTTCAACACCCCGGCGCGGCGGGCCTACGAGCGGATCGGCTTCGTGCGCGTCGAGACCTTCGCCAGCGTTCTTTTCTAGTGGTGGCGCGAGGCTTAATCGGTGGCGACGGAGTCGGGCCTTGCGGCGGCATCCGGACCGCTTCCGTTGGGCGCCGTCCCCTCCAGCTCGGCATGGGCGCGAGCCGCCTTCGTCACGTAGTCGAGCACTTCCGGGCGCATGCGGTGCAAGCCCTTGCGGTCGTACCACCTCGTGATGGCGACGCCGGCGACCAGCCAGAAGGCGAACCCGATCGCCGTGAGGACGAAGGCGCGAGTCAGGCCGGCATCGCCGCGCGCGTCGAAGAAGAGGATGGACCGGAACCCGTCGACGATCTGGCGCAAGGGTTCGAACTCGGCGACGAACCGGTAGAACGACGACAACGCGTGCAGCGGAACCGTCCCACCGGACGACGCCAGCGCCAGGTACACGAAGACGAGCACGGCCACGATCTGGCCGAGACCGCCGAGGGCGGCGAACAGCACCAGCGTTCCCATAGCGATGACGAGCCCGGCGAGAGTCGCCAGGAGCCAGAGATCGAACAGGTGGGGGGCGTTCAGTCCGAGCAGCAAGGTGGCCCCGAGCATGATGATGCTGGCGACGGGCACGATCGCGGCGGACATGACCCACTTCGTGAGCAACGTCTGCCAGCGCGTGATGCGGACGGGTAGCCGCTGGCTCCACCAGGGCCCCATTTCGCTGGTCGCGTAGCCGAGCGCGGAGTCGACGCCGTTGTGGATGATGGTCGCTCCGAGAAAGCCGATCATGGTGGTCAGCAGCGAGAGATAGAAGGCGCTCAGCCCCAGGCCGGCATGTGATGGCACCGGGCGGTACGCCACCGTCGTGCTGGTGATCGGATTCGCAAGGGCGCTGGCGTTGACGGGATTGGACCGTGCAGCCGCCGTGCTCAACGGCAGGATGCGCTGGGAGACGGCATCAGAGACCTGCGCCAATGCCGGCTGCAGTACAGCGGTCGCGAGGCTGACGCCGATGCTCCCGGCTCGCGGGTTCGTCAGGACCTGCACCGTCGGAGGCTCGCTCACGCGCCCGACGTCGAGGCCGGCGAGAGTCACCACCGACCGGCTGAAATCCGCCGGGATGACGACGGTGGCGAACGTCGCACCCTTGTCCATCCGCTCCTGTGCCTGCGCAAGGGTTCCCTGCTTCAGCCCCAGACGGCTCGAGACGGCGGGCGAGCCGGTGAGGCCGGTAACGACGTTCTGGCCCAGGTCAACATGCCCGGTGGGGGTGTCCGCGCCGGTGTCCTCGTTGACGATGGCCACCGGCAGCCCACGCAGATGCGAAGCCGGATCGACGATCGACCCGAAGTAGATCAGCGTCATCAGGGCGATCACCACGGAGATGAGGACCACCGGGAGGATCCACACCGGCCTCGCGCGCAGCAACCCGAATGCCCGCACCTCGCTCATGGGCTCGGGGCCTTCGGGTTCCGGGGCCACTGGCGACCACCCCCCCGAAGGACGCGCCCGCGCCCGGAGGCCGAGCCTCGCTCGTGATGTTTGCACACGGGGCCGGATGACGCGCGAAGACGCGGCCAAGCTCGGCATCGAGGCCGGCGACGGCGTCTTCGTCCGCAGGGCCTGCACGACCGGCTCTCCGCCGCGGCCGTCACGGCCTAGCACGCCTTCGCCGGCCTCGCCAAAAACCCAGGTGAGGCACGGCGGCGTCACCGGTACCGTGGCCTGGTGCTTCGCATGTCCCGCCTGTTCCTGCGCACCCTTCGCGACGCTCCCGGCGATGCGGAGGTGGCCAGCCACCAGCTGCTCGTGCGCGCGGGTTACGTGCGCCGGGTCGCGTCGGGCATCTGGAGCTGGCTGCCGCTCGGCAAGATCGTGCTCGACCGGGTGGCCGAGGTGGTCCGCGAGGAGATGGACCGCATCGGCGGTCAGGAGGTGCTCCTGCCCGCGCTCGTTCCCAAGGAGCCCTACGCCGTGACGGGGCGCTGGGACGAGTACGGCGATCTGCTCTTTCGCCTGAAGGACCGCAAGGGCGGTGATTACCTGCTCGGTCCCACCCACGAGGAGCTGTTCACCCTGTTGGTCAAGGGTGAATACAGCTCTTACAAGGACCTGCCGGTGATCTTGTACCAGGTCCAGAACAAGTACCGCGACGAGGCGCGTCCCCGGTCCGGCATCCTGCGCGGGCGCGAGTTCGTCATGAAGGACGCGTACTCGTTCGACCTCGACGAGGCCGGTCTGGTGAAGTCCTACGAGCTGCACCGCGAGGCCTACGTCCGCATCTTCGACCGCATCGGGCTGGATTACCGCATCGTCTCCGCCGTCTCCGGAGCCATGGGCGGCTCGGCGTCGGAGGAGTTCCTGGCGCCCACGGCGGCCGGTGAAGACACGTTCGTCTCCTGTGCCAACTGTGGCTACGCCGCGAACGTCGAGGCCGTCACCTTCACTCCACCCGAGGGCGTGAGCGCACTCGATGCGCCCTCCATGGAGGAGGTCCATACCCCGGACACCCCCACCATCGAGTCGCTCGCCGCCCATCTCGGCCTGGCGCCCGGGCAGACGCTCAAGAACGTTCTCGTGAAGATCGACGGCCAGCCGGTCGCGGTCGGCGTGCCGGGTGATCGCGATCTCGATCTCGACAAGCTCGAGGCGCGCGGTCGCCCCCAGCGTCGTCACGCCCTTCGAGGCCGAGGATTTCACGGCCCATCCGGAGCTGGTGAAGGGCTATGTCGGCCCCCAGCACGGGCTCGTCACCTACTACGCCGACCCCCGCGTCCACGAGGGCACGTCCTGGGTGACGGGGGCCAACAAGCCCGACCACCACGTCCTGCACGTGACGGCCGGTCGCGACTTCACGGTCGAGCGCTACCTCGATGTCGCCACGATCGCCGAGGGCGATCCCTGCCCCCGCTGCGGCCACGAGCTGACGATCGGCCGCGCCATCGAGATCGGCCACATCTTCCAGCTGGGACGCAAGTACACCGACGCGTTCGAGCTCGACGTGCTCGGCCCCCAGGGCACCCCGGTGCGGGTCACGATGGGCTCGTACGGGATCGGCGTCAGCCGCGCGGTCGCGTCGATCATCGAGCAGAGCCATGACGATCGTGGCCTGATCTGGCCGGCTGCGGTGGCCCCGGCTGATGTCCACATCGTCGCGGTCGGCAAGGCGGGTCAGCGGGAAGCGGCCGAGCAGCTCGGGGAGTCGCTCGAGCGGGCCGGCCTGCGCGTGCTGCTGGACGACCGGGGAGCGAGTGCCGGCGTGGCTTTCGCCGACGCCGATCTCATCGGGGTGCCCACCATCGTCGTCGTCGGCAAGGGGCTCGCGTCCGGCGAGATCGAGATCAAGGACCGGCGCAGCGGCGAGCGCCGCACGATCCCGCTGGGTGACGCGCTGGCCGAGCTGACATTGCTGTCGGGGCCCCCTTCGCACCCCGCCTGACGTGGCGGCAGCCACTCCCGCCGCCCAGGCACTCACCCGGGCAGGCAAGCCGTTCACGTTGCACGAGTACGACCCCCACGCCGCTGACGGCTCCGGCTACGGCGATCAGGCCGCGGCTGCCCTCGGCATCGACCCGGGCCGGCTGTTCAAGACGCTGGTGGTCCAGTCGGGCGGCCGGCTGTTCGTCGGCGTCGTACCCGTCGCCGGGATGCTCGATCTGAAAGCCATGGCTGGAGCCGTGAGGGAGAAGAGCGTGAGCATGGCCGAGAGCGCAGCCGCCGAGCGGGCGACGGGTTACGTCGTCGGTGGCATCAGCCCGCTCGGGCAGCGCAAGCGGCTGATCACCGTCATCGACGACTCGGTGACGCGCTGGCCCACCGTCTACGTCAGTGCCGGGCGGCGCGGTTTGCAGGTGGAACTCGCCCCGGCCGATCTCGTCGAGCTGACCGGCGCGGCGCTGGCTTCAATCGGGAGGGCGGCATGAGGGCGGGCGTGCGCGCGGTCGTCTTCGACTGGGGCGGCACGCTGACCCCGTTCCACACGATCGACCTGCTCGACCTCTGGCGGGTCGCCGCTCGCGTCCTCGCACCCGACGACGACAGCGTGGAGCCGATCGCGACGGCCTTGGCCGCTGCCGAACACCACTGGTGGCAGCGCGCGGTCGCGAGTGGCGGCAGCGGCACGACGGCTGACGTGCTGCACGCCGCCTCGCGGGAGACCGGCCTCGACATCGACGCAGCGCTGCACGATGCCGCTTTGCAGGCTCATCTCGACGCCTGGACCCCCCACACCATCACCGATCCCGAAGCCGCCCCGCTCTTGGCGGGTCTGCGGGCCCGGGGTATCCGCACCGGCCTGCTGTCGAACACCCACTGGCCGCGCGCATGGCACGAGCGCTGGCTGGAGCGCGATGGGGTGCTCGAGCTGATCGATGCGCGCGTCTACACCTCGGATTTGCCGCATACCAAGCCGCATCCGGAGGCGTTTCGGGCCGTCCTGGCAGAGCTGGCCGTCGAGCCCGAGGAGGCGGTCTTCGTCGGTGACCGGCCCGTGGACGACATCAGCGGCGCCAAAGCGCTCGGCATGCGCGCCGTGCTCATCCCCAACTCCGATGTCCCCGGGCATCCGGTGGTGCCCGATGCCCGCATCGGCTCGCTCAGCGAACTCTTGCCGATCATCGACAAATGGGCCGCCGCTTGATGTGATGGTTTCGCTATCGAGGCGCAATGTCTGACACGACATTCGCCGAACGCAGGGCACGCAGCGGCGTCAGGGGGCAGCATTCCGGGCATGGCCGTTTCGAAGGCCCCGGCAGCGCAGCCCGGGTCGGCGTCAGACGTTTGGGCAGGTCCAGGTATGCCGGATGCTTCCGCTGAGGTGGAGCTCGCAGCCCGGATGCGGCTGGTGATCGGGCGGTTGCACCGTCGCTTCTCGCGCCGGGCGGTGGGCGGGCTCACCCCGTCGCAGCTGAGCGTGCTGGTCACGGTAGAGGTGCATGGGCCGCTCCGGCTCGGCGACCTGGCCGTCCGCGAGGTCATTACCCCGCCGACCGTCACGCGCCTGGTCGCCAGCTTGCAGGAGCGCGATCTGGTCAAGCGCGTCATCGACCCGGAGGACGGGCGGGCGGCCCTCATCGAGATCTCCGATGGCGGGCGGGAGTTGCTCGGTGAGATCCGCCGGGAGCGCACCGCGTTCATCGCCGAGCGGCTGGCGCGGCTGGCGCCGGATGATCAGGCCCAGGTCGGTCAGGCGGTCGAGCTGCTGGAGCGCCTGGTCGACGTGCCCGAGTAGGGCACGGCCAGCCGGCGCGGGTCAGGCCGGCGGTTGCAGGCCGGGGAAGGCCGTGAGCACCCGGCCCGGGGGCAGCAGCTGTAGCCGCCTCAGCTCGGCAGCGCGCACCGCAGCCGCGCTCAACACCGAGGCGCTCGCGCGGCGTCCCGCTTCCGTCCGGACGGCTGACGCCGCGATGGCGGCCAGCCGGTCCTCCACCAGGACCAGCAGGCGCAGCACCGCTCCCGCATCATCGAGCGCGAACGGAAGCTGGTAGGCGGGTGACGGCTCGGGCGGCGAGCCGCCCAGGGCCGCGATGGCGTCGGCCAGGTCGTCCCGGGTCTGGCGATGGACGTCGTACCCGGAGCGCACCACCCCCAGCAACGCCGGATCCGTGTTCAGCCGTACCAGCGCCGCGCCGGCGACCGCGTACGCGTTGACCGCCGCGTGTTCACCGGCGAGCAGCGACTGCAGCCCGGCAGGGTCAGCCGTCACGGCGCCGCACCACCCGCCCGTTCACGGAGCCAGCAGCACGGCAGCGACCGCCGAGCTGGCCGCGATGCTGGCGAGCAGGGGAGCGAGCTCGGAGGAAGCCGCGAGCGCGTCGGCCCGCCGATCCGCGGCGGCGGATTCTTCGGCAGCAGCGAGTGCGGTGGGGTCCGGGGTGGTGCTCGCCGGGCGCGGAGCCGCCGGCTGCTGACCCGTCAGCCGGCGCAGGTGCGCGACATGCACCGCCCGGATGCTGGCGAAGGGCTCGACCCCGGCGGGTGCCGCCGCTGCAGCCAGGAGGCGCCGCTCGGCCGCGGCGGCCCGTCCCCGCAGCCGGCCATCGGCGCGGGCCGCTTCCGCGGCGGACGGCGTGGCGCTCGGCGAGGCACTGGACCGCGGCGCCGGGCTCGAGCCGGCGGCTGACGGCTTGCCGGTCGAGCAGCCGGCCACCGCGCCCGTCGCGAATACCGCTCCCAGCAGCACCGACCGGCGATCAGGGGCCGGTCGGTCGGCGGCTCGGAGCACCGCGTCAGCTTTTCACAGCAATCCGCCGATTCCGGGCCGCCACCAGCAGCTGACGGTTCGGCACTCCCCGGCAGCGGCGCCACAGTCGTACGCTGCGTGGGCGCGAAAGCCGAGAAACGACCGGGTGAGGGGGCGACCATGGGCCAGCAGGTTGCTGCGCTCGAGGCGTTGCTCGCCCCCGTCGTGGCCGGCCAGGGGGTCGACCTCGAGGCCGTGTCCGTCAGCCGGGCCGGCAGCCGCAGCGTGGTGCGGGTGGTCGTCGACCGCGACGGGGGGCTGGACCTCGACGCGGTGGCCGCTGTCAGCCACGTGGTGAGCGCGGCGCTGGACGCCGATGAAGACGTGGTGCGTGGCTCGTTCGTCCTGGAGGTGACCACCCCCGGCGTTGATCGCCCGCTCACGGAGACCCGGCATTGGCGACGCGCGCGCGGCCGCCTGGTGAAGGTCACGCGCCGGGCCGGGGGAGCGTTCGTCGGCCGCGTGACGGATGTCTCTGACGGCTCCGTGGAGCTGGCTGACCCGGAGACGGGCGCCCGAACCCGGCTGGCTCTGGCCGACGTCTCGCGAGCGGTGATGCAGGTCGAGTTCAACGGGCCCGGGGATAAGGCGGAAGCATCGTGAAGCTCGACCTGGCGGCGCTGCGCAGCGTCGAGCGGGAGAAGGACATCTCGTTCGATGCCCTGGTCGATGCCATCGAAACGGCTCTGGTGACGGCCTACCGTCACATCGGCGGGGCGGCGAGCGACGCCCGCGTGCAGATCGACCGCTCCACCGGGGATGTCGTCGTTTACGCCCGCGAATACGACGCCGAGGGTCAGCTGCTGCGTGAGTGGGACGACACCCCGGAGGACTTCGGCCGGGTCGCAGCCACGACCGCCCGCCAGGTGATCATCCAGCGGCTGCGCGACGCGTCCTCGGAAGTGACGTATGGCGAGTTCGCCGGTCACGAGCGTGAAGTGATGCTGGGGATGGTGCAGCACCACGAGCAGCGCGCCGGCAGCCGCATCGTGATGGTCGACCTGGGCAAGGGCTTCGAGGCGATCCTCCCGCCCGCCGAGCAGGTGCCCGGCGAGCGCTACGAGCACGGCGATCGCATCCGGGTCTGCGTGGCCTCGGTCGCGCGCTCGCCCCGCGGCGTCTCGGTCACGGTCTCGCGCACCCATCCCGAGCTGGTGCGCGGCCTGTTCGCGCTGGAGGTTCCGGAGATCGCCGACCACAGCGTCGAGATCGCCGCCATCGCGCGCGAGGCCGGCCATCGCACCAAGATCGCAGTGCGCACCCGGGTGCCGGGGCTGAATGCCAAGGGCGCCTGCATCGGACCGATGGGCTCGCGGGTGCGTGCCGTCATGGCCGAGCTCAACGGCGAGAAGATCGACATCGTGGACTGGTCGGACGATCCGGCGCGTTTCGTGGCGTCGGCGTTGTCGCCGGCCAAGGTCACGTCCGTCGAGGTCGTGGACGCCGCGATGCGAGCGGCCCGGGTGGTCGTGCCGGATTACCAGCTCTCGCTGGCCATCGGCAAGGAAGGGCAGAATGCTCGGCTGGCCGCTCGGCTCACCGGATGGCGCATCGACATCCACAGCGACGCCGAAACCCCCGAGGGACGCGAACCCAGCGGTCATCGCCCGCAGATGACCTGATCCGGTGCGCAAACACCGCCGTTCAACCCCGACATTGCCGCGGTCGCGGTGTGCAGACGGGTTGTGACGTCGCGTAGTGAGGAAGGGAAGCAGGCCGCTGCGCGCTACAGTTGAGCGGGCGCGCCGTTCTGCGCCGATCCGTACCTGTGTCGGGTGTCGGAGTCGAGCGGCGCTCACCGATCTGCTGCGCGTCGTCGTTGTCGAGGGCAATCTCGTTCCCGATCCACGTCGTCGGCTGCCGGGACGGGGTGCGCACGTGCATCTCGACCCGCAGTGCTTGGAGACGGCCATTCGCCGTCAGGCGTTCCGCCGAGCACTGCGGCTCACGGTGGCCCCCGATGGGGAGAAGGTCCGGGCCTACCTCGATGGTCTTCTAGCGCAGTGAGCAGCACGAGTTTCAACCGTCGTTCGGAAGTGGGTTTGCCTGATGGACGCTCGATGAGCACCCAGCGATGAGATCCCTCATGCCGTAGTAAGAGGTCGCGCGGACCGCCGCGGGGCCTGGAAAAGGAGCACCGTGGCAGGAAAGGCCCGCGTCCACGAGCTGGCCAAGGAGCTTGGCGTCGACAGCAAGACTGTCCTCGCGAAGCTGAAGGACCTCGGCGAGTTCGTGAAATCCGCATCGTCGACCGTAGAACCTCCGGTCGTCCGCAAGCTCAAGGAAGCATTCGGCGATACCGCCGCTCCGGCCAAGGCCGCAGCGCCCGCCAAGGCCGCTCCATCAGCGGCGCCACGGGTCGGTCCCCGTGCCGTCCCGTCGACCCCGGCGGAAGCACCGGCCGCGCCGGCCGCGCCCCCGGCTGCCCCATCCGTAGCCCCCGAGGCTCCTGCCGCGCCGCCGAGCGAGCCCTCGACCCCGGTGGCTCCAGCCGCCCAGGCGGCCCCGCCTGCCCCCGGGTCGGCGCGCCCGGCTCCGGCCGGCCCGCGTCCCGCTGCTGGTGCGCCCGGCCGACCCGGCGTTCCGGGCCGTCCCGGTGCGCCGCGCAACGTGCCCCGCGGCCCGGGTAACAATCCCTTCACCAGTCCGGCATCACGCCCGGCCGCGCCGCGTCCCGGCGCTCCGGGCGGCGAGGCTCCCCAGGTTCCGGCTGCGGACGGCCGTCCGGGCACGGGTCCTGGGGCGACGCCGAGCAGCATGCCGCCCCGGCCCGCTGCCCGTCCGGGCATGGGTCCCGGTGGCCGTGGCCCCACCCCGGGCAGCATGCCCGGACGCGTGGGCGGTCCCCGTCCGAGCGGCCCCGGCGGCGGCTTTAGCCGTTCCGGTCCGGGTGGTGCCGGTGCTCCCTCACGCGGCCCTGGCGGCCCCGGCGGCGGCGGTGCGGGCTTCCGCGCCCCAGGCCGCGGTGGTCCCGGCGGCGGTGCCCCCGGTGGTCCCGGCGGCGGTGGCGGCGGCGGCGGCGGTCCTTACCGTCCCGGCGGCGGCGGTGGTCCCGGCGGCGGTCGCCCCGGCGCTCCCACCTCCGGCGGTCGCGGTCGCGGTGGCACGACGCAGGGCGCCTTCGGCCCCGGTGGTCGTGGCCGTCCCGGTCGCCAGCGCAAGTCCAAGCGCGCCAAGCGCCAAGAGTTCGACAACATGCAGGCTCCGACCCTGGGTGCCTACGTCCCGCGCGGTAACGGCGAGACGATCCGGCTTCCCCGCGGCGCCAGCCTGGCCGACTTTGCCGACAAGATCGACGCCAACCCCGGCTCGATGGTGCAGGTGGTCCTGACCCAGCTCGGCGAGATGGTGACGGCGACCCAGTCGTGCACCGACGAGACCCTCGAGCTGCTGGGCGAGACCCTCGGCTACAAGGTGTCGATCGTCAGCCCGGAGGACGAGGACCGCGAGCTGCTCGAGTCCTTCGACCTCGAGTTCGGCGGCGAGTACGCGGACGACGCCAATCTCGTGGCGCGGCCGCCGGTCGTCACGGTCATGGGTCACGTCGACCACGGAAAGACCAAGCTGCTGGATGCCATCCGGCGGGCCAACGTGGTTGCCGGCGAGGCCGGCGGGATCACCCAGCACATCGGTGCCTACCAGGTCCATGTCGAGCACGAGGGCAACGACCGGGCGATCACCTTCATCGACACCCCGGGTCACGAGGCGTTCACCGCCATGCGTGCTCGTGGTGCGCAGGTCACCGATATCGCGGTGCTCGTCGTCGCTGCCGACGACGGCGTCAAGCCGCAGACCATCGAGGCCCTGAACCACGCGCTGGCGGCCGAGGTGCCGATCGTCGTGGCGGTGAACAAGATCGACAAGGAAGGCGCTGACCCCGCGAAGGTGCGCGGTCAGCTCACCGAGTACGGCCTCATCGCGGAGGAGTACGGAGGCCAGACGATGTTCGTCGACGTCTCCGCGATCACCCGCAAGGGCATCGACGCGCTGCTGGAAGCCGTGCTGCTGACGGCCGACGCCGAGCTCGATCTGCGGGCTCCGAACGACGTCGATGCCCAGGGTGTGGCCATCGAGGCCCACCTCGACCGTGGCCGCGGCCCGGTGGCGACGGTGCTCGTCCAGCGCGGAACGCTGCGCGTCGGCCAGTCGGTCGTCGCGGGCGACGCGTACGGACGTGTCCGTGCCCTGCTCGACGAGAACGGTGCCCAGCTCGACGAGGCCGGCCCGTCGCGTCCGATCCAGGTGCTCGGCTTCACCTCCGTACCCGGTGCGGGAGACAACCTGCTGGTGGTACCCGAGGACCGGGTCGGCCGGCAGATCGCCGACCGGCGCAAGGCGCGCGAGCGCGCCGCCGAGCTCGCCTCCAGCCGCGGTCGCATGACCCTCGAGGACGTGCTCGCCCGGATCAAGGAAGGCGAGATCAACCAGCTCAACCTGATCCTCAAGGGTGACGGTTCGGGTTCGGTGGAGGCGCTGGAAGACGCGCTCGTCAAGATCGACGTCGGCGACGAGGTCAGCCTTCGCGTCATCGACCGCGGTGTCGGTGCCATCACCGAGACCAACGTCATGCTGGCTGCCGCGTCCGACGCGATCATCATCGGGTTCAACGTCCGGCCGGAAGGCAAGGCGCGCGAGCTCGCCGAGCGCGAGGGCGTGGATGTCCGGTACTACTCGGTCATCTACCAGGCGATCGACGACGTCGAGCAGGCGTTGCGCGGGTTGCTCAAGCCGGTCTACGAGGAGGTCCAGCTCGGCACCGCCGAGGTTCGCGAGGTCTTCAAGGTCCCGCGGATCGGCAACGTCGCAGGGTGCCTGGTGCGCTCGGGCCAGATCGTGCGCAACAGCAAGGCTCGGATTGTCCGCGATGGTGTCGTCATTTCCGACAACCTCACCGTCGAGTCCCTGCGCCGGTTCAAGGAAGACGCGCGCGAGGTGTCAGAGGGTTACGAGTGCGGTATCGGAGTCGGCTACAGCGACATCCGGATCGACGACGTGATCGAGACCTTCGAGCAGCGTGAGGTTCCGCGTCCCTGACCTCGGCTCGCGGACCGGCTTTCGAGCCGGTCCGCGGCAGGAGGTCAGGACGTGGTTCGGCACCGGGGGTGGCGAGGATGTGGGTCGGGACGCTCGAACTCGACCTGCTCCTCGGAGGGACGGATCTCCCGGTGCGCTCCTTGAAGGAGAAGCGTTCGGTGGTCCGCCCGATCGTGGCTGAGCTGCAGCGGCGGTATGCCGTCGCTGCAGCGGAGGCCGGCTACCTGGATCTGCACGGCCGCTCGCTGGTGGGCGTCGCCGTGGTCGCGGCGGATCGCGCCCACTGCGTCAGCGTGCTCGAGCGGTGCGAGCGGACGGTCGCTGAACGGCCGGAGATCGAGCTGCTCTCCGCCCGGATGCGGGTGCTTTCCAGCCAGGACGATGTCACCGGGTTCGTCGCCGAGTAAGCGCTGCTGAATCGGCGCGCTCGCCGTGCCGACATATGAGTGAAGGAGAAGACGATGGCCGACCCGGCTCGTGCTCGCCGGCTTGGGGTTCGCATCCGCGAAATCGTCGCGTCAGCGCTCGGCACTGAAGTAAAGGACCCCCGGCTGGGCATGGTGACGATCACCGACGTTCGTGTCGGCGCCGACCTGGGCGACGCCACGATCTTTTACACCGTCTACGGCGACGAGGTGGCCCGCGCCGACAGCGCCGCCGCCCTCGAATCGGCTCGCGGCGTGCTGCGAAGCCGGGTGGGCCGCATGACGGGGATCAAGAACACCCCAACTCTCGCGTTCATTCACGACGAGCTGCCCGATTCGGCCCGCCACCTGGACGCGCTGCTCGCCGCGGCACGCGCCGACGATGATCGGGTGCGTGCCGAACGCGCCAGGGCGGCCTTCGCGGGAGACGAGGACCCCTACCGCCACCCGGAGGAAGAGTGAGCGTCCCCGTCGCGGCCCGCGCCACCGCAGCCCCTGACGCGGCGACGTTCGACCCCGTCACCGAGCTCCGGGCGCGCCCGTTCGACGGCGCCGTTGCCGTTCTTCGCGACGCCATCCGTAGCGGAGGTCGAGTTCTGTGCATCGGCCACATCCAGCCCGACGGTGACGCGCTCGGTTCCGCGCTCGCGCTGGCTTTGGCGATCCGTGCGGCTGGCGGCGAAGCGGTCGTCAGCTTCGATCCCGGGCCTCTGCCTTTCGGCTTGCCCGTGAGCCTGGCGTTCCTTCCCGATACCGGGCTGCTCGTCGCCCCCTCGGAGTTGCGCCTCGACGAGCACGTCCCGGCCCTCGTCGTCACCTTCGACACCGGGTCGCAGGAGCGCCTCGGCGTACTCGCCGAGGCGGCGGAATGCAGGCCGGGTGGGCCACCTGTCCTGGTCATCGATCACCATGCCCGCGGGGCCGCATTCGGCAGCGTGCGGCTGATCGACCCGCACGCTGCGGCCACCGCGGAAATGGTCGCCCGGTTGATCGACGCCCTTGGGGTCTGCCTCGACGCGGAGCTGGCCACCTGCCTCTATGCAGGCCTGGCCAGCGATACCGGATCGTTTCGCTACGCGGCGACCACCCCGGAGACCCACCACCTCGCCGCCCGGCTGCTCGCCGCCGGCGCTCCGTCCGCCGCGATCAGCAGAGCGCTCTGGGACACCCGGCCCGCGAGTTACCTACCGGTGCTCGCCGGCGCGCTGGAGCGGGTGCGGCGTTCCGGAGAGATCATCTGGACGTACGTGACCCGCGAACACCTCGCCGCCCACGGTGCCTCGGCCGAGGAGACCGAGGGGATTGTCGACGTCATCCGCAGTGCCCAGGAGTTCGAGGTAGCGGTCGTCTTGAAACAGGACGTCCGCCCTGATCACTGGAAGGTGTCGGTGCGATCGCGCGGCCGGGTCGATGTTGGCGCGGCGTGCGCGGCGCTGGGCGGTGGCGGCCACCGCCTGGCCGCCGGTTTCAGCGCCGGCGGTGAGCCCGAGACGATCGTGGCTCGGTTGCGGGCGGTTCTGCCCGACGATGTCCACTGACCCCCCGATGCTCGGCGGGCTGGTCATCGTCGACAAGCCGGAGGGCCTGACCTCGCACGACGTCGTTGCGCGGCTGCGCCGCCTGGCCGGAACCCGGCGCGTCGGCCACGCCGGAACGCTCGATCCGGCCGCTACGGGCGTGCTGGTCTGCGGCGTCGGGCGGGCAACCCGACTGCTCGGTCATCTCCTGCTCGCGCAGAAGGACTACGACGCCACCATCCGGCTCGGGGTCACCACCACCACGGACGACGCCGACGGTGAAGTCCTGCGTACCCGCCCCGCAGCGGCCGTCACCGACGCGGCGATCGCAGCGGCCGTCGCGAGCCTGACCGGGGCGATCGAGCAGGCGCCCAGCGCGGTCAGCGCGATCAAGGTGAAGGGGGTCCGCGCGTATGCCCGGGTCCGCGCCGGCGAGGACGTTCAGCTCCCCGCCCGGCCGGTGACGGTGCACCGCTTCGAGGTGCTCCGCCGGCACGGGCCGGAGGCGAGCGAGCTGGACGTCAGCGTCACGTGCTCGTCAGGCACCTACATCCGAGCGCTGGCCCGCGACCTCGGGGAGCTGCTCGGCTGCGGAGCCCATTTGACGGCTCTGCGGCGGACCCGGGTAGGACCGTTCACGAGCGCAGCGGCGCACACGCTGGAGGAGCTGGCCGGCACGTTCACGATGCTGCCGCTGGCCGAAGCCGTCGGGGCGATGTTCGCCCGCCGCGAGGTGAACGGGCAGGAGCTGGCGGATGTACGCCATGGCCGGCCGCTGCCGTTGACCGGCGCGGCAGAACCCGTCGGTGCCTTCGGCCCCGAAGGTGGGGTCGTCGCACTGCTGCAGGATGCCGGCGGGCTCGCCAAGCCGCTCGTCGTCTTCGACCCGGCGTAGCGGCAAGGCGCTCCGTTTCTGGCAGGCTCTGTGCAGTGCAGCGATGGCGCGGGCTCTCAGCCACCCCGAGCGGGTGGGGCCGATGTGTCGTCACGATCGGCGTCTACGACGGCGTTCACCGGGGCCACCGGCAGATCATCGGACGCGCGGTCGAGCGCGCTCACGCCGCGGGCCAACCGTCGGTCGTCCTGACCTTCGACCCGCATCCGAGCGAGGTCCTGCGCCCGGGCTCGCACCCTGCCGTCCTCTCCCCGCCGCGCTACAAGGCGGCGCTGGTCGAGGAGCTCGGGGTCGACGTGCTGTGCGTGCTGCCGTTCACGCTCGAGTTCAGCCGCCTGCTCCCGGACGAGTTCGTGCACGAGGTACTCGTGGACGGATTGCACGCCAGCGCCGTCGTCGTCGGGGAGAACTTCACGTATGGCCGCAAGGCGGCGGGCACCGTCGAGTCGCTGACGCAAAGCGGCCGGACCTTCGGCTTCGCGGTCGAGGGCGTGTCGCTGCTCGGCGACGACGACCTCGGAGAGACCACGATCAGCTCGACCTACATCCGCTCCTGCGTGGCCGGGGGGGATGTGGTGGCCGCAGCCCACGCTCTGGGGCGGCCGCACCGGGTGGAGGGCATCGTGGTGCGCGGCGACCGTCGGGGCCGCGAGCTCGGGTTTCCGACCGCGAACCTTGCCACGACCGCCTACGCGGCGGTACCGGCGGACGGCATCTACGCCGGTCACCTGCGCGTGGAGCCCGGCGGTCCGCCGCTGGCCAGCGCGATCTCGATCGGGACCAACCCCACGTTCTCCGGCCGCGAGCGCCGGGTCGAGGCGTTCGTGCTCGACTTCGACGGCGACCTCTACGGCGAGAAGGTCTCCCTCGATTTCGTTGAGCGGCTGCGCCCGACGGAGCGCTACACGACGAGCGAGGCGCTGGTCGAGCAGATCGAGCGCGACGTGCTTAGGACCCGCGAAATCCTGGGCTGATCAGCCCTTCAGCCGTCCGGCCGAGCAGTTCGGGCCGCTGCGTCACCCGGTTGCGCCGTTTGCCGTAACGGCCTTCACCCGACCGGGTGGCGAGCCACCGCGGTTGGGAAGCCGATCTGTCACGCATCGGGCCGATTCGGGCCCATCGAGCGGAGTAGCTCCAGCGAAGAAGGTGTCCAGTGGCGATCAGCAAGGTCCTCGTCGTGGACGACGACACCTCGGTGCGTCGCCTCGTCTGTGACGTCCTGCAGGCCTATGGGTACGCCACTGTCTCTGCCAACGACGGCTTCTCCGCGCTGCGGATGATGCAGTCCGAGCAGCCCGACTGCGTGATCCTCGACGTCATGATGCCGGGCCTGGACGGTCACGCCGTGCTGAACCGCATCCGCGAGAGCGAGGGGGGCAGCGACCTTCCGGTGGTCATGCTCACCGCGGCGGCTGACGACGCGCAGGCCTGGAAGGCGTGGACGGAAGGCGTCGACTACTTCCTCGCCAAGCCGTTCAACCCCGACGAGCTGCTGAACTTCCTCGCCTACCTCGGCGCCGACTGACCGTCGCACCGCTCGCTGGGTGCGCGCCGATTGGTGGGCCATCCACAGCTTTCGTTCGACGTTCCTGCAGGACCCCCAACTGCGCGATCGTCGGGCGGTGCTGGAGCCCGACCCCGAACTCGCCGTGGCCTACGGGCTGTTCAGCGTGCGCCAAGCCGCCGCCGCGGGCTACTCCGGAGCCGACATCAAGCGCTACCTGCGGCGCGGGCGCTGGACGCGCTTGGAACGCGGAATCCTGCTCGGCGCCGGGCGCCCGCTCCGGCCCCATGACGCCGTCGTGCTCGCCCTCCTTCGAGCCGGACGGGGTGCCGTAGCCGGCTTCGAGACGGCGGCGGCAATCCACGGTTGGGATGCCTTCGAGTCGCCACTCCCGCCGCGGCTGATCGTGCCGCCGAACAATCGCTATCCAGGCGGCTACCGCACGGTCCTTCGCCCGGATGAGACGCAGCTGAGCGGGATCGTGCTGGTTACGGTTGCGACGCGCACGGCCCTGGATATCGCCGGTCAAGCCGACTACTGCCGCGCGGTTGTAGCGCTTGATTCCGCGTTGCGCAGCGGCAACGTTCGTGCCGAAGACCTCGTCCGCGTTTTTGGGTCCGCTCGTGGGCGAGGCGTCTCGGCCGCACGAAAGGCGTTGGCCGCAGCAGACCCGCGGTGCGGCAGTCCGGCCGAAACTGAGGCGCGTCTTCTGTTTGCCAGTGCGGGCCTACCGGCTCCGGTCTCCCAGTACAGAGTGCAGTTCCAGGGCGGCGTGGCTTACCTGGACTTCGCGTGGGAGGCGGCGCGGCTCGGCGCCGAGATCGACGGGTTCAAGTACCACTCCGCCGCTGGTGCTTTTCAACACGACCGGGTTCGACAAAATGGCGTCCAACTAGAGGACTGGCTCATCCTGCGATTCACACTCCACGATCTGCGCGTTGACTCCGATCGCACCGTGTCGGAGCTCTGGCGGGGCCTGAAGAGGCGTGGGTAGTGGCCGAATCCGCCGGACTTTCGGCGCAGGCACCCGGCAAATCAGGCATCGGTGCCATTTTGCAAGATCGACTTGAACTTCCGGTGATTTTCGCCGAGCAAATGGACGAGGTCCGGCTCACTGGCTCGCTTGGTCATACTGGTTCGTGCCCTCACCGGTCCGCGGGCTGCGGTGGGGCTGGGGTGAAAACGGACTCGGTGGTAGCCTGATTGTCGCCGGGCGTCGCCCGGTCCCGTCGCCTGCCATCACCGTGCATATGGGCCCTGCCTCTGAGCTGGGTCAGCACGAGGGGGCGCGACCAAGACGAACAAGCTTTAGAGGAGATCGCGGCGTGCCGCTCGCCACCGACGTCAAGCAGCGGATCATGACCGACTACGCGACGGTCGAGCGCGACACTGGCTCCCCCGAGGTCCAGGTGGCCCTGCTGTCGCAGCGGATCAAGGATCTCACCGAACACCTGAAGATTCACAAGCACGACCACCACAGCCGGCGCGGCTTGCTGCTGCTTGTCGGCCGTCGTCGTCGCCTGCTCGACTACCTGCGCAGGACTGACATCGCTCGTTACCGCTCGCTCATCGAGCGGCTCGGGCTGCGCCGCTAGTCACCCCGCGGGGCACGGTCGGCCAAATCCCTGGTCGGCGGCCCCGCCGCCCTAGGAACACCCGCCGGGCCGCGTATTGGCGTCGGTCCTCGGTGGTGGCCTCCGGGTAGGCGCCACGTGCAGACGCAGCGTTGCCACCCCGGAGTCTTCGACTGAGCACCGACCACCTCCCCGCTGGCCTGGCCAACGAGGAGGGAGACCCGTGGACGGGTCCGAAGAAATCACCGTCACAGAGGCGGTCATCACCAACCCCGGCGGATCGCGCACGATCCGCTTCGAAACCGGGCGGCTAGCCCGGCAGGCGGCCGGAAGCGCCGTCGCCTATCTCGACGACGAGACCATGATCTTGTCGGCGACCACCGCCAGCAAGCGTCCCAAGGACCAGCTCGACTTCTTCCCCCTCACGGTGGATGTCGAGGAGCGGATGTACTCGATCGGCAAGATCCCCGGATCGTTCTTCCGCCGGGAGGGTCGCCCGAGTGAGGACGCGATCCTCACCTGCCGGCTCATCGACCGCCCGCTGCGCCCCTCGTTCGTCAAGGGCCTGCGCAACGAGATCCAGGTCGTCTGCACGATCCTGTCGCTGAACCCGCGCGACCTGTACGACGTCGTGGCCATCAACGCCGCGAGTGCCAGCACCATGCTTGCCGGGCTCCCGTTCTCCGGGCCCATCGGCGCTACGCGCGTCGCGCTGGTCGAGGGCGCCTGGGTGGCGTTCCCGACCCAGGAGGAGCTGGAGCGGGCGACGTTCGACATGGTCGTCGCCGGCCGCCTGCTCGACCGTGACGACCCGTCCGGCAAGCCCGAGGTCGCGATCATGATGGTCGAGGCCGAGGCCACCAAGGACACCATCGAGCTCATCGCGGGCGGTGCCACGGCTCCGACCGAGGAGGTCGTCGCTTCCGGTCTCGAGGCCGCCAAGGCCCCCATCGCGGTGTTGTGTGCTGCCCAGCGCGAGCTGGCGGCCAAGGCCGCGAAGCCGACCGGCGAGTTCCCGATCTTCGTCGACTACGGCCAGGACCTCTTCGACGCGCTTTCGGGTGCCGTCCGGGTAGAGCTGGCTGCCGCGCTGCAGATCGCCGGCAAGCAGGAGCGCGAGACCGAGCTCGACAAGGTGCGTGACCTCGCCACCGAGCGCGTCGCCGCCCAGTTCGAGGGCCGCGAGAAGGAGATCGGCGCTGCCTACCGCTCGCTGACCAAGTCGCTGGTGCGCGAGCGCGTCCTGCGCGACAAGGTCCGCATCGACGGCCGTGGGCTCACCGACATCCGGTCGCTTTCGGCCGAGGTCGAGGTGCTCCCGCGCGTACACGGCTCGGCGCTGTTCGAGCGTGGCGAGACCCAGATCCTCGGCGTGACGACCCTGGCCATGCTGCGCATGGAGCAGATCATCGACACGCTGAACCCGGACAACCGCAAGCGCTACATGCACAACTACAACTTCCCGCCGTACTCGACCGGGGAGACCGGAAGGGTCGGCTCGCCCAAGCGGCGCGAGATCGGCCACGGTGCGCTTGCCGAGCGGGCGCTCATCCCCGTGCTGCCGAGCCGCGAGGAGTTCCCCTACGCGATCCGCCAGGTCAGCGAGGCGCTGAGCTCCAACGGTTCGACCTCGATGGGCTCGGTGTGCGCGAGCACGATGAGCCTGCTCAACGCCGGCGTGCCGCTCCGGGCGCCGGTCGCGGGCATCGCGATGGGGCTGATCAGCCAGGGCGACGAGTTCGTCACCCTCACCGACATCCTCGGCGCCGAGGACGCGTACGGCGACATGGACTTCAAGGTCGCCGGCACGAAGGACTTCATCACCGCCCTGCAGCTCGACACCAAGCTCGACGGCATTCCCGCCTCCGTGCTCGGTGCGGCGCTCCAGCAGGCCCGCGGCGCCCGGCTCACGATCCTCGAGGTCATGAACTCGGCGATCGACACGCCCGATGAGATGGCGCCGACCGCGCCTCGCGTCATCGCGATCAAGATTCCGGTCGACAAGATCGGCGAGGTGATCGGCCCCAAGGGCAAGATCATCAACGCGATCCAGGACGAGACCGGCGCCGACATCACCATCGAGGACGACGGCACCATCTACATCGGTGCGACCGACGGCCCGACGGCGGAGGCGGCCCGCGCGCAGATCAACGCGATTGCGAACCCGCAGTTGCCGGAGATCGGCGAGCGCTACCTCGGCACGGTCGTGAAGACGACCAACTTCGGAGCGTTCATCTCGCTGACCCCGGGCCGCGACGGCCTGCTGCACGTCAGCAAGATGAAGGCGCTGGTCGGCGGCAAGCGCGTCGCCAACCCCGAGGACGTCGTCAGCGTCGGCCAGAAGGTCCAGGTCGAGATCGCCGAGATCGACCAGCGCGGCAAGATCAGCCTCACCCCGGTCGTTGCCGAGGGTGAAGGCGGCGAGAGCGGCGGCAGCCAGTCAGAGCCTGCTGCAGCCGGCGCTGCCTCAGAATGATCGTGTGACCGCGCAACTCGATTCAGAGCCGCTGCTCGGTGGCACCGTCAGAAGGACGGTGCTGCCGGGCGGGCTCCGGGTGCTGACCGAGCACGTCCCCGGTGTGCGCTCCGCGGCGATCGGGGTCTGGGTCGGCGTCGGTTCGCGTGATGAGGCCCCCGAAGAAGCGGGCGCCTCGCACTATCTGGAACACCTGCTGTTCAAGGGCACTGATCGACGCAGCGCGCTCGACATCTCGGCGGCCCTCGAGGCGGTCGGCGGCGAACTCAACGCCTTCACCTCGCGCGAGCACACGTGCTACTACGCCCGGGTGCTTGACCAGGATCTGCCGATGGCGGTCGATGTCGTCACCGACATGGTGACGGCGTCGCTCCTGCGCGAGGAGGATGTCGAGGCCGAGCGCGGGGTCATCCTCGAAGAGATCGCGATGCACGAGGACGACCCCGCCGACCACGTCCACGACGTTTTCTCCAGCTCCGCGCTCGGCGACGGCCCGCTCGGGCGGCCCGTGCTCGGCACGACCGGCAGCATCGCGGCGCTGCAACGATCGGTGATCGCCGGTTATTACGCCAACCGGTACCAGCCGGCGGCGACCGTCGTCGCGGTGAGCGGCGCGCTCGATCATGACGAGGCGCTTGCTGCCGTCACCTCCGCGTGGGATCGGGCGGACCGCCGTGCTGACGGCGCTGGTCCGGCCACACCACTCCCGGTGCGGCGCGGCGCGCGGCGTCCCTATCCGGGCCGCGGGGTCCGCATCTCCCGGCGTGGAAGCGAGCAGGCCCACCTCATCCTCGGCACCGCCGGCCTGTCGCGTCACGACGACCGGCGCTACGCCCTCGGACTGCTGTCCGCCGCGCTCGGCGAAGGCATGAGCAGCCGCCTTTTCCAGGAGATTCGGGAGCGCCGGGGGCTGGCGTATTCGGTGTACTCGTTCGTCACCCATTACGCCGACACCGGCCTCTTCGGGGTCTACGCGGGCGTGGCTCCCAAGCGGGCAGCGCAGGTGCTGGGGCTCTGCCGCCAGCAGCTGTCGGCGGTGGCGGCGGACGGTCTCACGGCCGATGAGCTGGCCCGCGCCAAGGGGCAGGCTCGTGGGTCCCTGGCACTGGGCCTGGAAGACACCGGCGCGCGCATGAGCCGGCTGGGCAAGGGCGAGCTCGCGCAGGGCGAGCTCATCTCGGTGGACGAGACCCTCGCGCGCATCGACGCGGTGACCCTGGCCGATGTCCGTTCCGTCGCCGCCGATGTGCTCGGCCAGCCGATGTCGCTCGGTGCGGTCGGCCCGTTCGAGGTCGACGAGCTCGCGTCGGCCGTGGCATGACCGGAGCATGAGGGAGAGCGCGTGAGCATCAAGGTGGGCGTGCTCGGCGCCCGGGGCCGGATGGGCCGGCAGGTGTGCACGGCAGTCGAAGCCGCCGACGGGCTGGAGCTCGTGGCGCAGGTCGACGTCGGCGACGAGCGCGATCTGCTGCGGGCGGCCGATGTCGTCGTCGACTTCACCGCGCCCAGCGCCGTCATGGACAACCTGAAGTGGTGCCTGGCTGCCGGGCTGTCGGTAGTGGTGGGCACGACGGGCTTCGACGACGAGCGGCTCGACACCGTTCGCGGGTGGCTACGGGATTCACCGGCCGAGGGCGTGGGAGTCGTCGTCGCCCCGAACTTCGGGGTCGCCGCGGTGCTGATGATGAGGTTCGCGAGTCTCGCCGCGCGCTGGTTCGATTCGGTCGAGATCGTGGAGCTGCACCACCCGAACAAGGTCGACGCTCCGAGCGGCACGGCCCGGCGCACCGCGGAGCTCATCGCCGAGGCGCGCAAGGAGGCCGGCCTTCCGGCGAGCGGTCCTGATGCCACGACCACCGCGCTGGACGGTGCTCGCGGCGCTGACGTCGCCGGCATCCCCGTCCACGCCGTCCGACTGCGCGGGCTGGTGGCGCACCAGGAGGTCCTGTTCGGCACGGCCGGCGAGACGCTGACGATCCGCCACGATTCCCTGGACCGGGAGTCGTTCATGCCCGGGGTCCTGCTGGCCGTGCGCGCCGTGGTCGAGCGACCGGGCCTGACCGTGGGGATCGAGGACCTGCTCGGGATATGAGTCACGACGGGTCGCGAGCGCGCCGCCTGGTGTTGCTGCTCGTCACCGTCCTCGCGTTCTACATCCTGCTGATCGGCATCCGCGGCGCCTCCCTGCTCGGCGACCCTCGCTGGCCGATCAAGCTGCTCGGGATCGGGGTGCTCCTGCTGCCGCTGGTCGGGGTGGCCATCGTCCTGGCGGAGCTGCGGTTCGGCCGGGCCACCGAGCGGCTGGCGGCCCGTGCCGGGCCCGTGCCGTGGGAGGCGGGCGCCGACAACCTTGCCGCCTTCGCTCGTTGCAAGGCCGACGTCGAGGCGGCGCCGGGCGACTGGCGCGGCTGGTACTGGCTGGCGGTGGTCTATCGCGACGGCCGCGATCCGGCCCGCGGGCGGCGCGCCATGCGCCGCGCGATCACCCTTGAGCAGGGTTCGCTCGCGCCGCGGGACTAGCCCGTCAAGCCGGTACCTGGGCGACGAAGATCGCGGTGCCCGGGAAGAGCTCGCCGCGCAGCGGGCTCCACTGCCCCCAGATGCGTTCATGGCCGGCCGGCCATTCCGGCTCGACGATGTCGATGACCACGGAAGCCGGCGCCGACCAGTTCACGCACCCGGTCGCCGATGGTGCGGTGGGCCTCGACGTAGACCGGTGTGCCGTCCGCGGCGCGCTCGATGTAGGAGCTGCGGTCGAAGTAGGAGCGCTCGACGACGAGCCCGGCCGGTCCGGGATCGTCCCGCATGCACCAGCGCATCGGATGGTTCGTGCTGAAGACCCAGCGCCCGCCCGGTCGCAGGACCCGGGCCACCTCGCGCATGACCGCGGCGCTGTCGGTGACGAAGGGGATGGCGCCGAACGCCGAGCAGGCGATGTCGACGCTGGCATCGGCGAGCGGGAGAGCGCCCGCGTCAGCCTGCACCAGGAGCGGGGGAGCGGGCGCCCGGGAGGCGCTGATCGCGTCTCGAGCGTGACGCAGCTGACCTGCGGAAAGGTCCAGCGCGATGACGCGTGCTCCGAGCGCGCTGAGCCAGCGGCCGCACTGCGCGGCGCCGCACCCCACCTCGAGGATCACTTGCCCGGGCAGCCTCTCGGTCGGGCCGAGGAGTTGCGCATCCGCCTCGCGCAGCCCCTCCGGGCACCAGACGAAGTCCGCCGCGGCCCGATCGCCGCCGGCGCCGGCCAGGAACGCGCCATGCTCGGCCTGGTAGTCGTCGGCCTCGTCGTCCCACCAGCGGCGATTGGCCCGGACGGCGGAGGCCTGCTCGATGGCCCCGTAGGCGACCCGCAGAGCTTCGGCGTCCTGCTCCGGGTCGGCGGGGTCGGCGGCTTCGTTCATGGAGCCATTTCACCGGAACGGGCCAGAATCGGCCCGAACGGCCAGCACGTGAGCCCGTGATGCCCGGAAACACCTCTCATTGACCATGTGAGCCGGTGGCATACACTGAACCTGCACAGGGGTCTGCGTGGTCTCAGACGGAGCAGGCCCGATTCGATTCGTCTCACGGTCTCACAGCGGTTCTAGCAGCTCCGGCCCGGCGGTTCGACCCGGCCCTTGTGTGACATCACGAGCCCCTGTCCGGAGACCAACCCCTTGACGATCAGCGAAGCCGAAGCCCCGACCACCGAGGGCCCCGCGCACGTCGCGGTGAACGATTTCGGCTCTGAGGAAGAGTTCCTCGCAGCAATCGACCAGACGATCAAGTACTTCAACGATGGCGACATCGTCGACGGCGTGATCGTCAAGGTCGACCGAGACGAAGTACTTCTCGACATCGGCTACAAGACCGAGGGCGTCATCCCCTCGCGTGAGCTGTCGATCAAACACGACGTCAACCCGAACGAGGTCGTCTCGCTCGGTGATCAGGTTGAGGCCCTCGTTCTCCAGAAGGAGGACAAGGAAGGCCGGCTGATCCTGTCCAAGAAGCGCGCCCAGTACGAGCGCGCGTGGGGCACGATCGAGCAGCTCAAGGAGGAGGACGGCGTCGTCACCGGCACCGTCATCGAGGTCGTCAAGGGCGGCCTCATCCTCGACATCGGGCTGCGCGGCTTCCTGCCTGCCTCCCTGGTCGAGATGCGCCGCGTGCGCGACCTGCAGCCGTACGTCGGCCGCGAGCTCGAGGCCAAGATCATCGAGCTCGACAAGAACCGCAATAACGTCGTGCTGTCCCGCCGCGCCTGGCTGGAGCAGACCCAGAGCGAGGTCCGGAGCGAGTTCCTCGGCAAGCTGGCCAAGGGCCAGGTTCGCTCTGGTGTCGTCAGCTCGATCGTCAACTTCGGCGCGTTCGTCGATCTCGGCGGGGTCGACGGTCTGGTCCACGTCAGCGAGCTCTCCTGGAAGCACATCGACCACCCGTCCGAGGTGGTCGAGGTCGGCCAGGAGGTCACGGTCGAGGTGCTCGATGTCGACATGGATCGCGAGCGGGTCTCGCTGTCGCTGAAGGCGACGCAGGAAGACCCGTGGCGCCAGTTCGCCCGCACCCACGCCATCGGTCAGGTGGTCCCGGGTCGCGCGACGAAGCTCGTGCCGTTCGGCGCGTTCGTGCGCGTCGACGAGGGCATCGAGGGTCTGGTCCACATCTCCGAGCTGGCCGAGCGCCACGTGGAGCTGCCGGAGCAGGTCGTGCAGGTCGGCGACGAGATCATGGTCAAGGTCATCGACATCGACCTCGAGCGGCGCCGCATCAGCCTCTCGCTCAAGCAGGCGAACGAGTCGGCGCATGACGTCGAGGCGACCGAGTTCGACCCGACCCAGTACGGCATGGAAGCCCACTACGACGACCAGGGCAATTACATCTACCCCGAGGGCTTCGACTCCGAGACGGGCGAGTGGCTGCCCGGCTTCGAGGACCAGCAGTCGGCGTGGGAGGGCCAGTACGAGGCGGCTCGCCAGCGTTACGAGCAGCACATGCAGCAGCTTCGCGCGGCTCAGGCCGCCGAGGCGGAGGCCACCGGCCCGTCGACGTACTCGTCGGAGTCGGAGTCGGGTGCCTCGGCCCTGGATGAGGAGTCGCTGCGCAAGCTGCGCGAGCAGTTCGGCAACGACGACTGATCCACCCAGCACCATTCGCGTCAGCAGAAGCCCTCGTTCCCGCCCGGGAACGAGGGCTTCTGTCGACACTGGCTCGTAACGAAGTATTGACCGGGCAGCCGGCGTATTGGCTGAAACGCGGGGGTACCAAGCGCCCACATGCTGAAGCGAGCGATCCTTCCCGGCGCGCTGCTCGGTGCCCTGCTGCTGGCGTGCTCGGGGGCCGGCCGTCCCGGGAGTTCGCCGACGCGGGTCGCACCGGCGGCGAGTTCGACGACCGCGCGTTCAGCCTGCCCGGCGACGGTCCTGGTGCTGTCGGCGATGCCGCTCGAGCTCAATCCGCTGCTCCGTCAGACGGACCTGGACCCGGCGCAGACCACGACGGTGCGGCGGCCGCACCTTCTACGGCGGCGTGCTGGCCGGCAGGCGGGTCGTGCTGGGCTGACAGGCATCGGTCCGGTGAACGCCCGCGAGACGGCGACCATCGCCTTCCAGCATCTCCCGGCAAAGGGGGCGGGTTCGAAGCAGCCGGGCAGGTGCGGCTTCGCTGCAGCACTCTTCTCCGGGGTCGCGGGCAGCAAGCAGAACATCGCCGACGTAGCGGTGCCACGGCGCTGGAGCCTCGACAACGCCCGCACTGGACTCCGGTCGACCCCGCGCTGCTGCGGACCGCCGCCTCGCTGGCGGGGGCGGGAAGCTGGGGGGGAAGCGCGGGAAGGAAGGTCGCGCTCAGCCGTGACGTGCCGGTGGGCGACGCCGCCTGCCTGTGTGCCGGGGTCGTGTCGAGCGCGCCTGCCGGGCTGAGCGTCCCGCAGACCCCCAAGGTGGTGGTCGGCGGCGACGGGATCACGTCGGATTCCGGCTGGGGCAAGGCGATTGCCTGCATCCCCGGTGGGGGAGACATCGCCGGCTGCGCGCCGTGCCTGCTGCCCGGTGGGACACCCGAGGAGGCCGCGGAGTTCGCCAGTCACGCACCGAAGCCACCGGTCGTGACGCCGCCCCCGGGTGGGTCGGGGCCAGCCGAGCAGCCCACCACGACCGTGGATTCCCAGGATGAGGAAACCGCAGCCGTGGCCCAGGTGGCGCGCGCCAGCCGGGTGCCGTTTCTCGGCATCCGCGCGGTGTCGGACGGCCAGCACGACCCGCTGCACCTGCCGGGCTTCCCGAGCCAGTTCTTCGTCTACCGGCAACTGGCAGGCAACAATGCGGCCGCCGTGACCGTGGCGCTGCTACGGGTTCACGCATTCGCGGCGCCGGCGGCGTAGCGATCTCCGCGACGCGCCGACGGCCTCGCGGAATCTGGCGGCGGCATGCAGCAACATGAGGCGCTGGACGGAAGCGCATTTTGCCATTCTCGTTGCCAGATGGTGTCGGGCATTTGTCGAAAACCTGGACCAAGGTGCGCGTCCGCCCCTAACGTGATCTCGCAGATCGTCCCCCATTGACGGTCCCTCACCTGGCCACTCAAGGAGCGCACGCGCCGTGATTCCCACGCTGCTCGGTCGAATCCAGACCCGCATCTTCGTCCTCGCGTTGATCGGCTCGATCGTGCAGCTGATCATCACGCCGATCCTGCCGGGAGTCGACGGCGCACCGCTCGGCACGCTGTACAAGGCGACGTTCGGCATCCTGATCGCGACCATCGTGCTCGGGATCGGGTGGGAGTTCATCTACCACGGGCTCATGCAGTTCCGGTGGGAGAAGGACTGGCCGACCCTCTTCGGCCTGCTCACCGTGATCAATGAGGGTGCCCTGGTGTGGGGCTTCGTGAAGTGGGACCTGATCCCCGGCGTTCCGAAAGGGCTGCCGTTCTCGACCTTCATCACCGACTTCCTGGTCGTCTGGATCGTGGTCTTCCTGTTCGTCAACGGACCGATGCGCGTGCCGTTCGTGCGCTGGCGTCACCGTGGCGGCAGGCTCGTCTGAGCATTTCCTGACGCGGTATCCGCCGCTTTCTCCGCTGCATTTTGCGAAAGGACCACCAGTGACTGACTGGGACGGATTCCAGGCTCGGGTTCATCCGGGCGATGGGGTCGTTGCGCGCACCGCCGGTGGGGCCCTGGTGCTTCCGTCCGGCGGCCACGAGCACACCGTCGACGAGCTGCTCGCCCTGATCCGTGAGGCGAAGCCCGGAGGTGGGCGCCAGCTCGCTCGCCGTCTCGCGGGGATCGTCGCCTCCTCCGAGGGAGACGAGAGCCTCGATCTCGCGCTGCTGGCTCCGCTGGCCGGCGGTGACATCGCGGTGCTGGTGGTCGGCGACGTGGAGGTCAGCGCCGATGGGGCCGAGGGCCCGGTCCGGGTCTCCGGCCGCGATTCGCTCACGTGGGTGGACCGGGTGCTGCGGGCGCCCACGATGGTTTCGGTGACCGCCGGCTCGGGAGGCGTACCGCCGCTCGCCGCGTCGGATTCTAGTCGCGGGCATCGTGCCGGGCGCGGGGCTCACCATCGCGCCGCGTGGTGATGTCCCCGCCATCGATGCGGGGGAGCTCCCTCCGGCCGCTACGGGCGCCACCGGCGCCGGCCTGCCCGTTCCTGCTCCGGAGCCGCCGGCGGCCCCGTCTCGGAGGAGAAGCCGACCAGCCGGCCAAGCCGGCCGCGCCGCCTCGCCGCCCCCGGCCGTCGTCCCCGAGCCGGTGCCGATCCCGCCGGCGCCGCCTGCCGATTTTCAGGTGGAGTCTCTCGTCGAGGCGCCCGAGCCCCCGCGCCCGCCGCTGCCGGTCGAGGAGGAAGAGGCGCCGAGCCCGGTTGGCTCCGCGCCGGCCCAGGTCAAGGGCGTCTACTGCAAGCGCGGCCACTTCAACGACCCGATGGTGCAGTTCTGCACCGTCTGCGGGATCAACATGGTTCAGCAGACTCCGGCGCTCGTGGACGGTCCGCGCCCCCCGCTCGGCGTGCTGGTCTTCGACGACGGAGCGGTCTTCCAGCTCGAGCAGGACTACGTCATCGGCCGGCAGCCGGAGAACTCTCCCGAGGTGCTGTCCGGCGCCGCCCGCCCGCTGCGCCTCGAGGACTCCGGGGCACCGTCTCCCGGGCACACGCCTACATCGCCCTGGAGGATGGACGGTCCGCCTGTCCGACCACGGGTCGGCCAATGGCACGTATATCGCCATGCCCAACAGCCCTGACTGGCAGCCGGTACCTCCGAACGGCCGCATCGTGCTCACTCCGGGCACCACGATCAAGCTGGGCAACCGCACCCTCAAGTACGAGTCTCACCGCGGTCAGCGCTAGCTGCCGCGCGATGTCAAGCCACCTCTCGAGCATCCAAGGAAATGGGGCCAAGCCGTGAGTAACCAGACGGTCGTCGGGGCCAGTACGCCGTTCCGCCGGCGCAGGGCGGCCCCACCTCCGCACCGCCGAGCGGGCCGCCGGTGGTTCCGCAGCCGAGCGGCACCACCAGACGATCCAGACGCCGGGGACGGGCGTCTTCGAGCGCGAGCAGCTCGCCGGCAGCGGCGACCTGACACCGGGGAGCTGATCGATACCCCGGTCTGGACCGACGAGATGGTGGCGCGTGCCGGCATTCCGATCGTCGACAT
>CAWAJV010000006.1:0-1005963 GCA_963782485.1 uncultured Actinomycetota bacterium
GTTCCGGGTGGACGAATGGGTGGACGCGGTGGCGCCGCCACCGGCCGACGACCTGTGAGCCTGGTGCCGACGGCGCTGCGCATGATCCTCGATGCCGATCTGGGATCTGGCTCATCTGGCGAGCGTGCGCTCGGTGATTTCCGGGACGGCACCGCTCTCGCCGGAAGATGCCGATGCCTTCTACGGGAAGTACGGGGTGCCCGTACTCGTCACTTACGCGGCGACGGAGTTCGGCGGGGGCGTCGCGGGGTGGAATCTCGCGGATCACCAGCGTTACTGGGCCGCCAAGCGCGGCAGCGTGGGCCGCGCTGATGCCGGGTGCGAGCTGCGGGTCGTCGACCCCTCGAGCGGCGAGCCGTTGCCGCCCGATGCTTCCGGCGTGCTCGAGGTCCGGGCCCGCCAGCTCGGCGACGAGCTCGTGTGGTACCGCACGACCGACCTGGCCCGCATCGACACCGACGGGTTCCTGTGGATTCTGGGCCGGGCGGATCAGGCGATCATCCGGGGCGGCTTCAAGGTATTGCCCGACGAGGTCCGGGTGGCGCTCGAGCGCGACCCGCGCATCCGTGGTGCGGCGGTCGTGGGCGTCGACGATCCCCGGCTCGGAGCCGTGCCGGTGGCGGCGGTCGAGCTGCGCGAGAGTGCGAAACCGGTGACGTCCGAGGAGTTGCTGGCTGACGCATCGAAGGTTCTTGCGCGCTACGAGTTGCCGGCGACGCTGCGGATCGTCGATGCCCTTCCGCGCACCCCCTCCGGCAAGGTCGACCTGCCGGCGGTGCATGAACTGCTCGCCGAGGGAGGCTGAGTGGCCGTAGAGCGCAGCACGAGCGATGGGCGGTGGACGTTCGGCGTTGAGCCGCTTGCCCAGACCGAGCAGCTGGCGGCCCTGCTGCGCAGCGTCAGCGGGCTGGCCATGGCATTGGAGGCTGATTCGCCCGCCGTTGCAGGCCTTATCGACGACCTGCGCTCGGCGGAGCGGGCCTTGGCGGACGAGGCACCGAGCGAGCTGGCGCCGCGGATCGGGACCGATGCCCTGGATGCCGGGAATCCACGGCGGGTGTATCTCGACCACAGCCGCGACATCGGGGCCTACAACCCGGCCTTTCCCGAGTACACGATCGCGGTCGAGGGTTCACGAGCGACGGGCACGGTCACGTTCCCGCTCGCCTTTGAAGGGCCGCCCGGCATCGTCCACGGCGGCGTCTTGGCGACCTTCTTCGACTGCGTGATTCAACATCACAACTGTGACGTCGGCGTCGCCGGCAAGACGACCTCGCTGCTGGTCGCCTACCACCGGCCGACCCCGCTGCTGCAGCCGCTGTCGTTCGAGATCGAACGGCAGGTCGACGAGCGCCGCATCACCTCGCAGGCGGCCCTGACCCTGGACGACAAGCCGCTGTGCAGTGCCACGGTGCAGGCGGTGGCAGGCGATCGGTCACGGCTTTCGGTCGTCTCGCCGCGGAGGGCTGCGCTGTGACGAGCGCCGAGATCAGCCTCGAATGCACGTCAACCCTGCCGCAGCGGCTGCAGGAAGTCGCAGCAGCACAGGGTGAGCGCGCGCTGCTCATCTGCGACGACGACATCATCAGCTATGCCGAGGCCGAGGTCCGATCGGCGCTGCTGGCCAAGGGATTGCTGGCGTACGGCGCCGGTAGGGGCACCCGGGTCGGCCTGCTGTACCCGAACGGAAGCGACTTCGTCGTCGGGTGGCTGGCTGCGACGCGCATCGGCGCGATCGCCGTACCTCTCAGCACGTTTTCGACCGCGCCGGAGCTGCGCGAGCTCCTGCGTGGCGCTGACATCGAGCTGTTGCTGGCGACGGCGACCTACCGGCGCCGTGACTACGTCGAGGCATTGACCGAAGCCGTGCCGGGGCTGGACTTCGGTGCTGCGCCCCCGGTGTTGAACGTCAACGCTCCAGCGCTGCGCCAGATCTTCTTCTCCGGCGGCGGCGTCGACCCGCGCTACACCACCGCGGCACTGCTGGACGGCGCGCGGCAGGTGTCCGACGAGTTCCTGGCGGCCACCTCGGCGAGTGTCACGCCGGCCGACCGTTTCGTCATCGTCCACACCAGCGGTTCCACCAGCGCACCCAAGGGCGTCATCCACCAGCATGGCCCGCTGCTGCGCCATCTGGACAACCTGAACCTGCTCCGGCGCTACGCGGCCGGCGAGGTCCTGTTCTCCAACTCGCCGTTCTTCTGGATCGGCGGGCTCGCCTACGGGCTGCTCGGCACCCTGCTCGCCGGCGCCACCCTGGTGTGCTCGAACGCGGCCGACGCCGGGCAGGTGCTCGACCTCCTCGAGAGCGCGAAACCCACGATGGTCAACGGCTTCGCGGCGACCGTCGCCCACCTGGCCAAGGACCCTTCGTTCCCGCGACGCGACCTGAGTTCGATCCAGCGGGGCAACCTCTGGCCGATCCTGCCGCCCGCTGCACAGCCCGCCGATCCGGAGTTGCGCCACAACATGCTCGGCATGACCGAGGCGGGGAGCGTGTGCCTGCTGAGTGAGGACGAGGGTGATCAGCCCGAGCGCCGCCGGGGCTCGTTCGGGCGGCCGGCGCCGGGGTTCGAGGCGGAGATCGTCGATCCCGAGACCGGCCGGCGCTGCGGCGCCGGCGAGGTGGGCGAGCTGCGCTTCCGGGGGCCCTTCCTCATGGAGGGGTACTACGGGCGTGAGCGCCACGAGACCTTCGAGCCCGATGGGTGGTACCGCACCGGGGACCTTTTCCGCTGGGACGACGAGGGTTTCCTCTACTTCACCGGCCGCAGCGGCGACATGATCAAGACGGCCGGGGCGAACGTGTCCCCGCGGGAGGTCGAGGCCGCGATCCTCGAGGTGACCGGGCTGGCCGCTCATGTGGTGGGCATCGACGACGCAGCTCGCGGGCAGGTGGTGGTAGCGGCGGTGCGCGTCCCGGCTGGAGCGGCGTGGCCGGACGCCGAGACGATGCGCACCGCGCTGCGCGGCCGCCTGTCAGCGTACAAGGTGCCGCAGCGCATCACCTTCCTGGCCGATGCCGACGTCCCCATGCTGTCCAGCGGAAAGCTGGATTCCCGAGCGTTGAAGGAGCGGCTCGGTGGCTGAGATCGAGGCGCCCACCCCGATGACGTTGCCGGCGCTGCTGCGACGTAACGGCCAGCGCGGCGCCGGCAAGCCGGTGATGGTGACCGACGACGGCTCCGTCACCCACGCCGGGCTGGACGAGCGGAGCCGCGCGCTCGCGTCGCGACTCGTGGCCGCGGGGATCAGCAAGGCGTCACGGGTCGGGCTGCTCGCCCCGAACGGCATCGACTGGGCCGTCACCGCCGCCGCCGTGATGCGGATCGGCGCGGTGCTGGTCCCGCTCAGCACCTTGCTGAAGCCGCCGGAGCTGAAAGCCCAGCTCGAGGTGGCCGGCGTCAGCCACCTCGTTGCCGCCCGGGAGTTCCGTGGTCGTTACTACCTGGACGAGATCGACAGCGTTGCTGCGGACGTCCCGCTGCTGCGCCACGTGTGGCCGCTTGATGCGATTCCCACCGATGGCGTCGAGGTGGATCTCGTGGCCGCGTTGGAGGATGCGGTACGTCCGGCCGACGACATGGTCATCCTTTTCACCTCAGGAAGCCGCGGCGTCCCGAAGGGCGTGATCCATACGCATGGCGGTGGGCTGCGGGCTGTTGCGTCGGGACTCGATAGCCGCTGTGTCGGCCACGACGAGCGGCTCTACATCCCGATGCCGTTCTTCTGGACCGGAGGCTTCTGCGGCGGCCTGCTGAGCGTGCTGGTGGCCGGGGCAACCCTGCTGACCGAGGCGGTGCCGGAGCCGGACTCGACACTCGCGTTGCTGGAGCGCGAAAGCGCCACGCTGTTTCGCGGGTGGCCCGATCAGGCGGTCCGTTTGGCGGCGCATCCCGGGTTCGCCGGGGCGGATTTGTCGAGCCTGCGCGGCGGCAGCCTGGGGGCGGTGCTTCCCGCGGAGCTGCGACCGGCGCCCGGGGCGCGCGCCAACCTGTTCGGCATGACCGAGACGTTCGGCCCGTTCTGCGGCGACCGGCTCGACACCGACCTGCCACCCGACAAGCACGGCTGCTACGGCCGCCCGTTCGAAGGTTTCGAGCTGCGGATCTGCGATCCGGAGACCGGAGCGGACTGCGCTCCGGGCGTCACCGGTGAGCTCTGCGTACGCGGACCGAATGTCATGCGCGGCATCTGCGGCCGTACCCGCGAGCAGGTGTTCCGTCCCGACGGCTGCTACCGGACCGGCGACCTCGGCTCGCTCGATGCGGACGGCTACCTCTGGTACGAAGGCCGGCTCGACGACATGTTCAAGGTCAAGGGAGCGACGGTGTTCCCGACCGAGGTCGAGGCCGCGCTGCGGGCGGTGGACGAGGTCCGCCACGCGTACGTGACCGATGTCCGCGGAGACGACGGGGCGGCGCAGGTGGCGGCGTTCGTCGTCGCGTCTGCTTCGCTGGAGCAGGTGGCTGCGGCGGCGAGGGCGCGGCTCAGCTCGTTCAAGGTGCCGACCCTCTGGCTGCTGGGAGACGCGGCCGGGGTGCCGATGACAGCGACGTCCAAGGTGGACAAGAAAGCCCTGCAGGAACTGCTGAAAAACAAGGGAGTTGCACGGTGAGCAGCGACAAGGTTCGGGTCGAGCGCGACGGCCACCTCGCTACCGTCACGCTTGACAATCCAGGTACCCGCAATGCCTGCTCCATGGCCATGTGGCTCGCCATCCGTGACGCGTTCCGAGACCTCGCGACGACCGACACCCGCGTCATCGTCATCACGGGAGCGAACGGTGACTTCTGCTCCGGTGCAGATCTGAGTGGTGGCGAGGATCCCGGCTGGGAGGGCAACAAGGTCAACGGCATGCGCACGCTGGCCGGCTCGGTGATGGCGGTGCACGAGTGCCCGATCCCGGTGATCGCCAAGGTCGACGGGGTGGCAGTGGGGGCCGGCTTCGGGCTCGCGCTGGCCGCCGACATGCTCTTCTGCTCGGAACGCTCACGCTTCTCGGCCATCTTCGCCAAGCTCGGGCTGAGTCTGGACTTCGGCACCTCGTGGTTCCTGGCGCAGCGGCTCGGCATCCACCGGGCCAAGGAGATCGCGCTGACTGCGGAGATGATGAGCGCCGCGCGGGCCGAGCAGCTCGGCTTCATCAACGGGATGCTCCCGGCGGATCAGCTCGACGCGAAGGTGGCGGAGGTCGCGGACCGGATCGCCGCTGGGCCCCCGATCGCGCTGTCGATCACCAAGCGGATGCTGACGAACGCGGCCAACACCTCGCTGGCGAGCGCCCTGGAGACGGAAACTCTGGCGCAGAACGTCAACGTCGGAACGCAGGACATGCAGGAGGCCATGATGGCGTTCCACGAGAAGCGGACACCGGTGTTCCGCGGGCTCTGATCGCCCTGTCGGGAGGTCAGCGGCTACGGCATCACGACGGTGCGGGCTACCGGTGCGGCGGGGCTCTGGCGGCTCCACAGGCTGCGGGTGAGCGCATCCAGGAGGGCGTTGCGGGTCTGGCGCGGGTCGAGCAGCTCGTCGAAGCCGAGCCCTTCGGCCGATCGGAAGGACGCGTTCAGCTCTGCCCGGCGCAGCGCCTCGGCCTGATCGACGCCAGCCCCGATGGCCGAGCCCTGGGCGGCGGCTCCCATCGCGCCCATCGTCGCGCCGGGAAACGCGAAGGTGCCGGCCTGATTGTCGAACGGGGCCATCGCCATGACCATGGAACCGAAGCCGTACGCCTTGCGCAGCGTCAGCTCGAGCTTGGGCGCCGTAGCGAGGGTCTGAGCCGCGAACATCCGTGCTCCGCTGCGCAGCACTCCGGTTTTCTCCGACCGGGTGCCGGGCATCATGCCCGGGTTGTCGGCCAGGAAGAGCAGCGGGATGTGGAACGTGTCGGCAATGGTGATGAACCGGGCGGCCTTGTCGGCGGCATCCGAGTCGATGGAGCCGGCCATCACTCGGGGCTGATTGGCGATGATCGCGACCGGATGGCCGCCGAGGTGGGCGAGCGCGCAGATCATGGCCGTCCCGAAGGTCGGCTGGACCTCGAACCAGTCCTCGGTGTCGACGATGACGTCGATCACCTTGCGCATGTCATAGACCCTGCGGTTGTCCCGTGGCACGAGCTCGAGCAGCTCAGGAGTCGACCGCGGGAGCGCCGTCACGTCCTCGTCGCGGGCTCCGGGATAGGCCCAGGCGCTGGAGGGGAAGTAGCTCAGATAGCGCCGGATCTGCGCCGCCGCATCGGCGTCGTCCGCAGCGACGTTGTGGACCAGCCCGCTGGCAACCGCGACCGAAGGCCCGCCCAGGTCTTCCTTCGAGACGTCTTCACCGGTCGACTGCTTCACGACCGGTGGGCCCGCCGTGAAGATGGACGCCTGCTGGGTCATCACGCAGAAGTCGGCCATCGGTGCGATGAGCGCGCCGTGTCCGGCGGAAGGGCCCATCACGCCGCACACCACGGGGACCGATCCGGAACAGCGAGCCTGCGCCATCAGGTCGACGGGAAAGCGTCCGGGGGCATGGCCGCCGGGACGAAAACCGGCTCCCTCCAGCAGCATGATCAAAGGGACCTTGCTCTGCAGCGCCAGCTCCGCGATGCGATACCGCTTGGCGTTGCTCCCGCCGCCGATGGATCCCGCGAGCGTCGTGAAGTCTTCGGCGCCGACCAGGACGGGGCGGCCGTCGATGAAGCCGGAACCCGCGACGAGAGCGTCGGCCGGGACGTCGCCGCCGGTGAGGGTGCCGATCTCACGGAAGCTGCCCGCATCGAGCAGGGCATCGACCCGGGCGCGAGCATCCAGCTTGCCCGCGCGCCGATGCTTCTCGAGCCGCTCGAGGCCACCCATGGCTCGGCTGGCGGTATAACGACGATCGAGATCCTCGAGAGTGGAATCCCATCCGGTGCTGCCTTGACCGCTCACGAGACGTGACGCTACCAAGGACGTCGGCGTTAATCATCTAGACACTTTTAGGTACGCAGCTGCGGCGGAGGAGAGTCAGTGGAGCAAGCTCGGACCGTGTGGGGCCTGGTCGAGCAGGCGGCTCGGGACCGGCCGCACGACCTGGTGCTGGCCGACGACCATGCCCGCTCGCTCACGCTCTCCGCCTTTCGCAGTGCAGGCGAGCGGGTGGCTGCCGGGCTGCACGAGCGGGGGCTCCGGCCGGGTCACGTCGTCTCGTGGCAGCTGCCGACGACGCTCGAATCCGCCGTCCTCATGGTGGCGTGTGCCCGGCTCGGAGTGATCCAGAATCCCATCATCCCGATCCTTCGGGAGCGCGAGGTCGCCGCGATCACCAGCCAGGTGCACACACAGCTGTTCATCGTCCCCGAAGTGTGGCGCGGCTTCCGGCATGGCGGGCTGGCGCGCTCGCTCGGGGTGCCGGACGTCCTGGCACTCGACTGGGAGGCGCCGCCCGCAGGTGAGCTGCGGCTGCCGGCCGGCGACGCCGCCACGCTGCCGCCATCGCCGGCCTCGGCGCACGAGTGCCGCTGGCTCTACTACTCCTCGGGAACCACCGCTGAACCCAAGGGTGCCCGCCACACCGATGCCACGCTGATCGCGTCGTCGAACGGCATGGTCGGCCAGCTGGGAATCGGCGCCGGCGACGTCTACCCGATCGCCTGGCCGATCACTCACATCGGCGGCATCGCCATGCTCAGCTCCGTGCTCCGCGCGGGTGGGACCCTGGTGCTCTTCGACACGTTCGACCCGGTGCAGACGCCCCTGCGCATGGCGGCCCATAACCCGACCATTCTCGGGTCCGCAGCGCCTTTCTTCCGTGCGTATCTCGCCGCGCAGCGTGACCATGGCGCCGAGCCGCTGTTTCCGTCGCTGCGCATCTGCACGGGCGGAGGCGCGGCCATCCCGGTGGAGGTCAACCGCGAGATCATCGAGGTTCTCGGGGTGCCGGGGGTGGCTATCTCCTGGGGGCTCACCGAGTTCCCGGTCGCGACGGGCGAGAGTCCCGGCGATGGCGACCTCGGGACGACGGTCGGACGTCCGGCGGACGGCGTGCAGGTGCGCGCCGTCGACGGCGAGCTGCGGCTGAAAGGCCCGCAGTGCTTCCTCGGCTACATCGACCCCGCGCTGGACGCGGCCGCGTTCGACGAGGAGGGCTGGTTTCGCACCGGTGATCTCGGCGTCGTGGACGAGACCGGCCGGACGAGCGTCGACGGGCGGCTGAAGGACGTCATCATCCGCAACGCCGAAAACGTCTCGGCGCTCGAAGTGGAGGATGTGCTGGCGCAGCATCCGGCCATCAGCGACGTCGCCGTCGTGGGGATCCCCGATCCGCGGACGGGGGAGCGCGTCTGTGCTGTGGTGGTGCTGGGCCCGGCTGATTCGACAGCCGCCGAGCTGTCGCTGGCCGACCTCGTCGAGCACTGCCGGACGATGGGATTGGCCCGCCAGAAGATCCCCGAGCAGCTGATGGTGGTCGACGCCCTGCCGCGAACCCCGATGGGCAAGATCCTGAAGACCGATCTGCGCGGGTGGCTGACCGAGCCAAAAAACATCTAGATATCTACGTCACGTCCGGCCAGGGTTGGCTTGTGACGGGTGCGGCCGCCCTGCTAGACATGGAGGATGGCAGCTGAGCTCGAGGCGGACGACTGGTCGGAGCAGCTTCGCGCTGACCTCCGCACGTGGCTGCAGGAGCAATGGGATCCGGCGCTCGACGTGCCCACCTGGTGGTCGCGCGTCGCCGACGCCGGCTGGACGGCTCCGCACTTCCCGGCCGAGCACGGCGGCCGCGGGCTGACCCCGCCGGCGGCTGCGGTCGTCAAGGAGGAGTTCGCCAAGCACGGCGCGCTGCTGCCCCCGGGCGGCCTCGGCATGCTGATGGCGGCGCCGACGATCCTCACCCACGGCACCCCGGAGCAGATCGCGGAGCACGTGCCGCCGATCCTCAACGGCAGCATCGCGTGGTGCCAGCTTTTCAGCGAGCCGGGCGCCGGCTCCGACCTCGCCGGACTCACCACCCGGGCGCGCCGCGACGGCGACAACTTCATCATCAGCGGCCAGAAAGTCTGGAGCTCGCAGGCGCAGGAGTCCGACTACGGCATGCTGCTGGCGCGCACCGACTTCGACGCCCCGAAACACGCCGGCATCTCGTGGTTCGCCTTCCCGCTCGACCAGCCCGGCGTCGACATCCGCCCGCTGCGCGAGATGACCGGCCACGCGATCTTCAACGAGGTCTTCATCGACGACGCGGTCGTCCCCGCCGCCAATCTCATCGGCGGTGAAGGTAACGGCTGGGCGGTCACCCAGACCACCCTCTTCTTCGAGCGAACGGGCATCGGCGCCGGTGGCAGCTTCGGCCGCCAGCCGAATCCGGGCCGCAAGGCCGGCATCCTCACCCAACCGACCGCAGGCGAGGCCGTGGCTGCCTTCAACGGCATCGCCGGCGGCCCGGGCACGGTGACGTTCGCCGACCTTGTCGAGCTGGCCCGTGAGTCCGGTCGCGCGGATGATCCGCTGATCCGGGAGAAGCTGGCGATCCTCTCCTGCTACACCGATACCGGCCGCTGGACCGCCCAGCGCTCGCGCGATATCGAGGACCCGGCGACCCAGAATCGGCTCGCGTTGCTCGGCAAGGTGGCGCAGACCCGGATCGTGAAGCTGGCTGCGGAGATCGGGGTCGATCTGATCGGTCCCGAGGGCATGCTGTGGCCGCCCGACGGCCCGGCGGGCGGCCGATTCCCCGAATACTTCGCGTTCTCCAGCGCCTCGTCGATCTACGGCGGAACGGATCAGATCCAGCGCAACGTCATCTCCGAGCGGGTCCTCGGCCTGCCTCGCGAAGCCGGTCCGGGTCGCACGACCCCGTTCCGGGAAGTGCTGGAGCGCCAGCGCTCCGGAGGGGGTCAGGCATGAATTTCAGGGCGACCGATGAGCAGCGGGCCCTGCAGCAGACGATGCGCGGGTTCCTGGAGGGCAAGTCCGACGAGGCCGCCGTGCGAGCGGCGATGGTGTCCGAGCCCGGCTTCGACCGGGCGCTCTGGGATCAGCTGGGCACCGAACTCGGGGTGGTGGGGCTGACCATCCCCGAGGAGTACGGCGGGGGCGGCTTCACGAGCGCCGATCAGGCCGTCGTCCTGGCGGAACTGGGTCGTTTCCTGACCTGCTCGCCGTACTTCGCGAGCGCGATCCTGGCGGCGAACACCGTGCTGGAATCCGGCGACAAGGATGCGTGCGTGACGCACCTGCCGCGGCTCGCGACGGGGGAGCTCATCGCAGCGTTGGCCGTCACCGAGGACCGCGCCGAGCTGGACCCGGCTGCAGGCCGCACGACGGCCGAGGCGTCCGCTGACGGTTGGCGGATCACAGGGGAGAAGAGCTTCGTCCTCGCCGGCCTCGCGGCGGACCTGCTCCTGGTGTCCGCGATCACCCCGCAGGGGCCCAGCCTGTTCGTCGTCGACGCCGCCGACCCGGCCGTCAGCCGCGTGGCATTGAGCGTCATGGACCTGACCCGCCATCAGGCGAGGGTCACGCTGCGCGGGGCGCCTGCGACCCTGCTCGGTGAGCCCGGCTCGGCCGCCAGGGTCCTCGCGCGGGTCAGCGAGCTCGCTGTCGTAGCGCTCGCCAACGAGCAGGCGGGTGCCGCCGAGCGTTGCCTGGAGATGAGCGTCGAGTACGCCAAGACCCGGTTCCAGTTCGGCCGGCAGATCGGCTCGTTTCAGGCGATCAAACACATCCTGGCCGACATGCTGCTCGAGGTCGAAGCGGCCAAGTCAGCGGCGCTGTACGCGGCTCAACACGTGGGCGCGGCGTCGCCCGAGGCCACCCGGGCGTCACATCTGGCCAAGGCGTACTGCTCGGATGCCTTCATGAAGGTGGCTGCTGACACGGTCCAGATCCACGGCGGTATCGGGTTCACCTGGGAGTTCGCGGCCCAGCTGTATTACAAGCGGGCGAAGTCGTCGCAGATCCTGCTCGGCTCGCCGTCTTACCACCGCGAGAAACTCCTGCAATGTTCCGGGCTGTGAGCGAGGAGAAGCCAGCCCGATAGCATCGGCGGCCATGGCCGAGTCACGCCGTATCGGTGGGCCGAACGCGAAGAACGCCGGAGCCCTCCTCGACGCCACCGAAAAGGTGATGCTCGAAGAGGGGTATGCCGCCGTCAGCTCGCGGCGCATCGCCGCCGAGGCCGGCCTCAAGCCACAGCTCGTCCACTACTACTTCCGCACCATGGACGACCTCTTCCTCGAGGTGTTCCGGCGCCGGGCCGCGGAGGGCGCGCAACGTTTCGAGCGCGCGCTCGCGTCCGACAATCCGCTGCGGGCGCTGTGGGACTACGGCCGGGATTCACGCGGCACCGCGCTGACGATGGAGTTCATCGCGCTGTCCAACCACCGTAAGGCGATCCGGGCGGAGATCTCGCGCTACGCCGAGGAGTTGCGTACCCAGCAGACCCAGGCGTTGACGGATGCGATCGCCCGCGCCGGGCCCGATATGGCCGGGTTGCCGCCCGCCGTGCTGTCCGTCCTGCTGACCAGCGTGTCACGCGTGCTGGTCATGGAGGAGATGATCGGCATGTCCGGCGGCCACGACGAGACCGAGCGGTTCGTCGAGGACTACCTGCGCCGGCTCGACCCGGGTCCGGCCACCACGAGCTGACCGCATACCGGCAACGATCGAGGAAAGGGTGACGATGAAGGCGCCAGCGGAGTTGTTCGATCTCACCGGCAAGGTCGCGGTGGTGACGGGAGGCAGCCGCGGGATCGGCCGCGCGGTCGTGGAGGGCTTTGCTGCTGCGGGCGCCGATGTGGTGATCGCGAGCCGCAAGCTCGACAACTGCGAAGCCGTTGCCCGCGAGATCACCGCGACGACCGGCCGGCGAGCGCTTCCGGTGGCGTTCCATGTCGGGCGGTGGGAGGACTGCGACCGGCTCGTGGAGGCCGTCTACGACGAGTTCGGCCGTTGCGACGTCCTGGTCAACAACGCCGGCATGTCGCCGCTCTACCCCGATCTGCCCTCGGTGACGAAGGAGCTGTACGACAAGGTCCACGCCGTCAATGCGAGTGGCCCCTTCCGGCTGAGCGCGCTGATGGGCACCCGGATGGCCGAGGGCGACGGGGGCTCGATCATCAACGTCACGACGGCGGGATCGCTGCGACCCGACCCCGGCCACCTGCCGTACGCGATGGCGAAGGCGTCGTTGAACGCTCTGACTCTGGGCCTCGCCGAGGCCTGGGCTCCCAAGGTGCGGGCCAACCTGGTGCTGCCCGGTGCTTTCGACACCGAGATCACCGATGCGTGGGCGCCCGGGGCGAAGGAAAGTGCCGCCGCCATGAACCCGATGAAGCGCATCGGCCGTCCCGACGACATGGCCGGCCTGTGCGTGTTCCTGGCGAGCGACGCGGCGAGCTACATCAACGGAGCGCAGGTGCTGATCGACGGCGGCCTGTTCCGCACGCTGTGAAGCTGGCGCCCGGAGTCATCGTCGGGGAGCTGGCGGGGCCGTTCGAGGCGTGCCTGGAGACGCCGCTCCTGAAGCGTTACGCCGCAGCGACGAAGGACCCGTCACCGCAGGCTCGGGCCGGTCTCGCCGTGCCGCCGGGCGCGGTCCGACGCCGGCCCGCTCGGCGTGGCGTTCGAGGCGGATTCGGCCGGGGCGAGCGTCATCACCCACGGACGCGCCGAGCTGCGCTGATGCCTCACGCGCGCGGGAGGCCGAGCAGCTGGCGGCCGATGATGCCGCGCAGGATCTCGGACGCGCCGCCGGAGATGGTGAGCGCCCGGCTCCACAGGAAGTTGTGGTGCCACCGGTCGGCGACCGCAGCGCCTGCGTCGTCGATCGAGCGTGACGACGCGATGAGGTGCATGGCCAGCTCGCACAGCGCAACGTTCAGTTCCGTGTAGGCCAGCTTGGCGACCGGGCCGTCGCTCGGATGCTCCGCATCGACGAGGATGCGCTCCACGGTGTCGCGGACGATGAGGGTGACCTCGCTGGTGCGCGCGCGGGCATCCGCGAGCTGCGCCTGGACGTCTTCGTGGGTGATGGCGGCGGTGCCGTCCGGCAGCCGGACCGTCCGCGCCAGCGTGACGAGGTCAGCGAACATCCGCTCCAGTTGCACGGCATTGGCGCCGACGAAGGCCCGCTCCGAGGCGAGGCCGGACGTGACGACACCCCAGCCGCCGTCGACCTCACCCAGCACGTGCTCTGGCCCGAGCCGCACGCCGTCGAGGAAGACCTCGCAGAACTCGGAGAAGCCCGTCATCTCCCGGATCGGGCGTACCTCGATGCCGGGCAGGTGCATCGGGACGACGAACGTGGTGATGCCCGCATGGCGGTCGACCGACGGGTCGGTACGGGCCAGGAGCATGCCCATGTCGGCCCACTGCGCGTCGGTGCTCCAGATCTTCTGGCCGGTCACCACGAAGTGCTCGCCGTCGAACTCGGCACGCGTTCGCAACGACGCCAGATCGCTTCCGGCGTCGGGCTCGCTGAACAGCTGACACCAGACATGCTCGCCGCTCCGGATGCTGGGCAAGTACTGCTGCTTCTGCGCTTCGCTGCCGTACTCGATGAGCGCATGGGCGGCGAGCATGACCTGATCCAGCGGCCGGTACGCGTCGCCGAGGATGAGCTCCTCCATCAGGACGAGGTCGTGGACCGGCAGGTGGCCCGGACGACCTCCCCACTCGACCGGCCACCCACCGCCGAGGTAGCCGCTCTCGTACAACGCGCGCAGCCAGCCGCGAACCTTCTGCTCTTGCACGCCGTCCGCGGGCACCCGCACGCCTTCGTGGTGCATGCGGACGCCGTGCGCAGCGATGAACCCGCGCACCTGCTCGCGATAGGCCGCCGTATCGAGGGTGCCAGCGATGTCAGCCGCCATCGGACCACCCCTCGAGGCGGGACAGCGTACGTATCGCTGCCCGGGGGTTCGCGGCGAGCCGGGCGTCGTGATGCGCGCGGCGCTCGTAGAAGTGCAGCCCGTACTCCCACGTGAACCCGATCGCGCCGGTGAGCTGCAGCAGGTCGTGCAGGATGTGGGCGGCCCCCGAGCTGACGCTCACCTCGGCTCGGGCGACGGAGCGGCCTGCCTCGGGAGAGCCGGCGCTGAGCAGCCGGGCCGCTTCATCGATCAGCAGCGACATGCCCCGTGCGCGAACCGAATGTTCCACCAGCCGATGCTGGACCGCCTGAAAGCCTCCGATGGCGCGGCCGAACGCGGTGCGCCGGCGCGAGTAGTCGACGGTGCGGTCGAGCATGTGCTGCACGCAACCCACCGCGTCAGCGCTCAGTAGGAGCCGGTACAACGCGGATGCCTCGCCGGCATTCGCCAGCCGGTGGCCGGCGCCGGGCTTCACGACCACGTCGGCGTAGCTGCGACTCACGTCGAAGGCCGCCCGCGAGGCATGGACACTCCACGCAGCGTTATCGGAGAGCAGGACCAGCTCGCCCGAGTCCCCGTCCAGCAGAACGAAAGCGTCGGCCTGGTCGGCTCCGTCGATGAGGCGCGCGGCCGAATCGCCAAGCATCCCGAACGCGCAGATGAGCTCGCCGGACAGCAGCCGCGAAAGGAGCTCCTCCGCCACAGGATCGTCACCATTGGACGCCAGGGCACGCGCACTTGCGGTCAGGCCCGCGAAGGGTGCCCCGTGCAGGGCCGCACCGAGCTCTGCCGCTGCCGCGACGGCGGCGTCGACCCGCAGCCCGAACCCGCCGCTGGCTTCGGGTACGCACAGCGCCGGCAGCCCGATCTCGGCCAGCGCCGGCCAGCCTTCGCGCCAGCTCGTCGCAACCGCGGGCTGAACGGTTTCCTGGCCTGCCCCGAGCGTTCCGCGCAGGGCGTCGCGGAGTTGGCGGACGTCGTCCTCAGTCGCTGCAATGGTGGTCAGGACAGGGTCAACTCCTGGGTACGGGGCCATGCGGACATCAGTTTCCGACGTCGTACTCGATTTCGATAGTCTGGTGCGGCCGGCGAGTCAGCGTCAAGCGAGAGCGGCGTGGCAGCAGGTGTCACTGGCGGGCAGATGCCAGACTCGGCTCGGGAGGACGCGCGATGGCGACTGCGAAGTCCGGCGTAGCCAAGCCGGCCCAGCGTAAGGGTGTCAAAGCTGTGCCGGCGACGCCGGATCCCGAGGAGCCGCGCGCTGGGCAGCCCCGCTCGCGCAAGGGTGTGCAGACCCGGCTGCGCCTGGTCAACGCCGCCAAAATCGTCTTCGAACGCGATGGCTTTCTCGAGGCCCGCATCGTCGACATCGCCGAGACCGCCGAGCTCGCCCCCGGTTCCTTCTACCACTACTTCGATTCCAAGGAACAGATCTTCCGTGAGGTCGCCGAGGCCCAGGAGGAGCGGCTGACGGCTCCATCGCCTGGCGACGCAGCCGCCCCGCCGGCGCAGTCGCCGTGGGATCGGATCCGGCGCTCGAACCGGCGCTACCTCGAGCGTTACCGCGACGAGGCGGCACTCATGGGCGTCATCGAGCAGGTCTCGCGCTACGACGAACGTGTGAACGACGCACGCATGAACACGATGAAACACTTCGTCGAGCGGGCCGAGCGGGCCATCCTCCGGATGCAGCACGAAGGCGTCGTCGACCAGCGTCTCGATGCCGCCCTGGCGGCTGATGCGCTAGGTGCGATGATCGGGCGTTTCGCGGAGCTCTGGATGGTCCAGGGCTATCGCGAGTACGACTTCGACGACGCCGTGGAGCAGCTGTCACTCCTCTGGGGCAACGCGTTGGGGCTGGCTCCGGAGAGTCCGCCGGCTCCCGTGAAGCCCAAGCAGCCGCGCAAGGCCACCGGGCGGGTCACGCGCCGGCCCGCCGAGCGCAAGGCCAAGCGCGCCTGACACCGGTCTGCCGGCGACGGTGAGTCGCCTCATCACGTGGTGCTGTGCTGGTGATCGCCTGTACGGGGGGCGTCGCAAAGTCTAGGCTGATGTCAATGTCTATTTTGGGCGCGCGCCCAGTGTCTGGTTCGGCGTCACGTTCAGCCGGCGTTGCCGCTGGGCGCAGGCCTGACGACGGCCCTTGGGCTGACAGCCCATTCAGCGTGTTCGCCCAGGCGTTCAGGAGCTGGCTGGACGCCGGGGAGGCGGAGCTGGCGCCGTTGATGCGCCCGCAGCCCGACTTCGATGCGCGGGTCGAAGCCGCCCGCCAGATGCGCCGGGCCCTCTTTGACTCCGGGTGGGGCCGTTACGGCTGGCCATCGCGCGTCGGCGGGCTGGGTGGGTCGATCGTGCATCGGGAGCTCGTGCACGAGGAGCTGACCCGTCGCGGATGGCCCGGCCCCGCGAACTTCGAACACCTCGAGATCATCGCTCCGATCCTGGTGCGTCACGGTGATCCGGATTTCGTCGCCGAAGTCTTCCCGTCGTTCCTGGCCGGCGATGAGGCCTGGGCGCAAGGCTTTTCCGAGCCCGACGCGGGCTCCGATCTGGCGTCGATCCGCACGGCCGGGCGGCTGGATGAGGCGGACGGCGAGACGCACCTCGTCATCACCGGTCGCAAGCTCTGGACGAGCTGGGCCGCCTGGGCTCGGCGCGCCATCGTGCTGGTGCGTACCGGGTCGTCCGCGGAGCGTCATCGCGGCCTGACGTTGCTCGCCGTCGACCTGACCCAGCCGGGCATCGAGGTGCGCCGCATCCGCCAGGCGAACGGCACCGACGAGCTGGCCGAGGTGACCTTCGACGCGGTCCGGGTGCCGGCGCGTCAGGTCATCGGCGGGATGGGCGGCGGATGGCGGGTGTCGTTGAACCTGCTGGGCTATGAGCGCGGAACGCTGGCCTGGCCGCGCCACACCCACTTCCTGGCGCGCTTCGGCCAAGGCATCGCCGTTTCCGAGCCGGCGGATGAGCGGGATCTCGGCAGGATCTTCGTCGAGCTGATGGGCCTGCGAGCGGTCGCGGCCACCGCTGTCATCGACGAGGCGTCTGGTGCTGTCCTCGGTCCGGAGGCGGCGTTCGCGAAGCTGTTGATGACCCGCAGCGAGCAGGAGCTGTACGAGTTGCTCGACCGGCTGCACGGTCTCGGGCTCGGCGTGCATCCGGCGTCGGCTGACGAGGAGTTGCTCGGCCAGGAGTACCTGTTCTCCAAGATCGTCACGATCTACGGCGGATTCCGCGAGATGCAGCTGATCACCATCGCACGGCAAATCCTCGGATTGAGCGCCTGATGCCGGCCCCGCTGTACGTCGAGGTACGCGAAGCGGTCGGGCGGCTGTTCGCGGCCGGCGCGCCGGATCCGCTCGCGACGTTCGGCTTGGCCGATCTCCTCGCGAGCAGTGATGCCGCGGAGCGCAGCGCGGCGTTCGCCGTTGCAGAGGCGCAGGGAAGGGCCGGGGCGACCACCGGCGTCGTCAGTGCCATTGCCCTTGCCGGTCTCGACGTCCCGCCGGCATGCTCGTACGGCCTGCGTCTGGTCTCCGGGACGACGCAATCGCCTGCGTTGTATGGGCTTCTGGGTAGCGCGGGTCCGGTTGACGTTCTCGTGACAGACGGAGATCAGCCGGCGTGGTTGGACGAGCAAACGTCCGTCCTGCGTCCCAGCCCGCAGGATCCCGGCTACCTGATGGTCGTCGAGACCGGCCCGGGCAGCCGGCGCCCGGCGGACGTCGCGAATGGCGCAGGTGTCGAGTCTCGCGCGCGGATGGCGTGCGCCGCGGAGGCACTCGGCGCCTGTGAAGCGATGCTTGCCGACGCGATCGAGTACGCGAGCGCCCGCAAGCAGTTTGGCGCGCCGCTTGCCAGCTTCCAAGCGGTTGCCCACGCGCTCGCCTGGGCGGCGACGGAGGTGCACCAGCTGCGCGCCCTGCTGGACGTCTCGCTGGCGGCCGATGCGGTAAGTACGCCGGACCCGGCATTGGCGATGGCCATGAAGTCCCTGGCGGGCCGGGTGAGTCGCCGTGTCGCCCAGCACACGCTCCAGGTGACCGGGGGCATGGGTTTCACGTGGGAGTACTCCCACAACGCCCTGCACCGGCGGGTGCTCACACTCGACGCGGTGGCGGGAAGCGCCGAAACCCTGAATCGGGAGCTGGGGGAATGGCTGCGCGCGGGTGCCGGGATCGATCCGAGCTATCCCGCCTTGATCTCGCTCGAGGGCTTGGCTGACGCGCGACTGAGCGGGCCGGCAGCGGGGCGGTCCTGACATGGCGGATGGCCTGGATCCGGCGACGAGCGGGTCGGTCCAGCAGCTGCTGGGGGAGTACTGCCTCACGATGGATTCCGGCGCCTTCGACGAGTGGGTGAGACTCTTCGCCGCCGACGGGCGCATGGTGATGGGCGCCCGTGAGATCGCCGGCCATGAAGCATTGCTGCGTTTCGCCACGACGGCACCGCGCGGAATCCACCTGAGCGGCTTGCCCGTGATCACCGTGATCGATGAGACGACCGTGCATAGCGCCTGCCCCTGGACCTTCGTCGAGCTGGCGACGGGGGTGCAGGCCGTGGGCTACTACCACGACGATCTCGTCCGGTCCCCAGGTCGCTATCTGTTTCACACTCGCCGGGTGGAGATGCACTTTCCGCCGGTCCGTCCGCAGGAATGAGGGCACGCATGAGTGACACCCGGCCTGGAGCGAAGCTGGGACTGAACCTGGCAGGTGGCTCGCTGACCGGTCCGCAGCTCGGCGCACTGGCCGAGGAAGCCGAAGCCCTCGGCTATTGCTCGGTCTGGTCGTCAGAGGCGTGGGGCAGTGACGCGTTCACGCCGCTCGCCTACGTCGCTGCCCGCACGTCGACAATCCGGCTCGGCACGGCCATCGCGCAGCTGGCCGCCCGCACCCCAGCGGCTACTGCGATGACGGTACTGACCCTGCAGCAGCTGTCTGGTGGACGGCTCGATCTGGGCCTCGGGGTCTCCGGGCCGCAGGTCGTCGAGGGCTGGCACGGCGTCGCGTTCCACAAGCCACTGCAGATGACCCGGGAGTACATCGCGATCGTCCGTGAGGCGCTGCGCGGCGCGTCGAAGCTCACCTACGACGGCGAGATCTTCCAGGTGCCCTACGCGGGAGCTGACGCGACCGGGCTCGGCAAGCCGCTGCGCACGACGATGCCCCCGGCCCCCGAGACTCCCCTCTACGTCGCGGCGATCGGTCCTCACAACGTGAAGCTCGCCGCCGAGGTCGCCGACGGGCTGCTGCCGTACCTGTGGAGCCCGACGCGCTGGGAGATGGCCTGGAAGGACTCGCTGGCGGGCGCGCCGGAAGGTTTCCTGATCGCGCCGACCGTCTTCGTCTCCATCGGCGACGACCTCGAGGCCTGCCGGGCGGCGGTCCGACCGCGTATCGGTTTACACGTGGGCGGGATGGGCTCGCGCCATCGCAACTTCTACGCCAAGCTCGTCGCGCGCTACGGATACGAGCAGGAAGTGGCGCAGATCCAGGATCTCTTCCTGTCCGGCCAGCGCGCCGAGGCGATCGCCGCCGTTCCCGACGAGCTGGTCGACGACCTGTGTCTGGTGGGTCCGCGTGACGTCGTCGCCGGGCAGCTGGAGAAGTGGCGCGGGTCGCCGATCACCACGCTGATCGCCGAGCCGACGAACGCGCAGTCCATGCGCGTGATCGCCGACCTATGGTTCGGTCGTTGAGCTGTTCGGCGCGCGTGCCAGTATGAGCGGGCTGGGGTAGCCGCTCTCGAGGAGGACCCCGGCGGTTGAAAGGCGGAGACAGTGCAGCTGGGCGACACCCCGGAAGAGGCGGCGTTCCGCGCCGAGGCGCGCGAGTGGCTGGCGGCGCATGCGCCCGCCTTCGAGGCGCAGGGCCGCGCGGTGCTCGATCATCCGCCGATCCGTAACCACGAGCAGTACGTCGCCTTCGAGAAGCTGAACCATGACGCGGCGCGCGCCTGGCAGCGTGAGCTGTTCGAGGGCGGGTGGGCCGGCATCTCCTGGCCGAAGGCGTTCGGCGGCCGCGGTGGCACCCCGTTGCAGGAAGCGGTCTTCGCCGAAGAGCAATCGAAGTTCGGCGTCACCAATAGCGCCTTGCAGGTGAGCATCAAGATGGTCGGCCCGACCCTGATGTACCACGGCACGCAGGCGCAGCAGGAGGAGCACCTGCACCGCATCATCAGCGGGCAGGAAGTGTGGTGCCAGCTCTACAGCGAGCCCGGTGCGGGCTCCGACCTGGCGTCGCTGCGCACCCGGGCGGTCCTCGACGGCGACGAGTGGGTCGTCAACGGGCAGAAGGTCTGGAACTCCAGCGCGACGGCGGCCGACTGGGGCATCCTGCTCGCCCGCACCGACGTCGACGTTCCCAAACACCGCGGGATCACGTACTTCATCGTCGACATGCGCACCCCGGGCGTCGACGTCCGCCCGCTGCGGCAAGCGAGCGGGGCGTACCACTTCAACGAGGTGTTCCTCGACGACGTGCGGATCCCGGCTGCGAACGTGGTCGGTGATCTCGGTGACGGGTGGAACGTCGCTCGCACCACGCTGGCCAACGAGCGGGCGATGATCGGTGGCAACACCAGCCGCAGCGCGCTCACCGGCGTCATCGACATCGCCCGCCGTTTCGGCAGGTCCGACGATCCGGTCGTGCGCCAGAAGATCGCCGAGGTGGCCACCCGCGAGGCGATCCTGCGCTACCTGAGCATGCGTTCCCGGACGGCGTTGTCACGCGGCGTGCAGCCGGGGCCCGAAGGGTCGGTGATGAAGCTGCTCATCGGTCAGCTCCGCACGGTCGCGGCCGATACCGCGCTGGAGATCGAAGGTTCCAGCGGGATGCTCGACGGCGACGATGCGCCGGGACGGGGCGAGTGGCAGTACGCGCGGCTCAACACCTGGCAGGTGAAGATCGGCGGCGGCACCGACGAGATCCAGCGCAACGTCATCTCCGAGCGGGTGCTCGGCCTGCCACGCGAGATTCAGGTCGATCGCGACCAGCCATTCCGCGAGCTGGGTGGTCGCGGCTGACAACGGCTACGTAGTCGGCGAGGTCACACTCGCTCGGCGACACTTTGCGGCCCGGTGCCCGGTTACCTCTCTGACACATCCGGGACGTCTTCAAAGCCCGTCGGTGTCACCGCACTGTGGCCTCCCGCCACACGTCGTGCAGCGCGTACATCCAGTGATCGATGGCGGCTGACAGCAGTTGGACGCGGTCGATTCCCGCGACGCCTACTGCACGCCCGCGCTGCCTGCCGCAGCGCCTCGGTATCGCTGACCTCAAAGGTCAGGGTCGGTTCGACCTCATATCGCTCCACCCGCGCAGGCTACCGGCCGGGCACTGCGGCTCGGACGCTGGAGTCGAGCCTCGTCTCATCCGACACGTGCGGGCTCAGTACTCGCCTTTGATCACGAAATACGAGCCACGGATGGTCCCCGCCAGCTTCGACTTCTGGCGCGCGAACTTGAAGGCGCCAAGCTCGTCGGGAACCTCCATCCCTTCGGAGAGCTTGAAGCCAACCGCTCGCTTCTTCGGGTCGTCGAGCGGGTACAAGACGTTGATGCCGAGCCCACTCTGGTAGTAGACATACGGCCATCGAATGTTGTCGACCTCGACGTTCGCTGCCTCAAGCGGCGGTGAGGCGATGACGATGCCGCGTTCCTCCTTGAGGATGCGGGCGACCCAATCGATCGTCTTCCTGGCCTTGGCGGCGGGTTCGACCGTGAACGCCAGGTCGTACTTGTTCTTGAAGTAGCGAGCGTCGTGTGCCCGCAGGCCCGCCAGCGCGGCCGCCACCGGCGACGATTCCAGGCCGACTGTGGAGACATCGGTGAAATTCACCTCGTAGCTCACGGCGCGATGATAGCGGGGGCCGCTCGCCGGGCTGCTACCAGTCAGCTGGGGTCGAGCACCACCCGGATCGCCCCTGATGCCTTGTCGCCGGCGACGCGGAAGGCCTCGCCGGCGTCTTCGAGCGGGAAGCGATGGGTGATGAGCGTGCGGGCGATCTCCGGGTCGTCGGCCAGCATCTGAGCTGCATCTTCCATCTCACGCCCGTTCTCGTGGGCGCAGTAGCCGATGGATGCGGCGATCCGGGCTTCTTTGGTGAACAGCCCGAGCCAGTTCAGCTGGATACCTGTCATGTGTGGCCCGAGGACGACGACCGTGCCACCGGGGGCGACGAGATCACCGCAGCGGTTGAAGCTGGCTTCGCTGCCGCCGGCTTCGACGACAACGTCGTACATGCCGTCGGTTCCAACGGTCGCGCCGAGCCGCTCGCCCGCCTCCTTCTGGTGCGGGTGGCGGGCCTCGAGGGTCACGTAGGTCGCTCCCTGGCGCAAGGCTGCGGTGACCGAAAGCAGGCCGAGCGCGCCCGCCCCCACGATGGCCACACGCGTGTCAGGCCCGACGCCACCGAGTCGCAGCGCGTGCCACGCGACCGATGCCGGCTCGATGAGCGACGCGTCGGCCACGGGAAGGCCGGGCGGCAGAGGGACGAGCCGTTCCGTGGGCGCGCGAAAGTGTTCGGCCATGCCGCCGTCGGCTGAAAGGCCCAATGCCCGCAGGGGATGCGTGGGGCAGAGGTTGTACTCGCCGCGCAGGCAGTATTCGCACTCGAGGCAGCCGTAGATGGCCTCGACGGCAACCGCCGTCCCGTCGGCACGAACCCCGGCGAGCTCGTGCCCGAGGATCGCCTGGCTCCCGAGCCGCACGTAATCGAGATCGGACCCGCAGATGCTGGCCGACCGGATGGTGAGCAGCTCGCCGATGCCCGGCGGCTCGTCGAGGTCGACGACCGCTACTCCACCGGATGTGGATCTGACCGCCTTCATTGGCGTCCCCTTCCGTTGGTACTCACTGCCGCGGATCGCTCAGCGACGGCCCGTAGACACAGCCCGACCAGGTGGTCGAGCTCGCCTCGGGTCGGCTGGGTGCGCTCACGAAGATGGTCGCTCAGGCGGCCGATGACGGCATGCGCCAGGAACAAAGCATCGAGCTCGGGCTGCGAACTGCCGACCGCCGCGAGCGGTTCGTGCAGGAGCGCCGCCAGCGGACCGCTCGCCGGATACCGACCGGAGTAGATACCCGCGTCGTCACCGCCGGCGTTGAACAGCACCGCACGCGTGGTCTCGGCGAGATCTTCCTTCGCCTGCGACAAAGTGCCTTCGATCCAGCGGCGGATCTTTGCTGCCGGGGTGCGCTGCTTGGCCATCTGGTGCTCCAGGTAGCTCCGGAGCCGCTCGGTGCCGTCCTCCAGGACGGCGGCGACCAGGGCGTCCTTGGAGGGGAAGTGCCGGTAGAAAGCTTCGTTGGACAGGCCGGCGGTAGCAACGATGTCGGCCACCCGGGCGCGCGAGGACGAGCCGGAACGGCGCATCACCTCGAGGGCGGCATCGAGCAGCCGGCGGACCTCGTCGGCGTAATCGACGCCGCGGCGCCGTAGTGAGGCCTGCGCGATGCGGCCCGCTACGTCGCTGACAGAATCACGGTTCGCCGTATCCGGAATTGCATTCTGCTTCATCAGAAGGCTAGTCTGCCACCGTCACCGAGGAGGCGCAATGACGTGGGACTTCCAGACCGATCCGGAGTACCAGGAGAAGTTGGACTGGGCGGCGGCTTTTGTTCGCGAGAAGGTCGAGCCGCTCGACTTCCTCTTCCCGCATGAGCAGTTCGTGCCGCTCGACGAGCGCAAGCGCCGCATCATCGATCCGCTGAAAGATGAGGTGCGTGCGCAGGGCCTCTGGGCCACCCACCTGGGCCCGGAGCTCGGTGGGCAGGGCTACGGCCAGCTGAAGCTGGCGCTGCTCAACGAGATCCTGGGCGGTTCTCAGTGGGCCTCGATCGTCTTCGGCTGCCAGGCGCCGGACACCGGCAACGCGGAGATCATCGCTCACTACGGCACCGACGAGCAGAAGAAGCTTTACCTGCAGCCGCTGCTGGACGGTGAGATCTTCTCCTCGTACTCGATGACGGAGCCCCATGCCGGCTCCGACCCGACGATGTTCACCACCAGTGCCGTGAAAGACGGCAACGAGTGGGTCATCAACGGCCGCAAGTTCTTCTCCTCGAACGCGAAGACGGCGGCGTTCCTCATCGTCATGGTCGTCACGAACCCTGATGTCAGTGCGTATCAGGGGATGTCGATGTTCCTGGTGCCCACCAACACGCCGGGCGTGAAGATCGAGCGGAACATCGGCCTGTTCGGGGAGCCGCTCAACGAGGGCTTCCACGCGCTCATCCACTACGACAACGTGCGGGTGCCAGAGGAGGCTCTGCTCGGTGGCGAGGGTCAGGCGTTCGCCATCGCGCAGACGCGGCTCGGCGGCGGTCGTATCCACCACGCCATGCGCACCATCGGTCAGGCGCAGCGGGCGTTCGACATGATGTGCGAGCGCGTCCTGAGCCGCACCACGCAGGGCAGCCTGCTCGCTCAGAAGCAGTTCATCCAGGGCTACATCGCCGACTCCTACGCCCAGCTCATCCAGTTCCGGCTGTTCGTGCTCTACACGGCGTGGGAGATCGACAAGTACAACGACTACAAGAAGGTGCGCAAGGACATCTCGGTCGCCAAGGCCGTGATGCCGACCATGCTGCACGACGTCGCGTGGCGCGCTCTGCAGGTGCACGGCGCGCTCGGGGCGAGCAACGAGATGCCTTTCGCCGGGCTGCTGGCAGGTGCGTCCGTCATGGGCCTGGTCGACGGGCCGACGGAAGTCCACAAGGTGACCGTCGCCAAGCAGGTGTTGCGTGACTATCAGGCCACCGACGGGCCGTGGCCGACCGCCTGGATCCCCGGCAAGATCGAGGAAGCCAAGGCGAAGTACGGGAAGCTGCTCGAGCTCGAGGTAGGCAATCTGTGATTGACATCGATCGGCTCGCGCAGTGGATGGACGATCAGGGCCTGCCGGGCAAGGGTGAGACCGTCGAACACGGCTTCATCGCCGGCGGCTCGCAGAACGAGATCTACGAGATCAAGCGCGGCGAGCTGCACGGCGCCTTGCGCATCCCGCCGACCACCGCGCCGGCCAGCCGCGACGAGGGCATCTGGCGCGAGTGGCGCATCATCGAGGCGCTCGACGGCACCGATGTGCCCCACACGCCGGCGATCGCGGCCTGCCGCGAGACCGGCGTGCTCGGCCGCGCGTTCTACATCATGGGTTTCGTCGACGGCTGGTCGCCGATGGGCCTGACGGACAAGAAGTGGCCCGCGCCCTTCGATACGGACTTCGAGGCCCGCAAAGGCCTGGCGTATCAGCTGGTCGAGGGGATCGCCCTGCTCGGCAATGTCGACTGGCGGTCCAAGGGCCTGGCCGATCTCGGGCGCCCCGACGGGTTTCATGAGCGGCAGGTCGACCGCTGGACGGCGTTCCTCGAACGCATCAAGGGACGCGAGCTGCCCGGCTTCGACGAGGCTTCGGCGTGGCTGCGGGCGCACCGTCCGATCGACTTCATTCCTGGTCTCATGCATGGCGATTACCAGTTCGCCAACGTCATGTATCAGCACGGCGCTCCAGCCCGGCTCGCCGCGATCGTCGACTGGGAGATGGGCACCGTCGGCGATCCGAAGCTCGACCTCGGATGGGTGGTCAACAGCTGGCCGGCCGACCCCACCGCGCCTGAGGCGGCCACCTCCGGATACGTGAACATGCAGCACATGCCGACCCGCGACCAGGTGCTCTCGCACTACGCCGAGGTCTCCGGGCGGCAGGTTGACGACATCGACTACTACTGCGTGCTCGCGAAGTGGAAGCTGGCGGTCGTCCTCGAGCAGGGCTTCCAGCGCGCGGGCGACGACTTCAAGCTGAACGCCTTCGGGCCGGTGGTGCTCGATCTCATGAAGGGTGCCGCCGAGCTGGCCGAGACCACGAGCTACGGCCGATGACGGCTGAGCCTGCTGTCGAGCCCGAGCTGGTCGTCGAGCGACGCGATGCCGTCATGGTGCTGCGCCTCAACCGTCCTGCCGCGCGCAACGCGCTCTCGCCGTCACTGATGAGCAGCCTCGGAGCCGAGCTGCTGGCCGCCGAGGCGGACCCCGAGGTGCGGGCGGTGGTCCTTACCGGAACGGGCGATCGTGCGTTCTGCGCCGGGCTGGATCTGCGCAGCTTCGCCGAAGGCGACCGTACCGAGGCGACCGAGGGGATGGCCGCGTTCTCACGGCTGCTAGGCGGCCAGATCGCAGTGCCCATCATCGGCGCCGCCAACGCGACTGCGGTGGCCGGCGGGTTCGAGATCCTGCTCGGCTGCGACCTCATCGTGCTGGCCGAGGGTGCAAAGGTGGGCCTGCCGGAGGTCAAGCGCGGGCTTTTCGCCGCGGGCAATGGCGCCTTCATCGGCACCCGCATCCCGCTCGGTATCGCGCTGGAGCTCACCCTGACCGGCGATCCGATCGACGCCACGCGCGCCCGCGAGCTCGGGCTGGTGAACGCGGTGGTGCCGGCCGATCAAGTGGTTGCGGTCGCTTTGGATTACGCCGCTCGCATCGCCGCGAACGGTCCCCTCGCGTTGCGCGCGACCAAGGAGCTGGTGCGCCTGACGGTCGAGGACTTCGCGGCTGCCCGGGCCCGCCTGCGCGAGCTGCAGCCTGAGATCTGGGCCAGCGCAGACGCGACCGAGGGCGCTCGCGCGTTCGCCGAGAAACGCCCGCCGGTCTGGCAGGGCCGCTAGCCCGTGCGCGCCGCGATCTGCCGTGAGTACGGCCCGCCTGACGTGGTCCGGGTCGACGAGCTGCCGTCACCGCCGCTGGACGCCGGTCAGGTGCGCGTTCGGATCGACGCGGCCAGCGTCAACTTTCCTGACGTCCTGCTCGTCGCGGGCGAATACCAGATCAAGGTGCCACTGCCGTTCGTGCCGGGTAGCGAGCTGGCCGGCGAGGTCGCCGAGGTCGCGGCCGATGTGACGACGCTGGCGGTCGGGGACCGGGTCTTCGGCAGCACGATCGTCGGGGCGTTCGCCGAGGAGATCGCGCTCAACGCCGCGTCGCTGACTCGCATTCCGGACGGGGTGGATTCCGCCGTCGCCGCGTCGTTCGGGGTGGCTCACCGCACCGCGTACCACGTGCTGCGCAGCATCGCCGAGGTGCAACCGGGGGAGGAGCTCGTCGTACTCGGCGCCGGTGGTGGGGTCGGTCTGGCGGCGGTGCAGCTCGGCGCCTACCTGGGAGCGACCGTCACCGCGGTCGCGTCCGCGCCGGAGAAGTTGGCTGTCGCGACCTCCTACGGCGCCACCCGCGTCATCGACCATCGCGACGCAAACCTGCGGCAGGCGCTGAAGGACGCCCTGCCGGGAGGGGGCGATGTCGTCATCGACCCCGTCGGCGGCGAGCTGTCCGAGCCGGCTCTGCGCTGCCTGCGCTACAACGGCCGCTTCGTGACGGTCGGCTACGCCTCGGGCGTCATCCCGCGGATCCCGCTGAACCTCGTTCTGCTCAAGGGCATGCGCATTCTGGGCTTCCAGTTCATCGACTTCGCCACGCACCGGGCCGGCGAGCTGGCCCGCAACGAGGCCGAACTCCTGGAGTTGCTGGCTGCCGGCCAGGCGACTCCACACATCGGAGCGCGTTTCAGCCTCGACGACGCGGCTGCGGCGCTGCAGTACGTGGCCGACGGGCGCGCGATCGGCAAGGTCGTCCTCGACATCCGCTGAGGCGGGCCTGTGTACGCTGGCGGCAACATCTGGCCCGATGTCGAAATCAACATCAGCCAGGGCCAGTACCCACTACGTCGTAGGAGTCGCGGTGAGCGAGGTCGTCGAGGTCAGCTGGGACGGTCCGGTGGCCATCGTCACGCTGAACCGGCCGGAGGCGTTGAACGCCGCCAGCCCCGACCTGCACCATGCGATCACCCACGTGTGGGCGAGGCTTGCCGCCGATGACCGGTTGCGCAGTGCCGTCCTCACCGGCGCGGGCAAGGCGTTCTCGGCGGGCGGTGACCTGAACCTGCTGCAGGGCATGGTCGAGGATCCGAAGCTGCGCAAGGAGGTGCTGGACGAGGCGGCACTGCTCGTCCAGGCGGTCGCGGCGTTCCCGGTGCCCATCGTCGCTGCGGTCAACGGGCCCGCCGTGGGACTCGGATGCAGCCTGGCGTCGCTCTGTGACCTGGTGGTCATGGAGGAGCAGGCGTTCTTCAGCGACCCGCACGTCTCGCTCGGCCTGGCTGCCGCCGATGGTGCGGTCTTCACGTGGCCGGCGCAGATGCCGCTGCCGAAGGTGAAGGAGTTCGTCTATCTCGGCCGGCGCATCAAGGCGGACGAGGCGCTCGCCCTGGGATTCGTCAACGAGGTCGTCCCGACGGGGGAGTCGCTCGCCAAGGCCGTCGAGATCGCCCAGAAGCTCGCCGCGCTGCCGCCGCAGGCGCTCCGCGAGACGAAGGCGATCCTCAACGCGCCCTTGCGCCAGCGGCTCGCCGTCGAGGCAGAGAGCGCGTTCCAGAGCGAGTCGGAGTCGTTCGACACCCCGGAGCTGCAAGGCAACCTCGCCGCGATGCGCTCGCGCTGATGACGGCAGACCACGAGGAGATCGAGGCGCTCCTCACGGCGTACGCGCTCGCACTGGACGTTGATGACGTCGAAGCTGCCGTGCAGTTGTTCACGCCGGACGGCGGGTTCGAGGTCTACGGCCGCCGCTTTGCCGGGCATGACGGCCTGCGCGCGATGATGACCGCGGCGCCGAAGGGCATGCACCTCGCCGGCCGGGCGTACATCGAGGTGGCCGGTGACGCGGCTTCGATCCGCAGCCAGCTCATCTTCATCGAGGCCGCGCTGACGGAGACCCGGCTGGCGATCTACGACGACCGGGCTGTGAAGGTCAACGGCCGGTGGCGGTTCGAGACCCGCCGCTGCCGGTTCATCACGCCGGACGGACTGTCCGACCGCCCCGCGAGGTCTAGTTCGTCCCCTCGTAGCTCTTCACTACCGAGAGCAGAATAGCCACAGATCCAGAAGTGACGTCGACTTCGATTAAAACTATAGATGTTTGCCGGTTGCCTGCACTTGTGCCACCCGCTCCGGGACGTCGACGGGGAGCGGGATTACGATTCGGTCACTGCGAGCCACGACGAGCTCCAGCCAACGACCATCGGCTGCGCTGAGCGCAAGTCACGGCGAAAGGGCCTCATCTCGTGACCCCGACGGAGTCCGCAAGCGCGTGGCAGGCGACGCTCGACGACCTCGAGCAGCGCCGGGCCGCCAGCTACGCCATGGGCGGTCCGGATCGCGTCGAGCGCCACCGGGCTGCAGGCAAGCTCGACGTCCGGGCCCGGATCGCCGCGCTCCTCGATCCCGGCAGCTTCTGCGAGGTGGGTACGCTCGCCGGCGGCGAGGTCGCTGCTGACGCGATCGTCACGGGCTCCGGCCTGATCGACGGGCGCCCGGTGATGGTGGGCGCCGAGGACTTCACCTCGGTCGCCGGAACGATCGGTCCGGTCAGCAACTCCAAGCGCTACCGGATCGCGGAGCAGGCGCTGCGCCAGCGCATCCCGCTCATCATGCTGCTCGAAGGCGCTGGGTTTCGCCCCGGCGATCACGGTCGCGGGCGTTCCCCGGTCGACCTGATCATGCAGGCGCGCTGCTCCAGCTACGTCCCCATCGTCTGTGGGGTGATGGGGGCCTCCGCGGGCCATGGCGCACTGATCGCGCCGATGTCCGACTTCTGCGTAATGACCGAGGGCGCATCGATCTTCACCGCTGGTCCGCCGGTGGTCCGGGAATCCACCGGCGAGGATGTGACCAAGGACCAGCTGGGTGGCCCGGCCATCGCGGCCGCCAGCGGGCTGGTCCACAACGTCGCCGCTGACGATGCGGCGGCGCTGCAGCAGATCCGGCGCTATCTCTCGTTCTTCCCGTCGAGCGCCTGGTCCTACCCGGCGCGGGCCACCGATACGAGCGATACGGGCCTGCGGGCGACGCCCGAGCTGCTCGAGATCGTCCCCCGTGACGGGCGCAAGGTCTACGACATGCGCCGGGTGCTCGACGTGGTGTTCGACCGCGGCGAGTGGTTCGAGATCCAACCGAGATACGGGCGCGCCATCGTCTGCGGGCTGGCCCATCTCGGCGGCGAACCCGTGGCGATCGTGGCGAACCAGCCCCGGGTGATGGCCGGGTCCATCGACGCGAGCGCGGCCGACAAGGCGGCTCACTTCATCTCGGTGGCCGACGCCTTCCACCTTCCGCTGGTATTCCTCGCCGACAACCCCGGTGTCCTGCCCGGCACCCGTTCGGAGAAGTCCGGCATCCTGCGCAGCGGCGCACGCATGTTCGCGGCCCAATCACTGGCGTCGACCCTGAAGGTCCATCTCACGTTGCGCAAGGCGTACGGGTTCGGCTCGATGGTCATGGCGATGGCTGGTTTCGACGGGCTGGTCGCGTCGTACGGCTATCCCGGGGCCACCATGGGCGCGATGGGCGCCGGTGCCCAGAGCCGGGCGATGGGCGCCAGCGACGACCAGGCGGACGTGCTTCGCAAGACCGAGCTTGCCGCCTCGTACCGATCGGCTGAAAACCTCGGCTTCGACGAGCTGCTCGATCCTCGCGAAACCCGCAACGCGCTGCTGTCGGCGGTGGCGCGTGGCCTGGCCATGCGTCAGGCGCCCGCCGAGCCTTCCCTGCGCGGTGCGATCACCCCCTGAGGGGAGTCGCGGTGAGTGATTCCTGGCGAGCCGTCGGTATCGACGCGTTGGCTGCCGAGCGTCCGGATCAGGTCGCCGTCGTCGACAACGCCGGCTCGTGCAGCTACAGTCAGCTGCTCGACCGAGTCGGGTGCGCGATGCACGCGTTACGCGATGACGGTGTCGGCGCCGGGAAGAGCGTCCTGCTGGTCGCGTCCAACACCCGCGAGTCGGTGGTGAGCTACCTCGCTGCTTTGCGTCTGGGTGCGCGGGTCGTCTGCCTCGACAAGCGCGCCGGGGAGTCAGATGTGCGCCACGCCCTCGAGCAGACCGGAGCGCAGCTGATGCCGTCAAACCCCATCGCCGGCATCGGTGATCCTCGCGATGTGCCCGCTCCGGAGCCGGGCAGCATCGTTCTCTTCACCTCGGGGACGAGCAGCACGCCCAAGGGTGTCGTGCACAGCATGCGCAGCCTGTTCGCCGGGGTGCGCAACTTCGCCCACACGCTCTCCTTTACCGCGTGCGATTCAGCCTTTCTGGTCAGCCCGCTCGCGAGTATCACCGGGGTCTCGCAGCTGCACCTCACGCTCGAGTGCGGTGGACGGCTGATCCTGGAAGACGCGTTCTCCGCGTCGGCTTCGCTCGAGCGGCTCATCGCCTTGCAGGCCAGCGTCTTCGGCGGCGCTCCGTTCGTGCTCGAGGAGTTGCTCGGCGAAGCGGCGCGGCAGGAGGTGGACGCGTTGCCGCTGCGCGCTGTCGCCGTCGGCGGATCGGCCATCGCGCGTCAGCTGCTGGAGGATGCCGCGGCCCGGTACGGCATCGTGCCCTCGCGGGTCTACGGGTCCTCTGAATGCCCGATCGGCTTCGGAAGTGCGCCCGACGACGAACTGGACGCGCGCCTGTCGGACGAGGGCGTGGCCATGCCGGGCACCGAGGGTCGCATCGATCCGGACAACGGCGAGCTGCAGGTGCGTGGCGAGAACCTCTTCCAGGGCTACCTCGATCCAGAGCACAATGCCGACGCCCTCACCAGCGACGGCTGGTTCCGTACCGGCGACCAGGCGACCCTGACGGGCGGCCGCCTGCGCGTCACGGGCCGGCTCAAAGAGGTCGTGGCCCGCAAGGGGATGAAGCTGTCGCTGGCCGAGATCGATGAGCTGATGCGCGGGATGCCCGGCTGCCTGAGCGCGGCCGCGTACGGGCTTCCCGACCCCGTGACGGGCGAACGGCTCGCGCTCGCCGTTCAGGTCCCAGCCGACGGCGACCTGGGGCTGGACGAGGTCGCCGGCTGGCTGTCAGCGGCCGGGCTCGCCCGGTGGAAGCTGCCCGAGCAGGTCGTCATCTGGCATGAGCCGTTCCCGTACACCGCCAGCGGCAAAGTGCTGCGCCGGGCGCTCGCCGATGGCGGGGCGGACCGGCCAACGCACTACGCCGCCCGGCTGCACACCGCCGAGATTGCAGGAGAGCGAGCATGAGCGTTCTGGAGCCAGGTGCCGTCCCCGCGTTGCTTGCCGACGGGTTCGTCTTCGGAGAAGGCCCGCGGTGGCATGGCGACCGGTTGTGGCTGTCCGACATGCATGGCGAGGCGGTCTACACCACGACGCTGAGCGGCGAGACGACGCTGCAGCTCTCCCTGCCAGGCAAGAAGCCGTCCGGTCTGGGGTTCCTGCCCGACGGGTCGGTCCTCATCGTGTCCATGACCGACCGGCAGCTGCTACGCCTGCATCCCGACGGGACGACATCGGTCCATGCGGACCTGAAGAACCTGATCGCCGATGAGCTGAACGACATGGTCGTCTCCGCGAACGGCACGGCGTTCGTCGGGAGTTACCCGAAGGAGCGCGGCACCGGCGTCATCGTGCGGGTGGCGCCTGACGGTGCTGCGACGATTGCTGCCGAAGGCCTGGACTTTCCCAACGGCACGGTGATCTCGCCGGACGGGCTGATCCTCATCGTCACCGAGTCGATCGGTCGCTGCTTCACCGCGTTCGACATCGATATCGACGCACAGCTCAGCGGCCGGCGGATCGTGGCGGAGACCCCTGACGCGGCCGCTGATGGCATCGCGCTGGATGCCAAGGGGGCCATCTGGGCAGCGTTTCCGCTCGCGCGCGAGTTCCGCCGGGTGTTGCCCGGCGGCGAGGTGACCGACCGCGTGCCCATGGGCGAGAAGATGGCGATCGCCTGTGCCCTCGGCGGTCCGGACCGCAAGACGCTCTTCCTGCTCTCCGCAATCGACTGGAGCGCAGCGGCTTTGGGCGACAAGCGCACCGGCACGGTCGAGACGATAGCGGTCACGGTGCCAGGCGCCGGCCTGCCGTGATCCACGACCCGCCGGGAGGCCGCCACGTAGACTCCTGCCATGCCAAGGGCGTTGAAAGCGGTCGCTGCTCCATCTGAGATACCGGCGGATAAGGCGAATGAGCCGCGATCCGCCAAGGGCCGTCGCACCCGGCTGCGGCTCGTCGAGGGCGGCAAGGTCGTCTTCGCGCGTGACGGATTCCTCAACGCCCGGATCACCGATATCGCTACCGAGGCGGGCGTCTCGTACGGCGCGTTCTACCACTACTTCGACTCGAAGGAAGAGCTGTTCCGCGAGATCGCCGAGCAGATGGAAGTCCAGAATCCTGGCGATGGACGACCTGCCTCGCGACGAGTCCCATGAGCACGCCCCCTACGAGCGCATCTATGACGCCAACCGCTCCTATCTGGCGGCCTATCGCAAAGAGGCCAAGCTCATGTCGGTCATCGTCGAGGTGAGCCGCTACGACGACCAGGTGCGCGCGGTCCGCGATCGGCGCCAGGAAGAGTTCGGCGCCCGGCTTGCCGCATCCGTCACCCGGCTGCAGAAGAAGGGCCTGGCCGACAAGGACATCGACGGTCGTTACGCGGGCATGGCGCTCGGCGGGATGGTCGCGACGTTCGCTGATGCGCTCTTCGCCGGCCGCTGGAAATACGATTTCGACACAGCTGTCGAGCAGCTCTCGATCCTCTGGGCCAACGCGCTCGGCGTCGCGCATCCGAAGCCGGTCAAGCGTGCGGCGCGCCGGACGACGCGAAAGGCAGCCCCGGCCCGGGCCGCCACCCCCAAGCCACGGAAGCGGACAGCTGTCACGGGTTGATCGTGGCGAAAAGCTACAAGTACGACCCTTCTCGCGGGTGACCCGCCGGGCATATCGCCACAAAGTTGAGTAGCGGCAGCGCGATCATGGAGGATTTCGCCACGCGTTACGAGCCGGAGGGGAGTAGCGGCTCCAACGCGGCCACGTCCGAAGGCGTCAGGGGCCGAAGGTGTTCGCCCTTGCCGGGCCGCCAGTAGACGTGCTCCGCACGCCAGGCGTCGCGTCGCAGCCGCTGCTTGTCGACCTTCATGCTCGCGAGCTTCGGCAGGTCGTCGGTCACGCGGACGAACGCGGGCACCCACTTCGGGCCAAGATCCCCTTGAGCTGCCAGGAAATCGTCGAACGTCGCGGGATCGAAGGCGGCGGCGTCCTTCAGCTCGAGGGCGACCATGACGCGGTCACCGACCGGGTCGTCCGGAACGGCGTAGACCGCGACGGACCGCACATCCGGATGACGGGCCACGATCGCCTCGACCGGCGCGGCGGCGAAGTTCTCCCCGTCGACGCGCAGCCATTCGTTGGAACGCCCCGCGAAGTACAGCCAGCCATCCGTATCGCGATACGCCAGATCGCCGGACCAGTAGGCGCCGTCGCGAAAGCGCGCCTGCGTCGCTTCAGCGTTCTTGTAGTAGCCCTCGAAGCCGTTGGTCGGCGCCGTTTCGACGATCTCGCCGATCGCCTCGGTGAGGTTGGAAGGCCGCCCGTCCGGGCCGAACGTGACCGGCGGGCACTCGGTCTTCGTCTCCGGATCGAGCACCTTTACCGACGGATCCGCTGTACCCAGAGCGCCTTCCGGCATCGAGGGATCGCGGCGAATGATGATGATGCCTTCGGTGGAGCCGTAGCTGTCGCGCACGTTCGCGTCGAACCGGCGGGCGAACTCGCGGATGTCGCGGGCGGATGCCTCATTGCCGATGGCGAGGCGCAGAGGGCTGTCAGCGTCGTCGGGGAGCTCCTCGGTCGCCAGGATGTAATTCAGAACCTTGCCGGTGTAGGTGAGCAGGGTGGCGTTGAAGCGCCGGATGTCGGGAAGGGTGCCCGAGGCGGAGAATCGAGCGCGGGTAGCGATCGGGATGCCCGCGTTGATGGCGGACGACCACCCGGTGAAGAGCGAACTCGAGTGGAAGAACGGCAACGGCGAGTAGATCGCATCGTCCGGTCCGAGCCCGGCGATGTTCGCCACGTGAGCCCCGGTGCGGGCCAGCCGGCCCTGGGTGCAGCGAACGGCCTTGGGCAGCCCCGTCGATCCCGAGGTGAAGATGAGCAGGAGCAGGTCGTCCGGGTCGACATCCGCAGCCGGTGGCGTGGTGGTGGAGGCGGCCAGCTCCGCGGCGTAGCCGGCGCTGTCGACGTAGAGCGTGTTGCCTGCCCGGACTCCGGTGTCGACCCCGTCCAGCAGCGACGCCTGCTTCTGGTCCGTCACCAGTACCTGGCAATCCGTATGGCGGATGAGCATCCCCAGCTGATCTCCGCGATACGTGGAGTTGATACCGACGATGACGCTGCCGGACATCGCCGCGGAGGCCAACCAGAAGAGGTAGTCCGGCACATTGTCGAGCAGCACCCCGACGTGTGGTGGGCGGCCGGGCTCCAGCCGGTCCGCCAGCACCGCGGCGCGGCGGGCCGCCTCCTGCGCCAGCTGACGGTAGGACCAGACATCGTCACCGAACCGCAGCGCATCGGCATCACTATCGGCGCGCTCGGTGAGGATGCTCGCAACGGTGGGGTGGGTCGCCAACGGTCAGCTGCCTCCGGTGTAGCTCTTGACGGCCGTCAGGTTCTTGTCGTCGCAGTTGTAGACACCCTTGTTCGGCTTGGTGACGTCCTTGTCGTAGACCCAGCCGGTCTTGGTGAGGCGCATGACCACCTCGCAGTTGGAGAAGTCGCCCGCCTTCGGGTCGGTGTTGACCGGCCCGAACAAGCCGCCGGCGGAATAGTCGGGAATCGACCCGGCCTTCGAAAGGACGCAGTCCTGCGTGAGGTTGTCGCCGCATGCCGTTGCCGACTGAGCCCACAGCACCCACGAGTTGAAGCCCAAGAGGGTAAAGGCGTCGAGGTTGTTGGCTCCAGGACCAGCCTTCATGATGTCGATCGTCTGCTGCACGACCGGGAACTGGTCAGCCATCTCGAACGCCAGGCTGTGCAGGTCGATGTAGCTGTTCGGCAGGACCTGAGCCGCCTTGGCCGCCTGCACCGACTTCGGCGAGTAGAACGTCTGGCCGAACAGCACCCATTCGGGCTTGAAGCCGACGTTGGCCATGGCCTGGAAGATCGGGCTTGCATCCTGCGCGACGATCTCGAAGTCGGCCTTGGCGCCCGACTGCTTCAGCTGCTCGATCCAGGGGCGGTAGTTGTCCACCAGAGCGGGTCGCGGCTGCAGCGTGCTGACCTTGTAGCCGAGCTGCTGCCACGCCTCCTGCGCGCGAAGACCCTGCGGGGTGAGCGAGGCCAGGCTGCTCCCGGCGATCCCCAACCCCTGCTTGGTGTTCGGGAACGCGTCCGCTAGCAGCCGTAAGACGCCGACGTCGTACTTCTCGGGACGGCTTGCGGTCGGGGCCACCTGCAGGCCCGCGGCGGTCGCCTCCGGCGAGGCGTCGTAGGCCGGAATGGTGCCGAGCTTGCAGGCCAGCCGCGGCTTCACGGTGGCAGCGTCGAGCGCATTCGCGCCGCCGACGAGCATGAAGTCGTTGCGGCACGCCTCGATCACGCGAGCGGCGCCCTCGAACAGTTTGGAGTCGAGCTTGTCGACGACAATGGTGCGGCCGTTGATGCCGCCGGCCGCGTTGCACCACTTGCTGAACGCATCGGCCACGTCGAAGAACTCCTGACCGAGCCCGGGGGCTGCGGCGGCTCCCGGGTCGGCCAGGACGCCGACGTGGATGGTCTTGCCGACGATCCCCCGGCCGGAGCCGCCGGTACCCGGACCGGGTGCGCACACCTTCTTTGCCGTGCCGAAGTCGCCTGCCGCCGTGCTCGAGGACGGCGACCCCGAGGGGGAAGGGCTACCGCTCGTCTTCGGTCCCGACGAGCTGGAGCGTCCGCACGCGGCGACGAGCGCGGCCAGCGTGGCGGCGACCGCGACAGCGCGGACCCGCTGGGAGTGCTGGTATTTCGGCATCGGCTGGAGTCCCCGTCGTCTGAGATGCTCGGTCCCGCACACGCGCCTGACTTGGGCAGGCAACATGACTCGCGTCACGCGTGGGCATCGCTTCGCCATACAAGCCGACCGAGGCATCCATGCGCAATACCTGGATTGAAGTCAATTTTTATACGCGGCTAGATCTGCTCGAGACTTCCCTCGCGAAGCTGCTGCCGCAGCCGGAACTTCTGCACCTTTCCCGCCGCGGTGCGCGGAAAATCAGCCACCTCATGGATCGATTCGGGCCACTTCTGCTTGGCCATCCCCGCCGCAGCGAGATGCGCTTGCACCTGCTCGAGGGTGGGTGCCGTCGCCCCGTCGCGCACGCGAATGAGGGCAGCAGCGCGCTCACCGAGACGCTTATCGGGTTGCGCGACGACACACGCCTCGGCGATCGCCTGGAGGGCGAGGAGTGCTTCTTCCACCTCCTGCGCGGAGATGTTCTCGCCGCCCCGGATGATGATGTCGCTGATCCGGTCGGTGATGGTCAGGTAGCCCTCGCTGTCGACGGTGCCCACGTCGCCGGTGTGGTACCAGCCCTCGGCGTCGAAGACGCTCGCGGTGAGCTCGGGATCGGTGTAACCGAGGAACAGCTCCGGTCCCCGGCTGAGGATCTGCCCTTCGTCATCGAGGCGGACCTCGACCCCGGGGAGCTCATGGCCATCCGTGGTGAGCCGTTTGATCTCCGGCTCATCGATGTAGGAGCCGGTGATGGAGGGATGCTCCGTGCTGCCGTAGGACCGGTAGACCCGGATCCCGAGCCGGGTGGCGCGCTGCGTGACGGCGACGGGCACCGGCGAGCCACCGAGGCCGGCGTACGGCATGTACTTCAGGTGGTCCGGGGTGAAGTCGGGGTGATCCAGCAGGCTGGTCAAGAAGTACGTCGAGCCGCCACCGACATTCAGGTGTTCAGCCTTCATCAGGCGCAGGATCTCGGCCGGGTTCCAGACGTCGATCACGTGGATGTCGTCATGGCGGATCAACGAACACACCAGGGCGTTGAGCATGCCGATGAAGTGTCCGAGCGGAGCCCCGATCAGCGACGGCGGCCCGGACGGGTAGAGCCCGCTCAGCTGCCGCGCCTCGAACCCCATCGTGCGGTGCGAGTGGATGACACCCTTGGGATCGCGGGTCGTGCCGGACGTGAACGCGATGACGGCCGGAGCGTCGGGGTCGACCGCGACCGGGTGCTCGACCGGGTCGGCTTCCAGAAGTTGCTCGAAACGCGTCACGCCGGCCGGCAGCGATGCCGCATCGCCGACGACGGCCCACGGGAGCCCGGAATCGCCGAGGAGTTCGGCATACGCGGAAAGGTAGTCCGCGCGACCGAACCGGTCAGCCGTCACGACGAGCGAGGGCTGCACCACGCGCACGATGTGGGCCAGCTCCTTCGTCCCGTAGAAGTGAACGACCGGGACCACGATGACACCCGCATAGGCCGCACCCCAGAAGGTGACCGCAGCCTCGACCCAGTTGGGCAGCTGGAAGACGACCGCATCACCCGGTCCGATCCCCCGATCGCGAAGCGCTCCGGCGAACCGGCGGGCGGCGCCATCGACATCGCCTACCGTCCCGCGCCAGGGGCGCACGTCGGAGTGCACCGCGAACGTCGCTTCTCGCATCGCGGCCAGCTCCCGGCCGACCACGTCACCGAGGCAGTCGTCCGTCCACCAGCCCTCGGCCCGGTAACGCTGGGACAGCGACTCCGGGACCGACCGCAACGGCCACCGGCTCGTGGTGTCATCCTGCTCTGGCACGCGCACCCTCTTTCGCCATGCGGAGCCTAGCAATATCGATGTCGGTTTCAATCGCGAGGGACGCTTGAACCAAGGAGTCATGACATGTTGACCACCGCCGCAGTTCTCCTCGAGCAGCCCGGGAAGTGGGAAGTCGTCGAGCTCGAGCTGGAGCCGCCGCGCCAGGGCGAGCTTCTGGTGAAGCTGGCGGCCGCCGGGCTCTGCCACTCCGACGACCACATCGTGACCGGTGACCTGCCGCTCCCGCCCGGGGCGCTGCCGATGGCGGGCGGACACGAGGGAGCCGGCATCGTCCACGAGGTGGGACCGAACACCCCGGGGTGGTCGGTCGGGGACCGGGTGGTGCTGACCTTCCTGCCCATGTGTGGCCTGTGCCGCTGGTGCGCCTCCGGAATGCAGAACCTCTGCGACAACGGCGCCCGGGTGCTGTCCGGTGTTCGGGAGGACGGCTCTCGCCGCATGACGCTGGACGGCAAGCCGGTAGGCCAGGCCGCGGGCGTCGCGACGTTCAGCGAATGGTCGACCGTCTCGGTTCAGTCGGCGGTGAAATGCCCGGACGGCATTCCGCTCGAGGCCGCCTGCCTGACGAGTTGCGGGGTCGGCACCGGTTGGGGTTCGGCGGTGCGTTCTGCGGACGTCACGCCCGGCGATGTCGTGATCGTGATGGGCACCGGCGGGATCGGGATGAACGCCGTGCAGGGGGCCGCGTTCGCGGGTGCCAAGGTGCTCATCGCCGTCGATCCCGTGGAGATGAAACGGGCCGCGTCCTTCGCCTTCGGGGCCACCCACGCCGTGGCGACGATGCAGGAGGCGACCGAGATCGCCCACAGCTTCACCAACGGGCAGGGGGCCGACTCGTGCATCATCTGCGTCGGTGTCACGACGGGTGAGCAGGTCGCGCAGGGCGTCGACGCGATCCGCAAGGCCGGAACGGTCGTCCTCACCGGCCTGCCGAAGGCCGCGGACGACCTCGTCATTCCGATCTCCATCCGTCACCTGGTCCTGTTCCAGAAGCGGATACAAGGCTCGCTGTTCGGTGCTTCCAGCCCGTCGAAGGAGATCCCGGCCCTGCTCGAGTTGTACCGGCACGGGCGCCTGAAGCTGGACGAGATGATCACCCGGCGGTACACGCTCGAGACCCTCAACGACGGCTTCGAAGACATGCGATCCGGGCGCAACCTGCGCGGCATCGTCGCCTATCAGGAGTAATCAGCCGGGTTGAGTGTTCGCCCGAGAACAGGAGAGTCCATGCAGACACGTGCGGCGCTGCTCAGATCGATCCCTGGCCGCTACGAGATCCGTGACGTCGAACTTGATGGTCCCAAGGAACACGAAGTGCTGGTCCGCTACGTGGCAAGCGGCATCTGTCACAGCGACGTGCATTTCCTGACCGGCGAGCATCTGGCGGTCGTGCCGATGTGCGGCGGCCATGAAGGCGCGGGGGTCGTCGAGGCGATCGGCCCGGGGGTCGCCGGCTTGAAGGTCGGCGATCATGTGGTGGCCACGTTCATCCCGTCCTGCGGGCGGTGTCGCTACTGCGCAGCCGGGCGCGCGAACTTGTGCGACATGGGCGCCAAACTGCAGCTTGGACCCCAGATCGACGGCACCTACCGCATGCACGATGACGGCGATCCCGTCAGCCAATTCCTGCTGATCTCGACGTTCTCACCATGGAGCGTGGTACCCGAGCAGTCGCTCGTGAAGGTGCCCAAGGATGTTCCGCTCGAGACGGTGTGCCTGCTCGGATGCGGGGTCGGCACCGGCCTGGGATCGGCCTTGAACGCTGCCGGGGTACGGGCCGGCCACCACGTGATCGTCATGGGTGTCGGCGGCGTGGGTATCAACGCGGTCCAGGGAGCGGCCATGGCGGGCGCAGCCACCGTCGTCGCCGTCGACCCGGTCCCCTTCAAGCGCGAGATGGCCGAACGGCTCGGCGCGACCCACTCCTTCGCGGATATCGCCGAAGCCGCCGAATTCGTTCGCTCCATCACCAATGGCCAGGGAGCTGACTCCGCCATCCTGACCATGGACGGCCCCACCGGCGACGATGCTGCGGCCGGCTTCGATGCCATCTCCAAGGGCGGCACCGTCGTCGTGACAGGTATGGGCAGCATGCACGCAGCACCGGGCATTCCGATCAGCCTGCTCATGCTCGCCGGCATGGAGAAACGCATTCAGGGCTGCCTGTTCGGCATGTGCAGCCCCGCGGTCGACATCCTGCGTCAGATCGACCTGTACCGGGCCGGACGGCTGAAACTCGACGAATTGATCACCCGCCGCTACCCGCTCGAGGCGATCAACGACGCCGTCACCGATCTGCTCGAGGGACGGAACCTGCGCGGTGTCATCCTTCACGAGCACTAGCCCGAAACCGGCGTCAGGCGAGAAAGGCTTCGCTGAGTTCGAGGAAGTGGTCCAGCTGGTCGTGATGCAGCCAGTGACCGGCGCGCTCGACGAACACGTGGCGGGCGTCCCGGAAGCCTGACAGCAGAGCGGCCTCGTCCAGGCTGGCGACGTGCCAGCTCTCCTCGCCGGTCAGGAACAGCACGGGGCAGGTGATGCTGCGCCACAGCGCGGCTACGTCGCCCGGCGGCAGGTCCAGGTTGAAGGTGCCCTTGACGAGATTGGCCTCCAGGTACGGGTCGAACTTCCAGGTGTAGCTGCCGTCCTCGTTCTGATTGGCGCCATGAATCGTCAGGTGCTTGGCCTGGTCGTCAGACAGGTGCGGGTTGGCCTGCTGCATGCGCGCCAGGGCTTCGTCGAGCGTCGGGTAGCGGCGGGGAAGCCGTGCCGCGAGAGCGCGCTGCGCCTCGATCCATTCACGTTGCCTCAGCGGCGCCTCGGGCCTCCGCACCGACTGCATCGCCAGATCGCCGGTGCCGTCGACGATGACGAGTCGCTCGACGCGCTCGGGATAGCTGCCGGCGTAGCGCAGCGCGATGATGGCGCCGAGCGAGTGGGCGACGATCCGCACCGGCGCGAGGCTCTGCTGCTGGATGAGCTGCGCCAGGTCGTAGACGTACTCCGTGTGTAGATCGATCCGAGGCTCCACTGCGAGTCGTAGGTGTGCGACGTGGGCTCGACCACGAGCCGGACACTAGCCGCTGAGCGCCGGCCCGAACTGAGTTCGGGTCGCCGAAACTTCGGCGCAGCGACCCCAACTCAGTTCGGGGGCGGGATGGATGGGTTAGATCGCGGCGCGCAGGGCGCCTTCCGTGTCGAGATCGACAAGGGCGGCAATGCAACGGGCCATCGCGCGGTCGGTCGCTTCCTGGTCCTGCATCCCGCCGATCGCGAGGGTGGTGTAGGTGGCGATCCAGCTCTCCATGGCGAGCAACCGGTAGGTGTCGAAAGCCTCCGCGAACGGTGGCGCCACCCCTCCGGACCCGGCGAGGCGGTCGAGATAGCGACTCAGCAGGTCGTTCTCATGCGCCCGCCGCAGGTCAGCCGGAACCGAGCCGCCCATGAAGTAGGCGAAGTCACGGAAGCCGCTCATCTTGTGAACGACCTGCCAGTCGTAGAACCCGGACGTGCCGTCAGCGCGCTGGAACGTGTTGCCGAGGTGCGGGTCACCGTGGGTGAACGTGGCCGGGAGTGCCTCGTAGACGCGATCGAACGCCGTGCGGTTGTCGACGTAGAACCGGGTGAGGCGGCGCACGGTCTCCGGTAGCTCATGGTCGTCCTTCAGGAACTTCTTGGTGGCAAGTCGCAGCGTCGGATGGGCGAGCGCGTTGCCCGCCCGGCCGGTGTACGGCGTGAGCCACTTCAGGTCGGTGGTGAACCTGGGAGAGTTCCAGAACCGGCCGTGAAGGGTCGCGAGGCCGTCGATGACGTTTTCGACGTGGGTGAGCGGCGCATCTTCGCTGGCGTGGAAGAAGCGCACCTGGTCTTGCGCGGAGATGTCTTCCATGACGATCAGGAAGCGGCCCCCGCGACCTGAGCGGGCGAGGTACGGCTTGAGCGTCAGTTCGGAAACAGCCGGATACACCTGGTTGTAGAACCGGGTCTCATAGTCGCTCAGCCCGAAGGTCGAGACGATGATGCGGCTGCTCAAAGTGGTCGCCGTTCCCTTGGCGAACAAGGACGAGGGCAGGCCGGCCTGCCGTCCGGCTGAGTTCCACCGGAGCGCGAGACGGGCTCGGTCGGTCGTCCCGGCCGAGACCGGCTCCACGGAGATGCTCTCGATCCTCGCGTCAGACTGGCCGACTCCCAGAACCTCGGTCAGCTCGTCTGCGGTGATGGACTCGAACTGGAAGCCGCGTCCGCCGACCACCCAGGGGGAGGCTCCCAGTGTGAGGTTCTTGATGGTGGTCGCCGCTGCCAACATGTGCGTCCTGACCTCGCTGCTCATCCCTGCATGAATCCGCCCGCATCGACCGGGATCGACTGCCCGGTGATGGTGCGGCTTTCGTCACTGGCCAGGAACAGCGCCAGGTTCGCCACGTCGTCAGCTGATGAGATATCGCGTAGCGCTACGCCCTTGAGTAGTCGGGCACGGTGGGTGTCGTAGTCGACGCCTTCTTCCGAGGCCCGACGATTCACCCAGTTGCGCCACAGGTCGGTGTCGATCGAGCCGGGCACGATGCAGTTGCAGCGAATTCCGTGCTGGCCGACCTCGAGGGCGACCGTTTTGGTGAAGGCTCGCAACGAGGCCTTCGCCGTTACGTAGTGGGTCTTGCGGACCATGCCGTTGTACGCGGCAGTGGACGAGAAGTTCAGGATGACGCCGGACTTGCGCTCCAGCATCGATTGGTTCAAGACCTCTCGGGTGCAGAGCATGGCGGCAGTGACGTCGATGGCGATTGTCGCGTTCCAGTTCTCGAGGGTCTGCTCCCGAATCCACAGGTCTTTGCCGGGGGCGGCAGCGTTGTTGCACAGGATGTCGACGTGACCGAAGGCCTCGACGGCGCGGGCCACCATCGCCGCGACGTCGCCCTCATCGGTCACGTCAGCCCGCATGGCGATCGCGCCCTCGCCGGCTGCCTCGGCCGCCTCGCGGACAAGCTCTTCGCGCCGCGCTGTGAGGAGGACCTTGGCGCCTTCGGCGACGAATCGCGAGGCCATCACGGGACCCAGCCCCGTGCTCGCACCCGTGATGATCGCGACCTTGCCGTCGAGCCGCCCGCTGCCCTGCGTCACGAGGCCCTACCTTCCAAAGTCTCCTCCTGGACCGCCGCGAGTGCCTCCAGCTGCTCGAGGTAGTGCTGCAGCGAATGGTGAACGAAGTTGGCGGAGATGATCGTGGCACCGGCGGCGGCCAGGTTCGCCAACGCATCCTGGGTAGCCGCGGGCTCGGCGATCGGGTCGAACGGGCGGCTCGGTCCGAGCCGCACCTCGAAGCCGTCCGGCACATCGACCTGGCGGAGCCACTCTGCCGCCTGGGTGAGTGTGACCGCGAACGGGCACCATCCGTCCGCCAGCGTGATGGCCCGCCGCAGGGACCGCAGGGTACGACCACCGACCCAGATCGGCACCTGAGGCTGGAGAGCACACGGATCGACGATGAGGCTGTCGAACGCGTAGAAGTCACCGTGGTACGCCGGCTCCCGCACTCCGAGCGACGCCCGCAGCGCCTTGAGCGCGTCGTCGCCCCGAGCGCCGCGATCCTCGAACGGAACGCCGAGCAGGTCGAACTCTTCCTTGAGCGTGCCGACCCCCACACCGAGGATGAGCCGGCCGCCGCTGATCAGGTCCAGGGTGCCGTAGCGCTTGGCGATCTCCAGCGGATGGTGGTAGCCGAGCACGAGGACGAGGGTCGTGAAGCGAATCTGTCGAGTGCGGGCGGCGAGGTAGCCGAACGTGGCGAGCGGGTCCCAGTAGCGCGCCCCGCGCCGTTCGGCCTGCTCGGCGGGTACGCCGATGTGTTCACTGCAGGTCAGGTCGTGATAGCCGAGCCGATCCGCCGTCTCGGCGATGAGGGCGAGGTCGTCGATGGTGGCGGTCTGCTCCCATCTCGCGCTGGCGCCCGGAAGCGTCGTGACGATCGGGGTCGCCACCGCAAGCCGCGGCTTTCCGGTGCTCACCTCCTGCCTTCCGGGAAGAGCTCGTTCAGCGCCTCGGTGAACAGCTGCCCGACCGGCTCCGGAGGAATCGAGCAGCCGGTTCGTCCGCCGGGAAACGCGCCAACCCGAGTCCGTGCGTTCCAGGTCCCAGCGGGCGGCGCTGACTCGCCAGAGCTTGAACTGCTCCGCACCGCGCAGCACCACCAGGGAGTAATTCACCGCGATGGCCGTATCGCCGTCGATCTCGATCAGCGGGGGACCCGCAAAGTGCGCCGCGCCCTTGCCGATCAGTCCCTGGTGGCCACCCCCTTGCAGCATCGTGTCGACGGCGGTGCTGCCGCGGTACGGCTCACCGTCGGCATCCCAGTCGTAGACACCGTCATCCGCCCACACCGATGCGGCCAGTGCCGTCAGACCGCAGTCCGCCGCAGGTCCGTACGAGAGGATCAGCCGCTGGATGGCGGCTTCGTCTTCGAGTCGACGCAGCCGCGTCGCGAGGTCATCGATCTGTTGCTGCAGGTCCATCTGCCCTCCTCGCGGTAGGCCACGCCTCCCACTCGACCATGGTCCGAAGGGGTCCGGCGAACAGCGGCCGGACCGCGCCGGATTCCCAGCGCTGCTCGAGAAGCCCGACCAGTCCCGCGCTGGTCGTCAGCGGGTCGCTGTCGAGGTAGACGACCGTGACGTACTGCGCATCATCCGACCAGCCGGCGGGGGTCTCCCAGAACCTCGAGGTACCGAACATCCAGGCGCCGGCAACGCCATCAACCGACAGCAGCTCTGGGACGTGCTCGGCATGCAGCCAGCGCAGCCATGACGCGGTATCGCCGCCGGCGGGACTCTCGACGATGAGCAGGACCCCGCGATGGGGCCGGAAGGGCACTACCTCCGGGGAGATCAACACCCTGGGCGCGGCGTACCAGTGCTGCAGGCCGAGCAGGCTGATCTGCAGCGAGGGCCTGACGACCGGGAAGCGGCCGACCTCCGCGAGTTGGGCGCCCAGCCGGGAGAAGTCGCGCACCGTTTCCGGGACCGGATCGCTGATCAGGTATTGGACGGCATTGCCGATGTCGGCCAACGGACCGTCACCGGCAAGGCGGGCGTCGAGGTACGGACCGTCGGCGATCCAGCGCAGCGAGGAGACCATGCCGGGCAGCTGATACTGCTCGGGCTGATGGTCGAGGAGGTGCCACGTCAGGTAGCTGCCGTCGTCATCGGGAACCGGCGGGGTCAGGCTGAAGATGCCCGCTTTCACTCGCATGGGCGGCCCCCACCTCGGCTAAACTGACATCAACGTCGATTTTGAGACGAACCCTACTCCCGCGCGGAGTCCGCATGGTGAACCCCCCGCTGGTCGTCGACGGTTCGACCGGGCTCGCCGCTGCCTACTGCGCGGCCCTGCTGGGGCAGGCGGGCTGCGACGTCGTCTTCCTCGAGCCGCCGGATGGCGACCCGTTGCGACGCTGGACGACGGCTGGTCCGCCGGACGACGGGCGGGACGGCGCGCTGTTCCGCCACCTGCGCGCGGGCCACCGGTCGGTCGTGACTGACGACGCCAGCGGCTGGTTTGCCGCGGCGGACGTCGTCATCACGACGCCGGACGGCGTGATCGGTGATGCCCAGGGTTTGTCAACGGCGCAGCCCGCGACGGTCGTGGTGTCGCTCAGTCCCTACGGCCTGACCGGCCCCTACGCCGGGCGGCCCGCCACCGAGCTGACCCTGCAGGCTGACGGTGGCGCGCTCGCCGGTCGTGGCATCCCGGAGCTCCCGCCGTACGCGGCGGGCGGTCAGGTGGTGCAGTGGGTGGGAGGCGCCTACGCGGCTGCGGCCGCCTCGGCCTACCTGTACGGCGCCCGCCGCGGCGCGGGCGGCACGCTGATCGATCTGTCGCTGCACGACGTCGCGACGCTCTCCTGCACCCTCTTCGCCGATATGTATGCGAGCATGCGGGGCCGCCCGCCCCTGACCGGGGCGCCCCCGCGAACCGTCGAGACGCCGTCGATCGAGCCCAGCGCCGATGGCTGGGTCGGCTTCAACACCAACACGCGCCAGCAGTTCGAGAACTTCCTGTTGCTCATCGAGCAGGTCGAGCTGATGGATGGTCCCGCTGACGGCTGGGCGCGCCTGCAGACCCGGCAGGCGCGGCTGCCCGAATGGCAGCGTCTGGTCCGCGAGTGGACGACGCGCCACTCGACCGCCGAGATCATCGAGCGAGCCGTGGAGTTGCGCATCCCCGTCGCGCCGGTATCGACCGCGCAGACGTTGCTCCGCCTGGACCATGTCAGGGCGCGTGAATTGCTGCGTCCGGGCGCCGAGGGCGACGCCGTCGGGCCGCGCCGTCCCTGGCTCATCGACTACGAGCTAGCCCCCGCGCCGACACCAGCGCCGGCGTTGGGGGAGAGCAACGGCGCCCCGCCGCCGCCACGGGTTGCGCCGCGGCCGGCCGCATGGGCAGCGCCAGGACGTCCGCTCACCGGGCTCAAGGTGCTCGACCTGACGAACTGGTGGGCCGGCCCAGCAGCGACGGGGCTTTTCGCCTTGCTCGGCGCCGACGTCGTCCACGTCGAAGGGCCGCGAAACATCGACGGGGGCCGCACGTCCATCTCCCCAGGGGCGACGAAGGACGCATGGTGGGAATGCAGCGCGTTCTTCCTGCAGCCCAACCTCGACAAGCGCGCCGTCGCCCTGGACCTCTCGCAGGATGAAGGGCGCGCGCTGCTGCTGCGGATGGTGGCAGCCGCCGATCTGGTGGTCGAGAACTTCACCCCTCGGGTGCTGGAGAACCTGCGGCTCGGCTGGGACGTCATCTCGGCGGCGAACCCGCGGGCCGTCATGGTGCGGATGCCCGCGTTCGGTCTGTCCGGCCCCTGGCGTGACCGTCCTGGATTCACGCAGACGATGGAGCAAGCGACGGGGGCCGCCTGGCTGACCGGCCACCCTGAGGACCAGCCGCGTATTCAACGCGGGCCGTGCGATCCCAACGCGGGCATGCACGCGGTCGTCGCCGCCCTGGCTGCGCTCGAGCAGCGTGACGCGACCGGGCGAGGGTGTCTCGTCGAGTCGGCCATGTTCGACACCGCGACGGCGATCTGTCCCGAGCCTGTCCTGGAGTGGACGGCGTACGGGAGGCTGCTGGAACGCGAGGGCAATCGCAGCCCCTGGGCCAGCCCGTCAGGCTTGTACGCCTGTCGCGGCGAGGAGCGCTGGCTGGCGCTCGGATGCTCCAATGACGAGCAATGGCAGGCACTTACGGTCGTTCTCGGCCGTGACGATTGGCGTGCCTCTGCTTCTCTTGCCGAGCCGTCAGGGCGACGCGCGGCTGCCGACGAGCTCGACGCCGTCATCGCCGCCTGGGCAGCGGGCCGCGAGCTCGACGAGGCAGTCGAGACGCTCGTGGCGGCCGGCATTCCGGCCGCGCCGGCGATCGACCCGCGCGCGTGTTCCGAGCACCCGCAGTCAGCCGCTCGGGGGATGTTCGAGCTCGTCGACCATCCCGTCGCCGGCACCCTGCCCACCCCGACCCTGCCGTTTCGGGTGACGGGAGTCGACCGCTGGCACCGCACGCCGGCACCGACGTTCGGTCAGCACAACGCCGAGGTGCTCAGCGCGATCGGAGTGTCCGACCAGGAGCGTGCGGCGCTCATGGATTCGGGGGTGATCAGCGACCGGCCACTGGGGCTGTGACGCCGATCTGCAGGGCCAGCCAGGCCTGGATGTCGGCCCGGCTCTGCCGCACGATCCGCGAGTCCGCCGCCATCTGGTAGCCGTGACACGCGCCGGGATACACGTGCAGCTCGGCCGGCACGCCGGCCCGGTTCAGCCGCAGCGCGTAGTCGACATCCTCGTCGAGGAAGCCGTCCACGCTCCCGACGGACACGAAGGCCGGCGGCAGTCCCGACAGGTCCTCCGCTCGAGCCGGGACGGCGGTGTAGGGAATGCTCGGCCTGCCCGTACAGCTCGCCGAGATAGGAACGCCAGCCGTACGTGTTCGACTCGCGGCTCCACACCGGCAGCCCGTCCTGCCGGCTCGAATCGGTGACCTGCCGGTCGTCGAGCATCGGGCAGTCCAGCAGCTGAAACGCCACCGGCACCTCGCCGCGATCACGTGCGAGCAAGGCGAGAGCGGCAGCCAGACCGCCGCCGGCGCTGATGCCGCCGATACCGAGCCGCGCGGGATCGATGCCGAGCTCGTCGGCGTGCTCGTACGTCCAGACCAGCGCCTGGTAGCAGTCCTCCAGCGGTCCCGGGTAGGCGGTGTCCGGTGCGAGCCGGTACTCGACCGAGACGCCGACCAGCCCAAGCTTCGGCGTGAGCTCGCTGAAGGGTCCGTCGGCCATCGTGTAGGAGCCGAGCACGTACCCGCCGCCGTGGATGTAGAAGAGGCAGGGAGCCGCGCCACCTGCACCGATGGGGTGGTACACCCGGACCGTAACCTCCGGCTCGCCAGGCACCTGATGGTCAGCCCAGGCCACGTCGTCGGAGACGACGCTCGGCATCTCGACGCCCCGGATCGACGCCACGACGTCGTTGTCCAGGGCCGGCATCGCCATGGCCGTGACCACGGGGGCAATCTCAGGATCCAGCAGCTCCGACGGATTCATGGCAGCAGGGTAATCACCGGCGGCGCAGCGCTTGTCACGGGCTCAGCTGTAGGAAACCTTGTGGTCGCTCTCGGCGGTCAGGCCGAGCTCGGGCCACACGCCGCCGATGATGCTTTCCATGATCCCGTAACCCACGGCATCGCCCTCGCGAACCCGGATCGGCGTATCGCGGAACTGGCCGAGCGAGCGCAAGTGTTCATCGTCCCAGCAGTCGGCGATGTACTCGCTGTCGAGCTGCAGCGCGCCCTTCCAGGCCCCGTGAACGTGACCCGCCCACAAACCGTAACCAGCGGTCTTGAGGAAGAAGCCGGACTCACCCAGCACCTCGACCTCGATGACGCGCTGCTCACCCGACTCCATCGTCAGCCGCAGTTCGCCGCCGCGGACGAAGCGGGTGCGTGGGTCGTAGCTGATGTGCGGCTCCACCGAACGGACCGGCGTCTGGCTGCCGTTGGTCTCGTTGATGTAGGCGGAGCTGTACTGCCACGCGCCCTCGGTGATGAAGATGGCGGTCTCGTAGTAAGAGCCATCCGGCCGCCGGAAGAAGAAGGGGGTCCACTTCATCGCGCCGCGGGCGAGGGCACCGGCCGTAGCCGCCGTACGCGCCGGACGGATCAGATCGGGAGGCGGCGCTCCGACCGCTTGCCGAACTCCCCACGAGTGGTCGCGATACCCGAACCATTCCTCGGGATTCACCTCATGCGTGGTGCCGTCGACCGTGACGGTCCCGGACGCCCGGCCGCCCTGGTGATAGCGGATCACGTTCACGTCGATCCGGCCGGTCTGGCGGTTGCGGACGAGGTTGCGGTCCTCGAAGAACGGCGGCGTGACGGCTGACAGCACGATGTCGAAGGAGATCGGCTGCTCGTCGTTGGGTTCGAGCCGGAAGCGCACCTGCTTCAACGGCTCGATGATCTCGTAGTGGATCGGGCCGACGCTCGCGTCCTCGAAGGCCGGCGCCAGCTCGCGGCTGCCGCGCACAGTCCACTGCTCGTGGCCGCGCGAGACGCCGCCGAAACCGTCGATGATGCCGCGGTTGTGGTACCTGCCGATGCCGAAATCCACCTGCAGCGAACCGTCGGTCCTGGCGAGTGACGCCCAGATCTTCTCGGTCCAGGCCAGGTCGGACTCGGCGATGGTCGCGAACGTGTCGACGATCTGATGGTTGAGACCCTCGTCAGCCCCCCGAAGCGGGCCGATGTCCCTAATGGCCATGCTGTGTCCACTCCCGGGCTGCGTTGTCGGTGAAATCGCTGGGCGTCAGGCGGATGCGGCTGCTGAGGCGAGCCGCTCGGGGCGGGGCGCTACCGGGCCGGGCTCGAGCTTTTCGGTGACGCCGAGCGCGGTGAGGCCGAGCTGGGTCAGCCAGGCCACGCCCATCGCCATGTCGGCGTAGCGCTTGTCGTCGCTGAACCCGCGGTCGAAGAGCATGGCGCCGACCAGCTGGATGACGGCCATCTTGAACGCCTGGAACGCGCCGTACCAGGCGCGGTCATGGATCGCGATGCCGGTCGCCTGCTCGTAGCGGGCCAGCTGCTCGTCGAAGTGGGCCGTGGAAAGTCCAGCAAACGCAGGGGTTATCCGCCAGGTCATCTCGGCCCAGCCGATATCGGCCATCGGGTCGCCGATCGTCGCCAGCTCCCAGTCGAAGACCGCCGTGACTTCGTCGTCGACGAAGGCGAAGTTGCCGGGCTTCGGGTCGCCGTGTACCAGCGTCACGGTGGGGGAGGCGGCCGGCTGACGCGCCCGCAGGGTCGCCAGCAGGTGTTCGAGAGCAGGCAGGGGTCCGCGCTGCCACCTTCGCAGCTCGCCTTCCCACCGCGCGAGCTCGCGGTCGACGTATCCGCGCCCGTCCTCGAGTGACCCCAGGCCGCTCGCTTGAACGTCGACGAGATGCATCGCCGCGATCTGGTCGAAGATGCGCTCGGACATGGCAGCGAGCCGCTCGGGCGCGGTCTTCAGGTCGTCGGGCAGTGAGCGCTCGTAGACCTGCCCGGCCACCCTTTCCATGACGTAGAACGCGCGCCCCAGGACCTCGCCGCTCTCCTCGAGCCACAACGCGCGCGGTGCACGAACGGGAGTCGGCTCGAGGGCGCGCAGGATCTCGAACTGGCGCCGCATGTCGTACGGCTCGAGCAGCCCTGGCGACGGTGGCCGGAGGCGTATTACGACGTCCTGCCGGTGGTCACCGGAGCTGTCCTGCCAGCCGACGCTCAGGGTCAGCATCTCGGCGGAGTGGCCGAAGTCGACCCGTTCCAGACCCTCGATACGGACCTGCTGCGCCTGCGGCAACTGCTCCGCGAACCAGGCGTTCAGCCGTGCCAGGTCCACGGGTCAGTACCGGATGCGGATGCGGTCGTAGCCGCGCGCAAACGTGGCGGGCAGGATCTTCGGCTCGTCCGGATCGACCAGCTCCCAGCTCGGGATGCGGCGCAGCAGCTCCTCGAACATCACCCGCAGCTCGAGCCGGGCGAGATGCGCGCCCAGGCAGACGTGGGTGCCGAACCCGAACGCCACGTGAGGGTTGTGTTCACGGGCGACGTCGAGCGCGTCCGGGTGGTCGAAGACACGCGGATCGCGGTTAGCTGCTCCGTAAAGCAGCAGCAGCTCGTCGCCCTTGCGGATCTGCCGGCCGTGCAACTCGTGGTCGACCGTGGCGGTACGACGCATGTTGGAAATGGGGGAGACCCAGCGGATGAACTCCTCGACCGCGCTCGAGGCGAGCAACTCCGGCCGGTCCAGCAGGAGCTGGCGCTGGTCGGGCTGAAGCGCCAGCTCGCGGATCATCGAGCCGATGACGGTGCGGGTCGTCTCGGCGCCGCCGTCCAGCAGCAGGATCGTCTCGTCGAGCACCTTCTTGGTGGTCCAGCCGTCGGTGTGGGCCCAGAGCGAGATGAGGTCGTCCTTCGGCTCCGCACGCCGCTCCTCGACCAGCTGCGACGTGATCTGGTGCCACTCCGTCATCGCGGGGATCAGCCCGGGGTGCGACAGGTGCGGCGGCCCGTCGGGTGAGGTCTGGCCGCCCAGCAGCATGGTCTGCTCCGACCAGAAGCGGACGCGTTCCCACAGCTCGCGGGGGTAGCCGAGGAGCTCGCCGATCATGATCGCCGGCAGCCGGGAGGCGATGGCCTCGATCGCCTCGCACTCGCCGAGCGGCTCGACCGCATCGAGAATCTCCGTGACGACCTCGCGCACGTGGTCCTCGTGGCTGCGCACCGCGCGCGGGGTGAACTGGCGAAAGACGAGTCCGCGCTGCTCCTGGTGGTCCGGGTTGTCCATGTTGATCATGGACTCGTCGTCACGCTGGTCGAGCAGCGGGCGGGAGCCGTAGTAGGAGGAGTAGCGCTCGCCGTCCTTCTCGATCATCCGCAGGTCGTCGTAGCGCGAGATGACCCACAGGCCCTGGACCGGATCCCAGTAGGCCGGTGCCTCGTCGCGAAGCCAGCGGTAGTCGTCCCAGGGGTCGACATAGAACTGCGGGTCGAGGGAGTTGACTGCACGTTCGGTCGCGACGGCGCTCATGCGCCCACCTTTACTCGTTTCGGAGTTGACGTCGAGTTCGACACTAGCGCCCGAGTGCGAGGTGTCGGCCATGGCCTTGAGCCGTCCCGGGTGACCCCCAGTCCACAATATTGACGTCGAGGTCAAAAAAGCGTTACGGTTTTCTCATGACCGACGGCGGGCGTATCCCGATCTTTGACGCTGACAATCACCTGTACGAGACCGTGGATGCGATGACCAAGCATCTGCCGAGTCGCTACAAGGGCGTCGTCGACTATGTCGACGTGCATGGCCGCACGAAGATCGCGGTCAAGGGCAAGATCAGCGAGTACATCCCGAATCCCACGTTCGACGTGGTGGCGCGCCCCGGCGCGCAGGAGGAGTACTACCGCAAGGGCAACCCGGAGGGTAAGAGCGCCCGCGAGATCTTCGGCAAGCCGATGCGGGCGATCCCGGCGTTCCGGGAGCCGGCGCCGCGCCTCGAGCTGCTCGATGAGCAGGGCGTCGAGCGCACGCTGATGTTCCCGACGCTCGCCAGCCTGATCGAGGAGCGCATGCGCGACGATCCGGATGCGATGCACGTCGTGATCCATGCGCTGAACGAGTGGCTCTACGAGACCTGGCAGTTCAACTACGAGGGCCTCGACCGCATCTTCACCACCCCGGTCATCACCCTGCCGATCGTCGACCGGGCGATCGAGGAGCTGGAGTGGGTCGTCGAGCGGGGGGCCCGGGTCGTGCTGATCCGCCCGGCTCCGGTGCCCGGCCTGCGCGGGCCGCGCTCGTTCGCGCTGCCGGAGTTCGACCCGTTCTGGGAGAAGGTCGTCGAGCACGACATCCTCGTGGCCCTGCACTCGTCCGACAGCGGCTACGACCGCTATACGAACGAGTGGAACGGCGGCAACGGCGAGATGCTGCCGTTCCAGACGGCGGCGTTCCGCATGCTGCACTCCTGGCGCCCGGTGGAAGACGCCGTCGCCTCGCTGATCTGCCACGGTGCGCTCTCGCGCTTCCCGCAGCTCAAGATCGCCGTGGTCGAGAACGGCAGTAGCTGGGTCGGGCCGCTGCTCAAGGCGCTGAAGGACCTGTACAAGAAGCGGCCACAGGACTTTCAGGACAACCCGATCGACCAGCTCAAGAAGCACATCCACATCAGTCCCTTCTGGGAAGAGGACTTGAACGAGCTGGCGGAGTTGATCGGTGAGGACCGGGTGCTCTTCGGCTCGGACTACCCCCACCCCGAGGGGCTGGCCGAGCCGCGCAGCTACCTCGCGGAGCTCGAAGGCGCCTCGCCCGAGCGGATCGCCAAGATCATGGGTGGAAACCTGGCCCGCCTGATGAACGTGAACGTGGCTGTCCCGGCCTGAGACGAGATCGAGGGCGGGCCTCTGGGCTGCTAGCCCTCGGCGCGTGCGTCACGCGCCGCGATCGCGGCAGCGTGGAGCCGTTGCGCGCGCGCTTGCACGGCGCCGACCAGATCGCCGTGCGTGACGAGGTAACGCTCGCCGCGCAGCAGCGCTTCGATGACGTTCGCGGCGGCCTGCTCGGGAGTGGCCACGGCCTGTGCCATGTCGGGGTTACTCGCCATCATCGCTTCGAAGTCCTCGGGCTCGCCGATCGCCCGGCGCAGGTCCTCCGGTTGGGCTTGCGTGCTGCTCTCGAGGTGGCGCGACATCATCCCGGAGGGAAACAGGACCGACACCGTGATCCCGTCGCTCGCCAGCTCGAGCGCGATCGTCTCCGCCAGCCCCCACAGGGCGAACTTGCTCGCCTGATACGCGCCCAGCCGGCTGGCGGGATCGAGCACGGAAGACGACGAGGTGAAGGCCAACCGCCCGTTCGGCGCCTCGCGTAGCAGTGGAGTGAACGCGCGCGTGACGCGGGCGGCGCCGACGACGTTCACGTCGAGCACCCACTGCCACTCGCGATCGGTGAACCGCTCGACGGCTCCGAACAGCTGCACGCCGACGTTGGAGACCACGACGTCGGCGCGCCCGAATCGCCGCGAAACCGCAGCCGCCGCAGCCTGAACGGCGGCATCGTCGGCGACATTGACGGCGCGCCCGAGCGTGTCGACCCCGTACGTCTGCGCCAAGGTGGCGGCTTCCTGCTCGGTGCGCTCGCCATCGAGGTCGAGCAGGGCGACGTTCATCCCGCGCTGCGCGCATTGAGCCGCCAGCGCGAGACCGAATCCTGATGCCCCACCGGTGATGACAGCGACTTCGGGAGTCCTTGGCAGTACTCATGGCCGCACCGTACCCGACCCGATTTCGGCGTCGAATCCAACATTGACGCTGCGCAACGGGGGCTGCTCCAATGGGCGCATGCTGGGCGAGCGCTGGATCTTCGACTTCGACAACCATTACTACGAAGCTCCCGACGCGTTCACCCGCTACCAGGACCGCCGGCTCGGCAATCGCGGCGTCCGCTGGGCGCAGATCGATGGCCGTCGCCGGCTCATGGTCGGTGGAACCATCAACTCCTACGTCGCGAACCCCACGTTCGATCCGGTGGCCCGGCCCGGCTCCTTGTACGACTGGTATCGCGGCAATCCCCGCGGGCTCGGGATCGTCGACGCTTTCGGCGAGCTCGAGCCGCTGCGACCCGAGTACCAGGAGCGAGACCAGCGGTTGAAGGTCATGGACGAGCAGGGCCTGGCAGCCACGCTGCTCTTCCCCACGCTTGGCGTCGGCATGGAGGAAGCCCTGAAGGGCGATCCCGAGGCGTGCGCGCGGGTCTTCGAGGCGTTCAACGAGTGGTTGGACGAGGACTGGGGCTACCGGTTCGAGGACCGCATCTTCGCCGTCCCCTACATCCCGTTGCTCGACCCCGGCGCGGCCGAGGCGGCGCTGGCCCGGGCCGTCGAGAGGGGAGCCGTCGCGGTCAACGTCCGCAACGCACCGGTCCCGGTACCCGGCGGCTACCGCTCGCCGTTCGACGCGGTCTATGACCGGTTCTGGGCATGCGCGGCGGAGTCCGGAATCGTCGTCGCGACGCATGCCGGCCTCGACGGCTACGACGCGCTCGTCCAGATGTGGGAGCCGGGCGGAGCCGAGAGCTCACTCTTTCGCTCGCCGCTGCGCGGGGTCATCACCAAGGGCCGTGCGGTTGCCGACTTCTACGCCGCGGCGCTCTGCCAGCGCGTGTTCGACCGGCACCCGGGGTTGCGGTTGGCGAGCGTCGAGAACGGCGCGAGCTGGGTCCCTGACGTGCTTCATCGCCTCGACGACGCGGCGAACCGCAACCCGGGCTACTTCACCGACCATCCGCGTGACGTGTTCGGCGATCACGTCTGGATCACCCCGTTCTGGGAGGACGATGTCGACGATCTCCTCCATCACGTCCGCGTCGATCGGCTCCTGCTCGGTTCCGACTGGCCCCACGCCGAAGGCACCCGCCAGCCCGCGGATTTCGTCACCGAATCGTTGGCCGGACTGTCGCCGGAGCAGGTGCGCCGGATCGGTCGTGAAAACGCGCTCGAGCTGCTGGGCCTGACGCTGGATTGAAACGCCCGCCGCGCAACCCCCGGCTAGAGGAGCTCGCCGGGCACCATGTTTCCCCAGCCCCGATCCGGCCAGTTGAACCACCCCGACGAGGCGAACGTGCCGCCGTCCGGGTGAAGGGTGGTGCCGGTGATGTAGGCCGCCAGGTCCGAGGCCAGAAAGACGACGCACCCCGACACGTCGGTCACCTCGCCCGCGCGCCCCATGGGGATGCTCACGCGCAGTTCTTGCTCGCCCAGCGCGGGGGCGGCGCCCGCTGCGATGCGCTGCATGTTAGGCGTGGGGGTGTAGTCCGGCGCGACGTTGTTGACCCGGATGCGATCAGGCGCGACCTCGACGGCAAGGGTGCGGGCGAACTGCTCGACTGCCGCCTTCGCGGCCGAGTAGACCGCGAACCCCGGGGCTGCGCGGTGCGCCTCGATCGTCGTCAGGTTGATGATGCTGCCGCCCCGGCCACCCGCCCTCATCCGCGGGATCGCGAGCGAGCACGCGTGGAGCACGTGCACGAAGTTCGTCTGCAGGAGGGCGTTCCAGCCCTTCGGCCGGGTCTCGGTGAAGGGCGCGCGGAATGTCCCACCGGCGACGTTGACGAGCGTGTCGAGCCGCCCCCAGCGCTCGTCCGCGGCCACGAAGAGCCGCTCGAGCGCCTCCGGATCACGCGCATCACCGTGCTGCACGATCGCCTCCGGCTGAGCTTCCCGGAGAGCGTCGGTGGCGTGCGCGTCGATGTCGAGCGCGGCGACCCGGACGCCATTGGCAGCGAGGTCGCTGACGACGGCAAGTCCGAGACCCCCAGCCCCTCCGCTGACGACAGCGACGGTGCCCTCGAGCCCGGCACGCCTTTCGAACCAGCCGGTCACGGGCCCACTCCTGATATGCCTGTCGTGTCTGGAGATTTGGTGGCGCAAGCATGGCGCCAAATGCAGGCGGGGTCAACGCGGGAGCCGCATGAGGGAACGCCGTTCTCAAATCTGGTGATTCCATGAGCACAGATCAGAATGATCCTGCCAGGATGGCTCAGGCGACCCGGTGCGTCCGATCCTGAGCAGAGCCGGGTGGAGTGCGAATGCGCAGACCGCCCTGGGTGCGCTACGCGGCCGGACCGGCCGGCTGCCAAACGCTGCCTATCAGTTCTCGTAAACCTTGACTTCGACGTCAAAAAATCTGTAACTTCACTCACACGCCCGACCCGAAGCCCCCTGCGTGGTTTCCGCCGCTGCACCGCCGAAGGAGAGATGGTTGACCTCACGTGTGCGAGGGATCCGACGTGGCTAGCCGAGGCGTGATGAGCGGCGTGCCGCTCGGCCCAGAGGAGAAGTAATGCTGCAGTACGTCTTCGCTGGTGTGGCCCTCGGTTCGATCTATGCGATCGCGGCGTCGGCGTTGGTCGTCACCTACGTGTCGTCGGGCGTGCTGAACTTCGCGTTCGGCTCCATGGCCTATGTGGTGGCGCGCTTCTACTACTGGCTGAACTCCGAGCACCACATGTCGACGTTCTCGTCCGGCCTGCTGGCGATCCTCGTGCTCGCTCCCGTGCTGGGCATCGTGCTCTACGCGGTGCTCTTCCGGTTCGTGCGCGGGCGTTCCCAGCTCATCAAGCTGGTGACGACGATCGGCCTGTCGGTCGCCCTTCCGCCGATCAGCAACCTCGTCTTCGGCACCCAGACCATCACCTCAGCGCCGGGCCTGGCGTCGCTGAGCGACAAGCCTTTCAAGGTGTTCGGTGCGGCGGTGACGACCGATCAGGTCATCATCTACGGCTTCCTGGTCTTCATCGTCATCGGCGGCACAGCCGTGCTGCGGTTCACCGACGTCGGGCTGCGCGTGCGGGCGATGGTCGATTCCGAGGCGATGACCTCGCTGTCGGGGACCAGTCCCAACCGGGTGTCGATCGGGGTGTGGGCGGTCAGCGCGACCCTCGCGGGCCTGGCCGGAGTTCTCGTCGCGCCGACGAACGGGTTGTCGACGGTCGGCATGACGACGCTGATGGCGGCGGCGTTCGCGGCCGTCGTCGTGGCGCGGCTGCGTTCGCTGCCGGGTGCGGTCGTGGCGGCGCTCGCGATGGGCATCGTCACCGACGTCATCCAGAAGTACCTGCCACCCAACAGCTCTTTCACGGCCGCGATCATCCCGAGCATCCCGTTCGCCTTCATCGCCGTTGCCTTGATCATCCAGTCGATCCAGGCGAAGCCGTCCGATGACGGCGCCGGCGTGGGCGGCCCGCTCGACAAGGCCATCAAGCCGGCGAACCTCGAGACGGAGGATTCGTCGCCGGCCCGAGGCGGCCACCTCCCTGTGGGAGAAGGGGCTCAGCGCGGTCCCGCTGGTCGCCGTGGCGGCACTGCCCCTCATCTTCGCCGGGTCGGCGTACTGGCTCGGGTTGACGGCCCTCGCCATGTGTTACGGCATCGCGTTCCTCACGTTCACGATCGTGACGGGCGAGGGCGGGATGCTGTGGCTGTCGCAGATCACCTTTGCCGGTGGCGGTGCGATCGCGGCGGCACTGTTCGCGAGCGCCTGGCACATCCCGGTACTGCTGGCGATCGTCATCGCGGCGCTGCTCGGTGGCCGTGGTCGGTGCCATCATCGGCCTGCTGACCATCCGCCTCGGCGATCTGTACGTGGCGCTCGCGACCCTGACGTTCGGGCTCCTGGTGGAGACGCTCATCTTCACGCGCGAGCGGTTCCTGCAGGGCGGCCTCGGCCAGATTCTCAACCGTCCCCGCTTCGCCCAGGGCGATCTCGCGTTTTCGTATCTCGCCTTCGGTGTCTTCCTCGTGTTCGCGTTGCTGACGTGGAACCTGCGCAGGTCCACCAGCGGCCTGGCCTTGCGCGCGGTCCGCGACAGCCCGGCCGCCGCACGCACGCTGGGTCTCAGCGTGGTGCAGGTGAAGATCCTGGTCAGCGCGCTGGGTGCCTTCACCGCGGCGGTCGGCGGCGGGTTCCTGGCGATGGACGTGCTGGTGGCCCAGCCGTCGTCGTTCCCGACTTTCGCCGGCCTGGTCTGGCTCGCCGTCGTGGTGACGCTCGGCCTGCGGTCGGTGACGGCGGCCGTGCTGGCCGGGGTGGCGTTCTCGCTGCTTCCCGGTGTGCTGCAGACGTACGTGCCCGCCCGCTGGGGTGAGGTGCCGGCGATCCTGTTCGGCCTGGGTGCCATCGGCGTCGCGAGAAATCCCGAGGGCGCGGTGCTCCAGACCGGCCGCCAGGTGCGTGGCCTGCTCACGCGATTGCTTCCGGGAGGGAGCCGTCCCGCGGCGGCAGCGATTGCCGCCGAGCCGGTCAAGACGGCGTGGGCGGAATCGTCGAGCCCGGCTGACGGTGTCGGCCGGGCCGAAACCCCTGACGCTGCAGGCGCATTGCCCAGCGTGCGGCTCGAAGAATCCCCCTCGATCCTGAAGGCGAAGCGATGACCAGCCCGGGTGTGGCGACGACCGGCGTGAGGGCGACCGGTGGCGACCCCCGGCTGGAGTGCGTGGGCGTGACCGTGCGCTTCGGCGGCCTGGTCGCCGTGCGCGACGTGAGCCTCGCCGTCCCCGCCGGGCAGATCGTCGGGCTGGTGGGCCCCAACGGCGCGGGAAAGAGCACGCTGTTCGGCGTGCTTTCCGGACTGCTTCGGCCGAGCCAGGGTCGGGTGCTCCTGGACGGGGTCGACGTCACCGACAGTCGCCCCCAGCTGCGTGCCGCCCGCGGGCTGGCGCGCACGTTCCAGCATCCGGAGCTCTTCACCGGGATGTCGATCCGCGACCACCTGGTGATCGCCCATCGCGCCAAGCAGGCCAAGAGCCGGATCCTCTCCGACGTCTTCACGATGGGCAGCCTTCGCTCTGGCACCCAGGCCGAGCAGGAGAGCGTCCGGGAGCTGCTGGACCTGCTCGGGCTGACAGCGATGGCCGAGCGGTCAGCGGTGGGCCTGCCGCTCGGCGTTGCTCGCCTCGTCGAGCTCGGGCGCGCGCTCGCCGCGTTGCCGACCGTCCTGCTGCTGGACGAACCCTCATCAGGACTCGACTCGGCGGAAACCCAGATGTTCGAGGGGGTTCTGCGCCGGGTCGCGGAGCAGCGGGGCATCTCGGTGCTGCTGGTGGAACACGACGTCGAGCTCGTCATGCGCCTCTGCGGTTCGATCAACGTGCTGGACTTCGGGGCGTTGCTCGCCTGCGGGCCGCCCGCGGAGATCCGGGCCAACCCGGCGGTGCGTGCCGCCTATCTCGGGCAGGAGCTCGTCGCCGAGGACGCGCAGAACGCCGCCGACCCCGGTGCCGGCGGTTCGGGCATCGCTGACGTCCACGAGCTCCCGGTCGAGGCCGCGACCGCCGCGACCGCCGAGACTGACGCTGCTGCGACGGCGGGCACCGACCTGCTGACGGTCCAGGACCTGTCGGTGCACTACGGCGACGCCGTCGCCCTGGGCGGGGTCTCGTTCACCCTGGAGTCCGGAAAGGCCCTTGCCGTCCTGGGAGCGAATGGCGCCGGCAAGAGCAGCCTGGCACGCGCGGTGTCTGGGCTCGTGACTGCGAGCGGTGGCCACGTGACGTTCTCCGGGCAGGACATCACCAAGCGGTCGGCGCAGCGCATCAGGCGCCTCGGTTTGGTGCACCTGCCCGAAGGGCGCGGCGTCTTCCGCGGGCTGTCGGTCACCGACAACCTGCGCATGGCTGCCGCGACGATCGATGGCCGGCGGGCTCGAAAGGACGCGGTCGAGCTGGCGTTCGAGATCTTCCCGGGCTTGGCGGACCGGCGTCATCAGACCGCGGGCCTGCTTTCCGGCGGTGAGCAGCAGATGCTTTCCCTGGCTCGGGCGCTTGCGACCAACCCCAAGCTCATCGTCGCCGACGAGATGTCGCTCGGGCTGGCGCCGCTGGTGGTCGACCTCGTCTTCGATGGCCTCGTCCGGGCGCGCTCTGCCGGGGTCACCGTCATCATGATCGAGCAGTACGTGCATCGCGCACTCGCTTTCGCCGACGACTGCCTCGTTCTGCAACGCGGCGCCATCGCCTGGCAGGGTCCCGCGGACGCAGCCCGCGGCGAGGTCCTGCGCCACTATCTCGGCGAGACGATGACCGCCGCATCCTGATTCGTAATAACGCAATACCAGTCCCCGTATCCCTCACGACAGCAAGGATTCCTTCATGTCCCGGAGCAGGACCAGAGCCGTGGTTTTCACCGCGGTCGCCTTGATCGCGGCCGCTGGTTGCAGTTCGAGCTCGGGCGGTGGAGGTGGAACGACGACCGGCAGTAGCACCGGAGCGAGTAGCAGCGCCGGCGGGGGCGGTGGCGGTGGCGGAAAGACCGTGACCGTCGGCCTGTTGACCGACATCACGGGCCCGGCTGCTTCGGGCAACAAGACGTCGCCCATGGGCGTGAAGGCCGGCGCCGTGTACGCATCGCGCAATGGCTACACGATCAAGTACATCGTCGCTGACACGGCGACCAACCCGGCCACGGCACTGTCGGCGGCTCAGAAGCTCGTCACCCAGGACCATGTCGACGCCGTCATCGCCCACTCGGCCATCACCTTCGCCGCGTCGAACTACCTGACCGCGCGCGGCGTGCCCGTGGTCGGCGCCGGTGAGGATGGCCCGGAGTGGACCAAGTCGAAGAACATGTTCTCGGTCTTCGGGGCGCTGAACACCACGAAGGTGGCCGACACCCTCGGCAAGTTCTACAAAGCGCAGGGGGTGACGGTCGCCGGCGCGGTCGGCTACAGCATCTCTCCGCTCTCGTCGGAGGCGGCGAAGGCGTCCATCGAATCCGCGAAGTCGCAAGGCATCAAGAACGGCTACCTGAACGCCAGCTTCCCCTTCGGAAGCACCGACGTCCAGCCCGTCGCGCTCGCGATGAAGTCCGCCGGCGTCGATGGCTTCACCGCGACGACCGACCCCAACACCGGCTTCGCGCTCGTGACGGCGCTCCGTAACGCCGGGGCCGACATCAAGGTCTCCATCTTCGCGACCGGCTACGGCGGCGACCTGCTCCAGGCCGGCCCGGGCGCGCTCAACGCGGCGCAGAACGTCTTCTTCTCGCTGGGCTACGAGCCGGTCGAGATGAATACCACCGCCACCAAGCAGTTCCAGGCTGACCTGAAGGCTGCCGGGGTCAGCGGTAAGCCGACGTACGCCGAGTACAACGGCTACACCTCGGTGGGCCTGCTGGTGCGGGCGCTGAAGGCGACCAACGGCGATACGAGTTCGCCGGCACTCATCAAGGCGCTGTCGGACATCCACGACTGGGACGCGCTCGGCCTGTTCGGAGGCCGCAAGCTCGACCTCAACGACCGGACGAACCTCGTCGCCGGCGTCGACAACTGCATGTGGGTCACCAAGCTGGTGGGCAACGACTTCCAGCTGGTGAAGGATGCCGACCCGATCTGCGGCAAGACGCTTGCCGGTGTGACGGTCTCGCCGTCCTCCTAGGTACGCGCCTGCCTTCCCGAGGCACGGCGTCACCATCACAAGTACGGGGAGGGGCCGGTTCGCCAGTGGGGGCTGGTGGACCGGCCTCTCCCGGTTGCCGTGAAAGGCTGCCGGCATGAGCGAGGAAGCAGCGAGGAAGACTTCGTCCAGAGCGTCCTGCTCGAGGTCGAGGCAGGCGTCGCGGTCGTCACCTTGAACCGGCCCGAGCGGCGCAACGGATGGGTTCCGGCGATGGAGGCCCGGTATCTCGCCCTGCTCGAGCAGGCTGATCGCGATCCGGCGGTGCGGGTCATCGTGGTGACGGGCGCCGGCAAGACGTTCTGCCCCGGCATGGACACCGGCCGGCTCGACGCGATCGCGGGCAAGCCGCTCGATCTGGCCGGACGCCGGCCGCCCGTGCACGCCTGGCAGATCCGCAAGCCGATGATCGCGGCGATCAACGGCGCGTGTGCAGGCCTCGGGCTGGTGCTGGCCCTGGTGTGCGACGTGCGATTCGCCGCGGCCCGGGCGCGCTTCTCGACCGCGTTCGCCCGGCGCGGGCTTGCGGGGGAGTACGGCGCCACCTGGCTGCTGCCGCGCATCGTCGGTGCCGGCCACGCGGCAGACCTGCTCCTGTCAGCGCGCGTCATCGATGCGCCGGAAGCGCTCTCCATGGGGCTGGTCAACCGGGTCGTCGAGGAGAATGTGCTTGGCGCCGCCCTTGAATACGCGCGCGACATCGCCGAGCACTGCGCTCCGACGTCGCTCGCCCTGCTGCGCCACCAGCTGCATGCCGATTCCCAGACGGACTTCCCGGTCGCGCTCTCGGCCGCGTATCGCGCCATGGCGGCAGCGGTTCAAGGCGCCGACTTCCGCGAGGGTCTCGACAGTTTCGTCGCCGGACGGGAGCCGGCGTTCGCGCCACTGCCGGACGGCTACCAGCCGCAGGCCATCACCGGGCGCTCCCTCGCGGAGACCGGTCACGATCCCGGTGAGGCGCTCCGCGGGCTCGTCTGACCTGCTGCTGGCTTACTGAGTCGTGCGGCGTTTCGCCGTCATCGCGTCGACGGCATCCCAATGGGCATCGGCGGTCCAGAGCCGGGCGAACGCGTCCGCCGCGCCGGCCTCCAGGTCTTGCTGCACCATCGGAATCGCTGCACCCACAACGGATTTGACCGCCCGGGTGGTCCCCGGCGCGCTCGACGCCAGCTGCCAGGCGAGCGACTGCCAGTCGGTCTCGAACGAGGCGCGCGGCACGACGAGATCGACCAGGCCGAGCGCGAGTGCCGCCGGAGCCTCATAGAGCTGACCGGTCGCGATGGCCAGCATCGCCCGGCCGCGCCCGATCGTCCTCGCCAGCCGCTCGGCCCCGCCCCACGCCGGCATGATGCCGAGCGAGACCTGGTTGAAGCCGATCCTCACGTCGTCGGCAGCGATGCGGATGTCAGCGGCGATCGCCACCTCGGCCCCGCCGCCCAGCGCGTGACCGTTCAGCGCGGCGATGACCGGCATCGGGAAGTCGGCGACCCGGTCCAGGAGCCGGCGCACCAGCCGCGCCATGGCGACGGCGTCCTCATGGGTACGTACCGTGCTGAGGTCCTTCAGATCTCCGCCGGAGACGAACGCGCGGTCACCGCCGCCGCGGATCACCAGCACCGCGGCGTCCGACGCCAGCACCTCATCGAGAGCGGCGTCGAGCTCGCCGACCGTCGCGAACCCGATGGCATTGCGCACGTGAGGCCGGTCGACCGTGATGACGGCGACACCGGTTTCATCGACCTGAACGCGTACCCCGGCTACGGCGCTGATTTCCTCGGTCACGGATGCAGAATAGCGCTCTCAGAAGGTGAGACGAAGATATCCGCCAGGAGTGGCACTCGTTGCTTTCCACGGAGAGGGTGTTTGCCGCATACTCGAGGGATGGACGAGGTGTTCAGCGAGGCGGGTCTGCCGCTCGCGGTCAGCTACGGCCCTGGCGATCTTCCCGCGGCGGAGGCGCTTCCGCCGCCGGGGCAGTTTCCGTTCACCCGCGGCAATTTCGAGACCGGATACCGGGGACGGCTGTGGACGCGTCGCCAGTACTCGGGGTTCGGTACGGCGGAGGAATCGAACGAGCGCTACCGCTACCTGCTGGCGCAGGGTGGCACCGGCCTCTCCGTGGCTCTCGACCTGCCGACCCAGTGCGGCTACGACTCCGACCACCCTGATGTGGAAGAGGAAGTCGGCCGGGTCGGCGTGGCGCTCGACACGCTTGCCGACGCGGAGATCCTCTTCGATCAGATCCCGCTCGATTCGGTCAGTACCAGCTTCACCATCAATGGCACCGCCGCGATCCTGCTGGCCTTCTACGTCGCCGTGGGGGAGAAGCAGGGAGTCCCGCGGGCCAAGCTGCGCGGCACGATCCAGAACGACATCCTCAAGGAGTACGTGAGCCGCGGCACCTGGATCTGGCCACCCCGGCCCTCGCTTCGGCTCATTGCCGACACCATCGAGTTCTGCGCGCAGGAAGTCCCCCGGTTCAACGCGATCTCGGTCGCTGGAGCGCACTTTCGCGACGCGGGCGCCAATGCGGCGCAGGAGATGGCATTCACGCTGATGGATGGCATCACCTACTGCGACGAGGTGATCTCGCGAGGGCGCATGACGATCGACGAGTTCGCCCCGCAGGTGTCGTTCTTCTTCTACACGCACGGCGACTTCTTCGAGGAGATCGCGAAGTACCGTGCGGGCCGCCGGCGGTGGGCGCGCATCGTGCGCGAGCGATATGGCGCCAAGGACGATCGCTCGTGCATGTTCCGGGTCGGCTGCGTGGCGGGAGGCGCTTCGCTGTACGCGCCGCAGGCCCACAACAACATCGTGCGCGTGGCGTACGAGGCGCTCGCTTCGGTGCTGGGGGGCGTGCAGTCGATGTTCACCGCGGCGTGGGACGAGCCGTTCGCGCTGCCCAGCGAGGAGTCCGCCACCCTGGCGCTGCGTACCCAGCAGGTGCTTGCGTACGAGACGGGGGTGGCGAAGGTCGCCGATCCGCTGGGTGGCTCGTACTACGTCGAGGCATTGACGGATGCGATGGAGACCCGCGTCATCGAGATCATGGCTGACCTCGAGGAGCGTGGCGGGATGGTGGAGGCGGTGGAGCAGGGCTACCTGCACCGCCTGATCGCGGACGAGGCGTATCGCGTGCAGGAGGCGCTCAGTTCGGGTGAGCGGACCATCGTCGGGCTGAACGCGTTCCAGGCCGATGAGGAGCCCCCGGAGGTCGAGGGCTACGAGCTCGACGAAAAGAGCCGGGCGCGCCAGCTGGAGCGGCTGGCCGAGGTGAAGCGAACCCGCTCCGCTGCCGACGTGAGCGCCACTTTGGCGGCGTTGGAGAAGGCGGCCGGCCGCGATGACGACAACCTCATGCCGCGCCTGGTCGACTGCGCGAAGGCGTACTGCACGGTGGGGGAGATGGTGGATGTGTTGAAGGCTCAGTGGGGCGAGTTCCAGCAGCCCCGGGTGTTCTGATGCCTACCCGGGTGCTGGTCGCGAAGCCCGGCCTCGACGGTCATGACCGCGGGGCGAAGCTCGTCGCGCGCGCGTTGCGTGACGCCGGGTTCGAGGTCATCTATCTCGGTATCCGCCAGCGTCCCGAGGTGATCGCGGCCGTCGCCGTGCAGGAAGATGTCGACATCGTCGGCCTCAGCATCCTCAGCGGCGCGCACCTCGCGCTGACGAGGAAGACGATCGACGCGCTCCGTGCGGCGGGGGCTTCGGACGTGACCGTCGTCGTCGGCGGCACGATCCCGTCGCGTGACGTGGCGCGGCTGCAGGAGGCTGGAGTGCAGGCGGTCTACCCGACGGGGACGGCGCTGGAGAAGGTCGTCGAGAGCCTGCGGGAGCTGAAGGGCGCCCCGGCCGCCTCATAACGCCGTTCGCGCCGCCGCACGGTCGTGGCGGCGCTGCCGCCGCTCGTAACGCTTGCGGGGAGCGACGAAGTTGCCGGCCAGCGCATCAGCGGCGGCGCGTCGCACGATGGCGTCGGGATCGTGCTTGCTCGCCAGCCGGATGGCCTCCCAGGCCCGCGGGTCACGGCCGGCCAGGCGGAGCAGGGTCGGGATCGCCTTCGTGCGCAGCTCCGGACTGGGATCACGCTCGATCACGCTGACGATGCTGGGCACGACGTCGGCGACACAGAGCTCTTCCGAACGGCACGACTCGCACGCGATCGAGTGCAGGGCAGCGTTGCGCACGAAATCGACCGGATCGTGCAGTGCCTCGACGAACACGGCCGTCGAGGCTTCATTCGCGTGGTGGTCGAGGAAGAACAGGCACCCGCGACGAACGAACGCGTCGGGGTGGGCGAGGGCCGCAGCGCCGACCTCCGTGAGCGGAGCCTTCTTCACCAGCCGCGACTTCTGCTGCTCCGTCGCCGCGAAGAACTGCTTCAGGTACGGGCCGGCCGAGCGCCACGCCTCGGCCGCTCGACGATCGTCGAGCTCGGACCCGCTCATGGTCGCTCAAGCTAACCGCGACGCCGCCGGTTCGCGACCGGATTTTCGTGATGCGACGTCAGGTGGCAGCGTCGGCGCGGTAGACCTGCCCACCTTTCATCACGAAGCGCACGTCCTCGGTAGCCGTGATGTCGTTCAGCGGGTCACCCGGCACGGCGATGACGTCGGCGAGGAGCCCCGCCTCGAGCCGGCCGCGGTCGTCGACCTGGATCAGCTCAGCCGAGACCAGGGTCGCGGCCTGAAGTGCTTGGAGCGGGGTCATGCCGCGATCGACCATCGCCCACAGCTCCTTGGCGTTCTGCCCATGCGGGACCGCGGGCGCGTCGGTGCCACAGGCGATCTTCACGCCGGCCTTGATGGACTTGCCGAGCATCGCGCGGGCCCGCGGAAAGACCTCGGCTGCCTTGGCTTTCAGCTCCGGCGCCGCGCGTGAGATGTCGAGGCCTTCGGACAGGTAGCTGGTGGGGACCAGGAACGTGCCGTGCTCGACCATCAGCTGGATGGTCTCGTCGCTGGCGAGCGACCCGTGTTCGATGCAGTCGACGCCGGCCCGGATGCAGGCGCGGATACCCGCGTCACCGTGCGCATGAGCAGCGACGCGCAAACCGGCGCGATGTGCCTCGTCGACGATCGCATTGAGCTCCTCGTCGGAGTACTGCTGAGCGCCGGCTTCGCCGCTGTGAGACATGACGCCACCGGAGGCCGAAATCTTGATCAGGCGCGCCCCGTACTTGATCTGGTAACGCACGGCCTTGCGTACCTCGGGCACGCCGTTGGCGATTCCCTCCTCGACCGACAGCGGCATGATGCCGGGGCCGAGCCGCTGGAACATCGTCGGGTCCAGATGGCCGCCGGTGGGCGTGATCGCGTGGCCGGCTGGGACGATGCGCGGGCCGACGATCCAGCCGTTGTCGATCGCCCGCCCGAGCGCGACGTCGAGCAGCACGCCGCCGGTGCGCACGAACAGGCCGAGGTTGCGCACGGTGGTGAAGCCGGCCATCAGCGTCGTACGGCAGTTCAGCGTCGCGCGCAGCGTGCGGAACGCGGGATCGTCCTGCACGTCGCTGCGCGGATTGCCCCCGGAGGGCCCGCCCAGCACCATGTTGGTTTCCATGTCCATCAGGCCCGGCATCAGCGTCACATCGCCGAGGTCGTGGACGATGGCGCCGTCCGGAATCGACGACGGCGACACCTCGAGGATGCGCTCGCCCTCGATCAGCAGCACGCCTGGCTCGACGTATTCACCCTTGCTGACGTCCAGCATCCGGCTGGCGCGCAGCACGACCTTCTGCGGGGGTTCGGTCGGCTTCTGCGATGGCGCCATCAAGCGCTCCTTTGCGCTCGGGGAACGGGGGCTACGGCTTCAGATCGAGAACGCAGTCGACGAGCGCCGCGCCGCTGTCCGGCACTCGCGGCTGGCGCCAGACCTCGACCGGGAACGACACGTTCATCAGCGAGTAGTACAGCCACAGCAGGTGCTTGGCATCATCCGGCAGCGCGTTCAGATCGAACTGGTCCAGGTAGGCGACGGCATCGTCCAGTCGCGGAAAGGTGACGTCGTAGAACGTCTGGAGCTCGTCCATCGAGCTCGCCAGCCGCTTCGCGAAGCGCTCGCGTTCGGTGGGAAGCGACCACTCGGCGTAGGGCTCGAGGTCGGCGAATTCGGGCGGCAGAGCAGGCGCGGTAGGCATCGGTGAGCTCTCCTCGGGTCAGGACGCGACGGTGGTGCGGATCGAGGTCGGCGCGGCCTTTGCGCCGTGGGCGTCCCGGTAGTCGTCGACGTACTTGCGTGCCGTCACATGCAGGTGCCGGAGCAGGACTTCCTGGTCGTTCAGCGGGAACTCGGTGACCGCCCGCGACTCGAGCATCGTCTGGGTGGCTTCGAGCGTGTTGCCGTCCTGCAGCGCGTACTCCTTGAACGTCACCGCGGCGAGCTCTTGTGCGAGCCGCTCGCGCGACGATTTCGGCGGCACGAAGTACAGCCCACCCTCGAAGATGTGCGTGTTGTACGAGGTCGGCCAGTAGTGGTACGTCAGGTACCAGTTGGGCGCCCAGAGCAGGATCATGAAGTTCGGGAAGAAGACGAAAGAGTCGACGCCCCAGGCCTTGTGGCGCGCTGGGTTGACACCCGGTGGGAGCTCGAAATCGATGGGGCGGTCCCACGGGCCGAACAGGCCGCTGCGCACCTTGCGCTCGATCGGCTTGACCATGCTCTCGTCCTTTGGCGGCGACATGCCGCCCCAGGACGAGACCATCGAGTGCGGCCCGTCGATCTGGTAGGCGAGCGCCTCGTAGCCGTAGCCCGAGAGCTTGGCCGACTCCTCGGCCACCGCCTGCTTCGCGTGCAGCACGGGTGCGTGGTAAAACTCCGCGAACGCGTCGATGAACAGCTTCCAGTTGCTGCCGACCTCGGCGCGGTACTTCGTCACCTGGGTCATCTCGTGGAACGGGTAGCCGACCAGGCCCGCGCCGATCTCGCCCATGTACTCGGCCAGCGGGGTGGTGTTGCTGGGATCGAGCATCACGAAGATGAAGCCCTCCCAGACCTCTGCCCGCACCGGCGCCAGGCCGAACCTGGACTTGTCGAGGTCGAAGAACTCCGACTCCTGCTGCACGAAGTTGAGCTCGCCCTTGAGGCCGTAACGCCAGCCGTGGTACTTGCAGGTGAACTGCCGGCAGGTGCCCTTGGTCTCCTCGCCGGGGAAGTCGTTCCAGACCAGCTTGTTGCCCCGGTGGCGGCAGATGTTGTGATACGCCCTGACCTCCCCGTCGGTGTCTCGCACGACGATGACGGATGTGCGCGCCGCGTCGAGCTCCTTGGTGAAGTAGCTCCCCTTGCGCGGCAGCTGCTCGACGCGGCCGACGTTCAGCCAGGTGCGCCGGAAGATCGCATCGCGCTCGAGCTCGTAGTGCTCCGGCGAGATGGAGTCCTCATAGGAAACCGGACTCGTGTCCAACCCGAAGTGCTCGGTCCAGGAGCCTTCGGCGGGCTTGGTGAAGTGGGCCATCCCGGTCCATCTCCTCGAGCTAGGCGGTGAGGTTGACGCTTGGGCAGAAGTCGACGATAGCAGTAATCTCGCATTTGGAGAATGGCAATCTCGCTCTTGCTGGGTGAAGTTGTCAGCGACCCGCGACGAAGGGGTAGATGCGGGTGAAATCCGCTCCTGGCTGGTCGGCAGCGAACGCCTTCCACACGGCCGCCGTCACGCCGCCGACCTCGGCGCTCATCCCGGCTTCCGCCACCTCGTCCAGGTAGAGCTGCAGGTCCTTGGCCATCAGGGAGTTCGTGAAACCGGAGGCGAACCGACCGGTCACGACGTGGTCGGGGAACTTCTCCAGCGTCGCGCCGTTACGGCCGCTCGAGCCGTTGAGCACCTCGAGCATCACGCCCATGTCGAGGCCGGCGCCGACGCCGAACGCGATCGCCTCGCTCGTGGCCGCGAGCGCCGTGGCCGACAGGAAGTTGTTGGCCAGCTTCAGCGCCTGCGCAGCGCCCGGGACGATCGCCGACGCGGAAGCGACGATCGCTGAGGCCGGCGAGTACCGGTTCCACGCGCTCGCAATCCGCATCGGCTCCGGCGTACATCACGGTGAGCGTGCGGGCCCGGGCGCCGGCGACCCCGCCGGAGACGGGTGCGTCGACGTAGCCGATGCCCTGCTTTTCGAGACGCGCGGCGATCGTGCGTGCCGCCTGCACACCGACGGTTGACGTGTCGACGACGTGGGTGCTCACGCGTCCGGGTGCCGCTGCGAGCTGGCTGGTGACCAGCTCCGACGCGCCCCCGTCGGGCAGGCTGAGGACGACCACGGTGGCCCGCGCGGCCAGATCGGCAACCGTCGGCGCAAACGTCGCACCGGCCGGGGTGCGCTGCGCTCCCACGGCGTCGTGGGCGACGACCTGGTGGCCGGCCGCGACGAGATTCGCTGCCAGGGCACCACCCATGTTTCCGAGCCCGACGAAGCCGACCGCCGAAGGGCTGGGTGCGGCGCTCACGGTGACGCGGGTCGAGCTGCGCGCACCGTCTTCACGCTGCGCCGCGCCGCGATCGCGGCCGGCACGCCGCAGTAGGCCGCTATCTGGAAGAGCAGCTCGTCGAGCTCGGCATCGGTGACCCCGGTCCGCTCGATGCTGCCCGCATGGAGTTCGAATTCCGCCATGCGACCGAGCGCCGCCGTCATGGCCATCACCAGCAGGCTGCGGTCGCGAGTCGAGAGCGGCCCGCCGCGCGTCCACACGCCCCACGCGGTGGTGGTCAGGTAGTCCTGGAACTCGGCGGCGACCGGGTCCGGATCCGCGGTCATGCGATCGACGTAGGCGTCACCCAGCATCGCGCGGCGCAGAGCGCGGGCGGCCCGGAGGTGGTCGGAATCTTCCATGGCTACGGCTCCATCACCTGCTGCTCCCTCACCTGCTGCTCCCCGAGCTACGACGCCGGGAGCGGGGGAGCTGCATTGTCGATCAGCTCGGGATCCAGCTGGAGCCCGAAGCTCTTGAACGCCATCGCCAGGCAGGTATAGCTCCCGGCGACGAAGACCAGCTCGATCAGCTGCGCTTCGTCGAGCTCCTTCGCCAGGCGGGCCCACGTCACGTCGTCGATCTGGTAGCCGGTGAGCAGCTGATCCGTCGCGCGCAACACGTCGGCCTCGAAGGCCGACCACGATGGATCGTCACCGCCGCGACCGACGGCCGCGATCTCCTCGGCCGTGATTCCCAGCCGCCCGGCCAGCCGCACGTGCTGGACCCACTCGTACTCGGCTCTCGTGTGCCAGGCGACGCGCAGCACGATGAGCTCGCGAACCCGCGGATCGAGCGCCGGCTCGCGCAGCAGGACGTTGTTGTAGACCAGCCACGGCCCGGCCAGCTTCGGGTGGCGCATCAGCGTCATCAGCACGTTCGGCGTGCGGATGCCGTCGGGACCGCTCGAGAGGAAGCGCGCGGCGGCCTTCTCCGACGTCCCGGCCGCGAGGGCGGCGCGCACGTCGTCGCCGGCCTCCTCCCGAGGCAGCGGCGCGATGCGGGGTTCGCTCACAGGTACCAGCCGCCGTTGACGTTCAGCGCCTGGCCGGTGATGTAGCCGGCCTCTTCGGAGCACAGGAACCCGACCGCGGCCGCGATGTCTTCCGGCGTTCCGGCGCGCCGCACCGGCGTGCGCGCCGCAACCTGCTGGAGGTCAGGCAGCTCGCCCCTCGCCTCAGCGCCACGCGCCATGGGCGTGTCGATGAAGCCGGGCGGGACGGTGTTGACCGTGATGCCCCGGGGAGCGAGCTCGAGCGCCAGCGCCTTGGTGAGACCGATGACGCCGCCCTTCGAGGCGACGTAATGCACCATGCGCGCCGCTCCGGACTGCGCGCTGGACGACGAGATCGTCACGATGCGTCCCCAACCGCCGGCGATCATGTCCGGCACGGCGCTCTGGAGGCAGTGGAACGTGCCGGTCAGATTGACCGCGATCATGCGGTCCCAGGCGTCTGGCGTGATCTCGGTGAACTTCGTGAACTCGTCGATGCCGGCGCTGGTCACCATGATCTCGATCGGCCCGAATTCGCTGCGCACCTTCTGCAGGGCGTCGTCGATCTCGGCCCGATTCGAGACGTCGACCTGGCCGGCGATCGCCTGACCTCCGCCCGCCCGGATGTCTTCGGCAGCCTGCTGCGCTGCTTCCCCGGCGCGGTCCAGCAAGGCGACGCGGCTACCCCGCTCGGCGAGCTGGCGGGCAATCGCCAGGCCCATCCCGGAAGCCGCTCCCGTGACCACGGCTACTCGACTCATCGCGTCTCCTCCGCATGCAGGTGTTCAGCCGAGTATCGACGATGCGCGCCGATTTGCAATCGGGCCTCTCAAGACTGAGAACGAGATTGCCGCCTGAGGTCAGCGCGGCTAGAGTCGGCGGGACTCACGGCGGCAGGAGACAACACGTGCGCATCGGTCTGCAGATCGGTCCCGAGCGGGGCCGCTACCGCGAGAAGGTGGCGCGCCTGGTCGCCGCTGCTCAGGCAGCCGAGGAAGCCGGCTTCGACACGGTGTGGGTGCCGCAGATCCCGGACGAGTTCGACGCGCTCACCGCGGTGGCGCTCATGGGCCATGCCACCGTGCGCATCGAGGTGGGCACGGCGGTGCTGCCGGTGCAGAGCCGCCACCCCGTGGCGATGGCGCAGCAGGCGCTGTCCACCCAGGCGGTCTGCGAGGGCCGGCTCACGCTGGGGCTCGGCCCGTCGCATCACTGGATCGTGTCGGACATGTTCGGCCTGCCGTACGAGCGGCCCGCTGCCCTGATGCGCGATTACCTCGAGGTGCTGTCGGTCGCGTTCGCCGGCCCGGGCCCGGTCGACGTCGAGAACGAGAGCTATCGCGTCCACAACCCGCTCGACATCACCGACCTTCCGCCGACCCCGGTCCTGCTCGCGGCCCTGGCGCCGGTCATGTTGCGCCTCGCCGGAGAGCGCGCGTCCGGCACGATTCTCTGGATGGCCGACGAGCGCGCTATCGGGGGTCATGTCGTTCCGCGCATCACGAAGGCGGCGGACGAGGCGGGGCGTCCGGCGCCGCGGGTGGTCGCCGGGGTGCCGGTCACGCTGTGCCGCAACGACGAGGTCGACGCCGTTCGAGAATGGGCCAACAAGGCGCTCGGCCATGCCGAGTACTCGCCGAACTATCAGCGTTTGCTGGAACACGGCGACGCCGGAGATGTCGGCGACGTGTGTGCGGCCGGCGACGAGTCGGCGGTGCTCGACCGGCTGCGCAGCTTCCGCGATGCCGGCGTCACCGATCTGGCCGCGCGCGTGTTGCCGTTCGGGTCGGACCGTGCCTCGCGTATCCAATCGCGGGACCGGACCGAGCAGCTGCTGTCGGCGCTGCGTTCCGAGCTTTGAGCTCCACGGAAGAGGGCAGCGCCCTGGGTCCCAGCGGCCCGCTGAGCGGGCTGCGGGTGCTGGAGGTGGGCCACATCCTCGCCGGACCGTTCGCCGGCATGCTGCTGGCCGACATGGGCGCCGACGTCATCAAGATCGAGTCGGCCGAGGGCGATCTCTCGCGCCAGGTCGGCTCCCAGGTGGTCGGTGACCATAACGTCTACTTCGCGAGCATCAACCGCGGCAAGCGCAGCGTCTTCATCGACCTGACGACCGATCAGGGGCAGGCCGATCTGCATCGGCTCGCCGCCTCCGCAGACGCGCTGATCGTCAACATGCGGCCGTCGGCAATCAGGAAGTTCGGCCTCGACTACGCGTCGCTGCGGGAGTCCAACCCGAAGATCGTCGCCGTCGCCGTCACCGGCTACGGCCTCGACAGCCCGGCGGCCGAGCGGCCGTCGTTCGATTACGTCATCCAGGCCGGTACCGGGGTCGCCGAGCTGTGCGGCGAGCCCGGCGGAGCCCCGACGCTCGCCGGCTACTCCATGGTCGACAATTCCTCGGCCATCATGGCGGCGCTCGGGTTGGTGGCGAAGGTGTACGAGGCGCAGGGTTCCGGCGCGGGCGGTCAGGTCGACGTCTCGCTGTTCGACGTCATGATGGCGCAGCTGAACTACAAGGCCGCTGCCTACCTCAACGGTGGGGCGGTTCCGTCGCGGCAGCATCTCGGCGCCCACACCTTCTACGTGCCCGCGCAGCTGTTCGAGACGGCGTCGGGCTACCTCGCCCTCTTCGTGACGCATGACGAGTTCTGGCGCCGGCTCTGTCACGAGATCGGTGAGGACGGATGGGCCGTCGATCCGCGGTTTGCCGTGATGAGTGCACGGTTCGCGAACCGGGTGGAGCTGCTCGAAGCGCTGGGCGCCCGCCTTGCGGAGGCGACGGCAGCGGAATGGGAGCAGCGGCTCGGCCCGCTCGGGATCCCGGTCAGTGCCGTCGTGTCGCTCGACGAGGTGCTCGACGGTCCCTTCCTGCGTGAGCGTGACATGGTGGTTTCCGTCGAGAGTTCCGTCGAGCAGCGTGCGGAGCCCTTGCGGCTGTTGGGTAGCCCGATCCGGTTCGACGGTGCACGCGCGACCTACCGTCCGCCGCCGCGGTTGCACGAGCACACTGAGCAACTACTCGGACCCATGAGCGAGGGCCCGGGGCCACAGCCCAGCACGGGAGGATCCGCATGACGCAGGTGCCGGTGGCCGAAGGAATCTTCACCTGGCCCGCGGATGCCCCGCAGCTGATCGGCACGCAGTGCTCGGAGTGCGGGATCGTCACTTTCCCGTCCCAGCAGTCCTGCCCGCGCTGCGCCTCCGAGGCGATGGGCGAGAAGCTGCTCGCCCGCCGCGGCCGGCTGTGGGCCTGGACCACCCAGGAGTTCCCGCCGCCGTCACCGCCCTACGCCGGGCCGACCGGCAAGGACTTCGTCCCGTTCGGCGTCGGCTTCGTCGAGCTCCCGGGTGAGGTCAAGGTCGAGTCGCGCCTCACCACGGCCGATCCGGCGGAGCTCGAATCCGGCATGGAGATGGAGCTCGTGATCGTCCCGTTCGGGACGGACGAGGGCGGCAACGAGGTCATGACCTTCGCGTTCGCGCCGGCCGGCTGAGCGCCCCAGCCGTTCAAGGGACAGGAGAGACAGCTCATGGACGACGTTGCCATCATCGGGGTCGGCCTGCACCCGTTCGGTCGCTTCGGGCCGGTGTCGGGCATCGAGATGGGTGCCATCGCGATCCGCCGCGCCCTCGCTGACGCCGGGGTCGCGTGGAAGGACATCCAGTTTGCGTTCGGCGGGAGCTACGAGGTCGACAACCCCGACGCGGTCGTCGCGTTGCTCGGCCTGACGGGTATCCAGTTCACCGACGTCTACAACGGGTGCGCGACCGCTGCTAGCGCGCTGACCATGGCCGCCCAGACCATCCGGCTCGGTGAACACGACCTCGGCATCGCGGTCGGGATGGACAAGCACCTGCCCGGTGCCTTCAGCGCCGACCCGCGGGCATATGCGTGCCCCACCTGGTACGGCGAGACGGGGCAGTTCCTCACCACGAAGTTCTTCGGCATGAAGATCAACAAGTACATGGACGACCACGGCATCTCTGCCCAGACGCTCGCGAAGGTGACCGCGAAGAACCTGCGTAACGGCGTGCTGAACCCCAACGCGTTCCGCCGCAGGGCGATGTCCGAGGAGGACATCCTGAGCTCGAAGGTGCTGAACTACCCGCTCACCCAGTACATGTTCTGCAGCCCCGATGAGGGGGCGGCGGCCGTCGTGCTGTGCCGGGCGGATCAGGCACGTCGTTACACCGACCACCCCGTGTACCTGAAGGCGAGCACGGTGCGAACCCGCCGGCTGGGCGCGTTCGAGGTGCACAGCCCGTGGTTGCCGATCGAGGAGACGGTCGGTCCCACCGTCGACGCGTCGCGGGCGGCGTACGAGATGGCCGGGATCGGCCCGCAGGACGTCGACGTCATCCAGCTGCAGGACACCGACGCGGGCGCGGAGGTCATCCACCTCGCCGAGAACGGCTTCTGCGCCGACGGTGAGCAGGAGCGGCTGGTCGCCGAGGGCGAGCTGGAGATCGGCGGATCGTTGCCGGTCAACACCGACGGCGGGCTCATCGCGAACGGCGAGCCCATCGGGGCGTCCGGGCTCCGGCAGATTCACGAGGTGGTGCTGCAGCTGCGCGGTCAGGCGGGGGAGCGGCAGGTACCGGGAAGCCCGCGTGTGGGCTACACGCAGCTCTACGGTGCGCCAGGCACGGCCGGAGTCTCGATCGTTTCGCTGTAGAGGCGGCGACCGGCACGTACAACTGAGGTCGGACGGCTCGTGGTGAAATCCTCGAGATGGAATGTTGACGTCGACCTTAAAAACGAACAAGGTCTTGGCTAGGAAAGTCGGGCAAAGAAGCGATGACAGGACGGCGAGTGGCGTGACGTTGTGGCATGAAGACCGGTTGCTGATCGACGGCGAGCTCGTCGCCGCCGAGGGTGGCAAGACCTACGAGACGATCTCCCCCTCCACCGAGGAGGTGCTCGGCACCGCCGCCGACGCGAGCATTGCCGACACCCATCGCGCCATCGCCGCCGCGCGGCACGCTTTCGACACCACGGAGTGGTCGCGCGACCCGAAGTTCCGCGCGCACTGCCTGCGCCAGTTCCACCAGGCCCTGGTCGACAACGTCGAAAACCTGCGCCCGATCCTGGTCCACGAGGTGGGCGCTCCGGTTTCCACCACGAACGGTCCGCAGCTCGACATGCCGATCGAGATCATCCGCTATTACGCCGATCTGCTCGACACCTACGAGTTCAGCGAAGACCTCGGCAACCGTGAGGCGTTCGGGCTGCAGAGCCACCGCTGGGTCGAGAAGGAGGCGGCCGGCGTCGTCTCCGCGATCATCGCCTACAACTACCCGGTTCAGCTGGCGCTGGCGAAGCTCGGCCCGGCCCTGGCGGCCGGTTGCACGGTGGTCCTGAAGGGCGCTCCGGACACCCCGTGGGCGGCGCTGGCGCTCGGCAAGCTGATCGCCGAGTCGACCGACATCCCGCCGGGCGTCGTCAACGTGCTGACCTCGTCGGACAACAACGTGGGTGTGGAGCTGACCACCCACCCCGACATCGACGTCATCACCTTCACCGGGTCCACCCCGGTCGGGCGCGCGATCATGTCGGCGGCGAGCGCGACGTTGAAGCGCACCTTCCTCGAGCTCGGCGGCAAGTCCGCCCTCGTGATGCTTGAAGGCGCCGACCCGGCCGGTGCCGCCATGATGTGCGCGTTCGCCGCGACGTCCCACAGCGGTCAGGGCTGCGCCATCACCTCGCGTCTCGTCGTGCCGCGCGCGCAGTACGACGACGTCGTCGATCTCACCCGCCAGATGATGGCCGGCGTTCCCTACGGCGACCCGACCGATCCGGCGAACATGATGGGCCCGCTCATCAACGCCCGGCAGCGCGAGAAGGTCGCCGGTTACGTAGACCGGGCGCTCGCCGACGGCGCAAAGGCCGTCATCGGTGGCCGCGTCCCGGAGCACCTGCCGAAGGGTTACTTCTACGAGCCGACCCTCATCGTCGGCGCCGACGAGAACTCCGCGATCGCGCAGGAGGAGCTCTTCGGTCCGGTGCTCGTCGTGCTGCCGCATGACGGCGACGAGGACGCTATTCGCGTCGCCAACAACTCCATCTTCGGGTTGTCCGGCGCCGTGATGTGTGACGACCGTGAGCGCGCGCTCTACGTCGCGCGTCGCGTCCGCACCGGAACGATGAGCATCAACGGCGGCATGTACTACGGGCCGGACTCGCCGTTCGGTGGCTACAAGCAGTCCGGGTTCGGTCGCGAGATGGGTGCGGCGAGCATGGACGAGTTCCTCGAGCGGAAGACCTTGGCCGAGCCGGCTACGTGAGCGGCGCACGCTATCGCGTCGCCCAGTGGGCTACCGGCAACATCGGTGGGCGCGCACTCCGTGAGGTGATCCGGCATCCGGATCTGGACCTCGTCGGGGTGCTCGTCTACGACTCCGCGAAGGCCGGCGTGGATGCCGGTGAGCTCGTGGGCGAGGGTGCGGTCGGCGTCGCGGCGACGGCGGATCCGGCGGACATCAGGGCGCTCGGTGCTGATTGCGTGCTCTACATGCCGCGGGTCTTCGAGCTCGACGAGGTCTGCGCGCTGCTCGAGGCCGGCACCAACGTCGTGACCACCCGGGGGGAGGTCTTCGCGGGCGGGCGCAAGCTCCCACCGGCGGACCGGCGGCGGATCGTCGACGCCTGCGCTCGCGGCGGATCTTCGATCTTTGCCACGGGTAGCAGCCCCGGATTCATCTCCGATTCGCTGCCGTTCGCGCTGCTGTCGCTGCAGCGCCGGGTCGACTCGGTGCAGATCGAGGAGTTCGCCAACCTGTCTCGTCGCGACTCACCGCATCTGCTCTTCCAGCAGATGGGCTTCGGGTCGGATCCGGCGTCCTACGACGGGCGGCGGGCCGCGTATCTGGTGGGGGAGTTCGGGCCGGCTCTCGAGCAGTTGAGCGAGGCGGCCGGGTATCCGATCGACCGGTGGGAGAGCGAAGGACTGGCGGCGGTCGCTCGCAAGACGGAGGTGCTTGCCGCCGGCGAGCTGCTCGCCGGAACCGTGGGTGCGCAGCGCAACATCCTCATGGGTTTCTCCGGCGGCGTCGAGCGCATCCGCTTCACGACGAACTGGTATTGCACCGAGGATCTCGAGCCGGCGTGGGACCTGCTGGCGACGGGGTGGCGGGTGCGGGTTCGCGGCGACGCGCCGCTGGACGTCGCGCTCGAATTCCCGGTGTCGCTGGACGACATGGGGGCCACCACCCCGGCGTACACCGCGAACCGGCCGGTGAATGCGGTCGCCCCTGTGTGCCAGGCGGCGCCCGGGATCCTGTCGGCCGCTGACCTGCCGCCGCTGACGCCGGTGGCGACAGCGCGGGCGTAGCAAGTCGCCGTTTTGCACGAGACGCGCCGCCGCTTCGCGCGAGAACGCGAGGTCGCGCGTCCTCACGCGCCGCTGTTGCCGCTGTGGCTGCTAGCCGGTGCGGGTGCCGCCAGCAGATGCCGTCGTCGGGACGACGCGAAATGCTGGCAGCGCGGCTGTCGTCCCTGCCGCCAAGGCGTATTCGCGCGCTCCCGCACCACCCATTGGTTGACTTCGGCGCGACGGATGTGCTCCTGTTCGTTCACTCAAACGTAACGGGGTGGGGATGACGCAAGAGGTTGAGGCCCAGGCTGCAGATGGCCCGCTGGTCATGGATCCGGAGACGGCGCGCAACCCCCAGCCCGCGTACCAGATGCTTCGCGACGTGTCGCCGATCGTCCGGATGGAACGGGCGGGCGTCGTGGTCAGCAAGCGCGCTGACGTCGAGCAGGTGCTGCACAACCCCGACATCTACTCCTCGGCGCTCGAGGCGGCCCCGCTCGGCAACACGAGGCCGCTGATCCCGCTTCAGGTCGACATGCCGGAGCACCGGCAGTACCGCAAGATCCTGCAGCCGCTCTTCTCCCCGCAACGCATGGCCGAGCTGGAGGGACCCGTCACGCAGCTGGTGAATTCCCTGATCGACCGCTTCATCGATGACGACGAGATCGACTTCTCCCAGCAGTTCTCGGTGCCGTTCCCCTCGCAGGTGTTCCTGACGATGCTCGGCCTTCCCCTGGACGAGTTGCCGCGATTCCTTGCGATGAAGGACGGCATCATCCGGCCCTGGGCGGTGGTGGGTAAGCCGCAGGGACACCCGGAAGTGGTGGCATACCAGAGCGAGACGGCGCAGTCGATCTACGCCTACTTCGACGGGATTCTCGAGGAGCGGCGACGCGAGCCGAAGGATGACCTGCTCAGCCAGTTCCTGGTCGCCGAGGTGGAGGGCGACCGGCTCAGCCACGACGCGATCGTCGACATCTGCTTCCTGTTCCTCATCGCCGGCCTGGACACCGTCTCGGCCTCGCTCGACTGCTTCTTTCGCTACCTGTCCGAGCATCCCGAGCAGCGCAAGCAGCTGGTCGCGGATCCCTCGACGGTTCCGCATGCGGTCGAGGAGTTGCTGCGCTGGGAGACGCCGGTCATCGCCGTACCGCGCATCGCCACGCAGGACACCGAGCTGGGTGGCTGCCCCATCAGCAAGGGCGAGCACGTCATGGCCCTCATCGCGTCGGCGAATACGGACGAGGAAGAGGCCGCCGACTCCAGCGAGGTGCGCTGGGACCGCGACGCCAACCGCCACCTGGCGTTCGGCGGCGGCATCCATCGTTGCCTGGGCTCCCACCTGGCCCGCCTCGAGCTCAGGATCGCGTTGCGCGAATGGCACGCCCGCATCCCGGACTACCGGATCACTCCCGGCACCGAGCTCGTCTTCAGCGCCGGGGTGCGTTCGCTCGACACGTTTCCGATGGAGCTCAACGTCTCGCTCTGAGCATTCGGCGCAGCGTTACTGGCCGAGCAGCCCGCGCTGGATGACGTGGGCGACCGCGTCAATGGTCCGCCCCGACCGCTGCCGGCTGCCGAACGCGTCGAGCAGGGCCACCATGATGAGTGCCTCGGCCGTGATGTCGCCGAAACCGCGGGGCCGCAGGAAGGCAGCTACCCGACGGCGTCCCCAGTCGATGGCCGGGGCGGCATCGGCTCCCAGAGCGGTGTCGTGGGCCTGCGCGTCGACCCACACCCGGATCATGGCGACCTCGTCGACGTGGCTGGTGTTGTAGCGGCGCAGCCAGCGCCGCAGCGCGGCCCTACCGGTCGCCCCATCGCGAGCCGTCGAGGGCAGGTCGACCAGTGCGGTCGACATGCGTCGCATCGCTGCGAGAACGAGGACGTGGGCCAGCTCGTCCTTGTTCTTGAAGTGCTGGTAGAACGCGCCGTGGGAGAGCCCGGCAGCCGCCACGACGTCGTTCACGCGGGTCGCGTGGTAGCCGCGGCTGACGAAGACCTCACGGCCTGCCTCGAGCAGGGCGGCGGCGGCGGGCTTCTCCGCGGGTCTCGCCCGTACCGGCCCCGAGCAACGTGCGGGTCCCCGGCGAGAACGGCAGGTGTGGCGGGGGGCCGGAATCGGCGTCGGGGTCGGGGTGCACGTTGACGCCCGGCCTGCAGCCGAAGAACGTGCGGTGCAAGACGTCGCCCAGCGCCTGCTGGATGCGCTCCGCCGGGTAGGCGTGCGGCGCCTCGCTACGCAGCACCCTGGCGAGCTGGAAGGTGCGGGCGATACATCCGAGCGTCAAGGTGATGACCGCATCGAGTTCACGGCCCGGCAGCGTCACCGGCGCCAGCCGCGAGCGGATGAGGGCGACGTTCTCGTCACCCTCCTGAACGCCGAGCGCCGCGACCGCCGGGATGACGTCGGCGGCCGCGCCGAAGGCGTTGAAGACCGCGCCGTAGCGCTGGTAGATGTCCGCCTCGCGGCTCACCCAGGCGCGCACGCTCTCGCGCCCCGCCGGGTCGGCGGTCAGCGGATCGATGGCCTCGATGGAGGCCCTCACCTGGCGCGCCACCTGCCCGGCGAGGTGGTAGAAGACGTCGTCCTTGCCGGCGAAGTACTGGTAGAACGACACCCGCGAGCAACCGGCGCGGCTTGCGATGCGGTCGACGCTGCACCGGTGGTAGCCCTCGTCGCGCAGCACACCCAGCGCGGCATCGAGGATGCGTTGCTGGGTGCGCTGCCCGCGCGGACCGACCGCCGGGTTGGCCGAGAACGGCGCCCGGCGAGCGATGGGAGCGCTCGGGTTAGTCGTCGGCATGCACCTTGTTCTTCTCCGCATGGGCGATCGGCGGCGCGCTCTTCCAGTTGGGCACGCCGGAGTCTTCCTTGGCGATCGGGAAGCGGTCCTCGTTCACCCAGGCCCAGTGCGAGTGGTTCAGCTCGTGAAGCGTGAAGCACGCGTTGAGCGCGTTGTAGAAGCCCTGGTTGTCCTGGGTCTGGTTGACCGCTTCCTTGATGAGCAGCGCGGCCATCGTGGGCGTCTTGGCGATGCGCCGGGCGAACGCGAGCGCCTTGTCGTTCAGCTCCTCGGGCTTGAAGACCTTGCTGACCATGCCGAGGTCATAAGCCTCGTCCGCGGTGATGTAGTCACCGGTCAGGAGCAGCTCCTTCGCCTTGCGCGCGCCGAACTCCCACGGGTGGCCGAAGTACTCGACGCCGCACATGCCGAGCCGGGTGCCGACGACATCGGCGAACGTGGCGGTATCCGCTGCGACGATCAGGTCACACGCCCACAGCAGCATCAGGCCGGCTGCGTAGACATCGCCGTGGGCCATGCCGATAGTGATCTTGCGAAGGTTGCGCCAGCGCCGCGTGTTCTCGAAGAAGTAGTGCCACTCCTGCAGCATCAGGTTTTCGGAGCCGAGCCGGGTGCCGCCGTTCGTGCGCCAGGTCTCGTGCTGGTTCGGGCCGGGGAGCCGCTCCTCGATGGAGGCCTTGGACCCCAGGTCGTGGCCGGAGGAGAACATCGGGCCGGTGCCGCCGAGGAGCACCACGCGCACCTGGTCGTCCTTCTCCGCCTCCAGGAAGGCCTCGTTCAGCTCGACGAGCAGGCCGCGGTGCTGGGCATTGCGCGTCTCCGGCCGGTTCAGCATGATGCGCGCGATGGTGCCCTCGTCGAGCAGCTCATAGGTGACGTACTTGTACTCGGGCATCGGAGCCCTCCTCGTGGCAGTTCCAGGTGTCGGAAGTGACACTAGCGTTACAGCTGCGCGCCGAGCGTCACCGCGGGCGAAGACCCGCTCGGCCGGATCCGTCGCCGCACTCGGTGCCGGCGAAATGGTGCTGGGCTACAAGGTGAATTTCGCTCCTCACCCGCTGCGGAACGACAGCGGACCCGCCATAGCGCGTGGTAGCTTCCCGTGACACGAGTGTTAGTTCTGCCCGGCGGCTTCGCCCGCTCCGTCCGGCCACCTCAGTGCGGAGATCCAGACATGAACATCAACGACATGGTGCTGGTCAGCGTCGACGACCACGTGGTCGAGCCGCCCCACATGTTCGAGGGCAGGCTGCCGGCGAAGTACGCCGATCTGGCCCCGCAGTTCGTCACCCGTTCCGATGGGTCGAACGCCTGGGTCTACGAGGGCAACGAGATCGCGAACGTGGCGCTGAATGCCGTCGCGGGCCGCCCGGCCGAGGAATACGGCATGGAGCCGACCTCGTTCGCCGAGTTGCGTTCAGGCTGCTACGACATCGACGAGCGCGTGAAGGACATGGATGCCAACGGCGTGCTCGGCTCGCTGTGCTTCCCGTCGTTCCCGCAGTTCTGCGGCCAGCTCTTCGCCCGTACCGAAGACAAGGACGTCGCGCTCGCGATGGTCCGGGCCTACAACGACTGGCACATCGAAGACTGGTGCGGCACGCATCCCGGCCGCTTCATCCCGTGCTCGCTGCCGGCTATCTGGGACCCGGAGGTCCTGGCCGCCGAGGTGCGCCGTACCGCGCGCATGGGCGCCCATGCCGTCACGTTCTCGGAAAACCCGTCGAAGCTCGGCTGGCCCAGCTTCCACACCGACCACTGGGATCCGTTCTTCCAGGCATGCAGCGAGGAAGGCGTGGTGGTCTGCCTTCACATCGGCTCGTCGTCGCAGCTGGTCATCACCAGCCCTGACGCGCCCATCGATTGCCTGATCACCCTGACCCCGATCAACATCGTGCAGGCCGCCACTGACCTGGTCTGGTCGCCGGTGCTGCGCAAGTTCCCTGACCTGAAGGTCGCCCTTTCCGAAGGCGGCATCGGGTGGATCCCGTATTTCCTGGAGCGGGTCGATTACAACTACGGCCGCCACCACGTCTGGACCGGGCAGGACTTCGGCGACAAGCTGCCGAGCCAGGTCTTCAACGAGCACGTCCTCACCTGCTTCATCGACGACCGCTTCGGCATGGCCAGCCGTGACTTCCTCAACCTGGACAACGTGATGTGGGAGTGCGACTACCCGCACTCGGATTCGACCTGGCCGTTCGCGCCGGAGACGCTGAGCGAAAACCTGGTGGGCGTGTCCGATCACGACATCGAGCGCGTCACCCACCTGAACGCCATGAAGCACTTCAGCTACGACCCGTTCACGACGCTCGGCGGCCGCGAGCGTTGCACTGTCGGAGCGCTGCGGGCGCAGGCTGCCGGCCACGACGTGGCCATCCGCTCGACCAGCATCCGCACCGGTGGCGAGAAGGCGACCCGGTCGGTCGACCTCATCGCCCCCGACCTGCGCTGAGTGGATAGCATCCCGGCGCTCTGCGCTGCCGCTGCGGAGCGGTTCGGCGATCGGCCTGCTCTCGTCGACGGTGACATCGCCCTGACACACGCCGAACTGTTCGACGCCGCAGGCGTTTTCGCGGCGGCGCTGGTCGCGTCGGGCGTGCAGCCTGGAGAGCGCGTCGCGATCTGGGCGTTCAACAGCGCGCAATGGGTGATTGCCGCGCTCGGGCTCTTCCAGAGCGGGGCGACCCTCGTTCCCATCAACACGCGCTTCAAGGGCGTCGAGGCGGCTGACATCCTGCGCCGCAGCCACGCGAAGGTGCTGGTGACCGTCACCGACTTCCTGGGCAACGACTACCTCGAGATGCTCCGCCGCGCCGACGTGGACCTGCCCGATCTCGAGACGATCGTGATCGCTCGCGGCGAACCGGCCGAAGGCACCTCGTCCTGGCGGGACTTCCTGTCGCGAGCGAATCCGGGATCGCTCGCCGAGGTCGAGCGGCGCCGCGTGGCCACCGGCCGCGATGACCCTTCCGACATCCTGTTCACCTCGGGCACGACCGGTACCCCGAAGGGTGTCGTCATGACCCATGGCCGAACCCTTGCGGTCGCGACGGACTGGGTCGCGATGACGGGCATCGGCCCGCACGATCGCTACCTGATGATCAACCCCTACTTCCACATGTTCGGACTCAAGGCGGGCATCCTCGCGTGCGTCGCGAGCGGTGCGACGATGCTGCCGCAGCCGGTCTTCGACGTGGATCGGGTCCTCGCCCGGGTGGCCGCTGAAGGCGTGACGGTGTTGCCCGGCCCGCCCACGCTGTACCAGTCGATCCTCGACCACCCCGAGCGCGCTTCCTTCGACCTTTCTAGCCTTCGGGTCGCCGTCACCGGTGCTGCCGACATCCCGGTGACGCTGGTGCGCCGCGTGTACGCAGAACTCCCGTTCTCCATGATGATTTCCGGTTACGGGCTCACCGAGGCCGGCACCGCGAGCGGGACGTCACCGGACGACGACGAGGAGACCGTCGCGACGACCGTCGGCCGCGCGCGTCCCAGCTTCCAGATCCGGATCGTCGACGGGGAAGGGTTGGCGCAGCCACCGGGGGCCACCGGCGAGATCTGGCTGCGCGGCGACAGTGTCATGTCGCACTACCTCGACGATCCCGACGCCACGGCTGCCACGCTGACGGATGGCTGGCTGCACACCGGTGACCTCGGCGTCCTCGATGAGAGTGGCCTGCTGCGCATCGTGGGGCGCACCAAGGACATGTTCATCGTCGGCGGGTTCAACGCGTATCCGGCCGAGATCGAAAACGCGCTGCGGCGCCACCCTGACATCGCAGATGCGGCCGTCATCGGCATTCCCGACGAGCGGCTCGGTGAGGTCGGCATGGCGTTCGTGGTCAAGCGCCCAGGGGCCGTGTCCACCGCGGCCGACATCATCGCCTGGAGCCGCGAGCAGATCGCGAACTACAAGGTGCCGCGCGCCGTGGAGTTTCTCGACGCGCTCCCGCTGAACGCGACCGGCAAGGTCGTGAAGGACGAGCTGCGCGCCCGGGTCAGCGGCTTCTAGCCCGGGCCAGCAGCCCGCGCGCGATGACCAGCCGCTGGATCTCGTTCGTACCCTCGCCGATGACCATCAGCGGCGCATCGCGGTAGTAACGCTCGACCGGCATCTCGGTCGTGTAGCCCATGCCGCCGTGGATACGCATCGCTTCGGACGCGAGCTCCATCGCGGTCTCGCTGGCGAAGAGCTTCGCCATGCCGGCTTCGACGTCACACCGCAGACCAGCGGACTTGCGCTCGGCAGCGCTTCGGGTCAGCAACCGCGCCGCTTCCAACCGGGTCGCCATGTCAGCGAGCTTGAGCTGGATGGCCTGATGCTCGGCGATGGGCTTGCCGAACGTCGTGCGCTGCTGGGCGTATTCGAAGGCGGCGTCGAACGCGGCCCGCGCGACGCCCACGGCGCGAGCGGCAATGTTGATGCGTCCGATCTCGAGCACGCCGAGAATCTGGGGGAGCCCCCGGCCGAGCTCGCCGATCAGGTTCGCAGCCGGGATGCGGTGGTCGGCGTAGGACATCTCCACGGTCTCGACGCCCTTGTAGCCGAGCTTGCCGATGTGGCGGCTGACGCTGATCCCGCCGGAGCGCCGGCCCGGCTCCTTCTCGACGATGAACGCGCTCACGCCCTCGCCGGTGCGGGCCGCGAGCGCGACGACCGAGGCCCGCTCGCCGTTGGTGACCCAGGCCTTCGTGCCATTGATGACGTACTCGTCGCCGTCACGCTCCGCCCGGCAGGAGATGTTGCGGGTGTCGCTGCCGGCATCGGGCTCGGAGAGCGACAGCGCGCCCCGCTTCTCGCCGGTGGCCATCGCCGGGAGCAAGCGCTGCTGCTGCTCCTCGGTGCCGTGGACCATGATCAGCGTCGCCGCCATCGTGTGGGTATTCACGATGCCGGTGAGGCTCATCCAGCCCGCCGCTAGCTCCTCGATGATGCCGATGTAGGTGAGCAGATCGAGCCCGAGACCGCCGAACTGCTCCGGGATCGTGACGCCGAACAGGCCCAGCTCACGCATGGATTGCACGATCGTCGCCGGGAATTCGTCGACCCGCTCCAGCTCGGCCGCCTGGGGGATCACCTCGCGCGTGACGAACCGGCGCACGGTATCGATGATCTCGTGGCGGACCTGCGGATCTGTCTCGGCGGGGCTGGCTGCGACCACGGCGGAAACATTACACGGGCTTCGTGTTGACGGCGATCCCGTTTCTGAGAACAATGTTTCCAATGGGACAGGCGCGGATGTCGCGCGGCCTCGAGATTGCCGCCGACCGCTTCGGCGCTCGAGACGCCCTCCGCTTCGGAGCCGACCGTCTGACGTTCTCCGAGCTCGACCACCGGAGCAACGTGTTCGCCGCGCTACTGATGGGCCGCGGCCTGCGTCCCGGAGGCCGGGTCATCGTGATGCTGGCGAACCGGCCTGAGTTCGTCACGGCGGTCCATGGCATCAGCCGGGCGGGGTGCGCGCCGGTCCTGGTGAATCCGGCCTGGAAGCACCGCGAAGTCGAACACGCCATCGAGCTGACCGGGCCCGCCCTTGCCGTCGCGGATGCCGGAAGTGCTCCCTTGCTGGCCGGGCTGCTCGGGGCGGACCGGATCATTGATGTCGATAGCGCGAACGTCGATCTGGCTTCGCAGAACGAGGTTCGGCAGCCGCTGAATGAGGGTGCGCAGACGGATGAGGCCGTTCTGGTCTTCAGCTCCGGGACCACCGGGCTGCCGAAGGCGGTGCGCCACACCCACGCGTCGATGGGCGCAGCGACGACGCACTGGGTGAGGTCGCTCGGCCTCGGACCGGACGACCGCTTCCAGGTGGCGACCCCGCCGTCCCACATCCTCGGATTGCTGAACCTGCTCGCTGCCGCGGAGGCGGGCGCGACCGTACGCCTGCATCGCCGGTTCGATCTCGACGCGGTGTTGCAGGCGATCGAGACCGACCGGATGACGCTGGAGATGGCCGTCGCGCCGATCGCGCTCGCGATGGCCAACCATCCGCGGCTCGAGGAGTTCGACCTGTCGTCGTTGCGCTACATCATGTGGGGTGCCACGCCCGTCACGGCGAGCGTGGCCGAACGCGTGACGGCGCGTACCGGGGTCCGCTGGCTGTGTGCTTACGGTGCCAGCGAGTTCCCCGTTTTGGCCTGCAATCCCGTTGCTGCACCGCGGTCGTGGCGGTTGGATTCCGCCGGGCTGCCGCCTGCGGGCGTGCAGCTGCGGGTCGCCGACCTCGACACCGGACGGGTGCTGGCATCGGGGGAGACGGGCGAGATCCAGGCCCGCAGCGCTTCGGTCATGGCCGGCTACCTGCCGGATGAGGCAAATGTGGATGCTTTCGCCGACGGCTGGTACCGGACCGGTGACGTCGGCTGGCTCGAGCCCGAGGGCTGGGTGCATCTCACTGACCGGTCCAAAGAAATGATCAAGGTGAAGGGATTTCAGGTGGCACCTGCCGAGATCGAGGCCGTGCTGCACGGTCACCCGGGGGTGCGCGACTGCGCCGTCTTCGGCATCCCGGACGAGAGCTCCGGCGAGGTTCCGGTGGCGGCCGTGGCGTTGGATGCGAGCGCGCGCGTGACGGTCGAGGAGCTACAGCAGCTGGTGGCCGATTCGCTCGCCGGCTACAAGCGGCTCCATGAGGTGCTCCTGGTCGAGGAGGTCCCGCGGCTGCCTTCGGGCAAGGTGCTGCGCCGGACCCTGCGCGATGCCTACCCGCAGCTCGTGAGCGAGCAAGTCTCGAAGAGCGACGCCTGATGGACGTCCGGCTCTCGGCTGAGCAGCGGGCCCTGCGCGATTCGGCCGGCGTGCTCGTCGACCGGCTCGGTGCCGGGTCGGTACGCGAACTCGAGGAGCGCGAGCGCACGCTGAAGCTTGATAGCGCGGTGGATGCCGCCGGCTGGCGCGAGCTCCGGACCGGCGACGACGATGGCCAGCCGTGGTCGTCGGCCGTCGAAGTCGCCTTGGTTGCCGAGGAACTCGGCCGCGGCGCCTGCGACACGTCGTTCCTCGGCCCGATGCTGGCAACGGAGCTGCGGCGGATCGGGGGAGCGCCGGCTTCCGGCTCGTTGCAGACCGTCGCGTTCCGGCCCGATCTGTCCGAGCCCGCGCGCGCCGGCGAGGTCTCGGCCGTGGCCGCCGACGCGAGCGGATCGGCGTCGGCGCTGCTGCTCGTGCCCGGTGACGGCGGCTTCGCGCTCGCGGAAGTGTCCGTTGATGCCGGCGATGCGGGCGTGGACCTCACCCGTGCCTTCGTTCCCGTGGTGCTTGCATCCGCCGAGCGGGTAGCCGGTCAGCAGCGGCTCATCACCGACGACGAGCTCGCTCGCTGGACGGCGCTCGGCCTGGCGACGACGTGCGCCGACCTGGTGGGCGTGATGCGCGGCGCGATCACGCTCACGGTGGGCTACGCGGGCACGCGTCGCCAGTTCGGCGCGGCCATCGGGTCGTTCCAGGCGGTGCAGCATCTGCTGGCCGATGCCTTCGTCGCCATGGAGGGCTCGCGGAGCGTGGCGTTGCACGCCGCCTGGGCGGTCGATGCGCTGCCCCCGGACGAGGCGCTGGCGGCGGCGTCGGTGGCGAAGGCCTACTGCGCCCGCTCCGCCCGTGCCGTCTGCGAAACGGCCATCCAGGTGCATGGCGGCATCGGCAACACCTGGGAGTGCTTCGCCCACGTGTATTTGCGGCGCGCGCTCGCGTCGAGCGATCTGCTCGGCGGCGTGGGCAGCAGCCTGGCGCGCGTGCTCGCGCACCACCGGATCGGGGCGGGCGCATGAATTTCCGTGATTCACCGCAGGAAGCCGCCTTTCGCGACCGCTTGCGCGAGTGGCTGCAGGCCAACAACCCCGGCCTGCCCGCATCGTCGACCTCGGATGAGTACTGGGCGGGCCAGGCGGCCTGGCACCAATCCCTCTACGAGGCAGGCTTTTTCGGCATGTCGTGGCCGGCCGAGATCGGCGGGCAGGGACTGCCGAGCGTCTACGAGGTGATCGTCGACGACGAGCTCGCCGCAGCAGGCGCGCCGCCGCGACCCAGCCTCGGCTACCTGGTGCAGGGAATCTGGCACCACGGCAGCGAGGACATCCGGGCGCGCTTCCTGCCGGGCATCGTCAACGGTCGCGAGCGCTGGTGTCAGGGCTTTAGCGAACCGGAGGCCGGCTCGGACCTCGCGTCGCTGCGGACCCGGGCGGAGCTCGACGGCGACGAGTACGTCATCACCGGCCACAAGATCTGGACCAGTTATTCCGACGCCGCCGAGTGGTGCCTGGTACTGGCCCGCACCGACCCGAGCGTCGCCAAGCATCGCGGCATCTCCGCATTCGCCGTGCCGATGCACCAGCCCGGCATCGAGCAGAAGCCGTTGAAGATGATCAACGGGATCACCCGCGAGTTCGGCGAGGTGCTCTTCGACGGCGCCCGCGTACCGGCAGCCAACATGATCGGGGCGCCGGGAGAGGGATGGCGGCTCGCGATGACGGTCGTGAGCCACGAGCGCGAGCCGGGAGAGCTCGGCTACGTCGCCCGCTACCGCAAGATCGTCAAGGAGCTGGCCCAGCGCGTGCGTGACGAGCCGGCACGCTACGGGCCGGAGCAGGTGCGCGATCTCGGGTGGGCGATCGTCGAGTCGGAGATGCTGCGCCTGCATGTCTCGCGGCGGCTGTCGGACCGGTTGGAGGGCATCACCCACGGGCCGGAGGGTTCGGTCGACAAGCTGCTGATGACGGCGGTCGAGCAGGCAGTAGGCCACGCGTCGGTCGCGATCGGTGGGGGTGCGTACGACGGTGGCGACGACACCGCGCTGCGGGTCTACCTCTACAGCCGGGCGCAGAGCGTCATGGGCGGCACCTCGCAGATCCAGCGCAACCTCATCGCGAGCCGCATCCTGGGGCTGCCCGCCTCCTGAGGGCGCGGCCCGCAGGAGTTCGCCACGGTGTCAGGTGGGAAGGTGTCCCCAAACAGCAGAGCCAGGAGAGGTGCCCGATGACTGTTAATGACCCGTTTTCCCGGCTGCCCGAGGTGGCGTCCTTCACGGTGACGAGCACGACGATCGCCGATGGTCAGGCGTTCGCTCCGGCCCAGATGTCCGGCATCTTCGGGGTGCCCGGCGGTGCGGACGTCTCGCCGCAGCTCTCCTGGGAGGGCGCGCCGGAAGGGACGCAGGGCTACGCCGTCACCATGTACGACCCCGACGCCCCGACCCAGTCCGGCTTCTGGCACTGGGTGGTCGCGAACATCCCCGCAGCGGTGACCTCACTCGCTGAAAACGCCGGTGACGAGGGCGGTGCCGGCCTTCCGGAGGGTGCGTACCACCTGCGCAACGATGCCGGTGGCCAGCGCTTCATCGGAGCGGCGCCGCCGGCCGGCCACGGCGCGCACCGGTACTTCATCACCGTCCACGCGCTCGACACGGCCGACCTGGGCGTGCCGCCGGACGCGTCACCCGCGTACCTCGGCTTCAACATCTTCAGCCACATCCTCGGCCGCGCGATCATCGTCGCCACGGCGGAGATCCCGGCCGACTGAACGATCCGGGCCGGTGCGCGGCGAAATCCTCCATGATCGCGGTTTCGGCCGGGAGTTTTGTGGGGGAATGCCCGGAGCGTCACCGCTTTCAAGGCTCGTACGTGTAGTTTTTCGCCGCTCAGAAGGACGATTACAGCGGGAGCATCCCGGGCAGCTGCCGCGCGCGGATCAGCTGCTGGCCGATCTCGCGGGTGAGCGTGCGGCCAGCGCCGAGCAGCTGATCGAGGACCAGCACGCGGCGAACGTAGCGATGGTGGGCGTGGTCGGTGGTGTAACCGATGCCGCCGAGTACCTGCTGCGCATGGCGCGCGACGGTGCGCGCGCTTGAACCCGCGATGGCCTTGGCGAGTGACGCGGCGAACGGTGACGCGTCGTCCTCGGCGGCAGCGACGGCCGCCTGCGCGCCCTCGATGGCGACCAGGCTCTCGGCGAGCCGGTGGCGCACCGCCTGGAAGCCGGCGATCGGGCGGTCGAACTGCACGCGGTCGATGGCGTGTTCGCGGGCGAGCCGCAGCATGGTCAGCGCGCAGCCGACGAGCTCATGGGCCAGCGCCAGCTGGCCCGCCGCCAGCACTGAGGGCCACTGCACGCCGTCGAGCGGCTGCGCAGCCGACAGCGGCACCGACGTGATGATCTCCGAGAGCTGCAGCGCCGGATCGAGGCCGCCGACCGCACGGCAGGGGATGCCTGCGGAAGGCACGATGAATGCGCCAGCCGCGGTCACGACGACAGCGCTCGCACGCCTTGGCAGTCCAGCGGTCGCCAGGCCGTGCACCGCCAGTTGCTGGCCGGCGAGCTCCCCGGGCGGCCGGCAGGAGCCCAGCCGCGGCAGGACGACGGCCGTGCTCGCCGGATCCACCCCCAGGCGCACCGCGAGCACGTCATCGAGCGCGCTCGAGGTGACGTTCGCCGCGCCGTGCAGCTCGAACAGCGCCCCGGCAGCCACGCGGGGGTCCGCGTCGAGCGCGTCGAGCCAGCCGAGGTCGGCGAGCGCCGCATCGAGTGCCGCCCCGGTGTGGCGCTCCGTCGCGTGACGCAGGCTCTCCTCGAAGAGCCTGCGGTCGCCGGCGTCCATCAACGGTCAGCTCCGAGGTCGAGTAGCCGCCGCGCGATGACGTTGCGCTGGATCTCGGCCGTCCCGCCATAGATGGTCGCGGCCCGCGAATACAGGTATTCGGCGCGCCACCGCTGATCCGCAGCGTCCTCGCCGAGGAACAGGTCCTCGGCCAGTCCCTCGGCGGCCAGGTCGAACACCGCCTGCTCCGCCGAAGCGAGCAGGACCTTGTCGATCGACGTCTCGGCGCCCATCGGCTCGCCGGCCGCCATCCGGTACTGCGTGGCGCGTGAACGCGCCCTGAACGCGAACAGCTGCTGGTAGACCTCGCCGACGGCAGTGGGAGTCAACGTGTCGGGTGCGGCGCTCGCGAGCAGCTCGTCGAGCCGGCGATGCAGGAAAGCACCGCGGTGCCAGAGCGCGGTGCTGCGCTCATAGGGCAGCAGCCCCATCGCGATCGCCCAGCCCTGGTCGACCTGGCCGAGCGTCCGCTCGAGGGGCACGGCGACGTCGTCGAAGAACACCTCGGAGAACTCGGGGACGCCGTTCATCGTCTGCAGCGGGCGCACGGTGATGCCGGGCGTGTCCATGTCGATGAAGAGGGCGGTGATGCCGCGGTGCGCGGAGTCCGGAGCCCCGGTCCGCGTCAGCAACACGCAGCGTTCGGCGTACTGGGCATAGCTGGTCCACACCTTCTGGCCGTTCACCCGCCAGCCGCCACCGTCGCGGGTGGCGCGACATTGGAGCGCCGCCAGGTTGCTGCCGGTACCGGGCTCGGAAAAGCCCTGGCACCACAGCTCGTCGCCGCGCAGCAGCCGGGGCACCATCGTCGCGGCCAGGGCCGGCGGCGCGTAATCGATCATCGTGGGCGCCAGCACCTCGGTCATGGAGTAGACGCCCGGATCGACCAGGCCGCGCAGTGTCAGCGCCTCGCCGAGATACGCCCGCACCAGGCTGGAACCCCCGAGGCCGCCGACCCGCTCCGGCCATCCCCAGCGCATCCAGCCCGCGTCGTACGCGAGCTGCTTCACCTTGCGGGTCTGGGCCAGGTGCTCGTCGAGCGAGACCGAATCCACCGCCTCCGGCTCCAGCTCGCGGACATGCTCGTCCAGCCAGCGATCCAGGCTGATCCGAAACTCGTCGAGCTCCATGGGCGTCTCAGTCTCCCGGGGAAGCTTCGGAGGCTGACTTCGGCGCCGGGCGCCGCGGGTCGTGCGCCTTGCCGGCGTCACGCGCCCCGCTGCGCCGCAGGAAGGTCATGGAGCGGGTGTGCAACCGCCAGCCGAGCTCGGTGCGGCGGTAGCTGTCGGTGTAATAGCCGATGCGCATGTCGTGGTCGGTCTGGTCGACGAAGCAGAGCGTCTGCATCCCGGTGCCGGTATCGCCGTCCAGGTCGAGGACGGGAGTGCCGGTGAGGAAGAGCCCTTTCGGGGCAGCGGCGACGAGGTCCGGGAACTCGTCGAGCCCGTAGGTCGAGCCGAAGGCGCTGTACGTGCCGCCGGGGGTGAACACCTCGATGACGGCGTCGATGTCGCCCCGGGTCATGCCGATCGCGTAGCGCGCGAGCAGCTGCTCGAGCTCCATGATGTCGGCCTGCAACGCGGGCGTGATCGGTGACGGGGTGCTCGCCATGTCAGTCCTCCTCGTATCGCACGTGGACGGAGGGGGAATCCGGGACCGATTGGCAGGTCAGAATCCAGCCCTCCTCGACCTCGTCCTCCAGGAGCGCGTTGTTGGCGCGCATCTGGACGCGTCCTTCCAGCAGCTTCGCCATGCACGTCGCGCAATCGCCTGCCTCGCAGGAGAACGGCGGGGTCATGCCCATCTGGCGGGCGGTCTGCAGGATCGTCGTACCGGGCCGATGGTCCGTCGTCGACACCTTGCCGTCGAGCTCGATGGTCACCTGGGTCGGCGCTTGCGCCGCTGCGGGGGAGCGGACCGGCGGCGGTCCTGCCGCCGCGTCGCCGTCGGCTGGGATGAAGCGCTCGATGTGGATCCGCGCGGGGTCGGCGCCCACCTGGTGCAAGGTCTTCTCGACCAGGTCCATGTAGGGGCCCGGGCCGCAGATGTAGAAGTCGGCCGCTGTCTCCCCGGTGCCGCCCGTGCCCCCAGTGCCTTCGGCGTGGCGGCGGATCGCGTCGCCGGCGGGGTAGCCGCTGATCGCATCGAAGTGATGGCTGACCTCGAGCCGATCGCCGTAACGCGCGCTGAGCGCGTCCAGCTCGCCGGCGAAGATGGTCGCCTCGCGGGACTGGTTCGCGTAGTGCAGCCGCACCCGCCGAGACGTCGTCGCCAGGGCCGTCTTCAACAGCGAGTAGACCGGGGTGATGCCGCTGCCGCCGGCGAAGGCGACGAGATCGCCGCCGGCTGCCGCGTCGAGGCGGAAAGACCCGGCCGGCCGGGTGGATTGGAGCAGATCACCCGCGGTCAGCGAATCGGCGATCCAGTTCGAGACGATCCCGCCCGCGACGCGCTTCACCGTCACCTGGAGCTCATCGTCGACTTCCGGCGAGGACGACATCGAGTACGAGCGCAGCTGCTGCCGGCCGTCGATGGTGAGCTTGAACGTGAGGAACTGCCCGGCGGCATAGGAGAAGGCGTCAGCGAGATCCGGCGGGATGTCGAAGACGACCGAGACCGCATCCGACGTCTCGGGCACGACCCGGCGCACGCGCAGCGGGTGAAAGCCATGAAGGGGTCGGTCGCGGGCGATGGCGGGTCTTACCTCCGTCAGGGTCGAGACTCCCATAATCGAATCAGGATAATATGATTCTCCAAACCCGGCAACGAGGCGCGAGCGCCTTTTGGCTCACCGCGGCGAGAAGATGCTTCTCACCCAATCTCGGAGTGTCCGGCTCGTTGGCGAGCATCAGGTTCTCGATGGCCGGTACGCTGCAGGTATGCCCAAGAACGAGCCCGCGGCCGTCGATCGGTCTCCCGATGGCGGTGTGTCCCGGCGCGAGCTTGCTGTCGCGCGGGTGCTCGACCCCGCCCGGGCCCGCGCCGAGACGCGGATACAGCGCTTCCTCGATGCTGCCCTGGAGCTGATGAATACCAGCTCAGGCAAGGAGTTCACGGTTCAAGAGGTGGTGGAGCGCTCGGGTCAGTCGCTGCGCAGCTTCTACCAGTATTTCGAGGGCAAGTACGAGCTGCTCGTGGCCCTGTTCGAGGATTCCGTGCGCTCTACCGCGGAGACGCTTCGCGAGCAGGTCGCCGACGAGCCTGACGCGCGCGCCCGGCTGCACCGCTTCGCGGTCGAGTACTACCGCCAGTGCCGGCCGGCTCCCAAAGGCCGCCCGGGCAAGAAGGGCCCTACGGCGCTGGCCACATTCGCTCAGCAGCTGCTGACCGAACACCCGCTGGAGGCGTCGCGCGCGTTCGTGCCCCTGCGCACGCTGCTCGAGGAGCTGCTGGAGCAAGGGGTCACGGAGGGCGTGATCCGGCCGGGCCTGCGCCACGACCGGGTGGCCGGCGTGATCCTGCAGGCCATCATGTTCAACGCCTTCACCGCCACCATTGCCGGCGATACCGGCCGGGCGGCCCGTGGCGATGCCGGCGAGGAGCTCTGGGATCTGCTGCTGAACGGCCTCCAGGGTTAGCGCCTCGGCGTTCCGTCTCGCGTCAGGACCCCCGAGACATCGCGCCGCTGGAAACGGCGTTCTCTCATTGCTACAGTGACGCTCTGGGAATCGGCAAGACTCCTCGCGTAGCTGGAGGCATCATGACGCAGATCCGCGCAGTCGCACTGAACGCACCGGTGGGAGCACGGGTCGTCGGTGCCGACGCTGACGTGCTCCTGTCCGACCCGGCCGCCGCCGAGTGGTGCCTGGACGCGCTGGAACACAACGGGGTCCTGGTCTTTCGCGGTCTAGACCTCGACGACGATGCCCAGGTGGCCTTCAGCAGCCGGCTCGGTGAGGTGGAGAAGGTGGGGCGCGGCGAGCGGCCCGAGATCTTCCGGGTGACCCTCGATCCGCAGAAGAACCCGGCCGCCGAGTACCTGCGCGGCACCTTCGACTGGCACATCGACGGCATGACCGTCGACGTTCCCATCAAGGCGACCGTGCTCAGTGCCCGCGCCGTCGCCGAGTCCGGGGGCGAGACCGAGTTCGCCAGCACTTATGTGGCGTACGAGGCGCTGACCGAGGAGGAGAAGGAGCGCTTCGCGCCGGTGCGCGTGGTGCACACCTTCGAGGCGTCGCAGCGCCTGGTGAACAACAACCCCTCGCCGGAGGAGCTGGCGCGGTGGCGCAAGCGCCCGTCGAAAGAGCACCCGCTGGTCTGGCAGCACCGCTCCGGCCGCCGCTCGCTGGTGCTCGGTGCGACCGCGTCACACATTGTCGGGATGGATGTCGACGAAGGCCGCGCGCTGCTCGCCGACCTGCTGGCGCGCTCCACCGGCCCCGAGCGCATCTACCGCCACGAGTGGGCCGTCGGCGACCTGGTGATCTGGGACAACCGTGGGGTGCTGCACCGGGCCTGCCCCTACGACCCGAGGTCGGCTCGCGACATGCACCGCTGCACGCTGGCCGGCGACGAGCCGGTCCAGGGGATCGTGCCCGCCGCCGCCTTCGCCTGACGGGAGCATCTCGCGGGCCGATCGGCGGGTCGTGACCCGATCGCCGCAACGGTGTCGGGCTACGGACGCTTCAGGGTCGGGACCGGGACCGGCATGACCTGATACATCGCCGCCATCCCGTCGATGAGCTCGTCCGCGGTCACCGCTCCACCGGCCGCCGACTGGTGTTCGCCGGCGATCTGCCATCCCTGCATGCGCTGCACGCGGTCGCCGTCGATGCGCAGCACCTGCCCGGTCAACCAGCTTGCTTCCGCCGACCCGAGGTAGACGACGACCCCGGAGGCGTTCGCTGGGTCGCGAGGCTCGAAAGCGCCTGCCGCGGACGGTTTCATGAGGTTCTCGGTCATGCGGGTGATGGCGATGGGGCTGATGGCATTGGCGGTGACCCCGTAGCGGCGCATCTCGAGTGCCGTCGTCACGGTGAGGCCGATGAGCGCTGCCTTGGCCGAACCGTAGGCGGTCTGCCCGACGTTGCCGAACATCCCGGACCCGGACGTGGTGTTGATGATGCGGCCGCTGACCGGCTCGCCGCGTTTGAACGCCTCACGCCAGTAGCGGCAGGCGTGGTGGCTCAGGGCGTAGCTGCCCTTGACGTGCACGGCGAACGTGGCGTCGAAGTCCTGCTCGGTCGAAGACGTCAGCATCCGGTCGCGGGTGATGCCCGCGTTGTTGACGACGATGTCGAGGCGGCCGAACGCGTCGACGGCCCGCGCCACGATGCCCGCGCAGGCCGCCCAGTCGCTGACCGACGACCCGTCCGCGACGGCCGAACCGCCCGCCGCGCGGATCTCCTCGACGACACCCTCAGCCGGTGATTCGCCGGTCGCCTCACCGCCGAGTCCGGTGCCGAGGTCGTTGACGACGACAGCCGCCCCTGCTGCAGCGAGAGCGAGCGCGTGCGCCCGCCCGAGCCCGCGTCCCGCCCCGGTGACGACGGCAACGCGCCCGTCCAGCAGTCCCATAGTCGGCCCTCGGTGAGTTGGGGTGAGTTGGCAGGTGTCAGAGCGCGAACGAGTAGCCGCCATTGACCGGGATGGTCTGGCCGGTGACCCAGGACCCGCGCGGGCTCACCAGCGTCGCGACCATCCAGGCGGCATCGTCGGGGCTGCCGGGCCGGCGGATCAGGTAGTGGCTCATCAGCGCCTTCTGCTGATCGACCTTCGTCGGGTCGTCCCAGAGGCCGGCAGAGACCGGGGTGCGCATCGTGCCCAGCGCGATGTTGTTGACCGTCACTCCGAAACGGGCGACCTCGCGCGCGATACCCCGGCTGAATCCGGCAGCGGCGGCCTTGGCCGCGCCATACGCGGCCATGTGGGCCTCGCCCTCGCGCGCCGCGTCGGAAATCATCGTGACGACGCGACCCCATTTCGCCGCGATCATGCCGGGCAGCGCGGCGTGGACGCAGTTCATGACCCCGAACGTGTTCACGCTGAAGTACTTGGCCCAGTCCGCCGGCGTGGTGTCGACGAACGGCGCCATCCCGCCCCATCCCTCGGCGCCCGCGTTACCGGCGTTGTTGACGAGGATGTCGACCTGCCCGAGCCGCGAAAACGTCTCACGCACTCCATCGAAGTCGGTGACGTCGAAAGCGGCGCCCACCGCCTTGCCTCCGTCGGCGACGATGGCCGCCGCCACGGCTTCGGCCCGGTCGGGGAAGTAATCGTTGACGAGCACCTGCGCACCGGCCGCCGCGAGCAGCCGCGCGATGCCCTCGCCGACCCCCTGCCCCCCGCCGGTGACCAGCGCGCGCTTGCCCGCCAGTTCGAAGTCGATGCTCGTCTCACTCACAGCACGACCGTCCGTTCTCTGAGAGCGGCGACCTCGTCGTCGCTGAAGCCAGCGGCTTTCAGCGCCGCATCGGTGTCGGCGCCGAGCGCCGGCGGGTCGCTGAGGCCATGCGAGGAGATGTCGCCGGCGCCGCCGTCGAAGCGCAGCGGATTGGCCAGGACGACGCGACCCGAGGCAGGCAGCGCGACCAGGCTGCGACGCTCGACCACGGCCGGATCCTGCAGCAGATCCTCGATCTCGTTGACCGGGCCGACCCCGCCGGCCAGCCCCGGGTTCGCGCACCATTCGGCGGCGGACTTGGTGGCGAAAACCTCCGTCAGCCGCGCCGTGACAGGAGCGTCCTCGTCGCCGAGGCGGTGGCCGGCCAGCTCCGGCACGTCGAGCGCCTGGCACAGCGCAGCCCAGGAGCGCGGCTCGGTGGCGGCGACGGTGACCTCGCCGCCATCAGCACAGGTGTAGACGTTGCGGGCGGCGAACGTGCCCCAGCCCGGGGTGGGCTCGTTGGCCTGGCGCGCGAAGTCCTCGGACAGCACCCACATCGCGCTGTCGGCCATGTTGGCGTCGATCCGCGAACCGCGGCCGGTCTGGCTGACCTGGCTGACCGCCGCCAGGATGCCGGTCGCCGCCATGCTTGCCGCGACGGGCACGGCGATGATCGCGTCGGGCGGCCGGGTCGCTCCGTCCGAGAGCCGGCTGAGCAGGCCGGCGTAGCCGAGGTAGGTGATGTCGTGGCCGGCGGACTGCGCGTGGGGGCCAGAATCGCCGAAGCCCGTGATCGAACACCAGACGAGGCGGGGGTTCTCGGCGCTCATCGCCTCGTAGCCCAGCCCGAGCTTGTCCAGCTGACCCGGCCGGTGCGATTCGACGACGACGTCGACCGTCTTCACCAGGCGCGCCAGGACGGCCGCAGCCTCCGGCTGCTTGAGATCCAGCACCATCGAGCGCTTGCCGCGGTTCAGCGCCGTGTGCGTCGCGTTGAAGGCCCCGGGCGCCACCACGTGGCGTATCCCGTCACCCGCGCCCGGACCCTCGACCTTCAACACGTCGGCCCCGAGGTCGGCGAGCAGCAGCGTGCAGAGCGCGCCCGGGTACATCCGGGAAAGGTCGAGCACCTTCAGATGCGCGAGCGGGCCGGAGGCGGAAGGCGTCATGGTCCCAGGTCTATCCGATGCCCCAAGGCGATGCATCAGTGGCCCCTTCACCTCAGCGCGGCAGGCCGAGGACGTGTTCGGCGACGATGTTGCGCTGCACCTGCGACGAGCCTCCCCAGATGGTCTCCGAGCGCGACCAGAGGGCCATCTCCTGCAACGGGTAGAGCCCGCTCCCGTCGTCGGCGTCGCTGCGCGTGGCCCAGCCGTCCGGGCCCAGCACGTCCAGGTAGAGCTCGCCGATGTCCTGGTGGGTCTCGCTCCACTGCAGCTTGGTGAGGGACGACTCGAAGCCGAGCTCCTCGCCGCGCTCGACCTTGGTCAGGATGTGCAGCGAGTGCAGCTTGAGGGTCTCGAGCTCGATGGCGGCCTGGGCGATCTTCTGGCGCAGGATCGGGTCGTCCGCCGCGAACCCGGAGCCGCGGCGGGTGCGCTTGGCGATGGCGACGATCTCGTCGAGCTCGCGGCGGAAGGTCGTGTAGTAGCCCATGGCCGAGGCGCCGCGCTCGAACGAGAGCAGCAGCATCGCGACGCCCCAGCCGTTACCGACCTCGCCGAGCACCTGGTCCGCAGGCACCCGCACGTCGGTGAGGAAGACCTCGCCGAAGTGCTCCTTGCCGGTCATCGTCTTCAGGGGCCGGATGTCGACGCCCGGCTGGTGCAGGTCCAGCAGCAGCATCGAGAGCCCGTGATGCTTCCTGGCCTCCTGGGAGGTGCGCACCAGGGCGAACATCGTGTCGGCATGAACGCTGTTGCTGGTCCAGACCTTCTGGCCGTTGACCACGAAGTCGTCCCCCTGCCGCTGCGCCCGCGTCGACACGGCAGCGAGGTCGGAGCCCGCTCCCGGCTCGGAGAACCCCTGGCACCAGATCACGTCATTGCGCAGCAGCGCCGGGATGATCTCGCGCTTCTGCGCATCCGTGCCGATGGCCATGACGGTCGGGGCGAGAAAGGTGAGGCCGAGGTTGTTGACCGTCTGCGGTGCTCGCGCACGGGCCATCTCCTCGTCGTAGATGGCCTTCTGGGTGGGGGTGCCGCCGCGCCCTCCGTACTCCCTGGGCCAGTGGATGCCCGCCCATCCCGCCAACGCCTTATCGCGCTCCCAGGCGCGGCGCAGCTCGAAGCCCTCCTCGAGCGAGCGCGCCGCCCAGAACTCGTCGGTACGCCACTGGGCAGGCAGGTGTGCCTGCAGCCAGGCATGGAACTCGGCGCGGAACTGCTGGTCGGCGGCGCTGTACGACAGGTCCACGGGGTTCACGATACCGTGCCACTCAATTCCGAGAAGCACGTTCTCGTCCGGTCAGGCAAGAGCATGCGGGCAGCCGTGAAGGGTGGTCGAGCAGCTCCCTCTCCCGCATCCCCAACATTGACGTCGCAGTCAAAATCTGGTTAACGTCGTTGCATGGCACGCAGCTGCGATTTTCCAGTTTTTGACGCAGACAACCACCTGTACGAGACCGAGGACGCGTTCACGCGTTACCTGCCGGATCGGTACCGGGGAGCCATCGATTATGTCGACGTGCGCGGCCGGAAGAAGATCGCCCTGCGCGGCACGATCAGCGAATACATCCCCAACCCGACCTTCGAGGTCGTGGCACGTCCGGGCGCGCAGGAAGACTACTTCCGCAATGGCAATCCGGAAGGCAAGTCCTATCGCGAGATCATCGGTGAGCCGATGCGCGCCATCCCTGCTTTCCGGGAGCCGGCGCCGCGCCTCGAGCTGATGGATGAGCTCGGCGTCGACCGCACGCTGATGTTTCCGACGCTCGCGAGCCTGCTCGAGGAGCGGCTGCGTGACGATCCGGAGCTGACCCACGTCGTCATTCACTCGCTGAACCAGTGGCTGCACGAGGTCTGGTCCTTCAACTATCAGGATCGGATCTTCACCACCCCGGTGATCACCCTGCCGATCGTGGAGAAGGCGCTCGAGGAGCTGCACTGGGTGATCGAGCGCGGCGCTCGCACGGTCCTGGTCCGTCCCGCTCCGGTGCCCGGCTTCCGCGGCTCGCGGTCGTTCGGCTTCCCCGAGTTCGACCCGTTCTGGCAGGCCTGCGTCGACAACGACATCCTCGTCTCGATGCACGCTTCTGACAGCGGCTACTCGCGCTACCAGGCCGACTGGACCGGGCCTTCGGAGATGCTGCCGTTCCGGCCGGATCCGTTCCGCTACCTGACCATGGGCCACCGTCCCATCGAGGACTCGGCGTCCGCCCTGGTGTGCGGCGGGGTGCTGACCCGCTTCCCGGACCTCAAGATCGCGATGATCGAGAACGGGGGCGATTGGGTGGTGCCCCTGCTCGAGCACTTCGAAGACGCCTACCGCAAGATGCCGAACGGGTTCGACGAGGACCCGGTCGTCGCGTTCAAGCGCAACATCTACATCAGCCCGTTCCACGAGGACAACATCGAGAAGCTGGTCAAGGAAGTCGGTGTCGACCACGTGCTCTTCGGCTCCGACTACCCCCACCCGGAGGGGCTGGCCGAGCCGACCAGCTACCTCGAGCACCTGCCGCCGGGAATGGCCCACGAAGACATCGCGGCCATCATGGGCGGCAACCTCGGCCGGCTGATGCGGGTTGCGGTGGCGGTTTGAGCACGAGCGCTCAGCAGTGAATCTCGAGGGCCGTTCGGCCATCGTCACGGGGGGAGCCGGGGGCTCGGATCCGCCACCGTGCGACACCTGGCCGGTATCGGCATGAGCGTGGTCGTCTTCGACCGCGTCGCAGCCGACGCGCTGGTCACCGAGCTGGGTGATGCCGCCGTCGCCGTGGTCGGCGACGTCAACGACGATGCTGATGTCGGCCGTGCCATCGACGCGGCAGCGTCCGCCGGCCCCCTCTCGCTCATCGTCAACGTGGCCGGTGGCGGTGTCGGCGGCGGCCGGACCGTCGGCCGCACGGGTAAGCCCCACGACAAGTCGTCGTTCACCGAGACGATGGCGATGAACGCGTTCGCGGCGTTCAACATGATCCGGCTCGGTGCAGCGGCGATGGCGGCCAACGAGCCCGACGCGGATGGGCAGCGCGGCGTCGTCGTCAATGTGGCATCGATCGCCGGCATCGAGGGGCAGACCGGGCAGGTGGCGTACGCGGCGGCGAAGGCCGCCATCCTCGGCATGACGCTGCCGATGGCGCGTGACCTCGCGCCGCTGGGGGTCCGGGTCTGCGCCATCGCCCCGGGCACCATGGGGACGCCGGCGATGATGCAGGTCGGTGAGGAGATGCGGGCCAAGCTCATCAAGGACATCGTTTTCCCGCAGCGGCTGGGCAAGCCCGAGGAATTCGCCCTGCTTGTCGAGTCGATCGCGCGCAACGCGTATCTGAACGGCGAGAACATCCGACTCGACGGCGCTTTGCGTTTCCCACCACGGTAGAGGGGCCCACCACCCGATGTTCACTCTCGATGCCCTGCTGGAGTCCTTGACTCTCGAACCGGTCGGTGAAAACCGTTACCGGGCAGGCAATGTGAAGATGGGCCACGCCGTCGTCTTCGGCGGGCAGCTGATGGCGCAGTCCATCATCGCCGGGCTCATCGGCCACGAGGGCAAGTCGGTGAAGACCCTGCAGACCGTGTTCGCGCGCGGCGCGTCGCCTGATGCACCGCTCGACATCGATGTCGACCCGATCCACGCCGGGCGCAACTTTGCGAGCAGCTCGGTCACGATTCGCCAGGGCGAGCGCATCTGTACGCGTTCCACCGTGTTGCTGAGCTCGGACGAGCCCGACGTGATCCGTCATGCCGATCCGGCGAGCCGATTCTCGCCGCCCCAGGACAGCTTGAAGTCCGAAACCTCCTTCGGCGCGTGGCAGATCCGCATCGTCGGCGATGTCGACGTCAGCGACCCGGAGGCGGTCGGGCCGCCCGAGGTCGATGTCTGGGCGCGGTGTCTCGACGCGCCCTCCGACTCGTCGATCAACCAGGCTCTGCTGGCCTTCCTGACGGAGGGCTTCCTCATCGGCGCCGCGATGCGGCCCCACGCGGGTGTCGGCCAGTCACAGGCCCACGTGACGCTCTCGACCGGGGTGCTCGCGGAGAACCTCACCTTCCACGAGCCGTGCCCGGCGTCGGATTGGCTGCTGCTGGAGCAGCGGAGCACCTACGCGGGTCATGGCAAGAGCTTCGGGCGCGGGGATGTGTTCCGCGCGGACGGCTCGCTGGTCGCGTCGTACGTGCAGGACAGCATGATTCGTCGCATACCGGAACACCACAAGGGCGCCCTCTAGCCGCATAGCGAGAAGGGAAGAGGTCAGATGACCGAGACCGTGACCGCGTCAGCGCCGGTCGAGTACGACCCCTACGACTACGCCACCTTCTGCGACCCGTACCCGACCTACGCGCGGCTGCGCGAGGAGGCGCCGGTCTACTACAACGCCAAGCACGACTTCTATCTGCTCAGCCGCCATGCCGACGTGATGGGCGCCCACAACGACTTCGAGCGCTACTCGAGCATGGCCGGCCCCACCATCGAAAAGATGCCCCGCGAGCTCACGTCTGCGCTGCTGATCGCCAAGGACCCGCCCGAGCACCGCTGGCACCGCAAGGTGATCGGCAAGGTATTCACCCCGCGCCGGATCAACGCGATGGAGCCGTACATCCGCCAGCGCTGCCGCGACCTGCTCGACCGCTTCCAGGGCGATCCGGAGTTCGATGTCGCCGAGCAGTTCGCGCTTCAGCTGCCGCTGAACGTCATCAGCGAGCTGCTGAGCATTCCCCACGAGCTGCGCGACGAGATACACACGCTGGCCGATCAGACCCTCGAGCGCAACGAGGATCCCGACCTCGCCGAGAAGCAGATGAACGCGTCCATCAGGATCTTCGAGATCTTCCACGGGCTCGTCGCCGAGCGCGAGGGTAAGCCGGGCGACGACATCATCAGCGTCATCATGAACACCGAGGTCGACGACAACGAAGCAGGCACCAGGACCCGCAAGCTCGAGGCGGCCGAGGTGGCGGTGCGCTTCCAGGAGATCGCGTTCGCCGGCCACGAGACGGTGGCCAAAGGCATCCCTAACGGCACCATCGCGTTCACGAAGTTCCCCGATCAACGCCGGCTGCTGGCCTCCGACCTGTCGCGCTCCGGCGCGGCGGCGGACGAGGTGCTGCGTTATGACGCACCCTCGCAGCTGCAGGGCCGTCTTGCCACCGAGGACATCACGCTGCACGGCGTGACGATCCCAGCAGACTCGCGCGTCATGCTGGCGACGGCTGCTGCCCTCCGCGATCCGCGCGCATACCCGGACCCGGATCGCTTCGACATCACGCGCGAGAGCGACCCGTCCACGATCTACTTCGGGTTCGGGGTCCACCGCTGCATCGGTGCCCACCTCGCCCGCCTCGAGCTGCGGGTGGCCTTCGAAGAGCTCGTCACCCGCTTTCCGGACTTCGCTGTCGACGAGTCGCGGGCCGTCCGCCACGTTTCCAGCAACGTCCGAGGGGTGGCTCACCTGCCCCTGCTGACCAACGGTGCCCGCTGAAAGGAACCAGTACGTGACAACGAATGAGGCCGTGATCGTCGCGACCGCCCGGACCCCGATCGGGACGGCGTTTCGCGGCTCGCTCGCCGACGTCGACGCGATGGAGCTCGCGCACGCTGGCCGTCGCCGAGGCGGTGTCGCGGGCGGGAATCGATCCGGCCCTCGTCGACGACGTGATTCTCGGCGAATCCCTTTACGGCGGAGGCGATATCGCCCGTTACGCCGCCATCGAGGCAGGACTCGTCAACGCGCCGGGCATCGCGCAGAACCGCCACTGCGCGGCCGGGCTCTCCGCCGTGCAGAACGCGGCTGCGTCCGTCATCTCCGGCATGGACGAGGTGATCATCGCCGGCGGCGTGCAGTCGAGCTCGACCTCGCCCCGCTACAGCCGTCGCGTTCCCGGCACGGATGACGTCCTGGACTGGTTCCCGCCGAGCCACCGCGAGACGCCGGACGCGCCGGCGATGGACATGTCCATCACGGTCGGCTGGAACGCGGCGGTGACGGCCGGGGTCACCCGCGAGCAGATGGATGCCTGGGCCTACCGGTCACACCAGCGGGCCGTCGCGGCGATCGACGCCGGCAAGTTCGCCGACGAGACGTTTCCGGTCCCGGTCGTGCGTCGCGACGGCACCAAGCAGAGCTTCAGCGTCGACGAGCACCCGCGCCGCGATTCCAGCCTGGAGAAGCTCGCCTCGTTGAAGCCGTTGCACCCGGAGATCGAGGGCTTCAGCATCACGGCGGGCAACGCGGCCGGCGTGAACGACGGAGCGGCGGCGATGGTGGTCGCGTCGCGGAGCCTCAGCGACGAACTCGGCCTCGAGGCGCTGGCCTCGGTGCGGGCTTGGGCATCTGCGGGTGTCAAGCCTGCTGACACCGGGCTGGCGCCGACCATCGCGATCCCGAAGGCCCTCAAGCGGGCCGGGATCAGCGTCGACGACGTGGCGCTGTGGGAGATCAACGAGGCATTCGCGTCCATGTGCGTCGGGACCACCCGCATCCTCGGCATCGACGAGGACAGGGTCAACGTCCTGGGCAGCGGCTGCAGCCTCGGCCACCCGATCGCGATGACGGGCGCCCGCATGGTCATCTCGCTGATCCACGAGCTGCGCCGCCGGGGCGGCGGCACGGGCGTGGCCGCGATGTGTGCCGGTGGCGGGATGTCGACCGCGCTCGTGCTGGACGTCTACGCGCCCTGAGCGATCAGGCTGCCGGGCGGGGCGTCACCGTCACCGACGGGATACTCGTGCCGGCGCCCGCCTTGGCGACGTAATGCACGGCGTTGATGAGCTCTTCGACATCGAGCAGGGTGCCGGTGATGTAGTTGCGCGAGATCCAGGTCGGGTAGAACTCGGCGGCGATGTCCTGATCCCAGTTGTCGGCGAAGCCGGTCATCGACGCGCCTTCGCCGCCCGCGCAATCGCCGACCACGACGCGGGTGAACCCCACCGTCGGGTGCTCGGCCCGCCACGCCTCGACCAGCTTGTCGAGCGCCGCCTTGGTGACGGCGTAGGCCCCGAGACCCGGCCATGGCGGGGTGAGCGAGGCGCTGATCGACGACAGGTACGCGGCAACGCCGTTGGACGCCTTGAGATGGGGGAGCGCTGCGGCGGTGATGAGCGAAGCACCGATGACGTTCGTGTCGAAGGCCCAGCGCCACGTCTCGGCATCGATGTCGGCAAGCCGGTTGAGGACCCCGACGCCGGTGGAGTAGATGACCGCATCGATGCCGCCCATTCCTTCGGCGGCTTCGGCGATCGCCGCCTGACACGACGCCTGGTCGGTGACGTCACACGCGATGGCGAGCGTGCCCGGGCCGGCCTCCTTCGCCGCGTCGACGAGGCGGTCGTGGCGACGCGCCAGCAGAGCTACGTCTTCACCGCGCTGAGCCAGCCCGATGCCCATGCACCGACCGAGCCCGCTCGAGGCACCAACTACGACCACCCGCATGCGAAGTCCTCCCTGGACGCCTTGCCATCAAGACGCCTTTGACGTCGATGTCAATATAAGGGGGGCGGTGGGTCGAGCGGAAGGGTCAGCTAGCCCGCTTGCGACGGCCGCGGTCGGTCTGCTCGGACGTTTCCGCCAGCCCCAGACCGTTCGAGAACACCCGGCTCAACTGGTCGACGGCCTCGTCGAAATCGAAGTCGTGGCTCTTCTCGACCAGCCACATCTCGGCGAAGCGCAGCGTCATCGCCCCGAGAGCGGCAATGGCCAGGTCCGGGTCGATCTTCGGGTCAGCGAGACCGCGCAACTGCAACTGGCGGATCGAGTCGGCGATCTGGCCCTCGGACTGCATCCGATTCTTGTAGCGCATCGCGCGCACGTGCTCGTCATAGCGCGAGACCTGCTCGATGACCCCCATCATCGCGGCCTCCGCCTGATAGCTCAGCAGGTGCCGGCGGATGCCCTCACGGATGCGCTCGCGGGGTGACGCGTTGGATTCATGATTGAAGATCACCGCGTCGACGGGAGCGGTGAGCTCGTCCTCCACGGCCGTAGCCACCTCGCGGAAGATCTGCTCCTTCGAATCGAAGTAGTGGTAGAAGGACCCGTGGGAAAGGCCGGCGCGCTCGGCGATGTCGGAGATGCGGGCTTCCAGAAAGCCGTCTTCCTCGAAGACGGCCTTGGCGGCCTCGAGCAGCCGGGTTCGGGTTTGCGCACCCTTGCGCGAGCGAGGCCCATTCGGTCGATCACCATCGACCTGCGGAGCTGTCGACAAGGTCCCTACCCCTCCGTGCGAGGCCTCACCGGGCCGAGCTTGCGCCGAGTCTAGCGATCAGGCGCCATCGCGCTGCAGTAAGAGCACGCCGGACGGCGTGCCGCCCCCTGACGTGACCACGGCTGTCTTGGCATCGGCGACCTGGCGATCCCCGGCGGCGTGACGAAGCTGGGTGACGGCTTCGTAGATGAATCCGAATCCATGGGTGCGCCCTTCGGAGAGCTGGCCGCCGTGCGGGTTGACCGGCAGCTCACCATCGAGCGCGATCCGCCGGCCCTTGTCGAGCCAGTCCTGCGCCTCGCCGTAGCCGCAGAAACCGAGACCCTCCAGCCAGGAGATGGCGTTGAAGCTGAACCCGTCGTAGAGCAGGGCCAGATCGACATCGGCCGGGGTCAGGCTGGAGCGGCTCCAGAGGTGGGCCGACTGCCCGAGTACCTGCGGTTCATGCGTGATGGTGCCCTGATCCCACGAGACCCGCTCGAGGATCTGGGTGCCGACGGACTCCACCCGGATCGCGCCGTTGGGCGCGTCACCGGCGGTTTCGGCGGCGGAGACGACGACGGCGATGGAGGCGTCACACGGCACGTCGCAGTCATAGAGGCCGAAGGGGGTCGTGATCATGCGCGCCTGCAGGTAGTCGTCCATGGTCATCGGATCGCGGTAGATCGCCACCGGATTGCGGGCGGCGTTCGCGCGGCCGTTGAGGGCGATCAGGCCGAGCATCTCGCGGGAGGCGCCGTAACGGTGGAAGTACTGGTTCGCGTTCATCCCGATCCAGTTGGCCGCCGACATCGCGCCAAACGGGGCGCGCCATTCCATCAGCGGGCCGGAAATCCGGCCGGGAGCCTGCCCGAGGCCCAGCGCCCGGTAGGTCGACTCCCACACGGTCCGGAAGCAGAGCACGTGGCGGCACAGCCCGGACGCGACGGCGAGCATGGCCGCGATGACGGACCCGCCCGGGCCGGGCAGGTCGCCGCCGCCATTGGTCCAGGTGGGATGCAGGCGCAGGGCCTCCTCGACCGTGGTGATGCCGCCTTCGCTCATTCCCGCGCCCGCCGACATGCCGGGGTAGGTGGACAGCCCGTCGATGTCGTCCAACTGCAGGCCGGCATCAGCGACAGCCGCGACGCACGCATCGATCGTCAACGAGAGCGGATCCACCATCAGCCGGCGGCCCATCTTCGAGCGGCCGATCCCGGACAGCACGGCGCGATGCTCGAAGCGCTCGCTGCCGAGCGGGGCCCGCGGGGTGTCGAGCCGCACCTCGGCGATCCGCTCTTGCGCCGCATCCGGGCCACCGGTCGGCGCGAAGAGCGGCACCCACACGTCGTCGTGCTGCTCGAACGTGACGGCGACTTCCTGGCCGATGCGGACCTCGGACGGCTCGCACCCGACGATGTTGGTCGTGAGGCGCACGCCGGCGTCTTCCTCGAGGGCGACGTTAGCGATGACGTACGGCGGGTCGAGGTCGAACCCGGGCAGCCACGGCTGCACGTTGACGGTGAAGCCCACGACGGTCGCGCGGCCGGACACCTCGACCGGCGCGAAGGCGCGGCTTCGGCAGACCGGGCAGATCGGGGTCGGGGGGTGTACCAGCTGGTGACACTCCGAGCAGCCCTGAATCCGCAGCACCCCCTCGGGTGCCGAGCCGCCGGACGTCCAGAACCAGTGGTTGGCGGGAGTCAGCTCGGGGAGGGGCCGCATTGCCGTAGTCCTTTGGTCGGTAAACCGCTCGCGATGCGCCAACACACTAGCGTCATTGTTGACGTCGATGTTAAAACAGATGAGTACCAGGAGCGTTTCGGGCCCCCATCTTCAGTCGGAGGTAAATGGATGACCGCGGTGATGCAAGGCGTCCGGGTCCTCGAGGTCGCCGAGCACACGTTCGTGCCCGCGGCATCGGCGCTCCTTGCCGACTGGGGCGCCGAGGTCATCAAGATCGAACACGTCGAGCGTGGTGACGCCATGCGCGGCCTCGCCTCCACCGGTGTCGCCGACATCGGCGGCGATGTGCACATCCTGCTCGAACACTCCAACCGCGGGAAGAAGAGCCTCGGCCTCGACCTCACGACCGACGAGGGCCTCGACATCCTCCACAAGCTCATCGCGACCTCTGACGTCTTCCTGACCAACAAGCTCCCGCGGGTCCGCAAGAAGCTGAAGATCAGCCTCGACGAGGTCCGCGCCCACAACCCGAAGATCATCTACGTGCGTGGTACGGGTCAGGGCGAGCGCGGTCCTGACGCCGACAAGGGCTCGTACGACTCGCTCGCCTTCTGGGCCCGCTCCGGAGTCGCCATGGGCTCCATGCGCCTGGAGGACGACGAGGTGCCCGTTCCTCCGGGTCCGGGCTACGGCGACTCCATCGGCGCGATGACGATCGCCGGCGGCATCATGGGCGCGCTCTTCCACCGCGAGCGCACCGGCGAGGCGACGGTGGTCGACGTCTCGCTGCTCGGCACCGGCATGTGGGCCATGGGTCAGGCTTACGGCCTGTCTCTGATGCTGGGGATGCCGTGGCGTCCGCCGCCCGCCGACCAGATGCGTTCCAACCCGCTGGTGCGGATCTACTCGACGAAGGACGGCAATTACCTGTCCCTGTGTTGCCTGCAGGCGGGCCAGTACTGGCCGCAGCTGTGCGAGCTCATCGGGCGACCGGAGTTGGCTACGGACGAGCGCTTCATCGACCACGCGGCCTTGATGGCGCATGGACCCGAGGCCGCTGAGATCCTCATCGGGGTCTTCGCCGAGCGCACCGTTGAGGAATGGCGTCAGGTGCTCGCCGATTTCCGCGGCCAGTGGACCGTCGTGCAGGACACGTTGCAGGCCAGCGCTGATCCGCAGGCGGTGGCCAACGGCTACGTGCAAGAGCTGGAAACGGCCGAGGGGGTCAAGTTTCGCCTGACCGCGGCTCCGGTTCAGTTCGACGAGCAGCCGGCCCAGCCCAAGCGCGCGCCGGCGCTCAACGAGCATGGCGACGCGATCCTGGAAGAGCTCGGCCTCGACTGGGACACCGTCATCGATCTCAAGGTTCGCGGCGTCGTAGCGTGACCCGCTGCCGCGCTTATCTCGCCCCAACCCCCGTCGTCACAAGGAGAAGTGCATGACCCCGTTCGACGCGTTCCGGTATGACGGCAAGCGAGTGCTCGTGGTGGGTGGTGCGACGGGTATGGGTGCCGCCGTCGCCGAGCTGGTGCAGGACGCGGGCGCCGAGGTCATCGTGATGGACTTCGCCGAAGTGACCCTCGCGGGCGCAAAGGCCATCAAGCTCAACCTTTCCGACCCTGCCTCGATCGACCGTGCGGTCGAGGAGTGCGGTGGCCCGATCCACGCCCTGTTCTCCTGCGCGGGCGTGGCCGACGGCACCCCGGGCATCGAGAAGATCAACTTCATCGGCCACCGGCGTCTCATCGACCGGTTGATCGCCGGCGCGATGCTGCCGCGCGGCTCGGCCATCGGCTTCATCTCCTCCGCGGCGGGTCTCGGTTGGGAGGCCAACCTGGCGCAGCTGAAGGAGTACCTGGCCTTTGACCCCATCACCGGCTGGGATGCGGCGTCGCAGTGGGCCGTCGACAACGGTAAGGCTGACTACTACTGGAGCAAGCAGACGGTCTGCGCCTACGTGGCGACCCAAGCCATGCCGATGCTCAAGCAGGGCATCCGTATCAACGCGATCTGCCCCGGTCCGACGGATACCCCGCTGGCACAGGCCAACAAGGAGATGTGGCTCGGCTTCGGCGCCGACTACCGCGAGGAGCTCGGCATCGAGGCCGCGACCCCGGCGGAGCAGGCCTACCCGCTCGTGTTCCTCTGCAGCGATGCGGGCCGGGCGGCGAACGGCATCATCATGGTGACCGACTCCGGATACTTCGCGGCGGGCGCCACCGAGGTCTACCCGGCGGCAACGCCGATCGTGAACTTCCTGCTCGGTCGGGCCTAGCGTTTGAGCGAGCCGGGGAGCGGGGTCACCTTCCACATCATTGCCGAGCTCGGCTTCGACCTGCAGCGGGTCGGCGAGGAGTTCCACGGGTCAGCCGTGGTGGTTCCCGAGATGTACGTGCCGGGCACCAGGATCGTTCGCGCGTCCATCTTCGCGACCTGGGCCGACATGATTGCCGGCTATCTGGCCATGGACGCGTTCCTGCCGCGGGTGCCTACCACGCTCGAGCTCGATGTCCACCTGCACCAGGATCATGGTGAGCCGCAGGCGATCAACGCGGTCGCCCGGCTCATCAAATCGGGGCGCACGGTGCTGGTCGTGGTGGTCGACTTCAGCGACGAGACCGGCCGGCCGATCGCGTTCAGCACGGTGTCGTTCATGGCCGTGCCCGACCCGTCCGTGACATTCCCGCCCGAGCATCTGGCGCTGCGCTCGCAGCCGCGACCGCTCGGGCGCCTTTCGGTCCCGTTCGCCGAGCGTGCCGGGTGCGAGCGACGCGGGCCCGGCGTTGCGGTGCTGCCGCGTTCGGAAGACGGTCTCAACAGCGCCAGGACCGTCAACGGCGGGCTTATCGCGCTCGCGGTGGAAGAGTCCGTGCTGTCAGCCGCTCCGGGGCAGACGCTGGCGTCATTGGCGATGCGTTACCTGCGGCCGGTGCGTCGCGGTCCTGCCGTCGCTACGGCCGTGGTCAGCGATGGGCTCGGGCGGGTCGAGGTGCGCGACGCCGGCGGCACAGGTGGCCCAGACCAGCTCGCCGTCTATGCGATCGCTCGGACCATGCAGGGCGACTCGCCGACCGCGTCAGCCGGGCGCGACACCGCAGCCGCGTAGCCCGGCTTCCGCTGGTCAGCTGCGCCGGGTGGGAGCGCTGCGCGGGACGTCGCGGAACGGCAGGCTCGGGTCGTGAGTGCGCTCGCGCGGCATGCCGAGCACACGCTCGCTGATGACGTTGCGCGCCATCTCCGTCGTGCCGCCGCCGATGGAGCCGGTCTGCCGCATCAGAAAGGCGAGCCCGGCGTCGCCCGCCGTGCCGTCGTCGTCGGTCCAGGCGGCGCCGAGGGAGCCGGCCACCTGAAACGCGATCGTCGCGGTGCGGGCACTGGTCACGCCCATGTAGAGCCGCGAGATGGCGGCCGCCTGGTCTGACAGCGCTCCCGACGCCACCCCTTGGCGGACGCGCTGGTTCAGCTGACCGCCGACCAGCTCGAGCATGCGGGCCTCGCCGATGAGCTCGCGAGCCCGCGGATCGTCCAGGCGTCCGGCGCTGCGCGCGACCTCGAGCAGCGACGCGCCGGCGCCTCCGCCGCCATGGGTGGTGCCGGCCGGGACCGTCACCAGCGCGGAGTTGTACATCATCCGCTCGTGGAACATCCAGCGCGTGCCGACCGTCCAGCCGGCGTCGACCTCGCCGATGCGGTCGGTGTCGGGGACCCGGACGTCGGTGAGGAACTCCTGGCAGAACTCCATGTTGCCGTTGAGCATCTCGATCCGGTGGATGTCGATACCCGGCTGGCGGATCGGGAGGATGAATACCGTCAACCCACGGTGCTTCGGCACGTCCCAGTTGGTACGCGCGAGGCAGAGCCCCCAATCGGCCCACCAGGCCCCGGTGGTCCAGATCTTGGATCCGTTCAGCACCCACTCGTCGCCCTCACGCACTGCCGTGGTGAGCAACCCGGCGACATCCGAGCCGCCGCTCGGCTCGCTGAGGAACTGCATCCAGATTTCCTCGCCCTTGAGAATGGCGGGGATATGGGCCTTCTTCTGCTCTTCGGTACCGAAGTCGAGGAGCACGGCGGCGCAGGGTGACAGGGTCGGGATCTGCAGGTGTGCGGGGTACTCGTAGCCGCGCAGCTCCTCGTTCAGCGCCCGCTGGTGTGCGGGGGAGAGCCCCTGACCCCCGTACTCGCGGGGGAAGCAGATGCCGGCCAGGCCCGCGTCGAAGAGCTTTCGCTGCAGCGCCCGGGCGTGCTTGAAGATGGCGCCCTCGGTGTCCTCTGCGACGGCCTTGAGCGAGGGAGCGCCGGACTCATCCGGGTCGAGCTTGCGCAGGTTGGAGCGAATCCAGCTGCGAGCGCGCCGCTGGAAATCCTCGACCGACTCCTGGACCGGCTCTTGGTCGGCGGGGCTCATGCGCTGTCCTTCAGGCTCGTCGCGGACTGGGCGGTTTCGAGGAGGGTGGTGATCCGCTGGCGATGCTCGGGCGGCGTGCCGTACAGGGCGCGGTTCAACGTCACCCGTCGCAGGTACAGGTGCACGTCGTGCTCGAACGTCACGCCGATACCCCCGTGGATCTGCACGCAGTCCTGCAGCAATTCGGTGCCGTAATCACCGATGTACGCCTTCGCCGCGCTCACCAGCTCCGCTGCTTCCGGCGCCGAGGACTCGACGGCTGCAGCCGCCGCGTCGTTGATGCCATGGCTCGCGTGCAGCCAGGAGAGCATGTCGGCGAAGCGGTGTTTGAGCTCCTGGTAGGAGGCCAGCGGGCGCCCGAACGAGTAGCGGTCGAACGCCCACGCGACGGTCATGTCGAACGCGGTCTGCATGGCCCCGACGGCCTCGGCATTCTCCGTGACGATCGCGATCTGCAGCTGGCGCTCCAGTGCGCCGGCCGCCCCGCCGAGCTCACCGACGACCGCGGTAGCCGGAAGCCGCACGTCGTCGAAACGCACCAGGCCGAAGCGCCGGGTGAGGTCGACGGAGTGCATGGCCGAGGTCGTGACGCCGCTCGCCTCACGTGGCACCAGCACCTGGGTGAGGCCGGTGCCGCTGCGGCCCGTGACGAGGAAATGGCTCGCCTGCACCGCTGACTCGACGGGACGCTTCACCCCGTTGAGCACCACCTCGTCGCCCTGCACCTCGATGCGCAACGCCAGCTCGTCGACGACGCCGGCCGAGTCACGCTCGGCGACGCACCAACCGACGATCGCCTCACCCGCCAGTAAGGCGCCGAGGACCTCCTCGTGCTCTGGTGAGGCGGCGTCGCTCAGGGCCGCGGCAACCGCATTGGTGGCGGCCAGCGGGCCGGGGAGGCGTGGCGACCGAACTCGTGAGCGAGCACCGTCAGGTCGACGACACCGGCTCCGCTGATGGTGCCGCCGCCCTGCTCCTCGCTGACGACCAGCGAGGTCCATCCCAGCTCAGCCCCGCGGCGCCAGTAGTCGGGCTTGAAGCCGGCGGGATCATCACGCAGCCGGCGCACCTCGTCGATGGGGGCCTGGCTTTCCAGGAACTTCGCAGTGGTCTGCCGGAAGAACTCCTGGTCCGAGCTGAGGTCGAACAGCATGAGCGGCAGCCTACGCCGGAATTTAGGCTCGGTGCAATTACGTCCCGGACGCCCGTGGTCCCAGCATCTACCGGGTCTTTCGGCCCGGAATAGCCGGCGATGGGAACGCGCGCGTAAGGTCATTCTGACCGGAGTCCAAATTACGAGCAGGTTCGGAGCGCGCCTTGCCTCGCGAATCAGGTGGCACACCAGACCCGCCGCGGTCGGCTGAGCCTGCTGAGCGTCCCGCCCCGCGTCGCTCTGCGCTGTCGCAGGAACGTTCGCGCGACACCCGTCGCAAGCTGATCCGGACGGCTCTGGAGCTGTGGAACAGCCGAGGCTTCGAGGACGCGTTCGAGGAGACGACGGCTGAGGAGATCGCTCGCGCCGCCGGGGTCAGCAAGGGCACGTTTTACTTCCACTTCGCCCACAAGGACGACATTCTCCTGGAGATGCCGTGGGCCACGGCGGAGATCATGCTCGATGAGGCCGAGCAGGCAATGCAGTGGGATGAAAACACGTTCGACCTGGTCGAGCAGCTGATGACCTCGCTCGCCCGGCGCGTCGCGCGTGCCCCGCGCGCTGCTCTGCTGCGCGTCGTCGGCCACTGGTCGCGTTCGGTGCACACCGGCATGCCGAACGAGAAGGCCAAGGGCTTCGGCGCGGCGTTCGAAGCCGTCCTGCGCTATGCCGTGCAGCGCGCAGAGCTTCCGTCCGACATCGAGGTGGAAGAGGTGGCTGCCCTGCTGCAGGCGGCGACCATGGACACGCTGGTGGCGTGGTCCACCACCAGTCAGACCCCCTCGGAGCTGCGCCGTCGGCTGTGCCGGCGAGCCGACATCGTGCTGTGCGGCGCCGCCACCTCCTACGGTCGGGCGGCACCGTTCAACACGGCCCTCACGCAGCGCGGCAAAAGCTGACCCAGCACAATTTCGGTGCCAGGGAGGGCTTTCCGAATCTGACTCCGGTGTCATACTGCGGGTCTGCGAGCAAAGCCGGATCCAGATGAGGGAGCGCGCGTGTCGGTTCTGAGCGGCAGCGATGTCAGCGACGATGACCTCAACAGCAAGAACGTCTACTACGACCCCTACGACTTCACCATCGACGCCGACCCCTATCCGGTGTGGCGCCGGATGCGTGACGAGGCACCGCTCTACTACAACGAGAAGTTCGACTTCTTCGCCCTGAGCCGCTTTGACGACGTCGAGCCGTGCCTGAGCGACTGGGACACCTACCGGTCGGGTCGCGGCACCGTGCTCGAGCTCGTCAAGGCGAACGTCGAGATCCCGTCCGGCGCGATCCTGTTCGAGGATCCGCCGCTGCACGACGTCCATCGCAACGTCATGCGCCGCGTCTTCACCCCGAAGAAGATGGAAGCCATCGAGCCGAAGGTGCGCGAGTTCTGCGCCCGCTCCCTCGACCCGCATGTCGGCAGCGGCGGCTTCGACTTCATCCACGACCTCGGTGCGCAAATGCCCATGCGCACGATCGGTTACCTGCTCGGCATCCCGGAGGCCGACCAGCAGGCGATCCGCGACCGGCTCGACGAAGGCCTTCACCTGGAAGAGGGCATGGAGGGGATGCCGACCTCCGCGGCGGCGTCGTCGGACTTCGGCGTCGAGACGTTCGGCGCCTACATCGACTGGCGGGCCGAGCACCCGTCCGACGACATCATGACCGACCTGCTGAACGCGGAGTTCGTCGACGAGACCGGCACGACCCGGCGCCTCACCCGCGGCGAGGTGCTCACCTACGTCCAGCTGCTGGCCGGAGCCGGCAACGAGACCACCACCCGGCTGATCGGCTGGACCGGCAAGGTGCTCGCCGAGAATCCCGATCAGCGTCGCGAGCTCGTCGAGAATCGCGCGCTCATCCCCAACGCCATCGAAGAGCTGCTGCGCTACGAGGCGCCGTCACCCGTGCAGGCGCGTTACATCAATCGCGACATCGAGCACTACGGCACGAAGATTCCCGAGGGCAACATCATGTTGCTGCTCAACGGCTCGGGTAACCGCGACGAGCGGCGTTTCCCGGACCCCGACCGCTTCGACATCCACCGCAATGTCGGTCGCCACCTGAGCTTCGGCTACGGCATCCATTTCTGCTTGGGTGCCGCGCTCGCCCGGCTCGAAGGCCGGGTCGCGCTCGAGGAGGTCCTCAAGCGCTTCCCCGAGTGGGAGGTCGACCGCGAAAACGCCGTCCAGGCGAGGACTTCGACGGTGCGCGGCTGGGAGTCCTTGCCGGTCACGACGGCGTAGCCGGCGTGCGCTAGCGTTGCTAGGGGCGCATCGAGACGCCCCCGTCGACGGAGATCACCTGGCCGGTCACCCAGGATCCGTCGTCCGACATGAGGAAGGTGACCATCGAAGCGATGTCGTCGGCGGTCCCCAGCCGGTTCGATCGCGCCATGCGCAGCATGCGCTCGCGGCCGGCCTCGTCAACTTCGGCGAGCTTCGACGCGCCGGGCACCATGCCGGGTGCGACCGCGTTGGCCCGGATGCCCTCATGACCCCACCGCGAGGCGATGTGGCGGACCATGGCGGTCATGCCGGTCTTGGTGGTCTGGTACGCGAGCCGGATCGGCTCACCCACGTAGACCGCGCCTGACACCGTAGCCACCACGGACCCGCCGCCGCGCTCCAGCATCGACGGGATCGAATGGCGCGCGCACAGCAGGAAGCCGGTGAGTCCGACGTCGATCGTGCGCTGCCAGACATCAAGGGGAAGCGTCAGGAGATCGTGCTCACCGTCGACGCCAAGCGTCTCGCTGGACATGTCCATGGCGTTGGCATGGACTCCATCGATGCCGCCGTACACCTCGATGGCGCGCGCCATCAAGGCCTCGATGGACGGCTCGTCACCGGCGTCGAACTGCTGGGCGATTGCCGTCCCCCCGTCGCGTTCGATCAGCTCAACGGTCCGCTGGGCGGCAGGCTCGTTGAGGTCGCCCACGACCACCCGCGCGCCCTCCAGCGCGAGCCGGCGCGCCGTCGCTCCGCCGATGCTGGCCCGGTTGCTCGGCCCGTCGTTCGTACCGGTTCCACCGGCGCAAACGACGATGACCTGGTCCTGAAGCCCTCTCACGGTGACCCACTTTCTCGCGCTCCACTCAGCCGGCCAAGCCGGACTGAATCGTGACGGTTTCCCAGGATCATCGCGGAACTGGAAACGCTGCTCGGCATCGGATACCGCCGGGACCAGCGGCGCCTGGGCGCTTGCCGCTTCAAGCGGCCGTGAAAGGGCGATCCGATCCGGTGGCGCCTTCACCTGTGCGAGCCTGCAGCATGACGACCACGACGCTGCAGGCGTTCCTGGATGCCTTCAATGACCATGATCTTGATCGCATCATGAGCTTCTTCGCGGAGGACTGTGTCTTCGAGTCACCGAGGGGGCCCGATCCATGGGGTACTCGGTTCACCGGGCTCCGCGAGGTCCGGCGCGGGCTGGGCCAGCGGTTCGAGGGCATACCGGACGTTCACTACGGCGAGGACGAACACTGGGTCTGTGGTGATCATGCGGTATCAAAGTGGCTCCTGACCGGGACCACTCTTTCGGGCGAGCAGGTCCGGGTGCGCGGCTGCGACCTGTTCGACATCTGCGCTGACGGCAAGATCCGGCGCAAGGACTCCTACTGGAAGCTGATCACGTAACGGCATCGCGACGATCGGCGGTCATCAGGCTGGCGTCATGAGTGAGCACTCGCCTACTCCGGTCCGCCGCCTAACGATGCGGTCTCGACTTCTTCTGAATTGACATCAGACCACGCAAAGACGTGTCACGATGCCGCGCAGATGTCCGCGCTGCGCGGGCGCCGCTTTCCCAACGGAGGGAAACCATGGTCCGCAGGTCTGTACGGCTCATCGCGGGGACGGCAGTTCTCGCCCTTGCTGCGGCTGCGTGTGGCAGTAGTAGTGGCGGGAACAGCCCCTCCGCCGCCGACTCGTCCGCGCCCACCGGCACCAGCTCGTCGGGTGCGGGCAGCGGCGGGTCGAGCAAGACCATCACCGTCGGCGTCATCACGGATATCAGCGGGGTCGCCGCGTCCGGTGAGGCGCATATCGAAGACGGTGTGAAGGCGGGCGTCTACGCCGCGGAGAAGCAGGGCTACAAGATCAAGTACGTCATGGCCGACAGCCAGACGAACCCAACGGCCGTGCTGGCGGCGGCAAAGAAGCTCGTCACCCAAGACCATGTCGATGTCGTGCTTGCGGCCTCCGCACTGTTCTTCGGGGCCGCCCCGTACCTGACGGCACAGGGCGTTCCGGTCGTCGGCTTCGCCCAGGACGGTCCGGAGTGGCTGACGGCGAAGAACATGTTCCCCAACAGCGGCAAGACCGACACCACCAAGGTCGCGACGACCTACGGGAAGCTCGCGAAGGAGCTCGGGGCGACGACGATTGGCGCGGTTGGCTACTCGATCTCGCCCTCGTCGGCCACGTCGGCCAAGGGCACCGGCGTCTCGGCCGAGGCGGTGGGGCTGAAGGTCGGATACATCAACAGCAGCTTCACGTTCGGCAGCACCGACGTCGGGCCGCTGGCGATCGCGATGAAGAACGCCGGCGTCGATGCGGTCTTCCCGCAGGTCGACCCCAACACCTCGTTCGCGTTGTTGAAGGCGTTGAAGAACGAGGGAGTGCAGCTCAAGCTCGCCCTGCTGCCGATCGGTTACGGCGGTGATCTGCTCGAAGCCGGCCCCGCAACGCTCCAGACCGCCGACGGCGTGTACTTCACCCTCCAGTTCCAGCCGGTCGAGCTCGATACGCCGGCGACGCGAGACTTCCTCGCGGCGCTCAAGGCGACCGGCGGAACGCAGCACCCGGGCCTGCCGGTCTACACCGGCTACACGTCGCTCCTGCTGCTCGTCGCGGGCCTGAAGAACGTGTCCGCCGACGACGTCACGAACAAGGCCGCCGTCATCGCCGGGCTGTCAAAGGTCCACAGTTTCGACGCGGGTGGCCTGACCGGCAAGCCCTTCGACCCGAGCGACCCCAAGAACTTTGGCGGCCCGAACAACTGCGCGTACATCGTGCAGCTCAAGGGCAAGGAGTTCGTCAAGGTCCCGGACGCCGATCCGGTCTGCGGAGAGGTGATCCCGGGCAAGACCGTCTCCCCGTAGCCCGGTCGCTCAGGCCGCGCCGTCGCGTTCCCGGCCCTCGCGACGTTCGTCGTGGCGGCGCAATCCGGCCTGACCGGCGTCGATCTCGTCCGAGAACCGTGCTGCCATCTCACCGAACTGCGCGCGTTCGGCGTCGCTCCAATGGCGCATGTACCACGCGAGGTCGTCCAACCATCGCTGCCGAACGGCGGCGTAGGTGTTGGCGCCTTGCGGTGACAGTGAGATGACGGCGACGCGCCTATCACCCGCGTCGACCGTGCGGCTGATGAGTCCCACGCCGTCCAAAGGCTTCAGCTGCCGGCTGACGGTGGACTGGTCGAGTCCCAACCGGCCCGCCAGGTCCGATACACGCATGCCGCCGTGCGAGTGAAGGACGGAGATGATCGCCCAGCCGGACGGCTGAACGGGGGATCCCGCCAGTTTCAGCAAGCGCGCGAGGTAGCGAGGGCTGCTTCGCATGTCTGCCATCCGGGTAAGCAGACCTTCGACCTGCTGAACCGCCGACACGTGAACCACGTTAGACGCCTGCCTGCCGCGTAGCCGTCAGGCGGCGTCGGGGCGAGCCCAGTCGGTCGTCGGGGCGATGGTGTAGGTCGAGACCAACGCCCGGATGAAGTCCGAGTCATGCAGCGGGTCGCTCGGTTCTGCCACCTTCACGCCCTTGCTGCGCATGTCGGCAATCAGGCGCCCGAACACCACGTCGTGCGTGAGGTCGTCGGTGTGGTCCATCGCGGTCTTCAGCTCGTCCAGATCGGCGAACACCTGCGAGCTCCAGTGCACCAGCAGGCGCATCTGCTCCGGGCGATACGTGCGCATCGGACTCCCATCGGTGGTGATCGTCCACCCGTCCTCGGTGTCGTTGTATTCCAACAGGCTTCGGTGAGCGAGTCCGGGAACGTCGCGTTCGGCCGGCGCGCCGACGGGATCGCCTCGATGGAACATGAGCTCGTTCTGGACGACGACGCCCTTGTTCCACAGCGGATGTTCCAGCCGGACCGGTGGTGCGAGCGGGCCGTCAGGCCAGTAGGTGAAGGTGCCGTTCTCGCCGAGATACCACCAGGTGATGACCTGCGCCATCTTCTCGAGATGCGACGTGAACAGCCCGGATTTGCCCATCACGTTCTGCAGCCAGACCGGCGTGTTCTCATACCGGATACCGCGGAAGGTGACGGCATCGAGGTGTGCCGAAAGGCCGCTGCGGTGCGGCCCGCAGACGTTGAACAGCATCATCGTGGGCTTCGCGTACTTCGCACCCCAGTAGTCGCGGACCAGCTCGAGAAAGCGGCCGTTGTAGAAGCAGTCCTCGATCTCGGGGTAGTACGCGACGGAGTCCTGGCCCAGGAACCCGCGGAAGTGCGCGGTCGCCAGGTCGTCGAGGGTGACCTGAAGCCCTTCCGGGACAACGCCGGTCGAGGTGGCGATCAGCTCTTCGGCCGTACTGAAATGGTGTGCCGTGATGGTCGGCCAGGGGCCGTGAGTCTTGACGATGTCGAGCAGCCGAGCGTGTTGGTCCTCCGTGTACACACCCTCGATCACCCGGGGTGGTGACACCGGCCGCAGGATGCGGGAAAGCTGGTCCTGGTAGTCGGTCATGTCATGACTCCTTCGCGTCAGGCGACGTGGCCGGCGCGGTACTCGGCGAGGGTGATCGAGGATCGGGTATCCAGGGTGACCCGCATCGCAGCGATGAGCGGATCAATGCCCTCGCGTCTCACGGTTCCCCGGACCAGCCCGGTCGACAGCGGGCTGACGGCTCCGTCAACGATCTGCGACACGAAGATGTACGACGCGAAGTCAGCCTCGTCGCCGTCGACACGGGTCAGATGGATGTTGGTGCCGTTGTGACGCAACGGGTAGGGACTGTTCAGCCGGTGGTCGCGCTGCCACGCCATGACGCTCTCCCGCCCGTGCGCGTCGCAACGGATGAACTCTTCGAAGGCCGTCTCGCCGGTATCGCTCTCGCAGCGGAAGGCGACATCGTCCGTCAGCAGCCGGTTCAGTGTCTCGAAATCACCCTGGTCGTAGGCGTACCACCAATGACCAAGGACGCCCTGGACGTCGGAGAGGGTGATCATGCAACTCCTCGAGACAGTGGCGGTCTGCACTTGACACCGGGCGAGTAACTTGCCTGTATCAATACATGCAACAAGCTAGCAAGTCGGCAACGGGCCTACAAGAGGCGCCGACCGGGCTCGCCGTCGGCAGCGTCGCGATCTGGGTGCGTGATCTCGATCGCTCCAAGGATTTCTACACCGCCGGCCTCGGCCTGGAAGCCCTGGCCTGCATCGACGCCGGTGACGTCCGCGAAGTCATCGTCGGACGTCCAGGTTCGGGCTCGCAGCTGATGCTGGCTGCCCGTGACGGTGAACCCGCTGGCGTGGCGGGGGGAATCTGGAAGGTCTATCTCGAGTCGCAGGACGCGGCGGGTGACTATGCCCGCGCCCTGCGCGCCGGCGCAACGCCGGTCGCCGAACCCCGGCGGTTGCCACGGTTCGCGGTCACCGTAGGGCTTGTCCTGGATCCCGACGGCTACCTGCTGGAGATCGGACAAGTACATGGCTGACGTGACGGTGGCAGGGGGACGGCAGCATCAGCGGCCGGGACATCCGATAATCACATGCAGCAATACAGGGAGACGGCTGGCGACTGCCGGTCGGCGCACCGCGGCTGGAGCGCTTGGCATCCTGCTGGCCTTGGATCTGAGCGGCTGCGGGCGATCGGGAGCTGGCTCGACGTCGAGCACCCCGGCGACGTCAAGCCCGGCACCAAGCACCGGCGCAGCCGCCCGGCCCGGTTCGTTCGGCTCGCTCACCGACGTGTGCGGCCCCGGAAACGCGAAGGGTTCCACGGCTCGCGGCGTCAGCGACACGCAGATCGATCTGGCGACCTTCTCCGACACCGGCAACAGCATTCAGCCCGGTCTGGAGCAAGAGTTCTTCGACACCGGTGATGCGTTCGTCGACTGGTGCAATGCCGCCGGCGGGATCAACGGTCGCAAGATCGTGCTGCACAAGCGTGACGCGAAGTTGTTCAACTCGGCTGCGGTCGTGATCGACGCATGTCAGACCGACTTCATGCAGGTCGGCGGCGGGACGGCGCTCGACGACGCGACGGTCAAGCCGCGCCTCGCGTGCAAGCTCGGTGATGTACCCGCCTATCACGTGTCGCCGAACGCGGTGACGGCGCCGCTCCAGGTGGCCATCGGTGGAGCTCCAGCAACGCAGGCCTACGTCGGTCCGTTCCTTGCCCTAGCCCGCCAGGACCCTTCGTTGAAGGAGCACGCCGCGATCTATGCCAACAATCTGGCGTCGCTGCTGCCGCAGGCACGCCGGGCGCAGGCGGGTTTGCAGCAGATCGGTTTCACGGTGAAGGACTTCCAGCAGTTCCCGCAGAACGTGCCCAACTGGCGGCCGTATCTCTCGGTATCCAAGGGTGCCGGAAGCCAGCTGCTCTACCCGACCGGGCTGCCCAACTACTCCCCGTTCTTCTCCGGGTTCCAGGACGTGGGCTACGCCCCGAAGGCCGTGCTGTTCACCCCCGACGTCTACAAATCGGCTGTGGCGGACGCCTTCGCTGCGGCCACCGATCCGCCGCCGGTGTACATCTACTCCAACTACGTGCCCTTCGAGCTCGCCGGCTCCAACCCCGTCGCTAAACAGGCGGTCGACCTGCTGACCACCACGACGAGCCGCAAGAACCTCTCGGGCTTCAGCGCCCTGTCACTCAGCGCGTGGCTGCTGTGGGCCACGTCGGCGACGGAGTGCGGGTCGAACCTCACGGTCGACTGCGTGCTCAGCAAAGCCGCGGCGCACCCGGAGTGGAATGCCGGGGGGTTCGGTGCCCCGTTCAACACCGATCCTGCGAAGCTGAGCTACAGCGAATGCTTCCTGATGTTGAAGGTGACGAAGGACGGCTTCGAGTACGACAAGGACGTCACCAACCCCAACGAGGGGCTGTTCAACTGCGACCCGAAGAACATCGTCAACGGGTTGCCCACCTTCCAGTAGAAACCGGACGAGAGTGGCTATGACTGACAACCTGTTCCGGCTCGACGGCAAGGTGGCGATCGTCACCGGCTCGACCAAGGGCATCGGCCGCGCGATGGCCAGAGGGCTGGCCGACGCCGGTGCGTCCGTCGTGGTCAGCAGTCGCAAGCAAGACCTCTGCGACGAGGTCGCGAAGCAGATCCACGCGGAGACCGGCGCTGAGGTGCTCGGCCTCGCCTGTCACGTCGGTGAGTGGGATGCCATTCCGGGTTTCGTGGCCGAGGTGGCGGAGCGCCTGGGCCGCATCGACGTGCTGGTCAACAACGCGGGGATCAACCCGGCCCGGATCACGGCGTCGGACATGACGCTCGAGTACTGGCGCAAGGTGTTCGCCGTGAACCTGGAAGGGCCGCTGCGCCTCAGCCAGTGCATCGCCCCGATCATGCGGGATCAGGGCGGGGGCAGCATCGTCAATATCGCCACCATGGCCGGCTACTCGGGAGGCCCGAACATCTGCGCGTACGGCTCGTCGAAAGCCGGACTCATCAACCTCACGAAGAGCATGGCGCAGGAGTGGGCGTCGTGGCGGGTGCGGGTGAACGTCCTGTCTCCGGGCCCGTTCCTGACGGAAATGATGGAAGGCGGCGCGCGGACGGCGCCGGGATTTTTGGACCTGGTGGCCGGCGGCACGATGATGAAGCGCGTCGCCGATCCGGCCGAGATCGTGGGCCCGGTCGTCTACCTGGCGAGCGACGCGTCATCGTTCGTCACGGGCGACGACATCTCGGTCTCCGGAGGCATGCAGAAGTAGCAATAGCGCCGGGGAATGGTGCTAGTCTCACTAGCACCATGCTGACTATCACCGGGCAACCCGTGGACCGGGCTGAAGCGCTCCCGCTTCATGAGCAGGTGGCCGCAGAGATCCGGCGTGCCATTGCCGAGGGCGAGGCCGGCCCGGGGGATCGCCTGCCGCTCGCCCAGGACCTTGCCGCCGTTCTGGGCGTCAACAAGAACACGGTGCTCCGGGCGTTGCGCATGCTTCGCGACGAAGGTCTGCTCGAGTTCGGCCGCGGTCGCGGCATCACCGTCGCCGCCACCTCGCGAGAAACGGCTGTGCTGCAACAGGTTTCGGCCCTGCTCGAGTTCGCCCGGCGCCACGGTTATCGCCGCGAGGAAGTCATCCGGATGATGGAGAGGTGCCCATGACGGGGACGCACTACGAGCGTGGCGGTAGTACGGCACTGCTGGCGGGCCGTCCGGCCGATACCGAGGTTCTGTTCAAGGAAGCGCATCAGCGCCGGCGCCGCCGCCGGCGGATATTCATGGTCATCGTCTTGATTTCTGTCATCGTTGCGATTTCGACCGCACTGGCGTTGGCCGGTGGTGACAGCCATCCGGCGCCGCCCCCGCAGCCCGCGGCCGCGGCTCCGCGTCCCGTGGTCGCCAGGCCGGCCGGGCTGCCAGAGGTCGCCTGGGTCGACTACCGGGGCCAGGTGCACATCGGAAGCCTTCGCACGCATCAGCAGCGCGTCGTCGCTGCCGGTCATGGAGGGGCAGTCATCTCGATGGTGGCGTCGGGAAGGACGCTTTTCTGGATAGCGGTGTGCGGCGCGTGCCAGTCGTCCGACAGTGGCCCGGTCTACGACGCGGCCACCGGTCGGGTCAGTTCTTTCACGAGCGGCGTGATGGCCTATGACACGGCCACGGGGCGGGCCCGCCGCTTCGCGAGCGGCGGGCTGGTCTTCAATGCGGTTGATAGCACTGATGTTTTCGTCGGTTCCGAGGATGAGCGCCGTCTCGATCGCTACAGCGTCGATGGGCGCCTGCTCCGACGGTTCACGCTTCCAACGGGGTGGGTTGTGCAGGCTGGCTACGAGTTGGGGACGTCGAGCGCTGCGCTGGCGCACGGTGGGATTCTCGTCGTGGGTTCACAGCAGGCCAGGCAGGACGGGACGGTCGGGGACGGGTCATCGACGTTCGCCGTCTGGACCCCTGCCACCGGCCGTATCCGCGTGCTCGGTGACGGCGGGCTGTTCGTCGGCACCTACACCGACCCAGCGGCCGACCGCAGCCTGGTTGCGTGGCTTGCAGGAGACTGCATCAGCGCCGAGAGCTGCGTGCTGCGCATCGCGGACCTGGCGACCGGCACCACTCGGCAGGTCCGGAGCCCGCTCGGTTTCGGTTTCGACTACCGGGGCGCGTTCTCGCAGGACGGTCGGCAGCTCGCGGTGTTTGCGAAGACCAACAGCGGCAGCTACAACCCCGAGACGCGCCTCGCTCTGGTCGACGTCGCCACCGGTTCGCTGCGCCTCGTTCCCGGCGCCACTATCAGCATCGGCGAGCCGCTGGCCTGGGCGCAGTGGCTGCCCGGTTCGAAGCAGGTCATCGTCGGTGGCCTCAGCGGTGAAGGCGCCACCGGGAAGTGGACCGCCAATCACTTCCTCGTCGATAGCACGACACTGCGCAGCACACCGTTCAGCTACTCGAGGGATCGCGATCTGGACGTGAACTACTCGGTTGTCGTGCTGCCGTGATCAGGCGCCCAGCTGGCCGATGACCTGTTCTCCAAAGCCGTGCAAGGTGTCGGGCGGGGCGAAGTCGCAGAACCAGGTGTAGACCCGCTCGATGCCTTGCTCCTCCAGTTTCGCGTAGTGCGCCGCGAGCTCCGGGCCGGTGCCAATGACCGGCTTGGAGTGGCTGAAGCGCTTGAGCGCCAGGGTCGTCACCTCGTCACGACGGCTCTCGTCCGGTATGTAGGCGACCATCTGCTGGATCGACGCGCGCGCGTTTCCGGTCTGCGCGCGCAGCTCGGCCACCTTGTCGAGGTGGCCGATGTGGACGTTCCACCAATCAGCGAAATCCCGAACAAGCGCAAGGGTTTTCGGCCCGACGCCGCCGACGACGATGGGGATCCGGTCGAGCGGGCGGGCGGCCTGGAACGCTCCCTTGAGCGTGAAGAACTCGCCCTGGAAGTCGACGACCTCTCCGGCCCAGAGCGCCGTCACGATCTGCAGCGTCTCGCGCAGCCGGGCGACCCGCCGGCGCGGCTCCGTCGAGCCGACTCCGAACGACTCGAACTCCTCCGGCACCGAACCCCAACCGATGCCGAGCTCGTAACGCCCGTTCGACGCGTGGTCGATCGACACCGCCTCATTGGCCAGGACGGCCGGCTGCCGGAATGCGTCGCAGAGCACGAGCGAGCCGACCGTCAGGCGTTCGGTGTGTGCCGCGAGCCAGGTATTGGTGACCATCGCCGAGTACATCGGCTGGTTCACCGCGACCGGGGGAGCGAGATGGTCCATGCCGGAGATGCCGCCGAAGCCCGCGGCCTCGGCGGCCTGGGCACGGGAGACGAGGTCCGGAAACGACATGCGCATCTGGGGGAGGAACACGTGAAACTGCATGCTCGCGACTATGACATCCCCGTTCCACGGTGACGACGGCCGATGCTCCGCGGCCGCGTCAGGGTGGGAGTCATCACCGCCATCGACTCCTACCCCAGCGCAGCGCCGGAGGACCGACGGCGACCCCCAGCAAGATCTCCGCCCGCCACGACCGCTGCGGACGTTAGCGACTCCATAGCCCGGCCCGGTGGTGCGCTCGAGCGGTGAGAGCGGGAGGTCAAGGTATCAACGGCGCCAGTAGTCATTGGCTGCGGCAATCGTTTGGAACTCGATCGCCACTACCTGGCTGGCCGCGATGAGGCTGTCGGGCGAGGCGGCATAGTTCGGCCGGCCGCCCTTGAGTACGTCCAGGTCGGGCTGGATGTTGTGGACGCTGTGACGGGCCAGCGTGAACGCCAGGGCGCGTCCTTCGTCGGCCGTCGCCGTGATCAGCGTGCCTCCGGGGACGAGAACGAGCTCGGAGTCGGGCAGTCGATTCATCGAGTTCTCCTTGCAGATGTGGGTGGGCTCGGGCTGCGTCAGAAGCCGCGCTTGTCGAGCCAGGCGAGGCAGCTGTCGGCCACTTCTTGCCACCGTGCGTCGATGGTCAGCGAGTGACCGCGATCCTCGAACTCGATGAGGTCGGTCTCCGCGCCGGCGCCGCGGTACTGCTTGAGCGTGGACTTGGTGATGGCTTCCGGCACCGTGTGATCGCGCCCACCCATCACGAGCAGCAGGGGGCCGCGCTCCGAGTTGTCCGTCGCCACAGCCGCCGGCGAGTGACGGCTGAAGTTGGCAGTGGCTGCTTCGAAGAGTGGTTTTCCGGGGGCTGGGATCGTCCAGCGTTCGTAGAGCTCGTCGGATTCCTCCGCCGAGACCGCGTTGCCGAAGCTGTAGCGGAACTGCTCGGGGGTGAGCGACACCGCGCGATGCTTGTTCGCCGGGTTCTTGAACACCGGGAGCGTCGAGCGCAACGCCGACAGCGGCAGCGGAAGCACGCCCTTGATCTGGGCTGCGTCGATGGCGACGGCAGCATGCGCGTAGTCCAGTCCGAGAAGCTTCTCGGCGATCATGCCGCCGAACGAGTGGCCGATGAGGATCGGCTTCTCCGGAAGCGTTTCGATGATGGCCGCGAAGTGGCTGCAGACGTCATCGATGCCGTGGCCCGCGATGCCGTCAGGATGCTCTCGCGCTTCAGCAACGGTGTCGGGAGTTCCCGGCCACTCCGGTGCCAGCACCGGGTAGCCGAGCCGTGCGAAGTGCTCGAGCCAGGGGGTCCAGGACAGGGCATGCAGCCACAGCCCGTGGATGAAGACGACGGGTGCCTTCTGCGTGGTCATACGACATGCCCTTCTTCGAGGTCAGTGCTGGGATTGCGGTCGATCAGACGATCAGAACGGTCTTGCCTGGGCGGCGTCCTGGTGCATCGCCGCTCTCGAAAGCGCGCCGCCCGTCGGACAGCGGGAAGGTCGCGGCAATCGTGACGGTCAGCCGGCCGTCGTCGGCGAGTTGGGCAAGCTGGTCGAGCTGCGTCCGGTTCGGGGTGACGATGAAGAACGCCCCGGTGATGTCATGGGTTCGCAGCTCGGCTGCCGAGGGTGGAGCCTGGAGTGTGACCAGACGCCCTCCGCGGCGAACCACTCCGTAGGACCGTCGCAGCGTGTCGCCGCCCACGGTGTCGAGGACGACGTCGTAGCGGTCGTCTCCGGTGTCGAATGGCGTCGACTCGAAGTCGATGAGACGGCTTGCCCCGGCCGCCTTCACCACCGAAAAGTCATCGTGCCGGCAGGTGGCCGTCACGCGCGCGCCCCACAAGTGAGCCAGTTGAACGGCGAAGAGCCCGACGCCGCCGGCACCCCCATGGATCAGGACGTGCTCGCCCGCGCGTAGCTGTGCATGGTCGGCAAGGGCTTGCCAAGCGGTGAGAGCCGCCAGCGGCACGGCGGCCGCCTGAACGTGACTGAGTGCGACCGGCTTGCGGGCTAGGTTTTCCGCGGCAGTCACGGTGTACTGCGCCGCCGCGCCGTCGTGGTCGAACGGCAGCAGGCCGAACACATCATCGCCCACGCGTATATCGGTCACGCCCTCCCCGACGTGCGCCACCGTCCCGGAAACCTCGTGGGCTGGAATCACGGGCGTGCGATCAATGCCGCCACGGGTCCAGGTCTCGTCCCAGCCCAATTCAGCGAAGGTGATCGATGCTGCCGACACCGCGACACTTACTTCACCTGGGGATGGCTGCGGCCGCGGGGCGTCCTCGTACACCAGTGTCATGGGGCCACCGCGGTGGTGTGACCGAAGCGCTTTCATAAACCGATGTCACCTCCGCTGACCGCATCACCCATCGATCGAAGGGCGACCCGCCGCACGGTCTGACATGCAGCCGAACGACGTCATCACGGTGACATGTTGTCAGCATCATGACAATAGGTTGGGCGTTGCTTATCGTGTTGATGTGTCGTCGGAACGAGCGGAGAGCTACCGGGCGCTGCTTGCAGAGGTGTATGAGCTTGCCGGTCTCAGCCGGCGCCAGAGCGATAGCGAAGCAGCGGCTTACGGGTCCACGGCTGCACGCTGGCTAGCCATGTCAGCGATCGTCGACCGACCGATGACGGTGGCATCGATCGCGCGCCGATTGGGCTTGCCCCGGCAAGCCGTGCATCGGGTGATCGTCGATCTCGTGGATCAGGGTCATGTCGAGAAGTTCGCCAATCCGGACCATGCGCGGTCCGAGTTCGTGACGCTGACGCAAGAGGGCCGCGCCGTTCACAGACGCCTGGCCCGATCCTCCGACGGGCATCGATCGGAACTTCTCGCCACCGCGGGCGTCTCCGAGCGCGAGCTCGAGATGACACGGGATGTGCTGAAGCGCATCATCGCGAGCTTTCGTGACCAGGCCAGCGATTGATGGCTTGCAATGGTCTAAGCGAGCACCTCATCGGCCCAGCTCTGCAGGGTCGGGACGAGCAGCTTCCACCGGCTGAAGAGGCTTCCGTCGCCTGAGGTCCGCGCTGCCTGGCGTTCGATCCATTCGCGGTCGCCCCAGGGCGGCTCCACGAGACGGGTGTTGGGCAGCAGCTTGGCCAGCTGCTCCGAGGTCGCCCGGGTGTGGTGGACATCGCTCTCGCCGCTGCGGAACACCAGCGTCGGCAGGTCGACCTGGTGCGCGTCGGCATCGGCCAGACCGGGGATTGTCGAGTCGCCGCACGGGCAGTACGCGACCATCCACCGCTCCATGGCCGCGATGAACTCCTGGCGGTCCTGATCGAGGATGCGCTGCCGGTTGGCCGGATTGCGCTCGATGACCTCCGACCATTCAGGAAGGTCCGCCACGGCTTGCATGCCGTCGCGCCAGGCGGTCGACAGGTTATCGCCGCAGTAGTGGACGCCAAGGCTCATGAGACCGAAGACGCCGCCGCTGACCCACCACAGGGCGAGAGCGGACGCGATCTCGGGGTGGCGCGCTGCGGTGAGCAGCGAGACGCGAGCGCCTCCGGAGCCGCCGGCGATGACTGTCGGACCCAGGCCGAGCTGGCTGATGAGGCCGGCAAGGACGTCGGCCTGCATGGCCGACTCGGATGAGCCCGTGAAGCAGACGTCGGACTCGCCGGTATTGGGCCGGTCCCAGATCACCACCTGGTTGCCCTCGGCAGCCAAGGTCTCGGCGAGCTCGCGCACCCCGGGGTAGTCCTTGCTGAACCGACCTCCGGGCGTGATCGCCCAGGGTCGCCCTTCGCCGATGACCTCGTAAGAGATCCTCAGCCCGTCAACGGTTGCAATCGGCATCCCGCAATTCTAATGTTGACGTCTATGTTAAACAATGAGCTGGTCGTCGACGCTGACTCCCACTGGTCTGAGCCTGCGGACCTCTTCACGAGCCGGGCGCCAGCTCAGTACCGAGATCGGGTGCCCCACGTCGAGAGCGTGAACGGTGAGCCGACCTGGGTCTTCGACGGGACGCCGGTCGGGCGCTTCAGCGCCGGCGGCGTGATCGCGCGTGACGGCTCCAAGGAGAGCTCGTACCACGCGCTGTTCGAGTGGACGACCGAAGACGTCCACATGGGCGCCTGGGATCCGAAGACGCGCCTCGGCGTGCTCGACGAGTGCGGCATCGACCACCAGATCATCTTTCCGAGCACCATCGGTCTCGGTGGCCAGGGACTCGGAGCCGGCGACGATCCGGTCCTCACCCGCCTCGCCATCGAGATCTACAACGACGCTATGGCGGAGATTCAGAGCGACTCGGGTAACCGGCTGCTGCCGTTGCCGCTGATGCCGGCCTGGAGCGTCGACGAGTGCGTCCGCGAGGCGAAGCGCGTCGCGGCACTCGGTGCCCGCGGGGTCAACATGACCTCCGACCCTGACGATCTCGGCGGCCCCGACCTCGCCAACACGGCATGGGATCCGTTCTGGCAGGTCTGCAGCGATCTGCATCTTCCGGTGCATTTTCACATCGGGGCCAGCGTCACGGCCATGACCTTCTTCGGCAAGTACCCGTGGGCGTCACACCCGATGAACACCCAGCTCGCCATCGGCGGAACGCTGCTGTTCATCGGTAATGCGCGGGTCGTCACCAACCTGATCCTCGCGCGGATTTTCGACCGTTTCCCCGAGCTGCAGATGGTGTCGGTCGAGAGCGGGGTCGGCTGGATCCCGTTCATCCTCGAGGCGCTCGACTACGAGATGGCCGAGAACGCGCCCGAAGAGCTGTCGCAGATGAAGAAGGCGCCGTCCGAGTACTTCCGCAGCAACCTGTACGCGACGTTCTGGTTCGAGAACAACCGCAACAAGCTGCCCGAGCTCATCGAGGCGGTTGGGGAAGACCGGATCCTGTTCGAGACCGACTTCCCGCACCCGACGTGCCTCTACCCGAGCCCGCTCGACACGGTCGCGCCGAAGATGGCGACCCTTGCGCCCACTACCCGGCGCAAGATCTTCGGAGAGAATGCACGCAAGCTGTACCGACTCTGATCGAAGGCGATCCGCGTACCCCTGAGAGGGCCTGATATGAACGTGATCCCGCATTGGATCGGTGGGCGGCGGGTAGCCGATTCAGCGGGCCGCACGGCGCCGGTGCACGATCCGGCGCGTGGCATCGTCACCGCGCAGGTGGCGCTGGCCTCCACCGCCGAGGTCGACGACGCTGTGAAGGTGGCCGTCGCCGCTGCAGTCGAGTACGGCGGGTCTTCGCTGAGCAAGCGCGCGGCCATGATGTTCAGCCTGCGCGAGCTGATCCATCGTCATCGCGACGACCTGGCGGCGCTCATCACCCGTGAACACGGCAAGGTGTTCAGCGATGCCCAGGGTGAGGTCGCCCGCGGGCTCGACTGCGTCGAGTTCGCCTGCGGGATCCCGCATCTGCTGAAGGGCTCGTTCAGCCCCGAGGTGTCGGGCGGCATCGACGTCCACACCGCGCTGCATCCGGTCGGGGTGGTCGCCGGTATCACCCCGTTCAACTTCCCGGCGATGGTGCCGCTCTGGATGCTCGCCAACGCGCTGGCGTGCGGTAACTCGTTCCTCCTGAAGCCGTCCGAGAAGGACCCGTCCGCGGCCCTGCTGCTCGCCGAACTCGTCCAGCAGGCGGGCTTTCCGGATGGCGTCTTCAACGTGGTCCAGGGCGATGCCGAAGCGGTGAACGCGTTGCTCGCCCATCGTGACGTGAACGCCATCTCGTTCGTGGGGAGCACCCCCGTCGCACGCCACATCTACGAGACCGGGACCAGGAACGGCAAGCGCGTGCAGGCGCTCGGCGGAGCCAAGAACCACATGGTCGTGCTGCCCGATGCCGAGATCGACGCCGCCGCCGACGCGGCCATCAACGCCGCGTACGGATCGGCCGGCGAGCGGTGCATGGCCATCTCCGTCGTCGTCGCGGTCGGCGGCGTCGCGGACGAGCTCGTCGCGGCCATCGCCGATCGCATCCCCGCGGTTGTCATCGGTCCCGGAGACCAGCCGTCGTCGATGATGGGACCGCTGATCACCCGCGAACATCGCGACCGGGTGCGCTCCTACGTCGAGCGCGCGGCCGGCGAGGGCGCGACGGTCGTGGTCGACGGGTCGGGCGAGGCCGGCGGCCCCGGCTCCAGCGGATTCTTCCTCGGCTGCTCGCTGGTCGATGGCGTCGAGCCGGGCATGAAGGTCTACGACGACGAGATCTTCGGGCCCGTCCTGAGCGTGGTGCGCGTCGCGACCTACGAAGACGCGGTCAACCTCATCAATGCCAACCCCTACGGCAACGGGGTCGCCATCTTCACCCGCGACGGGGGAGCGGCGCGCCGGTTCGAGCGTGAGGTCGAGGTCGGCATGATCGGCATCAACGTGCCGATCCCGGTGCCGGTCGCCTGGCAGTCGTTCGGCGGGTGGAAGGCGTCATTGTTCGGCGACGCGCCCATCTACGGGCCCGAAGGCATCCGGTTCTACACCCGGCCGAAGGTCGTCACCTCGCGCTGGCCGGATCCGGCGTCGAGCAGTATCGACCTGGGGTTCCCGACCCACAAATGAGGCGTGTCAGCCAGCTCAGCTGGTTGCGGCCGGAGCCTTGGGCTTGGGCCGCCAGAAGGTGACCAGCAGGCCGAGCGCGCCCCCGATACCCGCGGCGAAGCACAGGCCCGTGGCCAGCCACCCTGGGGGGTCGAAGATGCCGATCGCGTGGTCCAGCGACCACTCGCCGCCGCCGGTGCAGGCGAAGAGCAGGCCGCAGAACGTCAAGGTCATGACGTACTCGTATCCCTCACCCGGCCGGAAGATGAAGAAGCCGTTCTTCATGTGGTTGGTCACCCAGGCGACGAGCATGACGCCTACCACGCCAGCCCCGCCGAGCGGAGTCAGCAGGCCCACGATGAGGAGCGCACCCGCCCCGAGCTCGGTCAGGCTCGCCGTCCACGCGTGCAGCCACCCCGGCCGCATGCCCAGCGACTCGAACCAGCGTCCGGTGCCGGCGATCTTTCCGCCGCCGAAAATGTGGTTGTACCCGTGGGCGATGAAGACGATGCCGACGACAACGCGGAGCATGAACAGGCCCAGTGAAACCGTGGACGTCACTGCGAACCTCCGGGTGCATTTCGGGGTGTTGTGCGAAACGTGGTGCGGTTGCGACAGCGGTAAGCCTAGACGGCGCCGCCGATCCGACGGGGACCGCGGCCCTTTATGCAGGGGCGAGTCGCCTTGCCGAGCCGGGGATCCCCCGGAGGCCGGGTCCCCGCCGCGGCCGCCAATTGACCTCCGGTGACGCGGACACGATAGTTCGGCACGTAGCAAGCGAACACTCACTCTGCGAGGGGAGAGCGAGCGTGACGGCTGAGAGACTGCTCCCGACCCGGGAAGCAGCGGAACTGCTGACCATGGTGCGCAAGTTGGCGGGAGCCGAGCTGGCCGCCCGCTCGGTGACGGCGGAGGCCGAGGATGCGTTTCCGCGCGACGTGTTCCGGATGCTCGGAGGCCTGGGGCTGCTCGGGCTGCCGTACTCCGTCGACTACGGCGGCGGCGGCCAGCCCTTCGAGGTCTACCTGCAGGTCCTCGAGGAGCTCGCGAGCGTCTGGGCGTCCGTCGCGGTGGGGGTGAGCGTGCATGCCCTGTCCTGCTACCCGCTCGTGACCCGGGGGACCGACGCTCAGCGCGACATGTGGCTGGCGGACATGGTGGGCGGCGAGCTGCTCGGCGCCTACTGCCTCAGCGAGGCGCATGCCGGGTCGGATCCGGCCGCCATGCGCACGTCGGCCCGCCGCACCGGTGACGGGTACGTCATCAATGGCGCGAAGGCGTGGACGACCCACGGCGGTTTTGCCGACTTCTACACCGTGCTGGCTCGCACCGCGGAGGGGCGCGGGGGGATCAGCTGCTTCCTGGTGCCCGCGGATGCGGCCGGCCTCAGCGCCGATCCCCCCGAGCGCAAGATGGGCCTGACCGGGTCCGCTACGGCGACGGTGCGGTTCGACGATGTCCATGTCGCCGAGGAGCGCCTCATCGGCGCGGAGGGCGAGGGCCTGAAGATCGCGCTGTCCGCCCTCGACTCCGGGCGGCTGGGCATCGCCGCTTGCGCTACCGGGCTCGCTCAGGGTGCGCTCGATCGGGCCGTCGACTATGCCCGAGAGCGGGAGGCGTTCGGCCGCAAGATCATCGACCATCAAGGGCTGGCGTTCGTCCTCGCCGATATGCAGGCCGCGGTGGTGAGCGCGCGCGCCACCACGCTCGCGGCCGCGCGGCTGCGTGACCGCGGACGTCCTTTCGGCACCGAGGCTTCCGTCGCGAAGCTGGTTGCCACCGACAACGCCATGCGGGTCACGACCGACGCGGTCCAGGTCCTCGGCGGCTACGGCTACACGCGGGACTTCCCGGTCGAGCGCTACATGCGTGAGGCCAAGGTGATGCAGATTTTCGAGGGTACGAACCAGATTCAGCGCATGGTCATCAGCCGGGCGCTGGCCAGGGACGCTCGCGGCCGGATCGCCAGCGTCGCGACGTAGCTCGCGCCGTCAGGCTTCGGCGAGCGTGTCGAGCAGCGCCTTGGTGTCCTGCTGAAACACCCGGATCCCGGTGATGAGCCCGGCCGTAACCGTCATCAGCTCGACGACGTCGACCGTGGCTGCGCGGCCGGTAGTCCTGGCGGTCCAGGTCTGGGTGGTCAGCTGGACGACGAGCTCGCCGCAGCCATGAATGCGGGGGTTGCTGACCTCGCGCTGCCAGTACTGACCGAAAGCGACGCCCATCCGGGTCATGCCGTCGTGGCCGCGATGCCAGCCGCCGTGGGGGAGTGACGCTGGCTGCTCCACCTGGATGTCGGGGTGAAAGAGCGCGAACGCCCCGGCGGCGTCGCCGGCCATGAATCGCCGGGACAGCTCCTCGACCACGCCCTGGGCTGACGACGGGTTCAGCGCCGGCGCCGGGTCGGCTGGATGGTCGGGAAGAAGCCCTTGACGGTGCCCTCGCTCGCCAGGTCGATGGCCCGGTCACGCTTGAAGCGGGGATTGTGGCGCCCCTCGAGCGCCAGGATCAGAGCGATACCCATGACCGCCCGCGCGGAGATGTCCGGCGATTCGAACGCGAACCCGTACCGGTCTTCCACCTCGCGCCAGGCCTCCGCCAGGCGGTCCATCGCGACGGCGAAGTCCTTGCGGTAGAACTTCTTGGCCACCTGCGGATCGCCGAAGAGCACCAGGCCGAGCAGCGGGAGGACCTCTTCGAACGTCGCGATCAGCTGGCGGTAGAGGCCCTTCAGGGTCTCCAGCTGCCGCTCCGGGGTGAGGGGCTGATCGCGGTCGACCACTGCCGTCGCGGCCACCAGATCGTCGACAGCCTCCCGCAGCGGCTCGACCACGGCCTCGAAGAAGAGCTGGTCCTTGCTCTCGAAATGGCGGTAGATGACGCCTTCACTGATGCCGCCGAACTCGGCGATGGTCTTGATCGTGGTGCCGTTCATGTCGCCGGTCTCGGTGAACGCCCGGCGGGCCGCCTTGAGGATCGAACGCCGCCGCGCATCGGCGGTAAGGCGTCGGGCCCGGGGCGCGTCGGCGGTGGCCTTGGTCGCCTTGGTGGCGGTTCTGGCCATGCGTCCTCCTCGTTCACCGGACGGCGCGGCTGATCAGTGAACGCTCAGCCACACGTCGAAAATCAATGGTCCCTGCCCGCAGCACGTTATCGCGCCCGGTACTGAAACCGCAGGACCTGGGCCTCTTGGGGATACGTGGGCGCGCTCACACCGGTGCGGATGCGAGCGCTCGCTCCGCTGCTTGACAGTGACAGCATCCTCCACGAACTCGGCAAAATGAGGACTCACTCACTACATTGAGCCCCCAGAGCTGTCGCCGGAAGGTTGGGGTGCCATGCACGACATCGTCATTCGTGGTGGCGAGGTGCTCGACGGCACGGGCTCCCCGGGGCGCCGCGCCGATGTCGCCATCGACGGCGACCGGATCACCGCGGTCGGCGCCGTCCCCGATCGGGGCCATCGGGAGATCGACGCCACCGGCCGCCACGTCACGCCCGGGTTCGTCGACATGCACACCCACCTCGACGCCCAGCTCTTCTGGGACCCGCAGGCCAGCTCATCCTGCTGGCACGGGGTGACGTCGCTCGTCCTCGGCAATTGCGGGGTCACGTTCGCGCCGGTACGCCCCGGCCAGGAGCGCTACCTGGCCGAGATGATGGAAGCGGTCGAAGACATCCCCGCCGACACCATCATGGCGGGTCTGGACTGGGGTTGGGAGAGCTACGGCGGCTACCTGCGCACGCTGCGCAGCCGCCCGCTCGGGGTGAACGCCGGCGGGCTCATCGGCCACTGCGCGCTGCGCTACTACGTGATGGGTGAGCGCAGCCTGCAGGAGGCTCCGGCGACGGCGGACGACATCGCTCAGCTGACGGCTCTCGTCGGTGAGGCGATGGACGCCGGGGCGCTGGGATTCTCGACCTCGCGCAGTTTCATGCACACCGTGCCCGACGGCCGGCCCGTTCCTGGAACGTTCGCGCAGCCGCAGGAGCTTGCGGCCATCGCGGGCGTACTGGCCGACCGGGGTCGCGGGACGATCGAGGTCGTGCCGCGCATCGGCGAGCGCGACGGGCCGGATCGGCAGAACTCCGTCGCCGAACTCGCGTGGATGGAAGACGTCAGCCGCGTCTCCGGCCGGCCGCTGACCTTCGCCATCATGCAGAGCGACCGGCGCCCGGGTCTCTGGTCGTGGGTGATGGAGCAGGTGAGCCTGGCGCGCGGGCGCGGCGCGGACCTGCGGCCCCAGACGGCCGCCCGCGGCAGTGGGATCCTGTACGGGCTGCCCGGCCGGACCCCGTACGACGGGCTCCCCGCGTGGGAGAAGCTGATGGCGCGGCCGTGGTCCGAGCGCCTGCGGTCGCTAGCGGATGACGACGTCCTTTCCAGGCTGGTCACCGAGGCGGAGCATCCGGTCGAGTCGTCGGGCCCGTTGGCCCCCAAGGACCCCTCGAAGCTGTACCTGTTGCCGCCGGGACCGGCTGGCTACGACGTGAGCCCGGCCAACAGCCTGGCGGCTGAGGCGGGGCGGCGGGGCGTGTCGCCGGCGCGGGCCTTCCTCGATTTCACGGTTGAGACCGCCGGTCTCGGGCTGCTCTACTACCCAGTGCTCAACCAGGATCTCGAGGCCGTCGCCGCGATGCTGACCAACCCCGATGTCGTGGTCGGCGTGGGCGACGCGGGTGCGCACGTGGCGCTGACGATGGACGCGGGGCAGCCCACGTACCTGCTCAAACACTGGGTTCGGGAGCGCGGGCTGCTGACCGCCCCAGCGGCCATCCGCAAGCTCACCTCGGAGAGCGCCGAACTGTTCGGCATTGCCGATCGGGGTGTGCTGACGCCGGGCGCGTTCGCGGATGTCAATGTGATCGATATGGACCACCTCGACCTCACCGCGCCGACGATGCTCGCGGACTTCCCGCTGCAGGCCAAGCGCTACGTGCAGCGCGCGCGGGGGTACGACTACACGCTGGTCAACGGCAAGGTGCTGATCGACCACGACGAGCTGACCGAAGAGCGTGCGGGACGCGTTCTGGCTGCCCGATGAGCGAACCGCCGGCGACCGCCGGCTCGCTCCCGGGCGCGCTGCGCCTTTTCGACCTGTCCGGACGCGTGGCCGTCGTCACCGGCGCGTCGTCGGGCCTCGGGGAAGGCATCGCTCGCGCGCTGGCATCGGCGGGTGCCCGGGTGGCGATCGTGGCGCGCCGGGCCGACCGGCTGGCGGCGCTGGCGAAGGAGCTGGGGGCGTTGCCGATCAGCTGTGACCTGCTGCGGGCCGAGGAGGTGGACCAGGTCGTTCCCCGGGTCGTCGCCGGGATCGGGGGTCCGGAGATCCTGGTCAACGCCGCGGGCACCATCTTCACCCACGAGCGGGCCGAGAACGAGCCCTCCGAGGCGATCGCGCAGACGTTGAGCCTGAACCTGGTCGCCCCGTTTCGCCTGAGCCAGCAGGTGTTTCCGCACATGGTCGGCGCAGGACGCGGCGCGATCGTGCACGTCTCGTCGATCAGCGGCCAGGTGGGGATCCCGGGCATCCCGCAGGCGTCGTATGCCGCCAGCAAGGCCGGCCTGTCGGGGCTGACGTCGGAGCTCGCGGTGCAGTGGGCCCGCCACTCGATCCGGGTGAACACCCTCGCACCCGGGTTCTTCCGCAGCGAGATCACGAACGACCTGTACGACACCGAGCGGGGCAGAGCGTGGCTGCGCCGGGGCACCCCGCTGCCGGCCGACGGTGCCGTCGACGACTTCCTGGGCGCCGTCCTCTGGCTGGTCAGCGATGCCGGCCGCTACGTAACGGGTCAGACGATCGTCGTCGACGGCGGCTGGACGGCGCGCTAGCTGTAGAGCGAGCCGGCGCTAGATGGGCCAGCTCTGGCCGGCGCGGCTCGGGGGCTGCCAACCCTTCGCGGGACTCGCGTTGACGACCCCGTCGTCGAACCGGTCGATGAGCAAGGACTGGCTGGCTGCGAGGTGCGAGCGGGCGATGCGCTCGGCCTCGGTGGCCCGTCCCGCCGTGATCTCTTTGAGGATGCGGCGGTGCGTGCGCACCACCGACTCGGCCTCGAGGTCGGACGGGTACTCGCCGCGGCTCGCGAGTGCCTCCGCCCAGGCCTCCTCCTGCGCCGACCACAACGCCACCAGGCTGCTGACGACATGGCGCACCGTCGCATTGGGGGTGAATCCGACGACGAGCTCGTGGAATTGGCGCGCGGTCTGCGTGAACGCGGCCCCGCCGCCGATCAGGCGGGCCGACTCGTCGATGTTCCTGCGAAGCGCCGGCACTACGGCATCGAGGCGATCGCTGCGGCGGGCGCATTCGGCCGCGCACAGCGGCTCCAGCATCTGCAGTCCCGCGGCGAGGTCGCCGAGGGTCACCCGCCCGGCCTGCAGGGCGAGGCCCAGGGGATAGGCGGCCGAGGACTCGCTGGGGCGATGCACCTCCGCGCCGCCGACGTTGCCCCGCCGCACGGTGACGAGACCTTCGGTCTCCAGGATGCGGATGGCCTCGCGTACCGATGGGTAGCTGACCCCGAACTCCTGGACCAGCTGGTCCTGGGTGGGAAGGCGGTACTCGTCGTCACCGGCGAGGATGCGCTCGCGAAGGTGGTCCGCAACGCTCTCGGCCACCCGCACCTGGGGGAGCCGGCCGGCGCGTGCGCGTCGCGTCATCGTCACGAGGTCAGCGTACTTTCCTTATAAGTATTGACCAATAAGTGGCTGCCCGGCTAGCGTCGTCCCGCGATGGACTACGAGATGGGCGAGGATGTCGCGGCCTTGCGCCGGCAGCTGCGTGGCCTGGTCGACGAACACCTGCCGGCCGACTTTCTCGGCGCGTTCACCGACGATCCGGCCGATCTGGCGCTCACCCAGCAGTTCTGCCGGCTGCTGGCCGATCGCGGCCTGCTCTGCATGGCCTGGCCGGAGGAGTTCGGCGGCCGCGGCGCGTCGCTGTGGGAGCAGACCGCCGTCCGCGAAGAGATGTGGGCCCACCATGAGCCGAGGGGCGCGCAGTACATGGGTGTCAACTGGGTGGGGCCGACGATCATGCGCCACGGCACGCCCGCGCAGCGGGAGCGCCACCTCCCTCCTATAGCCCGCGGCGAAGTCATCTGGTGTCAGGGTTTCAGCGAGCCCAACGCCGGCTCCGATCTGGCATCTCTGCGCACCGCGGCGCGCCGCGAGGGCGACGGGTGGCTGGTGTCCGGCCAGAAGATCTGGACGTCCTACGCGACGATGGCCCAGTGGTGCTTCCTGCTGGCGCGCACCTCGCGGGAGGCCAGGAAGCAGCAGGGGCTCACCATCTTCCTGGTTCCGATGGACGATCCGGCCATCGAGGTTCGCCCCATCAAGACCATGATCGGGCCCCACCACCTCAACGAGGTGTTCTTCGACGGCCTGCGGGTGACGGACGCCGATGTGCTGGGCGAGGTCGGTCAGGGATGGAGCGTCGTCAAGGAGGTGCTGGCCTTCGAGCGGGTCGGCATCGCGCGCTACGCCCGCTGCGAGCGCCTGCTGCAGGGGGCGCCCGGCGCGGCGGGTGAGCAGTGGGAATCGCTTCCGATGGAGTTGCGCACCCGCTGGAGCCGGATGCTCGTGCACTGCCGGCGAGCGCGCCTGCTCGCGTACCGGGTGGTCGCCTTGCAGGCACGCGGTCGGGTGCGGCCCGACGATACGGCGGCCTACCGCATCGCCGTCACCACGCTGGATCAGGACAGCGCCGACGTCCTCATGGACATCGTCGAGCTGATGACGAGCGAGGGGGAGGGGAGCGCTCGATTCAGGCGCGCGGTTCAGGACCACTGGCGCTACGCGGTGTCCTCGACGGTCGCTTCCGGAAGCATCGAGATGCAGCGGATCACGCTCGCCCGTTCGATGCTGAGCGCGTCATGAATGTCGTGTTCAGCGAGGATGCCGAGGAGTTCGGGCGGACGGCGCGCCGAGCGTTCGAGGCCGCCGGGGGAGATGACATCGTCCAAGCCGCCGAGCGGGAGCCCAGTCGGCGCGCCGCCGTGATCGAGGCCGTCCTCGAAGGCCTGGGCGCCTGGGAGCTCGACGTCCGTGGCAGCGCCGACGAGCTCGAAGCCGGCGCGGCGCTCTGTCGAAGTGCCGGCTGGTGGGCCGTTCCGTACCCGGTGGCCGAGCGCCTCTGCCGTCCCGCCGATCTCGAGACCGATGGCCTGGTCGTGGTCGCCGACGCCAAGCCGGCGGGTGCGGTCGCGGACCTGGCACTCCGGTGGGCGGCCGTGAGCCTGGATGGACGACGCAGCACGGCAGTCGCCCTGCCGACGGCGGCCCCGGTCCGCACGTCGGCTTTCGTCACCGAGCTCGAGCTCAGCCCGCTCGACCCGGACGGCGCTCGGGATCTCCCGCTAGCGCTGGTGCTGCCCTGCTGGACGCTGCTCGGCATGCTGGATCGGGCGGTGAATCTCACTTGCACCTATGTTCTCGAGCGCGAGCAGTTCGGGCAGCGGCTGGCGGACTTTCAGGGCGTCCAGTTCCAGCTGACCGATGCCGAGGTCGAGCGCGCCGGTCTCGAGGAGCTTGCCAAGTACGCGCTCTGGAGCGCGTCCATCGGCAGCCGCGAGGCCCTGGACGACGCTCTGGCGCTGCGTGTCGCAGCGATCGAAGCCGCTGACACGGTCTTTCGCGTGACCCACCAACTCCACGGCGCCATGGGCTTCTGCGACGAGACGACGCTGTCGTGGGTCTCGCGCTACAGCCAGCCGCTGCGCCGGCTCCCGCTCGGACTGTCGGCCACCCGTGACGTCCTCACCCGGCGGCTGGGGCGTCGTGGCCTGACCGGCCTGTTCAGCACTCAGGAGGCGGCAGATGGCCTACGAACTGCCTGACGAGCTCCGTGTCGAGAGCGACGGGCCGATCCGCACGCTGGTCATGAACCGGCCCGACGCGCTGAACGCGTTCAACCCGGGGCTGCACTGGGCGATGGCTAACGTCTGGCGCCAGCTGTCCGCCGATCAGGAGGCGAAGGTCGTCGTCCTCACCGGTGCGGGGCGGGCGTTCAGCGCGGGCGGCGATCTGGACTGGATTTCCTCGTTCCTCGACGACCCGGCGGCGCGCTACGAGAGCATTCGTGAAGGCGCGCAGCTCATCGAGGAGATGCTGCGGTTCCCGCTTCCGGTGATCTCGGCGGTGAATGGGGCTGCGGTGGGCCTGGGATGCAGCGTGGCGATCCTCAGCGACATCGTGCTCATGTCGGAGCGGGCCTACTTCGCCGATCCTCATGTCGCCGCCGGGCTCGTTGCCGGCGACGGTGGCGCTGCCTTCTGGCCGTTGCTGACGCCCATCCTGCGCTCGCGCGAATACCTGTTCACCGGAGACCGCATTCCCGCGCCGACCGCCGTGGAGATCGGGCTGGCCAGCCGGACGTGCCCACCGGACGATCTCGCCGAGGAGGCCCGCAAGCTCGCCGATCGCCTCGCGCAGTTGCCGATCGCCGCGTTGCAGGGCACCAAGCGCGTGCTGAACATGCACCTGTCGCGTGGCCTTGGCGGAGCGGTGCAGGCCGGCTTCATGGCCGAGGAAGTCACCATGCGCAGCGACGAGCACCGCGAGCGTTTGCAGGCCATGCGCCGACCGAGGCGCTAGCCGTGACGCTGGAGGGCTTCCGCGAAGAGGTCCGAGATTGGTGCGCGGCTCACGTACCGGCCGGCTGGCGGGCCGGGCAGACCGGTGCATCCGATGACGCGTTCGCAGCGTTCCAGAAGGCCTGGTTCCAGGAGCTTCGTCACGCCGGCTTTGCGGTGCCGCACTGGCCGAGGGAGTGGGGCGGCGGGATGCCGACCGCCGAACAGATCGTGCTGTATCAGGAGCTCGCCGCGCATGACGCGCCTCGGCTGGTGCTGGCCTTCGTCGGGATCCATCACGCCGCGTCGACGCTGCTCGCCGCGGGGACAGATGAGCAGCGCCGCCGCCACCTCCCCGCCATCCTCGATGGCGAGATCTGGGTGCAGGGCTTCTCGGAGACGGAGGCCGGCTCGGACCTGGCGAGCCTCAAGACGAGCGCCCGGCTTGACGGCCCGAACTACGTCGTCAACGGTCAGAAGCTCTGGGCCAGCGGAGCTCTGCACGCCGACTGGTGCCTGCTGCTGGCCCGCAGCGACCCGCAGGCGCCCAAGCGAGCGGGCATCTCGTACTTCCTGATGGACATGCGTTCTCCCGGTATCGACGTCCGGCCGATCCGCAACGCCATCGGTGACTCGCATTTCTGCGAGATCTTCCTCAACGACGTGCTCATCCCAGCGTCCCATCTGGTGGGTCCGGCGAATGCCGGATGGCGGGTCGCCCAATCGACCCTGGGCGCTGAACGCGGCCTGACCATGCTGGAGCTGGCCGAGCGCCTCGGCAACGCCGGGTTCAGGTGGCTGGTGCAAGCCTGCTCGCACCCGGCGGCAGGAGATGTGCGGCCCATCGACGACCCGCTCGTGCAGGACCGGCTGGCGGCGCTCGAGACCGAGATCGCCGGTCTGCGTGCCTTGTGCCGGGGACTGGTGGAGCGTCATGAGGCAGGCGTTGCCGGCCCGGCCGACGCGTCGATCGTCAAGCTCTACTACAGCGAGCTGCTCCAGCGGATGATGGACTTCGGGACGCAAGTGGCCGGGCTGGCGGGCCAGACCCAGCTGCAGAAGCCCGCCTCGAGCGGGTGGGAGTCCGGTGCGTGGGTGCTCGATTTCATCGGTTCCTGGGAGTGGACCATCCCGGGCGGGTCGAGCGAGATTCAGCGCACCATCATCGGCGAGCGGGGCCTCGGCCTGCCGCGTGAACCGGCCGCCTCGTGACGGACCCGGCGGCGCGTGCCGAGCTGGCCGAGCTGCACGACGAGCTGCGTCGTGTCGCGCGCGACCTGCTGGGCGCGGGCGCTGATGGCGAGCTGGACTGGGCGCGGGTCGCGGGCGCGGGGTGGCTCGGCCTCGAAGTGGCGGAGCGGCTGGGTGGTGCGGAGGCAACGTTCGCCGAGGTGTGCGTGATCCTGCGGGAGATGGGGCGCGCTGCGGCGGTGAGCTCGTACCTGGGGACGGCCGTCCTCGGGGTGGGCGCGCTCAACCTCCTGGCCGGCGACCTCGCGCGCGAGTTGCTGCAGCAGGTGGCGTCGGGGGAGCTGCGGCTTGCCGTGGCGCTGCCGACCGGTGACGACCTGTCGGCGCCGTTCCGGGTGGAGGCGGCCGGCGCGCAGCTGCGCCTTCACGGCCGCGCGGACTTCGTCCCCGATGCGGTGCAGGCCGATCGACTCCTGCTCCTGGCACTCGATCCGGCCGGCACCCCGGTCCTGGTAGTGGTCGAGCCGCAGCCGGGGGGAGTGGAGATGCAGGAGCAGCCCGTCCTGGACGCCACCCGGCGCTTCGGAACCGCGCAGGCGCGCGGGGTGCCCGTTGAGCCAGAGGCGGTCCTGCGTTTCCACGGCGATCCCGACTGGGCCGTGCGGCGGCTGCTCGATCGGGGCGCGGTCGCTATCGCCTGCGACAGCCTGGGTTCGGCCGAGGCCATGCTCGACGCGACGGTGGCCTACGCCGGCGTGCGGCAGCAGTTCGGCCGCTTCATCGGGTCCTTCCAGGCAGTCAAGCACGCCTGCGCCGACATGCTCGTGGAGGTCAGCGTCGGTCGTGAACTGCTGGCCGACGCGGTGCTGGCGGTGACCGGCCCGCAGGCAGGGACGGACGTGGCGGTACCGATGGCCAAGTCCCACCTGTGTGCCGCGGCCGTCGACATCGTCGGCAAGGCCGTGCAGCTGCACGGCGGGTACGGATACACCTGGGAGAGCGGGCTTCACGTCTACCTGAAGCGGGTCATCCTGGACCGGTCGCTGTTCGGATCGCCGCAGCTGCACCGGCGCAGAATCTCCTCCCGTTACCGCTGAGTGGTCGGCTCCACGCCTCTCGAAGCGCTTGCTGGTGCGGTGATAGCTTCCTATGTGAGCGTTCGCTTTCTTTCGTCGCACCGGGGAGGCCCTCATGTCGTTCAGCTGGTTCATCTCGGTGGACGACCACCTGATCGAGCCCGCCCGGCTCTGGCAGGAGCGGCTTCCCGAGCGTTGGCGAGACACCGGCCCCCGCATCGTGCGCGACGGCGCTTCGGAGTTCTGGACGTATGAGGACCGCCAGATCGTCACCACCGGGCTCAACGCGGTCGCCGGCAAGAAGCGCGAGGAGTTCTCGCCGGAGCCGATCAGCTACGCCGACATGCGCCCCGGCTGCTACGACCCGGCAGCCCGGGTCGCTGACATGAACGAGGGCAACGTGCTGTCCTCGATCCTCTTTCCGTCGTTCCCGCGCTACTGCGGGCAGGTCTTCCACGAGGCCAAGGACAAGGAGCTGGCGCTGCTGTGCGTGCAGGCGTGGAACGACTTCATCCTGGAGGAGTTCGCCGAGGCCTTCCCCGGCCGCTTCATCCCGATGATGATCATTCCGCTGTGGGATACGCAGGCTGCTGCCAGGGAGATCGAGCGGACCGCGGCGCGCGGGGCGAAGTCGATCGCCTTCTCGGAAAACCCGACGAAGCTCGGGCTTCCGTCGGTGCACAGCGACCACTGGGATCCGGTATTCCGGGCTTGTGACGAGGCCGGCCTGGTGGTGTCGATGCACGTCGGGTCGTCGTCGAACCTCATCCGCACCTCAGATGACATGCCGACGCTGGCGTTCATGGCCTACTCGGCCGCGGCGAACCAGGCCGGCACGCTTCTCGACTGGCTGTTCAGCGGCAACTTCACGAAGTTCCCCCACCTGAAGATCGCGCTTTCCGAAGGCTCGATCGGGTGGATCCCCTACTTCCTGGAGCGGGCCGAGCAGGTCGTCGACAAGCAGCGGTTCTGGGCCTCACGCTTCGACATCAGCATGAACGCGGCCCACGAGCGGGGCGAGGCCAAGGGAGCGGCGTCCTTCGATCTCGACACCGACATCCGCGGGCTGTTCCGTGACCACGTCTACGGAACGTTCATCGAGGACCAGGCCGGCATCCGGCTGCTCGACATCATCGGCGAGGACAACGTGATGCTCGAATGCGACTACCCGCATTCGGATTCCACCTGGCCACAGACCCCGGCGATGGCCGGCAAGTGGCTCGGCCACCTGTCCGACGAGGTCCAATACAAGATCACGATCGGCAACGCGGAACGCGTCTACAACTTCTCGGCGGCGGATCCGGCGACCATCGCCGCATCGTGAATCCCGGCTTCGGCCTGGCTTCGATCAGGTCAGGGTGATGGCCCGCTCCGGGCAGTTGTTCATGGCCTCGCGCGCCTTCGCCTCCAACGCGGCTGGGACCTCGGGCGTCGCGATGAACGCGTGGCCTTCCTCGTCCAGCTCGAACACCTCGGGGCAGATGTCCCAGCACCGCGCGTGGCCCTGACACGCGTCCGGATCGACCGCAACCTTCATCTTCTCTGGCTCCCTTGTTCGGCCGGCTCGTCAGAACGTCTCGGACAGTGCCCACGGCCCCTGGGGAAACGGTTCGCCGAGCAGGTCCAGGCTGTAGCTGATGCTTCCGGTTCTCGTCGCCGGTGCGGCCCCACACAGTATGAGGGCCGCATCGGCCATCGCATGGTCGGGCTCCACCGGCGCGTTGTCGGGAGTGTGGGGTGAGACGATCGCCACCCCGGGGGTCATCACCAGGCCGGAGGTGCCCAGCGCATTCACCGCTACCCCGGTGCCTTCCAGCTCGGCGGCGAGCCCGGTACTCAGCCGGTCGAGGGCGGCCTTGCACATTCCGTAGGGGACGCATCCGTCACGCGCCCACTCCGGATACGGCGGGCCCTTCGGATGGCGGGCCTGCTTGGACGTGACGTTGAGAATCCACCCGCACTTGCGCTCCACCATCCCGGGGACCACCAGCTGGCAGAGCCGGAAGGGCGCGTGGACCATCATCTGGAACATGAGGGCATAGCGCCGCGGAGGAATCTCGAGGGCGGGGCCGTAGAAGTTGACCCCCGCGTTGTTGACGAGGGTGTCGACCGGCCCGAGGGCCTGCTCGGCGCGCATGACCACGGTCTCCACGTCGCCTGGATCGGTGAGGTCGGCCGGGATGCCCACGGCGCGTCCACCGCGACCCTCGATGCGCTCGATGACCTCGGCGATCGAGCCGGGCAGGGGAGAGGTGCCTGCGCTAACGGTGCGAGCCACCAGCGCGACGGCGGCGCCCTCAGCCGCGAAGCGTTCGGCGATGTGCTGGCCGATCCCGCGGCTGGCCCCGGTGACGATCGCCACGCGCCCATCCATCGACCCCACGGGATCTCCGTTCCTGTCGGGCGGCGCGGCGGGTTCGGCCCTCGACACGCGGCTGCGTCTCGGATGTTACAGAGTAAACGCATACTCTCTTCGGGGTAGCCGGGAACGGATCTGGCGCGTTACCGTGCGATGAGCGCCGGCTTGGTACGGCATGTCGCCGAGGGGAGTGACGGTGGACAGGGAAGCGCTGGAGCACGGCCTGGTACGGCGATTGCTGGACCATGTCGAGCAGCGCACCACCGATCTCGCGGACCAGGTGCTCGAACTCCCCACGGATGTGTATTCCGGCGAGCACCACGCGGACGAGGTGGCGGCCCTCTTCCTGGCCGAGCCGCTGGTGCTCTGCCTGTCGGGCGCCCTGCCCAAGCCGGGGACGTACCGCGCGGTGGATCTGTGCGGAACGCCGATCCTGCTGACCCGCGGAGCCGACGGCCGGGTGCGCGGGATGATCAACGCCTGTCGCCACCGCGGGGTGCGCGTCGCCGACGGTTCGGGTGAGGCCAAGCGCTTCACCTGCCCCTTCCACGCCTGGACCTACGACCTCGAGGGCAAGCTCGTGCGCGTCCCGGTCGCGAGCGCGTTCGACGGCATGTGCATCGAGGAGAAGGGCCTCGTCGAGATCGAGGTCGCTGAAGGCTACGGGCTGATCATCGGGCGCCTGCGCCCCGGGCCTCCGCTCGACATCGACGCCTACCTGGGGCCGGGTCTCTCCGACGAGCTCGCGATGCTCGACTTCGCGGACTGGCAGCCCTACAGCGATCCCCACGTCCATCGCGGTGCATGCCAACTGGAAGGTCACGCTCGACACCTTCCGCGAGAACTACCACTTCAACTACCTGCACCGGACCACACTGAAGGGCTACGCCTACGGCGGGGTGCTGACCTTCGACCCGTTTGGCCGGCACCTGCGAAACTGCTCGGCGCTCAACACGATCGTCGAGCTACGCGACCGGCCGGAGTCCGAGTGGGGCGATGTTTCCCCGTACTTCAGCTACCAGTACTCGCTCTTCCCGAACACCAGCCTCACCTTCGACAGCCGCCATATCGAACTGTGGCAGATCCTGCCCGTCGACGCGTCGCATTCGGAGGTCGTGCACACGGCCTACCTGCGCCCCGGGCTGTCCGACGAGGAGCGGGCCAAGGTCGTCGACATGGCGCCGTGGATTTGCGAGACCGTCGTCGACGGCGAGGACTTCTGGGTTGCGGGGCGGACCGAGCCCGGCCTTCGCACCGGGATGCTCGACACGGTCGTCTTCGGGCGCAACGAGCCCGCGCCCCAGCATCTGCACAAGGGTTTCGCCGCGGCCCTGCGCGCGGCACGTGAGGCGAATCCATCGGCGTGAACACCCCAGGAGGCCAGCTGTGAGAGTCGCCGTTGCCTACGAGGTGGGGGAGCCTCTCGTCATCGAAGACCTCCCCACCCCGTCGATCGGCCCTCGTGACGTGCTGGTGCGCATCGCTGCCAGCGGGATCTGCCACACCGACCTCACGGTGATCAACGGCCTGTCCGCGCTCCCGCTGCCGATCGTGCCGGGCCACGAGGCGTGCGGCGTGGTCGAGGAGATCGGGCCCGACGTGCGGCGGGTGAAGCGCGGCGACCGCGTGCTGGCCTCGGTGGCGCCCGCCTGCGGCAGTTGCTGGTCGTGCATCAACGGGATGTCGAACCATTGCGATCGAAACGCCGTAACGATGAAGACCCCCCGTTACGCGCTGCCCGACGGGCGTTCGGCCGCGGCCGTCTGCGGCTGCGGAACCTTCGCCGAGGCGATGGTCGTCGACGAGGCCTCGATCGTCCCGGTGCAGACCGATCTCGCGGACGAGGAGCTCGCCCTGCTCGGTTGCGGGGTGACAACGGGGGTCGGCGCGGTGTTCAACACCGCGCAGGTAGTGCCCGGCTCGAGTGTCGCGGTGATCGGCTGCGGCGGGGTCGGGCAGTCCGTCATCCAGGGCGCGCGGATCGCGGGCGCGTCCACCATCATCGCGATCGACCTCTCAGCCGACCGGCGGGCGTCCAGTGCCCGGCTCGGAGCGACGCACACCGTCGACCCGGCAGGGGGCGACCCGATCGAGCAGGTTCGCGCGCTCACCGACGGCCGCGGCGTCGACTACAGCTTCGAAGTCGTCGGCCTTCCCGAGCTGATGGTGCAGGCGTTCACGATGGCTCGCGTCGAGGGCACGGTGACGCTGGTCGGCATGCCGGCGAAGGACGCGGTGCTCACGCTGCCGGCGATTCCTGCGGTGTTCTCGGGCAAGCGGCTGGCCGGTTCGGTGGTCGGCGGATCGCAGATCCTGCGCGACTTCCCACGCTTCATTCGCCTGGCGGAGTCGGGCCAGCTCGACCTGCGTTCCATGGTCACCCAGCGCATCAAGCTCGACGAGATCAACGACGGCATCGACGCGCTCCGGCGGGCCGAGGGTGTCCGCACCGTCATCGTCTAAGCTGCCCGCCTCGAAGGGGCTTGAAGGGGCTGGAAGGAGGGACATGGCCGACCGCATTCTCCTGCGCAACGCGCGCATCCTCGCGTGCAGCGGTGCCGCGGATGAGCGACCCGTCCCCGGCGACATCCTGATCGAGGGCACGACCATCGCGAAGGTCGCGCCGGGAGGACTTGCCGACGTGCCCGAGTCGGCGCGGGTCGTCGACGTCCACGAGGCGACGGTCCTGCCTGGCCTCGGGGATGCCCACGTCCACAGCAGCTGGCCGCTGGACTTCGTGTTCGACCATGCGGGGGTGGCCGCCGCGCCTGCCGGCAAGCATGCGCTCGACGTCGCCGCCGTGGTGAAGACCTTCCTCGAGAGCGGTTACACGCTCATCGTGGGTGCCGGTGTCTTGCAGCCACTTGATGACGTGCTCGCCCAGCAGGCGGTCGAGGGTGGGCTGATTCCGGGTCCGCGCGATCATCCCGAGCGGCAACATGATCGCGGGAGCCGGCGGTCTCGGCGACGGCGGGCAGATGGAGGTCGCCTCGAACGCCAGGGAGCTGCGCGAGATCGTCGCCCGCCAGTGCGACTCCGGGGTCCGGGTACTGAAGCTGTTCATCTCCGGCGACGGCATCGTCCCGGAGTTCCCGTCCGAAGACGTCTACATGGATGACGAGATGCTCGCCGCGGCGGTGGCTGAAGCCGATCGTCACGGAGCGTTCATCTCCGTCCATGCGCGCGGGTCCGCCAGCGTCTCCATGGCAGCGCGCACCGGGGTGCGGCTGATCCACCACGCCTGTTTTCTCGATGACGACGCGGTCGCGGGCGCTCGAGGAGCGGCGCGACGACGTCTGGGTCTGTCCCGGCCTGCATTACCTGTACGCGATGGTGAGTGGCCACGCCGAGCCTTGGGGGGTCACGCCGGACAGGATCGCGGCGTCCGGCTACCGCCGCGAGTTCGACTCCCAGGTCGAGGGACTCGCGCGGCTTCGCGAGGCGCGCATCCGGATCGTGGCCGGCGGTGACTTCGGTCATCAGTGGACGCGCCACGGGACGTACGCGGCGGAGTTGCAGCGCTACGTCGAGCTGGTCGGCATGACTCCTGCCGAGGCGATCGGCACCGCGACCCGCAGCATGGGCCCGCTGGTAGGCCTGCGCACCGGTCAGGTGCAGGAGGGTTACCTCGCCGACCTGCTCATCGTCGACGGCGATCCCACCGACGACATCACGTACCTGCAGCAGCCGGAACGCCGCCGCGCCGTCATCAAGGATGGCGCGTTCGCCTATGTCAATCCGATGATGTATCCGTGACGCAGTCGACGCTCTCCGGGGTCGAGGCGCTCGTACGGCTGCTCGTCCTCCGTGAGGAGCTGGATGCTCGCGAAGGTCTGACGACCGCGACGCTCGTGTCGGGCTACCCGGGCTCGCCGCTGGGCGGCTTCGATCTCACCCTCGAGCGACTCTCGGAGACGCTTGATTCGCACCGGGTGGTGCACCGGCCGGGCCTCAACGAGGAGCTGGCTGCCGCGGCCGTGTGGGGCAGCCAGATGGGTGCGGTGAGCGCGTACACCGACGTCGATGGCGTGGCGGGCGCCTGGTACGGCAAGACGCCCGGGCTCGACCGTTGCGGCGACGTCCTCAAACACGCGAACGCCATGGGTGCCGGCCCGAACGGCGGCGCCGTCATGTTCTGCGGTGACGATCCCACGGCCAAGTCGTCGACCCTGCCGTGCGAGAGCCAGTACACCTTCCAGGACGCGTGCATCCCGGTGCTCGTTCCGGGTGACCAGCAGGACGCGGTCGCGCTCGGCGTGCACGCGTTTCGGCTGTCGCGGTACTGCGGCTCCTGGGTCGGGATGAAGGTCGTGACGACCGTCGCCGACGGCATCGGAACCGTCGAGCTGGGACCCCCGCGCTTACCCGCACACCGACGTGCCCGAGCTCGTCGTCGGCGGGACGCTCTGGCGTCATCAGCCGCAGGTGACCATCGGCCCTCATGCCGTGCCGGGGCAGGAGCAGCTCGTCGTGGACGACCGGTTGCAGGCAGCTGCGGCCTACGCGCGCCACAACGGTCTGGACCGGGTGGTGGGCCCCGCGACCGGCACCCTCGGAGTTGTCTGCGCGGGAAAGACGTACTTCGACGTGATCCAGGCGTTCGCGGATCTCGGAGTCGGGCTGGACGAGCTCGGCGGGCTGGGGGTGCGGATCCTGCGGCTGGCCATGACGTATCCGCTGGTGGAACCGACGGCGTTGGAGTTCGCGGCGTCGGTCGATCAGCTCGTCGTGATCGAGGAGAAGCGGCCGTTCATCGAGACCCAGCTGCGCAGCATCCTGCACGAGCAGGGGAGCGCGATTCCCCTGCAGGGCAAGCGTGATCGCGACCGCCACCCCTTGGCTTCGCGAGTCGGGGAGCTGGATGCGTCGGCGGTCGGGGCGATCCTGACCCGGGTGATCCCCGCGCTGAAGCCCGCACCCGTACCGGCGGGGCTCCGCTCGCTTCCGTTGCTTCAGCTGCCAGGCCGCCCTCCGGCGTTCTGCAGCGGCTGCCCCCACAACCGCTCGACCGTCTTCCCCGACGGGGCGCTGGTCGGCGGAGGGGTCGGTTGCCACGGGATCATGTACTTCGAGGCCCGTCATGCGGGGATGAAGAGCCTGCCCCCGACCCCGATGGGCGCCGAGGGCGTGCCGTGGATCGGGCTGTCTCCCTTCGTCGCCGATCCCCACGTCATCCAGAACCTCGGCGACGGAACGCTGAGCCACTCCGGATCGCTCGCCATCCGGGCGAGCGTCGCGGCGGGCACCAACATCACGTTCAAGATCCTGTACAACCGGGCGGTCGCCATGACGGGTGGCCAGGATGTCACGGGGATCATGGATGTGCCGGCCATGACCCGGGCGCTCGAAGCCGAGGGCGTCCGCACGATCGTGGTCTGCGCCGAGGATCCCAAGCGCTATGGCCGAAAGGCCGATTGGGCAAGCGGTGTCGAGGTTTTGGGCCGTGACCGGCTGCCCGAGGTGCAGGAGCGGCTGCGGCGGCTCCCCGGCGTTACCGCGATCATCTACGACCAGCGTTGCGCCGCCGAGGCGCGGCGGCTACGCAAGCGCGGCCTGCTCGCGGAGCCGCCCCGTCGCGTCGTCATCAACGAAGCGGTGTGCGAAGGCTGCGGAGACTGTGGCACGAAGAGCAACTGCCTTTCGGTGCTGCCGATCGATACCGAGTTCGGCCAGAAGCGCGAGATTCACGATGCGTCCTGCAACCGCGATTACACCTGCCTGGAGGGCGACTGCCCATCTTTCGTGACGATCACCCCCAAGCGGGGTGGCAGGCAGCCGGTGCGGGCTGACGCCGCCCTGCCCGGGCGGGCGCGTCCCGCGCTGCCGGCGCGCGAGCTTCCGGTGCCGACGCTGCCCGAAGTCGATGGCCAGTACGGCATCTACTTCACCGGCATCGGTGGCACCGGCGTCGTGACGGCCAACCGGGTGCTGGCGGCCGCCGCGGAGTCGGCGGGCTTCTTCCTCGGCGGCATGGACCAGACCGGGCTCTCGCAGAAGGCCGGCGCGGTCGTCTCGCATCTGCATCTCGCCACGGACCGCGCCGCGCTCGGGTCGGCGACAGTGAGCAGCCGCGGTGCCGATCTCTACCTGTCCGGCGACATCCTGCAAGCCGCTGGCGAAGCCCACCTGGCCAAGGTGAAGCCGGGTCACACCGTCGCCGTCGTCGACGTGGATTTCACCCTCACCGCGGCCATGCTGCAGGCCGCCATCGCCCCTCCGGACCCGGCGGCGTTGAAAAGCGTGATCAGCGAACGCATCGGCGACGGCCGGGCGGTGTTTGTCGATTCAAAGCGGCTCGCCGAAGGCGTCTTCGACAACCCCCTGCTGGCGAACATCATCCTGCTGGGCGCAGCGTTTCAGGCCGGGGGCCTACCTCTGCCGCTGGACGCCATTGACGCCGCCCTCGGGCGGCAGGGACGGGCCGCCGCCGACAACCGCGAGGCGTTCACCTGGGGCCGTTGGGTGGTGCAGGAGCCGGCTGTCGTGGAGCGGCTCCTCGCCGGGGTCGAGGCCGAAGCCGGCTCCAACGTGTCCGATCCGTCGCCCCCGGCCCTGGCCGCCGCTGCCGGCACTTGTCGGCCGGCGCCGCCTTCCGGCGGAACTCACCGATCTGCTCACGCGGCGGGCCGCTCAGGCGATCGACTACCAGAGCCCCGCGCGGGCCAGGCGGTTCCTCGACCTCGTCGCAACGGCAGCGGCGCGCGATGAGGCGGCCCGGGGCTGGGCGCTGACCCGGGCAGTGACCGAATCGTGGTTCAAGCTGCTCACGTACAAGGACGAGTACGAGGTCGCGCGCCTGCATCTGGCCGTCGACTACGACCAGGTGGCCCGCAACCTCGCGATCGAGGGTCCGTACCGGGTGACCTACCACCTTCATCCACCGATCCTGCGGCGCCTTGGCGTGTCGAAGAAGCTGCCACTCGGCAGGCCGTACGAGGTCGCGTTCCACGCCTTGCGCCGCCTGCGTCGCCTGCGCGGGACGCCGCTCGACGTCTTCGGCTACGACCCGGACCGGCGCACCGAACGCGCCCTCATCGAGGAGTTCCAGAGCTTGATCGAGCGCGCCCTGCAGGAGTCGCTTCCCTACGAGACGCTCGTGGCGCTTGCCGAATCGGCTCTCGCCATCAAGGGCTATGCCGGGATCAAGGAGGCGTCCGTCGCGCGCTGGCGCGAAGACGTCGCCACGCTTCGCCGGCAGGCGCCGGCCCGAATCCCCGCGTGATCAAGCGCCTCGGCTACGCCACGCGCAACCCGGCGATCGACTCCGGAGAATGGCCGGGCCGCTGGGCCGACGCGGTTGCGGAGATAGCCGCGCAGGTGCCCGTGGAGGCGCGGCCCGTCCGCGTTGCTGTGTCGATCGCGTTGCCCGAGATGAATGCGGATCCGCCCCGTCATGACGGCATCAGTGCCGAGTGGTTTCGCGACGACGCCCACCTGGACCGCTTTCGGCGCTGGCTGCAGAGCCCTGCGGCTGATGTCCCGCGGGAGCGGCTGAACGGTCTTTTGGTGGTGGCGGCGAGTCCCGTCGCGGTCGCGGAGGAACTCGTGTTGCGCGGGGCGCCCTGGCTGGAGCAACGCTGGCGCGACGGTGGCGCACGAGTCAAGCACGTGGCGATCGCGCGCCGGGCCCCCGGCTTGAGTGCCGCGGAGTTCTCGCGGCGGTGGCGAGGCCACGCGGGTCAGCTCCGCAGCAGCGCCGCGGCGGCGCCGATGGCGATTCCGGCCGATGTCCGCGGCTGCGCGTACGTACAGAACCATCCACGCCCGCGGGACCACGAGAACCGGGCGTACGACGCGCTCAACGAGGTGTACTTCGACGACCTGTGCGGGCTCGCGCGGCGGGTGGAGTGGTTCCGCGACAACCCGCCTGCTGCCGACGGCCTTTTCGGGGAGTCATGGCTGCTCGCGTGCCAGGAGCAGCTCCTCGTCGAATAGCGGGAAGTTGGGGGAGACGGGATTTGACGTTCGGTCCGCGACACGCCCTATCCGTCGTCCCGAACGCCAAATGTCGTCGCCTGGGTCAGGCGCCGACGTACGCCGCCAGGTGCTCACCCGTGAGCGTGGAACGGCTCTCGACAAGATCGGCGGGGGTGCCCTCGAAGACGATCCGGCCGCCGTCATGCCCGGCGCCGGGCCCGAGGTCGATGATCCAGTCGGCGTGGGCCATCACGGCCTGGTGGTGTTCGATGACGACAACGGACTTGCCGGAGTCGACGAGGCGGTCGAGCAGGCCGAGCAGCTGCTCGACATCGGCCAGGTGCAGCCCGGCGGTCGGCTCGTCGAGAATGTAGACGCCGCCCTTCTCCCCGAGATGCGTGGCCAGCTTGATCCGTTGCCGCTCGCCGCCGGACAGCGTGGTGAGCGGCTGACCGATGGTGAGGTAACCGAGGCCGACATCGGCGAGCCGTTCGAGGATCTTGTGGGCTGCCGGCAGCTTCGCCTCGCCATTACCGAAGAACTCCACGGCCTCGGCGACCGGCATGGCCAGCACCTCGCTGATGTCCTTCCCGCCCAGCTGATACTCCAGCACCGACGCGTCGAACCGCTTCCCCTCGCACACCTCGCACGGAGCCGCGACCCCGGCCATCATCGCCAGGTCCGTGTAGATGACGCCGGCGCCGTTGCAGTTGGGGCAGGCGCCCTCGGAGTTGGCGCTGAACAGCGCGGGCTTCACGCCGTTCTCCTTCGCGAACGCCTTGCGGATCGGGTCGAGCAGCCCGGTGTACGTCGCCGGGTTGCTGCGCCGCGAGCCGCGGATGGCACCCTGGTCGACCGTCACCACACCGTCGCGCCCCGACACCGAGCCCCGGATGAGCGAGCTCTTGCCCGAGCCCGCCACACCGGTGATCACGACGAGAACGCCGAGCGGGATGTCGACGTCGACGTCCTGCAGGTTGTGGGTGGTGGCGCCGCGGACCTCGAGCGCGCCCGAGAAGGTCCGGACCTTTTCCTTCAGGGTCGCCCGGTCGTCCAGGTGGCGGCCGGTGATGGTGTCGCTCGTACGCAGCCCCTCGACGGTCCCCTCGAACATCACCTCGCCACCCTCAGTGCCGGCCTTGGGCCCCAGGTCCACCACGTGGTCGGCGATCGCGATCGCCTCCGGCTTGTGCTCGACCATGAGCACGGTGTTGCCCTTGTCGCGCAGCTGCAGCAGCAGCTGGTTCATCCGCTGGATGTCGTGGGGATGCAGCCCGATCGTCGGCTCGTCGAAGACGTACGTGACGTCCGTGAGCGAGGAGCCGAGGTGACGGATCATCTTGGTGCGCTGCGCCTCGCCGCCCGAGAGCGTGCCTGATGGCCGTTCGAGCGACAGGTAGCCCAGCCCGATCTCGACGAATGAGTCAAGGGTGTGCCGGAGTGCCTCGAGCAACGGCGCGACCGAAGCGTCGTCCAGCTCGCCCACCCACGCTGCCAGGTCGCTGATCTGCATCGCGCAGGCATCGGCGATGTTGATCCCCTCGATCTTCGATGACCGTGCCTCGGGGCTGAGCCGGGTGCCGCCGCAGTCGGGGCAGGTGGTGAACGTGACCGCCCGCTCCACGAAGGCCCGCACGTGGGGCTGCAACGCGTCGACGTCCTTCGACAGCATCGACTTCTGGATCCTCGGGATCAGCCCCTCGTACGTCAGGTTGATGCCGTCTACCTTGATCTTGGTCGGCTCCTTGTAGACGAGGTCGTTCAATTCCCGTTTTGTGAATGTCTTGATCGGCTTGTCCGGGTCGAAGAAGCCGCAGCCGCCAAAAATCCGGCCGTACCAGCCGTCCATGCTGTAGCCGGGAATGGTGAGCGCGCCCTCGTTGAGCGACTTGCTGTCGTCGTAGAGCTGGGTGAGGTCGATGTCGTTCACCGCGCCCCGCCCCTCGCAGCGCGGGCACATCCCGCCGAGAACGCTGAAGCTGCGGCGCTCCTTGGTCGTGCGCCCAGCGCGTTGGAAGGTGACCGCGCCCGCACCCGAGATCGACGCCACGTTGAAGGAGAACGCCTGCGGCGAGCCGATGTGGGGCTTGCCGAGCCGGCTGAACAGGATGCGCAGCATCGCGTTGGCATCGGTAGCCGTGCCGACCGTCGAGCGGGGGTCTGTACCCATCCGCTCCTGGTCGACGATGATCGCGGTCGTCAACCCGTCGAGCACATCGACCTCGGGACGCGCCAGCGTCGGCATGAAGCCCTGTACAAAGGCGCTGTAGGTCTCGTTGATCAGCCGCTGCGATTCCGCGGCGATCGTGCCGAACACCAGCGAACTCTTGCCCGAGCCCGAGACGCCGGTGAAGACCGTCAGCCGGCGTTTCGGGATCTCGACACTGATGTCCTTGAGGTTGTTGACCCGGGCCCCGTGCACGCGGATCAGGTCGTGGCTGTCGGCTGCGGGCGGATCGGTGTTCGTCATCGATGAATGCTCAGCTCAGCTGGTTGATGCGGATGAGGTTGCCGGACGGGTCGCGTACGGCGCAGTCGCGAATGCCGTACGGCTGATCGGTTGGCTCCTGGACGATCTCGATGTCACGCGCCTGGAGCTGCTCGAACGTGGTGTCGAGGTCGTGCGTGGCCAGTGTGAGCATGGCAAAGGTGCCCTTGGCCATCATCTCCTGGATGGTGCGGCGCTCGTCGTCGGTGACGCCCGGGTCGGCCCCCGGTGGGTAGAGCACGATCGACGTGCCGCCATCGACGGGACCGACCGTGAGCCAGCGCATCCCGTTGTAGCCGACGTCATTGCGTACCTCGAAGCCGAGGGCGTCGCGATAGAACGCGAGGGAGGCATCCGGATCGGTGTGTGGCAGGAAGCCCGAGAAGATCGTGAGGTCCATGCGGGTCAGGTTAGGTGCGGCTCGGCGCGGGCGCTTCTCGATTCCTGACCGGTCTGGTGACCTGCTTCGCCACGCAGGACGGCATCCCCGCCGTCGCCTGCGCGGCTTCACGCCGGTAGGTACTGGGCGGGACGCCGACCAGCTCGGTGAAGCGGGTGCTGAAGGTTCCCAGCGACGAGCAGCCGACCTCGAAGCAGACCTCGGTGACGCTGAGGTCGCCGCGACGCAGCAGCGCCATCGCGCGCTCGATGCGCCGCGTCATGAGGTACTCGTACGGGGGCTCGCCGAAGGCGAGCCGGAACTCGCGGCTGAGATGTCCGGCCGACATGTGTGCTCCGCGGGCAAGCGTCTCGACGTTCAGCGGCTGCGCGTACTCCCGGTCGATCCGGTCGCGGACCCGGCGCAGCACGGCGAGGTCGTGCAGGCGTTGCGCTTCGTTGGGCCGGGCGGTCACGTACCGATCGTGCCAAATCCCGAAGCTGACGTCGCGTACCGAGGGCCTAACTGCGCCCGCCGATGACGCGGATGCCTGCCGGTCCGGCGATGAACCGGGCTCGCGACAAGGACACGCTCGGCCCGAGGGCCCCCTGCGTCCAGTAGCCGTAGACGCAGCGCGTACCGCCGCGCGACGGGTCGTGGGTGTCGTGGATGACCCCGTTGATCACCGCGGTCAGGTGTTTCGAGCAGGAGACGACCAGACGGCCGGGAGGCAGCTCGTCAGCGCGCAGGTGGACCACCGTCCCGCTGCCGATCGACATGGTCGGGACCCAATCCCACCCGAGGTCTTTCAGGAAGCGCCGGATCGTGGGACGCGCGACGCCGTTGCGCGCCGAGGAAGGCCGCCCGCGCGGGCGCTCGTCCTTGGCCGCTTCGTTGAGCGCGTCGTACACGGTCTGGTACGGCAGCCGGGTGGCGATGGCGATCGAGCGGGCGACGCAATCGCCGGCGCGTCCCCGGTAGCCGGCCGCGGCGCGACCACCGTCGTCGACGACGAATCGGGTCACGGCAGGATCACGCCTCCTGTATACCGCGCCGCCCATCCGTTGCGTCGCAGCGGCGTGGGGCCTAAGTAAGCGAGCGTTTGCTATCTTCTGCACAGCTAGCGATCGGAGCCTGCCATGGACCTGCTGCTGCGCACTGCCTCACTGATCGACGGAAGCGGGACGGCTACGCGTCCGGCCGATGTCGCCGTTACCGGTGACCGGATCTCGGCGATCGGTGCTGCGGGCGAGCTGGTGCCTGAGCCCGCGACGCAGGTGGTCGACCTTGATGGTCTGACCCTGGCTCCGGGGTTCATCGACATCCACACGCACTACGACGCGCAGGTGCTGTGGGACGGCGATCTCACCCCGTCGAGCTGGCACGGCGTCACCAGCGTCATCATGGGCAATTGCGGGTTCGGCGTGGCGCCCACTCACCCCGAGCATCGCGACATCATCGTGCGCACCCTCGAGAATGTCGAGGGCATGTCGATGGAGGCACTCAACGCCGGAATTGACTGGTGCTTCGAGACTTTCCCGGAGTACTTCGCTGCGCTCGAGCAGCGTGCGAAGCGGCTCAACGTGGGCGCGTTCATCGGCCATTCGCCGTTGCGCCTTTTCGTCCTGGGTGGCGAGGAGCGCGCGGCCAGCCCGGACGAGCTCGAGACCATGCGCGGCCTGCTGCGCGAGGCACTCGAGGTCGGCGCCATCGGCTTCTCGACCTCGCGGCAGCCGGCGCATCAGGGCGCGTTCGGGCGCCCGGTGCCGAGCCGCTTCGCCGAGGTCGACGAGGTCGAGGCCATGGCGGCGGTGCTCGGGGAGCTGGGCAAGGGCGTCCTGCAGGTGTCGATCGGGCCCGGCCTCTTCGTCGACCAGTTCTCCGAGCTGGCGGCGCGCTACGAGGTGCCGGTGACCTGGACGGCCCTGGTCGCGCGGGCCGACAAGCCCGGCGCCGCGCTGCGGACCGTCGATCGCGGGGCAGCGCTGCCCGGCGAGGTCTACCCGCAGATCGCCTGCCGGCCGATCGTCATGCAGATCAGCCTCGCCGACCCCACCCCCCTCGGCGAGGTCGACGCGTGGAAGGACGTCCTGGCCTGCCCGCGGGAGGAGCGCGGCGCGCTCTACACCGATCCCACCTGGCGCGATCGGGCCCGGCCGGCGACGCTGGAAGCCTGGAGCCATCGCTGGTCGAAGATCGATGTCGAGGAGACGGTTGCGCACGCGGAGCTGATCGGCATCCCGCTGGACCGGCTCGCCCGCGAGCGCGACACGACCCCGTTCGATCTCATGCTCGACCTGGCCCTCAGCGACGGCATGGCGACCCGGTTCCGCGTCGTCATGGACAACGACGGCGACGGCGAGATCGGCGACCTGCTGGCCGACCGGCGCACGCTGCTCGGGCTGTCCGATGCGGGCGCCCATGCCAGCCAGCTCTGCGACGCCTGCTACTCGACCCACCTGCTCGGCCATTGGGTACGCGAGCGCAAGGCACTCTCCCTCGAGGAGGCGGTCTGGCGGCTCACCGGGCATCCGGCCCACGCGTTCCGGGTCGCCGGTCGCGGCCTGGTGCAGCCGGGTTACTTCGCTGATCTGGTGGCCTTCGACCCCGAGACCGTGGGCACCACCCCGGTCGAGCGTGCCTACGACCAGCCCGGAGGGGCGGACCGGTTGCTGGTCGGCAGCACCGGCATCGCGCACGTGTGGGTGAACGGGGTCGCCATCCGCATCGCGGGCGAGGACGTCCCGGGAGTCGCAGCGGGTCGGCTGATCCGCAGCTGATCGCGCCTACGCGCTGCCGGCTGCGGGGATAGCCGGCCAGTCGCCGGCGGTCGGCAGCGGATGCCGGAAGAGGCGCGCCGCGTTGCCGCCGGCGATCAGGACGGCCTCGTGGTGCGCAAGGCCGGCGAATCGCTTGCGGAGCAACTCCTGCGAGGCCGGCCAGGTCGAGTCGGCGTGGGGGTAGTCGGTCTCGAACATGATGTGGTCGATGCCGATCAGGTGGCGCTGATCCAGCGTGCCCGGGTCGTCCAGCATGCAGAAGTAGAAGTTGCGCCGCAGGGCCTCGCTCGGCGTCACGTCGTACGTCCAGGGATCGCCGCCGGTGCCGGAATGTTCGACGACGTAATCCAGCCGGTTGATCGCCATCGGGACCCAGCCGATGCCACCCTCGCTGAGGGCAATCTTGAGGTCGGGATACCGCGCGGGGATGCCGGACCAGACCCAGTCGATCGCGCCGCAGAACGCCGTCGCCGGGAACATCGACGTCTGGGTGTTGAGCCCGCTGCCCGGCGATCCCTGCAGCACGAAACCGCTGGCGCCGCAGTGCAGGGAGATGACGGTCCCGGTCTCCTCGCAGGCCTTGAAGAACGGCTCCCAGTGGTGGTGGTCGGTGATCGGTGGCAGCTTGAGCAGGTGCGGCGACTCGAGGAACGACACGGAGGTGAAGCCCCGCTCCGCGTTGCGCCGGACCTCCTCGCCGGCCAGCTTCGGGTCCTTGAGCCACGGCAGCTGCATCGGGATGAAGCGCTCCGGATAGGCCCCGTGCCATTCCTCGATCAGCCAGCCGTTCCAGGCCCGTATGGCCGCCAGGCCGACCTCGGGGTCCTCGTTCATCGACAGCACGCGGCCGGTGAAACCCCAGGCTCCGGACGGGAAGCAGAGCGACGCCCAGATGCCGTCGAGGTCCATGTCTCGAACCCGGGCATGGACGTCCCAGGCGCCCCGTCGCATCTGGTCGAAGTTGAGCGGGTCGAGCGTCCACTCCTGCTTGGGACGCCCGGCGACGACGCTCATACCGTTGTCGCGGTAGAGGCGGTCGCGGTAGAGCCATGCCTCCGACCCGTCGGGCAGGGTGATCACCTGCGGGGCCTTATCGCGTAGCCGTGCTGGGAAGCGTTTGACGAAGACGTCGGCCGGCTCGGTCAGATGATCGTCCACCGAGATGATCGAGTAGCTGCGCTCCTGGGGCACAGGATCGGGAAGCAGGCGCCGTTGCGGTCGGGGCATCGTCGGTCTCCTGTCGATCACGCGGTCGGGTCGGGGACGGCGCGCAGGTAACGCGCCATCGAGAGCGGCGTGATGCTGAGGACGCCGGAGTCGACGGGCAGGCAGACGCCGGTGATCCAGCGCGCCTCGTCGCTGGCCAGGAACGCGGCCGCCCATCCCACGTCCCAGCCGGTGCCGGGCGTGCCCAGCAGGCCCGCCTCATTGCGGATCTGCGCGACGAAGTCCGAGCTCTGACCCGGGACCGAGAGCACCATCGGTGTGGTGATGTGGCCCGGGGCCAGGGCGTTCACCCGGATCCCTTGCCGGCCATGGGCGTAGGCCATCTCGACCGTCATCGCGAGCACCCCGCCCTTGGCCGCCGAATACGCGATGGTGCCGTCGCCGCGCACGGCCGAGATGGACGAGACGTTGACGATCGAGCCGCCGCCGCTCCCGGCCATGACCGGTACCGCGTACTTGCAGGCCAGGAAGACCGTGCGCAGGTTGATGTCGAGTGCCCGGTCCCAGTCTTCCTCCGTGGTGTCGACGACGGTGCCGACGGAGGCCAGGCCGATGTTGTTGACCAGGATGTCCAATGTGCCGAAGGTGTCGACAGCCGCCTGCACCATGGCCTCGGCCTGCGCCGCCTTGGTGACGTCGGCGCCGAAGACCTGCGCGGTGCCGCCCTCGGACTCGATCGCGGCGCGGGTCTGCTCGGCGCGCTCGGGGTGGAGGTCGACGAGCAGGACGCTGGCTCCCTCGCGGGCCATCACGATCGCGCTCGCCTTACCGGTCCCGACGCCGGGGCCCGGGGTCGAACCGGCACCGGTGACGATCGCCACCTTGCCCTCGAGCTTGCCCTCGAGCTGCGCCTGGACCATCCTGGCAGTTCCTTCCCTCGGCTGACCGTTCATCCGCGCCACGGGGTCAGCAGCGCCGCTCCCGCCTCGTAACCGCCGACATTCGTGACGGCCACGACCTCGGCGCCCTGAACCTGACGCGCCCCCGCCTCACCGCGTACCTGACGGACCGCCTCAGCGGTATGGCCGAACGACGCGTGCAGGCGCCCGCCGGAAAGCTGGCCTCCCCAGGTGTTCAGCGGCAGCTCGCCGCCGAGGTCGATACGCGTACCACCCTCGACGAAGGCGCCGGCCTCGCCGGTCTTGCAGAAGCCCATCGCTTCCAGCCACCAGACGGCCTCGATGGTGAAGCCGTCGTAGAGCTGCGCGGCGTCGACATCGGCCGGGCTCAGGTCGGTACGGCTCCACATCGCCTCGGCCGTCGCATACCCGACGCGGCCGAAGTCCTCCCACTGCTCCCATGACGGGCGGCCATCGACCACCCCGGCCATGGCTTCGATGGCCACCGGCGCCCGCAGATCCGCGGCGGTCTCGGCGGACGACACCACGATCGCCGTCGCGCCGTCGACCGGGACGTCGCAGTCGTACAGGCAGATCGGGGTCGAGATCATGCGCGACGCGAGGTAGTCGTGGACCGTCAACGGGGTCCGGTACACCGCGTCGGGGTTGCGGGCGGCGTGGGCCCGCTGGGTCACCGGGATCCAGGCGAGCTGCTCGCGGGTGACGCCGTACTCGTACATGTATCGGGTCGCGTACGGCGCGATCTGCACGACGGGGGAGAGCGCGCCGACCGGCAGAAGCCACGCGAGCGGACCTTCTGCGGCGGGGTGGATGGAGCCGTACGCCGGCCGGCCGCCGGCGCTGCGTGCTGCGCTGCCTTCCTTGACCGTGCGCCAGATGACGACGTGGCGGGCCTGCCCCGTCGCGACTGCCTGAGCAGGGCCGTAGAACGGCAGGCTCATGCCCTCGACCAGGCCCTGCCGCCAGCTGGTCGTGATACGCAGCGCGTCCTGCACCTCGTAGAGGTTGCCGTTCGCGTAGCCGGGCAGGTTCGCCTTGCCGCCGCCGGGAAACATGGCCAGCCCGTCGATGTCGTCGACGGTGAGGCCCAGCGTCGGCGATGGCGGCCAGGATGGCGTCGAGCGTGAGCTGGAAACCGGAACGCTCGAGCCGGCGGCCGATCGCCGACTGCCCGACGCCGGAGATGACGGCCCGGCGTTCGAAGAGCTCGGTGGCGATCACGGCGCGCCCGGATCGGCCGGCTCGGCAAGGAAGCTGGGGATCGCCACGCCGCCCGGGCCGGGCTCGAATCCGATGCCGACCCGCATCCCGATCCGTACCTGATCGATCGTGCAGCCGCGCAGCCTGCCCAGCACCCGAACGCCCGGATGGTCGGGGAACTCGACGAGAACGACGGCGTACGGCACTTCGAGGTCCGGCAGCCACCGCTGCTGGTTCACGGTGAAGCTGTAGACGATTCCGGGCTGGGTGATCGGGGCGAAAGTCACGCTGCGCGACCGGCAGGCCCGGCATATCCCGTAGGGCGGAAAGGATTCGGCGCCGCACGCGGTGCACGCCTCGACCACCAGCCGACCTTCGCCGGCGGCGGTCCAGAAAGGCTCGGTCTCCTCGGTGATGACAGGAGGAATGCCTACCGTCGCGTCCACGAGCCCTCGTCAATCATCCGCTTCATCGAAGCCCGTCTCGCGCCGGATCGCAAGTGATCGACCGGAAGGGCGCGCCGCTGGACGGAGTGTACGCTCACTCCGCTACGATCGGTTTCTGCCCGAAGGAGCGCGCGTGACGAGTGCCCCGCCCGCCGGTGAGCGCATCACCTTCGGTGTCGCGGCACTTCCCGAGCCGGAGCGGCAATGGCTCGCCGCCGCCGAGCGGCTGCCGATCGAGTCGGTCTGGCAGGGCGGCCATGTGCTTCCACGCCACCCGACGGGTGAGGCGATCACGCGTCTCGCGCTGATGGCCGCGTGGACCGAACGGGTGCGCGTCGGATCGGCTGTCCTGCTGTTGCCGCTCTACCACCCGGTGATCGTCGCGAAGCAGCTGATCGATCTGCATGCCCGTACCGGCGGCAGGATCGCGGTCGGCGTGGGGGTGGGCGGCGAATTTGCGCACGAGTTCGAGGCGGTCGGCGTTCCCATGGCTGAGCGGGGCGCGCGTACCGATGAGAGCATGGATCTCCTGCGTGCGCTGTGGAAGGGCGGCCCGGTCACCCATCACGGGAGGTTCTTCGCGCTGGACGGTGTCGAGCTCGTTCCCGTCGGGGTTGACGCCTCGAGACGGTTGCCGAGCCCGCCGCTGCTCGTCTCCGGACGCAAGGGGGCGGCGATGCGCCGGGCGGCCCGCCGCGGTGATGGCTGGATGCCCTACCTCATGTCGCCCGGCGCCTATGCCAGGTCGGTGGCGACCATCCGAGGGGAGGCCGAGGCGCTGGGGCGCGATCTCGCCGGCTTCGAATGGATGATGTACGTCTACTGCTCGGTCCGCCCGGACGGCGAGCGCGCCCGCGCAGATGTGGCGGCCTTCCTCGGCGGGGCCTACGGGGACAAGCCGCCCGACATGCTGGATCGGATCGCACCGGCGGGCACACCCGAGCAGGTCGCCAGTCGTCTCCAGCAGTACGTCGAGGCAGGAGTGCGCCACTTCATCATCTCGCCCGCGGCTCACGAGGACACCCTGGAAGTCATCACCCTGGCCGCGCAGGAAGTGCTGCCACGGCTGTCATTGCCGGCCCCGAACGGCGCGGTTACGCGCGGATGACGAGCGCATGACGCGCAGGCGCGGACCGCCGGCCGCTCGAGGGTGTCCAGGTGGTCGAGGTGGCACTCGGCGTGACGGACCTCGGGCTCGGGATGGCCGGCGGTGTCCCGGGGATGATCATGGCGGACCTTGGTGCCGAGGTGATCCGGGTGGTGGACGCGGCCAAGGCCCCCATCGACGCTGATACGGCCCTGGGGCGCGCTTGGCACCGCGACAAGCAGGTCGTCGTCACGGGTGACCCGGCGCGGGTGCGCGAAATCCTGGAGACCGCCGACATCGCGCTGGTCTACGGGTCGGAGGAGGCCGTGGAGGGGCGCGGACTCGGCTACGACGAGCTGCGCTCCGCCCGGCCGGAACTGGTGTACGCGCGGTGCCGCCCGAGCCGCACCCAGGCCGGCGCATCGCTGGATTTCGCGCTGCTGGTCGAAGCGCGAGCCGGCTTCTGCACGCAACTCGAAGCGCACCGGACGGGTCCGATGTTCGTCGATGTCCACGCGTCGGAGAGCGGCGCGGCGTTTCTGCTGAGCGCGTCGGCGCTTGCCCTGCTGCGGCATCGTGCGCTACCGGCAAGGGTGGCTGGGCGGAAACCTCCCTGTACGACGGCATGTTGGCCACCCTGGGCTGCATGATCGGCCGCTCGGAGCGGGCGGCACCCGAGATCGAGGGCTACTGGGAGAAGGGCTCGACCTTCCCCAACTTCCTGTATCGCTGCAGCGACGGCGAGCTGATCCAGGTCTGGTTCGGCGGCAAGGGCATGTACCCGAAGCTCATCGAGGTACTGGGCGACGAGCCGAGCACGGCGGGCTACTACTCCGACCAGGCGACGGGCGCCCTCGGCGTGCGGGCCAAGCGCTGGACCTCGCTCTTCGCGGTCCAGCCGCGCGACTACTGGATCGAGCGGTTGCGGCAGGTGGGCGTCGCGTGCGAGCCCGTCCTGGCTCCGGGGGAGGCGCTGGCCGACCCGCATGTCGCGGAGATCGGGCTCGCCATGCCGCGTAGCGAGACCGGCTCCTCGGATGTCGTCGTGGCGACGCCGATCTCGGTACTGCCGCTCGCCGACAGTGCGGACGAGGAGAGCCAACCGTGCCGCGCCCGCCCGGGCGCAACCGGCCGCGGGATCGGCCCCGCTGGCCGGCGTACGGGTGCTCGACTTCTCCGCCTTCGTCGCCGGGCCGTTGGCGGCCCAGGTGTTGGCGGACCTCGGCGCCGACGTCATCAAGGTCGAGCCGCTCGAAGGGGAGGCGATGCGCGCCGCGGCCTACGCCGTGGCCGCGTGTCAACGGCGCAAGCGCAGCCTCGCGCTCGACATCACGGCACCGGAGTCCCGCCCGGTGGTCGAGCGGCTCATCCGCTGGGCCGACGTCGTGCTCCACAACTTCCGGGTCGGCGTGGCGGAACGGCTGGGCATCGACGAGGCCGCCGTCAACCAGCTGAACCCGCAGGCTGTCTACTGCCACGCCAGCGCTTTCGGCAGCACCGGCCCGCGGGCCAAGCAGCCCGGCAACGACGCTCTCATGCAAGCGTTGACGGGGTTGGAGCAGGCGATCGGGGGAGCGGGCAACGCGCCCACCGCCGCCACCTGGATTCCCCTCGACATGACCGGCGGCTGGGTGGGGGCGATCGGCATCCTGGCCGGGCTGTATGCCCAGCGCGGTCACGGGCGCCGGGCAGCGCGTGCTCACCAGCCTGCTCGGCGCCGGAATGCTCATGCAGAGCGCCGTCTTCGAACGCGACGGCGCGCCTTGTGCAGGCGGCCTGCGACTGGAAGCGGATCAGACCGGCTACGGCCCCGGGTACCGGCTATACCAAGGAGCGGACGGCGCCTGGTTCGCCGTGGTGATCCCGGACGCCGACGGCCTGGCTGGCGTTGCGTGCATTGCCGGAGGCCGGGCAGCTGCCGGCTACGTACGCCCCGGTGCGCGGCGGCGAGCAACGACGCGCTCGCACGAGCGGCCGAGGGGGTACTCGAGAGAGCCTTCGAGACGGCTGACGCGATGGGTGGGCAGCGCGCCTGGCCGGCTGCGGAGTGCTGGTGGAGCGGATTCCGGCGATGAATCGCGATGAGTTCCGGCGGGCGATACTGGACGACCCGCTCAACAGACGGCTCGGGCGGGTGGCGTCCTACGAGACGGCGGACTGGGGCCATTTCGAGCAGATCGGCCCGCTGCTGCGCACCAATGGCCAGCCGGCGGCGGCCGGCGCCGTTCTGGCTCCCCGGAGTCGGGCAACACACCGCCGGGTGCTTGCGGACCTGGGCTTCCGCCGGCCGAGATCGACCGGCTGCTGGACGCGAAGGCGGTCAGGCAGGGTTGCTAGCCGGCAGTCGTTGACCGGCTCGGTAGCGATCTCGAGATCCACTGCGGGACCTCGTAGTCCTGGCCGGTATCACTGCTGACTTCGCAGATCATTCGTGCAGCTTCGACGCAATCGCGGACCAGGGTGCGCATGCGGCCTATCAGACTCCGAGCTGCGCCGGCTGGTGGTCCGGGAGGCCGAGCAGTTCCGCGGTATTGGCCCGCAGCACCTTCCTCGTGGTAGCCGGATCGCACCCGGCGAGCAGGTGGACGAAATCGATCGGCTCGCGAAGCCCCTCCGGATGCGGGTAATCCGAGCCGAAGAGCACGTGGTCGGCGCCGAGCACATTGATCAGCTCGGACACGTCGTCCTCCGGGAACGGGCAGACCCAGAGGTGCTCGGCCAGCGCCTCGCTGGGACGCGGTGGCAGCGGCCCGCCGATCATCGGACCGCGCCGCCCGAGCGCGGCCGCCTTGTCGACGGTCTTCAGCAGCGGCTTCACCCAGCTGCTGCCGTTTTCGATGGAGATGACCCGCAGGCGGGGATGGCGGCCGAAGAGGTTGTGCAGGGTGAGCACGGTCAGGGTGTCGACGATCGGGCGCTCGGTGTTGCACAGCGCCCACTGCAACGGCGATTGGTTGTGGGAGGGGTTCGCGGGGTCCTCCGACCACAGGGAGCCGAAGGCCTTGTTGTAGCCGCTGTTGGAGACGTGGAAGATGACGCTGATCCCGGCTTCCACCGCCGTCGCCCAGAACCCGTCGTGGTCGGGGTGGGCCGGGGAGCGCCCGCCGACGGGACCCGGCCGCAGATGGACCACCCGGGCTCCGAGGTCACGCACGCGGCACAGCTCCGCGGTGCCCTGCTCGACGTCGAGCAGGGAGAGCATGGGGACGCCGAAGAGTCGACGGTCGGATCCGTAGCCCCAGTCCTCTTCCAGCCAGCGGTTGAAGGCCCGCAGGCTGGCGTAGGTGAGGCCGACGTCGTCGACCATGTCCTGCTCGACCGCCACGCCGAGCGTGGGAAGCATGATCGTGGCCTCGACACCTTGCTCGTCCATGAGCGCGAGCCGAGCGTGGCGCTCGGTGAAGGCCGGATAGTCCTTGGCGTTGATGACGGACCGGTGGGTGAAGCCGTCGGGGACCTCACCCATGAAGAGGCCCTGCAAGGCGCCGGGCGCGGAAGCGTAATCACCGGGCATGACGCTCATGAAGGTGCGCTTGCCGGAGATGAAGACCCGGCCGAGACCGTCAGCTCCGCGCCGCACCTGGACGGTGTCGTCCCGGTAGCGGCTCTCGATGTGACGCGAGAAGCAGTCATCCGGCTCGTAGTAGTGACCGTCAGCGTCGATGAGCTGGTATTCCATTGCCGGTGACCTCCGGAGCCCAGCGCCAGTAAGTGAGCGCCCGTTTACAAGTGTCCCCGTCACCTTAGCCTTGTCAAGCCGCGTTCTCCTGGGCGCCGATCGCGACGTGTGCGACGATCGCTGGAAGTAGGCGAGCGCTCGCTCTCAAGTGGGCCGCTCGGTGAGCTCACGGAGGCCTGATGGACGCGAGACTGATGTACCGGCGCGAGTTTCGCGTCGGCGGTGCCTGGGTGCCGCCGTCCGCGGGGCATCAGTTCGGTGTCATCTCGCCCTCCACCGAAGAAGTCGTCGGAGAGGTACCGCTGGCGACGAAGGATGACATGCAGCGGGCGGTCCAGGCTGCGCGCCACGCGTTCGACGAGGGCCCGTGGCCGCGCCTGACTCCCGCCGAGCGCGCCGAGGTTCTGGCTCGGGCAGCGCAATCGTTGCGCAAGCACGAGGCCGAGATCGCCGGGGTCACGGTCGACGAGATGGGCTGCGCTGTCAGCCAGGCACCGGCGGCGCAGACCGGCCTGGTCGCCCCGGTCTTCGAGTTTTACGCCGGCCTCATCCAAGGCTTCGCGTTCGAGGAAGAGGTCGCTGCAGGGGAGCGGGCAGCGCTCGTCACCCGGGAGCCGGTCGGGGTCGTCGGGGCGATCATCCCCTGGAACGCGCCGGTGACGCTTGCCGCGTGGAAGACCGCCCCCGCGCTGGCCGCGGGATGCACGGTGGTCCTCAAGCCCGCGCCGGAAGCCCCGCTCAGCAGCTACGTGTTCATCGAGGCCCTGGAAGCCGCCGGGCTCCCACCGGGCGTGGTCAACCTCGTCCCCGGCGATCGCGACGTGGGCGAGTGCCTGGTGACACATCCCGACGTCGACAAGATCGCGTTCACCGGATCGACCGCGGCCGGCAAGCGCATCATGACCTTGTGCGGCGCGCAGGTGAAGCGCGTGTCGCTGGAGCTCGGGGGCAAGTCGGCGGCCATCGTGCTCGACGATGCCGATATCGCGACCGTGATCCGGTCCGTGGTCGGCGGGGGAATGCACCTTTCCGGCCAGGTGTGTGGTGCCCACACCCGGGTTCTGATCCCGCGCTCGCGGTACGGCGATGCCCTCGACGCCGCTGCTGAAGCCGCGAAGGCCACGCGGGTCGGCGATCCGCATGATCCGTCGACCATCGTTGGTCCACTCGTCGCCGAACGGCAGCGCACCCGGGTCGAGGGCTACATCAGGTTGGGGGTCGACGAAGGCGCGCGGATCGTCGCCGGCGGCGAGCGCCCGGCGGATCTGCCGCGCGGCTGGTACGTCGCTCCGACGATCCTCGGCGACGTCGACAATGGCATGCGCGTCGCGCGTGAGGAGATCTTCGGTCCGGTCCTGTGCTTCATCCCGTACGAGGGCGACGACGAGGCGGTGACGATCGCGAACGACTCGCGCTACGGGCTCTCGGGCGGGGTGTGGTCCGGCGATCCGGCGCGTGCCCTCGGCGTCGCGCGTCAGATCCGGACCGGAAGCATCGCGGTCAACGGCAGCTACCCCCCGTTCCCGCTCGTCCCATTCGGCGGGTTCAAGGAGTCCGGCCTTGGCCGCGAGCTCGGGCCCGAGGGGCTCCACGAGTTCCTCGAGCTGCGCAGCATCGGCCTGCCAGCCGCGCTGCGTTCCGCCGGTGTCAGTCCGTCCTGATCCACACCGACTTGACGTTCAGGTACTCATCCAGCCCGTTCTCGCCCATCTCCTGCCCCCAGCCGCTCATCTTGTAGCCACCGAACGGCACCGCCGGGTCGAACAACCCGAACGTGTTGACCCAGACCGTGCCGCTGCGCATTTCAGCAGCGAGCCGATGTGCTTTACCGACGTCGCGGGTCCAGACCCCACCGCTCAGCCCGAATTCCGTGTCGTTCGAGCGCGCCGCGACTTCCTCGAGCGAGTCGAACGGCATGACGCAGGCGACCGGACCGAAGATCTCCTCGCGGGCGATCCTCATCTCGTCGGCCACATCGGCGTAGACCGTCGGTGCGACGAAGTAGCCGTTGGCGAGCTCACCGTCGACCAGGCGACGGCCGCCCGCGGCGGTGCGCACCCCGGCGTCGCGGGCGAGATCGAGGTAGGAGCTCACGCGTTCGAGCTGGGTGGCTGAGACGACAGGACCGATCTTCGTGTCGGGGTCGAGGCTGTTGCCGACCTTGAGGCTGTCGGCGAAGGCGGACAGGCCGGTCACGAACTCCTCGTAGATCGGGCGTTCCACGTAAACGCGGGTTCCTGCGGAGCACACCTGCCCGCTGTTGGCGAACACGCCCATTCCGGCACCCGGAACCGCTTTCGCGAGGTCGGCATCGGCGAACACGACATCCGGCGACTTGCCGCCGAGCTCGAGTCCAGCCGCTTCAGGTTGCCGGCCGAGGCCCGGACGATCTGCTGCCCGGTCTGCGTAGAGCCAGTGAAGGCCACCTTGTCGACATCTGGATGGGCGGTCAGGGCGGCACCGACACTCTCCCCGTAGCCGGTCACGATGTTGACCACCCCGTCGGGCACGCCGCACTCGCGGAGGAGCTCTCCGAGGCGCAACGCGACCAGGCTCGCCTCTTCGGACGGCTTCAGGATCATCGTGCAACCAGCCGCTAGAGCCGGGGCAATCTTCCACACCGCATTACTGATCGGGCGGTTCCACGGCACGATCGCCGCGACCACGCCCACGGGCTCTTTGAGGGTGTAGGACAGCACCGACCCCGGGATCGAGTTGGGGATCGTGTCCCCGTGAATCTTGGTCGCCCAGCCGGCGAAGTAGCGCAGGACGCTGGCTTCCCAGGCCGCCGAGCCCGGCCGGCGCCGCCCGATCGGCGAACCCATGTCGAGCACCTCGAGCATGCGGAGCTCCTCGTAATGCTCCTGCACCGCATCCGCAAGCCTCCAAAGGAGGTCCTGGCGCTCGCTCGGCTTCACCCGCCGCCACGGCCCCTCGAAGGCAGCTCGGGCCGCAGCTACCGCGCGGTCAGCGTCCTGCGCATCCGCTTCGGCGAGCTGGGCAATTTCCGCACCGGTCGACGGGTTGAGGCTCGGGAACGTCTTGCCCGACCCGGCCGGGCTCCACTCGCCCCCGATCAGCAGCTGCTTCGGCCCGGTCGAGAGAAAGGGGAGTGCAGCCGATGACGGTGAGACGACCGATGTCACTCGAAACTCCCTACGGCTGCGCGCGAAGCGCCAGGCTAACGCGGCACATGCGAAGATGAAAGGGTGCTCACTCACGCGAGTCTGCAAGTAGAGAGTGATCGCTCACCCTGTTAGAGTGCCCATCGCCCGACCAGGCAGGGGAGTTCATGGACGAGCCGACGTCGCTAGCATCCGCCGAGCATGGCGGCGCAGCGGGCAGCGCCATGCCCGACGACTGGTGCCGCCACCACTTCGATTACCTGTCGCCCGAGCTGGCGCCCCGCCTGCCCGCCACGTTGGGCCGCATGCGGGAGCTGTGCCCGGTGGCTCGTAGCGATGCCTACAACGGCTACTGGGTCGTCAGCAGGTACGAAGACGTCTTGCGCGTGGCTCAGGACTGGCAGACGTTCAGCTCGGCCCACGGCTTGTCGGTGACGTCGACCCCACGCGTGGTGCGCAACCTGCCGGTCGAAGCGGATCCCCCGGAGCAGCGGATCTTCAAGCGGCTCATCAATCCGTTCTTCACGCCCGCGGCGGTGGCGCCGTACGAGGCCGCTACGCGCGCGCTCGTCAACCGGCTCATCGATGGTTTCATCGAGGACGGTGAGTGCGAGTTCATGGACGCATTTGCGCGGCCGTTCCCCAGCCTGGCGTTCTTCGAGCTCGCCCTCGACGCCCCCGCCGCCGATCTGGAGAAGGTCGCCGCCATGGCGTCGAAATCGTCCATCCCGAACCATCCGGATGCCCGAGAATGCTGGCTCGGTCTCTACCGCTGGATCGGCGATTTCATCGACCAGCGACGCGGTCAGGCGCCGCGCGGTGACGTCGTCGACGCCGTGATCAATGCCGAGATCGAGGGGCGCCCGATCACCCGCGACGAGGTCATCGGCACCGTCCAGCTCCTCATCCTCGGCGGCTTGGAGACCACGGCGGGGGCTCTCGGCCTGATGTTCGTGCGCTTCTGCGACGAACCCGAGATCCCCGAGCTCCTGCGGAGCAAGCCCGAGCTCATTCCGAGCGCGGTCGAGGAGCTGCTGCGCCTGGATACGCCGTTCATCGCCGTCGGGCGTACCGCCGTCCAGGATGGGCTGCTCGGGGGTCAGCCCATCAAGGATGGCGACAAGGTGCTGGTCTACTGGACCTCGGCGAATCGTGACGGCGAGGAGTTCCCTAGTCCGGATCAGTTCGATCTGGAGCGGGCGCGCAACCGCCACTTCGCCTTCGGCGCCGGACCCCACCGGTGTGCGGGTTCCAACCTCGCCCGCATGAACCTGCGTGTCGCTCTCGAAGAGTCGCTACGGCGTCTACACGACATCAGGCTGCAGGACGGCGCGCATGTTCAATACCACTCCACGCTCACCCGCTCTCCGCTCAGGGTGCCGATCGCGTTCACTCCGCGGGTCGAGTGGCCCCGCCTTGCCCGGTGAGAAAGCGCTCACCTAGGTTGAGCCTCGTTGACACGGGACCACCGCCGGTCGCCGTTCAGGGAGGTGTGGTGGAGCAGCTCACTGAGAGCCTCGCGCAGCGGGTTCACCAGTTGGCGCAGGATCAACCCGATGAGACGGCGTATCGCCACATCGCCATGGACGGAGCGGAGCCGGCCATCACCTGGCGGTGGTTCGACCGTCGCTCAAGCCAGCTGGCGGTCGAGCTCGCCAGGCGCGGCCTTGGACTGGGTGACCGGCTCGGGATCGGGTTGCGCAACTCACCGCACTTCGTGATCAGCGCATTCGCCGCGTGGAAGCTGGGCGCCGTGCCGGTGCCCGTCCGCTGGGACCTTCCGGACTGGGAGCTCACGAAGCTCATCGAGGTCATCGACCCCCGGGTCTATCTCGGTGCCGCGGACCTGCCGTGGATCTCCGACCTTCCCGACCTCGACCCGCCCGAGCTGCCGGACCTGATTTCCCCGCACATGCAGGGCATCTGCAGCAGCGGCTCCACCGGCACCCCGAAGGTCATCCTGAATGCCGCGCCGGCCGTCTTCACGCCGCTGTACAGCACGCCCATGGTCGAGACGTGGGCGCCGGTCCCGCGCCCGCAGACGATCCTCGTGCTCGCGCCGATGTATCACGTCAACGCGTTCGCGACGTTGAACAACATGCTCGCGGGCGATCGCCTGGTGGTCGTGGAGAAGTTCGACGCCGCGCGCGTCGTCGACCTGATCGAGCGCTACCGCATCACCACGTTCACGGCGACACCGACCATGCTGCAGCGCATCGCCGATCTGCCGGGGATCGAGCAGCGCGACCTGTCGAGCCTGGAGTGGATCCTGCAGGGCGCCGCCCCGATGCCGCCCACGCTGGTCCACAAGTGGGCGGCGATGATCGGGGCCGAGCGCGTCGTGATGGCATACGGGATGACCGAAGGGATCGGGCTGACCGCCCTACGGGGCGATGAGTGGATGCGCCACGAAGGCAGTGTCGGCAAGGGTTTTCGCGGCACCGAGGTCCGGATCCTGGGTGGCGACGGGGAGCAGGTTCCGGCCGGTGAGCTCGGCGAGATCTATCTGCGCTCGGCGGCGTACCACGGCTCGGAGTATCTGGGCGACGTGCCTCAGCTGCGTTCCGCGGCCGACGGTTTCAGGACCGTCGGTGACCTCGGATACCTCGACGAGGACGGTTACCTCTACCTCGTCGACCGCCGCTCCGACCTCATCATCAGCGGCGGCGCGAACGTCTTTCCCGCAGAGGTGGAGAAGGCCCTCATCGACCATCCGGGCATCGCTGACGTCGTCGTCATCGGCCTGCGCGATCCGGAGTGGGGACGCCGGGTCCATGCCGTCATCGAGCCGGCTGATCCGGCGCGTCCCCCGACGGCCGAGGAGGTGATCGCCCACGCGAAGCTCCGGCTGGCCGCCTACAAGGTGCCGAAGACCGTCGAGATCGTCGAGGCCATTCCGCGCAGCGAAGCCACGAAGGTCAACCGGGGCAGGCTGATCGAGGCCCGCGGCGGGTGAGTGCAGGGGGACCGGGCCGCCGGCTCAGGGGATGACCGTCACCGGTATCCCGCTGCGCATCAGCCGCGAGATGACCCGCCGGGTGGACACCCGCGGAAACGATCCGATCCGGCTCATCACCACCAGGTCGGGCCGCTCACGGCGGGCCAGGCGGACCAGGTCTCCCGGGAGGCGCAGCGCCCGCCGGCCGGCCGCAGGTCGATGCCACTGCCCGCGCACAGCTCGCGGGCGCACTGCAACACGTTGAGCCGCGAGGCTTCCTGGTCCACCCGGGGAAACTCGGTCGCCATCATGGCGCACACCTGGCCGGCATCGGGTACGTGCTCCCACGGTCCTGGATGGGGAGCGGCATGGGGTGGTGTCGCCACCGAACTTCGAGAACCGGTGACGCCACAAGTTGGCGCCAGCATACTGTCGTGAAAATGCGCCTCTGATGCTGCCGGACTCGCGAGGGAGTGGCATGGCGACGTTCGTACTGGTTCCCGGTGGTGGTCACGGCGGGTGGTGCTACCAGCCGGTGGCTCGCCGGCTGCGTGCTGCCGGACATGAGGTCCATGCCGTCACGCTGACGGGGGTAGGGGAGCGCTCCCATCTCCTATGGCCGGGCATCGGGCTCGACACCCACCTCACCGACGTCGTGAATGTCCTGCACTACGAGGACCTTTGCGATGTCATCCTGGTGGGACACAGCTATGGCGGCATGGTGATCACGGGAGTCGCCGATCGTGCGTACGACCGGGTGGGGCGGATCGTGTACCTCGACGCGGCGAACCCGGTGGACGGGCAGTCGCTGCTCGACGTGGCCGGCCCGATCATCGAGATGACCCGTCCCATGGGCGCCGTCGTCGACGGGGTGGAGCTGGTGCTGCTGCCGGCGCCGGGCGCTGCAGCGTTCTACGGAGTCACCGACCCGGCCGACCTGGCGTGGATGGATGAGCGCCTGACCGGCCATCCGTGGAAGTGCTTCGAGGACCCGCTGCGGTTCGTCAACGGCGCGGCCTCCGCCGCGATCCCGCGCTTTCACATCGTGTGCACCTCGACGCTGGCGACGCGCGATCCGGCGCTTATCGAAGCGGCACGCCGCGCCGGGCGCTGGTGGGAGATCGACACCGGCCACGACCTGATGATCACCGAGCCCGACGCCGTCACGGCGGCGTTGCTCAAGGTTGCTGCCGCGGCGACCGCGTGAGCCGTCACTCAGCTGGACTGCAGGTCACCCTCGATGATGGTGACGTCACGGGTCAGCAAGGTGACGCTCGCCGCAGGTCCGCCGCGCTGGCGGAGCGCGTCGACATGAGCCGCCAGCGCCTCTGGACCGGTCCATCGCTCGACGAGGCGCACGCGTCCAGGATCGAACGCATCGAGGCTGAGCGCGTAGTCAAGGCACCCATCCTCGGTCAGCGAGATCGCCACCTGCTCGGCGCGCTGCGCCACGAACTCGGAACGATCCGCAGGTGCCATGTCGAAAGTGCCGATGACTACGATCACGCGATCACCGTAAACGAGTTCCGTGACGGGAAGGCAGCTATGAAGCCGTCCGGCTGGGTCGAACGCCCGGACTATCGCGTCGACATCCTGCGGCGACGCAATCTGGTCACGGTGCGGGCGGGGAGCCGGGTGCTGGCGCGCACGACCGCGCCGCTGCTGGTCGACGAGCAGGATCACGGGCTCGTGTTCTACGTACCTGAAGCTGATGTGAACTTCGAGCTCCTGACGCCCACCGACGACAGCTCGCGATGCCCGTTCAAGGGTGACGCGTCGTACTGGCGGCTGGTCGATGGCGACGCGCCCGTCGCGTGGGCCTACCGCGAGCCCTATCCCGAAGTCGCTCGAATCCTGGGTCATCTCGGCTTCTACCAGGATCGGGTCACGGTGGAGCTCGGGGTCGCGACCCCTGCTGTGGTGGGCTACCAGCGATGACCTCTTCGCTGGCCGCAATGCTGGCCGTCTTCGATGTCACGCCTGCCGGCGAGGGACGGTTCGTCGGAACCAACGACTACGGCGAGCGGGCGATCGTCGACGGCAGCCAGGTGTTGGCACAGGCGATCGTCGCCGCCTCCAAGACCATCGACACCAAGGTGGTGCGTCAGGCAAGCGCCATCTTCTGCCGCCCGGTCAAGGGCGAGGACCCGATCGACTTCACGGTCGAGGTGGTCCAGAACGGCCGCACCTTCGCGACGGCGATCGTCACCGCGGCGCAGTCGGGCCGCACCCGAGCCACGGTCCAGCTGATGATGGACGTCCCCACTGGCGACGTGGTCCGCCACCCTCCAGCGCCGACGGGCAGCTCTCCCGACGCCGCCCGGCCGCACTCGATGCCGCTGGTCGGACGCGAGCTCCGGCTGGTCGGCATCGCGGATCCCAACGATCCCGACGAGGTCGGCCCGCCACGTATCGAAGCCTGGTTGCGCTACGACGAGACCCCCGAACGCGACGACCTGAGGCGTGCCCTCCTGGCGCACTTCACCGGCCACCTCTCGATCTCGACGAGCATGCGCCCCCACCCCGGGGTCGGTACGGCCATGGCCCACCGCACGCTCTCGACGGGCGTGATGGCCATCCAGATCAGCTTCCATGACCCGATCGAATGGAACGGCTGGCTGAATTACGACCACGAGAGCACGGCGGTCGGGGCCGGGATGAGTTACGTGCGCGGTCAGATTCGCGACGAGGCCGGCCGCCTGCTGGCGTCCTTCGCCCAAGACGGGCTGATCCGCCACTTCGACGAGAGCTCGGGCGCCCAGGGTATCGAGGAGCGCTCCCGGCTCTGACCTGCACCTACGCGACCCGATGGGTCGATGGCACCACTGTGGTGCCAGACTGAGCCATCTTGGCTTGACAGGGTGCCATCCTGGTGCCAAAGTGGCACACATGGATTTGACCCCGCACGTGAACCACCTCGGGTACGAGTTCGCGACCCTCGCCGAAGCCGGCGGAGCGGAAGCCCGGGCGCTGGTCGAGCGCCTGACCGGGCCGCTCGAGTCGGCGATCCGGATGACGCTGCTGGACACGCTGTCGTCCGCCACCGACGAGATCTCCCGTGAGCTGGCTCCCGGTTCCGTGCAGCTGCGCTTGCGCGGTCGCGATCCGAACTTCGTCGTGACGTTGCCTGCAGGCGAGCCGTCCGAGTCCGGCGCGCCGGACGTCCCGGCGCCGGACGAAGGCGGGAGCGAGGGCGGCCTGTTGCTCGCCGAGGACGGTCCGGCGGCGCGGATCAACGTGCGCCTGCCTGAGCAGCTCAAGCTCGCGGTCGAGGAGGCCGCGGCCAGGGAGGGCCGCTCGGTCAACGCCTGGCTGGTGCGGGCGGCGGCCGCCGCTCTGCAGCGCTCCGAGCGCGACCAGCGTCCCGAGCCACGCAGCGGTGGCAAACGCGCCAAACAGGGGTTCACCGGCTGGGTCCGTTAGCCCGAGCGCCGCAGCACAGCACCGCACCCGCATCGCCCATCACGTTCCCGAGCTGCGGGAACGCTTCACCCACCCACCAGGGAGCACAGCCATGCCCAACTACGAAACCCCCGAACCGATCTCCGTCACGCTGGAACTCGGCGTCGGCCACGTGCGGATCGCCGCGAGCGACCGGACCGACACCGTCGTCGAGGTGCGCCCGAGCGACCCGACGGACGAGGCCGACGTCAAGGTCGCCGGGCAGGTCCGCATCGACTACGCCAACGGCACGCTGCGGGTCGCCGGCCCTAAGGCGCGCGCTTTCGACTTCTCGCGCAAGACCAGGTCGGTCGACGTGACGATCGAACTGCCCACCGGCTCACGGGTGTCGGCCGAGATGCAGGTGGGGGATCTCCGCTCTTCCGGCCGGCTCGGAGAGTCCCGGTTCAAGACGTCGGCCGGCAACCTCTGGCTCGAGCAGACGGGTTCGCTGCGCGTGGACACGTCAGCCGGTCACGTGAGCGTCGACACCATCGCGGGCGACGCGGACATCTCCACCAGCTCCGGGAAGGTCCAGATCGGCGAGGTCAAGGGCTCCGTCGTGGTCAAGAATTCCAACGGCGAGACCGGGATCGATGCCGTCACCGGCGACGTGCGGGTACGCGCGTCCAACGGCGATATCCGGGTCGATCGGGCCGCGGCCGGTGTCGACCTCAAGACCTCCAACGGCAGCATTCGCCTCGGCGAGGTGGTCCGCGGGTCGGTCGTGCTCGGGCACCTCGATGGGCGACCTCGATATCGGCATCGCCGAGGGGACCGCCGCCTGGCTGCAGGTCGACACCGCGTTCGGCCACGTGCGCAACCTGCTGGAGACCACCGGTCGCCCCGCGGAGTCCGAGGAGACCGTCGAGGTGCGCGGGCGCACCTCCTACGGCGACATCACGATCCGCCGTTCCTGAGGAGAACCATGACCAGTCCGACCAGGCAGCACTCAGCCCCGGGGATCGCGGTCGCCGGGCTACGCAAGTCGTTCGATGACAGGGTCGTGCTCGACGGTCTCGATCTCGAGGTGCCACCAGGAACGGTGTTTGCGCTACTCGGCGCTAACGGTGCCGGGAAGACCACCACGGTCAACATCCTGTCCACCTTGATGCGTGCCGGCGCGGGCGTCGCCGAGGTCGCCGGCCACGACGTCAGCCGCGAGCCGGACGCCGTGCGGGCCGCCATCGGTGTGACGGGTCAGTTCTCGGCGGTGGACAACCTGCTCACGGGCGAGGAGAACCTGCTGCTGATGGCGGATCTGCACCACCTGGGCAGGGCCGAGCGGCGCCGCCGCACGGCCGAGCTCCTCGAGCAGTTCGACCTGGCCGGTGCGAGCAGGAAACCGGCTTCGACCTACTCCGGCGGGATGCGCCGGCGGCTCGACCTGGCGATGACCCTCGTCGGTGAGCCGCAGGTGATCTTCCTGGATGAGCCTAGCGCCGGGCTCGACCCGCGGGGCCGGCGCGACATGTGGCAGGTCGTCAGGAAGCTGGTCGCGGGCGGCGTCACCATCTTCCTGACCACCCAGTACCTGGAGGAAGCCGACGCGCTGGCCGACCGGATCGCGGTGCTCGACCACGGCCGGATCGTCGCCGAGGGCACCCCCGAGGAGCTGAAGCGCCGCATCCCCGGTGGCCATGTCCGCCTGCAATTCGCCGACCCGCACGACCTCGACGCGGCCATGGGCGCGCTGGATCAGGCGGCGCGCGAGAGCGACGCCCTCGCCCTGCAGGTGCCGAGCGACGGCAGCCTGCGCTCGCTGAAGGCGCTCATCGAACGGCTCGACGACCGGGCCATCGAGGTCGACGAGCTGTCGGTCCACACCCCCGATCTCGACGACGTCTTCCTCGCCCTCACCGGCAATCCCAGCAAGGAGAAGGTGGCCCCGCGATGAGCTCACAGACCCTCACGTCGTCCCCGGTGGGACTTCGTCTCCACCCGCTGCGCGACTCGGCGACGATGCTGCGCCGCAACCTCAAGCGCATGCTGCGCTACCCGTCGATGACCCTGATGCTCGTCGGGATGCCGATCGTCTTTCTCCTGCTGTTCGTCTACGTCTTCGGCGCCACGTTGGGCGCCGGGCTGGGCGGAAAGTCGGGTGGCCGCGCGCGAGTACGTCAACTACGTCACGCCGGCGATCATCCTGATGACCATCACCTCTACGGTCCAGGGGACGGCGATCGGGGTCGCCATGGACCTGACCGAGGGCATCATCGCCCGGTTCCGCACGATGCACATCGCCCGCGTATCGGTCCTGGCCGGCCACGTCCTCGGCAGCGTGATCCAGGCGGTGTTCAGCATGACGGTCGTGATCGGCGCGGCGCTGCGGTCGGGTTCCGGCCGGTCGCCGGCCCGGGCGCGTGGCTGGCCACGGCCGGTTTCCTGGTCGTCGGTGACGTTCGCCCTCGTCTGGCTGTCCGTCGCGCTCGGCCAGGTGAGCAAGAGCGTCGAGACCGCGAGCAACCTGCCCATGCCGCTGATGCTGCTGCCGTTCCTCAGCAGCGGGTTCGTCCCCACCGACTCCATGCCGGGCGGCCTGCGCTGGTTCGCCGAGAACCAGCCGTTCACGCCGATCATCGAGACCCTGCGCGGGCTGCTGTTGGACAAGCCGATCGGCAACGACGGGTGGATCGCCCTCGTCTGGTGCGCCGTGATCGCGCTCGCGCGGCTACCTCTGGTCGAAGCGGCTGTTCGAGCGCGAAATCTCCGGCTAGCAGCCGACTACCCGCCAGCCATCGCTCCCACCACCCGATAGCTCTCCTTGCCGCCGGCAACGTCCGGCGGCAAGGGCGCATCGGGCGGTTCATGTGACAGGTCCTCGCCGCCGGCGAAGAAGCGCACGTAGGGCCGCCGCTTGCCGCTCTGCACATCCCGCAACGTGCCGCGCAGCACCGGATAGCGCTCCTCCAAGGCATCGAGCACGCCGCGCTGTGTCGCGACCGCGTCGAGCGCGACCTCGCGCTCGCAGCGGGCGAGTTCGCGCAGGTGCGAGGGGAGCACGACCCTGATCACGGCAGCGTCTGGACTTCCACCGAGAGCACCGCGGGCAGGTCGCGCACGATGGCTGCCCAGCTGTCGCCGGAATCGGCAGAGGCATAAACCTGACCGCCCGTGGTGCCGAAGTACACGCCGCAGTCCGGCAAGGAGTCGACGGCCATCGCGTCGCGCAGGACGTTGACGTAGCAGTCCTTCTGGGGAAGCCCCTCGGTCAGCGCCTCCCACTCGGTGCCGCCGGTGCGGCTGCGGTAGACCCGCAGCTTGCCGTCCGGCGGGAAGTGCTCGCCATCGCTCTTGATCGGCACGACGTAGACCGTCTCGGGTTCGTGGGCATGGACGGTGATCGGGAAGCCGAAGTCGCTCGGCAGGTTGCCGCTGATTCGCTGCCAGCTGTCGCCGCGGTCGTCGCTGCGCATGACATCCCAGTGCTTCTGCATGAAGAGCGTTTCCGGTCGCGATGGATGCATCGCGAGGTTGTGCACGCAATGGCCGACCTCTGCCGCCTGCGAGGGGATGCCTTCGGATAGCAGGCCCTTGTTGACCGGCTGCCAGCTCTGTCCACCGTCATCGCTTCGGAAGACCCCGGCCGCGGAGATGGCGACGAACAGCCGCTGGGGGTTCTGCGGGTCGATGATGATCGTGTGCAGGCACATCCCGCCTGCTCCCGGCTGCCAGTCCGGGCCCGAGCCGTGTTCGCGCAGCCCGCGCAGCTCCTCCCAGCTCTCGCCGCCGTCGGCCGAGCGGAACAGCGCGGCGTCCTGGACTCCCGCATACACCAGGTCGCGGTCTGCCGGTGACGGCTCCAGATGCCAGACCCGGGTGAACTCCCACGGCTTCTGGGTGCCGTCGTACCACTGATGCGTGCCCGGAACGCCGGCATACGTGAAGTCCTTGCCGGCCGGCTCCCACGTCGTGCCCCCGTCGTCCGAGCGCTGGATCAGCTGGCCGAACCAGCCGGTCGACTGCGAGGCATAGAGCCGGTCGGGGTCCACCGGCGAACCGGCGACGTGGTAAATCTCCCAGCCGCCGAAATGCGGTCCACGCACGTCCCAATCCTGACGCCGCTCGTCCGAGGTCAGGATGAAGGCGCCTTTGCGGGTGCCGACCAGAACGCGTACTCCGCTCATCCGTGGACCACCTCTCTGCTGGTTGCCGAAGCCATGGGTTTCGTACCGGAAGCGACGTCGCGGCGAGGCGAAACTCATCGTTGTCACCGCCGAGATTTCACCGTGCCTTCGCGCCGCTAAGGTCAGTAGCAGAATCCGACCAGGGGAGCCGGTGGTCTCGTTGTTCTACTGGGTCGTCAAATACACCCTCCGGCCGCTGTTTCGGGTCTTCTTCCGGCCGCGGGTCGTGGGGGCGGCTCATATCCCGGCCACGGGTGGCGCGCTGATCGCCAGCAACCACCTGTCGATGTGCGACTCGCTCTTCCTGCCTGTCCTGACCCGTCGCCGCATGACGTTCCTGGCCAAGCAGGAGTACTTCACCGGCAAGGGGCTGAAAGGCCGGGCCAAGGCGGCGTTCGTCCGCGGGACCGGGCTGATCCCCATCGACCGCGCCGACGGGCGGGCGGCTTCGGCGGCGCTGGCGGCAGGGGAGCGCGCCGTCCGGGACGGGATGCTGCTCGTGGTCTACCCGGAGGGCACCCGCAGCCCCGATGGCCGCCTCTATAGGGGCAAGACCGGTGTGGCGCGGATGGCGCTCGAGACCGGTGTGCCGGTGATCCCGGTGGCGATGATCGGGACCGACCGCGTGCAGCCGATCGGTGCCTCCATGCCGCGGCTGGCCAAGGTGCAGGTCCGTATCGGCCCGGCCGTGGAGCCACCGGTCCCGGCCGGGGATGGACTCGCCGGTGTCAGCGGCCGGCAGGCTCAGCTGCGCGAGTTCACCGAGCGGATCATGTCGGCGATCGCCGAGCTCTCCGGGCAGCAGCGGGCCGAGCTGGATGCTGCCGACCACAAGGCGCGTTCGGCGTCAGCGGAGCGCAGTTCCGCCTGACCTACAGATCCCGGTAGGCCGAACGGACGCGGCCTTTGGTCCCGCCCAGCCCGTTGTTCAGCCCTCCACGGGCCGCGAGGCTGCGGAGCGCGTGGCACGCCGGGTGATCGAGAGCGTTAGAGAGCCGATGTCCGTCGAAGCAGGCGGGACGCGACCGCTACGCCGTGTTCGCCTCCGACGCGTGTGGCCCGCCCTCGCGGAACCACTTCATGCAGTAGTGCGCGTCCGGGACGGCGACCACGCCGCTCAGCCAGGCGCCTTCGAACAGGAAGCGCAGGATGCCTCGCCCGAGCCGGCGAGCTCGCTTGCTGGCCAGCTCGGCAGCCCAGAGCTCGAAGTGGGTCGACTCGCTCAGCTCGCCCGCGCCAGGGGTGCCGCTCGATCCATGCGCTTCGGGCGTCGGCACAGAGCGGACCGCCTTTCCCAACCGTGAGTCCCAACCGTGAGCGCGAAGCCGCTCGCTGGCACCGGATGTGATCTGTGTAACAGGGCGATCCGGGCTGTGCAAGCGGTTCGGGCGAACTCCCAGCGGGCTTGCGGGCCCCCGCGCTTAGGTACGGGTGGACGTGGTTGGAGCCGCTAGGCGGCTGAGGTCGGCCAGGCAGCGGTCCTTCACCTCGGCCAGCTCGGCCAGGGTCTGCTCGATGTCGCGCTGGCGCTGCTCGAGCTCCTCGGTGCGCCGCTCTACCTGCTCGATCAGGTAGTGCAACTGCCCGACCTCACCGGGTTCGGCGTCATACATGTCGACGATCCGCCGGATCTCCTCGAGGGAGAAACCGAGCCGCTTGCCGCGCAGCACGAGCGCCAGCCGGACCCGATCGCGCGCGGTGAAGACGCGCTGCGTCCCCTGCCGGATGGGGGAGATGAGGCCCTGGTCCTCGTAGAACCGAACCGTCCGGTGGGTGACGTCGAACTCCGCTGCGATCTGCGCGATGGTCCAGGTCTGGGCTGGGACTTGCAGCGCCACGCCGGGTAGCCTACCGTGACCCGAAATTAACGTTTACGTAAACGTAAAGCAGCGACGCCACGAAGAGCGAGGCACCTCCATGTCCGGCACTGCCCTTCCCCTCGCCGCACCCGCCGGACTGTCGCCCGAGCTCGAGCAGTTCCGCTCCGTGGTCCGCGACTTCGCGGAAACCACGATCCGGCCTGAGGCCGGGCGCTGGGACCGCGAGCACCACTTCCCGGTCGACGTGGTCCAGCAGATGGGCGAGCTCGGCCTGTTCGGGCTGACGGCACCTGAGGAGTACGGCGGCTCCGCGGCGGGGCTCACGGCGCTCTGCATCGCCATCGAGGAGCTCGGCCGGGTCGATCAGTCGATGGGCATCACGCTCGAAGCGGCCGTCGGCCTCGGCCTCGGCCCGATCCTGCACTTCGGCAGCGCGGAACAGAAGGCGCGCTGGCTTCCCGATCTGGTCGCCGGCCGCTCGCTGGCCGCGTTCGGCCTGACCGAGGCCGAAGCGGGTTCTGACGCGCAGGCGACCAGGACCCGCGCCGTACCGGAGGGCGACGGCTGGCGCCTTTCCGGCAGCAAGCAGTTCATCACCAACTCCGGAACGTCCATCACCTCGTGCGTGACGGTGACGGCCGTCAGCGGCGGGGAGGCCGCAGCCGGTGGCCGCAAAGAGATCTCGGCGTTCATCGTCCCGTCCGGCACGCCCGGCTTCGTCGCCGAGCCGGCGTACGACAAGCTCGGCTGGCACGCCTCGGACACGCACCCGCTGACGCTCACCGACGTGTACGTCGGAGCCGACGCCGTGCTCGGTGAGCGTGGTCGCGGCTTTGCCCAGTTCCTGGCGACGCTGGATGACGGCCGCATCGCCATCGCCGCGCTCGCCGTCGGGTGCGCCCAGGCCTGCCTGGAGCTTTCGGTGGAGTACGCCGGTCAGCGAAAGGCGTTCGGCAAGCCCATCGGCACCAAGCAGGGGCTGGCATTTCAGCTCAGCGACCTTCACGTCATGACGCAGGCGGCCAGGCTGCTGACGTATCACGCGGCGGCGCTCGCTGATGCCGGCCAGCCGCGGGCGGTCGTGAAGCAGGCGGCGGCAAGCGCCAAGCTCTACGCCACGGAAGCCGCCGTCACGGCGACGCGAACGGCTACCCAGGTGTTCGGTGGCTACGGGTTCATGGAGGAGTATCCCGTAGCGCGCTTCTACCGCGACGCGAAGATTCTGGAGATCGGCGAAGGCACGAGCGAGGTTCAGCGCATGGTGATCGCCCGCGGGATGGGGCTGGCCGTCGAATGACGGCGATGACGGTCCGATGACGGTCCGATGACGACGACGCCTGGGCGTTCGCCCGGCCTTCGGGAGCTGACAGAAGAGCTGCGCGGTCACCTCGCGCAGGTGCGGCTGGGCGGTGACGAGCGGTCGCGGCTGCGCCACGTGGAGCGCGGCAAGCTGCTGGTGCGCGACCGCATCGATCGGTTACTGGACCCGGGTGCCGCCTTCCTGGAACTGTCGCCGCTCGCCGCCCATGACATGTACGACGATCCGGTGCCGTCGGCGGGCATCGTGACCGGGATCGGGCGGGTGTCCGGGCGGGAGTGTGTCGTGGTCGCCAACGACGCGACCGTCAAGGGCGGCACGTACTACCCGATGACAGTCAAGAAGCATCTGCGCGCGCAGCAGATCGCCGCCGACAACCGGCTGCCGTGCGTGTATCTCGTCGACTCCGGAGGCGCGTTCCTGCCGATGCAGGACGAGGTGTTCCCCGACCGGCACCACTTCGGCCGCATCTTCTTCAACCAGGCGCAGCTGTCGCGGGCGGGCATCCCGCAGCTCGCTGCCGTGATGGGGTCGTGCACGGCGGGCGGCGCGTACGTGCCGGCCATGTCGGACGAGACCGTGATCGTGCGCGGGACCGGCACCATCTTTCTCGGTGGCCCGCCGCTGGTGAAGGCGGCGACGGGCGAGGTCGTCACGGCCGAGGAGCTGGGCGGCGGCGATGTGCACGCCCGCCTCTCCGGGGTCGCCGACCACCTGGCTGCCGATGATGCAGAAGCCCTGGCACTACTGCGCTCTGCCGTGGCCACCATCGCGCGCGATACGCCTGCGGCACTGCAGCCGGCCCCACCCGAGGAGCCGCTGGAGCCGGCCGGCGACCTGTACGACCTGGTGCCGTCCGACATGCGTACCCAGTACGACGTGCGCGACGTGATCCGGCGCATCGTCGACGGCTCCCGGCTCCACGAGTTCAAGCCGCTGTACGGCGACACGCTGGTTTGCGGCTTCGGCCACATCTGGGGCTATCCGGTCGGCATCGTCGCCAATAACGGCATCCTCTTCAGCGAGTCCGCGCTCAAGGGCGCCCACTTCATCGAGCTCTGCAACCAGCGCGGCGTCCCGCTCGTGTTCCTGCAGAACATCAGCGGTTTCATGGTCGGCCGCGAGTACGAGAACCGGGGCATCGCCAAGGACGGCGCGAAGCTCGTCACCGCCGTCGCGTGCTCGGTGGTGCCCAAGTTCACCGTCGTCATCGGCGGCTCGTTCGGCGCCGGAAATTACGGCATGTGTGGCCGCGCCTACGACCCGCGTTTCCTCTGGATGTGGCCTAACGCGCGGATCTCCGTCATGGGCGGCGATCAGGCCGCCTCGGTGCTGGCAACCGTGCGCCGCGACGGGATCGAGGCCCGCGGCGGAACGTGGTCGGCGCAGGAGGAGGGCGCGTTCACCGAGCCGATCCGCCGGCAGTACGACGCGCAGGGTTCGCCGTACTACTCGACCGCGCGGATCTGGGACGACGGCATCATCGACCCGGTCGACACCCGGCGGGTGCTGGGCCTCGGGCTGGCGGTGGCGGCACGGGGAGCGGCGTTGCCGGACCCCTCCTACGGCGTCTTCCGGATGTGACCGGATGAGCCTGCCGGTACTGCCCTTGGACGCGCTGCCCTTTGACACCCTGCCCTTTGACACCCTGCTGGTCGCCAACCGCGGCGAGATCGCGATGCGCATCATCAAGGCGGCCAGGAGCCTCGGACTGCGAACCGTCGCCGTGTACTCGGACGCTGACCACGACGCGCCCCACGTCCGCGAGGCCGATACCGCGGTACGCCTCGGACCGCCGCCCGCTGCCGACTCCTACCTGTCGATCCCGGCGCTCATGGAGGCGGCCCGCAGCAGCGGCGCGCAAGCCGTACACCCCGGCTACGGCTTTCTCTCGGAACGGGCCGCGTTCGCGCGCGCCTGCGTCGACGCGGGGCTGACGTTCGTGGGGCCCGATCCTGACGTGATCGACCTGATGGGGCGCAAGGACGCGGCACGCAGATGTGCTGTCGATGCGGGGGTTCCGGTGCTTCCCGCGCTCGAGACCGGCGGCTCGAGTGATGACCAGCTGGCTGCCCGCGCCGCCGCCGAGATCGGATTCCCCCTGCTGGTCAAGGCGGTGGCCGGTGGCGGCGGCAAAGGGATGCGCGTCGTCACTGATCCTGCGGACTTCGGCGGCGGCGCTGGCGAGCGCGCGCCGCGAGTCGCAGGCTGCCTTCGGCGACGATGCCCTGCTCATCGAGCGCTACGTGCCGCGTGGGCGACACATCGAGGTGCAGGTTCTCGCTGACCGTCACGGCGCGGTTCTTCATCTCTACGAGCGCGATTGCTCGGTCCAGCGTCGCCACCAGAAGGTCATCGAGGAAGCACCGGCGCCCACGCTCACCCCACAGCTGCGCGAGCAGGTCACCGCGGCTGCGGTGCGCCTCGCGCGCCACGTGGGCTACGTGAACGCCGGGACGGTCGAGTTCCTGCTCGCGGAGGACACGCACGACGTGTACTTCCTGGAGATGAACACCCGGCTTCAGGTGGAGCACCCGGTCACGGAGCTGATCACGGGGCTGGATCTGGTTGCGCTGCAGCTGATGGTCGGCAGCCGGCCTTGCGCTGCCCGTGGCGCAGGACGACATCCGCGCGAGCGGCAGCGCGATCGAGGTGCGGGTGTACGCCGAGGACGCCGACAATGGCTTCCTGCCGCAGGCCGGGCGCGCGGAGCTGGTCCGCTGGCCGCAGCGCGCCCGGGTGGATGCGGCGCTGGAAACCGGCCAAGAAGTGAGCACGTTCTACGACCCGATGCTCGCGAAGATCATCACGCATGCCCCGACCCGCGAGGGGGCCCGGCGTGCCCTGCTGGACGCGCTGGACGACACCGCCGTCTTCGGGCTGACCACCAACCTCGGGTTCCTGCGCCGCCTCGTCGCATCCGAGCCGTTCGCGACCGCCGGCATCGATACCGCCTGGCTCGACAGATCGCCCGCGGGCCTGCACCGCGAGACCCCCGAGGTGGCGCTCGTCGCCGCCGGCTGGGTGCTCGCCGCGCACCGGCCGGACGTCGACCCGCGCCATCCCTTTGCCCTGGGCGATGGCTGGCGGCTGGCCGGGCCGCCGGCCCCGTCGTCCTCGAGCTCGAACATCAAAGCGCGCCGCTGGTGGTCAGCGTGGATGTGGCCGCCGGCACGGTCACGTCCGGGAACACCTGGAGCGTGCGTGAGGTGGCGGGCGCCGGCGGCCGAGTTCGCCTCGTGATCGACGGCGCGCTGTACGACCTGACCGTCCTCGTGCACGGCGGTTCGGGTTCTGCGCGCGAGCGTCACCGTCGGCGTGCACGGCGAGTCCCACACCTTCATCCCGCGCGACACGACAGCGGGCGGCGGCGGCCGGCGCCCTGACGGATGGCACTGTCGCCGCGCCGATGCCTGGCGTCGTGCGCGACGTTCACGTCGAGGTCGGAAGCACCGTCGCCGCAGGAGATCTGCTCGCCACCATGGAGGCGATGAAGATGGAGCTCGCACTCGCGGCTCCCATCGACGGCGTGATACTCGAGGCGGCGACGGCCGGCGAGCAGGTTCAGCGCGGCCAGCGGCTGTTCGTCGTCGAGGCCGGTAGAGCAGGGGAGCAGGCGTCATGAGGATCCCGCAGACCGTCGCGCTGCCAGGGCTTCCGGCCCGGGTGGAGGTCTATGAGGTCGGCCCGCGCGACGGCCTGCAGAACGAGAGCACCATCGTCCCCGTAGAGGTCAAGGCCGAGTTCATCACCCGGCTCGTGGCCGCCGGCCTGCGGACAGTCGAGGCCACCAGCTTCGTGCATCCGAAATGGGTTCCGCAGCTGGCTGACGCGCAGGACCTGCTCGCGCTCCTGCCGGACGGCACCGGCGCGACGTTCCCGGTGCTCGTCCCCAACGAGCGCGGCCTGGACCGGGCGCTGGAAGCCGGGGTGAGCGCGGTCGCGGTCTTCGGCAGCGCCACCGAGACGTTCTCGCAGCGCAATCTCAACCGCAGCATCGACGAGTCACTCGCCATGTTCGCCCCGGTCGTGCAGCGGGCCCGCGGCTCCGGCGCGACCGTCCGCGGCTACCTCTCGATGTGCTGGGGCGACCCCTGGGAGGGCGATGTCGCCGCCTCGCAGGTGGTCTCGGTCGCGGGCCGCATGCTCGGCGCTGGGCTGCGACGCGCTGAGCCTCGGTGACACGATCGGGGTGGCGACTCCGGGCCACGTGCACGCGCTGCTGGATGCGCTGGTCGAAGGCCGGCATCCCGGTCTCGCAGCTCGCCGTCCACTTCCACGACACGTACGGCCAGGCGCTCGCGAACACGCTGGCAGCGTTGCAGTTCGGCGTGACGACGGTCGATGCCTCAGCCGGCGGGCTGGGCGGCTGCCCGTATGCCAAGAGCGCGACGGGCAACCTGGCGACCGAGGACCTGGTGTGGATGCTCCACGGGCTCGGCATCGAGACCGGGATCGATCTGGCGGCACTGGTCGAAACGTCCGCCTGGCTGGCGGAGCAGCTCGGGCGTCCGGTGGGCTCGCGGGTGGCGCAGGCGCTCACCGGCTGACGCCGCCCTGGGCTCAGCGAGCCTCGACGATTCAGGCCGCGACCAGCTCTGCCGGTTCGTGCTCGGGGTGATCGAGCTGGGTCGTCGTGGGCAGCAGCAGCGGGGTGGCCAGCATGATGAAGCCGGCGATGGCAATCGCGATCCGGACCCCGACGACGCCGGCCAGCACCCCCCACGCCGCGGTGAGCACGGCGAGCGACACCTTGGTGGTGATCGTCCAGGCGGCGAGAGTGCGGGCGAGCCGGTCGGTGGGAGTCTGCTCCAGCCGGTAGGTGGCCGACACCGGGTTGAAGACGGAGCAGCAGGTGACCAGCCCGAGCTGGACGAGCGCGACGAGCCCCACCCCGGCCCAGCCGCCGGGGATGAACGCGAGCGGGATCGACCAGCACGCCCGCAGCACTCCGGCGCGGCGCAGCACGGTGTTTTGCCCGTAGCGGTCGGTGAGCCGGCGCGCCAGCCGGGCCCCGATGAGCCCGCCGAAGCAGGGTGCGGTGAAGGCGAGCCCGTACTGCCAGGGCGCGAGGTGCAGCCGGCCGAGCATCAGAACGGCGATCAGCGGGGCGGTCGCCATGATCAGCCCGTTGACCAGAGCGGTGTTGGCGAGCAGTGCGCGTAGCGGGGGATGGCCCAGGATGTAGCGCCAGCCTTCGAAGACTTCAGCGCGGCGAGTTCGACCTGACCCGACTTGTACCGGCCGAGGCTCGTCGCCCGTGATGGCGCCGAGCCCGAGCGCCGACAGCAGGTAGCTGGCCGCGTCGGCGATGAGGGTGGTGACCGGGCCGAAGATCCCGATCAGCGCGCCTCCGAGCGGTGGCCCGAGCATGGCGGCGGTCCAGGTCGTCGACTCGAACCGGGCATTCGCCGCGAGCAGTTGCTCGCGGGCCACCAAGCCCTTGAGGCACGCCCCGCTCGCCGCCCGGAAGCAGATGTCGGCGGCACCCACCACGACCGCGACCACCAGCATCTGCCCGAACCGCAGCCACCCGAGGGCGTAGGCGGCCGGGATGCTGGCCAGCGCCAGGAACCGGAGGCAGTCCATCGCGATCATCACGCGCCGCTTGCGGCGCCGTTCCACCCAGGGGCCGAGCGGAACCGCTATCACTGCACTGACGGCAAGGCCGGTGGCGGCCAGCAGCGAGACCTCGAAGGGCCGGGCGTGCAGCGTCAGGATGGCGACGATCGGGAACGCGTCGAACGCCAGCCAGGTGCCGAACGTGCTGATCGCGAACGCACCCCAGAGCCACCGGAATTGCGGTGGCCACGACTCGCGGCGCATCGATCTACTCTGCCGCTGCCTACCGGCGGTCGCCGGGAGGACACGCCTGGCGCGTGCCTACCCTGTCGTCATGAAGCGCGCCGTGACGTATTCGCTGGGGGTCTCACTGGACGGCTACATCGTCGGGCCGGACGGCGGCTTCGACTTTGCGCCGCCCGACCCGGAGGTCTTTCAGTTCGCCACCGATCAGATTCGCGAGGTCGGCGTCCACCTGCTGGGACGACGGCTGCACGAGTCGATGCTCTACTGGGAGACTGCCGACGAAGACCCGTCGCTCGACGCCGCGATGCTCGAGTGGACCGCACTCTGGAAGTCACTCCCGAAGGTGGTCTTCTCCAGCACATTGTCTGCGGTGCAAGGCAGCAACATCCGGCTGGCGTCCGAGGGGTTGGCAGCGGAGATCGACCGGTTGCGCGCGGAGCCGGGGGAGGGCAACATCGCGATCGGCGGCGCAGCACTCGCCGTCGAGGCCGCCGCGTTGGGTCTGATCGACGAGTACCGGGCCAAGGTTTACCCGGTGCTGGTGGGCGGTGGTGTCCCGTTCTACCCGCAGCGCGAGCGCCGGGTGGATCTCGAGCTCCTCGAGACCCGCACCTTCAGCTCGGGAGTCGTCTACCTGCGCCACCGCGTGGTGCGCTGACGCTGGGATCCCCGCTGGCCGAGCTTGCCTGCCTCGCGGGGGAAGGACGGATAGTTCGGGCACCATGACCAACACCTCATTGCGCAAGGCCCGCGTTCGCACCACCGTCGCTGCGTTTGCGGCCGCGGCGTTGACCCCGCTGGTGGTGATCGACGGCGGCGTGATCGCGTCTTCCGCGTCCACCCGCTGAGGGTGACCGGTAGTCGCAGCGGCAGCAACGGTGGGTCCCACGTGTTGCCCGCTTTCGCCATCCAGCTACGGCCGCGCTGGACAGCACGCTCTCGTAGTCCCGTGGTTGCAGGCGGTCTCGGCCCGTCGAGCCCCTCCGATCACCGTGCCGGCGCTTCCTCGGCGTCATCGCGCGGGCGGGCCTCGCCGGTGGTCCTGGCACGATGGAGGACGAGATGACCCTTTTCGAGCTGCTGCCCGCAGTGACCGAGGCGCCTTCCGCTGACAGCCTCTATGACGCGTTCAGCGGCTGGACCGCGGAGCAAGGGTTGACGCTCTACCCCGCGCAGAGCGAGGCGCTGTTCGAGATCGTCACCGGGGCGAACGTGATCGTCGCGACGCCGACCGGGTCGGGCAAGAGCCTGATCGCGGTCGCGGCGCATTTCGCGGCGCTAGCGGATGGTCGCCGCAGCTTCTATACGGCGCCGACCAAGGCGCTCGTGTCGGAGAAGTTCTTCGCGCTCTGCGAGACGTTCGGGCCGGAACGAGTCGGCATGGCGACCGGCGACGCCACCGTGAACCCCACTGCCCCCATCATCTGTGCCACCGCCGAGGTGCTGGCGAACCAGGCGCTACGCGAGGGTGACCGGGCAGACATCGGTCAGGTCGTGATGGACGAGTTCCACTTCTACGCCGACCCGGATCGGGGCTGGGCCTGGCAGGTTCCGCTGCTGGAGCTTCCTCAGGCACAGTTCATTCTGCTGTCGGCGACGCTCGGCGATGTCAGCGTGCTGCGCGCGGATCTCTCGCGACGCACCGGCCGTTCGACGGCCGCGATTGCCGGCGTCGAACGTCCCGTCCCGCTGAGCTACCGCTACGTGCTGACCCCGCTGCACGACACCCTTGCCGAGCTGCTGGAGGAAGGGTTGGCGCCCGTCTACGTCGTGCACTTCACCCAGCAGGCGGCGATCGAGCAGGCGCAGGCGTTGATGAGCGTGAACGTCTGCAGCCGCGCGGAGAAGGAGGCGATCGGGGTCGCGATGGGCGACTTCCGGTTCCGTAGCGCGTTCGGGAAGACTCTCTCGCGGCTGCTGCGTCATGGCATCGGGGTCCATCATGCCGGGATGCTCCCGCGCTATCGCCGGCTGGTCGAAACGCTGGCGCAGGGCGGCCTGCTCAAGGTGATCTGCGGGACCGACACCCTCGGCGTCGGGATCAACGTCCCCATCCGTACCGTCCTGCTGACCGCGCTGAGCAAGTACGACGGCACGAAGAACCGGCTGCTGTCGGCCCGCGAGTTCCACCAGATCGCCGGGCGGGCAGGGCGCGCCGGTTTCGACACGGCCGGCACCGTGGTCGTGCAGGCCACCGGAACACGTCATCCTCACCGCGCGCGCGAAGGACAAGGCCGACAAGGCGGTCGGCAAGAAGCGCCGAAAGGTGGTCCAGCGGCAGCCGCCTCCCGGCTTCGTCTCGTGGGGGCAGCCGACGTTCAAGCGGCTGATCGCCGCCGAACCCGAACCGCTGACCTCTCAGTTGAAGATCACGCACTCCATGCTGCTGAACCTGCTGATGCGTCCGGGTGACGCCCGTGCGGCGCTTGCCCACCTGGTGGCCGAAAGCCACGAGAGCGACGCCGCGAAAGCCACTCATCTGGCGGCGGCCGAGGCCATCTTCGACGGTCTGCTGGCGGCGGGAATTGCGGAGCCGGTCGACCCCCCTGACGCAGCTGGTCGCACGTTGGCCCTCACGGTCGAACTCCCCCGCGATTTCGCGCTGAACCAGCCGCTGTCGGCCTTTGCCCTGGCCGCCTTCGAGCTTCTGGATCCGGCGTCCCCGACTACGCGCTGGATGTGCTGTCGGTCATCGAGGCAACGCTGGACAATCCGCGCCAGGTGCTCGCCGCGCAGCGCAATGCAGCCCGCGGCGAGGCGGTCGCAGAAATGAAGGCCGCGGGCCTTGAGTACGAGGAACGCATGGAGCTGCTGGAGAAGATCACCTATCCGCAGCCGCTGGCCGACCTCCTCGAAGCCGCGCTGGAGATCTACGCCGGTGGCCATCCGTGGGTGCGCGACTACGAGCTCGCTCCGAAATCGGTCGCGCGAGCGATGTTCGAACAGGCCATGACGTTCAACGACTTCATCGGGGCGCAGGGACTGGCACGCGCCGAGGGGGTCGTGCTGCGTTACCTCGCGAGCGCGCACAAGGCGCTTCGGGGCACCGTGCCGGTCACCGTCCGCACCGAGGAGGTCGAGGATCTGACCGCCTGGCTGGGGGAGCTCGTCCGCCAGGTTGACTCGAGCCTGCTGGAGGAGTGGGAAGCGCTGATCGATCCGGCGGCGGCACCCGACGCGGCGGTCCGGCCGCCCGACGAGCCGCCGCCCGTGACCGCGAACCGGCGAGCGTTTCGGGTCTTGGTGCGGAACGCGCTGTTCCGCCGGGTCGAGCTGGCCGCCCGACGTCGCTACGACGAACTGGCCGAGCTGGATCCCGAACTCGGGGCGGCTGGCTGGGCCGAGGCAATGGATGCCTACTTCGAAGTGCACGAGGAGCTCGGCACTGGGGCGGACGCCCGCGGTCCGGCACTCCTGATCGTCGACGAGCAGCCGGGCAGCTGGCTCGTGCGGCAAATCTTCGACGACCCTGCCGGCGATCACGACTGGGGCTTCTCCGCCGTTGTCGATCTGGCTGCGTCCGACGAAGCGGGTGTCGCCGTGCTGACCGTGACCTCAGCCGGAGAGCTCGCGTGATCCGTCTGGCGATGGGCCCTCGTCCGCAGGACTGAAGTCCCCGGTGGAAAGCGTCCGGGCGCTACTTTCCGGGCTCGCAAAAGCCGATGGGCCGGGGACGGGGGTTTCGTGTGAGGGTCACCAGTGGCCACCGCCCTCCCGGAAGGAGGCCCCAACGTGCCCCATGACGCCTGGGCACTCGGCCGTGGGGACGGCAGGCGGGTCCCTGGACCGTTGCTTGCCGCTGGGCTCTCGACGGTGCTGGTCGCGGTCTGGCTCGGTGCCGGCTGGGGTGGTCCGCAAGTGGTGCGCTACGCCGATGACCTGGGATTGGTATTCATCGCGGTGTTTGGTGGGCTCATGGCCTGGCGGGCCTCCCGGCGCGCGACAGACACGTACCGGCGGTCCTGGTTCCTCATAGCGGTCGGGACGCTCTTGTGGGCCCTGGGCGATGTCATCTGGGTCGCGATGGATCTCGGCACCGGCGAGGCGCCGGGACTCGGCGTTGTCGTCGGCTTCTTCCCCTTCTTGCCGATCTTCGCGTGCGCGGCGCTGCTGCGCCTTCCGACGGAGGGCAGCGCCAGCCGAGGACGATGGCTGCTGGACGGCACCTTGGTAGCCCTGTCGGGGCTCCTGCTGGCCTGGAACGCGGTGCTCCAGCGGATGGCTGCGCAGGGGCTCGACGCCTTCGGAATCGTGCTGTTGAGCGCCTTTCCTCTGGCGGACATCGCCGTGCTCACTGCGGTGGTGCTCGCCTGGGCTTACGCGCGCGAGGTGCCGCTGCGGCTGCGCGTCCTCGCCGTGGCGCTCGGCTTCTTGACTGTCGGTGACGTCGGATTCTCGTACCTGGCAGCGACCGATCGCTACACCTACGGGTCGTTCTGTGACGTCGCGTATTTCGCCGCCTTCGCCACGCTGGCCGCTGCTGCAGCGCTGCCGGATCGGGCCAAGCCCCTGCCGAGGGCAGGGTGGGCGATGCCGTCGCGTTTGCGCTCCGCGCTTCCTTACATACCCTTCGGCCTGGCCACGACGGTCGCCATGACCCGTCGGGCGTTCGGGTACCAGATCGGCTTCGTCGGGCTGGCGTTGTGGACCGCTATCACCGTACTGATCCTGTTCCGGCAGTACGCGACCTTGATGGAGAACCGGCGGCTGCTCATCGAGGTGGAGGCGCAGAAGGCACGACTTGCCGCTGCCGCAGTCACCGACCCCGTCACAGGCCTGGCTAACCGCTTTCTGTTCACCGATCGTGTCGCCGAGGCGCTAGCACGTCGCAATCGAGATGGGCGGGCCGTTTCGCTGTGCTGGATCGACCTGGACGACTTTAAAGTCGTCAACGACACGTACGGTCATGCCGCGGGCGACGAACTGCTGATCCAGGTCGCGGAGCGGCTGCGGGGGGCCCTGCGGCAGGGGGACACCATCGCCCGGCTTGGCGGTGACGAGTTCGGCGTACTACTTGAGGACGGGGCGGACGCGGCCGCGGTCGCCGCGAAACTGCACGTGGCCACCGACGCCCCGTTCGCGATTGCTGCGAACCGGGTGCGCGTGCCGACGAGCATCGGAGTCGCGACCCTGCCGGCGGGCGGACCGCTGATCGGGGCTGAGGAGCTGATGAGTCGCGCTGACGTCGCGATGTATGCGGCCAAGGCGCGTGGCAAGAGTCGGGTCGAGCGCTTTGAAAGTGGCATGACCATGCCCGGGGCGGAGGACATCGCCTTACGCGATGCGCTCCGCGAAGACATCGCAGCCAACGCGATCGAGGTCCATTTTCAGCCTGTCGTGTCCGCGGTCTCTGGGCGGCTGCGGGGGTTCGAGGCGCTCGCCCGCTGGTCGCCTCATGGGGTCCCGATCGCTCCGGACAGGTTCGTGGTGCTCGCCGAAAGGCTCGGGTACGCAGGGCTTCTCGGCCAGGTCGTGATGGATGTCGCCATCGAGCAGCTAGCCACCTGGTCACGCCTGCGCGGCGAGGATGACCTCCTGATGTCGGTCAACCTGTCACCGCAGCAATTGCTCGACCCCGCGCTACCAGGACAGGTCGCTGCGTCCTTGCGCCGCCACGGGGTCCGGCCTCGCCAGCTGACCCTGGAGATCACCGAGCGCGCCCTGCTGACCAGCGATCCGCACGCGATCCAGGTGGCGCGCCACCTCACCCAGCTCGGCATCTCTCTCGCCCTGGATGATTTCGGCACCGGCTATTCGAGCCTCGCGCACCTGCGCGGCTTCCCGCTTGCCGCCATCAAGCTGGACCGCTCGTTCGTGGCTGACATCGACACCGACCCGGAGGCGTGTCACTTCCTCGGGGCGTTGATCCGGCTGGGTGGCGATCTCCATCTGCAGCTGATCGCGGAGGGCGTCGAGCGAACCACCCAGCTGGAGATCCTCCGCGGTCTCGGATGCACCTACGTGCAAGGGTTCCTGGTCTCCCGGCCCAAGGCGGCGTCGGCATTCGACCGATGGGTCATCATGAAGTCGACTCCCTTCGCGGCCATGCAGCAACGGGCGGACGCGGGTGGGTCTAAACCGCGCGGGACGCCTCTGACACCTTCAGCTGGGCTCGCGCGATCTTGATGGCGACCGTCAGGGATTCAAGGTCGAACGCGCCGTAGTGGCGTTGCCCATTGATGAAGAACGTCGGAGTCCCCGAAACCCCACTGAGATCGGCGGATTCAACGTCCTGGGCGACCCGCGCTTCGTGCTTGTGTTTCCTCGAGATCCTCGCGAAAGCGGTCCTCGTCGAGGCCCAGATCGCGCGCGTGGCGCAACAGATCGACGGCCGTCAGCTCGTCCTGATGGGCCAGCAGCAGATCGTGCATCGGCCAGAAAGCCCCTTGCGCGGCGGCGGCTTCGGCGGCCTCCGCCGCCAGCTGCGCGTGCGGGTGCACGTCGGTCAAGGGGAGGTGGCGCCACACGTAACGGACGTCGGTCCCGGTCAGCAGGTCACGCACGACCGGTTCGGCCTGGCCGCAGTACGGGCACTCGAAATCGCCGAACTCGATGATGGTGATGGGCGCGGACTTCGGCCCCCGCATGTGATCGTGGCTTGGATATCCACCTCGGGGGTGAGGTCCTGGATGAGCGTGGAGTCGCCCAGCAACGCACGGGCCCGTCGCAGCGGGGAGAGCAGCGCCGTGACGCGGAAGACCCCCCAGGTGAGAATCGAGGCAACGACCCCGGCGCTCAGCGCGCCGAGCTTCGCCTCGTCCAGCTGCTCACCCTCGAACGCCCGGCTGGCGATGAGCAGGGTGACCGTGAAGCCGATGCCGGCGATGGTTCCGCTGCCGAGCACGCCGGCCCAACCGACGGGCGGCCGGATACGTCCGCGGCTCAGCCGGCACAGCAGCTGCGCCGTACCGGTGACTGCCAGCGGCTTTCCCACGACATAGCCGATCAGGATGCCGAGGGTGATCGGGGTCGTGTAGGCGTGTGCGAGGAAGTCGCCGTTGAGGTTCACGCCGGCGTTGGCCAGCGCGAAGAGCGGCACGATGGCGTAGCTCGTCCAGGGATGAAAGAACGTCTGCAGCCGGGCGTTGGGCGAGAGCGTCGACGTGAGACCCGCCGTCGCCGACCGGGCGAGCTCAGGCGTCGGCTGCTCACGAAACAGCCGAACGAGCCCGGTCGCTGCCTCCAGCTCCCCACGCGAGGGGGAGTAGGCGGACGCGGAGAGGCCGATCGCCAGGCCCGTGACGACCGGGTCGACACCGCTGGCGAACAGGAACCCCCAGGTCACGATCCCGAGCACGGTGTAGACCGAGCGGCGTCGCCAGTGAAGGGCCGTCGCGACCATCAGTAGCGCGAACACCCCGACCGCGATCGCGAGCGGCACCAGCTTGATGTCGTCGCTGTAGACGAGGGCGATGACTCCCAGCGCCGTAAGGTCGTCGACCACGAACACGGTCAGCAGAAACACCCGGACCTTGTCAGGGACGTCGCGCCCGAGAAGGGCGAGCAGGCCGAGGGCGAGCGCGGTGTCGGTGGACATCGCGACGCCCCAGCCGTGCGCGCCACTACCGCCCGCGTTGATAGCGAGGTAGATGCCGACCGGAATAGCCATCCCGACCAGGCCGGCCGCGAAAGGCAGGATGAATCGTCGCCGCTCGCGAAGGTCGCCCAGGTCCATCTCGCGACGCGCCTCGAGACCGACGACGAGGAAGAAGAGCGTCATGAGACCGCTGTTGATCCAGTCGCGCAGGTCGTGACTCGCCTGCATGCTGCCCAGCCGAACCGTGAACTCGGTGCGCCAGAACGACTCGTAGCCGGACTGGTCGGCGTTCGCCCAGACCACGGCCGCGGCGATCGCGGCGACCAGGACCCCGGCGCTCCCGGATTCGGTGCGCAGGAACGCTCGCATCGGGGCGCCACGCTCGCGCGTCCAGACGGTGTGTCCCCGCCACGAAACTGCCGCCATATCAGTCCTCACACCTCCTGGTTACGGCGTCAGCCGCTCAGGGGGCTCGCGGAGCCATTCCAGGAAGAGCGTCGTCGCGTCGTCCTGCAGCCCGCCCGTCAGGTGGTGCAGGATCGCCTGCTGGAGGCGGCGCATCACCTCGGGGGTCGGGAGTCCCGACGCTGCCTCGCGGGCCGCGAACTCGGCGAGCCGCTCCCGCCCGAAGAACTCGCCGCTTTCGGTACGGGCCTCGTCGACCCCGTCGGTGAGGAACAGCACCCGGTCGCCGGGCTGCAGCGACTCGTGGCCAATGGCGACTGCCTGCGGCGTCACGCCGGGGCCGAGCACCAGAGAATTGATGCCGAGCGGCAGGAGCGGCGCGCAGGCCAGCTCCTTCACGACGTGCCCGTCGCGCAGCAGCATCGGTTCGGGGTGCCCGGCGTTCACCCAGGACAGCGACCCGGTGTCGACGTCGAACTGCACCAGGATCGCCGTGACGTAGCGCTCGACGCCGAACATCTCGCCGAGCACGGAGTCGATGGCGAGCGCGGTGTGCGCGAGATCGAGTCCCGCGCGGCGGCTGTTGCGGTAGCACGACACGGCGAGCTGGGCCAGCAGGCTCGCCTGCAGCCCATGGCCGACCGCGTCGAAGACGGCAAGATGCGCGATGTTGCCGTTCAGCGCGTAGTCGTACGCGTCGCCGCCGACCTCGTAGGCCGGGGCGAGCAGGCCGCTGATGACGATGCGGTCGGTGCCGAATGTCAGGGGTGGCAGCAGGCCGTGCTGCATCTCCGCAGCGAGCGCCATCGGTTCCCGGCGCCGCGACCACTCGAACGCGTCGGTATACATCCCGTTCGTCACCAGCAACTCGGCGGACAGGTGGGCGACCTGCTTGAAGGCCGTCATCGCGGCTTCGTCGATGCCGCCCACCCCGTCGGCGCCTCGTGGCACGAGAAAGGCGATCACGCCGAGCCGCTCGACCCCGTCCAGGAGCGGCAGCCACAACCATTGCCCGGAGTCGGCCTCGGTGACCAGCGGGTCCAACGTTCGGTAGACCCGTCCTGCGACGGAGCCGTCCAGCGACAGCGATTTTCGGGTCCAGGCGCCCGCTGCCGGCAACGGCGTGAGCGTGGTCTGCTCATAGTCCGGGACGTAGAGAACCGTCTCGGAGCTGCCCAGATGAGTGGCCCCTTCGGCGACAACGGCCGGCAGCTGGTCGGGCGCCATGAGGTACGTCGCCTCGAGAATCGCCGTGAGAGCGGCTGCAGCGGCAGGCGGCTCGTCGCGGGGCATAGGCCGACTATGCCTGCTGGGTCATAATCACGAGGCCCCGGTGGGAACTCCGGGGCGTCAACCGGGAGGCTCCCATGGTCACGCAGACTCACCCCGCGACGTTCACGCGCATGGACGACGCGACGGCCGAGCAACTGGCGGTCGTGCTCGCCGAGGCGAACCGCCATCTGAATGGCCGGCTGGTCGAGACCATGATCGGCCTGCTGGACACGCTGCGGGGACCGACGCTCGGCTACTCGGTCGACCGCTACGAGCACTCGCTGCAGACCGCGACCCGGGCCTACCGGGAGGGCGCGCGGGTCGACATGGTGGTCGGGGCGCTGCTGCACGATGTCGGCGACACGCTCGCCCCGGCCAACCACAGCGAGCTGGCCGGCGTCATCGTGTCGCCGTACGTGGATGCCGAAGTCGCCTGGGTAGTGCGCCACCACGGTGTCTTCCAGGGCTACCACTACTGGGACCGCATCGGGCTGGACCGCAACGCCCGCGAGCGTTACCGCGGCAATGAGTACTTCGAGGCGGCAGCGCATTTCTGCGCAGCGTGGGATCAGGTGTCGTTCGATCCCGGCTACGACACCGAGCCGCTCACGACGTTCGTGCCGATGCTCGAAGAGGTCTTCACCCGTCCGGCGAACGGTTTTGAATAGGCCCCTGACGAATCGGCCGGTGACGCCTACCCGTCGAGCTTGAAGACGCGGACCGCGTTGTCGCGCAGGAACTTCGGCCAGACCTCGTCCTTCAGCGGCACGTTCTGCATCTCGTCGTGGATGCGCCGCAGCGACAGGCCCATGGGGTAGTAGCCGGCATACATGATCTTGTCGGCGCCGCGGCTGTTCGCGTAGTCGAGGATCGTCTTCGGGTAGTACTTGGGCGCGAATGCCGAGGGCATGTAGTACAGGCCCGGCCACTTCAGCATCAGTTTCATGGCGAGCTCGGTCCACGGCTCGGCGCCGTGGCGCATCACGATGCGCAGCTCCGGGAAGTCGTAGCAGACGTCGTCGAAGAGCTCGACCTTCTGGCATGCCATCGGTATCCGCGGACCGGGGACGCCGGCGTTGCTGACGATCGGGATGTCGAGGTCGACGCAGGTCTGGTAGATCGGGTAGTAGCGGCGGTCGTTGACGGGCACCTGCGGGTTGCAGCCCGCCGGGAACGTCGTCACCGCCTTGATGTCGTGGTCGTCCTTGGCAGCCCGGATCGCGCGGACCGCACCGGTGATGTCGTTCGGATCGATCGACAGGCTGGCGAAGAAGCGGTCGGGATGCTCCTTGAGCGCCCGCTGCGCCTGCGCGCCGTACGGGGTGCCGATCATGCCCCTGGCGACCCCGCACGCGTCCATCTCCGCGAGCGCGGTCTCGATCGGGTCGGCCCCCTCTGGCAGGTAGTTCGGCACCTGCTTGAACATGTACTCGGCCGGAAACTCCATGGACTGGCTCTCTTTGTCCTTCGCGAGAGCACGCAGGTCGGCGTAGTGCGAGCGGGCGTCGGCGCTGGGAAAGCCGATCATGAGGTCGATCGCGCCGATCCCGTTACGCATGCCGTCGATCGTGTCGCTCATCAGGCCAGGCCCTTCTCCGTGAGGAAACCATCGATGCACTCGCCGATGTAGTCGCAGTCCTCATCGCTGAGCGAGTGACTGTTGGGCAGGATCAGCCCGTATTCCATGACGCGGTCGGCGTTGGGCAGGCCGCCCGACGGAGTGCGGAACGGCCGGTCGCGGAACGCGGGCTGGCGGGCTGCGTTGCCGGTCCAGACCATGCGGGTGTCGACCCCGTGGCTTTCCATCCACTGCTGCAGCTCGCCGCGCCGGATGCCGCTGCCGGGATTGATGATGATCGGGAACATGTGCCAGCCGGTCTCGATGCCCTCGGTGAGCCGGGGGAGCGTGAAGTGATCCGGCCACTTCGCGATGTGGGAGCTGGTGCGCTCGAAGCTGCGCTGCCGGCGCTTGAGGTTCTCCTCGAGCTTGTCGAGCTGCACCAGACCGAACGCCGCCGACAGCTCCGACGGCTCGAAGTTCCAGCCGAGCTCGTCGAAGATGAACAGGTTGTCGTACTGGAGCAGATCCCCAGCCGCTTCATCCAGGGTGCTGAAGAAGCTGCGATCGATGCCTTTGCGCGAGCCGTAGATCTGCAGTTCCGATCGCCGTCCCCAGCGGCGCAGCAGCAGCGCGCGGTCGGCCAGGGCGTCGTCGTCGAAGCAGACCATCCCGCCGGTGCCGGCGGCCGTGATGATGTGCGACAGGGCGAAGCTGGTGAGGCTGATGTCGGCGCGGGTGCCGGTCGGCGTGCCCCGCAGGGTGAGCCCGAGCGCGTCGCACGAGTCCTCGACGACGCGCAGGTTGTGGCGGTCGGCGATGGCGCGGATCGCGTCCCAGTCGGGGGCGTTGCCGATCAGGTTGGGGGTCAGGATCGCCCTGGTGCGCGGGCCGATCATCTCCTCGATCGCGTCGACGTCGATCTGGAACGTGTCGGGCGTGACGTCGACGAAAGCAGGGACGATACCGGCGCGCATCATCGGCGCGATGTCGGTGGAGAACGTCACCGCCGAGGTGATGATCTCGTCGCCGGGCTCGAGGCCGAGCACCTCGACGGCGAGGTAGAGCGCGGAGCTGCCGGAGTTGCACATCACCCCCCGCCGCTTGCCGAACAGCTCGGCGACCCGCTTCTCCATGGCGCGCACGTTCTTGCCGATGCGCAGGGCGGTCGGGCCGCCGCGCAGCACCGCGACGACGGCCTCGATCTCGCGCTCGTCGTGGACCGAGCCGGCGTATTCGATGCGCCGGCTCGTGCCGGAGGGACTGGACGGAGCGGTCATGCTTTGCCACCTGTCGGGGTCGGGGCGGCGCTCGCCGGCCGCAGCGGTACGGATTTGAAGTCGTCGACAAGCCGGTTCACGAGGGAGGCCAGCGTCCGGCGGTCGGCGCTCGACCAGCCGGCCATGACCTCCTCCATGTGCTTGGCCCGCACGCGCAGGATGCGCCGGTACGCGTCACGCCCGGCCGCCGTGGCACGCACGACCGTCACCCGGCCGTCACCGGCGGACGGCCCGCGCTCGGCGAAGCCGTCGTCCTCGAGCGCCTTGACCTGCCGACCGATGGCGGCCGGATCGGCGGAGCAGGCGCGGGCCACCTCGCCGAGGCTGGCGTCGCCGGCCTCGTCGAGGTAGCGCAGGATCGCGAACCCGGGCCGGCTGATCGCCACCCCCGCGGCGACGGACTGGCGGGCGTGGACGCTGCGGTTCGCGGTGAGGCGGAAAAGCCGCTCGAGGGCGCGCTCCGCCTCTGCCACCTCGTCGCTGCGTGCCATGCCGAGCAACCTAGAGATAGTTGTTGGACTCTGTCAACTACTTCGGCGGGAGGACACCTGAAATCGGGGTCACTCGTTGCGTGCCGCCTCCGGGCCGGTGATCCTCTCCAGCAGCGGCAACGTCGATGCGATCACCGCGAGCGACACCAGCAGGCCGCCGACCACGAGGGCGTAATACGTGACCCCGGGCGACTGGAGCGTCTCCTGCAGCTGCGCCTTGAGAAAGAGTCCAGCCGCCAGGAATCCGGCGGCGACGGACAACGCGGCGGTCGCGATCAGCGGGACGACGCTCTCGAGCGCGACGACCCGGCGCAGCATCCCGAGCGGCGCGCCGGTCAGGCGTAGCAGGCTGAACGGTCGCTTGCGTTCCCGCAGGCCCGTCGCGACGCTGACGGTGAGGCTGAAGCCGGCAATGGTGAGGCTGGCGACGATCACGACGTTGGCGAGTTGCCCGAACTGGGCGTTCTGTCGAGCGCCCGGATTGTCGACGAGCTGCTCGGAGACCGTCGCCGGCGAGTAGCGCAACGGGTAGGCGCGCTCGAGGGTGGTTCGGGTCCGCTCGATAGCAGCGGTCGACCCGTCCGTGACGACGGCCACCGATCGCACGGGCCGTTCGCGAACCTGCGCTGGGGTGAGGCCGCCGGCAAGCCAGACAGACGAGGCGGTGGTGGAATCACGGCCCCCGAAATGCACGGCGCCGACGGCGGTGACGGCACCTGCCGGGCAGTGGCCCAGGGCCGGGACGCGCGCGAGGTCGGCGCATATCGCCAGGCTGAGCGGGAAGCCCCCGGGTGCGTCGGGCCCTTCGTGGATGACGGTCACGACGCGCACGCCGGCGATCGCGCGCGTAGCGGCGAGGACAGCGGGGTCGACGGCCCGGACCGAGGTGACCGGATGCTCGCCGGTGTATTCGGTGAAGTCGTTGGTGAGAGTGCTGTCGGTCGCCGGTGTGATGTCGCGCGTGCCCTCGTACGCGTTGATCGTCGTGATCATGCCGACGGCGACGCTGGCGACGAACAGGGCTACGACGAGCCCGCTCACGGCGCGAAAGCCGGCTTGCGGATTGTCGGACAGCCGCCGGCCGGCGATCAGCGTGGCGGGCCTGCGGGTGCGGCGGGCGAGCCGGCGCGCGAGCGTCATCGTCACCCAGGGGCCGGCGACGACAAGGCCGATCATGACCGTGATGATTCCGGGGACGAAGGCGAGGGTCTGGCCGATGTTGGTCGCCGGGCGTCCTGCGGCAGCGAAGTAGACGAGTTCCGCAATGCCCGCAAGCAGGGGAATCAGCCGGTGGGCCCGCGGCGGGCGGGGGGTCACCTTGCGCGTGACCCCGAGCGGGGAAATGTTCACGCGACGCAGGGCAAGTCGCGCCGCAAGAGCGGCGGCGAGCGGAACACCGATGGCCACCACGAGGGCGTTCGTCAGGGTCAGGGAAAGGTCGGAAAGGAAGAACCGCGCGCCGGTGAAGGGGATCTGGCGCAGGAGCGGGCGCAGTGCGAAGAACAGGCCGAAGCCGAGCCCCACCCCCGCCGCGGACGCGACCGTCGATTCGACAGTGGAAATGACCAGCACCTGATGCGGCGTCGCTCCGACGAGCCGCATCGCGGCGAACCGTTCCTCGCGCCGGGATGCGGATAGCCGGGTAGCTGTGCCGATGAAGATGAGCAGCGGCACGATGAGCGCGGCTGCCGTGACGGCGAGCACCAGGTCGATGCCGTTCGCGTCGATGCCGAAACTGGCACACGAACCGTTGCACTCACCGGGCGAGGTCGTGCTGATCCGCGAGACGAGCTGCGCACCCGGAACGTGGGCGAGGTCGCTTGCGCGCCGGCCGATGACGATGACGAGTGAATCCGGCGCCGGCAATCCCGCCCGCCCGATCGTGCCGGCCGGGCGGCCGGGATAGCGGTCGCCCAACTCGGCGGGGAGCGTTGACCGCAGCAGCTTGGCCATCGCGGGAGACGCGAAGTACTCCCCGACGCGCGGCAGGCGCGCAATGCCCGGCGGCGGGGCGGGAGAGCGCGTCCCCGTCGTGGCGATATCGACCCGGCCGATGAGCTTTCCGTCGAAGCGATCGCCGGAGAGCAGCCACCACATCGGGCTGACGGTCGCGTCGTGCACGGAGCCGGCCGGCTGCTCGGCACCGGATTCCAGCCAGGCGTAGCGCCCGTTCTGCGCGTTGACGGCGTTGATGCCGGCAAATGTGGTCAGGAGCATTCCGACGCCCAACGCCACCGCCGCAGCGACGATCATCAGGCGTAGCAGGGCTTCTCGCCCGCCGTTCAGCGAGAGCCGCAGCCCGAGGCGGATCACGAGACGACGAGCGCTGACGCCGGCGAGGTCACCTTGCCGTCGCGCACGATGACCTCGCGATCGGCGTAGGCGGCAACTCGCGGCTCATGGGTGACGAGCACGACCGTGCAGCCCTGCTCGCGCGCGGCAGCGGCCAGCAGGTCCATGACGAGCTCGCCGGACAGCGAGTCGAGCGACCCGGTCGGCTCATCCGCGAAGACCACCTCGGGGCGCGGTCACCAAGCCGCGGGCGAGTGCCACCCGCTGTGCCTGACCGCCCGAAAGTTCGCCGGAACGACGCGCTTCGAGGCCGTCGAGCTCGAGGCGCGCGAACCATGGTCGGGCCTCCGCGAGCGCGGCGCTGCGCCGGGACCCGCGCAGCAGCAAGGGAAGGGCGATGTTCTCCTCGGCGGTGAGCTCCGGAACGAGCTGCCCGAACTGGAAGACGAAGCCGAAGTGATCGCGTCGCAAGGCCGTCCGCGCGGTTTCAGCAAGCGTGTCGATCCGCTTGCCGGCGTAGCGGATCTCGCCGGAATCGGGACGCAGGATGCCGGCCAGGCAGTGCAGCAGGGTCGACTTCCCCGACCCGCTCGGCCCCATCACGGCGACGATCTCGCCGGCCCCCACGGTCAGATCCGCGCCGCGCAGCGCGGGTGTCTCGCCGAAGGACAGCCGGACATCACGCGCCTCGATGAGCCCACCGGCATCGGCCTGCCCGGTCATGACCGCACCTCGGCCGCCAACGCGTCGAGCCGGGCGGCCGTGAGATCGATCCAGCGCAGATCGGCCTCGAGGTGGAACAGTCCGTGATCGGCGAGCAGCGAGTCGACGAGTCCGCCACTTCGCTTGATCTCGGTCAGTTCCCGCATGCGCTGCATGTGGGCGGCCCGCTGCAGGTCCAGGTAGACGTCCGCCGGGCGGCCGAGCATCAAGGCCAGCACGACCTTCACGAAGAGCACGGTCTGCAGGTGGGCTTCTGCCGGAACCGGCTCGGTGAGCCACGCCTCGACCTCGCTCACCCCCTGGTCGGTGATGACGTAACGCTTGCGGTCTGGTCCCGCGCCCGCTTCGGCCTCGGTCGCCGCGATCTTGCCGTCGCGGGTGAGGCGCGCGAGCGTCGAGTAGACCTGGCCGAACGGCAGCGGCTTGCCGCGTCCGAAATACGTGTCGTAATCACGCTTCAGGTCATAGCCGTGGCTCGGCTCACGCTCGAGCAGGCCGAGCAGGGTCGAGGGGGACGCTCATGGGGGCACCGTACACCCCGGGTATACACCGGAGGAATAGTCACCGCGGTCAGCTACGGCGTGCGCCACTCGTCGCTGGTGAAGTGCGACCCGGCCTGCGGACCCATCTGCAGCATCCCGCCGTCGACCGGCCAGGAGACGCCGTTCACGTACGACGCTGCGGGAGAGGCGAGGAAGGCGATGACCGCGGCGATCTCCCGCGGATCACCGGGCCGGCCGAGCGGCACTCCGGGCCGGTGAATCTGGTGCGGGTCCCGGCCCTCCAGGCCGGTCATGCGCGTCGCGATCTCCCCGGGAGCGACGCAGTTCGCCGTGATGGCGTGCAGCCCGAGCTCGAGCGCCAGCGTCTTCATCAGGCCGCCGAGCCCGTGCTTGGCCGCGTCGTACGGTGCCGCGTTCGTCCGCGGCTGGTGCTCGTGAACGCTCGTCACCGCGATCAGCCGGCCGCCGTTCCCCGCGGCGACCATCCGCCGCGCGGCCCGTTGCAAGCAGACGAAGGCGCCATCGAGGTTCGTGGCGACGATGCGTCGCCACTCGCCGTACGCCAGGTCCAGCGCGGGGGCGTTCGCGGGAGTGCCGGCATTGTTCACGAAGACGTCGACCCCGCCGAGCTGGTCCGCGAGCCGGTCGATCACATCGCCGCAGCCGGGTGCATCAGCGGCGTTCATGTAGTCCATCACCGCGGTGCGGCCCCGGGCGCGGACCGCGTCGGCCGTGACAGCCGCGCCGTTCTGCGAGGCGTACCAGGTGAAGCCGATGTCCAGGCCGGCTTCAGCAAGTGCGATGGCGGTGGCTCGGCCGATACCCGAGTCCGCACCCGTGACGATGGCCCGGCTCGGTTGAAAGGTGAGATGGCGCGGTTGGAAGCTCACGCCTCCAGCTTCCTCCACGCACTGCTGGACCATCTCCCTCCGGCCGTGGGTGGCGAAATCCTCCATGATCGCGATATCAACCGGTGGATTTGTCGCAGAACGTCCGGCGCGTTGTCAGCCTGCAGCCTCGTACTTGTAGTTTTTCGCCGCCCGCAGCCTCGGCGACGCCTCAGTCGGCTTCGGCGGTGAGCCTGGTGCGCAGCAGGCGGTGCGGGAGGCCTGGCGCATACGAGGCGAGATAGCCGGCGGTCGCGACGGCCAGGATCGCGAAGCTCGGCGGCAGCGCCGGCGCGGCGTATGACAGCGAGAGGCCGAGCCAGACGGCCGCGACCGCGAGCCCTCCAGAGAGCCAGAGCGCCGCGAAGGGCCGGTCCGTCAGCCGGTAGGCCGTCCCCGCGGGCGCCGCGATCAGGCCGAGCAGCAGGAGGGATCCCACCGCCTGGCTGGCCTCGCCGGCCGTGATCCCGACCAGCACCAGGAACGCGATGCCGAGCGCCCGCACCGGAATGCCACGGGCCGCGGCCACGGCCTCGTCGATCGACGCGAACAGCAACGGACGGGCGATGGCCAGCACCGCGACACTCACGCCGATGCCGATGACCGCCGCGACGAGCGCCTGGCTGCTGGACAGCCCGAAGATCGATCCGAACAGGACGTTGACGCCCGCGGTGCCGTTACCCGCGCTCCTCGACGTGGTGAAGATGGTCAGGAAGAGCACGCCCAGGCCGAGCACCCACGCGAACACGCTGCCGACGACCACGTCGTCCGGCTGCCCGCGCGGGCCGAGGACGGCCATCCCTGCAGCGAAGAGAATGCAGGCGACGAAAAGGCCCACGCGCAGGTCGATCCCGATCGCCAACGCCGCGAGCGCGCCGGCGAACGCCACATGCGAGAGCGCGTCGCCAGTGAACACCTGGCGGCGCAGCACGACGAAGTAGCCGACCAGACCGGCGGCGAGCGCGATGAAGGTCCCGGCCAGGAAAGCGTGAGCGAGGAACGGATGCGAGAGCATGTTCGCGATGCCGGTGAACGGATCGGACGCCATCACGCGTGGCGCGTTCACCGTGCTGCCCCGGTGAGGGCCAGGCGCGGCGCGCCCTGGCCGGCGCGCCTGCGGTACGCCTGCCACGCGGTGGCCAGCAGGAAGGCGGCGAACGCGAACGTGCTGACGTAGAAGCCGATCGGATAGACCGAGAAGTACGCCGCCCCGAGGCCGAGCCACGTCACCACGACGGCGATGACAACCGAAAGCAGCACCGACAGCCCGGGCCGCGCCGTGAGGCGCTGGGCCGCCGCTGCCGGCATCACCAGCAGGGTGAAGACGAGCAGGCTGCCGGTGATCTGGCTGACCTCGGCCGCCGTCGCGCCGAGCAGCAGCAGGAACGCGGCTCCGAGCAGCCGGACGGGCACGCTTCGCGAGGCCGCGACCTCCGCGTCGATCGAGGCGAACAGCAAGGGCCGGCCGATGACGGCCAGCAGCGCCACGGCAGCGGCAGCGACGGCGAGCAGCGTCCACACCTGGGCGTCGTTGATGCCCAGAAAGCTGCCGAAGAGCAGCCCGTTCACGCCTCCGAGGAACCCCTCGGAGAGGTTCGCGAACAGGAACCCGCACGCCAGGGCAAAGGCCTGCAGGGTGCCGATGATCGCCGACTCGTCGCTGCGGGCATTGCCCTGCGAATCGCGGGGGATTGCCGCGATGATCAGCGCGCCCAGCACGCAGAACGCGAAGTAGCCCGTGGTGGCGCTGGCCCCCAACCACACCGCGCCGGCAGCGCCCGGAAAGCCCACCACAGCGAGGGTGTGGCCGGCGAACGACTGGCGCCGCAGCACCATGAACCAGCCGACCAGCGACGCGAGGACGGCGACGATGGTCCCCGCCAGCAAAGCGTTGCGCATGAAGTGGAACTCGAGGAGCAGGCGGACATCTTCCACGAGATCCCAGGTCAGGTGGGGCTCGTCACTCATGGGCGTGCTCGTGGAGGTCGTCGCGGGGTTGGCCGGTGTGGCGGTCGTGGTGCATCGCCGGCGCCTCGGGCTGGCCCACGACGACGAGGCGACCGTCCGCCGTGCGGAGCACCTCGATCGGGGAGTTGTAGAGCCGGGTCAGCGTCTCGCTGGTGATGACCTCGTTCGGGGGCCCCTGCACGGCGCCGCCGCCCGCGAGATAGATGACCCGGTCCAGGTAACCGATGATCGGGTTCACGTCGTGGGCGACCATCATCACGGTCACGCCCGCCTCCCGGCAGATGCGGCTGATCAGTGCCGCGACCGCACCCTGGGTCGGCAGGTCGAGGCTGTCCAGCGGCTCGTCCAGCAGGAGCAGCGCCGGGTCATGCACAAGCGCCTGCGCGATGAGGAGGCGCTGCTGCTCCCCGCCGGACATCTCGCCGACCGGGCGGCGCGCGTACGCGGTCGCGCCCACCCGTTCCAGGACGTCCGCCACCCGTTGCCGCCCGGCCCGCCCACGATCGCCGAAGAACGGTGCGGGGATGCCCCACCGCCCTCCGTCGAGGCCGAGCTGGACGATGTCACGGCCGCGGATGCGAAGGCCCGGGTCGAACGTGCGCCGCTGCGGGAGGTATCCGATCTCCTCGCGTGCCTCGCCCGGCGGGCGCGAGAGCACCCTCGCCCGACCCGCGGACAGCGGGAGCAGCCCGAGCGCCGCTTTGACGAGGGTGGACTTGCCGACCCCGTTCGGCCCGAGCACGGCGACGAATTCGCCGGGCGGCACGGCGAGATCGACACCGCTCCAGATGGTGTGGCCGCCGACCGAGACGGCGGCGCCGGTGAATTCCAGAGCCAGCCCGCCGCTGCGGGAGATCATGACGCGCTCGCCTTGGCCAGCGCCGCTTCGATGCCTCGGAGCTGGCCGGCCTGCCACGACTGGTAGGTGCCGCCGGCGGGTTCCATCGTCTCGGTGACGGTGGCGGTCGGGATCCCGTTGTCGCGGCACTCTTTCAGCTGCGCCTGGATGTCGGGGGTGGCGTTCTGGCTGTTGTACACGTAGATCGCTATCTCGTGGTCCTTGATCTGGCGGTCGGCCGTCAACTTGTCGGCCGCCGATACGTCGGTGCCTTCGGAGACGGCTTTCAGCAGCGACGGTGGAGTGATCAGACTCAGGCCGAGCGACGGCGAGAGCATCGCGAAGATGGACTCCGACGCTCCGACCCGGGTGCCCGCATACCGCCGCTTGATCGAGGCGATGAGGTCGTCGTACCGCTTCAGCCCGGATGTGGTGAACGCGTGCGCGCTGCGTTCGATGGCGACGGCATCGGCCGGAGCCAGGCGCTTGAGATCTGCAGTGAGCGTGCGGATGACCGCTCGAACGTCGCCCGGGTTGTACCAGCGATGCGGGTTGTCGCCGGACTTCGCCCCGATCAGATCGCCTACGTTGATGACGGTCCGGCTGCCGGGGGACGCCGCAAGCAGCTTCTCGGCCCAGGCGTCGTAGCCGAGCCCGTTCACGATGACGATGTCGGCGCCAGCAAGCGCCCGGGCATCGGACGCGGTGGGCTCGTACTCGTGGGGGTCCGTATCGGGGTTGTCGATGATGCTGCGGACCTGCACCCGCCCCGCCCCGACCTGGCTCGCGATGCTGCCCCAGAAGTTCTCGGCGGCGACGATCCGGATCGCGCCGCCGCTGCCGATCCGCTGTGCCGAGCCGCTGCCTGAGCTTCCGCAGGCGGTGAGGACGGCGGCGAGAAGAGCCACGATCCCGACACGCATGCGGCGACCTTAACAGAAATCGTTACCGATACGGTTATGGTTAACGCATGCCCCGGGACGTCTCGATGCCTCGCTCCGCCGGTGGGCGGTCCACCCGCCAGAAGCGCGCGCTCGCCGCGCTCCTCGCGGAGTCGCCCGGCTTTCGCAGCGCCCAGGACCTCTATGCCGAACTGCGGGTGCGGGGCGAGAACGTCGGGCTCACCACGGTCTACAACCAGCTGGGCGCGCTCGCCGACGCCGGTGAGGTCGACGCGGTGCGCACCGATGCCGGCGAGATGCTCTTTCGCCGCTGCGCCACCAGCGGGCATCACCATCACCTGCTGTGCCGCGCCTGCGGGCGCACCGTCGAGGTCGGGGGGCCCGAGGTGGAGCGCTGGGCCGACCAGGTGGCCCGCAAGCACGGGTTCACCGACGTGAGCCACACGCTGGAGGTTGTCGGGCTCTGTCCGGGGTGCGCTACCGGCATGTCACAGTGATCCATGGCGATCCCGACCCAACGCGACCACGAGAAGACCCGGGCGGCCCTTCGCGACTGGCTGGCGGGCAAGCTGCCCGAGGCCGAGGGGATCGAGGTCTCCGAGCTCTCCGCCCCGGCCGCGACGGGCTTCTCCAACGAGACGATCCTCTTCGAGGCCGCATGGGCCGAGGGCGGCGAGAAGCGCTCCGAGGAGTTCGTCGTACGGGTGAAGCCGACCGGCTACACCGTCTTCCTGGAGTCGGAGTTCGAAGCGCAGTACCAGGTGATGAAGACGCTGCACGAGCACACCGACGTGCGCGTGCCGAAGATTCTGGTGGTACGAGAGCGACCCGGGTCCGCTCGGCGCCGACTTCTACGTCATGAGCCGGGTCCATGGCCGCACGCCCGGCGACACCCCGCCGTATCACGTCAGCGGGTGGGTCGCCGATCTGCTGCCGGTGGAGCGCGAACGGCTGTGGTGGAGCGGGATCGACAACATGTCGCGCATCCACCGGGTCGACTGGAAGGCCCTCGGCTTCGGCGAGCTCTTCGACCGGCCGGGCCGCGGCGCGCTCGGCCTGGATCAGCAGATCGCCTACTACGACGAGTATTTCGACTGGGCGCAGGCCGGTCGCAGCATCCCGATCGCTGAGGCGACCCGTGACTGGATCCACTCACACCGGCCGCCGGTGACCGAGGATGGTCTGGTGTGGGGCGACTCGCGGGTCGGCAACATGATCTTCGACGACAACCACGAGTGCGCGGCCGTCCTCGACTGGGAGATGGCGACCATCGGTCCAGCGGAAGAGGACCTCGGCTGGTGGCTCTTCCTCGACAGCCATCACAGCGAGGGCACCGGGGCGGCGCGCCTCGATGGCTTCCCGCCGCACGAGGAGACCGAGCGTCACTACGCCGAGCTGCTCGGGCGGCCCCTTGCGGACATGCACTTCTGGAAGGTGTTCGCCGGCTACCGGTTCGCGGTCGTGATGATGCGGATCACCGCGCTCACTCAGGCAATGGGGATGGTCCCCCCGGACATGTCGCAAGAGCTGGCTCGCAACAACGGCGTCACCCGCGTCCTGGCCCGGCTGCTGGACCTTCCGAGCCCCGGAGAACCAGCCGAGGTCGGAAGCCATTAGGGGGAGTGGGAACATGCCCCTGACCCACCCAGCAGTCCACGTTCACCATGGAGTAGCCACATGATCCGCTTCAGCGTCTTCTACCCCGAGACCGAAGGTGCGACCTTCGACTACGACTACTACGTCAGCAAGCACGTGCCGCTGGCGGTCAAGACGTGGGGGCTCAGCGCCGAGCAGACGCAGATCGACAAGGGGCTCAGCGGTCCTTATGTCGCGGCCGTGCACTTCACGTTCGACTCACCGGATGCGCTGAACGCGGCGATGGGCTCGCCCGGCACCGGTGACGTCATGGCTGACATGGCGAACTACACGACCATCCAGCCCGTGGTGCAGACCAGCGAGATCGTCTGAGCAGTGGTGCCGCGAAGGCGGTAGCTGTGACCACGCAGGGCGCGGCGACGAAGGTGCCGCGCCAGGCGGTGGTCGTCTTCATCGGGCTGCAGCTGGCCATGGTGATGTCGTCGCTGGACAACACCATCGTGGCGACCGCGCTGCCGTCGATCACGCGTGACGTCGGCGGGTTCTCGCGCGTCACGTGGGTGGTGACGGCCTACCAGCTCGCGCAGGTCGTCGCCATGCCGCTGTACGGCAAGCTCGGCGATCAGCTGGGCCGCAAGAAGATGCTGCTGAGCGCGGTCATCCTTTTCGTGGCCGGTTCGATGGCGTGCGGACTGGCCCAGACGATGAACCAGCTGCTGGTCGCCCGCTTCGCGCAAGGCCTTGGCGGCGGCGGCCTCGGTGCGGTCGCCATGGCGGTGACCGCCGATGTCATCCCGACCCGCCAGCTCGGGCGCTACATGGGCTATCAGGGCGTGGCTTTCGCCGTCGCCAGCCTGCTCGGCCCGGTGCTCGGCGGCCTGTTCGTCGACCACCTCAGCTGGCGGTGGGCGTTCTACATCAACGCACCGTTCGGGCTGCTGGCCATCGTCATCATCGCGACCCAGCTGCACGTGCCGTACCGGCGCAAGATGCACTCGCTGGACTGGGTGGGTGCGGTGCTCATCATGCTGACGCTGAGCGCGTTCACCGTGCTGGCCAGCGTCGGCGGGACCGACTTCGGCTGGGCGTCCGGAGAAGCGCTGCTCTTCGCTCTCGTCATCGTTGTGGCGGCGACGGCGTTCGTGCTCTGGGAGCGGCGCGCCCGGGAGCCGGTGCTGCCGCTGCGGCTCTTCGGTGATCCCGTGATCCGCGGCAACGTCGGCGTCAATCTCACCAGCGGCGTCCTGCTCTTCTGCGGCATCTACTTCGTTCCGCAGTACCTGCAGGAGGTCCACGGGGTGAGCCCCACGGCGTCGGGTCTGGTGCTGGTGCCGGTGATGTTCGGGGCCGCGTTCGGGACGATGATCTCCGGACGCCGGGTGGAGTTCGGCGGGCGCATCAAGCCGTGGCCGATCGCCGGGTCGGTCTCGTCGTTGATCGGCATGGTCCTGCTCTCGATGCTGACGATTCACACGCCCGCGCTGCTGGTGGCGTTCTTCGTGCTGTTCGTCGGGCTCGGCGCCGGCTTCATGATGCAGCCCTCGCTGCTGGCCGTGCAGAACGCGGCGGCGCCGTCCGATCTGGGCACCGCGACCTCGACGGCGCTGCTCTTCCGGCTGCTGGGCTCCACCGTCGGCATCCCCATCTTCGGCGGCCTCATCAACGGCCATCTCAACGGTGGTCCGCGGACCCCGGAGCGTTTCGCGGACGCGCTCATCCCGGTCTTCGTCGTGGCCGCGGCCGTGGCGCTGGTAGCGCTCGTCATCGCCATCCGCACGCCGGAGCGCGCGCTCCGGGAGCACATCGGTGAGCACGGTGGGCCGGACGGGGTGCTGGCCGAGCCGGTGCCGTAGGGCTGTGACAGGTCGTGGAGAATGCGCCACATCGACCAGCGTGAGTGACAGGCGCGGGTGAAACCCGAACGGGATTGGTGGAGGGCAGATGGCCGAGCTGGCTTCGCGGCAGAAGTTCAACGAGCTGATCGGCGTGCTGCAAAGGGCTGCTGACGAGTGGGTCGTTCCAGGTCCGGCGATGGACGACGCCGATGTCGCCGAGGGCTTCCGCAACCTCACCCACATCCTGCAGAGCGCCCTGTACTCGCATCAGGAGTTCGACCCCGACCGCCCGGTGTTCAACCGCATCGTCTCGCCCACCCGCAGCTTCACCGGCGACAACTCCGACGCGATGTACTTCGAGACGCCGGTCGCGCCGGGCCGCGAGTACATCGTGCGCGGCAACCTGGCGGGCGCCGTCTACACGTCGTTCACGATGGAGGCCGGTGCAGCAGAGGGGGCCTACTCCACCAAGACGTCCGGCGTGCTGCGTGACGACGACATGGACATCGACGCCGACGGCAATTACGAGATCCGCCTCGGCGGGCCCGCGTCCGAACGCAACTGGCTGGCCATCCCCGACGACGGTGGCCGCATCACCACGCGCCACTACTTCGAATGGCCGCACTCGGCGTCGGCGTCGCAGACCCTGCACGTGCCGATCAGCATCGAGGTGCGCAACCCGCCGCCGCCCCCGCCGCGCTGGAACGACGAGCGGGTCGCCGCGGCGCTGCAGCGCGTCATCACCCACGTGTACGACAAGACCGTCGGCCAGCCGCCGCGCCCGCCGGGCCCGGCCGCGCCGTTCGTGTCGATCGTGCCGAACGAGTTCCCGACCCCGCAGCTGCCGGGCGACATGGCGTTCGCCGCGTTCGACGCCGCGTACTCGATGGCTCCGTACCTGATCGGGCCGGATGAGGCGCTGGTCATCACCGGCCGCTGGCCGGAGTGCCGGTTCGCCAACGTGTGCCTGTGGAATCGCTGGTCCCAGATGTATGACTACGTGAACCGTCAGGTCAGCCGTAACCGCGCCAACACCACGCTCGAGCCCGACGGCAGCTTCCGCATGATCCTCGCCCACGAAGACCCGGGGCTGCCCAACTGGATCGACACCGAAGGCCGCACGCTCGGCACCGTCTTCTGGCGGTTCTTCCTGCCGGAAGGGCCGATCGAGACGCCGAAGGCGGAGGTCGTGAAGTTCGCGGATCTCAAGGCGGGCTGAGCACGGCTCCGCCATCTGATACGCGACCTGCCACTGCGTACGCGGGCTCGGTGACCGCTAGCCACTGGCAGGTTGGGCCACCATCACGGATCCGTAACGCCTCTGATTTGAGTCGGCCCGTCCATGATCCGAAGACCAACGTGACGCAGCGTTGAGCCTCGGAGGCCGCAGGTGGACCAGGACTCGTATTTCGGCACGTCCGCAGCCCCCGCGCGGATGGGTCCACCGACCCGGCCCGGTACGAGCCCGAGCGCGATGCCGGCCGGTTGGCGACCACCGGTGGGCCAAACGCCGCCGGGGGCTGCCAAGGGTCGGGCGCCGTCCGGCTCCGGTAGCTCGGGCAAGGTCATGTGGATCGGGCTGGCAGTCATCGTGGTGGGCGCTCTGGTCGCCGGTGGCATCTTCATCTCCAAGGCCGGCAAGTCCGCGGCGGCGACGGTCAACAAGCCGATTGACACCGCCCGCAGTACCGCGGTGAAGGCCGATGTCGAGACCATGGGTACCGCGATTGCCGGCTACTACGCGGGCAACGACGGAGCGCTGACGCTGACCACCAAGGGCATGGCCTGGGCCATCACGACCGCCGAGGGCAACATCGTCCAGCAGGGGCACCTGTCCGAGGCGGGGGAGACGGTGACCGCCTCGCGGCTCACTGGTCCGGGCGCCTGGTGCATCGCGCTCGCACCCAAGGGCAACGCGGCAGGCGGAGCACACGTCGCCGCGGCCGGCGGCGTTCAGGCCGGAGGTAGCTGCCCCGCGGCCAGCTGAAGGGTTTGAACCCGTGCCGGATGCGGGAACGCCCGCCCCATGAGCCAGCTTGACGAGCTATTGGCGCAGGAGCAGGCGGGTTGGGAAGCGCTCAGTGCGGGACGGGGCGGCGACTTCTACGCGTCGCACCTGGCCGAGCAGGCGGTGATGGTGTTTCCGTTCGGCGTGCTGGGCCGGGAGGATGCCCTCTCGTCAATGAACCAGGCGCCGCCATGGTCGTCCTACACGATCAGCGATGCGCAGGTGGTTCCGCTCGGAGCCGAGAGTGCCACGCTCGTCTACCGGGTGGTGGCGCAGCGCGCAGGTGATGAGAAGTACGAGGCGATGATCAACAGTACGTTCGTGAGGTCGGACGGCCAGTGGCTGCTGGCGCTTCATCAGCAGACGCCCGTCGCCTGACCTCCGCGCCCCTGGTGGTCGTTGCGGTGCAGCGTCAAGCCGGCCGCGAGCGCGACCTCGCCGTAGGCCTCGGCGAGGCTCGCCAGCGTCGAGTGGGCGTTCAACCCGCTCGGGTTCGGGACGACCCACAGCTGCGATGACCCCAGCGGCTGCGGCTGCCGTCCGGTCCTCGCCCGCGGTTGCGCAAACGCCAGCCGGTACGCGCTGATCCCCAGCACGGCAACGACGTTTGCCTCGACAGCAGCCGCTCGTTCAGCCAGCTCCGCACCGCCGGCGGCCAGCTCCTGCGGGGTGAGCTCGTCGGCACGCGCGGTGGCCCGGTGCACCAGATTGGTGATCCCGATCCCGCGCCCGAGCAGGTACTCGCGGTCACCGGGAGCGTAGCCATTCGACGCGTCGATCAGACGATCGGTGATGCCCGCCTGGTAGAGCGCCGGGTAGAAGCGGTTGCCGCGGCGGCTGAAGTGAGCCTGGACGGCCGCCGTCCAGAGGCCGGGGTTGATGCCGACGAACAGCAGCCGCGTCTGCGGGCCCACCAGGTCCGGCAGCGTCGCGTCGCGAAACGATTCGAGCTCGGCCCGGCTGAGACGCTTGCGCCCGCCGCCTGCTGGAGCCGGCACCGAGTCAGCGTTTCGCCGGGGTACGCCGGCCGGGGTGCGGCGCCTCGGGCAGCGTGCGCCCCTGCTCCAGCAATGCTGCCTCGGTCGTGGCGACGACGGTCTCCAGGACACGCGACCCGGGCGTAGCGCTTGTTCTCCGCCTCGACCACTGTCCACGGCGCCGCCGGGTGGTCGGTCTTGTCGAGCATGTCCTCGACCGCGCGCTCATAAGCCTTGCGCTTGCGGCGGTTTCGCCAGTCCTCGTCGGTCAGCTTCCAGCGTCGCAGCGGGTCCTTCTCCCGGGACTCGAACCGGCGCAGCTGCTCGTCCTCGCTGAGGTGCATCCAGAACTTGATCAACACCATGCCCTCATCGGCGAGGGTCTCCTCGAACTCGCGGATCTCCCGATATGCCCGTCCCCATTGGTCTTTCGTCGCGAAGCGCTCGACCCGCTCGACGAGCACCCGGCCGTACCAGGACCTGTCGTACACGGCCATCCCGCCCCAGCCGGGCAGCGACGGCCAGAAGCGCCAGAGGAAATGGTGACGCTTCTCGTCGTAGGTCGGCGCGGCGAACTGGGCGACCCGGACGTGGCGCGGGTCGAGTGGGGCGACGAGACGCTTGATGCAGCCGCCCTTGCCGGATGCGTCCCAGCCTTCGAACACGATGCACAGGGGCGGTCCGAGCTTGCCGCTCTCGCCGATGAGCCCGCCGCTGAGCAGCCGTAGCTGCAGCAGCCGCTGCTGCGCGATCCCGAGCCGCTCCGCTTCTTCATCGGCGGTGAGCTTCAGCGAAAGGTCGAGCTTGTCGAGTCGCCCCATTCCAGCAAGGTAGTGGGTGCCGGCGGGATACTCCTGTCATGGCTTACGACGAGGAGCTTGCCGAACGGGTCCGGGAAGCGCTCGAGGGCGAGCGCGGCGTCGTCGAGAAGAAGATGTTCGGCGGGCTGGCCTTCCTCATCGGTGGACACATGGCGGTGACGGTGAGCCGGGCGGGTGGCCTCATGATGCGGTGCGATCCTGCCGAGACGGAAGCGTTGCTCGCCCAGCCCCATACCGAGCCGTTCGAGATGCGCGGTCGCGAGATGAACGGCTGGGTGCGGGTGAGCTCGCGGGGCGTCGAGGCGGATGACGACCTGGCCGCTTGGGTCGAGCGCGGCGTGGCGCTGGCCCGGTCGTTGCCACCGAAATCCTGAGCTGGGCGCGTGGTTAACAAACAGAGCGTTGTCGAGTGGCCGCGGAGTTGTGTTTTCTCGTACCAACAATTCGATGTCTGCCACAGCGGATCGTCTGTACGAGATAACGGCAGTCCTAGCCCGGCCGACAGCTGATCGTCTGTACGGGTCGTCAATCGGCAGAGACGATATCGGAGGAGATCAGAAGGCCATGAACCCGCCGCCGTCGACCATGAGCGTCTGACCCGTGACGTAGCGGGCCAGCTCGCTCGACAGGAAGACCGCGACCGGTCCGATGTCGGGCTCCGGATCGCCGATACGCCGCAGCGGGGTGCGGTTGATCAGCAGGCCGTCCGTGAACACCGGGCTGGTCTCGGCGACGACCTCCATCGCGGGGGTCATCGCGACCGGACCGATGCTGTTGACCCGCACGCCGAGCGGCCCCCATTCGCGCGCCAGGCTCTTGGCCAGCCCGCGCTGGGCTGCCTTCACCATCCCGTACGCCGGCAGGTACGGGCTGCCCTCCACGCCGGCGGCCGACGTGATGAGCAGCAGCGAACCCTGCCGTTCCTGCAGCTCGGGCAGCGCTGCCTGGGCGCACAGGTAGGACGCCCGCACGGCGGTGCTCATCATCGCCCGGAACGTCTCGTCGGGGACAGCCTCAATCCCGAGCGGGGGCCCGACGGGAGCGAGCGCGTTGTGCACCATCACGTCGAGCCCGCCGAACCGTTCCACCGTCGCCGCGACCGCGGCGTTCACGTCATCCGCCACCCCGACGTCGCATCGCAGCGACAGCGCGTTGCCGCCGCGCTCGATGATCTCGCCGGCGACGACGTCACCGGTTACCGTGCGGCGCGCAGCGATGACGACGTTCGCCCCATGTGTCGCACACGCTAGGGCGATGCCGCGGCCGACACCCCCACCCGCGCCGGTGACGAGAACGGTGCGGCCCTCGAGCAACCGCTCGGCGGTCTTCATGCTGGTCACAGTCCCATCCAAAGGCCGCCGTCGGCCACGAGCGTGCTCGCGGTGAGGAAGTGCGCGTCCCGCGACGTCAGCAGGTGCAGCAGCGGGGCGAGGTCCGTAGCTGGATCGCCCGGACCGCCGAGTGCGTGACTGGAGAGCGAGACCGCCCGGGTCAGCTCGACTCCCACGTCATCACCGAGCAGGAGATGCGGGGCGATGGCGACGGTGTTCACCGTGACCCCGTGCGCTCCCCACTGGCGCCCGCAGCCTTTGGCCAGGCCGCGCAGGCCCTCCGCGACCGTGGCCAGCATCGCGAAGCCGGCGGCTCCGGACATGCCCAGCGTCGGCACGACGAAGACCAGCGAGCCCTGGTTCGGCCGGAGCAGGTCGAGCGCGTGGCGGGCCGTCCACCATCCCACCTCCAGGGCTCGCTCGCAGGCGGCTGTCCAGGCAGCTTCGTCCAGGGCGGCGAACTCAGCCGCTGCCAGCAACTCCGGCGGGTACCAGGCAGCCACGAGCTGGTCCAGGCCGCCGAGGGTGTCAGCCGCGTCGCGGAGTCCGGTCGCTACGGCACTTTCGGAGTCGTACGCGCACGGGGAGTCGGCACTGCCGAGGACGGCGACCGCCGTACCGCCCCTGCCGCGCAGCCCTTCAGCGAGGCCACGGGCAAGGTGGTGCGCGCCGGTGATGACGACGCGGGTGGGGTCCGGATTCGGTTCAGCGGGCACTGCGGCACCCTAGCCGCAGGGGCAGGACGCTTTTGCGAGAGGATGCGTTGTGACCGAATCCGGTGCGGCGCCAGCCTCCGCAGCGCGGCTGGCCGAGCTGCTCGGCAATAGCCTCCCGCGCGCCGACTCGATCCCGGCCCCGTCGTTCGACCTGGTGTCCGCGACGCGGCGGCTCGTCGAGGCGGTCGTGCTGACCGATGTGGAGCCCGCGGATCGTGACGAGGCGATCGAGCAGATCGAGGCTGTCATCGCGCTCCTGTCGACGCGGCAGCGGGCCGAGCCGGTCGTGCTGGTGCGCCACGAAGACGGGCGGCTGGAGAGCCTCATGCAGGCGGCGGCCGGCCGGCTGAACCCGCAGGCGTTGCCGATCGAGTGGGTGCACCGCCCGGCCGAGCCCCCGCCTGGCACCGAGCCGTCGCCGGTTGAGGTGACGGCGCGGTGCACGTTCACCGCCGCCCACGGGGGTTCGCCGGGTCGCGTGCACGGCGGGGTGCTCGCGCTCGCGCTGGACGAGATCACGGGCGTTGCCATCCGCGCCGCCGGTGGAAGCGGGATGACGGTGGCCCTGGAGGTCGCGCTGCGCGGTGCGGTGCCGTTCGGTCAGCCGGTGGACCTGGCGGCCCGCTATACCGGCGGCGAGGGCCGAAAGGCTTACGCGACGGGCGAAGTCATCGTCGACGGGCAAGCGGTCGTCTCCGCTCGGGCTCTGTACGTCACCGAGCGGCGCTGAGGGGGGAGATGAGCATGGATGTGAAGGGCAAAGTCGTCATCGTCACCGGTGGTTCACGAGGGATCGGGCGCGGGCTTGCACTGCACCTTGCCCGCCAGGGTGCCACCGTCGTCGCCACCGGTCGCAAGCCCGACCGGCTGGAGGCGCTGGACGCTGAGCTCGCCGAGATGGGCGCGCCGCACCTGACGACCGTGCTCGATGTCGCCGACCGCCAGGGAGCCGTCGACCTGGCCGCCCGCGTCGCCGAGCAGTTCGGACGCATCGATGGGCTGGTCGCGAACGCCCAGACGTTCCGCTCGGTCACGCCCATCGAAGACGTCAGCGAGCGCGACATGGACCTGCTCCTCAACACGGGTCCGAAGGGAACGCTCTGGGCCATGCAGGCGGTGTTCCCGTACATGCGCGAGCAGGGGTGGGGCCGGATCGTGACGACCGGCTCGAACGCCGGCCTGCTCGGCGCTGCGGGCTACGGGCCATACGCCGCGTCGAAGGAGGCGATCCGCGCGCTCACCCGCGTCACGGCCCGCGAATGGGGGCGCTACGGGATCATCGTCGAACTGCGTCTGCCCGGTCTCCGTCGCGCACCGGATGCCGGTCGGTGACGCCGACGACCCGACCCGCCGAGCGATGTTCGAGGCCACCTTCAAGGACATCCCGCTCGGTCGGGACGGGGTCATCGAGGACGACCTCGGCCCGACCGTCGCGTTCCTGCTCTCCGACGCCTGCCGCTACATGACGGGCGAGACGCTCATGCTCGACGGTGGCGCACTGATGCGCCCCTGATTGCCGGCAGCAATGTCCAGCGCAGGTGCGTCTACAGGAGAGCCACCGGAAGGGGATCGAGTTCGACTCGGGCGCCGTCATGAGGTTGCCGGTAGGACACTCGGACGAGGTCGCCGTCAACTGTCGCGGTGACGGCAAGTTGCTTCCGTACGCGCGTGGCGGAGAAGTCCAGCTCGTAACCAAGGAGGAGCACTGTCTCGACGGCATCCATCACGGCCATCCTCTGGGCGAGGCGGCGCGGCGCGGGAACTGGACTGCCAAAGCCGAGGATCGGGGATGCGCTGCCTGGGATGCCCGCACCGTGCGCAAACGCCTTTGTCCCACCGAACGCAACGATGCTGACCTCACCACCAGGCGGCAGATGTGGCGCCACCCGGCGCAGCACCTCTTCGGCCAACCGCTGGGCCCTCGCGCCCTTGATCGCCATGAGCCCATATTGGCAGCTACGTCCGGCAACGTAGCGCCGCGCTGAACATGGGCCTGTCGCGCATAAGTGCCATTCACGCGTGGTCCGCCAGTCAGGACCAGGCGTTACCGGAACACTCAGAGCGAGGGTGGTCGTCCTCGGGAGAAGTCAACTCCGACTGCCCTGAGGAGGACGTAGGACCCGCCGATTGAGAGCCCAACAAGAAACTGGACGACGAGAAACATGCCCCAGGTCTTTCCGGCTGTCAGTCGGTGCGTAGCGAAGTGGAGGTAAAGGACGACCCCGATCCCGCCCACCTCCGCGCCCAAGAACGACCACTGCAATGACCATCGAGCACGCCGCGCCAAAGTCGTCTTGCCGTCAGCGCCCGAGGGTGGGAACCGCAGCGGCTGCATTGCCGAGATTTACCGACTTTGCAGCAGCGTGAAACCGAGGACCACACGATGGCTAGGTGCTTCGCGCAGAAGTGCCATTCCAGGGCGCTTCGAGATCGCGCCAAACCGGTAATACCGGGCGGATGGACGACAAGTCGTCCTGGTCCAATCTCCGCTCGCTCGGCAGCGAAGCGGTTGGCACCAGTGCCGGCAGGACATAAGGCGAATATGGACACCCGTGGGTCTCGGCCTTCGACGACCGGGTGGCAGAACACACTCATCCTGACGGTGAGCGTCTTCATCGGCGTCATGGTCGGAGCCATCTTCGTCGGCGGCATCTGGGGTTGGGTGCTCGCTTTTGTGATCGTCAGTGGGCTTGCGTTCGGCGCCCAGGCCGTCATCACAGCATCACGCCGCTGAGGTAACCCGAACTGGCCGGACGACCGGTGGCGCCGGCTCGCCCAGAAGTGCCATAACCGGGCGGTCGGCCCGCGCCGACCGTGTGCCGGGTGTCGAGGCTGGACCCGGGGGGCAGAAGCACGCTATGGAACACCGGGCAAGGAGATCGCCTGGGCGGCTTTTTGCCCTCGTAGCAATCGGTTGGGTCCTATTCTTCTTTGTCGAGTTGTTTGGCGACGGTTCGGCTTTGGCGATCGTTCTCCCTCTCGTGTTAGCCGTGCTGTGGTCGGCGCTAGCCGTCGGGGCAACGCGAGGGTGGGTAAACCGGCGCGGCCTGTAGCCAGCGCGCATCAGTGCCAATACCGGGCGCTCGGGAGCCGGCAATACCGGGCGCCATTCACGGGCACGCCATTGCCGTGAGGCACAGGCTGAGCCAGCTGAGCACGATCCCTATCCCTATCGCAGCAGTCTTCGTGTGGCTCGGCTTTGCCAGTCTTCGGCACGCCGTCCTGGCTGCGAGCTGCTTCCTAGCCGCGCTTCTGATTCTCTTTTCGAGTCAGATAGGGCGTGTCGTGGGGAGCACCGCTGACCTGGAAGGCTGGAGATTGCGCGTCGCTCACGTTGCGATGGGTGCCGCGCTGCTGCTTCTTTCGGTTGTTCTCATCGCCGCGTTCGCCAATAGGGGGCCTCCTCCAGGATCGCGATGACGAATGAGGGCTTTCGGGGGACGAGCGCGCAGAAGTGCCATTATCGGGCGCTTCCAGCACCCGGTCTGAGCTGCTGTCTTGTCGGTGGCTAGGGCTAGTTTTCGGTTTTGAGACCGGTGTCGTCGCTGCCCCTGCCCACTCCCACTCCCGAGGATTCTTCCGCGGAAGAATGTCTGACGTTGGAGGTGCTGGCCGCCCTGTCCGATGACGGGTTGGTCGATGAGATCACTACCTGGGGTGGGCGGATCGCGGCGGGCGAGGCGCGGCTTTTGGCTTACATCGGGGAGCTTGACGCCCCTCGCGGCTGGGCGGTGACCGGCATTCGTTCGTGCGCGCATTGGTTGTCGTGGAAGCTCGGGATGGGGGTGAGCGCCGCCTACGAACGTGTCCGGGTCGCCCGAGCCCTGCGGGTGTTGCCGTTGACGTTCGCGGAGTTCACGGCCGGGCGGATGTCGTTCACCCAGGCCCGGGCGATCACCCGGATGGCATGCCCCGAAGACGAAGACATGTACGTCGACCTCGGCCGCTACGCCTCCGGCGAGCAGATCGGACGCCTCGCCGGTGGCATCCGCCGGGCACTTCGCTACGCCGAAGAAGACGCCAAACTCAAGTCAGGCCGGGTCGATCCGGACACCGGCGATCTGCCGACCCCGAGGACGCCTCGGGTGTCGACGCGCTACGACGACAACGGCAACCTGACCGTGATCGTCAAAGTCTCGGCAGCCGACGGTGCCATCGTGCTCGCCGCCTTGGACGCCGTCCGCGCCGACCTCGACACCCAAACCCGCACCGATTCTTACGCGGAAGAATCGGTCGCTGAACCCTCCGGGCCGGCCCGTACGTCCCATGGTGAGGGGTTTCTCGGGTTGTGCCGGGCATATCTGGTCGACCGGGCTCGGGCACATCCGGACCGGGCCCGCCGTGACCGGATGAAGCTGACCGCCGCGGTCGATCCTGTCTCCGGATGGGTGCGCCTGCCCGACGGGGAGCTGCTGGGCCCGGAGCTCGCCGAAGCCGCAGGGCTGACGCTGCCCGCGGCTAGCGTGCTACGCCGGTTGTCGACGAAAGACCTCACCGCCCGCGACCTCGGACGCTCCCGCCGCGAGGCCGATCAGCCGCTGCGTGACCTACTCACCGCCGTCGACGGCTACCGCTGCCGGTTCCGCAACTGCCGCCGCAGCCGCAAACTCCATGCCCACCACGTCGTCGCCTGGCTGCTCGGCGGTGGCACCGCCGGCAACCGAACTCGACCCCACCGATGCGATCCGGCCGCACACGCTCCCACCCCACGTGCTGGAGCAGCTCGACCTGCACTACGCCGTCAACGTCCTGCTCTACAACACCCGGCTACGCCTCGACGCCACCTCCCGAGCAGCGGCGTAGTTCTTCCGCGGAAGAACTCGTATGCCTCTGGGCGCGCCGATCAGACCCAGGGCTTGGTGAGCGCCAGCGCGTTGTCGTGCATGACCTTCTGCTGCTCGGCTTCGGTGTAGCCGTCGCGCTCGAGGTCCTTGACGAACGACAGCGGGTCCTTGAGGCCCTCGGTGTGCGGCCAGTCGGAGCCGAGCAGCACGTTGTCGACGCCGAGCAGGTCCTTCAGGTGGGCCAGGTCGTCCTCGTAATAGGGGGCGATGGAGACGTGCTTGCGAAGGACATCGTGGGGGTGGTCCGGGTAAATCTTCGGCGCCTGGCCGGCGTGCTTGCCCAGCGTCTTGAACAGCTGCGGCACCCACGACGAGCCGCTCTCGATGACGGCGATGCGGATGCCCGGGTTGCGCCGCAGCACCTGACCGGAGACGAGCGCGGCCAGCGTGTCAGCGGCAGGTACGGCGGAGATCAGCGAGCGCATCGTCGACGAGCCGTGGGCGTTGAGCTGCTCGCCCTCGCCCCACATCGGGAGGATCTCGCTGTAGGCGGTGTCGCCGGAGTGGTAGGCGAGCAGGATGCCGGACTCGCTGAGCGCCTTGTAGAAGTCGTCGAACATCGGGTCGGCGGGGGAGCGGAAGCCGAGCTCGGTGCGCACCGGCCCGGTCTGCATGACGATGAGCCGGGCGCCCTTGTCGAGGGCCCAGTGCAGCTCGCGGATGGCGTTCTCGGGGTCGCTCAGCGAGAGGTAGGGCGCCGCGAAGATGCGCTCCTGGTAGTGGAAGCCCCAGTCCTCCTCCATCCAGCGGTTGAACGCCCGGAATGCAGCAGCGGCGGCCGGCAGGTCGTGCTTGAGCGACTGCTCCATGCCGACGCCGAGCGTCGGGAAGAAGAACGCGCCGTCCAGGCCGAGATCGTCCATCACGCGCAGCCGCACGTCACGGTCCTGGTACTCGGGGCGGGTCGGCTCGAGCTCGCCGAAGAGCTCGACGACGCTCGCACCGGTCTCGTTCTTGCCGCGGAAGTAGTCCTCGAGGCTGCCTGGACTGGAGAGCTTGTTGAATGTCGGGTTCGCGAGGAACCGGTTGACCTTCCCGCCGACCAGAAGCCGGGTCTTGCCGTCGACCGTCGCCCACTGCATGCAGCGCTTGGCGAACTCCGGCTCGATGTGGCGCGTGAACGCGTCCATGGCCTCGTAGTAGTGGTTGTCCGCGTCGAAGGCGCGCAGCGGTGCGCTCATAGGGACCTCACGGTGCTCGGGTTCGGTCGGGCGTGGGGGTAGGGGACGCACACTAGTACGCCGTTCTCGTTCCCGCCCCTGTGGCCGGTGCCTAGGATCGCCCTCATGGCGATCGGGATTTCGGATGAGCACCGTCAGCTGGCTGAGGTCGCGGCGGATTTCACCAAGCGGCACGGGGGACGCGAGTCCGCCCGGCTCGCCCTGGAGGCGCAGGACGCCGGCGGCGAGGAGAGCCTGCCACCCTTCTGGGGCGACCTGCGTGACGTCGGCTGGTTCGGGTTGCACTTGCCCGAGGAGCACGGCGGCTCCGGCTACGGGCTGGCCGAGCTGGTGGTGGTCGTCGAGGAGCTGGGCTACGCCATGGCGGCCGGGCCGTTCGTGCCCTCGGTCGTCGCGAGTGCCGTCATCGCCGCGGCTGGGTCCGCGCAGCTGCAGGCCGAGTACCTGCCGGGGTTCGCGGAAGGCGCGAGCATCGGCGGGGTCGCCCTCGACGCCGAGCTCGAGATCCGCGACGGCAAGCTCTTCGGAGCTGCCTCCGGGGTGGTCGCCGGTGGACTCGCGACCCTGCTGGTGCTGCCCCTCGGCGACGACGCTGTCCTCGTCGAGCGGGCCGGCGACGGTGTCGACCTCACGGTCCCGCCGAACCTGGACCCGTCGCGACGCTCCGCTCGCCTCACGCTCGATGGGGCCGCGTTCCAGCTGATCCCCGGAGCCCGCGACGCCCTGCGCGACATCGCCCGCCTGCTCTTCTCCGCAGAAGCCGTCGGCATCGCGCGCTCGTGCGTCGAAGAAGCCAGCGGCTATGCCCAGACCCGCACCCAGTTCGGCCGGGTCATCGGCACCTTCCAGGCCGTCAAGCACCACTGCGCCAACATGGCGGTCGCCTCGGAGTTGGCGACGGCCGCGGTATGGGACGCCGCCCGCGCCGCGACGGCCGAGGGCGACGAGTTCACGCTCGCCGCAGCCATCGCCGTCACCCAGGCGCTCCCGGCCGCCGACCTCAACGCTCAGCTCAACATCCAGATTCACGGAGGCATCGGCTTCACCTGGGAGTACGACGCCCATCTCTACCTGCGCCGGGCGACGGCGCTCGAGGCGTTGCTCAACGTGGAAGCGGCTTCCGAAGACGTGCTCCGGCTCTACCGCGACGGAGTCCGCCTCACCCGCGCCGTCGAGCTGCCGCCGGAGGCCGAAGGCATCCGCGACGAGGTCCGGGCGTTCGTCGCCACGATCGCCGACCTGGATGAAGACGGGCGGCGCACCAAGCTGGTCGACACCGGTTACGCGGTGCCCTCGTGGCCGAAGCCGTGGGGTCGTGACGCTGGACCGATCGAGCAGCTGGTCATCGAGGAGGAGTTCAAGAAGGCCGGCGTCAAGCGGCCGAACTACAACATCACCGGCTGGGTGATCCTCACCCTGGTGCAGCACGCGACCGAGGAGCAGATCGCGCGCTGGGTACGTCCCGCGCTGGATCAGGAGCTCATCTGGTGCCAGCTGTTCAGCGAGCCGGAGGCCGGCTCGGACGCGGCCGGTGTCAAGACCCGGGCGACGAAGGTCGACGGCGGCTGGAAGGTGAACGGTCAGAAGGTCTGGACCAGCGGTGCCCACCTGGCCGCGTTCGGCATGGCGACCGTTCGCACCAACCCTGACGTCCCCAAGCATCAGGGCATCACGACGATGGTCATCGACATGCACGCGCCCGGCGTCACCGTCCGGCCGCTGCGCATGACCTCGGGGGCATCGGAGTTCAACGAGGTCTTCTTCGACGATGTCTTCGTGCCGGACGCCGACGTGGTCGGCCCGATCGACGGCGGCTGGACGGTCGCGAGGGCGACCCTCGGCAACGAGAGCGTCAGCATCGGCGGCGGTCAGGGCGCGATGTCGATGCCGCTCGAGGTCATCGTCGATTCCTTCGACGCCCACCCGGAGCGCCTGCGGGGCGGGGCCGGGCGCGTCGGTCGCCACATCGCGCGTTCGGAGGCGTCGGGCGCGATGAACCTGCGCAGCGTCCACCGGGCCGTCGCCGGCTCCGGACCCGGCCCCGAGGGCGCGGTCAGCAAGCTGATGCTCACCGAGAACCTGCACGAGGCGTCCGCGATCCTGGTCGACACGACCGGGCCGGCCGGTTTGTTCCTCGACGGCAACGGGTCTTTGAGCGGCGGCCTCGCGCTGATGCACCGCGGGATGTCCATCGCCGGCGGAACCTCCGAGATCAAGCGCAACCAGATCGGCGAGCGCATCCTTGGCCTGCCGCGGGATCCGCTGATTCGCTGACGGCTGAATCGGAAATGGCTGCCGCTGCCAGGCTCTTGGGCGGGACATGACGACCATCGGATTCATCGGCAGTGGAAACATCGGGCAGGCAGTTGCGCGGCAGGCGATCGCGCACGGTCACGAGGTCGTGATGAGCAACTCGCGCGGCCCGGAAACGCTGGCCTCCGTCATCGCGGAGCTAGGACCGAAGGCGCGCGCGGCGACGGCAGCTGAGGCGGCCGCCGCCGGCGACCTCGTCGTCGTGACGGTCCCGTTCAAGAACGTGCCGGACGTCCCGGCCCCGCCGCTCGCCGGCAAGGTCGTGATCGACACCAACAACTACTACTTCGAACGTGACGGCCGCTTCCCGGCCATCGACGAGGGCACGCAGACGCCCAGCGGCGTGCTGGCTGACCACCTGCCGGCCTCGAAGGTCGTCAAGGCCTTCAACAACATCTACGCATCGAAGATCGGCGACCCCACTCCTGCCGGAACCGAAGGCCGCCGCGCCCTTCCCATCGCCGGAGACGACGAGCAGGCCAAGCAGCGTCGTCACCGAGCTGATCGAGTCGTTCGGCTTCGACGTCGTCGACGCGGGCCCGCTAGCCGAGGGGCGGCGCTTCGACCGCGACACGCCCGCCTATGGCCCCCACCTCACGGCGGACCAGCTTCGGGAGGCGCTCGCTCAAGGAGCACAGTAGGGCTCATGAGTAACGCGCTGAATCGCCAAGTTCGCCTCGCCGCCCGCCCGGTCGGCCTGCCGACCGACGAATGCTGGCAGGTCACAGAAGAGGCCGTCCCGACCCCGGGCGCCGGCGAGTTCGTCGTCCGGATCACCCACATCTCGCTGGACCCGGCAATGCGCGGCTGGATGAACGCGGGCCGCTCCTACATCCCGCCGGTTGAGGTCGGGGCGGTCATGCGGGCGGGGACCGTCGCCCGGGTCGTCGAGTCGCGCAACCCGGATTTCGCCGTGGGCGACGAGGTCTACGCCGCGTTCGGGGTGCAGGAGTTCGCGCTCTCGAACGGCGAGGGCGTGCAGAAGATCGACACCGCGCGCGTGCCGGCGACGACGTACCTCGCGGCACTCGGCATGCCGGGTATGACCGCGTACTTCGGCCTGCTCGACACCGGCGAGCTGCGTGACGGCGAGACGGTCGTGGTATCCGGGGCGGCCGGCGCGGTGGGGAGCATCGTCGGGCAGATCGCCAAGATCAAGGGCTGCCGGGTGGTGGGCATTGCCGGTGGAGCCGAGAAGTGCGCGTGGATCACCGGCGAGCTCGGCTTCGATGCGGCCATCGACTACAAGTCCGACGACGTGCGGAAGGCGCTCCGCGAGCTGCTGCCCGCAGGGGATCGACGTCTACTTCGACAACGTCGGCGGCGACATCCTCGACGCCGCGCTCACCCGGCTGGCCCGCGGCGCGCGGATCGTCATCTGCGGCGCCGTGTCGCAGTACAACGCGACCGAGGCGGTTCGCGGTCCCGCGAACTACCTGTCGTTGCTGGTGTCTCGGGCCTCGATGAAGGGCATGGTCGTCTTCGACTTCGCCGACCGCTACGGCGAGGCGGCGGCCGAGATGGCCGGCTGGCTCGCCGAGGGCAAGCTCGTCTCGCGTGAACACGTTGTCACCGGCGGGGTCGAGGACTTTCCGGAGACGTTGCTGATGCTCTTCAGGGGTGAGAACACCGGCAAGCTCGTGCTCGCCTGCGAGACCTAGAGCTGCACGACACGCCAGCAGTACCAGGCGACGACGCTGCGGTACGGGCGGTACGGCTCGCCGAGCGCCAGCAACTCTTTCGGCGCGGGCGTCGGGACGTCCCAGGCCAGGCCGAATCCCTTGCGTACGGCGAGGTCGCCGGTCGGCCAGACGTCCAGGCGCCGCAGCTGGAAGATCAGGAACATCTCAGCCGTCCACGTCCCGATGCCGCGCACGGTCGTGAGCCGGGTGACGACCTCGTCGTCCGGCAGCCGCGAGAGACCCCGCGGGTCGAGCACGACCGTGCCGTCGAGCACCTTGGACGCGAGGTCCTGCAACGAGAGGGTCTTGTTGGCCGACAGGCCAGCGGCCCGGAGCGTCTGCGTCGTCGCGCCGAGGATGCGCTCGGGCGTCACGTCACCGTCGAGGGCAGCCACGAGCCGGCCGTGGATGGTGCGGGCCGCGGCACCCGCCAGCTGCTGGAACGTGATGGCTCGCACCAGCGTCGCGAAGTGTGTCTCGGTCGGCTTCGGGAACGACGGAAACCCTGCTCGTTCCACCGAGATCCGCGATGACGCGATCGCGGCCCGCAAGCTCCAGGGCGGCCTGTCGCGGGGTGAGCACGCCGCCACTCCTCACACACCGGGGAACGTCAGGGACGCAGTCGCTCCACGCGCTGACCGGTCGTTTCGGCAATCAGATCGAAGTCTTTGTCGATGTGCAATACGGCCAGCCCGGCGAACTCTGCCGCTGCGGCAACGATGAGATCGGGAATTGACGGAGCGCGGTGTCGCCCACTGCCCGCGAGCAACATCTGGACCTCGAGCGCTCGGTCTTCGATCGCCGGAGTGAGGTATTCGACCGGCATCGCCGCGAGGGGCGGCTGCGCAAATGTGCGACGTGCGTCCTCGCCTGATCGAGCGGAATACCCCACCTCCAGGCGCGTGATTGAGGTGATGCGAACCAAGCCTCGTTCGATGCGCTCAGCCCAAAGCTGGGCGTCGCGACTGGCGCCCAGCCGGACCAGCGCGGACTTGTCGATGAGCCAGTCAGTCACTGCCACGCGTCGTCCATCACCTGCGGGTCAGCGAGATCCGCGTGGGCGGCGGCGAAGCCCGTCAGGTCGTGAACATTGACGGCTACGAACGCTCCAGCTGCGTCTTGCGCAAGACGGCGCCGCACGTACTCACTCCGTGAGATTCCGAGCCGAGCGGCGCGTGCGTCGAGCGCACGCAGAACATCGTCCGGCACATCCCGCACCAGCACATCGCTCATGGCCGACCCTCCTGATATCACCTGATATCAGGCTAGCACTCTCCGGCTTGTCAGACGTTGGTGCGGTAGCTGTCCTCGGTGATCCCCGGGACCAACCGGGTCGCCGCGGTGTGGTCCAGCTCGCCGCGCTCGCGTAGCTCCCGGACCGCCGGCACCGGGTCGCCATCGGCGAAGAGCCGCTCGTCGCTGTAGTCGACCGGCCGCCCTGTCGCGTCGAGGGTCCACCACGAGGCCTCGAGCGCCATGCCGAACGGGTCGCTGAAGTAGATGGAACGGATCATGCCGTGGTCGACGACGTCGGTGACCTCGCAGTCGTGACTCTTCAGCCGGTCGCGCAGCCGCAGGAGCGCGTCTTCATCGGGCAGGTTCAGCGCGAGGTGGTCGAACTGTGACGCCTTGGCGAATGGGACCCCGGCCGGCTTGGCGTACATGTCGAGCGGCTGATCGCGGTATTCGAAGAACGCGATCGTGTTGCCCGGGCCGATGTCGAAGAAGTAGTGGCGGAAGCCCGGGACGCCGATCGTCGCGATGAGCCGGGCACCGAGCACGCCGTGCCAGAAGCGCACCGTGGCGTCCATGTCGGGAGTGACCAGGGCGAGATGGTTGACGCCTCGCCAGTAGACCGTTTCCGTGCTGTCGCTCATGTCGGGACGGTACGCCGGTAGAGCGCCCAGAGGTAGCCGGCTGCGACCACGATGGCAACCGCTCCGCTGACCAGCCACTGCCCGCTGCCGCCGTTGACGATCGCCCGGTCGACGCCGTATCCGGTCAGGCAGAGCCCGGCCGCGGCGAAGACCGTCGTACCCACGAGGGCGGCGGGGGCGCCCAGCGCGATGGCCGTTCCTGCTTCGGCAGCACGGCGGCGCTTCCAGTACATCGTCGCCAGCAGGACGGCGACGCCGACGATGCCGGCTGCCGTGCGCTGGAGGATGGCGTCGTCGCGGCCTTCGAGCAGGGCTGCCTGGACGCACGTCGTCGCCGACCGCTGTACGGCCAGGTAGTGCGCACAGCTCGACGGGTCGTAACGGATGCCGGGCAGGTCAGCGAAGACGGCAGAGGTACCGCTGGCGAGCGCGACCAGCCACGAGATCAGGCCGCTGATCCCGATCGCCACGAGCCCGACCGCGCCGAGCCGGCAGGCCTGAAAGATGGCTGCGGGCATGAGCGCGCGCAGCGCCTGCGGACGATGAGCCCGGTTGAAGGCGGCGGCGACCTCGTGAACATCGCCGAACGCGGCCAAGGCCTCTGCGGTGGCGTCCGCCTCGCTGCGCCCCTCGCCTCGCAATTCGGCGACGCGTTCCCTGAGGTGCTCCTCGCATTCGGACAGGCTCCGCCGCACGTCGCGGGGCGTGCCGCGCAGGCGGGCGAGCAGGGCATCGAGATACGCGTCCAGCGGCTCGGGGGACTGGAGATCGCGCGTCATCACGCCGCACCCGCCAGGACGGTGCCGACCGCGCGGCTGAAGCGCTGCCACGACGACGTCTGCAGCTGCAGCGCCTTCCGCCCGTCCTCGGTGAGCCGGTAGGTGCGCCGGCGGCGTCCGCCGATCGATGTCCAGTCGCTGTCCAGCAAGCCGGCCTGTTCGAGCCGGTGCAGCGCGGGATAGACCGTGCCCTCAGGGAGATCGAACGTTCCTCCGCTGCGCTCGCGCAACGAGGAGATGATCTCGTATCCGTGCGCAGGGGAGGACCGGAGGACGGACAGCAGCAGCAGGTCGAGATGGCCCTTCAGCTGCTCCCGGCTCGGGTCGCCGGTGCTGATACCTAGTAATCCCATGCCTCGGCATGCTAGGTATTGGAGCCAGCCCGGTCAACCACTGACTACTCTCGCGGCCGATGGATGTCAGGGCTGCCACCACCCGGTTGCTCCGGCGCCCGCTGCCGTTCGAAGGACCGAGCGCCCGCCACACCGTAGGTGCGCGTTCGGTGCCGCCGGCCGCCTGGCTCGAGCTGACCGGTGACGACGCGGCCGGCCAGCTGGCGGCGAAACGCCGGCTCTTCGAGAGCAGGCGCCCGGACGTTCTCCAGTCGCTGCCGGGCAGCGAGGCGGCGGCCGGCGAGCTCCTGGAGCTGGTCCGCGCGGCGACTGGCACGACGGTTGGGATGGCTGGCCTGCATCCCCTGGAGGAGGCCGGCCGGCTGGCCCCCGAGGACTTCTGCCTGCACCTGCCGGACCCGCAGACGGGAGAGCTCGTCCTGCGCGCGGCTTGCGTCTGCTTCCCTAACCGGTGGCGGCTCGCGGACAAGCTCGGCCGCCCGGTGACGGCGATCCATGGGCCCGTTCCGGGCTATCGCGAGCAGCTCGGTCGGCCGGTCGACCGGCTGATGGAGCGACTGCTGCCCGATCGCATTCTCGAGCGCCACAACTGGGGCATCGCCGACGGGCCGGAGTTGTTCGCGCCACAGGCGGGTGGCGAGGGTGACCGCAGGCCCGGCGACTGCTGGCTTCGCATCGAACGCCAGACCTTGCGACGCCTCCCGCGCACGGGCGCCATCGTCTTCACCATCCGCACCCTGCAGGCGCCGTTGGACGCCCTTCACGATGACCCGGTCGCCGCGCGTCTGCTGGCAGCCGCTATCGAGGCGCTCCCCGCGGACGTCGCTGCTTACAAGCTGGGCCCGCCCGCAACGGAGCCGCTCCCGGCGTGGCTCAGACGGGCTGGGTCAGCCGGTCCAGCAGCGCCGCGAGCTCGATGACGGCGAAGCGGATCGAGGCGTCGCTGCTGCCGTAGGCCAGCAGCAGCGCGCCGTTATGGACCATCGCGCCGCAGGAGTACACGACGTTCGGCACGTAGCCGTTGCGCTCCTCTTCGCCAGGCGTCAGCAGCGGTTCGGTGAGCTGGCCGATTATCCGCGCCGGGTCATTCAGGTCGAGCAGGACCGCACCGATGCCGTAGGTGCGCATGGGGCCGACCCCGTGGGTGAGGACGAGCCAGCCACGGTCGGTCTCGATCGGCGGACCGCAGTTGCCGAGCTGGATGAGCTCCCACGGCTGCTCGGGGGTCTGCACCGTCAGCCCGTCGCTCCAGGTGCGGCCGTCGCCGGACTCGGCAATGCCGTTGTCCTCGCGGTCCCACCGGGTCAGGGCCAGGAAGCGGCCGTTGACGCGTCGTGGGAAGAGCGCCATCCCCTTGTCGCGGGCGGCACCACCGACCAGCTGAGACACGCTGAAGGACCGGAAGTCCCTGGTTTCCAGCAGGTGTGGCTGGATGCGCGCGCCGTCATACGCGGTGTAGGTCGCGTAGTAGATGACCTGCCCGTCGGCGTCGGTGAAGCGGGTGAAGCGGGCGTCTTCCATCCCACGGGATTCGTCGGGGCCGAACGGGTGGAGCAGTCGCTCGGAAAGGTCGCGATCGGCGGGAAAGGTCAGCAGGTAATTGCAGGCGGCGATCCAGCGGATGCGGCCGATCAGAACCGCGGCGCTGCCTCGGGTCAGCTCCTCGCGCTTGCTGGAGGCCAGCGCGGCGTCGACGTCGTCCGCCGTGAAGTCCGCGGGCAGCAGGCCGAGCAGATGTTCGGCCAACGGCGTGCGACCTCGAGAGGAGAGCGCTTCGCGCACGAACTCGCGGGAGAGCGTCGCCGGTGCCGTCTCGCCGGTGACGAGGAACGGGCCCGGCTCGTCGATGCGGACCCGGTCCGGCGCGGCGAAGACACCGGTACGAAATCCGATGCTGGAGATGTGACCCTCGCCGACGCCCCGCACGCTCATGACGAAGCGGACCTCGCCGGCAGCAAGCCCGCTCTGGTCGGGATGAGCGACGATCGAGGGGTTGAACAGCGCGGCCGCTTCGACGGCGTATTCAAGCGTGAAGTAGGCGCCGAGGAGAGCGCGCCGGGCGGGTGACAGCTCGGCGGCCTGGGGCAGCCGATGCTCGATGAGCGAGAAGTGTTTCGCCCAGACGGCTGGAAGGTCCGGATGACGTCCCTGAAACTGCTTCAGCGTCGCGGCGAGCACCTCGTCGACCGACTCTTCGGACATGGCGAGGATGCGCTGCAGCACCGCGTCGGCGCGCGACATCCCGTTGCTGAGGATCTCCTGGCCCGGCAGGAAGATTCTGGTGATGACCCGCGCGGGGTCAGGGCGCAGCACCAGATCGAGCCGGCGAACGAGGGTCGGCTTCATGAAGGCAACGCGAGGCGGTGGACCTGCTGGAAGGTCGAGAGCGCAGCGAGAGTCGACTCGGCTCCCTGGTTCTCGTTGCGCCCGGCGCGCTCCAGGCCGTCGCATCCGCCGGTGCTCAGCGGGTCGTAGAGCGGAACCTGACTGTCGTTCTCTCCGAGGAACCAGGCGGCGCAACGGGTGACGGCGGCACTCCAGATCGGGTCGCCGGTGATATCGAACGCGCGCGCGCAGGCATCCGCCAGCGCCGCGACCTCGATCGGCTGCTGGTCGAAAGCCGGCCGTGGCTCGCCCGTCGCCCACCCGCCGACCGGCGTCACCGACAGCCGGTCAGCCAGCCCCTCGATCCGGTATAGCCAGTCGAGCATGGCGAGCCCGTCGGCGAGCACGCCAGGGTCTTTCAAGAGTGAACCGGCCGCCAGTAGGGCGTCGGGCAACGCCGCGTTGGCGTAGTGCAGCCGCGGCTCGGGCCAGCACCAATCCGCTTGCACGCCAGGCGATCCGATGGTCTTGGCGGCATCCGCGAGCAACGCCGCAGCGTCCTCGTGGCCGGGATGGAGGTGAAGGACTTCCGCGGCCCCGAGCCCGGCGAACGCCATCGCCCGTGGCGAGCGAGTGCGCCGCACCACGCTGAGATCGAACAGGGCCAGCGCCCGACCAGACAGGGCCGGCAATCGAGCGACGGTGGTCCCGAGTCCCCATAGAGCGCGTCCCCAGCAGTCATCGAACACCGGCTCGCCCTGCCAGTCGAGATCCGGGCCGCACCGGTTGCGGAAGCCGCCATCATGGTGTTGTGCGGCGGCGATGAATCGCAGATACACGCTGGCGAGATCCAGCATCAGCTCCCCGGGCTGCGGCTGGCGCGCCAGGACGAGCAGCCCGCGCGCGACGTCATCGACGCAGTAGCCGTGGGCGGTTCGAGGGGTCGTGTATTCGGCGTGTTCGAAGAGCCCCACGCCGTCGCTCAGCCGGACGAGGTGGTCGAACGCAACGGCAGGAACGATCACGCGGTTGCACGGTGCCTGACAGCGCCGAGCGCATCATCGGCGAGCTCGCGGTACTGCTCGGCGACGGCAGGCCAGAGCAGGGTCGGTGCGAGGCGTCGGGATTCGGTGGCCATGCGGGACGCGAGCCCGGGTTCGGTCAGCACGCGCCGCAGTGCTGAAGCGATCGCCGCGGGATTCTGCCGCTCGACGATCAGCCCGGCACCGCTGGAGAGCAACTCACGGGCGTGCGGGAAGCCGGTGGAGATGATCGGCTTGCCGGCCGTGACCGCCTCGATGAGCACGCCCGAGGTCACCTGCTCGAGCGAGTCGTAGGGAAGCAGCACGACGTCGGCGTCCTGGACCACCCGGCGCAGCTCCGCAGCGCCGAGGTAACGGGCGTCGAAATGCACGGCGGCTGCGACCCCGAGCCGACGGGTACGCCGGCCCAGCTCTTCCCGGTAATGCTCGCCCTGGCGCTCGACGACTCGGGGGTGGGTTTCGCCGACGACGCGATACAGCGGCGCTGGGCGCAGGTCCGAGAGCAGGGCCATGGCGTCGATTCCCCACTCGATGCCCTTGCCCTCGCCCAGCAGTCCCCAGGTGAGGATCACGGGTCGCTGATGCGCAAGCCGGACCTCCGTCGGGGCGAGGGAGTTGTCGTCGGCGCCGTGCGGGATGACCCGGATCCGCTCCGGCGCCACCGCGTAGCGCTCGATGAGACGCTGCCGCGCGGTCTCCGTCATGACCACGACGATCACGCTCCGGCGGACCAGCTCCTCGAGGATGGCCCGCTGATGATTGCTCGGGTCGACGAGCACCGTGTGCAGGACCACGGCTGCCGGGATCCTGAGGGCTCGCGAGACGTCGAGAACGTCGGCCCCGTCACGCCCGCCGAAGATGCCGAACTCGTGCTGGATGAGGGCCAGGTCGAACGTGTTCAGGGCAGCCGCAGCGGCAACGGCGCCGCCTGGCCGCGAACGCACCCACTGGTGGGCGACCTCCGTCATCGCGGCGGGCTCGAGCTGGTCGACCACGGCGACGACGCCTGCGGTGCAGCCCTTGAGGGATCGCGACGCGTTCGAGGACGGCGCGTTCAGCGCATCGGTGAGCGCCCGGCTGAACGTCGCCAGGCCGCACTGCGTCGGCGGGTAGGTGCTCAGCACTCCATAGGTCATCAAGGTCAGGGCCTTCCTCGTTGGCGTGGCCCGACTGCTCATGACGGGAGCGGGCCGGCGGGCGCGTCGCATCGCGCGGTGGGTGGGAGATCCGCCAGAAGGCCAGCTGCTGATCTGCTGCGACGACCCAGGAAAATGTCGGATCTTCAGAACGAGTACGTGCTCGACGAGAACCGGATGAAATTCAGAGTAGCACTCCATTCTGGGCACGCCCGAGGGCGTACTTTGGTGGAGCGATCCTCGTTTGCGCCCTCATAGGCGCTGAAAACGCGATGTCGCATGACGTCAGGGAACCCATGAAAATAGGCGTTATCGCCTCCATCGCGCACCGGGTGCCGCCCATCGGCTACGGCCCCTGGGAGCAGATCGCGTCGCTGCTCACCGAGGGTTTCGTCGCCCGAGGTCATGACGTGACGCTGTTCGCGACGGGGGATTCCACCACGTCGGCGGCACTGTCCGCGGTAGTGGCCCGCGGATACGAAGAGGCGGCCGGCGTCGACGCGAAGGTGTGCGAAGCGCTGCACAACGGCGCAGCGCTCGAGCGGGCCGGGGATTTCGATATTTTGGCGAATCATTTTGACTTCATGCCGCTGACGTACAGCCGGCTCATTTCAACGCCGATGGTGACGACGATTCACGGATTTTCGTCACCAAAGATCATGCCAGTATTTCAAGCGTACGACGATATTGCCCACTACGTGGCGATAAGTGAGGCCGACCGCGCTCCCGAATTGCACTACGACGCCACGATTCACCATGGAATCCGTACCGACGACTTCACGTTCTGCCCGGGTCCCGGCGAGTACCTGCTGTTCCTGGGACGCATCCATCCCGACAAGGGAGTGCACCGGGCGATCGAGGTCGCTGCAGTGGCCGGACTCCCGTTGATCATCGCCGGGGTCATCCAGGACGAGCAGTACTTCAAGGCCGCGGTCGAGCCATACCTCGACGGCGCCGCGGTCACCTACGTGGGCCCGGTGGCCGCTGCCGAGCGCGACCGCCTGCTCGGGGGTGCCCGGGCCCTCCTGCACCTCATCAGCTTTGCCGAGCCGTTCGGGCTCGCCGTGGTCGAGTCCTTGGCCACGGGAACCCCGGTCATTGCCGCGCCGCTCGGCGCGCTCCCGGAGACCGTGCGCGACGGCGTCACCGGCTTCCTGGTCGCCGATGTTCCCGCAGCGGTCTCCGCCGTTGCGGCGATCGATGGCCTCGACCGATCTGCCTGTCGGGCCGACGCGGTCTTTCGTTTCGACGCCGACCGAATGGTCGGGGACTACCTGCAGCTCTTCGCCCAGATCGTCGCCGATCACGAGACGTCGGCGCATACGGCCCCTACTTTCGCGGAGGTTGGCGCATGACCACTCCTGTCGTTGTTTCCCCAGCTGCACCGCCGATCCCGTGCGCGTGCGGGCATCCCCTTTCGGCTCACGATTCGATCTCGCTGCGCTTCTGCGCAGCGACGACGGCCCACCAGCTGGCCCGGGCCTGCATCTGCAAGCCTTAGTGTGCCGGGGTGACTTCCACCCCGAGTAGCTCCCTCAAGGCCGACGCGTGGATGGCGACCTCCCTGGGTGATCCCACCCAGGTTCTGCAGCGCCAGATCATCGAGGTTCGTGCCCCCGGGCCGGGCGAGGTCCGCGTCCAGGTGTCGACGTTCTGCGTCAACTTCAACGACACCGACATCGTGCGCGGCCGCTGGTCGGTCGTGCCGTTGCAGCCGCCGTTCATCCCCGGCATGGAGGCGATGGGCGTCGTCGAGAGCGCGGGGCCCGGCTCCGAGCATCTGGTGGGGCGCCGCATCGTCGGCATCCCGGTCGGGGCCCAGGGCGGCTTCGCCGAGTACGCGAACGTCGACGCCGTCAGCGCCATGCTCATCCCGGACTGGCTCGACGACGCCCAGGGGGCCGCCCTGCACTATCCCTTCCACCTGAGCTACTTCAGCCTGGTCGAGCGGGCCAAGCTGCGGGCGGGCGAGACGCTGCTGGTGCACGCCGGCGCCGGTGGGGTCGGCTCGGCGGCGATCCAGCTGGGCAAGGCACTGGGGGCCATCGTCATCGCGACGGCAGGCAGCGCCGAGAAGGTCGACTTCTGCCGTGAGCTCGGCGCCGACGTCGCCATCAACTATCGCGACGGCGGTTTCGCGAAGGCCGTCGTCGACGCCACCTTCGGCGCCGGGGTCGATGTGGCGCTGGACTCCGTCGGCGGATCGGTGACCACCGAGACTTTCGGCTGCATGGGGATGAATGGCCGCCACCTGCTCGTCGGCTACGCGCAGGACATCACGAACGACGGAGCGCCGCTCTCGCCGCAGGCCGCGATTTACGGCAACTTCTCGCTGTGCGGCGTCTGCCTCGCGTACACGATGGACCCGCTGGCGACCAAGCTGACGGCCGGACTGAACTGGCCGTCCCGCAGCGAGGGCCTGGCCGCGCACCGCCGGATTCTCGAGCTCATGCGCGCCGGGACCATCCGGACCGTCGTGACGGGCGAGGTCTCCTTCGACGAGCTGCCGGCCGCCATGGAGCGCCAGGAGCGGCGCGAGACCATGGGCCGCACCGTCGTCCGCGTCCGCTGATCCTCAAACGCAGCGTTGTTGGGTCAGCCGAGCCGGACGGGAAGCTGACGCAGCGAGTTGTTGAAGTTCGAGCGCAGCCGTACCGGCTCGCCGGCGAGCTCGATCGAACCGAAGGCGGCGAGCAACTCCTCGAAGAACACCCGGCCCTCGAGGCGGGCCAGGTGGGCACCGAGGCAGAAGTGTTCGGCGAACCCGAACGAGAGGTGACGGTTGGGACTGCGCCGGATGTCGAAACGGTGGGGATCGGCGAAGACCTGCTCGTCGCGGTTGGCCGAGGTGTAGTACATCGCCACCTTCTGGCCGCGGGCGATGGCGACGCCGTGCAGTTCGGTGTCGGCCGTCGTCGTGCGGCGCATGTAGTGGATCGGGTTGGCCCAGCGCAGCACCTCCTCGATCGCGCCGGGGATCAGCGATGGATCGGCCCGCAGGTCGGCCAGCTGATCCGGGTGCTGCAGGAGCGCGAGCAGCCCTGACGACGTGAGCGTGCGCGTGGTGTCGTTGCCGGCGCCGACGAGCTGGACGAAGAAGCTGGCGAAGTCCAGGTCGGTCATCTGCCGGCCACCGAAGTCACCCTTCAGCAGGACATCCGTGACGTCGTCCCGCACGGGAGCGTTCCGCCGCTCGGCCGCGAAGCCCATGGCGTAGCCGGCCAGCTCGACGAGCGACGCGTTCTCGCTCTCATCCGCGGCGACGTCGGGATCCTGGCCGGCCAGCATGCGCTCGGACAGGGTGTGGATGTGCGGCCAGTCGGCGCGCGGGAGCCCCATCAGCTGCCCCATCACGCGGGTTGGCAGCTTGGCGCTCACCTCGTGGACGAACTCGACCTCGGGGCCGGCTGCGCGGGCCTCCGCCATGATCTCGCGGCACAGCTTTCGGATGTCGTCCTCGAGTGTGGCGATGGACTTGGGCTTGAAGCTTGCGACGACCGGCTTGCGGTAGTCGCCGTGGCGCGGCGGGTCCATCACGACGAGCATGTCGCGGCTCATCGCGAGGCTCTCCGGCGCCGGATCCTCCAGCGTGATCCCGCCTTCGCTCGCCGAGTACAGCGTCGGCTCGTGTGACACCGTGAGCACGTCGGCATGCGTCAACACGGCGAAGAAGCCGGGCTCGCCGTCCATCTCCTGCCACGCCACCGGCGAGGTCCTGCGCAGCGCTTCCAGTTGCTCGTGGGGGACGCCATGGGTGAAGGTGTCCGGGTCGGCGAGCCGGAGTTCGGACGTCGCGGGTGCGGAGGTGACCACGGGGGCAAAGTAGCCCCCGCTGCGTCGTCGATCTGACACCGGGGAAAGAATGCCCGCGATGTCCGCGTGGGGCCGAAGGAGGCCGGCATGACGCTCGACAAGACGGCGACCGTGAACGTGCTCAACCAGATCGTCGAGGCCGAACTGGCGGGGGCGGTGCGCTACACGCAGTACTCGCTGATGGTGTTCGGCCACGGCCGGATCCCGATCACGTCGTGGATGCAGGAGCAGGCCACCGAGGGCCTGCTGCACGCCACCGCCGCGGGCGAGGAGGTCACCAGCCTCGGCGCCAAGCCCAGCCTCGGTATCGCCGATCTGGTCGGCACGCACCACGCGACCGTCGACGAGATCTTGCAGGAGCTGCTGGAGTACGAGCGGCGCAGCCTCGCGCTCTACCAGCAGCTGCGCGAGGTGGTCGCCGACCAGGATGTGTCGCTGGAGGAGTATGCCCGCGAGATGATCCGGCTCGAGACGCTCCATATCGCGGAGGTCGAGAAGATGTTGCGCAAGAGGGGCGACGCATGAGTTGGTACGGAGAGCACGTCGTCCCGCGCCTGGTGAACGTGGCGTGCGGCATGAAGACCACGCGTCCGCAGCGCGCCCGGGTCTGCGCCGACTTGCGGGGTGAGGTTCTCGAGATCGGTTTCGGCAGCGGATTGAACGTGCCGTTCTACCCGGCGGAGGTCACGCGGGTCGACGCCGTCGAACCGGCGGATCTCGGCTGGCAGCTGGCGTCAAAGCGGCTGGCCGCGTCCTCGACCAACGTCGAGCGCGTCGATCTCGACGCGGAGAAGCTCAGCGCCGCCGATGCGAGCGTCGACTGCGCGCTGTCGACGTGGACGCTCTGCACGATTCCCCATCCGGTGGTGGCGCTTCGTGAGGTGCGACGCGTGCTGCGCCCAGGCGGCAGCCTGCACTTCATCGAACATGGCCTGGCGCCGGATTCCGGTGTGCAGAAGTGGCAGCGGCGGATCGAGCCGGTGCAGAAGCGGGTCGCCGGTGGCTGTCACCTGACGCGCCACGTCCCCGAAATGCTCGAAGCCGCCGGCTTCACCGTCACGTCGCTGGAGGTCTTCTACGAACCGGGCGCGCCCAAGCCGCTCGGCGCCATGTACCAGGGCGTGGCCACTGCTGCTGCGTGATGATCGCCCCGAGGAGCGTTACACGCCGCCGCTGAGCGGTTAGGTTTCCGGCGTGCCCCACGATGCGCATTACCAGTCCGCCTGGGATTCGGCGCTGCTCCAGCTTGCCGATGCCGCCCGCCTGCTGGACCTCGACGACGGCATGCACGCCGTGCTCGCGACCCCGCGACGGTCGTTGACCGTCAGCGTCCCGCTGCGACGCGATGACGGCACGACGGAGGTGCTCACCGGCTATCGCGTGCAGCACAGCCTCACCCGCGGGCCGGCCAAGGGCGGGCTGCGCTATCACCCGTCGACCGACCTCGACGACGTCACCGCACTGGCCATGCTGATGACCTGGAAATGCGCGCTCATCGACATCCCCTACGGCGGCGCCAAGGGCGGCATCACGGTCGATCCGGCGAAGCTCTCCAGCCCTCGAGGTCGAGCGGATGACCCGTCGCTACGCCAGCGAGATCCTGCCGCTGATCGGGCCCGGAGCGCGACATCCTCGCCCCCGATGTCGGCACCGACGACCAGACGATGGCGTGGTTCATGGACACCGTCTCGGTGCAGACCGGCTACACCGTCACGGGGGTCGTGACGGGCAAGCCGGTCTCGCTCGGCGGGTCACGCGGGCGTGATGCCGCCACCTCGCGCGGCATCGCGTTCGTGACGCTGGACGCGCTTCGTGATGCCGGGAAAGACCCTCACGACACGACCGTCGCCGTCCAAGGATTCGGCAAGGTGGGCGCGTACTCCGCTCAACTGCTGGCCGAGGCGGGCTGCCGGGTGGTGGCGGTGTCGGACATGCACGGGGGTGTCTTCAACGCCAAGGGCGTCGACCCGGAGTCCATCCGCCGGGAGCTCCGCCACGGCGTGGCGTCCGTGACGCAGACCGTGGGCGCCGATCTGATCAGCAACGCCGAACTGCTCGCGCTCGACGTCGACGTCCTGATACCAGCGGCGCTCAGCGGGGCCATCACCGAGCAGAACGCGCCCCTCGTGCACGCAGCGACGATCGTCGAAGGGGCCAATGCCCCCACGACCCCCGCGGCTGACGCGATCCTGGCGGACCGGGGGATCACGGTGATCCCTGACATCCTGGCCAACGTCGGCGGGGTCGCCGTCTCCTACCTGGAGTGGGTGCAGGATCTGCAGTCCTACTTCTGGGAGGAGGGCGACGTCAACGAGAAGCTCGCGCGCATCATGCACCGCACGTACGACACGGTCGTCGCCACGGCGAGTGCGCGCGAGATCAGCCTGCGCGAGTCGGCGCTGATCATCGCCGTCGACCGCGTCGCCGACGCGCATCGCAAGCGCGGTCTGTATCCATAAAGGACCCAGGACCCAGATGGGCCTCAGAGCGGCATGCCCTGCCCGCCGTCGACCATGAGGCTGTGGCCGGTGATGTAGCCGGCGTCGTCGCTCGCGAGGAACACCGCCGCGCGCCCGATGTCGTCCTCGCAGTCACCCACCCGGCCGAGGGCAGCCGAGCGCATCGCGACCGCCACCTGCTCGGGATTCGCCGCCGCCCACTCGTCGAACTGGTCGCTCTTCGCGAACGGGCAGATCGCGTTGACCCGCACGCCGTAGCCGCCCCACTCCTTGGCCGCGATCCGGGTGATGGCCCGCACGGCTTCCTTGACCGGCCCGTACGAGGCATAGCCCGCGGCCGCGCCAATCCCGGCTCCCGAGCCGAAGTTGATGACGTTGCCCTGGCGTTCACGTAAGGAGGGAAGGCAGGCCTGCATCATGTGGACGACGCCGAGGTAGCCGACCTGCCACATCTTCTCGATGCCCGACAGGGGAGTCGCTTCGAAGGGCTGCACCTTCACCTTGGCGAGCGCGCACGTGACGAGCACGTCGATACCGCCGAACCGGCCGATGGCCTCACCAACCGCCTCGTCCACCTGCTCGCGTACCCCGACGTCGCAGCCGAGCCCCATCGCCGAGGCGCCCCGGGCCGCACATTCCTCGGCGGCGGATCGTGCCGTGGCCGGATCCAGGTCGAGGATCACGATCCGGGCTCCTTCGCTCGCGAACGCCTTGGCGATCCCGCGCCCGATGCCCTGACCGCCCCCGGTGATGATGGCGACCTTTGCCGCCAGCCGGCCACTCATGGATGTTTCCTCCCCGGGCCCAGGCGCTCGCCCGACCGCCCGCAACGCATGCTCTCGCGACACCCGCGCCGGCCTCTCGGTGGGGGCGAAGGCAGACCGGCCATGACGCCGTGATTACATCGTGATCCGGGAACGGCCGAGTCCCGGGGGAGCGGTGATCTGCCATGGCGTGGGATTTCGAGACGGACCCGGAGTTCGAGCAGAAGCTCGCCTGGATGCGCGAATTCATCGAGACCGAGCTGATCCCGATCGAATCGATCATGAATGAGCTCCCCGCCGACGAATGGAAGGTCGTCAAGCGCCACCTGCAGGATCGCGTCAAGGCCGAGGGCCTCTGGGGCGCCTTCCTCGATCCAGCGCTCGGCGGCGCCGGCTTCGGGCAGCTCAAGCTGGCGCTGATGTCCGAGCTCATCGGCCGGTGCATGTTTTCCATGACCATCTTCGGGGTCCAGGCGCCCGACAGCGGAAACATGGAATTGCTGGCACACGGAGCCAGCGACGCCCAGAAGGAACGCTGGCTGTGGCCTAACCTGCGCGGCGAGCTGTCCAGCGCCTTTGCCCTGACCGAGCCGTTCCATGCCGGCGCCGATCCGACGGTCATCGGTACGACCGCCGTTCGTGACGGCAGCGAGTGGGTGCTCAACGGTCACAAGTGGTTCATCACGAACGCGTCCGTCGCCGACTTCCTGCTCGTCTTCGCCGAGACCAACCCCGAAGGACGCCCGCACAAGCACGCTTCGGTCTTCGTCGTTCCGGCCGGCACGCCCGGCATGGACATCGTGCGAGACATCGGCACCATGAGCCATCCCGAGGCCGAGTACGGGCGGGCCGGCAACCACGCCGAGATCGTGTTCCGCGACTGCCGGCTGCCGGGCGATCACCTCATCGGGGCGCCGGGCGACGGCTTCGTGCTGGCGCAGCAGCGGCTCGGGGGCGGGCGTATCCACCATGCGATGCGCTGGCTCGGCCAGGCCCAGCGCTCGCTCGACATCATGTGCGAGCGGGCCGTCTCACGGACCTCACACGGCAAGCTGCTCGGCCAGCACCAGATGATCCAGGATTACGTGGCCCTGTCGCACATGGACATCCAGTCTGCCCGGCTGCTGACTTTTCAGACCGCCTGGAAGATGGACAAGTACGGCGCCGCCCGGGTGCGTGCCGAGCTGGGCATGGTCAAGGCCCACGTGTCCAAGGTCGCGCTGGCCGTGCTCGACCGGACCATCCAGGTGTGCGGGGCCCTCGGGTACTCGACCGATCTGCCCGTCGAGAGCTGGTACCGCACGACCCGGTTCGGACCCATCGGCGATGGTCCGGACGAGCTGCACAAAGCCGTGCTCGCCCGGACCCTGCTCAAGGACTACCGGCCGGTGGAGGGCTGGCCGACCGAGCACATCCCGAGCCGCCGGCCGGCCGCTGAAGCGAAGTGGGCGCAGCTGCGTGAAGCGGCGGGTCTCGCAGGATGAGCTACCAGGCGATGGTGATGCCCGAGCCGGGCGCCCTCGTGGAGACCTCGCGAGCCGTGCCGGAGCCCGCCCCCGGCGAGGCCATTGTGAGAGTGCGCGCGTCAAGCATGAATTACCACGACCTGGTCAACCTGATGGGCCTCATCCCCGGCCCGTTTCCCCGCGTCCCCATGTCCGATGGGGTCGGTGAGGTCGTCTCGGTCGCCGATGACGTCATCGGGCTCTCGGTCGGCGACCGGGTGCTCGGCGCCTTCCATCCGGAGTGGGTCGACGGGCGGCCCACCCCGGCCAACAAGCGGGTGTGTCCCGGCGACACGGTCGACGGTTGGTTGCAGCAGTTCATGCGCTTTCCCGCCGCCTCGCTGGCCGATGCGCCGCCGCACCTGAGTGACCTCGAAGCCGCGACGCTTCCATGCGCCGGGACGACCGCGTTCAGCGCGCTCGAAGAGGCCTCCATCGGGGAGGGCGACGTCGTCGTGACCCTCGGTACGGGCGGCGTCTCCCTGCTGGCCCTGCAGCTGGCCAAGGCGCGCGGGGCGAAGGTCATCATCACCTCGTCCTCGGACGCCAAGCTGGAGACGGCGGCGGCGCTCGGCGCGGACCATCTCATCAACTCGCAGGCGCTGCCCGAGTGGCCTGGCGAGGTGCGGCGCCTCACCGATCGCCGGGGTGCCGACCTCGTCGTCGACATCGGCGGCGCCGACACGATCGGCCGCTCCGTCAAGGCCACGCGGATGGGCGGAACGATCGCCGTCGTCGGGGGCCTCGGAGGGTTCGGGCAGGCTGAGTTCTCGGTGTCGACCGTGATGACCCGGAACCTGCGCATCGTGGGTGTCTCGGTCGGCAGCGTCGACACCACCGCCGAACTCTGCCGCACCGTCTCGCGCGCTGAGATACGGCCCTGGATCAGCCATGTCCTGGGGTGGGACGAGCTGGCAGAGGCGCAGCGCCTGATGCAGGCTCAGGAACACGTCGGCAAGATCGCGATCGGCATCCCCTGATGCCCAAGCCCACTGAACTTCAGCTCGACCCGAGCGCGATCATCGAGGCCGCCATCGACATCCTGCGCGAGGAGGGGCTGGACGCCGTCAGCATGCGCAGCGTCGGCGCCCGCCTCGGGGTTTCCCCGGTGCCGCTCTACAGCCGGGTCGGCAACAAGGAGTCGCTGCTCAACGCCGTCGCTGATCGGCTGCTCGCGGATCTCGCACCCACCGCCGCTGCGGGCGAGTCCTGGACCGTCTACGCAGCACGCTGGGCGCGGGTCCTTCGCGAACGCGTTCGGGCCGTGTTGGCGCTCGACGGCCGGTTGATTCTGGCGGACGCACGACCGGCGTACGTCGAGGCGTCGCGCCCGCTCCTGACGTCGATGCGCGCGAACGGCTTGCCGATGGAGGTCGCGATCCAGGCCTGCCGGCTGCTCATGTGGGCGACGGTGGGTTTCGTGGCCATGGAGCGCGGGCCGAAACTCCCCGCACACTCAAGCCGGTATCGGCTGTCCGGCAGCGATCCAGCCGGCGTGACCGCGGAAGAGACGGACGAACTCTTCGAGCTTCAGATCCGGTTTCTTGTCGACGGCATCGAGCGGACCGTGAAAGATCATTCATCAATGGCGGCGCAGTGAGCCTGCGCTTTCGAATGTGAGGGGTTCCGATGAGGGCCTGGCAGGTGCAAGGCAAGGGCGAGCCGACTCAGGTGCTCACGGAGGTGCAGCTCGATCCGCCGGTACCCGGTCCCGGCCAATTCCGGATCTCCGTCGTCGCGGCAGGGTTGGGTTTGCCGGATGTGCTCATGTGCCGTGGCACCTACCCGCTCACTCCTGCGTTGCCGTTCACGCCGGGGCAAGAGGCGGTCGGGGTCGTCACGGCGGTGGGGGAGGGCGTCGATCTCGAGGTCGGCACCCGCGTCATGGGAACGACATTGTTCTACGAGGGCCAAGGCTCGCTGGCGCAGGAGTGCTTGGCGATGCCCGGCTCTACGTTCCCGGTCCCGGAGGGGCTCAGCGATGTCGAAGCGGCCGGATTCTGGATCCCGCATCTGACCGCGTGGGTCGGGCTGGTGGACCGGGGCAGGCTGGCCGCCGGCGAGTCCCTGGTAGTCCTCGGGGCCGCGGGCGGTAGCGGGATCGCCGCCGTCCAGCTCGGGCGCGCGATGGGCGCCCGCGTGGTTGCTGTCGTGAGCGATGAGAAGAAGGCGGCGTTCTGCCGCGACCTCGGCGCCGAGGTCGTCATCAACCACACCGATGAGCCGTTGATGGAGGCGTTGCGCCAGGCCACCGGCGGCGCGGGCGTCGACGTCATCTATGACCCGGTCGGTGGCTACCTGGCCGAGACCGCCGCGGGCGCGCTCGGTCGCGGCGGGCGGCTGCTGTGCGTCGGCTTCGCGAGCGGTTCGTGGCCGCAGCCCGACACGCACGATCTGGTGATCGCTAACGCCTCGCTGGTGGGCGTGTTCGCCGGGGGTTACACGCGAGAGCAGCTCATGGACATGCACGCCGGGCTCTCGGCCCTGATCGCCGAGGGCTCGTTGCGCAATGCCGTCACTGACACGGTCACGTTCGACGAGCTGCCGGCGGCGCTGCAGCGACTCGCCGACCGCAAGGTCATCGGCAAGCTCGTCATGACCCCCTGAACGCCGGTCTGCCGGGGGACATGTCGCACAAATTCTGTGGCCGCATTCCCGCCCGAAAGGGCGGAATTCGACTTCACATATTGCGAAACGCCTGAACACCACCGCGTGGCCCGTATTGGATGACGATGCCCAAAAAGCACTGCTCGAGGAGAGACGCATGCCCGGACGACGTCGACGGCCAGTTCGCCTTGCCGGGGCAGCTGCGGGGCTGCTGGCGCTGACCCTGGTCGGCGCGCTGGTGATCCCGGCCGGGGCCTCGGGTACCGGACGGCCCGCGCCCAAGGTCTCACCGAAGTACACCCTGCAGAAGGCGATGAGCGCGCTGGTGGGCGCGAAAGACGGGCCGCCCGGCATCGTCGTCGTCCTCGCCAACGGGCCCCATGTCCAGGTGCGTACCGCCGGCGTTTCCGACGTCGTGACCGGCCGCGGGCTGCAAGGCAACAACTACATGCGGGTGGCGAGTGTCGCCAAGGCGTTCAATGGCGCTACGGCGCTCTCACTCGTCGCCAAGGGCAAGCTCAAACTCACCGACACGATCGGCAGGTGGCTGCCGGCTCTTCCCGCCAGCTGGCACGCCGTGACGCTGGCCGAGCTGCTCGGCCACACCAGCGGCATCCCGGACTTCAGCCAGACCTCCGCCTTCCGGAATGCCTTGCTCGCCAACCTGCAGAACCCTCCGCCCCACCGGCAGCTGCTGTCGTACGTCGCCGGAAAAAAGCCCACCTTCACGCCCGGCAGCCAATACAAGTACTCCAATTCCGACAACATCATCGCCGCGCTCATGGTCGAAGCCGCTACGAAGAAGAGCTATGAGCAGGAGCTGGCCCGCAACGTCCTCGGACCGCTGCACCTGTTCCGCACCAGCCTTCCAAACGGTTCAGCGCTGCCGTTCCCGTCCATACACGGCTACGACGACGTGGCCACGCCGGCGCCGACCGACGTGACGTCGATCGTGGCGGCCGGGTGGAGCTGGGCCTCCGGCGGAGTCGTCTCGACCCCTGCCGACGCGATGAAGTTCGTGCGGGCTTACGTGCGCGGCGCACTGGTCAACCGGGCCACCCGCACCGCTCAGTTCACCTTCCGCCCGGGCTCCTCCGAGCCGCCGGGGCCGGGGACGAACTCCGCCGGACTCGCGCTGTTCCGCTACCAGACCAGCTGCGGCACGTTCTACGGCCACACCGGCAACACCGCCGGCTACACGCAGTTCATCGCCTCCAGCGCGGGTGGCACCAGAGCAGCCGTCGTGTCGATCAATGCGCAGATCACGCCGGGTACCAACCCGACCCGTTTCGCCGCGCTGCGCCACATCTTCGAGCTGGCGGTGTGCGCGACGGCCTGATCCCGTTGCAGGACCAGCTTGGCGTCGAGGCAGACTGACGTGTGCCCGACGACAGGATGTCTGATGTCGTGACCTCGCCCGAGCGGGCCCGCGGCTTTCGTGACGCGGGCCTGTGGGCGGCTGACACGCTGAGTGCCCGGGTGGGTGCGCTCGCTGCCGAGCGGCCGTCCTCGACCGCGGTCGTCGACCTGCTCGGGGCGCGCCGTCGCACGTACGCCGAACTGGCGCGCGATGCCGCCCGGTACCGCCGGGATGCTGACGGATCACGGGGTCGGCGCGGGCGAGGTCGTCAGCGTCCAGCTGCCCAACCGCTACGAGGCGGTCGTCACCGCGGTGGCGGTCAACTCGATCGGCGCGGTGCTGAACCCGCTCCTGCCCAATTACCGGCGCCGTGAGCTCACCCACGTCTTCACGACCGCGCGGCCGTCGGCAGTCTTCACACCGGCGCTCTACCGCGGCTTCGACCACCGGCCGCTCGTGGCCGCGGCCGCGGCCAAGGCGGGGCTCACGCCTTTGCACGTCGTCATCGACGAGCCCAGCGAGTCGCTGCCCGACCCGGGGGTCGAGCTGCTGCCCGGCGTGAGTGCCTCGAACGTCTCCGAGCTCATCTTCACGTCCGGCACCGAGGCGACGCCGAAGGCCATCATGCACACCGAGGAGACGGCCAACTTCGCGGTCCGCCAGCTGTTCGCCGACCTCGGGCTCACGGCGGAGACGGTGGTCTGGATGCCGAGCCCGGTCGGTCACTCGACCGGGTTCAACTACGGGATTCGCGCGGCGCTGTACCACGGCGTCACGCTCGTCCTGCAGGACCAGTGGGATGCCGCCGAGGCAGCGGCCCTGGTCGATGCGCATCACTGCAGCTACACGCTGGCCGCGACGACGTTCCTCGCGGACCTGGTGGGCGAATGCGAGCGCACCGGCCGGCGGCTGCCGAGCCTCACCCACTTCGGCTGCGGGGGAGCGCCCGTGCCGGCGCCTCTGGTCGCGCGGGCGGAAGCGGTGGGCATCCGAGTCCTGCGGCTCTACGGCTCCACCGAGGTGCTCTGCGCGACCTGGAACCGGCCGGATTCTCCCTTCGAGAAGCGCAGCACCACCGATGGTTACGCGCTCACCCACACCGAGATCGACGTACGCGACGACGCCGGCGCGCCGCTTACCCCGCCCGCCGAGGGCGAGCTGTACATCCGCGGCCCCAACACGAGCGTGGGATTCTTCGACGACCCCGAGCGCACGGCAGCCACCTATCTGGACGGCGGCTGGGTGCGTTCCGGCGACCTCGTGAGCCTGGATGCCGACGGCTACCTCAGCGTCGTGGGCCGCAAGAAGGAGATCATCATCCGGGGCGGGGTGAACGTCGCGCCCCGCGAGATCGAGGACCTCATCGCGGCGTTCCCCGAGGTGCGCCAGGTCGCGGTCGTCGGGGTGCCGGACGAGCGGCTCGGCGAGCGGGGTTGCGCCTGCGTCGTCCTGCATCCCGGTGCCGGCCTCGCGTTCACCAGTCTCGTCGAACGCCTGCGGGAGGCTGGGCTGGCGACCTACAAGCTGCCCGAGAGCCTGCTCGTGCTGGACTCGCTTCCCGTCACCGCTTCCGGCAAGGTGCAGAAGCACGAGATCCTGCGCCGGATACGTGAGCGAGGAAACCAACCATGACGTCCGCAGCAGCCGACGCCCCGCCGATCGCCTACAGCACCAACCCGATCCCCGACACCACGGGGAGCTACGCGACCATCACGCTCAACCGTCCCGCCGAGCTGAATGCGATGAGCTGGGAGCTGATCAGGGCGTTCGACGCGGCTGTGACGCGGGCCGCTGGTGATGCGGACGTGCGCGTCGTCTTCGTCACCGGAAGCGGCCGGGCTTTCAGTGCCGGTGGCGACCTCAAGAGCTACGTCGACCTGCAGCGCGATCCGGTGCGCTTCCCGATGTTCGTCAAGGACCTGCACGACGCCTTCGGTCGCCTGCGCCTGCTCCGCGCGCCGGTCGTCGCGCTGGTCAACGGCGTGACCGTCGCGGGCGGGCTCGAGCTCCTGCTCAGCTGCGACCTGGCGATCGCCGCCGAGTCGGCGCGCATCGGCGACGGCCACCTGAACTTCGGGCAGATGGGCGGCGGCGGGGTGCTCACGCTGCTCGCCCGTGTCGTCGGCCTGCAGCGGGCGGCCGAGCTCGTCATGACCGGAAAGCTGCTCGATGCACGCACCGCGCAGGAGTGGGGCCTGGTCGGCCACGTCGTGCCCGACGCCGAACTGCTCGACGAGGGTCTGCACCTTGCCCGCCAGATCGCGAGCAAGAGCCCGCTGGCTGTGGCGAACGCGAAGGAGGTCATGAACACGATCTGGCTCGAGTCCTTGAGCGTGCCCGCCGGCCTGCAGTTCGAGCGCGAGCGCAACGCGGTCTATTGCCTCACGTCCGAGGATGCTCCGGAGGGACTGCAGGCATTCAGCGAGAAGCGCGCGCCGCGGTTCACGGGCCGGTGATGGCCGAGCCCGAAGGCCGCGGGACGCTGCGCTCCGCCCCGGTCGCCGATCCCGACAGCCAACCCTTCTGGCAAGCGCTTCGCGAGCACCGGATCGTCCTGCAGGAGTGCGCGCGGTGTGAGGAGGTGCGCTTCCCGCCGATGCCCGGTTGTCCCCACTGCGGATCGCCGGCCAGCGCGCCGGTCGACGCGCAGGGGAGCGGCACCGTCTACTCCTGCATCGTGGTGCACCGGCCGATGGGGTCGTTCGCGGAGTCCGAGCTGCCGGCGGCGATCGCGACCGTCGAGCTCGCTGAGGGATGCCGGGTGCTGGGTCGGGTGCTGCTCGAGGTTGACGAGCGAGCGGCCGGGAGTGCCCTGATCGGTCAACCCGTGTCGGCCTGTTTCGTGGACCACGAGGACTGGACCGAGCTGGCGTTCGCGCTGGTGACCCCGTCATGAGCGGCTATCGGGCCGCGGTCGCCGGGGTCGGCTACACGGACTTCAGCGCCGCGGCGCCGGAGTCGACGCTCGAGCTGGCCCGTGCCGCCTGCGCGGCGGCCATCGACGACGCCGGACTCGACCGGTCCGAGGTCGACGGCATCGCGAGCTTCATGGTCATGCACGACTCGGTGCCCACCCAGGCGGTCGCGACCGTTCTCGGGCTGCCGCAGCTGCGCTTCTCCCTCGACATCGATCTCGGCGGCCAGGCGCCATGTCACCTGGTGGCGCAGGCGGCAGCCGCCGTCACGACCGGACAGGCCCGGGCGGTCCTGGTCTACCGGGCGATGAAGGGCCGCTCCGGCGCGCGCGTGGGTGGGATGGAGTTCGCGGGCGGTGGTGGCCAGTACCGCTACCCGTTGGGGTACAGCGCGTACCTCATGTACGTGGCGATGTGGGCACAGCGATTCCTGCACGAAACCGGCCAGGATGCTGAGGATCTGGGCGCTGTGGCCGTGGCGCAGCGCGGCTACGCGATGGCGAACGAGCGGGCTTTCCGGCGCCGCCCGCTGACCCGCGAGGACTACCTCGCGGCGCCGTACGTCGTCGATCCGTACCGCGGCCCGGACTGCACGATCGAGGTCGACGGGGCCTGCGCCGTGCTCGTGACGACCACCGAGCGAGCTCGGGACCTGCGCCATCCGCCGGCCGTCGTGGCCGCCGGCGGGTACCGGGCCGGGCCGCGTCCGGGCCTGGACATCGGCGACCATCTGGCGTGGCGTGACTACAGCCGCAACTACACGAGCTGGCTCGCGCCAGACCTCTACTCCGCCGCCGGCGTCGGGCCGCAGGACATCGATTTCGCCGAGATTTACGACTGCTTCACCAGCACGGTTCTGGTCGGCCTCGAAGGGCTCGGCTTGTGCGGCCGCGGCGAGTCCGGCGCGTTCGTCCGTGAGGGAGGGACGCTCCTGTCCGGCCCGCTCCCGACCAACACCCACGGCGGCCTGCTCTCCGAGGGCTACCTGCACGGGATGAACACCGTCGCCGAGGCGGTGTTGCAGGTGCAGGGACGCGGAGGTGTACGGCAGGCGCCGCGTCACGAGGTCGGCATCGTCACCTCGGGAGCGCTGATGGACGGCTCGGGACTCATCCTCACCGCGGACCGCTAGGCCTTGACGGCTGCACTCGCAATCCTTTAAAAGATAGCTACCGGAGCCGTACCTGTGGTCGTTGAAGGAGCCTGCATGCCGCGCGAGTACAAACTGATCTCTGCCGATGGTCACCTGAACGGTCCCGGCGACATCTGGACCACCCGGGTGGCGCAGAAGTACCTCGACCAGGTGCCTCGGGTCGAGCGCCGGCCAGAGGGTGACGCGTGGGTGTGCGAGGGCTTCGAGGCCCGCGGTTTCGGGTGGGAGGCGTGCGCCGGCCGGGCCCCTGACCAGCAGGGCGAGTGGTGCCGCTACGAGGACATTCACCCTGGCGGCTACGACCCCAAGGCCCGGGTCGAGGAGCAGATCGCCGACGGGGTCGATGCCGAGCTGCTCTTCCCGATGGGTTTCGCGAGCGGCTACGTGAAAGGCACCAAGGACCCCGAGTTCCACTACGAGATGGTGCGGGCCTACAACGACTTCCTGTCCGAGTTCTGCTCCCACGCGCCGGACCGGCTGGTCGGCGCGGCGATGATCCCGAGCCGCGGGGTGGACCAGGCGCTCGCCGAGATCAAGCGCTGCCAGGACCTGCCCGGCCTCGGCGCCTGGTTGCTGCAGTCGTACCCGAACGGCACCACGAAGATCAACGAGGCGGATGAGCCGGTGTGGAGCCTGGTCGAGGAGACCGGCAAGCCGCTCACGATCCACATCGGGCTGACCGACCGGCCGCCGAGCGCGAAGCGGATGAGCGTGCGCGGGCTGCCGGGCACCGGTCACTTCTACGACGCGCCCAGCCGGATGCTGGAGTGGGCGTTCAGCGGGGTGCTGGACCGCCACCAGAGCCTGAAGATCATCCTCGCCGAGGTCGACTGCGGCTGGATGCCGTACTTCGCGGAGCAAGCCGATGACAACTACCTGCGCCACGCGTTCGCGGACCTCAAGGACAGCCGGCTGCGACTGCTGCCGAGCGAGTACATGTCGGAGTTCTTCTACCCGACGTTCATCACCGACCACACCGGGATCGCCAACCGCCACCGGGCGAACCTCGTCAACCGGATGATGTGGTCTAACGACTACCCGCACATCACGTCGGACTGGCCGTACTCGTGGAAGACCATCAACGCGACCTTCTCCGGCGTGCCGGCGGACGAGCGTCACCAGATCCTGGCCGGCACCGCGCAGAAGCTGCTCGGCCTCGGTGCCTGAGCCGGCGGGCGGCGCCGCACACCCGGAAGCGCGCCGCCTCACGCCCGTCCCGGCCGGATCGCTCCGGCCGCGACTGGCGGAGATGATCGCGGGCCGCTTGCGCGACGACATCCTCGCCGGCCGCTACGGCGACGGTGATGCGCTGCCGAAGCAGGACGATCTCGTGGCGGCCTTCGGCGTGAGCCCACCGTCGTTGCGGGAAGCCTTGCGGGTGCTGGAGACCGAGGGCCTGGTGACGGTGCAGCGGGGCAACGTCGGCGGGGCGACCGTGCACGCGCCCACGTCCGGCAAGGTCGCCTACATGGCGGGGCTCGTGCTGCAGCGCGAGGGCGCTCAGATCCGCGACATCGTCGAGACGCTCGGACGGCTCGACCCGGTCTGCGCGGCCGCCTGCGCCGAGCTGCCGAGCCGGCGCCGGAGCGTCGTCCCGCGGCTGCGGTCCAACCTGCGCGAGAGCCGTAAGGCGCTGGGCGATCCGACCGTCTACGCGCCGCTTGCCCGGCGCTTTCACGAGATCATGGTTGCCGGCTGCGGCAGCCCGACCCTTAGCCTCGTGGTGGGAACGCTCGAGACGCTCTGGACCGCCCACGTGGACCGGCTGGCCGGCCGTCCGGTTGCCGCGCCGCGGCGTACGACGACCCGCGAGGCACGAGAGTCCAGCTGGGCCGAGCACTCCGCGCTCCTTGCTGCGATCGCCGCCGGTGACGCCGGGTACGCAGCTCGGCTGGCCGCCGACCACCTGTCCGGCAACGAGGAGCTGGCCTACCCGTTCTCGCTGGACACCACCGTCATCGCCGACGCCGTCAGGGATGTGCGGGCGTGAGCGCCCCGTCGGGTGCGTGCGATCCGGAGCGGGCGAGCACGTTCGTCATCAGCATCACGCCGTTCGAGGCGGACGGCAGCTTCGACGAGGCCGGGATCCGCAGCCACCTGCGACGGATGGCGGCCGCCGGGGTCGGCGTCTACCTGGGCGGCGGCGGCAGCGGTGAGGGCTACGTGCTCTCCCGCGAGGAAGCCCGCCAGCTGCTGGAGATCGGGGTCGAGGAGCTTCGTGGCCGCGTCCCGGTGCGGGCCATGGGAACCGAGCCCCGCACGGCGGCGGAGATGGTCGATTACGTGCACCTGGCACGCGACGCCGGGGTCGAGGCGGTGCAGATCTACTCGCTCGATCCGGGCCATGGCCACCGGCCGAAACGAGCCGAGATGCAGGCGTATTTCGAGGAGATCCTGTACGCGTCCGACATTCCGATGGTCATCTCCACGCACCAGTCGGTCGGCTACCAGGTGCCGGTAGAGATGCTTGCCGGCTTCGTGGAGCAGCACAGCCACGTCGTGGGGTTGAACGTCACGCACCAGGATCTCGGCTACCTGGCTGACGTCGTCGATGCCGTCGCCGGTCGCGTCGACGTGCATGTCGGGGGGCCGGCCCAGGCACTGGCCGCGTGGTCGCTCGGCGCGAACGGATACCTCAGCTCCGAGGCGAACCTCGCGCCGGAGCTCTGCATGGCGGTTGTGACGGCGTACCGAGACGGCGATGCGCAGGCGCTGGCGTCGACGTTCGGCAAGCTCCTGCGGCTCTTTCGGGCCTTGTACGGCGCCGGCGGCATCCGCGCGACCAAGGCCGTCCTCAACCGGCTGGGGCTGCCTGGGGGTGTCCCGCGCAAACCGCAGCTCCCGCTCAACGACAGCTCCGTCGAGCCCGTGCTGGAGCTCTGTCATCAGCTCGGGCTGGACCTCTAACGGCTGCTCGGGGTGACCGGAAAGCGGGTGCCCGTGTGCTCCGCTGACCCGGCCAGCGAGCCCAGCAGCGACAGCTTCTCGGCGCTCTCGCTACCGGGCTTGGCGGTGAACAGCGCCAGAATCTGGCTCTCGGTCCCGCGGATGGCGAGCTTTTCGCGGTTCACGGTCAGGTCCCCGAGCTGCGGGTGCCGCATGCGCACGACGCCACCCTCCGGCCGCCGGACATCGTGGCGCGCCCACAGCTGCCGGAACCGCTCGCTCGAGAGCGATAGTTCGCCGACGAGTTGCACGAAACCGGGATCATCGATATCCGTTCCCACCGTCCGGCGAAACCCCGCAACGAACCGCTCGGTCGCCTCGTGCCAGTCCGGATAGAACGCTTGCTGAGCCGGGTCCAGGAAGAGCGTGCGGAGCAGGTTCTGCCCGACCGCAAGGTGCGGGAGCAGCGCGCCTGCCAGGTCGTTGTGTGCCAGCACGTCGAGGTAGCGGCCCTCGACGAACGCCGGGACGCCGATGACCTCCAGCAGCTGCCGGATGCTGCCCGACACCTTCTCCGGCTTGGGACGGCGCCGGAGCCGGGGTTTCGGCGCCGCCAGCCCGACGAGGTAGTCCGTCGCCGTCGCATCGAGCCCGAGCACCCGAGCCAGGGCTTCGAGGACCTGCAGCGAGGGGTTGCGGTCGCGGCCCTGCTCCAGCCGCAGGTAGTAGTCGGCGCTGATCCCGGCCAGCATCGCCACCTCTTCGCGCCGCAGCCCTGAGACGCGCCGCACGCCGTGAACGGGCAGGCCGACGCTGTCGGGGGAGATCAGCTCGCGGCGGGCGCGCAGGTACTCGCCGAGCACGTTGGCATCGGGGCGGGATTCCACCATGGCCACGTTAGCCACGCCGGGGACCGGCCGCCTGGCCCTGTCACACCCAGGATCGCCAGGGCTCTGCCTGACTTGCGCTGCAGGGCGCAGGGTTGGTCCCATCCACAGCCGGAAGGGACGACACATGACGACGACAACGCTTGCGGGTGGCACGTTCTCGATGGCCGACGACCTGACGGTCACCCGGGTCGGCTACGGCGCGATGCAGCTGGCCGGACCGGGCGTCTTCGGACCGCCGAAGGACCGGGCCGAGGCCGTCCGGGTGCTACGCACGGCCGTGGAGCTGGGCATCACCCACATCGACACCAGCGACTTCTACGGCCCTCACGTCACGAATCAGATCATCAAGGAAGCATTGCATCCGTACCCCGAGGATTTGACGATCGTCACCAAGGTCGGTGCCCGCCGCGACGCGCAGGGCGGCTGGCCACACGCCCGCTCACCGCAAGAGCTTCGCCAGGCCGTGCACGACAATCTCGACAACCTCGGGTTGGACGTGCTGGACGTTGTCAATCTGCGCATCGGCGACGTCGAGCGGCCCGCGCCAGGCTCGCTGGAGGAGCCCTTCACCGCTTTGGCGCAGCTGCAACAGGAAGGATTGATCCGCCATCTGGGGGTCAGCACCGTCTTCGCGGATCAGGTCGCCGAGGCCCGCTCCATCGCGCCGGTCGTCTGCGTGCAGAACCAGTACAACATCGCCAACCGCGAAGACGATGACCTCGTCGATTCGCTTGCCGCGCAAGGGATTGCATACGTGCCGTACTTCCCGCTCGGCGGCTTCACCCCGTTGCAGTCAGAGGAGCTGTCCGCCGTTGCCCAGCGGTTGGACGCCACGCCCATGTCCGTTGCGCTCGCCTGGCTCCTGCAGCGCTCGCCGAACGTGCTGCTGATCCCCGGCACGTCGTCGGTCGCGCATCTGCACGAAAACGTCGACGGTGCCGGGCTGACGATTCCGGACGACGAGCTGGCCGTGCTGAACGGCATTGGCTAGCTCAGGGCGATACCGGAAGCACGATCTCCGATCCTTCGTGGTGGATCGTGATGTCGATGGGCGTGCCGAGCGTCGCAGACGCGAGCGGGCCGTCCGATCCCGGGTGGCGGGCGTAGCGCGGGTGGGCTCCGCCGCTGAGCTGCAGACGCATGCGGTGACCGGTGGCGAAGCGGTGGGCACACGGCCAGAGCTCGAGTCGCGCGTCGCGGGGGCCGTCGTCTCCGGCCGGAAGCCGTACCAGCCGATCGGCGACGTTCAGCGACTTGCCGTTGGCGTCGACGTCGCAGAGCCGCGCGAAGACATCGTGCGAACGCCCGCCGGCACTGACCCGCACGGTGACCGCGACCGTACCGATCACCTCGACCGCCTCGCTGAGTGCAGGCCCGTCGAACGTCACCACGTCGTCGCGCGACTCGTGGCCGCTGTTGTCGCTCACGGGTCTGCGGCCCGCGAGGGTGGGACCGCCGAGCGAAGGGGTCGGGTCGCGGGGGTCATAGCGAAAAGTCGCGGCACCGGGCCCGAAAGACTCGCCCAGCGCGTTCTGCGACAAGCGCAGCACTACCGGCTGCGTCGGCGGCGGCCAGCTCGGCAGCTCACGCCAACCGCCCTCGTCGCCGGTGACGAACAGCTGGACCCCACCCCGTGCGACGGTGCTCTCGCCCTGCAGATGCTTGCGGAAGAAGCGCATCGCGGTGGCGGGCACCCGGCGGCCCTGCGCGGGGTCGGCGTGACGCCACGGTCCGATGGTCAGCTCGGGCGGGTTGCCGGCGTCGCGAAGCTGCTCGTAGTCGCGCAGCATCCACGGCAGGAAGAGGTCGTACCAGCCGGTGAGCATGGAGATCGGCGCCGTGACGCCCGGGATGCCGGGCCGGTGCGACTGGCGTTGCCAGTAAGGATCGTCAATGTCGGTGTGGTTCAGCCAGTCCTGATACCAGCTGATGTGGTGGCCGGCTGCGGCCGTGTCGCCGTCCTGCAACGGGTTGACCGACATGGCGCGCTGCAGCTTCTTGCCGGACAGGAACGGTGGGACGCGCGCACCGGTGGTGCTGGCTGCCATCAGGCGTGACCATCCGAGGCAGTTCTGGAGCCCGAAAGCACCGCCGTCCAGGGTGGGTTCGCCGAAATCGGCCATCGTGACGTTCAGCGCGAGCGCCGCGATGCCGGCGCTGGGATCGGTGGCCATCGCCCATTGCGTGTAGCCGAGGTAACTCATCCCGGCCGTCACGATCTGCTCGCCACACCAGCTCTGCTCGCGAAGCCAGCGCAGGGTCGCGAGCCCGTCGCGCTGCTCGTTGCGCTGCGGGTAGAACTCGCCTCCGGACCCGTCGGTGCCGCGGCAGCTCTGGATGAACACCTGGAAGCCGCGCTCGGCGAACACCCGCCCGAACGGGACCGCGAGCAGCCCGCTACGCCCGTAGGGACTGCGAATCAGCACCAGCGGCGGGTTGCCATCGGTGACGCGCGGGCGGTAGTGGGTGGCGAGCAGGATCGCGCCGTCGTCCATCGGTACCGGCACGTCATGACGAGCCGTGATGTCACGCGTCAGCGGCGGCTCGAGCGCAAACGCGCGTTGAAGCGCCCGGCTGAGCGCCTGCGACCTGAGGTCCCGCACCCGCGTCATCGCCTCATACAAGCATCCCGTTCACGGCCACGGCTACGCGTCGCGCCGCGCCAAGCTGATCGCGCCGGCGATGAGTGCGACGACCACATAAAGCGCCGTGATCCCCATGCCACCCCACGCGCTCAGCATGTCGGGATCGGGATGCGTGGTGCTGAGGATCTGCGTTCCGGCGTTGAGCGGAAGGTACTTCGCGACGTCGGTCGAGTACGGGCTGGGCAGCGCCTGAGCCAGCAGCGGCAGCACGAGCACGATGCCGACGAAGGTGGCGATAGCTCCGGCCGTGTTGCGGATCAGGAAGCCGATGCCGACGCCGAGCAGTCCCATGAGCGTCAGGTAGAGCGCCGCGCCGACGACGGCACGCGTCGCCCCCGGGGTGCTGAAAGAAGCCTGCAGGTGGGTGCTTTTCAGTGCCTGCTGCCCGATCAGGAAGGCGCCGAACGCCGACACGATCGTCACGACCAGCGCCGTGACAGCCGAAGACCAGAGCCTTGGCGGCGAGCACCGGCTGCCGGCGCGGCACGGCCGCCAGTGTCGAGCGGATCATGCCCGTGCCGTACTCGCCGGTGATGACGAGAACCCCAGCACGCCGATGGCCAGCTGAGCGAGGAACACGCCACGCAGACTGATCAGCGTGGGGTCGAGCACGTCCGCGAAGATGCTGGCCGCGCGGCCCGACCGAATTCTGGCTGAACCGGTGTGCCCGCAGCGCGCTGAACAGGGTGCCGAGCCCGACGACCATGACGGCCGTGGCGGCGAGGCTGAACCAGGTGGAGCGCAGCGATCGCAGCTTGATCCACTCGGAGCGGATCACCGAGAGCTGGGTGACGCGGCCGGATCCGAGATCGGGGGCGCGAGGAGCATCGTGGTGGTCATGGCCGGACGGCTGACTGCGGCCGGGAACGGCTGCCGTCGAGGCGCCGCCATGGAACTCGACCGCCTCGCGCGTGATCTCCATGAATGCCTCTTCGAGCGTGGCCTGCTCGGGCGTGAGCTCGATGAGGGCGATCGCCTCGCGGGCGGCAGCCAGCCCGATCGCCGCGCTGGTCGGGCCCGTGACCTGCAAGTGCGTCGGGCGGCCGAAGCTCGCGTGGATCTGGGGCACCTCCCGCCGAGAGCAACCCCGCCAGCCGGTCCGCCTCGCGCGTGCGGACCCGAACGGTGCCGGCCGATGCGCCGCGCTACGAGGTCGTCCACGCGGCCGGACGCGATCAGGCGGCCGCGGCCGACGACGATCAGCTCGGTCGCGGTCACGCGCCATCTCGCTCATCAGATGCGAGGAGATGAACACCGTGCGGCCCTCAGCGGCGAGCGATTTCAGCAGGTTGCGGATCCAGAGGATGCCTTCGGGGTCGAGCCCGTTGACCGGCTCGTCCAGCAGCAGCGTCCCCGGGATCGCCGAGCAGCGCGGAGGCGATGCCCAGGCGCTGTCCCATGCCCAGCGAGAAGCCGCCCGCCCGCTTCCGGCGACCTCTTCGAGGCCGACCAGGCCGATAACCTCGTCGACCCGCGCGGCGCGGAATGCCGTTGGTCGCGGCCATGCGCGAGCAGGTGGTTGCGGGCCGAGCGGCCGGTGTGGATCGCGCGCGGCCTCGAGCAGCGCGCCGACCTCGCGCAGCGGCGCCGGGAAGTCGGCATAGCGCCTTGCCGTTGATGAGCGACCGTCGCCGCTCGGTCGGCCGGTCCAGGCCCGAGGAGCAGCCGCATGGTGGTCGACTTGCCGGCGCCGTTGGGCCCGAGGAAGCCCGGTGACGACGCCGGGGCGGACCGCGAAGCTGAGATCGTCCACGGCGAGTCTTCGCCCCGTAGCGCTTGGTCAGACCGCGGACCTCGATCACGGCGCGCCGCCGTCCGCGCACTCAGGGCGTTCAGCCATGCGAGCACCGTAGTGGCCGCAGATGTGACGTCCAGGCATGACAGGCTGTCGGTCATGCGGGTGCTCGACCTGTCGACAGGCATAGCGGGCGGTTACTGCGCCAAGCTGCTCGGCGACGCCGGCGCGGAGGTCATCAAGGTCGAGCCACCCGGGGGCGATCCGCTCCGCCGCCGCTCGGCATCGGGCGCGCCGGTCGACTTTGCGGCAGGCGGGTTGCTCTTCCAGTACCTGCACTCCGGGCATCGCAGCGTCGTCGCCGACCTGGAGACGCCGCAGGGGCGCAGCCGGGTGCGCGGCTGGGCGGCGCAGGCCGACCTGCTCCTGGAGAGCTTCGAACCGGGCGAGATCGAGCGGTTGGGCCTGGGGATCGACGCGGTGCACGCGGTGCGCCCGCAGGCCTGCCTGCTCTCGATCTCGCCGTTCGGCCGCGGTGGCCCCTGGAGCACGCGAGCGGCCACCGAGTTCACCCTGCAGGCGTGGTGCGGCTCGCTGGCGTCGCGAGGCATCCCGGGCGAGACCCCGGTCGGTGTCGGGGGAGCGGTCGGCGCCTACGTCGCCGGCGCGGCGGCGGCATCGGCCGCGGCCATGGCGGTGGAGGCGGCGCGGCGCAGTGGCCGCGGGCAGCATGTCGACGTCTCGATGCTGGAGACGATGATCCTCTCGTTCACGTCCTACCAGGCGCTCTTCGCACAGATCGTGGACCCCCCGTACGGGCGCTCGATCGAGATCCCGTCGATCGAGCCCGCAGCGGACGGCTGGGTCGGTTTCTGCACGATCACCCATCAGCAGTGGGCGGATTTCAGTGCCATGGTCGAGCATCCGGAATGGGGCAACGACCCCACGCTCTCGCACGCCCTGCCACGCATGGCGCGCCGCGACGAGCTCCGCGAGGCCATCGCCGCGTGGACGCGCAAGCGCACCGTCGCCGAGATCGTGGAAACCGCGTCGCTGCTGCGCATCCCGGTGACCCCGGTCGGCAACGGCCACACCGTGCTCGACATGGAGCAGTTCGTGCAGCGCGGTGTCTACCAGCCGCATCCCGCCGGCTTCCTGCAGCCGCGGCGCCCGTACTTGCTCGGTGGCCGGCCCGCACCGCAGCCGCGCCCCGCCCCGGTGCTCGGTGCCGACACGGAGCTCCTCGGCGACCCTGCCGAGACCGCTGCCGCAGGCGGAGCGCCCGCGAGCCCCGCCGCCGGGCGCCCGCTCGAAGGCCTGCGCGTCGTCGCCTTCGTCGCCTTCTGGGCCGGCCCGTTCGTCGCGTCGTACCTGGCCGCGATGGGCGCCGACGTCATCAAGATCGAGTCGATCCAGCGGCCCGACGGCATGCGCTTCGCCGGTGGCGTGAAGCTCGACGATCCGCAGGTCTTCGAATGGTCGGCGGTGAGCCACGGCGCGAACGTCGGGCTGCGCGACATCACGCTCGACCTCAGCCGGCCGGATGGCAGCGATCTCGCCCGCCGGCTCGTCGCCGGGGCCGACATCGTGCTCGACAACTTCTCACCGCGCGTGCTCGACGGCTTCGGGCTCTCCGAGGCCGACCTGCGCGCGGCCCGCCCCGACATCGTGATCGCGCGGATGCCCGCGTTCGGCCTCGACGGCCCCTGGCGCGATCGCGGCGGGTTCGCGATGACCGTCGAGCAGACCTCGGGACTGGCCTGGCTGACCGGCTACCCGGAAGGCGGCCCGCTGGTGCCGCGTGGCGTGTGTGACGTGCTCGGCGGGCTGCACGCGGTGCTGGCGTTGATGGCCGCGCTGGAGCACCGCCGCGTGACGGGCGAGGGGCTGCTGGTGGAGGTGCCGCTCGCCGAGGCGGCGCTGAACATCGCCGCCGAGCAGACCATCGAGTGGACCGCCCACGACGTGTTGCTCGAACGCAGCGGGAACCGTTCGTTCGCGGCAGCGCCTCAAGGTGTCTACGCGGCCGCGGACACGCCCGAGACCGACATCTTCGTCGCGCTCTCGATCGAGACCGATCAGCAATGGGCGGCTCTCGTCGGCGCGCTGGGCAACCCGTCGTGGGCGCGAGACCCGGACCTCGTCCGCGCCGAAGGCCGCCACCGCAAGCACGACGCGATAGATGCGGCGCTCACGGACTGGTTACGCGCACGGACCGTCGACGACGCCGTCGAGCACCTCGCGCACCACGGCGTGCCGGCCGCGCCGACACTGGATGCCCGCCGGCTGAACGAGCTTCCCCAGCTGCGCGCCCGGGGCTGGTTCCAACGCCTCGCCCACCCGGTCGTCGGCGAGCTCGAGTACCTCGGCCTGCCCATGACGTTCTCCGCGCTGCCGCGCCCGATCTACACCCGCGGGGCGCCGACGCTGGGCCAGGACAACGCGGCCGTCCTCGGGGAACTCGGCCTGTCACCGCAGGAGATCGAGGCGCTCACGGCGAGCAAGGTGATCGGCACCCGGCCGGTCTGGATGAGCCCCTGAATCGGGCGCGGACCGCCCCGTGCATGATGCCGGGGTGAGCACCGCAGCCACCAGCCAGCCACCAGCTACGCCTGCCGCGCCGCCACCCGATCCGCAGTTCCTGGCGCGATTGCGCTCCCGGCTCGGCGAGAGCGGGCAGCCGCAGATCGCGCGCCATCCGGTGAACGCGCCTGCCATTGCCGACTGGTGTGACGCCCTGGGCGACGACAACCCGGTCTACACCGACGCCGCCGCTGCGCAGGCGTCGGTCCATGGCGGCATCGTCGCCCCGCCGGCCACGCTCGACATCTGGGACCGGGCCGGTCTGAAGGCCGAACGGTCCGTGGACGACCCCCGCGGCCAGACCCTGAACGCGCTGGACCAGGCCGGGTTCACCTCGGTGGTCGCGGTCAACTCCGAGCTCGAGATCGTCCGCTACCTGCGTCCCGGCGACGTCCTGCAGAACGTGCAGATCCTCGAGGACGTGTCCGAGGAGAAGGCGACCGGCCTCGGCACCGGCCACTTCGTGACGACCCGCCACCGCTACACGACGGCCGGCGGCGAGCACGTCGGCGACCTGCTGTTCCGCATCCTCAAGTTCCGGCCGGGCACGGGCCGCACCCGCCCGGTGGCCGCCGACGCGCCGCCCGCCCCCGACCCGTCGCCCCACCTGCGCCCGCGGCCGGGCATCAACGGCGATAACGAGTTCTTCTGGGAGGGCTGCCGCCGGCACGAGCTGCGCATGCAGCGCGATCCGGCGACGGGCGAGCTGTTCCACCCACCCGGCCCGCGCCAGGATCCGGCGAGCGGGTCGTGGGCGCTGCAGTACGAAGTGGTGTCCGGCCGCGGCACCCTCTACTCGTACGCGTTACCGCACTACCCGCAGGTGCCCGGTTTCGCGTACCCGGTGATCGTGGGGTTGGTGCAGCTGGAGGAGGGGCCGCGGCTCGTCGCCAACATCGTCGGCGTCGAGCGCGATTCCCTCGAGATCGGCATGCCGCTCGAGGTGAGCTGGCTCGATTCCCATCCGGCGCAGGTGCCGGGCGCCACCGATTCGCGCGGCTCGATCACCATCCCGCAGTTCCGCCCGGCAGCACCGAAGCGGCGGGAGGTGACCCGCACGGCGGACAGCGTGGCGGTCGGGGAGCAGCTGGCGCCGTGGGTCAAGGACGTGACCCCGACCCTCGTCGTCAGCGGAGCGCTCGCCACCCGTGACTTCCAGGACGTCCACCACGACCGCGACCTCGCGAACGCCCGTGGTTCCAAGGACATCTTCCTCAACATCAATACGTCGGTCGGCTTGATGTCGCGCTACGTCAGCGACTGGGCGGGGCCGGAGCTCATCGTGACGGCGACCCGCGTGCGGCTCGGCGCTCCCGCCTACCCGTACGACGCGCTCACCTTCAGCGGCGAGGTCATCGAGGCGGATGCGGCGAGCGGTCGCGTCGTCGTCCGGGTCCGCGCCCGCAACAGCCTGGGCGACCACGTTTCAGGAACCGTGGAGCTGCTCCTGCCCGCAGGCGCCGACTACCCGAGGGGTGCGAAGTGACCCGCCACAGCTACGCCGGCAACACCGCGATCATCGGTATCGGGGCGACCGAGTTCTCCAAGGCATCCGGGCGCAGCGAACTCCAGCTCGCACTCGAGGCGTGCAAGGCTGCCTGCGCCGACGCCGGGCTGCCGCCGAGCAAGGTCGACGGGCTCGTCACGTACACGATGGAGACCAACCCCGAGAACGAGATCATGCGCGGGCTCGGCATCCAGGAACTCAAGCATTTCAGCCGGATCCACTTCGGCGGCGGGGCGCCGTGCGGCACCGTCGAGCTGGCCGCGATGGCCGTCAACGAGGGCGTCGCCGACTACGTGCTCTGCTATCGCGCGTTCAACGAGCGCTCGGGACGGCGGTTCGGTGCCGGGGTCGGTGATCGTCCCGCCGGTGCCACCGCCGAGGAGGCGCAGTTCGCCTGGACCTCGCCGTACGGGCTGCTGACCCCCGCGTCCTGGGTGGCGATGTTCGCGACGCGCATCATGCACGAGTTCGGCGTCACCAGCGAGGATTTCGGCACCGTCGCCGTCGCTGACCGCAAGCACGCGGCGACGAACCCGGCCGCCTTCTTCTACGGCAAGCCGATCACCCTCGCCGACCACCAGGCGAGCCGCTGGATCGTCGAGCCGCTGCACCTGCTCGACTGCTGCCAGGAAACCGACGGCGGGCAGGCGCTCCTGGTGACGTCCGTGGAGCGGGCCCGCGATCTGGGGGCGGTCCCTGCCGTCATCTCCGCTGCCGCGCAGGGGATGGCCGACGAGCAGCAGATGATGCGCTCGTACGCCCGGGAGAGCCTGGTCGGCCTGCCGGAGATGGGCACCTGCGCCCGGCAGATCTGGGAGAGCTCGGGGCTCGGCCCGGACGACATCCAGACCGCCGTGATCTACGACCACTTCACGCCGTTCGTGCTGCCGCAGCTGGAGGAATTCGGCTTCTGCAAGCGGGGTGAAGCCAAGGACTTCATCGCCGGGGGAGCCATCGAGCTCGGTGGCCGGCTGCCCATCAACACCCACGGCGGTCAGCTCGGCGAGGCGTACCTGCATGGCATGAATGGCATCGCTGAAGCCGTACGCCAGGTGCGCGGGTCATCGGTCAATCAGGTCGCCGACGTGAGCAACGTGCTGGTGACCGGTGGCACCGGCGTGCCGACGAGCGCGCTGCTGCTGAGCCAGGACCGCTAGCCGATCTTGCAGAAATTGCCGCGAATGGTCGTTCCGAACGACCACCAGCGGCAATTTCTGCTAGCTCACCGTGGGGATCGTGACGTCATCGCCCGGCGCGTCCAGCGCGACGAGGGCGTCACCGAGCCGGGCGAGGACCCGCGATGCGCCCCCGACGTACAGCTCGATCGACTTGCCCCACAAGAAGTAGCGGTGGATCGGGTAGGTGACGTCGGCACCCATCCCGCCGTGCAGGTGCTGGGTGATGTGCACGCAGTGCTGGCCGGCTTCGGCGGCCCACCAGGCGGCCGTGAGCACGTACGCACTGGCCTGCTCCGGGGTGGTGCCCAGCTGGCCGGCCGCGTCCAGTCGCCAGGCAGCTTGCAGGGCGGCCACGCGAATGCCGGTCGCATCGACGTACGCATCGGCGGCCTTCAACGCGACCCCCTGGAATGCCGAGAGCGGCTTCTCGAACTGCAGGCGGCCTGAGGTGTAGGTCGCGGTCTGGCGCAAGGCCCCATCAGCAATACCCGCGGAGGTCGCGGCCAGCGCCACGAGGAAGCGATGCTCCCACCAATCGGCAGCGCGCGAGCCGACCGGCTGGACGCGGGCCGCGTCGAGAATCAGCTCGCCATGAATCTCTCGCGTGGTCGCGATAGCCGGAATGACCGTCACGCCCGGGCCGGCGGTTTCGAGCAGGTAGAGCTCGCCGTCGATCGGGAGCAGCACTGCCGCCGCGACATCGGCATACGGCACGCCGGGAATCGTGCCGCTGAGCGCTCCGTCGACCACCCGGAGGCCCAGCGCCGCAACGGGCGGGACGCAGGTCAGCACCAGCTCACCGGAGACGGCGGGGGCCGCCCAGCGCTCGCCCTGCTCGCTCGAGCCGAACTCGGCGATCGCCATCGCCGACGTCACGTTCCACACCAGGGGAATCGGGGAGACGACGCGACCGTGCTGCTCGCACACCAGCGCGAGCTCCACGAGCCCGAGCCCCTGCCCGCCCAGCGATTCCGGGACCGCGATGCCCAGCAAACCGGCCTCGGCGAGGGCCCGCCAGAGGTCGCGGTCGAACACGTCGCCGGTCGCTTCGAGGGCGGCGATCCGATCGGGCGTGCCCTTGTCGCCGAAGATGTCGGCGGCCAGCGCGCGCAGCGACTCCTGGTCCTCGGTCAGTGAGAAGTCCATGGTTACCGGGCCCTTCTGGCCATGCCGAGCCCTGCAGCGGCGACGATCTCGCGTTGCACCTCGTTGACCCCGCCGCCGAACGTGTTGATCTGCGCCGCGCGGGCGGCGCGTTCGATCTCACCGGCAAACGCCGCGCCGGCCGAACCGGGACGCAGCCACCCACCCGCTCCCAGCACGCCCAGCAGGACCCGGTAGACCTCAACATGCGTCTCGGTTCCGTAGAACTTCACCGCCGACGAGTCCGCCGGGTTCAGCGCATTCGCTGCGATGTCGGCCGTCATGCGCCAGTTCATCAGCTTCATCACCTCGAGCTTCGCGTACGCCCGCGCCATATCCGCCCGCACCCACGGCACGTCGGCGACGCGCTCGCCCGGTGCCCCACCGGGAAGGGGAGTGGCTAGCGTCCAGTCGCGGACCTCGCCCCAGAGCTGCCAGCATCGCCCGCCGAGCGCCGAGAGCCCGACCCGTTCATGATTGAGCTGGGTGGTGATCATGGACCATCCGCCGCCGCGCTCGCCGACGAGATTCTCGGCGGGCACGCGCACCTCGTCGTAGTACGTCGCGGTGGTGGTCACGTCGCCAACCGTCGGCAGCGGGGTCCAGCGAAAGCCCGGTGACGAGGTCGGCACCAGGATGATCGAGATGCCCTTGTGTTTCGGCTTGTCGGGATCGGTGCGGCAAGCCAGCCAGATGTAGTCGGCCTGGTTCGCCCCACTGGTGAAAACCTTGCTGCCGTTGAGGATCCACTCGTCCCCGTCGAGCACCGCCGACGTGCGAAGCGAGGCCAGGTCGGTGCCGGAACCAGGCTCGGTGTAGCCCACCGCGAAGTTCAGCTCGCCGTTCAGCATCCCCGGCAGGAACCGTTCCTTCTGCTCAGCCGTCCCGAACCGCATCAGCGACGGGCCGATGGTCGTCACCGTCACGAAGGGGAACGGCGCACCGCAGCGCTGGACCTCGTCGAACATGATGTATTGATCCATCGCCGAGCGACCCTGGCCGCCGTACTCCTTCGGCCAGCCGAGCCCGAGCCAGCCGTCCTTGCCGATCGTGCGGACCAGGGAGCGCCAGGTCTGCGTCCCCTCGCCGGTGCCGCCGAGCGCGGCCTTGACCTCGGGGGTCAGCAGATCGGCGAAGTACGCGCGCAACTCGGCACGCAGCCGGCGTTGCTCGGGCGTGTAGTCAAGGAACACGGCTCGACGCTAATCCCCGGGTTCTCCTCGCCGCACCCGGGGGCTAGGGTCAGCCGGGTCCGGCCCGGAGGAGGCAAGCCATGCGTGCTGCCGTCGTGAATGCGACCCAGTCGTTCGAGATCGCCGAGCTTCCCGATCCGATACCCGAAGCCGATGAGCTGGTCCTGCAGGTGACGGGGTGCGGCATCTGCGGCTCAGATCTGAAGACCGCAGCAGACATGCCGGCCGGCTCCGTGCTCGGTCACGAGTTCTGCGGCGAGGTGGTGGCGGTCGGTAAGGACGTCAGGGACCTGTGGCACGAGGGGGATTTTGCGGCTTCGATGCCGCTGTCGGCGTGTGGGCGGTGCCGCTGGTGCGTGGACGACCAGCCGGCCCATTGCGAATCCCTGGAGCTCATCGGGCTCGGTGAGCGCGGCGGCGGGTTCGCCGAGTACGTGCGCGTCGGGGCGTCGACGACCGCGCGCCTGCCGCGGGATGTGGGCCGCCATGGCGCGATGGTCGAGCCGCTGGCGGTCGGGTTGCACGCGGTGCGCGCCGCCGCCGTGAGGGAAGGCGACCATGTCCTGGTCATCGGCGGCGGCTCCATCGGCTCGGCCGCCTCGCTGTGGGCACGCAGGGCCGGCGCCGCCCGCATCGTGGTGAGCGACCCCGCCCCGCACCGGCGTGACACTGCCGACGTGTACGGCGCCACCGACGTGCACGACCCGTCGAGCGAGCCGCTGCCGGCCGGCTTCGACGTGGTCATCGAGTGCGTGGGCCTGCCGGGGATGCTCCAGGCCGCGGTCAACGCTGTGGCGACGGGGGGCCGGATCGCCATGGCCGGCCTGTGCGTGGGCGAGGAACGCATCTTCCCGCTCACCGCGATGATGAAGGAAGTCAAGATCGGCTACGCCGTGTTCTATCGCCAGAGCGAGTTCGTCGAGTCGGCGGAGGCACTGGCCAAGGGGCTGCCGGGGACCGATCTGTGGGTGACGTCGACGGTCGGCCTGGGCGAGGTGGGCGCGGCGTTCGACACGCTGCACGGGACGAACACCGAACGCAAGGTGCTGGTCGTACCCGATGCGAACTAGCAGGTGAACGTCAGGTATACAGCTAGATCTGTCTGGTCGCAGACCCGCGCTCAGCTTCGCTGCGCTCAGCCGAGTCCCGATCTGCTCGACGCCTGATTCTCACACGAGGTGCCCACGGATGAGTACGAATACGCCGGCCACTCCGGCGCCCCATGTCCCCGCCGCGATCAGCGCCGACGCGCCGCGCCCCAAGACCTCGGTTCGCGACCATGGTGAGGTTCACGCGGTCCTGACGAGCTGGCTCGCGCGGGTACTGCCGGACGGGGCTGCTCCGAAGCTCGGAGAGCTCAGCGTTCCCAGCGGTAGCGGCATGTCGAGCGAGACGCTGCTCTTCGAGGCGAGCTGGACCGAGGACGGCGCGCAGCAGCAGGCGTCACTGGTCGCCCGGGTGGCACCCGACCCCGCCGCCGCTCCCGTCTTCCCGGCCTACCACCTCGATCGCCAGTTCCGCACCATCCAGGAGGTCGGCGAGCAGACGTCCGTCCCGGTGCCGCCGCTGCGGTGGCTGGAGACCGACACCTCCGTGCTGGGCGAGCAGTTCTTCGTCATGGACCGGGTGGATGGCATCGTGCCGACCGACATCCCGCCTTACGCGATGTCCGGCTGGGTCGCCGAAGGCACGCCCGAGCAGCGGCAGAAGCTGCAGGACAGCTCGGTCAAGGTGCTGGCCGACCTGCACGCGATCCCTGACGCCGCCGAGCGTTTCGCGTTCCTGCAGCCGCACCGCACCGCGTCGAGCTCGCTACGCCAGCACGTCATCGACACTCGCGGCTATTACGACTGGACCGCGTCCGACGGCATGCGCTCACCGCTCATCGAGCGGACCTTCGAGTGGATCGACGCCCACTGGCCGGAGCACGAGGGACCCACCGTGCTCAGCTGGGGCGACTCGCGGATCGGCAACATGATGTTCCGCGATTTCGAACCCGTCGCCGTGCTCGACTGGGAGATGGCCGCCGTCGCGCCGCCCGAGGTCGACCTGGCCTGGATGGCGTTCATGCACTTCTTCTTCGAGAGCATGCTCGGCAAGCACGGGCTGTCCGGCCTGCCCGATCTGCTGCGTCCGGACGACCTCGCCGCGACGTACGCGAAGCTGTCCGGCTACGAGCCGCGCGACATGCCGTTCTACCTGACCTACAACGCGCTTCGCTACGCGATCGTCATGTTCCGCATCGGCCGCCGCCAGCTGCTGTTCGGCGAGATGGAGATGCCGGCCGAGCTCGACGACATGGTGGGTATCCGCTCGGAGCTCGAGGAGCTGCTGGCCGGGACGTCGCCGCTCACGGCACCGTTCTAGCCCAGCAAAAATTGCGGCGAATGGTCGTTCCGAGCGCCCATTCGCCGCAATTCTTGCGACTTACAGCGCTAGCGCCTGATCAGCTGCCGCCCACGTAGCTCTTGGTCTCGATCAGGTTGTTGCTGCCGCAGTTGTAGACGCTCTTGTTCGGCTTGGTGACGTCCTTGTCGTAGACCCAGCCGTCCTTGGTCAGCCGCATGATGATCACGCAGTCGGTCGGCTGGTGGGTCTTCGGGTTGGTGTCGACCGGAGCGAACAGGCCCCCGGCGTCGTAGTCAGGGTGCGAGCCGGCCTTCTGCAGGACGCAGTCCTGCGTCAGGTTGTCGCCGCACTCCGTCGCCGCCTGGGCCCACAGCACCCAGCTGGAGAAGCCGAGGTCGACGAACGGCGAGTAGCTCACCTTGCTGACCCCAGCGGTCATGATGTCCTTCACCTGCTGGACGACCGGGAACTGGTCCGCGAGCTCGAACGGCAGGTTGTAGAAGTTCACGTAGGTGGGCGGGAAGGACGACACCGCGTTGGCCGCCTGCACCGTCTTGTCCGAGTAGTAGGTCTGGCCGAGCAGGACGTAGTCCGGCTTCCACCCGGTGTTGTTGATGGCGTTGAAGATCGGGGTCGCGTCCTGCGAGGTGATCTCGAAGTCAGCCTTGGCCCCAGCCTGCTTCAGCTGCTCGATCCAGGGCCGGTAATTGTCGACCGCAGCCGGACGGGGCTGCAAGGTGCTGACCTTGTAGCCGAGCTTCTGATAGGCCTCCTGCGCGCGCAGGCCCTGCGGGGCCAGCGAGGCCAGGCTGCTGCCGGCGATGCCCAGGCCCTGCTTGGTGGCCGGGTACTTGTCAGCGAGCAGGCGCAGCACGCCGACCGGGTAGACGTTCGGAAGGCTGGCGTTCGGCGAGACCTGCAGGCCGGCCGCGGTGGCCTCGGGAGACACCGTGTAAGCGGGGACCGAGCCGAGCTTGCAGGCCAGGCGCGGCTTCACGTCGGGGGCATCGAGCGCGTTGCCGCCACCGACCAGCATGAAGTCCTTCTGGCACGCCTGGATGACCTGCGCAGCACCTTCGAAGAGGGCGGCGTCGAGCTTGTCGACGACGATCTTGCGACCGTTGATACCGCCGGCGGCGTTGCACCACTTCGAGAACGCGTCAGCGACGTCGAAGAACTCCTGCCCGAGACCGGGTGCCGCCGCGGCGCCCGGGTCACCCAGCGTGCCGACGTGGATGGCCTTGTCGGTCAGCCCGCGGCCCGAACCAGCCGTACCGGAACCGGGTGCGCAGACCTTCTTTGCGGTGCCGAAGTCACCGGCGGCGGCGGTGGAAGCGCTGGAGGAGGCACCACCCGACGCCGGCGCGCTCGTGCTGCCTCCGGACGGGGACGACGAGCGTCCACACCCCACGGCGACCAGGCCTACGACGAGGACGCCGGCAGTGAGGCTGAGCAGTTGCGGGCGTCGGCGGGTCGAGCTGAACAATGGATCCTCCACGACATCGGGGATGGAAACGTGCGAGAGCTCCCAGGGGGCGCCGCGCCCGGCTTCGAGCGCGTCGCGAGACGTGGCCGGGGCTGCGCGAGATTTATACAACATCCAATCTCGGCGCGAGAGGGGATGAGCAGGATCGTTGTGAGTTCGATGCAGAACCCCGGCGCCGGGCGAGGCTCAGGCGCCCGTGTACGACGCCTTCTTCCGGTTGAGGCGGGCGCCGACGGCCAGCGTGGTCACCGCCGCGGCGAGGATGCAGGCCAGGTTCACCACGAGCTGGATCGTCGCCCCGCCCGCGTCACCGGTACGGCCGGTGACGAGGGCAGTGGCGATCCCGGCGGCGGCAGGAACGGTCGTCACGCTGATGAAGACACCGACGAGCGCGGTCGACTTCGAAGCGGTCAGCGACAAAGTGCCGGCGACCCCGGCGAGCAGCGCGACGATCACGCTGAAGATGTCGGGGTGCGAGACGAACCGGGTGAGCGGCTCGTGCCCGGCGAGGTAAGCGTCCGGGACCTTGCCTGCCGCGCGCAGGATAGCTACCCCTCCGGCGGTCACGGCGATGCCCAGGAGGAAGCCGAGGGCGACGGCGCGCAGCGACAGCAGGGCGCGGGCCCGGTTTCGCCGCATCAGCGCCACGGCCAGCCCGGTGAGCGGTCCGAACTCCGGCCCCAGCACCATCGCGCCGACGATCAGGATCGGGCTATCGGTCATCAGCCCGACCGACGCGATCAAGATCGCGATCGTCATGAACGCGAGGTAACTGATCGACTGGCTCGACTCGGCGCCGGTGGTCGCTTCCAGCTCCTCCCAGATCAGCGCATCGTCCTCGACGCGTGGTGACGCGAGTAGCGCGCTTTCGACCGAGCGTCCGAGGACGGTGTCGAGCTCCAGCAGCACGATCGAGCCGTGATCCTCGGCGCCGGCCGCGCGCAACGCGTCGAGCAGCGTGCTGGTCACTTCGCGGGCGACGTCTGCTGTGACGATGTCGCCGGCCGGCTCGACGACGACCGCGGTCTGGCGAGTGACATTCGTGACGCCGGGCTGCTCACGCAGGATGCCGAGAACGGCGCCGGTCAACGTCTCTGGGCAGACCACCCGGATGTGCAGCACGGGAAGAGTGTGCCTCGAAGGGGAGCGTTTGCAGCCGCACCTGAGCTATGGTCCCCGCACCGCGGTTCAGCGTCGAACTCCGGTTGAAGGTAGGTGCGCGTGGCACGCTCTTGCTTGCTCATGACGGGCCGGCACCGCCTCGCCCTCGGGCTGGCGACCTCCGTCGCCGTCCTGCTGGCCCTGAGCGCCTGCGGCCGGTCCTCGTCACCGGGCGGGCAGGGAGCGTCGTCCTCGTCGCCGTCGGCGCAACCGTCAACGCAAGCGGCCGGCACCTTCGGCGATCTCGGTCGCATCTGCGGCCCGGGCACGCCGGCGAACACCGGTGACCACCGTGGGCTGACCGACACCACGATCCGGGTCGGCACCATCGCGGACCCGGGCGCCGCCGCGGCGCCCGGACTCGAGCAGGAGTACTTCGACGTCGCGGAAGCCTTCTCGAAGTGGTGCAACGCCGCGGGCGGCATCAACGGCCGAAAGATCGTCGTCGACAAGTGGGATGCGAAGCTCTTCAACGGCGGGCAGGCGGTCATCAACGCGTGTCAGAAGGATTTCATGCTGGTCGGCAACGGCAACGCGTTCGACGCCGTTGACGTCCAGCCGCGCCTGGCCTGCAAGCTCGGGCAGGTCCCGTCGCTGTCGGTCTCGCCCGAGGCGGGTGAGGCCGGCCTTCAGGTACAGCCCACCAGCAACGCACCGATCTACTACGGGGTCGGCCCGATGCGTGTCCTGGTGCAAGCGCATCCCGACGCCAAGAACGGGATCGGCATCGGCAGCAGCAACGTCGCCTCGCTGAGCCCGCAGGGTCGCTTCGCCAAGGAGGCGTACGAGTCGCTCGGCTACAAGGTGACGGCGCTTCAGGAGAAGCCGCCGTTCGTCAACAACTTCCGCCCCTACATGGAGCAGTTGCGCCAGAGCGGCGCCAAGGGCTACCAGGAGATTCTCGTCGGTCGACCCCGGCCCCGAGGTCAATGCGATGCACGACATCGGCTACACGCCGGACTTCGTGCTGTGGAGCATCCAGTTCTACGACCCCAAGTCGGTCGAGGCCGCCAAGACGATCTCGTTCCCGCTCTCGTACGTGGCGCTCGGAGCGTTGCCTGCCGAGATGGTCGATCAGTTCCCGGTGCTGCAGGACATCCGCAGCATCATGGACGCGGGGGTGAAGAACCCGAAGTTCACCTCGTTCACCGGACTGGCCTTCAGCGCCTGGACCCTGTGGGCGAAGTCGGCGACGGAGTGCGGGCAGAACCTGACCCAGGAGTGCGTCCTGGCGAAGGCGGGCGCGCACTCGGACTGGACGGCGGGCGGTCTCTTCCCGCCGCACTCGACGACGCCCGGCAAGCAGACCGTCTCCGACTGCTTCCTGCTGGTGCGCCTGACGCCCGACGGCTTCGTCTATGACAAGGACGCGACCAAGCCCAACCGCGGGGTGTACAACTGCGGCGCCGACAACCTGGTCAAGATCACCCGATAGCCGGCGTTCAGCGCAGCCCGGCCGTTGCATCGACAACGGCGGCGGCCACGCGCTTGAGGTCTTTCGAGTCCAGCCGCCACTGCTGCCAGTACAACTTGATCTCGACCGCACCCTTCTCGTCGAAGCAGCGCAGGTCGTCATCCGGGCCCATCCGCTCTACCTGCAGGTCGGGCAGCATGCCCCAGCCGAGCCCGAGCCGCACCGCTTCGACGTAGTCGGCCGAGCTCGGCACGAAGTGGCGCGGCGGGCGCAGCTGGCGGCGGCTGCGGCGCTGCAGGTAACGGTCCTGCAAGCGGTCCTGCCGGTCGAAGACCACGACCGGCGCGTGCGCGAGCGCGTCGGCGGTCGCGCCCCCGGCGAACCAGCGGTCCGCGAAAGCGGGCGCGGCCCGCGGTCGGTAACGCATGGTTCCCAGTCGACGGACGCTGCACCCGGGAACCGCCTGCGCCGCCGACGTCACGGCTGCCATCACGGTGCCCTGGCGGAGCAGCTCGGCGGTCTGCTCCTGATCGGCGCGGTGCAGGTCGAAGATCAGTGGGGGACCGATCGCGGCCACCGCCGGCAGGAACCAGGTAGCGAGGCTGTCGGCGTTCACGGCAAGCGGGATGACGTGTGACGCGCCAGACGCGTCATCGCTGAGCTCGCTGACGGCGTCTGCGGTCAGCGTGTGGATTTGGCGAGCCAGCCGGAGCAGCGCCTCGCCGGACGACGTCGGCACGACCGGCTTGGAACGGGAGAGCAGCACGCGCCCCACGGACGTCTCCAGCGCCTTGACTCGCTGGCTCACCGCCGAAGGCGTGACGTGCAAAGCGCGCGCGGCTGCGTCAAACGTGCCCTCCGAGACGCACGCGGCGAGGGCGTCGAGCTGGGCGAGGTCGAGATCCATCATTAGAGATGCTAATGGTGCTCAGCTGATATTCGCTGGCTCTACAGGCAGGGCCACCCTAGCGTCGGCCTGGTGTTCGTGTCTGCCACCTCTGCGGCGCTGCTGACCGGTCTCGCCTTCGGTCTTTCGCTGCTCGTCGCCATCGGCCCGCAAAACACCTTCGTGCTGCGCCAGGGTTTGCGTCGCGAACACGTGCTGGCGGTGGTCGGGATCTGCGCCGTTTCAGACGTGCTGCTCATCGCCGGCGGTGTAGCCGGAGGCAGCCTGGTCGCGCGGCGCAGCGAATGGCTGCCGGAGGTCATGCGCTATTCGGGAGCGGCGTTCCTTCTGGGGTATGCCGTGCTGGCGGCGCGGCGGGCGGTGCGGGACGATAGCGCGACTGTCGGCCCGCGGTGACGGTCGGTCCTCGCGGGCTGCCGTGCTGGCCGCCGGGCTGGCCTTCACCTGGCTCAACCCGGCGGTCTACCTCGACACCGTCGTCGTGCTCGGTTCCGTGGCGAACAGCAAGGCCGGCCATCAGTGGTGGTTCGGCGCGGGTGCGGCGCTCGGGAGCGTGCTGTGGTTCGTCGCGCTGGGGTTCGGTGCTCGCTTGCTGAGCCGCTGGATCCAGCGGCCCCGTGCCTGGCAGATCCTCGACGCTCTCGTCGCTGTGGTCATGACGGCGACGGCGATACGCCTGCTGGCTGGAGCCTGAGGGGCCCCGCCCACTACGGTGTTGCGATGCGCTGGGATCCCGAGCAGTACGTGCAGTTCGCGGGCGAGCGAGGTCGGCCCTTCTTCGAGCTCGTCGGCCAGATCGATGCCGAATCGCCTGATGTCGTAGTGGATCTGGGATGCGGCCCGGGTGATCTCACGTCGTCCCTCAAAGCGAGGTGGCCGAAGGCGGCCGTCACCGGGATCGATTCGTCTCCGGAAATGATCGCGAAAGCTCCGCGTCACGCCGGCGTGACCTTTCGCGTCGGTGCCGCTGAGGAGTTCGCGGCCAAGGGGGTCGACGTGCTCGTGAGCAACGCGGCGCTCCAGTGGGTTCCGGACCACCGGCGGCTGATCGTGGAGTGGTCGCAGCAGCTGAACGTCGGTGGCTGGCTCGCGTTCCAAGTGCCGTCCAACTTCGACGCGCCTTCGCACCGCATCATGCGTGAGCTCGCTGAATCCGCGCGGTGGAACGGACGGCTCGGGGGAGTCCTGCGCGGCGCCGATTCCGTGGCGAGGCCGGCGGAATACCTTCACCTGCTCGCCGCGAAGGCATGCTCGTGAACGCCTGGCAGACCCAGTACCTCCACGTCCTCTGGGGTGACGACCCTGTGCTGGAGTGGGTACGCGGTACCGGCCTTCGTCCGTCCTGTACGCCCTCGTCGGAAGACGAGGCCGCGCAGTTTTGCGCCGAGTACGCGGAACTCCTTCGCAAGGTCTACCCGCAGCGGGCTTACGGCACGATTTTCCCGTTCCTGCGCACGTTTGTCGTGGCCGCGATGCCCTGACGCCGCTGGTTTGATCAGCAGGCGTCCCGCTGGTTCACAGCGAGCCCACAAGCCTTACCTAAGCCAGTCCTCGGCCGGGGGCCGACCGTAGGGCTATGCCCACATGCGCCCACCGGGAGGCACGACCATGACCACCATCGCGCCCGCCCCGCCCGCACCCCCGACCCCGCCGGCCCACCGCCACCCTCTCCAGCTGCAGAGGCCCTCCGGTTCCGGAGCCAGCCGCATCCGACGCTGGGCCACCGGAAAGCCTGACGATCCGCGCTGGGCCCGCCCCGCACTGCTCGGCTTGCTGACCGCGACCGGCTTGCTCTACCTCCTGAACCTTGCGGCCTCGGGGTACGCCAACGCGTACTACTCGGCAGCGGTGCAGGCCGGTTCGACGAGCTGGAAGGCGTTCTTCTTCGGGTCGTTCGACTCGGGCAACGCCATCACCGTCGACAAGCCGCCGGCCTCACTCTGGGTGCAGGACATCGCCGCGCGACTCTTCGGAGTCAACTCCTGGAGCCTGCTCGTTCCCGAGGCGCTCATGGGCGTCGCGGCGGTCGGCCTCCTGTACGCGACGGTGCGCCGGCGGTTCGGCGCAGCCGCAGGTCTGCTCGCCGGAGCCGCGCTCGCGACCACTCCCGTCGCCACCCTGATGTTCCGCTTCAACAACCCCGACGCCATGCTCGTCCTGCTCCTGGTCGCCAGCGCCTACGCGCTCACCCGCGCGCTGGAGAAGGCACAGACCCGCTGGATGGTGCTCTGCGGAGCGCTGATCGGCTTCGGCTTCCTCGCCAAGATGCTGCAGGCGTTTCTGGTCGTCCCAGGCTTTGCGATCGTCTACCTCATCGCCGCGCCGACGTCGTTGCGCCGCCGGATCGTGCAGACGCTCTACGGCGGCCTCGCCCTGATCGTCGCCGCGGGTTGGTGGGTGGCGATCGTGTCGGTCATCCCGGCCAGCGAGCGGCCGTACATCGGCGGCTCGCAGAAGAACTCCGTCTGGGAGCTCATCTGGGGCTACAACGGCCTCGGGCGGCTGAGCGGCAACGAGACCGGCAGCGTCGGCGGCGGCGCTACGGCCGGCGGCAACTGGGGCGCGACCGGCCTCGGGCGCATGTTCAACAGTGAGATCGGCGGCCAGATCTCGTGGCTGATCCCCACGGCACTGCTCTTCCTGGTCAGCCTGCTCTGGCTGTCGCGCCGTGGACCGCGTACCGACGGCCGCCGCGCCGCCCTGATGATCTGGGGCAGCTGGCTCGTCGTCACCGGCCTCACGTTCAGCCTGATGGCCGGCATCTTCCACGCGTACTACACGGTCGCGCTGGCCCCCGCCGATCGCTGCCCTCGTCGGCATCGGAGCGGTCGCGCTGTGGCAGCACCGCGAGCAGTTCGCCGCTCGCGTCGTCCTTGCCTCGGGGATCGCCGTGGCGGCCGGGTGGTCGTTCGTCCTGCTCGACCGCACGCCGTCGTGGAACCCGTGGATGCGTTACGTCGTGCTCCTCGCCGGCCTGATCGCGACGGTCTACGTGGCAGCCATGCCTCGCCTGTCACGCTCGCTGTCGGCCGCGGTGGCGTCACTGGCGATCGTCGCCGCGCTGCTCGGACCGCTCGGCTACTCCGTCGCGACAGCCGCCACCGGCAAGAGCGGTTCGATCCCGACCGCGGGTCCGACCGTCGCGGGTGGCAACGGTGGCCCCGGCGGTGGCGGAATGGGTCGCGGCGGCATGGGTCGCGCCGGCATGACGGGTCAGGTCCCGACCGGCGCCATGGGTGCGGCACCGGGCGGCACCACGACCGGCGGCACCGGCGGGATGCAGGCCGGCGGCGCCGGCGGACTGCTCAACGCCTCGACCCCGTCAGCCGCGTTGCAGGCGCTGCTCCTCGCGAACGCCGGCGACTACACCTGGGTTGCGGCGACCGTCGGCTCCAACAACGCCGCCGGCATCCAGCTGGCGACCGGTAAGGCGGTGATGTCGATCGGTGGCTTCAACGGCACCGACCCGAGCCCGACGCTGGCCCAGTTCAAGCAGCTGGTCGCTGACGGGAAGGTTCATTACTTCATCGGCGGCAGCAGCGTGGGCGGCTCATCCAGCGGGACGAGCAGCGCCATCGCCAGCTGGGTCGCGGCGAACTTCACCGCGACGACGGTCGGCGGTCAGACCGTCTACGACCTCACCGCGTAGGTGGGGACCTGATGACTCTGGCTTCCGGCCGATCCCGACTCCTGGTCGGCCGGGAGCCAGAACGTCGACGGTCGCGCCTCGAGCCGGCCCATCCACGCCGAGAGCTTCAGCGCCGGCCTTTCCACCAGCCGGTAGAAGCCGGCGGCCACCAGCAACGAGAGCGGGATCGTGATCAGCAGCACCGCAGCCGCGTTCGCACCGGGGAGCAGCTGGGCCGCGCTCACCGCGATCGGCTCATGCACCAGGTACAGGCTGAAGGAGATCAGGCCGAGCCACTGGATGCGCCGGCGTACCGCGACGCCGGCCACCTGGCGGCAGCCCAGAAACGTCACGACGATCAGCACGGCAGCGCCCGAGCGTAGCGGCCGGGTGAGCCACTCCGGCAGGCCGGTGACCATCGTGTCGAGGCTGAGCATGAGCAGTGCTGCCAAGCCGATCGCGGCCCACGCGACGGCTCCGAACCGCGAGGTGATCCGCTCGATCCGCTCGCGTTCGGCGGCCAGCACCGAGCCGAGCACGAACACCGGCAGGTACAGCAGCGAGGCGTGGCCGGTCCACGAGCCCAGCCCGATCAGCCCGAGCGCCGCGAGCACCTTCACCGCGGCAAGCCGTCGCCAGCGCACCGCAGCGAACACGTACAGCGGCAGCAGCAGCGAGAAGACGACTTCCCAGCGCAGCGACCAGAGCGGGCTGTCGAGCAGGCTCGCGTTCCACAGCAGCGAGCCGTCCTTCGCGACGGCACCTGCCGTCACGGACGAGGCATGGGCGTTGATCCACCAGCTCTGATCAACCCCGGATACGCGCGGCACCATCGCGACGATTGCCACGGCTAGCCCGAGCGCGGCCCACACCGGCACGTACAGCCGGGGGAGTCGCTTTGCGTAGTAGTTCGCCCAGCGCGGCTCGGACTGCCTGGCGGGATCGGTGAACGCCAGCGTCAATACGAAGCCCGACAGCACGAAGAAGACCAGCACCGCGCCGGTGCCGTCCCAGACCGCATGCAGCGGTGTGCGGGTCAGCACGGTCGCGAGATTCCATCCCCACGGCGGGCTGCCGCGGTACGTCGCCGCCAGTACCGGCGAGACGAGCAGGCAATGATGGACGACCACCACCAGCGCCGCCATCCCGCGCAGCCCGTCCAGCGAGCGGTAGCGGGTCATCCTGAGAGGGTGCGCGGCCTTCCTGTCATCCGGCTATGAACCTGCCGCACGTGAATGCTCAGCTCACCCCGTTCCCAGCGACTCGTCATCCGACCAGCGTGCCAGACTGGCCCGATGCGGACTCTCGAGCGCGTCGACCTGTCCTTCTTTGAGAATGCGCCGCTGTCGCTGACGAATGTCGTTCACGTCGCCGCTCCCCGCAGCAGGGTCTGGGCCGAGATATCCGGCGACCCGGCCGGGTGGGGACGCTGGTTTCCCGGCTTCGACTCCAGCGGGCGTTACGAGACCCCCGAGCCACACGGGGTGGGCAGCGTCCGGACCGTCAAGGCGTTCCGCACCCCGTACCGCGAGACGATCCTCGCGTGGGACGAGGGGGAGCGCTGGGCCTTTCGGGTCGACGAGGTCGGCGGCCCGCCGACGTTCGCGGCGTTCGCCGAGGACTACCAGCTCGCCGACGAAGGTGAGGGCACCCGGCTGACCTGGGTGGCCGCGTTCCGACCCGGACTCTTGATGAAGCCGGCGAAACCGCTCGCCCCGCTGGCCTTTCGCAAGATGGCGCAGCGGGTCGGGGCAAACCTCACGAAGGTTGCCGCCAAGGCGCAGTGAAAAGGCGGGCCCGGCCGCAGTGGCCGGACCCGCCTCCCTCAGATGAGCGCTACTGGTAGCTCTGCACCGCGGCGACATTCTTGGTGTCGCAGTTGTAGACGTCCTGGTTCGGGTCCGTCTCCTTCTTCGCGTACTCCCACCCGTTCGGGGTGAGCTTGATCAGCAGCCAGCACTTGCTTACCTGCGGGTCTTTCGGGTCGGTGTTGACCGGCGCGTAGAGCCCGCCGCCGGTCCAGTCCTTGTGGGCACCGGCCTTGGCGAGCACGCACGCGTTGGTGAGGTTCGACCCGCACTCCGTCGCCGACTGCGCCCACAGCATCCAGGCGCTGTACGAGGACGCCGTGAAGTCGGTGAAGCGCGGGTTCTTCACGGCTGCCTTCAGCTGCTGCTTGATCTGGGCCAGCACCGGGTACTTGGCGCTGAGCTCGAACGGCAGGTGGGAGAAGCCGACGTAGCTCGGCGGGATGGTGCCGAGAGCCTTTGCCGCCTGCACGTTCTGGGGTGTGTAGTACTGGACGCTGAAGAGGATCCACTGCGGGTTCCAGCCGACGTTCTTCATTGCCTGGATTTCAGCGTTGGCGTCCTGGCCCTCGATCTCGTCGTATCCGACCGTGCCGGCGCCCTTGAGCTGCTCCATGTAGGGCCGGAAGTTGTCGACGAGCGCCGGCTTCTCCTGCACCGCGGTCACCTTGACCCCGGAGTTCTGGAGTGCCTCCTGCAGCCGCTTGCCCTGCGGGATCAGCGACGCGATCGTGCTGCTGCCGACGCCGACGCCCTTGGTCTTGCTGTCGGGGTAGGCCTCGGTCAGCAGGCGGGCAGGCCCGAAGGGGTACTGGGTCGGGCGCCCCGGCACGGCCTGCACCTGCAGCGTCGCGCTCGCCGCCTCGGGCGAGACCACGTAGGCCGGGATGTCGCCGAGCTTGCAGTTCTCGCGGATCTTGACCCCGGCGCTGTCGAACGCATTGCCGTTGCCGACCAGCATGAAGTCCTTCTGGCAGGCGTTGGTCATGGCCTGGCCGACCTCGAACAGCTTCGCATCCCACTTGTCGAGCACGATCTTGCGCCCGTTGATGCCACCGGCGGCGTTGCACCACTTGGTGAAGGCATCGCCGGTATCGAAGAACTCCTGCTCGAGGCCCGGCGCTGCTGCGGCGCCCGGGTCAGCCGTGACACCGATGTGGATCTCGGTGTTGGTCACCCCGCGAGCGGTCGCCCCCTTGGCGTTACCCGGGCCGCAGATGCCCTTCAGGTCGCCGAGGTCGCCAGCCGCAGCTATCGAGGCCGAGGTGCTCGTGGAAGGCGCCGCCGAGGGCGACGTGCCTCCGGTGGGCGTATTGGACGAGCGCCCGCAGGCCGCCGTGACGACCAGGGCGAGGGCGCTGCTCAGCACCACCACTCCCGTTGACCTTCCGGCATGTCGCCGTGATCGCATCCGCACTCCAGTGGAACAAGAACTTATGGACAGGGTCGCGCGGCCAACTCCCGCGAAGGGCGGCCGGGCATGCGGACGGTAACAGACCTCACAGCCGGAAGGTGACACCGGCCCTACCAGGCGCGTGCACGTCACACGTAAATCCGCCGAGTACCGGCTGCGTGTTCCATGCACCCGATAGCGCGAAAACTCCTTACCCCGCAACCTTTTCCAGATAGGTCGCGGCCCGGTAACCATTGGCGACGCCATCGACGATCACCGCGCCACCGTCGGAATTGCGTGTACGAAACTCAAGAATCTCCTGATATCCAGCCGAGCGATACCAAGCATGCGCTTGCTCAAGACCGGGAAATTCGATGATGACGACGGCCCCGGGGAAATCGCCGTCGACGACCTCGGGGGTCGTGCCGTGGACGAGGAACTTCCCTCCGAACGGAGCGAGGGTGTCGTCGATGCGACGCAGGTACTCGGCGACCTCCGCATTGAGGTCGACCTCGCGGAGCTGGGCAATGGCGTAAGCGGTCATGAAGCGATGGTGCGAGCCCGCCGGCCGCGGGTCGATGACCTCAGAGGTCATGCGCCGGCGGGAGCTGCCTAGACGCGCTCGACGATGGTCGCGGTGCCCATGCCGCCGCCGGTGCACATGACGACGAGCCCGGTGCCGAGGCCCCGTCGCTCGAGCTCGTCGATCACCGTCTCCAGCAGCATGACGCCCGTGGCACCGATCGGGTGGCCGAGAGCGATCGCTCCGCCGTTGACGTTGACCGAGTCGGGGTCGAGCTTCAGGTCGCGGATCGTCTTCAAGGGGATCGCCGCGAACGCCTCGTTGATCTCCCAGAGGTCGATGTCGGAGACCGCCATGCCCGCCTTGTCGAGGCAGAGCTGGGCGGCCGGGCCCGGCGCCGTCAGCATGAGCACCGGGTCGGAGCCCGTCACGGCCGTCATGCGGATGCGGGCCCGCGGGGTGAGCCCGTTCGCCTTCGCGTACTCGCTGCCGGCGACGAGCAGTGCCGCGGCCCCGTCGACGACACCCGAGGAATTACCCCCGGTGTGGACGTGGTCGATCTCGGCCAGCTCGTAACGCTCCTGGCACATCTGGTCGAACGTGCGCGGGAAGCCCTCGATGGTCGCCGACCCCATGGCCGCGAATGCCGGCCGCAGCCCGAGCAGGCCCTCGATACTCGTTCCCGGGCGGGGGAACTCCTCCCGGTCGAGCGCGACGCTGCCGTCGGGGTTGGTCACGGCGATCAGGCTCCGGTCGAACCGCCCGTCGCTGAGGGCCTTTGCGGCCTTCTCCTGGCTGGACAGGGCGAACGCGTCGACCTCTTGCGCGGCTGAATCCCTCGAGGGTGGCGATCACGTCGGCGCTGATGCCCTGCGGCACGATCGGATACCGCTCGCCGAGAGCCGGGTTCTGCCCGATCATCGTGGGCTCGCCGCCGCCGCCCCAGCGCGACATGGATTCGACGCCCCCGGCCACCAGCAGGTCTTGCATGCCTGACAGGACGCCCATGGCGGCGAGGGTCACTGCCTGCTGCCCGGAGCCGCAGTAGCGCGAAAGCGTCATGCCCGGGGTGGCGACCGGCCAGCCGGCGTGCAGCGTCGACAGCCGGCCGATGCACGCGCCGTGGTCGCCGGCGTTTTCGGCGTTGCCCACCAGGACGTCGTCGACCGCGGCGGGATCGACACCCGCGCGCTCGACCAGGGCGTTGAGCACCTGAGCCAGCAGCTCTTGAGGGTGCAGCTCGTGCAGCGCCCCGCCGGCCTTGCCGCGCCCGCGCGGGGTCCGCAGACCTTCGATGATCCAGGCTTCCTGCGCCATTGCCATAGCCGTCGTGTCTCCCTCGCGCAAGAGTGCCGCTTACAGTCCCTCAAGTGTGCACGGTCGTCTGCCGGTGGGATCCGTCCGGTCGCCATCCGGTGAAGATGCTTGCCCTGCGCGACGAGCTGCGCAGCCGCCTGTTCGACGAGCCCGGTGCCTGGTGGCCCGAGCAGCCTGACGTCGTCGGTGGACGGGACCGCACGGCGGGCGGGAGCTGGTGTGTCAGCTCTGTCACGGCCGGACTCACCGCGGTCGTTCTCAACTGGCCCGATCAGCACGTGGCCGAGCCGGGCGCGCCGAGCCGCGGGGTCCTGCCGCTGCGCGGGGTCCGGCTCGGCGAGCGCTGGCCCGAGGGGCTCGCGACTGCCGTTGATGGCCGGCTTCCACCTGGTCCTCGCCGGACCGGACCAGCTGACCTGGTGGTCGTTCGACGGCACCGAGCTGCTGCGCCACGATCTCGAACCCGGCACCCACATGTTCACCCCGCGGGGCCGGTTGACGGCGCCGCTGGACCCCCGGCTCCTCGCCGGCGAGGTCTCGCTGGGGGAGAACGACACCGCCTTGCTGGACGAGGCGTGGACCCCGTGGCTTGCGGTGATCGCCGACTCCACCCCGTCCGGTGACGCCGCCGGGATGCTCGTGCGGCGCCCCCTGCCGGCCACCGACGGCGCGGCAGCTGACGTGTTCGAGACGGTGTTCGGCCAGTTCATCGCCGCGCGCCCGGGCCGGCTACGCCTTGACTACGTATCGCATCCGCTGGACTCCAGCGACTGGAAGACCGAGATCCTCGGGGCTGCAGGGGGCCGCCGGCTACTTAGGAGCGAAGCGCTGGCCGGCGTCAAGCCGGATGCACTGGCCGTTCAGCATGGCGTTGTCGACGATCGCCAGCGCCAGCTTCGCGTACTCGTCGGGGCGGCCCATGCGCTTCGGGAACGCCGCGTCGCGGACCAGCGCGCTGGCCATCTCATCGGGGATTCCCGCGGTGATGCCGGTGGAGAACAGGCTGGGCGCGATAGCGAGGACGCGAATGCCGAGCGAGCCGAGGTCGCGGGCCATCGTCAGGCACATCCCGGCGATCCCGGCCTTGGCGGCGCTGTAGGCGACCTGGCCGATCTGGCCCTCGAACGCGGCGATGGACGCGGTGTTGATGATCACGCCGCGCTCCTCGTCCTCCGGCTCGTTGACGCTCATGTGGGAGGCAGCGAGCCGGCTGATGTTGAAGCTGGCGATGAGGTTCAGGTCGACGACGCCGCGGAAGCTCTCCAGGTCGTGCGGGCCGGACTTGCTGAGCGTGCGCTTCGCGATACCCCCGCCCGCGGTGGTGACGGTGACGTGCAGCCCCCCTAGCGCCTCGACGGCGGCGGCCATGGTCTGCTCGGTACCGCTGAAGTCGGTGACGTCGCAGTCGTAGTAGACCCCGCCGAACCCGGCAGCCACCTTGTCGCCGCCGGAGCCGGGGCGGTCGAGCACGGCTACCGCAGCACCACCCCGGGCGAGCGCCTCAGCAGTAGCGCGGCCCATGCCGGACGCCCCTCCGAAGACGATCGCCTTCTTGCCGTCGAGCTCCATGCGACACCCATCTCCCGTACATACCTGTAGACGATTCGAAAACGCCAACCCCCTGAACCGTAACCGGTGCGCCGCTGGACGTGCGTTACCGGTGCGGCTCCCGGCGGCCGCCGGGCAGCGGTGCGGTAGCTTTCGGCGCCATGACACCCGCGTCCGCTCAAAATGCTGATCGCTTCGCCGGCAAGGTTGCTCTCGTGACGGGGGCCGCGTCCGGGATCGGCCGCGCGTCAGCGATCGGCTTCGCCCGCCAGGGGGCGCGGGTTCTCGTCGCCGACATCGACCCGGAAGGTGGCGCTGAAACGGCCCGCCTCATCGAGACCGAGGGCGGCGAGGCGCTGTTCGCGCAGACCGATGTCGCCGATCCGGCCGCCGTGGAAGCGATGGTCGCCGCGGCCGTCGACAGGTTCGGCCGGCTGGACTACGCCCACAACAACGCCGGCATCGTCGGCGCCGGCAGCACCATCGCGGAAATGCCCGTGGAGGTGTGGCAGCGTGGTCTCGATGTGATGCTCACCGGCGTCTTCCTCTGCATGAAGTACGAGATCCCCCACATCGTGGCGCAGGGAGCCGGCGGGGCGATCGTCAACACCTCGTCAGGCGCCGGGCTCATCGGCTTTCCCGGCATGGCCGACTACGTCTCCAGCAAGCACGGGGTCATCGGGCTCACCCGGACCGCCGCCCTGGAGCTGGCGACGACCGGCGTGCGGGTCAACGCGATCTGCCCGGGGACGGCCCGCTCGCGCATGGTCAACGAGTGGATGGGCGACGACCCGGCCCTGGAGAAGCAGGTTGTGGACCTGCACCCGATCGGCCGGATCGCCGAGGCGGAGGAGATCGCCGCTGCCGCCCACTGGCTGTGCTCGGCCGAGTCGTCCTTCGTTCTCGGCCACGCCTTGGCGGTCGACGGGGGCTACACGATCCAGTAGCGCGTCCAGCCTCCGCCGAAGGGTTAACCCATGCTCTTCGCGCCGTCGATGCTCTCCCGGATGATGTCGGCGTGACCCGCATGCTGCGACGTCTCGGCGATGATGTGAAGCACGGCGCGTCGCGCGCTCCAGGAAGCGCCCGGCTCGAACCAGGGCGCCTCGGGTAGCGGGTAGGAGACGTCGAGGCTGGGCAGCTCCGCCACCAGTCGATCGGTGACCGCGGCGATCTCCTCGTACTCCGCGAGCAGGCTCTCGATCGTGTCGCCGGCCTCCATCCGGAAGCTGCCGAAGTGCTCGGCGATGCTCTCCTTGCCGCCGGCCATGACGGCGCTCGTGCCCTCCACCATGAAGCGCGCCCAGTTCTTCTCGCCGCGTCCCACGTGCTTGACCAGGCCGCCGAGGCAGAGCTCGCTGGCGGTGGGACGCAGCCGGGCCTGGTCGTCGGTCAACCCGCGCAACGTGTTGCGCAGGAAGAACCGGTGGGCGGCGAGCGTCTGAAGCAGATCGGCCCGCTCCCCGGTCACGGCGAGGGTGACGGTGCTGGCGTGTCCGGTCATTCGATGGCCCTTCCTCGTGGCGGTGGTTCCGCTCGGTGAAACCCACGCTAGAAGCCATAAGTGCCAGTTTCTGTCCTCAATTCGGGAAGAATCAGAAGCGTGGCCAACACCAGCTCGCGCACCCTGAAGCTGCTCTCCTTGTTGCAGACCCATCGCTACTGGCCGGGCACGCAGCTGGCCGAGCGGCTGGACGTCTCGCTGCGCACCCTGCGTCGCGATGTCGACCGGCTTCGCGAGCTCGGCTACCCGGTCGCGGCCCAGCGTGGCGTCGACGGGGGCTACCAGCTGTCCGCCGGCGCCGCCTTGCCGCCGCTGGTGCTGGATGACGATGAAGCCGTGGCGATCGCCGTGGGGCTGATGGCGGCAGCACACAGCGATGTCAGTGGTGCCGCGGAGTCAGCGGTGCGGGCGTTGGCGAAGGTGGTGCACGTGATGCCCGCCCGGCTGCGCCGCCGGGCCGACGCGCTGCGGGCGATGACGGAGACCGGGCCCAGCATGTGGGCGGCGGGGGAGAGCGCCATCGATCCGGACGCGCTGACGTTGGTCGCCCAGGCGTGCCGCGACTCGGAGCGGCTGCGGTTTCACTACACGGCGGCTGGAGGGGCGTCGGCCATGCGCCACGTCGAACCACACCGGCTGGTCTCGCTCGGCAGGCGCTGGTATCTGGTGGCTTACGACCTCGAGCGCCACGATTGGCGCAGCTTTCGCCTTGATCGGCTGAGGGGCTCCGAGCGGTCGGGAGCCCGCTTCGCCCCGCGCCGCCTCCCGGCCGAGGATGCCGCGAGTTTCGTGCGAGCCGGGATCGACCAGGCGCCCGTCGCCTACGAGGTGGAGGCGCTGGTCTGGACGCCTGCGCAGAAGGCGCGCAGCAGGCTCGGCCGGTGGGCGACGGTCGTGCCGCACGATGACGACACGTGCGTCGTGCACATGAGGTCCGATTCGCTCCAGTGGCCGGCGATGGCGCTGGGTGGCCTCGGCGCTGACTTCACGGTGCGAAAGCCCGTCGAGTTGAACGCCTACCTCGCCGAGTGGTCGGCCCGTTTCGGCAGGGCGGTCGCGACCGCCGGGCGGCCCGTGAAAGGCTCCGAGACATGACCTCCGAGCGATTCGATGTCCAGCGGACCATCGCGGCGCCGCCCGAGAAGGTGTTCGCCGTCGTCAGCGATCCCAAGGGCCATGTCGCGATCGACAGCTCGGGAATGCTGCAGTCCGCCGAGGGCAGCCCGGTGACGGGGGTGGGTCAGGAGTTCGTCGTCCACATGGACCGCGAATCGCTCAACGACTACCCGATGGGCAAGTACGACGTCACGGTCATCATCACGAAGTTCGAGGAGAACTCGCTCATCGAGTGGACGATCGACGGTGAGTATCCAGCCGCCGCTGCGCCACCTCTACGGCTACCGGTTGGAGCCGGCCGAAGGCGGCACGCTCGTCACGTCGTATTACGACTGGAGCGAGATCGACCAGGCCTACCGGGGAGCGGGCATCTTCCCGGTCATCCCCGAAGCGGCGCTGCGCGCCTCGCTGGGGATTCTCGCCCGCACCGTCGAGTAGCCGGCCACCCGGTAACGAGGCACGCACGCTCGGGCGCAGGCGCCCTGCTGCGTGGCCGGTTTCGGCTCGGCCATTGCCCCCCGCCGGCCGGCGAGAAGCATCGAGCCGAGCGACCAGCCCGCATCGAGGCCGATGACGCCGGCCGCCAGGGGATTGCCCGGAACTCGCTCCTCGACCTCACCCTTGACCGCCGCGATACCCGGCTCGAACGAGTCACGCCGAAACTGCGAGATGCACGGATCGTGAGCCAAGGCGTCAATCAGAGATCAACAGCAGATATCCGGATTGCTTTCGCCCGGAGGCGGGCACCCACGCCAAGCGATGGGGACCCCAGGGAAGACCGCATGCGGAAGTGACGTGAGACATGAGCAAGCCGAGGGACGAGCAGTCCGCGGTCGGGGATGCCAACCGGCGTGACTACCGGCCCGTCGGCGCCGATGCCAAGACGTCCCTCCTCAGCACGGTCAAGCGCGTCATCAAGGAGTTCCAGGAGGACAACCTGACCGACTGGGCGGCCGCGCTCACGTACTACGGCCTGCTCTCGGTGTTCCCGGCGATCATCGCTCTGGTGTCGATCGTCGGCCTGTTCGGCGATCCGGCGAAGACCACCAAGACGCTGACGGAGATCGTCTCCAACATCGCGCCCGGGGGTGCGTCCGACACCTTCTCTAACGCCATCAAGTCGATCACCGGCAACCGGACGGGGGCAGGCTTCGCTTTCGTGTTCGGCCTGCTGGGCGCGCTCTGGGCCGCCTCCGGCTACATCGGCGGGTTCACCCGGGCCGCGAACGTCATCTTCGAGACGCCCGAAGGCCGGCCGATCTGGAAGCTACGACCGCTGCAGATGCTGATCACGCTGGTCATGGTGATCCTCACGGCCTTGGTGGGACTGTCACTGGTCTTCACCGGCCCCATCGTCAAGGACGTCGCCGGGCCGCTCGGGTTGGGCGATACAGCCGTGACGGTGTGGAACATCGCGAAGTGGCCCGTGATCATCGTCGTCGTGCTCGGGATGATCAGCCTGCTGTACTACGCGACGCCGAACGTGAAGCAGCGCAACTTCCGGTTCGTCACGCCCGGGGCGTTGCTCGCTCTGGTCGTCTGGGTGGTCGCGTCGGTGGCCTTCGCGGCTTACGTGGCCAACTTCGGCTCGTACAACAAGACCTACGGCACGCTCGGCGGCGTGGTCGGGCTGCTCGTGTGGGTGTGGCTGACCAACGTGGCCATCTTGCTCGGGATGCAGGTCAATTCCGAGCGCGAACGCACCGTCGAGCTCGACGCCGGCGAAGAGCGGGCCGATCGCGATATCCAGCTGGAGCCGCGGTCAGCGCCGAAGGAGCAGCAGACCACCTAGAAGGCGCTGAGATCCAACTTCATCTGGTCGACCGTGCCGGCACCGTCGACGGCGATGATCTGGCCCGAGATGAACCGGGCCGCGGGCGAGCAGAGGTAGAGCAGCAGGTTGGCGATGTCGTCGCCGCTGCCGATGATCCCGAGCGGATTGCCCTGGCGCCCCGCCGCCGGGACGACGCTCTCGAAGCGGCGCACCCCTTCGGTCCCGCCGATGGTCCCGGGTGCGATCCCGTTCACCCGGATGCCGTGGCGGCCCCACTCGACGGCGCACGTTCTCGTCAGCGAATCGACGCCTGCCTTCGCTGCCGCGACATGCGATTGCAGGGCCGCTCCCTTCATCTCGAACGGGGCGGTGATGTTGACGATGTTGCCGCCGTTCGCCCCCAGCCACGCGTCGAACGCCGCCTTGGAGACGTTGAACGTGCCGAGCAGGTCGATGTCGACGACCGCCTTGAAACCGTTGGGCGAGATGCTGCTGATGGGCGCCGGGAAGTTGCCGGCGGCATTGTTGACGACGATGTCGAGCCGGCCGTAGCGCTCGATGATCCCGGCGACGACGCGCTGCACTGCGGCGGCATCGCGCACATCGCAGGTGTCGAGATGGACCTCGATGCCCTCGGCCGCGAGCTCGTGAGCGGTCGCCTCCAGCACGTCTCGCTTGCGGCTGGCGATCGCGATGCGCGCCCCATGGTGGCCGAGGACACGGCAGGTCTCCTTGCCGATCCCGGTGCCGCCACCGGTGACGAACGCGACGGAGCCGGCGAGGACGTCGGGGCGGAAGACGGACTGGTTCATGCGACGACCTTTCCCCGCAGCACGATCCGGGCCGGATGCGCGAGCACCGCCGGGTTGGACCTCGGATCCTCTTCGTACACCACGAAATCCGCCTCCGTTCCCTCCGTCAGCCCGCCGTCGAAACCGAGCCACTCGCGGGCCCTCCAGCTCGCGGCACCGAGCGCAGCCTCGGCCGGCAGGCCTGCAGCGATGAGCGCGGCGATCTCGTCGGCGATCCGCCCGTGGGCAAGAGCCCCGCCCGCATCGGTTCCCGCGTAGATCGCCACGCCCGCCTCGTAGGCCGCCGCGACCATCGTCGCCACTCCTTCGTGCAGCCGGAGGATGTGCTGCTGATACGCCGGAAACCGGTCGGCCTGCGCGGCAATGGTGGGAAAGTTCGCGATGTTGATGAGCGTCGGGACGAGCGCGACCTTCCGCTCGGCCATCGTCGCCAGCGATTCCTCGGACAGTCCCGTCCCGTGTTCGATGCAGTCGACGCCTGCCTCGATCGCCTCGGGCAGCGCCGCCTCTCCGAAGATGTGCGTCGTCACGCGCACCCCGAGTTCGTGGGCTCGGGTGACGGCATCCGTCAGGACCGGCAGCGGCCAGCACGGTCGCAGATCGCCGGCGTCACGGTCGATCCAGTCTCCGACGATCTTCACCCAGCCGTCGCCGCGCGCCGCCTGCGCTTCAACGGTCTGCACGAGGGAGCTCGCCTCGACCTCCACACCGAAGCCGCGGATGTAACGCCGCGGTGCGGCGATGTGCCGGCCCGCGCGCACGATGCGCGGGAGGTCCTCACGCCCGTCCATCCACCTCGTGTCGGACGGGACGCCGCAGTCACGCGCGAGCAGGACGCCGGCCGCGCGCTCGGCAAGCGCCTGCTCCTCCTGCTGCGCCTCGTCGATCGCGCCGGTTGCTTCCAGGCCGATGTGGCAGTGGGCGTCGACAAGGCCGGGGACGACCCAGCCTTCGGCCACCGTCGTCGCATCGTGCATCGGCGTGGTGCTGATGCGTCCGTCCACCAGCCAGAGGTCGCGGTGCTCCCCGCTGGGAAGCACGACCCCGCGGATGTGCTGTGCCGTCATGCCCTGATCCTGCACGGTCGGCCCGGCGGCTCGTCAGAGCGGTGGCAGCGCCTGCTCCACCCGCAGCGCGGGCCGCATGAGATCGCCCCTCGCCGCAACGCGCTTCATGACGGTCCGCAATCCGAAGCCGTCGGGGCGCAGCGCGGGGTCGTCCAGCTCCTCCCAGGCGATCGGCACCGAGACCGGCGCACCGGCGGCGGCCCGGCAGCTGTACGGCGCGACGAGAGTCTTGTTGACGGCGTTCTGCGTGTAGTCGAGGCGGGCCAGGCCGCTGCGGTCCGCCGTACCCCACTTCCAGCTGACCAGCTCCGGCACGACCTGCCCCACGCTTTCGGACAGCTTCTTCACCCACCGCCGGGTCTGCTCGAAGCTGGGGCCGCGGGTGATCGGTATCCAGATCTGGATGCCGCGGCGTCCGGTGACCTTCGGAAAGCTCGTGATGCGCAGGTGTTCCAGGGCCGTCCGGTGCAGGCGCGCCAAGGTCAGCACGTCGTCCCAGGTGGTGCGCTCGCCCGGATCGATGTCGATCAGGGCCCACGTGGGGCTGCGCGGCTCGTCGGTCATCGAGGTCCACGCGTGCCACTCGAGCGCACCGAAGTTCGCGGCCCAGACCAGGGCGGCAGGCTCGTCGACGACGAGGTACGTGCGGCTCTCATCGGCGCCGGCCTCGGGGTTGTGCCACCGTGGTAACCAGGCCGGCGCATGCGCCGGCAACTCCTTGTGCCAGAAGCCTTTCGCCTGCGCCCCATTGGGGAAACGGTGCATGTTCAGCGCCCGCCCGGCCAGGTAGGGCTGGGCCACCGGTGCGATCTGCGCGGCGTAGCGCAGGAAGTCACGCTTGGTCAGCGGCGCCTCCCGGCCACGGGAGGGGAAGAGCTCCTTGTCGAGGTTGGTGACGCGCAGCTCGCGGCCGAAGATGCGCCATTTTCCACTGGCTCCGAGCTCGTCGAGAGCCGCGATCTCCTGCGGGTCGGCGGCCTGGACGTCGGTGCTCTTTACCGTGACGCTGGCCTCGGCAGCGGGGACGTTAGAGCGCCACAGCCGGTCGGGGTCGGCCTTCACCTCGTCGTTGGTACGCCCGGAAAGCACCGAACGCTCGTGCGCCTCGGGGTCCCAGCCCTTGACCGCGAACTCGTCGTGCTTGTGCAGCAGCAGCCAGTCGTCCTTACCGGCGTCGTCGCGCTTGGTGCGGATGAGGACGAAACGGCCGCGCAGCTTCTCCCCGAAGACGTCGGCGTGCAACTCGCCTTTCGCGACGGCCCGGCCCGGATCGTCGGTCTCGACCGGCTGCCAGGTGCCGGTGTCCCACACGATGACGTCGCCGCCGCCGTAGCCGCCCGCCGGGATGACTCCCTCGAAATCGATGTACTCGAGCGGGTGGTCCTCGACGTGGTACGCGCCGCGCTTCACGTCGGGATCGAGGGTGGGCCCTTTGGGAACGGCCCAGCTGGCGAGCACGCCGTCGATCTCGAAGCGCAGGTCGTAGTGCAGCCGGCGGGCCCGGTGGCGCTGCACGACGAACCGCAGCGCAGGGTCCGGTTCGCCGGTCTTCGGTGCGGGGCCGTGCCCGCTCGGCTCGGGCGTGCGCTCGAAGTCGCGCTTGTCGCGGTAACGCTCGAGCTTGCGCGCAGCCGGCTTCTTCGGACGGTCGACGGCCACGTTCACCAGTTAAATCGTCGAGTACTGCGGCCGCAAGGCGAGCGACACGCGGTAGCCATAAGCGATGAATCTTGTACGTAGCGCAACTTTCCCTTCATGCTGCCGATGAATCCCCAGTGAAAGAGAGGATCATCGTGGCGCAGGAACTGTCCGGAACGTCGTCGTCCACGGCAGCGACGTCGGGTGGCGAGTCGATGGGGCGGTCGAAGAATCTCGTCCTCGCGGCGATGATTTTCGCCGTCTCGATGACGTTCATCGACCAGACGATCGTTTCGATTGCCGCACCGAACATCCAGGACGAGCTGCACCTGACGACGACCGGCCTGCAGTGGGCGATCAACTCCTACCTGGTGTCGCTCGCCGCGTTCTTCGCGTTCGGCGGGCGCCTCGCCGACACCCTCGGACACCGGCGGATGGTGACGATCGGCGTCGTCATCTTCGCCGGGGCATCAGCGCTCTGCGGGGCGGTGCCGAGCGGGAGCCTGGCCGAGACCTGGATGATCATCTTCCGGGCGCTGCAAGGCTTCGGCGGCGCCCTCATGTTCCCGGCCGCCCTGGCGATCGTGGTGCAGACGTTCCCGCTGCAGGAGCGTGGCAAGGCGTTGGCGGCGTTCTTCGGCATCGCCGGCGGGCTCACGGCGGTGGGACCGGTATTGGGTGGCGCGCTCACGCAATGGACCTGGCGCGCCATCTTCTGGGTCAACATCCCCATCGCCCTGATCGCGCTCGCGCTCATCTTCGTGTCCAAGCCGGTCACCCGGTTCGAGCACAGCAGGATGGACTACCGCGGGCTGGTGCTCATCGTCGCGGGGGTCGGCCTGAGCGTCTTCGGCTTCCAGCAGTCGTCCATCTGGGGCTGGAGCAACCCGGGGATCGGGATCTGCATCGCTGCCGGTGTGGTGCTGCTGATCGCGTTCTTCCGGTTCGAAGCCACCCAGGTGTCGCCGCTGATCAAGACCGGCCTCTTCCGGATCCGCGCGTTCCTGGTCCAGAACATCGTCCTCGGCATCGCCATGGTCGCGTTCGTGCCGATCTTCTTCTTCGCCAGTGAGTACGCGCAGATCTCCCTCGGCAAGAGCGCCACGAACGCCAGCCTCTTCCTGCTGTACTTCTTCATCGGCTTCGTGGTCGCGGCTCAGATCGGCGGCCGGATGCTCGACGCGGGGGGAGCCAAGCGCCCGGTGGTGCTCGGGTGCATCCTCGCCGCGGTCGGCTTCTACCTGTGGAGCACCAAGGTCGTCGACCTCGATATGGGGTCACAGACCTGGTACGTCATCCTGGCGGGCGCCGGGATGGGATTCATGCTCGGCCCGGCGAGTACCGACGCGGTGAGCCGCGCGCCGTCGCTGGACTACGGCATGGCGACCGGTGTCACCCAGACCATCCGCAATTACTCCTCGAGCCTCGGCCTGGCCGTGCTCGGCACCATCCAGGTGACCGTGCTGCGCAACCGGCTCGAGGACACGTTCGTCTCTCAGGGGGAGCCGCGCGCGGACGCCGTCAGGAGCGCCGCACAAGCGGCTCAGCTGCAGGGTGGGAGCGGGCGCAACCTGGACAAGATTCCGGACTTCTTCAAGGCAGACTTCGCTCACGGGATCCAGTCGGTGCTTCTGGTGCTGGCGATCATCATGGCGGTGGCGGCGGTCGTCGCCTTCGTCGGGCTACGGGCCGGCGTCCAGCAGGAGGTTCCGGACGAAGCGGAGGCCCTCGCTACGTGAGCGGCGGCAGCTGTCTGGGTGCCGTTGGTCCTGCTGTGGTTGGTCCTGCTGTGGTTGGTCCGGTTGTCGTTGGTCCTGCTGCCAGCATTTGAGGTCGCTGGCGCGACGGGAAATGCTGGCGGTCGCGGTGGCGCACCCCGGGCACTCCCGTGAGCTCTTTGGATTCGCGGTGTGCCTTGCGGGCCTTGGCGGCGTCCCGGGCGGCAGAGCTTCTTTCGGTGAGACCCCTCGTACCAGACGTCGAGGTCCAGGTAGCCGGGGTCGGTGGTGGCCTTGGCACGCATTACCTCGACAAGGCGGGTGATGTCCTGCTCCTTGCGCGGTTGCTGTGACCAGTACCGCGCCACCTCGAGCGCCAGGCGCGGGTCGTGCTCGTGCAGGTTTCGGGCGACGGCCTTGGCGATGATGTCCATGCCTCGGGTGGTGTTGTTTTTGCGCCGGGCCTCGGCGATCAGCATCCACATCATGTGGGCGGCCATGTCGTGCATGCCCTGTGCGGGCCAGGTGTTCATCTTCCGGTCGTTGCCTTGGTCCCACAGGTCGTCCTTGACGCGCCGGGAAAACAGGCTGACGGGCTCTCCGCGGGAGGTCAGGCCGTAATCGAGGGTGCGCCGGGTGAGCAGCTGGTAGATCGTGTCCTTCGGACAGGGCTGCCCGGCCACGCAATCAGGGCAGGCGTGCAGCTCATCGCAGGGCGGTGCGGCCTTGATGTGCGGCGTGGTGCCGCCGGTACCAAGCCCGCGCGCCGGCCCGGTCAGTCCGGTTGAGGAGGGGTTCGAGTGCGACGAGTGCGGTGCCGAGAGTCGCCAGAGTTTGGTGGCTCCGGAAAGCAGCGGGCTGAGCAGGGGCAGGAACGCCGCGTGGCGATGGGCCTCGACCGATGACTTTCTCGCGCACGTGCGGGCAGTGAAGTGCGACGCACTCACCGACCTGATCCACCCAGGTACGGACCTGCTGGTCGGTCGGGACCTCGGGGAGCCCGCGCTTGCCATGTGTTGACCGGATGTGCCGGGTGGGGATCGCTGGGTGCGCGGACCCTGCGACGACGCCGTGCGGCGTGCGCGGCGATCTCGTCGCTGGGCCTTGCCTTGGCCTTGGTGAGGAAGTCGTCGAACTCGACGATGCCCTGGGCTGCCGCCTCAGCGAGCAGCCAGCTGAGGACTTCGGCGGTGTTCTGCGCGTCGAGCAGCGCCTTGTGGACCCGCTGCTTGCTCTGCGAAACGCCGGTCAGGGTGGTGGCGACGCTGGTACTGGGTTTCCAGGGCGGTGAGCTTGGGCCGGGCGACCGCGCCGGCCAGCCGCAGCCTGATGGGCAGGAACTCGGTGTCGATGACGGCGCGGGAGAAGGGGGTCATGTCGGCGCGCTGGTAGCTGCGATGCAGATGGACGACGTCGAAGTAGGCGTTGTGGCAGGCCAGATGAACGCCTCGGGGTGGACGGCGAGGAACTGGTCCAGCTGAGGCCAGGACTGTCGCGTTGTCGTCGGCGGCCGCGAGGTCGCCGGTCTTGATGCCGTTGTAGGCGCTGCTGGCCTTGTCGACCGGGACGCCCGGGTTGGTCAGTTTGTGAAACGCCTCGCGCCATGGTGCCGTTGAGCAGCACGACCGCGCCGATGGAAATGGGATAGGTCGTCTCGACGGCATCCTTCGGTAGCCGGGCGCGTGGTTGTTTCGATGTCGAGGACGACGAAGCAGCGGTTCGCGATGAGCGTGTGGTAAGCCGCGCCCTTCGGTGGGAGTGTCGTCATGACGCCTCCCGCCGTAGCAGTTCCACGACGGAGGACGCGTCGCGAAGGGCGTAGGTTCCGGCTGGCTCGACCAGGGCGCGGGGCGGTGGTGCCCAACCGTTCGTCGCGCGGGAAGCATCGCGCAGCTGTTGGACCACCTCGTGCTGGCGTAGGAGGGCGCCGTTGGCTCCGGCGACGATGAGGTCCCCGAGCAGATTCGTGCGTGCGAGGTTGGAGAACATCGCGCCGCGACGGCGGGTGAGCTTGTCCACCCAGGCGTCGATCTGGTTTTCCACGCTCGCGTTGCTGATGGGCACCTTCGGGTTGCTGTGCTTCTGCGCGACGACAGCAGACCGGCGCAGCAGCGGCTGGTATTGAGCTCGTAGCGCGGCGACGGGCTCGATGGGCAGCTGGGCGGACTCGACGAGCAGCTCGAGGTCGTCGAACCAGCTGGTGACCGCCGCGGGCCCGCTGGCGGCCATGGCTTCACGGGTGAGCGTGTAGATGTGGTCGCGGACCTTGTCCGGCATCCGGCCCTTGTCCGGCGCGAGGCGTTTCCGGATTTTGTCGGTGGCGTGGTAGACGCACGGCACGAAGGTCGTCGCGGCCCGAAACGGCCTTTGCCGCCTGCTCGATCGCCGCGGCTCCGTCGGCGATGAGGAAGTCCGGAGCATCGAGTTCGGACAGGACGAGCGTCCAGGCCTCCTTCGTGACGTTGGGCAGGGCTCGGACGCGCACGAGCTTGCTCGACCGGCCGACCAGCTTGCCGTCGGGGTCCTTTACCCATGCCATCCGGCTGATTACCAGTGCATTCCAGACGACCGGCGAGCTGGTGTAGCCGACCGACCGGGCGTAATCGCGTTTCACCGGGACCTCATCGGCGACGTAGACGACTGGCAGCCCGGCGGCGCGGTACTCCATCTCCTCGGCATGGATGGCCTTGAACGCGGGCTCGGTGATGATGGGTGCGAAGCGTTCGAGGACGTCGGCGGCGATGTGCCAGTGCGCCTTCTGCTCGCGGTCCGGGCTGATGAGTCCGGCCTCGTTGAGCTCGGACACCGTCTGGCCCTGGACCCGGCGGGACCTGCCGGTAGGCCGCTCCAGCTGTTCCAAGGCCCGCATCGACGCGTAGGTGTAGGCACGACCCTCGGCCAGGTCGTGGAGGACCGAGTAGACCACCGAGGCCGGGTAGTTCATCCGCCTCGTCGGCGCCTCAGCTCCCGCGTGCTTGGGCGTTGGGACACGGCAGTCGTTGCAGCATGTTTCGTCGCCTACCGCCGACCGGGGTAGCGGCGCGGTGAACGTGTGTTTCGGTCTTCTTCGGATTCTTCGGGTCGAAGCACCGATACCGCTGCCGGGGCCCTTCGAGGGTGTCGTAGGTGCCATTGATTCGGACCGTCCTGCCGTCGTGCTCAGGGATGCAGCAGGTCGGCAAGGGGACCGCCTGGTCGATCACTCACGGGCACTCCCGCCTTTGGGTGGGTGCCAGCAATTGGCGTCGTTGGGACGACGGGAAATGCTGGCGGTACGGGGGGCTGCCCGGCGATGCACCCCAGCTTTGGGCGGGTGCCAGCAGTTGGCGTCGTTGGGACGTCGGGAAATGCTGGCGGTCGCGGTGGCGCACCACGGGCACTCCCGCTTTGGGGGGGTGCCAGCAATTGGCGTCGTTGGGGCGACGGGAAATGCTGGCGGTCGCGGTGGCGCACCCCAGCTTTGGGTGGGTGCCAGCAGTTGGCGTCGTTGGGGCGACGGGAAATGCTGGCGGTGGCGGTGGCGCACCCCGGGCACTCCCGCTTTGGGTGGGTGCCAGCAGTTGGCGTCGTTGGGGCGACGGGAAATGCTGGCAACGCGGATGGTGTCCGCGCGGATGGAGCAGTTAGGCGAGGGCTCGGCGGAACTGGTCGGCCACGACTTCCTCCTCGTAACGAACCGCGTAGGGCGAGAAGCGCAGAACAGGGGTCTCGCCGATCACCAGCTCGTTCTGACGATGCATGTCATCCCAGTACGTCTCTGGTATCAGGTGAATGCCGCCATCGACCTCGAACCTGACGATCTTGCCGGTCGGGCCCTTGATCTTGCCGTCGATGTACCGGCGATTCCCGAACCGATCGCGCCGGACTTCTTGTTGCATGAGCGTCCCTAGCTTGTAGCGCCGGCACATCCGGGCGAAGTCGATCTCGGACAGCGCCTCTGCTCCACCCTCGATGTCGGCGATGGCGAGGCGCATCGCGCGAAGGTGGCGGATCGGTCCGGCATCCGTGAGCGCCTGGCGGAGGCGTTGCGGGGTCGTGAGTCGCTGCTGGACGACGGCCGCGAGCAGAGCGATGGCTGTCCGGCGATCTCGTTGCCATGAGGCCGCGTCGATGGCCGCCCGCTGAACGCTGCAACGGTCGGGATAGCCGGTCTTCGCCAGCTGACCCCGTGCCGGGCGGCGTGTTTCGTGCCGGACGAGGGGGACGCCGGGCAGGTGCGCCCGCGTGCTGCCCCGACTCGTGAGAACGTGTGCCTCCGGAGAGTCCCAACCGCGAAGCCCTGCTGCCTCGAGCGCGGTGAGTCCTGAGATCAGCGCGTTTGACCCGGCGGACAGGACGGCCGCCCAGCATTGCTGATGGCGATTGAGCGGGCCGTTGTGGGCAACAACGATGACCGGGCCGAGCGCGCGCCACCGACGAGCGCGGAGCTGGGCGCGGATTCTGTCCCTGGGTGAGCCCGTTTCTCAGGAGCTGATCACGGCGCGCGACGCCCTGCTGGCTGCGAAGCAACTGCGCTGCTCGGGCGTCCACGCACCAAGAGTGTCGGTCGTAGGAGCCCGAACTCGGTTGTCCACAGGTTCAGTTTCGTTCGCGATGCCGCGCTGCCAGCAGCTGGCGTCGTCGGGGCGACGGGAAATGCTGGCGGCCGGGCGCCGCACGATCGCGCACCCCCGCCGCACCCCCGGTTTACGGCGGCTGCCAGCAGCTGGCGTCGTCGGGGCGACGGGAAATGCTGGCAGCCCGGAAGGCCGCCGCGATCGCTACTGGCCCGGAATCCACGGGACGGTTGCCTGCAGCACGGCCTCGGACAGCGCCTCCGTGCGCAGGTGGGTGCCGGCCTGGTACCCGGGGTCGGCGATCATGTCGGTGAACGCCTGCCGGTTCGGATAGCGCACCAGCAGCACCGCGTCCCATTCCTGGCCGGGCTCGGCGACGAGGGTGGTGGACCCGAGGCCGACGTAGATCACCTTGGCGCCCGACGCGCCGGCGGTTTCCTGGAAATGGGCCATGTACTCCTCGTAGCGCTTGCGCCCATCGGGGCCGAAGCGCAGGAGGTTGAGCATCACGACGGGTTCATCACCGCCCTCGGCGAGGAAGCGCTTCAGGTCGGAGCCGGTGGGGTTGATGGCCATACGGCAACCTAGCGCCTGCTGCCAAAGAGTTGAGGGAGCGGCTGCTCGCGCAACCACTCCCTCAACCGATGCGCCGCTAGGGCGCCCAGCTCACGCCTTCTTCGTCTCCCAGAAGATCGAGTCGATCTCGGCGATCAGGTCGAGGAGCTTCTGGCCCTCGGCCGGGTCGAGCGAACCCTTGCCGCCGGCGGCACCCGCGGCCTTGGTGGCGCGGTTGAACAGGTCGTGCAGCTGCGGGTACTTCTCGAAGTGCGGTGGCTTGAAGTAGTCGGTCCAGAGCACCCACAGGTGGTGCTTGACGAGCTCCGCCCGCTGCTCCTTGATGATCAGCGCGCGGGTGCGGAAGACCGGGTCTTCGTTGCCCTGGTACTTCTCCATGATCGCCTTGACCGACTCGGCCTCGATGCGGGCCTGGGCCGGGTCGTAGACCCCACACGGCAGATCGCAGTGTGCGTAGGCGGTGACGCGGCGACGGAGCAGTCGCATGTCGTTCCCTCTCTTCTCGTCGAGCTGAACTGACCTCAAAAGCCGATGCCGTCTACGTGCTCGCCCGGGAATCACGCCAAACGGGCCGCAGACAATCGTGCTGACGATGATGTTGACCACCGTAGCCGACCTGCGCGTCGTGGCAATCGCAGGGTTTCGGTTAGGCACGGGTTTCGCCGGTAGCGGACGCTGCGACGGCGCGGGGCACCCAGCGGGGGCGCAACGAGCCGGGAGCCCGGTGCAGGATGACGCGTCCGATCACCCGGGCCGGTCCGTGGCTGCGGCTGTCACCGCCCGCGAACGGGTTGTCACTCGCGAGCAGCCAGCCATCCGGAGTGCAACGGCCCAGCCGCTTCACGACATGGCGCTCCGGCATCGAGTGATACCGGGCCAGGACGACCGCGCCGGTGCGCGGCCGCCACCAGCGCAGGACGAGGAGGCGGTCGCCGTCGCGCAAGGTCGGCACCATCGACGGCCCGGACGTCACGGCCCGCAGGAACGGTCCTGGGGGAAGGCGCACTCAGGGGCTTCCGGCACCCGGGACGTCGACGCGCACCGCTTCGATCCGGCCGGTGCGCCCCTTCATGACGGCATCACGCTTCCAGTCATCGGCGACGCAGGCGAACAGGGTGGTCCGGCCCGGCCCTCCGAGCACCGCGGCGACCGGAACCCCGCCGCCGAACGTGACCACATCGGTGGTCTCGCCGCCTTCCAGGACCCGGACCAGCCGGCGTCCGAGTGGATCCGCTGCCCAGATGGCGCCGCTGACGTCGAGGCAGATCCCGTCGGGGGGTGCGATGGGCATGCCCGCCGCCGGCGTGAGGCCGGCGAAGAGGCGCTGCCCGGACAGCGATCCGTCACCGGCCACGTCGAAGGCGGTGATCCGGCCTCGCGCGCTCTCCGCCACGTACAGGGTCTGCTCGTCCGGCGTGAGCACGTGGCCGTTCGGTGCCCCGAGCGCATCGGCGGCGCAGCTGACCGATCCGTCGGGCGTCACGACCAGCGTCTGCCCGGGCACGCTGTGGTCCGGATGATCGCTGAAGATGCGGGCGCCCATGTCGCCGACGTAGGCGGTGCCGTCGCTGCGCACGATCATGTCGTTCAGCGATCCCCGCGCCAGCGCCGATCCGTCGGCGTGCTGCGTGATCTCGCCCGCCGCGCTCACGCGCATGAGCCGCTGGCTCTCCATGGCGACGAAGATCAGGTCGCCGTCCGCCAGCCAGCCGAGCCCGGAAACCGCCTCCTCGAACCGCGCGACGACGGCATGGTCGCCGGCTTTACCGCCCGGGCCGATCTCGACGCGGTGCACGGTGTTGTCGTGGATGTCGCTGAACCACAGCGCGTCGTCGTGCCAGCGCGGTCCCTCGCCGAAGATCAGGCCGTCGAGCAGGACGGTCGGTTCAGCAGTCATGGCGGTCACTCCGGGTCGGGAACGGCGAGGTGCTCGGTGCCCTCGATGATCAGGCGCTTCAGGACCTTGCCGCTGGCGTTGCGCGGCAGGGGAGCGGTGCGCAATTCGAGCGTGGCGGGAACCTTGAAGTACGCCAGGCGATCCGCGCAATGGCGTTGCAGGTCCTCGGCTGTCACCCTCGCTCCCTCGCGCATCACGACGCTCGCGTGGACCAGCTGGCCGAACTCGGCGTCGTCGCGGCCGAACACCGCCGATTCCAGGACGTCGGGGTGGCCGTCGAGGCAGTCCTCGACCTCGATGGGGTAGATGTTCTCGCCGCCGCGGATGATGAGGTCGCGCTGGCGCGACGCGAGGAACAGCAGCCCGTTCTCCAGCCGCCCGTAGTCCTCGGTGCGCAGCCAGCGCCCAGGCAGCCAGGCGGCTTCGTTCGCAGCGGGATTGCGCCAGTACTCGGTCATGAGGATCGGGCTGCGGATGCAGATCGTCCCCACCTGGCCGTCGGGCAGCGACTGGCCGCTTCCGTCGACGATCTTCAGCTCGACGGTCGGCAACGCCGGCCCGACGCAGTCCGCGGCGGCGCGCAACAACGCGTTGCTCGCGTGGGTGGCGAGCCCCCCGCACTCGGTCATCCCGTAGCCGCTGCCGAAGGTGCCGACCAGATGTGGCAGCCGGGCCTCCGTGAGCGCGATCAGGCTCGGGGTGGAGGCGGAGCCGCCGATACCGACCGAGGTCAGCTGCTGCGGGTCGACCGTCGGCAGGTCCGGATGTTCCATGAGCCGGACGATGTGGGTCGAGGCGCCGCCCCACATCGTGATGCCTTCCTGGTTCGTCAGCGCGATCACGCGCCCGGCGTCGAAGCGGCCGGCCGGCCAGACCGTCTTGTGGCCGAGTGCCACGGTCGTGATCATCGAGCTCAGCCCCGAGATGTGGAACAGCGGGAAGACGGCGAGCCGGACGACGGGCGCCCGCACTGCAGGCGGGCGCACCCCGGCAATCGTCATGGCGCGAGCACCGAGCGCGTTGTTCAAGGCGAGGAAGCCGATCAGGCAGCGATGCGTCAGCACTGCGGCCTTGGGCTTTCCCGACGTCCCGCTGGTGAAGGCGAGCGCCCAAGGGTCATCCTCGTCGACCGCGGGCAGCGGCGTGTCGGCCGGCTCGCTCGTCAGCTCCGTCGCGACCGATTCCATGTCGAACACCGGGAGCGCGCCACCGTGCTCGCCGAGCACCGCGCGCCGCTTGGCGTCGGCGACCAGCAGCTTCGGCTCCGAAAGCTCCAACGCGGCCAGCATCTCGCTGGTGGTCCACCAGCTGTTGAACGCGACGGCTACGGCGCCGATGCGGGCACACGCCAGAGCGACGAGGATCCATCCGAGGCTGTTGGCCCCGGAGATGGCGACGCGCTCACCCTTCTGCACGCCGTGGCGGACGTGAAGCGTGGCAGCCACCGAGCGCACCAGCTCGTGGTGCTCGCGAAACGTGATCCGGGGGCCGTCCTCGAACACCAGGTGTTCGGCGTCGCCGAAATCCCGCGACCCGTCGAGCAGCTCACCGATGGTCCGTTTACGTGCAGCGAACACGTTCATCGGCTCGCCCAGGACGGTCTCGCGCCGGAGCTCGAAGGGGCTTCCCGAAGCGAGCAATCGCTCGTCCGCGGCCCTCACGGCAGCCACGTACGAGTCGAGGACCGATGAGTCCTGCGCGGTGTCCATCGCGTAGCGGTCCTCCTGCCGGGGTCGGCTCAGGCCAGCGCCTTTCGTAGCACGACGAAGTGCAGGTCCGGGCGCCGGGGTTCGCCAGCGCGCTCGTCGCCGTAGGGGAACGGACGCGTCTCGCCGGTCGCCTCGTAGCCGCGGCGCAGGTACCAGGCGATCAGCTCGGCGCGCTGGGCGATGACGGTCATCTCCATCTCGTCGACGCCGAAGCTCGCCTGTGCTTCCCTTTCGGCTGCCGCCAGCAGGCACCCGCCGAGGCCGGCCCCCTGCAGCGTGGGCCGCACGGCGAACGAGCCGAAGTACGCCAGCCGCTCACCCCGCCGTTCTATCTGGCAGCAGCCGACGAGCTCGCCCGTTGGTGACCGCGTTGGTGTCAGGGCGAGCAGGATGCGGACGCCGGGGTCGCCCAGGGCCTCCTGAACCGCTTCGAGGTCGGTGCGCTGCCCGTCGAGAAGGTCCGCCTCGGTGGTCCAGCCCGCCCGGCTACTCGATCCGCGGTAGGCCGACTCGACGAGATCCACGATCGCGGCCGCATCCGCGGGACCCGCCGTGCGAATGTTGGCGTTCATCAGGACCAGTTTGGGGCACGCAAATAACTGGCGCCGACCGCGGTGCCCGGAACATGCTTCGCCAGACCCGACACGAGACCGCAAGGACACGCGCGTGGTAGAGACCGCCGAACGAGCCGGGCCGCAGCAGGCCGCACCCCAGGACGGGAGCAAGTGGCTCACCCTCGTGGCCGTCTGCCTCGGCACGTTCATGCTGCTGCTCGACGTGACGATCGTAAACGTCGCCCTGCCCGACATTCAGCAGTCGTTGAACGCCTCGTTCTCCGACCTGCAATGGGTGGTCGACGCCTATGCCCTGACCCTGGCCGCTCTGCTCCTCACCGCGGGTTCACTGGCCGATCTGTACGGCCGCCGGCTGCTGTACGCGCTCGGTCTCGTGATCTTCACGCTGGCCTCGTTGCTGTGCGGTTCGGCGACGAACAGCCTGTTCCTGGAGCTGGCGCGCGGCGTGCAGGGTGTGGGCGGCGCGATCATGTTTTCGGTCTCGCTCGCGCTGCTGGCCACGGCGTTCCAGGGCAAGGACCGCGGCGTGGCGTTCGGGATCTGGGGCGCGATCACCGGGCTTGCGGTGGCCATCGGCCCCCTGCTCGGCGGCATCCTCACCTCGGGGCTTTCCTGGCGCTGGATCTTCTTCGTCAACCTGCCGATCGGGGTGGTCGCGCTCGTCATGACGCTGCGCAAGATCGTCGAGTCGCGGGCTCCGCAGGCCCGGCGTCCCGACTGGTGGGGGCTGGTGACCTTCACCGCGGCACTCGCCTCGCTCGTCTACGCGCTCATCGAATCCAACGAGCGGTCGTTCAGCGACGCCCGGGTTGTCGCCTGCTTCATCGCGGCGGGCGTGCTGCTAGTGGCCTTCGTCCTGATCGAGCGCCGCGGGCGCCATCCGATGTTCGACCTTCAGCTCTTCCGGCTGCCCACCTTCACCGGCGGCCTCGTCGCAGCGTTCGGGCTGAGCGCCTCGATCTTCTCGCTGCTGCTCTACCTGGTGCTGTACGTGCAGGACCTGCTGGGCTACACGGCGCTGCAGACCGGTCTGCGGCTGCTGGTCATCTCGGCGGGCATCCTGCTGACCTCCGCGATCGCGGGACGGCTCACGTCGCACGTTCCGATCCGGCTGCTGATCGGGCCTGGCCTGCTGCTGGTCAGCATCGGGATCTTCCTGATGCGTGGCCTGCACGCCGATACGGAGTGGACCCACCTCATCCCGGGGTTCCTCGTCGCCGGGGCCGGCATCGGGCTGACGAACCCGCCGCTGGCGTCGACGGCGGTCGGCGTGGTCCAGCCGCAGCGGGCCGGCATGGCGTCAGGTATCAACTCGACCTTTCGCCAGGTCGGCATCGCCACCGGGATCGCGCTGTTCGGCACGCTGTTCGCCTCGCAGACCACTCACGTCATCACCGCCAAGCTGGCAGCCGTGGGCGGCCTCTCCGGTCAGGCCGATGCCATCGCGTCATCGTTACGCGCCGGCCAGCTCAGCGGCGCGCTGCGGTCCCTTCCCGCGCAGGCCCGGCCGAAGGTGGCCCTTGCCGCCCGCGACGCCTTCACCTCGGGGATGAACGAGATCCTGCTCGTCGGCGGCATCATCGCGCTGGTCGCGGCGCTGCTGTCCTTCGCCCTGATCAGGACGAAGGACTTCGCACCCCACCAGCCGGCGGCCGGCTAGGTCCCGGGGACCGGCTCCGCGACATCCACCCGCACGGTCGTCTCGGGGCCGGTGGGGTAGATGAAGTTGTGCGCCAGCGCGGCGACCGCACCGCCGACGAGGGGGGCGAGGATGAAGACCCAGAGCTGGCTCAACGCCGGTCCGGCGACGATCAGCGCGGGGCCGAGGCTGCGGGCCGGGTTCACCGAGGTGCCGGTGAGCGGGATGCCGACGAGGTGGACGACGGCCAGGCCGAGACCGATCACCACACCGGCGACCTGAGGCGCTGCGGTATTGCGCGTGGCGCTGAGCACGATGAAGACGAACAGTGCCGTCAGGATGATCTCGGCGATGAACGCGCCAGTGCCGTTGATCAGCAGGGGTGACTGCTTGCCGAACCCGTCGGCGCCCAGCCCGACCGTCTTGCGGTCGTATGCCTTGGACGAGCTGAACACGCCCCAGAGCACGAGAGCGCCGATGATGCCGCCGATGAACTGGGCGACCCAGTAGCCGGCCGCCTCGCGAAGCTCCATGCGCCGGGAGAGCACGAACCCGAGCGTGACGGCCGGGTTGACGTGGCATCCGGAGATCGGTCCGAGCGCGTAGGCGAGGACCAGCAGCACCAGCCCGAACGCCAGGGCGGTGGTGACGACGCCGGCCGAGAAGCTGGTGCCGGTCAGCTTGAATCCGAAGGACGCCGTGGCCACGCCGACGGCGAAGAAGACCAGGAGCGCGGTGCCTACGAGTTCAGCGATGAGCTTCTTGGATGTCATGGGTCTCCTCAGAGAAGCGCCGGGGCTGGGGGGCCTGGCTGACAGCTGAGCATGGAGCTTTCGTCTGGCGCTTGTCGAGTTCAGACCCCCCTATGGCGCGCCGCCGCCGCCCTGGCGGCGCGGTTCGGGTGGGCCGAGCTGGCCGGTCAGGATGACCTCCTCGGCGATGTCGCGGACCCGCTTGTGAGACTGCTGGCTCGCCGTGCGCAGCCGCTGGAACGCTTCGTCGGCCACGACGAGCTCGGTCGCCATCACGATGCCGATGGCGACCCCGATGCGCCGGTTGGAGTCCAGCCCTTCGCGCAAGTTGTTGACCGTCGTCCGTTGAGCGTCGTTCTGGAGCACGAGGCGAGCCACCAGCGTCAGCGCGGCGGCGACCCCCACGTCCCACTCGTCGAACGCCTGCCGATGCGAAGCCAGCAGGGTCAGCGCCGCCTGATCGCCGGTACCCAGATCCGCCTGGACGCTCACGATGCTGCGTACCGGGGTCCGGGTCGTCAGTGTCTTCGCGAACCGCGGCCAGCGCTCGTCGCTTGCCAGGTCGTCGACAACCACGGTGGCGAGTGCATGGGCGCTCTCGAGCGACGGACCTTCCCGCATGTCGTACTGGAGCGCGTCGATGACGCCTGGCAGATCGCTGCTCGCTGCGACCGTGCGTGGTCGCGCGCCGGCCGGAAAGACGGCGATGCCCGCATGCTCGGCATGCGGTATCCCGGTGAGCGCGGCGCTGACGATGGTGCGCGCTGCCGTGACGGGATCGCAGGCATCCGCCAGATCCCGTGCCAGTTCAAGGAGTCTCGCCCCGGGCCGGTCTCCGGATACTCGCCGGCGAGACGTTTTCGCTGCTGATCGCTTCGCTCCAGACAGTCCGCACCTCGGACCGCACGGCTTCGGCGGCGCATGTCCGACAACGTAACGGTCCGTGATGGATCGCGCCTCAGGACGTGAGATGAAGAGCGTGTACTTGACGGGCCGGGCGCGCAGCAGACTTTGGTCCCCTAGAAACAGGACGCGAGCCCCGATGCCTTCAGGCGGGTAGCGACCTACCCCTGAGTCCGGCGATGGCGGGACCTTTGCCTCATGGCGCCGCGTGGCCCGGAGACCAGAGTGATCAGCAGCCAGAGAGGAGGCGCTCATGCCCGACACCGCTTCGGGATCCTCCTCCCTTCACCTGGTGGGACTGGCCGCGTCGCTGGTCGAGGAACTCGACCTCGAAGAATGCTTCCGGCGCCTCGCCGATGGTTCCGTGGGGCGCGTCGTCTATACCGACGGTGCGCTTCCGGCGATAACCCCGGTGCGCTATGCCGTCGAGGGCGGCCTGGTCTACTTCCGGCCGCACCCGGACCCCCGCCTGCTGAAAGCGATCACCGGCGCGGTCGTGGCGTTCGAAGCCGATCAGCTCCACGAGGAGCTGCGGGCGGGATGGTCCGTCGTCGTCACCGGGGTCGCCGAAGCCTGCACGCGGCCGAGCGAGTGGCCGCGCGTCGCGAGTCTGAATCTGGCGCCGCCGCACGACGTGCTGGAACACGTCTTCGTGCTCTCGCCCGGCATCATCACCGGACGCCGCATTCGCGCTGACGGCGCTGCGCCGGGCTAGAGGCGCGAGGCCCCCCACGGCTTGTCCTTGTCGACCCTGGCCTCGGGCGGGAGCCCCAGCACTCGCTCGCTGAGGATGTTGCGCAGGATCTCGGACGTGCCGCCCTCGATCGTGTTGGCGCGCGCCCGCAGGAAGGATCGCTGCGGGCTGTCCTCCGCGCCGCCGCTGCCCAGCGACCGCTGACTGATCGCGTAGCTGCCGAACAGCTGCCCGTCCATGCCCAGCAGGTCGACGCAGAGCTCGGTCGCCAGCTGGTTCAGCTTTCCCGTGACGACCTTCGCCACCGAACCCTCCGGCCCCGCCTCACCGCGCTGCCGCATCTCATTGCCGCGCAGGATCGTCAGGCGGTTCACCTGAGTGCGGATGTGCAAATCCATGAGCCGATCTCGCAGTACCAGAGCTTCGGGCGAGCTCCGGTCGCGACGCTTCTCCCAGAATCTGCATCGCCTCCTCGACGGCCGGCTCGGCGGACAGCCCCTCGGAGAGCATGTAGCGCTCGTTCGACAGCGTGGTCAGCGCGACGGCCCAGCCCGCGCCCTCGCCGCCGAGCCGCAGTGAGTCGGGCAGGCGGGCGTCGGTGAAGTAGACCTCGTTGAACTCGGCGTTGCCGGTCAGCTGCCGCAGCGGACGCACCTCGACGCCCGGCGCGTGCATGTCGCAGATGAAGTACGTCAGGCCGCGGTGCTTGGCGACGCTCGGATCCGTGCGCGTGACGAGCATTCCCCAGCGCGCGACATGGCCCCAGGAGGTCCAGACCTTCTGACCGTTCAGCACCCACTCGTCGCCGTCGCGCTCGGCACGCGTCGCGATGTTGGCCAGGTCGGAATCCCGCGCCGGGCTCGCTGAAGAGCTGGCACCAGATCTCCTCGCCGGTGAACAGCGGCTTGAGGAAGCGCTCCTTCTGCTCGGGCGTGCCGTGGGCCAGCACCGTCGGGCCGCCCATCCCGTAGCCGAGCGGGTTGCGCCCGAACCCGCTGACCGCACCCCGGCTCACCAGACGCTGGTTGACGTACGCCTGCCAGTGCACGCCCACGTCCAGGCCGCCGAGGCCGCGCGGGAAGGACACCCAGGCGAGCCCGGCGTCGTACTGCGCCGCCAGGAAGGTGAGCGGGTCACCCTCGGGGTCGGCGGTGCGAAGAAGCTCGTCGAGTGCGTCGTCGACGATCTGCTGCTCGTTCATCGATCACGCCGCCTTTGCGCCGGAGGTCCAGGGATCGTCCCCGTTGTTCGCGAGGGCCAATCTAGGGGGTCGGGAGCCGGAGTAGGAGACTGCCCGGATGAGCACCTCCGGCACGGAGCACGACGGTCCCCAGGAGTACGACGAGTTCGGGCTCTTCGAAGGCAACGCGCGCGACGCCGGGCTGCCCTGGCAGGGCCCGCCTACGGTGCAGCGAGCCGCGGTCACGCTCGCCGGTGGCCAGACGGTCAGCGCGCTCGTGTGGGGCGCGTCACCGCCGGAGCTGGTGCTGGTGCACGGCGGTGCCCAGAACGCGCACACCTGGGACACCGTCGCGATGGCGCTGGAGCGGCCGCTGGTGGCCATCGACCTGCCCGGGCATGGGCACTCCGACTGGCGGGAGGACCGTGACTACTGGCCGGCCGGCAATGCCGGCGCCCTCGCCCCCGCGATCACCGAGCTGGCTCCGCACGCCACGGCCGTCGTGGGGATGTCGCTCGGGGGACTCACGGCCATCCGGCTCGCTGCGGAGCACCCTGAGCTGGTCGCCAAGCTGGTTCTGGTCGATGTCACGCCAGGGGTGGATGACACCAAGGCCGGCCCGATCGCGGCGTTCGTCGACGGGCCGGAGACGTTCCCGTCGTTCGACGAGCTGCTCGAGCGCACGATGCTCTACAACCCGACCCGTAGCGAGAGCTCGCTGCGCCGCGGCATCCTGCACAACGCCCGACCCCTGCCGGAGGGCGGCTGGGCCTGGCGGTACGACCGGCTGCGTCCGCCGAGCGAGGGCCTGCCGTTCGGGGCGCTCTGGGACGACCTGGCCCGAGTGACGGCGCCCATCATGCTGGTGCTCGGCGCGGACTCCGGGGTGGTCGGGCCGGAGGATGTCGAGCGGTTCCGCCAGCTGCAGCCAGGCGCTCGGATCGAGGTGGTGGCCGGCTCCGGCCACTCGGTCCAGGGAGATCAGCCGCTGGACCTGGCCCGGCTCATCGCGGAGTTCACCGGGCTCTGAAACCCCGGCCTGGCAGGATGCCCGCATGGACCTGGGATTCGCCGGTGCCGCGGCCGTCATCAGCGGCGGCTCCAAGGGGATGGGGCGCGCTGCCGCCGAGACGATCGCCGCGGAAGGCGCGCGCGTCGCCGTCCTCGCCCGCGGTCAGGCGGCGCTGGACGAGACCGTCGAACGGCTGCTGACGCTCGGGAGTCCGGACGCCCTCGGGTTATCGGCGGACCTCACGGACGGCGTCTCGGTGCAGGCCGCCTTCGACGAGATCGGGCAGCGCTGGGGTGAGGTCAACGTCCTGATCAATGCCGCGGGGCCGGTGGACGTCGGGGTCACCCCGTTCGAGCAGACCAGCGATACCGATTGGCTCCAGACGTTCGACATCGGAACGCTCAGCGCGGTGCGCTGCGTGCGGGCCGCGCTGCCCCTGCTCCGGGCGGCCGCCTGGGCGCGGGTCGTGAATGTGTCGGCGCACTCCACCAAACGGCAGTCGCCGGGGCTCGTCGCCTACACCGCGTCGAAGGCGGCGCTCACCAGCCTGAGCAAGAACCTCTCGCAGTCGCTCGCGCCCGACGGGATCCTCGTCAACACGGTCTCGCCGGGCTCGTTCCTCTCCGAGGGGATGAAGGGCTACCTGGCGGCGCTTCCTGCGCAGCGCGGGATCGACCCGGAAAGCCTGGAGGACGCGATGCGCGTTATCAAGGAGGACTTCGGCCATCCTGCGCACCTGCCCCGGGCCGGCGATCCGATGGAGATCGGCGCCGTCATCGCGTTCGCGGCGTCGCGCATCAACAGCTACATGACCGGCGCCAACCTCAACGTCGACGGCGGCTCCGACTTCTGCTGATTGCCGGGCTACGGCCGGGTGGGCGGCGAAAAGCTACATGATCGCGATGTGCGGCGACCCATTTGTAGCGAATTGCCCGGCGCGTTGTGGAAGCCGCGCCTTGTACTTGTAGTTTTTCGCCGCAGAGCAGCGAGGTGCGGCTCTGCCGTATCAAATATGTAAAGATGCCGCCGTGACTCTCGCTCGCACCGAAGCGCAGGTCTGTCCCGTCGACCTGACCGATCCCGCCCTCTACACCGGCGGCGTGCCCCACGAACTGTTCCGCGAGCTGCGCGAGCAGTCGCCGGTGCTGTGGCACGGTCCCGTCGACCTGCCGAGCAACCTCAGCCTCGAGCCGGCCCACCTCGACGGCTTCTGGGTGGTGTTCGGCCATCCGGAGATCGCCGAGGTGAATCGCGATTGGGAGCGGTTCGGCGCCGCCGATGGGCCGACCCTGACGGCGATGCCGGCCGAGATGCGGGGCACCGCCCTGATCTGGATGGACCCGCCGGATCACACCCGGCTGCGCAAGCTGGTCAGCGCCGGCTTCACCCCGCGCATGCTCCGCCGGCTCGACGAGCTCCTGGTACGGCGCACCGATCAGATCCTGGACGCGGTGGCCGGCGCGGGGGCCTTCAACTTCGTGTCCGAGGTGGCTTTCCAGCTGCCCATGCACGTCATCGCCGACATCATGGGTATCCCCGAGGACGAGCGTCCCCAGGTGTTCGCCCTGACCGATCGGATGCTGACCGGCATCGACGGCACCCCCGAGGTGCGCGAGGCCGCCTCGCGCGCCCGCGTGGAGCTCTTTCAGTACGCCGAGGGCCTGAGCGCGCGCAAGCTGGCCGAGCCGGCCGACGACGTCTGGACCGAGCTGACCCAAGCCTCCGTCGCGGACGCTGACGGCGGGGTCACCCAGCTGGGCAAGCTCGAGCTCGACTTCTTCTTCCTGATCCTGTCCATCGCCGGCAGCGAGACCACGCGAAACGCCATCTCGCAGGGCCTGGTCGCCTTGCTCGAGCATCCAGAGCAGCTCGACGCGCTGCGCCGCGATCCCACGCTCATGCCGGCCGCGGTCGAGGAAATCCTGCGCTGGTCCAGCCCGGTGCTCTACTTCGGGCGGACGGCGATGGTCGACGCCGTCGTGGGTGGGGCTTCCATCAGCGCCGGCGACCGGGTCTCGCTCTGGTATCCGGCGGGCAACCGAGATCCGCGCGCGTTCGCCGATCCCGACCGTTTCGACATCACCCGCTCGCCCAACCCCCACGTGACGTTCGGCGGCGGGGGTGCGCACTACTGCCTCGGCGCGAACCTCGCCAAGCGCGAGGTCCACGTCATGGTGGAGGCTCTCGTGCGACGCTTCGACATCGAGCAGGTGGGTCCGGTGGGATGGGGCGGCGGCGGGCCGGCGGTCAACGTCGGCATCAGCCTCAACGAGCTGCCCGTGCGCGTGCACGGACGGTGCTGAGGAGAGGATCGAACTGTGGATGAGATGACCGGCCGGGCCGGAGTGGTGACGGGCGCGGCGCAGGGCATCGGGCTGTCGATCGCGCGGGCGCTGGTCCGAGCGGGTGCGACGGTGGTCATCGCGGATCTGGACGGCGACGCCGCCGAGGCCTCTGCGGCCGAGCTCACCGCTGAAGGCCCTGGCAAGGCGCTCGGTGTGCGGGCGAACGTGACGTCCGAGGAGGACGTCGCCGCCGTCGCCGACGCGTGTGTCGCGCAGGCCGGTTCGCTCGACTTCTGGGTGAACAATGCCGGCGTCACGCGCGACAAGACCTTGCGCAACATGACGCTGGAGGATTTCAAGACGGTCCTGGACGTTCACCTCGTCGGCGCCTGGCTCGGCATCCGGGCCGCCGCCGCCGTCATGCGGGAGCAGAAGCGCGGCGGCATCGTCAACATCTCCTCGATCAGCGGCAAGGTCGGCAATCCCGGCCAGACCAACTACAGCGCGGCGAAGGCCGGGCCTCGTCGGTATGACCAAGGCCGCCGCCAAGGAGCTGGCCCGTTATGGGGTGCGGGTCAACGCCGTGCAGCCGGGCCTGGTGCGCACGAAGATGACCGAGGCCATGAAGCCGGAAGTGTGGGAAGCGCGCATGGCGGAAATCCCGCTCGGCCGCGCCGGCGAGCCCGATGAGGTTGCCGAGGTCGTGCTCTTCCTGCTCTCGGACCGCTCGTCCTACATGACCGGAACGGTCCTGGAGATCAGCGGCGGCCGCCACATGTGACAGCGGGCCGCTTACAGTCCCGCGGGACGGGTGCCGATCACGCGGTCCTCGGCGAGCTGCTTGACCCGTTCACCGTCCACCTTCAGCAGGCCGGTCAGCACTGCCTCGTTGTGCTCGCCCAGTGTCGGCGCCGCGCTCGTGATCCAGCGGTGGCCGGGGGAGCCCAGGCGCATCGGCTGCCCGGGCATCGCCAGCTGCCCGACGACCGGGTGGTCGACCTCCTCGAAGAAGCCCCGATGGCGCAGCTGCGGATGATCGAGCAGGTCACGGCCGAGGTTCACCGGTGACGCCGGGATCCCCTGTGATTGCAGGGCTTCTGCGGCCTCGACCGCCGTCCGGGTGGCTGTCCAGCGGGAGATCGCCGCGTCGATACGGTCGGCGGCTGCGCGCCGGCCGGTGAAGCCGGCCAACTCCGGGTCCGCGGCGAAGGAGGCGTCGATCAGGGCGGCGAGCCGGTGAAATTGGTCGTCGGTCTCCGTAGCGATCGCAACCCATTCGTCGCCGCCGCTGCAGCGATAGACGCCTTGCGGGCTGGCGGCCGGTCCGCGGTTGCCTTCACGGGTCAGGGTGTGTCCGTAAGCGGAACGCTCGATGACGCCGGTGGCGGCCACGTTCAGCGCGGCCTCGACCATCGTCACCTCGACGAGCGCGCCCACCCTCGAGCGGCGACGGTGTTCGAGGGCGACCAGCGTGGCGAAGGCGGCATGCAAACCGGCGATGGGGTCGCAGGCACCGCGGGGGATGACGGGCGCGCCGTCCGCCTCGCCGGTCAGCCAGGCCATCCCGCTGACCTGCTCCATGGTCTGCGCGAAGCCGACCCGGTCACGCCAGGGTCCGTCGAGTCCGAAAGCGGGCATGCGCACCATCAGGGCGCTCGGATTCGCGGCAGAGACGGCGTCGTAGTCCAGGCCGAGATTGGTCATGACGCGCGGCGAGAAGTTCTCGATGACGACGTCACATTCGGCGGCGAGGGCGAGCGCAAGCTGCTGACCCTGCGGGGTGGTGAGCTCGAGGGTGAGGTCACGCTTGTTCTCGTTGACCGCGAGGAAGATCGGGCCGGTCTCCCACCAGCCTTCTGCGGGCGGCGGCCAGCCACCTGCGTAACGAATGCCGTCGGGACGCTTGACACCCTCGACCTTGATGACGTCGGCACCGAGCGCCGCGAGGACGAGCGTGGCGGACGGACCGGCCCAGAACGCGGTCAGGTCCATCACGCGCACGCCGTCCAGCGGCGGCGTCGCGACGCTGCTCGACGCGGTGCGCTGCCGGGGGCTCCAGGTGACTCGTCCCTCGTCGGCGCCGAGCGCGGGGGCGGCGCCGAAGGGGCGCAGGGCACTTCCCGAGATGCGGTACGGGGGCCGTGGCTGGACGAAGCCCGCCGGGTTAGCGACGAACACGCCGCGCTCGACGAAGTGGTCGATGCTCGTCACGGTCTCGGGCGATCCGATGGGGGCGACCGGGATGCGCAGAGCTGAGGCCAGCTCGAGGATTTCGGCGGTCGTGCGCGTGATCGTCCAGGCGCGGACAGCCGCGTCGAATTCCTTGCGGCGACGCTGGCGACCGGCGAACGACGCGAGGTCGGCATCGTCGAGCCAATCCGGCCGTTCGATGAGGAGCAGGAAGTCCTGGAACTGCTGGGCGGTGATCGTGCAGAAACCGACGTAGCCGTCCGCCGTCGGCTCGATCGAGGGCAGTTCGAGTGAGCGGCCCGCCGTCGCGTTCGCTTCCGAGATCTGGGCCGATACCGAGCTGAGCCCGCCCATCGTGATAGCCATCGCCTCGAGCAGCGAGACGTCGACGAACTCGCCGCCCGACCCCGCCCGTGCCCGCAGCCCGTAGGCAAGAGCCGCGACCGCGGCGTACGCCCCGCCGATGAACTCGCCGAGCCGCCCGCCGGCGGCGAGCGGGGAGGCGTCCTTCAGCCCGCGACTGCCTGTCGACCCGCACTCGGCCTGCAGGGTGAACTCCGTCGCGGCCCGGTCACGCGATGGTCCGGTGCGCCCGAACGCTGTGATCGAGACGACGGCACCGGGACACGTCGCGCGCAGCTCGTCGAGCGTCTCCGCCGGGGTGCTCTCGTCGACGATGACGATGTCGGCGGCGTGGCTCAGCTCGCGAACCGCAGGGCTGCCGGGGGAGCCGAGGATCGAGCGTTTCGAGGTGTTCAGGAACTGGAACAGCGCGCCGTCGCCGGTCCGGACGGCGCCGGTGGCGCTCCAGGCGCGTAGCGGATCACCCGAGGCCGGCTCGACCTTGACGACGTCCGCGCCCGCATCGGCCAGCAGCTTCCCGGCGTAGGGGCCGGCGATCTCGTACGCGATCTCGAGAACGCGAAGTCCTGCGAGCGGCGGCTGCTGCGCTGACACGTGGGCCTCCTCGTTCTGTATCACTCTGTAACATGCCAGCGGCTACCTGCCTCACGCTAGGAGGGCCTGATGGCGGCCGTCAAGCAGATCCGGGTCGTGCGCCATGCTCTGTCGGTCCTGGAGCTGCTGGCCCGATCGCAGCCGCTCGGGGTGAGTGAGCTGGCCCGGGCCTTGGACCTGGACAAGAGCGGGGTCCAACGTCTCCTGGTCACGCTGGGCGAGGCGGGATGGATCCGGCGCTCGTCCACGACCCCGGTGCGCTGGGAGACGGCGTCGCTGCCGAGAGCGCTCTTCGCCGATCATGCCCGCGAATGGTTGCTCGCCAGGGCTGATCCGGTACTCGACCAGCTGCGTGACGACACCGGCGAGACGGCGATGCTGGCCGTCCTGTCCGGTACCGAGTTGCTCGCTATTGCCAGTCGCGAGAGCCCGCAGCCGATTCGGATGGCGTTGCCCTACCTGCCGTTTGCGATCCCGATACTGGGAAGTTCAGCCGGGCGCGCCGTCCTGTCGCGCCTTACCCCGGAAGAGCGCAGCCGGCTGCTACCCGGCCCGTTGCCGGCCGCCGAGTTGGACGCGCTCAGCGCGGCCCGCGATCGTGGCTGGTCCACGAGCAGCGACGAGACGTTCCCGGACACCCATTCGGTGGCGGCGCCGCTCCTCGCGTCAAGTGGACGGGTCTTCGGCGCGCTGATGGTCGCCGCTCCCGCGTTCCGGCTGGAGGACGCCCAGCTTTCCGCGGCGGGGCAACGGGTCCGGGAAGCGTGCAGCACCTTGGGCGATTGAGAGGTCTGCGGTAGCGTGAGTCACCTTGCTGATGTCGTGTCGCTCAGTGATACGCCAACTCGAGGTAGCTCGCCAGGTGTGAATACCGAGAGGACGCGACCGGTGAAAGAGCCAACCAGCATCAACGCCGACGACCTGGTTCTCATCAGCGTCGATGACCACATCTGCGAGCCGGCTGACATGTTCGACCGGCAGGTGCCGGCCAGGTGGCGCGATCAGGCCCCGCGGGTGGTGGATGAGGCCAACGGATCGCAGCAGTGGTACTACGGCGCGGTCCGCGGCCGCAATCTCGGGTTGAACGCCGTCGCCGGCAAGCCGCGCGAGTACTTCAACATCGACGCGTCGCGCTACGACCAGATGCGTCCCGGCTGCTTCGACGTCCACGCCCGGGTGCGTGACATGAGCGCGGGGGGCCAGCTGGCCGGGCTCAACTTCCCGAACTTCACCGGCTTCTCCGGCCAGGTGCTGAACCAGGGGCCGGATCGCGACCTCAACCTCATCATGATCAACGCCTACAACGACTGGCACCTCGACGAGTGGTGCGGCGCCTATCCCGAGCGCTTCATCCCGTGCGGGATCCTGCCGCTCTGGGATGCGAACGAGGCCGCGAAGGAGCTGCGGCGGCTGGCGTCGAAAGGCTGCCATGCGGTGACGTTCTCGGAGAACCCGGAAGCGCTCGGGTTGCCGTCGATCCATACCCGCTACTGGGATCCGCTCTACGAGGCCGCCTGCGAGGAGGGCACGATCCTGTGCCTGCATGTCGGGTCGGCCTCGCGCTCGACCGGCATGCTGACCAGCGCCGACGCGCCGGCCAGCGTCGCGATGAACCTCTCGCCGATCATGTCGACGCTGTCGATGGTCGAGCTCATCTGGGCCACGATGTGGGAGCGGTTCCCGACCCTGCGCTTCTCGCTGACCGAGGGCGACATCGGCTGGATCCCGTACTTCCTCTGGCGTGCGGAACACACCTACCGCCGCCACGGAGGCTGGACCAAGGCGACCTTCCCGGAGGGCTACGCGGGCCCCACCGACGTCTTCCGCAAGCATTTCCTGTCGTGCTTCATCAGCGACGGCATCGCGGTGAAGTTGCTCGACGAGTTCGACACGAGCACGGTCTGCTGGGAGTCCGACTTCCCCCACTCCGACAGCAACTGGCCGAACGCCCCCGAGGAACTGTCGGTGCTCTTCGGTGACGCGGGCGTCGACCTCGCCACGGTCAACCAGATCACCCACCAGAACGCGATGAAGCACTACTCGTTCGACCCGTTCGCGATCCGCCCGCGCGAGCAGTGCACCGTGGCCGCGCTGCGCAGCGAGGCGACCGACGTGGACGTGGTGACCCGGGTGGGACGTGAGGCCGACGAGCGCGACATCGCCGCCTGGCAGGCGATGGTCTCCCGCGGCCGCCCAGCAGCCGCAACCCGCTAGAAACGCCGCTGCCAGCAGCTCACGTCGTCTGAACGACGTGAGCTGCTGGCAGCAGAACGATAGAACAGATCGTTACGCGGCGGCCTTCTCCAGGATGTGGACGCCACAGGCCGATCCGAGGCCGATCACGTGGGCGAGCCCGACCTTCGCGCCCTCGATCTGGCGGTCGCCTGCCTCACCGCGCAGGTGGTGGCAGACCTCCCAGATGTTGGCGATGCCGGTCGCCGCGATCGGGTGGCCCTTGGACTGCAGGCCACCGGAGACGTTGACCGGGGTGGACCCGTCACGCCAGGTCGCGCCCGAGTTGAAGAAGTCGGCCGCGCCGCCCTGCTCGCAGAGCTGCAGGTTGTCGTAGTGGACGAGCTCCGCCGTCGCGAAGCAGTCGTGCAGCTCGACCAGGTCGAGGTCGGCGGGGGAGATGCCGGCCTGCTCGTACGCCTGGGTCGATGCAGCCGGGTCAGCGTGTTGACGTCCGGCAGCACCTGGCAGCGCTCCTGCCACGGGTCGCTGGTCAGGATCGACGCCGACACCTTCACCGCGCGCCGCTGCTGCTCCTTGGAGAGCGTCTTCAGCTTGCTGTCGGAGACCACGACTGCCGCCGCGGCGCCGTCACAGTTGGCCGAACACATCGGGCGCGTATTGGGGTAGGCGATCATGATGTCGCCCATGATCTGCTCGAGCGACATCTTCTTCGTGTAGGCGGCGAGCGGGTTCAGCGTCGAGTGGGCGTGGTTCTTCTCGCTGATCTTCGCGAACAGCTCGAAGCTGGTGCCGCCGTACTTGTGGCCGTACTCCATGCCGATCTGGGCGAACACGCCCGGCATGGTCTCGGTGCCGATCCGGCCGTCGACCGGCATGACCGCGCCGGTCGCGCCGGACGGCTCGTACACGTTGCCGGCCTTGCCCGCGCTGCCACCGGCCAGCAGGCCCGGCACCGGACAGCTTCTCGACGCCGAATGCGAGGCCCATGTCGGTCTCGCCGGCCTTGATGGCCATGATCGCGGTGCGCAGCGCCGTCGCGCCGGTGGCACACGCGTTGGCGACGTTGAAGACCGGGATGCCGGTCTGGCCGACCTGCTTCTGCACCTGCTGGCCGATGCCGGCGGCGGCGCCCATCAGGTTGCCGCCCGGCGATGACGCCGATGTCCTTCATCGTGACGCCGCCGTCGGCAAGAGCCGCGAGGACCGCCTGCGAGGCAAGCTCCACCGTCGAGGTCTCGGGGTGCTTGCCGAACTTGGTCATGTTGATGCCAAGAATCCAGATGTCTTCGCTCATGTCAGGCCTCCAACGGCTCGAAGCCGAAACCGATCGCTTCGGTTCCGTTGTCATCGGTGCCGGCCACGTAGGTGGCCAGGCGGACCTTCATCCCCGTAGCGATGTGGTCCGGGTCGGGCGTGGTGTTGATGATGTTGGCGCGGACGCTGGTGCCGTCGCAATCGACAACAGCAGCGACGAAGGGCACCGGTATTCCGGGAGCCGCGAAGGCGACGATCGTGAACGCCTCGATCTCGCCGGTGGTCGCGACCGCGACGTCCTTGAACGAGGTCGCGAAGCACGACGCGCACGCGACCCGGTGGTCGAAGTAGCGGGCGCCGCACGAGGTGCATTCGTGCGCTTGCAGATGGGGTTCGTCGCCGAGTACCAGGTAGTCGACGATCGGAACGGTGGCAGCCATACGGCGCTCCTTGGGATCGGGCCGGATCAGCGGTGACCAGGCTCGTGGCCTCGCGACACTCGGGCTGACTATGACCGGCGGCACCGGTTCGCGATTGACACCGATGTTAGCTGCGCGAATTGCGCCGCCGTCACTCCCCCCGCGAAGACGGGTAGGAGTAGAACTGGGCGCTCCACCGCCGGTGCTCCGCGACGGCCTTTTCCATGGGCCGTAGCAGCGGCGGATCCTGGTAGATCTTGTTCTCCCAGATCGGAATGTCCTGGCTGACGCCCTCGCAGAACTGGTTCGCCGCCTCGAGAGCCGCGTCGGGGCCGTTCTCACGCGGCGCGGTGAACAGCCAGCGCACGAGCAGGTTCTCGGCGTCGATCGGCGTCGTGTTCGACAGGAAGGTCGTGTACCCGGCGAACCGCAACACCCCGAGACCGAGCCCGAAGCCCTCGCGCACGAACGCGCCCTCGTAGCTGGTGGACCGCTTGTAGTAGCCGTCGATCAGGTCTTCCTGTGCAGGGATGGCCTCGGTGCCGTGCACGAACTGGAAGTGGACGGTGTCGTAGTTGTTCTCGGCCATCTCCTGGCAGCAGGTCGCGATCGGGAACTCGCGGACCACCATCGGCAGCCAGTCCGGGTCGTCGAATTCCGGAACGGCGGGGACGTCGTAGAACGGCGCGTCGCCCTCGAGATGGTGCCAGGCCCAGATCATCCGGTTGCGCTCGAGAGTCGGGTACGAGTGCGTCCGGGCGCGCTGAGGAATGAAGTCAACGTCGTCATACGGAACCTCGACGCAAGTGCCCGAGGCTCCGTCGAACGCCCACCCGTGGAACGGGCACCGGATGCACTCGCCCTCGACCACGCCGCCGACCCCGAGGTGGGCCCCGAGGTGCGGGCAGTGCGCGTCGAGGACGCGCGGGGTGCCGTCCGCCGTCCGGAAGATCACCAGATCGCGGCCGAAGCAGTACAGCGGCATGACCTCGCCGGGCGCCAGCTCGTCCGCTCGCGCGACGATGAACCATCCGTTCGGGATCGGGAACGGGAAACGGCCACCCGGTTGAGGCTTGAGAACGCGCGGCCGGCTGGCGACGTCGTTCAACAGAGTCAGGTCGCGGGGCATCGGGAGCCCGGGCGCGTAGGTGCTCATCGCCCACCCGTCAGCGCGGCGTAGTGCCCGAGGTCGATGGGCACCTGGCCGGCTGCATAGCGGTCCGCCCGCTCGCGCAACGTCTGCGCCGCGCCCTCCAGCCCGATCGTGATGCAGTACGTGCCCGCGCGGATGCCATCGAGAAGGACGCCGGCCAGCTCGTCCAGCGGCTGGATCGCCAGCTCCTGACCAGCCGCGGCCGCCCGCTCGCGCAGCGAGGCGATGGTGATCGCGGGAGTGGAGCGCGGACGTTCACGCGCCAGCTCGGCCGGCCGGTTGCGGTCAGCCGTCCAGAGGCCGGTGTCCAGCAACCCGTTGCCCGAAGGCAGGAACAGCGAGGCGGCCAGGGGGAGCTTCTGGTCGACGAATTGAGCGGCCAGGCATTCGGTCGTGACGGCGACGGCGGCCTTACTTGCCGCGTACACCGAGGCACCCGGCATCGGAGTGATCGCCCCGTCGCCGGACGAGGTGTTGACGACATGACCGGGCGCACCTGACGCGATCATCCGCGGCACGAAGGCCTGGATGCCATGCGCCACCCCGAGCACGTTGACCCCGAGTACCCAGCGCCAGTCGTTCGGCGTGGTGTCCCAGACATTCGCCGACGGGGCCCCGACGCCGGCGTTGTTCAGCAGCACATGGCAGGCGCCGTGAGCGTCGAAAACCGTATCGGCAAGCGCGTCCACCGACCCGAAGTCAGACACATCGGTGACGACGCCGGTGACCGACCCCGGACCCTCGCCGAGTGACCCGACGGCGCGTTCCAGCGCGCCCTTCTCGATGTCGGCCAGCACCAGATGCGCGCCCTCCGCAGCGAACGCCCGGGCGGCTGCCAGGCCGATGCCGCTCGCTCCACCGGTGATAACGACGACCTTGCCGGCGAAGTCCGTGATCGGGCCGCTCATCGGGCTACTCCTACCGTCGGCGCGTGGAACTCGTCGGTGCCCCACGGCACGTCGCCCCGGACCTGCTCGGGCGTCGGCCCGATCCGCTCGACCACCGGGGCCAGCGCGTCGGTGTCGAAGCGGTACAGCTCCGCCGCGTTCAGCCCGAGGATCCGTCTGCTCTCGGACTCCGGGATCGCCCCGAACCGATCCGTGATCCACTCACGCGTGTGGGGCCAACTCCCCTCTGGGTGCGGGAAATCGTCGCCCCACATGAGGTTGCCGATTCCGATCGCGTGGCGGCGCTCGACCTCGATCGGACCCATCACCGACGCAGCGAACCAGCAGTTGCGGTTCAGGTAGTCGCTGGGCTTCATCGACAATCCGGCGCGAAAGACAGCGGGCCCGAACTTGCGAGTGGCGTGGTCGCCCAGCCACTTGGAGTCCATGCGCGCGATGATGTCGGGCGCCCACCAGCCGCCGTTCTCGGCGACGACGTAGCGCAAGCTGGGATGGCGTTCGAAGACGCCGCCGAGGATGAGCGCCCACAGCGGGCGGGCCGCCCACCAGTACGACTCGGTCGCGTAGATCGCCGTGAGGCCCGGCGACATGCCGTAGTCGTCGGGCCCGACCCCGGAGTGCGTCGTGACGGGCAGGTCAAGCGAGGCGCACGCCTCCCAGAGCGGGTCGTAGTGCGGATCGTTGTAGGGGAGCTGGCTGCCCCAGCGCGTCGGGATCATGATCCCGCCACGCAGCCCCCAGGCAGCGGCCTGCTCGACCTCTTTCACCGACGCGTCGACCTCGTGCGGCACGGGCACGACGGCGACGCCCGCCCGCCTTTCCGGCGTATTCGAGCAGAACTCCGCGAGCCACCGGTTGTGGGCGGTCGCGCCGACCCGCGCCAGCACCGGATCGTTGTCGCCGGTGGCCCCGAGCCCGGAGTTGAACGGGGTCTTCGCGACACCCCCGACGCCCGCGGCGTCCGCGTCCGGAAAGATCACTTCACCGGCGATGCCGAAGCGATCCATTTCGCTCTGGCGTACCCCGACGTCCCAGGCGCCGCTCATGCCGCCGTGGTCGCCGATCTCCTTGTTCCAGTCCGCCAGAAACGCGCGGTGCTCGTCGAGCTGGATGTCTTCCCGGAGCGCCTGCTCTTCGAGCTGTGCGGCGTCGAAGGTCGCGCGGTACGCCGGGTCGACATAGTCGCGATACCGCTCGGGTGGCAGCCCGGCGTGGGTGTCGGTCGAGATGATGAGGTACTTCTCGGAGCTGGGCATCGGGCTACTCGTACCGGTTGCCGATGAACGGCAGCCACCCTTGTTGGTCGACTGGCCCCACGAGCACCGGCTGGTGGGTGGCCCGCCGCCGCGTCCACGTGATGGACACCGTCTCGAGCACCGGGAGATCGACGACCGGGATGCTCGGGAGGTCGCGCAGGACGAGCTTGCCTTCTACGCGTTCCAACGACTCCGGCGAGCGCACCTGGTCGACCCGGACGAGCTGGGGCGGAGCGTGGAAGCCGGTGCCGTCGAAGTTGGGCAGGAACTTGAACCAGAACTGATGTGCCTCGTAGGGCGGGGGAGGCGGAAGCTCCTCGGCGACATCGCCCATGATCTCGATGAACGTGACCCCGTGGCGGGTGATGCGTCCCTCGACATGGTTGCCATCGCGGATCAGCTCGATGTCGGCCAGCTTCTTGGGCTCGCCAAAACGTTCCCGGCTGACCGATACGGCCACCTCGAGATCGATCGGGATGACGAGCGGGTATTCGCCCGCGATGGCGTCGTGCATGGCCTCGACCGCGAAGAAGCCGACCATTTCCTTGTGACGGTGCTCGCCGAAGGTGAGGTCGATGTCTGCGATGCGCACGTGCACCCGCGGACTGGCCGGGGGTGAGAGCGGGGGCGGGAGCACGGCCGCGAGCGCGTCCGGGTCGGTGAGATAGACGACTTCGAGACTGGGGATCGCGGGCAGCGTCCCGTGCGCCTGCTCGGTCCCGGACTTGGGTGCGGCTGCCGCCACCGGCTTGACCCAACGATTCGGCATCATTGCCTCCCGCAGTCTAAGCGAATGCTTAGACAAGCTGGCACGCCTCAGCGCCACCTGTCAATGCGGGCGGTGACGGGGGTTAGCGGGTACTGCCGGAAACCCCGCTGGCGACGAAATCGACCAGCTCGGCGACGTGCTCTTCGAAGCGCTCAGGCGGCAGTTCCAATTCGGCGGCGGCCGCCAGCTCGTGGACCAGGCAGTCCATGGCAATACCCCACCGCAGCGGTGACGACGCCGGACCGGGCAACCGCGAGTAGAGCCGGCGGAACTGCTCGGTGAGAGATGTCATCGTCTCCTGGATCCGCGGATCGCGGGCCGCCAGCAACTGGGAGTACAGGCGCAGGTAGAGCGGACCGCTGACCGGCTGATCGCGGAGCAGCTGAATCCAGGGGCCGATCACCGCGTCGATCAGCGATGCCGCGGTGAGCGGCTCCACGCGGGATTCGAGGTCGTCGAAGACGGCCTGGTCGAGCAATGCTGACCTGCGCCGCTCGAGGATGGCCCGGAGCAGCTCGTCGCGCGAACCGAAGTGGTAGTGCAGGGTCGCGCTGGTCAACCCGGCGGCGGCGGTGACGGATCGCAAGGAGACGGCGTCCACCCCGTTCAGGGCGAAGAGCCGCTCGGCGGCGTCGAGCAGCAGCTGCCGGGCGTCAGAGCCGCCGGGTAGCGGACCGGGCCGGCGTCGCTCCGGATCAGCTGGCAAGCTTGCGGTGGTCCCAGGAGACGGTCTTCTCCACGTTGAGCTTCACGACGACCCGCTTGTGGAGCATCGCCTCGACGAACGGCTTCAGCTCTTCGGTGTAGGGGGCGTTGTAGCGCTCGAAGACGCTGACGCCGAGCTCCCACATGCGGTCGGGATCGTCGATGATCTCGGTGGTGCCGACCAGCTCGACGCCGCGCAGCTGGTCGTAGGTCTCGCCGTCCTCGACGAGCACCGTCATCCGCGGGTCACGCCGCAGGTTGGCCACTTTCTGCGATTTCGCCTTGGTCTCGATGGCGATGCTTCCCTCCAGGAAGCCGTACCACATGGCCACCAGGTGGATGTTGCCGTCCTTGTCGAAGGTCGCGATGGACATGGAATGGCGACCCTGGAGGAACTCGTCGATCTCCTCCTGCGTCATCTTGATCCGGTCGCGCTGGTTCACCCCGCGACCGCCGGCGGCGCTGGACGGTGCTGGTTCGGCAGTACTCGACATGTGGTCATGCTCGCACAGCCTCGTGAAGGCCCGGGACGCTGGTCAGGCCGCTGATATAACGGGCGACATGGAACTGAGTGGGGCTTCAGCGATTGTCACCGGCGGCGCGTCAGGCCTGGGAGCGGCGGTGGCTCGGCTGCTGGCCACGCGGGGGGTTCACGTGGTGGTCGCCGATCTGGCCGACGCCAAGGGCACCGAGGTCGCCCACGAGATCGGTGGGGAGTTCGCCCACGTCGACGTCACCTCACCCGACGACGTCATCGCGGCCATCGAGCTCGCCAAGCGGCTCGGTCCGCTGCGCGCGCTGGTCAACTGCGCCGGCATCGGCTGGGCGGGCCGCACCATCGGCCGCGGTGGCTACGAGACGGCGCATGACCTCGACGTCTACCGCAAGGTCATCGAGATCAACCTGATCGGCACGTTCAACTGCGTGCGTCTCGCTGCAACGGCGATGGCGGCCACCGAGCCGCTGAACGAGGACGGCGAGCGCGGCGCCATCGTCAACACCGCCTCGCTCGCCGCGACCGACGGCCAGATCGGCCAGGCTGCCTACTCGTCCTCCAAGGGCGGGGTGGTCGGCATGACGCTTCCGGTCGCGCGCGACCTCGCCGCGGTGGGCGTGCGGATCTGCACCATCGCGCCTGGGCTCATCGACACCCCGATCTACGGAGAGGGCGAGGGTTCTGCGGAGTTCAAGGAGAAGCTCAAGCGCGACGTCGTCTTCCCGAAGCGGCTCGGCAGGGCCGACGAATTCGCCACACTTGCCGTGGAGCTGCTGTCAAACAGCTACATGAATGGTGAAGTGATCCGGATCGACGGGGCCGCGCGGCTCCAGCCGAAGTAGATATCAGCCCTGGAGAGACCGTGCCTGAAGCCGTCATCGTCGCCACCGCACGCACCCCGATCGGGCGGGCTCGCAAGGGCACCCTCATCGGGATCGACGCGTTCCAGCTCGCCGAGGTCGCGATCGGCGGGGCGCTCGGGCGTTCCGGGCTGCCGGTGGCCGACATCGACGACCTGATCCTGGCGGAGTCCTACCAGGGCGGCGGCGTGATCGGGCGCAACGTCGCGGTGCGGCTGGGCTTGACCACGGTGCCGGGCGTCGCGACCAACCGTCACTGCGCTTCCGGGCTCGGAGCCATCGCGTTCGGGGCGGGCGAGCATCCGCGCCGGTATGGATCGGGTCGTGCTCGCTGGCGGGACCGAGAGCCTGAGCAACCAGGTGATGGGCGCGAAGATGAGCGCCGAGGGCCTGAAGCCATGGATGTCGGAGCCCAACCCGAGCACCCCTGATGCGCCCGCGTTCGACATGCCGCTGACGGTCGGCGAAAACACCGCTCGCGAGATGGGCCTGACGCGTACGGATGTCGACGAGTGGGCGGTCTACTCGCAGGCCAACGCCATCGCGTCGATCGACAACGGCTACTTCGTCGACGAGATCGTCCCGGTGACCGTGCCGCAGGCGGACGGGTCGACCATCCAGTTCTCGGTCGACGAGTTCCCGCGCCGCGGGGTCACGCTGGAGTCGCTGGCCAAGCTGCCCGTCCTGAAGCCGGACATCCCGGGCGCGACGGTGACGGCCGGCAACTCCGCAGGGCTGAACGACGCTGCTGCCGTCGTCGCGCTCACCAGCGACGATTACGCCGCGTCCGCCGGTCTCGCGCCGCTGGCGCGGGTGCGTTCCTGGGCGTCCGTCGGCATCGAGCCGGCGCGTACGGGTCTCGCGCCGACCCTGGCGATCCCGAAGGCGCTCGACCGGGCCGGGCTCTCGCTGTCCGACATCGACCTGTTCGAGATCAACGAGGCGTTCTGCTCGGTGCCGGTGGCGGCCATCCGCAAGCTCGGGATCCCGCAGGAGATCGTGAACGTCAACGGCAGCGGCGCGAGCCTCGGCCACCCGATCGCCGCGACGGGCGCCCGCATGATCGTCACGATGGTCCACGAGCTGCGCCGTCGCGGGGCCTCGCTCGGCGTCGTCTCGATGTGCGCGGGCGGCGGTATGGGCTCCGCCATGGTGGTCGAGATCGTCTGAGCTCGGTCGCGCTGGTCGGCGGGCGCGGCTGCCAGCAAATCCCGTCGCCCAGGCGACGCGAACTGCTGGCAGTGCGGGTCCGGGGCTGGCGGGGTTTGGCCGCGGTGGGTGGTTGCCAGCAAATCCCGTCGTGCTAGCGACGCGAGCTGCTGGCAGCGAGCCCGACGAGAGGAGCCGGGCAGCGCCAACGACCGGAAAACCTAGTAGCCGCGCAGGACGAGCCGGGTGACCTCCTCGACGGAGGTGAAGACCTCGCTGAGGGCGATGCGGCCGGTGATCCAGCTGGCCAGTCCCGTCCCGAACACGGCGTTGATGGCCTTACCGGCTGGACGGGCCACCTCTTCCGGCACGCCGTCCATCAGCGAGCGCAGCACCGTCATGTTGTCGGTCCCGAGAGCTGCGAGTTCTTCCGACGCGAACGGCTCGGTCGACGCCTGCACGTAGACGACGAGGCGGGCGAAGTTCGGCTGCCGCTGGAACGCCCGCAGCTCGCGATGCACATACGCGACGACGCGATCAGCGACCGTCTCGCCGGCGTCACCCCGCTTGGGCCCGCTCGCCGTCTCCGAACGAACCCGGTCGGTGAGCCGGCGTTGCCAGTCCGCCCACGCTGCGGCGAGCAGGTGGTCCTTCGAGGAGAAGTACCGGTAGGCCGTCGCCAGCGCGACGCCGGAGCGCTCGGCGACGTCGCGCATCTGCAGCCGCTCGGGCCCGTACTCGCCGACCATCTCGATCACGGCGTCGGTCAGCCGGGCGCGGCGCGCCAGCTGGCTCTGCCCCATCGTGGCGGGTGGCTGGGGGAGCGTGACCTCTTTCGGCACGGGTTCGAGCGGCTTCGGTCTGCGGCCGCTCAGACCGGCCGGCGCGTGCTGAGGAACTTCCCGTTGTCCCGCATCACCAGCTTGATCTGCTCGTCCGTGTAGTTGAAGTTCTGCAGATCCTTGCTGTACGTGCTGGGGTCGACCAGTCCCTCGGCGTGGGGGTAGTCCGAGCCCATGACGATGTGCTCCGGGCCGAGCAGCTCGAGCAGCGAGTCGAGCTTGTCCTCGTAGAACGGCGAGACCCAGACGTGGCGCTTGAAGGTCTCGATCGGGTTCTCGGAGTAGAGCTGCGGGACCATGCCGTAGGACTTCGTCAGCTTCTCCATGAGGTGGAACACCCAGGCGCAGCCGACCTCGATCGACGCGAGCCGCAGGTTGGGGAAGCGGCTGAACAGGCCGAGCGCGAGGTGGCTCGCGAACGTGTCCTGCAGCGCGTCCGCCGAGAACAGCCCGCGGAAGGCGTTAGCGCGGAAGGCCTCGGTGAAGTCGTTCTCCCCCCAATAGGACAGGAATTTCGTGTAGACGCTCTCGCCGCCGTGGTAGAGCACGGTGATCCCGGAGTCGTTGGCCAGCTGCCAGAAAGCGTCGAACACCGGGTCGGCCGGCGGCTTGTATCCGGTGGCGGTGAGGACCGGGCCGCCGACCATGACGATGAAGCGCGCGTCCTTCGACAGCGCCCACTCGAGCTCGCGGACGGCGTTGTCCGGGTCGGCAAGCGTGATGTAGGGCGCGGCGAAGATGCGCTCCTGGTACGCGAAGCCCCAGTCCTCCTCCATCCAGCGGTTGAAGGACCGGAACGCGGCCAGCAGCGCCGGGATGTCATGAGCCAGCGCCTGCTCCATGCCGACGCCGAGGGTCGGCAGGAAGATCGCCCCGTCCATGCCCTGCTCGTCCATGAGCGCCAGGCGGGCGTCGCGATTGCGGTAGGCGGGGGAGATCGGATCGAGCTCACCGAAGAGCTTCGACGGGTCGTCGCCCTTGGGGTTACGCCCCCGGAAGTACTCGTCGAGGATGCCGGGCTTGGAGACCGGGTCGAAGGTGGGATTGGGGATGAAGCGGTTGAGCTTGCCGCCGACGAGGAGGCGCTGCTTGCCGTTCATCTCGACCCACTGCATCGTGCGCTTGGCGAATTCCGGTTCCATGTGGCGCGTGAACGCGTCGATCGCCTCGTAGTAGTGGTTGTCGCAGTCGAAGTACGTGAACGGCAGGTTGGTCACGGCAATCCCCTCGGTTCGGCTTCGCGAGGAGGCTAGAACAGGGTTCTTGTTCCTGCAAGCAGCGGCCGGGCTCTCGCACTCGCGGGTTCGGTCAAGACACGCCGCGTGCAGCCACCAAACACGCGAGTTGACGCCGACGGTCTGCTCAGGATGGCATCTCGATGACGACCTTGCCGAGCACCCGCCGCTCGTACACGACGCGCATCGCTTCGGCAGCGTCGGCGAGGGCGAAGCGGTAGCTGATGCTCGGCGTCACCAGCCCCTCCCGGTACCAGGCGAACAGCTGCGCGAAATCCTCCGCGTTCGAGGCGGGGTCGAGGACGGCGGACATCCCGTAGGCGACGCCGACCAGCGAGATGTTCTTCAGGATGGTCTGGTTCAGGGCCACCTTCGGGATGCCGCCCCCGGCGAAGCCGACCGTCAAATACTTGCCACCCCAGGCCAGGCAGCGCAGCAGGTCACGGATCGGGTCGCCATCCTCGGTACCGCCGACGTTGTCGAAGAGCAGGTCGACGCCGCGGCCGCCGGTCGCTTCCTTGACCGCCGGAGCCAGCGCTTCGAGCTGCTGGTGGTCGAGGGCGACGTCAGCCCCGAGGCTGCGGGTGAGAGCGTTCTTCTCCGGCCCGCCGGAGACGGCGATGACGGTGGCGCCCGCCGCCTTGGCGATCTGCACCGCTGCCGAGCCGCAGCCGCCGGCGGCGCCCGTCACCAGGACCGTCTGACCCTTCTGCAGCTGGCCGCGCCGGATCAGCCCGTGGTAGGCGGTGCCGTAGGTCATGTCGAACGCGGACGCCTCGTCGAAAGGCATCTCGTCCGGGATGCGGTGCACCTGCTGGCGTCCCGGGAAGACGACTAAATCCGTGACGAAAGCGCCCGAGCCGGTCAGGCACAGCACCCGATCTCCAGGCGCGAACCCGCTGACCTCGGACCCGACTTCCGTGACGACGCCCGCGCATTCGCTTCCCGGGACGAACGGGGGCTCCTGGCGCGCCTGATACAACCCCCGGACCACCAATACGTCCGGAAAGTTGACCGAGGCGGCCCGGACCGAGATGCGCATCGAGTCGGGGGTGAGTTCGCGATCGGGCCAGTCGCCGATCGCGACCGATCCCTCGCCCGTGAGAGCCGTACACACTGCCGCCGTTGCCACACAAACCTGCCTAGGGAACTGTTCGGAGTCCGGTGAGGAAGACTGCCAGCATCCTCTGACGCGGGATGGAGAACGCATGCGACTCGGTTTCGGGGCCCCCACAGTCGGCACCTGGGCGACCCCCGGCATCATCCGCGAGCTTTGCGGGCGTGCCGACGAGCTCGGCTACGCCGGGCTCTGGACGTTCCAGCGGCTGCTCTACCCGCGCGGTACGCAGCTCGGCGCGACGTACCACAGCGTGATGGAGCCGATGGTCGCGCTCGGCTACGTGGCGGCGTGCACGACGCGGGCGAAGCTCGGCGTCGCGATCGTCAACCTGCCCTTCATCTCGCCGGTGCAGCTGGCCAAGCAGGCGGCGGCCGTCGACGTCCTGAGTGACGGCCGGCTGATCCTCGGGCTCGGGCTCGGCTGGGCCCCGGAGGAGTTCATCGCGACCGGTGCCGACACCGAACGCCGGGCCGCTCGCGCCGAGGAGTACGTACGCGTGCTCGACGAGCTGTTCAGCGGCAACGTCGATTTCGAGGGCGAGTTCTACCAGGTGCCCGCCGCGGAAGTCCTGCCGCGCCCGGTGCAGCGGCCACGCCCGCCCATCATGTTCGGCGGGGTCGCGAAGGCGGCTTTGGAGCGGGCCGGGAGGATCGCCGACGGCTGGATCAGCTCCAGCCGGGCGGATCTGACGACCATCGGCGATTCGATCGCTGTGGTTCGGGGCGCTGCGGAGACGGCTGGGCGGGATCCGGCGAAGGTGCAGATCGTCGTCCGCGGGCTCGTCCAGCTCGGCCCGGCCGTCGCGGGCGAGCGCCAGCCGCTCACGGGCTCGGCCGAGCAAATCCGGGACGACCTCGCGACGCTGGCGGAGCAGGGGGTCGACGAGCTCTTCTTCGACCTCAACTTCCACCCGGTGGTCAGCGCCGTCGACGCGGACCCGGCGGCGTCCGTCGCCCATGCCCATGCCCTGCTCGAGGCCTTCACGCCGTAGGGCGCTAGCGTTGCCGCACACCGAACGTCATTCATGGTCGGCGACCCGCGCTGCGACTCGCTGCGCTCGCCCCAGTCACGATCGCCTCGTTGGAGTGCAGATGGTCCCGAGCTTCCGGCTCGACGGAAAGGTCGCGGTCATCACCGGCGGCAGCAAGGGTCTCGGCCGCGAGATGGCGTTGGGGTTCGCCGAATCAGGCGCCGATGTCGTCGTCTCCAGCCGCAAGCTGGAGCCGTGCGAGAAAGTTGCGGCTGAGATTCGTGAGCTGGGTCGGCGAGCACTTCCGGTCGCTTGCCACGTCGGTGACTGGGACGACTGCGCCGCGCTGATCGACCGCACGATCGCCGAGTTCGGGCGGATCGACATCCTGGTCAACAACGCCGGTATCGCGCCCGTCCCGCCGTCGCTGGCGGAGCTCGGCGAGCCGCTCTTCGACAAGACGATCGCGGTCAATCTCAAGGGTCCGATGCGCCTCACCGGTCTGGCATCGCCGCACATGGGGCCCGGCAGCTCGGTGATCAACATCAGCTCGAAAGCGTCCGTCCGGCCGTCGCCGTTCACGGTGGTCTACGCAGCGGCGAAGGCCGGCCTCAACGCCTTCACCCAGGCGGCGTCACAGGAGCTGGGGCCACGCGGGATCCGGGTCAACACGATCGTGTGCGGCATGTTCCACACCGACAGCTTTCATGCCGCAGCCGGCTCGGAGCAGGGTGCGTCCGCAGCCGCTGCCGGCGTGACGCTGGGGCGGATCGCTGATGCCGACGAGATCGTCGGGACGGCACTCTTCCTGGCATCCGAGGCGTCGGCCTACATGACGGGTGCCCTGCTCGCCCTCGACGGCGGCGGGTCGTGACCCCACCCCTCATCGACCTCGACCGCGTCGGCGCGTGGCTGGACAGCCAAGACCTCGAACCCGGACTCCCACTCGCCGCGGAGCAGATCAGCGGCGGCCGTTCCAACGTGATGTTCCGGCTGAGCCGGGGGCAAAGTCGGTGGGTGCTGCGGCGTCCAGCCAAGGTGGCCATCGCCCGGGCCAACGACGGGATGGTGCGCGAGTTCCGCATCCTGGCGGCGCTGGCCGGGTCGGGCGTCCCGCATCCTGCCGTGGTGGCGCTGTGCGAGGACCACGACGTGCTCGGCTGCACGTTCTACGTCATGCAGGAGGTCGTCGGGGTGCATCCGCTCCCCGCCCCGCCGGCGCTGGACGACGACGACGGCCGGGCACAACTCTCGTTCGCGATGACCGATGCGCTCGCTCGACTGCACCAGGTCGACTGGCGGGCCGCCGGCCTGTCCGACCTCGGCCAGCCCGAGCATTTCCATGAGCGGCAGGTGAGCCGCTGGACCCGTCAGCTGGAGTCCTACGAGGGCCGCACCCTCGACGCCATCCCTGCCATCACAGCGTTTCTCGAGGCCAACCGGCCCCAGACGTTCGCGCCGACGATCATGCATGGCGATTACCACATGATGAACCTGCTGGTCGGCGCCGACCGGCCGGCTCGTGTCACCGCCGTGCTGGATTGGGAGACCGCGACGATCGGCGATCCGCTGCTGGATCTCGCCGGCTTTTGCGAGATCTGGACCTCCGCCGCCCGCGAGGGCTGGCCCCCGCGCGAGGCGCTGGTCCAGCGTTACGCCGAGACCCGCGGGGTGCAGGTCGGTGACCTCACCTACTACGACGTGCTCTACCACTTCCGCCTGGCGGTGTTGCTCGAAGGCATCTACACCCGATCGCTGCGTGACCCGACGAGGCCTGACGCCGACGACATGGGGGCGATGGTCTTGAGCAACCTGGCTCGCGCCGGCGAGCTCATCGGATAGCCGGTCGGCGATGCTCGCTTACCGACCACGCCGTGCCGGTCGCGATCCCCACCGCCAGCAGCGTCGGCACCAGCAGGCTCGCCCCCGCGTGGGTGAACTCGAGGATGAGCGCGATCGCCGTGATCGGAGCGTCGAGCGTCACCGCGAGAAACGCCGTCGCCGCAATGATCGCGAACTCGGTCAGGTTCGCGCCCGGCCACATCAACAGCCAGATCTTGCCGGTCAGCGCCCCGGCCAGGGCGCCCGTCGCCACCGCCGGGGTGAGCCGCCCACCGGTCGCGCCGGCGCCGAGGCAGGCGGCGGTGAAGAGCGGCTTCAGAAGTACCAGCCCGATGAGCGTCCACCAGCCGACATCACCGTCGAACGCCAGCTGTGCCGGGCCCTTTCCGTTGCCCAGCAAGGCGGGATAGGCGATGGACGCAGCGCCGAGCGCGGTGAAGGCCACCAGCACGGTCGGTGGCATCCGCCAGCCGGTGGGTCGGTGGGACATCGCCAGGTTCGTCAGCCGCTGGAAGCCGGCAGCGAACAGGCCGATGAGGGGTGCTGCGACGATCGCCCAGGTGGTGAGCGTCCCGGAGAGGGAGACCTCGCGCAGGTGGTAGGTCGGCTCGTTGGGCAAGACGCTCCACGCGACGGCGGTGGCGATCGCTGACGTCAGGAGAGCGGGCACGACGCACCGCAGCGCTGCCGACCCGAGGAGCACCTCGATGGAGAAGAGGGCCCCGCCGAAGGGCACGTTGTAGACGGCGGCGAGCCCGGACCCGGCGCCGCAGGCGAGCAGGATATGGCGCCTTTCAGCGGTCAGCCCGGCGCGCCGCGAGAGCCAATCGCCGGCGGCCGCGCCGAACTGACGCGGGGCGCCCTCCCGGCCCAGCGAGGCGCCGAGCGCGACGACGACGATCTGCAGGAGCGAGTCGAGGATCAGCGGCAGGTAGGGCACACGCTCCGGGGCGTCATGGAGAGCGTCGGCCAGCCGCGGCACGGGTTTCAGCCAGCGCCGCAGCGCGTACCAGCCACCTCCCGCGATCACCCCGGCCAGGATCAGCATCAGCAGCCGCCGGATGCCCGGGGCGCGCTCGACGCCGAACAGGAACGTGTTTTCGGTGTAGCCGAAGGCGAGGTGCTGCACCCCGTGAAGCAGCAGCGTGAGCAGTGCACCCCCGACGCCGGCGCCGAGTCCGGTAAGAGCCACGGCTGCCGCCCATCGAAGTGTCGCGTTGCTGCGCAACAGGTCGCCTCTCCGGGGGCTCGCGGGCTCGGCGTGGGTCGGCCGCCAGAGATCAAGATATCGGCGGTCTGTAGGTTCCGGCCATGACTGACACCCGACCTGTCGCGCTGGTGACGGGCGCCTCGCGAGGCATCGGCAAGGCCGCAGCCATCCATCTCGCCAAAGCCGGTTACGACGTTGCCGTTTCCGCGCGCACCGTTCATGAGGGCGAAGGGCGCTACGACACCGACGGCGCGGTGCTTCCCGGTTCGATGGATACGACGGTCGCCGAGGCCCGGGCCGAGGGTGCCGAGGCCTTCGCCGTCCGCATGGACGTGCTGGACCACGGTTCGCTCGTCGATGGCGTCGCGATGACCCTCGAGCATTTCGGCCGCATCGACGTCCTGGTCAACAACGGCATCTACCAGGGCCACGGAACCATGGTTCCGTTGCTGGAGCTCGACTTCGACGAGCTGCGGACCATCTTCGAGGGCAACGTCTACGGCCAGCTCGTGCTGATCCGCGAGGTGCTCCCGCAGATGATCGCGCGGGGCGGCGGCACCGTCATCAACATGATCTCAGCGACGGCCTACGTGAACCCGCCCGGCAAGATCGGCGACGGCGGGTGGGGGATGGCGTACGCGATGTCCAAGGCGGCCTTCGAGCGCGTCGCGCCGCTGCTCGAGGTCGAGCACGGCGATGAGGGCGTGCGGGCGTTCAGCGTCGACCCGGGTTACGTCGTCACCGAAGCGGCCGAGGCGCGTGGTGGGGGTGGGGGATTCACCGAGCACTTCAGGCCGGCGACCCCGCCGGTCATCGGCGCCGCGATCGCGTGGCTCGCCACCAGCGAGGAGGCGAGATCCGCTGCGCGGGACCGTCGTGCTCGCCCAGAAGGAGACGAAGCGCCGCGGGCTTCTCCCGGGGTGGCCGCCGCCGAAGGCGTAGGGGCGCCTGATCAGTGGTGCGGGGCCGGCCGCGGGGTCGGGATGCCGCGGTGCCCGTCGACCTGGTAGTGAACGCGCTCGACGACGACCCCGCGCGTGCGCTGGGCCAGCTCATGAGCTTCCTCGGGGAGCAGTTCGGTGTAGACGCGGGCTCCGTCGGCACTGCCGGCATGGCGCACGACGTGGACCTCGAACGTGGAATACATGGTTTCTCCCGTGTTGCCGGGAGCTCTGGCTCCCTACCTCTGACGTCGGCCGCTGCGGCTGGCTCTGAGGGCACGGAATGGCATGACTCACCGGGCCGAAGGTCCCTTCCCGGGGCGGCTCGGAGGGTGCCGCCGACGAGGCGTCCGGTATGTGGTTGTAGGTTCCCTTCCGACACCTCGGCGCTTGGAGACAACGTTGGTCCAGTTTTCTGAGATGACCGTCAAATTCCCCTACAGGCGGTCTCTTGGACCCGTCCTCGGGGCATTCATGACGGCCCTGACAGAGCAGCGAATCATCGGGATTCGCAATGGCGACTCGGTCGTCGTTCCCCCTCTCGAATGGGATCCCAAGACGGGAGCCCAGCTCGGCGAGGATTTCGTCGACGTCGGCCCGGCCGGCACGGTCGAGTCCTGGTCCTGGGTGGCGCAGCCCACCTCGCAGCACCCGCTCGATCGGCCCTTCGCGTTCGCGCTGGTGAAGCTCGACGGCGCTGACACGGCGTTGATGCACGCTGTCGATGCCGGCTCGATCGACGCCATGTCGACCGGCATGCGGGTCGCCCCGCGGTGGAAGGCCGAGCGCATCGGCCACATCACCGACATCGACGCCTTCATCCCCGGCGAGGAGCCGCAGACCCGTGAGGGTGGCGGCGCCGAGGAGCCGGTCACGATGATGGAGTACGACGCGGCCATCAAGTACCGGATCCCGATCACGACGAACGTGCAGCGTGCCGAAGACGCGGCCGAAGAGGGCCGGTTCCTCGGCCTCAAGTGCCCGATCTGCAGCCGTACCTACACGAACGGCCGCGGCTTCTGCCCGATCGACTCGATCGAGCTCACCCAGGAGCACGAGGTCCCGCTGCCGGACACGGGCGTGCTGACGAACTACACGATCATCACGCCGACCCCGTATCCGGGCCAGACGGCCACCGAGCCGTTCGCCCGCGTGCACGTCTGGCTCGACGGCACCGAGGTCGTCCTCGGCTACCAGACGCTGCTGGAGGTGCCGAACGAGGACGTGCACGTCGGCATCCGGGTCAAGGCGGTGTGGGCAAAGGGCAATGAGCACAACGAAAACCCGACCGCCGTGGGCCGGCTGCTCGGTTTCGCCCCGTCGGGTGAGCCGGACAACCCTGACCCTGACCTCGTCCTGAAACTTCTCTAGGCGGAGCTGAACGGCCATGAGCACCAATAGTGACATCGCGATCATCGGGTGGAGCATCTCCCCGATGGTCCGCAATACCGACCACACCGAAGCCCAGATGCTGAACGACGTCATCAGCGGAGCCGTCAAGGATGCGGGCATCACCCGCGCCGAGGTCGACTTCACGTGCGCCGGCAGCTGCGACTACGTCGCCGGTCAGGCGTTCTCGTTCGTGCAGAACATCGACGCGGTCGGCGCCTGGCCGCCGAAGCGTGACTCCCACGTCGAGATGGATGGCGCCTGGGCGCTGTACGAGGCCTGGCTGCGGCTGCAGATGGACGACATCGACGTAGCACTGGCGATGGGTTCGGGTCGCTCGTCCACCGCCGATCCGGCGACCATCTACCCGATGGAGATGGACCCGTACTACCTCGCTCCGCTCGGCACCGATGCGGTGAGCTTCGCCGCATTGCAGGCGCGAGCGCTACTCGACGCCGGCGTCATCACCGAGCGCCAGATGGCCGAGGTCGCGGTCCGCACCCGCCGGGACGGTAAGAACCGCTCCTACAACCAGGTGACGGGCGAGTTCGACGTCGACGAGCTGCTCGCGGGCGATTACGTCCGCGCGCCGCTGCGGCGTCACGACCTGCCGCCGATCACCGACGGCGCCTGCGCGCTCGATCATCGCGCGTGCCGACAAGGCCCGCGAACTGTGCGAGAACCCCATCTGGATCACGGGTTTCGCGCACTACAGCGAGCTGCATTACCCGGGTATGCGTGACCTGCGCACGTCCGACTCGACGACGCTGGCCGCGAAGGCCGCCGGCATCGAGTCCGGGCCGATCGAGGTCGCCGAGATCCAGTCGGCCTTCACGCACGAAGAGCTGCTCCTCCGCTCGGCGCTCGGCCTCGGCAGCGAGACGCTCATCAACCCGTCGGGTGGCCCCCAGTCGGCCAACCCGATCATGGCCACCGGCCTGGTCCGCATCGCGGAGGCCGCCAGCCAGATCCGTGACAACGGCAAGCACCGCACGCTCGGCCATTCGACATCGGGGCCGTGCCTGCAACAGAACCTGGTCTGCATTTTGGAAGGCAACACTGTGGGTGGTTCGAAATGACACACCAGCCGGCCGCGATCGTCGGCATCGGCCAGACCCAGCACAAGACCCGCCGCTGGGATGTGTCGCTCGGCGGGCTCGTTCGCGAGGCCGCATCGCGGGCGCTCGAAGACGCCCAGATGGACTGGTCCGACATCGACGCCGTCGTCGTCGGCAAGGCGCCCGACCTTTTCGAGGGCGTCATGAAGCCGGAGCTGTACCTGACCGACGCGCTCGGGGCGGCCGGCAAGCCGATGTTCCGGGTCCACACCGCCGGCTCCGTCGGCGGAACGACCGGCATCGTCGCGGCCCACCACGTCGAGACCGGGCGCCACAAGCGGGTCCTGGCGGTCGCGTACCAGAAGCAGTCCGAGGGCAACGCGCAGTTCGCGCTCGGCTCCGGCCGCGGCTTCTCGATCGGCGCCGGGGGCGCGTTCGCGCCCTTCATGCGCAGCTACATGTACCGCACCGGGGCGCCCGCCGAGATCGGCCCGATGGTGGCCGTGAAGGACCGGCTCAACGCGCTGAAGAACCCGTACGCCCACCTGAAGTTGCAGGACATCAGCATGGAGAAGGTGCTGGCGTCGCCGATGATGTGGGACCCGGTGCGTTTCCTGGAGTCCTGCCCGTCGTCCGACGGCGCCTGCGCGGTGATCTTCACCGACGAGGAGGGCGGCAAGGCGGCGGCTGCTGCCGGGCGCAAGCCGGCCTGGATTCTCGGATCCGCCGTGCGGTCGGAGCCTTCGCAGTTCCCGGGTCGTGACCCGGTGGCGCCGCAGGGTGCTGCGGACTGCGCGGCCGACGTCTACGCCCAGGCCGGGATCACCAACCCGCTCGAGCAGATCGACTGCGCGGAGCTCTACGTTCCGTTCAGCTGGTACGAGCCGATGTGGCTCGAGGGCCACCACATCGCGGCCAAGGGCGAGGGCTGGAAGATGGTCGAGCGGGGCGACACCGCGCTCGACGGATCGTTCCCGGTCAACATGTCCGGCGGCGTGCTGTCTTCCAACCCGATCGGCGCGTCCGGGCTGCTGCGCTTCGCCGAGGCGGCGTTGCAGGTGCGCGGGATGGCCGGCGAGCACCAGGTCGACGGCGCGAAGGTGGCGGTGGCGCAGGCCTACGGCGCGTCCGCGCAGTACTTCAGCATGTGGATCGTGGGGGAGAGCCTCGACGCAGTGAGCTGATCGCACGCCCGCGCTCAGCCCGAGAACGCCACCGCGGGTTTCAAGGGCTGAGCAAAGGCGGCGTCGGCTTGCGCGCGGGTCAGCACCTTGGTCGCGACCAAGCGGTCGAGGACGTGATGCTGGCGCTCACGCGCGAGGTGCAGGTGGGTCGCGGGGTCGTAGGCCGAGGGTGCGTTGACCAGGCCCGCGAGCAGGCTGGCCTGCCCCCACGAGAGCTGCCCCGGCGGCAGCCCGAAATAGATGCGTGACGCACGTTCCACGCCCCAGCCGCCGTGGCCGAAGTAGGCAGCGTCGAGGTACATCGCGAGGATCTGCTGCTTGGAGTAGGTCTCGTCGAGCTTGATGGCGAGCACGGCTTCCTGGGTGGTGGCCAAGAAGCCGTCGTTGCCGTTGCTGTACAGCAGCTTGGCCAGTTGGGCGTTGAGGGTCGCGCCCTGCAAGCTGCCGTGGCTGACGAGGTGCCACACCCCCCGGGCGATGCCCTTGGGATCGAGTCCGCCATGCGAGTAGAAGCGGCTGTCCTCGGTCGCGACCAGCGCCTTGGTGACGCGTTCGGGCAGGACGCCGTTGTCGCTGAGCGCATCGTGGCTGCGCACGATCGCGGCCGTACGTGCGCGTGCATCACCCACGCCCGGAGTGATGTTCCAGAGCGTGACCGCGGTGATGACTAGGACGAATACGAGCGTCAGCAGGCCGATCAGGACCCGTTTGAGCCAGCGCCGCGGGGGGCGTCCGGCTGGCTCGGCGTGGTCGGAACCACGCCGCAGCAGCAGCGGCATGCTCATCGCCCCAGGAGAGCACAGGAGGCTGTGAATAGAGTGCGCGCATGGTGATGGGCCGCCGTCCCGGCGTTCGAACGGCCAGCCCGGCTGTGGCCGCTATCGACACGGCCGGGCTCATCGGCACCTTCGCGGCAGCGCTGGCGCGCATCCCGTTGCGAGCGCCGTGGCGCGGTCCCCGCAACGTGGTCCGCAATGTCGCGGTCTCGTCGACCCGCGAGTTCGTGCGCTCGCTGATCGGCTACATGACCTCGTTACCCATCGACGAGTTTCGGGCCCTGGAAATCATGCTCGACGACATCAGTGGCGCCGTCCTGCCGGCGTTCGTCGCGGTCCGCGGGGCAACCATGGACCGTGACACCGTCGGCGGGGTGCCTGGCATCTGGGTGCGCGTGCGCGGCCATGACCCGGTCGGCACCATCGTCTACCTGCACGGCGGCGGCTATATCGGGACGTCGCCGACCATGTACGTGGTCTTCATGGCCCATCTGGCCCAGGTCACGAAATGCGATGTCTTCGTCGCGGACTACCGGCTCGCCCCGGAGTTCCCGTACCCCGCGGCGACGGAGGATGTCGTCGCGGTCATCCGCGCCCTGCAGCGCATGGGTGTCCCGGCGAACCGGATGTTCCTGGCCGGCGATTCAGGAGGCGGCGGGCTGGTCGGCAGCGTGATGTATGCCTGCGCCTGTGCCGGCGATCCGCTGCCGGCGGGGGTGGTGCTCTTCTCGCCCGAGGTGAGCCTGGTGTTGAGCGAGCCGTCGGTAGTGGAAAACGCCGAGAACGACATCCTGCCGTGGAACGTTCCGACGAATTCCTACCTGCACGGGGTCGATCCCGACGACCAGTCGGTGGCGGTACTCAAGCAGGACCTGTCGTCCTGGCCGCCGACCTTCGTCGCCTACGGGGATCAAGAGATTTTTCGCGACGCGATCCGTCAATTCGTCGAGCGACTGCAGGATTCCGGGGTCTCGTGCGATGCCCACGAGGCGGCCGACATGTTTCATGTCTTCCCGTTCCTGCTTCCGTGGGCGCGGGAAAGCCGGAGGGTGTACGACCAGGTCGGGGAGTTCGTCGCCAATATCGTGCTGAGCGATGCCACGATCTCCTCACCCGCCGATAGTGGCCAGGAGAGCGGCGCGGAGTCGGCCTGAGGCCGGTTCCGCACGAGCGCTGGGCAATTCACACCTGACACGCCGGGCCAGACGTGCGGCGGCGGGGGGTGCAGGACAGAAGGTGGTCTGATGAAACGCGTGCGTGGCCTGGACGGCCTACGCGCGTTCGCCGTTATCGGGGTCTTGCTCTACCACGCTGACCTGCAGAGCGTCCCCGGCGGCTTCCTCGGGGTCGATGTCTTCTTCGTCCTCTCCGGCTACCTGATCACCTCGCTGATCCTGCGCGAGTGGGACGGCTCGGGCCGGCTGGGCTTCGGTCACTTCTACGCCGCCCGGGCGCGGCGCCTGCTGCCCGGGCTGGCCGGGCTGCTGGTGGGCACGGCGGCTGCCGCGCTGATCCTGGCACCCGACGCCGTCTCCAGCCTGCGCCGGACGTTCCTGCCGTCGATCTTCTACGTCTCGAACTGGTCCTCGATCTACACCCACAGCTCGTACTTCGAGCAGACCGGCCGGCCACCGCTGCTGCTGCACCTGTGGTCGTTGGGTGTCGAGGAGCAGTTCTACCTGCTCTGGCCCATCGCGGCGGTGCTGGTGCTGCGGCGTTTCCAGGGCCAGGACGGCCGCCGCGTGCTGCGCAAGCTAGCCATCCGGGGCGCCATCCTGTCCGCGGCGTGGATGGCCTACGTGTCCATCCGCCACGGGTTCCCGGTCCCGCACGACCCGTCGCGCGCCTACTACGGCTCCGACACCCACGCGTCGGGCTTGCTCATCGGCTGCGCCCTCGCCTGCGTCTGGCAGCTGGGCACGCTGCCGAAGCTGGTGCGTTACGAGCGGGCGATCTTCGACGCCACCGGCCTCGCCGCCCTCGCCGGCCTGGGCTGGGCCTACCACGTCACCAGCGAGTTCTCGCCGTGGCTCTACCGCGGCGGGTTCTTCCTCTACTCGTTCACGGCGGCGGTGGTCATCGCCGTTCTCGCTCATCCGGAGTGCCTGCTCGGCCGGGTGCTCTCCGTGCAGCCGCTGCGCTGGATCGGCGAGCGCTCGTACGGCATCTACCTCTGGCATTGGCCGGTATTCCAGCTCACCCGGCCATCGCTCGACATCGGCTGGACCGGCACCCCCAACCTGCTGCTGCGGCTGGCTATCACCGGCGTGCTCGCCGAGCTCTCCTGGCGGTACGTCGAGATGCCCGTGCGGCGTGGGGCGCTCGGCCGGCTCTGGCGAGTGATGCGGCTGCACGGCCCGCGGCGCGCGGTTCTCACCCAGCGGGCAGTGGTCACGACGGCGCTGACCTTCTCGCTGGCATCGCTGCTCGTGGTCTCAGCGCTCGCGGTCGATCGCCCGAAGGCGGCTGCCAGCGACAGCGTGCTCGACACCGCACCACCCAATGTCGAGCCGACCCCGGCCTTGAGTCCGACCCCGACTGCGCGCGCCTCACCACGTCGCGGCGGCAATCAGGCGACCCCGAGCGGCCAGCCGGTAGCGACCAGCACGCGTCCCGCCTCCAAGGCGACCCAGCCCGCAGCCCCACCGCCGCCCGCGCCGAAGACCACCGCGTACTCGGTGACGACCTGGGGTGACTCGGTCGTGCTCGGTGCCGCCTGGGCACTGCGCGCGCGCATGCCCGGCACCGTGGTGGACGCGGTGGTCGGCCGGCAGGCCTGGGACCTGCCGCAGGACATGGCACAGCTTCGCCATTCGGGGCTGATGGGCCGCACCGTCGTCCTGCACGTCGGCGACAACGGGCTGTTCCTGCAGAGCACCCTTTCCGACACGCTTAACTCCCTCTCCGACCGCCACCGGGTCGTCCTGGTCACGATCCGGGTACCGCGCCGCTGGCAGGATCCGGTGAACGACCTGCTGCGCTCGGAGGCGCCGAAGCACCGCAATGTCGTCATCGCCGACTGGAATGCGGCATCAGCCGGCCATCCCGAGTACTTCGTCAAGGACGGCGTCCACCTGACGCAGGTCGGCTGCCAGGCGTTCGCGGAGACGATCGCGCGCGCGGTCGGGTAGCCGCCTCACCGGCGGTCACTCACCTCAGGTACCAGATGGGTCAGCCGGCGTAAGCCAGCCGGTAGGCGGCGAACACCGGCTCGAGCTCGGTTGGGGTCGCCCCGTGCATGATGACGCCGTCGCAGCCCAGCTCCAGCTGATGGCGCACGGCGGCGGCGCACTGCTCGGGGCTGCCGGTGGCACTGGGTGCGAGCCACTCGTCCGGGATCAGCGTGGCGACGTGTTCCAGCTGCTCGGTCGTGCCGACTACGTCGAGGCCGCGCACGCTCGAAACGACTTCGTCGGCAAGGAAACGCTTGAGGACCTCGGGATCCCAGCCGTTCGTGCGCACCAGCAGATCGCCGTAGCCCTGCAGGTAGGTGCCGAGCCGCCCGACGGTCTTCATCAACCGCTTCTCGTACGGGATGTGGTCGCCGACGGTCGCGAAGCACGACCACACCTTGACGGCAGCAGGATCGCGGCCGGCCTTCTTCGGCGGCGGCCTTGACGGTCTGCACGCAGCGGGCGGTCGTCTCATCCGTGAAGTAGGTGTGGAGCACGACCTCGTCGAAGCACCGGCCGCCGAGCTCGAGGCTGTTGGGGCCGAAGGCGACGAGTCCCATCGGCAGGTACTCGTCGAGCTGGGCATCCAGATGAAGGACGGGGAACTTCCCGGCCGGCCCGTCGTGACCGAATATGACCTCGCCGCGAAAGAGCCGGCGCATCAGGTCGACGAAGTCCTCGATCTGCGCGGTGGTGATGCGCGGGATGCCATACGCGTCCTGCATGGCCGTGATGCCGCGGCCGAGCCCGAGCGTGAAGCGATGGCCGGTGAGACTCTGCATCGTGTACGCGTAGCCCGCCGTCACCATCGGATGGCGGGTGTTGTGGTTGGTCGCGGCCGTCGAGAGCTGGATGCGCTCGCTGACGGCTCCCGCGGCTCCGCAGAGCGTGGCCGCTTCCTTCTTGTTGTAGCGCTCGGAGATGAACGCCCGCCCGAACCCGAGAGCCTCACCGGTCCTGACCTCGTCCAGCAGTTCGCGTGACGACGCGGGTTGCCCGGCCAGCCCGTAGAAGGCGAGTTCGTCGATGACGGGGGAGTTGCTGGGGTCGCTCACGCTCATCTGTATACAGAATTGCGTCGCGGCCGAGAACCGCGGATCCGCCGGCGCCGACGTGCGGGTGCCGGGCTCGGGGTCAGTCCCGGTGTCTGACGACGTTCAGGACGTTGCCGTCCGGAGCGCGGACGAAGAACCGGCGTACTCCCCAGGGCTCGGTCGTGAGCGGGTAGACGATCTCGTATCCGAGTTGCTGGGCTTCCTCGTAGGCGCCGTCGACGTCATCGGTGAGCACCGAGATGACCGGGTTCTGCGGTGCGGCCGCGTCGCGCGTGACGAGCTGGACGAGCGCGCCGGTGGTGGGAGAGGTGTAACGGGCGACCCAGCCCATGTTGAACTCCTCGGTGCTGAGCCCGAGGTAGCCGGTATAGAAGCCTTTCGCGGCATCGATTTCATCCACACCGAGGTCGGCCACGATCCGCTTCACCCGCATGAGCCTGCTCCTACCCCATCCGGCGGATCGCCGACACCTGTGGACTTTGGCGAACCCCCGCCTCGACGAGGCAGGAGTCGCTAGCGAGCCAGCCTGTCAGGCCAGAGCGCCAGCAGCGTGCGCAGTCCCGTCACCAGTGCCAGCGGCTGGTCGAGCATCGGGTGATGCCCGGCGGCGGGTACCTCGACCACGGCGAAGTCGTCACCGACGAGCTTGCCCATCTCGACCGTCATCTCGTGACTGACGAGACCGTTTTCCGAACGGAACATGGCCGCCGGGCAGGCCAGGTCCTGCAGCAGGTTGCGCAGCGTGCCGCGCTGCCCGAAGAACTTCGGATCGAACTTCCAGGTCCAGCCGCCCTCGACCTGACGCAGCGAGGCGGGGGCGATGTGTGCCTCGACGTAAGGCAGCACCAGGTCCTGCGGCGGGATGGTCGCGAAGCGGGCGAGCGCGTCCTCGATCCTCGGGTAGACCCGGGTCGGCCGCTGCCGCTGGGCGAGCTGGGCCTCCTCCGGCGGCCGGTCGTTCAGGGGCGAATCGAGGACGGCGACGGCGCGGATGGCCGAGCCCGGCAGGCCGCCGGCCGCGACCGACACCCAGCCGCCCATGCTGTGACCGACGACGACCGGACGATCCAGCCGCTCCGCTGCGATCAGCGCGTTGATCTCCTCGGCCCACTGGTCCACGCCATACGATTCGCGCCGGTCGCTGTCGCCGTGGCCGGTGAGGTCCGGCGCGATGACCCGGTGCGAGGTGAGCTGCGGGCCGATGTGGTCCCACCATCCGGAATGCGCGGCCCCGCCGTGGACGAGCACCAGCCCGGGATGGGTCGGGTCGCCCCAGGCGCGATAGCGGACCGTCGCGCCGGCGACCTGGATGCTGCGGTGCTCGGGTCGCGCGGCGATCGCGCGGACGAACCAATCGGGTGCGGGCGATTCTGGTCCAGCGTGGGGCATGCTTGCCATCATGGATGCTCGAGGTTGCGCGAGCTTGCCGTGAGCGGTCCGTCGCGGCCGGATGGTGACGACTACCACGATCCGACGGCGGGATTGATGGGTGCGCCGCCGGCCCGTAGCGCGCTGACCCTGCGGCTTGTCCTGGCGATCTTCGGCCTGGTCGTCATGGCCGGGCTCGGCGTGCTCGCGCTGACGCAGCACTCGACCCCGCTCGCCGTGATTGCCTTCCTGGTCGCCGCCACGGCGGTGGTCGACATCGTGGTCGTCGCGCGTCGGATCAGTCGTCACCGGCGGCCATGACTAGCCTGCGTGTCGCAGCGCGTGTCCCAGTGCGTGTCCCCGCCCGTTGGACGTGTTCCCAGCCTTTGGAGTCGTCTTGCCCCTTCCCGGCCACGGCACGCCGGGCAGCCTTTCCGAACGCGTGGCCGTCATCGACGCCGCGGCGTTCCATTGGGTTGCCGATGGCCACACCCCGACCCTCGATCTGGTGCTGCCGCGGCTGACCAGGGCGGCCAACCACGGCCTGCTCTGGTGGGGGGCGGCGGCGGTGCTGGGAGCGACCCGCGGCCAGCGTCGACGGGCCGCCGTGCGCGGGCTGCTCGCGCTCGGCATTGCGAGCGGGGTCGCGAACGTTCCGGCCAAGATGTCGTTTCGCCGGGAACGGCCGCCGCGACACCGGGTACCGGTGCACCGCCAGCTCAACAGCCAGCCCACCTCGACATCCTTCCCCTCCGGCCACGCGGCCTCGGCCGCCGCCTTTGCCGTCGGGGTCGGTATGGAGGCGCGGCTGGCCGGTGCCGCGGCCGGTGTCGTGGCCGGCGCGATCGCGTACTCGCGTGTCTACGTCGGCGTGCACTACCCGGGTGACGTCGTCGCCGGTGTCGCGCTGGGCGTGGGCAGCGCGCTGCTGACCGCCAAGACCTGGCCGCGACGGCCGGCGGGCCCGGCCCGGGCCCGACCCGGCGTCGTCGCAGGCGCCCTCGCTGCCGCGCGGCGCCGGTCTGGTCATCGTCGTCAACTCCGGAGCCGGCAAGGCAAGTCGACACGACGTCGCCGAGCAGCTTCACGAGTTGCTGCCCGCGGCCGACATCGTGACGCCCAGGGATGGTGATGACCTCGGTGAGGTCATGGCGAAGGCGGCGGCGCGGGCAGAGGCACTCGGCGTCGCCGGTGGCGATGGCACCGTCAACGCGGCGGCCGCGGCCGCGCTCGCCGCTGATCTTCCGCTCGCCGTGTTCCCCGCCGGAACGCTCGATCACTTCGCCCGCGACGCCGGCCTGGCGACCCCGCGCGATACCGCGGAGGCGGTGGAGTCCGGTCATGCCGTGGCGGTCGACATCGGCTGGGTGGCCGGTGATCCCGACCAGCCGCAGGGTCGCATCTTCCTGAACACCGCGAGCCTCGGCAGCTACCCGGAGCTGGTCGAGCTGCGCGAGCGGCTCGAGGACTACCTCGGCAAGTGGCCCGCCCTGGCGGTGGCCTCGGCCCGCGTCCTGCGCCGCGGAAGGCCGGTCGAGATCGAGGTGGACGGCGAGCTGCGCAGGCTGTGGCTGCTGTTCGCCGGCAACGGTGGCTACCGGCCGTCGGGTTTCGCACCGACCTACCGACCCAACCTGGACGACGGTCTGCTCGACGTGCGCATGGTCGACGCCAGCAGCCCGTTCGCCCGCACCCGGCTGGTGCTTGCCCTGATGTCGGGGCGCCTCGGGCGCAGCCGCGTGTACGAGCAGCGCTACGCCCACGAGCTCGAGCTGCGGTGCGTCAGCAGTCCCGGCCCGCTGTCGCTCGCCCGCGACGGGGAGGTCGGCGAGCAGCCGGCGCAGTTGCAGCTGCGCAAGCACCCCAAGCGGCTGATCGTCTACCGGCCGACGGGCTGACCTTTCAGCCCTCGTCGACGAGCGGGACGACCTCTTCGGCGAACGCGTCGAACTGCTCGAGGTACTCGGCGAGCGAACGGCTCCGGAACTTCACGTAGATCGTGTTGACACCGGCCTCGCGCGCCTTGCGCACGTCCGCCGCGTAGGCCTCGGCGCCGAAGATCTCCGTCGGTGGCAGCCCCTCGGTGTGGCCACCGGTCAGATGCGCCGGTCCCGGCATGTACCCGATGTCGATGGGCACGTCGCCGCGGCCGTTTTGCTCGGCGGACTCACGAATGGTGCGGATGATCGTCGGGTAGTCGTCGATCGCGTTGGCCATCGGGATGTAGCCGTCGCCGTACTTGCCGACCCGCTTCCAGGCGGCCCGGGAGCTGCCGCCGATCCAGGTCGTCAGCCGGCCTCCTTTCGGCTGAGGTGCCACGCCGACGTCGCGGTAGCGGAAGCGCTTGCCCTCGAACGAGACGTACGTGGAGGCAAAGACCCCGGCCAGCGCCTCGAGGGTCTCGTCGAGGATCGCCCCGCGCTCGTGGAACGGGACGCCGAGCGCCTCGAACTCGCCCGCGACGTGCCCAGCGCCCACTCCGAGGATGGCGCGCCCGCCCGAGAGGTGGTCGAGCGTGCCGAAGGAGCTGGCGGTCTGCAGCGGATGGCGGTAGGCGGCGATCCACACTCCTGACAGGAGGCGCACCGACTCGGTGTGGGCGGCCAGGAATCCGAGGGTCGCGATGGTGTCGTACCAGGTGGTGGTCATGCGCGCGGAGTACTCGTCGTCGGGGACGGCCACGTGGTCCGTGACACCGACGAACGAATGTCCGGTGGCTTCCGCCTTCTTCGCCACCGTCACCAGATCGGCGACGCTCGCCGAGTCCTCCCAGGGGTCGACCAGCACGCGCGTCAGCGTCTGGATCGGTAGCTGCAGGCCGTAGATCCAGCTGCCGGCGGGGACGATTGCGGGCATGCGGAATGACCAATCACGCGGGACGACCGGCTGTTGCCGTTCGTTTCTGACAGTGTGTCAGAAACTCTGCGGGGTCAGCGCAGCCTTCGGCAAGCCCAGCAGCTCAGCCGCTTCATCGCAGGTCGCCGGCCGGTGGCCCTCGTCGGCCACGACCGCTGCGGCTTCGGCCACCAGCTCGAGATTCGTCGGGGTGCGCTCGCCGCCGTAGAACTCCAGGCCGAGGTGCAGGTGTCCGCCGCGCCGTATCGCGAGCCGGGCGATCTCGGTACGGCCGAGGTCACCGCCGGCGGCCGACACCGCCCACGGGATGGCGCTCCCGTCGAGCATTTCCAGGTAGGCGTCCAGCGCGGGCGGGGTCGGCGGCAGCCCGAAGGCCGCGCCCATGAGCCCGCGTTCGGTCGAGAAGTAGAGCTTCGCCATCGAGCCGGCAGGCAGCAGCCCGGCTCGGTGGTAAGCCAGCGTCGCGCGCAGAAAGCCGGGCTCGTAGATCGCCAGGCTCGGACCGAGCTGAAGCTCGCGATGCAGAGCGAAGGCGTCGCGAATCACGTCGAAGGAGTTGGCGTAGACGAACGCGCCCGAGGGCAGCCCGTCGTCACCCCGGCGGCCCAGGTTCACCGATCCCGGGTCGAGCAGGCCGATGCGCAGGCCGGCCTCGGCCAGCGGGCGCAGGTGTCCGAAGCTGAGCCCGCCGGCGCCGAAGTTGATCGTCGGGTAGATGAGGGCATCGGGGCGCCGGGCCCAGACCTGCCGGAACGTTTCGAGGTAGCGCCCGGCGACCTCGTCGTCAGGCCCGCCGACCGGATCGCAATGCAGGTGGATGATCGCGGCGCCGGCCTCGATGCAGGCGAGCGCGTCGGCCGTGAGCTCGTCGGGGGAGATCGGAACGTGAGGGTTCTGCTCCTTGCGGGTGGCGCCATTGATGGCGGCTTCGATGATCACGGGGGACTGCGTCATGCCGTTTCTCCAACCGGTCGCGCATTACGAACGAGCCGACCCAGTGTGACCCCTGTCACCGGCCGGGCGTATACAGACCCTTGGCAAAGCTGAGCGCTACAAGGGAGCACGATGGGACGCTGGACGCGAGACGAGCTGGAATCCGCCTTCGAGAACTTTCAGCGGGTGGCGCTCAAGGCCGGGACGTCCGGCGACTGGAACCCGTGGGCTGACCTGTTCACTCCGGACGCCACGTACATCGAGTCCAACTACGGGCGCATGGGCGGCCGCGAGGCGATCCGGCGCTGGATCACCACGGTGATGACCGAGCCGCCGGTCGATCAGATGAAGTTCTTCCCGATCGAGTGGTACATCATCGACGAGGACCGCGGGTGGATCACCTGCCAGGTGTGGAACCGCATGGCCGATCCCGGCGACGGCAGCCTGCATCAGGCGTACAACTTCACGCTGCTGAAGTACGCCGGTGACAACCAGTGGTCCTACGAGGAAGACATCTACGACCCCAAGCACTTTGCCGCGATGATCACCGGCTGGTTCGAGGTGAAGAAAAAGCTCGAGAAGGCCGCCTCTTAACGCTCTGGTACGAACCGCCAGGCCGGATCCTCGGCGACGATCCGGCCGGCGGTCGGGCCACCGAAATGTGTACCGATCACGAGTGCACCGTCTCGGGCGCGCGCCGCGAGGAAGGTGCGCCGGGTCTGGGCTGCCATCGGTGAGTCGCTGTCGGCGGGCGCGGCGATGTCGGGCTCGCCGAACTGGATCGGGTGGTGTGCCATGTCGCCGGTGATGTAGGCGCGCTCGTCGCCGCTCTCGATCACCACCGACACGTGGCCGGGGGTGTGCCCGGGTGTCGGTTCGAGACGCACCTGCCGGCATACCTGATGGTCGACGTCGACGAGGTCGGCAGCACCCGCGTCGATGACCGGCCGGACGGTGTCGCCGATGTTCTTGCTGTACTCGCTCTCGGTGGTCTGCCAGTGGTCCCACTCCTTGCGCGCGAACAGGTACCGGGCCTTCGGGAACGTCACGACCCACTCGCCGTCTGAGCTTGTGGTCGAAGACCCGCGCTCGGACTCGCTGCGCTCGCCCGAGTCGCGATCTCCTCCGACCCACCGGGTGTTCCACCCCACGTGGTCGAAATGCAGGTGGGTGCAGATCACCGTGTCGATGTCACCGGGCGCGTAGCCGGCCTCGGCGAGCGACTCCAGGAACGTGCTCGGCGAGGGCGGGAAGACGAGCCCCTCGCGCAGGTTGCCGATGCACGTGTCGACGAGGATGCGGCGCTCGCCGGTGTCGATGACGAGGCCGTGTATCGACAGCTGGGCGAGGCCGTCGTCGTTGATGAAGTCGGGACGAAGCCACGGGTGACGCGCGACGGCCGCGTCGTCGACGTCGACCAGCAGGCCGTTCAGCGGTAGCACCGGCTCGTGCTCGACGACCTTGGTGATACGGACGTCGCCGATCGTCCACCGGGTGAATCGTGGAGGAGAGATGGGCTGGGAAGTCTCGGTCGTCATGGGCAGCCTCCGCTCGGTCCGGGCGAGTCCCAGTTAAGCCGAACGCTGATCCGGCTCCACCACCCGGCTCCGCGCATCATCGAGTGCAGAGGAGAAGGTCCCAGCCCTGCGCGTGAAGCCCGGCCCGGCGACATGCCGATTCCTTAACGGTGCAACCGTGGAGGAGTGGGCAGGCGACCGCCCGCCGCTTGCGTCGGCGACGGCTTCCGCTCATGGTCAGCTACGGGATACTGAGCTTCCTGCTGACGGCGGCGATGGGCGTTGGCATCGGCATCCGCGTCGACCACACGACGATCCAGTCCGGCATGCGCGCGCTCGAGCGGCAGACGCGCAGCGCGGTGGCGACTGACCACGAACCTCATCGTCGCTGCGACGAATTCGGATGGTGCCACCGCCACGGCCGAGGAACAGCAGATCCAGGTACGGCTGATCGGATTCCGCCTCGCAAGTGCTCGTGGATAGGGGTGATTGCGTCGCCGCGGAGACCGTGCTGCCGGCCGGACTTGTCATCGGTGGCGTCAACGCGAACCCGGTGATGGGCAAGGTGCCCGTGGACGCCCAATTTCGCCGCTCGCTCAACGGCGAGAGCGTGGTCCGCACGCTTCACGCATCAAATGTGTCCGACGTTCTGGGCGTTGTCGGTCAACTATTGCTCCGCCATGGCGACCTACTGTTGCTGCAGGAGCCGGTCCGTGCGACGGCCGGCGGCCCGGTCATCGCCGTCGTGCGCGTCTACGCGGCAATGCAACCTACCCAGCAGCGCGCCGCAGCCGAGGTGCGGACCACCACGATCGGCCTGGCGATCGGACTGCTCGTGTTCTGGGCGGTGCTCTTCCGCCTGGTCTGGCATGCCTCGCGGGAGCTCACCGAACAGTCGAGAGTGAATGCTCATCTCGCCACCCACGACGCGCTCACCGGATTGCCCAACCGGGTGCTGCTGCGTGATCGGACCCGGCAGGCGATCGCGGTGAGCCGGCGCGCCGGCATGCACGTCGGGCTGATCCTGATCGACCTCGACCGGTTCAAAGACGTCAACGACACCCTCGGTCACGGCGCGGGTGACGCGTTGCTGAAGCAGGTGGCGGACCGGTTGCGCAAAGTGGTGCGAGTCTCGGACACCGTCGCCAGACTGGGCAGCGACGAGTTCGTGGTCATGCTGCCGGACCTGCGTGACATGGACCCGGTCACGACCGTCGCCCGCAAGCTGACTGACGCGGTGCAGAGCCCGTTCGTCATCGATGGAGTCGTGGTGGATGTCGGCTGCTCGGCGGGGGTCGCCGTGACACCGGACCACGGCACGGATTTCGACCAGCTCATGCAGCACACCGATATGGCGATGTACGTGGCGAAGGCCGAGCGGCTCGATGTCGTGCTGTACCAGCCGGAGTACGACTCGCATAGCGACGGGCGGCTGTCGTTGCTCGGCGAACTGCGGCGGGCCATCGATAACCCGGATCAGATCGTGCTGCACTACCAACCGAAAGCGAGCCTGCCGACGGGGGACGTGTCCGCGGTCGAGGCGCTGGTGCGCTGGCAGCATCCGGACCTGGGCCTCATCCCGCCGTCCGACTTCATCCCCCTGGCGGAGCAGACCGGCCTGATCCGGCCACTCACCTGGGCGATCCTGCGAAAGGCCTGCGAGGCGAATCGGGAGTGGGCGAGCCGGGGACTCGAACTCAGCGTGGCCGTCAACGTCTCGGTGCGGTGCCTGTTCGACGCGGACTTCCCCGATGACCTGGTGCGGTTGCTCGCGGAAAGCGGCGTGCCCACCGAACGACTCGAGCTCGAGCTGACGGAGAGCGCGGTGATGTCGAATCCGGAACGCGCGCTGACGATCCTGCGCCGTCTCGCGGCACGCGGCATCCGGCTCTCGATCGACGACTTCGGCACCGGCTACTCATCGATGGCGTATCTCAAGCAGCTGCCCGTCAACCAGATCAAGATCGACCAGACGTTCGTGACCGGGATGGACGGCGATCCGAGTGACGCCGCCATCGTGCGCTCCAGCATCGAACTCGCCCGGAGCCTGTCCCTCGAAGTCGTGGCCGAAGGCGTCGAGACGCGTGCGGTCTGGGATCGCCTGGTCGAGCTCGGGTGTCCTACGGCGCAGGGCTACTTCATCTCGACCCCGCTGCCGTCGGACGAGCTCGTCCAGTGGCTGCTCGACCGTCGCTCGAGCCGGCTCGTACTCGCCACCAGGTGATCAGGCCGGCGGAATCGCCTTGGTGATCAGATCGGCGATGAGCTGGTAGCCGCTGTTGCGCGGGTGGATGTCCTGGAACTGGCAGTAGAACGTCAGCTCGCACGTCTTCGCGACCGCGACGGGGATCGTGCCGTATGGCGCGAGGGTGGTCGTCTGCGTGAACGGGACGTAGGCATCCGCCGCTGCCGTGACGTCCACGAAGATGGCGCCGGCTGCCTCGTAGGTGGACTTGAGCGCCGGGTTCACGAGCGACTTGAAGGCGGTGACCGACAGCGCTGCAAGGCTCTTAGCGGACGCGGCCGGCTGCACGTCGAGGCCGAGGATGACGTCGGGATAGGTGATCCCCACGACTACCACGTCCTGCCCGGCTGCCGCGTGCAGCTTGGTCAGGAACGTGGCCAGGTTGGCCTTGACCGTCTTCAGGTTCGTCGTGAGGCAGCCGGCGACGTCCTTGGCCTTGGCGCAGCTGGTGATGTCGTTGCCGCCGATCGACACCGTGACGAGACCGATCTCTGCCCGGTGGGCGCTGATGAAGTCGAGCGCGGCCTGGGCCTGCGTCTTGCCGGGGTAACCGGCCGCGCCCGGCCCGAGTGCCGTCGGCTTGCACCCCGGGGTGTTGAGCAGCGATTTGGTGGTGGCGCCTGCGCAGCCGAAATTCACCAGTGTCAGCTTCTTGCCGCCGACCGTGGCTTCGTCGGCGACCTTGTACGCGAAGCCGTTGGTCGTGGTGTGGCCGACCTTGCGGCTCGTCGTCGGCTGGTAGCCCGCGGCGTAGGAATCGCCGATCGAGACGTAGAACGCCTTTCCGGCGCCGGGGGAGGACGGGAGCGGCGTCGCCGAGACAGCCGGGGTCGGCGACGAGCCACCGCTGGAGCTCGAACCGCACGCCGTGGCGAGGGTGAGAGCGAGGAGGGCGAGCGACGCGAGGAGCGTGCGCGCGACGCCTGGCCGCAGTGATCGGGTGGTGCGGGACTTCACGGGCGCTCCTCCAGGTGGTTGCTTCACCTGAAGTTACGCGCCGGTAACAACTGGCGCAGCCGGATTGGTAACTGAGAGCAACCAACGCCGGGCCGCGCGGCGGGCGCGCCAAGTCACGGCGCCCAGCCGGCCAGTACCTGTTCGCGAAGGATGTCGGCGTGTCCGCAGTGGTGCGCCAGCTCGCGTAGCACTTGCAGGTACACCCAGCGAAGCGTGCGTGGCCCGGTTCGGTGACCGGTCACCACGGCATCCAGGGGAAGGCTGGCAACCACCGCCCGGGCCGTCGCGCAGGCTTCCCGGTGGGCTGCCGTGACGGAGGCGATCGTGTCGTCGCCCGTGAGCCGGAAGGACTCGTCGGGGCTCTGCACCAGGCCGAGCTCCCGGCGGGACGTGGCGCCGACGCACTCCTCGAACCACACCCGCTGCATCCACGTGACGTGCTTGAGCAGCCCGAGCAGCGTGGTCGCGGACGGGACGAGACGGCGCCGGGCCTGCTCCTCGGTGAGGCCGCCGAGGACCCCCTCGAGGGCGCTGCGGTACTCCTCGACGAACGTGTCGAACTGCGTGCGCTCATCGGCCAGCGGCACGTCGAACGAACTCACCTGGGCCTCCCCATCACGCCACGAAATGCAGGCCCAGCGTAAGGGCCTGCGGTGGGACACTGGACACCATGACTGCTGCAGGTGGGCCGGGGCTTTCGCAGGAGCGGCGACTCGTGACGAGCGTTCCGGGGCCGCGTTCCCGGGAGCTCATGGCGCGCCGCGAGGCGACCGTCGCCCGCGGCGTCTCGACGACGCTGCCGGTGTTCGTGGAGCGGGCCGGCGGGGGCGTGCTGGTCGACGCTGACGGCAACTCGCTCATCGACTTCGGATCCGGAATCGCGGTCGTGAGCGTCGGCAATGCCGCCACGCGCGTGGTCGACGCGGTCCAGCAGCAGGTCGCCCAGTTCACCCACACCTGCTTCATGGTCACCCCGTACGAGGGCTACGTGGCGGTCTGCGAGGAGCTCGCCCGGCTGACGCCCGGCAGCCACCAGAAGCGCTCGGCACTGTTCAACTCCGGCGCCGAAGCGGTCGAGAACGCCGTCAAGATCGCGCGGGTGGCGACCCGGCGGCAGGCGGTCGTCGTCTTCGATCACGCCTACCACGGCCGCACCAACCTCACGATGGCGCTGACGGCCAAGAACATGCCGTACAAGAACGGCTTCGGCCCGTTCGCGCCGGAGATCTACCGCTTCCCGATGGCGTATCCGTACCGCTGGCCCACCGGGCCCGAGCGGTGCGGGCCGGAGGCGGCCGAGCAGACCATGAAGGCGATCGACACCCAGCTCGGTGCCCACAACGTCGCCGCCGTGCTCATCGAGCCGATCCAGGGCGAGGGCGGCTTCATCGTGCCGGGCGACGGCTTCCTCGCCCGGATCGCGGAGTACTGCACCGATAAGGGCATCGTCTTCATCGCCGACGAGATCCAGACCGGCTTTGCGCGCACCGGTGACTGGTTCGCCTGCGAGCGCGAGGGTGTCGTGCCCGACCTCATCACGACGGCCAAGGGCATCGCCGGCGGGCTCCCGCTCGCCGCCGTTACCGGCCGGGCCGATCTGATGGACAGCGTCCATGTCGGCGGGCTCGGCGGCACGTACGGCGGCAATCCGGTCGCGTGCGCCGCAGCCCTCGCCACCATCCAGACCATCGAGGACGAGGACCTGGTCGGGGCGGCCCGGCGGATCGAGGCCACCATGCTGCCGCGCCTTCGCGAATTCCAGAGCCGCCACCCGGTCATCGGCGACGTGCGGGGTCGCGGGGCGATGCTTGCTGTTGAGCTCGTCGAGCCGGGGAGTACGACCCCGAATGGGGCTGCGGCCCAGTCCGTTGCCAAGGCCTGCCACGCCGAGGGGCTCGTCGTGCTGACCTGCGGGACCTACGGCAACGTGCTGCGCTTCCTGCCACCGCTCGTCATCCCGGACCATCTGCTGGCCGAGGGGCTCGACATCCTCGAGAAGGCCTTCGTGCGCACAAATGCATGAGTGTGCGATGGTGGCCGCGTCGAAGCGCTAGAGTTCGGTGATCGCATCAACGGGCCTCGAGAGCGGCTGGTCATGTTTCTTCGCTTGATCCTGCGGGTCGTCGTTCTGGCGGTGATCATCGGCATCGTCGCGAAGATCGTCCCGGGGATCCACGTCTACGGCGGGTTCGGCACGCTGCTCTGGATCGCGATCCTCTTCTCGCTCGTGAACCTGATCCTCGGCCCCCTCTTGAAGCTGCTCAGCCTGCCCCTGATCGTCCTCACTCTCGGGCTGTTCCTGCTGGTCATCAACGCCACGTTGCTCGCCATCACCGCGGGCCTGTCGAGCAAGCTCGACATCGACAATTTCGGCTCGGCTGTGTTCGGCGGCTTCCTGATCGCGCTGTTCAGCTGGATCGCCGAGATGGCGCTGCCGCTGCGCGACAAGGGCAGCCAGCAGCAGCGCGCGCGCCAGCAGCGCTGACGTTTCTTCGCGAGAGGTTCACCCGACCCACACCCGGGCGTCTGACTCCGGCTGCCTTGCGCGTCGCACTCTCGGGCTATGCGCGTGGCTGTGGTCACCGAGTCCTTCCTTCCCCAGGGCCTGGTCGCGACCCTGCGCGAGTTCGCGCCGGACGTCATCCATCTCGCGTCTCCGCTCGTGCTCGGCGCCCAGGCCGCGTTCGCGGCCGGGCGCCTCGGCGTTCCGGCCGTGGCGGTCTACCAGACCGACATCGCCGGCTTCGCCTCCCGATACCGGCTGGGGCTCGCCGAGCAGGCGCTCTGGCGCCGCCTTCGCAAGGTGCACGGGGTGGCGGCGCGCACGCTCGCGCCGAGCACCCACGCCATGCACCGGCTGCAGCAGAGAGGCGTGCAGCGGGTGGTGCGCTGGATGCGCGGGGTCGATCTGGAGCGCTTTCGCCCGTCCCGACGTGACGAGCTGCTGCGCGCAGAGCTGGCTCCGAACGGGGAGCTGCTGGTCGGATACGTCGGACGGCTCGCTCACGAGAAGCAGGTCGGCCTCATGCAGGAGGTCCAGAACCTGCCGGGGGTGCGTCTCGTCATCGTCGGCGACGGTCCGCAGCGCCGGCAGCTGCAGCGCCAGCTTCCGCGTGCGACCTTCCTCGGCTTCCAGTCCGGATCGACTCTGGCATCCACCTTCGCCAGCCTCGACGTCTTCGCCCACGCGGGCTCGCACGAGACGTTCTGCCAGTCGGCCCAGGAGGCGCTCGCCAGCGCCGTCCCGGTGGTCGCCGCTCGCGCCGGCGGCCTTCTCGACCTGGTTCAGGACGGCGCCAACGGCCTGACGTTCGAGCCGGGATCGGCGGCGGGCCTGGCGCAGTGCGTGCGCGCTCTCCGGGACCAACCGCTGATGCGGGAACGCCTGGGACGCCAGGCCCGGCTGTCGACCTCTGGCCGCAGCTGGGACGTGATCGGTGAGGAGCTCACCGGCCACTACCGGGCTGTCAGCAGTGGAGGGGTGCGATGAGAATCGTCCAGGTTGCCAACTTCGTGACGCCGACGTCCGGAGGGCTGCGGACCGCTCTGGTCCAGCTCGCGGCGGGCTATGCCCAGCGCGGCCATGATGTCGTCCAGGTGCTTCCCGCGCAGAGCGATTCCGTGGCCGGCACCGATTGGGGACGCCAGGTGTTCCTGCGCGCTCCCTCCCTTCCCGGCACCGGGTACCGGGTCCTCGCGTCACCGCGCCGCGTGCAACGGGTGATCTCGTCGATCGGAGCCGACGTGCTCGAGGTGCACGACCGGACGACGCTGCGCGGCCTCGGAATGTGGGCGCGGGCTCACCGGATTCCCACCGTCGCCATCAGTCACGAGCGGGTCGACCGGTGGCTGCATCAGTGGCTTCCCGGTCAGCTTCCGCTGCTGGCGATGGCGGATCGTTCCAACGCGACTCTGGCGGCCGGCTTCGACACGATCGTGTGCACCACCGACTGGGCGGCGGAGGAGTTCCGGCGGCTCGGCGTCACTCATCTGGAGACGATCCCGCTGGGGGTCGACCACGACGCCTTCCGGCCGCGCCTCACACCACGATCTGGCGACCGGGTCCGGCTGGTGATGGTCAGCCGGCTCTCGCGCGAGAAGCAGCCGGAAATCGCCGTCGAGGCGGTGCGGGAACTCATGCGACGCGGCGTGAACGTGCACCTGTCGGTCGCGGGCGACGGGCCGGCCCGGCGACACCTCCAGGAGCGGGGTGCCGGCCTGCCGATCGAGTGGCTGGGCTTCGTGTCCGACCGGGCCCAGCTGGCGGCACTGCTTCGTGACGCCGATGTCGCGCTGGCGCCTGGCCCGGTCGAGACGTTCGGGCTGGCGGCCCTCGAAGCGCTCTCGTGTGGGACGCCGGTCGTCGTCAACTGGCGCTCGGCCCTGCCGGCCGTCATCGGTGCTGCCGGCCGGGTATCGGCCGGAAGCGGGTTCACGTACGCCACCTCGGTGCAGGAGCTGCTGAGCGTCCCGGAAGGCCTGCGGCGCCTGGCGGCACGGGCGCGCGCCGAGGAGTTCAGCTGGGGTGCGACGGTCGACGCGTTCCTCGCGCTGCATCGAAAGGCCCAGCTCGGCAATCCCAGTCTGGCGGCGGCGTGACCGTCATCGCGCTGGGTGACAGCTTGTCGTGCGCCGCTCGGTGTTCGGCGTCAGCTGACGTAGGCGTGCAGCCCCGCGAGGAGGGCGGCGAGGCCGGCCTTGGCGTCGCTGAAGAGCATCGCCGTCTTCGGGTCGGTGTAGAGCTCATTGTCGATGCCGGCGTAGCCGTGGCCCAGCGAGCGCTTGATGACGATGACGCTGCGGGCCTGGTCCACGTTGAGGATCGGCATGCCGGAGACCGCGTTGCCCGGACGTCGCGCTGCCGGGTTGGTGACGTCGTTGGCGCCGACGACCAGCACCACGTCGGTGCGAGCGAACTCCGGGTTGATCTCCTCCAGATCCTTCAGCTGCGAGTACGGGGCATTCGCCTCCGCCAGCAGAACGTTCATGTGTCCGGGCATCCGTCCGGCAACGGGGTGGATGCCGTAACTGACGTCGATCCCGTGCTCGGCGAGGGCGTTCGCGAGCTCGACCGCTTCGTGTTGAGCCTGCGCGGCGGCCAGCCCATAGCCGGGCACGATGACGACCTTCGACGCGTACGCGAGTTGCAGCGCCGCGTCGTCGACGGTGACCTCGCGTACCGGCAGGTGCGTGTCTCCCGCGCCCGCACTCGCCTGCTCGTCGCCGGTGCCGAAACCGCCGGCGATGATGCTGACCAGCGAGCGGTTCATCGCGTCGGCCATGAGCTTCGTGAGGATGCCACCCGCAGCACCGACGAGCGCGCCCGCGATGATGAGCGGGGTGCTGTCGATGACGAACCCGGCCATCGCCACGGCGGTGCCGGTGAACGCGTTCAGCAGCGAGATGACGACCGGCATGTCGGCGCCGCCGATGGGCAGCGTCATCAGGACGCCAAGACCCAGCGCCGACGCGGCCAGCACGTAAAGCAGACCGACGCCGCCGTGGCCACTGGTGTAGGTGACCGCGCTCGCGACCGCGACGACGGCCAGCACCAGGTTCAAGGGGCGGGCGCCGCGGAACGTCAGTGGCCTACCGTCGATGAGACCGGCCAGCTTGCCGCTCGCGATCAGCGACCCGGACAGCGTGACACCGCCGATGAGCAGGTCCAGTGACGTCGCCAGCGTGGTGCGGATCGGCAGTTGTGACAGGCTTTCGGCGCGCGCGTGGGGGATCGCGTCGCCGAGCGCGATGAGAGCAGCCGCACCGCCGCCGACCGCGTTGAACAGGCTGACGAGCTGCGGCATCGCGGTCATCTGCACGCGCTTGGCGGCGAGCAGTCCGGCAACTGCGCCGACCAGCATGCCCAGCCCGAGAACGATGGCGGCGACGGCGGTGATGACGTGGTCGTGGCCCAGCACCACGACCGTCGTGAGGATGGCCAGCGTCATGCCCGCGCCGGAAAGCAGGTTGCCGCGACGTGCGGTCTTCGGCGAGGTCATCCAGTGCAGGCCGAGCACGAAAGTGACGGCAGCGGCGAGGTAGACGACGTGAATCGTGGTGTCGAAACCGCTGAGGTTGCCGGTGACATCGTTCATCGCCAGGCTCATCGGGTACCCGCCTCGTGGTGCGGCCGGAACATCTCGAGCATGCGGTCGGTGACGACGTAGCCGCCGACCACGTTCATCGCGGCGAACGCAGCACCGATGAACAGCAGCACGTAGCCGAGCGGGCTGTTGACCACGGCGGCGAGCACCATCACCCCGACCAGCACCACGCCGTGGATGGCGTTCGAGCCGGACATGAGCGGGGTGTGCAGGGTGGCCGGCACCTCGCTGATGACCTCGAACCCGACCAGCAGGCTGAGCACGAACACGGTGATGTCGGCGAACAGCAGCGGCGTCATGCCGGCTCCTCCTTGCTTCGTGCCTCGAGAAGCGCCCGTACCGCGGGGTGAACGACGTCGCCGTCGTGGGTGACGACGACCCCGGCGACGATCTCGTCCTCGGGGGTGTAGACCAGCTCGCCGTCCTTGATGAGGTACGCGAGCAGGGCGACCATGTTGCGCGCGTAGGCGGTCGAGGCGGCCATCGGAACCTCGGCGGCCAGGTTGGGAGCGCCGATGACGGTCACGCCGTTCGGGGTGACGATGCGTTCATCCGGCTGGGAACCCTCGACGTTGCCGCCGAGCTCGCTCGCCGCCAGATCGAGGACGACCGAGCCGGGTTTCATGGCCGCGATGGCGTCCGCGCCGACCAGCTGCGGCGGGCGCTTGCCGGGGACCTGGGCCGTCGTGATGACGATGTCGAAGCGCCCGATCGCCGCTGCCAGGGCTGCCTGCTGGGCCCGCTTCTCGTCCGCTTCGAGCTCGCGCGCGTAGCCACCGGCACCGGCGCCGCCCGCCACCGGGCCCGAGCCCCTCAGGTTCAGGAACACCGCCCCGGTGGAGCGCACGTCGTCCCGCGCCGCGTCACGGATGTCGTAGCCGGTGACGACCGCGCCGAGGCGCCGCGCGGTGCCGAGCGCCTGCAGCCCGGCCACGCCGGCGCCGATGACGAGCACCTGTGCGGGGCGGGTGGTTCCGGCGGCGGTCATGAACATCGGGAAGTAGCCGCCGTACGCGTCGGCGGCGACCAGCGCTGCCTTGTAGCCCGCGACGTTGGCCTGCGAGGACAGCGCATCCATCGCCTGCGACCGGCTCAGCAAGCGGGGGAGCCCGTCCAGGCTGATCGCCGTCACCTTCGCGGCGGCCAGCTCGGCGGCGAGCTCCGGATGGATGAGCGGTGCCAGCATGCCGAGCAGCAGCTGGCCGGGTCGAAGCAGCCCACGGTCCGCCGCATCCGGCGCGTGGACGCAGACGATCGCGTCGGCCTGCTCGTACACGTCCGCCTCGGACACCACTCGGGCGCCCGCCTCGGCGTAGGCCGGGTCCGGAAAGAACGCCGCCCGTCCCGCGTCGTGCGCGACGAGAACGTCAAAGCCGGCCGTCCTCAGCCGACCGACCCCGTCGGGCGTGAGAGCGACCCGCCGCTCACCTGCGGCCTTCTCCCGGACGACACCGATCGTCACGGGGCTGGGCTTGTCTGCGGGCATAGTCATGCATTCACCTCGCCATCAACATCGCCGAATGGGCACGAGGCAGTACCGGCCAAACGTCCCGACCCCGCCGCCGAAGGGCCTAACGTCCTGCGCAGGCGCTTCGGCTTTGATTGTCGATAGGAGCGCTGCCGTGTGAGGGCAGGCAGCTTCGCGGCTTACGAGGGAGCCATTTGATGACGCAGGTGTATCCGTCCACCCGGGCGCGTTCCAAAGCCTTTGCCGACAAGGTCATGACCGCTGAGGAAGCGGCCGAACTCATCCGGCCCGGCGAGCACATCGGGATGAGCGGCTTCACCGGAGCAGGTCACCCCAAGGTCGTGCCGGGCGCGCTGGCCGCGCGGATGAGCCGGGCCCGGGAGCGCGGCGACAGCTTCACGGTCGGCGTGTGGACGGGAGCCTCGACCGCGCCGGATCTGGACGGCACGCTCGCTGCCGTCGATGGCATCGACCTGCGAATGCCGTACCAGTCGGATCCGATCACGCGCAAGAAGATCAATGCGGGACAGCTCGATTACCTCGACATGCACCTGTCACACGTGGCCCAGCGGGTGTGGGAGGGCTTCTTCGGCCATCTCGATCTCGCCCTCATCGAGGTCAGCGGGATCACCCCGGACGGCAAGCTGATCCCGTCGTCGTCGGTCGGCAACAACAAGACCTGGATCGACCAGGCGGACCGGGTGATCCTCGAGGTCAACTGCTGGCAGCCGGCCGAGCTCGAGGGCATGCACGACATCTACTACGGCACCGCGCTTCCCCCGAATCGCAAGCCGATCCAGCTGACCCACACGGCCGACCGCATCGGCATCCCGTACCTGCTCTGCCCGCCGGAGAAGGTCGTCGCGGTCGTCTACACGGATACGCCGGACTACAACGCCCCGTACAAGCCCGCCACGGACGAGTGCCTGGCCATCGCCGATCACGTGCTCGACTTCTTCACCAACGAGGTGCGCCGCGGCCGGCTGCCGGCCGAGCTGCTGCCGATCCAGTCGGGCGTCGGCAACATTGCCAACGCGGTGCTGACCGGGCTCGACAAGGGGCCGTTTCGCCCGCTCACCGCCTTCACCGAGGTGATCCAGGACGGCATGCTCGACATGCTGCGCTCCGGCACGCTGAGCGTCGCCTCGGCGTCAGCCTTCGCGCTGAGCCCGGAGAAGCTCGCCGAGATGCGCGGCAACATGTCCGAGTACCGAAGGCGAATCATCCTGCGGCCGCAGGAGATCAGCAACCATCCGGAGCTGATCCGCCGGCTCGGCTGCCTGGCGATGAACGGGATGATCGAGGCCGACATCTACGGCAACGTGAACTCCACCCACGTCATGGGTTCGAGCGTGCAGAACGGCATCGGTGGCTCGGGTGACTTCGCCCGCAATTCGTACGTGTCGATGTTCATGACCCCGTCGGTGGCGAAGGGCGGTGCGATCTCCTGCATCGTGCCGATGGTCAGCCACGTCGACCACACCGAGCACGACGTCGACGTCGTCGTCAGCGAGCAGGGCCTGGCCGACTTGCGTGGCCTGCCGCCGCGGCGCCGGGCGCAGCGCATCATCGACACCTGCGCGCATCCCGACTACCGCCCGATGCTCCAGGACTACTTCGACCGCGCGCTCGCGAGCCCCGCCGGCAAGCACACCCCGCACCTGCTGCAGGAAGCGCTCTCCTGGCACGTCCGGTACCTCGAGACGGGAACGATGAAGCCTTAGCCGGCAGAGCCGGACTTTCCCTCAGTTCGCCGATCGCGCATGCTCGTGTCCGGTGGCACGGGTGCGCGGAGGTGGACGTTGAGCGAGATCAGTTACGCGTCGGGAGTGTCGGACGTCCCCCTGCTCGGCGACACCATCGGGGCCAATCTGGCCCGCACCGCGGCGCGCTTTCCCGCTCGCGAGGCCCTCGTCGACGTTCCGAGCGGGCGGCGCTGGACGTATGCCGAGCTGGTCCGCGACGTCGATGCGCTCGCCCTCGGCCTGCTCGCCCAGGGAGTGGAGCGCGGCGACCGGGTCGGTATCTGGGCCCCGAACTGCCCGGAGTGGACGCTTGTCCAGTACGCGACGGCCCGCATCGGCGCCATCCTCGTGACGATCAACCCGGCGTACCGCACCCACGAGCTGGCGTTCGTCCTTCGCCATGCCGGGGTGCGGCTGCTGGTGGCGGCCGAGCGGTTCAAGACGTCCGACTACGCGGCCATGATCGGCGAGGTCCGGCCGGAGTGTCCCGGGCTGGAGCAGGTCGTCCTCATCGGCGGCGACGGCTGGGACGCCCTGGTGGCGAGCGGGGCGGGGAACGGCCGCACCGGCCGGCTCGACGACATCGGGGCGACGCTCGGCGCCGATGACCCCATCAACATCCAGTTCACATCCGGCACCACCGGATTCCCCAAGGGCGCGACGCTCTCGCACCACAACATCCTCAACAACGGCTACTTCGTCGGCGAGCTGTGCGGCTACACCGAGGCCGACCGCATCTGCATCCCGGTGCCCTTCTACCACTGCTTCGGCATGGTCATGGGCAACCTCGCGGCGACCAGCCACGGTGCCTGCATGGTGATCCCGGCGCCCGGGTTCGACCCGCAAGCCAGCCTGCGGGCCGTTCAGGAGGAACGCTGCACCTCCCTGTACGGCGTTCCGACGATGTTCATCGCCGAGCTCAACGAGCCGGGCTTCGAGAGCTTCGACCTCAGCAGCCTGCGGACCGGGATCATGGCCGGCTCACCCTGCCCGGTGGAGGTGATGAAGCAGGTCATCGAGCGCATGGGCATGCGCGAGGTGGCCATCTGCTACGGCATGACCGAGACGTCGCCGGTCTCCACCCAGACCCGGGTCGACGATTCGATCGAGCGGCGGGTCTCGACCGTCGGCCAGGTCCACCCGCATCTCGAGGTGAAGGTGGTCGACCCGGACACCGGCGCCACCGTCCCGTCTGGCGTCACGGGCGAGCTCTGCACCCGCGGCTACAGCGTGATGCTGGGCTACTGGGCCGAGCCGGAGCGCACCGCAGAGGTCATCGATGCCGCCCGCTGGATGCATACCGGCGACCTCGCGGTCATGGACGACGACGGCTACGTCAACATCACCGGGCGGATCAAGGACATGGTCATCCGGGGCGGCGAGAACATCTATCCCCGCGAGATCGAGGAGTTCCTCTATACCCATCCCGACATCGTCGACGCGCAGGTCATCGGCGTCCCGGACGACCGCTACGGCGAGGAGCTGATGGCCTGGGTACGCGTCCGGGCCGGCGCCGAGGAGATCACGGTCGAGACATTGCGCACCTTCTGCACCGGCCGGCTCGCGCACTACAAGATTCCGAAGTACGTCCGGATCGTCGAGGAGTTCCCGATGACCGTCACCGGCAAGGTTCGCAAGGTCGCGATGCGTGAGGAATCCGTCGAACTGCTCGGCCTTCAGAAGGCAGCGGCTCGGAAGCACGCCTGAGATGTCGAGGCGATCGTGACTCGGGCGAGCGGAGCGAGTCCGAGCGCGGGTCGCCGACAATAGGCACTAATCTGACGCGGCAGCAGGCTACTGACCAGTAGCCGCGCTCGGCTGCAGTGTTGGAGGCTTCTCGTGGACGGTGCGCTGGCCAGGCTCGAGGTCGAAGGCCCCGTGGCGACGGTCACGCTGGACTCGCCGCGCAACCGCAACGCGCTCTCCCGCCGGCTGCTGGCCGATCTGGCGGCCGGCGTCGAGTCCGCGGTGGCGGACCCGGCCGTGCGGGTCATCGTGCTCACCGGAGCCGGTCCCGCGTTCTGCGCCGGGGCTGACCTCAAGGAGCAGCGCGAGTCCGGCGGGGGAACGTCGCTGGCAGCGCTGCCGGAGGTGATGACGGCGTTGTGGAACGCCCCCCAGCCCGTGGTGTGCAAGCTGAACGGGCCCGCGCGCGCCGGCGGTGTCGGTCTCGCCGCCTCCTGCGACCTCGTCGTCGCTCCCGACAACGTCAGCTTCTCCTTCACCGAGGTGCGCCTCGGGCTGGTACCGGCCATCATCACCGTGCCGCTGCTGCGCCGGATGCCCGCCCAGATCGTGCACCGGCTCTACCTCACCGCCGAGGAGTTCGACGCCGACCGCGCCGAGGAGTTCGGACTCATTGACGTCGTGGCTCCGCTGGCCGACCTCGACGCGGTCGTCGGGAACGTCGTCGGCATGCTCCTGCGTGGAGCGCCGGAGGCCATGGCGATCACCAAGCGGCTGGCCCATACGGTCGGATCCCTTGCGCCTGCAGAAGGTTTCGAGCGCATGGCGGCGCTCTCGGCCGACCGATTCGTCTCGGGCGAAGGCCGCGAGGGCATGCTCGCGTTCGCGGAAAAGCGCGACCCGGCCTGGGTTCCTGACGCAGGGAGAGCCTGATGGTTCATTTCACCGAGGAGCACCAGGCGTTTCGCAAGATGGTGCGCGACGTGATGGAGCGCGAGTTCGCCCCGCAGGTCGACGAGTGGGAACGATCGGGAATGTTCCCGGCGCATCAGGTATTCGGCCGGCTCGGCGAGCTCGGGCTGCTCGGCCTGGAGTACGACCCCGCCTACGGTGGTCAGGGGGCGGACCACCTGTTCAGCGTCATCTTCTGCGAGGAGCTGCCGGCCATCGGCTGCGGCGGTGTCCCGATGGCGGTGGGCGTGCAGACGATGATGGCGACTCCGTCGCTGGCGAAGTTCGGGACCCACGAGCAGAAGGAGCGCTACCTGGCGCCCGCGATTCGCGGCGAGCAGGTGACGGCGATCGGGGTGACCGAACCCGACGCCGGCTCCGATGTCGCCGCCATCCGGACGCGGGCGGTGCGCGACGGCGATGAGTGGGTCATCAACGGCCGCAAGCTCTACATCACCAACGGTGTGCAGGCTGATTGGGTCTGCCTGCTGGCGCGCACGTCCGAGCCGCCGGAAGGGGAGAGCAAGCGCCACCGTGGGATGAGCCAGATCATCGTGCCGACGAACACGCCGGGCTTCTCGGTGTCACGCAAGCTCGACAAGCTCGGCCAGCGCTCGTCCGACACCGCCGAGCTCGCGCTGGACGACGTCCGGGTGCCGGTCGAGAACACCATCGGGGTGGAGGGTCGCGGCTTCCAGCAGCAGATGGCCCAGTTCGTCGTCGAGCGCATGTTCGCCGCCTACACCTCGATCGGGTCGACGCAGCGCGCCCTCGACCGCACCCGCGACTATCTCAAGCAGCGCACGTCGTTCGGTCGCCCCCTGATCTCCAACCAGTACCTCTCGTTCCGCCTTGCCGAACTCGCCGCCGACGTCGACCTGCTGCGCCAGTACAACTACGCCGTCGCGGAGGCGTACATGCGCGGCGAGGACACCACCCGGCAGGCGACGATCGCGAAACTGAAGGCTGGCCGGCTGGTGCGCGAGGTAGCTGACACCTGCATGCAGTTCTACGGCGGCATCGGCTACATGGAGGAGACCTGGACGGCGCGCTTCTTCCGTGATTCGCGGCTGACGTCGATCGGCGGTGGGGCCGACGAGATCATGCTGCAGGTGCTTGCCGCCATCGACGGGTTCACCCCATGACGGCTGCTCTCGTCGTCGCGAATTGCTCGGGGTTCTACGGGGACCGGCTGGCGGCGATGCGTGAGCAACTCGACGGTGGCCCCGTCGACGTCATCACCGGCGATTACCTGGCCGAGCTGACGATGCTCATTCTCGGGCGGCAGAAGCTGAAGGACGCGTCGGCGGGGTACGCCCGCACGTTCCTGCGCCAGCTCGAGGACTGCCTGGCGGACGCGCTGGATCGCGGGGTGCGCATCGTGTCGAACGCGGGCGGGCTCAATCCGCTGGGGCTCGCCGAGGCGGTGCGGGAGCTGGCGTCACGGCTCGGGGTGAAGGCCAGCGTTGCGACCGTGGCGGGGGACGACCTGCTGGGCTCCTGGGACGACCTCGTCGCTGCCGGGCAGCTGAGTAGCGGTGCGTTTCCGCCCGGCGAGGTTGTACCGCCAGGGGAGCGGCCGCTGACGGCGAACGCCTATCTCGGCTGCTTCGAGATCGTCCGGGCGCTCGAGGCGGGCGCGAACGTCGTCGTCACGGGAAGGGTTACCGACGCCAGCCTCGTCGTTGGTCCGGCTGCCTGGCACCACGGGTGGTCGCCGCGGGACTTCGATGCGCTGGCCGGGGCGACCGTTGCCGGGCACCTGCTGGAGTGCGGCGCGCAGGTGACCGGAGGCAACTTCAGCCTGTTCGCCGACCTGCTCGACGCGCCCGATGCCGACCCCGCGATGTTCGACCACATCGGCTTCCCGCTGGCCGAGATCGCCGCTGACGGCGGCAGCGTCATCACTAAGCATCCGGGTAGCGGCGGAGCTGTCACCGTCGCCACCGTCACCGAGCAGCTGCTGTACGAGTGCACCGGAATCGCTTACGGCGGACCGGATGTCATCAGCCGCTTCGACACCGTGACGCTCACGCAAGAAGGTCCCGATCGCGTTGCGGTGAGCGGCGCGAGGGGACTCCCGCCGGGGGAGTGGCTCAAGGTGGCGACGAACCGGATCGGTGGCTATCGCACGAGCATGACGGTGCCGCTGACCGGACTCGACATCGAGCGCAAGGCGGCGCTGCTGCAGCGCCAGCTCGCAGGTCCGCTGGGCGCCGTTGCGCAAGCTCGTGTCACGCTCGCCCGGACCGATCGGCCCGACGCCGCGAGCGAGGAAGAGGCCAGCGCGCTGCTGCACTTCACCGTCAAAGACCCCGACCCGGCAAAGGTGGGCCGGGCGTTCTCCGGGCCGGTTGTCGAGAACGCGCTGGCGAGCATCCCCGGGTTCTTCTCGACGTCACCGCCGAGCGACGCGCAGCCGTACGGGGTCTACGCGCCCGCCTGGGTCCATCGGTCGGCCGTTGCGCCGGCCGTGGACGTCGATGGCGTGGGGGTGCCCGCATCCGACCCGGTGACCATCGTGCCCTTCGGTGATCGGACGGCCGCGTTCAGCCGGGCCAGCGTGATCACCGGTCCCACACGTCGCGTGGCGCTGGGGGTCGTTGCAGGAGCACGCAGCGGCGACAAGGGCGGCGCCTGCACGCTCGGGGTCTACACCCGGGACGATCGGTCGTTCGGGTGGCTGGCAGGCTTCCTGACGTGTGAGCGGCTCACGCAGCTGCTCCCGGAGACGGCAGGGCTGCCGGTCACCCTCGAACAGCTGCCGCTGGTGCGCGCGCTGCTGTTTCAGATCCCCGGCCTCCTCGGTGACGGCGTCGCGGCCGGGACGCGGTTCGACCCGCAGGCCAAGGCGGTGGGGGAGTGGCTGCGGTCGCGGCTCGTCGACGTTCCCGTTGCTCTTCTGGACGAGATCCCATGAGCGTCATCGCCAGTCGCTTCACGCGTACCGCGGAGACGGACGCCAACCGGACGGCGCTGCTCGACATGCTGGCGCAGCTCGACGAGGAGCGTGCCAAGGTCAACGCCGGTGGCGGCGAGAAGTACGTCGAACGCCATCGCCAGCGCGGCAAGCTCCCGGCGCGCGAACGCGTCGAACTGCTGCTGGACCGCGATAGCCCCTTCCTCGAGCTGAGCCCGTACACCGCGTGGGGCACGCAGTTCCCGGTCGGCGGCAGCTCGGTGACGGGCATCGGCGTGGTCGAGGGCGTCGAGGTGATGATCAACGCCAACGACCCGACGGTGCGCGGCGGCACGACGAACCCGTTCACGTTGCGCAAGCTCGGGCGCGCCCACGACATCGCCAAGGAAAACCGGCTGCCGTACCTCAGCTTCGTCGAGTCCGGCGGGGCGGATCTGCCGACGCAGTCGGAGATTTTCATCCCCGGTGGGCGTGGCTTCCGTGATCTCACCACGCTTTCGGCAGCAGGCATCCCAACCATCGCGCTGGTGTTCGGCAACTCGACCGCCGGCGGCGCGTACGTGCCGGGCATGAGCGACTACGCCGTCATGGTCGACGGCCGGGCGAAGGTCTTTCTGGCCGGCCCGCCGCTGGTGAAGATGGCGACCGGCGAGGAGGCGGACGACGAATCCCTCGGTGGTGCCGGCATGCACGCCCGCATTTCGGGGAGCGCCGATTATCTCGCGGTCGACGAGGTCGACGCGTTGCGGCTCGGGCGGCAGATCGTGCGAAACCTCAACTGGCGCAAGCGCGGACCGGGCCCCAGCCGGCCGGCGGACCCGCCGCGCTACGACGAGGACGAGTTGCTCGACCTCGCCCCGGCCGACGTGAAGATCCCGGTCGATCCGCGCGAGATCCTGGCCCGGATCGTCGACGGCAGCCGCTTCGACGAGCACAAGCCGCTCTACGGCTCCTCGCTCGTCACCGGATGGGCCAGCATTCACGGCTATCCCATCGGAGTGCTCGCGAATGCCCGCGGCGTGCTGTTCCGCCAGGAGTCGGAGAAGGCGGCCCAGTTCATCCAGCTGGCCAACCAGAACGACACCCCGCTGCTCTTCCTGCAGAACACGACCGGCTACATGGTCGGCGCCGAGTACGAGCAGGGCGGCATGATCAAGGCCGGGTCGCAGATGATCAACGCCGTATCCAACAGCCGGGTGCCGCACCTGACCATCACGATGGGAGCCTCTTACGGGGCCGGGAATTACGGGATGTGCGGGCGGGCGTACGGGCCGCGCTTCCTGTTCACCTGGCCGAATGCGAAGAGCGCCGTGATGGGCCCGGCGCAGCTGGCCGGAGTCCTCGACATCGTCGGCCGCCAGAGCGCGGCGGCCCGTGGGCTGCCGTACGACGAGGACGGGGCGGCGGAGATGAAGGCGGCCGTGGAAGCGCAGATCGAGGCGGAGTCGCTCGCGTTGTTCCTCTCGGCGCGGCTCTACGACGACGGCATCATCGATCCGCGCGACACCAGAACCGTTCTGGGCATGGCACTTTCGGCCATCCATACCGAGGAGATCCGCGGCGTGCACGACGGGTTCGGGGTGTTCCGGCTGTGACCACTCCCCGGCCGTTGCGATGCGTGCTCGTGGCCAACCGCGGCGAGATCGCCCGCCGGGTCTTCCGCAGCGCCAAGGCCCGCGGGATGCGCACGGTTGCCGTGTTCAGCGATGACGACGCCGGCGCGCCTTTCGTGACGGAAGCCGATGTCGCCGTGCGGCTCCCGGGCAGCGCGCCAGCCGACACCTACCTGCGCGGCGATCTGATCGTCGCCGCGGCTCTGCGCGCGGGGGCGGACTGTGTCCATCCCGGCTACGGCTTCCTGTCGGAGAACGCGGCCTTCGCACGTGCCGTCGAGGCGGCGGGCCTGGTGTGGATCGGGCCTACCGCCGCGGCTATCGACGCGATGGGCTCCAAGCTCGGCGCGAAAGCGTTGCTCGGCGCGGCCGGCGTTCCTACGGCACCGTCGGCGGACGTCACCGGGCTCGACCCCGACGAGCTGCAGAAGGCCGCAGCGACTGTCGGCTTCCCCTTGCTGGTCAAGGCCTCGTTCGGTGGCGGCGGCCGCGGTATGCGGACCGTCCGTGAGGCTGAATCGCTCGCCGACGCGGTCGCCGGAGCGGCCGGTGAAGCAGCATCCGCGTTCGGCGACGCGACCGTGTTCCTGGAGCGTCTCGTGGAACCGGCGCGCCATGTCGAAGTGCAGATCTTCGGTGATACGACCGGCCGCGTCGTCGCGCTGCACGAGCGGGAGTGCTCGATCCAGCGTCGTCACCAGAAGGTGCTGGAGGAGGCTCCGTCGCCGGCCGTTGATGCGGCGCTGCGTGAGCGGATTGTGCGCGGCGGCGGTGAGGGCGGGCGAGGCGATCGGTTACGTCGGCGCCGGGACGGTGGAGTTCCTGCTGACTCCGGACGGGGAGTTCTTCTTCCTCGAGGTCAACACGCGCTTGCAGGTCGAGCATCCGGTGACGGAGGCGGTGACGGGGCTCGATCTGGTGGACCTGCAATTTGCCGTGGCGGAAGGTGACCCGCTGCCTGCAGCGGCGCTCGTGCCCGCGTTGAACGGCGTCGCCATCGAGGCCCGGCTTTACGCCGAGGACCCGGCGCGCGGCTGGCTGCCGCAGGCCGGTTGGCTCGACGCTTTCGACGTTCCGCACGCTGGAGAATTCGTTGCCACGCAAGGGATCCGGCTGGACAGCGGTGTCCGCGCGGGGGAGCGCATCGGCGTCGCGTACGACGCGATGCTGGCCAAGGTCATCGCGTGGGCGCCGCAGCGGCGTCAGGCGAGCGCGTTGCTCGCGTCGGCGTTGAGATCGGCGGAGATCGGCGGGCTCGTCACTAATCGGGATCTGCTGGTCCGGGTGCTCGAGTCGTCGCAGTGGCTGGCCGGCGAGACCGACACCGGTTTCATCGATCGGCTCGGTCTCGACATGTTGGCCGCCCCGCTCGTTGATGCGAAGCAGGGCCCTGGATACGCCGTCGCGGCGGCGCTCGGTCAGAGCGCACTCCGGCGATCTGGTGCTCGCGTGCTCGGCGGTCTTCCGAATGGATGGCGTAACAATCCCAGCGTCCCGCAGCGGGTCGCGTACCGGCGCACACCCGGCGACACCGAGATCGTCGTGGAGTACCTGCAAACCCGGCCCGGCCTCGCGGTGAGCGTGGACGAAACCAAGCTGGCGGTCAGCTCGGCGCAGACCCGCGTCGACGCCTCCCGAGTCACGGTGGATTTCGAACTTGACGGGCTGCACCGCAGCTATGTCGTCGCCGTGAGCTATGAGGAGACCCCGGCCGCGGCAGAGCCCATCGCGCATGTCAGCGTTCTCGGCCCGGATGGTCAGCTGAACCTGACCGAGGTTCCCCGCTTCCCCGAGCCGCAAGCGCAGATCGCTGCCGGCTCACTGACGGCATCATTGCCCGGGACGGTGCTGCGGGTGCTGGTCGCTGAAGGGGATGCGGTGACGGCTGGGCAGCCGGTGCTCGTCCTCGAGGCGATGAAGATGGAGCACACCGTCACCGCGCCGACCGACGGCATCGTGTCGAGCGTGGCCGTCAGCGCGGGTGCTCAGGTAGAGACCGGTGCACTCCTCGCAGTCGTCGAGGCCGCCGGCTGAGCGCTCACCGAGTTCGCCGGCACGATGAGGCGACTGGGTGCAGGAACGCTTTCGCCAGCGCTCGATGATGAGCAGTGAAATCGGCAGGGGCACGATCACGGCGACAGCGATGCTCAGTCCCAGGCTGGGCCGGATCCCCTCGAATATGACGCCTCCCGCGCCCGGAGCGTACCGCGCTAACGCCCGCCGACCTCTGCAGCTGGGTTCACCATCCCTTGCGTGCGGCGATCGACTCGCCATCCGGCAGGCGCCCCCGGTGGCGGCAGCGGAGCGGCGGCTATCGGTCAGGGAACGCAGACGGGACACCGCAGGTTTGGTGCCCGGCTGATTCTTCGGTCGAGGGTTATCAATGGTGCGTTCGACAGTTCGGCAACGGCGACATAGCTGGCGTCGTAGCCGGAGAGGTTCGCGCGCAGCTCCCACACTCGTGAGCCGAGGAGTTCGTAGGGCCATTGTTCGATCGAGAGGTCGAGAAGATCGACATGGGCCTGGGCGGCTTGGTCCGCGCTAACGAGCCCGGCCAACTCGTGTCGACGGATAATGTTGCTGGCCTCGAACAGCACCAAGCTCGGGGCGAGAAGCCGAGCATCGGCGAGCTTGTCGGCCACCCACTGGCCGTCCGGACCGGCGTCGAGCAGCAGCGCAACGACAGCCGAAGCATCACAGACTGTGTCGACGCTCAACGCCGGTCGGCGTCTCGGGCAGCGAGTATGGATGCCGCATCGGCCCGCGCCCCCGTCGCCGTGACGCGCGCTCGCGCTCGCGCAATGACGTCCTCAACAGGTGGGCGCGCTGCCGTGTCTACGAACATGCCGCGCAGATATTCCTGCAATGACTTGCCTGCGCGAGCCGCGCGACCGGCAAGCTCGTCGCGTACGGCATCGGGAACGTCTCGAATGGTGATCACCACACTCATGCAGTCATAATAGCTGCACAGAAGCGGATATGCAGGTGGGTGGTGTCACTAACGGACTGGCGCTTCCGATACTCCAGAGGCTTCCGGCATTCGCCTGGAACGCAACGGCAAGGTCGTGCGAATCGCCGCACAACAGGCGCGGTCGGCCACGCAGTCGTCTTGTCGAGTGGCCCCTTTGCCTGCCACGCTTCCTACCCCCGCGGCAAGACCTACGCGGTGACCCTTGCACGTTTCGGACCAGGGCAGCCGCTTTCATTGGGCAACGTGCCGGTGAACCAGGACGGGTCGTTCAGGGCGACACTCGTCATTCCGTCCGACGCGTCGCCGGGTGCGACCTACCTGCTTGTGGGGGCAGCGCGTTCGACAAGTGCGCAGATACGCGGAAGGGCAGTTGCGTCTCCGGATACGACAGCCCCCCGGTGATGATTGAGCCCCATCAATATGTCCCGACGGTCACCGGGCTGACCGAACGCCTGCCCCCGTTCGGTTGCGTGATGAGCTCACTCCGAAAGCGCGCATAGCGCCGGTTCTCGATCGAACCGAAGCTCGCGAGCGGCCACTCCAGCGCACTACTCGTAGAACTTGGCGGCCTGCAATCCGTCAGCCAGCAAAGTCGCTGCGCTGGCTGGTGGGACTCGCTTGAGATTCAGGTAATAGCCATCACTGTCGGCCAGCCAGGCCCGCAGTGCCCCCAGGTACGCCGGAACCGTCTGGTTGTCCCATGAAGCTGGTAGCGCACCGCACTCCCATTCTTCAAGCAATTCGTCCAGGCTCCTCAGCAGCGCGTCCTGCCCGCCTGCGACTTCGGAGGGGCAGCCTCCGGTGGAACAGACGCTGTCCACGTCAACCGGGTCGTGCTCGAACTCGTAGTGGAAGCAGACGTAGTGCATCTGCTCGAACGTCTCGTAGTCAGCTGCAGTCGTTACGACAGGGCGCTGACAACGGCGACAGGTGAGCGACTCGGGTGACTCCATCCTTCGATGATCCGCCTCGCTCGAAGCGCCCGCTATTGCCGGATACAGCGCTCTTGATGTCAACGGCGCTCGGACCTTCGACATGACGGGCAATCGCCGTCAGCCGTCGGTGAGCTGCCGCCCGACGGGATTCTTCCGCGGAAGAATCCTCAGGAGTGGGCGAGGGAACACCCACGAGCGGTGGTGCGCGGGGTCGGAGCAGGGGCGCTCAGACGTCGCGCGGAGCCTGTGCCGCGGCGCTGCGGCCGGCGATGTAGCCGAACGTCATCGCCGGGCCGATGGTGCCGCCACCGCCGGGATAGGCACCGCCGAAGACGCACGCCGAGGCGTTGCCCGCCGCGTACAGCCCGGGGATCGGCCGGCCCCAGTACGCCAGCACGCGGGCGTGAGCGTCGATCCGCGGGCCGCCGCTGGTGCCGATGGTGCCGTTGATGAGCTCGATGGCGTAGAACGGGCCTCGCTTGACCGGCCGCAGGCACGCCTCCGGGGTGGGCCGCCGGTCATGAACGCTTCCCACCAGAACGTGCCGCGGTGGAAGTCCGGGTCGTCGCCTGCCTCGACATGGTCGTTCCAGCGCTCGACGGTCGCCGCGAGGCGGTCAGGGTCGGTGCCGATCTGGTCGGCCAGCTCCTCGATCGTGTCGGCGCTGGCGATCCAGTCGGGCGCCGGCTGCCCCGGCAGCACGGTCGGCAGCACCATGGTGGAGTTCTTCACCCGCTGAGTCGAAGACGACCCAGATCGGTGGCCGGTTCGGATAGTCGACGGCCACCGGGTCGTACGCCTGCAGCGCCTTGGGCAGGTCCTGATAGGTGACGCCCTCGTTGACGAACCGGTCGCCGTGGCGGTTGACGATGAGCACGCCCGGCATGCTGCGCAGCGGTCGCCATCTGCGGAACCTCGCGCCCGTCGAGCTCGAAGCCCGGCTCGAGCAGCGCCGGCTGGCCCCAGAAGAAGCGCATGTTGGCCAGCGCGGCCCCGGCCTCCATCGCCATCCGGTGGCCGTCGCCCTCGTTGTACGGCGGGCTCAGCGGCTGAGATCTGCTGGCCGATGAAGCCGGCGACCATGTCCTTGTTCCACTCGAAGCCGCCCGTCGCGAGGACGACGCCCTGGCGGGCGGCGATGTAGCTCGCCGCTATGCAGCCGCGACGCCGATCACTGCGCCGTCGACGACGACGAGGTCGGCCACCGCTGCTCCGTACGCACGGCGACCCCGCGGTCGAGTAGCCCCTTGAACAGCGCGGCGACAAGGGCAGGGCCGAGCACCCGGATGTCGTCACGCTCGCGGTCGCTGGCCAGCGCCGGGTCGGGCGGGTCGCCGCCGGTGAGGAACTTGCCGCCCTCCTCCATGGTCAGGCGCGGCAGGTGAGGGCTGGTGCGCACGCGGGAGGCCCACTCGCCGAGCTCGGCCGCGGGCGTCGAACGGCGCCGGCTCCAGCGAGCGGCCCGCGGGCTTACCGCCGGACTGGTCGGCGTAGTAGTCCGAGAAGCCGGGGGGCGCCGTCATGCGCAGCGGGGTCTTGCTCTCCAGGTAGTCGATCATCTCGGGTGCGGTGTCGACGAACGTCTCGACCAGCGCCGGGTCCGGCTCGGTGCCGAGCGCCAGCCGCCGGATGTAGGTCAGCGCCTCCTCCCGCGAATCGCTCACCCCGACGTCGGCCAGGTGGCTGTTGATCGGGATCCACGGCATCCCGCCCGAGACGCCGGTGGTGCCGCCGATGAGCGGCGCCTTCTCCAGCAGCAGGACCTCGGCGCCGCCGTCATGGGCGAGCGTGGCGGCGGTCAGGCCGGCTGCTCCCGAGCCCATGACGATGACGTCGACGACGGAATCCCAGGCCTGCGGACGGCTCGTGATCACTGCGCACCTCCAGTGGCGACTTCGCAGGACGCTAGGCCATGCGATGAGTTCGCTGCGCGCCGGGCGTCTGCCTCGTCATGACTGAAGCCCCTGCGCCTCCCACGCCGGACCTCACGTTCGCCGCCGAGCAGCTGGCCACCCTCGTCCGCAAGGTGCCGGAGGACCTCTTCGCCACTCCGACCCCGTGCCCTGACTACGCCCTCGGTGACCTGCTCGACCACATCGGCGGGTTCGCCCTGGCCTTCACCGCCGCCGCCCGCAAGGAGGTAGGGGCACACGCCGATGCGGCACCGATCCCGGACGTGGCCAACCTCGAGCCCGGGTGGCGCGCCCGCATCGCCGGCGACGTTGCAGGCCTCGCGGTGGCCTGGAAGAACCCGAGCGCCTGGTCTGGGATGACCAAGGTGGGAGGTGTCGAGCTGCCCGGCGCCGCCGCCGGCATGTTCGCCCTGGACGAGCTGGTGATCCACGGATGGGATCTGGCGCGAGCGAGCCGCCAGCCGTTCCAGGCCGACGAGCCATCGCTGGTAGCTCTGCACGGCATGCTCAGCGAGCTCATGGCCGCAGGCCCCCCGGTGCCGGGCCTGTTCGGCACCCCCGTCGAGGTGGACCGGAGCGAGCCGCTGCTGGACCGCGTCGTCGGCCTCACCGGCCGCCAGCCGGCCTGGTAGCCGGCGCGGTCCTGGCTGCTTGCCGGGCAGCGGCTTCGTTCGGCCGACCGCGGGAGTCGCTATCAAGCCCGGCGCGTTGCTGTCGATCAATGAAGCCTGATCGGCGACACGCGGGGGATGGTCATGACCAGCTGGCAGCTGGACGGCTACGACGAGCTCCACGAGCTCGGAGTGGGCGGCGGTGGACGCGTCGTCCTCGCGCGCCATGTCGCCTCCGGACGGCTGGTCGCCATCAAATACCTCGCGGCCTGGCTGGCGACGTCCGAGGAGCGGCTGTCGGCGTTCCGTGGCGAGGCCGAACTGATGGCGGGTCTCGTCGATCCGAACCTGGTGACCCTGTACGAGTACCTCGAGACGGACTCCGGCGCCGCGATCGTCATGGAGCTGGTCGAGGGTGTCGCGCTCCGCGACATGCTCGAGCACGCCGGACCGCTGACCCCGCAGGCGGCGCTCACCCTGATGAAGGGCTCGCTGCTCGGCTTGGCGGCGCTGCACCGCCAGGGGATCGTGCACCGCGACTACAAGCCCGAGAACGTCATGGTCGGTGCGGACGGGGCCACCAAGCTCGTCGACTACGGCATCGCGGCCCCGGTCGGAGAGTGCGCAGGGATCGCCGGCACCCCGCTGTACATGGCTCCGGAGCAGTGGGTGGGGGAGGCGAGCACGCCCGCCTCGGACGTCTACGCCGCGACGGCCACCTTCGTGGAATCGCTCACCGGGCAGGCGATCTACAGCGGCGACACCACCGACGCGTTGCGTCATCAGCACCTGATGGCGGCGCCGCCGCTCGACCGGCTTCCGGCCGCGGTGCGGGGCATCGCGGCCGCCGGGCTGGCCAAGCATCCGCAGGAGCGGATCGGCGATGCCGAGGCGCTGGTGAAGCGTCTCGACGCGGCGGCCGGCGACGCGCACGGCCCTGATTGGGAAGCGCACGGTCGCCACCATCTCGCCGCGCGGGCGGCGGCGCTCGCGCTGCTCTTCCCGCGGCACCGGTTCTCCGTGAAGGACCACGCGCACTTCCACACTCACGCCGGTGGCACGAAAGCTGACCCGCCGCGGCGCCGCGGGCTGTGGGGCGCGGGCATCGCGGCGGGCCTCCTTGCCGTGGCCGGCTTCGCCGGGGGTGCTGCCGCTGCCGCCGCCGACCAGGCTCCTGCCGACGCGGCCGCCACCGCTTACCAGCAGCTGCCGGCGACGGTCGTGACGACGCCGCCGGCTGTCAAACCGAGCCCGGCCATCACGCCGAAGGCCAAACCCAAGCCCGAGCCGGCGGTGACCATCGCGCCTGCCGCCGCTCCGGCGCCGGTCGAGCAGGCGGTCTACGAGCCCGCTCCTGCGCCGTACCTGCCGCCGGCAGCGCCTGTGGCCCTTCCTCCCGCGCCCGCTCCGCAGCCCACTGCGCCCGCGCCGACCCAGGCGGCTCCGCCGACCCCGCCACCCGCGCCCCCCGCCACGCAGGCTCCCACCCCGCCCTATCCGACGTGGAGCCCGCCGACCGGCCCGCGTCGCGGCGGCGTACCGATCCGGGTGATGCCATGAGCGCCGCAGGCAGCGCGAGCCGCGAGACGGTTGTCGTCACGAAGCCGGCCCTGCCGGCCCCGCGCGACGCGTGCGAGCAGCGCGCCAGGGTTCGCTTCGGGCCCGGGGTGCCGCTTGTCACCGAGCCGCCCGCGGAACCGGCGGCTCCCGCTGCACCGGACGCCCCGTCGCGGCGCCGTCGCGCCGCCATCGTCGCCGCCGGCTTCACCGCCGGGGTGATCGCCTTCGTCGCCTGGGTGCTCTGGCCGGCGGGTCCGCTGCACGCCCGGCTGGCCTCGGTGCAAGCCAACCCGCAGGTGGTGTCGTGCCCGGGCGCCGGAGGGCACGCGGACGTCGTGGCGACCGTGACCACCAACGGCAGCCCGGGAACGCTGCGCTACCAGTGGGAGCGCAGTGACGGCACGAGTAGCGGCGTGCTGCGCCAGGCCCTCGCCGAGGGTCAGAAGAAGGCGTCGCTGCACCTGCGGTGGACGTTCAGCGGCCGGGGCACGTACGCCGCGACCGCGACGTTCCGGCTGCTCACGCCTGACCCCGCCACGGCACTGACCCGGTTCAGCTACCACTGCGGCTGACCGCTGACTGATACGCAACCTTCACGCGAGCGGCATCTGCGAGCGAAGCAGCGGCCTAGACTGCTGTGACCATGGCGAAGTCGGCGAGCGCGCGCAACGCTTCCACAGGTCAGGAAGCCAAGGTCCGCTCCATCAAAGCGGTGCCGAAGGGGGCCGAGTTGTCCTCGGCCGGCCCCAAGACGGTGGCCAAGGCGGACTACGACAAGGAGCTCTTGCGCCTGCAGACCGAGCTGGTCCGCATGCAGGAGTGGGTGGTCCACAAGGGCCTGCGCGTGATGGTCATCTTCGAAGGCCGCGATACCGCCGGTAAGGGCGGCACCATCAAGCGCATCATCGAGCGGCTCAACGCCCGCCATTTCCGGGTCGTCGCGCTGGGCACCCCCACCGACCGTGAGCGCAGCCAGTGGTATTTCCAGCGGTATGTCGCCCACCTTCCGGCCGCCGGCGAGATCGTGCTGTTCGACCGAAGCTGGTACAACCGCGCCGGCGTGGAAAAGGTCATGGGTTTCTGCACGGAGGCGGAACATGAGGAGTTCTTCCGCACCTGCCCTCAGGTCGAGCGCGCGCTCGTGCGCTCCGGGATCATCTTGCTGAAGTACTGGCTCTCGATCAGCGACGAGGAGCAGGAGCGCCGGTTCAACGAGCGTCTCCACAATCCGGGAAAGCGCTGGAAGCTCAGCTCGATGGACCTGCAGGCGCGGGCCCACTGGGTGGATTACGCCGAGGCGAAAGACGAGATGTTCGCCTACACCGACATCAAGGAAGCGCCCTGGTACGTCGTCAATGCCGACGACAAGAAGTCGGCCCGGCTCAACCTGATCAGCCACCTGCTCGGGGCGGTGCCAATACCAGGACGTTCCCCACGAGGACATCGAGCTTCCGCCGCGCCAGCAGCGGGCCTACGCGCGCCCGCCGGTCGATTCGCAGAACTGGGTCCCGACCGCCTACGTGGTCAAATGACCCGTGACGTGAGCCGATAGCCCGTGCACAAATACATCATCATGGGCATCCAGGGGAGCGGCAAGGGCACCCAGGCCAAGCTGATGGTCGACGACTTCGAACTCGAACACATCAGCGTCGGCGACATCTTCCGGTGGAACGTCCAGCACCACACGAAGATCGGCGCGCAGGTCAAGCGCACCATGGCGGCCGGCCACCTGGTCAGCGACGACCTCGTCGAAGAGGTGGTGCGCGAGCGGTTGGCGGCCCATGACTGGAACTTCGGCTTCGTGATCGACGGGTTTCCGCGCAACGCCCGGCAGGCCGAGTTCTTCCTCGAGAGCTACGACATCGACGGGGTCATCAACCTGCACCTCGAGGATTCAGAGGTCAGCCGGCGGGTGCTGGCGCGCCGGCTGTGCTCGCAATGCGGGATGGACTACAACCTCATCGCGCATCGCCCCACGGTCGACGACGTCTGCGACGTGTGCGGGGGAGCGCTCGTGTCGCGGGCCGATGACAATCCCGAAGCGCTCGCCATCCGGCTCGCCGCCTATCACGCCGAGACCCGGCCGTTGATCGAGATCTTCCAGCGCAAGGAATTCGTCGTGACGGTCGACGCCGCGCAGCCGGTCGCGAAGGTGCAGGCGGAAATACGAAAGAGCCTCGGTATCGCACCGCGCGACAGCTGACCTTCGGCACCCATCGGCCGGATTCCTGGCCGGGTATTCGGGACTAAAGGCTGGGACCCCCGAGGCAGCCTGCGGCCTAGCGTTGTTCCAATGATGGGACCCTCCGGCGAAGGCACCGCGCCGCTCCGCGGCGGCGACATGACCCCGCTGCCCGACCTTCTCCATGGCCGCTCGCGCGTCGGGCCGCTGGATCGCCGACTGGCCCTCTACGTCGACCTGCTGCCCCCGTGCAATGCCGGGTGCCCGGCCGGCGAGAATATCCAGAGCTGGCTCGCCCTGGTGAATGATGGCCGTTACGAGCAGGCCTGGCGCGCTCTCGTCGCCGACAACCCGCTTCCTGCCGTCCACGGCCGGGTCTGCTACCACCCGTGCGAGGACGGCTGCAACCGGGCGCAGCTCGACAGCCCGGTCGCCATCCACTCGGTCGAGCGCTTCCTCGGCGATCTCGCCATCGAGAACGGGTGGACTCTCGACCCGCCGGCAGCGCCGACCGGCAAGCGCGTACTCGTGGTCGGGGCCGGCCCCAGCGGGCTCTCTGCCGCCTACCACCTCGCTCGCCTCGGTCATCAGGTCGAGGTCCGCGACAGCGGTGACGAGCCGGGCGGCATGATGCGCTACGGCATCCCGTCCTACCGGCTGCCTCGCGACGTGCTCGACGCCGAGATCGCCCGCATCCGCGGCGATGGGCGTCACCGTCACCCTCGGCCACCGGGTCGACGACCTGGCGGGGGAACGCGCCGGCGGAGCCTTCGACGCCGTCTTCGTCGCCGTCGGCGCCCACCTGGCCAAGCGGGTGAATATCCCCGCCCGTGACGCCGGCCCCATGGTCGACGCCGTCTCGTTCCTGCGCAGCGTGGCTTCCGGGGAGCGCCCGGTCATCGGCCGCCGGGTCGCCGTCTACGGCGGCGGCAACACTGCCATGGACGCCGCGCGGGTCGCCCGCCGGCTCGGCGCCGACGACGCCGTCATCGTCTATCGCCGTACCCGCGAGCAGATGCCCGCACACGAAGAGGAAGCCGTGGACGCCGAGCGTGAGGGCGTGCGCATCCACTGGCTGCGCACCATCACGGCGTTCGACGGCCCGCAGATCCAGGTCGAGGTCATGGAACTCGACGAGGACGGATTTCCGCAGCCGACCGGGCGATTCGAGACCCTCGCCGCCGACACGGTCATCCTCGCGCTGGGTCAGGAGACCGAGTCGTCGTTCATGCGCTCCCTGCCGGGTGTCCGGTTCGACGAGGACGGTTCGGTGCGCGTGTCCGCCTCGCTGATGACCGGCTGTCCCGGAGTCTTCGCCGGCGGCGACATGGTGCCCAGCGAGCGCACGGTGACGGTCGGGGTCGGCCATGGAAAGCAGGCGGCGCGCCACATCGACGCGTGGCTGCGGGAGTCCCCTTACGAGCGGGCCGACAAGCATCCGATCGCGACTTTCGAGAGCCTGAACCCGTGGTACTTCGGCGATACCGGCCGTCGCAGCCAGCCGGAAGTCCCGGCGGGCCAGCGGGTCGCCTCGTTCCGTGAGGTCGTGGGCGGGCTCTCGACCGAAGCTGCGCGCTACGAGGCCGGTCGGTGCCTGTCATGCGGCAATTGCATCGAGTGCGACGGCTGCCTCGCCGCCTGCCCGGAGGACGCCGTCGTGAAGCTGGGCAAGGGCAATCGCTACCGCATCGATGAGGCGCGCTGCACCGGTTGCGGCGCCTGCTACGACCAGTGTCCAGTGCACGCCATCGAGATGATCCCGATCGAGCCGGTGCCACCGCGAGGAGATGCCTGATGCGCGCCACGATCGACGGCAACGAAGCGGCAGCATCCGTCGCGTATCGCCTGAACGAGGTCTGCTGCATCTACCCGATTACCCCTTCGTCGCCGATGGCGGAGCTGGCCGACGAATGGTCGAGCGCCGGCCGTCCCAACGTCTGGGGCAACGTGCCCTCCGTGATCGAGATGCAGAGCGAGGGCGGTGCCGCGGGCGCGCTCCACGGCTCGCTTCAGGGTGGCTCGCTCGCCACGACGTTCACCGCGTCCCAGGGCCTGCTGCTCATGGTGCCCAACATGTACAAGATCGCGGGCGAGCTGACCTCCGCCGTGATCCACGTGGCCGCCAGAAGTCTTGCTGCGCAGGGACTTTCCATCTTCGGCGACCACTCCGACGTGATGGCGGTACGCCAGACCGGGTTCGCCCTCCTGGCCGCCGCTTCCGTGCAGGAGGCACACGATCTGGCGCTCGTCGCGCAGGCGGCGACGCTGCGCACCCGGGTGCCGTTCGTGCACTTCTTCGACGGCTTCCGCACCTCGCACGAGCTCAACACGATCGAGCTGCTCAGTGACGACGACCTGCGCGCGCTGGTGCCCGAGGAGCTGGTAAGGGCGCATCGGGATCGGGCGCTGTCACCGGAACGCCCGTTCATCCGCGGGACCGCGCAGAATCCCGACGTCTACTTCCAGGCCCGCGAGACGGTCAACCCGTTCTACGAGCGCACCCCGGGAATCGTCGCCGAGCTCATGGACGAGCTGAGCAAGCGCACCGGCCGTCCCCTGGGGCTCGTGGAGTACACCGGGCATCCGGAGGCGGAGCGCGTCGTCGTCGTCATGGGGTCGGGGGCGCAGACCGTCGCGGAGACCGCGCGCGCCCTCGTCGCGCGCGGGGAGCGGGTCGGCGCCCTGCAGATCCGGCTGTACCGGCCGTTCCCGGCCGAGGCCGTGCTCGCCGCGTTGCCGGGCTCGGTCCGTCGCATCTCCGTGCTGGACCGCACCAAAGAGCCCGGATCGCTCGGCGAGCCGCTCTACCTCGACGTCGTAGCCTCACTGACCCAGGCATACGCGGGCGGGAGCCGCGAGGTACTTCCGCGCGTCAGCGGGGGACGCTACGGGCTGTCGTCGAAGGAGTTCACGCCAGCGATGGTCGCGGGTGTCTACGCAGACCTGGAGGCCGAAAGCCCTCGCAGCCACTTCACGATCGGTATCGACGACGACGTCTCCGGGACCAGCCTGTCATATGACCCGACGTACGACATCGAGCCGCCCGGCACGGTGCGGGCCATCTTCTTCGGGCTGGGTTCAGACGGCACGGTCGGGGCGAACAAGAACACCATCAAGATCTTGGGTGAGCGGCTCTTTGCCCAGGGCTATTTCGTCTACGACTCCAAGAAGTCCGGCTCGCAGACCGTCTCGCACCTTCGGTTCGGTCCCGACCCGATCCGGGCCGCGTACCTGGTCTCGAACGCCGGCTTCGTCGGCTGCCATCAATGGAGCTTCATCGAGCATGCCGACGTGCTCGGCCGCGCGGCCACCGGTGCCACCCTCCTGCTGAATTGCCCGCTCCCCGTCGAGCAGGTCTGGGACGGCCTGCCCCGCCACGTGCAGGAGCAGATCCTCGCCAAGAACATCGAGCTGTACGCGATCGACGCCAATCGCATCGCCCGCGAGGTCGACCTGGCCGGCCGCACCAACACCGTGCTGCAAACCTGCTTCTTCGCCATCTCCGGGGTACTGCCCCGCGAAGAGGCGATGCTGCGCATCAAGGAAACCATCGACAAGACCTACGGGCCGATGGGGGAGAGCGTCGTGCGCCGCAACCTGGCGGCCGTCGACCGGGCCCTTTCCGGGCTGCATCGCATACCGGTTCCGGATCGGGTGACCTCCACGCGGGAGCCCGCGCCGCTGGTGCCCGGCCACGCTCCTGCCTTCGTCCGCGCCGTCACCGCGGAGATGCTGGCCGGACGCGGTGACGCCCTGCCGGTGAGCGCGCTGCCCGTCGATGGCTCCTACCCGACGGGGACGGCAGCGTACGAGAAGCGCAACATTGCCGACGAGGTCGCGGTCTGGGACGCCGACGAGTGCATCCAGTGCGGCAACTGCAGCTTCGTCTGCCCGCACAGCGTGATCCGCTCACGCTTCTATGACGAGGGCGAGCTGCAGGATGCTCCCGACGGCTTCGCCTCGGCGCCCATCAAGGCTGTAGGCGTCCCGCAGACCCGCTACACCCTGCAGGTCTACGTCGAGGACTGCACTGGCTGCGGCCTGTGCGTCGAGGCCTGCCCGGTCACGCTCCCGGCGCTGCCCCCAGCCCTCGCCGAGCCGCCCACCGGCGCGCCCAAGGCGGCGGTGCGCAAGGCCATCAACCTCGGCGAGCGGGTGCCGATCGTCGACCGTGAGCGCGAGAACATCCGGTTCTTCGAGTCATTGCCGGAGAACGACCGGGTGCGCGTCGACTTCGGAACGGTGCGCGGTACGCAGTTCCTCGAGCCGCTCTTCGAGTTCTCCGGGGCCTGTGCGGGCTGCGGCGAGACGCCGTACGTGAAGCTGCTGTCCCAGCTCTTCGGCGATCGGCTGATGATCGCCAACGCCACCGGCTGCTCGTCGATCTACGGAGGAAACCTGCCGACCACCCCGTGGACGACCGACTCCAGCGGGCGCGGACCGGCCTGGTCGAACTCGCTTTTCGAGGACAACGCGGAATTCGGACTCGGCTTCCGGCTCTCGGCGGACGCCCATACGCGCCTGGCCCGCCGGCGGCTGCTGGAACTGCGCGAGGCGCTGGGCGCCGACGTCGTCGACGAGCTGATAGCGGCGCCGCAGGTGCGCGAATCCGAGCTGCAGGCGCAACGGGTACGCGTAGCGGACCTGCACCGGCGGCTGGAGTCGCTCGACGGTCCCGCTGTGGCAGACCTGAAGAGCGTCATCGACCACCTGGTACGGCGCAGCGTCTGGATCGTCGGTGGCGACGGCTGGGCCTACGACATCGGCTCGGGCGGCCTCGACCACGTGTTGGCGACCGGCCGCAACGTCAACGTGCTGGTGCTTGACACCGAGGTCTACTCCAACACCGGCGGGCAGATGTCCAAGTCCACGCCGATGGGTGCGGTCGCCAAGTTTGCCGCGGCCGGTAAGACCGGGGGTAAGAAAGACCTGGCGCTGCAGGCGATCGCGTACGGAAACGTGTACGTCGCACGCGTCGCGATGGGTGCGGACCCGCAGCAGACCCTCACCGCCTTCCGCGAGGCGGAGGCCTACGACGGGCCGTCGCTGATCATCGCGTACAGCCACTGCATCGCTCACGGCATCGAGATGCGCGACGGCTTGACGCAGCAGTACCGGGCGGCGGCGAGCGGTCACTGGCCGCTGGTGCGCTATGACCCGATGCTGCGCACGGCGGGGGAGAACCCGTTCCTGCTCGACTCGCCGCGTCCGCGGATCCCGCTGTCCGACTACCTCTATCGGGAGCTGCGTTACAACGCCCTGCGGCGTACCGATCCTGAGGAAGCGGAGCGCCTCCTCGCCCTTGCCGAGCAGGAAGTCGCGCAGCGCTGGCAGCTGTACGAGGAGATGGCCACCCGGGGGGCGGCACGCTTCCCGTCCGACGCGCGAAGGGGGTCGTGATGGTTGTCGACCTGCAGACCTCTTACCTCGGGTTGACGCTCGCCAACCCGCTGGTCGCGTCGCCGTCTCCGCTCTCGCGGACCCCTGATTCGGTGCGCCGGCTGGCTGATAGCGGGCTGGCGGCCATCGTGCTCTACAGCCTCTTCGAGGAGCAGCTGGAACGCGACGCGGAGCGCAGCAGGGAGCTGGCCTCCGCCGGCACGGAAAGCTTCGCTGAATCGCTCTCCTACTTCCCGAGCACGGCGGATGCGGCCTCCGGGGCCCGCAGCTACCTTCGCCTGCTCGAGCGATCCGCCGCAGCCGTCGACGTGCCGGTGATCGCGAGCCTGAACGGGCTCACACCCGGGAGCTTCGCCGCTTACGCCCATTCCATGCAGGACGCCGGCGCGGCGGCCATCGAGCTGAACATCTATTACGTGCCAGGCGATCCCACGATCTCCGGCCGTGACGTGGAGCAGCGGCATGTCGATGTGGTGCAGTCGGTCAAGGATCGGGTGAGCATTCCCGTCGCCGTGAAACTGAGCCCCTACTTCAGCTCTCCGGGAGAGGTGGCGCTGCGGCTCGATGCCGCCGGCGCCGACGGGCTGGTGCTGTTCAACCGGTTCCTGCAGCCCGATGTCGATCCGGAGACGCTGACGGTGGGCCACGCGGCGACGCTGTCCCATCCGGCCGAGGCGCGCCCGGCCCGCACCTGGATCGCGCTGCTCGCCGGCCGGGTCCAGGGCTCGCTCGCCGCGACGACCGGGGTCGACACCGCTGCCGATGTCGCCAAGTACTTGCTGGCGGGCGCCGACGTCGTGATGACGGCGTCGGCGCTGCTGCGCTACGGCACGGAGCATGCCGGCGTGCTGCTTGCCGGACTCTCCGAATGGCTGCAGCGCAAGGGATTCGCGTCGGTATCGCAGGCTCGCGGATTGCTCTCGGCCGGAGCCGGAGCCGGAGCCGAAACCGATGGCGCGCAGCGCCAGCGCAGCCTCTACGTGCAGGCGCTGGCCGAGGCCAATGTCAGCTCGTACGGCCCGTGGGGATGGAGCCGGTAGCCGGCGCCGATCAGCCGGAGACGCTCTGCGCCAGGTGTTGCGCCAGCCCGCGCGCGCCGTTCAGCGGCGCGCGGAGCAGGTCGCGTTGCGGCCGGCGCGGCTCCGGGGGGCGTTTCGCCGCCGACACGGCGGCTCGGGCCGGGACGGGCTCGCCGGCCCGGTACGGCTCGCCGGCTGCGGGAAGGTCCGAACCTTCGCAGCGTCCTGACTCGTTCGTATGCGCAAGCACGACGAGAACGTCGGCGTACCAGCGTCCACGCCACGCCCTGCCGCATACGCGGCACTGCCCCCGAGGTCGCTTGGCCATGAAGTCCAGCATGGCTGCGACGTGTGACGGCAATGGGTCAGAATCGTGAACAGCGTGCTGATTTCGGCTGAATCACGATCAGCTGCGAATCGGCACCTTCCGTGAAGGCAGCAGCGGCCGTGTCACCGCGCCCACTTCGTGACCTGCGCGCGGGTGCCATCGGTGAGCGCGAGCCCGGCATCCGCGGTACCGGAACCCGCGTCGCGAAACAGCGCGCGGATGCCCTGGCGGCATCCGTCGGTCACGGTCTCGATGACGGCCGCACCACCGCCGCCATAGGTCAGCGTGTTGCGGGCCAGCTCGGACGCGGCAGTGACGATCTTCGCCTGATCGGCCGGCGAGAGTTTCGCGGAGACAGCCGCATCGCGTACGAGCTCCTGCACGTGCCCGACATCGGCGTCGCACCGTAGCGGGGTCGTCTCGCTGCTGATCACGCTCAGCGCGGACATCAACTGCCCGCTACCAGCTCCGCGGGCTGCTCGTTCGGCTCTCTTACGTCGTCGACAGCGGCCAGCACCTCCGCGTCACGGACATGCCGGGGGCCAGCCGCGCCCGGCTCCGCATCGACCGCCATACAACTCCTGTCCTTCAACGCCACATCGGTGTCGCGGCGGTCATTCTGCCATCGAATTCCGGCCGACACTCGCAAACGTCGCAGATGCTGCGTTAGCACCGCAGATGGGCCGGCGTCCTCACGCGTGGTGAACCAGGCACCCGCCCGCCACCACGGCGCGAACTCGATCAGCGCGCGGGTCATCGAGAACCGCCTGCAGCGGCCCGCTCAGCAGGCAGAGGTCCGCCGGCGCACCCGGACGGATGCGGCGCGCTGCTCCGCCTGGGTCGGTCAGGGGCGAAAGGTAGCCGTCCAGGGCCGTGCGGGCCGGCACCCGCTCCGGCGCGCCCAGGCTGATGCCGCCGGTCGTGCGCCGCCGCGCCGCCGCGGCGATGACGCGCCACGGGTCCGGTGAGCCGAACGGTGCGTCGCTGGAGGGCGCGACCGCAAGGCCCGCGGTCAGCAGCGAGGCATAGGGGTAGAGCAGCGCGCGGTCCTCGGCGTCGACGTCACGCAGGTACTGCTCGCCGCGCTCGGCGATGAAGCCCGGCTGGGTGACGACGCGCAGCCCGAGGGCGAGGAGTTGGCTGCGGCTCTCGGAAGGCACCACGGCGGCGTGTTCGACGCGGTCGCCCGGCACCGCGCCCACTCCCTCCAGCGCGGCCAGCGTCAGCAGCAGGGACTCCCGGGTGACGCAATGCACGGCGACCGCGCGGTGGCTGTCATGGGCGGCGGCGATGCGCTCGCAGAGTTCGTCGAAGCTGGGCAGCGCATGGTCGTGCAGCAGCAGCTTGAAGGGGCCCGCCGCGAGCCGGCCTGCGGGCGGGGGAAGCCCTTGCAACGGGGCGCCGAGCAGCAGCAGCTGCTGGGGGAGAGCGCCGGAACCGGCCGCTTCCTGCAGGCTTCGCACCGCTGCGCTCTCGAGATCGGGGGTCGCGTCGGTGACGCCGGTGATACCGAACGCTGCCAGCATGGCTCCCACCCGGCCGAGGTCGGGTGCGGCAGCGCCCTCCACGGCCGTCAGCTGCTGGCGTAGCTCGGTATCCCAGCGCAGCAGGCGTCCAGTCGGCTGCCCCGCGGCATCACGCTCGATCCGGCTGTCGTCGCTTGGCAGTGAGAGGCGCTGCAGCGCCGCGGAGTTCAGCACCCAGAGGGCGCCGCCGCGGTGCTGGACGCGGATCGGCGTTCGGGCCTCGATGCGGTCCAGCACCTCGCGGTCCAGCTCGCCCGCAACGCTCTCGTGGTAGCCGACCGCGCGTACCCAGCGCCCCTCGCGCGCGCCTGCCGCCGCGGCGGTCAGGGCCGCGGCGAACTCCTCGGGGCCATGGACCTGGGCCGGCCCCACTGGCGTCGATTCCCGGGCGGCCGCCATCGCGAACAGGTGCAGGTGATGATCGTGCAAGCCCGGGATCAGCGCGCCCCCGCCTGCCCCGATCACCAGCTCACCCGCCTCGCCGGTGAGGTCGCCCGAGACAGCCTCGATCAGCCCGTCCCGCACGCGCACGGACGTCTGGCGACCGTCCACCTGCGCGTCGCGGATCAGCACGTGACTCCTTCGGCCTGACAACCCGGCGAGGGTGGGGCGCGCTCCATAATGGCGAATGGACGAATCCCGCTGGTCGCTGTGGTCGCGTGACTCGATGCTCTCGATCGGCTCCCGCGAGTCCGTGCTCTGCATCGGGTCACGCGGGTCGATGCTGTCCATCGGCAGCGTCGGCTCGATCGGGTCGATCGGGAGCATGGGCTCCGGCGTGGTCGATTCTCTCGGTCGGCTCGTTCGCGGCGGTCGGTTCTGCGCTGGCGTCGTCGTCGCGATGGTCGCTGCTCTCGCACCGCTCGTACGGCGGGATGATGGACAGCGAGTCCAAGGGGAAGCACTCCCCGGCGCTCGGTCCGCTCGTCGTCGCAGGCGGTGCTATCGCGGCCGCGTTGCTGGCGCGTCGAGAGAGCCGGCGAATCGGCGCCGGAACGAGCTGAAGCCAGCAGCCGTGACGGTGACGTCATAGCGACCGCCCGAGCCCGTGGGGAGCGGCACCGGATAGCTGCCCCGCGGCGGAAGCCGGTGCGACGCGGGCCGGCCGTCGATCACCACCACGCAGAGCTCGCGGGTGACGCCATCGCCGTTGTGGAGCATGAGGTTGGGCCGCCGGGCGGGCCCGGATCCGGACGACCGCGATCGTTGCCTCGAAGCCCGCCACCGTGGCGGCCGTGTCGCCGCAGAATTCCCGGACGAAGCCGCGCGGTCCGAGCACCGTGAGGTCGTACGAGCCGTCCTGCGCGGCGAGGGCGAGCTCCAGAGCCTGGCCCGGCATCAGGTCGTACGGGGCTTCGGGGCCGGAACGCTCTCGGACCGACAGCCGGCAGGCGCGCCGCCCGGGGTTCGCGAGATGCAGCTGCAGACCGCCTGCTGATGGCCGCACCTCACTGCGCGGGCTCGGCTCTCGCGTCCCAGCCTCATCGAGGTCCTGGAACGGAACGGACCGTCGCGCTGGCCGCACGCCGAGCGGCCGCGCCCCGGCGGGGATCACGTCAGTCATCTCGGCATCAGTGTTTCCCCACCAAATGGATCTCATTCGTGCCACCGGCGAACGGGAGATGAACAGCGGAAGATGAACATTGCGCGCGGGGTGGGTCGGGCGTGCCGGTCTATCGAGGGAGCCGGCCGGCACGCCCGAGTCATCGGCGGCTACCGAGGGAGCGGACGCCGATGAGTAAGCGGGCCGGAGGTTTCGAGGGACCGTCCAGCCCGCGCTTTGGAGGGCTGAAGGGCCAGCCCTGAACCCACACCTGTCATGTTCACCGCCGACAGACTGCTGCGGCCCGCCCGCGCGAGGTAGGGCCCATGGTCCCGCGGCACGTCCCGCTCCGCGTGGTTTGCGTCACCACTTGATCCGGTGTCGACGTGCGTGATACCGAGGGCAACCTGCCGTCGCTATCGAGGGCGGCGGATGGCGCGACCGGCTGGGGTCCAAGGCGGATGTGGTCAAGGCGCTCGGGACGATCCCGGTGTTCGAAAACGGTCCCGACGGTCGCTGGCAGCCGCGACCCTGAAGTCACCCGGGTCGGGACCTTTGCCACTGTCGGCACACTCTCGTGCGGATGAGGCTCGGATGGAGAGTTGCGGCTGGTCGGCCAAGGGAGGCTGCCATGTCAGTCACGCGTACCCCCGTCGCGCTAGCGGTGACGGGCGACGGCCACCTTCATCGGTACTGCCGGCGATTCGAAGAAGTCGGGATGTCCGACGTCGCTCTTGTCGGTGGCAAGAACGCCTCGTTGGGGGAGCTCACGAATGCGCTGTCCGGCAGCGGGATCCGGGTGCCCCAGGGGTTTGCCACGACGGCAGATGCCTACTGGGCCTTTCTCGACCACACCGGCCTGCGCGAGAGCATCGGGCAGGCCTTTGCCGAAGTGGGTGCGGGCGACCTGACCGTGGAAGCCGCGGGGTCATCGATCCGCGCGATGCTGCTGGCGGCAAAGGTGCCGGACGAGGTCGCGGGCGCGCTGCACGGCGCCTACACACATCTCGGTTTGGTCATCGGCAAGCCGGATCCCGATGTCGCCGTGCGTAGCAGCGCGACCGCCGAGGACCTGCCGAACGCGAGCTTTGCCGGCCAGCAGGCCAGCTTCCTTCACGTGAGGGGCTTCGAGCAGCTGCTGGAAGCCTGGAAGCGCTGCGTCGCCTCGCTTTTCACCGATCGGGCGATCGCCTACCGCGAGACGAATGGCTTCGCGCACCTGGACGTCGCGCTGTCGGTCGGGGTGCAGCGGATGGTGCGCGCTGATGTGGGCGCGGCCGGCGTCGCCTTCACCCTGGACACCGAGACCGGCTTCCCGCACGTGGTGGTGATCGACGCCGCCTGGGGGCTGGGTGAGTCCATCGTGGGCGGGACGGTCGATCCCGACGAGTTCATGGTCTTCAAGCCGGCGCTCGAGCGGCCGCTCGGCCATGGCCGGGTGCCCATCCTGGCCCGCACCCTCGGGCGCAAGGAGCTGAAAGTGATCGTCGACCCCGATGGGGGCACGCGCTCGGTGCCGACCGACGAGGCCGAGCGAGAAGGCTGGGCTCTCGCTGACGTCGATGTCTTGCGCATCGCCCGGTGGGCGTCCGCCATCGAGCAGCATTACGGCCGGCCCATGGATGTCGAATGGGCGCTCGACGGGACCAGCGGTGAGCTGTTCGTGGTGCAGGCCCGGCCGGAAACCGTGGCCGCTCAGCGTGATTCGGCCGTGATGCGCAGCTACCGGGTCACCGAACATGGGCCCACCCTGCTGACCGGTGTCTCGGTGGGGCAAGCGGTCGCCACCGGCCCGGTATGCGTCGTGAACAGCCCGGCGCAGATAGCTGCCGTCGTGCCCGGATGCGTACTGGTGACGCGAGTGACGGATCCCGACTGGGTCCCGATCATGAAGAAGGCGGCAGCGCTGGTCACCGATCACGGTGGCCGCACCTCGCACGCGGCGATCGTCAGCCGCGAGCTCGGGCTGCCGGCCATCGTCGGTACCGGCAACGCGACGGCGACCTTGCGCGACGGGCAGATCGTCACCGTCTCCTGTGTCGACGCCGAGGACGGGGTCGTCTACGAAGGCGCCGCCCGGGTCGAGCGTGACGACGTCGACCTCTCGGAACTGACGCCGACGCGAACGAAGGTCATGCTGAACATCGCGAGCCCACGGCGGCCATGCGTTGGTGGCGCCTGCCCGCGGCCGGAATCGGTCTGCTGCGCATGGAGTTTCTGGTCAGCACCGCCATCAAGGCCCACCCGATGGCGCTCGCGCATCCGGAGCTCGTCGATGAGAAGGACCGCCGGCAGATCGAGGAGCTCACCCGGGGTTACCGCACACCCGGCGACTTCTTCGTCGACCAGCTGGCGAGCGGTATCGGCCGCATCGCCGCGTCACGGTGGCCCGATCCGGTGGTGGTGCGGCTGAGCGACTTCAAGACGAACGAGTACGCGCACCTGCTCGGTGGTGCCTCCTTCGAGCCCGCCGAGGAAAACCCCATGCTCGGCTGGCGCGGCGCGAGCCGCTACTACGACCCCGGTTACCGCGACGGGTTCGCGCTCGAATGCCGCGCGCTGCGCAAGGTGCGTTCGGGTTTCGGCCTGACGAACGTCCGCGTGATGATCCCCTTCTGCCGCACGCTGGAAGAGGCCGATCAGGTGCTGGCCACGATGCGCAGCTGCGGCCTGCCCCGGGGCGACGACGGTCTGAAGGTCTACGTGATGGCGGAGATCCCGTCGAACATCCTGCTGGCCGAGGAGTTCGCGGCCCGCTTCGACGCCTTCTCCATCGGCAGCAACGACCTCACCCAGCTGGTTCTCGGGGTCGATCGCGACAGCGACCATCTGGCGGCGCTGTTTGACGAGAGCAACCCGGCGGTCCTGGCGCTGATCCGTCAGCTGATCGAGACGGCCCATCGCTGCGGGCGCCACGTGGGGTTGTGCGGGCAGCGGCCGAGCAACGACCCGGCGTTCGCGAGGTTCCTGGTGGAGCGCGGGATCGACTCGATCTCCGTGACACCCGACAGCTTCTTCGCGGTGCAGCGCACGGTCGCGGAGGCTGAAGCGGCCCTACGCTGAGCATCGGGCGAACCGCACCAGCACCTCACGCGTCGGCCCCGGTGAGCTCACCGTCGCAGGCACACCGGCCTTGACCGCGTTCTCCAGAGCCTGAGCCGAACGGGAGTTCCGAACCGGGCCTGCCTTCCGCCAAGTACGGCAGGCCCGGTTCGGGAGTCGTCCTCGTCAGAGCCGGTCGGCGACGTACGAGAACAGGTCGACCAGGCGGCTGCTGTAGCCGTATTCGTTGTCGTACCAGCCGAAGACCTTCGCCAGCGAACCATCGGCCTGCGTCAGACCCGAGTCGAACACGCAGGACGCCGAATCGCCGATGATGTCGCGCGAAACGAGCGGTGCGGTGCTGTAGTGCAGCACCTTCGAGAGCGGTCCGCTCTCGGCGGCGACGCGAAACGCCTCGTTGACCTCGTCTGCGGTGACCTCCCGGCCCAGTACGACGGTCAGGTCGGTCAGCGAGCCGTCCTCGACGGGTACCCGGACAGCGAGCCCGTCGAGCCGTCCGAGCAGCTCGGGAATGACGACGCCGGTGGTGCGCGCCGCGCCGGTGGACGTCGGAATGATGTTGACCGCAGCCGAGCGTGCCCGGTGCAGGTCCTTGTGCGGCCCGTCGAGCAGATTCTGGTCGCCCGTGTAGCCATGGATCGTTGTCATCAAGCCCTTTTCGAGGCCGAACGCGTCATTCAGGACCTTCGCCATCGGGGCGACACAGTTGGTCGTGCAGGACGCGTTGGAGACGATGTCGTGCGACTGCGGGTCGTAGCTGCCCTCGTTGACGCCCATGACGACGGTGAGGTCGGCGTTCTTGCCCGGGGCCGAGATCAGCACCTTGCGTGCGCCTGCCTTCAGATGCAGCGCGGCATCGTCACGGGCGCTGAAGAACCCGGTGGATTCGATGACCACGTCGACGCCCTGCTCGCCCCACTTCAGCAGCGCCGGGTCCTTCACCGCGGTGATCTCGATGCGCTTTCCGTTGACGTAGATGGCGGAATCGTCCGACTCCACGGAGCCGGCGAAGCGCCCGAAGGTGGAGTCGAAGGCGAGCAGGTGGGCGAGCGTCTTGGGGCTGGTGAGGTCGTTGATCGCGACGATGTCCAGACCACGTTCCGTGGCGATGCGAAGGAAGTTGCGGCCGATGCGGCCAAATCCATTGATGCCGATGCGAGTGCTCACGCTGGCTCCTTAGTGCGGCCGGCACTTGACGTGGCCGCTGTGTGTGCCTGCCAAGCCCATCGCGAATGAGCCCCGCGTGACGAGGGCAGAAGTCCCGCGGAACGTCGGGACCTATGGACTGGTGCGGCGGATGTCAGCCCAGCATTGACAGGTAGGTCAGGTGGGTCCTGGCGAGCCAGGTGATCGAGCCTTTGGTAAACGTGTTCTTGCGCCCGCCGGGCACCGAGAACTCGTCGCTGGTGGGAAAGCCCATGACCCCACTCGCACCGGACAGGCTCTGCCAGCGCACCCGGATCTGACCGTGGACCTCATGCGCACCGGTGGCCTTGGTCCACACCATGGTGCCGCCGCGGAACTGGCTGACGCGCCCTCCGGTGGCCGTCGCCGGGCCTTCTTCACTGATCGGGTAGCCGAGGAAACCGGTCGGTCCACCCAGGGCCCCCCAATGCGCGCGGATGGCGCCACTGACCGAGTGGGCACCCGTCGCCTTGCTCCAGTAGATCGACGAGCGGCCAATGCCGGCGAAGATGTTGTACCGCCCGCTTCCCCCCGGTACGGGCAGCTCGTCGGTCAGCGGAAAGCTGAGGGGGCCGGCTGGGCCGCCCATCGCCCGATACCTGTTGAGGATCGCTCCGTGCACCCAATGCGTTCCGGTCGTAGCCGAGTAGAAGATCGAGCCGTTCTGGAAGTCGCGAGCCTGGCCGCCGGCGACGGAATACGCTGCCGCCTTCGCAGTTCCCAGCCGGCTCGCACCACCGAGCTTGTTGTAGTACGTCGTGATCGGGTCTGCGGCTACCGGATGGCTCGGGGCCGGCGGCGGGGTCGCTGAGGCGCTTCCCTTCGCGAACGTCTGGAGCTGCGCCATCGTGCCGTTGAAGACGTCGGCGTCGCCGGGGAAGACGCCGTGGTCGTTGTACTGCCAGATCGTGTGGTAAGCCCAGCCGGCCGGCATCGGGGGAACCGTGGACTGGTAGGCCGCGATGAAGAGCGGGTTGGTCGCGCCGAAGGTCGCGTTGCTCCCGGTGCACTGGTTCCAGTAGTACCTGCCGGTGTAGATGATGGGGTAGCGGCCGGTGCGAGCGTGGATGGTGTTCGAGAAGTCGCGGATCCAGCTCACCAGCTGGGCTGGAGTCTTGCCGTAGCAGGTCGCTCCGTACGGGTTGTACTCGATGTCGAGCATCGGCGGCAGCGTCTTGCCGTCGGCGGACCAGCCGCCGCCGTGGGCGAGGAAGTAGGTCGCCTGGGTGGCTCCGCTGGAGCGATCCGGCAGCGCGAAGTGGTACGCACCGCGCAGGATTCCGGCCGCGTACGAGCCGTTGTACTGCTGGCTGAAGTAGCCGTTCTGGTAGGTCGTCGACTCGGTCGCCTTGATGTAGACGAAGGCGGCGCCGTTGCGCTTGGCGGTAGCCCAGTCGACGTTGCCCTGGTAGTTGCTGACGTCCATGCCGTATGGCGGCGCTGTCGTCGTCGTCGTTGCGAGCGCGGTGACGCGGCGTGTCGTCTGCGGCGCGCTTGCGGACACGGGTTCGTGGAGCCGGATGGTCGACCCGAGCGAGTCCGCATCGGGGTGGGTGATGGGGGGCAGCGCGGCGGGCGCGGCGGATGCCGAGGCAGCCGGAGCGGCGGCCGTCACCAGCGCGGCAGCGAGAACCAGCACGCCCGAACCGGTCGCGAGAGAGGTCCTGCCGATGCGACTGATCACGGTGCCCGCCCCATTCCGGCTCAATGCGCGACCGCGTCGGTCGCCCCCTGTCGCCATCGGCGAATGGGCACGTTGTCTTAACCCGAATGCAGCAGTGACGGCGGGTCACGGGGGATGATCGGGTAGTGAAGTGGTCCTGGCTCGTCGGCAGCTACCACGAGCAGGTGGTGCAGCCCGGTAAGCAACCGGTGCTCCTCCTGCTCATCGGCCTGATCGGTGGCTTCGTCTTCATCCGTACCAGCACGCGGCTGATCCGGGCCCAGGTGAAATGGTGGCCGGGCAACGTCTCGGCCGGCGGGGTGCACCTGCACCACGAGTTCTTCGGGATGCTGCTCATGCTCATCTCGGGGATCATCGGCTTCGGGGTGAACACCGACTGGCCCTGGCGCGACACGCTCGCGCTGCTCTTCGGCATCGGAGCCGGACTCGTCCTCGACGAATTCGCCCTGCTGCTGCGCCTCAAGGACGTCTACTGGACCAAGGAAGGCCGCACGTCCATCGACGCGGTCATCGTCACGGTCCTGCTCACCCTGATGCTGCTGGTGCGCGCCGTCCCCTTCGGGCTGAAGGATCTGGATCAGCGGGAGGCGTCCGCGCGCTGGCTGGTCGCGGCGGTCGTGGCGGTGAACCTGGGGCTGACCGCAGTGACGGCGCTGAAGGGCAAGTTCTGGCTGGCGTTGTTGAGCACGACGGTGGTGATCACCGGTCTGGTGGGGGCTTTCCGGCTCGCGACTCCGACCAGCCCCTGGGCGCGCTGGCGCTACGGCGAGCGCGAGATGGAGCGGGCGAGAAAGCGCGCCGTTCCCTGGACCCGCCGCAAGCAAAAGCTCATCGGGCTCATCAGCGGTCTCCACCTCACCCCGCCCGGCGCGGCGAAGCACCCGGCGAAGCAGCCGGCCCAAGAGCCGGCCGAGGTCCCGCCCCCGAGCACCTAGTCAGCCCGGCGACGCCACCTCAGGACGCGGGCGTGAGCGCCCCGGCAATGGCGTCGCTCCAGTCGCGCACGTCGCTCCAGTCGCGGAAATCGCCATCCCCGGCATGCACCACCCTGGCCACAGCGCGCTCGACGAAGCCCAGGTCGGCGTGGTCGAGCTTGCCGGCGAAGACGCGGTGTTCGCGGGCCTGAACGGCTCGGATGATCCGCTTGATGTCGACCGACTCGGTCTCCGGCTTCGGCGGGTCGCCGATGGGCCCGGAGGAAAACAGCCACACGCTGCGTTCGAGCAGGGCTGCCTTGTGCGTGTCGATGAAGGTGGTAGCGGGCTCGATCCAGTGACCCGCGTATACGGCGCTTCCGATGATGACCGTGTCGTAGTCGTCGAGGCTCGTGACATCCTCCGGCCGGCTGAACTCCGCGTAGACATGGTGCGCGCGCAGCCCGAGGACGATTTCCCGACCAATTTCTTCTGTGGAACCGTGCTTGCTCGCAGCGGTAACGAGGACCGCCATCGTCATATCCTTCCGCCTAGACAGGCCAGGCAGGCTCGGATTTGAGTCCGCCTCCCCTCGAATGTCGTCGCCGTGCGTGGCTTTCAGTAGGGCCTTCTGGCCTCTGCACCGGGAAAACACGCGTCAAGTGCGATGACTCACAGCAGCGACAGTCGTCTACCGGAGCAGGCGACGCAGCAAAGCGATTGAGGGTCCGGCAAACCTGTGCGAACCTGGCTGTATCGTGCGGCAGCCACGAGACCGAGGGTGAAGGCGGAGCAGCATGAGCCAGTTGGCCACCAGCGATCCAGCGCTTTCGCAGCTGGAGGGATACCGCACCGAGCTGCGCGGCTACTGCTACCGGATGCTCGGCTCCGCCTTTGACGCCGACGATGCCGTGCAGGACACCATGGTCAAGGCATGGCAGGCGTTCGACCGGTTCGAGGGCAGGTCGTCGGTGCGCTCCTGGCTGTACCGGATAGCGACCAACGTTTGCCTCGACACCCTGCGCTCCCGCGAGCGTCGGGCGCTTCCGATGGACCTTTCCTCACCGGTGCCGGCGACGACTTCACCCGGCGAGCCCTTGCCCGACTCGGTGTGGATCGAGCCCGCGCCGGACGCCGAGCTCATCCCTATCGAGGGCGACCCGGCACAGCAGGCCGTATTCCGCGACACGGTCCGGCTGGCGTTCATCGCGGCGCTGCAGACCCTGCCGGCGCGCCAGCGCGCGGTCCTGATCCTGCGCGAGGTGCTCTGCTGGCAGGCGTCGGAGGTCGCCGAACTGCTCGAGACCACTGTCGCCTCGGTCAACAGTGCGCTGCAGCGCGCCCGCGCGACGCTCGGCGAGCGCGCGCTCGATCCGGAGCAGCGCGCCGCGGCGCTGAGCCCAGCGGACCGCGAGCTGCTGGCCCGTTACGTGGAGGCGTTCGAGGCCTACGACATTCCGAGGCTGGTGGCGCTCCTGCACCACGACGCGAGCATCTCCATGCCGCCGCTGGCGCTTTGGCTGAGGGGCCCCGAGGACCTCACCAACTGGTATCTGGGCCATGGCATCGGGTGCCAGGGGTCACGTCTGGTGCCGACCGTTGCCAACGGCTGCCCCGCTTTCGGCCAGTACCGGGTGAGCCCCGACGGTGGTCACGCGCCGTGGTCCTTGCAAGTGCTCGAGATGTCCGGCGGTGAGATCGTCCACGTCCACCACTTCCTCGACACCAAGCTCTTCGCCCGCTTCGGCCTCCCCGACCGTCTTTCATGAGGCGTGGGTTCCTCGACACCAAGCTCTTCGCCCGCTTCGGGCTCCCCGACCGGCTCGGCTGACGTCAGGTTTCGACGACCAGCAGGCGGAGCCGGTCGAACCCGGTGAACGCGAGCAGCTCAGTGAGCTCGTGACCGGAGGTTCGCACCTGCAACCGCGCCCCGTGACGCAACGCCAGCAGGTGCACGCGCGCCAGCGCGTCGACGACCGACAGGTCGACCCGCCCGGAAACTTCGCAGATGAGGCCCTGGCCGTCACCGTCGTCGAGCAGCGTGCGCACCCGCCGGCACAGCATGCCGATCTGGTCCGCTCCCACCGGGCCGTGCAGGCGGACCGCGGAGCCGGCAACGCTCCCGGGATCGTCCGCAGCCTGCATCGCCGTGCCTTCCCATGCGCGGGTGAACGAAGTCGTCGCAGGTAAGACGTCCAGTCAGGCGGCAACTCATCGCCGCCACTAGCGCAGCGAGAACCGCTCTGCCTCCCGCAACACCAGGAGGGCCGCGCCGAGCACCTCAGCCCGCTCGCCCAGCCCACCGGCGACGATGCCGGTATCGGCGGCGGGGGACAGGGCATTGCGACGCACCCGGCTGCGCAGGCTCTCGAGCACCAGCTCACCGGCCTCGCCCAGCTCGCCGCCGAGCACCACGAGCTCCGGGTTCACGACATTCACGACGGCGGCCACCGCGAGCCCGATCGCCTCTCCCGCGTCGGCAAGCACGCGACGGCACCCTAGGTGACCTTCCCGGGCCTTTTCGACCAGCGCCGGGACCCCGTCCACGTGGACCTCGCTCTGGGCCAGTTCCGCGACAAGGGCGGCCCCTCCGGCGCTCAGTTCCAGGCACCCGCGGTTGCCGCAGGCGCAGACGGCGCCGTTGTCGTCGACCGTGATGTGGCCGATCTCGCCGGCGGTGCCCGCACTGCCACGGAACACTTGCCCGTTGATGATCAGGCCGCCGCCGATGCCGGTAGCCGCTTTGATGTAGAGCAGGGTCTGACACCCGCGCCCGGCGCCCCACTGCGCTTCGGCGAGGGCGCCGAGGTTCGCGTCGTTGTCAGCGGAGACGGGTAGGCCGAGCCGGTTGCGGAGTTCGTCGGCCGGCTGATGGCCCATCCACCCCGGGGGAATGGTCAGGCTCGCCGGCTGCCCGAAGGCGTCCAGCGGTGCCGGGAGCCCGAGCCCGATGCCGACGGCCTCGTCCGGACTGGCGCCGGCATCGCGCAGGGTGGCCTGGATCAGGTGACCGACTTCGTCCAGCGCCTCATCGGGGTGGAAGTCGACGTCGAAACGCTCCGACCGCTCGGCCAGGACCTGATGGCCGAGGTCCACGACCGCGACCCGCAGGTGACGCCGGCCGAGGTCGACGCCGACGGCGAGGCCGGCCTTGCGGGTCAGGGCGACCAACGTCGGCGGCCGGCCGCGCGCCACCCGCGTATCGGCGTTCGAAACCACGGGGGGCTGCTCCTCGACGAACCCGGTGCGGGTCAGTGAGGCGAGTGCGGCGGAAACCGAAGCCCTCGAAAGCGACAGCCACTCGCCCAGCTCAGCGCGGGTGGCCGGACCCGAGCGGCGTAGCTGGGCCGCGACCTGACCGGCCGCACCGCGGGTCGGCAGCACGGAGTGCGCTGGGGACGCCCCACGGTGCTGGGCCCGGGAAACGGAGCTCACCATGGTCTCGCCACAGTTCCACAGTTGTGTCAATCCGTCTACGAAAGTCGCCGCCCCCAATGGGGTCCGGTTTCAGTCCAGATGTAGACAGAGCGGATGCCGGCAGCCTCCGGCGCCGCCCCGCTCATCACGCCGCCGGACGGGTGTAGTGGCGCCAGGCGCGGCGTCCTGCGAGGACCACGCCGGCGACGAAGGCGAGGACGAGCAGGGCCAGCAGCAGCGGGCCGGCCACGGTGATGACGGCCTGCAGGCCCACGTTGAAATTGTGGCCCGCGCTCCGGAGGGCTTTCGCGAAGCCGGAAGTGGCGTGGTGCGACGTCGGCGTCGCCGGCTGGCCGGATTGCGTGACGCTGACCGTCAGCGTGGCGAGGTCTGAGCTGTCGGCCAGGACTTTCTGCTGACCCTGAAGCTGCTCCAGCTGACTCTGGACCTGCTGTATCTGCTGCTGGACGGCCAGCGTGTCACCGATCGTCCCGGCCCGGGAGAGCAGCGTGAGGTACGTCGCCCGGGTGTCGGAAAGCGCGCTGATGCGGGCGGTGAGGTCCACGTACTGGCCGGTCACATCGCGGGCATTGCTACTCGACGAGAGCACCGTGCCCAGCGCCCGTGCCTGGCCGAGCACGGCCGTGAAGTGGTCGACGGGTACGCGCAGGCTGGTGCTCCCGGACGGGGGTTCCGAACCGTTCGGGCCCTCCTGCGAGCGGCTCTCGCCGACGTACCCGCCGGCTCCCGCCGCGATGGCCTCGAGCCGGTTGAGCGCGTTGCGGACACCGCCGGGGCGGACCCGGATCGCGAGCTGGCCGGTCTGCACCACGCGGGCGTTGCGCACGCTCACGCCGCTCGTGCCGGCGCCGGGCGCGGCGGCGGCGCTCTTGCTGCCGCTGCCCGTTCCTGCGGAGGTATCCGCTCCCGCGGCGGGAGCCGCCAGCTGCCTGCTCGATGTGCTACCTGCAGTGCCGGAGCGGGCCGCGCTGCTCGACGACGACCCGTTGCCGGAACGGGAGTGCGAGAGCCCGATACCGATGGCGGTCACCACGACGACAACCACGGCAGACCAGGCGAAGACCCTCCAGGACACGCCGAAGCGCCGGTACAGCGGGTCACGTGACTGCCGCGACGGCGAGGCCGGCGCCGCGGGAAGCGACCCCGCCGCGTCCGTGAGCAGCCGGCGCAACTTCTGTTCGGTGTCCATGACGTGCAAGACGCGGCCCGGCCCGGAAAAGTTGTGTCCGGGATGGCGAGCACTCCAAGAGCCGGCCGGCTCGACATCGTCCGGCGGCTGGCGCTCGCCTGGAAACGCGCGCCCGTCAGTGAGCCAGCGGGATCCGCCAGGTCAGCCGGGTTCCGCGCGGCGGATCGCCGACCGGTGACTCGGTCACGAAGGCTCCGCCCAGCTGCTCGGCGCGGGTGCGCATGTTGGTGAGGCCGCTCATCCGGCTCGGAGTGCCCAGGCCGACCCCGTCATCGGTGATCACGATTGACAGCTGATTCCCGTCGGCGGCGGAGAGCGAGAGCGATACCGCACTCGGCGCCGCGTGGCGGGCGGCGTTCATCAGTGACTCGCGGACCACCGCGATCACGTGGTCGGTTGTCTCACGGTCGAGGAGCGTGTCGAGCGGACCTTCCAGGCGCAGGTCGGGTGCGAAGCCCAGAACCGGAGTGACATCGCGGACCACCTCGAGCACCCGTGCTTGCAAGCTGCTCTGCTGCGATTGCCGGAGCTCGAAGATGGCCTGACGAATGGCGCGGATGGTGTCATCCAGCTGCTCGGTGTATTCGGTGAGCCGCTCACGCGTCCCCGGGTCTGCGGTGCGCACGGCAAGCCCGGAGAGGCCGAGACCGGCGGCGAACAGCCGCTGGATCACGTGGTCGTGCAGATCGCGGGCGATCCGGTCGCGATCTTCCAGGAGCAGCAGCCTGCGGCGCTCGGCCTGCGCGTGCGCCAATCGAAGCGCGACCCCGGCCTGGTCGGCGAAGCTGGCGATCATCTCCTGCTCGTTCAGGTTGAACGGCTGCGCACCTGGCTTGCGGCTCAATCCCAGCACGCCGGGCTCGCCCTGCCCGGTGTCGGGTACCCGCACCACCAGCGCCGGCCCCAGGGGCACCCCCGTCGCCCGGAAAACGCGTTGCTCACTGGCGGCATCGGCGACCAGCAGGTTTCGCCCCTCCTCCAGCGCACGACCGACCATCGACTCTGCGCGGGGGATGATGCGGCCGGCGATGACGGACGCCCCCTCCCCGTCGGCCGCCGCCGCGAGCAACATGTCGGGTGCCTGGGCGATGGGGATGTGAAGGACGGCGAGGTCGGCCTCGGCGACGGTCCTGGCCAGCCCGACGATCAGCGGGAGCGGGTCGCGCTCGCCTGCCAGCAACTCGCGGGCGATCTCGGCCGTCGCCGTGAGCCACCGCTGGCGGCGCTGTTCGATCTCGTAGAGCCGGGCGTTGTCGATCGCCACCCCGGCGGCCGACGCCAGCGCCGCGAGCAGCTCCTCGTCCTCGGCCGTGAACGCGGCGCCGTGCGCCTTCTCGGTCAGGTACAGGTTGCCGAAGACCTGATCGCCGACCCGGATGGGGACGCCGAGGAACGTGTGCATCGGCGGGTGGTGGGCCGGGAATCCGACGGACTGCGGGTGGATTCGGATGTCGTCCAGCCGCAGCGGATGCGGGTCGGAGATCAGCAGGCCCAGAATTCCCTTTCCGCGGGGGAGCGGTCCGATAGCGGCGCGCGTCTCGTCGTCGATGCCGACGGTGACGAATTCCTCGAGGTCGTTATTGGTACCGAGCACGCCGAGCGCGCCGTAGCGGGCATCCACCAGCTCGACGGCGGATTGCGTGATGCGACGCAGCAGCACGTCGAGGCTGAGGTCCTGGGAGATCGCGCGGGTCGCGGCCAGCAGCCCGCGGAGGCGGCCCTGCGTGTTCAGCACGTCCTGGGCCCGCTCCACGAGCTGCTCAAGCAGGTCATCGAGCTCGAGGCGGGCGATTTGCGGGAACGTCACGTCGCTCGCCGCGGGAGCCGGCTCCTCCGGTCGTGCGGAAGCCGGGTCGCCTGATCCGGAGGAGACAGCCGGTCGGCCCGGCGTCGGGCCAGTTGAACCCGGCCGGCAGCCCCCGGCGCCGCCGGGCATGCCGGATTGCGCGTCGCGAGCTTTCGCTCCGTGGCTCATCTGCGAGCCTTCCTGCCGTACGAACCGGACCGTATTCGGCACCCCAACCTAAACGCAGCCTGCGCTTTTGCGAAATACGCGGTCGGCGTGGTCGCCGCGCGCAAGGGACATTCGGCTTCCGGTCGAAGGTCCTGCGACCCTGCCGGTCGCCGCGTCGGGGGCAGACGCTTCCGGGGCGACAGTCGGGCGCTCATTCGCCACCGGCCCCGCAGGGCGCGCGATCGGCGAAGGGGCCGTTCGGTGAAGGGAGCTGACATGCGCATCGTTGTCGGCGTCGACGGATCACCGGGGGCCCGCACCGCATTGGAGTGGGGGATTGCCGAAGCGCGCAGCCGGAGCTGTGGCTTGACGGCCGTGCTCGCGTACGGCTTCTACGGCCGTCCGAGTGAGGTTCAGCAGGCGGCCACCGGATTCGGCCTGGACGAGCTGGAGCAGGCCGCTCACGACGTGCTGGCGAAATGCACGCCGGACCTGCCCGTCTGGGACGAGGAGGCGCTTTTCCAGCGAGAGGTGTCGGCCGAGGAGCCGGTCAAGGCGCTGCTCGACGCCGTCACCTCGCACGACATTCTCGTCGTCGGCGCTCGTGGCCTCGGGGCGATGCGCCGGTTCCTGCTCGGCTCGGTCAGCTCCCACTGCGTTCGCCACGCCCACTCGGCGGTAGTGGTGGTCAGGCCGCATCCCGCCGTCGCTGCTTCTGGCCGGGTGGTAGTGGGCGTGGACGGCTCGCTCGAGTCGGTGAGCGCGCTGCGCTGGGCCGCCGAGCACGCGCAGGCCAGGGGGTTCGGGCTCGAGGTCGTGCAGGCCTGGTCGGTGCTGAGCGGGCCGTCCGCCCGCTTCGCCGAGATCCTGAGCGCGCCCGAAGCGCGCGAGGAGGCGACGGCTGAGCTCCGCCGGATGGTCGAGGACCACGTGCCTTCGCAGCTGCGAGCGGCTACGACGGTCCAACTCGTGGACGGGCCGGCCGCAGAAGTGCTCATGAACGCCGCCGAGGGCGCGGAACTGCTGGTGCTGGGGTCGCGAGGGCTAGGCGGCTTCACGCGCCTGTCGTTGGGATCGACCAGCTCCGCCTGCAGCATCCACGCGTCCAGCAACGTGGCCGTGATTCCCGGCGGCAGCCGGGCTGCGGCGCAGTCGTGAGCCCGCGACGGCTCGCGCGCGCGCTCGTCAATGCCCGCGACGCGATCGCTGACATCCGGGTCGAGCGCGACGAGCGTCGCCGGCTCGCGCCCACCTGCGCGCCGGCACCGCGAACGCGTGACGCTCCGGCCAGCCCACCGGCCAACGCGCTTCAAGGCCTGTCACGCGTCGAGTGTCTGCGGCTGCTGGCCTCGCGCCAGGTAGGCCGGCTTGCGTTCATCGCGCGCGAGGGGCAGCCCCTGATCCTGCCGGTGAACTACACCGTCGACGGCGAGTACCTCTTCGTCCGCTCCGGAGCCGGCCCGAAGCTGGCGGCAGCGGAGCGCCGTGAACTGGTCTCCTTCGAGGTGGACGACATCGACGAGGTCGGACGCCGCGGCTGGAGCGTCGTCGTCACCGGCCGGGCGGAGCGCCTCCGGTGGGCGCAGCGCGGTTCCCGGGTGATGATCAACTCATCGGTACGGCTTCCGGAGACGTGGGCGGACGGCCCGCGCCCGCACGTCATCCGGGTCCACATTTCGCGGATCACCGGTCGCTGGCTGTCGGAGGTCGGATGAGTACCGGAGGCGGGATCGACGAACGTGCCGGAGGCGACATGAGCGGGTTGCCGGCGGCCGAGCGGCGGGTCACGGCCGGCGTGAGCGCGCGCCGCCCGCACATCGTCGTGGGCGTGCAAGGGGACGACGCTTCTGTCGCCGCGTTGCGCTGGGCAGCACGGTCGGCGCGAGCCCGAGGCGCGGTACTCGAGGCGCTCATGGCCTGGGAGCTTCCCGAGTTGCCACCGCACCCGCCGGGCGGGGTCCAAGAAGCGGCCGAGGCGGTGATCGCCGACCTGCAGTGGGCGCTGGAGTCGATCGTCGACCGCAGCGGCATCGGGTCCGCTCCGGGGGTTTCCGTGCTGACCACGGTCACCACTGGCTCCGCCAAGGCGGCGCTTGCCGAGGCTGCGGAGCGGGCCGACCTGATCGTGCTCGGTGCCGTGCACCACGCGACGGCCGTCGCCGCGCTGTCCGTGGGGCGGCATGCGGCGGCATCCTCACGCTGTCCGGTCGCGCTCGTCCCGGTGTCGGCAGGGACCATGGCTGATTCCTCCGTCGCGGGGCGCATCGTCGTCGGCGTGGACGGTTCTCCCCAGGCCGACGCGGCCTTGCGTTGGGCCTGCCAGGAGGCGGCGCTCCGCCGGGTCCCGGTCAGGGCTGTCGCCGCGGCGCTGTCGAGCGAGGCGCTCAAGGGCGCCGCGGCCGCGGTCACCGCGGTCGTTTCGGAGTTCCCTTCGCTGGACATCCGACTGGTGACGCCGAGCGGCGATCCCGCTGAGGTGCTCGCGGCGGAAGCAGTCGGCTCGGAGGCGCTCGTCCTCGGCCAGCACGGTGGCAACACGATCCGGCGTCGGTTGCCATCGCTCGGCAGTGTCAGCCGCTGGTGCGCGGCGCACCCGGTCAGCCCGGTCGTCATCGTTCCGCTGCCGACACCGCCCCACGTTCCTGCCCAGCAGACCGGCCGGTAGCGGTCCGCTGGGCGTTGAGCAGCTGGGCCGGTTGCCCCGGCACTGGTCAGACCGAGGCGCCGTGCAGGCTCTTGAGGTAGGCGTTGAGGTCCGGAGCGATGGCCTTCTGCGCCGGATCCCACGGGGGTTCGCGGTGCAGGACGGCATGCCATCCTTCGCCGGCGATCACGTGGGCGGAGAGATAGAGGGGCTCATCGCCGGTCAGGATCACGGCGGCGATACGGGGGTGCAAGGGGAGGCTGCGCGGTCCGAGCCCGGCCAGATGAGCGATGCCGTCGGCGGCTGTGTCGGCCTGCTGGGCACCGATCGCCCCGAGCTTGAGGGGGAAGTTCGTCGCGTCACCGGCGGCGAACACATGTCCGTCGGTGCCGCCGACGCGGCAGTGCAGGTCGATCTCCAGGAAGCGGTGCACCGGGTCTCCGGGGATTCCCCGCACGTCGGGCCCGGTGATGCGCGGCAGCGTGAACGCATGCTGAGGGCGGAGCTCGACGCCGCTGTCGAGCAGCAGCGTCTGCGGCCGGGGCATCGTGGCCTCAGCGGCGCAGTACAGGCGCACTCCGGCGCTCTTCAGTAGCTCCGCCATCGTCTCGGCGACCGGTGCACCGAACAAGTGCAGGGGGCGAGGCTCAGGCGTGACGACGCTGATCGAGACCTCGGCAGCGCGCTCGCGGGCCCGGTGGGCGGTCAGCAGCGCCAGTTCGTAAAGCGGGATCGTCCAGCTGGGCGCCGGAGGCACGACGAAAGCGATCTCGCGGGTGCGTCCGGCCCCCAGCTTCGCGACGATGCCGGCCAGTGTTTGCTGCCCGTTCTGCGCCGTGAAGACGTCGAGATGCGGGCTCACCGGTCGTGGCCGCCCGCCGACGGTGAGCAGCAGCGCGTCGTACGGCAACGACCGGCCGGCGTCGGTGTGGACGACGTGTTCGTGGCGGTCGACCCACGACAACGATTCGGCGACCAGGCTGGAGCCGGTGTCGCGCACGATGCGGGCCACCGGATGGTGGCGCTCGGCCCGGCGATCGAAGGGTTCGAGCACCGACAGCGGGCGCATATCGAGCAGCGGATTGGGCGCCACCAGCGTGATCTCGACCTGATCGCCCACCAGCCGGTGGAGCTTGAGCAAGGCCTCGATCCCGGCGATTCCCGCGCCGCAGATCACCACTCTGAAGCGGTTCATACCGTGCTCCCCCTCTCCGCGGCGCCGCCAGGAGCGCCGGCTATGCGGGTCAGGTAGGGGACCCCACCCGATGTTCGGTGTGGCCCTCGGGATGCTCGAAATGCTGCAGAAGCGCGTCCGGGCCTGGGAAGAACAGGCCGACGTGGCCGTCGGCTTCCCAGCGGACGAGGTACGGCGGCGCCCCGTCATCGCCATGGACCTCGAGGATCTCGCCGTCACGACCGGGCTCGTCGATGGTCCTGCCGTGAATCACGATCCGGTCGCCGACCTTTGCGCGCATGACCGATCACCGCCTTTCCAGGGTGCTCAGCCAAGCACCGCTGCTCGCCGTGAAGCAGAGGAAAAGGTCCCTTCGGGGAACTGATTGGAGCTCCGGGACCATGCCCGGGTTCGGACCAGCCTGAAGCCAATACGGCCGAGGACCAAAGACACTCGCGGCCTTCGCGACCAGCGTGCGACGCTTCGTCGGTGATCTTCAACTGGCACCGGCGCGAGGGTGAAGCCGGGCGCGAAACAGGCGAGACGGCGGGCTCGGGACGAAGCGATGCTCCGCATCCGGAGCCGGCCGTTTCGAAGCAGCCCGGTCCTCCCCGCGCCGGGCGGGCGAGCGAAACCCATTCCCTGGCCCCGCTTCCCTACGAGCGGGCCTGCTGCTGCGGTGCCCAGCCGCGGGTACGGGTGCTCCTGTTCAAGCCCGATGCCGCCACGAAGGCCGGTACCGATCCGCGCGACGACTTCGTCGACCTGCTGTTGTGCGACCACCACTATCGGGCGGCAGCCGCTCGCCTCAGCGCCCTCGGCGCTATCGCGATCGGGACGGATGGCCAACCGATTTCGAAGGCGGTCCCAGCGGTGGTTCGCGTTCCGGCGGCAACGATGCGCGCCTGAACGTCCCAGCCCGAACCCTGAGCTCCACATACACCTAGCGGCAGCGCCCCCTTCCGGGGCCGCTGCCGCTAGGTGTATTGCCGTCCAGCTTCTCACGCGCTTCTCAGGGAACCAGCACGATCCGACCGTCCACGTCGCCCTGATGCAGCTGCTCGAACGCACTCGCGACTGCTGCCAGGTCGCGCTCATGGACCCGGGTGATGATCCGGCCCTGCTGGGCCAGGGAGATCACTTCAGCGAGCTCATTGCGATTGCCCCAGAAGCTGCTCGTGACGGTCGCCTCGGGTGCGACGCTGAGGAAGCCGTAGGGCAGCACTCCTCCCGCGAGTCCCACCACGGTGATGAGCCCACCGGTGCCGACCAGTTCCCCGGCCAGGCGCAGGGTCGCGTCCGAGCCGACCAGATCGATCACGGCGGCAGCGCCCTTCCAAGCATCGAGTTCCGCGCGCGCCGCGGGATCCGACGGGTCGAACGCTTCATCGGCGCCGAGCTCGACGGCCGTCGCTCGCTTCACCGCCGCGGTGTCGACCGCGACGATGCGTGCCGGGGTCAGGGTTCGCAGCAGCTGCACGGCGCACTGACCGAGCCCGCCGGCCCCGATGACGATGGCCTTGCTGCCGGGATGCAGCCGTGGCAAAGCCTTGCGGACAGCCCGGTAGGGGGTGAGGGCCGCGTCGGTCAGCGGCGCGGACAGGACCGGATCGAGATCTCCGAGCGGCACCAGGTGCCGGACGCTCGGCACCAGCACGTACTCCGCGAACCCGCCCGGCTTGCCGATACCGACCCAAGACATCGTCGAGCACAGCTGCTCATCGCCGCCGAGGCACAGCGCGCAGGTGCCGCATCCCCACCCGCCGTAGACGGCAACCGGCTGGCCGTGCTGGAGTTTGAGCGGGATGCTGGCCGCGCCGGCACCCGGTCCGAACGCCTCCACCCACCCGGTGATCTCGTGACCCAGCACCCAGGGGAACGAGGGGACCATCGGCACCTCGCCACTGGCCAGGTGCAGGTCGGAATGGCACAAGCCGGCGCCGGCCACCTTCACCAGCACTTGTCCCGGCCCCGGGTCCGGAACGGGCATCTCCACGAGCTCCGGATAGTGCTTGTAGTCCTGAAGAACCGCAGCGCGCATATAGCTCACCTCCGAGCATGGACGTGACCGCACAAGCCTTCTCCCATGCGTTCGGCGAGGGCAGTGCCGGACGCCATGCTCGTGCAGGACGTTCGTCCTGCGGCCCGCCGCGCCAGGCGCCTGGGCCCGGACTTTGGACCCTCGCCGGTCCCGGCTACCGGCCTTACCCTGGCTCCACCGCGCGGCGCGATTCCAGCGTTGCCGCCGCCTGCGGCCGTCAGGAGAGGGGAAGCATGGCTGCCTTGCATCGTGGGTCGTCGGCCGCTACCAGCCACACTGCGGAGCTGCCGCTGCTGCCCACGCTCGACCGCGAATCGCTACGGGTCCTGTCGGGGCAGCTCAAGGACGGCGAGCCGATGCCTCCCGAGGTGGTTCGCCACGTGGTGGCGGTGGCAGGCGCAGCGCCGTCGGTGTTCAACACCCAGCCCTGGCGCTTTCACAGTGATGGGTTCGTGCTCGACCTGTACGCCGATCGGGATCGCCAGCTTCATCGCGGCGACCCGGCGGGGCGCCAGCTCGCCATCTCGTGCGGTGCTGCCCTGCATCACGCGCTGCTCGCGTTCCGCGGGCTCGGACGCGAAGCCCAGCTGCAGCTGGCTCCGGGGCCCGAGGGCTCCGACCACCTCGCCCGCCTGATACCCGGCAGCTACCAGGCTGAGCTGCCGACGCCGGACCAGTGGGCCTGGCTGCACGCCATCGGCGACCGCCACTCCTACCGGGCAGCGCTGCGTCCCCAGCGGCTGTCACGCCAGCTCGTCGTCGAGTTGCAGGAAGCTGCCGCGCTGAAGGGATGCGGGCTTCGGCCGGTCGAGCGACCGGGTGAGCGGGCGGATCTCGCCGAGCTGCTGATCCGCGCCAACACGCGGTTGGCCGCGGATACGGCCGCCCGAGAAGAGCTCCTCGAGTGGAGTCGCTGGGAGGACGAGGCCGACGAGCCTCTTGTCGACGGCATTCCCCGTTCGGTCGTCCCTCCGGCGACTCCGGCGACCATTAACGCCCACTTCCCGCAGCGCAATTTCGACGTCGACGGGTCCGTCGGCCTCGGCAGCGATCTCGGGGAAGGTGTCAGCGGCGAGGACCCCGACATCGCAGCACTCTGGACCCCGGGCGACACCGTCGCCGATTGGTTGTACGCAGGCGTCGCGCTGTCCGCTGTGCTGCTGGCGGCGACGTGCGCCGGCGCCTCGGCGAGCCTGCTCAACCAGCCTCTCGAGGAACCCGTCATGCGCACCCAGATGCAGGGCGTGCTCATGGTCCCGGGGCCGGTCCAGCTCGTGCTGCGGCTGGGATATTCGGAGCGCTACGCGCAGCCTCGAGTGACGCCGCGCCGACCGGTCGCCGACTATCTCACGTTCAGCTAGCGACGTTCAGCCAGCTAGCGACATTCAGCGGGCGGTCCGTTCCACCGGCGAGCAGGCCGCCCGGCCCGTGGGTGCTAGCCGCGGATGATCGCGACCGGGCAGGTCGCGTGCTGCGAGCAGTGTGTGCCTACCGAGCCGAGCAGGGCGGTCGCGAACCCGCCGTGGCCGCGCGATCCGACGACCAGCATGTCGGCTCCTTCCGCGGCATCCAGCAGGGCGGCCGCGGGGTGGGCCTGCACGACGCTCTCCCGCAGGCGCGGGGGACGTTCGCTGCCGAAGACCTCGTCGATCGTGCTCTCGAGGACCTTGGCCGCGTGACGGTCCGGGACGCCTTCGGGGCTCGGGGAGAACGCCCAGCCAAGTGTCACGGGCACGTGCCAGGCAGCCACGGCATGCAGCTCCGCGTCCGTCGCGGCAGCGAAATCCGCCGCCCAGCGCAACGCCTTCTTGGACCCGGCAGAGCCGTCGACGCCGACCACGACGCGCGGCCCGGTCGAGCGGGCCTGCGAATCGTCGCCAGATGTGGAATGCCTTCTCAGCATGGCTCCTCCTCGGGCGAGTAGTGCTCGCGACCTCAGACGGTCTTCAGCACCTCCAGTCCAGACCTGAACGGGTGACGTTTCCAGGGCTGAAAGTCCCCCTGCGGGTGGGCTGCTGCCCCTCGCCGCGCCGCGCGCAGCGAGCCACTGTTGACGACAGTGGCTGCCGCAGGCCGTCTGGGTTGACCGGTCGCTACGGTGCGAGGAGGTACGGCGATGCAGCATGTCAGCCGCGTGGTGGTGGGGGTCGACGGCTCGGACTCCTCTTTGGCGGCAGCACGATGGGCGGTCAGCGAGGCTCGCCGTCGCGGCGGTGTTCTGGTGCTGGTGTGCGTCTGGGAAGGCGTGACCCGCACTCCGAGCTACGCCCCGTTCGAGATGGTGACCGTCGTGGGGGCGAAGGAGGCCGCCCAGGCGGCGCTGGACGAGGTGATGCGCCGGGTCGCCTCCGCGCCCGACTCCGCCGGCGTGGAGCTCGAACCGCTGCTCATCGAAGGCGTGCCCGGCCCGGTGCTGGTGGAGGAATCCGCGTCAGCCGATGTCCTGGTGGTCGGTAGCCACGGCAGGGGTCCGTTGACCCGTGCCCTGCTGGGCTCGGTCAGCTCGTACTGCGTCCACCACGCGAGCTGCTCGACGGTCGTGATCCCCTCGCAGACCGTCCGCGCTCGCGAGAGCGAGCCGTCGGTCGCGGCACCCGCGCCGGCCTAGATGCGTTCGGCTCCGGGGCCGTCCAGCGCCGCCCGGACGCCGCGCAGCACAACCGGGATCGGCGGCTCCGTGTTGACGATCGTCGCACTCGGCCAGGGATCGGCGACCTCGGCCATCGCGAGCAGGATCGAGTAATCGGCGTCGGAGCCGGCGCCGGATACGGCGTCGGATACCTGGTCGCCGGCGCCGCCTTCCGTGGTGGATAGCCGCGCACGGCGCGCCAGGCGCTCAGCGATCACGTCGCCCGGCGCCTGACATTCCAGCTCGACCAGTTCCGCGCTCGTCTCGCGGGCGATCCGGGCTGCCACCTGCCGCTGCTCGGCGCTCGTGAACGACGCGTCCACCACCACGCTCTCGCCCTGCTCCAAGGCGTGCCGGGCCCGGGTGAACAGTTCGGCATACGTGCGCGCCTTCAACTCGGGGCGGTAGAGACCGCAGCCGAAGGCCGCGGCTGCGGACTCGGTAGGCCGCAGCCCGGCGAGCTCCTTGCGCACGACGTCGGAGCGCAGCAGGGTCCAATCGGTCGCATCGGTGGCGCAGATCGCCGACGCCAGCGTCGATTTGCCAGTACCCGGCAGTCCGCCGACGAGGACCAGCTGGATCCTGCTGCGTTTCAGGTGACGGACCGCGAGCTCGGCGAAGCGCCGGGCGAGCGCCGCCGCCTCGGGATCACCCTGCTCCCAGCGCAGGCACGCGACCTTGCTGCGCACGGTGGCGCGGTAGCCGATGTAGAGGTCTTCGAGCGAGCGGGGGTGGTGCTCGCCGCTGAACTCACCGTAGGAGTCCAGGAAGAAGCGTGCGGCGGTGGAGGCGCCGAGCCGCTCCAGATCCATCGCGAGGAAGGCGATGTCCGCCAGCACATCACCGTGACGCAGCTGGGGGTCGAACTCGAGGCAGTCCAGGACCCGCGGGCCGTCGTCGAGGATGAAGACGTCGTCGGCCAGCAGGTCGCCGTGACCGTCGCGGATCAACCCGAGCTGCTGGCGCCTGCGCAGCAGCGGTTCACGCCCGGCGAGGTACTCGAGGGCGAGGCATTCGATGAGGTTCACGGTCGGCGCCGTGAGCACCTGGCCGCAAAAGCGGTGCATGACCGCGAGGTTGTCCAGCCACAGGCGCCGGAGGGCGTCGGGGTCGGCTGCCGCGGCGATGGACTCCGAGGTCTCGCACCGGGAGTGAAACGCCGCCAGCTGCCGGCTGAGGGCGCGCAACGCGGCTTCGAGCTTTCCCCCGAGGCGCGGCATGGACGGCTCGCTGACAAGGGCGGAAAGGCGCCGGTCATCCGGCATCCGGCGCATGACGACGAGGGTGTCCCAGACCCGGCCATCAGCCCCGGAAATGTCGGCCAGGCCCAGGTACACATCGGGGGAGAGCCTGCGGTTCAGCTCCACCTCTGCTTCGCAGGCCGCACGCCGCGCCTCGCTGGTGTGAAAGTCGAGGAAGCCCAGGTTCACCGGCTTCTTGAGCTTGCACACCACGTCGTCAACGAAGAACAGCACCGAGGTGTGGGTCTCCACGACCCGGGCGGGCCCGGACACACCGGGTGGGCCGGCCCGCAAACCAGCCAGGGCCCCGGACTGGCCCAGCTGCCCCGGAAGGAGGAGTCTCAACGCGTCAGGCATCGCACCTCCGCCAGGATGGCCGGTTCGCGCCTGACGCAGCGTGACTGACAGTGGGACTGCTGGCCAGAGCCGTTGGTCCCTTGCCGGTTTCGTGAGCGGGCGCGCACTGTGAAAAGGAGCTACCCGTCGGGGTGCGCGGATGGCGGTCCCGAGCCAGCCGGCGGGCCCGAGGTTCGGAGGACGCCGTGTCGATGCAGTCGGTGACCGTGCCGGTTCTGGCGCCGGAATCATTACAGCCCGTGCTCGGCGACGAGCGCGTCACCCGGCTGCGGCAGCTCGGCGAGACCGTGCGCCAGACGCTGGGAAGCCGCATGGTGCTCAACGTCAACTCGACCGCGGTCGGTGGCGGGGTGGCGGAGATGCTGCACACGCTACTGGGGTACGCGCGGGGTAGCGAGATCGATATGCGGTGGATGACGATCGACGCGCCGCCGGAGTTCTTCGTTCTCACCAAGCGGCTGCACCACATGCTCCACGGTGTCGAAACCGGCATCCAGCTTCAGGGCGAGGAGCGTCGCCTGTACGAGAAGGTGATGAGCCAGCAGGTCCCGGACCTTCGCGCGACGGTGCGTCCTGGCGATGTCGTGATCCTTCACGATCCGCAGACCGCCGGCCTCGCCGACGCGCTGCACGCGGCGGGTGCCCAGGTCGCATGGCGCTGCCACGTGGGTACGGCGCAGCGCAACGGCGCGACCGAACGCGCCTGGGCCTTCCTGCGTCCGTACCTGCACAATGCGTCGATTGTGGTGAGCCAGAGCTCCTACTTGCCCGGGTGGGTCGATGCCGGGCAGTCCGTCGAGATTCCGCCGTCCATCGATCCGCTGTCGCCGAAGAACATCACGCTGCCGCCTGGGTTTGCGCGGGCTGCGCTGCAGACGGCCGGGCTGCTGTCGGACGGTGATACGCGCGCCTTGACCTTCACCCGGCGTGACGGCTCACCCGGCCGCATCGAGCGCGCCGCGGATGTGCTGCAGGCCGGCCCGCCGCCGCCGGCCGACGCGAAGCTGGTCGTCCAGGTCTCGCGCTGGGATCCGCTGAAGGACATGGCCGGCGTCATGCGTGGATTCGCCGAGTACGTCTTTCCCTTCGACGACAGCCATCTGCGTGCTGGCCGGACCCAATGTCACCTCGGTCGCGGACGACCCTGAAGGAGTGGAAGTCCTGCAGCAGTGCATGACGGCGTGGCACGAGCTGCCGGCAGCCGTTCGCCGCCGCGTTCACCTGGCGTGCCTGCCGATGCGTGATGCCGAGGAGAACGGGCTCCTGGTCAACGCTCTGCAGCAGACGGCCAGTGTCGTCGCCCAGAAGAGCCTGGCGGAGGGTTTCGGCCTGACCGTCACGGAGGCCATGTGGAAGGCACGCCCCGTCGTGGCGACCCGCGTGGGCGGCATCGAGGCGCAGATCACCTCGGGGGAGAGCGGTGTGCTGATCGACGATCCGCGGGATCTGGCCGCCTTCGGCACCGCCGTGCGGGGGCTGCTGGCCGATCCGGCCCGGGCGAAGCGCATCGGGGATCGGGCTCGTGCGGTGGTCGACGCGAAGTTCCTGCCGGATCGCCATCTCGAGCAATGGGCGGATCTGCTGCTCGGCATGCTGGCAGGGGCCGAGAGCCGCGATCAGAGCGGTACCGTCCGGCTTCCCAGCTGAGCTGCGGCGGGACTTTTGCCCCTCGTCGCTGCCGGCCCGTCGGGGCACAGTTGAGGTGACCGGTTGGTGCCGGTTTCCGTAACTGCAGCGGGAGGTTGTCGTGAGCAGCAGTCGAGAATCTGCGCAGACCCCGTCTCCGGTTCCGGCGCAGATCGAGTACGTGGTCGGGGTCGACGGCTCGGCCGCGAGCGTTGGCGCCGCGCGCTGGGCGGCTGATCGGGCAGCGCGTGATGGAGCCTCCCTAGTGGTCGTTCACGCCTACCAGATCAACGCGTTGCCGAGCATTGCCGGTCCGGTCCGGACCCCGGCGATGCGCCGGACCGCGAAGCAGCACGCGCAGGACCTGCTCCGGGCCTGCCTGCTGGACCTGCCTGACACCGTCGTCCCGCAGATGATCGAAGGCCCGGCCGATCGCGTGCTGATCGAGCGCAGCAAGACCGCCGGCTTGCTGGTGCTCGGTGCCCGCCCGCAGCACACCCATCCGCGGATGCGCTTCCTCGGATCGACGGCGCTGCGGTGCCTGCGCGGGGCGCTCTGCCCGGTGGCGATGGTGCCGGCGCAGCCCACCCGAGCAGCGACCTCCCCGTCCGAGTCCGTGAGCGCCGGAGCGTCCGTCGCCGGATGACGCTTGACGCACCGCCCCGCGCCTCAGAGGCTGCGACGGGTGGCTAGCAACGCCAAGCAGCGCGGACAGGTGTCGGATGACGAGGGCGGGGGTGCGATGACGGTTGTCCCGCCCGGCCGCGCGGTGCTCATGCGAGACGGTGCTGTCGGCCTCATCCGCGAGATCACCCCGGCCGATCACGGCGAGCTGCTCGCCCTGCACGAGAGCCTTTCGCCTCGCACGCTGTACCTGCGTTTCTTCAGTGCTTCCAAGCTTTCCGCGACGCGCTACGCCGCCCGGCTGGTGCGTCCCGGCACCGACGACCACGGTGGCGTGGTGCTGATCGCGCAGGGCCGGATCATCGGCGTCGCGGCGTACGAGTGCATGGATCCCGAGCCGCCGGGCACCGCAGGCGCCGTCGCGGAATGCGCGTTCGTCGTCGCGGACGATCAGCACGGGCGCGGGATCGGGACCCTGCTGCTCGAGCATCTCGCTTCGCTGGCCAGGCGCCGGGGGATCAGCCAGTTCGTCGCCGAGACGCTCCCTGAAAACGCCGTGATGCTCAGCGTTTTCGACGAGGCCGGCTACGACGTCACGTTCCGCCGCACGCTCGACACGGTCCAGGTCTCGATCGATCTGAAGCCCGGACTGAACCTGCTGAGCGCGCTGGATCGGCGCGAGCGCGAGGCGACCTGCGCCAGCTTGCAGTCGTTGCTACGGCCGCAGTCAGTGGCGGTGGTCGGCGCTAGCACCCGCCGCAACACGGTGGGCGGTGCGGTCATTCACAACCTGGTGCGAGCGGGCTTCGCCGGAGCCATCTATCCGGTCAACGCCCGTCTCGCCCGGGCCGGCCGTCACATCGAGGGGCTTCCGGCACTTGCCCGGCTGTCCGATATCCCGGAGCCGGTGGACCTTGTCGTCGCCGCGGTGCCGCCGCAGGCCGTCCTGGAACTCGCGGACGAGTGCGGCCGGGTCCGGGCCAAGTCGCTCGTGGTACTCACGGCCGGCTTCGCCGACGTCGGGCCGGATGGTGCTGCCCTGCAAGAGGAACTCCGCGAGAAGGCACGAGCCGCCGGTGTCCGGCTGGTCGGGCCCAACTGTCTCGGTGTCACGTCGGCGGCGCCCGGCATCACGCTCGTCGCCACGTTCGCGGCCAACCTCCCGCTCGCCGGCCGGGTAGGGGTGCTGTCGCAGAGCGGCGGGCTGGGCATCGCGCTGCTGGAACACACCCGCCGCGCCGGAATCGGCCTGTCGAACTTCGTCTCGGTGGGCAACAAGGCCGACGTCAGCGGTAACGACCTGCTCTCCTGGTGGGACGACGACCCGGTGACCGATGTCGCCGTGCTCTACCTGGAATCGTTCGGCAATCCTCGCAAGTTCGCCCGCCTCGCCCGCCACGTCTCGTTGCGCAAACCCGTCGTCGCGATCAAGGCGGGACGCACCGCCGTCGGTGCCCGGGCAGCGCGTTCCCACACGGCGGCGGCAGCCACACCGGCGCGTTCCGTGGCCGCCCTGTTCCGCCAATCCGGGGTCATCAATGTCGACCATGTCGGCGAGCTCGTCGACGTGGTCACGCTGCTGTCCACCCAGCCGCTGCCGAACGGCCCGCGCCTCGCCATCATCGGCAATGCCGGAGGGCCAGGGGTGTTGGCGGCCGATTCCGCGACCGAGTTCGGGCTCACGGTCGCGGCGCTTCCAGCGGAGACGCAAGCTCGGCTTCGCGCGGTGTTGCCCGCCGGCTCGGCGGTGGGCAATCCCGTCGACACCATCGCCGCGGCGAACGGGCGGCAGTTCGCGTGCGGCACTCACCATCCTGCTGGAGGAGCCCACCGTCGACGCGGTACTGGCCGTCATCACCCCGACCCCGCTCACCAAGCCCGACGAGCTGTCCGACGCCGTCGTTGCGATCGCCGCCTCGAGCACCAAGCCGGTGCTGGCGACCCAGGTTGGTTCGGCGACCGTCACCGGGGTCCTGGGCGCGTCGGCGCGCCCGATCCCGGTCTACGCCTTTCCCGAAGCGGCGACCCGGGCGCTTTCGCGGGCCTGCGAGTACCGGGAGTTTCGCAACCGGCCGACCGGGAGCGTTCCGCACTTCGATGACGTGCGACCGGACGACGCTCGGACGGTGATCGCGAAGGCGCTGTCCGACTCTGCAGAGGGGGGTTGGCTGGACCCGCAGGCCGTCGAGTCGCTGCTCGCGGCCTACGGAATCGCGACGCTTCCGAGCCGGGTCGCGACCAGTTCGGTGCAGGCCCAGGCGGCCGCGGAGGAGCTGGGCTATCCCGTTGCCATGAAGGCCATCGGGCCGAACCTGTTGCACAAGAGCGACATCGGTGGGGTCGCGCTGGACCTGACGTCGGGGCAGGCCGTCCGACACGCATTCAAAGACATGCGCACGACCATCGGTGGCCAGCTGACAGGGGTCCTGATCCAGCCGATGGCGCAGCCTGGTGTCGAGACCATCGTCGGGATCACCAGCGAACCCTCCTTCGGGCCGCTCGTCATGTTCGGCCTGGGCGGGGTCCTGGCCGACCTGTGGGCGGACCAGTCATTCCGGCTGGTGCCGCTGACCGACGTTGATGCCACAGAACTGGCCGGAGCCGGTCGCGCCGGCCCGTTGCTACGTGGCTATCGAGGGTCGCCCGAGTTGCGACATCGAGGCGTTGAAGGACCTCCTGCTGCGAGTCGGCGCAACTGGCGGACGACCATCCCGAGCTCAGCGAGCTGGAACTCAATCCTGTCGTGGCAACCCCCGACGGCGTCGCCATCCTCGATGCCAAAGCGCGCCTCGCGCCGACGCCGGACGGAGCGCGACGCCTACTCGCGACACCTGCGGTAGTCGTCCCTGTTGCCCGATGGCCGTGTCGATGAACCGCAGCTAAGAGCGGGATAGCGGGCTGCTTGATCAGCGGGGCTGCGGCGCCGCACAGCGGTTCTGAGTCATGTGGCGTTAGTTAGGCAGAATTAGCTTCTGGTCGAGCCGGTGACGGTATTCCTCGTCGATGACCACGAGGTCGTTCGGCAAGGGCTGCGGGCCCTGCTGGAGGACGCTGAGGTCAGCGTGGTCGGCGAAGCAGGGTCCGTCGCTGAGGCGGTGCCACGCATCCTGGCCACCCGTCCGGCTGTCGCGGTGCTGGATGTGCTGCTTCCGGACGGCACCGGGATAGACGTCTGCCGCGAGGTGCGCTCGCAGTTGCCGGAGACGGCCTGCCTGATGGTGACCAGTTTTGACGACGACGAGGCCTTGTTCGCGGCCGATGATGGCGGGCGCGGCCGGCTACGTGCTCAAGCAGATTCGCGGGCTATCAGCTGGTGGACGCCGTGCAGCGGGTCGCGGCGGGGGAGTCGTTGCTGGACCCGAAGGTCACGACCCGCGTCCTCGATCGGCTCCGCGCCGGGCCGCGGCAGGATCCGCGGCTGGATTCGTTCACCGATCAGGAGCGCCGCATTCTCGATCTGATCGCCGAAGGCCTGACCAACCGCCAGATCGGCACCCGGCTCGGGCTCGCCGAGAAGACCGTCAAGAACTACGTCTCCAGCCTGCTGTCCAAGATCGGCATGCACAGCCGCACGCAGGCGGCGCTCTACGTGGCCGCCGGGCGCGTTGGCTGATCGCAGGGCGGGTAACGCCGGTGTCACTGGATATCCGGCCTGCCACTGCCTGACCAGGGTCAGGGTTGTTCGTCGACGATGTCGGCGAGCGGGCGGCGTGGGGTAGCTGCGGCGGGTGGGCCGTAGCCGACCCGCAGCACCATCTGGGGTTCGCCGATCAGGCGCAGCTCGGTACGTAGCTGGGCGCGGGTGCCGGGCAGGTCGATGACCTGGCCGAGCATCGACGCCCGCAGATCGTCGGTCGTCGCGACCAGCAGCAGCCGCGAGAGGGCCTGCCCGGCGGTCAGCCACTGCGCCGGGGTATCGGCATCGGTCCCCAAAATCAGCAGCGCCGGCCGCTCATCGGGTAACCGGCCCGGCTCATCGCCACCAGCACCGGTCTCGGGGTGCTGCCCGGCGGTGAAATCCCGGACCGTGACCTCCGAATGCCGGCCCGCGATCACCTGCGGCAACGCCGACATCGGCACCCCGTCCAACGCCGGATCGGTACGCAGCCAATGCGCCAGCTCGGCCTGATAGTCCGGATTCGACGCCTCCGCCGTCTCCGCATGCGACAGCAACACCGCCAGCGTGATCTGATCCTCCCGGTCGGCCAGGATCGCCAGCCAACCCCCCTCGGCCTCCGCCGCCGCCCGCAACGCCGCCAAAGCCGCATGCTCCACCTGCCGCGCCGCGAACGGCTCCCGCTGGCTATGGCGCGCCTCGATCGCCGCCGCCAACGCCAACTCACCGGCATCCGCCGGCGCCCCCGCCGACACGCTCACCCGCGCCAGCAACGCCGCATCATCCGGATCGGGCAACACCGCCACCGCAGCGTCAAAACCCGCCGCCCGCAACGCCACCCGCAAATGATGCAAAGCCGCCCCGCACGACAGATACATCTGCCGGCCGGTCGGATCCAGCACCGGCAGCTGCCGCGACACATCCGCCCGCAGCGACACCTGATCACCGGAGATCACGAACCGCCACGGCTGCGTGTTATGCACCGACGGCGCCCGCCCGGCCGCCGCCACCGCCGCCTCGATCACCGACCGCACAGACACATCCCGGGAGTCAGCCACAACCCAATCCTGCCCCTAACCGGCGGCTAGGACCGCGCAGCGTGCCGAACCACCACCACCGGACACCCCGCATGCCGCACACAATGCTCACTCGTCGACCCCAGCAACAACCCCGCGAACCCACCATGACCCCGCGAACCCACCACCAACAAGCGGGCGCCCCTGGCGACCTCGAGCAGGATGGCCGCGCCGGAACCGCAGTAGACCGAGGCCGTCACCGGCACCGGCGGCGTCTCGCCGAGTTCCTCGGCGATGACGTGTTCGAGCACCTCCCGCGCCTCGTCCATCGGATCGAACCCGGCAGGGATCGGGAGGTCGACGACCATCGACACCGGCCACTGCCAGGCCGTGACCGCTTGCACCTCGGCCCCGATCGATGCGGCGTAGTCGACTGCCCAGCGCAGCGCATCCCGTGACGCAGGCGATCCGTCGACGCCGACAACGACTCGTGGCGCGTCCTGCGCGGCGACAGCATCTGCAGTCATGGCGATCCTCCCTCGGGTGAAGTCGGACGGGCGGATGTGGCGAACGCGATAGAGCGTGAGCAACGCCTCGCTCGGCTGACTTACCTCACAGGGTCCACGCGTGGGATGATAATCCGTCGGGACTAATGGCCTTCAGATGCGTCGCCGAAGGCCCAATCAATGTGCCTGCGCGTTCGCAGCGCTGTGCCCGCGAGTCCTATTTGAGCTTCCTCGTCCGGGACCTTCGTCCCGGCAACCCCGACGAAAGCCCGGGTGGGGAGCTGCCAATTCATTGCGAAACTGCTGCTAGCGACCTGAGTCGTCTCGTCACGCTGCCAGCAGGAGGTCCCCTTGCAAGCCCTGGATGTCGCGCGCTGGCAGTTCGGTATCACGACCGTCTATCACTTTCTTTTCGTCCCGCTCACAATCGGCCTCGTCTTCGTGGTGGCCGGTTATCACACCGCCTGGTATCGCACCCGTAAGCCCGAATACCTGCGCGTTACCCGATTCCTCGGCAAGCTTTTCCTGATCAATTTCGCGCTGGGTGTCGTCACCGGAATTGTGCAGGAGTTCCAGTTCGGCATGAACTGGTCGGCCTACTCGCGGTTCGTCGGCGACATCTTCGGAGCACCGCTGGCCATGGAAGGCCTGCTCGCGTTCTTCCTGGAGTCGACGTTCCTGGGGCTGTGGATCTTCGGCTGGGACCGGCTGCCCAAGAAGCTGCACCTGGCGTCGATCTGGGCGGTGGCCTTCGGGACAGTGTTCTCGGCCTTCTTCATCCTCGCCGCCAACTCCTGGATGCAGCACCCCGTCGGCTTCAAGCTCGACCCGGTCCGCCACCGCGCGGAGCTCACCAGCATCTGGGCCGTCCTCGGCAATTCAACGCTCTGGGTCACGTTCCCGCACGTTCTCTTCGGCGCCTTCATGACGGCTGCGGCGTTCGTGCTCGCGGTGAGCGCTTGGCAGCTGAAGCAGCGGCGCGAGGTCGCCATCTTCCGCCCGCTGGCCAAGGTGGCCATGGCGATCGCCCTCATCGCCGGTATCGGCACCGCGATCTCCGGCGATATCCAGGGCAAGATCATGACGCAGCAGCAGCCAATGAAGATGGCCGCCGCTGAAGCGCTGTACAACACCAGCAAGCCGGCCTCGTTCTCGCTCATCACCGTCGGGAGTCTCGACGGGAGCAAGGAAGTCTGGTCGCTGAAGGTTCCGCGCGTGCTGTCCTTCCTGGCGACCGGTTCGTTCAGCGGCAAGGTCGACGGCATCAACCAGGTTCAGGCGTCCGAAGTGGCGAAGTTCGGTGCCGGCAACTACAAGCCGAACATCCCAGCGACCTACTGGTCGTTCCGGCTGATGATCGGATTTGGTGTCATCGCCACGCTGGTGGCCGTCGCCGGGCTCTGGCTGATGCGCCGGCGCCGCATCCCGGTGTCTCCGTGGTTCTACCGGATAGCGATCGCTGCGGTCGCGACCCCCTTCCTGGCCAACAGCTTTGGCTGGATCTTCACCGAGATCGGCCGCCAGCCGTGGGTGGTGTACGGGGTCATGACAACCGCGGACGGGGTCTCGGGCAACAGCGTCGGTGAGGTGCTCACCAGCCTGATCGTCTTCACCCTGCTCTACGGCGTCCTGGCCTTCATCAACGTGAGGCTGATGCTCCGCTACATCCGCAAGGGTCCCGATGAGCTGCCCGAGGACCACGACGGTGACAGCGATGCCCCCGAGCCGGCGCTCGCCTTCTCTTACTAGAGCTCGCACGAAAGCAAAGGGCTGACATGCACCTGACAACGGTCTGGTTCCTTTTGATCGCCGTGCTCTGGGGCGGCTACTTCTTCCTCGAGGGCTTCGACTTCGGGGTCGGCATGCTCCTGCCGGTGCTCGGCAGGCACCCCGACGACCGCAACGCGATGCTGCGGTCGATCGGCCCGGTGTGGGACGGCAACGAGGTGTGGCTGCTCGTCGCCGGCGGCGCGACCTTCGCGGCGTTCCCGGAGTGGTATGCCTCGCTGTTCTCCGGGTTCTACCTGGCGCTACTGCTGATCCTGGTGGCACTGATCGTGCGTGGGGTCGCGATCGAGTACCGCAACAAGTCCGAGGATCCGGTCTGGCGCAAGCGCTGGGACATCTGCATCGTCGGCGGCAGTGCCGTCCCGGCGCTGCTCTGGGGCGTCGCGTTCGCCAACATCGTCCACGGTGTCCCGCTGAACCGGGACCACGAGTTCACCGGCACGCTGCTCACCCTGCTGAACCCGTACGCGCTCCTCGGCGGGCTGGTGACGCTCAGCCTGTTCGCGCTTCACGGTGCGGTGTTCCTGGCGTTGAAGACGGATGGGGAGATCCGCGCACGCCGCCCGTCGTCTGGCGACCACCATCGGCGCCGTCGCGATCGTGGTCGGCGGGACGTTCCTGGTGATCACCCAGTTCGACACCGGGCGGTTCGCCACCCACATCACGGCGCTGCTCACCGCGCTCGCGCTCGTCGCCGCCGTCGTGATGAACACCCGCGGTCGCGAGGGGTGGGCCTTCGCGTTGACCGGCGCCGCGATCCTGCTGGCGGTCGGCACGCTCTTCGGCAACCTGTGGCCGAACGTGCTTCCCTCGACGACCAATGACGCCTACAGCCTCAACGTCCACAACGCCTCGTCATCGCCCTACACGCTCGGCGTGATGTCGTGGGTGGCGCTGTTCTTCACTCCGATCGTCCTGCTCTACCAGACCTGGACGTACTGGACGTTCCGCAAGCGGGTCACCGGTCACGGGTCACGGTGGTGGCCGTCGGCTCGGCATGAGGCCGCTGGATCCGCGGCTCCTCAAGCAGGCCCGTTCCGCTCGTGGCTACTTCGCCGCCACCGTCGTCTGCGGGGTAGCCACGACCGCGTCTCGTCCTCGCGCAGGCGGGGCTCCTGGCCCACGTGATCGCCCACGCCGCAAAGGGATTCGACGCGGTCAAGCGCGAGCGTCATCGCGCTGGCCGTCGTGCTCTTGCCCGGGCCGCTTTCGTCTACGGCGGCGAGGCGATGGCGCTGCGCGCGGCGGCGTCGACCAAGTCGCAGCTGCGACGCAAGTTGCTGCACCACATCGCGCGCCTCGGTCCGAGCTGGATAGGCCGGCGCAGCCACGGCGAGCTGGTCAACCTCGCCGGTCGCGGCTTGGACGCGCTCGACCCCTACTTCGCGCGCTACCTGCCCCAGCTGGTGCTCTTCGCCATCGTCCCCGTCGCGGTCCTCGCCCGGATCGCCGGCACCGACCTCACCTCCGCCGTCACGATCGCGGTGACGCTGCCGCTCATTCCGGTCTTCATGGCGCTCATCGGCTGGCATACGCAGGCCCGCACGGAGCGCCAGTGGAAATTGCTCTCGCGCCTGGCGGGCCACTTCCTCGACGTCGTCGAGGGGCTGCCGACGCTCAAGGCATTCGGCCGCGCGAAGGCTCAGGCGGAGACGATTCGCCGGGTCACCGAAGACCATCGCAGGGCCACCATGGCCACCCTGCGCATCACGTTCCTTTCCGCCCTCGTGCTCGAGCTCATCGCCACGCTCTCGACCGCCCTCGTCGCCGTCGAGGTGGGACTGCGACTGCTGGCGGGAAACCTCGGCTACGAGGCAGCCTTGCTGGTGCTGCTGCTGACCCCCGAGGCTTACCTCCCGCTGCGCGCCGTCGGGTTGCAGTACCACGCCGCCGCCGAAGGGGTCGCCGTCGCCAAGGACGTGCTCGACATCCTCGAAACGCCCGTGCCGGCACCCACCAGCCCGGCCGGCGGAGCGGTCCCGGCCCGCGCCGATCTGGCCCGCGATCCGATCCGCTTCGAGAACGTCACGGTGACCTACCCGGGGCGCACCGATCCGGCGCTGGCAGGGCTGTCGGCCGTCGTTCATCCGGGGGAACACCTGGCGATCGTCGGCCCGAGCGGTGCCGGCAAGAGCACGATCATCGCGCTGCTTCTCGGCTTCGTCGCTCCGGACCTCGCCGAGGGGGCGGGCTCGGGCCTCTACGCCGGCCCCGTCGGCCTGTCGACGCTCGACGAGGACGGGATCCGCGCCGTGCGCAGCCAGCTCGCCTGGGTGCCGCAGACCGCGCACCTGTTCGCCGGCACGATCGCCGACAACATCCGGCTCGGCGATCCGCAGGCCAGTGACGAGCGGGTGCTTCGCGCCGCGGAGCGAGCCGGGCTGGCTGACACGCTAGCCGCGGCGCCGGCCGGCATCGATACGCAGGTCGGAGAGCGCGGGCTGCTGCTGTCGACCGGTCAGCGCCAGCGCGTCGCCATCGCCAGGGCGCTGCTGCGCGAGGCGCCGGTCTTGCTGCTCGATGAGCCCGGCGCGCACCTCGACGAGGACACTGCGGCCGACCTCATCGCGTCGATTCGCGCGGTCTCGCAGGACCGCACGGTCATCGTCGTCACGCACCAGCCGGCGTGGGCCGCGGGCGCCGAACGCGTATGGCACCTCCGCGATGGACGGCTCGAACGCGACGACAGCCGGCTGGCGGCGACGGAGCTGGCGGCGGCTGCGGCACTGGCCGGAGCTGTGGCGGTGACGGCATGACAGTCGAGACGTTCGATCCTCAGCAATACCAGGGGCAATCCCCGATCCGGCGGTTGCTCAAGCTGGCCCGCCCGCTACGCGCCACCCTGCTGCTCGCGGTCGTCGCCGGCATCCTGACCGTCGGCTGTTCCGTGGCCCTGCTCGGCGTGTCCGGCTTCCTCATCGCCCGGGCCTCCGAACACCCCAACGAGGTCGCGCTGGCGCTTGCCGTCGTCGGGGTGCGGGCTTTCGGCGTCGGCCGCGGGTTCTTCCGGTACGTCGAGCGGCTCTCGAGCCACGACGCTGCCTTCCGGGTGCTGGCCGACCTTCGCGTCGGCATCTACCAGCGCCTCGAACGCATCGCCGGGCCCGGCCTCTCACGGCTGCGCGGCGGCGATTTGCTGACCCGCCTGGTTTCCGATGTCGACGGGGTCCAGGACGTCTTCATCCGCGGAGTAACGCCGCCGCTCGTGGCCGCCGGGGTCGGAACCGGTGCCGCCCTCGCGGCGACGATCATCTGCGCTCCCGCCGGGGCTGCCCTTGCCGCCGGGTTGCTCGTCGCCGGGCTGGCGATCCCGGCGGTCTCGGCGTTGCTGGCCCGGCAGGCCGATGAGCGGCTCGCTCCCGCCCGCGGCGCGCTGAACGTCGAAGCCGCGGACCTGATCGGCGGCTCCGCCGAACTGCTCGCCTACGGCGCGGACGAGCGTGCCCTGAACGCCTTCGCCGACGCCGACCGCACCGTCACCCGGCTCGCGCGGCGCTCGGCGGTCGGCACCGGACTCGGGGCCGGCCTGACGCAGCTGGTCATCGGCGCCACGGTGTGGATGATGCTCGTGCTCGCCGTGGCGGCGCAGCATGGTGGACACCTGAGCCGGGTGAGCCTGGCAGCGGTGTTGCTGACCGGCCTGGCCTCCTTCGAGGCGACCGGCCCGCTCGGCGCAGCCGCGCAACAGCTCGTCGCGGCGCGAAGCAGCGCCCGGCGCATCTTCGACGTGCTCGACCAGCCGGACCCGGTCACCGAACCCGTCGTACCGCAGCCCATCCCGACCGGCCCCGTCCATCTGCGCGTCTCGCAGGCCCGCATGCGCTACTCGGCCGGCGGGCCGCTGGCGCTCGACGGGGTCGACCTGGACCTGCCGCCGGGTCGCCGGATCGCTCTCGTCGGCCGCTCGGGGGCGGGCAAGAGCTCGCTCGTCACCGCGCTGCTGCGCTTTCGCGACCTGGAGAGCGGCGAGATCACGCTGAACGGCATCCCGCTGGATCAGCTGGACTCCGACGACGCCCGCCGCGTCATCGGTGGTTGCCTCGCCGACGCGCACATCTTCGACTCCACGATCCGGGAGAACCTGCGCCTGGCGCGGCCTGCGGCCACCGACGCCGAGCTCGACGACGTCGCCGGCCGGGCGCAGCTCCTGGAGTGGATTCACTCGCTCCCGCTCGGGTGGGACACCCTCGTCGGCCCGCACGGTGCCACCATCTCCGGGGGGCAGCGCCAGCGACTCGCGCTGGCCCGCGCTCTGCTGGCCGCACCGGCCGTTCTGGTGCTGGACGAGCCGACCGCGCATCTGGACGAGGCCACCGCCGACGCGCTCATGGCCGACATCCGCCGGGCGACGGTGGGCCGCTCGTTGCTGCTGATCACGCACGATCTTCGTCAAACGGCCGGATTCGATGAGGTCGTCCTGCTCGAAGCCGGCCGCGTCGTCGGCTGAGGGTGCGGGCGACCCCAGAGGACCGAGCCCCTAGCGGCCCGGGCTCCTACGCGCCGAAGACCGGCGGCCGGTTATTGGGCAGGATGCGGCGGCCGGTCACGGCGTGCGGGATCAGCCGGAGCCAGTGTCCGTGTTCGCCCGGCGCCCACGGGTCCACGCCGGCGGCAACCGTGCGCTCGACGACGTCGGCGTGGTGGTCGGCCGTCAGCTCCTCGGCCAGACCACGTACCAGCACGCTCCAGCCGGTGCGGCTCTCCGGGTCGAACGCGTCCACCTCGAAGGTGACGTTGGCGTGCGAGGCATGGGTCAGCTTGCTCCCGGGGTCCGTCCTGATGACGATGACCCGGTGGTCGAGGGCGAAGTTGACCGGGAAGATGAGCGGATAGTGGTCGTCGTTGACGCCGAGGCGCCCGATCGGCTGGGTGGCGAGGAGCTCGAAGCACTCGTCGCCCGAGAGGTATTCAAAGGCTGAGGGGGTCACGCTCGCCATCGGTCTCCTGCTTCGCTCGGTGTGGGGTCCCGCTGTTTGCGGGCGGGATGTTGCGGCATGCGGAGCTACTACGCCTCGATCCAGACGCTCTTGACGGCCCCGGCACGCAGCGGGAGTCGTCTCCCGGTGACCTCGCCGGCCTGCAGGCGCAGGGCGCGCAGCCCCCGATCGGGTCGCCACGGGACGACCAGGTGCCGCAGCCGCTCGAGTTCGGTGGGATCGGTGACCTCGGTGAGGGGGCCACGCACCATGACGGTCCAACCGACATGAACGGCCGGCTCGACGTCGTCGGCCTGAAAGGTCGGGTGATCCGCCTGCGCTGCTCGGCAGATTTCCGCACTTGACGTGCGGAAGACGAGGTTGTCGCCGGCCAGCACGAAGTTCAACGGAAACACCAGGACCCGCTCGCCTTCGGCCCACGCCAGCCGCCCCACCTCGATCCCCGAGAGCAGGCTCAGGCACGTGTCTCGGTCGAGAATCTCGAGGTCAGGCTCCGGAGCCGGCGCGTCGCGCATCACCCGTCCAGCATCGCGGCGGAGACGGACCCTGCGGCAGGGTCCTTAGGCCCGGGCGTGACGCACCTTTTGTCCGCTCGCTCAGCGAGGCGCCGCCAGCGCTGATCGCACCTGCTCGTCAGAGATGGCGCCGAAATCCACGTAGGCCTGGCCGACCGACGAGAAGTGCGGCGGGGTCCAGGCGCATACCACCTGGTCCGCGAACGTACCCAGGCGCGCGCGGGCATCCGCCGGACCCACCGGAAAGGCAGCGACGAGGAGTGCGGGTTCGCACCTGCGCAGCGCTGCAAGCACGGCCCGCATGCTCGCGCCGGTGGCGAACCCGTCGTCGACGACGATGAGGGTCCGGCCGCGCAACCGCGGCTGGGGCTCGGGTGCTGCCCCGCTGTAGCGGCGCTGCGCCGCACGCAGCGCCTCCTCCTCGCGATGGCAGACCGACTGCAGGACCCCTTCGCTGATGGCGCAGTGAGCGATCACGTCGTCGTTGCGGACCATCTCGAGAGTGTCGTCACCGACTGCGGCGAGCGCCCCCATGGCCAGCTCCGGCTGACCCGGTAGTCCGAGCTTGCGGACGGCAATCACCTGCAGGGGCGCGCGCAGGCGGTCGGCCACCGCTGCCGCCACCGGCATCCCGCCGCGGGCGAGGCCGAGCACCACCACGTCGTCCCGCAAGGCGGCGACGGGGGCGGCGCCGAGGGAGAGTTCGGTGGCCAGCAACTCCCCGAGGACTGCTCCGGCGTCGGCGCGATCGAGATAGCGCTCCCGATGCATCGCGTGCCCGGCTCAGCTTTCGGGCGGGTAGTCCAGGTCTTCGGAGTCGAGGGGGACGTCGACGCTCTGTTCCAGGACGTCGCCCTCGTCGGCTTCCACCGCAAGAACGCTGGGCTGAGGGGCGTCGAGCTCATCGGGCACCGCGGGAGTCTGCTGCTCCATGCGGTCGGCCTCCGCGACGTCAGGCTGGCGGTGTGGCGCAGTGACAGTAGAGGTCTGGGGACGGGCTCCGGTGGGATTGCTCATCGCACGGCCTTCCTCAAAGGGGGCAGCGGGCGGGGGCTCGTTGGGGCCGGTGGGCCCAGCGCCCAGGCTAGCCTCCTGAACCGATGATTGCGCCGGGGTCGGACGCGGGTCGCGCGGGCGGGATTCGCTGACCGGCGTTGCCCGCCCGGCGAGCGGCGTACCAGGAGTCGAATGCCTTGACGGGTAGCGGCCGCGATACGTGGTAGCCCTGCGCGATGTCGCAGCCGTAACCCTTGAGCAGCGCCAGCGCCGCCTCGTCCTCGACGCCTTCAGCGACGATGGTGAGACCGAGGCTGTGCCCGAGGTCCACGACGGTTTGCACGATCAGGGCGTTGCTGGCGTCGCTCGTCATGGTGAGCACGAAGGACTTGTCGATCTTCAGCAGGCTGATCGGGAGCGTCTTCAGCTGGCTGAGGCTCGTGTAACCGGCGCCGAAGTCGTCGATCGACAGGTTGATACCGAGGGCCGCCAGCGTCTGCAGGACGCGTTGCGCCCGGGCCGGGTCCGTCATGATGGCGCTCTCGGTGACCTCGAGCTCCAGGAGCTCCGGCGAGACCTGATGCAGCTGAAGGCACTGCGCCACCCGTTGAGGGAGATCCTCGTCCAGGAGGTTGCGCGAGGAGAGGTTGACGGAGATGGGGAGGGGATGCCCCGCCCTGGCCCAGACGTGCCCTTGCCCGAGCGCTGCGTCGAGGACGTAGCTGGTCAGCGGGCCGATGAGCCCGGTGTGCTCGGCCAGCGGTAGGAACGTGTCCGGGAAGAGCAGGCCGCGCTCCGGATGCTGCCAGCGCAGGAGGGCCTCGACCCCGACCACGACCCCGGTGTCGACACTGACCTTCGGCTGGAAGTGCAGGATCAGCTCGCGGTTTGCCAGCGCGCGGCGCAATTCGCCGAGCAACCGCAGGCGGTCCGGATGGTGGACGTCCACTGCCGCGTCATACGCGACCACTCCGATTCCCTGCGCCTTCGCGACGTACAACGCGACGTCCGCGCGCTGCAGCAAGGTGCTCGGGTCATGGCCGTCGCGGCCGGAGACGGCCACGCCGATGCTTGCCTCGACGTCGAGTTCGACGCCCTCGATGTGGAACGGGGCGTTCAACGCCAGGCGGACGCGATCGGCGACCATCATCGCCGCCTGCTCGTTGGCCACCTCCGCGAGCAACACCCCGAACTCGTCTCCGCCGAGGCGCGCCACCATGTCGCGATCGCGCAGCGCGTCGCGCAGCCGGGGCCCGATCTGCACGAGGAGTTCGTCGCCGTAGTGGTGGCCGAGGGTGTCGTTGATCTCCCGGAAGCGGTCCAGGTCGATCAGCAGCAGGGCACAGGTCTTGCCGGTGAGGCCGGCCTTGCCCAGCACTTGCCGGAAGCGGGAGTCCAGCAGGCTGCGGTTGGGAAGCCCGGTGAGGGGATCGTGTAGCGACTCGTAACGTGCGCGGCCCCGCTCGGCGCCCAGCAGCCGGCGGTACCCCCGGGTGATCGAGAGCAGGACGGCGGCGATCCCGAGGCCGAGAACGAAGACGATCGGCGTCGCGACCGCGATGATGGCGTCGTTGGATTTCAACTCGTCGACCAGACCCATGGAACGCAGGTGGTGGGCCGTGGCCGAGGTGCCCACCGTCTCCTCGATCACGTCGAAGACGACATCCGCTTGCTGGTCGAGCCGGGAGGCCTCGGCCGGCTCGTCTGACGCTGTCGCGCGAAACACCCCGTCGACGAGCCGCAGGAACCGGTGGTGCGCGGCGAGAACGGCGGAGGCGGTCGCGCGGTCGGCGCCGTCTCCATCCCGGGCGATGGCGCCCACGGCCGTGACGACATCGGTGGCGGCCCGCTCGAACGCGCGCCGGGTCTGCAGCTGCGGTTCCAGCCGGTAGAGGCGCTCGAGTGACTCCTCGCTCGTGACGCTCCTGGCGGCTCCCTGGTAGTCCTCGGAGAGCCGGCTTGCCCGGGCAGCCGCATTCGCCGCGCTCGAGCGCGCGAACGCCGACGTGACCGTGAAGACGCTGATGGCCAGCAGGACCAGCACCAGGCCGGTACTCGCAATCCGGCTGCGCCGCGCGAGGCGCGAGTCGGCGCCCATGGCTGCCGCGGGGGGTACGGGGGCATCCGGCGCGACGGCGCCCGCGATCCGCGCGGCTCCCATTCCCGCTCCCGAGCCCATCGCCGACCTCCGGCCTTCCACGAGGTCGCTGGCAGGTCCGGCGAATCCGCCCATCGACGTTGCGCATCACGAGCGGCCCGCTCCAGAAAGACATCGGCCTGGCTTGCCGGCGCCGACTGCCCCGATCAGCCCAACGTGGCCCGCACAGAAAGCAGCCGCGGCAGAGAGCGGGCTTGCTACAGAGGTCATGTCGACCGGATGCGGCGTCCCCCTGCGTCCGCCATTCGGCGGACGACCTACCCGCTCGGGCCGAACCTCTCAACGCGGATGTCTGCCGCGGCAATGCCATGGTTCAGCAGCAGCATGCTCGCCGTCTCGGCGAAGCCGTTCGAGCCGCAGACGTAGCAGGTCGCCGGACCGGCAATGAGCGGAGCCAGAATCCGTCGCCATCAGCCGCGCGGCGGCGCGGCCGGCCGGTGAGCCTTCGCGGGTCAGCACGATCGAGGCGCCCGCCTCCAGGAGTTCGGAGGAGTAGGGGAGCTCGGCGAGCGTGCGTGCGGAGACGGCGAGCTTCAGCAGCTCCGAAGCGCCGATGTCGCGCGCGTGGCGGAGCATGGCGATCAGCGGCACCACGCCCGACCCGCCCGCCACCCCGAGGGCCGCCTGATCGCCGCGCCAGATGAACCAGCCGCCGATCGGGCCCTGGACCTCCAGCGCGTCGCCCGGCCGGACTTCATCGGCGAGGAACGTCGACACCTCACCGTCGTCGAGGCGCTCCACGAACAATTCGAGCAACGGGTCGGACGGGTGCCGACGAGATGGAGTACGAGCGCTGCGCGACATACCCGTCAGGGGCGGTCAGCCGCACGACGTAGTGCTGCCCGGGCAGATGATCCACCCGATCGGGCACTTCGAGGCGGAGCATGACCCCGCGGGGTGTGGGATGGCTGACCTCGCGCACCGTGCTGACCCGCTTGCCGCCCGCGGGCGCGTGTCCGGCCTGCACGCCTAGTCGCCCTGGTAGCGCTGCTCGAGCCAGGGGTCGCCCAGGTCGTGATAACCGTTGCGCTCCCAGAACCCCTGCTCGTCATGGTCGAGCAACGTCAGCTTGGTCACCCACTTGGCGCTTTTCCAGAAGTACAGGTGCGGGACCAGCAGCCGGACCGGCCCTCCGTGGTCGCGCGAGAGCGGCTGGCCTTCGTGGCTCCAGGCGATCCAGGCCTGCCCGCCTCGCAGGTGCTCCAGGGGAAGGTTGGTCGTGTAGCCCGTCGTCGAGGTCGCGAGCACGTGAGTAGCGGCAGGGAGCGGCTCGGCGATGGCGAGCAGCTCGTCGACGCTTACTCCGCCGAAGCTCGTGCCCAGCTTTGACCACGTCGTCACGCAGTGGATATCGCCGTGATACTCCGACTGCGGCAAGTCGTGCATCTGCTGCCAGGTCCACGTGTGGGGATTCGCGACGAGCCCGTCGACGGTCATGGTCCAGGCTTCGGCATCCAGCCGGGGTGTGACCTCGGCGGTGAGCACCGGCCAATCGCTGCCCGTGTCGTACTGGCCCGGTGGTAGCCGCTCGTCGCGCGCCGGGCGCTGGCGACCGGATCTACCGAGGAAGCCGCGAGTGGGTCCGGTCATTTCGTGATGTTGCCACAGCACCCGCTTGCGGTGGCAAGGGCGTTGGTTTTGCCAGACTGAGGCCATGCACGCTCAGCCCGGAATCTTTGCCCTCGGAACGACCGACCATTGCTACCTCGAGCTCGACCTGACCCCCGGCACCGAGCCTGCCGAGCTGGCGCGCCGCCTGGCAGCGCTCAGCGGCCCGCAGACCACGATCGCCGGGCTGAATGTGGTGATCGGGTTCCGCCCGGAATTGTGGGCTGCCATCGCGCCGGAGTCCGCGCCCGACGGGGTCACCTCGTTCGAGGCGATAGATGGTGACGGCTTCACCATGCCGGCGACCCAGCACGACGCCTGGCTGTGGGTGGCGGGCGGCGCGCGTGACGTGGTGTTCGACGCGGCGATCGACATCATCGGCGCGCTGGCGGGCGTGGCGCATGTGGCGAGCGAGTTGGGGGGCTGGCTGTATCAGCACCGGCGCGACCTCACCGGCTTCATCGACGGAACCGAGAACCCCGCCATGCTCGAGGCGCCGGAGGTGGCGGCCGCTGACCAGGGGCCGGGGGCGGGCGCCAGCGTGCTGCTCTTCCAGAAGTGGCAGCACCTTCCGAGCTGGCGGGGGCTGAGCGTCGCCGAGCAGGAGCGGGTCATCGGACGATCGAAGCCCGACTCGATCGAGATGCCGGACGACGTCAAGCCGAAGGACTCGCACGTGGCTCGTAACGTCGTCGAGGAGGGTGGCGAGGAGCTCGCGATCTACCGGCGCAACGTCGCCTACGGGAGCGTGACGGACCACGGCACGGTGTTCGTCGGCTTCTGCGCGACCCAGCATCCGCTCGACATCATGCTGCGACGCATGGCGGGTCAGGAGGCCACCAGCACTCCTGAGGAGCCCGCTGTCCGTGACGCCCTGACCCGCTACACCGTTCCGCTGAGCGGTGCGTACTACGTCTGTCCCGCCATCGACGCGTTGGCCGGGCTGCTCCCGCCTGACGAGGAGGATTAGCCGACGGGCTTGATCGTGACGGCTGCCAGGCGCGGCGTCGCCCTTTCGATCAGCGGCTCAGCGCCGCGGCTGCGTGCATCTCCCACACCAGGACCTCTGCCCCTGGCCCGTCCGGCGCGGCGGTCAGCCGCTGCCCTCCGCTCGCGGTGAGCCGAACGGCGTCGCCGTCGCCGAGCGGCCCGGCGCCCTCCAGCTCGACGGGGCCCCGCGGGACGAACAGGTGCAGGTACGGCGCCTCGGGCAGCTGAACCCGCTGGCCCGGCTGCAGGCGGGCCGCGTGCAGCGCCGCGTAACGGTTGTTGATCCGGATCGCCGAGGCCCCCTCATGCCTTGCCATCCCGGAGGCGACCGGTACCAGGCCGCCGGCGAGCAGCTCGTGGTCGATCTCGAGCTGCTCGTATCCCGGGGTGAGTCCCGCCTCATCGGGCAGCACCCACATCTGCACGAAGTGCACCGGCTCGTCGTGCGCCGGACCGCCGGCCACCCGCCAGGAGTCGTTCTTCTCCGAGTGCAGAATTCCGGTGCCCGCACTCATCCGCTGCGCGAGGCCGGGATAGATGACGCCGGAGTTGCCCGCGGAGTCCTGGTGGACGAGGGAGCCCTGAAGCACCCACGTCACGATCTCCATGTCGCGGTGGGGATGCGTCTCGAAGCCGGTTCCCGGAGCGACCCGGTCGTCGTTGTTGACGAGCAGCAGTCCGTGGTGGGTGTTCTTCGGGTCGTAGTGCTGGCCGAACGAGAAGGAGTGCTTCGAGTCGAGCCAGGAGATCGCGGTGCGGTCGCGCTCGCCGGCCGGTCGGATCTCGATCGCGGGCGTGAGCAGTGTGCCGGCCATGCCTTGCCGTCCTTTCGTGCGGTCGGGAGGGTGGACAGGCGCGCGGCGCCGGCGCCCGGGGGTCCCCGAGGGTGCGGGCGCCGCGCGAGGGAGGGTCAGGCGTTCTTGATCGCCGAGACGTCGAACTCGAGGGTGATCTTGTCGCTGACGAGCACGCCGCCGGTCTCGAGGGGAGCGTTGAAGTTGACCCCGAAGTCCTTGCGGTTGATGGTCGTGGAGCCGGTGAAACCGACCCGCGAGTTGCCGAACGGGTCCTGGGCGGCACCCTCGAACTCGAACGGCACGGTGACGGACTTCGTCACACCCTTGACCGTGAGGTCGCCGGTGAGCTCGAACGTGCTCTCGTCCACCTGGCGCGCGCCGGTCGAGACGAAGCTGATCACGGGGAACTCGTCCATCGCGAAGAAGTCGTTGCTGCGCAGGTGGTCGTCGCGCTGCGCGTTGCGGGTGTCGATGCTCTTGGCCTGGATCGTCAGGGTGGCGGAGGAGCCGGCCGGGTTGTCGCCGTTGAGGACGGCAGATCCCTCGAACTCGTTGAAAGCGCCTCGCACCTTCGTCACCATCGCGTGACGGGCGACAAAGCCGATGGTCGTGTGTGACGGGTCGATGGTGTAGGTGCCGGTGAGCTGGCTGAGGGTGGGGGCGGTGGTGGTCATTCCGGATCTCCTGGGTGCTGGAAGATATGGTGCGGGTGAATGATGCGTCATTCACTCTACGCGAACATGGATGACGTGTCATCCATTCCCCGGGTAGTGTTGACCTCATGAGCGACGGCTGGCTGACCCCCGAGGAGCATCGCGCCTGGCGCGGCTTCATGTCGTTGCATCGCGAGCTCGCCGCCCGGCTCAACCGGCAGCTGCAGGAAGACTCCCTGCTTTCCCTCGCTGACTACGAGGTTCTCGTCCCGTTGAGCGAGGCGCCCGACGGCCGGCTACGCCCCTACGAGCTGGCCGAGGGCCTGCAATGGGAGCAGAGCCGGCTCTCACACCACCTGGCCCGTATGGGCAAGCGTGGCCTGGTCAGCCGCGAGGAGTGCACCGCTGACGGCCGCGGCAGCTTCGTCGTCCTCACCCCGACGGGCCGCGACGCCATCGAGACGGCGGCACCGGCACACGTCGCGATGGTGCGCAAGCTGTTCTTCGACGCCCTTTCGCCCGAGCAGGTATCGGCGCTGGAAAGCATCGCTTCCGCGGGTCGAGCGCAGCTGAGTGGCGTCGCCGTGGAGCTGTGCGACGGCGGAGGGTCGCCGCCGGAGGGCGGCTGCCCGGGCGATTAGCGCTTGGCGTCCTTGACCGGCACGCTGTAGCGGGTCGTGTAGTCGGAGAATTCCTCGGCGAGGCTCTCGTAGCTCCATCCGAAGTCGGCCGGGTCGTAGCGGTGCTTGCCGAACACGCCTTGCGGCCGTTCCTTCAGGAAGGCGAGCATGCGCCGGGCGTGCAGGTCGCTCACCGTCTCCCCGAACGACTCGTAGAGCTTGGAGACGGTGCCGACCGGGTCGGCCATGAGCTCGTCGTAGTAGAGGTGGGCAGCCCAGCCCGGGTCAGCCTGGTCGTCGAACGTGGTCGCTGAGTCCAGCGCGAACTTGGCCTTGCGCTTCCACTCCTCGGCGGCGGGCTTCGGGTCCAGGCGCGAGGTCTGCGGCCGCTGACCCGCGTTGGCGAGGCTTGCCAGCGACGTGATGACGGGTCCTGGATCGCGGTGGGTCCAGATCACCCTGGCATCCGGGTAGGTGTCGTAGAGCGCGCTGAGGTGCCAGAGGTGGTTCGGCGTCTTCAGGATCCAGCGCTCGGTCGGCTGGGTCGACTGCAAGGTCTGCAGGGCGAGCTTGTGCTGCGCGTAGGCCGGGGTCATGTCGGCCTTCTCCAGCCAGCGCGCGTAGGTCGGGACGTGGGCCGTGACCTCCAGCGACAGCGTGCGCAGGTCGTACATGAAGAGCGTGACGCACTCCTGCGGCAGCGTGGCCCCGAACGGGAACATGGCGTGCAGCGGGGGATTGAGCTTGCCCAACCCGGCGAGCTCCTTGGCGGTCTGCCGGATGCGCGGGTCCTCGTCGGCGGCGTCCAGCGGCGCCGGCGGGATGGGGTGGGCTCCCTCCCACATCCGCAGCGTGCGTGCCATGGGATCGAGGGCCAGCAGGTTCATCAGGATGCTGGTGCCGGTACGCGGCAGGCCGGCGATGACCCAGGGGCTCCTGATGCCCTCGGCTCGGACCGCGGGGTGTTCGGTCGCCCACTGCTGCAGCCGGATGCGGTTGGCCAGCGCGCCCGTCAGCATCTTCGTGACGAGCACCTTGCCGAAGGGGGTGAGGTCCGCCTCGGCGACGCAGGAGTCCAGGAAGACGCGCAGGGGCTCCTGGTAGCTGTCGCTGCCGAAATCGTCATTCCCGGCCTGCTTGACGGCTGCCGCCATGATCGCCGAGGGCTGCATCGAGGGGAAGTTGACCCCCACGCGGGAAAGCTGACCGCCGACCTGGTTCAGGGCCCGCAACGGGCGGCTACGCAGCTCGGCGTCGCGCCAGGTGTATTCGACATCGCGCGCTGATCGTGGGTGGGTCATGGGGGGCCTCCGTTGCCTCGTGCGATGTATAGCGCCCGCCCAGCCTGCAGCGAAGCAGCGGGTGGGGCGAGAGGGGAGAAGTCCGGATGAGCCGCGCGGCGAGCTGCCTTCGGCCGGTCCGGTGAGGCAGAGTGAGTCCGTGGTTGACGTCCGGGTGATCCTCGCGGTTGATGGCAACTCCCTGGTGCACCGGGCCTACCACGCGGCCGCTTCCAGCGCGTCATCTGTCACCGAGCCGGTGTGGGCGGTGCGGGGGCTCGTCACGCAGATCGTCGCCGCGGTCGAGCGGGTCGGTGCCGACCTTGTCGTGGTCGGTTTCGATGACCCGGCGGCCAGTAGCCGGCGCGAGCGCTGGCCGCAGTACAAGGTGCAGCGCACCGACAAGGCGCAGTGCCTGATCGATCAGCTGGTGCTCGCGGTCGACGCCTTGCAGCTGCTCGGGCTGGCCGTCGTGGTCCCGGAAGGGCTGGAGGCCGACGACGTTCTCGCCTCGTCGGCCGCCTTCGGGAAGACGATTGGTGCCGAGACGGTGATCATGACCTCGGATCGCGATGCGTTCGCGCTGATCGACGAGACCACCAGCGTGCTGCGCATCATCAACGGTGGGGTGGAGGCGTCGCCGATCCTCACCCCCAAGCGGCTCCCGGCGCTACTGGGTATCAGCGCGGGCCAGTACCGCGATTTCGCCGCCTTGCGAGGTGACCCGTCCGACAACCTGCCGGGAGTGCGGGGCATCGGTCCGAAGACGGCGGCGAAGCTGCTGGCTGCGCTGGGTAGCGCGCAGGCCGCGTTCGATGACATCGCGGCAGGTGGCACCCGGGTGGCCGCCGCCATCGGCAAGGGGGCGGCGCGCCGGCTCGCCGGGCCGGAGGCGGTGGCAGCGTGGCAGCTCAACTGCCAGGTGATGGCGATGCGTTCCGACGTCCCGCTGGGTCTGGACCCTGCCGGCGGCGCCGGCGTCTTGCCGCTCGCCGCTGATGCGGTCCGCGGCGCCTTTCGCCGGCTCGGCCTCGTCTACAGCACGGCGACGGCATTGCGCGTCCTGGCCGGTGTCGATTCGACGGCCGGCCAGCAGCGGGAGCCTGAGACCGGCTTCGAGAGCGAGGTGGCCCCGGCCTGGACCTCCCGGCCGCGGCGCTTCCCCCCGCTGGCCCGCAAGGCCGAACCCGCGGTATTGCAGCTTTCACTCTTTGCCTGACGAATTGCCCGACGACTTGCCTGACGATGTCGTGCCGTGGGTGAATCAGCGACCGCGGGAATGCCGCAGCCGCAGGCGCTGGGGTCGGCCCGTCGAACCGGATCGGCACTAGCATCGGGGTCGTGCCCCAAGAGCCCGCGAAGGCTGTCGACTTGGCGGAAGTGCTCGGCCGCGTGGCGCGCAGCCTGACGGCCGAGCACGGCCTCGAGGAGACCTTGCAGGCCATTACCCAGACCGCGGTCAGCACCGTTCCGGGCGCGGACTACGCCGGTGTCATGCTGGTTCGCCGAAACCACCGGGTGGAATCGGTCGCCGCCACGGACCAGCTGGTCATCGACGCCGACAAGGCCCAGCAGGAGGAAGACGAAGGGCCGTGCCTGAGCGTTATCTGGCGTCGAGCCACCTTCAAGATCGACGACATGGAAGCCGAGACCCGCTGGCCCCGGTTCACGCGGCGGGCGCTTGATCTTGGTGTGCGCAGCATGCTGTCGTTCCGGCTGTTCGCGGACGGCGATCTGGGCGCGCTGAACCTGTTTTCCCGCGCCGCCCATTCCTTCGACGACGAGTCGCTTCATGTCGGATTGTTGTTCGCGACCCACGCGGCCATCGCCCTGAAAGGTGCGCAACAGGAGCGGCAGCTCAGCGAAACCCTGCAGACGCGAGACCTGATCGGTCAAGCCAAGGGCATTCTCATGGAGCGTCACGATACGGACGCTCACTCGGCGTTCAAGATGCTCGTCACGACGTCACAGAATGCGAACGTGAAGCTGGTTGAGGTGGCCCGCTTTCTGGTGAACGAGCATCAGCATCGGTAGGACCAGGGCCCGGATGACCGTGGGCACATCGATCCGCGACCGGAAGTCGTTCAACCAGAAGGTCGCGGTCAGCGTCGTCTTCGTGGCGGCGATGTTCATGAACATCATCGACATCACGATCGTGAACGTGGCGCTGCCGTCACTTGGCCGCGACCTGCACGCGACGACCAGCTCGCTCGGGGCGGTGTCGGTCTCCTACCTGGTGGCCCTGGCTGTGGTGATTCCGGCGTCCGGGTGGCTGGGTGACCGGTTCGGCTACCGGCGGGTGCTGCTGACGGCCATCGTCATTTTCACGGTCGCCTCTGCGCTGTGCGGCATCGCCGGCAGCCTCGGACAGCTGGTGATCTTCCGGATCCTCCAGGGGATCGGCGGCGGCATGCTCACCCCGGTCGGCATGGCGCTGCTGTTCCGGACGTTCCCGCCCGCGGAGCGGGTGCGCGCGGCAGGCATCCTCACGATCCCGACGACGCTTGCCCCGGCGCTCGGCCCGGTGATCGGCGGCGTTCTCGTCACCGGCCTCTCGTGGCGCTGGGTGTTCTTCGTCAACCTGCCGATCGGGGCGGCCGCGCTGGCATTCGGGCTGCTCTTCCTGCAGGAGCAGGAGACGGACCCGGCGGGACGCTTCGACCTGGTGGGTTTCCTGCTTTCCGGAGTCGGTTTCGCGGCGCTCATGTACGGAGTGAGCGAGGGCGGCAATCGGGGGTGGGGCGAGCCCGCGATCGTCGCCAGCCTCGCGGTCGGCGCGGTGTTGCTCTCCGTGCTGCTCTGGCAGCAGCTGCACACCCGCGAGCCGCTGCTCAACCTCAGGGTCTTCGGCAACCGGCTGTTCCGCTCCACCACGGCAGTGCTCTTCCTGTCGACGGCGGCCTTCCTCGGCCTGCTCTACGTCGTCGCCCTTTTCTTCCAGGACGGGCTGGGCCTCTCGGCGCTGGCGTCGGGACTGTCGACGTTTCCCGAGGCGTTCGGGGTCATGGTCGGCGCCCAGGTCGTCAGCCGTTTCCTGTACCCGGCCCTCGGCCCGCGCCGGATCATGGCCGCAGGGCTCACGGCTCTCGGCGTGACCATGCTGCTGATGACCATGATCTCGGAACGTTCCGAGCTCTGGCGGATGCGCCTGCTGATGTTCGTCCTCGGCTACTGCATGGCCCACGTCTTCGTGCCGGCGCAGGCCGCGAGCATGGCCCAGATCGACCGGGCGAGTACCGGCAAGGCCTCGACCGTCTTCAATGCCGTGCGCCAGCTGGGCTCCGCGGTCGGCATCGCGGTGCTCTCCACCGTCCTTTCCGCGGTGGGTTTCGCAGGTTCGCCGCGCGGGGGAGCGCAACTTGCCCCGTACCACGCGGCCTTCGTGGTGGCCGCCGGGTTCGCCTTCGCGGCCGCGTTGCTGGCGCTGACGATTCGCGATGCCGACGCCGACTCCACCCGGGTTCACCACAGAGCGGCCAAGGCGGGATCCGGATCGGATGTGGCGGCACCCTCGGTCGCCTGAGCCCCTAACCGGTGGGTCAATACGTGAGCGAGTGACCGTCCCGGGCGGCGGCTGCCTGCTGGGCGCGTCCGTCGAGCCAGTGCACAAGCTCTTCGGCATTCATGGGCCCGGCCAGGTACGTGCCCTGGGCCAGGTCGCAGCCGAGCTCGGTGAGCAGGTCCCAGGTCGACGCGTCGTCGACGTTCTCGGCGACGGTCAGCAGTCCCAGGTCGCGGCCGAGCGTGATCATGGAACGACCGATGGCCGCGTCGGTCGGGTCGTTCGTCATGCCGGCGACGAGCGAGCCGTCGAGGGTCAGCAGCCCGACCGGCAGCTCTTTCAGGCAGACCGGCGCCGGCAGGCCGCCGGTCCCGCTGATGGCGATCCGAACGCCCAGCTCGGCGAGCCGGCTGAGCCGGTCAGCGCACTGGCGGGCATCCGAGCCGAGGGCTGAACCCGCCAGGCGTAGCTCCAGGCCACTCGGCAGCCCGTCATGGGCCTGCAGCCGGCTGAGCACATCGGCGGGGAACGCCGGGTCGAGCAGGCATCGCGCGAAGACGCGCAGCGATACGTCCAGGCAGATGCCAGCCGCCCGCCAGGCCTGCTGATCGGCGAGCGCCTGCTCCAGCGTGAGCTCGGTCAGCCGGCAGCTCAGGCCGGTGCGTTTGGCAGCAGCCAGGAAATCCGCTGCGGGCTTGAGGCCCTCGCTCGGGTGCCGCCAGAGCAGCTGGACCTCGACTCCGACGACCTCACCGGACACCAGCTTGGCACGCGGCGTGTAAAGGCAGGTGAACTCATCGGGCTCTTTCACCGCGCGGCGCAGCTGGCCGAGCGTCATCAGGCGCGCGGCGCTGGACGCCGCCCCGTCGGGGGCGTGGACCGCGACCCCGACCCCGCCCGCTTGGCGGCATACATGCCGATATCGGCGTGCTGGAGAAGGGCGTCGAAGGTGGTGCCGTGTTCGGGACTCACCGCTACGCCGATGCTCGCCTCGACGTCGAGCGTGATCCCGGCGACCTCGAAGGGCTCCTCGAAAGCGTGGCTGATCCGTTCGGCCGCCGCGAAGGCCTCATCGCTGCCGGACAGGTCGGGAAGCAGCACCACGAATTCATCGCCGCCGAGGCGAGCCACGGAGTCCGCGGAGCGCAGGAGCGTCGAGAGGCGGGGTCCGATCTGCTCGAGGAGCAAATCCCCGCAGTGGTGGCCAAGCGTGTCGTTGACTTCCTTGAAGCCGTCGAGGTCGATCAGCAGCAGGGCGACGCTGCGCCCGGATCGGCTGGAGCCGGCCAGCGCCTGGCTCACCCGCTCGCCGAGCAGCTTTCGGTTCGGCAGGCCGGTCAGCGAGTCGTGCGACGCCAGCCGCCAGTTGGCTTCTGCCCGGGTCCGCAGCTCACGCGCCGCGGAGAAGACGAAGCCGATGAGCCCGAGCCAGAGCACTCCCAGGCCGGCGCAGACCAGCAGGATCATCTGCTGCGTCTCGCGTTCGATGATCTGCTGCACGGGACGCCACTGCTGGTAGAGGACGACCGAAGCCAGCACCTCGCCGTTGAAGCGAGCGGGGACGAAGACTTCGAGCAGCGGCCCGTTCTTCGCGAGCAGCCGCTTCTCTGTCGGGTCGTTCACGTTCGGGTCCGGTGCGGAGACGACGACCGAGCTGATCTGGCCGGCGAGCGCCCGGTCGACCTCCGGCCGGGTCTTCTCGACCTTGCCGATGCGGTCCCGTTCCACCGCGTACGCCACGACGTGGCCGCTGCTCCACGCCGCCGCACCCAGGTACTTGCCGGTGCCGACGGCCTGCTTCAGGAAGGCCGTCGCCTTGGCGTACTGGGCGGGTGTCGTGCGTTGCGCCGGGCTGGCGGTCGGGTCGACCATGCCGACGGCGAGCTGCATCGAGTACTGCGAGATATCCCGCGAATGGGCGATGTTGGAGCTGCGGATGAAGTGGGTGAGCCAGGTCGTGAGTACCACGCCCAGCAAGGCGGTCAGCACCCCGCTGACCACCGCGAACCGGAGTATGAGATGCCCGTGTTCGCGGCGGCCGGGGGTGTGACGCAGCCGGAACATGCTTAGAACTTCGGCTCATTTCGGCCGCGCTTTTAGTCCATTCGGGTGACGCGCCCTCAGTTCATCACCGATCCGCCATTGAGGTTCAGCGTCTGGCCGGTGACCCATTCCGCCTCCGGTGACGCCAGGTAGACGACGGACGCACCGACATCGTCAGGAGTGCCGAGCCGGCCGACCGGGATGCTGCGGGCAAGGCTCTGGGTGACGGAGGCGTCGCCCGTCCCGCTGTTCGACATGAGCCCGAGGGCGAGAACGTTGGCCGTCACACCCGTGCGCGCCAATTCCTGCGAGAGGTGGCGGATGAAGCCCTCGATGCCGCTCTTGCTCGCGCCGTAAAGGGAGATGCCCATATTGAGACCGGTGCGTCCGGCCCCGGACGAGATCTGGACGATCCGTCCCCAGCCGGCCTGGACCATGTCGTCCGCGACGGCGGCGATGCAGTACATCGAGCCGTACAGATTGAGGTCGATGTACGGGTCCCACTTCTCGCGGGGCAGGTCGCGAAACTTCGAGACCCCCATGCCGGCCGGTATTCCGGCGTTGTTGACAAGGATCTCGACGGGGGCGCCGAAGGTGTCCACGGCTCGGGCGATGCCTCCCTTGACCGATTCCTGGTCGCTGACGTCGAACGGCGCGGCAAACGCCCGGCCGCCGGTTGCCTCGATGGACCTGACCGTCGTCTCCGCCCGCTCGGCGACCAGATCGTTGACGGCGACGACGGCGCCCTGGCGGGCGAGCGCGTGAGCGATACCGACGCCCATACCGTCACCGGCGCCGGTGACCAGGGCGCGACGCCCGGTGAGCTCGAACACGGCTGACTCCTCAGAACGGCGCTGTGGGGTGCCGCGCCACGGTCTCCCCGGCTGGTGGGGGGACTGTACCGACCGCACCTCGCGCGCTCGCCCGCGAGTACGGCGCTACGCTCCTGGCCCGGGACAGGAGCCGGACGGGGCCGGACGGGGGTTCGCCATGACGGTCACCATCGCGCGGCAGGGAACCGTCACGGTGGTGACGCTGGACCGGCCCGAGGTTCGCAATGCGGTCGACGGCGAGCACGCCCAGGCCCTGCACGATGCTTTCGCGGCGTTCGAGGCCGACGAGGGTGCGTCGGTGGCCGTTTTCCACGGCGCCGGCGGCACCTTCTGCGCCGGCGCCGACCTGAAGGCGGTTGCCGCCGGCACGATGCCGGTAAGTGCGCCCGGCGAGGGTCACGGCCCGATGGGCCCGACCCGGATGCGGCTGGCCAAGCCGGTCATCGCGGCGGTCGAGGGTTACGCCGTCGCGGGTGGTCTGGAACTCGCCCTTTGGTGCGACCTGCGGGTCGCCGATCCGGGAGCGACGTTCGGCGTCTTCTGCCGCCGGTGGGGCGTACCGCTGATTGACGGGGCACCGTTCGCCTGCCACGGCTGGTCGGCCAGTCCCACGCACTTGACCTGGTGCTCACCGGGCGGGCCGTGGGGGCGGCCGAGGCCTTGATGATGGGACTGGTCAACCGGGTCAGCGCGCCCGGCGCCGCACTCGCCGAGGCCCTCGTTCTGGCCGAGCAGATCGCGGCGTTTCCGCAGGAGTGCATGCGCGAGGACCGGGCTTCGGTCTACGAGCAGGAGGGGCTTTCGCTGGACGGCGCGCTTGCCACTGAGTGGACGCACGGGATGCGATCGCTCTCCGCCGGTTCCCTTGACGGTGCAGCCCGCTTCGCCGCCGGCCAGGGACGCCACGGCGACTTCTCGGGAGCGTGAGGCCGCCGGCGGCAGGCGCCGCCGGGTTCAGAGGTTCAGCTCGGCCGCGACCCGGCGCGTCTGATACTCGAAGTGGCCCGCGTAATCGTGGATCACGTTGTGCAGGTGGCCGAACAGCTCCAGGCTGACGAGCCCCACCAGCTCGGTCCACGCCAGGACGGCGCGAGCCAGCAACTCCTCGCCGGCCTTCGGGGCGACCTGGCGGCCGAGCGCCACGAGATCGGCCTTCACGCTCTTGGGCAGCGGGACCCGACGCTTGGACGGAGCCTTGCTCGACGTGCTCGTGCGGCGGCTGCGTTCGTCCACAATCGCCAGCAGCAGCAACGGAACCCGAGCCGCCGGGTCGATGGTATCAGCGGGCGCCTGGTAGCCGGGGACAGGGCTGCCGAAGATGAGCGCGTACTCTTGCGGGCTGCTCAGTGCCCAAGCGCGGAACGACACCGTCACGGCCATCCACCGGGCCGCGAGATCGCGAGCGGGCCGCACGCCCCTCCGCGGTGGAAACCGCATCACCGACCGAGTGGTACGCGTCGATGATCAGCGCGGTCAGCAGGTCGTCGCGGCTGGGGAAGTAGCGGTAGATCGCGGAGGACACCATGCCGAGTTCGCGGGCAACGGCGCGCAGCGAGAGCGCGGCCGCGCCCACGTCGGACAGCTGCCGGCGCGCGGCGGCTTTGATCTCGCGGGTCAGTTCCGCGCGGACGCGGGCACGCGCAGTTCGAGGTGCGCTGGTCTCGTTCACAACCCAACAGTGCCCTGAAACGAGATCATTGGCAAGAAGCTGAGAGCAGTGCTCTTGACAGGACGTGATTGCGAGGGCAATCTCGACAACAGCAAACGAGAGCAGTGCTCTCACAAGAGTTCAGGAGTCGCAATGACTGCAGGAGGAACCATGACTGAATCCCGCTACCTCGCCCCTGGCTGGTTCACCCGCAACGTGTTCAACCGGATGGTGCGGCGCTTGACCCGGATGGGCATCAGCGTCTGGGGGTCGCGTGAGCTGCGGGTCCGTGGACGCAAGAGCGGGCAGTGGCGCACGACCCCGGTCAACGTGCTGACGCTCGATGGGACGCGCTATCTCGTCGCGCCGCGGGGCGTCACCGAATGGGTGCGCAACATCCGGGTCAGCAAGGCCGCGGAGCTGCGGGTCGGCCGGCGCATCGAGCCGATCGCGGTGGCCGAACTTCCCGACGATGTCAAGGAGCCGGTGCTACGGGCCTACCTCAAGCGCTGGAAGTTCGAGATCGGCGCGTTCTTCGAGGGCGTCGACGCGGACAGCCCCGCGGCCGACATCGCCGACATCGCCGGCGGATTCCCGGTCTTCCGGATCGAGGGTCAGGAAGCGGCTTGAGGGCTGATCATTGGTCGCAGACCCTGTCCGCGCTGGCCGCAGTCCCGCTCCAGCTGTGGGACCTCTCCCCGTGCTCCCGCTGCGCTCAGCGGATCCCGCTGCTGGCTGACGAACTCTTCCAGCTCCCGGCCCATCTCGTAGCCGAGGGTCTGGGCGATCTCCATCAGCCCCGGGCAGTCGATCACGGCCTGCACCCAGAGCCGGGCCGTCTCGGCATCCCGGGGCCGCTGCAGGGAGCCGACGGACGCGGCTTTGGTGACGAGGTCCATGGTCGCGGAATCGAGCGGTTCGCCGAGGGCGAGCCCTGACTCATGCAAGACGCTGTGGGCATCGGGCTTGAACTCGCTCTGCACGAAAGCGTTGCCGCCGACGCTGTGAGTCGGAGCGGCGGGGCGACCTGCCTGACCCGGTCCGGCCAGCCCAGAACGGGCGCGAGCCGGTCAAGGACGGTCGCCGGATCGGCCCGGACCTCCTCATTGCGGACGACGAAGATCGGCAGCTGGGTGCGGGTCGCGGTGCGCATCGCATCGATGTAGATGTCGCGCCACTCGCGAAGGGCGAGCCAGAGCGGCTGGCCCGTCGCCCCGAGGGCGGACATCGCGTACGAGAGCGGTGAGCGAGTGGTCAGCAGGATGACCATGCGCGCGTCGGCGCCATCACGACCATTGAGGGTCGCCTGCAGCCAGGCCGGCAACTTCGAGCCGTCGATGATGACGGAGGCGCCCGTGAGCTCGCGCAGCCGGCGCATCAGCAGCGGCGGCCCGGCCGCCTCGACCTCGGCGACGACCGAATCGGTCCAGACCGGGCAGGGGTGGCCCTCGCCGGCACAGCGCAGGCAGCCCACCGGATCCGCGAACAGCTTGTACCGCTCCACATAGCCCGGGAGCCGGCCGAGCTCACCGGCATAGAAGCTCCCGAAGTTCGCGGCGAGCAGGCCTCCGAGGTGGGTGGTACCCGAGTAGGCGGTTCCGACGAGATAGACGTCGAGCTGCTGGACGGGCTCCGCTTCTCGCGCGGGCCGCGCCTTGCGGAACGGTCGGGTCACAGGAATACGCTCAACCCCTTCGCGGCGGCGGAAACAGGCCGGGATGCCATTGCCCGGCACGGTGCCAGTCAAATCTTAGGGATACCTGAGCGACACGCGTGCCAGGAAACGCCGCTCCCCGGGAGTGGGGCCGGGCGCAGGTTTCCTCACGAGCCACCCGAGGTGGCGGCGCCGCCACCGCCCTGAGCTGGACCGACGTTACTGACGGTGGGGACGCTCTGGGCAGCACTCCCGCTGCTGCTGGAACCTGCGCTGCTGCTGGAGCTGCCTGCGGAACTGCTGGCGGCGCCTTGGCTCGCCTTCGCCGCGGGGGAAGTGGTGCTCGCCGAGTCTGAAGGTGTCGGTGAGGTTGAGGGTGTCGACGGGCTGGTCACGCTGGCCGGGGTCGCCGACTCGGTCTCGGTATCGGCTGCGCGCGGCGGCGGTGATGGTGCCCGCCCCCACTGCGGCGCACGCGGCCAGCCCGATGGTCGTCGCGGCAACGCGCCGCCGCCCGCGCTCCCGAATCGTCAGTGAGGTGCTCCCGTTTTCGGCTGCGGCCCGTTGCCGCATGACGGGTCACAGCCTTCGGGGCGGGGCTATGAGCGAGCTGTGCCGCTGTCGTCGCGAGACTGTCGCTTGAGGGGCGGAAGCGCGCGGCAGGAGATCGGTGCTCGGGCGGGCCACCCGTGGTGTGCCCGCCCGAGCAGGTCTGGCCGCGGAGCGCGATTACGCCTGAGGGGCCGGCTCCGTCGTGGCCGGCTCGACCTCCGGTGCCGGCTCGATCTCTGGGGCGGAGCAACGGGGTGACGGCGATCTGGTGAACCTCGCCGCTCGGGCGGCGGTAGGCGCCGCTGATCCGGACCGAAAGCACGCCCGCGTCGTACGTGGCGCTGATCGCGTCGGCACTCACGTGGTCCGCGAGCCCGAATGAGCGGCGGAACGAGCCGTAGCGCAGCTCGCGCAGGCTCCGGCCGCCCTGCTCACGGGTGGTCTCGTCGCGTCGCTCGCCCCGCACGACCAGCCGGCCGCGGTCGAGCTCGACGGTGACGTCCTTCTGCGGGTCCAGGCCCGGCACCTCCAAGCGGACGATCGCGTCGTCACCCTCGCGGACGATGTCCGCCGCGGGAGTGAAGCCGAATGCGGCCTCCTCGGTGGGCCTTGCCGCGGGCCCGAAGGCGCTGCGTACCAGCGCATCGAATGAATCGAACGCCGTGAACGGATCCCGGCGTGACCACAGTGACAGGGTGCTCATGATTTCCTCCAGCACGATTGGCGTCGGGATGGATTGAGCCCGACACCACCCATAACTTGAGCCTCCTGGGCTCGATTCCCGCCGGAACATCAGTCCGCAAATATTTCCGGTCACGGCCTCGCGAGCCTCTACTGTCGGCGAATGAGCCTGACGTTGAAGCGCGGCATGTCGTGGTGGGAGACGTACGCCAGGTGCGTGCAGGAGGCTCCGGAGGCATTCGACTCCGACCGCTTGCGCAACCTGATCCACGGCGAATGGCGCAGGTGGGTATGCCGGGCGACCACGTGACGCCCATCGATGGCACCCCGATCCCGGGTCCGCCCGCATCGACCTCGAATGCCCAGTGGACGCCGTGTCCACGGCCTGTGCCCAGCATCGGGCGTGGGGGAACGTCGACCTCGGCGAGCGCCGGCGCCGGGTCACCGAAGCGGTCGACCCGATGGCCGCGCATCGCGACCTGCTGGCTCTGCTGCTGGTCTGGGAGATCGGCAAGCCCTGGCGACTGGCGTGCGCCGACGTGGATCGTGCCCTCGACGGGGTGCGTTGGTACGTCGGGGAGATCGAGCGGCAGCTCACCGGAACCCCGGGTAGCACCGCACCCGCTGCCCGGTCCGGTGTCGAACATCGCCAGCTGGAACTACCCGATGAGCGTGCAGGTGCACGCCGAGCTGGTCCAGCTGCTGGCCGGAAACGCGGTGGTCGCGAAGACGCCGAGCCAGGGCGGCCTGTCACTGCCTGACGCTGGCTCACGCGTTCATGCGGCGCTGCGGCCTGCCGGTCACCTTGCTGTCGGGCACGGTGCGCGTCGCTCGGTGAGGCCTTGATCCGCGCGAAGGCCTGGGCGCGCTGGCCTTCGTCGGCGGCCGTTCCAACGGGCGCAAGGCCGCCGTCGCGCTGGCGGACACGGGACGTCGGCACATGCTCGAGCAGGAAGGCCTAAACGCCTGGGGGATCTGGGATTTCACGCGATTGGGCACCTGCTCGGCCAGCCACCTGCGCAAGGGCTTCGAATACGCCAAGCAGCGCTGCACCGCCTATCCGCGCTACGTCGTGCAGCGCCGGCTGTCCCGGCTTTCCTGGAGATGCCTACCTGCCGTGGTGAAGTCGCGTGCGTTTCGGTCATCCGCTCGCCGTCGAGGCGAGCGGGGACCCGTTGCCCGACCTGGACTTCGGCCCGGTCATCCACTCGACGAAGGCCACCGAGCTGGCCGAGCGGTACGACCGAGGGGTTGACCGGCCAGGGGATCCCGCTCTACCGCGGCGGCGTGCACGACGGGGCGTTCCTGGACGGCCAGGACACCTCGGCGTACGTCCGCTCCCGCCTGCGTCGCTGGCCAGCCGCCGGCGTCCTGGTCGCTGCACCACGCCGAGCCGTTCGGGCCGTTTGATTCGATCGTGGTCGTCGACAGCGAATCCGAGTTGCTGGCGGCGATGAACGCGAGCAACGGCTCGCTCGTCGGCAGCATCGCGACCGACGACGGCCGACTTCGGAGCTCGCATCGCAGAGCAGCTGCACTCGTTCAAGGTCGGGATCAACAAGCCCCGTAGCCGCGGCGACCGCGAGGAGATCTTCGGGGGGATGGGGGAATCCTGGAAGGGTGCGTTCGTCGGCGGGGACCTGCTCGTTCAGGCCGTGACGATGGGTCCCCGGGGCGAGGCCGAGCGCCTGCACGGCAACTTCCCCGGCTACTCGAGCTACCCCCGCGCTGATTCACGGTAGGGCGACCCGCGGGGTCATCGGCGGTGACGATGCACTCGCGAGACCACCGCAATCCCCACTAGCGGTTGTGCCCGACGAACCGGGCGCCGGCCTCCGGCCCGCTTGCGCTGCCGGTCCACTCGCAGCCCACCAAGACCGGGCTCCACTCAGCCATGCGCAGCACGTCGGCCACGAGTGCCCAGATCTTCTCCGGGGCTGCTGCGATCTGCCGGTCTACCTGGTCGGCCATCGTGGCGGCGATCCTCGCACCGGCGGACCTGCGCTGAACGCCGGCTGAGGCTCTCGTGGGAGCATCCGCCGTTCGGTGACCGGCTCCCGGAGCAACTAGCCACTCGAAGGAGCCGCCCCGCAGCGCTGGACGGGTCAGAGCACGATCACGTGTCCCGCCCGCGGGTCGAGCCCACCGGACTGGACCTGCCGCCAGACCTGCTCCAGCTCCTCGGGTCCGCGATGCTCTACGACGTCGACCCAGCCCGCCACGACGGGCGAGAACGCCTGCCACGCCTCAGCGAACCGCCGGTCGAGGCCCTCCCGCCCCCAGTCGCCGATGCGCTTGCGCATCTGGTCGGGCGCGAAGAACATCGCCGGCCCGGTGTCGGCCAGCGTGCCCGCGGCGGCCGCTTCCTGGTGCGTGACGCCGACGACGACCTCGTGGACGAGCCGATCGCCCAGACGGGCGCGCAGCGCGGCGGTCAGCTCGGGCTGGCCCGCCAGGTCGGCGTACAGCGTCCGACGGCCGGTAGCGAGCTGGTCCAGCTCGTCGTAGCGGAGGACCTCGTCATAGCAACCTAGGCTCCGCACGAACTCGGTGTTCCGGGCGAGGTCAAGCCGACGACGTGCCGACCCTGCGCGTGCAGGTCGAAGGCGGCACCGTATGCCGTCTTGCTCGACGCCGAGGAAACGACCACGGTCTCGGCTCCGAGCAGGTCGTTGTCGATGAGCCAGTCGGCGAGCATGAACGACGTCCAGTACAGCGGCCGGTAGAGCACCTGCAGGTCCTCCTGGGCCGCGTCGTAGGCCGGGTCGCCGGTAGTCAGCGCATAGGTGTTGTACGGAGAGGGGAGGGTCGCGCGGTGCGGGCTCGCTTCCCGGAAGCCGCGTTCGTCCGCGCGACCCGGCCGCACCCGCAGGTGCGAGGCGGTCGGGAGGTACCCGTAGACGCGGGCACCTTCCCGGACCCCCTCGGCGCGTGACGCGGCGACCTCCGCGAACCCCCACACCGGCACGATGCCCCAGCCGCGGAGGCGGGGAAGAACTCCCAGTAGCGGAACGAGTCGCCCAGCACCGCGTACGGTGACGTTGTTGGCCGTCAGACCGACCCGGTCGACACGCAGGATCGCCTCGCCCGGTTCCGGCGACGGCGCATCAGTGGGCAGCAGGCGGGAGTGTGACAGGTCGGCGCGGTCGACCTCCATTGTCCAGCCGGCGGAGGCGGCGGGTGGCGTCATGGCTGCACCGTAGAAGAATCCGGATTCGGGTTCAATCGGTGTTGCTTGCGGTCATGGATCCAGCGGTGACACCGGCGCGGCTCCGGCCCAGCAGGGGCGGTCGCACCCGAGATGCGCACCTCGCGGCGGCGCAGCTGGCGAGTTGTCTGCGTGGAGGTCCACCGAGCGCCCGCAGCACGGCGTCGAGGAACCCGACGCCGTCCAAGCTGCCGAATGGCCACCGTGGATCGAGCCCCTCGACGACGACGGCCCACCGCACCGAGAATTACGGCTCGGCTTCGACGCCGGCGCGCGCCTGCTGGAAACCGGCGTCCTGATCTCCGAGGACGAACTGAATTGTTCATCCGCGCGACGTATGACCTTGCAGAAGCCCCCCCGTGAGGCCGGTCGAGAGGCGAACCCCAACCGCAGAAGGCACACTCGGCGTGTGGTTGAGACGGTGGGCTGCGGATCGGATACCGACGGCGTCGCCGCCGCGGCGCAGCTGCTGCACGACTTCAACGTCGAGTATGACGAGCCCGCGCCCGCACCGCCGCAGCTAGCGGCCCGGCTGGCGGAACTGTGGATCGCCGGCGACTACATCACGGTCCTACTCGCTCGCGAGCCGGCGACGGGCACCGCTGTCGGGGTAGCCGTGATACGGGTTCAGCCGTCGGTCTGGAGCACTGCGCGAGAGGCGTACCTGGCCGAGTTGTACGTCGTGGCGAGCCGGCGGGGTCTGGGGTACGGGCGGGAGCTGATCGGCGAGGTCCTCGGTCTCGCGCGCGAGCGGGGTGCCGACTACGCATTTGTCATCACAACCGAGGAGGACCGCAGGGCGCAGCGCCTCTACGAGGCGGCCGGGTTTCGCCGCACCGAAGGCGATGGGGGTCCGGTCATGTCGTACGAGCGAGAGTTGTAGTCGTTCGACTCGGCGTACTGCCGGCGCCCGTCCTCCGAGGAGAGGTTGCCTTGGTGCTTGGTGCCTCTGGTGCCGCTGATGCCGCCGATGCCGCTGACAACGCGCACATCTACCCGCCACGTGGACTCCGGGTCCATGCTCGCGGGCTGGGCCTGTCTCGTGGTACAGGTGCGCGACCGCCCCAGTGTGCGACGGCTCGCCGCAGTTTGCGACGACCCTGGAACCCGTGCGAGCGTTACCACGTGATCGTGGTCGTCACCGGGGCCAACGGCCTGGTCGGGTCCCGCTTGTGCGCTGCCCTCGCCCAGCGAGGTGCAAGCGTCCGCGCCGTCGTGCGTCGCTCCGGCGCGGCGCCAGCGGTCCGCGGAGTCACGGAAGAGGTCGGCGACTTCACCGACACCAGCTTCGCGGGCGCGGTTATGGCGGGCGCCGACGCGGCCATCACGACCGTGCACCCGATGGCCAGCAGCGAAGCGGCGCAACGCCGCGTCGGAGTGCAGGGCACGGCTAGCCTTCGCGCGGGCCGCTGCCGGGGCAGGCGTCCAGCGCTTCATCCACATCTCGACGGCTGCCGTTTACGACCGGTCGCCCGCAGCCGGTGACGTCGATGAGGATTCTCCGCTGGTCGGCGACGACGCCGGCGAATACGCCGTCACCAAGCGCGACACCGACCTCGCCGTCGCCTCCGTCGATGGGCTGACGCGTGTGCTCCTTCGTCCCCCGGCGATCCTCGGCGCGGGGGAGAGCTCGATATGGAACGCGGTGCGGCCGGCAGCGATCCGTGATCAGCCGGCGGCGCGGCATGCGGTGCCGCAGCAAACCTTCTCGTGGGTGCACGTCGATGATCTCGTCGCCTTCGCCGCAGACGTCGCCACCACTCGGATAGCCACCTCAACGAATCCCGCGAGCGGACCGGTGGCCCACGCCTGCACCCCGGTCAATGTCGCAGCCGAACCTGCGACGGTCCGCGACTACTTCGAGACGGTGACTCACGCCCTCGGCGTCGAGCCGATCTGGGACCAGGCAGAGGCGTGGACGGGCCGGTTGCTCACCGACCGCGCCCAAGGCTGGGGCTGGACTCCTGCCGTCGTACTCGCCGAGGCGCTCGAGGAGCTTGCCCACGGTCTGCGCTGACCGCGCAATCACCGGCGCGGGCGGCGTCCCGTCAGACCCAGCAAGCGCTCTTGCAGCGGGGCGTCATCCGCAACCTCTACGCGGGGCCCGAAAACGCCCATGGCCCGCCACATCTCGGCTTGCGGCTCGAACGCGTCCCACATCGCCTGGACGAGTTCGGGGTCCAGCTGATCGTCGACACCGATGACGCGAGCCAGATCGACAGCACGCAGGCCGCGGAACGAGATGACATGCCATAGCCCGTCGTGGGCCGGGAAATCGCCGTAGGACCAGTGGATGGTCATGTCGAGATCGCTCAGGCTCTCGGCGGCGCGAACGGCCTTCTGCACCAGCGCGTCGTAGCTCGCCCGTGGATCGGCTCCGAGCAGATCACCGTCGTAGCTGGTGGGGCCGACCTCCTGCATGGTGCGCCCGGCGAGCATGTCAGGCATCCAGGCCTCGTCGTAGGCGTGGTAATTGATCACCTCCCGCAGCGTGGCGGGCTGGTCGGCATCTCGCCGCTGGAAATCTGGGGGCATCTGCATGTCCCACTGCTCGTCGCGAATCTGCTGGATCACCGCGTTGAGCGCACGGTCGGCCCTGATGAACGCCTCGGTCACCATCATGAGGGGGTTGTATCAGGGGGTCAGGACAATTTTGATGGCGCCGGCGGCCCGGTCTGCGGCCACGTCGAACGCGTGAGCCGCCTCGGCGAGCGGGAAGCGGTGGGTGATCAAGGCGCCCGCGACTTCCGGCAGGTCCGCGAGGAGCTGCGCCGCCGCCTGCATGTCGGTTCCGCTCTCGGCGCCGCCTCCGACGCCGTGACCGCGGCCGTGCATGGCCGCCGTCACGACGTGGGCCTCGCGGTTGGCGAAGAAGGTCGGGAACTCGATCGGCTTCCACTGGCTGGAGACCACGAGCACGGTGCCGCCCGGCTGCACGAGCTCGAAGCAGCGGGCGATGCTCTCCGACGAGCCCGCAGCGTCGACCACCACCTCGTATTCACCGCTGGGCTCGATACCGGCGCCCATCGCGCGGGCGGCGCGCTGCTGATGCGGGTGGCGGGCGGAGACGTCGACCGGGCAGTCCCAGTGGCGCGCCACCGCCGTGGCTCCCAGCCCGATGCTGCCGGCGCCGACGACGGCGACCCGGCTCGCTCGGGCGACGCTCGCCCGCCGAAACGCGTGTACCGAGCACGCGATCGGTTCGACGAGGCATCCATTGTCGGCGGTGACGCCTTCGGGCAACGGGATGACGTTGCGCGGGTCGACGAGCATGCGGTCGGCCATGCCGCCTTCCATGCTGACGCCGTAGAGGCGTGCGGTCGCGGTGCGGCATTGCTGCGGCTCGCCGGCCAGGCAGCGGTCGCAGGTGTCGCAGGGCACCAGCGGCCACACCGTCACGGGCGTGCCGTCGGAAAGCCGGCCACCGATCTCGTGACCGAGGGTGAATGGCAGCGGACCCCACTTGATCATCTGCAGGTCGGAGCCGCAGATGCCGGAGGCCACGACGTCGACGATCACCCCGTCACCGCCGGGCTCCTCCAGGTCCTCGACCGTGACTCCGGCGGCGGTATTGCGTACCGCTCGAACGCTCACGCGACGACCTTGCCGGCGCGCAGTTCCGCGATCTCCCCGGTCAGTCCGAGCTCGGTCAGGATCTCGTCGGTGTGCTCGCCGAGCGATGGTGCGCCGCCGCCGAGCGACGCCGGCGTGGCCGAGAATTGCGCCGGGTGGCGGGGGAGGCGTACCCGGCCCACGACCGGATGCGTGGATTCCTCGAAAAGCCCGATGGCCACGGCGTGCGGGTCGCGCGTCAGCTCGTCGGGCGTCAGGATCATCGCGAACGGCACGCGTTGGGCCTCGAATCGCGCGGTCGCCTGCGCCATGGTCAGGTTCGCGGCGTGCGCGTAACACAGGTCCATGATCGGCTCCATCACCTCGCGGTGCTGGCGTCGTTCAGCAACGGTCGCGACCCGCGGGTCGTCGAAGCCGGGCACATCCAGCGCCTTGCACATGCCCGCGAAATCGTGGTCCGAGGTCGGGGTGACGATGCCCCATCCGTCCTCGAAACGCATCGGGCGAAAGCCGGCGACGAAGCTGGAGTTCATCGTGTGGTCGGAGTCCAGCAACACCTCGTTGGCGGCCGAATCCGCCCACAGGAACGAGGTGACCGCGTCAGCCATCGAGATCTCGACATGCTGCCCGCCGCCGCCGTTCGCGCGATGGAAGAGCGCAGCGGTGATCGCCTGGCAGGAGTACATGGCCGTGATCTTGTCGGCGGCCGTCTGGCGGAGGAAGACGGGAACGCCGTCATACGGGTCGGCCTGATTCGCGGCCAGGCCGGCATACGCCTGGATGACGGTGTCGTACGCGCTGCGGTCGCGGTACGGGCCGGTGCTGCCGAAGCCGGACAGCGACGCGTAGACGATGTCGGGATTGCTCTTGCGCAGGTCCTCGTAGCCGATGCCGAGCCCATCCAACACACCCGGCCGGAAGTTCTGGATGAAGACATCGCTGGTCGCCGCCAGCCGGTGGATCAGCGCAGCGGCCTGCGGATGCTGCAGGTCGATCACCATGCCGCGCTTGCCGCGATTGCAGACCAGGTAGAGCGAGCTCATGCCGTTGACGGCCACGCCGACCCAGCGGGCGATGTCGCCGATCCCGGGCCGCTCGATCTTGATGACGTCAGCGCCCTGGTCGGCCAGCAGCGCAGCCGCGTACGGACCGGTCAGGGCGATCGAGACGTCGAGCACCCGGATGCCGCTCATCGGACCGCCGGTCGAGCCGGTCAACTCCGTCATTCGTGGAACTCCTTCTGGGTACGAGGGCGTCCCAGCGGGCCGCTGTACGCGAGTCCATAGCCTGGCATAGCAGCGAATTCGGGTATGCGGACACTCTCGCGGGCGGCCTGCCAGGAGTCGACGAGCTGATCCTCGCTGTCGTAATCGAAGGGGTCGGTCAGCACCATCTCTTCCGTGCCGCCGGGCTTTGGAGGGTTCGCCGCGAGCCACCGCGCGGTGCGTGCCGTCGCCTCGCGGGCAGGCACGACATCGCGATGGCCGAGCTGGTGGTGCAGCGCCGAGAGATCGAGCAGCCGATGCGTGGGCAGCGCCTGGGCCAGCAGCGGACGCGCCGGGAGCGCGAGGTCATAGGGCATCGAGACGAGCTCGAGCTCCGCGTCGAGTGCGCGCGCGCAGATCTCGATCATCTGCCGCACGGTCAGGGCTTCCTCGTCGCCGATGTTGAAGATGGTTCCGCGGGCGCGCTCGGGGTGTTCGATCGCCCGCAGCACCGCGGCGGAGCAGTTCTCGGTGTAGGCGTGGTGATGAAGGGTCAGCCCGTCGTCGGCGATGATCATCCGGCGCCGCCCGTCGAGAATGCGGCGCACGACCAGCCATTCGCGCGGGACGGGCTGATGGGGTCCGTAGAGGTACGGGTAGCGGAAATGCGTCGCATGCGGATGGGCGGCGTAGACGGCCTCCTCCGTGCGCACGATCCGGTAGCCCTTGGAGTCGATCTCCGGATCCGTGACCAGCTCGGCGTCTTCACGGACCGGCACCGGGAGACCGGGCGGATCGTGCTGCCAGGGATCGGTCCAGCCGCGGTACGCGGGCACCCCGCCGATCGACACGAAATTCTCGCAGCGCCCCGTCGTCAGCGCGGCAACCCGGCGCAGCCGGCCGTACATCGCGACGACGGTGTCCCAGCTGGTGCCGTCCAGCGCCCCTGCGAGCGATTGCTCGTCGAACGGATCGGCATGCAGGTGGCGGACCTGCTCCGGGGTATCCGGATGCTCGTGGATCCCGCGGTGCAGGATGGTCACCTCGTGGCCGCCCGCGGTCAGCAGGCGGACCAGCGGCAGCCCGGTCGGTCCGGTGCCGCCGATGACGAGAATCTTCACGCGTCGTTCTACCACCCCGGCGAAGCTCGGTGACCCGCGCTCGCGTTCCTTTGCGTGCCGCGCCTACGGGACGACGGTGACCGGCCAGCGGGCCGCCCGCACCAGGTGAAGGGCGAGCGAGCCGGCGACGCGATGGCCGGCCTGGGTCGACGCGCCCACGATGACCGCGTCGGCACGCAGCTCGTCGGCCAGCGCGACGATCTCGGTGAAGGGATTGCCGTGGCGCTCGTGGAAACTCGCGCTCACGCCGAGCCGTCCGAGGTTGCTCTCCATGAGCTCGCGCAGGTTGTTCGAGGTCTCCCGGTTGGCCTCCTGCACGGCGGAAACCGCCCCAGGAACGGTGTTGGCGAACGTGCCGAGGGTGTGGACGAAGACGAAGGCGATCTCGGCGTGCTGGCGGCGGGCCAGCCCGGCGGCATACGCCGCAGCGCGCAGCGACGTCTCCGACCCGTCGACGGCCGCGACGATCAGGTTCGGGCCGTCGGTGCCGAGTTCGAACACAGGACGAACGTAATGCGGGAAACTGCCCGCGGGCCATGTGACGAGCTCCTACTCGGGTAAGGCAGGAAAATGCCAGCAGATCCAGCGATACCGCCCGTCGGTCGCCTTCCCGGGCCCCGGCACGACTCGGCGCCTGACGCCGTCGTGATCGGCGCGGGGCACAACGGGCTGGTCGCGGCGAACCTGCTGGCCGATGCCGGGTGGGATGTCGTGCTGTGCGAAGCCACCGCCTACACCGGCGGGGCGGTCCGGTCGGCGGAGGTCACGGCGCCCGGCTACCTGTCAGACCTGTTCAGCTCCTTCTACCCGCTGTCCGCCGCCTCGCCGGTGCTGAAACGCCTGGACCTGGCTGCCCACGGGCTCTCCTGGAGCCACGCACCGGACGTGCTCGCCCACGTGTTTCCAGACGATCGCGGGGTCGTGCTCTCGCGCGATGCGGATCGCACGGCGGCATCCGTCGGGTCGTTCCACGAGGCGGACGGGGAGGCCATGCTCCGCCTGTTCGACGGCTGGAAACGGATCGAAGCGCTGGTGCTGGACTCGCTGTTCCAGCCGTTCCCGCCGGTGCTTCCCGCCGCGAAGCTGGCGCGCCGGGTGGGGCTCGGCGAGCTGCTGCGGCTGGCCCGGCTCGCGGTCCTTCCGGTGCGGCGCTTCGGCGAGGAGCAGTTTCGCGGCGAGGGAGCGCCGATGCTCTTCGCCGGCAACGCGTTGCACGCGGACCTCTCGCCGGACGGGGCCGGCAGCGCGCTCTACGGGTGGCTGCTGACGATGCTCGGCCACACCCACGGGTATCCGGTGCCCGTCGGCGGGGCGGGGCGGCTCGCGGACGCGCTGGTGGCCCGGCTGCGCAGCCGCGGGGGTGAGATCCGGCTCGATGCTCCGGTGGTGGAGGTGATCGTGTCGGGCGGGGTGGCGACGGGGGTGCGGCTCGCCTCGGGGGAGAGCCTGACCGCGCGGCGCGCTGTCGTCGCGGACGTGGTGGCCCCCAGCCTGTTCCGCGATCTGGTCGGGCTGGACCGCCTCCCGTCGCGGATGGCCGCAGATCTGGCGAACTTCCAGTGGGACGCGTCGACCCTGAAGATCGACTGGGCGCTGTCGGGTCCGGTGCCGTGGACGGCGCCCGAGGCAGTGGGCGCGGGAACGGTCCACCTCGGTGCCGACCTCAACGGGCTGACCGACTATGCCGCCGACCTGAGCACCGGACGGGTGCCGCAGCGCCCGTTCCTCCTGTTCGGTCAGATGACGACGAGCGACCCGACCCGATCGCCGGCCGGTACGGAGTCGGCCTGGGCCTACACCCACCTGCCCCGGTCCGTCGCCGAGCAGCCGGATCTGGTCGCCGAGCAGGTCGAGCGCGTCAGCGCCGTCATCGAGCGCCACGCGCCCGGCTTCGGAGCGTTGACGCTCGGGAAGCTCGTGCTGACCCCGGATGGCCTGCAGCAGCGCAACCCCTCGCTCGTCACCGGCGCCATCAACGGGGGTACGGCTCAGCTCCACCAGCAGCTGGTCTTCCGGCCGGTGCCCGGCCTCGGTGGTGCGGCGACCCCCATCGACCGGCTGTATCTCGCGAGCGCGTCAGCGCACCCAGGTGGCGGCGTTCATGGGGGGCCCGGAGCCAACGGCGCCCGGGCGGCGCTCGCCCGGGATGCCGCCTTCGGCGGCGTTCGCCGGGCGGCCACCGCGGCGGTGCTGAAGCGGATCTACTCGCCGGATCCCTCGATCGGTTCGGTACGGCGTTCGACGAGAGCGGCAAGCCGGGAGAGCGACTCGACGTTGCGCCGATAGATCAGCACGTCACCGGCCCGGTTGCGCAGCAGCAGCCCGGCACCGCTGGTCGGCTCCTCGCGGAGGGTGACGACGGTGCCGTCACCCTCCGGGTTCAGCAGGAACTCCACCTCCGCCTCCCCGAAGGGCCAGCCGCGGGCGGTCAGCAGCAGCCGCTGGTCCTTCTCGGCTTCGCGCACCACGGTGTGGTCACGCACCAGCACCGGCCAGACGCCGACCCCATGATGGAGCCGGCTGCCGGGCGCGGGCCAGCCGGCGTCGACGGCCCGCATGTGAGAAGTACCGACGACCCACTGGGAATAGGTCCATCCGTCGGACAGCACGCGATAGACGGCAGCCGGGGGAGCGTCGACGTGCTGCGAGGTGAGGGCCATGTCGTCGCCTGCCAAGGGATCGGGTGCGTGCCCTGAAGGGATGCGGACGCGTCGTCGCTCTTCCTACCGTCAGGCTCCCGGCGCAAACAGCCGGTCGCCGGTGCGGTTTCGAGATCGGCAGGTCGGGCACGGGGATTTGAGGACCTTCGAGCACACGGAGAGTCCGGCTGACGGCGCCGTCGGCACTCCGAAAGGCAAGCGAACCCTCCATGGCTGCCCCTGCCCTCCAGCACCTGCGCAAGACGCTCAGCGAAGACTTCGTCCTCACCGATCCCTGGCCACCGTTGGACGCGCTGCGCCCCGCGGACGCCCGCGAGCGGGCGCTCATCCTGCTCGAGATGTACGACCTCTCCACCGCTGCGCTGGAGAGCGTCCAGGATCGGGCGCGGTGGGCGACGCATCCGGCGATCGCCGGATTGAAGCTGCGGCTCGAGCAGGAATGGCTGAACGAGCTGGAGTGGAAGGTCCAGCCGCTGCTGGACGGCATCGGCCCCGACCCGGCGACCGACCCGGTCCGTGCGATGCGCGCCCTCGCCGCCCGGGACCGGCTGCCCGCGGTATATCGCTGGGTCGGTGAGGAGGCCGGCTACGACGAGCTGCGCCGGTTCCTCGCGATCGAGGGCGGCCCGGATGGCGGTTTCGACGACCTCGTGGCGATCTGCCAGGTGGGGCTTTCCGGCCCCGCAAAGATGGAGCTCGCCACCAACTACTGGGACGAGATGGGCAACGGCAACGCCGCTGAGGTCCACACCGATCTGCACCGGCAACTCGCCCGCGCCGTCGACCTGCCGTTGCTCGCGCGCGACGAGCTACCGGATGCGGCCCTGCAGCGCGCGGCCTTCAGCGGCCTGCTGGCGACCAACCGCTGGCTGCAACCGGAGATGGTCGGCGCGCTCGGGCTGACCGAGCTTCAGGCCGGCCCGCGCTGCCGGCTCGTGCTCGCCGCCTTCGAGCGGTTGAACGTGGCGCCTGCGGCGTTCGAGTTCTATCGCGTGCATGCCGACGTGGACCCGCGCCATGGCAAGGACTGGCTGGAGAAAGCGGTGGCGCCGCTGGCACGGGAGCGGCCGGAGTGGGCGGCGCGCATGGTGCGCGGCGCGGCCTGGCGCTGGGCGGTCAACGCCGACCTGTTCGACACGCTGCTCCCGCAGCTGCAGGTGGCCCAGGTAAGCAAGGCGGCCTGAGCCTCAGACCCGCGGCTAGCGGGCGCCGCGCGCGGACGCGGCCGCGACGCGCAGCAGGGCCTCTGCCGTCCTGATCAGCTCAGCGGCGCTCGAGCGGCGGCGCAGGCGCTCGCTGATCAGCAGGACGAGAACCATGCCGGCACCGCCCACGGCGACGATCAGCAGAACCAGAGCTGCGGTGGTGAAGACCGTCATGGCGTTCCTTCGGCCGGATCGCGCCTGCCTGGACGGCCTTTAGTCCCTGGCTCGTCCGGTGCTGCAGAGAGCGTCCCGCTAACCGCCGTGATCGACAAGTGACGCCAGCGCTATCGACAGCCGGTGCGCGTCGTCACGGAGCCGATCGTCACGCTCGGCGGCGGCGATCCGGTGCGGGCTCGTCTCGGCGTCGATCAGGTGCGAGGCGGCCAGCCCGCGGAACGCGTGAAACACCAGCGAGATCGTGGTGCGATCCGCGCCCGGGCCGATGGCGTCGGCGATGAGCCGGGTCAGCTTGGCCGACAAGGTCTGCTCGAAACGCTCCATCGCGGCCGCCGTCTCGGCCGAGGTCTGCGGGTTGTGGGCGAGGTTGAGGATGATCTGCAACGAGGCGAGGTACTCGGGGCGGCCGTACTGGACGGCCAGCAGCCCGGCCACGCGTTCGATCCGCTCGGCTGTGCCGCCGCCCACGGGCCCTGCCTGCCTGGCCGCGTCGAGCATGCTGACGAACTGGGCGTTGAACACCTCGAGGGCTGCGAGCATGAGCTTCTCGCGAGTGCCGAAGTGGTACTGGATGGCGCCCCACGTCATGCCGGCGCGCCGCGCGATCTCGTTACTGCTGGCCCGGTAGAAGCCGCGCTCGAGGATGCAGTCGATCGCGGCGCTGAGGATGCGGTGCTGCGCCGTGAGCAGGAGGGCGTCCGGCGACTCGTCGCTGACCGCCGGGCTCGCTGCTCCGGAACTGGCTGTCATGGTGGCTCAAGCGCCCGGCGGCGTGGTGGGATCGCCCGCTCGCCAGACACCCACTGCCCCGCCGGCCACCAGCGCGTCGATCTCGCCTGATGAATAGCCGGCCTCGTGGAGCAACTCGACCGAGTGCTGACCCACGATGGGGGTCGGCCGGTTCAGCACCAGGGGAGTCTGCGACAGGTCTACGCCGAGACCGGTCTGGTCGAGCCGTCCCACGTGGGGATGCTCCCAGGAGACGGTCCAGCGGCGCTCCTTCAGCTCCTGATCGTCGAAGACCCCGATGACGAAGTCCGCCGAGCTGATCTCACACGGCACCCCCGCCGCGTCGAGGATCTCGAACCACTTGCCGGCCGGCGCGGTCTGCAGGAGCGAGGAGAGCACGGCGCGCAGCGCGCGGTCGTTGGCATGGCGGCCCTCGGCCGACGCGAAGCGGGGGTCTGCAAGCAGGCCCCCCTCCGGGGCCAGACCGGAGTCGGAGAGCGCGCGGTCGAGCGCCGCCCAGTGACGGTCGGAAACCGCCGCCAGGCAGAGCCATTCGTCGGCCGTCTCGTACAAGCTGTAACCCGCGGAAAGGCCGAACTGGCCGGCGTCGAGCTTCGGTCGCTCCGGTTCGGTGCCGTCCTCGCGCAGGTAGGTGTACGACGCGTTCAGCATGGCCGCGTAGACGATCGACGTGTCGACGAACTGTCCCTCGCCGGTGCGGTCGCGCTCGCGCAGCGCCTGCATGACACCGATGGCCGAGAGGTAGCCGTTGCCGGTGTCGCCGAAGCTGGTGCGGGCCCAGATCGGCTTGCCTCCGTCGTCCCCGCCGCCGTCCTCCCAGCTGATGCCGGCGAGCGCCGCCCCGGTCTGGTCGTTGGCGGGAAGCAGGTCGCGCGGCCCGTGCTCGAAGCCTCGGGTGTGGCAGTAGACCAGCCTGGGGTTCAGCTTCTTGAGTGACTCGTGGTCGACGCCGAGGCGGATGGCGGCGTCGTAGCGCATGTTGTGGTGGACCACGTCGGCCTGCTCCACGAGGCGGCGCAGCACCGCCATCCCTTCAGGGGTCTTCAGGTTGAGCGCCAGGCTGCGCTTGTTGCGGTTGGCCGTATGAGCGATGTGGTTCAGCTGCCAGTACGTGTCGTGCAACGCGTTGACCTTGATGACGTCAGCCCCGAGGTCTGCCAGCACCTGCGCACCGAACGGCCCGGCGATCGCGAGTCCGAGGTCGAGCACCTTGACCCCGGCCAGCGGCGCGGGCGCCGGGAGCGCGCTTGCGCTCGCCGTGTCGGGTGCCGGCGACGGCGGATCGGCAGCCCCGGCAGCCCGGGCCTCGGCGAGTACTTCGGCGGTGTGCTGCCCGAGCAAAGGCGCTGCGGCTCCTGGCATTCCGGGACTCGTGGTGAGCCGGTAGGTGCTGCCGAGCATCCGGATCGCACCTTCCTGCGGATCCTGGATTTCCGTGACGATGCCGTCGGCCGACCAGAGCGGGTCCGACAGCGCTTCGGCGGGAGTACGGATCGGCTGCAGCGGCGCTCCGAACTCGGCGGCCACGCGTACCCAATCGGTGCTCGGGAACTTCGCCACGGCATCGACCAGCATCGGCCAGTAGTAGAAGACGACCACCAGATTTTCCGGGCTCGGGCTGATGCGGTCCGGATCGTCACGGTGCGAGGCGGCCCCGTCCGGCACGTGCAACGTGTCGCCCTCTGATGCCTCCAGCAGGAACCGGGGATTGGCGACCCAGTTGTGCACCCAGCGCCCGTCTGCGGCGCGGAAGATGCCGAGGATCGGGGCGCGGCCGTCGAAGATCCAGGTCTGGTACAGCGGGGCGTCGGGCCGCTCGGGCCGCTGCCAGCCGCCGATCGTGGAGCCCAGAACCCCTTGCAGCAGTGAGGTTTCCACCCACTGCCCGCGGCCGGTGCGGTCCCGGGCGAGCAGCGCAGCGTTGATGCCGACGCCGGCCAGGAAGCTGGCGGACAGGCTGGGCCAGAACGACGCGGAGAACAGCGGGCCGCCGCGCTCGGGTCCTTCCGTGGCGCCCGGGGGCACGTCGAGTTCCTCCACCGGCCGGCCCAGGATCCGGTTGATGGTTCCGCCGGGGTACCCGCGCTTCTCCCACTGCAGCCCCGCCCGCGCGGCGACCAGCGCGTCCCACCCGGGGCGTTGCTCGTCGCGGGTGCCGCGGCCGTAACCGGTGATGGAGCAGTAGATCAGGCGCGGGTTGATCGCCGAGAGGGTGTCGTAGTCGATGCCGAGCGAGGTGGTGACGCCGGGGCGGAAGCTCTCGACGAGCACATCGGCCTGCCCGGCCAGCGCGATCAGGGCGTCGCGACCCGCGGGCGTGGCGAGGTCGAGCTCGGCGCTTCGCTTGCCGCGGTTCCACACCCGCCACGACGGTTGCGAGCGGCCGGGATCGCCGCCCGGCCGCTCGATCTTCGTGACGCGGGCACCGTGATCGGCCATGAGCATGGTGGCCATCGGCCCGGCGACGCCCGTGCTGAGGTCGAGGACGCGGATCCCGTCGAGGCTGTCCGTTGCGCTAGACTGTCAGTCATAGGCTGGCTCTCGATCGCTAAGCCCGGCCGAGCAGGAGCGCGCTGCGCCCCGCCGCGGACAGCACGTGCTGCACGCCGTCGAGCTGGTTCGCCGCCGTTCCGCGCAGCTGGCGAACGGCTTCGATGATGCTGTTGAGGCCGTGGATGTAGGCCTCGCCCAGCAGCCCGCCGTGGGTGTTCACCGGCAGGCTTCCGGACAGCCCGATATGGCCGTCGGCGATGAAGTCGCGCGCCTCGCCGGGACCGCAGAATCCGTACGCCTCCAGCTGCATGAAGACGATCGGGCTGAAGTTCTCGTAGAGCATCGCGGCGCTGACATCTGCCGGGGTCAGGCCGGCGCGCTGCCAGATCTGGCGAGCCGTCGCCTCGATCTCCGGGCTGCTCGAAAGATCGTCGTGGTAGTAGTCGTAAATCATCGTGCCGCCGCGCGCCTCGCCCTGCGCCGCGGACAGGATGCGGACGCCACCGCCCGGCAGATCACGGGCGCGCTCCCGGCTCGTGACGACGATCGCCACCCCACCGTCGCTCTCCTGGCAGCAGTCGAGCAGGCGCAGCACCGGCTCGACGATCCATCGCGAACTCTGGTGGTCGTCCAGGGTGATCGGCCGCTGGTAGAACCAGGCGTCCGGGTTCGTGGCGGCATGCGCGCGGGCGACGACGCTGTAGCGGCCGAGGTCGGCGTTCGTGACCCCGTAGCGGTGCATGTAGGCCTGGAATTGCAGGGAATAGGCCTGCGCCGGGGTCCGCACGCCGAACGGCGCCGAATAGTTCTCGACCTTGGACCGCAGGCCCGCGGCGGGGACGCCGAAGCGATGGCCGGAGCGCTCGTTGAACGCGCGGTAGACGAGCACGCTCGTCGCCAGGCCGCTGGCCACCGCCATGGCCGCGTGCATGACCGTGGCGCAGGCGCCGGCCCCACCGTTGGCCGTGCGCGAGTAGTAGTGCAGCTCGCTGACCCCGAGGTTGTTCATCAGCTCGATCTCGTCGTTCGCGTCGAGCGTGAACGTCACCATGCCGTCGATGTCGGACGGCTTCAGCCCCGCGTCGGTGATGGCCGCCAGCGCCGCCTCGGCGGCCAGCTGCATCTCCGAGCGACCTGAGTTCTTGGAGTACTCGGTATGCCCGATACCGGCGATGGCCGTCTCGGAGAGGCCGGTCACGCGGCGCCCCGCTCGCCCTGCGGTTTCGCCAGCGGGCGCGCCTGCGGGATCCACGCGCCATCACCGATCTCGACGAAGTAGATCTCCACCCGCGCGTCGTTCGAGCGCCGCCCCGGGCGGGAAGCCCTGCAGGTTCACCACCATCCGGGCGCCGTCGTCGTTCTCGATGACGGCGGCGATGCGTTCCTCTCCCGGTGCTACCGGTGGGTGGCGCGGGATGATCCAGCTGAGCACCGTCGCCGCGAGCGAACCCGGGAAGGTTTCGCGCTCCAGCGACTGGCAGACCCCACACATCGGGCGCGGCGGGTGGCGCCTGGTGCCGCAATTGCCGCAGCGCTGGAGCAGCAGCGTTCCGGACGCCATGGCGTCCCAGTAGTGCTGGTCGTCAGCGGTCGGCTGGGGTGCTATCACCGGAGCGGGCCGGAATCTCGTTGTTGCACGCGTCCAACATTGCGGTCACTATGTGGGCACGTCAAGTCTGCACGGAGCCCGTATCGGGCCGGGCAGCGGATCCGACGAGACGAGAGAGCCGAGATGCCGATGACCGAGCGCCTCATTTCCGCTGATTCCCACGTGCAGGTCAGCCATGACCAGATCAAGGCCAATCTCGCCGCGCGCTATCACCAGGCGTACGACGACGCGGTCGGGGCGTTCGCCCAGCGGATGGCGCGCGGCGCCGGCGCGGCGAACCAGGCCGGGGCGGCGATGAAGGCGGCCGATGCCAACGCGGCGTTCCACCGTCCGGGCTACGGCGATCCGGTGGCCCGATTGGCCGACATGGACAGCGACGGGGTCGATGCCGAAGTCATCTATTCCGAGGTGAGCGCGTTCCGGTACCTCGCTGACATGACCGAGGGGATGAGCGAGTCGGTACGGGCGTTCAACGACGTGTTGTTCGCCTTCGCCGAGCCGGACCCGAAGCGGCTCGTGATGTCCTACCAGATCCCGATCCACGACATCGACCTCGCCGTCGCCGAGGTACACCGGGTCGTGGAGCTCGGGGCGAAATCCCTGCAGCTGCCGGTCTTCCCGAGCGAGTTCGGGCTGCCCGAGTACTTCGACGACCGCTACGCGCCGCTGCTCGGCCTGATCGAGGAGACCGGGCTCCCGATCTGCTGCCACATCGGGCTGAACACGAACCTCGACCAGCTGATGCGCCGCGATCCCACCCCCAACAAGGGCGTGATGGTCCCGGTGACCGGCCTGATGACGGCCGAGGCGTTCGGCATGTGGATCATGGGCGGGGTCCTGGAGCGGTTCCCGCGGCTGAAGCTCGTCTTCGTCGAACCGGGGCTCGCCTGGGTGCCGTGGTGGCTGCACATCGTCGACGACATGGCGAGCCGTCAGGGCTACTCGTTCCCGGCGATCACGCGCCCGCCGAGCAGCTACTTCCGCAGCAACGTCTACCTCACGTTCATCGAGGAGCGCATCGCGCTGGAACGGTTGCGGGATCTCATCGGGGTCGAGAACATCATGTGGTCGACGGACTTTCCGCATCCCGTCACCAGCTGGCCGAACTCGCGGGCCATCGTCGAAGAGCAGATGGCCGGCATCCCGGCGGACGAGCGCGAACTGATCGTCTGCGGCAACGCGGCGCGGGTCTGGGGGCTGTGAGGCAGGACCGCCCTCAGGCGGTCGAGCGGCGCAGGGTGGCGGTCGCCAGCAGCAGGGCGGCGATGACGCATCCCGCGATGACGAGGGTGTCTTTGAGGTAGGCGCCGCCGAGGTCGGAGCTGTGCGCGGTCTTCTTCAGGGCCTCGACGGCGTAGGACAGCGGCATGAAGTCGGCGAACCACTGCAGGGGGCGCGCCATCTCGCCGCGGGGATGAAAGAGCCCGCAAACCAGCAACTGCGGGAAGACCACCACCGGCAGGAACTGGATCGCCTGGAACTCGGTGCGGGCGAAGGCGCTCGTGAACAGTCCGAGCGCGACCCCGAGCAGGGCGGTCAGCGCCGTGACGACCAGCAGACCCCAGAAGCTGCCTTGCACATCGAGGCCGAGCCAGGTCGAGACGCCGGCCGCGACCAGCACCTGCACGGCAGCAACCACGGAGAACGCGATGGCGTAGCCGCCCAGCAGGTCGAGCTTCGCGAGCGGGGTCGTCATCAGCCGCTCGAGGGTGCCCGAGGTGCGCTCGCGAAGCGTCGTGATCGAGGTGATGAGGAACATCAGGGTGAACGGGAAGATGGCCAGCAGGGCCGGAGCGAGATTGTTGAAGGCGAGCTTCGAGTTGAACACGTAGCGCAGCAGCACCATCAGCAGCGACGGCACCAGGATCAGCAGCGCGACCGTGCGCGGATCGTGGCGGAGCTGGCGCAGCACGCGCACCGCCGTCGCCCAGGTCTGGCGCAAGTGGCGGCGAGCGTTCATACCGCGCTCTCCTCGCGCAGCAGGGTCAGGAACGCGGCATCGAGGTCGCGCGTTCTGGTGCGTTCCTTCAGCTCGCCGGGAGTCGATTGGGTGAGCAGCCGCCCCTCGCGCATCAGCAGGAGTTCGTCGCAGCGCTCCGCCTCGTCCATGACGTGACTGGAGACGAGCAGCGTCATGCCGCGGGCCGCCAGCCGCGCGAACAGCGTCCACAGTTGCTCGCGCAGTACCGGATCCAGGCCGACCGTCGGCTCGTCCAGCGCGAGCAGCCGCGGGGTCCCGAGCAGCGCAACCGCCAGGCTCACCCGGGAGCGCTCGCCGCCGGACAGGGTCGCGGTCAGCCGGGACGAGAGCCCCGTGAGGTCGACGTCGGCGATGACGCGGTCGACATCGCCCTGCGGCGCATCGACCGCTTGGGCGAAGTACCGGACGTTCTCACGCACCGTGAGGTCCGCGTAGACGGACGCGTTTTGCGAGGCGTACCCGACCTCGCGGCGCAGGGCCTGCGCGCCGGCCGGCCGGCCTTCGACCACCAGGCTGCCGCTGCGGATGCGTTGCACGCCGATCACCGAGCGGATGAGCGTCGTCTTGCCGCAGCCGCTCGGACCCAGCAGGCCGGTCACGGTGCCAGGCCGGATCGAGAAGGTCAGCTCGCGCAGCACCGGCGTGCCCTGCCGGTCGACGAAGAGGTCGGCGGCTTCGACCGCGGGCACCGTAGCTGTCATGGCGACATCCTCATGCGTCGGCGGGCAGAATCCAGAGGATCTGGTCCTGACATGATGTGCGGGCTATGACTGATCGCGCAGAGACCTTCCGGTGGCACCACGGCATCACTCCCGACGAGCGGCGAGACCTGCTGGGTCTGGGGGAGGGCCAGACGGTCTGGCTGACCGGCCTTTCGGGCTCGGGGAAATCCTCGGTGGCGGTGGCGCTGGAACGGGTGCTGCTGGAGCAGGGTCGCCCAGCGCTGGTGCTGGACGGCGACAACCTGCGTCACGGGCTCAACCGCGACCTCGGGCTCTCGCCGGAAGACCGGGCCGAGAACGTGCGCCGGGTCGGCGAGGTCGCCAAGCTCTTTGCCGGGGTCGGCTGGGTGCCCATCGTCCCGGTCATCAGCCCCTACGCGGCGGACCGCGATCTGGTGCGGGCCAGCCACCAGGCCGACGGCATCCGCTTCGCCGAGGTCTTCGTCGACACCCCGCTCGAGGTATGCCAGCGGCGCGACCCGAAAGGCTTGTACGCGAAGGCGATCGCCGGCGAGATCACGGGGATGACCGGCATGGACGCCCCCTACGAGGCACCCGGGAATCCCGAATTGCGCCTCGATGGGACGGCGGATCTCGACCTGCTCGTCAGCGAGGTGCTGGCGATCCTGGCCGGCTGAGCGGCCGGGCCGAGCAGGGGCTACTTCCAGGCGCTGGCCTGCGAAGCAACCAGGTCGACGAGGTCGCCCTCCGCAATGTTGAAGTCGACGAGGTGCAGCCCCCAGCGGGGGCCCAGGTTCTGCGGCAGCGTGAACACCCCGGCCTGGCTGGTGCGGGTGATCTGCAGCCACGACGCCCCGCCCGTGTCGTGACACCCGCCCGTGACGCGTCCTGGGAGTGCGAGGAAGCCGGTGGGGTAATCCGGCAGCGACGTCTTCGATTGGCCGACCAGCGAGGTGCCGCCGAGCGCGCGCGTCGGCAGGTACGGATGCAGGGGGGCGCTGCCGCCGCCGGGGTCGGCCGGATTCACGCAGAGCACTTCCATGCCCGCAGTCGGGGTGCTGGAACTCGTGGAACGGGCCCGGATCGAGTCCGCAGCCCGGCCGAAGAACGAGTTGGCGGGTGGCGTATTGGCGAAGGAGCTGTAGGCGACTACGCAGCCGAGCTGGGTCTTGCTGCGACAGGCGGGGATGTGTTGCAGGTCGCCGCCGACGTCCTTGCCCTGCGGCACGAGCAGGTTGCCGCCGAGCGCGATGGCCGACACGAGCACGCTGCGTTCTGCCGGGCTGGTGTCGACCTCCCTTTTCAGCAAACCGATCAGCTGGCCGGCACCCTGGGAATGGCCGAGCAGGACGACACCGCGCCCGTGATTGTCGTGGTCGAGGTAGTCATGCCAGGCCGAGACGACGTCGGCGACCCCCGTCGTGAGCACGGCCGGCGGGATCGGATGGCCGGTCAAGGCGCCGGTGAGGCCGGCTCGCGTGACCTGGCGGTAGACCGGAACGAAGAGCCGGCAGACGGACTGGAAGCGAGCCGCCTGCGCCTTCGTCACGGCGATGACCGAGGGCTCGGTCTTGAGCGGCTGGGCCACGGTCTTGGCCTGCGACACTGTCGGGTAGAGGTAGAAGCAGTCGATCTTCGGATCTCTTGCGGCTGTGAACGGCTGCACCGACTGCTTGCCGTCGGTCTGGATGACGGTGGCATCCAGACCGCTCTCGCAGGGATTGCTCGCCATCCCCGGGCGGCAGACCCAGACGGTCGGGTGTGTCACCGGCAGTGCGAATGACGGCGCCGCCGGCGATGGGGTGGGGGCCGGGCTGCCGGACGCGCTCGGGCGGGAACTGGGGCCGGAGCTCGAACACGCCGCGAGGGCCGTGGCCAGCAGCACAACGAGACCGAGCACTGCCGATCGTCCGGCACCGCGCATCGTGCCCCTCCGCCCGGTCGCAGACCTGCGTCCGCCCGAACGATCACAATAGGGCCTCGCCACCGCCGCTTACCTGGCGGTCAGCTCGCGGGGGATGGCGATCACGTCGACGAGCGCGCCGTTACGCCAGACCGTGATCTCGACCCGCTTGCCGATGGCGTCGGCGACCATGAGGCGCTGCAGCTCCCCGCTGCTCGCGGCCACCTCTCTGAACACGCCGGCGGGCACTCGTATAAAACTGAACCAGTGTTCACGGCAGCTCGTCTGTGATTCACTGCGACCCGTCCGAGCGGTGCGGCGAAGGAGAGACCAAGCGTGGCGTCTGACGCGAGCAGTTCCCAAGACAGTCCGAAGTACGCCGAGCGGCTGTTTCCCGCTCCCGTCGACCATGGCATCGCCCGCGAGGATCGCGCTGTCTCCAGCGTGCAGTCGGGGGTCGATACCGCGGAGCTCGGCTCGTGGCAGAACGACCTCTGGTATCAGGGCGGCGGCCGGATCGGTGAGAAGGCCGTCGAGTCGATCGTCGTGTACCCGCCGACCCGCGGTGTGGTCGGGCAGGGCGACCCCTTCGAGCCCGTGAAGATCGGCATCCTCGTCGACATGGACATCGGCCAGCTGCTGGCCGACTGGGTCGACGCGACGATCCTCGCTCTCGAGGACGCGCTGAACGAGGGTGTCTACGACCGGCCGGTCGAGATCATCACTGTCGACGCCCGCGGCCTGCCGCGCGAGAACTACCGCAAGGTCCGCGCCGGCTACCTGAAGCTGGTGGAGGAGGGCTGCGTCGTCATCGCCGGCCCGATGATCTCCGACAATGCGGTGAACCTGCGCGATCTCATCAACGAGACCGGCGTCGCGTGCCTGGCGTGGACGGGTGCCGTCCGCTACTTCGGCGAGTACTGCTTCACGGTCGCGAACGGCGACATCCCGTCGGAGTCGACGATGGGCGCCAACTGGTGCCGGCAGAACGGTTACACCAAGGTCGGCTTCTTCTGGGAGCGCGGCTCCTCCGGTGAGGACTACGCCGGCTACTTCCGGGTCGCCGCGCAGAACGCCGGCGTGGAGATCCTGCGCGAGGTCTCGCTCGGGCCGAACCCGCGAAACTTCCAGGAGAGCGTCGCCGCCATGCGAGAGGCGGGCGCCGAGGCGATCGTCTACATGGGCTACGGCTACTCGACCTTCAACTTCGCGAAGGCGTTCAAGGCGCTCGACTGGGACCCGCCGCGCTTCATGGGTACGGCGTTCATGTTCTATTCGAACTCGAACGCCTGGGCCGAGGGCCTCGAGGGCTGGCACGGCGTCGACCAGCTCGGCGAGGACGGCACCAACCCCAATTACGAAGGCATGCTCGAGCGCTTCACCAAGCGCTTCGGCCGCACCTCGCGCAACGTCGTCGTCGCGCTGTCCTACGACACCGCCCGGGCCGCCATCCATGGCATCGCCAACGCGTCGATCGCGATCCCGGCGGAGGTCAAGCTCGGCCTGGAGCGCATCAAGTGGATGCCGTGCACCAACGGTGGCCCGGCGACCTACCTGACCTTCGCGGCGTACGACCACCGCGGCTACAAGGGCGACTTCCTGACGGTCCGCGAGTTACGCGGTGGAGAGTTGCATTTCCGGGGCTACTACCGTCCGCAGTGGCCGTCGAACACCGATTCGCCGCTGCTCGGCGACTGACCACTTTCGCGGAAGAGGAGCAAACGCATGGGAAAGCTCGACGGCAAGGTTGCCTTCATCACCGGCGTCGCGCGCGGTCAGGGTCGTAGCCATGCCGTGCGGCTGGCCCAGGAGGGCGCCGCGATCATCGGCGTCGACATCTGCGAGACGTTCGACAGCATGAACTACCCGCTGGCGTCCGAAGAGGACCTGGTGCAGACGGTCAAAGAGGTCGAGGCCGAGGGCGGCCGCATTCTCGTGCGCAAGGCCGACGTGCGGGTCAAGGCCGAGCTGAAGGACGCGCTCGACGCGGGCCTCGCGGAGTTCGGGCGGCTCGACATCGTCGTCGCCAACGCGGGCGTCACCACGATGAAAGACCCGACGCTGCTGGCGAGCTTCGTGGACGGCGTCGACGTCGACCTCGTCGGGGTGCTGCACACCGTCGGCGTCTCGCTGCCGCACCTGCAGTCCGGGGCGTCGATCATCGTGACCGGTTCGACCGCCGGGATGATGAAGGGCCTGATGGACAACCCGGCCCTCGGCGGCGGAGGTGCCGGTTACGCCTGGGCCAAGCAGACGATCTTCCGCTACGTCGAGGTGTTCGCGCTCCAGCTGGCCCCGCACATGATCCGGCTGAACGGCATCCATCCGACGAACTGCGACACGACCCTGCTACACAACGAGGACGTCTACAAGGCTTTCCGGCCGGACCTGCCGAACCCGACCCGTGACGACGCCATGCTCGCCTTCCCGGCGATGCAGGCCATGCCGATCCCGTTCATCGACCCCATCGACATCAGCCACCTGGTCGCCTTTCTCGCCAGCGACGAGTCGCGCTACCTGACCGGGATGAACATCCGGGTCGACGCCGGCGCGATGCTCAAGGGTGAATCGGTCATCTGAGCCTTTTGCCCAGCCTGCTGTCAGGCTACCCTGACGGCATGGCGAAGGGCCGGAGCCCGTGGCATGACGGCAAGCGGGCGTGGGATCGGCTGAAGGCCTGGTACGAGGACGGTTCAGCAGATTTCGGCGCGCGCGGCGAGCCGGCGCTCGATGCGCTCGGTGATGTCGGCACGCTTCGCCGGCTGCTCGACGAGACGGAACTCGCGGCCGTCCGGGTGGCTCGGCTGCACGGGAAATCCTGGGCTGAGATCGCCACCAAGCTCGGTGTCACGCGTCAATCGGCGTGGGAACGCTGGCGTGACGTCGACGGCCAGCAGTCGGCCGGGGTAAGCGTCAGCCGAAGCCGGGGGCTCCTGTCGGCGGAGTCGCAGGTCGTCGTCCCGGACGTCATCGGGCTGACCGTCGAGGAAGCGCTGCGGGCGCTCGACATCCGGCAGCTGCGCCCGGCCGCTTCGGATCCGGATGGGCTGCCGCTGTCGGCGCAGTCGCCCGGTGCGGTGGTGACGGACCAGAGTCCGGAATCGGGCGCCCGGGTACCCGCCTGGTCGTCGGTCCGGCTCTGGCTCAGTGGTGGTGGCGGCGAAGGGGGAGTGCGCGAGCCGCGCCGTCCGAAGCCGGATCCGAAGAGCGGGCGGCAACTGCTCCCGGAGCCGGATTGAGACGCGATCTATCCGAGCTCGAACGGCCCCTTGCCCATCTGGTCGCGCACCGTCACGACAGGCGGGTTGGTCAGCGTGCGGCGCTGCCAGTTGGCGCCGTCGACGACCAGGGTGTGGCCCGAGATGAAGCGCGCGTACGGCGAGGCCAGGAAGGTCGCTGCCCAGCCGAGCTCGCGCAGCCGTCCGACCCGCAGCGCGGGCTGGCAGGCATCCTTGTCGCTGGTGCGGGCCAGGTTGCCCTGGATGTCGGCGGTCATGTCTTCGTGGGGGAAGAGGCCCGGCACCAGACCGTTGACCTGGATGCCGTACGGACCCCACTCGACCGCGAGGGTCTCGACCATGTTCTTGACGCCCGCCTTGGCAGCGGCGGAGTGAGCGAAGCCGGGTCCGCCGGTCCACGCGTAGGACGCGCCGACGTTGATGATCGACCCGGGGGTGCCGGCGGCGAGGTGGCGCCGGCCGAACTCGCGCGCGCAGAAGAACGTCCCGTTCAGCGTGATGTCGACGACGGTGCGCCACGCGTTCGGAGACATGTCCTCGGCGGTCACCGGGAAGTTCGCCGCAGCGTTGTTGACAAGCACGTCCGGAAGCCCAAACGCTTCTTGCGCGGCGTCGAAAGCGGCGCTGATCTGCTCGGGATCGCGGATGTCGCAGCTGACGGTCAAGACCCGGCCGCCGATGTCTTCGATGGCCTGCTGCCCGTCCGCCAGGTGGTCGGGCTTGCGGCTCGCGATGACGATGGCCGCTCCCAGGCGCGCGAACTCGGTCGCGATGGCGCGCCCGAGCCCCGTGCCTGCCCCGGTCACGAAGACCGTCTGGTCTGCGTAGGTACCCTCCGGCAGCGCGCTCGCCCCGATCGCGGGTGGTTCTGGCAGTCCGTGCGCCATGCGAGTGGTCCTCCTGGAATGAGAGGTTGCTGAGATGGATGTACGTCTCAGTGACGAGCAGCGCCTGCTGTCCGATACGGCCGCGCGGCTCGGCGCACAGCATGCCATCACCGGGATCCGTGACCTCCCGCGCACCCCGGAGACGGACGCTGCCGCCTGGCGAGCGCTCGCCGAGGCGGGCTTGCTCGCGCTCGCCGGGGAAGGCCGGGGGGAGGGCGCCGGTGAGACGGTCGCGACGGCTTTGGTGGCCGGGCAACTCGCGCGCACGACGTGCGTCGCGCCGTATCTCGGACAGGGCGTGTTGGCGCCCGCCCTGCTCGCGGCGGCGGGCGCCGAGGTACAGCTGGAGGCGGTCGCGCAGGGCTCGTCGCGCTGGTGCGTGGTGCTGCGTTCAGACCTGCAGGGATTCTCCGGATCCGGTATCGGCACGTTCGCGTTCGATGCCTGCGGGGCGACGCATGCGCTGAGCCTCGGTGGGGACGGGGTAGTGCGGCTCCATCCCGTGGAGCCGGCGAAGGTCGCGGTGACACTCGACCGCACCCGCGTCTTCGTGACGGCGACGACGCTGCGCTCCGCGGAACCGATCGGCCACCCGCTCGAGCCAGGGGACCGCGTGCGTCTCGACGCGTTGGCGATGCTCGCGCTCGCTGCTGACGAGCTGGGGCTGATGGAGAGCGGCCTGCAGCGGGCGGTGGCGTACGCGGGGGAGCGGCGCCAGTTCGGCCGGGTCATCGGGTCGAACCAGGCGCTCGCGCATCTGCTCGCCGATGCCGCCGTCCTGGTCGAGGGAGCGCGCAGCTGCGTCTGGCACGCAGCGTGGGCGCTCGATACGCTCGCCCCCGAGGCGGCCCTGGCTGCCGCGCGGCAGGCGAAGGCGTTCTGCGGGTCGGCTGGGCGCGAGGTCCTGGAGACGGCCGTTCAGGTACACGGTGGTATCGCCATCACCTGGGAGCACCCGTTGCATCTTCTCCTGCGGCGCCTGCTTGTTGACGACCAGGTGTTCGGCTCGGCGCGGCGTCAGCGGTCGGCGATCGCGGAGCAGCGCGGGGGGAACGGGCGGCTGACGTAGCAGCTGGCGCAGCTGACGACGGCGACGGGCTGAGCTTCGCCGACACCCGCGACGAGGCGGACTTCCGGCTGCACGTACGGCAGTGGCTGCGTTTCAACTCCCCGAAGCAGCTGCCCGCCGCCGGCGATGCCCGGATGGAGGCCCTCCACGGCTGGCACCAGTCGCTCGCCGCGGCCGGCTTTGTCGGGCTCTCGTTCGCCCGCGAGTACGGCGGCCAGGGCCAGTCATTGCTGTATGACGCCGTCCTGAACGATGAGCTGGCCGCGTCGGGGGCGCCGCCTGGCCCAGCAATCAACCACATCACCAATGCCATCCGGCTCTTCGGGACCGAGGAGCAGAAGCATGAGCACCTGCCTGGCATGCTCGAATGCACCGTCCGGTGGTGTCAGGGCTTCAGCGAACCGGGGGCGGGCTCCGACCTCGCGGCGCTGACTACCCGTGGCCGCCGGTTCCTCGGTGAGGACGGAGAGGCGTACTACCGCATCGACGGCCAGAAGCTCTGGACCAGCGAGGCTGTCTGGGCGCAGTGGTGTCTGCTGCTGCTGCGGACCGAGACCGAGGGCCGGCCGCATCAGCAGCTCTCGATGCTCGCGGTACCGATGTCGACGCCGGGGGTGGAGTGCCGTCCGGTCATCACCGCCTACGGCTCAAGCGAGTTCGCCGAGGTGTTCTTCACCGGCGCGGTGGTACCAGCCACCCAGCTGCTCGGACGGCCCGGGCAGGGCTGGGAGATCGCGATGGCGCTGCTGGGCTTCGAACGCGGTCCGGCTGATATGGGATGGACTGCCCGGCTCGCGCGTCAGCTCAGCGCCGCCGAAGGCCGGGTGCGAAGCGGCGCCCTCGCCGTCTCTCAGGCGCAACGGGAGGAGCTGGCCGCCGCGTGGGTGGAGCTGGAAGCGCTGCGGCTGCAGGTGTTGCGGAGCACGAGCGCTCGCCTGGACGGCAGCGCGCCAGGCCCCGAAGGCTCCATCGACAAGCTGCTGATGACCCGCGTCGAGCAACGCCTGCTCCACGTCCTCGCCGACCTCGAAGGACCCGCTGGCGTGCTTGACGAGGACCGGCTCTTTCCGAGCTACGTCTGGTCGCGGGCGCAGGGCATCTTCGGTGGGTCGCAGCAGATTCAGCGTGACCTCGTCGCGCAGCGCGTGCTGGGTCTGCCGCGACCGGGTGGCTGATCGGCGCCCGTTCAACGCTCGGCGCCCATGCATCCATCACAGCAACGTGCCACTAGCAGCGCGAGCCATGTGACCGGTAGCCAGTGGCAGGTTCGCCGAATGCGCAGACACGGGCAGCTGCGCCCGGACCCGCCGCATCCAGGGCCCGCGCCCGGCCGCCAGCACCTCGTGTTGCTGCAGCGACGCCATTTGCTGGCAGCGCCCGCCCGGGCGCGCCGCCTGCGACGAGACGTTTTCGATCGCGATCGGTGGCGCGCGGGATGCGGTCGTCGTCACGCAGCCGTTCGGCCGGGGGCTTGACCCGGCACGGTGAGAGGTCTACTAGTTATCTAGTCGACTAGATAACTACGGGAGTCGCGGTGCTCGCTTTCCACCTGGCCACCCACTCGGGTGTGCCGGCGTACCAGCAGATCGTCGAGCAGGTCCGCCAGGCCTTGCTGACGGGCGTGCTGCGCCCCGGCGACCAGCTTCCGACCGTCAAGGAGGTGGTGGGCGCCCTCGCCATCAATCCCAACACGGTGTTGAAGGCGTATCGCGAGCTCGAATACGCCGGGCTGGTCCAGGGCCGCCAGGGCATCGGGACGTTCGCGATACGAAAGCCGGACGGGCCGCCGCCGGCCGCGCAAGCCAAGCTCGGGCGAAGCCTCGGCCGCTGGGTCGCACAAGCACGCGCCGCCGGCCTGGGCGATGCCGACATCGAAAGCCTGCTACGGGCCACGCTCCGGGCAGCAGGAACGGAGGCGGTCGCGTGAGCGCCGAAACCGCGGACGAAGCCGCAGTCCACACCTCCAAGCTCGGCAAACGTTTCGGTGACCGATGGGCATTGGCCGATGCCGACCTCACCATCTCCGCCGGGCGGATCTGCGGGCTCGTCGGGTCGAACGGCGCCGGCAAGACCACCCTCTTGCGGATGCTGGCCGGCCTGGCGAAGCCAACCAGCGGCGAGGTGGCCATCTTCGGCCGCCGGCCGGCCGACGACGTCGATTTCCTGCGCAGCGTGGGCTTCCTGGCCCAGGAGATCCCGCTCTACAAGCGGTGGAGCACGGCGGATCACCTCGCGATGGGGGAGCACCTCAACGCAGCGGTGGGACGCGAGGATCACCCGGGACCGCATTGCCTCGCTCGGCATCGACCTGAAGCAACGGGTCGGCACCCTCTCCGGTGGCCAGCGGGCCCAGGTAGCCCTGGCGATGGCGCTCGGCAAGCGGCCTCGGCTCCTGCTGCTGGACGAGCCGGTGGCCGCCCTGGATCCGCTGGCACGACGCGACTTTCTGGGCGTCCTCGCCGAGGCCGTCGCCGACACCGACCTCACCGTGGTGCTTTCCAGCCACCTGGTCGGCGATCTCGAGCGCATCTGTGACCATCTGGTGCTGCTCGACCGCGGACACCTCGCCCTGGCGGCCGGGCTCGACGAGGTGCTCGAATCCCACCGGCTCCTCACCGCTTCGCGCCGCGAGACGACCGTCCTCGAGCGGGACCACACGGTTCTGCGGGTGGAGACGACCCCGCGCCAGACCATGGCCTGGGTCCGCCTCGAGGGCCCGTTGCTCGAGCCTGGATGGGAGGTCCACGAGTTGGCACTCGAAGACGTCGTGCTGGCCTACCTGGGCCGCCGAACCGGCCGCGACGATGCCACGCCGCCAGCCGGTCTCACCGCCGTCACGGGAGGTGTCCGATGACGTGGCTGCTCTGGCGCCAGCACCGCGCCCAAGCCGCGACGGCGGCGGTCGCGTTCGCGTTCTTCGCGGTGCTGCTCTGGGTCACCGGAGTGGTGATGGCGAACGAGTATCACCGGGCCATCGCCGCCTGCACCGATACGGGACCGTGCGAGCGGCCTCAGCTCTTCAACGGTGACGGCGCCATCATCGACCTCGTTACCCTGAGCATCGCGGTTCCCTTGCTCTTCGGACTCTTCTGGGGCGTCACGGCTATCGGCCGCGAGCTCGATCTGGGCACCCACCAGCTCGTCTGGATGCAAGGCGTGCGCCGGCGCGTCTGGTTGCGCGACAAGATCGCGACCGTGCTCATCCTGGCCGCGCTCTGGGGGGCCGCCGTTTCCGCGATCGTGACGTGGTGGTCGGGGACGTTGAACGCGCTCAACGGGTATCGCTTCGACCCCGGCAAGTTCGACATCCAGGGCATCGTGCCGGTGGCCTATGCCGTCTTCGGGGTCGCCCTGGGGCTCGCCGCCGGTGCGGTGCTGCGCCGGACGCTGCCCGCGCTGGCGGCGACCTTGGGCATCTTCGTCGTGGTGCGGCTGCTGTTCATCAGTTACGTCCGGCCGCATCTCATGGCGGCCAAGACCCTGGCGCATGCGGGCCTCGCCGACCCCCCGCTGCCCAACGGCAGCTGGGTTCTGAGCCGCTCGCTGCAGCTGCATGGGCAGCCGGTGTCGGGGCGCATCGACATCCCTGCGAACTGCACGGCCGGCAGCCGGCAGGCGCTCGACGCGTGTCTGGAACGCCTGGGTTATCAGACGGTGGCGAAGTACCAACCCGCCTCGCGCTACTGGTCGTTCCAGCTCATCGAGGCCGGCATCTTCGTTGCGCTGGCCGCACTTCTGGTGACCGTCGCCGTCATCGCGGTACGGCGCCGCGACGCGTAGCAGGTCAGCCGGAGAGTGGCGGCAGCTCGGCGGAGCCCGGAGTGACGATGCCGAGCTCGTAAGCGAGGACGACGGCCTGCGCGCGATCGCGCAGCTCCAGCTTCGCGAAGAGGTGGCCGACGTGGACCTTCACGGTGCCCTCCGAGAGGTGCAGCTCCTGCGCGATCTCCCGATTCGACCGCCCGCCCGCCAGCAAGCGGAACACGTCTCCCTCGCGCCCGGTGAGCATGCTGAGCGCCGTGTCGCGGTGCTCGCGCCGGTTCGATTCGGGGATGAGGGGGAGCAGCCGGTCCAGTAGCCGGCGGGTCGCTGTTGGAGCGAGCAACGCTTCCCCGGCGGCGACGGTTCGCACGGCGGCGGCCAGCTGATCGGGCGGCACGTCCTTCAGCAGGAAGCCGCTCGCACCGGCCCGCAGCCCAGCAATGACGTACTCGTCGAGATCGAACGTGGTGAGGATCAGCACGCGGGTCGCCAGCCCGGCGCGGTTCACCGCTTCCGTCGCGACGATGCCGTCCATCACCGGCATGCGCACATCCATCAGCAGCACATCGGGTTCAAGCTGGGTGGCCAGGCGCACCGCCTCGCGGCCATCCGGCGCCTCGCCGACCACCTCGATGTCCGGCTGGGCCTCGAGGATCATCCGGAAGCCGACACGCAGCAGGGCCTGATCGTCGACAAGGACGACACGGATCGCGCGGCCATCACCCTGCGGGGGACTCGTCACGGTGTCCGCGCCGACGGCTCGGCGAGCTCGGCGAGGCAGGCATCGGCTGCGATCAAAGGGATCCGGGCCAGCACGCTCCAGCCACCCTGCGCGCGCGGGCCCGCCTCCAGCTCCCCGTTCCAGGAATGGGTGCGCTCTCGCATACCCGCCAGGCCATGCCCGCTACCCGCGAGCGAGGCGGCCGTCGCGGTGCCGGTATCGGTGATCTCCACGAGCAGCTCAAGCGGCTCTACGCGCAAGTCGACCCGGGCTCTGGCGGCGGGGCCCGCGTGTTTCATCGTGTTGGTCAGGGCCTCCTGGACCAGCCGGTAGACCATCAGCTGCATACCCGCCGGAACGGCCTGCAGCGGGCCGCTGACGACGAGTTCGGTGGCCAACCCCGCCTGGCGAACCTGCTCGATCAGAGCGTGGACGTCGGCGAGGGTGGGCAGGGGCGCCCGGGTCTGCGATCCACCGTCTTCGCGCAGAACGCCCAGCAGCCGGCGCGTATCAGCGAGCGCTTGCCGGCCGATCGCGGACACCGACTCCATGGCGGCGAGGGCGCGCTCCGGGGCGCTGGCTGCCGTTGCTGCGGCACCGTCTGACAGTGCCACCATGACGGTGAGGTGATGGGCGACGATGTCGTGCATCTCGCGGGCGATGCGGGCCCGTTCCGCGGCGGCGGCGAGCGCCCCCTGCTGGTCGCGCTCGTGCTCCGCCTGCACCGCCCGCTCGTGCAGCTCGGCGAGAAGTGCCCGGCGGGTGCGGACGTAGAAGCCCCACGCTGTCGCGGCCGCGATCATGGTCGTCAGCAGGACGAACGTGACCCAGTTGCGTGGCCCCCAACGAATGGCCAAGAGAACGGCGCCGATCTCCATCACGACCACCGCGGCCACCGCGCGCTGCCTCGCCTGGGTGGCGACAACGGTGTAGAGCGCGATGAGCAGCGTCGCGTCTGCGCCCGTTCGGACGTCGGTTGCGATACCGGTCCCCGACGCGGCGACCATGAAGGCCCAGACGGCCAGCGGGTGGCGGCGCCGAAAGGCAAGGGGAGCCACCAATGCCGCCGTCAGGACGAGACTGGCGGCGACGTTGGGCTGGTGGACGAGGACGGACGGGATGCTGGCGGCCCCGAGAAGCAGGGCGAGGGCCGTGTCGAACACCCACGGTGGGCGACCACGGAAGGCCGATGTCCAGCTGCTTGGCTGCTCGATCATCTCGCCTCCTCAGGTCATCCGCCCTTTGCGGGTCTGCTCCACTATGCGACCCGGGCTCCCCCTACGTGTCCCGGCGGCGGAGCCAGCTGGCTGCGAACCCGAGCAGCACGAGCGCGTACAGGCACAGCAGGCCGAAGCCCACCCACGGCGCCAACGACGTGGCCGCGCCGGACGGCGCATTCCAGATCGCCTCCCCGGCGCGCGCCGGCAGGTACTTCGCGATGGAGTCGCTCCAGGAGCGCGGGAGGAACCCGAGCACCGGCGGGAGTACGAAGAACAGCCCGACGAACGTGGCGATCCCACCGGCGGAATTGCGCAAGATCGCACCGATCGCCATGCCGACGATCCCGGCCACGGTCAAGTAGAGACCGGCTCCGATCACCTTGCGCAACGCCTCCGGCGACGTGATCGAGACGTCCAGGTGCTTGGTGGCCAGCATCGCCTGGCCCGCAAAGAAGGCGACGAAGCTCGTGATGATGCTGACCGCACCGATGAATCCGCCGAAGACGGCGACCTTTCCCCACAGCACCGGCAGCCGTCGCGGGACGGCGGTCAGGGACGAGCGGATCATGCCCGTGGTGTATTCGCTGCTGATGAAGAGGACACCGAGTACACCGGTCGCCAGCTGAGCGAAGAGCGTTCCCGCAAGGCTCAAGGTGACGGGGTTGAAGTCTGCCTTTTCCGTCGCGGAGAGACGGTCGTAGTGCGAGGCCATCACCAAGGTGGCGAGGACGCCGATGGCGACCATCAGCGCCACGGCGATCGCCAGTGTGTAGCGCGTCGAACGCAGCGAGCGGAACTTGATCCACTCGGAGCGGATGACGCGTGACTGCGTGACACCCAGCTCTGACGGTGCCGGCGGCCTGGCGGCGCGCTGAGCGGTGGTGATCGTGCTCATCGGGCCACTCCTGCCAGCTCGAAGTCGTGCGTGCGGTACTCGACCGCATCCTGGGTCATCTGCATGAAGGCCTCCTCAAGGGTTGCCTGCTGGGTGGTCAGCTGGTGCACGCGGAGCCGGTGCTCCCAGGCAAGATCGCCGATCTGTTCTGCGGTGAGCCCGCGGATGTCGAGGTGGCCGGGTACGGGACTCGACACGGTGACGCCCGCCTCGACGAGCAGGCGGTGCAGCGGATCAGCGTCGGGGGTGCGCACCGTCACCACCCCGCCCGAGGCCTGCGCGAGCAGGGCTTCCACGGTGGTGTCGGCGATGAGCCGGCCCCGGCCGACGACGATCAGGTGGTCGGCCGTCACGGCCATCTCGCTCATCAGGTGAGACGAGATGAGCACCGTCCGGCCCTCCGCGGCGAGTCCCTTCAGCAGGGTGCGAATCCAGCGGACGCCCTCCGGGTCGAGGCCGTTGACCGGCTCGTCCAGGATCACGGTCCTCGGGTCGCCGAGCAGCGCCTGCGCGACACCGAGCCGCTGTCCCATACCAAGCGAGAAGCTGCCGACCCGCTTGCGGGCCACCTCACGCAGCCCGACGAGATCGATGACCTCGTCTACCCGGCCTTCGCCGACGCCGTTCGTGACGGCCAGCGCGAGCAGGTGGTTGCGCGCCGATCGGCCGGGGTGGACCGCCTTCGCTTCGAGCAGCGTGCCGAGCTCGGCCATCGGCGCCGCAGCGTCGGCGTAGCGCTTGCCGTTCACCAGCACCGAGCCGCTGCTCGGTTGGTCGAGTCCGGCGATCATCCGCATGGTGGTCGACTTCCCGGCACCGTTCGGGCCGAGGAAACCGGTCACGGTTCCGGGTGCGATGGTGAAGCTCAGGTCATCGACGGCCAGCGTCGCGCCGTAGCGCTTGGTGAGCTGATCGACCTCGATCATCGGGGTCCTCCTGGGACTATTTGGTTGCACGGCTCACGCTAGGGACGGCCCCAGTTGCGCGCGCCTGCCGCGATGCCTAACTCCAGCGCCGCCGGCTATGCCCTGAGGCATAGGACGCCGGTGCCACGTGCGGTGCCGCCAGGAGGAACGGATTACTTGACTCGGGTAAGCACTCCCGGTTTGGTTGGGACATGAGCCAGCTCGCTACGCCCGTCAACCCGATGTACTCGACCAGCTGGGTCGACGCCGTGCCCTATGAGGTGTTTGCCGAGCTACGCCGCCAGGAGAAGCCGGCACGCATGTACGACCCGGAAGGCAAGCCGTACTGGGCGCTGGTGCGTCACGCCGAGGTGGTCGCCGCCTCCCGGAGCCCGGAGCTCTACTCGAACGAGCCGGATCCGTTCACGATGCCGGGCACCGACCCGAACGCGCCGAGCATCCCGCTGCTCATCTCGCTGGATCCGCCCGCCCACACCCAGCGCCGCCAGCTCATCAACAAGGGCTTCACCCCGCGCCGGGTCACCCGCCTGACCGACCGCATCCGCGAGATCGTCGACGAGCACCTGTCCAAGGTGCGCGGCCAGGAGAGCTTCGACTTCGTCACCGATCTCGCCGTGGAGCTGCCGCTGCAGGTGATCGCCGAGCTGCTCGGCATCCCGCCGCAGGACCGCAAGCAGGTCTTCGGCTGGACCGAGCAGATGATGAGCGGCGACGACGCCGAGTTCGACAACAGCCGCGACGAAGTGATGGCGGCGCTCGGTGCGATGTACGGCTACTCGGAGAACCTCTGCCAGGCGCGTCGTGACGCTCCCGGCGACGACCTCATGTCGGCGCTGCTGGCCGCCGAGCTCGACGGTTCCAAGCTCGACCAGATGGACTTGAACCTGTTCTTCATGCTGCTGCACAACGCGGGCAGCGAGACGACCCGCAACCTGGTGACGGGCGGGATCCTGGCCCTGCTGGAAAACCCGGATCAGCTCGAGCTGCTCGCCGCCGACCCGGCGCGGGTGCCGGCCGCCGTCGAAGAATTGCTGCGCTGGGTCACCCCGGTCACGCACTTCAAGCGCACCGCGAAGGTCGACACCGAGATCTCCGGCCAGCCCATCGCCGCGGGGGAACACGTCCTGCTCTGGTACCTGTCGGCCAACCGCGACGAGAGCGTCTTTACCGACCCCGACTCGCTCGACATCACCCGCGATCCCAATCCGCACGTCGCCTTCGGCTCCGGCGGCCCGCACTTCTGCCTCGGCGCCCACCTGGCGCGGCTCGAGGCGACCTGCCTGTTCGAGGCGCTCTTGCCCTACCTCTCGCAGCTGCAATTGGCCGGTCCGGTAGAACGACTGCAATCGCATTTCATCAACGGGATCAAGCATCTGCCGCTGCGGTGGCAGGCCGCCCGCTAGGCAATACTCATGACAGGAGGCTCGATGCTGAGCCCGCTCGACGAGACCCTGCACCACCAGCTCGCGACGACCTTCGACCACGCGGGAACGAGCGACCCGCGCTTCTTCGACCGCTACTGGTTCGCCATCTATGACCCGCACGGATCCGAGCCGGCGATCAACACCGGCATGTGCACGTACCTCAACATGAACGTCATCGACGGCTACGCGTCCATGATCGAGGACGGCAAGCAGCACAACGTGCGCCTCAGCTCGGCGCTGCGGCCGGGCCTCTTCACGAACGATCCCAACGTGAGCCGGACCGGCCCGCTCTCGGTCAGCGTCATCGAGCCGTTCCGCCGGCTGCGCCTGAAGCTGGAGGAGAACGAGAGCGGCCTCGCTTTCGACATGGAGTGGTCGGCCGTCATCGCGCCGCACGAGGAGATCCCGAGCTGGAGCCGGCTGCGCGGCCGGGTCAATCAGGACTACATGCGTTACAACCAGTCCGGCTCCGTGAACGGCTGGGTCGAGCTCGGTGGCACGCGTCGCGAGATGAAGGACTGGTGGGGCGGGCGCGACCACAGCTGGGGCGTCCGGACCGACATCGCCGGCGGCGAGCCGGTCACCGGTGACGACGACATGCGCGCCGCCCGCGGTGGCTACCTGTGGACCTGGCTCACCTGGGGAGCCGGCGATTTCGGCGGCCATTTCCAGCTGCACGAGTACGAGGACGGCTCGAACCCGCACTCCGAGGGCGGCATCCGCTGGGCCGGCGGCAGCACCGTCACCAGCCACGACGTCAGCCTCGACTTCGACGTCTACCCGGGCACGCGGCGCTTCTCGACCGGCACGTACACGATGCGCACGCCGGCCGGGGAGTGGCGCGTAGAGATGACGCCGATCAGCCGGTCGCTCACCATGCTCGGGCTGGGCTACTCGATGGGCTACGACGACCGCCGCGGCTTCGGCGTGTGGCGCGGGGCGGAGCACCTCGAGCACGACGTGTACGACGTCTCCCACGACGAGGATGTCGTGCTGCCCGACGGCTCGGTCGACCGTCCCTACCATCGCGACTGTGCGGTGCGCCTGAAGGTCACCGCGCCCGACGGCACCGAGACGATCGGTGCCGGACACTGCGCGATCATCCCGACCGGCTCGCTGCCCAGGAGGGGCCTGGCGTGAGCGTGATGCGAGCAGATCGCGACTCGACTGAGCGAAGCGAAGTGAGCGCGGGTCTGCGGCCAGACACAGAGGCGGGTGCGCTGGCGGACCGCCAGCGTCTCGCCGGGTGGCTCGCTTCCGCGCTCGGAGCGGATGAGCTCACGATCGACACCACCGGGGCGCCGCCGCTGAACGGCGCGTCGAACGACACCTTGATGCTCACGGCCTCGTGGGTTTGCGGCGGGGCGCGAAGCGAGGGCGGCTTCGTGGTGCGGCGCCCACCTGCGCAGCCGGCCCTGTTCCATCACTACGACCTCGGTGCCCAGTTCGCGACGATGGCGGCCCTGGCGGGCACGGACGTGCCGGTGCCGCCGCTCGTCGGCTACGAGCCCGATGCAAGCGTGATCGGTGCACCCTTTTACGTCATGCGCGAGGTTGCCGGCCAGGCGCCGCCGGACCTGCCGCCGTTCACCAAAGTGGGCTGGGTTCTCGAGCTGACTCCGGCCGAGCAGGCGCAGCTCTACGCGTCATCTATCGAGATGCTTGCGCGCGTTCACCGGCTCGACCCGGCGGTCCTGAATCTCACCCATCTGGCCGGTCCTACCGGGACCTTCGCGGACCAGCTCGAAGCGACGCTGGCCTGGCACCGCTGGGCGCGCGAGCTTTCCGGTGGGCGGCCGAATCCGGTACTGGACGCCACCGCCGACTGGCTGATCCGGCATCAACCGGCGCCCGGTCCGGTCGGGCTCAACTGGGGGGACGCCCGCCTCGGCAACATGCTCTACCGAGACCTCGCGCCCGTCGCGGTGCTGGACTGGGAGATGGCCGCGCTCGGGCCGGCCGAGGTCGATCTCGGCTGGTGGCTGTTCTTGAACCGCCATCACACGGTCGGTCTGGACGTGCCGTGGCTGCCGGGCTTCCCGTCGGACGACGACACCGTGACGATGTGGGAGGACGCCGCCGGGCGCAAAGCGCAAGACGTCTTCTACTACGACGTCCTGGCCGGTCTGCGGTTCGGCATCATTGTCGCCCGGGCGTCGCGTCGGCTGGTAGACCTCGGGCAGCTTCCCGAGGAGCAAGGCTTCGAACGCGTCAATGGCGCTACGACGCTGCTGGCAGGGATGCTCGATCTGCCACTACCGGCCTGACCCGGCTGACCGTCCCGGCCGATGGGCGGTCGGCGGGCCACCGGCGCCGGTGGACAATGGGTCCAGATCGGGACGCGTGAACGGGAGGCAACGGTGCCGGACCGAAGGCTGGCCGCCTACTTGGCCGTGGCTGCGGCCGATGTGAGCTTGGCGGCGACGGGTCGCAGCCGGTGGCGCCGGCTGACCAAGCCGCTGCTGATGCCGACTCTCATGCTGGGCCGGCGACGATCGACCCAGCAGGCGCTCGCGCTCGGCGGTCTGGGTGACGTGGCGCTGCTCGGCTCGAGCCCGCAGGCGTTCACGGCGGGGCTGGCCGCGTTCCTCGTCGGGCATCTGGCGTGGATCGACGCGCTACGAAAGCGGCCGTCGGCGGGGCTGGTGCGCCGCCGTCCGGCGTGCGCCGTGCCGTACGTCGCCGCCTGGGCGGGGCTCAACGCTTACTTGTGGCCGAAGACCGGCCGCGACCGGCTGCCGGTGCTCGCGTACAGCACGATGCTCGCGGCGATGGCGTTGACGGCGTTGGATTCGGGCAAACCGGTGACCGCCGCGGGCGGCGCGCTTTTCATGGGTTCCGACACGCTCCTGGCCCTCGAGCGCTTTGCGGGGGTGCGCTTACCGGGCGGCGAGGCTCTCGTGATGGCGTCGTACGCCACCGCGCAGGCCCTGCTCGCCGTCGAGCCGGAGCAGTGAGGCGATACCAGCACTTACGGTGGATGGATGTATCTGGAGAACCTCGTCATCGATGCGGCGGACCCGCCGCGGCTGGGCCGGTTCTGGGAACGGGTGCTCGGCAGCGAGCGCCTGACTGACGAGCCGGACGCCTTCGAGACGCGGCTCACCACTCCGGGCGGACCGGTGCTCGATGTGTGCCTGCAGCGCGTCCCCGAGCCGCCATCCGAGGCGCCGAGACTCCACCTGGACCTCTTGGGCGGGGCTCGCCAGGCCCAAGAGGTGGAGCGGCTGCTCAGGCTGGGCGCACGGCATCTCGACATCGGCCAGCGGGGGGTGCCCTGGGTGGTGCTCGCCGACCCGGAAGGCAACCCCTGCTGCGTCATGGAGGAACGGGCGGCCTACGCCGACACCGGACCGCTCGCGGCGCTTCCGCTCGACTCTGCCGATCCCGACCGGGACGCGGAATTCTGGTCGTGGCTCACCGGCTGGATCGACTACGCCGGCGTTGCGCCCCGCTCCCTGCGCCACGCGTCGCTGCGGGGTCCCCTGCTCGAGCTCTGCCATGAGAAAGCGCCGAAAGGGACCGCGAAGAACCGGCTGCACCTGGACGTCCGGCTCGAGCCGGGAGAGGACCCCGATGCCGTCGCAGCAGGAATCCTCGAGCGCGGCGGTAGCGAGCTTCACCCGGAATGGGGGGAGCTGCCGTGGCGGCTCTACGCCGACCCGTCCGGCAACGAGTTCTGCGTGCTTGCAGCGCGGGTAGCGGATGGCAACGGCGAGCAGGCCGCCCGGCCTTCAGGTTGAGCCCCACCTGCCGAAGTAGGTACCTGACCTTTCGACGGCCGCTGGGCCTTTCGGTGAGCAGACCAACGGAGGCTCGAACGTGCCCGAAACCAGTAACGCATCCGTTCTCGTCGTCGGTGCCGGTCCGGTGGGACTCGTCCTCGCGTGCGAGCTGGCGCGCCGCGGCGTGGCCGTCCGGATCATCGACAAGCTCGCGTCGCCGACCAGCGAATCGAGAGCCATCCTGGTGCACTCGCGCAGCCTGGAGATGTTCGAGCGCCTGGGCATTCTCGACGAGCTGATGGCCTCGGGAGTCCGCACCGCCGGCATGGACATGTTCGACGGGCGTGACCTGCTGGCACGAGTCACGTTCGAGGGGGTGGACAGCCCGTTCCCGTTCTCGGTGACCACGGCCCAGACCGAGACCGAGCGAGTGTTGACCGAGCGGCTGGAGCACCTCGGGGTAGCGGTCGAGCGAGGGCTCGAAGCGCTGTCGTTCCGCCAGGACGGTTCGGGCGTGGACTACTTGCTGCGCGACCGGGACGGCCGCGAAGAGCTCGGCCGCTGCGACTGGATAGTCGGAACCGACGGTGCGCACAGCACGGTGCGCCACGCCATGGGCAGCAAGCTGGCCGGCTCGTTCAAGGGACAGCGCTTCCTGCTCGGCGATGTGGACGCGAGCTATGACTGCGCTCGCGACACCATGCAGACCTTCTTCGCTGCGAACGAGGGTCCGCTGCTGGTCTTCCCGATGGAGGGCCGGCGGCTGCGGCTGATCGCCGAGCTCACCGAGGCAGAGCCCGGGAGCGGGGATGGCGCCGAAGACACCAGCCTGCAACGGCTGCAGAGCCTGGTGGATCGGCGCGCCCATGGCATGAAGCTGCTCTCGGCACGCTGGATCACCGTGTTCGAGATCCACCACGCCCAGGTACCCGCCTACCGTTCCGGGCGGGCATTCCTGGCCGGCGACGCCGCGCACGTCCACAGCCCGGCTGGTGGCCAGGGCATGAACACCGGCATGCAGGACGCGTTCAACCTGGGCTGGAAGCTGGCGCTCGCCGTGCGGGGAGTCCCCGGCGCCGAAGCGCTGCTCGACAGCTACCACGCCGAACGTCACCCGATCGCCGCGCGGGTCATCCACGACTCCACCCTGCTGACCAACGCGGGGACGGTGCACGGCAAGTTCCAGCGAAAGCTGCGCAATGTCGCGCTGCGGATGGGTAGCCGGCTGGCCCCGATCCAGCACCGGGTGGCTGCCGAATTGACCGAGACCGACCTGTCGTATCGAGGCAGTCCTGCCGTCGCCGGTGGTGTGTTCAGCGGGCTGCACCCGGGCGACGCGGCGCCAGACGTGCCCGGGACCGGCCTGCGAGAAGTGCTGCGCGACGTGCCGGGTCACGCGGTACTGCACTTTCCGGGACGATCGTCAGCGCCAACCCCGCGAGCGTTGCCGGGCGTCGTCAACATCCTGATCGGCACGTCAGCGGACGATGACGCCTTCGATTGCGCGCTGCCCGACAGCACGCAGGTGATCGCTGCGCGATACGGCATGCAGGCCGGCGGCGTGGTTGTTGTGCGGCCGGATGGCTATCTCGGCTTCCTCGGTCGCCCGCAGGAAGTCAGCGCGCTCGAGTCGTACCTGGGCGGCGTGACCGCGGCTCCGGTGCAGGACGCCGCTGCCGACCCGGCCCGCTGAAGCCGGCTAGCGCGGGTTACCGACCAGCCGGAAGCGCAGGGTCGTTCCTGGTGCTGCCTGCGCGGCGTGGGGGAGGTCGCGGGCCCGCACCACGGCGATGACCGGGTAACCGCCGGTCGTCGGGTGGTCGGCAAGCAGCAGTACCGGCTGGCCATCCGGTGGGACCTGGATCGAGCCCATCACCATGCCTTCCGGACGCAGCTCGCGATCGCTGCGTCTCAGCACCCGACCGTTCAAGCGCAGCCCTACCCGACTGCTGGCCGGGGTCACCGTCCAGGTGGTCTGAACGAGCGTCGTCATCGCGTCGCGCCGGAACCATTCGCGGCTCGGACCCGGGTAGACCTCGAGGGTGGGCTCGGCCTTGATGCCGGACCCGCTGAGCGATTCGGACGAGGGAACGCGGCCGGTCGGGCGTCCGTAGGGGAGGCGCTGCCCCGCGGCGAGCGGCGGGGGTCCGAGGTGGCTCAGCAGATCGGTGGATCGGCTGCCGAGCACGGGAGCGACTTCGAAGCCGCCCCGTATCGCGAGGTAGCCGCGCACCCCGGCCGTGGGCTGCCCGATCCGCAGCTCCTCACCGATGTGGAGATGAAGCGGCGCGTGGGGGTCGGCGAGCCGGCCGTCGATATGGATTGACGCGGGCGCGCCCGTCACGGCGACAACCGCTACGGACTCGCGGTCATCGACCTCGAGAAGGCGCAGGCGGGGACCGCGGCCGGTGGTCTCCAGCACGGCGGAGGTCTCGTCGTTGCCGACCAACCGGTTCGCCAGCTTGGCCGCTGGAGCGTCGAGGAAGCCGGACGGCGAGACGCCGAGGTGTGCCAGCCCGATACGGCCGGCGTCCTGCACGGTGGTGAGGGGTCCGCCGTCGATGACTTCGATGACGCCGGTCATGGGATCGGGCCTGGCTCGGCGACGAAGCGCACGTGGTTGCCCGGACGTAGCAGCGCGGGGCTGCTGCGCGCCGCATCGAACATCACCGCTGCCGTGGACCCCACGAGGTGCCATCCGCCCGGGCTCGGCTGCGGGTACACCGCGGTGTAGACATCAGCAATCGCAACGGATCCGGCGGGCACGGACGGCCGCGGGGTCTTGCGTCTCGGCAGCTGCAGCGCCGGCTCCAACCCGGTGAGGTACGCGAAGCCGGGGGCGAAGCCCGTGAAGGCCGCCTGGTAGGTCACGTCGCTGTGACGGCGGATGACTTCCTCGACCGAGAGGCCGGTGGCCTTGGCGACGGCGGGGAGGTCGGCTCCGTCGTAGCGCACTCGCACCTCGACGGTGACCGCGGCGGGGGGCTCCTCGTGGGCGGTCAGGTACGACGGGAGCTCGTCGAGGGTCGCGATCGCGGCACCCAGCTGCGGGGCGCTCGTCGCGACCACCAGAACCGTCGCAGCGCCCGGGACGACGTTGTGCAGGCCTATCCCCTTGGCAGCCAGCAACCCGCGTAGACCTTCTGCCGCGGCGGCCGGCGTCAGCCCGCAATCGCCTGCGACATCGAGGATCGCCGCCCGTTCGCCCGCCGGCCGGACACCCGTGATGAACGTGGTGATGAGGCCGGTGTCGAGCCCGGCGCTCATGCGAACGCCGTGATCTCGTGGCCGGCAGCCAGCAGTGCGCGGCGGGTTCTGCGGGCCACCTCGACGGCCGCCGGGTTATCGCCGTGCAGGCACAGCGACGCGAGCGCGTCCTGAGCGGCGAGGGCCAGCGCGTTCGCCGAGACCTCGTCGGGATCGGACAGGGAGCTGCCCGCTTCCGAGCGCGGGGCCAACTGGCCGCCGGGCGTGTAGCGGCGATCCGGGTAGCCCTCGGCGATGGCCGGGGTGCCGACCTCGCCGGCCAGCGTGGCCACGACCGAGCCCGGCAGCGCGAGTAACGGCAGCTGCGGATGGAAGGCGCGCGTGCCCTCGACAAGCGCGGCCGCGTGGTCGGTGTCGGTCACCGTCCGGTTGTAGAGCGCTCCGTGCGCCTTCACGTAGCTGACCCGGGTCCCCGCGGCCCGTGCTATCCCGTCGAGCGCGGCGATCTGGTAGGTGATCTCGTCACGCAGTTCGGCGGCATCGACGGCGAGGAAGCGCCGGCCGAAGCCCGCCAGATCGCGATAGCTGACGTGGGCACCGACCCGCACGTCGCGGGCCGCGGCGAGCTCGCAGACCCGCCGCATCGTCGGAGGGTCGCCGGCATGGAAGCCGCAGGCCACGTTAGCGCTGGTGACGATCTGCAGGAGGGCTTCGTCGTCGGCCATGCGCCACAGGCCGAAGCCTTCACCCAGGTCGGCATTCAGATCGATGGGGCGCATCCCGCAGACCCCCGTTCAGCTCGCGGTGACGACTCCAGCCTTGATGAGCGCCTCGACATCGTCCTCGTTTCTGCCGAGTTCCGCCAGGATCGAGCGGCTGTTCTCCCCGAGCCGGGGAGGGCGGAACCGGGGACCGGCCGGGGTCCCGTAGAAATCGGCGGGGGTCGCCAGCATCAGCGAGCCTCCGTTCTCGTCGGGAACCGTGATGACCCCGCCGGCCGCGAAGAACTGCGGGTCGACGATGAGGTCGTTGACCGAGTTGACCGGCGACCAGATGAACTCCGGGTCCTGCTCGAAGATCTCGGCCCACTCGTCCAGTGACTTGGTCGCGAAGATCGCGTCCAGCTCGGCGATCAGGGCAGGGGCGTTCTCGGCGCGGGTCGGCGTTTCGGCGTAACGCGGGTCGGTGAGCCATTCAGGGCGTCCGACGGCCCGGGCCAGCGGCGGCCAGTGGCGGTCCGCCTCGAGCCCGACGATCCAGAAGCGGCGGCCGTCGCCCGCGGTGTAGTTGTTGATCGTGGGATTTCGCATCGTGGTGCGGTCGCCGAGCTGGATGTTGTAACCCCACATGAGCGCGACGTTCACGTCGAAACCGATCGTGTACGCGCCCTGGCGCAGCAGCGAGGTGGTGACCAGCTGCCCTTTCCCGGTGCGCTCCCGGTGCACGAGAGCGGCGCTGGTCATGGCGGCCGCGCTCATCGCCACCGTGTGATCGCCCATGCCCCCGCGCTGGAAGGGCAGGTTGCCGCCCGGGGGGGTGAGCGCGTCAGCGATGCCCGAACGCGCCCAGTACGCCGCGATGTCGTAGGCCCGCCGGTTCGCCTCCTCGCCCTCGATGCCGTACCCGGTGACGAGCGCGTACACCAGTCCCGGGTAGCGCGCACAGAGCTCGTCCGACGACAGCCCGACCCTGGCGAGCGCCTCCAGCCGGATGTTCGTCAGGAAGACGTCGGCACCGGCGATCAGCTCCTGGACGATCTCGCGGCCCTCGGCCGAGCTCAGATCGAGCGCGATGCTGCGCTTGGAGCGGTTGTCGAGGTCGAAGGGCGGGTTCGTCCCGTCGTCGATCCCCAGCATCCCGCCGAAGGTGCGCGCCGGGTCGCCGGACGGCGGCTCGATCTTGATGACGTCGGCACCCCAGTCGGCCAGGATGCCGCCCGCTCCGGGACCTGCGACCCACATGCCGAGCTCGACGACGCGGATCCCGGCGAGCGGTCCCGTGGCCGGGGCTGCTTCCGTGCTCAACCGATGGCAATCGGGTTGACGGGACTGCCGGTGCCACCGGTGACGAGCATCGGCGCCACGACCAGCAGGGCCGAGTGGCAGCCGTCAGCGGCCATTCCCGACAGCTGCAGGTGTTCGATCAGCGGCACGCCCAGCTTGACCAGGACCTCGATGTGGAGCGAGAGGAAGCGGTCCTCGTCGAAGGGGATGCACTCGATCGCCGCGTTGTCGGCGCCCACGGCTGCGAGGTCGTTGTCACGGATGAAATCGACGGTCGAGAGCGCGAGGCCCGGCTGAGCGAAGCCCGGGTCTCCACCCTCCGCGGCCAGCCGCGTGAAGCGGTCGAGCCATCCGGTGCGGACCAGTAGCGCGTCGCCCGGCTGGACCGAAACCCCCTGTGCCGAAAGGCATTTCGCGATCTCGTCCCCGCTGATCCGGTAGCCGGGCTCGAGGCACTCGACTCCGAAGTGGCCGGCGAGGTCGGCGAGCACGGCACGCGTCGCGAAGCCGCCGGTCTTGTCGATGCCGCAACGCCCGGCGCCGCCTTGGGAGGTGAACGTGTCCTTCGAGTAGCCGTTGTAGAACTGGTCGTCCGAGAAGACGTGGCACAGCGCGTCGAGGTGGCTGCCGTTGTGCGCGGCGATGACGAGAACGTCCTCGTTCGCGCCCAGCCCCTCGGGAGCCCCGAACTCGGCAAAATTGCCGGCATCGGTCTGGCTGGTCAGGGTGAGCCGCTGCGGGGCACCCCGGTAGTCGAACACCGGAACTCCGGCGCGCTGCACCGGAAGTCCGAGGTTGTAGACCTTGCCGGTGCGGCACGCCTGGGTCGCCCGCAGCACCACCTCCGGGGTGAGCAGGTTCAGAGCGCCGCGCTCGTCGTCGTCGCCCCAGCGTCCCCAGTTGCCCGTACGGGCCTGTGCCTCAGCAGTCATGTCAATCTCCCGTCAGTTTCACCGACCGTCCCGGTCAGCGGTTGGTCGAGCCGATGTCGATCGGCACCTGGGCGCCGGTGATGTACTTCGAATCATCACTGGCCAGGAACGCGACCACCGCGGAGACGTCCGAGGCTTTCATGGACTCGAAGGGCAGCGTGTTCATGAAGAGCGGGCCGAGCGTGGTCGCCTTCTCCTGGATCATGTTGAACAGGCCGGGCACCTTCATCATGTGGGTCTCGACGCCGGCCGGGTGGATGCTGTTGACCCGGATGTTGAACTCGCCCAGCTCGTTGGCGAGCCCCCGGGCGATCCCGACGACGCCGTGCTTGGCCGCCGTGTAGGCCAGCGTGAACGGCTGGCCCTTCAGGCCGGCGGAGGAGCTGGTGAGGATGATCGAGCCGCCGTTGCCCGCCCGGATCATGTGGGGCACCGTCGCCCGCACGGTGTGGAACACACCGGTCAGGTTGATGTCGATGAGCTCGCTCCACTGCTCCGACGACATCTCCCAGGCGTTGGCCCAGGAGAGGATGCCGGCGTTGGCCACGACGATGTCGATGCGGCCGAGCTCCTCCACCCCCTGATTCGCCAGGGATTCCAGCGCACCCAGGTCACGCACGTCGGCGTGACGGGCGACGACCTTGGCGCCGGCCTTCTCGGCCAGCTGGACCGTCTCGTCCAGATCCTCCGGGGTCGACGGGTCGACCCCGTTGGTGGCGACGGGCGCGCAAATGTCGGACAGGATGAGGTCCGCGCCCTCGTCCGCCAGTCGAACCGCGTGGGCTCGACCCTGGCCCCGCGCGGCGCCCGTGATGAATGCAACCCGACCTGTGAACCGTCCCATGGACGCTGCCTCCTGATTGTCGCTGACCCAGCGGCGCGAGCGTATCGCTACCCCTGACTTGACTGTGTCTCAGGTCACTGCAAGTGTGTTCGACACCCCGACCGGGTGTTCGTATATGCGAATGGAGGCGATCGTGACTCGGGCGAGCGCAGCGAGTCCGAGCGCGGGTCGTCGACCAGAAGGTATGGAGGCGATCGTGACTCGGGCGAGCGCAGCGAGTCCGAGCGCAGCGAGTCCGAGCGCGGGTCGCCGACCGATGAGTAAAGAGGGTTCACGGCGTGAAGCTTGATGTCTTGTACGAGGTGGACGCCCCCAAGCCATGGGGCCGCCCGCACCCCTACGGCCAGCGTGACGCGGAGCGCCGCGCGTATCGCGAAGCCATCGAGCAGATCCGCCTGGCCGACAAGGTCGGGTTCAACACGATCTGGGCGGTCGAACACCACTTCCGCGAGGGGCGCTCGCACTGCCCGTCGCCCGAGGTGCTGCTCGGCCATCTCTCCGGCGTCACCGAGCAGATCGGCCTCGGCTTCGGGGTCACGCTCACCCCGTTCGCCTTCACCCCGCCGCAGCGCATTGCCGAGAAGGTCGCGACGGTCGACCTGCTCTCGCAAGGGCGCGTGCAGTGGGGGACCGGGCGCTCCACGCCGATGGAGCAGACCGCCTTCGGTGTCGACCGCGAGAAGTCGCGGGACGACTGGGCCGAGGCCATCCAGATCGTGTGCGGGATGTGGCGCGACGAGTACTTCGAGTACGAATCCGAACGCTTCACCTTCCCGAAGCGGATGGTCACCCCCAAGCCCTGGCAGGACCCGCACCCGCCGTGCTGGATGGCCGCGACATCGCAGGGCTCGGCCGAGGTCGCCGGCGCCAACGGGCTCGGGATGCTCTCGTTCTCGATCATGCAGCCACTGGAGACGATGGCCGCGCAGGTGACCGCCTACCGCGCCGCCGCGCAGAACGCGAAGCCACTGACCGACGTCACGACGAACAAGGTGGCCGCCTACACGCTGGTCCACGTCCGCGACGAGCGCCGCCCCGCCGACCGCCAGGTCTGGGACAGCGTCGCCTGGTGGTACAAGAACCTCGCGCAGTTCACGCTCGACTGGGAGCTGCCACACCTGTCGCCGGAGGAGCGCGACACCGCGTTCCCGTTGCTGACCGGGCTCATGCAGGGCGAGGTCCCGATCGAGACGTTCGACGCCGCCGACATGATCGTCATCGGTGATGTCGACACCTGCGTGCGCAAGATGAAGCACTACGCCGACCTCGGCATCGACGAGCTCATCTGTTACGTGCAATGGGGATTCCTGGAACACGAGGACATCAAGCGGACCATCGAGGTCCTCGGCAAGGAGGTCATCCCCGAGCTCGCCGCGTACCAGCCGAAGGCGTCCGCAGCGGTGGCAGGAGTTTCGGGCGTGACGCGTACCGACGATTCGCCGGTTCCCGATTTCCCCGACCGCCTCCGGCTCGACGGCCAGGGGGTCGTGCTCGTGGGGGCGGGGGCCGGCATCGGGCGCCAGTGCGCCCATGCCCTCGCGCAGGTCGGCGCCCGGGTGCTGTGCGTCGACGTGGAACCCGACCTGGCCGCGGAGATCGCCAAGGAGGTCGGGGGATATGCCTGGGCCGGCGACGCCACCCAGCGCAGCGAGGTGGAGCGCCTCGCCCGCGACGCGACGGCCACGCTCGGAAAGGTCGACTCCGTCATCGACATCGTCGGGATGTCGCGCTACGGGCCGCTCATCGACATGGACGACGACGAGTGGAACTGGCACTTCACGATCGTCCTGCGCCACGCCCAGCTGCTCACCCAGATCTTCGGCCGGCTGCTGGCCGAGAGCGGCGGCGGCACCATGGCGTTCGTCGCGTCCGTCTCCGGGATCACGGCGGCCCCCGAACACGCTGCCTACGGAGCGGCCAAGGCCGGTCTGATGTCGCTGGTGCGCTCGGCCGCGGTGGAGCTCGGCCCCAGCGGGGTTCGCGTCAACGCCATCGCACCCGGAGTCGTGTGGACGCCGCGCGTTTCGGCGTTCCTCGGGGAGCCCGGGCGCGCGCGTAACGCCGCGAACGCACCGCTCGGCCGGGTGGCGGAAACCTCCGACATCGCCGGGCCGCTGCTGTTCATGGTGAGTGACCTTTCGGGCTACGTGAACGGGCAGACACTGGTGGTCGACGGCGGCGTGGGCGTCAAGTTCCCCTATCCGCTACCGGACGTGTGATGGCGGAAACGCACGTATGACCACCCGCGGCAATCCCAGCCTCGAACGTGCCGCGCGGCTTCTCACGGTGCTTGCTGCCGAGCCGGAACACAGCTTCACGCTGGCCGATCTGGTGAAGCGCACCGAGCTGTCGAAGGCGACGTGCCATGCGCTGCTCACGTCACTGGTCGATTCGCGCTGGCTGCTGCGCCATCCTTCCGGGCCGAGCTATCGCCTCGGTCCGGGCCTGATCGCGCTCGGCGAGGCCGCCACCCGGGGTTACCCGGCGCTGCGGTTCGCCGAGGACGAGATGCGGGAGCTCGGCAGGCACACCGGGCTGGAGTGCCTGGCGAGCGCGGTGGTTGGTAACGAAATCGTGATCCTGGCGAAGAACGGCACACCGGCGGCGCTGTCGGCCACCGCCGGGATCGGCGCCCGGGTGCCGCTGGTGCCGCCGCTCGCGACGGTCTTCTTCGCCTGGTCGAGCGAGGGCGTGCTGCTCGCGGCGTTCGGCTGGGCCAACGAGCTGGACGGCTCCGCGGCTCACGTCCTCAGCCCGAAGTACCGCTCCGGACTCGAGGCCGTGCGCGAGCGCGGCTACTCGATCGGGCTGGAGAATCCGGTGCGCGAGCGCCTCGGCCGGGCGCTGGCCACCCGGCTGGCGAGTGGACGCGCGGGTGGTGGTTCGATTGCCCAGCTGGTGCGTCAGCTTGCGGACGAGGACTACCAGCTGATCGAGACGTCGGGCGGGCCGTACTGGCTGAACCACCTGGCCGCTCCGATCTTCGACGCCAACGGCCGGGTCAGCCTGGCCCTGACATTGGTGGGTTTTCCCACCCAGCTCACCGCGGACGAGGTCCACGATCTCGGTCGGCGGCTGCGCGCCGCGGCGGATCGGGTCACGGCCGCCGTTCACGGCTCCGCTCCTTCGAGCGGTGCATCCGAGGAGGGCAAAGAGGAGTGGCTATGACGGAAACACCTGATTTCGCGGCAGGTTGGCGGCTTTCCGGGCGAACCGTTGTCGTCACGGGCGCAGGCAGCGGAATCGGTGCGGGCAGCGCGCAGTTGCTGGCGGCCGCCGGCGCCACTGTCGTCTGCGCCGACCGCAATGGCCCGGGCGCGAAGGCCACCGCCGACGCCATCACGGCGTGGGGCGGCGCCGCGGTCGCGGAGGAACTCGACGTCACCGACCGCTCGGCGGTCTTCGCGCTGGCCGACCGGTGCGTCGCCGAGTACGGGCACCTGGACGTCTGGTGCAACATCGCCGGAGTCATCGATCAGGTGCCCGTCGTCGAGATGACGGACCAGCAGTTCAACCGGGTCTTCGACGTCAACTTCCGCGGCGCGCTCTATGGCTGCCAGGCCGCCGCATCGGTGATGATTCCGGCCGGCCGCGGCTCGATCATCAACATGGTGTCGGCAGCCATCGACACCCCCGCTCCCACCCTCGCGGCCTACGCGGTCAGCAAGGCTGCACTGGCCCAGCTGACCAAGACGCTCGCGCTCGAAGTGGGGCCGGCGGGGGTGCGCGTCAACGCCATCGCTCCGGGGTTCATCGAGACGGCCATGACCTCGCGACACCATGTGCGTCCGGACGGGACCGTCGACGCCGAAGCTCGGAAGAGGGCGTTCGAACCGCGTCGCCAGCAGTCGCCGCTGGGCCTGATCGGCGAACCGCAGGACATCGCCAACACCGTGCTTTACCTTGCCGGTGACGCGGCGCGCTTCATCACGGGGCAGACCTTGCGAACGAACGGCGGGGTGGCTATGCCATGGTGATCCACACTGTGACGCGAGCTACTGGATATTTCATCGACGGGGAGCCATGGATACGGCAGTGAACGACGCGCCGGCGGAGGCGATCGTGACTTGGGCGAGCGCAGCGAGGCCGAGCGCGGGTCGCCGACCATGACCACCGCGTCGGGCACCGCTGTCCTGGAAGCGCGTGGCATCGGTAAGCGGTTCGGCGGCGTGACGGCGCTGGACGACGTCTCCATCTCGGTCGCCGCCGGTGAGATTCTGCGGCGTCATCGGGCCGAACGGCGCCGGTAAGACCACCTTGTTCGACGTCCTGTCCGGCGTGCAGTCGGCGACGCGTGGCAGCGTGATCTACCGAGGCGCGAACATCACCGGGAAGACCGCGACGTGGCGGGCCCGCCACGGGCTGAAGCGCACGTTCCAGAAGCAGCAGCCGTTCAGCCACCTCTCGGTCGAGGACAACCTGCTGGTGGCCGTGGAATGGCGCGGCGGCGGTGGGGGTGTCCTGGCCGACCTCGTTCGGTCGCCATTCCGGGCGCGTGTCGAGCGCCGGCGCCGCGAGCAGGTTCGCGAGGCACTCGACCTCTTCGGGCTCTCCGACCTCTCGCGGGAGCGCGCGTCGCGCCTCACCATCGGCCAGATCCGGCTGCTGGAGATGGCCCGTGCCGCCGTGGACCAGCCCCGGGTGCTCCTGCTCGATGAGCCGACCTCGGGCCTCGCCGAGACCGAGATCGACTACCTCGCGCGGGCCCTGGAGCGCATCCGCAGCGAGCGCAACTGCGCCGTCCTGCTCGTCGAGCACGACATGGCCTTCGTGATGCGCGAGTGCGGCCGGGTGGTCGTGCTGAACCTCGGGAAGCGGCTGGCTGAAGGCACTCCCGATGAGATCCGACGCCATCCCGAAGTGGCCGCGGCCTACCTGGGATCGAGCGGCCGGGCCGTGCCGGCTGGCCGACGGGAGCCGGTGCTGAGGTGACGCCCGCATGAGCAAGCTCTTCACGCTCGTCCTGTCCGGCCTGGTCGCCGGTGGCCTTTACGCGATGCTCGCGTCCGGCCTGGTGCTGACGTATCAGGTCGCCGGCGTCTTCAACTTCGCGCAAGGGGCCACAGCGTTCGTGTGCGCCCTGATGTACTACGAGCTCAACACCGGAGCGCACTGGTCGATCGTGCCGGCGGCTCTCGTCACCATCCTGGTGTTCGCCCCGCTGCTCGGCGCCTTGCTCGACGTGGCGATGCTGCGACGATTGGCCAGAGCCGGCATCACGGCGCAGATCGTCGCCACGATCGGGCTGACGATCGCCTTGCCCGCCGCCGGCTTGTACATCGTTGACGTGGCGGATCTGAAGACCACGACCAACGTCACGTCGCCGCCCGGCGTCGGACCGACTCCCGCGACCGTCTACCACATCACCAATCAGATCTCGATCAACTCGACCAAGATCGCCATCCTGGCCGCGGCCGCATTCACCGCCGTGGTCATGTGGTTCGTGGTGCGACGAACGCCACTGGGCCTGCAGATGCGCGCTTGCGTCGACCGCCGCGACCTCGCCTCGCTGCGCGGGGTGAATCCGGCGCGCACGTCGCTGAGTGCCTCGGTGCTCTCGACGACCGTCGCGGGCATGGTGGGCGTGCTGGGCGCACCCATCCTGAACCTCAGCCCTGACGTGTACACGGAGGCGATGCTGGCGTCCGCCGGAGCGGCGGTGTTCGCCCGCTTCGTCAGCATCCCCCTGGCGTTCACGTTCGGGCTCGTTCTTGGTGTCATCACCAACCTGATCGCCGGCTACGTCGAGCCCCACGTGAGCTTCCGGGGGCTGTCGGATTCGACCCCGTACATCCTCATCTTCGTCGGGCTGCTCCTGCTGAACGCGTCCCGAGGCAGACGCGCCGGCACCGTGTCCGATGAGAAACCCAGAGACCTGGATCTCAGCCGGCTGCCGCTCTGGCGGCGCGCGTGGCCGTGGACGCTGGCGACCATCGGGCTGGTCATCTGGATCTTCGAGGCCAATCCGTCGTGGCTGGACTACACCTCATCGGGGCTGTGCCTCGCCCTGGTCTTCGTGTCGTTCGTCATCGTCACGGGCATCGGCGGCATGGTGAGCCTCGCTCAAGCTGCCTTCGTGACCTCCGCCGCCCTGACCGCCGGATTGTTGATCACGAATCATGGATTCAATCTGATCGAAGCGTTGCTGGTCGGCACGGCGGTGGCCGGTCTCGTCGGGGCGATCGTCTCGTTGCCGTCGCTGCGGCTCGGAGGGCTTCCCCTTGCCCTGTCGACGCTGGCGCTCGCGTTCATCGGGCAGATCCTGGTCTTCCAGCTGGAATGGCTGAGCAACCAGAACCTCGGCGGGTGGATCTTCCCGCGCCCCTCCTGGTTCGGGATCGACTTCCAGGACGAGCTCGAAGGGCACGGCAATCGAAATTTCGCGTTGCTGGTGCTGGTGATCGTGCTCCTGGCGGTCTGGCTGGTGCGCAACCTGGAACGCTCGCCCTCGGGACGCGCCATGCTCGCCGTGCGCTCGTCCCCCGTCGCGGCGGAAGCGTCCGGCGTCAACACCGCACGGCAGAAGTTCGTACTCTTCACCATCTCCTCGGCAATGGCGGGGGCGGGCGGCATCCTGTACGCCTCCCACAAGGGCGGTATCACCAACGGCGACTTCCCGACCATCGTCGGCCTCATCTGGCTGGCGGTCGTGGTTGCCTTCGGGGTCCGGCGCCCGGGGGGTGCGGTCGTCGCCGCGCTCGTCTACTCGCTGGGGCCACAGTTCTTCAGCGAGTACATCTCCAGTTCCACGTACTTGCCGATCATGCTGTTCGGTCTGGGCGGCATCGGGCTCGCGAAGAACCCCGAAGGATTCCTGGTCGACACCGTGGACGAGTTCCGCAAGCTTGGACGGCGGCTCGCCGCCCGCCGAGCCGGGGCGCAAGCCGGGACGGCCGTCGCGACGGAGGCGACAAGCGCGCCGTCGTTGCGAAAGGAAGCGCGCGGCAGCCATCCCCTCGCAGCCGGGCCCGCTCGCGGCAACGGATGCGCTGCTCCAGGTGCGCGGCCTGCGGGCCGGCTATGACGGTGTCGAGGTGCTGCACGACGTCAGCTTCGATGTCGAAGCCGGTTCGATCGTTGCCGTGCTCGGGCCGAACGGGGCCGGCAAGACGACGCTGTGCTCGGTCATCACCGGGCTGGTCGCGGCCGACGCCGGAACGGTGCGGCTCGGCGGCGAGGACGTCACGAAGCGGCCACCCCACAGGCGTTCCCAGGCCGGCCTGGTGCTCGCGCCGGAGTCGCGTGGCATCTTCGCCGGTCTGACCGTCGAGGAGAACCTGCGCCTGGTGCTCGACGCGGAGCAGCGCGAATTCGTTTACGAGCGATTCCACGCCCTTCGGGAACGGCGCAAGCTGCCTGCGGGCGTGCTCTCCGGTGGCGAGCAGCAGATGCTGACGCTCGCCCCGCTGCTGGCCAAGCCACCGCGGGTGCTGGTGGCGGATGAGCCTTCGCTGGGCCTGGCGCCGCTCGTCATCGAGCAGGTGATGGAGATCCTGCGGGAGATCGCCGCCACCGGATGCGCGGTGCTGCTGGTCGAGGAGAAGTTGCACGGGATCGCTCACGTAGCGGAGCGCGTCATCGCGCTGGACCTCGGCCAGGTCGCCTGGACCCGAGCCGCCGCCGACGTCGATGCCGCCGCGCTAGCCGCCACTTACCTCGGGGTCGACCGTGAACTCGCCGACCGGGTCGAGCAGTGCCTCACCCGGAGCGGGAGTCGGTGCGCCTCATGGCGGCTGACGAGAGGTACGTGCGCCACCCGAGGCGCTACAAGTTTGACCAGCCGGATGGGCCGGCTGGCCACAACGGGCAAGGACGCCCACTGGAGGTCCGATGAGAAGTACGAGGAAGGCGCGCGTGGGCGTCATCGCCATGGGTGCGGTGTTGTCCCTGGCATTGGCGGCTTGCGGAAGCAGCAGCTCGAAGTCTGGCGGATCCAGCACCCCGAGCAGCAGTAGCAGTGCCGGCGGGAGCAGCGCCAACAACAATGCGAACGCCAACCAGGGTTTCACCAAGGACTCGATCACGATCGAGGGTGACGTCGACAAGACGAGCGCATCCGGTCAGTCGGAAGCGCTCGCCGAGCTGGGCGCCAAGGCTCGCTTCCAGCGGGCCAACGACGAGGGTGGCGTCAACGGCCGGAAGATCAATTTCTTGGGCGCGGCCGACAACAAGCTCGATCCCGCCCTTGACCTTCCGACGGTGAAGAAGATCGTCACCGAGGACAAGGCTTTCGCCATCGTGCCGATGGTCAGCCCCGTGCTGTCGACCGGTGGCCAGTACCTGGTGCAGAACAAGGTCCCGTTCTACGGCTGGGGCATCACCCCGGCGTTCTGCAACAACGACGTCGGCTTCGGCTTCTCCGGCTGCCTGGTGCCGCTCTCCAAGGAGAACGAGGTGTCGACCGCCTCGGCCGGCCTGATGGACAAGTTGCTCGGTCAGAAGGACGGCACCGGCAAGACGGTCGCGCTGATCTCCGAGGACGACACGGCCGGTCAGTTCGGCATCAAGGTCATCGAAGCCGCGTTCGTCGCCGACAAGTGGAAGGTCACCTACGCCAAGGCCAGCCTGCCGTCGACGTCAGCGGTTTCGGACTTCACCCCGTACTCGCAGGCGATCCTCACGTCCAACAACGGCAAGGCACCTGACGTGATGTTCCACGTCACGACCGTGCCGAACGTCGAGGGACTGTCGACCGCTCTGACCAACGCCGGGTTCAAGGGCCCGCAGGAGAACGCCGTCACCTATGACCCGGCATTCCTGGAGAGCGCGCAGGCGAAGAAGGCACTGCAGGACGCCTACGTCTTCATTCAGTACGGGAGCTTCCAGGGCAAGACGGAGGCCAACACCCAGATGCTGAAGGACGTGCAGAAGGTGGCGCCCGACCAGAAGGACCTGACGCAGGACATCGCGATCGGGTACTACTCGGCGGACATCTTCCTCGACCACCTGAAGAAGGCCGGCAACAACCTCAGCCGCGAGGGCTTCCTCAAGGTGGCCAACGACGGCTCCTCGTACGAGGTGCCGGGTGGTCTGGGCAAGCTCAGCTTCCCCATCAACCACAAGAACTCGGTTGCCTGCGGATCGCTGGTGCAGGTGCAGGGCGACAAGTACGTGGAGAAGGTCCCGCTGACCTGCTTCAAGAACGTGCCGCTCTCGGTTCTCGGTAGCTGACGCATGGACCGTGGCCGGTCGGGGATACGTCCCCGGCCGGCCACGGCCGGTCTTCGAACAGGAGTGACCCGTGAGCGATCAGGCCGACGACATCGAGGCCATCAAGGCGCTCAAAGCCCGCTACTTCCGCTTGATGGATACCAAGCAGTGGGCCGAGATGGGAGAGGTCTTCGCCGCCGATGTCGACATCGACATGACGTCAGAGGGAGGCCAGCACACCACATCCCGTGACGCCTTCATGCCGTTCCTGGAGCAGGCGATCGGCAAGGTGGCCACCGTCCACCACGGCCACATGCCGGAGATCGTGCTCACCTCCGAGACGACCGCCCGCGGAACGTGGGCGATGGAGGACAAGCTCTGGTTCCCCGCGGACAGCGAGCTGATGCCGGGCAGCCACATGCACGGCTACGGCCACTACCACGAGACGTATGAGAAGTCCGATGGGCAGTGGCGGATCAAGACGCTCCGGCTGACCCGGCTGCGGGTCGACTTCAGCTAGTCCGGCGTCCACGGCGTGCGCGACGACCCCAGCCATCCCAGGGTCTGCCGGCGCGTGAGCGGACCACGCGGCTGCCAGGGCGCCGGAAGGTCGCCGGAGGTGATGAGCGCCGCGTGCTCGGCCTTGGCCGCGGAAATCGGATCCTGGGTGAGCGCGCATCGTGTCGCGTGCGGATCCAGCCCGAAAAGGCTGGCGGCGTTGAGTCCCAGGATCTTGCGCTTGCGCGCTTCGGTGAGCGCCGGATAGCCGTAGCGCTCCTGGTACTCGACCGCGATCTGGAACGCGCGAAACGCCATGATCTGCGGCTGCGGCGAGCCGTACCAGATCGCATCGGTGCCCCAGAGGATCCGGTTCTCGCCGACGCGGCGCAGGAGCTTGCCCAGCGCGTGGGCCGCCTGATCGGGATCGGTCAGCAGGGTCCGCCAGGTGGTGCCGAGGTCGACCCACACGTTGCTGTTCGCCGCGATGCCATGGTCGTCGAGAGCTTTGATGAGTGAGTTGATGCCGATCGCGGCGTTGGCCGGGTCGTACGGGCCTTCGCGGTAGTTCGGGTCCCACGCGGCATGGAAGACGACGAACTGCATGTCCGGGAAGATGCGGGCTGCCGCGACCATGTCGCGCGGACCGTTGTGCGCCGCGTCGAAGCGCATCAGCGGCAGGCCCTTGTGGCCGCAGAAGACCCGCACCCCGAGCTCATGCGCGCGCTGCAGGACGGGCAGCCCGATGCGCGGGTCATCCAGATCGAAGCCCTGCCCGTTCGGACCCCAGGCGGTATAGACCTTGAACGCGGCGACATGGCCGCCGGCCACCTTGGCTTCCATGTCGTCGAGGCGGCCCTTGAGCGGCCCGAAGTTCGGGGCGATGACGTCGTGAAGCACGATGCGGGCGGCACCGCCATGCGTCAGCTGGGCCACCATCGCCTGGGTGCCGACGGCGTCGTTGAACGGGATGGGCGCGTCCGCGTCGCCGGAGTTCGGCACGTCGGTCAGCAGCGCCATGGTCGTATCGCTGGCCAGGAACATGTCGTGGATGTAGGCCGCGCGGTTGACCGAGGCCAGCGGGTCGGCGGCGGCATGCTCGGCAGGCAACATCCCGAGGATGAGCTGAACCGTCTCCGGGGCGGTCTGCTGCCACGGCCGGTCCGGCATCACGTGGTGGGTGTGGGTATCGAAGATGAACTCGCCGCGGGAGCCGAGTGCCTTCTCGCAGGCCGCCACATCGTGCGGAGAGGGGACCGCGAAGCTGCCCGCGGGCGTCGACCCGCTCGGCCGGGGCGACGGCGACGAGGTTCGTCGCGCCGCACTCGAGCAGGCGGCGGCATTGAGCGTCGCCAGCAGCGCCGCCATCCCACCGGCCGACTGCAGGAAGCGGCGGCGCTCCATGCCGACGTGGTCGGCGGCGGCGGTGGCCCGCTCGAGCGTCTCGCGGGCGATCCAGGCGTCCGTCCCGGTCGCTGCTGCCGGGAGGAACTCGCCGTTGGACACTGGACCCAGCTGCAACGGCAGCGGCGCCGGGTCGTTCGGCTCCCGGCTGGACAGCCTCCCCATGCGCCCTCCCGACGTCACCTCACGACATCACCTCACGACGAGGCGAGCTTGCCCATCTCGCGTAGCCGCTCCTGGCATTCTTCCCAGGCGGTCTCGAGAATCTGTCGCACCGGCAGGACCTCGTCAATGCGCCCGGCCACCTGGCCGCTCATCGCGTAGGCGGCGTTCATCTCGCCGCCGAAGTAGAGCTGCATCAGACCGTCGATGGCCAGGGCCGGTGCCTTCTCGGCGCGCTCGGCCGTCGACGACAGATCCGTGCGCAACGTACGCATCGACGGCTTCGCGTAGCGATTGACCACGACGGTGTCGGTCTCCGCGGCAGCGACCACGGCCTGCTTCCAGTTCTCGTGTACGGGAGACTCGGCCGCCGTCAGCATCCGGGTGCCCATCTGCACGCCCTCGGCGCCGAGCGTGAACGCCGCCGCCATCGAGATGCCGTCACTGATGCCACCGGCGGCGATGATCGGGACGTCACGCACCTGGCGCACCGCGGCGGCGATGAGCGGCACCAGCACCATGGACGAGGCCCCGTCGGCGTTCTTGAAGCCGCCGCCCTCCACGCCTTCGACGACGAGGCCGTCGACGCCCGCCTCGAGCGCCTTCAGCGCCCCGCGCAAGGTGGGAACGACGTGAAACACGGTGATCCCGGCCGCTTTGAGGATGGAGGTGAGCACTGACGGATCGCCGGCGGAGGTCGTCACGAAGCGCACCCCGTGGCCGACGACGAAGTCGACCGTCTCCGTCAGGCCCACGCGGTCGCGGATGAAGAGCTGCGCGATGTTGACGCCCCACGGCCGGTCGGTGAGATCGCGCATCTTCACGATCTCCTCGCGGACCTGATCGAGGCGCCCGGAGGAGGTCTCGATGATCCCCATGCCGCCGGCGTTGGACACGGCCGATGCCAGCTGGGCCCGCGCGATGTAGCCCATGGGTGCCTGCACGATCGGGATGTCCACGCCGAGCATCTCGGCTACGCGGGAGTGCATGTCCCCACAGTCTCAGGTCAGGATCGGAAGGGGGTCACCGGACTTGCCTGCGCCCCCGACCACCCGAGAGTGGCGTCCGTGGTCACGGCATTCCGCAGGGTGGCCCGGACAGGTTCACGACCTCGCAGCTGGCACGTCGACATCTTCACGCGAGACCTGCTGAACAACGCGCGCGACGTCCAGGCGCCGCTGACCGTCATCGACCGCACGCCGATCCGATCGGTGCCGCAGGTGGTCTCGGCCGTGCGTACCCATGGCGCCACGAACCACACCCAGACCTTCACCTTCCACGTGGTCTCCGCACAGGTCGACGTCACCCAGATCGAGCTGCAGGTCAGGGGTCCCAACAACCAGTGGTCGAATGGCGACTGCGCCCTCCAGAGCGGCACCGTCCGTGACGGCGTCTGGACCACCACCATCGAACTGCCAAACACCGCAGCATCAGGCACCTGGAAGGTGTCGAGCATGTCCATTCGCGACGCTCTGGGACGCTTCCTCGCAACGAGCGATCCCGTCATCAGCGGCGGCGACTGGACTGTGGGCTAGCAGCCAGGCCCGAGGTCGCCGCCGAACGACCTAAACTCGGGCGATGCCGGCCGGGTCCAGCTATGCCGAGCAGCCCGTCAGGCGGGGTCACCCGCTGTCGATGCTGCGCTGGCAGCAGGACGCCCACGTCGATGTGGTCCAGCTCGTCGTGCCCGACGGGGTGGCCGATGTCCTTCTCGGCTTCGAGGGCGGGGATGCGGTGCTCGTCGGTCCCGCGTTGACGGGGGAGCGCGTGCGGCTGCCGGCCGGCACCTCGGTGCGGGGACTGCGGCTGCGGCCCGCGATGGTCGGGCCGATGCTCGGGATCTCCGCGCACGAACTGCTCGGCGAGACCGTCCCGGTGCGCGACCTCGTCGACGCGCCTACCGCCAGGCTCCTGGAAGCCGCGACGCTCGGCGACGACGCGGCTCTGGAGCGGCTGGGGCAGCGCGCGATGCGGCGCGCCGATCCGCGCGTGCAGGCGGCGGCCCGCTCGCTTGCCAGCGACCCCGCGGTGCGCATCGACGACCTGACCGCCGCGACCGGGATGTCGCCGCGGCAGCTGCGCCGGCGGTTCGTCGCCCAGGCCGGGATCGGGCCGAAGGCGTTCGCTCGCATCGCGCGCCTGCAGGGATTCTTGCGGCGCGCGGAGCGGGCGCCGGCTTCCGCCGGGCTCGCGGAGCTCGCCTTCGCCTCCGGCTACAGCGACCAGCCTCATCTGACCCGCGAGGTTCGCGAGCTGACCGGCCTGTCGCCCGCGCAGCTGCTGCGTGCGCGATCGGCCGCCTGAGCGGCGGTCCCCGGCGTCCGAAACGTTCAAGACGGCCGGGCGCGTGCGCTGCAAGCTGGCGTCATGCATCCGACGGAAGGCGTGGAGAGCCCTGAGATGACCTACGACACGGAGCGCGCGCTGGATTTCCTGGCCGGGCATGGGCGGCAGCTGGATCGGCGCCGAGCGGAGATGTTGCTGGACGGCCGCGGGGATGTGGCCGGCGCGCTGGCGGCGGCGCTGGACGCGTACCGCAACCCCGACGGCGGCTACGGCTGGGGGCTGGAGCCGGACCTGCGCTCCCCGGAGAGCCAGCCGGGTGCGGCGCTGCACGCGTTCGAGGTGTTCGCCGAGCTGCCCGCATCGGCGGCGGTGACTACGCCGGTGCTCGCGCTGTGCGACTGGCTGGACGCGGTGGCCCTGCCCGACGGCGGGGTGCCCTTCGCGCTGCCGGTCTCATCCGCTGCGGCGGTCGCACCGTTCTGGGCCGGTGCGGATCCCACCGAGTCGTCGCTACAGATCAGCGCCGCGGTGACGAGTCAGGCGCTGCGGGCCGCAGCCGTGCATCCGGCGATCGCCGGGCATCGATGGCTGGCCCGGGCGAGCGCGTACTGCCTGGAGCGGATCGCCGCGATCCGGACCCGGCCGCCCGCGCTCGAACTCCGCTTCGCGCTCCAGTTCCTCGACGCGGGGACGGGCCGGCTGCCGGAGGCCGCCGGCCACCTCGAACGGCTGGCCGGCCTGCTGCCGCGGGACGGGATCGTTGCGGTCGAGGGGGGCATCGAGGGCGAGGTGATGCGGCCGCTGGACTACGCGCCCTGGCCCGGCGGACCGCTGCGCGCGATCCTGCCCGCGGGCGTCGTCGAGCGCGAACTGCAGCGGCTAGCCGGCGAGCAGGACTCTGACGGCGGCTGGCGGGTGGACTACCAGAGCTTCTCGCCTGCGGCCGCGCTGGAGTGGCGGGGATACGCGACCGTCCGCGCGCTGGCGGTGTTGCGGGCGTGAGCTCAGGGCTCAGGCGCGGGTCTCCGACTCGTTACCGGACGAGCGGGCGCGCGGCCGCCGCGCGCAGGGGCGAGCCTTGCGGGCACCAAGAATTAGCTGGCACCCCCTCGCACGGGTTCGCCATGGTGGGCAGGTTGGTGGGCAGCGGGTGCATCACGACGCCGGTTGTCTTCGGGTAGCGGGCATCCGCCGGGCACTTGCCGAAGCCGGTGTCGCACAGGGCCTGGTTCAGCAGGTCGCCGGCACCGGTCGCCTTGGACGGCGTCCCGTCGCAGGTGGGTTGGGTGCGGGCCAGGTCGGCGGGTGAGCTGCCGGCCGGAGCGGTGTTGGACTGGTAGCAGTTGCGAGGTTTCCCGGGTGTCAGGACGATCTGCGCGTAATCGGAGTTCGAGGGGTTTCCGAAGAATCCGTTGTGGCTGAACGTGTTGTGAACCAGCGCGTTTCCGTAGGCCTCGTAGACACAGCCGAGCCCGGAGATCTCGCGTGCCGCCCGTACCGCTGCAGGTTTGCTTCAGGTCCGGCTTGCCGCTGTCCGGGAATGGGGCGAACAGGATTCCCCACGCCCCGTTGTTCGTGAACGTGTTGTCCATGATGGTGTCGTTACGGCCACCGGACACGGTCATGCCGGTGCCGAGGGGACCGTTCGACGCGTTGCCCGCCTTGGGTGCGTTCGGGTTGTTGTTGTCGTGCACGTTGTTGTGCATGAACACCCAGCAGGAGTGGGTGTGGGTGATGGGGCTGGTCCCGTTGTCCGGGCAGGCGCCGTCCTGCGGGGCGGGCGGGTCGCCGGCGATCTGGGTGTTGGTGTCGAAGCCGTCCTGGTTGTGGTCGAACTCCGAGTTCTCGATGATGATGGCGCCGCCGGAGTTGGTCCCCGAGTAGCCGAGCACGCTGTACTGCATCCAGGCGTGGTTGATGGTCACGTCGCACACCTGCAGGCAGGCGCCGACGTACATGCCCGAGTCGTTGAAGTTGCTGGCGTAGAGCTGGTCCCACAGCCCGGGCCCCTGCGCGTCGGAGGAGAAGATGCCGTACTGGGCGGCGGTGGCTTCCCCACCGAAGTACGTCGAGGTCGCCGTCAGGTAGCGGCCGGTGTAGCCGTGCAGGCCGATCGTCCCCGATTCGGCACCGCCGTTCCACCACACCTCGTTGCCGCTCTCGTCGGCACCGCCGAGGAAATTGCAGGCGGTGAGGTTCTCCACGCTGACCCCGTTCGCCTTCCACACCAGGATTCCGTTACGGCCGGCCGTCTTGCCGTCCTGGTCTTTGGCGCCGAACTGCTGGTCCTTGGGATCAGAGCTGCACCTCGAAGAACCGGGTTTGGTGCCGTCGACGACGACGTCGGCGCGGCTCATGCCCCTCAGATGAAGGTTCGATTTGGTGATGTACACCCCGCCAAAGTCGCCATGCTCGAAACTCTTCGGCGGGTAGGTGAGGTCGGCGCTCTCGTGGTAATCGCCTGGGGCGACGAGAATCCAGTCGCCGGGCGCAGCGGCGTCCACCGCAGACTGGATGCTCTTGTACTCGCCGGCACGCCCGCGGAACGTGCCGACCAGCAGCACCTTGCCGCTGGACTTGCCGCTCGGCCGTGCCGCCTTCGGCGACGACGAGCTGCAGGCGGTGAGGGCGGCGGCGACGAGGAACGCGGTACCGACCACCAACAGGCTGCGGCTGCGGCTGCGGCTGGTTGTGCTGCTGCGTATCACGTCGATACCCCCCGCGAGGATGTGGCCATAGGTCTCCGACCGAGCCGCCCGCCAGGGAAGCGGCGACGCGAGCCCCGACGGAGTCCGAGCAACCTACCAGCCGCTCGGGCGTTTCGCCGCTTCCCGTAGGCGTGTCAGCTGAGCTACGTCAGGGGCGGAGCGGGAAAGCAGTCCGATGCGTCGCGAGCCGTGGCAGCCGCAGTTCAGGTGGCTGTGGGGTGCCTTCGCGGTCAGCACGTTCGGCACCTGGCTCGAAAGCACCGACCACGAACCCGCAGCCCTGGCAGCCGCTTGAGCCAGACCGAGGGTTCTCCCGGGCTAAGCCTCGCCGTTTCCCGCCACGTCGGGCGCAGGTCGTCCGCCGTGGCGCGGTGCTCCGCGGAGGAGCTCGCGGCGTTCTTGGGGGGTGAACGAGCCGGGTTCGGTGGTGCGCAGGAAGTCCCGCAGAATCTCCACGAAGTGGATGGGCTCCTCGGCGTGGGGGAAGTGGCCTACTCCCGCCATGATCTCCAGGCGGCTGTTGGGGATGGCCTCGTGTGCCTGGTAGGCGTGGGCGACCGGGATGATCCTGTCTTGCTCACCCCACACGATGAGCGTCGGCAGGTGGGCGGCCAGGTAGAGACGGCTCATCGCGCTTACGGACTGACCGCCCGGGTCGATCACCGCGCGCATCGTGCGGACGAAGGCCTGACGGTTCTCGTGCTCGGTGAGCGACCGGTAAGCGCGCCATAGCTCGACAGCCCGGGCGTTGCGGATACCTCGATCGCCCAGGAATTTGACGATCGGGTCTCCCCAACCCCGCGCGAAACCCGGGAACAGGATCGGCATTACGTACTCGGCCGCCGGCAGGGTGACGAGGCGCAGCAGCAAGCTCACCTCGCGGCCGAGACCACCGGCGTCGACAAGCACCAGACGTTCGCAGAGTTCGGGAAACTGGTAGGCGAACTGCAACGCCACGCCGCCCCCGAAGGACTGCCCGACGACGGTGGCGCGCTCGATATCCAGCGTGTGCAAGAAGTCCCGGACGCCGTTCGCGTGGTTGCCAAGCGAGTAGTCGCCAAGAGGCTTGGCTGACTTGCCGTGGCCAAGGAAGTCCGGAGCCAACACCGTGTAGTCACTCTGCAGCAGCCGCATGGCAGCAATCCACGTGCCGGAGCTACCCGCGATCCCATGCAGAAGGAGCAGCACCGGACCCTGTCCACCGCGCCGGTAGGCAACAGCTTCGCCGTGGATGCGGACGTGCTGGACCGGAAAACCCTCTACCGGCTTCAACGCGTTCATTGGCCCAGTCTCCCTGGCCGCTGTCCCTCCGACTCGCCCGCGGCCGCGGAATGCCTTTACTTGTGTGCGGTCTTTGACACCTGCAGCGAGCGGTCCGCGCTGCGTACGACGCTGCGCAGGAAGTCGTGCTGCGTCGTGACGAGCTTGTCGGCCATGTCCAGGGCGGCGTCGATGATGGTCTCGCGGCGTGACGGGCGGTCGCCGATCGCGGGGAGCGCCTCATCGACGGTGTCGACGAACCGTCGAACGGCCGCGAGCGCGGCACGCTGCCCGGTCTCAACCGACTTGAACACGTCCTCGGACAGGTCGGCGGTCCTGTCAACCGCGCTCTTCAGCGTGGCGGCCTTGTGCTTCTTGCCTTTCTCGCTGGCGTGGGACCTTGGAGCCTTGGCGGTGCTTGGGGTGGTCCTTGCGGTGGTGTTAGGCATGTCCGCCTCCTTGACTGGTCGCTGGCGAACCGCGCCGACTGGTGGCCGGCGCGCCGGACGCTCGCACAGCAGCAGCGTTGTCGGTGGGTCGACGTTCGACCAGAGTCGTTCGTCCTAGCCAAGACCAACACACCGTCCTGGCCGAAGGAAGCGCAGCTGGACGCTGCCGGCTGAGAACGTCTGGCCGTCAGCGGGTCAGGCCGGGGTCTCCGACTGGTCGCCCGACCACAGGGTGTGGAACGTGCCCTCCTTGTCGGTGCGGCTGATAGGTATGCGCGCCGAAGTAGTCGCGCAGGCCCTGGATCAGGGCTGCCGGGAGCCGCTCGGCGCGGACCGCGTCGTAGTACGCGAGTGACGAGGAGAACGCCGGAGTCGGTACGCCGGCGAGGGCGGCATCGGCGACGACCCGGCGCCACGCCGGAACGGCATTGCCGACGATGTCGGCGAAGTAGCCGTCGCCGATGAGCAACGGCAGGTTCGGGTTTCGCTCGTAGGCCTCGGTGATCCGGTTCAGGAAGCGCGCCCGGATGATGCAGCCGCCGCGCCAGATGCGGGCCATCGCGCCGCGGTCGATGTCCCAGTCGAATTCCTCGCTCGCCGCGGCGATCTGATCGAAGCCCTGCGAATACGCAACGACCTTGGATGCGTAGAGCGCTTGCCGCACGTCGTCGATGAACGCGTCACGGTCTGAAACGGTCGCCGGTTCGGCGTGGCCGGGCAGCACGCCGCGGGCCGCCTCGCGCTGCACCGTGCCGCCCGACAGCGCACGCGCGAACGTCGCCTCGGCGATGCCGGTGATCGGTACGCCGAGGTCGAGCGCGTTCTGCACCGTCCAGCGCCCGGTGCCCTTCTGCTCGGCCTGGTCCAGCACGATGTCGACGAACGCCTTGCCGGTCGCGGCATCGACGTGGGCGAGCACCTTTGCCGTGATCTCGATGAGGAACGACTCGAGGTCGCCCTCGTTCCACTCCTCGAAAATCTTCGCGATGTCCGCGGCGCCGGCCCCCAGCCGCTGGCGAAGCAGATCGTAGGCCTCAGCGATCAGCTGCATGTCGGCGTATTCGATGCCGTTGTGGACCATCTTCACGAAGTGGCCGGCGCCGTCCGGACCCACATGGACGCAGCAGGGCACCTCATCGACCTGAGCGGCGATGGACTCGAAGATCGGCCCGAGCTTCCGGTACGCCTCTGCAGACCCGCCCGGCATGATGCTCGGGCCGAGCAGCGCCCCCTCCTCGCCTCCGGACACACCGGAGCCGACAAAGTTCAAACCCTGCTCGCGCAGTGCCGCCTCGCGGCGCCGGGTATCGGTGAAGTGGGCGTTGCCGCAGTCAATGACGATGTCGCCGGTCTCGAGCAGCGGCACGAGCTCGTCGATGACGGCATCGGTCGGGCCCCCGGCCTTGACCATGATGATGATGGCCCGCGGCTTGGCCAGCGAGGCCACGAAGTCCTCGAGCGAATCGCTCGGGATGAACGTCCCCTCGTCGCCGTGTCCTTGGACGAGGTCGTGCGTGCGGCTGCTGGTCCGGTTGTGCAGCGCGACGGCATGGCCATGACGCGCGAGATTGCGGGCCAGGTTGCGGCCCATGACGGCCAGACCCGTCACACCGATGTCTGCGAGTTGCGGCATGGCAGCAGTCTGCCTTGCCGTCATCTTCCCGGCTAGCTCGGCGTCGGGAGCCAGGAGACGTGGCCCGCGAGCAACGCGTAGCCGATGAACGCCACCGCATCCATCAGGGTGTGCGCGACGACGAAGGGCGCGGCCCGCTTCCAGCGCAGGAAGAGCCAGCCGAAGACCAGGCCCATCACCATGTTCGCGGCGAACCCTCCGAAGCCCTGGTAGAGGTGATAGCTACCCCGCACCACCGAGGCGAGCACCACCGCGCGCGCCGGGCTCCAGCCGAGCTGGTTCAGCCGGCGCAGCAGGTAGCCGAGGACGAGCACCTCCTCGGCGATCCCGTTCTGGGCGGCCGAAAGGAGCAGGACGGGGATGCGCCACCAGACATCCGGAAGGTCCTCCGGGACGACGGTCAGGTTCGCGCCGGACGCGTGGACGATCAGGTAGAAACCCAGCCCGGCGCCGCCCACGACGGCGGCGACCAGCACCCCGCGCATCACGTCGAGTCGGGGCTGGGTGCGGTCGACGCCGATGTCGGCGAAGCTCTCCCGGGAGCGCATCAGCAGGTGAGCGACCAGCAGCACCGGCACCAGCCCGCTGGCGATGTCGGTGAGTTGCAGAGCGAGATCGAGCCACGGATGGCCGGGCGCCTGGCTCCCGTTCAGCACCGCGTTCTGCGCCTTGAGCGCCTGGCCGTTGGTCAGATCGGAGATGAGGTGCAGCAGCGCGCGCACCCCGGACGCGCCCAGCGAGAGCGCGAAGACCAGCCAGACTTCCTGCACCATCCAGCGCCGCGGGATGCCCGGCACCTCCGGCGCGCCAGTCATCACGGGGCCCCCGACCCCCGCTGCCGGGTCGGGTGCCGCTGCCGCGTCGGAGGCCACCCGCCGAGTATCCGGCAGCTTTCTGGAAGGGAGCTCAGGCCACCGCGTGGCTCATCGCACCGCGACCGGTGATGAGCGGCAGGTCGAGCGGGGTCAGCAGGCCCGCACGCGCCGCCTTCACTGCCGGGATCGCGTTCAGCACCCGCATGGCCGTGACGACGAGGCCGCCGGTGTTGTGATCGCCGTCCTCGCCGACCATCTCGAAATCGACGGTGATGTTCGGATTGCCCTCGAGCACCACGTGGTACCCGCCGGCCGGAGGAGGCCATTCGGGCGCGACATCCGGGGCGATGCGGGTGATGTGTTCGACGACGATCCGCTCCTGGCCACCGACGACGCCCGCGACCTGGAAACGCATCGCGGCCTGGGTGCCCTTCTCGACGACGCGGCCGGCGACCGTGATGTCACGGTCCGCCGCCAGCCGTTCATGGGACTCGCGGATCTCCTCCACCTCCACGCCGAGGCCCTCGGCCATCAGGTGGATCGCGCAGCCCCAGGTCATGCTCAGCACTCCGGGCAGCAGGATCATCGGCGTCTGGTCGAGCGCGCCGCCGAATCCGAAGATGTCGAACAGCACCGCGCCGACGTCGTACGTGGCGTAGTCGAGGTTCTCCGTCACCTGGATCCGGTCGACCCGGGTGCACAGGCTGAAGAGCGTCAACGGCAGCAGGTCGTTGGCCGCACCCGGATCGATGCCGGACGTGAAGCAGCTGGTGCCTCCCTCGGCGCAGGCGGCTTCCAGGCTGCGCACCATCCGGCGGTCGGCGGCACTCGCCGGATGCACGAGCGAGACGACCGAGGTCGAGACGACGTCGATGCCCTGGCGCAGCGCCAGCTCCATGTCGGCGACCGCCTCGTGAGGCCGCGTGTCGCCGGTCGCGGTGTAGCAGAGCACCGCGGATCCGCCCGAGTTCGCGACCTCGAGGACGGTGTCGTGGTCCGTGGAAGCGACGATCCCCGTCGCCGGACGTCCGCACAGCTCGCCGGCATCACGGCCCGCCTTGGCCGGGTCGCTCACGATGACCCCGGCGAGCGCCAGTTCCGGGTGGTCGAGCACGCCCGCCACGGCGAGCCGGCCGACGTGGCCGGTACCCCACACGACAACCGGGATCGCGGACCGGGCGGGCTCGGCACTCACGGGCAGCTCCTGGGCTCTGTCGGGCGGTGTGCCAGTGTGGCACGGTTCCCTCGAGGCGACGCTTCCGAGATCACCCGGCCATACATCTCAAGGGACGAGGGTCATCCGTCGACTGGGTAGTTGTGCACCAGCCGTCCGCCGGCGGTCATCGCGCAGCTGCCGACCCGAGCAGCGCGCCCGCTGACAGCCGGGTCACCGAGGGGTGCCGTACGCTGCCCACGCTGCGCGCCGCGGACGTCACCACGCTGCGGAACGATCTGGCGGCTGCGCAAGCGGAGCTGCGAAGGCTGCGGTCCGAGGCGGCAGCTGCGCGGCAACGGATCGAGACGCTCGAGGCGAGTTGCCGGCAGCTGTCGGTCAACCAGTTCGCCGACGTGCAGGCACTCGCCCGGCTCGGGACCTGGGAGTGGGACTTCGTCAGCGGTCGCCTCGCCTGGTCGACGGAGGTGAAGCGGCTGTTCGGGCTGCTCCCCGAGGACGCGATCCACAACCTCAACCCGGCGGAGGTGAAGGAGCTCCTGCACCCCGATGACCTCGCGCCGCTCCGCGAGCTGGCTGCGGGTCTGCGGGCCAGTGGTGAGCGCCGTGGCTACCGCTTCCGCATGATCGCCCGTGACGGCAGCGTCCGCCACACCGTGGGATGGGCCGAATCCGAGATCGATCCGGTCACCGGGCGCTGCGCCCGGGCGTGGGGCACGGTGCAGGACGTCACCGAGGCGGTGACGCGGGAGGCAGCGCTCGCGGAGAGCGAGCAGCGGCTGCGGCTCACCATCGAGAACAGCCCGATCGGGGTGGCGCTGGTCGGCCTGGACGGGGAGTGGCTGCAGGTCAACGAGGCGATGGCGCGGATGGTGGGTTACGACCCCGACAGCCTGATGAAACTGCGCTTCCAGGACATCACCCACCCCGACGATCTGGATGCCGACCTGACCCTGCTCGAGGAGCTGCGGGCCGGGAAGCGCGACTGCTACCAGCTCGACAAGCGCTACCTGCATTCCAGCGGCCGCGTCGTCTGGGCCCATCTCACGGCGAGCGTCGTGCGCGACGCGGACGGCCGGCCGTTGCATTACGTCTCGCTGGTCAAGGACATCACCGACAGCCACAAGGCAGCTGCCGAGCTGCAGGCCGAGCGCGATCTGTCCGCCGCCCTGCTGGGCGCCCTGCACGACGGCTACGCCTACCTCGAGCGCGGCCGCGTCGTCGCCGTCAACGACGTCTTCTGCGAGATGACCGGGCTCTCGCGCGAGGCGCTGCTGGGCAAGCCGACCCCGTTCACCCTCTTCGCCGGGGACAAGAACAGCCCGCCGGCGGCCTTGCGCAAGATGCTCAACGACAGGTCCGGCCACGTCGAGCTCGCCGTGGAGCGGCCCGACGGCAGCCGGCTCGACGTCGGTATCCAGCTGCGGCCGGTGCGCCGGCCGGACGGGCGGGTGCGCGGCTACGTGGCGCTCATGCGCGACATCACCGACCGCAAGCAGCACGAGCAGCGGCTGCGCCACCGCGCCGACCATGACGGGCTCACCGGGCTGCTGAACCGCGCGGCGTTCCACGTCCGCCTCACCGAACGCGTCGCGGCCGCGCAGGCGTCCGGGGCGCCGCTCAGCCTGGCGCTCATCGACCTCGACCGATTCAAGCTCGTGAACGATCTGCACGGGCATCCGACCGGCGACGCCGTGCTGGCAGCCTTCGCCGATCGGCTTCGGGGAAACGCCCGTGGTGACGACGTCATCGGCCGCCTGGGCGGCGAGGAGTTCGGCTGGCTGATGAGCGACGCGGGGCGGGCTGAAGCGCTCGGAGCGCTCACTCGTACGCTCGACGCCGTGCGGCGACATCCTTTCCCCCACGGCGAGCAGCTGACCTTCTCGGCCGGGCTGGTCCAGCTCCGGACGCTCTCGGTGGGCGGTAGCGCGGCCATCGAGTGCGAGACCTCGGGTGCACTCTTGCAGCGCGCCGACGAGCTGATGTACGCGGCCAAGGCGCGCGGGCGTGACCAGATCGTGAGCGCCTCGGATCCGGCGTCACGACCGGCCGGGCGACGGGCTTGAGCGGCGTCGACGGTCCGCTCGTCGCGGCGGACGAATGGTTCAACCATCAGATCGTCGAGACCCAGGCGTTCGTCGTCGAGTCCGACCGTTCGTGGACCGAGAAGGTGTGCGCCATGACGGCGGCACGCGACGGCTCGCTGCAGGCCGGGTTCGGCGTCGGCAAGTATCCGAATCGCGGGGTGTTCGACGGCTACGCCAGCGTCTCGCGTGGCAAGGAGCAGTGGACCGTGCGCGCCAGCCGGCGCCTCTCGGACGCGCCGGACCTGCTCGGCGCCGGGCCGTTCGACGTACGGCATCGACGAGCCGCTGCGCACCATCCGGTTCTCCTGCGCCGCGAACGACGCCGTGCCGATCGCGTTCGACTGGACGTTCACCGCCGTCGCGGTTCCGGTCCTCGAAGCCCGCGACCGCACCCGGGCGCGCAGCGGCTACCGGCTCGACACCCACCTGCTGCGCTACCACCAGACCGGGCTCGCCCGCGGCTGGGTCGAGGTGGAGGGTGAGCGCTCCGAGATCACCGCGGACGGCTGGTTCGCGACGCGTGACCACTCCTGGGGAGTGCGCCACGATGTCGGCCAGCCGCTCACCGACCTGGAGCCGTCGTACGGCTTCGGGCCGGGGGTAGCGTTCCGCTTCTCCTGGTCGCCCATGCTGCTGGAGCGGCCGGACGGCAGCCACTACGCGCTGCACCACCAGTACCGCGAGACTCGCGCGTTCGGGTACGAGGAGCGCCGCTTCGAGGGCACCGCCGAAGAGGCGGACGGCACGGTCGAACACTTCGCGGCGATGGTGCCGGACCTGCGCTACGACATCGCGAACCGGCGCGTGCTCGGCGGGACGTTCACGTTCACGACGTCAGACGGCCGGGCCCGCCCGGTGACGGTCGAGGCGCTCGGCGACACCGGCGTGCATCTCGGCGCCGGCCTCTACTTCGGCTTCGACGGCCACCACCATGGTGACTGGCGGGGCGCGTTGCACGTCGACGGCGAGCACATCGCGGACTGCACCGACCCCGCGGTTGCGCCGCGGATGCACCAGATTCGCGACGCGGTGATGAAGGTGTCGGACCCGGTGGGCGGCGGCACCGGCTGGTGCAACCTTCAGACGATCATCGTCGGCGCGTGGCCCGAGCTGGGGCTCGACGAGTCGACGTCGTTCATCTGAGCCTGCAGCGTTTGTGCGGGTCAGGGATTGGCGCGCTCCGCGGCGCTGACCGCGTTACGGAAGAGCATGGCCACCGTCGTCGGACCGACCCCGCCGACGCGTGGGGTGATCGCCCCGGCGACGCTCGCGCAGCTCTCGTCGACATCGGGAAGCAGCCGGCGTCCCTCGTAACGCACTCCGCCGCCGATGACCACCGCACCCGGCCGCACATGCTCCGGCTGGATGATGCCGGGAACGCCCGCCGCGGCGACCAGGATGTCGGCGCGCTGGGTGTAGCGCGGCCAGTCCGGGACCCCGGTGTGGACGACGGTGACGGCGGCGTTGGCGGTCGGGCGCTTCTGGGCGAGCAGCACGGCGAGCGGGCGGCCGAGCGTCGCGCCCCGGCCGAGGATGACGACCTCGTGGCCCGCGACAGGGATCTCGTAGAACGCCAGCAGCGCCTCGATGCCGGCGGGGGTGCAGGGGAGCGGGCCCGGCAGGCCGAGCGACAGGCGTCCCACGTTCAGCGGGTGCATCCCGTCGACGTCCTTGTCGGGATTCATCGACGCGAGCGCGAGGTCGTAGTCGAGATGGCCGGGGATCGGGTGCTGCACGAGCATGCCGTGCACGGACGGGTCGTTGCTGTAGTCGGCGATGACCTTGTGCAGGTCGTCCTGCGTCGCATCGGCCGGCAGGTGGGTGTGCGGGGAGTCGAAGCCGAGGTCGGCGGCCTGGCGCTGCTTGACCCGGATGTAGCCGGCGCTGGCGTCGTCGTCGCCGACCAGGATCGTCGCCAGGCTCGGGACGATGCCGCGCGAGCGCAGGGCCGCGGCGCGTTGGCCGACGTCGGCCAGGACGGCTTCGGCGACAGGGCCACCGGGGAGGAGGCGGGCGGTGTGTTCGGCTGGCTCGCTCACGGGCGCCATTGTGCCGTAGCCCGGGTCGAAGAAAGCGCGAAGCATTCGGGACGGGTCGCGGTAGAGTTCCAAATGACAAGACGAGCGTCCCACAGAATGGGAAGTACATGCTGCAGGCGGGTGCCGAGCCGACGAGCCGACGCCGCTGGGCGATGCTCGCGGTCAGCATGGTCGCGCAGAGCGCCAGCTCCCTCTTCGCGAACGGCGCCGCGTTCCTGATCCCGTACCTGCACAGCGAGCGCCACCTCAGCCTCGGTCAGCGCCGGCGTGCTGGTGGCGATGCCGACCCTGGGGTTCGTGCTGACGCTGATCGCCTGGGGTGCCGTGGTCGATCGGGTGGGGGAGCGGCGGGTCCTCGTCCTCGGGTTGGGGTTGACCGCGCTTGCCGGTGGCGCCGCCGCGGCGAGTGCCGGGTCCTACGTCTGGCTCGGCGCGTTCTTGCTCCTCGGCGGGATGGCAGCGGCCAGCACCAATTCCGCGAGCGGGCGCGTCGTGGTCGGGTGGTTCCCGCCGCACCGGCGCGGCCTGGCGATGGGCATCCGGCAGATGGCGCAGCCGCTCGGGGTCGGCGCAGCCGCCCTGACGATCCCGCCGCTGGCAGCCGCCCACGGGATCGGGGTGGCGCTGGCGCTGCCCGCCGTGACCGCGGCCGTGCTCGCACTGGCCTGCGCCGTCGTGATCAAGGACCCGCCGCGCCCGCTGCGTTCTCAGGCGTCGGCGGCAGCGCTGGCCAATCCCTATCGGGGGAGCTCGCTGCTGTGGCGGATCCATGCGGTGTCGGTGCTGCTGGTCGTGCCGCAGTTCGTGGTGTGGACGTACGGGCTGGTGTGGTTGATCGCCGATCGCGGCTGGTCGGCGGGTGCCGCCGGTGCCGTGATCACCGGCTCCCAGGTGCTCGGCGCGCTGGGACGTATCACCGTCGGGGCCTGGTCTGATCGGGTCGGCAGCCGGATGCGCCCGCTGCGGTGGGTGGCGATTTCCGCGGTGGCCGTGATGCTGCTCCTCGCGCTCACCGACCAGCTGGATTCGCCGGTTTCTGTTGCACTTCTGGTGGTCGCGACGATCGTCACCGTGGCTGACAACGGGCTCGCGTTCACGTCCGTGGCGGAGATCGGCGGCCCGTTCTGGGGTGGGCGCGCGATGGGGGCGCAGAACACCGCGCAGTTCCTTGCGGCGGCCGCCGTACCACCGGTCATGGGCGTACTCATCACGGCCTTCGGCTATCCGGCGACGTTCGCGATCACCGCGCTGCTGCCCGCGTCGGCGGTGCCGCTCGTGCCCGTCGAGCTGGAGGGCGCGCGCCAGGAAGTGACACTGGCAACGCGGTCTGGGTGACCGTCGGTGACCGTTTCGCAGTGGCAGGTTGCGTTTCCGTCCTCCGCGGAAGAACGGCTCAGCTCAGCGTGACCGCGACGATCCCTCTTTCGGTGCCGACGTAGGCCCGCCCGTGGCCGGAGACGACGTCCAGCGCGGGCGTCGCGAAGCGGGTCACGGCGCCGATCGCGAGCGACGAGCGCACAGCACCCGTCGTCGGGTCGAGCAGGTACAGCCGGCCGTTGTCGCGTGAGGTCGACAGCAGTGAATTGCCGAAGATCACCGGGGATCCGGCGACCCCGGCCGGGCGCCTGCCAGCCGAGGCGGATGCTGCCGTTCGAGCCGATGTCGGCGCGCCGCACTCCGTCGCGGCAGGGCAGGAAGACCGTCGTCCCGGAGACGGCCGAGCCGCCGTAGGCAGCGCATCCGCTGGTGCTGCTGACCTCGCCGCCGATCCCGAAGATCCCGCCCGGGCCGGAGAGGCGGGAAAGCCGCAGGACGTAGGTGATCCCGCGCTTGCCGGACTGCACGACGAACCCGTTGCTGGTGACGGCGGGACCCATCGAGCCGAGATCGAGGTCGCCGGCGTTGTCGCTCGGCCAGGTCGTCGGTGAGAAGCGGTCGAGCAGCTTCAGCGCCGGGCTCAGCCGCACCACCGAGTCGCTGCCGTCGTAGCGGCCGCGCGACTCGCCGTTGCCGGAGGTCACCAGGATGCTGCCGTCGGACAGGACGGTCGGGCCCGGCGGGGTCCAGATGCCCGCCTCCCGGGTGGTCGGGATGGCGTACGACAGCTGCGGGCCCGCCAGATCGGTACGGGTCGAGACGACCGAGCCGATGTAGTTGCCGCAGTCGCCGGCGAGCCCGCCGAAAGTGACGAGCACCCGGCTGAGACTCAGCGCGAGGGCGCCGCGCTGCTGGTGAGCCGCCGGGTTGCCGCGCGGCGGCGTGACGGTGCGGCGCGCGAAGACCGCACCCGTGCGCCCGTTCAGGGCCACCAGCTGGTGTCGCACGGCGCCGTTGACGAGCGTCTCGGCCACGACGAAGAGCCGCCCGGTGCGAGGGTCGAACACCGGGGTGCCGGTGATGCCGAGCGGGTCGATGTTGCCGCAGGAGGCGCCGCGCGCGGCCAGGTCCGACAGCCGTACCGGATTCGCGATATGGGTACGCCAGCGCAGCGCGCCGGACGAGCTGAACGCATAGACGCTTCCGCCTTCGGTCGCGACGTACACCGTGCCCGCATGCACGATCGGCGATGCGTACACGGCGCCGTCGAGCTGGTGGCTCCAGGCGGCGCGCATGCTGCGCGGCCCGCTGTACGCGGGCAGGACGCCGCTGCGACTGCCGCCGCCGTGGTAGGTGAGCCACTCGCAGCCGCTCAGCAGAGCGATAGCCGCGACGACGAGGCAAAGGGCAGACCGGCGACGAGTGGGGGTCACCGTCCGAAGTATGACGGTTACTCGGCCGATGGTCGGTTAAAGCTGGAGGCGCAGGATGTGGTCGTCGCCCTCCTTCGGATCGCCGCGCCCGTCACGGTTCGAGGTGGTGAACCAGAGCGACCCGTCGGGCGCGGCCGTCGTGGTGCGGATCCGGCCGTACTGCCCGCTGACGAGCGGGGTCTGCTTGGTCGCGTTCGTGCCGCTCAGCGCGACGCGCAGCACGCACTGCCCGCGCAGCGCGCCGATGTAGAGCGTGTCGCCGACGATCGCCGAGCCGCTCGGTGACGCGTCGTCGGTCGCCCAGGTCACCTTCGGATTCGTGTACTTGCCGCCGTCGGTGTCGCCGACGCCCTCGACGTTCGGCCAGCCGTAATTGCGGCCCGGCTCGATGAGGTTCACCTCGTCAAACGTGTTCTGTCCGAACTCGCTGGACCAGAGCCGTCCCGCCGAGTCCCAGGCGAGGCCCTGCACGTTGCGGTGGCCGTAGCTCCAGATCGGCACTGCCGCTGATGGGGTTGCCCGCGGGGACCGAGCCATCGGCGTTGATCCGCAAGATCTTGCCGTTGAGCGACGACGTGTCCTGAGCCAGCCCGCGCTCACCGGTCTCGCCGACTCCGGCGTAGAGCTTGCGGTCCGGTCCGAACGCGATCCGGCCACCGTTGTGGATCGAACCGCGCCGCAACCCGGTCAGGATCGGGCGCACCGAGCCCGCGCCGCCGGCGATGGTGAAGCTGACGATCCGGTTGTCGCTGGGGCTGGTGAAGTAGGCGTAGAGCAGCTGATCGCGCGAGTACGCCGGCGAGACGGCGAGCCCGAGCAGCCCGCCCTCCGAGGTGCCGTCCGTATCGACTCCAGGGATGGTCAGCAGCGTCTCGGGGGCGCCGCCGGCCGTCGGGATGCGCAGGATGCGGGCCGTCTCGCGCTCGGCGACGACCGCGTCCCCGTTCGGCAGGAACGCGATTCCCCACGGGACATCGAGCCCCTCCGCGATGGTCGTGACGGTGCCCGGCGGCGGCGCCCGGCGCCGCGGTCGTCGCAGGCGGTGGGGTCGTCACGGGAGTCGTGGGCGTCGATGCCGCCGGGTCGGGCGCCGCCGCACCCGAGCCCTTCGAGGCCGAGCAGGCGGCCAGCAGACCCGCGGAACCGGCGAGCAGGAATGCGCGGCGATCGACGCGCGAACGCTGCGGCTTGGACATACCGCTCCTCTGCCCTCCCGCCAGCCCGGGAACCGGGCTGGTTCACTCAACTCGTGAGGACGAACGTTTCCGAGCTGACCACAAGTTCCGTCCCGGTGTCCGCCCAAGCCGTCGACGAAGCCGCCGCTCGTCTGGAGCCGGTCGTGATTCGCACACCCTTGCACCAATGCGCGCGGCTCTCGGCGGCCACGGGGGCGACGGTCTACCTCAAGCGGGAGGACCTGCAGCCGGTGCGCAGCTACAAGCTGCGCGGCGCCTACAACCTCATGGCGCAGCTCGGCCCGGAGCAGCGCAGCGCGGGTGTCGTCTGCGCCAGCGCCGGCAATCACGCGCAGGGGGTCGCGCTCAGCTGCCAGCTGCTCGGCATCCACGGCGCGGTCTTCCTGCCGCGCACCACCCCGCGCCAGAAGCGTGACCGCATCGCCGAGCTCGGGCCGTGGCCAGCTGACCGTCGAGCTGATCGGCGACAGCTACGACGACGCGAGCCTGGCCGCGGCTGCCTATGCCACCGAGACCGGCGCCGTCCTCATCCCCGCCTTCGACGACCCGCGCACGATCGCCGGGCAGGGCACCGTCGTGGCCGAGATCGCGGAGCAGTGCGAGCTCGGCCGGCTTCCCGAGGTGCTGGTGCTGCCGGTGGGCGGCGGCGGCCTGCTCGCCGGTGCCGGCGGCCTGGACTGGTGGCCAGCACTGGAGCGGCCGGCTGGTCGGTGTGGAGCCGGGAGGGGCGACGAGCATGAGCGCCGCGCTCGCCGCCGGTCATCCGGTGCCGCTGGCAACGATCGACACGTTCGTCGACGGGGCGGCGGTGCGGCAGGTCGGCGAGTATCACGTACGCCCAGATCGCCGGCCGAGCAGACGCCGGATCCTCAACGTTCGCCGAAGGCCGGGTCTGCAGCGAGATGCTCGACCTGTATCAGGTCGACGGCATCATCTCCGAGCCGGCAGGCGCGCTCGCGTCGGCGGCGCTGGACCAGCTCGGCGAGCTTGGCCGGGCAGACGGTCGTCTGCGTCCTGTCCGGCGGCAACAACGACGTCTCCCGCTATCCCGAGATCGTCGAGCGGTCGCTGGTCCACGAGGGTCTCAAGCACTACTTCCTGGTCTCGTTTCCGCAGGAGCCCGGAGCGTTGCGCCGGTTCCTCGACCACGCGCTCGGCCCCGACGACGACATCACCCTGTTCGAGTACGTCAAGCGTTCGAACCGCGAGACCGGACCCGCCCTGGTCGGCGCTCGAGCTCGCGCACCGCGCCGACCTCGAGCCCCTGCTCGCGCGGCTCGACGAGCTACCGCTCACCGTCGAGCGCATCACCCCCGAGCAGGTCGCGTTCCGCTTCCTGGTCTGATCACAGCTGCGGCAGGACCTCGTCCACGTACAACTGCAGGCTCTGCCATCCCAGCTCGGTCGGCATCCCGCCCATGAGCGGGTGCAGCGCGACCGAGCCGTAGCGACGCGCTAGCTCGACACACTGCTCGGGTGTGACGACCTGCCACATGCCGGACTCCCGCAACTGCTCGGCGGTGCTCGCATCGGAGGCTGCGACGTTGTCGTGGTCGCCGGTCTGCCAGGAGTTGTAGGAGACGGCGTCATAGACCGCGTACGGCGCGATCTGCTCCCAGGCGGCGTCCGGGTCGTGCGCGACGTGGACGAACAGCGGGCCAGCGGGCGCGAGGAAGAAACCCGTGGTGTAGCCGACCTTCTCGCACTCCTGCCGATAGATCTCACCGATCGCCGGATCGGTCGACATCGTGAAGAACGGCAAGTGCAGCCGCGCGGCTCGCTCGCGCAGACCGGGGGACCGAGCCGCCGGCCCAGACCACCGACTCCATGGGACGGGCCGGCTTCGGCGTGACGACGACAGTGCGGCCGCGCCACTCGAAGGGCTCGCCGGTCCATGCCTGACGGAGCACCTGGAGGTACTCCTCGGCCAGGGCGCCGCGCCGGCGCCGGTCGACGCCGGCCATCGCGAATTCTTCGATGCTTGTATCCGAGTCCGGCAACGAACGTGAAACGGCCGCCGCTGACCAGGTCGAGCGTCGCGACCTGCTCGGCCAGCCGGATCGGGTCGTGCAGCGTGATGAGGAGCGCGTTCACCATCACCTGTACATGGCGGGTGGCGCCGAGCAGCACCCCGGCGAGGGTGGTCGGCGCGGAGATGAAGTCGACGCCGTGATGCTCGGAGATCGTGACGACGGAGAAGCCGTGCTCGTCGGCGAAGCGAGCCATCTGCACGCACTGCTCGTGCTGCTCGGCCTCGGTCACGCTGGAGAAGGGTGCCCGCCGCATGTCGAACCGGATCGCTGAGGTAGCCGTCATACGCGTTTGATACACCGCGCCCCTCCGCGTTAGAGATCGCCCCAGTAGGCGCGACACGTGCGTCGCTGGCAGTACGCCTTGGGAACGGCGACGGCAGGCTACCGCGCTATATCCGGCACTACCGGGCGCTTGACCCCACCCCGATTTGGGCACTTCTCGGCCATGGGAGCGAAGATCGCGGGTCCACGGCAGTCGCCGCCGACCTTCCTACGAACCGCGATGTGGTCTCTGTGGGCGGAGAGCGCCGCCGCCGTTGCGGTCGGATCGACCGTCGCGTGGCACTCTCGTCGGACGCACCGCCCAGGCGGAAGTCTGGCGGCGCTGGAAATCGTCGGCCAAGTCTTCGTGGCTAATGTGCAGTCCGCGCAGGGTGTCATTCCTGCGAGCGCGCCTCGCTCTTCGGCGGAACAGAACTGATGCTTGTTCGGTGCCTGCGCAGCGGTGGCCGCTGCAAGTGGCGGTCGCTCCAAGATTGATGTTTCGGCATTGCTTTCGTCTTGCTCGGCGGTCTAACAGTACCATTTGCGCTGCCGTAAGCCAGCAGACCGCCGTGCATGAAGCGGACGCTGTTGCCCGAACCGGGCCCACCTCTACGCGGTGGTGCTCGGCGGCGCACAAGTACCAATACCGGGCGCTTCGACCCCTCTGCCCTTCAACGTGACACGATCCTCGCCGTGAGCGACTCGTTGCTGGATGCCCTGGTCGAGGAGCAACTCGGTCGGTCGTCTTTGTCATGGACTACCTCCAGCTCGACTTCGGTGCCGCACGATTTACCACCTACGTCTGGCCGACCGTGACGATCGGCGAGGACACTTCCGAGTTTGGCGACCTGGGGTCCCGCGACGCGCTGTGTGCGTTCATCGCGCACGAAGTGAGCTCCGTGCTGGAGTCGGATACGGCTGGCCTCGTAATCCGCTTCGGACTCGGAGAGATCGTCACCGAACGCCGAGGCGACGGACCTGCATGGCCCGGAGATCGCCCAGTTGCAGGTGGACGAAGGGCCATCCCAAGCGGCGGGGTGGATGGTTTGGCGACCCGGCGAAGATGTCTTTGCTGGTCGCGACTGGTCCTAAACCACACCCTGACAGACAGCTTCATGCGCCGTCGATGAACGCGCATAAGTGTAGATATGCCGGTGATCCTTTAGCGCATTCCGACTCTGCCCATAGGGGGTGGGGCGGTCCGCTGAGAGGACACCGTTGATGAGGGTTGATCCGTGCCTGTTGGCGCCCGCGGAGCGTGCGTGGGAGTGGCCGCTTTTGGGTGATGCGTTGCTGGATCGGTATGTGGGATTCGTGGCGTCGCGGGCGCGCCGGAACACGGTGCTGGCGACGGTGTCGGATCTGCGGGTGTTCTTCTCGATTGTCGATAAGGACGCCCGCGAGGTCACGGTCAGCGATGTGTTCGCGTTCATCGCCGAGCAGCGACGGCCGCGTGGTGATGGCCGGGTTGTGCGGTTAGCCGATGGCCAGGCTGGACTCTCGTCGCGCACGATCAAGCGGCGGCTGTCGAGTGCGTCGGGGTTGTTCGGCTGGCTGGTGATGCTGCAGGAGATGCCAGCGAATCCGGTGCCGCGCGGGTTGGCGACCCGCCGGCCGCGTAGCCGCAGCAGCAATGTGCCGCTGATCCGGGCACCGCGCACGCTGCCGCGAGTGCTGACCCCGTCGGAGGCCGACGCGTTGCTCGGCGCGCTGCGGCGGTGGCGGGACCGGGCGATGGTCGAGGCGATGCTGCTCGGCGGCCTGCGCCGCTGCGAGGTGCTGGGGTTGCGGCTGTCGGACCTGCGTGCCAGTCGAGGGCCGGGTGTTCATCGTCGAGGGCAAGGGCGGCCATCAGCGGCTGATCCCGATCTCACCACGGTTCTTTCGCACCCTGAGCCGCTATCTGGAAGAGGAACGACCATCCGACGCCGACCCGGAGGCGGTGTTCGTGGTCTTGAAAGGTCCACGGAGCGGGCTGCCGCTGAGCGCCGACGGTCTGGACGAGATCGTGCTCGGTGCCCGCCGCCGCGCCGGGCTGACCCACGCGACATGCCACGAGCTGCGACACACCTGCCTGACCCGGCTGCGGGAGGCGGGGATGGCGCTGGAAGCGGTGCAAGCCCAAGCCGGGCACCGGTCAATCGAATCGACCCGGCTTTATCTGCATCTGGCCAACGGCTGGCTCGCCGACGAATACCACCGCGCCGCAGCCACCCTGACCGAGGTTGCGCCGTGACCGCCGTCGCCGTGTCAGCAGCCGGGGCGGCGACCGGCAGCGAGCCGGGGCAGTAGCCGCCGCGGAATGGGCCGTGATCGCCAGCCGGTCACCAATGCTCGCGCAGCGACCGCAAGCCAGTATTTGCAGCAGATCGCGAGTCGCGTTGCGGCCAGCGAGCGTCACCGCCGCGGACAACACGCTGCGCCTGTTCTGCCGTTATCTGCTCTCATCGACAGCGCAGCTTCCGACCGGGTTCGCCGCCGTCGGGCGGCAGGACATTGAAGGCTTCAAGATCTGGCTGACCACCCGGCGCACCGCCACCGGAGCGCCGTTGACGGCGAACACGATCCGCCAACGGCTCGGGACCCTGCGCACGTTCTTTGACCGGATCATCGAGTGGGACTGGCCAGACGCCCCGGCCCGGACCCCGATCTTCTCGATCGACCTGCCCGTCGTCGACGACCCGCTGCCGCGCTTTCTCGATGACGCCCAAGCCGCCCGGCTGCTGCGAGCCGCCTGGAGTGACCCGGACCCGCTGCGCCGGCTGGTCGTGCTGCTGCTGGCACGCACCGGGATCCGAGTCGGCGAGCTCTGCGCGCTGGCCGCAGACGCGGTCGTGGAAATGGACGGCGGACATTGGCTGCGCGTCCCACTCGGGAAACTGCACAACGACCGCTATGTCCCGCTGCACCCACAACTCATCGAGCTGCTCACCGCCTGGCAGAGCAGTCATGACGATCACGGCACCGGGCTGCTGCTCACCCGCCGCTCCCGGCCACTCAACCGGCACACCGTCACCCGGATCCTGAACCGCGTCGCGGCCGCCGCCGGACTCGGTCACGTCCACCCTCATCAACTGCGCCACACCCTGGCCACCCAGGCCATCAACCGCGGAATGCGGCTGGAAGCGATCGCCGCCATGCTCGGCCATCGCACCCTGCGCATGACGCTGATCTACGCCCGGATCGCGAACCGGACCGTCGCCGACCAGTACCACTCCGTCAGTGCTTCCGTCGACGCTCTCTACGCCGATCCTGACCTGCCGGGCGCCGCGACGACGGCGATGCGGCGGCTGCAGCAGGAACACCGGCGGATGCTCGGCAACGGCTGGTGCACCCGCCCCCGAGACCTCGACTGCGCCTTCGAGACGATCTGCGAAGGCTGCGGATTCTTCCAGACCACCATCGAGTTCCGGCCCGTGCTGCAGGCGCAACACGACCACGCCGATCGTCACGACCAACCCGGCCGAGCACAGCTATTCAAAGGGCTTATCGACAGCACCGAACCAGCCAGCGCATGACCCACCGATCACCGTCATATCCCGACACCAGTTGACAGGATCACCGGCATAAGTGCCAATCTCGGGCGCCTCCATGGCCCAGCCTCCACACGTCTCTGCAGCACCCCACACCTGTGTTCTGAGCTGCGGTTTTGTCGGTGGTGAGGGCTAGTTTTCGAGTCATGAGATCGGTGTCTGTGTTGCCGTTGCCCGCTTCGGAGCCTGGGGATTCTTCCGCGGAAGAATGTCTGACGTTGGAGGTGCTCGCTGCCCTGTCCGATGACGGGCTGGTTGATGAGATCACCACCTGGGGTGGGCGGATCGCAGCGGGCGAAGCCCGGCTGCTGGCTTACATCGGGGAGCTGGATGCCCGCCGCGGCTGGGCCGTTACCGGCATCCGCTCCTGCGCGCATTGGCTGTCGTGGAAGCTCGGCATGGGCGTCACCGCCGCCTATGAACGGGTCCGGGTCGCCAAAGCCTTACGGGCGTTGCCGTTGACGTTCGCCGAGTTCTCCGCCGGGCGGATGTCGTTCACGCAGGCGCGGGCGATCACCCGGATGGCATGCCCCGAAGACGAAGACATGTATGTCGATCTCGCCCGCTACGCCTCGGGCGAGCAGATCGAGCGGCTGTCCGGAGGCATCCGCCGGGCCCGCCGGTACGCCGAAGAAGACGCCAAGCTCAAGTCCGGCCGGGTGGACCCGGATACCGGCGATCTACCCAAGCCGCGCACCCCGAAGGTGTCGACGCGCTATGACGACAACGGCAACATGACCGTGATCGTCAAAGTCTCAGCAGCCGACGGTGCCATCGTGCTCGCCGCGCTTGGATGCGGTCCGTGCCGATCTCGACACCCAAGCCCGCGCCGATGCCGCTACCGAAACAGCGGCGGATACGACAGGGAATTCTTCCGCGGAAGAATCCGCCGCTGAACCAACCGGGCCGCCCCGCACGTCCCAAGCTGAGGGTTTTCTCGGGTTGTGCCGGGCGTATCTGTTCGACCGGGCTCGGGTACATCCGGACCGAGCCCGCCGTGACCGGATGAAGCTGACCGCCGCGGTCGATCCTGTCTCCGGATGGGTGCGCCTGCCTGACGGGGAGCTGCTGGGCCCGCAGCTCGCCGAAGCCGCAGGCCTGACGCTGCCCGCAGCCAGCGTGCTACGCCGGCTGTCGACGAAAGACCTCACCGCCCGCGACCTCGGCCGCTTCCGCCGCGAAGCCGACCAACCGCTGCGTGACCTACTCACCGCCGTCGACGGCTACCGCTGCCGGTTCGGCAACTGCGGGCGCCGCCGCAGACTCCACGCCCACCACGTCATCGCCTGGCTGCTGGGCGGTGGCACCGATCTGTCAAACCTGATCTGGCTTTGCGGCCATCACCACACCGTCGTGCACCGTGACGGCTTCCAGCTCAGCCTGCATGCCCGTAGCCGCAAGCTCTCGATCACCACCAAAGACGGAGCCGACATTCCTGATGAGAACCCGATCGCATGGGGGCCGGCGTCCGAACTGGATCCCACTGACGCGATCCGCCCGCACACGCTCCCGCCGCACGTGCTGGAGAAGCTCGACCTGCACTACGCCGTCAACGTCCTGCTCTACAACACCCGGCTACGCCTCGACGCGACCTCCCGAGCAGCGGCGTAATTCTTCCGCGGAAGAATCCAGCGCCGACCCCCGCGAGGCTCCAATACGGCAACAGATGGGGTGATTGGCAGGCCAAGTCGCACCCATAGTCATCGTTAGTTAACGGGACTAGCATTTGTGCATGAATGAGCCGGAGAGTGGCGACGAACAAGCTCCGGCACGAGCTCGGTTCAACATCGAGCACTACGTGCGACCCCCCGACCCCGAGCCGCCCTCGAGCCCGTCCATGCCTCCAAAGCGCGGCCTGCTTCGCCGTCTCGGCCACCGGCTCGTCCACCTCCTCGATGACCGAGAACCAAGCAGCTACTCCTCGTTGGTCCCGCGCAACCCAGACGGCCAACGCACGCAGATCATGCCTTTCAACGGCAGCGGAAAAGGTCGTTAAATCCGGCACCCGGCACCCGGCACCCGGCAGCCGTGCAATCGGCGGCTCATCCCATCGCCCACTTGTGCTGCGAAAGACCGCACCTGCTGCCGTACTGGGCGAGCCGCGGCGCGCCACCTCTGAAGGTCGAGCACATCACCCGCGAGCAGGTGGCGTTCCGCTTCCTGGTATGACCGGGGCATGGGCCCAGAGCGCGCAGCCGCGATCGTCGAGATTCAACAGCTGGGCATCGCCTACTGCGTGGGGATCGATCGCCGAGACGTCGACCTCATCGCCGGGCTCTTCGTGCCCGACGTCGATTGCGGCCACTGGGGCATCGGCCGTGACGCGTTCAAGGTGATGTACCGGGAGAACGACAGCACGTTCACGACCAGCATCCACCAGGCGACCAACCATCTCGTGACGGTCGAATCCGAGGATGCGGCGAGTGGCGTCTGCTACCTCACGGCCGAGCAGCGCATGCACGACGGCAGCTGGGCGCGCCTGGCCGGTGCCTACGAGGACCGCTACGAAAAGGTCGATGGTTCCTGGCTGTTCCGGGCCCGCAAGTTGCTCTTCTGGTATCGCGACGCCGACGCCCCGATCGGCCTGCGCGACACCACGTACCGCACGTTCGCGAAGTGGCCGACGCTGCCGGAGGCCTGGCCGACCTGGGAGAAATTCTGGACCGACGTACACGCTGCCTACGGTCCTGAGCCTCGGGTGCATCCGGGCGTGAAGCGCTCCGAGGAAGCACTCGGAAAGGGTTCCGGGAAGTGAAGTTCTCCCTGTCGCTGCCCTTGCTTCGTGACGAGAACGCGGCCGATCCGTTCGCCGAGACGTTCGCGCTCGCGCAGGAGGCCGAGCAAGCCGGCTTCGACACCGCCACCATCGGCCACCACCACTTCATGCCGGGCAACATGGCCGATCCGCTGACGTTCCTCGCTGCCGTCGCGGTGCGCACCAGCACGCTTCGGGTGGGCACCGGCATCTTCCAGCTGGCAGTGCACAACCCGGTACGCGTCGCCGAGCAGGTCGCGACCATCGACCAGCTCTCGAATGGCCGGATCTCGCTCGGCGTCGGCCTCGGCTGGTGGCCGCTGGAGTACGAGGTGCAGGGCTCGACGTTCGGGCAGCGTGGAGCCCGGCTCGAGGAAGCCCTGACCATCCTGCGCCTGGTCTGGGAGAACGAGAACACCTCGTTCGACGGCCGCTTCTACAGCTTCCCGGAGCTGACCGTGCATCCCCGCCCGGTGCAGCAGCCGCACCCGCCGCTGTGGGTTGCCGGGGTCGCCGATGCGGCGGTGGAACGTGCCGCGCGGCTCGGTGACGAATGGCTCTGTGGCCCGGTCCAGTCGCTTTCTAAGGCGCAGTCGTGCCTGGCCGTGTACCGGAAGGCCTGCGAGGTGGCGGGCAAGTCCCCGGACTGGATCCTGCGGCGCTACGCCTGGATCGGCAGCGACGGGCGCCAGGTGCGCGAGGAGGTGCTGCCGGCGTACGTGAGCGGCCTGATGGAACACTGGCGCGAATCGGCGGAAGACGAGACCGAGCTCGAACTGTTCGCCCGCATCGATGCCGGCGAGGACGTCAGCCCCGAGGAGATCGCGAGTGATCGCCTCCTGTGGGGTAGCCCGGACGACGTCATCGGTCAGGTCGAGCGTTATCGAGCAGAGACGGGCGCCGCCCACGTGCATGCCGCCTTCGGCGCGGGACTCCCGGCGCACAGCGGCCCGTCGACCATGGGAGGCTTCACGGAGTTGCGTGACATGATCCGGCTCTTCGGTCGCGAGGTCATCGCGGCGTTCTGAAGGTCGCCCGCCGATGGGGGAGAGAAGAGAGTTCTGATGCGCGCTGAATTTCACGAGCTGGCCGCAAAGGTCAACAACTGGGGGCGCTGGGGCGCCGACGACGAGCGTGGAACGCTGAACTTCGTGACTCCGGACGTCGTCAAGGCGGCGGCCGGATGCGTGCGTAGCGGACGCAGTTTCGCGCTGGCGATCCCGCTGTCGTCCGATGGGCCGCAGATCGGCATGATCCCCGGACGCATCAACCCGCTGAAGACCATGCTCATGATCAACGATCCGATGACCGGCAACGTCGATGAGTTCTGCACCAGCGACGACACCGTCGTGATGGGCCTGCAGGCCGGCACCCACTGGGACTCGCTGGCCCACGCCACGTACTCGAACCGGATTTACAACGGTGCCCCGATCGAATCGCTCACCACCCGCGGGGCTGCCCGGTGCGGCATCGACAAGCTCGGCGCCGTCGTCTCGCGGGGCGTCCTGCTGGACGTCGCGCGGGCCAAGGGCCTCGAGCGGCTCGAGCCCGGCTACGCGCTCACGGCGGCTGATCTCGATGCCGCCGCCGAATTCGGCAACGTGACGGTGCGATCCGGCGACATCCTCCTGGTGCGCACCGGGCAGATGCAGCTGCTCGACGCCGGCGACAAGATGGGCTACACCGTCCCGTCGCCCGGCTTCTCGATGCAGACCGCGCTCTGGCTGCACGAGCACGAGGTCGCCGCCGTCGCCAACGACACCATCGTCTTCGAAGTGTTCCCCGGCGAGTACGACGATCTGCCGCTGCCGGTCCACCTGCTGCACCTCGTCGAGATGGGCCTCACGCAGGGGCAGAACTGGAACCTCGAGGAGCTCGCCGCCGATTGCGCCGCAGACGGCCAGTACGACTTCCTGCTCACGGCTACGCCTGAACCGTTCGTCGCCGGACTCGGCGCCCCCGTCGCTCCCGTGGCGGTGAAGTAATGCCTGGCGACCCGGCTCCGGTCGTCACCGAAAGCCCGGAGCGCAAGCGTTTCGAGGTCAGCCTCGATGGCGAGCAAGCCGGCTACGCCGAGTACGAGCTCTTCATGGACGGCAAGGTCATCGACTTCACGCACACCAAGATCGATGAGCGCTTCGAGGGCCGAGGTGTCGCGTCGACGCTCATTCGCGCCGCCCTCGACACCGCGCGCGAGCGCGGCCTCGAGGTCATCCCGCACTGCCCGTTCGTGCGCAGCTACATCGAGCGCCACGACGACTATCTCGACCTCGTGCCGCAGAAGAGGCGCCAGCAGCTCGGACTCCAGGCATGAGCGGCGACGCCGTCGCCGGGCCTGCAGCGTTGGACGTGCTCCTCGTCAAGCAGGAAATCCGCGATGCCATGAGCCGCTACTGCCGGGCCATGGACCGCCGCGACGAGGCGCTCGCCGCCTCGATCTGGCACGAGGGCGGCACTGCGGTGTACGGCGACTACTTCGACGGCACCGGCGCGCAGTTCGCGGAGTGGGTGACCAAGACCCACGAAGGCTTCGAGCGTCACAGCCATCAGGTCACCAATGTGTTGGTAGAGGTGGGCTCCGATGGCGAGACGGCCGTCAGCGAGTCCTACGTGACCGTTGCCCTGTGGAGCGCACCGGTTCCCGGGCGCGGCGTGACACAGGTGACCTCGCGGGCGCGCTACCTCGATCGCTGGGAGCGTCGTGACGGCCGCTGGGGCATCGTCGCCCGGCTCCTGATCGACGACGCCACGGTGCAGCAGGTGCTGACTCCCATGGAGGTCACGCCGCCCGGTGGCGTCGGTCGCCGCGATCCGCAGGACCCCTCGTACGCCCTGTTCGCCAGCTTGCGCTGACTCCCGGAAGGACCCCATGCCCACCCTGCCCGACCTGCTCACGCCAGCGACCACCGCCGTCCTCACCGTCGAGATGCAACGCGGCGTCATCGGCGATCAGGCCGATTTCGGCGGGGGAGCGCTGCCGGAGGTGGCGGCTCGCACCGGGCTCGTTCCCAACACCACCAAGCTCCTGCGCGCCGCCCGGGCGGCAGGTGCGCGGCCGGTCCACGCGACGGTGGCGCTCCGCGGCGACCGGGCCGGTGTGACCGTCAACAACCGCATGATGGCCGCCATCGTGCGCAACCCGAATCAGATGCTCGAGGGCACCCCGTCGGTGGAGCTGATCCCCGAGCTCGAGTACGACCCCCGCGACATCGTCACCGTGCGCTCGCACGGGCTCACCCCGTTCGGGGGCACGGAGCTCGACCCGATCCTGCGCAACCTCGGGATCCGCACGATCATCCCGGTCGGCATCTCGATCAACATCGCGATCCTCGGCACCTGCCTCGCGGCCTCCGACCTCGGCTACCAGATCGTGCTCGCGCGCGATGCCATCGCCGGCATCCCCGAGGAGTACGGCATCTCCGTCGTCGACAACACCCTGGGCCTGCTCGCCACGCTCTCGACCGTGGACGACATCTGCGCGGCCTGGAGCGCCCGAGGCTGACGCCACGAGAAACCCCGAATCCCGCCCGCAACCGCCGGCTTCAGGTGAGAATGAGATGTCAAACGCGGTCAGTGACCACCCTCGGTGGTGGTCGAGGCAGGGAAGTGAGAGGGCGTAGTCGTGAGGTCACGGGGGAAAGCGGCGGCGGTCACGGGAGGCCTGGCGGCGGCGGCAGCGCTCGCCGGCCTGGTCGGAGCACCCACGGCATCGGCTGGCGTGGTCCGGAGCCCGAAGCCGGCTCCCGCTCCTGCCTGCAGCACCGACATCATCGGTCGCGGTCCGGGCTCCGCGGTGGGCCGCCATGTGGAGTTCAGCTACACGCTCGCAGGCGCGCAGTGCAGGTTCAGCCTCTACACCCTCATCATCCGCAATACCTATGACCCCAAGCAGTGGGCGATCTTCATCAAGCGGGGCGACGGCAAGACCAAGGACGTGTTCTTCAGCCAGGATCTGCCCTGGACCCCCACCGACCCGCCGAACGACCTCGGGCTGAGCGGGGTCGGGCTGTGCGTCACCGGCGTCACGACGCAGGGGCTGCGGATCGGCGACGTGGCGCCGGACCCGGAGGAGGCCCCCTGCGAGCCGTTGCGCGGCGGCACGGCACGGGCCTTCCACTAGCCCCCGGCTGGTCCGGCCGCGCTACGTGACGGCGGCCCCAGCGCTGTTGATCTGCTCGGCCTGCTCGCGGGCCGCGCGGGCCCGCTCGGTGTCACCCGCGGCGTCCCAGCAGCGTTCGGCCAGCTCGAGTGCCTCGCCGGCGGCGGTGAGGTCGGACACCTCGCGGAAGCGCTCGGCGGCCTCGAGCGCCTCCGCGGCCGCCTTGGCCGGCTCTCCCTGAGCCAGCAGCACGGCGGCCCGGGTGGCCTGCACGTCGGCGATCGTCAGGTCGTCCTGCACGGACTGGGCCGCCGTCGCGGCCAGCGAGCAGTGCAGCAGCGCGCCGGCGAGGTCTCCCTGACGGCTGAGGGTGTCGGCCAGGTTGGCGTGGGCGATCGCCGCGCCGCGCCGGTGGCCCACCCGCTCGAACTCGCCGATCGCAGCCCGGTTCCACTGGGCGGCGTCGTCCAGCCGCCCTCGGGAAAGCTCGAGCAGCCCGAGGTTCACCAGGCAGGCGCCGCGCTCCTCGACGTCGCCGAGCCGGGCGGCGGCGGAGAGCCCGGCAGTGAGCGCGGTGACGGCGTCGTCCTCGCGCTGAAGCTCCTGATAGACGTTGCCGAGCACGCGTAGCGCGGTCGTCTGCCCGCGCACGTTGCCGAGCTTTTCGAACAGCCGGCGCGCTGCCTCGGCGCTCTCCCGGGCCGCGTCGACCTCGCCCGGCCCGAGCTGGGCGCGGGCCAGCTGGATCAGGCAGTGTGCGGCGTCGTCACCGTCCGGCGCCAGCTTGGGCAGCGCGCCGGCCAGCGCGTCCGCTGCCTCACCGAAACGGCCGGCCGCCACCAGCGCCCGCCCGCGTTCGAGGTCCAGCAGCCCCTGCTCGGCGACGCTGGGCGCCAGGGTGGCGTCGGCTTCGGCCAGCAGCGCGAGCACCTCATCGGCCCGGCCCCGCTTGCGCAGCACGGCGGCCTCGCCGCGCCACGCCTCGATCGACCCGGACGCTAACCGCGCCTCGCGATAGAGCTGCTGCGCCTCGTCGTACTCACCCAGCAGGTCAGCCAGCTCGGCGAGCGCCAGCCGAAGGCTCTCGCGCTCGGCGGGACCGAGGCGTTCCGGGTCCTCGCTGCCGGCCAGCTCGTCGGCCAGCTCGCTCGCGCCGCGCAGCAGCCGGTGCGCCTCGTCGTTCGCGTAGAGCCGGAAGGCGCGATCCGCCGCCCGGCGCAGGGCCGCGATCGCGCGCCGGCCCGCTCCACCGAGGTAGAGGTGGCGGGCGAGCACGTCGATGGTCTCATCGGTATCACCCTGGACGGACTCGATCGCTTCGGCGACCCGGCGGTGCAGCTCCCGGCGCTGGCGCTGCAGGAGGCGGGAGTACGCCACGTCCTGGACCAGGGCATGGGTGAACGCGAGGTCGGCACCGTCGGCCGCGAGCAGTCCCCGGCTGACCAGTTCCTGCAGCGCCTCGGACCGGTCGACCTGCAGGCCGGTTAGCAGGTGGTCGAGCACCTGATGGTGGATGCGGCGGCCGATGACGGCGCAGATCTTGACCAGCGTCGACGCGGAGGAACCGAGCAGGTCCAGCCGGGCGGCGAGGATGCCCTGCACGCTGCTCGGCACGTCTTCGGCACGCACCCGCGGGCACAGCGCGATCTTCCCGTCCGAGGTCTGCAAATCCCCGCGTTCGAGCATCTCGCGGACGATCTCGACGGCGAACAATGCATTGCCCCCGGTGCGCTCTGCGAGCAGCGCCAGCAGGTCGTCTGCCGGGGGCGTGCCGAGCTCTCCCGCGACCAGCTCCGCGATGTCGGTGCGCTCCAGCGGGCGCAGCTGCAGCTCGCGGCGGACGGTCGCGGGCAGCGCTCCGACGATCGGCTCGAGGGGATCGCCCGGCTCGCGGGTCGTCACGATGAGCCGCAACGGCAGCTGGCGGGTCAGGTCGGCGATCTCGGTGGTCAGCGCCGCCGACGAGGGGTCGATCCAGTGCACGTCTTCGATCAGCAGCACCGTGGGCACGTCGCCGACCCGCTCGCGAAGTGCGTCGAGCACCGCCTGGTGCAGGCTCGCGCGAAGCAGCTCCGGGTCGGCCGGCAGGCTCTCGGGATGCTCGCCGGCGAGCAGGCGCACCGGTGAATCTGCGGGGGAGGGGAGCTGCTCGGCCAGGGTGAGGTACGCCGAGTACGCCTGCGCGGCGCCGTGAGCCGGGCAACGGGTGGTCAGCCAGGGGATTCCCCGATCCTGGGCCTGCTCCTGCAGGGCCAGGGCGAAGCGTGACTTGCCGATGCCTGCCTCGCCGGAGATGACGAGCACGCCGCCGCGGTCCAGCAGCGCCGCTCCAGCGGCCAGCTCGCCATCGCGCCCGACCAGCGGCCGGTACTGCTCGTCGGCGATATCGGCGGTGGTGAGGCGCCGGACAGCGGCCACCAGCTCGAACGCCACCACCGGCTCGTTGCGCCCCCGGACCTTGACCGGGGGGAGCGGCGCGTATTCGAACTCGGCGGGAGTGATCTCGCGCGTGCTGCGTCCCACGTAGGTGGTGCCGGCCGGCGCGGCCGCCTGCAGCCGCTGCGCCAGGACGACGGCGTCGCCGAGCACCCCGTAGTCCAGGCGCACCGACGAGCCGAAGGTGCGGGCGACGACCTCGCCGGTATTGATCCCGATGTGCAGCGGAAGCCCCGCGGGGGGCAGGCCCGGCGTCTGCGCCCAATCACGGGCCGCCGCGTGCATGTCGAGGGCAGCCAGCTGGGCGCGCGTGGCGTCGTCCTCGTGGGTGACGGGCGCCCCGAAGAGCGCCAGGAGCGCGTCGCCGGCGAACTTCTCGACATGCCCGCCGTAGCGCTCCACGATGCCGGCCAGCTCGGCCAGGATCGGGTCGATGACCTCGGCGAGCCGCTCCGGGTCGAGGGCGGTCGCGAGCCGGCTGAAGCCCGACATGTCGGCGAACAGCGCCGTGACGTTGCGACGCTCCTCGTCCAGGCCGGGCAGGCCACCGGGCTGCGCCGGCACCGGGACGGGCTGTCGCTCCCCGCAATGCCCGCAGAAGCGGGTGCCTTCGGGGTTGGTGCCACCGCAGCTCGCGCAAGTCCAGCCGGGCACGCGGTCAATCTATGACGCGGGGGTCAGTCGAAGGTGACGACTCCGCGGATGTTCTTGCCGTCGCGCATGTCCTGGTAGCCGTCGTTCAGCTCGTCCAGCGTGTAGGTACGCGTCACCAGGCCGTCGAGGTCCAGCTGACCGCCCCGGTAGAGCCGGGCGAGCTGCGGGATGTCGAAGCGCGGATTGGCGGAGCCGAAGATCGAACCGATCAGCTGCTTCTCCCAGAGCGTGAGCTCGAAGAAGTTCGCCTTCACGTCCATCTCGGTCCATTTGTGGATATTGGTGATGATCACCTTGCCGCGCTTGGAAGCGATGCTGAGCAGGCCGGCGACGGCCTCGCCCTCGCCGACGCTCGTGGTCGAGATGACCTGCGTGCACATGCGGCCGGCGGTCGCCTCGGTGATGAGCGCGTGGGCGCTCTCGACGCTCTCCGCGGTGTGGGTGGCCCCGAAACGCTTGGCGGAGTCGCGCTTGAAGGCGACCGGGTCTATCGCGAAGATCTTCTCGGCCCCGGCGAGCCGGGCACCCTGAATGGCATTCATGCCGAGCCCGCCCGCTCCGACCACCGCCACGAAATCGCCCGGTCCGACCCCTCCGGCGTAGACCGCCGAACCCCACCCGGTCGTCACGCCGCAGCCGAGCAGGCAGGCCCGCTCGAGCGGGATGTCGTCGTCGATCTTCACCGCCGAGGCGACGTTGACGACGGTGTGCTCGGCGAACGTGCCGAGCAGGCACATGGCATGCAGGTCGGTGCCGTCCTGCAGGTGGTGACGGGCGGTGCCGTCGGAGATCTGGAAGCCGCCGAGGTAGGCGCCGAGGTCACACAGGTTCTGATGGCCGGCGGCACACGACGGGCAGCGCCCGCAGCTCGGGAGGAAGCTGAAGACGACGTGGTCACCCACGGCCAGCTCGGTGACGCCGGGCCCGACGGCCTCGATCACGCCGGCGCCTTCATGGCCTCCGATCACCGGGAGCCCGGTCGGCATGTCGCCGGTCACCGAATGCTCGTCGGAGTGGCACAACCCGGTGGCGGCCATCTTGACCAGCACCTCGCCGGCGCGCGGCGGGTCGAGCTCGATGGTCTCGATCTTCCAGGGAGAGTGCGTTTCAAAGAGGACGGCGGCGCGCGTTTGCATGCGGGATTTCCGTTCGGTCGTGGCCGGGCGGTCAGGCTATCGCGGCCAGTTCCTGAGCCAGCCCGGCACAGACCAGCCGGGCACCGCTCTCGCACATCCGGTAGGCGTCCGAAAGCGGCCGGTGCCCGGAACGCCAGCTGAGAATCGCGTTGTTCCAGACCGAGCCGATGACGAAGCTCAGGGTCTCCAGGGTCTCCTCGTCGAGCTCGTTGCCCATGATGTAGCGCAGCACCCGGCTGGTGCGCACGCCCATCTGAGCCAGCGCCTCGCTCGCGTAGGGGTCACGGGAAGCCGACACATAGACCAGCAAATCCGCATAACTCGGGTAACGCTGGAACCCTCGTATTCCGCGATGGAGGAATTCGACGACGCGTTCGACCCGCTCCTCGGGTGGAACGGGTCGCTTCGGCTCGGCCAGCACCCGGTCTGCCAGCCGGGAATTCCATTCGACGAGGGCGGACGCGAGCAGGTGCTCCTTGGAGGCGAAGTACCGGTAGGTCGTGCCGAGCGCAACGCCTGAATACTCGGCAACCAGCTTCATCTGGACCTTGTCGATGCCCCGCTCGGCAGCCAGGCGCATGACCGCCTCGAGCAGCGCGCGGCGGCGCGCGAGCTGACGATCCGTCATGCTCTCGACCGGCTGAGGAACCGCCGCCACCCTGACCATCCCGAAAGGGTAGCGAGTAAGGGCTCGTTTTTGATCGAGTTTTAGGCGAATCAGATCTCGGCAAGCCGCTGTCGGGCTCCGGAAAGCGGCGCGGCACACTCTCGTCTCGTGGCTTTCTTCACTCTGCGCTTCGATCTGCGCAATCCATCCTTTGCCGGTATCTCCACCGCAGACCGCTACGGCGCGGCGCTGGACATGTGCGAATGGGCCGAGAGCAACGGCTTCATCATGGTCGTGCTCTCCGAGCACCACGGCTCGCCCGACGGGTACCTGCCGAGCGCCGTTCCGTTTGCTGCGGCGGTGGCGGCCCGTACCCGGCAGGTGCGGATCATGATCTCGGCCGTCGTCGCCTCGTTTCACGACCCGCTCAAGCTCGCGGAAGACATTGCCGTCGTCGACGCCATCTCCGGTGGCCGGCTCGATCTCGTCGTCACGAATGGCTATGTCGCCGAAGAGTTCGCCATGTTCGACCGCCCGCTGAACAAGCGCGTGGCGAGCACGGTGGAGACCGTCGAGACGCTCCAGGGGGCGTTCTCCGGGGAGCCGTTCGAGTTCCGCGGGCGCACGGTGCAGGTAACGCCCGCGCCCCACACCCCGGGCGGCCCGCCGCTCCTGCTCGGCGGAAGCACGCCGCCGGCGGCGCGGCGGGCAGCGCGGCTCGGTCTGGGATTCCTGCCGGCCGGACCCGAGGTGTGGCAGGTATACCGCGAGGCGTGCGCGGAGTACGAGCGGCCCGATCCCGGCCCCTGGCTCGGCGGCGACACCAGTTTCATCCACGTGGCGAAGGACGTGGAGCGCGGCTGGCAGCAGATCGGCCCTCATGCCATGCACGAGGCCAATTCCTACGGCCACTGGATGGCAGACGCGGGTATCGGCGGCGCCGGCGGCTACGTGCCCTTCGCGAGCCTCGACGAGCTGCGGGCGACCGGCCAGTACCGGGTACTCACGCCGGAGCAGCTGGTGGATGAGCTGCGCGCGGCGGGGCCTTTCGCGAGCGCCATGATGCACCCGATGATGGGAGGCATCCCGCCGGAGGTGGCGTGGGAGAGCCTGCGGCTGGTCGAGACCGAGGTCATACCTGCCCTTGCGGAATGATGAACGGGCGCTCCCAGGGGGGCGGCGGTGTATACATTATGTCGTCCCGGAGGGTTCTCGGAGGGCGGATGCACGATGGTCACGATGCGGGAGCTCGAGTCGATTCAGTTCGACCCGTACGACTTCGACACCTACTGCGATCCCTACCCGATCTACCGTCGACTCCGTGAAGAAGCGCCGGTCTACCACAACGAAGCCCTGAACTTCTGGACCCTCGCGCGTCATGCCGATGTCCTGGCGGCCCACAACGACTGGGAGCTCTTCTCCAGTACGGGCGGGGTCACGATCGAGGGTGCGGAGCGCGACGCGCCGTTCCTCATCGTCAAGGACCCGCCCGAGCACCGCTGGCACCGCACCGTCGTGAGCAAGGTCTTCACCCCGCGCCGCATCAACGCCCTCGAGCCCTTCATCCGGGCGCGGTGCGGCGAGTTGCTGGACGCGTTCCGCGGCGTGGACGAGTTCGACGTCACCGAGGAATTCGCGGTTCAGCTCCCCCTCGACGTCATCAGCGAGCTGATCGGCATCCCCGAGGAGCTGCGCCCGACGGTGCACCGGCTGTGCGACATCTTCGCCGTCCGCGGCGCCGAGGCGGATCCCGAAGCTGCCCTGCAGGCCGGGCTGGAGCTGTACGGGGTCTACCTGGACCTGGTGAAAGAGCGCCGGGCCCATCCGGGGGACGACGTGATCTCGATCCTGCTCGGCACCGAAGTCGAGGCCGAGGACGGCACGACCCGCGCGCTCAGCGACGAGGAGGTCGCCTTTCGGTTCTACGAGCTGGGCTTTGCCGGACATGAGACGGTCGCGAAAGGGATCCCCAACGGCGTGATCGCCCTGGCCAATTTCCCCGGGGAGCGGGCCCGTCTCAGCGCCGATTCATCGCTCAGCGGGGCGACCGCCGACGAGGTGCTCCGCTACGACCCGCCGTCCCAGCTGCAGGGGCGCACCACGACCCGTGATGTCACGCTGCACGGCGTGACGATCCCGGCCGGCGAGAAGGTCATGCTGATCACCGGCTCGGCCTTGCGCGACGAGCGGGCCTACCCAGACCCCGAACGCTTCGACATCTCCCGCGAGTCCGACCCGTCCACCCTGTTCTTCGGCTTCGGTGTGCACCGCTGCCTCGGGGCCCACATCGCCCGGCTCGAGATGCGCATCGCCTTCGAAGAGCTGGTGGCGCGCTTTCCGGCGTTCGCGGTCGACGAGTCACGGGCGGTGCGCACGGTGTCGACGAACGTGCGGGGGGTCGCCCACCTTCCGTTCCTGACGAGAGGTGATGCCTGATGGCCCGCAGCCCGAGGGTCGCGTCGGTCGTGACGACGCTCCCGGTCGCCGAGATGAGCGGCGGGAGCGTCCGCGGCGCCCGGCGCAGCAGTGGGGATTCTGGTGGCCGACCACATCCGGCGGCTGATCTTTGAGGGCTCGTTGCGTCAGGGCGACCACCTGCGCCAGGACGAGATCGCCGCCGAGCTCGGCGTCAGCCGCATTCCGGTGCGCGAGGCCGTCATCGCGCTGGACCGCGAGGGCTGGCTGATGATCGAGCCGCACCGCGGCGCCTTCGTGCACGGGCTCGACGAGGAAGCCGTCCGTGACCACTACGAGGTGTGCGGCCTGGTCTACGGACTGACCGCGCGGCGGGCCACCGAACGCGGCAGCGCTGAAGGGGTCACCCAGCTGGCGGCCGCCCTGCGGGAGCTGAAGGCCGTCGGTGACGATGAGCCGGACCGCTTCTGGAAGGCCAACAACGAGTACCTGCGCCAGCTGCTGGCCATGGCCAACTCGCAACGGCTGGCGTCGTTCCTGCGCCTGACGCGCAACATCGTCCCCGGCAACTTCTTCGAGATGGTGCCCGGCGCCACCACGAACCAGAAGCGCGGGGCGACGGCGATCACCAAGGCGGTGAAGGCCGGCGACGGCCTGCTGGCCGAGCGCGAGTGCCTGACGATGATGCGCCACCAGGGCGACGCCGTCATCGCGTTGCTCGACTCGCGCCAGCTGTTCAGGCCCTCCGCCTGATGAGTAGCGCCGCGCCGGCCAAGCGCGACAAGCCAGACAAGCCCGACAGGCCGTCCGGGGAGATCACCGACGAGGGGCTCGCCCGGCTGCGCAGCCGGATCGGCGTCCCGGAGCCGCATCCCCAGCCACCGCATTACCTCGAACCCGGCCTCGATGCGTTCCGCCACGTCCTCGAGGCGTACGGCGACGACAACCCGCTCTATCGCGATCCTGATTACGCGGCCAAGTCGCGCTGGGAGGGGCTGATCGCGTCGCCGGTGCTGGTCGGCGGCGACACCCTGATCGGCGAGGACGAGGTCACCCGGGTGCCCGAGGAGCATCGGGAGCTGATGAAGGGCGACCCGCTGCGCGGGGTCCACGCCTTCTACGCGGCGAGTGCTCGTGAATGGTGGGCGCCCCTCACCCCGGGTCACCGGGTGCGGCGCCGCAACTCGCTCGTCGGGGTGCTCGACAAGAAGAGCGAGTTCGCCGAGCGCGCCGTCCACGAGTGGACCGGTCAGGTCTTCGCGGACGACACCGGAACCTTGCTGTCCGGCCAGTACCGGATGATGGCGCGCACCGAGCGCAAGAAGGCCCGCGAGCGCGGCAAGTACGCGAAGGTCGAGCCGCAGTCCTACACCGACGAGCAGATCGCCGAGATCGACGCGCAGTACCTCTCCGAGGGGCCACGCGGGGCCGACCCGCGGTGGTGGGAGGACGTCAGCGAAGGTGATCCGGTGGGGCCGCTGGTGAAGGGGCCGCTGACCGTCACCGACATGATCTGCTGGCACGTCGGCATGGGCATGGGCCTGTACGGCATCAAGCCGCTGCGCCTCGGCGCCCGGGTTCGGGCGCGCATCCCGCGCTTCTACCACCGCGACGAGTTCAACATCCCCGACGTGCTGCAGCGCGTGCACTGGGATCCCGAGTACGCCCGCCGGGCCGGCCAGCCGACCACGTACGACTACGGCCGCATGCGCGAGACCTGGCTGATCCACGCCTGCACCGACTGGATGGGCGACGACGCCTGGCTCTGGAAGCTGGATTGCGAGTTCCGGGCGTTCAACTACGTCGGGGATACGCAGTGGATCCGCGGCACCGTCACGCGCCGCTACCTGGCAGCGGGCGACCGCCCCGCCGTCGACCTCGACATCCAGGCGGTGAACCAGCGCGGGGTCATCACCACACCGGGTCACGCCACGATCCTGCTGCCGAGCCGCGAGCACGGCCCGGCGCGGCTGCCGGATCCGCCCGGCGGTCAGGGCGCGAGCTTGCAGACGGCGCTTGCCGCCATCAGCGAACGGTTTGCGCGCGAATGAGCGAACTATCGACCGGGCTGGTGGTGTCGCAGGATGAGGGCGTGCTGCGCCTGACGCTCGATCGCCAGGCCAAGCGCAACGCGCTCGACGACGCGATGATGGCCGGCCTCATCGACGCGATCGACGCGGCCGGGCGTGACGAGTCGGTTCGCGTCATCGTGCTGTCGGGCGCGGGGGAGAACTTCTGCGGGGGCGCCGACATCCTGGCCCGCAATTCGGCTGACCGCAGCGAGCGGCGGCCGCGGGCGGGCAGCATCCAGCGCCGGCTCCCGGCGCAGGCGCACCGGCTCATCCCGCTGGTGGCGACGGTGCAGACCCCGGTGGTCTGTGCCGTCCAGGGATGGGCCGCCGGCATCGGGCTCGCGCTGGCGCTCGCCGCGGATGTGACGGTGGCGGCCGAGGACGCGCGGTTCTGGGCGCCGTTCGGGGAGCGCGGTTTCACCCCGGACAGCGGGGTGAGCTGGATGCTGCCGCGCCGGATCGGGGAGGTCCGGGCGCGCCAGATGCTGCTTCTCGGCCGGGTCGTGACGGGCGCGGAAGCCGCCGGCTGGCAGCTGATCGATCGGGCGGTGCCGGCGGCGGAGCTCGCTACGGCGACCGAGGAGGTCGTGTCCCAGCTCGCGGGTTCGGCCACGGTGGCGCTCGGCCTGGCCAAGTGGCTCATGGCGAGCGGGCGCTCGCTCAGCCTCGACGAGGCGTTGCGCAACGAGGCGTTCAGCATGGAACTTTCCTCGCGCAGCGAGGACTTCCGCGAGGGGATGACCGCGTTCCGCGAGAAGCGCCCGCCGAAATTCGAGGGTCGCTGATGCTCGCCGTGACGGCCGAGACCCCGCGCGCCGAGCTGATCGCCGCCGTCCGCGCGTGGATCGTCGAACACGTCCCGCAGGCGTGGCGCGATGCCGCTCCCGGCGGACCGCGGGCCATCCGCGCGGTGCGCCCCCGCGCGGACTACGAGGCCTGGTACCCGGTGTTCGGCGGGTCCGGGCTGGTCGCTCCGACCTGGCCCGTGGAGTACGGCGGCCTCGACCTGCCGCCGGCGCTGGCCCGGCTCGTCGAGGCGGAGCTGCGCCCGTACAACCTCGGGCGGCTGAACCCGCTCGGCCTGCACAACGCTGCCCCGGCACTCTTTGCGCACGGCACCGAGGAGCAGCGGCTGCGCTTCCTGCCCCCGATCGTGCGGGCCGAGGAGATTCTGGTGCCAGCTCTTCAGCGAGCCCGGCGCCGGGTCGGACCTCGCGTCGCTGGCGACGCGTGCCGTCCTCGACGGCGACGAGTGGATCGTCACCGGCCAGAAGGTCTGGACGACGTGGGGGTTCGCCGCCGACTACGCGGTGCTGCTGGCGCGTACCGATCCGGATGTGCCGAAACGTAACGGGATCACGTACTTCCTGATCGACATGCATCAGCCGGGCGTCGACGTGCGCCCGCTGCGCCACATCACCGGCGAGCTGGACTTCTGCGAGGTGTTCCTCGACGGGGCTCGTATCCCTGACGCGTACCGGGTGGGCGGGGTCAATGACGGCTGGCGCGTCGCCAACGCCACGCTGTCCGGTGAGCGGCAGATGGTGTCGGGCTCCGGGTCGGGTGGGGTCGACCGCATCGGCGGGTCGGGCATCGCGAGCCTGATCCGGCTGGCCCGCGAGATCACCGGTGCCGGGCGCGCCGGCGGGTGGGACGACCCGCGCATCCGGCAGGAGCTGATGACGCTCTACTGCGAGGACGCGATCCGCGGTTGGACGAATTCAGCGGGTGCGGGCTTCGCTGAAGGCCGGCCGGGCGCCGGGCGCGGAGAGTTCCGTCGGCAAGGTGCACTCCGGTGGGTCTGAACCAGCGCACCCAGATGCTGGCGGCGGAGTTGCTCGGCGCGCATGCGACCGCGTGGGAAGGGCCGGCGGGCCGGTTCCGCGGAGGCGTACGGCGACGGTCTGCCGCACGAGGTGCGCGGCATGCTGCGCAGCCGGGCCAACACCATCGAAGGCGGCACCACCGAGGTCAACAAGAACATCCTGGCCGAGCGCGTGCTGGGCCTGCCGCGCGAGCCCGACCAGTGGCACGGCAAGGCCTGGCGGGACGTGCCGCGCAGTTGAGCGGAATCGATCGGCGCCTGATGGACTACGAGACGCTGCAGGTCACCCGGCACGGTCCGGTCGGGTGGCTCGTCTTCAATCGCCCCAAGGCCGGCAACGCCATGGACGCGACGATGCTGGACGAGCTCGAACGGGCCTGGACCGAGCTCGACGCCGACCCCGAGGTCGCCGTGATCGTCAATACCGGCGAGGGCAAGGCGTTCCAGACCGGGCTCGATGTCGTGCAGCTGGCCCGCGATCCCGAGGCGTTGCGCGAGCAGTCGCGACGCACGAAGCGCGCCACCTTGAAGCTGACCGCCTGGCACAACGCGGTGACGAAGCCGGTGATCGCCGCCGTGAACGGAACGTGTGCCGGCGGGGGACTGCACTTCGTCACGGACGCGGACGTGGTCATCGCGTCGTCGGCAGCGAGCTTCCTCGATCCGCATGTCTCGGTGGGTCAGGTGACGGCGTACGAGACGATCGGCCTGGTGCGCAAGGTCGCGTTCGAGCCGGTGATGCGGATGGCCTTGACCGGCCGCCACGAGCGCCTCAGCCCGCAGCGGGCGTACCAGATCGGGCTGCTCTCGGAGATCGTCGATCCTGCGGAGCGGCTGCGCGAGCGGGCGCAGGAGCTGGCGGAGACCATCGCGCAGAACGATCCCGCCGAGCTGCGGGCGGTCAAGCACGCCTTGTGGAACGCCCTGGAGAGGGGCCTGACTGATGCATACCGAACGGCAGGAGCAGACCCGATATGAGTGACGGATACGGCACCTACGAGACGCTGACGCTGGAGCGCCATGGCGCCGTCGGGTGGCTCATCAACAACCGTCCGGCGCAGCTGAACGCGATGAACGCGAAGATGCGCGAGGAGTTCGCCGATGCCTGGCTCGAGCTCGATGCGGATCCCGCGACGCGGGTGATCGTGCACACCGGTGAGGGCCGGGCATTTCAGACCGGGGTCGACGTGATGGAGCTGGCGACCGACGGTCAGGGGATGGAGCGCTACCGCGAATCGGCCGCCAGCTTCGACCTGCACTTCACCTCCTGGCACCAGCGGGTGGCCAAGCCGGTCATCACGGCCGTCAACGGGCTGTGTGCGGGTGGGGGATTCCACTGGATCGCCGACGCCGACATCGTGATCGCGGCGTCGGATGCGCAGTTCTTCGACCCCCACGTCTCGGTCGGGCAGGTCGTCGCGATGGAGGCGATCGGCTTGCTGCGCAAGATGCCGTTCGAAGCCGTCATGCGGATGGCGCTCGTCGGCCGCCATGAGCGCATGCCGGCCGAGCGGGCGCTGCAGCTGGGGATGATCTCGCAGATCGTCGACCCGCCCGACCAGCTGCGCGAGCAAGCCCAGGCGCTGGCCGAGAAGATCGCGCTGAACTCCCCGGCGGCGATGCGGGTGTCGAAGCGCGCGCTCTGGAACGCCCTGGAGACCGGCCTGACCCAGGCCTGCCGCGAGGGTGCGACGGAGCTCGTGTCGATGTGGGGACATCCGGACCAGGAGGAGGGCCCGATGGCGTTCGCCCAGAAGCGGGAAGCGAACTGGAAGCCGATCGATCCCGCGGAGTGGACCGGCAGCGGCCCCGGGCCGCGCTGATGCCGAGCCTGCTGGAGCTGCTCGAGGAGCGGCCGGGCGACGACGAGACCGTCGCTGTTTACAGCGGCGAGCGGGGTAGCCGTGAGGTGACCCGCTCGGCCTTGCGGACCGCCGCGCGCCGGCTGGCGTCCACCCTGACGCGCCGCCGGGGTGCAGCCGGGATCGCCGATTGCCGTGATGCTCCCGAACGGGCCCGAAGTGGTGGCAGCGATGTTCGGCTGCTGGTTCGCCGGGTGCGTGTACGTCCCGATCAACCCGCGCGCGGCGACGCTGGAGCTGCATTCGCTGCTGGCGGCGGTGCGTCCGGCGGCGCTCATCTCCGACGCGTCACGCGACGGCGGCAGCATCCCGGTGATCGTCGCCCATGACCTGGGCTGGTCGACCCCGCGCGGTCCGATCGCCGAGGCGGCGCATCACGAGCCCGACATCGCGCTCGTGCAGTGGACGTCGGGCACGACCGGGTCGCCCGAAGCCCGTTCTCCTGCGCCACAGCGGTTTCCTGAAGTTGCTCGAGCCGGTGCTGAAGAAGCTGCTCGGTGATGGCAGCGCGAATATCGCGGCCCGCAAGGCGCCGATGCCGAACCTCATCCCGACCTCGATGGCGCTGTCGGCCGGCATCTACAACGTGCTGTTCGCGTTTCGGGTGGGGGCTGCGGCCATCCTCATGGAGCGCTTCGACCCGGTGACGTTCGCGGGCCTGGTCGACCGTTTCCAGCTGCGCTCGACGGTGTTGCCGCCGGCGGCGATGACGATGCTCACCGAGTCTCCGGACGTCACCACGCTCGTCCCGCTGAAATACGTGCGGAGCATCAGCTCCCCGCTCTCGCCGCTGCAGGCGCAGCGGTTTCGCGACAAGTTCGGCGTGACCGTCCTCAACTGCTACGGCCAGACCGAGATCGGCGGCGAGATCGTCGGCTGGAACGCGGCGGATGCGCGCGAGCACGGCATCACCAAGCTCGGATCGGTCGGGCGGCCGCACGAGGGTGTGACGCTGCGGATCGTCGACACCGACGGCAACGAACTTCCGAACGACACCCAGGGCGAGCTGTACGTCCGCACCCCCGCGACGGCGGCGGGCTACGCGGACGGTGCGGAGCTCGGTGACCGGCTCGGCGCGGACGGCTGGTTTCGCACCGGCGACGTCGCGCGCATCGACCCCGAGGGCTTCCTCTGGATCGAGGGCCGGGTGTCCGACATGATCAATCGCGGCGGCCTGAAGGTGTTTCCCGGCGAGGTGGAAGAGGTCCTGCGGCTCGATCCGGCCGTGGCGGACTGCGCCGTCGTCGGTGCTCCGGACGAGCGGCTCGGCGAGGTGCCGTGGGCTTTCGTGGTCCTCAGCGATGGGTTCGAGCTGGACCCCGGCGCGCTCAGCGTGGCAGCGCGTGAACGCCTGGCGCCCTACAAGATCCCGGTGCGCTTCATCGCCGTCGCGGATTTGCCCCGCAACGAAGCAGGGAAGGTGCTCCACCGCGAGCTCCTGGCCCTCGCGCAGTAGCGACCTTGCAGAAATTGTGGCGAATGAGCGTCCCAGGCGCACACTCGCCACAATTTCTGCGAGGTCAGGGTTTTTCGGCGAGGGCGCGCAGCTCGAACTTGAGCACCTTGCCCGTGGCATTGAGCGGGAAGGCGTCGACAAAACGCACGGCGCGGGGCACCTTGTAATTCGCCATCTGCTCGCGTGACCACGCGATGAGTTCTTGCTCCGTCAGCTCGCTGCCCGCGGCCCGGATGACGAACGCCATCCCGACCTCACCGAGACGCTCGTCCGGCACCCCGACGACGGCGACCTGAGCCACGCCAGGATGCGCGAGGAGCGCGTTTTCGATCTCGACCGGATAGGCGTTGAAGCCTCCGACGATGAACATGTCCTTGATCCGGTCAGTGATGCGCAGATTGCCTGCGGCATCGAGGATCCCGACGTCACCGGTGTGCAGCCAGCCGCCGGCGTCGATGGTCTCGGCGGTGGCCTCCGGATTGCCGAAATACCCCGCCATCACCTGGTAGCCACGCACCAGGACCTCGCCGGGCTCACCGGCGGCCAACCGCGAACCATCCGCGCCGACGACGATCACCTCGGATCGTGGAATCGCCCGCCCGCAGGTATTCGCGATGATCTCGGGGTCGTCGTCGTGGCGGCACATCGTCGCGGTGCCGGTCGTTTCCGTCAGGCCGTAACCGGTGACGACGGAGGCGAACTTCAGCTCGGTTCGCAGGCGTTCCACGAGCTCTACGGGCACGGCTGCGGCCCCCGTCACCGCAAGCCGCAGCGAGCTGGTGTCGTACTCCTTCAGGTCGGCGGCGAGCAGCGTCTGGAAGATGGCCGGGGGACCGGGCAGCATCGTGATCCGCTCCTCGGCGACGCGGGCCATCACCGAGGGCGCGTCGAACACCGGATGCGGCACGATCACGGCACCCTTCAGCAGGCACGCGAGCACGCCCGACTTCAGCCCGGCGGTGTGGAAGAACGGGTAGGCGATGAGGTAGCGATCACCGGCGACGAGCCCGACGACGTCGGACCAGCTGGTGTAGGTCAGCGTGCTGGCACCGTGGCGCAGCATCGCACCCTTGGGCTTACCGGTGGTGCCCGACGTGAAGATGATGTCCGACATGTCGTCGGGCCCCAGTGCGGCCACGCGAGTGTCGACGGTCGCCTGAAGCGCGTCGCCGGTGCCGCGGGCGAGGAAATCGGCGAACGCCGTCGCACCCGGGCTCGCCGGCCCCTCCAGCACGATGATCTCTTGCACCGAATCCACTGCAACCGCAGCGATTTCGGTCACATAGTTGGTGCCGAGAAAATCCGTGACGGTGAGCAGGAAGCGCGCGCCCGACGTGTTGAGGACGTGAGCGGCTTCGGGTGCCTTGAACCGGCTGTTGATCGGGACGAGAACGCCGCCGGCCGAGTACAGGCCGAGTGACGCGATGATCCAGGAAGCGCTGTTCGGGGCCCAGATCGCCGCTCGATCGCCCGGCTCGAGCCCCGACGCCACGAAGGCCCGCGCCGCTTCGTCGACACGGCCGGCCAGCTCGCTGAACGTCAGGCGCAGCGCACCGTCGACGAGCGCTTCCTCATCCGGCCAAAGAGCGGCAGCGCGCCGCACCGCCGCCGGGATGGTGGGGGGCACGTCCGCCGGAAAGCCGGTGTCGCTCAGCCGCTGTCGAGCCCATGCCGAGCGATGGTAGACAATATGCAGAACTTGATCGTTTTCGGCTGAATGCGGTACGCGGAAAGTGGGTTGCACGGATGGGTCTTCTCGACGGCAAGGTCGCCATCGTCACGGGTGCTGGACACGGCATCGGACGGGGTCACTCCCTGGAGCTGGCGCGCCAGGGCGCGAAGGTGATCGTCAACGACCTAGGCGGCTCCGTCCGCGGTGAGGGCACCGGCCGCGCGGCGGACGAAACGGTTGCGTTGATCGAGAAGGCGGGCGGCACCGCGGCGCCCAACTACGCCGACGTGTCCAACTTCGAGCAAGCCGGCCAGCTGATCCAGCAGGCCATCGACACTTACGGCCGGCTCGACATCGTCATCAACAACGCGGGCATCGTGCGTGACGCGGCCGTCTGGAACATGCCGGAATCCGACTTCGACGCCGTCATGGCTGTCCACGTCAAGGGCACCTGGAACACCAGCCACCACGCCGCCAAGTACTGGCGAGGCCAATCGAAGGCCACCGGGAAGGTTTTCGGCCGCATCATCAACACCACCTCCGGCGCCGGCCTCGGCGGCAACTTCGGCCAGTCCGGCTACGCGACGGCCAAGGCCGCGATCGTCGGCCTGACCCTCACCCTCTCGATCGAGCTCTACAAGATGGGCGTCACCGTCAACGCGATCGGCCCCGCTGGTCTCACCCGCATCACCGCCTCCATCCCGGGTGCCGGCGAGGCGTTCGAGCCGAACGACCTCGGCCCCGACGAGTACCACCCGATGGACCCGGCCGGTAGCTCTCCGCTCGCTGCCTGGCTCGCCAGCGACGACGCGCAGTACGTCACTGGCCAGGTCATCCGCTGCCTCGACGACCGCATCATCTGGATGCAGGGCTGGACCGAGCGCAAGGTCATCCACTCGGGCGAGAAGCGCTGGAAGGCCGAGGAGCTGCCGGGAATCATGTCCCAGCAGGTCTTCGAGACCCGTCCCTCCGGCCTCACCTTCAAGTCCAGCTGACCCGGCTGATGCTTGCTTAGGCGTCGCTGAGGTCCCCGTGGCTACCGTCTGGTCGCTTACCGAGCGCCGCGCGCTCGAGACACCCGACCGCCAGATGCTGGTCGACGAGCACGGTCAGTCGTTCACGTTCCGCGAGTTTCGCGCCGCGGCGGAGCGCACGGCTGCCGGGCTCCACGCCCGCGGGATCGGACCGGGTACCCGGGTCGTCTGGCAGCTGACGACCCGGCTCGAGACGCTGGTCGTGTGCTCCGCGCTCTGCCGTCTGGGGGCGGTGCAGATCCCGGTGTTGCCGATCTACCGCGGGCGCGAGCTGTCGTTCGTGCTCGGGCAGACCCAGGCCAGCCACGTCATCGTCGCCCCGCGCTGGGGCGACATCGATCTCGCGACCCTGGCTGCCGACGCCGCTGCCCAGACGGGGGCGCAGTTGCTCGTCCTCGACGGCGAGCTTCCGGCGGGCGATCCGGCGACCCTGCCCGCGCCGCCTGAGCGTGATGACGAGGTGCGCTGGATTCTCTATACATCGGGGACCACCGCCGACCCGAAGGGCGCCATGCACACGGACGCCTCGGCGATCGCCGGCGGGGCGGGCATGGTCGACGGAATGGTGATCACCTCCGACGACCGCGTCGCGATGGTCTTCCCGATCGCGCATATCGGTGGCTGCGCCGTCTGGCACACGGCGGCGCTGCTCTCGGGGGCCGCGCTCGTTTTCACCGAGTACGTGCGGCCGGAAGCCGTGTGCGAGCTGCTGCGCTCCGAGCGGGTCACGATCGCGGGCACCGGACCGGCGCACCACGCGATCTACATCGCAGCGCAGCAAGCCCATCCGGGAGTTCCCTACTTTCCGGACGTGCGGATCTACACCAGCGGCGGCGCGGCCAAGCCTCCCAGCCACTTCGCGTACGTCATGAAGGAGCTCGGGAAGCCGACGCATTCGTCGTACGGCATGACGGAGGCGCCGATCCTCACCTGCACGCGGCCCGACGACCCGGAAGAGGTTCTGGCGGGCTCGGAGGGCCGTGGCAACGCGGGAGTCGAGCTGCGTGTCCTGGCTCACGACGGGGCGGTGCTGGGCCCCGGTGAGCCGGGCGAGGTCGTCGTCAAGGCGCCGCAGGTGATGCAGGGCTACCTGGATTCGAGCCTCGATGCGGCGGCCTTCACCTCCGACGGCTACCTGCGCACCGGTGACCTGGGGAAGCTCGATGCCGCGGGCAATCTGACCATCACCGGGCGCATCAAGGACGTCATCATCCGCAAGGGCGAGACGTTCAGCGCTCGCGAGGTCGAGGATTCTGCTGATCACCTCGCCCGAAGTGGCCGACGTCGCCGTCATCGGGCTGCCGCACCCGGTGCTCGGGGAGCAGGCGTGTGCCTGCGTGGTCGCGGCCGACCCCGATCACCCGCCGACCCTCGCGAGCCTCACCGCTCATCTCGATCAGAACGGGCTGATGAAGCAGAAGTGGCCGGAGCGCCTGGAGCTCATGGGGAGCCTGCCCTACAACCTCGCCGGCAAGGTCGTCAAAGCCGACCTGAAGGCGCTCGTCGGTTAGCGAGCGGCCCTCAGGACCAGGCGGCGAGCGGGCCTGCCGCGGCGACAAGGCGCTCGGTCGCCGACCAGTCCACCGGGACCTCGATCACCGTGACACCGGGCGTCGCCAGCGCAGCAGCGGCCTGCGTCCGATGAGCTTCTGCGTCGACGACGGTGCCCGCCTCGCCCCAGACCTCGACGACGAACGAGAGCCCCTGCTCGCGTCCGAACTCGATCAGCGCCGCTGCCGGCTCGCTGAGCGGGCCTTCGACGACCGCGAGCGCCGGGGAGCCGCCCCGCGCGATCAGCAGCGCTCGCGCCACGGCCGCCCCGGGACCCGCCGCTGCCGGGATCGCGATGCTGCCGAGCCGGGTGGTGGGGGCGGCGCGCCCGATCCACCAGCCGCCGCGTCCCGGCTCCGCGCAGACCACCCCGTCGGGGCCCAGAGCAGCGACGACGTCCTGCGCGGCGCGGGCCGGGTTCAGCGGGCCGTCATCCAGCTTGTAGAGCGGCTGGGCGATGTCCCAGAGCACCTGGAAGAGCGGCGGCAGCGGCGGCTTCCCCGGCGGCCCGCCCCAGCTGGCCCGAACGCGCCCGGCCGCGGTCGACAGGTCTGTGGGGGAGATGCTGCGCCACCCCTCCGGACGCGGGCCGTGTCCGGCGGCGGTGAGCAGGCGCGGCCGGCACTCATCGACATCGACCCCGACCACCAGGACGGACGATCCGGCGCCGGCCCCGGCCAGCTCCAGATCGCGCTCCTGCAGGCAGCCGGTGCCCAGGTGATACGGGCTGTCCCAGCGGAACAGGCCCTTGGCCGTGAAGGCGTTGAGCACGCCGAGGCCGGTCGCCTCGGCGAAGGCCGCCAGATCGGCCACCCGACCGGAGCGCACCACCCCCGCGCCGGCCAGCACCAGGTCGGCGACAAAAGGCTCGCCGTCACGCAGCGGCAGTACATCCAGCTGGCGGCGGGGTGCCGTCGAATCGCTCTCGGAGGCGGCTTCTGCCAGCAGCCTGCGCATGCTCTCGTCGCTCCGTGTCTCGCCCGCTGTCTGGCGCTGTCTCGTCCGCTGTCACGTCGGCTCGCCGCATCTCCCGCTCAGGCACCCCGGTGTGGACCCCAGAAGTAGAACCTTGTTATAACCCGAGGGCGCGGGGTGTTGCCCGTGCCGGCGTGAGCCCGCTCCCGAGGAGGACATTTTGCAGCTGGGCGATTCTCCCGAGGAAGCCGCCTTCCGCGCGGAGGCCCGGGAGTGGCTGCAGGCCCACGCGCCCGCTTTCGAGGAGCAGGGCCGCGCCGTCGAGCAGCACGGGCCGATCGACAGCCCCGAAGAGTTCGCCGCCTACGAGAAGGCCAACCACGACGCCGCCCGCGACTGGCAGCGCGAGCTGTTCAAGGGTGGCTGGGCCGGCATCTCATGGCCGAAGGAGTTCGGTGGCCGCGGCGGAACCCCGTTGCAGGAGGCGATCTTCGCCGAGGAGCAGGCGAAGTTCAGCGTCTCCAACGGCCCGCTGATGGTGTCGATCAAGATGGTCGGCCCGACCCTGATGTTCCACGGCACCGAGGAGCAGCGCGCCGAGCACCTCCACAAGATCATCAGCGGTGAGGAGGTCTGGTGCCAGCTCTACAGCGAGCCCGGCGCCGGCTCCGATCTCGCGTCGCTGCGTACCCGCGCCGAGCGTGACGGCGACGAGTGGGTGGTCAACGGCCAGAAGGTGTGGAACTCCAGCGCCCGGGCGGCCGACTACGGCATCCTGCTGACCCGCTCCGACCTCGACGCCCCGAAGCACCGCGGGATCACGTACTTCATCGTCGACATGAAGACCCCGGGCATCGACGTGCGCCCGCTCCGGCAGGCCAGCGGGGGCTACCACTTCAACGAGGTCTTCCTCGACGACGTCCGCATCCCGGACACCAACGTCGTCGGCGATGTCGGTGACGGCTGGAACGTCGCCCGCACCACGCTCGCCAACGAGCGCGCGATGATCGGCGGCTTCGGTGGCCGTGGCGCCCTGGAACGGCTGCTGGAGCTGGCCCGCCAGTGCGGCAGGAACGACGATCCGGTGGTGCGGCAGCAGATCGCGAAGGTGGCCAGCAGCGAGGCGATCCTGCGCTACCTGTCGATGCGTGCACGCACCGCACTGTCGCGCGGCGTGCAGCCCGGGCCCGAGGCGTCGGTCATGAAGCTGCTCATCGGCCAGCATCTCGTGGCCGCTTCCGACACCGCGCTGCAGATCGAGGGTGCGGCGGGCATGCTCCACGGCGACGCTGCCCCGAACCATGGCGAGTGGCAGTTCGCCCGCACCAACGTCTGGTCGGTGAAGATCGGCGGCGGCACCGATGAGGTGCAGCGCAACGTGCTCGCTGAACGCGTTCTCGGCCTGCCGCGGGAATTGCAGGTCGACAAGAACACCCCGTTTCGTGACCTCGCCGGTCGCGGCTGATTCAAAGGACAAGATGACTGTGTCGCCAATGCCTACGAACGTCCCGATCATCGACACGATGATCGGCTTCCCGATGAAGAGCCATGCCGAGACGTACTCGTTCATCACCCAGCAGACCAAGGACACCCAGTCGAAGGACGAGTTCTCGTTCCCGGCGCAGTACATGTTCAAGGACGTGCCGCCGGAGCACACCGGCAGCGACGACCCGGTCGCCATCACCTTGAAGGAGATGGACAAGTACAACATCGAGTACGGCATGGTCGGCGTCACCAAGGGCAGTGATGGCGAGCGGGCCGTGCGCCAGCACCCCGACCGCTTCATCCCCGACCTCGGCGTCGACCCGAACGAGGGTGTCGACACGCTCCGGGCGATGGTGCGGGCGTACGAGGAGTACGGCATCCGCGCCGTCACGGCGTTCCCGGCGGGCACGTTCCCGCAGGTCGCCATCAACGACAAGAAGATGTACCCGATCTACGCCAAGTGCGTGGAGCTCGACATCCCGATCTTCTGCTGCGCCGGCGTTCCCGGCCCGCGGCTGAAGTTCGCGCCGCAGAAGGTCGAGCTGATCGACGAGGTCATGTACGACTTCCCGGACCTCACGTTCGTCACCCGCCACGGCTGCCAGCCGTGGACCGAGCTCGCGGTGAAGCTGATGCTGAAGTGGCCGGGGCTGCACTACTCGACGAGCGCGTTCGCCCCGAAGCACTACGACGAGAAGATCATCGCGTACGCCAACAGCCGCGGCGCCGACAAGATCCTCTACGCCGGCTACTACCCCATGGGCCTTTCCATGGACCGGATCATGGGCGACATGCCCAAGGTGCCCTTCAAGGACGAGGTCTGGCCGAAGTTCCTGCGGGGCAACGCGGCACGGTTGCTTAAACTCCCGGCGTGACCGCGCAATCCGACACCAGCACCACCCCAGCAACCGGCGGCGAGCCGGTGACGCTCACCTGGAGCGGTGCCGACGCGCTCGCTCCCGAGGTGCGCGAGCGGATCCTGGGCCCCGGCGCGCCGTTCGAGATCGTCATCGAAGACGTGCTCGGCGCGCCTGCGGAGGTTTTCGCGCAGCGCCCGCGCAACCTGCGCGACGTCATCGAGCGCGCCGGGCGCGACCACGCCGACAAGGTGTTCCTGGTCTCCGCCGCGGGGGAGGAGATCACCTACGCCGACTCGGTGGCTCGCATCGCCCGGGTCGCCGAGACGCTGGCGAGCGAGTACGGGGTCCGCAAGGGCGATCGGGTGGCATTCGCGTCGGCCAACACCGTCGAGTACATCCTCTGCTACTGGGCGGCGCTCTCACTCGGCGCGATCCTGTCGAACTTCAACGGCTGGTGGACCACCCCGGAGCTGGCGCACGGCATCGAGCTCACCGAGCCCGTCGTCGTCCTCGCCGACGAGCGCCGCCTGGAGCTACTGGAGAAGTTGCCGGCCTCGCCGTCAGGTGAGTGGCCGCCGCTCGTCGCGATGGAGGCCGCCGCAGCAGCGGGGCTGACCTCAGTCGGACCGGCCGTTGCGATGCCGACCGTCGACATCGACGAGGACGACCCGGCGATCATCCTGTTCACCAGCGGCACGACCGGGCGTTCAAAGGGTGCAACGCTCACGCATCGCAACTGGGTGCACTTCGCGCTGACCAATAGCTGCGCGGGCGCCGTTGGCATGGCCGCCGCCGGGGTGACCGCCGAGATGGCCGCGAAAATGCCGCAGCCATCGGGGATTTTCGCCGCGCCCATCTTCCATATCTCGGGCAGCGGTCCGCTGACGAACGCGCCGTTCAGCGGGATGAAGCTGGTGCTGCCGCCGCCGGGGCGATGGGACGAGACGGTCACGCTCGAGCTGGTCCAGAAGTACCGCATCACGACGCTGAGCGGTGTCCCGACACAGTTCTGGCGCATCCTGCAGCACCCGGAGATCGACTCCTACGACCTATCCAGTGTGCAGACGATCGGCGGCGGCGGCGCGGTGTTCCCGCCCGAGCTGGCCCGCCTGCTCTGGTCCAAGCTGCCTCATGTCGGAGCTGGGCAGGGATACGGCATGACGGAGACCGTGGGCATGGGCACCCGGCTCGGTGGCCCGGCGTTCAAGGCGCGCCCGGAGACGGTCGGCACCGGCCAGGTGACGATGAAGGTCCAGGTGCGCGATCCGGAAGGCAACGTGCTACCCGCCGGGCAGATCGGCGAGGTCCACATCTGGGGTGCCGGCGTCTTTCGGGAGTACTGGAACAACCCGGAGGCGACAGCCGCCGTCCTCGATGCCGACCGCTGGTACAAGACCGGCGACTTCGGCCGCACCGACGGGGAGTTCCTCACGCTCGAGAGCCGCATGCGCGACCTGATCATCCGCGGTGGTGAGAACATCTACCCGATCGAGATCGAAAACCGGCTGATCGAACACCCCGAGGTAGCCGACTGCGCCGTCATCGGCATCGACCACCAGACGCTGGGTCAGGAGGTCAAGGCGTTCGTCGTCCCGGCTCCTGGCTGCAACCCGTCGGTCGACGACATCCGCCGCTTCGTCGGCGAGGCCCTGGCGAAGTTCAAGGTGCCGACGTACGTGGAGTTTCGCGAGTCGATGCCCTACAGCGCGACTGGCAAGCTGCTGAAGCGCGAGCTCGAGGAAGAGGAACGCGCCGTCTCGACCTGATGAGTTCGGGTCGACACGCTTTCTGAATCATCCGGGTAGCTCCCGGAGGCCCCGCGGCGGGTGTGCTGCCAGCAGCTGGCGTCGTTGTGGCGACGCGAGATGCTGGCAGCCGGGTGTAACGGTGGCCGGGCGCGGCGGTGCGGGCCTGGACGCGTCAGGCCGCTCCGGTCGCTTGGCTCAGACGCCGATGCGCTGGGCGAGCAGCTCGCGGTGATACGTCGGGTCGCCGAAGAACAGCTGCGAGCTCTTGGCGCGCTTGAAGTACAGGTGCGCCGGGTGCTCCCAGGTGAAGCCGATCCCGCCGTGGATCTGGATGTTTTCCGCAGCGCAGTGCACGTAGGCATCGGAGCAGTAGGCCTTGGCCAGGCTCGCGACGGTCGGCAGCTCGTCGTTCAGCTCGGAGCCGGCCCAGAGGCCGTAGTACGCCGCGGACTTCGCGGACTCGACTTCGACGAGCATGTCGGCACACTTGTGTTTGATCGCCTGGAACGAGCCGATCGGGCGGCCGAACTGCACGCGCACCTTCGCGTACTCGACGGACATGTCGAGCACCCGCTGCGCCCCGCCTACCTGCTCGGCGGCCAGGGCGACGGCCGCGAGGTCGAGCACCTGCGAGAGCACCGGCCAGGCCGCACCCTCGGCACCGACGAGCCGGGCCGGAACGGCGTTGAACGTCAGCCTGGCCTGCTTGCGCGTCTGGTCGAGGGTCGAGAGGGGAGTGCGGGTCAGGCCCGCCGCGTCGCCCGGCACCGCGAAGATGCTGAGGCCCTCAGCGCCGCTGCCCGAGCCGGTACGCGCCGCGACGAGGATCAGGTCGGCCACATGGCCGTCGAGGACGAACGACTTGGTGCCCGAGAGCGTCCATCCGTCACCGCTGCGAGACGCCTGCAGCGCGACGCCGTCGGCATCCCACCGCCCGTCGTCCTCGGTGAGCGCGAGGGTGCCGATGCTCTCGCCGCTGGCGAGGCCGGGCAGGTACTCCTCCTTGGCCGCGTCATCGCCGGAAAGCAGCAGCGTGTTCGCCGCGAGCACGGCCGTCGAGAAGTACGGCGCGCAGAGCAGCGCCCGCCCCATCTCCTCGAGGACGACGCCGAGCTCGAGGAAGGTGAAGCCGGCGCCGCCGAACTCCTCGGGGATCGCGAGACCCTGCAGGCCGAGCTGCTCGCCCATCTGCTGCCAGAGCTTCGGGTCATAGCCCTCGGTGGTCTCCATCAACCGGCGTACTTCGCTCTCCGGCGACTTGTCGGCGAGGAATCCTCGAACCGTGCGGCGCAATTCCTCTTGCTCGTCGCTGAAAGCGAAGTCCATGCGGGTCATCCTAGGTGCATGGCCGACCAGAGCTCTACCCGGATGGCGCCCCCCGCCGCCCGGCCGGTGGACCTCGCCTTGCGCACCCCTAGCGCGGCCGTCAGGCGGCTCGGCGGCATCGAGGGCGCGGTCGTGTTGGGTGGTGGCTGGGCGGCCGGTCAGATCGTCGTCGCGGCCGAGCCGACGCGGGTGCGATACGCCGAGCCGCTGGCCGCCCTGCAGGAACTTCCAGCGCCGCCAGAGACCGTTGCCGACGGGGCGGTCTGCGGCGGGTGGTTCGGTTGGCTCGGGTTCGAGGCGTTGCAGGCCGGCAACGGCCGGTGCGCGCTGGGCTTCTATCCCAACGTCTTTCGCTACGACGGGGAGCAGTGGTGGGACGAGGCGCTCGTCGGAGTGCTCGACGGCGCGCAGCTCGCCGCCCGCCGCGAACGGCTCCACGCGCTACTCGCTGCTGGCGAGCCGGCTCGGGCCGGTTACCGGATCGGTTCGGTGGTCCCGAGCCGCGGACGCGCCGTACACACGGCCGCCGTCGAGCGCTGCATCGAGTACATCCGGGCCGGTGACATCTACCAGGCCAACATCTGCCTGACCCTGACGGCGCCCTTCACCGGGAGTGCGCAAGAGCTGTCCGCGGACCTCTTCGACGCGCTCGCCCCTCCCTACGGAGCGTTCGTCGCGATTGGCGAGCACGCCGTCGCGAGCGCCTCGCCCGAGCTCTTCCTGCGCCGCGAACCGGCCCGCGGGGAAGGCGGTTCGCGCTTGCTATCCCGCCCGATCAAGGGCACCCGGCCGCGGACCGGCGATTCGCCGGCAGCCGAGGCGCAGCGGCTGGCCGGCTCGCAGAAGGACCGGGCCGAAAACGTGATGATCGTCGATCTGGTCCGCAACGACCTGGCCCGGGTCGCGCGCACCGGCTCGGTGCGCGTGACCGAGCTGCTCGACGTCGTCGCCCATCCCGGGGTCTGGCACCTGGTCAGCACGGTCGAAGCCACGCTGCGCGACGACGGCGCGAACGCCCCCGATGCCGCTGTCCTCGCGGCGACGCTGCCGGCGGGCTCGGTGAGCGGCGCGCCGAAGTCGCGAGCCGTGCAGGTCATCGCGGAGCTCGAGGACGGCCCCCGCGGCGTCTACACCGGCGCGATCGGCTACGTGAGTCCCGTCGCGGGCTCCGAGTTCAACGTCGCCATCCGCACTCCCACCATCAGCGATGGGCGGCTGACGCTCGGGGTGGGAGGGGGCATCACGGTCGACTCCACGCCAGTCCAGGAGTGGTGGGAGTGCTTCGACAAGGCGGCGCCGATCCTGCGGGCCGCCGGGGCAGCCGTCGACGACCCGCAGAGCCGGCGGCCGGCCGCGGATCCGCGGGCGGCGCACGGCATCTTCGACACCAGCCTGGTGCGCGCCGGTGAAGTGCTCGAGCGCGCGGATCACCTTGCCCGCCTGGAGCGCTCCTGCTACGAGCTCTACCAGCTGGCCCTGCCCGAGGCGGCGCGCGAGGCGCTGCATGGCCACCACGCGCCGCAGCAGCGCTGGCAGCGACTCCGGATCGACGTGGCCCCCGACGGCTTCGTCGCAGTGACGCTGCAGCGCGCCGATCCGCCCCTCGACGTCTCGAGCCGGCCGGGGCTCGACGCGCACGTGGTCCCGGGCGTTCCCGGCTTCGGCGGTCACAAGTGGGCCGAGCGCAGCCGGCAAACCGCCCTGGAAGCCGAGCACCCGGAGCTGACCGTCCTCGTCGCCGACGAATCCGGGGTCCTCGAAGCCACCCGCGCCAACGTCTTCGCGATCGAGGGCGGGCGCCTCATCACCCCGCCGCTGGACGGCCGCATCCTGCCTGGGGTCACGCGCACGGTGCTGCTCGACATCGCGTGGGACCTCGGCATTCCGGTGGAGCTGCGGGCCATCGACGCGGGCGCCGCCGAGAGCCTGGCGGTCGCCGGATCCATCGCCGGTCTGCGCTGGATCCGTTGCTGCGCAAGCACTTCCGGGGTCCGGCGCTGGGAGGCCCCGGACCCGCTCTTTCGCGAGCTCTCGCGTCGCCTCGTCGCGCGCTGGTCCGGCGGCGCTAGGGTTTCAGAGTGAACGCGAAAGTTTATACACATGAGTTCATCGACATCCGCGGGGCGAACCGTCCGCAATACATGCACCACATGACGGCCAACTGGAGCCCCATCGCCCAGGAAGAGCGGGGTCAGCTGTGCTTCGGGGTGTGGGGTGTGGTCGGGACGACCGACCGCTGGCCGCGGGTGATCAACATGTGGGAGGAGGACGGCTTCCCGGGCCTCGCGTACGGGCTGGGTCACGAGACCGGCCGGCCGAACATGCAGGACGCGAAGCTGGAGCGCTGGTGGAACGAGGCGGCCGGCTATCGCAAGGGCGGCTTCGACCGGGTCATGATCCCCGCTCCCTGGACCCGCACCATCGACGAGCTGAACGCCGATGGCGTCACGGGCGTCGTCTACGCGCACGAGCTGGTCACCCTCGCCCCCGGCACCGCGTTGGACTTCCTGGAGCTCGTGCGCACCGACATGAAACCCGCGTACGAGGGAGCCGGGCTCCAGCTGGTGTCGGCCATGCGGACCTCGATGATCGACGAATCCGAGTGCATCCTCATCTGGGCGATCCCGACCTGGGACGCCTGGGCCGCGTTCGAGCTGGCCATCAACAACGTCCGACGCGAGGACGGCCCCACCCTCGCTCCGGAGGCGGCGGCGGCGCTGCAGGACTGGCAGCAGTCGCTGTACTCGCGCAGCCGCACGTTCCGCCGGTTCCTGATGCTCGACGCCCCGCTCAGCCCGCTGCGCATCGGCCGGCAGCCGGCGCGCTCCGACCGCGTCGACAACTGGGACGAGGGGTGAGCGGCCACCTGCCGCTCTCAGGGCTGCTCGTCCTCGGGATCGAGCAGGCGGTCGCGGCCCCCTTCGCCACCCGCCAGCTCGCGGATCTCGGGGCTCGCGTCATCAAGATCGAGAATCCGCGCGGCGGCGATTTCGCCCGCGATTACGACGACGTGGTCAACGGCCTCGGGGCGCACCACGTGTGGTGCAACCGCGGCAAGGAATCGCTGACGCTGAACCTCGCGTCGCCCGCAGGCGCCGAGGTGATGGAGGCCCTGCTGGCCCGGGCCGACGTCCTGGTGCAGAACCTGGCGCCCGGCGCGGCCGCCCGGCGTGGCCTCGGTGCGGCACAGGTCGTCGAACGCTTCCCGCGGATGGTCGCTGTCGACATCTCCGGTTACGGCGCGGGCGGCCCGCTCGCGAAGCGCCGCGCGTACGACCTGCTCGTGCAGTCCGAAGGCGCCTCGTGCTCGGTCACCGGGCTGCCCGGGGCGCCGGCGAAGCCCGGCATCCCCGTCGCCGACATCTCCTCCGGCATGTACGCGTTCTCCAGCGCGCTGGCGGCGCTCTATGACCGCGAGCGCACCGGCAAGGGCGCGGCGATCTCGATCTCGCTCTTCGACGCCATCACCGAATGGATGGGCTACCCGCTGCACTACACGCTCGGCAGCGGCATCGAGCAGGAGCCGCGCGGGGTGGGCTCCCCGGCCGTCGCGCCCTACGGCGCCTACCCCACGCGCGACGGCGAGGAGATGGTCCTCGGGACGACGAACGACGCGGAGTGGCAACGACTGGCGACGCGCGTTCTCGAACGTGAAGACCTGGCGGCGGATCCGCGATACGCCAAGAACCATGACCGCACCGCCCGCCGCGACGAGCTCGACCCGCAGATCGCCGGGTGGACCGCTACCCGCAGCTACGACGAGATCGCCGCCAAGCTCGACGACGCGACGATCGGTTACGCCCGGCTGAACGGCGTCCAGGCGCTCATCGACCACCCGCAGCTCGCCGAACGCGGGCGGTGGACGACCGTCGGCTCGCCGGTAGGCGCGCTCCCGGCCGTGCTCCCGCCGCCGATCTCGCCGTCGTGGGACATCCACCCCGGCGACGTGCCCGGCCTCGGCGAACACACCGACAGCGTGCTCGGCTGGCTCGGCTACGACGCGCCCGCAATCGCGTCGCTGCACGCCGAAGGAGCCGTATGAGCCCATCGGCTTTCGCCCCGAGTGGCCTGCCGTATCACCGGCGCTTCACGGTCCGTCCCGAGCCGGGCCGGATCGAAGCCCACATGCAGGATTTCTGCCACCACGTGAGGGTCGTGGTGACCCACGAGGCGGGACGCATAACCTCGGCCGTCGCCGAAGGCATCCGGCTGCCGTGGAACACCTGCCCGCTCGGGGCCGCGGGCGTCGGCCGCATCGCCGGACTCACCGTCGACGAGGCGCTGACTCCTTCGAACTGGCCCGGCGGCCGCACCGCCAACTGCGTGCACGCCACGGACGTCACGCTGGTCGCGCTCAACCATGTCGAAACGCGTGAGCCGTTCACGTATGCGATCTCGGTCAGCCCGGCCAGCGGAGCCGTTCGTGCCGTGCGGCTGGAACGCAACGGCGCGCTTGCCGTCGAGTGGACCGTCGAAGGCACGCGCCTGACGGCACCCGAGGAGCTCGCCGGTCGCTCGCTGAACCGGCCGGAGTTCGACGAGTGGAGCTCGCAGCTGGGGCCGCAGGAGCGCGAGTGGGCGACCGTGTTGCGCCGGGCGTGCCACATCGCGCCGAGCCGCGACATCGATCTCGATGCCTGCGAGGTCGCCGTGGACAGCATCGGCGTAGCCGACTCGTCCTGCCTCACGCTTCAGCCGGGCGTGGCCGAGACGGCGCGGCGGGTGCGCGGCTCCAGCCGGCCGGAGCTGACCGAGGACGACCGGATCGACGACCGTCACTAACGGCGCGCTACCGTCACCGCGTGGCCCTTCAATCCTTCTCGCACCTCGGCATCTGCGTCAGCGACATCGAGCGCTCCACCCGCTTCTACGAGCAGGTGCTGGGCTTCCGCCAGCTGATGAACGTCGACCTCGGCCCGGAGCTCGAGCGCACCATGGAGCAGGACGGCTGCCGGTTCACCTCGCGCATGCTCGCGCGCGACGACGTGCTCATCGAGTTGCTCGGCTGGCAGGAGCCTGGTGTCACCGGTGACGGCGCAGCGCCGGCCGATGAACGCGCTCGGGCTGACCCACCTGTGCTTCCGGGTCGAGGCTATTGAGGACTTAGCCGATCTGGCCGTTGAAAACGGCGGCACGTTTCATCGCCAGACCCTGACCGAGCTTTCCGGCATGGGGGAGAACGGCGGCTCGATCACGACGGTCCACCTGACCGACCCCGACGGCACGCGCATCGAATGCATCGCCGGCCAGCCCGACCTGCGGGTGTACGCGCAGGCGCTGTTCGCCGCCCCTGCCGGTTAGTCGATCTGCAGCGGGCGGTTCTCCACGGCGATCACGGCAAGCTGGCGGCGGGCGATGCGCCAGCTGCCCTCCGAGCGCAGGTAATTGTCCGAGTAGCGGATGTGCAGCACGCGATCCCGCCGCTGGCCCTCGAGCCCTTCGAAGTGATGCGCGACGCAGCCGATCGACCCCGTAGCCGTATCGCCGGAAAGGGTCAGCAACACGTTGCCGATGACGTGAGTCGTCCCCCAGTAACGGGAGAGGTTGGCGATGGCCGAGGCGATCTCGGCGCGCCCATGGCGGACGTTCGTCGCGTCGTCGCCGGGGCGTAGCGCCACGATGAGCTCGCCATCCGGGGTGAAGAGTCCGGCCAGGCTCTCCGGTTCACCCTGGTCCGCGAAGGCTGCGTAGCTCTCGATGAGATTGCGCAGCACCGCCCGATCGAGCAGTTCCTGCAGGGCGGCCGCACTCGGCCCGGCACTCGTTTCCACGAGAGATTCATACCTGACACGTCCACCGGGGCGGTGGCCCGCATCACGTTCGTCATACGGTGACCGACCAGCATCGCTTCGTTTCGGGAGAGGGCCGTGCGCGTACTCGTGACCGGTGGGACCGGTTTCGTCGGCTCCCACACGGTGCGCGCGCTGCACGAGTCGGGTCATCAGCTGCGGCTGCTGGCGCGCAGCCCCGACCGGGCCCGCCGGCAGGTGGCTGCGCTGGGGATCCCGTCCGGCGAGGTCGAGGTGATGGCCGGTGACGTGACGGACGAGGCTCTCGTGCGGGCGGCGCTGCACGGCTGCGACGCGGTGGTGCATGCCGCTGCGGTCGTCGGGATCGACGGGAAGAAGGCCGCCATGGCCCGGGCGACGAATGAGCGGGGCGCCCGCAACGTGCTCGGGATCGCGGCCGAGCTCGGGCTGGACCCGATCGTCTACGTCTCCAGCTTCAGCGCGCTCTTCGAGCCCGGTGGGGCCGTCCTGCTCACTCCCGACTCGCCCGTGGCCGCTGCCAAGAACCCCTATGCCGAATCGAAGGCTGCTTGCGAGCGTTACGCGAGAGAGCTTCAGGCGCAGGGCAAGCCCATCGTCTGCGTCTACCCCGGAGGCGTGCTGGGACCGGATGATCCTGGCCTTTCCGAGGGCATGCGTGCCGCGCTGATCTGGCGGCGCCTGACGATGGCCGACATCAAGAGCGGCTTCCTGCTGGTCGACGTCCGCGATGTCGCGGCCGTCATCGCGGCGGCCATGCGACCGGGGCGCGGGCCGCATCGCTACCTCGCGGGCCATCACTACATCCCGTGGCGCGAGCTCGCCGCGATGGTGACCGAGGTGACCGGCCGGGGCGTGCTGCTCCCGCCCGGTCCGGGCTGGCTGCTGCGGGGTGCGGGCCGGGTGGGCGACGTCGTGCACCGGGTCATCCCCTTCTCGTTCCCGCTCAGCCACGAGGCGATGGAGACCGCGACCTGCATGGTTCCGATGGACGATCAGGCCACGATCGACGACCTCGGGATCACCTTCCGCCCGCCGGAGCAGACGCTTCGCGACGCGTACCGCTGGCTGTACGAGAGCGGCAAGCTGCCGGCGCGCTGGGTTCCTGCCCTGGCGTAGCCGCGTCTCACCCGGTTGGGACGGGGGCCGGCCCCCGCGGATGGCGGGCAAGAGTGCGTGTTTGCCTGGGAGAGAGGGGGCATATGCCCAGCATTGTCCGCCCACCAGCCCGAGAGCCTGCCTCTGATGTGTCGCTACGACACCAAGCTCTTTGACGCTGAGGTGACCGAAACCAGGTCAGCTCGGCGCTGGCTCGTCGAGTCCCTCGAGCAGTGGGAGCTGGGGGCGGTCGCGGACGAGATCGAGCTCGCTGGCAGCGAACTCGTCACCAATGCGCTGCTGCACACCCGCAGCGGCTTCGCCGTCACGCTCGCGGTGTGCGACGGCCACATCGAGCTCGCGGTTCGTGATCGAGACCCCCGCCCGCCCGTGCTCCGTCCCGCCCGGCTGGATCTGCTGGCAGATGTCGAGACCCTGGCGAGCGGGTCACGCGCCGGCGATGCGGGACCTGATCATGACCCGGCGCGCCACCCGAGCCTGCACGTCGGCCCATCGGGCAGCATCGCGGCCGGCCGCGGCCTGATCATCGTCGACGCGATCGCCGACGAGTGGGGCGTGGCAAGCCATTCCGAGGGCAAGGACGTCTGGCTTCGCATCCCGGTACCGGACTCGTGGCCGCATGCGAAGGACTGCGACTGTGGGGGCGCGCGACGCGAGTTCGTGGCCACCCCGTCCGGACACCCCGTGCGCCATCAGCACGGCGGGTGGGATCACCCGATCGACGCTCCGGCCGCGGGCGGCGACCCCGGCTAAGCGGGAGGCTCGCCCGGCAGCCCGGCCAGGAACTCCGAGACCCGTTTCGGCCACTCGAGCACATCGTCGTCCGTCGTCGCGATCATCAGGTCCGAATCGGGCAACACGTCGTGCAGGTGCTTGGCGACCGGCACGGGATGCATGCGGTCGCCCGCCCAGGCGAGGATCAGGCACGGCATGCGCAGGCCGGCGAGCTCCTCCACCGGCGGCAGGTCTGTCTGGGCGGCGCCGCGGAACGGTCCCACGGTCTGGCGGGGTGCTCGCAGGAACTGGTCCATGCCGGCGGAGATCAGCGCCCGCTTGGGAGTGCGCCCGCGCTGCGGAAGACGGCTGCGCGCCGAGTTGAAGCCGCGAACGGCCACGTCGACCACCGGGTTCGCGGCAAGCATCCCGACCGTGCGGTAGAGCATCTTCTGCTGCTGCCGCCCGCTCCAGGCGGTGGGCGGCAGGGCCAGCACCAGCGCGGGGAAGCGGCGCGGGGCCGAGATCGCGGCGTGCAGCATGGTGCCGCAACCCATGGACGCGCCGCCGCCGATCGCGTGCTTGACCCCGAGCTCGTCCATCAGGGCCAGCAGATCAGCAGCGAGCTCCGGCCAGGTCTGCAGGAGCGGGTCACGCCCGATGGCGGAGGCCCCGTGACCGCGCGCGTCGTAGCGAATGATCCGGGCCTGGTCGCGAAGCGGGGTCCAGTCGAAGATCCCCGTGGCGTCCTCCTGCGCCATGCTCGCCAGCAGGCTGTGTGCCCAGACGAACGTCGGGACGTCTTCACCGGCATCCGGGGGCAGGCCCGAATCCCGGTAGGTCAGCCGCGTTCCGCGCACGTCTGCGGACTGATCGTCCTCCGCCACCCCACAGCCTCCCGCCGCGCGTACCTACGCCGTATGCCCGGTTTTGGGCCGGGGCTACGCCCGATGTAACCAGTCGCGGCGCATCGAGCGCGGGGCAGCGCTCCCACCTGCCGCTCTTGACCATCGATGAGCCGTCGCCGGCGCGCTGGCAGCGGTTCTCCGGGCAGGCAGTCCGGTGCCGGCCACGGCGCGCCGACTACGCTTCCCTGCGTGGGAGCGACTGGCGAGCCCGCCGTGCGCCGGCTGGTCCCGCGGACCGACGCGGTGCTCGAGCGCCCGGAGCTGCGTGCCGCCCTGGCACGGCTGGACCGCGAAACCGTGAAGGCCGCCGTGCGCGACGCCCAGGAGCTGGTCCGGTCCGGGAAGCTGGAGCCCGACGCTGCGGCGGTTGCGGGAGCGGCCGCTCGGCAGCTGCCGTCCTCCTCGACCAGCCTGACCGAGGTGCTGAACGCGACGGGTGTGGTGCTGCACACCAACCTGGGCCGGGCGGCGCTCTCGGCTGGGGCGCGGCAGGCCCTCGCCGTCGCCGCGGGCACCGTTGACGTCGAGCTCGATCTGGCCAGCGGGGCGCGCGCCCGGCGCGGGCGGGGCGCTCTGGAGGTGCTGGCCCGGGCCCTGCCCGATGCGGGCGATGTCGCGGTCGTCAACAACGGCGCCGCTGCCGTGCTTCTCGCGGTGACCGTTCTTGCGGCTGGTCGCGAGGTCGTCATCAGTCGCGGCGAGCTGGTCGAGATCGGTGATGGCTTCCGGCTGCCTGACCTGCTCGTCTCGACGGGTGCCCGGCTCCGCGAAGTCGGTACCACGAACCGGACCACGGTGCACGACTACGCGGCGGCGATCGGACCGCAGGCCGGCTGCATCCTCAAGGTGCACCCGTCCAACTTCCGGGTCAGCGGCTTCACGTCGGCTGCCGAGGTCCGGGAGCTGGCGACGCTCGGGACGCCGGTCGTCGTGGATGTCGGCAGCGGCCTGCTCGCCCCGGACCCGTTGCTTCCCGAGGAGCCCGACATGGCCACGGCCCTGCGCGGCGGGGCAGCGCTGGTGACGGCCAGCGGCGACAAGCTGCTCGGCGGCCCGCAAGCCGGGCTGCTCGCGGGCACCGCCGAGCTGATTGCCCGGTGCCGGCGGGCTCCGCTGGCCCGCGCGCTGCGCGTCGACAAGCTGACACTGGCGGCGCTCGAGGCGACGTTGCGCACCCCGCCGACCCCGACCTTCGCGTCGCTGCACGCGTCGGCGGACGAGTTGCGCGCTCGCGTCGTCGCGCTGGCGGATGCGGCCGGTATCGGGGAGCCGGTGCCGAGCGAAGGGGCCGTCGGTGGCGGGGGAGCGCCCGGCCTCGCGCTGCCCGGGTGGGCGCTCGCGCTGCCGGAGGCGTTCGCCGCCCGGTTACGGGCCGGCTCGCCGCCCGTGTTGGCCCGGGTGAACGCGGGACGCTGCCTCGTCGACCCGCGCGCCGTGCCACCGGAGTCCGACGCCGCCCTGGCGGCCGCCATCCGCGCTGCTGGCGAGCGGCTCGGCTGAGTCAGGCATCGCTCGATGCACGTCGTTGCCACCGCGGGTCACGTCGATCACGGCAAGTCGACGCTCGTGCGGGCCCTCACCGGGATGGAGCCCGACCGGCTCGCGGAGGAACGCCGGCGCGGCCTCACCATCGAGCTGGGCTTCGTCTGGACGAGGCTCACGCCGGATGCCGAACCCATCGCTTTCGTCGACGTCCCCGGCCATCAGCGCTTCCTGTCGACCATGCTCGCCGGGGTCGGTCCCGTCCCGGCGGCGATGCTCGTCGTGGCTGCCGACGGCGGCTGGGAGGCGCAGACCGCCGAACACGTTGCGGCACTGGAGGCGCTCGGCGTGCGCCACGGGCTGGTTGCGATCACCCGCAGCGATCTTGCCGACCCCGCATCCGGTGCGCGCGGAGGTGCTCGCCCGTCTGGCGGCCACCTCGTTCGGTGGCGGTGCGCCGGAGGTGGTGTCCGTTTCCGGGCGGACCGGCGCAGGCCTCGACGAGCTGCGCGCCGCTCTGCACCGGGTGACGGCAACGCTGCCCCCGCCGCAGCGTTCCGGACGGGTACGCGTGTGGGTCGACCGGACGTTCACGATCGGGGGTGCGGGAACGGTCGTCACCGGAACGCTCGGGCAGGGCACGCTCGCCGTCGGCGACGAGCTGGAGCTGGCGACGGCGGCCGGCCCTCGGCCGTGCGGGTGCGGGGGCTGCAGTCGCTGGGGCAGAGCGAGTCGTCGGTCGCTGCCGTGGCGCGCGTGGCAGTCAACCTGCGCGGCCTGGCTGTCGCCGACGTCGCGCGCGGAGACGCGCTGCTGACGCCCGGCGCTGATCGGCTCGCTGCTGTAGTGGACGCGCGGGTCGAGAAGCCTTCCGCCCCGCTGCGCGAGCTGCCGAGCGACCTGATCCTTCACGTGGGCGCGGCCTCCGTCGTCGCGCATGTGCGCCCGCTGGACGACCGTTTCGCCCGGCTCTCCCTCGAGCGTCCGCTCCCGTTGCGACGCGGGGATCGGGGCTTGCTGCGCGATCCAGGGCGCCAGGCAGTGATGGCTGCCGTCGTGGTGGATGACATTGACCCGCCGGCGCTGGTGCGCCGCGGAGCCGCCCGGTCACGCGCGGCCGAGCTGTCCCGCGGGCTCAGCATCGTTCTCGGAGGTTTCTCGCCGCGGTGCGGTCGCGCGCGATGAGCTGAAACGGCTTGGGTTCGATGGCGACGTGCTTGCCGGATGGGCTGCGGGAGGTCCGTGGGTCTCGTCGTCACCGATCAGGACTGGGCGGAGTGGACGCGATCGCTTCGGCAGAGTGTCGAAGCACATGCGAAGGCTGAGGCGTTGAGCGCCGGCCTTCCGCTGCCGGAAGCAGCGCGTCGGGCGCGTATCCCGCAGCCCGAACTCGTCGAACCGCTGGCAGCGCGATGCCGGCTTGCACCTCGGCCGCCGGTCGCGTCACGGCGAACGCCCCGCTGCCACCAGAAGTGCAGCAAGTTCTGGGGGCGATTCTTCAACGTTTGCAGGCGAACCCGTTCGACGCCCCAGAGGCGAATGACCTCGTCCGCCGCCGGCGTCACGCACCAAATCCTGGCCGCCGCCGAGCGCCAGGGTTTGCTGCTGCGTCTCGCCGGCAACACGGGTCCCGTAGTGCTCGCGCCGGACGTTGCGGACCAAGCCGTGCAGCGACTTTCGAGCCTGCCCGCGCCGTTCACCGTCAGCGACGCCCGGGGCGCCCTCGGCGTCTCGCGCCGCGTCGCTGTCCCGCTGCTCGAACATCTGGATGCGACGCGCCGCACCCGGCGGGTCGACGCAACCGGACGAGTCGTGCTGTAACCGTCGGGAAGTAATGGCGCGGGCGTGCTGGGTCCGGCAAGGTGGAACGCTGGGAACCGGGACGGCCATGAGCAACGCGCAGGATAGCCAAGCTCGGGCTGAGACTCGCCAGGCGCGCGGGCTGTCTGTTACGTGACGGGCACGAGGAGGCGATGCCGTATGCCGTCAACCGGCGGTGAGGTCACTCTGATGCGGTCGTTCGGTGGACGTTCATGGCCGGGGGCGTGCGTACGGAACGCTCCGGACGGTCGAAATGCCGCGTCGGATTGGCTGACTGCGCGGCGATGCTCCCAACGCTAGGCTCCTCGAAGGTCGAAAGTACCTGCTTCACTGGTACGGGGTGTTCCTGATGGCCTGACTGGCGGTGGCCTATGGGAGCGGAATGCTCCGACTCTGGCGGCGATCATCCCAGGAGGTAGCCACCTCAGCAGGCGTAACGCGGTCCTGCTGGGGACACCAGTTCATCCAGGCGACCAGGCCAGAGGAAGGTCCTCGGACCTGTCAATATGCTCTTCGCTGCTGTTGTCGCAGCGATTGGGCCTGCTCACTGCTGCTAACGGTAGCCAGCTCGGACTGTCCATATTTTCGTCGTGGTCTCGTTGCCATGTGGCGGTGCCTACGTCAGTGTGCGAGTTCATAGCCGCGATTAGGGGACACGGTGACGTGCGAAGGTGACCGGCCGCTCTGGCTCGCACGGGTCAATGGGAGACGAATGGCCAAATCGCCAACCAGGCCCGCCGGTGAACGTAGTGCGCCGACCCGGTGCGAGCGCACCGACTTCGGCGGCACCGCCGGCCGTGACAGCCACCTTGAACGTGCATCTCAGGCACCAGCGCCAAAAGGCCTTTGTAGCAAGCGAGCCTGATGACGCAGGCTCCTCGCCTGAGCGATCCGGCCGCTCGGGAGACTAGTCGCGCAGCAGCCTACGAATAGTCGAGAGCATTCTTGACATCGTCGACGATTTCGCCGAGGAAGCCTCGTGTCGATTCTGAGCCGCGAGCGGCCCGCGCCTACAACCGGCGAGCCCGGTGCGACACCATGGGGCGCTGAGCGTTGCGCCTTTGAGCTGCGGTTTTGTCGGTGGCCGTCGCTAGTTTCGGGTTATGAGACTGGTGTCGTCGTTGCCCTTGCCCGAGCCGACGTCCGCGGATTCTTCCGCGGAGGAATCGCTGACTTTGGAGGCGCTTGCGGCGCTGTCCGATGATGGGCTGGTGGATGAGATCACCACCTGGGGCGGGCGGATCGCGGCCGGTGAGGCGCGGCTGCTCGCGTACATCGGGGAGCTCGATGCCGCGCCGCAGCTGGGCGGTGACCGGCATCCGCTCCTGCGCTCATTGGTTGTCGTGGAAGCTCGGGATGGGTGTGAGCGCCGCCTACGAACGCGGTGCGTGTCGCGCGGGCGCTACGCGCGTTGCCGTTGACGTTCGCGGAGTTCTCCGCGGGGCGGATGTCGTTCACCCAGGCCCGGGCGATCACCCGGATGGCCTGCCCGGAAGATGAAGACATGTACGTCGAGCTGGCGCGGTTCGCTTCCGGCGAGCAGATCGAACGCCTCGCCGGCGGTATCCGCCGGGCCCGTCGTTACGCCGAGGAAGACGCCAAGCTCAAGTCTGGCCGGGTCGACCCGGACACCGGCGATCTACCCAAGCCGCGGACGCCGAAGGTGTCGACGCGTTATGACGACAACGGTGACCTGACCATCGTGGTTAAAGTCAATGCCGCTGACGGCGCGATCGTGCTCGCCGCCTTGGACGCGGTGCGTGCTGATCTCGACACCCAAGGCCGCGCCGACGCCAAGGCAAACGCCGCCTGCGGATTCTTCCGCGGAAGAATCCGTGGCGCAGGCCCGGACCAGTCAGGGTGAGGGGTTTCTCGGGCGTGTGCCGGGCGTATCTGGCCGACCGGGCCGGGCGCATCCGGACCGGGCCCGGCGGGATCGGGTGAAGCTGACCGTCGCGGTCGACCCGGTATCCGGCTGGGTACGGCTACCGGATGGGGAGTTGCTGTCACCGCAGCTCGCCGAGGCTGAAGGGTTGACGTTGCCCGCCGCCAGCGTGCTGCGCCGGCTCACTACCAAAGACCTGACCGTCCGCGATTGGGCCGTTCGCGCCGTGAAGCCGACCAGCCGCTGCGTGATCTGCTGACGGCCGTCGATGGCTACCGCTGCCGGTTCCGTAACTGCCGGCGCAGCCGAAGGCTGCACGCCCACCACGTCATCGAATGGCTGAACGGTGGCGGTACCGACCTGTCGAACCTCATCTGGCTCTGCGGCCACCATCACACCGTCGTGCACCGCGACGGGTTCGAGCTCAGCCTGCACGCCCGCAGCCGCAAACTCACCATCACCACCAAGGACGGCATCGACATCCCCGAAGAGAATCCGGCCCTTTGGCAGCCCGCCGAAGACCTCGACGCGCACGGCATGCGATCCGGCCGCACACCCTCCCGCCCCACGTGCTGGAAAAGCTTGACCTGCACTACGCCGTCAACGCCCTGCTCTACAACACCCGACTCCGCCTCGACGCCGCATCCAAAGCCGCCGCCTGAATTCCTCCGCGGAAGAATCCGCGCCCGTGCTCAGCCGTCCAGGGTGAGGGCAGCGATGTTTTCCCGGTGCTCCGCAGCGCTAGCCGAACGCGTACTCCTGACGTTTCGCGCGCTTGAAGAAGAAGTGCGCGTCGTGCTCCCAGGTGTAACCGATGCCGCCGTGGAACTGGATCATCGCTGCCGTCACATCGCGCGCCGCGTCGCTGGCCTTCGCCTTTGCGACGGAGACCGCGAGGGCCCGGTCGTCACGGTCGTCGTCGACGGCATATGCGGCGTACAGCACCGCGTGCTCGGCCATCGTTACCGCGATGTGCAGATCCGCGAGGCTGTGCTTGAGCACCTGAAATGAGCCGACCGCCTTGCCGAACTGCACCCGGTCCTTGTCGTAGGCCACGGTGCGGGTGAGGGCTTCGCGGGCGATGCCGGCCAGGTCGGCGGCGGTGAGCACGGTCGCGCGCTCGAGCACCAGCGGGATGGCCGACGCGTCGAGTGGGACCCCGTCACCGGTCACCTGCACGCGGCCGAGGCGTGTGGTGCGGTCCAGCACCGCGACCGGGGTCACGGTGTACTCGCTCGGCGTCAGGAACGTCAGGCTGCCGTCGATGACGGCCACGAGGGCGTCGGCGATGCCGGCGTACTCCACCGGAATGGACAGGTCGGGCGCGAACGCCAGCTTGGCGTCACCGGTAGCGACCCGCTGCAGCCACTTCACCGCCTCGGGGTAGCCCGCGCCGCCGAGGCGCAGCGCCTCACCGGCGATGACGGTCGGTAGCCAGGGCCCGGGCGCGACCCCGGCACCGAGGCATTTGCTGACGACCGCAGCGTCGAGCAGGCCGAGGCCGAGCCCATCCGCGTCTTCGGGTACGAGGACGGCGAGCACGCCCTGCTCACCGAACGCGTTCCACAACGAGTCGGGGATGCCGGCGCCGGACGGGTCGTCGTACACCTCCCGGACCTTCGAGGTGGGGAAGCGGTCCGCGAGGTAGTCCCGGACCGTCTCCTGCAATGCGCGCTGCTCATCCGTGAGAGCGAAGAACACCTGAAACTCCTGACGTCCGGGTGATTTAGCGAGGCAAGCCGAGGACGTGCTCGGCGACGATGTTGCGCTGCACCTGGGACGAGCCGCCCCAGATCGTCTCCGAGCGCGACCAGAGGAACAGCTCGGTGAGCGGATCGAGGTCGGCGGTCGCCAGCCCGGGGATCTCCTGGCCGGCGTAGCCCACGACGTCCATGTACAGCTCGCCGAGATCCTGGTGGGTCTCCGACCACTGCAGCTTGGTCATCGACGACTCGAAGCCGAGCTGCTCGCCCTGCTGGACCTTGGTCGCGATGTGCCAGGAGTGCAGGCGCAGCACCTCCAGCTCGGTGAGCACCTGCGAGAAGCGCTGGCGCAGCGCCGGATCCTGGGCCCGGCCGGTCTTCTTCGCCACCTCGACGATGGCGTCGAACTCCGCCCGGAAACGGGTGTACTGGCCGATCGCCGACGACCCGCGCTCGAACGAGAGCAGCAGCATCGCGACGTTCCAGCCGGCGCCGGGCTCGCCCAGCACCGCATCCTTCGGCACCTTCACGTCCGTGAGGAAGACCTCGCCGAACTCCTCGTTGCCGGTCATCTGCTTCAGCGGCCGGGCGTCGACGCCGTCGGCATGCATGTCGATCAGCAGCATCGAGATGCCGCGGTGGCGCTGCGCCTCCGGCTCGGTGCGGACCAGGCCGAACATGCGGTCGGCGTGCAGCGCGTTCGTCGTCCAGACCTTCTGGCCGTTGACGACCCAGTGGTCACCGGCGTCCGTCGCCCGGGTCGAGAGGGCCGCCAGATCGGACCCCGCGCCCGGCTCCGAGAACCCCTGGCACCAGATGACCTCGTTGTGGAGCATCGGCTTGATGATCTCGCGCTTCTGCGCGTCGGAACCGATCGCCATGACGGTGGGGCCGAGGAACGTCAGGCCCAGCGTGTTGACGGTCAGCGGCGCGGCGGAGCGGGCCATCTCCTCGTCGTAGATCGCCTTCATCGACGGGGTGCCGCCGCGCCCACCGAACTCCTTCGGCCACGCGATCCCGGCGAAGCCGTCGCGCGCCTTCTGGGCTTCCCATTCACGCCGCAGGTCGAACGACTCGTCCGACGGTTTGGTCATCCAGAAGCCGGGGGCGCGCCATTCCGCGGGGATGTTGGCGTCGAGCCAGCTGCGGAATTCGGTACGGAAGGCGGCGTCTTCGGCGCTGTCACGGAGGTCCACGCCTGGCATGTTATGGGGCTTTGCTACCTGCCGGTAACCGCGCCGCCAGGACGTCCTCGTACAGGGCCACGGTTTGCTGCGCGATGGCGCCCCAGCTGAAGTCGCGGACCGCCCGCTCGCGTCCGGCTGCACCCATCGCGGTGGCCAGGCCCGGCTCGTCCAGCACCCGGTTCAGCGCTGCAGCGAGGGCAGCAGGGTCGGACGGCGGCACGAGCAGGCCGGTGCGCCCGTCGTCCACGACCTCCGGGATACCGCCCACCCGGCTCGCGACGACCGCGGTGGAGCAGGCCATGGCCTCCAGATTGACGATGCCGAGCGGCTCGTAGACCGAGGGGCAGACGAAGGCCGTCGCGTGGGTCAACACCTGGATGACCGCCGGACGCGGCAACATTTCCTCGACCACGATCACCCCGGACCGCTGCTGCTGCAGCCCTTCGATCAGCCGGTTCACCTCTGCTGCCAGCTCGGGCGTGTCCGCGGCGCCGGCCAGCAGCACCAGCTGCGCCTGCGGCCGGAGGGCGGCGGCGGCCTGCAGCAGCACCGGAAGCCCCTTCTGGCGCGTGACACGCCCGACGAACGCGATGTACGGGCGGGACAGGTCGACCCCGATCCGGGCGAGCACGTCCGCGCGCGGATCCGGCTGGTAGAGCTGCGGGTCGATGCCGTTGTAAACCACCGACACGCGCTGCGGGTCCACGCTCGGGTAGGCCTCGAGCACGTCGGCTCGCATGCCCTCGGAGACGGCGATGACGCGGCTGGCTCCTTCCAGGCCCACCCGCTCGCACCAGGAGGAAAGCGCGTACCCCCCGCCGAGCTGCTCGGCCTTCCACGGCCGGAGCGGCTCCAGCGAGTGCGTCGTCGCGACATGGGGGATGGCGTGCAACAGCCCGCTGGTGTGGCCGGCGAGGTTCGCGTACCAGGTGTGGGAATGCACGAGGTCCGCGGCGGCGGTGGAGCGGGCGATCGCCAGGTCGATGCCCATCGTGTTCAGCGCGGGATTCGCTCCGTCGAGTTCGTCGAGCGGCGGGTGCCCCTGGACGAGCGGCTCTCCGGCAACCCGAGCGCTCGGGGTCGGGCGCGCTCCGAAGCAATGCACGTCGACGTCGATCAGCTTGGCCAGCTCGGCGGCGAGGTACTCCACGTGCACCCCCGCTCCGCCGTAGATGTCGGGCGGGTATTCGCGAGTGAGCAGCGCTACACGCATGACGGGACCTTATGGCCGATGCGTCTGCCACCGGCTCCGTCCTAGGGTCCGTCCTATGCTGCGCAGCGTGAAAGAGCCCCGCGTCCTCGGCATCGTCCTTGCAGGCGGTGAGGGCAAGCGACTCTCCCCGCTGACCGCCGACCGTGCCAAGCCGGCCGTCCCGTTCGGGGGCATCTACCGGCTCGTCGATTTCGTGCTGTCGAACCTGGTCAACGGCGGCTACCTGAAGCTCTGCGTGCTCACCCAGTACAAGAGCCACAGCCTCGACCGTCACATCACGACGACCTGGCGATTGTCGACCCTGACCGGCGATTACGTGACGTCGGTGCCGGCCCAGCAGCGGCTCGGTCCGCGCTGGTTCTCCGGTTCTGCCGACGCGATCTTCCAGTCGCTGAACCTCATTTACGACGAGGACCCCGACGTACGTCGTCGTCTTCGGTGCCGACCACGTGTACCGCATGGATCCGCGGCAGATGGTGGATCAGCACATCGCCAGCGGGGCCGGCGTCACCGTCGCTGGTATCCGGATCGCGCGCTCGGAGGCGAGCGCCTTCGGCGTCATCCAGACCGGGGCAGACGGCCGGACCATCGAGGACTTCCTGGAGAAGCCGACCGACCCGCCGGGGCTGCCGGACGCGCCGGACCAGGTCTTCGCGTCGATGGGCAACTACGTCTTCACCACCGATGTCCTGCTGGACGCCCTGCGCCGCGACTCCGGGGCCGAGCATTCCCGCCACGACATGGGCGGCGACATCGTGCCGATGCTCACGAGAGCCGGGCGGGCCGAGGTCTACGACTTCCGGGACAACCAGGTCCCCGGGGTGTCCGATCGCGAACGCAGCTACTGGCGGGACGTCGGGACGCTCGACGCCTACTACGACGCCCACCAGGATCTGATCTCGGTCTCGCCCGTCTTCAGCCTCTACAACCGCGACTGGCCGATCTTGACGTCGCCGGGAAGCTTGCCACCGGCCAAGGTGGTGAACGGCGGTTCGGTGCCGGATTCGCTGATCAGCCCTGGGGTGATCGTGAGTGGCGCGCAGGCGCGCGCCTCGGTGCTGAGCCCCGGGGTGCGCGTGCATGACGGGGCGTGGGTCGACGGCAGCGTGATCGCGCACGGGGCGGTGATCGGCCCGGGCGCCGTGGTGCGGCGCGCGATCCTCGACAAGAACGTCGTCGTGGGCCCCGGCCAGCGGGTTGGGGTGGACCGCGAGCTCGACCTGGCGCGCGGCGCCACCATCTCGGCGGCAGGCATCACGGTGTACGGCAAAGGCATCCGGATCGAGTAGGCGGCACACCCATGGACGTACTGGCCAGCAGGTTGTTGCTGTGCCCGACCGACCCGGCCCGCTCGCGCCATTTCTACGGTGAGCTGCTGGGGCTGGCCGTGGCCCGCGAGTTCGGGCCCCTCGAGGACCCGGGCGTCGTCTACTTCGCGGGCGGCAACTTCATCGAGGTGTCAGGCCGTGCCGCGCAGCCGCCGAACGGTGGGATGCGCATCTGGCTGCAGGTGCGCGACGTCGCGGCCGAGCACGAGCGGCTCGTCGCGGTGGGGGTGGCGATCAGCCGGCCGCCCAAGCTGGAGCCCTGGGGCCTGATCGAGATGTGGATCGAGGATCCGGACGGCGTGCCGATCGTGCTCATCGAGGTGCCGCCGGAGCATCCGCTGCGACGGGACCAAGGGGATCGTGACCGGGCGAGCGCAGCGAGTTCAAGCGCGGGTCCCGACCATGAGTTCAGTGACGGATGTGAGCTTCGTCGCGGCGATCTTGGGGAAGTGATCACTCGCGCCGGTGGGGCGCGAAGCCTGAGGGGGAGGACGTTCGTGGACGGCTACCTGTTTTTCGACAGCGTGACGCCAGAGACGCGCAGCGCGCTGTTCGAGCTGGTCGAGGACGAGCTGCTCCGGCTGGCCGCCGTCACCGTCTCCGGCAGCGTCGCCGCGTTCGCGGCCTACACCGCGCCGGACATCCGCGCGGCCTACGCCCTGGTGGAAGCCGTCGCCGGGGCAATCGGGCGACCGTCCGCGCGGCTGCTCGCGGTCTCCGGCCAGCGCGCGGTCTCCCTGACAGCGCCCGGGACGGTCGCGTTCGAGGGCGAGCGCGCTGTCGCGTTGGCGCTGCTGCACGTGCCGCTTTCGCGCGCCGAGGAGGTCGCCCAGATCGCCGGCCAGATGGTCGGAGCCCGCGCTGCCGTCGTCCTTGGTGGAGCGGCGACGGTGCTGGTGGAGGTCGACGGGGCCACGCTGGACGAGCTCGAGCCGCGGCTGGCGGCGGTGCTCGCCGTTGCGGGTGACGCCAAGAGCGACGTGCTGGTCACCACCACCGAGCTCGGCGCCGGCTGGGGCAACGCCCAGGAGTAGTGCGTGGCGAAATCCTCCATGATCGCGATTGACCGCGCCCGTTTTGGAGGGTTTTACACCGCGCGTCGTCTCGGATGATCTTTTGTACTTGTAGGGATTCGCCGCTCAGTCGAGCTCGCCGGTCCGCAGCGTCTCCAGCCCGCTGGTGACGAGCGGGGCTACCGAGCCCGCGGCGGTGTCGAAACCCTCGCCGATCATGCCGCCGGCCTGGTGGCGGGCGGCGATGCCGGTGGCGATGACGGCGAGCTTGAAGTAGCCGAACGCCACGTAGTACGGCAGCGCCGAGATGTCGCGACCGGAGACCCGGGCGTAGCGCTCCAGGACATCCGCCCGGCTGGGGAAGCTCGGATCAGAGGTGACGCGCGGGGTCAGCTCGCTGGCGTCCGGCGTGGAGCTGCTGCCCCAGTAGACGCCCAGCAGGCCGACGTCGGCGAGCGGATCGCCGAGGGTCGAGAGCTCCCAGTCCAGCACGGCGACGACCCGACCCGGGTCGGTGGGGGAGAGCATCGTGTTGTCCAGCCGGAAGTCGCCATGGACCAGCGCCGCATCGCGCTGCTGGGGCTGCTGGTCCGCGAGGCCGGCAGCGAGCTCGTCGACCTCGCCGAGCGGAACCGAGCCCTCCACAGCGGCTTTCGTGGCCTCCCACTGGCCGGTCCAGCGCCGGATCTGGCGCGCCAGGTAACCGTCCGGCTTGCCGTAACCCTCGAGGGGGCCGGTGAGCGGGACCCGGTGAATGGCGACCAGCGTCTCGACCAGGGCGTCGGCGATCTTCGAACGCTCCGCGGGGGAGTCGGCGTAGCCCGGCGGCACCTTGTCGCGGATCACGATCCCGTCGACGCGCTCCATCACGTAGAACGGCGCGCCCACCACGGAATCGTCGGTGCACAGGTGGCGCACCGCCGGCACCGGGACGTCGGTACCGGCCAGAGCGGCGAGCACCCGGTGTTCGCGCACCATGTCGTGCGCGGTCGGCAACACCGCGGCCAGCGGCGGCCGGCGCAGCACGACGGAGCCGGCGCTGGACGTGATCGCGTACGTGAGGTTGCTCTTGCCGCCGGCGATCAGCTCGACGGAGCACTCCGACCATCCGGGATCGTCGAGCACCCTCGCCAGGTAGGGCCCGATGATCTCGGGCGGCGCGCCCCGGCGCGGGTCCGGCTCGCTCATTCGAACAGCCCTTCCGGTAGCTGGCCGGTGAATCCTTCGGCTCGCGGGCCCGGCACCCCGCGGAAGGCGTACGGCTCGGAGGTCGCGGCCCGGCTGGATCGGCCAGATGGCCCCCGGCGGGCCGTCGAACGCCTGGAGGGTGACGGCGGCGACGTCGTCGGCGGTGAGCAGCGGGAAGTTCGCCGCCCGGAACTTCTCTAGCTCGGCGGCGATGATCGCGGTGTCGGCGAAACCGGGCGCGATGGCCGCCACGGTGATCCCCTCGCGCGGCGAGCGGGATCGCTGCGCTGCGCACCAGCCCGACCACCGCGTGCTTGGTCAGCGCGTAGATCGGGCGTGGGGGGCGTCGCTACCAGGCCGGCGAGGCTGGCCGTGGCGACGATCGACCCGCCCCCGGCGCGGCGCAACGCCGGGATCGCCGCCTGCAACCCGAAGAAGACACCGTCGACGTTCACCGCCACCATGCGCCGGTAGCGTGTCGACCGGCGTCTGCTCGACGGCGCCTTCCTGAAGGCCGATGCCTGCGTTGAGCATCACCAGGTCCAGCCGGCCGAAGGCAGCCTCGGCGGCGGCGACGGCGGCGATCGACGCTGTCGGGATCCCGCACGTCGGTGGCGACGAAGACCCCGCCGAGCTCGCCGGCGGTGCGGCTGCCCGCCGGATCCACGTCGGCGATGACGACGCGGTCGCCGCGAGCGGCGCAGGCGCGGGCGACTGCTGCGCCGATCCCACCGGCGCCACCGGTGATGAGGACGACGCGTGAGGCGGGGCAGGTCGTTCGGGTCGGTTGACGTGGGAGCGTTGTCGATCGGGTCACAGCAGGCGACCGTACTCGGGCCGGCGGGCAATGTCGCAGGCTCTCTGCGAGCGATCGGCGTACGTTTCGCGGCATGGATTTCGCGCTCAGCCCCCAAGCAGAGGATTACCTAGGACGCCTGCAGTCGTTCATGGACGAGGCTGTCTACCCGGCGGAGCCGGAGTACGAGAAGTGGATCCAGACGCAGCCCCGGGGCAGCCACAACTACCCGCCGGTGCTCGAGGATTTGAAGGCCCGGGCCCGCCGGCGCGGCCTGTGGAACCTGTTCCTGCCCCATGAGGGGCACCCGCTGTCCGTGCTGGACTACGCCCCGCTGGCCGAGCTGACCGGCCGCAGCATCGAGCTGGCTCCGGAGGCCATCAACTGCGCCGCCCCGACACCGGCAACATGGAGGTGCTGCACCTCTTCGGCACCCCCGCGCAGAAGGAGCGCTGGCTGGCGCCGCTCCTCGACGGGAGATCCGGTCGGGGTTCGCCATGACCGAGCCGGACGTCGCGAGTTCTCGACGCCACCAACATCGCGACGAGCATCGTGGCCGACGGCGACGAGTACGTCATCAACGGTCGCAAGTGGTGGACCTCGGGTGCCGGCGGGGAGCGCTGCGCGGTCTTCATCCTGATGGGCAAGACCGATCCCGACGGCTGCGCCGCATCGCCAGCAGTCGATGATCCTGGTGCCCGTCGACACCCCGGGCGTCACGATCGTCCGTGACCTGGAGGTCTTCGGCTACAACGACCGTGAGAGCCACTGCGAGGTGCTCTTCGAACACGTCCGGGTGCCCGGCGTCGAACCTGCTCGCCTCTCCGGGTGACGGCTTCATGATCGCGCAGGCGCGTCTCGGCCGGGTCGTATCCACCACTGCATGCGGGTGCTGGGCATGGCCGAGCGGGCGCTCGACATGATGATCGAGCGGGCCGGATCACGGGTCGCGTTCGGCGGCCCGATCTCGGATCAGGGGGTCGTGCAGGCCCAGATCGCCGAGTCGCGGCTGGAGATCGAGCAGGCCCGGCTGCTGGTGTTCAAGGCTGCCTGGCTGATCGATAACGTCGGGGCCAAGGGTGCCCGCACCGAGATCGCCGCCATCAAGGTCGCCGCGCCGCGCGCCGCGCTCAACGTGCTGGACCGGGCCATCCAGATCCACGGCGGCGGCGGGGTCAGCCAGGACTTCCCGCTGGCGAAGATGTGGGCCCATGCCCGCACCCTGCGCCTGGCCGACGGGCCGGACGAGGTGCATCTGCGCACGATGGCCCGACGCGAGCTGGGCCGGGTGCTCGGGAAGCGCTGAACAGGCGAGCGGCTGACCGGGAAAGGCGGGCAGGGAAAAGGCCCACCGGCCGTGCGCTCGGGGGTGGGGCACGGCCGGTGGGGGCTTTCGACGGCTTCGGTCGCGGCAACATGTCCGGTGCGACGGGGTCGAACCAGGACAATCAGCGGCAATCAAGGCCTCAACAGGTATTGCCTGTCGCTGTCCAGTGAAACACTTGAACGGCTTTTGCGCCTTCCAGCGACCGGTCGGCGCATCACGTCAGCGCGGCGACGAGGCTGGCCTGCTCAGCCTCCGTGAACCCGGCTGAGCGCAGCCAGCCGGCCGCGCCCCCGAACTCCTGGTCGAGGCTCGCGAGCACGTCCTTCATCGTCTGCGGGTCCGCGCCCATGTCGCCCAGGCTCAGCGATCCCGGTGTAGTTGGAGTACGTGTCCATCCGCCGCAGCCGCCCGCCGACCCGCTCGAGGCGCTCGTTCGTGAGCTCGAAGTCCGCGATCACGGCCTCGCGCTCCACGCCGACGGCATCCAGCAGGATCGCGGAGAGCACGCCCGTGCGGTCCTTGCCGGCCGCGCAGTGGAAGATCGCCGGGGTGCCGCCGGGCGTCGCGATGATGCGGACGGCGGCGATGACCCGGTCGCCCGCGTGGCGCAGGTAGTTCAGGTAGTGCTGGACGCGGTCGGTCTCGCGGCGCTCCGCGACGATCAGGTCACGAGCCTTGTCGTGGCCCGGCACGAGCAGCTCGTCTGGGATGAACGGCAGGTTCACGTACTCGACCGGCTCCGCGGCCAGCGGGCCGCGGCCCTCCCGGTCGGCCTCCATCGGCGTGCGCAGATCGATGATGGTGCGAAGTCCCAGCTCGCGGAAGTACGCGACGTCCTCGGGGGTGAGTTCCTGAAGCGTGTCGCTGCGAATGGCCACGCCGCGCCGGGTCTGGCCACCGCCCGTCAGGGGCAGTCCACCGAGGTCACGTACGTTTTCGGCGCCGGTCAGCGGCAGCCAGCGTGGGTCGCTCATGGTTCGGACACTAGGGCACGGCCATCGCGGATCGGTTAACACCCAGCAACTACCAGGCGAACGACTTTGCCGGGACCGGGCCTGACCTGCCAGGCTGGTCCCGATGACTGTCGACGTGGTGTTCCCGTGCCTGGACGAGGCGCGGGCGCTGCCCTGGGTGCTCTCGCGCCTGCCGGAGGGCTACCGGGCGATCGTCGCCGACAACGGCTCGACGGACGGTAGCGGCGAGCTCGCGCGAAGGTTGGGCGCCGCCGTCGTCGAGGTCCCGCAGCGCGGGTTCGGGGCAGCGGTTGCGGCGGGGGTGGCGGCCGCGTCGTCGCCGGTGGTGTGCATTTGCGATGGCGACGCGAGCCTGGACCCGCAGCAGCTGCCCCGCGTCGCCGATCCCGTGCTGCGCGGTGAGCAGGACCTGGTCCTCGGTCGGCGCCGTCCCGTCAGCTTCGGGGCCTGGCCGGTTCACGCGCGGCTGGCGAACCGGGAGCTCGCCCGCCGGTTGCGCCGCTCGCTAGGAAGCAATGCGCCGGCCTTGACCGACCTCGGCCCGATGCGCGCCGCCCGGCGCCAGGAGCTGCTCGACCTCGAGCTGCTGGACCGCCGCTTCGGCTACCCGCTCGAGATGGTCATCCGGGCCGCCCAGGCAGGCTGGCGGCTCGCCGAGGTCGATGTCGACTACCTGCCGCGCAGCGGGCGCTCCAAGGTGACCGGTACGGTGCGCGGCACGGCGCGAGCGGTGCGCGACATGCAAGCCGTATTCGCCCGGGCGGCGAATACGGGAGCGTGATGCCCAAGAGATCCGCGTTCACCTGCCGGCTCATCGTGCTCGCGAAGGAGCCGGTCCCCGGCCAGGTGAAGACCAGGCTGTGCCCGCCGTTCACGCTGCTCGAGGCTGCCGCACTGGCCGAGGCGGCGCTGGCCGACACCTTGGCGGCTGTGCTGGCCGCGGTGCCGCAGGGTCGACATCGTGGCCTCGACATCCGGCCCGTTCTCGCGCTCGACGGCGCGGCGCACGGCTGGCTCGACGAGCTGCTGGAGCTGGCCCAGCAGCCGCCCCTCATCCCGCGGCTGCCCGTCATCCCGCAGCGGTCCGGCGGGCTCGACCTGCGACTGGCGGGTGCCTTCGAGGACGCCACGGCAGACGCGCACGGCCCGCAGCGTCCCGCGTTGCTGATCGGCATGGACACTCCCCAGGTGACGGCGAGCCTGCTGGTGGAGTCGATCGAGGCGCTGGCGACGCCTGGCAGCGACGCCGTGATCGGGCCCGCGGACGATGGAGGGTGGTGGGCGCTGGGGTTGCGCCGCCCGGACCGTTCGCTGCTGGTCGGCGTGCCGATGTCCAGCCCGCGCACCGGCGCGGTCCAGCGTGACCGCCTCACCCGGGCCGGGCTCGAACACCGCGAGCTGCCGGTCCTGATCGACGTCGATACGGCCGCTGACGCCGACGCCGTGGCTAAGCGCGCTCCACGCAGCCGTTTCGCCACCACCCTGCGACGGCTCACGCCGGCTCTCTCCGTTCCGGGGTGAGCGGATCCAGCCCCGCCTCGCAGCGACCGTCGCGACGGCGCTGGGTCGCGCTTGCCGTGGCGGTAGCGGGATTGCTCGGCGGGCTGCTCCTGCAGTGGAAGGTGCAGCGCCTCGGCGGCGTCGGTCCCGGCCGCTACCGGCTGCTGACGCTGATCCTCGGCTGGCAGGCGATCGCCCTGGTGACGGCCGCCGCGCTGCGGTGGATCCGTCCGCGCAAGGTTGCCGCGGGCCTGATCGTCGCCGGGCTGGTGCTCGCTTCAGGGGCCAGCCTGACGCGCTCATCGCAGATCAGCGACGACCTCTACCGCTACGCCTGGGACGGGCGGCTGCAGGCCGCCGGCATCGATCCCTACCGCTACCCGCCGCAGGCCGGTGAGCTCACCCGATTCCACGACGCCTGGTTGTGGCCCGACGCTGCGACGTGCACCTCGATCGGCAAGCGGCTGAGCTTCGCCGATCCGTCACACTCGTGCACCTTGATCAACCGCCCGAAGGTCCGGACCATCTACCCGCCGGTGGCGGAGGGGTACTTCCTGCTGGCCGACGTGTTGCCAGGGCCGTCACGCGATCATCGCCTGCAACTGGACGCCGCGCTGCTCTCGGCGTTGCTGACCGGCCTGCTCGCCTTCGGCCTGCGCCGGACCGGACGGGATCCGCTCGGCTGCGCGTACTACGCGTTCGGCCCGATGGCGGCCATCAACGTCGTCGGCGATGCCCATGTCGACGCGCTCGGCGCCGTCTTCGGGGTCGCCGCCGTCCTGGTGGCCACGCTGCGGCCCCGTGCCCCGGGCCGGGCCGGGCTGCTGGCCGGCCTGGCCATCGCCGTGAAGCTCTACCCGGTCTTGCTGCTGCCCGCGCTCCTGCGTCGCGAAGGTGGCCGAAGGGGAGCGCTGCGCCTGGTGGCGGCTGCTGCCGGGGTGGTCGTGATCGGCTATTTGCCCCACGTCCTCGCGGTGGGTCCACACGTCCTCGGCTACCTGCCGGGGTACCTGCACGAGGAGCGTTACGACACCGGCACCCGCTTCCTGCTGCTCGGGTTGCTGGGGCTGGGTGGCGCAGCCACCAAGGCGCTGGCGATCCTCCTCCTCGGCGGTGCGGTGACCTTCGTGACCGTGCGCAGCTGGCAGGACCGGCTGACTCCTGCGGCCGGCGCGCTGACGGTCTTCGGCGCCGCGTTCCTGGTCGCAACGCCCGCCGAACCCTGGTATTCGCTCCTGCTCGTCTGCCTGGCCGTGCTGACCGGACGCCTGGAGTGGTTCGCCGTCGCCACCGCCGCGTACCCGCTCTATGTGGCGTCGCTGATCCACGAGAGTCCGGTGCTCACGGGGCGGATCTCCTACGCCGCTGCCGCGCTCGTCGTGCTCCTCGCGGCGATCCTTCGGGCTCGCGGCTCATCACAACTTGGTAACTACGCGAACACAACACCGAACCGATCGAACCTCTCGTGCGAACTCCCTCATGCAAGGAGCCAGCAGCCCAAATCGGGCCACGCGTCGGCTGACACCTGACACAGGGAGTTTCCCCATGCTTAAGACCACCCGTCCGATTGCCGCCAGCCTTGCCGCCGGGGCACTTGCCCTGAGCGTGGCTGCCTGTGGCAGCAGCAGTACGACCGGCTCGGCCGGCGGCGGAGCAGCGAGCAGCTCGCCGAGCGCCGCCAGCACCGCCCCGATCCTCACCGTGCCGAAGCTCACCGGGGTCATGACCTCCGTGACGCTCGACCCGCAGCTGCTGCCGACCCTGACCTCGCTCAAGGTCACCCCGGCGCCGACCGGCACCGGCACCCTGACCAAGCCCGACGGCGCGGCCACGCTGAACTTCCCGATCACCGGCGGCAACGTCACGATCTACAAGAAGGGCGCGGTCAGCCCGTACGTCCAGGGAATCGTGCACCACGAGGGTTCCGGCGTCTCGCTGACGGCCGGCGGTAAGACCCTCACGGTCGAGAACTTCGACGTCGACCCCGGCAAGTCGCTCCTGACCGCCCAGGTCAAGGAGATGAACGACGCTTCGATCCCGCTGTTCTTCCTGGACGGCACCGATCTGCAGATCACACCCCCGGGTGCCGACGGGGTCGCCAAGCTCGACGGCACCAAGGTCGAGCTGACCGCCGAGGCCGCCGACGCCATCAACAAGTACTTCGGGGTGTCGGCGTTCAAGAAGGGGATCCTCTTCGGGATCGCCCACATCCAGGCCAAGGGCTAAGCCCCGCCCGGAGAATTTCCTCTCCATCGTGTAGCAGGAGGCGGCCCGCACGGACTATCTGTCCGGGTGGGTCGCCTCTTAGCTTGTGACCATCGACGAAGGAAGTGGGCGTTCATGCAGCTGTCGAAGGGGTCGTTGCTCCCCTCGTCCGTGAAGAACGTTCTCGAGCAGATGCCGCTCGGGCCGTTTCGCCCGACCTTCTGGAAGAGCCCTTCGCGGGCCCGGCGGGTGACGGCCGCGCTGGGCCTGATCCTGCTGCCCCTGCTCAGCATCGTCATCCTGACCGGCTTCCTGTCGTACGCCGCCTACAACCCGCGGCTGCCCGGTAACGACAACGTGCCCGATGCCGGCTGGCTGCACTTCTACCTGTTTGACTGGCCCGTCTCGCCGTCCTGGCTGTACCGGCTGAACCAGGGTCTGCATGTGGGCATCGGGGTGGCGCTGGTGCCGGTCGTGCTCATCAAGCTCTGGTCGGTGTTGCCACGCCTCTTCGAGTGGCCGCCGATCCGCTCGGTGGCCCACGCGCTGGAGCGGCTCTCGCTGGTGGCGCTCGTCGGCGGCATCCTCTTCGAGCTGGTCACCGGGCTGCTCAACATCAGCTACGACTACGTGTTCGGATTCAGCTTCTACACGGCGCACCTGTACGGCGCGGTGGTCTTCGTAGCGGGCTTCGTGGTACATGTCGCGCTGAAGCTGCCCCTCGCGTATCGCGCGGTGCGCCGCCGGACCAAGCCCGCCGATGGCCCCGACCCGCTCAGCGCTCCCGAGCCCGGCCCCAGCACGATCAGCCGCCGCGGCGTGGTCGCGCTCGCGGGTGGCTCGTCGCTGGTGGTCGTCGGGCTCTACGCCGGCCAGACGATCGGGGGAGCCGCGCGGTCGACCGCCCTGCTCGCCCCGCGCGGCGGCCCTGGCAGCCCCTCCTTTCCCATCAACCGCACGGCACGCACGGCCGGCGTGGAACGGGTCGATGAGAGCTGGCAGCTGGAGCTCGTGGGACGCACCACGCTTCGGCTCAGTCGCGCGCAGCTGCTCGCGATGCCGCAGGTGACCGCTGCGCTGCCGATCGCGTGCGTGGAGGGCTGGTCCTCGGTGCAGACCTGGACCGGCGTCCCGCTGCGCGATCTCGCTCGCCAGGTCGGCTTCGGCGAACCCGTCGGCGCCTATGTCGAATCCCTCGAGCGGCGCGGCGCGTACCGACACGTCTCGCTCGCGCGTAACCAGGTGGGCGCGGCCCACACCTTGCTCGCGCTGAAGGTGGCCGGCGAGGACCTGGAGCTTGACCACGGGTATCCGGCGCGGCTGATCATCCCGGCCGCCCCCGGCGTCCACAACACCAAGTGGGTCGCAAGGGTGAGTTTCCTTGCTTAGGCGCGTGTTGCTTCGCTCCTGGGGCGGGTTTACCGAAGCTTTCAAGCGGCGCTATGGGGCGCATCCCGCTCACCTGTTGCTCCTGGTGGCCGCCGGGGCACTCGCGGGGTACGCGGTCCTGCACTGGCTGCAGGCCCCGACCCCGATCCGCCTGCTGGTCTGGTTCGCCGCCGCCGTCATCGGCCACGATCTGATCGCGTTCCCGATCTACGCGGGTATCGACCGGCTGCTCGTCCGGGCGGTCGGCGGCACCCCGGCCGCGGACGGCTACAGCCGCTGGCGGCGGGCCGGCATCAACCATGTGCGAGTGCCGACGCTGCTGAGCCTGCTGCTGCTGGTGATGTGGTACCCGCTGATCCTGCAGCGCAGCGACCGGACGCAATTCGCCGCCTCGGGGCGGCATCAGGACAGCTACCTGGGCAACTGGCTGCTGGCCGTCGCGATCCTCTTCGGGGCCTCGCTGGTCATCTTCCTGCTGCGGCTGGCCCGCGAAGCGGGTCGGTCACGAAGCGGCGCATCCCCTCCTGGAACGACACCGCCGGCCTCCACCCCAGCTCCGCCCGCGCCCGGGACGAGTCAGCCGTGATGTGGCGGACGTCGCCCAGCCGGTAGCGCCCGGTGATCTCGGGGGCGAGGCCGGTGCCGGCGCAGAGGGCGGACGCCATCTCGCCGACGGTGTGCGGGGTGCCGCTGCCGATGTTGTAGGCCGCGTACTCGCCGGTCCCGGCAGGCACGCTTTCGAGGGCGGCCACGTTTGCCGTGGCCACGTCGCTCACGTGGACGAAGTCGCGCCGCTGCCCGCCGTCCTCGTAGACCTGCGGCGCGTTCCCGCTCTCCACGGCTGACCGGAAGATCGCGGCGACGCCGGCATAGGGCGTGTCGCGCGGCATGCCCGGCCCGTAGACGTTGTGGTAGCGCAGCGCGATCACGCTGCCGCCGGTTTCCCGGGCCCAGCCGCGCGCGTAGTGCTCCTGCGCGAGCTTCGACGTGGCGTAGGCGTTACGCGGGTCAGCGGGCGCGTCCTCGCTGACCAGCGCCGGGGACAGCCGGCCACCGCAGACCGGGCAGGGCGGCTCGAAGCTGCGCTGCTCGAGGTCGAAGACCCGCCGCGGGGCCGCCGCTACCGATCCGTGCGCGGCGCACGTATAGGCGCCCTCCCCGTAGATGACCATGCTGCTGGCGAGCACGAGCCGGGTGACTCGCGCCGCCGCGAGCTCGGCGAGTAGCACCGCCGTTCCGAGATCGTTGTGGCCGGCGTAGGCCGGCAGGTCGGCCATGTCGACGCCGAGCCCGACCATCGCCGCCTGGTGGCACACGGCATCGACGCCGGGCAGCAGCCGCCGTATGTCTTCCGGACGGCGCACGTCGCCCCGCACCAGCGTGACCCGGGAGTCGAGGCCGGGGGCGCCGGCCGGATGGACCTCCGGGAGCAACGCGTCGAGAGCGACGACCTCGTGGCCGGCCTCGGCGAGCCCGCTGACGATGTGGGAGCCGATGAAGCCGGCGCCGCCGGTGACAAGGACCCGCATGCGGGCACGCTATGCGCTACCCCGGCTGTTACTATCGTTAGCAAGGCTAACGATCTAAGAGACCGAGGCCTACCGGGCGTTTTGTCACGCCGGTTTGAAAGGATCGCGGGAGCGCCCGGTGCGGGTGCGGCGAAGAGGAGGCGTGGAGATGGCGCACGACAGCGCGAACAGCCGGGGCGAGCTCAAGGTCGGTGATCGCACGTATGCGATCCGGCGTTTGGACGCGGTTCCCGGAGCGGAGACGCTGCCGTTCAGTCTCAAGGTCCTGCTGGAAAATCTGCTGCGTACCGAGGACGGGGCCAATACGACCGAGGCCCACATCCGGGCGCTGGCCGATTGGGACCCGAAAGCCACTCCCAGCCAGGAGATCCAGTTCACGCCGGCTCGCGTGATCATGCAGGACTTCACCGGCGTGCCCTGCGTGGTCGATCTGGCGGCCATGCGTGAGGCGATGCGCGAGCTCGGCGGAGACCCGTCGAAGATCAACCCGCTGGCGCCGGCCGAGCTGGTCATCGACCACAGCGTGATCGCCGACTTCTTCGGTGCTGCCGATTCCTTCGAGCGCAACGTGGCTCTCGAGTACGAGCGCAACCGCGAGCGTTACCAGTTCCTGCGCTGGGGCCAGGGCGCGTTCGACAACTTCGCCGTCGTCCCCCCGGGCACCGGCATCGTCCACCAGGTCAACATCGAGCGCCTGGCCCGGGTGGTCTTCGTCGCTGAAGGCCAGGACGGCGAGACTCCGCTTGCCTACCCCGACACCCTCGTCGGCACCGACAGCCACACCACCATGGTCAACGGCCTGGGCGTGCTCGGCTGGGGCGTCGGCGGCATCGAGGCCGAGGCCGCCATGCTCGGCCAGCCGGTCAGCATGCTGATCCCGAAGGTGGTCGGCTTCAAGCTGACCGGTGAGAGCCCGGCAGGCACCACCGCGACCGACCTGGTGCTCACCGTCACCGAGATGCTGCGCCGCAAGGGCGTGGTCGGTTCCTTCGTCGAGTTCTACGGCGATGGCGTCGCGGCGGTCCCGCTGGCCAACCGCGCCACGATCGGCAACATGAGCCCGGAGTACGGCTCCACCTGCGCCATCTTCCCGATCGACGACGAGACCCTGAACTACCTGCGCTTCACCGGCCGCTCCGAGGAGCAGGTCGCCCTGGTCGAGGCTTACGCGAAGGAGCAGGGCCTCTGGCACGACCCGAGCCGCGAGGCGCGCTACTCCGAGACCCTCGAGCTCGACCTGAGCACCATCGAGCCATCGCTCGCCGGCCCGAAGCGCCCGCAGGATCGGGTGCCGCTGGCCCGCGCCAAGGGCGGGTTCCGCACGGTGCTTCGCGATTATGTCGACCACGACGCCGAGAACGGAGGGCTCGACGAGGCCTCCGAGGAGTCGTTCCCGGCGAGCGACTCGATGGCAGCGTTCGAGAGCAAGGCGTCGGACCAGCCCGTGGCCTGCAGCAATGTCGGCGAGGTCGGCGATCGAGCCAGCAACCCGGTATCGGTGACCCTCGACGGCGGCTCCAGTTTCCAGCTCGACCACGGTGCGGTCGTCATCGCGGCCATCACGTCCTGCACCAACACGTCCAACCCGCAGGTCATGATCGGCGCAGCGCTGCTCGCCAAGAAGGCCGTCGAGAAGGGGCTGTCCCGCAAGCCGTGGGTCAAGACCACCCTCGCGCCCGGCAGCAAGGTCGTCTCCGACTATTACGACCGCAGCGGCCTCACCCCGTACCTCGACAAGCTCGGCTTCAACCTCGTCGGCTACGGCTGCACCACCTGCATCGGCAATTCCGGCCCGCTGCAGCCGGAGATCTCGGCCGCAGTCGCCGAGGGGGACCTGGCTGTCGTCTCCGTGCTCTCGGGCAACCGCAATTTCGAGGGCCGGATCAACCCCGACATCAAGATGAACTACCTGGCTTCGCCGCCCCTGGTGGTCGCCTACGCGCTCGCCGGCACCATGGACCTCGACATCACCACCGAGCCGCTCGGTGTCGGCACCGACGGCGAGCCGGTCTACCTGGCCGATCTCTGGCCCACGGAGAAGGAGATCGCCGACGTGATCGGCGACGCCATCCAGTCGAGCATGTTCTCCCGCGATTACGCCGACGTCTTTGCGGGCGACGAGCGCTGGCAGGGGCTACCGCTCGGTGATTCCGGCCCGGAGGCGTTCTCCTGGGACTCCGGCTCGACGTACGTGCGCCGCCCGCCGTACTTCGAGGGCATGGAGCGCGAGCCGGCGGCGCGCACCGACATCGAGGGTGCCCGGGTGCTGGCGATGCTCGGCGATTCCGTCACGACCGACCACATCAGCCCGGCCGGCAACATCAAGAAGGACTCGCCCGCCGGCAGGTACCTCGCCGACAACGGGGTCGACGCGAAGGACTTCAACTCCTACGGCTCGCGCCGTGGCAACCACGAGGTGATGATCCGCGGCACGTTCGCCAACATCCGGCTGCGCAACCAGCTGGCACCCGGAACCGAGGGCGGCGTCACCCGCCACTTGCCCGACGGCGAGCAGACCACGATCTACGACGCCGCCCAGCAGTACGCCGCCGACGGCGTGCCGCTGGTCGTGCTGGCCGGCAAGGAGTACGGCTCCGGTTCGTCGCGTGACTGGGCGGCGAAGGGCACGGCGCTGCTCGGCGTGCGTGCCGTCATCGCGGAGTCCTACGAGCGCATCCACCGCTCCAACCTGATCGGGATGGGCGTCCTGCCGCTGCAGTACCGGGAGGGGGAGTCGCGCGAGTCGCTCGGCCTGACGGGTGAGGAGGAGTTCACCATCCGCGGCCTGTCGGAGCTCTCGGACGAGTCATCGACGGTGACGGTGCAGGCGGGCGAGAAGTCGTTCGACGCGGTGGTGCGCATCGACACCCCGGGCGAGGCGGAGTACTTCCGCCACGGCGGCATCCTGCCGTACGTGCTGCGCTCCCTGCTGGGCTCGTGACCCCGGCGGCGCGTGCCGACCGCGACCTGGCCGCGCTTCGAGACCTGGCGCTCGGCATCGCCCGCGAGGCCGGTGCGCTCCTGCTGGAGGGTCGCCGCGGCGTGGAGGTCGCGGCGACCAAGTCCTCGCCGACCGACGTCGTCACGGCGATGGACCGCGCGGCAGAGCAGCTGATCACCGCGCGCCTCGCCCACGAGCGGCCGGATGATGGCCTCCTCGCCGAGGAGGGCTCGGCGCGGGAGTCGTCGAGTGGGCTGCAGTGGGTCGTCGACCCGCTGGACGGGACGGTCAACTACCTCTACGGCGTGCCCTCGTGGTCGGTCTCCATCGCGGTGCGGGATCTCGCCGACCCGCCGGACCGCTCGCTGGCGGGTGTCGTGCACGCGCCGGCGCTCGGCATGACGTGGACCGCGGTGACCGGATCGGGCGCGTGGCGGGGCGCCACGGCGCTGGCCGGGTCAGCAGCGACGGACCTGGCGCGGGCTCTGGTCGGCACCGGCTTCGGCTACGCCGCGCAGCAGCGAGCCCGCCAGGCCGAGGTCGTCGCTCGCGTGCTGCCGCAGGTGCGCGACATCCGCCGGCTCGGGTCGGCAGCCGTCGACCTTTGCCTGGCCGCCGAAGGCAGCTACGACGCCTACTACGAGCAGGGGCTGAACCCCTGGGACGGCGCGGCCGGCTACCTCATCGCCCGCGAGGCGGGCCTGGTCGTGGGAGGGCTCGACGGGGCACCCCCGTCGCGCGCGCTGACCGTCGCCGCGCCGCCCGCCCTCTTCGGGCCGCTCACCGCGCTGCTCGCCGCGGAACCCCGCGCCGACCGCGAATAAACCCCGTAACGCTGCCATGATCATGGTTTCGACGAGATAACCGGCCTCACATCGTGACCATTGCAGCGTTCAGGGCTAGTCGAGGCGGCGCAGCTCCTTGGCGTACCAGGCGGCGTTGTGCACGTAGGCGTCGCGGCCGGTGCTGATCTCATCCGGCCGCACGCTGTCCGGCCGCAACTTGGCTGGGACGCCCAAGGCCATGGCCCGGCTCGGCACCTCCATCCCGCCCGGGACTACCGCGCCCGCGCCGACCAAAGCCCCGGTCCGCACGATCGCGCCATGCAACACCACCGAGCCGCTGCCGACCAGCGACAGGTCCTCGATGACGCAGCCTTCGAGATGCACCAGATGGCCGATGACGCAGTCGTTGCCGACCCGGGTGGGCAGCTGCGGGGTCGTGTGGATCACCGTGCCGTCCTGGATCGACGTGCGGGCGCCGATCTTGATGTCGCCGTGGTCGCCGCGAAGCACGGCCGTGGGCCAGATGCTGCTTTCGGGCCCGATCGTGACGTCACCGATGATCACCGCCTCCGGATGCACGTAAGCGGTCGGATCGATATCAGGAACGGAGTCGCCGAGAGCGTAGATAGCCACCCGACCATCCTGCCCAAAGCGGGCGGCCTGGTCCGCGCGCCGTGCTCAGCGTGCCCTCAGCGCCGGCCGTACGCCTCTTTCAGCGTCCGAAGCAGCACCCCGGTGGCCGCTGCTGGCCGCCGGAACGACGTGAGCGGGATCGGCATCGCGAAACGCTGCCGGGTGATCGCCTTGGCGCGGGTGAACTCGCGCAGCCCGTCGGCGCCGTGGATGCGGCCGAAGCCGGACTCTCCGACGCCCCCGAACGGCAGTTCGGCGACGGTCGCGAACGAGATCACCGAGTTGACCGAGGCCATCCCGGTCCGCAGCCGGCGGGCGATCTCCATCGCGCGCCCCTGGCCGAAGACCGCGGCGGCGAGCCCGTAGCCGGTGCCGTTAGCCCGCTCGATCGCCTCATCCGCGTCACGCACCTTGGTCACGGTGAGCGTCGGTCCGAAGGTCTCCTCGGTGTTCGCCGCGGCGTCGTCAGGAACGTCGACCAGGACGATCGGATCGACGAACGGTGGCCGGATGCTGCCCCGCCCACCGACGACGGCCCGGCCGCCGGCCTGGAGAGCCTCATCCACGTGGCGCTCGATGATCGTCAGCTGCGACGGCATCGTGATCGGCCCGTAGGAGGTGCCGGCGTGCACGTCGCGGGCGCGGGTGGTCAGCTCGCGCAGGAACGCGTCGTAGTTGCGCTCGGTGACGAACGCCCGCTCGATCCCGATACAGGTCTGCCCCGCGTTGCTCATGGCGCCCCAGAGCGCGGCGTCGGCCGCAGCGCTGACGTCAGCGTCGTCGTCGACGATGATCGCGTCCTTGCCGCCGCACTCCATCAGCACCGGCGTGAGGTTCTCGGCGCAGGCCGCCATGACCTTGCGCCCGGTCGCCGAGCTCCCGGTGAAGGCCAGCTTGTCGACGCCGGAGCGGCACAGCGCGGCACCGGTCTCGCCGAGCCCGGTGATGGCCTGGAAGACCGGGGGGCCGGGCACCGCTTCGGCGAAGGAATCGGCCAGCCAGGCCCCGACGCCGGGCGTGTACTCGCTGGGCTTGAAGACCACCGCGTTGCCCGCAGCGAGCGCGTAGGCGATCGAGCCCATCGGGGTGAAGACGGGGTAGTTCCAGGGGCCGATGATCCCGATCACGCCCAGCGGCGCGTACTCGAGCGTCGACGCCTGGTTCACCGCCAGCAGCCCGGAATGCACCCGGTGCGGTCCGAGGATCTTCGGGGCCGCCTTGGCCGCCCACGCCAGATGCTCGATGGTGAGGGTGATCTCCAGGACAGCGTCGCCCTGCGGCTTGCCGTTCTCCTCGGTCACGACCGCGGCGAGCTCCTTCGCCCGGCGGGCGAGCAGCCGGCGCCACGCCGAGAGGTGCTTGCGGCGCTCGTCGAAACCGAGTTCACCCCACCACCGGGCGGCTTCCCGAGCCCGGCCCACGGCCGCGTCGACGGCGGCCGGGTCAGCGATGGCGTAGCTGGCGACGACCTCTCCGGTAGCGGGGTTCAGCGAATCGAAGCTGCTGCCGCCGGTGGGCTCAGAGCGGCTCTCGTTGCTGGTGGCGGGCGTGTTGGTGACCGACATGATGGCTCCTGCGGGTGCGGAACGTCAGAGCGGAGGCCGCCGCTCGGTCCAGTCGCCGGCCCGCTGCAGGTCCGCAGCGAGTCCGATCAGCAGCCGTTCCTTGCCCGGCGGCGCGACGAGTTGGACGGCGAGCGGAAGCCCGTCCGCCGTCCAACCTACGGGGACGGACGCTGCCGGGAAGCCCGCAACGTTCCACGCGGTCGTGTAGGCGGTGCGGGTCGACGAGCGCCACGCCGTGAGCACCGGCCGGCGGGCGTGGAAGTGCTTGGCCGGGTCGGCCGGGCTGGGCAGCGCCGGGGTCATCAGCACGTCGGCCTCGCCGAACACCTGCTCCGTGACCACCGCGGTCCACTGCTCCCCGCGGCGTCGTGACGCGGCGACCGCCTGCAGCGAGACGTGGCGTCCCAGCCGCGCCGGGAACGCGGCAGCCGGCTCGAGCAGCTGCGGGTCCACCAGCCGGACCGCGCCGTCACGGGCGCTGCGCAGGTAGCGGGGCACGAAAGCGGGGGCGAGGAAACCGTAGGCGGGCTCCTGCTCGCGAACGTGATGGCCGAGCCCGGCGAGCCGCTCCGCCGTCGCCGCCAGCGCGGCGTCGCACGTCGCGGCCAGCCGGACCGGGAACGCGGGGCGTCGCCCGACGGCGATCCGCAGCGCTCCCGACGTGCCGGCCGCGGCGGCCGCGGCATAGCTGGACGTGCCGCAGACCGCGTCGAGCAGGATCGCGGTATCGGTGACGCTGCGGGTGAGGAATCCGAGCGCCGAGAGCCCGTGCCATCCGGCGCGTTCCGGGCCCTCCGGGAGCAGGCCAGGAGTCGGCTTGAGGCCGAACAGGCCGCAGGACGCGGCCGGGATGCGGATCGAGCCGCCGCCATCGCTGGCGGTAGCCGCGGGTACGAGCCCGGCGGCGACGGCAGCTGCTGAGCCCGCCGACGAGCCGCCCGCCGTGCAGGCCGTGTTCCAGGGGTTGCGCGCCGGGCCGTACGGGTGCAGCGCGAGCTCCGGCATGCTCGTCGCGCCCAGGATCAGGCATCCGGCGGTGCGCAACGCGGCGACGAGCTCGCAGTCGCGCGGCGCGGCGGGCTCGCCGGACTGCGAACCATGCCGGGTGGCGAGCCCCGCGACCGCCACGCTGTTCTTGACGGCGATCGGGATCCCGAGCAGCGGCCGCTCGTCGCCGTCGGCGCGGGCCTGATCAGCGGCGGCGGCCTCGGCCCGGACGGCCTCGGCCCGCACCTCGACGAATGCGTGCAGGCGGTCATCGAGTGCAGCGATACGGCCCAGCAGCTCGGCGACGAGTTCGGTACTGGTCAGCTCCCCGCCGGACAGCCGGGCGGCGAGGCCCGCGACGCCGGCGTATCCAGCGGGATGCAGAGCCTTGTCGGTGGACATGACGGGCAGCTCAGTCGTTCGGGTCGTCGGGGTCGTCGCCCTGCGCGGCAATACCGGGTGGCAGCTCGCCGCGGGCGCGCAACCAGGCCGCCGCGGCCGTGCGCTCCACCATCAGCCGCACCAGACCCACGACCACCCCCGACAGCGCCGCCCAGATCAGCGCCTGGCGCAGCGGGACGTGTGGCGCGACCGGGTTCTCCGGCGGGCGCTCACCGGTGCCGGCGGTGTAGAGACGTTCGGCGGCCTTGCGCGTGAAGACGGCAGCGGCCGCGGCGGACGCGCCCCCCATCAGCTTCCAGCCGAGCTTGTCCACTGCGCTGGCCACTGGCGTGCCCCTTTTGGAAGTCCTGGCATCACGACGGGTGAGTGCGGCCCCGCGTGATTGCGGTGCCAGCAGCAAAGTACCCAGGCGGTCGCTTGGTCAACGGTCACCGCCGCCGTGTTTCCGGGACTGCTCTCACCGGGTCCACATCAACTGATGAACGGGATGCGCACGGGCAGCCGGCGCAGACCCGTCGCCACGCCCTTGACGTAATCCCCGACAACCGTCGGGGCCACGAAGTCCGCGAGTGCCGCCCACGCCGCGTCTATCCCGATCAGGTAGCGGGGCAGCGGCATCGGTGACGCGAGGGCGAGCCGCATCACGCGAGCCACCCAGATCGGGTCCGGAAGCCGGTGGGAGTTCGCCGCTACAGCATCGGAACGCGCGTACGCGGCGGCATAGGCGTCGTGAGCCGGCCGCGGCAATCCCTCGTTGCCGCCCGCCCAGATCCCGGTGCCGAAGACGCCGGGTTCGATGAGGACCACTTTCACCCCGAACGGCGCCACCTCGACCCGCAGGGCGTCGGTGAGGGCTTCCAGCCCGGCCTTGGACGCGCAGTACCAGCCGGTGAGCGGCGAGGAAACCCGACCGGCGATCGAGGAGACGTTGAGAATGCGTCCCTCGCCACGTTCCCGCATCCCGGGAAGGACCAGGCGTGCAACGCGTGCCGGAGCGACGAGGTTCACCTCGAGTTGGGTGCGAGCCAGCTCGTCGCTGACGTCCTCGACCGCTCCCGCCTGCGCGTAGCCGGCATTGTTGATCACCGCCCAGGGTCCGCCGCCTGTCGCGTCGATCACCTGGCCGACGCCGCGCTCGCAGGAAGCGGCGTCGCCGACATCGCACGTCACGGGGGTCACGGCAAGGCCCCGCTCGGAGGCCCGCTTGGCCAGCTGCCGTGCCTTGGCCGCGGTGCGCACCGTGGCGTAGACGTCGTAGCCGGCGCCGGCCAGTTCCATCGTCGTCGCCAGCCCGATGCCGGAGCTGGCTCCGGTGATGAGGACGGAGCGGGCGCCGGATGGCGGATCGGATGGCGGATCGGATGGCGTCATGGCTGGCTCCTGCCCGTCGGTCGGTGCGTCACCCGTCTCATGGGACATGAGGTTGCGACATGAGCCTGGGACATGGCTAACAGAATGAGTAGCGTTCGCTGGCGTGCCTGTCGACGTCTTGGTCCAGCGGCTGGACCCGAACCTGCCGCCACCTTCCTACGCCCACCCCGGCGATGCCGGTGCGGACCTGGTGACGGCGATCGATCTCGAGCTGGCGCCGGGGGAGCGGGCGATCGTGCCGACGGGTGTCGCCATCGCCCTCCCGGAGGGCTACGCCGCGTTCGTTCACCCGCGCAGCGGGCTCGCCGCCCGCCATGGAGTCACGCTGGTGAACGCGCCCGGCACCATTGACAGTGGATACCGCGGGGAGATTCAGGTCATCCTGCTCAACACCGACGAGCGGGAGACGCTGCGCCTTCACCGCGGTGATCGGATAGCGCAGCTGGTCATACAAGCGGTGGAGCGGGCGATATTCATCGAAGCAGACGATTTGCCGGATTCGGTCCGGGCGACCGGCGGGTTCGGATCGACCGGCGGCTTCGGTGCACGCGAGGGAGATGACGGTGTTTCGGCGCAAGCATAAGGACGGGGCGGACGCTGATGAGGTGGCCGATGAGGTTGACGCGGTCGCGGATTCTGGCGCCCCCGATGAGCTGGACCCGGGCGAGGCCGTCGCCGCCGAGGTGAGCGACGCCGGCAGCGCGTCGAGCCCGGGATCCGGCGCGAGCGAGGGTGGCCCCTACGACTCCGAGGAGGCTCCTGAAGACGAGCTGCCGCGGATCGATCTGGGGGCGCTGCGCGTGCCGCTCGTCGAGGGACTCGAGGTGCGGCTCGACATGGATGAGCAGACCGGCACCCCCGCCCAGCTGGTCCTCGTCGACGGCGAGAGCATGCTGCAGCTAGGCGTCTTTGCCGCACCGCGGAGCAGTGGCATCTGGGATGAGGTGCGCGCCGAGATCAGCGAGTCGCTGGTGGGCGCCGGCGGCACGTCCGACGAGGTCGAGGGGCCGCTCGGCACCGAGCTGGCGGCGACGATCCCGACCGGGAATCCGGGCGAGTTCGCCCCGGCCCGCTTCGTCGGCGTCGACCGGCCGCGCTGGTTCCTGCGGGGCCTGCTCTCCGGACCGGCGGCGATCGACCGCGCGGCGGCGGCGCGGCTCGAGCTCGTCCTGATCGGGACCGTCGTGGTCCGCGGCAAGGACGCGATGCCCATCCGCGACCCGCTGCCGTTGCGGCTGCCCCCGGAGGCCGCGGCCATGGTCGAGGAGCAGGCGGAGGCCGGCGCACCGGCCCTGGAGCAACTCGATCCCGGACCGACGATCACCGAAACGCGCTGATCCGGGGTCCAGCCAGGCCCGTTACCGGCCGACAGTCAAGGCAGTGAGAGGCTGGCCCCCACCAGATCGGCGGAGCGCCGGTCTGCGCGACGGCTAAGCGGCATCATGAAGGGCACACTCGGGACACACCCGGTGTTCTGGTTAGCACGTTTCATCAACCACGTGTGAGGAGGTGCGGCTCATGCCAAAGGAGAACTGGTTGCGCCGGCGGCTGCACCAGCTGACGGCGGATGAGACCGAGCTCGAGGCCAAGGAGCTGCAGCACCGGTCGGCAGCCGTGGGTGCCGAGTCGATGTGTGACTGCAAGGAGGGCGAGAGCGTTTGCGTCGCCGGCACGATCCGCTCGGTGACGCTGAAGTCCCTCGCCGGCTCGCCCAGCCTGGAAGCTGACGTGTATGACGGCTCCGGCAGCGTCGTCGCCGTGTTCCTCGGCCGGCGCCGGATCCCGGGTATCGAGGCCGGCCGATCCATCGTCGTTCGCGGTCGCCTGACCCTGCAGGACCACAAGCGGACCATCTTCAACCCGCGCTACGAGCTGATCTGCGAGGGAGCCGAGTCGGCATGACCCAGGGCCCGCCTGACGGGTCCCCGGGTCATGACCCTTCCGCGAGCTCGGGTGGGCAGGGTGACCTGGCGGCGCCGGAGCAGTCCCTGGACGGATTGGGCGAGGGACCTGCCTCGGGGGTTCGTACCACGCTGCTGGCCGATGCCATCGGAGGACCGCGTGGCATGATCGACGGCGGTCTTCCCGCTGTCATCTTCGTGATCGTCAACGCGATCAGCGGCCTGACCCCGGCCGTCCTGACCGCTCTGGGCTTCGGCGTCGGGCTCGTCATCGTCCGCCTCTTCCGGCGCGAGCCGATCCGCCAGGCCATCGCCGGTTTCGCCGGGCTCGGGATCGCGGCGCTGGTGGCGTCCCGCACCCATCGAGCCGAAGGCTTCTTCCTGCCCGGCATCCTCTACCAGGCCGTGCTCGCCGTGGCAGCGGCGGTTTCGCTCGCCGTGCGCCGGCCGTACATCGGCTACGTGATGGCGGCGCTCGATCCGCGGTACGCCCACTGGCGGCGAAACCCGCGGCTGCTCCGCGCGATGGACCTGGCGACGATCGTGTGGGGCGTCCTCTTCCTGCTGCGCAGCGTCGTGATGGGGCTGCTCTACCTGGCCCATCACCCGGGCTGGCTGGCGTTTGTGAAGATCGTGATGGGGTGGCCGCTCTTCGCCGGCGCCCTCGCGATCAGCTATGCGCTGGCGCGCCGCGCCGCTCCCGCGGGCGAGGCGGCAGCGACGGCACCGGAGCCGGCACCAGCGGCGGCACCGGAGCCGGCCACGTCGGCAGAGGTCGAGCGCGGGCGTTTGGCAGGCTGAGCGGGTGGCCAGCCCGTTTGTGGAACTCGACGTCGGCGGCATTGCGGTGCGGGTCAGCAATCCCGACAAGGTCTATTTCAGCGCGCGCGGCGAGACGAAGCTGCACCTCGCCGAGTACGTGATGGCCGTCGGCGAGGGCTTGGTGCGTGCCCTGTACGAGCGTCCCTGCGTGCTCAAGCGCCATCCCGACGGTTCGGACGCCGCTGCGATCTACCAGAAGCGGGTGCCGGCCAAGCGACCGGACTGGATCGAGACGGCGCGCGTCGACTTCCCGAGCGGCCGTCATGCGGACGAGCTGTGCGTCCGCAACGTCGCCGCCGCGGTGTGGGCGACCAACCTCGGCACGCTGGACTTCCATCCCTGGCCGTCGCGGCGCCCGGCCACGGAGCTGCCGGACGAGTTGCGCATCGACCTCGATCCGCAGCCCGGAACCGGCTGGAGCCATGTCGTCGAGACCGCGCTCGAGGTCAACGCCGTCCTGACCGAACTCGGCCTCGTGGGCTGGCCCAAGACGAGCGGCAGCAAGGGCCTGCACATCTACGTGCGGGTGCCGCCGGAGCACGGTTTCACCGACTGCCGGCGCGCCGCCCTGGCGCTCGGACGCGCGGTGGAGCGTCGCCGTCCGGATCTGGCGACGACGGCGTGGTGGAAGGAGGAGCGCGGCGAGCGCGTCTTCGTCGACTACAACCGGATGGCTCGCGACCAGACCATCGCGTCGGCGTACAGCGTGCGCGCCCGCCCGACGGCGACCGTGTCGGCCCCGCTGACCTGGGACGAGGTGCCCGTCGCGGAGATCGAGGACTTCACCATCGCCTCGATGCCGGCCCGGTTCGCCAGGCTGGGTGACGTCCACGCCGCCATCGACGAGCCCGAGACCATCGGCTCGCTGGCCCCGCTGCTGGAGATGGCCGACCGGGATGAACATGACCACGGCCTCGGCGACGCCCCGTATCCACCGCAGTTTCCGAAAATGCCGGGCGAGCCCATGCGGGTGCAGCCGAGCCGGGCACGCAAGCCCGCCGAGACGGACCGCGCCTGAGCGGGAAGCCCGGCCCGCTGCCCGACGGCAGGGAAGCCGGCTCAGCTCAGCTCAGCTGGGTGCGCTGCCGGCCGCGGTACCAGCGCACCGCAACGCCGCCGAGCAGCCGCATGGCCATGAGCACGGCAGGGACGCCGAGCAGGTCGCCGATCGTGAAGCCGTGGGTGGTCGAGACGACCCACAGCGTGCGACCTTCCAGCGGCGCGTTCACCAGCCACCAGGTGAGGGCGGTTCCGAGCAGCATCACCGAGTAGCAGATCGCGCGGGCGCTGGATCGGGTCAGTGACCGCCAGCCCACGAGCCCGATCAGGGTCAACGCGACGACGAGCAGCCCCACGGTCGTGACCCCGGGCGCCCAGAGGGCCCGGTTCACGTAGGCATGGATGCCGGCGAGGCTCATCGGGTCACGCGCTGGCCCGCAACGCTGCCGGGCCGCCCAGCTTGGCGACGGCGAGGTCGCACACGTGGCGACCGATCGGCAGCGAGGCCGTGGCCGCCGGCGACGGAGCGTTCAGCACGTGGACGGAGTGCGGGCCGTCGGCGATCAGGAAGTCGTCGACCAGCCCGCCGTTCGGCAGCACCGCCTGGGCCCGCACGCCTGCCGGGGCCGGCTCGAGGTCATGGATCTGCAGGTCGGGGACGAGGCGGCGCAGCCGGCGGACGAACGCGCGCTTCGACAGGGAACGCGTGTATTCACCGGCCCCGGTCTTCCAGTGCTTCTTCGCCAGCTTCCAGAAACCGGGGTAGCGGAGCACTTCGCCGAGATCGTGACGATCGACGTCGAAGGTGCGGTAACCCTCACGCTCGAGGGCGAGCACGGCATTGGGGCCGGCGTGGACGCCGCCGTCGATGCCGCGCGTGAAGTGCACGCCCAGGAAGGGGAACGACGGGTCGGGGACGGGATAGACCAGGTGGTTCACCAGGTCGCGGCGGCCGGGGGCCAGCTCGAAGTACTCGCCGCGGAACGGCAGGATCTGCGCCGGGGGGGTGACGCCGGCCATCGCGGCAACGCGATCGCTCTGCAGCCCGGCGCAGTTCACCAGCACCTTGGCGTGGATCGGGGAACCGGTTTCGGTCTCGACGGTCACGCCGCCGGCGGCGCCTGCGCGGTCGCGGATGGCCACCACGCGCGCTCCGGTCCTCACCACGGCTCCAGCATCCACGGCCAGCTTGCGGTAGGTGTGAGAGACGGCTGTGTAATCGATGATTCCGGTGATCGGCACCAGCAGCGAGGCGACCGCGCTGACGTGTGGCTCGCGCTCCTTCAGCTCGGCGGCCGATAGCCGGCGTGCCTCGATGCCGTTGTCTTTCGCACGCGCTTCCAGCTTGGCGAGCTGGCCCAGCTCGCTCTCGTCGACAGCGACGATGACCTTGCCGCACTGCTCGACGGGCAGGCCGTGTTCGGCGGCGAAGCGGTACATCTCCTGGGAGCCGCCGGTCGCGTACTGGGCCTTGAGGCTGCCGGGGGCGTAGTAGACACCGGAGTGGATGACCCCGCTATTGCGCCCCGTCTGGTGCAGTGCGAGGTCGGGTTCCTTCTCCAGCAGCAGGATGTCGAGGCCCGGCTGGCTGCTCGCCAGCGCCATGGCGGTGGAGAGCCCGACGATTCCGCCGCCGATGATGACCGCGTCGACGGACAGGCCGGCCCCGGGGGAGACCGCGTATTCAGACATGAGTACTCGTCACTAGTAGGCGCTAGTAGGCGCTAGTAGGCACCGCTCCGGCGCAGCACGGCCGCCGGGGTGTGGGCCAGGATACGAAGGTCCCACCAGAGCGACCAGGAGCTGACGTAGACCGTGTCGAGGTGGCGCAGGTCCTCGTAGCTGAGCTCGCTGCGCCCGCTGACCTGCCAGAGGCCGGTCATGCCGGGCAGGACCTCGTAACGCCGGGCAGCCGCACCATCGATCTGCGCCGCCTCCGACGGGACGAACGGTCGCGGGCCGACCAGTGACATGTCGCCCTTCAGGACGTTGATCAGCTGGGGGAGCTCATCGATGCTGGTGCGCCGCAGGAAGCCGCCGACCTTCGTGATCCGCGGGTCCTCGCGCACCTTGAACAGCGGCCCGTCGACCTCGTTGGTCTCCCGAAGCTGCTCGCGCACGTCCTCCGCGTCGGTACGCATGCTGCGGAACTTGTAGATGTAGAACGTCTCGCCCCGCCGACCCCACCGCGGCTGGCGGAAGAAGACCGGCCCGGGCGACGTCGCCTTGATGGCGATGGCCGCCGTGATGAGCACGGGGGAGAGGATCAGCAGGATCGCCGAGGAGATCACCAGATCGATCGTGCGCTTGATGACGCGGGCCGAGACCGAGAGCGACGCCGGCGCGACATGCAGCAGCGGGATGCCGTAAATCTCCTCCAGATTCGAGCGCCACGAGAGCATCTCGAACATGCGGGGGACCACCGAGACCCCAACCCGCCCGCGCAGGTCGCGCAGGTTGCTCAGAGTGGCCGTGGACGGGGTGCGTGAGAACGCGACGAGCACGCGATCGACGCGGTACTCGTCGACCAGCCGGACCAGCTCGCTGATCGGGCCGAGCACCTCCTCGCCCGGGCCCGGGTCGTCGTCAGCCATGCCGACGACCTCGAGGCTCTCGACACGGGAGAGCCGATCCGCGACCCGCTTCGCCACCTTGCCGGAACCGACGATGAGCACCCGGGTGGTCTGGGCGCGCCCGGGTAACGGCAGCCGTCGAGCGATGTGGCGGCTCACCGGCACGATCGCGATGGCCGGGAGGGCCATCAGCAGCGCGGCCGAGACCGACACGTGGTGGTCGGTGACATTGCCGAAGGCGAGCAGCAGCAGAACGCTGGCCGGATAGCCGAAGACGACGGCACGCGTGCCGGACCCGGCACGGGGCAGCAGGTGCTGGCGGTCGCTGCGGTAAGCGCCATGCAAGACAAGGGCGGACAGGGCGGCGAGTGCGGCCAGCAGGCCGCGCATGACGCTGCCGCTCATCGTCTGAGCGGGTGTGATCGTGCCTGCGGCGCGGGCGAGCATGACGCCCAGCGCGGCCGAGACGGTAAGGGCGACGACGTCGGACACGACCAGCGACGCGGCCTCGACGAGGCTGCCGCGCCGGCGAGCCGGCTCCGGAATCTCACCAAGTGCATTGACGACCGCATCGGCGACGGGATCGGTCTCGGCTCGAGAGGCCGGAACGTCCGGACGGCCGGATCCTCGGAGCGCACCCTCAAAGAGGTTCGGCTCTGAAAAGACCCTCATGCAGTCCCGCCCCCATTAACCCGTCCCAGATGCACGTTTGTCGATGTCATCGGCCTGAACGTCGTTGACCTTGATGTTCGACGCGGGTGCGCAGTGCCCTGTTTTGAGCGCTGCTTGAATTCGGCGAACTTGCCGGCTCGTGTCGGCTGCGGGCGGGGCGTCATGACGAGCCAACAAACACGGCGGACCGTTTCGGTGACGGTCCTCGCCGCGCCCGGCGGGACGGCGCGGGTGGGCGCCGTGGTGCCTGGGGCGAGCGCGAGGGACATGACGCCTCCGGGGTGGTCCGGTTGGTGCCAATCTAACGGCTTGCCGTCACGTTCCGTGACGGGAGTCCGGAAAACGACAGAAGTTTTCCCTGGACCCGTATGCAGGTAGAAGCTCCGCCATCCGGCGGTTTCCGCTGGGATGGCTGCGCGGCGAATGTCAATATCCGGTCACGGCGCGTCAGGGTGGAAATGCCGCGATCTCGCCGGCGCTGAAGGTGGCCAACGTAGGGATCAGGCAGCCGGACCGGCTCGGGTCCAGACCGACCGGCCCGTCGCCTTCAGAGGGCCGCAAATCATGCCGATACTGCCCAGCCCTTAGGCCGAACGGGCGCATCCACCAGGGTTAACCCGATCGGGTGAGCTGGGCCGGTCGGGCTAAGGACGCATCTGCCGGCTTCCCGATGGCTAGTCCATGAAGCGCAGTGGTATGACCCGTCGGATCAGTGCCCCGCGGGCGTTGGTCGGCCTGGCCGCTGCTGCCTGCGTGGTCACCGCCGGTTGCACGCCGCTGACCGCCCTCAGCCACGGCAAGAGCAGCGCACCGAGCCCTAACGGCCGGCTGGCCTTCGCCGCCGTCGCCGACAGCTACGTCTCGGCGGGCGCCGCCCACCAGAACACCGGCAGCAACCCCAAGATCGTTTCCAGCGCAGCCGGCTCCGGATCCACCGACAAGACGGCGTACGTCAAGTTCGTCGTCAGGGGCATCCCGACCGGGGCCAAGGTGACGGCTCAGCTCAAGCTGCGTCGTACGGACCACCACCTGCCCGCTTCGCTGCGTATCTCCAAGACCGGCAGCAACTGGTCCGAGCACGGCATCACCCACGCGAACGCACCCGTGGTCGGCACGGCCGTGGCCGCCCCGCGCACCTCGGCGGCGCAGACGCTGACGGTTGACGTTTCCCGCGCCGTGCGCGGGAACGGCGCCGTGACCTTCACGATCACCGACCCGGTCGCCGCGTCGACGGCGATCTTCTACTCCCGCGAGAGCGGCGCGAAGGCCCCGCAGCTCGTCGTCAACTACAAGCGGACCAAGACCAGTGCCGTCACCGTTCCGGCCCCGAACAAGCCGAATCCGACGACCCCGAATCCGGGCGGCGGCTGCAGCATCTCGGCCACGCTCGTGCCGTCCTGCGGGGTGTGGTGGGGGATCGGCGCCAACCCGCTGGCCGGCGAGAGCTGGGACCAGGCGCTGGTCAACTTCGAGAACACCCAGGGCCGGCTATCCGACCTGCTGCACTACTACCACGTCGGTGCGGCGACGTTCCCGACGCCTGGTGAGATCGCACGCGCCTCCCAGGGCGGCCGGAACCGCATCCTGCTGGAGAACTGGAAGCCGGAACAGGGTCGTACCTGGGCGCAGGTGGCCGCCGGCGACCCGACCGTGGACGCCGCCATCGACCGCGAGGCCGCCTACCTCAAGAGCCACTACTGGGCCAAGTTCTTCCTGGCGATCCACCACGAGCCCGAGGACGAGGTCAACCCGGCCGCCGGCTCCGGCTACACCGCGCAGGACTACCGCGCGATGTACCGCCACGTCGTGCAGCGCCTGCGGGCGGACGGCGTCAGCAACGCCGTCACGGTGATGGACTACATGGGCGCGCCCAAGTGGGGCAGCCAGAGCTGGTTCAACGACCTCTACCCCGGTGACGACGTCGTCGACTGGATCGCCGAGGACCCGTACTCGATCGGCACCTCCGCGCCTTGGCGCGCCGACTTCGGCGGCATGGTCGACCGGCGCGACGGGTCGGGCTTCCCGGGCTTCTACAGCTGGGCGACCTCGCGTCACCCGGGCAAGCCGATCATGCTTGCCGAGTGGGGGGTCACCGAGAACCCGAACAACGGTGGCTCGAAGACCGCGTTCTTCAACTCCATGCTGAGCGACCTTCGTTCCTACCCGGCCATCAAGGCGCTCGTCTACTGGAACGCCCCGAGCTTCCCGGCGCTGGCCAACGGCGCCACGCGGATTGACTCGAGCAGCTCCGCGCTGGCGGCCTTCCGGCAGCTGTCGCAAGCCGGCATCTTCAACTCACCCCGGCCGTAACGCGGCGCTCGCGGGCCTGGAGGGTGCGCGGGCACCAGCCCCTGCCGCCTGGCCTCCTCCGCGTGGATGGGGCCACACGCACGCATGCCGTGCCATCCTGTTCGCCTTGGGTTGGCGCTGGATTCACCCATTCGGCGGTACCTAAGGATCGATCCACAGCGACCGATAGCCACCCGTAACCGCCAGCTGCCGAGACGTCGGCGGCTGCTGTCCCGCTAGGAGTCCCCGTCCATGACCAGCGCTTCCTCGTCAGGGTTGCCCGGGCCGGCGACCGGCACTGCAGCGCGCTCCGGTGGGGTCGAACACGCTCCGTCGGCGCTGGGTGATTACGGAAGAGCCCTGCTGCGCCGCTGGTGGCTGGTGCTCCTCGGGGTCGTCGTCGGCGCCGTGGCGGCGCTCGGCTACCTGGCGTTCGCGAGCAAGACGTACACCTCGACCGCGAACGTGCAGGTCACGGCAACGGGTGTCAACGACTCGGCGCTTCCGATCAGCGCCCGCACCGTGTCGAACGTCGACATGGACACCGAAGCCCAGGTCGTGAAGTCGGACGCCGTCTCGGCTCTGGTGGCCAAGCAGCTGAAGGTCACGACCAGCCCGTCAGACCTCTCGAAGAACGTCAAGGTCACGGTGCCGCCGAACTCGGCAGTGCTCAACATCGCCTTCGAGGCGCACAGCAAGGCCGATGCCCAGCTCGGCGCCCAGGCCTTCGCCGACAGCTACCTCGCCCACCGCACCGCGGTGGCGCGCGGGATCCTTGCTGCCGAGCTGAACAACCTGCGAACCCAGCTCCCGGCGCTCACCAATAAGCTTCAGGACGTCACCGGCCAGACCGCGGTGCTGCCGATCAGCTCGGCAGAACACGCCTACGCGGTGGCGCAGGCCCAGATTTTGCAGAGCCAGATCGACGACATCAACGCCGCCATCGGACCGCTCCTGCAGCAGGGCATCACCCCAGGTCGCGTCATCACGCCTGCCGATCTTCCGAGCTCCCCGAGCTCGCCGCAGAAGGCGGTCGTGGCTGCCAGCGGCCTGCTCGGCGGGCTGTTGCTCGGAGCCGTCCTCGCCGTCGTGGCGGTACGGCGCGACCGTCGCATCCACCGGGCCTCTGAGGTGAGCACCGAGGTGGGCCTCCCGCTACTCGCGGACGTGCCGAGCCAGGGCGTGCGGACCGTCGGGCTCCTCGCGGCGGACTCGCGCGGTGCCGCAGCTGTCCGCGAGCTGCGCGACCGGTTGGTAGGGGCCGGTGTCGAACGGACGGTCCTCATCGTTCCGATCTCCGGGGGAGCCGGCGGATCGCTGGTCGCCGTCAACCTCGCGGCGTCGCTCGCCGCTGATGGCTCGTCGTGCGCCCTGGTCTGCGCCTCGCCGAACTCTTCGGCGACCCTGCGGCTCGGCCTCCCGGAGCAGGCCGGCCTCAGCGACGCTCTCGCCTACGGGTTCACGGATGTCCGCTCCGTCCTGCAGCCGATCGCCGACCGCAAGCTCAGCGTGCTCGTTCCGGGCATGCAGGCGGCAGCCCTCCCGGATCGGCTCCACGGCCCCGGCATGCGCGAGATCCTGCGCGCCCTGCACGACGGGTTCGACCACGTGGTCATCGAGGCGCCGGTCTGGACCCGGGGACGCAGCGCCCTCGTCCTCGGGCGCGCGGCCCAGATCATCGTCCTGGTCGCCGAGGCCCACGTCACCACCCGCGAGCAGGTGATCGAGGCCGCCGAGATGCTCACCGACAGCGGCGCGGCCGTATTCGGGGTGGTGGTCGTCCCGCGCCTGCGCGGCACCGGCGTCTCGGGCGACGGGCCGCGGGTCGGGCACCGTGGGCCGAACGGGCCGAGCGTCGTGCAGCCCCTGGCCGGTCCGGATCCGGCATCCGTACCGGCGGGCGCTACTGGGGCGCCTCCTACCGCCCGGTGAGGGCACGCGCTCTTGCCATCCTTCCGGCGGCTGCCATGCTGACCGTCCTGGCCGCGGGGTGCGGCGGGACGCGGCAGGCAGCTGCCCCCAGCGCCGCGCCAACCACCTCCGGGGCCGTCCCGGTACCGCGTTCCAGCGCACCGACCTCCAGCTCTAGCCCGCTCGTCACGCCGACCTCCACCCTCACGGGGCTTCCCACCACCCAGGCGCTGGCCGGACAGCCGGTCGTCGCGGTTGCCCTGGCTGCGGGCGATGGTGCGGCGCCGCCCAGCGGGCTCGACGCCGCCGAGCTCGTCTACGTCGAGTACTCCGACACGCTGCGGATGCTGGCCCTGTACCAGACGGTCTCCGCACCGCAGATCGGTCCGGTAGCGCCGACCCGGCCGGCGGACGGCGCGACGCTGAGCGTCACGCAGGCCATCTACGCCAATACCGGCGGCCCCAAGGGCTTCCTGACGACGCTGCACAACTACGGGGTTCTGGATGCGAGCAACGCGCTCGACCCGGCGGCGTATCACGGCGGCGCGGGCGGCGTCTTCACCTCGACCGAGGCCCTGCGCCAGGCGGTCACGGGGGCCAAGAGCCCGCCGCCGCTGCTGACGTTCGCCCAGAACGGCGAGCCACTCGCCAGGAAGGCGACCGCGGCGCACCGCGTCGTCGTCACGATCCCGGGGCGCACCAGCACGACCTGGACCTATGACGAGCAGGTGGGCGGCTGGCGCAGCTCCGAGCCGGCGTTCGGTGCCGCCACGCCGAACACGTTGCTGATCCAGCAGGTCCCGTACAAGACGGTCCAGGTGCATCACCCCGACGGGCCGCTCGTGCCCAGCGCTCGCGTCTTCAAGTACGGCAACGCCACCATCGTGTCCGGCACGTCAGCCGTGACGGACGGCCGCTGGCGCAAGCCCGGCCCCGAGGCGTTCACGACCTTCGGATCCGCAGACGGCGTGCCGGTCGACCTGGCTCCGGGCGTCGTCTGGGTGCTGCTGGTCCCCGTCGGGGCGCAGGTGACCGTGTCGTGACGCTGCTCGAAGATCCTCCGGAGCAGGCGCGCCGCCCGCCCGCCCCCTCGCCCTTCCTGCCCAAGCGGCACACCCGGGTCGGCACGTTCTTCCGCACGCCCGCCTGGCCGTTGACGGTCGCGATCGTCGGCTTCCCGGTGTTCTGGGTGTGCGGGCTGGGAGAATTCGTCTGGCCGATCATGGCCGTGCCGATGGCCGTGCAACTGTGGCCGCGGCGCCGGACCCTGCGCGTGCCGCCGTTCTTCGGGGTGTGGCTGGCGTTCGTCGCCTGGGTGATCGCCGGCGTCGTGATGATCGGGCAGGTCGTCCCTGACACGCTGCAGGGGAGCGGCGGCTACATCGGCTGGTCCACGCGGGTGGTCGACCTGGTTTCGGTCACCATCCTGCTGCTCTACGTCGGCAATCTCTCCGAGGCACAGCTCCCGACCCGGAAACTGGTGCGGCTGCTGGGGATCTTCTTCCTCGTCGCGGTCGCCGGCGGGGTACTCGGCATGTTCTTCGGCAGCGTCTCGTGGACCTCGCCGTTCGAGGCGATCCTGCCGCAGAGTGTGCGTCATCACTACTACGTCCAGCAGCTGGTGCATCCGGGCTTCGCCCAGGTGGAGAACGTGCTCGGCCGGGTGGAGCCGCGCCCGAAGGCTCCTTTCGCGTATACGAACACGTGGGGCAACAACCTGGCCCTGCTGCTGATCTGGTTCGTCGTGGCCTGGTGGGTGCGTGGCTCACGCAAGATGCGCGTCGTCGCCGGCCTCACGTTGATGGTCGCGGCCGTCCCCGTCATCTACTCGCTGAACCGCGGGGTCTGGATCGGGCTCGGCCTGTCACTTGCCTTCGTCATCCTGCATCTGGTCGCCCGCGGCAAGCTGGGATTGCTCGCCGCGACGCTCGGGGTGGCCGCGGCCGGCGCGCTCATCTTCACGGTGACCCCGCTCAACAAGATCGTGACCGAGCGGCTGCAACACCCGCACAGCAATGCCATCCGCGGCAATCTCAACGGTGAGGCTTTCGCGGCGGCGGTGAAGTCGCCCATCATCGGATGGGGCACCACCCGCTCGGCGCTCGGCAGTCCCACGTCGATCGCGGTCGGCCGCACCCCGAGCTGTCAGACGTGTGGCAACGCGCCCATCGGCAGCACCGGCGAGCTCTGGTACTCGCTGATCTCCAACGGTTTCGTCGGGACGGCCCTGTATTACGGGTACATCTTGCTATCGGCGTTCAGCTTCCGGCGCGACAAGAGACCAGAGGCCGTCGCCGCCCGGCTGGTGCTGTACCTGGCGCCGTTCTACGCGCTGTTCTACCCGGCACTGCCCACCGCGCTCGCGATCACGTTCATCTCGCTCGGGCTGCTGTGGCGAGCCAATCCGCCGCGACAGCCGAGCTTCGCCCGGGCGGCGCGATGACTGATCTCGCGTTCGACATCGCCGACTACGCCGAGCAGGTGGCTCGCGTGCTGTGGCCGGACCCGGGGGCAGGCACGCTGCTGGCGCTGCCGAGCGCGAACCGAGCGCGCTTGCTCGTTCCGGCCGGCAACCGGGCGGTCGCCGCTGCCGCGGTCCGGCGCTACGGCGTGCAGCGTGATGTGCAGGCCCGGTTCAGGGCGGCGGCGCTTGCGGCCGGGCTGCGCAGCGGGCTGTTGCAGGCCCTGGACCGTCCGGCAGCCAGGCGGATGCGCTTCGCCGCCCAGGGTGGTCGCGGGGGGATCACCGACGTGCTGCGCGGCATCCTCGGATCGCCGTGCGAGGTCGCGGTCTACGTGGGAATCCCGCGGGGCAATCGCAAACCGGTGCTGCTGGCTTTCGAGCCCGACGGAACGCTCGCCGCCGTGGGGAAGATCGCGGTCTCGCCCCTTGCCGCCAGGCTGGTACGTAACGAGGCGGTCGCCCTCGACACCCTCGGCCAGGCCGCCTTGCATCACGTCATCACGCCGCGGGTGCTGCATGCGGGCGAGTGGCACGGGCTCGCGCTCCTGGTGCAGTCGGCCCTCGACATCCCGCGGCGACCGTCCGCAGGCGGCTCGAAGCCGTCCCAGCTGCTCGAGCAGGCCGAGGCGGAGATCAGCCGGGTGGGTGGGGTGAGCCGGCAACGGATCGATCCCGGCGCTCGCGACACGGTCGTGGTCACGCTGCACGAGCGGATCGGGGGGCTTGCGGCGGGTCCGGCCCGGTCCGCGGCGCTTTCCGGGTTGCAGCAGGTGTGCCGGCTCGCCGGCGACATCGAACTGTCGGTGGGGAGCTGGCACGGCGACTGGACCCCGTGGAATCACGCGGTGACCCCGGCGGGCGTCCTGGCCTGGGACTGGGAGCGTTTCGCCCGAGGGGTGCCGGTCGGTTACGACGCGCTGCACCGGATGAGCCAGGGCGAGGCAGCCCGCACCGGCGACCCTGCCCTCGCCCTGCGCGAGACGCGTCGCGCCTTGGGCACGCTACTCAAGCCCTTCGCCGTCGCCGACGATGCACAAGAGCTGATCTTCGCTCTCTACCTGATCGAGCTTCTGGTGCGCTACACCGAGGACGTGCAGATCCGGCTGACGGCAGGCCGTCGCTGGGTCCAAGCCCTGACCGCCATGCTCGCGGACGTCGGGGCGGGGCGCGCACGCGCGACGGTGCGGCAGCCGATCGTTCCGCCGACCCCGCAAAGGACCGCGCCGTGATCCCTGGGACGCCTCAGTGACCGCCGAACACACCCCGCGCATCCTGGCCGAGCGGGCGGTGAAAGCGGCGGCCCGGCAGGCCGGCCGGGTGACCGCGCGCTGGCGCATGACCCCGACCCTGCTGATCGCGGGAGCCCAGCGCTGCGGCACCACCTCGATGTACAAGACGCTCGCCCACCACCCCGCCGTGATTCCGGCCGTGCTGCACAAGGGCGCGCACTACTTCGACACCGGCTATGACAACGGGCGCCACTGGTACCTCGGACACTTCCCGCTGCGCGCCCGCGCGGCCGAGGTCGAGCGCATCATCGGCATGCCCCCCATCACGGGCGAGTCCAGTCCCTACTACCTCTACCACCCGCTCGCGGCCGGCCGGATCGCGGCCGACCTGCCTGATTGCAAGGTTCTGGTGCTGCTTCGCGATCCGGTGGAACGGGCCTACTCGGCCCACTCCCACGAGACGGCGCGCCGCTACGAGAGCGAGCCGTTCGAGCGTGCCCTGCAGCTCGAGCCGGAACGCATCGCGGGGGAGGCGGAGCGCCTCGTCGCTGACCCGAGCTACCGCAGTTTCGAGCACCAGCACCACAGCTACCTGGCGCGCGGGCGCTACGTCGAGCAGCTCGAGCGGCTCTCGTCCGCGATCGGGAGGCACCGGCTTCATGTCGTCGACGCCGGGATGTTCTTCGACAAGCCGGAGCCGGTCTACGACGAGATCCTGGAGTTCCTCGGGCTTCCGGCCTGGCAGCGACCCGAATTCGGCAAGTACAACGCCCGTGTCCGCAGCGAGCTGGATCCCGTCCTGCGCGCCCGGCTGGCCGAGCATTTCCGGCCCTTCGACGAGCAGCTGACCCCGTGGCTCGGACACCGGGCCAGCTGGTTGACGTGACGATCGCCGCATCACCGCCGCCGCGCCGGGGCGCGCGCGGCATCCGGGCGATCCGATCTTCGTCTTCTGGTCGCAGACCCGCGCTCGGACTCGCTGCGCTCGCCCGAGTCGCGATCCACTCCTCGTCTTCTGGTCGCAGACCCGCGCTCGGACTCGCTGCGCTCGCCCGAGTCGCGATCCACTCCTCAGACGCCGGCCGGCGCGATCTGGCGGGAGTGGGCCGTGGCAGCCGCCGCGGGCTTCTCGGAGCCGGCTTCTCCGCGGCGGCGAACTTCGCCCTCGTCCTCGTCGTCACCCACAGCTTCAGCCGTCACGAGGCCGGCCTGTTCTTCTCGGTGACGGCGGCCTTTCTCGTCGTCGAGATGCTCTCCCGGCTCGGTACGGATGTCGCGTCGGTGTACTTCATCGCCAGGCTGCGCGCGTTGAACGAGAGCAGCCAGATCGCCGCACATCTGCGCGTCGCGCTGCAGCCGGTGCTCGGGCTGTGCATCGTCATCGTCGCCGCCGGACTGCTCGCCTCCGGCTGGCTTTCGCACGAGGTCTTCGGCGCCGAGGCCGCGCGCCTGGTGCGGGTGCTGCTGGTCGCCCTTCCGTTCGCGGTCGGCTACGACATCTGCCTGGCAGCCACGCGCGGGTTCGGGACCGTCACCGCAGCCGTCATTCTCGAGCGGCTGCTACGCCCCGGCATGCAACTGGTGCTGGTGGGCGGGGTTGTCGCCTTCGGCGGTTCGACGACCGCGCTCGCGATCTGTTGGGCGGCCCCGTACGCCGTCCTGCTCCCGGCCGCCGCCATCGTGCTCGGCCATCTCCTTCGGGGGGAGGGCGTTGCCCAGACCCGGGGCAAGCCGCAGACCGCGCGTGACTTCTGGACTTTCGCCGCGCCGCGGAGCCTGACCGGGCTGGCGCAGGCCCTCCTGCAGCGGCTGGACATCGTGCTCGTCGCCGTGATCCTGCGGCCGTCCGATGCGGCGATATACGCGGCCGCCTCACGGTTCCTCGTGCTCGGCCAGCTCGGCAACCAGGCAATCGCGGCGCCCGTCGAGCCCCGCCTCTCCGGGCTGCTGGCGCGCAAGAACATCAACGGCGCCAAGGATGTGTACCGCCTGTCGACCGCGTGGCTGGTCGGGATCAGTTGGCCGCTCTTCCTGTTGGCCGCGATCTACTCGCCGACCGTGATGCGGGTCTTCGGAAGCGGGTACTCATCGGGCTGGCCGGTGGTGTTGACGCTGTGCCTGTGCATGCTCGTGGCATCAGCGGTGGGGCTCGTCGACGTCGTGCTCATCATGGCCGGGCGCACCACCTGGAACCTGGCCAACACCCTTCTGGCACTGGTCGTCAACGTGGGGCTGGATCTGCTCCTGCTCCCGCGTATCGGCCTGATCGGGGCGGCTATCGGCTGGGGGGCCGCCGTGCTGCTGACGAACCTCATCCCGCTGGCCCAGATCCACCACTTGCTGAAGCTGCATCCGTTCGGCAGGAGCGTCGCGGTGGCGATGGCGAGTGCGCTGGCGACGTTCGGATGCGTGGCGGGGATCGTGCGTCTCGCGCTCGGCCCGGGCTTCGTTTCGCTGTCGGTCGCGGGCGTGCTGAGCGTCGCCGGCTATGCGATCCTGCTCCATCGCGAACGCGGCGAGCTCCAGCTGCACCTGCTCCTCGGCCGGTTCTTCACGGCGCCGAGCGCATCCCCTGGAGCGCCGGAGGCCCGAGCCGGCCGGCCCGCTCCAGCTGCCAAGGGCGGCTGAACTGAGCAGCGACAACGTGCCTGTCACCGTCCTGTATCTCGGCGGGCTGGGGCGATCCGGCTCGACCCTCCTCGAGCGCTGTGTCGGCCAGCTGTCCGATGCGTACGGGATCGGTGAGCTGGTCCATGTCTGGGAGCGCGGCCTGCTGCGAGACGAGCTGTGCGGCTGCGGGGAACGGTTTCGCGCCTGCCCGTTCTGGTCAGCGATCGGGCAGCGCGCCTTCGGCGGCTGGGAGGGATTCGACCTCGACGAGGCGCTTCGCCTGAAGCACGCCGTGGATCGCAACCGTTTCCTGCCGAGGCTCCTCTTCGCCTGGTATCTCGGAACTTTCCGGCGCGACCTGCGGGCGTACGTCGCGCTGTACGACGCGATCTACCAAGCGGTGGCCGAGGAGACCGGTGCGCGCGTCATCGTCGACTCGAGCAAGCATGCGTCGCTGGCGTGCTGCCTGCTGCGGGCCAGCCGCCATTGCCTGCGCGCCGTTCACGTCGTGCGTGACAGCCCTGCCGTGGTGCACAGCTGGACCAAGGTCGTGGCGCGGCCGGAAGCCCTCGAGACCACGGGCGAGGGCGCCGCCGTCGCGGCGACCATGGCCCGCTACACCCCGCTGCGGGCGGCGTGGTGGTGGGACGGGTACAACGTCATGTTCGGTCTGCTCTCTGTGGCAGGCCTCGCGTTGCGCCGCGTGCGCTACGAGGATTTCGTGGCGGCGCCGCTGCCCGTGGTGCGCAGCATTGCCGAATGGGCCGGCTCGCGAGCCGACCCCGCGGACTTCCTGGAGGGCGAGCGCCTTCAGCTGCAGCCGAGTCACACCGTCGCGGGAAACCCGATGCGCTTTCGGGTCGGTGAGATCGCCATCCGCCGTGACGACGCCTGGCGTAGCGCCATGCCCGCCGCGCAGCAACGGCTGGTGCGCCGCTGGACCTGGCCGTTCCGGCTGCGTTACGGGTATACGCGGGTCTGGCCGGTGGCTCGAGCCGCCTCCCGCAGCGCCGATTCGACCTGACTGACCCCGGCGATCCGGTAGTCGCAATCAGCCGCGCGCTCATCCCAAACGGTCACCGCGCGAATGCCGGGCAGCTGCTCCAAACCGGCCGGGATCGAACGGTAGAACGCCGCTGCCGCGCCCGGATCCTGCGGGTCGTAGGCGCTGCCCGTCTCGCTGATGAGATACGGCTTGCGCAGGCTGATCCCGGCCTTGACGCCGTCAGATTGCAGCCAGTCGTAGAACGGGCGCGCGACGTCCTCGAAGGTCTGCGCCGGCTCGGTGCCGACGCCGCCGGCGAGGCAACCCCGGGTGTCGTACGGATCCCAGGAGACCCAGTCGACGTAACCGTCACCGGGGTACAGGCTGGCTGCGCGGGCGAAGTTCGTCCGGTAGCCCGTCACGGTCCACGCCCAGACCGCCTTGGTGACCCCGGCTTCGGCAAACAGGGCGTGGAGGTGGCGCCAGGCCGCGACGAACTCCGATGGCGCCCCGCGTGCCCGCAGCTTGGCGGGCGTATCGGCTTCGTGGTCGAAGGTGATGAAGAAGGGTTGGTCGAGCCGGGCGAATCCGGCCGCGGTCTGGCGCAGGGCCCCATCGAACTCGCCGGCGGCGACGGCGGACCAGCGCACCTCGGGGTGTCCCGGCCGGCTGAACCGGCGCGACTCGAGATCGATATGCAGGATGTGGCCGTCGCGCGCTTGAGCGCTCTCCTGCGGGGTCGGGAGCGGGCCGGTGTCCACCCCGTGGAACGAGTAGAGGATCGGCAACCGGTAGCCGATGGCCTGCTCCAGCTGCGCCACGGGCACCCCGTTGGCCGATGTGCCCCAGAGCACGGAGCAGGTAGGGGCCGCGGAAAGGGCGCTCGAGCAGGGCGCCGATGGCCGCGGGACCGGCGACTGCGGGCCCCTGGACGTGCCGGCCGCCGGCTTCGAACCACCCCCGCAGCCGGTCAGCAGAGTGGCGAGCAGAACGGCCACGAGCGCCACCGCGACCCGCGCGCACTGCCTCGAGCCGAGCAACACACCTCCGCAGGCTGGGTCGGGCGCGCGAGCCACGCTCTTATAGTCACATGACCATAACGGCGCGTAGTCGTAGGACCGGTGGCCAGAGCCGCGCGTTCGCATCCGGTTCATCGCACTCACAAAACGCCGGTCAGGACCGATACAGAAACGGAGCGCACAGGGGGGATTCGTGACCGTCGACGAGGCTGCAAGGTCTCCCGGGTCCGTCCTGCCTCCCGAGCCAGTCATGGGCGAAGCGGCGGACCGAGAAACCGCCTTGAACGCGTCGCCGGACGCCTCGAACGCGCCAGCGCGCAAAGCCCCGCTTCCGACGGTGAGCGTTGTCATCGCGACCCGCAACCGTCCCGAGCTCCTGGCCGCTGCCCTTGCCTCCGTGTCCCGCCAGACCTACGCCGGCGGCATCGAGACGGTCGTCGTCTTCGACCAGTGCGAGCCGGACGGTTCGATCGCGCGGGAAGACGCGCTGCGCCCGGTAAGGGTGACGACCCCGGCTGCCGGTCATAGCGGTCTTGCTGCAGCTCGTAACGCCGGCGCTCGCCTGGCCGCGGGGGAGTTGCTCGCCTTTCTGGACGACGATGACGAGTGGGAGCCGCAGAAGGTGCGCCTGCAGGTCGCCGAGCTGGCCCGCAGCTCGCGCGCGGTGTGCGTCACGGGTATCGCCATCGAGCACGACGGCCACCGCACGGTGCGCGTTCCCGTTGCCGAGGACCTGACGGTCCGGGCGCTCGTCGAACGCCGGGTCGTTTCCGCCCATCCGTCCAGCGTCGTGGTGCGCAAGTCCGCGTTCTTCGGCGCGATCGGCCCGGTGGACGAGCAGATTCCCGGCAGCTATGGCGAGGACTACGACTGGCTCCTGCGGGCCGTTCGGGCGGGTGCGGTTGCTCTGGTGCCCCTGCCCTTGGTCCGGGTCCGCTGGGGCAAAAGCTCCTATTTCGCCGACCGCTGGCAAACGATCATCGACGCGAACGACTACCTCGCTGCGAAACATCCGGAATTCGGTACGTCGAAGGTTGCCATGGCCCGCTTGCACGGCCGCAAGGCCATCGCGCTCGCGGCGTTGCACCGCCGGCGTGAGGCGCGGGTCTGGGCCTGGCGGGCCCTGCGGCTCTCTCCTCGTGACCGGCGCGCCTACCTTGCCCTCCTGCTGTCGACTGGCGCTTTATCGGCCGACACCGCCATGAGATGGGCCAACCGCGCGGGGCGCGGGCTATGAGCGCGCAGGCGGCCGGCGCCCCTCCCCGCGAGCTGACGGCTGCGCCTAGCCAGGGTCGGGTCCTGCTGGTCAGCTCCGGCGGCGGCCACCTGGCGCAGTTGCTCACGTTGCAGCCGTGGTGGCAGGACCGCGAGCGGACCTGGGTCTGCTTCGACGGCGCCGACTCGCGCGACCTGCTCGGCAGCGAGCGGGTGTGGTGGGCTTTCAGCCCGACCACCCGCAACGCCCGCAATTTCTTGCGCAACCTTCGCCTGGCGTTCCAGGTGCTGCGCCACGAGGCCCCGGCCGTGGTGATCTCCACTGGCGCGGGGGTCGCGGTGCCCTTCTTCCTCGCTGCCCGGCTGCGCGGCATCCCCACGGTCTTTGTCGAGGTGATCGATCGGATTTCCAGCCGAACCCTCACCGGACGGCTGTGCCGACCGGTGTCCTCGGCCTTCTGCGTCCAGTGGCCCGAGCAGGCGACCCTCTACCCGGGGTCGGTCGTGGTTGGACCACTGCTGTGACTGGGCGCGAGAGCCGTGCGCGGCCGTCCACTGCGCCTGAGCAGGAATCCGCGTGAAGACATGGAACGCACTTCTGGAAAGCCTCCGAAGCGGAGTCCCGATGACCACATCGCCTGAGGCGGCACGCCCGGCCGCGGCGATGCTGCCATCCCGCATTGCTGCGAAGCTGCCCACCCAGCTTCCGCCCCTCGGTGCTCAAGCTCCGACGAAGCCCGCGACCCGCCCGCTCATCGCCGTCTCGGTCGGAACGGACCACCACCCGTTCGAGCGCCTCATCGGCTGGGTCGACAACTTCGCGAAGCGCCACCCGGAGATCGACGTGGTCATCCAGTACGGTTCAGCCGGTGCGCCGACCTTCGCACGTTCCGTGCAGTACCTGTCCCACACTGAGCTGGTACACATCTTCGATCGCGCTGCCGTCGTCATCAGCCATGGTGGCCCCGCGACGATTTCCGAGGCGTGGCGGGCCGGGATGATTCCTGTGGTGGCGCCCCGTGGTTCCCGGCTCGGCGAGCACGTCGATGATCATCAGCAGGCCTTCGTCGCGGTGCTGGCCAGCCGTGGCCAGGTCGTGCATGTGCGCACCGAGCAGGAGCTCGACGCGGCGGTGATGCATGCCCTCGCCGATCCAACGTGGCTGCACCGGGAGTCCGGTCACGAGTTCGACATCCGGCGCTCGGTCGCCAACGTCGCGGAGATCGTCGATCAGGTGACGGCGCGCGCCGCCGGCCGCCGCCGCTTGTTCCGGCAGCGCAAGGTGGCGCAAGGCCGCACCAGGTGAAGACGGGCGAGGCTGCGTTCCTGGCCGTCTCCATCGGCATCACCGGCGCCGGTGTGCTGGCGACGGCGCGTGCCAGCGGCGTCCGTAAGCCCCGAACGCCGTCCGCCCGGTGGGTCGCTGTCACCGACGGCCTGCGGGCCGGCCTCGGCCGCGTGGGGGCGTTCTATGCGATCGTTCTCGCCAGCGTCCTGCCCCTGATTCTCTGGACGTGGTGGCTCGGCTCGCTCACCCGCCACAAGCCGCTCTCGACGCTGAACGAGCGCGTGCTCCATGCCTACGACTCCGGAGTGAGCCCTTGGCTCACCCCAGCCATGAAGCTGCTCACCCAGATGGGCAACTGGTACCAGGTCGTGACGGTGGCGCTGGTGGCCTCGGCCGTGCTGGCTGCCCTCACGCGCGGCCGGCGCTGGGTGCCGCCGCTGATCATCATCACCACCCTCCTCGGCGAGCGCTACATCCAGAAGGCGATCACGGAGATCGTCAAGGTGCACCACCCACCCACCGATCTGGGCACGTATCCGTCCGGTGGCGTCGCCCGGCTGGTGTGCATCTTCGGGGTCGTCGGTTTCGTCGCGCTGCGGCTTTTCTGGCCCCGTTCACGACGCCTGTGGACGGGCGGAATCTGGCTGCTGGTGTTGCTCACCTGGATCGAGTCCTACTCCCGGATCCACCTGCAGAAGCACTGGTTCTTCGATGCGATCGGTGGGTTACTCCTCGGCGGCGCGATCCTGGCAGTGGCCATCGTCGCCAGCAGCGTGCTGCCGTGGCCGGATCACGCGGGCGACGAGCCCCGAGCGCGTCACCGCGGGCGTCGCTACCGCCGGCCTTCATCCCTTCCGAGGCAGCAGCACGCCGCCGACCCGCGCAACGGATCTCGCAGACGCCACGTCGCACCCGGCAAGGACCCGATCGTGATTTCGCGACGAGTTCGGCCAGTGGCGGGTCAGCCGGCGTCGATGGGCTCCTCGTCGTCTGCGATCCCCAGGCGGTCGACGGCACGCATCTTGTTGACGGCGTCGAGCGCGGCGACCTTGTAGGCCTCGGAGAGGGTCGGGTAGTTGAAGACCGCGTTGACGAGATAGTCGACCGTGCCGCCGGTGCCCATGAGCGCCTGGCCGATGTGAACCAGCTCGGTGGCGTTGGTGCCGAAGACGTGGACCCCGAGCAGCTTGCCGGTCTCGGGGCTGACCAGCAGCTTGAGCATCCCGTACGTGTCGCCGACGATCTGGCCGCGAGCCAGCTCGCGATAGCGCGAGATGCCGACCTCGTAGGGGACCGATCCCTCGGTGAGCTCGTTCTCGGTCTTCCCGACGTAGCTGATCTCGGGAATCGTGTAGATGCCGATCGGCTGGATGTTCATATCCATGCCGGCGGTCGGCTCGTCGAACGCGGCATGCGCCGCCAGCCGGCCCTGCTCCATCGAAGTCGCCGCCAGCGCGGGAAAGCCGATGACATCGCCGACCGCGAAGATGTGTGCCACCTTCGTGCGGTACCGGTCGCCTACCTCGATCCGCCCGCGATCGTCGGCCGCCAATCCGGCCTTCTCGAGGTTGAGGTTTTCGGTGACCCCCTGGCGGCCGGCCGAGTACATGACCACCTCGGCCGGTATGCGCTTGCCACTGCGCAGCGTCGTCAGCGTGCCGTTGTCGGTCCGCTTCACGGATTCGACCGTCTCGTTGAAGCGGAAGCTCATCGAGAGGTCGCGCAGGTGGAACTTCAACGCCTCGACGACCTCGGAGTCGGCGAAATCGATCATGCTGGGCCGCCGTTCGACCACCGTGACGCGCGTGCCCAGCGCCGCGAAGATCGACGCGTACTCGATGCCGATGATCCCGGCGCCCACCACCACCATGGAGCCGGGCACGTGATCCAGGTCGAGCACCCCGTCGGAGTCGACGACGCTCTTGCCGTCGAAGTCGATCTCCGGCGGCCGCGCCGGGCGGGTGCCGGTGGCGAGGACGATCTTGTCGGCGGTGATCCTGAGCTCTTGCGCCTCGACGCCGTCGGCCGTCAGGCCCTCGGCGATCGACATCGTGTGGGGGTCGAGGAACGACGCCGTGCCCTGGTAGTAGCGCACGTGATTGCGGTGCAGCTGGGTCCGCACGACGTCGGACTCGCGGGCGATGACGTGGTGGGTGCGTGCCGTCAGGTCGGCGATCGTGATGTTTTCCTTGACCTGGTAGCTCATGCCGTACAGCTCGCGCTGGTTCATCCCGGTCAGGTAGAGGACGGCCTCGCGCAGGGTCTTGGACGGGATCGTCCCGGTGTTGACGCAGACCCCGCCGACCATGCCCTTGCGGTCGACGATGGCCACGCGATGGCCCAACTTGGCCGCCGCGATCGCCGCGCGCTGCCCACCGGGGCCGCTTCCCACGACCAGCAGATCGAAGTCGGACACGGTGACCTCCAGTGGTCGGTGACGATTCTGGCCCGGGTGGCGACACGTCTTGTCAGTCCTTTATCGCCACTATGGAGGCCATGAAGCTTCCGGTGATGCCGCCCGTCAGCCCGATGCTCGCGAAATCGGTCGATCGCATCCCTGACGCCGCACACTACGAGCCCAAATGGGACGGTTTCCGGTCGATCATCTTTCGGGACGGTGACGACGTGGAGATCGGCAGCCGTAACGAGCGGCCGATGACCCGCTACTTCCCGGAGGTCGTCGCGGCCGTCAAGGCGAACTTCCCGGAGCGCTGCGTCATCGACGGGGAGATCGTGATCGCGGCTGATCGGGGCCTGGACTTCGAGGCGCTCCTGCAGCGCATCCATCCGGCGGCGTCGCGCGTGAAGCTGCTGGCGGAGCAGACTCCCGCGTCGTTCATCGCGTTCGACCTGCTCGCCCTCGGCGAGGACGACCTGATGGCGCGACCCTTCGCCGAGCGCCGCGAGCGGCTGGTCGAGGCGCTCGCGGACGCAAAGCCGCCGGTGTTCGTCACCCCGGCGACGACTGACCGCGAGCTCGCCGAGCAGTGGTTCACGATCTTCGAGGGGGCCGGGCTCGACGGCGTGGTCGCCAAGCCGCTGACCGGCACGTATCAGCCCGACAAGCGCGTGATGTTCAAGATCAAGCACGCTCGCACGGCAGACTGCGTCGTCGCCGGCTATCGCGTTCACAAGAGCGGCCCCGGGCTGGTGGGATCGCTGCTCCTCGGCCTGTACGCGGATGACGGCTCGCTGTCGTCGGTCGGGGTGGTGGGCGCGTTCCCGATGGCCCGCCGCAAGGAACTGTTCGAGGAGCTGGCCCCCTCGTCACGGAATTCGACGACCACCCGTGGAACTGGGCGAAGCAGGAGGCCGGAACCCGGACCCCGCCGCGAGTCGGAGGGCTCGCGGTGGAACGCGAACAAGGACCTCTCGTTCGTCCCGTTGCGGCCGGAGCGGGTCGTCGAAGTGCGCTACGACCACATGGAAGGGCGCCGCTTCCGCCACACCGCGCAGTTCTCGCGCTGGCGGCCGGATCGCGAGCCGCAGTCCTGCACGTACGAGCAGCTGGAGGTTCCGCTGCGCTTCGCGCTGGAGGAGATCGTGCCGGGCCTGGGTTCCGGCTGATTTCCCACCCTTGCCCCTAATCTGACCCGGTGGACCCGAACCTTCGAGCCTGCGGTCGCAAGGGACACGCGACGTACCGTCCCGACGAACTCGAGCTCGCGGCCCGGCTGTCGGCCACCACCCCGCAGGGCGAGGCCTGGCGATGCCTGCGGTGCGGCGACTTCGTCATCGGCGCGCCGGCCCGCTCCGGTCCGGCCGACCATGCGCCGGTCCTGCTGCGGGGGCGCGCCCTGCGTGACGCGTTCATCCTGCGACTGCTGGCCGTCGAGCGCCTGCTGCGCGCCCTGCTGCTCTGCGGCATCGGCTACGTCATCTTGCGCTTCCGCCACGACCAGGGCAGCTTCCAGCGCACGTTCAACGAGGCTCTCCCGGCGGCGAAGCCCCTGGCCAACGTCTTTCACTTCGACCTCGACCACAGCCCGACCATTGCCAAGCTGCGCCACCTCCTGGAGACCAGGCCGTCGACGTTGACCCTGATCGCGCTTCTGGTCTTCGGCTACGCGGCCATCAACCTCATCGAGGGCACCGGGCTCTGGTTGCAGAAGCGGTGGGGGGAGTACTTCGCTGTCGTCGCGACGAGCGCGTTTCTCCCGCTGGAGATCTACGAGCTGACGGAACGGATCACGTGGCTGCGGATCGGAGCGCTGTTGATCAACATCGCTGCGGTGATCTACCTGCTGCTCTCCAAGCGGCTTTTCGGGATCCGCGGCGGCGGTAAGGCGTACGAGGCCGAGCGCAACAGCGTCTCGCTGCTCGAAGTCGAGCGGTCGGCGCTCACCAGCGGCGAAGCGGTGCCGGCAGTCTCCGCACCCTGAGCCGGAACGACCCTTTCGGCGGCTTGTGCGGCGCGGGTGTGCAGGCTCAGAATGCCCTGATGGTCGGTGAACGCGCTGACGGTGCTGACGAGACGGCCGGCGAGACGGGTGCGATCCCGCTCACCCGCTACAGCCGCACGTTCCACGAGGCGCAGCGCCCCGATCATTCGGCCAGGGTCACCTGGCACCCCGGCTTCGGCTGCTTCATCCTCAGCCTCTGGCACGACGGGGTGTGCGCGGCAAGCTTCCGGTTGTCGGCGCCGGAGGTGGGGGGCTTCCTCGACGCGTTCACCATGGGCGGCGAGACGCCCGCGCCGCGCGAGCAGCGGCACTCCGCCTGAACCCAGCGTCAGCGCCAGGTTTCGAAAGCCGGTGCGAGGGCGTCGTGCAGTTGCGTGAACACCGGCTTCAGCTGCGCGTAGACGGCGACCGCCGGCGGCTGCGGGTGCACCGTCTCGGCGATCGTCACGAGGTCGGCAGCACTATCGAGGGAGCCGACGAGCCCGAGCGCCCGCATCCCGAGCAGCGCGGCACCGAACGCCGACCCCTGCCGCTCCTCGGGAAAGCCGACCGGCATCGCGAGCGTGTCGGCGAGGATCTGCCTCCACAGCGGGCTCCGCGCGAAGCCGCCGGTCGCCCGTATTTCGGTGACCGGGTGTCCGCCCCCGCGCACCGCGTCGAGCACGAGCGACAGCTGCTGGCACACGCCTTCGAGCGCGGCCCGGATCAGGTGCTGGCGGCGGTGCTCCGCGGGTGAGCCCGATGTACGCGCCGCGCGGCCGGGCGCTCCAGTGCGGCGCGCGCTCGCTCAGCAGGTACGGCAGCATGATCAGGCCGTCCGACCCGGCCGGCGCACTGCGCCGCCAGGGCGAGCACTCCTCTCGGCGTGCTCGCAAAGGTCCGGGGCGAGCGCCTCGCCGGGCCCACTCCAGCACGATCCCGCCGTTGTTGATCGCGCCGCCGACCGCTCCAGCGGTGCGGCGTGAGGGCGTAGCAGAACAGCTGCCCGCGGGCGTCGACGGCAGGGCGTTCGACCATCACCCGCATGCGCGCCGCTCGGTGCCGATCGAGCAGGCTGCCATCCCGGGGCGCACCGCGCCCGAGCCCCAGGTTGGCCAGCGGGCCGTCGCCGGCGCCCACCACCACGGCGGTCGCGCGGCGGGCAGGCCGAGGTCCGCGGCGCCACCTGCGGGGGAGGCAGCGCAGCCGGTCGGTGGTCGGCACCAGACGGCGGAAGCTGCCGTCGCGTATCCCGGCGAGTGCGAGCGCCTCCGGGTCCCAGTCGAGCCGGTGTCGAGGTCGAGCAGGCCGGTGCCCGAGGCGACCGAGTGGTCCGTGACCGTCCGCGCCGACAGCTGCCGAGGACGTAGCTCCTTGATTCCGACCCAGTGTTTCACCCGGACGAACAGCCCGGCGCCTTTTCGCGGAACCAGATCAGCTTCACCAGCGGCGACATCGGATGCACGGGCGTTCCGGTCCGGCGGTGCAGGGCCGGCGCCGCGGGCGACTGCGCGCAAGCCGGTCGGCCTGCGCGGCTGGCGCGCGCGGTCGGCCCAGGTCACCGACGGCGTGAGCGGTCGGCCGGCGCTGTCGAGGCCGATGAGGCCGTGCAGCGCGGCGCTGAACGAGACCCCGCTACCGGGTGCGGGCACTGGGCGACCGTCCGCCGGATGGTCTCGGCGACGGCGGCGAGATCTCGTTCGGGGTCCTGCTCGGCGTACCCCGGCGGGGGCTCGCGGAGCGGGTAGCCCCGTTCATGCGACGAGAGCGCCTGCCCCGACGCGTCGTAAGGCGACGGCCTTCGTGCTGGTCGTACCGATGTCGACGCCGATAACGGCCCGCTCTGGCATGGTCAGCGGCCCCGGACTAGCCGGTCCGCAGCACGGCGACGGACTCTGCCGGCAGGGTCCATCCGGCGCCCTCATTCGCGACCGCCTGCGCCGAAGCGAGCAGCACATCACCGGAGACCGGCACCTGGCGCGGGCTGGTCGCCAGGTTCACGGCGACCACGACCGAGCCGCGCCGGACGGTGAACCAGCCCTCGTCCTCGTCGTAGCTGAACCGGGCCCGGCCGAGCCGCGGATCGGCGAGGTCCGGCTCGGCCCGGCGCACGGCCATGAGTCGCCGGTTCCAGTCGAGCAGCGCCGCGCCGCGGTCGGTTTCGGCCTCGCTCCAGTCCAGCTTCGACGCGACGAACGTGGCCCGATCCTGCGGGTCGGGAATGTCATCGGCGTCCCATCCGTGCGAGGCGAACTCGCGCCGGCGCCCCTCACTCACCGCGCGGCCGAGGTCGGCCTCGTGGTCGGAGAAGAATTGCCAGGGGGTGCGGGCGCCCCACTCCTCACCCATGAAGAGCATCGGGGTGAAGGGCGAGAGCAGCAGCAGCGCGGCGCCGATGTGAAGCAGTCCGTCAGACAGGGTGGCCGCAGCCCGATCGCCGGTGGCCCGGTTGCCGATCTGGTCGTGGTCCTGCAGGTAGGTGACGAATTGCGGGCGCGTTGATGCCCACGGGTGGGCGCCCGTGGTGTCGCTCGCGAAAAGTCGAGTAGTCACCGTCGTGGACGAACCCCTGGTCCAGCGCCTTCGCCAGCACCGCGAAGGGGCCGAAGTCGCAGTAGTAGGCCTGCCGCTCCCCGGACAGCGTCGCCCAGAGCGCGTGGTGCACGTCGTCGCACCATTGCCCGTCAAGGCCGTAACCGCCGGCGGGACGCGGCCGCAGCAGCTTGGGGTCGTTCTGGTCGCTCTCGGCGATCAGGAAGAGCGGCCGTCGCTCGGTGATGGACAGCGTCTGCACCGCCATCGCCAGCTCCTCGAGGAAGTGCAGGGCGCGGTCATCGCGCAGCGCATGTACCGCGTCGAGCCGCAGGCCGTCGCAGTGAAAGTCGCGCAGCCACATCAGCGCGTTGTCGATGAGGAACGCGCGCACCTCGTCCGAATGCGGTGCGTCGAGGTTCACCGCCGCGCCCCAGGGCGTGGCGTGCAGCTCGGTGAAGTACGGCCCGAAGCGGGCCAGGTAGTTGCCGGACGGGCCCAGATGGTTGTAGACCACGTCCATCACGACGCCGATGCCGCGCGCGTGGCAGGCGTCGACGAATGCCTTCAGCCCATCGGGGCCGCCGTACGGCTCGTGAACGGTGTAGAGGTCGACCCCGTCGTAGCCCCAGCCGCGCTCGCCCGCAAACCCGTTGCAGGGCAGCAGCTCCACCGCATCGACACCGAGTCTCGCCAGGTGGTCGACGCGGCCGATGGCAGCCTCGAACGTGCCCTCAGGGGTGAACGTGCCGACGTGAAGCTCGTAGAGCACGCTGCCCGGCAGCGGCACGCCGCGCCACTCGGCATCGCTCCAACGAAACCGTGACTGGTCGTACACCCGCGAGGGAGCGTGCACGCCGTTCGGCTGCCAGAACGAGCGCGGGTCGGGGGTCAAATCGCCGCCGTCCACGCGGTACGCGTAGTCAGCCCCGTGGCCGGCGGAGTCCACCGAGGTCGCCCACCAGCCACGCCTTTCCGGTGCCATGGCGTGCTCGTGCCCGTCGACGACCACGCAGACCTCGCGCGCTTGCGGGGCCCAGACTGAGAAGCGAGACATGCGGCTAGCGTCGCTCCCAGGCATCTTCGCTACGGGTGAGCGCCTCGACGTTCTCGGGGAGCTTGCCGGCGAGCAGATCGGCGATCGTCACCGCTTCGAGAACCAGCCGCAGGCTCGCGCGCACGGCGATCCAGACGTCTTGCAGCTTCGCCGCGGGGCCGGGGTAGCTCACGTCTTCGGGCTTTGCGTCCTGCACGCTCGCCAGCGGGCCGTCCACCGCGCGCATCACGGCGGCGATGGTGATCGAGGTGGGATCGCGGTCCAGCAGGTAGCCACCCGAAGGACCGCGCTGGCTGCGCACCAGGCCGGCCCGCCGGAGCTCACCGAGGATGCCGAGCAGGAATTTGAGCGGCACGTTCTGGGCCCGGGCGATCGACTCGGCGGTCATCGACGCACCACCGCTGGCGGCGAGTTCGGTCAGCGCGCGCACGGCGTAGTCGGCTCGGGCAGAGACTCTCACGTCGTCAGTCTCCCGTACTCGCGTCGCTGTCAGCCGAACTTGGCGCGGCAACCAGCAGGGCGACCGGAAAATCGCGCAGGAGTTTCAGCAGGTACGCGCTGGTCGAACCGGCTTCGGGGGAGCCGTGGCGCTTTCCGGTGAAGACGTCGACCCACTCGCCCGCAGGCAGGGTGACGGCCGTGTCCTTCCAGCCTCCTGCCTGGCGCAGGCCGAGAACGAGACGCGGGACGATGGTGACCGCCCTGGCGTCACCGCTCTCCCCGCGGGCGAACGCCATCACGTGGCCCTGCGCCGCGCCCGTGACCGGCAGCGGCTCGTACCCCGCGTCCGGGCCGAACAGCTCCGGATGCGTGCGGCGCAGCCGGAGCGTGCCGCGCACCAGGTGCAGCTTCGCGGCACCGGAGTCGTCGATCCGGGGGGCGCCATGCTGGCGGTCCAGGACGGATGCGACCCGGGCTCGCTCCCCGAAATCGACCGGCCGCCGGTTGTCCGGATCGACCAGCGAGGAATCCCACAGCTCGCTGCCCTGGTAGGAGTCGGGGATGCCCGGGATCGTCAGCTGCAGCAGCTTCTGGGCGAGCGCGGTGACCCGTCCGGGCTCTACCAGCGTCGCCGCGTAGTCCGACGCGGCCGTCATGAAGACGCGGTCCTCGAGGATGCCGGTGACATAGCTCGCCAACGCTGCGTCGAACGCCTCGTCCGGCGCCGTCCAGGACGTGTGTAGCTTCGCCTCGCGGCTGGCTTTCTCGAGGTACGGCTGCAGCCGGTCCGCCTCGATGGGCCAGGCGCCGACCAGGGTCTGCAGCACGAAGTACTGCGTGGCGCGATCCGGGCCGGCCGGCCCGGTGTACTTGGCACCCAGCGACATGAGCCGGGCGGCGACCCGCGACCACCGGTTCACGTCCTCCGACAGCAGCACGAGCCGGGCTCGCACATCCTCGGAACGCTTGGTGTCGTGCGTCGAGAGCGTCGTCATGGTCTCGGGCCACTGCTCGTGAAGCGCCTGCGTTTCCGCGTGGAACTCGCCAACCCCCAGGCCGAAATGCCCCGGGTCGCCGCCGACCTCGTTCAGGGCGAGCAGCCGCCCGTAGCGGTAGAAGGCGGTGTCCTCGACCCCCTTGGCCATCACCGGGCCGCAGGTCTGGGCGAAGCGCACGACGAGCTCTTCGGGGCCGTCGACGACGAGGGTGGCGATGGCGGCGATCTCGCTCGCGCGCTCCGGCAGCGCGTCCTGGGCAGCCTTGGCCGCCCGGTCGATGACCTCGCGGGCGGCAGGGGAGGGCGCTTGGCCGGCGCGCAAGTAGGCGCGGTAGACGTCGAACTGGGCGAGCAGTTCGGCGAGCCCCGCTCTGAGCCCGCGCCGGGTGAAGTCCCGGAATTCGGGCCGCTTCCACGCGGCCCGCACGACCAGCTCGGTAAGGCGGGTCAGCTCCGGGGCGAGCACCGCGTCCAGCACCAGGCGCTTGGACTCGAGCGCGACGGTGGCCCACCGGGTCTGGTCCTCGGTGATCTCGTCGTAGAGCCGGGTGAGCGGTTCCTCGCCGGCCTGGTCGACGAAGACTCCGGTGATCCGGTTGAGCACGTCGTAGCCCGTGGTGCCGTTGCAGGCCCAGCCTCCGGGGAGGTGCTCGCCGCGTTCCAGGATCTTTTCGACGACGGTCCAGGTGCCCCGGGTGGCCTCGGCGAGGCGCGCGAGATAGCCCTGCGGATCGGCCAGCCCGTCCGGATGGTCCACCCGCAGCCCGTTCACGACGCCGTCGGCGATCGACGACAGGATCCGCTCGTGAGTCGCGGCGAAGACCTCCGGATCCTCGACCCGCAGGCCCGCGAGGGTAGTGACGTCGAAGAACCGGCGGTAATTGAGCTCCTCGCCGCCGACCGTCCAGTGACACAGCCGGTAATGCTGGGCGTCCAGCAGCTCGGCCAGCGGCAGCCCCTCGGTCTCGGGAGCGAGCGGGAAGGCGTGGTCGAAGTAGCGCAGCTGATCCCCGACAACGTCGAGTTCGCCGGCCGCGACGCACTCCGCAAGCGACTTCCCGAGCACCGGTGCCAGCACCCGGCCCGGGTTGTCGCGGCTCTCCCAATCGATGTCGAACCACGACGCGAACGGTGACTGCTGTCCCAGTCGCAGGACATCCCACCACGCCCGGTTAGCGGATTCGGGTGCAGCGACACTGGCATGGTTCGGCACGATGTCGAGCACGATGCCGAGGCCCGCCTCGGCGCAGGCGGCATGAAGGCGCGCGAGGCCCGCCTCGCCGCCGAGCTCCGGGTTGACGGCGGCGTGGTCGGTGACGTCGTATCCGTGCTGGCTTCCCGGCGACGCGGCCAGCCAGGGGGAGCAGTACAGGTGGGACACGCCGAGATCGGCCAGGTACGGCACGATGTCGGCGGCGGCGTCGAACCCGAACTGCGGCGTGAGCTGGATCCGGTACGTGCTGGTGAGCCTCGGGCCGGGCGGCGGCGGGAACGGGATGGTCGGGTCGGCCATCAATGCAGCCGGCGCATCAGTAGAGCCTGCGCAGAACGACGATCGACCGCGCGTCGATGGCGGTGGTCTCGCGAGGCTTCAGGTCGGTGTCGTCGACGAACCGCGCCAGCGGCGCTGCGGTGTTCACGGCGATCTCCCAGGCCTCTCCGTACTCGGCATCCGGGAGGGTGAACTCCACGGTCTCGAAGTGCGCGTTGAACAGTAGGAGAAACGAGTCGTCCGTGACGCGATTGCCACGCGAGTCGGGGTCGGGGATCGCATTGCCGTTGAGGAATACGCCGAGCGAGCGGGCCCACCCGTTGTCCCAGTCCTCCTGGCTCATCACCTCGCCGGATGGGCGCAGCCAGACGATGTCGTCCAGCCCGCCGGATCCGCGAAACGTGCGGCCCTGGAAGTAGCGTCGCCGGTGAAACACCGGATGGGCCGCGCGCAGGGCTGCCAGCCGCCGGGTGAATTCCAGCAGGATGCCGTTCTCGCGGACGTCGTGCCAGTCCACCCAGGAGATGTCGTTGTCCTGGCAATAGGCGTTGTTGTTGCCGCCCTGGGTGCGCCCCATCTCGTCGCCGGCGACGATCATCGGGACGCCCTGGGAGAGCAGCAGCGTCGTCAGGAAATTGCGCTTCTGCTGCTCGCGCAGGGCGATGATGTCGAGATCCTCGGTCGGCCCCTCGACCCCGCAGTTCCACGACCGGTTGGTGCTTTCCCCGTCGCGATTCTCCTCGCCGTTGTCCTCGTTGTGCTTGTCGTTGTAGCTGACCAGGTCGTGCAGCGTGAACCCGTCGTGCGCGGTCACGAAGTTGATGGACGCGTAGGGCTTGCGGCCGTTGCTCTCGTAGAGGTCCGACGAGCCGGTGAGCCGGGAGGCGAATTCGCCGATGGTCGAGCCTTCGCCGCGCCAGAAGTCGCGGACGGTGTCGCGGTACTTGCCGTTCCATTCGGTCCACAGGGCCGGGAAATTGCCGACCTGATAGCCCCCCTCGCCGACATCCCAGGGCTCGGCGATGAGCTTTACCCGTGAAACGACCGGGTCCTGCTGGACGAGGTCGAAGAACACCGACAGCCGATCGACGTCGTAGAACTCCCGAGCCAGAGTCGAGGCGAGATCGAAACGGAAGCCGTCCACGTGCATTTCCGTCACCCAGTAGCGCAGCGAGTCCATGATCAGCTGCAGCGCGTGGGGGTGGCGCACGTTGAGCGAGTTACCGGTGCCCGTGTAGTCCATGTAGTACTCGGGCTGGCCCTCGACGAGCCGGTAATACGCGGGGTTGTCGATGCCACGCAGGCTGAGCATCGGCCCCATGTGGTTTCCCTCGGCGGTGTGGTTGTAGACCACGTCGAGGATCACTTCGATGCCCGCCTCGTGAAGGGCCTTCACCATCGTCTTGAATTCCTGGACCTGCTGGCCGAGCTGCCCGGACGACGAGTAGGCGGCGTGCGGGGCGAAGAATCCGATCGTGTTGTAGCCCCAGTAATTGCGAAGGCCGCGCTTCACCAGATGCTCGTCCTGGATGAACTGGTGGACCGGCATCAATTCGAGCGCCGTGACCCCGAGCTTTTTCAGATGGTCGATGATCGCGGGGTGCGCGATGGCGGCGTACGAGCCGCGAATCTCCTCGGGAATCGACGGATGCTCGATCGTGAGCCCCTTCACGTGGGCCTCGTAGATGACCGTCTGGTTGTAGGGCGTGCGCGGCGGCCGGTCGTTGTCCCAGTCGAAGAACGGGCTGATGACCACGGACTTCGGCATGTACTTGGCGGAGTCGGCGTTATTGCGCCGGTGCGGGTCGTTGAACCGGTAGGGGAAGACGGCGGGTGCCCAGCGGACCTCACCCTCCACCGCCTTGCTGTACGGGTCGAGCAGCAGCTTGTGGTTGTTGCAGCGGTGGCCGGTCAGCGGCTCGTACGGACCCGTCACCCGAAAGCCGTAGCGCTGACCCGGGCTGATGTTCGGCAGGTACGCGTGCCAGACGAAAGCGTCGACCTCGCGCAGCTTCACCCGGGTTTCGTTGCCGCGCTGGTCGAAGAGGCAAAGGTCGACCGCCTCGGCGACCTCGCTGAACAGCGCGAAGTTGGTACCGGAGCCGTCGTACGTGGCGCCGAGCGGGTAGGGATTGCCTGGCCAGATCTGCATGGTCATTCGCCCCTGCCCGTCACGGGCCGCAATGAACCCGCTCCGCGCCCGGCCGTAATGCGGCTAACGCGACCGGGCGCAGCTTGGCGCACGGGTCGTTCACTCACCCGGCGCTCCGGTGGCCGGCTCCACCGGCTGGATCGTTCGGTGCTGGCAGTCGCATTTGTTGCGACCGGCGCAGTGGTCATGGTCCTGCTCCCGGCATGGCTCGCAAATGAAACAGGGGAAGCTGCGGCGCAACCAGCGGTTGCTCATGTGGCCCTCCTGTGCACGGGCCGATCATGCCCGAGTCCGGCGAACGAAACCGGCGCCCGCGACGCGCTGGGGCCGAACGTTGCAGCTCAGCGCGCTACGTGTCACACTGTGCGTGATCGTTCCGGCAGGTGATTGTCCAGCGAGGCCGCAGGGGAAGGCGTCCCTCGTCTTGGAGGTCAGTCGTGAACGATTCTTTGTGCTGGCCAGGCGCCGGTCGCGTACCGGGTGTCCTGACGGTCTTGTCGTGCCCGCCGCCGCTCTGCCCGCACGTGGAGTTTGCGGTTGCGGCCGTGCTCGGCGTGCCCGCGCCGCTGGAGTGGAGCACCCAGCCCGCCCGCCCCGGCATGGTCTACGCGGCACTGGAGTGGCGCGCGACGTCCGGCACGGCGGGGCGGCTGACCAGCCGGCTGCGGGGGATCGGCCCGCTGACGTTCGAGGTGGCCGAAGGCATCGGCACCGGCGCTGACGCCGAGCGCTACGCCTACACGCCCGAGCTGGGCCTGTTCCGCGGTTCCCTGTCGGCGAGCGGCGACGTCACGGTGGGCGAGGCGCAGCTGCAGGCACTGCTCGATGACACCGCCACCCGCGCGCAGCTGGTCGCCGGCGTCCGCGAGCTGATCGGTAGTGATTGGGACGACGCCCTCGAGCCGCTTCGGCAGGGGGGCGACGGCGCCCCGGTGACCTGGCTGCGCCAGACCGGCTGAACCGTCGACGGCAGCTGGTTGGGCCAGGTGCGGCACGTGGCGGTCCATCTGGGTTGCTACACAGTGTCGCCTGGAGCACATTCTGGAGAACCTCGCCCGAGACGCTTGACCTGGAGCAGCTAAATCCTCACGATCGCTGCTGTTCCGCCGATGGCGGGTTAATACCGCTGGTCCCCGCGGGACCGGCGGTTGGAAATGTGACCTCGACGACAGCGGGCACAATTACCGCCCTCCCGGCGTTCGGCAGGGCGCAAGCAAGCTTTACGACGAGGAGACCCAGTGGCGACGGATTACGACACTCCGCGCTCCATAGAGGGCGAAGAGGACCAGGAGCAGAGCCTGGAGGCTCTGAAGGCGCGACGCGCCGAGGCCGCGGCCGACCTGGGAGATGATGCAGACCCGTTCGAGGCCGAGCTCGATCTTCCCGGTGCCGACCTGTCGGCCGAGGAGCTCACCGTTCGCGTCCTGCCTCGACAGGCGGATGAGTTCACCTGCAAGAGCTGTTTCCTGGTGCACCACCGCAGCCAGCTCGCTGATGAGCGCAAGATGGTGTGCACCGACTGCGCTGCGTAAAGGCAGCACAGCCGCGACGTAGCAGTCGCAAGCCGGCGCGCGGGTGCCAGTGCAGATGCGCTGGCGCCCGGCGCGCCGAACCAGCTTCCGCTCGGGAGCTGTCCTACCGTTTCGTGGTGCGCGCGTCACCCGGTCACCGCGAGGCGGATTTTTCTGTTTTCACCGCGGCATCCATCACCCCTGCTTCATGAGGGGCCGATATGACGGCGACGTCCTCGCGGGAGGTCTGAAGCCGCGAGCCGCCGCCGTTCCGGAGATCGCGGCCGAGCCCGGGCTGGTCGTCGAGGACGCCACCACCGGGTGGTGCGGCGCGGTCGTCGAGGCGGGCAAGGACCTCGTCCTGCTGGAAGATCGTTTCGGCAAGCGCCGGGCATTTCCCATGGAACCCGCCGCATTCCGTTTCGAGGGCGGGCTGTGCACGCTGGTGAAGCCCGCCCGGCGGGTGCCCGCAGCGCCGTCGCGCACCGCGTCCGGGTCCGTCGCCGTGGGAGGCCACCTGGCCCGGGTGGCCCGGGTCAGCCGATTGTTCGTCGAAGGGCTGCACGACGCCGCCCTCGTGGAGCGCATCTGGGGCGATGACCTGCGGATCGAGGGCGTGGTGGTCGAGGTACTCGAAGGCGTCGACCACCTCGAGAGCGTCATCGCCGGCTTCAGACCCGGGCCCGCCCGCCGGATGGGCGTGCTGGTCGACCACCTGGTGCCGGGCAGCAAGGAAGCCTCCGTCGCCGCCCGGGTCAGCTCGCCGTACGTCCTGGTGACGGGTCATCCGTACGTCGACATCTGGCAGGCGGTGAAGCCCGAGGCGGTCGGCATCCGCGAGTGGCCGACAATCCCGAAGGGGGTCGACTGGAAGTCGGGCGTCTGCACCGCGCTGGGGTGGCCGGACCCTCCCACTGCGTGGCGCACGGTCCTCGCCGCTGTCCGCAGCTTCAGCGATCTCGAGGTGCCGCTGCTGACGGCGGTGGAGCAACTCATCGACTTCGTGACGCAGATCGCCGAGACCCGACCGGATTCCGAGTCGGCCGGCTCGTGAGCGCGCCAGGGGCTTCCGGTGCGGCGGTCGGCCTGCTCGACGCGATCGTCCGTGACGCCCTGGACCCCAGCTATGCCGAGGCGGATCAGCGCCGGCGGGAGCTGCTGGCCCATCCGGAGCGCACCACGCGCACCCCGGCGCGGTGGACCGGAGTGGCGTTGATCGCCGTCGCCGGCGTCGTCGCCGGTCTCGCGGTCTCGCTGCAGCATCAGGTGATCCCGCAGGCCGGAGCTGCCCGGACGGCGCTGGCCGGCGATGCCAATGCCAGGGGCCAGCAGGTGAAGGCGCTGGAACGAGCGGTAGCCGCGCAACAGAAACAGATCGCCGCGTTGCAGCAGCAACGGCTGTCCTCCACCGCGGCCGGACGCGCGCTCGAGCAGCGTGCAGCCGCGCTCGCGGCCGCCGCTGGGCAGACCCCGCTGCGCGGGCCGGGCGTGATGGTGACCGTTTCCGATGTGGCCGGCGCTGGATCGACCGGCGCGGTGACGCGTCCCGGCGCGTCGCGGGCGGAAAGCGGCGTCGTGACCGACCGGGACCTGCAGGCCCTCGTCAACGCGCTGTGGGCGGCCGGAGCGCAGGGCATCGCGGTAGGCGGGGTGCGGCTCGGCCCGCAGACCGCGATCCGGACCGCAGGGCAGACGATCCTGGTGGACTTCCGGGCGCTGCGCAGCCCGTATGCCATCCAAGCCGTCGGCGGTCCGGAGCTGGCGACTGCCATCAGCGTTTCGCCGGCCTTCGCTCCGTTCCGATCGACCGCGACTGGTGTTCACCCCGGCCTGACGATTTCGCCGGCCTCGGAGCTGAGCCTGCCGGCGACCGGCCCGGCCACGGTGTCGCAGGCGCAGCCGGTGCCCCCGGCGGGGGGCCACTCGTGATCGCGGCGCTCGCCCTGATCGCGGGACTCGTGGTCGGGCTCGTCCTGCAGCCGACGGCGCCGTCCTGGCTGGAGCCCTACCTTCCGATCGCCATCGTGGCTGCCCTGGATGCGGTGTTCGGTGCGGCGCGCGCCGGTCTCGACGGCATCTTCAACGACCGCGTGTTCGTCGTGTCGTTCATCTCGAACGTGCTGGTGGCGGCCCTGATCGTGTACCTCGGCGACAAGCTCGGGGTGGGCGCCCAGCTCTCGACGGCCGTCGTCGTGGTGCTGGGTATCCGCATCTTCAGCAATGCGGCGGCGATTCGCCGCCACTTCTTCAAGGCATGATCCGCCGGTGATCCGCTAATGGTCGACGCCCCCGACGGACCCGCCGGTCGCTCGCCACCGCTGCGCGCGCGCCCCCTGCGGGTCGTGGGGCTCCTCCTGCTCGCCGGCCTGGGTTTCGCCCTGGCCGCCAGCGTCCACACCCGGCAGGCGGCGTCTCAGCTAGCGACAGCGCGCCCCGAGGATCTGGTCCGGGTGCTGGATGACCTCGACAATCGCTCGAGCCGGCTGCGTACCCAGATCGCCGACCTGGAGCGCACCCGGGCGGAGCTCTCGGGCACCTCCTCGGACGCCGCAGCGCTGGCGGAGGCCCGCAAACGCGTGCAGGACCTGGGCATTCTCACCGGCGCCATCCCGGCCGAGGGCCCCGGGATCGTGCTCACCGTCACTGACCCCCAGCACACCGTCGCTACCGAGGTCTTCGTCGACGCGATCGAGGAGCTGCGCGACGCGGGGGCCGAGACCATCGAGATCAGCGGCGTGCGACTCGGCGCTACCTCTTCCGTCGCCGACACCAGCGACGGCCTGTCCATCGACGGGCATGCCGTGCGGCCGCCGTACACCGTCCTGGCCATCGGCGATCCGCCCACCATGGCGAAGGCGCTGCAGATACCGGGCGGGGTCGTGGACACCGTCGAGGCCCGCGCCGGAGCGTCGGCGCGCATCCGCGAGGAGAAGCGCGTGAAAATCCAGTCATTGCGGGCTGTCCCAGGGGGTGGATAGTCTCGGCCTCCCCAAGCGCACAGCTGCTCCACCGTCCGACCTCACAGCGTTCCCTACCGCGTTCGGTTCCGTGCCGTGCGCCTTTCTTCGAGGAGCCAACCGACCGCATGGCTGGGTACCCCCAGGAGCTGAAGTACACCGTCGAGCACGAGTGGGTGAAGGCTCCGGACGATTCCGCCGGTGAGCCGGTCGTGCGTATCGGGATCACCGGCTACGCGCAGGAGGCGCTTGGCGACATCGTCTTCGTCTCGCTGCCTGAGCCCGGTACGAGCGTCGGCGCGGGTGATGCGCTTGGTGAGGTGGAGTCGACCAAGAGCGTCTCCGACATCTACGCGCCCCTTGCCGGCGAGGTGGTGGCCCGCAACGAGCAGCTGACCGGCACGCCGGAGCTGATCAACTCCGACCCCTACGGGGAGGGTTGGCTGGTCGATATCCGGGTCAACGACCCGGCGGGGCTCGCCGAATTGCTGGACGCGGACGGCTACGCCTCACACGTTGCCGACCACTAACCTGTCGGCCACAGCTGCGATCGGCGCCCGGCGCATGGTCGTGGGCCGGCGCTGTCACCTCGAATTGCCGTTCGAGCGTCTCAGCGAATAGCACGAAGAGGAGTTGGGGGCGTCGTGTTCTGTACTCGGTGCGGGCAGCAGAATCCGCCGGACGCACATTTCTGCGCCCGTTGCGGGCATGAGCTGCTGCGCCCGGGCGGTCCGGTCAGCGGTGAGCGGCTCAGCGAGACGACCACCACCCTCAACATCGCGGCCGCCGAACACGAGGCCGGCCACGACGCCGATTTCGGCGACGCCGTCACCGATAGCGAGGCACGCGCGGCTGTCGAGGCGTTGCCGCCGGGCACCGGGCTGCTCGTCGTCAAGCGGGGTCCTAACGCCGGCAGCAGATTCATGCTCGACCGCGACCTGACCACGGCCGGGCGCCATCCCGACAGCGACATCTTTCTCGACGACGTGACGGTGTCGCGGCGCCACGCGGAGTTCCGCCGCACGCCGGACGGCCAGTTCACCGTCGCGGATGTGGGCAGCCTCAACGGCACCTACCTCAAGCGGGGCCGGATCGATTCGGCGACCGTGCTCAGCAGCGGCGACGAGGTACAGGTCGGCAAGTTCCGGCTGACGTTTTTCGCCGGTTCCGCGCAGGCCCGGTGACCCCGTGAACGCAGTGAGTTCGGCGGCGAGCTCAGCCGGTTCCTCAGCGCGCCCGCAGCTCGTCCCGCCGGCGCAGCTCGCCCTTGCCGATGGTCTCGGCCCGGCGGTGGTGAGCCAATCGGCAGACATGACCATCGGCGAGGTGCTGACCCAGCTGCGGGCCGATTTTCCCGAGCTGACGATCAGCAAGATCCGCTACTACGAGCGGCAGGGGCTGCTGGCCCCGGCGCGCAGCGCATCCGGATACCGCAAGTTCTCGCCGGCCGACGTGCAGCGGCTGCACTACGTGCTCACCGCCGCCCGCGATCAGTACCTGCCGCTGAAAGTGATCAGGGAGCGCCTGGCCGCAGCCGAAGGGACGGGTCGGCTGCCGGCACACGCCCCGGCCGTCGCGGCCGACGACGACGCGCAGGCGCCGGCGTCGCTTCCCGCGCCTCCCGCGGCGGCCGCCGACGCGCCTGGGGCAGCGGCAGCTACCGCGGTCGGCCCCATGCTCTTCCAGTTCGAGGCCTGCGAGCAGCGCCTCACCCGCCGGGAGCTGATGCGTGAGAGCGGGCTCTCCGACGAGCAGCTGGGGGAGCTGGAGGCGTACGGGCTGATCGCCGCCCGCGGGGCCAGCACGACCTACGAGGCCGAGGCTCTGACCGTGGCCCGCATCGTCGCCGAGCTCAGCGAGTACGGGTTCCAGGCGCGCCATCTGCGGCCGGTCAAGGCCGCGGTGGACCGCGAGGTCGGCCTCCTGGAGCAGGTGCTGACGTCCCTCTTGCGCCAGCCGAACCGGGAGAGCCGGGCCCGGGCCGAGGAGCATGCCCGCGGTTACGCGGCGCTATCGGTACGCCTTCACGTGGCGTTGCTGGAGGCAGCGCTTCGCGGAGCTCTGAAGTAGCTCCCGCATGCTGGATGACGCCGGTCCGTCACAGCGTTGGTGCCTGCCAGGAGTTAGGGTCAAGTCCTGCCATCTCGACCACTCCGGTCACCCGGGCTAGGAGGAGGTGTCGCCGTGCACCGGCTCGACATCGTTGGTGTTCGCGTCGAACTCCCTTCGAAGCAGCCGATCGTCCTGCTCAGGGAGGTCGGCGGGGAGCGTTACCTGCCTATCTGGATCGGCGCTGTCGAGGCCACGGCCATCGCTTTCGCCCAGGAGGGCATCGTCACGGCGCGCCCGCTCACCCATGACCTGATGCGCGACACATTGCGTGCATTGGGCACGGAACTCTCCCAGGTGACGATCAACGACCTGCAGAACGGGGTCTTCTTCGCCACCCTGCATTTCGGCAACGGCGTGGAGGTCTCGGCCCGGCCCTCCGACGCGATAGCGCTGGCGATGCGTATGGAGGTCCCGGTCTTCGGATCGGATGCGGTGCTCGACGAGGCCGGCATCTCGGTGCCCGACGACGGGCCGGCCGACGATGACGGCGAGGTCGAGAAGTTCCGCGAATTCCTCGATCAGATCTCCCCGGAGGACTTCAATACGGGGTCGTGAGCCGATGGGGGAAGGTGGGCCCGAAGGCGACACACCGCCCGCCATCCTTGATCGGCGCAGCCCTGGCTCGTACCGTCAACTTCCCGATGGAAGGCAGCTGAGGTCCGGCGAGTGCGCCGAGGCTCCGGAGGCCCTTCGTCGACAGGTGGCGCTAAGGCCGCTGCCAAGGAAGGCGGGAGAGGCGATGCGCACCAGCGTGATCAGCCGTGAAACGCAGTCCGGTAGGCGGCAATGACGCGTCAGATTCCGGTCAGCGAGCAGCAGGCGCTGTTCGCGTCGGACGACCCGACGGCAGCTGACGATGTCGGCTATCTCGGCAAGACGGCGCTCGAAGCGGCGGGCATCAGCTACCGCCAGCTCGATTACTGGGCGCGGACGGGTCTCGTCGTCCCGAGCGTCCGCCCCGCGAAGGGCTCGGGCTCGCAGCGGCTCTACAGCTTCCGCGACATCCTCGTTCTGAAGATGGTCAAGCGGCTGCTCGACCTCGGGATGTCGCTGCCCAACGTGCGTGCGGCCATCGAGCGCGTTCGTGAGCGCGGGGTCGACGATCTCGCGAGCGTCACCCTGGTCAGCGATGGTTCTTCGGTCTACGAGATCACCTCGCCGGACGAGCTGGTCGACCTGCTCGCCGGCGGCCAAGGGGTCTTCGCCATCGCCGTCGGCAAGGTGGCTTCCGAGACCCGCGGCCAGCTGGCCATGCTGCCCTCCGAGCGGGTCGTCGAGGAGAGCGACGAGCTGGCTCGGCGGCGCCGCAAGCGCGCCAGTAGCGCCTGAGCGAGCCGGCCTCGGGCCGCCGGGGTTTGCGGCTATCCGGCGGGAACAATCGCCGCGCAGGTGCGCGGTTCGGCTCTCGCTATGCCGCGTGGATGCGGCTGTTGGAACGCTGCTCGGGCAGGCAGCCGTGCTCAGCGGAGTTGGCGTCGCGGCAGAGCGCTCTGCCTCGATGGGGAGCGACCACGGAGCAGTCCGGCAAGAGGTTGCCGGTGTCTTCGAAGACGATCAAACCGTTGCACAACAGGCTCCACCCCTGCTCGGGGTGGCCGGAGATGACCTTGGCTGCTTCGCGGTCAGGCTCTAATGCCGCGGGACACTCTGGAGTGTGCGGGCACATCGGCGTGCTCCTGCTTGAAGGATCGGACTTCTTGACTTTTGTCTGTACCAAGACACATGGTGCCTCAGACAGGCGGCCTATCGGCCGATTTCCGGCATTAACAGCGCACGGTGTTGCTAAATCGTTGCGATGTATGCCTGCCGGAGGTATCGGCAGCAGAAGGCAGCTTCACGAGTTTTTTCGCGAAATGCCTGGTCGGGCGCTACAACGAGCAGCCCGGGTCAGGTGCGCCCGGACTCCTCCTGAGCACTACCCAGCTCTGGCGCGTATGCCACCCAGTCGGCGTGTTGAACCGGCCAGCCGTCCGCGACCAGCGCAGCGACAACGGCTGGGTCGTCATCGACGACGACGGCGATCTGCGCGCTGGCGGCCAGGCGCCGCAGCTCGGCCCGCTTGACCACCCTGGCCGGGCGGCGGTCCCGGTTCTGGCGCATGACCAGGCGTTCCACCGGCAGTCCTTGCTGCTCCAGCCATCGTTCGGTCACGTCACGAAGCCATTCGGGGCGGCCCGTCAGCCAGACGATCTCGTGGTCGGCCGCCAGCTCCGCGACGCGGGCGAGGCCGACGGACAGCGGTGTGTCGTCGGAAGCCGCCCCGAAGAATCCGTCCCAGTCCGGCGGACGCTCGTCGAGGAAGGGAACCCGATGGCGGACGTCGGCGACCACGCCGTCGATGTCGATCACCGCAATTCGACGGAACGCGTCACTCGGCGGCGCGTTATCGGCGCTCCCGTCCGTCCGCTGGCACATTCCCAGACGGTACGGTGACCAAGTAATGGAGGAGCGCGAGATCATCAGCGAGCAGATCGATCTGCCCCTTGTGTTGCTCTCGCATCGCGGGCCGGTCACCTTCGGACGCGACGGTGACCGTCGTACCGCGACCAAGGGCAGCGGGGGACTGGTCTCTGCTCTGCTCGGCCTTGCCGAGCATCTGTCCGACGCGGTGTGGGTGTGTGCCGCCGCCAGCGATGAAGACCTGCTCGTCTCCCGCGAAGCCGGGGATGCTGATGTCGAGGTCATCACCTCGCCCGCGCCGCACCTGGCCAGCGAAGGCGCTGGTGAGGCCGATGGGCCGGCCATCAGCGTGCGCATGCTCGACATCGATCCGACCGCTCACGAGCGCTTCTACGCCGTCGTCTCGAACCCGATTCTGTGGTTCATCCAGCACGGGCTCTACGGGCTCACCTTCTCCCCGGTGCTCACCCAGGCCGAGCGGGTCGCGTTCGACGAGGGCTACGCGGTGGTGAACCGGATCTTCGCGGATGCCGTGGCCGACGAGGTCGAGGCGCGCGGCGGCCAAGCGCTCGTGATGATCCAGGATTACCACTTCTACCTGGTCGCCGGTCACGTCCGCGAGCGCTGCCCCGATGCGCTGCTCAGCCACTTCATCCACATCCCCTGGCCGGGCCCCGACGCCTGGCGCATCCTGCCGCCCGACATGCGGCAGCGGCTGCTGCGCGGGCTGCTCGGCAGCGATGTGGTGGCCTTCCACACCAAGCGCTACGCCCGCAACTTCGTGAGCTGCTGCGCGGAGCTGCTCGGGCTCGAGGTCGACTACGACGAGCTCGCCATCACTGTCGACGGCCGGCGGGTGCTCGCCCGCCACTACCCGATCTCCGTCGACCCCAAGGCACTGGACGCGGTACTGCAGACCGATGAGGTTCAGGCCCACGCGGCCGCGCTCACCGATGCGTTCATCGCGCCGCTGCCGAGCTCTTTCGCCGGCGACGACGCGCAGGATTTCCCGCCGCGCAAGCTGATCCTGCGCGTCGACCGCACCGACCCCAGCAAGAACGTCGTTCGCGGGTTCCTCGCCTTCGGCACCCTGTTGGACCAGCATCCCGAGCTGGCCGGCGAGGTCAGCTTTCTCGCTCTCCTGCAGCCCAGCCGCACCGACGTCGCCGAGTACGGCGATTACATCTCCACCATCGGAGCCGTCGTCGCGGAGGTCAACGCGCGTCACACCGCGGGCGGCCGGCAGCCCATCGACCTGCGGTTGGTCGAGGACTTCGCGCTGGCGGTGGGCGCCTACTCGATCTGCGACGTGATCATGGTGAACGCGCTCGCTGACGGGATGAACCTGGTCGCCAAAGAGGTCGCGGTGGTCAACCAGCGCCAGGGTGTCCTCGCGCTGTCCGAGAACACCGGGGCGTTCGAGGAGCTCGGAGAGTTCGCCGTCCCGCTGTACCCGTTCGACGTTCAGCAGATGGCCGACGCGCTGTATGAGGCGCTGACCATGCCCGAGGAGGAGCGCGCCCGCCGGCTCGCCGGGGCGGCCGAGCAGGTGCGCAGCCATGACGTCGGCGCCTGGCTGTCGGCGCAGCTCACCGATTTAGGGGTACTCGACACCGAGCTGCATCATGACGCAAAGCACGCCCGGTAGGCTGAGCAGGACTTTTGCAGGTCCCGCAGCGGCGCGGCCTGCGAACCCGGAACGTTGTGAAGGAGTCCACGGTGGCTAGCTCTGGTCACGTCTCCGCCTCGCCCGGTGCCTGGCTCTCGGTCTCGCTGGTCGTGGTGGCGTTCGTCCTCGGCACGTTCGCGCTGCCGACCCACTCAGTGGTGCTGTGGGTCCTCACCGGGGTCGCGTTGCTCGCGGGCATCATCGGCGGTATCGCGTCGCGCATCATGGAGCAGGCGTACTGATCGCTCACTCCAGCAGGCGGCCGGAAGGTCGCGTCGCCGGCCCGAAAGTCTGGTTCAACGAGACCTACCGCGGCACCTATCAGCTCATCGGGCTGCTGCGCGACGCGCGCCCGGTCTCGGTGCTCGGCTCCCACCCCGTCCCCTCCAACCCTTACCTGCAGGCCTGCGACGAGGTGGTCCGCGAGCCCGAGGGGTCGGGCGACGTTTTCGTCGCCCGAGCGCTCGAGATCTGCGCCGCCCACCAGGTCGATGTGTTCGTTCCAGGGCGCGAGCGGGCGGCCGTCGCCCGTGCTCGAGCCGACTTCGAAGCCGCCGGGGTGCGTGTCCAGACCTCGCCCGCCGACGCGATCGAAACGCTGGAGACCAAGGGATCGACCCACGAGCGTGCCGTCAAGCTCGGGGTAGCGGTGCCCGACTACCGGCTCGTCGAGGACATCGAGGGTTTTCGCGCGGCCGTCCGCGAGCTGACGTCGACGGGTGCCTCCGTGTGTTTCAAGCCAGACCTCGACCACGGAGGCCACGGCTTTCGGATAATCGACCCCGAGGCGCATTCGCTGGCCGCGCTCCGCGAGCCGCCCTCCGTCCGCATCGCGCCGGAGGCGGTCGAGGCGCTGCTGGCGGAGGTCGAGACGTTCGATCCGTTGATCGTCAGCGAGTACCTGCCGGGCGTGGAGCTGTCCATCGATTGCCTGTCCTCACCCGAGGGCGAGTTGCTCGTCGCGCTCCCGCGCCGCAAAGGTGGTCTCGAGTGGACCCGCGAGCTGGTCAGGGACGAGGCTGCCCTCGATATCGCCCGCGCGATGGTCGAGGGGTGCGGCCTGCGTTACCTCTCGAACGTCCAGGTGAAATACGCTGCCGACCCGGCTCGCGGTCCGGTGCTGCTCGAGGTCAACACCCGGGCCGCCTCCGGGCTCTACCAGTCGGTGCGCGCGTCGGGGGTGAACCTGCCGGCTCTCGCCCTCGCGCTGACGCTCGATGAGGACGTCACGATTCCCGAGCCGGCCTTCGGTGCGGCGATGGTCGTCTACAACGAGGCGGTTCCGTTCGAGCTCCCGCGCTAAGCTGCTGCGGCTGCGACCGCAGGGCCGATCATGGCCGGACTTCCAGGACCATGGTGAACGGGGTCTGCGCGGCCTGGCGGAACCGCCGGAAGCCGGCGGATTCGGTGACCGCGCGGATCCGCGCCGGGCCGGCCTGGGCCCCGAGTGCCGTCCCGACCGGCTGGCTGAGCGATGACGGGGTGCACAGCAGCGCCGAGAAGCCGTAGAAGAGCTGGCCCAGCCGGTTCAGGTTGTCCTCGAGCCGGTCTCCTGCCCGCGGTTCCACGATCATCCACGTCCCGTCCGGCGCGATCGCCTCGCGCATGTGGCGACCGGCTCCGGTCGGATCGCCCATCTCGTGAAGGGAGCTCAACGTGGTGATCAGGTCGTAGTTGCGTCCGGAGAAATGGTGCGCATCGGCTACCTCGAAGCGCACCCGCTCGCCGAGGCCTGCCTCCCGGGCCCGCTCGCGGGCCACCGCAATCGACTCCGGATGCGGGTCGGAGCCGACGAACCACGACCGCGGAAATGCCTGGGCCATGAGCAGGGTGGCCGCGCCGTAGCCGCAGCCGACGTCTGCGATGTGGGCACCGTGGCGAAGCTTGCCGGTCAGGCCGTAGAGCGCCGGGAGCCACTGCTGGATCAGGTGCGATTCGTAGTCCCAGCGAAAGGTGCGCTCGTAGCCCCGGTGGACGTCGGCGTTGTGCTCGCCCCAGCCGACACCCCTTCCGGAGCGGGCGACCTCCGCGAACCGGGCCGCGTCGACCGCGGTTCCGTGGGCCAGTTGGAAAAGGCCCGGCAGGTAGGTAGGGCTCTGCTCGTCGGTGAGGGCTGCGGCGTGCTCGGCGGGGAGGCTGAATCGGCCCGTGGCCGGGTGGTAGTCAAGGTAGTTCGCGGCGGCCTGGGCGCTCAGCCATTCGCGGGCGCAGACCTCATCCGTGCCGGTGCTTTCCGCGACGTCGGTCGGTGTCAACGGTCCGGCGCCCGCCAACGCGCGGTAGTAACCGAGTCGGTCTCCGAGCACCACGAGCGCTGCATTGAGGGCCGCGCCGATGTCGTCGACGGCACGTCCCACGAATCCGTTCAGCCGGTCCGATCCCTGTTCCCGGGGGTCTGCGGTCGTCGTCATGTGCGGTCCTTCCGATGCCCCGGTGGGCGCTGTCAATAGGCGATTGGTCGACAGTGCGGTCAGGCCCTGCTGGCCGAATGTCGGATGCCTCTTCGCTGGCTGTCACGCTTCTGACGCGGGACCATTGATCACGCTTCTGCCGGGCGCTTCTCAGGCTCCGGGACTGCGCCGCTTCCGTTCGGCGTTGGCAGGCACGGGGCGGCAGAGGCGGTGAGGACATGCGCATCCGGGTGCTCGGCGGGGTCGAAGTGACCGCTGCTGACGGCGAACCCGTCCGGCTGGGCGAGCTGCAGCGGCTGCTGCTCGCCTCACTCGCCGCCCGGGCAGGCACCGTCGTCGGCGTCGATCAGCTGATCGATCTGGTCTGGGGAGAGCGTCCGCCGGCCGGTCCGGAAGCGAGCGTCCACAGCCAGATCTCGCGGCTTCGGCGGGCCTTGACGGTTGCCGATGCCCAGCCGGGCGATGTCCCCACCGCCGAGCCGCAGGTGGAAATTCTCACCCGTCCGCCGGGCTACGTCCTTGCCGTCAGGGCGGGGCGGTTGGACTCCGAACGATTCGATGAGCTGGTCGCCGCGGCTCGGTTCGCCTCGCCGGCTGATGCCGCGGACCTGCTCGGTGAGGCCCTGAGCCTGTGGCGAGGCCGCGCATACGGCGAGTTCGCGGATAGCGACGTCGCGCGCTTCGAGGCCATCCGGTTGGAGGAAGCGCGGCTCGGGGCTTTCGAGGCCCGCACCGAGGCCCTGCTGGCAGCTGGCCGCGATCTTGATGCACTGCCGGGCCTCGAGGCATTCGTCGCCGAACACCCGCTGCGGGAAGCCAGCCGGATGGCGCTCATGCGCGCGCTGAGCGCGGCGGGGCGTCACGCCGACGCGCTTGCCGGGTACCGGCGCTATCGAGCCATGCTGTCCGACGAGCTCGGGCTGGAGCCGTCCCTGGAGATCCAGCAATTGGAGATGCAGATCCTGCGGCGGGAGATCCCGGGTCCGCGGCCTTCGGGAAGTGCGCTCGCCGCACCCGCTTCCCCGCCGGACGTTGCCCGCGTCGCGGCGGGCTCGGCGTTGCCGCGCCCACTCACGACGTTCATCGGGCGAGCGGCGGAGCGGTCGGCGCTCGCCGCCCTGCTCGGGTCGAATCGGCTGGTCACTGCGGTCGGCCCAGGAGGCGTCGGGAAGACCCGGCTGGCGCTCGCCGTCGGCGAGGAGGTGGCCGGAGCCTTCGCAGATGGTGCCTACTTCGTCGATCTGGTCCCGGTGACGGATCCGGTGATGATCGCGCCGGCCGTGGCGGCGGCGTTCGGGTTGCGCGCGCCGCAGGAGAAGACCACCGAGGAAACGGTCATCGCCTGGCTAGCCGATCGGCGATGCCTGCTGATCCTCGACAACTGCGAGCACCTGCCGGAAGGCGTGGTCGCGCTGCTCGGGCGGCTGCTGGCGGCCTGCCCCGGCTTGGTGGTCCTGGCCACGAGCCGAGCCCGCCTACAAGTGCCCTTCGAGTGGGTGTTCGCCGTCCCCGGGCTTTCCGTGACGACGACAATCGGACACCCAGGTCAGCGACGCCGGAGACGCTGTTGCGCTCTTCAAGGCCCGGGCTGCGGCAGCGGGCGGATGGGTGAGCGCCGCCGATCGTGAGCGCATAGCCGCCATCTGCGCCAGCCTTGACGGAGTTGCGCTCGCCATCGAGCTCGCGGCGGCGCGCTTGCCCGCCGTCGGTGTGGACGGTCTGGAGTCGGGTCTGAGCGAGCCTTTGCGCATGCTGACGGGCGGACGGCCTGCCGACGATCGGCACCGGTCCCTGCGATCGGCGTTGGACTGGAGCTACGCCTTGCTGAGCGACGCGGACCAGGCGTTGCTGCGGCGAGTCTCCGTGTTCGCGGCGCCCTTCACCGTCGAGGCGGCCTGCGCTGTCGTGGGTGACTGGCCGCCGATCGAGTCGGCTGCGGTGATCGCCGGCCTCGCCGGTCTGGTCGATCAGAGCCTGCTGGCCGTCGTCAACGACGCGACCGGAACCTGCTACCGCGCGCTCGAGACGATCCGCCAATACGGCGCGGAACTCCTCGCCGCCGAAGGCGAGGGACAGCAGGCCTCGGCCCGCCATCTGAGTTGGGCACTGGATGCCGGCCCGCAACTGCTCGCGGAGGCCGAACGGGAGACCGCCGGTTGGCGCACGGATTTCGACTACGTCGCGGACGACCTTCGCAATGCGCTCACCTGGGCGTTGGGCCAGCCCGGGTCCGAGATGGCGGCTTACCGTCTCGCGACGACGCTCGCCGAGCTGACCTTCATGCGTGGCATGCCCGGGGAGTCGCAGCACCGGTACGAGCAGGCAGCGGGCTGCATCGACGACGACGCTTTGGTCGCGCTGGCGTTGCGGCGGGCGGCGGGGGCTGCCCTCAGCCGCCACGTGGGCGAGGACGCCCAGCGGCTCTTTCGGAGCTCCGCCGATGCCGCGCTTCGCGCGGGTGATCGGGCGGGCGCGGCACGCGATCTCGCGAAAGCTTCCGAGATGCTGATCCGGGGGCCCGGGATGCTCGGCCAAGCCGCCTCCGCCGGGCTCGCTGACAGGCTGCTCGCGGAGGCGTCCCCGCTCGCCGAGGGTGACCTGGCAGCGCGGGCTCAGCTGCTCCTGGCCCGTGCCTTCCGCATGCCGGATCTCGACCCGGAGTGCGCGGCCGTGACGTCGCGGGCTCTCGAGCTTGCCCACCGCGCGGGGGAGCCGCTGCTCGAAAGCGCCGCGCTCGACCAGGAGACGGGTATCCAGCTGGCCAGCGGAACGCTGAAGCTGGCGGCGGCCACCGCGCTGCGCCGTACCCGTCTGCTGGCCCCGCTGCCGGCTCGGGTGGAGAACGGGATGGAGCTTTCGGACGCCCTCCACATGGCTGCAGAGTGTGCGATGGCGATGGGTGACCTGGCGGGGGCGCGGAAGCTGGCGGAACAGTCCTGCGAGCTGCCGTTCCATCGGGAGGAGGCCCATCTCGCGACCAGCCGGCTGATCCTGGTCACGGCGCTGGCCGGGGACTGGGACGAGACGGTGACGCTCGGCGCCCAGTTCCTGGACGGCTGGGAGCGGGCCGGCCGGCCACGCGCCGGCAATCATGGCGTCAGCGCGTACGCCGTGGCGGCCGTGCACGGCCTTCGCGGCGATGAGGCCGCGCGCGCCGAGTGGCTCGGGGTGGTCGAAGGCTTGAAAACCCCGGGCCGCCCCTTCAGCGAGCAGCATTACGACGAGTTCTTCGACGCGTTGCTGCTACTGCACCAGGGCCTGGCGGAGCGTGCGGTGCAACGCCTCTCGCCCGCTCCGGAGGAGCTGCAGACCTGGTTCAACGCCCGCTGGAAGCCTTGGTACAGCGCGTTGTGGGCGGAGGCGGCGGTGCTTTCACAGCGGGCTGATGCCGGCGCGCGTATCGGCCGCGCGCGGGCATTCACCCGCGAGAATCCGGTTGCTGACGCCGTCGTGACGCGAGCGGCCGGCCTCCTGTCCGGTGATGCTGAGGCGTTACAGGCTGCAGCAGCTGCGCTCCGCGCGGCCGGGTGCCGGTATCAGTGGGCGCGCACTCTCGTTCTCGCGGGCGGTCGGGACGAGGCGCAGGGCAGGGCCCTGCTGTCCTCCCTGGGGGCGACGCCGATGCCGAGGACCGCTCGTCGCGCGCGCCGGATGAGCAGCCGCTGAGACGACGGACCGTCTCCAGGTCGAGTTGCTCCTGAACCCGGCTGTCGTGCAGGATCGTCGCGACTTCCACCCGGCCCTCGTGGACCCCCTCGACGAGGCGTAGCCGGGCGGCAAACGATCGAAGGATGGCCAGGGAGCCGTAGTTGTCATGGCGGACCGTGACGGTGAACGCGGCCACCCCGCATTCCGCCGCTACTCCGGCAAGGACGCCGAGCATCATCCGGCCCAGTCCGCGGCGCTGCGTCGAGTCGGCGACCTCAAGGGCGAGGTCCGCCTCGTGGGGGCGTTGCGGCGAGCGAGCGAAGCGCGCGATGGCGAGGCACCGGCCTTCGTGAAAAGCGCCCCAGGCCACTCGGTGGTAGCCGTCCACCTTGGTCAGTGCGGCAAGCATCGACTCGCGCAGCCGCGGGACGGGGTAGAGGAAGCGCAGGTAGCGGGAGTCGGCGGACATCCCCTCGAAGACCTCCACGACGGGCTGCCTCTCGCCGTCCTGTAGCGCGCGGATGTGCAGCGGGGTGCCGTCCCGCAGGCGAGCGTGCACGTGCGTGGCGAACGGTTGGATCCGCGGTGGGGTGGTCATGGGTCCTCCGGGAGTTGTGAACTCCCGGAGGTTGCGGCAGCCGCCTGTCGCGGCGCTGCCACGTGGCTTTCACCTTGCTGGTCCCTCGCCTGCCCGCTGCGCTAGCGCTTCCGGCGAAACCGCCCTGGCTTGCTGGGTTGCGGCGGGTAACTCGGCGGATACCCGGTCGGCTGGTATCCCGGCGGGGGAGATGGCGGCGGTGGGGTCGACGGGTACGGCGAGCCCGAATAGCCCGGATAGCCGGTGCCCGCGCCCGGAGGCGGCGGGGTCGATGGCCCGGGGGCCGGACCGCCTGGGGATTGCGGTGGCGACGGCTGCTGCTCGGTCGGCGGCGCGGGGGTGTGGCCGAACGCCTGGTGACGGAACGTGGGTGCCTCGGGTGTGCGGGCACCGCGATGGGGGAGCAGGTAATCCAGCAGATCGGGTGCGGCCGGACGGGCCCGGGGGTCCTTGCGGAAGGCGGCGGCGAGCAGGGGGCGCAGCCGCGGCTCGATGAGCGGGTGCGAGAGGTCCGGCTCGTGGGCGATGACCCGGTACAGGACGGAGGCGGGCGATCCCTCGCCGAACGGCGCGAGACCCGTCGCGGCGAAGTAGATGACCGATGCCCAGCAGAAGATGTCGGTCAGGGGCAGCACCTTCTCGCCGTTGACCTGCTCCGGCGCCATCCATCCCGTGGTACCCACGACCAACCCGGTGCGGGTGAGCGTCGCCCCGTCCGCGGCTGACGCGATGCCGAAGTCGATCACCTTCAGGCCGCGCTGGGCGCAGAGCACGTTCGCCGGCTTCAGGTCGCGGTGCACCAGCCCCACCGAGTGGATGGACAGCAGCGCCTGGGCGAGACCGGCGGCAAACGCGTGCTGGCGACGCCCATCGAGCGGCCCGTACCTGGCGACGAGAGAGGCCAGGTCGGGGCCGCGCACGTACTCGCTCACCATGTAGGGCGTCTCGGCCTCCGGGTCGGCGTCCAGGACGTCGACGACGCACTCACCCTTGACGCGCCGGGCGGCCTGAACCTCGCGTCGAAATCGAGCCCGGAAGCCGTCGTCATCCGCGAGCTCGCCGCGTACCAGCTTGACCGCCACCTGGCGCGGCTCGCCGCCGTGAACGGGGGACGGCCCTTCGCCCAGGTAGACGACGCCCATACCGCCGGCCCCGAGCCGGCCGACGAGCCGGTAGCCGGCGACCTCAGCCGGGTCGTCACTGCGCAAAGGGGTGAGCGCCACGGTTGGCATTGTTTCAGGAGAAACCCGATGTTTTCCTGCCGCTTACCGCTTTCGTCAGGTGTCTGCGGCCGGAAACGGGACGGCGTCGATACGGTGGGACCGCCATGTCGCGCAAGAAACTCGAACGCCAGCTCAACCTGGCGATCTGTCTCATGGCGACCAGCCGCCACCTCTCGGTTGACGAGATCGCGAATCTCGTCCCTGGCTACTCCCGCGACGGCACGCCTGACGGCGAGAGCGCCTTTCGCCGCATGTTCGAGCGTGACAAGGCCGACCTTCGCGAGCTCGGCATACCGGTTCAGACCGCCAGTTCCTCCGGGTGGGACGACGAGCAGGGCTACCGGATCGAGCGCGCCGACTACGCCCTGCCGGACCTGCATTTCACGCCGGAAGAAGCGGCGGCACTCGGTCTGGCGGCGCGGCTGTGGAGCAGCGCCACCCTCGCAGAGCCGAGCGCCAGCGCGATGCGCAAGTTGCGGGCCGCCGGGGTCGACCCGTTGCCACCGCCCGCCGGCCTCGAGCCCCGGGTCGCTGCGACGGAGGCGGCGTTCGAACCCTGCCTGGCCGCGGTGCGGGAGCGTCGCGAGCTGCGCTTCGACTACCGCCGCCCCGGGCGTGCCAAGGCGAGCCGGCGCTCGGTGCATCCCTGGGGGGTCGTGTCCTGGAGGGGCCGCTGGTATCTCGTCGGCCACGACCTCGACCGTGACGGTTCGCGCGTCTTCCGGCTCAGCAGGATGGAGGGGGAGGTGGGCGGCGTCGGTCAGGCCGGGGTCTTCACGGTTCCGGCAGGTGTCGACCTGCGCGCCGCTGTCGAGGCTGAAGACCAGCCTGAGCGGCCCGTCACGGCAGTCGTGCGGCTGCGTCCCGGCGCCGGCTGGACGCTGCGCCACTCGGCCCGGCCGGGCCCCGCGCCGGACACCGTGGAACTGACCGACCGCGACTGGGAGCGACTCGCCGATCGGGTGGTCGAGCTCGGGGCCGACGCGACCCCGGTCGACTGTCCCGAGCTCGTCGCGGCGATCCGGATCCGGCTGCAAGGGGCGCTGCAGGCCCACGCGGAGGTGCCGTCGTGACGACGGCGGCGGACCGCCTGCCCCGCCTGCTGGCTCTGGTGCCGTACTTGCGCACCCATCAGGGCGCCGAGCTCGCCGAGCTGGCCGGCGTCTTCGGGGTCGATGTCCGCCAGATTCGCGACGACCTGAACCTGCTGTGGGTGTGCGGCCTGCCCGGCGGGGGCCCGGGCGACCTGCTGGACTTCGCTTTCGAGGGAGACAGCGTCAGCGTCACCGAGCCCCAGACCCTCGATCGGCCGTTGAAGCTCACCGCCGACGAGGCGCTCGCCCTCCGGGTGGCCGCCCGCGCGCTGGCCGATGTACCGGGCCTCGCCGAGCGCGACGCGCTGGAGAGCGCCCAGGCCAAGCTCGCGGCGGCAAGCAGTGCCCTTCCCGAGACCCCGGACGCGTCGGGCACGGCCCCCGTGCAAGTGGCCCTGGAGCCGGAGGCGAACGCGCTGGCCTCGGTACGCTCCGCGCTGGAGGCCGCCACTACTCTCCACCTTCGCTACCTGGTCCCGTCGCGCGACGAGGTGACCGAACGCACCGTCACACCGATGCGCCTGGTCAGCGTCGAGGGGCGCTGGTATCTCGAGGCCTGGTGCCAGTTGGCGGATGCGGTCCGGCTCTTCCGGCTGGACCGCATCGTGGATCTGCAGCCGGGCCCGCCCGCCGCGCCGCTGCCGTCCGAGGCGGTGCCGCGTGACCTGGCCGAAGGCCTCTTCCGGCCAGCTGATGACGATCTGACGGTGGTTCTGGAGCTGCAGCCGGCCGCCCGCTGGGTCGCCGACTACTACCCGGTCGAGTCGGCGCAGGAGCTGGATCCACCGACCAGGGATGGAGCCGCCGGGCGGCTTCGGGTGCACCTTCGCACCCCCGAGCCGTCATGGGTAGTTCGGTTGGCGCTGCGTCTGGGGGGCCAGGGGCGTGTGGTTTCCCCGCCCGAGGTCGCGCAGGAGGTCCGGCTGGCCGCAGCGTCGGCCCTGGAAGCACTCGGGCCCTAAGCCCCTGGCAGCAGGCCCTTCCGCCAGTATCGGCGCGGGTCGCTCCCAACGACCGTGCAGGTGCCGATGGTGCTGTGACAGGCGCAAGGCTTCGTTACGGCGATCGGGCCTGAAAGTCAGCCCAGTTCTAGTCCTTTCGGGCTATACGGACATCGGGTCTTGTCGCCGAAAGAGAAAGTGTCGCTTCGGATGGCGGCGAGTACCGACAGGAGGGTGTGGCGCAGATGACCACGATTAAGGCGTCGTGCCCTTCGTGCGGCGAAGTGGAGATGACCTCCAAGGACGTCGCGCTGATGGTCTGCAGCCACCCGCCGCTGTCGTACTACGCGTTCGCGTGCCCCTCGTGTCACGAGGAGATCCGCAAGCCGGCCGACGACCACGTCATCTCGCTGCTGATGTCGGGCGGCGTGCGCGCTCAGGTCTGGGAGCTTCCGGCCGAGGCGCTCGAGCCCAAGGTGGGGCCGGCGCTCAACTACGACGATCTGCTCGACTTCGCCCTGCAGCTCGCTGCCGACGACCTGCTGGTCGCCCACGTGAACGGGCAGACGACCCGCTGACGAGCGGCCGCTGCATTACCGTGCACCCTTGTGTGGCTGGCCATCTCCCTGTCGATCGTCGCCCTCGGCTTCATCGTTCTGGTCATCACCGCCCTGTCCGTCTGGCGGCGGTGGCAGAAGATGCGCCGCGCGGGTGGGCGTTTCTCCCGCCGGGTGGGAACCCTGACAGCAGAGGCCGGCGCCCTTGCCGACCGTCTGCAGATCGACGAGCTACCCGGGGCGAGTTAACAGCCCAGCAAAAAGCAGCCGCGTACACTCGGCTGGCCAGGGCGTTCGCTCGCGGCACCAGATATCGCAGCCGTCCCGCTCGTTCACTAGCCCGCTCGGGAGGTCCGTGACATGGGTGAGCTCCGCCCCTGGCACATCATCATTCTTGTCGTGGTGGTGTTCGTGCTTTTCGGCTACAAGAAGCTTCCGGACGCTACCCGCTCCCTCGGCCGTTCCTTGCGCATCTTGAAAACCGAGGTGAAGAGCCTTCACGAGGACGATGAGAAGGACGCCAAGCCTCAGGCGGCTCAAGCAGCTGCGCCGCCGGCCGTCGAGGCGCCGCCCGCAGCCCCGCGTGCGGTGGAAGCTCCCCGGGCGTCCGTCCCGGAATCTGCAGTGCCCACGGCCGAGCGGCCCTCTGCGGTCAATGCCGGGGCACCCGCATCGCCGGCCCCTGACGCTGACCAGCGCTGAACGAGACGACCTCGCGGGTTCGGCGGGCCGGTAAGGCCCTAGGTCGAGCCGGCAGCAAGATATCGGGCGCATCGCGCCGGGCGCGCACTGTCGAGGACAGTCGCATGACGCTCGTCGAACACATTCGCGAGCTGCGCAAGCGCCTGTTCATCGCGCTGATCGGGATCGTCCTGGTGACGATCGTGGTGGCGGTCTGGCTCTACCACCCGATCTTCAACTTCCTGCGCCATCCGTACTGCTCGCTGCCTCCCAGCCGGCGGGCCGGTGGCACCAGCTGCGACCTCATCTTCCTGCACCCGACCGACGCGTTCTTCGTGCGCATGCGGGTTTCGCTGATCGTGGGCGTGCTGTTCTCCGCCCCGATCTGGCTCTACCAGCTGTGGGCGTTCATCACTCCCGGGCTGCACCGCCACGAGCGGCGCTGGACCCTCGCGTTCATCGTCTCCGCGACGCTGCTGTTCGCCGCGGGGGCGACGATGGCATACCTGCTGCTGCACACCGCGCTGAACTTCCTGCTCGGCTTCGGTGGCAACGGTGTGAAGTCACTCCTCACGGTGACGGACTATCTGAGCTTCGTCACCCACCTGCTGATCATCTTCGGGGCGTCGTTCCTCTTCCCGCTCGTGATCATCCTGCTGAACCTGGCCGGCATCCTGTCCGCGAAGCGGCTGGCCAGCTGGCGGCGCGTGGAAATCTTCCTCTGCTTCGCGTTCGCCGGCTTCGTCACCCCCGGGTCGGATCCGTTCACCATGCCGGCGCTGGCCGTGGTGCTCTGCCTGTTCTACGAGGGCGCGATCCTGTTCGCCCGGTGGAACGACAAGCGTCGCGCGGAGCGAGACGAATCGTCCGAGTACGCCTCCCTGGCTGACACGGAGGCCTCGCCCGCGCCGCTGCCGTCCACGATCGAAGAGCCGGCTCCGGTGCCGCTACCGGACGAGGTCGAGCCCCCGGCGGCGGTTGACGAGCAGCCACGAGCCTCCATCGGCGCCGGCCACGCCGATGACGTCACCTAGCTGGCATCAAACCGCCACCCGCATAACCTGGCGTGGTGGAAGCGGCGCGGAAGGTCGCGGAAGAGGTTGCTGAGTTTGCCGCCGGCTTCGCTTTCGGCCTCGACCGTTTCCAGCAGCGCGCCTGCCTGGCGCTCGCCGAGGGTCGCAGCGTGCTGGTCGCGGCCCCGACCGGCGCAGGCAAGACCGTGGTCGGCGAGTTCGCCGCTGACCGGGCGATCCGCACCGGCGGCAAGTGCTTCTACACGACCCCCATCAAGGCGCTGTCGAACCAGAAGTTCACCGAGCTCGCCGCCCGCTACGGGGCGGACCGGGTAGGACTCCTCACCGGTGACACCGCGCGTAACGGTGACGCCGACATCGTGGTGATGACCACCGAGGTGCTGCGCAACATGCTGTACGCCGGCTCGGATGCGCTGCGCGGGCTCAGCCATGTCGTCATGGACGAGGTGCATTACCTGGCGGACCGCTTCCGCGGGGGTGTCTGGGAAGAGGTCATCCTCGCCCTTCCGGACGAGGTGCGGCTGGTGTCGTTGTCGGCGACGGTGAGCAACGCCGAGGAGTTCGGCGAGTGGCTGGAAACGGTGCGCGGCGACACCGCCGTCATCGTCGAGGAGCACCGCCCGGTCCCGCTCTGGCAGTCGGTCCTGGTAGGACGGCGGCTGTATGACCTGTTCGCCGACCCGGGCGAGACCGGCTCCGGACCTGCGGGTGAGGTCGAGGTCAACCGCGAGCTGGTGCGGATCCGTTCCGAGCAGTCGCGGGCCGATCTCTCCCGTACCGGTCCGCGCGGGCGCGCGCCGCGCAGCTCGGCCCAGCGCGGCGCGCGGCGGGCGGACGCGCCGCGGCCCCGGCGGATCTGGACCCCGTCGCGTCCCGACGTCATCGAGATCCTCGACCGCGCGGGCTTGCTGCCGGCCATCACCTTCATCTTCAGCCGCGCGGGTTGTGACGCTGCCGTGGCCCAGTGCCTGGCCGCCGGGCTTCGCCTCGTCACGCCGGACGAGCGAACCCGCATCCGGGCCCATGCCCGCGGCCGCACCTCCGACCTGTCCGACGCCGACCTGCGGGTGCTCGGCTACTGGGAGTGGCTCGACGGTCTGGAGCGCGGGCTGGCCGCTCACCACGCCGGCATGCTCCCGCGGTTCAAGGAGATCACCGAGGAGCTGTTCGCAGGTGGCCTCGTCAAGGCGGTCTTCGCGACCGAGACGCTGGCGCTGGGCATCAACATGCCGGCCCGGTCCGTCGTGCTGGAGCGGCTCGTCAAGTACAACGGCGAGACTCACGTCGAGCTCACGGCGGGGGAGTACACCCAGCTCACGGGGCGCGCGGGCCGGCGGGGGATCGACGTCGAGGGCCACGCGGTGGTGCTCTGGACGAACGGTTTCGACCCCGAGCAAGTCGCCGGGCTGGCATCGACCCGCACCTACCCGCTGAGGTCCTCGTTCCGGCCGTCTTACAACATGGCGGTCAATCTCGTCTCCACCATGGGACGCGACGCCGCGCGGGTCCTGCTCGAATCCTCGTTCGCCCAGTTCCAGGCGGACCGGGCCGTCGTCGGCCTGGCCCGCCAGGTGCATCGCCATGACGAGGCCATCGCCGGCTACGAGGAGTCGATGCACTGCGAGCTGGGATCGGCCGCCGAGTACGCGGCGCTGCGGCGCGAGCTCTCCCGGCGCGAGAGCGAGCTTTCGCGGTCACGCTCGTCGCAGCGGCGGGCCCAGGCCGGTGAGTCGCTCCGCAAACTCAAGACGGGCGATGTCATCCGGGTACCGGCCGGCCGCCGCGCTGGGCTTGCGGTGGTGCTGTCCGACGGGGCTGCGGTGCCCGAGACCGGCCGCCTGGTGGTGCTGACGGCGGACCGCCAGGTGAAGCGGCTCTCCGCGGTCGACTTTCCCGCCCCGGTGCATCCGCTCGGCAAGGTCCGGGTCGGCAAGGGCTTCAACCCGAGGTCCCCGCAGTCGCGGCGCGACCTCGCCTCTTCGATGCGCGAGCTGCATCTCACGGAGGACGAGGGCCGTCGCCGGCCGCGCTCGCCCGAGGACCAGCCGTCCGGCGACGATCCCGACATCACGCGCCTGCGGCGCGAACTGCGCGAGCATCCCGTCCACGGCTGTCCCGACCGTGAGCAGCACATGAGGTGGGCCGAGCGGGCGGACCGGCTGCGTCGTGAGAGCGCCGGGCTCAAGCAGCGCGTGGAGGGGCGGACGAGCACCGTGGCCCGCACCTTCGACCGGGTGTGCGGCGTGCTGACCGAGCACGGCTATCTGGCACCGGAAAGCGCGGTAGGCGACGCAACGACAGACGCGGGCGTCACCCCGGGTGGACGGCTGCTCGCGCGCATCTACTCCGAGTCGGACCTGCTGGTCGCCGAATGCCTGCGCCACGAGGTATGGGCCGACCTGCCCGCCCCGGCGCTCGCCGCGGTGGCCTCGGCGCTGGTCTACGAATCGCGCACCGACGAGTACCGCGAGCCCGTGCTCCCCGGCGGGCCGCAGGTGCGTGAAGCGCTGGACGCGACCAGCGCGCTGCGCGAGGAGCTGAAGGAGGCGGAGTCGCGGCACCGGCTGGACCAGCTGCCCGAGCTCGATGCCGGCTTCGCCTGGGCGGCCTTCCAGTACGCCTCCGGCGCGCAGCTGGAAAAGGTGCTCGCCGGGCCGGAGGCGCGCCATCCGCGTTCCGGCGCGGAGTCCGGTTCAGGGCGCGAGATGGCGGCCGGCGACTTCGTGCGCTGGGCCCGCCAGCTCGTCGACCTGCTCGGTCAGGTTGCCGACGTCGCCGAAGGTCCGCTGCGAAAGAGCGCCCGCCAGGCGGTGCAGGGGTTGCGCCGCGGGGTCGTCGCTGTCGACGTCCAGGCGGACTGAGAGGCCGACACGCAGATCGGTGTCGTCCGGAAGTCGGTGTGTCGTCGCGAGCCGACAAGCAATGAAAGTGGAACGCGCACTCTCGCCCCACAGAGCGATAGGCGGGCGACGCGTCGCGGTGGCCATGCGACACATCGCGGGGGCCGGCGAGCTCTGCTAGCTCCATACGATCGCGCACCTGGAACGGGTCGTCGTACTCGGACGCGGCGGTTCCGGAAAATCGACATGCGCGCGAGCTCTCGGCAAGCAGACTGACATTCCGGTTACTGAGCTCGACACCGTGTTCTGGTCCTCCGCGCTCGAGCCGACGCCCCCTGATGTTTGGGTCCGGCGTCAGGACGCGCTCTGCGCGGCGCCGCGGTGGATCCTTGACGGCGACCTTGGGCCCTACGACGCCCCTGAGATTCGGCTGCGCCGGGCTGACACGATCGTCATATTTGACCTCCCCGCCTGGCTTTGTACCTGGCGCGTCCTGCGGCGGGGGCGTGAGCGGTTTGGCTTCTGGCGCTGGTTGCCGACCTGGCGCAGGAGAGCGCGCCCATTCCTCCTTAGCCGCATCGCCGCCGAAGCCCCTCAGGCGGTAGTGGTGGTCATTCACCGGCCGAGCGACGTCAACGCGCTACTGCGGAAGACCCGGAACAGCGATTCGGCAACCGACTAGCGGAGCACGAGTCGCCTTTCGCGCGACATCGCTTGTCGGCTCGCGAAATGACGCCGAGCGCCAACCGACACCGGTTCGTTTGTAAAACCGGCGACGATGTCAGCGGGCGCGCTCCAGGTAACGGCTCGCCATCCGGGTCGCCAGCGCGTCGGCCCACTCGAGATCGTCGAGCGTGGCGCGGTCACGGCCTTCGAGTTCCAGCAAAGCGGCGACCAGGTCGCCGGACAGCTGCACGCGAAGGCGCACCGCGGCCGGCAGGGGGTGTTCGGGAGCCGTCGGCTCCGCGGCGGCGGGTCCGGGCGCCTGCGCCTTGAAGCCGCGCCGCTTGATCGGGTGGGGACGCGTCAGCAGGCTCATGGATCTGAGAGTCCGTCGAGGTCCCGCGCAGGACAAGACTTGAAAAAGTGCAGGCGATCAGGGTCGGGCGAGCCCCACATGATCGGCCGGGTTATCCACCGTTTGTCACCAGCACCATGCACAGCCGAGCCGCCACCCGCGCGCAGAAATTGTGGCTGGTGGTCGTTCCGAACGACCATTCGCGGCAATTCCTGCTCAGACGCGGTCGCTCCACGGGTCGGCCGGCTCGGGCCGCTCATGACGGACGGGGGCGCTGGCATCCCACACCCGCCGCCATTTCGCGGGCTGCAGGGCGGCCTCTGCTGCGCTCGGCGCCGCCGGATCGGTGGCCCGGATCGACTCCCACCAGCTCGACGAGCCTTCCGCGCAGAGCTGGCCGATCGTGCGCCGCATGCGCCCGGTGAACTGCTTGGCGTTTTCCTCCGGCCGCAGCCGCAGTGGCGCGCCGAAGCGCACGCTCACCCGCGGGCGCCCGGCCCGCGGCCAGGAGCGGCCGCGCGGCATCGCCGAGTACGCGCCGCGCAGCCCGATCGGCACGACGGGCACCCCGGCGGATTGCGCGAGCCGGGCGGTGCCGCTCTTGAAGTCGCCGAGCTGACCATCGGGGGCGCGGGTGCCCTCCGGGAAGATCACCAGGTTCCAGCCGGCGTCGAGCAGCTCGCGCGGCGTCGAGGACGACGAGGTGGTGGTCGCCCGCCGGTCCAGCGGCACCGTCCCGAAGGCCAGCGCGGTGCCGGTGGCGCGCCACCACGCATCGAAGAAGTAGTCGGCGGCCGCCGTGACGAGCGTGCGCCGGCGCCAGGCGGGCGGAAGCGAGCAGAGGATGAGCGGAGCGTCGAGGTGGGAGCTGTGGTTGGCGGTGAAGATCACCGGACCCTCGACGCCGACGAGATTGTCGAGCCCGCGCACCTGCGGCGCGACCTCCGACCAGACCAGCGGCTTCAGCGCACCCGCCTGCACGGCGGCGCGGACGCTCACCGCGAGAGGCGTGCGTGCCCAGGCGGTCGCGAACTCGGTGTCGCGCTCGTCCTCGGGACGGTGCTCCTCGGCCGACGCCGGCACCAGCGGCCGCGATCCCCAGCGCCAGCCGCGTGCGGCGTCGGAGAGCCGGGCACCCGCCATCAGCGCACGTCCGCGAGGGTGTGCGGCGGCGCGTGCAGGTAGCTGATCGAGGGGGACGAACCGACCGCGCCGTGGACCATCTCGAGCGCATCGGCCATCGTCGTCGCGGCCCGAAACCCCATACGCTCCACCGCTTTTCGGTTGGCGCCCACCCACACGACGTTGCGCGAGTCGCCGAGGTGGTCGAGCGCGTGAGCGCCCCAGTACCACATGTAGAACGGGTGCACCCCGTGGTAAGCGTGCGAGGTCCGGTACAGGTGGATGTACCACGGGTCGGTCGCGTAGGCCTTCTCGAACTTCGCCTCGATCGTCGCCGGGTCCGTCGACTCGACGAGCACCTCCTCGAAGAAGTCGACGTAGCTCGGGTGGTGGAGCTGGCTGAACTCGTACGGCACCGGGTGGTGGATGATCAGCGCGCCGCCGGGACGGACCAGCGGCCGGCCCCGGTACATGTTGAAGAAGTAGCCGAGCCCGAGGCACATCGCGAGGATCGGGTTCATCACCGAGTTCACGTTGTACGGGCCGACGTACGGCAGCCCGAGGACGAGCACATCGCTCTGCCCGTTCACCTCGACCAGCTGCTGGCGGTGGACATTCGCCAGAGTCTGCTGGTGGACGGCTTCGACCTCGCCGGCCTGGACGCTGGTCAGCCCGTAGTCGGCCTCCATGCGCTGGAACGTGCGGCGCCGCAGCCGCGCGGGCAGCCGGTCAAGCCCGCGGACCGCTCCCAGCGCCATCGCCTGATCGCGCGCCGACCACTCCCACTCGCGCTTGGTCAGGAAGCCCATGGACGACGGGAACGCCTGGTTGTTGAGCGTCGTCTCGATCTGGAAGATGCGCAGCGACTTGCGCAGCAGCCGCCCCATCCGCCAGGCCGAGGAGTGCAGCGCCGACTTCTCCGGGTCCATGAACGAGCGCGAGTGGACCATGGTGTGGCTGTTGTGGTGGTGGCGCAGCGAGTTGTAGGACGCGAGCCCGATCGGCACCGACTTGTGGCCGCCGTCCATGGCCACCAGGTTGACGTTCACGTAGACCAGCAGGTCGCTCTCGGCGGCCCGCTTGTTGATCTCGACGTCTTCGCCCTCGTCGGTGAGCCCGACGTGCAGCAGGTTGTCGGGGTCCTCGGCATCGTGGTTGGTGAGCCGGTCCGGCCAGAAGGACAGGAAGACCCGCTCGCCGACCGCCCGCCGGATCTCGGCGGACGTCATCCGGCGGTGCAGCGCGTTGGCGACGATCAGCTCGACGTCGTCGACGCCCGCCTCCGCGGCGCGGGTGAGGACCGCCTCGATGATCCGCTGCCGGATGTCGGGCAGCTTCATGGGCGGCAGCGGCAGGCTGATGTCGTCGAACGCGATCGTCAGCTTCATCCCCGGGCGCAGCAGCTCGCGCAGCGGCTCGGAGTCGATGGGGGAGTCGAGCGCTGCCTCGATGGCGGCGGCCGGGTCGTCGATGCCGGGGAGGCTCTCCGGCGGGTAGATGACGCGCGTTCCGAGCGGGAACCGCTCCAGGCGAAGGCTCTCGCCGGCATGCACGAGCAGCGGCGGGGTGCGTTCGTCGACCTCGAGAACGAAGCCGGGTCGGGTCACGGGTGGGTCCTTCCGGTGCTGCCTGCTGCGCGGCTGTGAGGGAGTTCGAAGACCACCCGGCCGGTGCCGAGCCGGCCGGCCGACAGGGCATGGTCGAGCGCGTCGCGCCACCGCTCGAGGGGGTAGCGGCCCCCCACCAGCGCGCCGAGCTGCGGGGTATCAGCCGCGATGGTGAGGGCGGTGGTCATGTCGACCGGATCGGCGGCGTAGGCCCCGACCAGCGACAGCTCGCGGAACCAGAGGGCGGTGAGGTCAGGAGCGGAGGTGGGCAAGCCGGAGAGCACCACACGGCCGCCGCCGCGGGTCACCCTCAGGGCCGCGTCAAGGCCGTTGCCGGAGCACTCCAGGGTCGCGTCGACCCCGCCCAGCAGGTACGGCGAGCCGTGCTCGGGATCGAGCCGGAGGGCCCGGGTGGCCCGGCGCACACCGCCGACGATCTCCGCGGGCGCGATGACCTGCGTGGCGCCGTATTCCGTGGCCAGCGCGCGCTGCTTGGGGTACTTGGCCGCGACCAGGATCTCCCCGGCCGAGGTGAGAGCCCGCAGCGCGAGGACGGTCAGGAGCCCGATCGCCCCGGCGCCGACGACGAGCACCCGCTCGCCGGGCTCGATGGCCGCGCGCCGGACCGCGTGCACCGCACAGGCGAGGGGCTCGATCAGCACCGCCCGCTCGTCGGGGAGATCGTCGGGTACCGGGTACAGCTGCGAGCTGTGGGCCACGAACTGCCCGCTCCAGCCGCCGCCGGTGTCGGCGCAGTAGCCGGTCTGCAGGCCCGGCGCGAGATGGCCGGAGGTGATGCGCTCGCACCGGGTGCGCTGCCCACCCGCGCACGCCGGGCAGCGCGGGAGATCGCGCGCGTCGCACCCCAACACCGGGGCGATCACGACCCGCGTTCCGGCGGGGAGCATGCCGCCCGGGGCCGGGCAGTCGTCGATGAGGTCGCCGACCACCTCGTGGCCTGGCGTGAACGGCAGCGAGATGAGCGAGGCGAAGTAGAACGACGACCGGCCGGTCACCGTCGCGAGGTCGGAGCCGCAGATGCCGGACAGCCGCGGGCGGACGCGCACCCATCCCGAGCCGGCCGGAAGGGCCGGCGGGGCGCCGTCGTGCAGGCGTAATGGGGCCGCGCTGGTCGCCGCCGTGCTGCTCAGCGCTCCCGAAAGGGTGCGTAACGGCTTCGGCAGGGAGGACGAGAGCGCCCGCGCTGCCACGTAGCGCGGAACGGACCGGTACAGCTGGACGGCGGGGATCCGATGGTGCGGGCGCGGGGGTGCCTCCGGGCTCGCCGGGGGATCGGAGAGGGCCGTCATCTCACCAGCGCCAATCGGTGTTCGCCGGCCGTCATGTCCCACTTCGCGACGGGCCAGCGGTGGCGCGCCGCGTAGCGGCCGAGCGGCAGGTCGGGGTTGACCGCGACCGGCTGGCCGACGCTCTGCAGCATCGGCAGGTCCGACAGGCTGTCGGCGTAACCGAACGAGGTGCGCAGGGTCGCGTCGATGCGCGGGGCGGTGAATCGCAACCAGGCAGCGCGTGCCTCCCCGACGAGCGGTGGTGACGCGAGCCGTCCGGTGCACAGGCCGTCGTCGCCGACGGCCAGCTCGGCGGCGACCACGTGGTCGAAGAGCGGCTGCAGCGGCCGGACCAGCACGTCGACCGCTCCGGTGAGCAGCACGGTGCGATGCCCGGCTGCCCGGTGGGCGCGCAGCCGGCGCAGCCCGGCACTGCTCACGCGGGAGAGCAGCTGATCGCCTACCTCCTCATCGACCAGGCGGACCAGCTGCTCCGGGTCGGCACCCGCGTAGCGCTGGTAGACCTCGCGGATCAGCCGGCCCCGGTCGGAGCGCTCGGCCCGGATCCAGCCCGGCGCGTGGCGGGCGAGTGCCGCCAGCTCGCGGGGGACCCGGCCCCGGGGGGCACGCGCGAGCCGCAGCCACAGGTAGGACTCGACGACGGTGCTCGACACCAGCGTGCCGTCGAGGTCGAACACGGCAAGGGTCTCGGCGCCGCCGGACAGGTCAGCGCGCATCTTCGGCGGCCGCCGGCCAGGGGAGCCGGCCATCGCCCGCATCGGAGCGGTGATCTCGTCGCAGTGGCGACGCAGGTACTCCTCCCAGTCGTAGCTCGCCGGGTCGAAGCCGAACTCCGCCTGGTCGGCCGGATCCAGCGAGTCGTGCAGGGCCTGGGTATTGGTGTCGTCGTAGACCAGCTCGGCCTGCGTGTACGGGCGGTACAGGTCGGTGTAGCGGCGCAGGAAGCGCAGCTTCGCGTCGGCCTGATCCAGATCACCGGCCAGCTTGCGCACCCGGCCGGTCGTCGGCAGCGCCGAGAGCACCTTGCCGGCGACCGAGACCGCCTTCTCCCCGCGCGCCAGCCGCCCTTCGATCGCGGACGATCCGGCGAAGCTCCACACCGGGGTGGTCAGCGCACCGCGCCCGCGCTTCTCCATCGGCCGGTCGGCGAAGTAGGCCCGCACGATCCGGTAGAGGTCGCGAAAGAGCAGCGGGTTACGGGTGCCGGAGCACACCTGGTAGTACGCCGGGTGACCGATCTGCGGCGGGGTCGCGGCCGCCGCCAGGATGGCGTTGACGACGATGTCGACCGGGATGATGTCGATGATCCCGTCCGGGGCCGCCGGGAAATCGGGCAGCTCGCCGCGCCCGTACGCCAGGATGATCGGCTCGGCCATCTTGAAGCCTTCGATCCAGCCTGGGTGCGGCCGCGAGAGCGCGCTCTCGATGATCGACGGCCGGACCACGCTGACCGCGAGAGCCCCGGAGTGTTCCTCGAGGTAGCGCTCGCCGAGCGCCTTCGTCATCGTGTAGCAGTCGGTCCAGCCGAGGCTGCGGGCCCGTTCCCGGCCGGCGCCGACCAGCTGCTCGCGTATCCACTTCTGCCGCAGCCGCTCCGCCTCGACCGAGACGGCGGGCAGCCCGGCGCGGCCCACCTCGGCGGTCGCCTGGTCGTTGAAACGGGTCAGCGCGGCCGTCGAGCGCGACTCGTCCTCCGCGCTCTGGCGGATGCGCAGCGACGCGGCCTCCTCGGCTTTCCAGTCGCCGCTATGCGGGACGGCGGCCTCGGCGACCAGTCCGGAGCGCAGCCCGGCGACGTAGGCGGTGGAGACGTGAACGAAATGCACCGGAGGAAGGTCCGGCGAGCGGTGAGTGGTGGCGGCCCGCACGGCCCGCAGGACCTCGCGAAGGCCGCCCAGGTTGGTCGCGAAGCCCTCGTCGATCGGCGGGTCGAACGAGACCTCGCCGGCGCAGTGGACGACGAGGTCGAGGTCGGCGGGCAGGTCGGGGACTTCCGACAGGTCGCCTTCGACGACCCCGGCCCGGGTGGCGAGTTCCTCGGCGGTCTCGGCCTCGCGCAGCTCCTTGAACGCGGGCTTGCCGAGGAGCCGCACCAGCCGGTCGCGACCGCTCTGGCCGGAGCGGGGACGGATCAGCAGCGTGAGCCGCACCTCCGGGAGGTCGCGCATCAGCCGCTCGAGGAGCGCTTCGCCGACGAAGCCGGTGACGCCGGTGACCAGCAGGTGCTTGCCCGCAAGGGACTCCCGCAGCGTCACCCGCAACTCCTTCTCCGCCAACCCGTGTACGGGCATTCCGCGACCTGCCGGCCTGCCCGACCGTCTCACCCTAATGGGGTCCGGGGCACCGCTGTTTCGGCAACGGCGGCGCGTCACGCAGCGAGCGCGCTGAGCAGCCGGTTCAGCGCGGAATCCAGTGCGAAGCGCTCGGACAGGCGGACGAGAGTCGCGGGGTCGACCGGTTCGCGGGGGAGGGCCAGCGAAAGCTCCGGGAGCGGCACGTCGGGGCGCACCCGCACGACCAGCTCGGCGGCCTCCAGGTAGTCACGCGAGCGTTCCAGCTTGGTGCGCGCCCCGGCCGGGAAGCCGGCCTCGTCGCCGCGTTCCAGGGCCGCGACCATGGCGGCGACCGTGCCGAACCGGTTGATCAGTGCCGCTGCCGTCTTCGCCCCGATGCCGGGGACGCCGGGCAGCCCGTCGGAGGGGTCGCCGCGCAACACCGCGAACTCGCCGTAGCCACGGCCGGGGATGTCGTACTTGCGGGCGACCGCCGCCTCGTCGATGGCCGCGAACCGCTCGACGCTGTAGATGATCCGCACCGGCTTGTCGTCGCGCACCAGCTGGAACAGATCGCGGTCGCCGGTGATGACGTCGACAGGCCCGTCCCATTCCGCCGCATACGTGCCGATGACGTCGTCGGCCTCGAACTCGGCCACCCCGCAGCGCGCGAGCCCGATCGCGTCGAGTACCGCTTCCAGGATCGGCACCTGCGGCTCGAGCAGATCCGGGGTGCCGTCGCCGCCGTCGTCGGCGACCCGATGCGTCTTGTACGACGGGATCGCTTCCACCCGCCAGGCCGGACGCCAGTCCGCGTCGAAGCACGCCACGAACGCCTGCGGCCGGAGCTCGCGAATCTGCCGGGCGAGAACGTCGAGGGTTCCGCGCACCGCATTGACCGGGGTCCCGTCCGGAGCTGTCACCGTCACCGGGACACCATGGAAGGCGCGGAAATAGGCTGAGGGCGCGTCAATGAGCAGCAGCTTGCCGGTGGAGGACTGCGAGGGCACAGGCCATCTAAACGTGCAGGCGGTCGGAAGGAGAAGCGGGTGCGCATCCTCACGCTCGTGCTCAGCGGTATTGCGCTGGTGGCGCTGATCGTCTTTCTGGTGCGTTTCCGGGCCCGGCCGATCAAGGAAGCCACCGTCCCGGGCGAGGACTGGAAGCGCACCGACGAGCTGGTCCACGACGACCTCGGCCGCACGCTGCGGATCTGGATCGATCCAGCCGACGGGTCACGCCACGCGGTCGCTGAGCTGCGCTGAGCCGGCCGGTAATCGGATACCGCGAGCCCGCCGAAGTGACCCGGATTACGATGAAACGCCCGGCCCCCTGCGCCGCCGTCCCGCGCGGCGCATCGTCCCGACGATCTCGTGAGGACCCACGCGTGCTCGAGGAGCTGGACCGCCAGATCGTCGGCCTGCTGGCCGGCGACGGCCGCATGAGTTTCACCGACCTGGCGCGGGCGACCGGGCTGTCGGTCTCCGCTGTCCATCAGCGGGTGCGCCGGCTCGAGGAGCGCGGGGTCATCCAGTCCTACGCCGCGCGTATCGCCGCAGACCAGGTGGGGCTGCCGATGACGGCGTTCATCTCGCTGAAGCCGATCGATCCGGCGGCGAATGACGACGCGCCTGAGCGGCTCGCCCACCTCACCGCGATCGAGGCCTGCCACAGCGTCGCGGGCGAGGAGAACTACATCCTCAAGGTTCGGGTGGCCAGCCCGGCTGAGCTCGAGTCGCTGCTGCAGGAGATTCGCACGGCGGCCGGCATGAATACGCGCACCACGGTGGTGCTGAGCACCGCCTACGAGGGAAGGCCGCTTCGGGTGTAGCCGGAGTTTGTGTGGCGGCATCCACGGAGCGGCTGGAGGGAGGCGGCAATGGCTGGCGCTGACTGGAGATCGACCGGGCTGCCGAGTGCCGACGCCCGCGACGACTTCACCCGGGCCCGGCGGCGGGCCGCCTGGGCAAAAGCGATGGCCCGCCTGTCCGGGCGCCCGGGCGACGTGGACCTGATGCTCCCGTACGACGAGGTGGTTGCGGCCCTCGGGATTCGCGAGATGGTGAAGCTCGGCCTGCAGACGGTGGATCTCGACACGATCGTCGGCTCCACGGACCGAACCGGCGGCTTCGACCGGCGCTTTCGCCCGACCTCGGGTTTGCCACGCGAGCGCTTCGAACGGTTGGCCGCGGCCGCCCGCCGTGGCGAGTCGTTCCCGCCGGTCGATCTGTATCGGGTCGGCAAGCTGCACTTCGTCCGCGACGGCCACCATCGGGTCGCCGTCGCCCGGGCTCTCGACTGGAAGGTCATCCCGGCCTACGTCACGGAGGTGCGCACCGCCCTACCGGCGCCGGACGACCTCACGATCGCCGATCTGCCCCGCAAGTCCGGGCAGCGGGTGTTCTTCGAGCGGGTGCCGCTGCCGGAGGAGGTCCATGACGCGATCAAGCTGCGCCGTCCGGATGACTACCTGATTCTCGCCGAGGGGTTCGAGGCCTGGGCCTTCCGCTACATGATGCAGCGCGGGGAGTTCATCGACCGTCGTCACGCGGCAGCCGTCTGGTGGTCCGACGAGTACGAGCCGACCGTGCGCCTGCTGCGCGAGGAGGACCTCATCTCCGACCTCGGCGAGCACGATCCGGGACTGACCGACACCGAGGCGTACCTGCGGTTCTCCGAGCAGCGCTACCGGCTACTGCACACCCACGAGTGGACCGAGCGGGCCGTCGAGCGCGTGCGCGAGCATCCGCCGCCGCCGGTTTCGCTCTCGCGACGTACCCGGCGCCGCCATTAGCCGGTGGCGATCAGTTGACCGACGTGGTGCCGCCTGACTGCGTCGTGGTTTCCGGCGCGCGGTAGGTCAGGCTGTCGCCCGTCTCCGGGTCGAACAGGTGTACCCGGCGGGTATCGACCCAGAGCTGCGCCTCCTCCCCCTCCTTCACCCGGCTGGCTGGGTCGAGGCGCGCGACGACCTGGCTCTCGTCGGTGTCGCCGTGCAGGCTCTCCTGCTCGAGCTCGCGGGCCAGCTCGTCGAGCTCCGCGCGATTCGACTGCTTCCCGATGCTGATCGGCAGGTAGACGTACAGCTCCGAGCCCATCCACTCGACGACGTCAACCGGCGCGGTGAACGTGGCGCCGTTCTCGCGGTCACGCTCCTCGACCAGGTTGACGTCTTCGAAATCTTCCGGACGGATACCGACGATCACGGTGCGCTCGTCCTGGCCGACCCGGCTCACGGTCTCGGCGGGGAGAGCGATCTCGCCGAAGGGGGTCTCCAGCTTTCCGCCACGCAGGGTGGCGGGCAGGAAGTTCATCGACGGCGAGCCGATGAAGCCGGCGACGAACAGGTTGATCGGGTTGTTGTAGAGCTCGCGCGGTGACGCGACCTGCTGCATGACTCCCTTGCGCAGCACGGCGACGCGATCGCCGAGGGTCATGGCCTCGGTCTGGTCGTGCGTGACGTAGACGGTCGTGGTGCCGAATCTCTTCTGCAGCCGGGAGATCTCGGTGCGCATCTGCACGCGCAGCTTCGCGTCGAGGTTCGACAGCGGCTCGTCGAAGAGGAACGCGTTGGGCTCGCGGACGATGGCGCGTCCCATGGCCACCCGCTGGCGCTGACCACCGGAGAGCGCGGCCGGCTTGCGGTCGAGAAACTCCGTCAGCTCAAGGGTTTTCGCCGCCTCGTCGACCTTGCGATCGGCCTCCGCCTTGTCCATCTTGGCCAGCCGGAGCGGGAAGGCGATGTTCTCCCGTACCGACAGGTGCGGGTACAGCGCGTAGTTCTGGAACACCATCGCGAGGTTGCGGTCCTTGGGGCCGGCCTCGTTCACGCGCTGCCCGCCGATAGCGAGGTCGCCGGAGCTGATGTCCTCCAGTCCCACGATCATCCGGAGCAGCGTGGACTTCCCGCAGCCCGAGGGGCCGACCAGGATGACGAACTCGCCGTCGTCGATATCGAGGTCGACGTTGTCCACGGCGATGGTGCCGTCGGCGTACCGCTTGGAGACGCCCTTCAAGGTGATTTCAGACATGAATGATCAGCCCTTCACTGCGCCGGAGGTGAGGCCGGCGACGATGCGCCGCTGGAAGATCAACACCATGATGATGATCGGGATGGTGACGACGATCGCGGCAGCGGCGATCGCCCCGGTTGGCTGGGAGAACTGGGACGAGCCCGTGAAGAAGTTGAGCGCCGCCGTGACCGGGCGGCTGTTGTCGGTCGACGTCAGGGTGATGGCGAAGACGAAGTCGTTCCAGGCGAAGAAGAACACCAGGATCGCCGCCGTGAAAACGCCTGGTGCCGCGAGCGGAGCTATGACCTTGCGGAACGCCTGGAACGCCGTGGCACCGTCAACCGCCGCCGCCTGCTCGAGTTCCCACGGGATCTGCCGGAAGAAGGCGGACAGCACCCAAATCGCCATCGGGAGCGCGAACGTCATGTAGGGGATGATCAGGCCGGGCCACGTGTCGTAAAGCCCCAGCGAGCGCCACATGTTGAACAGCGGGCCGACGATAGAGATCGGCGGGAACATGGCGATGCCGAGTGCGGCAGAGAGCACCAGCTTCTTGCCCGGGAAATTCAGCCGGGCGATCGCGTAGGCAGCGAACGTTGCCAGGATGACAGCGATGACGGTCGAGATCAGCGTGATGCCGATCGAGTTGATGAGCGGGCGAACGAAGACGCCGGTATTGAAGATCGTCGAGTAATTGACCCAGGAGAAGTGCTTGGGCCAGATCGACCCGTCGGTGATGTCGCTCTGCGGTTTCAGCGAGAGCGAGAGGATCCAAAGGATGGGGATGATGGCGTACAGCACGATGAAGATCGAGCTGATCAGCCATTTCGCTTCGAGCTTTTTCCGGTCGCGCGGGATATCGGCACGGCGCTGGACCGTGCGAGCCCGGCCCGCAGTGACGGTGGCCATCAGCGCTCCCCTCGGACTTGACCGAGATCCGTTTTGAAGCCTTTGACGAAGACGAAGGCGATGAAGATCACGATGATGAACAGCAGTACCGACACGGCCGAGCCGAGGCCGAGATTCAGCTGCGATATCAGCTGGTTGTAGCCGAGCATCGACAGCGTCGACGTGTTGTTCGCGCCTCTCGTCTGGATGAAGACGGTGTCGAAGATGCGTACCGCGTCGAGGGTGCGGAACAGCACGGCCACGAGCAGGGCGGAGCGCATGTTCGGCAGGATCACGCGCATCAGGCGCTGCCAGGCGTTCGCGCCGTCAACCTTTGCCGCTTCGACGTAGTCGTTCGGCACTGTCGCGAGCCCCGCGAGCAGGAGCAGCGACATGAAGGGAGTCGTCTTCCAGACCTCGGTCAGGATGACGACAACGAGCGAGCTCCAGCGGCCGTTCAACGGTGGGTCGGTCAGGTGCCAGAAACCGCCGATGTTCGGCGACACCGCGAACTGGAAGGCGAAGGCGGAAACCACGGTGATGATCCCGTACGGCAGCAGGATCGCCGTGCGAACAACGTTGCGTCCGAACGTGGCCCGGTGCATGAACAAGGCAAGTCCGAGCCCGAGGACCAGCTCCAGCGCGACCGAGATGACAACGATGAAGAACGTGTTGCCCATGACTTCCCAGAAGCGGGCTGAGCTGAGGATGCGCGCGTAGTTGCTCAGCCAGACATACTTGTGGTCATTGGGGAAGCGCAGGTTGTAGCGCTGGATCGACAGCCAGATCGAGTAGCAGATCGGGTAGACGGTGACCGCCAGCATCACGATCACCGCCGGCGCGACCAGCTTCCAGCCGAGCCTGCGCTCAGCCTTGTCGCGATCTGTCAACTGCGACTTGTTGCGCCGATGGCCGGTGCCGGCGGTGGTGGGTGCGTCCGCAAGAGTCGTCACAGGACCGCCTCCGACTTAAGGGCCTGCTTGGCCAGGTCACGGAGTTTTGTCGCCGTCTTCGGCGGGTTGATGCTCGCCAGGGGCACGAGGGTTTCCTGAACCGCGAGGCTCAGGTCGTTGTACGCCGGCGATACCGGCCGGGGCGCGGCGTCGTTGATGGAGTCACGAAGGACGCTCGCGAACGGGTACTGCTTCTTGTCGATCTTGTCGTACAGGTTGGACAGCGTCGGCGGGTTACCGCCCTTCTCCGCCGCGTACAGCTGGTTGCCAGGCTGGACGATGCAGGCAGCTGCCGCGAAGTCGAGGTCCTTGTGCTTGCTGTGGCTGGAGACGCCGATGTTGAATCCGCCGAGCGGCGGGCGGCTCTTCTTGCCGGCGACCACCCGCGGGTAGCGCGCCCAGCCGATCTTCTCCTGCAGGCCGGGAACCGCCGCCGCGCTCGGATAGATGAACGGGTAGTTGATCTCGAACAGCGAGTTGCCCTTCTCGAAGGCAGCGCGGCTGGAATCCTCGTTCGCGGTGTTCAGCTCCGGGTCGGCGGCCGATGAGGTGGCGAGTTCTTCAGCGCCGTGAGGGCCGCGACGGTGGGCCTTGCTGCAGGCCGATGGTCGCGTCCTGACCCTTGCCTCGTTCTTGACGAAGGTGCCGCCCGCCGACACCAGCAGGGTGTTGAACGTGACCGTCAGGCTCTCGGCCTGCGCGCCCTGGATCTGCACCTGCATGTTCTTGGACGACGGCCTGGTCGACCATCTGGTCCCAGGTGAAGTCGGCGCTCGGTGCGTCTGCCTTGTCCTTGCGGTACCAGAGCAGCTGCGTGTTCGAGGTGAACGGAGCGCCGTAGAGCTTGCCCTGGTAGGTCGCGCTGTCCAGCGGGCCCTTCAGGACGCCGTCACTGACCTTGGCCTTCATGTCGTCGGGGAAGGGACGTCGAGCCAGCCGGCGTTCGCGAACTCGGCGGTCCAGATACGTCCATGCCGATCAGGTCCACGGACGCGTCGTTCGCGGCGAGCCGGCGCACGATCTGCTCGCGCTGGTCGGTTGCCCGCGAAGGCAGCTCCCGCTCCTTGATGACGAACTTGCCCTTGTTCTGGTCGTTGCAGGTGCTGACCGCATGCTCGATCCAGCCACCGGCCTGGGCGCCGATGTACCAGTTCATCGTCGGCACGCCGCTGCTGCTGCGAGCTGACCGCAGGCGGCGAGTGCAGGGGGCCGCCATCGCGACGGCGGCACCGGCAACGGCGCCGGCAGAGGTTCGGCTGCGGCGACCGACCGTACGTCGACGTGGCGACTGTCGGCGCGAGCTGGGGGATATCCGCAGGACGCACTAGCGCCTCCCGGAGGATCAGGTGAGGTCCCGCTGGCGGCGTGACCCAGACCACAGGCACGTGCCCATGGTGATCTCACAGAAACATCCGCGAGGCGATCTCTTCGATGCCGAATCAACGCGCAGGCTGCAGCCAGGCCGTCGCGTCGGGCGGCAACTGGCCCGTCGCCGTGAGCTCGGTGCTCGCGATCAGCAGCGTCGCCGGGAGTCAGCGCGCATCGGCTCCGGCGTGACAGGTTGACCACGCAGCACCAGCCGGTCACCGCTGCGATCCTCGCGCTCGAAGGACCAGCACGCTGTCGCGGCGCCGGGAGCCAGCGCGGCGGTCCGCCGCGCAAGGCCGGCCGCTCGCCGGCGCAGGCGCAGAGCCTCCCGGTAGAGCTCGAGGGTGCTGCCGGCCTGCGCCGGTCTGCGCGTCCGACCGTGAGCGACGCCCAGTCCGGCGGTTGGGGCAGCCACGTCGGCTCGTCTCGGCGGGCGAGAAGCCGTACGGCGGCGCGTCGCCGGACCACGGCATCGGGACCCGCGCGCCGTCACGCGTCGGCTGCGAGCCGCTCGGAACGAAACCATTGCGGGTCCTGCATCGCCTCCGGCGGCACTCCACCTCGGGAAGGCCCAGCTCCTCGCCGTTGTACAGGTACGCCGCACCCGGCAGCGCGAGCATCAGCAGCGTCGCCGCCCGCGCCCGGGCCAGGCTGCCGAGCCGGGTGCGATGGCGCACACGTCGTGGTTGGACAGCACCCAGGTGGCGGGTGTGCCGGCCGGCAGCACCGCGAGTCTCGGTGTCGATGGCGGCCCGGAGCGCCGGCGCCTCCCAGGGCGCGCTGAGGTAGCGGAAGTTGAACGCCAGGTGCAGCTCGTCGGGCCGGACGTAGCGCGCCAGCGCTGCCGGGTCGCGCACCCAGACCTCGCCGGTCGCCATGCGGTCGCCGGGATAGCTGTCGAGGACCGCGCGCCAGCGCCGGTAGATGTCGTGCACCTCGGGCTGGTCGTAGGCGTAGCGCTCCTCGTCGCCGATGCCGAAGGCGCCCGGGCGGACGCTCACCCGGGGTTGTCGCGCAGCCAGACGTCCTTGACCAGCCCGTGAGCGACATCGATGCGAAAGCCGTCGACGCCGCGGTCCAGCCAGAACCGCAGGATGCGCTCGTAGTCGTCGCCACCGCCGGGTTGCGCCAGTTCAGGTCGGGCTGCTCGGGGGCGAACAGGTGCAGGTACCACTGCCCGCGGCGCAATTCGCGGGTCCAGGCCGGGCCGCCGAAGACGCTGCGCCAGTTGTTCGGCGGCCCGCCGCCGCGGCCCGGCTCGGCCGGAACACGTAGCGGTCGCGCTCCGGCCCGCCCGGCCGGCCGTAGAGGGCCGCCTCGAAGTCGCGATGACGGTCGCTGGTGTGGTTCGGGACGATGTCGATCGTCACCTTCAGGCCCAGCGCATGGGCGTCTGCGAGCAGCGTCGTCGAACGCGTCGAGGTCCCGAACAGCGGATCGACCGAGCAGGGATCGGCGACGTCGTAGCCGCCGTCGGCCATCGGCGACCGGTAGAAGGGGGTCAGCCAGAGGGCGTCGACGCCCAGGTCCTTCAGGTACGGCAGCCGCTCGCGCAGCCCGTACAGATCGCCGACCCCGTCGCCGTCACCGTCGGCGAAGCTGCGGACGTAGACCTCGTAGAAGACGGCGTCGGACCACCAGGGTCGCGGTGATGCGGGCTGATCGGCCGGCGGGGGAATGCTCACCCCGATCAACTACCCGGGCGGCGCGGCGGCACGCGGCCCGCCGCCCGCCGCAGCAGAGATAGTGCTCGCATGGGTCGGGTCCTCTTTCGCGGCGGGAGGATCTACGCGCCCGTTCCGGACGCGAGCGCCATTCTTGTCGACGGCGCGACGATCCTCTGGGTGGGCCCGCAGGCGGCGGCTGCCGCTCTCGCAGAGCCGGACCGGGTCGTCGAACTGGACGGGGCTTGGGTCGCGCCGGCGTTCGTCGACGCTCATGTGCACGCCGTCGCGGCAGGCCTGGCGCATACGGGTCTCGACCTGAGCGCAGCCCGGTCTCGCGACGACATCCTGGCGCACGTCGCGCGCGGCGCCGCCGGCCTGGCCTCCGACGAAATCGTGCTGGGCGCGGGATGGGATGACACGTCGTGGCCGGCCCCCGGGCGCGGGCTGCCCACTGCCGGCGAGCTGGACCGGGCTGCTGGCGGGCGCCCCGTTTACCTGACCCGGGTCGACCTGCACAGCGCGCTCGCCAGCGCCTCGCTGCGCCGGGCGGCGGGGCTCGGCCCGCTCCCGAGCGTGCTGCGTGGCAGCGCCCATCATGCGGTCCGCCGGCAGGCTCGCGAGCTGGTCACGCCCGGCCAGCGGCGGGCGGCGGCCGAATCGTTCCTGCGCAGCGCGGCGCAGCGGGGGATCGCCTCCGTGCACGACTGCGCCGGGCCCGAGATCGGCGGGCAGGCCGAAGTCGGCCTGGTCCAGGACGCCGCCGCGCGCGCCGGGGTCGAGGTCGTTTCGTACTGGGGCGAGGCCGGCCCCGAGGGCATCGCCACCGCCGCCCGGCTCGGAGCGAACCCGGGAGGCGACATCTTCGTCGACGGCAGTCTCGGGTCTCACACCGCTGCGTTACGCGCCCGCTACCTGGATGCCGATACCCGCGGTGCGTTGCTGCTCGGCGCCGAGGACATCGCCGCGCATCTCGTGGCCGCGACACGGGCCGGCGTCCAGGCCGGCTTTCACGCCATTGGTGACGCGGCGCTCGACGCTGTCGTCGCCGGCTTGCAGGCCGCGGCAGCCGAACTCGGCGAGCAGCGGATCGCGGTCGCCCGCCATCGTGTCGAGCACGGTGAGATGGCGTTGCCCGAGCATCATGCGGTGCTCGCCCGTCTGGGCGTGGTGACCAGCGTCCAGCCCGGCTCGCAGGCGCGGTGGGGCGTCCCGCACGGGATGTACGCGCGGCGGCTCGGACCGGATCGCGCGGCGCGGCTGGATGACTACCGGGGGCTGGCGGCCGCCGGGGTCGTCCTGGCATTCGGCTCCGACGCTCCCGTGACCCCGGCTGACCCGTGGGCCGCGATCCGGGCCGCCGTGAATCCCGCAAACCCGGAACACGCGATTTCGGCGCGGTCGGCCTTTACGGCACACACGCGCGGGGGGCAGCGTGCAGCCCGCCGGGAAAGCAGTGGTGTTCTGCGGCCCGGCTTCGAGGCGACCCTGGCGATCTGGCGGGCCGCCGGCCCGCTACGGCACGAGCGCGCCGACGGCCGCCGCTCTGCCTGGTCGACGGATCCGCGCTCCGGCGCGCCGGGTTTGCCCGCGCTCGAGGCCGAGCCGCCCGAATGCGTGGCGACCTTCCTTCGAGGAAGAGCCTGCTACGACTCGGGACTCATGCCGGAAACAGCGCCAAATCAACCCGAAACGCACCACTAAACCTCAACCTGAGCTTGACCCTCAACTCATTGTCCAGCCTTGAGCGTCGATCTCGGGTCCAGCCAAAACTGAGGCTCTGGTGCAGGTCGCAACCCTTATCCGCGACCTATCCGCGGCTTGCCAGGCGTGCGGGAAATGACTGCCGGGCTCGCTCGAATGCGCTTACCAAGGTGCGAATACCGGGTCGCGTGCGGCATGGCGCACAAGACACGCCGTGCCAAATCACAACAACTAATGAATGTCGTGCGTGTTAACGATGAGAAACAGCCCCACAGGCTGCGCTAGCTGTCTGCAACCGCAGGTCACGGACGCGGTTGACACGCAGCGTGCTTCCGCCGATACAGTCCCACCCCATGCTGCAAGCGTCGACTGAAGGCCCGCATGGTGCCTTCGTCCCGACCGGCACGGAGGCGACCGAATTCGGGCCGTCGATCCGCCAGCCGGAGCCGGAGGGACGAAGCCCAGGGTTCGGGGTCGGTCGGCGTCTCCGGTACGCGTCGAGCAGGAGGGGCCCGGTCGGCTTGTCCTCGCGCGTCACCGGGGGAGGGGCCCGAGTTCACCAGTAGACAACGGCGTTCTGCCCGTCGCCAGCGAGCAGAAGGTCGGTCCGAAGGCGAACTCGGGCCCCGTAACCCCCGGCCGGATGTGCCCCGCATGAGAACCGGGCGCGTTAAGACCCGTTGTCTCGTACCGAGCAGTACCTGTCCGGCAGGATGAACGGGTGACCCTCACGCCGTCGGCTACCGGAGTTGCGGCTCCGTCGGGGTCGCGTGGCGCCCGGGACGCGGCGCCGGCTCGCTCGAATCCGAGCGGCAAATCGAAGCCGGCGGAGCGCCGTTCGCGCTGGAGGCGCCTTCGCCCGCGCCGCGAGGCCTGGGCAGCGGCCGTCATCGGCGTGATCATGTGCGGCGCGTTCCCGCCCTGGGGATGGTGGCCGCTGGCATTCCTCGGCGTGGCGGCATTCGCCTTGCTGGTACGGGGGCGCAGTGCGCGGGGCGCCTACGGGCTCGGCCTGGCGTTCGCGCTCGGCTTCCTGCTTCCGTTGCTGGTCTGGAGCAAGGTCGCCGGCCTCGACGCCTGGCTCATCCTCACCGTGAGCCAGAGCCTCATCCTGGCGATCATCGGGCCCCTGTGCGTGCTGGCCCAGCGGCTGCCGTGGACCCCGTTCTGGATCGCCGGCGCCTGGATGGTCGAGGAAGCCGTACGCGACCGGGTGCCGTTTGGGGGCTTCCCGTGGGGCCGGCTGGCGTTCAGCCAGAGCTCCAGCCCGCTCACCTCGCTGGCTTCGGTCGGGGGCGCCCCGCTGCTCAGCTTCGCCGTCGCCCTGGGCGGGGGCCTGCTGGCCCTCGCCGTGCGGACGCTGGCCGCCTCCCGCTCTCGTCGCCGGCAGCTGCTCGCGGTGGCCGCGCTGGCAGGACTCCTGGCCGTCGTCTTCGGCGGCGCCCTGATCCCGCGTCCCACCGCTGCCCAGCAGGGCACTGCCGTCGTCGCTGCCGTCCAGGGCAACGTGCCGCGTACCGGGCTCGACGCCTTGGGCCAGAAGCGGGCCGTCACGCGAAACCATGTCGCTGAGACCGAGCGGCTCGCGGCGGCGGTCAAGGCAGGAAGGGTTCCGGCCCCGGATCTCGTGCTTTGGCCGGAGAACTCCTCCGATCTCGACCCGTTCCATGACGCCACGGCGGCCCAGTTGCTTTCGTCAGCGTCCGCGGCGATCGGGCGGCCGATCCTCGTCGGAGCCGTGCTTGACGGCCCGGGCAAGGGTCACGTCAGCAACTCCGGACTGCTCTGGGGTCCGAACGGCTATCTGGGCGAGCAGTACGTGAAGCGCCATCCGGTGCCGTTCGCGGAGTACCTGCCCGGCCGGTCGATCATCGAGAAGATCGTGACCCGCTACGCGCATGATCAGCCGAACGACTTCGTCAAAGGCAAGGCGCCGGGCCTGCTCACTGTGCCGGGCCCCAGCCGCGCCTACCGCCTCGGTGACGTCATCTGCTTCGAGGTGGCGTACGACGGCCTGGTGCGTGACGTCGTCGACCGCGGCGCCCAGCTCATCGTCGTGCAGACCAACAACGCCAGCTTCGGCCGGTCCGGTGAGACCTACCAGCAGCTGGCCATGGGGCGTATCCGCGCGGTCGAGCATGCCCGGACGGTTGTCGTGGCAGCGACCAGCGGCTTGAGCGCGATCATCAGCCCGGACGGGTCCCTGCTCGCGCGAAGCAGCCTGTTCACCGCGCAGTCGCTGGTCGCCTCGGTCCCGCTGCGAAGCTCGACGACAATCGCCGATCACTTGGCAGACTGGCCGGAAATCGTGCTTGCCGGGCTCGGCGCCGTGGGAATGCTGCTGGTCGTGCGCTGGCCCCGGACCCGCCTGGTGCGCGCATTCACCCGGCGGACGAGCCGGGCCAGCCGAGCCGAGGAGGACGTGACCCCCAGTGGGCAGTGAACGCGCGGCGGATCGCGTCGTTGACCGGGTGCTGGTGTGCATCCCGACGTACAACGAGCGTGACAACCTGCCCACCACGCTTCGCCGGCTCCGCGAGGCGAACCCGGCGGTCGACATCCTCGTCATCGACGACGGGAGCCCCGACGGCACCGGGCAGATCGCGGACGAGGCCGCCGCGGCAGACCCGCAGATATACGTGCTGCACCGCACCGAGAAGTCCGGACTCGGCACGGCCTACATCGTCGGCTTCGGCTGGGGCCTGGAGCGCGGCTACGACGTTCTGGTGGAGATGGACGCCGACGGCTCGCATCAGCCCGAGGAGCTGCCGCGGCTGCTCGAGGCGCTCGACCCGGCCGGGCCTGTGGCCGCCGACGTGGTTCTCGGCTCGCGTTACGTCGAGGGGGGAGTGGTCCACAACTGGCCCCGCCGCCGCATGCTGCTCTCCCGGGGCGGCAATGCCTACGTGCGGTTCGCCCTTCGGCTTCCGCTGCGCGACGCGACCGGCGGGTTCCGGGCGTACCGCAGCGAGGTGCTCAGCAAGCTCGAGCTCGGCGAGATCGCTTCCCAGGGCTACTGCTTTCAGGTGGACCTGGCCTGGCAGGCCTGGCGAGCCGGTTTCGCGGTCGTCGAGGTGCCGATCACCTTCGTCGAGCGCACCCTTGGGCAGTCCAAGATGAGCAACTCCATCGTGGCGGAAGCTTTCTGGCGCGTGACGTGGTGGGGGATGAAATCCGGGTCGGCCCTTCGGCGCGAGCGGAGCGCGCGGAAGGCATCCGAGCCCACACAAGGCTGATCCCCCGCCTCGTCGCTGGACGAGAAACGGGGGATCGGCGCTGCCCGGGTGCAAGGCCCAGGGCCACGAGAGGTCAGGCGGTCTTGCGGGAACCTTGCTTGTCGCGAAGGACGGCGAGGCGCTCGGCGAGAACTTCCTCGAGGTCTTCGGTGGTGCGGCGCTCCATCAGCATGTCCCAGTGGGTACGCGCCGGCTTGGTCTTCTTCGGCTCGGGACGCTCACCGTCGACGAGCAGCGCCTCAGCGCCGCAGACCTTGCACTCCCAGACGGCCGGGACGTCGGCTTCCGCCGCAAAAGGCATGCTGAACCGGTGTCCACTGCCACAGTCATAAGTGACGGACTGCCGGGCTGCCATCTCGGCGCCCCGGTCGGTCTCGTACGACACGGTGCCTAGTCGGCTACCGCGCAAGACCCGCTCGCCCATCGGTGGTCCCTTCGTTAGTCACGCCCGTGACGCCCGGCGTGTGATGCTCTCAGGTGTAGTGAACGCTTCCAGTGTCGCTGGCGTTCCCGTTCCTATGGTCGACGTAACAAAGGTGTGATATTGAGCCCGTCTGTCGGATTTCCTGGTTCTGCTCACAAGGTTCTCACCCGATCGGCGATTCCGATGGGTGCGGCACGCGCCGTCGTGGGAGCAGTCGCCCTCGCGAAGCCGCCGATCGTCGCGACGGCGCTCGGTCTGGACTCGGGTACTGCCGAGCGTACTGACTGGTTAGCGCGCTTTTTCGGCGGGCGCGATTTCGCCCTGGGCGTGGGGTCGGCGGCTGGAAGTCGCGGCTGCCAGGCGGCGGCCTGCGCCAGCGACCTTTCCGACTTCGTCGCGGTATTGCTGGCGATGCGGGCGGGCCATGTGAAGGCGCTGCCCGGGGTGCTCACGGCGATAACGGCAGGTGGTGCCGCATTGGCTGGAGCGGCCACGTTGATCGCCACGCGGGGGTGAACCGGGTTGTTTGTCCCAGGTAACGATTCGGCGCCGTGCCGTGGCGTACATCAAACTCCGACATCTCCTAGGTAACGTTTCGCCCCGTGGCTGCGACGGAGACCGAGACCGAAACCGGCCGCCAACTCGCCGCGGAGACGATCAGCGTCGTCGATACGCCGTCGCAGGCAGGGGAGCAGCCCAGGGGAGCGGTCGCCCGGGCCCAGCTAGCCGGGGGAGGGCGCCCGGTCCGCCGGATCCTCTGGTGGTTCGAAATCCTGCTGGGGGTGGTCGGGTACTACGTCTACGCCCAGGCGCGCACCTGGAACGGCCACAATCCGAGCGAGCAAAAGGCCATCGCGACCCGCCACGGCAAGGCGCTGTTCGATTTCGAGAAATGGATCGGGATCGACTGGGAGAAGGGCCTGCAGCACAACGTGCTCCCCTACAAGGGGTTCATGCAGTTCGTAGGCGGGTTCTACGGCGCGGCGCATTTCCTCATCACCATTGGCGTGCTGCTCTGGCTGCTGTTTCGCAGGCCACAGTTCTACCGGTTCTGGCGTACCGCGCTGTTCGCGCTCACGATGACGGCGGTCGGTATCTTCGCGCTCTATCCGGCGATGCCGCCGCGGCTGCTCAAGGATTCCAGCGGCCACACCCTGACGGTCGACTCCCTGTCGAAAATCGGGGGATTGTGGAATTACAACCATGGAGTTATCGAACACATCAGTGATCCCTTCGCCCCGATGCCGAGCCTGCATCTGGGCTGGGCCACGTGGGTGGCGGTCGCGCTGTTCTTCGCCCTGCCGGCCCGCTCATGGCGGCGCAAGCTGGTGGTCTGCCTGTATCCACTGGCCGTGTATTTCACGGTGATCGCGACCGGCACGCATTACGTGATCGACGGCGTGGCCGGAATGGCCCTGACCGCGATCGTGGTCTACCTGTGCGCCCGCTTCGCGTTGGCGTACCGCAAACGCCGCGAATCGCGGTCCGAGGGGCTGCCCGCCGTCCTGGTGGATTAACTTTGCCGCGTTCCACCCCGATGTATTCCAGGTGGGTATTCGGGCGCGCTCAGCTCTACTGATCGTTCTCGCCGCGCTCATCGTTGCCGTGGGGCTGCCGGTTGCCGCCCAAGCCGGCACGTTGCGCACCACGGTGCGGCTCGGATCGCGCGGGCCTGTCGTGGTGGTGCTGCAACGCCGCCTGCACATCGCCGCCGACGGCATCTTCGGCCGCCACACGCGCAGCAGCGTCGTCACCTTCCAGCGGCGTCACCGGCTCTCGGTGGATGGCGTCGTCGGTCCGCACACTTGGCGGGCGCTCGGAGGTGCGCCGCGGATTGCCGCGGCCCGGCCGGTGGCGCGGCGCCCACCCGCGCGGGCGACCCCGGCGTCGGTCATCCGGGTTCGCGCCGTGCACCTGGCGGCCGCCCAGCGCGGCAAGCCGTACCGCTGGGGTGCCGCCGGCCCGTCGTCGTTCGATTGCTCGGGCCTGGTGCAGTACGTCTACAAGCGGCTGGGGATCGCGATCCCGCGCACGACCTACTCGCAGTACGCCCGGCTTCGTCACGTCTCACACGCCGCGATCCAGCCCGGAGATCTGGTTTTCGTGGACCGGCTGTCGCACGTCGGCATCTACGCCGGATTCGGCTTCATCTGGCATGCGCCGCACACCGGCAGCCGGGTCAAGCTGTCGCTCATCTGGGACAAGCGTTACGTGGTTGCCCGGGTCCGCTGACCGTCACTCGAGTGCCTCACGCAGGGCGATTCGTCGCCGTTTCCGAGGGTGGTTGTGTGCCCCCGACCGCCCTCGCCCGCTACGGTCATTCGCCGATAATCGACATTATGTAAAGTGACGTGGCTCATCCGGCCCCCCATTTCAGGTATCGGATGGGTGAAAACGGTCGCACACGCGTGATCAGCACCGGTTTCCCGTCGACACTGAGCGGATGGACTGTGCCGTGGCGCATCGCGCACCAAGCGCGTTGGGTGTCACGTGTGCGCGCATGACGGGCCGCGAACGCGGATTCACGCCTGAATCCCGTGCCGAGGTTCGCGGGAAGCTGGAACGATCCGGGCCATGAGCCGTACGGGGCAGCGAGGCACGCGCTCGGACGTCCGGGGGGACTCTCAGGCGGAGCTTCGCGCTGACGTCGTTGTGGTCGGGGCGGGCCCGGCCGGCATCACCGCGGCGCTCGAGGCGGCACGCGCCGGCCTGCGGGTGGTGCTCGTCCCGGGCGGCGGCAAGCGGGAATCCGCCGGAGCCCGCGGGCTGAACTCCGGCGAGGACGCCCTCGGCCCCTGGCCGCACGAGCCGCTGAGCGAGAATCGGCGGCGCATGGTGGGCGGCACCTCGTCCGCCTGGGGCGGCCGGTGCGTTCCGCTGGACCCCATCGACTTCCAGAAACGTGATTGGGTGCCGGACAGCGGCTGGCCGATCAGCTTCGACGAGTACTGGCGCTTTGCCGACGCCGCCGCCCACGTGCTGGGTATCGGAAGGCCGCAGTTCAACGCTGCCGCCACAGCCGGTGTCCTGTCGGAGTCGACTCCCCTGGCGGCGGGCGGCATCGAGGGCATCGACGAGTCCACGCTTGAACGCTGGAGTCCCCCGGTCAAGTTCGCCCGGTTGTTGCAGTCCGATGCGAGCCTGCGCCGGCATTGCCACGTGTTGCTCGACCATCACGTCGTCGATCTGCAATTCGAGGGGTCCCGGGTCGCCGCCATTGTCGTGCGGACCCTGAACGGTGCGAGCCGCACCGTGCGCGGGCGTCACTACGTGCTGGCGACGGGCGCGCTCGAGAACGCCCGGCTGCTGCTGCGCGCCGGTCTCGACCGGGAACTGCCGGCGATCGGCCGCTATTACATGGCCCACACGTTCGGCACCATCATGCCGGTCCGCCTGAACCAACCCCTCCCGGCCGCGGCCGACCTCTGCCGCGATCACGGAATTTATGCCCGGCGCCGGATTCGGCTTTCCGATGCCTTGCAGGAAAAGGCTCGGGTCGGTAATGCGGTCGCCTATTTCGGATGGCCGCCGGTTGACGCTGCAGCATTGCATCGCAATCCCATGACCTCGACCATGGCCATCGCGCGCGAGGTGGTCGGTGCAGCCCGGCGCGGGCCGCGGGGCGGTGCGGCTCAGCTGCGCGAGCAGCGCGACCGGCTGCTGCAGCATGCCGGGATCGTGGCCAGGGGCGACGCGGCGTTCTGGCGCGACGCCGTGAGCTCAGGGCTGAAGCGGGTGGGGCGCCACCGCCGCCCGCTCGTCTCCCCCTCCCCTCACCTGCCTATCCAGTTCCTCACGTTTCAGGGTGAGCACGCCCCCCGGCGCGACAGCCGAGTCGCGCTCGGGCGCGACCGCGATGCCCTCGGCGTACCGCGCCTCGGCGTCCAGATCAGCTTCGGGGAGCAGGACTTCGACACCATCGCGGTGTTGCACCAGGCGATCGAGACGGCGGTGCAGCGCCGGGGAGGCGAGGTGCTGCGCTCCCCCGAGGATGTCGTCGTCGATTTGAGAAAGACGATGGAAGCGGAATTCAACAGTAATGCCCACCATATAGGGACGACGCGCATGGGCATTTCCCGGGAGACCAGCGTGGTGGACGCGAATTCCAAGGTGCACGGCGTCGACAATCTTTTTGTCGCCGGCTCCAGCGTCTTTCCCACCGGCGGTCACGCGAACCCGACCTTCTCCATCGTGGCGCTCTCGCTGCGCCTCGGCGAGCACCTGACCCGCCTGCGCTGACCCCGGCGTGCCCGACGGTTCGCCAGTGCAGGAGAGCGCTGCAGGAGACACTGGAGCATCGCCGGTTATTCGAGGAATTGGTGCGCGATGCACCCCGGGCAGCTCGACGGGGTGCCCGCGCGGCTGCCTGTCGAGGCCGGACCGCTCGGGCGTCACGCGCCGGGATGTGCCGTCGCCAGTTAGTGCGCGCCGAGCTCGTGACGGCCGTGGCTCGTCGGTTCGAACTGGAACGTCGAGTGTTCGACGTCGAAATGGCCGACGAGGCACCCTTGAAGCTGATCGAGGAGCTGCGGGGCGTGGCCGTCGTTGAAGCAGCTGTCGTCCAGCACGACGTGCGCGGAGAGCGCCGGCAGGTTCGAGGTGACCGTCCAGACGTGCAGGTCGTGCACGTCGACCACATGGTCGGTGGCGAGCAGGTGTTCGAGGATGTCCTCGAGGTCGATGTCGTCCGGGGCGGCCTCGAACAGCACCCGGCCGGAATCACGGAGCAGCCCCCACGCGGCGTGCAGCATCAGCCCGACGACGACCAGCGAGGCGACAGGGTCGGCCCGGTCCCATCCGGTCGCCAGGATGATCACCGCAGCCACGATCGTTCCGATGAAGCCGTAGAGGTCGGTCAGGATGTGCTTGTAGGCACCCTGGACGTTGAGGCTGGTGCGGTTCGCCCGGGCCATCGTCTGGGCGGCGAGCAGGTTGATGACGACACCAGCGATCGCCACGGCCAGTACCGCTCCGCCATGCACCCCGCTCGGCTTGATCAGCCGGCGGATCGCCTCGAACGTCACCAGAGCTGCCACCACCAGCAGGGTGATGCCGTTGCCGGCGGCCGACAGGATCTCGGCGCGTTTCCACCCGAACGTCCAGGCGCCGGCGGCAGGACGCGCCGCGAGGCGGATGGCCCAGAGCGAGGCGGCCAGCGCGCCGATGTCGGAGAGCATGTGGCCGGCGTCGGAAAGCAGGGCCAGCGAGTGGGCGGTGAAAGCCACGATGACCTCGAGGACCATGAACGTCGTCAGCAGCGCGAGCGCGATCAACAGGTAACGCTTGTCGGCATCAGCACTGGCGCCGTGGTGGTGGTCGTGCTCACCACTCGTGCCGCGGCGCGAACCCGGGTGGCCGTCAGGCACCGGCGGGTGGTCGTGCGTCGCGTGGGAACTCATCGCCACGACGGTAGACGATCCGGTCACCCGCAGGGCTCAGCCCGGGGCGGACCAGCCCGCCGGCAGCGCGCCCTCGCGTACCGCCGTCACGATCGCGTCGTGCGCGGCGATGCCTGCTTCGAGCATCGCGGTGACGGCGACCTGCGCGCCGGTCGACGGACGTGGGTGCGACGGTGAGCGAGGCGTACCCGTGGCGCGGGTCTCGACCCGGCCGACCGCCTCCGGCAAGCCGAGAGCCACCTTGACGCGGCCGGTGTCGACCGTCATGAGGATCTCGCCGCTCGCACCCGCACCCGCGGCGAACATCGCATCGGTCGTCACCGTGACCGGCGCCGCTCCCCCGCTACCGGTGACCTCCTCGACCTGCCGCCAGCGGCGTCCGGCAGGCTTCCAGCCGAGCGGCTCGGCCAGCTTCGCCTGCACCTCGGGCGGCAGCCCGAACGCGCGGGGTGCGTCGTAGCGCCGGCCGAGATCGCGCCACACCTCGGTGACTCCGCACCCTTCGAGGGCGTCGAGCATCCAGGTGTCGGCGTCGAGCAGGTCGAGCTCCCCCTCCCCCGCCCACGGCGCGCCTGTCAGGCCCGACAGCGCCTGCCAGTCACCGAACTCGGGCCAGGCGGAGATCCGGGTCGGCGTCGGCGGCGCGCCAGGCGAGGAGCTCCTCGACCCACAGCACCGCACCCCGCGGGCGGCGCGCCACCCGAACCTGCCGCGGCGCGATGCGGCGCCCCCAACATTCGCGGCCTTCGGCATCCCACCAGGTCACCTCCGCCACAGCGAGCGGGTCCTTCTCGTAGACCAGGAGCAGCACCGGATCGGCCGTGCGCAGAGCGAGATGGGCGTTGCGGCGATCCAGCACCAGGCCGGCGACCGGGTTCGCCGGATCGCCGGCGATGACGGCGATGCGCTCGCCCGCGGCGTACCCGTCACGAGCCTCGGATTCGGAGAGCAAGGGTGGAATCCAGTCCGGGAAGGGCATCCCGTCATCACACGCGTAGACCAGGTCCGTCTGGCCGGCGAACGGCGCGAACGGGCTGTCGGTCACGACGTGACGGTAACGCCAGCAGGGAGGGGGATCCTGGACAGCATGGGCGAGCTGCGCATCGGAACCGCTTCCTGGACGGATAAGACGTTGCTGGAGTCCGGCTGGTATCCGGCCGAGGTGAACACGCCGGAGGCGCGGCTCGCGTACTACGCGGAGCGCTTTCCGGTGGTGGAGGTGGATGCCACCTACTACTCGCTGCCGAGCGAGCGCAACAGCGCCCTCTGGGTGGACCGCACGCCTCCCGACTTCCGCTTCGACGTGAAGGCGTTCTCGCTCCTCACGCAACACCCGACCAAGACCACGGCGCTGCCCAAGGGGCTGCGGCCCGAAGACGCCAAAGCCCGGGTCTACCTGAAGGACTTGCCCGCCGCGACCGTGGACGAGGTCTGGGACCGTTTCCTGACCGCGCTCGCACCGCTGCACGAGGGGGGCAAGCTCGGGGCCATCCTGCTGCAGTTTCCGCAGTGGTTTCCGGGGGGCAATGCCAACCGTGACTACATCCTCGAATGCGCCGAGCGCTGCAAGCCGTACCGGGTCAGCATCGAGTTCCGGCACCACTCCTGGATGGATGAGAAGCACCAGGCGAAGACGCTGGATTTCCTGCGCGGCTACGGGCTCCCTTACGTGTGCGTCGACATGCCGCAGGGACACACGTCGTCGATCCCGCCGGTCGTGGCCGCGACGGCCGACCTCGCTGTCGTGCGCTTCCACGGCCACAACGACGACGGCTGGAACAGCCGCGACATCTATCAGCGCTTCGGCTACAAGTACTCCGAGCAGGAGCTCGAGGAATGGGCCCCGAAGTTGCGCGAGCTGTCTCAGCAGGCCAAGGAGACGCACGTTTTGATGAACAACTGCTACCGCAACTACGCGCAGGTGAACGCCGCGCAGCTGGCGGCGCTGGTCTGAGCGAATGCGCAGTGCAGGTGCGGGTCGGGCTGTCCCGGTCATCAGCATCCTCGAGATCACCCACCGCTCAGGACACCTACCGCAACCCGTGACCGGGGTCGGCCCAACGACCACGAAACGTGAGGTTGGCCGTGAAGCAGCGGTTGAAGATCGGCCCCTCGCCGGAATGTGGCTATAGTTATGGCTATGTCATCAGCAGCGGAGCACATGGCGCTCGCGGACGTGAAGAACCGACTTTCGGAGGTCGTCGAGCGCCTCGAGCGCGAGCACGGTCGGGTCGTGATCACGAAACACGGGCGTCCCGCGGCGGTGGTCATGAGCATCGAGGATCTCGAGGGGCTCGAGGAGACCCTCGATGTTCTGTCCGACCCGAAACTGATGCACCGCATCCGCAAGGGCGAGGCTGAGACCGCTGCGGGTAGCACAGAAGAACTGACGAGAGAGGAAGCGCTGGCGCTCATCGCACGGCAGCGCTGATGCCCGACGCCTACGGCATCGAGTGGGCGCCCTCGGCACGGCGGGACCTCGCGAAGCTCCCGGAGAAGGTCGCCACAGCCGTCGTCGAGTTCATCTACGGGGGGCTCGCGGACAATCCCCTGCGGGTTGGTCGCGAACTACACCTTGAACTGACAGGACTGCATGCCGCTCGCAGGGGCGACTTTCGAGTCATCTACCGCATGGACGACCCGCGGCATCGTGTCGTCGTCATAGCGATCGACCATCGAGCGGACATCTACCGACGCAGGTGACCGTTCCATCGCTGCACGCCGCGACCGAGGCGACGCTCCCCTCGATAGGCTCGGTCGCGTGCCGCGCACCCTGCTGGTCCTGCGTCATGGCCACGCGGAACGGCTCCCCCCGCCTGGCGGCGTTGATGTCGATCGCTCGCTACGGCCGAAGGGTCAGCGCGCCGTGAAGGCGTTGCGGTCGGTCGTCGGCAGCTTGCGTCCGGATCTGGTGCTCAGCTCGCCGTCGGCGCGCACCCGCGAGACGGTGCAGCTGCTCGAGCTGTCGGTCGAGGTCGACTACGCGGACCCCCTTTACGGTGCGGACGCCGACGAGCTGATCGACGCGCTGCGCGAGCTCGACGCCGATGAGGCCGATGACGGCGGCGAAGCGACCACCGTGCTGCTCGTCGGCCACAATCCCGGCGTCGCGCAACTCGTTCTGGAACTCACGAACGGCGAGCAGCTGCCGGGCTTCCCACCCGCCGCGCTGGCCGTCCTGGACCTCGACGTCGACGACTGGTGGGGCGTTGCTCCCGGCTGCGGGCACCTGCGCTCGCTGCACCTTCCGGAGGATCCGCGGGAGTGACCGGTGTCCTGCGGTCCGTGCGCCCGCAGCGCGTTCCGGCGCCCCTGCTCGTGGTGGGGTCGGTCGTGTCGGTACAGGTCGGTGGGGCGCTGGCGAAGCACGTCATCGACGACACCGGTGCCGCTGGAGCCACCGTGCTCCGGCTGGCGTTCGCCGCGGCCCTGCTCTGCCTGCTGTGGCGCCCGCGGGTCAGCCGGTCGGAATTGCCGCTGGTCGTGCTCTACGGGCTCACCCTCGGGGTGATGAACCTGCTGTTCTACGCAGCGCTCTCCCGCACCCCGCTCGGGGTGGCCGTCACCGTCGAGTTCCTCGGACCGCTGGCGGTCGCGGTCGCCGGTTCGCGCCGGGTCCGTGACCTGCTCCTGGTCCTCCTGGCGGCTGCCGGGATCGTCCTGCTGTCCCGGGGCGGAGGTCCGGTCAGCGTCCTGGGGCTCGTGCTGGCCGGCCTCGCGGGTGCCTGCTGGGCGGCGTACATCCTGGTTTCGGCGGCCGTCGGTAAGCGTCATGCCGGCGCTGAGCCACTGGCGGCGGCGATGCTCGTTGCGTTCGCCGTCAGCCTGCCGTTCGGTGCGTCCGGCGCCGTGCACGCGAGCGCTCACTCCATCCTGATCGGCGCGCTGATCGGGCTGCTGTCGAGCGTCCTGCCGTACACGCTGGAGCTCGAAGCGCTCCGCCGGCTGCCGCCCCGCGTCTTCGGGACCCTCATGAGCATGGAACCCGCGATCGCCGCGCTCGCCGGGCTGGTGATCCTGCACGAACACCTCGCCGCCCGGCAGTGGCTCGGCGTGGCCTGCGTCATCGCGGCATGCGCGGCCGTCACGGCCACGTCACGTCCGGCGCCGCAGTCAGCCGTTTGACCCAGGCATTCGCCCGTGCCCCGGATTTCGGCACGTCGGAAATCCGTCACTGCAGACTTTCGGCGCGCTCTGCTGTCAAGATTGGGCACTGATGAAGCGATGACGTCAAAAGTCATGGCTGGAAGCGGCTGCTAAGCCTGAGAGGAATCGTATGAGCACCGATAGCCAGGGACGTCCACTCTCCGATGACGGTCAGTGGGCCTGGAACGGCACGGAATGGGTGCCGGCTGCCGGTGGCGCGACGACCCCAGCCGCGGACGAGGGCGACTCCCGGCAGACGATGATCGCGCAGTCGCCGCTCGCGGGCGGTCCTCCGGCGTTCGGGCCGGGCTCCGGCGATACCCCGTCGGGCGCACCGACCCCCGGCCACGGCGGCGCACCCGCAGCGGCCCAGGCGCCCGGTTACGGCGGGGCCGCTCCTGGCTACGGCTCGACGCCGGGTGCCGGAGCTCCAGGCGGCCCGGGCGGCCCTGGCGATTTCGGAGCGGCTCCCGGCTACGTCGGCGGCGGAGCGGGCTATGGGGCCCCGCCGCAGCAGAAGTCGCGAACCCCGCTCATCGCCGGAATCATCGGCGTGGTCGTCGTCATCGTGGCGGTCGTGCTGGTGCTGGTATTCGCCTTGGGTGGCGACTCCAAGTCCAGCAGCCTGTCCGGCGCCTTCAAGTGCTCCGTGCCGGGCTCGAGCGACACCGGCACGATCACCTTCAATTCCGGTGGTAAGTACTCGCTCAGTGACAATGGCAAGAGCGGTAATTTCACCAAGGACGGCGACAAGGTGACGTTCTCGGGTGGAAGCCTCGACAAGGCGGCCGGCACCTACGACAGTGGCGCGAAGACCGTGAAGATCACCTTCAGCGGGGCCACGCTCACCTGCAAGAAGTGATGAAGCTGCCGGCCCCGCTACGGGCGTGGCCGGCAGCCATCAGGTAACGCCCGGTCGCCTACATACTGGCGATCAGCTTGTCGACCCGCTCGTCGACCGAGCGGAACGGGTCCTTGCAGAGCACGGTCCGCTGCGCCTGGTCGTTGAGCTTCAGGTGTACCCAGTCGACCGTGAAATCGCGCCGCCGCTCCTGGGCCTTGCGGATGAACTCGCCGCGCAGCCGGGCCCGGGTGGTCTGGGGCGGGATGGACTTCGCCGCGAAGATGTCGAGGTCGCGACACACCCGATCGACCGCTCCGGCGCGCTCGAGCCGGTAGTAGAGGCCCCGGTCGCGATGGATGTCGTGGTACTTGAGATCGACCTCGGCAACGCGCGGCGAGGAGAGCGGCAGGTTGTGCCGGCTGCGGAACCGGTCGATGAGGACGTACTTGGTGATCCAGTCGATCTCGCGGTCGACCAGCTCGAACTTCTGGGTCTCGACGGCCTCGAGGGTGCGTCCCCACAGATCGATGACCTGCTTGGCGACGGCGTCGCCGCCGCGGCGGTCGATGAAGTCGGCGGCCTTGCGGTGGTACTCGCGCTGGATTTCCAGCGCTGTCGCCTCGCGGCCGTTCGCCAGCTTCACCTTGCGCTGGCAGGTGATGTCGTGGCTGACCTCGCGGATCGCCCGGATCGGATTCTCCAGCGTCAGGTCGCGCATCACGACCCCGGCCTCGATCATCCGCAGCACCAGGTCGGTAGAGCCGACCTTCAGCAGGGTGGTGGTCTCGCTCATGTTGCTGTCGCCGACGATCACGTGTAGCCGGCGGAAGCGTTCCGCATCGGCGTGTGGCTCGTCGCGGGTGTTGATGATCGGGCGGCTTCGGGTGGTCGCCGACGAGACCGACTCCCAGATGTGCTCGGCCCGCTGGCTGATGCAGTAGACGGCGCCGCGCGGGGTCTGCAACACCTTGCCGGCCCCGCAGATCACCTGGCGCGTGACGAGGAACGGGACGAGCACGTCGGCCAGCCGGCTGAACTCGCCGTGGCGCCCGACGAGGTAGTTCTCGTGGCAGCCGTAGGAGTTGCCTGCCGAGTCGGTGTTGTTCTTGAACAGGTGGACATCGCCGGCGATGCCCTCTTCACGAAGCCGGCGCTCCGCCTCGACGAGGAGCCCCTCGAGGATCCGCTCCCCCGCCTTGTCATGGGCGACGAGATCGAACAGCGAGTCGCACTCGGGGGTCGCGTACTCGGGGTGGCTGCCGACGTCGAGGTAGAGCCGGGCACCGTTGCGCAAGAACACGTTGCTGCTGCGGCCCCAGGAAACGACGCGGCGAAAGAGGTAGCGCGCCACCTCGTCCGGCGACAGCCGACGCTGGCCACGGAAGACGCACGTGACCCCGTACTCGTTCTCGAGCCCGAAGATCCTGCGCTCCATTGCCCAACCCTACGGGCAGCCCGCCTCCAGCACTCGTTACGACGGACTACGCGCGGCGGTGTTCGCCATTGCCCGCTGATTCGCCACTCGTTTTCCCCGGCAGGCGAAACGTAAAAGAGCGAACGCCTACTCTGAGCCGCTCGCGGCAGCACCTGACGCGGCCTCGCCGGCGAGGATGCGCTCGAGGAACGGCTCGCCGATCCGGCGAAAGCAACGCCGGGGGCGGCTGCGGTCCAGCACGGCGACCTCGAGCTGCGCAGCGGTCAGGCGGCGCTCACCGTTCGACGGCGGGGTGGGCCCGCCGGGGACCGTGGGACCGGCCTGGCCGGCCGTACCGGCCTCGAGCGCGTGGATGGCGACCGCGACGACCGCCTCCAGCGACGCGTCCGGCTGGTGGTGGTCGCGCAAGTATTGGGTGACCGTCTCGGCCTGACCGCCCATCGCGACGAAGCCCTGCTCGTCGGAGACGGAGCCGTCGTAGGTCAGCCGGTAGATCTGGTCTTCCTCGGTCGTCTGCCCGAGCTCGGCCACCACGATCTCGACCTCGTACGGCTTCTGCGCCTCGATGAAGATCGAGCCGAGGGTCTGCGCGTAGGCGTTGGCGAGCGCGCGACCCGTCACATCACGGCGGTCGTACGCGTAGCCGCGCATGTCGGCCAGCCGCACCCCCGCCACCCGCAGGCTCTCGAACTCCGGATAGCGACCGACGGCGGCCAGGGCGATGCGGTCGTAGACCTCGCTGATCTTGTGCAGCGCCCGCGAGGCGTTCTCGGCGACGAAGGCGATTCCCCCGTCGTAGGTGAGCACCACATTGCTGCGGCCTCGGGCGATCCCCTTGCGGGCGTATTCGGAACGGTCACGAACGATCTGCTCGGGACTCGTGTACCACGGCGTTGTCACGTCAGCCCCCGGGGTTAGCCATGCGCTCGTCGACGACGCCCTGCACCACGGCGCCCACTTCCTCGTCCGTCAGCCGGCGGTAACCCTCGTCGCCGACCGACGCCACCACCGGGTAGATGCGGCGGGCCAGATCGGGACCGCCCGTCGCCGAGTCGTCGTCGGCGGCGTCGTAGAGCGCCTCGACCGTGACCCGGATGGCCTCGTCCTCGGACAGGCCTTCGCGGTAGAGCTTCTTCATCGCGCCTCGGGCGAACACCGAGCCGGAGCCGACCGAGTAGAAGCTGTGCTCCTCGTAGCGGCCACCGGTCACGTCATAGGAGAAGATGCGGCCGCGGCGGGTCTCGAGGTCGTAGCCGGCGAAGAGCGGCACGACGGCGAGGCCCTGCATCGCGAGCCCGAGGTTGCCGCGGATCATCGTGGAGAGCCGGTTGGCCTTGCCCTCCAGCGAGAGGACGGTGCCCTCGATCTTCTCGTAGTGCTCGAGCTCGACCTGGAAGAGGCGGACCATCTCGACCGCGATGCCGGCCGTCCCGGCGATACCGACCGCGGAGAACTCGTCGGCCTGGAAGACCTTTTCGATGTCGCGCTGGGCGATCAGGTTGCCCATCGTCGCTCGCCGGTCGCCGCCCATGACAACGCCGCCGGGGTGCACCACCGAGACGATCGTGGTGGCGTGCGGAACTTCCGGGACCGGCGACGCGGGCAGCGGGCGCGTGCCCGGAAGCAGCTCGGGGGCCGCGGTGGCAAGGAAATCAGTGAACGAGGACGTCCCCGCCGCCAGGTAGGCGTTCGGCAGCCGCGCTCCCTCGGCGAATCGTTCCCGCACTCCCCGCTCCCTCTCCGCTCGCGCGGCTTTGCACACGTCGTCGCCCGGCAGCGATTCCTACCGGGCCGGCTCGGTCAGTTCATCACAGTGCGGCGCCCGCTTCCGCAGGCGCCCGTGCGCGAACCCGGCGGCTACTCGCCACCCTTCTGGATGTAACCGCGGACGAACTCCTCCGCGTTCTCTTCCAGAACCTCATCGATGTCGTCGAGCAGGGCGTCGACGTCGTCCGCAAGCTTCTCGTGACGCTCCTGGACGTCGCTGCTGACCGTCTCGTCGACGGCCGCCTCGTCGGTCTCGTCGCGGCGACGCGAAGCGCGCTGCTGCCCGCCGCTCTCGGTGCTTGCCATGTGCCCTCCCACGGGACTCTTTTGTCGAGACGGAGCCCGAAACAATCCCTTTGCCGAGGCGAGGCCTCGAGGTGCTTGCCAAAGGGGACCCTACGTCCACGAACGAATGGATCACGCGATGTGTGCCCGGTGTATCGGCCGGTCAGTGGCCGCCGCCAAGCGCATCCAGCAAATCGACCGCTCGGGGACAGCGATCGAGCAGATCGCCGACGTGTGCCTTGGTGCCCCGCAGCGGCTCCAGGGTGGGAACGCGCTGCAACGTTTCACGGCCGACGTCGAAGATGACGGAGTCCCACGACGCGGCAGCGACCTCGCTCGCGTACTTGGCGAGGCAGCGCCCGCGGAAGTAGGCCCGGGTGTCTTCCGGGGGGTCGACCATCGCGCGCTCGACCTCCGCCTCGGACACCAGTCGCTCGAAGCGACCCGTCGCCACGAGGCGGTTGTAGAGACCCTTGTCCTGGCGAACGTCGCTGTACTGCAGGTCGACCGCCTGCAGCCGGGGCGAGCTCCAGTCGAGCGAGTCACGCTCGCGATAGCCCTCGAGGATGGCGAGCTTCGCCACCCAGTCGAGCTCGCGCGACAGGCTCATCGGCTCGGCCTCGAGCCGCACCAGCGTCGACTCCCAGCGCGTGAGCACATCGCGGGTCTGCTCGTCGGCGTCGCTCCCCCAGCGGTCCTCGACGAACTTGCGGGCCTGGTCCAGGTACTCCATCTGGAGCTGGACCGCCGTCATCGTGCGCCCGTCGCGAAGGGTGACGAGCTGGCGCAGGGTCGGGTCATGGCTGATCGCCCGCAGGGTGGCGACCGGTGCTTCGAGGCTGAGGTCGGCGACGAGCCAGCCGGCCTCGATCATGGCGATGACCAGTGACGTGCTACCCACCTTGAGATAGGTGGAGAGCTCACTCATGTTGGCGTCGCCGATGATGACATGCAGCCGGCGGTACTTCTCCGGGTCCGCATGAGGCTCGTCGCGGGTGTTGATGATGGGGCGCTTGAGGGTGGTCTCGAGGCCGACCTCGACCTCGAAGAAATCGGCGCGCTGGCTGAGCTGAAAGCCGTGGCCGCTGCCGTCGGCGCCGATGCCGACCCGGCCCGCACCCGCGACCACCTGACGGCTGACGAAGAACGGGATCAGGTGGCGGATGATCTCCGCGAAAGACGTGCTGCGGGCCATGAGGTAGTTCTCGTGGCAGCCGTAGGAGACGCCCTTGTTGTCGGTGTTGTTCTTGTACAGGTGGACGGGCGAGGTGCCCGGGATCGCGAGCGCCCGCCGGGCCGCTTCCGCGATGATGCGCTCACCCGCCTTGTCCCAGAGGACGACATCCCGGGGGTTGGTCACCTCCGGGCTCGAGTACTCGGGGTGGGCGTGGTCGACATAGAAGCGCGCGCCATTGGTGAGGATCAGGTTGGCGAGGCCGAGATCGTCCTCGTTCGCCGGAGCCGACGGATCGACGAGCGGGGCCACCGCCGCCTCGAAGCCGCGCGCGTCACGCAGCGGGCTTTCCTCTTCGAAATCCCACCGGGCGCGCGGGCCATCAATGGCGCGCGGAGCGTAGCTGTTGACCACCAGGGATGACGCCTGCATCGCGTTCATGGACGGGGCAGCCGGCACGGAAATGCCGTACTCCGTCTCTGAACCCATGATGCGGCTAACGCTCATACGACGAGATTAGGCGCAGCGGGCGGCTACCGCGTCACTACGCCGCACTGGCGCGCCGCTGATGGTGCGGGTGACCATGATGGTGGCGCCACCTGGCCGGTGGTCCGACCAGGAACAGCCAGCCGAAGAACAGCAGGATGAACGGGCCGTGGAACGCGGCGCTCAGCACGATGGAGCCGGCCAGGATCATGACGCTGAGGGCGCGCACCAGGTCGGGGTGTGCTTGACGGAAGCGTCGGACCGCCGGCTCCGGGGGCGTCGGCATCGGCAGATCGTTGAAGAGCGTCTCGAGGTCGGCATGGGTACGCGCGGCCCACGCCTTGCCCAGCCGCTCGTCGAGCTCGTCCCACTCGAGCCGGCCCTGCGCGTAATGCCGCTGCAGCTCCGCCACCGCCTGCTGGCGATCCTGGTGGCCGATCCGAAGGTTGACCGTCTGACCACGGGTGCCGGCGGAGTGGGCAAGGTCGGGGCTCATGGGGCCTCCCGGCTTATCAGCTGATGCGTTGTAAGCATCATTACACGGCGATAGCTGAACGGCCAAGAGACGGCCGAGGAGAGCGCGGTTGAGCGCCGCAGCGCCGCGCTGCCCGGGTGGCCGCCTCATGATCAACGCTGCACAGAAGTGGGTTCGGACGGGGAATCCCGGTCCAAACCACCGGTGCAGCGTCGGTCGTGGTCGGGCAGCACGCCCGGAATGGCGGAGCACATCTAGAGGTCTAGAGGTACTGCCCCGTATTGGCGATCGTGTCGATCGACTTGCCCGCCTGGTTGCCCTTGCCACCGGTGACGAGCGTGCGGATGTAGACGATCCGCTCGCCCTTCTTGCCGCTGATGCGGGCCCAGTCGTCGGGGTTGGTGGTGTTGGGCAGGTCCTCGTTCTCCTTGAACTCGTCCAGGCAGGCCGAGAGCAGGTGGGAAACGCGCAGGCCCTTCTGGCCGGTCTCCAGGAACGCCTTGACCGCCATCTTCTTGCCACGGGCCACGATGTTTTCGATCATCGCCCCGGAGTTGAAGTCCTTGAAGTACAGGACCTCCTTGTCGCCGTTGGCGTAGGTGACCTCGAGGAAACGGTTTTCGTCGGACTCGCTGTACATCCGCTCGACGACCCGCTGGATCATCCCGGCGCAGGTGGCCTCGCGGTTGCCCGCGTGTTCTGCCAGGTCGTCGGGGTGCAGCGGGAGCGAGGGGATGACGTACTTGGAGAAGATGTCGCGCGCCGACTCCGCATCGGGACGCTCGACCTTGATCTTCACGTCGAGGCGGCCGGGACGCAGGATCGCGGGGTCGATCATGTCTTCGCGGTTCGAAGCGCCGATGACGACGACGTTTTCGAGCAGCTCGACCCCGTCGATCTCGGCGAGCAACTGCGGCACGATCGTGTTTTCCACGTCGGAGCTGACCCCGCTGCCCCGGGTGCGGAAGATCGAGTCCATCTCGTCGAAGAAGACGATGACGGGCATGCCCTCCGACGCCTTCTCCCGGGCGCGCTGGAAGACCAGCCGGAATCTGGCGCTCGGTCTCCCCCACGTACTTGTTAAGCAGCTCGGGGCCCTTGATGTTGAGGAAGAACGCGCGCCCGTCGCCCTTGCCGCTCTGCTCCTTGACCTTCTTGGCCAGCGAGTTGGCGACCGCCTTGGCGATGAGGGTCTTGCCACAGCCGGGAGGGCCGTAGAGCAGCACGCCTTTCGGCGGCTTCAGCTGGTGTTCGGCGAACAGGTCCTTGTGCAGGAAGGGCAGCTCGACCGCGTCCTGGATCGACTCGATCTGCGCGGCGAGGCCGCCGATCGAGGTGTAGGCGACGTCGGGCACCTCTTCGAGGACCAGCTCTTCGACCTCGGACTTCGGCACCCGCTCGTAAGCCCAACCGCTGCGGGAGTCGATGAGCAGCGAATCGCCGGAGCGCAGCGGCGCGTCCTGCAGCGGCGCCGCGAGGTGGACGACGCGCTCCTCATCGGCATGAGCGATGACCAGGGCGCGATCCTGACCGTCGAGAATCTCCTTGAGCAGGACGACCTCGCCCTGCCGCTCGAACTCGAGAGCGCCGACGACGTTCATCGCCTCGTTGAGCATGACCTCCTGGCCACGCTGCAGCTTCTCGATCTCGACGTTCGGCGAAACCATGACGCGCAGCTTGCGGCCCTGCGCGAAGATGTCGACCGCGCCGTCTTCCTGGGTCTCGAGAAAGACGCCGAAGCTGGCCGGCGGCTGCGCCAGCCGGTCGACCTCGGCCTTCAGGGCGAGCACCTGATCGCGCGCCTCGCGCAGGGTGGCCACCAGCTTCTCGTTCTGGCCGACGAGCCCGCGGATCCGCGCCTGCGTCTCGCTCAGCCGCTCCTCGAGCATCCGGGCGGCACGCGGGGACTCCACCAGCCGGCTGCGCAATCCGGCGATCTCCTCCTCGAGGAACGAGACCTGGCTCAGCAGCTGGGCGACTTCCTTTTCAGAAGCTGCGCGCTCGCCCTGCGGGTCAGACGCGCCTTCCGAGCCACGCCCGCCCGCACCTGAACGAGGACCAGCCACGGCCGTCACCTCCCCGATCGCGTCGAAAACACACACTAACCGGCCAGCCGCGCCAGGGGCGACAGCATTCGCGGTCGAGTCGTCTCGTGGTGACGCTAGTCCGAACTTGGCCGAAACGGGCGCGACGCTGGGCGAACGTGGCGGCGGGGTTGCTAGCGTCGAAACATGCGGGTTCGCGTCGACCAAGACAAATGCACCGGCGACGGGCTCTGCGTGCAGTATGCCGCGGAGGTCTTCGAGTTCGACATCGACGGCCTGGCGTACGTGAAAGGGCCGGACGGGGAGCTACGTACCGCGGAGGGCGCCAGCGTCGACGTGCCGGCGACGCTGCGGCTCGAGGTCATCGACGCTGCCGAGCAGTGCCCCGGCGAGTGCATCTACGTGACGTCGCCCGACGGCTCGGTGATCGGCGGACCTTCGGACTGAGCCGGTCGCACCGGCCGTGAGCCCTTGGCGGGCCGGGTGCGCCGGGCCGGAGGTGTGACACCGGGAGCCAGCCGGCGCGCCGTCATGAGGAAGCCGGTGTGGCCGACCATCCGGTGGTCGGGCCGCACGGCAAGACCGTCGACATGCCAGGTACGGACCATGCTCTCCCACGCGCCCGGTTCGGCGTAGCACGCGGACTCGCGAACCGCTTCGACGAGTCGCGAAAGTTGGGTCGTCGTCGCCACGTAACCGCACAGCACTCCCCCGGGAATCAGCGCCTCCGTCACCGCCGGCAGCACCTCCCAGGGCGACAGCATGTCGAGGACCACTCGATCCACTGGGGGCAGCGGCTCCGGCTGCTCACCGATATCGCCGACCCGGCACTCCCAGGCAGGGTGTGGACCGGAGAAGAAGGTCCGGACGTTCTTCTCGGCGATCTCGGCGAAGTCAGGGCGGCGCTCGTAGGAGATGACCGAGCCGGAATCGCCCACGGCGCGCAGCAGCGAGCACGTCAGAGCGCCACTCCCGGCACCGGCCTCCAGCACGCGCGCGCCCGGAAAGACGTCGGCGTACGAGACGATCTGCGCGGCATCCTTCGGGTAGACGACCGTCGCGCCGCGCGGCATCGAGAGCACGAAATCGGTGAGCATCGGGCGGAAGGCGACGTACGGGGTCCCGCCCGTGCTGATGACGACGATCCCCTCGGGGTGTCCGAGTAGCGCGTCGTGTTGGATGGCGCCCTTGTGGGTGTGGAACTGCTTGCCCGGCTTGAGCTCGACGGTGTGCCGGCGGCCCTTGTCGTCGGTCAGCTGAACGCGGTCGCCCTCGGTGAACAGCCCGCGACGGCGCCGCCCACCGGCCGGCTGCTGCGCGGTGCCCGTGCTCTCCTGCTCGCTCACTGGGGGGTCATCGTGGGGTCATCGCGGCGGGTGCATGCGGGCCGCGGCCGGCGGATCGATGCGGGCCACGACGTCGACCATCACCAGCACGCCGGTGGGGGTGCCGGTCGCATCGGTCACCAGGTACTCCGACGCCGGGTTGGTGGAAAGCCGCTCCAGCAGCTCCCGGCCGGCCATCGACTCGGGGATGCGCATGCCCTCCTCGATCGGCCGTGACACCTGATTGATCGTCGTCCACGGGCGGCGCACATCGGGGACGGCGTCGGCCGCCGCTCCGTTCATCAGCGCCCACGGGCGGTTGCTGCTGTCGGCCACGATGATGGCCTTCACGCCGAGCGTGTCGGCACGCCGCAGTGCCTCGGAGAGCGGAAGGTTCGCCTCGACGGTGACCGCCCGGCGGGCTACCTGGCCCGCGACGACCGACGGCAATTGCTCGACGACGCGGGTGCGTTTCAGCGACGAGCCGGCTCCCAGCGCCAGCAGCAGGGCGATGCCGAGCGTGTAACCGGCACCGCCATTGCTGGATCGCGAGAGCCCCCAGACGGCCAGCGCGCCGGCGACGACGAAGCCCGAATAGGCGGCTGCGCGTACGGACGCGCCGCGGTCGCCGGTGACCTTCCAGACCCCGGAGGCGAAGACGGAGCCACCGTCCAGCGGCAGCCCCGGCAGCAGGTTGAAGACGCCGAGCGCGACGTTCACCCACGCCACGGACCAGATAAGTACGCCCAGCGCGGAATTGGGGTCGACCGAGCCGTACACGTACCAGGCCCAGAACGGGATCCCGATGACCAGGTTGACCAAGGGGCCGGACACCGAGACGACGAAGCTGCGCCACGGCGTCTGGGGCTCCGGATGGAACTCGGTCACGCCGACGAATCCGTAGACCGTGATGGCGTCCACCTCGAACTGCAGGCTCTGGGCGGTCAGGGCATGCCCCAGCTCGTGAAGCACGATCCAGACCAGCGTCATCAGGCCCATGACGGCGGCCAGCCCGTAGGCCTGGCCGTTCGTGATCTCCGTTACGCGGTCACGAACGCGCGGCTGGAACGAGGCGGCCAGGAATACCAGGAAGATCAGGCTGATCGGCGACAGGTAGATCGGCACCCCGCGCACCGCCAGCAGGCGGATTCCGCGCCCCGGCACGCTGCGCGGAGCCGGAGTCTGGGGTCCGGTCATGAAGATGATGGTGTCAGACGACGCTGATATTGCGTTCAGAAAGGTGTGAGGGGGCTTTACGGTGGGCCGGTGAGCGTGTCCGCCCAGAGCTCCCCCGTGTCCCTGTCCGCCGATTTCGCTGTCCGCGCCGTAGACCTGCACAAGGACTACGGCAGCGGGGAGACCAAGGTGTCCGCCTTACGCGGCATCAACGTCGATTTTCGGTCGGGCGCCTTCTCGGCGATCATGGGCCCGTCCGGCTCGGGCAAGTCGACGCTGATGCACTGCCTGGCCGGGCTGGACTCGGTGACGTCGGGTGAGGTGTGGCTGAGCGCCGGCACCGGCGAGCCGCCGATCGAGCTCTCGGCGCTGTCGGACAAGCGGCTCACCCAGGTCCGCCGCGATCGCGTCGGGTTCATCTTCCAGCAGTTCAACCTGCTTCCGACCCTGACGGCTGCGGAGAACATCCGGTTACCGCTCGACATCGCGGGGCGCAAGGTCGACCCCGCCTGGTTCGATCAGGTCGTTGCCACCCTCGGCCTGGGTGACCGGCTGCGCCACCGGCCGACGGAGATGTCCGGAGGCCAGAACCAGCGCGTCGCCTGCGCGCGGGCGCTCGTCTCGAAGCCCGCGGTGATCTTCGCCGACGAGCCGACCGGCAACCTGGACTCGCGCTCGAGCGCCGAGGTACTGGGTTTCCTGCAGCGTTCCGTACGCGAGCTCGGTCAGACCGTCATCATGGTGACGCACGACCCCACGGCGGCGTCCTACGCCGATCACGTCGTTTTCCTGCTCGATGGCCAGATCGTGGACGAGGTCTCGGCGCCTACCGCCGACACCGTTCTCGACCGGATGAAGTCACTCGATATGGCGGCGGCCAGCGCCGAGCCGGGCCAGGTCTGATGCTGCGCGTCACGCTGCGCGGCCTGCAGGCGCGCAAGGTTCGTCTCCTGCTGTCGGCGATTGCCGTCGTGCTCGGGGTGGCGATGGTGTCGGGCACCTACGTGCTGACCGACACCATCAGCAGCGCGTTCGAGAACCTGTTCAGCTCGGTCAATCGCAATACCGCCGTCGCTGTGCGAGGCAATACCGGCACCGGTTTCGACAACACCGATTCCAACGCGGATCGGGCGCTGCTCCCGGAGTCGCTGCTGGCCAAGGTGCGGGCTGTTCCGGGGGTGCGCGAGGCCGATCCCGAGGTTTCCGGTACCGCCCAGATCATCGATCCCAAGAACCACAAGCCGGTGTCGAACGGCGGGGCGCCGGGCATCGGCGTCGACATCTCCGACACCCCGCTGGAAACGCTGACCCTGCGCGCGGGCAAGCGTCCGACCAACGGCGGCGAGGTCGCGGTCGATCGCGGCACCTTCAACAAGGTCCACCTGCGGATCGGGCAGCAAATCCAGGTGCAGGCCGGCACGCAGCCGGCGCGTGCCTACACCCTCACCGGCGTGGTCACGCTTGGCGACGTCGACAGCCTGGCCGGCGCCACACTGGCTGCGTTCGACCTGAAGACCGCCCAGGCGGTGCTGCTGCAGCCGGGCAAGTTGTCGCAGATCACCGTCGCCTCCGACCCCGGTGTCTCGCAGAGCGAGCTCGCCGGCCGGATCCGGGGCGTCGTCGGTAAGAGCGCCGATGTGGTCACCGGTGAGGAGCTCAACCGGCAGACCTCGCAGGGCATCAAGCAAGGTCTCGGCTTCTTCGGCCTGATCCTGCAGACGTTCGGCTACATCGCGCTCGTCGTCGGTCTGTTCATCATTGCCAACACGTTCGCGATGCTGATCGGCCAGCGGGCCCGCGAGCTCGCCCTGCTGCGGGCCATCGGAGCGCGGCGGATCCAGGTCATCCGTTCCGTCCTCGCCGAGGGGCTCGCCGTCGGGATCGTGGGCTCCGTGGTCGGGCTCGGGCTGGGGATCGGGCTCGCGATCGGCATGAAGGCGCTTTTCGGAGCGCTGGGGATCGACCTGCCGGCGACCGGCGTCGTCGTCGCGGCCCGCACGGTCATCGTGGCGCTGGTGCTCGGCATCGTCGTCACCGCACTCGCGGCGATCTTCCCGGCGGTGCGGGCAAGTCGCGTGCCGCCGGTCGCGGCCATGTCGGAGACGTACTCCATACCGACCCGATCCCTGCGGCTGCGCGGGATTCTCGGTGTGGTCATCCTGGCGCTCGGGCTCGGGATCCTCTTCAAGGGCGTTGCCGGCCAAGGGTCGGCGGCCGCGCAGTCGGTCGGGCTGGGCGCGGTACTGGTGCTCGTCGCCGTGGTCATCCTGGCGCCGCTCGTCGCCCGCCCGGTGGTGAAGGTGCTGGGCGCACCCATTCGCCGGTTCTTCGGCCCAATCGGCGTCCTGGCCAGTGAAAACGCGGCGCGTAACCCCCGGCGCACGGCGTCCACCGCTTCGGCGCTGATGATCGGTCTGGCCTTGATCACGGCCGTCGGGGTGCTGGCCGCCTCCATCAAGTCTTCCGTCGGGACCTTGGTGAGCGAGGGCACCGGGGCGACCTACATCCTGTTCGGCTCCGGTCAGGGCAGCCAGGTGCTGCCGACGACGCTGCCGGCTGATCTCACCGGGCAGCCGGGCATCGCGCAGGCATCCGGGATTGCGGTCGTGCCCATCCGGGTGAAGACCTCCAAGGCCGTGGCGACCGCTACCGACCCGGCGGCCTTGAAGGACAACCTGCTGCTCTCGCCCGAGGCGGGCAACCTCAACACGCTGTCGCCCTCCACGATGCTGATCAGCAAGAAGATCTCAGATGACAAGCACTGGAAGGTCGGAGCGGTGCTGCCGGTGGGATTCTCCGAAGGCGGCAAGACGACGCTCCGGGTGACGGGCATCTACAAGGAGAACCAGCTCGCCGGCGGCTATCTGATCGACCGGCGCACCGCCGAGCGTTTCGTCACGAACCTCGCGGACGTGGTGATCCTGGTGCAGGCGCAGCCCGGAGCCAACGTCGAGCAGGTACGCGGAACGATCCAGACCGTCCTCAAGGACTACCCGGGGATCAAGGTCCAGAGCCGCGGCGAGTACATCCAGGACGCGCAGGATCGCATCGGGCAGCTGGTCAACTTCATCTACGCCCTCCTCGCGCTCTCCGTCATCATCGCCGCCTTCGGCATCATCAACACGCTCGCGCTCTCGGTCATCGAGCGCACCCGGGAGATCGGCCTCTTGCGTGCCGTCGGCATGAGCCGCCGCCAGCTGCGCCGGATGATCCGGCTGGAGGCTCTGGTCATCGCGCTCTTCGGCGCGCTCCTCGGGGTCGCGGTGGGCTCCCTGTTCGGCTGGGCGATCCTGCCTCCCCTGGCGGACCAAGGCCTGTCGGATTTCAGCTACCCGTTCGGGAGCGTGATCGCCTACTTCGTCGTCGGAGGGTTGGTCGGCGTGCTGGCGGCGCTCTTTCCGGCCCGGCGGGCCGCCAAGCTCGACGTTCTCGAGGCGATCTCGACCACCTGATCCACCGGATCCGCCTGGCCGGCCTGCCGCGGTGGGTTTTCCACAGAACGATCACGTCGATGGCAGGGGGCACCCGGCCACGCGACGGTGAGTCATGGCCCCTGTTCCTCCCCCAGCCCCTCTCCCGTCCCAGCCCCAGACCCGGATCCGCCTGAGCACGCCGGGCGAGATCCTCGCCGCGGTCCCGTATCTCGTGGGGTTCGCCCCGCGCCGCTCGGTCGTAGCGATCTGCCTGCGCAACAAGCAGGTGGCGCTCACCTTGCGGATCGACATCGACGAGGACCGCGAGCTCATCAAGCGGGTGCTGGTCGCGCGGGCTCGGGCGGAAGGCGCCGATGCCGTCGTGCTCATGCTGTTCGACCCGCTGGATGCCGGCGGTCGGGGTCGCCGGCCCGGCAAGGCCCTGGCCCGCGAGCTGATGAGCACCGCGCGGGGCGCCGGCCTCGCGGTCAAGGACGCGCTCGGGGTGCGCGAGGGGCGCTACTGGTCGTACCTGTGCGAGCGGCCGGAATGCTGCCCGCCGCGCGGGCGCCCCGTCCCGGTGGCCGGCGGCGCCGACCACACGAAGGTCGCGGCGCCGTTCATCGCCGAGGGCAAGGCGCCGCTCGCGAGCCGGGAGGAGCTGGAGGCGTCTGTCGCGCTCGTGACCGGCCCGCGCCGGGAGGAGCTCGAGCCGGCCTACGCCGCGGCACGCGAGCGGCCGGCCGCATACCCGCTGGAGCGGTGGGAGTCGGCCCTGCGGCGCCGGACAGCTGGCGCTGCGGGCCCCGGCCGCGAGCTCACGACGGTCGAATCGGTCCGCCTCATCGTGAGCCTGGGCGATGTCCTGGTGCGCGATGAGATCCTCAGCTGGGCCGCCACGGGCGGGCAGCATCTGGTCGCCCTGCTGCGCGACCTGGCGCCGCTGGCGTTGCCTCCCTATGACGTCGAGGTGCTGTCAGCGCTGGCGTTCGTCGCCTACTGCAGGGGTGAGGGTTCGCTCGCGGCCGTCAGCCTGGAGCGGGCCTCCGGGAGCGATCCCGATCATCAGCTCTCGCTCCTGCTGGGCGACGCGCTCGAGTGTGGCATCAGCCCTGACGAGCTCGCGGCGGTCGCCCGCGATCTCGTTCGCGACTTCAGCGCGCCCGCCGGCCCCGAGCCGAGTCCGGATGGATGGTGAGGCGCCCGAGCAGCTCGAGGTCTACCTGCTCCAGGCTGGTCCGCAGCTCAACGCGGTCGGGCGGTCGCTCGTCGGGAGCCAGCGTCTCCTGCTCGGGAAAGGTCGGTACGAAGACGCAGGCGCAGCCGGCCGCTACGGCGCTCGCCACCCCCGCTGGCGCGTCTTCGATCACGACGCAGCGGGCCGGCACCGCCCCGATCGCGCGCGCTGCCGTCAGGTAGGGCTCCGGATCCGGCTTGCCGTGTGCCACCTCGTCGCCCGCGACGGTCACGGTGAACCGCTCCGGCCCGACCTGCACCAAGGCCGCGTCGACCAGCTGCCGGAACGACGACGAGACGAGCGCGAGCGGCACCTGCGCCGAGCGCAGCGCGTCCAGCAGTCCCAGGGCGCCGGGCTGAAGCGGGACCCCCGCGCGGAGCAGCTCGGCCATCTCGGCCATGAGCTGGCGGCCGACCTCGAGCGGGTCGGCCGCCCGCGCCCGCGGGGTGTCCAGGCCCTCGAGCAGGACGGCCACCGCGAGGTCCAGCCGCTTGCCGATCATCCTCGCTTTGAGCTCGGGGGTGAACTCGCCGTCCAGCCGGGCGGCGATGCGTTGCTCGGCGATGGTCCAGAGCGGCTCGGAATCGACCAGCAGGCCGTCGAGATCGAACAGCACGGCGCCGGGAAGCGGTACCGGGCCGCGGCGAGCCCCCCGCCGCCGCAGCAGATCCAGCAGCCCCGCCGGCCCGGGCTGCACGGGTCCTTCACCGCCCGTCCAGGGTTTGGTGCTCACCCGCGCGCGACCAGGGCTGCCGGCAATCGCATGCGCTCGAGGCTATGGCACCCGCACCGACCAGCGCAGATCGCGAGGCGTGACGAACGCCCGCGTTTAGCCACGCCGCAGAACCGGAAAGGGACCGGGAAGAAGGTCAACTTCTCCGCGCTCGGGGGTACGGTGCGCGCACAAGATCAGGACGGGGCGGCTCATGGTTAGCTACACGACGGTGGTGGTGGGAACCGACGGCTCCGCGTCGTCGATGGTCGCGGTCGAGCGGGCCGCCCAGGTAGCGGGCGCCAGCGGTGCCCGGCTCGTCATCACCTGCGCCTACCGCCCGATGGACCGCCGCGACGAGCAGCGGGCCGCCGACCAGCTCGGCCACGACTCCTACAAGGTCCACGGCTCGAACCCGGCCGACACGGTCCTCAACGAGGCGCTCGGCCACGCCAAGGCCGCCGGCGCCGAGACGATCGAAGTCCTGCCGGTCGAGGGGGATCCGGTCGACGTCCTGCTGCGCGTGGCGGGCGAGGCCCAGGCCAACCTCATCGTGGTGGGAAACCGTGGCCTCAACAGCCTGGCGGGGCGCCTCCTCGGCTCGGTGCCCGCGAACATCAGCCATCGCGCTACCTGCGACGTGCTCATCGCTCACACGGTGAACCGCTGATCGCACCGTTCGCGGCCACGCCGTGCCGCCTGCCGGAACCCTCCCCTGCGCCGCCCCGGGTGACTTCCGACGTACCGTTTTACGGGACTTGCCTCCAAGAACGCGCGGGAGCTGGCCCCTGACCGGCCAGCTCCCTACCTGACCCGGAGGTGGCAGGGGAAGGGTGGTCATGATCGAGTTCTCCGACGTTGGTGAGCTCCGTAGACCCGTTCTCGTGGCCGCATTCGAAGGCTGGAACGACGCGGCCGACGCGGCGACGGCGGCCGTCGAGCATCTGGAGACGGTGTTCAACGCCCACACCATCGGCGTCATCGATCCGGACGACTACTACGACTTCCAGGTGAACCGTCCGAGCGTCAGCCTGGTCGACGGCAATACCCGCCGGATCGAGTGGCCGACCACCCGGCTGTCCGTCGCCCGCCTGCCGGAGGCGAGCCGCGATCTGGTCGTGCTCCGCGGCCTCGAGCCCAACATGCGGTGGCGCGGGTTCTGCGAGGAGCTCATCGAGGGGGCCCATGCCCTGGGTATCGACGTCGTCGCGACTCTGGGTGCACTCCTGGCAGATACGCCGCACACCCGGCCGGTGCCGGTGAGCGGTACCGCGAGCGACCCGGCGACGGCGGCCCAGCTGAACCTGGAGAGCTCGCGCTACGAGGGGCCCACCGGGATCGTGGGCGTCTTCGGCGAGGCCTGCCAGACCGCGGGGCTGCCTTCCATCTCGTTCTGGGCCGCGGTCCCGCATTACGTGGCGCAGCCCCCCTGCCCCAAGGCCACGCTGGCCCTGCTGCGCCGGGTCGAGGATCTGCTCGACGTCGCGATCCCGCTGGACGACCTCGTCGAACGGTCCCGGGCGTGGGAACGCCAGGTGGACGAGCTCGCCGAAGGGGATTCGGACGTCGCCGAATACGTGCGCTCGCTCGAGTCTCGTGAGCCTGAGACGGCGCTTCCCGAAGCCAGCGGTGACGCGATCGCCCTGGAGTTCGAGCGTTACCTGCGCCGGCGCCGCTCCGAATAGGCCTGGCTAGAGCGCGACACCGAGCAACGCGTCGGAGAGGCGGCGCACCAGCTCAGGGGCCTCGGGATCGGCGACGTCGCCGGCGAGCGCCCCATCTGCCCAGCCGTCGACAGCGGCGAGCGCGCGCGGCGCGTCGAGATCGTCCGCGAGGCAGGCACGTACCCGCGCCAGCAGGTTCTGGCCGTCCGGACCGCCCGAGCCGGCCGATGCGTCACGCCAGCGCTGCAGGCGGGCGACCGCCTCGTCGAGCACGTCGGATGTCCACTCCCAGTCGTCGCGGTAGCGGTGTGACAGCAGCGCGAGGCGGATGGCCATCGGGTCGACCCCGTCGGCCCGCAAGGCTGAGACGAACACCAGGTTGCCCAGCGACTTCGACATCTTCGTGCCCTTGTAGGCCAGCATCCCCGAGTGGACGTAGCTCCCAGCGAAGGGCCACCGGCCGGAGACGGCTGCCGCATGCGCGGCACTGCACTCGTGGTGTGGGTAGGCGAGATCGCTCCCCCCGCCCTGGATGTCGATCTCCGCTCCGAGGTGTTCCAGGGCGATCGCCGCGCACTCGACGTGCCAGCCGGGCCTGCCTGCCCCGAACGGCGCCGGCCAGGACGGCTCCCCCGGCCGCTCGGCGCGCCAGAGCAGCGGGTCCAGCGGATCACGCTTGCCGGGACGCTCCGGGTCGCCGCCGCGCTCCGCCGACAGCGCCTGCATCTGTTCCCGGGCCAGGTGCGCCACGGTCCCGAAATGGGGCGACATCGCGACCGAGAAGTAGATGTCGCGCTCGACGAGGTAGGCGTTGCCGTCGGCCAGCAGCTTCTCGATCACCGGGATGATCAGCGGGATCGCTTCGACAGCCCCGATGTAAGCGTCCGGCGCGAGGACGCGCAGGGCCGTCATGTCGAGGCGGAAACGCTCCGTCTCGCCGGCGGCGAGCTCGCGCCAGTCGACCCCGTCACGCTCGGCGCGCTCCAGCAGCGGCTCGTCGATGTCGGTGACGTTCTGCACGTAGCTGACCTCGCTGCCGGCATCCCGCAGCGCGCGCTGGGCCAGGTCGAAGCTGACGTAGGTGAGCGCGTGGCCCAGGTGCGTCGCGTCATACGGGGTGATGCCGCAGACATATATCCGCTTCAACGGGCCGGGCGCCACCGGATGGACGGCCTGCGCGGCGGTGTCGTACAACCGCAGCGGCTCCCCCTGACCGGGCAGGCGCGGAGGCGGACTCGCTGACCAGGCACGCACCCCTCGACACTATGTGGTGACTCGCGAGGCTTCGGCCGCGGCTCGCTCAGAAGGGCGGCCACGGAATGGCCGGCCAGTCGCCACTCGGCTCCGGAAAGACACCGGTGCGCAGCAGCCGCTCGATCCGGCGGTGCATCGCCGTGACCTCGCGCCGGGTCAGGTGTTCGTGGAGCCGGTCATCAAGGTCCGGGTCGAAGCGCAGCTTCTCGAGCGTCTCGCGCTCGCGCCTGGTCAGCCGATCGCCGCGCCACCCCCACAGCAGCGTGCGCAGCTTGTCGTCGCAGTGGAACGCGATCCCGTGGTCGATGCCGAACACGTGACTCCCGCCGGCCACCGGGAGCAGGTGGCCACCCTTGCGGTCGGCGTTGTTGATCACCGCGTCGAAGAGGGCGATGCGGCGCAGCTGCGGGCGGTCGCTGCGCACCAGCCGCTCGACGTCGACCGTCTCGTCGATGTCGATCCAGAGCTGAACCATGCCCTCGCCGAAGGGCCCCTCGCGCAGCACCGTCGGAGGCACCAGATCCCACCCGCTGGCGACGCTCACCTCGTAGGCGGCGAGCTCGCGGCCGGCGAGGGTGCCGTCCGGGAAGTCCCACAGCGGCCGCTCGCCTCGCACCGGCTTGTAGACGCACTCGGCGGCCTGCCCGTTGACCGCGATCCGGCAGAAGAGGGTCGCGTTGCTCGCGTCGAGCATCCGGCCCTCGACATCGAGCTCCCCGGCCCGCAGCAGATCGAGGGCAGCATCGGGTTCGAGCTGGTGGTAGCCAGCAGGCTGCTGCGGCCGGACCTGCGCGTCGGCCTCTTCGCTCATGACGTCTTGAAAGTACGTGGCGATCGCGATCCGAGAATCGGTCCAGCGCGTTGCGCAGGCGACTTTTCAGGCGCCGGGGCCGCCGCCGACGACCGCATCGGAGGAGGGCTTGCGCCGCCCGCGCGGCTTCTTCTTCGGGGGCAGCAAATCCTCGACGCTGCCGCCGGTGTCGTTGACCCGCAGCACGAATGAGCGCAGCTCGGTGTAGCGGATGACGGTCATCGAACACGGATCGACGCTGATGCGCTGGAACAGGTCGAGGTGCATTCCCAGGGCATCGGCGACGATTGCCTTGATCACGTCGCCATGGCTGCAGGCGAGCCAGGTCGCCTCAGGACCCACTTCGGCGGTGAGCCGCTGGTCCCACTCGCGCAGCGCGGTCACGGCGCGCGATTGCGTATCGCGCAGCGCCTCCCCCTCCGGACCCGGGAAGACGACCGCGCTCGGATGGTTCTGCACGACCTTCCACAGCGGGTCCTTCGCCAGGACCTTCAACTCCTGGCCGGTCCAATCCCCGTAGCGGCACTCCCCCAGCCGATCCTCGGTGAGCACCGGCTGATCCCGGGTTTCCGCCACGGCCGCCGCCGTCTCCTGGCAACGCTCGAGGGGACTCGAGACGATGGCGGCCAGCGGGAGGGGACGCAGCCGCTCGGCGACCCTTGCCGCCTGCGACTTGCCGCGATCGTCGAGCACGACCCCGGGCGTCCAGCCGGCCAGCCGCGGACCGGTCATCGAGGTCAGCCCGTGGCGCAGCAGAACGACGGTTGTCATGGGAGCCCCTGTCTACCTGGTCGAGCTAGATCGTGCCCGCGAGGAGCAGGATGGCGATCACGCCGCCTGCCACGATGCGGTAGGGCACGAAGGCCGTGATCTTGTGGCCGGCGACGAAGCGCAGCAGCCAGGCGATCGAGGCGTACGCCACGATGAACGCGATGAGCGTGCCGACCAGGGTCGGGCCGACTCCCACGTCGCCATTGAACGCATGGCGCAGCTCGAGCAGCGTCGCCGCGGTCAGCGCCGGGATCGCCAGGAAGAACGAGAGGCGCGTCGCCGAGACGCGATCGATCCCGCGGATCAGGCCCGCGCTGATGGTCGCACCCGAACGCGAGATGCCCGGGATGAGGGCGAAACACTGCGTAACACCCATGATCAGAGCGTCTTTGAGGCTGAGGGAGCGTTCATCACGACGCTGGCTGGCCCGGCTTTCGGCGTACACCATCACGCCCGACCAGAGGATCAGCGCGGCCGCCACCACCCCGAGGTTGCGCAGCGGCCCCTCGATGGCGTTCTTCGCCGCCAGGCCGACGATGGCGATCGGGATCGTGCCGACGACGATGAACCCGGCCTCGCGGGCTGCCGGCTCGGAGCGCGCTTCGGGATGGCGGATCGCCGTGAACCCCGCGACGATGAGCCGCCAGATGTCCTTCCGGAAGTAGAGCAGGACCGCGACTACTGCACCGAACTGCACGACGGCGGTGAACGCCGTGACCCCCTTGTCGTCGATCTTGAGGTCGAAGAGCCGCTCGGTGACGGTGAGGTGACCGGTGCTGGAAACGGGCAGGAATTCGGTGATTCCCTCGACCACACCGAGCACCGACGCCTCTAAGTAATTCAGGGTTCTGCTCCCGCCTCTGACGTGGCGCCACGGCGTGCGCCCGGAACCACCGTATGGTCAGCGCTCGTGGAACACCGCAGCTTGGGCCGTAGCGGCCTGCTCGTGTCGCGGTTGGCATTGGGCACCATGGGCTGGGGCCGCGACCTCGATGAGGACGAAGCCCACGCGCAGCTGAACGCGTTTCGCGATGCCGGCGGCACGCTCATCGATACGGCCGAGGTCTATTCGGGCGGCGAGTCCGAGCGCATGCTCGGCGGGCTCATTCGTGGCGCCGCCCGCGCGGAACTCACGATCGCGACCAAGGCGGGTGCGCGTGCCGGCGACGGGCCGCTGCAGTCCGGAACGTCACGTCGCCGCCTCCTCGACGCCCTCGACGGTTCGCTGAGCCGGCTGCGCACCGACCACATCGACCTCTGGCAGGTCCACCTGTGGCACGGCGAGACGCCCTTGGACGAGACCCTCGCCGCCCTCGACCACGCCGTCAGCAGCGGGCGGGTGCGCTACATCGGCATCTCCAACTACAACGGTTGGCAGACCGCCAAGGCGGCGTTGCTCCAGGCGGCTCCGGGCCGCGCGCCGCTCGTCTCGAGCCAGATGGAGTACTCGCTGCTGGCCCGCGGGATCGAGCGCGAGGTCATCCCCGCTGCCGCTGACGCGGGACTCGGCATCCTGCCGTGGTCACCGCTCGGCCGGGGCGTGCTCGCCGGTTCGTACGGGCGCAGCCGCGAGAGCGCGCCGGCGGGCTCGCGGGCGGCATCGCCGAACTGGAGTCGCTTCGTCGAGCCCTACCTGACCGATGAGGCCGCCCGGGTCGTCGAAGCGGTACGCACCGCCGCCAAGGGCCTGGGAGTCAGCCCGGTCGCCGTGGCGCTCGCCTGGGTGCGCGACCGGCCGGGGGTGGCAGCGCCGATCGTGGGGGCGCGCACCGCCGCCCAGCTCGCCGCCTCCCTCGAGTCCGAGGAGCTCACGCTGCCGGCTTCGATACGCAGCGCGCTCGACGACGTCTCCGCGCCGCAGCTCGGATACCCCGAGCGCATGCCGTGGGACTGAGCCCCCCGTGCATAACTGTGCATAACCGCTGCCGGGCAGCTCGCCGCCCGTAACCTGCGGACGTGACCGGTCCCCCAGGCCCCTCCGGGCAGGTCGACGCCGCGCCGCCGACGACGGCCAGCGAGGTGTTCAGCGCGTTCTGCGCTGCCGGCCTGTGGCCCGGCCTCGGCAAGACGGTCCGCGAGAAGCTCGCGGCCGGTGGCATCCACGAGGCCGATGACGTCACCGAGGAAGCGCTCTCGGCACTGCCCGGCGTCTCCGGCCGGCGCGCGGCGACGCTCATGGTCGCTTTCGCCCGGGCGCGGCCGAAGTTCGACGTGGTCGGGCTGCTCGCGCCGGCCGGGCTCCCGGCGCGGCTGGCAGAGGGGGCGCTGAACGCCCTCGGCCCCGGTGCCGCCGCCATGCTTCGCGACGATCCCTGGCGCCTGCTCGACGGCGACGCCGATCTGCGCCAGGCCGATCGGCTGGCCGGCGAGCTCGGCCGCAGCCGCGACGAGCCCAGCCGCGGGCCCTCCGTCATGGTCCACCTGCTGGTGCTGGCCGCCCGGGCGGGCGACACCGCCTCCACGGTGCAGCGGCTGCTGGAGGGGGCGCGCAGCCGCGGGGTGCGCGAGCCCGTCGACGCGTTGGAGGCGGCGATCGAGGCCGGCCGCGTCGTCATCGATCTCGAAGGTGCGCCAGGCAGCGATGCGGCGGAGCCCGGCGTCGCCCCGCAGGACCGGCTCGTCTCACTCCCCCGCTACGCGATGGCGGAGGATTCGCTGGCCGAGGCGCTCGCTCGCCTCATCGCCTCGGCCGAGCCGATCGGCGAGCCGGATGCCCTCGGCATCACCGGTCTCGACGAGACGCAGAAGGCCGCCGTCATCGCCGCCCTGACACACGGGGTCAGCCTGCTGACCGGCGGTCCCGGTACCGGCAAGAGCCGCACGGTGTCGGCGGTCGTCCAGCTGGCGCGAGCGCGCGGGGCGACCATCGCCCTGGCCGCCCCCACCGGACGCGCCGCGAAGCGGCTTGAAGAGCTCACCGGGGAGAGCGCGAGCACCGTCCACCGCCTGCTCGGCGCGCAGCCGGTGAGCGAGGGCGGGCCGGGAGGCGGTCCGGTCTTCACCCGGGGCGAGAGCTGGCCGCTGGATGCCGACCTGGTCGTCGTCGACGAGGCCTCGATGCTCGACGCCGAGCTCGCGGCCGGCGTCGTCGACGCCTGCCGTGATGGCACCCACCTGCTGCTAGTGGGCGACCCGGCGCAGCTGCCGAGCATCGGGCCGGGCCGGGTGCTGGCCGATCTGGTCGATTCCGGGGTCATCCCCAACACCGAGCTGACCCAGCTGTACCGGCAGGCCGAAGGGGGCACCATCGCCCGGCTCGCGACGTCGGTCAGGGCCGGCGAGCTGCCGGCAGTCGATGACCCGGAGCGCGAGGTGGTCATCGTCGCGAGCCGCGACAGCGCCGAGGCCGCGCGTCGCGTGGTGCAGCTGGTCACCGATTCGATCCCGCGGGCGCTGGGCATCGCCAGCGCCGACGTGCAGGTCGTGACCCCGGTGCATCGCGGTCCCGCCGGTACCGAAGCACTGAACCTGGCGCTGAAAGAGGTCCTGAACCCCACCCCGCCGGGCGCCACGTCCAAGGTGAGCCCCGCCCGGCGCTTCGACGTGGGCGACCGGATCGTCGCCGTCGCCAACCATCTCGACGAGGGCTTCGCTAACGGCGAGGTGGGCACGGTGACGGCGCGCACCAGCGATGGCCTGGTCATCAGCTTCAGCGGGGTCCCGGTGACGGTGCCGCCGACGTCGTGGAGCGACCTTCGCCACGGCTGGGCGATCACGGTCCACCGGGCGCAGGGCAGCGAGTGGCCGGCGGTAGTCGTCGTGCTTCCGCCCGAGTCCGGCGGCCTGCTCACCCGGCCGCTCGTCTACACGGCGCTGACCCGGGCGCAGCGCCACCTCTCGGTGGTCCCCGCGGTCGGCCCGTCCCTGGGACGCGCGGTGCGCGAAAACGGTGGCCGCCCCCGCGTCACGCGCCTTCCCGAGATGCTGGTGCGCTCGTTCGCCGAGCTCGCTCTCGACCCGCCTCCGGCGGTCGCCGCTGACGCAAATTCGGCGTGAACGTTCGGCGGCATCTTCGCAGCTACGGCCCGGCGCGCTTGTGCAGCTAACGATCAGGCATGGTGGGTAGCCTGTACCGATGGTCGAGCCGGGCATCTGCGCGTGAGCGCGCCCGTCGAGCCGCGGCACCAGGCCTGGGGCCGGCGAGCCACCGACCGGCTGCCCGGAGCCGTTCGTCCCGAAGTGGGCGCCGCCGGCGGCGTGGCAGCACCCGAAGCTCCGCAAGCACCCCCGGAGCAGCGCGGGAATCCGCCCCTCCCCGAGGTCGCCGCCAAGCTCAGCCGCCGGTTGCTGCCGCACCGCCTTGACGCCTGGGTGCGCCGCCAGCAGCCGCTTCCCTGGCTCATCGGCCTCGCCGCGCTGGCGATCACCATCGGATCCGTCCTGCGGTTCGTCACCTCGAGCCACATCTGGCTCGACGAGGCGTTGACGGTCGAGATCTCGGGCCGCCACCTCCCCCAGCTCTTCTCCGCCCTTCGCCACGACGGGTCACCCCCGCTGTATTACCTGCTGCTGCACTACTGGATGCAGCTGTTCGGCGACGGTGATGTCGCGGTTCGCGCGCTCTCCGGGGTGTTGTCGGTCGCGACCCTGCCACTCGCGTATTTCGCCGGCAAGCGCGTCGCGCGGGTGGCGGCAACCTTCAGCCACATCGAACCCCGCGCCGAGTCCCGCACCGGTGCGGCGGCGCTGCTGCTCTTCGCGACCTCGCCGTACGCCATCCGCTACGGCACCGAGACCCGGATGTACTGCCTCGTCGTCTTCCTGGCGCTGCTTTTCGCCCTCGTGCTGGCGCGGGCGCTCGAGGCACCGAGCCGGCGCCGCTGGGCCGCCGTCACGCTCGTCACGGCGGCGCTTGCCTACACGCACTACTGGACGCTGCTCATGCTCGCGTCCGTCGCGTTCTTCCTGCTGCTGCAGGCGCGCCGCCGCCCGCAGTACCGGCGCCTGTGCCTGTCGGCGCTGGGGGCGATGCTCGCGTCCGTCGTCCTCTTCCTGCCCTGGGCGCCGACCTTCGTCTTCCAGATGCTTCACACCGGCACCCCCTGGGCGCAGCCGGTACACGCTGAGGTGCTGCTCGACACCGTCTTCTCGTGGGCCGGCCCGGCGTCCCTCGGCGCTGCCCTGGCGCTGGTGCTCATGCTGATGGCGTTCCTCGGCTTCTCCGCCCGGCCTTCCCACGACGGGCTGCATCTGAAGCTGTCCGGCCGGGTGCCGGGGCGCTACCTGGCGGCGATGTGGCTGGTTCCGCTCGTGCTCGCGTACGGCACCTACGCGCTCGGCGGTAGCGCCTACGCCGAGCGCTACACCGGCATCTCGCTGCCGCCGTTCCTGCTGCTGGCCAGCCTCGGGATCGGCCTGCTCTCCTCGCGGGCCGCGGTCACCGGCGTGCTGGTGCTGGTGAGCATCGCCGGGTTGATCGGCGGGCGGGCATTGAACGGTCAGGAGCGCACCAACGCGGCCGAGGTGGCCACCCGCATCCAGGACCAGGCCCGGCCGGGCGATGTCGTCGCGTACTGCCCGGATCAGCTCGCGCCGGCACTGCACCGGATGCTGGTGCGCCGCGGGGTCACCGGTGTGAAGGAGATTGCCTTCGCCGATGCCAGCGGTCCGGCGCTCGTCGATTGGGTCGACTACGCGAAGCGCATGGGCCACGCCAGCGCCACCGCGTTCGCCCGCCAGATCGACGAGATGGCCGGCCCGAACGGGTCGATCTACCTGGTCCGCGCCGACGGTTACCGCACTCTCGGCGATAGCTGCTCCGAGGTCGCCGACCAGCTGGCGGCGCTCGGACGGGATCCGGTGGCGCAGGTCAGCCGGCGCCGCCTGCTGGAGTCGTCAATGCTGGTGCGCTTCTCCACGAAGCGGTAGCTCGGCCGGGTCGCTGGAGCCGGGAGCTTCAGAGCCCCAGCGCAGGCAGACGGCCAGCACGACCAGCGCCATCCCGAGCGTGTAATGGTTGAAGAACGACTGCGTGTTGGTGATGTCGAGAACCAGCACGAGCAGGCCCGCGCCGGCGCAGAACCCGAAGGCGCTGCCCCGTACCCGCCAGGCCAGGGCGTACGCGACCAGCAGTCCCAATCCGGTCAACGCGAAGCCCGGATCCACCCCGAGCGCCTTGTGGAAGAACGTCGCCAGGCAGAGCGCGTCGGCCCGGTAGCCGAGGCCGAGGTTTTCGTGGACGGCGTCGTGCCAGAAGTCGTGGGGTCCGGCGATGATCCACGGCGAGATGAGCACCAGCGCTCCGGCCGCTGCCGCCAGCGTGCGTCGCCATCCGAAACGCGGCCAGATCGCCGTCAGCGGCAGCAGCAGGATGATGTGCTGCTTCGACGCGAGCGCGAGCGCGAGCAGGACCACGGCCAGGGTGAGCCGGCCGGAGCGGGCCGCGAGCACCATGCCCGCCAGGAGCGCGATCAGCAGTGGCTCGGTCCAGGAGAGCTGGTAGCTGTAGGTGACCTTGGGAAGCACGGCGAGCAGCAACGGCAGCAGGACGACTGGCGGCATGGCCGTGCGGAGGCTTCCGAGGCGGCGCGCGATGACGGCCGCGATGGTCAACGCTGCGACGAGGCCGAAGCGGATGTCGCCGAAGACCACCCGGAACGGCGCCAGCAGCACCGAGGTCCACGGCAGGTAGGGGTAGACGTCGAAGAGGCCGTGCGAGTAGTAGCTGGCGCGCGTCTCGGCCCACTGCTGGCGATACATGTCGGCCCCCGACAGCAACCCCTTCGTCGAACCCTGGAGCAGCCAGAAGACGTCGATGTGCGGCTTCGGCGCGGCGGCGATCATCGTCACCCCGGCGGCGGCCATCAGGGCGAGCACCGTCCAGAACGGCCAGCGCTGCGACGCGAGCCCGCGCGCGACACCGAAGGTCGGCAGCACCGTCGCCGCGGCGAGCAGTCCCGCGCCGGCTGCGAGCACCTGCGACGCCGTCCATCCGGCGCCGTGAGCAAAGTAACGCGGGTGCCAGATCAGCGGGGCGAGCCCGACGGTGAGCGCGGCGGCTGCGAGCACGACACGGTCGGCTGATTCCGGCAGCCGCCAGGCCCGGGCGGACGGCTGCGCTGCGGCGAAGACGCCCGCTCCGACGACGAGCGTCCCGGCCACGACCAGCACCAGCGACGGGAGCGCGTAGCGGCCGTCATGAGTTCCGATGCCGAGCGCCACACCGACCCAGCCGGCCAGGAGTAAGACCACGCAGGCCGGGGTAACGCCGATCCGGAGGCCGGGACCTGCGCGTTCAATCGGCGCGTCGTCAGGCGCGGCGCGCGCGCTCGAGGGCAGGGAGGCGGGCGCGTCGGACGAAGAAGAGGCCCGCATGTCGGGCACAATGCTAACCGGCGGTCGATCGGTGCTTGTTGGATACGGCTGACGCGGGCACGCAAGGCGCACGCGTGAACCGTGAAGACACACCGCGTTGTACCGGCCGCCCGCACGTCGTCTGGTGTCGTCGTGCGCCGCGTGAGGGAAGGTCGTACTCGTATCGTGGCCGAGAAGCCGCAGGTAGTCGTCATCGGAGCCGGGCCGGCCGGGCTCACTGCCGCGTTCGAGCTGGTCAAGCGTGACGTTCCGGTGACCATCCTCGAAGGCGACGCGATGGTCGGGGGGATCAGCCGCACCGCCGAGCGTGAGGGCTGGCGTTTCGACATCGGGGGCCACCGCTTCTTCACCAAGGTGCCCGAGGTCGAGGCGCTCTGGCATGAGATCCTCCCTGACGAGGACTTCCTGATGCGCCCCCGCATGAGCCGGATCTACTACCGAGGGAAGTTCTACGACTACCCGCTGAAGGCGTCGAACGCGCTCGGCAACCTCGGGATCATCGAGGCGGCGCGGTGCGTCCTGTCTTACGGGTGGGCCCGCGTGCGGCCCCCGAAGAACCAGGACACGCTCGAGGGCTGGATCGTCGCCCGCTTCGGCAAGCGGCTCTACCACCACTTCTTCAAGACCTACAACGAGAAGCTCTGGGGCGTCCCGGTCAGCGAGCTCCCCGCCGATTTCGCCGCCCAGCGCATCAAGAACATGTCGCTGTCCAACGCGATCATGAATGCGCTGAAGCCGAAGACGAACCAGAAAGAGATCACCTCGCTCATCGAGGAGTTCCAGTACCCGAAGTACGGCCCCGGGATGATGTGGGAGACGGCGGCCGACAAGGTGCAGGCCAAGGGGGCCACCCTGGTCCTCGAGGAGAAGGTCCGCACCGTCCACTGGGAAGAGGGCAAGGGCGTCACGGGCGTCACCACCGTCGTCACCGGTGGCTACGGTCCTGGTGCCGGCGCTCCGGAGGCCACCCGCAAGGACGTCGGTAGCGAACACACCTACAGCGCCGACCACGTCGTCAGCTCGATGCCGTTCTCCTCGCTGATCAAGGCGCTCGACCCGAAGCCGCCTGCGGATGTTCTCGCCGCTGCTGACGCGCTGAAGTTCCGCGACTTCCTGACCGTCGCCGTGGTCGTGCCGGAGAGCGCGGGCTTCCCCGACAACTGGATCTACATCCACGCCCCTGACGTCGGGGTCGGCCGCATCCAGAACTTCGGCACCTGGTCGCCGTACCTGGTCAAGGAAGGGCGCACCTGCCTCGGCCTGGAGTTCTTCGTCAGCGTCGGCGACGAGACCTGGAACCGCTCGGATGAGGACCTGATCGAGCAGGCCAAGCGCGAGCTCGGAATTCTCGGGCTCGTCGACCCGGCGCTGGTCGAGCGCGGCTTCGTGGTGCGGATGCCGAAGGCGTACCCGTTCTACGACTCCGAGTACAAGAACAACGTCGACACGATGCGGGCCTGGATCGCGGAAAACGCGCCCAACCTGCATCCGGTCGGGCGCAATGGCATGCACCGCTACAACAACCAGGACCACTCGATGTTCACAGCCCTGCTGACGGTGCAAAACATGATCGACGGTGCCCACCATGACGTCTGGGACGTCAACGTGGAAGAGGACTACCACGAGGAGGTCTCGCCCGGCGCGAAGGGCATCCAGCGTGCTTGATGCTGGACGCATGAGCGCCGAAAGCGCGGTCCGGCGTGGCAGTCTGCAGCTGTGACTGACGTCGCGGTTCGGCCCGAGAAGGGCGCCGAAGAGCCGCCGCCTTCCAGACCCGTCCATTCGCGACGTGAGCGCATCGCCTGGATCGCCTTCTGGGTGGCGATCGGCGTTGCGGTTGTCTATTGCCTGCTAGTGCGGCTCTGGGGCCCGCGCGGCTTGTGGCTCGACGAGTCGCAGAGCATCGCCATCGCGCGGCTGCCGCTCACCGGCCATGGGCCGACCCTGGTCGAAGGCTTGAAGCAGGACGGTTCGCCGCCGCTTTACTACTGGCTGTTGCACTTCTGGATCGAGATCTTCGGTAATGGTGACCGCACGGTCAGGGCGCTCTCGTTCGTGCTGAACCTGGCCTGCATCTACCCGTTGCTGCTGCTGGGGCGCCGGGTCATCGGCCGACGCGCGGCCTGGGTCGCCGTTCTCGCGTTCATCTGCTCGCCGTTCGCCGCGTACTACGCGAGCGAGACCCGGATGTACAGCCTGCTGCTGCTACTCGCGCTGTTGGGTGGGCTAGCGCTGGAGCGCACCCTGAGGGCGCCTGCCTGGTGGAGCGTCGTTCTGCTGTCGGTCTTCTCGGCGGCCGTCGCCCTCACCCACTACTGGTCGCTGTACTCGCTCATCACCCTGGCTGTCGGACTCGTCATCGGCGCGTTCTGGGGAAGCCCGCTGCGCAAGCGCGGCTGCCGGTACTCGCTGCTCGGCCTGGTCGGCGGTGCCGTGCTTTTCATCCCCTGGCTGCCGGTCTTCCGCTACCAGGGCAAGCACACCGGCACCCCGTGGGCGGAGCCGGCGACGTATGCGGCGGTGGTCCACGCGTTCGGTCAGTGGGCAGGCGGGCAGCTGACCGCCGGCCGCGCCTTGCTGATCGTGGTGTGCGCCCTGCTGGCGCTGGCCGTCTTCGGGTATCCCGCGGGGCCGCGCCAGGTCTTGCTCGACCTGCGCGGCCATGAGCCCGGCCGGCTGCTGCTGATCTTCGCGATCGGCACGCTCGTCCTCGCCGTGACTGTGGGCAAGCTGGTCGGCAACGCGTGGGCCGACCGTTACACCGCTATCGCGTTCATCCCCTTCCTGCTATGTCTCGCGCTGGGCCCGGAGCGGCTGGTCGACCGGCGGCTCTGGGCAGGGTCGGTGGGCCTGATCGCGCTGTTCGGGTCGCTGGCGGCAGGGCCGGTCGTGGAGAAGCAGCGCACCCAGGCCGTGCAGATCGCGTCGACGTTGCGCGCGTACGGGGCGCCCGGCGACGTCGTGCTCTACTGCCCCGACCAGCTCGGCCCGGCCATCGCCCGCGAGATCCGGGCCGGCCGTGGCGGAAAGGGCCTGAAGAACTTCACGATCCCGACGTTCGCGCCCCCGGACCGGGTCGACTGGGTCGACTACAAGCAGCGCAACGATGCCGCTGACCGCAATGTCCCCGCCCTGGTCAACAGGGCGCTGAAGGAGGCTGGGACGCACAACATCTGGCTGGTCTACTCCGGTGAGTACCTGACCAACCAGTACCTGTGCCCGGACCTGCGGCTCGCGCTCGCCGGGAAGCGCACCATCCGCAAGGTGCTCGATGCCCAGCTGGACTCCTACGAGCACGCGGAGCTGGATCTCTTCACCGTCAAGCCGCGGTGAACACGCTCGCACCGGCGGACGAGCGGCCGCCGGCGAGCTCCGCCCGGCTCGCCCGTCGTGAGCGGGTGCGCGGCTGGCTCGGCGGTGACGGCCCCGACGCGATCGGGTCGTGGCTGACTGCTCGCGTCCTCGTCGTCGGGTCGCTCGCGCTGTCGGCGGCGATCGCGTCGAAGGTCACCGAGCTCTTCCCCGGTGATCACATCCAGCGGGTCGGGCTGCTCGGCTGGGACGCCCACTTCTACAGCGACATCGCCCGCGTCGGCTACGGCGGCGTCGACCCGGAGACGCGCCGCTTCTTCCCGCTGCTGCCGATGCTCACCTGGCTGTTCGGGCTCGGTGGCCACGCGACGGGCGTGGTGCTGCTCGTGCTGGTCAACGTGCTGGCCTTCGGCTACGGCGTCGCCCTCATCCGGCTGGCGCGCTTCGAGGGCATGTCGGTGGAGACCGCGCGGCGGGCCGTGTGGCTGCTGGCGCTGGCGCCTCCCGCGTTCGTGCTGGTGATGGGCTACACCGAGGCGCTCGCCGGCCTGCTCGCCGTCATCGTCTTCTACGGGGTCCGCAGCGGCCGCTGGTGGCTCGCGGCCCTGGCGGGGGTGCTCTCGGGGCTGTGCCGCCCGCCGGGGGCGCTGCTGATGATCCCGGCGTTCATCGAGGTCTGGCGATCCCGGGGCAGCGGTCAGCCCTGGCTTCCGCGCATAGCCGCCGTCGCCGCTCCCGGGGTCGGAGCCGTCGCGTATCTGGCCTACATCGGCATCCGGTTCGGCGATCCGCTGCAGCCGCTGTCGGTGCAGCAGCACGACCAGCTCCACGGACCGCTCATCAGCCCCATCACGCTGATCCACCGGGCGATCTCGGGCGCCGGGGAGCATCAGCTCGGCACCACGCTGCACCTGCCCTGGCTGCTGCTCTTCCTGCTGCTGCTGATCCCGATGGCCCGCCGGCTGCCGGCGTCGTACACGGTGTGGAGCGCGCTCGCTCTGGTGTCGACACTGGCCGGCAGCAATCTCGCCTCGGTGGAGCGCTACTGCTGGAGCGCGTTCCCGTTCGTGCTGGTCGCGGCGTCGCTGCTGACGTACCGGCCGCTCTGGCGTGGCGTGCTGACGGTGTCGTCGGCGCTGCTGGTGGTGTACGCGTCGTTCGCGTTCCTGCAGTTCTTCGTCCCCTAGCCGTCACCCTTTGGCGACCCGCTCGGCGCCGGGCGACAAGCAAAGCGCGGTCGTGCCGGCGCTGACCTGTCTTCATGAGCCGACAAGCGCATGCGCGTAGCGAATCTCGGCCTTCAGGCTGATTGCTGGTGGGTTCGTTTGAACCACCCTCCGCTGGCGGCACATCAAAATGATTGTCGAGCAGCTGTCGTACTCAGCCCTTGGCGAGCTGGCTTCCCACCGTGAGCAGCCAGAGGCCGGCGACGGGAGCCGCGACGTACAGGGCATAGCGGGTGCGGTTGCCGAGGATGACCAGCGCCGACATCAGGTAGGCCTCCGAGCCCGCGCGCATGAAGGCCGTCGCCCCGCTCCAGAGGAAGGCGTTCAGCGTCACCACGACGATGACCGAGGGGAACCAGGCCACCTTTTCCGGCGAAGGGAATCGCCGACGAGCGCATGGCCAGCGCGGCGATGGCGATGACGGCGATCAGGACCACGATCGACACCAGGCGGAACGCTGCGGCGCCCCCGTGCGGCGGCAGGTCGTTACCGAGCTCCTTGACGAGGCCGGTGAAGGGGCCCGCCAGGTTGTTCTTGCGCGACTGCACGAAGGGCCAGTCGTGGAAGCGCGCGCGTTGCACGCACCTGCCAGGCCGCGAAGACGACGACCGCGCCTCCCCCGGCCAGCAGCGGACCCAGCGCCTCCCGCGGGCGGCGCCGCAGCAGCTGGATGGCTCCGCCGAGCGCGATACCGGCCGGCGATGGCGACGGTCGTGTCGCGGGCCAGCACGGCCAGCGCGAAGGCAAGACCGGCGAGCCACCAGCGGCGCCGGCGGCCGGCGTACAAGCCGGCCGAGCACGAGCGCCGCCGGCGAGCAGCTCCGACGTGTCGAGCGTCAGCGTGAACGCGAAACCGGGGTACAGCGACGAGCAGCAGCCCCCAGGCCGCATGCCGGCCGCTGCTGCGGGCCAGCGCACCGGCTGCGGCACCGAGCGCGAGCGCGGCGAGCAGGTTGATGACAAGCAGCGCCCAGGGCACCGCGCCGGCGCTGCCCGGCGGACAGCACCCAGGCCAGAGCCGCCGGACAGCCAGCGCGCGTTGCGTAGCGCGGGGAGGTCGAACGTCACGCCGGCGACCTCGCGCGCCGTGCTGAACGGGGCGACGCCGAGGCGGTAGAAGAACTGCCCGTCGTAGGCCTGGTCGGCCGGGCGGACCGTCAACGACGACGGGGCGGTGCGCCGCGCTCGTCCACGGCGGACCGGCGTGCACGATCTTGCGATGCGTCGCCGCCGTCGCGGATCAGCAGCGCGGCGAGCACCAGCACGGCGAGGACGCCGGCGACAGCGGCGGTGAATGCCGGCCGGTCGGTGGCGGCGATCCGGGAATCGCGTTGCCTCACCGCCCGGTCACCACCGTCGCAGGCTATCGACGCAGGCCGCCCGGTCGGCGCTATGACATCGCGCGTTCCGCGCAAGATTGCCGTCATGGGGCGGCGCGTCGTGCCATACGGTGTCCGGATGAGTGCTGAAGTCGCGCACCCCGGCGTGCCCGATGGCATGCGCAGTGGCGTGCAGGGCGGAGCGCACGGCGGGCTGCAGTACGAGCGGCTCTACCTCCCGCCCGGCACCAGCCGGCGCACCGCGCAGACCGTCCTGACCCTGCACGCCGAGTACGGCGAGTGGGAGCTCGACCGGCTGCGGCTCTACCCCGATGGCTCGCGGCGCGTGGTGCTGCGCCGCAAGGCCCGCCCGGGGCTGCTTCCGTTCCTGCCCAGTTAGAAGGCCTCGTCGAAGAGGTCGACCATCGCCTTCCACGACAGCACATCGGCGCGCCGGTCGTAGCGGATCGCGGGGTTGCTGCCGTCCGCGCCCGGGCTGGTGAAGCTGTGCACGGCGCCGCCGTAGAGGTGCATGCGCCAGTCGACGCCGGCCTCACGCATCTCCTGCTCGAACGCCAGCCGCTGCTCCGGCGGGATGATCGGGTCGTCAGCGCCGATGCAGACCAGCACGGGCGCGGTGATGACGCCGGCTTGCGCGGGCTGTTGCGTTCCGAGCCCGGAGTGGAACCCGACCACAGCCGCGAGCTCGGCGCCGCTGCGGGCCAGCTCGATGGCCATCGTGCCGCCGAAGCAGTAGCCGATCGCCGCGACCCGGTCGGGATCTGCGTACTCGCTCGCCAGCAGGACGTCGAGCCCGGCCTTCGCGATGCCCCGGGTGCGCTCGGCGCTCCCGGCCATCTCGCCGAACCGGGCGCCGATGTCTTCGGGCGCGAGCGGCTTGCCGTCGCCGTAGTAGTCGAGCGCGAGGGCGACGTAGCCGAGCTCCGCCAGCCGTCGCGCGGTGCTTTTCGGATGGTCGCTGAGCCCGGCCGCATCGTGGCAGATCAGGACGGCGGGCCGGGTTCCTTCGCGGCGCTCGTCGACCGCGAGATGGCCGACCAGGCGGCGGCCGTCGTACGCGTACTCAATGTCCTCGGTGTGCACGGGGAGGACCCTAATGAGGCAGCTGCCGCGCACGCGCACCGGGTTCAGAAGAAGTGGAGCAGGCCCACGAGCTGAAGCCCGACCAGAGACAGCAGGCCGGCGAGGGTCAGGACCACGAGGAAGCGCGCCCGCGAGCGGCGCTGCCCGGTGCCGGTGATCGCCGCATCGGACAGGTCGCGAAAACCCTGGATGTAGCCCTCGACCGTGTACGGGCTCGGGCGCGGCCGTAGCTGCTCGTGATGCTCGATCATGGCGGTCGGATGCACGCGCGCGGGGTCGATGTCTTCGAGCCGGCGGCGGTACTTGTTGCCCTCGGGATCGGTGTCGCCGCCGTCGGGCGCGCCGGCAGGCCGCGGGATGTGGAAGCTGCCCGGTCCTTCGCTCATACCGTCGCTCCCCCTTCAGCAACCGTCGATGAAGCGGTCGAGCACGCGCACCCCGAACTGCAGCCCGCTCACCGGCACGCGCTCGTCTACCCCGTGGAACATCGCGCTGAAGTCGAGGTCCTTCGGCAGCCTCAGCGGCGCGAAACCGAAGCACCGGATCCCCAAGCGGGAGAAGTGCTTGGCGTCGGTACCACCCGACAGCATGTACGGCACGGGACGCGCGCCGCTGTCCTCGGCCTTGAGCGAGGCGGACATCGCGTCGACGAGCTCGCCGTCGAACGACGTCTCCACCCCGTGGTCGTAATTGATCCACTCGCGCTTGATGTCGGGGCCGAGCAGCTCATCCAGCGCCGCCTCGAAGTCGGCCTCGCCCCCGGGGAGGAAGCGCCCGTCGACGCAGGCGCTTGCCGACGGCGGGACGACGTTCACCTTGTAGCCGGCCTCGAGCTGGGTCGGGTTCGCGGTGTGGCGCAGGGTCGCGCCGATCATCCGGGAGAGCGCGCCGAGCCGGCTGACGGCCTTTTCCGGGTCGTTCGGGTCGAGCGGCACGCCCGTCGCGTCGGAAAGCTCCTCGAGGAAGATGCGTACCGACTCGTGCAGCTCGATCGGGAACGTGTGGCGGCCGAGCCGCGCGACCGCTTCGCACAGGGCCGTGACCGCGTTGTCGTCCGCCACCATGCTGCCGTGGCCGGCGCGTCCCGCGACGGTGAGACGCATCCACGCCAGGCCCTTCTCGGCGGTCTGGATGCAGTAGAGCCGCAAGTCGTTGCTGACCTCGTAGGAGAAGCCGCCGACCTCGCTGATGGCCTCGGTGCAGCCGTCGAACAGGTGAGGGTGGTTGTCGACGAGCCAGCGCGCGCCGTACGCGCCGCCGGCCTCCTCGTCGGCGACGAACGCCAGCACGATGTCTCTCGGCGGCTTGCGGCCGGTGCGCAGCCGCTCGCGGATGACGGCGAGCGTCATCGCGTCCATGTCCTTCATGTCGACGGCGCCGCGGCCCCAGACGTTGCCGTCGTCTGAAAGCTCGCCGGAGAAGGGGTGGATCGCCCAGTCGTCGGCATCGGCGGGGACGACGTCGAGATGGCCGTGGATCAGCAGCGCGCCTCGTGAGCTGTCCTCGCCCTCGATGCGGGCGATGACGGAGGTGCGGTTCGGCTTGGACTCGAGGACGGTCGGCTCTATCCCTACCTCGGCGAGCTTCTCGGCGACGTACTCGGCGGCGTCGCGCTCATTGCCGTCACCGCCGCCGCGATTGACCGTCTCGAAGCGCAGGAGGTCGCTGCAGAGCTGTACGACCTCGTCTTCGGCCCGCGCCATGCGTTCATTGTGACCGCTGGCGGCGGTTTGGGGGCCGTTCGGCTGGGTTAGCCTCCCTGCGTGCGGCAGCGCGACTACGAGATGGTGGAGCCGGTTCGCCGGCGAAACCGCTTCGGGGTTACCCCGAGGTTGATCGCTGAGCTGGGCGTCACTGCGCAAGCGCAAGCCTGCACACGTGCAGCGGGGCGCTCGCAGGACGGGAGAGGTCGGGTCGCGCTGCCCGCATGACACCCGACAGTCCGCGGGAGGAAATGACCCTCCTCCTGGCTGAGGCGTTCCTGGCCGGCCCGTGGGTCGAGGCGGAGCTGCTGCGCCGCGGGCGAGCCGTGCACGCGGACTGGGGGCAGGTGGATGCCTGCCTAGCCGCGGCCCTGGCGACGTACCGCAAGAAGCCATGGGACCGGCCGTACGCGCTGGCGGAGACGCTGCGGGAGGCGCTCACCCCGGAGCCCCCGTGGGCGCCACAGCCGCCCGCCACTCCCCCGCCGCTGGTAAGGCGGTGGCCGACCAAGGCGGTTCCCGACGTCGACGCGCTGGCGGCCTTTGCCGAGCTCGCCCGGTCTGAGCTGCAGTGGTACGTCGACCTGCGCGGGATGGGACGCGTCGCCACTGACGAGCGGTTACGGCATTACCGGTACCGGTGGGTGCCGTCGCAGCGTCGGCCGGCGCGACTTATCGAGGCGCCCAAGGATCGGCTGAAGCGGATCCAGCGCCGGATCCTGCGCGAGGTGCTGGCGCCCGTGCCGGTGAGTGCGATCGCGCACGGATACGTGTCCGGGCGGTCGGCTGTCTCGGCGGCAGACGCGCACGTCGGGTCTGAGGTTCTGGTGCAGGCGGATCTGGCGTCGTTCTTCCCGTCGATTGGCTACGCGAAGGTGCGCGCGATCTTCGCGGCGCTGGGCTACGTCCCTGGCGTTGCCGAGGATCTGGCCGGTTTGTGCGACGACGGTGACCCCCGCGTGGGTGCTGCGGGAGCGGCCCATGCCCGCCTCGCCGAGCGCGTCGCAACTGACGGACCGTTTCCATGCCGACCGCTGGCTCGCGCACACCCACCTACCGCAAGGGGCACCGACCTCACCCGCGCTGGCGAACCTGGCGTGCTACCGGCTGGATCGGCGGCTGTCGGGGCTCGCGTCGGCGTTCGGGGCGTCAGTGACGCGTTATGCGGACGACATCACGTTCTCGGGCGGGCCCTCGCTGCGGCAGGGCATCCCGGATCTGCTGGCCCTGTTACGGACCATCGTCGCCGAGGAAGGCTTCACGCTGGCAACTCCGAAGACGCGTGTGACGACGCGGTCCGGGCAGCAGCGGGTGCTGGGCATGGTCGTCAACGAGCGGCGGAGCCTGGATCGGCGGTGGCTGGAACGCTTGGAGGCGACGCTGGTGAATTGCGCTCGCACCGGGCCCGCGTCTCAGAACCGCGGCGGGCATCCGGACTTCCGCGCGCATCTGGTCGGGCAGCTGGCGTGGGTGGCGGATGCCGCACCGCACAAGGTGGGCCGGTTGCGGGCGTTGTTCGACGCGATCGACTGGGGCTGACGGGGGCTCAGGCGCAATCGCATTAGTCCGCAGAGAGCCCCAGCGCAAGGCCCGATTGGCCTTCGAAGCTCAGTCTCAAGTGCCTCTTGCGCACGACGCGTCGCGGGCGCACGATCATCTTGACCGCCGGGCGACATCCCAGCATCACTGCCCGGGAGCATCGGTCGGTAGCCGAGAGGCCGCCTCCGAGCTCGGGACACATGGGTGCCCAACTGAACCTGCACCCGGCGGTCGCACCCCTCCTCCCGCCGTGAGGTTTCCGTCCGGCGCGGTAATACCAGGTTGTGGTCGTTATCGGCGCTGAGAACGACCACAACCTGGTATCTGCCGGCGATGCCACCGGTACCGAGGCAGGGGTCGTGGTTGGTATGGTGTCCACCGCGACGAACGCCCCTCGGGACGCTCGTTGTGACCCACGTCCGGGTGGCGGAATAGGCAGACGCGCTAGCTTGAGGTGCTAGTGCCCTTTATCGGGCATGGGGGTTCAAGTCCCCCCTCGGACACGCTCCTGACACGGCCCCTGAGCTGCGCGGATGCCTCGCTCAGCCGCCATCGGTTTTGCCTCTGGGAACGTTCTGGGAACAGGTGCGGTCCATTCCAAGATCGGGATGGCCTCGCAAACTCCGATTCTGGAACCCCCAAGACGAGAGGGAACAGGTCATCCCCCATCCCAAAGGGAGTGCCTGTGGCGAGCCTCGAAACCCGCCGCTGTCCGTCCGGCGACGACGACGTCACTGCCTACCGCGTCAAATGGCGCCAGGACTGCCAAGCGGCAGTCCGAGACGTTCGGCCCCGACCGGGCCGTCCAAGCCCAGCGGTTCAAGCTCGACGTCGTGGAGGCCGGCAATCGCTGGCTCGATGGCTGGATCAAAGGCTTCGGCTACCCGGCCGCGGACGTCGAGGCGAAGCCTGCATCCGACGATCGTGTTGGTCGACGACCTGCGCGTGCCGGTCGGCGGCGTTCCGTTCGAGCTGATCAACTTCGGTACGCCGCGGGCGCGCTCGGAGCGATTACCGCAGTCTTCAGCGCGACAGGTAGTGGATGACGGCGAGGACCCGGCGATGGTTGTCTTCGCTCGGCGGCAGCGCGAGCTGGTCGTAGATGTGTGAGGCGTGCTGCACGACTGCCTTCTCGGAGATGCACAGCCGCTGGGCGATGGCGGAATTCGTACGACCCTCTGCCATGAGCGCCAGCACCTCCTGCTGGCGCTTGGTGAACCTGCGCACCGTGTCGTGCTCTCGGTCAGCCCGCGCGAGCATGATCGCGACAACGTCCGGGTCGAGGACCGTCCCGCCGGCGCAGACCCGCTCCAGGTCGGCGCAGAAGGTAGGGATATCGGCAATGCGCTGTTTGAGCAGGTAGCCGACGCCGGCCGCGTTGTCGGCGACGAGTTCGACGGCATACCGGCGCTGAAGGTGCTGCGAGAGCACGACGATCGCGGTCTGTGGATGTGTCCGACGGATGCGTAGCGCTGCACGCAAGCCCTCATCGGTGTGCGCGGGGGGCATCCGGATGTCGGTGATCACCAGGTCCGGGTTGCGCTCGTCGACATGGCGAAGCAACTCATCAGCATCGGCCGCCGTGGCCACCACGTCGTAGCCGGCATGCTCGAGCACGTGGGTGAGTCCTTGCCGCAGCAGGGACTCGTCCTCTCCGATCACAATGCGCATGCCGGTCCGATCACAATGCGCATGGCAGCTCCGCGACGATCCGGGTTCCGCCACCGGCCGGGCTGTACACGTCGAGTCGCCCGCCCAGCGTGTCGACCCGGTCGGTCAAACCGCGCAAGCCGGAGCCCGTTCCGCATTCTGCGCCGCCGAGCCCGTCGTCTGCGACCTCTACCTGAAGGTGCCCGTCGACGCGTGTGAGGCGCACCGTCAACGCGCTCGGTTGGGCGTGTTTGAGCGCGTTGGTCAGGGCTTCGGCCACCACGAAGTAGGCCGTGTGCTGCACCGCCGGCGGCAGGCTGTGTTCGGCCACGGTCATCTCGAGCCGGGTCGGGATCGGCAGATGATCGACGAGGTCTTCGGTGGCCGCGCACAGGCCGCGCTCGATCAGCGCGGCAGGCATGACAGCGTGCACCAGGTCACGCAACTCGGCAGCCGCCGCGTCGATCCCGACCCGCAGTGCGATCACAGCATCCTGGCTGCCTGCGACCGTGTCGAGGTCCTTCGCGACCTGCTGCGCCTGCATCGCCAGCAGGACGAGGCGTACCTGCAGCCCGTCGTGCAGGTCGCGCGCGATCCGCCGGCGTGCGACGTCGCCGGCTTCAACGATCCGGGCCCGCGACTGGCGCAACGCCCGCTGGCTGGCGCGCAGCTCGGCCGTCATCCGCTCATGGTCGACGGCGATGGCGACCACGCGTCCGGCGGCACGTACCAATTCAGGGTCGGCGTGAAGCGTCGCATCGAAACCGATGGCGCCTATCCGTCGACCGCCCAGCCCGATCTCGACGCTGCCCCGGCCGGAGCGTGTCGGGAGGTCTGCGGGGTCGCCATTCTCGTCGACGTAGCTGCCACGATCCGGCAGCCAGAACACCAACTGAAGCGACTCGTCGCCAAGCGCACGGGTCAGGGCGGCCAGCAGCGGGCTACGGCCCTCCTCAGCCGTACCCAGCCAGGCGCCGAGCTCCTGGATCTCCGCGGTACGTCCGAAACCACCGCGCAGCAGGCTCAGCGTGAACGCCACAGGTACGCCGGCGAAGTCGATCAGCTGCACGCCGGAGACCACCTCAGGGGACAATCCCAGCCAGCGGTTGAGCACCAACGGGGCGAGGGGAATGAACAGCACGGCCAGAATGCCGTAGCCGTACAGGGGGGCCAAGATCCGGCGGCGCGCCGGCTCGGCACGACGCAGCCGGTCGGCAAGGATCACCGTCGTCACCAGCATCACCACGCTGCCGGCCCCGCTCTGCAGCCAAAAACCGGCGTTGGCCAGACCCGGACGATCGGCCACGGTCAGCAGGTCATACGGCTTCCCCTGGACGGTAAACAGGTATAGCGGCATCTGCAGCACCAGGCAGACGAAGTACCCGGCGAGCACGGTCAGCCGCGATGCGCGCGATCGCAAGCGTCCGGACGGGAACGCATGAAGCACGTGGACCAGCACGGCCAGGCACAGGGTCGCCAACACCTGGCTGATTGCGGCGAGGACCGGCGGACCGACGACGTCCAAGCCCCCGGCGAGGAGGGCAAACCCTCCGCCGACAATCAGGAAGCCCAGCCGGTTGCTGGGGCGGCGCGACCACGCCAGCACGCCCGTGGCGATGTACACCCAACCCGTCGCTACGAACAGGAGCCTCAACCAGATGGTTCCGGGCAGCGTGGTTGAAGCGGCACACGCCATCTGGATGCCGCCGACCAGCAAGGCTGCGCCCGTCAGTTGGGCGAGCGCAAGTCGCAGCGAGCGTGGCGTCGAGAACGGCCATGCTGGGGAGACCGATACTTCCGCAGCCCGCGGGCGAACGACATCAGGGGCTCCGCGATCGGGCGCCGCCTCTGGGGCGGCCGTCGCCAAGGGCAATCCCGATGCCGACATTCAGGGCATCACTTGGTGGCAGCGGACTTGTACGGGTGCCGAACGCCGTCGTAGTCCAGCAGGTCATGCATATTTGAGATCATCGCACTCGACAGCCTGTCGAGGCGGCACTCTCACGGCCATGGACCAGGGTCGCCTGTTCAGCCCTGGACCTGGGTCTATGGGCCGACACCGGCCGATAGACGATCATGTGAAACATGTTCAGGATGAACGGCACCCACGCGCGCCGTCAACTCGTAAGGGCCGCACTAGCGGCCGGCGCCGTGGCAGCCCTTGTCGCCGGGTGCAGCGCATCAACGACCGGGCCCGCGACGTCCGCACGTGGTTCAGGTGCGCCCGCCGCTCCTGTGGAGCCAACGCTCACCCCCGTCGTCGGCTCTGTGCTGTATGCCCCGGTGCCGTTCATCGGCGAGGACGGCCGTACCCACCTGGTCTACGAGCTGCTTCTGACCAACTACACGCCGCGCCCCATCACACTTCGCTCGATCGACGTGCGGGATGCGACCACCGACCGGTCCGTCTACCGCATTTCGGGTGCCGACCTGGCGGCGCGAGTCCTGCCTACGGGAGGCAAGTCGTACGAGGCGACCTTTGGCGGCGGCCAGGCGGCAGCGGTGTTCCTGCATGTGACGTTGGCGCCCGGGGCCCCAGTGCCCACGTCGCTCGTTCACGAGCTGACCGCCTCGTCGGGGAAGGCGTCGCTGAGCGAGCAGCTGGCGCCGACGAAGGTGAACAAGCGGACCCTGCCGGTGTTGGGACCGCCGCTACGCGGAAGTGGCTACCTGGCCGCTGATGGTTGCTGTGACGCTGTCCGTCACACCCGGGCGCTTCTGCCGCTCAACGGAGCGCCACGGCTGGCCCAGCGGTATGCCATCGACTACGAGCAGGTTGACGCGAACGGCCGGATCTACGTCGGCAAGAAGACCGATCCCAAGAGTTACACCATCTTCGGCAAACAGGCCATTGCCGTGGCCGACGCGACCGTGGTGGCGACGCACGACGGGCTGCCGGAGCAGGTGCCGGGCACTTTCCCGAAGGATATCCCCATCGCTGACGCGGACGGGAATTTCGTGGTGCTCGACCTCGGCAACGGCTTCTTCGCGAACTACGCCCACATGCAGCCGGGCAGCGTTCGCGTCAAGCCGGGCGACCACGTACGCAAGGGCGACGTGCTCGGTCTGGTCGGCAACACCGGCAACTCGGTCGCGCCGCACCTGCACTTCCATGTCATGGACACTTCGTCGCCCATCGTGTCCGAGGGTTTGCCGTACGTCATCGACTCGTTTACGGTCACCGGCCGAGCCGCGAGCACCGCAGACTTCGACCGGGCCGAGGCCGACGGCACCCCACTCGTCACCGTTCCTGACGTGCGACCGAGTCAACATCGCGACCAACTGGTGCTGGATCAGAGCATCGTGACCTTCGGCGGATAGTGCGCGGCTGCGTTACTTCCACTTCGGGTGTCTCGGCGAGAGTGGCTGCCAGCGGCGTAGTTAGAGGATCGGCTGGCGTACGTACTCAGCTGCGTAGCAACCGGACGCTTGGACACATCCCGGGGCACGCCTCGTCATACACCAGCCGCACCGGGACCGCCGTGCATGTACAACGTCTGGCCGGAGCAGAAGCTGGACGCGTCGGAGGCGAAGAACAGGACGCCGTAGCCGATTTCCTCGGGTTCGCCGAGACGGCCTGAGGCGTTGGTCATTCCGATGGTCTCGGGATCGAGTCCGTAGCGCTCCGCGTCGTCGAGCAGGGAGGCGGCCCGGACGGCGCCGACCGCAATGCTGTTGACGCGCACGCCCTTGCCCGTCCACGCGGCGGCCATGGAGCCGGTGAGGTTGTTGACGGCTGCCTTTGCTGCGCCGTACGGGGCGGCTTGCGGCATGGCGAGCAAGCTCGCGCCGGAGGAAATGTTGACGATCGCCCCTTTTCCCTGCTCGATCATCGGACGAGCTACACAGCGGGAGAGGAACCAGACACTGCCGAGGTTGAGGGCTAGGACGGTGTGCCAGTCGTCTTCGTCCCACTTCATGATCGACTTGGTTTGCGCGCCGCCGGCGTTGTTGACGAGGATGTCGACGCGGCCCATTTCTTGCAAAGTGCTATCAACCAACCGCTCGCACTGCTCTGGGCTGGTGACGTCGGTAGGCACAGCCATGGCTCGCCGGCCGAGGGCGTGGATTTCTGCGGCGGTCGCATGCAGCGGTTCCTCCCGCCGCGCGGCGAGGACGACATCCGCTCCGTGCTCGGCGAGCACTAGGGCGGCACCTCGGCCGATGCCGGTCCCGCCGCCAGTGATGATGGCGACTCGCCCTTCGAGGGAGAACCGGTCGGGCATATAGCGGCTCCTGTTACATGCGAGCTGCCGCGCGTCCTGGCGCGGCTAGCCCCGAACGGTTGGTGTCTCCGGTACCGTGACTATACGGTTGTATAGCACGGCCTCCCGATCGCGTCACCGAATGCGCAGTTGAAACAATCCGGGTCTCCGTGAAGGAATCGAGGCCGCCATGACATCCCCCCGCCGGGTGGGCGCAGAGACGTCAAAGACGAGGGACAGCCTGCTCGACTGTGTCGAGCAGTTGATGATGGACAAGGGCTATGCCGGCGTGACGTACCGGGCGGTGGCGGCGCGGGCCGGGGTGACGCCCGGCTTGGTGCAGTACTACTTCCCCAAGCTCGACGACGTGTTCGTAGCAGCGATCCGCCGCCGGTCGGAGCAGAACCTCGCACGCTTGAAGAGGCTGCTGGACCGTCATGCCGATCAGCCGCTGCGAGTCCTTTGGGAGTACAGCCGGGATGAGTCGACCGCGGCTTTGACCACCGAGTTCCTCGCGCTCGGCAACCACCGTCCGTCCATTCGCCTTGAGATCGCCGAGTCCACGGAACAAGTGCGCCGGCTGCAGCTCGACGCCCTCACCAATCACCGTGCCAATCACGGCGCTGCCCTCGGTGGCCTCTCCCCCGGCGCACTGCTGTTCCTGGTCACGGGCATCCCGAAGCTGATTCGGCTGGAAGAGGGTGTCGGCGTCTCGTCGACGCACGCCGAAGTTATTGAGGCTCTCGAGCAGTACCTCACCTCACTGGAGTCCGCGAAATCGAAGGCAAAGGCGCCGGGACGGGGTCGCGCCACGAAACCGCCGCGCGGTCGAAAAGCGCCGCACTGACGGGCTCGCACACCTGCTGGATGGATGCTATACAGACGTATAACAGCCAGCTGCCGGAGGTCGGAGTGCGTATCGGTCTGACCGGCGGTGGGGCCACCGTCGACAGGGTGGTCGAGCAGGCCAAGCAGGCGGAGGCGGACGGTTTTCACGCGCTTTGGTATGCGAGTGTCGTGACCGGTGATCCGCTGGTCGCCATGGCGATCGCGGGACGGGAGACCACTTCCATCGAGCTGGGCACGGCGGTGCTGCAGACGTATCCGTGTCACCCGCTGCTGCAAGCGAACCGGGCGGCCTCGGTCGTCGCGGCGATGGGCCGACCCGGATTCACCCTGGGCATCGGTCCGTCCCACGAGGCGCTCATAAGTGGCGTCTATGGCCTGTCCTATGAACATCCGGGGCGCAGTACCGAGGAGTACGTCCGCATCCTCACCGGCCTGCTTCGCGGAGACGACGTCGACGTCGAGGGCGATGATTGGACCGTCCACAGCGCCGGCCGGATGACACCGCCGGCCTACGAAGTGCCAGTGCTGCTTTCAGCGCTGGGCCCACGATTGCTGCGCGTCGCAGGTGAGCTGTGCGACGGAACGGTCCTATGGATGGCTCCGGTGCGCGCCATCGAAACGCACGTGACCCCGAAGATCCACGCCGCCGCAGCTGCAGCGGGGCGCGGCACGCCGCGTATCGTCGCCGGGCTGCCGATCGCGGTCCACGACGACGAGCAGGAAGCTCGCTCGGCCGCGGCAGCGAGTTCCGCCGCCTACGCAGGCATGCCGAACTACCAGCGGATCATGGACATCGGAGGGGCTGCGGGCCCGGCAGACGCCGCCATCGTGGGCACCGAGAAATCGGTCACGCGCCAGCTGCAGGCCCTGTTGGACGCCGGCGCCACCGACATCTGGGCAGCCGTCTTTCCGGTGGGCTCAGACAAGCCACAACGCAAAGCCTCGATGCGGCGCACCACGGCACTCCTTCGGGAGCTCGCCGGATAGCTCGGAACAGCATCCAATTCCCAGCGCGGATAGCGCTGTACAGATGTATGGTGCCATACGTCCGTACAGCACACGGAGGAGGGTCAGGCCGGTGGGCGCCAGCGACGTGTACTACGACCCGTACGACCAACAGCTCGACCTGGACCCCTACCCCACCTACCGGCGGCTACGGGACGAGGCGCCGCTGTACTACAACGAGCGCCATGACTTCTGGGCGCTCAGCCGGTTCGCGGACGTGGAAGCGGGAGTGCGCGACTGGAAGCGGTTCAGCTCCGCGAGGGGCGACATCCTGGAGGTCGTCAAGGCGGACCCGGTCATGCCGCCAGGCGTCTTCATCAACGAAGACCCCCCGCAGCACACCGTCCACCGAGCAATCGTCTCTCGTGCCTTCACCCCACGGAAGATGAGGGCACTGGAAGCCAAGATCCGAACGTTCTGCGCCCGCTGCCTCGACCCGCTTGTCGAGACTGGCCGGTTCGACTTCGTGCAAGACCTGGGCGCCGAGCTGCCGATGCGCACCATCGGGATGCTGTTCGGCATCCCCGACTCGGACCAGCCGACAGTCCGGGCACACGCGCACCGTGCCGTGAAGGGAACTCCGGGCAAGCCCCTACCGGTGACGAAGGAGAAGTACTTCGACACCCACGTGTTCGCTGACTACGTCAACTGGCGCGAGCAGAACCCCTCGGACGATCTCGTCACCGAGTTCCTCAACGTCGAGTTCGAGGACGTCAACGGGAAGGTCCGGCGGTTGACCAAAGAGGAGCTCCTCACCTTCGTGGCCGTGATCGCCGGGGCCGGTGTGGAAACCACCAGCCGGCTCTTCGGCTGGATCGGAAAGGTGCTGGCCGACCATCCCGACCAGCGGCGAGAGGTCGTCAAGGACCGTTCGTTGCTGCCGAACGCCATCGAAGAACTCCTGCGCTTCGAGGCCGTTGCTCCGAATGTCGCCCGCTACGTGACCGAGGACGTCGAGCTTCACGGCCGGCTGGTGCCGGAGGGAAGCGCGATGCTGCTCATGCTCGGCGCGGCCAACCGCGATGACCGCAACTTCAACGCCCCGGACCGTTACGACATCCACCGCACCATCGGTCACCACCTCGCGTTCGGGCAGGGCTCCCACTTCTGCCTCGGCGCAGCGTTGGCCCGCATCGAGGCGACCATCGCTTTGGACGAGGTGCTCAACCGCGTTCCCGAATGGGAGATCGACGCGGCGAACGCCCGCAGAGCCCCCACGTCAACGGCACGTGGCTGGGCGGCAATGCCCGCCTTCATTCCGTAGCCGCATCAACTGGATTGGAGTGCCATGGCCCTCACCACGACTGCGCTGGGAGCGAATCTCGGTGCTGAGATCACCGGCCTGGCCGGCCCGCAACTCGCCCAGCAGACGGTGGCTGCCGACGTCCTCGACGCACTCGGACAGTACGGCGTGCTCGTCTTCCCTGAGATCGGCATCTCCGATCCCGACCTCGTGGCATTCAGCCGGCTGCTCGGCACCGTCGTAGCGAACCCGACCGGCGAGCATGAGCACCCGGAGATTGCCACCATCACGCTCGATCCGCAGAAGACGAACGCGCTGCTGGCCTGGTACCGGCAGGGCAACTTCCTGTGGCACATCGACGGCGCCACCGATGAGGTGCCGCAGAAGGCCACGCTGCTCACCGCCAGGAAGGTCGACCCGGCCGGGGGCGACACCGAGTTCGCCAGCACCTACGCCGCCTACGCGGCCCTGCCCGACGCCGACAAGCGCCAGATAGCCGGCCTGCGCGTCGTCCACAGCTTTGCGGCAGCGCAAGCCCGCGCACATCCCGACGCCACGCCGGATGAGCGAGCCGGATGGGACCGCGTGCCTTCGCGGGTGCATCCACTGGTGTGGACCCGCAAGGACGGACGCAAGTCACTGCTGCTGGGCGCTACCGCGTCCGAAATCGTGGACTGGCCAGCAGCCGAAGGCGCTGCATTGCTCGACCGCCTCCTGCAATGGGCAACCCAGCCGCAATTCGTCCTACGACACCAGTGGCGGCCCGGCGACCTCGTCATCTGGGACAACACCGGAATGCTCCATCACGCGCTGCCATTCGACCCCACCTCCCAGCGGCTCATGCACCGCACCACTCTCGTCGGCGAGGAGGCCGTCGCGTGATGAAGGACGACGAGCTGGCGCAGCTTCAACGCGACGTCCGCTACCTGATGGACCGCACCCAGATTCTCGACTGCATCGCGCGCCACGCCCGCGGCTGCGATCGCCACGACGCCGACCTGATCTCCAGCACGTATCACGACGACGGCATCGACGAACACGGCGTCGTCATCAAGGCCGGACCGGACTACGGAGCTTGGGCCAACCGGGTCCACGCGGCGACCTCGCAGCAGCACACCCACAACATCACCACTCACACGTGCGACATCGAAGGCGACACCGCGCACTGCGAGAGCTACGTTCTCGTCTGCCTTCTCGGCCTCGACGGCAAGACCACACAGGTCATGGGCGGCCGCTACATCGACCGTCTCGAAAGACGCGATGGAGTCTGGCGTATCGCAGTCCGACGCTCGACGGTCGAGTGGTCGTTCGCCGCCGACGCCTCATTGCTGCAGTCACCGTTCTTCACCGACCAGCACTTCGTCAAAGGCACCCGCGACACCGGCGACCTCTCCTACCAACGCCCGTTGCGCCCAGACAGCCCTTCACCCGCCAACTGGTGAAAGAACCCAGGATCGGAGTCGCGCGATGCAAGAGGGATCCGCATGAGCCGCGTAGCCGTCGTCACTGGCGCCGCGTCGGGCATAGGGCTGGCCATCAGCCGGCGGCTTGCTCGGGATGGTCATGCTGTCGGTTTGCTGGACCTGAACGACGCGGCGGTGAACGCGCTTGCCGACGAACTCGGGCGCGCCGGCAGCAGCGTGGTCGCAGCGACTGTCGACGTCAGCGATCGAACAGCAGTCGACGCCGCGCTCAGTCAAATCCGTGACCAGCTGGGACCCATCGAGATTCTGGTGACCAGCGCCGGTCTCGATGCCTTCGACAGGCTCGCCGACATCACCCCGCAGAAGTGGGATCGCATCCTGGCGGTCAACCTCACCGGCACCTTCCACTGCATCCAGGCCGCCGTCCCCGACATGCGGGCCGCCGAGTGGGGTCGCATCGTCACTATCTCGTCCTCGGCCGCCCAGTCCGGGTCCAAGCGTCAGGCGCACTATGCCGCTTCCAAAGGCGGTGTCATCGCGCTCACCAAAGCGCTGGCGCTTGAGCTGGCACCCCACGGCATCACGGCAAACACCATCCCGCCGGGGTTCATCGAAACGCCCATGGTCGACCGGGCCGAAGCCAGCGGCGCCCTCCCCGACCGCAGCGCAGTGATCGCCATGACCCCGGTGCGGCGCGCGGGCACTCCTGACGACATCGCTGCCGCCTGCAGCTTTCTCTGCTCGGAAGACGCCGGCTACATCACCGGGCAAGCACTCAACGTCAACGGCGGGTGGTACCTATGACGCGATCGCGGTTGTAATCACTGCACTTCGACGACGACCTTCATCGCCCCGGAACGGCGATCGGCGGCAATCGCGAAGGCTGTCTCGGCGTCATCCAAGGGAAAGCGGTGGGTGATGAGCGCATCCGCGATCTCGGGGCGAGCGGCGAGCATGTCGGCTGCCAGACGCATTTCCCGCTGGCCTGCGTGCCCGCAGTAGCCCATCGAGGCCACCAGCGTGATCTCCTTCGTCAGCAGCAAGGGGAACGGCACCTGCAGTGGGCCGAGTGCGACACCGAGGACCACGATGGTGCCGCCGGGCCTGACCAACTCGACGCAGCGCAGGATCGAGGATGCCGAACCTGCTGCCTCCACCACGACGTCATAGAGCCCGGTGGGTTCCCCCACGCCGAGGCGCTCACGGATCTCGTTCTGGTGGGGGTATCGGGCTTCCATGGCAACCTCCGCAGCACCTTGGGATCGGGCGGATGCCGCGGCGAGCTGACCGATGGACCCGCCGCCCACCACCATCACGCGCTTTTCCGGCCCTGTTCTGCCGAGGCGCACCCCGTGCCAAGCGACTGACGCCGGCTCAACAAGCGACGCGTCGGAAACGTCGAGACCCATTGGCAGCTCGATGAGCTTGTGCGCGGGGACACGGTACTGCTCGACCATGCCGCCGTCCTGCATGATCCCCAGCGCCATCTTCGAGGACTGAGCGCACAGGTTGTTCCGGCCAGCCTGGCAGTAGTCACACTCTCCGCAACCGAAGAGACCCTCGACCGAGACCGCTGTGCCGTCCGCGCGGACCCCGGCGAGCTCGTGCCCGAGGACCCGCTCTGTGCCCGCGGCGAGGTACATCAGGTCCGACGCGCAGATGCCGACCGACCGCATGCTGATCAGCTCGCCCTGGCCGGGCGCCTCCTCGACATCGACAACCTTGGGCGCACCGTCGTGTCCTCGCACAGCCTTCACCGCGGACTCCTTCTGCCTGTCACGTGCCTGTCACGCCCTGGCACCCCATCCGTTCACGGTGCGAGCACGTCGCTGCGTGCCGTCAGGATGGCGTGAAGTCGTTTCTCGACGTCGTCCGTCGAGTGGCTGTCCGTGAAGACGTAGGGCCGCTGCTTGCGGATGGCGTCGATCACGTTGTTGGCCACGGTGGAGGGTTCGACAGTCCCGATCGGGTTCATCCCAGTCCTGATCCGCCCTGGCATCACGACACTCACGCCGATCTGCGACCCGACTGTTGCGAGATCGGCCCGGAGCACGTCCGATAGCCCGAGAACGCCGTGCTTGGCGACCGTGTAGGGACCAAGCCGGTCCTGGGGTAGCACCGCAGCCATCGACGCCACGTTGACCACGTGGCCCTCGCCGCCGGTCGCCAGGATGCGGGGAACGAACGAGCGCACCCCATGCACGACTCCCCAGAGATTGACGTCCAGGACGCGATGCCATTCCGCAAGGGAGAGCTCCCAAGCCAGTCCGCGGTTCACGATTCCGGCATTGTTGACCGCGATGTGCAGCGCGCCGAATCGGTCTAGCGCACGATCCGCGGCCCGCTCGACCGCGTCCGGGTCTCGAACATCAACCGCTACCGCGTCGACATCGACTCCGCGTCGACGAACCTGGGCAGCAGCTGACTCGACGGCGGCCCCGTCAAGGTCGGTCATGACGAGCCGAACTCCCGAAGCGGCGAGCTGGTCTGCAATGGCCAAACCGATCCCGCTCGCGGCGCCCGTGACGATGGCCACGCGGCCTTGGAGTTGTTTCATTCGATATCGACCTCAGGACCCAGAGCGGCAGGCTACAACCGCCACCACGGCAACAACCTGGCGAGTGCGAACCTAGACGAGAATTGCACTCTCGTCTATGAGATCGAGCTTTTCGAAACACCGCCACGGTCGGGTTCGTGGGTTAGCCACCAAGGACGAAGCGTCCTCGCGGTGCGCTACTTCACCGTCAACCCACTGAGAACCAGTGCGTATGTGACGCGCGACAGGCTCGTGATACCGGGTTGTGATGCCGATGGGCCCGTCCTGCAGCCTCAGCCGGTCGGGGCGTGGTGATCCGCTCGAAGCGCGGAAGTTCCCTATCGGCTAGGGAGCCGCTGACGTGCGCAGTTCTCCGATGATGATCGGTGCGCCGCCCACGACGAAGAAGACCAGGCCCCACACGGCCGCGCCGGAGGCTGCGAGCAGCGCTGCCGCGGCCAGGATCAGAGTGAGCTTCAGGCCCAAGCGCCAGGGATGCGGCAACCGCCGACTGGCACGCGGAGCGAGGTACAAGCCCCACAACAACGCGGTGACCACCGGCAGGAGCACGGCCAGCGCGATCGCCGTGACGTGCGAGCCCAACCGCACGCCGGCGACGGCGAGGACGGCCAGCAGCGCCAGTTCGACCAGAAACACACACACGTCGAGGAGATCAAAGGGCAGGGGACCAGAACGAGGCACGCCACGATCATTCCGGGTAGCGCCGTGGGGTCGGGTGGGAGGCCGGGGGGTACTCATCGGGACTTCTCCTCTCGTCGGACGCCGGCAGTCGTCGATCGCTCGTTGCCCCACAACGACCGCCCCGACGCTCCCGGCCCCAGGGTGAGTTGCGTGAAGCGGACGATGCCATCGGTGACCGCGTGGGACCGCAGCGAGTGGAAGAAGTCGAAGTTGTGCTGCGCGCCGGGGAGCTCCGCGTAGACGACCGGCCGTGCGGAGACGGCTTGGAGTCGATCGGCTAATGCTCGGGCCTCGTGGTGCAGGACGAGGGTGTCCTGCACACCGTGGACGAGCAGGAATGGCGGGGCGTCGGGATGGATGCAGTCCTGCGGTGACGTAGGGCCGTCCCCGGGGGCGCCGGCGTCACCGTAGTAGCCGTAGAGGCCGATGACACCCCGGACCTCGCTACCGCACAGAGCAGCGGTCGCGGCCAGGTGCGCGCCCGCGGAGCCGCCGGCCGCGAAGACGGCATCAGGGTCGCCGCCATAGGCTTCCGCGTTCTCGTGGGCCCAGGCCAGCGCGACACGGGCGTCCTCGAGTTGGTCCGGGTAGCCGGCACGGAAGATGCGGCGATCGGCGCTGACGCAGACCCAGCCCTGGGCGGCCAGCCGGTAGATCAGCGGGCGCGCGCCGAACATCTTGTTGCCCATCACGAAGCTGCCATGGAAGTAGACCAGCACCGGTGCGTCAGTCGGGCGACGCCGCCGGGACACGTACACGTCCAGCCGATTGCCGCGGCGCGCCGGCCCGTACCTGACGTTGCGGATCCGGCGCACGTCCGGCCGCCACGCGAAAACCGGTAGGACGAGCCGCCACCAGGCCGTCCGCGTGTGCTCGGGAACTCCATCCGGCCCGTAGGCGGCGCGGAACGCTGCGGTCAGCGCTGGACGGGCGGATCGGGCGCGCACCGCGAGCCATCCCAGCAGCAGCACATCCAGCGCGGTGATACCGACAATCAGCCACCACAGGAACGCCGGCCGCGGATGAATCAGGGTGCCCAGCGTGCCTGCCAACAGCCACGCCAAGGCTAGAACAGGCATCTCGTTGATCCACCAGCCCAGGGCGAACTGCAGGTTGAACGGCGAAGAGTGACGGGGCATCGGTGGCCGCAACGCCACCGCAGCCAACAGCGCCACGATCAGCCCGGTGTTCAGAGCGCTCGTCATGAACTCATCACCGCCGACCCACCGGGCCGCACCGTGACGGTCGCGCCGGAGCGCTCGCGCAGGTGGCGGACGTCGCTGACGTCCGCATGGCTCATCCGGACGGCGACGACGTCGAGTCGCACGTCGAGCCGGCGGGATGCCAGGCCGCGGTAGCCCGTCACGCCGAAGGTGTACCGGTCGATCCGCGTGGCGGCCTGCATTCGGAGCTCGGATCCTGGGCAGTTGAGGTCGTCGACCGCCAGGACGACCTCCCGGGTGGTGTCGCGGACGGTCAGCCGCCCGGCCAGCTCAGGCCGGCCGCCGGCGGTGGTCAGCCGGTCCGAGACGAAGGTGATGGCCGGGTGTGCCGGGACGTCGAGGAGCCGCGGCGAGCGCACAGCGGCGTCCCGGCTGGGATTCCCGGAGGCGAAGCTGCCGGCAGCGACGGTCGCGCGGGCCGAGGGCTCTCCCGGGCCGTCGGGGACGCAGATTCTCGCCGTCCAGGAGGTCGAAGCTGCCGCGGACGGCGCCCAGCCCGAACAGGTGCCGAGTGCTGAAGGTGATCCCGGACCGGGTGGGGTCGATGCGGTAGGTGCCGGCGGCCGGAGCCGCCACGGTTTCGAGAACAGGTCGTGATGTCATGCGGTCAGCGTCGGCGAGCCTGCCCTGGGACCGCATCGGCCGCGCAGCTGCGGCGGGGGCATCAGGAGTCGGCCCCACCCCCGACTTTGGTAGCTGTCCGGGACACCGGTCGGTGTCCTAGCCTCGGGCGGTGACCCCCCCGACAGTCGCCAAGGACGGCCACCCGCCGCCGCGCGGCGTGACGATCGGCGCGGTCGCCGGGCTCACCCTCCTAGTCGGCCTGACGCTGTGGGGTCTCTCCGGCCAGGCCGAGCCGGGCGGGCTCTTCACTCTGGACATCGCCGCCGGAGCGGCCAGCTGCGCGCTGATCCCGCTGCTCCTGCGGGCTCCCGTCGCCGGAGCACTGCTCCTGGCCGTGCTGGCCGCGCTGTCACCGGCGGCCACCCCGCCGGCGACCGCCGGCACCTTCGTCGCTGCCCGGCGGCGAGCGTTCCCGACCGCCGCCGGGGTCGCTGCCGCCGGGGTCGTCGCACACGCCGTCCGGGGCGGATGGCGCCCCATCGAGGGGCTGCCGCTGCTGTGGTGGGTCGTCCTCGTCGTGGTGGCGCACGCCGCGCTGCTCGGCTGGGGGACCTACCTGCAGGCCCGCAGCGCCCTCGTCACCTCGCTGCAGGAGCGGGCGCACCGGGCGGAGGCCGAGCAGGGCCGCCGGGTCGCCGAGGCCCGCGCCCAGGAACGTGCCCAGATCGCCCGCGAGATGCACGACGTCCTGGCCCACCGGCTCTCGCTGCTGGCCACCTACGCCGGCGCCCTGGAGTACCGCCCCGACGCCCCGCCGGAACAGCTCGCCCGGGCGGCCGGGGTGGTGCGCACCGGCGTCCACCAGGCGCTCGACGAGCTGCGGGGGGTCATCGCCCTGCTGCGCGACGACGACAGCGCCGAGGGCGAGGCCGCGCCGCAGCCGCGGCTGGCCGACGTCCCGTGCCTCGTCGCCGAAGCGCGGGATGCCGGGGCACGAATCGACCTCGACGACGTGACCGACGGGCTGGAACCGCCGCCCGTCGTCGGGCGCACCACCTACCGCGTCGTCCAGGAGGCTCTGACCAACGCGCGCAAGCATGCGCCCGGCGCACCCGTGAGCGTTCGCCTCGCGGGCGGGCCGGGCGATGGCGTGGAGATCGAGGTGCGCAACCGCGTGTCTGTCGCCGACGCTGCCCTGCTCGGCTCGGGCACCGGTCTCGTGGGGCTGACCGAGCGGGTCAGCCTCGCGGGCGGCCGCCTGGACCACCGGCGGACGGCGGAGGAGTTCTGGTTGTCCGCCTGGCTACCCTGGCCGGAATGAGCACGGCCGGGACCAACGACGCACCGGTCCGCGTCCTGCTCGTGGACGACGACGCCCTGGTGCGGGCCGGGCTCTCGATGATGCTCGACGGCGCCGATGGCATCCGCGTGGTCGGCGAGGCGGCCGACGGCGACGAGGTGCCGGCCGCCGTGGACGCGCACGCGCCGGACGTGGTCCTCATGGATCTGCGGATGCCGCGGGTCAACGGCATCATCGCCACCCGCAGGCTGCGCGAGCGGCGCAACCCACCGGAGGTGCTCGTGCTGACCACCTTCGACACCGACGACAACGTCGTCCGCGCGTTGCGCGCCGGCGCGAGTGGCTTCCTGCTCAAGGACTCCCCGCCCGCCGACATCACCGGCGCGATCCGGCGGGTGGCCGCCGGCGACCCGGTGCTCTCCCCCGCCATCACCCGTCGGCTGATGGAGCGGGTCGTCGTCGAGGCGGGCAGCTACGAACAGGCCCGGGGCGCGATCAGCACGCTGACTCAGCGTGAGCGCGACGTCGTCCTCGCCATCGCCCGGGGCCGCACCAACGCCGAGATCGCCACCGAGCTCTTCATGAGCGTGGCCACGGTGAAGGCGCACGTCTCGCGGATCCTCACCAAGCTCGCGCTCGGCAACCGCACCCAGCTCGCCCTGCTGGCGCACGACGCTGGGCTCACCTGAGCACCCGACCGGCACGAGCCAGGTGCGCACGGAGCGTGTCGCCCCTCGGCGACCCTCGTTCTCACCGATCTTCGAATGGCTGGGGTCCAGAAACCGCGTCGCTTTGTGCTCTGGCCGTTCGACCCTTCGCGTTTCGCGTTCACTCAGCGGGACCTACGTCGTCCCGCCCTCGTCGACGATGGCCCCTCCCGATGGCTGCAGTGGAACCTTGCGGGGTAGTACACGGCGAACAGCGATCCGCCAGCCGCGATCGGTTCGCAGCAGGTCGTCGTCGTAGGTCACCGACCCGACCGCGCCGCTCGACATGACCGCCAGTCCCTTGCTGCGCACCCGGGCACTGTCGCCGTCGATGGTCACCACGACGACATTCGTCACGTGGTGGGCGAGCGGATTGGCCGCCCCGAGCGAGCGACCGGCGTGCGCGATCGCCTCGATGCCCGTCAACTGACCGCCGCCTAACGCAGATACGTCATAGACGACCTCACTCGTGAAGAGCTCGTCCAGCCTGTCGAACTCGCCCTCGTCCATCAGATGACCATGCAAGTTGATCAACTCGTTGATGTGAATCCGATCGCCCTCGTCGCTCATGACATCCAACGTGGCCGCGTCGGCGCAGGGACGCAATCGGCACTTTGGCCAGGTCCACGAAGCCGCGCACTCTGACTGCAGCTGCGCCGGTGCGGCAACAAGCCTGACCTTGCGACGTCAACCTGGATAACCAGGTGACATCGTGAACGGCGGCCCCATGCAATGGAATAGCCCCCCCAGGGCGGCCGGACGTTCCCAGGGATCGGTCACCACCAGTGGGATGGCAGCCGGACCCGAGCTGGCCACCGGCACCCTCTGGATGGAAAGGTTGAGAGCGAATCGGGTGCAACGTCGTGCGTCCCGACCGCGACACAGGGCAAGAGGTGGGACACGTCCGCTACAGGGAGGGAAACGCCGTGTCGACCTCGGTGGCGCAGCGCACCGCTGCGAACCGTCGGCTGCTCGCCGCCTTCTTCGACTCGCTCAGCGACGACCAGCTCGACAGCCCGAGCCTGTGCGGCGAGTGGAGCGTCCGCGAGGTCCTCGCTCACCTGGCGATGCCACTCACCGTCAGCCTGCCCAAGCTCATCCTGCGGATCGTGAAGAGCCGCGGCTCCGTGGATACGGCGTCCACGAAGCTCGCGCGCGAACTGGCTCGACGCGACGTCCGCGAGCTCACCGGGCTGCTTCGCACCCATGCCGACAAGAAGGTCGCCGCCCCTGGCGTCGGGCCGATGGGACAGCTGGCCGACGGCTGCATCCATCTCCGTGATTGCGCCCGCCCGCTCGGCCTGCCGGCAGACGTGACCCTCGACGACTGGCGCCTGGTGCTCGACTTCCTGCCAACGAAACAGGCCAGCCTGGGACTCGTACCGAAAGGCCGCCTGGACGGTCTCCGGTTCCGGGCCACCGACCAAGAATGGGTTTTCGGGACCGGCCGAGAGGTCGCCGGTACCAGCGAGGCGCTGGCGATGGCCTTGACCGGCCGACCTGCGGCGCTGGCGGACCTCACCGGCCCGGGCGTCGACACCCTTGCCGAGCGCGTTCAGCGCTGAAGGCAGGCGCGCCAGCGGTTGCGTGCCCGGTCAGCGAATCGGCGCCAGCTGAAGCCCTCGAGCACGGACGGCATCGATGACGCCTTGCAACGCCTGCAGGGTGTGAGGCGCCTGCATGTGCATCAGGATGACGCCGCCGGCGTAGACCGGCGGCGTGTAGGACGCCCCGTAGCGAACCGCGCTGACAATGCCCGCCGCGGAGACACCGGCCCAGTCGCGGGTGTCGACCGTCCAGTAGCAGACGTGGTAGTTGTGCTCGGCCGCGATGGAGTTGATCCGCTGGGTGAACGCGCCGTCGCCGCCGGGTGGCCTGATCAGCTTGACGCGGTCCGGGGATTGGGCGGTGCCGTGGTCAATCTCCCAACCCACCTGCGCGTTACTGAGCCGGCCGAAATCGGCGTGGTCGTAGGTGTGGTTGCCGACCTCTTGCCCCGACAGCTTCATGCGCGCAATGAGCCACGGGTTGGCCTGCGCCCAATTGCCGAGCGCGAAGAAGCGGGCGCGAACGTTGTTGCGTACCAGTACGTCGATGATGCCGTTGACGTTCGCGGCCGGGCCGCCGTCATCGAACGTCAGCCACACCTGGGCCGTGGGATTCCAGCAACGGCTGATGGCCACTCGCGTCTGCGGATTCCTGACATCCGGAGGTGCCATGCAACCCGCCACCGCCAAGACGGCGACCAGGGCTAGCGATATCGGAAGGACGATGCGTGGGAGCCGTCGATGCGCCGCCGCCGGCGGATGCTTGCCCATGCACAAATAGTCGGCGCCGCGACGTCTCCCCTGAGGGTCCTTCCGGGTGGAGATCCGGGTACCTGTTCCCCGCTCCCTGCCAGGGCTGCTCGATCAGCGCTCAGGCGCCGGTCCAGCAGCGCAGGACCGACGACGCGACGATGTAGCTCAGGTCCCGCCGCGTGCGGTGATCGGGACCAACCTTCGCGGGCAAGCTGCTGGCGTCCACGCGGAGCAATTTGTCGTCTTTGACGCTGACCACGACGTCGTCTGAGGCCAGGAATGCTGGGACGTCGAAGTTCTCCAACGTCTGGATCGGGGTCTTGTCGGCCACGTACTGGCCCCGCACCCGGTCGAACTCCTTCTGGGCCGCAGCGTCCGACCCCAGCTCCGTCACCGCCAGGCGCAGCGGACCTTCGCTCAACTGATAGGTGCAGGTGTAGACCGGCTTGACCCATTCGCTGCTCTTCTTTGGCTGGCCACTCAGACCGAGGGTCAGCGTCACGGCGTTCGCGATCTCGTCCTCGGCGCACGTCATGCGCGCCGATTCCGACGGGCCGGTGATGGCGCCGGAGGTATAGGAGTGGGACGAGCTGCTCGTCGGGGCCGGCAGGGCGCCGGATGCGTCACCGCCCGAGCCACCGCAGCCGGCGAAGGCCAGGCATGGCGCCGCAACGGCGACCGCCAGCCACAATCGTCGACGTGCCACGTCTGGGAGGCTAGCTCGCCCTAGAGCTTTCCGGCGCGATTCCCCGTCGGGTTCGCCCAATCGACCGTGGTGTTCGGGTCGAGCGGCACCTCTACGACGGTTCCGAGGCACATCTCGTCGGAGGTGCCGTCGCCCCAGGTGACGAAGTGCGGCGGCCGGTTTCGAAGCTGCGGCAGCTCTTGCGCGAGCCTCGGGTTGTAGGTGCAGCTGACCTGCAGCCGGTCGCCAGGGGCCACCCGGAGCCACGGAGTGTTGTCCTTGGCCGCCTGGTAGTCGAAGTCGTAGTTGGGCACGTCGAGCACGGTCTTGGCTTTCGGTGTCCCCGGATTGAGCGTGATCTTCAGCGACTTGCCGAGCAGGTGCATGTGTGGGGCGGACCTGATGATGTAGCCGGCTCGACCGACGTTCCAGGTGCAGGTCGTCGTCACTCCGAGCGTCGGATTGTCCGGGTCTTGCCCGCAGATCCGCTGGACGGCTGCGCCGAATGCCGTGATGTAGGGGCCGAAACGCTTGCTCAGATCGGCCAGCTCCGCCGAGCGATCGCACAGCGGACCCGTGACCCCGGTCGGGCAGGGGATGTTGGGGATGGCGACGAGCGGTTGGACGGAGGTAGGACGGAGGTTGGTCGAGGCGGGCACGGTATCGAGCTGCATGTGGGGGTGCACGGGCAGGTCGCCGGCCAACAGGTTGTAGTGCACCTGCATGACGATCAAACTGCCCTTGGGCAGCGGCGTTCCGGTCGTGGCCGGCAGCACGTCCTTGCCGTGTCCCGGCGCCCAGGCACTGAGCCACGGCATCGACGAGAACTGCTTGAGCCCGGTCCCGAGCACCGGGGGCTCCCCGAAGCAGGTCCAGCCCTTGCCCCCGTTGTTGGCAGCTTCGGCCGCCTTCACGAGGTCGGGGGGAACCAGGAAGAGGATGGCGTGGTGCACCTCGGCGGCGGACTTTCCCTCTCCGGGGAAGAATTCGCTCGACACGATGAACGAGTTTTCGGTGGCGTGCGGGTCGACCAGGGTGCAGTGGTAGTCGTCGGTGCCGCCATTGATGGCTCTCGGGGTGTACGCGGTCGTGTCCTGCATGGTGAGCGTCGTCAGCTTCGCGCCGGCCACCGTGACCGGGGCCGTGGGGACCGCTTTCGGGGCCGCTTTCGAGGCTGCCGTCGGAGCTGCCGTCGGAGCTGCCTCGGGAGCCGCCGCACTCGAGCCGCAGGCACTGACGAGGGCCACCGCGGCGAGAAGGGCGAGCAGCATCCTGACCGGCCGGACCTTCGCCGCTACAGCCTTCACCGTGGACTCCTGACCTGACCCGTCAGGCCGCTGCGCCCGACCCGTCACATTAACGTTCCGGGGGCTGTCGTACTGGCAGATGACCCAGACAGCTGCGTTCGCCGGACCTCCCGGGTCATCGCCACCCGGACGTCGCGCCCCGAGCCATGCCGAAGGGGCCACTCGGCCAGCGGAAGCAGTCGATCATGAGCGCGTCGATCTCCTCGCGCGAGGCGATGCCTTCGTCGGCGACCCGGACCGCTTCTCGGATCATGGCGCCATACACGCGGTTGGCGACGTAGCCCCAAGCCATCGGCGCATCCCTGACCACGATCGGGTTCTTGCCGGCTTCGCGGGCCAGCCGGGTAACCGTCTGCACCGTCTGGTCCGATGTCGACGGCCCGCGGACGATCTCGGCGAGCTTCATCACCGGCGCCGGCGAGGCCCAATGCCAGCCGACCACCCGATCAGCGCGGTCGGTGGCGGCAGCCAGGCCCGCGATGGAAAACCCGCTCGAGTTCGACGCGAGGATGGTGCGCTCCGCACAGCGGCGATCGAGTTCTCGCAAGACGGCGACCTTGACGTCCAAACGCTCGGGCACTGCCTCGATCACGACGTCCGTCTCATAGAGCGCTCTGACGTCGGTAACGAAGTCCAGACGTGCGAGCGCGGCGTCAGCCTGCTCCGTCGTCAGCTTCCCGCGTGCAACGGCGCTGCGCACACCGAAGCGCCCGGTGTCGACGTCGGTCCGCGCCGCTTCCATCGCTGCGGGCGACACGTCGTGACCGAGGACGTCGTGTCCAGCCACAGCCATCACCTGAGCGATTCCGGCTCCCATGACCCCCGCGCCGAGCACGCCGATCCGCATGATCCCCGCCTCTCTTCGCCACGGACGATAGCGCCGGGCGTGCGGCGAACGCGTGGGCGGATGGCGGTTGGCCGGAGCCAGGCGGCCTCACTCGCTTCCGTTTCTGACCCGTACGTGCCAGTTCAGCGGGTGGCGCTTCACGTCGATAGTGCGGCGAGGATCCCCAACCGGGAAAGGGACGCCATGACGACCGCCCCCAACATCGCTTTGAGCGGCAACTACGCACCGGTCAGCGAGGAGCGCACGGATTTCAACCTGCCGGTGACCGGGTCGCTGCCGCAGGAGCTTTGCGGCCGCTACCTGCGTAACGGACCCAATCCCGTGACCGCGCCGGACCCTGCGACCTATCAGTGGTTCACCGGCGACGGGATGGTGCATGGTGTGCGGCTTCGCGGCGGCGGTGCCGAGTGGTACCGCAATCGATTCGTTCGCGAAGCGTCGGTCGCACGGGCGCTTGGCGAGGTGTGCCCGCCAGGCACCGAGGGCGAGCACACCTCGGCCGCGCCGAACACGAATGTCATCGGCTTCCAGGGCCGTACGCTCGCGGTCGTCGAGGCGGGCACTATGCCTTTCGAGCTGACGTACGAGCTGGACTCGAAGGGTTTCACCGACTTCGGCGGCGGCCTGACCAGCGGCTACTCCGGCCATCCGAAGCTGGATCCGGCGACGGGAGAGCTGCACGCGATTTCCTACTACTGGGCCGACGGCAATACCGTCCGCTACACGGTGCTGGGCACCGACGGGCAGGTCCGGCGGTCCGTGCCGGTCGAGGTGGGCGGGCCGATCATGCTGCACGACATGTCGCTGACCGAGCGGTACGCGATCATCTACGACCTGCCCGTGCTGTTCAACATGGACGCGGCCATGCAGGGCGTGCAGTTCCCGTACTTCTGGGACGAGAGCTATCAGGCGCGGGTCGGACTGCTGCCCCGAGACGGGGACTCCGGCGACGCGACGTGGTTCGACGTCGGCTCGTGCTACGTCTTCCATCCCCTGAACGCCTATGACGACGGTGAGCGCGTCGTGCTCGACGTCGTACGGCATCGCCGGATGTTCGCCGACCGCGAGCTGTGGCCGGACGGCTCGACCGCCTCGCTCGACCGCTGGACGATCGACACCGCAGCCGGCACCGTCCGTGAAGAGCGCGTCGATGATCGCGCCCAGGAATTCCCCCGCGTGGACGAGCGACGCGTCGGCCGTGCGCACCGGTTCGGCTACAGCGTCATGCAGGACAGCGACACGGGCTTCGGCAACGCCATCCTCAAGCACGACCTGCAGCGCGGCACGTCCGAGACCCGCACGCTTGCGGGCGAGCCGGGCGAGGCGGTCTTCGTACCCCGCAGCGTCGACGCCGCCGAAGATGACGGGTGGGTTCTGAGCCTGGTGCACGACCCGGACCGTGACGCGGCCGACCTGCTGGTGCTGAACGCGCAGGACTTCACCGGAGAACCTCAGGCCGTCGTGCACCTTCCCGTCCGGGTGCCCTTTGGCTTTCACGGCAACTGGGTGGCCGACGGCGCCTAGCCCTGAGCCCAACCGGTCGCGAGCCGGACTGGGAACAATGGCGTCATGGATCCGACGCTGAGGCAGGCCATCGAAGACGCGCTCGGCGCCTCGATCAGGCGCAGCACACCGGTCCACGGCGGCGACGTCGCGCAGTCGTACGCCGTCGATCTCGACAGTGACCGGCGCGTGTTCGCCAAGACGCATCCGGCGGCACCCCCGCAGTTCTTCACGACGGAGGCGGCGGGCCTGTCCTGGCTGCAAGCGGCGCGGGCGGTCGCGGTACCCGAGGTCCTCGCGGTGTCCGACGACGCCCCGAATCACCTGGTGCTGGAGTGGATCGACGAGGGTCCATCGCGCCCGCTGACCGAGCCCGAACTTGGCGCGGAGCTCGCCCTGCTGCATCGCGCCGGGGCGCCGTTCTTCGGCCGGGAAGACCGCCGGAGCACCGGCAGCCGCGGCCTCCCGAACGAACCGTGCGCCACCTGGGTGGACTTCTACGCGACGAACCGGCTGCTGCCGCTGGCCCGCCTGGCGCGCGAGTGCGACGCGCTCCCTTCCGACGCGATCAGCGCGCTCGAGCGATTGGCATCACGGCTCGCTGAATTCGGCGCCGCCGACGAACCCCCGGCCCGCTTGCACGGCGACCTGTGGGCCGGCAATCGGCTGGTTGACACCGCCGGACGCAGCTGGCTCATCGACCCTGCCGCGCACGGGGGTCACCGCGAGTTCGACCTCGCGATGATGCGCCTGTTCGGCGGGTTCGGCGCCGCGTGCTTCGACGCGTACCAGGAGACCTTCCCGCTAGCCGACGGATGGGAGGCGCGCGTCGCGCTGCACCAGATCGCCCCGCTCGTCGTGCACGCCATCAAGTTCGGCGCAGGCTACGTCGCGGCCGCCCAACGGGCGATCGCGCAGTACACCTGACCCCTCCCCCGGCATCCCTCACAGCGCTACGCCGTGAGGCCGGAGGGGACCGATAGCCTCCCGGTGCCACTCATGAACGGAAAGCGAGGCTGGACCGTGCCCGTGGATGAAGGAACACCTAGCGATCAGCCCCTGACGGTGGTGGTCACCGGATGCTCATCGCCCAAGGGGATCGGCTTCGCGACCGCGCGGGCGCTCGACGCTGAGGGCCACCACGTCATTGCCACCGTGCGGGATCACTCGCACGATGCTGAGCTGCTCGCGGGCACGCGTGCGCTAGCAGTGCTCGATCTCGACCTGCTCGACACCGGCTCCATCCGGCGGCTCGTTGCGGACGTGCTCGAGCGTCACGGCCGGTTGGACGCGCTCGTGAACAACGCCGGATACGGGCTCATCGGCGGCATCGAACAGTCGACGCTGGCCCAGGCGCGCGCCAACTTCGACACGAACTACTTCGGAACCATCGAGCTCATCCGCGCCGTGCTTCCGGCGATGCGGGCGCAACGCTCCGGCCACATCCTGTCGGTCTCCTCCATCTTCGTGCCGACGCTGTGCCCGCCCGCACTCGGTCATTACGTCGGGACGAAGGCGGCGCTCGAAGCTGCCTTGCAGGCGCTCGCCGCCGAAGTTGCACCCTTCGGCATCGGCGTCACCTCCGTTCAGCCGGGCCCGGTGGACACGGAGCTGTCGCGGGACTGGGCACGGCCCGCGGGCGACCCGCGCCCGAGTCTCATCGACGACCTGTACGCCTGGGTCGGGTCGCAGCCCGGCGTGGTGATGGAATCGCCCACGGCCGTCGGTGACGCCATCGCTCGGATCGTCACCCGCCGCGATGCGCCGATCGCGCTACAGACCTGCGCTGCCGGGACGGCGTGGGTGGCGCGGGCGTTGCACGATCCGACGCGAGCGAACGAGTGGGAGCCAGTGGTCCGGCCGGGCTAGTGACCGGCACCGATCCGGTATCCCACAGGTGGAGTGGCGCCCAGCAGATGGCGTACGAAGTGATCCCACACCCGCCGGATGTAATAAGGATCCCGGTAACACTCGTGGTTCTGATTCGGCATGATCAGCAGGTCGAAGTCCCGGTTGGCGGCGATGAGCGCGGAAACGAGGCGCAGGGTGCTCGCCGGGTGGACGTTGTCGTCGAGATCCCCGTGAATCAGCAGCAAACGTCCCGCCAGCCGCTCGGCCAGCGCAGCATTGGATTGGGCGCCGTAGCTCGGATCATCGGGTGGCCCCTGATATTTCTCACCCCAGTACGCCAGGTAGCCGCGTAGATCGTGGGGTCCCGATGATGCGACGCCCACGGTGAAGGTCTCCGGGTGCAGGAGCATGGCCCGCACGGCCGCGTAGCCGCCGGCGGAATGACCGATCACCCCTACCCGCGTGGTGTCGAGGTAGGGACGCTTCGCAGCCAGCTGAGCAATCGCCGAGACGTGGTCGTCGAGCTCGCCGCCCGCCTGCAGCCGGCCGTAGGAGAAGTGGTGAAAGGCCTTTGACCGCAGCGGGGTGCCTCGCCCGTCGAGAGTCATGACGATGGCACCGAGTTCGGCCAGTGCCTGGGCGTCCCACATGCTGGGCCACTCGTGCGGGTCGGTACTCTCCACGGCGAAAGACGTCGGCGAGCGGATCAGCTGGGGCCCGGGATAGAGGCTGTCGATCAACGGATACTTCACGGACGGATCGAAGTCGCTCGGGAAGAACAGGGTGCCAAAGAGCTCCGTCGCTCCGTCGCCGGCAGTCACGCGGATGCGCTCCGGCGCCACCCATCCCGACCCGGTCAGCCCGGAAAGGTCGGCCGTTTCCAGCTCGATCAGCAGCCGTCCATCGCTGGCGCGCACCCGGGTGACCGGTGCGCGGTCCGGCCTGGAGAACGTGTCGACGAAACACGCGCCCGAGGGGGCGAAAGTGACGGTGTGGTCAGCACTTTCCGGTGTCAGCCGATCGATTGTGCCTCCGGTCAGCGGGACGCGGTACAGCACGCGGTCGTAGGGATCCGATGCCGGCTCGCGCCCGCTCGCCACGAAGTACACGTAGCCCTCCGCGTCGATGCGCCGGATCTCCAGGACGCACCAGTCGCCGCTCGTCAGCTGCCGGCGAAGCTTCCCCGTGTGTGCGTCGTGCACGTAGATGTGGGCCCAGCCGTCGCGCTCGGAGAGCCAGCAGACCTCGTCCAGATGCACCTGCGTCCAGTTGGTCCACGGCAGGATCGCCGACGGTTCCACGTACTCGGAACCGGCCTCGCTGAGGACGCGGGTGACGCTGCCGGATTGCGCGTCGACCCGCTCCAGATGCAGCGCCCGCGCTCCGCGCTCCTCTCGAAGCAGCCACACCGTCTCCCCCGACGCGTCCCACCAGACCCATCCGAGCTCCAGCGGCGAGAAGAACTGGACGTGCAGCGGTTCGCCAAGGGGCTGCCGCGCACCGGACTCGACGTCAAGCGCCACGAGCTGGGCGCCGGCCAGCGCGTCCCCGACGAAGGGAACGCGCGCGTTCCAGAGCCGGGGACGCCAGCCGTCAGCCGGCACGTGCTGCACCAGGGGCAGCTCGGGGACGCTTCGCTCGTCGAGCAGATGGGTGAGCACCCGTGTCGAATCGGGAGACCAGATCGCCACTGGCGGCTGGTGCTCACCGGTGCGTGCAGCGGTCACGCTTGTCAGCGATGACGCGGGCGAGACCCCGTAGCCGAGGTCCGGCGCTCCTCCGGTCGTCAGTGGCCGGCGGGCGCCGCTCGCGACCTCGACGACCGTGAGGTCATGACCGGTGCGGATGAGGTCATAGCGCCCGTCGGGAGAGCGAAGCGCCGTCCCGGGAACCTGCGCAGGTGAGGGCGGATCGAACCCCTCGCTCGCGCGACCGGCGAAGGGCTCGACGAGGACCTGCCTCGCACCACCCGCGGCCTGGCGCTCGTACCAGAAGGCATCCACGGCCACGGGTGCGCCGTCACCCCCGGCCATCCAGTGCGGAGCTGGGCGCGCGCCCCTCACGAGGCGGTGAATCGACGGTTCGAGGAAGCGCTCGGCGCGGGCATACCGTTCGGCGAACCGGTCATTCGACATCTCACCGATTCTCGCACCGCCGGCCCGGGAGAAAGCCCGCGGCCACGCATGCGCGTCGACTCGTTCGCAGCGGGCATCTGCAAGGGTGTGGCGTCCACCCGCAAGACCGGAGCTCCAGCCGAAGAATCCGAAGCGGAGATCGATGACGCCTTCGATCGGCTGGTGAGCGAGGGGCGAACCCGGCTGGCCCGTGGCTGGCCGCTCCTGATCACCACCGGCCTGGTGGGCGGCATCGACATCGGCACCGGCGTCTTCGCCTACCTGGTGGTCAAGGAGCAAACGCATTCACAGCTGCTGGCCGGGCTCGCGTTCTCGATCAGCTTCGTCGCGCTGCTCCTGGCCAGAAGCGAGTTGTTCACGGAGAACTTCCTCGTCCCCGTGCTGGCCGTCGTGGCCGGTCGCTCGTCGCTGACCGGGCTGCTCAGGCTCTGGGTCGTGACGCTCGTGGCCAACCTGGTGGGAGCGTGGTGCCTCGGCTGGCTGATCGTCACCGCGCGTCCGGACCTCAAGGCGACTGCCGTGGAGACCGGAACCCACTACGCCAGGCTCGGGATCAACATCCATTCGCTGGCCTTGGCGGTGCTGGCCGGCCTGGTGATCACGCTGATGACGCGGATGCAGCACGCCACCGAGAGCCTTGGCGTTCAGCTCGTCCCGGCCGTGCTGTTCGGCGCCCTGCTGGCCGCCGGCGGGCTCTTCCATTCGATCCTGGATTCGCTGTACATGTTCGCCGCCCTGCACGCCGGTGCGCCGTTCGGGTATCTGGACTGGTTCAGCGCGCTGCTGTGGTCCGTCCTCGGCAACCTCATCGGCGGCGTCGGCCTCGTGACGTTCCTGCGGCTGCTGCGGGTACCCGACAAGGTCGCGGCCGAGCGGGAGCGCAGCCACAGCTGACGATGTCGGCTCCAGCTCGGTCGGCGGCTCTACACTCCACAGGCGCCAGTATCCGGCGGAGTCGAGGGCGAGGGACGAGCGACGTGAGAGCACGGCCGATGACCGACAGACCCGGTATTCATCGGGCAGGCGTGGCGGCGATTGCCGGAGCGCTGCTGCTCGCCGCTTGCGGGTCGAGCTCGCCCGGGAAACCGAACGCGAGTAGTAGCCCGTCGGCCGCGCCGACCACGCCGTCGACCCCGCCATCGACGTCGGCTGCCCCCGCAGGCAAGGACCAGTGGTTCGGTCGTCACGTCGTCGCGGTGACCCACAACGGCGGTGAGTACCAGTTCCCCCAGGACACCCTTTTCGCCTTGAAGAGCGCCGCTGCCTTGCCGATGCAGGTGCTCGACGTCGACATCCAGATGAGCAAGGACAACGTGCCGGTGCTCATCCATTCCGAGACGTTGACGTCGAGCACGAGCGGGCACGGCAATGTCTCCGACTTCACCGCTGCGCAGCTGGCCAAGCTGGATGCGGCGTACCAGTGGGTGCCGGGCTGCGGCACCTGTGGTGACCGGCCGGCCTCGCAGCACCCGTACCGCGGCGTTCGCACCGGCGCCAAGCCGCTGCCGAAGGGTGCCGTCAGCCGGGACGACTTCGGCGTCCCGACCCTGGAGGCGGTCTTCGCCGCATTCCCGCAGGCGTACCTCGACATCGAGCTGAAGCCGGAGTCGGAAGCGGCGCCCATCGTCGCGGCGCTCATCCACAAGTTCCACCGCGAGGACCGCACGATCGTCGCGTCATTCGATGACAAGCAGATCGCCGAGTTCCAGAAGCTGGCTCCGACCGTGCCCGCCTCTCCGGGGCAGAAGGCGTCGACGAATTTCTTCCTCGGCAAGCCGATGGTCCCCGGCTTCCAGGTCCTGCAATTGCCGTACCGCTACGAGCTCGGCGGCAAGCTCCTCACCGTCATCACACCCAGCCTGATCACACGCGCCCATGCGGCCGGGCTCGCGGTCTGGGTTTGGGATCAAGGCGCGACGCCGGGTAAGGCGCTGTACCGGACGCTGGTCGGGCTGGGTGTCGACGGGATCTTGGCCAGCCAGCCCTCGGACCTGCTCGCCGTCCTGGACGGGGACGGTAAGAAATGGTCTGGCACCTGATGCCGTCCCTATCGTCCGACGGCCGCACCGTAAGCATCCTCGCCTGTCTGACGTCAGCTGCTGCCACTGAGGCGGTCATCCCCCCTTGCGAACCGGGCCGGCGGAATATCTAATCTTCTACGGGTTCGGATAGGAGCCCGCCACGGGGCCGTGGCGGATGGCGTCAGACGCATGCCGGAGAACGACATGGACGCGATCGAGGAACCGAAGACTGACGAGCGGTACGAGCAGTTGTCCACCGAGCTGGACGAGGCCCACAAGACGGTCGCGCAGCTTACCGCTGCGGTGCACAGCAACCGTGACATCGGGGCGGCCATCGGCATTCTCATGGCGCTCCGGCGAGTCACCCAACCGCAGGCGTTCGATCTGCTCCGGCAAGCAAGCCAGCGGCTGCACGTCAAGCTGCGCGACTTGGCGCGTTATGTGATCGACACCGGAGCCCTGCCGGAGACTGCCGATGATCCGCCCGTCGCCCATCGCCGGGCACCGGACCGGTCGCTGCCGTCGCAACGTTCCCTGCATCAGCGAGTGTCCGCCGCGCTGCTCAGGGCCGATCTGCGCGACGCCGCGGCCGCGACGAGAAGCGCAGCAGCGCGGGCTCGGCTGCGAGCTGCCGAACTTCGACATGAGCTGGCGGCGCGGCGAGCGGCCAACGGCGACACTAAGGCGAGCGCCATCGACCGCGAATGCGAACTCCAGGACCGCAACGCCGAGGCGCTTGACAACGTCTGGACGAGCCGTGACGGAGACGAGGCTGCTGGTGACCGTGACCTGCTCTCAGAAGCGGCACGCCAAGCCCGCTGACCACACGGCCTCGACCCAAGCGTGACGGCCGGCGTCACGTCCGGACGGTTCAGGGCTGCCAGCGGGTAGTCCGGCGAATGCGGTAGTCAGCTCGTCGAGAGCGGATGCTGCTGGAAGAACGCCCACATGATGTCGTTGGCCGAAATGGACAGCGTGACGCGCCCGACGACCTTCTCGAGGCTCTTGTCGACCGGGCTGCCGGGCCAGGCGTGACCGCCGGCGGTGACGCGATACAGCTCGACCGTGGCATCCGCCGGGCACGGGTAGCTGATCAGGGTGACGTCACTGGCGACGCTGCGATTCGTCGGTGTGGCCCCGCAACCGTTGCGCTTCGCCCAGGCGGCGGTGGCCTCGGGGATGGAGGGGCCGCGTGGACGGCTGCCTGCGCCAAGCTCGCCGAGGGTCTTGCCGGAGCCGTCGGCGGCGGGCAGGTTCAGCGCCGCCTTGCCGACGCTGCCGTCGTAGGGGACGAACGGGTCGGCCGTGCCGTGGAAGGCGACGACCGGGACGGGGCGCGAGAAGGAGCACCCGGCAATCTCCTGGATGCCGGCCACGGGAGCGACGGCCGCGACCCGGTTCGCGTACTTGCAGGCGATTGCTGACGTCATGAACGCACCGTTGGAGTAGCCCGTCGCGAAGATGCGCGCCTGATCGACGCACAGGCTCCGCTCGGCCGTGTCCATCAGGCCACCGATGAACGCCACATCGGCGCCGTCCAGGGTGGTCGACCAGTGCGGCACCGGCCCGTCGGTCTGGGGCGTCACGGTGATGAAGTGATGGGTGTCCCCGTAGGCGCCGAGCCCGGAGATGGCGACATGGATCGACGCGGCCTCGGAGTAGCCGTGCAGGTCGATGACCAGCGGCAGGGGCTTGCGGCCGTCGTAGCCGGTAGGCAGATGACGGATGTAGGTGCCTTGGGTTCCGCCCGCGGCAAGTTTGAGCGTGCTCTGCCCGACCGGCGCGATGGCGGTGGCGCGGCAGCCCGCGGACGGGCGACTCACGACCTCGGTCGGTGCCGTCGACGGCGATGACGATGCCGACGGCGAGATCGACGGCGAAGTCGCGGGCTTTGCCGCGCTACCGCCGCCGGAACTGCTGCAGCCGGCCAGTGCCATCGACATGACGCCGGCCGCCACGACCACGCCTCTGGCGAATGGTGACCGTAGCTGAGCCCGCGACGAGCGCCTGGAAATCACGTCCCACCATCCCCCATTACCAAACGATGCCGGACCGAAGCTACCGTCACGTTCGTGTAACGATCGGTACAACGAAGGCATCCGGGAGGCAGTTGGCTGCTAGACCGAAAGCCAGTTCGCCGAGTCGCAAACGTTGCTTTCGCTTGCGAGAATGCCATAATCAGTCGGGAGACCGGTCCTCACGTGAGCCGGACGGGGAACCACAACAGGCAGGGATGTTCATGACGTTCAGCAGGAAGAGCGCGTTGGTTGTCACCACGACGGCGCTGCTCGCGGTCGCCGCGTGTGGATCGTCGAGCGGCGGTGGGAGCAGCCCGAGCGGCGGCCCCACCGGCTCAGCAGGTGCCAGCGGTGGCACCGGTGGCGGCGGCAAGACGATCACCGTCGGTCTCCTGACGGACGTCACCGGCCCGGCGGCTTCCGGCAACAAGACGTCGGTCGACGGTGTGAAGGCCGGTGTCGTGTACGCGTCGCGCAACGGCTACACCGTGAAGTACATCGTCGGCGACACGGCGACGAATCCGGCGACCACCCTGTCGATCGCGCAGAAGTTCGTCACCCGTGACCACGTGGACGCCGTCCTGTCGGTGTCTTCCCTGACGTTCGCCGCCGCTCCCTATCTCACGGCACGCGGGGTGCCGGTGATCGGCGCGGGCCAGGACGGACCCGAGTGGCTGACGGCCAAGAACATGTTCTCCGTGTTCGGGGCGTTGAACACCACCAAGGTCGCCGCGACGCAGGGTGAGTTCTTCAAGGCCCAGGGCGTGACCACCCTCGGTGCGATCGGTTACAGCGTCTCACCCATCTCGTCGGAGACCGCCAAGGCCGCGGGCGAGTCGGCCAAGGCAGCAGGCCTCAAGGTCGGCTACCTGAACTCCAGCTTCCCCTTCGGCAGCACCGACGTTCAGCCGGTCGCCCTCGCCATGAAGGCCGCGGGCGTGGACGGGTTCACCGCCAGCACGGACCCGAACACCGCCTTCGCCCTGATCTCGGCGCTGCGAAACTCCGGCGCCGATGTGAAGGTCGCCCTGCTGGCGTCGGGCTACGGCGGCGACATTCTCCAAGCCGGTCCCGGAGCGCTGAAGGCGGCTCAAAACGTCTACTTCTCCCTGGGCTACGAGCCGATCGAGATGCAGACCACGGCGACCAAGCAGTTCGCCGGCGACCTGACTGCCGCGGGAATCAAGGGGTCGCCGACGGTCGCGTCATACAACGGCTACCTCTCGGTGGGGCTGCTGGTGCAGGCGCTCAAGGATGCCAAGGGCAGCACCAAGGCGTCGGACATCATCGGCGCGCTGAACAACATCCACTCCTGGGACGGGCTCGGCCTGTACGGCACTCATCGCCTCGACCTCAGCGACCGCACCAACATCGTCAGCGGCGTCGACAATTGCCTGTGGATGACCAAGCTCGAGGGAGACAAGTTCACCCTGGTCAAGGGAGCCACCCCGATCTGCGGCAAGACCTTGCCGGGGGTGACGGTCAAGCCGTCGACCTGACAAGGCGGCGGCTGACCGACCCGCTGGAGAGCTGCGGTCACTCCCCCGCGCGCACGCGGTAGGGCGACCCGACGATCCAGCCACCCACATCGGCCGGTCTCGCCCTTGAAGCCACGACCCGCACCTCGTCCCCGACGCGGACGACTCCTGACTCGATCACCCAGCAGTTCAGGGCGAGCTCACCGCCGAAGTCCCGGCGGATACGCCGGAAGACCTCGAGGTCTTGGCTGCCGGTGTCCGGATCGATGGTCGTCACGATGCACCGCTGGCGGACCGAATGGACGCCGATAAGCGCGTCGCCCACGGACAACGCCTGCCCGGGCAGACGAGGCTCGATGCCGGCCGCCACTCCGGACAGCACGAGGTTGGGCCGCAACCGGCGGCTGTCATAGCCGAACCGTTCGATGGCTCCATCCGTGGCCACGAGCAGGTTCAGGATGTCGAACCGCGCCGGGCTGTCGTCGGCCACGAGGCGGGCATCATCACCGCCCGCCCGACGGATGATGTCAGCGGCTTCAGCCGAGTCCCACCGGTGGCCGGCCACATGCGGGGCACCATCCGGTCCGGTCGAAGCAGGCACGGCCAGAAGTGCGTGACGGGTGCGGCCGGTGAGCGGTCCGTGACGCCCGGCCACGTGAACGAGACGGTCGCCCGCCACCCCGTCGCGCGTGAGGTGCGCCTGCTCCAGCGGCTCCCCCCGAAGGGACTTGACGGGGTAGCGCCACAGCTCCGCGATCCTGATGTCAGCCATGGCGCTCCCCCGTGCTCCTGTTCTTGGTGGCGAGCTGCGTGCTAACCGGCAACGTGGTGGCGAAGAAGCGCTTGATCCCGTCGGCAGTGAGCTCGAGGTTGTCCTCGACCGTCCTCCTGCGGCGACGTCGCCGACCGTACTCGCGATCTTCGCGTGCGCCTCATCGACTACTAGGGTTTACGCTGCACGCCGTGCCCGTTGACGTGACGACGGAAGTGGAGATCGCGGTACCCCGAGACCGGGTGGCGAGCTATGCCGCTGACCCGGACAACGCCATCGCGTGGTATGCGAACATCAAGTCCGTCGAATGGAAGACAGCGCGGCCGCTCGCCGTCGGGTCGAAGCTCGCCTTCGCGGCTCAGTTCCTGGGGCGCCGGCTCGCCTACACGTACGAGGTTCGGGAGTGGGTCCCCGGAAGACGTTTCGTGATGGCTACCGCGGAGGGGCCATTCCCCATGGAAACCACGTACGAGTGGGACGACACCGCGGCCGGTGGAACGCGCATGCGGCTGCGCAACCGCGGGGCGCCGAAGGGCTTCTCCCGCTGGGTCGCCCCGATGATGGCCAGGTCGATGCGGACCGCCAATCGCAAGGACCTTGACGCTCTGAAGCAGGTCCTCGAGGGGACGGCCCCGCCTCAAACGTGACCACCGGCGTCACGATGTTCCCTTGTCCGTCACGCCTTACGGGTATCCGCTCCCCATCCCGTAGGAGGACACCGATGCCCAGTGCCAACCGGATAACGACCCCGGTCACCGTCGACCAGGCTCAGATCGAAGGCCGATATGCCTCGCTCGGCGACTACACGGTCAGCTTCGAGACCTTCAGGCAGGACGCCGACCCGGGTCCGTACTTCGCCGGGCTCCCCGACGACCGATGCCAGTGCGCCCACTGGGGCGTCGTGACCGCCGGCCAGCTGACCTTCCGCTGGTTGGATCGGGAAGAGACGTTCGTCGCCGGTGATGCCTACTACGCCCCGCCCGGACACCTGCCGCTGGTAACGGCCGGCACGTCGGTCGTGGAGTTCAGCCCCAGCGCCGATCTCGAGGCGACCATGGCCGTCGTCCAGCAAAACCTCATGGGATCGGCGGCCCGCGCATGAGCACCGACACCGCAGCCGCGGTCGGTGGCTTGAGCGGCGGCCAGCCGGACACCACTTCGGTCGTGGCCAACCTGATCCGTTTCCTGGAGACGGGTACCGCGCCGGCCGGGCTGTTCGCCCCCGACATCTTCTCGGACCTGTCACTGCCGCACTGGCGTGTCCAGACCGTGACGGCCGGGGAGATTCTGACCGAGCGCGCCAAGGCCCACCCCTTCCCCGGAAAGGTGCGTGTCGAGCGCGTCGAGCAGACCGGGCATGGCTTCACCCTCGAATTCGAGGAACGCTGGGACCACGAGGGCCAGGGCTGGTACTGCCGGGAGATGATCCGCGCCGACGTGGTGGGCGAATCGATCGTGGAGATGTCGATCTACTGCACCGGCGACTGGGACCAGGCACGGCAGCGGGAACACGCCGCAGCGGTGACGCTGATTCGGCCGTAACCGGTGCGGACCGCAGGCTCCGAAATCTACGATGAGGCGTGGTGACGCGCGGGGCCACGATCCGCGAGCTCCTCGACCAGGCCGGCGCTGCTCGCGAAGCCGGTAGAGGAGAAATCGCCGCGCGCCTCTACGACCAGGCGGCGACCCGGTGCCGCGCCGACGACGACCTGGACGGCTGGACGGCCGCGGTCCTCGGCGCGGCATCGGTGTACGTGTTCGGCGTGGAGCCCGGCAAGCTCCCGGCACAGCTGTATGACGTCTTGGCCCGCACGACCGACGATGAGACCCGGGCCCGCCTCGCCGCGGCTCTCGCCCGCTGCTGGGCGTACGCCGGTCACACGGAGCGCGCCAAGCAGTTCGCCGATGAGGCCGTGGAACGGGCGCGGAGGGTGGGCGCACCGGCGCTGCTCGCTGACTGTCTGGATGCCGCGCTGGCCGCACATTGGGGTCCCGACGAACTCGACGTGCGGCGTTCCCTCGCCGTCGCGCTGGACGACGTCGCGGCGCACATCCTCGCCCCGGATGCGCGACTTCAAGCACATCTGTGGGCCTTGCAGGTGGCGTGCGAAGTCCTTGACCTGCAAGCGATCCACCGTCAGATGCGGGCGCTGGAACTGCTCGGCGAGGAGTCCCCCCGGGCGATGTTCTTCGCGGCGTCACGAAGGCAGATGCTGGATCTCTTGCGTGGCCGGACCGATACCACACCGCTGCTGGCCGAGGTGGCCGCCACCGCCGCCGAGCATGCGTCCCTCGCCGATGCCTGGATGGTGCGGAAGGCGATGCACGCGTACGCCGCGGCGATGTCGGGTGACACGGCAGCCGCAGAAGCCGGCGCGGCCGAGTGCGAGGCCTTTGCTCTGGCCGAGGGCGCCACGCCGGTGTGCGCCGAGGCGGCGTTCCTCTGGATCTGCGCAGGGCGCCTCGACCGCGCGCAACTGCTCGTGAACATGTTTCACGGAACCGTGCTTGACGAGCTGCCGCGCGATGTGAACTGGCTGCTGACGCTCCAATGCGTGCTCGAAGCCGCGCTCGCGGTCGAGGACAGAGCCGTCATCGAAAAGGCTGCCGGGCTCCTCGCCCCCTATGAAGGGCGCGCCGTGGTCAACGCCGGTGCCGTCATGTTCCACGGCATCACCGACGACACTCTCGCCCGGGCTGCTGCGGTCCTGGGTGACGCCGATAAGGCAGCCCGCCGGCGGGCCCGCGCCATCGCCACGTACGAACGCATCGGTGCCCAGTGGTGGCGAGACCGGCTCGTCGCGTGGACGCCGCCGACGCCAGCGGCAGCACCGTTGGGCGCCCATCGCATGCGGCTGCATCCACTGCCTGGCGGCCTGTGGCTCGTCGGGACGGACGGGGCCGCCGCGCAGCTCACGGCGCTGCGCGGGTTCGGCTACCTCAGGGAGCTCATCCGCCGCTCCGGGCAGGCCGTTGCCGCACTCGATCTCGTAACGGCCGGAACCGGCACGGTCGCGGCGCCAGGGCTCGGCGACCTCCTCGACAAGCAAGCCCTGAGGGCTTACCGGCGCCGGCTTTTAGAGCTCGAGGGCGAACTCGCCGAAGCGCAAGAGTGGGCCGACCTCGGCCGCCTCTCCGCCGTTCGCGCCGAACGCGACGCCCTGCTCAATGAGCTCGCCCGGGCCACTGGCCTCGGCGGGCGGGTCCGCACGACCGGCTCCACCGAGGAGCGCGCCCGGGTCGCCGTCAAGAAGGCGGTCAGCGCCGCGCTGGGGCGCATCGCCACGGTTGACGAGCCGCTCGCGTATCACTTGCGAGCCGCCATTCACACTGGCCTGAGCTGCAGCTACGAGCCCAGCCCGGAAACCGGCTTCGAGTGGGTTCTCGACTGAACGAAGGCGCTCCAGGGTCGCCGCGAAGCGCGTGCGCGGTGCCTGCGCGGCGACGTGGTCGGCGTCGGCAGCGAGGTCCACGTCACGCAATCGCGGGAGGGTGTGCACCGCGAGGCCGGCCGCATCCAGGCGGGCCCGCTGTGCGCGGCCGGTCTCCGCGGTCGACATCGGCACCCCCCGGAGCAACCTGGGATCGGGGCGACGCAATCCCAGCGCCCACCAACCGCCGTCGTCCGCCGGGCCGAGCACCGAATCGCACCCGGGCGTGGTGAGCCGTCCGATCGCATCGACCAGCAAGGTGTCGGTGAGCTGCGGAGTGTCCATGCCGATGAGAAGCGCGCTGCGATCAGCCAATCCGGCCGTCGCGTCCTCGAACGCCGCCGCCAGCCGCAGGCCAAGCTCGCCGCGGCGTTGCGGAACGACCCGTAGCCGCGTCGGCGATTCAACCAGTGCGTGCAGCCATGCTGCGGCGGTGCCGTCAAGAACCAGCACCGGCTCCACCATGAGCCCGCGCGCTCGCGCCCGCGGGACAGCCGCGAGTACTGCGTCGAGCGTGTCCGCGAGGGCAGCCGCTGCGAGTTCGGCTGCCTGCGCCGCCGAGTAGGGCGGGCACAGCCGCGTCTTCACGTGGCCCGCCCGCGGCTGCTTGGCGAAGACGATGAGCCGGCACTCGCGCGCCATCACTGACTGCCCGCTTCCACGTTGACGGGGGCGTGCGCTGCGCGCATCACGATGATGCCGAGCCGGCGCGCACGAGCGTGGCGAACCAGCGACCGCCCACGACCCACCGAGCCGCGACGAGCAGGCCCGCGGCAGCGGCCACGTCACAGATGGCGTCAACCCCGACGACGGACCAGGCAAAGGGCCGGCCGACCTGCCCGGAACGGACCAGGCACAAACACAGCCTGGACGCCCCGACCCCCGGCCCGGCCACCTCGACGATCACCTCACCGTGCGGAGCCGCGAGGTCCCGGCAGCGGCGAAGCAGCGCGGTGGGCTCGCCGGCGATGCCGATGTTCCCGTCGAGCAGGAGGACGTGGTGCCAGCGCCCGATGCCGGGCACCCGACTGAACACGTCTCGCTGCAATGCCGCAGCTCCCCGATCCCTCGTCAGGCGCACGGCTCGGTTGGAGAGGTCAATTCCCAGACTCGGTACGCCTGCGGCGGTCAGCGCACCCGTGATGCGCCCCGGGCCGCAGCCGACGTCAAGGGTCGGTCCCGTGCAGCTAGCCACCACCTGCTCGTCACCCGGACGCGGGCGCTTCCAGATCTCGACGTCCAGCGGCACGCGGGCGCCGTCCTCGTGCTGCAGGAACACCGGTTCGCCGTGGAGCGCGTCGTCATACAGCTCGATGGAGGGCCGACTCCCACGCGGGGAGCTTGGCCATGGATTGAGGCGCATGTCGCGATAATTGCGCTGATCGACCGCCGCACCGGGCGCGCCGGCCTTACGGGACTATTACGGCTGTTGATGGCCACCGCTTTCAGTCCCTAACCTGGGACGGTGGTTACACGCAGGTCGGGCGGCCCAGGCCGGTGAGCCGCGTTCTCGTGGTTGACGACGACCATGCCGTTGCCGACGTGGTGTCGCGCTACCTCACGAACGCGGGGCACCAGGTCGTCAATGCGGCCGACGGCCGCACGGCCGTGGAGCTCGCGGCCGCGCGCCCGCCCGAGCTCGTGGTCCTCGACCTGATGCTCCCGGGTATGCCCGGTCTGGAAGTGTGCCGTCGGCTGCACGAGATCGGTCCCGTCGCCGTCATCATGCTCACCGCTCGCAACGGCGAGGAGGAGCGGATCCTGGGCTTGCAGGGCGGTGCCGACGATTACGTCACGAAGCCGTTCAGCCCCCGAGAGCTCGTCGCTCGCGTGGAGGCCGTGCTCCGCCGTTCACGGGCTCCGCTTCGCTCGGAGAGCGTGGCCCGTATCGAGGATGGAACGCTGGCGATCGACGCCGCTGCCCGCGAGGTGAGGATCGATGGACGGGTGGTCAACCTCACGGGGCGAGAGTTCGATCTGCTGGCCTTCCTGGCCCGCCATCCGCGAGTCGCCTTCAGCCGCGAGCAGCTGCTCGAACGGGTCTGGGACTGGACGTTCGGCGACGTGTCGACGGTGACCGTCCACATCCGGCGGCTGCGCGAGAAGGTCGAGATCGACCCGGCCAAACCGCAGCGTCTGGTGACCGTCTGGGGTCTCGGTTATCGCTTCGAACCGACCGGGGCCACCTCGTGATCGCCGTCCTCACCTCCATCGTCGTCACCCTCGCTGCCGGGGTGAGTGGCTGCTTCGGGATCTGGCTGCTTCGCCATCGCAGCGCTGTCACCGTGATGACCGGTTCGGTGCTCGCCGCCGTGTTCGCGGCTGCCGTGGGGATCGTGGTCGCAGCCCACCAGATGCTCATCACCGAGCATGATGCGGCTGTCCTCGGCCCCATCGTGATCTGCGCCGCCATCGTCGGAACCGGCTGCGCCCTGGCCATGGGCAGGCGGGTCAGCGTGTCGATAGCGGAGCAGGCGGAGCAAGCCCGGCTTCGCGAGCAAGAGCGCGCATCGGAGTCGACGCGGCGCGAGCTGGTTGCGTGGATGTCGCATGACCTCAGAAGCCCGCTGGCCGCCATCCGCGCCATGATCGAGGCCCTTGAGGACCAGGTCGTTGCTGAGCCGGTACAGGTGAGCCACTACCACCGCGCCATCGGTCAGGAGGTCGACCGGCTCACGGAAATGGTCGACGACCTTTTCGAGCTGGCGCGCATCCACCGGGGCGGTCTCAGGCTGGTCACGCAGCGGGTGACACTCGCCGACGTCGCGGCCCAGGCGTACTCGTCGATGCTCCCGCTGGCTGAGGCCCGCGGCGTTCTGCTCACGGCCGAGGTGCCCGAGATCCCGATCGACGTGGACGTCGCCCAGATGACCCGCGTCCTGGCGAATCTGCTCACGAACGCGATCCGGCACACGCCACCGGGCGGGGTCGTGCGCGTCGCGGGGTCCCGCGACGGATTGTCGGCCCGGCTCACCGTCGAGGATCAGTGTGGAGGCATCCCGCAGGACGACCTGCCGCGCCTCTTCGACGTCGCTTTTCAGGGAAGCGCCGCGCGGACCCCTTCTACTGACAGCGGTGCCGGATTCGGCCTCGCTATAGCGCGGGGAATCGTCGATGCCCATGCGGGCCGGCTTGAAGCCCGCAACGTGCCTGGCGGCTGCCGGTTCGCGGTGCATCTCGACGATCCGACCGGCCCGAGCGGCTCAGTGTCAGTGCACCCGGCCGGTGGGACGTCGCTGGCGTCGTAGCTCGCGCGAGCTCGACGAGCCCGGCTGACCGCCTGGCGCGAAGGTTCGCGGCAGCTGTAACGCGTCCGCCCGGCGCGGGACCCACCGGTGGAAGGGCGCAGCGAAAGGGGAGGCGATGAGGTCGTATCGGCGCCGGCCGAACGCGCCCTCAGCCGACCGCGAGGAGGCGTCCCCCGACCGCTGGGTCCGCTCTCCGGGCGGACGAGGCCGAGTTGATCCGGCAGCTGCGCGCCGGCGACGAGGAGGCGTTCACCATGTTGGTCGAGCGGCACCACGCCGCGATGGTCCGGCTGGCGCGAAGCTATGTGCGCAGCCGCGCGGTCGCCGAAGAGGTGGCTCAAGAAGCGTGGCTGGGGCTGCTCCGCGGTATCGGCGGTTTCGAGGGCCGCTCGTCGCTGCGCACCTGGCTGCTGCGCATCGTCGTCAACCGCGCCATCAGCACCGGGGTCCGGGAGCGGGTGCACTTTGCGGTGGGCGACAGCGAGCTCGAAGCCGACAACGGCCGTTTCAGCCAGGATGGCTGGTGGGTGACCCCGCCGGTCCACTGGGCGGATGAGGCACTGGACCGGATGGTCGCGCCCCAGCTGGCGGCACGCGTCAGGGAGTTCATCGACGAGCTCCCGCAAGGGCAGCGGACGGTCGTCACCCTCCGGGATGTCGAGGGCCTGTCCGCCGAGCAGGTGTGCGATGTGCTCGAGATTTCTGGAGGAAACCAGCGGGTTCTGCTGCACCGAGGTCGGGCTCGCGTGCGCAGCCGGCTCGAGGAAGAGGTGGCGTTGTGAGAAAGCTTTGGGCCCGTTCACGCAAGGTCGATGGCCACGACATCACCTGCCGGCAGGTGGTGGCGCTCGTGACCGCCTACCTCGACGGGACCCTGCCGCAGGACCAGCACGACCTGTTCGCGGCTCACCTCGCGGAGTGCGAGAACTGCTCCGAGTACCTGAACCAGATCCGGGTGACCATTGCGCTGTCAGGACGGCTGACAGACGAAGACCTCGACCCGCTCGCGCGCGCGGACCTCATCGACCTGTATCGCCGGTGGCGGACCGATCTCCATGCTTGAGCAGCGCTTCTACCGGCGGTCCGGCTTTGGCTTCACCGCAGTCGAACGCGATGCGTTCACGCCGCGCACGGCCTATCCGGATCCGATAGACATCAACGGCATCCCGCTGTGCGATCGGGTGTGGCTTTCGTACGAGGCGTAATGCCGCCGCAGGAAAGGGAGTGGCTCTCCAGTGCGCACTTACGACCTCATCGTCCTTGGCGCGGGCAGCGGCAACATGCTCTTCACGCCGGAGCTGGCGGGACTGAAAGCCGCGATCGTCGAACCCGATCGGTTCGGGGGCACCTGCCTGAACCGCGGCTGCATCCCTTCCAAGATGCTGGTCGTCGCGGCCGATGCGGCGCTGTCGATTCGCCAAGGTGCGCGGTTGGGCGTGCACGGACACCTGGACCACGTCGATTGGCCCGCCATACGCCAGCGCATATTCGGGCGTATCGACCCGTTGCACGAGCAAGCCGTGGCGTATCGGCGGTCCACCGGCGTGGACGTGTACAACGAGCGGGCTCGCTTCATCGGGCCGCGCACCGTGCAGGTCGGTGCCGAAACCATTACGGCCGAGCGCATGATCGTGGCCGCCGGCTCGCGGCCTGACGTGCCGGCGATTGCCGGGCTGGACTCGGTGGCCTTTCACACCTCCGACACGATCATGCGGATCGACCAGCTGCCGCGATCGCTGACCATCCTCGGCGGCGGGTTCATTGCCGCCGAGATGGGCCATGTCTTCGAGGCATTCGGTGTCGCGGTCACCATCGTCCAGCGCGGTCCGCGGCTGCTGATGGCCGAGGACGAGGACGTCTCCCGAACCTTCACCGAGTTGGCCGCGCAACGCTTCGATGTGCGCGTCAACGCCACCGTCCCCTCGGTCGCCTCGACCGGATCCGGGGTCGCCGTCACCATCGACTCCCCCAGCGGCCGCAGTGTCATCGAATCCGAAGCGCTGCTCGTGGCGACGGGGAGGCGACCCAATACCGACCTTCTCGATGTCGCGGCCGGCGGGCTCGACATGGACGCCCACGGACACCTGATCACCGATAGCGCCTACCGGACGAACGTGCCCGGCGTCTGGGCACTCGGCGACGACGCCAACCACTTCCAGCTCAAGCACATGGCGAACGCCGAAGTGCGCGTCGTCGCGCACAATCTGGTCCACCCGGGAAGGCTTCATCAGCTCGACGCGAGCCTGGTCCCGCATGCGGTCTTCAGCGACCCCCAGATCGCCGGTGCCGGAGTCACGGAAGCGCAGGCACGGGAACGACACCTGAACTACGTCACGGTCACCAGGAAGTACGCGGAGGCGGCCTACGGCTGGGCGCTGGAAGACACCACCAGCTTCATCAAGCTGATAGCGGACCCGCACACCCGGCTGCTGCTCGGTGCGCACATCATCGGCCCGCAGGCCGCCACGTTGATTCAGCCGCTGCTGCAAGGGATGACGCTCGGGCAGACCATCGATCAGCTCGCCAGGGAGGTGCTCTACATCCACCCCGCACTGACCGAAGTGGTGGAGCAGGCCCTGCTCGCCTTGCCCCAGCCCGAAGCAGCGCCGGGCGGTCGTCCCCACTTCTGGCGCAAGCCACGCTGATCCGCGGCCGACGGGACCTCGGACTCTGGTGCCATCAGCGCCCGCTTCCCACCCTGAAAGGTCGCGTGAAGTGGAGGCGGCTTTGGGACGGCGGCGGTTCAGCAACCTGTCGGAGCTGACGCGGTATCAGCGCAGCTGGCTCCGCGGAGACGTGCTCGCCGGTTTGACGGTCGCCGCCTACCTGATACCGCAGGTGATGGCGTATGCACAGGTGGCTGGACTCCCGGCTATTGCCGGACTCTGGGCGATGCTGCCCTGCCTGGTCCTGTACGCCGTGCTGGGCTCCTCGCGGCAGCTCTCGGTGGGTCCCGAGTCGACGACTGCCCTCCTGACCGCCTCGATCGTCGGGCCGCTGGCCGGCGGTGATGCCAGCCGGTACGCCCGCCTCGCCGCGGAGCTGGCTCTGATCTTCGGCATGTTCTGCGTCGTCGCGTGGCTGCTGCGACTCGGCTTCGTCGCGGAATTGCTCTCGCGTCCCGTTCTGGTCGGCTACCTCGCCGGCGTCGCGGTCATCATGATGGTGGGCCAGCTCGGCAAGATCACGCACGTCACCGTGACGGGCGATGCCCTATGGTCGAAATTCAGCTCGCTGGCCCGCCAGGCCGGTGACATCCAGCCGGCCTCGCTGGCGATAGCGGCCGGAACCATCGCCCTGGTGCTGGTCTTCCAACGATTCTGGCCGCTGCTGCCCGGCGCGCTGCTGGCCGTCACCGTCATGACCCTGCTCGTCGTCGTTGCGAACCTGGAAAACCACGGCGTCACCGTGATCGGGAAGCTCGACGGAGGGTTTCCGCGGCCGGAACTGCCTCCGCTTTCCGACCTCGGCGATCTGCTCTTGCCCGCCCTCGGCATCCTCATCGTCGGCTACACGGACAACGTGCTCACGGCGCGGGCGTTCGCCTCGCGGCGGGGCTACGAGACGGACGCGAACCAGGAGTTCCTTGCCCTCGGCGCCTGCAACATCGGGTCGGCCTTCAGCCAGGGATTCCCGGTGAGCAGCAGCGCGTCGCGCACCGCGCTGGGCGACGCGGCCGGCAGTCGCAGCCAGGTCTATTCGCTGACCGCCGGCGCGGTGGTGCTGTTCGCGCTGGCCTTCCTACGGCCGGCTCTCGCCCACTTTCCGGTGGCGGCGCTGGGTGGTCTCGTCATCTACGCTGCCGCGCGGCTGATCGACCTGGCCGAGTTTCGGCGGCTGGCCCGTTTCCGCCATCGCGAACTCGTCCTTGCCTCCGTCGCCACCGTCGGCGTCCTGACCTTCGACATCGTCGACGGCGTGCTGCTGGCCATCGCCATGTCGGTGATCGAGCTTCTGTGGCGGGTCGCGAGGCCGCATGACGCCGTGCTCGGCAGCGTTCCGGGGCTGCAGGGCATGCACGACGTCGACGACTACCCGTCCGCCCGTGAAACCCCCGGCCTGCTGATCTATCGCTACGACGCGCCCCTCTTCTTCGCAAACGCCGAGAACTTTCGCCGCCGCGCGTTGGCGGCGGTTGACGACCATCACGGGAACGTCGCCTGGTTCGTGCTCAATGTCGAAGCGATGGTGGAAGTCGACATCACCGGCCTGGATGCCCTGGAATCACTGCGTACGACACTGACCGGCCGGGGCATCGTCTTCGCTCTCGCCCGCGTCAAGCAGGATCTGCTCGACGATCTGCAGGCGTATGGCCTGGCGGCTTCGATCGGGGTTGATCGGCTGTTCCCGACGCTTCCCACGGCGGTTGCGGCCTACCAGGCCTGGTGCGGCACAGTAGAGGGGTGAGACACGGTCGGTATCGGCGAGAGGCGATCAGCGACGCCGGTCAGGAGTCGCCGGCTGCCAGGGCATCCCTAGCCGGCCGGCCGTAACGCGCGGGGCGCTGCGGCCGGGCCGGCCGAGGAGGCCAGCATGTCCCGTACCGACGCCCACCGCCCGCCTATCGGCGCAAGCTCCTGTAGCCGGCCGGGCCGAGCAGGCGTGGCCAGCCGGCCGACCCTTTGCCTGGCGGGATGGTTCCATCGACTGTGACGATTTTCGGGGCCTGCGCGGTGACCTTCATGATGGTCATGTACGCGCTCGAGAAACGCGGACGAGGCTACATCCTCGGATTCACCTTCGGCTGCGTGCTCTCCAGCTCTTACGGCTTCCTCTCCGGGGTCTGGCCGTTCGGCGTCGTCGAGCTGATCTGGTCGGGCATCGCGCTCAACCGCTGGCGCGCCAGCCCGCGGACGGCCGACGCGCGACCCCGGCCAGGTGCTGGACGAGGCCGGTGAGCGTCAGGGACGAGGGCGGTGAGACCGCTAGCGCGGCTTACTCATCCGTGAGCCCCTCGCACTTCATCTGGAGGGTGACGCGATGAAAGTCGAGCCAGCCCTCCAACGTGACGCGCTCGTCGGCGTTCAGCGGCGGCATGGGGCGTTCCAGAGCGGTCATCGTTTCCTCATCCCGGCTCGGGCAATCGTTTCCTGGACCGATGTTTCGAATTCGCGTGCCCTGGTGATACCCAGGCTTTGCGCGCATGATGAAGAAGTTCGGCTCAGTCCCGGACAGAAATTTGGTGGGCTGTGCTGCCCCCGGTATCCCCCGAGAACCATCCGCACGGCATCCCGTTGCCCCTTCCTCGTCGCAACGCTGGGAGCGCCCCGGCTATCGGCGATGACCCCGGCGGCACCGGGTCCCGTTTCTGGCTCTCGCCAGCGCCAGGTCGCGGGGACGTCGACGGCGCCTGGTGGCCCCGGTCGTCCGACGTTCAGGCCGAGCTCACCTCGCTGCTGACCGCGATGCTGCCGGCCGAGGGAAGGACGCGCAGCGTGGCGCTTCACCGGGATGCCTGGCCGAGCTGGCCCACGCGGCTGCGCATCGATGGACACCGCGTGACGCTGGGATGGTTCACGCACATCGACCCCAGCGCGATCACGATCTCCGGGGTCGGGCATGACCCGCTCCGGCTGCGCGTCTTCGCCTCGGACACACCCTCGTACATCGCCGCTGCCGCGATGAGGGGCGAGTCGCTGGACGCGGTGCCGGGACCGCAGCCGCCCCTAGAGCGGAAACCGCGGCATCTGCGGGCCGTCTGAGCTCGCTCGTCAGGCGGTCGATCCGCCGTCGATGACGTGCTCGGCGCCGGTGATGAACGAGGACGCGTCCGAGGCGAGGAAGCAGATCAGTTCCGAGACCTCCTCCGGCTCGCCATGGCGGCCGAGCGGCAGGTTGCGATAGCGCTCCATGCTGGCCTCGTCCTGGGGCATCATGTCGGTTCGGATCGGCCCGGGATGCACGGAATTCACGCGGATCTGATCGGCTCCGAGCTCGACCGCCGACACCTTGTTCAAACCACGCAGGCCCCACTTGCTTGCCGCGTAAGCACCATGCCCGAAGTAGCCCTTGAGGCCGGCGGTCGACGACACGTTGATGATCGAGCCGCCGCCGCGTGAACGCATCGCCGGAATGACCGCCTGGATGCCGAGGAAGGCGCCCAAGAGATTGATCCGCAGGAATCGTTCGAAGACCGCCGGATCCTCTTGCTCGATGGGCCGAACGTGATGGATGGCGGCGTTGTTCACGAGTACGTCGATACCACCGAAACGGGCCACGCCCTCGGCCACGGCAGCCTCCCAGTCGGGCTGCGAGCTCACATCGAGGTGGCGATAGGCAGCCGCTGGTCCGAGCGCGCCGGCAACTGCGGCCCCCTCGTCATCCATGACGTCGGCGAGGACAACCCTGGCCCCTTCGGCGACGAACAGCCGCGCGTGGGCGGCGCCCTGCCCGCGAGCAGCTCCGGTGATGAGGGCTACCTTGCCGTCCAGACGCATTGGCGAACTCTAGCGACCTGACCTGCCGCGCCTGAGCGCGGTTCCGCGGCGGCAGGCGCTAGCGGCTGAGCCGGCCGAGCACGCGCCCATCAGCCGAGAAGAGCGTGAGCCTGCCGTGGGCAACCGATGCTCGCCCCGAGCGCGGGACCCAGCCGTCTACCGGAGCGCCGTCGCATCCGACGCCGGCAGAAGGACCCATGATGGTCAGCAATTCTCCAGCCGCCCCCAGTCTCCAGGTGGCACTGAAGGTGTTGCAGCCGTCGGTGCCGCTCCAGCGACCGTTCGCCGCGAAGGACAGGAAGGGCTGCCGGGGAGTGGCGTAGTGCCGCGGCGGATACGGCCGCCAGCGCCCGAGCAACGTCGCGACGGTGGCGGGGGTGCGCTGGACGGCAGTGCCGCTATCGGACTGCTCAGCGCCTGGCGGTCGGAGGGGGTGAGAGCCGGCGCAGCGGAGCCGGATGGCGCCCTTCCTCCGGGAAGCAGCCGGGCCACGACGCGGCCGTCAGCGGCGAGCAGCTGGCGTTCAGTTCCGTCGACGACGAAAGACCGAGCCGCGGCGAGCCAGCTCGGTGTCGGATCGCCGGAGCCGATGCTGCGCAGGCAGGCCATGGGAAAGGAAAAGAGGATCCCCAGGAAGCCACCCGAGTTGCTGCCCACCCAGCCACCGCTGAGCGGGCCGCACGGATGGAACAGGATCAGCTGCTCCGGCTGCGACGGGCCCTCGATGCGAAGCACCGTCCCCTCGGGCTCTCCCGCAGCGCCTCCCACCCGCCAGGTGCCTACCAGGCTGACCGGCGTCACCGAGGCAGTATCGGGCGCGGTCGTGGCGGCTCGTGGGGTCGCCGCCGGCGCGGCGCTGCCCGTCCTAGAGGTCGTGCACGCAGCGACGAGCACGACGCACGCTGCGGCCAGGAACGTCCTGGCTCTGGCGCGCGGGTGCATCAGCCCAGCTTCGGTGCGCTCGCCGCAAAGGCCCGGACCGAGGCGAGGTCGTAGTCGCCGAAGTCCGTGCCGAGGCCGCCGGCCACCTGAGCCGCCGTAGCGCAGCCGAGGACGGCCGCCGCCCCGACGTCGAGGCCCAGCGAGATACCACGGACAAAGCCCGCTGAGAACGCGTCACCGCATCCCGTGGTGTCGATGACGTCCACCGCAAACGCCGGAGCGGTAAGGAGCTGATCGGCGGTCACCACCAGAGCCCCATCCGCCCCGGCCGTCGCGGCGACGCAACCAGCACCCCGCTCGATCAGCATCCGGCAGCCTTCTGCCAGGTCGCGAGCGCCGGTCCAGGCCAGCACCTGCTCGTCGTTGGGAAGCAGGTAGTCGACGTAGGGCAACGCTTCGGCGAACCACGCGAACAGGTCCGGATCGCCCGGCGCGAGCGAGTCCATCGAGGTGGTCACGCCATGGTCGCGGGCGTAGGAGAGCACCTTCGCCGCGGCCTCACCGCCCATGAACTCCGGGCCGCCGAGGTGCAGATGCGTCGCCGAAGAGATCGCGTCCCACGGGGCATCCTCGGCGCCGTAGGTTCCGTTGGCACCGATGACGTGAAGGGCCGGGCGTGACCCGTCCGGTCGGATAGGCAGGACGCTGGCCGAGGTCTGGACGCCCTCGCGACGCAGCAGCAGCGAGGTGTCGACGCCATCCCGAGCCAGCAGCGTCAGCAACTGCTCGCCCATGATGTCGGTCCCGATGGCGCCCGCGCTGCGCACGGTGGCACCGAGCTTGGCCAGGATCAGCGCGGTGCCACCCGCCGTACCCGCCGCGGTCATGGTGATCTGCTCGACGAGCTGGCCGCCCTGCCCCTCCGGGATCGACTCGACGGGACGCACCAGGGTGTCCAGAACGTGAACTCCCAGCGCGATCACTCGCATCTCGGTCATGGGGTCTCCCCGTAGTTGCGCTCCAGCGCCGCGGTGACGACGGCGTTCTGCTGGTCGCTGTCGAGCGCGCGCGGCGTGCCCATCGAGGCCGCGCGCCAGTAGACGGTGCAGGCCCATTCCAGGAGCAACGCGTGGTCGACGGCGGTTTCGAGATCGGCCGCGTGCGTGACGGCTCCATGATTGGCCATCAGCGCCGCCGCCCGACCGTCGAGCGCAGCAACGACCGAGGCGGCCAACTCCGGGGTACCGAACGTGGCATACGGAGCCACCCGGACGCCGCCTCCGAGCAGCAGCATCTGGTAGTGGACGCAGGGCAATTCGTCGGTCACCAGGCCGACCGCCGTCGCGACCGGCGCATGGGTGTGGACGACGGCACCCGACCCGAACGTGCGGTAAATGCCGAGGTGCAACGCGAGCTCCGACGTCGGCCCATGCTCACCGGCGACGAGCCTCCCGTCGAGATCGACGACGCTCACCTGCTCCTGAGTCAGGTCCTCGAAGCGGGCGCCGGTAGCAGTCACCGCAACGCGATCACCGATCCGGACGCTGACGTTGCCGGCGGTCCCGATCACCAGGCCGCGCGTCGCGAGCATCCGGCACGAGGCCGCGATGCGAAGCCGAGCGCCGTCGATTCCGGAGCTGCTCGGGACGGTCATCGCCCGGCGCTCCTCGTCATGGGCTGATGCTAGCCAGCAGCAGGCCGAGCCGAAGGTGTATCAAGTCATGGTTGCAACGACGGAGGTGCCAGTGACCACGTTCGGCTTGTTCGTCGACCTGCGCCGGCTCGACGGCTCAGGTAGAGCACCCGCGGCACACGTGAGCCGCACGGTGGAGCTGCTGGCCGGTGCCGAAACGCTGGGCTGCCAGGCCGTCTGGCTCACCGAACACCACGGCTTCACCGACGGCTACCTCCCCCAGCCGCTGGTCCTCGCCGCGGCGGTGGCGGCGCGGACCAGCCGCGTACGTCTCGGTACGGCCGTGCTGCTCGCCGGCCTGCGCCACCCGCGGCACATCGCCGAGGAAGCGGCGCTCGTCGATCTGATTTCGGACGGACGCTTCGAGCTAGGTCTCGGCGCCGGATACGCCCAGAGCGAGTACGACGCGTTCGGCGTCGACATGGCTCGCCGCTTCGACCGCACTGATGCGACGGCCCTCGAGGTGGAACGCCTGCTCGCCGACGGCGAGGTCACGCCCGGTCCGGTTCAGCAACCGCTTCCGATCTGGTTGGGCTATCAGGGCCCGAAGGGGGCCCAGCGTGCCGGGCGCACCGGGATGGGGCTCCTCAGCCTGGATCGGACCCTGGTGGAGCCGTACCGGGCGGGCCTCGAGGAGGGCGGCCGCGACTGGTCGAGCGCGCGCATGGGCGGGCTGCTCGAGATCATCGTCGCCGACGACCCGCCCCGCGCGGCCGAGCGGCTGCTGCCGCACTGGGTGCACCAGCAGAACACCTACCGCGCGCTTCGGCGCAAGCCCGACGGTTCACCGCTCTCGCCCATCCAGCTGGAGCGGGCCCGCGAGAGCCTGGCGGATACCGGGCGGCTCGGCACGCTCCAGATACTCGACGTGGACGCCGCTGCGGCAGAGGTACGCGCCCGTATCGAGGGTCTGCCGGCGCAGCATGTCTATGCCTGGATGAGCCTCGCCGACATGCCGGACGATCTCACCGAGCGACACCTCGAACTGTGGTGTGGACCGGTCCGCCAGGCGGTCGAAAGTTGAGCCAGCGCATGCGTGCGTGAGTCACGCGTCTGCGCGACCGCGCCACAGCTCGAGCGGCGTGCGCGCGCCGGCCGGGAACTCGACGATCTCCACGCGGGTGCCGTCCGGGTCGGCCACGAAGAACATCCGGACCCCACCGATGTCGACGGGGTCGTCAGCCGGCTCGAATCCCAGCGCGCGAACCCGGGCGACCGTGTCATCGAGGTCGCGGACGCTGAAGGAGATGTTGGTGTATCCGACACGGATGCGTTCACGCGGCGCCGTGCTCGACGCTGCGCCGAGCCCCAGCAACTCGACGACCACGCCGCCGATGAGCAGCCCGATCATCCGGCCCTTGGCGCCTTCGGCCCCGGTCACCGTCTCGAGCGACTCGCCTTCCAACTCCACATCGAAGACGATCTCCGCGCCGAAGAGGCGCCGGTAGAAGTCGAGGGAGCGCTCGATGTCGCTCACCCCGATGCATACGTGTGAGAACGATTCGAGATCCAACGCCTTTGGCTCCGTCATGCTCGCCAGTCTGGGTGGTGAGACGCCAGCGCTCAAGGACCGGAAACTAGGTTCTCTGTACTGCTGGGCCGCATTCTCATTCCGTGGTAGCTTGCCTCACCACCTGACCGAAAGGCTCGACCATGCGGCGGCTGCACGTTCGATCCCTCACCGTCGCCCTGGCAGCGGCTCTCGCCGCCGCAGGGTGTTCCTCGTCCTCGAAGCCCGCGGCGTCGCCCAGCCCGAGCGCCAAGCCGTCATCAAGGCCGGCGGCGGCCCCCACGACCCCGACGGGCCCGTGCAAGCCGATAGGGACCGACAAGAACGCCCTGCTGGTCACATCCACCTGCGACGATCCGGCTTTGAGCAAGCCCTACACCGACGTCGACCAGCAGCGGAGTGCCACCGACCCGGCCACGAAGGTCACGGTGAGCTACCGGTACATCCACGGCGGATTCACCGGGTCCAAGACCAAGTTCGCTTTCTACTTCCCGTCCAAGGACAAGTACCACGATCGCTTCTTCGAGTCGACGTATCCGACGAACACGCAGGAGGCCGCCGAGCCCAGTGCGATCGTGTTCGCCATCTCGAACGGGGCCTATGCGGTGTCGACGAATAACAACGGCGGGCTGCCCGGAGGCCTGCCCCTCGCGGCCTACCGCGCCAACGCGGCCGCCGCGAAGTACTCGCGCACCGTGGCGGCCCGCGTCTACGGAACGTCGACGCGTCCTCGCGGCTACATCTACGGGGCCAGTGGAGGCGCCTACCAGACCGTCGGCGCCGCCGAGAACACCCAGGATGTATGGGATGGCGCCGTCCCGATGGTGCCGGGCACCCCTAATGCCATTCCGAGCAACCAGGCCATCGAGTTGCTCGGCCTGCGGGTCCTTCACGACAAGCTGCCGGCGATTGCTGACGCGATGGAGCCGGGTGGCAGCGGCGATCCCTATTCGGGGCTCACGGCCGGGCAAAGCAGGGTCTTGCGAGAGACGGCGAAGCTGGGGTTCCCGGTCCGCGGTTGGTGGCAGTACGCCAGCCTGACCGGGGGCTCGTTCTCGGCCGTGGCCGGTGGCGTGCGCAGCCTCGACCCCACGTACAAGGACGACTTCTGGAGCAAGCCCGGCTACGAGGGCCGCGATCCTGCGGTAAAGGCCGCCCGGGTGCAGCAGGCCGCGATGGTGGTCGGCAAGGTCGCGCCCCTGAAGTGTGAGACGTATCAGGTGATCGGCACCATCTGCCCGACCGGCGGCATCGTCCTGTCAAACGCGCCGCAGGGGACGCTGGTGACCGGGGCTGACCTGACGCTGACGAGTGGCGCGGAGAAGGGCACCACCGTCACGATCGACACCGTGACCGGCAAGACGGTCCGCTTCGCGGGCGGCACCGACCCCAAGGTCATCAACGCGATCAAGGCCGGCGACAGCGTGCTGGTCGACAACTCCTGGGTGCTTGCCCTGCAGTACTACCCGCGCCACCAGGTGCCGTCGCCGGACCTGTACGGCTGGAACCAGTACCGCGGCGCGGACGGCAAGCCGCGCTACCCGCAGCGTCCGAAGCTGCTCGGCCCGATCTTCGCCACCTTCACGGCGGGGTCGGTCTCGAACGGACGCTTCCACGGCAAGATGATCATGCTGGGGTCCGTCGTCGACGTCGAGGCATTCGGATGGTCGGCCGACTGGTACGCCCGGCAAGCCAAGGCCGCCAAGGGCAGCAAGCTCGCCGACGACTACCGCATCTACTTCATGGACAACGCCGGTCACACCGAGCCGAGAAGCACCTACGCCCAGACCCATATCGTCGACTACGCGGGAGAGCTTCAGCAGGCCCTGCTGGACCTGGACGCCTGGGTCGCGACGGGGACGCCGCCGCCGGCCGCTACGAACTACAGCGTGAGCAGCGACAACGCGATCGAGGTACCGGCAGCCGCAGCGGAGCGCAAGGGCCTTCAGCCGGCGGTGAGTCTGGCCGTGGAGGACGGCACCACCGCCCACGTCAAGGTCGGCGACACGGTCCATTTCACGGCCAAGGCCGAACTGCCCGAGGGCACCGGCAAGATCGTCGACGTCAACTGGGATTTCGCCGGCACCGGCGCGTTTCCGGAGCACGCTCAGGCCCTGAAGCCGGAGCGGAAAGTCAGCCTGTCGGCGGCCCACACCTACGCCAAGAAGGGCACGTACCTCGCGGTCGTGCGGGTCACCGGCCGCCGCGACGGGACGGCCGACTCGCCTTACCGCCGCATTCAGAACCTGGCGAGGGTGCGCGTCATCGTGGGATAGAGCGCGGTGAAGACCTAGCCTCTGGCACATGTCCAAGGATCGGCTGCAAGCCTTCAGCGACGGCGTGATCGCCATCCTGATCACCATCATGGTGCTCGAACTCCGCCGGCCGGACGGCACTGACTGGCACGCCCTGCGCGAGGAGCTGCCGGCGCTGCTGGCGTACGTGCTCAGCTTCGTCTACATCGGTATCTACTGGAACAACCACCACCACATGCTGTCGGCGGTCCAGCGCGTCTCCGGCGGGGCGCTGTGGGCCAACCTGCACCTGCTCTTCTGGCTGTCGCTCGTCCCGTTCACCACGGCGTGGATGAGCGAGAACGACTTCCCGACGGTGCCGACGGCGGTCTACGGCATCACGTTGCTCGCCGCCGGGATCGCGTACTACATCCTCCAGAGCATGCTGCTGCGCGCCGATAGCGGAAGCTCGATGCTCGCCACCGCGATCGGGCGGGATTTCAAAGGCAAGGCTTCTCCCGTGTTCTACTGCCTCGGCATCGGCCTGTCGTTCGTCAACCGCTGGCTGGGCATCGCCGTCTACGTCGGCGTCGCGCTGATGTGGCTCGTTCCCGATCGCCGGGTCGAACGCGTCCTGGGTGCGCCCCAGGAGACCACCGACGCCGCTTGAGGCCATCCCCCTAACCCTGGAAGGCGCCCTCATGTGCACGCGAATCTTCTGGTCGGACAACCCCGCCGCCAAGGTGGTGAGCCGCACCCTGGACTGGGCGACCTCGGACGAGCCGCAGCTGTGGAGCCTGCCCGCGGGCCTGGACCGAGCCGCCGCTGAAACCGGGTTCAGCTGGCAGTCGCGCTACGCGAGCGTCGCCATCAGCATGTGGGACAGCGCCACCGTTGACGGCATGAACGACCAGGGCCTGTCAGCCCACCTGCTCTACCTCGACGACATCGACGTCGGTTACGCGTCCGCCGATGCGCGGCCGGCCCTACCGAACGTCCTCTGGGCCCAGTACCTGCTCGATACCTGCAGCAGTGTCGCCGAGGCTTTGAAGGCACTGGACGGTCTCGCGATTTTCTCGCGACCCATGCACGGGCAGCACATGGGATGCCATCTGGCACTGGAAGACGCGTCTGGTGATTCGGCCGTCGTCGAGCCGATCGGCGGCCGGCTCGTCGTCCATCACGGCCGCGAATACCAGGTGATGGCCAACTCCCCCGCTTACGAAGTGCAGCTGCAAAACCTCACGCGCTACAAGCCTTTCGGGGGCGAGCTGCCACCACCCGGAGACATCACCTCGCTCGACCGGTTCGTGCGGGCCAGCTACTTCCTGCACCACCTGCCCGTGCCCGCCGATGCCGACGAGGCGCTCGCCCGCGTGGTGCAGCTGGCGACGAACGCCGCCGTGCCGAGCGGAGCACCCTACGACGACGGGGGCGTCTACCCCACGTGGTGGATCTCTGCGGCCGATCTCACGAACCTCGTCTACTACTTCTGGTCCATGACCAGCCCGGCGATCTCATGGGTCGACGTGCGCGGGCGCAGCGGGGTGGCGGGTGTCCAGTCGCTCGATCCGAACGCGCCGGGGCTGGGTAGCGATCTGTCGGGTGCGTTCTCCCCGGCGGGCTTGTTGTACTGACCTCAGCGGCCCTGCAGAAGGCCTTCAGCCAGCCGGGTCCTTCGGTAGTGGACCTCCTTGCCGATCCGATGACTCGACAGCAGGCCCGCGGCGTGCAGCCGTCCCAGCTGGGTCGAGACGGCCGCTGCGCTCAGGCCATGACGCGCCGCCAGGGCCGTGGTCGTCGCCGGCTCAGCCAGGTCTGCCAGCAGGATGGCGCGCGTTCGGCCGATGACCCCTTCCACGGCGGACGGGGGCGTCGGCGGAGCGCTCCACAGCTCACCGATGCCCCGTGCCGGATAGACGAGCGTGACGGGCCACGGCGGATCGTGCACGACGATGAGGTCGGGCCACACGAACGCGCTCGGCATGAGTGCCAGGCCCTTGCCGACCAACTCGAGCGTGACGTCGTCGACGTTCGCGACCTGGACGGCACCGTCGTCGATGGTGATGTCGGGATGGATGCGCACCAGCGCGCGGCCGAGGCCGACCCGGCCGATGTCGCGGGATCGGTAGGCGATGTCGGCGCTGAGGAGCTCGCGGACCGGTGTCCAGAACGGGGCCAGCAGCTCGGTCCACGCCCACTCCAGTTCGGCGACGATCAGCGCCAGCGCCCTCGCCGGCTCGGCGATCAGCGGCTCCAGGACGACGCTTCTGCTGCGCGTCGGGTGGGAGTCGAGACTGCGCCGGAGGTCGGCGGCGACGAGCTCGGCGGGATAGCGCGCGATCTCGGCGAGCTCGTCCTTCAGCGGTAGGTCGGCCGATTGCGGCGGTGGCGCCAGGAAGTCCGGGACCCACCCCGACGCGGGATTGCAGGCGAGCAGCACGCGAAGCCGCGCCTGCGCCTGCGAACGGGGGATCGACTCCAGCCAGGCGCGATGGTGCAGCTGTTTGCTCGGATAGACGAGCGCGCGAACGGCGTGGTTCGTCTCCCAGGTGAGCGAGCGGACGAAGCTCGACCGCGCCCAGTCCTCGGCGTTCATCCGGAAGACCGCGCGGCGAGCCATGCCCACTCCGATCGATTCGTCTGGACGTGAATCGTTTCGCGGTCGTCAGGGTAGCGCGCACGCTGACGACATGACGAGTCCCGCCGCGTCGGACGCGCCGCCCGGCACGTACCGGGCAGCGCTGCGCGTCGCCGAATTCGACGCCATCGCGGGCTCGACGTTCATCTCGATCCTGGGCGACAGCGCCGCGTACCTGGCCCTCACCGTGCTGGTCTACGAGCGCACGGGTTCCTCGCTCCTCGCCGCCCTGACGTTCTCGATCGGCTTTCTCCCCTACCTCGTGGGCGGGACGATGCTGTCCGCCCTGGTGGATCGCTTCCGGCCAAAAACCCTGCTCATCGGTATCGACCTGATGGGCGCGCTCCTGGTCGGCGTCACCGCCGTCCCCGGTGTGCCCTTGCCGGTGCTGTACGCCATGCTCTTCGCCATCGGGGCCATGGCACCGGTCCGTTCCGGCACCGCCAATGCTCTGATCGCCGAGCTCCTGACCGGCGACACGTTCGTCGCCGGACGATCGCTGCAACGCATCAGCTCGCAGACCGCGCAGATCGCCGGGGCCGGGTTGGGTGGCGGGCTGATCGCCGCCTTCGGCTCACGCGGGGCGCTCATCGCGGACACCACCAGCTTCCTGCTCTCGGCCGTCATCACCACGCTCGTCATCAAGGCCCGACCCGTGCGTGGCGTCACGTCCTCGCGCTCGCTCGTGGCGGACTCGCTGGCGGGCATCCGCGACGTCTGGTCCGACCCCACTGTTCGGCGCCTGCTGCTCCTGGGATGGCTGGTGCCTTTCGTCGCGGTAGCCCCGGAAGCGCTCGCCGCGCCGGCCGTGGCCGAGAGCGGCCATGCCGGCGGGCTGGTCGGGCTGTGGATGGCCGCCATCCCGGTCGGCACCGTCCTGGGCGACCTGCTGCTGGTCTGGGTGGTGCCGCCGGGCCGCCGGCGGTCGCTGACCTGGCCACTGGCCCTCGTGTTGACCGCACTTCTGATCGTGTTCGCCGCGCGGCCGCCGCTCTGGCTGTCGGTGATCCTGCTGGTGCTGAGCGGGGCCGCATCCGCATACGGGCTCGGCCTCGATCAGTCGCTGCGCGATGCGACCGCTCCCCCCGTGATGGCCAGGATGTGGGCGCTCAACACGACGGGACTGATGGTCACGCAGGGCTTGGGTTTCGCGGCGGCCGGCGCGCTGGGACAGCTCGTCTCGGCTCACCTCGCCATCGCGATCGCCGGGATCGTCGGGATGCTCTGCGTGATCGCACTCGCCGACGTGTCCCGTCACGCGACGAAAGTCGCTGAGCTAGCGCGGCAGCCGTGAGTACAGCGCGGCGAGCGCATCCCAGTGGCGTTGCTCGGCGGCGGCGTCGTACGTCGGATTGTCGGGAACCGCGAAACCATGGCCGGCGGGATAGGTCTCGATCGTGTGGCGCACGCCGGCCGCGGTGAGAACGCGCTCCAGCCGCTGGCTCTGCTCCTCGGGAAACGACGGGTCATTCTCGGCCGCGGCGACGTAGAGCTCCGCTTTCATGTCTGACGCGAGCCGGTGCGGGCTGTCGGGGTTCTCCTCGGCCGCGATGTAGCCGCCGTGGAACGACGCCGCCGCGGCCACGCCATCGGGCTGCAGTCCCGCCGTGAGCAGCGATAGCCCGCCGCCCATGCAGTAGCCCGTGGTGCCGACGGCGGTCCCCGCCACCTCGTCCAACCCGGTGAGGTAACTGATGAACGCCTGCGCGTCGCTGCTCACGGTCTCGCTGTTGAGGGTGCTCATGATCTTGCCGAGCCGCTCCCGCTGCTCAGGGTCGCTGAAGAGCGTGGTGATGTCGAAGGGTGGGAACTCTCCGGAGCGGTAGTAGATGTCGGGCACCATCGTCACGTAGCCCAGTCCCGCCAGCCGCTCCCCCATCCCGCGGAACGTGTCGCGCAGCCCCGCCGCGTCCGGATACATGATCACGCCCGGCCACGGGCCACTGCCCTCAGGAACGTGCAGGCTGGCCGGGCACTCGCCGTCACGGGTCCGTATCACCACGGTCTGCTGTGTCATGGCCTCATTCTGGAACGCCCCCGTCGCCGGGCGCCATCTGCCCTGAGCGAACCCGCGCAGCCTGCTCGATGAGGTAGTCACGCTCGCGCGCGTTGTCGGTACGGGCTGCCGCTGCGGAGTAGCACCCGGCTGCGGCCGGGAGATCGCCCGCGGATTCCAGCAGATGACCGCGGACGGCGTGCAACCGGTGCGAATCATGCAGGTCGAGCCCTTCGATGAGCGCGAGGCCTGCCGCGGGTCCGTCCACCATGGCCACCGCAACCGCACGGTTCAGCCGCACCATCGGGTTGCCGGTCAGCGCCTCCAATCGGGCGTACGCCCTGGCGATCTGCGCCCACCGGGTCGCGCCGTGCGAGGGCGCCTCGTCATGTAAGGCAGCGATGGCGGCGAGCAGCTGGTACTCGCCGACGCGCCCGGCAGCGAGGGTTTCGTTGAGCAGCGTCACCCCCTCTCTGATGAGCGCGGTGTCCCAGCGGGCCCGGTCCTGCTGGGCCAGCGGCACGAGCGCACCGGTCAGCGGACGTGCGGGCCGGGCGACGCGCCTCTGTCAGGAGCATCAGAGCCAGCAGCCCGGCTACCTCGGGATCGTCCGGGGATCTGGCCGTGGAGCATCCGGGTGAGCCGGATCGCCTCACCCGAGAGATCGACGCGCAGCAGGTCCGGCCCGCTCGAGGAGGTGTAGCCCTCGTTGAAGAGCAGGTACAGCACCTCGCAGACGGAGCGAAGGCGCTGCGCCGGATCAGCCGGGAGCTCGAACCGGCGGCCGCGCAGCTTGGCCTTCGCCCGGCTGATGCGCTGCGCCATCGTCGCCTCGGGGACGAGATAGGCGGCGGCGATCTCGCGCGTCGTGAGCCCGGCGACGGCGCGCAGGGTCAACGGGATCGCCAACGTTGGCGAGAGCGTGTCATCGCAGCAGAGGAAGAGCATCACGAGCGAGTCATCCGCCGCAGGCAGCGCCTCTTGCGGGTGGATCGACAGCGACGCGGCCAGCTCCTCGCGCCGGCGCCGCGCATCGGTGCGGCGGTACTCGTCGACCAGCCGCCGGGATGCCACGGTGATGAGCCACGACAGGGGCTTGTCGGGCAGCCTCGCCGGCCATTCGGCAGCGGCGGCGACCAGCGCCTCCTGGACCGCGTCCTCGGCGTCCGCGAAGTCGCCGTACCGGCGGGCGACCGCGCCGAGGGCCTGCGGCGCGAACTCGCGCAACAGGCCCTCGACGTCAGGACCGCTCACACCTCGGGGTCCGGCGCGCCCATCACCTGACGCACCTCGATCGCCTGCTGGATCGCCGCGCCTCCGGGACCCGGAGCCGCCGACGACCGTGCGGCGACCTCCAGAGCGCGTTCGAGGCTTTCGACATCGATCAGGCGGTAGCCCGCCAGCAGCTCCTTCGACTCGGGGTACGGCCCGTCGATGATCTTCGGCGGGTTGACCCCGTCGGACACCACGAACTTGGCGACCTCGGGGCCGGCGAGGCCCTGCGCGTCGACCAGCTCGCCGCTCTCGAGCAGCTCGGCATTCAGGGTGTGCTGGAACTCGATGTGGGCCTTGACGTCCTCGGGGGCCCATTCGTTCATGGGCGTGCAACCCTCGAGCTCGACGCCTCCGTAGGCCTGCAGGAGCATGTATCGCATAGCTTCATCCTCTCTCGCACGGCGGCCCCTGCGGCCGCGGCTCACCCCAAGGTCGAAGCAGAAGCTCGGTTCTCGACATGTCCGCCGGGTCGCTTTCCGCAGGCCTCGCAGTTTCTGCGCGCTGTCCGCGTAGTGCAGGTGAGCGCGCCCCGACCCGCCGCGGTACGGTGCCGCGCAGCAGACGCCTGACGACGGGAAGCCCCCATGAGCCGTTACACGATCATCTCGTCCGACTGCCACGCAGGAGCGGACCTGCGCGACTACAAGCCGTATCTCGAACGCCGGTACCAGGACGAGTTCGACGCCTGGGCCGACAGCTACGTCAACCCGTATGGCGACCTGGTGCGTGCCGACGCCGACCGCAACTGGGACAGCAGCAGGCGCATGCCCGCGCTGGAAGCCGACGGGGTCGTGGCCGAGGTCATCTACCCGAACACCGTGCCGCCGTTCTTCCCGCGGGCCGGTCTCGTCGCCCTCGCACCGAAGGCCGACGAGTACCCGTACCGGCTGGCGGGATTGCGGGCGCACAACCGGTGGCTCGCCGAGTTCTGCGCGCAGTACCCGCACCGTCGCGCCGGGGTAGGACAGCTCCTGCTCAACGACGTCGACGAGGCGGTCAAGGACGTCCACTGGATCGCCGACAACGGCCTTCGCGGCGGCGCGTTGCTTCCCGGCACCCCGCCGGGCAGCGGTGTCGATCCGCTCCACTCCCCTGTCTACGACCCGGTGTGGCGAGCCTGCGAGGAGCGCGGGGTGCCGGTGAGCGTGCACGGAGGCGGAGGAACGCCGGACTACGGTGCGCATCCCGCATCCCTGTCGATGTTCATCCTCGAGGCGGCGTTCTACTCACACCGTCCGCTGTGGTCGCTCATCATGTCGGGCGTCTTCGACCGCTTCCCGAAGCTGCAGTTCGTGCTCGCGGAGTCCGGCGTCGGCTGGGTGCCCAATGTGCTGGCGACGATGGACGCGATGTACGCGAAGCTGTCGCACGGCAATGTCGGCGAGCTGCCGTTCATCTCGCCATTCCTGCTCGACCGGATGCCGAGCGAGTACTGGCAGACCAACTGCTGGATCGGCGCGAGTTTCATGACCCGCCAGGACTGCCTGGACCGTAAGGCGATCGGGGTCGATCGCATCATGTGGGGCAGCGATTTCCCGCATGCCGAGGGCACGTATCCGCACACGACAGAGGCGCTCGCCCACAGTTTCGTCGACGTCGATGAGTCCGAGGTGCGGCAGATGCTGTCAGGCACCGCGGCAACGCTCTACGGCTTCGACCTGCAGGCCCTGGCGCCGCTCGCCGAGCAGTTCGGGCCGCGGGTGGACGTGGTCGCCCGCGGACTCGACACCCTGCCGGACAGCACCAGCCTGGCATTCGAGGCGCGGCCCGCCGGCGTGATGTAGCCAGGCGGGGGTTAGCGCTTTGCGTAGTCGGCGAAGCCCTGCCAATCGATGACCACGCACGGCTCGTCGCCGACGGTCCAGGCGTCATGGCCCGGCGGGATCACGGCGAAATCACCGGCGACGAAGTCGACCTCCTCGCCGTCGTCCATCACGACCTTCATGTGTCCGGAGACGTAATAGCCGAGATGCGGAGCCTGGCAGCTGTCGGTCTTGGCGATGGGCTTGACGTGTTCCGACCACCGCCAACCCGGCAGGAACGTGGCCCGGCCGACGGGACCGCCGGCGACATTGACGAGTTCCAGCTGTCCGGTACCCCCATCGAAGGGGCGGACCTCCTCCGGCTTGTCCAAGCTCATGCGGATGAGTCCGGCCATGGCGGCCTCCCTAGGTCCGAGCGACGCGCACGTTGTACCGCTCGGCGTCACCGGTAGCAATAGCTCGAACGCACCGGCCGACGCCAAACTGAGCTTGGAATCACGCTGCCCAGGGTCGTGACGCCACGGGCAAATGAGTGGAGGCTTCGCCCTAGGCGCAACACGTCGAGAGGCCGAGCAGATGCAGGAACTCGAGAACGTCACCGGATCGCCTCAGCTTGATGAAGTGCGGCGGCGGCGAGCTGGTTTGCGAGGGTCGATGACCGGCGTCGAGGAAGCACTGTCAGCGGCGCTGGTCGGTCGCGGGGCGGAATGGCGCGCCAACCTCCTCCCTCACGTGGACGACCTTCGCGCGGCCTGGGCTTCGCACGTGAGCGGCACCGAGGGCCCGGGTGGGCTGTGGGAGCAGATCCGCACCGACGCCCCGCGCCTGCTCGGCGGGCTTCGCCGGCTCGGCCGCGAGCACGAGCTGCTCGCCGCTGAAGCCGCGGCGGTGCACGACGATTTGACCGCCGCCGGCGACGACGAGGCGAAGCTGGCCACGGTTCGCGAACGGGCCAACGCGCTGCTGAATCAGCTGGCCCGCCACCGCCAGCGGGGTGCTGACCTCATCTACGAGGCCTACGAGCACGACATCGGCGGCCACGGGTAGGGGCTCCACACGTAGGCCCTCGGCCGGCTGGCGTTGACCTACGGGTGCCGATGGTGAAGTCTTGCGCTCCCGAGTCCGAGGAGCCCCCATGGGCAAGTACCTGCTGAAAGTGTCCTATACCGCCGAAGGCATCAAGGGCGTGATGTCAGCCGGGGGCACCAGCCGGGTCAATGCCGTCGAGAAGATGCTCAACGGCGTCGGCGGATCCCTGGAATCGTTCTACTTCGCTTTCGGCAGTGACGACGTGTATGTCATCGCCGAGGTCCCCGACAATGCGACCGCTTTGGCGCTGGGAGCCACGATCGGCTCGTCCGGGGCCATCAGTGCCTACGAGACCGTCGTGCTGCTCTCGCCCGCCGAGGTCGACGCGGCGATGCAGAAGAGCGTTGCCTATGCTCCCCCGGGCTCCTAGGGGATCCGGTAGCCCTTCCTCGTCAGCAGCCGGACCGGATCGGTGCCGTCCCACCCGGCACAGGTCTGGGAGATCGTCGCCAGTTGGTCGAGGAACTCCGGCGTCTGCTCGACGACTTCGGTGAAGAAGCCGAAGTCCGGATACGTGTCGTAGTAGGCGACGCGACCGCTGGCTGGGGCGAACTCGGTCACCAGCGGATAGCCCACCTTCTCGTAGTGGGCTCGGGTCGCGTCGTAGTCGGGTGAGACCGTGCACAGCTGGTGGAACCCGGACTCTCCCTTGGCGAACAGGTCGCGGTAGACGCTGGGCCGATCGCACCGCTGCTCGATCAGCTCGATCTGCACCGGTCCGTCCTGCGCGACCGCGATCTGCACGTCGACGGCAGACTCCGTGCCGCGGTAGGTGCAGGCCATCTCCGTGGGAGGCAGCACATGGAACGGTCCGACGCCGAAGACCGCTGCCCAGCGCGCCGAAGCGGCCAGCACATCGTCGACGATGAAGCCGAGCTGGAAGAAGCGATACTCCCCTTCCGGCCAGGCCTGCTGAAACATCCGGTGATCGATCGAGGTCATCGGGCTTCCTCCCTACCGTGAACCAGACGGGCGTCGGGGCCGGATCAGCACCTCTTGCATGCAGCTGGCGACGAGCTGGCCGTCCTCGTCGTGGATGAGCCCGCGCACCAGGCCTCGATGGCCCGCAATCGCCTGCGTTTGCTGGGTATGCAGGTGCCAGCGGTCGAAGCGGACCGGGCGGTGAAACCAGACGGCATGGTCGAGGCTGAAGCCTGAGAACGAGGTCAGCTCGGAGCGTTCCGGATGCGAGCGCAGCATCATGTCGAGCAGCAGGTAGTCGCTGGCGTAGGCCAGCAACGCGCTGTGCAGGCCCGCATCGTCACCCACCTCCCGCGGCAGGCGCATCCAGTGCGAGCGCGGCCCTTGCAGGGTCGGCCCACCGGCGAAGTTCGGTGCCTCACCGATGCGCATGTCGAGCGGGGGCGGCTGATCGACCCACATGCGTCCGTGGGGCGCGAGGGCCGGCGGCAGATCGCGGAACCAGTCCTGCAGGAGGGGTAGATCGAGGGGCGCCGGTGCTTCGGGGGCGGGGTCGGCGAACTCCGGATTCGCGGGCCCATCATGGAACGAGGCGATCAGCGTCAGGAGCGTTCGGTCACCTTGCGACACGGTGACGCGGCGGGTGGCGATGGAGCGACCGTCGCGCACCCGATCGACGCCGATCTCCAGCGGCTCACCGGCAGTGCCGGCCTCGACGAAGTACGCGTGCAGCGAGTTCGGCAGCTTGCCGGCGACGGTGGCGGTGGCGGCCACGAGCGCCTGCGCGATCGCCTGGCCGCCGAAGATGCGATCGAAGCGCGCGGGCTCGGCCGGCACCCGGAAACGGTCACCGCCAACCGGCTCGAGCTCGAGCGCATGCAGCAGCCCGTCGAGTGAGACGCTGATGGCCTCGTCGAGTGTCTGCGTCACCAAATCCGCCGTAGCTGCGCGCTTTCGCGACGCTCCCGCAGCTGGGCCTGGCGCTGCTGCGGGCTGACGGTCGGGGTGTCGGCGGGCAGGTGTTGGCGAAGCTCGGCGAACGGCACCTTCTTCATGGTCGGGTCCGGGTAGTCGCTCGCGAGATTCCACCGCATCTGGATGATTCCCCAGGGATAGTCGGCCTTGTCGAGCCAGTTGGGAACTCCCGGATCGAGCCGCGAGATGACCGCCCGGAACATGCCGTCACCGTCGATGTGGGCCTGCGCGTCGTTGATGCTCGACTGCCGGTTGACCCAGTCGACGGTGCAGAACCGGTCGTCACCGACCAGGGCCTGCCAGTAGCGAACCTTCTGCGGCAGCGGGGTTTCCAGGATCAACGCCTCGTCGTCGTCGATCTCATGGATGCCGTCGTAGTAGGCCTGACGGGGCAGCCCGCCCATCGAATCGATCTTGGACGAGCGCAGGAACGTGTTCACCCCATGGTGCTCGCGGTAGTAGCGGACCAGCTGCATGTCGAAGCCGATCATTCCTTCAATCCACGCGGGCAGGTCGGAGAAGCGCCGCGCGGTCTCTTCCGGGGTCATGTCGGCGCCGGGGTCGTCCAGCCGGTTGATCGCGAGGCGCGCGTCGACCTCGTTTCGCCAGTCGCACGAGCACTTTCGCATGAGCAGCCGCTTCGTTCGTGGGTCCAGCTGCCACCAGTCGCCGGTGTGCCCGGCGGGGCGCTGCGCGCTCAGCACGACGCTGAACGAACCGTCGTCGCCGATCTCGAGATCGTCGAGGTCGTGGGTGGCCGGGACGACGGAGCCCTGCTCGACGTCGGTCGGGCTCATCATGTCGAAGCTCTGCTGGGTGATCTCGACGAAGCGGGTGGTGCCGCGAAAGCCCGAGATCTCGATAGACGCCCGCAGGCTCGACCTCGGTGGTCGAGTAAACGTAATCCGGGTCGGGGCCGCCCTGGTTGAACGCGTAGTTCCAGAGCGGCATGAACGCCGGCCGCCTGGCGTCGGTGTAGACACGGCACAGGTAGCCGCACGACAGGATCGATAGCGCGAGCTTGTTCATGTCCTGCATCTCGGCCTCGTTGGCCCCGCCCGGACGCCACTTCGCGATGAGGTTGTCGCTGACGCTCGCGAGAGCCGTCATCTGGTCAGCCCAGCTCGGCAGTGGTGCCGCGCCCGTCTCGCTCATCGTTTCCGTCTCCTCGCGGCTCTCAGCTCTCGACCAGGACGTCGAAATGCCGGACATAGAACTCGTAGTCGGACCGTAGCTGCGCAGCGGTCAGGCCGAACTGCTCGGGGGTGTAGCGATGCGTGCCGTGTGCACCTTTCCGGTTGGCGCGCTGCCACTCGGTCAGCGATTCCTCGACCTGCGGGGTCAGCTCGAGCCCGAGGAAGTCGTAGACGCTGCGCACGGTTCCCATCGGATCGTCGATGAGCGCGCGGTGGTGGACGTCGAAGAAGCGCTCCTCTCCGATCCGGGCGCGGGCAGCCATGGCGTTTTCCATCCCGACCCGCAGGTGCTCGCTGACCTCGCGGCCGATCTGGTGCAGATCGCGCTCGGAATTGGCCGGCGGGAAGATGCTGGACACGATGCTGGAGTACGACGGCACGACCTTCACCGGGTCGCGATGCGTCATGACGAACCGGACGTCCGGATAGGCAGCCACCAGGGCCTCCAGGTGGAACTTGTGGTGCGGCGCCTTGAACAGCCAGAAGTTCGGCGGCCGGCGCGATTGCAGCAGCTGCATCACGCGGCGGTGGTAGGCGAAAGTGTCGGTGAGGTCGGCACCCCGCCACCAGGTGCGATAGCTCGGCACGGGCAGCGTGAACTGCTGCCCGTGAAAGGCCATCCCCAGCACCTCGCCGTCTTCCATCGTCGCGTCGAGCTCGTAGATGTGCATGGCTTTGAGCTCGGGCGGAAGCGCCTCGTCGATCCGGGCCTGCTGCAGGCGCCGCGGGTCGGTGGCCTCCGTTTCGAGCACCGGCGGCGGGCACGGCTTCACCTGCTCCCAGCCCCGGAGCGGGCGGAACTGAGGGTCGAGCGACATCATGTTGCCCAGCGCGGTGGTGCCGGTCCGCGGAAGCCCGTTGATGTCGACCGGCCCCTGGATGGGCAAGGCGCCGATCTCGGGATGCGCGCGACACCACTCTTCGAGCGCAGGCGATTCGCCAAGCGCCGTCGGATGTCGCCGACGACGGCTGCCTGTGCCGCCGGGGTCAGATCAGCGTCGCGTTCGAGGCTTTCGAGCAGCACCTCGAGACCTTCGCGAAAGTCGCCCGGGCCGAAGTTCGAGAGGCCGGTCTCTTCCTCGCCTCGGCCATGAGGGCCTCGCCGGAGGGATAGCCGCCGTTCGATCGTGTCGCGTCCAGCCCCATCAGGCCCGCCCGGCACGTTCGGGATAGAAGTGCTCGACCATGCGCGCGAATCCTTCCCGCCAGCCCACCTGGCACGGCCCGGTCAGCGCCGTCCGCCGCGTGACATCACCGACCGACCCGCGCGAGGCGCCTGGTATCTCCTGGACGGTCACCGTCGGCGGGGCGCCCAGCAGTTCCCCGAAGTAGCTCGACCACTGCTGGACGCTGACCGGCTCGTCGCCACACCAGTTGACGATTGTGGCCGGGACGCTTGCCGCGTCGAGGAGCGGCGCGAGCTGGCCCCGGATGTCGTCGTCGTGGATAGGGCTGTACGGCATCGGATCCGAGCGGGTCAGGACCGGCTCTCCGGCGGCGATCGCCTCCAGGTGCCACAGGGGCAGGCCTCCCTGATCGCCGTACGCGGCACCCATCCGGGCGATGGTCACCGGCAGGCCGAACGAGCGCGCGCAGTACCGGGCGACACCTTCCTCCGCGATTTTCGACACCGAGTACGGGGCCGAGGGAGGAGCCATGCAATCACCGAGCGGGTCGTCCTCGCGGAATGCGTGCCAGGGATCGGGGTGCGGCTTGTAGGTGGAGAGCGTCGACATCACCAGCGCGGCCTTCGCCGCTCGGCAGTGCTCCAGGATGAAACCGGTGCCTTCCGCATTGACGCGCAGTGCCTGGTCGTAGTCGTCGGCGCTGAAGTCAGCAGCGATGTGCAGCAGGTAGGTGAAGTCCTTCGGCAAGCCGTCGAACTCGCCCGCGGCGATGTCGACGACCCGGGTCGTCACGCCTACTGCGTCGACCTTCTCCCGGGTGGCGGGGTCGCTGAACCGGGCGATGCCCCAGACCTCGTTGTCCTTCGCGAGGGTGCGGGCAAGCCCGAACGCGATCCGTCCCGCGGGGCCGGTTATCAGGATCTTCTCGCCGCTCAGCATCCGTCTCGCCTGCTCGTATCACGCTGGTCTGGTGCCGCGAGACTAGTAGCGGGCCGGCAGCGGGCCTGACCCGGCCCGCCGGAACGTCAGGCAAGCCGCGGCGATTCATCGTCTGGCGGATGCCGCGGGCCGTGAAATCCGAGCTGGACCATGGCGGGCTCCGGGTCAGGGATGGTGCGCTACGAAAGGAGACGTCGCCAGGTCCGCCGCCAACCGGTCCAGGTCGAAGGGTGCATCGAGGAGAGCCTTCACCTCAGACATCGAAAGCACATGGGCGATCTCCGGGGTCGCATGAGCCATGAAACGTCCGATGATCGGGTACAGGCGCCGCATCGTCGCACGCCCTGCGCGACTGCACGACGCGGCGCAATAGCCGACATGGCCGATCTCGTCGGTCAGAATCTCGTTGTACAGCAGCCGGATTCGCTCCGCGACCTCCGGCTCGTCGGCGAAGAGCTCAACCCCGCGCGACCCGAGCATGGCGAACAGGGCGCAGCCGGCCATCTCGGCCGCGCCCACGAACGGGGTGCTTAAACGGCGCGGGACGAAGACGGTCGTCTTGACGAACTGGCGCAACGTTCGCGACGGCGCCACGGTCTGGAACGGAAGGTCGAACATCTCGAGCACGTAAGCCAGCAGGCGGGTGTGGTAGTGCTCCTCCAGCTCGAGATACACCCGTTCGAGCGGCAGATCGGACTGGCTATTGATGCCGTACGTCTCGCCCAGCCCGACCCCGAACCGCTCGGCCTGATTCAGCTTCGCCGTCGCGAGAAGCCAGTACATCTGAGGCGAGAGCCCGGTCTCGGGGCGGCGGCGACGCAGGTTGCGCAGGAAGACGCTCCGGTCTACCGGGACCGTCGCGGCAATCTGGTTCTTGGCGATGTCGGCAAAGAACGGCTCGCGACGGCTGAGCGTGCGGTTCAGGAGATCGGCCGCCCCATCGCGCTCGACGAGGTACTCCCGGTACCCCTCGATGCCCGCTGATGCGGTAGTCGCGTCCGTCATTGTCGCCGTCATGAAGGTTTCACCCCTTGCGCCGTCAGGCTGATAAGTGCCGCGATCAGTCGATCGCGATCGGTGGACGGCCCGTCGCCGGCTGAGAGCAGGCCGAAAAGGCCGATGAGGAAGAGATAGGTCAGATCACCCGGATCGCGGACAGAACGCGCCCCGGACTCGTCCTTCCAATGGCGGGTGATCGCGGAGACGACCAGCTCCCCGACCGGATGCTCCGCGAGAGTCTCGCCGTTCACGACCTCCGGGCGGCGGAACTGGACGGCGCACATCTCGCGGACCAGGTCAGGGCCGAGCCGATCCTCGGCCTCGAGGATGCCCTCGACCAGATCGCGCAGCGCGCCCTCGAGCGACACGTCGCCGCCCCGCGCCGACGTCTGTTCGTAGATTCGCCTCTCCTCGCGAAGCCGAAGCTCGATGAGCACGTCGTCCTTCGACGGGAAGTGGAAGTAGAACGTGCCCCGTGAGACGCCCGCCTGCTTGACGATCGACGCCACGTCGGTCCTGGCGAAACCGGCGCGGCGAAACTCGGCGACGCAGACGTTCAGCAGCATTTCCCGCGTGGCGAGGCGTTGCGCCTGCCGCCGGTCGATGTCTTGATCAGCAAGCGGTGCATCGGTGACCGTCACAAATGTGACTATATGGACATGACTGACACCTGTCAATGACGATTGTCAACGACATCGTGGCGCTGCGCGCAGGAAACGCGCGCCGGTTGCCGGAGCGGGCCCACGGGTGGAGGGTGGGGTCAGCGTCGCCTCTGGCGAAGCCCCCACCGCAAGGAGAGCCCGATGCCTGGTCTGGACGACCTGAAGAAGCTGGCTGACAAGCACGACGACAAGATCGACGCGGGCCTCGACAAGCTGGGCGAAGCGGCCGGCAAGAAGCTCGGCCACGAAGACCAGATCGACAAGGGCGTCGACTGGGCGCAGGAGCACACCGGCGAGGGCGACCAGAGCGACTCCTAGGCCCGCTCCAGCGCCTTCGCACAGGTGTCCGGCTGCGGACAGAACGTCACGGGCAGATCGGATCGCCTCCACGATCGTTCTCATGCGGCAATGGTTTTCCGGACCGCCACTTCGGCTGCGGGTGGTCGAGCGTCCTGCCCTGTCAGCCGCGAACGTCGTGATGGAGATCGAGGATTCGACGGGAGCGCTGCTCGCCACGGTCAGTCGCCATCAGCCCGAGGACGGTCAACGCGACGCCGGCTACAACGTCGACGACCGCAGCGGAGCTCGCCTATTGACTCTGCTTCGGCCCCAGGTCGCCGATCGGGCCGAGCGGGGTCTGTGGGCAATCGCGGACGGCGCCGGCCACCGGATCGCGGAGGCCGCGGTGCGGTGCCGCCTCATCGGTGATCGGATTACCCTGCGGGTGTCACGGCCTGGCGGGCAGCCGGTCGTTGAGGTGCAGGCTCGAAGGCTCGCGACCTCGTGGACGCTTCGCGCTGCCACCGGCGGATCCGTTGCGATGGACGTGCTGCCTGCCGCGGTGCGCCCGGGCAGTGCCCGCCGGCTGGACCTCGCGGCGATCGACGAAGGGCATCGGCGCGAAGCCCTGGCCGCTGCCGTCATCAGCCTGCTGGTCGGGTACGTCCCGGCGAACCCGTCGCGAACCTCGCCTGCCCGCCGTCCGCGCTTCGGCAACGCCAGCGATTGGGCGTCGTTGCTGGACTTCTGAGCGTCGGCAATAGTCGGGTCATGCAGCAACGCGCGCTCGGCCGTGAAGGTCTCACCGTCTCCGCGCTCGGCCTCGGCACCATGGGCATGACCGTCGCCTACGGCCCCGCCGGCGACCGGGCCACCAACGTCGCGACCATCCGCCGCGCGTACGAGCTCGGGGTCACGTTCTTCGACACGGCCGAGATCTACGGCATGGGCATCGGCCTCAACGAGCAGATCGTCGGGGAGGCCGTCAAGCCGTTCCGCGACGACGTCGTCATCGCGACCAAGTTCGGCTTCAGCATCGGTGAAAACGCCCGCCAGAGCGGCTTCGACAGCCGGCCGGAACACATCCGTGAGGTCACCGACAGCAGCCTGCAGCACCTCGGCGTCGACACGATCGACCTGATGTACCAGCATCGCGTGGACCCTGACGTGCCGATCGAGGACGTCGCCGGTGCGGTCAAGGGACTCATCGAGGAAGGCAAGATCCGCTGGTTCGGCATGAGTGAGGCCGACCCGGAGACCATCCGCCGGGCGCATGCCGTGCAGCCTGTGTCGGCTCTGCAGAGCGAATACTCGATCTTCGAGCGCAACGTCGAGGAGGCCATCCTGCCGGCGATGCGTGAGCTCGGCATCGGCTTCGTGCCGTTCTCGCCGCTCGGACGCGGCTTCCTGACCGCCGATGTGAAGCCCGCCGAGGAGTACCCCGAGAACGACATGCGGCGCGGCAACCCGCGCTTCCAGGGCGAGAACTACGAGAAGAACAAGCGCGCGCTGGACCAGCTCGCCGAGTTGGCCTCATCCAAGGGCATCACGACGCCTCAGCTGGCGCTCGCGTGGCTGCTCGCCCAGGGCGACGACATCGTTCCCATCCCCGGCACCCGCAGCGCGCGACGCCTGGAGGAGAACGTCGGCGCTGGCGGACGTCACGCTTACGGCGGCGGACCTCGAGCGGATACGCGAGATCCTTCCGGATGGCGCTCACGGCGCCCGTTACGGGCAGCTACCCGGCGGGATTCGCCGCTGACCACGCACCGTTTCGGCAGCGAGGTGGCGGCACGCAGCATCGACGACGTGCTTCGCGCTGCGGCGCAGCTAGGCCCCTTCTTCCATCTCCGGTTCGGGATGGAGCTGGAGCTGGAAGGCGACTGGCAACCCTTCAGCCTGTTCACCGCGACCAAAGGCGCCGAGCTGCTCGAGGAGCGCGTCGCCGTGCTCGCCCGGGCGTTGGACACCGACCTGACGCGTCCCGTTGCCTCCCTGCTGCACCTGAATGCCGCCGCAGCTCTGCTCTCGCCGCTGCTGGCCGCCGCGTCGCAGGCGGGGGTCGTCCCGACACTGGATCCGGAATCGCTGCACTTCGCCTATGGCGGACCCGGGAGTCTCCTGCTCGCCCGACCCGGCACTCCGGGTATCGCCGGCCCGGCGCTACTGCCCGCGCTGGCGACACACCTGACCGAGATCGGCATCCGCGCGCTGCTCGACCCATTCACAGCCGCGCTCACTACGGTCGTTCCCCTGCCCCAGCCGGCGCTGGCCGGCAACACCTTGTCGGCGCTCGCGACGGCTGCGCGCCTGATAACGCCTGCCGCTGCTGGGTTTCGGGCGCGGGCACTTGTCGATCTGATCGCCCGCGGGTACGAACCGCTGCGTGACGCCGGCCGGCTGGACTGGAGGGCGTCCGACCCGCAGCAGTACTTCCGCCGCGGCAATTGCTGCCTCTACTACCAGCTACCCGGAGCAGGCCTGTGCGGCGACTGCATCCTTGACCCCGGCACGTTTGATGAGACGGTCAGGTGACGGCGCGGTAGGTCGCCTTGTACCCCTCCCAGTCCCATGCGGGACGGCCAGGGGTGCCATCGAGGAAATCCGTCGCCGCCTTGCGTCCACTCTCGAACAGTCGCTTGCGCAGGTCTTCGCTGAGCGTGAAATCGGTGGCCTTCACCTTGAACGTGTCGACGAAGATGGTCCGCGTCGTCACGCTCGGATCGGCGATATGCATCCGGTCGTAGAAGCCCGTCATCGTGTTGAGCATCGCCAGGCTCATGCTGACGGTGTTGTGGACCCGGTTGACCGCGCCCTGAGCGGCATCCGGGCGGGCCGAGAGCTTGATGCCGAACGTCGGCCAGCGCGGCACGACGTTCTTCGGTGCGTCGAACACGTCGATCGGGAAGTTCGAGAGCATGCCGCCGTCGACGAGCCAGGTCTTCTTCCCGCCGAGATGCGCGGGCCGGTAGAAGAACGGGATCGACATCGACGCGCGGACCGCGTCGACGATCGGCTGCGCGCCCGGGTCCAGCTCGTAATCCGCGTAGTCCCAGGGCAGCCGGGTGAGGCGGCCACGGCTGATGTCGGAGGTCATGACGACGAGCCGGTAAGCCTTGTTCGGAGGTAGCTCGCCGCGCGAGTCCTGGTAGGGCAGATCGGCGAAGGTGCGCACCTCGCCCAGCACGCCGGCCAGCCAGGTGCGCAGGTGGTCACCGCGGTACACCCCCTGCTTCGTCAGGAGATCCAGCACCTTGCCGAGGAACACGCGATCGAGCCAGCTGCCGTCCTGGAACTTGGTGTAGTCGACCGCGTCCATGATCCCTTGCAGCTTCGGCGCCGGGATGTCTGCAGCGACGAGCGACCCGACGATGGCCCCGGCCGACGTTCCCGCGATGCGCTTGAAGGTGTAGCCACGCTCCTCCAACACGCTGATCGCCCCCACCAGGGCGATGCCCTTCACCCCGCCGCCTTCCAGGACCAGGTCGGCGGTCAACGGGCCCGCCTTGGCTGCGGCTGCAGGTTCGCTGCTGGACGGCGACGGTTCGGTCATGGACTCCCCTGCCTTACGTGTCGGCGGTCACCGGGTTGGCCCGGCCCGGCACCCCGGCCCAGATCGCCGGCAGCGTCGCGATGAGCATGATGCCCAGGATGGCGCCCCCGGCGAAAGGCAGCCACGGACGTACCGCGAACAGCGAGCCGCTGACGCCGGCGGCCAGCGCCGTCGTCGCGGTCTCCGCCGTCGCGAACAGGCCCTGCGCCCGCCCGATCCGGCTGGGATGCGTCCCCTGGCTCAGCAGCGACTGCACCGCGGGTATCGCCACGGCTGTCGCGGCCGCTTCGACCGCACCCAGCATCAGAAGCAGCACCAGGTTGTGCAGGAACGGGTAGACGCCGCAGCAGACCAGCGCGATGCCGAAGGAGACGCACCACCAGCAAGCGACGATCGACGGTGTCCGCCAACCGGCCGGCGGGCCGCGCCGCGACCACGAACGGCAGCGCGAAAAGCGTCCACGACAGGCCCACCTGCCACGTCGCGGCGCCCTCGTCGGTCAGCAGGAGCGTCCAGCAGGTCTCGTAGACCCCGATGGTCAGGCCGAACGCGGCCGCGGCGACGACCGCGCCGATGAGGACCCGGCGCGCCAGCCAACTGGCGTGGGTGGACTGCGCTTCGGTGATCTGCGGGTCCGCTTCTGGTGGCACGGCCGGGGTGAGCGCGAGAGGTCCGACGCGACGCCGAAGCACCGCCAGCGGGATCCACGCCAGCAGCGAGATCAGACCGCCCGCGACGAAGACGGCCGTCACGGAGAACGCCCCGATGAGGCTGCCGATCAAGGGTCCGACGGCCATCCCGGCCAGCTGGCTGCCGTAGATCGCGGCGAACGCGCGGCCGCGCTGGCCGGCCGGGACGACCACGCCGATCATCGCCAGGGCCGCCACCGCCGCGGCTCCGGCTCCGATCCCTTCCAGCGCACGGGAGAGCGCGTAGAGCCCCGGCGCGATGGGCAGCGCGAGGCTGAGCCCGCCGATCGCGAAGATGATGAGCCCGGCGCGCAGCACGGGCGCCGCACCCACCCGGTCGACCGAGCGGCCAAGCGCGTACTGGAACAGCACCCCGGCGGCGAAGTACGACGCCACGACCAGGCCGACGGTCACGCTCGAGGCGCCGCGGTCCTCCAGGTAGACCGGGAGCAGCGGGAGCCCGACGCTCGCTCCGAGCCACTGCAGGAACGTCACGCCCGCCAGGGCGCGCACCACCGGCCGCGAGGTGGGATCCGCGGGCAGCGGGGTCGAGCTGCGCTCCGGGACAGCAAGCTGCACCACGGGCGCCATCGGCGTTTCGCTCATCTGCCCCCGGCCGTCCGGGTCACCGCGAGGTCAGACACTGCCCCATTCCCGTCGTCTTCGGCACCTGCTGTCAAACGGGTTTGGCTGTCGATGGCCGTCTGCGCGTCATAAATGGGGCATCCAAGGCATCTGCCACCGGCTGGCAAATCGGGTCACGGCGCTGGTATTGACACCTCCATCGCCCTGGAACAGGGTTCGCGTGTCCTTCGGGCTCCGCCACCCGTCCACCAAGGGGAAAGGACAGCCAGATGCTGTTCATCAGCGAGTACCGGTTCCGCGACAACATGACGAAGGCCGAGACGGGACGGCTCATGACGCTCTTCGCGGAGCGCGGGCCGGAGCCGGGCACCATCGCGCACTACGTCAAGACCGACGGGTCAGGCGGCATCGTCATCGTCGACGAGGACGACGCGGCCAAGGCGTACGAGGGAGTGCTCGCTTACACCGAGTTCCTCGACTTCACCGTCACCCCGGCGCTGGCGATCGACGACGCGGTGCCCGCGATCACGGCCTACCTCTCCTGACCGACGGCCCGGTTCCTTGTTGCCGGCCGCGCAGGGGTGGATAGTTGACTCACGGTGCTTGCAGGCCGGCTGAGACACGCGCCAACAGGGCGCTGGTCGAAGCGCAGTGACGTTTGGTGCGTCGCCGCGATAATTCAAGGAGCCCGCCGTGGCCGATAAGTCTCCCCGCCAGCACAACAGCAAGAAATCTGGCAAGTCCATCAAGGAAAAGCGCGCCGAGAAGAAGGCTGCAGCCGGCGGAAACGAACATCTGACCATCCCGCCCCACGGCAAGTAGAGCTTCGGCTCGCTGCCCGCGGGCCAGGGGTGCCGTCAGCCCCCGGCCCAGCCGCGCCATGCCGTCACCGCGATCACGATGACGGGGCCTGCCGGCGCTGCCTCGCGGTACTGCGGATATTTGGCCGCGAGCGCTGCCAGCGCATCGGTGAACTCCGGCCCTTCCGTCACGACCCGCGCAACGCCGTCCGCCCGCACCCACCACAGGCGTTGCCAGTCGCCGTCGTAGTGATCGACCAGCACCGAAACCGCCGGGTTTGCAGCGATATTGGTCAGTCGCTTCAGACGACGTGTCGTCTTCGGCTTGGCGTCGACGGCCGAGTAAATACGGTCCGTCTGCTCACCTGTCGAGCAGGCGAAGACCATAGGCACGAGGTGGGGCCGGCCACCGGCATCCGCCGTCGCCAGGCGCGCGATGGGTGAGGCGGCGAAGCGCTCTCGCCATTCGTCAACGGGCATCAGACTCCTCACACCTCCGCCGGGTTAGTGACATCCTGCAGCCGTCCCGTACGCGCAAACGAAGGAGCACTATGAGTCAGTCGATCCCGTCGGCGGACGTCCCCGAGGGAACGGTCACCGGCCTCGGGTCCTACGCCGTGGGAAACAACGGCGACTACTTCGCCGTCGGGCGCAGGTGTCGCCACCTTCGGGCCGACCTGGCCGGCGGTTCCATCGACGACGACGGCTGCCTTGTCTGCCCCTGGCACCAGGCGAAGTACGACGTGCAAACCGGGCGGATGGTGCGCGGGCCGCAGGGCATCTTCGCGAAGATCCCGGGCCTTGGAACCGGATTCAAGGCGCTGACCCGCGTCCTGCCGCTCAAGCGTGGCAACGTCACCGTCAAGGGGAAGGACCTCCTCGTCGACTGAGGCGTCCGTGCGGATGCGCTCATTCGTCACGCGTGTCTAGTGTCGGGTGATGCCCCACGCTTCAGCACTCCAGATTCCCAGCGGCGGCGCCGACTTCGAGCTCGTCCAGCGCGACTTCCCCGCGCCCGGACCGCGTGACGTGCGCATCCGCGTCGAGGCGTGCGGGGTGTGCCACAGCGATGTGATGGCCAAGTCCGGCATGGCTAGCTCCTATCCCCGGATACCCGGCCATGAGATCGCCGGCATCGTCGACGCGGTCGGCGCCGAGGTGACGGCCTGGACGCCGGGACAGCGAGTGGGTGTCGGCTGGTACGGCGGAGCGTGCTTCAGCTGCGACCCATGCCGCCGCGGCATGCACATCAACTGTGAGCGCCTTCGCATCCCCGGTCTCTCCGACGACGGTGGCTACGCGGGTTACGCGACGTTCCCGACCGACGCGATCGCCGCCATCCCCGATGCTTTGAGCTTCGTGGAGGCCGCGCCGCTGATGTGTGCCGGGGTCACCACCTTCAACGGGTTGCGACGTTCGCCCGCGCGGGCCGGGGATCTGGTAGCGGTGCTGGGCATCGGTGGGCTCGGCCACCTCGGCGTGCAGTTCGCCGCCAAGATGGGTTTCGAGACCGTGGCGATCGCACGCGGCGAGGACAAGGCGGAGTTCGCCCACCAGCTGGGCGCGCACCACTACATCGACAGCACGGCTGCCAACGTCGCCGAAGAACTGACGAAGCTCGGCGGCGCCGGCGTCGTGCTCGCGACCGTCACGAACGGGCCGGCCATGTCGGCAACCGTCGGGGGGTTGGCCGCCGGGGGCCAACTGGTGGTGCTCGGTGCACCGCAAGAGCCGATGGAGGTCATGGGCGTCCAGCTCCTGATGGCATCGCGGTCGATCGCAGGCCATCCGTCAGGCACCTCGCAGGATTCCGAGGACACCATGCGCTTCGCCGCGCTGACTGGTATCCGGCCCATGGTCGAGACGATGCCGCTCAGCGACGGGGCGAAGGGTTACGACCGGATGATGTCCGGTGCGGCACGGTTCCGCGTCGTTCTGACCATGAGCTGAGACGCTGCCCTATCCACGGCGCCGCCGACCCGCTAGGTTTCCGTCAGCAATTCCAGGTCGCCCTGATCCCGCGGACTCCGGACCGTCATGCACTTCAGGGGGCCAGCAGATGACGTACGTAGTGGTACACACCTTCGCGGGCGGGACGAAAGCGCAGTACGAGGCGTCCGTCGCCGCGGTTCATCCCGCGGACGGCAGCCTGCCCAAGGGCCAGCTCTCCCACGTCGCCGGGCCGTCCGAGGAGGGCTGGACGATCGTCGCGACGCACGATTCGAAGGCGAGTTGGGAGGCTTTCCGCGACAGCACCCTGCTGCCGAACCTTTCGGCCGGCATCGCCGGTGCCTTCACGACCCCGCCGCAGGAAACCAGCTTCGAGGTCGTGGTCGACCAGACGTCCTAGCAAGGGGTGGAGGCCGGCGCGAGATCGGCGGGCGCCCCGGTGGGCGCGACCCCGGCTGCCTTATCCGGAAGCAGGCCTGCCCGGGTATCGATCAGGGGCGAGCGCGCCAGCACCCGGACGCCGACCACGACCGCGACCAGGCTCAGCAGCATCACGGCGATGGCGGGCGCGGTGGTGCGGATGGGATTGGCGAGCAGAGCAGCGCCGAGCACGATCCCCGTCAGCGGCTCGGCGACGGTGAGCCCCGGCAGCGACGCCGGCAGCGGTGCCGCCTCGAACGCGCTCTGGTCGAGCAGGAGTCCGAGCGCGGCGACCCCGGCCAGCAGGTAGGTCTCCCAGGACGTCGCCGCCCGGCCGAGGCCACGCTCGATGAGGTGATCGACCCGGTTGGTGAGCACGTCCTGCAGCCCGACGGTGACCCCGGCGGCAGTACCCAGCAGGACCCCCTGCGTATTCGGTGACGACCGTCGGGCGATGAGGACGGCGCCCGCGACCACCGCGGCGAGCGTGGCGCCGACGATGAGCCAGCTCGATTCGGGTACCGCCACGCGCGGGGTCCGATCGGAATCAGCGGCAATCATGAATGCTGCCAAGCCGACGATCAGCAGGGCGGCCCCGGACCATTCCCGCCGACGCAGGCGCTGGCGACGCCATAGAGCGGCGATGGGCAGTGCGAACAGGAGGCTGGTCGCCAGCAGCGGCTCGACCAGGGCGAGGCTCGCCCGACCCAGCGCGATCGCGCCGAGAATCAGGCCTGCGCCCATCACGGCGATGCCGAGCAGCCAGGTGGGCCGGCGAATCAAATGCAGAAGCAACCGTGGCGAGAGAAATTCGCTGGGAGGGGCTTGCGCTGCGACGCGTTGCTGGATCACGAAGCCGCAGCCGGTGAGAAAGGCTGCGGCAAGTGCCAGGACGATGGTCAGCACGGCGCTCCTCGACCTCTCTCGAGGCTCGCGTTAGTACCCCCTTGCGAAGTAGCCAACCCATCGGCAGCCCGCCGTAATCCTTGATCCGTCGCCGGCCCCAACGGCGTTCATATGGTGCGGGCGCGCGGGAGCCCGATGGCGGCCGCGGCCGCACGTGACGGGTCGCGTCAGCGGGTTTGCAGCCGGCGCGGGGGAACTCGCCCGTTTGCGGTAGGCCGATCAGTACCTGCGGCAGGCCCCAGCATGCCCGTCTCGATCACCTGCTGGGCCAGCGCGCGAAGCTTCGCATGCCGGCTCTGGCTCTCCGATCGCAGCCGGTTGAAAGCCTGGGCGTAGCTCAGCTGCTCGGTCGCCATCAGAATGCCCACCGCGGCCCCGATCTCGCGATTGGTCTCGAGTGCGACCTTGAGATTGTCGACCGCCTCGGTCAGCCGCTCGACCTCCGCCAAAGCTCGGGCATGCTCGGCTGCGGTCGGTACCGGAGCCTTCCCGGGCGGTGCTTCGGCGGCAAACCCGTCGCGGACATCAAGGAGGTCCGGGACGGCGCGCAGGGATGGTGCAGGGCTGGGGATGCCGGAATCATTCACGTCGCCGCTCGAGGGAATTCGGGAGCGGGCAGCCACCAAAGGACGGCTCGGGCACTTATCCGTACCTGGTCGGACAGTATGTCTTGCCGATCTCCGGGACAAGACGATTCGGCAGCGCGTTTCCCCGAGGCGGGATGGAACAACCACCGACGTGACTTCGACATCGCGAACGGCGACGCCTGGATTGCCGGACAGGTCGCGCCCCACGCGATCGAGGCCGGTACGGCCGCGGCCGTCCGGTACGTCGGCCCCGGGGCAGCCCAGGGAAGCCTCAGCCATGCGTGCTGTCTGCCGGGTCCGGCGATTCCAGCTCGGCCGGTGTCTCCTGCGAGCGCACCTCGCCGGAAACCGGGTCGGGGCGGCCGGCCAGCAGGTCTTGCATACCGTTCTTCAGCCGGATGACCCGGCGCCGTGACCGGGTCTCCCGGCGCAGCGACTTGGCGACCTTCTTCTCATGATTGGCGTAAAACCGGCGCGCCCACGGAGACGCGGGCCGGGCGACGCGAATGGCGCCCACGATGAGCAACACCGGGATGAACAGGCCGAACAGACCGGTCCAGATCTTGCCCTTGACGAGGGTGATGGCGGCCAGGCCGAAATCGAACGCGAGAGCGGTCGCCAGCGCGATCGCCGCGGAAGTCGTGCTGGGTAGCGCGGTCGCTTGGTCGAGATCGTCGGCGACGGAGGGGACCACGCCGAACAGCAGCAGCCCGCTGATCCCAGCAGCAATGAAAACGGCGTCCACCGAGAGCCGTCCGGCCTTCGACCAGTACACGTCCTCCAGATGCAGGATGAGCGCGAACTCGTCGAGCACGAGGGCGGTACCCAACCCGAAGAGCGCTGCCGCGCCGGAACGAAGCCCGACCGGATGCTCCGGCACGGCAAGGCCGGCGAGCCCACCGATCACCATGAAGACGACCCCGAACACCATGTGGTGCACGTGGACACCGCCCGGCGTGACGTTGCCCGGCCACCATTTGACGTTCGCCCGGATCATTCGAACCGAGGCCCGGATGAACAGAAACGTGGCGAGGAACGCGACGAAGAAGCAGAAGAGCGGCAGGCGTCCCTTGTCGAGAATCCGCTCGGCGAACCAGCCCGACATCTCAGCCGTACCTTCTGGACGGCGACCCGCGCCCGGACTCGCTGCGCTCGCCCGGGTCACGATCGTCTCCACCGCCCGCCGGACCGATCTCGACCGGAATGCCGTTCACGGCGGCATTTCCCGAGGGCACGTCCACGAGATGGCCGGGAGCGAGCAGGTTGCTGTTCACCCCGGCCTTCTCGCGTGCCACGGACAGCCGGCTGCCGGGCAAGTCGTGTCCCCAGCCGTGCGGAAGGCTCACGACCCCGCGGACGATCTCGTCGCTCAGCTCGACGACCGCCTCGACCTCGCCCGCCTCTGACGTCACCCGGGCCGTGGCACCTTCCGCCAGCCTGAGGCGTGCCGCGTCGTCCGGGTGCACGATGAGCGTGCACTGGCTGCGCCCCCGCATCAGCGGCCGGACGTTGTGCATCCAGGAGTTGTTGGACCTCACGTGGCGCCGGCCGATCAGCACCATCCCCTGGTGGGGGCGGTGGATACGGGCCGCCAGCCGCGGGAGGTCGCCGAGGATGTTGTCGTGGGCCAGCTCCACGTCGCCCGAGGCGGTCCGCAGGATGTCGTCGATCTTCGGAACCATCGGGCCGAAGTCGATCCCGTGAGGGTGATCCTTCAGCGTTTCCAGGGTGAGCCCGCCCGGCCGCTCGCCGTAGCCGTCCCCCCACGGTGAGACGCGGATCGTCAGATCGACGATGCGGTCCGGACCGCGCAGGGTCGTCGCCTTCATGGCCTCGGCACCGTCAACCCCGTGGCGGGCGGCGCGCTCCGCGAAGAGCATGTCGTCGAACATCTCGACGTCGACCTCGCCGGCCGGGATACCGGCGAGGATCGCCCCGAGCCGCACCAGGATCTCCCATTCCTGCGGGCGGTCGTCGCGCGGGAAGATGGCAGGCGACCAGCGCGCAGCGGAGCGGACGGCGAATCCCCACAGCGCCTCGTCGCAGTGCGGCTGCTCCAGGGCCGACAGGCCGGGCAGGATCACATGAGCGTGGCGCGAGGTCTCGTTCAGCCAGTTGTCGACGCTGATCATCGCGTCGAGCATCGGCAGGGCCTCGTCGAGCCTTCCGGCATCCGGCGCTGAGAGCACCGGGTTGCCGGCCATCGTGATCAGCGCGCGCACCCGGCCGTCACCGGGTGTCGCGATCTCCTCGGCCAGGCACGAAAGCGGCGCCTGGCCGAGGACCTCGGGCGCCTTGCGCACCCGGGTGTGCCAGCGTCCGGTCTTCACCGGCCCCCGGCGGCGGGCGGTCAGCGCGATCGGGGTGATCGCCGGGGTCGGGAACATGGCGCCGCCGACGACGTCGAGATGTCCGGTGAGGACGTTCACGACGTCGACCGCCCATGAGGCGAGCGTGCCGAACTCCTGATTGCACAGGCCGATACGCCCGTACACGACGGCCCGCTCGGTAGCAGCGAGCTCGCGGGCCAGCCCGCGGATGCGCTCGGCCGGGATCCCGCACGCACCCGCAACGTCCTCGGGCGTGAACCCTGCAGCGGCGGCGATGACCTCATCCACGCCTTGCACGCGGCCCTCCAGCGCGCCGAGGTTCACCAGCCCTTCGGCGGCGAGCACGTTCACCATCGCGAGCAGGAAGGCCGCATCCATGCCGGGGACGATGGGGATCCACTCGTCGGCACCCTTGGCCGTGCCGGTGCGGCGCGGGTCGACCACGATCGTGCGGCCGCCGCGGGCCCGGATGCGCTTGATCTCGCCCATGATGTCGGGGCAGGAGAAGAGCGAGCCCTGCGAGGCGGACGGGTTCGCCCCCATGACGAGGAACAGATCCGTGCGCTGGACGTCGGGGATCGGAATGCTCCACGGATTGCCGAACAGCTGAGCGCACGCGAGGTTCTTCGGCCACTGGTCGACCGTCCCCGCCGACCAGATGACCGGCAGTCGCGGGATGCCGGCGACCGCACCCGTGTAGCGGCTCAGCGAGTAGTTGTGCACCGCAGGATTGCCGATGTACGCCGTGACGGCCGCCATCCCGTACTGCTCGACGACCGGTCGCAGCAGCTCCTCACAGCGCGCGAACGCCTCGTCCCACGAGACCTCACGCCACTGGTCACCCTCTCGGACCATGGGCGCCCGCAGCCGGTCGGGATCGTGGTGAAGCGCGCCGAGCGAGGCACCCTTGGGACACAGGTAGCCCTTGCTCCAGGCGTCCTCGCGGTCGCCCTCGACCCGGATGACCTGCTCGCCCCGGGTCTGGATGGTGAGCCCGCACATGGCCTCGCAGAGCGGGCAGGTGCGCAGGTGGGTGCGGACCGCATCAGGAGAGCCGGCCGGAATCTACGGGCGAATCCATCGACCCAGTCTCCTTCGGGTGTCGGGCTTCGTGATAGCGATTGCGTCAGGATGGCGATGTCTGATCGTCGTCTCATCGTCGTCGCCACGACGGCGTTTCATAGTGACGCCCTCACGGACCAGACGTATCAGCGGGGAGAGGCACGTGCAGATCTCATGCGGCTTGGCGCCAGGAAGCGACGTGGTCGAGCACGCCGTCCTGGCTGAGGAGCTCGGCTACGAAAGAGCCTGGCTCTACGACTCCCCCGCGATCTACCTCGATATCTGGGTCTCTCTCGGACGCATCGCCGAGCGCACCTCACGGATCGGACTCGGTACCGCGGTGCTGGTCCCGAGCCTGCGCAACGTGGTGGCGACGGCGTCGGCCATCGCCGCCGTTGAAGCAGCAGCGCCGGGCCGGCTGGCCTGCGGCTTCGGGACCGGCGCCACCGCCCGCTGGACGCTCGGCAAGGACGCGCTGACGCTGGCCGAGACCGGTGAGTACCTGCGCCAGTTGCGTGGGCTGCTGCGCGGCGAGGTCGTCCAGGTCGACGGCGAGTCGGTGCAGATGTGCCAGCTGCCGCGTTTCGGGCCAGGACGCCCGCTCGAGGTCCCGATCCTGCTGAGCGCTCTGGGTCCGAAGGGGCAGGCCCTCACCCACGAGGTCGCGGAGGGCATCCTCACCGTCGGCTTCGGGATCGGCGGCTTCGACTGGAGCGCCCAGCTCGTGGTCGGCACCGTGCTCGACGAGGGCGAGGCCCTCACGTCGCCGCGGGTGCAGGAGTCGGCGGGTCCCTGGTACGCGATCCTGGCTCACGGTGCCTGGGAGTCGAACCCGGAGTCGGTCGATGTCTTCCCGGGCGGGGCCGAGTGGCGGGCCAAGCTCGACTCCATGCGCCCGCAGGGCCAGCGCCACCTCACCGTCCACGAAGGCCACGCGACGCAGGTCACCGACCTGGACCGGCTCCTGGTCGAGGCGGCCGGGGAGGGCGTCGTCGGGCTGGGTTGGGTGGCGGAGCCCGAGGGCATCCAGGCCAAGATTGCCGAAGCGGAGGCAGCCGGCACGACGGAGCTCATCTTCGCGCCGAGCGGTCCCGACCTCGAGCGCGAGCTGCGCGTGTTCGCGAAGGCGGCCGGGCTGTGAGCGACGCGGTGAATCAGGCAGCAGCGAACAAGCGGGTGGTGTCGGCCTACTGGGACGCGCTCGCCGCGCGCGACTGGGAGGGCATGAAGGCGCTCCTGACCGATGACGCGCATTACACCGATGTCGGCACCCCCGGGCCCGGCGGAACGGGCCCGGACGGGGTCGTGAACCGGGTGCGGATCGGCCTCGAACCGCTGTCGGGCTACGAGCATCTGGACGGCACCAACATGATCGCGGAAGGCGATCTGGTGATGACCGAACACACCGAGCGGTGGCACTTCCACACCGGCGAGGTCATCGACCATTCGTTCGTCTCGGTGACGCAGCTGCGCGACGGGAAGATCGCCCGCTGGCACGACTACTCCAACATCCCCAATATCACCGACAACGCCCCCGCCTGGTGGCTGGAACACATCATCAAGGTCTCGACCGAACAAGGCGGCGGGTGACGGCCGGTGGTCTCGAAAGCGGAGCTCGAAGAATTCGTCGGCAAGCCGGTGGGCCGGAGCGGGCCGACGGTCGCTCCCGATCCGGTCAACCAGCCGATGATCCGTCACTGGGCAGCGGCCTTCGACGATCACAACCCGATCTACACCGATCCGGAGGCGGCCGCCCGGTCCCGGTTCGGCCAGATCGTCGCGCCTCCGCTGATGCTGCAGACCTGGACCATGTCGACCCCGACCATCGCCGGCATCGCCGAGCGCGGCGGGTCGCCCGTCGAGGCTGAGTCCGGTGGACTGCTCGCGGTGCTCGACGAGGCAGGCTTCGTCGCCACGCTCGCGTCGAACTCCGAGTTCGAGATCGAGCGCTACCTGCATCTCGGCGAGACGGTTTCGGCGACGACGGTCATCGAGTCCGTCAGCGACGAGAAGCAGACGCGCATCGGTCGCGGCCATTTCGTGACGTGGGTGACGACGTACGTCGCCGGCAACGGCGATGTCGTCGGGCGGCAGCGGTTCCGGATCCTCAAGTTCAAGCCCGCGGGGCGTGACTCATGACCACGACCGCCCGGCCGCCGTCGCGTCGCTTCGCCGACATCGCGGTCGGCGACGAGATCACCCCGCTCGTCGTCGACGTGACGGCGACGGTCATCGTCGCCGGAGCCATCGCCTCGCGCGACTTCATGCCGGTGCATCACGACCGCGCCTACGCCAACTCGCAGGGCGCGCCCGACATCTTCATGAACATCCTGTCCAGCACCGGCCACTGCAGCCGCTTCCTCACCGATTGGGCCGGCCCCGACGCGATGGTGCGCAAGCTGGCGATCCGGCTGGGCGTCTCGGTGCATCCCGGCTCCACACTGACGTTCACCGGGCACGTGACGGGGACGCAGGTGACCGGCGATGAAGGGGTCGTCGACATCGCTTTCCGGGCCACCAACGACCTCGGCGATCATGTGACCGGCGAGGCGCGGCTCACCCTGCCCCGGGGCTAGCTCGCCAAGGGCCGAGCGCAGCTGCCGGCGTTCGGTCAAAGGCCAGGTCACGGAGCCCTTTCCGGCTCATCCTTTTGCCATGCCTGCTGGGACTTCAGGCCCTTCTTTCGAGGCCGTAGGACTCGGAGGCTGGACGCGACTGGTGAACCGGCGCCCGTCGTGACCCAGGAGGTGAACCGCGGATGAACGAGACCTATACCCCTGCGCTGGTGGAGGTCGGGGCTGACGCGACGGCGCTCGATGACATCGCGGCTTTCGCGGAGCACCACGCCGACCAGATCGGCTTCCGCCATCACGCGGATCCGTCCAGGTCTGACTCCGAGTGGGTCGATGTCAGCTACCGAACGTTCTACGAGCAGGTTCGAGAACTCGCGTCAGGGCTCGTCGCCGCCGGCATCGGCCACGGCGACCGGGTGGCGCTGATGTCCAAGACCCGCTTCGAGTGGTCGCTGTGCGATTACGCCATCTGGCAGGTGGGAGCGGTCACCGTCCCGATCTACGAGACGTCCTCAGCCGAGCAGGTGGAGTGGGCACTCTACGACTCCGGCGCTGTCGCTGCGTTCGCCGAGACGGAGGAGCACGCGAACGTGATCGCCTCGGTTTCGGGTCGGACGCCGCTCCTGCGCGATACCTGGGTGCTCGATCGCGGGGGCATCGCCGAGCTGACCACGTTGGGCCGCCACGTGGCGGGAACCGTGCTCGACCAGCGCCGGACCCTGCTCAACGCGGACAGCCTGGCGACGATCGTGTACACGTCCGGGACGACCGGCCGTCCCAAGGGGTGCATGCTCACGCACCGGAACCTGGTGAGTGTCTACGCGAATACCGCAGAGGCGCCGGGTATCTCGACCATCTTCAACGAGACCTCGTCGACGTTGCTGTTCCTGCCGCTGGCCCACGTCCTCGCCCGGATCATCGAGCTCAGCTGCATTCACTCCAGGGTCTGCGTCGGCTACACCCCCACCATCAAGCAACTGCCCGCTGACATGGCGTCCTTCAAGCCGACGCTGATCCTCTCGGTTCCGCGGGTGTTCGAGAAGATCTACAACACCGCCGAGCACACGGCCTACTCCTCCGGGAAGGGCCGCATCTTCGAGCACGCCGCGAAGATCGCGATCTCCTACAGCGAAGGCTTGGACAGCAAGCGGGTCGGCCTCGGCCTGCGGCTGCAACACGCCCTCTTCGACCGCCTGGTCTACGCAAAGATCCGGGCCTCGATGGGGGGGAACGTCGCGTGGTCCGTCAGTGGTGGCGCACCCTTGGGCGCCCGCCTCGGCCACTTCTTCCGCGGAGCGGGGGTCAACGTGCTCGAGGGTTGGGGCATGACCGAGACGACGACCGGCGGAACGCTCAACCTTCCCGGACGCCAGCGCGAGGGCAGCGTCGGTCCCCCGATCCCGGGCTGCGGGCTGCGGATCGCCGATGACGGCGAGGTGCTGGTCCGCGGGCCGTTCATCATGAAGGGCTACTGGCAGGACGAGGTCGCGACCAAGGAGGTTCTCGACGACGAGGGCTGGCTGCGCACCGGCGACATCGGAGAGATCGACCGGGACGGGTTCCTGTTCATCACCGGCCGCAAGAAGGAGCTGATCGTGACCTCGGGGGGCAAGAACGTCGCCCCCGCGGTACTTGAAGACCGGCTTCGCGCGCACTGGCTGGTCAGCCAATGCATCGTCGTCGGCGACCGGCGGCCCTTCATCGGCTGCCTGGTGACGCTCGATCCCGACTCCCTCGCGCAATGGTGCGCCGACCACGAGCGTCCACCTGCCGTGGCAGCGGATCTGCGTGAGGACCCGGAAATCCTGTCTGCTATCCAGGAGGCGATCGAGGAGGCGAACAAGGCGGTGTCGAAGGCCGAGGCCATCCGTGAGTTCCGCATCCTCGACATCGATTTCACCGAGGCGGGCGGGCAGCTGACCCCGACCCTGAAGCTCAAGAGATCCGTGGTCGCTACCCAGTTCGCCGCCGAGATCGACCGGCTCTACGGCTGACAACCGTCGCCCGACATCCTGCCGTCGCCGTCGTGACGGCAGGATGTCAGCATGGAGATTCGGTACAACCCCTCGTGCTCGAAGTGCCGTATCGCCGGCCAGGAACTCGCCGCGGCCGGGCTCGAAGTGCCGGAGCGTCGCTACCTCGAAGACGTGCCGACCGCCCAGGAGCTCTCCGAGGTCCTCGACCGGCTCGGCATGCAACCGTGGGAGCTGGCCCGCACCTCCGAGCCGATCGCCCGGGAGATCGGGCTGAACTCCTGGCCGCGCGACCGGGAGCGGTGGATCGCCGCGATGGTCGAGCACCCCAAGCTCATCCAGCGCCCCATCGTGGTGCTCGACGACGGCCGCGCCATCGTCGCTCGCAGCCCGGAGGCGATTCAGGACGTCATTGCCGCGGCGGGCCGGAGCCCGGCTGCCGGCTGACGACTGCCGCTTCGCCTGCACGGACGGCGCGCCGGGAAAACGCCCTCCGTAATGCACTTGCCTAGCTGAGTTCATGGTCTAGACTCTGCACTGTGCCGGATGGTGTGGAGAGCGTTCTGGGAGTGATCGGCGATCGCTGGTCGCTCCTGGTTTTTCGTGAGGTCAGTCTCGGATTCCGGCGCTTCGACGCCATCCAGACCGCTACCGGGGCGCCCCGCGCGGTGCTCTCGGATCGCCTCCGGCGGCTGACCGAGGCCGGCATCCTCGCCACCCGGCCCTACCAGATCCCCGGGAGCCGGGCCCGCCTGGAATACACGCTGACCGAGGCCGGGGTGGACCTGCTGCCCGTCCTGTCGGCACTGTCCGACTGGGGTGAGCGCCACTTCTCCCCCAGCGCCCCCGGCTCCCTGCCCAGAGTCATCTACCGGCATCGCGGCTGCGGCGGCCACGTCACCGTCAAGCTGCAGTGCGAGTGCGGCGAGCTGATCAGCCCCCGCGACCGGCTCGTCGCCGAAGTGAACCGCTAACCATCGAAGTCCCGTATCCGCAGGAGGAAATGATGCCGTCCAGCCGTACCACTACCGATGCCGCGTTCGCCCAGGACGTCCTGGAGAGCCCGACCCCCGTGCTCGTCGACTTCACCGCCGCGTGGTGCGGTCCGTGCCGGATGATCGCCCCGGTCCTGGAGCAGATCGCGACCGAGGAAGCCCACCGGCTTCGCGTCGTGTCGCTCGATGTCGATGCGAACCCGCACACCACGCTGCGCTACGGGGTCATGGGCATGCCGACGCTGGCGCTGTTCGTCAACGGCGAGATCGTTTCGCGCGTCACGGGCGCCCGGCCGCGGCCGGCCATCATGCGCGAGATCGAGCCGCATCTCGAAGCCGCCCACGCCGCCTGAGCACCCGAGGCGACGTTCGATCCGTCCTGCGGCAGACTGGCCGCTTCCCCGGGAGGTGGCCATGCCCGACCCAGCAGGACGATCAGCGCAGTACGAGGCGGCGCTCGGGCGCGCGCTGGTTCACACCCGCGAATGGCTGGGCTCGCTCGACGAGCGGACCGTCCCGGCCGGCCTGTCCGCGGATGCCATGGTCCAGCGCTTCGACGAGTCCCTGCCCGAGGGGCCGACCCCGGCCGGCGACGTCGTCGATCTGCTGGCGACGCTCGCCGAGCCGGGGCTGGCAGCGCTTCCGTCGGGCCGGTTCTTCGGCTTCGTCATCGGCGGCACGCTGCCAGCGGCGCTGGCCGCTGACTGGCTCGTCAGCAGCTGGGACCAGAACGCGGGGCTGCGCCTGCTGACTCCTGCGACCGCCGCCGCCGAAGCGACTGCCGGGCGCTGGTTGCTGGAACTGCTCGGCCTTCCCGACACGGCCGACGTCGGGTTCGTGACCGGCGGCACGATGGCCAACTTCACCTGCCTCGCGGCGGCACGTGACGCCGTGCTGGCCCGCGCCGGCTGGGAGGTGGGCAACCGCGGGCTCACCGGAGCGCCGCGGGTGCGGGTGCTGGCCGGCGCTGAACGCCACGACACCGTGGATTTGACGCTGCGCTATCTGGGGCTCGGTGCGCCCGAGCCCGTGGCCGTAGATGACCAGGGGCGGCTGCGCCTCGACGCCCTCGCGGAAAGCCTGCGACACTCCGACCCCGGACAACCGGTCATCGTCTGCCTGCAGGCGGGCAACGTCCACTCGGGCGCGTTCGACCCGCTCGATGCGGCGACGACCCTCAGCCACCAGTCCGGCGCCTGGGTCCACATCGACGGCGCGTTCGGGCTCTGGGCCGGCGTATCACCGTCGCTGCGTCACCTGGTCGCCGGGTTCGAACGCGCCGACTCCTGGGCCACGGATGCCCACAAGACGCTGAACGTGCCCTACGACTGCGGGGTCGCGATCGTCGCGGATCCGGCTGCCATGCGTGCGGCCATGGGAGTGCGCGCGAGCTACCTCATCACCGACGCGAGCGGACCCGGCGATCCGATGGAGAAGGTGCCCGAGCTCTCCCGCCGGGCGCGCGGCCTTCCGGTCTGGGCCGCGCTGCGATCGCTGGGCCGAGCCGGGGTCGTCGACCTGGTCGACGAACTCGTGCGCCATGCACGCGATATGGCCCGGCAGCTGGCCGGCATCGACGGGTGCGAGGTCTTGAACGACGTCGACTACACCCAGGTCTGCGTGGCCTTCGGCGACGACGCGCGTACCCAGGAGGTGACGGCCCGCCTCCTTGCCGAAGGGCGCGCCTGGATGTCGGGATCGCGCTGGCACGACCGTGATGTGCTGCGGGTCTCGGTCAGCAACTGGTCCACCGATGACGACGACGTCAGGCAGTCCGTCGAGGCCGTCAGGCGCGCGGTGGGAGCCATCGGCTGACGCGGTTCCAGGCTGCTGCCCTGTCACCTGGCTCAATGCCCGGGCGTCGCTGCTGCGGCGTCGGGTTCGTCCGCGAGAGAGAAGTAGCTCTCTTCCTCCTCGGCGAAGTGCAGCCGCAGGACGGCATACAGGCCGTAGAGCCGCCGCCGGAGTTCCACCAGGTCTTCACGATCCGGTTCCGGCTCGGAGACGTCCGCGAGGAGCAGGCCAAGCCGTCGGGTCTGGTGCGTGATCTCCGCATGTGCCCGGCTCATGGTGCCGCCGGGATCCGGACCGCCGATTGCCTTGACGAGCAGCGGGACCAGCTCGGCATCCTCGGCCAGCTCGTGGGGCACGATCTCCTCGGCGAGCAGCCGGTACACGTTCTTGGCTGCCGCGAGGGCAGCGGCCGGGCTCACCCGATCGATGCTGTCGGCCACCCGGCGCACCTCCTCGACGTCGAAACGCAACGACGTGTGTTCGGCAGCAAACCGGCGAGCCACGGCGGCATCCGCGGCGCCGAACGCCCCGGGCTTCGGCGGGACCCGCAGGGCACGCAAGGCATTGAGAATCGCGGCTACGTCGATCAATTCCTGGGTGATCGCCCCCCAGGTCACCGGAAGCAACCCGGCCGTCGCGACGGCCATCGCCCCCAAGGACAGCCCGATCCCTCCGGCCACACTCTGCAAGGCGATCCGGCGCGATCGACGAGCGATGACCGCCGCCTCACCGAGCCGGTCCAGCCGGTCCACCGTGAGGACGACATCGGCTGCCTCGGAACTGGCAGTCGCGCCTCTGGCGCCGATGGCGACCCCGACGTCGGCAACCGCCAGGGCGGGCGCGTCATTGATGCCGTCACCGACCATGATCGTGGTCCCGAGCCGACGCTCGACGCGTACCGCCTCGACCTTGTCCGCCGGTGAGCGCTCGGCCAGCACCTCATCGACACCGATCATCGCCGCCACTGCCTCAGCGGTCTCTACACGGTCGCCGGTGAGCATGACGACGCGCTGGATGCCGTCGCGTCGCAGCTCCCGCACGGTCCTTGCCGCGTCTGCCCTGATCGGGTCGTCCAGCAGGATCGCTCCAGCCGGCTGACCGTCGATCGAGATGAAGACGCTGAGCATGCCCTCGCGGTCGGCTCGGCGGCGGATCGAACGACTCCACGCCGCGTCCGCAGCCGGGGCCACCCAACCCGCCTTGCCGACCGCGACCACCCGGCCGCGGACGCCTCCTCGCAGGCCCTTGCCCGGAACCTCCACCACGTCGTGCGGCTGGGTGAGCACCAGCTGCCGCTCGCGTGCAGCGCGCACGATCGCCTCGGCGAGAACGTGGGACGAGAGCTGATCCACCGACGCCGCGAGCGAGAGCACCGTCTCGGAGTCGTCGTCGCCGGTCGCGATGATCTCCTCGACCGTTGGCCGCCCCGCGGTCAGCGTGCCGGTCTTGTCGAACAACAGCACCGTCGCCGCGCCCAGCCGCTCGAGAACGGCTCCGCCTTTCACCACCACGCCACGGCGGGCGGCCCGCGAGAGCCCGGCCACCAGGGCAACCGGCACCGCGAGGATGAGGGGGCACGGGGTCGCGACGACCAGCACCGCGACCGCACGGTCGGCGCTGCTGGAGACGAGCCACGCCACGAGGGCGATGGCGAGGCTGACGACGAGGAAAACGCCCGAGTAACGATCGGCCAGCCGTACCGAGGGGGCGCTCGACGCCTGTGCCGAACTGACCAGACGCACGATGCCCGCGTAGGTGCTCTCCTCCGCGGACGTCGTCGCGCGCATCCGCAACGGGCTGCCGGCGTTGACTGTTCCGGAGCGGATGAGGTCGCCCACCGCACGTTCGACGGGACGGGACTCGCCCGTCAGCGCGGACTCGTCGACGATCGCGGCCGCACCCTCGGTCCGGCCGTCGACCGGTATCACTTCGCCGGACTTCACCAGGAGGAGATCGCCGATGGTCACGTCGGCTACGGGAATGTCGGCGATCTCATCGCCGCTTTGGCGATGGGCGGTCGTCGGCGCCCGGTCGAGCAGGAGTCGCAGATCGCGCTGAGCTCGCTCCTCCGCCCAGGCTTCCAGCTGCCGCCCACTCGCCAGCATGACGGCGATCACGGCCCCGGCCAGGTACTCCTCGATGAGCAGGGTTCCGATCAACGCCAGCACCGCGATGACATCTGCGCCGACGCGCTTCTCGCGCGCCGCCTCCACGACCCACGCGACAGCCGGGATGATGCCGAGCGCCGTCACGGCGGCCCAGATTCCATGCGCTGGTGCCGCAACGCCCAAGGCGTGCAACAGCCCGCCGAGCGCGAGGCCGAAGAGGGTGGCAGCTAGGAAGATCCGTCCGACATAGCGCGACTTGCGCACGGTCGCCCAGCCGAAATACGCGGGACGATCGGGATGGCGTGCCGTCCCTCGCGAGACAGGCGGATCATTGCCGGCATCGCGACGGGGTGGAGCCTGCGAAGCCACGGCGGACCACCTCCAGTCCCCTCCAGTGAAGGGCCGAAGGACGGGTCGGCCCTAGAGGACAAGGTCACCAGCGGCAGGCCCTTTGCAAGCGCCGATGACTCCCCGCTACTCCCGCGACTCCCTGTCGAAGAAGCGACGCGGGACCGTCACCAGCATCGTGTCGATCTGCTCGTCCGTCACCCCATGCTCGCGGGCATACGGCAGAACCTCCGCACCGATATGCAGGTAGTGCCATTGCGGCAAGAACGGCATGACCGCCGGATCGACCCAGTCGATGTAGCACGCGGCGTCCTGGGAAAGCACCATCTGCTCGGCGTAACCGCGGCGGCACATCTCGACCAGGGTGTCGGCGCGGGCCTCGAACGTCGTCGCCAGGTTGATGCCGAAGCGGTCCATACCCAGCACGAATCCCGCCTCGGCGAGCGACGCCAGGTGATCGCAGTCGGTGGTGTCGCCGCTGTGGCCAAGCACGATGCGCGACGGCGCGACGCCCTCCTCCTCGCAGAGGATGCGGCGCACGTCGAGCCCGGTCTCGGCACCGGGATGGGTGTGGACGGTGATCGGCGTATCGGTCAGGTGATGCGCCCGCGCGACGGCCCGCATCACGCGTTCCACTCCGGGGGTCAGCCCGTTGTGGTCGATGGCGCACTTGAGCATCCCGGCTCGCACGCCAGTGCCGGTGATGCCTTCGGTGATGTCGGCGACGAAGAGGTCGACCATCGGATCGGGCACGTCGGCGCCGAGTGCCGCGTTCAACGCCGGCCCACGATGTTCGAAGAAGAACGGCACGCTGTCATAGGTGTAAACACCCGTCGCCACAACGATGTTGAGCTCCGGCACCTGCTCGGCGACGCGTTGCACGCGCGGGATGTAACGGCCGAGGCCGACCACGGTGGGGTCCACGATGGTGCGCACCCCACTCGCGGCCAGGGCACGCAACTTCGCGACGGCGTCCTCGACCCGCTCGTCCTCGCTCCCCCACTCCTGCGGGTAGTTCTGCTGCATGTCCGGCGTGAGCACGAAGATGTGCTCGTGCATGTAGGTGACGCCGAGATCGGCTGCATCGACAGGGCCGCGAACCGTCGCGACCGTCCTCACGGCTTCAACTCTCGCTTGTGGATCTTCCCCGTCGGGCCGCGCGGCAGGTCCGGCACGACGCGCACTTCACGGGGGTACTTGTAGGCGGCGAGCCGCTCGCGGGAGTAGGCGATCACCTCATCCGGGGTCACCTCGTCGCCGGGGTTGAGCACGATGAAAGCGAGCACTTCCTCGCCGAGCTTCTCATCCGGCTTGCCGATGACGGCGGCTTCCGCGACGGCCGGATGGGCATACAGCACCTCTTCGATCTCGCGCGGGTAGACGTTGTAGCCGCCGCGGATGACGAGGTCCTTCTTGCGGTCGACGATGAAGAAGAAGCCGTCGTCGTCGACATAGCCGAGGTCGCCGGTGTGGAACCAGCCGCCGCGGAATGCTTCTGCGGTCGCCTCGGGGTTGCGGTAGTAGCCCTTCATCACGTTGTGGCCCCGGATCACGATCTCGCCGACGTGGTCGCTGCCGGGCGGCAGGGGCTTGTCGTCGTCATCGACGATGCCGACCTCGACACCCCAGATGGCCTGCCCGATGGAAAGCACCTTGCGCTTGTCCGCGCTGCTGTTGAACGTGGTCGTGCTCGCGGTCTCCGAAAGGCCGTAGCCCTCGAGGATCACGACGCCTTCGAATTTCTCCTCGAACGAGCGGATCACCTCGCCGGGAATGGCCGCCCCGCCGGAGACACCCACGCGCAGCGAGGAAAGGTCGCGCTTGGAGGTGTCGACGGACAGCAGGCCGAAGTACATCGTCGGCACGCCGGAGAAGATCGTGATGCGGTGCTGCTCGATCGCGTCCAGCACCGGCTCCATGTCGAAGCGCGGCACCAGCACGATCGTCCCGCTGTAGCGCACGGCCACGTTCAGAACGCTGGAGAGCCCGAAGACGTGGAAGAGCGGGAGCACCGCCAGGCCGATGTCGTCGTCACGGAATCCGAAGATCTCCCCGGCGATCGTGCAGTTCATGTACAGCTGGAAATGCGTTAGCTCAGCGCCCTTGGGCCGGCCGGTCGTGCCGCTGGTGTAGATGATGACCGCCGTGTCGTCAGCGTTCGTCGGGGCGATATCCCCGGTGTCGTCGGCGAAATACAGCTCGTCGTAGTTCTTGCTTCCCTCGGGACGCTGGTCGTTGCCCGGCAGGTTGACGACGTACACCGGAAAGCCTTCGAGCTCTGCCGCGCCCTTGATGGCCTCGTCGGCGAACATCTCGAACGTCACGAGCAGCTTCGACTCCGAGTCGCGCAGGTGGAACGCCACCTCCGGTGCCTTCAGCAGCGGGTTGAGCGGCACCATCACCAGGCCGGCCTTGAGGATGGCGAAATAGCTGAAGAGGAACTGCGGGAGGTTGGGCAGCTGAACCGCCACCTTGTCGCCCGGTTCGAGCCCGAGCGCCAGCAGGCTGGTCGCTACCCGGCCGGAGATCTCGTCGACCTGCGCGTAGGTGAACGACAAATCATTGATGTGACACAACGGTTTGTCCGGGTCTGTCGCGCGCGACTCACGCAGCATGGTGGCAAGGTTGAAACTCACGGCATGCTCCTCTGTAAGGCCTGATCAGTGACATCGTTACCCGCACCGGACCGTAGGACACCCAGCGAGCCACCGCCACCCCTGACCGAGACCACCTTGCGCGACGGCACCCCGGCGCTGATCTGGCCGCTGCTGCCGACGGATGCCAGGGGCCTACGGGAGGCGTTCCGGCACCTGTCGCCCGCGGCCCGCTCGCAGCGATTCCTGAGCAACCTGCACGAGCTCGACGATGCGATGCTGCACCGGCTCGTTGACCAGGTCGACGGCGTTCACCACCTGGCGCTGATCCTCGTCGCGCTGCTTCCAGAAGGCGATGCGGAGCCGGTCGGCGTGGCGCGCCTCATCCAGGACGCGGCCGATCCCGCAGCAGCGCACATTGCCATCACGGTGGCGGACGGGTGGCGCCAGCGCGGCGTCGGGATGGCTCTGGCAGCGGCGCTGCTCGAGCGTCGCCCGAAGGAGGTTCGGCGGCTGCTCGCCGACGTGGCAGTCGGCAACCGCGCGTCGTTGACGCTCCTGCGCCGGCTCGGACGCATCACGATCACGCCCTCTGTGCTGGGGGTCGTCGAGGTGGTCGTGGAGCTGCCAGCCTGATCCGCCATGCGGCACCTGAGGGCGGGGGCGACGCAGGGGCAGGGCGTCCGTTGGCGGCCCGGTCGGCCCGTCGGCAATCGCCAGACGGTAAACGGCGCGGCCCGGCAATTTGTGACGCAGCGTGCTGGCGGTGCCGAAGCACCTATCGGCTCGGGACCTAAGGCACCTCCAGGTCCCGAGTGAAAGGGCGATGGTCACCTGGCAGCTGAAACCGAACGCGAGGGGCCTCCATGTGCACGTACTGCGGATGCCGCTCTATCGACAGCGTCAGCGCGCTCACCGATGAACACGACGCCTCACTCGAGTTGCTCGCAGACGCGCGCCGCGCTGTCCTCCGAGGTGACGCGGACCAGGCGGTCTGCATTGCGAAGCACCTGCTGTGCGTGCTTGCGCCGCACACCGCGGTCGAGGAGCAGGCGGTCTTTCCTGCCATGGCTGAGGAGTACCCCGACTACGTGGCCAGCCTGCTCGACGAGCACAGGCGCATCGAGCTGGGTCTGAACGCGGCCGCCACGGGGCAGGGGCAGGTAGCTCTGAGTGCGCTTACCGAGGCCGCCGAAACCCTGCGCGGCCATATCCGCCGCGAAGAAGACGGGCTCTATCCCGCGACGCTGACCAGCCTTGACGCCGAGGACTGGGAACGCGCCGAGCGGGTTCGCGACCGTGTCCATCCGGGGCGCCGACCGCTCAACCCTCTGCTGCCATCAGCCTGAGCTGAACATTTGGTGTCGGGCGTCGACACGTTATTACGGAATGTGCACTAACGCTCTACTTAGAGATACGTTGCCCGATACGTCCACGTGTGGGACAAGTCTCGGGGGTCGCGGTGATGCACCAAAGCTCCGTAGCCGACCATGTCCAGAAGATCATCGAGTTGGCGCGGCGCCACCTGCAAATGGACGTCGCTTTCGTCGCCGAGTTCGCCTGCGGACGGCAGGTATACCGGGCGTTCGACGGCGCCGGCGAATCCTTCGGCCTGGTGACCGGCGAGGGGCCGGCCCTCGGCGACGCCTACTGCCCCCGGGTCATGTCGGGAGAGCTGCCGAACGCGATCCCCGACACGCGTGCTGACCCGCGCGTCCGCGCCTTGGCCACGACCGCCGTCCACGGCATCGGTTCCTACATCGGTGTGCCGATCCACCTGCCCGATGGCACGCTGTACGGGAGCTTTTGCTGCCTCAGCCACGGCAGGCACGACCTGAATGACCGCGACGTCGGCTTCATGCGGATGCTCGGCGAGCTGGTCGCCTCCGAGGTGCAGGCGGTGCGCGCGAGTGAGGACCGCCGTCGCCGCATGGCCGGCCTCATCCAGGACCGCCGGGTCCAGATCGTGCTCCAGCCGATCTTCCAGCTCCAGGATGCGGCCTGTCTCGGGGTCGAAGCGCTGTCGCGCTTCCCGGCCGGCTTCGGCGACCCGGAGTCGGTCTTCCGGGCTGCCCATGAGGCCGGGCTCGGGGTGCCGCTCGAGCAGCTGGCGATCGACGAGGCGCGCAGCACGCTGCCCTTCCTGGCCAGCGATCAGTTCCTGTCGGTCAACCTCACTCCCGATGCCGCCTATGCCTTGGCAGAAGCCCCGCCGGCCCATCCCGAGATCCTTCCGAGCCTGGTTCTCGAGATCACCGAGCATGCGGCCGTGGCCAGCTACGCGAAGCTGCGCGAGCGCCTGCGCAAGTATCGGCGTGAGGGGCTTCGCCTGGCCATCGACGACGTGGGCGCCGGGTACGCGTCGCTCAAACACATCGTCGAGCTCGAGCCCGACCTCATCAAGATCGATCGTTCCCTGGTCCACGGCGCCGCGAACGACCGCGCTCGCCGGAGCGCCATCAGCGCGTTCGTGCTCCTCGCGCTCGAGATGGGGGCGACGGTGGTGGCGGAGGGAGTGGAGCGCGAGTCGGATCTGTCGACGATGCGCGATCTCGGGGTGGACGCGGCTCAGGGCTACCTGCTGGGCCGGCCGACGGCCAACCGCCGTGCACTCACCCGCTGGGCGACGGGCGACGCGACCCGCAGGGTCAGCGCGAGATTAGGGATTTGACGTCGTCGAGGTTCGCCGGCACGCAGGTGACCTCGTGGCCGGTCTGGAGCCGGCCCTCGTCGTCACGGCGCACCCACGGGATCACGACGTGGATCGTCCGCTCGTCGTCGGACCAAGCGGGGAAGCTGTGCGCGTGGACGTAGTTCACGAGCTGGGTTGTGGTCATGACGCCACCTCGAAGGATCTGCTGGGGAGCAGGTGGAGACGGGTTAGGGGGCCATCCGGGACGAGGGATGGGCTGTGCTCGACGTCACACTCGATAACGGCGTCAGGGCTCGAAGGTGACGGCTGTTCCCCGGCACTTCTCTGGAATTTTTAGGGCCCGTCTTGGGCTAGCAACACTTTTTCCCGCTCCGGCGGGTCTCACACCGCGGCGGCCCTAGCTGATGTGCTCGTCGATCCGAAACACCCGCAGGGCGTTTTCACGCAGGAACTTCGGCCAGACCTCGTCCTTGAACGGAACGTTGGGCATGTCGCGGAACTGGCGCTCGAGGGTGAGCCCGGCCGGGAAATAGCCGCAGTACATGATCTTGTCGGCGCCGCGGCTGTTCGCGTAATTGATGATCGCCTTGGGGTAGTGCTTCGGGGCGAACGCGCTCGTCATGTAGTGCAGGCCCGGCCACTTGAGCATGAGCTTGACCGCGAGCTCGGTCCACGGCTCGGCGCCGTGCATGATGACGATGGTCAGATCCGGGAAGTCGTAGCAGACCTCGTCGAAACGCTCGACCTTCTGCGGGGAGCTGGGCATGCGCGGCCCGACGATCCCGCCATTCACGCAAATGGGGATGTCGAGCTCCACACACTTCGCGTAGATCGGGTACATCTTCTTGTCGTTGATGTCGACCTGCGGGAACTGGCCGGACGGGAACACCATGGCGGAAACGATGTCGTGCTCGTCCTTCGCGCGCTGAAGCTTGCGAATCGCCTCGACCCCCTCATTGGGGTTGAGCGACATCTGCAGCACGAACCGGTCGGGGAAGCGCTTCTTGGCTTCGATGCCCTTGGGGCCGAACCCCGTCATGCCGACCTGGATGCCGAACTCGTCCATCTTGTCGAGCGTCCACCGGATGATGTCGGTGCCGGGCTCCACGAGGTCGGGCACGCCCTTGAACATGTACTCGACCGGAAACTCGAAATCCTTGGCACTCTGCGCATCTTTCAGCAGCGGGCGGAAGAAGTCGTAGGTCGCCTTCTTCTCCTCGACGCTGGTGTGGGGAAAGCCGATCCCCAGATCGATGATTCCGATGTCCGTCGGCATGCCCATGAGCCGGAGCATAACGACGAGGTATCCGGAGCTTGCGTGACCCCCTCCGACTGCGTGCGTGACGCATGGTCCTGAGCCGTTCCGCCAGGCCAGCCGGGATCGTGCTCGCGGTCAGCGCGGCGGTCTTCGTCGCACTGGCGTTGGGACACGCGACGCATCCTGCACGCAATTCCCTGGACCACCGGCTCCTCGGGGATGTGGAGAGGCTGCGGGCCGGCTGGTTGAACCCGGTCGAACGAGCGATCTCCGTCGCCGGTACCGGGTGGGTGCTGTACCCGTTGCTGGTGGTTGCCGGGGTGGCGCTGTGGTGGCGACGTCGCGAATGGCTTCCCGGCGTCCTGGCGCTTGGCTGGCTCTGGCTGGGTCAGCTGGTGCGCGTGTCCATCAACTCGGGGATCGCCCGCCCCCGCCCGCCGGCGTCGTTGCAGCTGTCGCACGCGATGGGTTACGCGTTCCCCTCGGGCCACGCGAGCACGTCGACGATGGGCTACGCGCTGCTGGCCTTGCTGGCGATGCGCCTGGCGGCATCGGGCTGGTGGTGGGCGCTCCTGGTGGCTCCGGCGCTCGTCGGGCTTTCCCGGGTGTATCTGGGGCTGCACTGGCCCAGCGACGTGGTCGCCGGGTGGGCGTTCGGGGCTGCGTGGGTGGCGCTGGGGGTCTTGGCACTCAAAGTGCCAGTGCGCGCGCGAACTGGGTGACCGCTAGCCAGTGGCAGGACGTGTCGTGGCGGCGGCGATCTCCCCGACCAGCTCCTCGAGCACGTCTTCGAGTGCCACGACGCCCACCAGCTCCCCGCTCTCGCCCATGACCCGCGCCAGGTGCGCCCCACCGGACTGCATCAGCGCCAGCGCGCCGGCGAGCGTGTCATGCACCCCGAGCCGCAGCAGCGGGCGCACCCACTTGCTCTCGATGGCGGACGCGCGGCGCACCGGGTTGGTCTCGAGGACGTCCTTCAGATGGACGTAGCCGATCAGCTCGTCCGTGCCGTCCCTGACGGGGAAGCGGGAGAAGCCGGTACGCGCGGCGAGCTGCTCCACCTCGCGCGGGGTCGACCCCGGCTGGATGACGACGAGCTGCGACGGCACCAGCATGACCGACTCGACGGTGCGCTCGTCGAAGCCGAGCGCACCGGTGAGCAACTCGTGCTCCTCCTCGGCAAGCAAGCCCTCCTGATGGGACTCGGCGATCAGCTGGGCGACCTCGTCATGGGTGTACGCGCTCGCCAGCTCCTGCCGCGGAGTGATGCGCACGGCGCGCAGGCTGAGGTTCGCCAGCGCGTTGCAACCGACGATGGCCGGCCGCAGCACGCGCACCACCCACACCAGGGCGGGAGTCAATATCAGGGCCGAGCGCTCCGGCTCGGCAAGCGCGAGGTTCTTCGGCACCATCTCGCCGATCACCACATGCAGGAAGACGACGATCGCCAGCGCGAGGACGAACGCGACCGGATGCAGAAGGCCCTTCGGGGCGTGCGCGGCGTCGAAGGCACCCTCCAGCAGGTGTGCGACGGCCGGCTCGGCCACGGCGCCCAGCCCGAGCGACGCGAGCGTGATCCCCAGCTGCGCGCCGGCCAGCATCAGCGAGACGCGCTCCATGGCATCCAATGTCACCCGGGCCCGCCGGGAACCCGCTGCTGCCCGCGGCTCGATCAGGCTGCGCCGCGTCGAGATCAGCGCGAACTCGGCACCGACGAAGAACGCGTTGACCACCAGCAGTAGCAGGGCGATCAGCACCCCGAGGGCGCCGCTCATCCGACGCCCTCGGGCTCACCGGTCGCCGGCCCAGCAGCGGATCGTGGCTCCAGCCGCACCCGATCGATCCGGCGCCCCGACACGTGTGTCACCGTCAGCCGGCCGCTCGCCAGCTCGACGACGTCGCCGGCTTCCGGAAGGCGCCCGAGCTGCCGCAGGATCAGGCCGGCGAGCGTCTCGTAGCTGCGGTCCTCAGGGATGGCGACGCCCGTCTCTGCGGTGATCTCATCCGGCCGTAACAGGCCGGACAGGATCCAGCTCCCGTCACGGCGATGGCGAAACGCCGGTCCGTAGCGGTCATGCTCGTCAGAAACCTCGCCGACCAGTTCCTCGACGAGATCCTCGATCGTGACGACGCCTGCGGTGCCGCCGAACTCATCCAGGACGACAACCATCTGCAGCGGAGAGCGTCGCAGCTGCGCGAGCAACGGATCGAGGTGCAGGGTTTCGGGGACGAACTCGGGTGCCGCCATGACCGTCGCGACCGAGCGCAGTCCACGCTGGCCTTCGGCGACGGCGACGGCCTGCTTGATGTGGACGAGGCCCACGATGTCGTCGGCGTCTTCGGCAATGACCGGAAAGCGGGAGTGGCCGGTACGGCGCGCCGCATCGAGCACGGCTGATACCGGTGCCGAACTCGACAGGGTTCGGAGCCGAACCCGGGGGGTCAGGACGTCGGCCGCCGTGCGATCCCCGAAGGACAGGGTCCGCTGCAGCAGGGTCGCGGTCGGGGCGGCGAGGGTGCCTTGCTCGGCGGAGCGGGCCACGAGCGAGGACAGCTCATCCGGCGAGCGCGCCGACGCCAGCTCTTCCTGCGGCTCGATCCCGAGGCGTCGCACCAAGGCGTTGGCCGTCCCGTTCAACAGCCGGATCGGAACGGCCATCGCCCGGGTGAAGGCACGCTGCGGCCCGGCCAGCCTGCGTGCCGTGTCCAGGGGCCGCGCGATAGCCAGGTTCTTGGGAACGAGCTCGCCGTAGATCATCGTCGTCGCCGTGGCCACGATGAGTGCCAGCGCGATGGCAACCGGACGCACCGCGCTGTCCGGAAGGCCGATGCCCCGCAGCGGAGCGTGCAGCAGGTGGGCCAGTGCCGGTTCGGCGAGAAAGCCGATGGCCAGGTTGGTCAGGGTGATGCCCAGCTGGGCACCCGACAGCTGGGTCGACAGGCTCTTCAGCGCCGCCAGCAGCCCGCGCGACGGGGCATCACCGGCTTCGGCCGCGCGGTTCACGGTGGCCCGGTCCACGGTGACGAAGGCGAATTCGGCCGCCACGAAGGCACCGCATGCCACGACCAGCAGCACGCTCAGCGCGAGAAGCAGCCAGGCCGTCATCGAGACAGCCGACCGGACCCTTGCCGCCGGGTTGTCATCGTCCTCAGTCTAGGGACCACGACGATCCCGGGCACGACAAAGGCGCTCGGCCCGCTGACCGAACGCCCCCGTCGAGATCGCCCCGCGTGCGGGCTATCTCGCCTCGTAAGCAGCCAGAATCGGAGCCGGAATCCGACCTCGAGTGCTGATCTGGTAGCCATTCTCGACAGCCCATTGCCGCACCGCAGGGATGTCCACCGACCTGGAAGCAGCCGCACCCTGACGGGGAACTCGACCACGAACGCTGGACCGCCGGCCCGCGTTCACGTAGGGCGCGAGCGCAAGCCGGAGAGCCTCAGCATTCTTGCTCGACAGGTCGAGCTCGTAGGACTTTCCGTCCAACGCGAAAGTGAGGGTCACATCGGCCGTGCCGCCATCGAGGTCATCAACAAGTTCGACGATGCGTTTCTGGACCATGATCCGATTCTCACCGCGATGAGATATGAAATCAACTTCCGGCGTGCGTGTTCCGGCAAGGACTTCGGTTGCCGCTATCCGAACCAGCCGAAGACGTCGATGACCGTATTCGTGTTCCCGGCGTAGTTGTAGAGGTTGAAGGCGCCGGCACTGGACAGCGTGGCAATCGTCAGGTTCTGCACCGGCAACTGCTCTTTCGCGAAGTTCAGGTCGCTGGCGACGGGGCGCACGCCCGTGGGATACGCGGTCAGGTAGCCCTCGCGATCCGGCTCGACCACCGTCATGTTGCCGACGACCGCAAGTGCCGGGATGGCGCTGGCTTTGCTGGGCACACCGGCATGGCCCGCGACAGTGACAGACTTCGTCTCACCTGCCTTCCACGGCGCGTTCGGTCCACTGTTCTTGTGACGCGAGTCGCTGAGCCGCTGGGGCGTGTCCAGCGGCACGAAGGTGGAGCCTCCAGAGGTCGCTGAGGAGTCAGTGAACCAGCCGGCGATGTCGAGAACCACGTCCGTCGTTCCGTACTTGTCCTTGATGTTGACCTTGCCGTTCGAGCCGACCCCGACGATGAGCCGCCCGGCTTTGACCTTGCCCGCCTGGTAGTTGAGCGTGGACACGACCGGCATCTCCGACCCGCCCGGATACGCGGTCAGGTATCCATCCCTCTTCTCGTTCACGACAGTCATGTTGAGGACGACGGCAGATACCCCGCTCGCCGGAATCTTGTTGGCGCCGCTGCCGGCGCCCCTGATCTGCACCTGCACCACCGCGTCCGGAACCATGCTTTTCGTATGGCGGGTATCCAGCAGCCGGAAGGGGCTGATGGGCGTGTACTTGCCCTCGGACGTCAACGATGTGGGCTTGGTCGAGAACCAGGCCGATACGTCCGCGAGCAGATCGACCGGTGATGGCGAGCGGTTGACGATCGACACCTTGCCCGTGTCACTCACGCCGAGCATGACCAGCCCGGCGGTGGTCGAGCCCTTATCGAAGTTGATGTTCGACGTCGAGGGGACCGTGCCGCCTGTCGGATACAGCGTCACGTATCCCGCGGAGCCGGGCAGCACGACCGTGACGTTCATCGAGACCGCGGCGACGTTGCCGGCTGGTACTCCACCGCGGCCGGTCACCTGGAGCACCAGCGTTCCGCCGGACGGGACCTGCTTCCTTGCGGCTCCGTTGCCTATGCGGGTGTCGAGGATGCGTGACGGCACGAGCGCGTGCAGGCTGCCACCGGGTGGCGTCACGGTGATCTCGTTCTCGCAGGTGGCGGTCGAAGGGTCATACCTCTGCGCGTTGTCGGCGAAGGTGGCGGATACGTAATGCGACCCGAGCGGGACCGGTGCCTTGGCGTGAGCGACGCCTGCGACGACCGGCGCGGTGCCGACCGGATCGGTGCCGCTGTCGACGGTGAAGGTGACCGTGCCGGTGGCCGAGCTAGGCGTGATGGTCGCGCTCATGTCAACCATGCCGGTCTGGCCGTGCGTCAGCGTGCTGGTAGCCACCACGACCAGGCTCGTGCTCACCCGGTGCAGTGTCAGCGTCTTGGTCTGCGTGGCGAGGTTCGTCGGGTACGTCGTCCCTCCGTCCGTGGAACTCTGGAGATCCACCTGCATGGCCAGATCTCCGGTGGGCGCTCCACCCAAGACACTCAGCCTGAGATCGATGGTGGTCTCCACATCGGCCACGAGTTCGGCGTCATCGCTGAGCAGGCCCGTGATCGTGTCGGAGGGACCATCCGTGAGGCTGACGTCGGACCAGGTTCCCGCCGTGTTCCTCTGAAGCTGCAGCTGATTCGCCCGAAGACCGGGGATGCCCGAGAGGCTGACGGCGAAGCGGGTGTGTGGGTACCCGTTCCCGGCTGACAGGGCAGAAACCGTCAGGTCCGTAGGGCTGCCATCAGTGGGGATGCCCGGCGGATCGGCGCTGCCCGGCGCGGTAATCGTCACGCTGGGAATCGAGGTCGAGACCTGCAGGCTGAGCGCATCCGAGATCCCCGCGTCGTAACTGACGTCGCCCGCATAGCTGGCAGTGATCTGCTGCGTTCCTTCCGGAAACTGGCTCGTCCAGACGGCCGTGCGACCGTCCAGGGGCGCCGTCCCGAGTTCGGTGCTGCCGTTGAAGAAGACGACGTCGCCGGTCGGGATCACATCCTCGTTGCCGGACACTTCCCCGATGTCAGCGGTCAGCTGAACGTCTGTCGCGACCGGCGCCGGGTTCGACGAGGCGGTCAACGTGACGTTGCTGGCGACCTTGAGAACGGCGGTGCCCTGGGTGTCGCTGGACGAATCCGCGCTTGCGGGTGTCGCGCCGAGGAACGTGGCGATGAGCGCGAGCACCAGCAGCATGACCACATGGGCCGGATGCCGGGCGGGCCTGCGGCTGCGCAGCGTCACGGTGGGCCTCCTTGTCATGGCCCGCTCTGCAGGGTCACGGTGATGGTCGAGTGGTAAGTGCCGGCGTATGAATTGCCGGGTACCGAGAGCCGCAGGGTCGGGGTGACGGTCTGGCGACCGATGCCGGTTCCCGCAGTGGCGTTGAACAGCCTGCTGGCTGCGGGAGCGGTCGCACCTGCCGGCAGGACGTACGGGTAACCGACGGAGCTTGCCGCCAGGTTGCACTGGGACAGCACGTCACAGGTGACTATCGGCGCATCGCTGACGGTCGTAGCCGTGGGCGGCAGGACCTGTGACCCTCCGTCGTTCCACTGCGTGGACGTCGCGGCGATGCTCCAGCCGCTGGCAAGGCCGCTCGAGACGTTCAGCGGCATGGTCGTGGTCAGCGTCTGGTTCGCACCGGTGAGCGTTCCGGCGAAGTTCAGACCGCCGGCGTTTGTCACGCTGAACGGAGTGGAGATGGTGACCGTGCGGGCCGCCCTTGCGGTCGCCTTGCCGTTGCGGCTCATGGTCTGGCCGGTGAAGACCGCAGTGGTGCTGGTGCCGACCGTGTCGGTCACTGTGACGCTCGCCGCGAACGTGCCGTCATGGGCATAGGTGTGGGTCGTTGTCGGTCCCGCCTGCGTGAGCAGCGGGGAGCCGTCACCGAAGTCGAACGTGTAGGTGGCGATCGTTCCGGAGCTGTCGCTGGAAGCGGTCGCGTCGAACCCGACTGGGGTCATCGCCTCGCCGCTATTGATAGCAGCCAGCGCCGCCGTGGGCGCCTGGTCCGGAACCAACGCACCGCCATAGGGACCGCCGGCCGACGGGATGCCCGTGCCGGCTGTGTTGGTGGTGGTGATCGGCGTGACGGTACCGTCGCTCCAGTTGGTGACGTAGAGCTTGCTGCCATCTGGCGAGATGGCCACCGCCTGCGGGTTCGTCCCGACGGGGATCGCTGTTCCCGGCGTGCTCGTCGCGGTCGTAACCGGCGTGACCGTGTTGTCGAAGAAGTTCGCGACGTAGGCCTTGGTGCCGTCGGGAGTGAACGCGACGCCGCGCGGACCGCTGCCTGTCGTGAACGCGACGCCTGCCGTGTCGCTCGCTGTGGTGATCGGCGTGACGTTGTTGGAGCCGAAGTTCGTGGCGTACGCCTTGGTCCCGTCCGGAGCGAACGCGACGTACATCGGGCCAGTACCGACCGCAATCGGCGCGCCCGCCGTATCCGTCGAAGTGGAGATCGGCGTCACCGTGTTGGACCCGTAGTTCGCGACGTAAACCTTGGTCCCGTCGGGACTCACGGCCGCAGAGATCGGCTGGGTACCGACCGCTATGGTGGCTGCGACCGTGTTGGTCGATGTCGCGATGACGCTGACGGTTCCATCGCTTCGGTTCGCGACATACGCCTTGGATCCGTCTGGGGTGATTGCCAGCGCTCCTGGACTGACCCCGACCGGAATTGAAGCCACCTGCCGCCATTGCCGCCATTGCCGCCATTGCCGCCATTGCCGCCATTGCCCACGTTGACCACAGACACGCTCTTCGTGTCGAGGTTGGCGATGTAGGCGAGCTGCAGCGCGCTACCGCCGGTGACGGCAACCGGACGGGTGGCCGCGGCTGACTTGGTGCCGATCGCGTTGACGACCGTCACACGCGCCATGAAGCCCGGCGCGTACGTGCCGTTGTAGACATGGGTCGTCGTGGGACTGACGGTCGTGGCGGTCGAGCCGTCGCCGAAGTTCCACTGGTAGCTGGCGATTGCCGACGTGGGGCCGGCGGTGGAACCAGAGGCGTCGAAGTTGATCGTGGCGCGCCGACCACTCCCCCGGTCACCGGAGCCAGGACCGCGATGGGTGCCACGTCGGGAACCATCGCTATCCACACCGGGCCGCCCGACTGCCGCGAACGCGGTGCCAGCCGCATCCGTTGCCGCCGTGATCGGCGTCACCGAATTGTCGCCGTAGTTCGCCACATAGGCAGTGGCGCCGCTCGGGCTGAAGGTCACTCCGTTGGGACTGCTTCCGACGGTGATGGCAGTACCTGGAGTGTTGGTCGCCGTGGCGAACGGAGTGACCGTACCGGCGACGCGGTTAGTCACGTACGCCTTCGCTCCATCTGGCGCGACAGCCACAGACCAGGGTCCCCGACCGACATGGATGTTCGCCAACACCGTGTCGCTGGCCGCCGAGAGGACGCTCACCGTGTCGGAGAGATTGTTGACGACGTACGCCTTCGCGCCATCCGGGCTGAACGTCACGCTCTCCGGATTGCTACCCACGGTTATCGCCGTCCCGGCGTATCGGTGTTAGTCGCAATCGGGGTAACCGTGCCGTCCGTAGCGTTAGCGACGTAGAGCTTCGCCCCATTGGGGGGAATCGAGAGGTCGACGGGGCCGGCGCCGACGGGAATCGAAGCACCGGTACTGTTGGATGCGACCGTAATCGGTATTACCTGCGCCGGGAAATGCAGCCACGTAAGCCTTCGTGCCGTCCGGGGTGAACGCTACGGCCTCCGGACTGGTGCCGGCAGCGATGTTCGCTGTCACCGTGTTCGACACGGTTGAAATCACGCTTACAGCGTCGGCGCCGACAACGGGCACGTAGACCTTGCTGCCATCCGGGCTGACCGCGAGATTCCTGGGATGGACCCCGACGGAGATGGTGGCCAAGGTGGCGTTGTTGGCCAGGTTGACCGCTGTCACCGTGCCGCCGCGGTAATTGGCGATGTAGGCAATCTGCGCCCACGGTGCACCGGTGATCGCAACGTTACGAACGGCCTTGGCGGAGACTCCCCCGAGGTTGTCGTTGGCCTTCACGCTCGCCGCGTAGCCGATGGTGCTGCCGTAGGCGTAGGAGTGGCTGATGGTGTTGCCGGCCTGGGTGACCGGTGCGGTGCCGTCACCGAAGTCGAACGTGTAACTGGTGATCGTGCCGTCGAGGTCGGTGCCCGTCGCAGTGAAGTTTACCGTCGCTCCAACGGTTCCGGCTGCCGGCTGAGCCAGGGCAACCGTCGGCACAGCCTCGGGCACTATCGCGAGCGCGTACGGCTCGCCAACTGACGTGAAGGCCGTGGCGGCCGTATCTGTCGACGTGGTGATCGCCGACACCTTGTCGTCGCCACGGACGGCGACGTAAGCCTTGGAGCCATCCGGAGTGAACGCCACACCCGAGGGTTGGCTGCCGACGGTGATCGGGCTCCCCGGCGTATTCGACGCCGTATCAATGGGAGTCACCGTGGTGGAGCCGTTGTTGGCGACGTACGCCTTCGTGCCGTCCGGGCTGATCGCGATCCCGCCGGCGTTGCCGACGACGGGGATTGCGGTTCCGGCCGTATCGGTCGTCGTGGTAATCGGCGTCACGCTGCTGCCGACGGCGTTGCTGACGTACACCTTGGAACCATCAGGTGAGACCGCCAGCTGGACCGGCCGGGCACCGACGGCGATCGCCGCGCCCGGCGCATTCGTCGCCAGGTTGATCGGCAACACCGCATTTGAGTCGAAGAGCGTTACGTAGGCCTTGATCCCATCCGGGGTTACGGCGATTCCCTGCGCCCCGGTGCCGACGTTGATCGTCGCGGATACCGTACGGTCCCGAGAGATAGCTGACTCATGGTTCTTTCGGCGCGGCGACGTGCGGAAGAAGGGAAAGCGTGTCGGCCAGTTGGCGGACGCACGTCGATGGTCAATTCCGAAAACCGAGGTCAGCGCAATGCCGGCGGGCACTCGGAAACGGCTTGTTGGGCCGTTTGCCCAGTTCAGGAGGCAGTCTGGCGGGCGGCGGTCACCCATCTTCCATCATCTGAGCGGGCTCGTGACGCCCAAATAGCCATTACCTGAGCGCAGGAATAGTTTTTGCCCCTAAATGCATTCAGCGCAACGGACTAATGCTGGAGACTGCTTTTCGTCCCGAGCGGAGACTATTACGTCCTGCAGCCTCTGGACCTTGGTCCTGTTAATGCACTGATATGCCAATCTGGCGACCGCGAAAATCTAGCCTCCGCGTCGTGATCGGCGAGCGCAACGGCCGCCTGGCTCCCGGCGCCGCGGCGCCCGGCGCGCCGAACATTTCCCATCGCTTCGCCCATAACGCCCCGAAGGGCTTGCATGCGGACTTCCAACGCTGGATAACCGGTAAGCGGCAGATCGACCAGCAGCTTCGGATCTGAGGTTGCGGCCAGGTCTGTGAAGCAGGAGGTGCGTGGGTGGATCCCGCTGTCGAACCGTCCGCCGACCGAGCCGAACGCCTGACCGCGCGGCTGGACAACGTCGGCCGGGTGACCCATGAGTTCACTCACGACATCAACAACCAGCTGGGGATCGTGCTCAACATCGGCTGGCTCCTCGAGCGCCGCCTGACCGATCCTGCCGCCTGTGCGGAGCTCGACCACATCCGCCGTGCCGCCCAGCAAGCCGTCGCTCTGACCCGCCAGCTCGGCACCCTGGTCCCCCGCGATCTCGCGGGCAGTCCCCACACCGACGTCAACAGCCTGCTGAGGCGGCTGCGACCCACGCTCGAGGACGTGCTCGACCCGGCTGTCGAGCTGCGCCTCGAGATGGCCGGAGCAGCCGCCGCCGCCGTCGACGAGCAGCGCCTGGAAATCATCGTCACCCAGCTCGTCTCCAATGCCGGTGCAGCCATGTCCGAGGGCGGCACGGTGACGATCAGCGTCGAGCCCGGAAGCACGCCATCCCAACCCGTCACCCTGTCGGTCTCCGATACCGGCTGTGGCATGTCGCCGGAGCTGGCCCAGCGCGCGTTCGAGCCTTTCTTCACGACCAGGCCTGACGACGCAGCCGCCGACGCGGGCGCCGGTTTAGGGCTGGTCACCGTGCTCGGCATCGTTCAGATGCACGACGGCCACATCAGGCTTGACACGACGGAAGGCGGAGGCGCCACCATCGCGGTCACCCTTCCCGCATCCGACGGACCGGTCGCGGATGACCAGCTCGCACGCTAGCGGCGCTTCCATCGGCGTCCTCATCGTCGATGACCACCGCATGTTCGCCGAGAGCCTCGGACGCCTTCTCGCCGATCATCCCGACCTGCACGTGGTCGGCATCGCCACCAGCGGTGCCGAAGCCATCGCCCTGCTTCCACGGCTGCAGCCGGCTGTCGCGCTGGTGGATTACCGCATGCCCGAGCAGGACGGCATCGCGATCGCTGCGGAGATCAAGCGCCAGAACCCCAGCACGATGGTGGTGATGCTGACCGGAGCGGCTGACGACCGGACCTTGCTCGCCGCGATCGACGCCGGATGCTCCGGTTTCCTGACGAAGGACCGCGCTGCCTCCGAAGTCGCCGAGGCGGTTCGTGCGGCAGCCGCCGGCGAGGTGCTGGTCTCGCCCGCGCTCCTGGCCCGCCTGCTGCCGCAGCTGAACCCGCACCACCGCCGCACCGCGTCCGACCTCACCGAGCGCGAGCTGGATGTCCTGCATCATCTGGCCCGTGGCCACACCAACAAGGTCATCGCCACCGAGCTGCACCTGAGCGTCAACACGGTGCGCAACTACGTCCAGTCGGTCATCTCCAAGCTCGGGACGCACTCGAAGCTCGAGGCGGTAGCCGCGGCGGTGCGAAAGGGGATCATCGACTATCCATCGGGATTCTGACGCTGCGGGCATGGCCGATGCCCGAACCTGGGACGTTCGACCCCGCGGCCCGGTGCGAATGCTCCCCCCGATAGGGCCACCCGCATCATCTCCGCAGGTACGCGTCGTGACGACAGGTGCATATGCGTCCGATTTCGGGGCCTCCGCCTGGCCTGGCCGAGGATGACCATGAGGTAAGAGAGCCCTTTGCAGACGCAGCGATCGGCATGGCCTACGTCGGCTTTGATGGCACGATCCGACGGGTCAACGCAGCGTTGTGCGAGTTGCTCGGCCGCGATCCCACGTCAGTGGTAGGCCATGGCTGGACGGAGTTCACCCACCCCGACGACTGGGAGATCAGCCAGACGATCGCGGAGCAACTGACCGCCGGCGATCTGACGCGCGGCGACTACGAGAAGCGTTACGTGCGGCCTGATGGTGAGCTCGTCACCGTGCGCGTCACGAGCTCGGTGACAGTGGTCGACGGCGAGCGGGTCATCTTCACTCAGGTTCAGGACGTCAGCGAGATCGTCGCCGCGATAGCCCAGATGTGCGAGTCCGAGAAGCGGTTCCGTGCCTTGACCGATTGCTCCACCGACTCCGTCTTCTGGCTGCAGATGCGGCCGACGTTCGACGTCCGCTACGCCAGCGCGTCGGTGTTCGCCATGACCGGATACTCCCCCGACCAGTTCTACGATGATCCGACCTTCGCGCTGGGCCTGGTGCACCGGGACGACGCCGCTCTCCTCAGCGCCCTTCAGCACGATGACCCGACCTCGGCCCGCATGCGGGTTCGCTGGGTACGGCGCGATTCGGCGGTCGTGTGGGTCGACCAGCAGATGCTCATCCTCAACGACAGCGAGGGCAACGCGACGGATCTCCTCGTCGTCGCTCGTGACGTGACCCGCGAGATGCTCGAGGAGCAGGCCAAAGGCCGCCGTGACGCGCGACGCCGCACGATCACGTCGCTGGCCACCCGGGGAATCACGTCACCGGATCCGGCGGGTCTGATGGCTGAGGCCGTCGCCGCGGCGGCTCGCCTGCTGCGCAACAGCCACATCGCGATCTGGTGGGAGACCGAGAAGGGCGGGCCTTTCGCGCTCGTCGCCGGCACCGGCTTCAGCCATCTCACCGTGGGCGAAACCATCGTGGACGCAACGCATTCGCACGCTGCTCGCGTCCGCAGCAACGGCGCGGTCACCACGCTTGACCGCGGGTGGGTGGAGCAGGAGAGCGGCATCGGTGACGAGCTGGCCGCCGAGGGCATCCACAGCGGCGTCGGTGTCCCCATCACCGGCAGCGGCCGGGTCGTCGGAGTCTTCGCCCGCTACTCGCAGCACCGGGCCGCGGCGACCAACGATCTCGACGACGAGGCCTGCGACGACCCCACCGAAGAGATCAGCTTCCTGCAATCGGTGGCAACGACCATCGCCGCCTGCACTGAACGGGCGCGCTTCGATCAGGAGCTCGGTCACCGATCGCTGCACGACGCCCTGACCAGCCTGCCGAACCGGGCCCTGCTCACCGACCACCTGACCCGCGCGCTCGCCGCTGCCGGCGACGAGACCCAGGATCGCCGTTGCCCTCTGCGACATCGACGGCTTCCAGCTCATCAACGAAGCCGAGGGCCACGCTGCAGGCGATGCCCTGCTGAAAGCCGTCGCCAACCGGCTGCGCACGGTCGAGCAGGACGGCCTGCTGGCACGCGCCGGCAACGACGAGTTCGCGATCATCTGCCCCGTAGCCGCAGGTGCTGTGGATGCCGAGGCGCTGGCCGTCCGGGTGATGAACGCGATGGAAGAACCGCTCGAGATCGACGGCGAGTACGTGATCGTATCGCTCTCGACCGGCGTCTCACTGGGCTCCCGCGGCGACTCGGCGGTCGCGGTGCTGGCCGCTGCCTCAGCAGTCTTGCATGAGGCGAAGCGGCGGGGACCGCGCCAGTGGAGATGCGCCTCCGGCTTGGAGACCGATGCGGCCCGCCGCCGGCTGGACATCGTGCACGGCCTGCAAAACGCTGTGGCCGCAGGCGAAATCGTCGCCCACTTCCAGCCGATCGTCGCGCTCGCCAGCGGCTCGGTCGTCGGCTTCGAAGCGTTGGCGCGGTGGAAGCGTTCCGACGGGTCGCAGGTCTCCCCCGCGCAGTTCATCGCCGTCGCCGAGAGCACCGGGCTCATCTCGGCATTGGGTCGCTCCGTGCTCGGGCAGGCCTGCGACCTGCTCGCAAGCCTGTACGCAGCGCAGGCGAAATCCAGCTACTTCGTCACCGTGAACGTCTCGCCGCACCAGCTGCGGGAAGACTGCCTGCCCGGCTGCATCGAGGATGTGCTGGATCGGTGGGAGTTTCCGCGGAAATCGCTCTACCTGGAGCTCACCGAATCAGCCCTCGTTCCCGATGACGCCGCCATGATCGCCCAGCTGCAGAACCTGAAGCGGCTCGGACTCCGGCTCGCCATCGACGACTTCGGCACCGGCTACTCGAGCCTCGCGTACCTGACGCAGTTTCCCATCGACTTGTTGAAGTTGGATCGAGCTTTCATCACCAGCCTGCAGAAGGACAGTCGCCGGTTGGCCGTCGCCAAGGCGGTCATCTCGCTGGCCCGCGAGCTCGACATCGCCGTGCTGGCCGAGGGTGTGGAAACGGCCGCCGAGCGCGACATCCTGCAAGACCTGGCCTGCGAGCTCGGCCAGGGCTTCCTGTGGAGCCATGCGCTTTCGGCGGATCAGGCCAGGGCACTGACCGGCTCCGGCCCACTCTCCGCGCAGACCATCGTGCAGCCACGACTCCAGACCCCGCAGTTAGTCGTTCCCTCGAGAGGTGTTTCATGACCGCCGAGCTAGCAGCCGCGCCTTCGACGGAGGCGCCCGTGCCGTTCGTGCGTGCCGCGACAGCGTCCTCGAGTGGGCGACGGCGTGCCCGCCACCGTGCTCGCGCATTTCCTGCGCGGCGAGGAGCGGGCCAGCGAGCTCACGGCGCAGCTGGCCCTGGAGAGCGGCTACTCGCTGACGGACATCTACGAATCCCTGCGGGTCGGCGTCTACGGCTCGTCGCTGGCCACCGACGAACGGCCATCCTTTCGATGCGTCCGAGCTCGATGATCGCCTCGTGCGGCTGGCGGCGCGGCTGGCGGCTGCACCGAGCAGCGTGCGACCTCCCCAAGCCCTGATCCTCACGACGGGTCGGCGCGGCGTGGCCAGCGGGCTGCGGCACGCCTTCGGCGCGCAGGGAATCCCGTCGCTGGCGGTCGACCTGATGCTCCTGTGGCGGCAGCGCGGGATCGGCAATTCCCTGCAACGGGAGTTCTCAGCCGTCCGGTACGTCCTGGTCGACGCCGCCGGTGGCGGCGTGCAGGAGCTATGCCGCCACGCCGGATTGCTCGAACAGATGCACCTGGTGAACGGCCACTTCACGGTCGTCATGCTCGGCGACGACCCCACCAGCGTCAGCGCGGCCAAGCTGTGCGGCCTGAACCACCTGTACCTGGTCAGCGACCTCCCGCAACTGATGGCGGCCGCCGGCATCCCCGCAGAGAGTCCGCTCACCGCCCGCGAGCGCTCGGTCCTGGAACACATCTCAACGGGTGCCACGAACCAGCAGGCCGCCTCCGCACTCGGGATCTCCGTCGCCACCGTGAAGACGTACCTCGAGCGGGCCCAGGGCAAGCTCAAGTCCTACGACCGGGCATCGACGGTCGCCACGGCGCTGCGACGCGGCTGGCTCTAGCCACACACGGCGGCACTAGGCTGCCAACAGTGAAGCCCGGACGCCGCCCCGACCTTGGTGAAGACGCACTCCGGGCGAGTCCCGCCCGGTGACCAGCCGTTCGTGGTATTCCTCGGCCTCGTGGTCGTCCTGCTTGCTGCCGCCGCCACCGCAGCCATCCTCATTGCTAGCGCGGGGACCAAGACGCAGCGGCCTCCGGCGACGAACGTCCCTCGTCCGTCGAGCAGCCCGTCGAGCAGCCCCACCGCGAGCCCGACCGCAGACCGGGGCTTCCTCCTGCGCCCCTCATCCGCGCTGTTACGCTCCGGCTCCCCGGGACGGATTTGATACAAGATAAACATGCGGAAGGCGGCATCCTGTGGCTGACAACACCTGGCGCAAGGCGCCGCAGACGACCGCGACCGACCTCTTCCTCGCCCGTCTCGACTCCGATCCGGACTCCGAGTACCTCGACGTCTGCGGCACCAAGCTGACCGCACGCCAGGTTGCTGACAGCGCCAGCCGGCTAGCCGGCTCACTGCGGGATTTCGGAGTCAAGCCCGGCGAGCGCGTCGCGACGCTGGTGGAGAACTCGCCCGAGATGCTCATCGCCTGGTGGGCCACCATCTGGGCGGGCGCCGTCTCGGTGCCGATCAACACCGCCTACAAGGGCGAGTACCTGCGCCACCAGCTGGGTGATTCCGGGGCACGCGTGCTGATCGTGGCGGACGACCTCGTGGAGCGCCTCGACCCGATCAGCACCAAGCTGCCGACGCTGGAACACGTGATCTGCCTGGGCGCGCCGCGCACGATCGCCGGGCTCTCCACCCACACCTGGGACGACGTGCTCGCCGCAGCGACCACGGACGCCGTTCAGGTCGCCCCTTCCGCGCTCGCCACGTTTGTCTACACCGGCGGCACCACCGGCCTGTCCAAGGGCTGCATGCTGACGCACAACTACCACGCGGCGCTCTCCCAGCAGATCGGCTACTGCTGGGAGCGCACCGCCGATGACGTGGTGTGGACCCCGCTGCCGATGTTCCACTTCAACGCGCTCGTCACGGCCGTGGTCGGCACGCTGGTCTTCGGCGGCCGCGGCGCCATCTACCGGCGTTTCTCGGTCTCGAACTTCTGGGCGGAGATGAACCGCACCGGAGCCACCGTCACCTCCACCCTCGGCACGATGGCGTACTTGCTGGCTCACGACATCGACCGGCCGGAAATGCCGAACTCCGGGCAGCCGGAGGCGAACAGCAGCTTGCGCCTGCTCGGTGCCGCGCCGCTTCCGCCTGAGGTCGACGACATCATCCGGTCACGGTTCGGGATCGACACGTTCAGCGGTGCCTACGGCGTCACCGAGGCCAGCATCGTCTCCTGGCAGCCGCCGGGCGTCCGCAACAAGCCGCGCGCCGCCGGCGTCATCAACGCCGAGTACTTCGACGTCCGCATCTTCGACGACGACGACAACGAGCTCCCGCGCGGCACGCAGGGCGAGATCGTCGTGCGGCCGCGACGTCCCCACGTCATGTTCGAGGGCTACTGGGGACGTCCCGACGTCACCGTCGAGACCAGCCGCAACTGGTGGTACCACACCGGCGACATCGGCCAGATCGATGACGAGGATTTCCTCTTCTTCGTCGACCGCAAGGCCGACTACCTGCGTCGCCGCGGAGAGAACATCGCGAGCTTCGAGGTGGAGCGCATTCTCATGGGCCACGGCCAGCTCGCCGACGTCGCCGTTCACGCCGTACTGAGCGAGATGACCGAGGACGATCTGAAGGTGACGGCGACGCTGAAGGCGGGCTCCGAGCTCACCGAGGCCGAGCTGTTCAGCTGGTGCGTCGATCAGCTCCCGTACTTCGCGCTGCCGCGCTACATCGAGTTCCGTGCCGAGCTGCCCCGCAGCCCGGTGGGACGCGTGCTGAAGCGCGAGCTGCGGGAAGAAGGCGCGACGCCCGATACCTGGGACCTCGAGAAGTCCGGCATCACGTACGAGAAGAAGTAGGCCGCAGGCGCTAGCGGGACCGGCACATCGTTTCGCGTGTCCGCCGCGGCAGACTGGCGGCATGGCCATCCTCGGACCGCTGATCTCCCACGCCGCGCTGGCCGAGCGCCTGGCGGACCCGTCCCGATCCCGTCGTGCTCGCCGACGTGCGCTGGTACCTGGACGGGCGATCCGGACGCGACGCCTACACCGCGGGCCACCTTCCGGGTGCGGTCTGGATCGATCTCGACGCCGCGCTGGCTAATCCTCCGTCACCGGAGCGTGGGCGCCACCCGCTGCCCCATCCGCGGCGCTTCGCCGCCGGCATGTCGGCGGCCGGGATCGGGGACGAGACACCGGTGGTCGCGTACGACGACGCCGGCGGTAGCACGGCGAGCCGGCTCGTATGGCTGCTGCGCGCGCTTGGCCATCCGGCTGCGTTGCTTGATGGCGACCTGACGACCTGGACCGGACCGCTGGAGTCGGGCTACGTCACCGCCATGCCCGAGAGCTTCACCGCGCGGGCCTGGCCTCGGGAACGCTTGACGGACATCGACGACGTGAACGGCGCCGGGATGCTCATCGACGCTCGAGCGCCGGAGCGCTACCGCGGCGAGGTCGAGCCCATCGATCCGCGCGCCGGCCACATCCCTGGCGCCACCAACGTCGACTGGCCGGCGAACCTCGGCGCGGACGGCCATTTCCTGCCACCCGCCGCCCTGCGCGCGCGCTTCGAGGCCGCGGGCATCGCTGCGGCGCCGGACGTGACGGTCTACTGCGGCTCCGGGGTCACCGCCTGCCACACCCTGCTGGCGCTCGAAGCCGCCGGGATGGAAGGTGCCAAGCTCTACCCGGGATCGTGGTCGCAGTGGAGCAGCGACCCGGCCCGTCCGGCAGCGGCCGGCTGACCCGAGAAGGAGACAGGCATGGCCCTCAGAGTCGAGGACTTGATCGCCCGCGAGGAGATCACCGACGTGATCAAACGCCTCGCGCGCGGCACCGACCGGCTGGACCAGGACATGATGGCTTCCTGCTACCACCCGGATGGCTACGACGACCACAACTCCTTCCGCGGCTCCGGCACGGACTTCGCCGCCTGGGTCTGCGAGGTGCTCCCCCACTTCGAGTCGACGATGCATTTCATCGGCCCGCCCAATATCCGCTTCGGCGCCGACGATCTGGTCAGCAACATCGCCGACTGCGACACCTACTGCATCGCCCACCACATCGGCGCCGACACCGACATGATCCTCGGCCTGCGCTACGTCGACCGGTTCGAACGGCGCGAGGGCACCTGGCTCATCGCCAAGCGGGTCTGCGCGTTCGACTGGACCTACACCGTGCCGTTCGACCCGGCCAAGAAGTTCGTCTTCGAAGCCGATTTCACGGTCGGGCGCCGCGACGAGGACGACATCAGCTACCGCGGGGTCTGACCCGCTGCGGTCGGCTCAGACGTTGACCGGACTCATGTCGGGATACCGCTCGCCGACCGCCTCGGCCGCCGCGTCAAGCCGTTCGAGCTGAGCCGGGCTGAGGGTGATGTCGAGAGCCGCGACGTTCTCCTCCAGGTACGTGCGGCGCTTCGTGCCCGGGATCGGCACCAGATCGTCGTGCTCCCCGGCCTGCGCGTAGATCCACGCGAGCGCGACCTGCCCGGGCGCGGCACCGAGCTCCTTCGCCACCGTGTCGATCACCTCGACGATGCGAATGTTGGCCTCGAGGTTGTCGCCCTGGAATCGCGGGTTGTAGCGGCGAAAATCGCTGGGCTCCAGCTGGTCGACGCTGCGGATGGAGCCGGTGAGGAACCCTCGACCGAGCGGGCTGTAGGGGACGAAGCCGATGCCGAGCTCGCGCGTCGTCGGCAGGATCTCCTTCTCGGGATCGCGGCTCCAGATCGAGTATTCGGTCTGCAGCGCCGAGATGGGATGCACGGCATGTGCACGCCGGATCGTCGCCGGCGCCGCCTCGGACAGTCCGAGATAGCGCACCTTCCCCGCGGCGACGAGTTCCGCCATCGCCCCCACCGTGTCTTCGATGGGGGTATCGCGGTCGACGCGGTGCTGGTAGTAGAGATCGATGTGGTCGACACCAAGCCGGCGCAGCGACGCGTTGCATGCCTCATGCACGTATTCGGGCCGCCCGTTGACGCCGCGCTTCTTCGGGTCGTCCGGATCGCGCACGTTGCCGAACTTGGTCGCGATCACGACCTCGTCACGCCGGCCCGCGATCGCCCGCCCGACCAGCTCTTCATTCGTGAACGGCCCGTACATGTCGGCGGTATCGAGCAAGGTGACGCCCAGGTCGAGGGCCCGGTGGATGGTGGCGAGAGATTCCGCCTCGTCGCCCGTTCCGTAAAACTCTGACATTCCCATGCAGCCGAGACCCTGGCGCCCGACCCGCAGCCCCTGGCTGCCCAACGCAGTTGTGTCCATGTACCCACCCTGCCCAATTTTCTGCCGACAGCGTGTCGCCGCCATTTCGCTAGCGGCGTTCCGCCGAAAAGCGCTTGCGCCCAGCACCTAGGCTGACCGGGTGCCTGAAGCCGTCATCACCACATCCGACCTGAAGAAGAGCTTCCGTTCCCGCCGCGGGCCTGTCGAGGCCGTGCGCGGCGTGAGTATCAGCGTGCGCCCCGGCGAGATCTTCGGGTTTCTCGGACCGAATGGGGCCGGGAAGACCACCACCTTGCGCATGCTCACCACCCTGCTGCCCATCGATTCCGGCACCGCCAGCGTCTCGGGCTTCGACGTGGCCAAGCAGCCGCAGCAGGTGCGCGAGCACACCGGCTTCGTCAGCCAGCTCGGCGGCGCCGACCCGCTCGGCACCGGCATCGAAAACCTGCTGCTGCAGGGCCGGCTGTACGGCCACAGCAAGGCCGACGTGCTCGCGCGCGAGCGAGGAGCTGATGGACGTCCTCGACCTTCGCGAGTTCGCGCAACGCAAAGTGATCACGTATTCCGGCGGCCAGCGAAGGCGGCTCGACATCGCCCTGGGCATCGTCCACGGGCCGGAGGTGCTCTTCCTCGACGAGCCGACGACCGGTCTCGACCCGCAGAACCGCGCCAACCTCTGGGAGCACATCCGGCGGCTCCAGGAGCGCGGCACCACGGTCTTCCTGACGACCCACTACCTCGAGGAGGCGGACGCGCTCTGCGACCGGCTGGTGATCATGGACCACGGCCAGGTGGTCGTGGAAGGCACGCCGCGCGATCTGAAGCACCAGGTCGCCGGTGACTCGGTCGTCCTCACGCTGCGCGAGAACTCGCCGGAGAGCGTCGCGAGCCTGCTCGCCGCAGGAGCCGTACGTGCGCGAGACCTCCGTCGAGGACGCCACCACGCTTCGCCTCTACGTCGAGGACGGGGCGGCAGCGCTGCCCATCCTGCTGCGCAAGCTCGACGCGTCACACATCACGCTCGCGTCGATGAGCCTGTCGGAGCCGACGCTCGACGACGTCTTCCTGCACCAGACCGGCCGCTCGCTGCGCGATACCGGCGATACCGGAGCCGGCTCGCGGCGGGCAGCCTGATGAGTTCCATGATCATGACCAAGGCGCTCCGCGACACGGCGCTGCTGACCGAGCGCCGGCTGGTTCAGACCGTCCGCAACCCGCTGTGGCTGATCGTGAGCTTCTCGACGCCCGTGCTCTACCTGGCGCTCTTCACCCCACTGCTCAAGGGCATCTCCAGCGGCCACCCGTCCAACGGGCAGGTGCTCGCGATCTTCCTGCCTGGCATCCTGGCCCTGCTGGCGTTCGTGAACGGCAGCTCGATGGGCTTCGGCACCATCTTCGAGTTGCAGAGCGGGCTCATCGAACGCTTCCGGGTCACGCCGGCCAGCCGGCTCGCCATCCTGCTGGGCCCGATCCTCGCCGGCCTCGTGGGCATGTTCGTCTTCGACGCCGTCGTGCTCTTTGTCGGCTGGGCGTTCGGCTACCACATCCACTGGCTCGGCTTGCTGGTCCTCGCGGTACTGCTCGCGCTGCTGATGATCATGTTCGCGGCGTTTTCGATCGCCACGGCCCTGCTGGCCAAGGAGATCAGCAGCTTCGCTGCGCTGATCAACGGCATCAACCTGCCCATGCTGCTGCTCGCGGGCGTGCTGCTGCCGATTTCCTTCGGCCCGCTGTGGCTACGGGTGCTCGCGCACGCCAACCCGCTCTACTACCTCGTCGAGGCGGCCCGGTCGCTGGGCCGCGGGGTGGTCAGCTCGTCGCAGGTCGGGCTGGCGTTCGCGGTACTGGTCCCGCTCTGCGTTCTCTCGCTGGTCTGGGCCACGGGAGTCTTCCGCCGCGCGGTGGCATAGCGCAAACGGTCCGATCAGGCGGCGGCGGCAAGTAGCCGGTGGCGGTAGAGCAGGACGTCGACGGCGTAGTGCAGGTTGAGGGGTCCGTCGAGTTCGGGGCGGATGGCGTCGGCGGGGATCGTCTTGGCTGGGGTCGAGGTTTTCGGCGGGCTGCCAGGGTGGCGACGGGTGCTCGGGGACGGTCTCGCCTGCCCGGGTGGTGACGGTCAGGATGCGGGTGACCGGGTCGAGGCTGAGGTGAAGGTGTCCGGCGTGCACCGCTGGTGGTGGTGTTCGCAGACCAGCAGGGTGTTCGCCAGGTCGGTGCGCCCGCTGCGGCTCCAGAACGTCAGGTGGTGGGCGTGGAGCCGTCGGGTGCGGGTGCAGCCGGGGATGCGGCAGCGTTCGCCGTCGATGGTGGCGAGCAGGTCGCGCAGCTTCTGGTCGGGTTCGCGTCTGCTGCGGCCGAGGTCGTGCTTGCGCAGGTCGGCAGCTTTCAGGCGGCGCAGGGCGAGGCCGCCGGGCAGGGAGAGGCGTTCGGCAGCGGCGACCCGTGGTGGGAGCAGCTCACCGTCGGGGAGGCGGACCCAGCCCGAGAGCGGGTCGACCTGGCAGACCAGCTTCGCCCGGTCGCGGCGGGCCCGGGCGGGGTGGGCTTTGGCGCGGTGGCGCAGATAGCCCTGAGCCAGGCGCAGGAAGGCGTCACCTTGCCCGGCACGGGGGGTGAATTCTTCCGCGGAAGAATCCGGCTTCGTGATCTTGGTTGCTTGGGCGGCGGTTTCGGCGTCGAGGTCGGTGCGGGCGGCGTCGATGGCGGCGATCAGCACCTGACCGTCGGCCGCTGACAGCCGCAGGGTGATGAGCATGTCGCCGTCCTGGTCATAGCGGACGGAGGCGCGCGGGCTGGTCTTCGGGACCGGTTCACCGGCTTTACGTTTGGCGTCGTCTTCGGCGTACTTACGTGCCCGGCGCATCCCACCGGCGAGGCGTTCGAGTTGCTCACCGGAGGCATGGCGGGCCAACGACACATACGTTTCCTCGTCGTTCTCGATCTCCATCCGGGTCAGCGCCCGGACCTTGGTGTACGAGATCCGGCCGGCGAGGAACTCCTGAAACGTCAGCGGCAAGCGGCGAAGCGAGCGGGCTACCCGGACCCGTTCGGAAGCGGCCGTCGGACCCATCCCGAGCCGCCACGACAGCCACGCCGCGGTGGACACGATGCCCTCTTCGAACCAGGCTCCGCGCTGATCCATCTCGCCGATGTAGGCCAGCATCCGGGCCTCGCCGGCGGCGACCCGCCCCGCCCACGTCGACAACTCATCCTTCAGCTCCCGATCAGACAGGGCAGCCAACGACTCGGGCGTGAACACGCCGGAAGCGGAAGGCGAAGGCGGCGGTGATGGCAGGGCGGAGACGGCTCTCATAGCAGGAACGCTAGACGTGCTCTCCGACAATTTTCGGGCCGCTGAGCTGGGCAGATGCAGCTGGCGGAGGAACGCGCCAGTTTCCGCGGAAGAGTGCTCGGCGGACGTCGACCAGCTGCCACAGACGATCGGATGTGATCCACATCGAATCGGTTGTCACACCGAACGATGACCCGCTTCCGGACGACAACGCATTGTCTGTACGCGCTTGCTCCTGCACCAGCACCATCTGATGGGCCACACGGATTCGGGCTCACAGAATCTTCCGCGGAAGAATCCGCGGCTCAGTTCTCAGACGAGGCCTGTTATGCCTTCAGCGACGCCAACGCTTTGTCAGCGTGGGTCTTCATGTTGATCTCGCTCTTGATGACCTCGCGGATCGTGCGGTCCTGATTGATGACGAACGTCGCGCGCTTGACCGGAGTGATGAACCGGCGCTTCACCCCGAACGCCTCGGCGACCGTGCGGTCGGTGTCGGACAGCAGCGGGTAGCCGAACCCATGCTTGCCCGCGAACTGCTGCTGCTTGTCGACCTCGTCGGCGCTGATGCCGACGATCTGCGCACCCACCGCGGCGAACTCCGCCGACAGATCACGGAAGTGGCAGCTCTCGGCCGTGCAGCCGGTCGTCATCGCGGCCGGGTAGAAGAAGAGCACGACGGGCCCGCTGCCCAGCAGGTCACTCAGCTTGCGCTTCGCGCCGTCCTGATCCGGCAGCTCGAAATCGGGCGCGGTATCCCCAACGTTCATGAACGGTCGTCCTCTCGGAAAGTTTGGGAGGACTATCGCAGAGTGCTGCGCGACGCCCGACGCGGTTGCCGGTTCGCGACCGGCTTGGGGTCGGAGATGTCGGCGTCGACGAGGGTCGCCGCCAGCAAGGTGTCGAGCTCTTCGCGGATGTAATCCATCATCCGGTCGAGATCGGGCACCAGCTCGCGGCAGGCAACCAGCCCGAAGAACATGTGGTCGCGGTAGCTGATCACCGTGATGTTCAGGCCCTGGCCGTCGGCGATGGCGCTGATCGGGTAGTACGCGACCAGCTCGGCCCCCGCGAAGTAGAGCGGGATGTTGGGACCGGGCACGTTGGAGATGAACAGGTTGAACGGGTTGGCGCGCTCCAGCAGCCGAAGCCGCTCGTTGAGCCGGGCTGCCTGGCCGGCCAGGGCGGGCACGGCGAACTGGGTGACGTCCGAGAGCAGGTCAGCGGGCAACGCGCCGTGCTGCTCCTTCGCGGCACGGGTCGACTCGTGGATGGCACGCAGCCGCAGCACCGGATCCGAGACGTTCGTCGGCAGCGCCGCGAGCATCCCCGAGATCCGGTTGCCGGCGGTGCCCTTCTGCTCAGCGGTGCGCACCGAGATCGGCACCGCGGCGACGAGCGGCGAGTCCGGCAGCGCGTCATGATCTTCGAGCCAGCGCCGGAGCGCGCCGGTCGACAGCGCGATCACGACGTCGTTGACCGTCAGGCCGGCCGCGTTCTTCACGGCCTTGATGTCGGCCAGCGGAAGGGCAGCGAACGCGACGCGGCGGTGCGGGGTGATCGGCGCGTTGAACGGGGTCTTGGGGGCGCGCAGCCCGGTCTTGCCGATCACGGCCTGCGGGTCACGCTCGATGAGCGGAAGGCGCGGCAGCGCGGTATTGCGCAGCACGCCGGGGGCAGAGCGCAGCAGCTCCAAGGTGAACCGGGTGGCCCGCAGCGGCTGGCGGGCCCACGACAGCGCGCTGCGCGCCAGCAGGTTGAGGTTGCTCGGCTCGTGCTCGCGTGACCAGTCCGGTGGCGGGAGCTCGCGACCCTCCGGTGAAAGATCGAGGATCGCGGCCAGGATGTCGTTGCCGGACACCCCGTCGATCGCGGCGTGATGCACCTTGGTGTAGACCCCGAGCCGCCCGCCGGCCAGCCCGGAAATCAGGTACAGCTCCCACAGCGGACGCTTGCGGTCCAGCGGGCGCGCATGCAGCCGCGCGATGAGTTCGGCGAGCTGCCGATCGTTACCCGGGGCGGGCAGCCCGATCTCGCGCACGTGAAACTCGATGTCGAAGTCGGGGTCGTCGATCCAGTACGGCTGGTCCAGCCCGAGGGGCACCTCGACCAGCCGTCGGCGAAACGGTGGCACCAGCGGCAGGCGCGAGGACACCACCCGATACATCGTCTCCAGCGTCAGCGGCTCCGGGGCCGTCGACGGGTCGACGACGCACAAGCTGCCGACATGGCCGAACATCGACGGGCCCTCGAGAGCGAGGAACGCCGCATCGAGTCCACTGAGCTGCTGCATGCACGCCTCCATTGGCTAGGACGCCGGTCCCGTGACAGCAGGCCGTGACATCAGCTACTACCTGCCACCCGCTGGCGCAGACTATTCCTCGGCGCCCGTCCCCGCCTGCCATAAGCGGCGCCGCAATCCGCTCGCCCGGGTGATCGGCGTAGCGACGGCCGCCCGCACCGCCGCCTCCGTCGCGATGACTCGCACGTGGCGCTGCGCGCGGGTGACCGCCGTGTAGAGCAGCTGGCGGGTGAGCAGCCGCGAGCCCTCATCGGGCAGCAGCACCGTCACCCGCCCGAACTGCGAGCCCTGGCTGCGGTGCACCGTCATCGCATACATGCTCTGGACGGCGGCGAGCCGGGCCGGAAGGATCGCCAGCGGATTCGCCGGCTGGCCGAAGCAGGCCCGCACCCCTTCCGCGCCATCGCTGACGACCACGCCGGTATCGCCGTTGAACACGCCGACGTCGTAGTCGTTGGCCGTGACGAGCAGCGGCCGGCCGAGATACCACTCGCCGCCATCGCGGCGGACATGGGTGGCAGCGTCGATCCACCGCTCGACCTGCAGGCCCCAACGGTCCACCCCGTACGGCCCGTGGCGATGCGCGCAGAGCAGCCGGTGGGCATTCAGATGACCGAGCGCCGCAGCGACGTCGCCGTCGCGGGCTGCGGCCACCAGCCGGCGGGCGGCCTCGACCACGTCGTCGTGCAAGCCGGCCAGCACCGCAGGCACCCCCGCCGCCATGAATCCCGACTGTTCCGCATCGAGCTCCACGAACGAGACGTCGGCCGCGGGCTTGCGCAGCAACGCCATCGCGGCATCCGCGTCGCCTTCCTGGATCGCCTCGGCCAACCCGGCGATCGTTCCCTCGAAACGCCAGCTCCGGTCGAGCACGACGATCCCATGGCGGGCCGCCTCGTTCGCCGCGCTCCCGGCGTCGACGATGTCGCTGAGGACCGCGCCGGCCTCGACCGACTCGAGCTGATCCGGGTCGCCGATCAGCACCAGCCGGGCGTCGGCGCGGACCGCGTCGAGCAGCCGGGACATCATCGTCAACGAGATCATCGAGCTCTCGTCGACGACGACGATGTCGTGGGCCAGCCGGTTGCCCGCATGATGGCGGAACCGGCTCTTCGATCCCATGCGCCGGCCGAGCAGCCGGTGCAGGGTCATGGCCTGCACATCGCCGACCCGCACCCGGTCGGCGGGATCCATCTCGGCGAGCACGCCGTGTACCGCCTCGGTGAGCCGCGCCGCGGCCTTACCGGTCGGCGCGGCAAGAGCGATGTGCGGAACCGGGCCGGGCTGATCCGCCAGCAACGCCAGGATCTTCGCGACGGTCGTCGTCTTGCCGGTCCCCGGTCCGCCGGCCAGAACAGTGATCCAGCGCCGGGCCGCGAGCAGCGCCGCCTCGCGTTGCCGCTCCGCCGCGGTGTCAGCTGCCGGGAACAGCCGTTCCAACGCCGCTGCCAGCCGGGTTTCATCGAGCGCGGGCGGGGTGTCCAGCGAGCGCTCGGCGCGCGTCCCGATCTCGAACGCGACGAGCTCCTCCTGCTGCCAGTAGCGGTCCAGGTAGAGCAGCCCGCGCTCCAGGCGCAGCGGCCGTCCCCCACCGGCGCTGCCCTCCGGGTCGACCAGCGCGCTCGCCGCGAGCGCGTTCGTCCACGCCGCGGGCTCCGGCCAGGGCAGTGCGGCGGCGACCGCGACGCCGGCCGCGGGGTCGGCACCGGTAGCCGGTGCTGACTCGTCGTCGGCCATCGGGATGATCTGCGCCGGTGCCGCGGCGAGGTCGAGGCAGACCGAGCCGAGCCGGGCGGCCCGCACCGCCAGAGCGCAGGCGAGCAACACCGATTCGTCGCCTTCCCCGCCGAGATGCCCCACGCGGCGGGCGACATGGATGTCAGCCGCGCTCAGCACGCCGGCGGCCTGGAACTCGGCCAGCAGGCCGGAAACCGCGTTGGTCCAACCCGCCTCCCAGCGGGGTGCGGCGGCGGGTGCCGTCATGGCGTCACCCGGCCGGCATCGAGCGCATCCGACAGCCCGGTCACGAGCCCCGGCGCCGGACGCCACGCGAAGACGCCGCAGGGCTGGCCGGCGATGAGCGGCGTCTGGGGGCCACACATGCCTCGCACGAAGAGGTAGAGCGCCCCGCCGAGATGCACGCCCGGGTCATAGCCAGGCTGGCGCCAGCGCAAGTAGCGATGCAGCGCGACGGAGTAGAGCAATGCCTGCAGCGGGTAATCGGACTCGATCATCGCCTCGGCGAGCAGATCGGGCGCGTAGTGAGCAGCGGTGAGCTGGCCGGACCCGGCGGGGGCCGGCGAGAGCCAGTTGGTCTTGTAGTCGACGATCAGGTAGCGCAGCGGGTCGTCCGGATCGCCGTCGGCGCCGACCCGCAGGACCGCGTCGAGACTCCCGGAAAGGAAGCCGCGCAGCGATTGCCCGCGCAGCAGCGGATGCTCGAAACGGTCGGCATAGCCGGCCAGCGGATCGCCCGGCCCCGCGAGATGGCGGCGCATGAGCGGGGTCAGCGCGCCGAGCGTCAGCTCCTCACCCGCGGCCTGATCGCCGCCCGCGAGCGGCAGCTCGAACGAGAGCTCCGGCAGCCGGTTCGCGGTGGCGATCTCGCGGAGCAGGCGGCCGCCGGCCAGCGGCCCGAGCGGTGACTCGTAGACGGTCCGCAGCGCCGCGGCCAACGCCTCGGGTTCGACCGCCGGTCCGGCCCCCGGCGACCAGCGCTCGAGCTGCTCGGTCACGCGCAACGCAATTTCAGCGTCGAGATCGGCCGCCTCCGGCGCCACCGTCTCGAAGACGGCATGCACGAGCGATCCGAACGAGGCGCCGCCGGGAAGCTCCGCCATCGGCGAGACCACCTGGGCAGCGCTACCCGGCGCGCCCACCCCGCCCGGCAGCAGCGCGGCGAGCTGTGCCCGCTCGTCGTCGAGCGTGCCCTCCTCCGGCTCGCTGGTGACGGGCGCGTCGGCATCGGAGACGAATCCCGCGGCCGAGTCGTGGGCCTGGGCGGTGAGGCCGGAGTACGACGTGCGGCGCCAGATGAGGTCCAGCTCGCGGGTGAACCGGGCCGCGCGCAGGTCGCCGGTCTCGCGCGGCGCACCCTCCCAGCGACGCACCGGCTGCGGCTTCACCACTTCGGCGGCGAGCTGCCCGGCGGCTCGCGCCGACAGCCGCTCGGCGACGGCACGCGCGTCGTCGTCACCCGGGACCCGCACGGTCAGCTGCGGCTCGCCGCTCTCGGTCTCGCCGGTCGCCTGCGTTTCCCGCCCGAACAGCACGCGGGTGAGCGGCGCGCACTCCGCCGTCGTCGCGGGTGCCCACCAGAGCACGACCTGCGAGCGCGCGCGGGTCAGGGCGACGTAGAGCAAGCGCAGCTGCTCGCCGGCCTCCTCGACGCGATGCCGGTGCACTCCCTCGTTGAACGCCGCGGGATCGCTGCCGCCCATCCCGAAACCGACGTCGATCACCCGCTGCCCGCTCGCGTCGTGGTACCTCGGACGCTCGATCACGTCGGGGCTGTACTGGTCCCAGGCGAACGGGACGTAGACGACCGGGAACTCCAGCCCCTTGCTGCGGTGGACGGTGACCACCTGAACGGCGTCGGCATCGGAATCCAGCCGCCGGCTGCGCTCCGCAAGCCCATCCGGCGCCTCGTCGGCCTCTTCCATCCGGCGCCGGAGCCAGGCCAGCAGCGCCGTCACCCCGAGACCCTCGCTGCTGGCCGCCGCGTGCAACGCCTCACCGATGTGGCGCAGGTCGGTGAGCCGGCGCTCACCGTCCGGGGCCGACAGCACGCGCGACGGCAGCTGCTGCGCCGACGTGATCGTCTCCAGCAGGGCAGCAACGCCCCGACCGGCCAGCACCGACGCCCAGCCGCGCACGAGGCTGGAGAGGGCATCGACCTCGGGGTCCGGGGCCAGTCCCAGCTGGGTGGCGCTCCAGCCGACGAAGCAGGTCAGCGCCGCCGCCCGCACGCGATCCGAGCGGTGGGGCTGCTCCAGAGCCTCGAGCAGGATCAGCCATTCGCGACACACCGGGGCCGTGAATACGCTCGACGCTCCCCCGATGACCGCGGGCACGCCGCGGCTACTCAAGGCGGCACGCACGAGATCCGCCTGGCTATTGGTCCGGACGAGCACCGCGACGTCACCGGGCTGCACCGGGGCGAAATGTGGCCCGCCGGGGCCTGGATCGCCGATCTCGGCGCCGGAGAGCAGCAGCGACACGATGTCGTCGGCGACATCCGCTGCGATCCGGGGACGGACCTGCTCGACCCGCAGCAGCCCTTTCGCTGTCAATGACCCGCGCTCACCGCGGGGCAGCAGCCGAAGGCGTACCGGGGCGGCCGGCACCGCCCCGCGCAAGAGCCGGCGGGCACTGGCCGCCTGCACCACCCGGTAGGCAATGCGCGGATCGCCGAATGTGCATGGGCCGAACAGCGCGTCGAGCGCCCGCAGGAGCTCCGGCTCGCTGCGCCAGTTTCGCTCGAGCGTGTCGACCCGGTCCGCCGATTCCACGGCGTTCAGGTACGCCGTGACATCCGCGCCGCGGAAGCCGTAGATCGCCTGCTTCGGGTCGCCGATCAGCACCAGGCTGACCTGACCGACGAAAGCGTGCTCGACGATCTGCCACTGGACCGGGTCGGTGTCCTGGAACTCGTCGATCAGCACGACCGGAAAGCGGGCACGGAGCCGGCGACGCGCATCGGGGCCGAGGACCGGATCGCTCAGCACGGCAGCCAGATCCAGCTGCAGGTCGTCGTAGCTGCGCACACCGCGCAGCGCCTTGCGGCGGGCCAGCTCGCCGCGCACCGCCTCGGCCAGCCGGCGCCGCATCCCGGCAGGGCTCTCGGCCGGAGCGATCACCGGTTCGAGGCGGGCCAGCGGGTCACGCACCGCCTCGCGAGCGATGGCGCGCGCTTGCGCCGGATCGATCTCCGGACGGCCCGAGCCCGACGGATCGGCGAACTTGCGTACGTAGAGGTCCTCGACCACCTCCACCACGAGATCGTCGAGCGATTCGACGAAGCGCTCGCCACCGGACAGGTCGGCCCGCACGCCGAGGCCGGCCAGCACCTGAGCGCAGAACTGGTGGGTGGTCGCGATGGTCGCGGCGTCGAAGCTGGTGAGGGCCTGTGACAGCCGCTGACGGCGCCGGGCGACCTCCTCGTCGGGCCCCGCCGACAGCAGCCGGACGAGGGCGTCGTCGCCGCACGCGGGCCACCTCCGGGTCGGCGAGGGAGCGCTCGACCAGGGTGAGCCGCTCGCGCACCCGCTCGCGCAGCTCTCCGGTCGCGGCGCGGCTGAAGGTCACGATCAGCATCTGGCTGAGCTCCGCGACGCCTTCCGCGACGAACCGGGTGACCAGCGCCGCGATCGTGTACGTCTTGCCGGTGCCCGCACTCGCCTCGAGCACGGTCGTCCCGGTCGGCAGCGGCCCGTCGAGGTCAAAGGGCTGCGGCGCCGGCCTCACCGCGACCGCGCTCGCTCCCGGCGCCCCCCGTTCGGCGTCGAGCATCGGATCCCACCAGCGTCGCGAAAGGACTCCGAAGCGCGTCGGCTCGTCCGGCCAGAGCGCCCCCTCGTCATCGGGACCCGGCGCGGCAGCGGCCAGCACGCCGATCTCCGGCTCGGGCCCGTAGATCTGCTCGTGGGCCGGCTCCCGGTTCTCCCCCGGATACCGGCCACGGCTCTCCCAGGATCGCGCCGCGCCCTTCAGCGCCTCCTCGGCGACAGCGCCCTTGCGCCGCGCGCTGGCGTATTCGAAGGACGTCTTCAGGGCGATCGGTAGCGGCTCGCGCAGGCCGAGCTCGTGAAGCTGCACCGAGATCCGCGAGCCACCGGCAGGCCACCTCACTGCCGATCGGGCCCAGCGGGACACTCCCCTGCCGCCCGACGAGGACACCGCGGAACTCCTCGCCGGGATGCGCCGCGGCGAGCAGCAGGTACGTCAGCCAGGTGCGGAAACGCCGCTTGGCATTGACCTTTCCGAAGTTGCTGATGACGAGGGTGGCGCCGTGCACGCCGGGCACCGTCCCGGACAGGCGCCGCCCCTCGGGCAAGGTCGCGATGAGGTCGAGGGTGCGCGCCGGCTCCGCACACCAGGACTGCACCTCGGCGACGACGCTCTCCACCTCCGCGGCGACATCGTCGAGCACGCGGGCGCCGAGCCGGCCGGGCGGCAGCGCCCCGCGGCGCCACTCCACCTGGCGGCAATGGGCGGCGTCGAGCCCGGACAACCGCGCCTCGAGCATCCGCTGGCCGAGCCCCCACCTCGCGAGGTGGTCGAGCTCGATGGGAAGCCGATCGGAGGTCTCGTCCTCATCGCGCAGCAGCCCGGCTCCGAGCCGCTGGCGCAAGAAGCCCCGGGCGGGATGATCGAAGAACATCCGCAATGCCTCGAGGTCGACCAGGTCTTCATCCGGCGGCGCCGGCAACCGCTCGGTCAGGAACGGCGGCGGCGGGATCCGGGGAGCGAGCAAGGCGCGGGCGCCCCCCAGGGCAACCGGATCGAAGCTGAACGGCTCCGGCACGCCGAGCCGGCCGGCCGCGAAGTTCTTGGGGTCGAACGGCTGCAGCGGATGGCGGGTCACGATCCGCGCGCGAGCCGGCTGCCCATCGGGCAGGGCGAAGGCGGCATCGACGGTGTCGAGCAGCTCGCCCACCGGAACGGCCGGCGGTCGCAGCGCATTGGTGCGCTCGTCGGCCCCCGCGTACGTGACCACCAGCTGGTCCTTGGCGGCCAGCAGGGCGTCGAGCAGCAGCTGGCGGTCCTCGCTGCGCTCATCCCGCTCGCCCGTCATCGGATTGCTGAGCAACACGTTGTCGCCGTCGATGGAGGGATGGCGCGGGAACGCGCCGTCGTCCAGGCCGAGCAGGCAGACGACGCGATGCGGCACCGAACGCATCGGCACCAGCGTGCACATCGTCAGGCTGCCGGTCCGGAAGTTGGCCCGGGTGGGACGCCCGCGCAGCCGCTCGGCCATGAGCGCGCGCAGATCGGCGAGGGTGAGAGTGACGTCGTCAGCCCGCTCCCCCGCGGCCTCGACGATGTAGCGCAGCTCCGAACGCAGCTGCGCCGACTGCCATGAATCGGACGGGGCGGTCAGCGTCAGCGATTCGATGGCCTCGCCCAGCGCGGTGATCCACGCGCTCAGGCTCTGGGGGCCGGCGAGCCGCCCGACCGCCGCACGGAGCCGCTCGACGAGCTCCGCCAGGGTGCCGGCGAGCTCGATATCGCTGCTGTCGACATCGTCCAGCGGCAGGGCCAGCCCCAGCCACCCGCTCGCCGCCGACCCGGCATCGGACTCGCCGCCCGCGGGCCCCTCGGCCATCGTGACGCCGAGCAGCAGCCGGTCCAGCCCGGACTCCCAGGTGTTCTGCGGGAACGCCTCGAGCGCGAAGGCGGACCGGTGCTCGGCATCCAGCCCCCAGCGGACCTGCGACTCCACCACCCACTCGGTGATCCGGCTCAGCGCATCGTCGTCGAAGCGGAACCGCTTGCGCACCGGCGGGGCGGCGGCGAAGTCGAGCACGTCCGAGGCCGTCATCCGGCCGTCCACGAGCTCGAGCAGGCTCGCCGCCACGCTCATCACGGGATTGGTCTGGCGCAGCGACCGGTCGGCCAGCCGCACCCGCAGCAGCCGGGCGGGTGACACGAGGGCGCTCGGCGGATCGCCGGCATCCGGGGATGGCTCCGCCCCCACCCCGAAGGTGGCCGAGATCAGCGGCGCGTAGGTCTCGATGTCGGGACACATGACGACGATGTCGCGCGGCTCGAGACTTGGATCCGCTGCCAGCAGCCCCAGGATGACGTCACGCACCACCTCGACCTGGCGCGCCCGCCCGTGGCACGCGTGGACCTGGATGCTGCGATCGCCGGGATCGAGGACGGACGGCTCGGCATCGGAAGTGTCGGAACGCAAGGCGTCCTGCAGCCGCTTCAGCGCGGACACGTAGCCACCACGCCCGCCATCGGGTGGCAACGGATGATGCGTATCGGTCATCGGGGCCGCGGCATCTGCGAGGGTCAGCTGCAGCTCGCGCGCGTCGCGACCGAGCGATGACAGCAGCCGGTGGCGGACCAGCTCGGCGGTCGGATCCTTGCGGCGCCGCACCGGCCGGCCGGTGCCGGACTCCTTGATCTGCTCCCACAGGGCGGGGGCCGGGTGCAGCAGCCAAAGGTGCACGTCACGCGCGGCGGCCAGCGCGGCGAAAACCTCGAGCTGGCTCGGCGGCAGCCGGGTGATCCCGAAGAGCGAGAACCGCTCGGGCACCTCAGGAAGGACCTCTTGGCCGGCTGAGCGCAGGAGGTCCGCGGCTGGAGCCAACCGCTCGGCGAAGCTCGGGAGCGCCAGCAGCGCGCGGAGCCGACGCCAGAGCTCGGGCTGCCAGAGCAGGTCATCAGGCAGTACCTCGCCGAACCCATCGGTATCGGACCCACCCGCCCAGGCCGTGATCATGGACGGGCGGTAGGTGGCATAGCTGTCGAACAGCTCCGCGATGTGGCGCGCCGCCGCGTAGCGCCGGAAGCGGCCCTGCGGGGCTCCCGCTGCGGGCGGCTGCTCGAAGACCGGACCCAGGCTCGCCCCGCCCGTCTCGATCAGCTCGAGGACCGGCCAGACGCTGCGCCCGGGACGCCACGGATCGCTCCGGGCCTCGATCCCGCTCACCTCGGCGACGACATCAGCGACCAGCCGGCCCGGCGACGGGAACTCCACATTCGCGCAGACGCCGTCGAAACCCCCGCCACGCGCCCCCAGCACGAGCGCGAGCTGCTGGGTGATCCACCGCTCCACACCGCGGCTGGGAACGCAGACGACCTCGGCCGCAAACGGATCCGACACCGCCTCCGCGAGCAGCTCGCCGAGCGCACCGGCGAGCACGTCGGCGCGCTCGGCCCGATGCAGATGTAGCACGCGCAAAACCTAGTACGGGCCTGCGACAAAACGGGTCGTGCGCGCGTGTCAGTTCGGGACGACGTCCGTTCCCTTACGCGCCGCCATCTCCGCGGCGACCTGATCCTTCAGCGGGCAGCGGCACCACATGTCGTGCCAGGCCCGCAGGCACCCTTCGGGGTAGGTGAGCTTGCGGAGCACGCGGGCCGGGTTGCCGCCGACCAGCGAGTCGTCCGGCACGTCACGAGTGACGACCGAGCCGGCGGCCACCATCACGCGCTTGCCGATCGTGACCCCCGGCATGATCATGGCGCGCGCCCCGATCCACGAGCCGGCGCCGATGCGCACCGGCTCCTCGATGACGTCGCCGCCCTCGAGGCCGTGGCTGTTGGAGTCGGTGATGTAGCACTCATTGCTGATCGCGACGGCATCTTCGATCACCAGCTCACGCATCGAGAAAAGGATGCTGCCGCCGTTGACGAAGACGTCGTCGCCGATCCGGATGCGCCCGTTGCCCGCGATCAGGGTCAACCGGTGGGTCGACCAGACCTTGAAACGGTCACCCACCTCGCAGTCCGTCACCTCGATATGCGGGTGGCCCCCGACCATCGGATACTCCCCGACCGCTTGCATGCCGCGCAGCTTCCAGCGCGCGATCGCCCAGCGCCGGCCGTAGCCGGCCCACCATCCGGCCATCTGCGCCTGCTGGAGCGCGTAGGGCCGATCCGGGTAGACGAACTGGTCGGGTGGGATGCGAAAACTCGGCTTGCTCAGCGGGCACCCCAGGCGTAGGTCTGCTTCGCCAGCTTGAGGTAGACGAACGTCTCGGTCGAGCGCACCCCCGGAATGGTGCGTACCTGGTCATTGAGCAGCGCGAGCAGCCGGTCGTCGTTCTCGCAGACCGCCTCGATGAGGATGTCGAACGAACCGGCGCACAGGACCACGTAGTCGATCTCGTCGATCCGGGTCAGCTGATCGCTGACGGTCCGCACATCGCCCTCGACCACGATGCCGATCATGGCCCAGCGCTGAAATCCCATGACCATCGGATCGGTGACCCCGACGATCTGCACCACGCCGTCATCGAGCAGGCGCTGAACGCGCTGGCGGACGGCCGCCTCGCTGAGCCCCACGATCTTGGCCAGCGACGCGTAGGACTCGCGCCCGTTCCGCTGCAGCGCAGTGACCAGCGCCTTGTCAATGTCGTCGGGACCTCGGGGAGTGACGCTGCGCGTCATTGGCGGCCTCCCGCTGGCTCGTCCGGATCAGACCCTGCTCCAGGCCTCCGAAAGCACGCTACGCAGGATCTGCTCGATTTCGTCGAAATGACTCTGCTCGCAGATGAGTGGCGGCGCCAGCTGAACGACCGGATCTCCCCGATCATCCGCCCGGCAGTAGAGCCCGGCGTCGAACAGGGCGCGCGACAGGAAGCCGCGCAGCAGCCGCTCGGACTCGTCGGCGTCGAAGGTCTCCTTGGTCGCCTTGTCCTTCACCAGCTCGATGCCGTAGAAGTACCCGTCGCCGCGGACGTCTCCGACGATCGGCAGGTCGGACAGCTTCTCCAGGGTGGCGCGGAAGCCATCGCGATTGGCCTTCACGTGGTCGAGCAGCTGCTCGCGCTCGAAGATGTCGAGGTTCGCCATGGCTACGGCGGCGGAGACGGGATGGCCGCCGAACGTGAACCCGTGGGCGAAGCTCGCGTCGCCTTTCAGGAACGGCTGCACGAGCCGCTCGCTGGCGATCATGGCGCCGATTGGCGAGTAACCGCTGGTCATGCCCTTGGCACAGGTGATGATGTCGGGCTGGTAGCCGAAGCGGTCCGCGGCGAAGAGCTCACCCAACCGGCCGAACGCGCAGATCACCTCGTCCGAGACGAGCAGCACGTCGTACTGATCGCAGATTTCGCGGACCCGCGCAAAGTAGCCGGGCGGCGGCGGGAAGCAGCCACCACTGTTCTGTACGGGCTCGAGGAAGACCGCCGCGACGGTGTCGGGGCCCTCCATCAGGATCGCCTGCTCGATGGAGTCGGCGGCCCAGCGGCCGAACGCTTCGAGATCGTCGCCGTGCTCCGGGGCGCGGTAGAAGTTCGTGTTCGGAACCTTGATCGCGCCGGGCACCAGCGGCTCGAACTCCTGCCGCGCGGCGGGGATCCCGGTGAGCGACAACGCGCCCAGCGTCGTGCCGTGGTAGGCGATCGTGCGGCTGATGGCCTTGTACTTCAACGGCTTTCCGACCGCCTTGAAGTACTGGCGGGCCAGCTTCCACGCGGTCTCGACGGCTTCACCGCCCCCGGTGGTGAAGAACACCCGGTTCAGGTCGCCCGGCGCCGCGTCGGCGAGCCGCTCGGCCAGAGCAGCCGCCTGCGGGTGGGCGTACGACCAGAGCGGGAAGAACGCCAGCTCGCTGGCCTGCTTGCTCGCCGCCTCGGCCAGCTCGACCCGCCCGTGCCCCACCTGCACCACGAACAGGCCCGACAACCCGTCCAGGTAGCGCCGGCCCTGGATGTCGTAGACGTAGGGGCCATCGCCGCGCACGATCATCGGAACGTCGGCCTGCTGATAGGACGAAAGGCGGCTGAAGTGCATCCACAGGTGGTCACGCGCCGCGTCAGGGAGGCTTTCGTCGAAGCGGTGTTCGAGGCCGCCGCGCGGCTGCGGGGCGTCGGAGGGAGTGGCAGTCATCGGGTCATCTCCGGTTCGAGGCGCTCATCGGGTCGTGGGACGCTCATCCGCCATCACCACGACTATCGCTGCCGGAAGGCTATAAGGCACAGCTATCCACGGTAAAGAGTTCGTTTCGGCACGGATCCCTTGTTCCCGGGGCCTTACTCTGCGAGAGTCTGCCAACGCTGAGCCCCATCAGACCCCGCGCAAGGAGCTTCCATGGCGAGTGTGTCAGCCCCCGGCCCGACGACCCCGGTTGATGCAGTTGTCCAGCGTGCACCGGTCAAGGGACTCAAAGGTGGCGCGCTGGGATTGGTCTCGACGGTCGTCATCGGGGTTGCGTCCACGGCGCCCGCTTACAGCCTCGCAGCGACCCTCGGATTCATCGTCGCGCTGGTCGGCCTGCAGTCGCCGATCATCGTCGCGCTCGCCTTCGTGCCGGCGTTCCTGGTGGCCATGGGCTACAAGGAGCTGAACAAGGCAGACCCGGACTGCGGAACGACCTTCACCTGGGCGACCCGCGCCTTCGGTCCTCGCACCGGATGGATGGGCGGTTGGGCCATCGTCCTGGCCGACGTGCTCGTCATGGCCAGCCTCGCCCAGGTGGCCGGGCAGTACGTCTTCCTGCTCTTCGGTGCCAATGGCATCGGTGAGAACCCCACGAGCGGCTGGGTGCTGACCGTCGGCGTGCTGTTCATCGTTCTGATGACCTGGATCTGTTACCGCGGCATCGAGCTGTCGGCCCGCCTGCAGACCGGTTTGCTGGCGCTGGAAGCGACGATGCTGGTGGTGATGTCGGCCGTTGCCCTGATCCGCTATGCCGTGGGTAACCACCCCGATACCTCCATCGGGATTTCCTGGTCGTGGTTCAACCCGGCCCACATCGGCTCGTTCTCGACGTTCATCGGCGCCATGCTGCTGATGCTGTTCATCTACTGGGGTTGGGACAGCGCGGTCTCGGTCAACGAGGAGACGAAGGACAGCACGCATACTCCCGGGCGCGCGGCTGTCATCTCGACCGTCCTGCTGGTGCTCATCTACGTGCTGGTGACGGTGTCGGCACAGATGTACGCGGGAGTCGGTGACACCGGCATCGGGCTCGGGAACCCCGACAACTCCGGCGACGTGCTCTCCGTGCTCGGCGGCGCCATCTTCGGCACCAGCGGCACCGGCACGTTCTTCACCAAGCTGCTGATCCTGATGGTGCTGAGCTCGGCCGCTGCCTCGACGCAAACCACGATCCTGCCGACGGCCCGCACCACGCTCTCGATGGCCGTCTACAAGGCGCTGCCGTCGAGCTTCGCCAAGATGCACCCGAAGTACCAGATCCCGACGGTGTCGACGCTGGCCATGGGCGGTGTCTCGATCGTGCTGTACGTCGTGGCCAACTACGCCTCCAGCGGCAACGTCATCGCCGACTCGGTGACGGCTTGCGGTATCGGGATCGGCTTCTACTACGGCCTCACCGGCTTCGCGTGCTTCTGGTACTACCGCAAGACCCTCTTGCAGAGCACGCACAACTTCTTCGTGCGCGGGCTCATGCCGCTGCTCGGTGGGCTCTTCCTGTTCTTCGCGCTGGCCTGGAGCGCCAAGGACGACTGGAACTGGAACGGCGGCGACGGCGCCAGCTACACGTCCTGGACGATGCCGTTCAGCCCGCACTGGCAGATCGGCGGGGTCTTCCTGCTCGGCTTCGGTGGGCTGCTGATCGGCGTCGCCCTGATGATCATCTGGAGCGTCGTGGCGCCAGATTTCTTCCGGGGCAAGGTCCTGAACCGGGATTCGCCCACCCTGGTGCCGGATGTCGACGACGCGACGCTCGCCCAGACCCTCGCGGCGCAGCAGCCGGCAGAGCCTGCGGCTTCTTAGCCAGTAGCGAGCACAGCCCCGCGTCGCCTAGTCGCCGATCTCCCCGATCGCGCTCATGACGTGCTTGATGCGCGTGTAGTCCTCGAAGCCGTACATCGAGAGATCCTTGCCGTGGCCGGAGTGCTTGAAGCCGCCGTGCGGCATCTCGGCGACGATCGGGATGTGCGTGTTGATCCAGACGCACCCGAAATCCAGACCCTTGGATACGCGCATCGCCCGCCCGTGGTCACGCGTCCACACCGACGACGCGAGCCCGTAGCGAACCGCGTTGGCGCACCGCAGCGCGTCCGCCTCGTCCGCGACCTTCTGCACCGTGATCACCGGACCGAACACCTCTTCGCGAGCGATCTCGTCGCCCTGCTGAATGTCGGCCACGAGGGTGGCCTCGTGGAACCAGCCGGCCGATAGCGGGCCATTCGCCCGGTGGCCACCGGCAAGCACCTTCGCCGTGTCGGGCAGCCGCGAGAGAAACCCGCTGACTCGCTCGAGCTGCGCGGGATTGTTGAGCGCTCCGAATGCGGCATCCGGGTCGTCCGGCATCCCCGTCGCGGTCTGCTTCGCCTGCGCTGCAAGGGCAGCGACGATGTCGTCGTAGACGCCCGGCGTCGCCAGAACGCGGGTGGCGGCCGTGCAGTCCTGCCCGGCGTTGAAGTAGCCCGCCTCGGCGATCCCCGCCGCCGCGGATTCGACATCGGCGTCGTCGAAGACGATGACCGGCGCCTTGCCGCCGAGCTCCAGGTGGGTGCGCTTCAAGTCGGCACCCGCGGCCGTCGCCACCTCCATGCCGGCCCGCACCGATCCCGTGATCGACACCAGCTGCGGCGTGGGATGCGCCACCAGAAGCCGGCCGGTGTCACGGTCTCCGCAGACCACGTTGAACACGCCCGGCGGGAAGAACTCGGCGGCGATCTCGGCCATGCGCACGGTCGTGACCGGGGTCGTGTCGCTGGGCTTGAGCACCACCGCGTTGCCCGCGGCGATGGCCGGCGCGAACTTCCAGACCGCCATCATGATCGGGTAGTTCCACGGGGTCACCTGGGCGACGACGCCGATCGGCTCGCGGCGGATGAACGACGTGAGCCCCTCCATGTACTCCCCCGCCGAGCGACCCTCGAGCACGCGCGCCGCGCCGGCGAAGAAGCGGATCTGGTCGATGCTCGGGGGCAGCTCCTCGCTCGCCGTGAGACCCAGGGGCTTGCCGGTGTTTTCCGCCTCCAGCGCGACGAGCTCGTCCGCGTGCGATTCGAGGGCGTCGGCGAACCGCAGCATGGCCAGCTGACGCTTCGAAGGCGTGGTGTCGCGCCATTCCTCGAAGGCGGTCGCGGCCGCCTGCATCGCCCGGTCGACGTCCTCGGCGCCGCTGATGGGTGCCGTCGCAAAGGGCTGCGCCGTAGCGGGATTGAAGATTTCGGCGGTCCGACCGTCCGCGGACGGCCCGGCCTTGCCAGCGACGACGTTCGTGATGGTGCGCACGGGGGGCTCCTCTTCGTTGGATCCGGTCGGTCCTGCGTCGATCAGGTGCGTCCTGCAATCACATCAGCGACGCGGGCGATGCGCGAGGTCTTGCGGGCCCATCCCAGGCCGCTGGCCCGATCGAACCCGACCGTCGCGCACCAGTCGCGCGGTACCCCGAGAACGCCGGACCACGCGTGGGCGATGCGCGCTTGCGCGAGGTAGTAAGCGGTCCACAATCCGGTGTATCCGCCACCCACGATGCCGACATCAGCCTCGAGTGAGCGTCATCGGGGCCGGTCGGCGCTGCCCGGGCCCGGGGGCCCCGCCGATATCCGCCCACCAGAACGAGACATCGCCGTTCACGAGAGCCTGCGAGAGCTTCATCTGGCTCCGTAAGAATGACTGATCTCGTAACAGAAGGCCCAGTAGACGACTATTACCGTGGTTCATACCGTAGTCGAGTAGGCAAACCGTCGCCATACCCGCGAGCTGCCCGCGAGCACTCAAGAAGGGCCAGACATGAAGATCGGCGTTCCGACCGAGGTGAAGCCCGAGGAGTTCCGGGTCGCCGCCACCCCCGCGGGAGTGCGCGAGCTGGCCGGGGCGGGTCACCAGGTCCTGGTGCAGTCGGGCGCGGGCAACGGGTCGCGGCTCTCCGATGCGGACTACGTCGCCGCAGGCGCCACGATCGTGGCCACTGCCGATGACGTGTGGGGCGACGCCGATCTCGTCCTGAAGGTCAAGGAGCCGATCGCGGAGGAGTACCCGCGCATGCGGCGCGAGCAGACGCTCTTCACGTACCTGCACCTGGCCGCGAGCCGCGCCTGTACCGATGCCATCCTCGCCAGCGGCACGACGGCGATCGCCTACGAGACCGTGCAGGCTGCCGACGGGTCGCTCCCGCTACTGGCCCCCATGAGCGAGGTGGCCGGCCGGATGGCTCCGCAGGTGGCCGCGCACTTCCTGGAGCAGTACGCGGGCGGTCGCGGCGTCCTGATGGGCGGCGTCCCGGGGGTGCGGCCGGCGAAGGTGACCATCCTCGGCGCGGGGACCTCCGGCATGAGCGCCGCGCTCATCGCGCTGGGGCTGCAGGCCGATGTGACGTTGCTGGACAAGAACGTCGTGAAGCTTCGTCACGCCGACAACGCGTTCCACGGCGCGGTGACGACGGTCGCATCGACCGCTCACGAGGTCGAGCGCGCGGTCCTCGACTCCGACGTCGTCATCGGCGCCGTCCTCATCCCGGGCGCCAAGGCACCGGTGCTGGTGCCGGACGACGTGGTGGCGCGCATGCTCCCCGGCGCCGTGCTCGTCGACATCGCGGTCGATCAGGGCGGATGCTTCGAATCGACCCGGCCGACGACGCATCAGGATCCCGTCTTCCCCGTGAAGGAAACGCTCTTCTACTGCGTGGCGAACATGCCGGGTGCGGTGCCGGCCACCTCTACCCTGGCGCTGACGAACGTCACGCTGCCCTATGTCGAGCGGCTGGCGAACCAGGGCGTCCGCGCCGCGATCGAGTCCGACCCTGCGCTTCGCCTCGGGGTCAACGCGGTCGCCGGTTCGATCACGTACGCCGGAGTGGCCGACGCTTTCGGCCTGCCGTGCGCCGGCCTGGCCGACGTCCTCTAGCGTCAGCGATTACGGCGTGGCCGCACTGCCGTCACGGAACCGATACGTGGCGCCGATACCGTCCTGGGCCATGGCGAACTTGCGGGCGATCACCTGATGGCGAAGCTGATGGGCCCGCGGACCCTGACCGCGTCGTCGGGGGTGTCGACCGCGGCGGGGCGCTCGACCGTCTGAAGCGGCCGCTTCCCCGCTAGAGATCGCCGAAGACTCCCGAAGGGACTCGCCGACGACGAGGTTCACCCCTGTCGTGGGCGGAACGGTCATCACGATGAGGTAGCCCGACGAGGTGGCAGCCCTCATGGCATTCCAGTGGATCCCATCTACGCCGGCCGACAGGATCGGGCACGCCTCGGGAGGCGTGTCCGGATACGGCGGGAAGTCCCGAAGGAGCAGGCCGACGGAGGCCAACGGTTCGCCTGGTTGCCACCAGGGCCCGGGCCTCGTGTAGGCGAAGTCGGCCAACTGTCTTACGTCGGTGTCCCAGGGTGCGCCCACAAACGGCAAGCTAGCCGTACCGACGGCGTAGCGGAAACTGGAGCTCATCCAGCAGGTGAATGCCCTGGTCGGAGACAACTCTGTCTGGTAGTGTCGAACACATGTTCGAGTCGCTGTCTGCTGATGGGGTCATCGCCGCGGCGTTGATCGCGCCGCCGTCGGCCGAGCTGCTGGCGGCTCTGGACGCTGTCGATGTCGACCGGTTGGATGATCGGCGCCGGGTCGATCTGATGATCGCCTGGGATCGCCTGGCGGCGTGGGTCGCGGCGGTCGGGCAGCGGCTGATGGTGCGGGTCGGGGCGGATGCCCGGGCGGCGGTCATGGCCGAGCCGATAGGCGATACGTCGCTGGCCGAAAGTTCCGCCCATGCCGAGATCGGCGCCGCGCTGCGGCTGCCGGAGCAGACCGCCGGTAACCGGCTGCATGTGGCGGAGCAGCTCTGCGGCCGGCTGTTCATGGTCGGTGACGCCTTGGCGGCGGGTGACATCACCTTCCTGCACGCCGCGGCGATCGCCGAGAGCACCGCCGACCTGTCCGAGGCCAAAGCCCGCCGGGTCGCGATCCGGGTGCTGCCGCGAGCCCGCCGCCAGACCGTCGCCCAGCTGCGTGACTGCTTGCGCCGGGCGGTCATCGCGGTGGAACCACGATCGGCGGCGGACCGGGCGAAAAAGGCGCATGCCGAGCGGTCGCTGGACATCTGGCCGCAGCCGGACGGGATGGCCGAGCTGCGGCTGACCGCCTTGGCCGCCGATGTGAAGGCCGCCTACGCCGCCGCCGACAGCCTCGCCCGCCACCGCCAGCGCACCCTGCCCAAACGCGGTGAAGCGGGCTGGCTGCCGATCGCCGCGTTGCGCGCCGACGCGCTGCTCGACCTCATCACCCACGGCAGGGCCGGCAGCCGCCCCGCCCCCGACGCCGACCCGGCAGCCGTCACCGAAACCGCGGTCAGCCGCAGCAGCCGGACCAGCGCCGACGTGCTGATCACCATCGACCTGCCGACCGCTCTCGGACTGGCCGACAACCCCGCGGAGCTGGACGGCTACGGACCCATCCCCGCCCCGCTGGCCCGCACTGCTGGCCGCCGACGGCCGGTGGCGCCGCCTCATCCACGACCCGCACACCGGCGCGCTGCTCGACCTCGGCCGCAGCCGCTACCGGCCCTCAGATGCTCTCGCCGACTACATCCGGGCCCGCGACCGCACCTGCAGCGGGCCCTGCTGCCGGCGCTCCGCCCGCCGCTGCGACCTCGACCACACCAACCCCTACCACCCCCACCCCGCCGTCGGCGGCGGCACCGACCGGATCAACCTCGGCCCCGCCTGCGGCACCCACCACCGGCTCAAAACGAAAGCCGGCTGGACGCTACGACGCGACCCCAACACCACAGCCGCCACCTGGACCACCCCCAGCGGCCACAGCTACACCAGCCACCCCTACGACTACCGCCCCACCACCGCCGAAGCGCAAGAGCAGCCCCCCGAAAACGGCAGCGGCCACTTCTTCGACCGACCAGACCTCCCCGAACCCCCCGACCCCGACCCCGACGAAGAACGGGCGCCTGATAGCCACCCAGAAGCAGGCACCGCCATCCGCGTCACCATCCGCAACGGACCCGACGACTACCCCGAGCCCGACCCCGAACGCTGGGAACCGTGGATCAACTGGGAACAACCGATAGACGGCGATGAAGACCAGGCGGCCTGAACACCAGGACGGCGAAGGGCGCTGCCTTCCCGGGAATCTCCGCGCACGGAATGCGTGAGCGACTGTCTGGCGCGCGACAGACAAGTCCGCGCCCTCGCGTCAAAGTGTCGACATGACCAGCGTCGACATGACCAGCAAAGCCCTGCGCCCCAACCGTTTTCGCCGGAAACCTCGCACGCTTGCCGGCATCGCACTCGCCGGCGCGTGCGCGCTCGCTGTCGCCGGGTGTGGAACGTCCAGCAATAGCCCGACAGCCAAATCCTCCCCGGTGAGTGATACGGGCGTCTTCCCCGGGACCACGACGACCTCGTCGCCGGCAACGCCGACCCCCACTCCTAGCGAGACCGACGCCACGGCGCCGGCAGAGGAATCGTCGCTGGCGACCGTGACCGCTGACGATGCCTACCTGCAGCCGCTCCAGGGCGCCGATCCGATCGCCCAGCCCGCCACCGACAAGTGCCAGCTCCTGCACGAGTACGGCTGGACCGTGACGCAGTGCGTCTCCAGCGAAGAGGTCGCTTATGTCGTCGAGAAGAAAGCCGTGCAGCACAAGTCGGCCTGGCGGTTCGGGGTGCTTCAGTTCGAGGACGGCACCGGCTGGGTCCCGGTCCTCGGCTATGCCGACGACACCGGCGATGACGTCACCACCATCACCCTGCGCACGACCGACCTCGACGGCAACGGCCTGTCCGAGGGCGTGGTCGGCTTCCGCCACCAGGGCACCGGTGACCTACTGGCGTACGACATTCTCAGCGGCACCGAGGTCGTCGGCCATCGGGGAGATCTCGCTCACGGAATCGTGACGGTGAACGACGACTCGATCACCGAGGTGTCGGCGCAGTACCCGAACGACGAGCCGAACTGCTGCCCCGCCTACCTGCAGCGCACGGTCATCACGGCCAGCGGCGCACGCATCACGGCGCAGGACCTCGCCCGCCTCGACCCGGCGACGTCGCCTGCGCCAGGAAACCTCTAGCCAAGGTCCTCCTGGCACCATGGGGGTCCTGACCGAAAGGACCCCCATGGCCCTGACATCGCCGTCAACGCCGGGGGCCGCACCGCTGCGGGCCCTCCTCCTCGAAGACATCCATCCCGATGCCGCGTCCCGGCTGCGAGCCGCCGGCTACGACGTGGAGCAGCTCACCCGAGCTCTCGACACCGACGAGCTGATCCGCCGGCTCGACGGCATCGATCTGCTCGGGATCCGGTCGAAAACGACTGTCAGTGCTGACGTTTTCGCGGCCACCCCGAGCCTGCTGGCGATCGGCGCGTTCTGCATCGGCACGAATCAGATCGATCTGCGCGCCGCCAGCGAAGCGGGGGTGGCCGTCTTCAACGCCCCGTTCTCCAACACGCGCAGCGTGGTCGAGCTGGCGGTCTCCGAGCTGATCGCCCTGACCCGCCGCCTCACCGTGAAAGACGCCCTGATGCACCGCGGGGTCTGGGACAAGTCGGCCACCGGCAGCCACGAGATCCGCGGGCGCACCCTCGGCATCGTCGGCTACGGCAATATCGGCAGCCAGCTTTCCGTGCTCGCGGAGGCGCTCGGCATGTCGGTGATCTTCTACGACACGGCCGACAAGCTCGCCCTCGGTAACGCCCGGCGCTGCGCCAGCCTGGACGAGCTGCTCGACGGCGCCGATGTCGTGACGCTTCACGTCGACGGGCGTCCCGGCAATAGCGGCTTCTTCGGCGCGCGCGAGTTCGCCCGGATGCGTCAGGACAGCCTGTTTCTGAACCTGTCGCGTGGTTTTGTCGTCGACCACGGTGCGCTCGCCGCCGAGATCAAGGCGGGCCATCTCGCCGGAGCCGCCATCGACGTCTTTCCCCAGGAGCCGTCGGCACGCGGCGAGGAGTTCGTCTCCGAATTGCGCGGCCTGGAAAACGTCATCCTCACCCCCCACGTCGGCGGCTCGACCGAGGAGGCCCAGCAAGACATCGGCCATTTCGTCGCGGGCAAGCTGCACGACTACCTCGCTACCGGCGTGACAACGCTGTCGGTCAACCTGCCGCCGGTGGCCCTGCGTCCGGTGGAGCGCAGCCAGCGGCTGCTGTATCTGCACCGCAATACGCCGGGCGTGCTCGCGACGGTGGATGGCCTGCTGGCCGAGCATTCGATCAACATCGTGGGCCAGTTGCTCGCCACCTCCGGCGATTACGGCTATGTGGTGACGGACGTGTCGGGCCCGCTCAGCGACGCGGCCTGCGAGCAGCTTCGGCGCCTGCCCGTGACCGTCCGGCTGCGGCTGGTATGACCGGCTCCCCCGCTCCGACGGCTCTCGTCGATGCGCTGGTGGCAGCCGTCGGTTCGAGCCACGTCCTGACGGATCCGGCGCTGACCAGCTCGTACGAAACGGACTGGACCGGGCGTTTCCACGGTCGGGCGACGGCCGTCGTCCGACCCGCCACGACGGGCGAGGTCGCGGCGGTGCTCGAAGCCTGCGCGGCGGCGGCAACGCCGGTGGTCGTGCAGGGCGGCAATACCGGGCTCGTCGGCGGCGGGGTCCCCGCCGGTGGAGAGGTCCTGCTTTCCACCACCCGCCTCGACACGGTGGAGCCGATCGACGTCGCGGCCGGCCAGGTCACCGCGGGCGCGGGCGTGCGGCTCGGCGTCCTGCACGCGAAGGCCCGCGAAGCCGGCCTGGCCTTCGGCGTCGATCTCGCGGCGCGCGACACCGCGACGGTCGGCGGGCTCATCGCCACGAACGCCGGCGGCATCCGGGTGCTGCGCTACGGGAGCATGCACGCTCAGGTGCTCGGCCTCGAGGCGGTGCTGGCGGACGGCAGCGTCGTCAGCCATCTCGGCGGCCTCCCGAAGGACAACACCGGCTACGACCTCACCTCACTGATCACCGGCAGCGAGGGCACCCTCGCGGTGGTGACGCGCGCTCGCCTTCGGCTGGTCGCCGCCGAGGCCGCCCGTTGCGTCGCGCTCATCGCCCTCGGCGGCACCGCTGACGCCATCGCCTTGCTGGCCGTGCTGCGCGAACACCTCGGGCCGACCCTCAGCGCCGCCGAGCTGATGTTCGACGCGGGCCTCGAGCTGGTGCGCGCCGCTTCCGGCCTGCCGCGACCCTTTGCCGAGCCGGCGCCCGCGTACCTGCTCATCGAGTGCGCCGGGCGCCAGGACCCGTCCGAGCTGATGATGGAGGTCCTCGCCGAAGCGCCGGGCGTGATCGACGCCAACGTCGCGACGGCCTCCGACCAGGCCGGCCAGCGTGCCCTGTGGCAGTACCGCGAGGGCCACACCGAGGCGGTGAACGCCCAGGGGGTGCCGGTCAAGCTCGATGTCGCCGTCCCCGTCGGCGAGCTGGCGGGGCTCATCGACGCGCTGCCCGCCATCATCGCCGCCGCCGCGCCAGGAGCGCGGGCGTACCTCTGGGGTCATCTCAACGAGGGCAACCTGCACGTGAACCTGATCGGGGCAGTCGAGAAGGCCGAGGCCCTCGAGGAAGCGGTGCTCCGGGCGGTCGCCGAACGCTCCGGCACGATCAGTTCCGAACACGGGATCGGCCGGGCCAAGGCCGAGTGGCTCGGGCTGTCGCGCACCCCGGCGGAGATCGCCGTCATGCGCTCGGTCAAGGCCGCTCTCGATCCGCACCAGCTGCTCGGGCCCGGAGTGCTGCTCCGCGACTGACCCTGCGCGATGGATCCACCGCGGCGATTAGTCCATTTGTAGGTGATTTGGACTGCTGCATTCAGTCGATCACGGGGGTCGGCCGATACCTGAGGCATGAGCCTCGGCACCACCCGCGCACGTGCTCGCCGTCTCGGCACCGCGTTCGGACTCCTCGCGGCCCTCACCGCTGCCGCCTGCGCCCCGGCCGCGACGAGCGGGGCGGCCCGCGTGCCCACCACCCGCCACTTCGCCAAAGCCATCGAAGCGTCCGTCCCCTACCAGCCCGCGGCGAAGAAGTGCGTCGCCAAAAACGCGTTCGACAAGCCCGGTCCCCGCGCGCTGCGCAACCTGCTGCTCGTCACCTACGGCACGAATGTCGGCGGCAAGGCCGTCTTCACCGGGATCACCCGCCCCTGCGACGGTTCCGTCAGCGAGCATCACGAGGGACGCGCGCTCGACTTCGGCCTGGACTACCGCATCCCGGCCATGCGCGCCGACGGCAAGGCCGTGCTCAATTGGCTGTTCAAGACCGACAGCTACGGCAACCAGCACGCCATCGCGCGCCGGCTCGGTGTCATGTACGTCATCTGGAACAAGCAGATCTACGGCAGCTGGACCGGCTACAAGCCGAAGCCGTACACCTGCGGCACTGACCCCACCGCCTGCCATATCGACCACATTCACTTCAGCCTCGACTGGCCGGGGGCGCGGGCCCGGACCTCGTTCTTCACCGGCCAGGTCGGCTAGGTCGGCTCGGCAGGCTCGGACTCGCGCTCTCGCAGAGCGGTGCTCAACCGCTCGTACTCGCGAAGCAGCCGAGACTCGAACGTCTCCGCAAGATGATCCGCTTCCTTGTTCATCGGATCGCGATTCGGATCAGTCGCTCGGAGCAGCCCGGCGACCAGCTCCTCGACGTACCACCGGCGGAAAAGCCGGTGGGCGGGAGGGGACTCGAGGGTCAGCATTCGCTCCGCCCGGCAATAGGCGTCCACCTGGTCGAGCGCTTCGAGGTACGCCAGCCCGGCTTGCGCGGCGGAGGCGGGCAGGTCGAGAACGAGCTGGGTGCGCGGGAGCCCAGCTTGCGAGGCGCGCAGCGCCTGCTTCTTGATGGACTGGCGGGCTTCCCGGAAGTTGCCCGTGACCTGCTGGATGAGCGCCGCAAGGTGCGGCGGGATCGGGCTGGCGCCGTCGGCGGCCCCACTCGTCACGAGAGCGAATTCGCGAATCAGCGCGTCGATGTGGGCCTTGGCGGCCACGAGCAGCTCGGTGGGCACGTCACCGAGGGCCACCGCATAGTGCGGCTCGCTCGACGCGTCGCTGAAATCGAACAACTCCAGGAGCTCCGTGTCGACGGAGGCGCTGCCGGCCTCGTCCCGGTCGTTCATATGGGCCGGGCCTTCGGTCGTCATCGTGACCCACACGACCTTGCCGGACTCCTCCGGATCGACACCCCATTCGCGGCAGAGCGCCTCGACGAGCGTCCAGCCGCGGCCCGTCATGACATCCGCGGCCGGCCGCATCTGCAACGGCACCTCCGCCGAGCCGTCGCTGACCTCCATGCGGATGCCGGCCGGGATACGCGCAAGCTTCATGCGGATCGGTGGGCGCGCGTGCAGAGCGGCATTGGTCAGCAGCTCGCTGATGACGAGACGGGCGTCGTCGGAGAGCTCCGCGAGACCCCACGCGTCGAGCTGAGCGGCAACGAGGCGACGGGCTTGCGCGACCGACTCAGCGGAAGCGTCGACAGCAATCCCGGCAGCCACGGCGTCGGCAAGGGCCTCTCCGCCGGAGTCCTTCACGTCACCCCCTGACGCTCGGGCCACTACCGACACCCCCAGGCGTCATCGCGCTGGGTGAACAGAGCGTAGCGTTTGCGCCCATTAGGTTCAGGACACTGCCCCCACGTTTTGCGTTGAACCGTGGACGGACCCGGAGAACTCGGTCATTTCCCCTCGGAATGCGGGCATTTTGTGAACGACAGGAGCCGGCCGACTCGTGAATATCCGGACCGCGCATGGTTCCGCGCGGCTCACCTGGTACGCGCCGCTCGATGCCGAGCGGCTGGGCCTGCTCCTGCTCGGCCACGGCGCGGGGGGCGGTATCGCGGCGCCCGACCTGCAACTCGTGGCGCGCCTCGCCGACTCCGTGGGCCTGGCCGTGGGGCTGGTCGAGCAGCCCTATCGCGTCGCGGGTAAGCGGGCTCCCGCGCCGGCAGCGCAGCTGGATGCCGCTTTCCTCGCGGTCATCAAGGCCGCGAGAGCTGCAGCTCGGCGCAAGGGCCTGCAGTCGACGCTGCTCCTGACGGGCGGGCGCAGCAGCGGAGCGCGGGTCGCGTGCCGAACCGCGCTCGCGGGCGCGGCCGGCGGCGTCGTCGCTCTCGCGTTTCCACTCCGGCCGCCGCGGGCTCCAGGCCGTGAGCGGCCGAGCCGGCTCCCTGAGCTGATGGGAGCGGGGGTACCCGTGCTCGTCGTGCAAGGCGAGCGCGACCCGTTCGGATCCGCCGCGGAGCTGCGCGCGGATCTGCTGGCAACGCCCGGCCGCGGGATCGCCGTCGTCGAAGCTCCCGGAGCCGATCACTCGCTCCGCAAGGGTGTCGACGCGCTCGCTGTCACCGGTTGGCTCGCGAGGTTCCTACCATGAAAGGCATGCCGCCACGTTCTCGTGCTCGCTCCGCCCGTTCCGGCCCTTCCGCGCTGTCCGAAGCGGAGGTGACGACGCTGCGCGAGCGGCTGGAGTCCGGCAAGAAGCCCCGGGTCGTCCTGCTGGTCGACACGGCGCTCGGCGCCGCCGGAACCTCCGTCCCGATCGTCGGCTTCGAGGAGCCCGCGGTCGGTGAGTTCATCTCGGTGCGGCTGCGCGACGACGTCGTGCCGTTCTCCCCCAACGAGCTCTCGATGCCGACCCGTGGCAGAGCCGCGAAGGCAGCGCCGGCGCCGGCGGCCCCGCTGCCGTTGGAGACGAAGCCGGCTCCTGCGCCGCCGCCGTACGAGCCGGCAGAACCGCCGCGGCTGATGGCCGTGCCGCCCCCGGCCGAAGCTGATGAGACGGACAAGCCGCCGGCCAAGCCAGCCCCCGCGAAGGCGACCAAGGCGGCGGCCAAGAAGGGCGCCAAGCCCGGCAACATCTCGGTGACCCTGCGCTTCTCAGGCAAGGGCTGGACGTACGAGAGCACCCGCGGCGGCCGGCGCTCCGCCGCCCGCCCGCTGACGCTCGCTGCGGTCCGCGCCCTGAGCGACCGCCTCGATGACCACACGCTGCGCCGCGATCTGCAGAACGCCATTGACGCGTGCCGCCAGGAGGCCCAGAGCCGGGCTGAGACCCTGCGCGCCGAGTTGGAGCGCGTTGAGGTCGAGCTCGCGGAATTGGACGACTAGCGCTTTCGGCTCGCAGCCGCGGGTAGCGTGCCGCCATGCCGGACATCACCGTCACCGCCGACGATCGCACCGACTTGCGCGCGTACCTGTCGGTTCCGCCGGTTGGTACCGGCCCCTGGCCCGGCGTCGTCGTCATCCATGAAGCCTTCGGCCTGAATGACGACACCCGGGTCAACGCCGACCACCTCGCCGCAGCCGGGTACGTGGCGCTGGCTCCTGACCTGTTCAGCCGCGGCGGGGCCCTGCGGTGCGTGAAGGCCACCATGAGCGCCCTCATGGCCGGCGCGGGCCGGGCGTTCGAAGACGTCGAAGTCGCCCGGCGCTACCTGCTCGACCTCCCCGAAACCACCGATGCGACGGGCGTCATCGGCTTTTGCATGGGCGGCGGTTTCGCGCTGCTGTCGGCCGTCCGCGGCTTCGACGTCTCGTCGGTGAACTACGGGCAGCTACCCAAGGACCTGGAGGTCGCGCTGGAGGGCGCCTGCCCGATCGTCGCCAGCTACGGGGCGCGCGATCTGGGAATGAAGGGCGCCGCAGCGAAGCTCGAAAACGCTTTGACTGCAGCGGGAATCGACCATGACGTCAAGGAGTACCCGGGGGCCGGCCACAGCTTCCTGAATCGTCACAGCGCCGGCCCGTTCGGGCCGCTCGTCCGGGTCGCGGGAATGAGCTACCACCACCCGAGCGCCGAGGACGCGTGGCAACGCATCCTCGGCTTCTTTGAAACCCACCTGCAGCCGCGCTGATCACACCTGCCGCGGCCCGCGTCAGGAGGCAGCGATCAGCTCTCCCAGCCGGGTCAGCTGGCGGGTGCCACTGCCGAGCGTGAGCTCGAGGTGCTTGGCCCACAGGTAGTAGCGGTGCAGCGGGTACTCGCGATCGACGCCCATGCCGCCGTGAAGGTGTTGCGCGGCGCGCCCGACCCGCTGCCCGCCCTCGGCGGCGAAGTACTTGGCAACGGCGAGCTCGCGGTCCGCGTTCAGCCCCTCGGCGAGCAACCAGTTGACCTGCAGCGCCGTCAGCCGGATCGCCTGGCTGTCGATGAACGCGTCAGCCGCGCGCTGGCCGACCGCCTGGAAGAGCGCGATGGGGTGGCCGAACTGCTCGCGGGTCTTGGTGTATTCGGCGGTGAGCTTCACCGCGGTGGACGAGACGCCCACCATGGCGGTGCATGCGGCGGCCGTCGCGAGGTCGAGCAGGTGGCTCAGCGCGCTGCCGTCAGCCGGGCCGATGAGCGCGCTTTCCTCGAGCTGGACACCGGAAAGTGTCAGGGTCGACTCGGGCGCGTACGTGATGGTCGGCTGCGCCTGGCGCGAGACCCCGGCCGCGGACGGATGCACCAGGAACACGCCCGTGTCGGTCCCGCCGGCCAGCGTCGCCGAGACCAGCACGTGGTCGGCGTAGGGACCGCCGGGTACGCATACCTTCGCGCCGTCGAGCACCCAGCCGGAGCCTTCGCGGCGGGCGGTGGTCTGCGGCGCGCGGGGGTCGCCCAGCGGCTCCACCAGGGCCACCGTCACAACGGCCGCGCCGGACGCGACGGCGCCCAGCAGCTCGGCGCGAGCCTCAGCGGCGTAGCGCGTCAGGAACGCCGTCGCCGGCAGCACCGAGAGGAGCGGGACCGGAGCGACGGTGCGCCCGGCCTGCTCGAGCACCTGAGCCGCCTCGAACCACCCGAGGCCCAGCCCGCCGGAGGACTCGGGGATGCACACGCCCAGCAGCCCGGCCTCGGCGAGCGCAGCCCACAGCTTGCGGTCGAAGCCGGGCTCGTCGCTCGCCTCGATCTCGCGCAGGCGCTCCTGCGTCAGGGTGTCGTCGAGGATGCGCGCCGCGAGGTCGCGGATTTCGACCTGCTCGTCGGTGAGAGCGAAGTCCATGTCGAGAGTCTCCAGTCAGGTTCGGCGGTCGGCAGTGGGGCTAGGGGGCCGGCGGCGGCCGCTCAGCGCTTGGCCAGCGGCATGCCGAGGCCGAACGCGGAGATCAGATCGCGCTGGACCTCGTTGACACCGCCGCCGAACGTGAGGATGACGACGCCGCGGTACATGGACTCGAGCCGGCTCGCGAGCACCGCGCCCGGGGAGTCTTCCTTGAGGTAGGCGGGCTCACCGACGATCTCCATGAGCAGGCGCACCGAGTCCAGGTAGTGCTCGGTGCCGAAGACCTTGGTCGTCGACGCGTCGGCGACATCCACCTGGTCCTGCGTGGCCGCCCAGGCGACCTTCCAGTTGATCAGCCGCAGGAACTCGAAGCCGGCGTACGCCTTCGCCAGGTTGGTCTGCACCCACGGCTGGTCGATGACGCGCCGCCCGTCGGGGAGCTTGGTGTCCTTGGCCCACTGGATGACCTCGTGCAGCGCCTTGTCGCCCATGCCCGGGCTGCAGAGCGAGACACGCTCGGCGTTGAGCTGCCCGGTGATGAGCCGCCAGCCGTTGTTCTCGCCGCCGATGAGGTTGTCGGCCGAGACGCGGACGTCGTCGTAGTGCACCGCGTAGATGAGGCTCTCGCCGACCAGCCGCAACGGGGTCATGGTGATCCCGGGGCTGTCGAGCGGAACGATGATGATCGACAGGCCGCGGTGCTTCTTGGCATCGGGATCCGTGCGCACGGCGAGCCAGCAGTAGTCGGACGTCGCGGCGAGGCTGGTCCAGAGCTTGCTGCCGTTGATGACGTAATCGTCGCCGTCGCGCACGGCACGCGTGCGCAGCGCGGCGAGGTCGGTGCCGGCGCCCGGCTCGCTGTAGCCGATGGCGAAATGCAGCTCGCCGGCGACGATCTTGGGCAGGAAGCGCTGCTTCTGCTCATCCGTGCCGTGGTGCATGATCGTCGGGCCGACCGTGTTGATGGTCAGCATCGGAACCGGAGCACCGGCGCGCATCGTCTCGTCGAAGAAGATGAACTGCTCGATGGCGCTCCTACCCTGGCCGCCGTACTCCTTGGGCCAGCCGATGCCGAGCCACCCGTCGGCGCCCATCTGCTTCACGACCCGCCGCATCACCGGACCCTGGCTGTCCTCGTGGAGGGCCTTCTGGGTGTCCGGGTCGAGGAGCTTCGCGTAGTACTCGCGCAACTCCGTGCGCATCGCCTCTTGCTCATCCGTGTATGCCAGCCGCATAGCCGCATTGTTACCTGAAGCCCTGACGGCGTGTCAGGGCGGGCCACTGAAATCGGCCGTCAGTGCGACCAGACGTCGGCGAAGTCATGGAAGCCGGAAGGGTCGTGCCGGCCGATGCTGCCGTGCTCGAAGACGCCGCTGCCGCGCACCCTGATCCCGTCCGAGCCGGTGAACGTCGCGGCCGCGACGTGGTCGATGACCCCGAACGGGACGCGCTCGGCGACCTTCGGGTCGTCGTAGTCGTAGACCTCTTCCTCGACCCACCGCTCCCCGCGCCAGGAGCCGTGCGTCCAGCTGGTGTCACCGCCGTAGCCCGCGCCGATGTGCAGCGGGATGTAGCCGAGCGTCTTCACCTCGACCGTCACCGGGCGCCGCCCGCGTTGCATGAGGTGCAGCACGGCGGATTCCGGATGGCGCGTGCCCGGCCGGTAGTGAATCTCGACGTCGGGCCAGCCGAGCTGCTCCGGAGGGCGGCCGGTCTCTGCGGGGAAGAGCCGCACGGCCTCGTTCAGCACCCGGGTGCCGTTCGGCAGCTCCTGAGCAATGACGACGATCGAGAAGTCGGCGAAGCGCAGCGGCACCCAGATGTGCCAGTGGCCCTCGCTCGCGTTGGCCGGGTTGTGCGGGGTGCTGTTGGAGACACTGCGCGAAAGGGATTCGCCGACCGGACGCACGCCCCAGGAGCGGTCACGCGCGCCGACCCAGCCGTCGTCGTCCACCGCGATCTGCTCGCCGTCGGCCTCGATGATCCCCGACCAGTTGCCGGTCTGGATGAAGCGCTGGGCATTGAGAATCGTCTGGAAGCCGGTACGCGTGACATGGCGCGGCTCGTCGGTCGCCGCGACCACGCCTTCGAAGGTCAGGTCACACTTCAGGCCGAGATCCGGCCCGTCGCAGATCAGCCGCAGGGCTTTCAACGGCTTCACGACCTCGACCCGGATCGGCCCGACCGCCTGGGTCATCCGGTCCTCGCCCAGCGCGCCGGATGCCCGCACGACGCGCTGCTTCGATCCCTGACGCAGCGTCACGTAGCCGTCGATGACCCCGAGGTGGGGATAGACGCCGACACCGGCGATGAGCTGGCGCTGCCCGTCGCGCTGGTAGCAGTGCAAGATGCAGCGGTCGTAGACGTTGCGGTCGCTGGAGGCGAAGTAGGCCATCGACAGCGGGGCCTGGTGGATCGGGTATTCGTCGAGAGGGACGGGCACGGGCGCAGCGTACGCGGGCAATACTGCTGGCATGCCCCACTGGACGATCTCGAACATGCACCGCTCCGATGGCAAGACAGCCATCGTGACCGGCGCGAACAGCGGTCTCGGCTACCAGACCGCGCGCCAGCTCGCCGCGCACGGCGCCCACGTGATCATGGCGTGCCGTGACGCCGGCCGCGGGCAGGCAGCGTGGAAGCGGCTGCGCGCTGAAGAGCCCGGCGCCAGCGCCGAGGTGCGAGCCCTCGATCTGGCGAGCCTCGCGTCCGTCCAGGAGTTCGCCGGGAGCATCACCGACCCGGTCAACATCCTCGTCAACAACGCGGGCGTGATGGCGCTGCCCAAGCGCGAGACCGCCGACGGCTTCGAGATGCAGTTCGGCACCAACCACCTCGGCCACTTCGCCCTGACCGGCCGGCTCCTGCCGAAGCTGCTTGCCGAGCCGGGCACGCGCGTGGTCACCGTCAGCAGCGATGTCCACCGCATCGGCCGGATCGACTGGGACGACCTGCAGGGCGAGCGGCGCTACGGCAAGTGGAAGTCTTACGCCCAGTCGAAGCTGGCCAACCTGCTCTTCGCCGACGAGCTCGGACGCCGGGCCGCGGCCGCGGGTGCCGACCTCACCAGCCTCGCGGCCCATCCGGGCTACGCGACGACGAACCTGCAGGCCGCCGGCCCGAAGATGAGCGGGAGCAAGCTCAACGAGAAGGTCATGGGCCTGAGCAACGCGCTGTTCGGGCAGTCGGACGCCCAAGGTGCGCTTCCGACGCTGTACGGCACCGATGCCGACGACGCGATGAGCGGGATGTACGTCGGACCTGACGGGCTGTTCGGCTCGCGCGGGACGGGCGTCAAGCCGGCCTATCGCACGAAGCGCTCGCTGAACGCCGGCGACGCCCGCCGGCTCTGGGAGCTCTCCGAGAAGCTGACCGGGGTCACCTATGACTTCTCCGGGAAGCAGGCCGGCTAGGAACGCCGCGGGCGGCGCAGCCGCGCCGACTGCCCGCACACCGCGAGCAGCCGGCCGCTGTCGTCGAACATCCGCGCCGACAGCTGGGCGACGCGGCCGGCCACCGCCTCGACCGTGATGTCCATAAGCACCCAGCCGCTCGTGTCCGGTTCCGGCAGCCGGGCCGAGCGGATGCTGTTGTCCAGGCTGGTGGCGAACGTGGGCCGGCCGATCGCCTCGCTGATGCCGCTGGGGGCCAGGTCGGCCAGGACGGCGAGTGCGGCGACGTCCGCAGCGATGGGCTGGCCGTCGACGTCTTTCAACCGCATCCAGAGCATGGTGCGGCCGCTGCCGGGGCGGCCTTCGGGGTCCGGCATCGCCATTCCGGGCCTGGCCCGCTGCTCGATCCGCTCGAGCATCCCGCCGCCCCACGGCGCGGGCATCGAGCGCGGCTCGCACTCGTGGGGTCGCGGGCTCTCCGGGGCACCCGAGAACTGCAAGTCGTACGGTCCGTCGCCGCCGAAGGTGCCGACGGCGAGCAGCGCCGGCATCCCGTTGACCGTGCCCCGGCCGCTGGCCTGCGTGAGCGCGATGCCCTGGCCGCCGATGTCGATGTGCATCGCAAGGCGCTCGCCCTCACGGATCGGTGCCAGGTACTGCACCGTCGCCCACACGCACCGGCGGCCCACGGCCTGCTCGGCCGCGGCGACGAACGCTGACAGCCCGACCCCGCCCCAGAGCGTCCCGGCAGAGTTCAGCAGCCGCTCGCTGACGGTGAGCTCCCACTGCATCGCCGGCTCACCCGACCCGCGAGCGGGGTGCAGGCCGAGCAACTCCGTGACGGGGAGGACCATGCAACAGATGCTGCCATTGACTCGCGACGCGGCTGCCGCACTGGATGCCGACGATCCGCTCGCCGCGCTCCGGGAGCGCTTCGTCATCTCCGATCCCGACCTGATCTACCTCGACGGCAACTCCCTCGGCCGGCTTCCGAAGAGCAGCGCCGCCCGCCTCGCGCAGGTGGTCGAGAGCGAATGGGGCCACGATCTGGTCCGGGGTTGGGAGCGCTGGATCGACGAGCCGGCGCGGGTCGGCGACGTTCTCGCCCGTGACGTGCTCGGGGCCGAGCCCGGGGAGGTGCTGGTCGGCGACACGACGACGGTCAATCTCTTCAAACTCCTTGCTGCTGCGGCGGAACTGGCCCGCCAGGAGAGTCCCGCCCGCACGACGCTCGTCACCACGGCCGCGAACTTCCCCACCGACCGCTACGTCATCGAAGGGCTCGCCCGCCTGCTGAACCTTCGGGTGGAATTGCTGCGCCCTGATGCGGGCGCGCTGGGGGCGTCGCTCGAACGCGAGCTGGCGGCTGGGCTCGGCGCACGCGCCGCCGTGCTGTGCCTCTCACACGTCGAGTACGCCTCGGGCGAGCTCCACGACCTCGAACGGCTGACGGCGGTCGCGAAAGCCCACGGGGTGCGCATCGTCTGGGACCTCTCGCATTCGGCGGGCGCCGTCCCGGTGCGGCTGGCCGCGAGCGGCGTGGAGCTGGCCACGGGGTGCACCTACAAGTACCTGAACGCCGGCCCCGGTGCGCCCGCGTACCTGTACGTGCGGAGCGCGCTGCAGGCGCAGCTGCGGTCGCCGATCCAAGGCTGGTTCAGCCAGCAGGACCAGTTCGGTATGGCGGAGCGCTACACCCCGGCTCGCGGCATCCTGCGTTTCGCCACGGGCACGCCGCCCATCCTCGGGCTGCCGCTCGTCGAGATCGGCGCTCAGCTGGTCGGTGCGGCCGGCATCGACGCGCTCGCCGCCAAGAGCGGCCGGCTCACGGCCCTGATGATCGAGCTGGCCGACGCCTGGCTCGAGCCGCTGGGATTCACCGTCGCCACCCCCCGCGATCCGGTCCGGCGCGCCGGCCACGTGAACCTCGCCCACCGCCAGGCACGCCAGATTTGCCGGGCGCTGATCGAGCAGGCGAAGGTCGTCCCCGACTACCGGGCGGCAGCGGACGGCGCCGGCACCATCCGGTTGGGCCCGGCGCCGCTGTACACCCGCTACACCGACGTCTGGGACGGGCTCGATCGGCTGCGGGCACTCGTGGCATCCGGCGGACACGAGGGGTTCAGCGCCGAGTCGGGACGGGTCACCTGACAAGATGGGCGCTATGCGAGGTGACGGGGACGGTTGGGTCGTCTGCTCGGCCGGCCACCGCCACTGGGGGCGCTACGGTGCTGCCGGCTTGCTGCTGCGCCACGCGCCGGCAGCGGGGCCGCCGGCGATCCTGCTGCAGCACCGGGCCGCGTGGAGCCATCACGGCGACACCTGGGGCCTTCCCGGCGGCGCCCGCGACAGCCACGAGAGCGCGGAGCAGGCAGCGCTACGCGAGGCGGTCGAGGAGTCGGGGGTCGACCTGGCCCAGCTCGATGTCACCGGCGAGTGGGTCGACGAGCACGGTGGCTGGTCCTACACCACCGTGCTCGCCATCGCGCCCGAGCAGCTCGAGGTGCGCGCCGTGACGATGGAGAGCATCGCGCTGCGCTGGGTCGCCGAGCACGAGGTGTCGGACCTGCCGCTGCATCCCGGCTTCGCCGCGAGCTGGCCGCAGCTCAGCGCGCTCTAGACGCGGTTCGCCCGGGCGGCCCGCCGCTCGCTGAACTTCCCGATCCCCCGCGCGATCAGCACGATCGCCGCTGGGACGACGATCAGCAGCCAGCCGTGGCGGGACACCACGACACCGAGAACGATCAGGGCGACGCCGAGCAGCCCCGCGGTGATGAGCTGGCCGATCCGGCGGCGCCGGATCTCACCGACCGTGGGCCCCACGATCCGGGCTCCGGCGAAGATCGGGACGACGATCAGCGCGATGCCGATGGCGAAGAGCAGCGTGACGATCAGCCATTTCACCGTCACAAGCAGGATCCAGCCGACGACGCCGGCGAGGGCGACGAGGCCGACGGGCACGAGCAAGGATGCGAACACCGAAGGCTGGGGGTCCCGAAGTCGGGTCGACGATCGACTCATGCATCCATGGTGCGTCAGCAGGTCAGCATTTGACCAGCCTGGGCAGGCCCACAGGCTGCACGGTAGTTTCCTCACTGTGGGAGAACCGTCGGCCGCTGGCTCGGACGCTGCGTCCAATACTGGGGCTGACACCGCGTCCGCTGGCGTGTCGAACGACTTCGGTCGGGTCGACCCTGACGGCACCGTCTACGTGCGTACCGAATCCGGTGAGCGCGCCGTCGGCTCGTGGCTGGCAGGCAGCCCGGAGGACGGGCTCGCGTATTTCGGCCGCAAGTTCGAGGATCTGGCCGCCGAGGTGGCGATCCTGGAAAAGCGCGTGGTCGCCGACCCGTCGCGCGCTGCCGGCTCGGCAGCCCGGCTGCGCCGCGAACTCCCCGAGGCCGCCGTGGTCGGCGATCTGGCCGCGCTCGACGCCCGGCTGGCGGCGATCACCGAGATCGCGAGCGTGCGCCAGGGAGAGGTCGCGGAGCAGAAGGCGGCCGCCCGCGCCGAGGCCGTGGCGGTCAAGGAGGCTCTGGTCACCGAGGCGGAGCAGCTCGCCCAGAGCGAGGAGTGGCGCCACGCCGACGAGAAGATGCGCCAGCTGATCGACCGGTGGAAGGGGCTCGCCCGCCTCGACCGCAAGACCGACGACGCACTCTGGGGCCGGCTGTCCGCGGCCCGCAGCGCCGTCCAGCGCCGCCGCCGCACCCATTTCGCCGAGCTTGAGGAGCGTCGCAAGGCGTCCGAGACCCGCAAGAACGAGCTGGTCGCCGAGGCCGAGAAGCTCGCGACGTCGACGAGCTGGGGTGCGACCTCGGCGCGATTTCGGGATTCGATGACCGAGTGGAAGGCCGCCGGAGGGGCGCCGAAGGCTGCGGAGGCCGATCTCTGGGCCCGGTTCCGGGCCGCCCAGGACGCGTTCTTCGCCGCCCGCACCGCGTCACGCGCCGAGCGTGATGCCGGGTTCCAGGCCGCCGTCCAGGTACGTGAAGAGCTGCTGCGCGAGGCCGAGATCCTCGACCCGCAGTCCGATGTCGTCGGCGCCCGCAAGCGGCTGCGCGACATCCAGCGCAAGTGGGAGGCGGCGCCGCAGGTCTCGCGCGAGGCCTCGGCCGGGCTGGAGCGGCGGCTGGCCGCTGTCGAGGAAGCCATCCGCGATGCCGAGCAGTCCCGCTTCCGTCCTGACGTGTCGGACAACCCGCTCGTGATCCGGTTGAACGAGTCGATCGCCAAGCTCGAGCGCCGTATCGAGCGCGCCGAACGCGCGGGCGACGAGCGGACGGCGGCCGAGGCGCGGGCGGCCCTCGAGGCGCAGCGCGGTTGGCTGGCTCAGGCGACCGGCCAGTAGGACCGGCCGTAGCGCCTCACACCACGACGCGCAGGATCTCCTCGATCGACGTGAAGCCCTGCAGCACCTTCTGCAGGCCGTCGTTGCGAAGCGTGGTCATGCCGGCGTTGCGGGCGGCGCTGCCGATGGCGTCGGCCGACGCCCGGGTGACGGCAAGTCGCTCGATCTCCTCGTTCACGGGCATGACCTCGTGCAACGCCAGCCGGCCCTTGTAGCCGGTCTTCGAACAGGTGGAGCAGCCGACCGCGCGATAGATCGTCGGGAGCTCGTCGAACTCCCAGTTCCAGCGCGAGGCGGCGAGCAGCTCCCGGCTCGGCTGGTACGGCTCGCGGCACTTGATGCAGAGCCGGCGGGCGAGCCGCTGGGCGAGCACGCAGTCCAGCGCCGACCCGACCAGGAACGGCTCGATCCCCATCTCGATCAGGCGGTTGACGGCACTCGGAGCGTCGTTGGTGTGCAGTGTCGAGAGCACGAGGTGACCGGTGAGCGCGGCCTCGATGGCGATCTGCGCGGTCTCGTGGTCGCGGATCTCACCGAGCAGCACGATGTCGGGGTCCGAACGCAGGATGGAACGCAACGCCTTGGCGAAGGTCAGCCCGGCTTTCGGGTTGGCCTGCACCTGGTTGATGCCCGGGATCCGGTACTCGACCGGGTCCTCGACGGTGATGACGTTCACCTCAGGCCGGCTGACGAGGTTGAGCGTCGCGTACAGCGTCGTCGACTTCCCCGAACCGGTCGGCCCGGTCACCAGGAGCATTCCGTAGGGCTTGGTGTAGCACTCCTTCCAGATCTCGAAGTTGTGGTCCTGGAAGCCGAGGTCCGAGAGCTTCAGCAGCGCCGTCGAGTTGTCCAGGATGCGCATGACGACCTTCTCGCCCCAGACGCAAGGCAGCGTCGCGACGCGAAGGTCGATCTTGCGGCCGCCGACCGATACCGAGAGCCGGCCGTCCTGTGGGATGCGCCGCTCGGCGATGTCCATGTCGGACATGATCTTCAGCCGGCTGATCACTCCGGCCTGGATCGAGCGCGGGGATTTCATGATGTCGTGCAGCACGCCGTCGATGCGGAACCGCACCCGAAGGTCGTGCTCCCCCGGCTCGATGTGGATGTCCGAGGCCCGGTCGGCGATCCCCTGCGCGATCAACAGGTTCACGAACTTGACGATGGGGGCGTCGTCGACGATCTCCTTGACCCGGGCGAGCGAGTCCTCTTCCTCGTTGGACTCGAGAGCGTGCGTCAGCTCGTCGAGCGCTTCGTCGCTGCGGTGGAAGCGGTCGATGGCGGCAAGCAGATCGGCCTTCGTGGCGACGACGGGCTTCACGTCGAGACCGGTCAGCGAGCGGATGTCGTCGACGGCGAAGACGTTGGCGGGGTCGGCCATCGCGACGACGAGGCGTCCCTCTTCGTAGCCGATGGGGAGCGCGACGTGGCGACGCGCGACATGCGGGGCGATGCTCGCGACCGCGCTCCCATCCACCGGGTACTCGTTCAGATCGACGAACGGCAGCCCGATCTGCTGGGCAAGCGCCGCGACGAGCTGCGACTCGGTGACCATGCCGAGATCGACCAGGACCCGGCCCAGGCTCCGACCGAGGCGCTGCTGCTCCTCGACCGCCGCCGTCAGCTGGTCGTGGTCGACGAGGCCGCCCTCGAGCAGGATGTCGCCGAGCTGCTTCACGGTTTCAACATCGGCAGGAAGGCCGCTCCGGTGAAGTCAGCGGCACCCCCCGGCGGCAGCCTCCCAGCCGCCTCACCAGGGCCCCCACCGGAGCGTCGACGCGAGGGAGTGCATGGCGACCGACTCGGGGCTGCGGGGATCGAGCCGCAGTTGGGAGCCGTCGCGAAAACGCAGGACGACCCAGGATGGTGCGGTGGCTGGTCGCGGAATGGCCTGGTGCGCCGCCGAGCGAGAGCCTGCCGCGGCCGGCCGCGGGCGACCGAAGAGCCGGCGCAGCCGGCCCCTTCGCGTCCCGCGGTGCCTAGACCCGGACGGCAGGCTCACGTTCGAGGCTCTCGAGTACGGCGTGCAGCAGGGCCAGCAACACCGTCTTCACCGACGATTTGTCGGTCGCATCGCAGGCCACCACCGGGACGCTCGGGGCGAGGTCCAGCACGTTGCGCACTTCGGTCTCGTCATCGGGACCGAGCCCCTCGCTGCGGTTCACCGCGACGACGTAAGGCACTGCTGCCATGCGCCGGAACGCGGCGAGGATGGCGGTCGCTTCCTGCACGGACTCGGGCCGGCTTGCGTCGACCAGCAGGACGTAGCCGAGCATTCCCTCGCCCAGCACCTCCCACATGAACTCGAACCGGTCCTGACCCGGCGTGCCGAACAGGTAAAGCACAAGGTCGGAGTCGATGCCGATGCGGCCGAAGTCCATCGCGACGGTGGTCTGGGCCTTGCCGACCCGGCTTTCCGACTCCGACGAGATCTCGCGCTCGGTCGAGAGCACGGTGATCTCGCTGATGGTGCGGATGAGCGTCGTCTTGCCCGCGCCGAACGGACCGGTGACGACGATCTTCACCGCGTGTCCACGTCCGCGCCGTCGCAGCGTGCGGCTCGCAGGTCGGTTGACCACGCCTACAGCCCCCGAACCCCGGCGATCAACCGCAGCACAAGGCTCTTCGTCACGGCCGAGTCCAGACCGCGGGCGGCGGTCTCGGGCTGGGGCGCGGCCGGTGCGGTCTGGGGAGCGTGAGCCGGGTCGAGAGCCATGTTTCCGTGAGTGACGGGACCCTGCCCGGAGGCCTGGGCCGGCACCGCATCATGGCTCGAGGCCTGAGCGGTGACGGTGCCGGCGGGTGCCGCCGGAGGTGCCACCTCCTCGGTGCGGGCGGCCGGGACCTGATCGGTGTGTACCGCGGCCGCCTCGGGCTCCGGTTCGGGCTCCGGTTCGGGCTCCGGCTCGGGCGACGTCATGGCGGGCCGGCTCCGGCTCCGGCTCCGCGTGCGGCGCCGGCCCGGCGGCTCCGCTTTCCAGGCTAGCGATCACGTCCTGGCGGCGCTGCAGGTCGGCAAGACCCGAACCGGTCGCGCTCACCGTAAGGAGGCCACGCTCGACCAGAGCCGAGAGCGCTCCAGCGACCGCGAACTCGCTGCGCCCGAGCAGCGCGACGATCTCGCTGACGCTGCGCGCGCCGTCGACCAGCGCCAGCAGCCCCCACTCCTCGCGGGTGCAGCTGGGGTCGAATGCGGGCGCGGCGGCCAGTCGCAGCACGGTGTCCGGTGACGGGATGTGGCTGGTCAGCGTCGGCCACACCTGCATCCGGCGCTCGCCCTCGGCGACCAAATCCTCGGCCGCAAGGCCGAGCTCGAGGCCATCGGGGTCGTCCTCGCCGATCATGAAGCTGAACGTTCCGGCCGACCAGCGCAGCAGCTCGCAGACGGCGTCGGTCGCCTGGTCGGCGGCGAGGCGGGTGACCTCGTCCGCGGCGACCGCGGCGCGATCGAGCAGGGCACGCACCAGGCTGGGGGCGCCGGCGCGCACGTCCTCAGCAGCGCCGGCTAGAGCGTCGTCGCTCACCAGGCCCGCGCCGACGATCCGGCGGGCCAGTGCCTGGCGACGCAGGTCTGATGACGCCGCGTTCACGCTGCCTTGGCCGAGTCGGATGATCCCGCGACGCTGCGCGTCGCCGGTGTCCTCGGTGTTCAGATGCAGCGCGCCGCTCTTGTGGGTGCGGGCCAGCAGGTTCAGGACGTCCGGAAGGCCGAAGTCCTCGAGATTGCCGTCGAGACGCATTACCAGCCTGCCGAACCGTTAGCGGGCCAGCTCTGGGCGGTGATACTCGGCCCGACGGGCATGGCGGGGGCGGTCATGGGAGGCGGCGTGCTCGGGCGTACCTGCGGGACGGCGGCGGACGGAGCCCGGGCAAGTCGGGCTGCGGGGCGCTGGCGGCCTCGGCCACCCGGGCCGCTCGCTCGGCGAAGTCAGCGATTTCCGCCAGATCATCGGCGGCGAGTGCGTTACCGACGGAGATCGCCGCGCGGCGCAGCTCGTAGAGCACGAGGCCGGCCTTGGCGTGGGCCGCCGATACGCCGACCAGGACGGCGTCCTCGCCTGCAGCCAGCAGCCAGACCCCGCCGCTCTCGCCCTGGATATGTACCTGGGAGAGCTCGCCGCGCCCGAGACCTTCAGCCGCCCGCTCGCCCAGCGAGAGCAGCGCAGCGCTCATCGCCGCCACGTGGTCCTCGTCCATCGACGCCGGCAGCGCCGACGACATGGGCAGCCCGTCGGCTGTCACGACCGCTGCGGCCTCCAGTTCCGGAACCCGGCGCATCAGCTGGATCAGCACCGCGTCCAGGTTCGCACCGCGACCCAGACCGGAGCCGGCGTTCAGGTGGTCCGAAGCGGCGCCTGATGGCTCGATGGGCAAGGGCATTGCGGGCACACCTCCACGAGAACGGCGCATCCGCAAGGGACGCCGGAGTCGTTGCAACGGACGGTCGTCTCCCGCATCGGCATTCGGAGCAGCGCGCTTGAACGTCTCGGCCGCCTGGGCGCTCGGCCGTTAGGGTGAGTCCGCGGAGCGGGCTGCGAGCGCCGCCTGACCAGCCGCCCGCAGGATCGAGACCTCGACCACCCGGCCCGTCATCAGCTCGACCTGCCCCACTGCCTGATGGACGAGCAGGTCCAGGCCGCCGAGGACCCGCGCGCCGGCCTGCAGCGCGGCGCCGGCAAGCGGGGTCGGCCAGGGCGAGTAGATCAGGTCGAAGAGCACGAACCCGGCCGCCGCAGCGCCGATCCAGCCCGCGATCTCCTCCGATGCCGCCGCAGGCACGGTGTTGATCACCAGGTCGGCGTCCGCGACCGACGCCGCGTTCCAGCCCAGCGGCTCCAGCGCGATGCCGACCCGCTCGGCGACCGCCACCAATGCCGCCGCGCGGTGCGATGAGCGAAGCACCACCCGGACCCGTGACGCCCCCAACTCCGCGAGCGCGGCGACCGCGGCTTGGGCTGACCCGCCCCCACCGAGCACGACCGCTCGCTGCGGGAGGCCCACGCCGGCCTCGCGCAGCGCGTTCACCAGCCCCGGGACATCCGTGTTGGCCCCGAAGAGCCCGCCGCCCCGCGGAACCACCGTGTTGACGGCCTGCACGCTCGCCGCCAATGGCTCCAGCGCGTCGAGCAGGTCCAGCGCCGTCACCTTCAACGGCATGGTCAGCGAGTAGCCGGCGAACGCGGGATCACGCCGCGCGCGCTCCACGAACCCCGGCAGCTGCGGGGCCGTGCACTCCTGCGCCGTGTAGCTCCAATCCGAGAGGCCCAGGTGGGAGTACGCCGCCCGGTGCAGCACCGGCGAGAGGCTGTGAGCGATCGGTGAGCCGAGAACGCTCGCCCACACTCAGCAGCTACCGGACTCGGTGCAGTACTGCTGCTCGAGCTGGTTGAACTCGCTCGATGACGCGGTGAAGACGGTCTGCTTCTCCTTGGGCAGGTAGACGAAGTACGTCCAGTCGCCGGGGGTCGGGTCGAGCACCGCCTTCAGCGTTGCCTCACCGGGGTTACCGATCGGGCCGGGTGGGATGCCCGGGTACTTGCGGGTGTTGTAAGGGCTGTCGAAGTCCAGCTGGCTCTGCAGCAGAGGCTCCGTGAAGTTGCCCGTGATGTAGCGGACCGTCGAGTCCATGCCGAGCGTCGGGAAGTCCGCGGTGTCCTTCAAACGGTTGTAGAGCACGCGAGCGGCCTTGCCCTGATCGGCCGACTGGTTCACCTCGCGCTCGACGATCGACGCGAGGGTCACCGCCTGCAGCGGGGTGATCCCGTTCGCCTGGGCCTTGCTGACCAGGTTGAGCTTGTCGGCCTCGGCGGCGAACTTCGCCGTCATGGCGCGCAGCACGTTGACGGCACTCGTGCCGCGCCGCGGGGCGTACGTCGCCGGGAAGAGGAAACCCTCGACGTTCTTCACACCGGCCGCCCACGACGGCAGCCCGAGCTGCTCCGGGTGGTTGGCGGCGTCCTGCAGGTCGGCAAGCTTGAGCCCGGTGGCCTTGGCGATGATCGGCAACGCCTGCTGGACGTTGAGGCCCTCCGCAATCGTGTAGATCTGCGCGTCACGCGCCTTCGGATCGAACAGCAGCGCGAAGGCAGCCTTGCCACTCATATGTGAGCGCAACACGTAATTTCCCGGCTGGATCTTCGCCGCCCGGGTGGGGTCGGCTTTCGCCGCGTCAGTGAAAGCCACGACGCTCTTCACGACGCCCTTGTTGACGAGCGTGGTGGCGATGGCCGTCACGGTCTGGCCGCTCTTGATGCTGACGTTGACCTGGCCGGTGCCCTGGCCCGCGTAGTCGTCGACCTTCTTGGTCGCCGTGAAGTGGGTGATGACGGCCTTGGCGCCGAAGATCACACCGGCCACGATGGCGGCCATCACGACGATCGCGACGATGAGCCGTGCGAACCCGGCGGGGCGGCGCCGGGGCGGCGGCGGGGCAGGGCGCCGCGGCCGTCGAACGGGACGCTCGTCATGCTCCTGCGAGCCGAGCAGCCCCGACAGCGGATCACTCATGCGGGCTCCTCCGTGCCGGACCAGGTGTGAGCGAGTCGAGATACGTCTGAAGAATGCCCGCCGCGGCCGCCGCATCGATCGCGGCACGCCGCTCGCGGGGCGAGGAACGCGGCCGAGCGGCCCGCAGCGAGCGTTCCGCGGCAACGGTCGTGAACCGCTCGTCGACGAGCGTGACGGGGATCGGTGCGATGCGTTCGGATAGTGCGGCAGCGTAGCTGCGCGCCGCGACTACCGCAGCTCCCTCGCCGCCTTTCAGCGTGCGCGGCAGCCCCACGACGACCTCCACCGCCTCCCGCTCGGCGATGATCCCGGCGATCTCGTCGAGGTCGGATCCGTCGCGCCGGCGCGCCACGGCCGTCACCGGGAACGCCAGCGTGGCCCGTGGATCGCTGGCGGCGACGCCCACCCGGACGCTGCCGGCATCGATGCCGATCCGCACGCCTGCGCTCACCGTCCGGAGGTTGCGACAGCCGCCTCGAGCGCCGCAAATGCGCGTTCGATGGCTGACGCGTCAGCGCCGGCGCCTTGGGCCAGATCGTCCTTACCGCCTCCCCCGCCGCCCGTCTGTCCCTTGACGACATCGAAGAGCGTCCGGGCCGACAACCCTCGCTCCCGTGCTGCCGCCGTCGTCGCCACCACAACCGGCACCTTGCCGTTGCTCGCCGCCGCCACGACGATGACCGCTGCCCGCTCGCCCAGCCGGCCCCGCACGTCGACCGCCAGCGTGCGGACGTCCTTCGCCTCGGTGCCATCGGGGGCCTGCGCGGTGACGAGCGCTATGCCGTTGACGTCGCGCGCGGCGGCGGCGAGCTGCCCAGCGCTGGCCAGGACCGCGTCGGCCCGCAGCTTCTCGAGCTGGCGCTCGGCCTCGCGCAGGCGGGTCACGACGTCTTGCACGCGCTCGGGGACGTCCTCGGCCTTGGTCGCCTTCACCGCCGACGCCACCTGGCTGAGCAGCACCCGCTCGCGCGCCAAGTACTTGAACGCGTCGAGCCCGACCAGCCCCTCGACCCGGCGCGTACCGGCCGCGACCGAGCTCTCGCTCAGCAGCGTCACCGCACCGAGCTGGGCCGAGCGCTGCACGTGGGTGCCGCCACAGAGCTCGCGGGCATAGGGCGCCTCGTGCTCGCCGATGTCGACGACGCGCACCGAGTCGCCGTACTTCTCGCCGAACAGCGCCATCGCGCCGAGCCGGCGCGCCTCGGCCTGCGTCGTGACGAACGCGCTCACCGGCAGGTCGCGCAGCAGGACCTCGTTGATCTCTTCCTCGACGTCGCGCACGACCGTCGCCGGCACCGCCTGGGGAGAGTGAAAGTCGAAGCGCAGCCGTCCCGGCGCATTCAGCGAACCGGCCTGGGTAGCCGTCTCCCCCAGCGCCACCCGGAACGCGCGGTGCACCAGGTGCGTCGCCGTGTGGGCCCGCGACACCGCCGCCCGCCGGAAACGGTCGACCTCGGCCGAGACGGTCGTGCCGGTCAGCAGCTCACCGCTGCGCACGCGTACCCGATGCACGATGAGGCCGGCGACCGGCGTCTGGACGTCGAGCACGTCAGCGAAGCCACCGTCGAACACCAGCCGCCCGTGGTCGGCCTCCTGGCCACCGGACTCCGCATAGAACGGGGTGATGTCGAGGACGACCCCGACCTCCTCGCCCTCTCCCGCCGCCGGCAGCAGGGAGGCATTGCCCAGGTCGAGGACGGCCGTTACCGTCGACTCGCGGAGCAGCTCCTCGTAGCCGGTGAAGCGCGTGACACCGCTGCGCTCGAGGACCGGGCGATACGCCGACAGGTCGAGGTTGCCGATGCCGCGCTCCCGGCGGTCCTTCTTCGCCGCGTCGCGCTGCTGCTGCATCAGCCGCTGGAAACCGGCCTCGTCGATGGTCAGCCCGGCGTCGGCGGCGAGCTCGAGGGTGAGCTCGTACGGGAAGCCGAAGGTGTCGTGAAGGGTGAACGCTCGCTCGCCGGAAAGCTGGCTGCTGCCCGCGTCCCGCGTCTCCCGCACCGCGGTGTCGAGGAGGGTGAGCCCGCGCTGCAGCGTGGCCCGGAAGGCCTCTTCCTCACCCACGATCACCGACTCGACGATGGGCGCCTCGAGATCGGGGTAGATCGGGCCCATGACCCGGCGGATGACGCCGAGCAGGTCGGCCGCCACCGGATCGCGCGCGCCCAGCTTGTGCATCGAGCTGAGCGCCCGGCGCAGCAGGCGGCGCAGCACGTAGCCGCGACCCTCGTTCGTCGGCGTGACGCCGTCGGAGATGAGCATCGCGCCGGTACGCATGTGGTCGGCCACGATGCGCAGCGCGATGTCGTCGCGTTCATCCGCGCCGTAACGCTTGCCGGTGAGCTCGCCCGCGCGATCGAGAACCGGCCGGCTGATGTCGATCTCGTAGAGGTTCTCGACGCCCTGCAGGATGGTGGCCATCCGTTCCAGGCCAAGGCCGGTATCGATGTTCTGCGCCGGCAGATCGCGAATGATCTCGTAGTCGTAGCCAGGTCCCGGCCCGCGCTCGTACTGCATGAACACGAGGTTCCAGACCTCGAGGTAACGCTCCTCGTCCGCCTCGGGACCACCATCGCGGCCATGCTCCGGGCCGCGGTCGAAGTAGATCTCGCTGCACGGCCCGCACGGACCGGGCACGCCCATGGACCAGTAGTTGTCCTCCTTGCCGCGGCGCTGGATGCGCTCGGCGGGCAGGAACTGGGTCCAGAGGTCGTAGGCCTCGTCGTCGTCCAGGTAGACCGTCGCCCACAGGCGCTCCGGGTCGAAGCCGTAGCCCTTCTCGACGCCGGTCAGCAACTCCCAGGCGTACTCGATCGCGCCGGCCTTGAAGTAGTCACCGAAGCTGAAGTTGCCGCACATCTGGAAGAACGACGCGTGCCGGCTGGTCTTGCCGACATTCTCGATGTCGATGGTGCGCACGACCTTCTGCACGCTGGTCGCCCGCGGCGCCGGCGGCGGCAGGTCGCCGAGGAAGTACGGCTTGAACGGCACCATCCCGGCGTTGACGAGCAGCAGGGTCGGGTCCTCGGACACCAGGCTCGCGCTCGGCACGACCAGATGGCCGCGGGCCTCGAAGTGGTCCAGGAAACGCTTGCGAATCTCGGCGGTATTCATGACGTGAAGCGACGCTCAACCGTCGTTGGACGGGTCGGCGTCATCTGCGACCCCCAAGGCGGTACGGAGCTCGGTCTCGCGCTCGGCCATGCCGGCTCGAACGTCACTCACGAACCCGCTCAGCGATCCCGCGGCACGACGGGCGAGCGCGTCAGGCTGCAGCGACTCGGCCGCTGCGGTCAGGCGCCGCACCACGAGGATGCCGACCGTCGCTCCGAGCGCGATGTAGAAGACGCGTTTCACGAGCCTGTCCCGGCAGTGGTCCCGAGCGACTTGCCCTTACGGGCGGCCTTCGCTGCCACCCTTTCCGCCTTGAGCTCGGCCTTCACCCGCGACTCGATGTCGGCTGAGGCGCGCTTCGACGCTGCCTTGCGCACCCCGTAGGAGAACGCCGCCACCTTGATGACGGGGCCGCCGAGCGTCGCCGCGAAGACCGAGGTCAGCGCCGACACGTTGCCGGTGATGCTCTCGACGTGGGTGGTGATCTGCTCGACCTTCGCGAGCTCCACGTTGACCGACGCCAGCGCGGTGTTCACCTCGTCGACGGTGGTGCCGGCCTGGCGGATGCGGTCAGTGCTCTCGTCGATGGTGCGATCGGTCTGGCGCACCCGCTCGGCAACCTCGTCGAAGATGCGCGCCAGCTTGGCCAGCGCGTAGCAACCGAAGAGCGCGAGGATGAGGAACGCGCCTGCGGCGATGAGACCTGCTACTGCCCCCGCCGACATGAATCGCTCCTTCCGTACCGCTCGACTGGCTGCTCGTTGCTTTCATGCACGACACACAAGGCGTCGGCAAACCCTACCCGGATCGGTCAGTCGTCGGCCGCACGCAGCACGCGCCGCATCTCGGCCGCGCGGGCGGCGGCTTTGGGCTCGCGCTCGGTCGGCTCGTAGTAGACGGCACCGTCGACCGGGTCCGGCGCGTACTGCTGGCGCACCACCCCGCCCGGGAAGTCGTGCGGGTAGCGGTAGCCCTGACCCGAGCCGAGCTTGGCGGCCCCCGGATAGTGCGCGTCACGCAGGTGGGGCGGGACCGGGCCGGTCTTGCCTGCCCGGACATCGGCCGCAGCACGTTCGTAGGCGGTGATGACGGCGTTCGACTTCGGCGCCAGGCTGCAGTGGATGACGGCCTGGGCCAGTGCCAGGCGCCCCTCCGGCAGCCCGATGAACTCCAGCGCCCGCGAGGCCGCGACCGCCGTCTGCAGCGCGGTCGGGTCGGCCATGCCGATGTCTTCACTGGCCAGGATGACGATCCGGCGGGCGATGAACCGCGGATCCTCCCCCGCCTCGACCATCCGGGCCAGGTAGTGCAGCGCCGCGTCGACGTCGCCGCCGCGCATCGATTTGATGAACGCGCTCGTGACGTCGTAGTGCTGATCTCCGTCGCGGTCGTAGCGCACCGCCGCCCGGTCGACCGCGCGTTCCAGCGTCGCCAGATCGAGCGTTCCCTCGGTGGCGCCGGCAGCCTCGAGCGCCGTCAGTGCTCGGCGGGCATCGCCGGCGGCCAGGGTGAGCAGGTGTTCTTCGGCCTCCGGCGTGAGCGCGAGGGCGCCGCCGAAGCCGCGCGGGCTGGCCAGAGCGCGATGGATGACCTCGCGCACGTCGTCCGCCGTCAGCGGTTCGAGCCGTAGCAGCAACGAGCGCGACAGCAGCGGGGAGATCACCGAGAAGAACGGGTTCTCCGTCGTCGCCGCGACCAGCGAGAGCCAGCCGTTCTCCACGACCGGCAGCAGCACGTCCTGCTGGGCCTTGGAGAAGCGGTGGACCTCATCGAGAAAGAGCACGGTCCGCTCGCCGGTCGCCGAGAGGGTGCGGCGCGCATCGTCGACGACCCCGCGCACATCCTTCACCGTCGCGCTCACCGCCGAGAGTTCCTGGAAGCGGCGCCCCTGGGCCAGCAGGTGGGCGATGGTCGTCTTGCCGCTGCCTGGCGGCCCCACCAGGATCAGCGAGGGAATGGGCCGGCCGCTCTCGCTGTCGTCGATCAGGCGCCGCAGCGGGCCGCCGGGGCCGAGCAGCGCGCGCTGGCCGACGACGTCATCTGCCGAGCGCGGCCGCATGCGCGCCGCCAGCGGCATCCCGGAATCTTCCGCGGAAGACTCGAACAGGCTCGGCATGCTCACCCGCCGACGGTACGGGCGGCGGACCGGCGATGCGCCGAATTCTTCGCGCCACGCAGCGAGGCAAGCGGGTTGATCGATCCGTTGCGAGGCATGTTGAACACGTGTCACAGCCCAACGACTCGACTCCGGGCGAAGCGACGCCGCCACCGGTCTCCACGGCACCCCTGTCCGACGCCCGTCACGACTCGACGGAGTCGGTGACGTGGCCGGTTCGGGTAGCGGCGGCCTGGGCCTGGCGGCTGGCGGTGCTCGGCGGGGTCACCTACGTGGTCTACCGCTTCATCGGCACCGTCGGGCTGGTCGTCTTTCCGTTCATCATCGCGCTTTTCTTCACGGCCATGCTGCATCCGATCGAGGTGCGCATGCGGCGCCTGCCCGGCCGCGCCTCGGTCGCGGCCCTGGTGGCCCTGCTGGCCGGGGTCGCCGTGCTGGCCGGCCTCGGCTACTTCGTCTACTGGCAGATCAGCTCCCACAACAAGGAGCTGGGCGACCAGGTGACGTCCACCGTGGACCATCTCAAGCATTGGCTGGAGACCGGCCCGCTGCACGTCAAGTCATCCGACCTGGACAAGATCTCCAACAACATCGTCAACACCATCAAGTCGCACAGCGGCCAGCTCATCAACGGCGCGGTCACGACGGTTCGCACCGCGGCGGAGATCCTCACCGGGCTGCTACTGGTGCTGCTCACCACGTTCTACCTGCTGCGCGACGGCGAGATCGTCTGGGGTTGGGTCGTGCGGCTCTTCCCCCACGCGGCACGCGAGCGGCTGGACCTCGCCGGCCGGGCCGGCTGGCGCGCGTTCGGCGGCTACATGCGAGGACAGTTCGTGATCGCGCTCTTCCACGGCGTCTCGATCACGATCCTGCTGTTCGTCCTGCGCGTGCCGCTGGCCGCGGCGCTGGGTGTCCTGGTCTTCATCGGCTCCTTCATCCCGCTCGTCGGGCTGACGGTCACCGGCGCGCTCGCGGTGGCGATCGCGCTGCTGGAGCATGGTCCAGGCGCGGCGATCGCGGTCGCGATAGCCATCATCGTTCTCGTCCAGGTGGAGGGCCACGTGCTGCAGCCGGTCGTGATGAGCCGCAGCGTCGACATCCATCCGCTGGCCGTCGTGCTGTCGGTCATCGCCGGCACCGCGCTGAAAGGGATTCCCGGCGCCCTCGTCGCGGTACCTCTGGTGGCCTTTCTCAACACGTCGATCAAAGCTTTGCACGCGTGGCGCCCCGGCCATCAGGAGCCGGCGGCCGAACCGGTGGTGGCCGCCGACCCTCCCTGAGTCAGGACGCCGGATGCAGGTCCTTGCCCCACGCGCATCTCTGCCCCCGCTACCTCAATCGTGCCGCACGAACATGTCCTGAGATTCACCTGCAAGTTGTTGCAAAGTCCGCTGCGCCAGCCCCTGATCGCCTAGACGGCCTCGCTACGGTCCGACGCGGTGCCAACCGCCGCATATATCGGTCAGGAACCCGACGTCCGTCGAAGCGATCTTCACGCGAGGGTTCTTCACTCCCTGATACTTAAACGGAGGCGACGAAGCCTTCGGCAGGCTGCTGGCGATGACGGAAGCCTTGTCTCCCTTGAAGGACGAGAGTCGTGTCCATGAACACTTCGAGCCGCCGGGGGCTGCGTACGTGCCGGGCAGAAGGTCGGTCGGAATGCGGTAGGCGCCAGTGCTGGCTGTCGCCCGGTCGCGGTTGTAGGACGTCGGCTTGACAGGTGTCCATAGGCCGCAATTCTGGCTAAGGAATGTCGTGTCACTCGGGAGAATTTGGACGAGGCTGCGCCCGCCGAACTCGATGTCGTTGCCCTTGTCACGGACATTTGGGTTTGTGAAATTGAGGTCGCGGAGCCAAACGCAAGCTGCGTTCGGGTCAGACGAGACTGCCTTGCTGCCGGTGTAGAAACCCGGTTGGACGTCGTACTTGGTGCGTCCGACGAAATGCTCGCCATTGGCGAACGTCGTACAGCCGGCAAGACCTATGGCCAGTCCCGCGGCAGCGGCCGCTTGCAGAAGGCGCTTCTTCGACGGCATCCCGACCACATCCCTCTACGTCTGGCTAGGGCCAACTCCAGCTTTGGAGTTGCATCGGGGGGAGACTGTCACTGCAAACGAACGCACTCACTATTTCCGGCGTTAATTGATCACTAATGACTACAGGGCTGTCACTTACTCGTTTTATGCGGAGTCATGCGGTTCCGGTCGCTCAGCGAAGCTGGCTGCGGTCTTTGGATTCGACGCAAATTCAAACTGAAGCTGATATACACCTGCCGGACATGTCTTTGACACGGTCGGCCTCTTTTTCAAATTCGGTCGCGCGGCTGACAGAGCGCATCAAATACCGGCGCCTGCCGGACGGCCTTCAACGATCTGCGACGTCCTCCCTGCCTGACGCCTACGCCGACCCCTCGCGCCATGCCGCATGGACCCAGCTCGCCACGAGGCCCTCATCGCTGGTACCCGCAAGGGCACCTGCGTCGCCGTGCCACGGCGGCGGTCAACGAGAAGGTGGCGGCAGCTCCTCGACCTCCATCTCGCCGTCCGCGTAGCGCTTGCGCAGCACCTTCTTGTCGAACTTGCCCACCGACGTCTTCGGCACCTCGTCGATGAAGGTCCAGCGCTCCGGTAGCTGCCAGCGGGCCAGGTGCTTGGAGAGCACTTCCTGCAGCTGCTCCGCCGTGACCTCGGACCCCTCCTCGCGCACCACCGCTGCCAGCGGCCGCTCGGACCAGCGGTCATCCGGCACCGCGATGACGGCCGCCTCGGCTACGCCCTGCGCGCCCATCAGCGTGTTTTCCAGGTCGACGCTGCTGATCCACTCGCCGCCGGACTTGATGACGTCCTTGGAGCGGTCGGTGATCTGCATGTAGCCCAAGTCGTCGAGCGTCCCGACGTCGCCCGTCTTCAGCCAGCCGTCCGCCGTGAACCGGTCCGGATCGTCGCCGAGGTAGTACGACGCCGTCACCCACGGGCCGCGGACCTCGAACTCACCGACGCTCGTGCCGTCCTTGGGCAGCACCTCCCCGGCGTCGCTGACGATGCGGCACTCGACCCCGGCGAACACCCGCCCGGTGCGCGAGCGGTAGGCCCACTCCTCGTCGCCGGTGACGCCCGCCGGCGGATGCGCGATCGCGGCGAGCGGGCTGGTCTCGGTCATCCCCCAAGCCTGGACGACGCGCACGCCGAGCTGCTCCTGGAAACCCTTCATCAGCGAGAGCGGGACAGCGGAGCCGCCGCAGATCACCGTCTTGATGAACGAGACGTCGATCTTGTTGTCCACCGCGTAACGCAGCACGCCCGACCAGATCGTCGGCACCCCGGCGACGACGGTGGGCTTCTCGCCCTGCATCAGCGGGCAGAGGTACTCGGCCTGCAGGAAGCGGTCCGGCATGATCATGTCGGCGCCGGCGAGCCACGCGGCGTACGGCAGGCCCCACGCGTTCGCGTGGAACATCGGGACGACGGGAAGCACCCGGTCGCCTTCTCCGATCCCGAAGGCGCTGCCCATGCAGGCTGCCATCGAGTGCAGGTACGCCGAGCGGTGCGAGTAGACGACGCCCTTGGGGTTGCCGGTGGTGCCGCTCGTGTAGCACATGGCGGCGGCCGAGCGCTCGTCCACGTCGTCGCGCCAGACAAAATGCGTCTCCTGGCCGCCCACGACGTCCTCGTACCGGGAAACCTGCGGGCCCTTGCCCTGGAGCGGTGCGATCCCCGCCTCGTCCGCTCCATGGACCAGCACGTGCTCGACGGTCTTCATCTCGGCGAGCACTGGCGCCAGCAGCGGCACCAGGGAGCCGTCCATGATGATCACGCGATCCTCGGCGTGGTTCGCCACGTACACGACCTGCTCGGGGAAGAGCCGCACGTTCAGCGTGTGCAGCACCGCGCCCATTCCCGGCACTGCCAGGTAGCTGACCAGGTGTTCGGCGTTGTTCCACTGGAACGTGGCGACCCGGTCGCCGTCGCTGATGCCGAGCCCCGTGAGCGCGTTCGCCAGCTGGGCGGCCTGCTCGCCGACCTCGCGGTAAGTGGTCTCGCGGGTGCCCTCGCCAGTGCACGTGACGATCGTGCTGCGGCCGAAATTCGCCAGCCCGTGCTTCAGGAGCGACGCGAGGGTGAGGGGGACGTCCTGCATGGTGCTTTGCAGCGGCAGCTGCGATCGGCTTTGCATTGCCGCACTATTCCCCAGGCGACCGAGCAGTGCACCCCATCAGGCCATGCGCGGCGAATTCCTCCATGATCGCGCTCGACCGCCCGGGATTTGCCCGAGAATGCCCGGCGCGCTGCCGGTGGTGGAGCTCGTACTTGTAGGTTTTCGCCGCCCAACCGCTACTTAGGCTTGGCGTCGACCCCGGCTTCGCGGCGTTGCGCCGTGGTGATCGGCGTCGGGGCACCGGTGAGCGGATCGCCGCCGCTGGCGGTCTTCGGGAACGCGATCACGTCGCGGATCGATGCCCCACCCGACGCGATCATGCAGATCCGGTCCCAGCCGAACGCGATGCCGCCGTGCGGAGGAGGCCCGAACTTGAACGCCTCGAGCAGGAAGCCGAACTTCGAGCTCGCTTCCTCCTCGCTGAGGCCGAGCACGCCGAACACCTTCTCCTGCAGCTCCCGCTCGTGGATACGCAGCGAGCCGCCGCCGATCTCGCTGCCGTTCAGCACCACGTCATAGGCGACGGCCAGCGCCTCGCCCGGCTGGTCGACGAGGGTGGCCTCGTCCTCGGCGCGTGGCCGGGTGAAGGGGTGGTGCACCGGGGTCCAGCCGCTGCCGTCGCCGGCCGGCTCGAACATGGGCGCGTCGGTGACCCAGAGGAAGTCCCAGCCCTCGTCAGGGGCGACTCCCCGATCGCGGGCGGCAGCAAGACGCAGCGCGCCGAGAGCTTCGAGCGTCTCCCGCTTCGGGTCCGGCCTGGAAGAAGATCGCGTCACCGGGCTCCGCATCCGCGGCCGCCGCGAGGCCCTTCAGCTCGTCGTCGCTCAGGTTCTTGGCGATGCCACCGCCCGCCACTCCCTCGGCGTCGACGAGCACGTAGGCGACGCCCTTGCCCCCGCGGCTGCGCGACCACTCGTTCCAGCCGTCCAGCTGGCGCCGGGTGTACGACGCCCCACCCGGCACGGCGACGGCCCCGACATGCTCGGAGCTGGCGAAAATCTTGAAGCCGGTACCGGCGAAATACTCGGTGAGATCGGCCAGCTCCATGCGGAAGCGGGTGTCGGGCTTGTCGGAGCCGTAGCGGCGCATCGCCTCGGCGTAGGTCAGCCGGGGGAACGGCCGAGGAATCTCGGTGTCGAGCACCTCGCGCCAGATCGTGGCGAGGATGTCCTCGGCGAGCTCGATGATGTCGTCCTGCTCGCAGAAGGACATCTCGATGTCGAGCTGGGTGAACTCCGGCTGGCGGTCGGCGCGGAAGTCCTCGTCGCGGAAGCACCGCGCGAACTGGTAGTAGCGCTCCATGCCGCCGACCATCAGCAGCTGCTTGAACAGCTGAGGCGACTGCGGCAGCGCGTACCAGGAGCCGGGCTGCAGGCGTACCGGGACCAGGAAGTCGCGCGCACCCTCGGGGGTGGAGCGGGTGAGGTACGGGGTCTCGATGTCGACGAAACCGCGATCGTCCATGACCCGGCGGGCGGCGGACGTGATCCGCGAGCGCAGGCGCAGCGCCTCGGAGACGCTGGAGCGGCGCATGTCGAGATAGCGGTACTGCAGGCGACGCTCCTCACTGATGTCCGGAGCGTGCTCGTCGAGCGGGAAGGGCAGCGGGTCGCTCGTGGAGAGCACTTCGTACGAGGTGACGGTGACCTCCACCTCGCCCGTCGCGAGCTCCGGGTTTTCGTTGCCCTCCGGCCGCCGGCTGACCTCACCGACTACCAGCAGGCAGAACTCGCTGCGCAGCTCACCCCCGGTGCCTTCGCGCAGCACGCACTGCACGACGCCGGAGGCGTCACGAAGGTCGATGAACACCACCCCGCCGTGGTCACGCCGCGACGCCACCCATCCGGCGAGGGTCACGGGCGTGCCTGCATCTGTGGCGCGCAACCGCCCCGCCTCGTGGCTGCGGATCACCGAACCAGCTCCTCGATCACTTTTTCCAATGGGACTGCTCGTTGCTCGCCGCTGGCGAGGTCCTTCACCTGCGCGACCTTCGCCTCCAGGTCACGCTCGCCGATGACGACCGCGGTGCGGGCTCCGGAGCGCGCGGCGGCCTTCATCGCGCCCCCGAGCTTGCGATCGCCGTAGCCAAGATCAGCAGCGACGCGCTCCGCCCGCAGCGCGTTGACGAGTTTGACCCCGACCGCCTTCGCCTCAGCCCCGATGGCGACGATGAACACGTCGACCCGCCGCGCCGGCTCGGGCCCGACGCCTTCCGCGTCGAGCGCCAGGAGGATGCGCTCCACACCCAGCGCCCAGCCGATGCCGGGCAACGGCGGCCCGCCGATCGACTCCGACAGCCCGTCGTAGCGCCCGCCCCCGCCCACCGCGCTCTGCGCGCCGAGACCCGAGTGCTGCCACTCGAACGTCGTACGGCGGTAGTAGTCCAGGCCGCGTACCAGCCGCGGCGCCTCGGTCCACCCGATCCCGATGTCGGTCAGGTGGCCGCGCACGGCGTCGTAATGGGCCTGGCAGTCGCCGCACAGCGCGTCGATCATCAGCGGCGCGTCGGCGACCATCGCAGCCACCTCCGGCCGCTTGTCGTCCAGTACCCGCAGCGGATTGCGCTCGACGCGACGGCGGGTGTCCTCGTCCGGCAGCGGCAGGCCGCGCAGGAACGCGCGCAGCTTCTCGGCGTAGGCCGGCCGGCACTGCGGATCACCCAGGCTGGTCAGCAGCAACTCGACGTTGCCCAACCCGAGCCCGTGGAACGCGTGGCTACCCATCGCCACGACCTCGGCGTCGAGCGCCGGATCGTCGATGCCGAGCGCCTCCACCCCCACCTGCTGGAACTGGCGGAACCGCCCGGACTGCGGCTGCTCGTAGCGGAACATCGGGCCGGCGTACCAGACCTTCAGCGGCAGCTGGCCCTGATGGAGCCGGTGTTCAGCGACGGCCCGCACAACGCCGGCGGTGCCCTCGGGCCGCAGCGTCAGGGAACGTCCCCCCTTGTCGGGGAAGGTGTACATCTCCTTCGTGACGACATCGGTGGACTCGCCGACCCCACGCTCGAAGAGCGCGGTGTCCTCGAACACCGGGGTCTCGACGTAGCTGTAACCCGCCAGGCGCGCAGGATCGAGCAGGCCGTCGCGCACCGCGAGCCAGCGCGACGACGCGGGTGGCACGACGTCGTACGTGCCCTTGGGCCCGGCGAAAGCAGTCATGGGCTCGGCCCCTAGAGGCCGCGGGTGACCGGGCCCGGCGCGGGAGCGACCTGGCCACTTCGAGCGATCTGGGCGAGGAACGGGTTGGTGGCGCGCTCCAGCCCTACCGTCGTGTCGTCCATATGGCCGCAGTGGACCTTCGTCTCGTCCGGAAGCGGCAGCACCGTGCGCGCCAGGGACGCCAGGAGCTGCTCGTACGAACCCCCGGGCAGGTCAGTACGGCCGACCGAACCCCGGAACAGCAGATCGCCGGAGAACAGCCGGTCCTCGGAACGGAAGATCACCGACCCCGGGGTGTGGCCCGGAGTGTGATCGACCGCGAGGTCGAGGCCGGCCAGCTGCACCGTCTCGCCGTCTTCGAGGAAGCGCAGATCGTCCGGCTCGCCGAACGTGAGCCGCCCGAAGATCGGGGTGCCCTTCGCGAGCCCGAATTGGCCCGCCGGATCGGCCATCATCTCGCGGTCGCTCGGGTGGATCAGCGCCGGAATCCCGTTCGCCCCGCAGACCGGGACGACGGCGAAGACATGGTCGAGGTGGCCATGGGTGAGCAGGACGGCGACCGGCTTCAGCTTGTCGGCCCGCAGCACCGCGTCGACCGCGTCCTCGACCCCCACCCCGGGGTCGATGATCACGCACTCCTCGCCGGCGGCGGGCGCGATCACGAAGCAATTGGTCTCGAACGCTTGAGCAACAATTCGGCGCACCAGCACGTCAGCGAGGCTACCGGGCGAGGCTCGCGGGCGATCGGCCCGTCGTGATCAGGGCACACTCACCTTCGCGTGTCACCATCGGCGGCAGCGTCGTTGATCCCCGATCCGAGAGAGGCTCGCTCGTGCCTTCCAACCGCCGTGAACAGCAGCTCGCCAGGGCCCGGGCCGCCCGCCAGGCTCAGCGCCGGCAGGAGCGCGCCCGCAAGCGACGCCTCGTTGCCGCGGTCCTGGTCGGAGCGCTGGTGCTGGCGGCAGGGGGCGTGGGCATCGCGCTTGCGGTCTCGGGCGGTGGCGACAAGTCCACCGTCAGCCCGGCGGCGACGCCGTCGGCAAGCACGAGCGCCTCAGCGGTCGCCTGCAACGGCAAGCCGCAGACCCTGGCGAAGGCGACCCGCACGTTCAAGGCCGAGCCCCCGATCACGATCGACACCAAAGCCAGCTACGTGATGACGCTGGTCACCTCCTGCGGGCCGATCACCGTCGGGCTGGAAGCCGCGAAGGCTCCCCACACCGTGAACCTGCTGAATTTCCTGTCGAACGAGCGCTTCTACGACGGCACGTACTGCCACCGCTCGACCCACAGCACGACGCTGACGGTCCTGCAGTGCGGCGACCCGACCGGTACCGGCTCCGGGCAGCTCGGCTTCACGATCGCCGAGGAGAACCTCAAGGGAGCGACGTATACCCGCGGGACCCTCGCGATGGCGAAGACCTCGGCGGCGCACTCCACCGGAAGCCAGTTCTTCCTGGTCGACAAGGACAGCCAGCTACCCGCTGACTACACGGTGGTCGGCCACATCACCAAGGGCCTCGACGTGCTCGACAAGTTGATCGCCATTCCGAACGACTCCAGCAACGGCGATGGGGACGGCAAGCCGAACCAGAAGATCTACCTGCAGAAGGTCACGGTCACCAAGAGCTGACCGGGGTCAGGCCCGCCCGCCGACCCGTTCGAGCAGGTGGTCGCGGCGGCGGGCGAGCAACTCCGCCGTAGCGGCGGATGACGGCGGTCCCGGCACCGCCTGGCGCAGCTGAGCATGCACGACCGCGTGCGGCATGCCGTTCACCGCGGCGACCCGGGCCACCAGCGAGTTCACCTCGCGGCGCAGCGCACCCGCGTCATTCCAGGCCACCCGGGCCTGCTCGTCCGCCTCCTGCTCATCGAGTGTCGGCTGATCGTTGCGGGCCGCTCGCAAGCGCTTGTGCAGCTCCTGGTCGCGCCGGGCGAGCAACGCCGCCGTCTGCTCCGGCGTGAGGAGCCCGGGCAGCCCGCCGTCGTCAAAATCGGCACCTTCATGGTCGACGTGTTCCGCCGTGACCGCCCGGCCGCCGGCCAGCACGTGGGCGAACGCCGCCTCCGCGTCGATGGCCTCCCACTCGTTGGGCCCGGTGAGGCGCTCCGGCGGCTCGAGCGGGAGGGCGTCGAGCTCGCCGTCCTGCTCGGACGGTGGAAGGCGCACGACCCGGTCACGCTCGGATTCCAGATCGGCGGCCAGGGTCAGCAGCGGGCGGACCGCCGGCAGGAACACGGTCGCCGTCTCGCCGGGGGTACGGGCGCGCACCACGCGCCCCACCGCCTGGGCGAAGAACAGCGGGGTGCGGTAGGAGGTCAGCCAGGCCAGGCAGGCCGCGCGCGGGATGTCGACGCCCTCGGAGATCATCCGCACGCAGACCGCGAGCCGGGCCTTCGAGGTGGAGAACTCCGCGATCTTCGCCGACGCCTTCGGGTCGTCGGAGGTGATCAGGTACGGCTTCTCCCCCGTCACCTCTTTGGCGATCTTCGCGTAGGCCCGGGCGGCATCCTGGTCGCTGGCGAGCACCAGTCCCGCCGCGTCGGTCATCCCGCCGGCCCGCAGCTGGCGCACCCGGTCGTCCATCGCCGCGATGACGTGGGGCACCCACCGGCCGCCCGGGTCGAGCGCCGTCCGCCAGGCCTGCATCTCCGTCGACGCGGTGAGCGGCTCCGACAGCGACGCCGCCACGACGTCACCCGCGCTGGTACGCCACCGCGACGTCCCCGAGTACGCGGCGAAGACCACCGGCCGCACCACCCCGTCCGCCAGCGCCTGCCGGTACCCGTACGAAAAGTCCGGAACCGAGCGCAGGCCGGGCTGGCCGTCCTCGGTCGGCGCCTGCTCGTAGCGCACGAAGGGGATGCGCTCCTCGGCACGTGAACGGAACGGGGTCCCGGTCAGGCACAGCCGGCGCCGGGCCGGCTCGAACGCCTCCGCCGCGGCCTCGCCCCAGGAGAGGCCGTCGCCGGCGTGGTGGACCTCGTCCAGGATCACCAGGGTCGGCTTGGTCTCGACCCGGCGGCGATGCAGCAGCGGCTTCTGCGCCACCTGCGCGTACGTGGTGACGTAACCCATCACGTCGGCGCGCACCGGCCCGACCGAGTTCGGCAAGTTCGCATCGAGCGCGATCCCGGCGGCCGCCGCTGCCTTCGCCCACTGGTTACGCAGGTGGTCGGTCGGGCAGACGACGACGATCCGGTCGATCACCCGGCTCTCGCGCAAGGCGGCGGCGATGGTCAGCGCGAAGGTCGTCTTGCCGGCGCCTGGCGTCGCGTGCAGCAGGTAATCGGTCGGCCGATCACGGGTGTACGCCGTCAGCGCCGCTGACTGCCAGGCGCGCAGCCGGGGGGCGGCAGCCTGCTGGCCGCCGCCAGCGATCATGGAAATGCTGTTGGCGGCGGACACTGCACCCAACCTAGGAGCCGGTTCGCGACACGCCAGCGCGTGACACGCGGAGAACCTCGGCGCAGCCGCCGGGTGGAACGTCACGCGGTGCAGCGCGTCACACTGGCCCGGTGGAAACCCTCCGGTTGAAGACGGCACGTGGCCGCTGGGTGCTGCTCGCGACCGTCCTCGGCTCGGGGATGGCCCAGCTCGACGGGACCGTCGTGAACGTCGCGCTGCCGCATATCGGGAATGAGCTGTCCGTCGGGCTCTCCAGCCTGCAGTGGGTGATCACCGGCTACACGTTGACGCTCGCGGCGTTCTTGCTGCTCGGAGGCGGCCTGGGCGACCGCTACGGCCGGCGCCGCGTCTTCATGATCGGGGTCATCTGGTTCGCGGTGGCCAGCGGGCTCTGTGCCGTCGCGCCGAATGCCCCGCTGCTGATCATCGCGCGGGCGCTCCAGGGTGTCGGGGGCGCGCTGCTGACCCCGGGCAGCCTGGCCCTGCTGCAGACCACGTTCGCCGAGGAGGACCGTGGCCGCGTCATCGGCGCCTGGTCGGGGCTGACCGGCGTGGCCAGCGCGCTCGGCCCGTTCGTCGGTGGGTGGCTGCTTGACGTCAGCTCGTGGCGCTGGATCTTCGTCCTGAACCTGCCGCTCGCGGTAGGGGTGCTGCTGGTGTCCGCCCGGCACGTGCCCGAGAGCCGCGACGAGGCCGCGGAAGGCTCGCCCGACTGGGCGGGCGGCGGGCTCGCCGCCGTCGCGCTCGCCGCGCTGACCTACGGGTTGATCGAGGGCCCCGCCACCCACTGGCCGCCCGGACCGATCATCTCCCTGGTCGCCGCCGTCCTGCTCATCGCCGGCTTCCTGCTGCTCGAGTCGCGCCGGCGATCGCCGATGCTGCCGCTGACGCTCTTCAGGGCGCGCCAGTTCAACGCCGCGAACATCGTGACCTTCGCGATGTACGGGGCGCTCAGCGCCTTCCTGTTCCTCGTCCCGGTGGAGTTGCAGACGGTCTCGGGCTACTCGGCCCTCGGCGCCGGCATCTCCCTGCTTCCCGTCACCGTGCTGATGCTGCTGCTTTCGGCGCGCTCCGGCGACCTGGCGGCCCGCATCGGCCCGCGTCTGCAGATGACCGCCGGACCGTTGATCGTTGCCGCCGGGATGCTGCTGCTGGTGCGCGTCGGCCCGGACGCGAACTACCTGACCGCCGTGCTGCCCGCTGTCGTCGTCATCGGCCTCGGCCTCTCGACGACCGTCGCCCCGCTCACGGCCGCCGCGCTGTCCACGGTGCCGCCCCAGCACGTCGGTATCGCTTCAGGCGTCAACAACGACGTCGCCCGTACCGCCGGATTGCTCGCTGTTGCGGTGCTCCCGGCGCTGGCCGGCATCAGCGGCGACGACTATCGCGTCGCCGGCGCGTTCGACTCGGGGTTCACGCATGCAGCCGTCATCTGCGCCTGCCTAGCCGCCACCGCTGGGGTGCTCGCCGCGCTGCTGATCCGCAACCCGGCCCGCCTCGCCCGACCACCGAAACTGCCCGTCGACCTCCACGTCCCCGCGACGCTGCAGGTGCTGCCCAGCTGCGCCGCGCTCGACGCCGCACCGCTCGCCGCCAATCTCGACCCGCGGGCCGGGGTGCACCCCAACCCGGCGGCTTGAGTAGCGTCCCGCCCCGTGACCCAAGAGAACGAGAGCTTCGTCGAGCCCACCCGCGACGAGATCCCCGAGATCAGCCGCGGCCACGTCGCCGCGATGGAGGCGACGGACGACGACGCCGCCTGGGTGATCGCCGGAATGCACCACGTCGTGCTGCGCACCATCGGTCGCCGCAGCGGCAACGAGCACAAGGTGGCGCTGCCGTTCTGGGCCGACGAGAACGGCCAGCCGGTCGTCGTCGCGTCCTTCTCCGGGGCACCCCAGCACCCGTCGTGGTACCTGAACCTCACCGACAAAGCCGTGAACGGCGAGGTGCTGGTGCGCCGCCAGCACGCGCTGTACTGGTCGAAGCCGGAGATTCTCGACGGCGACGAGTACGCGAAGGTCTGGGCCGGCCTGACGACCGACCGGGCGTACTACAACGACTACCAGAGCCGCACCGACCGGCGTATCCCGCTGGTGCGCCTGGCACCCGACCGGCCCGCTTAGCAGGCGGGGGCTCGCTACAGGTAGAGGCCGGTGCCGACGTCGGACAGGCGCTCGGCGGCCACGGCGTGCAGGTCACGCTCGCGCAGCAGGGTGTAGCTGACCCCGTGCAGCTCGACCTCGGCTTTCTCCTCCGGGTCGAAGAGCACCCGGTCGCCGAGCTTGACGCTGCGCGCGCTGCCGCCGGCGGCGACCACCTCGCCCCACGAAAGCCGCTTGCCGAGCGCAGCCGTCGCCGGGATCACGATGCCGGCGCCGGACCGCCGCTCGCCGGCCTCCTTGTCCAGCCGGACGAGGACGCGGTCATGCAACATCTGGATAGGCAGGCTTCCGCTGGCGTCACTCACTGCAGTAACGCTAGTGGACGTAACGCCGGGTCACGCGGCTCGGTCAGGACGAGGACGACGCGGAGTCGGCCTTCGGCTCCAGGTCGAGCGCGATCGAGTTCATGCAGTACCGCTGACCGGTCGGAGCGGGCCCGTCATCGAAGACGTGACCGAGATGGCTGCCGCAGCGGGCGCACCGCACCTCGGTACGGACCATGCCGTGGCTGCGGTCCTCGACGAGCTCGAGCGAGTCACGCGTGACCGGCTCGTAGAAGCTCGGCCAGCCGGAGCCGGAGTCGAACTTCGCGTCGCTGGAGAAGAGCTCGGCGCCGCAGGCTCCACAGTGGTACACGCCGGTCGTCTTGTCGTGCGTGTACTTCCCGGTGAACGGAGGCTCCGTCGCGGCTTGGCGCAGGACAGCGAACCGGTCCGGCCCGAGATTGCTGCGCCACTCCTCGTCGGTGGCGGAGACCTCGTATCCCATATCTGAACTCCTTGCTGGCTGCTTGGGCAATCGGGTGCGGGTGCTAGTTCTGGGCGGAGAGCACGCGGTAGCAGTCGTAGACGCCCTCGATGCCGCGGACGGCGCCGAGCAGGTGACCGAGGTGTTTGGTCTCGCCCATCTCGAACGTGAAGCGACTGACCGCAACCCGATCACGCGTCGTGGTGACCGAGGCCGAAAGGATGTTGACGTGGTGGTCGGACAGCACCCGGGTGACATCGGAGAGCAGGCGGGTGCGGTCGAGCGCCTCCACCTGGATCGCCACCAGGAATACCGACGCGGACGACGGCGCCCACTCGACCTCGACGATGCGGTCGCCGACGCTGGTCAGCGCGGCCACGTTGGGGCAGTCGCCGCGGTGGACGGAGACACCCTTGCCGCGGGTCACGAACCCGAGGATCGGATCGCCGGGCATCGGGGTGCAGCAGCGGGCCAGCTTGACCCAGACATCGCTGGCGCCCTTGACGATGACGCCGGGGTCGGCGTTGGGAAGGGTGCGCTTCGTGCTGGGGACGGCCGTCTCGGCGATGTCCTCGACGGCGCCTTCCGGGCCTCCGAACGCCTGCACCAGCCGCTGCACGACCGTCTGCGCGCTGACATGCCCCTCGCCGACCGCCGCGTACAGCGCCGAGACGTCGGCGTAACGCATCTCCTTGGCCAGCGTCTGCAACGACTCCCCGGCCAGCAGCCGCTGCAACGGCAGGCCCTGCTTGCGCAGCGCCCGCAGGATGGCGTCGCGGCCCTCCTCGATCGCGTCTTCGCGGCGCTCCTTGGCGAACCACTGGCGGATCTTGGTGCGGGCCCGCCCCGAGCGCACGAAGGTCATCCAGTCGCGGCTCGGGCCGGCGGTGGGCGACTTCGAGGTGAAGATCTCGACCGTGTCGCCGTTGTCGAGCGGGCTCTCCAGCGGCACCAGCCGGCCGTTGATCCGGGCGCCGATGCAGCGGTGGCCGACCTCGGTGTGCACCGCGTAGGCGTAGTCGACCGGGGTGGACCCGGACGGAAGGCTCACCACGTCGCCCTTGGGGGTGAAGACGAAGACCTCGCTGCCCTGCAGGTCGAACCGCAGGCTGTCGAGGAACTCCCCCGGATCGCTGGTCTCGCGCTGCCAGTCGAGCATCTGGCGCAGCCAGGCCAGCTGGTCGCCCTTGTCGGCGGGGCTGACGGCCTTACCGGCCTCGGGGACGACGCTCCTGGCGCCTTCCTTGTATTTCCAGTGGGCCGCGATGCCGTACTCGGCGCGGTGATGCATGTTGAACGTGCGGATCTGCAGCTCGACCGGCTTGCCCTCGGGTCCGATGACCGTCGTGTGCAACGACTGGTACATGTTGAACTTGGGCATCGCGATGTAGTCCTTGAACCGGCCGGGGACCGGCTGCCAGTTCGCGTGGATCGTGCCCAGCGCGGCGTAGCAATCGCGCACCGAATCGACCAGGACGCGCACGCCGACCAGGTCGTAGATGTCGGCGAAGTCGCGGCCGCGCACGATCATTTTTTGGTAGATCGAGTAGTAGTGCTTCGGACGCCCCGAGACGGTCGACTTGATCTTCGAATCACGCAGCTGGGTGGTGACCTGCGCCGTTACGGTCGACAGGTAGGTATCGCGGCTCGGCTGGCGCTCGCTGACCAGCCGGACGATCTCCTCGTAGCGCTTCGGGTAGAGGGTCGCGAACGCGAGGTCCTCCAGCTCCCACTTGACGGTGTTCATCCCGAGCCGGTGGGCCAGCGGGGCGTAGATCTCGAGCGTCTCGCGGGCCTTGCGCTCCTGCTTGTGCGGCGGCAGGAACCGCAACGTGCGCATGTTGTGCAGCCGGTCGGCGAGCTTGACGACGAGCACCCGCGGGTCGCGGGCCATCGCCACGACCATCTTGCGGATGGTCTCGCTCTGCGCGGCCCGCGCCGCCTCGGCGGCATCGGCGCGATCCGGGGTCTTGACCCGGTCGAGCTTGGTGACGCCGTCAACGATGATGCCGACGAGCTCGCCGAACTGGCGGGTGATCCGATCGATGCCGACCTCGGTGTCCTCCACCGTGTCGTGCAGCAACGCCGCCGCGAGGGTGGGCGCATCCATCCCGAGGTCGGCGAGGATTCCCGCTACTGCCAGCGGATGGGTGATGTAAGGGTCGCCGCTACGCCGGGTCTGCCCTTCGTGGGCCCGCTCAGCGAACTCGTAGGCCCGCCTGACCAGGCCGACCTCCGCTTTGGGATGCGCCGCACGCAAGCGCGCGGAGTACCGGCTCGACCGCGGCAGGAGACGCCGGGCGGCCGGGGGTGAGCCGGGCGAGGCGATTGCGTACCCGACGGCTCGGGGCGCCGCCCTCGTGGCCCAGGCGCGGGACGACGGGCGAGGTGTCCTCGAAACGCTCCGGGCGGCGAAACAGCGGCGGGAGAAAGTTCTCGTAGTCCGCGCCCGAGGCGCCCCGCGGCGACTCGAGGGACTCTGCGGCACTGGGAGGTGCCGGTCTCGCCGCCAGCGCCGTCGACTCCGTCGAACTCCGCAGCCGTATCCGCGCTCAGGTCCTGCTCCGGCGCCGCGGAACGGGCCGGTGCAGGGCTCGGAGCGTCTGACACGCGCGGCTCCCTCGTAGATCACGGCGGAACGTGAACTTCTGCTATCCCGGCTGCTAGAGCGCTCCTAGGAGCCAGAGCCCACGGTGTATACGTTAACCCCGCACGCGCGCCGAGCGTTCCCTGCCTGGCGCCGGATGAGTCACGCCTAACACCGGGCGGCTCCGAGCGGCCGCCGGCCGGCCGCTAAACCGTGAGCAGCGTGTCGACCTCGAGCGGAGCGACGTTGGCGCGGCCGCCGAGCGCGGCGAGCTCGATCAGCACCGCCAGCCCGCTCACCAGGGCTCCTGCATCCGGCGAGCAACGCGGCGGCCGCCATTGCGGTGCCGCCGGTTGCCAGCACGTCGTCAATGATCAGGATGCGCTCGCCCGGATTCACCGCATCGGCCTGGATCTCCAGCGTGGCGGTGCCGTACTCGAGGTCGTACTCCACCCGGCGGGTCGCGCCCGGCAGCTTGCCCGCCTTGCGCACCGGCACCACGCCAATCCCGGCCGCGACGCCGACCGGTGACGCCAGCAGGAAGCCGCGGGCCTCGATTCCGGCGACCTTGTCGACCCCGGTGTCATGAGCGAGTTGGGTGAGCGCATCGATGACGGCGCGCAGGCCGGCCGGGTCACCGAGGACGGGTCCGATGTCCTTGAAGAGCACGCCGGGCAGCGGGAAATCCGGCACGTCGCGAATCAGCGTCTCGAGAGCGCCCCGAGCTGCCTCGCGGTGAGGCGTGCGGTGTCTGCTGCCGACGGCTGCAGCGTCACCGACGTTTCTTACCGCTGGGCCTGCCCGGCTTGCCGCGCTTCGCCGGGCGGCGCGCAGCTCCGGCGCCGCACGCCCGCGCGGACCGGGCTGCACCTCAGGAGCCGTTCCGTCCGGTTCCGGCCTCGGTATCGACCTTGTCCAGAACGACCGTCGATCCGCCGCCGTCAGCCGGCTCGCGTGGTGCGCTCGCTGCGCGCCTCCCGAGCCGAGACGGCGGCCTGGGAGCGCGCCACCTTCGCGGCCAGCGCCTTCATCCCGGGCTCACGCTCCTTGAGGTCGACCAGCAGCGGGGTCGCGATGAAGATCGAGGAGTACGCGCCGGAGGCCAGGCCCACGAGCTGGGCGAGGGCCGAGATCCTTCAGCGTCCCGGCGCCCAGCAGTCCGGCGCCGATGAACAGCAGCGAGGCCACCGGCAGCAGGGCGATCAGCGAGGTATTGATCGAGCGCATCAGGGTCTGGTTGACGGCCTCGTTGGCTGCCTGCGTGTAGGTCTTCTTGGCGGCGACGGCGAGTCCGGCGGTATTTTCTCGCACCTTGTCGAAGACGACCACGGTGTCGTACAGCGAGAAACCGAGGATGGTCAGCACCGCGATGACCGTCGCCGGGGTCACCTCGAATCCGACCAGTGAATAGATCCCGGCCGTGATCAGGAGGTCATGCAGCAGCGCCACGATCGCCGCGGCGGCCATCTTGGGTTCGAAGCGGAACGAGATGTAGAGAATCACCGCGATCAGGAAGACGATCAAGCCTTCCACCGCCTTGGTGGTCACCGACGAACCCCAGGAGGACCCGACGGTCGTGGTGTTGATGTCGGTGGCCTTGAGATCGAAACGGTCTTCCAGCGTCGTGATGACGGTCGCGATCTCTTGCTCGGTGAGCGGCTTGGTCTGGATGCGGATCTGCGGCGGCGACGCGCCGATCGACTGGGCGATCTCGACGTTGATGCCGGTGTTGTCGAGCACCGTGCGGGCCTGAGTCACGGTGTGGCTGCCGGCGGGAAAGTCGAACTCCGCGCCGCCCTTGAAGTCGATGCCGAACTGGAATCCGCGGATCAGGATGCTGGCCAGGCTGATGACGATGAACACCGCGCTGATCGCGTACCAGCGACGGCGGCGGCCCATGAAGTCGTAGGACACTTCGCCGCGGTAGAGCCGGGTGGCCAGAGACATGCTCAGCTCTCCTCACGGTCGGTGGTGGAAGAGCCGGCGGCGGCTCCCGGCGCGGCTGCGCCGGCGGGATCGGCCGCTCGCTTGGTCAGCCGCTGCCGCGGCGCCGGCCCCGCTGTGGCGGCACTGGCCCCCAGCGCGCCGGACGACAGGCCGCTGTACTTGCTGGTGGAGAAGAGCGGGCGGCGCACGAGCAGCGTCACCATCGGCTTGGTGAACAGGAAGACGACCAGGATGTCGAGGAGCGTGGAGAGCCCGAGGGTGAAGGCGAACCCGCGCACGGAACCGATCGACAGCCAGTAGAGCGCCGCAGCGGCGAGGAACGACACGGTGTCCGCGGACAGGATCGTGCGCCGTGCACGTACCCAGGCGCGCTCGACACTCGCCCGGACCGTGCGGCCCTCGTGGACCTCGTCCTTCAGCCGCTCGTAGAACACGACGAAGGAGTCGGCCGTGATACCCACGGCGACGATGAATCCGGCGATGCCCGCGAGGGTCAGCGTGAAGTTGATCATCTGACCCAGCACGACGACGAAGGCGTAGGTGACCGCGGCCGAGACGATCAGCGATGCCACGGTGACGATGCCGAGGGCCCGGTAGTAGAAGAACGAGTAGATGACGACGAGCCCGAGCCCGATGGCGCCGGCGAGCAGACCGGCGTTCAGCGAGGCCTTGCCGAGCGTCGCGGAGACCGACACGGCTTCGGACTTGTCGAACGCGATCGGTAGCGCGCCGTACTTCAGCACGTTCGCGAGGTCCTCGGAGGACTGCTGGGTGAAGCTGCCGCTGATCGTCGCCGACCCGGAAATCCGGCCCTCGATGACCGGCGATGACTGCACCACGCCGTCCAGGACCACCGCGAGCTGGCACTCCGGCGCCCGGCTGGTCGGGCACCCGCTGGTCGAGGAGATCTTCTCGGTGAGGTCGGCCCACTTGCTCTGGCCACTGTTGGTGAAGTCGACGTTCACCACCCATTGACCGGTGCTGGTGCCGTTGGCGCCGGTCTGGATGGTCGCGGTGGCGCTCTTCACGGCGGTACCGGAGAGGCTGGCCGGACGCAGGATGTACTTCACCGGCAGCGAGCGGTCACACGCGACCAGCCAGTCCTTGGGCTGAACGTTGCTCACGTTCGCGCCCCGGATGTCGTACTTGCCGCAGCTCTGCTTGGCGAGCTGCGCCGTGATGCACGCCGGCGGGGTATCACCGCTGCCCGGAGCGCTGACGCACGGCGCGACGGCCCCCGCGGACGCGCTGGGGCTCGGAGTCACGGGAAGGGTCGCGGTAGCGGCGCTGGAGGGGGCCGGCGCGGACGCCGGCGGGGACGTGGCTGCCACCGGAACGGCGGGTGTCTCGGCCTGCCCGGTGAGTGAGGACGACGTGGCGCTCGGCGATGCGGTGGTGGAAGCGGACGGCGTCGCGCTCGGGGTCGCGCTCGGGCTGGTCGACGCGGACGGCGACGACGAGGTGGACGGGGTCGGGGTCGTGCTGGGCGTGGCCGTCGCCGGCGCCGCATCGGCTTCCGAATACGGGATGCGGAAGGTCAGCTGGGCGGTCTGCCCGACCAGGTCGACCACTTCCTGGCGACCCTTGCCCGGGACCGAGATCTCGATGTTGGAGCCGGCCTTGACGACCTCGGCCTCGGCGACACCCAGACCGTTGACGCGCTGGCGAATGATGTCGACAGCCTGGTTGATCGCGCCGGTACTGACCTTCTGGTTCGCCAGCGGCTTGCCGTTCGCGTCGACCAGCTTCGGCTTCAGCGTCACGCTGGTGCCGCCCTGGAGGTCCAGGCCCAGCTTCGGGGTCGTGTGACCGGAGATGAACATGTAGCTGTACAGGACGACGAAAATGCCGGCGAGGATGCCAAGACGTAGCCAGGCCGGCCGGGTGCTCGCGGCCCCGCGGGTGCCGCGGGTCGGGCGCTTAGCCACGCGTCATACCTCTCATGTCGCCGTTCGGGGTGGGCCACGATGCCATTCCCCCGAATGCAGTATCGCCCGCAGGCTTGTGCATTCCAGTCAGCGCGGCCGAAGGTCCTGGCCGAAGGGGTTACGAGCGGGTGGCGGGCGGGTGGCGGGCGGGTTGGTCAGGCCGCTCAGTTGTTCGGGGGCTCCTTGTCGAGATCGATCGTCGGCGGCGAGGGCGGGTTCTCGGATTCTCCCAGGGCGTCGTCGAGCGGCTCGGCGCCTTCCGGCGCGTCGAGCACCCGGGAAACTGCCTGGCGGGCGTACTTGCAGTTCACGCCGGGAGCGATCTCCAGCACCACCCCGTCGTCGTGGATCGCCGTCACCGTGGCGAACAGGCCCGCGGTGGTCATCACGGACGAGCCGACCTTGAGCGCCGACTGCAGGTTCTGGCTGGCGGCCTTGCGCTTGCGGGTGGACAGGAAAAGGAACCCCGCCATCACCACCAGGATCACGAGGAAGATGAGCGAGCTGCCGCCGCCGCTGCTCTTGCTGGTTGCGGCAAGCACCGCTGCTGAAGTCACGCGGAGAGTCTAGGCAGGTGTCAACCCCCGGTGCAGGCTCGCCACCCGGCCGGAGCGCAAGTCTTTTCGGCTCTCAGGTGAACGGCTCAGGTGAACAGGGTGGGCCACTGGCTGCGCTGAGCACTTCCCGGCAGCGAGGTGGGGGCGCCGGTGCGGGGTGTGGCCCCCGGCAGCGGCGGCTCGACGCCGAGATGCTCGAAGGCAGCGGGGGTGGCCACCCGGCCGCGTGAGGTTCGCACGAGCAGCCCGGCGCGCAGCAAGTAGGGCTCGACGACCTCTTCGACGGTGTCGGGCTCCTCCCCCACCGCGACGGCGAGGGTGGTCAGACCGACCGGACCGCCGCCGAACGCGCCGACCAGCGCAGACAGCACGGCCCGGTCGAGACGGTCGAGGCCCCGCGGGTCGACGTCGAACACCGACAGCGCCGCCTTCGCCACGGGACGATCGATCACCCCGCCGGCGCGCACCTCCGCGTAGTCACGCACCCGCCGAAGCAACCGGTTGGCGATCCGGGGGGTGCCGCGAGAGCGCGAGGCCACCTCCGCCGCCCCATCTGCGGTGACCTGCACCCCGAGCAGTGCGGCGCTGCGCGCCAGGACGAGCTCGAGCTCCGGCTGGTCGTAGAAGTCGAGATGGCCGATGAAGCCGAACCGGTCGTGCATCGGCCCGGTGAGCAGGCCGGCCCGGGTGGTAGCCCCGACCAGAGTGAACGGGGCGACGTCGAGCCGGATCGCGGTAGCCCCCGGGCCCTTGCCCAGCACGACGTCGACGCGGTAGTCCTCCATCGCCGAGTAGAGCAGCTCCTCGGCCGGCCGGGCGATGCGGTGGATCTCGTCGATGAAGAGCACCTCGCCCGGGCCCAGCGAGGTCAGGATGGCGACCAGATCACCCGCGCGCTCGATCGCGGGGCCCGAGGTGATCCGCAGCGGGGTGGTCAGCTCCATCGCGACGATCATCGCCAAGGTCGTCTTGCCGAGACCCGGAGGACCGGACAGCAGCATGTGGTCGGGCGGCTTCCCGCGCGAAACGGCGCCTTCCAGGACGATCGACAGCTGCTCGCGCACCTTGGGCTGCCCGATGAACTCGGTCAGGCTGCTCGGGCGCAGCCCCGCCTCGTAGGCGAGGTCTTCCGGGGTCAGCTCCGCCGCGATCTCCGCGCTACTCATGCCGGGCTACTCATGCCGGCCGCAGCGCGGTCAGGGCGGAGCGCAGCAGGACGGGCATGGACGTCTCGCCCTCGACCGCTTCGACGGCGACTCGCGCGACGGCGTCGTCGACCTCACGGCCGGAATAGCCGAGGCCCGCGAGCGCCCCCCGCAACTGCTCCTCCCAGACCGGCTCGCGGGCGCCCGGAAGGGTGATCGGGGCGGCGCTGGACCCGTGAGGCGGGCCGAGCCGATCCTTGAGGTCGAGCACGATGCGGGCGGCGCCCTTCTTGCCGATGCCGGGGACCTTGCAGAGCGCATTGAGATCCTCCGTGGCGACGGCCCGGCGAACGTCGTCGGGCGCGTGAACGGCGAGCACCGCCTGCGCCAGCCGCGGCCCGACGCCTGCAGCCGTCTGCAGCGCCTCGAAGACCTCGCGCTCATCGGCATCCACGAACCCGTACAAGGTCAGCTCGGTCTCCCGCACGACCAGCGCGGTCGCGAGCGCGGCGTGCTGGCCTACCCGCAGCCCGGCCAGCGTGGCGGGGGTGCAGGACAGGGCCAGGCCGACCCCGCCGATCTCGACGATGGCGGCATCAGGGCCGACCGCGGCGACCTTTCCGGCGACACTGGCGATCAACGGGGTCCCTCCCGGCGAGTCATCTCCGCCCTCCCAGAGCGGAGGCATAACGAGCGAGCGCTGCACCGCGCCACAGATGGCAGATGGCGATCGCCAGAGCGTCAGCGGCATCTGCCGGGGTGGGCCGCGCGTCGAGTTTCAGGATCCGGGTGATCATGGCGGTCACCTGCGCCTTGTCGGCGCGGCCGGAGCCGGTGACGGCCGCCTTGACCTCGCTGGGAGTGTGCAGGGCGACCGGGAGGCCGCGCCGGGCTGCAGCAGCGATGGCTACTCCCCCGGCCTGCGCGGTGCCCATCACCGTGCGAACGTTGGCCTGCGCGAACACGCGCTCCACCGCCACAGCGTCCGGCGCGTACCGGTCGAGCCAGCTCTCCAGCGCCGCGTCGATGACGCGCAGCCGGGCACCGATGTCGTCGCCCGCCGAGGTGCGCACCACGTCGACCGCAACGAGCGTCGCCGTACCAGGCCGCTCGCTATCGACGACGCCGAGCCCGCAGCGGGTCAGCCCCGGGTCGACCCCGAGCACGCGCACCGGCGTACCTCCCTCATTCACCCGTCCAACACCCGCATGACGAACGCGTGTTCGACGTTAGCGCCGGGAGGCGAGCAGGCTTCGCAGGCGCGACGGCGTGTCAGGCGTTAACCAGTTCCATGACCTCGTCGGCGATGTCGGCGTTGAACCAGACGTTCTGCACGTCGTCGAGGTCTTCGAGGGCGTCGACCAGCCGGAGCACCTTGCGCGCCCCCTCCTCCTCCACCGGGACCGAGACGGTCGGCATCCACGCGATGTCGGCCGACTGCAGCGGCAGGCCCGCATCGGTGACGGCCGTGCGGGCAGCGTGCAGGTCCGTCGCCTCGACGACGACCTCGAACGCGTCGCCCAGATCGTTGACCTCCTCCGCGCCGGCATCGAGCACCGCGCCGAGCACGTCGTCCTCGCCGATATCAACCGCCTGACCCGCCGTGCTTTCCTTGTCGACCAGCACGATCCCCTTGCGCTGGAAGAGGTAGGCGACCGAACCCGGATCGGCGACCCGGCCGCCGTTGCGGGTGATCGCCACCCGGACATCGGAGGCGGCCCGATTGCGGTTGTCGGTCAGGCACTCCACGAGGATCGCGACGCCGTCGGGGCCGTAGGCCTCGTAGGTGATCTCCTCGTACTGCGCGCCGTCACCGAGCTCACCCGAGCCACGCTTGATGGCCCGCTCGATGTTGTCGTTGGGGACCGATTGACCCTTGGCCTTGGCCACGGCGTCGGCCAGCGTCGGGTTGCCGGACAGATCGCCGCCGCCGGTGCGTGCCGCGACCTCGATGGTCTTGATGAGCTTGGCGAACAGCTTGCTGCGCTTGGCGTCGATGACGGCCTTCTTGTGCTTGGTCGTCGCCCACTTGGAATGGCCGCTCATGCGCTCTCCCTGCCGTTCATCTACAACCTCGAACCATCTCGACAAACATCGCGTGCATCCGGGCATCGCCCGCCAGCTCCGGGTGGAACGCCGTCGCCAGCCGGCGATCATCTCGCACGGCGACGCTACGACCCTCCACCTCGGCGAGCACCTGCACATTCTCACCCGTGCGCTCCACGACGGGCGCGCGGATGAACACCGCGTGCAACGGACCGCCGGGCAGGTCTTTCACGTCGAGGTCGGCTTCGAAGGAGTCGACCTGACGCCCGAACGCGTTGCGCCGGACCGTGATGTCGAGCCCCCCGACGAGCGGCTGATCGTCGCGGCCGTCGAGAATCCGCGACGCCAGCAGGATCATCCCGGCGCAGGAGCCGAACGCCGGCAGCCCGGCGGCGACTGCCTCCCGCAACGGTTCCAGGAGCCCGAAGACCTCCAGCAGGCGCCCGATCGTGGTCGACTCGCCGCCGGGGATCACGATGGCGTCGACCGCGGCCAGCTCGCTTGCTCGGCGCACCGTCGACGGCTCGGCGCCTCCGGCCTCCAGCGCGGCCAGATGCTCGCGCACGTCACCCTGGAGGGCAAGCACTCCGACCCGGGGCCGCAGCTTGGATTGCCCGCTCACCAACCCCGACCGGCGTAACGCTGATCCTCCGGAATCGTCGGGATCTCGATGCCGACCATGGGCTCCCCGAGGCCGCGGGAAACCTTGGCGAGAACGTCCGGGTCATCGAACATCGTGGTGGCCTCGACGATGGCCCGCGCGCGCCGCGCCGGGTCGCCCGACTTGAAGATGCCGGAGCCGACGAACACGCCCTCGGCACCCAGCTGCATCATCAGCGCGGCATCGGCCGGAGTGGCGATCCCGCCCGCCGTGAACAGCACGACGGGCAGCTTGCCTTCGCGGGCCACCTCGGCGACCAGCTCGTACGGCGCCCGCAACTCCTTTGCGGCGGCATAGAGCTCGTCGGCCTCGAGGCTCGCGAGCCGTCGGATACCGCTACGGATGGACCGCATGTGACGGACCGCCTCGACCACGTTGCCGGTGCCGGCCTCGCCCTTGCTGCGGATCATCGCGGCACCCTCACCGAGCCGTCGCAGCGCCTCGCCGAGATCGGTCGCGCCGCAGACGAACGGCACCGTGAAAGCGAACTTGTCGATGTGGTGGCTCTCATCCGCCGGGGTGAGCACCTCGGACTCGTCGACGTAGTCGACTCCGAGCGCCTGCAGCACCTGCGCCTCGACGAAGTGGCCGATCCGGGCCTTTGCCATCACGGGGATGCTGACCGCCTCGATGATCCCGGTGATCATCTCGGGGTCGCTCATCCGGGCGACGCCGCCATCGCGGCGGATGTCAGCAGGCACTCGCTCGAGCGCCATGACGGCGACCGCCCCGGCGTCCTCGGCGATCTTGGCCTGCTCCGGGGTGACGACGTCCATGATCACGCCGCCCTTGAGCATCTCGGCCATGCCTCGCTTGACCCGGACACCTCCGGTGCCGGCGGCCTGGACGCTGCCGGCCGAAGGGGCGGGATTCGCGGCGCCGGGATCCGGCAAGGTCTGTGACACGGAGAGCTCCTACCTGCATGGCAGCAGAAATGAGCGGAAAGGTTGCCCCCCGGAGTTTACGAGATCACGCCGCCCGGCTCGTCCGCGTCGAACTCGACGTAGGCCGGCGCCTTCGCCCGCCCGTAGAGATGGAGCACCCTGACCAGCCAGGTCCGGCGCAGCGCGAGCAGGTCGCGTACGGCGTCGTTGTGAAACTGGCGAGCCAGCATGACCTTCCGGGCCGCGATCGCCACGTCGTCGATCCCGGCGATCTCGGGCGCGGCCCGAAGCGCCCGGGACAGCTCGCTCTCCAGGGCGGCCCGGTCCGCCGCGGCGATCGACTGGTCCATGGCCTGCTGGGCGAGCGCGCGCAGGTCAGCGTCGGACGGCCCCGCCGCGCGCTCGTACGTGACCGCGGCGCGCCGGACGAGCTGGGCGTCGAGAGCGGCGGCGGCCGCTTCCACGCGAATGGCCAGCCGATCGAGGCGACCGGCGAGCCAGGTCAGATAACTCGCGACGGCCACGACGATCGCGACGACCGCGATGACCAAGGTCACCGGGCCAGCCTAGTGGGGTGCGGGCCCGGGTCGACCCCCGCTGAGTCAGGCCTCGCGCTCCAGCGTCGCGTCCTGCGTCACGGTTTCGTACACGTGGACGATCTCGGCCGTCACGGTCGCCCAGTCGTACTGCTGGACGGCCTCCCACCCGCGCTCGATGAGCTCGTCACGCAATTGCGGCGAGGCGAGCACCTCGATGAGCACCGCGGCGAGGGCGTCGGGATCCTCGTTGGCGAACAGCCGGCCGGCCCGCCCGTCGTCCAGCACGCGGCGAAACGCGTCGATGTCGCTGGCCACTACCGCGGTGCGCGCGGCCATGGCCTCCAGCAACACGATGCCGAAGCTCTCCTGGCCGGTGTTGGGCGCCACGTAGACATCGGCGTTATGGAAGAGGCTGCGCTTCTCGGCGTCGCCGACCAGTCCAAGGAGGTGGACGTGGGCGCGGGCGACCGGGTCGAGCGACTCCGCGACCTCCTCGGCGTCACCGGGTCCGGCGACCAGGACCCTGACGTCGGGGATGGCGGCGGCGACTATCGGCAGCGCCTCCAGGAGCACCGCCAGACCCTTGCGCGGCTCGTCGATGCGCCCGACGAAAACGATCGTGGGCCGCGGCGACGTGAGCGCCGCCAGCGGACTCGCCTCGGCAAAAGCTCTGACGTTCACGCCGTTTGGAACCAGCACGGCGTCGACGCCGAGGTGCTCGACGATGGTGCGACGAGCCGCTTCCGAGACCGCGATGTTGGCCCACACCTTCTCCAGCGACGGCTGCAGCGCGCCTTGCAGCGCCGTGAGGATGCGCGAGCGCGGATTGTTGGTGTGGTACGTCGCGACCAGCGGGCCCTGGGCCATCATGCAGGCCAGCAGGCTCACGCTCGGGGCCGTGGGCTCGTGTGCGTGAACCACGTCGAACTCACCCTCACGTACCCAGCGGCGCACCCGCGCGGCCGAAACGGGTCCCATGAGGATGCGGGTGACCGAGCCGTTGTAGGGCACCGACATGGCCTTGCCGGCCGAGACGGCATACGCCGGAAGGGCTTCCTCCTCGTCGACCGGCGTGATGACCGACACCTCGTGGCCGAGGCTGATCAGCGTCTCCGCCAGATCGCGGACATGGACCTGCACCCCACCTGGCACGTCCCAGGTGTAGGGACAGGCGAGCCCGATCCGCATGGCGTGATCCTGCTACAGGCCGGCGGCGTCGAGAGGGCTCATGACAGGCTCGCTGATCGCGTTCGTGGCCGGCGACCGCGACGGGTCGAGGTCGTCCTGCCACAGCCGCTGAAGCATGTGCCAGTCGGCGGGATGCGCCGCGATTGCGTCGGCGAACGCGTCGGCCATCGCCTGCGTCATGGTCGCGACGTCGGTGTGCGGGATAGGCGCGGCGGTGCGGGCTTGCCACGAGCCGGTGACGGCATCGCCCTCGTACCAGAGCGTCGTCGGGATCAGAGCGGCTCCCGTGCGCAGCGCGAGCAACGCCGGCCCGGCCGGCATGGTCGCCTTGGCGCCGAAGAAGGTCACCGGCACGCCGCTCGGGGTGAGGTCGCGGTCGGCGAGCAGGCACAGCATGCCGCCCGCGCGCAGCCGCTCCTCGAGCACCTCGAACGCCGGGCGCTCGCTCCCGGACGCCGCGAGCACCTCGAACCCCAGGCTCTCGCGGAAGGCGACGAACTGTTCATAGAGCTCGGCCGGCTTCAGCCGCTCGGCGACCGTGGTGAAAGGCACGCCGGTCAGCACCAGCCAGGCGCCGGCGTGATCCCAGTTGCCCATGTGTGGCAACGCCAGGATCGTGCCTTTACCGGCGGCGTGGGCCTCGCGAAGGTGGTGCTCCTCCCGCACGTGCATCCGGCCCACGATCCGCTCGGGCTTCAGGGAGGGGAGCCGGAAGGTCTCGAGCCAGTAGCGGGCGTACGACCGCAGTGCCTGGCGGGTCAACGCATCCAAGTCGGTGCCGGGCGGGGCCACGCGCGCCAGGTTGGCGCGGAGGCGCTGGGTTCCCTTGCCGCCACGACGCCAGGCGAGATCGGCCCCGAACTGGAAGAGGGCGGCGGTGACGCGCTCGGGGATGGTGCGCACCACGGTCCACCCGGCGCTGTACGCGAGGGTTTGCAGCCCTTGAATCGCTGGCATAGCTGGACGCTAGCGTTCGGGTCGGTCGGCAACGGATCGGGACGCGCCCACCCGTCGGTTTCAACCGACTCCGGCGTGCTCCTCACCGCGATGGCGGACCCGCGGGACCCGGCGCCGAATGCTCGGCTTCTCGCTTCCGGCGCCCGGGCTGCGGGCGGGACGCTCCGGACGCGGCTCGGCGGCACTCGCCTGCCGGTACACGTACACCAGCCGCTGGCCGACGGTGATCGTCGTGGCTGCGCACAGGAACCAGAGCGCTGCGGGCAGCAGCCAGTGCACTCCGAGCCCGTCGATCGCTGCAGCCACCAGGACGATCAGCAGGCGCTCGCCGCGCTCGGCGAACCCGGTATTGCACTCGAACCCCAGCGCCTCGGCGCGGGCCTTCACGTACGAGATCACCCCGCCCATGGCCAGCGCGTAGATCGCGGCTGCCACCAGGGGAAGGGAGTTGCCGTCACCGGCGTACCAGATCGCCAGGCTGCCGAAGATCGCCGCGTCGCCGACCCGGTCACACGAGGAATCCAGGAACGCGCCCCAGCGGCTGCTGGTGCCCCGGGCCCGCGCGATCAGCCCGTCGAGCATGTCGCTGAAGACGAAGAGGGTGATGGCGAGGGTCCCCCAGAAGAAGACGCCGCGCGTGAAGAACCCCAGCGCCGCGCCGGAAACCCCGAGGGTCCCCACGACCGTCACCACATCCGGCGACAATCCGGAGTTGGCGAGCTTGCGTCCCAGCGGGTCGAGCAATCGCTGGATCTGCGGACGAGCCTGTGATGCGAGCACCTGACTCTTTCACTGCCTTCCTGGCTTCCGGCGCTACCGGACACATTCGCTCGATTCACCATAACTGATGCATCGCGCCGATACATCGAACGCAACGTCTGGGTAGCGCGTCGCCTTCCGCGAGCGCGAAAAGACCAACGGCTCTTGCGGACGCCTCGCGCGCGGAGAAAGCTCCCGGGCATATCGGGAGCAACGGCGCTCCCGCCGGCGCCGACCAGAGGGGTGGGCCAGATGAGCCAGGCAGGCAAGGTGAGCAGCTCGAAGGGCACGGATACGAGCGCCGGTGCGGCGCCCCCCTTTCGCAGCGTGCGCAACGTGGTGCTGGTAGGCCACTCCGGCGCCGGCAAGACCTCGTTGGCGGAGATGCTGCTGACCGCCACCGGGACGATTCAGCGGGCCGGCAGCGTCCCCTCCGGCAATACGGTCTCCGACTACGACCCCGCCGAGCACCGCCAGCAGCGCAGCGTCAATCTCGCCCTCGTCCCGTTCATCAGCGGCGAGGTGAAGGTCAACCTGATCGACACCCCCGGATACGCCGATTTCGTCGGCGAGCTGCGCGCCGGGCTGCGCGCCGCCGACGCCGCCCTGTTCGTCGTCAGCGCCTGTGACCAGATCGACGGGGCCACCCGCATGCTCTGGTACGAGTGCGCCGCCGTGAACATGCCGCGCGCGATCGTCATCACCAAGCTGGACCAGCCGCGCGCCGACTTCCGCGCCACGCTCGCCACCTGCCAGGAGGTGTTCGGCGAGAGCGTGCTCGCGCTCGCCGTACCGGGCGAGGGCGAGCAGCTCATCGGGTTGCTGACGGCCGCCGGCGAGGACGCGGAACACGAGGCGGAAAGAGCCGCGCTCATCGAGGGCATCATCGCCGAGAGCGAAGACGAGAGCCTGATGGACACCTACCTCGCCGGAACCGGCCTGGACGCCAAGGTGCTGCTGACCGACCTGGAGAAGGCCGTTGCCCGCGGAGCATTCTTCCCGGTGCTCGGCGCGTCGGCCGCCACCCAGCTCGGAGCCGCGGAGCTCATCGATCTCATGTGCGGAGCCTTCCCGGCGCCCGACGAGCACCCCATGCCGGTGCTCACCCGGCCGGATGGGAGCACGGCGGCGGACCTCACACCGGCCGACCCGACCGGGCCGCTGGTCGCCGAGGTGGTCAAGACCACCACCGACACCTACGTGGGACGGGTTTCGCTGGTCCGGGTCTTTTCCGGCACCCTGCGCCCCGACCAGGCTGTACACGTCTGCGGGCACGGGCTCGCCGACCGCGGCCACCCCGACCACGACGTCGACGAGCGCACCGGCGCTCTGGCGTCACCGCTGGGTCGCACCTTGCGCGCCGCCGACGAATGCCGGGCCGGTGACATCTGCGCCGTCACCAAGCTGGCACACGCCGAGACCGGTGACACCCTGTCCGATCGCGACAACCCGTACCTGATGGCCGCGTGGACGATGCCGGAGCCACTCCTCCCACTGGCCATCGCCGCTCACAGCAAGGCGGACGAGGACAAGCTGTCGACCGCGCTCGCCCGCCTCGTCGCCGAGGATCCGACGATCCGCATGAACCAGGACGTCGATACCGGCCAGCTCGTGCTGTGGTGCCTGGGCGAGGCCCACGCCGATGTCGCGCTCGACCGGCTCGCCACCAAGTACGGGGTGGCGGTCGACCAGCAGGATCTTCGGGTGCCGCTGCGCGAGACCTTCGCCGGGCCGGCCAAGGGCCACGGGCGCAACGTGAAGCAGAGCGGCGGCCACGGCCAGTACGCCGTATGCGACATCGAGGTGGAGCCCCTGCCCTCCGGCAGCGGCTTCGAGTTCGTCGACAAGATCGTCGGTGGTGTGGTGCCGCGCCAGTTCATCCCGAGCGTCGAGAAGGGCGTGCGCGCCCAGCTCGAGCGCGGCGTGCGGGCCGGCTACCCGGTGGTCGACCTGCGGGTCACGCTCGTCGACGGCAAGGCCCACTCGGTCGACTCCTCCGACATGGCCTTCCAGATCGCGGGCGGGCTCGCGTTGCGCGATGCCGCCGCCGTCGGAAAGGTGACGCTGCTGGAGCCGCTGATCGAGGTGACGATTCTCGTCGACGAGGTCGACGTGGGGGCGGTCATGTCAGACCTGTCCACGAAGCGCGGCCGCGTCATGGGCACCGAGCTCGCCGCCGACGGGCCGTCCGGAGAGGCGGGCCAGACCGTGATCCGTGCCGAGGTGCCGGAGACCGAACTCGGGCGTTACGCCGCGGAGCTCCGGTCGCTCAGCCACGGCACGGGCAGCTTCACGCGTCGCTACCTGCGTCACGAGCCCTTGCCGGAATCGCGGGCCGCCTCGCTGATCACCTGACCACAGGGGGTAGCGCCCTACCCCACGTCGGCCCACGCCTGCACCAGCAGCTCGCGCGTATCGCCGAGCAGGCTGGGCAGGACGCGGGTCTGCCCGACGACCGGCATGAAGTTCGTGTCGCCGCCCCAGCGCGGCACGACGTGCTGGTGCAGGTGGGCGGCGATGCCGGCGCCGGCGATCGACCCGAGATTGATGCCGACGTTGAAGCCCTGCGCGCCGCTCGCCAGCCGCAGCGCGCGGATGGAGCGCTGCGTGAAGACCCCGAATTCCACCGTCTCATCAGGAGTGAGGTCGGCGTAGTCGGCGGTGTGGCGGAAGGGGACCACCATGAGATGGCCCGGGTTGTACGGGTAGAGGTTCAGCACGGCGTAGACGTGCTCGCCCCGGGCGACGATCAGGCCCTCGGCGTCGCTGCGCTGGGGGATCCGGCAGAACGGGTCGACGTCGCCCTCGCCCGGCTTGTTTTCACCTTTGATGTAGGCGAGCCGGTGCGGCGTGTACAGCCGGGCGAACGCGTCACGAAGGCCCGCACCCGGCTGCTCGTCGAACTCGGGGCGGTAGCCCTTCCAGGCGGGGGTCGGGTCGGTCACGAGAGCGGGCTCTCCGCGTGTACCGGCCGGGTGTCAGGCTGGGCGATCGCGCCGAGGACCTCGGAGACGACCTCGTCCACCGACATCCCGCGGCGCTCGGTCCCGTCGCGAAGGCGCAGGCTCACGACACCCGCCTCGACGTCGCGATCGCCCGCCAGCAGCATGAACGGAACCTTCTGCTGCTGCGCCTTGAGGATCTTCTTCTGCATCCGCTCGTCCGCAGTGTCGATCTCGACCCGGGCACCGGCGGCCCGAAGCCGCGCCGCCACGTCCTCGAGGTAGGACACGTGACGCTCGGCGATGGGGATCCCGACGACCTGCACCGGCGAGAGCCACGGCGGCAATGCCCCCGCGTAGTGCTCGAGCAGGATCGCGAAGAAGCGCTCGATGCTGCCGAACAGCGCCCGGTGGATCATGTACGGGCGCTTGCGGGTGCCGTCGGCGGCCTGGTACTCCAGATCGAAGCGGGCCGGCAGCTGCAGATCGACCTGCAGCGTGCTCATCTGCCAGCGCCGGCCGATGGCGTCGCGGACGTGTACGTCGATCTTGGGGGCGTAGAAGGCGCCCTCACCCTCGGCGACGACGTAGCCCAGCCCCACCGTCTCCAGCGCGTTGCGCAACGCTTCCGTCGCCGTGTCCCACTCCTCCGGCTCGCCGACGAACTTGTCGGGCCGGGTCGCGAGCTCGGCTTCGAACTCGGTCAGCCCGAAGTCGCGCAGCAGCGAGAGAACGAAGTCGAGCAGCGTGACCAGCTCAGCGTTCAGCTGCTCGGGGGTGCAGAAGATGTGGCTGTCGTCCTGGGTGAAGCCGCGGATCCGGGTCAGCCCGTGCAGCACGCCGGACTTCTCGAACCGATAGACGGTGCCGAACTCGAAGTAGCGCTGCGGGAGCTCGCGGTAGGACTTGCCGCGCGCCTTGTAGATCAGGATGTGCATCGGGCAGTTCATCGGCTTCGGGTAGTACGTCGCCCCGTCCATCTCCATGGGCGGGTACATCCCGTCGGCGTACCACTGCAGGTGACCCGACGTCTGGAACAGCGTCTCCTTCGCCAGATGGGGGGTCGTCACGAAGGAGTAGCCCGCCTTCTCGTGACGGACCCGGCTGTACTCCTCCATGATCCGGCGCACCAGGCCACCCTTGGGGTGCCAGACGGCAAGCCCCGCGCCGATGTCACCCGGGAAGCTGAACAGGTCGAGGTCGGTGCCGAGCCGGCGATGGTCGCGCTTCTCGGCCTCCTCGAGCTGGGTGAGATACGCGTCGAGCGCCGCCTTGCTCTCCCAGGCAGTGCCGTAAATGCGCTGCAACTGCTGGTTCTTCTCGCTGCCGCGCCAGTAGGCCGCCGCCGTCCGCATCAGCTTGAACGCCGGGATGTAGCCGGTGTTCGGGACGTGGGGTCCGCGGCAGAGGTCTTTCCAGGCCAGCTCCTCGTGCTCACCCTTGCGGCGGATGTTGTCGTAGATCGTCAGCTCGCTACCGCCGGTCTCGACCGCCTCGTCGGCGCTCATGCCGCCGCCCTTCAGCCCGATGAGCTCGAGCTTGAACGGCTCGGCGGCCAGCTCGCCACGCGCCTCGTCGTCGCTCACGACTCGACGGTGAAAGCGCTGGCGTTCCTTGAGAATCACCTTCATGCGCTTCTCGATGTTGGCGACATCATCCGGGGTGAACGGGCGCTCGACGTCGAAGTCGTAGTAGAAGCCGTTCGTGATCGGCGGGCCGATGCCGAGCTTCGCGTCCGGGAACAGATCCTGAACCGCCTGCGCCATGACGTGAGCCGTGGAGTGGCGGATGATCGCCCGGCCCTCGTCGGAATCGGCCGGTACCGATTCGAGGATCTCGCCGTCCTCCGGGTGGTAGGCGAGGTCCTTCACCGACCCGTCGCCCGCCCGCACCGCGACCGCGCCCTTGACCCCCGCGATGCCGAAGGCCTTGCCGGCAGTGGACCCGGCGGGGGTGACGAGGGGGGCGCTGTCGACCGTCAGGCGGATATCTGGCACGCGGCTGAGCCTACGACGTGGGGCTCGCCGGGCGATCAGCAATATTCCGGTGGGCGTAGCTGGTTTCGAACCAGCGGCCTCTGCCGTGTGAAGGCAGCGCTCTCCCGCTGAGCTATACGCCCGGACTGGGTGCAAAGGCTACTACGCGAGCGCCGGCGCGCTGCCTGTGGATAACTCCGGGAGACGTCGGCGCAGCGACCTACCGTGCGGTCATGTCCGAGTCCAACCTCCCCCGGCGTCCTCACGCGGTGCTGCTCCCAGAGCTCGGTTCCGCGGAGCCGGTCGAGATCGCGGCGGCGCCGCACCCGCCGGATGCGGAGCGCGGATGGGCGGCGGCGATCCTGCCGGGGCTGTCAGCGCTGGGGATGGTTGGCTTCGCCGTCCTGGCACCGAGCGTCCTCTTCCTGGCGATCAGCGGTGCCGTCGCCGTCCTGACGAGCGTCGCCGCCCTCGTCACCACCCGGACGGCACGGCGGCGCCGCGAGCGGCAGTGGTCGCGACAGGCGGCCCGCTACCGCGACCATCTCGCCCGCTGCCGCAGCACCCTGGCGGAGGCAGCCGCGCGCCAGCGGGCCTACGCCGCTGCGGTGCATCCGTCGCCGGCGCAGGCCACCTCCGACGCCGGCCGCGGACGGCTCTGGGAGCGAGGCTGCGCTCGAGACAGCGTGCAGCTGCGGCTCGGTACCGGGCGCGTTCCGGCCCGTCGGGCCCCCCGGCTGTCCGCGGGCAGCGAGTCCATCGACGCCGATCCGGAACTTCGCACTGCGGCGGCCGAGGTGGCCACGCTGGCGAGCGCGGTGGACCGGGTGCCTGTCGGCCTCGATCTGCTGCCGGGCGACGCCCTCGCCATTCGGGGAACGGGTGCCGCACTCCTGCGAGCGCTGATCCTTTCGTTGGCCCGGGCCTATCCGCCGCAAGCTCTGACGATCCACGCACTCGCGCGCCCCGCCGACCTGAGCTGGCTCCGCAGGCTCCCGCAGGCGGGGTGCGTCAGCGCTGATGCCGCCGCCCTCGTTACTGACCTGCGAGCCCCCCGCGAGAGCCAGGCCGCACGGATAGTCGCTGTCTTCGACGACGCTGCCGATCCGGACGAGGTCGCGGCTCTGGTGGCTGCTGCCATCAGCGGCGGCTCCGTGCCGGGCTACGCGGTCGCGCTGGTCGGGGTCGACGAGCCGACCCCCCAGTGGGCCACGGCCGTCTCCCAGGTAACGGAGGCGGGCGGCCTGACGATCGCGCGTCGCGGCGCCCAGAGCGAGACCCGCCTCATCGCTCGGGCGGATCAGATCAGCCACGGCGAGGCGTCCCGCTTCGCCTGCGCCGTCGAACGATTCGCGATCTCGCAGCCGGCCGGCAGGCGCCACGACGAGCCGCAGCTGCTGGCTTCTCTACTGGCCCCCGCGACCGGCGATCCGCTCATCCTGCCGATCGGGCGCGACGGGCAGGGCACGCGCGTCACCATCGACCTTCGGGAAGCGGCCCGCGGTGGACACGGCCCCCATGCGCTGATCATCGGCGCTACCGGCTCGGGCAAGAGCGAGCTGCTGCGCACGATGCTGCTTGCGGCCGTCGCGCAAGCGCCGCCGGAGCAGGTCGCGCTGCTCTTGGTCGACTACAAGGGCGGCGCCGCCTTCACCGACTTCGACGACCTCCCCCACTGCGCCGGGCTGGTCACCAACCTCTCGCGCGGAGCCTGCGGCAGTCGACCGGATGAGCGCCGCCTTGCGAGCCGAGCTGACCCGGCGGCAGCGGCTGTTCCGCGATGCCGGCGCCGCGGATCTCGCGGGCTACCGGGAGGCCGCCGGCGCAGCCGCTCCCAGCGTGCCCACCCTGCTGGTGGTCGTCGACGAGTACGCCGAGCTGATCGAGGATTCCCCCGATGTCCTCGACCTGCTGACATCCGTGGGGCGGCTCGGCCGCAGCCTCGGCATCCACCTGATCCTGGCCTCGCAGCGGCTGGACGACGGCCGGCTGCGGGGCCTCGACGCCCACCTGCGCCTGCGAATCTGCCTGCGCACCCTCAACGCGTCGGACTCGCTCGCCGTCATCGGATCTCCCGCAGCTGCAGTACTTTCCGCCCGCCCGGGTGACGCGTGGGTCTGCCGCGACGGCGCCCTCACCCGGGTGGCCGTCGCGCTCGCCGGAGACCGCGCGTTCGTCGGTGCCACTGCTCGGCCGGGGCGCGCGACCACCCCGGTGTGCCTGCCGGCGCTGCCCCCAGTGGTCGCCTGGGACGGCCTGGCCGGCTTGGTCGCGCCCCAGCAGGCCGGCGCCGGGGCCGCCGTCGGGCTCGCGGATCGTCCCGAGGCGGGCCATCAGCCTGCGCTGCGCTTTCAGCTCGCCGACGGTAGCGATCCCGAGAGCGATCATCACCTCGCCATCGCCGGCGCTCCTCGCAGCGGCCGGTCGAGCGCGCTCGCCACCCTCGTCGCCGCTCTGGCGGCCACGGCGACCCCCGCGGAGCTGGCCCTTCACGTCATCACGGGCGCGGGTAGCCCGCTGGCCGGAGTCGGCGGGCTACCCCATGTGGGGACGGTCGCGACCGGCCCTGAGCTCGCCCGCCGGGTGGTGCTCGCCGTCGGCGCCGAGCTGGCGCGGCGAGAGGAGCTGCCTTCGCCGCCTGCAGAGCGGCTCCTGCTCGTCATCGACGACGTGGCGCCGCTGCTCGCCGACGACGCGCTCGTGGCAGTGCTGGTACGCATCGCCACCGCCGGTCTCGGCGCCGGCGTCAACCTGGCCATCAGCTGCGGGCGCTGGACCGAACTCCGCCACGGTCTGCGTGAGGCGATCGGTACCCGGTGGGAGCTCCGCCTGAACGATCCGGCTGACTCCCACCTGCCCGCCGTTGCCCGGCGGGTCACGAGCCGTCCGCCCGGCCGGGTGCTGCTCGCTGACGGCACCTGGGCGCAGTTGGCAGCACCGCCGCGGTCGGACTTCGTCGCCGCGGTCGCCCGCCGGGGAGGGCCACCCACCAGGCCGGTGCAGGTGCTCCCGGATCTCGTCCCGGCGGAAAGCCTGCCTCCCGGCGCCAACTCCCGCGAGCTCGCGATTGGCGTCGGTGGCGCGTACGCCGACCCGGTCGCCGTTCCCTTCGACGCCGGTGAACACCTGCTCGTCCTGGGCAATTCGCGATCCGGCCGCAGCGGCCTCCTGCGGGCGCTCGCGGTCGCCGCGACGCGACGCGGAGCGCGGGTCTGGCTGGCGGACCCGCGCGGATCGCTGAGCGCCGCCGCACCCGCCGCCAGCGGCTACGCGCGAACGGCCGCGCAACTCGGCGACCTCTTCGAGGCGTTCGCCACCTGCATCACAGGTGACGCTCAGCAGCCGCCCGGCCCCGGGGGCCACGACGTGCTGGTGATCGACGATCTTGACCTCGTGGAGTCGCCGAGCGCCGTGGGTGGCCTGGCGGGGCTGGCCGACCTGCTGCCGTACGCCGCAGATCGGGGCCTGTCCGTCGTCGCCGCCCGCCGCTGCAGCGGCAGCGCGCGCAGCGCGTTCCATCCGTTCTCCGGGCGGCTGCTCGAGTTCTGCGAGAACGCCGTGATCCTGTCCGGCGATCCGACCGAGGGACCGGTGTTCGCGGGGGTTCGACCGAGCCGGCGTCCAGCGGGACGCGGCGAGCTCGTCATCCGCGGCGAGCGTACCGGCGAGGTGCAGGCGGCCTGGCTCGCGAACTGCGCAGCAGCGGCCGGCGAGGCCGACGCGACGCGAGCCGTTCCGGGGCTTCGCAGCGTGCGGGGATGGCTGTGACCCACGCTGCAGAAACGAATCTCGGGGATTGACGAGATTCCCCGTCACCGACGCGGGGAAGAACCGTTAAGGCTGGTGACACCAGCAGCGCCGCAAGGCTCTAGGACTCCCGGAGGTCGTCATGAATGCCCGACCTGAGCTAGTTACGACCGAATTGTCGTTGCAGCTCGTCGTCGCGGGCGGATCATCGCTTCCGGTGAGCTCCGGCTTCCGTTACGACCCCGCGGATCCCTACGCCGTCCACATCGGATTCCGTACCGGTGAAGACGAAGTGGTCGAGTGGACCTTCGCTCGGCAGCTGCTCGCGGACGGTGTCACACATCCGGTCGGCGAAGGCGATGTCCAGGTCTGGCCAAGCGCCGACGACAAGGCCCACTCCGTCTGCCTCTCGCTGTCGAGTCCCTCCGGATCGGCGCTCTTCGAGATGCCGCTTTCCGGGCTCGTGGAGTTCCTCACCCGCACGTACGCCGCCGTTGCCACCGGTTCCGAGAGCGATTTCGTCGACCTCGACGCCGAACTCGCCCTGCTCGTGTGGAGCGACCCGCACGCCTGATCCGACCCCGGTCAGTGACATATCCGACGAAGCTCTCACCCGCTTGGCGCCGGTCGCCGTTCGACCACGGGCGACGCGTCGGCTAAGGTATTCCGAGCACAGCCCGTAAGGGCAGCGCGGACGTGGCTCAGCTGGTAGAGCATCACCTTGCCAAGGTGAGGGTCGCGGGTTCGAATCCCGTCGTCCGCTCGTAATCCGAGGAGGCCTGGGACTGCCGGCTCACCTCAGCCGGCGGAGTGGCCGAGTGGCTTAGGCAAGGGCCTGCAAAGCCCTGTACGCGGGTTCGATTCCCGCCTCCGCCTCTCCAGCGTCCAGATCCCGAGCTTGCGGCCCTTGCGCTATGGCGATCCCGCTACGCCGTTCAGCGCAACGCGCACCACATCTGCCCCCCGCTTCCCGTTCTCGATGGCAGAGAGTGACGCCGTGGCTGCGACTGCGGCGAAGGTGAATCCTGGCGCCGTCGTTGGAGCCGGGCATGAGTTCGGGGGAACGACGTGTCATCGCACCGCAAGCCGGCCAACCCGCTGTCGCCCTTCTTCACGGCCATCGCGCTCGCAGCGGTGGGCTTCACCGGCCTCGTCGGCCTCACCGGTGGCAGGGACGGCAAGCCACACCCCGCCGCGCAGACGGCAGCCGAGGCCCCGACACCCGGACCGTCACGGAGCGCACCGCCCGCCGCCGGCCGCGACCTCGTCACCGGCGGCGCCGATGTTCCAGGTCTCGGCGACCCGACGCGGCCCTCCGCGGCCCCGGCAGCCCGGTCCAGCGTCGACCCGTTCGGCGACAGGAGCTCCGCCGGGACCCTGTCACCCGCCGGATCACCCGCCGGTACGGTCACCTCGGTGGCGAGGATCACGTCGAGCCTGGCTCCGGTCCGCGTCGCTCCGGCCGTCAAACCGCCCAGTGCCCCCGTCACGGTGCCGACGCCGGCCGCCACCGCAAGCCGATCCAGCGCCGCCACGAACGCCAGGGGCACCGGCCATGGAGACGGACATGGAGACGGACCCGGGAACAGCCATGGCGAGGATTACGGCAACGACGATCACGGGAACGACGATCACGGCAACGCCACTCACCGTCGCACGAGCTCTCCGACTTACCGCCCCAGCGCTCCCCCGACCGGGGCGCCGGCGACCAGCCACTGGTACCCGAGGGCCATTCCCGTCCACGTGCCTTCGACCACCGCACGTCACTGGCCGATCGTGATCAAGCACCAGAGCCCGCCGGGCTCGCACCACTACCGCCACGGTCACTGAGCCCCTCAGCGCTGCCCGCTGGACGTTCGGGGAAGCGCAGCCGTGTCCTTCGGCAGCCCCGCACGTTTAACCGTGCGTAACCCCCTTAGATTCGGGGCATTCGTTTCGAAGGGGTACCGGGGGATCACGCGAGGCGGCGACGAATATGCGCAAGGCGGCTGCACGTCATAGAGGCCACACACCTTCTCCAGCCGGTCGGGCGACGGTTGCGCTAGCGGCCTGCGGGGTGGTATCTGCAGCGTCTTTGGCACTTGCCGCGCCGGCTTCGGCGACGGGCACCCCCGCATTGGCGGGCACCGGATCGGTCTCGATGGTGCATGCGGTGCCCGGGTTGGTCGCCGACGTCTCAGTCGACGGCAAGACGGTGCTCACCCAGTTCACCGCCCAGCGCGTGACCGATCCCGTCACTCTGAGTGCCGGTAAGCACACGGTTACTCTCCAGGCAGACAACGGTCCCGACGCCGGCAAGGTCGTCCTGAAGACGGCGCTCGATGTCACGGCCGGCACGACCTCAACCGCCGTGATCGGATTCGACCCGAGCGGCAGCCCTAAAGCGTTCGTCTTCCCGGAGGCTCCGCTGCCGGTCCCGGACGGCAAGGCCGGCGTCGTGATGCGCAACGTTTCCGCCACCAACGCCGTCCGGGTTCTCGCCAACGGAGCCCCGCTGACCCCGCAGCCGCTTGCCAACGGAGCGAGCACGACCCTGAACGTGACGGCGGGGGCGCCGCGGGTCACCGTCACCTCGCCGGGCGGGACGACGATCCTCGGGGCGCAGCAGCCGACCCTTCAGGGCGGCCGGGTGACGACCCTCTACCTGATTGGCAGCCCGAAGGACAAGAGCCTCGCCTGGGTGGCTACCACCCGGCTCGCGTCGTCCCTCGTGCCGCTCAGCAGCGTTCCGACCGGGGACGGGAGCACCGCCGGCCAGGCCGAGATGATGAGTCGCACCAGCGTCTCCCCCGCTGTCGCAGCTGCGATCGCCGCCATCATGGGCCTGGCGACGTACGCGGTCTTGCGCAGAAGAGCACGCCCTCGTGCCGACGCATAGGAAACCGCCCAACCGAAGAGCGCCGATCTACACCGCGGTCGTCCTGGCCGTCGCCGTCTTCATCGTGATCCTCGGCTTCGAGGGCAGCCCGAAGAGGTCGACGACCGCGCAGACCAGCAGCCCGCCATCGCGCCCGGCGTCACCAGCGCCCGCCACATCCGCGAGCCCGGTCCCCTCCGTACCGTCGGCGACGCCCGCGCGCCCGTCCGTGACCCCGAAGCCCACGCCCAGCACGCGGCCCAAACCGTCGACGTCCTCCAGCGGGCTGGGCACGTCCGATGCGTCCTTGAACGCCCTGACCGAACGGGTGCGCACGACGCCGGTACGCGTGGCGATCCCGGCGCTGAACGTGAACGCGCGGGTGATCCCGGTCGGCGTTGACCGCACGGGTGCACTTCGGGTTCCGAAGAACGTCGTGCAGGCCGCGTGGTACCAGTCCGGTAGCGCGCCCGGGCAGCCCGGTACCGCGATCATCGCCGCCCACGTCGACTTCGGCGGGAAGCTCGGCCTCTTCAACAGAATCCACACGCTGCACCGGGGGTCCGTCGTCTACGTGACGGACGCGAGCAACCACACCCGTGCCTTCCACGTCGTCGCGGGCAAGCTGGCGCCGAAGAGCGATCCGAGCACCGTGCAGTCGCTGGCCGCCGCGTCGGCAGCCCCAGGCCGGTCCCGGCTCGCGCTCATCACCTGCGGCGGCGACCTGAACACGGTCAAGCACAGCTACTACGACAACTTCGTCCTGCTGGCCGACCAGTGAGCGGGCGCCCCGTCGTGTAACGTTCTCACCTGCGCGAAAGCGCGCCCGGGCGATTAGCTCAGGGGGAGAGCGCTTCCCTGACACGGAAGAGGTCGTAGGTTCAAATCCTACATCGCCCACCCTGTTTATCCAGGTCAGAGGCCCGTTGCCGGAGTCGGCGACGGGCCTTCTGCGTACTCGCAAGAGCCCGCCGGCACGGTCAGAGAATCGCCTCTGCTGCCTTGAGCGCTGCGATCTCGTCCCAGGTGCGTCCGAGCTCGAGCAGCACCTGCTCGGTGTGCTCGCCGTGGCCGGGAGCGCGGCCTAGCTCGGGGCGTGTCTCGTCGAATTGGGCGGGGGTACGGACCAGCGGAAACTCGCCGTCGACCCGCGCCACCATCCCGTTCGCGACGACCTGGGGATCGACGGCCGCCTCGGCCGCCGTCTGCACGACCGTCCACGGGGTGGTGAGCCCGCGCAGCATGACCAGCCATTCGGCGAGGTCCTTCGCGGCGAAGATGTCATCGAGAAGCGCGATGCATTCGCGAGCGTTCGCCAGCCGGTCTTTCCCGGTCGCGAAGCGCGGATCGTCCAGCAGCTCCTGGCGGTCGATGCTCTCGCAGAAGTTCTCGAAGTGGCCCTCGGTCATGATGCCGGCGAGATAGATCTGCCGCCCGTCACGGGTCGTATACGCGGCCACCATCGGATTGGGCAGCTGGGCGTGGCGCATGCGCGGGATCGTGTCGACGTCATAGAGCTGGCTCGCGACCACGGCTGGCGCCGCCATCCACATGCCGGACGACAGCAACGAGACGTCGACCAGCGCGCCGCGGCCGCTCACGCTCCGGCGGTAGAGCGCTGCCGCGATGCTGCCGGCGAGGAACGCCCCCGCCGACAGGTCACCCAACGCCGGGCCGGGCTGCGGGACGAACTCGTCCGACACCATGCCGGCCGCGTGGGCGATGCCGGTGCGGGCCCAGAAGTCGGTGTGGTCGTAGCCACCGGCCCCGCTCTCCGGTCCGAGCGACCCATGCCCGCTCGCGCGTCCGTACACCAGGGCCGGGTTCACGGCAGACAGGTCGTGAGGGTCGATCCGGAAGCGAGCCCGCGCGCCCGGGAGCAGGTTCGTGATGAACACGTCGGCCTGCGCCACCAGATCGAGGAGGATCTGGCGGCCGTCAGCGGTGGCGACGTCGACGCCGATGCAACGCTTCCCGCGGTTGAGGATCTCCCACATGAACGCGACCCCGACATCCTTGTCCGGCAGCCCCGCGATCGGGTTGCCCATCATGGGGTCGGCGTTCTGCGGCGGGACGACCTTGATGACGTCGGCACCCCACTCGGCAAGCACCGCGGCGGCCGAGGGCGCGAAGGCGTACATCGACAGTTCGACGACGCGGACTCCCGCGAGCAGGTCGTAGCTCATACGGAAAGGAGCCTTCTGAGGTTGGACTCGACGATCTTCGTGGCGTCCTCGTCCGGCACGTCGGCGAGCGCCTTCTCGAGATAGCGATGGTTGTTGGGCCAGAGGCCATCGCCGTGCGGGTAGTCGCCTTCCCACAGCAGGTTGTCGACCGGGATGTCACCCAGCGAGCGCAGCGCGAAGTACTCGTCGACGAGGCACACGTACATGTGGTCGCGAAAGAGCTGGCTCGGCGGGACGGTGCCGCCTTTCGAGGTCTGGCCGATCGCCGCGTTGGGTTTGATCCGCTTGTCGTGGAAGGCCTTGTCGGCCCGCTCCAGGAGGTACGGGATCCACCCGGCACCGCCTTCGGAAAGGATCACGTTGAGGCCAGGGAAGCGCTCCAGGATTCCGCTCAGCAGCCAGTCGACCCCGGCCATCATGGAGTTCACGCCGTTGAGCGCGACGAGCACCGTGGGCGGCGCGTCGGCCGATGTCGTCATGAGGCGCGAGGAGCTTCCGATGTGCATGCATACCGGGACGGCGGCCTCGCTCACGCGTGACCACAGCGGATCCCAGTGGTCGGTGTGCACCGAGGGCAGTCCGAGGACGGTCGGGTTCTCGGAGAACGCGATCGCCTTGGCGCCCTTGGCGAGAACGCGCTCGAATTCGGCGACGGTCGCCTCGATGTCGTGCAGCGGCAAGATGGCCGCGCCGTAGAGGCGAGCCGGATCGACGGCGCACCACTCGTCGAGCAGGTAGTCGTTGTAGGTGCGAAGGCACGCGTTGCCGAGCTCGAGGTCCGTGACGTTGAGGAAGAACCGGTGCCCCGCAAAGCGTGCGTAGTTCGGGAAGCACAGCTGCCCTCGGACGCCGTCGATGTCCATGTCCTTGATCCGCGCGACCGGGTCGTAGCAGCCGGGGCGAATCTCGTCGAACCTGGCGGTGCCCGGGGCGGGCGGGTAACCGGCCTCGTCGAAGCCGGGCAGCGGGCGACACGAGCCCATCGGGATGTACGTGAGCTCGCCCTCGTACAGCCACGCCTGCCGACCATCGACCTCGACGATCCGGGGGCAGCCCTCCCGGAACTGCTGCGCGACGCGCTCGACCCACAGGTGCGGCGGTTCGATCAGGTGGTCATCCGCCGACATCAGCTGGGCAGCGGCAGGCAACATGCGCTTCTCCTATCGGGTGGAGCTCGTGGCGACCCGGCCCAGCAGCGGCGCCACTTCGCCGGCAAACCGGAGCGCCAGGTCGACCGGATCACCGGTTCGGGCCGGAGCGATGAGCAGGTGCCGCGCCCCGGCGGCGACGAACTCGTCGAGTCTGGCGGCGACCTCAGCCGGCGTTCCCACCGCGGCAACCCGGTCCAGGAACGGACCGACGTCCTGGCGGAACATGCCGCCGAGGAACTCGGTGCTCTCGGCGCGGGCTCGTCCGGACGAGGCGTTGACGTTGCACATGACGAACGCCGTCCACTGGAAGCCCTGGAGGTCGCGGCCGATCTGCTCGGCGTGGCTGCGAATCTCGATGACGCTGCGGGCGTAGCGCTCGGGCGAGTACAGGTACGGCATCCAGCCATCGCCGAGCGCCGCGGCCCGGCGCATCGCCACCGGCGCCCGTCCGGCGACGATGATCGGCGGCCCGCCGGGCTGCGCCGGGGCTGGGTGGATGCGCACGTCGGTCATCGAAAAGTGCTTGCCGCTATGGGTGACCGGCTGGGCGGACCACAACCGGCGCAGCAGCGGGATCGCCTCATCCGTGCGCGACCCACGCTCGTGCAGCGGGACGCCGCAGGCTTCGAACTCCGCCGGGTACTCGCCGCCGACCCCCACCCCGAGCGCCACCCGGCCGCCGCTGACCCGGTCGAGGTCGGCGATCTGCTTGGCGACGATCGCCGGCGGATAGAGCGGCAGCAGGAGTGCGGACGTCCCGATGCGCACCCGCGAGGTGAGTGCGGCGAGCCGGGCGAGCTGGACGATGACTTCCGGAGCTGGGTTGCGCGAGGCGACATGCCCACCGACCCACAGCGTGTCGAAGCAGAGCGACTCGAGGACCGCAAGCTCATCCGGGCGTGCGGCACCGCTGAGGAACCCGAAGCTCACGCCTTGGTTAGTCATCTGACTAAGCAAGCTAGGCGGGGGTGGTCCGCCGGTCAAGAGCCGGAGCCGGTGAGCCCCCGCGCGAGCTGCTCCAGATAGGAGACGATCTGAGGGCCGTAGGCGTCCGGCTTGTCGCCGTCGAGCCCGGCGGCGAGCAGTGCCATCGGGCCGAACAGCCGCCAGCCGGAAAGCGTCGCCATCACGAATGCGGCGAAGACGCGCGCGTCCTCATCGGTGACCACCCGGCCGGCCGCTCTGGCATCGGCCACCACACGCCCGGCGAGCAGCTCCAGCGTCGGTGAGTCGCGGAAGGCATCCGCGGACCCGCGACCTTCCAGCACCGCCCAGCCGAGCAGCCGCGCGGTCGTCCCGTCACCGAAGGTGGACAGCAGCTGCACGGTGTCAGCGGCGTGGTCGACGCCCGCCAGGCGTTCAGCAGCCTGCTGGGCAGCATGGCGATAGACCTCGTCGACCACCTGCTCCTTGGTGCCGAGGTAGTGGTACACCAGGCCGAAATTGACTCCCGCGTCGTCGGCGATATCGCGTAACGAGACACTGGGCCCACGCTCGGCGATCAATCGCCGGGCCGACGCAAGGAGTGCCTGGACCACCTCGTCACGACCTCGAGGGCGCACTCCTGCCATGCGGTGATGGTAGGGGCCATGGTCCGGCGCACCGTTTCACGAAAGGCTGGAGTGGCACGTGACAGGCAGGCGAGCAAGGTCTCCTGGACGGCGTACGGGTCGTCGATCTGACCGACGGCTACGGGGCCTACGCCTCGCGGCTGCTCGGCGAGCTCGGAGCGGAGGTCGTGCGGATCGAGCCGGCCGACGGGGGCCGCGGACGCCGGTTGAAACCACGCGCGCGCCGACGGCACCAGCCTGCACCATCTGCACCGCAACGCCGGCAAGGTCATCGCGACGGTTGCGCCCGCAGCGCTCGAGGGGCTGCTCGCCGGCGCCGACATCGCCTTCTGCTCGGACGCGCCTTCGACCCCGGCGGCACGCGAGCTCGCCGAACGCCAGCCGCATCTCGTCGTCGTCTCGCTGACCCCCTTCGGGATCGACGGGCCCACGGCCGGCTGGCGGGCGACGGAGCTGGTGGCGCAGTCCCTCGCGGGGGTCGTCTATCGCTCGGGCGTCCGGGAGCTCCCGCCGGTGTCCGCGCCCGGCTCCTACTGCGAGGACGTCGGATCCGCCGTCGCCGCGCTCGCGTCGCTCCTCGCGCTCTGGCAGGTGCGGGCCGGCGGCGCGGGCCAGCTGATCGACGTCTCGTCGATCCTCGCGCTGGCCCAGTGCACCGACATGTCGCTGGCGCTCTGGAGCCAGCTGCGCTTCGAGCAGCCCCGGGTCGGCGCCGGCCTTTACCCGCTCTTCGACTGCACTGACGGTCTGGCCCGCCTCGTGCTGCCGATGTCGCCGGCCGACTGGCGCAGCCTCATCGCCTGGCTCGGCTCGCCGCCGGAGTGGACCGGACCGGCCTGGGAGAAGGCCATGCTCGGCCCCGAGGAGCGTGGCCAGATCATGGCGCGGCTGCCGGAGCGGTTCGCGGCGGGCACCCGCGAGGCGCTTGCCGCGCAGGGTGATGCTGCCGGGTTGCGCATCACTCCGGTGCTGACCCCCGCCGAGGTCCTGGCCAACGAACACGTCAAGGCGCGTGAATCGTTCACGGAAATCGCCGTCGGCGCGTCCGGCGCCCGCGGTCTCATGCCCGGCGGGCTGTTCGGCGTCGGCGGGCGGCGAGCCGGAGCGCTGACCGCCCCGCGCCCGGCAGCTGCACCGCCTTGGGATGCTCGCATCGCCCACGGCCCGCAGGTGACGGTGGATCCACTGCCGCTCAAGGGGATTCGCGTGCTCGAGGTCGGCAGCGGCGTCGCCTCCCCGGAGGCGGGACGCGTACTCGGCGAGTGGGGAGCCGACGTCATCAAGGTGGAGAGCCGGCGCCGGCCCGACTTCCAGCGCATGGTGATGGGCGGCGAGATGAACCCGGCCTTCGCCTCGCCCAATCGCGGCAAGCGGCTACTGTCCGCCGACCTGGGCACCGCAGAAGGTCAGGAGCTCGTTCAGCGCCTGCTCCCCCAGGTCGACATCATCGTGGAGAACAACGCGACGGGCGTCATCGACCGGCTCGGTCTGGGCTGGCCGACGGTCTCGGCCATCAACCCGCGCCTCGTCATGGTCAGCAGCCAGCTCTACGGCGACCGCGGCCCCTGGGCGACCAAGAAGGGCTACGGCCCGAGTGCACGCGCCATCGGTGGGCTCACCTGGCTCTGGGCGCACGGACCTGATGCACCGCGCGGGGTGATGACCATCCACCCCGACCACCTGGCCGGGCGGCTGGTCGCGCTGGGCGCGCTGGCCGGGCTGCATGCACGGCAACGAACGGGACGTGGGACCCGCCTCGACCTGGCACAGTTCGAAGCCGTCTCGGCGCTGCTGGGCGATCTCTTGCTGGCCGAAAGCCTCGATCCGGGGGCGGCGGAGCCGGTCGGCAACCGCTCGGACGAGCACGCGCCCTGGAACCTGTTCCGCTGCGCCGACGACGACTCGGGGGCCGAGCGCTGGCTCGCGCTCTGCGTCCCTGACGACGCGAGCTGGGCGGCCTTCCTGACCGTCGCTCCTGCGGAGCTCGACCGGCCCGGATGGCGGCAGGAGGCAGGCCGGCTCGCCGAGCGCGCAGCCATCGAGGCGGCGGTCGCGCACTGGCTGCGCGGGCAGGATGCCGGGGTCATGGATGTCACGCTGCAGGCGGCCGGCGTGCCGGCTGGTGACGTCCTGTTCCCGCGTACGCAAGCCGAGCATGTCCACTTCGTGGGGCGTGGCTATCCCATCCCGGTCGAGCAGCCCGGCGCCGGGCCCCTGCTCCTGGAAGGCCCGGCATTCACCGGTTCCCGGATGGGACCGCCCCGATGCGAGCCGGCACCCCTCATGGGCCAGCACACCGTGGAGATCTGCCGCGACCTGCTCGGCCTCGACGACGCCGAGATCGCCCGGCTGGTCGGGACGGGGGCTCTCGACGAGCCGCCGGGCTGAGCCTGCTCAGTCGTCGATCGCCTCGAAAAGCCCGGCGAATTCGAGCTTTCCGTCGCGCACGCGCCCGTAGTGCAGCCAGTCCCCCTTGAACATCTGATGGTCGAACGGGCCCGAGGCGATGTGGGTGTTCGGCCCACCGGTGACCGCGGGCATGAAGCGGATGCGCTCGAAGCCGTCGCGCACTCCCCAGGGGGTGAGGACGTTCGCCCGGTGGATCGCCTCCACCGTAGCCGCGGCCATGTCGTACGCCAGACCCGGAATGGCATTCGGCCACATCCACGGGTCCTCGCCGTAGCGGGCGAGGAACCGCCGGTGGAAGCTACGCATGCGCGGGTTCTCCGGGCACCACTGGTCGATGCCTACCCAACCCTCCAGCTGCTCGAAGCCCCAGATGTACTGCATGAAGGCAGTCGTCATGATGCGCGGCGGGTCCCAGCCGATCGTCTCCAGTGCCGCCCGCACGGTGCCGGAAACGACGAGACCGCCGTAGCCGAGCCACACGAGGCAGTCGGCGTTGGCGTCGCGCAGAACGGTGAACGTGGCGGCCAGTTCCTCGGTCGTCGTCGTGTTCGTCACCGGTTCGATCGCCGCGATCGACAAGCCGTGGCGGCGCGACTCCTGGCGGAAGAAGCGGAAGTACTCCTCGCCGATCGGCGAGTTGGGGGCCACGACCGCGACGCGGCGATGGCCGTTGCGCTTGAGCCAGTTGACGATCAGCGCCGGCTCGTCACCCACGTCGCCGTTGCCCATCCGGAAGCAGTACTCGCCGTTGAAGCGGTCGGTGCCGCACATGCTGAGCAGCGGCACCTTGCGCGCGTTCACGTGGTCCGTGAGGGCAAGGGCGGAGTCGGTGTAGTTGGCGCCGACGACGACGAGGCAGCCGGCATCGGCCAGCCGCTGGTAGGAGTCGATGCCGCCCTGCGCCGTGCCCTGCGGGAGGCCGGCATCCGCTTCGAACAGGAACTCATACCGCCGGTCCAGCAGCCCGCGCTCGATGCCCTCGTCGAAGGCCATGGTGATCTCACGCTCGAAGCGCGCCCACTCCATGCCGTGCCAGCCGACCTTGATCGGCTGGAGCCGGAGCCAGCGGTCCTCGATCGATGTCATGCGGGAACTCCTTTGTTCGCAGCCCTTTTGGCAGGTCCGTTCAGGCCGATCGTTCGACGGCAGCAAACGCGTCGTGGTCGGCGACGGCCGCGCCGAAGCGGTCGAGCAAGGTCGATGTCACGGCCGGGTCGACCTTGAGGGTGATCCCCCACAGGTAGAAGCCGTGCATGATGCCGCGCCGGATACCCACCCAGGCGTCGTCCCACGCAGGCGCGGCTATCCCGGCAGCCGTGAGCTGATCCAGGTAGTGGCGCACCAGATCCTGCTCGGTGCGGCGGCGGTCGTCGATGGTGAGCGCTGACGCCAGGTGGTAGCCGACGTCGAGATACCACGGCCCGCGCTGCACCAGCTGCCAATCGAGGAATGCCGGACGCCCGGTGCCGTCGAGGTAGACGTTGCCGATATGCGCATCACCGTGAATCACCGACCATGGCGACTCGCTCGGGATCTGCGCTGCAAGGCTGCGGTAGGCGGCGAAGAGCCGATCCGCGTCACGGATCTCCTCCGGCACCCCAGCACCGATCGGGCCGTCGAAATTCACCCGGATGTCGGCAACGCCGCGATACTCCAAATACTTCTCCAGGCGTGACTCGAGCCAGGCAGCATCGGCGTAGGCCGCCTCCCCCCACGTCACCGCATGCAGCTTGGCAAGCTCTTCCAGGCTCTGGGCCGCCTGGTCGGGGGTGTAATCGCTGCGGGCGTCGAGAAACGTCGCGCCCTGGGCGACGACGTCCTCGGTAAGCACGACGCCGTGGTTCGTCGCCGGGTCGAGCTCGGCGTAGAGGCTGTGGAGGGTTCGCATACCGGTGGCCGCGGCGATCTTCTGATAGAAGTTCACCTCCGGGACCCCGGCATGGCGGAAGGCACGGCCGACCTCGCCGAAATAGCCCTTGCCGCACAGGTATGCGGGCAACCCGGCGGGGCGGTCACCGGCGCACTCAATGGCGAAGCGCGCGTTCGTCGCTACCCGGCTGATCACCGGCCCGGGCGTGACCGACGTGATCTCGACTCCCGGAAAGCGGGGCCGCAAAGCCTGCGTGACCCAGGCGGGCTCGAGCATCTCCTGGAGGGTGTCAGGAACCGGCGCGCTCATTTGGGCTGCCCACTTCCAGAGCTTGCGAAGCGTACCGGGACGGCGTCAGGGCCCCGCTCGTAGAGGCCGATGATGCGAGGCTCCGGCTCGTCCGGATCCAGCCGCAGATCGGGAAGCCGCTCGAGCAAAGCGCCGACGCCGTGGGCGATTTCCATACGCGCGACGTGAGCCCCCAGGCAGGCGTGTGGTCCGTTGCCGAAGCCGAGATGGGGCTGCACCGGCCGGAACGGGTCGAACTCGTCGGCGCGTCCCCAGCGCTGCGGGTCGCGGTTCGCCGCCGCCAGGCAGACATGGACGACGGCGCCGGCCGGCAGCTCTACACCGCCGAGCTCGGTGTCCTTCTCGACGAACCGGGAGAACACCGGATCCGTCGGGGTCCAGCGCACCGACTCCTCGGCGACGCTTCGCAGGAAGTCCGGATTCGCGCGCGCCTCGGCGAGGGCCCGTGGGTGACGCAGCAGAGCCAGCAACGTGATGCCCATCTGCTTCCAGGTGGTGCCCGACCCGGCGGCCAGCAGCAGGAAGGAGAACGAGAGGACTTCCTCATCGCTCAAGCGGTGCAGCACGCCGTCGTCATCGGTCAGCTCCGCTTCCACCAGGACGCTGATGAGATCGTCGCGCGGCTGGGCCCGACGCGCAGCAATGATGGGGATCAGCAGCCGGGCGAGCGTCGTGACGTCCTGGCCGTCCGAGGTGACCGCCTGACGGGCGTCAAGTGCCTCCGCAACGCTCAGGCCGAAGCTGCCCGTGATCGTGAGCATCGGGATCGCGGCGCAGAAATCGACGTTGAGATCGGCCCGGCCTTCGTGGGCGAAACCGTCGATGAGCCCGTGGACGATGCTGCGCGTCCAGTTCTCCAGCCACCACACCGCCCGGCGTGGCAGGAAGGAAGGCGAGACGAGCTTGCGGTAGCTCCGGTGGCGCTGACCGTCCATGAAAAGGATCGCGGCATCGGCCAGCGGCGGCTCACCCGGCCGCGGCGGCTGGTTGGTGACGAAATACTCGTCGTCGCGCAGCACCCGCGCGCACGTCTCGTAGTCGTAGGCGGAAAAGTGCCGGCGGTCCGGATACGGCAGCCCCTGAAAGAAAACGTCGCCGGTCCAGCCGAGCGCCTCGTGCGGGGCGCCCTCGTGGACCGGACCGGTCTCCCGCAGACGCTGAAAAGTCGGATAGGGATCGACGTCGAAGGTGCCGCCGCGGCTGGCGTACACATCGCTGCGGAGATCGAACAGCGAGCGGATGCGGGATCGATCAAGAAGCAGGCCGGTCACGCGAGGTGCCGTTTGGTGGCCGGGGTCACAGGCAGACATTAACGTTCCGCTGAATCCCTGTCACGCCCGCTAGTATTTCGGCACTGCGCTAACCTCTTGCCATGGCGCTGATGGCATCACCCGCTGTGCTTCGCGCCGGCGATCTGCTCGCCCATCTCGGTTCTCGCCCGACCGAGACTTTCACGGTCACCGAACTGGCCCGCCTGCTCGCGATTCCCCGCGCGACGTGCGACTCGCTACTGCTCGGTCTCTCAGCGCGCGGTTTCGTGCAGCGCAACGCCGACCTCAGCTACCAGCTCGGCGCGGCCTGCGTGACCCTCGGGGAAGCGGCTCGAACGGCGCATCCCGCACTACGAGCAGCTTCCGCGCACGCAGAAGCATTGGCCCGGGCCCAGGACGCGGTAGCGGCAGTGTGCATCAGGGTTCGCGACGAAACCCGGGTGGCGAGCGTCTTCGACTTCGGCCCACCCTTTGGCATTCGCACCAGGCCCGGCGACGCCATCACCCTCGTACCGCCGTTCGGGGCCTCGTTCGTCGCCTGGGACGACGAGCGTCACATCCAGGAGTGGCTGGACCGCGCCGAGCCCGCGCTCACGGCGTCCGAAGCCGACCGCTACCGGGCGGCACTCCAGGCGGTGCGCGAGCGGGGCTACAGCATCACGATCGGCTCAGGCCGCCAGCCGGCTCTCGCCACCGCGCTCGAACGGCTGGCCGACGAACTCGACGCCCACGGCACCCCCGGCACGAGCTACGAGGCGATCCGCACCATCAGCCACAGCGAGCATCTGGCTTCCGAGGTCGACCCGCAGGGGACCACCCGTTTGACGCAGATTTCCGCCCCCGTGTTCGATCACGGTCAGGTCGCCGCGTCGATCATGTTGCTCGGCCCGGGACATGAGCTCAGTGCCCAGGAAATCGCCGAACTGGGCCGGCTCGTCCTGGCCGCGGCGACCGGGGCGACGCAGGACATCGGCGGGCGACGGTGACGCTCATGCCCGGCCGCGTGCGTCCCGAGATGAGCTGCTCCCTTCGGAGCATGACGACAGCGCAATCCGGACGAGAGGCGTAGCGTCGACCTGCGCGCGTAACCCCTTCCGGGGTGCGCGGCAGACTGTGATAGCTCGGCCTGTCGCCCCGAAGTGGTGGTCGTGACCAGAGCGGTACACGGCGGAACAGCGCGCTCGGCGAGGTTGAGGAGCTGGCGCGGTGGGCTTGGTCGTGGGGATCGTTGGGGCAGTTGTCTTCGTAGGGTTGGTACTGCTGGCCGCGGGGCTGCGGCAGGTGCAGCAGTACCAGCGCGGAGTCGTCTTCCGGCTCGGCAAGCTGCGGTCGGAGATCCGTCAACCGGGCCTGTCGGCGATCGTCCCCTTCGTCGACCGGATGGCCAAGGTGTCCATCCAGACCGCCGTGCTCGACGTTCCCTCCCAAGGCGCGATCACGCGGGACAACGTGACCGTCGGGGTCGACGCGGTCGTCTACTTTCGGGTCGAAGACCCGGTCAAGGCCCTGGTGAACGTCGAGAACTATTTGCAGGCGACCTCTCAGGTCTCGCAGACGTCCCTGCGTTCGGTCATCGGCCGGGCCGACCTCGACACCCTGCTGGCTGATCGCGAACACATCAACGGCGAGCTTCGCGGCGTCATCGACGCCCCTACCGAAGACTGGGGCGTGCGTATCGACCGCGTCGAGGTGAAGGACATCTCCCTTCCCGAAGGGATGCGCCGGTCGATGTCGCGGCAGGCGGAAGCCGAGCGCGAGCGCCGGGCACGCGTGATCGGTGCCGACGGCGAGCTGCAGGCGTCGGCGAAGCTGGCCCAGGCGGCGGCCGCGATGGACGCGACGCCCGGGGCTCTGCAGCTACGGCTGCTGCAAACCGTGGCAGAGGTCGCATCGGAGAAGAACAGCACGCTGGTCATGCCCTTCCCGGTGGAGCTGCTCCGATTCTTCGAGCATGCCGCCGGCAACACCGGCACTACCGGCAGGCCCGCGACCCCTGATGCCGATGCGCCGGCCGAGGTCACCAACGGTCAGGCGGCTGGTTCCCGTTAGTTCTGCTGTCCGCGTTCGCGAAGCCGGCTGGCCGCCTCCGGCAGGCTCACCACAACCCCCCGGGCAGGTCACGGGTGAGCGCCTTCAGCTCGCCGTGAGTCTTCGCCGCGAGCGCGGCAGCGGCGCGCTGCTCGTACTCGTCGACCGTGAGCCGCCCCTCTGACAGCGCCCGGCCGAGCTGCTTCGTCACCGCCTCGCGATCGGCGGACGAAGCCCGGCTCTCGTCGAACGGCACCGACGACAATGGCACCTCCCGTGAATGTGGCCGAGCAGCGTCAACGGTAGCCGCAGCTGGCTCGTCCATGGTCGGCGAGCGTTGGAACCGCCGGCTTCGCTCCCGTGCCGGCACCGGATCCGCTACCCCTAGGCTAAAAGCCATGGCATCAAGCGCACCCGTCATCGACCTCAGCGGCCGGCGCTGGCTGGTGATCGGGGCTTCCTCGGGCATCGGCCGGGCGCTGGGGCTGACCGCAGCCGCCGCCGGTGCCCGCGTCGCGTTCGCAGCCCGGCGACGCGAATTGCTTGATACCGCGGTAGCGGAGGCGGGGCCGTCATCGCTCGCCGTGACCTGTGATGTCAGCAGCGAAGCCGACATCGCGGCGGCGGTCCAGGCGACGGTCGACGGCTTCGGGGGGCTCGATACGGTTGTCTACGCCACCGCGGTCGACCCGTTGGTGCGCATCGCCGACGTCGACGCGGCCGCCTGGGCGCGGCTGCTCGCGACCAACCTCGTAGGCGCGTCGCTGGTGACGGCCGCCGCGCTGCCGCATGTCCAGGCGACGCGTGGCCGGGTCTGCTACATCTCGGCGACCTCCGTCGGGCGCCCGCTCCCGGGCATGGGGGCTTACGCGACGAGCAAGGCCGGCCTCGAGGAGCTCACCCGGGCCTGGCGTTCGGAGTACCGCGAGGTCGGCTTCAGCACGATCGCCGTCGGGATGACCCTGGGCACGGGGGTCGCCGACGGCTGGGACCACGCCCTGCTCGGCGAGCTCTCCGGCACGTGGAACGCCGAGGGCTACCTGCTCGACAACGGCCCCGGCACGATGCAGGTCGACGAGGTGGCCGCGTCGATCGTCGCTGCGCTCGCGGCGCCGACGCTCATGCCGTTCATCAGCATGCTTCCCGACCCGGCGCGCAGCCTCGCCGTCGGCGGCTGACAGCTAGTTAGCGTCATCCACAGCCCGGCCGCGCGGGCAACGGATGTCGGTCCATCCGGTTAACGTCGAACATGTATTCGAATCGGATGAGAGTCAGGAAGGCATGCATGTCTGTTCAGTCCACGGATGACCGGATGCTGGAGCGAGTGCGGCGGCTGCTGGCCAAGGCCGAAGGTGCCACCACCGATGAGGAGCGCGACGCCTACAACGCCAAGGCGGCGGAGCTCATCGCCCGCTACGGGGTCGAGGAGGCACTGCTCGACGCCGGCCGCGATCATCGCCCGGTCCCGGGCGATCGCGTCGTGACGCTGGATCCGCCTTACGCCCGCGACAAGGGAGCGCTACTGGCCGCTGTCGCTACCCCGCTCGGGGTGCGCGCCGTCCTGCGCCGGGGATATCCAGCAGGCACCGCCGAGCTGTCAATGCACCTGTTCGGCATGGAGGGCGACCTTGAGCGGGTCGACCTGCTGTACACCTCGTTGCTGGTGCAGGCGGCGCACGGGCTCGGGGTTGCCCGTCCACGCAGGTCTTACGAGTCGGTCGCGGCATACCGGCGGTCGTGGATGGCCGGCTTCTCCTACACGATCCAGCAGCGGCTGCTGGCCGCGGAGGAGGCGGCCAAGGCCGAGGCTGAGGGGCGCCGAGCCGCCGCTGCCGGCGGCGGCGGTCCGTCGGTCAGCCTGGTCCTGGCCGACCGGGTCGCCCTCGTCGAGCAGGCCCTGGCGGACGCCTATCCGCGGCTGCGGACAGCGCCTACCCGCGTGCTCTCCGGTACGGGTTCCGCTGACGGCGCCGCGGCCGGTAGGCGGGCAGACCTCGGCGCCAAACGCGTACGGTCGGGTGGCCGTCGCCAACTCCGATGAGGCGGGAGCGGGCATCGTGGTCAGGGGTGTGAACGAAGTGGTGGCAGCGTGAGGATCGTCCTGCTGGCGCCCCCTGGGGCAGGCAAGGGAACTCAGGGCAAGCGGCTTTCGGAGCACTACGGCGTGCCCCACATCGCCGTCGGCGACCTGCTGCGCGACAACGTCGAGCGCGATACCGGGGTCGGCCGCCAGGTGAAGGACAAGCTCGACGCCGGCGAGCTGGTCTCCGACGAGCTGGTGCTTCGCATGGTCAAGGAGTCACTCGAGGCATCGGACGGCGATGGCTTCATCCTCGACGGCTACCCGCGCACCGTGCGTCAGGCCGAGGAGGGCCGCGAAGCTGCTGAGGCCATGGGCATGAGCGCCGAGGTGGCCATCTTTCTGGCGACCGATGAGGACGAGCTCATCAGACGGCTGTGCAAGCGGGCGACCGAAGAGGGCCGCGAGGACGACACCGAAGACGTGATCCGCCAGCGGCTGGCGACGTATCAGACGGAGACCGCTCCGGTGATCGACCACTACCGGGATCGCGGCATGCTCATCGAGGTGGACGGCATGCAGCCGATCGAGAAGGTCACCGACGACATCGTCGAGAAGCTGTCGGAGCGATTTTCGGGCTCTTGAGCGTCAGCCGCAGCAGTCGAGGACGAGCTTGCCGGCCAGCGTCCGATCGGTGATCGCATCCAGCACCCCGCTGGACTCGCCGGCGGCCTCACTGAGCGGCATCACCCGCCCCACGTGGATGCGCAAGCGGCCCTCCCCCAGGGCGGCCGTCGCCGCCCGCAAGCCCTCGCGGCGCTCGCTCTCCGACAGGCCGAGCCCCCCGTAGCCAAGCAGCCTATGGCTGGCGCGATAGAGCGAGCGCAGCTCGAGCTGTGCCGCGACCCCGGCGCTGGTGCCGTACAAGACGTGGCGCCCGCGCGCCGCGAGCACGGCGAGCGCAGCAGGCGTGAACTCGCCGCCGAGGGGGTCGAACGTGACGGTCGGGCTGAAGTCGCCCAGTCGCTCGGCCAGCGTCTGCGCGTCGGCGACGACGGCTTCAGCCCCGAATTGCCTGATGGCCGCGGCCTTTTGGGCGCTGCCCGCCTGACCGACCACGCGCGCGCCGGCGGCAAGCGCCAGCGAGATGATCGAGAGCCCGACCCCGCCGGCTCCCCCGAGCACCAGCACCCGATCGGCGTCGCGAACAGCCCCGACGTCGACCACCGTGTTCCAGGCCGTCACCCCGACCACGCCGAGGCCGGACGCGGCCCGCAGATCGACTCCGGAGGGAAGCGCAAGCACGTTGTCGCGAGCGACCGTCACGGCCTGCGCCCAAACCCCATCCGTCGCCGAGCCCAAGCCGCCTCCGGCCACGACGACCGGCTGGCCGTCGAGCCAGCCACTGGCTTCCCCGCCGAGCGTGCGTGGCACCGGGCCGTCCGCGGCGACCAGGCCCGCAGCGCCATAACGATCGACCGGATTCACGCCGGCCGCCGCCAGGTCGACGACGACCTCACCCGGCCCCGGATCGCGCAGCGGCACCTCCTCCAGGCGCAGCGGCGCCCCGTGGGCGTTGAGCCTGATCGCGCGTATCAACCGAGGCATAGTCCTGGGCTCCCCCGCAATCCCGGAATGCACACCACTGCTCGCTCCCGCGCCGTCAGTCGTCTCGCGGCTCGATCGCCGAGACGACGACATTGCCCCAATCCTCGAGCAGGCGTGCCGAGTCAGCGGTGTCTAGCCCCTCTGCCCACAGGTGGGTCATCGCCTCCGCGGGGTCGGGAATCACCAGCACCCAGCGGCCATTGTCGAAGACCACCTTCACCCCGTCGGTGGTGTCGACCTGCGCGCTGCCGACATGCTCGACGACCTGCCGCATGACCGCTCCTTTTGCCGCCCACGGGGTCGGCACCGAACGGCGCACGACAGCGGATGCCGGGATGCGGCCGTCGATCTCGGAGAGCGTGAGGCGGGTGCGGGCGATCAGCCCGGCCATGCGCACGAAAGCCGCGGTGCCGTCGAGCGCCGGGGCGAACTCGGGGACGACGAAGCCGCCCAGCCCATCCCCGGCGAACGCGACCGACGGCGCGGCGGCCGCCCGGCTGAGATCGTCCGGCGAGGTCGAGGTCCAGATGACGTCCACGCCGTGGAACCGGCAGACCTGCTCGGCCACCCGGGTCGCCGTCACCGGCAACGCGACGGACCGGCCACGATTCTCCGAGGCGACGAGATCGAGCATCACCAGCAGGGCCCGCTCGTCGCGGATCAGCTCACCGCGCTCGTTGACCAGCGAGACGCGCTCGCCGACCGGGTCGAACCGCAGCCCGAAGGCGGCGCGGGCGCCGGCGACCAGCTCTCCGAGCCGATCCAGAATCCCCCATCCGGCTGGCCAGCGACTCGGTCGTGGTGACCTGATCGAGGCGTCCGTTGACGGTCAGCGCGTCGATCCCGAGCCGGCCGAGAAGGCTGGGCAGCACGAGCGATTCCGAACCGCCCGCGCAGTCGATGACCACCTTGAGCGCGGCTTCCCGCAGCCCGCGGGTGTCGATGCGCTCGCAGAGGTCCTGGACGTAGGTGTCGATGGTCCGGGTGCCGAGGTGCAGCTCGGCGATCTCGCCCGGGAACGCCCGGCGATACTCCTGCCGGTTGAAGATCCGCTCGAGTTTGCGCCCCGCGCCCCGGGACAGGTCGGCGCCTTCGTCGTCGGTAAAGACCAGGTCGATGTTCTGCGGATCACCGGGCGAGGTGCGCAGCATGATGCCGCCGACGGCGTCCGTCACCCGCACGTCCCAGCGCAGGATCGGCATGGTCGAGACCTCGAGGTCGCGTACCTCGATCGCGCTGGCGGTCAGGGCACTGATCACGGCACGCTTGAACGCCCGGGCGGCCCGCGAGGCGTCGCGCGCCACCGTGACGAGCGAGCCCTTGCGCAGGGTGGTCGCGTACGAGGTTGCGAGCCGCACGCACAGCTCGGGCGTGATCTCCACGTTCACCAGCCCGCTGACGCCACGGGGGCCGAACAGGGCGCGCTGGCCCCGCGACTCCCAGATGACGCTCTGGTGCTGGACGGTGCCGGCGTCGATCACCTTCGACGGGTAGACGGCGACCCCGTCCCCGAGAACGGCTTCTTCCTCGACGACGCAGTCATCCCCGACCACCACGCCTTCCGCGACCTGCACGGCGCGCATGATGTCGGTCCGGCGGCCGATCACGCAGCCCCGCAACGAGGTGCGCGGGCCGATGTAGGCGTTGTCATGCACCACGGACCGTTCCAGCACCGCACCGCTCTTGATGACGACGTTGCTCCCCAGCACGGTGTACTCGCGAAGCACGGCGCCGGCCTCGACCTTGGCGTAGCTGCCGATGTGCAGCGGCCCGGTCAGGGCGGCGCCGGGGTCGACCTCGGCGCCCTCGGCCACCCAGACCCCCGAGGAGAGCTCGAAACCCGCGATGTCGACGGAGACCGCACGATTGAGGACGTCGGCCTGAGCCCGCAGGTAGGACTCGGTCGTCCCGATGTCCTCCCAGTAGCCGTCGGCAACCCAGCCGTAGAGCGGGGCGCCGCGCGCGAGCAAGTCCGGAAAGACGTCGGCGCTCCAGTCGACGGCCGTGCCGCGTTCGACGGCGTCCAGCACCTCCGGCTCCATGACGTAGATGCCGGTGTTGACCGTGTCGGAAAAGACCTGGCCCCACGTGGGTTTCTCCAGCAGCCGCACGATCCGGCCTTCGTCATCGGTGATGACGATGCCGAACTCGAGCGGATTGGGTACGCGTTTGAGGGCGACGGTGATGAGCGCCCCGCGCCGCCGGTGGAAGGCGACCAGCGCCGAGAGATCGAAGTCGGTGAGCGCGTCTCCGGAGATGACCAGGAAGGGCGCGTCACGCAGCACCTCACTGGCATTGCGGACGCTCCCCGCCGTTCCTAGCGGGGTGCGCTCGGTCGCGTACGACAGGTCGAGCCCGAGTTCGTCGCCGTCGCCGAAGTAGTTGCGAATATGGGCGGCGAGGTATTGCACCGTCACCACGGTCTCGTCGAATCCGTGACGCTTCAGCAGGCGCAGGACGTGTTCCATGATCGGCCGGTTGACGACCGGGAGCAGCGGCTTGGGCTGGTTCGCCGTCATGGGGCGCAGGCGCGTGCCCTCGCCTCCTGCCATGACGACCGCGCGCATCAGGCGGGTGCCCCTGGCGGATCCTGGTGGCCGTCTGAGGCCGCACCAGCGGCCCGATCGGCCGCCCGCAACTGCTGGACCTGCACGGCATAGAGCCCGATGGCCCACCAGTAGAGCGCGGTCCCCCAGATGACGAACGCCCACGCGAACGGGCGGGACACCGTCGCGAGCCACCCGTCGCCGGTCGTGGCCAGCAGCAGCGGGAACGCATAGAGCAGGTTGAACGTGGCTGCCTTGCCGAGGAAGTGCACCGGCAGCGCGATGCCGTAACCCATCTTCAGCAGGATCGGGCCGAAGCAGAGCAGCACGACGTCGCGCAGCAGGAGCACGATGAGCAGCCAGACCGGGATGATCCCGCGGATCGTCAGGGCGACGACCGTCGAGACGATGTAGAGCCGATCGGCCGTCGGGTCCAGCAGCGCTCCGATCTTGCTGGACTGGCCGAGCATCCGGGCGAGCTTGCCGTCGAGGTAATCGGTGATCCCGCTGGCCATGAGTAGGAGCAGGGCGATTCCGTCGTGGTGCGGTCCCAGGACGAGCCACAGGAAAACCGGGACTCCCGCCAGGCGCAGCGCCGACAGGGCATTGGGAATCGTCCAGATGCGATCGCTCAGCACAGGCGCGTCAGACACCGCGGGGCCCGGCGCGTCCGACATTGATGGGCCCGGCGCATCAGGCATTGACGGGGCCGGCGCGTCGTGGCTCACCGGCGAAACGCTAGTCCCTGGGTGCGGAACATGCCCGCCGGATCAGCCGAAGCGGCCGGTGATGTAGTCCTCGGTCCGCTTCTCGCTCGGGTTGGAAAAGATCTTGGTAGTCGAGTCCATCTCCACCAGCCTCCCGGGCTCCCCGGTGGCGGTGATGTTGAAGAAGGCCGTGTTGTCACTGACGCGCGCCGCCTGCTGCATGTTGTGGGTGACGATCACGATGGTGAACTGCGACTTCAGCTCGTTGATCAAGTCCTCGATGGCGAGGGTCGAGATCGGGTCCAGCGCCGAGCACGGCTCGTCCATGAGCAGCACGGCCGGCTGAACTGCCGTAGCGCGCGCGATGCACATGCGCTGCTGCTGCCCGCCCGACAGCCCTGCGCCGGGCTTGTCCAGCCGGTCCTTGACCTCGTCCCACAGGTTCGCACCGCGAAGCGCCCGCTCCACCGACTCGGTCAGCTCCTTGCCCTTGCGGGCGCCGTTCAGCCGGAGCCCGGATGCGACGTTGTTGAAGATCGACATGGTCGGGAAGGGGTTCGGGCGCTGGAAGACCATGCCCACCATCCGACGCACGGCGACGGGGTCGACATCGGAGGCGTAGATGTCCTCGTCGTCCATCATCAGCTTGCCCTCGACCCGGCCGCCGGGCAGCACCTCGTGCATGCGGTTCATCGTCCGCAGCAAGGTCGACTTGCCACAGCCGGAGGGGCCGATGAATGCCGTGACGGACCGGGGCTCGATCGACATGTTGATGTCGTCGATCGCCTTGAACGATCCATAGAAGGCGGACAGTCCAGAAACCTCGATGCGCTTGGACATTGCTACCTCCCGCCCAGCGTGTTTCGCCGGGTGATGAGCCGGGCCCCGACGTAGAGCCCCAGCACGATGACGATGAGGGTGAGCGCCGCTGCCCAAGCGCGATCGTAAGTGATGTCCTGACCCTGACCGGCTTGATCAAAGATGAACGTTGGGATAGCAGTCTGCTTTCCGGAGAGCGGGTCTGAGTTCGTGGTGGGTGCCACGAACGAGGTGAGCAGGAGCGGCGCGGTCTCGCCGGTCACGCGCGCGATGCCCAGCATGACGCCGGTCGTGATGCCGGCCGAGGCGGTCGGCAACACGATGCGCAGGATCGTCTTCCACTTGGGTACCCCGAGCGCGTACGAAGCCTCGCGCAGCTCGTTCGGGACGAGTTTGATCATTTCCTCGGAGGAGCGGACTACCACCGGGAACATCAAGATGGTCAGGGAAAGCGCGGCCGCGTAGCCCGAGTAACCCTGGTGCAGGGCAATGACCAGGAACGCGAAGATGAACAGGCCGGCGACGATCGACGGGATACCCGTCATCACGTCGACCACGAAGCGCACGCCGGCGGCGAGCGGCCCTCGGCCGTATTCGGTGAGGTAGATCGCCACGAGCAGCCCGAGCGGGGTCGCGATCAGGATCGTGATCCCCACCTGCTCGAGCGTGCCGATGATGGCGTGGAACTCGCCACCGTCCTTCGACAGCGGCCCGACGCCGCTCAGGTTCGTGGTGAGGAACGACCAGCTCAGCGCCTTCACGCCGCGGATGATCGTGTAGGCGATGACTGCCACCAGTGGGATGACCGCGGCGAGCAGCGACAGCTGGACAAAGAGCGCCAGCAACCGGTCCGCGGCGAAGCGCCGACCCTCGGTCACGAACGAGTACGCGGTCTGCACGACCGCGTACAGCGCGACGACGAAGATCACGAAGTCGACCCGACCCTGTAGCGGGGTCACCCAGAACAGCAGCAGGCTGACGAGCACGCAACCGGCGGCCAGCACGGTGAACCGACGCAGATCGAGCTTGCGTGAGGTGCCCCGCAGCCGGATCGGGTCAGGGACCAGCGGCTCAGGGGTCAGCGGGTCGATCGTGGTCATAGCGCGGCCGCCCGCTTGCCACTGCGGGCCACGATGATGCGGGCCAGCGCGTTGACCAGGAAGGTGATGACGAATAGCACCAGACCGGACGCGATGAGCGCGCTGCGGCCGGTCGGTTCGGCCGCCTGGTACTGGGCGGCGATGTTGGCGGCGATGGTGTTGCCGCCCTGATTCGCGTCGAGGATGTGAGCGGTGATGGTGGGCGATGCGGACAGCACCAGGGCGATCGCGATGGTCTCACCGAGCGCGCGCCCGAGACCGAGCATCATCGCGCCGATGATCCCCGAACGGCTGTACGGCAGCACCGCGTAGCGAATCATCTCGAGCTTGGTCGCGCCCAGCGCCAGCGCCGCTTCCTTTTGCTCGCGCGGAACCTGCAGGAAGATCTCGCGGGCGACCGCGGCGATGATCGGCAAGATCATGATGGCCAGGACCAGGGAGGCCAGGAACATCGACCGGCCGACGACCCCGTCCTTGCCGAGGTGGAAGAGCGGGATCCATCCGAGGTGGTCTGCCAGCCAGCGCTGGAAGTCCTCCGAGTACGGCACCAGGAACTTCAGCCCCCAGAGGCCGAAGACGACGCTCGGAACCGCCGCGAGCAGGTCGACCAGGTAGCCGAGCGGCCGAGCCAGCCGCCGGGGTGCGTAGTCACTGACGTAGAGGGCGATGCCGATGGCGATCGGCGCCGCGATGACCAGCGCGATGATGCTGCTGAGGATCGTGCCGAACGCGGTCGCCGCCACCCCGAAGGTGACCGGCTTGCCGTCCGGGTTCCACCGCTTCGTGGTGAAGAAGTTGGTGGTGTTGTCCCGCAGCGCGGGCACCGCCTGGTAGGTCAGGAAGACCGCGATCGCGATGATGAGGATGAGCACGAACACGCCTGCGCCGGCGGAGAGCCCGAAGAAGGTGCGGTCGCCCCGCTTGCTGTGCGTTTGCTCTTTGAGGGTCTTCGGCCCGACCGGAGGGGCGGTGGTGCTCATGGACTTCTGTTCCTCGCTAACGAAAGCAGCGACGCAGCCGGCAGCGAGCGGGATTATCCACTCGCCGCCGGCTGCGTCCTAGATCAGCTGAAACTCTTGATCTGGTCCAACGCCTTGGTGTTGAGGCTGTCCGGGAGCGGGGCGTAGCCCAGCTGGTCCAGGACGGCCTTCCCGTCGGTCAGAGCGTAAGTGAAGTAGCTCTTGAGCAACGCGGCGTTCTTGTTTCCCTGGTTGCAGGTCAGGATGAACGTCGGCGAGGCCATCGGGTAGGCGGCATCGTTCGTCGTCGCGTAGTCCGGAGTCACCCGCAGATCACCCATGCTGGTGTCGACCTTGGCGGTCTCCAGCGCAGCCGACACGCTGGAACCCGTCGCTTCGACGGACTTCCCGGCCTGGTTGACGATCAGCGCGGTAGGCAGGCTGCGCTGCTTGGCGAACGAGAGCTCGGTGTAGGTGATGCCACCTGCCGCCTGCTTGACAGCGGTCGTGACACCGTCCGAGCCCTGGGCCGACTGCTCTCCCCCCGGCCAGTCCACGACCTCGCCCGAATCCAGCGTCCAGCTGCTACCGGCCGTGGCCTTCAGCCAGCTGGTGAAAATGTTCGTGGTGCCGGACTTGTCGGTCCGGTGCACCGGAACGATCGGGATGCTGGGCAGGTTCACGCCATCGTTGATCTTCTTGATGGCGGCGTCGTCCCAGGAGGTGATCTTCTTCTCGAAGATTCCGGCGACGACCTCGGGCGAAAGCGTCAGCTTGTCCACGCCCTGCAGGTTGAAGGTGAGGACCACACCTCCGGCGACGATCGGGGTGATGACCCCCTTGCCGGGCGAGCAGACCTTGTCGGCCGCTGCCTGCTCGGTGTCCTTGGGCAGCGAGTCCGTGCCGCCGAAGTCGGCGGTGCCATTGCCGAAGGCAGCCTTACCAGCTCCCGAACCGGTGCCCTGGTAGGCGATCTTCGCCCCGGAGCACTTCTTCTGGTAGTCGCTGATCCACTGCAGCTGGGCGTTCTGCTGGAAGGTGGAGCCCTGGCCCGAGAGGCTGCCGGTCGCGCAGTCCGCCGACCCGCCGGAGCTCGAGCTGGTCCCGCTGCTGGGGGACGCCGACGTGGTGCTGCTGCTGCCGCATGCCGACAGGGCGACGGCGCCGCACGCCGCGATCCCTGCGACGGCGATCAAGCGCGACCGGCTGCGAGTGTGCTTCAAGCTGGGTTCCTCCTGCTCGACGAATGTCCTCTTCACGATGCTGACGCTAGGAGGGGCAGATGACCGCCACCGGTATCTCGGGTGAATGGCAGGCAAACAGCGCATGGCCGGCCTGCCCCGTTACCGGGCCGTTACCTGCACGATGTCGCAGCTCTCCCGGGTCGACGGGGTAGGCGACAGCACGAGAGGAACAAAACGGTCAATCGCGAGCCTGATCCGGTGGCGTCAGGTGGTGGCGTCGAAGCGGTAGCCGACGCCGCGGATGGTGACGAGGTGGCGGGGCTGGGACGGGATCCGGCTCGATCTTGGCCCGCAAGCGCTTCACGTGCACGTCCAGCGTCTTGGTGTCGCCGAAGTAGTCGGCGCCCCACACCCGGTTCATGAGCTGCTCGCGGGTGAGGACCCGACCCGCGTTTCGCAGGAGCACCTCCAAGAGGTCGAACTCCTTCAGGGGAAGCTGAGTGGGGGTCCCGTCGACGCTCACGACGTGACGCTCCGGATCGAGCCGCACCGGGCCGGCCTCGAGGATCTCCGCCTCGGCGTTCGGCTGGCCGCGGCGCCGGAGCACGGCGCGTAGGCGGGCCACGAGTTCCCGGCTCGAGAACGGCTTGGTCACGTAATCGTCCGCACCGAGCTCGAGTCCGACGACCTTGTCGACCTCGCTGTCCTTCGCGGTCAGCATCACTACCGCGACGTCTGGCCGCTTGCGCAGCTCGCGGCACACCTCGAGCCCGGACAGGCCGGGAAGCATGAGGTCGAGCAGCACGATGTCCGCCCCGTCACGGTCGTAGTGCTCGAGGGCGGCCGGCCCCGAGGAAGCGACGGAGACTTCGAAGCCTTCCTTGCGCAGGAGGAAGGACAGCGCGTCGGAAAACGACTCCTCGTCCTCGACGACCAGCACGCGGGTCATGCGGTCACCCGTCCTGCCGAGGGCAGCTCGAGGGTGAAGGTAGAGCCAGAGCCCGGGACGCTCCAGACGCGCACGTTGCCTCCGTGATTGTTGACGATGTTCTTGACGATGGCGAGCCCGAGCCCGGTGCCGCCGGTTTCCCGCGACCGCGCGGGATCGACGCGGTAGAAGCGCTCGAAGACGCGGTCCAGGTCCTCTGGCGGGATGCCGATCCCCTGGTCGGTGACCGTGATCTCCCACGTCTCGCCGCGATCACGCGCCGCAAGCGCGACCTTCGTCGAATCCGGGCTATAGGCGATCGCATTCTCGAGCAGGTTGGCGACGGCCGTGACCAGTTGCGATTCGCTACCGAGCACCTTGCCGCCACGATCACCCCCGACGACGACGCTGATCTGCATGGCTTCCGCGGCCGGGGCGATGCGGTCCGCCGACTCGGCCAGCACGTCATCCACCGCGACCAGCGTCGGCTCGGGACGCGCGTCAGCTCCCTGAACCCTGGACAGCTCGATGAGCTCTTGGACCAGCCGGGAAAGCCGAGCCGCTTCATGGCGAATGCGGGTGATGAACCGCAGCATCTGCTCGCGGTCGTCTTCGGCCGTCTCGACCGCCGCTTCGGCCAGCAAGGCCAGGGCGCCGACGGGCGTCTTGATCTCGTGGCCGACATTGGCGACGAAGTCCCGCCTCACGGCTTCGACGCGCCGGCTCTCGGTCACATCCTCCAGGAGCAGGCCAATCAGCCCGTCAGGAAGCGTGACGGCGCGCGCACGCACCTCCAGCGGCTGCGAGCGCCAGCCGAAGGACGGCAAGGTCACCTCCTGCTGCACCGCCGCGTCGGGCCCTTGACGGCGCGCCTCGCGCGCCATCGCGAGCAGCTGGGCGGGGACCGGACGGCCGGCTATGGCGACCCCCATTTGCCGGCCCGCCTCGTTGTCCAGCACGACCCGATCACTGCGGTCGAGCACCGCGACGCCGATCGGAACGTTCGCGAGGATGGCGAGCGGGAGTCCGGCGGACGGGCCCTCGGGGTGACTCGCCGCGGGTGGCAGGCGGCGGCGCGGACGGCGAACGGACACGACCCGGGCGATCAAAGCGCCCAGGACCAGCCCGATCAGCCCGCCAATCAGCCACTCCACGACATTCATCGTAAAGCCGGAAGATCGTCGCTCCGTTGCGCCGAGCGCTGCGGCACCCGACGTTCATGCGCCGGCTACCGGCTCTTTCCCCGACCGGACGGCGGCGCGAGCGCACCCAGCGGTACAGCGCAAGATGTGCGCTTGATACGGAACGGGGCATGAAGCAACTGAAGAGCACACCCGACGTTCACGTCGCGGCCACCTTCTCTTTGCCTGGAACTCGTCGGCGGCCACGCAGGCTGTAGATAGCCTGCGTTCCTGTCTTAAACCGGAGGGTCGAGCTTTGCGCGACGCGTACCACGACGATTTGAACGCCTTCACCCAGTCCATAGTCGAGATGACCCGGCTGGTGTCCAGCGCCGTGGGCCGGGCCACCGCCGCGCTCATCGACGCGGACCTCGAGCTGGCCGAGCGGGTGATCAGCGGCGACGCTGCGGTCGATGCCCAGTACCGCGACGCTGAAGAGCGCGCGTTCGACCTCCTCGCCCGGCAGGCGCCGGTGGCAGGCGACCTGCGGCGGATCGTCGCGAGCTTGCGCATGGTGTCGGACCTGGAGCGGGGCGGAGATTCTGGCGGTACACATCGCCGAGGTCGCTCGGCGCCGCTATCCCGCCTCGGCCATCCCGCCGAGCCTGCGCAGCACCCTGCTCGAGATGGGTCAGATCGGCGAGCGGATCATGACGAAGGCGGGCAGCATCATCGCCACCTCCGACATCACCCTTGCCGCGGAGATCGAGCAGGACGACGACGTGGTGGACCGGTTACACCGCCAGCTGTTCCACGTCCTGCTCGAGGACGACTGGGCCGGAACCGTCGAGGCAGCTGTCGACATCACCCTGTGCAGCCGCTACTACGAGCGTCTTGCGGATCACGCGGTGTCGGTCGCCCGCCGAGTGATCTATCTGGTCACCGGCACCCACGTGACGGATCCCGCGCTCGTCCAGTAGCGGGCTCGCCCAGCAGCCGCTCGGAGGCGGTCGGGGTTACGGAGCCGAAGTCGCTCGCGCTACTGAACCTGCGCCTGGAGCGAGGAGCGGACGCTGCTGCGCCCGGTTCCGTCAGGATCGACGGCGGAACGCTCGGATCGGCGCTGGTGGTCGGCGACCATGGCGGCCCACGCGTTGCGGCGTGCCCGCGCCTGCCAGCCGTCGGGGCGTAGCCACAACACGAGACGCTCGAAGTCACGCGCCAAGCGCGGAGCCACGGCCGTGGTCGGCGTCGAATCAGCACTCATCGCGCGTAACCACCTCAACCCTCGCTGCTGATCTCATCTGCTTCCTGCAACGACTTCGATTGACGCAAAGTCCCGTCCCGAAGCCGGTGTGCCCATGCTCACAGGCGTGGGTTACGAATGAGTATCCGAGGGGTGAGGATTGGTCAACCGTTGCGCCGGCCGCCTGACTCCCGATTTCTGTCGAGATTCAGGCGCTTTGCTACGCGCGGGGGGTCGCCGATTGCGGGCGCAGGACAAAATGCGTCATCTTGCGTTCCGCGACGAACGACAGAAAAGGGATGGTGCCGGCGAGCATCACCAGGACCATGGTGACCGGATTCAACCGGATACGCCGCGCCAGATCCGCCGTAGCCAGCAGGTAGAGCACGTACAACACCCCGTGGAGCGGCCCCACAACGGCGACCACGGCGCTCACATCCGCGCCGTATTTCAGCGGAACCCCCACCAGAACAAGAATGACGAGGCCGACGCCGACGACATAAGCAATGACGCGAAACCGCAACAGCGCGCCCGCCACCGATTTCGGTACCGCGACGGAATCCACCTCGGAATCCACGTCGGAATCAGCCGCCACGCCTAGCTCCTCCTCCACCCGCAGAGACGTCCTTCCTGTGCAGCGATTCCAGATATCGGTTGTAGGCCGCCATCGCGGGGTCCTCGGCATCGTCGACGTGGGGGGTGATCTGGGGCGCTGGCGCCCGGTAGCGCGGAGCTTTGGGAATCGCCCGCGAGGAGGCATCCGTCACGCGAGGTTCACCGCGAAGCTCCTGTCCCAGCAGCCGCCACCAAAGTACGAGCAGGATGACACCGAAGACCCACCACTCGACCCCATAGGCGTAGTTACGCAGCGTCCCGCGCCGGCTCTCGCCGACATCCCACTGCCAGTGGCCGAGGAACCCGAAAAGGACAACGCATCCGATGGTCAACAGGTGAAAGCCGATCCACCGGATGGTGAGCAGCTTCCGCACGAGATGACGGTACCTTTCGCGGCTGTCGCTCTCCGCGCGTACGCTGACACGTCCGTTTTTTCTCCGCACGCAGGGGGGCTTCCGCTGAACGTGCCGAGCGGGCATCAGGTCATGGGCCAAGCCGAATTGCCCGTCGCGGGCAGCCGCGACGAGGCGCTGGCCGATGAGCAGGCGCGCGTCGACCGCATGTACGCGCGGCTCGACGGCTTGCGCGAGCTCACCCGTCGCCAGCTCACCGAGGTGCGCGCCATGGGTGCCACGGGCACGCCTGCCGCCCGGTCCGAGCGTGACGCCTTCGCCAGCGAGTACGAGCGGCGGCTGGCACAGTTGCGCGGCGTGGAGCACCGGCTCTGCTTCGGCGGGCTGGAGTTGCAGGACGGCCAGCGCTACCACATCGGGCGCATCGGGCTCTCGGCGGAGGACGGCGCCCGGTTGCTGGTCGACTGGCGGGCGCCGGCCGCGCAGCCCTTCTACCGGGCGACGGCGACCGAGCCCCTTGGCGTCCGCCGTCGCCGGCACCTGCAGCTGAGTGACCGGACCGTGGTGGGCGTCGGCGACGACATCCTCGACGCCCGGGCGCTGGCCGACATGAGCGACGCCGACGAAGGCACCCTGTCGGCCGAGGCGACGCTGATGGCGGCGCTCGCCGCGAGCCGGACCGGTCGCATGACCGACATCGTCGCCACCATCCAGGCCGAGCAGGACCGCATCATCCGGGCTGACGCGCGCGGCGTGCTCGTGGTCCAGGGCGGGCCCGGCACCGGCAAGACGGCGGTGGCGCTGCATCGCGCCGCCTACCTGCTCTACGCCGAACGCGAGCGATTGTTGAACTCCGGCGTGCTGATCGTCGGCCCCAACGTGACGTTCCTGCACTACATCGAGCAGGTGCTCCCGTCCCTCGGTGAGACGGGGGTCTTGCTGTCGACACCGGACGAGCTGCTGCCCGGCACCGAGGTAACGGCCCTCGAGCCGGCCGCATCGGCGGTGCTGAAGGGCGACCTGCGACTGGCCGCCGTCCTGGCCCGTGCCGTCAACAACCTCAAGAAGGTCCCGACGACCTTCGCGCTGATCCCCTTCGACCGCTACGAATTGCGCCTCACGCGTGCCCAAGCACTGGCCGCCCGCCGCAGCGCCCTGTCGACCCGCCAGCCGCACAACCTGGCGCGGCCGCGCTTCGTGCGGATGATCCTGCGGGCGCTGGTGCGCCAGCTGGAGGCCGACGCCGACGAGGTGCGCTACCTGCAGCAGGAGCTGCTTGCCACCGACGAGCTGCGCGAATCGCTCGACGCCATGTGGCCGGTCACCACCGCTGACGCGCTCCTGACCCGGCTGTTCGCCGAGCCGGCGCTACTCGAGGCGGCCGCCCCGGAGCTCACCGCCGAGGAACGTCGCCTGCTTCGTCGCGAGGCCGGGAGCGGCTGGACCACGTCCGACATTCCCCTGCTCGACGAACTTTCCGAGCTCCTGGGCGATCCGATGGAGCTCGCGCGCGCCGCCGAGGAACGCCGCCGCCGCGCAAGCGAACGCGAGTACGCCGAGGGCGTGCTGACCATCACCGGGCTGAACGACATCGTCAGCGCCGAGCAGCTGGCCGACCGCTTCAGCGTCGGCGCTTCCGACGGCGCGACGGTCGCCGAACGCGCCGCCAACGACCGCAGCTGGGCCTTCGGCCATCTCATCGTGGACGAGGCCCAGGAGCACTCCGCGATGATGTGGCGGTTGCTCTCCCGCCGCTGCCCGAGCCGCTCGATGACGGTCGTGGGAGACGTCGCGCAGACCGGGTCAGCAGCCGGCAGCGAGCGCTGGGCCGACGTGCTCGACACGTTCGTCGAGGGACGCTGGGAGCAGGCGGAGCTCACGGTCAACTACCGGACGCCGAGCGAGATCATGGACGTCGCAGCCGACGTGCTGGCCGCTTTCGCCCCCGGCATGCAGCCACCGCAGTCGGTGCGCGATGTCGACGAGCAGCCACAGGCGCGTCACCTGGACTATCTCGCGGATCCGGCGGCCCTGGCGGCCTTGATACGTGAGGCGCAGCCACCCGCGGGCACCACGGCCGTCCTCGTCCCGGAAGGGGTGCGCGAGCAGCTGGCGACGTCAACTGACCCGCTGCTGCGTGAGCTGTCCCTGGCGGGCCCCGACACTGCCGCCGAGCTGGTCCTGCTGGAAGTGCGAGCCGCGAAGGGCCTGGAGTTCGACTCCGTCATCGTCGTCGATCCGCAGGCCATCCTCGAAGCCAGCCCTCGCGGCGCCAACGATCTCTACGTCGCCCTGACCCGGGCGACGACGCGAGTGGTGGTCGTGCACCCCGGCCCGCTGCCGGCCATGCTCGGCCGGCTCGAGTGCATCGGTATTTTCAGTTCCTGCACGGGCAGGTCTTTTAAGTAGTGCATGGATGAGTAGCCGGTTCCGAAGTCATCCAGCGACAGTGTCACTCCCAATTGTCTGAGCTGCTTGAGGACGGCGTCAGCTGTAGCAGGATCGCCGATGACCGCGCTTTCGGTGATCTCGAGTACCAGTTGACCGGGGGTGACCCGGTTTTCGGTCAGTAGGCGACTGATGGTGGTGGGCAGGGATTCATCGAGGCATTTGCCGGATATGTTGACCGCTATCCGCAGCCGCAGGCCGCATTGGTTCCAGGCGTGAACCTGTGCGAGGGCGCCGCTGAGGACTGTGACTGTCAGCGGTTGGATGAGCCCAGTTCGTTCGGCGAGGCCTATGAATTCAGCCGGTTGGATGAGTCCGAGGCTTGGGTGTTGCCAGCGGACGAGTGCTTCGACACCGCGCACCTCACCAGTCATGAGGTCTGAGGTTGGTTGGTAGTGGAGAACGAGTTGGCCGGGTGTCTCGACCGCTTCGCGAAGTTGACTCACCAAGGCCAACGACGGTCCGCCGGCGTGCCGCTGGTCCGAAGCGGTGAATTGGACGCCGCCGCCTGCGGCTTTGGCCTCGTACATGGCGATGTCTGCTTGTCGCAGTAGTTCATCGAACTGGTCGCCATGGTCGGGCGCGAGCGCGATGCCGATGCTGACGTCCACGGTGACGGTCGCGGGGTCGAGCAAGAACGGCTGGGCAAGCACGTTCCTGATTCTTTCGGCGATCTCACAGGCGGCGGACAGGTCGGGAACCTCTGGCAGTAGCACGACGAACTCATCGCCGCCGAGCCGGGCAAGAGAGTCGCCTCCACGAAGTTGCTTGACTATGCGAGGTCCGACTTGGCGCAGCAGGACGTCGCCGCAGTCGTGGCCCAGCGTGTCGTTCACGTCCTTGAAGCGGTCAAGGTCCAGGAGCAGCAGCCCGAGATGTTTGTCTGATCGGGCGTTAGCTGACAGGGCGCGGTCGACGCGGTCGCGTAGAAGTGACCGGTTCGGCAACCCGGTCAGCGGATCATGCGTGGCCAGCCGCCAATTCTCCCTGGCCTGTGCGGTGAGCCGCCGGGATGCGGCCATCACAATCCGCAGTAAGCCCAGCCAGAGCAGCCCGATTCCGCCGGCAACGAGTAGCACCACGCGAAGAGTCTGGGATGCGATGCTTTGCTGCACCGGTCGCCAGCGTTGGTAGAACTGGACTACGGCAGCGACATTGCCGCCGATTCGAACCGGGACAAACGTTTCGAGCAGTGGTCCATAGGTGCGAAGGCTGCTCTGTTCGGTTGGGTCGGGGATTGCGGGGTCGGTTCGGTTGATGACGGTCGACACAAGCCTGCCTTGCAGCGCCTCGATTACCTGCGGCCGGTACGGTTCGGCCTCTCCGATGCGGCTCTTTTCGACCGCGTAGGCGATCGTCTTGGCTTCTGACCAGGCGGTCGCCCCGGTGTATTTCCCCGAACCGACCATCGAGCGCAGGAGTTTTGTCAACTCCACGTACTGGGCGGCCGTGATGGTCGATGGCTCGGCCGACCTCACGTCCATGGTCCCAACAGCAACGCGCATGGAGTATGCGGCGCTGTCCTTAGCATGCGCGAGATTGCTCGAACGCACGAAATTCGTCAACCAACAGGAAAGGACGACGCCGAGCAGCGCGGACAGCACCGCACTGGTGAGCGCGAACCCTCTCACCAGATGGCTACGGCGCAGGGGCGCTGATGGGCCAGAGCGAGCGTTGGGTGATGTGAACAATAACTTTAGGGGAGCCCTTTTCACGACGCCGCGGGCACGGCGTTGTTGAGGAAGGCACGACCGGACAGCAATGTCGGTTTGATCGCCAAGGTGACTAAGCGAGCACCGGCGTCGATCGGGTCGAGCGCCGGCATCACCGATCTGATCTTCGACAGGTTGGCTTCGACGTAGCACCGTCCGGTTGCCAGAATGCTCCACCCGGCTGGGGATTGCCTGTCGAGGTCGTCGACGTGAAATGCCAGGATGTATCCCGGAATCCTTGACGCCAAGATCGAATCGTCGGGTGCCTGAAAGTAGATGACGCCGGACTCGACTGTGTAGTTAACCGCATCGACGGCTGGCAGCGCGGCATTAGTGTAAATGACGCGGCCGATATTTTTAGAGTGCAGTAGGCGTACGCAGACGTCACGGTCGAGTTCGGATGAGTGGGCGTCGGACCACGAATTGCCAGTAGGTAGGAACTGGGCGTTAGGCCCAGCGCAGGGGGAGATGGTCTGCAAGGGAACTCCTGACCAGATCGGTTTGGGGGTATCCGGCCACGGATGGCCGATATGCGTCACCCTGTCCATCGGCGGTAGGAGTCGACGCTCAGGACGGGACCAATGTCACGCCAAGCACCTGAACGTCCCGGCCGTGACTGTCGGCGTCGCACTTTTGGCCGATGCGTTATCGGCGGTCCTGCCGATCCGTCTAAAACGCCTGTGTGGAGCGCGGAGGCGAAACGACAACGCCAAGTGATCAGGCAGGAGCCAGATAGCGCTAAGTCGCAACAACTATCCAAACGCAAAGAGCGCGGTCACAGCTCAGTCGTAGGCCGCCAAGGCGAAGCATCCGACCGCTGATGCGGTGACCGTTGCCCCGTCAGCAGCTTCGCCGGCGATTTCGCGGGACAGAAGCAACAGCTCGATGCCCGGCAGCAGCAGCTGGACGAGCAGGCCGCATCGGTTGCGCAGACCCACACTCCCAGCGCCGGCGTACTGGCTGCGAAGCGGAGGCCAACGCACTCGGCAGCGCGGTTAGGCGGGCCCGGAAGGGTGGGGCGGCATCCCGACCTCGGGACCAAAGGCCCTGGAAGCAGGCCCGGACGATCTTGGCTCTAGCAGTCCCCTCAACGATCGGCCCGATCCGGAGCTACCCACGTGGAGTCACGCCCCCTTCTGCCGTGGAACGTCCGTTACCGCGCGGCCCTTCAACGCGTCATCCACCTCTACGAGGACGCGGAGGACCAGCGGCTGGCCGCGGGTTGCTTCACCCGAGCCGTCGAGGACCTGCGTCTCATCGGGCTGCAGGGCAGCGGTCTCCTGGTCGCCGCCGAGCACATGGCCAAGAGCCGGCTACGCGATCAGGCGCTCCGAAGCCGGCGGCTCGTCGCCCTTGCGTCCTACGTAATTCCCGCAGGATCACGGGGCTCCGGCAACCCGGAGGAAGGCTTGCCGCTCGACCTCGGTCTGCGACAGCGGTGCTTCGGCAGGCGGTTCGGGCTGCTCGGTCACCTGCTTCTCCAGCGGCACGCGCACCGAATCCTCGAGTTCCGCCAGCGACTCGGAGTACTTGCGCTTCGCCCGCTCTTTCGCCCGCTCTTTCGCCATGGCCTGACAATGCGCGCGAATCGGTCGCATGCTCAACCGGCGGGCCGGTCAGCGCGGCTTCTTCTCCCGGGTTCGCACCCGTACCGACACCTCGATCGGCGTGCCGGCGAAGCCGAACTCCTCACGCAGCCGCCGCTCGAGGAACCGCCGGTATCCCGCCTCGAGGAAGCCCGAGCTGAACACCACGAACCTCGGCGGCCGGATGTCGGCCTGCGTCGCGAAGAGCACCTTGGGCAGCTTGCCGCCACGTGACGGTGGCGGGGTCGCGGCGACCACCTCGCCGAGCCACGCGTTCAGCCGCGCGGTCGGGACGCGGGTCTCCCAACCCTGCAGGGCGGTGCGGATCGCCGTCGCCAGCTTCTCGACGGAGCGGCCGGTCGAGCGCTGAGATGTTGACCCTCGGCGCCCAGGTGATGCGGCTGAGATCCCGCTCGATCTCGCGCCCGAGGTCATAGCGGCGATCCTCGTCGACGAGGTCCCACTTGTTGAACGCGATGACGATGGCGCGCCCGGCCTCCACCGCCATCGACAGGATGCGCTGATCCTGCTCCGAGAGCGGCTCCCCAGCGTCGAGAAGCACCAGCGCGACCTCCGCGGAACGCAGTGCCGTCTCGGTGCGCAACGACGAGTAGTACTCGGCGCCCGCCGCCTCGCGAACCCGGCGACGCAGGCCGGCGGTGTCGACGAATCGCCATTCCTCGCCGCCAAGCGTCACCAGGGAGTCGACCGGGTCACGGGTCGTCCCGGCAACCTCGTCGACGACGGAACGTTCCTGGCCGACGAGCCGGTTGAGCAACGACGACTTGCCGACATTCGGCCGGCCCAGCAGAGCGACCCGCCGGGGCCCGCCCTCGTCCTCACCCGTGTCGCGCGGGGCGGGCTCGGGCAGGGCGGCCAGCACCGCGTCCAGCAGGTCGCCGCTGCCGCGACCGTGGACCGCGGAGACCGGGAACGGCTCCCCCAGGCCCAGCGACCACATCCCGGCGACCTCGGGCTCGAGACGGGCGTCGTCCACCTTGTTGGCGGCCAGGACCACAGGGCGTCCGGAGCGCTGCAACACCCGGGCGACGGCCTCGTCGGCATCCGTGGCCCCGACGGTGGCGTCGATGACGAACAGCACCACGTCGGCCAGCTCCACGGCGATCTGGGCCTGCTCCGCGACGGCGGCCGCGAGGCCTCGAGCGGACGGCTCCCATCCCCCGGTGTCGACGACGGTGAACCGGCGCCCGGACCAGACCGCGTCGTACGCAACGCGGTCGCGGGTTACGCCCGGCACGTCCTCGACGACGGCGGCGCGGCGGCCGAGGATGCGGTTCACCAGCGTCGACTTGCCGACGTTCGGCCGGCCGACGACCGCGACAACCGGGACGGCCTCTTGCGCGCCGGGCGACTCGTCAGCCATAGCGGGCACGGGCGTCAGCGAGGTGCTCGACGAGCTTCACCCGAATCTCCTCGCTGACAGCCTTCAACGCCGTTCGTGAACGCGGGTTGTCCGGCATCGTGATCTCGAAAGGTGCTCCGAAGACCACCGAGACCGGGGTCCGCTTGGGGAACTTCGCGCCCTTGGGCAATGCCTCCGCGGTGCCGAGGCAGGCAACCGGGACCACCATCGCCTTGGACCGCACCGCCAGCCACGCGACCCCGTCGTGCACGGCATCGAGCTGACCCGAGCCACGCGTCCCCTCCGGGAACATGCCGATCGCCCCACCCGACTGCAACTCCGTGAGCGACGCATGCAGCGCGGTGCGGTCAGGTCGCCCACGGTCGATCGGGATCTGGCCGATCAAGGCCAGGTACTGGCCGAGCCGTCCGCCGTAGAGCTCCACCTTCGTCAGGCATCGCACCAGGCGATCGCACTCCGCGACCACCAGCGGGCCGTCGAGCCAGCTCGCATGGTTGCCGGCCAGGATCAGCGGACCGTCGGCCGGCACCTTGTCCCTGCCATACACCTTGACCCTCATGATCACGTGGTTGATCAAGGGACGCATGACCCCCCGGGAGAACCGCAGAGCGCGCGGCTTGTACTCCGGCAGGGGCTTCGGCTTGGTGGGCGTGCTCACGAGAGCCTCACGATCGCCTCACGATGGCGACCGGACGGCGGTGAGACCCACCCGCTCCGACACCTCCGCCACGATCCGGTCAGCGACGGCGTCCACCGAGAGCTCGGTGGAATCGACGATCAGCGCATCAGGCGCCTTCATGAGCGGGCTGGCCGAGCGACCGCTGTCGAGCGCGTCTCGACGGCCGAGCTCGGCCATCGTCTGAGCAACCGCATCGTCGCCGGGCTCACCGATCTCCGCGCTGCGCCGCAGGGCGCGCACCGCGGTCGACGCGGTGAGGAACACCTTGACGGCAGCGTCGGGCGCCACCACGGTGCCGATGTCGCGACCCTCCACCACGATGCCGCGAGGATCAGCCGCGATCACCGCCCGCTGCTGGTCGACCAGACGCTTACGCACGGCGGGCACGGCTGAAACGGCGCTGACCGCGCTCGTGACCGGGCGGCTGCGAATCTCGTGGGACACGTCGCCACCGTCAACGGCAATCACCGGGGCATCAGGGTCGGTCGTCACCGAAAGCACCGCGCGTTCGGCAAGCTCGGCGAGCCGCTCAGCATCCTCGACATCGACCCGGCGCTGCAACGCGAGCCAGGTGACCGCCCGGTACATGGCTCCGGTATCGAGGTAGCGCAAGCCCAGCCGGCGAGCCACTGCACGGGCGACGGTGCTCTTGCCCGAACCACCGGGACCGTCGACCGCGACGACCAAAGGGGCACCCACGGCGACTTCCTCTCTGACGACGTGTGGACGGTCGTGCTCGCAGCGAGCACGCCTACTGCTGAGTACCGGCGGATGGTTCAGGCTATCCGCCCGCACCGCGCGGGTTCATTCCAGCCTCATTCACGCTGGTACGCCCGCCAGCCCGCCGCCTGAAGGCGCTCAGCCAGAGCCTCTGCCGTCTCGGGCTGAACGGCGAGTTCGAGCACGCCCCGAAGCTGCTCCCGGCTGTGCTCCACCCGGACATCTTCGACGTTGACCCCCCAGGCACCTACCAGGTCGAAGAGCCTCGCCAGCTCGCCCGGCCGGTCGGGGACGACGACCCCCACCCAGCTCCAGAGCGGTTCCGGCTGCCCGACCTTGGCAGGCAGCTTGCGACGCCCGGATCGTCCGGTCACCAGCAGCTCCTCGACCGCGCCGGTCACGTCGTCGACCGTGCCCGAACGCAGCGTCTGCGCCAGCTGGACCAGCACGCCGACGAGGCGGTCGATGCCGTCGGCCACGGGCAGCCGGTTGCCCTCGAGGATCGAGGCCCAGAGCAGACCGTCGCTGTCGGCCAGCCGGGTGGTGTCGCGCAACCCGCTTCCGGCCAGCGCGAGCTCGCCGTCCTGCAGGCCGGAGGTGGCCTGCGCCGCGAGTGCACTGGAAACGACCTGCGGCAGGTGCGACAGGCGGGCCATCAACTCGTCGTGGCGCACCGGATCCAGGACGGAGACCGACGCACCGCAGAGCGCGGCGATCGAGGCCGCCGCGTCGCGGGCGGCGACACCGGTCTCGGGTACGGGACAGACCACCCAGCTCCGATCCCGGAAGAGATCGACCTGCGCCGACACCGCCCCGCCACGCTCCCGGCCCGCGATCGGGTGGGCGGGGCAGAAGGTCGTGAGGTCACAACCGAGCTCGCGCGCCTCGCTCACGATCTGTGCCTTGACGCTGGCGACATCGCTGCACGTTCCCGCCGCCCCGGCGCGCTGCAGAGCGGCCAGGACCTCGGCGACGGCGTGCGGCGGGACCGCGAGTACCGCATGGCGCACGCGCTCGCCTTCGGGCCAGAGCCGGCCCGCCCGCCGGGCGACCGCCACCCTGGCCTGGTCCGGGTCACGGTCGCGCAGCACGACGTCGACGCCGGCGGCAGTCAGCGCCATGCCGATGCTGGTGCCGATCAGCCCCGCCCCGACGATCCCCACCGTGCCCAGCTGCGCGGCTGCCGCCTCGGCTGTGCCCGGGCTGCCGGCTCCGTTGGTCACGGACGGAGAGACTAGAGGCCGACGAGCTTGTGCAGGGCTCCAACCTCGTGACGCGTGAGATGACGCACTCGTCCTGCCTTCAGCGTGCCGAGCTGAACCGGACCCATGGAGGTACGGATGAGCCGGCTCACCGGGCGTCCGACCGCTTCCAGAAGGCGCCGCACGATCCGGTTGCGACCCTCGTGGACCGTCAGCTCCAGCAGCACCCGGTTGCCCGCCGCGTCCACGACGCGGACCGAATCGACCCGGGCAGGACCGTCGTCGAGGTCGACACCCTTGCGCAGCTTGCGCAGCAGTTCCTTGCCAACGGGTCCGGGTACCTCGGCCAGGTAGGTCTTCGGCACCTCGTAGGACGGATGCGCCAGCCGATGGCCGAGCTCGCCATCGTTCGTCAGCAGGAGCAGGCCCTCGCTGTCGAGGTCGAGACGTCCGACGTGAAAGAGCCGCTCCCCATTGTCGAGCCGGTCAGCTACCAGGTCCGCAATCGTTTCGCGCACGGGTGGCCGGCCGCGGCTGGTGTCCCCGGCGTTAGGGTCGTCGCGCATGGCGGATACCACCCCGCGCGGCTTGTGCAGGGCCAGGTAGACCAGGTCTGCCCGGGTGACGATCCGCTCGCCGTCCACGGTGATCACGGCGGTGTCGGGATCGACGCGAAGGCCCTGCTCGCGCACCTTCTTGCCGTCGACCGTCACCCGGCCTTCGCCGATCAGTTCCTCACAGTGACGGCGCGAGCCCAGACCGGCCGCGGCCAGCACCTTCTGCAGGCGAACGCCTTCCGGCTCGTACGGGTCAGGGGAGCTCAATCTCGTCAGCCTCCGGCAGCAGGGGTGCGATCGGGGGCAGCTCCGAGAGGTCTCGGAGGCCAAGCCGTTCGAGGAAATAACCGGTCGTTCGGTACGTCATCGCGCCGCCTTCGGGGTCGACGCCGGCTTCCTCGATGAGCCGGCGCGTCACCAGTGTGCGCACGACCCCGTCAACGTTGACGCCGCGCACAGCGGCAATCCGCCCGCGGCTTACCGGCTGCTGATACGCGACGACCGCCAGGGTCTCGAGCGCGGCCTGCGACAGGCGCGCGGTCTGACCGGCGAGAACGAACCGCTCGACGCACTCCGCCGCCGCCGCGGCCGTGTAGAACCGCCAGCCCCCACCGACCTCGCGCAGCTCGAACCCGCGCCCCGCGTCGACGTACTCCGCGGCGAGCGAGCGCAGCGTCTGCTGCACGTCCGGCACCGGAACTTCGAGGCGCTCGGCGAGCGTCACCTCCGGAACCGGCTCCTCCGCGATGAGCAGCACCGCCTCGAGCTGCGCTCCCAGCGGCAGCAGCTGGCTGGTCTCACTGGTCACCATGCTGCTGCTCCTGTTCGGCGGACGGCTTCGGCGGACGGTTCGGCGGACGGTTCGCTCGGACGGTTCGTCGGACGGCGGAATCCATTGCACGGTCAGCTCGCCGAGCGCGACGGGCTGGTCGAACGAGACACGTCCCTCCCGACCGAGCTCGAGCAATGCGAGGAAGCGCGCCACGATCTCGATGGTCTCGACGCATCCCGCGCACAGCGTCGCGAAGGTGGCCGTCCCGAGGGTCTGGAGGCGTTCAACGACGACGCGGGCGTGAGCACGCACGTCGACCCGCGGGGCATGAACGTGGTCGACCTCGACGGTCGGAACCGGTTTCGGCTTGCGGGCCGATGCAGCCAGGGCGGCGAAGTCCTCGGGAGTCAGCCCGAGGACAACTTCGGGGAGCGCGGCGACGAAACGCTCCTCGAGCGCGACCTGCCGGGGGACGAACCGGGTCTCCAGCAGCTCGAGTCCGGAGAACAGCTCGGCCGCCCGCTTGTAGGCGCGGTACTGCAGGAGCCGGGCGAACAGGAGGTCGCGCGCTTCGAGCAACTCCATGTCCTCTTCGGAGTCCCCGCGCACCTCTGCCGGCAGCAGCCGGGCGGCCTTCAGGTCGAGCAGGGTGGCAGCGACGACGAGGAACTCGGTCGCCCGGTCGAGATCGAAGCCGGCCTCCCGCAGATAGGCGACGAAGTCGTCGGCCACTTCGGCGAGCGCCAGCTCGGTGATGTCGAGCTTCTTGCGCGCGATCAGCGAAAGCAGGAGCTCGAACGGGCCGGAGAAGGCCGCCTGGCTGACCTCGAAGACCGCGGGGGACGACGGCGCGGTCACAGTTGGACGTCAAGCCCGATGATCTTGCCCAGCCCTTGCACGAGCGCCGGAGCCAGCTGCCCGACCCAGGAAGGAAAGCCGGTGATGGCGACCGGCAGCAGCAGCAGCGCCATGAGGATGACCAGCCCGAGATTGCGTTCCTCCAGCTGGTAGCGCGCCTTCTGCCATCCCAGCGACTGGCCGCCGAGGGTGAAGATCACCCGGCCCAGATCGGTCGGCGGCACCGGGATCAGGCTGATGACGCAAAGCGCGGCAAAGACGACGCTCATCTGCAGGAGCAGCTCGGCGGCAAACCGGTCGCCGCCGATGGCCGCAGCCTCCGGAATGCGGCTGACACCGACGCCGTACTCCACCAGCTGGATGCCCTTCATCGCAGCAAGTGCAGCGAAGGAGAGCAGCGCGTACGTGATCGGCCGGGCCAGCACCGCCGTGGCCACGTGGAAACGGCGGGCCCGCCACCGGTCGTTGAGCGGGACCGGTTCGGCCCAGCCGTGCCCGGCCAGCACCATCATGACGGCGCTGTAGATGTGCACGTTGCGAACCGGATTCAGCGAGAGGCGATGCTCGCGCTGACCCATCGGATCGCCCATGAGCTTGGCGGTGAGCACGGTCGCTCCGGTTCCGACCACGACGCCGACGTACAGAGCGGCAATGATGCCCAGCAGCAGCGCCGGCTTGTTGAGAACGAAGAGCACGGCGTCAGCGAGCCGGCCAGCGGGCCAGCAACTCTCGGGCGAGCGCGCGGTAGGCACCGGCACCGGCGGAACTGCTCGCGTAGGAAGTGATCGGCTCCCCCGCTGCCGTCGTCTCCGGGAACCGGACGGTCCGGGAGATGACGGTGTGGAAGACCTTGTCGGGGAACGCCTCGACGACCCGCTCCAGCACCTGGCGGCCGTGCAGCGTGCGACCGTCGTGCATGGTGGCGAGGATTCCGGCGAGCTCGAGCTTGTCGTTCAGTCGCTCGTGCACCTTCTCGATGGTCTCCTGCAGCAGCGCCACCCCGCGCAGCGCGAAGTACTCGCATTCCAGCGGCACGAGCACGCCGTCCGCCGCCGAGAGCGCATTGACCGTGAGCAGCCCGAGGGACGGCTGGCTGTCGATGAGGACGATGTCGTAGTTCGGCAGCAGCGGCTTCAGCGCCCGGGCGAGGGCGTGTTCGCGCCCGACCTCGCTCACCAGGCGAACCTCGGCTGCCGAAAGCTCGATGTTGCTCGGGAGCAGATCCAGGCCATCGATGTTGGTCTTGGTGACGACGTCGGCGGGGTTCACATCGCTACCCAGCAGGAGGTTGTGCACCGTCAGATCGAAGGTCATCGGGTTCAGCCCCAGCCCTACCGACACCGCTCCCTGGGGGTCGACATCGACGAGCAGTACCCGGCGCCCGTACTCCGCCAGCGCGGCACCCAGGTTGATGGTCGTGGTCGTCTTGCCGACCCCGCCCTTCTGATTGCAGATGGCCAGCACAGCCGCGGGACCGTGACGCTCCACGGGCGCCGGCTCCGGGAACTCGGGCAGCGGGCGGCCCGTGGGGCCCATCGTGGTGAGGCGCGACGAATCGTCGGGTGCCGAGGCCGCTGAAACACCGGGCAGCGTGTCAGGCGGCACGTCCGTGGTCATGGTGGGCGGCCTCCGGGCGGGGACAGATATGACGCGAAGCCTAGCGGCCAGCCGAACGTTTCGGGGGTAGCGACCGCTCGGATGGCCCAGATCCGCCCTCAGCCTTGGGCCCGCGGGTGCGACGAGGCGTAGACCTCGCGCAGCATATCGACGGTGACGAGGGTGTAGACCTGCGTCGTCGTCACCGAGGCATGGCCGAGCAGCTCCTGAACGACCCGGATGTCGGCGCCGCCGTCCAGCAGGTGCGTCGCGTAGGAATGGCGCAGCACGTGAGGCGAAACCGCGGTCGGTATCCCGGCCCGGCGGGCGGCGTCGCGAAGGACGGTCCACGCGGTCTGCCGCGAGAGCCGGCCGCCCCGGGCGTTCACGAACAGCGCCGGGCCTTTCGGGCTGAGCAAGGGCCGTCCTCGGGTGAGCCAACCCACCAGCGCGTCGCAGGCGTACGACCCGACGGGCACCACCCGCTGCTTTCCGCCCTTTCCCGACAGCAGAGCCGAGCGCTGCTCGAGATCGACATCGTCGACATCGAGACCGATGGCTTCGGAGATGCGGGCGCCGGTCGCGTACAGCAGCTCCAGCAGGGCGCGGGCCCGCAGCCCGGCGGGCTCCTCCCGCTGACCAGGACCAGCAGCGGCATCCAGGATGCGTTCGACGTCCGACAGCGGCAGGGCCTTGGGGAGCCGGCGAGGTAGCGCAGGTGGCCGCACCGCACGGGCGTTGTCGGCCGGCAGCTCCCCCTCGCGGTGGGCGAATCGATGCAGGCCACGCACGGCGACGAGAGTGCGCGCCGCTGACGATGCCGCGAGCGGCGGGTGATCCTCATCGCCGGTCCGCAGGGCGACGAGAAATGCCGCGATCTCCGCCTCACCGATCTGCTCGGGAGCCGTGACCCCCCGTTCATTGAGGTAGCCGAGGTAGCGGCGCAGGTCGCGCCGATACGCCTGCAAGCTGTGGCTGGCGAAGGCGCGCTCGACGGCCAGGTGGTCCAGGTAGCGGCGCATCACATCGGCGATCTCGCCCGCAGCCCCGGCAGTCAGGTCGTCGCCGGGATCGAGCCGCACCAGGTGAGACTAGGCGGGCCGCGCCAGCGGAACCTCCTGGCTCGCGGGCCGGATGTCGACTTCCCGGTCGGGGTCCTGCGCGACCGCGCCGGACAGAAGCTCACGCTCCTGCTCGTCCAGGCCTCCCCAGACCCCGTGTGTCTGCTGCGTCGTCACGGCCCAGTCCAGGCAATCGAGCCGCACCGGACACTGCTCGCAGACGGCTTTGGCCCGCATCCGCTGGCGCACGGCTGGGGCGCTGCTGCCAATCGGAAAGAACAGGTCGGGGTCGTAGTCGGCGCAGCGAGCGAGAAATCTCCACGCGCTGGCGTTCGCGTCCTGTCCGTCAGACGGGACACCCTGCTGCCACGAGGCAGCCATTCGCAAGGAACGCACCCGGATTCCTCCAGTTGTCGGCTCCTCCTTTCATGCTCCATCCGGAGTGATCACGAACGACCAGGCTGAGCCAACTTCATCTGGTGCATATGCACTAGGCTCTAGTGCACCGCCGAGGACCGCCACGCGGCGCCCGTCGGTTCAGTCGAGCAGCCCGCTTCGGGTGGCCGTCACAACGGCTTCAAGCTTGGAGTGCACCCCGAGCTTGGTCAGGATGCTCTGGACATGGTTTCGCACCGTGTTGGTACTCACCACCAGCCGTGCTGCCATATCGGTCGTCGACAAGCCCTCGGCGATGAGCCGAAGCACCTCTCGCTCGCGCAGGGTCAGGTCGGCGCCCGGCTGGCGGTAGGAGCGCGACAGGCGCGGCACGAGCCGGGCGAGCATGTCCGGGTCGAGCCGGAGTTGGCCGGCGGCCGCCGCACGCACCGCCGCCACGAGGTCGTCCAGCGAGAGCGTCTTGGGCACGACGCCGCTGCAGCCCGCCTCGAGGGCCACGATCTCGGCGGCCTCGCTCGGGCCCGCTGTCAGCATCAGCACGCGACTGCCCGGGCTGACCTGCGCGCACCACGCGCACGCACGCGACCACTCCCGAATCCCCCAGCCGCTGGTCGAGCAGGATGACATCCGGCTGGCGGGCCGAGATCAGCTGCTCCAACGCCGGTTGCGTGGTCGCAACGCCGACCACCGAGAGATCAGGAGCCCCGTCGAGGGCGAGCCGGAGACTCTCGGCCACCATTTCCTGGGGGTCGGCGACCAGCAGGAGTGATCATCGGAGGCGGCGACCGTCAGCCGTGATGCTCCGGCCGAGCCGGCCAGGCTGCGTCGAAAGCGCGCAAGCGCGCAAAGTCGTTCGCGCGGGCATGTGCAGTGGCCAGAATGCCAATGACAGCGAGCGCGTTGGTGATGTGCTCCCTGCATGACGCGCACGATGGCGTCGTCGAGCGCAACCCACTCCAGCTGCAGGTCGGCTTCCTCGTCGACCGGCATCGTGCTTGTGCGGCAGCTCATGGATGCCGCGGGCGAGGAAGACCCGGGTGGCCTCATCGGTCATCCCGGGTGAGCTGTAGGTGTCGACCAGGGTGTCCCACCGATCCGCCGCGAGAGCCGCTTCTTCGGCCAGCTCCCGCTTCGCCGCGGCCGACGCCGGCTCCCCCGGCTCGTCGAGCAGGCCGGCCGGCAGCTCCCACAGGCGGCCTGCGATGGGATGGCGGTATTGCTGCAACAGCAGGATGCGGCCCCGCTCGTCGTAGGCGACCACCCCGACCGCGCCAGGATGGACGACGACCTCGCGGACACTCACGCCGCCGCCCGGCATGCGGACCTGATCGCGCCGCAAACCGATGACCCGGCCCTGGTAGATCGATTCCGAACCCGTCACCTCGTAGTCGTGCGCCATGCAGGAAGCGTCGCACGGCGGCGCCACAGGTCGCGTCAGGCACAGCAGCGAATAGTCGAAGCGCTGGCCGACGCCGTTGAGCTTGGCCGAACCCGCGGCGCCCCGACACGCGCGGATGCTGCGCGAGGCTGGCCCCGCCCCGGTGGTTCTAGCGCGCGACGAGATCCAGTAGCGCTGACTCGCTGTGGGCGACCGCCGCGCCGATGAACGCGCGGAAGAGCGGGTGTGCCTTCGTCGGCCGCGAGGTGAACTCCGGGTGGGCCTGGGTGCCCACGTAGAACGGGTGGGTCTCGGGGGGCAGCTCGACGACCTCGACGAGGTTGCCGTCCGGCGACGTGCCGGAGAATCGCAGGCCGCCCTCGGCGAGCCGCTCGCGGTAGGCATTGTTGACCTCGTAGCGGTGGCGGTGGCGGTCGGCGACCAGCAGCTTGCCGTAGGCGCGCGCGGCCAGGCTGCCGGCCTCAAGCTTCGCGGGATAGGAACCCAGCCGCATCGTGCCGCCCATGTCGGCCTCGCCGGCCACGACTCCCACCTGGTCGGCCATCGTCGCGATCACGGGGTGCGGGGCGGAAGGATCGAACTCGGCGCTATTGGCGCCGTTCAAACCGGCGAGATGGCGGGCGACGTCAATCACCATGCACTGCAGGCCGAGACAGATGCCGAACGCCGGGATCTCGTTTTCGCGTGCCCACTTGAGCGCGGCGACCTTGCCCTCGATCCCGCGGATGCCGAAGCCACCAGGCACGAGGACCCCGTCGACCCCGTCGAGCGCCCGCAGGGTCTGCTCCGGCGTGGTGCAGTCGTCGGAGGTGACCCAGCGAATCTTGACCTTGGCGTCATTGGCGACGCCGCCGGCGCGCAGCGCCTCGGTGACCGACAGGTAGGCATCCGGAAGGTCGACGTACTTGCCCACCAGCGCGACGGTGACCTCGGTCGACGGGTTATGGACGCGCTGCAGCAGGAGATCCCACTCGGTCCACTCCACATCGCGGAACGGCAGCCCGAGGCGCCGCACCACGTACGCGTCGAGCCCCTCGCGGTGCAAGACCTTGGGAATGTCGTAGATGCTCGCCGCATCCGCCGCGCAGGCCACCGCGTCGATCTCGACGTCGCAGGACAGCGCGATCTTGCGCTTGAGCGAATCCGGAATCGGCCGGTCCGAACGGCACACGAGCGCGTCGGGCTGGATACCGACCTGTCGCAGGGCGGCAACCGAGTGTTGGGTCGGTTTGGTCTTGAGCTCCCCGGACGGCGCGATGTAGGGAACCAGGCTGACGTGGACGAACAGGCAGTGTTCCCGACCCACCTCGAAACGCACCTGGCGGATCGCCTCCAGGAACGGCAGCGACTCGATGTCGCCGACGGTGCCGCCGACCTCGGTGATCACGCAGTCGATGTCGTCCGTCGCCAGCGCCCGGATGCGCGACTTGATCTCGTCGGTGACGTGGGGGACCACCTGGACGGTCTCTCCGAGGTAGCCGCCGCGGCGCTCCCGCGCGATGACGGCGCTGTAGACCTGACCGGTGGTGACGTTGGACGTGCCCGGCAGATCGTCGGACAGGAACCGCTCGTAGTGGCCTACGTCGAGGTCGGTCTCGGCGCCGTCGTCGGTGACGTAGACCTCACCGTGCTGGAACGGGTTCATCGTTCCTGGATCGACATTGAGGTACGGATCGAGCTTCTGCATCGTGACCCGCAGACCTCGAGCCTTGAGCAACATCCCGAGGCTGGAGGCGGTGAGGCCCTTGCCCAGACTGGAGGCGACGCCCCCAGTTACAAAGATGTGGCGGACGACGTGCGCCTGGACCACTACTGCCTCCCGTGGATCACGCTAGATCGGCACCCGGCATGCCGGGCTCTCCACGGAATCTCATAGTACGTCCAGCGGCCGCCGTCGCCGGCAACAACGCGCCAAACCGCTGCGCAGCTCACTCGCTCCAGCCGTCACGAGGCGCGGGCGACGCGATGGCCGCCCGAGGACGCGGCAGCGTCGAGCAATTCGGCCGCATGCCCGCGCGCGAGCTTGCTTTCGGACACCCCGGCAAGCATGCGTGACAGCTCGCGCACCCGCTCGGGCTGCGACAACGCCCGGACGCCACTTCGCACCGCGGCACCGCGCCCGGCCTTGGCTACCAGCAGGTGACGGTCGGCGAAGGCGGCCACCTGAGGCAGGTGGGTGACGCAGATGACCTGACGGCTGGCGCCCAGCTCCGCGAGCCGGCGACCCACTTCGAGCGCCGCCTCTCCACCGATCCCAGCATCAACCTCGTCGAACACCATGCTCGACGGCCCGAGCCCGGCTGCCAACACGACCTCCAGCGCCAGCACGACCCGGGAGAGCTCGCCTCCCGATGCCGCTCGGGCCAGCGGACGGGGAGGCATCCCCGATCCCGACGAGAACAGCAGCTCGACGTCGTCCCCGCCCTCGGTGCCGAGCAGGGCCGCCGTCTCGCTGGGTGACAGGGGGCTCGCTTGCGCCCCGCCGGACGGCGAGACCGTGACCTCGAGCCGGGCGGATGACATCGACAGCGCGGCGAGCTCCGCATTGACCCGCTTGCGAAGCGCTCGCGCCGCCGTCGAACGGGCAGCGGTCAACGCCTCAGCCGCCGTCAGCATCTGCACGGCCGCTTCGCCTTCGGCGACGGCGAGCTCCGCACATCTCCCACCGTCCGGATCCAGCTCCGCGAGCCGGCGCTCGGCATCAGCCGCCCAACGCAACACCCCATCGACCCCCGTGGCGTGGGGCCGGCAGAGCCGGTTCAGCTCGGCGCGCCGCTCCTGGGCCGCAGCCAGCCGTTGCGGATCGTCGTCGACCCCGGCGGCGTACGACGCGAGGTCGGCGGCCGCCTCGCTGGTCAGAACGCTCAGCTCGTGCAGGCGACCGGCCAGCGCCCCGAGCTCCGGATCGCTCCCGGCTGCTGCATCGAGCACGCGAGCGGCCCGTCCGAGCGCCGTCAAGGCACCACCCTCGTCACCGGGACCATCTCCATCGCCGGTCAGAAAGCCGTGCGCCGTCTCACTGGCCGCGCGCAACTCGTCGGAGGCGCCCAGCCGGCCGAGCTCGCGATCGAGGTCGAGATCCTCGCCGGCGAGCGGCGCCACCCGCTCGACGTCGGCCAGGCCCAACCGCAGCAGCTCGATCTCGCGCGCCCGCTCACTCGCCTGAGCCCGCAATGCGGCCAGCTCACGGCGCGCGCACTGCCAGCGCTCTCGCGCGGCCCGGTAGGAGGCCAGCGGCACCGCAACGGGCCGGCCGGCAAAACGGTCGAGAGCGGCCCGCTGGGCGCCGGGATGACGGAGCTGCAGCTGGCTGCTCTGGCCATGCAGCGCCAGGAGACTGCCGATGAGGTCCGCCAGGACCCCCACCGGGACTGCCCGCCCTCCGACGAACGCCCGGGAACGGCCGTCACTCGACACCGTTCGCGTCACCAGCAGGGAGCCGCCCTCGATCTCGCCACCGAGCTCGGCCACGGCAGCGGCCACCGGACCCGCCGGATCGACCCGGACCCGGGCCTCGACAGCCGCGCTCGAGCAGCCGCTGCGAATATGGCCGCCATCGGCCCGGCTCCCCGCGAGCAGCGCAAACGCGCGCACGACGCTGCTCTTGCCGGCGCCCGTCTCACCGCTGAGCACCGTCAGCCCGGGATGCAGCTCGAGGACGGCCTCATCGATCGAACCCAGCCCGCAGATGCGTACCTCATCGAACATGTGTGCGATACTAAGGCAACCTGCCGACATTTCGCGAGCTGCCACGCCAGCCCTCAACCGGCAGGTCGAATTTGCGCACCAGCCGGTCGGTGAAGACGCGGGATGCAGGCGGGCGAAGCGAACGGGCGTCTGCACCTGCGGCGACCTCGATGCGTGCCCCCTCCGGGACGTCGGCGGTGCGCCGACCGTCGCAGGACAGCACGGCGCCGCCGGAACCCGGCACCAATTCCAGCGCCACGGCCGCGTGTCGGCCAACGACCAGGGGCCGCGCGAAGAGGGCATGGGCGCTGATCGGAACGATGAGGAGCGCCTCCACCTCCGGCCAGACGACGGGTCCTCCAGCGCTGAAGGCGTACGCGGTCGAACCCGTCGGGGTCGCGCAAAGCACGCCGTCACACGCCCAGCGTGAGAGCGGCCGCCCCTCGATCTCCAGCAGACACTCGACCATCCGGCCGCGCATGCTCTTTTCCAGGGCCGCCTCATTGAGAGCCCAGTCCGACCACACCAGCTCTCCGGCGGAGCGCACGGTGATGTCGACGGTCATCCGCTCCTCGACGTCGTAGTCGCGCGCGACCACCCGCTGAACCACCGACGGCAGCGCGTCCGGCTCGGCTTCGGCGAGAAACCCGACGTGGCCGAGGTTGACGCCCAGCAGGGGGGTTCCGTGCGGGCGGGCCAGCTCGGCCCCCCGCAACAGACTTCCGTCGCCACCGAGCACCAGCACGAGCTCGACACCGTCCGTAGCACTCTCATCGGCAGGAACCACACGCGAGCACGCCAGGTCCAGCGCCCCCGCCTCGTCCGCCAGAACGCGCGGTGAGATGGACGCGTCACTCAGCATGTCGAGCACCTGCTGGACCCGCTCATGCGCCGCGGTACGCCGAGGATGGGCAACGACCAGCACCTCGCGGATCACGGCGCCGGATCCGTTTCAGCCGTCGGAGCCGCTCGCAAATCTCGGACGGCCACCTCAACTGCCTGCTCGGTGAGCGGCGCGGCACCGCGGGTCAGCCAGAGCACGTACTCCACATTGCCCGCCGGGCCCGGAAGCGAACTCTCCACGAGCCCCCGCACTCCCCAGCCCTGCTCCCAGGCGGAGGCCGCCACCCCGCGGACGGCACCAGCGCGCAACGCCGGGTCACGTACCACCCCGCCGCGGCCCACCTGCTCGCGTCCCACCTCGAACTGCGGCTTCACCAGCACCACCAGGTCTGCGTCGGGCGCGGCACACGCGAACAAAGCGGGAAGGACGAGCCGCAGCGAGATGAAGGACAGATCGGCAACGACGAGGTCGACCAATCCACCGATCATGTCAGGCGTCAGGTGACGCACGTTGGTTCGGTCCACCACGGTGACGCGCCCGTCGTTGCGCAGCCGCCAGATCAGCTGCCCGTACCCGACGTCGACGGCGACGACATGGGACGCCCCGGCCCGGAGCAGCACATCGGTGAAGCCCCCGGTCGACGCGCCGGCGTCCAGGCAGCGCCGCCCTTGCACGCCGAGAGCTCGTCCTGACGCAGCGAACGCCTCCAGCGCGCCGGCCAGCTTGTGGGCACCCCGCGAGGCATAGCCGGGATCGTCGCCGAGCTACCAGGATCGCCTCGTCCGGGGCGACGGCTCGGGCCGGTTTGCGCGCGGGCTGCCCGCCGACCCTCACCCGACCTGCGGCGATCACTGCCAGGGCCTGCTCGCGGCTGGGCACCAGGCCGCGGCGCACCAGCTCCCGGTCAAGCCGGGCGCGAACCGCCACCGCGCACGGGCTCAGCTGGTGGCGGACTGCGAAGGCGACTCCAGGGCCTCACGCAGCAGCTCATCGAAGCGGCCGAACACCTCGGGATGGCGCTCGAGCGGAGCCTCATTCAGGGCAGCAAGCACCTGGGCCGCACCATCGAGCGGGTCCGTAGGTGGTGCCGGTATCGCAGAAACGGGTTCCGGGGTCGTCACGAGTCACCACCGGAGCTGGTCTCGTACGGAGTTGGGGAGCCGGCCTGCGGCGGTCTGGCCGGCGTTACAGTTGGCGGTGCAGCCCTGCGGGCCGGAGACCGTTTAGCGGCCTTGGCGGCCTTGGCGGCCTTGGCGGCCTTGGCGGCCTGCCCGGCCGACGCCTGCTTCGCCGCGGCTTTCTTGGCCGGCAGCTTTCTTCGGCCGGAGCTTTCTTCGCCGGAGCTTTCTTCTGCCGGAGCTTTCTTAGCCGGAGCCGGAGCGGGTTCAGCCGCGCGCGGTGTCGGCGCGTTTCCCGCCACGCGTCTTGCCGGGCTGCGCTTCGCGGGGCTGCGCTTGGCCGGAGCCTTACGAGCGCTCTTCGTGGCCCGCTTGGTGGGCCGGCTCGGCGCCCCCGGGGGCGGGCTCGGTGATCGTCGTCGTCCCCACTGCCCTCGGCTACTTCCAGCGAGTTCACGCGGATCGACAGGGCCGAGACCTCCTCTGAGGTAGCCAAGCCGAGCCGGGTCATCGCGCGATCGATCTCGTAGCGAACGAGGGCGACGATCGTGTCGCGGTTGTTGCGGCTCGTCGTCAGCAGATCATCAGCGAGGTTCGTGACTTGCTCGGCAGTGGCCTCCCCCGAAGACACCAAAGCCTTTGCGGCTGCCAGCGCGCGCTGACGGGTGACCTCGGTCAGGCCGCTGGCCAATGCGAGGTAGTTCTTCACCGCCTCCAACATCGAGCGATCCCCCTCCACTGAGAACACTTCCGCCACAACGATGGCGGCGGCCATGCATGCGCCCCCAACACGTTCCGGTCGGCGACCCGCACTCGGACTCCGCTTCGTTCGCCCGAGTCTCGATCACGTGCACCGTTGGCGGAACGGTATCGCGACGCGGCCGATTCATGGTCGTTTGACCCTCGGCGGCGCGCCAAGACCGGTTCGCCGTCACTGGAACTCGTCGAACTGGGTACGGCCATTGCGAGATGCGGGATCACCTGGAGCGCGCGGCACAACGGCAATGGCAGACTCGCACCTGATGGCCACCAAGAAGCAGTGCGAGGCCGCGTTGCGCGGTCTCGCGAAACGCCTCGACGACGTCGACGAGTCGTTGCGGAAGCGCCATGCGCCCGACCGGACGGTGTCGTGTCGCATTCCTGATCTCGAGACCACGTTCTACGGCCGGTTGCACGAGGGGGTTCTGAAAGACCTCACGAGCAAGCCGGTTTCGGACGCACAAATCCGCCTGACGGTGTCGAGCGACGACCTGCTCGCCGTCACGAACGGCGAATTGCCCTTTGCCTCGGCCTGGGCCGCCGGGCGGCTGAAGATCGAGGCCAGTGTCCTCGACATGATCCGCCTTCGCAGCCTGCTGTAGGCCTGCGCCAGGCCCGGTCAGTCCCCTGTCTCGGACGCGTCCGCGAACACCCCGCACTCCGGCGGAACCGCGCCATCCGCGGCCCGCGGCGCCGACCCGGCGTCGGCGAGCAGCCAGTACAGGCTGACCCCCGCGCGGTAGGCGTCGAGCCCGTCGTCGGTAGGGCCGGATCGGCCGTTTGCGGCCTCCCAGAGCATCCGCCCGTCGACCAGCCGGCAGGTCCAGGAGCCGCAGCGCGCTATCGCCGCGCCCGTGTCCACCTCGACCGCGGGCGCGGGTGCGAGCAGCGCTCTCAGGTCGTATCCGAGGTACGTCGGGCGATGGTCCGGGCCCGCGCCGCGCAATTCACCCAAGGTCGCGACGCCGGTCAGAACCAGCAAAGAGGGGGCAGCTGCCCGATTGGCCCCCTCGATGTCGGTGTCGAGCCGATCGCCGACCACGAGTGGCCGCCGCGCGTGGCTGCGTGCCGTCGCCTCCTCGTGCAAGGCGCGCTCCGGCTTGCCGGCGACCACCGGCCGCGCCTTCGTAGCTGCGGCGATGAACGCAACGAACGCACCGGCGCCGGGCAGCAGACCCCGCTCGGTGGGCACGGTCGTATCAGTGTTGCTGGCGACCCACCAGGCGCCGTTGAAGATCGCCACCACGGCTTCCGCCAAGCGGGCGTAGGTGATCTCGGGGTCGTAGCCCGTGACGACAGCACCCGGGTGGTCATCTGCGCTGGTGACCGCGATCAGCCCGCGGGCCACAACCGCTTCACGCAGCCCGGCACCGCCGGCCACCAGCACCCTGCTACCCGCTGGCAACCGTTCGGCCAGAACGCGTGCCGCGGCCTGGGCGGAAGTGACCACATCCGCTGGCTGGGCCTCGACCCCGGCGTCGCGAATGCGCTGCGCTACCTCGTCGGGCGGTCGCAGCGCATTGTTGGTGACGAAAGCCAGCCGCATCCCGAGACCGCGCGCGTCCCGCAGCGCCTCCGCAGCGCGCTCGACCGGCTGCTTGCCCCGATACACGACCCCGTCCAGGTCCAGCAATGCCACGTCGTAGGCCCCCGCCAGCGCCACCTCGCTGCCCTGAAAGGTCATGAGCGTCTCGCGGCAGCGCGTGCGGAACGCAACGCCCGCGCGTAGTGGTGCAGGTCAGGCCGCATCGCGGAGGCGAGCGCGAGGTGCTCGACAGCACCGTGAAGATCGCCGGCCCGGTGCGACGACAGGCCCAATCCGAAATGGGCGTAGTGGTCCGCAGGGTCGCGGTCGACCAGTACGGCGAAATTGACGGCAGCCTCCGCGTACTGACGCGAGTCGAACTGGGCGCGGGCCAGCATCTCGCGCGCGCTCCGCGAGGACGGCTCCGCCGCGACCGTGTGCGAAAGCACCTGAACGGCGGCCGCAGCATCGCCGCGGGCGAGCAGATCGCGGCCCCTGACGTACCAGTCGTAGACCTCACCTGCGGGCGGAGCGGAGCCCGACTCGGGCATTCCGGCGGTGCCCGAAAAATCCTCGGGATCGCCGGAAAGCGCATGAGGCGCGTGTGAATCGTTGCGGCGCGCTGGATCTGCGAAGTCGGCCACGTCTTGGACCTCCCCACGACCTTCGGATCGCCACCTACGATCCGAACATGGCCTCGCAACCTGCTTCTGAACTCCCGGTGCCTCCCGGGCTCGTGCTGCGCCCGTTTCGCGCGCTCCGCTACGACGTCGAACCGGAAGCGCTGGCCGCTCTCACGAGCCCACCGTACGACGTCATCGACGACCGCGAACGCGCAGACTTGCTGGCTGCGGATGCGAAGAATGTCGTGCGCCTGATCCTTCCCGAAGACGGCTCGGACGGCACCAGCCGCTACCAGGTCGCCGCTCGCCAGCTGTCCGCGTGGCGCAGCGACGGAACGCTGGCTCGCGACGCCGAGCCCGCCCTCTACGTCTATGAAGAGGCGGCCGGTGGCCACGCGCAGCGCGGGCTGGTCGGAGCGGTCGGGCTGGCCCGGCCCGACGCGGAGATCGTGCTGCCGCACGAGGACACCATGGCCGGCCCGGTCAGCGACCGCCTGGCGCTCTCCGAGGCGACGCAGGCCAACCTCGAGCCGATCTTCCTGGTCTACGAGGGCGGCGGCGCCGCATCGGCCCTGGTGGCAACCGCGGATCAACGCGAGCCGCTGATCGACACCATCACTGCCGACGGCATCCGCCATCGCCTCTGGGCGATCACCGACCCGGTAGAGCTGGAAAGCATCGCCGCCGACCTGCTGGCTCGGCGGGCGACCATCGCCGACGGCCACCACCGCTACGCGAACTACCTGCAGTACCAGGCGCAACGCCGCGCCGAGGGCCTCGGCGACGGCCCTGGGACTTCGGCCTCACCCTCCTCGTCGACACCACCGTGTTCGGCCCCGAGGTGCACCCCATCCATCGGATCATCCCGACGCTGCCGGCGACAGAGGCGGCCGAAAAGGCAAGCGGCAGCGTTTCGCGTGACGCCCACCTCGGCTCGCGGCGACGAGCTCCTCGAGGCTCTGGCGAAGGCGGGAGCGCAGGGCCCTGCCTTCGCGCTCGCGGACTCCAAGAGCGCGTGGATCCTGACCGAGCCTAACGAGGCCGCGATCGCCCTCGCGATGCCCGAGGAGCGATCCGCGGCGTGGCGCGCGCTGGACGTCTCGCTTGCTCACTACCTGCTCGTCCGGCAGCTCTGGGGGCTGGCAGACACAGTGGACGTCGTGGGCTTCCGGCACGATCTTGCCTCAGCGATCGAAGGGGCCGGCAGCAACGGCACCGCCCTGCTGCTGAACCCGACGCCCGTGGAAGCGGTGGCGGCCGTAGCCGCCGCCGGTGACCGGATGCCCCGCAAGTCCACGCTGTTCACCCCCAAGCCGCGGACCGGGCTACTCATTCGGCTGCTGGACGGCGACGACGGCGGCTGACTCGCCGGCGCAGATCAGCTCCGCCCGGTCGGCCTCGACCTCGACGCGGGTAGCGGTGCGACCCCCGCTACGAAAGAAACGGCGGCGGATGGCCCCCGTCACCTCGAGCACGGAGCCCACCGGCCACACCAAAGCGCGCTCTTGGAGCTCATCGTCGAGGGCGACACAGTCGATGAGATCGCTCCCAGCCCTATCGAAGCCGCGGGGTACGCGCAGCGTCCACCGCACGACCTGGGCTCCGCCGGCAAGCAGCCGGTGCTCACCGGTATCGGCGACAGCGCCTACGAGGCGGACCTCATTGACCGGCTCTGGCGAATCGACCACCAAGGAGGAACTGGAGGCGGAACTAGCAGCATCGAGCATTTCGGAAGGCATGGTCGTGAGCGTGTCTGACCCAAGGCGCCCGTGACGAACGCTCGCCGAATCTGTGGATTGTGCGCTCTGGCTACTCGTCTGGGGCTTCGTCGCCAGGCATCTCCGCAGCTGCCAGTATCTCGGCGGCATCGGTCTGCCCGTCGTCAACGGCGGCAACGGCCGTGAACCATTCCATCGCTTCGTCGTCGCGGCCAACGGCCCGCAACGCCTGCGCGTAGCCGTACCAGAGCCGTACCGTCCAGGGCTTGATGGTGGGGCTGTCCAGCTCCGAGACCTCAAGCGTTGCAAGGCTTTCCGGGAACCTACCGAGATCGCGCAGGGCACCGCTACGAACGAGCAGTGCCTCAGCACGCGCGGCCGCCGGCAGGTCGCCAGCGGGCACGCCGTCCAGCAACTCGACCGCTTTGGCCGGCCGGCCAAGGGCACGCTCGCAGTCAGCCATCACCGGTACGTGCTGGGACAGCCCGCTCATCCGGCGATGGGCCCGAAGCTCCGACAACGATTCGCTGTACTCCCCCGCTGCGTAGGCAGCTAGCCCCACAGCCTCACGGACTGACGCCACCCGGGAGGCTATCCGCCGCGCGGCACGAGCGTGCTGGAGAGCGGCTTCGGGGTCCTCCTCGAGCAGCAAGCCGGCAGCGACAAGCTGCTCGGAAACTGTCTCGGCGGTCGCTTTGGCCAGGCTGCGCATCTCCCGGCGAATGGCCGGATCGAGCTGATCGGCGGAGACCCCATCGGGCACCGGAGGCACGACAGGCTTGGGAAGCCGCGGCCGGTCGGGCCGCTCCGTACGTTCCGGGTGACCGGGCCGGTCACCGAAACCCGAGGTAGCGGCGCGCCCGCCGCGACGCGGACCACCGGTACGTGACTCGCCCTCCCGTGGGGGACGGCCACGCTCGTCACGCTCCCGTGGCGGGCGGCCTACGCTCGTCACGCTCCCGCGGCGGACGGCCACGCTCGTCACGCTCCCGCGGCGGGCGGCCACGCTCGTCACGTGCTGCTCGTGGACCGTCTGTGCGGCGTGCGTCGGACCCCGGCGGCGCGCTACGGGTCCGGGGCTTCGACGGGTCGCCCTCGAAATGAGACCGACCAGCGCGCTGCGCCCGGCCTTCACCGGACTTGGGGCCGCCATAAGCGGTCGAACTTGCACGGGATGAAGAGTTATCGCGCGCCGATGAACTGCCACGGGCGGGTGCGCTACTGCGCGAAGCCGATCCGGCGCCGCGACCGGTGCCACCACTGCGGGCAGAACGCCCGGATTGCGCTCCGCCCGACGCACGGGCGCCAGCACGCCCCGAACCGCGGCGATCTGAACCCTGTGAACGCTCTTCCGCCACGGTAAATCATGTCCTTTCGGCAGCCTGGACAAAGTAATCAGCGGGGCCGTCAATAAACGGCCCCGCTGATTAAAA
>CAWAJV010000007.1:0-1094803 GCA_963782485.1 uncultured Actinomycetota bacterium
CGCGACGGGGCTGCCCGAGGTCACCGAAGGCGAGCGCCACGGGCATCGCACGTGGTTCGTTGCGGGTAAGGCGTTCGCGTGGGAGCGCCCGTTCAGCAAGGCCGACATCAAGCGATTCGGCGCCGAGACGCCGCCCGCCGGCCCTATCCTCGCCGTCAGCGTCGCCGACCTCGGCGAGAAGGAGGCCGTGCTCGCCGCCGGCAACCCCGGCGTCTTCACCATCCCGCACTTCAACGGCTACGCGGCGATCTTGATAGAACTCGACGTGGTGGATACCGATGCCCTGCGGGAGGCCATCGTCGACGGCTGGCTCGCGGCGGCGCCGGCCCGGCTGACCAAGGTTTCCTGGAGCGCTAAGAGCAGAGCGGGACGTGACGTGAGCCAGTCGATGGTCACCGGCTCGCCAAGGCCGTCGCCGACGCCGGCAAGCGGGTCATCACCCCTGCCGAACCGGCCGCCTGGCGGCAGGTCGCGAAAGCAGCGGTGTCGACGGCGGCCGCGTGGGAGATCGCCCGGGTCACCACCGACAGCGTGTACCCGGTGTTCGCCCCGCTCGCGGCGATGCTCACCGTCCAGGCGACGGTGGTGGAGTCGCTGCGCACCGGGATCCAGCGCACCATCGGCGTCGTCGCCGGCGTGCTGCTCGCGTTCCTGCTGGCTTCCGCGCTGGGCGTGCACTGGTGGAGCGTGGGCCTGCTGGTGTTCCTGGGGCTGCTGATCGGCCAGTCGCTGGCGATCGGATCGTCCGGCTCGACGCAGATTGCGGTCAGCGCGCTGCTGGTGCTCGTACTGGCCGGGGGCAGCAACCGTTACGCGGTCGACCGGATCCTCGACACGCTCATCGGCGCGGCCGTCGGCATGATCGTCTCGCTGCTGCTGGTGCCGCCGCTGCACGTGCGTGACGCGGGCGTTGCCGTTCGCCATTTCGCCGGCTCGCTGGCCGCCGTGCTGACCGCGACGGCGGAATCGCTACGCGGCGGTTGGCCCGGGACGGCCACCGAGAAATGCCTCGAACAATCCCGGGCGCTGAAACGCGAGCTGGTGCTCACCCGCCAGGAAGTCGACCGCGGTGAGGACAGCATCCGTTACAACGTCCGAAGCCGCGGTAACGAGCAGATCGTGACGCTGCACCGCCGGGTGCTGACGACGCTCGCGCACGCCGAGATCATGACCGGCGGGATCACCCGCACGCTGGCCGATGAGGCGGCCGCGCTTCGTCAGGAGGCGGCGCGCGGGGAGGATCCTCCACCCCCGCTGCCGGACGACCTGCGTGGCCAGCTGGTCGCGGTCCTGATCGGCGCCGCCAACACGCTGCGCGAGGCGGGACGGCTGGTCGTCGACGACGGGGAAACCGGCGCCACAGGTGAGATCCAGAAGGCGATTCACGAAACCGCGGCGCAAGACCGACGCCGACGCCCGCGCGCTCGTCCGGGCCGCCCGGGTACGCGAGCTCCCAGCGCGCCAGTGGCTCGTCCTCGGCAGCGTGATCACCGATCTGCGACGCCTGCTCGCCGAGCTCGACGAGCACGGGCAACCGCTGGGCTTCACGCTGCGCTCGCGCCGGCGGGGCGATGCGCGGTTTCGTGATCAGCTGGTGCGACGCCGCATCCGCCGCCGCTCATGAGGCGGGGCGCTTGCCCCGGTCAGTCGGAACCGGCAGGGCTGGACAGGTCGCCGGTGGTGATCCGCTCGGCAAGCAGCTGCGCGTAACGCCAGCGCTCGATCGCCGCCAATGCCGCCGGGTGCGTCTCCATCTCACGAAGGATGGCCGCGCCGGCTTCGACGCCCACCGATGCGAGCAGCTCGGCTTCGAGGTCGCCTGCCCGCAAGGCGAGCACGAGCGCGCGCTCGCCGCGCCGCGGTCCACGCAGGCTCTCGGCCCGCGCTCGCAGCACGTGGACCTCGGCACCTATCAGGTGCCAGCGGTCCAGCCCCTCGACCAGCGCCGGGTCGAGGTCGACGGCCACCTCGGACATGCCACTTGCCTTTCATCCCCGCTCCACCTGCGCATATGCGCAGGAGAGGCGACGGACACCTGGTGGTTCCTCAAGGACGCGGGTGCGTACTTGATACCCAATCGGCAGCTTCACAGCTTCCAGGAGAGGGCCACGCGGGTGAAGCCTGTCCGCCGGCCGGGGGCGCCTTCAGGTACCTCTAGGTAAAGGTGAGCGACGTCTTTCGGCTACCGGGTGGTCGTCAGGATCGGCGCCGGGAGCAACGTGTGGCCCGCAAGCTTGCGGTCGACGGCGGCCGCGCAGGCGCGTCCCTCAGCGATCGCCCAGACGATGAGCGACTGGCCGCGACCCGCGTCGCCGCACACGTAGACGCCGGGCTCGGTGGTCTCCCAGCCGGCCGACCGCGCGACATTGCCGCGGGCGTCCAGCTCGACGCCCAGACCTTCGAGCAGCGGCGCCGCGCTCCGGACCGGTGAAGCCCATCGCCAGCAGCACCAGGTCGGCCGGGATCTCGTGAGCCGTGCCCTCGATCTCCTCGAACCTGCCGTCGACCATCCGCACCTCGGCGAGCTCCAGCGCCCGGATCTTCCCGGCCGCCTCGCCCTCGCCCTCGATGAAGCGCTTGGTGGAGACCGAGAACAGCCGCTCGCCGCCCTCCTCGTGCGCGCTGGAAACGCGGTACATCAGCGGCCAGGTGGGCCACGGGGTCGAGTCGGCACGCTGGTCCGGCGGGCGCGGCATGATCTCGAGCTGCACGACGGACTCGGCGCCCTGGCGGTGCGCGGTGCCGAGGCAGTCGGCTCCGGTGTCGCCGCCGCCGATGATCACGACGTGCTTGCCGGTCGCGACGATCGGCGAGCGCTCCAGGTCGCCCTCCTGAACCCGGTTCGACGGCTCCAGGTACTCCATCGCGAGGTAGATGCCCTCGAGGTCACGACCGGGGGCCGGCAGGTCGCGCCCGGCGGTGGAGCCGAGCGCCAGCACGATCGCGTCGTTGGCCTCGCGCAGCTCGGCGACGGTGATGTCGGTGCCGACGTTGCAGCTGGTGACGAAACGCGTGCCCTCCGCCTCCATCTGGCGCCAGCCGGCGGTTGAGGACGGCCTTCTCCATCTTGAACTCGGGGATGCCGTAGCGCAGCAGGCCGCCGGGGCGGTCGTCGCGCTCGTAGACGGTGACCGTGTGGCCCGCCCGGGTGAGCTGCTGAGCGGCGGCCAGCCCGGCCGGACCGCTGCCGATGACCGCGACCGCTTGCCGGTGTGTTCGGTCGGCAGCACCGGCGTGACCCGGCCCTCGTCCCACGCCCGGTCGATGATGGTGACCTCGACCTGCTTGATGGTCACCGGATCGTCGGCGATGCCGAGGACGCAGGCCGCCTCGCAGGGAGCCGGGCACAGCCGCCCGGTGAACTCCGGGAAGTTGTTCGTGGCGTGCAGCCGGTCGATGGCGTCGTTCCAGTGGCCGCGCCGGGAGAGGTCGTTCCACTCCGGGATCAGGTTGCCGAGCGGGCAGCCGTTGTGGCAGAAGGGAATGCCGCAGTCCATGCACCGGGTCGCCTGCTCGCGCAGGTGCTCCTCCGGGAACGGCTCGTAGACCTCTTTCCAGTCCAGGAGCCGAATCGGCACCGGCCGCCGGGTCGGCAGCTCCTTCTTGAACTTCAAGAATCCCGAGGGGTCAGCCATGTATGCATCCGTTGCGTTAGTCGTGGGCGGGCAGCCGTGGAGGGACGGACGTGAGGCTCACCCCTTGACCGCCGCCATCACCATCTCGTCGGCGTCGCGGCCGGACTCCTGCGCCTCGCGCATGACGGTCAGGACCCGCTTGTAGTCGCGCGGCATCACGCGGGTGAAGCGCGCCGGGTCCCATTCGCCGAGCAGCTTGTCGCCTACCGGGCTCCCGGTCTCGCGGACGTAGCGGTCGAGCAGCTGGCGGACGTACTCCTCGTCGGCGCCGTCCAGCGGCTCCACGTCGACCATCTCGCGGTTGATCCGGCCGCGTCGGCGTCGAGCAGGTACGCGATGCCGCCGCTCATGCCGGCCGCGAAGTTGCGTCCGGTCGGGCCGAGGATCAGCACGCGACCGCCGGTCATGTACTCGCAGCCGTGGTCACCGACGCCCTCGACGACGGCCGTGGCGCCCGAGTTGCGGACGCAGAAGCGCTCCCCCACCACCCCGCGCAGGAACACCTCGCCCGCCGTCGCCCCGTAGAAGGATGACGTTGCCCGCGATGATGTTGTCCTCGGCGCGGAACGTGGAGCCCTCCGGCGGCAGCACCGTGATGCGCCCGCCGGACAGGCCCTTGCCGAGGTAGTCGTTCGCGTCGCCGTCGAGGCGCAGGCTCATGCCGCGCGGCACGAACGCCCCGAAGCTCTGCCCGGCAGACCCGGTGAAGTGCAGGCTGATCGTGCCGTCGGGCAGGCCCTCGCCGCCGTAGCGCTTGGTGACCTCGTGGCCGAGCATGGTGCCGACCGTGCGGTTCACGTTGCGGATCGGCATCTCCAGCCAGACCGGCCGGCCGTCGGCCAGCGCGCCCTCGCAGAGCTGGATGAGCGTGTTGTCGAGCGCCCGGTCCAGCCCGTGGTCCTGCTTCTTGATCTGGTGCGGCGGCGCCGCCGAAGGGCCGCTCCGGCACGTGCAGCAGCGGGGTCAGGTCGAGCCCGTCCGCCTTCCAGTGGTCGATCGCGGGCGCCATGTCGAGCATCTCGGCGTGGCCGACCGCCTCGGCGATCGAGCGGAAGCCGAGCTCGGCCAGGTACTCGCGCACCTCGTTGGCCACGTACTCGAAGAAGGTGACGACGTACTCGGCCTTGCCGTTGAAACGCTTGCGCAGCACCGGGTTCTGCGTCGCGACGCCCACCGGGCAGGTGTCGAGGTGGCAGACCCGCATCATCACGCAGCCGGCGACGACCAGCGGCGCCGTCGCGAAGCCGAACTCCTCGGCGCCCAGCAGCGCGCCGATGATGACGTCTCGGCCGGTCTTCATGGAGCCGTCGACCTGCACGACGATGCGGTCGCGCAACCCGTTCAGCAGCAGGGTCTGCTGGGTCTCGGCCAGCCCGAGCTCCCAGGGCGCACCCGCGTGCTTGAGCGAGGTCAGCGGGCTCGCGCCGGTGCCGCCGTCGTGGCCGGAGATCAGCACGACATCCGAATGCGCCTTCGCGACGCCCGCGGCGACCGTCCCGACGCCCACCTCCGCGACGAGCTTCACGTGGACCCGCGCGGACGGGTTCGCGTTCTTCAGGTCGTGGATCAGCTGGTCGAGGTCCTCGATCGAGTAGATGTCGTGGTGCGGCGGCGGGCTGATCAGGCCGACACCCGCGGTGGAGTGGCGGGTCTTGGCGATCCAGGGATAGACCTTGTGGGCCGGCAGCTGGCCGCCCTCACCGGGCTTGGCGCCCTGGGCCATCTTGATCTGGATGTCGTCGGAGTTGGTCAGGTACTCGCTGGTGACGCCGAAGCGGCCGCTGGCGACCTGCTTGATGGCCGAGCGCTTGCTGTCACCGTTCGGCAGTCGGCTTGAAGCGCGCGACGTCCTCGCCGCCCTCGCCGGTATTGCTCTTGCCGCCGAGCCGGTTCATGGCGATCGCCATGCGTCTCGTGCGCCTCGGCGCTGATCGACCCGTAGGACATGGCCCCGGTCGCGAACCGCTTCACGATCTCGCTGACCGGCTCGACCTCCTCGAGCGGCACCGGCGGGCGCACGCCCTCGCGCAGCTGGAACAGCCCGCGCAGCGTGCCGGCCTGGCGCGACAGCTCGTCGATCTGCGCGGTGTACTCCCGGTAGACCTCTTCGCGCCCGGTGCGGGTGGCGTGCTGGAGCTTGAAGACCGTTTCCGGGTTGAACAGGTGTGGCTCGCCCTCGCGTCGCCACTGGTACTCGCCGCCGACCTCGAGGCTGCGGTACGCCAGCTCCGCCGGGTTGTCGGGGTAGGCGCGGGCGTGGCGGGCCGCGACCTCGTCGGCGATGACGTCGAGCCCGACGCCCTCGAGCCGGCTCGCGGTGCCGGTGAAGTACTTCTCGACGAGCGTGCTCGACAGCCCGATCGCCTCGAAGACCTGCGCGCCGGTGTAGGAGGCGACGGTGCTGATGCCCATCTTCGACATCACCTTGAGGACGCCCTTGCCGAGCGCCTTGATGAGGTTGGCGGTCGCCTTCTCGGCGGTGATGCCGACCAGGTCGTTGCTGTCGATCAGGTCGGAGACCGACTCGAACGCCAGGTACGGGTTGACCGCGGCGGCGCCGTAGCCGATCAGCAGCGCGGCGTGGTGCACCTCGCGCACGTCGCCGCATTCGACGACGAGACCGATCCGGGTACGCGCCCGGCCACGGATGAGGTGGTGGTGCACGGCGCTGGTGAGCAGCAGGCTCGGGATCGGCGCGAGCCGCCGGGTGCCCCCGCGGTCGGACAGCACGATGATCCGGGCGCCGCTCTCGATCGCCGCGTCGACCTCGGCGAAGATCTCCTCGAGCCGCTCCTCCAGCGCCTCGGCACCGCCGGCGACGTCGTAGAGGCCGCGGATCTTGGCCGCCGCGAAGCCGGGCATGTCGCCGTCGTCGTTGATCCCGACGATCTTGGTGACGTCTTCGTTGCTGATGATGGGGAACGGCAGCAGGACCTGGCGGCAGCTGGCCGGACCGGGGTCGAGCAGGTTGCCCTCGGGTCCCATCGTGCCGCCCAGGGCCGTCACCAGCTCCTCGCGGATGGCGTCCAGCGGCGGGTTGGTGACCTGGGCGAACAGCTGGGTGAAGTAGTCGAAGAGCAGCCGGGGCCGGCGCGAGAGGACCGCGATCGGGGTGTCGGTGCCCATCGAGCCGATCGGCTCCGCCCCATCGCGCGCCATCGGCAGCACGAGGATGCGCAGCTCCTCCTCGGTGAAGCCGAACAGCTGCTGGCGGTGGCGCACCGATTCGTGGGTGGTGATCAGGCGCGAGCGCAGCGGCAGCTTGGAGAGGTTCACGACGCCGGCAAGCAGCCACTCGTCGTACGGGTGCTCGGCGGCGAGCTTCGACTTGATCTCCTGGTCGTCGACGATGCGCCCCTCGGCGGTGTCGACCAGGAACATGCGGCCCGGCTGCAGCCGGCCCTTGGCGACGACCTTCTCCGGAGCGATGTCGAGCACGCCGACCTCGCTGGCCATGACGACGAGGCCGTCCTCGGTGACCCAGTAGCGGCTGGGACGCAGCCCGTTGCGGTCGAGGACGGCGCCGATCACGGTGCCGTCGGTGAAGGCGATGCTCGCCGGGCCGTCCCAGGGCTCCATCAGCGAGGCGTGGAAGCGGTAGAAGGCCCGCCGCTTCGGGTCCATCTCGGTGGAGTTCTCCCACGCCTCCGGGATCATCATGAGCACGGCAGTGGGGCAGGCTGCGGCCGCCGAGGTGCAGCAGCTCGAGCACCTCGTCGAAGCTGGCGGAGTCGCTGGCGTCCTCGGTGCAGATCGGGAACAGGCGCTCGAGGTCGCCGTCGATGAGGTCGGACTCGAGCAGGGCCTCGCGGGCGCTCATCCAGTTGCGGTTGCCCCGCACGGTGTTGATCTCGCCGTTGTGGGCGACGAAGCGGTACGGGTGCGCCAGCGGCCAGCTCGGGAACGTGTTGGTCGAGAAGCGGCTGTGGACCAGCGCGATCGCGCTGGCGAAACGGGGGTCGGACAGGTCCGGGAAGTACGCGGGCAGCTGGTTGGTCGTCAGCATGCCCTTGTAGACCAGGGTGCGGCCGGACAGGCTCGGGAAGTACACGCCGGCCTCGCGCTCGGCGCGCTTGCGCACGCAGAACGCGCGCCGCTCCAGGTCCATCCCGCTCGCGCCGCTGAGGAACAGCTGGCGCATGACCGGCTCGACCTCGCGGGCCGCCTCGCCGATCGAGTCGCCGCAGATCGGCACCTCGCGCCAGCCGAGCAGCTCCAGACCCTCCTGGCGGACGATCTTGCGGATGAGCTGCAGCGAGCTGTCGCGCTCGCCCGACTCACGCGGCAGGAAGGCGATGCCGACGGCGTAGGACCCGGCCTCGGGGAGCGCGAACGACGTCACCTCGCGAAGGAACGCATCCGGGATCTGCACCAGCATCCCGGCGCCGTCGCCGACCTTGGGGTCGCTGCCGGACGCGCCGCGGTGGTCGAGGTTGCGTAACGCCGTCAGCCCCTTCGCGACGATGTCGGCGCTGGCGCGCCCGTGCACGTCAACGACGAACGCGACGCCACACGCGTCGTGCTCAAAACGAGGGTCGTAAAGGCCCTGCCGAGATGGCATAAATCGCCGTCCATCCGTCTCGAATCCATCGGGAGAAATCGGACGACGCTGTCCGGCCAACGCATGCGCTGACGACGTGACCGGCCGGCACTGGCCTCGCGCACGTCACGCGCGCAACATCTGCGTGTTGCCTGCAGGTTACGCAGACCCCGCCGACGCTGTCGAGTGTGCCATGTCCTGCGCGTTCAGGAGGGCCAACGACCCCGCTGTCCCCATGATCAACGCTTCACGAAAGCGACTTTGGACGCCGGATCCGCGGACCAAACCCACATGAGTGAAGCGTTGATCTTGCGCGGCGAGTAGAAACCCCTGCATGCGTGAACTCGTCTACCCCCGGCTCCTCGTCGCGACGACCGAGCGGCAGCCTGACAAGCGCGTCCTCATCACCGAGGACGGGGTGGATCGCAGCTACGGCGACCACCTGGAGCGGGTGCTGCGGCTGGTCGCGGGCCTGCGTGAGCAGCTCGGCCTGGCGCCGGAGGACCGCTTCGCGGTGATGGCGGCCAACTCCGCCCGCCACATCGAGCTCTGGCACGCGGCGCTGTTCGGCGGGGGCGTCATCAACCCGCTCAACCTGCGCTTCTCCCCGCGCGAGCTGGTGCACGTGCTGCGCGACTCCGGCGCGAAGGTCGTCTTCACCGACGCGCTGTTCGCGCCGACGATCGCCGCGGTACGTGACGAGGCCGGCCTGGAGACGGTCGTGCTGATGGCCGACGGCACGCAGGTCCCCGACGGGATCCCGGCCGATGTGATGTTCGAGACGCTCGTCGCCGGCGACCCGGCCCGGGGCTGGGACGAGCCGGAGGAGAGCGACCCCTGCGTCCTCATGTACACCGGCGGCACCACCGGGCTCCCCAAGGGGGTGCTGCTGGAGCAGCGCGCCATGACGCTGACCTGCTACCACGCCCGGATGCACCTTCCGCACGAGGAGGACGAGGTCTACCTGCTGCAGACCCCGATGTTTCACGCCGCGTCCTTCGGCGGGATCGCGATCGTCCCGGCGTTCGGGGGGACGACGGCGTTCGTGCCGTTCTTCGACCCCGGCGCGGTGATCGCGGCCATCGCCCGCTTCGGCGCGACCAGCAGCGTCATGGTGCCGACCATGATCGCCATGGTGATGGACCACCCCGACTTCACCCCGGAGACGTTCACGACCCTGCGGCGGCTGACGTACGGCGCCTCGCCGATGCCGGCCGTGCTGCTCGAGCGGTTGCTGCGCGACTTCCCCAAGCTCGAGATCTCGCAGGCCTACGGGATGACGGAGTCGGCCGCGCTGCTCACCGGCCTCGGCACGGAGGATCACGTGCCCGGCTCGCCCCGGCTCGCGTCCGTGGGGCGCGCGCTACCCGGCATCGCGCTCACGATCCAGGACGAGCTCGGCCGCCCGGTCGGCCCGCACCAGACCGGCGAGGTCTGCGTCCGCTCCGGAAACATGATGCGCGAGTACTGGAACCGGCCGGAGGAGACCGCCGCCGCCTTTCGAGGCGGCTGGTACCACACCGGCGACGCCGGCTACCTCGACGAGGAGGGCTACCTCTACCTGGTGGACCGGCTCAAGGACATGATCGTCACCGGCGGGGAGAACGTCTACAGCACGGAGGTCGAGAACGCGATCGCCGAGCATCCGGACGTGCTGCAGGTCGCCGTCATCGGCGTTCCGGACCCGAAATGGGGCGAGGCGGTCCACGCCGTCGTCGTGCTCCAACCCGGCGCCGAGGTCTCGGAAGACGAGCTGCGCGAGCACGCGCGCACGTTCATCGCCGGATATAAAATTCCCAAATCATTCCAATTCAGGACCGACCCGTTGCCCCTCTCCGGCGCCCTCAAGGTGCTGAAACGCGAGCTGCGAGCGCCTTTCTGGCAGGACCGTGACCGGGGGGTCAATTAAAGGTCACCCGAAACCGCGACTTCAGCCGCCGGATAGGGATCCGATAAACGTTCGGTGAACGGGCAGTGGCGGGTTGGGCTGCGAGCCGGGACGATGCCGTCCGGCCGCGGCCGGGCCCTGCGCGGCTGGCAGGCGGCCGCCTTCAGCGTGCTCCTCGGGCTGGCCATGGCCGTGCTGGCCCCGATCATGCGAGACGCCTGGCCACAGGGCACGGCCGTCGCCATCGGCTCCGGCCTGACGACGACGGTGGCCTGCTGGCTGCTCATCCGGTTCGGCTTCGAGCGGCTGCACCGCAAGATCGAGGACCGCGAGCGGGCGCTGCGCAAGCAGGCCGAGCGTCAGGAGTTCAACGCGCGGCTCAATCGCGCCCTCGAGCGGTCACGCACCGAAACGGACGTGCTGAAGACCGCGATGCGCGCCATCGACACCAGCGCGCCGGGGCTCTCGGTCGAGGCGCTGATCGCCGACTCCTCACGGGCGCACCTGCGCCGCCAGGCCAGCACCGGCGGCGAGACCGGCGGGACGCTGCCGCAAGAAGCGCTGGCCTGCCAGGTGAGCTCCCCGTGGGACTGCCCGGCGATGGCGACCTCGCAGGCCCAGCACTTCCCCGACAGCGGGCTGCTCGACACCTGCCCGTTCCTGCTGGACCGGGCCGACGCGGCGGGGGCCGCGCTGACCGCCGTATGCCTGCCGATGGCGAGCCGCGGCCAGGCGGTCGGCGTGCTGCACGCGGTGCGCAGCGCCGCCGAACCGGTCACCGACTCGACCCGCGAATACCTGCGCACGATCGCCGAGCGGACCGGCGTCACCATGGGCGCGACGCGCGCGTTCCACCGCAGCCAGGTTCAGGCCTCGACCGACCCCCTGACGGGGCTGCTCAACCGGCGCAGCTTCGAGGAGCAGGCCGCGAACGTCTTCACCGGCACCACCAGCTTCGGGCTGATCCTCGCCGACCTCGACAACTTCAAGCACCTGAACGACGTCTACGGGCACTCGACGGGTGATCGCGCCCTGCGCCGCTTCTCCCAGGTGCTGCGCAGCACGACCCGTCCCGAGGATGCGGTCGCTCGCATCGGTGGTGAGGAGTTCGTCGTCCTCATCCCGAATGCCGGAGCGGCCGAGGCGGCCGTGCTGGCCGAGCGGCTGCGCGCCGAGCTGCTGGGCATGCACACCGGCGCCGAGCCGGCCTTCACGGTGAGCCTCGGGGTCGCGGAAGGCGACGAGATCGACGATCTCGACACGGTGCTGGCCGCCGCGGACCGGGCGCTGTTCGCGGCGAAGGCGGGCGGGCGCGACCGGGTGGTGGTCGCCAGCGCGTCAGTGCCGCAGGCGCGCTCCGGCGATGTCACGCCGGCAACGGCGTTCGAGGAGCGGTTCAGCCCCTCGGGGTGATCTTGCCCAGGTCGACCCGTTCGTCCGTGGCTGCGGGCTCGTCCGGCGTCTCGCCGGAGGCGTCCGGCCCTTCAGCGGCCGGCGCGTCACCGGCGGTCGACGGCGCTGCCGCTTCGTCCGCATCCGCGGCGACCGGGATCGGCTGGTCCCGCGCACCCCGCTTCCAGATCAGATACGCGACCGCAATCAGGAAGACGACGACGCTCACGTAGTCGTTCAGGCGCAGGCCGAAGAACCTGTGGGCGGTGTCGATCCGCAGCGATTCGATCCACGCCCGGCCGGCGGTGTACGCCGCGACGTACAGCGCGAAGACCCGGCCACCACCGAGCCGGTAACGCCGGTCGGCCCAGATGCAGAGCGCCGCCACGCCGAGGCACCAGATCGACTCGTAGAGAAACGTCGGCTGGTACGTCGCGACGTTCTCGTAGCCGGCGAGCCGGTGCGCCGGTTCGATCTGCACCGCCCACGGCAGCCCGCTCGGGCGCCCGTAGAGCTCCTGGTTGAACCAGTTACCCCAGCGGCCGATGGCCTGGGCGACGGCGAGGGAGGGCGCGACCGCGTCGGCGGCCAGGCTGATCGGGATCTTGCGGTGGCGGAAGACGAGGTAGGCGCCGAGGAAGCCGCCGGCGATGGCTCCCCAGATGCCGAGCCCGCCCTTCCAGATGTAGAGCGCCTCGATGGGATGGCCGCCCTTGCCGAAGTACGGGTCGGGCGTGGTGATGATGTGATACAGCCGGGCGCCGACGATCCCGAATGGGACGGCGACGGTGGCCATGTCAGCCGCCGTTCCGGCCGGCGCCCCGCGCGCCTGCAGCCGGCGGTCGGAGATGAGCACCCCGACCACCACGCCGACCGCGATGCACAGCGCGTAGCCACGCAGCGGCAACGGCCCGAGGTGGATCTCGCCCTCGGACGGGCTCGGGATCGACGCCATGATCATGGCGCTGGCGCCGCTCATCGGTGGCGCACTCCGGCCGCCAGCTCGCCGGCGAGCTCGCGTACCGCGCGGATGCCGTCGGCCTCGGTCGGCGCCTCTATCAGTGCGCGGACGAAGGCGGTGCCGACGATGACGCCGTCGGCGTAGGCAGCCACCTCCGCGGCCTGCTCGCCGTTCGAGACCCCGAGGCCGACCCCGATCGGCTTGTCGGTGACCTGGCGAATGCGCGCCACCAGCTCGGACGCGGCAGAGCCGATGGAGCTGCGGGTGCCGGTGACCCCCATTGCCGAAGCCGCGTACAGGAAGCCGCGGGTCACGTCTGACACCAGCCGCAGCCGCGCCTCCGACGAGGAAGGTGCGACCAGGAAGACCGGGTCGAGCTCGTACTTCCCGGCGGCGGCGAGCCATGGCCCGGCTTCGTCAGGGACCAGATCGGGCGTGACGACACCCGCCGCGCCGCCGGCGGCGAGCGCCTCCGCGAACCGCTCCACCCCGTAGCGCTCCACCGGATTCCAGTAGGTCATGACGACGGTGGCCACCTGAGGTGCGAGCGCTGCGGCGGTGTCGAGCACGTCGCGGATACGGACCCCGCCGTCCAGGGCGGCCTGCACCGCCTGCTGGATGACCGGCCCGTCCATCAGCGGATCGGAGTACGGCAGGCCGATCTCGACGACGTCGACCCCGCCGGCGGGCCCGCCTTCGACCATCGCCTCGAGCGCCGCCTGGGCGCCGGCGACCGTCGGGTAGCCGGCGGGCAGGTAACCCACCAAGGCGGCCCGGCCCTCGGCACGCGCCCGGGCGAAAGCGTCGTGCAGCGAGTGGTACGCGCTCACCAGCCCTCCCCCTCCCCCTCGGCGACGTCTTTGGACAGCTCCGCCTCCGCTACTTCTTCTCCCGTGACGAGGCCGAACCACCGCGCCGCCGTGTCGACGTCCTTGTCGCCGCGGCCCGAGAGGTTCACCAGCACGAGCTGCTCCGGGTCGAGCGTCGCCGCCAGATCGAGGGCGCCCGCGACCGCGTGGGCGCTCTCGATGGCCGGCAGGATGCCCTCGGTCTCGGCGAGCAGCCGGAATGCCGCCATCGCGGCCCGGTCGTCGACGGGGAGGTACTCCGCGCGCCCCTGGTCGCGTAGCCAGGAGTGCTCGGGGCCGACGCCGGGATAGTCGAGCCCCGCGCTGATCGAGTGCGTCGTCAGGGTCTGGCCGTCGTCGTCCTGCAGCAGGTAGGTGCGCATGCCGTGGATGACGCCGACGGTGCCCGCCGCGACCGTGGCGGCGTGGCGGCCGGTCTCGACCCCGTCGCCGCCCGCCTCGCAACCGAGCAGTCGCACGCCCTCATCGGCGACGAAGCCGGTGAAGATGCCGAGGGCGTTGGAGCCACCGCCGACGCACGCGACGACCGCGTCGGGCAGCCGGCCGGCGATCTCGAGCATCTGCGCGCGCGCCTCGACCCCGATCACGCGCTGGAAGTCGCGGACCATCATCGGGAACGGATGCGGGCCCATGACGGAACCGATGCAGTAGTGGGTGGTGTCGACGTTCGTCACCCAGTCGCGCATCGCCTCGTTGATGGCATCCTTCAGCGTCCGGCTGCCCGTCGCGACCGGGACGACCGTGGCGCCGAGCAAGCGCATCCGGGCGACGTTCAACGCCTGGCGGATGGTGTCTTCCTCGCCCATGTAGACGACGCATTCCAGGCCGAGCAGGGCACACGCCGTGGCCGTCGCGACGCCGTGCTGGCCGGCGCCGGTCTCCGCGATCACCCGCTTCTTGCCCATGCGCACGGTGAGCAGCGCCTGGCCCAGCACATTGTTGATCTTGTGGGAGCCGGTGTGGGCGAGGTCTTCGCGCTTGAGGAACAGGCGCGCACCGCCCGCCTTCTCGGTCAGCCGCTTGACCTCGGTGATGGGTGTGGGCCGGCCCGCGTAGTTCGCCAGCAGGCCGTCGAGCTCGGCGACGAACGCCGGATCCGAGCGCGCGGCGGCGTACTCGGCGATGAGCTCGTCGAGGGCGACGACCAGTGCCTCGGGAACGAAACGGCCCCCGTAGGGCCCGTAGTGGCCGGTCTCATCCGGCACGGCCGCGAGCCCGGCGAAGCCGATCAGCGCGGGTTGGTCGAGTTCGGTCATCGGGCCGCCTCCGTCTGGGGTGCTCCGGCGGCGACGAGAGCACGCACGGTGGCACGAGGATCGGGACCGCTCACGCAGGCCTCGCCGGCGAGGACGGCGTCGGCGCCGGCGGCGGCGTAGCCGGCGACATCGTCCGGCCCCCGGACGCCGGACTCGGCGACGGTGAGGGCGCTCGCCGCCACCAGCGGGCGCAGCCGCGAGAACACCGCCATGTCGACCTCGAGCGTCTTCAGGTTGCGCGCGTTGACGCCCACCAGCCGGGCCCCGATGGCGGCCGCGCGCTCCAGCTCCGCCTCGTCATGCACCTCGACCAGCGGGGTCATGCCGTAGCCGGTGATCTGGGCGTGCAGCTCGGCCAGCAGCGGCTGCTCGAGCGCCGCGACGATCAGCAGCACCAGGTCGGCGCCGTGGGCGCGCGCCTCGGCCACCTGGTACGGGGTCACCACGAAGTCCTTGCGCAGGACCGGCACTGCCACCGCGGCACGCACCGCGTCGAGATCGGCCAGCGACCCTCCGAAGCGGCGCTGCTCGGTCAGCACGCTGATGGCGGACGCTCCCCCGGCGGCGTACTGGCGAGCCAGCGACGCGGGATCGGCGATCGTCGCCAGCTCACCCTTGCTCGGCGAGCGACGCTTGACCTCGGCGATCAGGGCGGTGCCGGGGTGAGAAAGCGCGGTCCACGCATCCAGCGCCGGTGGGGCGGCCTGCGCCGCGGCGACGATCTCCCGCCAGGGGCGCCGGGCCTCCCGCTCCGCGAGATCGGCGCGAACGCCGACCAGGATGTCGTCGAGGACCGTGGCAGACACGCCATGGATCGTACGGGCGAGACATGTGGCAGGGCGTGCACCACGCGTCACACACGGGGCTGCAGCGGCAGGTGAACCGTGAACGCGGCGCCACCCTCGGGTGCCTTTCCGGCCGACGCGCCGCCACCGAGCGCCGCCGCGAGGCCGGCGACAAGCGCCAGCCCTAGCCCGGTGCCGACCCGGCGCACGCCCCGGTAGCGGTCGTAGAGCGCGGATCGCTCGAAGGCGACCGTGAGATCGTCGTCGGTGAGCCCGGGCCCGCCGTCGCGCACCTGCAGCACCGCGTAACCCGCACTCGCCGTCGCCGTCGCCGCGAAGACGATCGGAGCGCCGCTCGGTACGACCCGCAACGCGTTCTCGGCGAGGCCGTCGAGGATTTGCCGCACCCGGCCACCGTCGGTGACCACGACAAGCGGCCCGGGCGGAAGCTCCAGTCGCAACTCCACACCCTCGGCGGCGCAGCGCGGGCGCCAGACCTGCTCGGCACTCATGAGCAACGCGCGCAGGTCGGTCGGCGCCGGGTCGATCCGGAAGTCGGCCGCCCCCAAGCGGGCCAGATCGAGCAGGTCGGAGACGAGCCGGTTCAGCCGGTGCGCCTCCGACAGCACGACCGCACCGGCGGTCCGGGTGTCCTCGCCGGTGATGACGCCGTCGGCGAGCGCCTCCGCGTGGCCGGTCACCGCCGTCAGCGGGGTGCGCAGCTCGTGCGAGATCGACAGCAGGAACTCGCGCTGGCGGCCCTCGCTGCGGCCGAGCGCCGTCGCCAGCCCGTTCAACGCATCCGCCACGGCAGCGACTTCGGCCGGCCCTTCCGGCACCACCGCGACGTCACGCCGCCCGCTGGCCAGCGCGCGCGCCGCCCCGGCGGCGTGCTGGAGGGGCCGGGCGAGCCAGCGCGCCAGGAGCACTCCCGCCAGCGCCGCGCCCAGCAGGCCGATGCCGAGCGCGATCAGCAGCCGGTTGCGGAGCGGGTTCGCGACGCCGCCGCGGGCCTGGCTCGCGTCCTGGATGAGCGCGATGCCGACCGCCTGGCAGCCGAGCCGGGGCGTCCCGGTCGCCTCGTTCCCCGTGAGCGGCCGGCCCTCGATGAACCGGCGCGTGCCGTCGACCTTTACGACCGCGCTCACCGGCTGGCCGTCGACGATGTGCGAGGCGAGCTGCGCCGGCAGCTGCAGCGCCCGCACCCCGCAGGCCACCCCATCTGCGTTGATGGCCTCGAGCTGCACCTGCTGCTGGCGCAGGAGCGTCACCAGCTGCACGAAGCGAGCCCGGCTCACGGTCGCCGTACTCCGTTCGATGGCCACCGCGTAGCCGTCTGCCTGGCGCGCCAGCTGGTTGCGCGCCTCGGTGTCGCTCGCCCCGCGAAGCAGGCTGATCGACACCAGGCCGGCGAGCAGGACGGCAAGTCCCGCCACCACGGTCGTCACCAGGACCAGCCGGGCCGCGAGGCCGGTACGCCGCCGCGGCGGCTGCACGGGGTGGACCATCCGGGCCGCTCAGGCGCCGGCCGTGTAACCGACTCCGCGCACGGTGCGCAGCGGGCTGTGCTCGCCGAGCTTGGCCCGCAGCTGGGCGACGTGGACGTCGACCGTCCGGGTGCCGGCGGCCGCCTCGTACCCCCAGACCTCCGAGAGCAGCTCTTCGCGGGTGAACACCCGTCCCGGGCGGCGCAGCAGCCGGGCGAGCAGGTCGAACTCCGTCGCGGTCAGCGTGATCGGCTCTCCCCCGGCCGTCACCGCCCGCCGTCCGGGATCCAGCACGACCGCGCCCACGGTGAGCACCGGCGCGTCGCCCTGCGAGCCGGAGCTGCGCCGCAGCACCGCCCTGATGCGCGCGACGATCTCGCGCGGGGAGAAGGGCTTCGTGACGTAGTCGTCAGCGCCGAGTTCGAGGCCGATGATCCGATCGATCTCGTCGTCGCGGGCGGTGACGAAGAGCACCGGCGTCCAGTTGCCGTCCGCCCGCAGCGCCCGGCAGACCTCGGTGCCGTCGAGCGTCGGCAGGCCGACGTCGAGCACGATGGCGACCGGCTTCAGCGCGCGCGCCGCCGACAACCCGGCCTGGCCGTCGGCCTCGACATGGACGCCGAAGCCCTCGCGGCGCAGGTAGAGCCTGAGCAGGTCGCTGATGTGTGCCTCGTCCTCGACGACGAGGACCAGACCTTTTGAGGAACCGGCCTGCCCAGACCCACCGCGAGGGCTCTGCGGACCCGTCACCGTCTCTCCCACAGGAGCGACGGTAGAGGCTCAGATACCGCCAGGACGCGCCGGCTGCCCGAACGCTTGCAGCGTGTCGGGCCGGTACATCAGGTAGATCACGTAGACGTCGAGCCCGATCCCGATGATCGACGTGTAGCCGCCGCTGACTAGCGAGAGGATCCCGAAGCCGATCCCGATGCCGGCAATCACGATGGTCGCGGTGCGCGCCCAGGGCACGAGCTTGCGAAGCTGCACGCCGGTGTAGATCTCCCCGGCGGCGATGGCGAGCACGACGACGGCGACGATCGCCACCCAGGCCACGATGCTGCCGAGCGCGAAGAGCAAGAGCGCGCCGAGGACGCCGAAACCGCCGGCGATGAACAGCAGGATGCTGGCGATGTTCACCGACGCCGGTGGCTGGTTCGCGTAGCCGGCGGGACGGCCGAACGGGGCCTGGCCATATCCCGGCTGTCCATACGGTTGCCCGTACGCGTTTTGCGGCGGCGGGGCGTACGGCTGGCCCGGCGGGGGTCCGTATTGCTGGGATACCGGCGGGGGGTAAGCACCCTGCGTGGGGGGCGATCCGTACGGCTGCTGCTGCGACATGGCGCTCCTGCTCTCCCGCCGACCCTTGCGGCGATCCTCCCGGTCGGCGCTCGCCGCGGGGCTGATTCCGAGCATGTCAGCGCGCGGTCGGATCATCACCCCTTTCGAGCGCATCCCAGGTGTCCGATGGCCGACTGACCTGCTTGTTGACGCGCTCGTAGCGCTTGGTCGGGGCCGGCCAGCGACCGCAGACGACGGCCGTGACGATCGCCCCGATCACGATGAGGGCGCCGCCCGCCACGCTCACGTACGCGACGGCGTTGAGGTGGACCGATGCCACCTGACCAGCGCTGCGCACCCGAGCGCTGTCGCGCGCCACCTTCTCGGGATCCGCGATCACCCGCATCACGGCGATCATCACGCCGACCCCGGCGGCAGCGATCAAGACGGCCAGCAGCCGGCGTGCGAGCGTGCGCACCAGCGCCGTCGCCAGCAGGCCGGCTGCCGCGACGAGCGAGAGCGGCACGGCTACCGGAGCGCAGGCACCGCCGGTGAGCTTGACGTCGCCGGCCTTGATACCGGCCGTGATGCGCAGCGAGACGCGCAGCCAGGTCGGGGTCGCCGCGAGCAGGACCAGCAGGATGCCGCCCACCACCAGCGCGGACGGCAGCCGGGCGCTCTTCGGCAGGCCCTTCGGCATGGCCTCGGGGTCGAGCACCTCCGCGGATTCCGCCAGGGCGCCGGGCTGGGCAGCCGGCTCCGGCGAAGCTGGCTGCTCCGGCGGCTCGCCCGGCCGCGGCGTCTCGTCCTCGGGGTCGCTCACGGCGCGGACGCCGCCGGCGTCGGCTCGGCCGCGGCCGGGCGCAGGGTCTCCGCAAGCGCGAGCGCGCGCAGCACCGCCCGGGCCTTGTGGCGCGTCTCCGCTTCCTCGAAGTCCGGCAGGCTGTCGGCGACGATGCCGGCGGCCGCCTGCACGTAGGCCCGCCCAGCGCGCATCACCGCGGTGCGGATCGCGATCGCGAAGTCGAGGTCGCCGCCGAAGTCGAGGTAGCCGACCCCGCCGCCGTAGATGCCGCGCCGCACGGGCTCCAGCTCGTCGATGAGCTCCATCGCCCGGACCTTGGGCGCTCCCGTCAACGTGCCGGCCGGGTAGCAGGCGGCCAGGACGTCGACGGCATCCAGGCCGGAACGCACCCGCCCGACCACCGTGGAGACGATGTGCATTACGTGCGAGAAACGCTCGACGGCGCCGAATTCGACGACCCGGACCGTGCCCGGCTCGCAGACCCGGCCGAGATCGTTTCGCCCCAGGTCGACGAGCATGACGTGCTCGGCGCGCTCCTTCTCGTCGCTGACCAGCTCAGCGGCGAGCGCTGCGTCCTTTTCCTCGCTGCCGCCGCGGGGACGGGTGCCGGCGATGGGATGCAGCCGCGCGATGGTGGCGGCGCCGTCGGCCGTGACCGTGACGAGCGATTCGGGGCTGGAGCCGACGACATCGAGGGTGGCCGCCCCGGCTCCGGTGCGCTCGGCACCGGTACCGGCCAGGCGCAGCAGGTACATGTACGGGCTCGGATTGCTGGTGCGCAGCATGCGGTAGACGTCGAGCGGCTCGGCGTCCGTCCGGACCTCGAAGCGCTGGCCCACCTGCACCTGGAAGATGTCGCCGGCGCGGATGGCTTCCAGCGCGGTGCCGACGGAGCGCAGGTAGTCCTCGGAGCGGCTGCGGCTGTTGAACGCGACGTCCAGTTCGGCCGGGTCGCCCGTGACGGCCACCGACGGCGCTGCGGGCTGGGCCAGCGCCGCCGTCATCGCGTCCAATCGCTCGGCCGCGGCGGCATAGGCCGCTTCGACAGAGGTTTCCGCCGCGGGGAAGGCGTTGGACACCAGCAGGCAGGAACCGTCGGAATGGTCGAGCACCGCCAGGTCGGTGGCGAGGAGCAGGCCCAGCTCGGGCAGCTGCAGATCGTCGACGGCGAGGGTCGGCAGCTTCTCGATGCGGCGCACCAGGTCGTAGCCGAGGTAGCCGACCAGGCCGCCCATGAGCGGCGGCATCCCCGGCAGCCGCGGGGCGCGCAACGCCTTGGCACACGCCCGCAGCACGTCCAGCGGGTCGCCCCGCAGCGGCACGCCCGGCGGCGGTGTATCCAGCCAGAGCGCTTCGCCGCCTTGCTCGGTGAGCGTCGCCTGCGACCGCACGCCGACGAAGGAGTAGCGCGACCAGCTGCGACCGTTCTCGGCGGACTCCAGCAGGAACGTGCCCGGACCGCCGGCCAGCTTGCGATAGACGCCGACCGGGGTCTCGCCGTCGGCCAGCACCCGCCGGGTCACCGGGACGACCGGGTACGTGGCGGCGAGCCGGGTGAACTCCCCGAAGTCCGGGTAGAGCGCGCCGTCGCTCACGGGGCTGCGGCTGGCGCCGGCGGCGACCCGACCACCGCCTGAAGGTCAGCGGAGTCGAAGCAGGTGCGGTCACCCGTGTGGCACGCGGCACCGACCTGATCGACCCGGACCAGCACCGTGTCGCCATCGCAGTCGAGCGCGACGGACTTCACCCACTGCTGGTGGCCGCTCGTGTCGCCCTTCACCCAGTACTCCTGGCGGCTGCGCGACCAGTAGGTGCAGCGGCCGGTCGTCAAGGTGCGATGCAGCGCCTCGTCATCCATCCAGCCGACCATCAACACCTCGCCGGTGTCGAACTGCTGGGCCACGGCGGGGACCAGGCCGGACTCGTCTCGCTTCAGGCGGGCGGCAATCTCGGGGTCCAGGGAACTCGGGCGGATCACGCGTCCATCCTGCCAGGCGAGGCCCGCGGCAGCCCGCGGGTTTCCTGGTGACCGCTCAGGCGCTCGCGCCGAGGCGGGGGGCGGCCCACAGCAGCGCGTCCCTCAACGCCGGCCGCCACACGTCATAGTCGTGGCCACCGGGCCGCAGGCGCAGGACAACGTCGAAACCGCGGTCGGCGAGCGCACCGGCAATGTGCTCGGTGTCGCGGCGCGCGCCGCCGTCACCCTTGCCGCAGTCGAGCCAGAGCCGCACGTCGGGTGAGGGCGCCAGGGTCGGGACGTAGTCGCGCGGCGAGTTGGCGGCGACGATCGCGTTCAGGTCACGGCGGTTGCCGAAGAGCCGCCGCAGCCCGCCTTCGTGGGTCGGCCGGTCGAAGCCCGACAGATCGACCACGGTCGAGAACCGGTCGCGGTTGCGCAGACCCAGATTGAGGGCGCAATAGCCGCCTGCCGAGTTGCCGGCTATAGCCCGGCCCGCCCGGTTCGCGATCGTGCGGAAGCGCGCGTCGACGTCGCGTACCACGTCATCGACGACGTACGTCGCGACCCGCTCCTTGGGACGATCGACGCACTCGGAGTCATCCGTCCAGCTACGGCTCGCCCGCGGCGCCACCAGGATCACCGGATGGCCGGCCCGGGCAGCAGCGAGGCCGGCGTCGGAGGCCCGCGCGGCACGGAACCAGTCGATCGGGGCGCCGGGCGAGCCGTGCAGCAGGTAGATCACCGGAAAGCGGCGGTGCGGCTCGGTGAAGTACTGCGGTGGGAAGTAGAGCAGTGCCGCCGGTGCCCCGAAGCCGCTGACGACGCCAGGCAGGCGGACGCTGACGACGGCGCCTTGGGGATGGTTCTCGCGGCTGCTCGGGGCCGACAGGTCGGCGAGGCGCGCGGTCGGCCAGGTCGTCACCCCGAAGACGTCCGCGACCCGCGGCAGGAAGGCGTACTCGGCGTTGATGAAGTCGGCGACCGTCACCAGCGAGAGCACCGCCGCGAACAGACCCGCGACGGACGCGCTGGCCCAGCGGCGACGGTGGGCCCGCCACATGACCAACCCCCATGCGGCCAGCGAGACGAGCACCAATCCCGCGAGGAAGTTGGCGCTGATCACGAGCAGGCCCACGCTGGCTCCCGGTTCCCAGCTAGCTGTCAGGAAATGTGACCGTAACCCGCCGGACGCCGGTTTTCCTGCGGATTTGGCGGGCGTTGATGTCTGGTGGACGGCAGCTAGGCGCGGGTCCCGGACTGGGTGGGCGATGGCAGGCCGCCCGGGCCCTGGCCGTTGCCGGACTCGCCCGGCACGATGCTCGCCGCGTCGGGCAGGACCGCCTTCAGCACGCGCGCCGCTTCCGCCGCGGCGGTTTTCGGGTTGGTCAGCGCGTTCGGAGTGAGCCCGCCGACGATGACGATCACCTGGTAGCGGCCGACGGTGGTGAAGGCGCCGACACTGATCCCGTCGACCGGGTCGGTGTTCAGGAACGCCGTGACGTCGGGCAGGCCGGGTAACGCGATCAGCGTGCCGTCCTTCTTGTTCTGCTCGTTGGACCAGTCGAGCTCCGCCTTGGCGCCGGCCGCGTCGCGGAACCGCAGGATGTTGATCGAGGCGTCGTAATCATCGCTCGGCACCCGCGAGTCACCCAGCGTCAACGCCCGCAGGCCCACCACCCGCGAAAGGCCGTAGCGGGTGAACTGCGCATCCTCACCGGGCAGCGCCACCTCGCCCGGATCGCGAAGGCGCAGCGAATAGGCGTGATAGCCGATGGCGTCGAGGCCGGGCGGGGTCGGGATCAGACCCAGCGGCGGCAGGGTCGGGCTGGCCGAGGGCGCCGGGGTGCTCGGCTGCGGGGCGGCGCCGCCGGTCGATCCCGGGTTCGGCGCGAGCGGTGACGGCAGCGCGGTGCCCGCGGAGGGCTTCTTGTCACCGGAGCCGACCGCGATGGCCGTGATGACGCCCCCGACCAGGGCGACGACCAGCAGCGTCACGAGCGCGACGACGCCGCGCCGCGGGCCGCGCGACGGCGGGGGCGGCGGCACCGGAGCGCCGAATTCGGCCGGCGGCCACGAGGGCGGCGCGCCATGGCGGGCGTCCGGCGCCTGCCACGGCGAGGCACCCTGCGGGGGCGCGTACTGCGGATACTCCGGCGGGTAAGGCTGGCCGCTGTAATTCGGTCCGGCGTAATTCGGTGCTGCGTAATTCGGTGCTGCGTAATTTGCAGGCTCGTAGTTCGGCGGGGGGTAGCTGGGTGCCGCATGGCTCGGCGGGACGGCGTTCGATCCGGCGCGGCCCTCACCGGCGTAGGGCTGACCCGCATACGGCTGGCCGGCGTAGGGCTGGCCGGCGAACCGTGGCTCAGCCCCGTTGCCCGGCAAAGGCATCTCGCGCGTAGCCCCCACCGGAGGCTCCGCGGGGCCTGCTGGAGCCGCGAAATCCGCCGTCGGCTCGTCGTCAGCAGGCGGCTCGGGCGGGCGCTCGCTCATCCTGCGATTGTCACCTATGTCCCTGTGAGTGTCCCTGGGAGTGTCCCCGGGAGCCGCTGCCACGCGCGGCCCACGACGCGTGCAGCCGCGCGTAGACGCCCGGCACGGCGACCAGCTCCGCGTGCGTCCCGCGCTGCACGATGCAGCCGGCGTCGACCACGATCACCTCGTCGGCGAGCTCGGCAGCCTTGAGCCGGTGCGCGATCGTGACGGTGGTCCGGCCGCGGGCCAGCGACTCCAGCGCCGCCGACAACCGCATCTCGGTGGCCGGGTCGATGGCACTGGTCGCCTCGTCGAGCACGAGCACATCGGGACCGGCAAGGTGGGCCCGCGCGACGGCGACGAGCTGGCGCTCGCCCGCCGACAGCGATTCGCCGCGCTGCCCGACGGGGGTCGCCAGGCCGCGCGGCAGCCCCGCGATCCAGTCACCAAGACCGAGTTCGTGGAAGGTCTGCTCGATCTCGGCGTCGCTCGCCCCGGGACGGCCGTAGCGCACGTTGTCGGCGATCGACTGCTCGAAGAGGTGGCCGTCCTGCGGCACCATGACGACCCGGGAACGCAGCGCGTCGAAAGCGATCTCGCGCAGGTCGAGCCCGCCGACCGAGACCACCCCGGCGACCGGGTCGACCAGTCGGGTCAGGAGCTTCGCCAGCGTCGTCTTTCCGCTGCCGGTCTCGCCGACGACAGCGATCCGCGCGCGGGCCGGCAGGTACAGGTCGACGTCGCGCAGCACGAGCGGGCCGCCCGGATAGGCGTAATCGACGCGATCGAAGCGCACGTCGAGCGCGCCCGGCGGGAGCTGTCTCGCGCCGGGTCGCAGCGCGGGGTCGGGCAGCTCGACCTCGGTGTCGAGGATGTCGAGCACCCGCCGAAGGCCGGCCAGCGCGTTCTGCGCGTCGTTCAGCGTCTCCGTCGCGACCTGGACCGGACCGACGAAGAGCGTCACCAGGAACAGGAAGGCGACCAGCTTGCCCGCGGATAGCTGCCCACCGACCCCGAGCCAGACCCCCAGCAGCACGACCCCCGCGTTAGCCAGGCCGGCGACCAGCTCCCCTCCGGAGAACGTCAGCGCCGCCAGGCGTTGGGCCCGTACGGCCGCGTCCTGATGCTCGCCGATCGAGACGTCGATACGCCGGCCGGTCCGCTCGCCGACACCGAACGCCTTCACCACCGCGGCACCGACGACCGCCTCCGACACCGCCGACAGCACGGCACCGACCCGCTCGCGCACCACCCCGTACGCGGCCGCCAGCCGCAGCGACATCACCTTCGCGAGCCAGAGCAGCGGCGCGAAGCAGGCGTACACGAGGAGGGTGAGCGGCCAGGAGTAGACGAGCATCAGGACCGTCGCCAGAGCCAGCTGCAGGACGCTGACGAGCAGCTGGATACCGCCCCACTGCATGAAGTTCGAGAGCTGGTCGACATCGCTGGTGACCCGGCTGACCAGGGCTCCGCGTCGCTCGGAGGCCTGCGTCAGCATCGACAGGTCGTGGACATGGCGAAACGTCTTCACGCGCAGCGATGCCAGCCCTGACTCGCTGGCCCGGAAGAGCCGGACGTTCAGCAGGTACGCGGCGCCGGCGGTGATGAGCACCGCGCCGAGAGCCAGCAGCAGCGAGGCGCGGATGGCACCGAGATCGACATGGCTGCTGTCGGCATCCGCCCCGCCGAGCCCGTGGTCGATGGTCTGCTGCACGGCGAAGGGGACGACCACGCGTCCCGCGGTCGAGACCACCGCCAGGAAGAGCGTGTAGCCAAGGCCCCGCACGAACTCCGGAGCTATCCGGAACGCGCGGCGAAAGGTCATGACGGTCCCCGCGGACGGCGCGGAGCGGACGGTGGGCGCCGGCCCGGCGAGCGTCGTCATGCCGCCGACTCCTCGTCCGCACCCGACTCCGCACCCGGCCCAGCCGTGACCTCATCCGCGCTGCCGTAGGCCGTGAGGACGGCGCGGTAACCGGGCACCGTCGCCATCAGCTCGTCGTGGGTGCCCCTGCCGCGCACCCGCCCGCCCTCGAGGTAGACGACCTCGTCGGCGAGGGCGATGGTCGCCTGGCGGTACGCGATCACCACGACCGTCGCCGGCGACTCCCGAAGGCCGGCGAGGATGGCCCGCTCGATCCGCGGGTCGACGCTGGACGTGGCGTCGTCGAGCACGAGCAACCGCGGACGGTGCGCCAGGGCGCGGGCGAGCGCGATGCGCTGGCGCTGGCCCCCGGACAGGGTGGTCCCCCGCTCCCCGACGACCGTGTCGAGACCGTCCGGCAGCCGGTGGACGAACTCGGCGGCCTGGCTGACCCGCAGCGCCTCCTCGAGCACCGGGCCGGTGATCGGCTCGCCGAGCGTGAGGTTGCCGCGGACCGTGTCGTCGAAGAGGAACGCGCCCTGCGGCACGAGCGCTGCGGCCCGGGCCAGCTCCGCGGGAGCCAGCTCCCTGAGGTCGATCCGATCCAGCGTCACGTGGCCGGCATCCGGATCGAGCAGCCGCAGCGAGAGGCTGGCGAAGGTCGACTTGCCCGACCCCGTCGGGCCGACAATGGCGACCGTCGACCCCGCCCGGATGTCGAGGCTCACCTCGGCGAGCACGGCCTGCCCGGCGTAACCGAAGCTCACCCCTCGCGCCGCGAGCTCGGCCGGAACGGGTGGCCCGGCGCGCGGCGCCAGCGTCTGCTGACCGGCGGGCATGTCGTCTTTCGCGTCGAGCACCTCGTGCATGCGCTCCCAGCCGACCACGGCACGCGGCAGGTCAGCGAGCAGCCAGCCGATCGCGCGTACCGGGAACGCCAGCAGCGTGAAGAGGTAGGCGACGCGCACCAGCCCGCCCGGGTCCAGCGTCCCTGCCGAGACCCGAAGGCCGCCGACGAACAGCACCGCGAGCACCGCGATGTTCGGCAGCGCCTCGAGCGCCGGATCGAAGAGCCCGCGCAGGCGCCCCACCCGCACCAGGGCGTCGCGCAGCTCGCCGGCCCGCACCGCGAACCGCTCGGTCTCCTGCTCGCCGCGCCCGAGGACCTTCACCGTCAACGCGCCGTCGAAGCTCTCGTGGGCGATCCCGCTGACCTCTGCGCGCAGCTCCTGCGCGCGGATCATCAGCGGCGCCAGCCGGCGGCTGTACAGCACGTTGAGCGCCGCGATCAGCGGGAAGATCACGCAGCCGACGATGGCCAGGAGCGGATCGGTCGCGATCAGAAACGCGACCGTGGATACCAGCATCACCACGACCCCGACCGCCATGGGCAGCGGCGCCATCGGCTCCCAGGTCTGCTCGACGTCGGAGTTCGCCACGGACAGCAGCTGCCCGGTGGGGTGTGACTGGTGCCAGCGCAACGGGAGCTCGAGGTAGCGCCGCGCGACGCGGCGGCGGAAGCTCGCGCCCAGCCCGTACTGCACCCGGCCGGCGTAGATGCGCCGCCAGGCGATACCGAGCGCCTTGAACGCCGCGACCCCCATGACCGCTGCCGCGGCCGCGACGACTCCCGCCCATTCGACATGACCGGCCTTCAGCGCCGGCAAGATCGTGTTTTGGGTGATGCGCCCGAGCACGTAGGCCTGCCCGACCGTCATGAACGCCCACAGCGAGCTGCCGATGACCGAGATGGTGAACGCCCGCCGCTGCTGATGGGCACCCCGCGCCAGGATGGCCAGCCCGCGCAGCACCACCCGCTGGCGCACGGCTTCAGTAGCAGGGGCGGCGTCAGGCACGGGGACCAGCATGCCTGCAGCCAACGACAGGGGCTGGGAATTTCACCGGAGGTGAAGTCAGCGGACCGGCAAGCCCGCCGCGCGCAGCTGGTCCTTGACCTCGCGGATCCGCATGGTGCCGAAGTGGAAGACGCTGGCGGCAAGCACCGCGTCAGCGCCGGCCTGCACCGCAGGGACGAAATCGCCGAGCGCTCCCGCTCCACCGCTCGCGATCAGCGGCACGTCGACCACCGCGCGCACCGCCCGCAGCATCTCCAGGTCGTAGCCGGCCTTGGTGCCGTCAGCGTCCATCGAGTTCAGCAGGATCTCGCCGGCGCCGAGCTCCGCTCCGCGGGCCGCCCACTCGACGGCGTCGATGCCGGTGCCGCGTCGGCCCCCGTGCGTGGTCACCTCGTAGCCGCTCGGGGTCACACCCGGCTGCGCGGTACGCCGCGCGTCGACGGACAGCACGATGCACTGCCGGCCGAAGCGCTCGGCGCACTCGGTGAGCAGCTCCGGCCGCGCGATGGCCGCGGTGTTGATGCCGACCTTGTCGGCGCCGGCGCGCAGCAACCGGTTGACGTCGTCCGGGCTGCGCACGCCTCCCCCGACGGTCAAGGGGATGAACACCTGCTCGGCGGTGCGGCGCACGACGTCGTACATCGTCGCCCGGTCGCCACTGCTGGCCGTGATGTCGAGGAAGACCAGCTCGTCCGCGCCCTCGGCGTCGTAGAGCCGGGCCATCTCAACGGGATCACCGGCGTCGCGCAATGCCATGAAATTGACGCCCTTGACGACGCGGCCGGCGTCGACGTCGAGGCACGGGATGACCCGGACGGCGACGGTCATGGGAGGCTCGCCTCGGCGGTCATAGCTGGGTCATCGGGTCGCGGCAAGCGCTTCCGGGAGCGTGAATGCCCCGGCGTACAACGCTTTTCCGACGATCGCCCCCTCGACGCCCGGCCACCGCGGCGATGGCCGTCAGGTCGTCGAGCGAGCTCACCCCGCCGCTGGCGATGACGGGCCGGTCGGTCGCTGCCGTGACGCTCGCGAGCAGCTCGACGTTGGGCCCGGTGAGCGTCCCGTCGCGCCGCACATCGGTGACGACGTAACGCGCGCAGCCATCAGCGTCCAGCCGAGCCAGCACCTCGAAGAGCTCACCGCCCTCGCGGGTCCAGCCGCGCGCGGCCAGGGTCGTGCCGCGCACATCGAGGCCGACGGCGATGCGGTCCCCGACCCGGGCGATGGCCCGGCGTACCCAATCGGGATCCTCCAGGGCCGCGGTACCGACGTTGACCCGCGCCGCTCCCGTCGCCAGCGCGGCATCGAGCGAGGCGTCGTCACGGATGCCGCCGGACAGCTCGACGGCGACATCCAGCTTGGCGACGACGGAAGCCAGCAGCTCGCGGTTGTCACCGCGCCCGAAGGCGGCGTCGAGGTCGACCAGATGGACCCACTCGGCGCCGTCACGCTGCCAGCGCAGGGCCGCCTCGAGCGGGTCGCCGTAGCCGGTCTCGCTGCCGGCCTCGCCCTGCACCAGCCGCACCGCCTGCCCGGCGGTCACGTCGACGGCCGGCAGCAAGGTCAGGGCTCACAGCTGCTCCAGCCAGTTCGACAGCAGCCGGGCTCCGGCGTCGGCGCTCTTCTCGGGGTGGAACTGCGTAGCGGACAAGGGACCTTCCTCGACAGCGGCCGCGAACCGTGACCCGTGCTCGGCGACGGTGTCGCCCGGGCGCGCTGCTGCGGCATAGGAGTGGACGAAATAGAAGCGCTCGCTCTCGACCCCGGCGAAGAGCTTCGAACCGGGCGCGGCGGTGACGACGTTCCAGCCCATGTGGGGCAGCACGGGCGCGCCCTGCAGCCGGGTGACCTCGCCCGCCAGCAGGCCGAGACCCTTCGTGCGCACCCCGTGCTCCTCACCGGCCTCGTAGAGCACCTGCATGCCGACGCAGATCCCGAGGACGGGACGCCCGGCGGCCACCCGCTCGGCGACCACCGCGTCGCCGCCGACCGCCCGGATCCCTTCGACGCAGGCGGCGAACGCGCCGACTCCTGGGACGACGAGCCCGTCGGCCACCGCGGCGGCCTCGAGGTCGTCGGTCACCGTGACGTCGGCACCGGCACGCTCCAGGGCGCGCTCGGCGGAACGCAGGTTGCCCGAGCCGTAATCGAGGACGACCACGCGCGGGCGGGTCCTCTGCCGCCGCTCACAACACGCCCTTGGTGCTCGGGATCGCCGCCGCTTCGGGGGTCGAGCGCGACCGCGTCACGCAGCGCCCGCGCGACGGACTTGAACTGGGCTTCGACGATGTGGTGCGCGTTGCGCCCGGACAGCACCCGCACGTGAAGCGCGATCGCGGCGGCGGCCGTGAACGACTCCCAGATGTGGCCGGTGAGCGTGGTGTCGTAGCTGCCGATCATCGGCGCCATCTCTTCGGGTTCCACGTGGACGCAGTACGGGCGCCCGGACAGGTCGACGGCGGCGCTCACCAGCGCCTCGTCGAGTGGCACCAGCGCGTCGCCGAAGCGCCGGATGCCGGACTTGTCGCCGAGCGCCTCGCGCAGCGCCGACCCGATCGCGATCGACGTGTCCTCGACGGTGTGGTGGATGTCGACATCCAGATCGCCTTTGGTGGCGACGCGCAGATCGAAGCCGGCGTGCTTGCCGAGCTGAGCGACCATGTGGTCGTAGAACGGCACGCCGGTGTCGGACTCGGCCCGGCCGGTGCCGTCGAGCTCGAGCTCGACGAGGACGGACGACTCCTTGGTCGTGCGCTCGATACGCGCCGTACGCGTCACGCTGCTCCCACCTTTGAAGGGTTTCGTGCGGCCAGCAGAGCCTTGAGCTCCGCGAGGAACGCGTCCATCTCGGCGGGCGTGCCGGCCGAGACGCGCAGCCAGCCCAGCAGGCCGACGTCGCGCACCAGCACCCCGCGGGCCAGCAGCCCCTCCCAGACCACCCGCTGATCCCCGGGGACCTGGAACAGCACGAAGTTGGCGTCGCTCGGGACGACCGGGCAGCCCAGCGCGGGCAGCTCGACGAGCAACCGGTCGCGCTGGGCCCGCAGCGCCGCGACGCTGCCGAGCAGCTCGTCCGCGAACGTCAACGCGACCCGCGCCGCCGCCTGGGTGAGCGAGGACAGGTGATACGGCAGCCGGACGAGCTGCAGCGCGTCGACGATCTGCGGCGCGGCGGCAAGGTAGCCGACCCGCGCGCCGGCCAGCGCGAACGCCTTGCTCATCGTGCGCGTCACCACCAGGCGGGGACACTCCGGCAGCAGGGTCACCGCGCTCGGCACTCCCGCGCGGCGAAACTCGGCGTACGCCTCGTCGACGATCACCAGCGCGCCGGTCGCTTCGGCAGCCGCGTACACCCCCCGCACCGTCTCGAGCTCGAGCGCCGTTCCGGTCGGGTTGTTCGGCGAACACAGGAAGATCAGCGTCGGCCGGTGTTCGGCGATCGCGGCGCGCGCGGCGTCGAGATCGATCCGGAAATCGGCGTCGCGCTCCCCCGCCACCCAGCCGGTCGCCGTCGCCAGCGCGATGAGGCCGTGCATCGAGTAGGTCGGCTCGAACGCGAGCCCGGTGCGGCCCGGCCCGCCGAACGCCTGGCACAGCTGCTGGAGCACCTCGTTGGAGCCGTTCGCCGCCCAGACCTGGCCGGCGGTGATCTCCTGGCCGGGAGCGGCGGACTCGCGGGTCAGGTAGGCGGCGAGGTCGGTGCGCAGCGCGACGGCCTCGCGGTCGGGATAGCGGTTGAGCGCCGCCGCCGCCGTTCCGCACGCCTCGGCGAGCGCCGCGACCAGCTCTGGCGAGGGCGGGTAGGGGTTCTCGTTGGTGTTCAGCCGGTGGGCGACGTCGAGCTGAGGGGCGCCGTAGGGGCTGCGCCCGCGCAGGTCATCGCGTAGCGGCAAGCCGGCAAACGGATCCGCTGGGGAGCTCGTCGAGGAGGCGTCGCTCATGGGTCGACCCGCACCCGGACGGCCTCGACGTGAGCCGCGAGATCCTCGGCGCCGCCGAGCGCGTAGACGCCCGGAGCAGCAGCGGCGAGCGCCTCGGGGGTCGCCTTGACGACGTGTTGCTGGCGCAGGAACGAGAACACCGACAGCCCGCTGGTGTGGCGCGCCGTACCGCCGGTCGGGAGCACGTGGTTGGAGCCGGCCAGGTAATCGCCCAGGGTCACGGGGGCGCTGGGCCCGACGAAGATCGCTCCCGCATGGCGGACCCGGGCGGCGACGGCATCGGCGTCAGCCGTGAGGATCTCGAGGTGTTCGGCGGCCCAGGCGTCGACGACCTCGAGCCCCTGATCGAGGTCGGACACCAGCACCATCGCGCTCTGGCCGGTCAGCGCCGCGGTGACGCGCTCGCGGTGGCGGGTCGCGGCGACCTGGCGCTCGACCTCCGGCTCCACGGCGTCGAGCAGTGCCTCGCTGTCGGAAACGAGCAGGCAGGCGGCGAGCGGATCGTGCTCGGCCTGGGAGATCAGGTCGGCGGCGACGTGGACCGGGTCGGCGCTCGCGTCGGCCAGGATGGCGATCTCGGTCGCGCCGGCTTCCGCGTCGATCCCGACAACCCCGCGCAGCAGGCGCTTGGCGGCCGCGACATAAACGTTGCCGGGGCCGGTGATGACGTCGACCCGCGGGCAGGTCTGGGTGCCATAGGCGAACATCGCGATGGCCTGCGCGCCGCCGACGGCATAGACCTCATCGATGCCGAGCAGCGCGCACGCGGCGAGCACCGCGTGGTGCGGAAGGCCGGTTTCCCGCTGCGGCGGCGAGGCCACGGCCAGCGACTCGACGCCCGCCACCTGCGCCGGCACGACGTTCATCACCACGCTGCTCGGATACGCGACGCGCCCGCCCGGGACGTAGAGGCCGACCCGCGACACCGGCACCCAGCGCTCGGTCACGCAGCTGCCGGCAGCGACCTCGACGCTGACCTCGCGCGGCTTGGTCGCGGCCGTGACCAGGCGGGTGCGGCGGATGGCCTCCTCGAGCGCGGTGCGCACGGCGGGATCGAGCGCTTCCAGCGCAGCCTTGAGGTTTTCGGGGCTGACGCGCAGGCCGCGCCCGGCCCCTTCGTGGTCGACCCCGTCGAAGCGCCTGGTCGCCTCGTACACCGCCGCGTCGCCGCGCTCGCGGACCCCGTCGCAGACCGGACGCACCGCCTCAAGCGCCGCCGCGACGTCGAGATCCGCCCGCGGCAGGAGATCGCGGGGATCACCGGTGCGCAGGCGCAGGTCGAGACGGGTGAGCACGTGTTGAGGGTATTCGAGGCGATCGCGACTCGGGCGAGCGCAGCGAGTCCGAGCGCGGGTCGCCGACCATGAGTACAGCGGCGATCGTGACTCGGGCGAGCGCAGCGAGTCCGAGCGCGGGTCGCCGACCATGAGTACAGCGGCGATCGTGACTCGGGCGAGCGCAGCGAGTCCGAGCGCGGGTCGCCGACCATGAGTACAGCGGCGGTCGTGACTCGGGCGAGCGCAGCGAGTCCGAGCGCGGGTCGCCGACCATGGGCGGCGGGCGCGCTCATGAGAGGGGACTCGTACCGTGACCTCATGGCGGAGGAAGCGGGCGCGGTCACTCCGTCGACGATCCCGCTCTTCCCGCTGTCCACGGTGCTCTTTCCGGGCGCTCCGCTGCCGCTGCAGATTTTCGAGGAGCGCTACCGGGCCCTGGTGCGCGACCTGCTGGAGCTCGACGAGAGCGAGCGCCGCTTCGGGGTGGTGGCCATCCAGGCCGGCAGCGAGGCGGGTATGAAGCTGCCGCAGATGTTTCCGGTGGGCTGCGCCGCGCAGGTCAAGCGCATCGATCCGCTCCCCGACGGCCGCAGCACGCTGGTGGCGTTCGGGTCCTCCCGCTTCCGCCTGCTGGAGGTCGATCCGGAGAGCCGTCCCTATCTCACCGGCACGGTGCGCTGGTTGGACGAGCCGGAGGGGGAGCCCGGTGTCGCCGATGCGCTGGCCCCGGCCGCCGAAACCGAACTCCTTGCCTACTTCGAGACGCTGGCGGTGCTGACCGGCGGGCGGGTCGACACCGAGGTGCTGCCCGGCACCGCCCGGGAGCTCAGCTACGTCACCGCCAGCGCGATGCTGCTGGCGATGCGCGAACGGCAGGCGCTCTTGGAGCTGGCCGACACCGCGACCCGGCTGCGCACCGAGATCGGCCTGCTCCGGCGTGAGCGAATGCTGATGGCGGCGCTGCGGGCCGTCAACGCGCCCGAACTCTTCCGCTCACCACGCTCCCCCAACTGATAACTCGGTGGCCGGCGCCCCGCCGTCGCTTTATCGTGGCCCCAGCCCGTGACCCGAGCCAGGGAGGTGAGACCCGTGAGCAACGTCGTCGTTCCATCGTGGGTGCTCCCCGGTTCCGTCACGGGGCGTGCGGCCGGGTAGCCGCCGGGAGTGCCGTCCTTCCTGGTGAGAGGTACTCCCATGATCGATTTGAACCCATCCGACCTGCGGCTGGTCTCACACACCACGTCTGAGGGCGTCACCACGCGCGAGCTCCTTCTGGGCGACGTGACCGCTGCTCTCTGGGCGCCCGAGCACGCCGCGCCGGGCACCCCGCTCGTGCTGCTCGGACACGGTGGCGGTAGACACCGTCACCATCCATCGATGTCGGGCCGTGCCCGGCTGCTCGCCGACGCCGGTTTACGGGCGGTCGCGCTCGACGTCGCGGGCCACGGGCCGCGGCCTCGCACGCCGTACGACGAGCAGGAGATCGCCGCCCTGCACGCAGCGAGGAGGGCCCACGAGCCCATCGGGCCGATCGCCGAGCGGTACAACGCCGACCTCGCGCGCCGCACCGTCCCCGAGTGGCGCGCGCTCCTTGCGGGGCTGCTCGCCATACCCGAGATCGGCCGCGCACCCGTGGGGTACTGGGGCATCACCCTCGGCACGGCGATCGGTGTGCCACTCATCGCCGAGGAAACGCGGATCCAGGCCGCGGTGCTGGGCCTGTTCTGGCCATCGACGCTGGTCGAGGCGGCGCGGCGGATCACGATCCCGATCGAGTTCGAGCTGCAGTGGGACGACGAGCACATCCCGCGCGCGGCCGGCCTCGACCTGTTCGACGCGTTCGCGTCCACGGAGAAATCGCTTCACGCGAACGCCGGTGAGCACATGAAGCTGCCGCGCTTCGAGGCGGAGTCAGCGGTCCGGTTCTTCGAGCGGCACCTGCGGGTGCCCGGCTCCACGTGAGGGAGAGCCGGGGGGTTACCGGGGGGTCGACCAGTAGCGGTCGGGCTCGGGTTCGGCCGGAAGCTCGGGCGGCTCGCTACGCGTCGTCGCGGTCACGATCAGCAGGAAGGTGAGCAGCGCCACGAAGGGCAGCACGACGTGCCACCCGTGAGCGCGCAACACGAAGTCCGAGATGCTCGCCACCTGCGGTCGCACGTCTTGGGGGATCTGGTCGAGCACCTTGCTGCTCTCCTGCCAGTGGCCGATCTGCGCGGCGACGAGCGAGCCGCCCAGCCCGCCGATCGTCAAGGCGAGCGGCAGCGTCCAGCTCGCGTGGCGGCCCCGCCAACCCACCAGCCCACCGATGACGGCACCGAAGATCAGCGCGAGCAAGGCGAAGTGGATGTCGACGCCAGCCTGCACGTCGTAGGCCGACTCGTTGAGGATCCCCCCGCTGAACGCCGCCTGCGCGTTGAGCTTCGGGGTCGTCGCGCCCCAAAGCAGACCCAGCGGAATGCCGGCGATGACGACCGCAACGCCGACGATGACGGACGACAGGATGTCGCGCGAGGTCGGGACGTCGGGGCGGAAGCGGCGCAGGTTCGGCGGCGACGGCGGGGTGCCGAAGGTCGAGACGGGCGACGACGGAGCGGGCGGAGCACCTGCCTGGCCCGGCGCGGGGTCGGGCGCGGTCATGGTGACAGTCTCCCTGCCGTCGCGCCGGATCGCTTCTGCGGGCGGGCGCGTGTCACCGGCGCGCTGCCCGCCGCAGGGCCCATCCCCCGGCCAGCAGGCTGACCACCGCCACCAGCAGGCAGATCAGCAGGTCGAAGCCGACCTCACCCCACGGGACGTGGTCGTGGAAGCCGACCGCGAGCACGTCAGCTGCGTACGTGCCCGGCAGGATCGCGCGGATGACCCGCAGCGCCTCGGGCAGCCGGCTCGCCGGGATGATGTCCAGGAACAGCACGGCGCTCATGCCGAGCTGCCCGAGGACCGTGGCCAGCTCCGGCCGCGGCGCCAGCAGGCCGATCAGCGCACCGACCCCCGCCAGCGACGCCCCGGCCAGCAGGACGACCGGGATCAGCAGCCAGAGCCGGGTGAGCGGCAGACCGTAGACGAGCCCGCCCGTGACCGCCGTGACGATCGTGCCCGGGATCGCGAACGTGGCGTATGAGGCGGCCGTGCCGAGCACGACGGCCCCGCCAGGGACCGGCAGGCTCAGGTAGTAGTCCAGCGCTCCCGACGCCCGCATCGCGCCGAACCGCTGGGCAAGCAGGTTCAGCGCGACGAACGCCACCACGAGGACCGTCGAGCCGGCGACGACCTGCTGCCCGGTCGTGTCGCTGCTGTGGGCGACGACCCCCCGCAGCAGCAGCAGCAGGCCGATGGACTGGAACGCGGCCACGAACAGCAACGGGACGCGCGCCACCCGGCCGCGGGCCAGCTGCTGGCGGAACACGACCGCCGTCGCGGCGATCGCGCCGGGCCGCGTCGCGGCCGGGAGCGGAGCGACTGCGCGCGCGGCGGCGGATGTCACCGGAAGCACCTCGGTCACGCGTGCTCCAGGTCGCGGGACCGCCCGCCGAGTGCGAGGTACACGTCTTCCAGGGTCGGCGTGGCCAGCGTGAAGTCGTCGAGCGCGGCGAACGCCGGGCCGGAGGTGAGGCCGCCGAGCGTGGCGCGGGCTTCCTCGATCGGCAGGTGCACGCTCCACCGGCGTCCCGTGCAGTCAGCCTGGGCTGCGAGCCCCGCCACCAGCGGCACGGAGAGCGGCGGCTCGTCGCGCCAGATGAGCTCGAGCCGCACCTCCTCGCTGACCTGGGCCTTCAAGCGTCCCGGCGTGTCGCAGGCGATGACGCGCCCGGCGTCGAGCACGGCCACCCGCTCCAGGACGGTCTCGGCCTCGAGCACGTTGTGGGTGACAAGAAGGACCGTGACCCCGAAATCGCGGCGCCGCCGTTCGAGCGCCGCCCAGACGTCGCGGCGAGCAACCGGGTCGAGACCGGTCGTCGGCTCGTCGAGGACCAGGACGGGACGGTGACCGGCGAGAGTCGCCGCCACGGCCGCCAACCGGCGCTCCCCACCCGACAGCCGCCCGACCACCCGGCCGGCGAGCTCCGCGAGGCCGAGCTCGGCGATGAGCGCATCACGCTGGGCTTTCGCGTCAGCGGCGGACAGCCCGCGCAGCCGGCCCGTCGTCTCGATGGCCAGGCTGACCGAGAGGTCCTCGAGAGCGGCTTCGTGCTGAGGCAGGTAGGCGACGACACCGGTGGCTGCGCCGCGGCGGCTGAGCGGCTCACCCAGCAGCTGGATGGTGCCGGAGTCCGGCGCGAGGAGGCCGACGAGCTGGCGGACGAGGGTGGTCTTGCCGGCGCCGTTGGGTCCGAGCAGCCCGAAGACCGTAGCGGCGGGGATGTCGAGATCGATGCCGTCGTTCGCCAGGACGGCCGTCTCGCCGGAGCCGTGGCGACGCGTGAGGCCGCGCACCTTGAAAGCGGGCGGCGACTTCACGAGCACAGTGTCTCAGCTCCCGGCGAGCTATGCCGCCGGGCGCTGGGCTCCTCACACGAGGCTGGTGGTCCAGACGACGATGTCGAGCACCCGCAGCGAGGTGAGCGACGGCCCATCCTCGGGAACGAGCCGGGCCAGCGCCGCCAGCTCGTCCGCGTTGTCGCGCAGGTCCTGGCGCATCGCCCGCACCAGCAGGCCCATGTATTCGCGCACCGTCCGGCCGCCCTTGGGAGCCGGCGGCACGCAGGACTCGTGCTGGTAGAACATCTGCGCCTTGCTGTCGAAAAGCGGGACCAGCCCGGGACGCTTGCGGTGCAGCACCTTCGCGAGCAGCGAGCCGCGCACATCGCGATCCTGCGCGCTGGGATCGTCGAGCGGGTCGTACAGCGCGGCGATCAGGTCGCACGTCTCGTCGTCGGCCTCGACGAGATCGACCGGAGGAAGCGCGTCGAGACCGCGCTGCAGGAGCGGCAGCAGCGCCGTCAGGGTGTGCATGCGGTCGAGGTCGACATGGACGCCGAGCAGGGTCGGCGCGAGCAGGTCACCGGTGCACAGTGTCGCCGCATCGCCGTTGGTCACCAGACCGTCGTAATACGGATAGGCGTAACGCAGCCCCCGCCGGCCGGGCCGGACATAGGTGCGGACCAGCCCCTCGGCGTCGAACACCTCTCGGGTTCCCATAGCCAGGCGCATGCGTCACAGCCTCTCATCCGCGATCATCGCCCGGCCGTCCGGCCCGCACGACAAATCTCACTAACCGGATCGGCACCGGCCGCTTGCTACCCGTCAGCCGGAAACGCAACCCGCGCCGAGCAGCTCCTTGAGGTCCGCCACCAGACTCGTCGACACGCTGACCCGCAGCCCGTCGTCAAGGCGCAGGGTGGTGACGCGGGCGGCACCGAGCAGCTGCAGCCGCACCTCGGTGGTGCCGGGATGGGTGGAGAGCACCCCCTTCAGCCGGGAAACGAGGTCGGGCACGCAGCGGTTGGCCTGCAACGACACCGTCAGCGGCCCGCGCGGGCCCTGGCTGAGATCGGGAACGGTCAGCTCCATCGCGATGAGCCGGGGCACGTCTTCCCGCTTGTCGACCCGGGCCTTGACCAGCACGACCTCGTCCTCGATCAGCTGGTGGGAGATCTGGGAGTAGGTCTGCGGGAAGAACAGGGTCTCGACGCCGCCGTCGAGATCTTCCAGCTGGACCACGGCCCACGGGCTGCCGGTCTTGGTGACCTTGCGGGTGATGCTGGCGATGATGCCGCCGATGGTGACGATCGCCCCGTCATCGCACGACTCCGAGAGATCGGCGACCGTCGCGTCAGAGCCCGCCGAGATGATGTGCTCCACGCCGTACAGCGGGTGGTCACTGACGTACAGGCCGAGCATCTCCCGCTCGTAGGCGAGCAGCAGCTTCTTGTCCCACTCGCCGTTGGGGATCGTCATCTCCAACGCGGAGTCGGCATCGGGCCCGGGATCGCCGCCGTCACCGAGGCCGAGGCCTCCGAAGAGCGAGAACTGGCCCGCCGCCTCGGCGCGCTTGACGTCCAGCGCCGCGTCGATCACCTCGGCATGGATTTGCACCAGGCCGCGGCGCGGGTGGCCGAGCGAGTCGAACGCCCCCGCCTTGATGAGCGACTCGACCGTGCGCTTGTTGCAGGCGACCGGCTCGACCTTGCGCAGGAAATCGGCGAAGTCGGCGAAGCGGCCCTTGGCCTTGCGGGTGCGCACCAGCGAATCGACGACGTTAGCCCCCACATTGCGGATCGCGCCGAGCCCGAACCGGATGTCGGTGCCGCGCGGGGTGAAGTCGCGATCGGAATCGTTGACGTCGGGCGGGAGCACCTTCAGGCCCATCCGCCGGCACTCCTGCAGGTAAACGGCGGTCTTGTCCTTGTCGTCGCGGACGCTGGTCAGCAACGCGGCCATGTACTCGGCCGGGTAATTGGCCTTGAGGAACGCGGTCCAGTACGAGACCAGCCCGTAGCCGGCGCTGTGGGCCTTGTTGAACGCGTAGTCCGAGAACGGGACGAGGATGTCCCAGAGCGTCTTGATCGCGGCGTCGCCGTAGCCGCGCTCCTTCATGCCGTCACGGAACGGCACGTACTCCTTGTCGAGAATCTCGCGCTTCTTCTTACCCATGGCGCGGCGCAGCAGGTCGGCGGCGCCGAGCGTGTAGCCGGCGACGCGCTGCGCGATCGCCATGACCTGCTCCTGGTAGACGATCAGGCCGTGGGTCTCGTCGAGGATCTCCGACAGCGCCTCGGCGAGCTCGGGGTGGATCGGCTCGACCGGCTTGCGGCCGTTCTTGCGGTCGGCGTAATCGTTGTGGGCGTTGGCTCCCATCGGGCCCGGCCGGTACAGCGCGATGAGCGCCGAGATGTCGTCGAAGGAGGTCGGCTTCATGGCCCGCAGCAGTGAGCGCATCGGGCCACCGTCGAGCTGGAAGACGCCCAGGCTGTCGCCCCGGCCGAGCAGCGCGTAGGCCTCGGGATCATCCAGGCTGAGGTCTTCCAGGACCAGCGTCTCGCCGCGGTTGGCCTCGATGTGCAGCAGGCAGTCATCAAGGACCGTGAGGTTGCGAAGGCCCAGGAAGTCCATCTTCAGCAGGCCGAGGCTCTCGACGGCGCCCATGTCGAACTGCGTGATGATCGCGCCGTCGGCGTCGCGCCGCCAGACCGGCACGTGGTCGGTGAGCGGATCGCGGCACATCACGACGCCGGCAGCGTGGACACCCACCTGGCGCTTCAGGCCTTCGAGACCGCGGGCCGTCTCCAGCACCTTGGCGACATCGGGCTCTTCGGCGGCCAGCGCCCGCAGCTCCCCCGCCTCGCTGTAGCGCTTGGACGACGGGTCGAAGCACTCCGCGAGGTTCATCTCGCGGCCCATCACCGGCGGCGGGAATGCCTTGGTGATCTTGTCGCCCATCGCGTACGGGTAGCCGAGCACCCGCGAGGAGTCCTTGATCGCCGCCTTGGCCTTGATCGTGCCGTAGGTGATGATCTGCGCGACCTTGTCGTCGCCATAGCGCTCGGTCGCGTAGCGGATCATGTCGGTGCGCCGGCGCTCGTCGAAGTCCATGTCGATGTCAGGCATGGAAACGCGGTCCGGGTTCAGGAACCGCTCGAAGATCAGCCCGTGGGCGAGCGGGTCGAGCTCGGTGATCCCCATGACGTACGAGACCATGCTGCCCGCGGCACTACCGCGGCCCGGCCCGACCCGGATGCCGGCGGTCTTGGCGTAACGCACCAGGTCGGCGACGACGAGGAAGTAGGCCGGGAAGCCCATCTGCAGGATGACGCCGACCTCGTAATCGACCTGCTCCTGCTGGCGCTGGGTGGGCCCGTTCGGATAGCGCTCGGCGACCCCGCGAGCCACCTCCTTGCGAAACCAGGTCTCCTCGGTCTCGCCCTCCGGGCACGGGAACTGCGGCAGCAACTGCTTGTGCTCGAACGGCGGCGGCTGGATGCGCTCGGCGATCAGCAGCGTGTTGTCGCAGGCTTCGGGCAGCTCAGCGAACGTCGAGCGCATCTCCGCCGGCGACTTCAGGTAGAACTCGTTGGCCTCGAACTTGAAACGCGTCGGATCGGCCAGGGTGGCGCCGGTCTGCACGCAGAGCAGCACCTCGTGCGCCGTGCTGTCGGCCTGGTTGGTGTAGTGCAGGTCGTTCGTGGCGACCAGCGGGAGGTCGAGCTCTTTAGCGATCTGGATCAGCTGCGGAAACGTGCGCTGCTCGATGTCGATCCCGTGCTGCATGAGCTCGACGTAGAAATTGCCCCGCCCGAAGATCTCGGCGTACTCGCCGGCGGTGCGCTTGGCGAGCTCGTAATCCCCGCGCTCGAGGGCTTGGCTCACCTCGCCGCCGGGGCAACCGGTGGTGCCGATGATGCCGGCGCTGTAACGGGAGAGGAGCTCGCGGTCCATCCGCGGCTTGTAGTAGTAACCCTCGAGGCTGGCCAGGCTGGAAAGCTTGATCAGGTTGGAGTAGCCATCCGGGTCGGCCGCCCACAGCGTCATGTGGCTGTACTTGTCGGTCTTCGCATTGCCGCCGTCGGGCAGCCGCTTGTCGAAACGCGAGCCGGGGGCGATGTAGGCCTCCGTGCCGATGATCGGCTTGATCCCCGCCTTCGCCGCCTTGCCGGCGAAATCGAACGCGCCGTAGAGGTTGCCGTGGTCGGTCATCGCCAGCGCCGGCATGCCGAGGCGATCGCAGCCCTCGAACAGATCGGTCAGCCGGGCCGCACCGTCGAGCATCGAGTACTCGGTGTGGACGTGGAGGTGGACGAACGAATCGTCCCGCGAGACCTTCGCGGGGCCCTCGCTCGACATACCTCGCCCGCCTCTCGTCGCGCTATGAAAACAGTGCGTAACGACCTCTCGGAGAGCCGATTCCGGCCGTCGCGCAAGCCTTAGGTTTACACCGCCCACCGACAAAAAACGCGGGCCTGGCACGACGGGTCAGGTGGGCAGGCGTGTCGCCCGGAGCGGCCCTGACGAGCAGCCGTTTTCGGCTCGGGCGGCTGCGCTGGCACGGGCTGCCGGACTCGGGCATCATGGACCTACGTGCGCCTCTCCATGCCCGCTCCGTACGAGCTCACGTACGACGACGTCTTCCTGATTCCCCGCCGTTCGGGGATCTCCTCGCGCCTCGAGGTCGACACCAGGACGGTCGACGGGACCGGCACCACCATCCCCGTCGTGGTGGCGAACATGACCTCGGTGGCCGGTCGGCGCATGGCGGAAACCGTCGCTCGCCGCGGCGCCATCGCCGTCATCCCGCAGGACATCCCGCTCGAGGTCGTCGCTGACGTCATCAGCTACGTCAAGAGCCGCCACCTCCTCTACGACACCCCCATCACGCTGAGCCGCCACGAGACCGTCGGCGAGGCGATGAACCTGCTCCCGAAGCGGGCTCACGGCGCGGTCGTGGTCGTCGAGGACGGCCGCCCGATCGGTGTCGTCACCGAGGCCGACTGCCTCGGGGTCGACCGGTTCACCCAGCTGCGCGAGATCATGTCGCGCGAGCTGCTCACCCTGCCCGACAGCGTCGACCCCCGCGCCGCGTTCGACCGCCTGCAGGACGGGCGCCACCGCCTTGCTCCGGTGGTCGGCGCCGACGGGCGGCTGGTCGGCATCCTCACCCGTGAGGCCGCGCTGCGCTCGGCGCTCTACACCCCCGCGGTCGACGCGGACGGGCGGCTTCGCGTCGCCGCCGCGACGGGCGTCAGCGGCGACGTCACGGCGCGCGCCAAGGGGCTGCTCGAGGCCGGGGTCGACGTGCTCGTCCTCGATACCGCCCACGGCCATCAGGAACGCATGATCGATGCACTCAAAACCGTGCGCGGCCTCGACCCGGGTGTGCCGGTGGCAGCCGGCAACGTCGTCACCGCCGAGGGAGTTCGTGACCTCGTCGACGCGGGCGCCGACATCCTCAAGGTCGGGGTCGGGCCCGGTGCGATGTGCACGACGCGGATGATGACCGGAGTCGGCCGTCCCCAGTTCTCGGCCATCGTCGAGTGCGCGCAGGAGGCTCGGCGGCTCGGCAAGCACGTCTGGGCCGACGGCGGCGTGCGCCATCCCCGCGACGTGGCGCTGGCCATCGCGGCAGGAGCGTCGAACGTGATGGTCGGCTCCTGGTTCGCGGGCACCCACGAGTCGCCGGGCGACGTGCAGCGCTCGGCCGACGGGCGGCTGTACAAGGAGAACTACGGGATGGCGTCGGCCCGCGCGGTCCGCATCCGCAGCGCTGATGACACGCCGTTCGAGCGGGCCCGCAAGGGCCTGTTCGAGGAGGGCATCTCGGCCGGGCGGATGTACCTGGATCCGCTGCGCCCCGGGGTCGAGGACCTGCTCGACACGATCGTCGCCGGGCTGCGCAGCTCCTGCACCTACGCCGGTGCGGCCACCCTGGAAGAGCTCTACGAGCACGCCCTCGTCGGCGTCCAGGGCGCCGCCGGCTTCGCCGAGGGGCGGCCGCTGCACAGCAGCTGGTAGCTCAGTAGGAGACGTAGCCGATCGCGCGCCAGTCGTTCGTGGAGACGATCTCCTTGCCGAGCGGGGCGATCGCGACGGCCGCCAGCTTGAAGTTCGCGATCCCGAGCGGGATCCCGATGATCGTCAGGCACAGCAGGATCCCGGTGCCGATGTGGCTGATGGCGAGCCACAGCCCGGCCAGCAGGAACCAGATGACGTTGCCGATCGCCGAGCCGGTGCCGGCGCCCGGCCGGCGCACCACCGTGCGACCGAACGGCCAGAGCACGTAGGCAGCGAGCCGGAACGACGCGATCCCGAACGGGATCGTGATGATCAGCACGCACATCAGCAGGCCGACGAGGAAGTAACCGATCGCCAGCCAGAGGCCGGACAGCACCAGCCACAGCACATTCAGGATCGTTCTCACGCCTGCCGCCCCACGAATTCGAGCTCGACCGTCTCGGAACGATCATGCAGCTCGCGGGCGGCTCCGGTCCGCCGGTAACCCAATCGCTCGTACATCGCGTGGGAATCGACGAACCGGCTGTCGCTCCAGACGCGCAGCTTGGCCTGACCACCCACCCGGCGCTCGACGAAACGCACCAGCCGGGTGCCCAGGCCGGCGCGCCGGCTGGCCGCGGCCACGTACAGCGACTTCAGCTCGGCGCCGCCGGCCTGCGGACGCCAGCCCACCGAGGCGACGAGGCCGGCGCCGTCCGGTGACGGCAGTACCCAGAGCTCGCCGCGGCCCTCATAGGACGCGCGAGGCGCGCGCAGCCACGGCTCCTCGCCGTCGATGTCGAACACGATCGTGGGGTACTCCGCCCAGATGTCGCCGATGAGCGCGATGAGTGCTACGGAGTCGTCGTCGGTCACCGGGCGCAGCCCGGGGAGCAGCAGCTTGCGCATCGTGAGGTGCGGGATGCCCGCCTCGAGGTAGACCTCGCCGACCCCCGCGTAACCGAGCCGCTCGTAGAACCCGACCACCTGCTGCTGCGCGTGCAGCTCGACCGCCGGCAGGCCCTGCTCTCCTGCCCACCGCTCCGCCGCCTCCATCACGACAGCGCCCAGTCCCTTGCCACGCAGCCCCGGCTCCACCGCCACCCGCCCGACAACCGCCTGCTCGCCGTCGTCGAACATCCGCGCCGTGCCGACCACCCTTCCCTCGTCCAGCAGCACGACGTGGGCTGCTTGCGCATCGCGCCCGTCGAACTCGAGCTCAGCGGGGACGCCCTGCTCCCCCACGAACACCCGGTTGCGCAGCCGGCCGGCTTCGGCAAGCAGCGCAGGGTCGGTCGTGACGCGGGCTTTCACGTCAGGATTCCGCTTCCAGAATGCGCAGCGCGCCGGCCAGATCTGGCGGGTCGGGACTCTCGAAGCTCACCGGCCGGCCTTCGGTCGGATGCGTGAACGACAGCCGGGCCGCGTGCAACCACTGGCGCTTCAGGCCGAGCCGGGCGGCGAGCGTCGGATCCGCGCCATAGGCGATGTCGCCGACGCAGGGGTGGCGGATCGCCGCCATGTGGACGCGAATCTGGTGGGTGCGCCCGGTCTCCAGCCGGATGTCGAGCAGGCTGGCCGCCCGGAACGCCTCGACCGTCTCGTAATGGGTGACGCTGTCACGGCCGCCCGCGACGACGGCGAACTTGTAGTCGGCGCCGGGATGGCGCCCGATCGGGGCGTCGATGGTGCCACGCGACGGATCGGGGTGGCCCTGCACGAGCGCCCGGTAGCGCTTGTCGACCGTGCGGTCCCGGAACGCGTCTTTCAGGCGGGAGTAGGCGATCTCGCTCTTCGCGACGACCATCAGCCCGGACGTCCCCACGTCGAGCCGGTGGACGATGCCCTGGCGTTCTGCCGCCCCGCTGGTCGCGATGCGATGCCCGGCCGCGGCCAGCCCGCCGGTGACGGTGGGCCCTTCCCACCCGGGGCTCGCATGCGCCGCGACCCCGACCGGCTTGTCGACCACCAGCAGGTCGGCGTCCTCGTAAACGACCCGCAGTCCGGCGACGGCCTGGGCGGGAGTCGCGTCCGGCGGCCGGTCAAGCTTGGGCTCGGGAAGCGTGACATCGAGCAGCGCGCCGGCCGTGACGCGGGCGGACTTGCTGGCCTGAGCGCCATCGAGCGTCGCGTCGCCGGCTTCGACGACGCCGGCCGCTGCCGCTCGGGAGAGCCCGAATGCCCGGGCGATCGCGGCGTCCAGCCTCATCCCGTCGAGCCCCTCCGGGACGACCAGGGAACGCTGCGCCACCAGGCCAACCTACGGCTTGGCGGGCGCCGACTCGGTCTCGGTGACGCGACGCCCGTCCAGCGGGGTGCCGCGCATCGACAGGATCACGGCGAGGATGCCGCCCACGACGATCGCCGAGTCGGCGATGTTGAACACCGGCCAGTGGTGCAGGTGGATCCAGTCGACGACGTGGCCGCGCAGCGGGCCCGGCGCCCGGAAGAGGCGGTCGCCGAGGTTGCCGATGGCCCCGCCGAGCAGGAGACCGAGTGCCCAGGCCCAGCCGACCGAGCCGAGCTTGCGGGCCGCCCGCACGATGAACACCACCACAGCCGCGGCCACGACCGTGAAGATGATCGTGGCGCCGCCGGCGAAGCCGAACGCCGCCCCCGCGTTGCGGGTGAGCTGCAGGTCCAGCACGGACGGGATCACGTCGACCGTCTCGCCGAGCTGCAGGTTCGCGACGACGAGCAGCTTGCTCACCACATCCGCGATCAAGATCACGGCGCCGACCACCAGCAGGAGCGGGAGTCGCCGGCGTACCGGCTGCGGCTCTGCCACCGGTGCCGGGCCGGGCTTGGCGCCCGTCTCGAACGGGCTCGCCTCGTCGGGCGCAGCCTCGTTCGTCCGCTCGGTCACGTCCGGAAGTCTAGGGCGCACACGAACCCTTCGACCCGAAGCGCCCAAGACCAAGCTCGTGGCGAGATACTCCATCATCGCGAGTGTTCGCGGCCAGCTTGTCCTGGTTCGCCCGGCGCGTCGCTCGCCGCAGAACGCGATCATGGAGGATTCCGCCACGGACGGGCCCGGGTTACCCTGGTTGAGCGCGGAAAGCGGCCCTGACGGGGACGAGTAGCGCCGAGAGCAGCCAAAGCGAGCCGGGGACGGTGCAAGCCCGGTGGCCAGCTCGGCGTGAAGATCACCCCCGAGCCGCCGGAAGAAACGGGCAGCACCATCAGCCCGCAGTAGACCCGGCCCGTGCGTGCAGAGCGGGTGCTCACCCGGTTTCGGGCAGGCGCCAAGGAGGGTGGTACCGCGGGGCGCCGGCAGCGGCGGCTCGTCCCTTCGACGGCCGACCGCCCGAAGGAGTTCCGTGACCAGCCCGTTCCGACCCCTGCCCGCCGGTTCCCCCGACCTGCCCGCCCTCGAGCAGCAGGTCCTTGCCCGCTGGCACGAGACGTCGGTGTTCGACCGCTCCCTCGCGCAGACCGCAGGCGGACCGCGCTGGGTGTTCTACGAGGGGCCGCCGACCGCCAACGGCAAGCCCGGCGCCCACCACGTCGAGGCGCGCGTCTTCAAGGACCTCTTCCCCCGGTTCAAGACGATGAAGGGCTTCAACGTCCCGCGCCGCGCGGGCTGGGACTGCCACGGCCTGCCCGTCGAGCTGGGGGTCGAGAAGGAGCTGGGCTTCTCCGGCAAGCAGGACATCGAGGCCTACGGGGTCGCCGAGTTCAACGCGAAGTGCCGCGAATCCGTGCTGCGCCACGTCGACGAGTTCGAGCGGCTCACCGAGCGCATGGGCTACTGGACCGACATGGCCGGCGCGTACCGGACCATGGACACGAGCTACATCGAGTCCGTCTGGTGGAGCCTTCAGACGATCTGGAACAAGGGCCTGCTGGTTCAGGACAACCGCATCGCCCCGTACTGCCCCCGCTGCCAGACCGCACTGTCCGACCATGAGGTGGCGCAGGGCTACACCGATCTCGTCGACCCGAGCGTCTACGTCCGCTTTCCGGTCGTCGGGCAGGACTACGACCTGCTGGTCTGGACGACGACGCCCTGGACGCTCGTCTCCAACACTGCCGTCGCGGTGCATCCTGAGGTCAGCTACGCGGTCGTCGAGGTCCCGGGCGGCCGGCCGCTGCTGATCGCCGAGCCGCTGGTCGCCGCCGTCGCCGGATCCGACGCGCCGATCCTGCGCACCATCCCGGGCCGCGACCTCGAGGGCCTCGCCTACCAGCGGCCACTCTCGTTGCTGCCCGAAACCGACTTCGGCCCGGGCGCGCACCACGTCGTGCTCGCCGACTACGTGACGGTGGACGACGGCACCGGCCTGGTGCACCAGGCGCCGGCGTTCGGCGCGGAGGACCTCGCGGTGGCGCGCGAGTACGGCCTCGCCGTCGTCAACCCGATCCGGCCCGACGGCACGTTCGAGCCGAACGTCCCCCTCGTCGGCGGCCAGTTCTTCAAGACGGCCGACGAGACGCTGGTCGAGGAGTTGGAGCGCAGCGCGGTCCTGTGGCGCCACGTGCCGTACGAGCACAGCTACCCGCTCTGCTGGCGGTGCGACACCCCGCTGCTCTACTACGCGCTCCCTTCCTGGTACATCCGCACGACCGCGATCAAGGACCGGCTGCTCGCCGAGAACGAGGCGACCGACTGGCATCCGGCACGCATCAAGAACGGCCGCTACGGCGAGTGGCTGCGGGGCAACGTCGACTGGGCACTTTCGCGCAATCGCTACTGGGGCACGCCGCTGCCGATCTGGATCTGCGGCGATGAGAGCGCGCACCGGGTCTGCGTCGGCTCGCTCGCCGAGCTCGGATCCCTTGCAGGACAGGACCTTTCGGCGCTGGACCCGCACCGGCCGTTCGTCGACGACGTCACCCTTGCGTGCACCCATGAGGGCTGCGCCGGGACGATGCGGCGGGTTCCCGAGGTCATCGACGTCTGGTACGACTCCGGCTCGATGCCCTTCGCCCAGTGGGGCGCGCCGCACCGCCAGCTCGAAGACTTCGAGGCGAACTACCCCGCGCAGTACATCTGCGAGGCGATCGACCAGACCCGGGGCTGGTTCTACACGCTGATGGCGATCGGCACGCTCGTCTTCGACAAGTCCTCCTACGAGACGGTGCTCTGTCTCGGCCTGCTGCTCGACGGTGAGGGCCGCAAGATGAGCAAGCACCTCGGCAACGTGCTCGATCCCTTCGAACTCTTCGAACGCCACGGCGCGGACGCCGTGCGATGGCTGATGCTCGCCGGTGGCTCTCCGTGGATGGACCGGCGGGTCGGCCACGAAAACATCGAAGAGGTCGTTCGCAAGGTCCTGCTCACGTACTACAACACCGCCTCGTTCTTCCTGCTCTATGCGAGCACCAGCGAATGGACGCCGGGCGAGGATGTGGGAGCGACCCACGTCCTTGACCGGTGGGCGCGCAGCGAGCTGGCCCTCACGGTGAGCGAGGTCGACGCCGCGCTCGAGGACTTCGATTCGGCCCGCGCCGGGCGCCGCATCGCCGGGTTCCTGGACGACCTGTCGAACTGGTACGTGCGACGCTCGCGGCGCCGCTTCTGGGCGGGCGACCCGCAGGCACTGGCGACCCTTCACCTCTGCCTGGAAACCGTTACCCGCTTGCTGGCACCGCTGACCCCGTTCCTGACCGACTGGCTCTGGCCGCGGCTCGAGGTGCCCGGCGCGCCCGATTCAGTGCATCTGGCCGCCTGGCCCGAGGTTCCGGCGGCGGCAGCTGACACCGCAGCTGTCGACGCAGATGACGCTGGTCCGCCGGCTCGTGGAACTCGGCCGATCGGCACGAGCGGCCGCGAAGGTGAAGACACGCCAGCCGCTGCGGCGGGCGGGCATCCCGAGCGCGCTGCTGGTCACGCTGGACGAGGAGTTGCGCCGCGAGATCGCCGACGAGCTCAACGTGCTGCACGTGGAAGCCCTCGACAGCGAGCTGGTCGACATCGCGGTGAAGCCGAACTTCCGGGCACTGGGCAAACGTTTCGGCGCCCGCACCAAAGACGTCGCGGCGGCGATAGCGAAAGCCGGTGCGCCGGTCGACGGTGAGCTGACGGTGACCGTCGACGGCGAGAGCATCACGCTTGGCCCCGAAGAGCTGATCGTCACCGAGACGCCCCAGGAGGGCTGGGCGGTGGCCCGTGAAGCGGGAGCGTCCGTGGCTCTGGACCTCACCCTCACCGACGAGCTGCGCCGGGCGGGCCGGGCGCGCGATGCGGTGCGAATGATCCAGGAGGCGCGCAAGCAGTCGGACCTCGATGTCAGCGACCGCATCGAGCTGTGGTGGCGGGCCGACAGCGCGGAGCTCGCAGCGGCATTGGAGGAACATGCCGAGAGCATCGGCGGCGAAGTCTTGGCGACCAGTTTCCAGCGGGGCGAACCCGCGGTTCACATCGCGCCGCACCGCGATGACGACCTGGGCCTCACGATCTGGCTCCGGGTCGCCGGCGGCTGAGTCGCACCGGCCGGCCGAGCAGTGCAGCTAGGGCCGGCAGACCGCGCAGGCCAGGTAACCGCCACGGACGGCGGCGCCGCGAGTGATCTCTTCGGCCGACGCGCCCTGCAGCATGGCGCAATCGGGCCGGTGATACTCCCGGGTCGAAGCGACGGCAAACACGGTGCGTCCGGTCACCCGGGAGCGCGCGGGCGCAGCCGGTTCGGCAGCCGGTGGCCCTTCGGCGGCAGGAGCCGCCGGCTCCGGCGGTGCAGGCGCGGCGGGCGGCGCTGAGGCGACCGGCGCGGGTGGCGCCGGGGGCTGGGGCGCCGGATCGGCAGGTGCCGGAGCGGGGGCGGCTGCCGCCGCAGGAGCCGGCTCGGGCGCTGCCGCGGGGCCGGCAGGGGCGGGCGGGGCCGGAGCGGCAGCGGGGCCGGCGCGGCAGCGGCTGGCGGAGCCGGGGCGGCAGTCGGGGCCGGCGCGGCAGCGGCTGGCGGAGCCGGGGCGGCGGGAGCCGGCGGAGCCACCGGCTCGGCCGCGGGGGCGGGGGTGGCCGGCGCGACGGGCTGGCTCATGGCGGGTGCGGCGACGGCGGGCTGGGCGGCCGTCACGGGCGCGGCGGGGGCGGCAGCGACCCCGTTGCTCTCCACCTGCGGCGCATGATGGTCGGGCACGCCGTTCTGGGTGCCGTTGTGGCCCTGCGCAGCGACAACGGGGGCCGACACGGTCGGCGCCTCGGCCACCGGCGCGGTCGGAGCCACCGGGGCGGCAGCGGCGGCGGGTGGGGTCGCCGGGGCAGCGGGCTCCACCTGGTCACCTCCCGCGCCGCGGCGGGCCAGCGTCTCGTTCGGGCGGCAGACCCCGCAGGGGGTGAACCCCAGCTCACGAGCCTCGTTGAGCTCGATCGGCTCGGAGTCGTCGTTGCCCTCCACGTACTCGCAGCCGCCCACGTGGTAGCGCGGACGGCCGGAGATGACCAGGACATCGGCATCCGTGGCTGCGGAGCGTTCCTCGAAGTCCGCATTGGCGGCTTCCAGCGGGTAGTCCGCCGCGGCATCGAGATCGGCGTCCTCGGCGTCCTCGGCGTCCTCGGCGTCCACCGCCTGCGCCTCGGGTTCCTCGTGCCTCGGCTGCTCCGCCACCGTCTTGGGCTTCGCCGGCGCCTGGCGGCGCATGGTCTCACCCGCGGCCTCGTCGGGCTCGCTACCCGGCGCGGGGCGCTGGAAGACCCCGACCAGGAGGAATACCGCCGAGACCAAGGACAAACCGATCGCGGCATAGACGAGGGTGATGCTGGAGACGATTCCCAGCACCAGCAACACGGCCGCTACGAGTACGAGCGCCCCACTAATGACAATCAAGCGCCTACACCTTCGACTGTGAACGGCTACTGCACGGCACGGGACAACGGTTCATCTAAAGGCTTGCGGAGCCTAATGCACGCCTTTGACAGCCCGGCCGCAGCCGCAGTGTCAGTAACCCTCGGGACGCGTGTCAAACGGCGAGCCGCCTGCACGGCTCTCGGCATCACGACGGTCCCTGACGAAGGGATCACCACCAGGCTGGCCGAGATCATCCCCCGACCAGACCGCTCCGAACCCCGGAGGATCCGACAAGCCCCCAGTGAGTGGATCACCCGACGACGCTTCGTCCGTATTATCCATATTTATACCGTTGTGGTCATCCTCGTCATCGGCGCCGGCTCCGAGGGCCGCGTTTTCGCGACCTTCGACCGCCGCCGGACCCCCGGCTCCGGGCTCCAGCTCGCGAAGCTGCATCTCGAAGTACGCGCGGAGCCGCTGGCGATACTGCTGCTCGAAGGCTTCGAGCTGCTCGACCTCGCTTTCCAGCACCCGCTTGTTGCGCTCGAGGCTGCCGAGCTCCTCGCTCGTGCGCATCCGGGCGTCGGCCAGTAACCGCTCGGCGTCCGTTTGGGCCCCGGCGCGGACCCGCTCGGCGTCGAGCTCGGCATCGCGCACCGCAGCGTCTGCGGTCTGCTGGGCCAGGACCAGCATCCGTGCTACGCGCTGCTCAACGGCGGTGTCGTCCGGGGTGGTCGACGCGCTCGCCACCACCGGGGCGGTCTGAGCTTCGGGAGCCGGCGGCGGCGCCGCCGGCGGCGGCGTTGCGGGCTCGGAAGGCTTCGTCAGCACCGGCGAGGTCTCGGCAGGCCGACCGCCATTGCGCGCCTTCTCGAGCTCCTCGCGCAGCTGGTCGTTCTCGGCATGAAGGCGGGTCAGCTCGGCCTCGACCTCGTCGAGAAACGCGTCCACCTCATGCTCGTCGTAGCCACGACGCATCCGGGTGGGACCGAAAACCTTGCTGGCCACCTCTTGAGGTGTCAGCGGCATAACGCCTCCTGTCGACGCGGCGAGTAGTACCTCTCGTTCGACCATCGACCCGAGCGGCGCAACCTCAAAGCTGACCCGCGTACTGAATCGCAACCTGAACGACGATGAACAGAAGGATAAAGGCCAGATCCAACGCGAATCCACCGATTCGCAGAGGTGGGATCAGCCGCTGGAGCGGTCGCAGAAACGGATCCGTGACCGTGTAGATGATCTCGAACAGCACCACCAGAGGCCCGGTGGGCCGGAAATCGCGGCTGAAATAGGAGATCCAGCTGATCACGACGCGTCCGATGAGCAGGACAGCGAAGATCCACAGCAGCGTTACGAGGACCGTGCCTAACGCGCTGATGATCCCTCCAGGAGCCCCGCGCGAAGGCCGTCAGGACTGGTTGTAGAAGCCACCCGACACGATGCGGCGCTTGTCCTCCGCGCTGACCGCCACATTACTGGGAGAGAGCAGGAAGACCTTGTTCGTGACCTTTTCGATGCTTCCACGCAGCCCGAAGATCAGCCCAGCGGCAAAGTCGACCAGCCGTTTCGCGTCATCATCGGACATATCGGTCAGATTCATGATGACCGGGATGTGTTCACGGAAGGCCTCACCGATCTGGCGCGCCTCGTTATAGCTGCGCGGCTGCAGCGTGGTGATCTGGTACGACGGGGTCGCGTCAGCCATCTCGCGGACCACCGGATCGGACAGCCGTGGCGCAACGCTCCCGCGGGTGGCCGCCTCGACGGACATTCCCTCGGCATGCACCTCATGGCGCGAGCGGCGGGCACCGGCCATTTCCGGGACGCGCACCTCACGCTCGCGGACCTCACGCTGCTCGGCCCGACGGACCGCACGCGAGGCCGCCGGCTCGTGAACAGGCTCGTCCACCTCGTAGTCGTCGTCGATGTAGCCCTCGTCTTCCTCGGCAAGCCCGAGATAGACCATCGCCCTGCGGCCCATTCCCATGGGCAGAACTTTAAGCCCGAGACCCCATCAGACCAGTACCGACACGTAGGTGTGTCGCCCCTTCCATCACGGCATCTTCCAAATCGCCCGACATTCCGGCGGACAGCGCCGAAGCTCCGGGATGAAGACGGCACAGGCGATCGCGCGCGGCGCGCAGCCGAGCGAACGCGGGCCGGGCCTGCTGACCGAGCGGCGGGACGGCCATGAGGCCGCGCAGCGTGAGCGCGTCCGCGGCGGTGACGAGGTCGGCCAGCGGGGCGAGCTCGGCTTCGGCGGCACCCCCGCGTCGCGGGTCGCCGTCCAGGCTGAGCTGCAGGAAGACGTCCAGCCGGCGCCCCACCGCTGCCGCCGCCCGCGAGAGGGGCGCGATCAGCTCCGGACGGTCCACGGTGTGCACGGCGGTGCAACTTCTCCCGACCAGCCCGGCCTTGTTGCGCTGCAGCTGGCCGATGAAGTGCCAGCGGATGCTCGCGGACCGAGCGCCCGCCGACGCGGCCTGCTCGAGTTTGGAGGAGAGCTCCTGCGCGCGGTTCTCCCCGATGTCGAGGACGCCGAGCGTGAGCAGGTGGGCGATGTCGGAGTACGGCCAGGTCTTCGTCACCGCGATGACGGTCAGCTCCGCCGGCGAGCGGTTGGCCGCCTGTGCTGCGGCCGCCACCCGGTCCTGCAAGGCCTCCCACCGCGCGGCGAGCTCGCGAAGGCGGGCCGGCCCCGCGGCATCAGCCATCGATCACGATGAGCCCGGCGCTTCGCCCGGTGCGCTGATCACGACGGTGGCTGAAGTGATGCGGGGATTCCACCGTGCACGTCGCATCGACCTGCACCTGGCCCACGCCCAGCGCGTGAAGCTGCTGGACGAGTCCGGCCCGCAGGTCGAGCGCCGGCCGGCCGGTCCGGGTGGTGGTGATGGCCGCCGGCGCGACCATGCCGACCTCGTCGCGCATCGCGGACGGAACCTCGTAGCACTTGCCGCACACCGCCGGCCCCAACTGCGCGGAGATCGCTCTGGGCTGCACGCCGAGCGAGCTCATCCGGCTCACCACCGCTTCGACCACCCCTAACTGCAGGCCCCGCCTCCCGGCATGCGCCGCAGCGATCACCTCACGCGCCTGCCCCGCGCCGGCTTCGGCCGACCCCATCGCAGGATCGGTGTCGAGCGGACCCCGCAGGAGAACCGGGGCGCAATCGGCGACGAGCACTGCGAGCACGAGCCCGGGGACGGACGTGATCAGCGCATCGGTCTCCGGTATCGCTGCGTCCGGGGCGTGCTCGACGACGGTCACCCGGCGTCCGTGCACCTGATCCATCCACACGACAGGCCGGTCGCCGAGCAGCCCCTGCAGCCGCTGCCGATTTTCGAGCACTGCGTCGGGATCGTCTCCCACGTGCAGCCCGAGGTTGAGCTCGGCATACGGCGGCTCGCTGACCCCACCCCGGCGGTCGGTGAACCACACCGCCATAACGGCTGGGCTACTTCAGGAAGTCCGGGACGTCGAGATCGTCGAACACCACCGGACGGCGCTCGGTGCGCGGGGGCTCCGAGGCCGGCCGCGGCATCGGACGCGTCGCCGACGGCGGCGGGCCGGCCGGCGGCGCCGACGGAGCCGCGCTGGGGCGCGCCTGGATCGGGCGCGCCGGCGGGCGCGGCTCAGCCGAGCGGGCCGGCGCTGCGGCGGCGGCCGGCGCCGCGACCGGACGCTGCTCCTCACGAAGGTCGAGCACGCGCGGGTCGCCGCCAGGAGCACCGTTGGGAAGCGGTGCGGCGCCGCGCCGGCCGACAGCTCCGTAGCCCTTCGGCCGGCGCTCCAGCGGAGCCTCGAACCCGGCGGCGATGACGGTCACCCGGACCTCGTCGCCGAGCGCGTCGTCGATCACCGCACCGAAGATGATGTTGGCCTCTGGGTGGGCCGCCTCGGCGACCAGCTCCGCCGCGGCGTTGATCTCGAACAGCCCGAGGTCGGAACCACCCGAGATGTTCAGCAGCACGCCCTGCGCGCCGTCCATGCTGGCTTCCAGCAGCGGGCTCGAGATCGCCTGCTGCGCCGCAACCTCGGCACGGTCGTCGCCGCGGGCCCGGCCGATACCCATGAGGGCACTGCCGGCGTTGGACATCACGGCCTTGACATCGGCGAAGTCGAGGTTGATGAGGCCCGGAGTGGTGATCAGATCGGTGATGCCCTGCACGCCCTGCAGGAGCACCTGGTCGGCACCCTTGAACGCGTCCATCACGCTCACGTGGTGCTCGGCGGTGGACAGCAGCCGGTCGTTCGGGATGACGATGAGGGTGTCGACCTCGCTGCGCAGCGCCTCGATGCCCACATCGGACTGCGCGGCCCGCCGGCGCCCCTCGAAGGTGAAGGGCCGGGTAACAACGCCGATGGTCAGCGCGCCCAGCGAGCGCGCCACGCTGGCGACGACCGGTGCCCCGCCGGTACCGGTGCCGCCGCCCTCGCCCGCCGTGACGAAGACCATGTCGGCCCCCTTGAGGACCTCTTCGATCTCCTCGCGGTGGTCCTCGGCAGCCTGACGGCCGACGTCGGGGTTGGCCCCCGCGCCGAGACCGCGGGTCAGCTCGCGACCGACGTCGAGCTTGACATCGGCGTCGCTCATCAGCAGCGCCTGCGCGTCGGTGTTGATCGCGATGAACTCGACGCCCTTCAACCCCACGTCGATCATGCGGTTGACGGCATTCACGCCGCCACCGCCGATCCCGACGACCTTGATAACGGCGAGATAGTTCTGCGGGGCTGGCATGCGGCGGTCCTCCTGGCGGACTGGGCGTTAACTGGCGGGCCCTTGTAGAGCTGCTGAAGCTCGGCGGTGCGGACAAAGCGAAAAGTGCTGCGGCTGCTACGAGTCTTGCGTCGACCGCAACCCTCAACTCTCACCGTGAACTTAAGAGTTATGCGTGGTCAGGCTGCGTTCTGCGCGCAGACTAGCCCAGGCTTGGACTCGGCTGGCCAGCGTTTCGGCGTGTCGTCACAGAACCTCACCCGAGTTAACGGTAAAGCGGGTTTTGGAAACCCAGGGGGCCCCAAAAACCGCCCACAGAAGGCCCAATTCGGGAAACGCTCGCTCCGGGTGCAGCGCCGCCGAACCCCTCTAGGGCGACCCTCAGACCGGTTTCGGAGCGCGCAGCGAGCGGCAGCAGCAGCCCCGGGCACAGCCTCAACCTTGAGTTGAGGGTTGAGGCACGGTCCCTCATCGTGCTGGCTCCCCCGGTCCCGTGCACTGAACCTCTGGGTGAGCGTGCCGGCTGCCGGCGCAGCGTTAGAGGTTCAGTACGGCGTTCAGTGCAGCGTTCCCTCTCCTGCGGCCTGCTGGACAGCAGTCCGGCCGGCCAGCTCGCGCAGCACCTCCGGGCCGAGCTGGGTCACGTCGCCGGCGCCCATCGTGAGGACGAGGTCGCCCGGACGGGCGAGCGCGGCCAGCAGCGCCGGCACCTGCGACCAGTTCGGCTCGTACACCACCCGGTCCAGCGGCGCGGGCACGGCGTCGGCGATCGTGCGCCCGCTGACCCCCGGAAGCGGATCCTCGCCGGCCGAGTAGACGTCCATGACCACGATGACGTCGGCCAGGCCGAGGGCCGCGCCGAACTCCCGGCCGAAGGCCGCGGTGCGGCTGTAGCGGTGCGGTTGGAAGGCCACGATCAGCCGGCCGTCTCCGGCTACGGGGCGCGCTGCCGCCAGCGTCGCTGCCACCTCGGTCGGGTGGTGGCCGTAATCGTCGACCACCGTGACCCCTGCCTCGCGCCCCTTGAGCTCGAAGCGGCGGCGCACGCCCGGGTAGGTGGCGATGCCCTGACACATCGCCGCAGCGCTGACGCCGAGCTCCAACCCGGCGGCAAGGACCGCGGCGGAATTGCGCGCGTTGTGGGCACCGGGCACCTGCAGGGTGATCTCCCCGAGCCGGCGCCCGCGTGAGACCGCCTCATACGCCACCGTCCCGCCGGCCAGCCCGGTGCGCAGGCGGTCGATGCGCAGGTCCGCCGACGCCGCCGTCCCGTACGACACCGCGCGCAGCCCGCGCGCCTGGGCCCGCCCGAGCAACCGCGCGGCACCCGGATCGTCGAGGCAGGCGACCAGGAAGCCCGCCGGATCGATGCGGTCGACGAACTGCTCGAAGGCGGCGTCCACCTCCGCGGAGTCGGCGTAGTGGTCCAGATGGTCCGGCTCGACGTTCGTCACCACCGCTCCGAACGGGGCGAGCAGCAGGAACGATCCGTCGCTCTCGTCGGCCTCCGCGACGAACACGTCGCCGCTGCCCGCATGCGCGTTGCTGCCGGGCTCGGACAGGTCGCCGCCGATGGCGAACGAGGGGTGCAGCCCGGCGTGTTGAAGCGCGACCGTCAGCATCGAGGTCGTCGTCGTCTTGCCATGGGTACCGGCGATCGCCACACCCTTGCGGCCGGACATCAGCGCCGCCAAGGCCGCGGCGCGCGGCAGCACCTGCAGGCCCAGCCGGTGTGCCTCGACCAGCTCCGGGTTCTGCGCGCGGATGGCGCTCGAGGTGACGACCGTCAGCCGCGCTCCTGCGGCCGCCCGCGCACCCGCGACCGTCTCGGCGACATGTGCCGCTTCATGGCCGACGAACACCGTCGCGCCGAGTTGACGCAGCGCCGCCAGCACCCTGCTGTCACGCGGCGTCGCTCCCGCTCACCACCGCGCCGCGGGCCAGCAGCAAGCGTGCGATCCCGCTCATCCCGGCGCCGCCGACCCCGATCAGGTGGACGCGAGCAAGTTCGGGCGGGAGATCTGCGGCGGCGGGCACGGAGCCCATTGTCCGGGAAAGATCCGGGTCGGGAATCACCGGCGAGGTGACCGCCCTCGCGATCGGGAAGCGCTCGCGTATGCCGCCTCGATCAGGGCCACCACGGCAGCGGCGGCATCGCGATGGGCAAGGCCGGCCGCGCCCGCCGTCATGCGTGCCAGCCGCTCGGGGTCGGTCAGCACCGGGATCACCTGGTGCGCGACAGCCCGCGCATCCAGGTCGCCATCCGCGACGAGCACCGCTCCCCCCGCGGCGACGGCGGGTTCGGCGTTCAGCCGCTGCTCGCCGTTGCCGATCGGCAGGGGCACGTAGACCGCCGGCAGGCCGACGGCCGCCAGCTCGGCGCAACTCATCGCGCCCGAGCGGCACAAGGCCAGATCGGCGGCGGCGTAAGCCGCTGGCATGTCGTCGATGTACGGGAGCACCACGTAGGGCGCGCGCCACCGTCCAACGCCTCCGGCAGTGTGGCGCGGACCTGGTCCGCGCCGGCGGCGCCGGCCGCGTGCAGCACCTGGATACCGGCGGCAACCAGCTCGCCGGCCGCGCCCACCACCGCCTCGTTGATGCGCCGGGCGCCCTGCGAACCGCCGAAGACGAGCAGCGTCGGCCGCTGCGGGTCCAGGCCGAACGAGCGCGCGGGCCTGCGGCCGGCGCGCTGCGCGGTCGAGGTCGAGCAACGCCGGGCGCAGCGGGATCCCGGTCAGCGTTGCGTGGGGTAGTGCGTCCCTGGCGTGCTCACGGCGACCTGACGGGTCAGCCGCGCCCCACCCGATTCGCCAGGCCGGGCAACGGGTTCGCCTCGTGCACGACGATGCCGCAGCGCCGGCGGCGGGCCGCAAGATAGGCGGGGAACGCGACGTAGCCGCCGAAACCGACGACGACGTCGGCCTGCACCTCGTCCAGCACCGCTCCCGCGGCACGAACGGCGCCGAGCGCCCGGCTCGGCAGGCTCAGCAGCGAGGCCGACGGCTTTGCGCGGTAGCGGCACGCGCGGGATGGTGCGCAGCTCGAACCCGCGGGCCGGGACGAGCCGCGTCTCCAGCCCCGACTCGGTGCCCAGCAAGGTGATGCGCAGGCTCGGATGCGCCGCCCGCAGCGCGTCGGCGACGGCAAGGGCGGGCTCGACGTGGCCGGCGGTGCCGCCTCCGGCGAGCACGACGCTGCGCGGCGCGGGTTCGTCGGGCGGGTCACCGACCATCGAGCCGGACCTCAGCGGCTCGGCTGGCGCCGGCGCGATCGGGCGCTTTCACGTCCGGACAGCCGGCCCAGGCCGCCCCGGCGTTGCCGGCGCCCGGCCGAAGCGCGCTGGCGGGGCGTCTGGCGGCTCGAGGCGGAACCCCGCCCGCCGGCGGGCTGCGCGCCCCGTGCCCGGCGCGGATCATCCGGCGAGCGGCCCTGCTTGCCGCCGAAGGCGCGGCGCTTGGACTGGGGGTCGCGCTTCTTGCCGGCCTGGGCGCCCTTGCGCCCGCGGCGCCTGGGCAGCCAGGAGAGCCGCCCTCCGCCCCATGAACGGCGAGAACGGCCGGCCAGCTTCACCGCAGAACGGCTGGCCGCCCGCGCGGCCAGCACCTGGGCAGCTGCAGGCTCGGTCTTGGCGAGCGCCAGGAGCACACCTATGGCGAACATGCTGAGCAGGAGTGACGAACCGCCGAACGAGATCAGCGGCAGCGGGATGCCGGTGATGGGCAGCAGGCCGACGACGGCGCCCATGTTGATGAGCGCCTGCCCGACCAGCCAGGCGGTGACAGCCGCCGCCGCGAGCCGCCCGAACGGGTCGCAGGAGCGCTGCGCAACCCGGATGCCGCCATACGCGAGGACCCCGAACAGCACCACGACGAGCAGGGTGCCGACCAGCCCGAGCTCTTCGCCGATGATGGCGAGGATGAAGTCGGTGTGGGCGTTGGGCAGGTAGGACCACTTCTCGCGGCTGGCGCCGAGCCCCACGCCCCACCAGCCCCCGGAAGCGAGCGCGTACAGCCCCTGCACGGCCTGCCACCCGTTGCCCTGGGTGTCCTTGAAGGGGTCAGCGAACGAGGCGAGCCGCTCGAACCGGTAGGGCTCCATGACGGCGAGATAGCGTGACGAGCACGCCGATGATCGACGCCAGCCCGGCGAAGAGCCGCGCCGGCGAACCGACGACCCACAGCAGGGTCATGAGCACGGCGACGATCACCAGGGTGGTGCCGAGGTCGGGCTCGAGCATGACCAGGCCGCAGATCAGCGTCGCGACCGGCAGGAGCGGGATCAGCAGGTGGCGCCAGGTGCGCAGCCGGCGGCGCTTGCGCACCAGCAGGTCGGCACCCCACAGCGCGAGCGCCAGCTTGGCCAGCTCGCTCGGCTGCAGGGTGAACGAGCCGACGCCGATCCACCGGGTGGCCCCGTAGGCGGACACCCCGAGACCGGGCACCAGCACGAGCATGAGCCCGGCGATCGACGCGAGCAGCAGCGGATACGACAGCAGCCGCAGCGCCCGCGCCGACATCCGGCTCGCGAGCAGCAGGAACGGCAGGCCGATCCCCACCCACATCAGCTGCTTGACGAAGACCGAGAACGACGACCCGGATCTGGCGTACGAGGTGACGCTCGAGGCGGACAGCACCATCACCAGGCCGAGCCCGAGCAGCAGCGCGCCGGCCGACGCGATCAGGTAGTACGAGGTCATCGGCCGCGCGAGCACGGGCACCCGCTGCGACGACGAGTCGTGATCCGGCTCGGCCATCACGACGCGACGCGCGGCGCCGGCCTGGCCACCCTGCCGGCTGCTTCCTGGAGCCCGGGCCGGAGCACGCCGGCCGCGCGATGCGCCAGGGGCGTCCAGTGCCGTCACGAACCCTCCGAGAGCCTCCGAGCGGCGGCGGCGAACTCCTCGCCCCGTGCCGCGTAATCGCGAAACATGTCCATCGAGGCCGCCGCCGGCGCCAGCAGGACCGTGTCGCCGCCGCGTGCCAGCGCGGCAGCTGCCACCACGGCATCGTCCATGCTTGCGGCCCGGGAAACGGGGATCTTCGGCGCGTGTCGGGCGATCGCCTCAGCCAGCTCGTCGGCGCAGCGCCCGATCAGCACCACCGCCCTCAGGTGCGCGGCGGAGATGGCCACCAGCTCGTCGAAGGCCAGACCCTTGTTCAACCCGCCCGCGATCCAGACGACCGACAGGTACGCCCCGAGGCTCGCGGCGGCAGCATGCGGGTTCGTCGCCTTGGAGTCGTTCACGTACGCGACGCCCTGCACGGTCGTCACCAGCTCGTTGCGATGGGGTCCCAGCCGGAACCCCGTCAGGGCCGCCCCGATGACGTCCGGCGCGACCCCGTACGCCCGCGCCAGCGCGGCGGCGGCCAGCGCGTTGGCGACATTGTGCGAGCCGGGCACCCCGAGCGCATCGACCCGCGCCATCCGGCCTCCGCCGAGCGCCTCATCGACGAGGTAGCCGTCCACGATGGTGATCCCGGCACCGGCCAGGCCGAACGTCAGCGCGGGTTCTCCGCCGCGCAGCGCGACCACGCCCGGGTCGTCGGCGTTGACGACGGCCGTCGTCGCTGCCCCGGCGGGGCCCCAGACCCGGGCCTTGTCGGCCGCGTACGCCTGCATCGAGCCGTGCCAATCCAGATGGTCGGCAGCAAGATTCAGGACGGCTCCGGCCCGCGGGGCCAGCGTGTGGGTGTAGTGCAGCTGGAAGCTGGAAAGCTCGACTGCCAGCACCTCGGGTACGCCGGCGCCGCCGCCGAGACCTCCTAGCGCCACCTCGACCAGCGGCGCCCCGATGTTGCCCGCCGTCGCCGCGGGCAGACCGGCCGTCGCCAGGATCGCGCCCAGCATCTGGGTCGTCGTCGTCTTGCCGTTGGTGCCGGTGATCGCGAGCCACTCCTGCCCGGCTGGACGCAGCCGCCAGGCGAGCTCGACCTCCCCCCAGACGGGGATGCCCGCCGCTTCGGCGTTCTGCAGCAGTGGGGTGGATGGCCGCAGCCCCGGCGAGGTGACGACCAGATCGGCCCCCTCGGGCACGGAAACCGGCAGGCCGTCCAGCGTGACCTCGACGCCATGAGCTGCCAGACGGGCGGCCGCCGTCTGCTGAGCCGGGCCGTGGGCGTCGTCGAACGCCCGGACCCGGGCGCCGCGGCCCGCGAGAACCCGGGCCGCGGCCGCTCCGGAGAGCCCGAGACCGGCGACGACGACAGCCTTGCCCTCGAGGCTGCCGGCAGGCTCGATGTCGCCGCTCAGTGGAGCGACCCGTGCGAGAGGAACTCGGCGTAGAAGAGGCCCAGCCCGAGCGCCACCGTCAGCCCGCCGATGATCCAGAAGCGGATGATGACGGTGGTTTCCGGCCAGCCGGCGAGCTCGAAGTGATGGTGGACCGGCGCCATGTTGAACACCCGTCTACCGGTCAGCTTGAAAGACGCGACCTGCAGGATCACCGAGACGGTCTCCATGACGAAGAGACCGCCGAGAATGACCAGCAGCAATTCGGTCCGGGTCACGATGGCCATCGCGGCGATCGTGCCGCCGATCGCCAGCGAGCCGGTGTCGCCCATGAAGATCTTCGCCGGGCTCGCGTTCCACCACAGGAAGCCGAAACAGGCGCCCATCGCGGCCGCGGCGACGATGGCGATGTCGAGCGGATCCCGGGCCACGTAGCAGGACGCGGCCGACGTGCCGCTGTCGCCGCAGGCGTTGCCGAACTGCCAGAACGAGATGATCACGTAGGCGCCGAAGACCATTGCACTAGTGCCGGCCGCGAGCCCGTCCAGACCATCGGTGAGGTTCACCGCGTTGGAGGTGGCAGAGATCATCAGCCACGCCAGGATCGGGAAGCCGATCGTGCCTACCGAGAAGCTGATGTCGCGCACCCACGAGAGCTCGGTCGATCCCGGCAGGTAGCCGTCGCCGTTGCGGAAGCGGATCGCCAGGATGCCGAACGCGAGGGCTACCGCCAGCTGTCCGATGAACTTCGTGCGGGCCGAGAGCCCCAGGTTGCGCTGGCGGCGGACCTTGATGTAGTCGTCCGCGAACCCCACGATCCCGAGCCCCGTCATCACCATCAGCACCAGCAGCCCGCTCGCGGTGAAGCCGCGCATGTCGACCAGGTGGGCGACGCCGTAGCCGGACAGGGTCGCCAGGATGATGACGGCGCCGCCCATGGTCGGGGTCCCGCGCTTGGTCAGGTGGCTCTGCGGCCCGTCCTCGCGGATCTCCTGGCCGTAGCCCCGGCGCCGGAAGAGCTTGATGGCCTGCGGGGTACCGACCAGCGAGATCACCAGCGCGACCGTCGCGGCGATCAGCACGAATTTCATGCCGAGCCCGTCCCGGTCTGCGCCCGATCTCCCGCGAGGAGCGCCTCGGCCACCCGCTCCAGCCCCGCCGCGCGGCTCGCCTTGATCAGGACGACATCGCCCTCACGCAGCTCGCCGGCAAGCAGGTCCACGGCCTGCGCCACGTCGTCGACCAGCACCGACTCGTTGTCCCAGGATCCCTCGAGGCTGGCACCGGTGTGGATGGCGGCCGCGTCGGAATCCGACCACGACCAGCTTGTCGATCGACAGCCGCACGGCCAGCCGCCCGATGGCGTCGTGCTCATCCACGCTCGTCGGGCCGAGCTCGTACATCGGCCCGAGCACGGCCACGGTCCGGCGGGCGGGCCGGCCCGGGGCCGCGTGACCCAGCGCCGCCAGCGTCTTCAGCGCGGCGCGCATCGACTCCGGGTTGGCGTTGTAGGCGTCGTTGATCACCGTGCGACCGGCGGGATCGACCCGCACCTCCATGCGCCACCGGGAACGCGGGGTGGCCGCGGACAGGTCGCGCGCCACCTCCTGCGTTTCGCGTCCGCATTCGAGGGCGACGGCGGCCGCAGCGAGCGCGTTAGCCACCTGGTGTGCGCCGACGAGGCGCAGCTGCACGGGCGCGCTGCCTGCTGGGGTAATCAGGGTGAACCCGGCACAGCCCTGGGCGTCGAGCTGGATGTCGACCGCGCGCACGTCGGCCGCGTCGCCTTCCCCGAAGGTGGACACCCGGGCGGACGCGCGGCTCGCCATGGCGGCGACCAGCGGATCGTCGGCGTTGAGAACCGCCACGTCGCGCGCGGCTTCTGCCAGCTCGCCCTTGCTTTCGGCGATCACCTGGCGGCTGCCGAACTCCCCGAGGTGGGCGCTGCCCACGTTGAGCACCACCCCGATGGACGGCGGGGCGATGGCACACAGTCGCGCGATGTGGCCGCGGCCACGGGCACCCATCTCGAGGACCAGGAAGCGGGTGGCGGGGTCGGCCCGCAGCACCGTCAGCGGCACGCCGAGGTCGTTGTTGAAGGAGCCGGGCGGGGCGACGGTCGGGCCGGCCGGTTCCACCAGCGTCGCGATCAGGTCCTTGGTGCTGGTCTTGCCCGACGAACCGGTCAGCCCGATCACGCGCAGCTCGGGAAGCCGCCGCACGTTCTCGGCGGCCAGCCGGGCCATGGCCTCGGCGACGTCGTCGACCAGGACCGCGGGAACGCCGACGGGTCGCGTCGCGAGGGCTGCGACCGCGCCGGACGCGCTGGCCGCTTCGGCGAATGCGTGGCCGTCGGTACGGTCACCGGGCAGCGCAGCGAAGAGCAGACCGGGCCCGGCCAGCCGGGAGTCGATGACCAGCCCGCTCGCCACCGCCGCGGAGTCGGTGCCTTCCACGAGGTGACCGCCGACGGCAGCGGCAACCTCGCCCAGGGACAGCGGGATCATCCGGATGCCGCCCCGACCAGCAGCGCCGAGCGCAATACCGCGCGGTCGTCGAACGGGTGGATGACGCCGCCGATGTCCTGCCCCACCTCATGGCCTTTACCGGCAACCACGACAGCGTCGCCAGGACGCGCCTCGCTGACCGCGACCGCAATTGCCGCTGCCCGGTCAGGCTCGACCACGAAGGAGCCGCCCGCACCGCCCGCCGCCGCGCCGGCCGCCCCCCGCTGCATCTCCTCGAGAATGCCCAGCGGATCCTCCGAGCGCGGGTTGTCGCTGGTGAGGATGGCGCAGGTCCGCGCCCTGCACGGCCGCAGCACCCATCAGCGGGCGCTTGCCCTTATCGCGATCGCCGCCGCAGCCCAGCACCAGGATCACGCGGCCGCGGACCAGCCCGCGCACCGCTTCCAGCAGCCCGCTGACGGCCGCCGGGGTGTGGGCGTAATCCACCAGCGCGAGGTACGGCTGCCCGGCGTCGACCCGCTCCATCCGGCCGGGAACGCCGGTGAGCCCGGCGACCCCGGCGAGCGCGGCTTCGACCGGGATCCCGGTCTCGACCAGCAGGGCGAGCGCGCACAGGGCGTTGGTCACGTTGAAAGAGCCGGGCAGCTGCACGCCGGCGACGACGGGCTTGCCCGATGGCGGCCGCACGGTGAACCGCGAGCCGTCCGGACCCGCAGCGACGTCCGTCACCCGCCAGTCGGCGTCGGCGGCCGCGCCGAACGTCACGGCCTCGGCATCGGCATCGGCATCGGCATCGGCACGCAATTGCGCGAGCCGCCGGCCGTACTCGTCGTCCGCTGCGAGGACCGCCTTCGCGCCCGGCGGCAGGAGCCCGCGTTGCGCGTCGAAGAGCAGCGCCTTGGCCTGGAAGTACTCCTCGATCGAGCCGTGGAAGTCCAGATGGTCCTGGCTGAGGTTGGTGAAGGCGGCGCCGGTGAACCGGCAGCCGTCCACCCGGTGCAGCGCCAGCGCGTGGCTCGAGACCTCCATGGCCGCCGCCGTGACCCCGCGCTCGCTCATGGCCGCGAAGAGCGCCTGCAGCTCAGGAGCCTCGGGCGTGGTGCGCACGCTGGGGACGATCTCGTCGCCGATCCGCGTTTCGACCGTGCCGATCAGCCCGGTGCGATGACCGGCCGCCCGCAGGCCCGCCTCGAGCAGGTAGCTGACCGTGGTCTTGCCGTTGGTGCCGGTCACCCCGAGCAGGTGCAGCTTGGAGCTCGGGTCGCCGTACGCGGTCGCGGCCAGGCCGCCCAGGGCATCTCGCGGGTCGGCGGTGATCAGCAGGGGCACCGGCACGCCTGCAGCGGCTATCTGCTCGGCACCGGCGGGATCGGTGAAGACGGCCGCGGCCCCGGCAGCCAGCGCCTCGGCGGCGAAACGGGCGCCGTGCACGTGTGCCCCGGGCAGCGCAGCGTAGAGATCACCCGGACGAACCTGGCGCGAATCGAGGGTGACACCGGTGACGCGCACCTCGCTCGCACCGCTCGCACCGCTCGCACCCGACGTCTCACCGGCCTCGGCGATCGAGGACCCGGGCAACAGCCGAGCAAGGTCGGCCAGCGGGATCTCAGGCGTCGCGGCAGGACGCAGCGACGGCGGGGTCACGGGCCCGAGGATAGGTGGCCGCGGCCCCCGAAGAGGTCACGCAGGCGGCCGATCGGCGGCCTCACGCGCCCCTCACCCCGCCTTGAGCGGGTAGACGACGGGCGTGGTGCCGGTCGGCGGGATCCGCAGGCTGGTCAGCGCGAACTGCATGATGTTCTTGAAGACGGGGGCCGCGACGGTACCGCCGAAGATGCTGCTGGTCGGGTTGTCGAGTGAGACAGCCACCACAAGCGACGGCTTGTCGGCCGGGGCGAACCCGACGAACGACGCCACGTAGCCCGAGTAACGGCCGGTCTGCGGATCGATCCGGTTGGCCGTACCGGTCTTGCCGGCGACCCGGTAGCCCGGGATCGCGGCCTCGGTGCCGGTGCCGTTCGTGGTGGTGACCTGCTCCAGCAGCTGCTGCATGGTCTTCGCGGTCTGGGCGCTGACCACGCGACGGGCCGGCCCGGCCGCCTTCTTCTCGACCTTGCCCTTGCCGTCGATGATCCCGTCGATGATGCGCGGGGTCACGCGGACGCCACCGTTTGCGACGGTGGCGTAGGCCGAGGCGACCTGCAGCTCGTTGACCGACATGCTCTGGCCGAACGGGATGTTGGCGGCCTGCGCGACCGACCAGGTGCTCGACTTCGCCAGCAGGCCCTGTGACTCACCCGGCAGGCCGACGCCGGTCGGCTCACCGAGGCCGAACGAGCGCAGTCCCTGCTCGAGGGCCGCCGAGGACGGCAGCATCCGGCTGATGAGCAGGGTGCCGAGGTTGCTCGACTCGGCCAGCACGCCGGCCACCGTCAGGGTTTCCGCGGGGTGGTCCTCGGCGTCGTGGATCGTGTAATCGCCGGCCTTGATACCCACCGGTGGATAGGTGCTCGAGAGCGGGATCGACACCGGGCTCAGCGGGTTGACGATGCCCCGGTTGATCGCGGTCGCGATCGTCACCAGCTTGTTGACGCTGCCCGGCTCGAACGTCCAGGCGACGTCCGGGTTCTGCAGCTGAGCCGGCGTCGCCGTCAGCGGGTCGTTGGGGTTGAAACCCGGAGCGCTCGCCATCGCGTAGATGTCGCCCGTCTTCGGGTTCATGACGATCGCCACGCCCTTGATCGCGCCCGACGCCTTGACCTCGGCGGCCAAGGTCTGCTCGGCGTAGTACTGGATGTCACGGTCCAGGGTCAGCTGCAGGCCTTGCCCGGCAACGGGTTCCTTCTCGCGGTGGGTACCCGACGGGATGGTGCGGCCCTGGGGGTCTTCCTCGACGACGAGGGTGCCGCTCTTACCGGCCAGGCCGGTGTTGTACGCGCTCTCCAGCCCCGCCAAGCCATTGCCGTCGCGGCCCACCGTGCCCAGCACGTTGCCCGCCAGCGCGCCGGCCGGGTAGAGCCGCTTGCGCTGCGGCAGCGTCCCGACGCCTTCGAGCTTCATCTTCGTGACCCGCTCGCCGACCGCCGGGTCGACGTCGTAAGCCAGGTAGCGGAAGTTCGAGTGGTCGATCATGCGGGCCAGCAAGATCGACTCGGGCACGTGGAGGACGGGCGCCAGCTTCTTCGCGGCGCTCACGGCGTCCTTGACCTTGGGTGGCTGCACGTAGACATCGGCGGCGTCGATGTCGACCGCGAGGACATTGCCGGAACGGTCCTTGATCTCACCCCGGATGGCGGGCTGCTCGACCACGCGGGTGCGCTGCTGCTCGGCCATCGCCGCGTAGGAGTGGGACTTGAAACCCTGCAGCTGGACCAGCCGGCCCGCCAGCAGCAGGAAGAGCGCGGCCATCAACGCAGCAGCCATCCGCAGCCGCCTGCCGGACGGGCGCAGCCGGTAGCCGCGCCGCCGCGCACGGCGGGACCACTCCCCCTGGGCGCGTTCGCTCGCGGGACGGGCGGGGCCACGGGTGCCGACCGGACGGGTGGAGACCGGGCGCGGCTTGAGGGGCGGCGGAGCGGTAGGGCTCATCAGCGTCCCCCAGTCGTGGTCGGCGGGGTGGTGGTGGTCGTCGTGGTCCTGGCGGTACCGGTCGTCGTGCCGGCCTTCGGCGAGGTCGCCGTTCCCGTGGTCGGCGCCTTGGCGACCGGCGTCTTGGCGACCGGCGTCTTGGCGACCGGCGTCTTGGCGACCGGCGTCTTGGTCACGGGGGCTTTCGGTCGCCTTCCCGACCGGCTTCTTGCTCGTTCTGGCAACCGGCTTCTTGCTCGCCTTCGCGACCGGCTTCTTGCTCGCCTTGGTTGCTGGCGCGCTGGCCTTCGTCGCCGGCGTGGCGGGGCTCGGGGTCACGAGCGGCGGCGGGATGACGACCGGTGCCGGGACGTAGGCCAGGTTGCCGAGCCGGATCGCCCCCTTGGGCAATGGCTGCCCGTTGGCCAGGAAGATCGGAGTGCCGCCCGGGACGAGGCCGAGCGCAGCCGCCCGCATCGCCAGCCGCGCCGGATCGCCGAGACCGTCACCCTGATTGGCGTAATCCGCCTTCTGCCGCTCGAGCGCCGCCGCCTGGCTCTGCAGGGTGTGTAAGCGGAACGCATCCTGCGCGGACGCGGTGTTCAGCAGCAGCAGCCCGACCAGCCCACCGGCCAGCAAGGCGATCAGCAACGCCACGAACGGCGCGCGGCGGGCCCGGACGGGTGGCGGGACGAGGGCGAGCATGCCCCGGCCGCGCTCGCGCCGCTCGTAGCCGGCCGGGGTGCTCTCCGGGGTGGCGACCGGCAGCGGCTCAGCGGTCATGACCGTCCCCCGATCCGCCGCGACGGCAGGTAACCGGCCGGAAGCGGAGCGGCCGTGCGCTCAGCCGCGCGCAGCCGCGCCGACGCCGCCCGCGGATTCGCGGCGACTTCCGGCTCCGACGGGCGCTCGGCGCCGCGCGTCAGCAGCTTCAGGGCGGGCTCCGGCGCCGCGATGGGGAGGCCGGGCGGGATGTCGGGATTGCGCTCGGGGTGTGCGGCCGCTGCCAAGGCGCGCTTGATGATGCGATCCTCGAGCGAGTGGTAGGAGAGCGCTGCGATCCGGCCGCCGGTCGCCAGGGCCGCGACAGCGACGGGCGCGACGGACGCCAACGCCGACATCTCGCCGTTGACCTCGATCCGCAGCGCCTGAAACGTGCGCTTCGCCGGATGGCCACCGGTACGGCGGGTCGCGGCCGGAACGGCGTCACGCACCAGATCGGCCAATCGTGAAGTAGAGACGATCGGGGTCAGCTCGCGCTCCCGGACGATGGCCTCGGCGATACGGCGCGCGAAGCGCTCCTCGCCGTACGTGCGTAGCACCCGCGCCAGCTCTCCCGTCTCGTAGCCATTGATGACGTCTGCCGCCGTGATCCCCCGCGACTGATCCATCCGCATGTCGAGGGGGGCCTCCCGGCTGTAGGAGAAGCCTCTCCGCCCGTCGTCGAGCTGCAGCGACGACACGCCGAGATCGAGCAGGACTGCCGAAATCCCCCCAGCTGCGACGCCCAGTCCGAGCCGGTCGAGGACGCCCGGAAGTTCGTCGTAGACCGCATGCACGAACGCGACGCGATCGCCGTGGCGCTCGAGCCGCTGCCGGGCTCGGTCGAGGGCTTCGGTGTCGCGGTCGATCCCGACGGCTCGCGCTTCGGGGAACGCGTCGAGCAGGGCCTCGGTGTGGCCCCCGAGCCCGAGCGTGGCGTCGACGAAGGCGGCGCCGGGCGCGGCGAGCGACGGAGCGAGCAACTCGACGATGCGCGCGGCCATGACGGGCTCGTGGAAATAGGCCGATTCAGCGTCAACATCATGATCGCGCCCGTCCTCGGAATCGTTCGGCATTGGCGGTCACCGTTTCGAGCGACGAATGGCGGGCGGGAGGGCGGACGAGCATCCGGTCAGGTCCAGGTCCGCTGGCGGCCAGGCACCGGGGAAGGTGCGCCGGGATGCGAGCGGGCCGGAACCTCGCCGTACGCGATGGAGAATCGGCAGAGCGACTCCCGTGGACGTTCACAGCACTCCGGGCAGCACCTCCTCCTGGAGCTCGGCGAACCTCTCGTCGTTGCCTGCCTCCCACTCGTCGAAGGCAGCGGCATTCCAGAATCTCGAAGCGCGCGTTCGTCCCGACGACCACGCAATCGCGGTCGAGCCCCGCGTACGCCCGCAGCGAACCGGGCAGCGTGACGCGTCCCTGCTTGTCGGGCACCTCGAGCGAGGCAGACCCGAAGAACGTGCGCTGATAGTTGCGCAGGGCCTGCGAGCCGACCGGGGCGTCGCGAAGCGCGTCGCTGATCCTGGTGAAGGCATCGGAGGTGTAGCCGTAGAGGCAGCGGTCTTGACCCTTGGTCAGCACGACACCCTCCCCCAGCTCCTCACGAAACTTCGCGGGCAGCGCGAGCCGGCCCTTCTCGTCCAGGCGAGGGCGGTGCGTGCCAAGAAACACCGCGCACCCTCCCGCCTCTCGAACCCCTCGAGACCGAGGGCGCCTTGAGCACCGCGCACACCCCACCGGGCACCGCAGCTACCCACCCAGGCTCCCCACGGCAACCCACAGTACCCCACTTTGCCCCTCAGCAATACCATCGACCTTCGAAGGCCACTCGTGAGCGGTGAATGATGGGCCGGTGTCCGAAGCCCCCGGCCCTGCTTCCACGGCCGCCCGCCCGGCGGCTTTCGCCGACGCCTTCTCTGCGTCCGGGCCGGCCTGGCGAACCCCGTCGCCGCGCCTGCTCGGGCTGCGCCGCTTCCAGGTACGGACCACGGGCGCGGTGCTGCTGGCCGGCGCTGCCGTGCTCGGCGCGTTCGTACCGGTCGCCGGGTTGATCGCGATCGGGATCCTGATCGTCGGGCTGGTATCGGCCGAGCTGATCGCGCAGCGGCGGTTCGCCGCCTGGGGCTTCGCCGAACGCGACGAGGACCTGCTGGTGCGGCGGGGGGTCATGGTGCGCCGGCTGTCCGTCGTCCCGTACGGCCGGATGCAGTTCGTCGACGTGGTTGCGGGGCCACTGGAACGACGTTGGGGCCTGGCGACGGTGCGGCTGCACACGGCGGCTGCGGCGAGCGATGCCCGGGTGCCGGGCCTGCCGGCCCACGACGCTGCGCAGTTACGAGACCGCCTGGCAACGCTGGGAGAAGCGCGGGCGGCCGGGCTGTGACGCGACCCACCGAAACGGCGTCGCCCGTCACGACCGAGGTCGCCCCGCCCGGCGCCGAGTGGGCGCGACTGCATCCGTTGACCCCCGTGCTGAAAGGCTGGCGCGCCCTCGGCATCGTCGCCGCGATCAGTGCCCAGGACGCGGTGCGCCGGGGCGAGTTCTCCGGCCTGCAGCTCTGGATCACCGCCGGCATCGTCATCCCGGTGGCGGCCGTCGCCGGGGTGCTCTCGTGGCTGCGCCGGCGGTGGCGCGTCGAGGGCAACGACCTGCGGCTGGAGTACGGCGTCTTCACCCGCAAGAGTCGCCGGGTCCCGCTCGCGCGATTGCAGGCGATCGACGTCGTCCGCCCGCTGCTCGCCCGGGCGCTGGGGCTGGCCGAACTCCGGCTGGAAGTGGTCGGCCACGGCAGCACCGAAGCCACCCTCGAGTACCTGACCGAGGAGCAGGCGTTGCAGGTGCGGGCCCACCTGCTCGACCTCGCGCACCAGCGGGCCGCGGCCGCGCCGGCCGAAGCGGCCCCGACCACGGCCGCCGCACCGGGCCCGCCGGTCACCACCCCGCCATCGAGCGAGCCGGCCCAGCCGGGCTGGGGCCGGGACGACCAGGTCGTGCTGGCCACGGTCCCGGCCGGTCGGCTGGTCACCTCGCTGCTGCTGTCGACGTCCAGCACGCTCGCCGTGCTCTTCGTCGCTGCCGTCGCGGTGGCCGTGACGCTGGCCCCGACGGCCGCCGGTGCGATCGCTGTGGGCCTGCTCCCGATCGGGGCAACCATCTACTACAAGTTCACCGTTGAGTTCGGGTTCACGGTTGCCCTCTCGCCGCAGGGGGTCCGCATCCACCACGGGCTGCTCGACACCCGTCACCAGACCGTCCCGCGCGGCCGGGTCCAGGCACTGCGCATCGTCGAGCCGCTGCTCTGGCGTCGCCACGGCTGGGTGCGGGTGGAGGTCGACGTCGCCGGCTACCACAACAGCGGGCCCGGCGGCGCGCAGGAACGTACCGGCAGCGGCCTGCTGCTTCCGGTCGGCCCGCGCGATGAGGCCGAACGCGTGATCCACAGCGTGCTGCCCGGGCTGGATCTCGAGCGGCTGCGGCCCGCCTCCCCGCCGCGACGGGCCCGCTGGCGCGCTCCGCTGCTCTACCACTACCTCGGCGCCGCGCTGGACGACAGCTTCTCGGTGACGACGTACGGGCGCATTCGCCGGGTCACCGACGTCGTGCCGCAGGACAAGCTGCAGAGTGTCCGGCTGGTTCAAGGTCCCTGGCAGCGCAAGCTCGGGCTGGCCAGCGTGCACCTCGACACCGCGGGCCGCAATGTGCGGGCGGCGATCGCGCATTGGGATCACGACGAAGCCGCCGTGCTCACCGGCCGCCTAGCCGGGCTGGCGCGCTCGGCGCGCCAGCGAAATGGGTGAGCAACGGGTGAGCAACGGGTGAACGCGCGTCGAAGCCGGGCCGGTCGGGAGCACTTCGCGCCTCCCGGGAGTTGCCAGCAGTAGCCGTCGTCGCGGCGCCGTTGTCGTGCGCGTGGGCGTTGCTCCGCGCGGGGAGGCACACTGAAAGACCGAACCCGGAGGTACGCGGTGGCTGACCCATCACCCGTCGCGGCTTCTTCCCTGGGGCCCGGGGATCGACCCGGTGGCCCCGGCGGGAGCTGGCCGCGTCCCGCTGCTGCGCCCTCGCGCGAGGTGGAGTCGGTGGCGGAGGTCAGCGAGCGGATGGTCGCCGCCATCGAAACGGTGATCGACGGCAAGGCCGCGGTCATCAGGACGGCCCTCGTCGTCCTGCTGTCCGAGGGACACCTGCTGATCGAAGACGTGCCCGGCGTCGGCAAGACGATGCTGGCCAAGACGCTCGCAGCGGCCATGTCCGGGAGCGTGCGCCGCATCCAGTTCACGCCCGACCTGCTGCCGAGCGACGTCACCGGAGTGAGCGTCTACGAGCCGGAGCGCCGCACGTTCGAGTTCCGGCCCGGAGCGGTCTTCGCGAACGTCGTCATCGGCGACGAGATCAACCGGGCGAGCCCCAAGACGCAGTCCGCCCTCCTGGAATGTATGGAGGAGCGCCAGGTCACCGCGGACGGCGAGACCTACCAGCTCGAGCCGCCGTTCTTCGTCGTCGCGACGCAGAACCCGGTGGAGATGGAAGGCACGTACCCGCTGCCCGAGGCCCAGCGTGACCGGTTCACCGCCCAGGTCGCCATGGGCTACCCCTCGCCCGGGGCCGAGTTCGCCATGCTCGACAACCACACCAACGGCATGCCGCTGGAAGACCTCAAGCCGGTGACCACGACCGACGAGATCGCCCATCTCACGTCGGTGGTCCGCAGCGTCCATGTCGCCGACGACGTGCGCCGTTACGTCGTCGACCTGGTGACGGCGAGCCGCCGCCACCCGCAGCTGCGGCTCGGCGCCTCGCCGCGCGCGGGCCTGCAGCTGCTGCGCACGGCACGGGCGGCCGCCGCCATGGAAGGCCGGGCCTACGTCCTCCCCGACGACGTGCAGGCCCTCGCCGGAGCGGTGCTTTCGCACCGGTTGCTGCTGACACCCGAAGCGGCCTCGAGCCGGCGCCAGCCCTACGACATCGTCGCCGAGCTGGTGGCGCGCGTCCCGCTGCCGGCGCCGATGCCGGGCCACCGGCGCTGACCGTGGCGGGACCCGGCCGGCGCAAGCGCCAGGCGCAGGGTGCGCCCGAGGAAGCGCCTCCCGCTGCCGGGCCCGCGGCCCCTGCGTCCACCAGCAAGAGCGGCCCGGTTCGCCTCGCGCTCGCCGGGCTGACCCCGCGCGGCCGGGCGTTCATCGCCGCGGGCGTCACCGCGACAGCCGGCGGCGTCGTCCTCGACCAGCGTGACCTGGTGCGGGTGGGAGTGCTCGTCATCGCCCTCCCGCTGCTCGCTGCTGCGCTGCTGGTGCGTTCCCGCTACCGCTTCAGCGCGTATCGCCGGCTGGATCGATCCCGGGCGTCCGTCGCGAGCGTGGTGCGGGTCGAGATCGAGGTGGACAACCAGGGACGGCTGCCGAGCCCGCTGCTGCTCGCCCAGGACAGCCTCCCGCCCGAGTTCGGGGCGCTGCCGGGCGGCGGTGCCCGGTTCGTCCTGCAGCGCATCCCGGCCGGGGGACGTTCCACGGTCGGCTACACCATCCGGCCCATGCGCCGCGGCCGCTACATCGTCGGTCCGCTGTCGCTGAGGCTCACCGATCCCTTCGGCTTCTGCCAGCTCACCCGCACCTTCAGCGCCACCGACCGGCTGACGGTGCTGCCCGAGATCGTGCCGCTGCCGGCCATCCGGCTCGGCGGTGGGTGGGCGTCGGGCGGTGAGAGTCGCCAGCACGGCGTGACCGCGGGAGGCGACCCGGATGCCACGACCCGGCCGTACCAGGCGGGTGACGACCGGCGGCGCGTCCACTGGCGGACCACAGCGCGCACCGGCGAGCTGACCGTCCGGCGCGAGGAGCAGCCGTGGCAGAGCCGGGCGACCGTGCTCATCGACACCCGCAGCAACGCGCACGACCCCGGCAACCATCCGCAGTCGTTCGAGTTCGCGGTGACCGCTGCTGCCTCGGTCAGCGCCGCGCTCGTGCGCGGCGGCTACGGGGTACGGCTGATCGACGACGTCGCGCGCATCGTCGCCGACTCCCACACCGTGCCGGGCGATTCCCGTTTCTCGATCATGGACGCGCTCGCCGACATCCCGCGCAGCGCCAACGAGACGCTGCTCCCGGTCGCCGGGCTGCTGGGCGAGGACGCCGCCGGCCGCGGCTCGCTGATCGCCGTCCTCGGTCGCATCAGCGAGGGCGATGCGACCGCGCTGGCGCGCACCACCGTGCAAGGCGGGCGCCGGCTGGCCCTGATCGCCCCGGGCACCGGACGGGGCGCCGGGCCCACCTTCGGGACCGCGGTCGAGGTCCTCACCCGTGCCGGCTGGTCGGTCGCCATCGCCTCGCCCGGGTCGTCGCTCGAGTCGCTCTGGTGGCAGCTCACCGCAGTCGACCCGCAAGGCACCCGCCGGTGGGTCGGGTGAGCACCACCGCGCTGGACCGCCCGGGCGGCCGGCCGAATCCCCCGCCGCACTGGTGGCCGCCTCCCCCGCCCCGGGCCCCGCAACCCCCGCCGCGCTCCATCGAGGTTCCGGTGCGGGTGCTGGCCGCGATCGCCACGTTCTGCACGACGCTGTGCCTCGGCAACGTGTTCGACGGCACCCGCTGGTGGCTGCTGCCCGCGACCGGTGCGATCGCCGTAGCCGCCCTCGCCGGCGAGCTGGGGCGCCGGCTGCGGGTGCCGCTCTCGCTGATCTCGCTCCTCTACCTCGTCGCCGGCTGGTGCTACCTCATTCCCGTCACGGTGAGCTCCTCCGAGCTCGGCAGGGGCGCGAACCTGCTGCCGTGGGGCGAGACGCGCACCGCCATCCGCGCGCTCGTGCAGTCCTCCTCGGATGACATCCACTCCCTTGTCATCCCGGTGCCGGAGCGGTCCGGCTTTCTCTTCCTGACGGTCGCAGGCGTCTTCGTGATCGCGGCGCTGGTGGACTTCCTGGCTGCTGGTCTCAGGAAGCCGGTCGCCACCGGCCTGCCGCTGCTCGCCCTCCTGGCAGTCCCGGCGGCGCTCGTGGAGCGCGGCGTCGGGTTCATCGCCTTCCTGGCGAGCTGCGCCTCCTACCTCTTGCTGATCTTCGTGACCGGCCGCCGCGAGCTGGCGACGTGGTCGCGGCTCAGCCCGGACGCCCGGGCGCAGTTTCGCAGCTCGACCCGCTCGACCGGGCTGCGCCTCGCCGTGGTGGCCGTCGTCCTGGCGCTGGCGGTCCCGGTGCTCATCCCGCGCTACACGGGAATCGCCCGCGGCCGCGGCGGTGGAGGCGGGGGCGGCGGCTCCGCGACCGTCATCGAACCGTCGGTGACGCTCCAGCAGCAGCTGCACGACAAGCGCATCCTGCCGCTACTGACGGTGCGCACCAGCACCCCCGAATACCTGCGTCTCACGTCCCTGGAGAATTTCAACGGCGAGACAGACACATTCACGCTGGGGTCGCTCTCGGCGGGGCGCGACGCCCGGGTGTCACGGGGCTTGCCGGACCCGGCGGCGGGCACCTCGCAGCGGGTCCAGGCCAGCATCCACGTGCTGCCCACCCTGCTCCAGCGCTACCTGCCGGTGCCGTTTCAGCCGACCTCGATCTCGATCGACGGCGACTGGCGGCTCGCCGAGCAGACCTTCACCATCTTCTCGGCCAAGACCACGACGGCCGATGCGCGCTACACGGTGAGGTCGGTGGTCGGCACACCGACCGCCGAGGAGCTACGGGCCGAGTCCGCGGGCGGCAAGCTGCCCTCGGACGTCGCTCCGAACGTCGAACTGCCGAGCAACGTTTCCGTCCCGGTCGCGGCGCTCGCGACCCAGCTGGGCGCCGGGTTGTCGACCGAGTACGACAAGGTGGCGGCCATCCAGGCGTACCTGCGCGGCCCGCTCTTCACGTACGACCTCGACGGCGCGCCCACCGGACCCGATCCGCTGGAGGACTTCCTGCTGCGCAGCCGTCGCGGATACTGCGAGCAATTCGCGGGCGGGATGGTGGTGCTGGCCCGCGAGCTCGGCATCCCGGCGCGGGTAGCGGTCGGATTCACCCCCGGTATCCAGCAGGCCGACGGCAGCTGGCTCATCACCAACCGCGACGCCCACTCCTGGCCCGAGGTGTGGTTTCCGCAGGCCGGGTGGGTGCGTTTCGAGCCGACGAAGCGCGACGAGAGCACCACACCGCCGGACTACTCGATCGCCCCGAGCACGCCGTCGACCAGCCCGTCGGAGAGCCCCAGCGCCTCCGCCTCGGCCAGCGCGTCAGCGTCGGCCAGCGACCCGGCGAGCGCGCCGTCCGCGGCGGGCCGTTCCACCGCTGCCGCCGGCGGTTCCGGCGGGGGTGGAATCGATGCGGGCGCAGCGCTCGGGTGGGGTCTCGGTACGGCGGGCGTCATCGTCGTTCTCCTGGTGCCGGCGGGCGTGCGGCTCGGCCGCCGTCGCCGCCGGCTCGCCGCCGCTGACGCCGGCGACATCGGCGCCGCCTGGCAGGAGGCCCTCGACACCGCGGCCGATCTCGGACTCGCCGCCGATCCGACACTCACCCCGGGCCGAACCGTCGCGATGTGGCGCCATCGGCGGGGCCAGGTGGGCGACGGCGAGCGGGTGATGCCGAACGTGACCTTCACGGTGCTGGCCGACGTCGCCCATGCCGAGGAGTTGAACCGTTACGCGGCCGGCAGCGAGGCCCGCGTGGCCGATGTCGGGCGGCGGATGAGGACGGCCCTGGGCGCCTGGGAACGCTCCAAGGGACGCCAGGCCCGGCTCGTCGCGCGGTTGGCGCCCCGCTCGCTCGTCACCGCGGAGGCGGACCGGGCCCCACGGCTGGGGCGCATCCGCAGAGGGGCCGAGGCCACGCGCCGCCGGTTCGGGCGACGCACGGCGGATCAGCGGTAGGGGTCCCGCTCCAGCCGCTCCCGGCCGGGTTGACCTGCCCCAGCGGACCGGCTGACCTGTGTAGCGGTTGAACTGTTCAGAGGCCGCGATCGTCCATACGACGCTGCCAGCGCTCTTCAGCCCGCTCCGTGATCGAGCGGCGGGTCTTTCGGGAGCCGCGCGGGCGACGCGAATGGGTCTCGACGTCAGGGCGTCCGCCGAGGCGGCGAAGATCGCTGGCTCCGCGAAGGGCGGCGAGCAGCATCACCATGAAGCCCAGCAGCCCCAGGATGATGCTGGCGGCTCCGGAGTTGATGACAACCGCTGCGACGAGCACACCGAGCCCGACGACGAACAGGGCCGTGGAGCGCCACAGCCGCCGCAGGGCGTACGTCCGCGGGTTGATCGAACGGACCGTACTGACCAATTTCGGGTCGTCGGCATAGAGATCACGCTCGATCTGCTCGAGCAGACGCTGCTCATGCTCTGAGAGCGGCATCCGCGCTCCTCCCCACACCACTATTGATCGCCCCACAAGGGTGGCCTCAGGATAGAACTTCGGCAGGTTGGACGATAGTCGCAAGCTTTCCTTGAGCGCGAACTTTCGCCAACCTTCGCGATCGCGAGGTCAGCACGTCTCACCTCCCAAGATCGTATCGGCAGACCATCAACGTGCCGCTGAGGGCCGACCGGGTGGATCTACCAACGATCCGGGACGAATCGACCCCGAACCAAAGCGCGCCGACGCCCGGTCCACGGCTCGGTCGGCGTCGCGCCGGCCGGTTTCGCGCTCACCCATGAGCAACTGACGGGTCATCGCTCCCGTCGGGGTCAACGACTCGGCGCGCACCCCCACCAACCGCAGCCGGGCACGTTGCAGCCCGAGCTTGAGAAAGAGCTCGCGGGCCACCTCATAGATCTCCTGCCCGCTGTCGGTGACCTCTTTCAGGGTGCGGGAGCGGGTGATGGTGGTGAAGTCGGCGAACCGCACCTTCAGCGTGATGGTGCGCGCCGCGTGACCTTGCTCGCGAAGGCGTGCACCGGTGCGTTCCGCCAGGCGCAGCACCTCACGGAGCACGACCGCCGGATCGTCGATGTCGCGCGCGAACGTCTCTTCCGAGCCGACGCTCTTCTCCGGCTCGCTGGCGATGACCCGGCGCTCGTCGCGTCCCCAGGCGAGCGCGGCCAGGTGGGCTCCCGTCGCCACGCCCAGCGCCCGCTGCAACGTCTGGACCGGCACCTGCGCGAGATCCCCGACCGTGCGCAACCCGAGCCGGTGCAGGGACTCGGCGGTGCGCTCCCCCACTCCCCACAACGCCTCGACCGGCAAGGGATGCAGGAACGCGATGACGCCGTCCGCCGGCACCACGAGCAACCCGTCGGGCTTGCCGCGGGCCGAGGCCAGCTTGGCGACGAACTTGCTGGGGGCCACGCCGACCGTGCACGTCAGCTGCTGCTCGTCGAAGATCCGGGCGCGGATCCACTCCGCGATCTCCCGTGGACGCCCGAGACGCCGGCGAGCGCCGCGCACGTCGAGGAACGCCTCATCGAGCGAGAGCGGCTCCACGAGGGGGGTGACCGACCGGAAGATTTCCATGATCCCGGCGGAGGCCTCGCTGTAGCGGCGGGAGTGCGGCGGCAGGACGACGGCCTGCGGGCAGAGCCGGCGCGCCCGCATCATCGGCATCGCGCTACGCACCCCGAACGCTCTCGCCTCGTACGTCGCCGACAGCACGACGCCCCGGCCACCGCCCCCGCCGACGATGACCGGCTGGCCGGCGAGATCCGGCCGGGTACGCAGCTCGACCGACGCGTAGAACGCGTCCATGTCGACGTGAAGGATCGGGCACCCGTCGTCGGAACCCGGGCGGGCGCTGCTCATAGCAGCCTCCGGCTACTCGCCACCCGTTTCGGGCTTGCGAGCGAGCAGGTGCAGCCGGGTGGCCATCGCCCGGTAGTCCGGCAGGCGCGCCACGGTGTTTTCGAGACGCTGCAGGATCTCGCGCGCATGAGGCTCGATGTCGAGGACGGCCCCCGGAACGAGATCCGAGAACACCCGGTCGCCATAGATCTCGACGACGAACAGGCCCGTCGCCTCGACCAGGCCGATGAGCTCATCCAGGTCGAACCGGCGCAGCGGCCGGTCGGCCCCTGCCGGACGCTCACTGTGAAGCAGCCGCTCAGCCGCGTCGAGGCGGCCGGCCAGCACCCGTCCGAGGACAGCGGCGGACCGGTTGGCGGCCAGCAGGCTGAGCAGGCCACCCGGCTGCAACGCGGCCACGCCGGCAGCCAGGCCGGCCCCCGCGTCGTCGGCAACTTCCAGGACGTCGTGGCAGAGCAGGACGTCGACCTTCTGCTCCCCAACGGCGTCGCCCAAGGTGTCGAGATCGCCCTGCCGCGCGCTGACCAGCTCGCCGACCCCGGCCTCCGCAGCCCGCCGCTCGAGCGACGCCAGCGAATCGGGGCTGGGGTCGACCACGATGATCCGATGGCCGAGCTGCGCCAGCGGAACGGCGAACCCTCCGGTGCCGCCACCCGCATCGATGACGGCCAGCTCGCGCCCGCGCTGGCGGGCCAGCTCGTCGAGCGCGCTGCGCAGGTCATCCCAGACGACGCTGCTACGGGCCGCCGGCCAGGAGCTGGACTGTCGAGTGGGCACGCCTGCCTTTCCGGACGCCGGAAGCCTCCGCCTGCGCCCGCCTGGAAGGGTAGTCGCGTCCCCCCGTAGGGGCATCGCATCAAGGCGCAGGTGGCCCACTCGCTCGCGGGTCCGGAGGTCTTACACGGCGCGTCCCCCCCGAAACCGCGAGTAAATCGACGGCTGCAGGGACGAGACGCGTACAACTCGCGAGTTCGGAGGACTCGCACGGTGTGTCGCCTCCGGAACCGCGAGGCGGAGGCGGACCCGGGTGCGCTGCTCGCCGTTGCGCGCGGGACACGCCGAAGCCTCGTACCGCACCGCGAGGCGTAGGCGGGCCCGGATCGGCGCCCCGTCGTCCCCGTTCTCATCCGCCCGAGCTCCCCGGACTGGAGTGCCACAGCCGCCGAGGTGCGCTGCGCGCGTCGCCACCAGATGGCCGGACATCGGCGTAGGGCGACACCCGGAACCCGGTCGCGTACTGCCGCGCCGTGGCCGGACCGGTCGGCGCACCGGGTGCACCCACCATCACCGGGCGGCTCGACCGGCTGGCCGCCGCGCCCTGCACGGCAAGCTCGCTGAGCGTCGGCAATGCAGAACCGGCCATCAGCTGCTCGACCGCGACGCTGCCCCCGGCCTCCCAGGCGTCCCGCAGCGCTGGGAGCTCCCAGCACCCGGTCGCGCGCAGGGACACCCCCCGCGGGCCGGTGCGGCGGACGAATCCGCGGATGACGAGCAGCCAGGAGTGAAAGACCGTCGACGCGTAACCGGCCTGGGCGTCTTCGAAGAAGGTCGCGTCGACCGGGCCGGTCGAGTCGTCGAGGGTCACGAACACCACCCGCCGGCCGGACCGCACCGGTGGGGTCTGGGTAGCCACCTTGACCCCTGCGACGAGAATTTCCTGGCGGCTACGGCAACCCAGCAGCTCGCGCGACCGGGTGATGCCGAAGGCGGCGAGGAAGGGCTCGTAGAAGTCGATGACGTGGTGGGTGACGTCCATGCCGAGGATGTCGAGCTCGGCGCGCACCTGCTCGGCGCCGGTGAATTCCGGGAGCCCCGAAGCCTTCACGGCCGACGGATCGTCACCGAGGTCCAGCGCGAGCTGAACCTCGGTGGGCTCCTGCACAACGGTCCGCGACGCCTGCGACTGGCTCGCAGCGCGCTCGACGACGCTCGCCCCCGTCGGGCGCACCGACTTCTTCCCCCGACCGCTCCGCCCGCGCGCCAGCGCCCGGCTCCACTGGTCGAGCTCGGCGACCTGAAGCAGCAGATCGCGCCGGGTGATACGTCCACGCCGCCGGACCGGGGTGGAAGCCCCGATGCCGTACAGCGAGTCGAAGGCCCCTGCCATGACGAGCCGCTCGACGATCGGGCGCGACGCCCCCGCCCGGTGCCAGAAGTCAGCGAGTGAACCGTACGGGCGTCCCGAGAGAATGCCGGCGATCTCCGCCGAGCTGATGCCTTTGACGTCGGACAGCGCCATCCGGATCCCGTACGAGCGGGCATCCGGAAGCCGCGGATCGTCAGGGGCCCGGCGGGCCGGCTCGTCCAGCACCGCGGGAGGCGGCTCCGCCAAGGGCCCGACCCGCTCGATCCGATACGCATTCTCGGACTGGTTGACGTCGAGCCCGAGGATGGCGATGCCGAACTGGCGAGCGTCGTCGAGGATCAGCCGCTTCGGATACATACCGGGGTCGTGGGTGAGCACTCCGGCCAGGAACGCTGCCGGATGGTGGGCCTTCAGCCAGGCCGACTGGAAGGTGGGCAGGGCGAACGCGGCGGCATGCGCCTTGCAGAACCCGAACGATCCGAACGCTTTGAGGACCTCCCAGACCCGCTCGACCGTCGCGAGGTCATAGCCCGCGCGAAGCGCCGCCGGCACGAACGCCGCCCGGACCTCCGGCTGCAATTCGGGATCACCCAACGCCCGACGCGCCTCGTCGGCCTCGGCCAGGGACACCCCGGTCATCCGCGCCACGATCTGCAGCACCTGCTCGTGGAACACGACCACCCCGCCGGTATCGGCCAGGTACGGCTCGAGATCCGGATGGAGGTAACTCGCCTCGCGCCAGCCCTGCCGCGCCTCGAGGAACGGGACGACCATGTCGCTCTTCACCGGGCCGGGGCGGAAGAGCGAGATGTCGATGATGAGGTCGTCGAAGCTCTCCGGACCGAACTTGCCGACCAGCTCGCGCTGGCCCGGCGACTCGATCTGGAAGCAGCCGAGCGTGCGCGTGGACTGTACGAGGTCGAAGGTCGCCGGATCGGAACGGTCGACGGAATCGATGTCGACCTCGACCCCGTCGACGCGGCGCACCTCGGCAAGGGCATGAGAAATCGCCGACTGCATCCGGATACCCAGCAGATCGAGCTTGAGCAGGCCCAGATCCTCGACATCGTCCTTGTCGAACTGGCTCATCGGGAAGCCGAGGAAGCTCGCCTCCACCGGGGTGCGGTCGAGCAGGGTCAGGTCAGACAGCAGCACCCCGCAGGGGTGAAGCGCGATATGGCGCGGGAGACCGTCGAGGCGCTCCACCAGCCGCAGCAACAGATCCAGCCGCTCGCTGGACAGCCCGCTGGACCGCAACTCCGGCAGATCCCGCATGGCGGCCCGCACCTGGCTGGCCCGGATATGGGGAAACGCCTTGGCGACCGCATCGATCTCACCGGGCGGTAACCCGAGCGCACCACCGACGTCGCGAATGGCATGGCGGGCCCGGTAGGTATCCATCATCGCAACGCAGGCACACCGCTCACCGCCGTAACGGGCGAGCACCTGCTCGTACACCTCGGTGCGCCGGGCCGACTCGACGTCAATATCCACGTCAGGGAGCTGCTGGCGAAGCGGAGACAGGAAGCGCTCCATCAGCAGGCCGTAGCGGAGTGGATCCACATCGGAGACGCCGGTCAAGTACGTGACCAGGCTGCCCGCGCCGGAGCCCCGGGCAGCACATCGCACACCCATCCCGCGAATGAGATCGACGACGTCAGCCACCGTGAGGAAGTAGGTGGGATAGCCGAGAGCCCGGATCACTCCGAGCTCGTCATCGAGGCGCTCCTGCACCTGCCGGGTGAGCGCCATCCCCCGCCGGCCAAGACCCGCCTCACACCGCGCGCGCAGCACCTGATCGGCGTCAGCACCATCACCCCCGGCGCCGGAAATCGCGAGCTCCGGGAAATGGACCTCGCCGATCCCGAGATCCGCCTTCGGGTCGAGCGCACACCATTCGGCGATCTGACGCGATCGCACCAGCAGGCTGCGCCCACCGTCGGCCGACCCGGCAGCGCGGGCCACCTCCTCGGCGATCTCGGCCATCTCCTTGCCCGACTTCAGGTAGCCCTCGGCATTGACCCGCTCGACATGGCGGGCGTCCAAAGCGACCAGCAGCCGCGCCGCATCGAGCACGTCAGCAACCGGGGCATCGCCGCGATCGGCATAACGCACCGCATTACTCAGCACGACCGGCAGCCCGGCGGAACCGCCGAAACCGGCCCACCGCGCCGCCCGCGCGAGATCCCCTCGCCCGCGGTGGTGCACCACCTCGATCTGCAGCTCGCCCGGCTCGGGAAGGGCCTCGCGCCACCGGGCCAGATGGGCGGCGGCGAGCGGCTCCCGCCGGGCGGCCAAAGCGCGGCCCGCCTCGGACTGCGGGCCCAGCAGGACGACGAGCGCCCCGCCGGTCTCCCGCGCCAGCTCGGCGTGCTCCGCTATCAGCTCGAGACTGGTGACGGGGGTGCCGCGCTCACCCGCCAGATGCGTAGCCGTCACCAACCGGCACAGCGCACCCCAGCCCGCCCGCCCGGACGCCAGGACGGTGACCCGTGGCAGACCCGGATCGACGAAGGTGCCGCCGCGCGCCGGGGTCGGCGGTTTCGCGGCCGCCCTCGCAGCAGCACTGCCGGACAGCAGCGCCGGGCCGGCAACCGAACCCGACGGCCGGCGCCGGGAATCCCGCCCTGCTGCGAGCTCCACCGGAGAAAAAGCGAGGTCGGTACCGAGTAGCGGACGGATGCCCTCGCGCCGGCACGCCTTGGCGAACCGCACGGCTCCGTAGACACCGTCGCGATCGGTCAACGCCAACGCATCCATGCCGTGCTCGGCGGCGCGCGCAGCCAGGATTTGCGGATGGGAGGCGCCGTGTCGAAGGGAGTAGCCAGAGGCCACGTGAAGGTGGACGAAGAAGTCGGACATACCGCGGGTGCGCAGGGGTGCTAGGCAGACAGCGACAGGGACGGCTGCTGGACCAGGCCCAGCAGGGCGAGCACCGCGAGCAGGAACCGCTCTGCGTCACGGATCAGATCGTCGGCCTCACGCCGGCTGACCACCGGCCGGCCGGCCTCCGCCGCCGCCCGCTTGGCCGCACCGGCGGCAAAGAACGCGGCCCACTCGCTGAGCTCCGGAGCGACCTCGGTAAGCAATCGCCAGGCGCTCACCGGCCGCCCCCGGCGGTTCTGCGGACGCGTCCGGGACGCCAGCACGGCGGCGGCCGCCCGCAAGGCCGCGAGATGGGCTAGGGCGTAGCGCTCCCCCGGCACCTGGGCCGCCTCGGCATCGCCGAGCCCTTGCTTGGACGCCGTCAGCAGGCCGCTGACCGCACGGGGAAGCACCCGCACCGGCGCCGGCTGTGAAGAACCCGCCATCAGTCATGCACCTCCACCAGGAGCCAGCAGCCGCTGGACCAGTCGAAACTCAGGTCGTAAACACCGGGGGACGCGCCGGACCCGGCCCGCGCCTCCACGCGCCAGAACTCCTGCTCCGCGTCGTCGAGCGGGACCGGCACGGCGGACACTCCGACATCCGGAGCGGGCTCGCCCCAGGCACGCTGCGCCCACCGCGGTGAGGCGGGCATGGGGGTCAGCGTCAGCCCACCGACGGCCTCACCCGTATCGCTCCCGGAAGCCAGCACCATCGCCCGCTCGGACGCCCACCAGCGACTGGACTCGAACCAGTGCTCGAGCACGTCGCGCACGACGTAGAGCCGGGAGCGCCACAAGAACTGCTCCGGCACCCCGTCACGACGCCTGACCTCGACCGGCTCTGCATGACGCCTGCCCATAACCCCGCCTCCCCGGAACTCGCGGCCGGACACAGCGGAAGCACTGCGAGAGCCGCGGATGCATTCAGGACTCGCCGGGGGAAGGCGACGGTGCCGGTAGGCGAATGCCGCTTCCCCACGACATTCGCCTACCGGCTGGACCGGCCCGCTCGTACGCTGGATGGGAACGCCACGAGCCGATGGAGCGAACATACGTTCGATTGAGGCGCCGGGTCAAGCGAGAACGGCCCTAATTCCGGGGAATCCTGACTGGGCTACTCGTCGCGAGCAACCTCCCGTGAAGGCACGGCAGCTGTCAGCTTCCGCCGGTACCCGTGTCCAGCCGGAGCACGAACCGGCGGTTGCAGGAGTGGCACCACCAGCCACCACGATCACCGACCGGTTCGAGATCTTCTTCGCCGCAATAAGGGCAGAAGAACGGGACCGCTCGCTCACCACCGGGAGCGGCGGCCGGCTCGGCGGAAGGACCGTCTGCCACGAGCCCGCGCCCTACTTCAGTACCGACTCGTCCGCCCGGCGCACCCACGAGGCGAAACGCTCCCCCTCGGCGCGTCCGGACTCGAACGCACGAAGGATGCGCTCGACGAAGTCCGGCAGCTCGCCTGCCGTCACCTTGAGCCCCCGCACCTTGCGACCGAGCGCCGCCTCGACGCCGAGCGAGCCGCCGAGATGGATTCTGGAAGCCTTCCTCACCGTCGATGAGCGAGCCCTTCAGCCCGATGTCGGCGACCTGGAACCGGGCACACGCGTTGGGACAGCCGTTGACGTTGATGCCGATCGGCTCGTCGAAGTCGGGCATCCGCCGCTCGAGCTCGTCGATGAGCTGGCTCGCGCGGGCCTTCGTCTCGACGATGGCGAGCTTGCAGAACTCCAGCCCGGTGCAGGCCATCGTCGAGCGCCGGAAGGGCGAAGGGTAGACCTGCAGATCATGACGCTCGAGCTCGCCGGCGAGGGCGTCGACGTCGCTGACCCCCATGATGATCAGCTTCTGCTCCGTGGTGGCACGCACCTGCGCCGACCCGTACTTCTCGGCGAGATCCGCCACGGCACGCAGGACCGTGCCCGATACGCGTCCCGCCCGCGGAGCGAAACCGACCGCGAACGTGCCGTCGCGCAGCGGGGTGACCCCCACGTGGTCGCGACGCTTGGACTGCGGCGCATCCGGCGCGGGACCATCGGCCAGCAGATAGCCGAGGTACTCCTTCTCGAGCACCTCGCGGAAGCGCTCGGGCCCCCAATCAGCCACCAGGAACTTCAGCCGGGCGCGGGTACGCGAACGCCGGTAGCCGTAATCACGGAACACCGAGGTGACGCCGGCCCAGACATCGGGAACCTGCTCCGGGGTGACGAACGCACCGAGGCGCACGGCGAGCTTGGGGTTCGTCGACAACCCGCCGCCGACCCACAGGTCATACCCGGGGGTGCCGTCCGGGCCGATGACGCCCACCAGCGAGATGTCGTTGATCTCGTGGATACCGCAATGGTCGGGGCAGCCGGAGAACGACGACTTGTACTTGCGCGGCAGGTTGGAGAACTCGGGTGAGCCGATGTGGCGCTTCACGACCTCGGCGATGGCGTCAGTCGCGTCCAGGATCTCGCGGGCGTCGTCACCGGCGAGCGGGCAGCCCAGGATGACGCGCGGGGTATCGCCGCAGGCCTCCGTCGTCGACAGCCCGACGGCTTCGAGCCGCTCCCAGATGGCGGGCACGTCTTCGATGCGGATCCAGTGCAGCTGCACGTTCTGCCGGTCGGTCACGTCGGCGGTGTCACGCGCGTACTCGGTGCTGATGTCGGCGATGGTCCGCAGCTGCTCGGAGGTCAGGCGGCCGCCGTCGATGCGCACCCGCAGCATGAAGTACTTGTCGTCGAGTTCCTCGGGCTCGAGCGAGCCGGTGAGGCCTCCGCCGATGCCGGGCTTGCGCTGGGTGTAGAGCCCCCACCAGCGCATACGGCCCCGCAAATCGCTCGGATCGATCGAGTCGAACCCCGCTTTCGAGTAGACGTTTTCGATCCGCTGGCGGACGTTCAGCCCATCGTCGTCTTTCTTCAACTGCTCGTTGGGATTGAGCGGCTCCCGGTGGCCAAGAGCCCACTGGCCCTGGCCGGTGGTGGCTCCTGACGAGCGCTTGGGCGCAGGCATGCGCGGTCCTCCGTGGCTGAACGATGAACAGGACAGATGACGATCCGCGGACGATCGGGGCGGGCGCGCCTGTGGCGCGCGAGTCGAGCCTTCCGACCGCCTCAAGTCTGACACAACCGCGCCGAAGGCAGATTTGACGAGCAGGGTCCACACGTCAGAGCCCCTGAGACGCCCGGAACCACGCCCGAATGCCCGGTTCGGGTGCCCCGGAACAAAAAGGGAGACCCGGTTGTACTCTCCCTACGTGTCCTTGATGCTCGTCGCGCGGCTGCATGTCGATCTGCAGCGCTGCTCGAGCGCGGTCTGTAGCCAGCGGTAGCCGGTGCGTCAGCTCTGCCTGACGCACCTTCTTTCAGCCTCCCGCTGCCGCCTTCCACCCGCTGAGGACCACTGTGACCTGCCTCGACCTGACCACGCTGTCGCCGCGCGAGCTCGCCGAGCGCGCGGGCGACGAGCTCGAAGGTGCTCATCCGCTCGACGTTCTGCAGTGGGCGGTGGACCGCTTCAGCCCGCGCTTCGCCGTGACGGCGTCCATGCAGGACACCGTGCTCCTGCACATGATCTCCAAGGTCGACCCGGTCGTTCCGGTGATCTTCCTCGACACCGGCTACCACTTCGCCGAGACGATCGGCACCGCCGACGCCGCAGAGGCGGTCTACGGGCTGAACCTGCTGCGTATCCGGCCCAAGCTGAGCGTCGAGGAGCAGGACCGGGCTTTCGGGCCGAGCCTGTTCGAGCGCGACCCGGATGCCTGCTGCCGGATGCGCAAGGTCCGCCCGCTGGAGACGGCGATGCGCGATTTCGACGCCTGGGCCTCCGGCCTGCGCCGCGACGAGACCGACAGCCGCTCCGACGCTCGCCTCGTGGAGTGGGACGAGCGCAAGGGCAAGCTCAAGGTCAACGCGCTCGTCGCCTGGTCGCAGGAGCAGATCGACGACTACATCGCGGCGAACGGGGTGCTGGTCAACCCGCTGCTGTCCGAGGGATACGGCAGTGTCGGATGCGCCCCCTGCACCCGACCCGGTGCCGGACGAGCCGGCCGCTGGGCCGGGCAGAACAAGATCGAGTGCGGCCTGCACCTGTAGGGCCCGGTCCTGCGGGCAGGCAGGATCTGCCTGTGGGGCCGGATCTGGTGCTGGTAGGGCATGGCAGCCGAGACCCGCGCGCCGCCGCCGTCCTCCAGGAGCTTCGCGATGCGGTCGCTGCTGAACTCGCGACGGTCCCCGTGACCCTGGCGTGGCTCGAGTTCGGCCGCCCGCTGCTGACCGACGTTCTCCCGGACTTCGCCGGACGGCCCGCCCCGGCGGTCGTCCCCCTGCTGCTCTCACGCGGCACTCACGTCTCACGAGACATCCCTCCCGGCGCAAGCCCGCCGCTCGCGCCGGATCCCCTCCTCACCGAAGCCCTGCTGGACCGGATCGCCGAAGCCGGCATCGCGAAACCACGCCCGTTGGTGCTGGCGGCCTCCGGTTCGATTGATCCGAATGGGCTCGCCGACGTCGACCAGCAGGCGACGCTGCTGCAAGCAGCGTGGGGGGCACCGGTACGGGCTGGGTTCGTCACCTGCGAGCCCAGCGTCGCGCAGACGGCCGAAGCGTTGAAGACCCAGGTCAGCGACGGTGGCGGTGATCGGGAACGCCCGGCGATCGTCAGTTTCTTCCTGGCGCCCGGCCGTTTGCCGGACAGCGCTGGCGCAGATACCGCACCGCTCGGGAGCCATCCAGCGGTGGTGGCGTTGCTCCTTGCGCGCTATCGGCGCTTGCTCCGCCTGGCGTAACCCATATGGGCCTGTAGTGGAGCAATCACCACGCCGAAACATAAGGCGTGTCCGGACTGCAAACCATCATCCGTCCCGCCGCGGTGCTCCCTGAGCAGGCGGTCCAGCTCATCCTGCCCGCCCTCGAGCGGCTGGGCGTGACCTGCGGCGGTGTGTGGAGTACCACTGCCACCCTGTGGCAGCGATACGACCGTCCCTGGGACGGACCGCTCGGCAGCCCCGGCACGTCCGTGTTGATCGGCACGATCGCCGTCGTCTACGGCACGCCGACCCGCGGGAGCATCACCGTCTACCGGGCCGCCGTCTCGCAGGAGGCCGTCGAGGCCGGGTGGACCACGGAGCGGCTCTGCGACGAGGCGTTCGCCTATGCCGGACTGACGCTCGCCAGCTGCCCGCGGGCCGCCCTCGCGCCTCCCCCCGCGCGCGACCCGTTCAAGCCCGAAGCGCTGACCCGACACGCCACCAGCTGAACCACCGCCTCCCACGAGGAGGCAAGCTGGGGAACATGCCCGCCCCGGCGCTCGTCACCGTCCACATCTGGGGCATTCCTGCACACCACCTGCCGTGGGCGCTGGGTCGCATGGCGACCGCTCGCCGCGCGCTGCGCACGGTGCCCGGGCTACGTTTCTGCAAGCCGCTCGGCACCGGGCGGGGGCGAACCTTCACCCCTGCTGACGCCGATCCGCTGCACTGGGCCCTGCTCGCCTGCTGGGAGACGGCCGCCCACGCTCAGGCGTTCGAGCGCGCCGGTTATCCAGGAGGTTGGGACGCCCGCAGCCACGAACGCCTCCGCCTGCGTCTGGAGCCGCTCTCGTCCACCGGCAGCTGGGGTGGGGTGCAGCCGTTCGGAGCGGCCGCTGACGACGCCCGTCCGGGACCGTGCGCCGTCCTCACCCGCGCACGGCTTACGGCCCGCCGGGCACTGCGCTTCCGGCGCGCGATCCCGCCCGTCGCCCGCGACCTCGGCGCCGCACCGGGCCTGCGGTTCGCCCGCGGGATCGGGGAGGCGCCCGTCGGGCTGCAGGCCACCCTCAGCGTGTGGGACGATCTTGCCGCTGCCCGCTCGTTCGCGTATGCCACCCCGGCACACCGTGACGTCGTCCGGCGCACCCGCGACGAGCGCTGGTACTCCGAGCAACTTTTCGCGCGGTTTGCTGTGATCGATGCTGAAGGCCGGATCGACGGCAGGAACCCGTTGGAGACGGAAGCACTAGGGGCATGACCGCAACTGAGCCGGCGCCAGACCGCGGCGACATCCGCATCGAGAGCTGGACGGCGGCCCAGCTGGCCGCGCGGCTGACCGACGTCATGCGGGTCTACCGCAAGGCGTTCCTCGACGTTCACGAGCCGTTCCCCGCCCGGGCCGAGATCGAGCGGACCGCCCACGCGCGCAGCCACCTGCAACGGCCGGGGCTGCGCGGTGTCGCGGCGCTGGAGGGTCAGCGACTGGTCGGCATCGGCTACGGGCAGCCGGGGTCGTCCGGGCAGTGGTGGCACGACGTCGTCGTGACGGCGGTGAGCCAGGATCACGGCCGCGCGGCCGCCGATGACTGGCTGGGCAGCTGCTTCGAGGTCGTCGAGCTGCACGTGCTGCCGACGCATCAAGGGGTGGGCATCGGCCGGGACGTCTTGCGCCAGCTGCTGGACGAAGCCGACCAGCGCACCGCAGCGCTCTCGGCGCTGGAGCCGGATGGGAGCCCGGCGCGCCGGCTCTACACCGCGGAGGGCTTCATCCCGTTACTCGAGCAGTTCCGGTTCCCCGGTGGGCCGACCCGCTACGCGGTCCTCGGGAAACGTCTCCGTGGCTGATACCAGCGCCGACGTCGTCGTCATCGGCGCGGGCCACAACGGTTTGGTCGCCGCCTGCTATCTCGCCCGGGCGGGGTTGTCGGTCGAGGTCGTCGAACGCGACAGTGTCGCGGGCGGTGCGGTCTCGACGGTCGAACGCTTTCCCGGATACCGCGTGGACCGCGGCTCCAGCCTGCACGTCATGGTCCGGTGGAACGGCATCGCCGAAGACCTGGACCTGGCCGGCGTCGGCCTGCGCTACGTGGACTGTGACCCGTGGGGGTTCTTCCCGGTACCGGGGGCACCTGGCGGCGGCATCACGTTCTACGCCGATCTGGAACGCACCTGCGAAAGCATCGCCGCGGTGTGCGGCAGCGCCGAGGCCCGCGCGTACCGGGGATTCGTGACGGACTGGGCGCAGCGGATGCGTCCGATGATCGACGCGTTCAACGCCCCGCCCACACCCGGCCGGCTGGGACGCGCCGCCTGGCGCGCGGGCAAGCATCTGGACGCGAGCGGCATGGAGATCGGCCGCCAGTTCCTCTCCCCCGGCGACGCCGTGCTGGACGAGACGTTCGCCGACGAGCGGCTGGCGAGCGCACTCGCCTGGATGGGGGCGCAATCTGGGCCCCCGATGTCGGAGCCGGGCACGGCCGGGCATCTCGGGTGGAGCGCGATGATGCACGAGCAACCGCCGGGACGGCCGGTGGGAGGTTCGGGAGCGCTCAGCGAGGCCCTCGTCGCCCGGCTGCGGGCCACCGGCGGGCAGCTGCGCCTGGGAGACGGAGCGCGCGCCATCGAGGTGAAGGACGGCCAGGTCGCCGCCGTCGTGACCAGCTCCGGCGAGCACATCCGCACCCGCCGCGTCGTCGCTGCCTGCCACGTGTTGACGGCGCTCGACCTGCTCGGACCTGCGCTGCCCGCGCCGCTGCAGGATCGGCGGCGCGCGGTCCGGGTCGGCAACGGGATCGGGGTGGCCCTGCGCGTCGCCGCTCGTGACCTTCCCCGATATCCGGAGGCGCCCCATGACGTGCACAGCGGCCTCGGCCTGCTGGCCCCGGACCGTGCCATGCTCGCCGAGGCTTTCGGTGACCAGCTGGCCGGACGGCCGCCCGCGCGTCCGCCCGTCGTCGTCATGGGCTTCTCCGGCATCGACCCGAGCCTGGCACCGGCTGGGCGCCACCTGGTCACCGTCTGGGGGCAGTGGTACCCGTATCAGCTGCGCTCGGGCGCGTCGTGGGATTCGCTGCGGGAGCAGACGACCGAACGGCTCCTGGACGCGGTCGACGCCGCTGCGCCGGGCTTCACGGCCGGGGTCGAGGAGACGTTCTTGCAGACCCCGGCGGATCTGGAACGCGAGCTCGGCCTGCTGCGCGGCAACGTGATGCACGTCGAGATGAGCCTGCCGTCGATGTTCGGCTGGCGCCCGCTGCCCGAGCTCGCCGGCTACCGGCTGCCGATCGACGGCCTGTACCTGTCCGGCGCCTCGATGCACCCCGGCGGCGGCGTCTCGGGAGCCAGCGGTCGCAATGCAGCGCGGGTCCTGCTCGCCGACCGCGAACGTGCGGCGGGACGGCTCCATCGGCTCCATCGGCTCCACCTCGCGTGTCGGCACGTCGGCGCAACCCGTGACCCCCGCCCGTACGCTGCAAGGCGTGGCGAGCCCCACCGCTTCCGGCAGCGCTGCAGATGCCGGATCACTCGTCGCCGGGCGGCTACTCACCCCCCCAGCCGTGCCCGCACACCCGACCGTTCAGCACGCCGTCCGCCACCTGCCCGCCGGCTTGGCGGCACTGACGGTCCTCAGCCAGATCGCGTATCCGCTGACCTCTGGCGACGTCCGCGACCGGCTCACGGTGACGACGGTGCTGCTGTGGGCGGCGGCGGCGCTCTCACACGCGGCCATCTCGCGGGGGCTGCGGTTCGCAGCCGGGCTGCTGCTGATCAGCGCCGGAATCGGGTTCGGGGCCGAGGTGGTCGGCACGGCGACCGGCTGGCCGTTCGGGGAGTACCACTACGCCGCGACGCTCGGCCCCCGGCTGGGCGGCGTGCCGGTGATCATCCCCTTGGCGTGGACGATGATGGCGTATCCGGCGCTGCTGGTCGGCCGCCGGATCGCCTCCAGTCCGGTCTGGTCGCTGCTAGCCGCGACCGTCGCATTCGCCTCCTGGGACCTGTTTCTCGATCCGCAGATGGTGCAGGCCGGCCACTGGCACTTCGCCGCGAACGGACCGGCGTTGAACGCCATCCCGCTGTCCAACACCGCGGGCTGGATGCTGGTCGCGTTCGTGATCATGGGCCTGCTGCAACGCCTGCCCGAGCGCGGCGCCGTCGCCGACGACCGGGTGCCCCTCGCGCTGTACCTGTGGACGTACTTCTCCTCCGTGCTGGCCGCCGCGGCGTTCTTCGACCACCCCGGCGTCGCCCTGGCCGGCGGGCTGGGCATGGGCGTGCCGGTGGCGCTGCTGCTTCGGCGGCTGGTCCGCCGTACGTGATCCGTCCGCGGACCGCCGCCCGGCTCGCGACGCGGGCCGTCACCATCGCACTCGCTGGACAGGCTGCGGTGAACGCGCGCCTGCTCCGCCGTCCCCCAGCGGCCGCGCCACCGAGCCAAGCCGAGCGCATCAGCGTTCTGCTTCCGGCCCGCGACGAGGCGCACCAGATCGGTGCGTGCCTTAGCGCGCTGGCGCGCCAACGTTTACCCGCGGGGATGCAGGCGCAGATCTTCGTGCTCGACGATGCCTCCCGCGACGACACCGCGGGCCTCGTCGAAGCGTTCGCAGCGCGTCACTCCGAGTTCCGGCTCATCCGCGGCGCCGGCGACCCACCAAAGGGCTTCATCGGCAAGCCCTGGGCCTGCGCGCGGCTCGCGGCCACTGCCCCGCGATCGTCAACGGTGCTCATCTTTGTCGATGCCGATGTCGTACTCGAGCCGGACGGGCTGGCCCGCACGGTCGCCCTGCTGCGCTCTGCCGAGCTCAGCTTCGTGAGCCCGTACCCGCGGCAGATCGCCGTCACGATGGCCGAGCGGCTGGTGCAACCGCTGCTGCAATGGTCGTGGCTGACGCTGGCGCCGTTGCGGCTGGCCGAGCGCACCCGGCGCCCTTCCCTCGTGATGGCGAACGGCCAGCTGCTGGCCGTCGACGCGGCCGCCTACGCGCAGGCGGGCGGGCATGCCGCACCCGCCGTGCGGGGGCAGGTCCTCGAAGACATCGCCCTCGCCCGCGCCCTGCGTTCCCAGGGTCATCGGGGCGGGATGGCGGACGGCACCGAGCTCGCGTCCTGCCGGATGTACAACGGCTTTCGGCAGCTGCGTGACGGCTACAGCAAATCGCTCTGGGCCGCGGCCGGCGGCTCCCCGATCGCCAGCGCAGCGCAGCTCGCCCTGCTCGGCGTCCTGTACCTCCGGCCTGACCCGGTCACGTACGCCGCCGGGGTCGCCTCGCGGGTGGTCGCTGCCCGCCGCACCGGAGGTCGGGTGCTGCCGGACGCCCTGGCTCATCCGCTGTCGATCGCGGCCCTGTCGGCGCTCACCGTGCTGTCGTGGTTTCGGCGCGCGACCGGAGGGCTGCGCTGGAAGGGCCGCCCGGTGACGGCAGGCGCGTGGCGCGGGTAGCCGTCGTCGGCGCCGGGCTCGGTGGGCTGGCCGCCGCGGCTCGCCTGCACGCCGCCGGCCACCAGGTGACGGTCTACGAGCGCAGCCCCAGCGTCGGCGGCAAGCTCGCGACCTACTCCCGTGACGGCTTCCGCTTCGACACCGGACCCTCGCTCCTCACGCTGCCGCAGCTCTTCGCCGAGCTCTACGCAGCCACCGGCGACCCGCTCGAAAAGACGCTCGACCTCGAACGCGTCGATCCGCACTGCCATTACCGGTTCACCGGCGGCACCGACCTGAGCGTCCCCGCAGGCCGAGCGGCGTTGACCGAGGAGCTGACCCGAGCGCTCGGAGCCACGGCCGCCCGGCAGTGGGACGGCGTCCTCACCCGGGCCCGCCAGATGTGGGAGGTGTCGCGCGGCCCGTTTCTGGAGGCACCCGGCCCGCCTGCGCTGCTGCCACTGGCCCGCCGCCAACCCGCCCAGCTGCGGGTCATCGCCCCCGGCCGCTCGCTGCGCTGGCTCGCCCGCCACCTCCTCGAAGACGCGCGGCTGCAGACGCTGCTCGAGCGCTACGCGACCTACTCCGGCTCGGACCCGCGCCGAGCGCCCGCCGCGCTGGCCTCGGCCGCCTATGTCGAGCAGGAGTACGGCGCCTGGTACGTGCGGGGTGGGCTGCACCAGATCGCGACCTCACTGGCCGATCGACTACCCCCAGGCTCCGTCCGCACCAGCACGCCGGTGGCCGGGCTCGATGTCCGGGGCGGGCGAGTCAGCGGGGTACGGCTCCCCGGAGGGACGCTCGAACGCGCGGACGTCGTCGTCACCGACGTGGATGCGTCCCACCTCTACGGCGAGCTGCTCCCGCGGCCGAGGCTGATCCCGAGAGCTGAACCATCGTCGGCCGGGTTCGTGCTGCTGCTCGGCCTGCGCCGCCGCCCGCCCGCACTGGGCCACCACACGGTGCTCTTCCCGCCGCTCGAGGGCGACGGCTACGCGGCGGAGTTCGACGCCATCTTCAAGGGACGCGTGGCGGAGCAGCCGACCATCTACCTCAGCGCTCCCGACGATCCCGCCACGGCACCTCCCGGAGCGGTGGCCCTGTTCGTCCTGGTCAACGCGCCGCGCCAGGGTCCGGTGGACTGGGACGCGCCCGGTTTCGCCGCCGCCTACGCGAGGCGATTGCTAGGGCTGCTGGCCGAACGCGGCCTGGATGTGCGTCCCGATCTGGCGTTCTGCGAGATTCCGAACCCCGGCCGATCTGGCCCGCGATGTGAACGCCCCCGGCGGCGCGATCTACGGCACGGCGAGCCACGGACCGAGAGCCGCATTCCGGCGGCCCGCGAACCGCTCACCCGTCCCCGGTCTGTTCCTCACCGGAGGCAGCGCCCATCCCGGCGGCGGGCTTCCGCTGGTAACGATGTCCGCCCGCGCCGTCGCCGAGCTCATCGGCCGCGCCTGAACGCGAGCCGAACACGTCGGTGGCGAACACTTGTCGCCCTCGTCGGCGGCGGGCTTGTAGAACTCTCGAGGGTGCTGGTGAAAGGGGTACATCCGCTCAGGCTGAATGCCGTCCACGCAGGCCCGCACGGGCGACGCACAGGAATTGCACGGCCCCGCCGGTCGCCAGCGCGAAAAGGCCCCCGGCACCTGCCCGGCCGCTCGCCCCTCGCGCAGCCGGAAACGCTCCAGCGATTGCCAGCCCTGCAACGGTGACGGCAAGCCGCATCGGCCGCTCCCCCACCGTGACGACGCCGATCTCGTCGAAACCCGCTGCAGCAGCCCGGGCCCGGCCGTACTCCAGCCCGCCAACCGCGACCGCCGCGGCGGCGACAAGGTTCAGCGGAGCACCCAACTCCCGCAACGCCAGCAAGCCGGCGAGGTCGCACGCCCGGTCGGCCAGGGAGTCGACAACGAAGCCCCAATCAGACGCGGTCGCGCTGAGCACGGCCACCGATCCGTCGACCCCATCCGCCAGCGCCGACAGGCCCAGCGCGCCGGCGGCGGCCAGTGGCCACCGGCCGGCCCCGCGAGCGAGAGGTGCTGCGGCGAGCCCAGAGGCGAGCCCCGCCGCCGTGACCGCCATCGCCGGAATGCCGCGAGCGGCAAGGGGGCGAGCGAGCGCTTCCACGAGCGTCAGCCACCTTTCGGCGATACCGCCCGGGGCGGGCTCATATCCGCCATGAAGCGCTGACCAGCGGGCCCGATAGGTGGCCTGATCCGGCAGCTCGCTCATGCCACGGAGGACACCTGCTGGTCACGAGCCCGGAGCGGGTTCTCGGCGGACCGGGCGAGCAGGCGCACCGTCAGCGCCCGCATCAGCCAGCGCGGAACCAGCGCGGGAAAGGCCAGTGGCCCGTGCAGCCGGATGCGCACCGTCAGCACCGAGCCTCCCGACGCTGAGGGGATCAGCACGTGCTCGACCTCTTCCTCCAGCCCCGGCAGCAGCTTGACCGTCGCCGCCAGCGACGAGCGGTCGACCACGTGGTCGACCTCGACCGGCACGGCGACCGGCAGCAGCCTCAGCCGGGCGCGCAACTGCTGCCCTTCGGCCACGGCCTCACCCGAGGCGTCGGACACGCCCCGCACGAACGGCTCGAACTCCGCCCAGCGCTGCGGGTGGGCCAGCACCGACCACACATCGCTGACGGAAGCGGCGCTCTGCGCGCGGGCCGCGGCAGACGCACGCATCACGAACCCACCTGGTCGCAGTCGGATCTGCTGAACATGCGGACATCGTGCCCCGTAAGGTCTGCTTGTGAGCGAACCCGCGCCGTATGTGATCGAGACCGCTGAGGATTTCGCTCCGGACACCCTGTTCTTGAGCGGGCGGGATCAGCTCGCCGTCGCCGTGCGGATCACCCCGGTGTACGGCCAGATCGACCTCGGCCTGCTGGCCTCCGTCGTCGACGCCGCCAATCAACGGGGCTTCGCGCTGGCGCGCGAGCTGCCGTTCCGCGACGAATGGCTGATCTGCGTCTTCGACGCGTTCGACGAGGACTGACGCGTCCGATCAGGCCGGATGGGGCCGGAAGGCCGCCTGCTGCCGCCCGAGGCTGGCGAAGATCTCCAGCGTCGCCGTCGAGCGGTTCATCGTGTAGAAGTGCACGCCCGGCGCGCCGCCCGCCAGCAGGTCGCTGGCCAGCTTCGACGCGACCTCGACCCCGATGGCCCGCACGGTCAAAGGATCGTCACCGGCCTCTGACAGCCGCTGCGCCAGGTCGGGCGGGAAGATCGCCCCGGACATCTCGGCCATGCGCTGCACCGAGGAAAGCTGGGTGACCGGCATGATCCCGGGCAGGATCGGGACCCGGCAGCCCAGCGCGTCGACCCGATCCCGCAGCCGGAAGTACGCGTCGGCCGAGAAGAAGAACTGGGTGATCGCGAAATCGGCGCCCGCATTGCACTTCTCGACGAGGCGGCGGGCATCCGCCTCCAGATCGAGCGCACCCGGATGCTTGTCCGGGAACGCGGCAACGCCGACGCTGAAGTCGCCGAGCGAGCGCACCAGGCGCACCAGGTCGCTGGCGTACTCGAGGCCCTTCTGGGTGCGCCTCCCAGGGCGCGGACGGTCCGCCGGGAGGGTCGCCGCGCAGCGCCAGGACATTGCGGATGCCTGCACCCGCGTAATCACCGATGACCCGGCGCAGCTCGGCGACGCTATGGCCGACCGCGGTCAGGTGGGCGACGGGGGTGAGGGTGGTCTGGGTAGCGATGCGTTCGGTGACGCGGATCGTGCGGTCACGGCTGGAGCCACCGGCGCCGTAGGTCACGGAGACGAAGGTCGGCGCGTACGGCTCCAGGTCGCGGATGGCCCGCCAGAGCTGGCGCTCACCCTCGTCGGTCTTGGGCGGGAAGAACTCGAACGAGAACGACGGCTCGCCGGACTCGAGCAGCTCACGAACGGTCTTCGCATGGCGGGGCACGGCGGTGATGGCCACATGTCCCCCTGCTGCTCGGGCGGGCCGTCCCGCACCTTTGACGCTGAGGAGAGGTTAGCCGCCGCTCACCCGGATGGCTGCTGATCGCCGGTCAGCGGCAGCGGCTGCTGCGCCTCCACGACCCGGACCTGCGCTTCGCCGGCGGAGCCTTTCCCTCCCTGGAATGGTCGGACGATGACACGCCGTTCTGAACCCGGATCCTGGGAAACGCTCACCGCGGCGGCACCCGGTGCGCTGACCGCATAGGGCCCGCCGGGCAGCGCCACCACAGCCAGCAGCGCTTCGACCGCGACGAGCTCTGGCGGGTCGGCGAAGTGCAGGTTCACTCGCTCGGCCGTAGCCCGTACCACGGTCGTCGTCAACTCCCGGCCGGCGATCGACCCGTCACCGCAGCTCAACGTGAGCTGCCCGGCCGCTCCCCACGAGGTGATCTCACCGCGGCCGACCCGGACCTCCACGACGAAGTCAGCGGGCAGGTCGACCCGCACCCGCCCCCCGCCCGCGCTCATCAGCAGCGAACCGGCCTCGTAGCCGTAACGCACCTCATCCGCGCGCGACCGGCGGAGCAAGCCCGTTCGCGACGGTTCGAGCGCGGCACGGACGCGAACCTCCGCGCCCCGGCTACGCCCGAGCTCGACCCTCCCCCGCTGCAGCTCGACGACCACCCGGCGGGCGGGAACGTCGCTGACCGGTATGCGCGTTACCGGCCTGCCTTCGAGTCCCGCACGCCCAGCTGGTCCCGCCACCATGCCTCTGTCGGCGACCCGCGCACGGACTCGCTGCGCTCGCCCGAGTCGCGATCCCCTCATCGGCCTGACTCGCCCCGCATTCGCGTTCGTCGCTACCGTCCAATCATGCCGACCGGGATGTCCGACCTCAGCGCCCGCGTCACGGCCGCCTTGGCAGCGTTCATGGAACGCGCCGGCAAGACGCTGGCCGGCGTGGGACCCGAGCTCGGCCCGGTCACCGAGGCCACGGCGGAATTCGTCCTGGCCGGAGGCAAGCGGCTGCGGCCGGCCTTCTGCTACTGGGGGTGGCGCGGCGCCGGAGCCGCCGACAGCGATCAGCTGGTCAGCGCGGCCGCGGCGCTGGAGTTGCTGCACGCGTGCGCGCTCATCCACGACGACGTCATGGACGGCTCCGACACCCGCCGCGGCCGTCCTGCCATCCATCGCCGGTTCACCGCGCTGCATCAGGAAGGCGGCTGGAACGGCAGCGCCGACGGGTTCGGGACCAGCGCCGCCATCCTGCTCGGCGATCTGTGCCTGGTCTGGGCGGATCAGATGTTCTCCGAGTGCGGGCTGCCCGACGCGGCACTGCGCCAGGCGCTGCCGGTGTATTCCGAGATGCGCGTCGAGCTGATGGCCGGCCAGTACCTCGACGTGCTCGCCTCCGTGCTTCCCGGGACGAGCGGCAGCGAGGCGACGGAGCGCGCGCTTCGCGTCGCCCGCTTCAAGAGCGCCAAGTACACGATCGAGCGGCCGCTTCATCTCGGCGGCACGCTGGCGGGGGGCTCCGAGGAGCTGCTGGCCGCGTACTCGGCCTACGGGCTGCCTCTGGGCGAGGCCTTCCAGCTGCGTGACGACGTGCTCGGCGTCTACGGCGACCCGGCGGTGACCGGCAAGCCGGCCGGCGACGACCTGCGCGAGGGCAAGCACACCGCACTCGTCGCCCTCGCGGGGCAGCGCGCCACCGCGGCCGAGGCGACCGAGCTCGAACGCCTGGTCGGCGACCCCGATCTCGATGCCGCAGGCGTGCGCCGGTGCCGGACGATCATCGCCGAGACGGGCGCGCTCGCCGAGGTGGAGGAGCTCATCGCGCGGCGGGCGAGCGAGGCCCGCCAGGCCCTGGAATCGCCCGCTGTCGACGCCGCCGCAGCGGCCGCTCTGCTGGCGCTCGCCGCCGCCGCCACCGACCGGCACGGCTGACGTGCGGACCGTCCCCGGCCCGACGGACCGGGTGGTCGTCGTCGGCGCCGGGCTCGCCGGGCTGTCGGCGGCTCTGCGGCTCGCCGGCGCCGGGCGGCAGGTCACCGTCGTCGAGCGCGAGAGCGTCCCCGGAGGTCGCGCCGGCCGCTGGGAGTGCGGTGGCTACGCGTTCGACACCGGCCCGACCGTGCTCACCATGCCGGGCCTGCTGGAGGACGCCTTCGCCTGCGTGGGCGCCCGCATGCAGGACCACCTCGATCTCATCCCGATCGATCCGCTGTACCGGGCACTGTTCCCGGACGGCAGCGTCCTCGACGTGCGGGCCGGGGTCGACGCCATGGCCGCCGAGGTCGAGCGGGTGTGCGGCGGGCGCGAAGCCGCCGGCTACCGGCGGTTCGTGGAGTTCGTCTCGCGGCTCTACCGGCTCGAGATGGACAGCTTCATCGACCGCAACTTCGACGGCATTACCGACCTCGCGGTTCGGCCGCTCGCCCAGCTGGCCGCGATGGGCGGGCTGCGCCGGCTCGCCCCGAAGGTGGGCTCCTACCTGAAGGACCCCCGCACCCGCCGGCTGCTGTCGTTCCAGGCGATGTACGCCGGGCTGTCGCCCTACGACGCGCTGGCGATCTACGCCGTCATCAGCTATATGGACTCGGTCGCGGGCGTGTACTTCCCGCGCGGCGGGATGCATGCGGTGCCCGTGGCGATGGCGGCAGCCGCCGAAGCCGCGGGAGTGACGTTTCACTACGGCCGCGAGGTCCGGCACGTGGACGTGTCAGGCCGGCGCGCCACCGGTGTCGTTCTCAGCGATGGAGAGCGCATCCCCGCCGACACCGTCGTCGTCACCGCCGACCTGCCCGTCGCGTTCCGCGAACTGCTCCCCCCGCAGGCCGCCGGCCGGGTGTGGACGCGCCGGCTCCCCCGCCAGCGTTACAGCCCGTCGTGCTTCCTGCTGCTCGCCGGGGGCAGCCAGGCCTACCCGGGGGCAGCGCACCACACGATCAGCTTCGGGCGGGCCTGGCGACGCACGTTCACCGAGGTGATCGACCGCGGGAACCTGATGAGCGACCCCTCGCTGCTGGTCACGTGTGCCACCCGGACCGATCCCACCCTCGCCCCCGGAGGGCGTCACGCCTACTACGTGCTCGCCCCGACCCCGAACCTGGACGCCCGGATCGATTGGTCCGTCATCGGGCCGCGCTATCGCGACGAGATCGTGGAGACGCTCGAGCGGCGCGGGTGGACCGGCTTCGGTGACGCCATCGAGGTGGAGGCGATCACGACCCCGGCGGATTGGAGGGCCCGGGGTATGGAGCGCGGCGCGCCTTTCGCCGCAGCGCACTCGTTCGGGCAGACCGGCCCGTTCAGAGCCCCGAACCTGGCACCGGGGCTGGACAACGTCGTGCTTGCAGGGTCCGGCACCGTGCCCGGGGTCGGGGTGCCGATGGTGCTGCTGTCAGGACGCCTTGCCGCGCAGCGGATCACCGGTGCGGCTCACGTCCACGTCGATGCGGTCGGCGCCGCTGCCGAGCGCGCCCTCGAGACGGGGCTCCCTGGGATCGCCGGCGTCACGAGCCTGCGGTAGCCGCCCGGAGTTCAGCAGCCGCCGGCCGCGCGGATCGTCAGCGCAGAACCAGTCCCAGAAGCTCTGGAGCGGTAACGGGCGCGCGAGCCAGGGGCCCTGCGCCTGCGGGCAACCCAGGCGGCGCAGCGTCTCCCATTCCCGCTGGTGTTCAACGCCCTCGGCCACCACCTGGACTCCGAACTTGGAGGCCAGCTCGACGATCGAGCGCACGATGGCCTCGTCGGAACTGTCCCGGTCGACGCGGCGCACGAACCGCTCGTCGATCCGGACCTGCCCGATCGGCATGCGCCGCAGGTGCGTCAGCGCGGGGTGACCGTTGCCGAAGCCGTCCACGCCGATCCGCACGCCGAGCTCGACCAGCTGGTTCAGGTACGGCAGCGAGCGCTTCGGCTCGGTGACGACGCTGGACTCGTTGATCTCCAGGGTCAGGAGCCGGGCCGGGAACTCGTGGGATTCCAGCAGGCCGGCCACCGCTTCCGGGGTGCTCGCATCGGAGAACGCGCGCGCCGGGAGGTTCACGACGAGGCCGAGCTCGGCGCCGCGCGAACGCCAGCTCGCACCGGCTTCGAGGGCCGCCGAGACCAGATGGCGCGCCAGCTCGCTCGCCAGGCCGCTGCTGGCCGCCACGGCCATGAACTCGTCCGGCATGAGCAACCCGCGCTCGGCGTGCTCCCACCGCGGCAGGATCTCGACGGCCGTGACCTCGCCGGAGACGAGCGACGCGATCGGCTGGGCCTGGATCTCGATCTCCCCGGATTCGAGCGCCCGCCGCAGCTCGCCGGCGATCGTGAGCTGCTGGGTGTCGGTGCGGCCCATGCCGGAGTCCCACAGCCGAACCCCGCGGTTGGTCGCCTTGGCCGCGTACATCGCCAGGTCGGCACGTTTGAGCAAGCCCGAGGTCTCGACCCCGTGGCGCGGCGCGAGCGAGATCCCGATCGACATGCCGACGGAGACCTCGACATCGGCCAGCTTGATGGGCTGCGCAACGGCGTTGAGCACCCGCTCACCGACGGACGCCGCCTCCTCGGCCGTGACGGAGTTCGGCAGCAGGATCGCGAACTCGTCACCGCCAAGGCGGGCGAGCACGTCACCCGGGCGCAGGGCAGCCGCTGCCCGCAAGGCCACCTGCTGCAGCAGGACGTCGCCCATCTGATGGCCGAGCGCGTCGTTCACATCCTTGAAGCCGTTGAGGTCGCAGATCATGACGGCGGCTCCGGCCCGGCGGCCACCGCGGATCTCGCCGAGCACGTTGCTGAGCTGCTGGTGCAGGTAGCTGCGGTTGACCAGGCCGGTGAGCGCGTCATGGCGGACGGCATGGGTGAGGTCGTTGATGAGCCAGCCATTGCGCAGCGCCAGGTCGGCGTGGTTCGCCATCGTCTCGACCAGGCGCAGGTCGGTGCCGTCGAAGGTGCGCACCTGCCCGATCCGGCCGGCGACGAGCAGGCTGCCCGTGACCCCCGGGGACGTCGCGCCGCCGGCTTCCGCCCCGTCGGCCTTCGCCGGCCCCTGCTGGGCGTTGCGCAGCGGGACGGCCAGCGTCTCGCGCCGGCCGGTGCGTCGCAGGTAACGCCGCCATTCCGGATGGCGGGCGAGCCCGGCGCCGTGCGGGAGCAGGACCGCTTCGCCGGTTTCGAGAACCTGCGCGTGGACCGGGTCGAGCGTCCGTTCGGCCGCGCCTTCGGGACCACCCGCGTCATCACGCTGCAGGTGGCCGTTCTCGTCGAGCGTGAGCCGGGTGAGCCCGCCGCCCGGCAAGGCCGGTGCGAAGACGATCTCGGCGTGCTCGGCGCGAGCGATCTCGCGGGCGGAGAGCAGTAGCTGGGACAGCACCTCGTCAGGCTCGTGGGTGCTGCTGATCGCGCCGGTGAAACCGTAAAGCCGCGCGAGCGCGGCATGCCGGCCGGACAGCGCCGCGTACGCCCGGTAGCAGATCAGGATGACGGCGGCAGCGGCAAGCAGGAGCCAGCCGGTGGTGGTCGAACGCTGCAGCGCGTTGACGGCGACGAGCGCGATCGTCCCCATCAACAGCGAGACGCCACTGCTGGTGAGGACCGCCTGCGTGAGGTCGCGCGGGTGCAGCTCAGCCTGGAACAGCGCGATGATCAGCGTGACCGTGACGGCCGAGACGAGCCCGCTCACCCATACCGCGACGTAGGCGGCGAGCCAGGCGCGCGGTGACGTCGGCGGCGCGCTGCCGAGGACGGCCCGGAACGTCTCGACGGCGACGATGACCTCGACGAGGAGCATCGCGCCGTTGACGCAGAGCTTGACCGCCGACTGCCGGCGAATGAAGGCGAATACCAGCAACGGGCCGAGGAGCCGGGCGAGCAGCAGGCCGGGTGGCCCGGTGAAGAACAGGCCCAGTATCAGCGGCGCCTCCGACAGCGAGACGGTGCGGGCTCCCCCACGCATCTGCACGTGAAGGACGCTGATCTCGGCGATGCCGAACAGCACCGCGAGCAGGTACCACGGCACCGCCGGGTGGCCATGGCTGACCGAGCCGGAGGGCAGCGTCCACGCGAGAGCGCTGCCGATCGCCGCGAGGATCAGGCCGGCGCCGGCCGCGCGGGCGGGATGGCTGGCGGGTGCCGGCTCTGGCCGCAGCTTGGAGATCGCCTGCTGCGAGCGGTGCCGAAGTTTCAATTCCATGACGCGCCTGCCCAGGCCGAACCAGCCCACGACGTGCCCGCCCAGCTACTGCCGGCCCACGACGAACCGGCCCAGCTCGAACCCGCCCACGACGAGCCGGCCCAGCTGCTGCCCGCCCACGACGAACCGGCCCAGCTCGAACCCGCCCACGACGAGCCGGCCCAGCTGCTGCCGTTCCAGGCGCCGCCGTTCCAGGCTGCCTGCTGCTCGCGCGCGCTCGCCATGGTCGCGGAGTCGTACGGCTGCGCGAAGATGTCCTGCTCACCGTTCAGGCTGACGCCGTCCAGCGACGGGCGGCTGCTACCCCGCGCCGCGTCGAGCGAGCCGGTGCCGGTGGCCCGCGGGAAGTTCTGCGCGGAGTTCGAGACCCACGCGGACATCGCCCTGTAGAGGTCGATCACGCCGGCGCCGGACGCGCTCGCGTCATCGCCGCTGATCCCGTGTGCAGTGCGGACGAGCAGCGCCTTGACCTGGTCGGGGGTCAGCTGCGGCCGGGCACCGATCAGCAGCGCGGCCGATCCGCTGACGACGGCGGCCGCCTGCGAGGTGCCGCTTCCCCGGATGAACCGGTCGGAGCCGGGCACGCCGGACCCGGCTCCGCCGTACGCCTGGTCGATGACGCCACCCGGCTGGCGAAGGCTCGCGATGTGGACGCCCGGAGCCACCACGTCAGGATTGCGCACTCCGTCGCCGCGGCTGGAGAAGTCAGCGACCGTGTCGTCGGAGGTCGAGCGCGTGCCTGCGGTGTCGTCGGCGCCGACGGCGAGGACGTACGGGTCGATGGCCGGGTTGGTCAGCCGGCCGAGCGTGCTCCCGGCATTGCCGGCGGACGTGACGACGACGATCCCGCTGCGCCAGGCCACCTCAGCGGCGTGGGCGAGCGGGTCGATCGTGGCCGGCTGCGCCGAGTCGGTTCCGAAGCTGAGATTGAGGACGCGAATGTTCAGCGCCTTGCCGTCCGGGCCCTGCGGGTCGTGGGCGTGCTGGACGACCCAGTCGATGGCGGCGAGGACCTGGGAGACATCGGTGACCCCGTTGCCGTCGCCCACCTTGACGTTGACCAGGCGCGCGCCGGGCGCGATCCCGGAGACCTTGCCGGCCGAGCTCGCGAGCCGCAGGGTCGTGGCGCTCGCGCCGGTGTCCAGGTCGTTGCCCGCGATGATGCCGGCCAGGTGCGTTCCGTGGCCATTGTTGTCGACGTACCGGCGTTCCGGAGCCTGGGATTCGTAGGACAGGTCCGGGCCGTTCAGAACCTTGCCGGCGCCCGTGAGCCCGGCAACCGGAGCGATGCCGGTGTCGATGAGCGCGACGTCGACCCCGCGGCCCGTGGAGCCGGACCACGCCCAGCGCGCCCGGATCGAGTCCTCGGCCGACGCCAGAGTGACGGACGCAGGTGTGAGCACGGAACCATCACTCGAGCCGCTGCCGCCGCCCTTGCCGAAGGTGTTGGTAGCTGTCGGCGTCGAGCCGAAACCCGGCAGGTCGGCGTTATCGCTCGTGCTGCCGTCGGCCTCGCCCCAGCCGGCCGAACGCCCGGACATCGGGCCGTTCGCCGAGACGGACAGCACCGCGGGATCGCCGGCGATGGCCGTGGACGCGACCCCGGAGACGACGAGGGTGTCGAGGCTCTCGAGCCGGCGGGTCACCTGACCGCCGCGGGCTTGGACGCCCGCCGCGACCCGGGCAGCCTGGCCCGGCTTCGTGATCACGACGAGCGACGAGCCCGCTGCCGGGGACAGGGCGGTCGACGGCACCGGAGCAGGCGCCGCTGCCGGAGAGCTGGACACGGCCACCGAGCGCAGCCCGCTCACCGCGACCACGCTGCTCACCGCGACAGCGAGGCAGAGCGCCGTATGCGGGCGCGGGCGCGCGGCGCACCGGAGGGACCCCGCTGGGCGAACCACAAGCGGGGTGAAGGGCACGGCGCTGGGGGTCACCGGCGGCCTCTCTGAGAGATACGAGCCAAAACCCGCACCTGAATTGCTTCTTTTCGGACAGCCCCCGGACACGAGAAGTATTCATGCGACTGCAGCCCGTAGCAAGTCGAAATCGGAACGCGCTCAGGAAAGTCCCAGGAAGGTCCCAGTCGCAACCAGCGAACCGGTTGCGACACTGAGACGGTGACGCCCCTCACCGGTGACCCCGCTGACCCGATGCCCTCGCGCGCCGCAGCCCTCGAGCAAGTGCTCTTCGAGGTCAAGCGCGTCGTCGTGGGGCAGGACCGGATGGTCGAACGCATCCTGGTCTGCCTGCTGGCCCGCGGCCACTGCTTGCTGGAGGGTGTGCCGGGGGTCGCCAAAACGCTGTCGGTCTCCACGCTCGCCCAGGCCATCGGCGGGACGTTCACGCGGCTGCAGTTCACTCCGGACCTCGTCCCGAGCGATGTTGTCGGCACTCGCGTCTATCGGATGGGCCGCGAGCAATTTGACGTGGAATTGGGTCCAGTTTTCGCGAATCTGGTGCTCGCGGACGAGATCAATCGCGCCCCTGCCAAGGTGCAGTCCGCTCTCCTGGAGGTCATGGCCGAACGGCAGGTCAGCCTCGGCGGCGTGACCTATCCCGTCCCGGCCCCGTTCCTGGTGCTCGCGACGCAGAACCCGATCGAATCCGAGGGCGTCTACCCCTTGCCGGAAGCGCAGCGCGACCGCTTCCTGATGCGCGTCGACGTGCCGTACCCGACCGCGTCGGACGAGCTGGAGATCGTGCGCCGGATGGGGTCACACCCGCCGCACGCGTCGCAGGTGTTGAGCCTCGATCAGCTCGCCGATCTGCAAGAGGCGACGCTCGACGTCTTCGTCCACCACGCGGTGGCCGAGTATGCCGTGCGCCTAGTGCTCGCGACCCGGGAACCCCACCGCTTCGGGGTACCGCAAATCCAGGGCCTGCTCGCGTACGGGGCCTCTCCACGCGGAAGCCTCGGGCTTGTCGCGGCGGCACGCGCCCTCGCCCTCTTGCGCGGGCGTGACTACGTGATCCCCAGCGACGTCACCGATGTCGCCCCCGAGGTGCTGACCCACCGGCTGGTGATGTCGTACGAAGCCCTGGCGGAGGGCATCGGCCCGCAGGTCGTCATCGAGCGCGTGCTCGCCGCGACCCCGCAGCCGGTGGTCACGCCCAGCCAGTTCGCCGGCCACTTCGCCGCGCAGGGTCACCCCGCGTGAGTGCACCCGCTCCGCAGGTCGTCCCACCCGCCCCGGCGCCCTGGCGACCGAAGCGCAACCAGCGGCGCCAGCAGCCACCGCCGCTCACCCCTGACCAGATCGACGCCCGGCTGCGCCGCCTCGAGCTGACGATCAGCCGGCGATTGGAGGGGCTGCTGCACGGCGACCACCTCGGGCTGCTCCCCGGGCCGGGCAGCGAGCGGGCCGAGAGCCGCGAGTACCGGCTGGGCGACGACGTCCGCCGCATGGACTGGGCCGTGACCGCGCGTACCAGCGTCCCGCACGTGAGCGACCTCATCGCCGACCGGGAGCTCACCACCTACGCCGTCGTCGACCTCACCGCGAGCATGGATTTCGGCACCCACACCTGGGAGAAGCGCGACCTCGCGCTGTCGGCCACCACCGCCTTCGGCGTCCTGACCACGCGGCTCGGCAGCCGTTTCGGGCTGACGACGCTCCTGGGCGCCGGAGCCGGTCACGAGATCGTCGAGCTGCCCGCCCGAAGCGGTCGCGACGCCCTGCGCCGCGCGCTTCGCACCCTTGTCGCTGCCCCCCGCGCGGTCCCGACCAAGCCGCCCGCCGGTGTCGGTGCGGCCACCCGCCCCCTGACGAACGCCCTCGAGAGCCTGGGGCGCCGCCCGCTGCGCCGCGGCCTCGTCGTCGTCGTCTCGGACCTGCTGGGCCCGCCCGAGCCCTGGTCGAAGGCATTGCGCGCGCTCACCGGCCGCCATCAGGTGCTGATGGTCGAGATCCGTGACCCGCGCGAGCTGACGCTGCCGTCGGTCGGGGTCGTGAACCTCACCGATCCCGAAACCGGCGCCCAGCTGGAGATCGACACCCGCTCGGCCAAACTGCGCGAGCGGTACGCCCTGGCGGCCGCCGGGCAGCGCGCTGAGGTGGCGACGACGATCCGCCGGGCCAGAGCCAGCCATCTCGTGCTGTCCACCGACTCCGACTGGCTGCTGTCCGTCGCCCGGTTCGTCGCGGCGGCCCGCCGCACCCGCGGGGTGGCCCGGTGAGCTTCCTCGCCGCGTCACGGCTCTGGCTGCTGCTGCTGGTGGCGGCGCTGCTGATCGCATACGTCGTCGTAAGCCTGCGCCGCCGGCAGCTGGCGGCCCGCTTCACCCAGCTGGAGCTGCTCGCGTCGGTCGCGCCGCGCCGGCCGGCCTGGTATCGGCGTCACGTGCCCGCCGCGCTGATGCTGCTGGCCATGACGGGTCTGGTCGTGAGCCTCGCGCGGCCTGCGCAGGACCACCGGACCCCGAAGGAACGCGCCACGATCATCCTGGCGATCGACGTCTCGAACTCGATGGCCGCGACCGACGTCAACCCGAGCCGGCTGGCCGCCGCCAAGGACGGCGCACTGGCGTTCGTCAACCAGCTCCCGGCCAAGCTCCAGCTCGGTCTGGTGTCGTTCTCGGGCATCTCGTCGGTGCTGGTGAACCCGACCACCGATCGCGACACCGTCCGCAATGCCATCGCCAACCTGCAGCTCGGACCCGGGACCGCCATCGGTGACGGGATCGAGGCGTCGCTCACGGCGATCAGCAATAGCGCCAAGACCCAGAGCGGCGACACCGCGCCGCCGCCCGCGCGCATCGTCCTGCTCTCCGATGGCGAGACGACCCGCGGCACCCCGAACGCGACCGCGACCTCGGCGGCCATCGCGGCCAACGTGCCGATCAGCACCATCGCCTACGGCACGCAGGACGGCACGCTGACGATCCAGGGCCAGCAGATCGCCGTCCCGGTGAACGAGGAAGCGCTGCGCACCATCGCGAACGACACCAACGGCTCCTACTACCGGGCCACGACCGGCGATGAGCTGAAGAAGGTCTACCAGGGGCTCGGGAGCTCGATCGGCTACAACATCACCCACACCGAGGTGGGGCGCTGGTTCACCGGGCTGGCGCTGATCCTCGCGCTCATCGGCGGCGCGCTTTCGGTGGTCTGGACCGCCCGGCTTCCCTGACCGCCGGCGCGCGTGGTGCCCTGGCCACGCGGGTCGGCGGTGGCGCGGAGCGCGGCGCGGCAGGCAAGCTTGGCACGTGGCGGGTCCGGGAGCGCGAGTACGCGGCGCTGGTCCGGATCCGGCGGATCTGGCCGGCGCGTATCGCACCTGCCGGGAACTGCACGCCGCTCACGGCCGGACGTACTTCCTCGCGACGGCGCTGCTCCCCGCCTGGAAGCGTCCTTACGTTCATGCGCTCTACGGCTTTGCGCGCTACGCGGATGAACTCGTCGACGCCCCCGGTGTGGACCTGACCGCCGCGGCGGCCGCCTTGGACGTCCTGGAACGCGACCTCGACCACGCGTTGGAGCGCGGCGCGATCCGACCCGGCGGGCAACGCGGCGACGTCCTGCACGCCCTGGCCGACACCGCCGCCCGCTGGCAGCTACCGCGGGATCACTTCAGCGCGTTCCTGGCCTCGATGCGGATGGACCTCACCGTCACCGAGTACGAGAGCTGGGACGATCTGCTCGGCTACGTCGACGGGTCCGCCGCGGTCATCGGGTTGCAGATGCTGCCGATCCTCGAACCGATCTCTCGCACCGCCGCCCCGTACGCCCGCGATCTCGGCATCGCGTTCCAGCTGACGAACTTCCTGCGCGACATCGGCGAAGATCTCCGCCGCGGCCGCGTGTACCTGCCCCAGGAGTCGCTGCGCCATTTCGGGGTGACGCGCGAACACCTGGGCCGCGGGGTGGTCGACGGTCCGGTGCGCCGGCTGCTCGCCTACGAGATCGCCCGCTGCCGCGAGATCTACCGCTGCGCGGAACCGGGCATCCGGCTGCTGCATCCCACCTCGCAGGACTGCATCCGGACGGCGTTCCGGCTCTACTCGGGGATCCTCGACGCGATCGAAGCCGCCGACTACCGGGTTCTCGACCGCCGGGTGGCCGTCGGCCTCCCCCGCCGGCTCAGCGTGGCCGCTCCCGGGCTGTGGCGGGCGGCGCAGGCGCGCCGGCGGGCCCGCTAGCCGGTGCGCGCCGCGCGTGCCTGCGCCCCCACCACACCCACCAGCTGAGCGACTGCAGCACCAGCGAGAAGCCGAACATCAGGTCCTCGACCGGGGCGCCGGCGACGCGCCAGCCGAGGATCGTCGACCCGTCGTAGCGCACCACATCGCGGTAGGTGAGCACGCCGTTGGTGATCAGCTGGAAGCACACGATGATCGCGTACGACACCCAGAACACCCGCCGCGTGACGAGCCGGGTCCTCAGCACCACCAGGTCCAGGAGCAGCGCGAACGCGATGCCGGCGACGGCGAGCGCGGTGTAGCTCACGGCGCCGATCCGTCAGGCTCGGGATCATGATCCGGGGGGTCGATCGACCATCCGGTGACGCTGCGTACCGCCTCGAGCGTGAGAATCGCGCACACCGGGATCACCAGGAAGAAGAGCAGTTCCTCCAGCGGCAGGTGGCCGGGCAGCGTGACCCCGGTGATCTGCCTGCGGTCATAGCTCCAATGGTGGCGCGAGATCGCGTAGAGGTCCCACGCCACGAACACCACGACCACCGGCGCGAGCGTCAGCAGCAGGCGCTTCCAGCGGGCGTAGACGCGGGTACGCAGGAACACCTCGAGCGGGGCCGTGCCGATCAGGCAGGCGGCGAGCACCGCGAGGTAGATCAGGTGACGCACGACCCGGCCGCGGCGCGCAGGCGGCGCGCGAGCTCCCCGGCGACCTCGGCGGGATCCGGCGCCTGGGTGATGGCCCGCACGACGACCACCCGGCGGGCGCCGGTTTCCAAGACGTCGTCGAGCGTCTTGGGGTCGACCCCACCGGTGACGAACCAGGGCAGCGCACCCGCGGCGAACGGCGGCGCCATCGCCGACGCCCGTTCCAGCAGGGCGAGACCGACCCCCGGGCGGCCGGCTTTGGTCGGGGTCTCCCAGACCGGGCCGACACAGAAATAGTCGATATCGGGGTTCGCGATCGCGGCCGCCAGCTGTCGCTCGTCGTGAGTCGAGAGCCCGATGAGCACCTCGGGGCCGACGATGCGGCGGGCCAAGCTGGGCGGCAGGTCGTCCTGGCCGAGGTGCAGGACGTCGACAGGCGCGAACGCCGCGACATCGGCGCGGTCGTTCGCACTGATCAGCGCGGGGCCACCGACGGCGCCCGCGGCGGAGGCGATGGCCGCCTCACGGAGCCGGCGCAGCAGGGTGACCTCTTCACGCCACTCCAGCCCCTTGCGCCGCAACTGGACGAGCTGAACGCCGGGCGGGGCGAGCGGCTCCGGGGTGCACAGGTAGAGCTGGGCCGACCGTAGCTTCGCCAGTCGCGTCTCACGCATCGCGGCCTTCAGAAGGCAAGTGCCTGCGCCCGGCGGTGGATCTCACGGCTGCGATTGTCGACCAGCGCATCGATCGGGGTGCCCGGAAGGCTGGGATCCTCGGTGAACAGCCAGGTCAGCGCGGACTCCTCGTCATAACCCGCGTCGATCAGCAGGGTGATCAGCCCGGGCAACCCCTTGAGGACGTGACCGTCACTGATGAATTTCGCCGGGACGTAGAGGACCCCGTCGCGGCGCTCGGCCAGCAACTTGTGATCACGAATCAGCTGGCGAACCCGGGTGACGGGCAGGGCCATCTGGTCAGCAACATCAGGCAAGGCAAGCCATTCCACGCCACAGAGTCAATCACCCGACCCCGGCCCGAAAAAGGGTGCACGACCGCCGGCTGTCACCGCCGGCGCACGATCGGGTCGACACCGTTCACGACATCGCGCACCGGCTCGCCCGCGACGGCCCGCCCGAGGTTGGCCACCACACGCTCGATCAGCCGCCCGCTCGATTGCACCGTGCTGCCCGCGGCGTGGGGCGAGAGCAGGAGCCGGTCGCTTTGCGCGGTGCGCAGCGGGCTGTCGGCGGGCAACGGTTCGGTGCCGTAGACGTCGAACGCCGCTCCGGCGAGGGCCCCGGACTCCAGCATCTGCACCACCGCGACCTCGTCGACGATGCCGCCGCGGCTGTTGCTGATGACCAGCGCGCCGCGCGGCAGCAGGCGCAGCACCTCGCCGTTCAGCAGCCCGCGCGTCTGCGGACCGAGCGCCACCGCATTGATCAGGATCTCGCTGCCGGCGACCAGATCACGGACGTCGGGCACGAACCGGGCGCCGAATTCCCGCTCCGGCGGCCGGCGGCTGCGTGACCAGTAGCTGACCGGGCAGCCCAGCGCGCTGAACACCCGCGCGCAGCCCTGCCCGATCGGGCCGAAGCCCACGATGGCGACCGGGCGGCCGGCGACCTCGCTCGATCCGCGCTCGAGAATGTCGGTCTGCGGCCACCGTCCGGCCCGCAGCTCGTCCTCGGCCCACCGGAAGAGCCGGCTGATGGCCAGCGTCGCCCCGACCGTCCACTCCGTCACGGCCGCCGCGTTGAAGCCGGCGACATTCGACAGCGGAACCTGAGCCTCGGCCAGCGCCTGCCCGTCATGAGCCTGCACCCCGACGCTCGGTTGCTGCACGAAGGCGAGCCGCGGCATCAGAGCGACGGCAGCCGCATCCAGGCCGGCCGACGCGATCCGCCAGTCGCCGAGGATCAGCTCCACCTCAGCCAGCTCGGCGGCATCGAGGTCGCGGTACTGGTCCGCGCGGAGCAGCTGCACGGGAATCCCGGCGAACAACCCTTCCAGCATCTCGGCCGGCAAAGGTGTGAGCGAAAGCAAGGTCCAGGGATGATCGGGCTGTCCAGTGGGTGTCGGGCCGGACACGCCGGCGCGACTCGCGCTCTCCGTCATCCCAGCGACACTGCCATCACTGCCTAAACTCCGGGCATGAGGACCGTCCTCAACTCATCAGTCGACCCCATGCTGGGTCGGCTGCTCGACGGTCGCTACGAAATCGCCGGGCGCATCGCCGCCGGCGGGATGGCTGTGGTGTACAGCGCCTTCGACACCCGGCTCGACCGTCCGGTGGCGGTCAAGGCCATGCATCCGGCCCTCGCCGCCGACGAGGACTTCGTCGCCCGCTTCCGGCGCGAGGCCAAGGCCGCCGCCCGGCTGTCCAGCCCCCACGTCGTCGCCGTCACAGATCAGGGCAAGGACGGCGACGTCGTCTTCCTGGTCATGGAGCTGATCGAGGGTCGCACGCTGCGTGAGGTGCTTCGCGAGGCCGGTCATCTGCAGCCGGCTGAGGCACTTGAGATGGTGCTGCCGGTACTTGAGGCACTCGCCGCGGCCCACCGCGCCGGGCTCGTGCACCGTGACGTCAAGCCGGAAAACGTGCTGGTCGCCGACGACGGCACGGTCAAGGTCGGCGACTTCGGCCTCGCCCGGGCGGTCGACGCGTCGCCGCTCACGGCGACCACCGGCCTGCTGCTCGGCACCGTGGCCTACCTGGCTCCCGAGCAGGTGGCCCGCGGGGTAGCCGACGCTCGTGCCGACATCTACGCCTGCGGAGTCATGCTCTTCGAGCTGCTCACCGGCCGGCCCCCGTTCGAGGGCACCAGCGCGCTGCAGGTGGCCTACCGCCACCTCAACGAGGACGTTCCGGCGCCGTCCACCCTGGTTCCGAATGTCCCCCCGGCCGTCGACCGGCTCGTCACCGACGCCACCTCTCGCGATCCGGCCGGGCGGCCACACGACGCGACGGCGATGCTCTTTCGTACCCGCGCCGTGCTCGAGCGCATCGGCCCGTCAGCCGGTGACCCGACGGGGCGCCATCACACCGCGCCGCTCAACCTCGACCTGGCCGAGGCAGCGGCGCTGGACCTGGCGCGCAAGGGCCGGCTCGCCTCGCGCTGGCGGCCGTCCCCCGCGCCCGAGCCGCCGGAGGCGCCGGATGTCAATGGCGCCGAGCCGCAGGACATCCCGGACGTTCCCGAACCAGTCGCGTCGCACGAGGAGCCGGCCGAGCCGGCGCCCGGCGACGTATCCCGACCTGTTGACCGGGCCGGTCGACGATCTGGAGCTCCTGTCCGACGGGCCGGCCGGCCCTGCGCCACACCTGGACGAGGCCGGCGAGCTGACCGACGACCTCGAGGAGGAGATCGACGGGCCCGGCGTCATCAAGCCGGCGCTCCGGCGCCGCGCCCGGCGCCGCGCCGAGAAGAAAGCCGCGCGCCGCAGCGCCAAGCGCCGGTTCTTCACCCGCGGCCGGCTGGCGCTCCTCATCCTGGTGCTGGTGAGCGTTGCTGCCGCGCTGGTGGGCCTGCAGCTGGCGGGACGCACCGTGCCGGTGCCCGCGGTGATCGGACAGTCCCCGGCGGCGGCACAGGCAGCGATCCGTGACGCCCACCTGACCCCGCAGCTCGACGCGGTCGAGGTCTACAGCGAGACCGTCCCGAAGGGGCAGATCGCCGCCACGGACCCGGGGGTCAAGCGCCATGTCCACCGCGGCTCCACCGTGCTCCTGCGGGTTTCCCTCGGCCCGGAGCGCTACACGGTGCCGTCGATCCTGCGGGCGACGCAGGCCAAGGCCGTCGACGCACTGCACGTCGCGCATCTGGAGCCCGGAACCATCACGACCGCGTACAGCGACACCATCCCGGCCGACGCCGTCATTTCCATGACGCCGAAGGCCGGCCTCCTGGTGAAGCCCAAGACCACGGTCGACCTCGTCGTCAGCAAGGGCCCCGCTCCGGTGACGGCGCCGGACGTCAGCCAGCTGACGGGTGACGAGGCGACGGCGGCGCTGCAGAAGCTCGGGCTCAAGGTCAAGGTCGTCCAGGACTTCAGCGAGACCATCAACATCAATCAGGTCATCAGCCTCAGCCCCAGCAAGAACCTGCACCGCACCCAGACGGTCACCCTCACCGTCAGCAAGGGGCCGCAGCTGGTGACGATCCCCTCCTACATCGAGGACTACAGCCCCCAGCACGCCAAGGACGTGCTGCAGAACCTCGGCCTGAAGGTGGCCGTTTACAGCTTCCCGGGCCTCGACAGCCGCATCCTGCGGGTGAAGCCCGACCCGGGCAATCTCGTGCGCCTCGGCTCCACGGTCACGCTGTACCTGTACTGATCGGGTGCCCGCCAGAAAGCCGAGTCCGGTCGGTGCCCACGTGCCCTCCGCCGGAGGTCTCGCCCGCACCGCACTTCCCTACGCCGAGCGCGTCGGCGCCCAGGCCGTCCAGGTGTTCCTCGGCAACCCGCGCGGCTGGGCCCGGGCTGGGGCCGACCCCGAGCAAGACGCCGCGTTTGCCGATGCGTGCAGCCGGCGACGCATCCCGGTCTTCGTCCACGCGCCGTACCTGATCAACCTCGGCTCGCCCCAGCCGGTAACCGTGGAGCGGTCGGCCGTCACCCTGCAGGCGGTCCTCGACCGCAGCGCGACGATCGGTGCGGCCGGCGTCGTGTTGCATGCCGGATCCGCGACCCCTACCGGCGGCCGCGAGACCGGGCTGGCCCAGCTACACGAGCGGCTCCTCCCGCTCCTCGAAGCGCTTGATGCCTCCCCCGCGCCCACCCGGCTGCTCATCGAACCGACCCCGGGCGGTACGGGTGCGCTCGCAGCGACGGTCCAGGACCTCGCTGAGGTCTTCGCCGCCCTGGAACACCACCCGCGGCTCGGGGTCTGCCTGGACACGTGCCACGCGTACGCGGCCGGACACGACCTCGCCTCCCCCGGCGGCGTCCGGCAGACGCTCACCCTGCTGGTCAAGACCGTCGGCCGGGAGCGGCTCGGACTGATCCACGCCAATGATTCGCGCGACCCGCTCGGCTCGAAGCGTGACCGTCACGCGGCGGTCGGCGTCGGCACGATCGGCCTCGACCCCTTCGCCGAGCTGTTCGTGCATCCCGCGACCCGGGAGGTTCCGCTGATCGTCGAAACCCCGGGTGGGGAGATCCAGCACCGCACCGACATTCGCGCCCTCAAGCTGCTCCGCGACAGCGCCCGCTAGCGGCTCGAACCAGCCGGCCCGAGCGGCGATCTCCAGGCGGCGCACTCGCGAGCGCGGGGGCGTCACGCCGAGCGTTGGCCCCGGAAAACGTCGAGCACGCCCGAATTTCGTGTCCGCGACGCCCCGATGCGTCCGATATGACCCGATCGGGCCATGTGCGAGCGGCCGCAAAGTGGGGCAGCATAGTGGGGCGGCGCCGTCGCGCGCTGCTGCGTGGGAGCTGATGGATATTCGCGGCGATCGGGCCGCAGCAGGAGGTGTCGTGGTCGCCGGGCTGGTCAGCCGCAAGGCTGATGCTTTTGCGGCACTGCTCGAGGGCAAGGGTGCTGCCGGCGATCCCGCCTTCACCCACATGTCCGAGCTGGTGCAGCGGCTCTCGAACGTCCCGCAGCCCTCCGCCGCCTTCAAGGCCTCGCTGCGCGATCAGCTCGTCTCGGCCGCGTCGCAGACCGCGACGGCCGCGGGTCACGCCGCCACGGCGACCTCGACCCTCAACGGCGGCGCCCACGGAGCGAGCTCGGCCGGCTCCGCAGCCGGCTCGGCCGCGGGCACCGGCACGACGGGCCTCACCTCGACGATGGCGGCGCTCGGCAAGTCCGCCCCGCTCTGGTTCAAGCTCTTCACCGGCGTCGTGGCCGTCGGTGTCAGTGCGACCGGGGTGGGCATCGGTGCCCACCGCGCGCTGCCGGGCGACCTGCTCTACGGGGTCAAGCGCCAGGTAGAAGCGGTACAGCTCGACCTGGCCAGCGGCAAGCGCGAGGAAGCCACCACGCAGCTCGACTTCGCCCGGGCGCGCACCAAGGAGCTGCAGGAGCTGCTCAAGCGCGATCACGTGACGGCCGCCAACCCGGCGACGGGTGATACGGCCAAGCACATCAACGGGTTGCTCCAGGACTGGGCCGAGGAAGCCGGGGTCGCGACGACCTCGCTGCTGCAGCAGATCCAGGCGCTCGGGAGCAGCACGACGAACGCAGCGCTGTCCACCCAGCTCCGTTCGATCCTGTCGACCTTCACCTCGCAGCAATTCCTCCAGCTCGGCACGATCCTGCCGCAGCTGCCGACCGGGTCGTTGCAGTCGTTGACGGTGAGCGCCCTCGGCTACCTGCAGCGCGTCGACACCGTGCTCGGCGGTAACCCGCAGCAGCTGCTCCAGCAGTTGCCGGTCGCCCCGCAGGTGCTGCAGGCCATCCCGGGGCTGTCGACGGCCGTCCCGCAGGTGGTCCAGCTGCCCAAGTCGGTCGTCGAGAGCCTGACCAAGTCCGGCCAGGTGCCGCTGATCAAGAACGGCAAGCTCACCCTCCCGGGGGCACTCAGCAGCCTGCTGCCGAGTGGCGCCACGAGCGGGGCGCTCCCGACCAGCGGGGTACTGCCCACCACCGGTGCGCTGCCGACGAACCCCGTGAGCGGGCTTATCCCGACCGTCGGCCCGAGTGGTCTCCAGCTTCCGCAAGCGGGCAACCTGCTCCCGGCTCTGGGCGGGGTGTTGCCGTCCACGGGCACTGGCACCGATACCGGCAGCACACCCAACGTCCCGCAGGTCATCACCAGCGCCGGTGACGCGTTGAGCCAGACTGCCGGCGACACGCTCAACGGCGTGGGCAGTGCCGTCGGCGGCACCATCGACGGCACTGTCGGCACGGCCACGAAGGCGGCGGGCGGCCTCGTCAGCGGCGCGACGCAAGCCGCCGGTGGTGCCGTGTCGCAGGCAACGAAGGCGGCCGGTGGTGCCGTGTCGCAGGCGACCAAGGCGGCCGGCGACGTGGTCAACCCGGCGGGCGCGCCAGCTTCCGGCGCCGCCGACACGATCATCGGCACCGTAGCGGGCGGGTTGTCGAGCAGCAGCGGACCCGCCCTCCCGCTGCCGGTGGTCATCCCGACCCTGCCCGCGCTCCCGCCCGTCTCGGGGTTGCCCGGCCTTCATTAGTCAGGACGGACCGGGTACCCCGGGCTCTCGCGTCAGGACCCGAAGCGCAGCGAGGTGAAGCCCGCCGTGTTGCCGGCCGCCATGAGCTGCCAGAACGACGCCATCCCGCCGCCCTTGAGCTGGCCGTTCAGATGCGCGACGACGGCGCGCCGGGTGAGATCGGCGATCCGATCGGTGCCGTTCAGCGGCCAGATGTGGTAGTAGCCGTTGAGGGTGAGGTAGGAGCGCGCGCCCCGGACGGCGTTGAAGAGCCACTGGCTGTTGGCTTGGGCGTTGTACGGGTCTCTGGTGGCCTGCTCGATCATCATCGGAACGACCTTGCGGTCCTTCCAGGTGAGCCCGTACGGGCCGGCGCCGGACATGACGATCGCCGTCTTGATCCGCTTGTCGGTGTAGCTCGTCGACATGGTCATGCCGGCCACCGTCATGGCGCCGTCGCTGTGGCCGATGACGGCGACCTTGTTCGGATCCATCGCCGCCCCGAGAAAGTTTCCGGCGGTCTTCGAGTACGCGATCATCTGCGAGATGACTGTCGTCATGTCGTACATCTGGTTCAGCATCTCGGTGTTGCTCCGGGTCGCAGGAGCGGCGCCCGCGATCCTTGCCTCGAGCGGGAAGACCGGAGCGGCAACGATGTAGCCCTGCGCCGCGATGGTGTGCAGGAACTTCTGGTACGTGTCCGGATTGGCGTCGAAGCCGGGCGCGAAGACCACCAGGGGGAAGTGGCCGCCGCGCGCCGTCGCCCAGAACGTGTCGGTGCCGGCGACCTTGCCGCTCGCCGCCGGGTACCAGATCGAGATGGGCAGCGTGCGATAGCTCGCCGCCTTGTTCGGAGCGCGGGCCGGGACCCCGCGGGCCCGGTCGACGGCGATGCCGCCGGTCCTGCCGACCGGGTAGAGGTCACGCAGCGCGGTGAAGTTCGTGGTCGACGTGGTCGCCGCCGCCCGCTCGGCCTGCTGAATCTTGGAGTTGTCGCGGCTCGGGATGAGCGCGGTGCCTGGCGCCCCCGGGATGCAGGCAGACAGCATCGCTCCGGCAGCCGCCAGGATCAGGGGAAGAAGCAACTTTCGGCGCATGAGAATCCGATCGGCCACTCAGCGTTACGGATAAACAGTCCTAAACAGGTTGTATGGAATGCGAGAGTTGCCTGAGAACGCCGCAGGCGCGCCGCACGTCGTCACTATTTGCTGCCAAGGAGGTCACTAGGCGTATTCGTTTCGGTCCGACCACGGAGACGAGAAGGCCCCGCTCCCGGGCCGCCGCCGCGAACGCCGGGCCATCGCTGACCCCCAGCGCCACGATGTTGGTGTCGACCCGAGCCGGATCGACGCCGGCGGCCGCTGCCAGTGCTTTCGCGTGGTCATGGTCCTGCGCGAGGCACTCCAGATGGTGGTCCAGGGCGTAGCGACCCGCGGCCGCCAGCACCCCCGCCTGGCGCATCCCGCCGCCGAGCCGCCGGCGCAGGACGCGCGCCTGCGCGGCGCGGGGCGCCGAGGTGACCACGAGGGAGCCGACCGGCGCCCCGAGCCCCTTTGACAGGCAGACCGAAAGCGTGTCGAACAGCGCCCCGTACTGCGCGAGGGGCACCCCGGAGGCGACGGACGCGTTCCAGATCCGCGCTCCATCGCAGTGAAAGGCCATCCCCTCGGCCACCACCGCGTCGCGCAAGGCCACCAGATCGGAGAGCGGATGCACCGCGCCGCCGCCCCGATTGTGGGTCTGCTCGACGGCGACCGCGCTGGTGGCCACCGTCCCCCACCCGGCCGGCCGCAGCGCCCGCCGGTAGGCCTCGACGTCGAGAACCGGTCCCGCGATGGTGCGGGTCTGGATGCCGCCGTGCTGCGCGGCTCCCCCGCCCTCGTACGTCACGAGGTGCGCGTCGCTGTCGCAGAGCAGCTCGCCGGCCGCCGGCACGAGCAGCCGCAGGCAGATCTGGTTGCCCATGGTCCCCGACGGCACGAAGACCGCGGCTTCATGGCCGAACATCGCGGCGACGTGCCGCTCCAGGTCGTTGACCGTCGGATCCTCGCCGTAGACGTCGTCGCCGACCGGCGCCCCGGCCATCGCCTTGCGCATCCCGGGAGTGGGCGCGGTGACGGTATCGCTGCGCAAGTCGATCATGCGAGCTAACCCTGCTGCAGCATCTCCGCCACGCGGAACGCCAGCTCGAGCGCCTGCGACGTGTTGAGCCGCGGGTCGCACGCGGTCTCGTAGCGGCCGGCCAGATCGGCCTCGCTGATCTCCTCGGCGCCGCCCAGGCACTCGGTGACGTTTTCCCCGGTCAGCTCGATGTGCAGCCCACCCGGCCAGGCGCCGAGCGCCCGGCAGACGTCGAAGAAGCCCTGGACCTCGGCCATCACGTCGTCGAAGCGGCGGGTCTTGACGCCGCCCGCCGTCACGGTATTGCCGTGCATGGGGTCGCAGGACCAGACGACGGAATGGCCGGTGGCACGGACCTTCTCGATCAGCGCCGGAAGCGCGTCCTTCACCTTGCCGGCGCCCATGCGCGCGATCAGCGTGACGCGTCCCGGCTCGCCCCGCGGATCGAGCCGCTCGACCAGCTCGGCCGCGTCCTCCGGCGATGCGGAGGGGCCGAGCTTCACGCCGATCGGGTTGCCGACGGCCGCCGCGAAGGCGACGTGCGCGCCGTCGAGATCGCGGGTGCGCTCGCCGATCCAGATGGTGTGGGCCGACAGGTCGTAGGCCAGCCCGGTCGCGTCCTCGGTGCGGGTGAGCGCGCGCTCGTACTCCAGCAGCAGCGCCTCGTGGCTGGTGTAGAGCTCGACCTGCTCACCTGACGGTCCGAGCTCGACGCCGATGGCGCGCATGAACGACAGGGCGCGGTCGATATCGCGCCCCAGCATGTCGTAGCGCTCGCCGGCCGGTGAAGCGGCGACGAAATCACGGTTCCAGGCATGGACCTGGTGAAGATCGGCGAAGCCGCCGGTCGCGAACGCCCGCAGCAGGTTGAGGGTCGAGGCGCTGGAGTTGTAGGCCCGGACCAGCCGGGCCGGATCGGGGGTGCGGGCCTCGATCGTCGGCGCCAGCCCGTTGACCGCGTCACCGCGGTAGGACGGCAATCCGGTGCCGGGCTCGATGTCAGCGGAGCGCGGCTTGGCGTACTGCCCCGCCATCCGGGTCACCTTGACGACGGGGAGCGACGCACCGTAGGTGAGAACGACGGCCATCTGCAGCAGCGTCTTGACCTTGTCGCGGATCCCGTTGGCCGTGGCCGCGGCGAACGTCTCGGCGCAATCGCCGCCCTGCAGGAGGAACGCCTCACCGGCAGCGACCGACGCCAGCCGCTCCCGCAGGGTGCGCACCTCGTGGGCCGTGACCAGCGGCGGGACGGAGCGCAGCTCCTCGACGGCGGCCTCGAGCGCCTGCGGATCCGGCCACCGCGGCTGCTGCACCGCAGTGCGCGTCCGCCAGGCGTCGAGATCCAGGGTGCTCACGGTGATCCAGCCTACGGCCCGAGCCGCGAGCCCGCCGGAAATATCGCTGTGAGCCGCGGCGATGCAGCGGCGGCCTACCCGAAGAAGACCTCGGCCTCCGCGTACAGCTCCGGCGGCACGACCTTGAGCTCCCGGGTCGCCTCACCGATCGGCACCCGCACGATGTCGGTGCCGTGCAGGGCAACCATCGTTCCGAACGCTCCATCCGTGACGGCGTCGATGGCGTGCAGCCCGAAGCGGGTAGCCAGCCAGCGGTCGAATGCGGTAGGGGTGCCGCCGCGCTGGATGTGGCCGAGCACGGTCGCGCGCGCCTCATGGCCGGTGCGCGCTTCGAGCTCGCGTTCCAGCAGCTGCCCGATGCCGCCGAGCCGCTCGTGGCCGAAGGCGTCCTTCTCCCCACCGCGCACGGTGAGGGTGCCTTCCTTGGGAACGGCACCCTCGGACACCACGACGATCGGCGCGTAGCGGTGGGTGGCAAAGCGGTGCTTGACGAAGTGAGCGACCTCGTCGATGTCGAACGGCCGCTCCGGGATGAGGATGACGTTGGCGCCGCCGGCGAGGCCGCTGTGCAGCGCGATCCAGCCCGCGTGGCGACCCATGACCTCGCAGATCAGCGTGCGGTGGTGGCTCTCCGCGGTGGTGTGGAGCCGGTCGATGGCCTCGGTCGCGATGCTCACCGCCGTGTCGAAGCCGAACGTGTAGTCGGTGGCACCGAGATCGTTGTCGATGGTCTTCGGTACTCCGACGACCTTGACTACCCCGTCGAGCTGCAGCTGGTTGGCGACGCCGAGGGTGTCTTCGCCGCCGATCGCGATCAACGCGTCGATCTCGAGAGCGTCGACGGTGGCCCGGATGCGGTCGAGCGCGCCGTCGACCTTGTACGGGTTGGTCCGGCTCGATCCGAGCACCGTGCCTCCCCGCGGGAGGAGACCGCGAACGGCCTCGACGTCGAGCGGGACGATGTCGGCGTCGATGGGGCCGCGCCAGCCGTCGCGGAATCCGACGAAGTCATGACCGTGGACCTGGACCCCCTTGCGAACCACCGCCCTGATCACTGCATTGAGTCCCGGGCAGTCGCCGCCCCCTGTCAGCACGCCAATTCGCATGATCCAAGGCTAGCCCGGTGCGACTTGGCACAGAAGGGGACGTAGGTCCATTTGTCCGAGACCGCCGGTCAGCTTTATTCACGGATCGTTACCGCCAGGTGGCGGCGGCTCAAGAATGGCGCCGGGTCCGTCGACGGGAAGAGGGTGCTGCACTCGTTGCGGCGACCAGTCCGTCTGTCCTGGCGTCCCTTCCCCGCCCGCGTCGCAGCCGTCTCGGCGTTCGTCGCCGCGCTGCTGCTCGCGCAACCGGCGGGAGCTGCCCCGGCGCCGAGCGCGTCCCAGCTGCACGACGCGACGGCAAAGGTGCACGCCGCGGAGCAGACCCTCAGCGAGGCCGAGCATGAGGTCGAGAGTGCGACGCGCACGTCCCAGCAGCTCGCCTACGCCGTCGTCGCCCTGCGGGCCCGGCAGGCACAGGCTCAGGTGGATGAGGACCGCGCCCGCGAGCAGGCCCGCAAGGCCGTCCGCCTCGCGTTCGACGGCGCGACCGTCGACCCGACCGACAACCTCTTCGCGGCACTCTCCGGCGACGATCCCGGGCTGGCGACGCAGGTACGCGAGCGCCGGCTCAGCAACGCGGCCGGCCACTCACGCGCGTTGCAAGCCGCCGTGGCCCGCCTGGACGAGCTGAACCAGGAGACGAACCGCAAGCAAGACGCCGCGCTCAAGGCCGCCGCCCGCGCCATCGGCGCCGCTGACACGGCCCGCAGCAAGCTGGAGGACGCCGAAGCGGCCGACACCGAGCTTCGCCGGCAGGCAGCTATCGCCGCGCAGCGCGAGGAGCTGGCCCGCCTGAAGCGGCAACTCGCGGCCAGCCTGGCCGCCCTGCAGCCGTCCGGGTCGACGGGCGGAGGCGGGACGATGGTCCCCGACGCGAACGCGTCCGTCCGGGCCCTCTACCAGCAGGCGGCGCTGACCTGCCCCGGGCTTCCGTGGGGGGTGCTCGCCGGCATCGGCCAGGTCGAGACCGACCACGGTGCGAACAAGAACGTCTCGAGTGCCGGAGCCATGGGCCCGATGCAGTTCATGCCGGCGACCTGGGAGGCCTACGGGGTCGATGGCGACGGCGACGGCAAGGCCGACATCCTGAACCAGACCGACGCGGTCTACTCGGCCGCGCACTACCTCTGCTCGAACGGCGGCGGCAACAGCGCCTCGCTCTACAAGGCGATCTTCGCCTACAACCACTCCAGCTATTACGTGAACACCGTCCTGCGACTGGCCGCCCAGTACAAGTAGCCCCCGCGCATCAGGCGACCGTGCCGGTGGACGCGTAGGCGGGGTGCAGGGGCGCCGCGGTGCGCCAGCGGACCAGGTTGAACCGTGCGTCGGCCAACGCGTCGTGAGCGTCCACCGGCTCGGCCGGCAGTGGCGGGCTTCCGGCCTCCTCCCACAGCTGGCGCAGGTCGCGGGTGAAGCGCGGCAACGCGCGGGGCAGCTTGGGCATCGCTCCCCAGAGCTGGCAGAGCACCACGTGGTCGTACGCCGCGAACCAGGCCCACAGCTCGGGCCGTCCCCCGTCCTGGGTGAGGAACTCCAGCACCCGATCGCGGATCGCCTCGCGCGATTGCCAGACCGGTGACGCGGGCGGAGGCAGCTTGTCGAGCACGTTGCGCCGCACCCACGGGCCGGCCCGCTCGGGGTCGAACTCGGTCGAGACGAGATAGAGCTCCCGCTCACCGGTCTCGTCGACTATTGCTATGGAGACGAGCTCGATGGTCCGCCCGTCCTCGATGAATTCGCAGTCGTAGAAATAGCGCGGTCGGTTCACGGCGGGGTTCGCGGCAGGGGGCACCCGCCCATTTTTGCCACTGGATCCGGATTCGATGCGAGTATCGAGGGCGCGATGACCTCCCGCCCGGCCTGCCCGGCCTGCGCGACGCCGGCCGCCCCTTCCGCGCGCTTCTGTGGCGCTTGTGGAGCGGCGCTGCCCGTGGGCTGCCCGGCCTGCGGTGCGGAAACCGTTGCGGGCCAAGCCTTCTGCACTGAGTGCGGCGCCGCGCTCGGGCCCGGTCCGCGGCGGCGGGCCGACGAGCGGCGCCGCGGCGAGGAGCGCCGGGTCGTCAGCGTGCTCTTCGTCGATGTGGTCGGGTGGACCAGCGCGGCCGAGCGGCTCGACCCCGAAGACCTTCGGGCCGCCCAGTCCGACTACTTCGCCGCGGTCCGGGCGGTGATCGAGGAGACCGGCGGCACGCTCGAGAAGTACGTCGGCGACGCCGTCCTCGCCTGTTACGGCGCGCCGCGCGCGACGGAGGACGACGCCTTGCGGGCGGTGCGCGCCGCGCTGCTCATCCAGGACGCGCTCGCCGAGCTGGTGGTCGGCGACGAGCCGCTCGCCGGCCGGGTGGGCGTGGCGACGAGCGAGGCACTGGTCGACCTCGACGCGGATCCGGCGCGCGGGCAGGCCTTCGTCACCGGCGACGTCGTGAACCTGGCGTCACGGTTCGAATCAGCAGCGCCCCCTGGCGGGGTGCTCGTCGGCCAGGACACCTATACGGCAACGGCGGACTCCGTCGAGTACGAGCCGGTCGGCCCCCTCCAGCTGAAGGGCAAGGCCGAGCCGGTCGTCGCCTACCTCGCCCGGGGCATGTCGGCCAAGCCGCAGCCCGGGCCGCGTCACGCGGTCCCGTTCGTCGGCCGGGGTCCGCAGGTCCGGCTGCTCGAGACCTGCCTCGATCGGGTCATCGGCGATGGCGGCGGCGCCCTGGTGACCATCACCGGCGAGCCCGGGATCGGCAAGAGCCGGCTCGTGCACGAGCTCCGCAAGGTCCGCGGCGGCTCCGGCGTGGATCACACGAGCGCATCCACCGTCGCATCCGGCGTCCACTGGCTCTCGGCGTCGTGCGTCTCCTTCGACAACAAGGGCAGCTACGCGCCGCTGGCCGCGCTGCTTTCCAGCTGGAGCGCCTCCAACGCGCCGTCCGAGGCAGGCACGCCGGAGCAGGCCGCCAGCGTGCTCCGCCAGCAGATCTCGGAGCGGCTGCCCCGGCTGGACGCCCAGCGCGTCGTCGAGGCGCTCGGTCCGCTGCTCGGCCACGCGAGCCCGAACGCCGGGCTGGACGGGCGCTCCGGAGCCGCCGGAGCCGCCGCCGCCTGGCGTCGCATCATGATCGCGCTGGCCGAGGAGTCCCCCACCGTGCTGGTGCTGGAAGACCTGCAGCGCGCCGACGACGCCTTGCTCGACGCCGTGGAGGAGCTGCTCGCGCTGGCGACGGAGGTGCCGCTGCTCGTCATCGTCACGGCCTGGCCGGAGCTCCTCGAGCGGCGCCCCGGCTGGGGGTCGTCCACCCACGACGTCGTCACGCTGAACCTGCCGCCGCTGGACGAGCAGGAGACCGTGCAGCTGCTCTGCGGCCTGCTCGGCGACGACGTTCCGCAGGCCGCGCTCGCCCGGCTGGTCGCGCTCGCCGGCGGCAACCCGCTCTACGCCGAGGAATGCGCCGGCATGCTCCGCGAGCGCGAGGCCGCGCAGCTGGTGCGGGGTATCCCCGAGCTGCCGCTCCCCCGCTCGGTTCAGGGCATCGTCGCCAGCCGGCTCGACCTGGTGAGCGACGACGAGCGCGCCGTGCTGCAAGCCGCCTCGGTGCTGGGCGACAGCTGCTGGCCCGGACCGGTCGCGCTGCTCGCGGAGCTGCCGGGCTCGGAGGTCGAGGTGTGCCTCGCCCAGCTGGCCCGCCGCGGCATGCTGCGCCGGGTACGGCCGTCCAGCGTCCCCGGTGAGCCGGAGTACGTCTTTCGCTCGGCCCTGGTCCGCGAGCTGGTGTACTCGCGGCTGCCCCGGCCCCGGCGGCTGGAGCAACACGTCCGCGCCGCCGACTGGTGGGCGACCCGCTCCGGCAACCGGGGGGCCGAGCGTGCCGAGCTGGTGGCACACCACCGGGTCTTCGCCAGCGAGCTCGCGTCAGCGCTGCGGGCCCCGGAGGCTCCCCTGCGCGCGGAGCAGGCCCGGCTGGCGTTGCGCGAAGCTGCGGAGCGCTCGTACGTGTTGCGGGCGCTGCTTCCGACGCGTGAGCATCTGGAGCGGGCGCTCGCCCTCTGGCCGACCGAGGTCGACCCGGTGGGGCGCCAGTCGTGCCTGCGCCTGTTCGAGGAGGTGTGCTTCCTCGCCGATCGCGACGCTTTCGTCAAGGGCGGCGGCCAGGCTCGGGTGGGAGCCGTCGCGGCGGCGCTCTCCGAGCTGGGTGCCGACGCCGAAGCTGCCCGGGCCCACACGCTCCTCGGCCAGGTCGCCTGGTGGGTCGCCGATCGCACCGAGGCTCTCGAGCAGCACGGCCGCGCGGTCGACCTGCTTCGTGGCCATCCGCCTGGGGAGCAGCAGGCCCTGGCCCTCACCGAGCTGGCGCGGCTGCAGATGCTCTGCGAGCACTCGGCGGCGGCGATCGAGACCGGTTCCGCGGCCGTCAGCCTCGCGCAACGGCTCGGACTGACCGAAGCGGTCGCGAACAGCCTCTGCACGGTGGGCGTCGCGCGCTACCTGGCTGGGGATCAGGGTGGGATCGGCGACCAGGAGGCGGCGCTCGATCTCGCCCGGCGCGAGCAGCTGGCCGCGCTTTCGCGCGTGGCCAACAACCTGGCGACCACCTTGCAGGAGGAGGGCGAGCTGCGCCGCAGCTACGCGCTCATGGACGAGGCCGCCGCCAACGCCGACTCCGGCGGCGGGGCCGGGATGCATTCGCTGCAAGCCGAGCCCGAGGCGGCACTCCGCGCGTACAACGAGGGCGACTGGACCCTCGCGCTTTCGCTCGCCGACGGATTCCTTGACGTCTCGCGCGGCCGGACCGGCGCCTGGGAGGCGCAGCTGCGCGGGCTGCGGACCCTCCTGCGCCTGCTGCGCGGGGAGTCGTCATCCGCGCTGCTCCCGGGTCTCGACGCGGCCATCGACCAGGCCCGATCCAGTGGCTTTCCGCAGATCATCCGCCCCATCCTGGCCATCGGAGCGCGCTGCGCCGCCCTCGAGAATGATCCGGACCGGGCCGCCGAGCTCTACGACGAGCTGCTGGCGAACTGGCCGGGCCAGGACGAGACACCCTCGCGCGAGTGGCTCCCCCCGGCTGTCGCCGCAGCCTGCTTCCTGGACTCGGCCGCATCCGCCGCGGCGGGAGAGCCGGTGACGGAACGCGGTGCTGCGCTGCAGGCCCAGTTGCAGGCAGCCGCCCACCAGACCCGGTGGGTACGCGCCGCGCTCGCTTCCCTGCAGGCGGCATCCGCAGCAGCTGCGGGGCAGCTCGCCGAGGCCCTCGCGGCCGCCGAGAATGCCGTGACGCTCTACGGCGAGATCGGAGACGAGACCGAGCGCGGCCTCGCCGTCGCCTACGCGGCGGCGACCGAGCGCGCCCTGCGGGGTCCCGGGCGCTGGGAATGGGAGATCGCCGCCTTCGCCGCCCGCACCGGGGCCGTCCGCCTGCTGCCGGAGCCCTCCGCTGCGCCGGGAGCGTCGTCAGCATCGCAGGTGCTGGGGCTCACCCCGGAGCATCGCGAGCGGGAAGGATCGACCTCCCCGGAGTGAGGGCGCCGATCCGGTGTGGCAGTGCTACGCGGCCTCGCGGCTCGGCTCAGGACCCGGGTCGGGCGGCCCGGTCTTGCGGGCGGCGGCGATGTCGGCCTTCGCCTTGCTGGCGTAGACGTCGACGTACTCCTGGTTGGACAGCAGCATCAGCTCGTACATGATCTCGTCGGTCATGCTGCGCAGCACGAAACGGTCGTCCTCGAGGCCGGCATAGCGGCTGAAGTCGAGGGGCTCACCGAACCGCACGCCCACCCGCTTGATGCGCGGCAGCACCCTGCCCTGCGGCTGGACATCGAACGTGCCGATCATCGCCACCGGGATCACCGGAACGCCCGCTTCGAGCGCCATCTTGGCGACGCCGATCTTGCCCCGGTACAGCCGGCCGTCGGGCGAGCGGGTGCCCTCGGGGTAGATGCCGAGCAGCTTGCCCTCGCGCAGGATCGAGATGCCGGTGTGCAGCGCCGCTTCGCTCGCCCGGCCGCCGCTGCGATCGATCGGGACCTGCCCGACGCCGGTGAAGAACATCCGCTTCAACCGGCCCTTGATGCCCTTTTCGGTGAAGTAATCGGACTTGGCGAGGAACGTGACCCGGCGCGGCACCATCAGCGGCATGAAGATCGAATCGAGGAATGAGAGATGGTTGCTCGCCAGGATCGCCGGGCCGATCTCCGGAACCGCGTCGAGACCCTGCGTCCACGGGCGGTAGAGCACTCGCAACAGGGGTGTCAAGATCGCCTTGACGACCCAATAGAACACCCCGACTCCTCGCCGCTTGCAGATGCCGGTTCACCCGACGGATGCCCCATACCGGCTCGGAATTCTCCGGCCTGCCGAACCGATGGTCCGAGCCTAAGAGGGAAGGGGTGCCGCAGCAATCCCCGTTCGAGCAGTTCCACCACAGATCCACGACGGATCGGTCACACACGCGACGCCGCCCGCCTCGGAATCGGCCGGCTGGGCCGCGTCAGCCGGCCAGGCGGCCGAAGCCGAGACAGCTGACTGAAGAAACACCATCGCCAAGTCCCCGCTCGACGTGAAACGATGAGCGCGGGTCCGGCTGTCTCCACATCGGTGGCGTCGCCGCCGTGCGGCCCCTTCCCGGGATGAGTCATGGAGGTGGGGCGATGCCGCTGATGCCGGGCGCGGAGCCCCTCGCCATCGACGGCGGGCCTATTGGTGCGCTCGTCCTCCACGGCTTCACGGGCACCCCGCAGGGAGTGCGCGACTGGGGGCTGGCCCTGGCTGATGCCGGCCTCACCGTGACGGTCCCCCGGCTTCCCGGCCATGGCACCCGCTGGCAGGATCTGGCCAAGACCCGCTGGAGCGATTGGTACGGCGAGGCCGAGCGCGCGTTCGACGAGCTTCGCCGCTACTGCGCCGCCGTCTTCGTCTGCGGCCTGTCGATGGGCGGCACCCTCACCCTCCGCCTGGCCGAGCAGCGGCCGAACGAGGTGGCCGGAGCGATCGTCGTCAACGCGTCGCTCACCACCGAGCGCAAGGACGCCAAGCTGCTGCCGCTGCTGCGCCATATCGTGCCGGCGCTACCGGGGATCGCCAACGACATCGCCAAGCCCGGAGTGCAGGAGCTGGCCTACGCGAAGCTGCCCCTGCAGGCGGCCTACTCGCTCAGCCAGCTCTGGGCGCTCACGCGCGCCGACCTTTCCGCCATCACCTGTCCCATCCTGTCGTTCCGGAGCGCGGTCGACCACGTGGTGGAGCCGGCCTCCGGGCGCCTGCTCGTGGAGGGCGCCGCCTCCGCCCCCCTCACCGAACGCGTGCTGGCGGACAGCTTCCACGTCGCGACCCTCGACCACGACGCACCGACGATCTTCAACGAGAGCATCGCCTTCGTGCGCGCCCATAGCGGGGCACCGGTGGCCTCATGAGCGCGCGGAGCAACGGCCTGCGGGCCCGCGCCTACTCGGTGCTCATCGAGATCGAGGAGTCGCTGGGCGACCAGATGCTCGACGCTCTGGCCGAGCGCCAGATCGCGGCATACGTGGTCCCCGCTCCCGGGCCGGGCCGCACCAGCCGCCTGATCCTGCATGTCGACGCGCAGCGCCGGATCCCGGCGGGCATCGTGCTCGCCGAACTCACCCCCGCTCCCGCCGGTGATATCGCTGCCGAATCCGAAGCGAGCGAGTCCCCCGCCTCCCGGGCGAGTACGGAGGACGACGCAGCTTTCGCCGCCATCGTCGCGGACTTCTACCGGCCCGCGCCGGAGCGCACCTGGCCCGCCTCTGAAGACGTCGCCCCCGAGCCCCCGCCGTTCCCGACGGTCGGCCCGTTCCCGGTGGTCGACCGCCGGCGCCCCTCGATCACGGTCACCCCGACCCCGGCGTCGAGCGCCGGCAAGAAGGCGCCGGATCCCGACCCCGACGAGCCCGACCATTACGTCGCACCGGACCTTCCCCGCCTGGCGCCGTCGCCTCCCGCTACCCGATGGGCTTTCTTCGCCCTGGGTCTCGGGCTGGCCCTGATGCTGCTGCCGACGCTGTTCTCGTTCGGCCACCGCACCTCGCTCGACATCGCGGGTGTCGGGTGCGTGCTGGGTGGCACGTGCGTGCTCCTCGCACGGCTTCGTGACCGTTCCGACGACGACCCCGACGACGACGGCGCGGTCGTCTGAGGCTGTCCGGCACTAGCGTTCCACCTGAATCCGAGCATCCGGCGCTTCCACCCCAGCAGTTACCCTTCGGCAGCGGGCCGCGCAAAAAGTGTTCAACGGCAGGCGATGGGGGCTTCATGGGTGTTTCCGAGACCGTCGAGGTGACCGGCCACCTCATGGATACCGGGGTCCTCGCGCGCGTCCTGGATGACGTCCTGGAGTACGGCGCCGATTACTCGATCGAGAAGTTCGAGGTCGGGCGCACGCATGACGACGAGTCGACGGCCCGCATCGTCGTGGAATCCGAGGATCCCGACACCCTCGCCCGGCTCCTGATGCGCCTGCAGACGCATGGGGTCAACGCCGTCGAGCCGGGGGCCGCGATCACCCGCAGCGCACCGCGTGACGGGGTCTTCCCCGATGACTTCTACTCGACGACCAATCTGGAAACGGTCGTTCGGCTCGACGGCGCCTGGGTACCGGTCGAGCACCCCGAGATGGACTGCGGGCTCATCGTTTCCGGATCCCGCGTCCGCACGATTCCGGTGTCGGATGTCCGCGAGGGCGACGAGATCATCTGCGGCGCGTCCGGCGTGCGTGTCGTGCTGCCGACCAGCGAGCACTCGGCGCACAGCAATGGGCGCGGCGAGAGCTTCGGCTTCATGTCGTCGGTCGTCTCCTCGGAAAAGCCGCAGGCGCTCCAGGTGCGCCAGATCGCCGGACGCATTCGCGAGGTGACAGCCGAAGGCGGCCGGGTGCTCTGGGTAGCCGGGCCGGCGATCATCCACACCGGGGCGGTGGCACCGATGGTGGCCATGATCAACGCCGGCTTCGTCGACGTGCTGTTCGGCGGTAACGCCCTTGCCACGCACGACATCGAGGCCGCCCTCTACGGCACGTCGCTCGGGGTGGACCTGGCGGCCGGCCGGGGGGTCGAGCACGGACACGAGCACCACATCCGGGCCATCAACACCATCCGCCGCGAGGGCTCCATCGCCGCGGCAGTCGCCTCGGGCGTGCTGACGAACGGGATCATGCACGCGATGGTCACGCACGGGAAGCACTACGTGCTGGTCGGTTCGGTCCGTGACGACGGGCCGCTGCCCGACGTCTACACCGATGTGATCCAGGGCCAGCGGGCCATGCGCTCGGCGCTGCCCGGAGTGGGCCTGACGATCATGGTGGCGACCATGCTCCACTCGATCGCCACCGGCAACCTGCTGCCCGCCTCGATCCCGCTCGTCACCGTCGACATCAATCCGGCGACGGTGACCAAGCTGGCCGACCGGGGCAGCGCCCAGGCGGTGGGAATGGTGACCGATATCGGGCTCTTCCTGGAGCAGCTGGCCGTCGACCTCGTGCCGGACTACGCCGCGGCGCGCTGACGGCTCAGAGCTGCGCGGCGAGCGAAGGCGGCTGCCGGGAGAGGTCGGCGGCGCCGACGATCCCCGCCTCCGGCCCCAGCACCGCGGGAACCAGCTCGGCCTCGGGACGCCATCCCCGGCCGGGCAGGTTGTTGCGGTAGGCCACTCGCGCGGGCCCGAGCAGGAGATCGCCGGCGTCGGACACGCCACCGCCGATGACGAACCGGCCGGGGTCGAGGCCCGCAGCGACGTTCGCCAACCCGCGGCCCAGCCAGTCACCGACGGCCGCGAAGGCTTCCACCGCGGCCGGATCGCCTTCGCGCGCAGCCGCCGTGACCGTCGGGCCGCTGATGGCGTCGACCTCGCCGCCCGCCAGCTCCAGCAAGCGAGCCCCGCGCAGCGGGTCCGTCGCGGCGATGTCACGCGCTTCGCGGATCAGCGCCTTGCCGCTGCAGTACTGCTCCCAGCAGCCACGATTGCCGCAGCCGCAGCGGATCCCGCCGGGAACCAGGGTCTGGTGACCGAACTCGCCGGCGATGCCGAACGCGCCCCGATAGAGCGCGCCGCCGGCGACCATGCCGCCGCCGATACCCGTACCGATCGTGACGCAGATCAGGTCCGGTGAGCCGCGACCGGCACCGAACCGGTGTTCCGCCCAGGCGGTGGCGTTGCCGTCGTTCTCGACCACGATCGGCAGCTCGATGAGGGCAGCGAGATTCGCGCGCAGCGGCTCGTCGCGCCACGGCACGTTGGGCGCGAAGTACACCGTCGAGCGTGCCCGATCGATCCACCCGGCCGCGCCGATGCCGACCGTCGCCGCGTCCGGATGGCGACCGTGCAGAGCCCGCACGAGGTCGCCCACCGTTGTCGCCACCGCCCTCGCCTCGGTCTCGGGGGTGGGGCTGCGCAGCACGTCGATCAGCGCGCCGGCCTCGTCGACCACGCCGGCCGCGACCTTCGTGCCGCCCACGTCGACCCCGATGGCTAGCGCCATGACGGCGGCCGGTGCCCGGTGTTCACCCCGCGATCACCGGATGTCGATGCGCTCGGAGGTGGGGCGCTTGCCGGACGCCCACGAGGCCTCCGAGGATTCCACCGCGGCACGCAGCGCCGCCAGCAAGGAGGCCGACGCGTCCGCCAGATGCTCGAACACCTCGGGCTTGCTTCCCTGCGCCAGCCGGATCACCTGGCAGACCGGGCAGAACCGGCATTCGCTGGACTCGCCCATGCCCGAGAACACCGACTGAGCGAACCCGTTGGAGGCCCACTGCGAGAGCGCCTCGGCGAGCTTGGCCGCCTCCTCGGCGAGCGGGCCGTGGGCATGTGGAGTGCTCATGTGCGCATCCAGAGGTCCGGGTCCGGCTCGAAGCTGACCCGCAGCTCGCCCTCGTCGAAACGCGCTCCGACGACGAGGCAACGCCGGAGCACCGCCGGCAGCGACAGCAGCCGGCGCCAGCTGCCCACGGTGACGGCGAGCTCGTCGCCGCGGCGGGTGAGTCCGACTTCCTCGCGGGTGGCGAACGGCAGCGAGAGCGCCAGCTGGAAACCGTCGGTCGTGCGGCGGATGCTGATCGGCTCCGGCCCGTCGGGAAGGCCGAGCGGATCGTCCTCGCCGTAGAGCTGCTCCCCCAGCGCCGCCAGGGCGGGTACCCCCACGGGCTCGGCGGCCTGATACCCCAGCCGGAGCACGGGCAGCGGCGCGAACGACTCCTCGACCGCTGCCAGCTGAGCTTTCTGGGCGGCGGCCCAGGCGTCCCGCCAGGGGTCGCCCTCGGGGAACACGCGGTTCGCGATGACGCCATCGACCCGGTAGCCGTAGAGCGAGAGTGTCGTGAGGGTGCGGCGTGCCTCGGCCACGACCACCGCCTCCGGGGTGAGCACGAGACGGACGCTGGTGCGCTGCGGATCGGACAGCACGTTGCGCACGCCGGCCAGCTCGGCATGCAAGCGCTCGACCGCGTCGAAGACCACGTCACTCGGCATCGGTACGCCGGCGACCCGGCCGAGCACCGGGCGCAGCGATCGCACGACCCGCCGCTCGATGGGCCAGAGCCGCCGCATGTACCAGTCGAGGGCGTCGGGCAACGCCAGCAGCCGAAGCGTCTCCGCCGTCGGCGCGCAATCGACGACGACCAGATCCCAGCGGCCCGAATCGACCTGCTCGCGCACCGCCAGCAGAGCCAGGACCTCGTCGGCGCCGGGCAGCACGGTGAGCTCCTCGGCCTCGATGGGGTCGATGCCGGACTTCGAGAGCACGCTCATCAGGTAGCTCTGAATCTGGCGCCACGAGCGTTCGAAGCTGGACTGGGCGTCGATCTGCATTCCGGCGAGGCCGGTGTCGACCTCGGTCGGATCTGCTCCGAGCGTCACGCCCAGCGCATCAGCGAGCGAGTGCGCCGGGTCCGTCGAGATGACGAGAGTCTTCGTCCCGCGGCTGGCCGCTGACACCGCCGTCGCGGCGGCGGCGGTCGTCTTGCCGACGCCGCCCTTGCCGGTGAAGAGCAGGACGCGCACTAGCCGCCTGCCCGGGTCGTCGTGATCAAGCCTCGCAGCGCTTCTTGAGGTCTTTCAGCGCGGTGTCGACGATCTTGGACTGGATGCGGCGGCGGATGAGCCCCGGCACCGGGATGCCGACGTCGACGGTCAGGTCGTACGTCACCCGCGTGCCGGTACCGATCGGCTCGAGCTCGTACGTGCCGACCTGGCTCTTCAGCGACTTTCCCTCCACCATCGTCCACTTGACGTAGGTGTCGCCGTCCCACTCGTACTCGTTCACGTACGTATCGGCCAGCCCCATGATCTCGACGTGGAAACGCACCTGCCTGGCGCGTCCGTCGTCACCGACTTCGATGACCTCCATCTTGCGGACCGGACCGGCCCACTCCGTGTACGCCGGAAAATCCGCGATAACACTCATGATCTCCGCCGGTTTAGCCTTGATCGTGATGCTCTCGTTGGCGTGATCGGCCACGCGGATGCCTCCCTGGAGCGGCGGACGACCCCCGGCCATCCCGGAAGGCAAGAGGCTACCTGTGGCGGCAGGAGCTCGCGAGCAAGATCGGGGGATCGGTCAGACCCGCCCGGGGATGTGCGGCCGACGTCGGGGGAACCGCTAGCCCAGCAGGGAGATAACGGTGGGCACGAGGACGGCGATCACGACGGCGACCAGCGCCCCGAGGCTCAGCCGAAGGGCCCGGGAAGCGTGAAGGCGCTGGACGAAGCGGCCGCCGCGGCGCCGGTGCCGCCCGTTGTCGAGGCCGGGCAGGCCGGCGACCTCGGCGCTTACCCGCAGATCGGCAAGGAACGGCCGGCCGCAGGCGGGGCACTCGTTCACAGCGAGGGCGACCAGCGTCCCGCAGGAGCAGGGCCAGCTCCCGCTCCTGGCTGCCGCGTCACCCTCGGCCGCCTGCGCCGCCGGGTCCGCCTCGACGATCTCGGCGTCCTCGATGGCGTCGCCGAACGCAGCGGTCGCGCTCAGCTGCACCGGGCCGGGCTCGACCGCCGCGTCCACCAGGGGCGCGGCGCCGGACCGCTGTGACGCCGTCGCACTCGCCAGCCGCGAGCCGGTGTCGAGCCCGCCTCTGAGGTCGTAGTAGCAGAGCGAGCACCAGGCAGCTTTGGGGCGCACGGAGGCCCCGCAGCCCGGGCAGCGCGCAGTCTCCACGACATATCAATCGGTATTTCGGCGCCTGACATGAGCCCGCGGCTGCCAGACCCGTGATGCGACCCACATAAAGGCCCGGCCGGCGGTAACGTTTCGACTCCGGCGAGCGCCGCCACTCGGTCCGGAAAGAGACGGGATCAGGGGCTTTCACCTACTTGAACAGGCAGCCAGAGGCGTTCAGGCACTCAAAGGAGCAACCGTGCGTGAGATGACAGTGCCGGCCCGACGCGAGGTCGAGGATGAGGTCACTCCGGAAAGCAATCTCACCGACGCGGTGATCCGAAACGCCGCGGAGGCGGGCGACGCGATCGCCATGCGCCGCCGGGTGGGCACCACGTGGGAGCCGGTCACCTGGACCCAGTTCCTGGCCGAGGTGCGCGCTCTCGCCAAGGGTCTCGTCGCGAAGGGCGTCGCCCCCGGTGATCGCGTAACGCTGATGAGCAAGACCCGCTACGAATGGACCCTGGCCGACTACGCCATCTGGTTCGCCGGCGCGGTCACGGTCCCGATCTACGAGACCTCCAGCAGCGAGCAGGTCGCCTGGATCCTCAGCGATTCCGGCGCCGTCGGCATGGTCGCCGAGTCCGATCGCCACGCGAGCATCGCCGCCGATGTGCGGCATCAGGCGCCCGATCTCCGCGAGGTCTGGCAGATCGAGACCGGCGATCTCGCGGCCCTGGTCGCCGCGGGCAGCGAGGTGCCGGACGAGGAGATCGAGCGCCGCCGGGCCACGCTCAACGCCGATTCGCTCGCCACCATCATCTACACCAGCGGCACGACGGGTCGCCCCAAGGGCTGCGAGCTCACGCATGGCAACTTCGTGTTCGACGCGACCTCCTCGACCAGCGGCCTGGAGCGGCTCTTCCACTCCGACGGCGCGTCGACCCTGCTCTTCCTGCCGCTGGCCCACGTCTTCGCGCGGCTGATCCAGGTGGGCTGTGTCGCCCGCCGGGTGACGCTCGGCCACACCGCCGACATCAAGAACCTGCTGGCGGATCTGGCGACGTTTCAGCCCACCTTCGTGCTCGCGGTTCCGCGCATCTTCGAGAAGGTCTTCAACGGCGCCCACACCAAGGCGCACAGCGAGAGCCAGCTCAAGGGGCGCATCTTCGACCAGGCCGAGCGTGTCGCCATCAGCTACAGCGAGGGCTTGCAGGCCGGCCGCATCTCGCCGGTCGTCAAGGCTCAGCACGCCGTCTTCGATCGATTGGTCTACGCGAAGATCCGCGAGCTGCTCGGTGGCCACGTGACCTACGCCGTCAGCGGCGGCGGCCCGCTCGGCGCCCGCCTCGGCCACTTCTTCCGCGGTGCGGGCATCACCGTTCTCGAGGGCTACGGGCTGACCGAGTCCTCGGCCGGCGCGACGTTGAACCTCCCCCATGCCATCCGGGTCGGGTCGGTCGGGCGCCCGCTGTCCGGCACCACCGTCCGGATCGCCGACGACGGCGAGGTGCTCGTACGTGGCGGCAACGTCTTTCAGGGTTACTGGCGCAACGAGGCGGCGACGAAGGAAAGCATCACCGAGGACGGCTACCTGTGCACCGGCGACATCGGTGAGCTCGACGCTGATGGCTACCTGTCGATCACGGGTCGCAAGAAGGAGCTCATCGTCACGGCCGGCGGCAAGAACGTCGCGCCGGCCGTGCTCGAGGACCGGCTGCGCTCCCATTCGCTGGTGAGCCAGTGCATGGTCGTGGGCGACGCGAAGCCGTTCGTCGCCTGCCTGGTGACGATCGACCCGGATGCGCTGCCGTTCTGGTGCAAGCAGCACGGCAAGCCGGACGGCACTCCGCTGTCGGAGCTGCTGGACGATCCCGACCTTCGCGCCTCGGTCCAGGAAGCGGTCGACGATGCCAACAAGGCAGTCAGCCAGGCCGAGGCCATCCGCAAGTTCGCCATCCTTCCGGTCGACTTCACCGAAGAGGGCGGCGAGCTGACCCCGTCGCTCAAGCTGAAGCGCGCTGTCGTGATGAAGGAGTTCGCCACCGAGGTGGAAAAGCTGTACAGCTAAGCGATTCAGCAGCGGCTCACCCGGCGAGCAGGCCGCGAAGGCGAGCTGCCAGGGTCGGCCAGCGCCACTCCCGCGACACCCACTCGCGGCCGGCATCGCCCATCAGGCGACGCCGCTCGCCGTCCTCGAGCAATCCGCTTACGTGGTCGGCAACCGCAACGACGTCGCGCCCGTCGACGACGTAGCCCGTCTCGCCCTCGAGGACGGCATCGGGAGCGCCGCCGCTATCGCCGGCCACGACCGGCAGCCCGCAGGCGTTGGCCTCGAGATAGACGATGCCGAGCCCCTCGACCTCCAGGCCACGGCGGCGGCTGCGGCACGGCATCGCAAAGACATCGCCGGCCGCGTAGTGCGCCGCCAGCTCCTCGCGTGGCACGGACCCGGTGAGGACCACGTCACGCTCCAGCCCGGCCTCGCGGACCATCCGGTCGAGGTGGTCGCGATAGGGACCTCCCCCGACGATCAGCAGCGCCGCGTCAGGAACGCGCCGCCGGATGGCCGGCAACGCCTGGATGAGCACGTCCTGACCCTTGCGCTCCACCAGCCTGCTGACACACACGACCACTGGCCGACCCGTCAGCCGGTGGCGCTCACGCACCATCGCGCCGTCGGCGGCCGGCGAGAACTCCGCCGTATCGACCCCGTTCGACAGCTGGACGAACGTCGTCTGGGGCCCGCAGGCGGCGCGCAACCGGCGAAGCGTGTACTCGCCGAGATACGTGACGACGTCGCACTCACGGCCGATGCGGGCCAGCAACTGCCGGGCGCCGGGAAGCATCGCCCAACCGACCTCGTGGCCATGGGTGCTCGCCACGGCCCGGCGAATCCCCGTCTCGCGGCGCAGCCCCGAGGCGAGCAGGCCGAGCGGCGCGGCCGCACCGAACCAGACCGAATCGCAATCGTGGTGGCGCGCGATCTCGCGCGCCCGCCGCAGCACGCCCGGGGTCGGAACCATCAGCGACGTGTGATGCCTGACCACGGGAAAGGGCTGCTGGGCGTCGAACGCTTCGGCTCCCTGCCACCGGGATGCGTAGACCACCAGCTCATCCGGCGGGAACTCCAGCGCGAGACTGTGGACGAAGGACTGGATCCCCCCGACGCGGGGTGGGAAATCGTTCGTGACGACGAGCGTGCGGGTCATGAACCGGTCATGAGCTGCTCACACTCTCCCACGCCGCCACGGAGCGGATCGTACGAGAACCGCCGCCGCCACATGTCAACCCGCCCGCTGCCGACGCGACCACGAGGACGGCTCGCGGGCTGCCCCCCTCTCCACCGTCGCCGCATCGGCGTCTGCGGATCGGGACGTCACCGAGACGATCGGCATCAGCCGCAGCGGAGGCACCAATCCCGAATCGGCCAGCACAGCGACCGCTGTGCGCTCCTCGGCGTCGAGATCGAGGCCCCCGGGATGCCTGCCCAGCACCACGCTGACAACGCAGTCCTCGCACTCGGACGGACGCCCGACACACGTAGCGCAATCGATGATCACCGTCGCTTACCTCCTCGCCCCAGCGAGTGCCGGGTCGACGCGAACGCTAGGAGCGGGGTCCGACAAAAACGCGGCCTTGTCTTGGCACCAGCCGGATCAGCTGCGCTCGAGGCGGCGGATCAGAGCCTCGGACGGCAACGATTCTCCGCCGGCCCGGCTCACCGCCGCGATGACCTCGCGATCGTTCGTCACGACGACAAGCGGGCGACCGTCCGGTTCGCCTCCGGCGAGCCGGACGATCAGCTCGTCCGCCAGCTCGCCGACCGCACTGAACAGCACCCGTACACCCCGAGGCGCTGCCACCGCTGCGGGCCGGGCGTTTGCCGTCGTCGCGTCGAACACGCACGTCAGCTCGGCGCCCGAAGCCCGCGCCGCCAGGGTCCCCAGCCCCGACAGCAGGCGGCCGCGCTGCTCCTCGAGCGTGAGAGTCGGGTAGCCCAGCTTGGTGACGTTGTAGCCGTCGACGATCACGTGGATGCCGGGGACCGTCAGCACGTCGTCCACGACGCTGGGATCCGTTGCGGGACGGCCCCGCCGCAAGGTTGCCAGCAGGCTCCCCCCTTCAGCGCCGGATGCACCCTGCTGGTCCGCGGCCACCAGCTCCGACGGGCGGGCGGCGCCCCCGGGAAGGTCGAGCTCGCGGCGCAGGCCGGTCGCCGCCGCCGTCACGGTGTCGAGCAGGACCCGCAGCCGCGCGGTCTGAGCGTCACGTTCGGAGCGCAGGCCCCGGCGCGCCGTCGCCGCACTTTGCTCCGCATCGCGCAAACGCCCGGACAACCGGCGGACCTGCGCCGAGAGCTCCCGCTCGAGGACCTCACGCTCCTGATGGGCATCGGCGACCCGCTGCAAGGCGATCTCCTGGGCTTCCGTGGCCCGGCGCGATACCGCTTCTGCCCGCCCCAGCCGGCGCCTGAGCTCCTCCGCCTCGCGGCGCGCGGCGCCGAGCTCCTTCTGCAGCCGCTCCACCTCGGCACGCGCCTCGCGGCGGGCGGATTCCAGCTCGCGCCGCAGCCGCTCCTGCCGGTCACGATCCTGCCGTGACCCGTCAGCGGCCGGGCGGACCGTTTCCAACCGCTGCAGCCAGTCCGGCGTCTCCAGCAGGTAGGCGATCGCCGCGAGGTCCAGGGCAGGCACCGCCGGCGCCTCGGAACCACTCTCCAGGGCTGACACGACGGCCGGAAGGGCAGCTCGGATGCGGGCGACCACCGCGGCCCGGAAGCCCGGCTCCGACGTGAGCGCCGCCCCGAGCGAGGCTGCCCCCAGCCGCGCCCGCTTCGCCGGGGTAAACCTGCGGACCGCCTTCAACGACGCGGGAACCTCGTTCTCGGGCATCGCCGCCAGCGTCTCGTCGGCAAGGGCGATGACGCGCCCGCGGACGGCCGGCGGCAGCTCGCCCGAGCCGGGCTCCGGAGTGCCTGCTGGCGGGGACGGGGCCGAGCTCACGACCCGACGTCTGAGGCGGGCGCATCAGCCCGATCCGGGCGGGGCTCCACGATGACGCTGTCGACCGCGGCGCACCAGCGACACGTCACGCGCTCGACCGTCTCGGACAGCACCTCGCGCTCCTGCGTCTGCGGCTCACCGGCCAGGCTCACGTGGACGAACTCGCGGGAACGCACCGCGCGGACGACGTCAAAACGCGTCAGGTTGCCACAGGAGCTGCAGCGCCACCGGCTGCCGGGACCCGGAACGGCGACGGACACGGTGAGCTCTCCTTCAGCGGCGGGGCATTGTCGTTCAGCAATCCAGTCGGAATGGCCACCCGAACGTGACGGACTGCGCCTTACGCAGCGAAATCACAAAGTTACAAGCGATGTGTCACCGCTCGCCGCTTCGCTCGTTGCACACTTGGGACTCACACTGACGTTACAGCTGCGCGCACTGGCCGCTGCGCTGCAGCTGGCGTTCAGCTGACCGAGCGGGAGGCGGCGCGAGGTGGCTCCAGTCCGCTGGGCAGCAGGGCTCACCGGGGCTGCCCGGCGGGTCGGGTGGTCCGGCGCCGCGGCCAGCAGCGGCCAGGGCGAAGGCGATCGCGGGCTCATCCGGGCATACGCCATCCTGCGCGTGCTGGTCGGCTTCGCGATCGTGATCGGCGGGATGTTCGTCACCGCCGACGATCCCGACACCCGGCTCTGGCTGATCATCGTGGCGGCAGGGTGGATTCCCGCGTCGCTGCTGATCCTGATCATCACGTTCCGGGCCCGGAGCCGGGCGGTGCTGATCGTCGGGCCGCTCGCCGATCTGGTCATGCTCGCCACCGCGCAGGGGCTGCTCCATCAGGGCATCGGCCTCACCGCGTGTTACCCGATCATCGCCGCCTTCGCCGCCTACACCAGCCCGGGAATTCCGATCTTCGCCGTCGGTGGCTTCACCCTCGCCCTGGCGCTGATCGTGCAGTCGCAGCTGCCGGAGTCGCAGCGCTTCTCGGCCGCCGGTTTCGGCCTGTTCGCCGTCCTCGTCATCGGGGTGCTGCTCATCGTGGAACGCTCGACCGCGCGATCGCGCGGGGCGCAAGAGCTGGCCGCCCGGGCGCGATCGCGAGCCGACGTCGTGCTGGCTGCCGTCGGGAGTGCGGTCGTCGTCACCGACGCGCAAAGCCGTGTCGTCACCGCGAATCCCGCCGCGGACCGGCTGCTCGGGGCGAGCGAGCCCATTTCCGGCCGGCAGTGCAGCGCCGTGCTCGGGCTTCATGTCGGCGAGCGACGGCTCGACTGCGACACCGGATGCCAGCTCCTCGCCCTGGCCCAGCAGGGACCCCATCACGCCGGCGCGCCCATCCCGGACGCGACAGCTGCCGACCTGACCGCCCCCGACCTCACCGGTCACGATCTCAGCGGCCCCGACCTCACCGACCTCACCGACCTCGGCGACTTCGAGGCCTGGCGCGAAGGCGAGGACGGCGGGCGCCAGCCCCTGCTCGTCACGGTCCAGGCGGTCCCCGCCTCGGAGGGGCCGGGCCTCGAAGTCGTCCACAGCATTCGCGACATCACCCGCCTCAAGCAGGCCGACGAGGCTAAGACGCTCTTCCTCGCGACGGCTTCCCACGAGCTGAAGACGCCGCTCACGGTCATCAACGGCTTTGCGAAGACGCTGACCACCCGCTCGTTGCCGCCCGAGAAGCAGCGTGAGGCGCTCGCCGCGATTCGCCGGCGCGGCGAGGAACTCGCCCGCGTCGTCGACCGGCTGCTGCTGTCGAGCCGGATCGAGGCCGGGCGTACCGACGTCGCCCACACCCCGGTCGATCTGATCCCGCTGCTCTACGAGCGCGCCGCCGAGCTCGCTGAAGCGACCGACCGGCTCATCGACGTCGACCTACCCGACGACCTGCCTTGGGTGCTCGGCGATAGCTCAGCGATCGTGACCGTCGTCGACCATCTGCTGGACAACGCGGTCAAGTACTCCCCTGACGGTGAGCCCGTCCTGGTGCGGGCCGCCCCCGAACCGCTCATGCCCAGCACCCCCGCGCTGCTCGAGCTGGAGATCACCGATGCGGGCGTGGGTATGGACCCCACCACCGTCCGGCATTGCTTCGACAAGTTCTGGCAGGCCGACGCGTCGGGCACGCGCCGTTTCGGCGGGACCGGCATCGGCCTCTACATCGTGCGCAGCCTGGTGGAGGCCATGGGCGGCACGATCGCCGTGCGCAGCGCGCCGGGCAGCGGCAGCACGTTCACGGTCCGGTTCCCGATCGCCCAGATGGGGCAAGGCGGCCCGGTGGTACCTGCGCCGCTGGCCGGCGACGCGACCCCGGCAGCCCGCCGCCGTTCGCGCCTACCCCGCTTCACCCGGCCCGACGTCGACACCGGGTCCGTGCGGCGCGACTAGCAAGGCTCGTAGCGTCACATCCCCTGTGATTGCAGCGCTTCTGTCATCCCGCCGCGATGGCGGCCGAGATCGCCGCGGCAGCCTCGTCCAGCAGGGCCGGGTCGACGTTGGCGTCCGCCTTCGCGAAGTCCAGCTGGGATTCGCTGTTGATCGGGATCAGGTGGACGTGGACGTGAGGTACTTCCAGCCCGACGAGCAGCGCCGCCACCTTCCCCGGCCGGTAGGCGCGGTCAATCGCCTTGCCGACGGTCGCGCACGCCGCCCACAGGGCGTCGCGCTCCTGCGGCGTCAGCTCCAGCCAGTCGTCCACCTCGCGCCTCGTGACGACGAGCGTGTGACCGGCCGTCACCGGCGCGATCGTGAGAAACGCCGCACACGCATCGTCCTCGTACACGAAGCGGCCAGGAAGCTCACGGTTGAGGATCTTGGTAAAGACGGTGGCCATGAGGGCACCTTATTGAGACGGGAAACCGCACGCGTTCCCGACGCGCCTCCCCGGTTTTGTCGGTGCAGGCTCCTACGTTTTTCCCATGCCTCTCGCGCCGGCTCCGCTCCTGGGGGCTCCGGCCGTCCACCAGCCGCAGCTGGACGAGGCGTTGCCGCGCTCGGAGCGCGAGCTGCGCGAGCTCACCTTCGTGATCGTCGATCTGGAGACCACGGGCGGGTCGCCGGCCAGCTGCGAGATCACCGAGATCGGCGCGGTCAAGGTCCGCGGCGGCGAGGTGCTCGGCGAGTTCGCGACGCTGGTGCGCCCGTCGAGCTCGATCCCGCCTTTCATCTCCGTCCTCACCGGCATCACCGATGCGATGGTGGCGTCCTCGCCCGCCCCCGCTTCGGTGTTGCCGGCGTTCCTGGAGTTCGCCCGAGGTTGCGTATTGGTCGCGCATAACGCGCCCTTCGACATGGGGTTCCTGCGCGCCGGGTGCGAGCGGCTCGGCATCGCCTGGCCCGGGTTCGAGACGGTCGATACGGCCGTCCTCGCCCGGCGGGTGCTCACCCGAGACGAGACCCCGAATTGCAAGCTGGCCACCCTCGCCGTCCTGTTCAAAGCGGCCGAGCCGCCGTGCCACCGGGCGCTGGCCGACGCCCGGGCCACGGTCGATGTCCTGCACGGCCTGTTCGAGCGGCTCGGCCCGCTGGGCATCACGACCATGGACGAGCTGCGCACGTTCAGCGGCCTGGTCCCGCCCGCGGTGCGGCGCAAGCGCCATCTCGCGGACGGGCTGCCCAACTCACCGGGCGTCTACCTCTTCCGCGACGGGCAGGGTCGGGCCTTGTACATCGGCACCTCGCACAATGTGCGCACCCGGGTGCGCTCGTACTTCACGGCGAGCGAGCTCCGAACCCGGATGACCGAGATGGTGAGCATCGCCGAGCGCGTCGATGTGGTGCCGTGCGCGCATTCGCTGGAGGCCGAGGTACGCGAGCTGCGGCTGATCGCCGAACACAAGCCGCGCTACAACCGTCGCTCACGATTTCCTGAGCGGGCGATCTGGCTGAAGCTCACCGTCGAGCCGTTTCCGCGGCTGTCGCTGGTGCGCAAGGTGCGTGACGACGGCGGCGCCTACCTCGGGCCGTTCGGATCCACCCGCCAGGCCGAGCTCGCCACGGCTGCGCTGCACGAGGCATTTCCGCTGCGGCAGTGCGGCGGTCGCCTCGCCGTCTCGGTCCGGCGAGCAGCGTGCGTGCTGGCCGAGATCGCCCGCTGCGGGGCTCCGTGCACCGGGGCTCAGACCCGGGAGGATTACGCGCCGCTCGTGCAGGCAGCGATTCGCGCCATGACGACCGATCCGACCGATGTGGTGGCCGCCCTCCAGCGCCGCATGGATGCGCTCGCCGAAGCCGACCGCTACGAGGACGCAGCGGTCCACCGCGACCGGCTGGCAGCGTTCATTCGGGTGACGGCGCGGTTGCAGCGGTTCGCGGCGCTCTCCTCGATCGAGGAGCTGGTCGCCGCCCGGCCCGACGGGCAGGGTGGCTGGGAGCTGGCGGTGATTCGTCGCGGCCGGCTGGTGGCGGCGGGCCGCTCCCCCGCCGGCGCGCCGGTGCGCCCCTACGTCGCAGCGCTTCGCTCCACGGCGGAGACGGTGCTCCCCGGCCCCGGCCCGCTCCCGGCCGCAGCCGCCGAAGAAGCCGAGTGCATCCTGCGCTGGCTGGAGCGGCCCGGAGCCCGCCTGGTCGACGCGACGCAGGCGTGGGCCTCACCGGCTTTCGGCTCCGCCGGCCGGCGGCAATGGCTGGCCGGGCTGCCCGAGCGCGGCGCGCTACCCGGCAGCAAGCCGGAGCGTCGAGGGCTTCGCCCGCAGAGCCGTCCGGCCCGCCCCGATCCGCATGCTCCGGTATCTCCCACCGGCCCGCCCGGTCCCGGTCGACGCCTGTGACGGGTGCCTGGACGGGTATGGTCGGCGCTCGTCCTGGTGCTAGGAGGTCGTGTTGGTCACGGCAGTGGTGCTGATCAAGGCGGCGGTCGCCCGTATTCCTGAGGTCGCCGAGGCCATCGCAGCGCTCGACGGCGTGAGCGAGGTTTACTCGGTCACCGGCGAGGTCGATCTCGTGGCGATGGTCCGGGTTCGGCGCCACGAGCAGCTGGCTGACGTGATCGCCGACCAGATGAACAAGGTCGACGGGGTCACCCACACCGAGACCCTCATCGCGTTCCGCGCCTACAGTCGACACGATCTGCAGGCGGCGTTCAGCCTCGGCGCCGAGGATTCCGACTGACCCGCCGCCCAAGCGCCGGCGCGCTAGCCCTGGGAGACGCGCACCCAGCGCTCGACCACCGCTGCTGCCGCACCTGACGCGAGCACCTCGCGGGCGCGTTCCAACGCCGGCTTCAGCTGCCTGGTGACCGGGGCCCGGGTGGTGCCGGACGCGGCGACGAGGGCAGCTGCCGCGTTGAGCTCCACGGCGGCACGCACGGCGGGAGCGCCGCCGCCGCCCAGGATCTCCCGCGCGATCTGCGCGTTGTAGACGGCGTCTCCGCCGCGAAGGTCGTCGACGCTGGCGGGCGGCAGGCCCAGCTCCGCCGGGTCGACCTCGTCATGGATGATCTCCCCGTCCACGACCATCCAGACCTGCGAGCGGGCCCCCGGGGTGAGCTCGTCGAGCCCGTCGTCCCCGTGAAAGACGAGTGCGGACGACTGACGCCGCGCGAGGACACCCGCGATGACGGGGCCTAGCCACTCCTGCGCGACGCCCACCGACTGGCGCGTGACCCGCGCCGGGTTGGTGAGCGGTCCGAGGATGTTGAACACGGTCGGCACGCCCAGCTCGCCGCGCGCACCGGCCGCGTGACGCAGCGCCGGATGAAACCGGGGGGCGAAACAGAAGGCGATGCCGGCCTCGTGGACACAGCGGGCGACGTCGGCCGGCTGCAGGTCGATCGCGATCCCCAACGCCTCCAGCAGATTCCGCGGAACCCGACTTCGACGAGGCGGCCCGGTTGCCGTGCTTGACGACCGGGATACCCGCGGCGGCGACGACGATCGCCGCCATCGTCGAAATATTGACGGTGCCCGCCCGGTCGCCGCCCGTTCCGCAGGTGTCGACCGCCCGCAGGCGCAACTCCTCGGGCAACGGCAATGGCACGGCGCGCTCGAGCATGGCGCTGACCATGCCGGCCACCTCAGCGGGAGTCTCACGCTTGCACCGCAGGGCCACCGCGTAACCGGCAACCTGCACGCTGGTGGCCGCACCGTCCATGATCTCGCCCATGGCCCAGGAGGTGGAGCTGGCAGGCAGCTCGTTTCCGCCCATCAGGTCCGCGATGAGCGACGGCCAGGTCGGCGTAGCGGCACTCATGGAGCGGCGGATTCTAGTGGGGCTTGGCAAGCTGCGCGCCCGGCTCGGCCGGGGGCAGCTGCGCCGCGCGGGCGCGCAACAACGCGACGAGCGCCTCGGTGATCTCGACCGGGTCGATGGGCTGCCGGACGTAGGCGTCGGCGAGCGACCACTTGGCGAGCCAACGATCGTCACGGCGCATCACGAGCAGCAAGATGGCGGGGCATTCGGCGATCTCGTTCTTCAACTGCCGGCTGATGCCCATACCGCCGGTAGGCGCGGCTTCGCCATCGAGGATGCAGACGTCGATGCCGCCTTCGTCGACCCTGGCGACGACCGCGCCGCCGTCAGCAGCTTCCAGCCAGTCGATCGGCTCGATCGAGGGATCCGGACGGCGCCCGATGGCGATCCGCACCTGCTCCCGGATCTGCGCATCGTCGCTGTAGACGAGCACCGTGCTCATGCGGGAGCGGCCACCTAACTACCAGAGCGGACACAATTGGTCGAGCAGAGCGCCACCTGCCGCGGCGACGATCACGCCGAACGATCGCAGGCTACCGGACCCACCCCTTCCGGCGGTGCCATGGGACCCGACACACCGGCACGAGACGATTTGCTTCTGCCTGGTCGGTTGGTGATACTGAGATTCGTTCTCAAATAGCTCCGAAGCCCGAGCCCTTCCGGGAGGTGTAGCCATGCTCAGTCCCGATGTGCGGCTCACCCCGCAGCGCCAAGCAGTACTTGCAACCCTCGAGGCAGCCACCGATCATCCGACCGCTGCCGAGGTCTTCGAGCGGGTGCGGCTCGAGGTCCCGGGCATCGGCCCCGCGACGGTGTACCGGACGCTGGCGCTCCTGGTGGCCCAGGGGCTCGCGCTGGAGCTCTCGCTCGGGGATGGCAGTGCCGCCCGATACGACGGCAATACGGCCCGCCATGATCACCTGGTGTGCTCCTCCTGCGGCGCCGCGTGCGATGTCGACAGCGCGCTTCCGGCGGGGCTCCTGCGCCAGATGACCCGCACCACAGGCTTCTCCATCACCCGTTACGACGTGCAGTTCCACGGTTTGTGCCCGAATTGTCAACGATCCCAAGTGAAGTCCGACCAGCAGGAGGAAATTCATGGCTGACCTCGCAGGCAGCAAGACCCACGAAAACCTTAAGGAGGCCTTCGCCGGCGAAAGCCAGGCGAACCGCCGCTACCTTTACTTCGCTCGTCGCGCCGACATCGAGGGCGACAGCGAGACCGCCGGCCTCTTCCGCGACACCGCTGAGGGCGAGACCGGCCACGCTTTCGGCCACATGGACTTCCTGGCTGCCGTGGGCGACCCGGCGACCGACGAGCCCGTGGGCGACAGCGAGAAGAACCTCGTGAGCGCCGTCGCCGGTGAGACCTACGAGTTCACCGCGATGTACCCCGGCTTCGCGAAGACCGCCCGCGAGGAGGGCTTCGACGAGATCGCCGACTGGTTCGCGACCCTGGCCCGGGCCGAGAAGACCCACGCCGGCCGCTTCCAGAAGGCTCTTGACCGGGTACGCAGCGAGGCTGGCGCATCCGCGTAGCCGAAGGGTTCAACCGCGGCCTGGACTGACCTGGGCCGCACCGTTCCACTGCAGGGGCCGTCGCTGGTTTACAGCGCGGCCCCTGCGCTATTACCGGCGCAGCAGCCAACAACACGAGCAATCGACGACCCGAGCAGGAGCCATGCCATTCACCGCGGCTGAGATCACTACCGACCACGCCGGCTATGCCGAACGACGCGGGGCCGAGCGCGCCCGGGTCATGCCGATCCGGGCGGAGCGCCGGCTACGCGTGGGCGACATGCTCGCCTTCGAGTTCGAGAACGAGGAAACGCTGCGCTATCAGGTGCAGGAGATGGTGTTCGTCGAGCGGCTGACCGACCCCGCGGATGTCGGGCACGAGATCGAGCTCTACGGACGCATGCTCCCGAGCAGCCATGAGTTGTGCGCGACCATGTTCATCGAACTCGAGCAGGACGCCGATGTCCGCGGGGAGCTGTCACGCCTCGCCGGTATCCAGAATTCGGTCCGTCTCGAGATCCAGCTTCCCGGCGAATCCGAACCATCCCGGGCCCCCGCCATCGAGCTTCGTGGCCTCGATGAGGACCCCGACAGGCCGAGCGACACGGTGAGCGTGCATGTCGTGCGTTTCACGCTGACAGACGAGCAACGCGACGCTTTCCGGGATCCAGACGTGCCGGTGGAGCTCGTCATCGACCATCCCGAGTACGCCGACGGCACCCCGATCACGGGTGCCACGCGCCTGTCTTTGCTGGCAGACCTCACTTTGGGCGCCGGCGAAGCCTGACCGTGCGCCGGGCGGCGGGCGTCCGCGACGGCGGCGCGGGCGCCCGCACAACCCCGCAGTGCACAAATGCACTTGGGCGGGCCGGGCAACCGGCTACACCCGTTGCCCGCGATAACCCCGTGCATCTGCCAGAATGCGCCTGTGGCCGCAGCATCTCCCGCCCTAGATAAGGCGCCACCACATGGTTCTGTGACCCGACCGTCCATGGTGTCGGTCGGCACGATCATCTGGTTGTCGTCCGAGCTGATGTTTTTCGCGGCTCTGTTCGCGATGTACTTCACGATCCGGTCGGAGGCGAAAGTCTGGCCTCCGGTGGAGGGCGTCGGGCCTACGCATGTCGGCCCGGTCGACCTGCACGTCATCTACGCGTTGATCTTCACGATCATCCTGGTGCTCTCGAGCGTCACCTGCCAGTTGGGCGTGTTCGCCGCGGAGCGGGGTGACGTCTACCGGCTGCGCATGTGGTTCACCATCACGCTGGTCATGGGCGCCATCTTCGTCGCGGCGCAGATGAACGAGTACTTCCGCGAAAACACGTTCTCGATCTCGTCCCATCCATACGGATCGGTCTACTACCTGACTACGGGCTTCCACGCCCTACACGTCACGGCCGGGCTGGTGGCGTTCATCGTGGTGCTTGCACGGACCACGTTCAAGCCGTTCACCCCCGAGCAAGCCACGTCGGCGATCGTCGTCTCGTACTACTGGCATTTCGTCGACGTCGTCTGGGTGGGCCTGTTCGCGACCATTTACCTGCTCAAATGACCCCCGAAGTGAGTGCTGTGACCCCTGCTGCCTCAACAGTCGAGAGCCGAAAGCCACGCAAGCGCCGTCGCGGGCGGCGACTTCCGGCCGGCGTGGTGATCGTCCTTTCGCTGATGGCTACCGGGCTCCTCTGGGCAGCTCTCGCGCCGTCGAGCAAGGCTGCTGACGCGTCGGCCAGCAACGAGCAGGTGCGCCTCGGTCGCACGTTGTTCCTGTCCGGGTGCTCGTCGTGCCACGGGCTCTCCGCTCAGGGCGGCAACCAAGCTCCCAGCCTGATCGGTGTCGGTGCTGCCGCGGTGGACTTCCAGGTCAGCACCGGCCGGATGCCGCTCGCCAAGCCCCAGGCGCAAGCCGAGCGCCACTCCCCCAAGTACAACCAGACGCAGATCGACCAGCTCGCCGCCTACATCGCCTCGCTGGCGCCGGGCCCGGAGCGGCCGGATCCGAGCACGGTCGAAAGCAGCGGCCGGGTGACCCTGGCAGATGGAGGTGCGCTGTTCCGCACCAACTGCGCCTCCTGCCACCAGGCGATCGCGCAGGGCGGCGCTCTCTCGTACGGCAAGCACGCCCCCAACCTCGGTGCCGCCACCTCGGTCCAGATCGCCGAGGCCATCCGCACCGGCCCGGAGTCGATGCCGGTCTTCAGCAGCGGTGAGCTGAACGACGAGCAGGTCGCCGCGATCGTCAAGTACGTCAAGTACGTCACGGACCCGAAGGACCCGGGCGGCAACCCGATCGGCCACTACGGGCCGGTTCCCGAGGGGCTCGTCGCGATCGTCATCGGCCTCGGTGGCCTCGTCCTCGCCACCCTCTGGATCGGAACAAGATTCTCGTGAGCGACCAGACTGAGTTCCCCGACGAGGGGGCCGGCCCGCCCGGCGGCACCCCGACCGGCAACGAGCCCAATACGCGCGTGCAACCCGGCCACGAGGGCGAGACGGCGTGGGAGGCACACGGCAGCGTCCTGGGCCGGCTCAAGCACCCGGTCTCGTCCGGCGGGCGCGTCACCAAGCGTGGTGAGAGCCAGGGCATCGGAGGGAACGGCGACCCGGTCGACGAGCCGACCGTCCACGCCAGCGGGGTCGTCACGGCTGACAGCAGCGTCACCGAAGGCGGTGGCGGCGCCAGCCACGTCGGTGGGTCGGGCATCGGCGACGCGCCAGCCCAGCGGGCCCGCACCGTCGAGGACCTGGATCGGCGCCACGAGCGCCGCGCCGAGCGGGTCGTCGCGTTCTGGTTCACGCTCTCGGCGCTCGGCACCTTCGCGTTCGTCGTCGTCGACCTGATCGGCGATACCCACAAGCAGTACTACACGCCGCTGCTCGGCACCTTCCTCGGCATCGCGGTCGGTGGGCTCGGGATCGGCATGATCCAGTGGGCCAAGCGCCTGATGGGCGATGAAGAGGCGGTGCAGGAGCGCGAGCCGCACTACTCCCCGCCAGAAGAGGTCGAGGCGACCGAGCGGGTCTTCGCCAAGGGCGTGGAGACCTCCGGAATCATCAAGCGGCCGATCATCCGCCGCACCCTGCTGCTGGCGGGCGGCGCCCTCGGGCTCATCGGGGTGGTGCCCCTCGTCAACCTGGGGCCGCAGCCCGGTCGCAAGCCCAAGGCATTCGGTGAGACCAGCTGGCGCAAGACCAAGCCGACCACCAGCATCTCGGGCAAGTCGGTCCAGGGCATCAGGATGATCGACCAGACCGGACGCCCGATCAAGCTCGGTGATCTCGCTGCCGGCGGCCTGCTGACGGTGTTCCCGGCCCTCAATCCTGCCCCCGGCGACCCCAACCGTTACGAGGAGCCCAGTCTCGAGGTGAAGGGCGACTCGACGGTGCTGCTGATCCGGCTTCGTCCCGGCGAGCTCAAGGGTCGCAACGCGAACGGCACCTACTTCGACCACATCGCGTTCTCGAAGATCTGCACCCATGCCGGGTGCCCGGTGTCGCTCTACGAGCAGCAGACGCACCACTTGCTCTGCCCGTGCCACCAGTCGATCTTCGACGTCACCGACGGCGGACGTCCCATCTTCGGTCCGGCCGCGCGGCCCCTTCCGCAATTGGCGATAACCGTCGACGACGAGGGATACTTCATCGCCAAGGGCGACTTCACCGAACCCGTGGGTCCGACGTACTGGGAGCGTGGATGAGCACCCTCAACCCGGTTCAAAAGCTGCACCGCGGGGTCGATGATCGGCTGTCCAGCGCGAAGTTTCTGCGCCGGAGTCTCAACAAGGTTTTTCCCGACCACTGGTCGTTCCTGCTCGGTGAGATCGCGCTCTACAGCTTCATCGTCCTGCTGCTGTCCGGCACCTACCTGACGCTGTTCTTCGATCCCAGCCAGAACGAAACCGTCTACCACGGCTCGTTCGCGCCGCTCGAAGGCGTGCCGATGAGCCAGGCGTACGCGTCGACGATCCGGCTGTCCTTCGATGTCCGGGCGGGCCTGATCTTCCGCCAGATCCACCACTGGGCCGCCCTGCTGTTCGTGGCGTCGATCATCATCCACCTGATGCGGGTGTTCTTCACCGGCGCCTTCCGCAAGCCGCGCGAGATCAACTGGCTGATCGGCGTCATCCTGCTGGTCCTGGCCCTGCTCGAAGGCTTCGCGGGCTACTCGCTCCCGGACGACCTGCTCTCCGGTACCGGGCTTCGCATCATGTACTCGGTCATCGAGTCGATCCCGGTGGTAGGTACCTGGTTGGCCTATCTGATCTTCGGGGGTGAGTTCCCGGGTTCCGGGCTGATCCCCAGGCTTTACGTGGTGCATATCTTGCTGGTGCCGGGGATCCTCCTGGCGCTGATCAGCGCCCACCTCGGCATCATGTGGCACCAGAAGCACACCCAGTTCGCCGGGCCAGGCCGTACCGAGCACAATGTGGTCGGCCACCGCATGTTCCCGCACTTCGCCGCGAAGTCCGGCGGGTTCTTCATGATGGTGTTCGGCATGTGCGCGCTGCTCGGGGGGCTCGCTCAGATCAACCCGGTCTGGCTGTACGGGCCGTACGACCCGTCGCAGGTATCCGCGGCCTCCCAGCCTGACTTCTACATCGGCTTCCTGGATGGCTCCACGCGGTTGTTCCTACCGTGGGAGTTCCGTGGGGCAGGCGTCTCGCTGTCACCGCTCTTCTGGCCGACCGTGGTGATGCCTGGGCTGCTCTTCACGGCCTTGGCGCTCTATCCCTGGCTCGAGGCCAAGTTCACGGGTGACCGCGAGTTCCACAATTTGCTCCAGAGACCCAGGGACAACCCGACGCGAACCGGCATCGGGGCGATGGCGCTGACCTTCTACGGCGTCCTGATGATCAGCGGTGGCAACGACGTCATCGCGACGACGTTCAACGTCAGCCTGAACGCCATGACCTGGGCCGGCCGCACCAGCTGCATCTTGCTGCCGCCCATCGCGTTCTACATCACGAGACGCATCTGCTATGCCCTGCAGGCGAAGGACCGCGAACTCGAAGAGCACGGTGTCGAGACCGGGATCGTCCGCCAGCTGCCGAGCGGAGAATTCGTCGAGGTCACGATCCCGAAGCCGATCCCGGAGCGCATCGAGCTCGTGCCCGTCGAGGCCGACGATGTCACGCCCCACAAGGTCAATGGCCACGGCCTGCTGACCAAGGGGGCCCGCGCGGTCAGCGGCTTCTTCGTCGAACGCGGCGCAGAGGCCGAGAGCCGCACCCCAGAGGAACACGCCGGCCGGCGCGAGTAGCCACTCCCCCGCCCCCGGGCTCATCAAAGAGGCCCCTGCTGCATCCACGCGATGCAGCAGGGGCCTTCTTCATGTGCACGCGCCTCCCCCCTGGCAGCATGGCGCCGGCGGTGCGGCAGGCGGCCACGCCGGGCCAGGGCTGCTCGGTCCCGCCGCCCCTCCAGGCCCCCCTGAATGCCCCTCTCCCACCCCGAGCCCGGCTACCGACGGCTGCCAGCAAACGCCGTCGCCACAACGACGCCAAACGCTGGCAGCTACGCCTCCCCCTCCCACCCCGAGCCCGGCTACCGACGGCTGCCAGCAAACGCCGTCGCCACAACGACGCCAAACGCTGGCGGTACCGCGGCTAGGGCCGTTTTGCCCCGCAAACCACAAGCCCCCCGCACCACAGGCGCGGGGGGCTTGGAACAGCAACAGTCGTGGCGGACCTAGCTCTGCTCGACCGCCAGGCGAGTGACGTAGTGCTCGAAGAGCAGGCCCATCACGGTCGTGACGACACCCACCACACCGATGAGCGCGAGCCAGATGCCCACCGCGAAACCGAGCAAGGCGATGAACAGGAACATGGAGATGAAGAACGGCCAGTAACTGCCGGGGCTGAAGTGGCCCAACTCGCCCGCACCGTCGGCGATCTCGGCATCCGGCAGGTCCGAGGGCCGTGGCCCCATTCGGCGCGCCGTCACGGCGAAGTAACCGCCGATCAGCACGCCAAGCCCGGACGAGATCGCCAGGGCAGCGGTGCCTGTCGGGTCTTTCGAGGTGAACCAGTAGACCACCGCGGTAATGCTGAGGAAGCCCGCGAAAACGCCGAAGACGAAACTCTCGACCTTCATCGTGCGCCCGCCACTTCCGTTTCAGGTGACGCGTGATAGTCCGAACTCCCCGCGGTCTCCGGATAGTGCAGGTCGAACGCCGGCCTCTCGGAGCGGATACGAGGCAGCGAGACAAAATTGTGGCGTGGAGGCGGACACGAGGTCGCCCACTCCAACGAGTTGCCGTAGCCCCAGGGGTCGTCACTGCCCGCCAGCTCACCGTGCCGGTAGGAGCGGATGACGTTATAGAAGAACACCAGCTGGCTGGCCCCGAGCAGGAAGGCGCCGATGGTCGAGACGGTGTTCAACGTGGTGAACCCGTCCGAGGGCGAGTAGTCCGCGACGCGACGCGGCATGCCCTTGAGGCCCAGCCAGTGCTGCACCAGGAACGTCATGTGGAACCCGATGAGCTGGGTCCAGGCATGAAGCTTCCCCAGCTTCTCGTCGAGCATTCGACCGGTCATCTTCGGGAACCAGAAGTACAGGCCGGCGTAACCACCGAACACTGCGGAGCCGAACACCACGTAGTGGAAGTGGGCCACGACGAAGTACGAGTCGGTCACGTGGAAGTCGATCGGCGGGCTGGCCAGCAGCACACCGGTCAGGCCACCCAGCAGGAAAGTGATCAGGAAGTTGACCGCCCACAGCATGGGGGTCTCGAACGTCAGCTGGCCCCGCCACATCGTGCCGATCCAGTTGAAGAACTTCACACCGGTCGGCACCGCGATGAGGAACGAGAGCAGCGCGAAGAACGGGAGCAGCACGGCGCCGGTCGCGAACATGTGGTGCGCCCACACGGCAATGGACAGCGCGCCGATACCGATGGTCGCGAAGACAAGCCCCTTGTAGCCGAAGAGCGGTTTTCGGCTGAAGACAGGGATCACCTCGGTGATCACGCCGAAGAAGGGCAAGGCGATGATGTACACCTCGGGATGCCCGAAGAACCAGAAGAGGTGCTGCCAGAGCAGCGCTCCCCCGTTCGAAGCGTCGAAGATATGGGCCCCGAGATGTCGATCAGCGGCGAGAGCCAGCGCGGCGGCGGCGAACACCGGGAACGCGACCAGCACCAGGATGCCCGTGATCAGCATGTTCCAGCAGAAGATCGGCATCCGGAACATGGTCATACCGGGCGCGCGCAGGGTCAGGATCGTGGTGACGAGGTTGACCGCACCGAGGATCGTGCCGGTACCAGAAAGCGCCAGCCCGAAGATCCAAAGGTCAGCACCCACCCCGGGCGAGTACAGGCTGCTATTGAGCGGTGCGTAGGCGAACCACCCGAAGTCAGCAGCGCCGTCAGGAGTCAGGAAGCCCGCCACGACCATGGTGCCGCCGAAGGCGTACATCCAGTACGCGAGTGCGTTCAGCCGCGGGAAGGAGACGTCCGGAGCGCCGATCTGCAGCGGGATGATGTAGTTCGCGAAGCCGAACGCGAGCGCCGGCGCGAACAGGAACATCATCACGGTGCCGTGGATCGTGAAGAGCTGGTTGTACTGCTCGTTCGACAGGAACTGCAGCCCGGGGCGAGCCAGCTCGGCGCGCATCAGCTCAGCCATGACGCCGGCCAGCGCGAAGAAGATGAACGCCGTGACGGTGTACATCAGGCCGATCGTCTTGTGGCTCGTCGTCGTGATGTAGCCGAGCATCGTGGTGCGTGGCGCTACATGGTGGGCCGGCGGTGGCACGGCTGGGACCGGCGAGTGATCGCCGGCTGGTGCGGGCTCATGGAGGAGGGTCACGATCCACTCCCGGCGGACGAGGCGCTAGCTGACTCGAGGACTTTCGGGTCGTAGTTGCTGGCGCGATATTGGTCGAAAACCGTGTCGGGCACGACCTTGACGATGAAGTTCATGCGGTCGTGGTCGACGCCGCACAACTCGGCGCAGCGCCCGACGAAGGTTCCGGTCTTGGTGATCTTGCTGATCTCGAACTCGTTGACGCGGCCTGGGATGACGTCGCGCTTGAAGTTGAACTCGATGACCCAGAACGAGTGGATGACGTCAGGAGACGTCTCCTTGAACAGGATGCTCCGGTTGGTCGGCAGCACGAGCACAGCAGGCTGCCCTGGGCGTCCCGTGACCTGCGCCTTCACGACGTCCTGGCCGTTACTGCCCTTTTCGATGTAACCGAAGGTCCAGTTCCAGCGGAACCCGATCACCTCGACCGTCATGTCGGCCTTCGGCTTCTGGTCGATCTTCGACTCGTCACGAGCGGTGTAGTAGAAGAGCCCGCCGACGATCACGAACGGCACGACGGTGTAGAGAATCTCGATCGGCAGGTTGTAACGAACCTGCTTCGGCAGCTCGTCCGACTTCTTCCGGAACGCGAAGCTCGCGTAGAAGATCATCCCCCAGACGCCCGCACCAATGGCGAGGGCGGCGATGACCGAACCGGACCAGATGTTGTAGATGCGCTCGGCCTGCGGGGTGATTCCCTTCGGAAATCCGAAGCTCGGAAGCTCGCAGGCGGTGAGCGTGAGAAGCAGGAACCCACCGGAAGCCACGCGAGTAACGAGCCGACGGCGACGAGTCCGGCGGGTCGAGCGGATCACCGCATGGCCTCCCATTGAGTGGCCCGTGAGGGCCCCACTTCGAGCGCTGACGGGCGTGGACCCGACTGCTCTGTCTATGACGGTTGTAGTCGCTGCCGGGGACTCGAGCTTGTGCAATTGTGCAGCGCAAGGCCCCGAACGGCGGCTTTCGTTCTGCGGGGAATGTATCGCAGGCGGTGCCCGCCGCGCCCGAGACGTGCCGGGTCATATCTGGGGTCACGTCAGGGGTCACATCACGGGTCACCTCTCACGCCACTTCCCCTGTCACATCTGGACTTCACGCCGGCCCGGCTGCCTAGGCTTTGACCGTGCAACCGGCCGTCGCGTATCTCGACTGGGCCTCGCGCGCCCCGCTGCACCCGGCCGCCCGAGAAGCCCTGCTGGCGGCCTATGACTCAGGCTGGGCCGATCCCACCCGGCTGCACCGGGAAGGTCGCCAGGCACGCCTGCTGTTCGACGCGGCGCGCGAGGCCGCGGCCGGAGCGCTCGGCGTGCGCCCGCCCGAGCTGAGTTTCACCAGCAGCGGCACGGCGGCCGCCCAGCTGGCGATTCTCGGTGCTCTGAAGGCGCGCCGCAGCCCCCGGGAAGAACTTGTCACCTCGGCGATCGAGCACTCCTGCGTGTTGCATGCGGCGGCCGAGTACGCCCGCAGCGGCGGTCGGGTACGCACCCTGGGTGTCGACGCCGCCGGGCGCGTCGCAGCTGACACGGTGCGTCCGACACCCGAAACCGCCCTGGTGAGCATCCAGTCCGCCAACCAGGAGATCGGCACCGTGCAGCCGATCGCCGAGCTCGCCGAGCGCTGCCGGGCGGCGGGTGCCCCGCTTCACGTGGACGCCGCCCAATCCGTTGGCCGGGTACCCGTCGACGCCGGGTCGTGGGATGCCGACCTCGTCACCGCCAGCGCGGCCAAATTCGGCGGTCCATCCGGGGTGGGATTGCTCCTGGTCCGCGAGCGGACACGCTGGGCACGTCCGGGCCCCGAGGACGATCGGGGCGACGGTCGCCTCGCGGGGCCGCTCGACGTTCCCGGAGCCGTCTCGACGGCCGCCGCCCTGCTGGCTCGCAGCGCCGAGATCGAGGCCGAAGCTGCACGCCATCACGAGTTCACGGCGCGTATCCGGGCGGTGATCGCCGCCCGCGTGCCGGACGCGGATCTGCATGGCGATCCCGAGCCAGGAGGACGCCTGCCGCACCTCGTCAGCATGTCGTTCCTCTACGTGGACGGCGAGGCGCTGCTCGGCGAGCTCGAGCGAGAGGGCATCGCCGCCGCCAGCGGGTCCGCCTGCACGGCGAGCAGCCTGTCCCCCAGCCACGTCCTCGAGGCTGTCGGGGCACTGACCCACGGCAACCTGCGCGTCTCGCTAGGACGCGACACGACGGCCGACGAGGTGGAGCGGCTGCTCGACGCGTTGCCGCCGGCGGTGGCGCGGCTGCGCGACGCCGCAGGCGTGGGCGAACTGTGAGCGAGACCACGATCGACTCCCGTGGCAGACGCTGCCCGCTACCGATCATCGATCTGGCGGCAGCCGCCCGGCAGGCGCCACCAGGATCGCTGCTCACGCTGATTTCGGATGACCCGGCGGCCGCTGCCGATGTCGCCGCGTGGTGCCGGCTGCGGGGCCAAACGCTCGAGGGCAGCGCGCCGTTCGCCGCACCGGCGGGACCCGGACGCGAACCCGCGACGGCCTACCGGGTACGCCTGCGCTGAGAAACCCGCCTCAAAACCCACCTCGAAAACCGCGTCGCCCGGCGCGGCTGACGCCTAGTGGTTCAGCCGCGCGGCCAGCTCGTCAGCGCCCTCGTCGCCGAACGCCAGCCGGAAGCGAGATACCGCTTCGGCGTCGACGGTGTACTCCTGCGGACCGACGGTCTCCAGCGAGAGGGTGGCCAGCAGGCTGCCGAGCTGCGCGCAGCGTTCCGCACCGAAACCCCAGGTGAGGCCGCCCAGGAAGCCGGACCGGAAGGCATCGCCGACGCCGGTCGGGTCGGTCTTCGAGTGTTCCGGCACCACCGGCACTTCAATCCCGGGGCCGCTCCGGGACTCGACACGCACGCCCTTGCCTCCGAGCGTGGTGACCAGGGTCTCGATCTGGGCGCGCAGCTCGGCCTCGGTCCATCCGGTCTTCTGCAGGAGCAGGCCCAGCTCGTAGTCGTTGCAGAACAGATACGCCGCACCCTGGCAGAGCTCTCGGATGTCGTCGCCGTCCATGCGGGCCAGCTGCTGGGAGGGGTCGGCGGCGAACCGGTAGCCGCGCTGGCGGCACTCCTGGGTGTGGCGGATCATCGCCTCGGGGTCGTTCGGGCTGACCAGCACCAGGTCGAGGCCGCCGACACGTTCGCTCACCGGCTCCAGCTCGATCTCGCGCGCCTCGCTCATGGCGCCCGGGTAGAACGAGGCGATCTGGCACATGTCGGTATCGGTGGTGCAGAGGAACCGGGCGGTATGAGCCAGGTCGCTGACGTGAACGCTCTCGGTGTCGACCCCGGCCCGCTCCAGCCACGAGCGGTAATCGGCGAAGTCACGGCCGACCGCTCCGACCAGGATCGGACGCAGGCCCAGCGTGCCCATGCCGAACGCGATGTTGGCCGCCACCCCGCCGCGCCGGATCTGCAGCTCGTCGACGAGGAAGGAGAGCGAAAGGCGGTCGAGCTGGCCCTCGACGAGCTGATCGGCGAATCGGCCGGGAAAGCTCATGAGGTGGTCGGTCGCGATCGAACCGGTCACGGCAATATGCACGACGCGGGACTTTATCGGTAACGGCGAACACTACCGGCGGGTAAGGCTGTCCACCGGCGGGAAATCCCCCTAGCGTCCTGATCGTGATGCAGCTGGATGACCTCGTCCCGATCGCCCACACGTCTGCCGCGGCGGTCACGGCCGCCTCGCGGGAAACCGACGGCGGCTGGGGTGCTCTCATGCGCCTCGCCGCAGATTTCCCCATCGAGAAGTTGTCCTTCAGCGATTTCAACCCCGCCCCCGCCCGGGCTTCGGTGACGGTGCCGGCGCCGCGGCCGATCCCGTACGAGCAGGTCGCCGTGTTCATCGACGCCGCCGGCGACGGCCCGACCATCGGGCTCGGCACCGGACACTGACTGCCCCCGCGGGCAGCAGACCCCACGACAGACTGAGGGCCCGTCTCCATCAGGAGACGGGCCCTCGGCCGTTTCGACGCTTTAGCTGAACGAGTCGCCGCAGGCGCAGGAGCCCGTGGCGTTGGGGTTGTCGATCGTGAAGCCCTGCTTCTCGATCGTGTCGACGAAGTCGATCTTCGCCCCACCCAGGTACGGCAGGCTCATCCGGTCGACGACCAGATCGAAGCCGCCCCAATCAGTGCGGTTGTCACCGTCGAGCTCCCGCTCGTCGAAGAACAGCTGGTAACGCAGGCCGGAGCAGCCACCGGGCTGAACCGCGATGCGCAGCGCCAGGTCGTCGCGACCCTCTTGGTCGAGCAGGGCCTTGACCTTTTCGGCAGCCGTCTCGGTAAGCAGGACCCCCGAGGCGGGTGCCTCGACGGCGTCGGGCGCGGTTGCGCTCGTGTCAACACTCATCTGGTGGACTCCCTCCGAAGGATTTCTCCATCGTAGGTGACATCGGCCGCAAGCCAGACATTCCCAGCTGCTTAATTCAATCGAGCATTCCCAGGGACCGACTTTCGTCGTCAGGTCCCCCACGCGGAGGCCAGCCGGGCGGCAGCGGCCCGAACCCATTGTGCTGGGGCCTGCATGGCCGCACCCACCGAGCCGGCGAGTTCGGCCGTCGCCACGCTGCCGTCGATGCCGTGAGCAGCCGCTTCGCGCTCACCGACGGCCAGCTGCCCGGCGATCACCAGGCACGGCAGCGCCGCTTCCTGCGCCGCCCTGGCGACCTCGGCGGTCACCTTGCCGCGCAAGGAAGTCGCGTCGTAGGTGCCCTCACCCGTCACGACGAGATCCGCCTCACCGACAGCCTGCTGCAGCCCAACGGCGTCGGCGACCACCCGGGCGCCGGCGACGCGATGGCCACCTAGCCAGAACAGGGCCGCCCCCAGCCCTCCCGCGGCGCCCGCGCCGGGCAGGTCCACCACGTCAGCCCAGCCGCCTTGCCGGCGCACCCACGCCTGCATCCGGCCCTCGAGTCGCATGACGGCCTCGCGACTCGCCCCCTTCTGCGGCCCGAATACCGCCGTCGCGCCGTTCGGGCCGAGCAGCGGGTTGTCGACGTCCGTGGCGATGACGAGATCCGTGGCCCGAATCGCGTCGATCAGCCCCGGGTGGGCGTGGTCGGCGGCGGCCAGGGCCGACAGCAGACCTGCGCCGCCGTCGTTGGTCGCGGACCCGCCGAGCCCGACCACGATCCGGGTCGCGCCGTTCCGGGCGGCTTCGGACAGCAGCGCCGCCAGGCCCGCCGAGCTGGTGCGCTCCGGATCGCGCTCAGCGGCAACAAGCAGGTGTAACCCGACCGCCAGCGCACTCTCCACGTACGAGACGCGCTCACCGCCCCCCTCGTCAACGAGTAGGTCAGCCGTCACCGGCCGGCCCAGCGGGTCTGACGTGGGAACCGGCCGCCGGCGCGCGCCTGGCAGGGAGGCGGCGAGCACCTCGCAGAATCCCGGCCCCCCGTCCGACATGGGCAGGCAGCGGACCTGATCGGCAGGGCGCCGGTCGAGCCAGCCGAGGCGCATGGCCTCGGCCGCTTCGCCGGCGGAGAGCGTCCCGGCGAACTTGTCCGGGGCGACAACGACCCTCACCGGCGCCTGGCACGGCTCGAGGAGAAACTGACGATCTTCACCGAACGACTCCCAGCCGGCACCCCACGGGCAGATTCTCGCCCACTCCGGAGTTATAGTCGCTTGGACCATCACTCGGGCCGCGAGGGAGCGACCATGACTGTGCAGGCGGCGAGCCAGCTTCTGGCGGCTACGACGATTCCGACAGCCCCGCCCCAGGCCTCCCCTGGCGACTCCGCTTTCAGCCAGGCGCTCTTCCTGCTCGGACGCCAGACGGACGGCAACTCCGAGCGCGGGGTCGACTGCCCTGGCGAGCTCCCGCCCGCGTCTGACCCCACCCTCGTTGCCCGGGCCCGGGCGGCTCGCGAGGCGCTGGGCAGCCGTGTCTTCATCCTCGGCCACCACTACCAGCGTGACGAGGTCATCCAGTTCGCCGACGTCACCGGCGACTCGTTCAAGCTGGCCCAGGCCGCGGCCGCCCGCCCCGAGGCGGAGTACATCGTCTTCTGCGGCGTGCATTTCATGGCGGAGAGCGCCGACATCCTGACCTCCGCGCAGCAGGCGGTGGTGCTTCCCGACCTGGCCGCCGGATGCTCGATGGCCGACATGGCGACGGCCGCTCAGGTCGATCAGGCCTGGGAGACGCTCGAGGAGGCCGGACTCGCCGCCAGTACCGTCCCGGTGTCGTACATGAACAGCTCCGCGGCCATCAAGGCGTTCACGGGGCGCAACGGGGGCACGATCTGCACCTCTTCCAACGCGCGCAAGGCCCTCGAGTGGGCGTTCGAGCGTGGCGAGCGCGTCCTGTTCTTGCCTGATCAGCACCTCGGCCGCAATACGGCAGTGCTCGAGCTCGGCATCCCGCTCGAGGAATGCGCCGTCTACGACCCGCGCCGCCCTGGCGGAGGACTTTCATCCGAGCAGCTGCGCGAGGCGAAGATGCTGCTGTGGAAGGGGCACTGCTCGGTGCACGGACGGTTCAGTCTCGAAAGCGTCGAGGAAGTCCGCCGCCGGGTGCCCGGTGTCAACGTTCTCGTCCACCCCGAATGCCAGCACGAGGTGGTCAACGCGGCCGATCTGGTCGGCAGCACGGAGTTCATCCTGAAGACCCTCGCGGAGGCTCCGGCGGGCAGTGCCTGGGCGGTCGGCACCGAGCTGAATCTGGTGAGACGCCTCGCAGCCATGCATCCGGACAAGACAGTCGTCTTTCTGGACCGTACGGTGTGTTTCTGCTCCACGATGAATCGCATCGACCTGCCGCACCTGGTGTGGGCTCTGGAATCGCTCGCAGCCGGTCAGCTGGTCCACCGCATCACCGTCGAACCCGCGACGGCGACGGACGCTCGTCAAGCTCTCGACCGCATGCTGACACTGTGAGAACGAACCTGTGAGTAGCCCCCATGCCCTCGCTGTTTAAGAAGCAGGTCCCGGTAGCCGCCTCCGCCGAGCCCGAGGTTGTCCGTCCGGATGCCAAGGGCCGTCCCACCCCGACCCGCAAGGAGGCCGAGGCGGCGCGGCGCAGCGCAGCGCGTTACGGCACCAGCCGCGGGAGCAGCAGGACGACGGCGAAGCCGGGGGATCCGAAGGCCGCCAAGCGCGCCATGCGTGACGCCCGCCGAGCCAAGGCAGCCGAGTACCGCCAGGCGATGAACACCGGCGACATCTCCCGGCTCCCGGCCCGCGAGCGGGTCCCCGAGCGGATCATGGCCCGCGACATCGTCGATCAGCGGCGCAACCTCGGGCCGCTCATGCTGGGGCTCATCGTCGTGGCGTACTTCATCGGCCTGGCGCCGTCGACGGCCACCAAGGCGATCGCGTTCTACCTGCTGCCGCTCTGCCTCATCGTCATCGTCACCGACAGCATCTTCGTCGCCCGCCGGGTCAGCCGCGAGGTGACGGCGAAGTACCCGAACACGACCGTCCGGGTCAAGGGCTACGTCGCCCAGCGGGCGCTCATGCCGGCGCGGTGGCGCCAGCCGAGGCCGCGCCCCGGCATCGTCATCGGTCGCTGGATCCCGCGCGGCTGATCGCCGCTCTCCCGGGTCAGCCAGCCGGCCGCAGGCCCATCGGCCCGTAGACGCGCCGCTCGCCGTCCAGCAGCGTCACCTGTTCCACCCCGGCGTGGAGCAACTCCGGCCAGACCTCTCCCAGCCAGGACTCCGCATCGGACTGGGACGGGAAGATCTCCGAGGTGGGGGCTGCAGTGAGCTGCTCGGGGTCCAGAACGGTCCCGTCCGCCGTCTCGTAACGCCAATTCCAGGACATCCCGCTCTCCTCGCCTTGCCCCTGACCGCTGATGACCGTCCGCAACAGTCTCCATCCTTACTCACCTTTCCCCCAAGCGCCCCCGAGCGCCCCGCCCCCCCAAGCGCCCCCAAGCGCACGGTGCTGTCCGCCCGGCGCGACGGCGCGGCAGACTCGGACCCGTGAAACTGCAGCTGCTGGGCACCGGGTCGTCCGACGGTTGGCCGAACCCGTGGTGCCACTGCGCGTCCTGCAACGCCGCGCGTGAGAGCGGGGTCCTGCGCGGGCAGACCGGGGTGCTGGTCGACGACCGGATCCTGATCGACTGCGGTCCCGACGTCCCCCGCGCTGCTGCGCGATACGGCATCTCCCTCGCCGGGGTGCGGCGGGTCCTCATCGGGCATTCGCACCCGGATCACTGCGGGCCGCAGGCGTTCATGTGGCGCGAGTGGTCCACCCAGGCGAGCGAACCACTCGAGGTCATCGCTCCCCCGGCCGCCATCGCCGACTGCCGCGACTGGGTGGACCCCGGCGGCAGCACCCGATTCACGGAGATCCGGGCGGGCGAGTCGCTCGATCGCGACGGCTACGTCATCCGGGCACACGCAGCCCGCCATGGCGGCCCGGAGATCGGGCCCGCGGTGCTGTTCGACGTCACGGCGCCGGACGGCAGCCGCCTGCTGTACGCGGTCGATACGGCCCCCCTGCCCGATGACGAACTTCCCGGTGACCCCGACCACCCCTACGACGTCGTGCTCCTCGAGGAGACCTACGGCGACGCCCGCGGATCACGCGCGAGCGGTGACCACCACGACCTGGAGACGTTCGCGTCGACGGTGGCGGCGCTTCGCCGGCGCGGGTCGGTGGCGGCGTCGACCCGGGTGGTGGCGGTACACCTCGGCCACGGCAACCCCGCCGGGCCGCCGCTGCACCGCCGGCTCGGGGCACTCGGCGCCGAAGCCCTGCCTGACGGCGCGGTCCTCACCACGCGGGGGCGGCCCGGGCCCACGCCCGCACCCGCGCGCCGCGTGCTGATCACGGGTGGGGCCCGTTCCGGAAAATCGCAGGAAGCCGAGCGCCGGCTGGCGGGCAAGCCGGAGGTCGTCTACGTCGCGACCGCCGAGGACTACGAAGGCGATCCGGAATGGTCGGCGCGGCTGGCAGCCCATCGCGCCGGGCGCCCGGCACACTGGAGCACGGTCGAGACAGGGGTGGTGGCACCGCTGTTGCGAGCCGCCGGACCGCCCCTGCTCATCGATTGCGTCGGGCTGTGGCTCGCCCGCGGCTGCGAAGATCATGACGCGCTCGTGGACGCGTGGCGCGACTGTCAGCGAGAGGTCGTCATGGTGACGAACGAGGTGGGGTCCGGCGTCGTCCCGGCCACGAGCAGCGGGCGGGAGTTTCGCGACGCGCTCGGCCGGTTGAACGCCCGGCTGGCCGTGGAGGCCGACGAGGTCTGGCAATGCGTGGCAGGAGTGGCGTGCCGGCTCAAGTGAGGTCACCCGACGCCGACGCCTGGGCTGCTGCACTCGCCCGCCAGGCGGTGCTGACCAAGCCGGCTGGAGCGCTCGGTCGGCTCGAGGAGCTCTCCGCCTGGGTGTGTGCGGTGCAGGGAACCTGCCCGCCGCACGCCTTCAGCCACATCCGGGTCGTCATCGTCGCGGCGGACCACGGCATCGCCCGGGCCGGAGTCTCCGCCTACCCGCCCGAGGTCACGGCACAGATGGTGGCGAACTTCGCCGCCGGCGGCGCGGCCGTCAACGTCCTCGCCCGCCAGGCCGGGGCCACCGTGCGGGTGGTCGATGACGGGGTCGGGATGCCGTCCGGCCGGATCGACCGCGCGGACGCGCTCTCCCCCAAGGAGTTCGACACCGCCTTCGAGCTCGGCCGCACGATCGCGGACGAGGAGGTCGACGCCGGCTGTGACCTGCTCATCCCCGGCGACATGGGAATCGGCAACACGACGCCCGCCGCGGCCGTCGTAGCCGGCATCCTTCGGCTGGAACCGGTTGCGGTCGTGGGACGCGGCACGGGCATCGACGACCCCGGCTGGATGCGCAAGACCACTGCCATCCGCGACGCGCTGCGCCGGGCTCGCCACAGCGTCGGCGATGATCCCGAAGGCCTGCTTCGCGTCGTCGGCGGCCGCGATCTCGCGACGATGGCCGGCCTGCTGGTCCAGGCGGGAGCCCGCCGCACCCCGGTGATCCTGGACGGGGTCGTCAGTTGCGCAGCCGCCCTGGCTGCTGAGCGGATGGCCCCCGGCGCCCGGGCGTGGTGGGTCGCGGGCACGCGCTCCACCGAGCCGGCGCAGGCGAAGGCGTTGAGCGCGCTTGACCTCGTGCCGCTCCTCGACCTGCAGCTGCGCCTCGGCGAGGGCACCGGGGCACTGCTCGCGGTGAGCCTGGTGCAGGCCGCGGCCGCGACCCTGGCCGAGATGGCGACCTTCACCGAGGCAGGCGTCAGCGATCGGCCGGCACCGCCGGAGTCACCCTGACCAGCATCAATCAGCTGCGCTACCTCGTCGGCCTGCTGACCATCCTTCCGGTCGGGCGACGGCCGATCGAGCTGGGCCGCGCTGACATCGGGCGCGCCCTCTCGCTCGCGCCCCTCGTGGGCCTCGTGGTCTGGCTGCCATCGGCCCTGCTCATGTTCGCCGCTCGGCAGACGTACGAGGAGTTCGGCGGCGGCATCTTCCCGCCACTCGTCGGGCTCGCCACGGCGGCCTTGCTGACCGGCGCCTTGCACCTCGACGGCCTCGCGGACACCGGCGACGCGCTGGGGTCACGGCTGCGCGGTCCGGCAGCACTCGCCGTGATGCGGGATTCGCGGATCGGAGCATTCGGGGCCATCGCGCTCTTCTTCGTCCTCGCCGGCCAGACCGGAGCGCTGGAACTGGCGATCATCCGGCATCACGGCACGGTCGGCCTGCTGACCGCACTGCTGGCCGGCCGGCTCGTGATCGTCCACGCCTGCCGGACGGGCATCCCGGCAGCGCGGGAAGACGGCCTGGGCGCGGGGGTAGCCGGTTCGGTGTCGAATACCCGCGCGGCCATCGTGACGGTCGCGGTTCTCATCGTGGCGGCAGTCGCCGGCAAGCTCGATTACCACGGCGGGCGCATCCGCGAAAGCGTGCACGCCGTGTTCGCGGTGCTCTGCGCCGTGGTCGTCGCCGACCTGCTCCGCCGGCTGCTGGTGCGGCGGTTCGGCGGGATCACCGGTGACGTCATCGGGGCACTGGTCGAGATCGCCGCGCTGGTCGACATCGCTGTCATGGCCATCCACGTTCCGTCGTGGATTCACTGACAGCCATTGCCCGCACCGCCGGCTTCAGCGCGGCGACGCCTTCACGAACGGCGGTCGCGTCACGGTCGCCGCGACCGGCCGGCCCCGCACGTCGATGCTCACCTCGTCGCCGTCCTCGACTCCGGCCAGCAGGGCCAGGGCGATTCCCGCACCGAGGCTGGGGCTGAACGTTCCGCTCGTCACCGTTCCCAGGCCGGGGCCGCCGTCCTTGGACACGACCATCCCGGGCCGGGCGATGCCGGACGACACCCGCAGGCCCCACAGCAGGCGCGCCGGGTTCGCCCGCTCGGCCAGCAGGGCCTCGCGTCCCCAGAACGCGGGCTTGCTCCAGCCGACCGCCCAACCGAGCCGGGCCGCGACCGGGCTGATGTCGGGGCCGAGGTCCTGGCCGTGCAGCGGATAGCCCATCTCGGTCCGCAACGTGTCGCGCGCTCCCAGCCCGCACGGGAGCGCGCCGGCAGCGACGACCGCGTCCCACAGCTCACCGGCGGCATCCCACTCGGGAAGCAGCTCGAAGCCCCGCTCGCCGGTATAGCCCGAGCGGCAGACGACGACCGGCTTCCCCCGCCACGGCGCGGTGACGTGGGACATGTAGGCGTGTTCGGCAGGCAGCCCCAGCTCGGCCAGCACGCGCGGCGCCTCGGGTCCCTGGACGGCCAGCACCGCGTAATCCCGGTGCCGGTTGCGCACCTCGACCCCATCCGGCGCGGCCTCCGCCAGCAGGCTCACGACCTCTGCGGTGTTCGCGGCGTTCGGCACCAGGAACACCTGGTCGTCTCCGTACACGTAAGCGATGAGGTCGTCGACCACCCCGCCCGTTGCCGTGCAACACAGCGTGTACTGCGCGAAGCCCGGCGCCACCTTGTCCAGATCAGCCGTCAGGCACGCGTTCAGGAACGCCTTCGCGCCGGGACCGTTGACCGCCGCCTTACCGAGGTGGCTCACATCGAAGACGCCGACGGCGGAACGCACGGCATTGTGCTCCGCGACAGTGCCCCCGCCCGGGCCGCCGTACGCAAGCGGCATCTCCCAGCCACCGAAGGCCCCGAAACGCGCGCCAGCCGCAGCGTGTCGGTCGTGAAGCGGGGAGCGCAGGAGCTCAGAAACCATGCTCGCGACGCTACCGGTAGCAGTCTCGCCCGGACGATCACGGGCAACCCACGCCCCTCGCACACGCGCAGACCAATACGCTGCACAAATGGCCTCGATATCAACCTCGGTCGACTCCTCGACCTCTGCTGCCGCTGACGTCCTGGTGATCGCGATCGGAAAGACGGATGACGGTCCGGTCCCGCTGGCCGGAAGTGAGGCCGTCGATGCGGCGCTCGACGGCCGGCTGGCCGCGGTGCTCGCGGACCTCGGGGCGGGAGGTGACGAGGGAGAGGTCACCCGCTTCGCCTCGCTCGGCGCCACGACGGCTCCGGTGATCGCCGCCGTCGGCTTGGGCGAGATCGAGGGCGAGCCCCGGGACGACGCGGTGCGCCGCGCGACGGGCGCCGCCATCCGTGCCCTGGTCGGCCGTGAAACCGTGGCGCTCTCGCTTCCGGGCAACCCCGCCGCCGTCGCCGAAGGCGCGCTGCTCGCCGCCTACGCGGTGAAGCCGTCCACCAACGGCAAGAACCCGGTCTCGAGCGTCGTCATCCTCGGTGCCGAAGACGCTGACGCGACCGCCGAGTCCAGCCGGCGGGCCGAGATACTCGCGCGCTCCGTCACCCTGGCCCGTGACCTCGGCAACCTGCCGGCCAACTTGCTGCCACCCGCGGTCTTCGCCGACCGGGCGGTCTCCGAGGCGGAGGGCACCGGGATCGAGGTCACCGTCTTCGATGAGGCGGAGCTCGAGGCGGGGGGCTTCGGCGGCATCCTCGGTGTCGGCAAAGGCTCGCTGAACCCGCCGCGGCTGGTCCGGCTGGAGTGGAAGCCCGAGGGGGCGGCCCACTCGGCAGCGCTGGTCGGCAAGGGCATCACCTTCGACTCCGGCGGGCTCTCGCTCAAGCCATCCACGGGCATGGAGTACATGAAGATCGACATGGCCGGCGCAGCCGCGGTGCTCGGTGCGGTGCTGGCGGCGGCGCGCCTGAAGCTGCCGATCGCCGTGACCGGTTGGCTCGCCATGGCCGAGAACATGCCGTCCGGGACGGCGAGCCGGCCGACCGACGTGCTCACCATGTACGGCGGCAAGACCGTCGAGGTACTCAATACCGACGCTGAGGGGCGACTGGTGCTGGGCGATGCCCTCGCCCGGGCCAGCGAGGAGCACCCCGAGGTCATCGTCGACATCGCGACTCTCACCGGAGGCCAGGTGGTAGCGCTCGGCGAGCGCACGAGCGGCCTCATGGGCAATGACGACGATCTGATGGCCGAACTGCAGGAGGCGGGCAAGGACGCCGGCGAGCCCATGTGGCCGATGCCGATGCCGCCCGAGATCCGCAAGGGTCTGGACTCGGCGGTCGCCGACCTGTCGAACGTCGCACCCGGGGGCGGGCGTGGCGGCCACATGCTGATCGCCGGCATCTTCCTGAACGAGTTCATCGGCGACGGGATCCGCTGGGCACACCTCGACATCGCCGGACCGGCGTGGAACAGCGGCGAGCCCTACGGGTTCACCCCGCGCGGCGCTACCGGCGTGATGGTGCGCACGCTCGTCGGGCTGCTGGAGCGGCTGGCAACCGCGAGCTGATCCGGAGCCCGCCCGGCTCGGTTTCGCCACCGGCGCGCTCGAGGCGGCCGGTGTGACCGGTATCGCCAGCGGTTGGCATTTGCGCGCGGTGGCAGACTGTTACACGGACAAGCAAGCTGCACGTTCTGCGCTAAGGAGTGCCCGTGACCCCGTCGCGCGAGCCGGTCGACCTCGCCATTCTCGGCGCAGGCAGTGGCGGTTACGCCGCCGCGCTGCGCGCCGCCGAGCTCGGCCTGTCGGTGGTGATGGTCGAGCGCGACAAGGTCGGCGGCACGTGCCTGCACCGCGGGTGCATCCCGACGAAGGCGCTGTTGCACGCCGCCGAAGTAGCCGACAGCGCCAAGGAAGGCCCCTCGAAGTTCGGCGTGAAGACGACCTTCGAAGGTGTCGACATGGCCGGCGTCAACGGTTACAAGGACGGCGTGGTCAGCAGGCTCTACAAGGGCCTGACCGGCCTGGTGAAGTCGCGCGGCATCGAGGTGGTCGAGGGCGAGGGCCGCCTGGCCAGCCCCACGAGCCTGCAGGTCGGCGACCGCACGATCGAGGCGCGCCACGTCTTGCTCGCGACCGGTTCGAAGTCGAAGTCGCTGCCGGGGATCACCATCGACGGCACCCGCGTCCTGGCCAGCGAGCATGCTCTGGAGCTCGACCGGGTCCCGGAGTCCGCCATCGTCCTGGGCGCCGGCGCGATCGGCTGCGAGTTCGCGTCGGTCTGGAACTCCTTCGGCGCCAATGTCACGATCGTCGAGGCGCTGCCCCACCTCGTCCCGGCCGAGGAGGAGTCGTCCTCCAAGCTGCTGGAGCGCCAGTTCCGGCGCAAGGGCATCACCTTCCACGTAGGCACCAAGTTGACCGACGTCGCCGTCAAGGACGACGGGGTCACCGTGACCTTGGAGAACGGCAAGGCGGTGTCCGCCGAGATCCTGCTCGTCGCCGTGGGCCGCGGTCCGGTGTCGGAGGGCTTGGGGTACGAGGAAGCCGGCCTCGAGCTCGACCGCGGCTACGTCAAGGTCGACCCCACCTGCCAGACGAGCATCCCGACCATCAGTGCCGTCGGCGACCTGCGTCCGGGGTTGCAGCTGGCCCACGTCGGCTTCGGCGAGGGCATCCTGGTCGCCGAGCGACTCGCGGGCCAGCGTGTCGTCCCGATCGACTACGACGGTGTCCCCCGGGTCACCTACTCACACCCCGAGGTCGCCTCGGTCGGCATCACCTCCGCCGTCGCCAAGCAGCGCGGCCACGACGTCGTCACGGCCACCTACGACTTCGCAGGCAACGGCCGCGCGCAGATCCTCAACACCGCGGGTGCCGTAACCCTCGTCGCGGAGAAGGATGGTCCGGTGCTGGGCATCCACATGGTTGGCGAGCGGGTTGGCGACCTCATCGCGGAGGGCCAGCTGATCGTCAACTGGGAGGCCCACGCTTCCGAGGTCGCCGCCCTCATCCACCCCCACCCGACCCTCTCGGAGGCGATCGGTGAGGCCCATCTCGCCCTCGCCGGCAAGCCGCTTCATTCACACAGCTAGGCCATGAGACAGGGCCGCCGACCCCGCTGCGGTCCCCTACCGATGTAAGGAGCGCGACGACCGATGCCGGTCTCCGTCACCATGCCCCGACTGGGGGAGAGCGTCTCTGAGGGGACGGTCACCCGCTGGCTCAAGCAGGAGGGTGAGCGCGTCGAGGTTGACGAGCCGCTCCTCGAGGTCAGCACCGACAAGGTCGACACCGAGATCCCGGCGCCGAGCTCCGGCGTGCTCTCGTCGATCAAGGTGGGCGAGGACGAGACCGTCGAGGTCGGCGTCGAGCTCGCCGTGATCTCCGAAGGCGGCGAGGAAGCGGAGGCCGCGCCCGCCGAGGCGGCTGGCCAAGCGGAGCCCGCCGCTCAGGCCGAGCCCGCCGCCCAGGCCGAGCCCGCCGCTCAAGCCGAGCCGGAGCCGGAGCCCGCTGCGGCCGAGACCCCGGCCGCGCAGGCCGAACCGGAGGCTGCCGAGGAGGCGCCGGCCCCAGCCGCTCAGCAGGCGCCGCCAGCCGCTGCAGCAGCTCCACCCGCCCCCGCGCCGGAACCCGCCGCGCCGGCTTCCGGCGAGGAGGACGGCGGCGGTCCGTACGTCACCCCTCTCGTGCGGCGCCTAGCCGCCGAACACGACGTCGACCTCTCCGCGCTAAGCGGCACCGGGGTCGGGGGGCGCATCCGCAAGCAGGACGTGCTCGACGCCGCGCGTAACGGCAACGCAGCCCCCGCGGGTGATTCGTCACCCAGCGCGCCGACCCCGTCGCTCCCGCAGCCGGCCGCCGCGCGCGCCGCCGCTCCTGCTGCCCCCGCGAAGGTCAGCCAGCCGGCCGCCGCTGCCGCTGCCACGCAGGTGCGCGGGCGCACCGAGAAGCTGTCGCGGCTGCGCTCGGTCATCGCCGCCCGCATGGTCGAGAGCCTGCAGACCAGCGCGCAGCTCACCACCGTCGTCGAGGCTGACATCACCCGGATCGTGCGGCTGCGCGAGCAGGCCAAGGCGAGCTTCGAGGCTCGCGAGGGGGTCAAGCTGACCTACTTGCCGTTCTTCGCCGTCGCGACGTGCGAGGCGCTGAAGCTGCACCCCAAGCTCAACGCGAGCATCGACCAGGCGGGCGGCACGGTCACCTACCACGATGCCGAACACCTCGGCATCGCCGTCGACACCGAGCGCGGGCTGCTCGCCCCGGTCATCCACTCCGCGGGCGACCTCAACCTGGGTGGCATGGCGCGCAAGATCGCTGACCTGGCGGACCGCACCCGGCGCAATGCCGTCACCCCTGACGAGCTCGGTGGGGGCACGTTCACGCTGACGAACACCGGCAGCCGCGGAGCGCTGTTCGACACGCCGATCCTCTTCCAGCCACAGGTCGGCATCCTGGGCACGGGCGCCGTCGTGAAGCGTCCTGCCGTCATTGACGACCCGGAGCTCGGAGAGGTCATCACCGTCCGGTCGTTCGTGCACCTGGCACTCACGTACGACCACCGGATCGTCGATGGCGCCGACGCAGCCCGCTTCCTGACGACCATCAAGGAGCGCCTGGAAGAGGGCGCCTTCGAAGCGGACCTGGGATTCTGACCAGAACAGCCGGGCAAGCAGCGGCGTGAAGGTTCTGGTCAGCGGCGCCAGCGGGCTCGTCGGTAGCGCGCTCCTGCCCGAGCTGCGGGCGGCGGGCCACGACGTGGTCCGGCTGGTGCGCAGGGAGCCCGGCCCGGGCGAAGTCCGGTGGGATCCGGCGCGCGGGCAGTTGAATGCCGCGGATCTCCACGGGGTCGAGGCGGCGATCAACCTCTCGGGCGCTGGGGTGTCCAGCCGGCGCTGGTCCCAGAAGTACCGGGCCACGATCCGCTCCAGCCGGGTGGAGAGCACCACGCTCATCGCCGAGACGCTGGCCTCGCTCGATCCGCTTCCCGCGGTGCTACTCAATGCGAGTGCTGTCGGCTACTACGGCGACACCGGGGAGCGGCTGCTCGATGAGGACGGGCCGCGGGGAGATGGATTCCTGGCTGAGGTCGTGGGCGAGTGGGAGGCCAGCACCCGGGCGGCGGAGCAGGCCGGCATCCGGGTGTGCCGGCTGCGCTCGGGCATCGTGCTCTCGCGTCGCGGCGGTGCGCTGCGGCTGCAGCTCCCGCTCTTCAAGGCCGGGCTCGGCGGGCGCCTCGGCAGCGGGAAGCAGTACACGAGCTGGATCAGCATCGACGACGAGGTCGCCGCCATCGCGTTCCTGCTGACCTCCGGCGGCGTGCACGGCCCGGTGAATCTGGTCGCACCGGACCCGGTGACGAACCGCGAGTTCACCAAGACGCTCGGATCGATCCTGCACCGGCCGACCGTGGCTGCCGTGCCGCCCTTTGCCCTGCGCCTGGTGCTCGACGGGTTCGCCGACGAGGGCTTGCTCATCGGTCAACGCCTCGCACCGCGGGTGCTCACGCAGGCCGGCTTCACCTTCCGCGACCCCGCTCTGGCCGGCGCTCTGGAGACCCTGCTGCGCTCATGACGGCGCGCGGATCCTCGGCAAACCTCCACTGCGGGCTCGCTCCGCCAGGCCCGACGTCGCGCAGCACGATGTGGTGACGCTGCGCTGAGCGCGCCGTCACCCGCGAGAGGACCGAGCGGCCGTCCGTGACGGTGTAGGCCGGCCGCCGGTCGGTGACGTCCAGGGTGACATCGCGCCCGGCACGCGCGAGCAGCACCACGCGGTCCGTGACCAGACGCAGTCCCACAGCATGGGCTCCTGCCTGGCGGAGAGCTTCCACCGCCGACTGGTCGTAGCGGGCGGCCGGGCTGCCCGCCACGTCGAACGCGGCGACCTCAGCGGTATGCGGATCGCGGAACGCCGCTTCGCGTGCGGCGTCGAGCCCGGCGAGCACGCCTGCCCACGAGCGGGCAGGCGGCGCGGTGGGAACCACTGCCGGGGACGCGCTCGTCAGGCCGCGTGACGGCGGCGGCAGCGACGTCGACGGCTGGCGACCCGCCCGCGGGGCGGGCGCGGTGACCCAACCGACAACCCCCGCCAGCACGAGGATGGCCGCTCCCGCGGCGCCGATCCGCAGCGCGCGCCGCCAGTCGACGGTGCCGGCGCGCGGTCGCCGGCGCCGGATCGGGCGTCGCTTCCGGGAAGGCTCCGGCTCATCGAGCCGCGCGTCACTCGCCGCCTCGTCCGACAGGTGAATCGGTGCTGCGGGCGCGCAGGCGGCAAGCTCGGCTGCCAACCGAGCGGCGTCGTCGTGAGGGGCGCGCAGCACCGCCAGCAGCCGTCCCGCGGACGCTGATTCCACCTCCAGGACCGAGCCCAGCAGCCGGGTCAGCGCCCGAACGTCTTCCGCCGGCTCACCGGCGTCGCCGAGCAGGCCCATGACCCCTGCCCCGGCGAGCAGCGGACGGCCCGCCGGGTCGAGCAGCACATCGCTGTCACGCAGGCGGCCGTGGGTGATCCCGACCCGGTGGGCCGCTGCCAGCGCCCAGCAGAGGGCCACCCCGAGCGTCACCACCTCGCCTGCCGCGAGCAGCCGGCGCCGGACCAGCAGGTGCAGGCCGGTCAGCGGCGCCGGCAACGGGGCCAGGAGGAGGGCCAGACCGTCGTAGGCGTCCCGCATCTCCCTCACCCCGACGAGCCCGGGATCGTCCAGCGCGGCCAGCTGGGTGCCGAGCATCCGGGCCCGGGCCCGGATCGGCTCGTCCACCGGCAGCCGGATGAGCCGGACGAAGCACTCCCCCACGCCATGCAGATCTCCCGGCAGGCGCGCATGCCCGGCTCCCGCGAGCCCACCGGTGATCCGCGCCAGCCACACCTCCCCCGGACCGGCCTCGCCGGACCGCTCGAGGAGTCGAAGCCCCTCGACGACCGGGGTGAGGGGCGGCGCGTCGTTGTCCACGCCGGGAGGCTAGGCCGGTTGCGCCCGACCCGTTTTCGGGCTGTGGATAACCGTCCGAGACGCCCTCCACTAGCCTCAGACCAATGCCGGCCGGTGACAGACTCGTGCCGGCCGGAGACCCCAGCGACGAGATCCTCGTCGTCGGCGCCGGGCTCGCCGGATTGTCGGCGGCGCGCCACCTGGAGGCGGCCGGACGGCGCGTCACGGTGCTGGAGGCGGGCGACGCCGTGGGTGGCCGGATGCGCACCGATCGCCCCGATGGCTGGCTGCTGGACCGCGGCTTCCAGGTGTTCGACACCGGCTACCCCGAACCACGCCGGCTGCTGACTCCCGCCGACCGCACCGGCCTGGACCTCAAGCCGCTCCCGAACGCGGCTCTGGTGCGTGTCGGCAACGACTTTCACCGGGTGGGCGATCCGAGGCAGCGCCCGGCGAGCCTCCCGGCTACGGCGCGGGCGCCGATCTCCGGGGTGAAGGACAAGGTCGCCCTCGGCGCCCTGCTGTTTCGGATCTGGACCACCCGCGGGGATCGGCTGCTCGACCGTCCCGAGCGCAGCGCGTATGACGCGTTCCGTGCTGCCGGGCTCTCCGACACGGTGATCGACCGGCTGCTGCGCCCGTTCCTGGCCGGCGTCCTGCTCGAGGACGAGCTGTCCACGTCGAGCCGTTACGTCGAGCTGGTGCTGCACGCCTTCAGCCGGGGCCGCCAGACGCTGCCTGCCGGAGGCGCGGGCGAGCTCCCGCACACCATCGCCGCGCCGCTCGACGACGTTCGCCTCAACACCCCGGTCGAGCGCATCTGCAGCGGGGCGGTGATGATCGATGGGCAGGAGCTTCGCGCTCGGGCCGTCATCGTCGCGACGGACCCCGCCGCGGCAGCGCGCTTGCTCGGGGACCGGGTGCCGGCGGCGCCGATGCGGTCGGTGTCGACGCTCTACTACGCCGCCGACGAGAGCCCCGGCTCGACCGGCGGCGCGCTCTGTATCGGCGCGGGCCCGTTGACCAACGCCGTCGTCCTCACCGACACGCTCGCGTCGTACTCCCCTGACGGGCGCAGCCTGATCAGCGCGAGCACGCTGCACACCGGCATGCCGGACGATGCGGTGCGCGAGGTGCTGGTCGACTGGTTCGGGCCGGCGGCTGCCGGCTGGGAGCAGCTGCACCGCTACGACATCCCCGAAGCGCTGCCGAGCGCCGATCCCCCGCTCGGCCGGCTGCGCAAGCCGGTGCGTCTCGAGCCCGGGCTCTACGTCTGCGGCGACCATCGCGATTCGCCGTCGCAGCAAGGCGCGCTCGTCAGTGGCCGGCGGGCCGCTCGCGCGGCGCTGAACGACCTCGAAACCACCACTCGCTAAGGGAGCCCGCTTGAACATCCTCGCCACCAGCGCCGCCTTCCGCCCCGCGCGGCGGGAAGGGCTTCGACCGAGCCCGGTCGTGGAACACGCCATCACGCTCGCCGAGGTCACCGGTCGCCGGCCGAAGGTCTGCGTCATGCACACCGCGCTCGGTGACGACAGCCGCTGGATCGCCATGACCTACGCGGCTTTCGCCGCTCACCGGCCGGATGTCGAGCTCAGCCACCTGGCGCTGTTTCCCATGCCGAATGTCGAGGACCCGCGGGCGCACCTGCTGGAGCAGGACGTCGTCTGGGTTGGCGGCGGGAGCGTCGCCAACCTGCTGGCCGTCTGGCGTACCCACGGCCTCGACTCGGTGTTCCGCGAGGCCTGGGAAGCCGGGGTCGTGCTGACCGGGGTCTCGGCGGGGAGCCTGTGCTGGCACGTCGGCGGCACTACCGACTCCTTCGGCCCCGACCTGCGCCCCGTCACCAACGGGCTGGCCCTGCTGCCGTACAGCAACACCCCGCACTACGACTCCGAAGAGCAGCGCCGCCCGCTCTACCAGCGGCTGGTGGCCGAGGGGGTGCTCCCGAACGGGTGGGCCACCGATGACGGCGTCGGGCTGCACTTTCGCGGGACGGAGCTGGTCGACGTCGTCTCCGACCGGCCCGACGCCTACGCGTGGCAGGTCGAGCTGGCAGTGAACGGCGACGACATCGGCGTGCTGGAGACGCGCCTCACACCGCGCCGGCTCGACCAGGCCGCCAGCCCAGCCGAGGCCTAGGTCGTAGCCTGGAGGGCGTGCAGATTCGCCGGCTCGGCACGGTCGACTACGAGTCGGCGCTCGCCATCCAGCGCGACCTGCACGAGCAGCGCGTCGCAGGATCGATTCCCGACACGCTGCTGCTCCTCGAGCACGACAGCGTCTATACCGCCGGGCGACGCACGCTCCCGGAAGAGCGCCCCGCAGACGGCACGCCCGTCATCGATGTGGACCGCGGCGGCAAGATCACCTGGCACGGGCCCGGCCAGCTGGTGGGCTACCCGATCGTGGCACTGCCGGAGCCGATGGATGTGGTCGCGTACGTGCGGGCCCTGGAACGGGCGCTGATCGCGGCGTGCGCGCAGCTCGGGCAGCCTTCCATTGCCGTGCAGGGACGCTCGGGCGTCTGGACTCCGGACGCCGCCCGCAAGATCGCGGCCATCGGGGTGCGGGTCAGCCGCGGCGTGACCATGCACGGCTTCGCCCTCAACTGCGATGCCGACCTCGCGGCGTTCGACCGGATCATCCCGTGCGGCCTGCGGGATCTCGGTGTGACGAGTCTTTCCCGCGAGCTCGGGAAGCCGGTGACGGTCGCTGACGCTGCACCTGTCGTGGAGCGTTTCATCGTTGCCGGGTTCAGCGCGCTGGCGGGGTCCCAGGCGGTGCCGGCGTGACGATCGCCCCGGAAGGTCGAAAGCTGCTGCGCCTCGAGGCACGCAATGCCGAGACCCCCATCGAGCGCAAGCCGCCGTGGATCCGGACCCGGCTGCGTACCGGCCCGGAGTACACCGAGCTCAGCAACCTGGTGAAGCGCGAGGGCCTGCACACCGTCTGCCAGGAAGCCGCTTGCCCCAACATCTTCGAATGCTGGGAGGACCGCGAGGCGACCTTCCTCATCGGGGGTGACGCCTGCACCCGCCGCTGCGACTTCTGCCAGATCGACACCGGCAAGCCGCAGCCGCTCGACCGTGACGAGCCGCGGCGCGTCGCCGAGTCGGTCGCCGCCATGGAGCTGCGGTACGCGACCGTCACCGGCGTCGCCCGCGACGACCTCGAGGACGAAGGCGCCTGGCTGTACGCCGAGACGGTCCGCGCGATCCATACGGCGCTCCCTGGCTGCGGCGTGGAGCTGCTGATCCCCGACTTCTCGGGCAACCCCGCGCTGCTCGGGACTGTCTTTGACGCCCAGCCCGAAGTGCTCGCCCACAACGTCGAGACCGTGCCGCGCATCTTCCGCTCGATCCGGCCCGGATTTCGCTACGAGCGCTCCCTCGATGTCATCCGCCAGGCGCGCAGCGCCGGTCTCGTCACCAAGAGCAACCTCATCCTCGGGATGGGCGAGACCCGCGATGAGGTCAGCGCGGCCCTCGTCGACCTTCACGCGGCGGGCTGCGAGCTGCTCACGATCACGCAATACCTGCGCCCGAGCCTGCGCCACCACCCGGTCAGCCGATGGGTCGAACCCGAAGAATTCGTCGAGCTCGAGACCGAAGCCCGCCAGGTGGGTTTCGCCGGGGTCATGAGCGGCCCGCTGGTGCGCTCGTCCTACCGCGCAGGCCGGCTGTACGCGCAGGCCATCGAGGCCCGCGACGGCTCACCGGCTGCCTAGCAGGCCTCTCACTTGCGGCCGGGACGCCAATCCAGCCCCCACCCGTAGGCGGCGTCGAGCTTGTCCTGAGCGCCCTCGATGTAGCGCACCTCGCGCGAGACCGTGAGATCGCCACCGGAGTTGGTGAGCATCGCGATGGCGCAGGTACGGGCGCCGGGACGGGTCTCGTCCAAGGCGATCTTGATGGGCGGCCCGGTGACCGGATAGAGGGTGACGACGGCGTCAGCCTGATCCCAGGCCGGGACTCCCTCGTAGATGAAGCTGAAGACCAGCACGCGGCGGATGTCGGCGGTGTGGTCGAGGTTCACGAACAGCGTTTCGCCGCCCTCACTCGAACCCGTCCGGTCATCCGCGTCGAGCTGCACGTACGGCGGACCGCTGAGGCTGCCGAAGGAATTCCCGAGGGCCTGGACGACCCCTTTGCTGCCGTCGGCCAGCTCGTACAGCGCCGCGAGATCGAGGTCGATGCCGCCGCTGCCGGCGGACATGAGCTTCTTGAAGAAGCCGCCGCTCGGAGCTGCCGCCTTGGCCGTCCACTTGAGATTGACCCGCAGCTGCCCGTGGGCGCCGCCGGACTTCGACAGCGAGACGCTGGGTGCGGACTTGGTGAGCGTGACAGGCGCTCCAGGCTGTGTCATTCGAGGCCTCCGGCCCGTGTCATGCGACGTTCACCCCGAAATCGAGGGCGATACCGCGCAGGCCGCTCGCGTAGCCCTGGCCGACGGCCCGGAACTTCCACTCGGCGTCGCGTCGGTACACCTCGCCGAAGATCATCGCCGTCTCGGTGGACGCGTCCTCAGACAGGTCATAGCGGGCCAGTTCGACGTTGTCGGCGCGGTTGACGATCCGGATGTACGCGTTCGTTACCTGGCCGAAGGTCTGCCCGCGCTGCTCGGCCTCGTAGATCGACACCGTGAAAACGATCTTGTTGACCTCGGCCGGAACCCTGCCGAGTTCGACGTTGATGGTCTCGTCGTCACCCTCGCCCTCACCGGTCAGGTTGTCGCCGGTGTGCTCGACCGACCCGTCCGGGCTCGTCAGGTTGTTGAAGAACACGAAGTACGGGTCGCCCAGCACCTTGCCGTTGTCCCCGGTGAGCAGCGCACTCGCGTCAAGGTCGAAGTCGGCTCCCGAGGTTGACCGGGCGTCCCAGCCCAGACCCACCGCGATCGCGGTCAGGTTCGGCGCGCTCTTGGACAGCGAGACGTTTCCACCCTTGGTGAGGGCGACGCTCATGGACTCCTCCGGTGCGATCAGGGCCAATTACGTGCGCAGCCTACGCGCCTCGATCGAGCCACGAACCGTACTCTCACAGCCATGGCACGCAGGGGCGAGACGCAGGCGGGCGGCACGAGCGGCAAGGGATCCCGAGCCGGCTCGAGCGGGACCGGCGACACGGGTAAGACCGGGCGGATCAAGCAGATCTGGTTGGTGTTCGGGCTGACCCGCAAGAAGGACCCGCGGCTGGTGCTCTGGACCCTGGTCGCGTTCCTGCTCCCCGTCGCGATCGGCATCCTGCTCGGCTTCTTCTGGAAGCCGCTCTGGATTCTGGATTCCGTTCGGCGTGATCTTCGGCGTGTTGCTGGCGCTGAACGTCTTCGGTCGCCGCGCGCAGAAGACGGCCTACACCGAGATGGAAGGCCAGCCGGGCGCCGGCGCGGGAATCATCCAGCGCATGCGCGGCGACTTCCGGGTCACCACCCCCGTGCAGGTCAACCGCAATCAGGACCTGGTGAGCCGCGTGGTCTGCCGCGCCGGGGTGATCCTGGTGGCGGAAGGCCGCGGACGCGGACCCCGCGACCTGCTCGGAGCCGAGGTCCGGCGCGTGAAGCGCGTCATCGGCGACGCGCCGCTGCACGACATCATCGTCGGCAATGGCGAGGGCGAGGTCCCGCTCTCGAAGCTGCAGAGCACGATCATGCGCAAGCGGCGGGTGCTCCGCCGGGGCGAGGTGGACGACCTGTACCGCCGGCTGGCGGCCCTCGGGGCGATGAACCTGCCGATCCCGAAGGGTCCGATGCCGACGCGCATCCCGCGGGGCGGGAAGATCCGCTGAGCCCCCGCGGCGGGATGCTTCGCTGAGCCCGCAGGGCGGCGACTACACGCCGGAGCAGCCACTCCCGGTCGGGACGCGCTAGCGCTTCTTCTTCCGGCGGGCCGCCTTCGCCGGGCGCGGGGCGGTGCCGGTACGAGCGGGTCCCTTGGGACGCTGGGGGGCGGCCGCGCTTGCGGCCTTCTTCGGCTGCGTAGCTGCCTTGTTGGGATCGACGACGACGACCGTCCCGGACGCCTTGTCGTGCAGCCCGCGGCGATCGCGGTCCCACACCACCGCCGGGATGAGCGCGCCGAGCAGCACGGTGCGCAGCAGCAGCCACGAGAAGCTGGCCAGCCCGTTGCCGTCGACGCGGATGACGCGGATGCCCAGCAGCCGCTTGCCGAGGGTCTGGCCGTAGATGGCGTCCATGAACAACTCGACCAGCAAGAAGACGCCGAGGATGGCGAAACCGCGGCCGTTCAGGCTGTAGCGCACGCCGAACAGGTAGGGCAGGCCCACCAGCAGATTGGCGACGATCGAGTCGATGACGAACGCCCCGACCCGCGCACCGATGCTCGCGACCGAGCCCGGACCCGTCGCGGGGAACCCGAGACGCACGCCGGGCACCGCGCCGGCAGGGATGGGCGGCCCCGAAAGCCACCCGCCGACCGCCCGCGCCATGAGGCGAGATTACTGAGCCGCGGCCCGCAGCGCCTGCCCTGGCGCGGGAACGCGGAAACGAAGCACCCGCGCTCAGCAGCCGGGGCTCGTGTTTCGCACCACCCCCCAACGCCCCCCGCGCCGAGCTGGACATATGACGGCAAACTCACAGGTCTGTAACGCGCCTGAAACCGGACTTGAACCCTCCCGGAAACCTTGCGGGCTATGTTCGGTGCCAGCACCGGTCGACGGACGGAGCCGGTCGCCGCGACACCCACGGAGGGTAAATGTTCAGCAATCAGGACGAAGTGCTGCGGTATCTGCGTGACAACGAGGTGGAGTACGTAGACGCGCGGTTCTGCGACCTGCCCGGCATCATGCAGCACTTCACGTTCCCGGTCTCCAATTTCGGGGCGTCCGTGTTCGAGGACGGCTTGCCGTTCGACGGGTCATCAATCCGCGGGTTCCAGGCGATTCACGAGTCCGACATGCTCCTGCTGCCGGACCCGACGACGGCCTACCTGGACCCGTTCCGCCAGCACCCCACGCTGAACATGAGCTTCTTCATCCACGACCCGCTCACCCGCGAGTCCTACAGCCGCGACCCCCGAAACATCGCTCGCAAGGCAGAGCAGTACCTGGCCGGCAGCGGGGTTGCCGACACGTCGTACTTCGGCCCCGAGGCGGAGTTCTACATCTTCGACGACGTGCGCTACGACTACCAGCCGAACGGGTCGCTGCACCAGGTCGACTCGATCGAGGCGGCCTGGAACACCGGGCGCCACGAGGAGGGTGGAAACCTCGGCTACAAGCCGCGCTACAAGGGCGGCTACTTCCCGGTCCCGCCGACCGACCACTTCACCGACCTGCGGTCGGAGATGGTCAAGGTGCTGATGCAGACCGGCATCGACGTCGAGATGCAGCACCACGAGGTGGGCACCGCCGGTCAGGCCGAGATCGACTTCCGGTTCGGCACGCTGCTGAAGACCGCTGACAACCTGATGACGTTCAAGTACATCGTCAAGAACGTCGCGTATGCCGCCGGCCACACCGTGACGTTCATGCCGAAGCCGCTCTTCCAGGACAACGGCTCCGGAATGCACGTCCACCAGAGCTTGTGGCAGGGCGGGGAGCCGCTCTTCTACGACGAGGTCGGCTACGGCGGCCTGTCGGACCTGGCGCGCCACTACGTCGGCGGGCTACTCAAGCACGCCCCCTCGCTGCTGGCCTGGACCAACCCGACCACCAACTCCTACCGGCGCCTGGTCCCCGGCTACGAGGCCCCGGTCAACCTGGTCTACTCGGCGCGTAACCGCTCGGCCTGCTGCCGCATCCCGCTGGCCGGCAACTCTCCGAAGGCCAAGCGCATCGAGTGGCGCGTGCCGGACCCGTCCTGCAACCCCTACCTCGCGTTCGCCGCGCTGCTGATGGCCGGCCTCGACGGCATCAAGAACAAGATCGAGCCGCCGGCCCCCGTCGACAAGGACCTGTACGAGTTGCCGCCGGACGAGCTGGCCAGCGTCGCGCAGGTGCCGGGCAGCTTGGAGAAGGTGCTGGACGAGCTCGAGGCAGACCACGAGTACCTGCTCGAGGGCGGCGTCTTCACCCAGGACGTCATCGACACCTGGATCGACTACAAGCGCATCCACGAGGTCGACGCCGTCCGCTTGCGCCCGCACCCGTACGAGTTCCAGCTGTACTACGACATCTAGCAGGAATGCGTCTGAGTAGGGCTTCCTCTGCTCAGACAACCCGTGGGGCCCACGTTGGGGCCACGCAGCGAGCCGTTGGTGACGTTTTCGAGCCTCGCGAGGACGTCATCGACAGCTCGTTTCGTCCTGTCCTCGGCCTGCTCAGGTGCGGGTAAATGCGAAGCGTGAAACCGGGTCAGCGTGACCGAGGTAGTCGGCTAAGCGCTAGCGGGGCAGGCCAGCCTCTGCTGCAGCATCCAACGCACCGCCACGTACCAGGCGTCGGGATGCCTCTCACGATGATGCCGCTGCGAAGACAGGATGCTTTTCCAACGCCCGTTCAGCGAGCATCAGTCTCCCGGAGTATGGGCTCGTGAACGACGTTTTGAGCCAGGCGCTACAGCCGGTGCTGCGTGACATCAAGTCCACGGGTGCGCCGATTCCAACGATCCGCGACGAGGAGTGGGCTGACGATCCAATGGTGGCCTCAGCGATGTTGTGGAGCGCCGATGGCAGCGGCACCGGTATCAGCGTCGATCTCCGAATGCCGGAGCACGACCGGGTCATGAGTGTCACTGATCAGGTTCAGGAATGGGTGATCGAGGAACTCTGGGGAGACGCCGCAACGAATTGGCCCTCGTGTCCGAATCATCGCGGCAGTCACCCTTTGTCTGCAGCGACGCGAGACGGTGGGGCCTTCTGGGTGTGCCCGAATGATGGGATGCCGTTCTCGCCCATCGGTTCATTGGGGTAGCGCTTCTTCGTATTCCGCACGAGCCGGCTTGCTGCGACGGCGATCGGGCCACTCGTCATGGCCCCTCGGGCTCGCTGGTGATTCCTGATCGCCCCTGTCATAGCCATGTGCGATTGTTCGACTATGGCCGGTGAGGAGTTGCGAGCCACCCTGCGTGGTCAGGCGACCGCGCTGGGAAGCATCCGCGCCCGCGATATAGCGCGCCTGATCGAGGGGCTGGAAGCAGCCCTTGCGGCCGCCGCCTACGCCACGCTGCGATCGCCGAGGCGGGCGGCGACTGGTCGTCATACGGCTGCTGTCGAGGCAGCTTCAAGGCTCCATTTCACAGATGTCCGGCCGGGCAGCGTGATCGCCGTGCTCTCGCTCCCTACGCTTGCAGAGGAGACGCCCGAGACTCTCGAACTCGGTGTGGACGACCTCGCCGGGGCCGCGTTCGATCGTCTGGTCGCAGCCTGCTACGAACCCGACGACGAGGTTGATCGTGGCATTGCCCGTGCCCTTGCAACGCTTGCCGAGGGCCTCGGGATTGGCGACCGTCATGACGAACTCTTGGTCACCAGCACCAGGTCTGACCGTGACGTTCGCCTTGATGCCGGCGCCCGAGTACGGATGCGCCGCCTGGCAGACTCCCCCGCATCTCAGCAGCCCGATGTTGTTATTGGATCACTGCGAGAGGCGGATTTCGACAGGCGGACGGCCCGACTCCTTACGGCCACGGGCGAAACGGTTCAGGTCGACTTCTCCCCCGACCTTGACGACCAGATTCAAGACGCCCTGCGCAGCCAGGCCCACTTCGAGGGTCTGGTCACTTTCGATGCTGTGACATCAACTGCGCGTCGAGTCGAGGTCAGGCGAATCAGCACTCCCGAGGCCCTGCCATTCGATACGTCTACCTTCTGGCACTCGGCGTCCGTGGCGGAGCTTGCTCAGGCCCAAGGGGTCGCCCCGGCCGCTCTGGACGGCCCCCTCATCGAATGGACGGAGGAGGAGCGGGCCGAGCTGGCTCGTGACCTCGCGGACCTGGACCTATGAGGCCAGAGGATGTTCCCGCTGGACCCGTTCTGGTCGACACCGACGTCGCCACCTGGCTGCTTGGTGACCGTCCAGAAGCCGAACCGTGGCTGCCGCTCCTTCGAGGGCACCTCCTGACCCTCTCCTTCGTCAACGTCGGAGAGCTGCTCGCCTACCCAATCTCCCGGTCGTGGGGGTCGGTGAAGGCCACCAAATGGTCCGAAGGCATCCGCAACCGTTTCGTCGTTCTCCCTTTCAACGTGGCCATCACGGAGCAGTGGGCGCCGATGCACCTCAAATACAGCGGCCACCTGCAACATGGTGGGGCAAACGACCTCTGGATCGCCGCCTCCGCGCTCGCGGCGAACCCGCCGCTGCCCCTGGCCACGAACAACGTGAGCGATTTCCAGAAGGTGGCCGACGACTACCCGTTGACGCTGCTCCATCCAGACCTGTAGTCCCACACAGCAACGACAATCACTTGAAGGTGGCGACAGCCGTTGACACGCCATCCATCCTGCTCACGGGAGTCGCCGGGACGAACGTGCAAGTGGGCATCAGACACGCACAAGTCCTGCGACATCTAGACCGTGGCGCACGTCGACATCCAGACCGCTCCGCGATCGTCGACATCCAGACGGTCACGCGCGCCGAGGGCCCATCCATTCGGGATGGGCCCTCCGCATTTGGGACGCACCTTCCGAAATCACATGTACAGCCGATACAAATGGATGTCGGGCGGATGACACGCCTGCGCCGGGATGACATCCGGGACGTAGCCTGTTTGCACACATCAGGCAATCTGCTGATGAACGGTCGGCGACAGGCCGCGGCAAAATTGCCTCTCAAGTCGACCTAGCATGTAGGAGAATCGGCCCGTGGTAGCGGATCCTTTGACGGCAGAGCGCGCTGTCGAGGTCGCAGAGACGGCGCATGACGAGGGTCAGCTCAAGGCCGCCAAGAGCATCCGGCGCCGGGTCTACCTCTTCGAAGCCGCGCTGATTCTCGCCGCGTATTTCGTGTACGGCTGGGTTCGCGGGCTGGTCGAGGGCCATACCGGCGACGCCATTCACCGGGCTCAGCAGCTGGTCCGCCTCGAGCGATCGCTGCACATCTACCACGAGAAAGCGATCAACCACTTCGTCGCCAACCAGCATTGGCTCGCGTACATCTGCAACTACTGGTATGCGATCACGCACTTCCTGGTGACCATCTGGGTCGGCGTGTGGATCTACTGGAAGCACCCCGAGTGGGCCCGCCCCCTGCGCACGGCCTGGTACGCCATGAACGTCGTGGCCATCTTCGGGTTCGCCTTCCTCCCGCTGGCCCCACCCCGGCTGCTCCCGCACGGCGGATTCATCGACACGGTGGTGAACTTCCACACGTGGGGCTCGTGGGGAAGCAAGAGCATCTCCAAGGATGCCAACCTCTACGCGGCGATGCCGTCGATGCACATCGGCTGGGCGCTGTGGGTCGCCATCGCGGTGGTGTTCCTCGCCCGCCGCACCTGGGTCCGGGTGCTCGGTGCGCTGTACCCGATCGCGACGCTGTTCGTCATCGTGGGCACCGCCAACCACTACTACCTGGACGCCGCCGGCGGTGTGATCGCCTGCCTGGCCGGCATCGCCTTCGCCCGGTTGATCTTTTATCGACGGCCTATTTACCCGCCGTTTCACAGGCAGCCTGCGCCAGCCCCGACACGCTGAACGAGAGCGTGACGCGCCCGGCGCGCTTCGCCTGCACGTAGGTCCAGTCGCCGGCGCGCCGCACGCAGCCGTTGTCGGTGCGCAGCCAGCGTGACCAGTGCAGCTGGACGATGCCCGACGCTCCTGAGGTCGAGGCCCGCAGGCGCACCGACTTCTGACCCACTGCCGTCGCCATCAGGGAACCGCTGGCGAGCGGTGCCGGGTCGCGCACGGCGTAGAGCGTCCAGGCACCCGCGTGCCAGACCGGCTGCAGGTAGTCGAGTCCCTTGCGGATCAGCCTCGCCTCCGCGGTCGCGGCGAAATCGAGCTTGGCGTCCGGAAGCGCGACCCAACCGACCGCGTAGTCACGCAGGAAGCGCTGGTAGGACGCCGCATCGAGGTGCTCCCGGCCGTAGAAGATCGGGTTGCGGGCGTCGTCGACCTGCCGCTCCCATCCCCGGGCCAGCGGGAAACGCTCGGCGACGTAGGCCGACGACCAGTGCGTGCGGGGGTCGACGACTTCGACGCGACGCGTCCCGTCCCAGCGCTTCTCGAGCTGGGCGATCAGCGGCGCGTAGAACGATCGAGACGCGCTCGGGTCGCCGGCACGGCGCAGCTCCTGACCGAGGTTGCGCTCCGGCCACCAGACGAGCGGGACCGCGATGAGCGCGACGGCAAGCGCCGGCAGCGGCGAGTACGCGAGCAGCACGGGTAGCCCCCAAAGCAGGGCGAGCCGTTCCGCGTTACTGCCGATCGGGCTCGTGATGAAGTACGCGGCCAGCACCAGCAGGAGCGATCCCACCGCACCCCAGCGCAGCAGGCGCGCCTGCCGGCCGTAGAGCGCGGGGATCAGGCCGATCGACGCGAGCAGCGACGGCTTGAGCGCGTCCCAGGTGAAGGGCATCCGGCCGGGTTCGGGGAAGAGCACGGCCACCGCAAGCACCGGAACGGAGGCAGCGACCCCGAGAATCAGGCCCGCCTTGCGCCAGCCGGGAGCGAAGAGCACCAGCACGGCTGCCCCGACCCCGAGGAAGAGCGCCGCGACCGGACTGGCCAGGCCGCTGAGCACCACCGGGATGGCCGCCCACCAGGGCCGGCCGCTCTGCAACAGGCGCAGGCCGCCGAGCGCGAGAGCGACGCCGACCGCGAACGTGATCCGACCGGCCAGCAGGTTCGCGACTGCCAGCAGGCAGAACGCGATGCTCGCGAGCATCGGCCGGCGGGCACCGCGCAGCAGCCCCGGGAACAGCGCGACGGCGACGACCGTCGCCAGCGCCCCGACGAGCGGCACCGAGAACGCCGCCATCAGCGGCGGGACCACGACGCTGTAGCCGGGCGTGTGGACACCACCGAACCAGCCGGTCCAGTAGATCGCCGCGCCGGCCGTGTCCGCGCGTGCCGTCTGCGCCGCGAGGTCGGGAACGGGCGGTACCCAGAACAGGTAGCCGACCCCGAGCACCGCTGCGAGCAATCCGGCCGCGACCGCCGGCCGGCGCAGCGTCAGGGCGTCTGGAGAAAATCGCACAAGAGAGCCCCGACGGCCTGCGCGGCGCGCACCACAGGCGCCGACCCGACCCCGGGCAGGGTGACCATCTCGACCGATGCCGGATCGACGTAGCGGCCCAGCGCCGAGACGACCTTCTCGCCATAGCGCGGCCGCAGCCGCCGGTCGCGGGCGCCCCAGATCACGAGCGAGCGCTGCGGCGCGGGCACCCCCGGTGACGCTGGCGCGGCGAGGTAGGAGCGGCGCAATCCGGCGCCCTGCGGCGGGCCGGCGAGCTCCGCCAGCCTCCGCCAGCGCGCGAGGCCCGGGGCCGGACGATCCGGACCGTCCGGCAGGTGCGGCGGCCACCCGCCGGAGATGACGGCGAGGCGACCCACCGCGGGCCCGCTCCGGGCGGCGAGCTCGATGGCGAGCGTCGCCCCCCAGCCGTGGCCGATGACGTCCACCGACTCCTGCTGGCTGAGCTCGAGCAGGTGACCGATCAGCTGCTCGATCGCCGCCACGGCGTCGACCCCCGAGCCGCTGGAGCCGCCGAAGCCGGGAAGGTCGGGAGCGAGAAGCGCGCGCCCGGACGACATCACCTGCGCGACCCGTGCCCAGTCCTGCGAGGTCTCGTTCAACCCGTGCAGGAGAAGGACGGGCGGCCGCTCGAGCGCGGCGTCGAGTTCGAGACCCGACCTGCGGATGGCCAGCTGCCCCCGTCAAGCAGAAGCGGCTGGGCGGACGACCACCGAAGCGCGAAGGACGTGGTCACTCCGCGACCCTACGGAACACGTCTGTGACGACCTCGCGGGCACGCCGACCTCGTTCCCGGTGGTCGGCGAGCAGCTTGTCGGTGTCGGCGCCGTAGCCGAGGACCCGGGCGACTGCCACCAGATGGCGACCCGAGGCCGGCAACATGTCGCTCGGGCGCCCGGTCGTGAGCACGACGGCGTTACGCGCGTGAACGGCGCCCTGCCAGGCCACGCGCAGCAGCTCTTCCTCCTGGTCGCTGAGCAACCCGGCGGCCCGGGCGCCGGCGAGCACCGGCAGCGTCGAGCTGGTGCGAAGGCTCTCCACCTCGGCGCCGTAGCGCAGCTGCAACACCTGGGCCGCCCACTCGACGTCAGTGAGCCCGCCGGGGCCGAGCTTGAGGTGCAGGGTGCGATCGACGCCGCGCGGGACGCGCTCGGCCTGCATCCGCTTGTGCAGCCGGAGCACTTCCGCGAGAGCTTCGGGCGGGAACGAGGCCGGGTAGCGCGTGCGGTTCGCCAGCTCCGCGAACGCCGCTCCCACGTCGGGATCGCCGACGATAGGCCGCGCGCGCAGCAGTGCCTGTGCCTCCCAGCCGAGCGACCACCGCTCGTAGTAGGCCGCGTACGACGCCAGCGAGCGGGTGAGCGGACCGTGCTTGCCTTCCGGGCGCAGCCCGGAGTCGATGACGAGGGGCAGGTCGGGCCCCGGCACCGCGAGCAGCCGGCGCATGGTCTCGGCGACGTCCTGGGCGGCCGAGACGGCGACCGAATCGGTCGGAAGGGGCTCCCCCTCCGGCGCGTACGGCTCGTGTACGAACAGCACGTCGGCATCGCTCGCGTAGCCCTGCTCTCGCCCGCCGAGCCGGCCCATCGCGATGACGGCCAGGCGCATCGGCAGGCCGCCCGGCGAGACCCCGCGCTCGGCCTCCACGCTGCGCATCGCCACCTCGAACGCCGCTGCCAGCGCGGTTTCCGCACCGTCGGACAGCGCCTCACCGACCTCGGTGATGTTCAGCAGCCCCAGCAGGTCCGCGCACGCGACGCGCAGCAGCTCCAGCCGGCGTACCGAGCGCGCCACCCCGACCGACGCCTGCCAATCGCGACCCATCTCGTCGCGGCGGCGGATGCCGGCGAGCAGGCCCGGCTCCAGCTCTGAGCGGCTGCGCGGGCGCAGCTGCTCGCCGCCGGCCAGCAGCCGCACCGCCTCCGGAGCGCGCGTGAGCAGGTCGGCGACGTAGGGGCTGGTCGCGAGCAGCCGGGCCAGCCGCTCCGCCGTGCCACCGGCGACCGGCGGGCCCACTCCCCCCTCGTCGCGCAGCAGCCGCAGGTACCAGGGGGTACGCCCGAGCGCGTCGCTCACCCGGCGGTAGGCGAGCAGCCCGGCATCCGGATCCGCGGAATCGGCGAACGACTCCAGCATCACGGGCAGCAGCACGCGTTGCACGGCGGCCGTGCGGCTCACCCCGCGCGTGAGCGCCTGCAGGTGACCGAACGCCGATTGCGGGTTCGCGAAGCCCAGAGCCGAAAGCCGGGCGACCGCACTGGTCTCGGTCAGCCGCAGGTCATCGGCCGTGTCCTGCTCCCCCGCGACGAGCAGCTCCCCGGCCGGCAGCCGCGCCACGGCAGCCAGCAGCGGCCGGTAGAAGAGCTTCTCGTGCAGCCGGCGGACCTCACGCGCGTGGCGCTGGCGCTCGGCCTCCAGGGCCGGCCCATCGCGAAATCCGAGGCTGCGAGCGAGCCAGCGCAGCGTGAACGGCTCGGTGGGAATGACGTGCGTGCGCCGCAGCCGCTGCAATTGCAGGCGATGCTCGACACTGCGCAGGAACCGGTAGGCCGCGCCCAGGGTGACCGCGTCCACGCGTCCGACGTAACCACCCGACGCGAGAGCGGACAGCGCCGGCAGCGTCGCCGCCTGGCGCACGCTCTCATCACCGCGACCGTGGACGAGCTGCAGGAGCTGGACGGCAAATTCGATGTCACGGAGGCCGCCGGGGCCGAGCTTCACCTCCCGGTCCGCCTCCGAGCGCGGGAGAGAGCGCACCACGCGGCGGCGCATGGCTTGCACGTCGGGCACGAAATTCGGCCGGGTGGACGACGTCCACACCATCGGCGTGACGATGGACATGTAGCGGGCGCCGAGCGCGAGGTCGCCGGCGAGGGGACGCGCCTTGAGCAACGCCTGGTACTCCCAGGTGTGCGCCCACCGCCGGTAGTACGCCTCGTGGCTGGCGAGCGTCCGCACCAGCGGGCCGGCCTTGCCTTCCGGGCGAAGGTTGGCGTCGATCGGGAAGATCGATCCTTCCGCCGTGACGGCCGAGCAGAGCCGGATGACGGCTTCCGCGAGCCGGGTGGCGGTGCGCACGACTTCGCGCTCGTCGGCGCCCTCGCCGGGCTCGGCCACGAAGATCACGTCGACATCGCTCGAGTAGTTGAGCTCGCGAGCCCCGCACTTGCCCATGCCGATGATCGCGAACCGGACGTCCGGAGCGTCGTCCGGAAGGGCGGCCTTCGCCTGCCCGAGCGCCGCCTCGAGCGTTGCCGCCGCCAGATCGGCAAGCTGCTCCGCGACGTCCTCCAGCCGGATCTCGCCGGTGAGGTCGCGCGCGGCGATGGTCAGCAGGCTGCGCCGGTGCGCCAGGCGCAGGCTGTCCGCGTCACGAGGCCGTCCGAACACCGGCAACGCGAGGCGTCCCGCGTGCGCGCCCAGCAAGCGCCAGTCGCTCGGATGGCGGGTCAGGTGGTCGCCGAGCGCGGCGCTCGCCCCGAGCACGGCGCACAGCCGGCTGCGCAGGAGCTCGTCCTCGCGCAGGGCGGCCAGGATGGAGCGGTCGACGTCGACGATGCGGGAGAGCGTCGCCAGGGCGAGGTCGGGCGAGGCGGCCTGGGCGACGGCTTCCAGCACGTCGCGTGAGAGGTCGAGCTGCTGGGTGATCGCGATCGCCTTTTCGGCATCTTCGAAACCCATCCGGGCCATGACGGCGCGCGGCGAGCTCGTCCGGGCGCTGCTGCGCGGCGCGAAAGCCGGATCCCGCGCCGGAGGGGGCTGCGCACCAGCAGCTGACACGCGCCCCACCTTAAGCAAGGCCTGATCGCTGCGAAGCGAGCGCGAACGAACCGGGCGCGGACGCGCGCGTCAGGACGGATTCTCCCGGCCACGCGCGCCGGGCACTACGTGGAGCAGCCGCCGCGCAAGCTGCGCACCGAGATCGTCAACGACGTCGCCAGACCGCCACCTGATCCCGTAACGGCCGCGCTCAAAGCACCGCGAGGTAGCGGTCGAGCTCGAACTGGGTGACGGTGCGGCGGTAGTCGTCCCACTCGGCCCGCTTGTTGCGCAGGAAGAAGTCGAACACTCCTTCACCGAGCGCATCCCGCACCAGGTCGGACTTCTCCATCACGGCGATCGCTGCCGCGAGCGAGTCCGGCAACGCCTCGATGCCGAGTTTCTCGCGCTCGTCACGGTCGAGCTGCGAGACGTCCATCTCGGCGCCCGGCGGGAGCTCGTAGCCCTTCTGCACACCTTCGAGCCCGGCGGCGAGCACGAGCGCGAAGGTGAGGTACGGGTTGCAGGCGGAGTCCGGCGCCCGCAGCTCGACTCGGGTGGACTGGCCCTTGTTGGGCTTGTACATCGGCACCCGAACGAGCGCGCTGCGGTTGTTGGCGCCCCAGCTGACGAACGACGGCGCCTCGCCGCCCCACGACAGCCGCTTGTAGGAGTTGACCCACTGGTTCGTGACGGCCGTGATCTCGGCGGAGTGGCGCAGCAGGCCGGCGATGAACGAGCGCGCCACCTGCGAAAGGTGCAGCGGGTCGTCCGGGTCGTAGAACGCGTTGCGGTCGCCCTCGAAGAGCGAAACGTGGGTATGCATCGCCGAGCCGGGCTGATCCACGTACGGCTTCGGCATGAACGTCGCGTAGACCCCCTGCTGCAGCGCGACCTCCTTCACCACCAGCCGGAAGCTCATGATGTTGTCGGCCGTCGTCAGGGCATCGGCGTAACGCAGGTCGATCTCCTGCTGCCCCTCGGCAACCTCGTGGTGGCTGAACTCCACCGAGATGCCCATCTGCTCGAGCATCGTGATCGCGTCGCGCCGGAAGTCGTGGGACACGTCATGCGGGGTGAGGTCGAAATAGCCGCCCATGTCGACCGGCGGGGGCACCGGATGGCCCCGCTGCGGGCGGTCACGGAGCAGGAAGAACTCGACCTCGGGGTGCGTGTAGAAGGAGAAACCCAGGTCTGCCGCCCGCCGCAAGGCACGCCGCAGGACGTAGCGCGGGTCGGCGGGGAACGGCGATCCGTCGGGATTGAGGATGTCGCAGAACATGCGCGCCGTGCCCGGCGATTCCCCGCGCCACGGGAGGACCTGGAACGTCGACGGATCCGGCTTGGCCAGGACATCAGCCTCGTGGAGCCGCGCGAAACCCTCGATCGCCGAACCGTCGAAGCCGATGCCCTCGTCGAACGCTCCCTCGAGCTCCGCCGGCGCTACCGCGACCGATTTGAGGACGCCCAGCACATCGGTGAACCACAACCGCACGAAGCGGATGTCGCGCTCCTCGAGGGTGCGCAGCACGAACTCCTGCTGCCTTTCCATGCTGGCACCCTATTCGGCCCGCATGTCCGGAAAGCTTCGGCGCGCAGTCCGAAAATGTCCTTCGTGGACGCTCCGGGGCCCCGGCCCCGGAGAAGGCGCTTCGCGCAGGCGGTAATTTCGGGCAGTGCGCAGCCGCCGGCGGGTCCTGGCACGCACCCCCTCACGAGCCGCCCGGGCGGCGTCCATCGCTTTCCTGGCGGCGTTGACGGCGACCCCGCTGGCCTGTGCAGGCGGATCGAGCGGTCCCTCGCGCGCCTCGGAGCCGCATTCGCCGCCCAGCGCGAGCGCTTCGGGTCCGAACCTCGCCTCCGGCGCGGCCGCTGCCCGAGCCGTCACCACCCCGACTCCCCCGACTCCCCCGACCTGCACGCCGGCGTCGCTGGAGCGTCAGGCTGCGGCGACGCTGATCGTGGGGCTGCCCGCAACCACCTCGCCGGATCAGCCGCTGGCGACGGCCCTGCCCGACCTCGGAGTCGGCGGCGTCTTCCTCACGGCCAACAACGTGCAGAGTGCGGACCAGGTGAAGACGCTGGTCGCCGCGATGACGGCACGCAAGGGGGCGCCGTTGATCGTCGCCACGGACGAGGAAGGTGGGCGCGTCACCTCCTTCTCGGCGCTGCTCGGGTGGCAGCCGTCGGCGCGCTCGTCGTCCCAGCTCGGTACGGCGGCTCTCCAGGAACGCGCCGCGACCCTCGGCCGGCAGCTGCGCAGCCTCGGGGTGACCGTCGATTTCGCGCCGGATCTCGACGTCACCGGTGGTCCGGATGATGCGCCCATCGGTGACCGCTCGTTCTCAGGCGATCCGGCGACGGCGTCGCGTGACGCGCTAGCCGTCGCGCGGGGGCTCGCGGAGGGCGGCGTCATCCCGGTGATCAAGCACTTTCCCGGGCTCGGGAGTGCCGACGCCGATACCCACCTGACCGCGCCCGTCGTCACGGCGCCGGCCTGGAGCCTGCTCTACCGCGACCTCGTGCCTTTCCTCGACGCGATCAACGCCGGTGCACCTGCCGTCATGGTGGGTCACGCCGAGTACCCCGGGCTCGACGACACCGGGCTCCCGGCCAGCGTTTCCCCGGCGATCTACCGCCACCTGCGTGACGTGCCGTTCCGCGGGGTCGCCATCACCGACTCGCTCGGCATGGGAGCGGTGAACCTGCGGTTCGACTTCCCGGTCGCCGCGGTGAAGGCGCTCGGGGCGGGCGCCGACGGCCTGCTCACGACCGATGGCAACCAGGCGCTGCGGATGCGTGACGCCATCGTCACCGCGGTACGCAGCCATCAACTGCCGGCGAGCCGGCTCGCCGATGCGGCCGCGCGCGTCACGGCGCTCGCGGGCGGCGACCCGTACGCCCTCACCTGCCGCCACGTCACGCTTCCCAAGCTCCACTAGCCACCGAGTCAGGGCGAGCCTGCACTAGCCTCGGCGGTGTGCCTGCGCTGCGCATCGCCCTTGCCCAGATCGACGTCACCGTCGGCGATCTCGACGGCAATGCGGCGAGTGTCGTGCGCTGGACCGCCCAGGCCCGCGAGGCGGGAGCCCACCTCGCGGTCTTCCCCGAGATGGCGCTCACCGGCTACCCGCCCGAGGACCTCGTGCTGCGCTCCTCGTTCGCCGCGGCGAGCCGGGTCGCGCTGAATCGGCTGGCCGGCCGATTGGCTGACAGCGGCCTCGGCGACGTGATGGTCGTCGTCGGCTTCCTCGACACCGCCGACGAGCCCACGCCCCGGGTCGGCCGTCCAGCCGGCGAGCCGCAGAACGCGTGTGCCGTGCTCTGCCATGGCGAGGTCGTCGCCCGCTACGCCAAGCACCACCTGCCCAACTACGGGGTCTTCGACGAGTTCCGCTACTTCGTGCCGGGTGACCGCTTCCCGGTGCTGCGCTTCGGCGGCATCGATATCGGCCTGACGATCTGCGAGGACCTGTGGCAGGACGGCGGCCCCATCGCCGTCGCCAGGCAGGCGGAGGTCGGGCTGGTGCTCTGCATCAACGGCAGCCCGTACGAGCGCAACAAGTCCCACATCCGCGACGAGCTGGCAGCCCGGCGGGCCCGCGAGGCCGGCGCGACCCTGGCCTACGTCAACATGGTGGGCGGCCAGGATGAGCTGGTGTTCGACGGCGGCAGCCTGGTCGTCGATGCGCAGGGCACGCTGGTCGCGCGCGCGCCCCAGTTCGACCAGACGCTGCTGGTGTGCGACCTCGCGCTGCCGGCCGCGCAGGGGGACTTCGCCGGCGTGGTCGACGCGAGTGACAAGACCCGCATGGCGGTGACGCGGCTCGAGATCGCCGGCGCGCCGCTGACACTCGACGGTCCCGCCGCGACTCCTTCTATTGCCGAGCGCCTGGATCCCGATGCCGAGCTCTACCGCGCGATCGTCACCGGCACCCGTGATTACGTCCGCAAGAACGGCTTCCGGTCCGTCGCCCTCGGACTCTCCGGCGGGATCGATTCAGCGCTGGTCGCGACGATCGCCGTCGATGCGCTGGGCGCCGACGCCGTGTACACGGTCGCGATGCCGTCCGCGTACTCGTCGGAGCATTCGGTCAAGGACGCGGCCGAGCTGGCCGACCGCCAGCGCACCCACCACGAGGTGCTGCCGATCGCCGGCGTCGTCGACGCTTACCAGAGCCGGCTGCACCTGACCGGCCTCGCCGACGAGAACCTGCAGGCCCGGGTACGCGGCACCGCGCTGATGGCGCTGTCCAACCAGTACGGCCACCTGATCCTCACCACCGGCAACAAGAGCGAGCTCGCGACCGGCTTCTCGACGCTGTACGGCGACAGCGCGGGCGGCTACGCCCCCATCAAGGACGTGCCGAAGACGGTGGTGTGGCAGCTGTGCCGGTGGCGTAACCGGGTGGCCGTCGCGGCCGGGGAGATCGAGCCGATCCCGGTGCAGATCATCGAGAAGCCGCCGTCCGCCGAGCTCGCGCCGGGCCAGCTCGACTCCGACCGCCTTCCGGAGTACGACCAGCTCGACGCGGTGCTGGACGGCTACGTCGAACGTGACCTGGGACGTGACGAGCTCATCGCCGCCGGCTTTGACGCCGGGCTCGTCGAGCGCGTCATCCGGCTGGTCGACCTCGCCGAGTACAAGCGTCGCCAGTACCCGCCAGGGCCCAAGGTGACGCTCAAGGCGTTCGGCCGCGACCGGCGGCTACCCATCACCTCGGCCTGGCGCGAACCCTCCGCCGGCCGGGGCTAGCGGTTCGGGCGGGGCGACGCGGGCCAGCGCCCGGCCGAGCAGCGCGCGGCGCCCGAGGCTCCAGAGCAGCGGAGCCCCCGCAGCCACCCCCAGCAGCACGAACCCGACAGTCGCGGTCGGCACGCCGAGCATCTTCAGGGCGCTCGCGAACAAGACAAAGGCGATGGCCGGTCGGACGACCCAGCTCGGCGCCACCGCAGATGCCCGAGCCCCGACGTACACGCCGGGGATGCTGCCGATGAGGATCGAGGTCGTGAGGCCGAAGGAGAAGTCGCCGAAGATCAGGTGGCCCAGAGCGGCAGCGCCGACGAGCGGAACGGCCTGGACGAGATCCGTGCCGACGAGGTCATTCGTCTTCAGCGCCGGGTACAGCAGGAGCAGGCCGACGATGATCAGCGAGCCGGAGCCCACCGACGTCATGCCGACGACGAGCCCGCCGAGCGCCCCGATCGCGGCCGTCACGGCCGGCCGAACCGTGATCCCGGCGGGCGCGCTGGGGTCCGCCGGCCCCAGGACGATGCGGCGTCGCTCGTCGAAGACGGCCTTCGCGAGCATCATCGAGACGGCGATCAGCAGCGCGACACCCAGCGAGATTCTGACCGCGCTCTCTACAGTGTCGCCGGTCCCGAGCGATCGCAGGATGAGCACGCCGGCAAAGGCCGCCGGAACGGAACCGGCGACCAGCCAGACCACGAGGTCGCGGTGCACCGTCCCGCGCCGCAGGTGGACCAGCCCGCCCACCGGCTTCATACACAGCGACGCCACGAGGTCGCTGCTCACCGCCGCCAGTGGCTGAATGCCGAACAGCAGCACGAGCACCGGGGTCATCAACGCCCCGCCGCCCATGCCTGTGAGGCCGACGACGAACCCGACGAACAGGCCCGCCAGCGCGACCAGCAGATCGACGTGCACGGAACTAGCTTAAGCGATTCGACTATGTCTACCGTCGAACTCAAGCTCATGGGCCAGTCGGTCAGTCGCGCGCGACCCCATCTGCCCGCGCCGCCTCGGCGACCGCGGCGGCAACCGCGGGAGCCACCCGGTCGTCGAAGACGCTCGGGATGACGCAATCGGGGCTGAGGTCGTCGCCGACGACGGCGGCCAGCGCGTCCGCCGCTGCCAGCTTCATGCCCTCGGTGATCCGCCGGGCCCGCGCCTGGAACGCGCCGCGGAAGACACCCGGGAACGCCAGCACGTTGTTGATCTGGTTCGGGTAGTCCGACCGCCCCGTCGCGACGACCGACGCGTACTTGGCGGCGGTCTCCGGATCGACCTCGGGGTCGGGGTTGGCCATCGCGAAGATCAGGGCACCCGGCGCCATCGACGCGATGGCCTCCTCGGGGACCTTGCCGGCGGACAGCCCGAGGAACACGTCAGCGCCCGCCAGCGCGTCCTCGATGGTGCCGGCATGGCCGGCGTCGTTGGTCAGCGCGGTGAGGTCGGCCTTCGCTTCGGTCAGCCCTTCGCGGGCGGAGTGCAGCATGCCGCGCGAGTCGGCCACCGCGATGTCGCCGATGCCGGCGGCGAGCAGCATCTTCGTGACAGCGATGCCGGCCGCACCGGCGCCGGAGACGACGGCCCGCAGATCACCCAGGGTGCGGCCGGTCACCTTCGCCGCGTTGCGCAGCGCGGCGAGCACGACGATCGCGGTGCCGTGCTGGTCGTCGTGGAAGACCGGGATGTCGAGCGCGTCCTGCAGGCGCTTCTCCAGCTCGAAGCAGCGCGGCGCCGAGATGTCCTCCAGGTTGATGCCGCCGAAGCTCGGGGCGAGGCGCACGACGGTCTCGAACAGCTCGTCGACGTCGGTGCAGTCCAGGCAGATCGGCACCGCGTCGACCCCGGCGAAGTGCTTGAACAGCAGCGCCTTGCCTTCCATGACGGGCATGGCGGCCGCCGGCCCGATGTCGCCGAGCCCGAGGACGGCGGTGCCGTCGGTGACGACCGCAACCGTATTGGCCCGCCAGGTGTAGACGTCGGCGAGCTGCGGGAACGCGGCGATGGCGGTGCACACCCGGGCGACACCCGGCGTGTAGGCCAGCGACAGGTCGTCACGGTTGCGCAGCGGCGCGGTGATGCCGAGCTCGATCTTGCCGCCCTTGTGCAGCGCGAACGCCGGGTCGGTGTCGAGCACGGGAATGGCGACGCCCTCGGGGACCGGCGCGTCGTGGGGGTGGTGATGCCCCCCGTGGCTGGCGGGGGTCTCGGGCGTGGACTCGGATGAAACCGTCATCGTTCTTCCTGGTGGCGCGCGACTGCGCGATCGTGATTAGCCTGGCGAGCTGGCTGGGACGGGCCGAGGATCGCCCGGCGCAATGTCCCCGAGTCTTTCACGGCTCCGGACCTCGTTACCGAAAGGCCGCCATGATCCGCTCCGCGCAGGAGTCCGACGTCCCCACCATCCTCTCCCTGGTCCGGCAGCTGGCGGAGTACGAGCGCGCCGCCCACGAGGTCGTCGCGACCGAGGAACTGCTGCGCGAGGCGCTGTTCGGCGCCGACGCCGTCGCGTCCTGCCTGCTGGCGACCGAACCCTCCGGTGCCGACACGGATGAGCAGGTCGTAGGCCTGGCGCTGTGGTTTCGCAGCTTCTCGACCTGGCTCGGCAAGCCCGGCATCTACCTCGAGGATCTGTTCGTCCTGCCGGACGCGCGGAGGGCGGGTCATGGGCGTCAGCTGCTCGCCGCGCTCGCCGAGATCGCCGTGGAAAGGGGTTATCAGCGTGTCGAATGGTCGGTGCTGAACTGGAACGAGCCGGCGATGGCGTTCTACCGCCGGCTCGGCGCGGCGCCCCAGGACGAGTGGACGGTCTGGCGGCTGACCGGCGACGCCCTTCGCCGGCTCGGCACGGACGCGCAAACCCCTCGTTAGTCCGCATCTGCGCGGTGCTCTCGGTACGCTTGACAATGCCCTCAAAGGGCATTGACTCGCGCTCGCTGCGGAAACAGGCCCCGGCGGACGCGAATACCCGCTGATGTTGCGACCCGCAAGGAGTTCGAGTGCCTGACCCCCACGGCGGCCAGCTCGGAGCAGATCCCGTGGCGGCTGTCAGCTCGGCGCCGGCGGGGCCGAAAGTCGATCTCGTACGGCTCCAGCTTCCTGCCGTCGGTGCGTACCTTTCGGTCCTGCGATCGGCGACGGCCGGGCTCGCGGCGCGGCTCAATTTCACCCTCGAGGAGATCGAGGATCTGCGGATCGCCGTCGACGAGGCGTGCGCACTGCTGTTGCCGTCCGCGGTCCCTGGCGCCAACCTCGACTGCGAGTTCGAGTTGTCGGCCGACGAGCTGCGCGTGACCGTCAGCGCGCAGACCCTCGACGGCGCCCAGCCCGCCCGTGATTCGTTCGCCTGGACCGTGCTGTCGGCGCTGGCCGGCGCGGTCGACAGCCGGGTCGACGAGCAGCTGCGGGTGAGCATCGACCTGGTGAAGCGGCGCGCAGCGGTCGGCGGCGTATGACCGTCGCCGGCGGCACCGCATCGGTGGGACCGCAGGGCGCGTCCGCTGACGCATCTGAGAGTCCGGATGGCGCGGTGCAGGAGCAGGAGCAGCTGACCCCGTCGGAGGTCCCCACGCCGGTGGCGGCGGACCCCGCCCCGGCCACCGCCTCGCGCAGCACGACCGGCGACCGGGTACGCGCCCGCCAGCTCTTCGCCGACCTCGCCGCGTGCGAGCCGGAGAGCCCTTCGCGCGGGCGCATCCGCGACGAGCTGGTCGAGATGCACCTGCCGCTGGTCGAGTACCTGGCCCGCCGGTTCCGCAATCGCGGAGAGCCACTGGACGACCTCGTCCAGGTGGCGACGATCGGACTCATCAAGTCGGTTGACCGCTTCGACCTCGAACGCGGTGTGGAGTTCTCGACGTACGCGACCCCGACCATCGTCGGCGAGATCAAGCGCCACTTCCGCGACAAGGGTTGGGCGATCCGCGTGCCGCGGCGGCTGCAAGAGCTCAAGCTCTCGCTGACCAAGGCGACGAGCGAGCTGTCGCAGCGGCTCGGGCGCTCCCCCACCGTCGCCGAGCTCGCCGGCCATCTCGGGATGACCGAGGAAGAGGTCCTCGAGGGTCTCGAGTCAGCCAACGCCTACTCCGCGGTTTCCCTCGACGCGCCGGACGGCGGCGACGAGGACGCCCCGGCCGTCGCCGACACGCTGGGCGCCGAGGACGAGTCGCTCGAGGGCGTCGAGTACCGCGAGTCCCTGAAGCCACTGCTCGACCAGTTGCCACCCCGGGAGAAGCGCATCCTGCTGCTCCGGTTCTTCGGCAACATGACGCAGTCGCAGATCGCGTCCGATCTCGGGATCTCCCAGATGCATGTCTCGCGGTTGCTCGCTCGCACGCTGACGCAGCTGCGCGCCGGCCTGCTGGCCGACGAGTAGCCCCGCCCGGTCAGTCCTCGCCGGGGCTCAGCAGCCCCGCCTTGCCCAGCAGCCCGATAGCAGCCACTGCGGCCAGCCCGAGCGGCACGCCGACGTACCAGCGTCCGCCTTGAATCGTCGTCACGGCGATCGGAAGGCAGATGATCTCCAGCACCAGCAGCGGCGAGCGCACGCGCCGGTTACCGCGCAGGACGGCCCGGGCCATCACGCCGACCCCGATCCCGGCGAGGACGGAGAGCGCGCCGAGGACTTCCGTGGACCCGCGGTGGTGCGCGTCATTTCCCAGGGCGCGGATCATCAGGAACACCCCCGCGACGATCAGGCCGAGCGCCTGAAGGCCGATGACGGCGGCCGCACCGCCCGCGGCAACGGACCGCGACGCCTGCGCCGGGGCAGCGGGCTGGGGTCGTCGATCGTGCGGCATGTCACCTGAGCCTAGAGCGAACGCGGTCGGTAGCATCTGTTCATGCGCGCGGTGCTGGTTGTCAACCCCAACGCCACCGCGACGACGGCTCGAACCCGTGATGTCCTGGCTGCCGCGCTGAGTTCCGATCTGCGGGTCGACACGTACCAGACCAAGGGTCGAGGCCACGCCATCGAGCTCGCCGCGCAGGCCGCCGAGACGGGCAGCGACCTGGTGGTCGCTCTGGGTGGCGATGGCACCGTGAACGAGGTCGTTAACGGGCTGCTGAGCAACGGTCCGCGGGCCGACCTGCCGGAGCTGGCGGTCGTTCCCGGTGGAAGTACCAATGTCTTCGCCCGCGCGCTCGGGCTGCCGAACAGCCCCGTCGAGGCGACCGGCCAAATCCTCGAGGCCCTCAAGGAAGGCCGCAGCCGCCGGGTCGGGCTGTCCAAGGCAGACGAGCGCTGGTTCACGTTCTGCGCGGGCCTCGGCATCGACGCCGCCGCAGTAGGGCGCGTCGAGGCCAAGCGCGCGAAGGGTAAGCGCTCGACCCACGCGCTGTACGTGCGCAGCACGGTCAACCGGTTCTACCTGGCGACCTCGCGCTCGCGCCGGCACCCCCCACTGCGCGTCATGGCACCGTGCCTGATGGAGCCGCGTGAGGTGTTCGCGGCACTCGTGTGCAATACCGACCCGTGGACCTTCCTCGGCACCCGGCCGGTACGTCCCTGCCCCGATGCCAGCTTCGACCTCGGGCTCGACGCCTTGCTGCTCTCGCGTTTGACGACCGGCGCGGCGCTGCGGGCGGCCGGCCGGTTCCTGTCGAACGATCCGCAGCCGCGCAACAAGCACTCGGTGCTGCTGCACGATCAGCCCGAGATGACCATCGAGGCCACCGACGAGCCGTTGCCGTTCCAGGTCGATGGCGACGCGCTGGGCGAGCGGCAGTCGATCCACCTGACCTCGGTGCCGAACGCGCTCCGGGTCGTCGTCTGAGGTTTGCGCGACCGCGGTTTCGCTAGCTGCGACCGGCCGCGAACAGCGCGCCGACGATCCCAGCGGGATCGTCGCAGATCACGGCATCGACCCCGCGGTCGTCGAGCTCCAACGCCTGCGACACCGTCACGACGGTCCATCCCACGACCGCGACATCGCGGTCACGCGGCAGCGCGTCGACGGCAAGAAGATCGCTGACGTGAGCGTGCAGTTCGCGATACCCCGAGTCGCGGACAAAGGTCAGTCCCTCGGCGACGCTGACCCCTGGCAGGGTGAGCAACGCCGTCGGCCAACCGGCGTCACGAGCGACATCGAGCGCCACGTGGTCGAACGAGGAGATGAGCACATCCGGCAGGGCGGGCTCACTTTCGCGCAGCTCCTCCAGGAGCGCGAGCAGGAGCGTGGCCGAGACCGCCTCCTGCGAGAAGTCCGGCTCCCAGAAGGCGTTCTTCACCTCGAGCACCAGCCGCCCGCCGACTCCTGCCCGAATCACGTCGGACATCAACGCGACTCCCCCGGCCGCTGCTTCTGCGGCCGTCAGCTCGATGAGGGGACGATCGCCGAGCGCCGGATCGTGGTGACACATCAGCCGTCCGTCGGCGGCGCGTCGCACGTCGACCTCGCTACCGTCCGCCCCTGCGACCAGGGCGTTACGCACCGCAGCGGGGGTGTTCTCGGGCCCGGGCGTGCGAGAACCGCGGTGTCCCCAAACCAACACGCCCCTCAGCTTCGTTGACAGCCCGGTCGACGGAAGGCAACACCGGCGAAAACGACAGTGACTTGCGTCACTGACCAAGCAAGCGCTCAGTTCCATCGCCGTGGGGGATTGCAACGCTCAAGATCTAGTGGCAAGTTCGGTGTTACGCGCCTCACCCCAGCGGCTGACTCCCCAGGGCGGCGAGAGCGTGGCGTGGCCGTCGGATTCCGTCAGACCGACCGGTCGACACGAAGGCATACCGGCTTCGTGCCTGTGGCTCTTTCGCAGGCTCGAGGCGACGCGACGACGCGACGAGGAGTAGCCGGATGGATTGGCGCCACAGTGCGCTCTGCCAGGACGAAGACCCAGAGCTCTTCTTCCCCATTGGAGCCATAGGCCCGTCACTGCGACAGATCGAGTCGGCGAAAGCCGTCTGTCGACGCTGTTCGGTCACGACGGACTGTCTGTCGTGGGCGATGGACACCGGTCAGGATTCGGGCGTCTGGGGTGGCAAGTCCGAAGACGAGCGGCGCTCGATGCGTCGCCAGACCCTGGTGCGGCTTCGCTCCGCTTGAACAAGCGCTAGGTCAGATAGCGAGCTGCCACCCGGCTCGCTATCCCACAGTGCCCTGGATGTCGGGGATGGCGACGGCGGCCTCGGTGCCGCTGCCGCTGGCCGGCCGAAGGGCCAGGGTTCCGCGCATCTCCCCCACCACGAGGGTGCGCACGATCTGCAGCCCGAGGCCGCTGGCCTTCTCGAGACTGAAGCCCGTGGGTAGCCCACGGCCGTTGTCAGCGACGACCATGTCGAGCTGCTGATCGCGCCGCGAGACGGCGAGATGTATCGAGCTCGCCGCGCCATGCTCGACCGCGTTTTGCAGCAGCTCCGAAAGCACGAGTGCCAGCGGGGTGGCGAGGGTGCCCGGCAGGATGCCGAACGAGCCCTCGCGCTGGACGCTGGCGCGCGAGCCCGTCGCGGCGACGTCGACCGTCATCGCCGCGAGCTGATCGGCGACGTCGTCGAAGTCGACCTCCTCGCCCATGGTCTGCGAGAGCGTCTCGTGCACCAGGGCGATGGACGTCACGCGGCGCACCGACTCGCGTAGCGCCAGGCGGGCCTCCGGAACGACCATGCGACGCGCCTGCAGCCGGAGCAGGGCGGCCACGGTCTGCAGGTTGTTCTTCACCCGGTGGTGAATCTCGCGGATGGTCGCGTCCTTGGACAGCAGCTGCGCTTCACGGCGCCGCAGCTCGGTGACGTCACGCGCGAGCACCAGCAGGCCGCGCTCGTGGCCGGGCATCAGCGGGATGGCACGCAGCAGCACGATCGCGCCGTTGTTGTCGATCTCGTCGTCGATCGGTGCCATGCGTCGCATCGCCTCGCGGAAGCGCAGCCCCGAGGGCACCTCAGCAGCGCCCACGTTCGCCCGCGGTCCGAGCAGCTGACGGTGCACCGCCGCCAGCGACTCGCCCGCCAGGTTGCCGGTGTGACCGAGCCGGCGATAGGCGGAGACGGCGTTCGGGCTCGCGTAGGCGATGACCCCGTTGCTGTCGAGCCGGACCATCCCGTCTCCGACCCGCGGGGCATCCGCCGAATCGGCGAATCCGGCATCGAAGGGAAACGTGCCTTCCGCAACCATCTGCACGAGGTCGCCCGCCGTCCGCAGGTACGCGAGCTCGAGCGCGCTCGGCGATCGGGTGGCGGACAGGTTCGTATCGCGAGCGAGCAAGGCGACGATGCGTCCCTCACTGCGAACCGGAATCGCCTCTACCCGGACCGGCACGCCCAGCCCCCATTCGGGGTCGCCCTCGCGCACGATCCGTCCCTCGCTGACGGCCGTGGAAAGCGTCCAGCGCTTGAGCACGGTCGTGACCATGTCGTCCGCGTAGACCGTCGGCCCGGTCGCCGGGCGCACCTGCGCGACGACCATGAACTCGTCGCCATCATGGATGCGGACGCACAGCAGCAGGTCCGCGAACGACAGGTCGGCGAGCATGGCCCAGTCGGCGACCAGCGAATGCAACCGGTCGATGTCGGCCGTCGTCAGGTCGGTATTGGCGTCGACCAGCTCCGAGAGGGTGCTCACCGCCTGATTCTCTCAGCCGGCTGGTTCACTCTGAGCATGAGCGATCTCGTCTCGCGTGACCTGAGCGCCGTCTGGCACCCCTTCACGCAGCATTCGGTCTGGGCCGACGACGAGCCGCTGGTCATCGAGCGCGCCGAGGGCGTTCACCTCTACGACACGGAAGGCCGGCGCTACCTGGACGGCGTCTCCTCGCTCTGGGCGACGGTGCACGGCCATCAGGTGCCGGAGATCGACGCGGCGGTCCGCGAGCAGCTGGCGAAGGTGGCCCATTCCACTTTTCTCGGCCTCACCCACGAGCCAGGAATCGCGCTGGCGGAGCAGTTGCTCGACCTGGCCCCCCAGCCGGCGGACGGCAGCACCGACGCCCCCCTGCAGCGGGTCTTCTACGCGGGCGACGGCTCCAGCGCGGTCGAGGCGTCGTTGAAGATGGCGTACCAGTCGGCCGTGCAGCGCGGGCAGCACCGGCCGCTCTTCGTCTGCGTTAGCGAGGGCTACCACGGCGACACGCTCGGGGCGGTCAGCGTCGGCGGGATCGACACATTCCACGCCGCCTACCGCCAGATCCTGCTGCAGACCCGCCACATCCCGTCGCCCTACCGGGCCGGTACCGCGGCCTCGCTGCAGGCCCTGGCCGAGCTCATGGAGCGCGAGGGCGACCGGGTCTGCGCCGTCATCATCGAGCCGATGGTTCAGGCGGCCGCGGGCATGCTCACCCACGACGCGGAATTCGTGCGCGGCGCACGCAAATTGTCGCGTGACGCCGGCGCGTTGCTGATCACCGACGAGGTCGCCACCGGCATCGGTCGCACCGGCCACATGTGGGCAGTGCAGCACGCCGGGGTGATGCCCGACCTGCTGACGTGTGGCAAGGGACTGTCCGGCGGCTACCTCCCGCTGTCGGCCGTGCTGGCGACGGAAGAGGTGTACGAGTCGTTCCTCGGCACGCCGGAGAGCGACCGCACCTTCTTCCACGGCCACACCTACACCGCCAACCCGCTCGCCTGCGCGGCCGGTCTCGCGAACCTGCGGCTGATGATCGAGCGCGACACCGTGGGCCACGCAGCGCGGGTCGGCGAGCGGCTCGGCGCCTTGCTCGCGTCGCTCAGCGGCATGCCGGGCGTGCTCGAGGTGCGCCGGATCGGGACGATGACCGGCATCGAGGTCGCGCCGGTTGCGTCAGCGGGCTCGCGCACCGGCTTCGAGGTGTGCCGCCGCGCGCGACGGCGCGGCGTCCTGCTGCGGCCGCTGTCCGACGTCGTGATCCTCATGCCGCCGCTCGGCATCGGTGACGATGACCTGGACGAGCTGGCTGCCGTCACCGTGGAGTGCATCCACGAGGTGGTCGGCGCCGGTGGGTGATTCGCAGCCCGGCGCCTTCGACTGGCTCGACGAGCGCGCGGCGCAGCGGGTGGCTGCCGGGCTGCGCCGCACCGTAAGACCGCGCAGCGCCGAAAGCCCGCTGCTCGATCTGGCCGGCAACGACTACCTCGGCCTGGCGCGTCACCCGGAGGTCATCGCCGCCGCAGTGGAGGCGCTGCAAACCTGGGGTGCGGGCTCCACCGGCAGCCGGCTTGTCACGGGTTCCACCACCCTGCACGCCGAGCTCGAATCCGCGCTCAGCGACCATGTGCGGACCGAAGCCGCCCTGGTCTTCTCCTCCGGCTACACCGCGAACCTGGCGGCGATCACCACACTCGTGGGACCGGGCGGCCTCGTCGTCTCCGACGAGCGCAACCACGCCTCCATCGTCGACGCCTGCCGCCTCTCGCGCGCGGAGGTGGCCGTCACGCCCCACGCCGATCCCGAGGCCGTCGCCAAGGCGCTGGCCGCGCGTCCCGCGGGCACCCGCGCGCTCGTCGTCACCGACTCCGTCTTCAGCGCCGACGGTGATCTGGCGCCGCTGCGGGAGCTCTCCGATATCGCGCTGGAGGCGGGCGCGGCGCTTGTCGTCGACGAGGCCCACGCGCTCGGCGCGCTTGGGGCGCGCGGCGAGGGTGCCGTCGCGGCGGCGGGTCTCGCAGGGGCGCCGCACATCGTGCAGACCCTGACCCTCTCCAAAGCGCTCGGCTCGCAGGGCGGGGCCGTGCTCGGCCCCGCGTCCGTCATCGCGCATCTGATAGATGCAGCGCGCACCTTCATCTTCGACACCGGTCTGGCGCCGGCGAGCGTCGCAGCGGCTCATGCGGCGTTGCGCGTCTTGCAGCGTGAACCGCGGCGGGCGCGGCAGGTTCGCGACAACGCCGCGCGGCTCGCGGTCGCCCTCGGTGCGCCTGCCCCGGCCTCGGCGGTCGTCTCGGTGATCGTGGGAGAGCCGGACCGGGCGTATGCCGCGGCGGCCGCGTGTGAACGTGAAGGCATTCTCGTTGGCTGCTTCCGGCCCCCATCGGTGCCGGAGGGGACCAGCCGGCTACGGGTCGCGGTGCGTGCAGACCTGACCGCCGCCGACATCGACCGGGCGGTCGAGGTCATCCGGGCGGCGCTTGCAGCAGCCTGAACGTCGGCTGCACATCGAATAATCAGCCGGAAGAAACATCACGCCAATAATGTGTTCTGGGTCACTCATTGCTGCTGGTGGGTTTAACGTGGCGCCAGCCGTCTCGGGCCATCCGTCCGGCTGCTGGACACACGCAAGCTCTTTCGAGCCCGACTGGCCGGAGTTCGCATGCCGCGGAGCAAGACCACCCTCTCGACTCGCCGCGCGCCCCTGGCGGTGGCAGCCCTCATGGTGATCCCCGTCGCCCTCGTCGCCTGCGGGCGCTCGTCCAGCGGCGGTGGCTCCACGCCGTCCAGCCCGAGCACCTCTGGTGCCGCTTCGTCGAGCGCCTCGAGTGCGGGCGACTTCGGCAGCCTGAAGGCGCTCTGCGGGCCCGGTAAGGCCGGCACGACGACGGCCCGCGGCCTGACGGCGACGTCGATTCGCATCGGTGTCACGGCCGACCCCGGTGCCGCTGTAGCACCAGGACTCGAGCAGGAGTTCTTCGACACGGCTGAGGGCTTCACCAAGTGGTGCAATGCCGCCGGCGGGATCAACGGCCGCCAGATCGTCCTGGACAAGTGGGACGCCAAGCTCTTCGAGGTCGGCTCGGTCATGACCCAGGCCTGCCAGAAGGACTTCATGCTGGTCGGCAACGGCAACGCGCTGGACGCGACCGGCGTCAAGATTCGGGTCGGCTGCAAGCTCGGCCAGATCCCGGCTTACGTGGTGTCTCCCGAGGCCACCACCGCCCCGCTGCAGGTGCAGCCGGCGCCCAACCCGTCGAACCAGATCAACAACGGGGCGCTCCGGCTGCTTGTGGAGAAGTACCCGGACGTGAAGACGGCCGGTGTCTGCGTCCTCGGCAGCAACCTCGCCTCGATCAAGCCGGTGGGCCTGCGCACCAAGGAGTACCTGGAGAAGATCGGCACCAAGGTGGCGAACTACCAGGAGGTGCCCGCCCAGGTCGACAACTACCGCCCGTACATGGAGCAGTGCAAGGGCTCCGGAGCCAAGGCGCTCTACCTGGAGAGCGCCCAGGACCCGGGGCCGGTGATCCAGGCGATCAAGAACACCGGCTGGAACCCGGAGTTCCTCTGGTACAGCGTGCAGTTCTACGGCCCCCAGGGCGTGTCGGCGGCGAAGGCGGCCAAGACGTTCCCGCCGAGCTACATCCAGTTCCCGGCGGTGCCCTTCGAGCTCAAGGACCAGTACCCGGCGCTGGCCAAGACCCAAGAGGTGATCTCGGCAGCGGTCAGCAGCCCGAAACTCACCCAGTTCACCCTGTCGTCGACGAACGCATGGCTGCTGTTCCTGCAGTCGGCCAAGGACTGCGGCGAGAACCTGACGCAGGACTGCATCCTGCAGAAGGCCGGTGACCACACCGACTGGGACGCCGCTGGGATCTACGCGCCGCACTCCACGAAGGCTGACGCCAACGCCGACCCGTGCATCACCATCATCCAGCTGAAGCCGGATGGGTTCATCTACGACAAGGATGCGACCAAGCCCACCAAGGGTGCCTTCAACTGCCAGGCCGACAACGTCCTGCCGGTGAAGACCTACCAGTAAGGGCGCGGGCTGGCGCGCTAGGGCAGCAGACCCTGCGAGCGCGCCAGCTGCAGCCAGCCGGGGTACTCGTTCATCATCAGGTCATACAGCTGCTCGTCGCTGATGTCGGCCGGGTCGGCCACGGAGAAGAAGTCGGCGTTGTCGATGAAGCGACCGGGCATGTCGTCGAGCTCCTCGAGGAACTGGAAGTCGCCGGTCAGCATCGAGGCGAGCCGCGCCCCGAGCCCGCCACGCTTCTTCTTCTTCATGGGCGGGGCGCCGGTGGCGGTGACGTTGCGGCTGGACTGACCGATGGCCATGAACTGCCAGAAGAGTGGCTCGTAGGACGACCACTCGACCTGCTGCTTGGTCCCCTGCTGGTCGGTGGTCTGGCCGTCGGTGACGAACATGACGTACACCGGCAGCTTGTCGGGGCGCGGCGCGTTGCGCGGGCCGCCCCCACCGTCCGGGAAGTAGTGGCGACGCACCGCCTGCATCGCGAGGTTGTAGTTCGTGCCGCCCTCGAGCCGGCGGCGGCTCAGCAACTGCTGCACCCAGCCCTGGTAGTTGCGCAGGTCGAGCGGCCCCTCGTCGTAGCCGCCGGTACCGAACGTGAAGACGTCACAGGCGCCGTCGTCGTCGAATTGCACGGCCATGCCGAGCACCCGCTCGCACAGCGCCTGCACCTTGCCGTCCTGGAAGAGCTTGTACATGGAGCCGGAGATGTCGAGGCAAAGCGCGACCCGCGCCTGGTGTTCGGACAGGCCTTTCTTCTCCAGCGAGATGCCGGCCCTCTTGACCAGGTTGACCATCTGCGGCGGCTGGCCGGCGAGCTGCTTGTCGAGGCGCACGGCCTTGTTCATGTTGATCGCCCCGGCCGGGGGCGCAGGGGGCGGCGTACCCGGCGCCGCGGCAGCCGGCTGCGCTGCGGTCGTGGGCGCGGGCTCCTCGTCGTCGACCGAGATGCCGTAGTCCGACGCGAGGCCCGCCAGCCCGGAGCTCCAGCCCTGACCGACCGCGCGGAACTTCCAGGCGCCCTGCCGGCGATAGAGCTCACCGAAGACGAAGGCCGTCTCGGACGTGGCGTCGGTGATGTCGAAGCGCACGAGCTCCATGCCGCCCGGATCGGCCACCAGCAGGTAGAGCCCGCTCGCCTGGCCGATCGGGGTGCCGTCCGTCGACGCGGCAATTGCCACCGTCTCGATCTCCGCGGGCAAGGCCGCCAGGTCGACCGTCAGCGTGTCAACGGTGCCCGACTTGCCCTGATGCGTGACCGAGCCGTCCGCAGACCGGGGCTGGTTGTAGAAGATGAAATCAGCGTCGCTGCGGACCTTTCCGGAGCCGTTCAGCAGCAGCGCGCTCGCGTCCAGGTCGATCCCGCCGCTCCATCCCAGCTGCACCGAAACCGTCCCGACACCGGCCGGCAATGCGGTATTGGCACCTTTGCTGATGGTGGTCACGGGACCGCAGCCTAGCCCGGCCGGCGCCCGTGCGCGCCTCGAGTCGGCAGCGCGACTGTGCGGACCCAAACGGCTGGTATGGCTACCCTTCCGGGGTGGCCGTGATCGTGGTGACAGGCACCGGTACCGGCGTCGGGAAGACGGTCGTCACGGCGGCGCTCGCCGCCCTCGCCCTGGCGCGCGAGACCGAGGTGGCCGTCGTGAAGGCGGCACAGACGGGAGTGGCCGGCAACGAGCCCGGCGATCTGGCGGAGATCGGCCGGCTCTGCGGCGACGCGTCCGCCGGCCGGCTCACGCTCGTGGAGGGTGCCCGTTACCGCTACCCGCTCTCCCCCGCTGCGGCCGCCCGGGCCGAGAGCGCTCGCGCGGTCGACGTCGGCCGGCTCGCCGACGACATCGAGTCGCTCAAGCGTGACCATCGGCTGGTCCTGATCGAAGGGGCAGGCGGGCTCCTGGTGCGGTTCGACGACGAGGGCACCACGATCGCCGCCCTGGCGGCGGCCTGCGCCGCAGAGGTCCTCGTCGTCACCAGTGCCGGGCTCGGGGCGCTGAATGCGACGGCATTGACCCTGGAAGCGCTGGCCCATCGCGGGCTTCGCCTCGCCGGCCTCGTCATCGGTTCCTGGCCGCCGACCCCTGATCTCGCGAGCGCGAGCAATGTCGACGATTTCGAGATGCTGGCCGCCCGCCCGCTGTCCGGAGCCATCCCCGAAGCAGCGGGCGAGCTAGCCCCCGCCGCGTTCGCTTCCCTGGCCGGCACGGCACTTTCCCCCGCGTACGGCGGCAGTTTCGATGCGGCGAGCTTCCGCCAGGCAGCGCGACACCGGGTCGCCGAGCTGGTGGGCGCCGACCCGAGCGGCGCCCGTGAGGCAGGATCGGAGGCGTGACTGCACTCACCGGGCTCTCCGACCTGACCTCGCTCCCCTCGTCCGAGCACGACCTGCTGACCCAGGCTCGCCAGCAAGTCCTCGACGAAGGCCGCGGCCTCGACGAACGGCAGATCCTCGCCGTCCTGCGCAGCTCCGACGATGCGCTGCCCGAGCTGCTGAAGCTCGCCCATGAGGTGCGGCTGCGCTGGTGTGGCCCCGAGGTCGAGGTCGAGGGCATCGTCAGCCTGAAGACCGGCGGCTGCCCCGAGGATTGTCACTTCTGCTCGCAGTCCGGCCAGTTCGAGTCGCCGGTACGCGCGGTCTGGCTCGACATCCCTTCCCTGGTGAAGGCCGCGCAGGAGACCGCGGCTACCGGTGCCACCGAGTTCTGCATCGTGGCAGCCGTGCGCGGCCCCGATGAGCGGCTGATGGCCCAGGTGCGGGCGGGCATCGCCGCGATCCGCGAAGCCGTCGACATCAACGTCGCCTGCTCGCTGGGCATGCTCACGCAGGAGCAGGTCGACCAGCTCGCCGCCATGGGCGTCCACCGCTACAACCACAACCTGGAGACGGCCCGGTCGCTCTTCCCGCAGATCGTCACCACCCATTCGTGGGAGGAGCGCGATGAGACCTGCCGCATGGTCCGGGCGGCCGGCATGGAGCTGTGCTGCGGCGGCATCCTCGGTCTCGGCGAGACGCTGGAGCAGCGGGCGGAGTTCGCCGCCCAGCTGGCGGCGCTCGATCCGGACGAGGTTCCGCTGAACTTCCTCAACCCGCGGCCCGGCACCCCGCTGGCTGACAACGAGCTGGTCGCTCCGCGCGACGCGCTGCGGGCCGTCGCCGCGTTCCGGCTCGCGATGCCGCGCACGATCCTGCGCTACGCAGGTGGCCGCGAGATCACCCTGGGCGACCTCGACACCGAAGGTCTGCTCGGCGGCATCAACGCCGTCATCGTCGGCAACTACCTGACGACGCTGGGCCGCCCGGCTACCGAGGACCTGGCGACCCTCGAGCAGCTGCGCATGCCGATCAAGGCGTTGAACGCGACCATTTAGGCCGGACGGGCTACGCCGTCCGGGCGTAGCCACCGCTGCGCCGCAATGCCCAGCGCCCCCTGGGCATTCGGGTGCAATCACCTTGCTCCGACGCGACAGTCACGCCTCGGTCTTGCCGATACCTGACTCCTGTGTCGCCCGCGAGGAGTACGCCCGTGCCGAAAACGGCCGCCGCCCCGGCTCGTCGAGCCGTGCTCGCCGCCCTTGGCGCCGGAGGACTCGGGATGGCAGCGGCGTGCACCGCTCCCGCCGCCGGTGGGACGACGAAGCCGGCGGGAACCAAGACCGCCCCTAAAGCCACCCCGAAGCCGGCTCCCAAGGCAACTGCCAAGCCGGCACCGAAGCCCACTCCGAAGCCAACACCGACCGCGACTCCCAAGCCCACCGCGACGCCCACGAAGTCGGCGACACCCACTGCGACACCCACCCCGACCAGCACGCCCACCACCCCGGCACCCACCCCGACGGCGATCGTCGGCGCCCTGCCCAACCTGGTCGGCACCGATGCAGTCTGGCACCTGGTGCGCCGCACCACCTTCGGGGCGACCCCGGCCCTCGTCGCCGAGGTGAAGACGATGGGCGCGACCGCCTGGCTGAACCAGCAGCTGGCACCGGCCGGCATCGACGACAGCGCGTGCGATGCGTACCTCACGCGCTACCCGACGCTGCCCATGACCACCCCGCAGATCCGCACCGCCATCGACCAGTTCTCCTGGGACGCCATGTTCGAGCTCGGCAAGGCGAGCATCGCGCGGGCCTTGTTCAGCAGGCGTCAGCTCTTCGAGGTGATGGTCGAGTTCTGGTCGAACCACTTCAACATCGCGACCCCCAGCGGTGACGTCTGGGATCTGAAGACGGTCGACGATCGCGAGGTGATCCGCAAGAACGCGCTCGGTTCGTTCAGCGACATGCTGATCGCCAGCGCGAAGAGCCCGGCGATGCTGCGCTACCTCGACAACGCCGACAGCAGCGTCGACACCCTGAACGAGAACTACGGCCGGGAGCTGCTCGAGCTGCACACCGTCGGGATCGAGGCGGGCTACACGCACGACGACGTCATCGACTCCGCGCGCATCCTCACCGGCTACACGGTCGGGCGCCACGGCGAGTTCGCGTACTACAACGACTGGCGCTACATCGGCCCGGTCCAGGTGCTCGGATTCAGCTCGGCCAACTCCGACGGTTTCGATGGGCTGCATGTCGCCGAGCAGTACCTGCGCTACCTCGCCACGCACCCGAGCACGGCCCGCCACCTCGCGACCAAGCTCGCCATCCGTTTCGTCTCCGACTCGCCGCCCGCGTCGCTCATCACCAACCTGGCGAGCGTCTACCTGGCCAACAACACGGCGATCGTGCCGGTACTGAAAGCACTCTTCGCCTCCAGCGAGTTCACCGCGAGCATCGGGCAGAAGACCCGCCGGCCGCTGGAAGACATCATCGGGGCGGCCCGGGCCATCGGCGTCACTCCGGCCGCCGGCGACGCCACCAGCTTGGCCAGCCTGTACTGGGTGCTCGGCAGCCTCGCGCAGGCACCGCTCGCCTGGCACCCGCCGAACGGCTACCCGGACGTTGCCGCGGCATGGCTCTCGGCCGGCGGGGAGCTGCGCCGCTGGAACTCGCACCTGGGCATCGCCGGTGCCTGGTGGACCGACGGCATGGCAACCCCTGCGCTGACGACGCTGCTTCCCACGCCGCAGCCGGCGACGATCGGCGCGCTCGTGGACGCCCTGGCCGTTCGGCTGCTCGGCGTGAAGCTCGCCGGAGGCCAGCGGACGGCCGTCATCGCGTTCGCCTGCTCGCGCGGCTCGAGCCTGACCGAAGCCAGCTCGTCCGCCAACACCATCAAGTACGACCTGAACGCGCTCGTCACCCTCATCCTCAACGCGCCGAACTGGAGCCAGCGATGAGCCGCATTCCCGCGCCGCGCCGCAGCCCCGACGACGCGCTCCCCGAGGAAGCCGCATGCTGCGCCGAATCGCGTGCAGGACTCACGCGTCGCCGGATGCTGGCGGCCATGGGTATGACGGCCGGAGCGGTCGCGGTCTCGCCGCTCGCTTCGCGCGTTGCTTTCGCCGCTGACGCCGCGTCGTACACCGGCGATGTGCTGGTGCTGCTGTCCATGCACGGCGGCTGGGACACCCTCTCGGTCGTCCCACCCATCGGCGATCCCCACTACGCGACGCTGCGTCCCGACATCGGGATCCCGGCGAACCTCGCGCTGCCCGCCGGGGACATCTTCGGGTTGCACCCGGCGCTTTCCCCGCTGAAGCCGTACTACGACAGCGGGCAGTTCGGCGTCGTGCACGCCGCCGGGCAGCCCGGTGGGGTACGCAGCCACTTCCGTGACGAGTCCGAACTCGAGCGCGCGGCACCCGGCACCGGCGTCCTCACCGGTTGGCTGGATCGCGTGCTCGAAGCACGCGGCACGGGCACGGCGTTCCAGGCTGTCGAGGTCGGCTCGTCGATGATTCCGAACCAGCTGATCGGCCCGGCCCCGAGCCTGGCACTCGCGTCTGTCGCGGACTTCTCGCTCAACATCTGGAGCGGCTACCAGCCGGCTTACAACACCGCTCTCGCCGCCATGCATGCCGGGCTCGACCACCCGGTCGCGACGCAGGCGGCGCTGACGCTCGACGCGCTCGGCACCACGGGCACGATGATCAGCGCCGGGTACACCCCCGCCGCCGGCGTGACCTACCCGGCCAACAACGCGTTCGCCGCCGCGTTGAAGGACCTGGCCTGGATGATCAAGAGCAACATCGGGCTGCAGGTCGCCTGCGTGGACTACGGCAACTGGGACATGCACACCGACCTCGGCATCCCCGGCGACACCGCGGGCTGGATGCACCGCCAGCTGGCGGATGTCGCGACGTGCCTGGCGGCGTTCATCAAGGACCTCGGGACGGCATTCAGCAAGGTGAACATCGTGACCGTCAGCGAGTTCGGGCGGCGCGCGATGCAGAACGGCGGCGGCGGGGTCGACCACGGCCTCGGCCAGGCGATGCTGGCGCTCGGTGGCGGGATCAACGGCGGCCAGGTCATGGGCCAGTGGCCGACCCTCGCGGCGAACGCCCTTGCCGACGGCGACCTCGCCGTCACCACCGACTACCGGTCGGTGCTCGCCGAGATCCTGACGAAGCGATGCGGGCTGACGGCGCCCGCGTCGGTCTTCCCGAACTTCACGCCGCAAGCGGTCGGGATCGCCAAGTAGCGCTGCTGCCGTTCAGCGGCAGTCAGGCGCTGATGCCGAAGCCTTCACGCTCGACGACGGCGCGGGTGAGCTTGCCGATCGCGACCGCCCGGCTCTGCGAGTCGAGCACCTTCCCGGCGAACGACAGCCGGCGGCCGCGCACGCTCAGCAGGCTCACCGTCGCCGTGACGCGCTCGCCGAGCCCGGCCGGCAGCAGGTGTTCGAGCTCGACGCGTACCCCGACGGTCGTCAGCTCACCGTCGAGCAGGGTGCGCACGGCATCGAAGACCGCGGACTCGAGCAGCGCCAGCACGCGCGGGGTCGACAGCGACTGCAGGTCACCGATGCCGGCGCTCGCGCAGGTATCCCCATCGCTGACGGTCATCTGCGCCGAACCGGTGACCCCGGGCGAAAGCCTCGGGAACCGGGATGTCGACCGCACACCCCTATCCTTGCCGACGTGGCCCCGGAAACGACCTCCCGGTCGGGTGATTACTGCGAACGTTGTGGAAACCAGATGCTGCCGGGCGGTGCAGGCGAGCAACACGCCGCGTGCGCGAGCGCCTTGAAGCTCGAACCTCCGCGCTACTGCGGTCAGTGCGCGCGCCGCATGGTCGTCCAGGTGACACCCGCTGGGTGGACCGCGCGGTGCGTCGAGCACGGGGTGCTCGTCCAGCCCCGTTACCCGCAGAGCTAGGGCACGCTACGCGACGAGCCCCAGCCGGCGCAGCTCGACCGTGAGGTCATGCGGTGACGTGCTGGCCATCATGGCCGCCTCGAGGGTGATGACCCCATCGCGGATCAGGCTCACCAGGTGGTGGTCGAACGTCTGCATGCCGTAGTAGCCGCCCTCGGCGATCAGCGCGTTGAGCGTCGACGTCTTGTCGGGATCGGCGATGGCATCTGCGGTACGGCCGGTGTTGACCAGGATTTCCATCGCCACGCAGCGGCCTTCCTCGTCGGCCCTGGGGACCAGGCGCTGGCAGACGATCCCACGCAACGCTCCCGCGAGCGACAGGCGAACCTGCTTCTGCTCATGGGGTGGGAAGAAGTCGATGATGCGGTTGATGGTCTCTTGCGCGTCCGTGGTGTGCAGGGTCGACATGACGAAGTGGCCGGTCTCGGCCGCGGCCAGCGCAGCCTTCACCGTCTCGGCGTCGCGCATCTCGCCGACCAGGATGACGTCGGGGTCCTGACGCATCGCGGCGCGCAGGGCGACCGCGAAGTTCTCGGTGTCGACGCGGACCTCGCGCTGGTTGACCATCGCCATCTTGTCGAAGTGCAGCACCTCGATCGGGTCCTCGATGGTGACGACGTGGACCTCGCGCTGCTCGTTGATGAGGTCGACCATGCCGGCCAGGGTCGTCGTCTTGCCCGACCCGGTCGGCCCGGTCACCAGCACCAGACCGCGGGGCTCCAGCGCGAGCGCGCCGAGCACCTCCGGCAGTCCGAGCTCGGCCAGCGGTATCGCGCCGACGCTGACCCGGCGAAACACGAGTCCGGCGGCGCCGCGGGCGCGGAACGCGTTCACCCGGAAGCGTCCGACCCCCGCGACCGAATAGGCGAAGTCGGCCTCGTTGGTCTTGTGGAACTCCTGCACCAGGTCGTCACGCAGGACCTCGCGGACCATCGCCTCGGTGTCGGACGCGGTCAGGTCGCGGGTCTGCAGCTTGCGGAGCCGACCGTCGACGCGCACCCGTGGGGGCGAGCCGACCTTGCAGTGCAGGTCGGACCCGCCGCACTCCACCAGTGCACGCAGGAACGGCTCGATGCTCGACGTCACATGAGTTCTTGTCGGCCAGTAGGCCGAGCGACCTGATACGCCGCGCGGGGGAACTACCCGAATGGACGCCCGTTCCTAGTCGACACGGGCGATGAGGTCACCCTCTTGGACGACATCGCCCTCGTTGACGGCCAGCTCGGCCACGGTGCCGCCGTCTTCGGTCAGCACCGGGATCTCCATCTTCATGGACTCGAGGATGACGAGGGTGTCTCCCGCGGCGACCGAGTCGCCTGCCGCGGCAACGACCTTCCAGACGTTCGCCACCATCTCCGCCCGGATCTCCTCGGCCACTCCCCAGCTCCTTCTTCGTGGCGGTGGTCACCGCTCGAAACGGCACCCTTTTCCGCATCCTGTCACGGTGAACGTTCAGATCTTTTCCGACGCCCCGGGACCGGCCTTTCGGGCCGCGCCCTTTGTGGCGACGAGGGAGGCGACCAGTGAGGTGTCGTACTCGCCGCTGGCGAAACCAGGGTCGGCCAGCAGCCGGGCGAAGAAGGGCAGGTTCACCTTCGGACCCTCGACGACGTAACCCGCGAGGGCTTGCGACGCCAGCTCGAGCATGGCCGAGCGGGTGTCGGCGACGACGCAGAGCTTGGCCAGCAGCGGGTCGTAGTGCGGGGTGACGACGTTGCCGTCCTGGTAGCCGGCATCGACGCGGATCCCGTCGCCCGCGGGCTCCGCGTAGCGGCTGATCGTGCCCGGCCCGGGCAGGAACCGAACCGGGTCCTCGGCGTAGACGCGCATCTCGAGCGCGTGGCCGTGCGGCTGGGGTGGGGCGGCGCCGAAGGTCGGCTCGAGCCCGGCCGCGATGCGCAGCTGCTCCTCCACCAGGTCGACCCCGGTCACCAACTCGGTGATGGGGTGCTCGACCTGGAGCCGGGTGTTCATCTCCAGGAACACGAACTCCTGGGTCGCCGGCTCGAGGAGGCATTCGACCGTGCCCGCGTTCTGATAGCCCACCGCGACGCCGGCCCGCACCGCCGCGTCGAAGAGCCGCACCCGTAGCTCGTCGCCGACCGCAGGCGAGGGGGTCTCCTCAGCGATCTTCTGGTGGCGCCGCTGGACCGAGCAGTCACGCTCGCCGAGCGGCAGCACGCGACCATCCGCGAGCCCCAGGATCTGGACCTCGACATGACGGGCGCCCTCGATGTAGCGCTCCAGGAGGATGTCCGGCGAGCCGTACAGCCGCTGCGCCCGGCTCTGCGCACTCGTGAAAACGGTGCGCAGGCCCGCGTCGTCATGGACCGCCCCCATCCCGATGCCGCCACCGCCGGCGCTCGCCTTGACCATCAGCGGGTAGCCGAGGCCGGCAGCAGCCGCCAGTGCGGCATCGACCGTCGTGACCGGACTCGGGGTGCCGGGTGCCACGGGAACGCCCGCGGCGGCCATCAGCTCCCGGGCAGCGATCTTGTCGGCCATGCTGCGCATTGCCGCGGGCGGCGGGCCGATCCACACCAGTCCGGCGTCCTCGACCTGCTCGGCGAACGTCGCAGACTCCGACAGGAAGCCGTAGCAGGGATGCACCGCGCTCGCGCCGCTGCGCCGCGCGGCCTCGATCAGCCGGTCGGCGTCGAGGTAGGACTGCGCGGGATCGGCCGGGCCGAGCAGCACGGCTTCGTCGGCCTCGTGGACGAACGGCAGGTGCTCGTCTGCCTCGCTGTAGACCGCCACCGAGCGGATATCGAGCCGGCGCAACGTCCGGATTACCCGACGGGCGATCTCACCGCGCCCGGCCACCAGAACCGTCTCGAACACGCTTGGACATTACGCAGGCTCACGCGTGCCGGACGCGCACCCACGCGTGCCTCGGGCGCGACCTCTGCGCGCCGGGCAGGAGCCCAAGCCGATCCACACGAGACATCGCGAGCCCGCTCGGTACGCTCGCTCACCCGATCCGCGAATCGTCTGAGAGACCGGGCGCATGGCTAAGAAGGCACGTCGTCGTCGGGCTCGCGCGAAGAACAAGGCCAATCACGGCAAGCGTCCTAACGCTTAGGGACTCGAAGCGAGCGTCGGCACTTACGGTGCTGACGCTCGCCCGCGCGTGACATTGGTTCGCAACGCTCAACCATCGCCCGGATCCAGCCGAAACGTTTCGGGTGCATGTCCAGAATGCGGCATTAATTCCAGCCTCTCGCGACCGTGAAGAGCACCGGGTCGCGGCGGTTCGCGCGCTGGAACTCCTCGACGAGCCGGCGCACGAGGCGCTGCCGGGCCTTTGCCGGCTAGCCGCTCGGCTCTGCGGCAGTGAAAACGCCACGATCAACATCTTCGACGATCGCTGGCAGGTCCCGCTCGTGCACGTCGGGGCGACGCTGACGCCGGTCCCCCGCGCGGACGCCATGTGCGAGGTCGTCGTGCGCTCGCGTTCCCGGGCGTACACCGCCGACGCCACCTGCGATGCCCGTTTCGTGGCCAGCCCTTTCGTGCGTTCGGCCGACCCGGTGCGGATGTACGTGTCGGTGCCGTTGACCACCGCGCAGGGCGCCTGCGTCGGCACGCTCTGCGTCTACGACAAGGTGGCGCGCCGGCTCACGCAGGAGCAGGTCGACAGCGTCGAACTGGTGGCGGCGCAGGTCATCGCGATCTTCGAACTGCGGACCGCCGGCCGGCAGATCGCGCGGCTCGCGGAGCGTGCGACCGTTGCCCGGCGCGAAACCCGCGAGGTCTTGGCGCACGCCTCCGATGGCTTCCTCAGCCTCGACCCGGCCGGGCGGATCGTCGCCTGGAACGATGCCGCAGAGCGCATCTTCGGCTACCGCGCGGCGGACGTGATCGGCAAGGATTTCGTCGACCTTGCCATCCCCGCCGAACGCCGGCAGCTGTTTCGCGGCCGCATGGCCGAGGCCGCGGCGAGCGAGGGCAGCCACGTGGCGGCTCCCCAGCAGGTGCGAACCGTCGCCGCTGACGGATCGGAGCGGCTCATCGAGCCCCGGATCTGGGCCACCCGGCAGCCGGATGGCTTGCTGAAGGGATTCCACGCGTTCCTGCGTGACGTGAGCGCGGCGGCCGCCGCCGAGCATGCCCGCCATGAGGCCGAGCAGCTGTTCCAGGTCGCCTTCGATCGCGCCCCGATCGGCATGGCGGTCGTCGGGGTCGATGAGCTTCACCGGGGCGAGGTGTTGCGCGTGAACGCGTCGCTGCAGGCGATGCTGCCCCGCATCAACCTGGTCGGCTCGCACCTCGCGATGATCATCGCCGAGGAGTTCGTGGCCGAGGCCATCGACGCTTTCACCGAGCTCGCCGACGGGCGGATCGAGGGTTACGAGGGCGTCCGCAAGGTGACGTCCGACGGGGTCCGGCATTCGTGGCTTCAGGTGAACGCTGCACTCATCCGAGATGGCCGGGGCAAGCCACTGCATGCGCTCATGCAGGTGCGCGACATCACGCGCGAGCGCGCGCACGAGGAATGGCTCACCCGCCAGGCGATGTCGGACTCGTTGACCCAGCTGCCGAACCGGCTCGCGGTCATCACCCGGCTCAACGCTGCGCTGACCGAGCTGCGTGACGTTCCGGTCGGGGTCGGGGTGCTCTTCCTCGATGTGGACGGCTTCAAGCGGGTGAACGACGTGCACGGCCACGCCGCCGGCGACGGGATCCTGCGGCGTATCGGGAAGTACCTCTCCCGCGCGGTGCCGGCAAACGGCTTCCCGGGACAGCTGGGCGGAGACGAGTTCGCCGTCGTGATCTCCGCCAGCGATGAGGCCTCGGTGCGCGCGCTGAGCGCGGAACTGTCCGCCGGCGTCGCGCGCGCGGCCGGGCTGGATGGCGTGGGCGGCAGTGTCGGCTGCGCGTGGACGCGCGACCCCGCTACCGCGGCGCCCGAGCTGCTCGCCACCGCGGACCGGCACATGTACGAGCAGAAGCGGATGCGCAAGGCAAACCGGCTCGTGGAGCTCGGATAGCCGGCAGGAATTGCGGCTCGTGGTCGCTCGCAGCGAGCGCTACCCGCAATTCCTGCAGCGATCACTAGCATCCGCACGGTGAAGCTGTTGGTGACCGGCGGCGCCGGCTACATCGGAAGTGTCGTGACGGCCCGTCTCATCGAGGACGGCCACGACGTTGTCGTGCTGGATGACCTGAGCACCGGTCATGCCGACGCGGTGCCGGCGGGCGCGCGGTTGGTCGAGGCGCCGATCCAGGACGACGCCACCGTGCGCGAGGTCCTCGGTGACGGCACCGAAGCGGTACTGCACTTCGCGGCCAGGTCGCTCGTGGGCGAATCGGAGCAGCTGCCCGAGAAGTATTTTGCCAACAACGTCGGCGGCACCCTCGCGCTGCTCGAGTCGATGAACGCCACCGCAGTCCGGCGACTGGTCTTCTCCTCGACCTGCGCGGTCTACGGCGAGCCGCCGGTGCCGGGCCCGCTGGACGAGTCGACGCCGATGCGGCCGGCGAGTGCCTACGGGGCGTCAAAGGTCGCGGCAGACCTGATGATCTCCGCGTTCGCCCGGGCCCACGGGTTCGGCGCCGTCAGCTTGCGCTACTTCAACGCATCGGGTGCCTACGGGCGATTCGGCGAGCGCCACGCGACGGAGACCCATCTCATCCCGTTGGCGCTGCGCACGCTGACGGATCCGGGTGCCCTGCTGCGCATCATGGGCACCGACTACCCCACACCTGACGGCACGGCGATCCGTGACTACATCCATGTGCTCGATCTGGCTGATGCCCATATCCGAGCGCTCGCCGCGATCACCCCGGGGGTGCACGACATCTTCAACCTGGGCAGCGGAATCGGCTCCTCGGTGCGGCAGGTCGTCGACGCGATCACCGCCGTCACGGGGACGCCCCCGCACGCCGCGGAAACCGGGCGGCGCGCCGGCGATCCCCCGATGCTCGTCGCGACGAATGACAAGATTCGCCAGCGACTGGGCTGGGTTCCCGAGCATGACCTCATGCAGATCATCAGCGATGCGTGGGCGTTCGCGCAGAGCCAGGTGAGCTGAGCTACCGGAAGCCGCGCGGCGGCCACCGGATCGAGCGCCTATTCGGCTCGAAACTCCGCGCTGCTCCACTGCACCTCGATGGACCGCAGCCGGGCCAGCACGGCTACTCGCACCGACTCGGGCGCCCGGTCTCCCCCGCAGCGCCGGGCCACCAGCAGCTTCACTTCCTGCTCGACGCCGAACTGGCGAAGGCACGGCGAGCATTCATCGAGATGCTCGCGGATCAGCGTGCGTCGCTCGGCATCCATCTCACCGTCGAGGTAGAGGTAGACCTCTTCCAGCACCTCGCGGCAATCCGTCTCGTGGGGGCCTCCGCAGCTCACCGTGATCCCTCCGGAGCCGCCGCCGCGGCAGAGTCGGAGGCGGCACCCGCGCCGGCCTCCGTCGGAATGAGCCCACGCTCCTGGGCGTAATTCTCGAGGGCAATGCGAAGCCCGCGCCGCCCCCGGTGCAGTCGCGACATCACGGTGCCGATCGGCGTGCCCATGATGTCGGCGATTTCCTTGTAGGAGAAACCCTCCACGTCGGCCAGGTAGACGGCCATCCGGAAGTCGTCGGGAAGGGACTGCAGCGCCTCTTTGATGTCGCTGTCAGGAAGGTGCTCGAGCGCCTCGGTCTCGGCGCTCTTCAAGCCGGCCGGGGTGTGGGAACCGGCCTCGGCCAGCTGCCAGTCCTCGATCTGCTCGGTGGGCGCCTGCATCGGCTGGCGCTGCTTACGCCGGTAGCTGTTGATGAACGTGTTGGTCAGGATGCGGTAGAGCCAGGCCTTGAGATTCGTACCTTCCTGGAACTGGTGGAAGGCCGCGAAAGCCTTGACGAAGGTCTCCTGGACGAGATCCTCGGCATCCGCGGGATTGCGGGTCATGCGCAAGGCCGCGGCATACAGCTGATCGAGGAACGGCAGGGCATCGCGCTCGAAACGTGCGCTGCGCTGCTCAGGGGTCTCCTCTACGGGGACCACCTCCCGACCTGCCTCCGCGATGCCGCCGCGTGGAATACGCGCTGCCGACCCTACTGCGATGCGGGAAGCGAGGTCGTACTGCGTGCTCGCGCCGGGCGCCGGGCGCCTGGCGTTCACCGGACGCGCCGGCCCGGTGGGGCTGACGGGACCGCGCTCGACGGCGCGGGAACGGGACGGGGTGTGCGTCACAAAGCCACACAACGCCAGGGCAGGGTGGGGCGATTCCCGGGAGCTGCGCCCAGCGCGAACGGCAAGTGTGGACAACGGGCGCTCCCCTCCTTCGGGCCGTAGGATTCACCCCGTGAGCGCCGGTTACCACCCTCCCGTCGAGGAGTACCTGGAAACCATTCTCGAATTGGAGGAAGCCGGCATCCGCCCGATGCGGGCCCGCATCGTCGAGCGCCTCGGCGTCTCCGCTCCCGCGGTCAGCGAGACGGTCCGGCGGCTCGAGCGCGACGGCTACCTCACCCTCGATCCATCACGCGCGATCGCTCTCACCGATGCCGGCCGTGATTACGCGACGTCGATCATGCGGCGCCACCGGCTCGCGGAGCGCCTGCTGGTCGATGTGCTGAAGGTGCCGTGGTCCCAGGTCCACGAGGAGGCCGGCCGCCTCGAGCACGCCATCAGCCCCTGGCTCGAAACGCATCTCGTGACACTGCTGGGCGACCCGGCCACCTGCCCTCACGGCAATCCGATTCCCGGCTCGTCCCACACGTCGGACCACGGCAAGGAGCACCCGCTCACTGAGCTGCCCGACGGCACCGACGTGGTGGTCCGCCGCATCGATGAGCAGCTCGAAGGCCAGCACCTGAGCATGCAGACCCTGGAGACCGAGGCGGTGCTCCCCGGCCAGGCGGTCACGGTCGTCAGCCGCGGCGCGGGCGGGATGCACCTGTCGGTGAGCGGGCGTGATGTCGATCTCGATCTGGCCATAGCCGAGCGGGTGTTTGCCTCGTTGTCCTGACGCGATACCGTTTCGTGCCGTTTTGAGATGACAGAGCCGGCAGCGATGACGGGGCTGACGGGGGCATGTGCGGTGAACGGCAGGTGACGACGGCAGACAGGGCAGACAGGGCTGGAGCGCCCGCGGATTCCTGGTCGAGGGACTCCTTCGCGGTGTTCAACGCGACGGTCACCCTGCACCAGCTGGCGCAGTGGCTGCCGCCCGGCCCCGCCACAGTGCTCGACGTGAGCCGTCCCCTGCCGGACGCCGATCCCCTCGAGTGGGACAGCCGGCTCAACGAGGTCCTCGTGGCGGGCGGGCATCGCCCCTTCACCGTCGGGCGCGACCCGAGCCAGCTCGTGGGCGCCGGCTTGGCTCGACCGGACGTCATCGCCGATCCGCGCAGCCTCGAGTGGGTGCGCGATGCGTCCGTCGACGCCGTGATCGCCGAAGGCGGCGCGCTCTCCGACTGCCTGGCCGCGGAGGCCACGCTCGCTCAGATGCACCGCGTGGTGCGCCCTGGCGGCCGGGTGCTCGCGTCAGCCGATTCGCTCACGAAGGGCCTGGCCACCCTCGCGGAGCAGCACCGCTGGTCGGAGCTGGCTGACGCGCCCGCCGCCGATGTCGTGCTGGTCCCGGATCCGGAGCACGACGACGCGCTCACCCGCTGCTTCGCCCCCGACGACCTTCGCGAGCTACTCGAGGCCGCCGGCTTCGACGTCGAGTGGATCCGGCCGCGAACGGTGCTGCCGGCAGCCGCGGTACGCCAGACCCTGCAAGCCGACCCCGAAGCACTCGGCGACCTCGTCGTCAGCGAGTTGACGCTCGCGCGCGCCCATGAGGGCGAGTCACACGGAGCTCAGCTGCTCATCAGTGGCATCAAGCGCCCCTGACACAGCCGGTGCGGCGGGCGGCTAGGCGCGACGCGCCTCGAAACGCTGCTGATCCTCGACGCAACGCGCCACTTCGGGACGCGCAGCGAGACGCTCCTTCGGGATCACCTTGCCGCAGTCCACGCAGTGGCCGTACGTCCCGTTGTCGATGCGCGCGAGGGCTTCCTCGATCAGCACGCGGTCGGCGGCCACGGCGTCCAGCACGGCGACTTCGCGCTCCGCGTCGGAAAGATCGGTGCCCTGATCGCCGGGGTGCTGGTGGAGATGGCTGAGATCGCCGCCGCCGAGCTCCGCTCCCTCGGCAGCCAGCACAGCCGAGCTGTGGCCGAGCTCGGCCAGGCGCGCCTCGAGCTGCTTGCGGGCACGTTTCAGATCCACAGTGATCTCCGATCCCTCGCCCCCAACGGGCGATTGCGCAATACCGCGGCTGACGCAGGTCAGCCACCAAGTGAACGTCTCCGGGGGCCACGACAGTACCGATCCGGTCCACCGAGCGCTGCAGACGTGACGAACGCGCCTCCCGGGGCGCGATACTCGCAAGCCATTCAGCCGGGCAGCGCCGATACTGAAAGGCGACCCTCGCCCTTCCAGCGCGACTGCAGGAGGTCCACCCGTTGTCCACCGCCGCCACCCAGCGCGATCGTGCCCCGGCGTGGAGCGCGCCCCAGGCGAGCGGGCCGGTGGCCGGTCAGGTGAGCATGCCGGGCTCGAAGTCGGCGACGAATCGAGCGCTGATCCTGGCCGCACTCGCGCCGGGAACCAGCAGCCTGCGAGCCCCGCTGCGCTCGCGCGACACGCTGCTCATGGCGGGCGCGTTGCGAGCGCTGGGCGCCGAGATCACCGCAGACCGGGATGGCCTGGACTGGGCTGTGACGGGTCGGGTCGCGCCGGCGCAGGTCGACACCGTGACGCTGGACTGCGGCAATGCGGGCACGGTCGCCCGCTTCATCCCTGCCGCAGCTGCCGTGCTGGCCCGCGGCCTCATCACCGTCGACGGCGACCCGCGGATGCGCGAGCGTCCGCTCGGCCCGCTGCTCGCCGCGCTGCGTGCGCTGGGCGCCGACCTTCCGGCAAGCGCGTCCCACGTGCCGTTCACGATGCGCTCGACCGGCGGCCTGCGCGGCGGGACGCTCGAGGTCGATGCCTCATCGTCGAGCCAGCTCATCTCCGGCCTGCTGCTGTCGGCGCCGCGCTTCGAAGCCGGGCTCGTCGTCAGCGCCGCCGCGGGACGCGTCCCGTCCGCTCCCCATCTCGCGATGACGGTGAGCATGCTGCGCCAGGCGGGGGCGATCGTTGACGACACCTCGCCGGCGCGCTGGCGCGTGGAGCCCGGCGAGCTGCACCCGGCGGCGTACGTGATCGAGCCCGACCTTTCGAGCGCGTCGGCGTTCCTGGCCGCGGCCGCCGTCACCGGCGGGCGGGTACGGCTGACCGGCTGGCCGGCGGCGACGACCCAGCCTGGCCGGCTGCTCCCGGAGCTGATGACGGCATTCGGGTGCACGTGCACGATCACCCCGGACGGGGAACTGGAGGTCGCCGGCCCGCCGCAGCTGCACGGCGTGGATCTCGACCTCAGCGACTACGGGGAGGTGGTGCCGACCCTGACCGCGATGGCACTGTTCGCCGACTCCCCCAGCCGGCTGCGCGGCGTCGCCCACCTGCGCGGCCAGGAGACCGACCGCTTGGCTGCCCTCGCGGAGGAGTTCGGCCGCCTCGGCGCCCGCATCACCGTCACCGCGGACGGCCTGGCCGTCGCGCCGGCACCGCTGTCAGCGGGTAGCGACGGTCACGATGGGGTCGTGCTCGATCCGCGTGCCGACCATCGGCTGGCCATGGCCTATGCCGTCGCCGGGCTGCGGCTACGCGGGGTGCGCATCTCCGACATCGCCACCACGGGAAAGACCGTGCCCGGATTCCCCGAGCTGTGGTCGGCGCTGCTCGCGCCCGCCGCCGGCATCCGGTAGAGACAGGGCTTCGCCCCGCATGCCACGCCCCCTGGACGAGGACGACGTCCCGATCCGTCCCGGCGGAGCGAACCGGCGCCGCAGCCGGCTGCGGCCGGAGCACGCGAACGCCGAGGACGCCGTCGTCACCACCGTGGACCGGGGGCGTTCCACCTGCCGCCTGGAGAGTTCCGGGCGCTCGGTACTGGCGGTGCGCGGCTCCGACGTCCGCAAGACCGCGGTGATCGTGGGCGACCGCGTCCGGCTGGTCGGCGACGTCTCAGGCAAGGACGGGAGCCTGGCGCGGATCGTGTCGGTGGCGCCGCGGACCAGCGTGCTGCGGCGCACGGCCGACGACAGCGACCCGGCGGAGCGGCCGATCGTCGCGAACGCCGACCAGCTCATCGTCGTGGTCGCGCTGACCTCTCCCCCACCCCGTGCCCGCCTGATCGACCGTTGCCTGGTCGCGGCCTACGACGGCGGGCTCACCCCCGTCCTGTGCCTGACGAAGAACGACCTCGCCGGCCATCTCGCACCCGACGATGCCGACGCCGGGGCGCTGGCGGCGCTCCTGGCGGAGTACGAGCCGCTCGGGGTACCGGTCGTCACGGCCGGGGTCGATGACCGCCTCGAGGCGATACGGGCCCTGCTCACGGGACGGATCAGCGTGCTGTTCGGCCACAGCGGGGTCGGCAAGTCCACGCTGGTGAACCGGCTGGTCCCAGGTGCCTACCGGCCGACCGCCGAGGTCAGCGACATCGGACGGGGCCGCCATACGAGCTCGTCGGTCATCGCCCTGGAGCTGCCCGAGGGCGGGCTCGTCGTCGATACCCCCGGGGTGCGCTCGTTCGGGCTCGGGCTGGTGTCGCCCGCGCGGGTGCTGTCGGCGTTCGAGGATCTCGCCGAGGTCGCCGAAACGTGCCCGCGCGGCTGCACCCACCTGCCGGATTCACCCGACTGCATGCTCGACGAGTTCGCCGCCACGAGCCCGTCCCATGCAGCGCGGGTCGACTCGCTGCGCCGGCTGCTGCTGGCCCGCGAGGCCGGGGATGACGAAGGTCGCTAGCCAGCCGCGATCGTCGCGTCCACCTCGGCCTTGCGGGCGTGGATGGCAGCCCGCTCGCGGTCGAGGTTGTCAGCAATGTCCTCGTCGGCCTTCATCAGGGCGCCGAGGTCGACGCCGGCCATGTCGAGCACTCCCATGTCGGCATAGGCCTTCTGCACCTTCTCGCCCCACAGCCCGATGTCCTTGACGATGGGCACGATGCGGGTGAAGAGCAGCGAGCGGAACATCTGCTGAAACGCCGACTGGTCGGCGTAGTCGAGGCACTCCTGGACCGGGAAGCCGAGGTTCTCCCAGACCTCCTGGCCGCGGAGCCGGTCGCGCATCAGGTAGCACGCCTCGACCACGAACTCCTCACGCTCGTCGCGCTCGGCCGCGGTGAGGTCGGCGTACGCGTCCTTCAGAGCCATGCGTCCGAAGGCGACATGGCGCGCCTCGTCCTGCATGACATAGCTGAGGATCTGCTTGGGCAGCGGCTTGGTGGTCGTGTCACGCAGCAGCCCGAACGCCGCCAGCGCGAGACCCTCGATGAGGACCTGCATGCCCAGGTAGGGCATGTCCCACCGGCTGTCGGACAGCGTCGACTGCAGCAGCGCCTGCAGGTTCGGGTTGATCGGGTAGACCAGCTGGACCTTCTCCTGCAGGAAGCGGGCGTACGTCTCGGCGTGACGTGCCTCGTCCATGGTCTGGGTGCTCGCGTAGAACTTCGCGTCGAGATCGGGAACGCCCTCGACGATGCGCGCGGAGCAGATCATCGCGCCCTGCTCGCCGTGCAGGAACTGGCTGAACTGCCAGGAGACGAGGTGCTGGTACATCTCGTCCTTGTCCTTCTGGCCCAGCTTCAGGTAGGTCGGCGAGCCATAGATCGGGCAGGACTCCTCGCCGAGCCCGAGCGCGTCGAACGGGTCGACCTCCACGGACCAGTCGATGCGGGTCTGGGCGTCCCATTGCTTGTCCTTGCCCTTCTGGTAGAGCGCCAGGAGCCGGGCCCGGCCCTCGTCGTACTCCCAGGAGAAACGGGCGTCGCCGACCATCGGGACGCTCCAGTTGTCGGCGGGCAGTTCGTTGACGTACAGGTCGCGAGTGCTCACGAGCTCTCCTTAGCGGCGGGATTCTCCGGGGGTAGCAGGCGTTCGACGAGGGTGGCGAGATCGTCGGCGATGCGCTCGACCGGCGCCAGCGGGAGCACCAGATGAGAGACCGTCAGCCGGATCGCGGAATCCGCGACGAGAGCCACATCTCGGGTGGTCAGGTGGGGCCAATGGGCGGTCAGGTAGCCGGTGAGCAGCTTGCCGGCGGCTGCGAGCATCGGATCGGCTCGGGTGGTGAGGAAGGGCAGCAGCTCCGATGGGCCGCGTGCGCTGGACAGGATCGCCTTCAGCAGCGGGTCGTCGGCACCGGTGCGCAGCGTGTGGGCGACGGCCGCCCGGGTGCCCGCCACCGGATCGTCCGGATGCTCCTCGAGGACGTTCGCGAGGTCGGCCAGGAACAGGTCGGTCTCGCGCGCCGAAAGCGCCCGGGCCAGGCCGTCCTTGCTGCCGAACTCCTTGTAGAGGGTCTGGCGGCTCACCCGGGCGCGGGCAGCGAGCTCCGCCAGCGGCATCCGCTCCCAGTCGCCCGCCACCACGACATCGCGCGCGGTGTCGAGGAGGGTCTCGCGGGCTGACGGCACCCCGCCAGGATGACATTCTGCAGGGATATGTCAACCCTCATATTGACAATTCAGGGAGTCAAGTCAGGTCAGCAGAGTGTGAACGGTGACGGGCTTCAGCCCGCGTGAGGAGAGGCCGTCGAGGATGTCGGGCAACGCCTCCACGGTGCCTTGGTGGCCGAGATGCAGCGAGACGATGCTGCCGCGTTGTACGGCCGCGAGGGTGCGCGACGCGACGAGTCCCGCTCCCGGGTCGCGATAGTCGGCCGGATCCACGTCGAACGCGACGACCGTCCGGTAGCCGACCCGACCGGCCGCCGCGAGCACCAGCGGGGTCGAGCGATCCATGGCCGAGGGGCGCGCGTACCGGCCGTTGCTGCCGGACACCTGCTGGATGACGTCGCGGGCGAGGGCGAACTCCTGCTCCACGGCCGCCTCCCCCAGCGAGCCCAGCTCCGGATGGGTGAAGGTGTGATTGGCCAGCTCGTGGCCACCGGAGAGGATGCGCCGGCCGAGGTCAGGATGGGCCTGCAGCCAGTTGCCGACGGCGAAGACGGTGATCTTCGCCGAGCGCGCCTCGGCCGCCTGCAGCAGCGCGAGGGCCAGGGCGGGGTCGCCATTGCCGTGGAACGTCAGCGCTACCTGCGCGCGGCTGCGTAGGCCGTGGACCACCTCGACAGCCGGAGCCCCTGGCACCGGCGCCGTCGTGGCCGGCGCGACGCTCGGCGGGTGCGTGGCAGCAGGTGACCTGACCGGCGGCCGTGAGGGAGCGTCCGAAGGCGCTGCCGTGCGCTGGGCCGCGCGCTTCGCCGCACTCCCCGCCGCACCGCACCCGGCGAGAAAGACGGTTGCGAGCACAGCCCGCCTGCTGGTTACTCCGATGTGTGGCATCGCCTCGTAGTCTCGCGCTCGTGCCTGTGCCCAGCCAGTCCGACACGAAGACCACACCCGAGACCCACACCGATTCCACATCAGCGCTCACCTCAGACCTGCATCTGGCGCTCGCGATCGCCGACGAGGTGGATCTCCTCACGCTCGCCCGCTTCCAGGCGCTGGACCTGAAGGTCGATACCAAGCCCGACACCACGCCCGTCAGCGATGCTGATCTGGCCGCCGAGGCGTTGGTCCGCCGGCGGCTTAGTGCTGAGCGGCCCGGTGACGCCGTGCTCGGCGAGGAACAGGGCGACACGGGCAGCGGCTCCCGGCGCTGGATCCTCGACCCGATCGACGGGACCAAGAACTTCATCCGGGGCGTGCCTGTCTGGGCGACGCTACTGGCGCTCGAGATCGACGGCGAGATCGCGATCGGGGTGGTGAGCGCTCCGGCCCTCGGCCGGCGCTGGTGGGCCAGCCGCGGCGCCGGGGCCTACGCGAGCAGCGCGACGGCACCCGGTGACGCCCCCCGGCGGCTCGCGGTGAGCGACGTGGCGAGTATCGGCGACGCGTCCTTCGGCTACTCCTCGCTGGAGGGCTGGGCTGAGCGGGGCCGGCTGGAGAGCTTCGTCGCGCTCGCCCAAGCCGCCTGGCGCAATCGCGGCTTCGGCGACTTCTGGTCGCACTGCATGGTGGCGGAAGGGGCGGTCGATTTCAGCGCCGAGCCCGAGGTCTCGGTCTGGGACATCGCCCCGCTCCAGGTCATCGTCGAGGAGGCGGGAGGCACCTTCACCGATCTGGCCGGCGAGCCGTCACCCCACGGTGGAAGCATCGTCTGCTCGAACGGCTCGCTGCACGCCGAGGTGCTGCGCCGGCTCGCCCCACCCAACCCCCGGTGATCGGCTTCGCTCATCGCGGCGCGCCCGCCCGAGGCGTCCGCCAAAACACCCTCGCCGCCTTCACCCATGCACTCGAGAGCGGCGCCCGGGCGCTGGAGTCGGACGTCTGGCTGAGCGCCGACGGCATACCGGTACTCGTGCACGACGGGGTGATCCGGATCGGGCTGAAACGGCGCGCCATCGCCGCCGCCGCGGCCGCGGAGCTACCCGGGTGGCTCCCTCCGCTCTCGGCCCTGTACACGAGCGCCGGCACCGATTTCGACCTGTCCCTCGACGTGAAGGACCCGGCGGCGGCCGGGCCCGTGGTCGAGGTGGCGGCCGCGCACGGCGCCGATGCGCGCTTGTGGCTGTGCGGAAGCGCTGCCCAGGTGAGGCGGTGGCAGCCGTTTCGCCAGGAGTCCCGGCTGGCGGTCTCCACCACGCTGCGATCGGGTCGGGTGATGGACGAGCAGCGCATCGAGCAGGCGGCCGAGGCAGGAGCGGCCGCCTTGAACCTGCGCGCTCCTGAATGGACCGCGCACCGGGTGGCCCGCGCTCACGCAGCGGGCCTGCTCGCGTTCGCCTGGGACGTGCAGCAGCGCGCCGCCCTGGAGACGGCCCGGGCCCACGGGTGCGACGCGATCTTCTCGGACTACCTCTCGCTGCTCCTCGCTGCCTGAGACCCTGCGCCGCTCCCGGATCACCCTCCAGCCGCGGCTAGCGCGAAGGGCAACACCTGTGCCGCGCCGGCCTCGACCAGCAGCCGGGCGGCCCACGTCGCGCTCCATCCCGAATCCCAGAGGTCATCCACCAGCAGGACGACGCGTCCCGAGACCGCCGCGGCGACGTCAGGCGGCACCGCGAGGGCGCCGACGACATTGGCGAGCTTGTGGGCGCTGTTGTGCAGCTCCTGCTGCGGGCGGCGGCTCGCCGTGCGCACCAGAGCGCCGGCGTCGACCAGCCGCCCGATCGACGCCACCTGGGCCGCGAGCGCCGCCACCAAGCGGGGATGGCGCTGCGACGGCATCGCCACCACCACGTCAGGCCGGGTCTCCCAGGGCCAATCGCGCAGGGTGCGCACGACGCCTTCCATGATCGCCGGGGCCGGAGGCTCATCGCCGGCGAGCAGGCCGGCCAGCCGATCGCCCCAGCCCAGATCGGACAGCCGGGCGAGCGCTCGCCCGTCGCCGGCGGCCGAACCCGCGGCGATCCGGCCGGAGAGCGAAAGCCCGGCGGCCGCCATACCGGTGGGCCAGGTCTTCTTCGCCGTGAGCGCGACGCCGGCGCGGGCGAGCGCCGCCGTGCCCTCGGCTACGGCACGCAGCTGCAACTCGCGCAGCGGGCGCCCCAGGCAGCGGGAGCAGCGGCCGCAGTCGGCCGCCTCCGGATCGTCCAGCTGCTCGCGCAGGAAGCGCAACAGGCACCCGGCGGTCCGCGCGTACTCGTCCATCGCGGCGCCCTCCCGATCACGCGCCGCCTTCAGCCCGTCATAGCGGGCGGTGTCGTAGCTCCAGGGCTGGCCGGTGGCGATCCACCCACCGCTGACGCGCCGCACCGCCCCGTCGACGTCGAGCACCTTCAGCACCATCTCGAGCCGGGTGCGCCGCAGGTCGACGAGCGGCTCCAGGGCCGCTGTCGAGCGCGCAGTGGTATCGAGCTCGGCCAGCAGGCGTCGCACCGTGGGCTCATCAGGCATGGACACCGACGCGAAGTAGGACCACACGGCGTGGTCCGCCGGGGTGGGCAGCAGGAACACCTCGGCGCTCTCGGTGGCGCGCCCCGCCCGGCCGACCTGCTGGTAGTACGCGATCGGGCTGGACGGGCTCCCGAGATGGACCACGAAGGTCAGATCCGGCTTGTCATACCCCATACCGAGCGCGCTCGTCGCGACGACAGCTTTCAGCTCGTTGGCAGCGAGCTCACCCTCGATGCGGCGCCGCTCGGCGTCTTCGGTGCGCCCCGTATAGGCGGCGACGGCGTGGCCACGCGAAGCCAGGAAGGTCGCGGTGTCCTGGGCCGCGGCGACCGTGAGCGTGTAGATGATCCCGGAGCCGGGCGCCTCGCGTAGCAGCGCGTCGAGCCAGGCCAGCCGCTCGGGGTCGCTGCCCAGCTCGACGACGTCGAGGGCGAGCGACGCGCGGTCCAGGCTGCCGCGCAGCACCAGGGGCTCACCCAGCACGGCTGCCACGTCACTCGTGACCCGCGCATTGGCCGTCGCCGTCGTCGCCAGCACCGCGACCGAGGGCGGCAGCTGCTCCAGCACGTCACGCACCCGGCGGTAATCAGGCCGGAAGTCATGGCCCCAGTCGGAGATGCAATGGGCCTCGTCGACGACGAGCAGGCCGCAGCGGCTCGCGACATGGGGCAGCACCGTCTCGCGAAAGCCGGGACTGTTCAGCCGCTCGGGACTGATGAGCAGCAGATCGACGTCGCCGGCTTCGACCGCCCGCTCGACATCCGACCATTCGTCGAGATTCGCGGAATTGATGGTCGCGGCCCTGATGCCGGCGCGCGAAGCGGCCTCCAACTGGTTACGCATCAGCGCCAGGAGCGGACTCACGATCAGCGTCACCCCGGCCCCCCGCGCCCGCAGCAACGCCGTAGCCGTGAAGTAGACGGCGCTCTTGCCCCAGCCGGTGCGCTGGACGACCAGCACCCGGGAACCCTCCAGCAGGGCCTCGATCGCCCGCCACTGATCCTCGCGAAGCCGGGAGCCGGGCCCGGCCAGCTGGGTGAGGACGGCCTCGGCGGCATCGCGATCGCTGGTCAGGGCGGCAGGGCTCGGGCTCACCAGGCCATCCTGGCCGAAGCCTGCGACATTTCGCGTCGGGAGCACAGCGATGTTGACAACGGAGCCCCGGGAACAGCGTTCCGCGCCCCGCCGTAGCCCCTATCCAGCAGATTCGTGATCCTCCATCGCACCGACGACGGCACCGGCGGGTGAGGGCACGGCGACCGCCGGCGTCACCACGGCCCGCTCGAGAGCCGCCTTGGTCGGGCGCGTCGCCAGCACCGACCCGGCGAGGATGAGCGCGAAACCGGCGATCGTCGCCGGGGTGATCCGCTCGTCCAGGAAGACGGCTCCGAGCGCCAGGGCAACGGCCGGGTTCACGTAGGTGATGACCGTGGCGACAACGGGTCCGACATCAGCGATCAGGGCGAAGAACAGCACGAAAGCAAGCGCCGTACACACGATCCCGAGCACCAGGACGGCCGCCGTCACCCGGGCGTTCGGCCAGGCGGCAGGCAGGTCGGTGAGGGCGAAGGGGGCGTAGCCGATGGTCACGAGCGTGAGCGATGCGGCCACGACACCGATGGGTGGCAGGTCGGCGAGATAGCGCGACAGCACCAGCGGCCCGACGGCGTAACCGATGACGACGAAGGCGACCGCGACGGTCGCGCCGACCTCGGTGCCACGAACGTCGACGCCGACGAGTGACGCGACTCCGGCGATACCGATCAGCAATCCGAGCATCCGGGTGAAGCCCAACTCCGCCTTGGCGCCGCGGGCGAAGGCCAGCGCCGTGCCGACCAGGGGAACGGCGGCGATCAGCAGCCCGGTGAGCGAGCTGGACAGGTGCTGCTCGGCCACCGAGAGCAGCAGCCACGGGATCGCCACCTCGGCGACGGTGTACACCAGCAGCGGCTTCCACCTGCGCAGCACCGGCAGGATCTCGCGCCGGGCGAGGGCGATCGGCAGGAGCAGAATCACCGCTATCAGGCAACGGCTGAAGACCAGGGTCACCGGGCTGAGCTCACGCACCGCCACCTTGATCAGCAGGTAGGGGATGCCCCAGATGACGCACATCGCCGAGAACAGCAGCCATCCGCGCCGCGACACCTGAGCTGCACCTCCGTCTGGGCACCGGGCGCCGCGTCGCGCCGACCGGCGGAGCCGATGCCCCCGTTCACTGTGCCTGGCGGCGTCAAGGCAAAATCATCGTTATGACCGCCGCCCCAGAGGCTCGCACGCTCACGTTCAATCTGGCTGACCTGTTCGAGGTCGTCGCCGAGCAGATACCCGACCGCGTCGCCATCGTGATCGGCGAGCGGCGCACCACCTATCGCGAGCTCGACGAGCGGTCCACGCGCTTCGCGAACTACCTGCTGGCCAACGGCGTGCAGCCCGGCGACACCGTCGGGATCAACGCCTACAACCGCATCGAGTGGATGGAGGCGGCGTTCGGCGCGTACAAGGCGCGCGCGGTGGCCATCAACCTGAATTACCGCTACGTCGCCGACGAGCTGCGTTACGTGCTGGATGACGCCGACGTCTCGTTCCTGGTCTTCGAGCGGAGCCTGGCGCCGGTCGTGCACGAGGCCGCCAAGGCCGTGCCGCAGGTGCGCCAGCTTCTCGTGCTCGAGGACGGTTCGGACGAGCCGACCGACGCCCTGTCCTTCGAGGAGGCGCTGGCGTCGGCCTCCCCGGAGCGGGCGAACCTCCAGCGGTCGCCGGACGACCTGTACCTGCTCTACACCGGCGGCACGACCGGCATGCCGAAGGGAGTCATCTGGCGCCACGAGGACGTGTTCTTCGCCGCGCTCGGCGGCGCGGGCAACTTCACCGGCGAGCCCATCACGGAGCCGGGCGAGATCACCTCGCGGATCGCTCCCGAGACCGGGATCCTGGTCTCGATGATCAACGCGCCGATCATGCACGGCGCCGCTCAGTGGAACGTGTTCATCATGCTGCTCGCGGGCCATCGGGTCGTGTTCAACGACTCCCGCTCCTTCGACCCGCACCACGTGTGGAAGCTCATCGAGCGGGAGCGGGCGAACTCCATCATGGTCGTCGGCGACGCCGTCGCGCGCCCGCTGGCCGAAGCGCTCGCCGAGCCGGGTGCCTCCTATGACCTGTCGTGCGTCTACGCGATCGGTTCCGGCGGAGCCGTGTTCTCCCAGGCGGTTCGCGATCAGCTCAAGCAGCACCTGCCGCAGATCATCACCCGCGACAGCTTCGGTGGCAGCGAGCTCGGCGCGAGCGGCATGAGCGCGCCAACGGGTGAGCGACGCTTCGTGGTCCGCGACGGCATGGCCGTGTTGCGTGATGACCTCACGCAAATTCCGGCGGGCAGCGACGAGGTGGGCCGCCTCGCCCGCAGCGGACACATCCCGCTCGGCTACCGGAAGGACCCCGAGAAGACGGCGGCCACCTACCCGACCGATGCCGAGGGCGTGCGCTGGTCGATCCCCGGCGACTTCGCCCGCCACGAGGCCGACGGCACCGTCACGCTGCTGGGGCGGGGATCGTCGTCCATCAACACCGGCGGCGAGAAGGTCTACCCGGAGGAGGTCGAGGCGGCGCTGAAGAGCCACCCGGCCGTCTTCGACGTGCTCGTCATCGGCGTGCCCGACGATCGTTTCGGCCAGCGGATCGCCGCCATCGTGCAGACCCGTGACGAGAGCGTGACGCTCGAGGAGTTGCAGGAACACGCCCGCAAGCACGTGGCGGGCTACAAGGTGCCGCGCGAGCTCAAGATCGTCTCCGAGGTGCAGCGCACGCCAGCCGGCAAGGCCGATTACCGCTGGGCGCGCGCCGAATTCGAAGCCGGTAGCTGACGGGGGCTACAGGAGCGCGAGGCCGAGTCCGGCGGCGGCAGCGAGCATGCCAAAGGCCGTGCTGAGGCCGACGTTGGCCAGTGCCAGCGTGCGCCGGCCGCCGCGGGCGTCCATCGCCAGCCGGAACGTGTCGAAAGCCCAGGTCGAGAACGTCGTGAAGCCACCGCAGATGCCCGTGGCGGCGAAGGCCACGACGAGCGGTCCGAGGCCGTGCCCGGCGACGCCGGTCAGCAACCCGAGCACGAACGAGCCCAGGATGTTGATGGCCAGGATTCCCACCGGGAACGTGCTGATCCCGCCGAGCCCGTAGCGGCGGATCGTCAGCTTCTGCGCCCACTGATCCATGAGGTAACGCGCCACCGCCCCGAGCGCCGTACCGGCGCTCACCAGCGCCCACGCTGCTCCGCTCACACCAGCCCGCCTGCGGGGCTTCGGAGCAGGCGGTGCGTCGCGAACCAGCCGACGGTGACCGCCAGCAGTCCCGCGATGAGGCTGAAGGAGAGATAGCCCAGGGCGATCCAGAACTGCCCGCGGGCCAGGAGCTGATCGGCTCCGACCATGAAGGTCGACCACGTCGTGAACCCGCCGCAGAAACCCGTCACCAGAAGGGAACGGACGTAGACCGTGCCGCGGCGCACCACGCGCAGGAGGGACAGCAGCACGCCGATCAGGAGCGCGCCGCCGACGTTGATGAGCAGGATCGCCCAGGGAAACGCACCGGCGTGCACCGGAAGGGCGAGCGAGATCGCCGCCCGCGCCGGCCCTCCGGCAGCGCCTCCGAGCGCGACGGCAAGCAGGAGCCCCGGCTGCTGGCGAGCCACCGCGCAGTCTCCCCCTCAGGTGTGCCGTCAGCCCCTGCCGAGTCATTTCCCGCGGCGGTCAGCCGACCGTGGCCATCCCGGCCGCGGACCCCGCTGAGCATCCGCCGCTTCGCAGCGGGTAACGGTGACGGGATAGCCGTTCACCACCGCGTTGCCCGACGGTACGTCGACCAACCTGCCGGGGGCGAGCAGGTTCGTGTTGACACCCACGTGGGCCTCCGGCACCCCGGTCTGCGCGCCCGGGACCGTATGGCCCCAGCCATGCGGGAGTGAGACGACGCCCGGCATCATCTCGTCGCTCACCTCGGCGACGACCTCGACGCTGCCCGCCTCGCTCGTCACCCGTACCAGCTCACCGTCAGCCACCCCGGCGTTGGCCGCGTCGCGCGGGTTGATGAGCAGGGTGCAGGTGTTGGAACCGCCGACGAGCGTCGACATCTGGTGCATCCACGAGTTGTTCGAGCGCAGGTGGCGGCGGCTGGTCATGACCAGCACCTCGGCGGGGCGGTCCAAGCGCTCGAGCAGGCGCGGGATGTCGGCGAGCACGTAGTCGGGCGCGAGCTCGATCTTCCCGGACGGGGTGCGCAGGATCTCCTGCACCCGCGGGCACCATCGGCCCGAAGTCCAGGCCGTCAGGGTTGTCCTTGAACGTCTGCAGGCTGACCCCGTCCGGGTTCTCGCCATAGCGGTCGCCCCAGGGCCCGGTGCGCAGCGAGAGGTCAAGCATCCGCTCCGGGCCACCCGACTCGTAGTGGGCGAGCACTTGCTCCGGGTCGAGGCCGTTCAGCGAGACGAGGAAGGAGAAGAAGCCGTCGTCGAGCGCAGCCACGTCGACGTCTGCCGCTTGCTGCCCGCTGATGATCCCGGCCAGCTTGACGAGCACCTCCCACTCCCCCGGACGGTCGTCCTGCGGGAAGATCGCGTCGGACCACTTGCCCGCGCTTCGTACGGCGAACTGCCAGAGCAGGTCGTCGAAGTGCGGCTGCTCCAGCGGGCTGAGCCCCGGCAGGATGACATGGGCGTGGCGGGTGGTCTCGTTGATCCAGTTGTCGATCGAGATCATCGCGTCGAGCATCGGGAGCGCGTTCTGCAGCCGCTCGGCGCCTGGAGCCGATAGCGCCGGGTTGCCGGCGACGGTGATGAGGGCCTTGCACCTGACCCTCGCCCGGGGTGTCGATCTCTTCCGCCATGCAGGAGACCGGCACCTGGCCGAGTACCTCGGGAGCGCCGCGTACCCGGCTGTGCCAGCGGCCGAACCAGACGCCTTCCCTGCTGCCGGGCTGGCCCGGCTCGACGGGGGTGGGCAGGATGCCGAGGGTCCAGTTCACCGGCTTGGGGAACATCAGCCCGCCCGGTACGTCGAAGCTGCCGGTGAGGATGTTGACGACGTCGACCAGCCAGCTGGCCAGCGTGCCGAACTCCTGGTTGCACAAGCCGATGCGCCCGTAGACGAACGCCGTTGCGGGCTGCCGCGATCTCGCGGGCAAGCTCGCGGATCCGCTCGGCGGGAATCTGGCACGTGTCGGCGACCCGCTCGGGCGTGAAGGGTGTGGCCGCCTCGCGAACCGCGTCGACGCCTTCGAGGAGGTCGGCCACCGGGCCGAGGTCGACCAGGCCTTCGGCGAACAGCACGTTGATCACGGCAAAGAGCAGGGCCGCATCGGTGCCTGGCGTGATGGGGATCCATTCGGATGCGTGGCGCACGGTTCCGGTCCGACGCGGATCGATGACGATGACCTTGCCGCCGTCTTGCGCGAATGCGGTCGAGCTCGGCGAGCACGTTCGCGCAGGCCATCAGGGAGCCCTGTGACGCCTGGGGATTCGCCCCCATCAGGACCATGAAGTCGCTGCGCTGCACGTCGGGTACCGGGATGCTCCACATCCCTCCGTACATGAGTGCAGAGGTCACGTTTTTCGGCCACTGGTCGACCGTGCCCGCCGAGTAGATGCGCGGGATGCCGGACATGCCGATCAGCACGCCCACGTAGCGCCCGATCGAGAACGTGTGGGCCGCCGGGTTGCCGATGTAGGCGGTCACGGCCTCCATGCCGTGCTCCGCGACGACCTGATGGATGAGCCGCTCACAGGTGGCGAACGCCTCGTCCCAGCTCACCTCCCGGAAGGTGTCACCGTCGCGGACGACCGGACCGCGCAGCCGGGTGGGATCGGAGTGCAACTGGCCGAGCGTCGTGCCCTTGGGGCAGATGTGGCCCTTGCTGAAGACGTCTTCCTTGCGCGGGCGGATGCGGGTGACGACGCCGTCTTTGGCGCCGGGCGCGTCGCGGCGAACGGTGATCTCCAGCCCGCACATGGCCTCGCAGAGCGGACACGTGCGCAGGTGGGTCGTCTCCGTGCCGGAGGGGGTCGGGCTCTCGCGGGCTCGTCATCGGTCGCTCCCTCGGCTGGGCGGGTGGCGCGGTGTGGTCCAGCACACACCTCACTGGCACCGTAACGCGCCCCGCGCGGCGACGAGGCGACGGGCTCAGATACGGGCCCGCAGGCTCCACTCCGCAGGTGGCCCGTCACGCTGGCCGGCGCCCGCGAGATGCGACATCACGAAGGACGTGGCGAGGCCGTGCCAGAGCGACACGCGGCGCAGCATGCCGTGGCCCGACGCCGACCACCTCGAACCGCTCGACGTCCATCCCGTCGCGGCGGGCCCGCGTCGCAAAATTGAACGACAGCCGCGGATCGACCCAGCGGTCACGCGTTCCATGGGCGATGAGGACCGGCACGCCGCGAAGGTGGTGATGCGGCTCGTCCGCGGGCAACCAGGGGGCGAGCGCCAGGATGGCCCGCACGCTCGGGTGGCCACCGGCAGCGATGGCGGCGCGACCCCCGAGGGAATGGCCCACCAGGTACACGGGTGCACCCGGGATGTTCCTTGGCGGCGCAGTCGAGGGCCCAGAGCGGCGTCCTGGACCTGAGAACCTTTGTCGTTCCAGCCGCGGTCGCGGTACTGCAGGCTCCAGACCGCGAGCCCCTGGCTGCTGCCGGCCCGCTCGAGCGCCCGCGCGAACGGGGTCATCCGCACGGCGCTCAGCTGGCGCCGGCTCGCGGGACGCATGCTGCGCGCCTTGCCTCCGTGCAGCACCAGCGCCACGGCCGCCGTCTCCCCGGAGGCGGGTCGGGTACGCAGGCGCGGGCGGGCGTCCATACCCCTACTTTCGCAGGCGACGGCGATTGCGGCTCTTCCCGCTCGGCAAGAGCGGTGGCTTGCTCGCTCAGGCAGACTGGGCGGCTCGAAAGCCCACAGACTGGAGCCGCCATGCCCGTGACCGTCAGCAACGCCGCCGACACCGCATCCGCCCCGCAGATCAACGTCACCCCTGACACGCTGCCGGCGACGCTGGAGATCGAAGACCTGGTCGTCGGCACCGGCGCGGAAGCGAACCCGTCCCACACGGTCGAGGTGCACTACGCGGGTGTCAGCGTCAAGAACAACCAGGAGTTCGACTCGTCCTGGGGCCGCGGCGGCCAGCCGACCAGCTTCCCCCTGAACGGCGTCATCACCGGTTTCCGCGACGGCATCGCCGGGATGCGCGAAGGCGGCCGGCGCGTGCTGGTCGTGCCGCCGGACATGGGCTACGGGAGCCGCGGCGCCCCGCCGGTCATCGGCCCGAACGAGACCCTGGTGTTCGTGGTTGACCTGGTACGCCTGGTCTGACACTCGCCGGGCTCAGCCCAGCAGCGTCAAGAGCGGCCGCGTAGCTGGTCAGCGCCGCTCAAGAGGCAGGCATCTGATCGTTGGGGCCGACCAGCTTGAACTGCACGCCCACCGGGTCGGTGACGACGGCGAGGCGCCCGTACGGCGTGTCCTCGGCCGGCATGACCGTCGCGCCACCGAGCTCGCCGATCTTGGCGATCGCGGCATCGGTGTCATCCACGGCGAAGTAGACCGACCAGTGTGCGGGCACGCCTTCGGGCAGGAACGCCGATGCGTCCATGACGCCGGCGTGCTGCTCGCCGTCGTGGACCAGCGTCGTGTAGCGGAACTCGTCGGTGTCTGCCTCGACCTGGGTCTGCCAGCCGAAAACGGCGCGGTAGAAGTCGAGCGCCTTGTCGTATTCGCGGGTGTGGAGTTCGAACCAGCCCGGCGCCCCGTGTTCGCCGACGAGCCCGAAGCCCTGGTGCTGCCCCGGCTGCCAGACGCCGATCGCGGCACCGGTCGGGTCCGCCAGGAAGCCCATGATGCCGAGATCTGCCACCGGCATCGCCTCGAGGAGAACCTGGCCGCCGTGCGTCCTGGCGTCGTCGAGCGTGCGCTTGATGTCGTCGGTCGCCAGGTAGATCGACCAGACGTCGGGCATCCCCTCGGGGGTCGCCATGCCACCGGCGATCCGGGCTCCCCCGTCGGGACCCTTGTTGAAGTTGAAGTAGCCGCCGAAGTCGGGGTTCGGCTCCTCCGACGTCCATCCGAAGAGCTCGCTGTAGAACGCGCGGCTCCTCGCCACATCGGACGTGTCGAGCTCGATCCAGCACGGAGCTCCGTTGATGGCCTTGTCTCGGGTCGGCATGTTGGCTCCTCGCCTCGTGGTCGATGCCTGTCACCACGGTTGACGCCGAGGCGCTGCGAAACTCATCGCCGGGCGTCGCGTCGCCGCTCCGGGAAGCGGCGAAATCCTACAAGTGCGACTCCCTGAGCGGGCGGTATCCCCGGCTTTGCCCGTTACGCCCTGCGTGCCAGGTCGCGATCATGGAGGATTTCGCCGCGTGGCCGGGTCAGCCCCCGCCGAGCGCGTGCCGGTACAGCGTGCCGCCCGGATCGATCGTCTCCCACGGGTAGTGCACCCAGCCGTTGGTCTCCACTCGGATGATTTCGTGACCGAGGGTCGTGGTTTTGAGAAAGACCGAATCCCAGGTCTCCCAGACCGGCGCGTCAGATACCGGTCCCGATCCTGCCGCCACGACCGAACCCTACCGAGGCCGGGCCAGGTGGCCGGAGCCTCGGGCGCCTGCTGCTCAGCTGGACAGGGCGTGAAAGGTGAACAGTGGCAGCCACGTCACCCGTGGCGCAGCGGTCACGCCGCCGGCGGCGAGCGCCGCACCCAACCGTCCGTGCAAGAACGACTCCTGCTCGGCGCGCGACGCCCACACTTCCGTCACGATCAGGTCGCCCGCCTCGGACAGCGCGGCCGCATGCATGAGCAGCCCCGCCGGCCAGTCGCCGGATCCAGAGTCCATGTCGATACCCAGCTCACCGTTGACGGCCTCGTACTCGGCCTTGCCGATTCCCTCGAACTGAAGGAGAAGTGCCTCTGCCATTGCGCGTCCCTCCACGTGTAGGACATCGGATGAGGTAGCAGCCACCACGCTCACACCTGGCCTCCGTCGGTGAATCGATTCCCCGTGTTGCGGTGGGTTCGGAGCAGACCGCCCGCGCGGATCACCTGGGCGTCAAGAAGATTCGGCAGCCGGCAACCGTTCGTCTGCGGTGCCATTGAGCTGATCGTTTTGCGCCGCTACAGTCGCGCCGTGCAGGAGCAGCGGCGCGCGGTCGAGTTGGCACTCTGGCAAGGAATGACCCAGCATGAAGACCACATCAGCGGTGTCGAGGCGTTCGCCCGCCAGACCTCCGTGCTTCGCACCCTGCTAGCCGACCTCGCCCCGCCGGACTGGACGCTGCCGACCGTGCGCGACCTTGACGTCCAGGAGCTGATCGGCCACCTGATCGGTGTCGAGCTCGCGTTCGCCATGACTCTCGGCGGCGATGAATCCGCTTCTGACGCCGATCATGTCGCCTCCACCCAGCCGGCGGCAGAGGCTCAGCGCGGGCGTGAGCCCGTCGAGTCGCTTCACGACTGGGCCGCTGCCGTACGGGTCACGCTCGGCGCGGTCATCGGCCACGATCCCGCACAGCCGTTGCGTTTCCACGGCATCGGGCTGACGCTCGATGCGCTCATGGTGGCTCGGGCGTTCGAGATCTGGACTCACGCCGATGACATCCGGTGCGCTGTCGGTCTCGCACCGGCCGATCCCGACCCGGAGACCCTCACCCGCATGACGGATTTCGCCACGATGCTGCTGCCAATAGGGCTGCTCCAATCCGGGCAGGTGATCGACGACGCCCACGCCCGGCTGGTGCTCACGGGCCCCGGCGGCGGAACGTGGGATGTGCCGCTCGACGGTGACCAGGTGCGTCGCGCCAAGGCCGGCGCCCGATTCGACACTCATGTCGTCGTCGACGCCGCGGAGTTCTGCCGGGTGATCGCCAACCGTGCGGACCTGCTCCGGTCCGGCGCCATCGTCCGCGACGATCCCCGCGCCGCCGGCGCGCTGTTCGCCGGTGCTGCCACCCTGGCCCTCGATTGATGAGCGAGGCACCGGTTCCCGACACGAAGAACTGGACCTGGGTTCTGCGCGAGCGGTGCCCCGAATGCCACCTCGAGGTCTCCCGGGTGCGCCGTGAGGCGATCCCGCTATTGCTGTCCGACAACGCCGCTTCATGGCTGCAGGTGCTACAGATGCCGGGAGTTCGTGACCGCCCGCAGCCCCGGGTCTGGTCACCGCTGGAGTACGCCTGCCATGTGCGCGACGTCTTTCGCATCTTCCAGGTGCGGCTGCAGACGATGCTCCGCGAGGACGACCCGCTCTTCGCCAACTGGGACCAGGATGAGACGGCGGCGAAGGACCGCTACGGCGAACAGGATCCGGCGCTCGTCGCCGAGGAGCTCCGCACCGCTGCCGACGCGCTGTCCGCCTCGTTCGCCGGCATCTCCGCCGAGCAATGGTCGCGGACCGGCAGGCGCAGTGACGGCTCGGCCTTCACCGTCGAATCGTTCGGGCGCTACTTCATCCATGACCCGGTCCATCATCTCTGGGACGTGACGGGTGAACCGTTCACGGATCGGTGAGCCCCCGGCCCAGAGTGGCCAGCGCGGCATCGAGCGTCGCGGCCGGCACCCGGCCGCGACGGTCGGCGGCCGCGAGGACGACCCGGTCCGGACGCACCAGCACCGCTGAGGAATGGCCGCGCCGCAGCCACTCCCGAATAACGTCAACCGCACCTCGGGTCGACGGGCCGCGCAGGGCGTCGAGACGCAGCTGGACCGCCCCGAGGCTGCGGGCCGCAGCGACCAGATCGGGGGGCGGGCGTGACCCGCTGACGACCGCGAAGCCCCCGCCGAGCAACGCATCGAAACCGGTCCCGTCGGCGAGGAGCGGCTGCGGGATCAGCCGCCCGGGTAGCGCGCCCGGAAAGCGGCGGCGGGCGACGAGAGGCCCGGGGCGAAGCGGTGGGCTCGGGCGATCCAGCACGGCCGGACCGAACCGCGGAATGCGGCAGACCAGAGCCAGTACCAGCTGTCGCGCGCGAGCGGCCTGGTCCTGACCGCCGGTCATGGCCCAGCCCGCCGTGATCGCCTTACGTATCAATGCTTTTGCCTGCGGCTTGCGCTCCGCCTGATACGTGTCGAGCATGGCCTCGGACGCTCCTGCGCGCACGGCGGCGAGCTTCCAGGCGAGGTTCTCGGCATCACGGAGCCCGAGCCCGATCCCCTGGCCGATGAACGGTGGCGTCTCGTGCGCGGCGTCGCCGAGGAGGAACACCCGGCCCGCGCGCCATCGTTGCGCCAGCCGGGCACGGAATGTGTACTCGACACTGCGCACCACCTCGAAGCCGGTCAGGTCGGCACTGCCGGTCCAGGGGGAGAGCAGCCGGCCCAGCGATTCCGGCCGGGCCAGGGCGCTTGCCTCCTCAGCGGGGGCGAGCCGGAACTCGAACCGCAGCCGGTCGTCGGTCACGCGCATGTAGGTCGCGGCGCGCTGCGGATCGCAGACCTGGTGCACGCCGTCCCACGCGTTCAGCCGCTGCTCGGAACGCAGGTCGACCACCAGCCATCGCTCTTCGAACCGCAAGCCCTCCAATCCGATGTCGAGCAGGCCCCGGACGGTGCTCGCGGCCCCGTCGCAGCCGAGGACGGCGCTCGCCGAAAGGTGGTGCGGTTCAGCAGAATCCCCGGCCCGGACCAGGACCGTCACTCCCCCGCCCGCGGCCTGCTGGAGACCCACGACTTCGGAGCCCAGCCGCAGCTGCGCCTGCGCGCAGACCGGCGACATGCGCGCGCAAGACGCGCTCCAGATCCGGCTGGTGAAACATGTTCGCCTGGGGGTAACCGTGCACCCCGATAGCGCGGCTGCGCGCAAATTCGGCCATGGTCTCGTGGCGGCGGTCGAGCGAGGCGCAGCCCGAGGGCCGGCCGCGTGAGAGGGACGAAATCGGCGCCGATGCCCGCGTGGCCGAGGATGCGCATCGCCTCGTCGTCCAGGTGGACGCCGCGCGGGAGGTCGTGCATCTGGATGCGCTGCTCGAGGACGACGCAACGGATGCCGTAGCCGGCCAGTGAGCGCGGCGGCGGTAAGGCCCACCGGTCCGGCGCCGACGATGACTACCGGAGCGGAGCGCCAGTCAGGGGGCGCTGCGCTCACCCGCGGACCCTATGCCGCAGGACGTCGCGACCGGCTGCCCGCCTACCCTCGTCGTTCGTGGCTGCCACCCTCTTCGTCGCGCTGGTACCGCCGCCCGAGATCCTGGCGCCGCTGGCCGGTTGCGTCTCCCGGCTTCGCACCGAGCCGGAACTCGCGAGGCTGGCGTGGGTCGCGCCGCAGCGCTGGCACGTCACCGTCTGCTTCCTCGGGGCGGTCCAGGCGGATCCTGCGCTCGCGGCCCGACTGGGTGCCGTCGCCTCCCGCCATCAGCCGCCCGCGCTCAGCCTGGAGGGCGCGGGACACTTCGGCCGCCGGGTGCTCTTCGCGAACGTGACCGGTGACCTGGCGTCGCTGGCTGCCGATGCAGCCGAAGCCGCCGCCAGTGCCGGCTACCCGCCCCCGGACCGCACCTTTTCCGCACACCTGACGGTGGCCCGTGGCCGCGGTCGGGCGATGCGCGAGGGCGACCTGCGTCCTGCCGTGCAGGCCCTGGCCGCGCTGCCGAGGATGAGCTGGGTACCCACCGAACTGCTGCTGATGGCCGGTGACCAGCCCGCCTACCGACGGGTTGCGAGCTGGCCTTTCGGGGCCCGCTAGCCCGTTCAGGTTGCTTTCGTAAAGCAGGTCGGTCATTCGACCGACATTTACGCCGTTCGGCGGCAACAGTTCGCGAACTCTGCCGCCGACTCCTTTGGGGCCGGTCGTCACGGCCGGTCTTTCGAAGGGGCGCAATGGAAACTGATCGAGGATCGAGGCGAAGCCGCGGCGTGGTCTGGACCGGACCCAAGCTGGCCGCCTTGGCAGCAGTGGCCCTGACCGGGCCGGTGGTATTCGCCGGGCCCGCGCTCGCCGCAGTGACACCGGCGCAGGCACCGGCCAAGCCGACCGCCGGCCGAGCTGCCGACAGCTGGCAGCACGGCCGCTGGGGCGACTACCTCGCCGACTTGCTCTCCTCGAACGGCTCGTCGAAGGGCTACGACCCGACCAGGGACCCAGGTTCGCTTTACACGGTCACCAAGACCATCGGCGCGCGCCACGTGTGGGGCCGATTCGACAGCGAGGGCCGCCGCATCACCGGCCAGGGCGTGACCGTCGCCCTGCTCGACAGCGGGGCGCAGCCGGTCGCCGGTCTGGACGGCGCCGGCAAGCTCGTCCTCGGTCCTGACCTGTCCCTCGAGAACGGCAATGGCGCCCTGGAGAGCCAGGACACCTTCGGCCACGGCACCCACCTGGCCGGCATCATCGGTGCCCATGACGCCGGTGCGAATGTCACGCCGTCGGCAGACCCGTCCTACCAGCTAGGAGTCGCGCCGGACGCCACCATCATGCCGCTCAAGCTCGCGACCGCCGATGGAGCGACCGATGTCAGCCAGGTCATCGCCGCCCTGGACTGGACGGTGGAGCACCGCGACGACGATCCCGCGCATCCCATCCGGGTCGTGAACCTCTCGTACGGCACCGATTCCACCCAGGACTACCGCAGCGACCCGCTCGCTGCAGCTGCCGAGAACGCCTGGCACCACGGGATTGTCGTCGTGGTTTCCGCGGGCAACGAGGGCAACGCCAGCGGGCGGCTGACCGACCCGGCGATCGACCCCTACGTCATCTCCGTGGGCGCCGCCGACCTCCACGAGCGTACCGACACGAAGAAGGCCTACGCGGCGAGTTTCAGCAGCAGCGGCACCGCCGAACGCCACCCGGACCTGCTCGCGCCGGGCACCTCGATCGCCAGCCTGCGCGACCCGGGCTCCTTCATCGACCAGAACCACCCCGAAGGCCTGGTCGCGACCGACCCGGACGGCCGGCTCTTCCGCGGCAGCGGCACGTCACAGGCGGCCGCCGTGGTGAGCGGCTCCGTCGCGCTGCTCCTGCAGGACCACCCTGAGCTCACCCCGGACCAGGTCAAGGGGCTGCTCATGGCGACGGCCAACGATGTCAGCAGCGACCCGCTGGTGGCCGGCTCCGGGCTGCTGGACATCAACGACACCATCGCCGCGCTGGACAATCCCGGCCTGGCCAAGCTGCTCGGCCGCTCCTCCGCCGGCTTGACGTCGGTGCAGTCGTTCCCCGTTGCTGAGGGACGCGGCTCGCTGGAGGCGGCGCGCGGCGGCTCCTACGTCTACGACCCCGAGTCCGGTGAACCGCTGACCGGCGAGCAGGACGTGCAGGGCCTGCCATGGGATGCGGACGCGTGGGCGGATGCCTCGGCGAGCGCGACCGCGTGGGATGGCGGCCGCTGGATGGGCACGGTGTGGTCCGGCGACGGATGGACCCTGTCCGACGGCACCAAGGCGTGGGTGAACGCGGACTGGTCGGGCGCCCGGTGGTCCGGTGCCCGCTGGTCGGGCGCGCGCTGGTCGGATGCGGACTGGTCGGGCGCGCGCTGGTCGGGCGCCCGCTGGTCGGGCGCCCGCTGGTCGGGCGCCCGCTGGTCGGACGCCGACTGGTCCGGCGCGCGCTGGTCGGGCGCGCGCTGGTCGGGCGCGCGCTGGTCGGGCGCCCGCTGGTCCGGCGATGCATGGGGAGCGGAGACGTAACGGATGGATCGACCCCGACGTCAGCGCACCGCGGGCCAGCGCAGCAGCATCCTTGCTGCGCTGCTCGCGGTGACTGCTGTCCTCGTGGTCGTCCTCGCGGCCGTCCTTCGGCTTGCAGCCACCCGTGCCCGAAAGGCGGCTCACGCAGGCGGCCCTGCTCGTCGCCATGTTCGCGGCAGCCGAGCTGGCGTTGCTCCACATCGAATTCCGGCAAGAGGCCTACTCGTTCTCGCTGAGCGGCGTTCCGCTCACGATCGGCGCGCTGACCGTCTCCCCCACGACGCTCGTCGTCACCCGGCTGGTCGGCACCGCGATCGCGTTTGCGATCCAGCGACCGAACTTGAACAAGGTCATCTACAACGGCGCCTCCTACGCCTTCGAGGCAGCTCTCGTCGGAGCCGCCACCTGCCTGCTCACCTCCCACGAGCCTGGGCTGGGCCTTTCCAGCAGCGCGGCGGTCACCGGAATGCTGCTGGTGACAGACGCTGTCATGAGCGCGCTCGTCCTGCGGGTCATCAGCTGGCACTCCGGAACGCTCGACCAGCGCGAGCAGGCGCGCGTGTTCGTGTCGGGGGCGACGATCGCCCTGCTGACCTCCCTGCTCGGCGTGACGACGGTCATCGTCCTCGGCCGCGGGATTTTGGGGCTCGTGGTCCTGCTGGGGCTGCTGGCCGTGTTCGTGGTGGTCCACCGGGCGTTTGCCGCCCTGCACCGGCGCCACGCGTCGCTGGAACTGGTCCACGACTTCGTCAGCCGTGACACGCATGCGGTTGGGGTCGACGATCTCGTCGGCGAGTCGCTGGCCCACATCTGCAGGAGCATGCGGGCGACGCGCGTGAGCATGGTGCTGGACGGCTGGGAGGGCCGTCGGCGGCTGGTCGTCGTCGACCGGGAATTCGCGCGCTGGGACGGCCTCACCGACGACTGGCAGACGGACGTCGTCCTCGGGCAGGCGACCAGCACCGGCGCGCCGGTGGTCGTGTCACGCAACACCAACGATCCCGTGTCGCGCGCCTGGCTCGCCCAGCGTTCGATGCGCGATGCCGTCGTGGTCCCGGTCATCGACGGTGAGGGCGTGATCGGAACGCTGCTGGTCGCAGACCGGCAGGGCGAGACCGCGACGTTCACCGCCGATGACGTTCCGGTCGCCCAGACGCTGGCGGCCCACATGGCCGTCGCCATGCGCAGTGCCGCGATGGTCGAACGGCTGCGTCACGAGGCCACGCACGACGCGCTCACCGGCATCGGCAACCGCGCGCTCCTCAGCGAGGCTCTGGAGCGGATACATGAAACCCCCGGCGCCCACGGCACTCTCGCGGCCTTGCTCCTGCTCGATCTGGATCGCTTCAAGGACGTCAACGACGTGCTGGGTCACGAGGCCGGTGACCGCCTGCTCAGCGTGGTGGCGCAGCGGCTCACGGCCTTCGCGCGGGGCGGCCTGGTCGCCCGACTCGGTGGCGACGAGTTCGCCATCCTGCTCACCGGCGTGGCCAGCCCGCGCGAGGCCGAACTCTTCGCCGAGCAGGCCATCGCGACGCTGAAGAAGCCGGTCTTCGTGAACGGCATCGCCCTGAACGCCGATGCGAGCATCGGCGTCGCCGTCTTCCGGCCGGGCGAGGTGAGCCCGGGTGAGCTGCTGCGCCAAGCCGACCTCGCCATGTACGGGGTCAAGGGAACCGGCCGCGCGGTGGGGCTCTACACCCAGGACCTCGAGCGCGGCCATGCGGATCGGCTGGCCCTGGTCGCCGACCTGCGGCTGGCGATCGATCGTGACCAGCTCTTCATGCTCTACCAGCCGAAGATGGCGCTGGACACGCGCACGATCCTCGGGCTCGAAGCGCTGATCCGATGGGAGCACCCCAAGCTCGGCCGGCTCGCACCAGACACGTTCATCCCCCTCGCCGAGTCCGCCGGGCTGATCGATGCCATCACGGACATCGCCCTGCGCCTTTCGCTCACGCAATGCCGGGCCTGGCACGACCAGGGCCTGGATCTCTCGGTGGCGGTGAATCTTTCGGCCCACAACCTCCATGACGACAAGCTGCCGCAGCGGGTGGCGGACCTGCTCGGCGCGGTCGGCCTGCCGGCGTCTGCGCTGACCCTGGAAATCACGGAAGGGTCCGTGGTCAGCGAACCGGAGCGGACGATCCCCGTCCTGCACGCGCTGGCCGACCTCGGCTGCACGATCTCGCTCGACGACTTCGGCACCGGCTACTCGAGCCTGTCCTACCTGCAGAATCTCCCCGTGCAGGAAGTGAAGATCGACCGCTCGTTCGTCACCGATTTCGTCGGCGACAAGCGGCGGGAGACCCTCGTCGCCGCCATCATCGGGCTCGGGGAGAGCCTGCAGCTACGCGTCGTCGCCGAAGGCATCGAGGACGCCGCTACCGAGAACGAGCTGCGCCGCATGGGTTGTGACGAGATCCAGGGATACTTCCTCGGCCCTCCCACGACCCCGGCTCAGCTGGAGCTGCTGCTGGAAAGGTCTGCCGCCCGGATCGTCTCGTGCGAGGCGTCGACCGACGACCCGCTGGCCCCTGCGGGCACCGTCGTCGTTCCGCGCGAGGGCGCCGCGGCCGTCAGCCGGCCCTGATCTCGGTCAGACGAGCTCGGCATCGTCGCCGCGCATCGTCCGGAACGCGGCGAAACCACCCGCTGGCGCCGGCAGTAGGTCATCTGCTCCAGGGGGCAAGTAGGAGTTCCAGGTCGAGGTAGCGCCGGCCGAAAAGCACGATGAGCTGAGCCGCGTCCACCTCTTGATGAACCCACCCGCGTGCCCCTATTGTCTATCCATTCGATTGACAAAAGCACCCTCGGCCGCCGTAGGACGGAAAAGGCATAAGCCGGAGCTCCGAGACCCGGTTAGGCGACCGTTCGCGGTCTCCCCCGGCGTCCCGCGCCTCCTTCGGCACTTCCAGCAGGCAATCACGAAAGGAAGTGGCTCATGGCCGCCGGAACGAAGGACGACCCGTGGGAGCTGAAAACTCCACCGGGTAGCTCCGCGTACGCGATGTACAAGGACCAGCAGGCCGAACCACCGACCCTGGTCTGCCAGGTGGGCTCGACCACGCTCAAGTACCAGCTACGGGCGATCGACGACCTGGCCGCGTGGTTGGTCGAACAGGGTGACTGGGTGCCGCTCGGTGCCGCTGATGAGAAGAAGGAGGCCGCCCCCGGCACGGTCGAAGCGTTCGGACGGGCAGCAGACAATCCCGTCGGCGGCTGGTACGGCCTGCGCAAGGGTTATCGCGGCCGCTTCGGGATGTACCTGCCGCCGCTGCTGGAGGAGCTCGGGCTCGCTGAACTCACCCACGACGCCCGCAACAACCAGATGCGCGCGCCGCGCTGACCGTGCCGGTCTGATCAACCCGTCCTGGCGAGCGAGCGGTTCAAATGGCGAATGCCGCGATGCATGCGGTGGACACCCGTCACCGGCTCCAGGAACATCAACGGGCAGGCGCCGGGGACGACCTCGAGACCGAGCTCGTCACACATCCTCAGCGCTTCGTCGGAGACGGCCCCGGCGCCGACTCCCTTGAACAGCCACACCCGCTTGATGCCACGGGCGGCGCAGTCACGCACGACCGACGCAGACTGCTCGCGGGACACCATCACGATGGCACCGGCGATGCCGTCCGGCAGCGCCGCCACCGATGGGTAGCACGGGACATCAGCGACGGCCGGCGCCGTCGGGTGTACCGCCACGACGTCGATGCCGTGCTCGGTCAGCGCCTCGCAGATGGCGCGTCCGAAGTTGCGTGGATCATTCGAGGCGCCGACGACGGCGATCCGGCCGGCGTCCAGGAATGCCGTGGCCCTTGATGGATCGAGCTTCATCTCGGCTCACCTTCCCGTCCCAACGGGTGCTCCGGAGCGGTCGTCCGGGCACACATCACAGCTGTTGATCGTTCGCCGGTTTCCCCGCAGCCGCTAGGGAACTACGTCCCGGAGGTCGCCCGGGCACCGCTGGTCTCGAGGTCCTTGCCAGGCTCCTCGTCACCGGCCGCGAGCTCGTGGGTGAAGCGCGAGAGGAGGCGGAGCAGCTCCGGGTGAGCAGCCGAATCCCAGCCGTCCAGGAAACGCTGGATACGCTCCTGCCGGGCCGCGAAGAGGGCAGCGTGAGCGGTGACGCCCGCCCGGGTGAGCTCGATCGGATCCTCCGGGCGGCCGAGGACGTCGACCATCCCGGCGCGACCAAGCTCGCCCAGCCGCTCGGTGAGGTTGGGCACGCTGATGTGCAGCCGTTCGGCCAGCCTCAGCTCGTTGTCACCGGGGTGCTCGCCCAGCCGGATCAGCAGCCAACCGGCACGCGGCGAGAGGGCGACGCCGGCGCGTTGCACGATGTCGCTGTAGACCTCAAGGCGACGCTCGCGGATGTTGAGCGTGCTGAGCGCCCGCTCCATCTCCTCCTCCGAGGTGCGGATCGTCGGGCGCGCCGTGGGCGCCAGGCGGTCGGCCGGATCCACCGCGCGGGTTGTCGTGCGCAGCGGCAACTCCTTGAGCGTCCAGGAGAGCAGGAACGCCACGATTCCTACCGGAACGGCGACCAGGAAGACGGTCCGCAGCGACGCGGCGTAGCCGGAGATGTAGGCCTCGTGGATCGCTGCGGGCAGCTTGTCGAGCGTTGCCGGGGTGGCGCCGCTGGAGGCGGTGATTCCGGGCGGCAGCGACTTCCCGGCCAGCGCGTGCGTCAGGTTGCCGGTCAGGACGTTGGCAAAGATGGCGCCGAAGATGGCCGTGCCGAACGAGCCACCGATCGAGCGGAAGAAGGTCGTGCCGGAAGTGCCTGCCCCCAGATCCTTGTAGTCGACGGCATTCTGGACGGCGATGACGAGCACTTGCATCGAGGCGCCGATGCCGACGCCGAGCACGAACATCGACGCCGACACCTGCAAGTTGCCCGTCGACGGATGCAGCAGCGACAGCAGGAAGAGGCCTGCCCGTCATCGTGGCCGTCCCGAGGATCGGGAAAATCTTGTAGCGCCCCCACTTGCTGATCAGCCTGGCCGGTGAGGATCGAGGTCAGCAGCAGCCCGCCCATCATGGGCAGCAGGCGAAGCCCCGATGCGGTAGGGCTTTGACCCCGCACGATCTGCATGAACTGGGGCATGTACGTGAGCGCGCCGAACATGGCGAAGCCGACGACGAATCCGATCGCGCTCGATGCGGTGAAGACCCGGTTGCGAAACAGGTGCAGCGGCAACACCGGCTCGGCCGCGCGGCGCTCGACCTGGATGAAGACGATCGTCGAGCACGACCGCCACCACGCCGAGCCCGACGATCGGACCCGAACCCCAGGCGTAGGTCGTCCCGCCCAGCGACGTCAGGAGCACCAGGCTCGTCGCGGCACCGGCGAGCAGCAGCGTGCCCGCGTAGTCAATCTTGTGCTTGGTGCGCCGCAGGTGACCGGGCAGGACCGCCGTGACGACGACGAGGGCGACCGCGCCGACCGGGAGGTTGACGTAGAACACCCAGCGCCACGAGGCGTGGTCGACAAAGAAGCCACCGATGAGCGGCCCGAGCACGCTGGTGATCCCGAAGGTGGCCCCGAACCATGCCCTGATAGCGGCCACGCTCACGCGGGGAGACGATGTCCGCGACGATGGTCTGCGCGCCGACCATCAGGCCGCCGCCGCCGATCCCCTGCACCGCGCGGAAGAGGATCAGCTGCAGCATCGACTGGGAGAGCCCGGCGAGCACCGAACCGATCAGGAAGATGACGATCGCGGCTTGGAAGAACGTCTTGCGCCCGTAGAGATCGCCGAGCTTGCCCCACAGCGGGGTCGAAGCCGTGGACGCCAGGAGGTAGGCCGTGACCACCCACGACAGGTGGGAGAGCCCGTGCAACTCCCCCGCGATGGTGGGAAGGGCCGTGGCCACGATCGTCTGGTCCAGGGCGGCGAGAAGCATCCCGATCAGCAGGCCACCGATGATGATGAGGATCCGGCGATGGCTGAGGTGCAATTCCTCCGCGACCTCGACGACCGCCGTTCCGTCGTCGCTCATCTGGCCTTCGTCCCCCTCAGCGGTCGACGTCAAGCCCCGGAGGCTGGCCCGCACGTTTCGCGGAACCGGGCACGGGGACGATAGCCCCTCCGCACCTGCCCGAAACGATGACGCTCGGGCGGCGAGGCGTACGCTGCCAGCCTGGCAGCCGCCAGGCCGCTCTACGCGCCCGAGCCATCCACGCCCAGAAGGCGGAAGCCACGGTGAATGACCGACTGTCCGCCTTGGCGCGCATCGCCCGCCGCCGCCTGGCGTGGAGTTCCAAGGAATCGGTCGACGGTCGCGGCGCGTCGGATCGAGACCGAAACGCGGCGGAGCGCGATCGACTCGCGGACCTGCGCGATAGCGCCGCTGACACCCGCGACGACACCGCGAACGCTCGCGACGATCAGTTCAACGGCTTCATGGACGCCGCCCAAGGCCGCGATGCTGCGGCCGACGCGCGCGACAGGGCAGCCGAAGGGCGCGGCCTACGAGAGCAGTCAGCGAGCCGACCGGGAGCATTCAGCGGCCGACCGGGAGCACTCGAGCGAGGACCGGGAGGCTTCGGCAAGGGACCGTGCCGCGTTCCGTCACGAGCGGGCGAGCGAGAGCACGACGCGCGCTGAAGCATCGGGCGATCGCTTCGACTCGGCTATGGACCGGCTCGAGGCCGGGGTGGACCGCGACGTGACCCGCGAGGAGCAGTAGCGGTTCTAGCGTGGGTGGGCGCGCGGATACCCATCGAGGGCCGGTGCTCTGGTCGGCTTGCACAGCAGGTAGCCCTGGGCGAGCGGGACACCGAGGGCGAAGAGCGTGTCCAGCTCGGCCTGGGTCTCCACGCCCTCCGCGACGAGGCGCGCGCCGGCCGTGCCGGCAACGGTGCCGAGGGCCGTTATCAGCGCCTGGCGAATGGGATCGCTGTCGATGTCGCGTATGAGCCCTATGTCGACCTTGATGAAGTCGGGAGCGAGCCGAAGGATGTGCCGGAAGCTCGCATAGCCGGCGCCGGCATCATCGATGGCCACGCGCGCCCCGGCAGCGCGGTGCGGGGCCAGCGCCTTGTTCAGCGATTCGTAGTCCTCGACCGGCGCATGCTCGGTGATCTCGATAACGATCCGCGTGCGGTCCACCGCCGCCAGCAGCGGTGTCAGCAGCGGTGAAAGCAGCGCCGCCGGCGAGAAGTTGATGTTGAGCAGTTCGGGAAGGTCGGCACGGGCCAGGGTGTCGAGCGCGGACCTGGCGCAAGCCAGCTCGAGATCCAAGCCGAACCCGGCCAGGGTCGCCTCGGCGAACCAGCCATCCGGCTGCGGAGGATGGTCGAACCGGCTCAGGGCCTCGACGCCTATCGAGACACCGGTGGCCGTATCGACAATCGGCTGCAGGACGACCCGGCGCCCTTCGCCCGCGACGACACTCGCGATGCGGTGGCGCACCCCGTCGCGGCGGGCGAAGACCTTGGTCGAACGATCCGACAGATCGCCCAGCATCTGTGCGAGCAGTGCCACCGTCGCCAGGTCGCGCTCCGACATGTCGGGGCGTCGGGTATGCGAGATGCAGGCGAGCATTCCCAACACTTCCCCGTTGCCGCCGATGATGGGGGCTCCCACGTAGCAGGCGATGTCCAACACATCGGTCATCGGCAGGTCGCGAGTGCGCAGGTCATGGCGGGCGTCACGCACCAGCGGACGCAACTGTCCGTCCAACACCCGGGCACAGTAGGAACTGGCGTAGGGCAGCGAGCTGCCCGGCTCGGGCGCTCGGCCGTCCCCGCTGGAACTCACCGACTGGAAGACCTGCGCGCCGTCGACGAACGACGACATCCACGCCACATCCATGCTCGCCTGAAGCCGGGCGAACTCCAGGATCCGCTGAACGGCCTCGAGGTAGCCCCCGGAACGGGGAATCGGCACCGTGCTCACCGGACGGGAACGCGCGTGTGGGATGGGGACCTCCCCCTTCCGGCTCAGGACCATCCACGGCTACCGATGAGCCGGGTGAGCTTCCTGTTGCGCACACATCGGACGGAGAACGTCACCGTTGACCCCATCGCGGGTCCAGAGCTTTGATCGGCACGCCCGTTCATGAACCCGCCGCCCTGACGAGGGGTGCCCGGACCAGACTGACCCCCGGAACGAGCAGCCCCTGCTGGTGAAATCCTGCTGTCGAGGCCCCGCCGGCCTTCGCGGCAGGAGGGGGAGGAAGGCATGAGGCACGGCCTAAGAAAGTGCGACCGGCCACGACGACGGGGCGGCCAGCCACCCGTGGGGCATGGCCGCGATACCTGCTCGTACCGACACGGTCACACGTGGAGCGACGGACTTCGTATCGGCACATAGGCGACAAGCCTGTAGCAGAAAGGCCCCCGGGTTTGGGACCAAAGGACTCTCAAGCCCGGATGAGGGGAACGATGCAGCCGTGACCATCCCGCTCATGCTCGCAACCCTGACCGACCGGCGTGACTTCGACACCGACTGGCTGCTCGAGCGAAAGCTCGACGGCGAGCGCTGCGTAGCACGCGTGACGGGCGGGCGCGCCGGGAGCGTCCGGCTCGAGTCACGGACGGGCAACGACCTCACCGGGACCTATCCCGAAGTGTGCGAGGCCTTGGCGGCGATGCCCGGCTCCGATCTCCTTCTCGACGGCGAGGTGGTCGCCTTCGACGGCGGGCAAACGTCGTTCAGCCGGCTGCAGCAGCGGCTCGGAACGAGCCGTCCCGGGCCGCGCTTGCTCGCCGACTTTCCCGTCGTCTATTGCGTTTTCGACGTGCTCGAGATCGACGGTGCGGATGTCACCGGCCTGCCGTTGCTGGAGCGTCGGCAACGCCTCTCGGTGGCGGTCAAGCCGGGGCCGGCGCTCCAGCTCACCGAGGCCTGGACCGACGACTCCGAGCGACGCTTCGGTGCGGCCTGCCGCTCCGGCTGGGAGGGGCTGATCGCCAAACGCGCAGCCGCGCCGTATTCGCCTGGCCGTTCGCGAGATTGGCTCAAGCTGAAGTGTGCGTGGGAGCAGGAGTTCGTCATTGCCGGCTATACCGAACCGGCCGGGAGCCGAACTGACTTTGGCGCCCTGCTCGTCGGCTACTACGACGGCGACGCGTTGCGCTACGCGGGCAAGGTCGGCACCGGCTACTCCGCCGAGACCCTTCGCCGGCTCGGCGCCCGGCTGCGCGAACGCGAGCAGCCGGACTCGCCCTTCGTCGACGCGCGGCCCGTCCCGCGCGGCACCCACTGGACGAGCCCCGACCTCGTCGCCCAGATCGGCTTCGCCGAGTGGACCACCGACGGCCGCCTGCGCCAGCCGAGATATCGCGGGCTGCGCAACGACAAGGATCCCCGCGACGTGGTCCGGGAACGTCCCCGCTAGCCGGCTCGCCGGTTCACCGCGACGCGATCACGCTCCGGCCCGGTGCCGAACATCGCGTCGGCGATCCCTGACGTGAGCCCGAACCAGTAACCGTCGTTGCGGTAGTGGTGCATCCGGTGGGTGCGGATCCGCCGCTCCAGCCAGGCCGACCGCGGCTTGACGCCGGAGTGAGTGAGGTAGTGCGTCCACTCGGTCGCCAGGAACAGCACGGCCACCACCGCGAGGGCCGTCGCGCGAAGTGACCACGAGGGCACGACGGCTAGTGCCAGGACGATGAGTGCACCGGCCGGCACCAGAGCCCGCAGCGGCGTCACGAGGAACCTCTCGTCACGGGGAAATGCGTGATGAGCGCAGTGCGCCCGGGCGGCTGCCAGGGTGATGCTCCGACCGCCCAGCCGGATCGGCCGGGCGTGCAGAAGCCGGGCGTGCAGGACCCACTCCGCGAACGGCAGTGCGCCGAGCAGCGCCAGCACGACCAGAGCCTCGGCCCACGCGGGGCCATGGCCGGTAGCCGCCAGGTAGCTGCGTCCCGCCGCGGCCGCCGCGAAGGTCAGCAGCTCCACCCGGGGGGCCGCGTGCGTCATGAAGCGCACGACGATCGGCGCCAGCACTCCAGGCGCGCTGCCGCCCGCAGCCAACTCGCGAGATCGGGAGGGACACGCCGTGCGGCGCGTCCGAACTCGCGAGGCTCGAGTCTCCACGCGTACCGAGCTCAGAAGCGACGGCCTCGAACGCCATGAGGGGCTCCTTCGTTATGACCAGGAGTCCAGCATCAGCGCGATCTGGCGGCGTTTCCATGACCGGTTGTCGCAGAAGCATGCTTCTTCGTCCAGGAATGCTGGCTATCCGGACGTCGCGGTGTGACAGTGACCCCATGCCGGACGCGACCGACGCCACGCCAGCAGCCGACCCCTGGGGGCCGTCGGATCCCCTTGGTCGCGCTTTGCATCTGCTCCGCATGGACGGCGCTTTCTATTGCGCCTCGGAGCTCAGCGCGCCCTGGGGCATGTGGTTGCCACCCATGCCGGGCTATGTGTGGTTCCACGCAGTCCTGACCGGCTCATTGACGCTGGAGGCTGCAGAGGGCCCTGCTGTCACCGTGTCCGCCGGCGAGCTCGCTCTGGTGCCGCACGGCACCGGTCATCGGCTGCGCAGTGGGCCCGGAGTGGCGACGCCCAACATCCTCAGCATCGAGCGGCGGCAGATCAGCGAGCGTTACGAGACGTTGAGCTACGGCGGCGGGGGATCCCCCGTCTCCCTCGTGTGCGGCGCGGTGCGGCTCGAGCATCCCGCCGCTCACCATCTGGTCCGTTCGCTGCCGCCGACCATCGTGATCCGGGCTGACGCGACCGGCACCGAGTGGCTGCACAGCACCCTGCGCTTGCTCGGCGCCGAGGCGCGCCAGGCCCGGCCCGGCGGCGAAGCCGTCATCACGCGGCTGGCCGACATCATCGTCATCCAGGCCATCCGCGCCTGGCTGGATTCCGACCCGGCCGCCCGCACGGGGTGGCTCGGTGCGCTGCGCGATCCCGCCATTGGTCAGGCGATCGCTCTCGTCCACGCCGATCCAGCGCATCCCTGGACGGTCGAGAGCCTGGCCGCGCACTTGTCGATGTCGCGCTCGGCCTTCGCCGCGCGCTTCACCGAGCTGGTCGGCGAGCCCGCGATGCAGTACGTCACCGGCTGGCGGATGCAGGTCGCCTACTCCTCGCTCCAGCGCGGTGCGAGCGTGGCGCCGCTTTCCCGCGAGCTCGGCTACCAGTCCGAAGCCGCTTTCGCCCGCGCGTTCAAACGCGTGATGGGCGTGGCTCCCGGCGCGGTCCGCCGCGGCAAGGCGGAAGCGGCTCCGCCACCCGATACGGTCACGGTCTAGCGACGTCGAGGCCGATGGGACGGATCACCGATGGTGTCCCACATGCACCCGCCGAGGCGCTCGGCGACGCGGGCCGAGCTCAAGTTCCGTGCGGCACTCGCTCGGGAGCTGGGACGCTTCTTCCGATCGCCGTACGAGGCGCCTGTCGTGGTGGTCTTCAACGCCGCGCTGGTGTGCATCGGGTGGTTCCTGCTGCCCGCGTCCACGCGCAACTGGTTGTTCTCACTCCACGGACATCTGGCGTTTCCGGTCGTCCTCGCGTCCTGGATGCTGGCCGACGTCCCGGCGACGAACGTGGCCGGAACGGACCCGCACCGCGCTCTGGACACCTTGCCCAGCGACGCCGACTTCCGGCAGTTCCTCGCCGTCAAACGGTTCGCTTTCTGGCTGCTCGTGGCACCCATCTGCGCCGCCATCGAGGTAGGAATCGGCATTGCCGACCGCACCTACGTCTCGGGAATCTCCGCCGCGGTCATCCTGCTCGTGATGCCGTTCGGAGTGCTGGCCATCAGTGCCTGGCTCGGCTTGCGGTTCCCGTACCACCCGCGCTCGCTGCGCTGGCGGTGGCAACACCGCCGCGACCGCAGGACAACCGTCCGCTGGCTGGTACTCGTGCTGGTCCCCTACAGCTTCGTCCCGGCGATCGCGACCGTGCTCCTGCTCCCCTCCATCGTGGTCGCCCGGGTCCAGGCCCGCCACGGTCACGGCCACACGTTCGTGACGCAGGCGGGCCGCCTGACGGGACGGGGGTTCGCCATCGGCGCGGTCGTCGCCTGCCTGATGGCGGCCGTCGGGGTGCTCATCGGCCGCGCGATCGCGACCCGGATCGCGGCGCGGCGACGGGAGAAGCTCGCGGCCTACCTTGCCGATCCTGAGCGGGGCTGAGCCTCCCGGCGCGCGGTCGTCAGCCGCCGTCAGCCGTCGACCGCCATCTCGCCGAGCTCTGACCAACCGTCCTGCTCAACGGTCTGGCTGACGATCTGCGGGGTCGCCACGAGGTGGGGCGGCAGCTCGCGCCGCGCCGCCAGGAAATGCTCCGACTGAACGTGAGCCGCGCCGGCATCGCCATCACGGAAGGCCTCGACGAGCACGTACTCATGGGGATCATCGAGGCTGCGCGACCAGTCGAACCACAGGCATCCCGGCTCGGCCCGCACTGCCTCGGTGAACGCCCGGGTGATCTGCGGCCAGCGCTCCGCCGACTCCGGACGTACCTGGAACTTCGCGGTGATGAAAATCATCGCCATCCACCTTTCGACGCCTCAGACGAGGATGGGCACGCACTTGTAGCCGCGCACGGTGCTGGTGTGCAGCCGGACCGCGCGCTCCTCGTCCACATCCCAGGCCGGGAAGCGCTTCAGGGTCTCTTCCAGCGCGATCCGGCCCTCCATGCGAGCGAGGGCCGCGCCCAAGCAGAAATGCACACCGAGCCCGAAGGAGACGTGCTGCTCCGGCTTGCGCCTGATGTCGAACTGGTCGGCGTTCTCGTACACCCGCTCGTCGCGACCGGCTGACCCGGTGAGCAGCAGCACCTTCGCATCCTTGGGCAGCGTCTCGCCGTGCAGCTCCACCGGCCGTGAAAGGGTGCGGCCCTGCACCGGTGACGGAGCCTCGTAGCGCAGCAACTCTTCAACGGCACCAGGTATGAGCTCGGGGTCAGCGGCCATCTCAGAACGCTGGTCGCTGTGCTCGGCGAGGAGTACCGCAGCCCAGCCGAGAAGCCGGGCAACCGTCTCCGTTCCCGCGCTGATGAGCAAATTCGCGAAGTCGGCCGCCTCCTGATCGTTGAGGCGACGGACCCGTCCGTCCTCGGTCAATTCGGCCTCGGTGAGGGCCGTGATCATGTCGTCCTTGGGGGCCCGACGGCGGTCGGCCAGCTGCGCGAGCAGGAACTCGTTCAGCCCGATCCGCGCGCCGAAGGACACGTCGTTGATCATCCCGACGCCCGGCTCGATGTGGAACGTGGTGTTGATCAGCTCCAGCACGTGAGGCCGGTCCGCTGGCGAGACGCCGAGCAGCGACGAGATCACCAGCGACGGCAGCTGGGTGCCGAAGTCCTCGAGATAGTCGAAGCCGCTGCTCCCCACCTGGGCGTCGAGCAGCTCGCAGCTGAACTGGCGAATGCGGTCCTCGAGGGCGGCCACGCGGCTGCGGGTGAACGCCTTGGAGACCAGGGCGCGCAACCGGTTGTGCTGCGGCGGGTCCATGAAGATCATCTGACCCGTCTCGCTCATGTCGGAGCCCATCAGCTCCAGGACAGTCCCCTTTCCGGACAGGTAGGTCCGGGGATCGACGTGCGCGGCCTGCACATCGGCAAAGCGGCTCAAGGCCCAGAAGTCATACCTGTCATTGCGGTAGAGCGGCTGCTCCTCACGCATCCGGCGCCACACCTCGTGCGGAGCAGTGTCGATCTCTTCATCGAACGGGTCCCAGTAGATGGCGCTCGTCCCGGTAGATGTCGTCAACCGTCTGTCTCCCGATCCGGTGGGCAATGGCGTTCGTCGGCGTTCTTCGGCGTTCGTCGGCGTTCGTCGGCGTTCGTCGTGTTCGTCGACATCCTCGCAGGCGAACGCCGGTGGGGTCGAGGCGCACTGGTCCTTACAAATGAGTGGGTGCTTTCTTACTTGGGCGCGGACCGGTAGCTTCTGGGTTGACGTCGACGTCAACACCCGGGCGAAGGAGGCGGCGCGTGGCGGCAGCGACCTCGGATGAGGCGATCACGCCGGAGTGGTGCGCGCACCACTTCAACCACCTCTCCCCGCAGCTCGGCGGCCAGTTGTACGAGACGCTCGAGTATCTGCGCGCCAACCATCCGGTCGCCCGCAGCGAGGAGTTCGGCGGCTTCTGGGTGCTCTCCAGGTACGAGGACGTCCTGCAGGTCGCCCAGGACTGGGAGACGTTCAGCTCGGCGCAAGGGGTCACCGTGCCGTCGGGGCCAACTTCCACCCCGGCCATCCCCGAGATGATCGACCCGCCGCTGCACCGCGAGTACAAGCGCCTCATCAACTACTGGTTCAGGCCTCCGGCCGTCCTGGAGCAGGAGCAGGCCACCCGCGAGCTCGTGACCCGCCTCATCGACAGCTTCATCGAGACCGGCTCGTGCGATTTCATGACCGACTTCGCCCGCCCGCTTCCGGGCCTGGTCTTCTTCGAGATGTTCCTGCACGCCCCCGCTGAGGAACTCGCCGAGATCAACCGGCTGGCGAACAAGGCCTCGATCCCGACAAGTCAGGAAGCCCGGGAGGCGCGCGGCGCCATGCTCGCGTGGATCGGCGAGTTCGTGGAACGCCGGCGCGCGGAGCCGCCTCAGGGCGATGTCGTCGACGCCGTGATGAACGCGGAGATCGCGGGCCGGCCGATCACGCAGACGGAGGTCGTCGGGATCATCCAGCTGCTGCTGTTCGGGGGCTTGGACACCACTGCGGGCGCGCTCGGACAGATCATGATCCGCTTCTGCGAGCACCCGGAGATCCCCCGGCTGCTGCGCGAGCGACCGGAGCTGATCCCTGCGGCCGTCGAGGAACTGCTGCGCCTGGACGGCTCCTTCGTCTGCATCGCGCGCACCGCCACGCGTGACACGACCATCGGCACCAACGCCATCAAGGAAGGCGACAAGGTGCTGCTCATCTGGTCATCCGCCAATCGCGACGAGGGCGAGTTCCGCTGCCCGGCCGGCTTCGACCCGGAGCGCGAGAGCAACCGCCACATCGCGTTCGGCGCGGGACCGCACCGCTGCGCGGGTTCGAATCTCGCGCGGATGAACCTGCGCATCGCCGTGAGCGAGCTCGTGCGGAGACTCGACGACCTCCGGCTTCAGGACGGCACCGGTCCGATCCCCTTCCATTCCGGCTTCAGCCGCACGCCGCTGACGGTGCCGATCTCGTTCACTCCCGGCCCACGGGAGTCGCCATGACCGTGCCGACCGCGGTCACCGCTCCCTTCGCGGCGCTCACGGCGATGAGCGCGTCTGCGTAGCCGGCGTACGAGCTGGATGTGTTTGCGCTCCTGGGCTTTCGAGTGCAGCCTGGACCGGTGGCAAAGAAGCGGTGGAACGACCTCAGCCCGCGCACCCGTCAGCTGATCGTGATCGGCGGAGTCTTCGACGCGGTCCTCAAGCTGGCAGCCCTCGCCGATCTGGCGCGACGGCCCGCGAGCTTGGTGCGCGGCTCCAAGGCGCGGTGGGCGGCCGCGATCGTCCTCATCAATTCGGTCGGTCTCGTCCCGATCGCGTACTTCGCGCGCGGCAGACGTACGGGCTAGCACGGCGCGTCCCTGGCCGGCGACGCCACCCGAAACCTTCGTCTGCTGATCTCCGCGACGATGGCGCTTGAGCGCGGTTGACGAATCCTTCTCAGTGGGCATCACAGATCGATGACCACCTCGCCGCTCGGTGCCGCGCAGCAGATCAGCAGGCTGCCCGCGGCGGGATCGTCGATCGGGTCAGGATCGTAGGAGACGGTCCCGGCCACCAGGCCCGACTCGCACGAATGGCAGACGCCGGTTCGACACGACCACCGGGCGGGAACGTCGCAGGCTTCGGCGAGCTCGAGCAGGCTCGCAAAGTCCGCGCGCCAGGGAACCGTCAGCCCGCTGCGCGCGAAGGTCACGTCCGGCCCCTGCCCGGGCTCCCCGGCCGGCTGGTGCGCAGGACCGGCGTCGCGGGCGGCGATGCCGGGGGTCTGCGACGGTCCCGCTCCGAACACCTCCGTGTGCACCCGCGCGGGGTCGAACCCGAGCGACGTCAGCGCCGCACGCGCATCGGCCATGAACTTGTCAGGCCCGCACACGTACGCGTCGCCGCCGCGTGGAAGCGCCAATGACTGCAGGAATTCGGCGCCGAGCCGACCGGCGTCGTCGTAGTCGCGGCCAAGGCTGTCACCGGGACGCGGCGCGCTGAAGCAGATCCGCCGATGGCCGTTGGGCAGCAGTGCCAGCAGCGACTGAACTTCGGCGGCGAAGGGATGCTCGGCGCCATTGCGTGCGCCGTGCAACCACCACACCTCGCGCGGGGACCGCGCGGCGGCCAGCGCATGGAGCATGGCGAGGACGGGAGTCGCGCCGATGCCGGCCGAGACGAGCAGGACCGGCCCGTCACCGGGCGCGAGCGTGAACGTGCCGCGTGGGGCGGCGACCTCGATGCGGTCGCCGGCCCGGACCTGCGCGTGGATGTATGCGCTGACGACCCCGCGCGACTCACGTTTCACGCTGACCTGGTACTGACCCGACCCGGGGTCACCGGACATGGAGTAGCTACGCGACACCGGACGCTCGCCATCGACAATGCTCAGGCGCAGCGTCAGGAACTGCCCCGGTAGTGGCGCGGGGAGCGGCCCGCCATCCGGCGCTACCAGTCTGAGCGAGAGCACCGACTCTGTTTCCCGAACGACCTCGCTGACGCGCAACTGCCGGAAGCCGGCCCAGGCCGGAGGCGGTGCCAGGCTCTCGCTGCTCAGCCCGACGTTGCCGCTTGACTCGGGCGCCGCCAGGATCGCCCGGAACGACTCCTGCCAGCCTGGACTGAGCGCAGGCATGCGCAAGGCACGTTCGATGTCGCGGCGCTCGTGACCGGGACGGTAGAGCAGCCCATCGACCTCCGCGACGCTGAGCTGCTCGGCACCCGACCGCACCTTGACGATCGCATCACCTGCGGCGATGAGCCCCTCACGCAGCACCCGCATGTAGAAGCCGGGACGTTCGTGCGCAACCAGCAGCGCAGGCAGCCGCGGCTGCCCCATCCGAATACCCACCCGGTAGCAGGTGACGCGCGGCTGGCTGACCTCGAAAAGGGCCTCGCCGATCTCGAACTGGTCGCCGATGCACACCTCGCCATCCGCCATCCCGTCGACAGTGAGGTTCTCACCGAACTGGCCGTACTCGAAGTCGTCGCGGCCGAACTCGCGTTGCCAGTGCCGGTAGGAGTCCAGCTGGTAGACGAGTACGGCGCGATGCGGGCCGCCGTGGCCGGCGAGATCGCCCTGGCCGTCGCCGTCGATATTGAGCGCGCGCACCATGCGCGGCCCGTCGACGGGGTACTTCCAGACGCCGGTGTGGACCGTGCGGCCACGCCACTCGACGTCCTTGGGGAGCCCCACGTTGACGGCGACGAGCCGGCCGGCAGCCTGCCCGGACTCAGGCGGGGTGGGCAGGCCAGCGGAAGCGTCCATGGCATGACCTTCTGCCCTGTCGACCGCCGCGTCGAGACGGAACCGGAAGGCAGCGTGACGCGAATCGGTCATCTGGCGGCAAACCCGGAGACATCACGGGCGCGCTCATCGCGATCGCCCTCGTCGCCGGGTTGCTTCTCCTGCTGGTATTGGGTGACGCCAACCGTGGCCGTCTACGGCGCTGCTGGGCGCGGCCGCCGCTTAGCCAGCGGGCTGGAGCGGCAGCCATTCGGCCAGTTCGCGAGCAACGTCGAGCGGCCCTGGTTGGCCAGCGCCGGTGAGCACGCCTAGGACGACCTGATCGGCGCCGGCCTCGAGCTGTTCGCAGACCCGCGCCGCGATCGTCCTGGGGTCACCCCAGGCAACGAGCTCGTCGACCAACCTGTCGGAGAGGTCGGCGATCTCGGTGTCGCTGAAGCCCATGCGGGCGAAGCTGGCCGGGTAACCCGCCACCGTCGAGAGGAAGGTGAGCGGCCGGCGGGCGGTCTCGCGCGCCCGCGGAGGATCCCGGTCGAGGACGACGAGCTGATCGACGATGAGCGTCGGCCGCTCCCCCAGGATCACCCGGCTCTTGCTGGTGGAGTCGGGGGTGACGAGCAGCGTGATAGCGCCTGCCGAGCGGTCCCGTGCGAGCTCCAACTTGCGCGGACCGAGTGCGGCGAGGATGCGCCGGTCTCGCGGTATCGGGTTCGCTTCGGCCTCGAGCCGATCGAGGTAATCGGTCAGTCCGGCCAGAGGTTTGGGCTGCTGCGGACCGCCCAGACCGACGAGGAGCCGGCCGGGCGCGCGACGGTCCGCCTTGGCATAGAACTCCGTCACCCGGGTCGGGTCGTAGACGTCTACCGGGATGATGCCCGCGGCGATCTGGATCGTCCTCGTCGCGGCGAGCAGGTCGGAAAGCCGCTCCAAGCGGTCGAGCTGACCCCCCGGCAACCAGATCGTCGAATAGCCGAGATTCTCGATCTTTACGGCATCGTCGAGGTAGGTGTCGGCATCCGACACGTCGACGCTGATGCCGATGCGGCCAGCTGATGCCTTCGTCATCGCTGGCACGCTAGGAGTTGAACCGCACTTCACGTCAAACGGGGTGCAGGCCCGGGTCGCTCGGATGTTCGCGGAGCGGCGTCGTCGCGATCTTCAGCAATGGGTACATGGGCAACGAACGCACCGCCCTGTCCAGTTGCGCGGCGTTCGTTTCCAGCCACAAGCCCAGATTCAGCCCCTTCCCCGGAAGACCCCAGAGCCGCCGCAGCTCACCTGCTGTGGCGAGCTCCGCGGCCCGATCCGCCTCGCGGGCAATAGCCTCCTGCACGGTCGCGTCGGGCGTACCGGGCGGAACGTTCAGCTCGAACGTGGTGAAGAACTCGCTCGCACCTGTCGGTCGGCGGGCAGCAGATGGTTGCTGCGCCGGGTCATTCGGATGCGGCGCGAGAGCCCTGACCTCATCGGTGCGCCACACCCGCAAGGGCATCGAAGCGAGCACTCCTTCGAGCTGCTCGGCGTCGTCGGCGGCGAAGAGGCCGAGCGTTCGCCACTCGCCGGGTTCAAGGGGCGGGCGCCACAGCCGCAGGAGGTGGCCCTCAGCCGCCAACTCGTTCGAGTGCGCAGCCTCGCGGGCGCGCACGTCTTGGACGGCCGCCTCGGACACCCCGTCCGGCACATGGGTGGTCATCGTGACGAGAAACTCCACGCCAGGCCCTCCTGACCTGCGGTCCGACATGCCAGTGCCCGCAGCGGGTCAGCGTCGCCGGCGCGCCTCAGTCTCCTCGTTACAGCTGGCCTTGGCGAGGTCTAACTGATGAACTCGGCCGACCGGTGGTGAAAGCGCCACTCGCCGCCCTTGTTGTGCAGCACGTCCGTGTAGCGGCCCACGAGCTGCACGGCCCAGGCAGCCTCGCCGCGGCGCAGGAAGACGACGTCGCTCACGGCCTTCGCCTCATGGTCATTGCATTCGACGACGAGCGTGTTCACCACCAGATGCCGCTGCGGACGGCGGGGCTTGACCTGGTCGTAGGCCTCGCGAAGCGCGTCGTGACCCTGGAACGTGCCGAGGCCCGGGATGTCGCAGCTTCCATCGGAGCAGAACGTGGCGACGATGTCGTCGGTGCGACCGTCGTCCACGGCCTGCGTGTAGGCGGCGATCGTCTGGCGGATGCCCTCGATGGCTCCGTCGATGCTGGTCGGGTGGCTGGTCATACCTTCAGAATCCGAGGTCGGCGATGGGTTGCTCGAGCGGGTTCACGTTCACCAGGCGTAGCGCGGGGAGCAGTGCCTGGTACGGGAGACCGCCGAGGAAGCCGTCGATCAGCCGCTCGAAGTTGGAGATGCCGCCCTCGGCGCCTTCGGACAGGCGCATGTACTCGAAGCCCTTGGCGTGCAGGCCCTTCTGCTGTTTCGGAAGGTTCGAGAAGTCCTGTGCCGGGATCGGTGGCCAGCGTGGATCGTCGTGCTCCCAGACCTCCGGGCGCGGCGGGGTCTCCGGCTCGCTGCCCGCCGGGAAACGCGTGAGCGACCAGAATCTCCATCAGGGTCGCTTCGGGGCCGAGCGGCCGGAAGCGGTACGACGATGCGCTGCTGTACATCGGCAGCACGAAGAAGTGCGGGAAGCAGTAGTACATCGACTCGCCGATCCCCTGCGCCTCGAGCGCGTTGAGGTCCGGGATCTCGGCGCCGGCCGATCGATGCCGGCTGACGACCGCGTCGTTGAGGGTGCGCTGCCAGAGGGCCGCCGCCTCCGCCGGATCGTCCGGAAGCTCGATGTCGCGCAAGCCCTCGGCGACCTGAACATCGTTGGCATGCACCATCCCGGCCATGCCGTCGCTCATGGTGTGCAGGTATTGCAGCTCGCCGTTCAGCCACGCCTGCTGATCGAACGCCCGCCCAGGCCGGGTCATCCGGCCCGGAATCCGCAGCTGCGGGTGCGACTCCAACACGTGGTACTGCTCGAGAAACGCCTCCTCAGCGATCTTCCAGTTCACCGGCAGGCGGCACGCGTACCACCATTCGGCACGCATCGATTCGAGCTTCCAGGCGTCGAGCACGGTGGCGAACGGCTCGATGCACTCCCGCAGCGGCGGCGCGGTGTCGTCGAGATTGATCCAGGCGCAGCCGCCCCAGGTCTCGCACCGGACCGGCACGAGGTCGAGGTCACCGTCGCGCAGGTTGTGCTCGCTGAACGTGCGGCGCCGGGTGACGGCGGTGTTCTTGCCGTCGGGGCCGTAGCACCAGCCGTGGAACGGGCAGGTGAAGCCGGACGGGCACGAGCCCCGGCCCTGCGCGACCTGCACGCCCCGGTGGCGACATGCGTTCTGGAATGCCTGCGCTCCCCCGTCCTCGGTACGCACGATCACGATCGACTGGTCGAGGATCTCGTACTCGGAGAAGTCGTACGCCTCCGGAATCTCCTCGAGCCGGCAGCCCATCTGCCAGGTCCGGGTCCAGAGCCGCTCGGTCTCGAGCCGGTAGAACTCGGGGTCGAAGTAGCGCTCCTTCGGTGCCCGGTCCGGATACGGCAGCGCAAAAGGAACGGTGAGGGTCGGGCGGGCCGACCTCACTGCGTCTTTCCCAGCGCTCACAATCGCCACGGCGAATGCCCTTCCGCGTCGACGGCGTTTTCGGCACCGTATACCAACCGGTCGGTACAATCAGCGTTCTCCTGCACGGCTCCCGGCCGACCTCCGACTGATCCATTTCAAAGGCGACTATGGCACCCGTTGAGGCAACCGCTGAATCCCCCTCGGCGCCGGTCGACGTCTTGATCGTCGGCGCCGGCATCACCGGTATCTACCAGCTGTACCGCGCACTCGAGGCCGGCTTCTCTGCCGAGCTCGTCGAGGCGGGTAGCGGGGTCGGCGGCACCTGGTTCTGGAACCGCTATCCGGGCGCGCGGTTCGACTCGGAGAGCTACACCTACGGCTACCTGTTCTCCCGGGAGCTCTGGGACGAGTGGGAGTGGCAGGAGCATTTCGCGGAGCAGCCCGAGATCGAGCGCTACCTGAACCACGTCGTCGACCGCTTCCAGCTGCGCCGCCACATGCACTTCGACGCCAGGGTGAGCTCGGCCCGCTACGACGAATCCTGCAGCGCGTGGGCGGTGAACACCGATCAGGGCGGCGAGTTCCGCGCCCGGTTCCTCATCAGCGCGACGGGCGTGCTGTCGGTGCCGCACTATCCCGACGTGGCGGGCCGCGCCGACTTCGCCGGCGAGCAGTACCACACCGGGCTCTGGCCGGCGGCGCCGGTCGACTTCGCCGGAAAGCGTGTCGCCGTCATCGGCACCGGATCCAGCGGCGTGCAGATCGTTCCTGTCGTCGCGGAGGACGCCGCCTCGCTGACGGTCTACCAGCGCAGCGCCAACTGGTGTACGCCCCTCAACAACGCCCCCATCAGCCCGCAAGAGCAGGCGCGGCTGCGCGCCGACTTCGAATCGATCCGCGAGACCCTCAACACCTCGGCGGCCGGCTTCCTGCATCTGCCCCACGACCGCGCCACGTTCGACGACGACGACGAGGCGCGACGCGCCTTCTACGAGAAGATGTGGACCAGCCGCGGCTTCACCAAGCTGAGCAGCAACTACACGGACCTGCTGTTCGACGAGGCAGCGAACGCGCGGTGGTGCGATTTTCTCAGCGACAAGATCCGCAGCATCGTCGCCGACCCCGAGACGGCGGGCAAGCTGATCCCGAAGCACCCCTACGGCACGCATCGGCCACCGTTCGTCACGAACTACTTCGAGACCTTCAACCGGCCCAACGTCTCGCTGGTCGACCTCACCGCGACCCCCATCGTGCGCGTGACGCCGACCGGGATCGAAACCAGCGAGGGCTTGCGAGAGTTCGACATCATCGTCTGGGCGACCGGCTTCGACTTCGGCACCGGTGCCTTGCTGCGTATGGGGATCCGTGGCCGTGATGGCGTGGCGCTGGACGACCACTGGGCCGACGGGCCGAAGACGTACCTCGGGGTGCAGACGTCGCTCTTCCCAAACCTCTTCTTCCCGGGTGGTCCCCACGCGGCGGCCGGCAACAACCCCCGCTACAACGGCGATCAGGTGGACTTCATCAACCGGCTGCTCATCCGGGCCCGCGAGCGCGGCTGCGACACGATCGAGGTCGACCCGGCCGCCGAGGCCAAGTGGACCGCGATGGTCGACCGTGGGGCCGGGCGGGCTCCGTCTTTCGGGACCAGCAGCTACTACTTCGGCGCCAACATTCCCGGCAAGCCACGCAAGTACCTGCTCAACTCCGCCGGCCGTCCGAAGCTCCTGCAGATCATGGCCGAGCTCGCCGCGAACGACTACGCGAGCTTCCGGCTGTCGGACTCCACCCAGCCGGCCGTCCCCGCCTGACGCACATCAGACCGTCGCAACGGGGGTGAGCGGCGAGCCGACCGCACCCGGCAGCCGCAGCGGCGGAGCGGTCAGCAGGAACCGGCTGCGCCCGTGCTCGCGTAGCCAGGTCGCCAGCTCGTCCAGGTACCACATCTCCCCGAGCGGGACGCCCAGCTTGAACAGGCAGAGATGGTGGATGGGCAGGAACGAGTGGCGGCTCGGATCGCGGTCCTTGCCGAGCAGTCCCTCGACCGCGTAGTTGTCGGCGACCAGCGCGGAGATCTGGGAGTCGGCGATCCACTCGAGCAGCGCCTCGTCACGCGCGTCGAGGTAGCTGGCCGTCGTGAACAGCTTGCGCGGGTCCGGCTTGCGATCCCACTCGAGGACCCGGGTCGCGAAACCGGTGTGCAGCAGCAACATGTCGCCCGGCTCGACCACCACGCTGTCGGCGGCCATGATCTCCTGCAAAGTCGCGAGGTTCACCCCCTTCCACTCGTCGCCGATGTGGTGGGCCAGGTCGACGAGCACCCCGCGGCCCTGCACGCCCTGGTAGGCCATGTGTTCCAGGCCCAGGTGCTTGGCGAAGGCCCGGTGGCCGCCGCCATCGCCGGCCGCATCATCCTGCGGTCCCACCAGGTCCACTCCGGCCCGGTAACCGTTGTAGTAGACCGCCTCTTCGACGCCGTCACCGTCGGCGTCGAACTCGGCGCCGACGTGCGCGAGCGAATCCCACTGGGTCGAGTACTGCAGCGAGAGGGTCACCACGTCGTCGGCCCAGACGTCGACGTACTTCGGGTCGCCCCAGTCCGCCATCTCGCTCATCCGGACGTTGTAGAAGACACCGGGCTTGCCGTTCATGTCTTCCGTCGGGGAGATCTTGGGTGGGTGGCGCCGCTGGTTCAGCGCCGTCCCGCCGGGAAAGTCGAGCGGCAGGCTCAGCGAGAAGCTCCGGCCGGCCTCGACCTCGCGAACGCCTTGCAGCACCTTCTCCGAGGTGAGCAGATTGATGCGTCCCAGCTCGTCGTCGTCGCCCCAATCGCCCCAGGTCGACCCGGGGGGTCGCTGCGTCCAGCGCTTCGGCACGGGCTTCTCCTTCCTCACCGTCGGCGTTAGGTTGTACCGACCGGTACGTTCTGAAGTCCACTGAACCTAGCGCGAAAGGCTGGGTTCATGAGTCAGCGGGAGAGTGCATGAGTCAGACGGAGCTCGTCGTCTCTGCCGACGGTCATGTCCTGGAGCCGCCGGACCTGTTCAAGACCCGGCTGCCCCGCCAGCTTCGCGATCGTGGCGTGTGGGAAGAGGACTTCGAGGTCGAGCCCATGGAGGGCGGCGCGAAGATCTTCCGGCGGCTGCACACGCCGGGCTTCGACGGCTGGACGATCTCGCGCTACCGCCAGACCAGCGGGCGGATGCCGGAGGGCGATCCCGAGCAGATCATCGAAGACATGGCCGTCGACGGGGTCGACGTGCAGGTCATGCACCCCAACCTGTCGCTCTTCGGCCTCTACTCCGATGACCACGAGCTCTCGATCGGCCACGCCCGCGTCTACAACGACTACATCATCGAGCGGTTCTCGCCGTACTTCGCGCAGCTGGCTCCGACGGCCCCGATCCCGCTGACCGACATCGCCGACGCCGTCGCCGAGATCGAGCGCGTGGCAGCCGGCGGCTTCCGTGCCATCCTGCTGCCCGCGACCCCGCCCATCCACTACTACTCGCGCGATCTCGACCCGGTCTGGGCCGCCGCCCAGGCGAACGGGCTGCAGATCTTCTTCCACACCCAGACGGGTGGGGTAAAGGTCAACGACCCGTCTTCCACGACGCTCAAGGTCGTCATGGAAAACGCGCAGCAGGTCAACCAGCCGATGACGGAGAAGTCGGCCGCCAAGCGCATGATCACCCAGGCCGTCTACAGCACCATCGTGCCGCAGCAGCTCATCTGCGAGCTGATTGGCGGCGGTGTCCCCGAGCGCTACCCCGATCTGCATTTCTCCCTCATCGAGTTCAACGCCCACTGGCTCGCGTCGCTCGTCGGAGCGATGGACAAGTGCTGGGTGACCGGTATCGGCCAGGACGCCGACTGGTGGCTCGGCGTGTGGGACGACAGCCGCCCGCCGACCGATCAGCCCAACATGGCGCAGCTCTTCCGGCTGAACGAGAAGTGGCTCTACCCGCTGACCCCGAGCGAGTACGTGAAACGCCAGTTCCACGTGTCGTTCCAGGATGATCCGGTGGCCGTGGCTTCACGGCACATCAGCGGGGTCTCGACCATCGTCTGGGGCAACGACTACCCCCACGCCGAGGGCACCTTCCGGGGCAGCAAGGAGCTGATCGCCAAGCTCTTCGCCGGCGTTCCCGATGACGAGCGCGCCGCGATGCTCGGCGGCACGCTGGCTGGGATCCTCGGCTACTCGCCCCGGAACCAGGTGGCGGTGACCGGCTGAACACGCTCGACTTCACCGGCCGGGTCGCGATCGTCACCGGGGCCGGGCGCGGGATCGGGCGCGCCCACGCGATGCTGCTCGCCGAGCGCGGCGCGAGCGTCGTCGTCAACGACCTCGGGGGCTCGATGGGTGGTGACGGCGCCGACGAGGGACCCGCCGCTTCCGTGGTTTCCCAGATCGCTGACGCGGGCGGTAGCGCCGTCGCGGATGGCAACGACGTTTCCACGACGTCAGGGGCTCGGGCGCTCCTCGACACCGCCATCGAGCGCTTCGGGAGGCTCGACATCCTCATCAACAACGCGGGCATCATCCGCTGGGCCGGGCCGCCCGAGGTCGACGCCGACAACCTGGCGAAGCATTGGGCCGTGCACGTGGGTGGGGCGTTCAACACGGCGCTCGCGGCCTGGCCGACGATGATCGAGCAGGGCTACGGGCGCGTCGTGATGACGACCTCATCCGGGCTGTTCGGGCTGCCGGCCAACACCTCGTACGCCGCGGCGAAGGGCGGCGTCGTCGGCCTGACCCGCAGCCTCGCCGTCGCCGGCCGCAGGAAGGGCATCACGGTCAACGCGCTTGCCCCGGCGGCCATGACCCGGATGGCCGGCGCACCCATCGGCGAACCCGACCCGAACATGGCGCCGGAGCTCGTCGCTCCGATGGCCGCGTTTCTGGCCCACGAGTCCTGCCCGGTGACCGGCGAGATCTATGCAGCAGGCGCAGGCCGTTTCGCACGCATCTTCATCGCCTCGGTGCCGGGATACGTGCATGGCGCACCAGATCCGACCGTCGAAGACATCGCGGCGAACTGGGCGGCGATCAATGACGAGACCGGCTACACGATCCCCCGTGACCTGATGTCGTGGTCGGCCGGCTTCCTCGCCCATCTGCCTGGCGACGAGTCAGCGGCGGGCTAACCGTCGCGCAGCTCGCGCTTCAACACCTTGCCCGACGGGTTACGCGGCAGCGCGTCGAGAAACGCGATGTCCTTGGGCACCTTGAACCGCGCCAGGAGTTCTCGGCAGTGTTCGGTGAGCCCTTCGGCCGTCGCGGTGGCGCCGGGCCGCAGCACGACGTAGGCCACGGGCACCTCACCCCAGCGCTCGTCGGCACGTCCCACTACTGCTGCTTCGAGCACCGCTTCGTGCTCGTACAGCACGCGTTCGACCTCGGAGCCGGCGATGTTCTCGCCTCCCGAAACGATCATGTCCTTGAGCCGGTCGACGATGAACAGGTAGCCGTCCGCGTCGCGGACCCCGATATCGCCGGTGTGGAACCAGCCGCCGGCAAAGGCGGCCGCGGTCGCCTCCGGATCGCGCCAGTAACCCTTGAAGACCTTGGGCCCGCGCAGGACGATCTCGCCGCGCTCCCCCGCAGCGACGGAACGCCCCTCGCTGTCCCAGATGTCGAGTTCGAGGTAGAGGCACGGGCGGCCCACGCTGCCCAGCTTGGTCACGATGCTCTGGCGGTCGAGGAACGTGTCACCCGAGACGGTTTCGGTGAGCCCGTACGCGTCGGCGAACCAGGCGGAGGAGAACACCCGTTGAATCCGCTCGATGAGTGGCACCGGCATCTTCTCGCCGCCGTTGATGACGACCCGCACGGACGACAGGTCGCGCTGCTCGATACCGGGCAAGGCCATGATGGCGTTCACCATCGCCGGCGCCAGCCAGACCACGGTGACGCGCGAGCGTTCCACCTCGTCGACCACCGCGGCGGCTTCGAACACGCGATGGATGATCGTCGACGCCCCGGCCGCGAGCAGCGATGTCGTCGTCAGATCGAGCGCCCCCACGTGGTAGAGCGGGCCGCAGACGAGGCCCGAGATCGGCGCTCGGTGAAGCCGAACTCGACCAGGTGCGCGAGGTTCTTCCACGCCAGGTTGGCGTGCGTGAGCATGACGCCCTTCGGCCGCCCGGTCGTGCCGGACGTGTACATCAACCGGTGGACGTCGTCCGGCGCTGCCGGCGCTCGCGGCGGCGCCGGCGAGGTGCGCAGCGCGGAAAGCGCGGTCCACCCGTCAGGGGCCTCGGCGGCCACGCACACGCGCGCCAGGGCCGTCATCCAACCCCTGGGCGGCGTCGCTTGCCAGCGAGACGAGCGCTTCATCGCATACGAAGGCCCGGGCCTGCGAATGCTCGAGGATGTAGCGCACCTCAGGCGCCGCAAGCCGCCAGTTGATGGGCATGGCGATGGCCCCGAGGTAGTTGGCCGCGAAGATCGTTTCCAGGAATTCCGGGCAGTTGTACGAGAGCAGGCCCACGACGTCCCCGGCGCCGACGCCACGCTCGTGCAGGCCGGCAGCCAGAGCGGTCGCGTTCGCCGCCAGCTGCCCGTAGGTGGTCACCGTGCCGTCGAACACCGTGCAGACCGCTTCCGGTCTCCTGATCGCGTGATGCTCCAGCACGGCGAACCAGTTCAGGTCGGCCATCAGCTCCGGGACGCCGCTCACGTGACAGAGTATGTACCGACCAGTCAGTCGAACAGATGTGGACCCGCGCATGGCCGAACCAGTCCGGAGCCGCCGGAGCCCTAACTGGGAAGGGCGTCGCAACTCCATTGTTGACACGTCGGCTCAGGTCTTCGCTCGCGGTGGCTACCACGCAACGGGCATCGCAGAGCTCTGCGTCGCCAACGACCTGGGTAAGGGCGCGCTCTACCATTACATCGGCTCGAAGGAAGAGCTGCTCGCCGCCATCCACGATCGCGTGATGGATGAGGTGCTCGCCAGCGCCAACCGCGTCGCCCTCGTCGGCGGATCACCCACGGAGCAGCTGACGCTGCTGGGAGATCAGCTGCTCGAGATCATCACCCGCTATCCCGACCATGTGTGGGTCTTCCTGCACGAGTTCCCGGCGCTGACCGGCGAGCGCGCCGAGCAGTTCCGGGAGCGCCGTCGCGAATTCGAACGGCGGGTCGAGGCCATCCTCGGGGCAGGCATCGAATCGGGAGAATTCCGCGAGGTCGAGCCACGGTTGACGGCCATGGCGTGGCTCGGGATGCACAACTACACCTACCTGTGGATGCGGCCGGACGGCGCCCTGCAGCTCGCACGCCGTCGCGAAGCGCTTCGCCGACATCTTCATCGGCGGTATCTCGGCGGAGAAACCGAAGAAGCGGCGCAAGTAGCCGCGCGATCGGCCATGCGATCCGCCATGGCCACGCTCAAGGCGCCGAGTAGCCCCCGTCGACCACGAGCGCGCTCCCGGTCGTCCAGCGCGAGGCGTCGCTCGCCAGGTACGAATACGCACCCACCAGGTCCGTCGCCGCACCCAGGCCGAGCGGATGCTTGCCCGCAATGGTGTCGAGCGCCTGCGGCGGGAGATCGTCGTGGATCGCCGACCGGAACGTGCCGGGGCACACGCAGTTGACCCGGATGCCGTCGCGCGCGTACTCCACGGCACCCACCTTCGCCAGCTGGATGACGGCGGCCTTGGTCGCGCAGTACGGCGCGGCATGCGACCAGGCAGTGAGGCCGGAGACAGACGCCGTGAGCACGATCGACCCGGACTTGCGCGGCCGCATCACCCCGACGGCGGCGCGAATCCCGTTGACGGCCCCCATGACGTTCACCTGGAATGCGCGCTCCCAGTCGGCGGTCGTCAGGTTGTGGATGCGACCGTTGGGCGACAGGATGCCGGCGTTGCTGATCAGCGCGTCAAGGTGGCCGAAGCGTTCGCACAGCCAGCGCGACGACAGCCTCCACCTGATCGAAATCGCTCACGTCGGCCAGCATCGTCGCGACCTCCCCGCGCTGCTCGGGGAGCCCGGCGCGAGTGGCGTCGAGGGACGGCTGGCTCACGTCACTCAGCACCAGGTCGGTATTCGGCTCGCCGGCGAACTGGCGCGAGAGCGCCGCGCCGAGCGCGCCGCCCGCCCCGGTGATGACCACGGTGCGCCGTGGCGCAGACACTTCGCTCATCGCTGCCAAACACCTCTGCCAGTTTTGGACCGGTCGTTACAGTACACAGCATGACGCCCGGCCCCGACGACCTCCTCGAGATGCATCGGCGGATGCTGCTCATCCGCGGTTTCGAGCAACGCGTCTCCCGGCTCTATCGCGACGGCGAGGTGCCGGGCTTCGTACACCTGTCGGTCGGGCAGGAGGCAGCGGCCGTTGGCGCCTGCTGGTCACTCAAGCCGATCGACGTCATCACGTCGACGCATCGGGGACACGGCCACTGCCTCGCGAAGGGGCTCGAACCGTTCGGGATGTTCGCCGAGCTGATGGCCAAGGCGGAGGGCACGAACAGGGGCCGCGGCGGGTCGATGCACATCGCCGACCCCAAGCTGGGCGTCTTCGGGGCCAACGGCATCGTCGCCGCCGGGCTGCCCATAGCGGCCGGTGCTGCTGCGGCGGCGCAGCTCCGCGCGGACGGCAGCGTCGCCGTCTCGTTCTTCGGTGATGGGGCGGTGGCCCACGGCGCGTTTCACGAAGCGGTGAACCTGGCCGCGGTCTGGCAGCTGCCGGTCGTCTTCTTCTGCGAGAACAACGGCTACGCCGAGTTCTCACCGGTGGCGACCCAGCATGCCGCGTCGCTGGAGCTGCGGGCCGCCGGCTACGGGGTCGGCTACGCGGCCGTCGACGGCAACGACGTGGTGGCGACCGCGGCGGTCATGACGGAAGTGCTCGACTCCGTCCGCGCCGGCCTTGGCCCGATCCTCGTGGAAGCCACGACCCACCGCTGGCACGGCCACTACGAGGGCGACCCGCAGCGTTATCGCACCCCCGAAGAGCTGCAGGAGCTGGAGGCGTTCGATCCGCTCGTGCGCCACGCGACCCGGCTGCGCGAGGCAGGCATCGACGACGACCGCGTCGCTGAACTCGGCGCCGCGGTGGAGCGGGAATTGGACGATGCGGTCGAAGCGGCCCGCAGCCTCGCCGATCCCGACGTCACCACGCTGACCGACTACGTCACCCACCCGCGCCCGCACCGCGCCGAACCGGCGCCACCCGACCCGCAGGCGCCCGCCTTCCGGACCATGGACGCGGTGCGCGAGGCACTCGAGATCGAGCTCGCCGGCGACGACCGGGTCTTCGTGGCAGGCATCGACGTCGGCGAGGGCGGCAACGTCTTCGGACTCACCCGTGGCCTGCGGCAGAAGTTCGGTGATCGGGTGCGCGACACCCCGATCTCCGAGACCGCGATCATGGGGCTGGGCGTCGGCGCCGCGATGGCCGGGATGCGACCCGTCGTCGAGCTGATGTACCTGGACTTCCTCGGCGTCTGCTTCGACCAGCTGCTGAACCAGGCCGCCAAGATGCCGTTCATGACCGGCGGGGCCGCGCAGATGGGGCTGACCGTGCGTACCCAGTTCGGCGCCGGGCGTTCCTCCGGAAGCCAGCATTCCCAGAGCCTGGAGGCGTTGCTCGCGCACATTCCCGGCCTGACCGTCGTCATGCCGTCGACGCCGGCCGACACCTACGGGCTGCTCCGCGCGGCTATCCAGGACCCGAACCCGGTCGTCTTCATCGAAAACCGGCTGCTGTACGGGATGAAGGGGCCGAAGCCACCGGCCGACCACATCCTGCCGATCGGCAAGGCGGCGGTCGTGCGGCCAGGCGACGACATCACGGTCGTGTCGGTCTCGCGGATGGTCCATGAGGTGCTCGCCGCCGCGGAAACCCTGGCGGCTGAAGGGATTTCGATCGAGGTGATCGACCTGCGAACGGTCGCCCCGCTCGACATGGACACCGTCCTCAGCTCGGTCCGTCGCACCAACCGGCTGCTCATCGCCCACGAGGCCGTCGTCCCGTTCGGCATCGGCGCCGAGATCGCCGCGACCGTCGCCAAAGAGGCGCTGTGTGACCTCGACGCCCCGATTGAGCGGGTCGGAGCAGCCGCCACTCCCCCGCCGTACGCCCCGGGCCTCGAACGCGCCTGGCTCCCCGACCGCGACGACCTGACCGAAGCCCTCAGGCGACTCGCCGCGTTCTAGCGCCCCGAAGCAGAAATTGCGGCGAATGAGTGCTCGCAACGACCGTTCGCGGCAATTTCTGCTGGGCCGCGTCAGCAGCCCAGCGTGCGGGCGATCACCATGTGCTGGATCTCGTTGGTGCCCTCGCCGATCTCGAGCACCTTGGAATCGCAGTAGAAGCGGGCGACCGGCGAGTCGAGCATGTAACCGGCACCGCCATGGATCTGCACCGCTTCTGAGGCCGCCCACGCAGCGACCCGGCTGGCCTTCAGCTTGGCCATCGACGCTTCCTTCAGGAACGGCTGGCCACAGTCGCGCAGGTACGCCGCGCGGTAGGTGAGCCAGCGCGCTGCCTCCAACTCGGTGGCGATGTCGGCGAGCTTGAACTGCACCGCCTGGAACTTCGAGATCGGCTGGCCGAACTGCACGCGCTGCTTGGCGTAGTCCGTCGCGAGATCGAGCACCGCCTGGGTGAGGCTCAGCGACAGCGCCGCGATCGAGATACGACCGACTTCCAGCGTCGACAAGAACTGGCTCAGCCCGAGGTCGGGGTCGCCGATCAGGTGATCATCGGGCACCCAGACATCCTCGAAGTACAGCGGACGCGTATCCAGGCCACGCCAGCCGATACCGCGCATCTTCGGGCCCATCGTGAAGCCGGGGGTGTCCTTCTCGACCACGAAGCTCGCGAACCGCGGACCCTTGCCTTCCACGTCCTGCGTGCGGGCCAGCACCGTCACACCGAACGACATGTCGGTGCCGGCGTTGGAGATGAACGCCTTGCTGCCGTTGATCCGCCATCCGCCGTCGTGACGCTCGGCGCGGGTACGGATGCTGCGCGTGTCCGACCCGGCACCTGGCTCGGTGAGGCCGAAAGCACCCAGCGCCCGCCCCTCCGCAAGGGGGCGTAGCCAGCGCTCGCGCTGCGCGTCATCACCGAACAGGAGTAGCGGGAGCGAACCGATCGTCACGTGGGCCTGGAACGCCGCGGCCAGCGACTGGTCCGCCTGGCCGAGCTGCTCCAGCGCGGCCACGAAGCCGATCGTCGACATCCCGATCCCGCCCCAGTCCTCGGGGATCAGCATGCCGAGGACGCCCAGCTCGCCCAGCTCACGCAGCAGAGCGGTGTCGCAGCGCCCCTCCTCCCAGGCCAGCGGAGCGCGCGAGGCGATCTCCTGCTGGGCGAAATCGCGACACAGCTCGACGAGATCGCGCTCGGAATCCGTCAGCGAGAAGTCCACGCCGCGATGGTATTGGACCGACTGGTACAGCTACAGCTAGGTTCGTGAGGTGCGCTTCGGTCTCGACATTGCCCAGCAACGCCTGACGTGGGACGAGCTCGTCCGCCGGGTCCAGCTCGCCGAGGAACTCGGCTTCGACGGCGCCTGGGGGTTCGACCATTTCCAGCCGATGTATGGCGACGGCCCCGGGGAGACCTTCGAGGGCATGACCACCCTGGCCGCCCTGTCGGGCCTGACCAGCCGGATCCGGCTCGGCCTGCTGGTGACGGGCGTGACGTACCGCCACCCGTCCGTCCTCGCCGCGCAGGCGCTGACCGTTGACCATGCGTCGCACGGCCGGCTCGAGCTCGCGCTCGGAGCAGCCTGGTTCGACAAGGAGCACCACGAGCTCGGCATCCCGTTCCCGAAGACTTCAGAGCGGTTCGATCTGCTGGAAGACACGCTGGAGATCGTCACCCGGCTCTTCACCGGAGAGGTCGTCGACTACGAGGGGCATCAGGTGTCGCTCCAGCAGGCCCGCATGCGGCCGCTGCCGGTCCAGCCGCCCCATCCCCCGCTCTGGATCGGCGGTACCGGGCCGCGCCGCACCCTGCCTCTCGTCGCCCGCTACGCCGACGTCTGGCACGCGTGGGGCAGTCCCAACAGCCTGCGCGAGGCCAACGAACGCATCGATGAACTCGCGACCGAAGCGGGGCGCACTCCCTCGTCCATCCTGCGGGCCAGCTCCCTGTCGCTGGACGATCTCGACACCGCCCATCACCACGCCGGGAAGTGGCGCGACGCGGGGTATGACTACCTGGTCTGCGGCTGGCCCGGCGCCGGCGCCGCCCAGGTCGAGGCATTCGTGCGCCACGTCCTGCCCGACTTCCATGAGCACTGAGCCCATTACCGAGACGAGGACCCGATGAGCGACCTGGCTGCCGTGGGCGACCTGGACTTCTTCCGTGACCCCTCGGTGCTCGCCGACCCGTATCCCTACATCGACTTCCTGCGCGACCAGGGGCCGATCTTCCGCGAGCCACACCACGGGGTGCTGATGGTGACGGGCTACGAGGAAGCCCGGACCATCTACTCCGATACCGACACCTTCTCCTCGTGCAACTCGGTGACGGGGCCCTTCCCCGGCTTCTCGGTGCCGCTGGAGGGGGACGACGTCAGCGACCTCATCGAGAGCCACCGCGACGAGCTGCCGATGCACGACCAGATCATCTGCTTCGACCCGCCCAAGCACACCGACCACCGCGCGCTCCTGATGCGCCTGCTGACGCCGAACCGGCTCAAGGAGAACGAGGACTTCATGTGGCGGCTGGCGGACCGCCAGATCGACACGTTCGCCGAGCGCGGGTCCATGGAGTTCATCAGTGAGTACGCCAGCCCGTTTGCTTTCCTCGTCATCGCCGACCTGCTGGGCGTGCCCGAGGAAGACCGGGCGACCTTCATGGAAGACATGCAGGGCGGCAAGCGCAAGCGGGCGATGGTCGGCAGCGCCAAGGAGTCGCTCGAGCACAATCCGCTGGATTTCCTGTACTCCTGGTTCAGCCGCTACGTCGAGGACAGGCGCCGCGATCCCCGCCAGGACGTGCTCACCGGGCTGGCCACGGCGACGTTCCCGGACGGCTCGATGCCCGAGGTGATCGACGTGGTGCGCGTCGCGGTCAACCTCTTCGCCGCCGGCCAGGAGACGACCGTGCGGCTGCTCGGCTCCGCGCTGCAACTCATCGCCGAGCGCCCGGAGCTGCAGGAAACGCTGCGCGCGCAGCACCACGAAATCCCCGATTTCGTCGAGGAGATGCTGCGCTACGAGAGCCCGGTGAAGGGCGATTTCCGGTTGGCTCGCCGCGCGACGACCGTCGGCGGCGTCGACATCACGGCCGGCACCACGGTGATGCTGCTGAATGGCGCCGCCAACCGCGACGAGTCCCGCTTCGAGCATGCCGGACGCGTTCCAGCTCGACCGGTTGAACGCGCGCCAGCATCTGGCCTTCGGCCGCGGGATCCACTCCTGTCCCGGCGGCCCGCTCGCTCGGGTCGAGGCCCGGGTCAGCGTGGAGCGGCTCCTGGACCGGCTGGGCGACATCCGCCTGTCCGAGGAGCACCACGGTCCCGCCGGTGCGCGCCGCTACAAGTACGTCCCGACCTTCATCCTGCGCGGGCTGAGCTCCCTGCACCTGGAATTCACTGCAGCGTAAGGGCTTGCTCGGCGTGAGGAACGTGATCAGCCGCCGCGTTCCTGCACGAGAGTCCCACGGCTGATCTTCGTCGCCGCGGTACGAGGGAGCAGCGCCACGAACTCCACGGTCTTCGGCGCCTTGTAGGACGCCAGCCGCTCCTTGACGAACGCGATGACGTCGGCCTCGGCGAGCTGGCCGGCATCGGGCGCGCGTTCGACGATCGCGTGGACCCGGCGTCCCCACTCCGGATCGGACAGCCCGATGACGACCGCATCCGCGATGCCCGGGTGTTCGGAGAGGGCGGCCTCGACCTCGGCCGGGAAGACATTCGCCCCGCCAGTGATGATCATGTCGACGCGACGGTCCGCGAGGTAGAGGTAGCCCTCTTCGTCCAGTCGTCCCATGTCGCCGGCCGTCCCGAAACCGTCGGGGGTGGTGGGCAGCAAAGGCGCACCACCGAGGTAGTCGTACGAGCCCGTCGCCGGCGAACGCATGTAGACATCACCGAATTCGCCGACGGCTACGGGCCTTTGGAGCTCGTCGAGGATGCGAATCTCGGTCCCGCGAAACCCGCGACCCACACTCCCCTCGTGGCTCAGCCATTCGTCACCGCGTAGCGAGGCCAGCCCGAGCTGCTCGGTCATGCCGTACGCCATCACCACCTTCTGCGGGCCGTGGAGCAGGTCGAACCAGGTACGCAACAACGCGGGCGGCATCATCGCGGCACCCTGCAGGATCCACTCCACGGTCGACAGGTCGCGCGACTCGATCCCGCGTACGGCGGCGACGCGCTGCAGCATGGTCGGGGTCGCGGTGAACGTGGTGATGCCGTAGCGCTCGATCGTGTCGACCATGAGCTCGGCGTCGAACTTCTCCAGGATGACGAGACAGTCACCGCCCAGCAGCGATTGCAGGGTCATGAATCCGTTGGTGTGGTACATGGGCGCGGGCACCAGGATGGTCTGCGGGCGGGTCACCGGCAGGTCGAAGTTCGCCGCGAACGGGGTCGAGAGCTCCTCGGTCCACAGGCCGGGCCGCGTATTCACGATGACCTTCGGCGTGCCGGTCGAACCGCTGCTGCAGATGCCGTGTGACTGGGGCGCAACCACCACGGGCATCGGTTCGGACGAGGCCTGCTTGGCCTCGTCGCGGATCTCCAGGGCGGTCTGCTCGTCGATCACGACCGCGGCATCGATGACGGCCAGCACGCGCTGGCGTTCCCAGTCGGGCAGGTCCCAGCGCACTGGAATCGGCACCCCGCCGAGCTTCCAGGCGGCGAGCGCAGCCACCACCAGCTCTACCGAGTTGTGTACGGGTAACGCGACCCGATCACCGGGCCGCACTCCTCGTGCCGCCAGCGCCCTCGCCCAGCGACACGCCTCCTCGTTGAGCTGAAGCCGGTCGAGCTCGTCGCTGGTGCCATCGCCATGCACGATCACGACAGACAGCCGGCCGGGATCGGCGGCGGCGAGATCGGCGAGCCGCTGCCCGAAGGGGACGCCGTCCGGAACAGGCGTGTCCGTCGTCATGACCTGTCTTCCTTTCCCTGCCGTGGCGCGCGATCGGCCGCCGCCGGCGGAACCAGCGGCGGCGGCGCGAGCGGTCCGGAGTCGACCGCGCGCAGCTCGATCTGCGGCATGACCACCCGGGGGGCGAGCCCGTCGAGGAAGCCGACCGTGTCGGCGACGTCACCCGCCTGGAGCGCGTACATCTCGAAGGTGACGTCGTCGAGCATGTCGGTCTCCACCGGCGCCGGTACCACCACGTTGACCTGGATTCCGTCGCGGAAGACCTCATCGCGCAGCGCATCGGCGAAAGCGTTCACCGCAGCCTTCGACGCCGAATAGGCGGCACGCCCGCGCTGCGGAGCAGTGCTCGCCGACGACGAGATGACGATGATGCGTCCGCCGACGGGCATGACCGGCAACACCCCTTGGACCGCCACGAACGTCGACCGCACATTGACGCGCATCACGTCGTCGAAGTCGGTGATCCGCTCCTTGCGGACGAACGTTCCTTTCAGCACGCCGGCGGAATGGACCAGCAGGTCCACCGTTTCGCACGCGGCGATGACACGGGCGAAGTCGTCCGGCTCGGTGCAGTCTGCCGCGACGAAGCGGCAGCCGATCGCGCTCGCGACCTCGGCGAGTGGCCCTTCGCGCCGCGCGGTGAGAACCACGTCGTAGCCCCGCTTGAGCAAGACCTCGGCACAGGCCCTGCCGATCCCCCCACTCCCCCCGGTGACGATGGCCGTGCGCCGGTCAGTCGCCACGTTGCGCTCCCGTCGCGGCCAGCAGTTCCACGAGGTTGGTTCGCACGACCTTGCCCATGGCGTTCGTCGGTAGCTGGGTCACCGACGCCCAGACCTCCGGCACCTTGTAGCGCGCGAGTTCACGCCCGCACAGCTCGCGAAGCTCATCCAACTCCACGCCCGCTGCCGCCGGTTCGACAAGAGCCGCCACCCGCTCTCCCAGCCGCTCGTCGGGAACGCCGAACACCGCCGCCGCAGCAACTCCCGGACACGCCGTCAGCACCCGCTCCACCTCAGCCGGATAGACGTTGGCACCGCCGCGCACGATGACCACCTTCTTGCGGCCCACCACCCTGAGCCAGCCGTCGGCGTCGACGCTGCCGACGTCTCCGGTCAGCACGCCGTCAGACTGCAACGAGTCGCACCTGACCGCCCTCCCAGTAGCCGAGCATCGGGGTCCACGCCCCGGCCCACGGACCGGACGAGGCGGCCCTGACGCGCAGCTCCCCCACCGCACCGGGCGCCAGCGTCGTACCCGCGTCGTCGCACGCCACCACGTCGAGATGCGGCAGGACGCGGCCACTGCGCGCCCAGCTGCCACTCTCCGCTCACCGGGTCAATGGCGACGACGGTGGGCGCCTCCGTCAGGCCGTACGTGGCCCGGATCGGCAAGCCGTGCTCGGGCGAGGAACGCCTCCCGCAACTGCTCGGAGCAATCGCCTCCGCCGCTCCAAACCTCGGTCAACGCTGACAGGTCCAGCTCGGCGCGGCGCGCCAGGTCGAACAGCTGCGCCGGGGCGCCGTTCCAGACGCCGATGCGCTCGCGGTCGACCCACTCTGCAATGCCGGCAGTGTCTCTGCGGTCCATGACGATGCAGCACCCACCAGCCTGCGCGGTGAGCAGGGTCGTCAGCACGAGCATGTTGAGGATCGTGAGCGGCAGGCAGTCACCCTTGCGCAGGCTCGGCCCCCAGCCACGGGAGGCGACCAGCACCGCACCCGGCAGCAGCAGGTTGTGCTGGCTGTGCACGATTCCTTTGGGACGCCCGGTGGTGCCGCTGGTGTACGCGATGCCTGCCGGCGCATGGGGATCGACATCGACGCGAGGGGCAGGTGGGGCCGCCTGCGCAGAGCTCGCGCCACTCTCCCGGCGTGAGCACCGCTAGCGTCCGAGAGCTTGCAGAGCGGGCCGGCCAGGACCACGGTCGGCACGCAGTGCTCGAAGAAGCGCCCGCTGCTCCGGCTCGGTGAGCGCCTCGCCGATCCCGACCCAGATGGCGCCGATCCGCTGGGCACCGTGAAACGCCGTCACCACATCGAGGTCGTTGGGGAGGCAGGCGGCTACCCGATCACCCGGCCGAACCCCGCGCGACCACAAGCCGGCAGCTGCAGCCGCAGCGGCCGCATCCAGCTGCCGGTACGTCAACGACCCCGTACCGCGCGACCACCGCGGGAGCGTCAGGCCGAGCAGCCAGCGCATCGTCCAGAACGTGCGCCACCGTCGCGGAAGTCACGCCGCTCTGACTCGTCCGTCCACGACCGCCCGCACCTCCTATCGGCAAACCTTAAGAAGTCTGCTTAGCGGGAGTCAACGGCTACCCCCATCCAGAACCTGTAGAGCAATGGGCGTGCGAGAACGGCAGTCTCATTTTCGGCAACTCTGCTATGTTGGCGGCGCCTCAATCACCGACGACTGGGCGGAGGTGGCGGTGAAGGCTGAGGTCACCGGGCCCCTCGTAGCAGCCGCGACAGGTATCGGCGCGCTCACTATCGGCGGGTTCGCGGAGCAGGTCTGCGCCACCCACTCCGGCCGTGAGGCCCTGGTCTTCGACGACCCGCTGCTCGGTGGAACGACCGTCCGCTGGACGTATGGCGACCTCCTTCGTGAAGCACGTGCTGTCGCCCGTGCATTGCTGGCGGCGGGAGTGCAGCCCGCGGACCGCGTCGCCATCCTGATGGCCAACCGGCCAGAGGCGGTCGCCGCGTTCTTCGGCGCGGCCATGACCGGGGCCATCGTCACCCCGCTGTCGACGTTCTCGACCCGCGCGGAGCTGGAGCAGCTGCTGGCGCTGGCCGAGCCCGCCGCCCTGCTCGGCCAGACCCGCATGGGCAGCAGGGATTTCGCGGCCGATCTCAGCGGGGCACGTTGCCGGGTCGTTCTCGTCGGTCGTGACTGGGACGCGTTCCTGCGCGAGGGTGAAGCCGTGCCGGGTGAGACGTTGGATGCCGTCGCGGGCCGCGTGACACCGGATTCCGACGGGCTGCTCATCTTCAGTTCCGGCACCACGGCGCAGCCCAAGGGAGTGCTCCACGGCCACCGCGCGCCGACCCTGCAGTTCTGGATCCAGGCCCAGCTCTTCGGGCGCACGCCTGACAGCCGGATGTGGACGGCCCTGCCCATGTTCTGGACGGCGGGGATGAATACCGCGATGGGGGCGACGCTGGCCGCCGGCGGCTGCTGGATCATGCAGGAAGGCTTCGACGCCGGTCAGGCCCTCGCGCTCATGATGCGTGAGCGGGTCACCGAGCCCTACACGCTGCCGCACCAGGCACGCGCTCTGGAGGAACACCCCGACTGGCCCACCACCGACCTGTCCTCGCTGCGCCAGGTGTACGGCAAGTCGGTGTTCACCAGACATCCGAGCGTGCACGGCGACCCCGGCTGGCAGATGCCGGTCGGGTGGGGGATGTCGGAGACCTGTGCCTTCATCTCCGCTCACCCCAGCGACGCAGGCCGCGACACGATGCGCCGGAGCATGGGAAAGGTGCTGCCTGGGGTCGAGGTCCGGGTGAGTGATCTGGACTCGGGCGAGGTCGTCGATCTCGACTCCGAGGGTGAGCTCCTCGTGCGCGGCGCGACGCTCATGAAGCACTACCTCGGCAAGACTCCCGCCGAGTGCTTCGACGCCGAGGGCTGGCTGCACACCGGCGATGTCGGACACCTCGACCCGGCCGGCGAGCTGCACTGGACGGGGCGCCGGACCGAGATGATCAAAACCGGCGGCGCCAACGTCTCCCCCGCCGAGATCGAGGTCCAGATGCGGGCCTGTCCTGACGTGCGGCTCGCCCGCGTGCTGGGAATCCCCGACGAACGCCTCGATGAGATCGCCGTCATGTGCGTCGAACTGACCGAGGGAGCCGAGGCTGACGCCGACTCGCTCCGGGCATTCCTGCGCGAGCGGCTGGCGGCCTACAAGGTGCCGAAGCGCGTCCTCATCTTCGAAGCAGGGGCGATCCCGCTGACGAGCAGCGCGACGAAGGTGCGCGACGACGATCTCCGCCGGCTGGTGCTGGCTCGGCTCTCCGGTGATCCGAAGCATGACCGGGCAGGGAAGTGAGGACCGCAGTGAGTGACGAGCAGCCCGACGGCTCAGCTGGTTTGGACGTCTCGGATCTGGCGCGCCACATGGGCGTGCCGATCATGCCGGGCGAGCTGAAGGAGCCGGTCAACGTCAGCGACATCCGGCGCTGGGTGCAGGCGATGCACTACCCGAACCCGTTGCACTACGACGAGACGTGGGCGGCCGAGAGCCGCTTCGGCGGGTTCGTCGCTCCGCAGTCGTTCACGGTCGCCACCGACACCAGCCACGGTTGCGCGCCGGCTCAGGTGGGCCGCATCCCCGGTTCACATCTGGTGTTCGGCGGCGACGAGTGGTGGTTCTTCGAGGGTCGCATCCGCCCCGGCGACAAGATTCTCTGCCATCGCCAACCCTTCGACTTCAAGGTCAGCAACACGTCTTTCGCCGGACCCACCTGCTTCCAGCGCGGCGACACGCTCTACATCAATCAGCGCGGTGAACGGATCGCGTTGCAGCGCTCGACAGCCATCCGTTATCAGGTGCGTGCCGCTACCGAAAAGGCCCGCTACGACAAGCAGATCGGCGAGCCGGAGTGGACCGATGAGCAGCTCGAGGAGTTGGAGACGACGAAACTCGCCTTCATCGACCAGATCCAATCGCTCGGTCACGACAAGCGCCTGCTGTCGAGCGTGAACGTAGGTGACGAGCTGGCCCCCAGCGTGCTCGGCCCGCACAGCCTCGCGAGCTTCACCACCGAGTGGCGCGCGTATCCGATGACGACCTGGGGTGCGATGGCGAAGGGCCCGACCTCCGTGCGCGGCGAGGACCTCGGCTACACCAAGGAGATGGCAGGACACGAGGGCGACCGCAACCTGGAACGCACCAACCCGGAAAAGACCGACGGCGCGTACTTCGGGCCGTCGCGCGGACACCTGCAGCCCCGCTGGGCGCAGCAGATCGGCATGGCCCGCGGCTACGGCTACGGGGCTTCGATGGGCGCCTGGGTGCTGGACTACGTGGCCGCCTGGGCCGGCGAGTGGGGCAGCATCTACCACGCCGACGTCAAGTACCGCAATCCGGCGCTCACCGGTGACGCCACATTCCTGTCCGGCGTCGTCACCGGCATCCGTGAGGAGCGCCGGCGCGTCCATGTCGCCGACGTCGATGTCGTCGCCGTCAATCAGGACAAGGCTGTTCAGGCCAAAGGCACGGTTTCGGTTCAGCTGCCACTGGCCTGATCACCAGGACGACGCGGTCCTACAACCAATCCGCGCTCGTCCGGGTCGAGGTTGGTCTTACGGCATACAGCCAATTCGATGTGCGCCACACCGGTCTGGCTATCTGGCCAAAGACGAGTACCACCGAGCTGGACAGCGGATCGTGCGTGAGCGTGCCCTTGGTGCCCGTGGCAGGCAGCGGACCGCCCGATCCATGCACCCGCTGTAGCCCCTGGTGGACGCAAGCCGCAAGATCGAGGCGAAACGGAAGGACTGCGCTATGACTCGACTCGAGATCGGCAGTGCCGTGAGCTGTTCCGACGGCCCCTGCGGCAAGCTGATCACCTTGGTGGTCAACCCCCTCAGCCGCGCCGTCACGCACCTGGTCGTCGAACCGGCGCACCGATGGGGTCTCGGGCGGCTCGTCCCCATCGACCTCGTCATCGTCGACGAGAGTGCGGACGCTCAGGAGGACATCGTCCTGCAATGCACCCGGGCGCAGTTCGACGAGCTCGACATGGCGGAAGAGACCCAGTTCGTGACGGCGGCAGGCGCCGATTGGGGCGTTGACGGTCAGGTGATGCTCTGGCCCTACTACGCGCTCAACGCGGGAAGCAGCGCGGTGCTGCGCGACTACGGCGGCAACGCTCCCGTGCCGATCACGTACGACACGCTGCCGCCCGGCGAGGTCGCGGTGCGGCGCGGAGAACGCGTCCACGCCACCGACGGCGAGGTCGGGCGTGTGCACGGCCTCATCATCGACCCCGGCAACGGACACGTCTCTCACGTCTTGGTCAAGGCCGGCCATCTGTTCGGGCGCGAGGAAATGGCCATTCCCATCGGCAATGTCGAGAATGTCGAGAACGGTGTCCAGCTGAACGTCACGAAGGACCACATCCTGGATCTCCCGCACGTCGACCTGGATCCTGGATCCGACAGTTAGACGGCTACGCCGAGACCGGGCCCGCGCGGCGATCGGCTGCCCGCAGGTAGCGGCGGTACTCGGCTGGGGTAGCGACGGGCCCGGCGTCGAAACCGTAGATCCGCTCCACGGTGAGATCGCCGACACCGCAGGGGTGCCCGACGTTCACCGAACGGGTCTTCAGCAGCCGGCTGGCAATCGCAAAAAGCATGGGATCACGTCCAAGCAGCAGGGCAGTCGGCGGTTGGGGGTGCCGCCACAAGGCCCTATCGGGCGCTGGAGCCAGGTGCGGACGAGCCCAACAGCCCGGTCCGGCCGGGACTTTCCGCCCCCGGCTCGATCAGCTGCAGCCGGGCCAGTTCTCCCCGCGAGCTGACCCCGAGCTTGGCGAACGCGCCGCGAAGGTGGAACGCGACCGTTCGCGGGGAGATCCAGAGCTGCGCGGCGACTTCCTTGTTCGACTGGCCCTGGGTGACCAGCTGCGCGACCTGCAGCTCCATCGGGGTCAATGCCGTCAGCGTGGAGGGATCCCGCTTGCGAGCCGTCTCGCCCGACGCGCGTAGCTCCTGGGCTGCCCGGTTGACGAGAGGCTCAGCACCGAGCTCCTCGAACACCGTGAGCGCCGAACGCAGCTGCGCACGCGCGTCGACCCGCCGCTGGGATCGTCGCAGCAGTTCGCCGTAGGCAAGGTGCGTGCGGGCCAGCTCGTACGGCCGGCCGGCCTGCGCGTACTGCCGGAGGGCGACGTCGAACAGGGCGCCGGCGTCAGCGGGATCGGCGAGCAGGGCCCGTCCGTACGCGACGCCGGCGCGTGCCCAAGCCCAGCCGGTCGCCGCCGCAAAGGCCGCGAGTTCCTCGATCCACTGCGCGGCGAGCGCCGGCTCTCCGGCACGCACAGCTGCCTCGAAACGGTCCAGGGCAGCCATCCGAGCCAGCGGCGCCAGCCGCAAGCGGCGAAGCTGACGCAACGCCCCGGGTGAGTCACCGGCGTGGCCGGCGCGGATACCTGCGGCCCACCGCGACATGTCGAGCACCGGTTCGCCAAAGACTCCGACCTGCCGCAGTTCAGCTCGTTCGAACCTGGCGCGCAGTTCCTCGTACCCGTCATCGCCCTGCAGGGCGGCGAGGAGCATGAGCCAGGCCAGCGGCGGCGCGGAGAGGGGGCTCTGGCCAGTGTCCGCGCTCAGGGTAAGGGCCTCGCCGGCCGCGTCGCGGACCTGAACCCACTGAGCGCTCAGCAGCTCCGCGAAGGCGAGCCGCGGCAGGGCGTAGAGCACCGACATGACAGCACCCCGGTCACGGGCTCCCGCCAGCATGCGGGCGAAGCAGCGGCGGTGCCCCTCGTCGTCCCCCAGGTGCAGGGCGGCGTTACCGACATTTCCCAGCACGTCAGGGTCATCCACGTCGGCGGCGGCGCTCAAAGCCGCCTGCAGCGCGCGCAAAGCCGGCCCCCATTGCCCGGAAGCATCGGCGGTCGTCGCCTCGAGCAGCCGCTGCAGGCACCGGGTCCGGGCCGTGGCGCCGGGCGCGTCGATGGCAGCCGAGTCGGCCACCAGGGCCAAGGTGTCCTGGTGAACCTGCGGGTTGTAGACGTGAGTGAGGGTCGCGGCGACGCGCATCTCCAACGCCCGGATCGGGTCGTCTGCAGCGACCGCGCGCGCCGCACTGATGAAGATGTGGTGGGCTATGTCGGCCGACCCGACGTTGATCTCGATGCGGGCGCGCAGCCGGTCGATGTCGGCCCGTAGCAGCCCCTCGCCAGCGATCGTCCTGGCGGACTCGGCCAGGTCCCTGGCCCGGGCCGCGTGTCCAGCGGCCCAGGAGTTGCGGGCTGCAGCGAACAACCGCTGGGCTCGTGGCGCTTCGGCGTCGGTCAGGCCGGCGGCCCGCTCGTAGGCAGCGGCCGCCGCCGCGTAGCCGCTGGCGCGCTCGGCGCGTTCGGCGACACGCTCGAGGGCCGCCGCGACGACGGCATCCGGCCCCTCGGCAGCAGCGGCCAGATGCCATGCCTGCCGGTCGAGGTCGGTGCTGCCCTTGAGCGCGGTCGCCAGCGCCCGGTGAGCGGTCCGGCGTTCGTGGCCGGTGGCGGCCTGGTACATCGCCGACCGCACGAGGGGGTGCCGCACCCGAACGCCATCGCGGTCGGTGACAAGCAGCTTGGCGTCTTCCGCCTCCTGCACCGCCTGCGTCGGGACGCCCAGCTGCGCCGCTGCCTGCTGGACGACGGCGAGGCGCCCGGTGTCGTCGGTGGACGCCACGAGCAGGAGCATCTGAACGTGCTCGGGTAACCGCCTGCAACGCTCCAGGAAGACGCGCTGCACTCGCTCGGTGAGCTGCAGCTGCGACGGCGGTGGCGCTTTCCCGGCGCGCTGCTCGGCGGTGAGCTCGGTGGGCAGTTCGACGAGGGCGAGCGGGTTTCCGCCCGCCTGCTCCAGCAACGCGCGGACCACCGTTTCCGGCAGCGCGGCTCCCACCTGTTCCGCGAGCACCGCGCGTCCCGACGCCTCGTCCAGGCCGGCGAGCTGCAGGCTCGCCACCCCGTCGGCGACGAAGCCGCGGCCGGCACCCTCGCGCACGGTGAAGACGACGGCGACCGGATCGGCCTGTAGCCGGCGGGCGGCGAACAGCAGTGCCTCGGCTGAGGCGTCGTCGAGCCAGTGGGCGTCTTCGACGACACACAGGACCGCCTGGTCTTCCGCGGCTTCGCTCAGCATGGCAAGGGTCGCGAGCGCCGTGACGAACGGCTCGACGGCGGCCCCTTCCTGCTGACCGAACGCGACGCGCAGCGCGCGGGACTGTGGCGGCGGCAGCCGGTCAAGCAGAGCTCAGGACCGGCCGCAGCAGCTGGTGCAAGCCCGGCGAACGCCAGCGGCGACTCCGATTCCACGCCCTGGGCCCGCAGCACCCGCATCCCCGAAGCGGCCGCCTCTGCCGCGACGCTGTCGAGCAACGCCGACTTCCCGACGCCGGCTTCTCCACGTACCACCAGCGCGCCGGCCGTTCCCGCTCGCGCAGTGTCCAGCAGACCGACCAGCAGGGCGCGTTCGCGGTCCCGGCCGTGCAGCACGTGCCGACGCTACCGTGACGCGCCCCGCCTCACCGGGGCATCGAGCGGCGCATCCCGGCCATTTGACCGGGGCGACCACACCCCCGCAGCAGCACCTTAGGGCTCGCAGCACAGCCCATGTCCCAGCGCACGTGGAGAGCCTCATGAGCCTGACCGAAACCGCAGCCCATCCAGCCGGATCGAAGCCGGGAAACGCGCGTCCAACCCCAGAACGGAGCGTGCCTGCCACGCCCCCTGATGAGGACGGCCCGAGCCGGTCGTGGGCGCTGCTGGCCGTGGCGCTGACCGCGCAGATCCTCGTCGTTCTCGACATCTCCATCGTCAACACCGCGCTCCCCACCATCGGGCACGCGCTCCACCTGCGCAGCGGCGACCTGCAATGGCTCGTCACCGCGTACCTGATGATGTCCGGCGGCGGTCTGCTGCTCGGTGGTCGGGTTGCCGACCTTCTCTCCCGTCGCCGGGTCTTCCTCACCGGCTTGACGCTGTTCACCGGCGCTTCGCTGCTCACCGGGTTCGCGACGACGGCCGGGGAGCTCATCGCCGCTCGAGCGACTCAGGGGCTGTCGGCCGCGCTCATGACGCCCGCGGCGCTCAGCCTGGTCATGACGGGCTACACCGGCGCCCAGCGACGCAAGGGCCTCGCCCTGTGGGGCGCCGTCGGCAGCCTCGGCGTCGCGGGCGGTGTCCTCGTCGGCGGCGCGCTGACGACCTGGGCCGGCTGGCAGACCATCTTCTGGGTCAACGGTCCGATCGGCGCGATCGCCCTCGCCGTGGCGTTCAAGGTGCTCCCCCGAAGCCGTACCTCTCGCGCCGGCCTCTCGCAGTTCGACCTCCCCGGCGCGGCAACCGCGCTGGGCGGCCTGATGGCGCTGATGTTCGCGCTCGGCGGGACCGCCACCAGCGGCTGGGTGTCGGCACGCACCCTTGGCGCGTTGAGCGTCTCGGCCGTGCTGCTCGCTTCCTTCACGGTCATCGAGCGGCGCAGCTCTCAGCCGCTGGTCCCCCCGCACACGTGGAAGGTGTCCAGCCTCGTGTCCGGAACGGTGGTCATGCTGGGTGTCACGGGCCTGCTCGTCGGTGCCGTGTTCCTCACCTCGATCTTCCTGCAAGGCGTGCTGGGGTACTCCGCACTCAAGACGGGGATCGCCTTCCTCCCCTTCGCCGTGGCCATCACGGTGGGGACGCAGGTGGCCCGTCACCTGCTTGCACACCTCTCGCCGCGCGCCATCGCCACCGGCGGCCTCACCGTCACCGCGGGTGCTGCACTGCTGCTGGCGAACGCATCAGGAAGCGCCCAGTACGCCACCGAACTGCTGCCCGGTCTGGTGCTGCTCGGCCTCGGCGTCGGGATCGTCTTCGTCCCGGTCTCGGTGAGCGCCATGGCAGGGATTCCGCCGCAGCACGCCGGCATGGCCAGCGGCTTCCTGATGACCGGACACGAGGTCGGAGCTGCCCTCGGCGTCGCGGTCCTGTCGGTCATCGCGAGCTCGGCAGGAAGCCTGACCAACTCGAGCGGCATCGCGTCCGGCTACTCCCGCGGCTTCATGGGCGCAGCCGTCATCGCCATCGCCATCGCGGTCATCGCGTTCACGCGGATGCCACGCACCACGGTGGCCGCCGGTGCCGGTGGCATGCACGGGCACCACTAGCAGGAGCGGTGCTGCGCGCCTCCGCCCAGGGGGCGCGCAGCGCCAGCCGTGCCTCGCGCCATCCTGTGAGCAGCTAGCCCCGGTTGCTCACCTGCACGCTCCAACCCGGGATGAGGCCGAGGTCCGAGCAGAGCTTCGGCGCGTAGATCCACTTGCCGAGGAACCGGTCCGCCCCGGGGTCGGTCGCCAGCCACGCAACGACCTTTCCCGTCGCCTCAGCAGGAGCGCTCCCGAACTCGCCCTCGTAGTCGTCGTCCGGCTTGACCACCTTGCGGGCCTCGGTGATGACGTTGCCCGGGTCGACGTTGAAGGTCTTGATACCGGAGGCCAGATGCTCGGCGTTCATCCCGCCGGCCACCCGTCCGAACGCCGCTTTCGACCCCGAGTAGAGGATGCCCCAGCCGCCCTCCCCCGGCGGGCCGGGCGGGTCCCATCGCGCCGAGCCGGACACCATGTCGACGATGACGCCGCTGCCGCGCTCCTTCATATGCGGCAGCACCCCCTGGATCAGCAGGATCTGGTGGATGAAGTTGCCGGTGAAAACGTCCACCATGGACTGCGGGGTCAGGTCCTCGATGCGGTCCAGATTCCCGACACCACGGAAGACGGCGTTGTTGAACAGGACGTCGACCCGGCCCCACTCCTCGAGCACCCGGCGCGGCAATGCCACGACCGACTCGCGGTCCATCAGGTCGAGCGGAACGACCAGTGCTCGCCGGCCGCGCTCCTCGACCTCCTGGGCGGTGCGTTCGAGGCTGCCGGGCACGGAAAGGTTGCGCGACTCACGTATCGAGTTTGCCTCGGCGACGCCTTCGCCCTCCTTGACCGTGCGCGAGCTGACCACCACGTCGAACCCGGCTTCGGCAAGCGCCAGGGCGCCCGCACGGCCTATCCCGCGGCTGGCTCCGGTGACGATGGCGACGGGGGTCTGCGACATTTCGCTCCCAGGGTGACTCGGCGACGGGTGCCGCTGAACATTAACGCCCGGGGTCCGGTGGTCAGGCCCAGGGCCCGGCGGTACGGAAGGCGAAGGAGCTCGCCCCGGCCGGAACCTCCGCCAGCGGCTGCGAGATCGCCTCGTACGTCGGCGCATCGATGGTTGCGGCCACGGTGCGCAGCGCCGGCAGATCGAGCCCGTAGACCTTCGCGGCGGTCTCGCCGACGATGGACTTGACGGTCTGCTCGTCGAGCCCGGAAAGGCTGAAACGCAACGAGAGCTGGCTGTAGGCGGTCGCGCCGACCTGCCAGGTGGACTCCATGTGCGGGTAGTCCGAGCCCCACATCAGGCGGTCCGCGTAGCCGTCCCGCACCGCGCCGTGTGCCTCATCGCGCGAGAGGAACGACGCCCCGATGTAGACGTTGCGATGCAGGTACTCGCTGGGGCGGCGCGGCACCTGGCGGGCCAGCGGACCAGCCGACGCGTTCGCCAGATGGACCGAGTCGAGCTCCTTCTCCAGGTACGGCCACCACTCGCCGGGCTGCTCGGTCAGCACGAGCGCCAGCTCGGGATGGCGCTCGAAGACCCCGCCGAAAATCATCAGGTGCGCTGCTCGGCGGCTGAACCAGCCGCCACTCTCGATCGACATGAGCGCGATCAGCTCCGGGCCCTGGAAGACCGCCGGATCCCCGGCCCCCGCATGGGTGCTGAGCGGCATTCGCAGCTCTTCCGCCGCCGTCCAGAACGGCTCCCAGGCCCTGTCGTTGTAGGGCCGCAGCCACGGGCGTGGAGCCGGGAAGTTCACCCCGCGCAGCCCCGCCTCGGCTGCCCATCGCAGCTCCTCGGTGGCCGCCGCGATGTCCCACATCGGAAGGTGGGCCAGGCCGACATGACGCTCGGGCGCGGCCGCGCACGTCTCGGCCAGCCAGCGGTTGTAGAGGTGGATGCCGGCGGCGTAGAGCTCGGGATCCTCCGGCGGCCCGAGGATCGTGCTCTGGAACGGCACCGGCTGATCATTCTGGCTGCCGTGAAAGATGACCTCGCTCGCGATGCCCTCGAGATCCATGTCAGCCCGGCGCGCGGCCGGGTCGTGATGGCCCGCCGGCCCACTGATTACGCCAGGGTGAGAGCTCGTCGTCCTGGCTCGCGTCATGCTCGACGTAGCGGCCCTTGGACCGGTTCTTGTCGCAGACGTACGCGTCGAAGGCCGAGAGCAGCTCGGGCGGGCAGAGCGGGCGCAGGTCCTCGACGAGGCGCGGACCGATGTGGGCATCGGACGAAACGATGACTAACGGTTCGACTCACGCCGGCAAGTCTCCCACTGCCGATCCCCCGACCCGACGTGAGAGGGTTCCCGCGTGACTCCAGTCGTTCTCGTTCACGGCGGCATGCACGGCTCGTGGTGCTGGAACCCGGTCCGGCCGTTCCTGACCGCGCCGGCTGTCGCGGTCGACCTGCCGGGGCGCGGCAGCCGTCCCGCCGATCTTGCCGCCGTCAGCCTGGACGACAGCGTCGCCGCCGTGATCGACGATGCGGACCGGGCCGGCTTTGATCGCTTCGTGCTCGTCGGCCATTCGCTGGGCGGCGTGACCATCACCGAGACGGCATTTCGCCATCCCGAGCGGGTCGCCGCCTTGATCTATGTCGGCGCACTCGTCCCAGGCCCAGGCGTGAGCCCGGCGGACCTGCTGATCGGCGAACCGTCCGTTGCCATGCCTGTGCTCGACGAGGAGCTCGCGCGGGCGCTGTTCGGCACCGGGATGGACGACGAGTCCTGGGCCGCCCACTACGCCCAGCTGACCCCCGACGCGCCGGGCCTGATGAATGCCGTGGTCTCTGGCTATCCGTCGGGGATGCCGATCACCTACGTGTCGATGTCGCTCGACCAGCCGGTCCCGCCCGAACTCGCGGCGGCGATGGCGGCGAACCTCGGGCCGGCAGCCGAGCACCGGATCGTCGCCGACGCGGGCCACACGATCATGACGACCCACCCTGAGCTGGTCGCGTCGATCATCAACGAATTCACGGCCGACTGACGTGTGACATGGAGCATCCGCCGGTTGCCGTCGACGTCGGCGGGTAATGAGAACCCACGGCTGAGCCAACAGCACGTTACCCCCCAGCTGTGAGGACTCCCCCATGGAAGATCGTCAAGACTTGCTCAGCCTCCTGCTCGACGGCCTCGAGGCCAAGGAGCGCGATCACGTCGAGCGGGCGATCCAGCTCACGACCCTTCGCACGTACGACCGACTTCGCCCGCAGCCGGTGGATGCCGACGCTCGCTGAGCGTCGGCGGCACCACGGATTGCCGTCCTGCCTTACTCGTGCTCGCGGGTTCGGGGCCGACACGCAGCGTGCGGGCCCCGAACCCGCGAGTGGCGGGCAGTGGGCTTGCTTCACGCAGAGCGGGAAGCGCCGGCCGCCGGGGGCCAGAGGGTCAGGGCGGCGTAAGCCGGCTGCCAGGCGTCCCGATAGACCGGCAGCATCTGCGGGGGCAGCAGGGTCATGATCGCCGCAGTCGTCTGCGGCGGCGCACCGTCGAGCACCCAGGGGAAGAAGCGCTGCACGTCCTCCCCGACGCGCTTGCCGGTCTCCATAGCGAACGCTTGCCACTGCTCCGCACTTATCGTTGCGTCGATCAGCGCGAGCCCCTCGGACTCCTCGTGGTCGAGGTGCCCCCGCAACGCGATCGCCAGGCTGCTCAGTGCAGCTCGCCCAGCGCACTGCGTACCGGATTCAGGGTCGGCCAGTGCCGCATCGATCGAGGTGAGCAGCGGGTCGATCGCGGCGTGCTCGGCCTCCATCGCGTCGAGCAGCGCCGCCTCCGCCGAGTCGCCGGCGAGGGCAGCCCGCATCGACGGCCACAGCATGTCGTCTTCGGCGGTGTGGTGAATCTGCAGGTAGTCCTTGAACAACTCCCACCCGAGCGCGGTGCGCAGGAGCTGCCTTCGGGTCGTCGTCCCCGCGCGCGGTGACGCGGGCGATGTGATCCAGGCTCGCGACGCAGCGCGTCATGCGTCGCGTACATCATGGTCATGTCGTTCTTGAAGGCCATCGGTTCGTCTCCTGTCGTGGCTGCGGCGGTCTGGTTCCTAGGACCACTGGCCGGGCTGGTAGTCGCCGGCGGGCTGCCGGGTGATGGCGTTGAGGCGGTTCCAGGCGTTGATGCTGGCGATGGCGGCGACGAGCGTGGCGAGCTCGTCGGTGTCGTAGTGCTTGGCCGCATTGGCCCAGGCCTCGTCCGTGACCCCCTCGGCCGGCGTCGGCCAGGCGCGTGCCCTGCTCGGTGAGTTCCAGGGCGGCGCGCTCTGCCTCGCTGAAGACGGTGGCCTCGCGCCACACCGCGACCAGGTTGAGCCGCACGGCGGATTCCCCCGCGGCAGCAGCATCTTTGGTGTGCATGTCCAGGCAAACCGCGCACCCGTTGATCTGGCTGGCGCGGATCTCCACCAGGTACAGGGTGGTGTCCGGCACCGCGCCGCCATGCACGGCCGGCCGGCCGAGATGAAGTGCTTGACGGCTTTCGCCGAGCCGGGGTTCTCGACGTAGTTGAGTCGGGCGTCCATGGTGCTCTCCTCCGTTCGGTTGGGCGAGCTTCTTGCTCGCACCCAGACCACGGATGAGAAGCCGCCCAGGGGACGGCCCGGCGAAAAAAGGCGTGTACCCGCGACGCATCGGCGGCTAGCGTTTGAACGGTCGCGAAAAATGCTGTCCTCATGGTGTCCCCGGCGCGGCTGCTCGTTCGTCGCGTGAGGTGAGAGCCAATTTCTCGGGAGGTTGCGATGCAGTACGCCCTGATGATCTATGCGGACCCGGCGGTCGGCGACTCGCTGTCCGAAGCCGAGATCGACACGATCCACGCCGAGTACCTGGCGTTGACCGAGGACGATCGGCTGCGTCGGGTCGGCGCGACTGCATCCCGGCGAGACGGCGACCAGCGTGCGAGTGGTAGGCGGCCGGACGCTGATGACCGATGGCCCTTTCGCCGACACCAAGGAGGTGCTCGGCGGCATCGCCATCATCGAGGCGGCCAACCTCGACGAGGCGCTCGAGCTGGCAGCGCGCATCCCGGCCGCCCGCTATGGCGGCGGCGTGGAGGTCCGGCCGGTGGTGCAGGTCTGAGCGTTCTGGAGGAGGTTTTCCGCGACGAGTGGGGCCGGGTGCTGGCCTCGCTCGTCGGGTTCCTCGGTGACTTCGACAAGGCCGAGGATGCCGCGCAGGAAGCGTTTGCGATCGCCGCCCAACGGTGGGCCGAAGCCGGCGTGCCGGCCAACCCGGGTGCGTGGCTGGTGACGACGGCACGCAACCGGGCGATCGACCGGATCCGCCGGGAACGCACCCTCGCCGAGAAGCTCCACCTGCTGCCGCTCCCCGACGCCATCATGGACGAGTACGACGAGACGGTCATCAAGGACGAGCGGCTCGAGCTGATCTTCACCTGCTGCCACCCGGCGCTGCCGTTGGACGGGCAGGTGGCGCTGACGCTGCGAGCGCTCGGCGGCCTGCAGACCGCCGAGATCGCCCGGGCGTTCCTGGTCTCCGAGGAGACCATGAAGCGCCGGCTCTCGCGGGCCAAAGCGAAGATCAAGGCGACCGGGATCCCGTTTGCGGTTCCCGACGCACACCTGCTCCCCGACCGCCTCGATGCGGTGCTGGCCGTCCTCTACCTGATCTACAACGAGGGTTACAGCGGCCGGGTCGACCTCGGCGCCGAAGCCATCCGGCTGGGGCGGGTGCTCGTCGACGCTCATGCCGGACGAGCCGGAAGCACACGGGCTGCTGGCGCTGATGACGATCCATCATGCCCGGCGCCGGGCGCGGTTCTCCGGCGACGATCTCGTGTTGCTCGAGGATCAGGACCGTTCGCTGTGGGACATGCGCGAGATCGCAGCGGGACGCGCGGTGCTGGACCGGGCGATCGCGTTGGGCGGCCGCGGCCCCTACGTCGTGCAGGCGGCGATCGCGTCACTGCAGATGCGGGAGCGGATCGACTGGCCCAAGGTCGCCGACATGTACCGGCAGCTGGTCGACCTCACCGGCTCCCCGGTGGTCGAGCTCAACCACGCCGTGGCACGCGCTCAAGCCGGCGATCCCGCCGGAGCGCTGCGAGGCCGTCGACCGCCTCGAACTCGACGGCTATCTCTACTACCACTCGACTCGCGGCGAGCTCCTGCGGCGCCTTCGGCGCGATGAGGAAGCGCACGCCGCGTACCGCCGTGCCCTGGAGCTGGCCACCGGCGCACCCCGAACGGCGCTTCCTGACCCGGCGGCTCCAGGAATTCTGACCCGGACTGTCCCCCGGGCGGGTGCCCGACCGTCGCCTAGTCATGAATGACACACGACGCTCCCTGCCAACGTGGGCCGTGCTGGCCGTGTGCTGCGCGGCTCAGTTCATGGTCGTCCTCGACGTCTCGATCGTGAACGTGGCGCTGCCGAAGATGCGCGCCGATCTCGGCCTTTCCGCCTCCGGCCAGCAGTGGATCATCAACGCCTACACGCTCACCTTCGCCGGCTTCCTGCTGCTGGGCGGGCGGGCCGCAGACCTGTTCGGCCGCAAGCGCTCGTTCGTGCTGGGCCTCGGCGTTTTCACGCTGTTCAGCCTGCTCGGTGGGCTGGCCCAGAACGGCGCGACGCTCATTGCCGCACGCGCGCGTGCAGGGCGTCGGCGGCGCGATCCTGGCGCCTGCCACGCTGAGCCTGATCACCACCACGTTCACCGAACCCGCAGCCCGCCGCCGCGCGCTGGGCGCCTGGTCAGCGACGGCCGCGAGCGGCGCCGCGGCCGGCGTGCTGGCGGGTGGCATCCTCACCGACCTGCTCGACTGGCGCTGGGTGCTCTTCGTCAACGTGCCCATCGGCGGGGCGCTCATCGCCGCCGCGATCGCGTCGGTGGCGGAGTCCCGGGCCGAGCAGCGGCACGAGCCTTGACATCGCCGGCGCCGTCACGGTCACCGGCGGGCTGGCTCTGCTCGTCTACGGCATCGTCAGTACCGACACCCGCTCGTGGGGGTCGCAGGCCACGATCCTGACCCTGCTCGGCGCGGCCGCGTTGCTCGCGGTCTTCGTGGTGATCGAGTCGCGTCTCGCCCGCAATCCCCTGGTGCCGCTGAGCGTCTTCCGGCTGCGTTCGCTCACGGCCGCGAACGGCATCGCGGTGACGATCGGAGCCGCCCTGTTCGGGATGTTCTTCTTCCTCTCGCTCTACCTGCAGCAGGTGAACGGCTACAGCCCACTGAAGGCGGGGTTGGCGTTCCTGCCCGCCGGGCTGGCGACGATGGGCGGGGCGATTGTGGGAACCCGGCTCGTGCCGCGCCTCGGTGCCCGACGTCAGCTCGTGATCGGCCCGCTGATGGCAGCCGCCGGCCTGGCGTGGCTCAGCCAGCTGTCCGCCGGCGACGGGTACGTCGACGCACGTCTTCGGACCGCTCCTGCTCGCCGGCGTCGGCCTCGGTATGTCGTTCGTGCCGATGACGATCGCGGCAACGGCCGACGTGCCGCCCTCGCAGGCAGGGCTCGCATCCGGTCTGATCAACACGGCTCGCCAGGTCGGCGGGGCGGTCGGCCTGGCCGTCATGGCCACTGTCGCTACCGGAGCATCCTCGCCGACCGCCGGCTACAACCGGGCCTTCTGGATGTGCGCCGCCGCCTTGTTCATCGGTGGCGCCCTGGCCCTGCTGCTGCCGGGCAGGGCCAAGCCCGAGCGGCGCGCGAGCGACCTGACCGGTGACGCCGTGCCGGAGGAGGTGCTGGCCACGGCAGCCTGACCCGGGCGTTGCAGAAATTGTGGCTGGTGGTCGCTGGGAACGACCACCAGCCACAATTTCTGCTGAGAGGCAGCGTCAGCCGACGGGCGGGGCCGGCGTCGTGCCGTGGACCACCAGCACCGGGCAGGTCGCATGCTCGGCGCACGCGGCACTGACCGACCCGAGCAGCAGACCGCTGAAGCCGCCGTGCCCTCGGCTCCCCACCACGAGCATGCGGGCGCCTTGGCTGGCCTCGAGCAGGACCTTGGCGGGATTGCCCTGGCGCACCTGTGTGGTGAGCCCGGGCGGGCGCTGACCGTCGAACACCTCGTCGATCGTCTCGGCGAGCGCTTTCTCGGCGTCAGCCGCCGGATCCCAATCAGGCGGCACCGCCGCCCATCCAGCACCGACAGCGGTCCATCCCGTGAAGAGCTCCCAGGCGGCCACCACCTCGATGCGGGCGCCGATCGGGCGCGCCAGGAACGCCCCCCACTGCAGCGCGTGCTTGCTCGGCTCGGATCCATCGACGCCGACCACAATTCGCTCGGACCCAGCACTAGCTGTGTTGGTGCTCACCTGTGCTCCTCACCGTTACGGATACCGCAGGCGATGATCCGCTTCGCCTATCGCAGCGTGATGTGCCGGGGTACAGCCTGCGACGGATACTGCCGCTGCCCTCTCCCCAGCCGCCAACGGCGACCGGTGCCCCGAGCGCACCCCGGCGGGTCCAACGGCGGCCCTGGCTCGGCGCGCGTGATGGCTCCACTCGCGAATGAACACCGGGAGCAAATCCGTTCATTACGCTGGCGATGTGCAGGGATGGCGCAGCGGCGACGGCGCCGCTTGGCTCGGCTTGCTCGCCGCGGTTCAGGGCCGTTGCCGGTCCGCGCGGACCGACGGGGACGCACGCCCACCGCGCCACCCGCGCCACCCGCCAGGCCCGAGAGGGGCGAGATGACGTCCGACCTGTTCGCACTCTGCTTCGACGCGACGGAACCGCAGCGGCTCAGCCGTTTCTGGGCCGGCGTCCTGGGCTGGGAGCTGACCGACGAACGGGCCGGCGGCATCGCCCTCCTGCCGAACGATGACACCGGGTTCCGGCTCCGGTTTCGTCAGGCGCAGCAGCCGAAGTCGGTGAAGAACCAGATGCACTTCGACCTGACGAGCGCGTCCCTCGAACACCAGCAGGAGACGGTGGCGAGAGCACTCGAACTCGGTGGCCGGCACATCGACATCGGGCAACGCCCGGAGGAGGGTCACGTCGTTCTTGCCGACCCCGAAGGCAACGAGTTCTGCGTGATCGAGGCGGGCAACAACTTCCTCGCCGACTGCGGGTTTCTGGGAGCGGTGGCGTGCGACGGATCGCAGGAGGTCGGGTACTTCTGGAGCGCGGCGCTGGGCTGGCCGCTGGTCTGGGACCAGGATCAGGAGACCGCGATCCGCTCACCACACGGCGGTCCGAAGATCACCTGGGGTGGGCCGCCATTCGACCCCATGACGGGCAAGAACCGGCTGCGCTTCGACCTCGCGCCGACCACCGGCAGCGAAGACGAAGCCGAGATTGATCGTCTGGTCTCGCTCGGGGCGACACGCATCGACGTGAGCCCGGCCGACACCGATGCCGTGGCCATGGAGGATCCCGACGGCAACGAATTCTCCGTGTTGAAGCCGCGTTAGCGACGGACAGGTCCGAGCCAGGGCCGTCCTGACCCGCCTATCGCGCGTCGTGTAGCGCTGCTAGCTCGCTGCGGTTGGTGAGCTGAAGCTTGCGGAACACGTTGCTCAGGTGCCATTCGACGGTCTTGCTGGTGACGTACAGATCATGAGCGATCTGCACGTTGCTGCGGTCGGCGGCGGCCAGCTGGGCGATCCGTCGCTCGGTGGGCGTCAACGCGTCGAGCCCGGTGAGCGAAGCCCGCCGCGGCCGGCCACCAGCCGCGGCGAGCTCCTGCCGGATTCTTTGCACGAGGGGTTCGGCGCCGGCCCGGGCCGCGAAGTCGAGTGCCTGGCGCAGCGGGACGCGCGCGGCGCCGCGCTGGCCCGCGCTGCGAAGCGACGCGCCAAGTTCCAGCTGGGAGCGGGCCAGCTCCAGGCGGCTTGCTGACCGCTGCAAGACAGCGCAGGACTCGGTGAGCAGGGTGAGCCGGTCATGCGGGCCGGCGGTGTACGCCAGCGAGCGAAGGGCGATGCCGAGGGCCCGCGGAACGCCGGTGCGGCGGGCGAGCTCCACCTCCTGGCGGCCGAGTTCAGCTGCGCGCTCCAGCTCCCCGAGTCGCACCGCGGCCTGCACAGCGCCTGAGTGCCAGCCGATGAAACCCGGGCTGGTCAGTCCCATCGCGCCCAGGGCCTGCCCAGCCGCGCTGAAGAGCTGCAACGCCAGCTGCTCGTCGCCGCTGTCGAAGGCCAGGCGCCCGCGCGCTTCGAGCTGCAGGCAACGGCCGATGGGGTCGACGCCCGGAGCGGCTGACGGCCCGAGGACCGCACGCGCCCCCTCGATATCGCCGCGCTCCAGGGCAATCATGGCGAGGTTCGCATCGATCCAGGGACCGTAGAGCTCCCAGTCCTCGGTTCCCATGCTGGCGAGCGCCCGCCGGCCGTGCGCCTGAGCGTCGACGAGAATCCCCGCCGCGGTAGTCCACGACCGATCGCCAGTGATGGGCAACAGTGAGCAGGATCAGGGAGCTCTGCGCCCGAGCCGATTGCAGGGCACGGTCGAGGGCCTGGATGGCGAGGGGAAGCTCGTCGAGCATGACGAGCGCCACGATGGGAAACGCGAGCACCACCCCGTGCGCGGAATCCATCCACCAGCGGGTGGCGCGTGAAAGCGGCTTCGACCACCGGCAGGACCACCGCGGCGGGGTCTCCCTGGATCGCCATGCGGGCACACAGGTGGGCGCAGATCAGCGGATCGGAGGGCGGCTGTCCGGCTCGGGCCGACGGCAGGTAGGGCGCCAGGCGATCGGTGAGACCGGGTCTTAGCCGGGTGTCGAAGGTCGCGGCGGTGAGCTCCGCGGAAAGCAGCTGGCTGGCCATGGGGTCACCGGGAGCCAGCTCGGAGAGCCCGCGCTCGGCGGCCTCGGCGGATTGGGCGATGTCGCCTTTGAAGAAGAGCAGGCGCGCGAGCTGGTTGTACGCCTCGGCGCGCTGGCGGGGATCCTGCACGCTGTCCAGCGCCTCGACGAGCCGGTTCACCGCCGACGGCGAGTCGTCCGCTGCCTCGGCATGGGCCAATTCGACGAGGATCGCTGCCCGCTGCTCGTGCGGCGGCGGCTCCTGCAGGGCACGGCGCAGCAGCCGCACGGCACTTCGATTCTCGGAATGAACCAGACACTCGTGTCCCGCAGCACGAAGCGTCGCGCTCGCCCAGGGGTCGCCCGCAGGCCGTGTCTGCAGCAGGTGCACAGCGATGCGGCCCACCTCGGCACCCTCGGCTGCCAGCAGCGTCGCCGCCTGCCGGTGCGCTCGGGCACGGGCCCTTTCCGGAAGGTCGGCCAGCACCGCAGCCGCGATCAGGGGATGCACGAGCGAGAGCGGCTCGCCGGCATTCAGCAGGTGGGCCTCGGTGAGGGCGTCGGCGGCGTCCTCGGCTTCGGGAATCGAGAGCTCCGCCAGTCCTGCAGCAAGCGGCAAGGCCGCCTCATCCAGGACGGCCACCGCTGATGCCAGCCGGGCCGCCGAAGCGGGAAGCCGGCCCAGGCTGATGACCACAGCGTCGAGCACGGAGTCGGGCACGAGTTCGCTGACCCGGTGGGCCGCATCGGCCGTGGCGGCAATCCCATCGGCGCGCAGCACGGTGAGCAGCTCCTGCAAGAGGAACGGGTTGCCGCCCGTGACATGGGCGCACGCCTGACAGAACTGCTCTTCTGCCTCCGGGAATCCCTGCGACTTCACGACCTCCGCGACGGCCCTCCCGCTCAGCGCCGCCGGCCGCAAGCGCACCGCTCCCGGATGGGAGCGCAGCCGTCCCAGCAGATCCGTCGGAGTGTCCGGTTCGCCGGTACGCACGGCGAGCAGCACTCCGAGCGTCACCTCGGCAAGCTGGCCGACCGCCTGCACCAGGAAGCGCAGCGATGAGCGATCGGCCCACTGCGCGTCATCGACGACGAGGAGCAGGCCCGGCTGCCCGGAGGCTGGTGCTGCCGCCCGGGCGAGGTTGACGGCGAGCCAGTACAGACCTTCGGCGAGCGCACCCGCCTGGCCCTCGCCCATCCCGGCCGCCGGGTCGCCGGCCAGCGAGTCACCAAGCAGGGCGGAGGCGAGCGCAGCCGGGCCGGAGAGCAGCCGCGCTCGCTTCTCCGGAGCGGCATCCAGCAGGTGCGGCACGAAGAGCTGACGCGCCAGACCGAACGGAACTCCGCGTTCGAGTTCCATGCCCCGTGCAGCCAGCGTGCTCAGCCCGCAGTCCGCGGCGGCCCGCCGGGCCAGCTGCAGGAGCCGCGATTTTCCGACGCCGGCAGGGCCTTCGATCACCAGGAGCCGCCCGTCACCGGCGCTCAGTGCCGCGAGGCCGTCCTGCAACGCGGCGAGCTCGCTTTCGCGCTCCCAGAGCCCCTCGTGCATCAGGCGCGGCGTCCTTTCTTGCGCTTGGCCCGTTGGCCAAATCCCGGGGTGGCCCGCGCCAAATCCAGGGGTCGGACCCCGGCGCTCGCGGCAGGCCTCCGGGCTGAACATACGACCGTGATCAAGCGTCCCATCGCCGTTCTGACGATCGAGTTCGAGCTCGGTGTAACCCCGATCTCGGGCCGCCTACTCGATGAAGCCGGAGCGGCACGTCCCTTCACCGGGTGGGTCGGACTCACCCATGCGGTGACCACCGCACTTGCCGGGGCCGCCGGATCACCCCAGCACCCCCACCGTTCAGGGAGAACACCGTGAAACTGCCCCCTGCCACCCGCCCGATCGGCGCCCTGGCCATGACGGTCGCCGCTGCAGCCCTCGCCGCACCGGTGATCCTCGCCGGCCCAGCGCAGGCCGCCACGAGCAACGCGGTCTTCGGCCCGGCCACGCAGCTCGAACAGGACGTCGCTTCGACGACCACGAGCCGGCCGGGCACCTTCACCACCCTGCAGGGAACCGGGTTCTCCCAGGTAGGACAGCCGGCCACATTCAAGGCGGTCCTGTATCCGGCGAACCCCGTGGTCGGCGAACCGGTGGCCACCGGCACGGTGAGCTTCTTCGACGGTGCCCGGCTGCTGGGCACCGCACCCCTCGACCCCAACGCCACGACGACGTTCACCACGTCCGTTCTCACAGCGGGTCTGCACAGCATCACGGCGACGTACAACGGCGACACCGTCTACACAGGCAGCACGTCGGATCCCCTGACGCAGCAGGTGGCGGCGCCCTACGTCTTCACCAACCCCGCCCGGTTCTCGGGTGTCGTGGGCGTCCCGCTCGCGTTCACGGTGCGCACGACCGGCTACCCGCCGCCGGTGCTGAGGGCCACCGGGTCGCTCGACGGCCTCACACTCACCGACCACGGTGACGGGACGGCCACGTTGGCTGGTACCCCCGCAGCCGCAGGGACCTTCCCGATCACCCTCTCGGCCGGAAGCCTCGTCAACCCCGTCAGCTACCAGACGGTCACCCTGGCTGTCGCCGCGAAACCACAGCCGATCTGCCCCGGCGCCCTTGGCCACCGGCCGCCTGCCAGGGTCGGCCACCACTACCACCTGGACCTGCGGGCGCGGGAAGGCATCAACGCCTGCGTCTGGACCGTGGTGCGGGGATGGCTCCCGCCCGGATTGTGGCTGCAGCGAGACGGCACAATTGCCGGAACGCCCCATCGCAGCGGGCGGTGGACCTTCACCGTCGCCATCACCGCCGCCTCGCATCCGCAGGTTCGGGTCATCAAGTCCTTCGCGCTCACGGTGGCCGGCCGATGACCCGGCCGATGACCGCCCCGAGCCGCGCGCAAGCGCCGACCAGCTACTCCCTCGACTCCGGGTGGCATGCCGAGCGCGAGCGCCTCGCCAGCCTGACCCGGCTCTACGACGACACGACCATCAGGCTGTGCAAGCAGCTGGCTGCCGGCTCGGGGGCACGCATCCTCGAGCTCGGTGCCGGGACCGGGACGGTCGCCGAAGCGCTGGCCGAGCGTGTAGGGCCCGGCGGTTCGGTGATCGCCGTTGATACGGACACGCGCTTTCTCGAACCGCTCGCCCACGCCTCCCTGCGCGTCGAAGCAGCCGACGTCACGGCTGGTTTGCCATCCGGGCCATTCGACCTCATCCACGCCCGGCTGCTACTCGAGCACCTTCCCCAGCGGCACGAGGTGCTACGGCAGATGGCCGCTGCGGCCGCTGCGGGTGGATGGGTTCTCGTCGAAGACTTCGACTGGTCCAGCGCGGTAATGGTCGATCCACCGTCACCCCTGCTGACCCGCGTGGCGAGTGCGTGCCGCACGTTCATGGAGTCACGTGGGTACGACCCGGAATTCGGTCGTCGCCTGCCGCGCGCGCTTGCTCATGCCGGCCTCGTCGACATCGGCACCCACGCTCAGGCCATGCCGGTGTATGCCGACCCGCAACGCGGGGTGCCGCAGTGGGAGCTGCTCGTCGCCCAGCTCGCTCCCGCCCTGCTGGCCGCAGGACTGCTCCACACCACCGATCTCGACGCGTTCGCCGACCTCTGCCATGACGGCACCACGGTCTTCTTCGCGCCCGTCATGGTGAGCAGCTGGGGGCGCCGCCCGATGCGGCCGGCTTCCGATGACAGCCTCACTGTCGGCGGCGAGCTCGCGCGTTTCCTACCCGAATAGCCGGCCCGCGCTGGACGCGGTGCGGCGCGGGATGGTCTGCTTTGGGAAACTGATTGGAACGCTCGGTCCAGGTTTCGTCGTGGAACTGCGCCGGTGGGGCAGGTACCGGGTCGGACCCGCCGGCTGAAATGGAGAAGACCGCCATGCGGATGGAAGACATGATCCTGGTCAGCATCGACGACCACATGATCGAGCCTCCTGACATGTATCAGAACCACGTGCCGGCCAAGTGGCTCGACAAGGCCCCCAAGGTCGTACGCAATGATCAAGGCGTCGACCAGTGGGTCTTTCAGGGCGAGGCGACCTCCACCCCGTTCGGGATGGCGGCGACCGTCGGGTGGCCGCGCGAGCAGTGGGGCTTCAATCCCGGCTCGTTCTCCGAGCTGCGCCCGGGCTGCTTCGACGTCCACGAGCGGGTTCGCGACATGAACGCCAACGGCGTGCTCGCTTCGATGAACTTCCCGACCATGGCCGGTTTCAACGCCCGCACGTTCACCGAGTCCGGCGACAAGGAGATCGCCCTCGTGATGCTGCAGGCCTACAACGACTGGGCGATCGACGAGTGGTGCGCCGCCTATCCCGGGCGCTTCATCCCGCTGGCGATCGTCCCGATGTGGGACGTCGATCTCGCCGTGCAGGAGGTTCACCGGGTCGCCAAGAAGGGCTGCCGGTCGATCAGCTTCCTCGAGACGCCCCACGTGCAGGGCTTCCCGAGCTTCCTGTCCGGCTACTGGGACCCGATGTTCAAGGCGCTCTGCGACACCAACATGGTGCTTTCCCTGCACATCGGTGCCGGCTTCGACGTCATCCACAAGCCCAAGGAGGCCCCGGTCGACCACCTCATGGTGCTGGCCTGCCAGATCAGCGCCATCACCGCGCAGGACCTGCTCTTCGGACCGACGCTGCGCCGCTTCCCGGAGCTGAAGGTCGCGCTCTCCGAAGGCGGGATCGGCTGGATCCCGTTCTACTTCGACCGCATCGACCGGCATTTCACGAACCAGGCATGGCTGCACGACGGCGGCGACTTCGGCGGCAAGCTGCCGTCCGAGGTCTTCCGGGAGCACATCCTGGCCTGCTTCATCACCGACCCGTCGGGGCTGCTGCTGCGCGAGCGGATCGGGCTCGACATCATCGCCTGGGAATGCGACTACCCGCACACCGATACCACCTGGCCGGAGTCCCCCGAGTACGCCTGGAAGGAGTTCCAGGACGCCGGCTGCTCCCCCGCCGAGATCCACAAGATGACGTGGGAGAACTCCTGCCGGTTCTTCGACTGGGACCCGTTCAAGCACACGCCCCAGGACAAGGCGACCGTCGGGGCGCTGCGCGGCATCGAAAGGGTCGATACCACCCGCATGTCACGCGAGGAATGGCGCGAGCGCAACGAAGCCGCCGGTATCGGCGTGTTGCAGGCCTAGCAGCCGAGCCAGCTCAAGAGCGTCGTCACCAAAGCCTCCCGGCTCGGCGAGCCCCAGTGAGACATGCGTCGCCTCGGGACCAACGTCCCTGGAGACGGCCCTCCGCAACAGGAAGCGTCGAGGTGCATCACCGCTTGAGCCTCACGGGGGCAATCGTGTTGAAGACCTCTGACCAATCCACCGCCGCTGGAGCTGCAGACCTGGCTCTCGCTGTCAAGTACGACGCCATCGTTCAGCGACTGCAACTCCATTACCCGACGCTCGACGCGCTTGAGATCCGGATTGCGGTCGAGGAGGTCGCCCGCCAGTTCGACGACGCGCCGCTTCAGCCGTTCGTCCCGCTCCTGGTGGAGAAACTGGCCCGCGACCGCTGCCACGAACTTGCCGACCGGCAGACTGTCTGACCGCGATCCGATCGGTCCAGATTGTCGGAGCTGAGGGCTGGCTGCGACTCAGCTCGGTTCGAATCTCCCGGCCAGCCGAGGCCGCCCGCGTCTTTGCCCCGGCCTTGGCGGCCAGATGGGCGATGACGATCGGCCTCCAACGGAGGGTGCGCGGGCCGACTCGGCCCCCCGGAATGGGCTGGCGGCGGCCCGGTTCCCAGCTTGCACGACAGCCGGAGGCAGCCGGCCAGCCGTAGGAAAACGACAGGTAAACAAAGGTGGCTGCCCCCTCGACCAGCCGCCGCTGCGGGCCTAGCTTGGCGACATGGCCGAAAAAGCTGGGCTCACCCGACTCGACATCGCGCTGGCAGAAGCTGACCGCGTCGAAGCCGCTATCGCCGAGCAAGAACGGCGGAAGGATGAGCAAGAGATGAACCGCCTCATCGAGCTGCTGGAGCAGCCCGCTTAGGGGTCTTCACGGGGAATGCCCGCGGCGCTCTGGCTGGATGTGTTTTGAGCATCCGGCGTTGCTTGCAGACCAGCGGAAGCCCCCATCTGCGGAGCCGGCGCGGGCACTGATACCGCGATCTCCCCGCCGAGCTCGGCGCCGCGCAGCAGCGGGAGGGTGTCGCCGCTCCAGAACCGGCCTGGGTCATACCAGCTAGGAGCGCGGTCCCCAGGAAGCAGACCCATAGCGATGTACGTGGCGGCGACGATCTCGGCGCAGTACGCCGTCTCCAAGTTCCCCTCGCGATGGCGCCCGCCGCGACGCATCCGGCCCTTGAGCCAGCTCCCGGCAAGGCCTGCGGTGGAGGGGAAAGGGGTCCCGTCAAGGCGCGCGACCGTGCGCAGCGCCGCGTCTTCCATGGCTCGGTCCGCGAGCGGGTGAAGCTGGCGTAACCAAGCCTGCTGGCCGTACTTCGTCGCCCACACCGTCACGGCGTCGCGCAGGTCATGCAGCTGCGCTCCCCGGGCACGCTCCCCGCTCCAGAGATCGGGCAGTGAGCGTCCGAGCTCGGCATGCCACATCATCGGCGGGAGGTCGTCCGGGGCTAACACCATGCCCACGTGGTTCACCGGACTGTTGGTGGTCAGCCTGATGAGGCTGTCGGCAGCACTGCTGCCGCGAAAGAGCCAGATGTCGCCGGTCCGGCAGAGGTCGGCCGCGTCACGGAGACTGAGCGCCTCGGCTGCGGACACGGCTCTCACCCTTCCACAGCGCTAGCGTGGGGCCATGCGGTGGTGGAAGGTGGTCGGGCTCGCGGGGCTTGCCGGGGTGGTTGCGACCGGAGCTGCCGTAGTGCGCGATGAGCGGAAGCGGGCGTCGTACAGCCCGGATGAAGTACGTAGCCGGCTGCGCGCCCGCGTCGGGGAGCCTGACGCGGCAACGTTCACGTCGCCGCCGCCGGTCTGAACATGCCGTTGCTCTGAGCGCCCGCCGCGCCTCTGCTCGCGGCACGTGTCGTGTTCGCGGCACCTGAGCGGCGGCGGCGCGACTCCGGTCAAGCATCGGGCTGCCGGACGGGGGCGGTTCACGAGCGTCGTGCGGCCCCGTGACTGGAGAGCCTGGCCTATCGCCGAGCTATCGAAAAGCGCATACGCGCCGGCAACGCCGCGCCGCCTTGACTGCAGGCATGACCTACCCGCAACCAGCACGAACGGCGGTCCGCCGCGCCCGATCGCTGGCGGCCGCATCCTGCCCGACGATGCCGACGACAGGGATCACGGTGTATGGATGCGGGCCGGACGAGGCCGCCTTGTTCCAGGAGTTGGCGCCCCGCCTTGGCATGGCGGCGACCCTCACCGAGGCGGCGGTATCTGAGGCCAACATTGACCTGGCGTCCGGCAACCGCTGCGTCAGCGTCGACCACAGGGCCCCCATCGCCAATCCCCAGCTGCTGGCGCTGAGCCAGGCCGGCGTCAGATATATCTCCACCCGAAGCATTGGATACAACCACCTGAATGTGGATTACGCGGCAAGCGTCGGCCTTACCGTTCGGAATGTCACCTATTCGCCGGACAGTGTGGCTGACTACACGCTGATGCTGATGCTGATGGCCGTGCGAGGCGCCAAAAACATGATCCTCCGCGCGGAAACTCATGACTACCGGCTGAGCGATGCCCGCGGAAAGGAGCTACGTGATCTCACCGTCGGCATCATCGGCACCGGGCGTATTGGTTCAGCGGTCATCGACCGGCTGCGGGGTTTTGGCTGCCGAATACTGGCCTACGACAATCGCCCGAGGGCCGGTGCCCATTACGTCTCGCTCGACGAGCTGTTGCAGCAGAGCGACATCGTCACGCTTCATGCGCCGCTCAACGACGACACGCACCACCTCCTCGATCGCCGCCGTATCGAACAGCTGAAGCGAGGCGCTTTCATTGTCAATACTGGACGCGGCGGACTGCTTGATACCGAGGCTCTGATAGTTGCGCTGGAAAGCGGCAGGTTGGGCGGCGCTGCCCTGGATGTAGTCGAAGGAGAGGACGGAATCTTCTACGCCGATCGCCGAGACACACCCATCGAAAGCGAATCCCTGCTGCGGCTACAACGGCTGCCGAACGTGGTCATCAGCCCACACACCGCCTATTACACGGATCACTCCCTGACCGACACCGTCCAGAACACCCTCATCAATTGCCTCAGGTTCGCGAGGGAGGAATTGACGTGGACAGGCTGAAGGTCGGGATCGTTTTTGGGGGGTGCTCCGAAGAACACCCGATCTCCGTGAAGTCAGCGCAAGAGGTGGCCCGGCACCTCGATCTCGAAAAGTACGAGCCGTTCTACATCGGGGTCACGAAGAGCGGCGCTTGGAAGCTTTGCGACGCCCCCGGCGCACGCTGGGAAAGCGGGACGTGCCGGCCCGCCGTGCTTTCGCCCGACAGGAGCGTCCACGGGCTCCTGATCCTGGAACAGCAGGAATACCAGCTGATCCGCCTGGACGTGGTCTTCCCCGTGCTGCATGGCAGGCTTGGCGAGGATGGCGCGATACAGGGCCTGCTGGAGCTTTCCGGCATCCCCTACGTCGGCTGCGACGTGCAAAGCTCCGCGCTGTGTATGGACAAGTCCCTCGCCTACATCGTCGCCGCAGACGCGGGAATTGCCACGCCGAACTACTGGACTGTCATGGCGAGCGACAAGATTGATCCGGCCCGCTATAGCTACCCCGTCTTCGTCAAGCCCGCCCGCTCGGGTTCATCCTTCGGCGTGAGCAAGGTAACTCGAGCAGACGAACTGCTGAGCGCGGTGGCCATCGCAAGCCTGTACGACGCGAAGGTGCTGATCGAAGAGGCCGTCGTCGGCGACGAGGTGGGATGTGCGATTCTGGGGGAACGATTCGGCCTGATTGCCGGTGAGGTGGATCGAATCTCGCTGTCTCACGGCTTTTTCAGGATCCATCAGGAGGATGCGCCCGAGAACGGGTCGGAGAATTCGACAGCCATCGTTCCGGCCGATATCCCAGCGGCGTCCCGCGAGCTCGTTCAGGAAACGGCAAAGAGCGTATATCGCGCGCTGGGATGCAAGGGTATTGCGCGGGTGGACATGTTTCTGCTGGAAGACGGCACGGTCATGCTCAACGAGGTCAATACCCTGCCGGGCATGACCTCGTACAGCCGTTATCCAAGAATGATGGCGGCCGCCGGCATACCGCTGCCCGAAGTGGTCGACCGCATTCTCACGTTGACACTGAACGGAAAGAGACGATGATCAACGATTTCGTCTTTGTGGACGAGTTCGTAGCCGGAGTTCGGTGGGACGCCAAGTACGCCACCTGGGACAACTTCACCGGAAAACCGGTAGACGGATATCGGGCTAACCGCATCGTCGGCACCAGGTCCTTGTGTGCAGCCTTGGACAGGGCGCGCGAAAAGGCCGCCTCGGTCGGCTTCGGCTTGCTCCTCTGGGATGGTTACCGCCCGCAGTGCGCCGTAGACAACTTTCTGTGCTGGTCGCAGCAGCCGGAAGATGGCCGCACGAAACTGCGGCATTACCCGAACATCGACCGGCCTGAAATGTTCGAAAGAGGATATGTGGCCGCCCGGTCGGGCCACACTCGCGGCGGTGCCATCGACCTGACGCTCTATCGCTTGGCCACCGGTGAACTCGCCGCGATGGGTGGCGACCACGACCTGATGGACCCGGTCTCGCATCACGGCGCACCGGGCATCACTGCGGTCGAAGCCGGCAACCGTCAATGCCTCCGTTCCATCATGGAGGCCTGCGGCTTCGAGTCGTACCCATCCGAGTGGTGGCATTACACGCTGAAGCACGAGCCGTACCCCAACACCTATTTTGACTTTCCCATCACGTGACTCACATTCAGCTGCCGGGTGCGGCATGGCGCGGCGGGCAGTCGCACCGTGACGCAAAGCCCGCCGGCGGCGCGGGGGTGAGGGTAAGGATTCCGTCGTGTGCTTGGGCGATGCTCTTGACGATGGCCAGGCCGAGGCCGACACCCGCGTGATGGGTGCGTGTGCGGTCGGTGCCGCGCCGGAACGGCTCGGCCAGCGTGGCGACCAAATGCGGGTGGAGCTTCTCGCCGGTGTTCTCGACCGCGAGCACCACCCCCGCGGGGTGAACGCTTGTCGTGACGCGAACGGCGCCGCTGATCAGGGAGGTTGTGAACGATCGCGTTGTGAACCAGGTTCGTCGTCATCTGCAGCAGTAACGGGTACGAGCCGATGGTGGTGGCCACGTCACCCGAGGTCTCGATCGTGAGGCCGCGTTTCTCCGCAAGAGGGAGCAGCGTTTCCGTGGCCTCTTCCGCTAGCAGGGACAGGTCGACCTGTTCTCGGGTGAAGGACCGCTGGTCGGTCCGGCTGAGCAAGCAGCAATGCTTCGGTGAGGTCGATGGCTCGGGTGTTGACGACGTGCAGGCGATCGACGAGTTCGCTGGTATCCCGGTCCGGATCGCCCCGGGCTACGTCGAGAAGAGTCTGCGTGATCGCCAGCGGGGTGCGCAGCTCGTGGGAGGCATTGGCCGCGAACCTCTGCTGTTCAGCGGCGTGTGCTTCGAGGCGCGCGAGCATGGTGTCGAACGCGTCGGCGAGTTCGCGAAACTCGTCGTTGCGACCTTCCAGCGCGATCCGGTGCGAGAGTGATCCGCTCGCGGCGACCCGCGTGGCGTCGGTGATGCGTGCCAGTGGCGCGATCATCCGGCCGGCGAGGATCCAGCCTCCCACAAGGCCGAATACCAGCAGGAACGACATCACGATGATCGCGATCGGAGCGAAACTGCGCAGCAGGTCTGCGTGGCTGCGCACGAAGAAGATGACACCAGGGTGGTTCCCCCGTGAAAGGGAGAAGTATCCGGCGACCGAGCAGCACCGTCCCCGCGAGCATGAGGAATCCGGCGTAGCTGAGGGTGAGCTTGAGACGGACACTCAGACCAGGGGCTCGCTCCACGGGTTACTCCCTCACGCCTGGCGTGCCAGATGCTGTCTCGATGCGGTAGCCGACGCCGACCACGGTGGCGATGATCGCGGGTTCGCCAAGTCGCTTGCGAAGCGCGGAGACCGTTATGCGTGCCGCATTGGTGAAGGGGTCGGCGTTCCCGTCCCACGCCCGTTCCAGGAGTTCTTCGGCGCTGACGATCCCGCCTTCGGCCCCGACGAGTACCTCGAGCACGGCGAATTGCTTTCGGGTCAGCGCGACGTAGCGACCGTCGCGGTAGACCTCGCGGCGAAACGGATCCAGACGCAGGCCGGCGATCTCTCGCACCGGCGGCCTGCTGTGTGCGCGCCTGCGGTCGAGCGCTCGCAGGCGCAGCACCAGCTCTTGGAGTTCGAAGGGCTTGGTGAGGTAATCGTCAGCGCCGAGTTCGAATCCGGAGGCCTTGTCGTCGAGCCGGTCGGCAGCGGTGAGCATGAGGATCGGCATGCCACTGCCGGTGGCGACGATGCGCCCGGCGATCTCGTCACCCGAAGGCCCGGGGACATCACGGTCGAGGACGGCGATGTCGTAGGTGTTGATGCTCAGCAGCTGCAGGGCGGTGTCACCGTCACCGGCGATATCGGCCGCGATCGCTTCCAGGCGCAGGCCACCACGAATCGCCTCCGCCATGTAGGGCTCGTCCTCGACAACCAACACGCGCACGCTGCGACTTTAACGAGCTGACATATCGCTGGCGTCTCGAAGAACCGGTGCCCGGGATGACGCTCTGTGCGTGTGGAGCGGAGAGATTTGGGGCTGCCGCGGCCAAGATGCCCGTCGTATCCTGGGAGCGGATGATTCCTGCAAGTGCGAAGCTGAATGTCCGACGCCTCGCCGCCCTTGATATGCATGGCGCTAGGGGCACCCACCGTCGCCGCCGCGTGATTTTCTGCGAATTCGCCCTTGGGAACGGCCGGTTGCGCCGCGCTCGGCGTCTGGTCCCTGACGTGGGGTGGCGCGATCGGCGTGATCATGGGGCTCTGGTTGCTCGGGCTTGCTGCCAACTACCTGCCGCTCACGCTGCAGGTCATCGCCCTCTGGCGGCAGCCGGCGCTGGACGCCGAACTGGCGGGCGTCGACCTGCGCGCAGAACTGCGCAGCTACACCCGCGCGCAGGTGTGGGTGCTGGTGCCGTTCTGGGTTGCCGGGCTCGCTCTCGGTGAGGCCCGCCGAGGAGCCTGACGGTTGGCGCAGCCGGACCGGCTGCTCAGCGCCGGCAGCGCGCGGCCTCTGACCTCACTCCGGTGAATACCCGAGCCCTTGGCGGGCATGAGGCGTAGACGTTGTCCACCTGACTGGGCGCCGGTGGTTTCGACGCCCGCTCGCGGAGCCGGGAGGCAGTCTGATGGTCCCGGACTGGTTGACCGCGCTCGCTTGGGTGGCCCTGGTCGCCGGCTTTGCGAGCGCGGCAGTCATCTGTATAGATATTTACGGCCGCAGGTATCGCCAGCGCATGAAGGTGATGGAAGCCGTCTGGCCGGTGACGGCGCTGTACTTCGGGCCGCTCGCAGTCTGGGCATACTTCCGCTTCGGGCGTCCGATGACCGCGCGTTGGCTACGCGAGCACGACCGTGACACGCCACCCGACAAGCCGCGCTGGGCGACGGTGGCAGTGGGAGTGAGCCATTGTGGCGCCGGATGCACGCTGGGCGACATCCTCGCTGAGTTTGCTGTCTTCGCTCTCGGGGTCAGCATCGCCGGCGTCACCGTGTACGCAGAGATGGTTGGCGATTACGTCGCCGCTGTCGCACTAGGAGTGATCTTCCAGTATTTCGCAATAGCACCGATGCGGGGCCTGGGACTTCGCAAGGGCCTCGCTGAAGCGGCGAAAGCTGACGTCCTCAGCCTGACCAGCTTCGAGGTGGGCCTGTTCGGATGGATGGCGCTGATGAGCTTCGTCTTCTTTCCCGCCCCGCACCACCTGCATCCTGATTCACCGACCTACTGGTTCTTGATGCAGGTCGGCATGATCATCGGCTTCTTCACCGCGTGGCCGACGAATGTCTGGCTGATCCGTCGCGGCATCAAAGAAGCCATGTGAGTGCTGCCAGGCGGTCGCCTCCGCGATATCCGCAGGCACCGCGCCTGGAGCGGCGGGCAGTAGTTTGCACCATGCAAGAGTTGCGTTATGCTAAGGCATCCGATCATCCGGACCTGCGCTCCCGCGGAGAGGGAGGCTTCAATGTCCTTGCGCCCAGACGCCGCTCCGATTGCCGGGCTCCTGGCTAACGGTGGCGCTCGCCCCCTCTACCTGTCAGTCTGCGGATCAGCGGTCCCGCCAGAGCCTCCGGAGGGGCTGAGGGGCACCGTGGTGCCCGTTCACGATGACGATGGAACGCTCGTCGACTGGAGGCTCCCGGACTCGGCCGCGGAGTCCCAAGCGGCCTTCCGCACGTGGCGCCACGGGTTCACGGAGGAGAGATTCATCGGCGAGAAGGCGTTCGTGCAGGCCTTTCTCGGGTGGGCTCACCATCAGGTCAATGTCACCGCACTGCGCGCCCTCCTGGAGGAGACGAGGTACATCAATTTCTCGACCGCGTTGCGCGCTCGCTCGCAAGTCGCGAACGTGCGCCGGCTGGTGAGTGACGCCGGGGACGAGGGGTTCGGAATCTTCGCCCCTCCGGACCACCACAGTCCCGCTCGGGCCCTGCTGCCCGCGCAATCGCCCACGACGATCCTGGCGACGGGACGATCCAGGGTGACCGCACGATCGGACGGTGTCATCCTGCACCAACACGCGAGCGATGGCTCTGGAACCCGACTCAACCTGAAGGAGTGGCGGCTGCACGGCGACGGAGCTGATGTCACCGTCGCGGATGGCACGTCGGTGCGCCTGACCGATCCGGACTCGCTGCTCCTGCTTCAATCTCTGGGACGCAAGTCCGCGGTTGCCGCTCTTCGACGGGCGCCACTGCACACCCTTGCGGCGCCGGTATTGCTGGCGTTGAGCGACGTGACGGCCCTTGCTGTGAACGGGCGGAGCGGGATCAGCGCGCGAATCGGCTGAGCCTCGCCCAGCGCCTCCAGCAGCGCTTTCTCACCACGGCAGGTGGGTCTGCCGCGACTTGACAGCGCCCGAGTCGCCGACGGAAGGAAACGGAGGCTCCGACCGGTCCTTCCAACCTTTTTGGGACACCACTCCCCAAGCGAAGATCGACAGCAGCATGGCCGCCGAGACCGTCACCGCGATGACCGCGGCGGTGTCGTCCTTGAGGAAGGCGAGTACGGCGGCAGCCCCCATCACCGCGAATACCAGTGCCAGGAACACCCGCCGCCAGGTCACCCGTGTGGACATTTCCGGCTCCTCGATCAGCACCTTTCTGTGCACGTGTTCCCTCGATCCGCGGGTTGATGCACCGGGTGACCGATGCCGCGAAGGCCGCACGCGATGCGGCGCGGCCCGCGACCGAGCGGCTATGCTCCACGCGTGCCCGCCCGGAAACGTGCCGCAACGGGAGCGACGACAGCCGAGATCGAAGCAGTCCTGCTCGCGTCTCGCGCTCTGGTAGCCGTCTCAGCCCGGTCATTGGCTCCCATCGAGGAAGTTGTTTCCGCCATGCAATGGCGCCTGCTGGTGGTGGTCGCGTCTCGAGGAACCTCAGCTTCGAACGAGGTGGCTGCAGCCCTGGGCGTGCACGCTTCGACCGCGACACGGCTCTGCGATCGCCTGGTGGCACAGGGATTGCTGTCACGCCAGGACGATCCCGCCGATCGCCGTTACCTCGCGCTGACGCTCACCTCCAAGGGGCGCAAGCTCGTGGAAAACGTACTGGCGGCACGGCGCGCCGACATCGAGCGGATCCTTGATCGTCTGAGCCCGGTGGGCCGGAGCCAGCTGATCGCCGGGCTCCGGGAGTTCACCGAGGCCGCTGACGGGGTTGATGCGGACCTGCTCTGGGACCTGACGCCGGACATCGCGTCTGCCTAGGCAGCCCCGGATCGCCGACGTTCCCGCTCCGCCACCCAGAACCAGACATCAGCTACCCCAGGGCCGCCTGCCTGCGTTGCACGCACAGTTTCACTGAGCAAAAGAAGTACTAGTGCAAGGCTTGCATGGTCGCAAGCATTGTGGGTAGCCAACCACACGAGCACCCGTAGCCACCTCTGAGCAGTACGGAGGGCCAATGGTGACGTGGACGGCTCGGAAGGGCGCGTTGGATATCAGACCACCCGGACCCGACGGAGGGAGTGCTCCTGTATGGCTGACACCCAGACCTCACGCGATTTCGTCGGCCCTTGGATATGCGTCGCCATCATTATCTTGGGCTGCATAGCTGCGGCAATCCTCTTCATCGCCCGCGACTGGTTGGCATTTGGTGTGAGCGTGGCCGTCGTGCTCATCGCCGGCGCTGCGTCACTCCCCCTGGGCATCCTGCAAGACACCCGCTGAGCTTCTGCCAGATCCTTTGGAGAGTGGGCAACATGTGCAGTGAGTCAAACGTCAAAGAACGGAGCCTCCGGTCACCGCGTCGGTCGGTGGATCGAGACGCGCCTGCCATCCCCGAGCCTGCTACCGGCGATCATGGCCTCGGGGCATCACCCCCATCTGCCCTCGGCCGCGAACGGTCACACGTGCGGCAGACCGGGAACGCGGCTTTCGGATCAGCCGGCAACGTCGCCCAAGGATTGACGACGCTTCGAGCGCTCTGCGAGCACCTGACACACTCGCTCGACGTCAACGAATTGCTGCAGGCGATCACCACGGACTTCCCTGCCGCCGGTCCCGCCAGCCATCCCCGTACCAACCCCGAACCCCAGAGTGAATGCACGCTCGGTGGCCAGGGCGCACCCGGGATGGGGGGCGCAAGCGCGATCACCATCGTGGGAATCCTGGCGTATTGCGACCAGTTGCGAGTGGAACTGGAGCAAGCCCGGACAAAGATCCTCAACCTCGAGATCGCGCTGCAGACGAACCGCGATATCGGCGCTGCATGCGGCATCTTGATGGCAAATCACCGGATCGGTCGCGAGCGCGCCATGGAGCTGCTCCGGCATGCCAGCCAGTCACGTCATGTGAAGCTGCGAGAGCTCGCGGCAGACGTGATCGACACCGGAACCCTCGAACTCCCCGAGCTTCCTTACGCGAGCGGGGGTGTTCGACCCGGAGCACGGTCCCGCGACGGCCGAAGGAGCGCACCGTGACGCACGGTCTCGCCGCCGGGTGGCAGCGCAACAAGGATGCCGCCGAGATGAGAGGGACGCCGCGACTGCTTGCGCTGGCCTCGATCTGCGTGGTGCTGTTCCTCACCTTCCTCGACAACACGGTCGTCAGCGTCGCACTCGCGGACGTCCAGTCGGACCTGCACGCTGGTGTCACCCAGCTGCAATGGGTGGTCGACGGCTACGCCGTGGCATTCGCCGGTCTCATGCTGCTGGGCGGGACCGTAGGCGACATCGTCGGGCGACGTCGCGTCATGCTCACCGGGGTCGTGGTGTTCTGCGCCGGCTCCGTGGTCGCAGCTCTGGCTAGCAGTAGCGCCCTGCTGATAGGCGGTCGGGTGGTCATGGGCGTCGGAGCCGCCGCGAGCGAGCCGGGCACGCTGTCGATGCTGCGCCAGCTGTTTCCACACCGCCGGGCCCGTGCCCGCGCCCTCGGCGCCTGGGCTGCTGTCTCCGCCCTGGCGTTGGCGCTTGGCCCGGTCATTGGTGGAGGCCTCGTCGCCTGGAGCGGCTGGCGCGCCATCTTCTGGTTCAACCTCGCTTTAGGCACGCTGGCGTTCGCAGCAGCGGTCGCGACGCTTCCCGAGACGAGCGACGAGAGACCGCGTCGGATCGACATCCCGGGAGCGGCGCTCTCAACCCTGGCGATAGCAGCGGCGACGTTCGCGATCATTCAGGGTGAGGATGCCGGCTACACGAACCCCACGATCATCGGCCTCGGCGTACTGGCGGTCGCGGCGCTTGGCTTCTTCCTGGTCGTCGAGCGGCACCGGGCTGATCCGCTCGTCGACCTCTCCTTCTTTCGCAAGCCGGCTTTCACCGGTGCGACGGTCGTCGCCTTCGTCGCCTACTTCGGCATCTTCTCGATCTTCTTCTTCACTGCCCTCTATCTTCAGGTCGTAGTTGGACTGTCGGCCGCGGGGGTGGCACTCCAGTTCATGCCGATGGCGGCAGGGATGATCGTCGCCGCCGCGCTGACCGGTCGCTGGGTTGCCGCAGCCGGCTCTCGGCTGCCTATGACGGCGGGATGCCTGCTCGCCGCCGGCGGCGTCCTTGCTACTGATCTCGTTCTCGGGCCGGACGTTTCCTATGCGCCATTGGCCTTGTCACTGCTTGCTGTCGGCGTAGGTTTCGGCGTCGCGCTCGTGCCCGTAACGGCTACGGCGCTGGGCGCCGTTCCGGCTGCCCGGTCGGGTATGGCGGCTTCTGTCAGCAACACCAGCCGCCAACTCGGTGCGGTCGTCGGAGTGGCGGTACTCGGCGCGGTCGTCAACGCCAAACTCACCGGATCGCTGGAGCACCGGCTCAACGCCATCGGTATCCCGGCCAAGTTCCAGTCGATCGTGCTCCAAGCCGTGACTCACGGCGGCGTTCCACAGTCCGCGGGTCAGGCGCAGGCTCCAAGCGGGAGTTCCTCGATCGTCGCAAAGGTGATCGACGCTGCTTTCGGGGCTTTCGGAGACGGGTTGCACGTCTGTCTGGCGATCGCAGCAGCCCTGCTGCTGATGGCGACCATCGTTGCCTTCGTACTGGTTCGCCCGTCGCCCTCTGACAGCGATCAGGGCGCCGCACCAGTCGAAGGCGAGGAGCCGGTCAGTGACCCGAAACCCAACGCGCCCAGCGAGCCTTTGGTGCACCAGGCCTAGCCCAACGCGCTGCGCTCATTCCCGAGCGGCGCGCGGCGGCTGGAACGGCGCGATAAGCCCCTCGAGCTCCTGTGCAGGTTCGCGCACGACCGTGATCGACCCTCGCTGTTCCATGACAACCAGCCGAGCCTGTGCCATATCGAGAATTCCGCGTTCACGCAGCAACCCGTGAAGGTCTGCCTCGGTCAGTCCACAACGACGCAGCTGCCCGCGCTGAGTGATCCCCTTGACGACCAGGACCTGCGGCTGATGGTCCAGGAACCGGGACGCAGCCGGCACAAAACGGATCCGGGTCAACACGTTGTGAGTCACCAGGATTGCCGCGAGCGTCGTGGCACCCTCGAGATAACTGGTGGTGCTCGAGTTAGGAACGCGGCCGACAATGGCTCCAACTGCGACGGCGGCAGCAAAATCAAAGGCGCTGAACTCAGCGAGGGTGCGCCGACCGCTCAATCGAAAGCCAACGACGGCGGTGATCAGCAGCAGGGACGCCTTGATTGCCACCCAGCCGAGGTTCGCCGCGTGGCCCCACAACGGTGTCATGCGCCGGCTCCACGAAGGAGAGCAGGAGAGCAGAACTCAATTCTGGACGGCATGCAGTCTCCGCCGAAGGTGCGAGCCGCCCCAGGCTGAGCTGGGAACGGCAGTTTCGGAGCGGGTGCGGGATGATCCGGATCACCCGGCCGGCCATGGTTGGCGAGCAAGAAGCTAGCACAGCGCGAGTCGAGGAACGTGGCCCGCCGAATCCGGGTCATACCTGCGCGGCGGCTCCCAGTCACCGCGACAAGCCACCGAGCAACACCGTCTTGCCACGCCTTCGCCAGGCATGCGATCCTGTTTTTGCCCCGCAGGATTGACGTTGACCGTCAGCGGGGACATGCGACGAAGCTGAACCTCCAGCTGTCGTCAGGCACCCGGTCGGCGCTGCCGCCGGTGTCCTTCAGCGCTCGCGGCCGGCCGCAAACGCCTTGCCGCCTCCGCAGGGGGTTACACGTTGGTCATCTCGCAAACGCGACCGGTCTCTCCCCGCCCGCAGCGCCGGATGAGGCGTAACCGTCGCCGTCGCCGGCTCCCTCAGATCATTCGGACGACGGACCACAAGACCATCGGTTTGCTGTACTTCCTCTTTGCTTTCGGCTTCTTCCTGATCGCCGGGATCCTCGCCATGCTCATGCGCGCCGAGCTGGCCCGCCCCGGGCTGCAATTCCTGTCGAACGAACAATACAATCAACTGTTCACCATTCACGGCACGCTGATGATGTTCCTCTTTGCCACGCCCATGGTGTTCGCCTTCGGTAACTACCTCGTCCCGATACAGATCGGCTCTCCCGACATCGCCTTTCCGCGCCTGAATGCACTATCGCTATGGGCGTTTCTCTTCGGCGGGCTGCTCGTCGTGGGGGGTTTTTTAGCGCCGTCGGGCGCCGCCGATTTCGGGTGGTTTGCTTATGCCCCGCTCAACAGCAGCATCTATTCTCCCAGCCTGGGAGCAGATCTCTGGATTCTGGGGCTGGTTCTCTCCGGAGTCTCGACGACGCTAGCCGGCGTGAACATCATCACCACCATCCTGACGCTCCGGGCGCCTGGAATGACCATGTTTCGGATGCCGATATTCGTTTGGAACATGCTCGTCACCTCGGTACTCGTCCTCGTTGCCTTTCCGGTGCTCACGGCTTCGCTGCTGGCTCTCTATGCTGACCGCCGGCTCGGCGCCCACGTCTTTGACGCCGCGAACGGTGGAGCGATCTTGTGGCAGCACCTATTCTGGTTCTTCGGACATCCCGAGGTCTACATCGTCGCGCTGCCGTATTTTGGGATCGTCACGGAGATATTTCCGGTCTTTTCGAAAAAGCCGGTGTACGGATACAAGGGCCTGATCTTCGCCACGCTCGGTATCGGTGCGCTGTCGTTAACAGTGTGGGCGCACCACATGTTCGCCACCGGCGTGGTGCTCCTCCCCTTCTTTTCCTTGATGTCGTTCTTGATCGCCATCCCGACCGGAGTCAAGTTCTTCAACTGGATCGGAACGATGTTCCGGGGCAGCCTCACGTTTGATACGCCGATGCTGTTCGCGGTGGGCTTCCTTGTCACCTTTCTGCTGGGTGGGCTCACCGGTGTCTTGCTGGCTTCACCACCCATCGACTTCCACGTCACCGATTCCTATTTCGTGGTCGCCCACCTGCACTACGTGCTGTTCGGGACGGTGGTGTTTTCCATGTTCGCCGGCGTGTACTTCTGGTTCCCCAAGGTAACTGGGAAGTACTTGTCGGAGAGGCTGGGGAAGCTGCACTTCTGGACACTCTTCATCGGCTTTCACACGACGTTCCTCGTCATGCACTGGCTGGGGATCAAGGGGATGCCGCGGAGGGTCGCGGACTACTCGGCAGCCGACGGGTTCACCACGCTCAACTCCATCTCGACGATCGGCTCGTTCCTGCTCGGGCTGTCGACCATCCCCTTCCTCTGGAACCTGGTCGTCTCCTATCGCTACGGACAGAAGGTGGCGCCGGACGATTGCTGGGGGTACGGCAACTCGCTGGAGTGGGCGACATCGTCGCCACCTCCCAAACACAACTTTCGTGCGCTGCCCAGGATTCGCTCTGAGCGCCCCACGTTCGATTTTCACCACCCGGACCACGCGAAGGTGACGAGCCTGCACCAGTCCCCCAAGCCCGAAGTGGTCGATCCGGCATGAAGAAGAAGCCGCCGCTCTCCCTGAGAGCTTTCGCCGGCGCCAACCGATTTACATCGGAACGAATGGCCTCGGCGTCTTTCGTTCGCAAGAGCCTGACCAAGGTCTTTCCGGACAACTGGACGTTCATGTTCGGGGAGATCGCCCTCTACTCATTTGTGATCCTGGTCCTGACCGGCACCTATCTCGGGCTGTTCTTCAAGCCCGGAGAGGTCCAGGTCGAATACCACGGGTCCTACGTGCCGCTCGAAGGCGTCAAAATGAGCGAGGCGTACAGCTCCATGCTGCACATCAGTTTCGACGTCCGGGGCGGCCTGCTGATCCGTCAGATGCATCACTGGGCTGCCAACGTCTTCATCGCGGCTATCATCCTGCATCTGTGCCGCATCTTCTTCACGGCGGCGTTCCGGAAGCCCCGCGACGTCAACTGGCTCATCGGCATACTGCTGCTGATGTTCAGCCTGGTGGAGGGTTTCGCGGGTTATTCGCTGCCCGACGACCTGCTTTCCGGGACCGGCCTGCGCATTGCCTACTCCATCGTGGAGTCCATCCCGGTCGGAGGCAGCTGGCTGGCCTATCTCATTTGGGGCGGTGAATACCCGGGTTCAGACATCAACGGTCGGCTCTTTTTTGCGCATGTCCTGCTGATACCAGGACTTCTCCTCACGCTGATCGCCGCCCATATGGGCATCCTCTGGCACCAGAAGCACTCCGACTTCGGCGGGCGCGATAAGGATCCGCGCCATATCTACGGCAGCCGGCTGTTCCCCGAGTATGCGGTGAAATCCGGTGGATTCTTCATGATGGTCGTCGGCGCCCTGGCGCTGCTGGGAGGACTAGCGCAAATCAACCCCATCTGGCTTTACGGGCCGTACGATCCCGCTAACGTCAGCGCCGCGTCGCAGCCGGACTGGTATGTGGGTTTCCTCGAGGGCGCCCTGCGGTTGATGCCCAGCATCGAGTTCCGCGGAGCCGGAGTATCGGTTCCGTTCGAAGTACTGATACCTGCTGTCCTGCTGCCACTGTCGCTCTTCGCCCTGCTGGCGGCTTATCCATTCCTCGAAGCCAAGATCACGCGTGACCGAAGACCCCACGACGAGCTCGACCGGCCGAGAGATCATCCGGTGCGCACCGGCCTCGGGGCCATGGCGCTCTCGTTCTACGCCGTGCTGATGTTGGCCGGGGCCGATGACGTCATCTCGACCACGTTCCATATCTCCTTGAACGCGACGATCTGGGCGGGCCGGGTGCTGGTTCTCGTCGTACCGCCCATCGCCTACAAGCTCACCGCCAGCTACTGCCGGGGCCTGATGCAGGACGACGATGACGAGGCGATCGACGGTGTGGAGAGCGGGCTGATCGTGCGACTCCCGAGCGGCGAGTTCGTGGAGGTCAACGCTTCGGCGCCGGAGAGTCAGCCTCCGCCGCGAGTTCCCGCAGACCCGGAAGCCCCACCGTCGGACGGGTCTGGTTCGGACAAGCCGGAACGGCTCCTCACCAGGGTCACCTCCGCCGTTTCCGGGTTCTTCATCGAGCGACATTGACCAGCAGCCGTGGCTGCTTTGGCCCCGTCCGGCTGAGGCGGATGCGTTTGGGCGGGCGCTTATCGAGACACACCAAAGAGTGGGGATGCGTCCTGTCCGTCCGCGCACCGAGTCGGTCACGCCGGCTCTGGTCGGCCGGAAGGCTCGTCTACTGCCTACGGGTAAGGCCACCTGCCCGTTCTGTGCGGAACCACCGCGCCGGCCCGTGTTCATGGGGTGAAAGCAATGAGCAAGCGCAGAGTTGTCGTCGTTTCAGGCGGAAGCGCGGGGGTGGGTCGCGCGATCGTGCGTGAATTCGCCGACGCGGACTACGACGTCGCCATCCTGGCACGCGGCGAGGCCGGTCTGGATGCGGCAGCTGCGGATGTCAAGCACAGCGGTGGACAAGCAGTTGCCATCGCCACGGACGTTGCCGATCGGGACAGCGTCGAGGCAGCCGCTAAGCAGGTGGAGGCCGAGCTCGGACCAATAGACGTGTGGGTCAACGTCGCGTTTGTCGGGGCGCTGAAGTTCTTCTGGGACACCGAGCCCGACGCGTACCGCCGCATCACCGATGTCACTTATCTCGGACAGGTCAACGGGACCAGAGCCGCGCTCGAGCGGATGCGGCCGCGCAACCAGGGCGTCATCGTGCAGGTCGGCTCTGCTCTCGGCTATCGCGGGATACCGCTGCAGTCGGCATATTGCGGCGCGAAACATGCCGTTAAGGGGTTCACCGAGTCGGTGATAACGGAGCTCAAGCACGAGAAGAGCAACGTCCGCATCTCGATGGTGGAGCTACCGGGCGTGAACACGCCTCAGTTCGACTGGAACGACAACGAGTTCGACGAGCATCCCATGCCGGTCCCGCCGATCTTTCAGCCCGAGGCCGCGGCACGGGCCGTGCGCTTCGTCGCCGAGCACAAGCGCCGAAACATGTGGGTCGGGATACCGACGGCGTACACGATTCTCGGGAATCGCGTCGCCCCCTGGATACTCGATTGGTATCTCGCGAAAACCGGGGTCAGCGGTCAGCTGACCGAGACCGATGCACCAAGGTTCGGCTCGAACGTCTTCGACCCCCGGGACGCTGAGGCAGACCGCGGCGCTCATGGGGCCTTCGACGGCAAGGCGCACTCACGTGACCCCTGGTCGTGGGTGTCCATGCGCCGCGCTCCCCTGCTGGCGGCGTCCGCACTCGCGGGCACAGCCGCTCTTGCTGCTCGGCGCCGGCCCCGCAGCTGATGCCCTCGAGCGCCGCGCCAGGCGGATCAGAGCAGCATTTCCGGAAGCCGGTTCGACGCGACGGATACGCGCCGATCGAGGACTACGGCGCCCTGGGCGACGGACGCACCGTGGCGCTGGTCGGCCTCGACGGGCGCATCGATTGGTGGCCCGTTCCGGCTATCGACTCCCCGCCCGCGTTTGCCGCACTTCTTGACCCCGAACGCGGCGGCTTTCTCGCACTGCAGCCCCGTATCCCGTTCGAGACGTCCAGGCGTTACCTGCCCGGCACCAACGTGCTCGAGACGACGTTTCGTACCTCGAGCGGCACCGTGCGGATCACCGACTCGCTATCGGTAGGGGCCGCCGGAACGCTGCCCTGGGGTGAGTTGATCCGCCACGTCGAGGGCCTCGCCGGGGAAGTGCCCATGCAGTGGTGCGTTTCCCCGGGATCGCGGTTCGGAAGCGCCCAACCCTGGACGGCCCCCGTGGATGCCGGCGTCGTCTTGCACCTCGGGGATCAGCACCTGGGCGTGCTGTGTTCCAACACCGGGCCACCCGACGTCTCGGCCCACGACACTTCCGGCCGCTTCACCACAAGCGCAGGGTCGGACGGTTTCGTCGCCGTCACGGTGAGCGATGCGGAACCACTTTTCCTGCCGCGCCGCGAAGACCTCCTCGACCACGCCCGGCGAACGATCAGGCGATGGCAGGAATGGTCTGATGGCGTGCACTACGAGGGTCGCTGGGCAGCGGCCGTCGAGCGCTCGGCGCTGGCCCTGAAGCTGCTCCTGTATTCGCCGACCGGAGCGATCGCCGCGGCGCCGACCACCTCGCTGCCGGAACGCATCGGCGGCGACAAGAACTGGGACTACCGCTACATGTGGGTCCGGGACTCCTCCTTCACCGTTGATGCCCTCCTGAATCTGCAGCTGCACGAGGAGGTTCAGGGCTCGGTGTCCTACCTCTTGGACGTCGTGCGCCGCACTGCTCCCAACCTGCACGTCTTCTACACGCTCGACGGGCGGGTCCCCCAGTCGCAGGATGAGCTGGCCGCGCCCGGCTATCGGGGAAGCCAGCCCGTTCGATCAGGCAACGGCGCCGCCGACCAGACTCAGCTCGGCACGTTCGGGGATTTCTTCGACACCATGTGGCGGTACGTGCGCCACGGACACGTACTCGATCCTCCGACGGGTCGCCTGCTGGCCGAACTGGCCGACCGTTGCTGCGACGTCTGGCAGAACCCGGACGCCGGGATCTGGGAGCTTGGGGTCGAAAGGCACTACACCATCTCCAAGATGGGCTGCTGGGTGGCGCTCGACCGCGCGGCCAGGCTCGCTGAAGTGGGCGCGATCGCCACCGAGCATGCCGGCCGGTGGGAGGCAGAACGGGACCAGATCAAGGCCTGGGTCAACGAATTCTGCTGGTCGGCCACGAAGTCCTCGTACACCTTCTACGCGGGCACGGACGAGCTGGACGCAGCTACCCTGCTCGCCGGGCAAACCGGATTCGATCAGGGAGCCAGGCTGGCGGGGACGGTCGACGCGATCCGGCGGGAACTCTCGGACGGTCCGCTCGTCTACCGCTACAGCGGGATGGCGGAGCAGGAGGGGGCGTTCATCGCCTGCACCTACTGGCTGGTGAGTGCGCTCACGCATCTCGACCGGTTGGACGACGCGCGGCAGCTCCTGGACGAATCGATGTGCCTGGCCAATGACCTGGGCCTGCTTTCGGAGCAGCACGGCGCGCGCCCCGGGCAATTGCTCGGCAATTTCCCGCAGGGCCTCAGCCATCTCGCGCTCATCAACGCGGCGACCACCCTCTCCGAAAGATTGCGCGACCACGACCGGAATCAGGAGCGAGTCTGAGCAGCCTTCGAGCCGCGGCGATGCGATCCAGGTGCCGTTCGCGCATGCTGCGGTAGCGGTCGTAGAGCGTGATGAGCAGGCTCAGGAGCAGCACGAAGAACAGCACGTTGACCGGTCGGACGTCGGCTCGAAGCCTTCCGTGCAGGAGGACGAATACACCCAGCGTGGCCGAGTTGATGGCCGCCATAGCGGCGAACTGGACGACGGTGGTGCGCCACCGCGTCCCGCGCCGCGCAAGCAGCTGGCTCGCCACGGCGTTGACAACGACGAAGATGATCACACCCAACACGATCTGGGTGCTGGTGGCGACAACGTGAAGCACATGGCCGAAGGTCACCGAGACCAGTCCGAGCAACACGACCTTTTCGACGACGCTGGACCAGAACGGAAGCCGTCGAAACGCGCGGGGAGTCGGCCACGCCGTGTCGGCAGCGGCGAGCCGGGAATCCACCCGGAACGTGACCGGCCAGTCCGGGGGCGGTAGCCGTTTCCAGACGAGGGCAATCGCGCCGGCGAGTGTCACCACCACAGCGGTAGCCGCGACGGCCGCCCCTTGCGGATGGGCCGTCGCCTCATCCGTGACATCCAGGTTCGCGATGTGGATCCACCATTCCTGTGGCAGCTTGACGAACACCCAGATGCCGGCCGCCAGACCGAGGAGCTGCCCGCGACTCAACCGAGCCGGGTCCCATCGCAGCCGGATGGCCTCGTAGCCGATGAAGAAGTACTCGAACGTGTTCGGAAAGATGAGCAGCAGGACGCCGGCGCCGCTGAACTCGAACGCCACCGTCCCGATCAGCCTGTAGTACCAGAGGAATCGGCCGATCCGAAAAGCGTCGGTGTCGGTCCAGTTGCGCAACGTGGCGCTGTAGGCAATGACCAGGTAGTAGATGTCCAGCGCCTTGTCATAGTCCTGATAGTTGCTGGGAAGCCCGCCGTAGGTCTGGAAGATCGTCTGGTCGGCGGCATCGATCACGAGCGATCCGAGGATGCTGGGTAGCGGATAGCGCGGGATTCCCAACGGGACCAGGAGGCGCAGCGCTACGACGATGGCGAATACCGGGTTCAGCGCGGGCTCCGTGCCATGAAGTAGGGGCAGGAGCGGCTCATGGACGCTGGGGACGTCGGGGCATCGGCCACTGCTGAGCCTTGCCGGATGGCAGGATGAGGCGCCTGCCCGGCGCAGGAGTCAACGGTTGCGTTTCGGGCGACCGCAGTGCCACTTCCCGGATGAACAGTCCCGGGTCCTGACGTCGCCAGAAGGGTTTGAGGGCGGATCTGGTACCGGGTATTGCGAAGGTGCCGAAGTGCACGGGTACCGCGGATCGTGGCCTGATCAGAGCGCAGGCCTGCGCCGCACCGGCGGCATCCAAGTGTTGCGGGCCGAGCGTGATTCCCCAACCTCCGATGGGGACGAGCGCCAGATCGACCTCGCCGCGAAGCTCCGCGAGGCCTGGGAACATCCCGGTGTCGCCGGCGAAGTAGACGCTGGCGCTCCCTTGAATGAGATACCCGACAGCGGTTGCCGCGATGTCAGAGCGCCAACGTCCTCCCGGATGTCTGGCGGCGACCGCCGTGATCGTGAGCGGTCCGACGTTGATCGACTCCCCGACCGGCAATTCGGTGACATTTTGCAGCCCGGCGGTGTGCACCAACCCAGCCGTTCCTGGCGCGGCGACCACCTGCACCCGCGGCGGCAGCCGGCGCAGCGAGGCGAGGTCGAGATGATCATGATGCGGGTGCGAGATCAGCACGATATCGGCGTCGGAGAAGCTCTCGGCCGCAGGCGCCGGACCCTGCCGCACCAATGGACCCACCCAGCGTCCGAGGATCGGATCCGTCAGCAGGACGACGCCATCCAGTTCCAGACGACACGTCGCATGCCCGAGCCACACGAGAGCGACACCCGAGCTCGCTTGCTGCATCAGTCCTTGACACTTCCCTCCGGGCCGGCAGCCAAGCATGACCCCAACGCCTGTCCTGCCCTCACCACGACCCGCGGACGGGCGGGTGCGGGATGACGACGCACCCACAACCTTGACCCGCAGGCCCCTGCCCGGCCCCGGGGGTGCGGTTCACGCTCTGCTGAACCAATCCGTCATGCCCTTCATGGGTCCGTTCCGCCTTTGAGGGGCACAACGCTCATAGGTGTCCTGCCGTGCCCGGGACGACGGGACGCCAAGGCCTCCGCCGGTCAGCAAAGACCGGTGGAGGCCGTTAATGGGCGACGCGGCGAACGTCCGAATGGCGCCATCAGTCACCACGCCGGCCGATCAGTCCCGAGTAGCCGGGAGGCATTCGTGAGTAACCAGGAGACGTTGTGAACGAGGCATATCCGCTCCGCCGGTCACACGAGCTGCTCCGGGCGGCCTGGGGAGGGTGGCTGCTCATTGCGCCCAGACAGGCGCTGCGCCGAGTCGGCGGACGCACCCAACCAGACCGCCGATCCGTCGCCATCACGCGGGTCCTCGGAGGCAGGCAGCTTGTCCAAGCCGGCCTCTCGGGTCTTCGCCCTTCACCCGCCGTCCTCGCCGTCGGGGCCTGGGTCGACGGAGTACACGCGATGAGCGCGGCGGCCCTGGCCGCCTTCGACCGTCGACGCGAGCGGACGGCTGGGCTCGACGCGGTTGTCGCCGCGTTCTGGTGCGCTCTGGGGCGCCGTGACATCCCGGCCGCCGAGCGGGAGGGCGCGGCAACGCCTGGCTGGCAGGATCGCGTGGCGCAGGAAATCCTGCCGCTCCTGCCAGGCGCCCCGGCGGCCCACCTGACCAATCGGCAGCGGTCAGCACCTGTCGTTCCTCGATCCCAGCAGTGACCCATCGCGCTCCGACCCGATGAGGCGCCGACGTCCCCCTCCATCGGCTGGAGCAGGTCCAGCTCGATGACGCCAGCCGAGCGCAAGGCAGACCGCCGGCCGCTGGCGACCACCGTCAGCGCCATGCTGATGCTCGTGGCGATGCTCTGTGCTGTCACGGCTATCGCGTCTGAATCGGTCGGCGCCACGCTGCTCAAGCGAGGCGCCTACGACAAGGCGCTTGAAGCGGCAGACGCCTACAACCGCCTGTACACGCAGGTGCTTCCGGACCCGCAGGCACGCGACGTGACCGCTAACTTGCTGGCGCACCTGCCGGTCGATCGCTCTCTGGTCACAGCAAACCTTCGTCTGGTGCTTCCCACCGCGACGCTGCGCGGCCTCGTCGATCAGCTGCTCACGCAGGCTCTCGAGGAGGTGAGGGGCGGGAGTCGAGAGCTGGACGTTCGACTCGATCTGAGCCGGGTGCTCTCCAATGTCGCGCAGCTGGCGAACACGTTCCTTGGCGACCGGCTGGCCGGGGCGCCCACGTTCGATCCCGGAACCGTAGCTGGTCTGGTCAGGCAGTTACTCGCGGGCGCCGCCGACATCTCGAAGGGGCAAACGCCGGCCGGCATCCCGGCCCTGCCGCTACGCATCGATCAGGCGGGCGTGGTCGCCAAAGCGATTCTCAAAGGGCTTCCTTCAAACCCTTCCGAGGTGATCGAACCGCAACTGCAGGTGCTGCTGGCACAGGGAGACTTCGCTGGTGCGCTCGCCCTGCTCATCCCGCTCACGTTTCCCGGTGCCGAACGTGGCGTCAGCGACCTCGCCAGCCGGCTTCGTGACGGCCATGTCCTCGAAGTCACCATCCGGTCCGACGCGCTGAACCGTCAACCGGTCCAGGGAATGCTGCGAGTCCTGCACGACATCGGAGGTCATACCGCCTGGTTGACCGGGTGGGCTGCGCTGCTCGGCTTCGTCTGCCTGCTCGCGGCTGGTCGACTGGCCCGCAATCCCCGGCTGCTGGGGATCGGGCTGCTGATGGCCGGCGGCACCACTGTCGTGGTCGGGCTGCTCGGCGCAAGCTTGGTCACCGATCCACTTCACAGCCTCACGGGGACGGGTTCCCCGCTGGCACCGCAAGGTCGCAGGCTCGTCGCTGACATCGTGAGGGAACTGGGCCATGACGTCGCGCGCCGCTACTTGCTGCTCTCGGCCGCTTTGATTCTGGCCGGACTTGCCCTGGCAGCGGCGCCGGCGGTCGCCAAGCTCGCCAAGAACGCCCGCAGGGGGCGCTTGATCGGCGTCGCGACCGCCTCGCTCGCCCCGGCCTCGTTGATCGTCAGTGCCGCGCTCGCCGTACCCGTCAACGTTCCCTCGAAGGCGCTGGCCTGCAACGGATTCAGCCAGCTCTGCGACCGGCCCTACAACCAGGTGGTCTACGCCGCCACCCACAACTCGATGGCGAACAGCGAAGCTCGCTTTCTCGGCCCATCCCAGGATCCGTCCATCGTCCACCAACTCGACAACGGCGTTCGGGCACTACTCATTGACACTCACTATTGGACTCCGGCATCGAAGGTCGCATCGTTCCTGGACTCGCTCCCCCCGGCTACTCGGGCGGTGCTTCGGCCGTTCGCTGAGCCCGTGACGAAGAGCCGGCCCGGCACCTGGCTCTGCCACGACATCTGCCAGCTGGGTGCCACTCCACTCACCGCGCAGCTGGGCCAAATACATCGCTGGCTGCAGGACAATCCCGATGAAGTCATCACCCTGATCCTGCAGGACGGCATCAGCGTCGCCGACACGCAACGTGCCGTCGAGGAGAGCGGTTTGCTGGCAGATGTCGCCACACCGCCGGCTGACCCTCGAGGCGCCTGGCCCACGTTGCGCGAAATGATCAACAGTGGCAGGCGCGTCTACCTCTTCTCCGAGCAGAAGGACGTCGCCGGCGGCTGGTACCGCAACTTCTACCGGTACGCCTCAGACACCCCCTTTCGAAACGAGAGCCCAGCCCAGCTCGCCTGCCAGCTCGATCGCGGCTCACCCGCAGCCCCTTTGCTCTTGGTGAACAACTGGGTGACCAGAACCGCCAGCAGTCGCCGAGACGCGGCGCGCGCGAACAGCACGCAATTCCTTCTCCATCAGGCTCGGATCTGCCGCGAGAAACGGGGGCGGAACCCCACCTTTCTCGCGGTGGATTTCGCGGGGACGGGACAGCTCATGAGCGCCGTCAACGAACTGAATGGGGTGGCCGCGGGCCGGTCCTGAACCGGTCCGGCTGCTCGCAGGGTTGCTGACGGCAACTCTTGCGCCGCCAGGACGGTTCGCGTCGCTGCTCGGGGCGTGTAGCCCTGACCCTGCCGGGTACTCGCCGGTTGAGGAGGCGGTCGGTGTGCGGCAGGCAACGTTGGTTTTCGCGCTCGGCCTTGCCGTAGGCCTGTTGGGTGTCTTGGCGTCCCCGCTCTATGACATTGGCGCCGTCATCGTCTTCATCGGCGTGGTGGGGATGCTGACGCGGCTGGGCGGCTGGCTGCTCTGGCTGCGCAACCAAAGCGCGGCGAGCGAGCAGCGATGAGTGGGATGAGTGTGCTGGCCGCAAGCGCCGTCCCAGCGCGCAGCCAGATGGGTGCATCCCTGGGCTTTCACATCATCTTCGCGTGCTTCGGTATCGCGTTTCCGGCTGTCGTCCTGATCGCCGAATGGCGGGGTATCAGGCGCGGTGACGCAGTGGCAATGCTGCTCGCCCGGCGCTGGTCCAAGGTCATGGCCGTGATCTTTGCCGTGGGAGCGGTATCCGGCACGGTCCTGTCCTACGAGCTCGGCCTGCTGTGGCCCGGCTTGATGGGGCAATACGGCGCCGCGTTCGGAATCCCGTTCAGCATCGAGGGTGTCTGGTTCTTCGTCGAGGCCATCTTCACTGCCATCTACCTTTACGGCTGGCGCCGGCTCCGTCCCTGGGTTCACTGGTGGGCGGGCGTCCCGATGGTGATCTCCGGAGCACTTGGCGCCCTGTCCGTGGTGGCAGCGAACTCATGGATGAACCAGCCCAGCGGATTCACCCTCGATCACGGCCGGATCACCAAGGTCGACCCGTGGGCCGTGATCTTCAACCGCGCAACCCCGTACGAAGTTCCTCACATGCTGCTGGCCGCGTACATGGTGACCGGCTTCGTCGTTGCCGGTGTCTATGCAGTAGGGATGCTGCGCGGCCGCCGGGACCGCTACCACCGTCTCGGTTTCCTGATCCCGTTCACGACCGCGGCCATAGCCGCACCGCTGCAGGTTGTCATGGGAGACACGGTTGCTCGAGCGGTCGAGAAGCAGCAACCGTTGAAGTTCGCGGCGATGGAGCTCGTCGATCACACGCATCGCGGGGTGACGGAGTGGCTCGGCGGGATCTACGTCAATGGCCACGTCTACTTCGGCGTAGGCATCCCGGACTTCGACTCCATCCTGGTGGGGTACTCCCCCCACACCACCGTGACGGGTTGGGACACGGCATCCCCGGACCTGCGGCCCCCGCTTCCCAATCTGATCCATCTCTCGTTCGACCTCATGGTGGGATTGGGAATGGCGCTGCTCGCGCTGGCTGCCTGGCAGGCGTGGGCCTGGCGGTTCAACCACCGGATTCCGAACACCCGCTGGTTTCTCGGCCCCGCCGCGCTCTCGGGGGCGGCAGCGATCGCGGCGATGGAGTCCGGCTGGATCGTCACCGAAGTCGGCCGTCAGCCCTGGATTGTCTACGGCCTCCTGAAGACCCGCGACGCGCTCACTCCGGCGGGCGGAGTGAGCGTCACGCTGGCCGCAACCATCGCGATCTATGCGGTTCTCACCGGTGTCACGATGGGCGTGCCATGGCTGATGTCGCGCCGCTGGCAGCGCGAGACTCCCCCCGGTGACGACGCAGTAAGCACGCCGCATGTCCCCCGGCCGGCCGACGTCTCGGAAATGTCGTCATGACCGCGTCACCGGAGTCGATCGCCGCCGGTATCGCTCTGCTCGCAACGATTGCTGCCTACGCCCTCTTTTCAGGCGCTGACTTCGGCGGCGGGATTTGGGATCTGTTGGCCGGTGGCGCCAAGCGGGGAGCCGCCCCCCGGGCCGCTATCGACGCCTCCCTGACCCCGGTCTGGGAGGGCAACCATGTCTGGATCGTGTTCGGGTTGGTCATCCTGTGGACAGCGTTCCCTCCCGCGTTCGCCTCCATCATGACCACCCTGTTCGTGCCACTCTGCCTCTCGCTCCTCGGAATCTTCTTCCGCGGGGTCGGCTTCGCCTTCAGACACGAGGTCGAGCGGCTGTCGATGAGACGCTTGACCGGGGCACTTTTCGCGGCATCGTCCTTGCTCGCGCCCTTCTTCCTCGGGACTGCCGTGGGAGCGGTGGTCACCGGTCGCGTCCACGCCGGCGCCACAGGAAGTCCGGTGGGCGCGTGGCTCACGCCGACTGCTCTCATGACCGGTGCGCTCTTCGTTGCGGCCTGCGCCTACATCAGTTCCATCTACCTGATCGGCGACTCGCACCGGCGCGGAGAGACCGAGATGGTGGGTTACTTCTCTCGACGGGCCATCGCTTCCGGCCTCATCACTGGAGCACTTGCTGCAGGCAACCTGATCCTGCTGCACGCGAGCGCGCCCTTCGTTTTCCATCGGCTCCTCGGCGACGCTCTGCCGCTGGTGGCCCTCTCGATCGCCGCCGGGCTCTGTGCGCTGGTACTGGTCGTTCTCCGACGTCTCGTTCTCGTTCGAATCACCGCCGCCGTCGCCGTAGCCGCCGTCGTCGGCGGCTGGGGATGGGCGCAGTATCCCTGGCTGCTACCTCAGACGCTCAGCCTGGCCGCCGGCAGCGCGCCGACCTCCGCCTTGCATGCCGAATTGGCCGTAGTTGTGCTTGCCGGGGTGCTGGTCGTGCCCTCCTTCGTTTACCTCTATTGGTTGCAGCAGCATGGGAGGCTCGCTGATACCGCACCTTCGGCGAACCTGCTCAGAGCAGCGGCCGCTCAGAACCTCGCCGCGGACCGGGAAGCCGCGCCCGAACGCAAATCCCACCGGCTACTCGCGACGGCGCTGGTCCTGTCCGCGATCGCCGACCTCCTCCGTGACATCAGGACGAAGCGGCATGCGGACGGGGGCGGCAGTCGCCGTTGATCGGCGGCGCGGTAGAAGGTTAGGTTCGAGGAGAAGGGGGACCGAGCCACTATGGACGTTCCGAAAGCGGTGTCGGGCTGGCCAGTTCTCCGGCAGCTGACCGGTACCGATTCGCTCGGTCGCGGCGCCGCGGCGAAGTCGCGGCGCTCGTTTGAGCTGATGCCGCGCACGAGCACCGCTGACACGGTCGTGAAGAGCGTCTGCCCGTACTGCGCAGTCGGGTGCGGCCAGGATGTGTATGTCAAGGACGGCAAGGTCGTCCAGATCGAAGGTGATCCGGACAGCCCGGTGTCACGAGGTCGGCTGTGCCCTAAGGGTTCCGCGAGCAAGCAACTCGTCACCAGTTCCGGTCGCGAACACGCGGTGAAGTACCGTGCCCCGCACGCCACCGAGTGGCAAGACCTCGATCTGGACACGGCGATGGACATGATCGCCGACCGCGTGATCAAGACGCGTCGGGAGAGCTGGCAGTGGGAGGAGAACGGTAAGCGGACCCGCCGCGCGATGGGCCTGGCGAGCCTCGGAGGAGCGACCCTCGACAACGAGGAGAACTACCTCATGAAGAAGCTCTACACCGCGATGGGCGCCATCCAGATCGAGAACCAGGCGCGTATTTGACACAGCTCCACCGTTCCCAGTTTGGGAACTTCGTTCGGTCGCGGCGGTGCCACCACCTTCCAGCAGGACCTGCAAAACGCTGACTGCATCGTCATTCAGGGTTCCAACATGGCCGAGTGCCACCCGGTGGGCTTCCAGTGGGTGATGGAGGCCAAGGCGCGCGGCGCGAAGATCATTCATGTCGACCCGAGGTTCACCCGCACGAGCGCCGTGGCTGACGTGCATGTGCCGCTCCGGGCCGGCTCGGACATCGCGTTCCTCGGGGCCCTGATCAACTACGTCCTCAGCGAGGGCAAGGACTTTCGCGAGTACGTGGTGGCCTACACCAATGCGGCCACCATCGTCGGCGATGATTTCCGCGACACCGAAGACCTGGATGGTCTGTTTTCCGGCTTTGACGACGCCGAGGGAAAGTACGACCCGACAAGCTGGCAGTACGAGGGCGCCAGCGTCGCGGCAGCCTCTGGCCATCGCGATACGCAGTACTCCCAGCGCACCGACGGCAACCCGTCGTCCTCCACCCAGGAGAGCGCGAAGGGCGATAGCCACGGAAGCGGCGGCCCAGCCCTCGAGGGCGAACCGCCGACCGATGAGACGCTGACTCATCCCCGCTGCGTCTACCAGATCCTGAAGCGCCATTTCGCGCGCTACACCGCAGATCTGGTGCAAGACGTCTGCGGAATCTCCACCGAACAGTTTCACGAGGTCGCGGAAGCGCTCACCGCTAACTCCGGCCGCGAACGTACCTCGGCATTCGTTTACGCCGTCGGGTGGACCCACCACACCGTCGGAGTCCAGTACATCCGAACGGCTGCCATCCTCCAGTCGCTGCTCGGCAACATCGGCCGGCCTGGCGGGGGGATTCTCGCGCTGCGCGGACATGCCAGCATTCAGGGGTCAACCGACATCCCTACCCTCTACAACCTGCTCCCGGGCTACATCCCGATGCCTCACGCTCATCAACACGAGACCCTCGACGACTTCGTTTCTGCTGACGCGGGCAAGCAGGGCTACTGGGGCAACATGGGCGCCTACACGGTCAGCCTGCTCAAGGCCTGGTGGGGCGACGCCGCTACCGCAGAAAACGACTTCTGCTTCGATTACCTCCCCCGGCTCACCGGCGACCACGGCACCTACAACACCGTGATGCGCCAGATCGACGAGGGCGGCGGCGGCTACTTCCTCGTCGGCGAGAATCCCGCGGTGGGTTCGGCCAACGCCAAGATGCAACGCCAGGGCTTGTCGAACCTGGATTGGCTCGTGGTGCGCGACTTCGTGATGATCGAGAGCGCGACCTGGTGGCTGGACGGTCCGGAGATCCAGACCGGCGAGATGAAGACCGAGGACATCGGTACGGAGGTCTTCTTCATGCCGGCGGCAGCCCACACGGAGAAGAGCGGCAGCTTCACGAACACCCAACGCATGTTGCAGTGGCATCACCAGGCGGTCGAGCCAGCCGGCGATGCCCGAAGCGAGCTGTGGTTCTACTACCACCTAGGGCGGCTCATCCGGCAAAAGCTCGCCGGCTCCAGCGACGAGCGCGACAAGCCGCTTCTCGACCTGACCTGGGAGTACCCGACCGAGGGCGCGTACGACGATCCCGTTGCGGAGGCCGTACTCGCCGAGATCAACGGCTTCGACGGCGACGGAAACCCGCTGAGCTCTTACACCGGCCTCAAGGACGACGGGTCCACCACCTCCGGGTGCTGGATTTACTGCGGGGTCTACGCGGACGGCGTCAACCAGGCAGCCCGCCGCAAGCCGGGCGGCCAGCAGAGCTGGGTAGCGCCAGAGTGGGGCTGGGCCTGGCCGGCGAACCGGCGAATCCTGTACAACCGCGCCTCAGCCGATCCCGACGGCAAACCCTGGAGCGAGCGAAAGGCTTACGTCTGGTGGGACGAGAACGAAGGCACGTGGACTGGCCACGACGTCCCTGACTTCCAGCCTGACAAGCGACCGGACTATCGGCCGCCGAAGGACGCCGAGGCCGAAGATGCCATCGCCGGCAACGACCCGTTCATCATGCAGACGGATGGCAAAGCCTGGTTGTACGTTCCTGCCGGGCTCACCGACGGGCCGTTGCCGGCGCATTACGAGCCGCAGGAATCGCCGTTTGCGAATCCGCTTTACGGCCAGCAGAGCAACCCGGCGCGCGAGACGTACTCACGACGGAGCAATCGCTATCACCCGTGGGGCGATCAGCCCGGGAGCGACGTCTTCCCCTTTGTCTTCACGACGTACCGGCTGACCGAGCATCACACCGCCGGCGGTATGAGCCGCGGCCTGCCCTTCCTCGCCGAATTGCAGCCCGAGTTCTTCTGCGAGGTCAGTCCCGAGCTCGCCCGGGAGCGCGGGCTACGGCATAACGAGTGGGCCACGATCATCACCGCGAGGACGGCGGTCGAAGCCCGCGTCATGGTGACCGAACGGGTTACCCCACTGCGCATCCGGGGGCGCACGGTGCACCAGATCGGCCTGCCGTATCACTGGGGGCCGAACCTGCTCAGCTCCGGCGACGCGGCAAACGAGCTCGTCCCGATCTCTCTGGATCCGAACGTGCACATTCAGGAGACGAAGGCAGCGACCTGCGACATCCAACCCGGCAGGCGCCCTCGGGGGCCTGCCCTCCTCGCCTACGTCGAGGAATACCGCACGCGGGCCGGCATCACGGAAACCACCGGCACGGAGGCACGAACCACATGACGCTGTCTTTCCTGGGATCGCCGGACCCGGCAAGCAACGCGGGTTACGCCGACCCGCCCAAGCGCAAGGGCTTCTTCACCGACACCAGCATCTGCATCGGCTGCAAGGCGTGTGAAGTGGCGTGCAAGGAGTGGAACTCCGTTCCGGAGGACGGCCTCTCGCTGAGCGGCATGTCGTACGACAACTCGGTCGGCCTTGGTGCCTCGACGTGGCGGCATGTCGCGTTCATCGAGCAGCCGGTTGAGTCAGGCGCCGACGCGGCGCCGCAACCGATCGATCTCGGGATTCCCACCGCGGAGCTACCGGGCGCCGGTGCAACCGCGCAAGAGCGCACCTCTTTCCGCTGGCTGATGGAATCCGACGTCTGCAAGCACTGCACGCATGCCGCATGCCTGGATGTCTGTCCGACCGGAGCGCTCTTCCGTACCGAATTCGGCACCGTGGTGGTCCAGAACGACATCTGCAACGGCTGCGGCTACTGCGTGCCCGCCTGCCCCTACGGAGTCATCGAGCGACGCGATGGTCCGGCCGGCGACGAAGCAGTCGGCATCGCGCAGAAATGCACCTTGTGCTACGACCGGCTCTCCGACGGCATGGAACCCGCGTGCGCCAAGGCCTGCCCCACTCAGTCGATCCAGTTCGGTGACCTCGACGAGCTCAGAGAGCGAGCCCAGGTTCGCGTCGATGCGCTGGTCGGGTCCGGACTTGCCGACGCCCAGCTCTACGGAGCAAGCCCGGACGACGGCGTCGGCGGTGCCGGGGCCTTCTTCCTGCTCCTCGACAAGCCAGAGGTATATGGCCTTCCCCCCGACCCCGTCGTGACGACGAGAGACCTGGCGCAGATGTGGCGCAACGCGACGGTCGCAGCCTTCGCTCTGGTCGCCGGCACCGTCGCGGCTTTCGCGGGAAGGCGCCGGTCATGACTCAACCACGCGAAAACGCCGGACTGCCCCCGAAGGCCGGCGTCCGGGGCGGCGGCCGTCGAGGTCGCGGCAGGGCCGAACGGGCAATGGTCCCCGAGGCGACATTCACGTCCTACTACGGAAAGCCGATCGTCAAGGCGTCCCCGTGGACCGCTGACATCCCGGCGTATCTCTTCCTGGGAGGCCTGGCCGGCGGCTCATCGCTGCTCGCGGCTGGTGGCGATCTGTCCGGCCGGACGACGCTGCGCCGCTCCTCGAGATTCACCGCGGCGGCAGCGTTGACGCTGAGCTTCGGTGCGCTGGTGCACGACCTCGGCAGGCCCGCACGTTTTCATCACATGCTCCGGGTCGCCAAGGCAACGTCGCCGATGAGCGTTGGCACCTGGGTGCTGACGGCGTACGGGCCAGTGGCTGCGCTCGCGGCTGCCAGCGAGGCGCCCGGGCTCCTGCCCACCAGGTTGCGAAAAGGCGCTCTCGGCAAGCTCCTGCCTGGCATCGGCAGGCTGGCCGGATTAGGTGCCGCGCTGATGGCACCGCCGTTGGCGTCCTACACGGCCGTGCTCATCAGCGACACCGCAACACCTGCCTGGCACGACGCTCAGCATCAGATGCCCTATCTCTTCGTCAGCAGCGGCGCCTCCGCGGCCGGTGGCATGGGCATGCTGTTGGCTCCGCTGGCCGAAGCCGGACCCGCCCGACGGATGGCCATCGGCGGTGCCGTTGCCGAGCTCGCCATCGGACAGGTCATGGAAGAAGCCATGGGGCTGTCCTCCGCGGAGCTGCATGCGGGGAAAGCCGAAAAGTACATGAAGGCTTCACACCTGCTTACGGCTGCGGGAGCGGCGGTAGGAGCGGTCCTCGGCGGGCGCAGCAGGCTCGCTGCCCGGGTTTCGGGCGCAGCCATGGTTGCCGGATCGGCGTGCTTGCGATTCGGAATCTTTCACGCCGGCCAGCAGTCAGCAGCTGACCCCCGCTACACCGTGGTCCCGCAGCGCAAGCGGTTGGATGAAGGGCGCGCCGCGTCGCTCGAGGAATGACCTTCAACCGCAGCAGAGCTAGGAAGGCCCGCTCGCCGAGAGCCGTCGAGCTGTCCCCTCTTCACACCCGGAACGTCAGGTAGCGGACTGGGCGCCGGCGTGGGTGCGCACGTAATCCTCAGGGTCATGATCCTGGGCCGAGATTCCGCTGGCGTGCTCGGCCTCGTACGCGGCGAACTCGACCGCGATGTCGTGACGTTCCTGCAGGCTCGAATGGCGGCGAAAATCTGCCAGGTCTTCACGCTCCTCTTCGGCCATATGGTCGCTGTTCGCGAGTCGAGCGTCGATGACTGCCTCCCACCAGTCGCTGCTGGCGACGGGGTGCTTACCCGCCTTCGCCACGGCATCGCGGATCTGGTTGTGATCCTTGATGGCGTCCTTGCTCTCATCGGCCGCGGAGCCCGCACCGCCGGCGCCCCTGCCTACGGCGAGAAGCCTGGGATAGAAGAACCTCTCTTCGGCCTCGGCATGCACCTCGAGCAGGATGCTGAGCTGCGACCACACCGGCGCGAGCTTCGCCGCGTCGGCCCTGTCGATGTCATCAAGGATGGCGAACATGCGCCGCTGCTCGTGATGCTGAAACTGGATCAACTCTGTGATGTCCACGGTGATCTTCCCTTCGAATTGTTGTTATCGGGATAGGCGACAGCGCGGCTCCGGAGGGAGGTGCCGGGGTCAGGCCGGCAGGTCAAACCCTCGGGTGATGTTGAGGACGGTCGCGAACGCGAGATACATCAGCCACAGCCCGGTCAGAAGGTGGGTGAGGCCGAGCAGGCGCTCGAACGCGGACACTCCCACTGCTACAAAGAAATCCCACACGTATACCGCAGAAAGGCCGATGAACAGCACCCCTACTGCCCAGGCTCCCGCGCTGAAGAAGACGACTGCCCCGAGCACTGAGAGAATCGTGAAAGCCACCGACATACCGGCGTTCGGCGCGGGGTCGTTACCCCGGTAGCGGTTCCATCCCAAGGCGAACCAATGGATGCCATACGCGCTGAAGGCCAAGGCTGCCATGTACAGCGATCGGTCCTTGAACACCTGAAGCCAGGTCAGCCCGACGAACAGAATCAACCCGGTGACCAGCTGGCAGAGTCCGGGCAAGAAAATGCCCCACACGCCCAGCGAACGATCCGCTTCCGGGGTCCGCCGCGGGAAACCGAAGAACTCCTGTGGGCCCCAGACGAGATAACCGGTGCCAAGACCGAAGAACCCCAGAGCGACGGGCACAAAGGATGACGTCGTGAATTCAACAGGCATTGCGCTCCCACCAGGCACGGCCGTCAAGGTCTGACGGACAGCGGCGCTCGATCCGGCACGCTTTGCCGTGAACTGCCAAGGGTGACATCGCAGAGCTACCCGCTCGGTGCCATCGCAATCGAAGCGGCGCCTCTCAATCAGTGCACCAGGCAACAATTGCGCCGCGCAAAGCGCCTGTGGCGGGGTGCGTCAGCCGGTGATGATCGACGCTCTGGCCAGGGCCGCCGCGCCGACGACTCCCGCGTCGTCTCCCAATGCCGATACGGCGAAGCGCAGCTGCGGGTTCGGCCGCAGTATCCGCGGCATGGCGGCGTCGGCGATCCGGTCGGCCAGGTCCTGGCCGAGCTTCTCCGCAAGGCCACCGCCGAGGACCACCAGTTCGACGTCGAGCAGGTTGAGCGTCGAGCCGATCGCCACTCCGGACATCTCGATCGCCATCGCGAAGAGTTCGGTGGCCACGGGGTCTTCCTCATCCAACGCGCGAGCCCACACCTTGGAGGTCAATTTCGACTTGTGCTCCTCGTCGCGGATCTTCAGCAGCGAGGTGTGGCGTCCGGCGTCCATCATCGCGGTAACCACCCCGCTCAACGAGCGCCGGCCCGCGTAGGCCTCCAGACATCCTCGGCGGCCGCAAGAGCACAGCGCGCCGCCAGGCTGGACCGTCACGTGCCCGAGCTCGCCCGCCGCTCCGCGAGAACCGTCGTACGGGCGGCCGTCGATGATGATGCTGCCGCCGATGCCGGTGCCCATCCACATCCCGAGCACGTTGCGGGCACCCTGCGCGCAGCCGGCAACCCATTCACCGAGCAATCCGACGTTCACGTCATTGCCAAGCGTGACGGGGCTTTTCAGTTGCTCGCCCAACGACCCCACCAGATCGAAGTCCTCGGTCCAGTTGGGAAGGTTGGGAACCGCCAGCACCTCGCCGCCGTGAACCACGCCCGGTATCCCGACTCCTACGGCGACCGGATCCCCGCCGAGTTCGGTCAGCATCTCCGTGATGGCGCCGAGTACATCCTGCGGGCCCCCAGCAGGCGTCGCGGTCTTCGCCCGCCGCTGCACGTCGTGGGCCGCGTCGACCAGGCCGACCTCGATGTTGGTGCCACCCACATCGACACCTGCCACCAGCACGTCGGTCTCCAGCGTCCGGTTTGACATCATGCCTCCGGCCTAGCCCTTCTCGCTGAGGGTGATCATCAAACGCAAACCATGGTCCGACAGCCGTTTTCACCGCCGTTGCGGGGGCAGCACCGCTGATGATGACCGCATGGTGAACTCGAGCAAGCCTCCGAAAGCGAGACGGCGGCGCTGGGCCGTACTCAGCGTCTCCGTTCGCGCCAAGCTGTGGCCTTTGCCGGCGCTGGCTGTGGTGGTGGCAGTACTGGCCGGGGTCGGGCTCACACTGCTCGACAAGCATGTCGACTCCGGCCTCCCGCAAGGGCTGACGGACTATCTCTTCGGCGGCGGAGCGGACGCGGCTCGCGAAGTCCTGTCCGCCGTCGCGGGATCGCTCATCACCGTGACCTCGCTGACCTTTTCCCTGACGGTCGTGACGCTGCAGCTGGCGAGCAGCCAGTTCTCGCCCCGCTTGCTGCGCACCTTCACCTCCGATCGCTTCGTGCACGCGACGCTGGCCCTGTTTCTGGCCACCTTCGTCTTCGCGTTGACGGTATTGCGAACGGTGCGCGCCGAGAATGCGGGCACCGCCGAGTTCGTGCCGCAGATTTCGGTCACCGTGGCCTTCGTTCTCGCGTTGGCCAGCGTCCTCGCGCTCGTGCTCTTCCTGGCGCATCTGGCCCGCGAGATCCGCGTCGAGACGATGCTGCGCAATGTTCATGCTGAGGCACGGGAAACGCTCCAGCGAGAGCTCGCCGACGCCGACGAGGCGCCCGGAAACGAAGAGCTCCCCGCCCCGGCCGAGAACGCCCACACACTGGTCGCGGAATCGTCCGGTTTCCTGACGTCCATTGACGAGATCGACCTTCTGCACGCCGCGATAGCGGAGGGAGCGATCCTCCTAGTGCACCGAGCACCCGGCGATCGCCTCGTGTCCGGCACGCCGCTGGCGCAGGTCTGGTCGCTCGCGTCCGAGGATCCGCTGAGCAGTGAGCGGATCGAGAGCATCGCGGAGCGGGTGAAGGATGGCGTTGGCATCGGCTTCGAACGCACCCCGGCGCAAGACATCTCCTACGGACTTCGGCAGATCACCGACGTCGCCAACAAGGCGCTCTCGCCCGGTGTCAACGATCCGACGACGGCCATCCACGCCATCGGGCACAGCAGTTCCCTACTCTGCGAGTTGGCTCAGCTCAAGCTCGGAAACCGGGTTCTGACGGACGACGACGGCCGCGCCCGCGTGATCCTGCACCGCCCGGACCTGCCTGAGCTCCTGGAGCTGGCTGTGGCTCAACCGCGCCGGTACGGCGCATCCGATCCTGCTGTGCTATCCGGCATCCTCTCCCTGCTTCGCGAGCTGGCCTGGCGGGCTCGCTCAGCCACCGCCCGGCAAGCCGTCGCAGACCAGCTCGCTCGCATTCGCCGCACTGCGGCGGCCCAGGGATTCGACAGCGCCGAGCAACAGGAACTCGACCGATCAGCTGCAGAGGTGCAGAACGCCCTGCACGACCGCTGGTGGTGAAGAGTCCGATGGCTCAGCGCTCCGCGTCTTCGCTCTCCTGGTGTTCGAAGTCGGTGCTGATCGTCTGGAAGCCTTTGAACTTCTCTGACGTCACGTACATCGTGTAGCTGCGCCGATCGGCTTCCGTGAGGACGACGGAATCCGTGAACGGAGTCAGCAACGCTCTCGGCCAGAGTTCGTACCCTTTGACGACGTTGATCTCGGCGGCAAGCATGAGCACGAGCGCTTCCAGGTAGATCCAGGCGAGGGCCGCCAGCACCAGCCCGAACGTCCCGTAGCCGGACTCGGCATGGTCCAGCCGAGCCGCGATATACCGGGTGCCCAACGTCTGCAGCGCCAGCCAGGCCGCCGCCGCGACAATGCCGCCGCGGATGACGTTTCGCAACCGAAGATCGCGCGCCGTCAGCAGCTGAAAGGCGACGCTGAACATGCCCACGTTGATCGCGAACGTCAGCAGGTATCCGAGGATGCGCAGCCCGATCCCGAGTCGAGCCGACAGCGGGTTGGCAGTACCCACAATGGTGGCGACGGCACTCGACAGCAGCACTGTGAGCCCCAGCAAAGACACCAGCCCGAGACTGCGCAACCGTCCCGTCAGCGGATTCGGCTGCTCGTTGCGCGGAACGCCGTAGATGCGGTTGAAGCCGGCTTGCGCAGCTTGCATGGCGCCAGTGGCGCCGTAGACGGTGCCGATCACCCCCACGGCGAGGCCCACGCCACTGCCATGAATTCCCGTGACGTTCTGCCGCAAGCGTGGCCCGATGACCGGAAAGTTCGCCAACGCGGAGTCGACGATCTGGTCCTGCAGATGCGTGTTGCCCTGCAGCAGGAACCCCAGCACGCTGAAGAGGATGAGCAGCAGGGGAAACAGCGAGACGAACGCGTAGTACGTCACCAACGCCGCAAGGTGTGGCCCCCGGTCGTCGATGAACTTGTAGACGACCGCGATGGGGAAGCCGAGCCAGCTGCGCTCGCGCTGACGAGCGTCGAGCCGTTCCAGAAGGCGCACACGTAACCCGTGCCCCGCCTCCGCGAGCGCATGCGCGCGGGCGGCCGGGCCGAGCCCGCGTCATCGAGGCGCTCAGGAACGAGATCGCCCGCGACCACGAGGCCGGGTGATTCCGTCGGCAGGCAAAGGGCATGAAACCAGAGTCACGCGCCTATCAGGGGAGCCGCTGTGCATACCGTGACTCGCAAGCGACGTCAGGGCACCAAGCGCGCCTGGATGGGGTGCGTCATCATGCTTCTCGCCGCCGGCTGCTCGGCGGGTTCGGGCGACAAGGCCTCGAAACCCAGCAGCGCGCCATCATCCCCGGGGGCAAGCACCTCCACGGCATCCACCGGCGCCCTGAACCTCCAAGCGGCCTACCAGTCCGTGGTTCGCAACGTGCTGCCCTCGGTGGTGCAAATCCAGACTCCCGTTGGCCTCGGGTCCGGCGTGATCTTCGATGCCAAGGGCAACATCGTCACCAATGCCCATGTCGTCGGGAAGTCGACGACCTTTCAGGTCACCTTGGCCAATGCTGCCAAGCCGGTCGCCGGCACACTTGTCGGTACCTACCCGGCGGACGATCTCGCCGTCATCCACGTCGACGCAGGGAACCTGCGCCCGGCAACCTTCGGTGACTCGACGAAACTCTCCGTCGGAGACATCGTGCTCGCGATGGGCAATCCCCTCGGGCTGTCCAGTTCGGTCACCAACGGCATCATCAGCGCCGTCGGGCGCACCGTCAGCGAGCCCCCGAGCAGTGACTCACCAGGCGCCACGCTGCCGAACGTCATACAGACCAGCGCCGCCATCAACCCCGGCAACAGCGGCGGTGCACTTGTGGACCTTCACAGCCACGTGATCGGCATCCCCACCCTGGCGGCGGAGGACCCGGCACAAGGCCAGACCTCAGGCGGGGCTGCGCCCGGCATCGGATTTGCCATTCCCAGCTCGATCGTCACCGACATCGCCGGTCAGCTGATCAAGTCCGGGAGGGTGACCGACTCCCACCGCGCGGCGCTCAACATTGCCGTCACCGGCATTGCCGACCCGTACGGCAACGCGGCTGGTGTCGGAATCGTCAAGGTGACGCAGGGAGGGGCGGCGCAGCAGGCCGGCCTTCAGCCAGGCGACATCATCACCGCGATCGATGGACGAGCCACCTCGTCGCCATCGGCGCTGGCGCAGGTGCTGGCTCAGCTCTCGCCTGGACAGACGGTCACCGTTGCGATCACGGACTCCTCCGGGAATCAACGCAAGGTGCACGTGACGCTGGGCCAGCTTCCCGGCTGACGGTCCGGGGCTGGCTCGACAACGCACCGCACACGCCTGCTCGCGCTGCTGCAACCCACTCCGCAGCCGGTCAGCGAACCCGCCATCGCTCGGCGCCTGCGCGCAGGCTCATGCCGTGGCCAGGGGCGCCCCTCAGCTGAAGCGCACCGTCGACGACCTCCGGGAGCCCGTCGACCAGCAACGGCTCGAGTCGGGCGTGGTCGGCAAACCATTCAACGTGCCGCAGATTCGGCACTGCGGCGGCGACCGGCGCGTGCAGCGATGGTGCGCAGTGCGCGCTGATTTCCCGGTTATGGGATGCAGCGACAGCCGCGCAGCGCAGCCACTCGGTATAGCCGGCGCAGCGGGTCACGTCCACCTGGATGCAGTCGACCGCATCGGCCGCAAGCATCCGCTGCACGTAAAGCGCGGAGTCGGCGTACTCCCCAGCGGCGATATCGCACCGAAGCCGGCCTCGAAGCCCGGCCAGACCGGCCAGGTCGTCCGAGGAGAGTGGCTCCTCGAACCACACCACGCCCAGCTCGTCGTACGCCTCACCCATCTGTAGTGCCTGTCCTGACGTGTAGCCGCCGTTCGCGTCGACCATGATGTCGACCTCCGGCCCGACGAGCTCGCGAAGCAGCCCGACCCGGTGCAGGTCACGGCTGAGGGCGGTCCCCCACGACTCACCGACCTTGATCTTGACCCCCGCACACCCGGCGGCCAGCCAGCCATCGACCTGGGCGCGCAACTCGCCATCCGACATGCTCGTGAAACCGCCGCTGCCGTAGACCGGTACGGCACATCGGGCGCGGCCGAACAGGGTGTGGAGGGGGACCTGGAGCAGCCTTGCCTTCAGGTCCCACAGTGCGATGTCGACCGCCGCGACGGCCGAGGACACGACACCTGGACGACCCAGGTTGCGGCACGCCCGGATCATGGCTTCCCAGCTGCCAGGGATGTCGGACGCGTCACGCCCGCAGACGACACCGGCCAGCTTGTCGGACACGACGTCGGACGCGGCCGGGCTGCTGTACGTCCATCCGAGTCCCGAGACATCGCCGGCGGTGACGGTGACGGTGACGGCCGTCGTGGCATCCCAGTGGAGCGTGCCATCCGACTCAGGGCTCGGAGTGGGAAACGTGTAGACGCCGGTATGGATCGCGTCGACGGGGGTCTCGGCCGTCATCGGCTCGGCCGCCTCACGTGGTCGCCTGAGGCGAGATGCTCGCCCAGCCGCGCGGCCAGCGCCATGATCGTGAGCGCGGGATTCGCCGCTCCCTGCGTGGGAAGCACGCTGCCGTCCGCCAGATAGAGATTGTCGATCCCGAAGACGCGCTGATCGGCGTCGACCACGCCGTCCTCAGCACGGGCGGCCATGCGAGCGCCGCCCACGAGGTGCGCGGCTCGCTTGATGGTCATCACCTCGGTGGCACCGGCTGCCCGCAGGAGGTCTTCCATGACGTGTTGCGCCGCCTCAAGCAATTGCCGGTCGTTGTCGCACTGGCTGTAGGAGAAATGCGCGACGGGCAGGCCGTGTCGATCCGTCTCGCCGGCGAGCGTCACCCGGTTATCGGGGAGCGGCAGGAATTCGCACAGTGCCCCGAGCGTCGCCCAGTGAACGTAGTCACGCATGTACTCGCGCAGCGTCTCGCCCCAATGCCCTTGCGCCGCAACGTGTTCGGCCCAGGTGATCGGCAGCGGGCTCACTGTCTGGATGGACCAGCCTCGCTGGTACGGCTTGGTCGGATCGGTCTCGTAGAAGTGCTCGGAGCTGACCTCCGGCGGCGGCGCCTTGTACATGCGCACCTCATGGTCGAAACGCCCGGCGGTCTGCGGCGCGCCCTGGACCATCAGGTAACGGCCAACCTGATCGTGGTCGTTGCCGAGGCCGTCCGGCCACCGTGGTGACGTGGAGAGCAACAGCAGTCGAGGTGTCTCGATCGAGTAGCCGGCCACGGCGACCATCCGGGCACGCTGCCGGCGCTCGAGACCATCGCGGATGTAGGTCACTCCGTTCGCCAGCCCGGTCTGTTCGTCGACCAGCACGCGGGTCACCTGCGAGTCCGGACGAACCTCGGCGCCGTGCGCGAGCGCGTCGGGGATGTGAGTGATCAGCGGGCTGGCTTTGGCGTTGACCTTGCAGCCCTGCAGGCAGAAGCCGCGGTAGATGCAGTGCGGACGGTTGCCGAAGCGGCCGTTGGCGATGGCGACCGGCCCGACCCGTGCCGGGATCCCCATCGCGGACGCCCCACGCAAGAAGGTGTCGCCGTTGCCGCCGACGGGGTGGGCGTGGTGCGGATAGGAATGCGGATCGCCCCATGGCCAGTCCTGTCCGGCCACCGGAAGCTCAGCCTCGATCCGGGCGTAGAACGAGCGCAGGTCGCTATAGGAGATCGGCCAGTCCGCGCCGACACCATCGGCGGTGGCGGTGTGAAAGTCCGAGGGGTGAAACCGCGGGGTGTAGCCGGCGTAGTGGATCATCGATCCGCCGACTCCGCGGCCGGAATTGTTGGAGCCGAGCGGCACGGGGTCGGAGCCGCCGATCTGTCGGGGCTCGGTCCAGTAGAGCCGGTGCGAGCCGCTCTCGTCGCTGACCCAGTCGGCGTCCGGATCCCAGAACGGACCCGCGTCGAAAGTCACCACCGACCAGCCGGCGCGGGCCAACCGCTGGGTGAGCACGCTGCCGCCGGCCCCGGCGCCAACCACGACGAGATCCACCTCGTCGTCCTCGTCGTAGCGCCGCATGTCACGGCGCAGCCCGTGATCGGTCCGCGAGCCATCATTGGGCAGCAGCCACGCCGAGGAGTTACGGTCGCGAACCTCGCCGTCTCCGCGAAACAGGCTGCGGCTCATGGCGATTGCTGCTCATCGGAGACGAGTGCGGCCTGCCACTTGCGGGCGCGTTCCACCCGGGCTGCGAACGGGACGGGATCAGCGTGGTCGTGGTCGGCAACCTCCCACCGCTCACGACCGCCCCGCCCGCCGGTCTGGCCGCGGTTCTTGTAGCCGCGGGGGTAGGCCGGGCCGCCGAATCCGATCTCGTTCCACGCCCAGGGATGGGAGTAAAAGGCCGTACAGGCATACCGGGTCCAGAGGCTCCACACCTGGGTCGCCGGGAATCCGTGCCACGGCGCGCTGCCCAGGTCCTGAACGCGCTGCACGATCCGGGCCTGCGCGGTGACCGTCAGCCGGGCGAAGCTGTCACCGGAGCGCGCGGCGGCATCGTCGTCGAGGTGGCGCAGGGTGTCGCGCCAGGCCTGCCCGTCTTCAGGCAGGTCGTCGTAGTGCCAGCCGTCCGTCTCCCCCATGGCCAGCCGCCGGTCGATCAGCGCCACCACGGGGATCCGGGGTTCGCCGTTCTGGTTCAGCAACCGGTCACACAAGGCGGTGGCGACTGCCGCCTCCGCCGTCGTGAAGAACGTCAGCTCCGTGAACGGCGCCAATCTGGCGAGTACCACCCCGGCGGTGACGTCGTCCCAGCGTTCCACCTCGTCCAGCACGTCGTAGCCCGGGAAGCGCCCGCGATTCTGCGGCGTGATTGCCCGCTGATTTGGGCTGCGGTACGGCATCAGGAACGCTCGCTCGTCTCGGGTTCACGGCGCAGCACGGAGGCCAGCAGCCCCATTCCCCCGACGAGGGCGGCCAGGCCGGGCGCGAAAAGTGGCGGGCCCATCTCGAGGTTGTACGCAGCCAGCTTCCATCCACCAGGCTTCTGCGCGATCCCACGGGCATGCAGGTACGTCCCCTGGATGCCGTTCGCGACCACGACCGCCGAGGCCAGCGGCAGGACCGTCTTCGCCGCCCGCCGGGAGAACACGGCAGCGATCCCCGCAGGCGCCAGCGTCGGCATCGCCACGACGGGCCACCACATCATCCGGTTACCGAAGCTTGCCGAATCATGTTCGGTGTAGATCTCCGCCGTGGTGATGACCGCACCGGCCGCGGTCAAGCCGGCCAGCGTGCGTTCAAAGCGACCGGTGCGCACATCGTGCAGGAGCTGCTCCGCGGCCCCGACCGGGTGACCGCGCCGGCTCATGCGGAGCCAGCGCATCATGAGCGCTTACTCCCGGGCAGGAACTCCTGCGCCTTCTGCTTGATCCCCTGCTTGACGAAACCCCAGCTGTCCTCATCTCCCCCGAGGATGGCCGACGCCACGGATTTCATCTGAGCGAAGGTCGCGTGCGGCGGGATCGGCGGTACGTCCGGATCGCAGCGAATGTCGAGCACCGTCGGCCGGTCGGCTGCGAATGCCCGCTCCCACGCCTCCCCGACGAGGTCGGGTTCGGCGACATTGATCCCCTGCAGCCCGAGGCTGCGGGCGAAGGCGGCAAAGTCGACGTCAGGCAGGCTCTGGGATTCCACGAACCGTGGCGCGTCCTCCATGGCGCGCATCTCCCACGTCACCTGGTTGAGATCGTCGTTGTGCAAGACCGCGACGATCAGCCGCGGGTCGGCCCACTGCTCCCAGTAACGCTTCACGGTGATCAGCTCGGCCATGCCGTTCATCTGCATGGCACCGTCGCCCACCAGCGCGATCGTGGGCCGGTCGGGATGGGCCCATTTAGCGCCGATCACATACGGCACGCCCGGGCCCATCGTGGCGAGCGTTCCGGACAGGCTGCCCCGCATGTTGCCGCGGAATCGCAGCTGCCGCGCGTACCAGTTCGCCGAGCTGCCCGAATCCGACGCCACGATCGCGTTGTCCGGAAGTCGCTTGTCCAGCTCGTGAAAGATGCGCATCGGGTTGATCGGGTCGGCGCCGGTCAAGGCCCGCCGCTCCACGGTCTCCCACCAGTCGCTGACGTTCTTCTCGATGGTCTCGCGCCAGCTACGGTCGCTCTTGGCTTCCAGCAGCGGAAGCAGCGCCGCCAGGGTCGCCTTCGCGTCGCCGACCAGGTTGAGCTCATACGGGTAGCGCATCCCGATGAACCTGCCGTCGTGATCGATCTGCACGGCACGCGCTTGCCCGAGCTCCGGCATGAATTGCGTGTAGGGAAAGTTCGACCCGACGGTCAGCAGGGTGTCGCAATCCATCATCAGGTGATAGCTGGCGCTCGTCCCCAGCAAGCCGATGGACCCGGTGACGTACGGCAAGTCATCGGCCAGCACGTCCTTACCGAGCAGCGCCTTGGCCACCCCCGCGCCCAACTTCTCGGCGACCTCCATCAGTTCCTGACGCGCGCCCCGGGCACCCTGGCCGGCGAGGATCGCGACCTTGCTCCCCGCGTTGAGGAGGTCCGCCGCTTCGTGCAGCGCCGCATCGTCAGGAATCGGCGTCGGCCAGGCGATTCCCAGCGAGGACGGCACCTCCTTGAAGGCGTGCCCGGGCGGCTCGTAGGTCATCTCCAGCACATCGGACGGAAAGATCAGGCAGGTCGGTGCTTTCGCTGCCACAGCGATCCGGATGGCCCGGTCGATCAGGTTCGGAAGCTGCTCGGGGACCGTGCACATCTGCACGTAGTCGCTGCACACATCCTTGAACAGCGAGAGCAGGTCCACCTCCTGCTGGTACGAGCCGCCCATCGCGCTGCGTTCGGTCTGGCCCACGATCGCGACGACCGGCACGTGGTCGAGTTTCGCGTCGTACAGGCCGTTCAAGAGATGGATGGCACCCGGGCCGCTCGTCGCGCAGCACACCCCGACCTGCCCGGAGAATTTCGCGAACCCCACCGCCTCGAAGGCCGACATCTCCTCGTGCCGCGCCTGCACGAACTGCGGGTCGTCCTTGGCCCTCCCCCAGGCGGCCAGCAATCCATTGATGCCATCGCCCGGGAATCCGAAGACCTGCTTCACATCCCATGCCCTCAGGCGCTCCAACAGGTAGTCGGCGACGGTCTGGCTCATCGGGACTCCTCTCAACCGATTGGCGCTCGTACGGCCACGGACGGCCTGGAGACGTGGCGGCAACCCGGCTGCCCGAAGGCGGTAGCCCGTTGTCATCGGCCACGCTGTCCTGCTGGTTCAGGACTCGGCCCGGTGGTCGTTCAGTGCGACATGGCTACGTTTGCACTAAGCAACGGTTACCCGTCCCTGCGCTTGATATGTCAGCGAAGCCTGCACTTTCGGGCAGGCCCCCGTTATCGCCTGGCGGCCAAGCGCGAGAGGTAGGCGTTGTACGCCTGCAACTGCTGATCACCGTCGCGGTCGGCCTCACGGTCAAGGCGGCGACCCTCGCGCTCGCTCGCCCGCGCCCACCCGGCGGCGATGATGATGACGACGAGCGCGGTCGGGATCTCGCTGAACGCCCAGGCCACGCTGCCTGCGGTGTTCTGATCGCCGGTCGACGAGATACCCCAGGCCGATGCTGAGGCAAAGAAGCTCACGACCGGGGTGGTCGACATCATGACGGCGATACCGAAGAACGCGTGAAAGGGCGCTGCAGCCAGCAGTTCGAGCATCCGCATGCCGTGGCCGGCATGCCGCGGGCTCGGGTCGACCGCCAGGATCGGCCAGAAGAAGAGCAGGCCGACCGCGAGGAAGTGCGCCAGCATCCAGGTGTGTCCCCACCAGTTCGACATCGCCGCGTCGAACAGGGCGGTGAAGTACAGCCCGTACAGGCTGGCGAGAAACAGCGGGACCGTGAAGAACGGTGACGTGAGCAGGCGCGCTGCGCGGCTGTGGATCAGCGTCAGCAGCGCTCCGCGAGGCCCGCGCCGCCCACCCGGAAGGGTCCGGAGTGCGAGGGTGACCGGCGCGCCCAGCAGCAGCAGGATGGGTGAAAGCATGCTGAGCACCATGTGCTGAACCATGTGAACGCTGAACAGGCGCATGCCGTACCCGCCGATGCCGGTCCCGGTGACGGTCACGACCGTGAGTAACCCGGCCGCGAAGGCGAGGCTCCTGCCGAGCGGCCATCGGTCGCCGCGACGATGCAGCCGGGCCACCCCAATCGCGTAGCCGATGAACAGGAGCAGGCACGCCAGCGGGAAGACGGGCACCGGTTGCGGGTGAAATGCCAGCAGCCGGCCGAGATCCGGTGGCTTGGCGGGCACCCACATCGGGCCGCTCATGTGAGGCCCGGTCACGGGTTCAGGGTTCGTCCGGCGATCCAGTTGACGACGCCGGCGGCGTCCTTCGGCGTCCAGCTGGCACCAGGCTCCGGGTTCGTCAGGTTCTGACGCCCTTGGTCGCTCAGGAAAGTCTGCAGCGTTGACGGCGGTTTCTTCCCGGCCGTGTCGGGAGCTTCGTTCAGCAGGAAGCGCTCGTGCTGGTCCGGACCGAGAAATGCGACGACGTCGGAGTGCTGGATGTCGTACGTCAGCGGCCGGCCCGTCCACCAGTCCCGCGCCGGAGGTGAGCTCTCGGCGACCTTCCGGTAGTCGGCTCCGAAGTACTTCCAGATCGCGGCGATGCTGCTCGGCGGCCCGGTGAGGGTCGACCAGTTCCCTGGAGCGGGGCGAAAGAGCTGGCGGTAGGCGGCCAGCCGGGCCGGGGTGTCGCGCTCGGGGTCGATGGTGAGCTGAACGTACTGGACATCCTGTGCATGATGGGCCGCGCCGGAGGCCCGTGCCAGGCTCACGAAGTTTGCGGCGAGCAGCGGGCAGATTTCCTGGCAGAGCGTCATCGAGGCACCGAGCACCACGACTTTCCCGCGAAAGGCCGACAGCGTCGTCGTCCGGCCCTCGGGAGTCGTGAGCGGCATGGTCAGCACCGATCGGGGCACCGCCCGGTCCAGCTCGGTCCCGAGATTCGCCGCCGGCGCCGCGGGTGAGCTCGAGCCGCAACCCGCGAGTGCCGCACCGAGCACGAGCGCTACGGCGATCGCCACGCGACGAGCGCCGTAACGCGCTCGCCGTGCGGTGGATGTTCTCGCCGCTATACGGATGAGGCGACCTCCGCTCGCTCGGTAGCTGACACGTCCACAGCTCGACGGGTCACCGCCGGCTTGGCCGCGCTGACCACCGAATTGGGCTCCGGGGCTGCCCCGGTCTCAGCCGTGACAAGGGCGCTGAGGACGTCACGATGACGCACCCATCCGACGATCATTCCGGTGGAACCGGTGACCGGGACCGCGTCGGCCCCGTGGTCGAGCAGCTTCAGGACCTGGCCGAGTGACGCGCTCTCGTTCACCGGTTCGACCCCGCGGGTGAGGGCCGTGACATTGGTGTCTTCCGCCGCGGCGAGGGCGTCCATCACGTCGTGGGCAGCCAGGGTGCCGATGTAGCGGCCCTTGTCGTCAACCACGGGCAGCGTGGCGTTGCCGCTCCCGGTGAAGCGCTTGGCAGCGGTCGAGAGCGTGGCGTCGCCGGGAACCGCGTCGGGCGGCGTGCTCATGATGGACGTGATCGGGGTACGGCGAAGGACGGCGTCAGCCGGCTCGTCGATGTCGATTCCCCGGCGCAGCAGCTTGCGCGTGTAGACGGTGTCCGCTGACACCAGGTGGCTGGCACCTGACGCAAGGACGATCGCGAGCATGAGCGGCAAGATGATCGTGTACTCGCCGGTCAGCTCGAACATGATCACGACGGCCGTGATCGGGGCCCTGGCCGCACCGGCGAACACTGCGCCCATCCCGACCAGCGCGTAGGCGCCGACGCTGCCTCCAGCCTGCGGCGCCGCAGCATGGACGATGTCGCCGAAGACCGCTCCTGCCATCGCGCCGCAGAAGAGGCTGGGGGCGAAGACGCCGCCCGAACCGCCGATGCCGATGGTCAGGCTGCATGCGACCACCTTCCCGACCAGCAGGGCAACCAGGAAGGCGATGCCGTAGCCGCCCGCGACCGCCCGCCCGAGAACCGGGTAGCCGACTCCGTACATCTCCGGCAGCAGCAGCAGCAGCCCACCCAGCAGCACCCCGCCGACCGCCGGCCGCAGCCACTCCGGGCCGCGCCACGCCCAATCGCAGGCGTCTTCGATGGCGTAGAGCACCTTCGAGAAGACGACACCGATCAACCCTGCGATGACCCCGAGCAGCGCGAAAAGCGGGTACTGGGCGAGATGGTCGACGTGGAAGGCCGGGAGCCGCAGGAAGGGCTGATCCCCCAGAATGGACCGGCCGATGACGCTGGCGGTGACCGACGACAGCACCACCATGCCGAACGACTGCGTCTCCCACCGCCGCAGGATGAGCTCCATGGCGAAGAAGACGCCGGCCAGTGGAGCGTTGAAGGTGGCGGCGATCCCGCCGGCGGCGCCACAGGCCACGAGCAGCCGGATCCGGCGCTCGTCGAGCTTGAAGATCTGGGCCAGTGACGAGCCGAGCGCTGATCCGATCTGGACGATGGGTCCCTCACGGCCCACCGAACCGCCTCCGCCGATGCAGAGTGCCGAAGCGAGCGCCTTGACGACGGCGACCTGGGGACGGATGCGACCGCCGTTTCGCGCGACAGCGACCATGACCTCGGGAACTCCGTGGCCGCGGGCCTCCCGGGCGAATCGGTAGACCAGCGGGCCGTACAGCAATCCCGCTATGACCGGCGCGAGGAGGACGAACCAGCGTCCCAGCCCGGGAACCAGTGGATTGGCGACGTGGCCCAGTCCAGCGTAATCGTCATGTCCCGACAGCAGATGCGTCAGGCCCTTGATCATGTAGCGGAACGCCACGGCGCCGAGCCCGGCACCCACGCCGACCACCAGTGAGAGACCCATCAGGCCGATCCGGCTTGACGGGACGGCCTGAAACGGCGCGCGCCGCGGTAGAGCTGCCGGATGCATGGCGCAATCTTAGCAGTATGCAAAAATTGCGCCGCCCGGCAGAGTAGCGGCAAACCGTGATGTACGGCGGCTGTTCAGGTTGACTGGTGCCTTCACGCAGCCGCACTGCACCGATTTAGGAGAAGGCGTGCCTCAGGAGCTTCCTCTGGACGCGGTGGTCGATGCCGTCCTGGCCTCGTCGCGGGCCCTTGTCGCCGTGTCCGCCCGGTCCATCGCGGGCGTGAAAAACGTGACGCTGCCGCAATACCGCATGCTGGTCGTGCTGAACGCCGCGCCGAGCAATCTCAGCAACCTCGCTGCGGCCCTCGACGTGGCACCCTCCACGGCGATGCGGATGATCGACCGGCTGGTGGCTGCCGGCCTGGTCGACCGAGCCGTCCCGGCCGACAACCGTCGCGAGACGCGCCTGGAGCTGACCGCCGCCGGCAAGCGTGCCGTGCGCAACGTCAACGCCCGGCGACGCCGGGATCTGCGCGCCGTCGTCGAACGCATCCCGGCGGGACAACACGCGCAACTCGCGGCGGCCATGACCGCGTTCTCGGAGGCTGCTGACGGGCTCTGGCATGACGCCATGATCAAGGCCCCCTAGCAGGGGCCGGTGATGCAACGCCGGTTGGACCCGGTCAGGCGGCGAGATCAAGTCCAAGATCGACATCGAAGACGTGATGTAGATGGGTCAGGCGCAGCAGCCGCTGCACCGACGGGCTCGGACGTCGCAAGGCGAACCGGGTGCCGCCCGCCGAGCACCGGCGCCGGGCGGCGATAAGCGTGCGCAGCCCGCTGCCGTCGACGGAGCTGACCTGCTCGAGATCCACGACGATGCACGCCGGATGCTTCGTCGCCGCCGAGAAGATCGACTCGCGCATCCGTGCGACCAGCCTTTCGTCGAGGTCGCCACAGACCTCGACCAGAAAGGAGGCTTCCGACTGCCCGGCGACCTGGGGAAGCTCGCTGCAGCGCAGAGTCGACGGGGCGGCGACGGAATCGAAGTTCAGAAGCGCGGGCCTACTCTTGCGGGGCAGCGTGCCAGAAGGGGCCGTCATCGGTGTCTCCCTGGGAGTGCTGGGGCAATGTCATCGTTGACACTCCCCGAATGACATGACAGCAAGGGGGTCCGTGGTATCGCAATGGGATGACGAAAACCGTCACGGAACTGTCATCCGCCAGCGGGTGACTTCGGCGCCGCGGCTTGCCAGGCTTGCGGTATGCAAGCACAACTCCCGCTGGCTTCGCGCGAGGTGAAAGTCGAGCAGGGTGAGCAGTCCGGCGAGGTCTGCATAACGCTGAAAGAAAGGCTCGACGAGGTCGGCGGCCAGCAGCTGCTCGAGGCTGCCGATGCGGTCGCCGCGAACGGGGGCACCCGCATCACCGTCGACCTGCGTGAGATCAACACCTTCACCGAGGGCGGCGTGAAAGCGGCCACTGCCTGCTGCCGCCTCGCCTCCGGCTTGCCGAAAGGCGTGAGTTTCGTGGCCTCCACCGGCCCCAGCCGGCAAGCTTTGCTGGAGATCCTGCACCACGGCTGACCCGCATGCAAGGCAAGATGCGTAGCCGTGGCAGCTTCCGTTTTGATTGTCGAGGATGACGAACGTATCCGCGCCGCCATGACCATGGCGCTGGAGGAAGAGGGCTACGCCCCCACGTCCGCGGCGTCCGGCGAAGAGGCGCTTGCGCAGGCAGTCGTCACCACCCCAGATCTGATCATCCTGGATCTGATGCTGCCGGGCATGGACGGCTTCGAGTGTTGCCGGCGCCTCCGCAAGCTCTGTGATGTACCGATTGTCGTGGTCAGCGCCCGAAGCGATACCAGCGACGTCGTCGCGGGCTTGGAGGCCGGTGCCGATGACTACGTGACCAAGCCGTTCGCGCTTCCTGAACTCACGGCGCGCCTGCGCGCGCTGCGCCGCCGCGGACGGCTCGCGAGCCAGGAGTCGGCCCTGCAGGTGGGCTCGATCAGCATCTTCGCGGCCGGAGGCGTCGTGAGCGTCGGCAACGAGCCGGTCCACCTCACGAAGACCGAGTTCCGCCTGCTCTGCGAGCTGGCGTCGGCGCCCGGCCGGGTCTTCAGCCGCGAACTGCTCCTGGAGAAGGTCTGGGAATACGACTACCTGGGCGACGCGCGCATCGTCGACGTCCATATCCGGCGCCTGCGAACCAAGATCGAAAAAGACCCGAGCCAGCCTGAACATCTTGTGACGGTCCGCGGTCTCGGTTACAAGCTTCAGGCGTGAGGTGGCCATTGCGGCGGGTCGGGCTGCGGGTTCGACTCATCGTCACGTTCGGGCTGGGAGCGCTGGTTCTGTCGATCGTCATCGGTTCGGTGAGCTTCCAGGTGACCAAGGGATACCTGTTGCGCCAGCGCGAGCGTGCGGCCGAGCATCAGGCGCAGATCCACGCCGATGCCATCAACGAGGCGTTGCGGACGGCAGGTAGCCAGGTGGTGCAGGCGCTCGCCGGCTTGCGCAACACTGCCGAGACCCAGTCCCTGCTGCGTTTCAAAGACCGCTGGTACACCTCCGCCGTGGGAGCGGGCCCCGATGAGGTCCCCGAAGCCCTGCAGGCGGCGGTCAGGCGAGGCATCAGCGAGCATCAGCGCATCCGGCTCAGCGGTACCCCCTCACTGATCATCGGCATCCCACTGGTGTCCGTAGGCGCCGAGTACTACGAGATAGCCACCCTGCAGGAGCTGGATTCGACCCTGCGGACCCTGAGCACCGTCTTGAGTCTCGTTGGCGCCGGCGTCACCGTCGCGGCCGCGGCGCTCGGATTCTGGACCAGCCGGCGGCTGCTCACGCCGCTGACCCGCGTCGCCGATACCAGCCGCGAGATCGCCGGCGGCCGCCTCGACGCCCGCATCGGATCCACCCCGGACCGTCAGCTCGCCGTGCTGTCGGCGGCCTTCAACGACATGGCTGACGCACTGCAGGAGCGTATTCAGCGCGAGGTGCGTTTCACCGCGGATGTCAGCCATGAGCTGCGCTCGCCGCTGACCACCGTTTCCACGGCCCTTGCCGTGCTCGAGACGCGCCGCTCCGAGCTGTCCGACCGCGGGCGCAGCGCCCTGGATCTGCTCGCTGCGGAGATCGACCGGTTCGGCAAGCTGGTGGAAGATCTGCTCGAGATCAGCCGCAATGACACTGGTGCGGTGATCGACCTCGAGCCAGTGTCGCTCGCGCAAATCGTCTTGCACGCCCAGATGCTTTCGACCGTGCAGACCCCCGTCCGCATCCAGGTGGACTCCGCCGCACTCGGCTCGCACGTGCTCGGCGACAAGCGTCGCCTCGAGCGCATCATCGCCAACCTGCTCGACAATGCGGATCGCTACGCGTTCAGTGCCGTGGCCATCTCGCTGCGCAGAGAGCCTGCCAAGCCCCCTTCGCCAGCCGCGCTGGTGCTCACGGTTGACGACGACGGGCCTGGAATCCCGGCGAAGGATCGCGAACGGCTGTTCGATCGTTTCGCCCGAGGGACCGCCGCCCCACGGCGGGGCGCAGGTGGCGGCGCCGGCCTGGGCCTGGCTCTGGTCCGCCAGCACGTGAAGCTGCACAGCGGGACCGTCAGCGTCGAGACGTCGGCGCTGGGTGGGGCCTGCTTCGTCGTCCGCATCCCCGAGTACTCGCCGAGCTGGCGGGAGATTCCGGGGTCGACGCCGAGACGGCAGCTGGTCCCGTCCATGACTGAGCGAGCTCCACTCCGCCGGGCCTTACTGGGCGGTCTGATCTTGATGACGGCGGCCTGCGGTGTCTCGACGCAGTCCGGACCGCACCCGCTTGCCAGCCAGACGGCGACCGTCCTCACCGCACCGTCGGGGCGCGCCACGCGCCTCACCGACATCTACTTCCTGAGGGGAAGCCACCTCGTCCCGATCGCTCGAGCGGTACCCGATCCTGTCACCTTGCCTCGGGTACTGCAGACGTTGCTCAGCGGCCCGACCCCGCTCGAAGCGTCGCGTGGCCTGCGCTCTGCCATCCCGGCAGCCCTGCGCATCCAGTCGGTCCGTTCCCAGTCGAGCACCGCAGTCCTGGACCTGGACGCCACGCTGACCGCGATCGACAGCCAGGAGCAGGCGCTTGCCCTCGCTCAACTCGTCTTCACGGCGACGACAGACCCGTCCATCAGCGCGGTGCGCGTCCTCATCGAAGGCAAGTCGGTACAGGTGCCACGCGCCGACGGCACGCTCACCGACGGCGACCTGACACGCGGGGACTACGGGTCACTCCGGAAGACCACCAGCTGACCCTGCGCCGGGACGCGCACGCGAGCCCAGGCTTCATGACGGTTCGATGACAGCCGGCATCACGCGATTGTCATGCGGGTGCAAAGGATTGGTAGGCCGTCGCGGCAAGGCTATGAGGATGACAGAGGCGAACACGTTGGACTGGCAGGTCGTCGTCGTTCTTGAGCTTGATCGACGGCTCACGGAACCGGAAGTCGTGTCCCTGGAGGCGGACTCTCCCAAGAATGCGTCGTTCTCGGTGCCCGACGACGACGCCGCGCGCGCGGCATCGCTGGGGATGACCTCTCGCGAGCGGGCGCCCGTCACGATGGAGGCGGTGACATCAGCCGTTCGCGACATGGAGCGCCATCTTGCGAAGCTTCCCAAAGGGCCGCGACCCGTGCGGGTGTGCCACTGGCTGGCGACGCGCCTGCACGCGCCTCGCGTTGCCTGACGCGCGGTCTGGCGCGCGCCTGAGGCGCGCGGTCTGGCGCGCGGTCTGGCGCCAACCCTCCCTACACTCCGGCGCTATGCCTGGTCCGCTCTTCGATGCAGCCGAGCGCGCCCAGCTGGCCGATCTGCTCGACGAGCTCGGGCCTGACGCGCCCACCCTCATCAGCCCGTGGACAGCGCGCGATCTCGCGGCGCACCTGGTTCTCCGCGAGCGTGACCCGGTCGCTGCCCCGGGGCTCATCGTGGGCGGCCCGTGGGGCCGCTTCGCAGAGACACGACAAGCGACCCTCTCGCAACGGGACTTCGCCGGCGTCATCGAGACGTTTCGATCGGGACCGCCGCCAGGCTTCTTCCGCCTCGGATGGGTACGCGGGTTCCCCAGCCTGAACGAGTTCTTCGTCCACCACGAGGACGTCCGCAGAGCGAACGGGCGCGGCCCGCGTCAGAACGGGGACGCGATGGACGCGGCGCTGTGGCGCAACGTCGAGCGCGCCCGATGGTTCCTCGCCCGTCGGCTGCGCGGGGCAGGTCTCGAACTTCAGTGGGCCGGGACGCCGAGGATCGCTCGGGCGCGCCGGGGCGCGCCGGTAGCCCGGCTCAGCGGACCCCCAGGAGAGCTGCTGCTCTACCTCTTCGGCCGGCAGGACGCCGCGCACGTCGAGTTGAGCGGGCCGCCCGCGGCGGTCGAAGCCGTTCGCTGCGCTCGCTTCGGCATGTGAGGAAAGGGCCAGCAGCCGTCGCACCTCCGGGCACGCCTCCTTCTGGCGCCGCAGCCAGCCGAGGCATGCGCCGCGTCACGGGGTTGCGCCGGCAAGGTTGAGGCCGATAACTCCGACAATCACTAGCGCGATCGAGATGATTTTCAGGGCGGAGACCGATTCTCCTAGCGCGAGCATCCCCACCACCGCGGTGCCGGTGGCGCCGAGCCCCGTCCAAGCTGCGTACGCCGGTCCCACATCGACCTGCTTCAGGGCCAGGTTCAACAGTCCGAAGCTGATAAGCGCGCAGAGGGCGAATCCGACCGTGGGCCACAGTCGGGTCAATCCGTGGCTCTGCTTGAGCAGGACGGCGAAGCCGGTCTCGAAAAGCCCCGCAATCACGATCAGCAACCACGCCATGTGCCGGCCTCCAAGATGCATCGGCCCGCCCTACTCGACCACTCTCAGCGTGGCGGGTATGTCCATCCGCAGCAGTCTGCGCGCATTGAGCAGCGGCGCCAACGCGACGACGAGCACTCCTGGGACGAGGGTGGTCGTCCAGGTCTGGATGGAAAGCGTTGCAGTGATGCTGAGATCCGGCATGACGGTGTCCAGCCCCGAGAGCAGCCAGCGCAACGCGACGAAACCGAGCCCCGCCCCGATCAGAGTCCCGATGACGCCGATCACGGCGTTCTCGATGACGGCCATGAGCGTGACGGCTCTCGTGCGAAACCCGAAGGCGAACATGGTGGCGTACTCACGCGCTCGCTCGTCGGCGCTCAGACTGGCCGTATTGAAGGCAATGAGCAGCGCGAGCAGAAGTGTGACGAGCTCGATGACCCGCAGCACTCCGGTGAACTGACCAAGACGCTCCTGCAGTAGCGTCGCGAAACCGGCGGCGGGCTCGACCGAAGCGACCCCCGGCTTGGAGAAGAGTGCGCGCGTGAGAGCGGTCTGCGTCGTGGCCTGATCGGGAACCACCGTGAGTAAGTTCGTCAGGCCTGCAAGGCCGAATTCGTCAGCTCGACCGGCGTCCAGGTAGCTGAACGGTCGCAGCGGATTCGGGTGCAGCCCGCTGACCTTGATGGGCGTCGTTATGAGGCGGAAGCCGAGCCCGGAACGGACTGGATGGCGAAGCCGGACCGTGTCGCCGACGCGCACGTGCAGGTCGGCGGCCGCCTTCTGCAGAGAGCAGGATCCCCCGCCCCGCCGTCGCCGGATCGCCCGCCGTGAGACTCGGCGACCACACCGCGCTATGCAGGTCGACGATTTCGGTGACCGCGTCGAATTCGTGACCGTTGGCTGAGATGCGTGTCGGTACCCGCAGTGCCGGCTCCACGGCGCCGATGCCGGGGGTCGTCGTGATCGCACGCGCCTGCGCCGAATCCGTGGGCAGGAAGGTGCTCAAGGTGACCGTCAGTCTGTTGGCGTTCGCACGCTCCAGTTCGGCCGTGCTGCGATCACCCGTGGCGGAGAAGCTGTCGAGCATGCCAAGCACGGCGACGAGGGACGTGACGGCAGCAGCAACGCCGAGGGCAGTGAGCAGCGTCCGGCGCGGCGCCCGCAGGACGTTTCGCAGGGGCATCGTACGGCACGTCCGGCCTGGCAGACGCGCTCGCCGCAGCAGCGTGGTAAGCCTGCTGGTGCCGGTCCCACTCCCGTAGGCGCCGGTGCGGATCGCGTCCACCGGTTGAAGGCGGAGGACGCGCCGCAGCGGTAGGACGGTCGCCGCGATGGGGATCGCCAGACCGAGCGCCGCCGCTTGCAGGAACCGCCCCGTCGGGAAAGGCGTGAGCCAGATAGGCAGCGGGATGAGGTCCATCATCAGGTTGCGCATGGCCAAGCTCAGCAACCAGCCGACGGCGACTCCGGCGATCACTCCCCCGACCGCGACCTGAACCCCGACCAGGAGCGGCCGGGTAGCGAGGTTCCAGCAGGGAGACTCCGAGTGCCATGCCGACGCCAATTTCCCGGCGTTGCGCGTCGATCAGGCGAGTCACCAGATTGAACGCGGCAAAGCCGGCACCGAGCAGGATCAGTAACGCAAATGCGTTCCAGGTCTCTTGGTCGTTGCGGGCGTCCGCGTAGAGGCCGGTGTAGACCGGATCGTCGTCCCGCGAGGTCACCGCACCACCGAGAGTGGAGACCGCAGATGCCACCTCACGCTGCACGTCGGCCCGGTTGGACCCCGCAACCAGCCGGAGAACAAGGTCATTCACCGCGCCGGGATGCCCACTGGCTACCTGCGCGCTCTGTAGTGACATGAAGACCACCACGAAACCGCTCTCCCCGAGCAACTGACCGGAGCGGCCCACCACGCGGAAGTATTCCGGGGTGTAGCCGGTGCCCACGTACGAGAAAGGCTTGCTTCCGGCGAGCAGGATTGGCCGGTGGCGGGAAGATGGTGGTCGGTCGCGAACTTCGATTCCAGCACGGCCGTCGCGGCGCCCGCGTCGGACCTTCGCAACCCCCGGCCAGCTGCCACCTGGATGCTGTCGACGGGCGCCGTTGCCGGCGGCATTCCCACAATCTCCCCCGGCACGAGAACCGTCCGACTGGCGGTCGACGCGTCCACCTGGGTAGAGACGATCAACCGTTCCTCAGCGACCGACACGGCGGAAGCGTCGGGGATCGCGCGGACCACGGCAGCGAGTCGACCAGCCGGCACAAAAGCGCCTTCAGGAAGCGTGACCTTGAGGTCATGCATTCGCAACGCCGCGTAGCTCGCATCGTTCGACCGGATACGCCAGTCCGAAGTACCGCCCAGACCGGCGAACGCCCCCGTTCCCAGCGCAATGATGAACGCAAGCGCGGCGACGAGCACCCACCGGCTACGCAGGTCGCGCCACGACCACCGCAAGCGAAGCCCTAGCGCCCGTTTCATGCAGATCGCCTCGATGCCTAACGCGCCTACCAGCGGAGCTCGTCGGTTCGGCGCGTCCCGCCCGCAGGAGGGCCATCCGACACGATGCGCCCGCTCGACATCTCGATGACCCGATCAGCAACCCGCGAGATCTCCCGATTGTGGGTGACCACCAAAACTGACTTCCCGGCGTCGGCTTGCTCCTGCAGGAGCTCCAGGATCTGCACGCCGGTGTGGAAATCCAGTTCTCCGGTCGGCTCGTCCGCCAGCAGGATCGGATTCTCCGTCGCCAGCGCCCGAGCTATCGCTACGCGCTGTTGCTCGCCGCCGGAGAGCTGATGAGGGAAGTGGCGCATGCGGTCGGCCAGCCCCACTCGTTGCAGGACCTCGCAGGCGGCTTCGGCGGCATGCGCTCGGCCTGCCACGTCCGCCCCGAACTCCACGTTCTCTTGCGCGGTCAGCCCCGGGAAAAGGTTGAAACTCTGGAAGACGAAACTCACCGTCCGGCGGCGCAGGGCAAATCGTTCCTTGCGCGTCGCCCTGCTGAGATCAACCCCGTTGAGAGCGATACGCCCCTCCGACGGCGTATCGAGCAGGCCGATCATGTTCAGCAGCGTGGTCTTCCCGCTTCCTGAGGGGCCCAGAACGACGACGAACGCTGCCTCATCAACATGCAGGTTGACCCGCTCGAGGGCAGTCACGACAACGTCACCGACCTGATAGCGCTTCGCGACGTCGTCGAGGTCGACTCGCGTCCCGGCAGCAACGACCGGACCAGGCTGCGCACGAGCCCCAGCGTCAACAAAGCCGACCATGAGGCGACTATTCGCCCGCGCCGGGCGTGCGTCATCGGGCTAAAGGTCCCCGGCTGCGGGTAACGAGTCCAGCCGTCCCAGCGCCTGCGGGGTTGAACCGAGGCCGTCGGCACCGACTTGATCAATCAGAGGCGAGCAACCGTTCGGGGGCTCGAGCCCCGCCCTCTTCGCGGGCCACCGGGTCATCGAGGTAGCGATGCTCTGACGCGGAACTGAAGGTGACGGTTCCGCCGCGCAAGCCTGTGCACGCCACTGGACATGCGTTCGGCTCCCAAGATACCCCTAGGGGTGTCTAGCTCAGGCTAGCGCCAGATCCAGGGGGGTCGGCGAGCAACGCAGCCTGCCGTGGATACCCGCGAGGGTATTTGCCAACACGATGGCATGCCGGTACGGTGTCCTCGATACCCAGGGGGGTATAGGGAGGTTGCCTGTGATTCCGGAGATCGACATCGACTCCTTTATCGCCGCTCACGCCGGCGGCGTCGTCCTGGATGTGCGGGAGCCATTCGAATACGTCGCTGGACACGTGCCTGGCGCCCGCCTCGTACCGCTGGCTCAGGTGCACGCAGTACGGCACGAGATCCCAGCCGGTGAGCGCGTGTACGTCATTTGCGCGACCGGCAATCGCAGCAAGACCGCCGCCGGCTGGCTTCGCGACGCCGGAATCGACGCCGTCTCGGTGGCGACAGGTACTTCCGGATGGATCAGCCGGGGAAAGGCTGTCGTCGCCGGGCGGCAGGCCCATGCCGGGGGCCGAACCCCGTGAAATTTCGCGGCACAGCGAGGCAAGGAGATTGCGCGATGGTGGAGATCGTCCCGATCGATACGCCGACATTGGGTGACCGGTCATACCTGGTGCACGACGGCCGCGTGGCTTTCGTCATCGACCCGCAGCGTGACATCGACCGGATTCTGGCACTAGCGACCGCCCGCAAGGTCGAGCTCCGGCACGTCTTCGAAACGCACATCCACAACGACTACGTCACCGGCGGCCGGTCACTCGCCCGAGCCACCGGCGCCGCCTACCACGTACACGCCGATGATCCCGTCGGCTTCGACAGCGTGCCGGTCGCCGACGGCACCGAGGTGCAGATCTCGCCCTCCATGACCGTGCGCGTGTTGGCGACCCCTGGCCACACGTTCAACCATCTGTCCTTCGTCCTGATCGCCGACGGCCGCACCGTCGGGGTGTTCACCGGCGGTTCCCTGCTGTACGGGTCCACCGGGCGGCCGGACCTGCTCGGCGAGGCCCACACGCACGAACTGGTGCATGCGCAGTACCGGTCGGCGCACCGGCTGGCGGCGCAGCTTCCTGACGACACCCCGGTCTTTCCCACTCACGGTTTCGGCAGCTTCTGCTCCTCGACCCAGAGCGAGGCGACAGCGTCCACGATCGGTCAGGAGAAGCGGAACAACCCGGCGCTGACCCAGGATGAGCACCGCTGGGTGGAGGAGCTGCTCGCCGGCCTGGACGCGTATCCGGCCTACTACGCCCACATGGGGCCGACGAATCTCGATGCGCCGGGCGAGGCTCCAGATCTGTCGATGCCGCACCTGGCGGATGCCGCCGAGCTACGTCGTCGCATCGGTGCGGGCGAATGGGTGATCGACCTGCGGACGCGCACCGCGTTCGCCGCCGGTCATCTGCGCGGCAGCCTGAGCTTCGGCGCCGACGGCTCCTTCGCCACGTATCTGGGATGGGTCATTCCTTGGGGCACTCCCGTGGTGCTGCTCGGTGAAACCGCCGCCCAGGTCAGCGAGGCTCAGCGCGAACTGGTGCGGATCGGCATCGATCGTCCAGCCGCCGCCGCGACCGGTGATCCGAGCGATTGGGCAGCTGCCACGGCACTCGAAGAGCTGACGCTGGCGACGTTTTCGGACCTCCGGGTCGCTCGCGGTGAGCGGCACATCGTCGTGCTCGACGTGCGGCGCAACCTCGAATGGGCCGCGGGCCACCTGACCGGAGCGGCGCACATCCCGCTTCACGAGCTGCTCGACCGCCACGATGAACTGCCGGACTCGGAAATCTGGGTGCATTGCGAGAGCGGCTACCGCTCGTCGATCGCCGCGTCCCTCCTCGCGGCGATGGGTCGCACCGTCGTTTCGGTCAATGACGAGTTCGCCAATGCCCGCCTCCTCGGCCTCGAGCTGACCGTCCCGGAGCAGGTGGCGGCGTGACCGTCGCCGAGCGTCTGAAGGGACTCTTTCGCTCCGCCTACGACAAGGTCACTGCGGACGAGGCGGCAGCACTCGTCAGGGGTGGGGCCGTCCTGCTCGATGTGCGGGAGCCGGATGAGTGGCGTGCCGGTCATGCGCCGAGCGCGCGGCACATCCCGCTGGGCGAGCTCCCTCGTCGTGCATCTGAGGTGCCGCTCGGCCGGCCGATCGTCGTCGTATGCCGGTCCGGGCGTCGCTCGGCGCAGGCGGCGTCATCCCTCGCAGATGCCGGGCGTCAGGTCTCCAACCTGGTGGGCGGTATGCAGGCATGGTCACGCGCCGGCCTTCCGACCGTCGCAAAAGGCGGACGTCCCGGCCGCGTCATCTAGAGCCGCCGCCCAGCGCCCCTTCACAGCGACGTCCCCGAACCCGGAAAGGACCGCCGACCAGCCATGCTGTTGGTTGCCATCCCCGTCGGGATGCTGATCGGCCTTTCGCTCGGCGCCCTCGGTGGCGGCGGCTCGATCCTCACCGTGCCCGCCCTGGTCTACCTGCTCAACCAGCCTGCCCATGCAGCGACTACCGGTTCGTTGCTGGTCGTCGGGATCACCTCTGTCGCCGCTATGGTGGCGCATCGGCGCGCCGGCCGCGTGCGTGTCGTGCACGGGCTCACCTTCGGGGTGCTTGGCGTGGCCGGCTCGTGGGTCGGCAGCAGCCTGTCTGCGCATGTGGAACCGAACGTGCTGCTGACTGCGTTCGCCGGGCTCATGCTCGTGGCTGCCGCCGCGATGTTCCGCCGTGCGCGCAGCAGAATCTGGGGAGCCCGGGCAGCAGGTTCCATCCCGCGAAGACACCACGCCGCAGGGGGTGGCCGCACCCGGGCGGGCTCTGCCGGCGGATGTACAGGGCAGCACCACAGTGCTGGATCGATCCACCACGTCACCCAGCTGCAGGCTCCCGTCACCCAGGCCCGGACTTGACACATGCCGAGTCGTCAAGCTCGTTCTCGCCGCCAGCGTGGTCGGGCTGCTCACCGGATTCTTCGGTGTCGGCGGAGGATTCGTCATCGTTCCCGCGCTCGTCCTGGCGCTGGGCTTCGACATGCCGGTCGCGGTGGGCACCTCGCTGCTCGTCATCTCGGTCAACAGCGTCTCCGCTCTGGCAGCCCGGCTGGGAGGTCATGTTCAGCTCGACTGGTCGCTGCTCGCCACCTTCACCGCCGCCGCCATCGTCGGCTCGATCGTGGGCAACCGGGTGGCGTCAAGGATCGACGCCGTCAAGCTGACGCTCGCCTTCACCGGCCTGCTCGTCGTCGTGGCCTGCTACACCGCGGCGCGCGCCATCCCGCATCTCATCTGACGGTCGAGGAGCGACGGCGCTTTAAGCGAGCAGCAACTCGAGGACGACGATCAGCGCGGCGACGCTGACGGTGACTCCGCCCGGCCGCCGAGGCCCGCCCCGGCCAGCGCGAGCCCGGTCATGACCGGGGGCGGATCGGCTCATCGACGAACGGCGGGAGTCCCACCGCCGACGGCCGCGGCCTCAGTAGGAGTTCGACCGTGCAGGCTTGCACTAACGACACACCGACCGGCTCGTCCACTTGAACAAGGCGCCGCGTGCTGGGTCGCGCCGACCAGCACGACGAACCAGCCGCTGTCGAACGCCGAAGACCCGGCCGCTCGAAAGCGAACAAGGTCTTCGATCCTGGATAACGGGGGTCGTATTTCAGCCGCCGCTCACCGCGTTCCGGGACCTGAGTTCGTGGTGGTAGGCGGCTCTGTCCAGACAAATGTCCAACGGACGTCGGCGAGTTTGTAGGACGAATCTCATTCGCTGATGTCCGACAAACACAAGCCGAAACGTGGCGTACCTCCGGCTCATCCGCATCACGAACTCAGCATTCCAGACGGGTCGTTTCTGTAGCCTGGCTCTGGCAGTCAACGGCCGCTCAGGATTTCGTAGGCATCGAAACCTTGCGCACGAATGGCCGCCGGCACGAGTTGCCAGGCTGGGTGTCCTGAGTCCGTGAGAGCCCGACCGTCAAGAAACCGTTGCCGGTCTTTACTTGTCATCTGTTCGCTCATGTCAAACGGGTCCTCGATCAAGGCGCAAAGCAGAGCCAGATCGCGTAGATGACGTGAGTTGTCGCCGGGCAGCGCACAGGCAGCGCCCTTCGCGACGACCGCGCCAAGCAATGACGGCCGCGGAACAGTTCCCCGGCGCGTTTCGTGTTCCACCTCGACGTGTTCTGTCCGCGCCAGTGCCTGCGTCCCGCCCGGGACCTCGATCGTGCGACCGGGAGCCTCGGTGGACAGATCAGCGCGCGCTCCCACTCCTTCCGGGGCGAGTACGTCGATGACCACCGGCTTTGGGTCTGCGGCGCGCTCAAAACGATGCCCAACGCCGTCGGCGGCGATACCGGCCAATGTGAATCCGAACTCATGCAGCGCCTTCACCACCGAAGCGATCGCCCGCGGGTCGGCTCTGATGTCCGCGATCAGGTCACCGTCCTGGCTGATCTGAGGCGGCACCTGGCCATGCTCGAGCGCGTGCAGGAGCACCATCTGTCCCCCAACGATGGTCCAGCCAACCGAGAGCACCTCGCCGAGGTCCAGCAGCAAGTGCCACAGCCGATCGACCGGGGCGCCCAACGGCGGCAGGACGACCACGCTCATAGCGGTTCGCGACGGGCCAGCAGCGTGTTGAGCAACCCCAGCCCGGCGACCACGCCACGGGGTTCAGCCGACTCGAGCAAGTCCGCGGCCAGGACCGCCGGGCCCACCTCGGACCGCCCGTCAAAAGGCCACACGTCGACCGGCAAGCGCACGAGCAAGTTGGCGTCCCCCGAAGCAGGCCGTGCGTGCCACATCTTGGCCAACTGCGGCCAATCCCCTTCCTTGACGTAAACCTCGGCCATCGCGTCCAGCACGACCAGATCCGCCCCCGCGGTGGCTGCGCGGGCCGCACCAGCCCACAGCACCGGTAGATCAGACTCCGTGCCGATACGCGAGAACGCGGCGGGGTGAACCCGGACCGGAATCCGGCTGCTGCGGCGACGCAGTACGTCTCTCCACCGCCGGGCATCCGCGCCCGCAAGCACCCTCAGCTGCCGCCGGACCTGACTGCGAGCTACCGGTGACAGCCATGGGGCGGCTCCGCCTTCAAGCAGGTCGAGTAAGCCCCAAGCCCGCGCCGGTGCCATCGGGCGCCCACCCCGGTGGGGATTCTCGGCCAACTGCGTAACGGCCGCACTGTCTACGAGCCATTCCCGGCCCAAGCGGCGCCCGGGTAGCGCACCATCGCGCAGCATTCGCTGCACCCGCGAGCGATCAACGCCCAGACGGGCCGCTGCTTCTGCTACGGAGACGTCCACCAGAGTCCTTTTCGTCATCAATCCGCTTGAGCGGATAGTTCTCGTAAGAGTGTGACCGCCGAAACGTCTTGCGACAACTATCCGGCCAGAAGGGTGGTTTCCGTAACGCCGAGCCGGCGAACGCGTGACATGCCCAGTTACGTGGCGGGCGCCGGGCGGTCTGATCGCCGAAATCCCGCGCGCAGCACTCGATGACGTCGAGAGTTGACAGTCGTCGCTCACCCGCGCACGATTGCTGATGATAGAAGATCTACTATAAGTAGGGTGATGGTCGCAGGACAGCTGCTGAAGGCGGCGCGCCGCAGTGGCGGTCTGTCACAGCGCAAGCTTGCGGCACGCGCCGGAGAGCACCAGCCGACCATTTCTGCACTCGAGAACGGCGACCATGACCCGGGGCTCGAGCATCTGACCCGACTGCTGGCCGCGACCGGACACCGACTCGTGGCACTGCCGACCACATCGCGGCCCGTGTACGAAGCCGCAGCGGCCATCGCTGCAGCTTTGCTGCGTGGCGACGAGGCGAGCGCCTACCGCGAGTTCATTCAGCTGTCCGACGATCTGGCCCGCGAACGAGGCCCGCTCCGCGCAGCGTTGACCGCGCTCGCCCCAGCACCCGTCGACCCGCGCTACGACGCACTGCTCGCCGCCGTCGCCGAGCACTACTTGCGGCTGGGACGGCTGCCGCTGCCGGCCTGGATCCGCGACCCGGACAGAGTGCTGGCCGAAGCTTGGTTCGTCGACGACCTGCCCGCATTGCGGGAACAGACCGAGGCCGACACCCCTCCGGCGTTTGCCCATCACGGCGTGTACCTCGCTGCCTCAGAACTGGCCAGCGTCTGATGGCCGCCGGACTGTCGCCAGAGGACATCGGAGAACTACTCCACGAGTTGGCCGGTCGGCTGCGCGCCCGTGGCGTCAAGGCCGCCATCCGGCTGGTCGGCGGAGCAGCCCTAGCCACCCGGGGTTACCGCCAGACCATGACCTTCGACGTCGACGCCGTATTCCATCCGACAGGTCCCGTGCTCGAGGTCGCGGCCGAGATCGCCGCCGAACGCAACCTGCCACCAGACTGGCTCAACAACGACGCCACGGCCTACGTCCCGTTCATCGACCCGAACGAATGGGTTCGAGCTGTTCCATGACGGCGACGTGACGGTGTCCACTGCCCCCGCCAAGATGCTGCTAGCGATGAAACTCAAAGCCAACCGCGGGCGGCGGGACGCCGACGACATCGACCGACTACTGGCCATCTGCCACGTCAAAAGCGTCGACCAAGCCCAGCAGGTGTACGAGCGCTACTACGCCCAAGAGACGCTCTCCGCATCCGCCGTTGCACGGATCGACGCATATCTCGCATCGCTACAACCGGACGGCTGAGATCCCGATCAAGGGTCGAGGACAATCTCATAGGGACAAACGGACGTTCGCCCCCAGTTGGCGTTGCGAGCGGCGCACGCCAGCTGGCACGTCAACCGTCGGCATGGAAACGCCGAAAACCCGGCCCCTGGCAAAGGAACCGGGTCTTCGATCTGTGGTAGCGGGGGTTGTATATTGAACCGCCGCTCGCGGCATTTGAGAACCCGAGCTATGCGCTGGTAGATGGCTCTGTCCAGACAGATGTCCAGGTAAAGTCGCGCAGTTTGTAGGACGGATTCTGAAGGCAAAGTCCGACAAACACCAGCCGCCGTGAGTCCGTCGTACCCCCACGCCACCCCCGACTCGCTTCACCAAATGAGCATGACAGATCGACGGCATCGCGATCGCTGCGAGCAAAGGTCGATGACCAACTAGCACGTGGTCGGTTCGCCATCCGCCCTTCGCTCAAGCCGTGTCGGACCTTCGAAGCCGAAGGACGGCCGCCCGCCGCTCATGCCGATGAGCGATTGGTCCTCAAGCGGGAGAACGGCCTATCAACACCTCTGGGCGCCGCTTAGCGCAGCTAACGCCGCATCAGCATGCGTTGCCGGTCGCCGTTTGCCTGGCCGCGACAGTCGCCTGGCTCACCCGCGCGCGGCTCCCCGACGGTTAGCGTGCCAGGCATGACCGACCTGCTGCTCAACCCGAACTCGTTCGACCCCACCGACCTCGATGTTGAGGCACGTCGCCTTTTGCGTGCGACGATCGAGTGGTTCGAAGACCGCGGTAAGGCGGAGCTCAAGCGCGTCCACCATGAGCGTGAGTGGTACAGCGACTTCCTTCGTTTCATGGCGTCGGAGAAGGCGTTCGCCACCTTCCTGACGCCGGGGTCACAGGGGGGTCGTTGGGACACCGCGCGACTGTGCGCCTTCGGCGAGTTGCTCGCCTTCTACGGCCTCGGCTACTGGTACGCGTGGCAGGTCACCATCTTGGGTCTCGGCCCGATCTGGCAGAGCGACAACGAGGCGGCGAAGACCCGCGCCGCCACGATCCTGCGGCAGGGCGGAGTGTTCGGTTTCGGTTTGTCCGAGCGGGCACACGGCGCCGACATCTACAGCACCGACATGATTCTCACTCCCGACGGCACTGGTTTCCGGGCCAATGGCAGCAAGTACTACATCGGCAACGGCAACGTGGCCGGAATGATCTCGGTCTTCGGCCGCCGGGCGGACGTCGAGGGCCCCGACGGCTACGTCTTCTTTGCCGTGGACAGCCAGCACGAGTCGTACGAGCTGGTCAAGAACGTGGTGTCGTCGCAGATGTACGTCAGCGAGTTCCTGCTCAAGGACTACCCCGTGACCGCTGCGGACATCCTGCACACCGGATCTGCCGCCTTCGATGCCGCTCTCAACACCGTAAACATCGGCAAGTTCAACCTCGGTTTCGCCTCCATCGGGATCTGCGAGCACGCCTTCTATGAGGCCATCACGCACGCCGACAACCGTGTTTTGTACGGCAACCGGGTTACCGACTTCCCGCACGTACGCCAGGGGCTGACCGACGCCTACGCTCGACTGGTCGCCATGAAGTTGTTCGGCGAAAGAGCGATCGACTACTTCCGTTCGGCGTCCGCGGAAGACCGCCGCTATCTGCTGTTCAACCCGATCGCGAAGATGAAGGTGACGACAGAGGGAGAGCGGGTTATCGACGCGCTCTGGGACGTGGTGGCCGCCAAGGGCTTTGAGAAGGACACCTACTTCGAGCAGGCGGCGATGGACATCCGGGCACTTCCCAAGCTCGAGGGCACCGTGCACGTCAACATGGCCCTCGTGCTGAAGTTCCTGCCCAGCTACCTGCTGGCGCCAACCACGCTGCCCGACGTGCCGCGTCGGCGGGATGCTGCCGACGACGCTTTCCTGTTCCACCAGGGACCTGCCCGGGGGCTGGGGAAGGTCCGGTTCGCGGACTGGCGCACGTCATACAACGTGTTCGCGGACGTCTCCAACGTCGCCGTTTTCCGCGAACAGGCCGACGGCTTGGTCGACCTCGTGACGAACGCCGGGCCTGACCCTGACCAGGCGAAGGACCTGGACCTGCTCCTCACGCTCGGCGAGTTGTTCACCCTCGTCGTCTACGGTCAGCTAGTCCTCGAGCAGGCCCTGCTGACCGGTCTGGACCGTGACCTGGTGGACCAGATCTTTGACGTGCTCGTTCGTGACTTTTCGGGCTACGCGGTAGCCCTGTACGGCAAGGCCTCGTCGAGCAAGGCGCAGCAGCTTTGGGGGCTCGAGCACGTCCGCAAGCCGACCGCAACGACAGGTCGCTACGACCGGGTCTGGCAGCAGGTCCGCGACCTGGCGGGCACCTACGAGATGCGTCCCTAGCCGCCAAGCCCAGCCCAGAGATCTTCCAAATCCTTACCCGTCGGCTTGGCCACCCGATCGAGGGGGTCTTCTACGCCGACGACAGCATCCGCAACGTCAAAGGCGCGCGTACTGCGGGCATGGATGCAGTCCACTTCACCGATGCCGCCGCCCTGCTCACGGAACTACGGACGCGCCCTCATCGACTGATGCGGAAGCCAGGTCCAGGGCGACATCACAGACACCTGGCGCCTGGTTACGTGCGCCGACTCAAACAGCGAGCACAGTGGTCGTAGCAACCACGAAGACCCGGCCGCACAAGGCGGACCGGGTCTTCGATCTGGGTAGCGGGGGTTCTATTTGAACCGCCGCCCGTTGCATTCCGGACCCGGCGTAGGTGCTGGTAGTCGTCGCTGTCCAGACAGGTGTCCAGGCAATCTCAGGAGTTTGTAGGACGGGTCCCGAGTGCACGTCCGAAAAATACGGCCCGAATCGCCTCCGTTTGTTCCCGGTACCTGCGCTGTTCGGCTCACGAATTCAGCATCGCAGACGTGGTCGCGGCTCGATCGTCGAGAGGCCAGCAGCCGATGATCCATTCCCGTGCAGGTGGGACACCTTCACTCGTGCGACGACACCGCTGACTCCCGCACCCCAAGCTCACCCGGCTTGCCATTACCGTTTCATATAGATACGGTTTTGCCATGCCTGGACGGATCTACCTGACTCTCCTCGACGAGGCGCAGGGCAAGTATGGCTACGTCACTGCCGATGACGCTCGCGCGCTCGGGATCGACCCAGCGCAGCTGAGACTCATGCACCATCGGAAGCTTCTTGACCGCCTCGCCGTCGGCCTCTACCGCTTCCCGATCGTGCCGACCACACCACTCGACCAATACATGGAGGCGACGCTCTGGCCGAGGACCCGGGCGACGCTAAGTCACGACACTGCCCTCGACCTGCACGATGTCTGCGATGTGAACCCAGCCCGGATACACCTGACCGTCCCAGCGGACTATCGCCTCCGCCGTGACCTCCCCCCGATGTACGAGCTGCACCCGCGCGCTCTGGACCCCGCCGATGTCACCCTCCACGAGGGCATACCGATCGTCACTGTGTATCGGGCCATCCTCGATGGAATAGGCGCCGGGCTCGGCGGCCAGCTGATCGACCAGGCCGTGACGACGGCGGATCGGCGCGGGCTGCTTCGGCGTGACGAACTCCGAAACATCGAGGCTCTCCGACTGGGTCGCGTCGGGCAGGCCCAACAAGCAGTCCTCGCGTGAGCTCGGAAAGGAAGGCACCGCACAACGTCCAGGTCCTCCAACGGTGGGTGGGCGACCTTGCCCGACAAGACGGGATCGCGCCGGCACGCCTGCAACGCTGGATCTCGTTCATGGTCGTCGCCGGCATCCTCGACCACGCCAGAGACGAGAACCTCGACCCGCTGTTCGTGCTCAAGGGCGGGGCAGCCATGGAGTTGAGGTTGGGCCTGCGCGCCCGCGCAACCAAGGACTTCGACGCAACCTTCCGCCATGCGGTGCTGAACATGGTTGATCATTTGGACGTCGCGTTGCGTCGTGGTCATGGCGACTTCACCGCCACGCGGACCGAGTTGGCGCCCATCGCCGAGACCGGCGCCCAGCGCGTCGACATCAAACTCGCCTACAGAGGGCGCTCTTGGGCGACCGTGCAGCTCGAGATCGCTCCCGCGGAGGGCCAGGCAGGGCTGGAGATCGACCGCCTACCCGGCAAGCCGCTCGATGCGTTAGGACTTGACACCCCGACCGAGGTTCCGTGCGTATCAGTGCGTTACCAAATCGCGCAGAAGCTGCACGCGTGCACGGAGAGCCCCGCGCCAGGGCGGACCAACGATCGGTTCCGTGACCTCGTCGATCTCCTTCTCCTCGAGGGGCTCATCGAAGATGGCGACTGGGCTGGGCTCCGCGCAGCTTGTGAGGAGATCTTCGAGCTGCGGAACATGCACCCGTGGCCACCTGTCGTGACAGTCTTTGACGGGTGGAGCGACGGCTACAGGCCGCTCGCAGCTGCAGTCGCATTCCCGATCAGCGATGTCCAGGACGCCGCAGAGCGCCTTCGGCAGCTCATCGCAAGGATCGCCACCGCGGCACCCTCCTGAATCGGCAGGCAATGCCCGTCGACCAATCGCCGCGCACCGGACAGCTACCAGCCCCGCTCATCGAACAGCTTCAAAAGGTTGCGCTTGGGCTTGTGCGTCGCACGCAGCTTCGCCGCGTATGGCGGCGCCCCTGACCGCTTGGTGTGAGAGCGGCGTGAGAGCGGCGCAGGACATCGTCCCTCCGACAGCTACCCCGCTGACGCCGATCGCGTCGGGCCGGACTTTGAAAGAGGGACGTTGTGAACGCAACTGGCAACCGCTGGCTCGTGCTCGTGGCGATGACCGGCGCACTCTCGATGATCCTGCTCGACCAGACCGTCGTGACTGTGGCCTTGCCGTCGATGAGCCGTGACCTGCACTTGTCGGCGGGCGGGCAGCAGTGGGTGGTCAACGCATACGTGCTGGCGATGGCCGCACTGGTCGCTCTGGGCGGGAAGCTGGGCGACAAATTCGGCGGGGTGACAACATTCCGGATCGGTGTTGCCCTGTTCTTCCTGGCCTCCATGGCGTGCGGGCTGACACCGACTGGCGCGTTTGGAGAGCAGTGGATCATCGCAGCCCGCGTACTGCAGGGCGTCGGAGCGGCCTTGATGGTGCCCGTGTCGGCCGCCATCGTGATAGGTGCTTTCTCGGTCTCCGAACGCGGACGCGCGATGGCGATCTACGCCGGCATCAGCCAGGTCTTCCTGGCAATTGGGCCGCTTCTCGGGGGAGTCTTAACAGAGTCGGTGTCGTGGCGCACGGTGTTCTGGCTCAATGTCCCGGTCGGTCTCGCGGCGCTCGTCTTGGTGCACATCGCAAAGCCGGTGAATACGAAAAACGCCGAGATCGCTGTCCACATGCGAGGAGTGATCGCGCTCGTACTCGGCATTGCCCTGACGATCCTGGCCGTACAGCAGGCTGGCACCTGGGGGTGGACCGCTCCGACGACTATGGCGGTCCTGTTGGCCGGCCTGGCGATTTCAACTTGGTTCTGCTGGTCGCAGCTTCGCAACCCCGATCCGCTGGTGAACGTGCGACTGTTCGCCCGGCGGGCCTTCGTGGGCAATGTTGTGGTCCTTGGCTTCGTCCAGTTCGGGATGCTGGCGATCATTTTGTACAGCTCGATCTATCTGCAGGACGTGCTGGGGATGAGCCCGATGCTTGCCGGCGCCGGAGTTCTGCCGCTCATTCTCGCCCTGTCCGCGGCGGCCCAGCTAGGCGGACATTGGTATGACCGGTCCGGCGTCCGTCCGCCGGTGTTGACCGGACTTGCCGTGTCCGTAGTCGGGCTAGCTGCGTGGACGGTTTCGCTGCCCAGTCTCGGATACGCGGCGCAGCTGCCGGGCATGCTGCTGAGTGGTTTTGGCATCGGATTGCTGATGTCGCCGACCAACACCGACGCACTCGGGCGGGTCAGTGGCGCCGAACGCAGCCAGGCTTCCGGTCTGGTGCAAACGATCCGGCAACTCGGCGGCACGGTCGGAGTCGCCGTCATCGGTGCGGTCGTCGTCGGGCTCGAGCACGGCTCGGCGCAGGCCCATTCCCATCACAGCGCGAGCGCGATCACGGTCGGGTTCGGCTGCGCCACTGCCGCGTTCGTCGTGGCGCTACTGGCCGGCTGGCTGCTGCTGTCTCGGGAGCGGGTCGAGGAAGCCGCTCTCCCGTCGGACGTGACGGGACCGTCGCCGCTGGCGACATCGACGTCCACCGCGCTCGATCCGGTCGCATCCTTGGTGACCTCCGGCGGCTGAGCCGGCTCACGTTGTACCCGCCTCGGGGCGCATCCTCCACTCGCAAGGAGGCGTCCCGAACTGCACGACGTCACCGGTTGGGCGAGTTGGCTGAAACCGTCCGCCATCACGCTCAGGCCGAACGGTTCGGCCTATCGTGACGTTGTGCGGATACGCGACCTTGGGCCGCTGCAGGTCGAGGTCGACGGAAAGCCTCAGGCCTTCGCCGGCGCAAGGCAGCACGGCATCCTGTCGATCCTGGCGATCAGCGCGAACCGGCGAATGTCGGCCGACGAGATCATCGCCACCGTCTGGGGCGCCGAGGTCTCGGTATCGACGTCGGTGCTGGAGAACCAGATCTGGCGGCTGCGCCGAGCCCTCGGCCTGAGCCGCGACGAGGGCACGCGCCCGTCGCTGGTCAACGAGACCGGCGGGTACCGCCTGATCATCGCGCCCGACGACGTGGACTCGCTCCGGTTCGCCTCGCTGGCTGACACCGCACGTAGGCAGGCGTCAGACGGCCGGTTCGGCGACGTACTGGTGACGTGTGACGACGCTTTTGCTCTTTGGCGGGGATCGCCGTTCGAGTCGGCTCCTCCCTCGCAGACGACTGAGGCGACGGCGGCCCGGCTGCACGAGATGCATGCTCAGCTCAGCGAGTGGCGGGTGGATGCCTTGCTCGCCACCGGTGAAACCCAACGTGCGCTGGCCGATCTCGAAGTGCTCACGACCGAATTCCCGTTCCGGGAGAGGCTTTGGGCCCAGCGGATGACCGGGCTGGCCCGAGACGGTCGCACGGAGCAGGCCCTGCGGACCTACCAGCAAGTGCGGTCGCTGCTCCTCGAGGAGCTCGGTCTGGAGCCCGGCGCTGAACTTCGCGAATTGCAGCGGGCGATCATCGCGCAGGATGCGGCTGTGCTCTCGCCCCCGCCTTCCGCTTCGGCGGAGCCGCGATGGGTGGCTCAGGAGTTTGAGCCTGTTACCGCGGATTGGCCGATCGTCGGGCGTGAGCGCGAGCTCGGCGACATCGCGGCAACCCACGCGGCCGGCCGGGCCGGGATCGTTCTTGTCGGCAACGCCGGAGTCGGCAAGTCGCGGGTTTCCCGGGAGGCGTTGCACCGGTTCCGACAGGAGGGAAGCTGCGTGCTGCGCGTGCAGGGCACGCGCAGCGCCACCGGGATTCCCTTCGGTGCGTTCGCCGAGGTCCTCCCGCTGACGGCCGGAACCGCCGACCTGCTCAGCTTGCTTCAGGACGTCTCCCGTGCCCTGCGCACCCAGGCGGGAACGCGGCCCCTGGTGCTGGGAGTCGACGATGGGCACCTGCTCGATCCCGCATCGGCAACGCTGGTGCTGCACCTGGCGACGACGGGCGGCGCGTTCGTCATCGTGACTTTGCGCGCTGGCGAGCAATCTCCGGACGCGGTCACGGCACTCTGGAAGGACGCCGGTGCCAGCAGGCTCGAGCTCCTCCCCCTCGACGAGAACGGCACCGCCGAGCTGGCCGAGGAGATCTTGGCGGGTCCACTCGAGCGATCGGCTCGGCAGTGGTGCTTCACCGTCACCCAGGGCAACGCCCTGTTCGTCAGCGAGGTGATCCAAGCCGCCCAGGCGCAGGACAGGTTGACGCGGGTCGACGGGCTGTGGCGGATGGATGGTCGGCCCCGCGTGCCATCGACGCTCGACGAGCTCGTCTCGGCGAGTTTCGCAGACCTCGAGGGCAACGAGCGCAGGCTGCTGGAGCTCTTGGCTCTTGGCGAACCGCTCCGATTGTCGCAACTCGTGGACCTCGCCGGTGTCCCCGCGGTGGAAACCACCGAGGCCCGCGGTCTCGTCACCCTCGCCGGGGCGACCGATGACAGCACGGTCACCCTCTCCCACCCGCTCTACGGCGAGCTCATTCGCAGCGAGCTGCCACCGATGCGAGCACGCACGCGATTCGGAGAACTCAGCGCGGCGGTGAGTGCCGCACAGAAACTGGGACCTCAGGACTCCTTGCGCCTGACTCGCTGGCAACTGGAAGCCGGGCTGGCGCCGCAGGTGGACCAGCTGCTGGAATCAGCTCGGATCGCGAGCAGCACGGCGGCGCCACAGCTTGCCGCCCGGCTGGCTCGACGGGCAAAGGAGTCCGGTGCAGGCATCGACGCCGATCTCGTCCTGGCCCGGGCATTGTCCCAGCAGCGGGACTTCGACACCGCGGAAGCGCTCCTGAGTGCGGCCGAGCCGAACCTGCGTACACCCGAGCAGGCGGTCGTCTACCTCGAGCTGCAGAGCGAGGTATTGCATTGGGGTCTGGGCCGGCCGGCGGCGCTGCGCGAGCTGCTGGATCGAGCAGCGCGGTGGTGGGCGGACGAATCGTGGCGACGCCAGATCGAGCCGCTGAAGCGCCGGGTGCTGTCGTTCGAGCGCCTCGGCGCACTGGCGGCAGATACAGACTCGACGCCGATCGGCGGCGGCGCGGCCACCCCCACCGACGTTGGGAACCTCTTCTACCTCGGCAACACCACAGCGGCCGCGCGGCTCGCGCGGAGCCTTCGCCCGGCACTGCCGTTGCGTGACCTGGACGAGGCGATTGCGCTGTCACTGTGGTGCCGGATCACGCTCGAGACCGGCGAAGGCTGGCGTGACTTCGAGGAGTGGGCGGGCCAGACGCTGGATGAGGCGGTGCGACTCGGTGATGCCGCGGCCGCGGGTCAGCTGGCGTACGCACTCGCCGAAATGCGGATCGCGGCCGGCAGGTACCTCGACGCCGGGACGCTGCTGGCGGAGGCGGAGCGGCAGCTCGAGCGTCAGGATCCGGTCGGATTGCTCCCGGTCGTGGCGGCCACGCGAGTGGTGCAGATGCGGTTCACCGGCAATAGCGAAGGGGTCAGCGCCGCTCTGGCCAAGTGTCGTGAACGCCTCGCGGGAGCCGAGCCGCTGGCCCATCAACTGCCCTACACCGCCCGGGCCGAGGCGTGGGCTGCGTGCGACGAGGGCAACCGTGCCGAAGGGCAGCGACGTCTGCTGGAGACGGCCGAGGAGCTGGCATCCAGTCCGGTTCACCACGCCCGCCTGACGTACGAGGCGTTTCGTGCCGGCGCTTCGGCGCAGAACCTCGCCGCCTCGCTTCAGCTGATGCAGCAGCGCTGCGACGCCCGTCTGGTGGCGTGCTACGCCGAGCACGTCACGGCCCGGGTACGAGACGACGCGGCAGCGCTTCTCGCCGTGGCTAAGGCGTTCGAGAGCATCGGTGCCCTGCGCTACGCAGCGGAAGCCGCGGCTCACGCGGCCGACTCCGCCGCGCGGGCCGGTGACTCGGCCGGCGCTCGCCGGGCGAGGGACCGTCAGACCGGCCTCACGCCCGTTGACCAGGGCGGCATCGATCCGGGCCTCGCCGCCGGGCAAGGGCTCACGGCCACGCCTCATCCGCGCGCAGTCCCCACACCGAAACCGCCCGGCCAAGTACAGGGTTCTCGATCTGCCGGTCGCGGTGCATACCGAGCTTGATGGCGACACGCTCGGACCGGTGGTTGTCCGGATGGATGATCGAGATGATCGCCGACAGACCGAGCCGGCCGAACGCGTCGTCGCGGGCCGCGCGAGCGGCTTCGGTCGCGTAGCCCCGGCCCCAGGCCGATCGCGACAGCCGCCAGCCGAGCTCGGGGCAGTCGCCCGCCGCCGCGAGGAACGGCGGAACGTGTGCGAGCCCGGCGAAGCCGAGGAACGGTCCGTCATCGCGCGGGCCGCGAAGCTGCACTACCCACGGTCCATAGCCGTGTACCCGCCAGTGCTCGATCATCAGATCGTAGAAGCCCGCCACGCCTGCTTCGTCCAGCGGACGGTTGAGGAACTCGGTGACCTCAGGATCACGGTTGACGGCCGCCATCGGCTCGGCGTCAGCCGGCTCCCAGCGACGCAGGATCAGGCGCTCCGTCACGAGAATCTCTGCTGTGTCCACCATCGTTCCACCCTCCATTTTTGGCCGCGGGCTGAGGCGGCCCCGTTTCTCTTACCCGCCACTGTCGTCCGTGCCGCTCTCACGCCGCTCTCGCCGTCACGCCGTGGAGGCTGTGGCGATGAGTTTCGACCGGCTGGGCGACCGACCTCTCCCGGTGCCGGGCACGTCGACTTCGCGGCCGGCGGACGGCGGATTCGCGACCTCTAGTGCGGCGCGCTTTATGGCTCGCAGCAGATCGAGGACGCGGCGGACTCCAGCCAGACCTGCTCGTCAAGGAATCGGCGTAGCTGACCCGGCGCGCGCTCTTGGTCGTTTGCACCTACTGCAGGGGCGAGCAACGTCAGCGTAGAACCACGAAGACCCGGCCCTGGGCTCAGGAACCGGGTCTTCGATCTGTGTAGCGGGGGCAGGATTTGAACCTGCGACCTCTGGGTTATGAGCCCAGCGAGCTACCGAGCTGCTCCACCCCGCGTCGGTTTCGTTACGTTACCCAGGCGCAACGCCGCTGGTCAAACGAGCAACGGTGACGCCCGCTAGGGCTGGACGCGCAGCCGCACGGATAGGCACGTCACGCAGCCCTCGAGCTTCTGGAATTCGCTGATATCGACGACGATCGGCTCGTAGCCGCGTTCGACGAACATGGCCACGCTCTGCGGGCAGTCCGCAGCGACAAGTACCCGGTCGTCGCCGAGGAGGACGACATGCGCGCCGGACTCCTCCGGAACGGCCACGAATTCAGGGAAGACGTCGGCGGAATCGACCAGCGGCGGGTAGCCGATGACCGCGCCGTCTGGTAGCGCTGTGACGGCCGACTTGAGGTGCAACACCTTGCTGACGGGGACGGCGATGACGTTCGCGCCCATCGGCGACAGCATCGCACGCAGCTGATCGATCCCGGCCCCGTTGGTCCGGCCGCTGGCTCCGACGTAGACGGTGTCACCGATCTTGAGCACGTCTCCCCCGTCCAGCGTCCCAGGGGCCGGCGATCCTGTCGATGCGATATCCGAGTCGTTCGACGACGGACTCGGCCGCGGCCACCTCCGGACGCCGGCTCGGAGCACCCGGGTGCGACAGGACAGCAAGGTTCTTGTAGACCACGACCGTGTCTTCGACGAAGACGCTGTCGGGGCACTCGTCCGCGGGCGGTACCTCGACGCACGTCCAGCCGGCCCCGGCCAGGGCGTCGACATAGCCGTCCCACTGCCGGCACGCGAGTTCGTAGTCGATGGCATGCCGAGCAATCTTGGTGACGAGTCCTTCTGCCAATCTCGGACTCGGTCGCCTGACGAGCGCAGTCTGCATGGCCACAATCTGCCCTACGCCCGCTGCCGGGCGGGCGCTCCGTGCCCCTTTAGACGACGGCCAGCGCCCGCCCGGCCTCACGCGCCGCGTCGAGCGCCCCTGCGTGCATCTCTGCCGCTTGGGTCTTGAAGTCGTCCAGCGCCGGGTTGACGCCGACGAGCGTGAACTCGCGCTCGACCACCGTCAGGTCAGCGCCCCACACGTCGGCGAGGATGCGCTTTAGGTACGCCGTCGAGTGGTCCCACCCCTCCCGCGGCGTGCCCGCGGCATAGGAGCCGCCACGCACCGTCGCGAGCACGACCTTCTTGCCCGCCAGGATCGGTGAGCCCGCCGGGAAACGCGGGTCGGCGATGACGAGGTCGATCCAGGTCTTGATGTGCTGCGAAACGCCGAAGTTGTAGAGCGGCACGGCCAGCAGGATCGCGTCGGCAGCCGTGAGCTCGTCGACCAGCTCGGCGGCGAGCTCCAGCGCGTCCTTCTGCTCCGGCGTCAGCGGTGTCCGCATCCGCGACAGGCTGCTCCTACCGCGGTCCCCCACGCATCCGCGGGCAGCGACGTCGACGCCGATGTGGCGGCGCACGACTCGTCGCCCGGATGCGCGGCGAGCCACTCCGCTTCGACGATGTCGGCGATCTCGCGGCTCGCGGACCCCTCGGTACGGATGCTGGCGTCCAGGCGGAACAAGGTCATGAGGGCTCCTTGAGCAGTTGGCGGGGCAGGTAATGACTTCAATCGTTGAATCGCAACGTACACCAGCACACTTCATACGTGAAGTCAGGTGACTGGCTATCTCACTTCACGCCTGAATCACCGTTCAGCCCGATTACAGTTATCGCGTGACACCGCAGGCGAATCGCGCGCCGGTCGACGCAGCCGCGCGCGCCGAGCCGCAGTGGCTGACCGAGGAAGAAGCAAGAGGCCTGGAAGGCCGTCGCCAGGATCTTCTGCTGTTACCCGGCACCCTGGATGCCCGGCTGCAACGCGACACCGGGCTGAACCTGTTCGAGTATCTGGTCCTCAGCTCGCTCTCCATGAGCGAGGACCGCTCGATGCGCATGAGCGAGCTGGCGGAGCTGGCCAACGGCTCGCTCTCGCGGCTCTCGAACGTCGCCAAGCGCCTCGAGGGACGCGGCTGGATGGTCCGCGAGCCCGATCCGGAAAACGGCCGCTACACGCGCGCACGCCTGACCGACTCGGGTTGGGATCAGGTGGTCGCCGCGGCCCCCACCCATGTCGAGCACGTGCGCCAGTTCGTCATCGAGCCGCTCACTGCTGCACAGCAGCGCACTCTCACCGCCATCGGCGAGCGCATCGTGGCGCGCATCGATGCGGAAGGGCGTTGCCCGCCCAGCTGTCCCCCGCCCGACTGCTGAAGCCGCCTGCCTGCTGACCGCCGCCCCACCCAGCCACGCGCGGCCGACCCGGGCCCCGTTACGGAGGCGAGGTCGTCGAGGCGGTGGGCGTGGGCTTGGGCGAAGCGGTCGGCGACGCCGACGGCGATACGGAAGCTGATTTCGGCGATGCGGAGGCGGAAGCCGACGGGCTCGGCGTCGCCTTTACCTTGCCGGCCGCGACGAGCTTGTTGAGTGCCGTCTGCAGCTCCTGCTGGTAACGGCCGTACGCCGCGTAATTACCGGCGCCAAACGCCTTCTGCGCGTTGGTCGAACGCGGTCGATGCCTGGTCGATCAGCTGCTTCACCTCAGCGGACGTGCCCGTGCCGCCGTTTCCGGCCGTGCCCCCGTTGTCACCATTGCCGCTGGGGGTCGACGAGCCGCCCGCCCCATTGCCGAACAGCTTGGTCAACGCGCCGGCAAGCGTGCTGTCGTAACCCACCCGATCGCCATACGCGACCGCCACCGACTGCAACGTCGGGATACCCCTGCGCACCGGTCGACTGCACGTAGTACGGCTGGACATAGATCAACCCGTCGGCAACCGGCAGGGTCAGCAGGTTGGCCGGCACCACCTTGCTGCCGCCGCGACTCAGCAGGCTCAGCTGCTGCGACACGGTCGCATTGGACTCGATCGCCGCGCTTGCCTGAACCGGCCCGTTGATCGTCACACCCTGCGGCAGCTCGAGGACGCGGATCTTCCCGTAGTCCTCAGGGTCGCCGGAGACGTACATGAACGCCGCGAGCTTCGGGGCTCGCTGGGAGATCAGCGGGGTCGTGAGGTTGAAGTTCGGCGTGGTCTGACCCGGGAACTCGCGTACTGGTAGAACGGCGGCTGCGGCGATCCCGCGTTACCCGGCTCATCCGGCACGGACCAGAAGTCTTCCTGCGTGTAGAAGCCGGTCGGGTCGGTGACGTGATACTTGCCGATGAGCTCGCGCTGCACCTTGAAAAGGTCCTCGGGGTAGTGCAGGTGGACCCTCAGGTCGGTCGGGATGTCGGACTCGACCGTGCCCGGAAACGCCTTCATCCACGTCTTCAACACCGGGTCGCTCTTGTCGAACGCGTAGAGCTTCACCTCACCGGTGTAGGCGTCGACGGTCGCCTTCACCGAATTGCGGATGTAGTTGATCTGGCTGCGCGACTGGGCGGAGCGATTGCCGGTGCCGGTATTGGCATCGGTCGCCGCGTCGCCGAAGTTCGTACGCTCGGAGTACGGGTAGCCGCTGGAAGTCGTGTAGCCGTCGAGGAGCCAGACGATCCGGCCGCCGATGACGGCCGGGTAGGGGTCGCCGTCGAGGGAGAGCCACGGCGCGACCTTCTGCACCCGGGTGCGTGGATCACGCACGTACAGGATCCGGGAATCCTTCGTGATCGCGCTGGAGAGCACCAGGTTCTTCTCGCCGAACTTCAGCCCGAACAGGATGCGCCGGAAAGTCGATCCGATCGACACTCCCCCGGTGCCGTCATAGCGGTTCGTCGCCTGCTCGTTCGAGTTGGACGAGCCAGAACTCGGACCGTCGATCTCGGCCTGCTTGGTATTGACGACCGAGTAGTTCGGTGACTCCTCGCCGAAGTAGACCCGGTCCTGTGTGATGTCGAGCGGACCGGTGACGGGCAGGTCCTTCTCGACGAAGACGGGGCGGCCGTTCTCGTCGACGACGTTCGCCGGCGCCGCGACGAAACCCTTGCCGTGGGTGTAGTTCAGATGAAGGTTGATCCAGTTGCGCTGGTCTGCCGAGAGCCCGGCTTCGTCGAGTTCGCGCACCGCGACGACGTAGTCCTGGGTCTTGCCGTCGATCGTGTAGCGGTCGATATCGAGGGTCGGCGGGAAACCGTAGTACGAACGGATCTGCTGCAACTGCTCATACGTCTTCGAGACGACGACGGGGTCGAGCAGCCGGGTGTTCGGGATCGTGCCCTTGTCGGCGGCGACCTGCGCCGCGGTGACGTTTGAGCTGGCCGGATAGTGACGTGATCTCAACGTTGTTGATGCCGTACGCCGCGCGCGTCGCCGTGATGTTGCGCGCGATGTACGGCTTCTCCTTCACCGACTCGTTCGGGCGGACCGAGAAGTACTGGATGAGCGTCGGGTACAGGCCGCCGATGACCAGCGAGCTGATGACGAGGATGCCGAACGACAGGGCCGGGAGGATCCAGCCGCGCTGGCGGATGTTGTAGATGAACAGCACCGCGCACAAGATGCTGATGAACAGCAGGATGGTCTTGGCCGGCAACACCGCGTGGATGTCGGTGTAGGAGGCCCCCGTGACCTTGCCGCGCGGGCTGAAAGCGAGCCCGAACCGGTCGAGGTAATACGCGATTGCCTTGAGGATCGCGAAGAGGCCGATCATCACCGACAGGTGGACCTTCGCCGCCGGGATGACCTTCTCCACCCGGTCGCTGCGTCTGGAGCCGGATGCCGCCGAACAGGTAGTGGGTGACGAGCGCCATCAGCAGGGTCACGACGACGACCGTGAACGCGAATCCCAGCAGGAAGCGCTGGAACGGGTAGGTGAACATGAAGTAGCTGATGTCGCGGTGGAACTGCGGGTCCTTCGTGCCGAACGACTGGCCGTTGGCCCAGAGCAGGTAGGTCTTCCAGCGGCCGGAGGCCGACAGCCCGGCGAAGATGCCCGAGAGGGCGCTCACGACGGCGACGAGCCAGCCGTGGTACGGCTCGATGAGGATCCGGTAACGCTCGAGGTTCTGCTGCTCGAGGGAGAGCGGACGGATCGACGGGCGCAGCCGGTACGCGATCATCAGCGTCGCGCCGACCGCGAGCGCCATGATCAATCCGAAGATCAGGAACAGCACCACCCGGGTGCCGAGCACCTTCTCGAACACGCTGCTGAAGTTGACCGAGCGGAAGAACAGCAGGTCGGTGTAGAGGTTCACGAACACGAACCCGGCGATGATCAGCACCACCAGGACGACGACCACCGGCAACAGGAACCGGGGACGCCGCGCTAACGGGGATCGGACCGCCACGAGTATGTGCCTCCAACTGCACCCCGGAGCGGGGTTACGTGATCAGGCGGCTGCCTGACCGATGCTGAATTGCCGAGGTACCGGCCCAAGTTAGCCCACCCTCAGCGCTCAGCAGCCGGGCTGGCTCGTGTCGCCGGAGCGAATCTCCTTCAAATCCGTGACAGCTTCGGACAACTTGGTGACCTTGACGAGCCGCAAACCGCTCGGAATGGCCTTCTTCGCCGACGGGCAGTTCTCGGCCGGGACCAGGAAGACCGTAGCCCCGGAATCACGCGCGCCGACGAGCTTCTGCTGGATGCCACCGATGGGCTGCACCGTGCCGTCCGGATCGATCGCTCCGGTGCCGGCGATGGTCTTTCCGCTGGTCAGCTCGTCCGGCTGGAGCCGGTCGATGATGCCGAGGGCGAACATCAGCCCGGCGCTCGGACCGCCCACACCCTTCAGTCCGATGGTCACCGTGAACGGCCGCTTGTCCTCGAGGGTGATCCCGATGACCGAAACGTGGGGATCATCCGGCGAGGCCGCCGTTTTGATCGAGACCGAACGGTCCTGCCCGTCGCGTTGGAAGCTGATGGTGACGGGTGTGCCGGGCTTCACCTTGCGGATGGCGGCGCGCAGGTCGACCGAGTCGCCCACCTTCTGACCGTCGACGGCAAGCAGCACGTCGCCCTTCTCGAGCTTGCCCTCCGAAGGCAGACCCTTGGTGACGGTCAGCACCGCCGGCTTCTCGGGAATGCGCAGGTAGTGCAACGCAGCCGTCGTCGCGTCGTCCTGGGAGACCTGCATGTCGGCCTCGCCCTGCCGCTGCTGCTCTTCCTCGCTCTGACCGGCCGGGTTCACCAGCTCTTCGGGGACGACGGCGTTGTGCGAAGAGAGCCAGTAACGCAGCGCGGAGATGAGCGAAAGGTGCGGCTGCTCCGAGACGGTGGTCAGCAGCAGCTGGCCGCTCACGGGGTAGGTCTTCTGATCGCCCGTGATCGTGATCAGCTGCTTGCCCTGGTAGGAGCCGAGGGTGTTGGTGGTCGGCCCCGGCTGCAGCGCGACGAACGGCACTGGCAGCGCCAGACCCACCCCGGCGAGCACCACGATGAGGAGCGCCGTCACCACCAAGGTCGTCGTGCGGCGCGTCACGCTCCGGAGTCTAGGCAGCCAGGCGCGTCAGGACGGCACCTGGCGCTCCGAGGTCTCACCCCGGCGCCCGGGTCAGCGGGTGAAGTACCCCAGCGAGTGCTCGGCCTCGCCGGCCGTCACGCTGTCGCCCAGCATCTCGGACGCGCGTGGCAGCAGGGGGGTCGCCATGGCCGGCGCCTCGAGGTCGGGAATGTCGGCGCCGAGGTCGGGCAGCGCCTGCAGGTGCGGCACCGAATCCTCCGGCGGCTGCACGGCAGCGAGCGGGGGCACAAGCGCGTCGTCGGCGAAGGCCGGCGCGTCGGAGACGGGCGCCACGGCCGCGTCGCCGCCCGGGACCTCGACGCGGTAGTACGTCTTGAAGGCAAGCGGGACGGGCGTCAGGGCGAACACGCTCGATTCCTCGATGCCGAGATCGTTGCGAAGGTGTTCGACGACCCGCACGGCCTCCTCGAGGCTCGAGACCCGCCGAAACTCCTCGCCGGCGCCGTCAACAGCTGCCGAGAAGACCACGTGCTCCATGACGCTCCCATAAAACGCTCGTTCCAGCAGAATCCGATTACGGACTCGGCACCGCCGAAGCGCGTATTGAGCAGGTACCGAGCATCAGCCCGAACGAGCCAACGGGTTGACCCGTTTGTCGTAGCGCGGGCCGCATTTTCAGCAGGCGGCCACCCATTCGGAGGAGCCGTCGGTGAACGTCTGGTGCTTCCAGATCGGCACCTCGTGCTTGATGCGGTCGATCAGCAACCGGCTTGCGGCGAATGCCTCGCCGCGGTGGACCGCAGATACCGCGACGACGACAGCAAGGCCGCCGATGGCGAGCTCCCCTACCCGGTGGATCGCCGACACGGCGATGACCGGCACGGCATCGGCGACTTCCTCGGCGATGGCGCGCAACGTGTCCGGCGCGCTGGGGTGGCACGAGTACGCCAGCCGCTCGACGCTGCGGCCCCCGTCGTCATCGCGGACCGCGCCGACGAACAGGGTGGTACCGCCGGCGCTGGGATCGGCCACGAACGACAGGCACTCGTCGGCGGACAGCGGGGTCTCACGGATGTCGAGCAGGTAGCGAACCGGGGCTTTCACATCCACATCGGCACGCTACGACAGCGATAAGTCTCCGGTGACGGGCCCACCAAATTGCCCGAACCGTGCAACGTGCGCTCAGGGCATAAGCGCGGGACAGCCCGGTGTCAGACATGCGGGCTACCGTGGGCTGCATGAGCGGGCAGTTCCCCTTTGGATTCGGTCCCGACTCGGGAGACTCCGGCGAGTCCGGTGGCTCCGGTGGCGGCAGTGGGTCGGGCGGTGGTTTCGGCGGCTTCGGCTTCGGCGAGGGCGCGCCGTTCTTCCGCGAGCTCGAGCGGCTGCTCTCCTGGGAGGGCGGCCCGATCAACTGGGAGCTGGCCCGCCAGGTGGCGGTCCAGGGCGCCTCCAGCGAGAGCAAGCCTCCGTCACGCGATGAGCAGCAGGCCGTGCGTGACGCCGGCCGGCTCGCGGACCACTGGTTGGACGGCGTCACCACCCTGCCCGGCCTGTCCGGATCCGCCGAGGAGCTCGCCGGCTGGAGCCGCACCGAGTGGGTGGAACGCACCCTGCCGGTCTGGAAGACGATCTGCGATCCCGTCGCGGCCAAGGTCGTCGATGCGATGGGTTCCGGGGTCAGCGGCGGACTGGCCAGTCTCGGCGACATGCAGATTCCCGGCCTCGAACTTCCCGAGGGCATGGACCTGTCGGCCATGCTTGGGGGGCTCGGCGGCCCTGCCGGAATGCTCAATACGGTTTTGAAGCAGGTCGGCGGGATGCTTTTCGGCTCGCAAGTCGGCTCGGCCATCGGCGGCCTCGCCAGCGAGGTTGTCGGCGCCACCGACATCGGGTTGCCGTTGGGCCCGCCAGCCCTGCTACCGGGAAACGTCCAGCAGCTGGCCGATGGCCTGGAGATCGACGCGGAGCAGGTCCAGCTGTACGTGGCGATCCGCGAGCTCGCCCATCAGCGGCTCTTCGCCCACGTGCCGTGGCTGCGTAGCCACCTGCTCGCCGCCGTCGAGGATTACGCCCGCGGGATCACGGTCGATCCGGAGGCCATCGGGCGAGCGGTCGCGCAGATCGACCCGACCCAGCTGGACCCGTCCTCGCTCGATCCCGAGCGGCTTGCCGACATGCTGGGTGCCGACGCGTTCGCGAGCCAGCAGACCCCCGAGCAGGAGGCGGCCCTGGCCCGGCTGGAGACCACCCTCGCTCTGGTCGAAGGCTGGGTCGACGAGGTGGCCATGGCCGCGGTCGCCGGCCGGCTGCCCTCGGCCCCGGCGCTGCAGGAGGCGACCCGTCGCCGCCGGGCATCTGGCGGGCCGGCGGAGCAGACGTTCGCCGCCCTGGTGGGCCTGGAGCTGCGCCCCCGCCGCCTGCGTGACGCCGCAGCGCTCTGGAAGCTGCTGCGTGAAGAGCGCGGGATCGACGGTCGCGACGCGGTATGGGCCCATCCCGATCTGCTCCCGAGCTCGACCGACCTCGACGACCCGGCGGCCTTCGTCTCGCGGCCGGCCGACTCGACCGATCCCATGGTCGAGCTCGAGAAGCTGATGGCCAAGAAAGCCGCGGACGAAGCGGCCATGGATGCCGCCGCCAGTGCAGCAGCGGACGCCGCGGCCGGAGATGGCCCGAAGGCCAGCTCAGCGGACGATTCAGCTGGCGATTCAGCCGGGGATTCAGCCGGGGATTCAGCTGACGGGGACTCCGACGAACCTCCCAGTCCCCCACAGCCCGCCTGAGCGGTCATCTTTTTTCGTTCACAGGTCGGCGTGCTGCTCAGCGGGCACTTTCCGCAGTTATCCACAGCCTCATACGCACCCGATCCACAGGGTGAGCGCACGTTCCCCCAGGTTCTCCACAGCGTTATCCACAGGCCGGTGGACGATTCCGGTGATCGGCGTTGACCGAGCTGTAAGCCGACTCCTAGCGTGAGCGACGAGGCCCCGGCCGAACTGAGAGCGGAAGGGGAAGCCGGTCCCAGACCGGCCGGGGCCTGACAGCGCCGGCCCGTCGTTCCGTCCGCCAGACGGGCTGGCGCTCCAAAACTCGCCTGACCAGGCCGCACCCGACGCCGAACGCGAGTCGGCCGTTCACCCGTCCGGGTGAGCGCCGGCTACCGCCCTTCGAACCGCGCGGTGCGGCGTTCGCCCTGCGCCTTCAAACCCTCCTGCATGTCGGCGGTCGCCATGGTGACCGGCTGGGCCAAGGCCTCCCATTCGAGGGCCTCTACATAGGAGCGCGGGCCATGCCGCAGGGCCGATTTGGTCAGCCGAACCGCGACCGGAGCCATTCCCGCCACCTTCTCCGCGGTGGCGAGGACGTCGGCCACGAGGGATTCTCCCGCGATGACGCCATTGATGAGGCCGATCTCGGCGGCTTCATCCGCCTTCAGGATCCGGCCGGTGTAGAGCATCTCGCGCGCCCGCGGCAGGCCCACCGCCTCGGGAAGCAAGTAGGAGGCCGCCATCCCGGGATGCATCCCGAGAGCGGCGAAGGGCGCCCCGAACCGCGCGGTGGGTGAGGCGTAGCGCAGATCGCAGGCGAGCGCCATGCACAGTCCGGCACCGATCGCCGGTCCGTTGACCGCCGCCAGGACGGGAACCTCCAGGTCACGCACCGAAAGCCAGGTGCGGTAGAAGGTCATCATCTTGGTACGGAGGGCATCAACGGACGCACCCCCGGACTCGATCCACGACAGGTCACCCCCGGCGCAGAAGGCCGTCCCCTGACCGGTGACGACGACCGCGCGGACGGTCCGGTCGCCGGCGATCTCCGCAATCGCCTCCTTCCATGCAGCGGTGAGTTCCTCCGTCATCGCATTGCGACGTTCGGGCAGGGCGAGGGTCAGCAGCACGACCCCGGGTGATGGGCGCTCGACCAGCAGCGGAGCGGCCACGGCCGAGGCCGGAGGCGGCGGCCTGCGCCGGCCTGGTCGGCGGGGTGGGCGACGGCGAGCTCACGGGCGACTCCTGCTCAAATTCGGGGTTCAGGTCCGGGCGACTTCCGACCGATACCTCACGGGATGGTCACGTGCTGCGCCAAGTGGCGGAATACATCCTGCCTTTATTGCACCCGAATGGCCCTGCGCAGGGAGAGCCATGCGCGACGAAGCACCTGAGCAGGAGCACTCGCAGGAGGCAACGATGTCAGCCCACAGTTTCGACCCGGTCCTTGAGCGTCACGGCGCTCCATCCTGCGCTGCCAAAGCCCGGCGGGCGAATCGTCGTCTCCTTGCGGCCATCACCGCTCTGGCCATGGCGGGCGTGACCCTCGGCACCGCCGGCGCGGCATCTGCCCAGACGGCACAGAAATCCCAGCCCGCGACAGCGACACCTACCGGCTCCGTCGTCGTGTTCGGTTGCACGGACGCCGCCGCAGCCGTGCGCACGGCCGGCGGCCAGGTCACGGCGCAGCTTCCGCTGGTCCACGGCGTCGCCGCCACCCTCCCGAAGGGTGCGCAGATCAGCGATTGCACCGTCGCCGTCAACCGCGAGCTGCACGTCAGCGGCAAGGTCCAGAGCTCCGGGACCGACCCGGCCTCGACGGCCCGCGAGACCCTCGGCCTCACCGCCACGTCGCCCACCGGCCACGGCGTCACCGTCGCCGTCGTCGACACCGGCATCACCGATTCACCGGACCTCGCCGGACGGGTCATTCACGTTGACATGACCGGCAGCAGCCGCCACAGCGCCCGCGACGACTACGGCCACGGCACGTTCGTCGCCGGGCTCATCGCCGGCAACGGCGCGAGCTCGGACGGCAACTACGCCGGTGCAGCTCCCAAGGCCCGCCTGCTGGACGTCCGGGTCGCGCAGGACGACGGCACGACGTCCCTCGTCGAGGTCCTTCGGGGGCTGCAGACCGTCGCCCTCGCCCAGAGGTACTTGCACATCAAGGTGCTGAACCTCTCGCTGTCCTCCGGCAGCCCGGTGCCCTACCAGTTCGACCCGCTCACCCTCGCTCTCGAAGGCCTCTGGGACCGCGGCATCACCGTGGTGGTCCCAGCCGGTAACGACGGCCCGAACGGACCGGTGAGCTCCCCCGGCAATGACCCGACGTTGCTGACGGTGGGTGCGCTCGACGAGTCGGCCACCGCCGCCCGCGCCGACGACGTCGTCGCCGACTTCTCCTCTCGCGGTCCGGCGGACCAGGGCGTGGCCAAGCCCGACCTGGTCGCTCCCGGCGCCCACCTGATCTCGTTGCGGGCCCCTGACTCAGTGGTCGACACCGAAAACCCGGGCAGCCGGATTGGCAGCAGCTACTTCCGCGGCAGCGGCACCTCGATGTCGACCGCGCTCACCAGCGGTGTCGTCGCCGACCTGCTGCAAGCCCGGCCGCGGCTCGCCCCGGATGACGTGAAGGCGCTGCTGACCGGCACCGCCTACAACGGCGCCGGCCTGTCCGACGTCAACGCCGCCGGCGCCGGTGGCCTCGACGCCGCCGCCGCCTTCACCTCTCGGGTGCCCGACTACACCGTTCCGGCTGACAACTTCCCGAAGGGCCAGAACGCCATCTGGGACCGGTTCAGCGCCGCGCTGCTCGACGGCAATCGCGCTGCTGCGGACTTCTGGTGGAACCGGCTCTCACCGGCCGCCCGCTCCTGGGTCGCGCGCAGCTGGGTCGCCCTGAGCCCGGAGGCTCGCAGCTGGGTCGCCCGCAGCTGGGTCGCCCGTAGCTGGGTCGGTGCGGATGGCACCGCCGACGAGTGGCTGGCCCGCTCCTGGGTCGCGCGCAGCTGGGTCGCCCGCTCCTGGGTCGGTGACCTCTGGAGTGCCCGTAGCTGGGTCGCCCGCTCCTGGGTTGCCCGCTCCTGGGTCGCCCGCAGCTGGGTCGCCCGCAGCTGGGTGGACTCCGACTTCCTGGCCCGGTCGTGGGTCGACGATGAGTGGGATGCCCGATCCTGGACCGCCCGCTCGTGGACGGCCCGCTCCTGGACCGCCATCGACTGGTCATGACGGAGATGCGCGATGGGCGAGCCTGAGGTAACCCCGTCGCAAGTCCACCGAGTCGTCGTCCTCACGGCGCTGCTCGGGACGGCCGCGGCAGTCGCCGCTTGCCTCGCCTGGTCCGGGCGCAGCAACCCGCCGGTCTCGGTGTCAATGTCGACACCGTGGCTGGCGGCGCTGCTGCTGCCGCTCACGTCGATCGCCGAGTTCACGGCCGTTCGGCTGCGGCGCGGCGGGGAGGAAGAGGCCCTCACGCTGCTCGAGGCGGCGATGGTGGCGGACGCGCTGCTGCTCCCCCCGGCAGTCGCGATCGTCGTCGCGATCCTGGGCCTGGCGCTCGCGTCACTGATCGACCGCCGCCGGGCGGTCGTGAAGACGGTCTTCAACCTCGGTGCCCATGCGACCGGTACCGCGCTGCTGGTGACGATGATCAGCGCGCTGTCGAAGCCCGGGGACGGGCTCATCGGTCCGACCGTCGCCGGGCTGCTGATCGGCACGCTGCTGTTCGCTGCCTTGAACCTGGCCTTGCTCTCCTGGGTGCTGGCCGCTGCCGGAGCCGCACCGGCGCGCGAGACGATCGCCGAGTCGTGGCGGCTTTCGCTGATGATGGCTGTCGGCACCAGCGGCATCGGCGCGCTGGCGGTCGGCGCCGTCACCACCTACCCGTACCTGCTGCCGTTCACGTTGATGCCGGCCGCCGCGCTGACCTATGCCTACCGGGTGACCGCGCAGGAAGCGTCCGAACGCGAGCGCAGCGGCCGGCTCGTCGCCCTCACCCAGGTCCTGGCCGGCCGCCTCGTCGCCGACGACCTGCTGATCTCCTTCCTCTCCCACCTTCGGGAGGCGTACTCCGCCGTGAGCACGCGCGTGGTCCTGGAAGGTGACGACGACAGCGCGGGCGCGGTCGTGCTCTCCGACGAGAACGGCGTCCAGCGCGGCGAGCTGACCGCCTTCGACGCGGCATTGCTGGCCCGCACCGGGGCCACCGCGGAACTCGTGATCGACGGCCTGCCCGACGGCTGGGGACGCACCCTCATCGCCCCGCTGGAGGCGGAGGGGCGCCGCATGGGCGTCCTGGTCATCGTGACCGCATCGCGGCGCGGCCTGCGCAGCCGCGACCTCGCGATCCTCAGCCCGCTGGTCAGCGCCCTCGCGGTCGCGCTGCGGGGCGCCGAGCACCTCACCCGGCTGGTGGAGGAGTCCGGCAAGCTGCAGGCCGTCGTCGACCACTCCAGCGACGGGATCCTCGTGCTCGACGGCGACAGCCGAGTGCAGGTGTGGAGCCCCTCGATGCATGGGCTGTCCGGGCTGCCTTCGGGTCTGGTGACCGGGCGCCGGCTGCCGACCCTGCTGCAGACCCGGGCGGTGGACCAGGGCGACTCCGACGGCCAGCCGGTGCTCGGCGGCGACGAGACGCCCGATTCAAACCTGCTGGAGGTGGGCAGCCTCGGGCTCACTCCGGCGGCGCCGCGCCGAACCGTGGAGATCGCGCTGATCCGTCCCGACGGCGAGGAGCGTTGGGTGCGGATGTCGCACGCCGCCGTCTTCGAGGGCGGCACGCTGACCCAGGATGTCGTGCTGGTCTACGACGTCACGCGCGAGCGCCAGGTCGAGCGGCTGAAGAGCGACTTCATCGCCACCGTCTCGCACGAGCTGCGCACGCCGATCACCCCCATCAAGGGCTACGTCGAGCTGCTGCGCCGTCGCGGCGAGGACATGGCGCCCGACCGGCGGCGCGAGATGCTCGACACCGTCGCCGACCGCGTCTCCCATCTCGCCCGGCTCGTCGAGGACCTGCTGCTCGCCTCGGGCGTCTCGGCCCCGTCCGCTTCCGTCCTCATGCAGACCGCAGACCTTGCGGCGCTCACCCGGCGCACGGTCGACGACTTCCCCGGCGACGCGTCGCGTATCCGCACCGTCGTCCCGCCCGCCGAGGTGGTCGTCAACGCCGATCCGACCCGCGTCATCCAGGTGATCTCGAACCTCATCAGCAACGGCTTGAAGTACTCGCCCGAGGAGTCGCCGGTCGACATCTCGCTGCAGGTGGATGAGGACGCGCGACGCGCCCGGGTCGCCGTCCGCGATCACGGCCGAGGCATCCCGGCCGATCAGCTCGAGCGTGTCTTCGACAAGTTCCACCGGGTCGAGGACCCGCTGCGGATGACGACGAGCGGTACCGGCCTCGGCCTGTTCATCGCCCGCCAGCTGGCAAGCGCCATGGGCGGCTCGCTGGCCGTCGTCTCGGCGCTGGGCAAGGGCGCGACCTTCACCTTCGAGCTGCCCTTGGCGCCGGTGGGAGCGCAGGTCTCGAAGGGCCCGAACCGGCCCGAGGCCCCGTTCAACGTGCCGCCGCCGCGTGGCCGGCCGCGGCCCGGCGCCCGCCGCCCACCCGTCCCACCGGGCGACACGCTCGGCGAGCTCAGTCACTCCGGGTGACGTTATCGGGCAAGACAACGCACTATGGACAGGTGGCAGACATCCCGCGGCGTGCAGTAACGCGCACGGCGAAGCTCGCCACCCTCCCCCTCGGCATGGCCGGACGGGCGACGCTCGGCTTCGGTAAGCGCATCGGCGGTCGCCCGGCGGAGCTCGTGGCGACCGAATTGCAGCAGCGCACCGCCACCCAGCTCTTCCGGGTGCTGGGCGAGCTCAAGGGCGGCGCGATGAAGTTCGGGCAGGCCCTGTCGGTCATGGAGGCGGCGCTGCCCGAGGAAGTCGCCGGCCCCTACCGGGCGGCGCTGACCAAGCTGCAGGAAGCCGCGCCCCCGCTGCCCGCCCGCACCGTCCACATCGTGCTGGCCGAGCAGCTCGGAGCGGAGTGGCGCAAGCTCTTCCGCTCGTTCGAGGACCGCCCGAGCGCTGCCGCGAGCATCGGGCAGGTACACAAGGCGGTCTGGCATGACGGGCGCGAGGTGGCCGTCAAGGTGCAGTACCCCGGCGCGGGGCCGGCCCTGCTGTCCGACCTGAACCAGCTGGCCCGGGCCGCCCGGCTTTTCGCCGTGCTCTCCCCCGGTCTCGACGTCAAGCCGCTGCTCGCCGAGCTGAAGGCGCGGGTCAGTGAGGAGCTCGACTACCGCTTGGAGGCGAGCTGGCAGCGCGCTTTCGCGGAGGCGTACGACGGCGACCCGGACATCCTGGTCCCGAAGATCATCGCCGGTTCCGAGCGCGTGCTCGTCTCGGAGTGGATGGACGGCCTGCCACTGTCGGAGATCATCACGAGCGGCAGCCAGGACCAGCGCAACCGGGCGGGACGCCTGCTGGTGCGCTTCCTGTACTCGGGGCCGCCCCGGGCGGGGCTGCTGCACGCCGATCCCCATCCGGGCAACTTCCGGCTCACCGCCGACGGGCGGCTCGGAGTGCTCGACTTCGGCGCGGTCAACCGGCTGCCGGATGGCCTGCCCGAGCCCGCGGGGCGGCTGGCCCGCCTCGCGCTCGAGGGCGACGCGCAGGCCGTCTACGAGGGCCTGCGGGAGGAGAAGTTCATCCTCCCGTCCGTCGACCTCGATCCGCAGCCGCTGCTGGAATTCCTGGTGCCGCTGCTCGGCCCGATCAAGGATCATGAGTTCTCGTTCTCCCGCCGCTGGCTGCGCGGCGAGGCCACCCGGGTCGGCGATCCACGCAACCCCGCCTCGTCGCTGGGCCGCCAGCTCAACCTTCCGCCGTCGTACCTGCTGATCCACCGGGTGACGCTCGGGACGATCGGCGTGCTGTGCCAGCTCGGGGCGACGGCCCCGTTCCGCTACGAGGTCGAGCAGTGGCAGCCCGGCTTCGCCGAGCCCGGTTCCAAGGCCGCCGTGCATGCCGAACGGGCCAACCGGCGGGGACGAAAGCTGCCCGAGGTCGCCCCGGTGCCGCCGCCGAAATTGCCCGCGCCGCCGCGCAAGCGCAAGCGGGCTCAGAAGTAGATCGCGCCGTAGCCCTCGTCGCGCACCGCGACGCCGGCCGCTGCCAGGGCCTCGTCCCAGTCGCCGCGGCAGCGCGGATCGGCCGCCTCCATGCCGTGATCGGCCGTCAAAAGGATCATGGTTCGCTCGATCCGCCCGTCAGCCTCCAGCAGGTCGAGGACGACGCCGAGCCGGCGGTCGGCATCGGCCAGCGCCAGCCCGCGCCTCGGGTGAGTACGGCCCTCCACCGTGATGGCCGGTGTCGGTGAGCGTGTTGTTCCACCAGAGCAGCGCCGGCGGCTCGGGGGCGCGAGAGCTGCTGGACGACCTGCTCGAGCCCGAACGCGTCCACCTGCGTCGACCACGCGTAATCACCACTCGCGGCGACGAAGGCCTGGGTCGCGTGCGGGTCACCCGAGGCCGGTGGCAGCGCGCTCTGCATGCCTTTGGCCCCATCCGAGGCGCCCGCAGCGCGGATCAGGTCGAACGTCGAGTAGCCGGCCCCGCGATCGATCGGCTCGTTGACGCAGGCCGTGCGAATGGCCGAGCACGCCTCCCAGATCGTCGTCACGCCGGGACGCAGCAGGTCACACGCGTGGTGCCAGGTCGAGGAGTCGTTAGCCAGATGGCGGGCCTTGGTCTCGCGGTCGTAGAAGACGTTGTGGACGATCCCGTGGCGGCCGGGTCCGACCCCGCACAGCGCGCTGGTGTGATTCACCAGGGTGACGCTCGGGAACTCGGCTATCGCTCCGCCTGCGAGCGCGCAGCCGCGCTGCAACAGCCGGGCGACGTTCGGCAGCGCCCCAGAGGTAGCGAGGTGCAGCAGGTCGTTGCTGTTGGCCCCGTCCCAGAGCAGTCCGAGGACCAGATCGGCGCCCGGGCTGACGAGGTCCGTCAGCGGCGAGCCGTCGACGTCCGGAAAGCTCGCGCCGGCGGCATGAGCCAGGGTGGGCCCGACATCGATCACCCGCGCCGAACGCGTCACGAACCCGCGCGCCTGCACGCCCGCACCCGAGAGCAGGAGTGGCGCGCGGCTCTGGCCGGCGTCGAGGCTGCCGTGCTCGCCGAGGTGGCCGCCCCGCTCGGGCCAATGGTGGCGGGGGGTGTGGATGACGTGAAGGTCGGGGCTGCGGGTCGGGTCGGCGAAGGCGGACGCCAGCCGGCGCACGGCATCCGGGTAGGAATTGCGCGCGTTCGGCGGGCTGGGATCGACGAGGGCACCATCGAGCGCGACGCCATGCAGCGGATCCTGGGCCGGGATGGGTTGGCGACCGTCGATAACCGCGAAGTCGGCGCCGAACGCGTCGGCCGGCGCGCTGGCCCGGCCGAACGCATTGGCAACGACGATGTCGCGGCCGTCGCGCCAGGCGACCAGATCGACGACCTCGGCCAGCGCGGGGTCGAGCAGCACGCGTAGGGCGTCCTCGCGACGCGCGCCGGGATCGGTGGCGCCGGTCAGGGTCTCGGAATTGTCCCGGTTGGGGCTGGGCACGAAACCACGCTATAGGTCTTCATGATCAGCGCTGCACTGAAACGAGTCTGGGCGGGTTGCCGACCATCAGCGTTGCAGCGGTTGATCGGTGCGGCGGGGGGTGCGAACGCGACGGTGCCCCGCCTCCGTCGACGGGAGGCGGGGCACCAGAGCACGCGCTGACAGGTCAGGTCAGCTGCGTCCAGGCGAGCTTGGCTGCGGCGGCTGCCGTAGCGGCGCGTCGCGTCGCGGCTTGCGCACGCTCGGCCCGGCGAGCCGCACGGCGTTGCAGCCGGGCGGCCTTGACCAGGCGCTGGCGGCGCGCCTCAGCCTGCGCTTCCTGGTGAACGGCTTCACAGGCCAGGCGGGCCTGATCCGAGGACAACATGACGGGCTCCAGAGGTGAAGGCACACAGCGTTGGTTTGGCTCAGGCCGCGATCTTGCGAGGGCGGCCACGGGGACGCTTGCGGGCCACTACGGCGCCGAGGATGACCAGCTGGCCGCCCCAGACGCCATACGGCTCGCGGCGATCGAGGGCACCGGACAGGCACTCCCGACGCACCGGGCAATCGGCGCACACTGCCTTGGCCGACTCGACCTGCTGCGGGGTCTCCCCGAAGAACAGGTCGGGGTCGTGTGCCCAGCAGGGCAGGTCGATGCCCTCGTGTTCAATGCGGGCAATCGTGGTGGTGTCGAACATCGCGGGTCACCTCCTTACGGATATCGACGTTTCGTGACTCTGGAAGGGGACGGATGACGGGGCGGAAACTCAGCGCGGTTGCGGCGATCCTGCTCTCGGCCTACGACAAAAAAGGCCGCGAATCCCGGTCGGGATCCGCGGCCTCGAGGCGCTAGCGCTACCTAGGTGCGCTGCGGGACTCGAGACGTCGGCTGGATCCACGTGCTGCCCGGAACCGGGGAGCCGCCATCGGCGTACGCCTTGAGGGCGGTCGGGATAAAGACGGGCATGCCGGTACGCGGGAGATCGGTCCACATGGCGTGGCACGTCATCTGCTTCATGCGGCACCTCCCTCGTATCGCGCCGGGAACGTCGGCGAGGTGAACGTTAACGGCACCCGTTCGACATACGCAACGTATTTATCGCTTGGTGTCCGATTCCCGACAGTTGCGTAACGCTTCGACGACGGACTCGCCAAACTTTTCGAGCTTCGCGGACCCGATTCCGGAAATCCCCCGCAGGTCAGCCACACTCGCCGGCTGCCGGGCAGCGATCGCCGCGAGGGTCGCGTCGTTGAACACGCAGAACGCCGGTTGCTTGAGCTCCACGGCGCGCTCCGAACGCCAACTCTTCAACGCCTCCCAGAGCGCCGGGTCGACCTCGGCGGGCGGCCCCGACCCGCGCTTGCGGCGGCCGCCGGCGGGTGCGGGCTCGGCCGCGACCGGAGCAAGGCCGGTCAGGAACCGCGACGGCTTGCGCGCCCGGCGGCCCGCCTCACGCGCCGTGGCCCACGACAGCGTCAGGTGCTGACGCGCCCGGGTGATGCCGACGTAGAGCAGCCGGCGCTCCTCGGCCACGGCCGCCTCGGTGGTGGCGTAACTGATCGGCATCATGCCCTCGACCAGCCCGACCAGAAAGACGGCGTCCCACTCCAGCCCCTTGGCGGCATGCAGCGACGCCAGGGTGACGCCCTCAACGGTCGGAGCATGCTGGGCGGCCGCCCGCTCGGCCAGATCGGCGACAAAAGCCGCGAGCGTGACGGGCTCTTCGCCTTCGGCCCCGGTCGAATCTGCTTCCGCCTGCTCGGCAAGGCGTACCAGCGCCGCGACGTTCTCCCAGCGCTCGCGCTGCGCACCGACCCCCGAGGGCGGCGCGTCAGAACGCCAACCGGTGGTCTCCAGCACTGCACGCACATCGGCGGCGAGGCTCTGCGGAGGCTCGGAATCCGCAGCGCGCGCTGCCCCGCGCAGCAGCACGATCGCCTCCCGCACCTCCGGCCGCTCGAAGAAGCGCTCACCGCCGCGCAGCACGTACGGGATGCGGGCATCCGCCAGCGCCTGCTCGTAGGCCTCGGACTGCGCGTTGATCCGCACCAGCACGGCGATCTCGCTCGCGGGGGTGCCGGCCTTGATCAACTCCCCGATCCGGGCAGCGACGAGCCGCGCCTCCTCCGCCTCGTCACCCGCGATCAGCCAGGAAGGCTCGGGACCCGAGCCGCGCTGCGCGACCAGCGCCCCCGGTCCCCCCGAGCGGCGGATGACGGCATTGGCCAGCCCGACCACCTGATCGGTAGACCGGTAATTGCGCACCAATCGCACGACTTCGGCATCGTCATGACGCTGGCGGAAGGTCTGCAGGTAGCTCGACGACGCCCCGGTGAACGAGTAGATGGTCTGCTCCGGATCGCCGACGACGCACAGGCTCTGCCGCTCCCCGAGCCAGGCCATGAGCAGCCGGTGCTGCAGCGGGTTCACGTCCTGGAACTCGTCGACGACGAAATGCCGGTAGCGGGCCCGCAGCTCGTCGGCGATGAAGCGGTGCTCCTCGATCAGCCCCGACATCAGCAGGAGCAGGTCTTCGAAGTCGACCATGCCGGCCGCCCGCTTGCTCTCCTCGTAAGCCGCGTAGACGCTGCTCGTCGCGGACGCTTCGAGCGGCAGATCGCGCCCGGCCCGGGCCGCGGCGGCCGCGTACTGCGCAGGGCCCAGCATCGTCGACTTCGCCCACTCGATCTCGGCGGTCACGTCACGCAGCGCCGGTCCCTGCAGGACGACCCGCGCGCTGCGCGCCGCCTGGGCGACCAGCCGCGCCTTGCTGCTCACCAGCTGCGGCGGCGAGCCGCCCATCGCCTGCGGCCAGAAGTAGCTCAGCTGGCGCAGCGCCGCCGCGTGGAAGGTGCGGGCCTGGACTCCCGGAGCACCCAGCTGGCGCAGCCGGGAGCGCAGCTCGCCTGCCGCGCGAGCGGTGAAGGTCACGGTGAGCACCTGATCGGCGGCCACCTGACCCGTCAGGACTTGATACGCGATGCGCCGGGTGATGGCGCGCGTCTTCCCGGTGCCGGCGCCGGCAAGGACGCACACCGGGCCCACCGGGGCCAGCACGACCCGCTGCTGCTCGGGGTCCAGCCCGGAAAGCGCGAGAGCGTGCGTGTCCGGCAGGTCACTGGCGGGAAGTGCACTCACCGCTGTGACGCTAGCGACTCGGTCCGACAGGAAGGTGTCACGGCGAGCCTTTGTTGAAGAGTTGAAATCCGTCGTTCGGCCAAAGGAGAATCTGCGTGTCCAGCTCCGTGCCCACCGGGTCCGAATACAGCCAGCACTTCACGGTCTACTCGACCCCGTGGTGCGGCTACTGCACCCGGCTCAAGCGCCAGCTCAAGGGTGAAGGCGTCCGCTTCGCGGAGGTCGACATCGAGCAGGACCCAGCGGCGGAAGAGCTGGTGAAGTCAGTGAACGGTGGTAACGCGACGGTGCCTACCCTGGTTTTCGCGGACGGATCGTCGATGACGAACCCCAGCCTGCGGGAGGTCTTGGCAAAGGTCAGCGCGGCGGCCTGACCCGGCGCCGGCGGTGTCGAGAGGCTGCTGATGGGCGGCGGAGTGATCTTCACCGGTTCGCCTGACGTGCTTCGCGAGCCCGTGAGAGTCTTCCCAGACTCAGGGTGTCCAGCAAGACCGCCTTGCCCCCTACCACGCCCCTACGGAGTGTTGTGACCATCGCGCCGGCCGCCTCCCCAGCGGCGTCGTCGCAGCTGATCTCGAGCGCCCTCCGAGCCGCTGCCGGGGTCACCGGCATGCAGCTGGTGTATGTCGCCAGCATCGATACGCCCGACCCGGTGGCTGACGAGTCAGGCACTCCACCCACGGCGGGTGCCGCGACCAGCGCGCCCCCGGGCCGACCTACACGTGGCGCCAGCTCCACGGTGCGTTTCCCGGCATCAGCGTCGGCCAGAGCGTCCCGCTCGCCGACACCTTCTGCGCTCGCATGCTGGCCGGTGCCACCCCGTTCACCGCAGATGCCGCCGCAGATCCGGCTTACGCCGATGCGCCAGCCCGCGAGGCGCTGGGCATCACGTCCTACGCCGGGATCGCGCTGCGGGCCAACGGCGCCGTGACGGGCACGCTGTGCGGCATCGACACCACCTCCGTCGCGCTCGACACCCCCCAGCTCCAGGTGATGGCAGCGCTGGGACGGGTGATCAGCGCCGAGACCGAGCGTGACCCGCAGGTGCGCCTGCACCGCACGGCGACCGGGTGGGAGGTCGAGCAGGGCGACGGCACCCTGATCGCCGTCGAGAGCGCGCCGGAGGCGATGAGCCTGGCGGACCTCATCGCAGCCGACAATGGCGACATCGTTCCGGCGCAGCGGCCGCAGCGCCCGCAGGACAACCTCTCCGAGGTGGACCGGCTGCGCCTGCAGGTGGCCCAGCTCGAACACGCGCTCAATGCCCGCGTCGTCATCGAGCAGGCCATCGGGGTCGTCGCGCAACGCTTCGGGCTTTCACCACGCGAGGCGTTCGACCGCCTCCGCAAGTCGGCCCGCAGCCGCGGGCAGCGCGTTCACGACCTCGCCGTGAGCCTGGTGAGATCGGCCCGCGACACGACCGTCAGCCTCCCGAAAGACCTGCGCTGAGCCGAGCAGCGAGCTAGGCCTGCAGCCAGTCGTCGATCAGGCCGCGGGCGATCGAGACCGACGGCGGGACGCCGAGCGAGCCCGCCTCCAGCCCCTGCAGCACCTCGTCTCGGGTGAACCAAGCCGCCGCAGCCAGCTCGGTCGGGTGCGGCCGCACCTCGTCCACCTCGGCGATTGCGGAGAACGCGAGCATCAGTGACGACGGGAACGGCCACGGCTGCGACCCGGCGTACTCGACGTCGCGCACGGTGAGCCCCACCTCCTCGGCCACCTCGCGAACGACCGCCTGCTCAGCCGACTCCCCCGGCTCGACGAATCCGGCGAGGCAGGAGAAGAACTTCTCCGGCCAGTGCGGACCGCGGCCGAGCACCGCCCGCTCCCGGTCGGGCGACTCGGACGAGCACGATCATGGCCGGATCCACCCGCGGAAAGTGCTCGCTCGCATCGACCGGGCACACCCGGACGGCGCCGGCCTGCACCGGGCTGGTGGGCGCTCCGCAGCGCGGGCAGTGGGTGTGGGTGCGGTGCCAGGTGAGGACGGCGACCGCGTGCGTCAGCAGCCCGGTGTCGCGCGGCGACAGGAACTGGCCCACCTCGAGCAGCCCGGCGCGCCGCGCGTCGCCGCCCGCCGCAGGCACGTCCGAACGATCCAGCGCCCAGTACGAACCGTCGTCGTCGACCCCGAGCAGGACCGCGTCCTGCGGCGGAACGCCAACTGCGGCCTCCCAGACCAGCTCCGGCTCCTCGCCGCCGGCCACGGCGGCCTTCAGGTCGGCGTCCAGGGTGATGACGGATCCGCCCTCGGCCCAGGCCCGGCGCAAGGCGTCGGGGTCGGTCGCGAAGGTCGGAGTGGCGGTCGACGGTGCTGCGCGAAAGCGCTGGTTCGCGCACCCGTCAGCCGCGCGCCGACGCGGCCGGCAGCGGCCGGATGGCCTCCACTCCCGGGGTGATGACCGCCGCATCCCCGAGCAGCACGGCCGCCAGCGCGGTCGGCGCGAACTCGCCCGACACCTCGGCGACCGCTGCCGCATCCACGGCGCCCAGGGCCGCCGAGTGTTCGCGCAGGTACTCGGGACCGAGGCCGGCACCGGCCAGCACGGACAGGGTCGACGCGAGCCCCGCGGAGGTCGCCGTCGACAGCGCCAGCGTGCCGGCCGCGTAGCGACGCGCGGCAGCAAGCTCGTCCTCGCCGAGCGGCAGCAGGCTCACCTTGCCGAGCTCGTAGAGCACCTCGAGCAGGGCCGGGCCGGTCACCTCCGTGGCGACATCGGCGGCGACGATCAGGCGTGATCCGACCGCTGCATGCTCGATCGAACTCCGCGGCGAGTAGGTGTAGCCCTTGTCCTCGCGGATGTTGTTGACCAGCCGCGAGGAGAAGTACCCGCCGAAGACGACGTTGGCGACCTGCAGCGCCGCGTAGTTCGGGGCGGTGCGCGGCAGCGCCGGGCCGCCGAGACGGATGTTGGTCTGGACCGCTCCCGGACGGTCGACGATGGTCACCCCGCCCGGGACGTGACGCGGCAGCGGCGGCAACGGCCTGGCCGCCTTGCCCTTCCACCCGCCGAGCACGGCTTCGACCGCGTCCAGCGCCGCAGCCGGACGCAGGTCGCCGACCAGGGTGAGGACGGCCCCGGCGGGCGACACGGTTTGGGTGTGCAACGCACGCAATTGCTTGGCCGTGACGTCTTCGAGCGCTTCGGGCTCGGGGAGCTCGACCGCGTACGGGTGCTTGCCGAAGAGCCGGGTCAGCAGCGCCTCGCGGGCCTGGACGGCGGGCTGGCTACGCGCGATCGCTAGCTCGTCCACCATCCGCCCGCGCTCCCCCGAGACCTCGCGCTTCGGGTAGGCCGCGGAGTGGATGACCTCCGACAGCAGGTCCAGCAGCTGGCGCAGGTTCGGCGCCAGCACCGAGCCGACCAGGGCCAGCCGGTCGCTGTCGATGCTCGCGGACAGGCCGGCACCCAGGCGCTGCAGCTCGGAGGCGAAGGCGCCGCGGTCGTGGGCCTCGGTGCCGGTCAGCATCGTCTCGGCCAGCAGCGCGGCCGCGGCCCGGCTGTCGCGCAGGGACGACGCCTTGATCCGGTTCTTGTCGCCGGGCGCGCTCACCGGGATGCGCAGGCGCAGCTCCACGACCGGAACCGACGCGCGCCGCACCGCGAGCACCCGCAGACCGTTGGGGAGCGTGCGCTCCTGGACGGTCGGGACCTTCAGCGGCGCCGGCGGCCGAACCTTCGGGATGACCGATGCGGGGCTCACGCGCCACCTCCGTGGGAACCCGGCTGCAACACCAGAAGGCTGCGGGCCTGCGAGCGAATGGTCGCGGCGGCTGAGGCCAGCTGCGCGGGGGTCACGGCGGCGAGCTTCTGCGGGAGCTCGTTGATGAGCCCGGATCGCCGTGCAGGAGCTCGAAGACCGCGATGTTCAGGGTGCGACCGAGCACGTCGTCCAGCTCGCGGAAAATGCGGGCCGAGAGCCGGGCGCGCACCCGATCGAGCTCGTCCGCCGCCGGGCCGTCCGCGGCGAGCCGCTCGAGCTCCTCGTCGACGGCGGTCAGCACCGTCTCCGCCGTGGTCGCGGCCGGGTGATAGGCCTCTAGCGTCAGCAGCAACGGGTCGCGCTGATCGAACGGATCGCCGAACGTCCCCAGATAGGCCTCGACGCTCGTCACCAGGCGATCGCGCTGCACGAGACGCTGCTCCAGCCGGCTCGCATCGCCGGCGGTCAGCACCTCGGTCAGCAGGACGTAGGGCAGGTACGCCGACAGGTCCGCGACCGGATCGGGCACCCGGTAGCCCGCGGCGAAAGCCGGTTGCGGGGCCAGCTGGTCCACCTCGTCGCGCCGCCGCTCGGCTGCCGGGACCGGCTCGCCGAAGTCGGGACGCACCGGCACGTCACGCGCGGGAACGTCACCGAAGTACTTCTCGACGAGCTCGGTCGCGCGCGCGACCGTGACATCGCCGGTCACGGTGAGCACCGCGTTGCCCGGCGCGTAGTAGGAATCGAAGAAGCTCGCCGCGTCGGCCAGGGAAGCCGCCTGCAGCTCCTCGAAGGCGCCGTAACCGTTGTGGGCATTCGGGAAGGTCGTGTAGGCAACGTCGGGCAGCCGGATCCACGGGAACCCGCCGTAAGGACGGTTCATGACGTTGACCCGGATCTCTTCCTGCACGACCGCGATCTGGTTCTGCAGGTTTTCCTCGGTCAGCTTCGGAGCGCGCATCCGGTCGGCCTCGAGGAACAGGGCGAGCTCGAGAGCCCCGGACGGGAGCATCTGGAAGTAGTTCGTGTAATCCGGGTGGGTCGAGCCGTTGAACGTTCCGCCGGCCGCCTGGACGTACTTCGGATGCTCCGCCTTACCGACGTTTTCCGACCCCTGGAACATCAGGTGTTCGAAGAGGTGGGCGAAGCCGGTGCGATGCTGCGGCTCGCTGCGAAAGCCCACGTCGTAATGGACGGCGACGCCCACCACGGGCGAGCTGCGATCCGGTGCGATCACGACCCGCAGCCCGTTCGGCAGCGTGAGCCGCTCGAGCTGGTAGGAGGGAGCGGGCATCCGGTTCGCGGAGCGCGGAGCACGGCTCGGGGACCGTTTCGCAGGCGCGCGACGTGTGGTAGGCGGCACGTCTACAACCTAGTCACGAAGCCGCTCGCGGCGGCACGGCCTCAGCCGTCAGCGGACACGCCGCCTGCCGGCTCGCCGGGGAGTCGGCTCGCCGTTAGCCGCCGCCCGTGCGACTCTCGAGGCGTGAGCACCGCATTTGTGCTGGCCGGCGGGGGCAGCCTCGGCGCCGTGCAGGTAGGGATGCTGAGCGCCCTGCTGCGCGCCGGCGTCCGGCCTGACCGGGTATACGGAACGTCGATGGGCGCTGTCAACGCGGCCGCCCTGGCCGCCGCACCCACCGTGGCGGGGGTCGACCGGCTGGCGGCCGGGTGGCAGGAGCTTTCGCGTCACGAGGTCTATCCGGGCGACGTCCGGCAGGTTCTCGGCGCGCTGGCTCGGGCGCTGCCGGCACTGCCGCTCGGCCTGATGCGCGCTGCGGGGATGCGCAACGAGGCCTACCCGATGCGACCGCTGGCGGCGCTAGCCGGGGTCGCCGGGCTGGCAGACGCGCTGGTGCCGCGGCGGGCGCGCGAACGCCTGATCAACCGGCTGGTGCCGCTCACGCAGCTGGATCTGGCCGCGGTGCCGCTGGAGATCGAGACGGCCGAGGTGACGACGGGCCGCCTGGTCCCGCTGTCGGTCGGCGATGCGATGCCCGCCCTGCTCGCCGCCACGGCGCTGCCCGGGCTCTTCGCCCCCGAGCGGGTGGGCCCGTCAACCCTCGTCGATGCCGCCGTCGCGGAGAGCAACGCCGTCGATCGCGCCGTCTTCGGCGGTGCGGACGAGGTCTACATCCTGCCCAGCGGCTTCGCCTGCGATCTGGATGACCCGCCGCGCACCGCCTACGGGGTGGCCGTTCACGCGTCGACCCTGCTCATCGAGCAGCGACTGCTCGCCTCGATGGCCCGGGCGGATCCGCGGGTGGCGGTGTACGCCGTACCCCCGTTGTGTCCGCTGTCCGTCCTGCCGGTCGACTTCGGCCATGCCGTCGAGCTGATCCTGCGCGCCGAGGAGGCCACCCGGCGCTGGTTGCGCGGTGGCCACCGGCCGGTGCCCGGCCTTTCGCGGGCACTCGGCGCTCACGGCGGCAGCGGGGTCCTCGACCTCACCTCCGTCGGGCTCGGCGCCACCCCGCTGTAGTAGCGCGTCAGCGGCCGCTGGTCACGTACTCGTCTTCCGGCGGCGCAATCCGCTCGTGGGGAATGTCGGGTGGTTCGACCGACACGCGTGGTGCGACGCGTTCGAGCCACCGCGGGAAGAACCAGTTCGACTTGCCGAAGATGTGCATCAGAGCCGGGACGAGCATCGTCCGCAGCACGAAGGCGTCCAGGAAGACCGCCACGGCGAGACCGGTGCCGAAAATCTTGATCGTGCGCCCGGGGCTGACCAGGAAGCCGAGGAAGACCGCGATCATGATGAGAGCGGCAGCGGTGATGATCCCACCGGTCTCTCCCTGACCGAAGGTCACGGCCCGCTTGTTGTCCTTGCTGTGGACCCACTCCTCGTGAATGCGGCTGACGAGGAACACCTGGTAGTCCATCGACAACCCGAACAGGATCGCGAACAGCATCACCGGGATCCAGGCATCGAGGGGCGCGCCCGGCCCGGCGGCGAGGGCTTCCGATCCCCACCCCCACTGGAAGATCGCCACGCAGACCCCGAACGAGCCGCCGGCGGCGAGCAGGTTCATGACGGCAGCCGTCGCCGGGACGACCAGGCTGCGGAACGCGATCGCCAGCAGGATGAACGACAGGCCGACCACCACAATGATGAACAGCGGCATCTTGCGGGTCAGGACCTTGGCGAAGTCCACGTTGATGGCCGTGTCGCCATAGGTGTAGATGTGGTTCGGCGTGCCGTTGTAGAGCGGTGGCAAGACGTCGGAGCGCACGTGGCGCACCAGGTCGTAGGTCTTCTCCGATTGCGGCGACGTGGTCGTCTTGAAGGTCACGAACGCGATGTCGGGCTTCAGGGGGGTGACGCCAACGCTGCTCGGATCGACGCCGGGAACCGCCTTGATCGCCTGCTGCACGCGCTGCAGATACGCCTGCTGGGTGGCACCTGGCCCGTTGACCACGGCCTCCAGGGCGGAGTTGTAGCCGACCCCGAACTCGGAGCTGATCAGGTCGTAGCCGATCCGCGTCGTCGACTTCTTCGGGTCGCTGCCCTGGTCGCTGGAGCCCAGCTGCAGGGAGAAGAACGGCAGCGCCAGGACGACGATCAGCGCCCCCGACCCGGCCGCAACCATCACCCGATGGCCGGAGACGAACTCCGCCCAGCGCGCCCAGCGCCCGATGGGATTTTCGGAGATGAACTGGCCGGCCCGGACGGCGGCGCGTTGCTTGCGCGGGAGCACCTTCAGGCCGAACAGGCTCAGCATGGCCGGCAGCAACGTCAGCGACGCGGCCATGGTGAAGCCCACGGCAAGCGCGGTCGCCAGCGCCATGCCGTTGAAGAAGCTCACGCCGAGGGCGATGAGCCCGAGGATGGCGATGCACACCGTGGTGCCGGCGAACAGCACGGCCCGCCCGGAGGTGTTGATGGCGATGACGATCGACTCCGGGACGGACATGCCGCGGCGCAGATTGCGCCGATGTCGCGTGACGATGAACAGGGCGTAGTCGACGCCGACACCGATCACCATCAGCTCGGTGAGATAGGGCGTGATGTTGGAGACGTTGATGCCGTGGCTGAGGATGTAGACCACGCCGAGCCCGCCGATCAGCGCGACTGCGGCGCAGGCCAGCGGCAGGACCGTCGCGGCGACCGTGCGGAAGACGATCGCCAGGATGATGAGCGCGGCGAGGAAGCCGATGAAGACCGAGCTGCCTCCGCCCTGACTCTGACCCACGCCGCCGAAGGCGTTGCCGGTGAACTCCACCTGCAGCGCGGAGCTCCGCAGCTTCTTCAACTGGTCATAGACGTGCTGGAACCAGCTGAGCTCGTAGTGGCTGTTCTCCCAGGTGACGTTGACCAGGGCCGTGGTGGACCCGCGCTGGGCGTTGAGCAGCTGCGGGTTTCCGCTGGTGACGGCGGCGCCCTTCGCGCAATCGATCGACTGCCAGGGCGTGGCGATCAGCGCCACATGGTTGCCGGACTTGCACACCCCGACCAGAGCGTCTTCCAGACCGGCGGGGGCTCCGGTGAATTTCCCGCTCCTGTCCTTCAGCACGACGGTGCCGACCGCACCGGTCTGGTTGTTCAACCCCGCGTCCTTGAGCAGCTTGGTGACCGTCGCCGTCTCGGTATGCGGGAGTTTGAACGTGTCCTTGTAATTCGCGCCGCCCATGGCGTTGGCGACGCCCTGTGCCAGGACGATCACGACGATCCACGCGACGATGACCAGCCAGCGCCGGCGGATGGCTAGGCGGGCCAATGCTTCCAAGATGAGCTCCCGAGGTCAGTGCGCACGATCGGTAGCCCGTATCCAATCGCGGGCACACACGACGACGCCAACCATTTGTTAGCGGGCGACCCCTGACGTAACGGAACACACGTTCTAGAGCGGGAGTGCTGCCTGCGCGGCCTCGAGCTCCAGCAGCTGGCGCTTCTGGTCGAGGCCACCGGCATAGCCGACGAGTGAGCCGCCGGCACCTACGACCCGGTGGCAGGGAACGATGATGGCCAGCGGGTTGTCATGGTTCGCCGACCCGACGGCGCGGGCGGCGCCGGGCGCCCCGATCTCGTTCGCGATCTGCCCGTACGTCTTGGTCGTGCCGTAGTCGATCCCGCACAACGCGTCCCAGACCTTGCGTTGAAAAGCGGTGCCCCGGGCGGCCAGTGGCAGGTCGAACTCCATCAGCTCGCCCGCGAAGTACGCGAGCAGCTGCCGGCGGGCCTCGGCGAGCACCGGCCAGTCGTCATCGCGCTGCCAGCCCGGCTTCGGGTCGGCGGGGGGCAGCCAGACCTGGCTGAGCGCGACGCCGTCGGCGGTGGCGATCATGACGTCACCGAACGGAGCGGTGACGAACGTGTAGCGGGTGGGGTCTGCGGTCATGAGGGTCCTCCGGACCATAGGTGGAGCACTGCATAGGAACGCCACGGCGACCACTTGCCGGGGTCGATGAGTTCAGCGGGGTGGCGCGCCGCCAGCCGACGCATCCCCTTCACCACTTCCAGGTCGGTACCGAGCCACACATCCGGGTCGCGCAGGGCGCGCATGCCGATATAGCCGGCGGTCCAGGGTCCGATGCCGGGCAGGCGCAGCAGCCGGTGTTCGGCATCGGAGCGCTCAGCCGACCCGTCGAGCGCCACCTCTCCGGCGGCCAGGGCACCGCACAGGGCGACGAGAGCGCGGGCCCGGCTCGCGGGCATCGGCAGGGCCGCGGGATCGGCTGCCGCGAGGACGTCGACGCGCGGGAAGGCATGGGTCAGCCCGTCGCGCGGCGAGGCGAGCGGGCGCCCGTACTGGGCCGCGAGCCGGCCGGCCAGCGTGCGCGCGCCGCGTACCGAGATCTGCTGGCCGAGCACGGCCCGCACCGCAAGCTCCCCGCCGTCGACCGCTCCCGGGACGCGAAGCCCCGGCCGGGCGGCCACCTGCTCGGTCAGCGGGCCGCCGCCGAGCACGTCATCCACCGCCACCGGGTCGGCGTCCAGGTCGAGCAATCGGCGACACCGCGACACCGCGACGGTGAGGTCGCGCAGATCGGCGAGCGTCAGGTCGGCGCGGACGAAGGGAGCGCCGTCCGGCGCCGCGGACAGCCGCGCGACTCCCGGCCCGCCCGGCAGGTCGAGCACGCGCTCGAACGCCGGCGGCAGGCCCGGTTCGTCCAGCCAGGCTTCGACGCCCGGCACCGCCCGAGCCGCGAGGAACGCGAGCGTGCCCGTGACATCGCACGGCTGGCGATAGCTGAGACGCAACGACACCGTCCCCGGTTCCGCAGGGGCAGCCCCCCGCCGCCGCTGCGTCGCCGCGCGCAGGGCGCTCGGGCTCGTCGCGAAGACCTCACGAATCGTGTCGTTGAACTGGCGGACGCTGGAGAAGCCCGCCGCGAACGCCACGTCGGTGACCGCCACGTCGGTGGTCTCCAGCAGCACGCGAGCCGTCTGCGCGCGCTGCGCGCGGGCCACCGCGAGCGGCCCGGCTCCGAGCTCCGCCGTGATGAGCCGGGTGAGGTGGCGGGTCGTGTAACCGAGCCGGGCTGCCAGCCCGCCGACCCCGTCGCGATCGACCACCCCGTCGCCGATGAGCCGCATCGCCCGCGCCACCAGATCGGCCCGCACGTCCCACTCCGGCGAGCCGGGGCTGGCATCCGGCCGGCAGCGCTTGCAGGCCCGGTAACCGGCGCTCTGCGCAGCCGCAGCGGTGGCGTAGAAACGCACCCCTTCACGACGCGGGGTGCGCGCCGGGCAGGAGGGCCGGCAGTAGATACGCGTGCTGCGCACGGCGGTCACGAACCACCCGTCGAAGCGCGCATCGCGGCTGAGAACCGCCCGGTAGCAGCGTTCCGGATCGGCGACGACGTCGAGCATGCGGCCCAGTCTTACCGCCCGGCCGCCTGACTACTAGCGGATTTCGGACACGGCAGCGAGCTGCCGTGCAGCGAGCTGCCGGACGGCAGCGAGCTGCCTAGAGGTACGGCAGCGAGCTGCCTCAGACGCTCCCGAGCTCGTCCCACAGATACGCGACGGCCTCCGCCCCCTGCATCAGCATCGGGATGACGACCCGCTCGTTCGGGGCGTGGATGCGGTCATCCGGCAGCCCGACCCCGAAGAAGATCACCGGGGCGCCGAGGATCGCCGCGAGGTCGGCCTCCGGTCCGCTGCCGCCCTCGCGCGTGAAGAGCACCTCCGTGCCGAACGCGCGGCCCATCGCTCGCGCCGCGGCCTGCAGGGCAGGATCGTCCAGTGGGGTGAGGCAGGCGCGCACTCCCGAGCCCTCGAACGTGACCGTCGCGTCGATACCTGCTGGAGTGTGCGCCGCACGTACGCGAGCATCGCATCGTGGATCGCCTCCGGCTCCTGGTCCGCGACGAGCCGGAAGCTCACCTTCGCGTGAGCGGAGGACGGGATGATCGTCTTGGCGCCGGGGCCGGTATAGCCGCCCCACATGCCGTTGACCTCAGCGGTGGGCCGCGCCCAGATCCGCTCCAGCGTCGAGAACCCGGCCTCGCCGCTGGCTGCCCGCGACCGCGCCGGGCCGTGCCAGCCAGGCCGACTCGTCGAAAGGCAGCCGGGCAAACAGCGCGCGCTCGCGCTCGTCCAGCGGGCGCACCGCGTCGTAGAAGCCCGGCAGCGTCACCCGGCCGTCGGCGTCGTGCAGCCCGGCGATCAGAGCGGCCATCGCGTGCAGCGGGTTCGGCACCCCACCGCCGAACGATCCGGAGTGCAGATCCCCCTGCGGCCCGTGCAGATCCACCTGGCAGACGCTCATCCCGCGCATCCCGGTGCAGATGCTCGGCGTCTCGCGGTTGAAGACGCTGGTGTCCGACACGACGACCACGTCGCACCGCAATTCCTCGCGGTGCTCGCGTAATAAATCGGCGAAATGGGGTGAACCGGACTCCTCCTCGCCCTCAATGATCAATTTGAGGGTGACAGCGGGCGCAATGCGGGAACGTGCTGCAAGGTGAGCGGCAAGCCCATGCAGGTGCATCAGCACCTGGCCCTTGTCGTCAGCCGTTCCGCGCCCGAGCAGATCGTCCCCGCGGACCGCGGGCTCGAACGGCGGGCTGCTCCACAGCTCCAGCGGATCGACGGGCTGGACGTCGTGATGGCCGTAGACGACGACCACCGGCGCGTCGGGCCGTTCAGCCGGCCATTCCGCGAACACGGCCGGGAGGCCGCCCGTCTCCCAGATGGCCACCGTGGGAAAGCCGGCCTGCCGGAGGCGATCGGCCAGCCAATCGGCGCTCGCTCGCACGTCTGCGGCGTGGTCCGGATCGGCGCTGATCGACGGGATGCGCAGCCACGGATCCAGATCGGACAGCAGCGCTTCGCGATCGAGATAGATCGACGGTTCCCGTGGCTGCTGGTCGGTCGTCACCATCGCGACGGTAACCGGTAAGCACTGTTTCAAGCTCCTGCCGAGATGAACGGATGCGCCTATGAGCAAGAGCGGCAGGCTGCGCGTGGCGACGTTCAACATCTGCAGCGGGCGAGACCCGGCGACGGGCGCCGTCGACCCCGAGAAGCTGCGCGGAGCCGTCCAGGAGCTGGACGCCGACCTGCTCGCGCTGCAGGAGGTGGACCGCCATCAACCGCGCTCCGGTGATCGCGACCAAGCGGCCGACGCCGCCGACGCCATGGGGTGCGAACCGCAGAACTGGCGATTCGCCGCCGCCCTCCGCGGTACACCCGGCGAGCGTTGGGAGCCGATCGAAGCCGGCGACCTGACTGTTGACGGCGCAGCGGGCGGCGCCTCCCGGCCCGCGTACGGGATCGCGCTGCTCTCGAAGCTGCCGGTGCGCGAGTGGAACGAGATCCGGCTCGCGGCTCCCCCGGCGCCGGTGCGGCCGAACGCGCGTAACGGCGGCACCCACGGCAAGGCCCGCCTGGTGCTCCTCGAGGACGAGCCACGCGTGGCGCTCGTCGCGGTCGTCGACACCGGCAGCCGCTCCCTCACAGTGGTCTGCACCCACCTGTCGTTCATCCCCGGCTGGAACCTGCGCCAGCTACGCCAGCTGCACCACCAGCTCCGCACCTGCCCGCGGCCACTCGTTCTGGCCGGCGACCTCAACGTGCCCGGCCGCGTGCCCGCGATGATCACCGGGTGGCAGCCGCGGGTGCGGGCCCGCACCTTTCCCAGCCCCAACCCGCGCAGCCAGCTCGACCACATCCTGAGCGACGGCCTGGACTCCGGATCGGGCGGCCGCGCGGTACGGCTGGACATCTCCGATCACCGCGCGCTCGTCGTGGAGCTGCCCACCTGACCCCGCCGCGCTCGGGTCACTCGGGTCCAGCCGGGACCGCCGCGAGCAGCTCGATGAGCTCGTCGCGGGTCCGCAAGGCCGGGCGCAGCAGACCCGTCTCGCCCTCACGGACGTAGAGGAAGGCCGCGCCGACCCGCTCGGGCGGGACGCCGGCAATTTCCGCCCAAGCCGCCCGGTAGCACGCCAGCTGGATCGCGGCATCCATCGCCGCCTGGCCGGAAGGGCGCGCCCCGGTCTTGTAGTCGATGACGTCGAACCCGCCGTCGTCGGTCGCGTAGACCGCGTCGATGCGACCGCGCACCAGAGCGCCCGCCAGCACCAGCTCGAACCCGACCTCGACCGCCACGGGCTCGCGGGATGCCCAGCTGGTCGACAGGAACGCGTCCTGCAGGGCGCGCAGGTCGTCGCCCGCGACCGCGAGCGATTCGTCGCCCGCACCCGGCAGATCCTCGGGCCCCAGCAGGGCGCGGCTTCCGGCGCGCTGCTCGACCCAGGCGTGAAAGCTGGTGCCCTGCCGCGCGGCCGGGGCTGGGGGCTGCGGGACCGGGCGTGACAGCCGGCGCGCGTACGCAGCGGGATCCGTCGCCACGTCGACGATGTCACTCACCGAGAGCGAGCCCGGCAGCAGGATGTCGCGTCGTGAGCGCGCCACCTGGCGCTCCCGGAGCAGGAGCTCGGCGTCGCGCTGCCAGGCGGTGATCCGCTGCAGGTCCGTTTCCGAGAGGGCATCGGATGCGGCCGCGGGAACCGGTGGAGCCACCTCGCCATCCGTGCGGTATCCCTCGACGGCCTTCGCCGCCCAACGCATGCCCTCAGGCACGACGGGCGGGGGTGGCCAGCTGACGTCGACGGACCGCTCCGCCGACAGCAGCGGGTTGGTCTCGCCCTCGAGCGGCGCCGGGGCGGCGTCCTCGACGATGCCCGCGCCCTGCGCGCAGGCCTCCTCGATCTCGACGAAGAAGTCCGACGGCGGGCTCAGCACGCGCTTGGCCGTCGCCGACCACCAGTAGCCCGAGCAGAGCAGCACATCGCGCGCCCGGGTCACCGCCACGTAGGCAAGCCGCCGCTCCTCGGCCGCGAGCACCGCACCGACGGCGTCCTTGAACGCGTCCCAGCCCTTCTTGCTGGGATCGGTCCAGACCGGCAGGTCGTCGCGATCCCCACGCAACTCCCCGGGAATCGCCGCCGCCCGGTGCGGCCACGGGCTGTCGCGCTTGCCACTCGGGAAGACGCCGCGCGACAGGCCCGGCACGGCCACGATGTCCCACTCCAAGCCCTTCGCGGAGTGGACAGTCATCAGCTTCACCGCGTCCGACGCGGACGGGACGCCGATGTCGTAGCCGTCCTCGGCCTTCTCCGCCGCCTCGAGTGACGCCAGGAACGCCCCGAGATCGGTCTGCCCCTCGAGCCCGACGAACTCGGCGGCCACGTCCAGGAACGCGAGGACGTTAGCGCGCCGACCGCTGCGCAGCGCCGCGGGACTGGCCTCGAGCTCGATGTCGAGCCCGGTGGTGCGCTCGACGTCAGCGATCAGGTCCGGCAGTGGCTGCGAGGCGCGGCGACGCAACGACGCGAGCTCGTCTCGAAGCCGCCGCAGCCGCGCCTCGGCGGCGGCCGAGAGCGGGGCGGCCCGGCGCAGGCGCAGGTCGTCGAGCTGCTCGAGCACGTCGGAGAGGGCTCCCACCTCAGCTTCGTCGCCGCCGACCTGCAGCGGGGCAGCAGCCGCGCCGTCCGCCGGCGCGGGCTGCTCGTCACGCACCAGCAGGGCGGCCCGCCTGCCCAGGGCATCGAGGTCGCGCAGCCCGATCCGCCAGCGGGGTCCGGTGAGCAGGCGCGCGAGGTCGGCGTTCGGCCGTCGCATCGTGCAGCACCCGCAGGACCGCGACGATGTCAGCGACTTCGGGTGCATCGAGCAGGCCGCCGAGCCCCACCACCTCGACCGGAACTCCGGCGCGTTCGAGCTCCTGGCGAAGCAGGCCGAATTGGGAACGCCGGCGGCAGAGCACCGCTACCTCGTGCCACCCCGTGCACTCGGAGCGCTCGCACTGCTCGGAGTGCTCTTCACGTCGCTCGACTCGCCGCCTGCGCGACGATGCGGCTACCCACCGCGCTTCGGCTTCGGCATCGGCAAGCATCCGGACCCGGACCGCTCCCCCGCCGTCGCCGCCGCTCTCGCGACCGGGCCGGGGCGAGAGGACGGGTGGGCTCGACCCGGGCGCCGGGTGCCGTCGCGAGCTCGCTGACCACCCGGTTGGCGACGAGCAGGATGGACGCCGCCGCTGCGGAAGTTCGTCGTCAGCGGGTAGACCCTCGCGGGCTCCCCGCTCCCCTGCCGGAAATGCTCGGGGAAGCGCAGGATGTTGCCGACGCTGGCGCCGCGGAACCCGTAGATGGATTGCGCCGGATCACCGACCGCCGTGACCGGATGACCCGCCGCCGAACAGGCTCTGCAGCAAGGTCCGCTGACCGACCCCGGTGTCCTGGTACTCGTCGAGCAGGACGACCCGAAAGCTGGAGCGCTCGGCCTCGGCGACGACCTCGAGCCGGGCGAGCCGCGCGGCAAGCGCGATCTGATCGCCGTAGTCGAGCAGCAGCGCGTCGCGCTTGGCCTGCTCGAACGCCTCGACCAGCCCGAGCAGCTGCAGCCGGGTCTCCGACTGGGCGAGCGCCTTCCTGGCGTCCGCACACGGCTTTGCCTCCGGCGCACCATCTCCTCCATGCGGGCCGTCGCGTCGCGCACGGCCTCCGGGGTGGCCAGATGGTTGGCCATCTCGTCGGCGAGGCGGCGCACCCGCTCGGCGACGTTCACCGGCTGGATGTCGACGTCGAGTCGGACCGTCCCAGCGGCGCACGACCGCCAGCGCCAGCTGCCAGCGCAGCGCCTCCGGAGCCAGCCGCGGTGGTCGGCTCGATGCCGATCCGCAGGCCGTGCTCGGCCACCAGCCGGGCACCGTAGCCGTTGTAGGTCGACGATGACGGGCTCGCCGTCGAGATCGGCCCCGAGCTCGCCGAGCTCGGCCTCTTCGAACAGCCGCAGCCGCTCGAGGCCGGCGCGTATCCGGGCCGCGAGGGACGCCGTCGCCTTGGTCGTGAAGGTCAGACCCAGCACCTCGTCGGGGCGGACCTGCCGGCTCGCCACCAGGTGCACGACGCGTGCCGCCATCACTTCGGTCTTGCCCGAGCCCGCTCCAGCGATGATCAGGCCGGGCTCGAGCGGCGCGGCGACGGCCGGACGCTGCTCGTCGGTCAGCTCCCAGCCCTCGCCGGCCCGGCGCGCAGCAGCCGGATCGTGTCGTCGAGCGTCCAGAAGCGGGCCGGCTGGTGACGCGCTGAAACGGCTCACGCGACCTGCGTTCCTTCCGGCCGCGCCGGGCAGCAGCGGCGGACCGGGCACGTCTCGCAGCGGTCGTTGACGCCGAGCCGGGAACGACTCGGTGGCGATCGCGCTCACCAGGCCCTCGAGAAGGTCGTGGACCCAGGTGCGCCCGCCCTCGTCGAACTCCAGGGCGTGCCTGCTGGACCGGCGAGCCCTTTGCGCAGCGGCACCAGCGCCGCGCCGCCGGCGCCGGCGAACGTCAGTCGGCGGTCCCTCCGGCGGCCACCGCCCCCTCCGAGACGGCGAGCTGGTACAGCCCGAGCTGCGGGCTCTGCTCCGCCTCGGCAGCCGTCGGGCCCGACCGGCCGGTCTTGTAGTCGACGACGAAGCCGCGTCCCTCGTCGTCGCGTTCGAGCCGGTCGATCTGGCCGCGCACGCGCACCCGGCCGGCGTCGAGCAGCAGATCGAGGTCGAAGTCGAGCTCGGCGCCGACCACCGCGTTCGGGCGATCGCGATGCCAGGCCAGCAGCTTGCTGAGTGCGGCCCGGGCCGCCTCGCGCTCGCGGGCGGAGTACCAGGGCGCCTCCCAGTCGATCTGCGGCCAGTGCAGATCGAGACGCTGCTCCAGCTCGGGCAGGGTCGTGATGCCCGCATCGACGACCTCCCGGGCCAGGTCGTGCAGCAGGGTGCCGAAGCCCTGGGAAGCCGTCGCGGCGGAGGCGACGCCCGCCCGGCGGACCAGGAACCAGCGCAGCGGGCACGTCGCGATCGCCTCGACCTGGCTCGGCGAGAGCGTCACGGCAGCCACCGGGTGGCGACGAGCGGCGCCTCGCGCTCGGTCCATTCCGCGAGGCCCCACCAACCGGCCGGGTCCGCCGCCGGGACGCTGCGCCGGCCAGCTCAGCGAGCTGCGCCAGCCGCTGCCTGGCGCAGCAGGCCCGACTCGGCCGGATCGCTCGCGACGCTGCGCAGCTCGGCGATCAGCGCGGGCAACGAGAGCAGCCGCGGCGCGACCTCCACCTCGTCCGGCACGGCGAGCCCCAGCTCGCCGAGGAAGCGCGACGGGCGCAGGTCGGCCTCGTCGCCGCCGCTCACCGCCGTCACCAGCAGCCGGCGGCGCGCCCGGGTGACCCCCACGTAGAACAGCCGGCGCTCGTCGACCAGCGCGGCCGGCCCTGGCCGCGGCTGCCGACTCCTGCGCGGCGAAAAGCGTCTCGTCGTCGCCGGCCTCAGCGAGCGCATCGCCTCGAGCAGGCTGCTGCGGCGCCGCAGGTCAGGCCACGTGCCCTCCTGCACGCCCGCCAGCACGACACGAGGTCCCACTCGAGACCCTTGGACCGGTGAGCGGTGAGCAGCCGCACCGCTCGCCCGAGCGAGCGAGCGCTGGCCGAGCGGATCGGCCGGGATCTCCTGAGCGGCTCAGCCCGCGAGAAAGACCTCGAGCCCGGCGCCGGGAGCCGGTCGCTGAACCGCGCCGCCGCTTCGAACAGCGCGACAACAGCGTCGAGCTGGCGATCCGCGTGGCGCTGCAGCGCCGCGCTGCCCCGGCCCGGATCGGCCACCGTCTCCGTCCAACTGGTGGCGCCACGGGCTGGCCGACCAGACGTCCCACAGCACCTGCTCCGGAGCTGACCGGCCGACGCGCTGCCCGTACCAGCGCCAGCAGCGAACCCGATCCGCTCGACCGGCGCCGCGACATCCTCGGCCAGACCGCGACTCCGGCCGGCTGCGGATCCGGCGTCGGCCGGCTCGACGAGGCGCCAGCCGGCGGAGGCACGCGCACGATCAGCTCCCCCGACCGTCGTGACCCCGCCGGCCGCGCGCTCCGCCGCGTGAAGGCTCCGGCGCAGCCGGCGCACGTCCAGCGCATCAGCCCCGCCGAGCGGGGAGCACAGCAGGGCACGGCCGTGTCCTCGTCGAGCGGGCACTGGCCCACTCCCACCTTCAGCAGCGTGAGCAGCGGCTCGAGGGCCGGCTCACGCACCAGCGGGCGCTCGTCGGCCGGGGTCTCGACCGGCACGCCCGGCATCGGCGAGCGCGCGCTGCAGCGGGCCCGCCGCACGCGTGGAGCGCACCAGAACGGCCATCGACGACCAGGGCATCCCATCGATCAGGTGGGCACGGCGCAACGCGTCGGCGACGGCCACCGCCTCCTGCGCCGGCGAGCGCGAACAGCCGGACGGCCACGGCGGGGTGTCTCCCGCGGGCCCGAGCGGCTGCAAGCCGGCGATGCGCGGCGACTGCCTCGGCCGGCAGTCCCGGCAGCGGCAATCGCTCCGCGACCGAGCGGGACGCGGCGAGCAGCTCCGCCCCGGCGCGGCGGCAGGACCCGAGCGCGAGCACCCGCCCGGGGCGGCGGGCGGCCCGGAACCGATGCGGGAACTCGAGGATGCCGCTCACGTCAGCACCCCGAAACGCGTAGATCGACTGGTCGGGATCGCCCACGACGACCAGCTGCGCGCCGGTGCCGGCCAGCGCCTGCAGCACCTGCTCCTGCGCCGGATCGGTGTCCTGGTACTCGTCGACCACGACCAGCCGCAGCTCGCGCGGCGACCTCGGCGAGGGGCTCCGGCGCGCTCAGCAGCGCGCCGTGCGGCGCACGAGCCCCGCGTAATCAACGGCGCACCTGCCAATCGAGATTGTCGAGATAGTCGGCGAAGAAGGGGGCCAGCGCCTGCCAGGCCGGGCGACCCGTCCGGCCGGCCGAGCTGCTCGAGCTCCACCGGATCGACCCCGCGCTCCTGGCAGCGCGCGAGCATCGCACGCACCTCGTCGGCGAAGCCGCGAAGGTGCAGCGACGGCAGCCACTCGGGCGGCCAGAGCGCCGCCGACTCCGCCGCGGACGGCGAACCGAGCAGCTCGCGCACCACGACGTCCTGCTCCGGGCCGGAGAGCAGCTGCAGCCGCCCCCCGCCGACCCCGGGATCGTGAGCCCGCAGGACCGCGTAACACCACGCATGGAAGGTCCAGGCCAGCCGTCCCGCAACCGTCGTCGCCAGCCGGCTGGCGAGCCGCTCCCGCAGCTCGTCGGCCGCGCGCCGGGAGAACGTCAGCACCAGCACCTGATCGGGCCGCAGCCCCCCGCGCTGGACCCGATCGGCCACCAGCTCGACGACCGTCGCCGTCTTACCCGTGCCGGGCCCCGCCAGCACCAGGAGCGGCGCCCCGCGATGGTCGATGACCCGCTGCTGATCCTCGTCGGGCACCAGCGGCGGCGCGGCCGATACCGGCCGGCGGACCAGCCGGGGCGAGCGATCGTCGCGCCCGGCGCCACGCCGTGCGGTTGAAGCAGGGGTTGAAGCCGGGGTTGAAGCAGGGGTCGAAAGCGGCACGGCAAGAGTCGACCACGCGCGTCCGACAAATAGGACCAGCGGCAGCGATGGTCGCGGCGCGTCGCGCCAGACACGCCACTGGCCCGCCCCGGAAGGGACGGGCCAGTGATCCGCGACTGGCTAGATGATGCTGCTGAACGGGCCGCCGGTGACCAGCGTGAGGCCGGGCAGTCCGTGCGCCTGGGCGTAAGCGATCATGTGCGAGAGGTCGCTGACGTTGTTGCTCGCGGGCAGCGGTGCGAACTCCAGCGTGCTGAGCACGCCCAGCGCCTTGCCGCTGGCGTCGAGGAACGCGCTACCGGAGTCGCCCGGGATGCCCGGGGTCAGCGTGTAGACGTTGTGGCTCCAGCCGCCCCCGGTGTCCTGCAGGATGATCCCGAATTTCGGAGAGAGCGGGGAGAGCCCGCCGCGCAGCTCGCTGTTGCCGTAGGAGGAAACGCGCGCCCCGGCGCCCTGGTTCGGCGAGGCGACGCCGGTGGGCCCGCCGAAGAAGGGAACGCTCGGGTCGACGTTCGCCGCATCAGCCGGATCCAGCTTCACCAGGCCGATGTCGTTGTAGGCACAGGCGTTCGGGTCGGTCTCGTGAACCGACTGCATCGTCAGCCAGGAGCTGTAGACGAGCGTGCCGGGCTTCGTCGCCCCGTCCACCGTGACGGGCGTGCCGAGGGGCAGCGAGGCAGCCGTGCAGCCGTTGGTGTCGGTCGACGCGCCGGTGCCGGCGCAGTGGGCCGCCTGGCCGATGTAGGTGTCCGCGCCGTTGCGGAAGATGAAGTTCGCCGTGCACTGGGCGCCGTTCGTGTGGGTCATCACCCCCGGATGGACGGCATTCGTACCGGCCGCAGACGCCGATGAGGTGAGCGTCATCACTGCGATGACGCTCGCGATGGCTGTCATAGCCACCACGCCGAACACGCGTACGCGCACTAGAGCCTCCGGGGACGACAACCGGCACCGGTAGCCGGCTTTGTCCTGGTAACGCCCGAGTGCGGATTAGGTAACGCGGAAGTTGGAGCAGATCGTGACGCGGCTGAGCGCAGCGAAGCCGGGCGCGGGTCTGCGACCAGAAGAGTTGCCGCTCAGCCGGGGCCCGACCACCGGGCGCCCGCGAGATCGACGCGCTCCCCACCGGGTGCCATCGGGGTTCCGTCCGCGATCAGGAGGCGGCGCGCCTCGACGGGACCGGCGGGGTTCGGATGGCCGCTGGAAAGCACCACCCGGTGCCAGGCCACCTCGTAGCCGTGACGGCTCATGACCGCTCCTACCGTGCGCCCGGAGCCGCGCCCGACCAGCTCGGCGATATCGCCGTAGGTCAGCACCTTTCCGCGCGGGATCTTCGCGACGATGTCGAGCACCTCGACGGCATAGGCGGACGGGGTGCCGCCGACCAGTGGCCGGGTGGACACCCCCGCCGAGACCGAATGCGGCGGTTTGGAACGGCTCAACGACCCGGCCCTGCCCGGCGCGGGATCAGTAGACCGGCAGGCCCTTGTCGACCTGCGTCGCCCACGCCGTCACGCCCCCCTGCACGTGCTTCGCGGTGCTGAAACCGGCGCCTTTCAGCGTCGCGAGAGCTTCTGCGGAACGCACGCCGGACTTGCAGTACAGGACGACCGGCTTGTCTTGCGGCAGCTCGGAGAGCTGCGCCGGGATGTCGCCCTTGGGGATCAGGGTGGCGCCCGGGATGCGCACGATCTCCCACTCGGCCGGCTCGCGGACGTCGACGAGGAGGAAGTCCTCGCCCGCGTCCTGCATCGCCTTCAGCTCGCCCGCGGTGATGGTCGAGCCGGCGGCTGCCTCCTGAGCCTCCTCGGACACGACGCCGCAGAAGGCCTCGTAATCGATGAGCTCGGTAACGGTCGGGTTCTTCCCGCAGATCGCGCACTCCGGGTCCTTGCGGACCTTGATGTCGTTGTAGCTCATCTCGAGTGCGTCGTAGACCATGAGCCGCCCGACCAGCGGCTCGCCGATGCCGGTGATGAGCTTGATGGCCTCGTTGACCTGGATCGATCCGATGGACGCGCAGAGCACGCCCAGCACGCCGCCCTCGGCGCAGGACGGAACCATGCCCGGCGGCGGCGGGTCCGGATAGAGGCAGCGGTAGCACGGGCCGTGCTCGGACCAGAAGACGCTGGCCTGGCCGTCGAAGCGGTAGATCGAGCCCCACACATACGGCTTGTTGAGCAGCACGCAGGCGTCGTTGACCAGGTAGCGGGTCGCGAAGTTGTCGGTGCCGTCGACGATGAGGTCGTAGCCGGCAAAGATCTCCATGACGTTGGAGCTGTCGAGCCGCTCCTGATGCAGGTTGACCGTGACGTAGGGGTTGATCTCGGCGACCGAGTTGCGCGCCGACTCGGCCTTCGGCTTGTCGATGTCGGAGACGCCGTGGATGATCTGGCGCTGCAGGTTGGACTCGTCGACGACGTCGAAGTCGACGATGCCGAGAGTGCCGACCCCGGCCGCAGCCAGGTACATCAGCGCCGGCGAACCGAGCCCGCCCGCACCCACGACCAGCACCTTCGCGTTCTTCAGGCGCTTCTGCCCGTCCATGGCGACGTCAGGAATGATCAGGTGACGCGAGTAGCGCCGGATCTCGTCGATGCTGAGCTCGGCGTCGGGCGCGACGAGCGGCGGCAGGGTGCCGTTGGGAAGGACGTCTTGCGCAGAGGACACGGGGTCGGGCTCCTCGAAATGGCTGGCTGACGCGGCAGGCCGCGGATCACGTGTGTCCCGTCCATTGTGCCGAACGGGGCGACCTCAGCCTCAACCGCGCGTTGGGGCTGCGGATTCCTCGCGCCATCCTCGGGCACATACGCAGCTGCCAGCAGCTGCCGTCGTCCCGACGACGCCATTTGCTGGCAGCGCCACCCGCCCACACCAGCCACCCCCCGACCGCCAGCAGCCGCCGTCGTCCCGGCGACGCCATTTGCTGGCGGCGAGAGCTCGACCGGGCAATGCCCGCGGCGCAAGGCGTGTGATCGCAGGCAAGAAGGGCAAATAGCTGGGAGCGGGTCCAACGCTGGACACGCGTCCCACGACCCCGGAGGTACCCATGAGCTTCGCGGACAAGGTGAAGAACCAGGTCCAGTCCCTTTCAGGCAAGGCCAAGCAGCGTGCCGGAGGCGCGACGGGCGACCGCGACCTTCAGGCCCAGGGCGATGCCGAGCAGGCCAAGGGCGACATCAAGCAGGCCGGCGAGAAGGTGAAGGACGCTTTCAAGCGCTGACGTGCCGCGACGACGCCGCCGATTCCCGCAAGGGGTCGGCGGCGTTGTGATGTCCGCCGTGCTACGCCGGCAGGTGCGGCGTGACGGCAGCGAGCACGGCTCGCACGATGGCCTGGCGTGGATCCGAATGCACGGCCGACCGCCCTGAAGCGGTCACCTCTTCGCCGTCGACATCCAGCACGAGGGTGACGGATGCCCCCTCGGAGACGTCGAGCGTCTCCACCCGGCCGATGACCGCGTCTTCGGTGAGCTCTTCGATGGCTCGCAGCGTCGCCTCGGCGACGGCTCGAAAGACGCCGTGTGACGACGTCGTTCCTGGCGCCTCGCCGCGAAATTCGCGATCCCCGCGGCGCAGCACGATCGTGACGATCACCTTGCGCCCGGCGCTGGTGACGTTCATGACCGCGACCCGCACGCCGTCTGGCGTCACCTCGTCCGACTCCGGCATCGCGGCGAAATCCTCCGCCGCCTCGACCATCTGCACCTGGCCGGCGTCGACGCCGAGCCCGAAGCGATCGCGCAGCAGCCGGCCAACGGCGGCCGCGACCTCCACCTCGTCCACGTCAGCAGCGAGATCCAAGCGCAGCATGCCTTCGCCGCCGTCGTCGTCCTGGCCGATATCGGCGGACCTGACGCCAGGCACGCTGCGCAGCGCAGCGAGCACGTCTTCGATGCTGACCGAGGTTGCGCTGATCACGTCTTTAGCTTCGGTGCATCCCAGGCTCGACCTTTAGCTTCAAGCGCTACGACGCTTGGCTGGCGCCTTCTTCGCGGCTGACTTCTTGGCGGCCGCCTTCTTGGTCCCGGCTCGCTTCGCCGGCGCCTTCTTCGGCGACTCGCCCTCATCGGAATCCGGGTCAGCCGGCTTGCGACCCTTCGCGGCATCGACCGACGCCCGCAAAGCAGCCATCAGGTCGAGGACGGCGCCGCCCGACTCCTCCGGCTCGGACGGGCTGACCACCTCGCGGCCCTCCACCTTGGCGTCGATCACCGCCTGCAACGCCTCGCGATAGCCGTCGGTGTACTGGCTCGGGTCGAAGTCGCCGGCCAGCGTCTCGATCAGCGAGCCCGCCATCGCCAGCTCCTGCGGGCGCACCGAGACGTCCTCATCGAGAAAGCCGAAGTCAGGCGTGCGAACCTCGTCCGGCCACAGCATCGTCTCCAGGACGAAGACGCCGTCGCGCACCCGCAACGTCGCCAGCTGCTCACGCTGGCGGATCGCGATCTTCACCAGCGCGACCCGGCCGGACTCCTCCAGGGCGTCACGCAGCAGCGCGTACGGCTTGGTGCCGGTGCGATCGGGCTCCAGGTAATAGGACTTGGCGAAGTAGATCGGGTCGACCTGCTCCAGCGGGACGAACTGCAGGACGTCGATGGTGCGCGACGTGGTCAGCGGGAGCCCGGCGAGATCCTCGTCCGTGAGCACCACCATCTCGCCGCCGCCGAGGTCGTAGCCCTTGGCGATGTCGCCATAGCTCACTTCCTCGCCGTCGATCGTGCAGACCCGCTTGTAGCGGATACGCCCGCCGTCCTCGCGGTGCACCTGATGGAACGAGACGTCGCGCTCTTCGGTCGCCGAATAGAGCTTCACCGGGATCGTCACGAGCCCGAACGAGATGGCGCCCTTCCAGATGGATCTCACCCGGAGATCATCCCCTGCAATGCGGGTGAAAGCACGTCAGGGCCCGAATACCACCACAACGGACTTCGGCGCATATCCGTCAGACGCCCGCCGCCGCCTCAATTCATCGCCCACCGCGGAGCTCAGCACTTTCCGGCAATGTCGCAGATCAGCCCGGAGACCTTCGGAGTGCCCCAGCCGGTGGTGTAGTCCCAGCCGGTGCCCGCCGTGTAGAGCCCATTGGTCCCGAGCGTGACGTCGAAGTAGTCGCGGGCGGCGCTCGCCGGGTTCAACCCCGACCGGTAGAGCGGGAAGTTCGCGAAGCCGTTACCGGCGCCGCCACGCGCGCCCTGCACCCGGGCCCACATGCCCATCCAGAGCGGCGACGACAGGCTGGTGCCCCCGCCGGCCGTCACCGCACCGTCGCTGTAGATCGCGTAGCCATTCGTGGCGACGTCACCGGACTGCGCCGAGACATCCGGGATCGCGCGGCACGGCTTGCCCAGCGCGGGCTGCAGGCACGGCACATCGTTGTGCGCGACGCCCTGCTGGTACTCCGGAAGCCCGATCAGCAGCGACGAGCCGCCGCCGCCGAACGTCCAGGCGTACTCCGCGGTGCGCTTGCCGGCGCCGTCGGTGTAGAGGACGGTCCCGCCGACGCCGACCGCGTACTGCGACGAGGCCGGGTAGTTCGTCAGCGGCACGCCCTGGTTCAGGATGCCGTTGCCGGCCCCGATGACCTGGGCGTAGACCACCGGGCAGGAGGAGCCGGTGTCGCCCGTGGAGCTGAAGAGGGTCTTGCCGTACATCGCGGCCTTCTTAAGGACGGCCTCCGACAGCGGCTGCAGGTTGTTGCCGAGCCCCTCGCCGACCGGGAGCGGCAGCGTCGAGAGCGGCCCACCGGTGATCGGGTTGGTCGGGTTCGTCTCGCATTCGCCGTAGGAGGCGTTCGCCTGCAGCGGGCCGTTCGCGTCGTCGGTCCACTGCTGGAAGACCTTCAACACATCGGCGTCGGAAAGATCCTCGCCGAAGTAGAGCGTCAGGTTCGACGCGTTGGGCGCCATGCCGGACGACCCCTGCGTATCGATGTTCCACTCCACGCGTCCGGTGTCGTCACTGAAATCGGTGTCGCCGTCCGGATGCTTCACGGTCACCGGGATCTGCGGCAGCTTGTTGGCCGTTTCGAACTGGCGCAGATCAGCGATGACGTCATCGGTCTGGCCCTCGCCGAAGACCGCGAGACTTTGCCCCTCGCCCTGATAAGCGGCGGGCTGCTGGTAGGCCGACCACAGATCGCTGGGGGTCGTGAGACCCGTGCAGACCGGGCCGAGGCACGTGTCCTGCGACTGGACGGGCTTGGCCGGGGTGGAGAACGCCTGCAGCGTGTTGAGCCCGACGATCGTCGTGACGGGAATGCCCGACGGGACCGACGGGAAGCCGGTGTTCGCGAGGAACGTCTTCGCGCCGATCTGGAAGCGGCGAATGGCCGTCCTGAACGTGCTCTGCACCTGACTCGCCGTGCCGGATACGGCCACGACATCGCCGGCGGGCGAGACGCTGTCGACGTGCAGCCCGCCCGAGGTCAGCCAGGACGTGACGGCGCTGCGCGTCGCCGGGCTCACGCCGAACTTCGCCGCGAAGCTCGACGGCGTGAGGAAGCGGCGGTAGAGCGGGCTCGAGGGATCATGCTCGGCAGCCAGGTAGCGGTCCTCACCAGCGGGATCCGGGCGGGCGACGCCGACGACGAGCGACATCGGCGTCTGCGGGTTGACGGCGCCGAGGTTGGTCGCCAATGACAGGCCTGGAAGCAGGTTTCGTGTGAAGAGCGTGGTCGGGAGGATGGCGGCGCTGCTTGCTGTGGCGCCGATCGTCACCGCCGGAGCAGCGGTGCCCAGCATGACGGCGGCTGCCGCCAGCACGCGGCGACGCGAGTGCCAGGAGCGAGAACGTGAACGGGTGGGCCGGATGCTCAATGGGGCTCCTGGTTCGTGTCCAATTCTGGTCATGCGCGATCGCTGCAACGATCTGCTCGCCCAACGAGCACGGACCCGGAAAGCAACGGCCGCAAACATGACAAATACTCAGCAATCGGACAGCCAATGAAGGCGACGGATTCCGCCCCGGCCTGGAACGCCCGGCCGATGCTCGCCACGGTCGCCACCGAGGCGACCGTCCCCAGTGGCCCGGGCTGGTGCTACGAGTTCAAGTGGGACGGGGTCCGGGCTCTGGTTCGCATCGCTCCCGGTGACGGGGGCATCCAGATCGCCTCGCGTTCGGGAGCCGACATCACGACGACCTATCCCGAGGTAGTCGAGCTGGCCCAGCGGCTGCTCGACGCGTCAGCCGGCCGGGCGCTTCGACTCGACGGGGAGGTGGTGGCATTCGGCCCCGATGGGCGCCCCTCGTTCGAGACGCTGCAAGGGCGCATGGCGGTGCGCGAGCCGGCCCGGGTGCGCCGGCTCGCGTCGCAGATACCCGTGGCGTTCATGGCTTTCGACATCCTCGTCCACGACGACCGGTCGGTCATGGCGCTCCCCTACGCCGAGCGGCGGGCGCTCCTCGAGACGCTTTCCCTCGAGCTGCCCCCGTCGCTCTGCTACCCGGACGTGAATGCCGCGCAGATGATCGCGATCGCCCGCGAGCAGGGGCTGGAAGGGATCGTCGCCAAGCAGAGCGATCGCCCGTACGAGCCAGGGCGCCGCTCGCCGTCGTGGGTGAAGGTCGCGTTGCGCACCCGCCAGGACGTCGTCATCGGCGGCTGGGAGCCCGGCCAGCAGGGACGCGCCGGGCAGCTCGGGGCGCTGCTGGTCGGGGTTTACGACGACTGCGGGCAGCTCGGCTACGCCGGTCAGGTCGGGAGCGGGTTCAGCGGCGCCACCCTGCGCGACCTGCAAGGCCGGTTGGCCGCCTTGGAGACCCCCACCTCCCCGTTCGTGGATACCGGCGTGTTGACCCCGCGCGAGATCCGCGAAGCCCATTGGGTACGCCCGGAACTGGTGGCCTCGGTCGACTTCCGCAACTGGACTGCGGAGGGCCGGCTGCGCGCACCGTCATTCAAGGGATTGCGCCCTGACATCTCACCCGAGGCGGTTGTCCGTGACACCTGAAAGCACCAGCAAGCCAGCCAAGAAGGCGGCCCATACGCCGTCTAAGGTGCCGGTCGACGTCGGCGGCCGCCGGCTCGTGCTCTCCAACCTCGACAAGGTGCTCTATCCCGAGGCCGGGGCCACCGGCTTCACCAAGGGCCAGGTGCTCGACTACTACACCCGCATCGCGCCGGTGCTGCTCCCCCACCTCGCCGGGCGGCCGCTGACCCGCAAGCGCTACCCCGAGGGCGTCGACGGCTTCGCCTTCTTCGAGAAGAACGCGCCCCGCGGGCTGCCGGACTGGGTCCGCACGGTGACGCTCCCGACCCCCGGCTCGACCAAGAACCGCGATGTCATCGACTTCGTCATCGTCGACGAGCTGGCGACGCTCGTGTACGTCGCCAACCTGGCCTCGCTCGAATTGCACACCCCCATGTGGCGGGTCGGCCCGCGCGGCGCCGCCAAACCGCCGGACCTGCTCGTCATCGACCTCGATCCGGGGCCGCCGGCCACCATCGTCGAGTGCTGCCGGGTCGCCGAGCTGGTGCGCGCGGAGAGCAAGCGCGAGTGGTACCCGAAGACCAGCGGCTCCAAGGGGATGCAGCTGTACGCGAAGGCCGGCTCCAAGCGCACCAGCGAATCCACCTCCGACGAGGTGCGCACGCTCGCTGAGCAGCTGGAGAAACGCCACCCGGATCTGGTGGTCAGCAAGATGGCGAAGGCGCTGCGCCCGGGCAAGGTGCTCATCGACTGGTCGCAGAACAACCCGGCGAAGACCACCGTCTCGGTCTATTCGTTACGCGCGCGACCGCGGCCGTGGGTGAGCACCCCGGTCACGTGGGACGAGGTGGCCGCCTGCACGAGCGCGGAGCAGCTCGTCTTCGAGAGCGACGACGTCCTGGCCCGGGTCGAGGAGCACGGCGACCTCTTCGCGCCGCTCCTGCCGTGACGGAGAAACACGCAGGCCCGGGCAGTATGCGGACGCGGGAGGCTTCGATCTAGGCTCCACGCATGGCACACCACCCGGAAGGCATCGACGCGGTATCGCTGTCGGACGAGCTGCTGGCCAGGGAGCTGGCGACCCTGCACCAGACGCGCCACGAGACCTTCCTCGAGGGAAGCGACGACGCGCTCGCGGTCCACACCAAGCGCATGCTGCTGCTCGAGGGCGAGTACCTGCGACGCTTCCCGGATCGCAACGCGCCGCACCCGCTGCGCACCCGGGCGGGCAGCCGGGCGGCCGCTGGTCAGGACTGACGCCCGCCGTCAGCCAGCGGCTCCGGCCCAACGCGGGGGTCCTCGATGTGATTGTGTTGCGGCGCTCTGTGAAACATCCGCCCGAAGGAGGGCCGCGCGTTGAGTGCCGACCAGGTATCCCCCCGGCACGCCCCGGCCGCCGGATCGGGTGACCCGGCGTCGGCCGCGCCGCCGCGCCGCGGGCGGCTGCCGCGACCGGCCCGCCGCCGCCAGCTGCTGGGAGCGGCCCGCGAGGTCTTCGTGGCGCAGGGCTACCACGCCGCTGCCATGGACGAGATCGCCGTGCGAGCGGGCGTCAGCAAGCCCGTCCTCTACCAGCACTTTCCCGGCAAGCTGGAGCTCTACCTGGCGTTGCTGGATGAACACACCAGCCAGCTCGCCGATCGGCTGCGCGACGCGCTCGAGTCGACCACCGACAACCAGCTGCGTATCAGCCGGTCGGTCCGCGCGTACTTCGACTTCGTGGACGACCCGGACGGCGCCTACCAGCTCGTCTTCGAGTCCGACCTGCGTAACGAGCCTGCGGTGCGCGCTCGGGTCGAGGGCAGCCTCACCGACTGCGTGAGCGCCATCGCCGCGGCGATCGCCCACGACACCGGCTACGAGATGAAAGACGCCGAGCTGCTAGCGGTCGGCGTCGCCGGCCTCGCCGAGGTCGGTGCACGCTGGTGGCTCAGCTCCGGAGGGGCCGTCAGCAAGGAACACGCGGTCGACCTGCTGATCCAGCTCGCCTGGCGCGGCCTCTCGGGCGCGCCGAAGCTGCAGGGCTGAACCATCCGCCGTCGGCCTTCAGCGAACGCCGCCCCGACACGTGCGGTGAATTGCGCCGCCGACCGTAGGGTGAAAGTCCCCTACGACGCGGAGGTTCCTCGGTGGAGGTCAAGATCGGGGTTCAGTACGCGCCCCGCGAGCTGGTCCTGGAAAGCACGCTCACTCCGGAAGAGGTGGAGAAGGAGGTATCCGACGCCATCCGTTCCGATATGGGCCTGCTGACCCTGCAGGACGAGAAGGGACGCCGTGTCGTCATACCCGTCTCCAAGATCGCCTACGTGGAGATCGCGGAATCCGAGGCGCGCAAGGTCGGCTTCGGCGCGGCCATGACCGGCTGACTTCTTCGCCGAGCTCCCAGGCCGCTCCCAGCGCGGACGCCGGTTACTCACCGGTTGACCGGGCATACCTGAGGGACGCCGCGCATCCCCAGATGCGCCCCAATCCTTCGGACGTGAGTCATGCACCCTGACACCATCATCGGGGCGATCGTCATCGGCCTCATCATCGGCGCCCTTGCCCGGCTCGTCGTTCCGGGAAAGCAGGACATCGGAATCCTGATGACGCTGGTAGTCGGCCTGATCGGCACGTTCGTAGGCCTGTTCATCGGCGCCGGAATCGGTGCCGGCCGGGTCGTCACGTTCATCCTCGAGGTCGCCGTCGGGGCCGCCCTGGTCTGGCTCATGACGGCTGTGGGCAGCCATTCGGCGAATCGAGCCCGCCGCCACGTCTGACAGCGCTCCGCCCGCTGCTATTCGGAAAGGCCGAGTGAGCGCATTCGCTCGGAATGGCCGTCCATCACGCGCTGAAAGAGATGTCCGAGCTCGGCCATATCGCTCGCTCCCGAACCGATCAATTCCACCAGCCCCTCGCGCTCGACGGCGACGCGCTGGGCCTGGGTCAGTGCCTCGCCGACGAGCCGCCGAGCCCACAGTGCCAGCCGCCCGCTGACGGTCCGGTCCTTGTCGATGGCCGACCGCACCCGGTCCACGGTGAAGGCCGCATGGCCGACATCGCCCAGCACGGTGCGAACGAGATCGCGCGATGCCGGGTCCAGGTAGGCCGACACCTCGCGGTAGAAATCGCGGGCGATCCCGTCTCCTACGTAGGCCTTCACCAGGCTCTCCAGCCAGTCGGCCGGCGAGGTCAGGTCGTGGAACGTATCGAGCGCCTGCACATACGGCGCCATGGCTGCCTCCGGATCCACCCCCAGATTCGCCAGGTACTGCACGAGCTGCTGGAAATGCGCGAATTCCCCGGCCGCCAGCGACGCGAGGGCGGTGCGGTCACCCAGATTCGGCGCCATTCGAGAATCCGCCGCCATTCGCTCAAAAGCCGAAAGCTCGCCGTAGGCCAGGGCCCCCAGCAGATCGATGAGACCCGCGCGATGGGGGTCGTCCGCTCCGACGGGGGACGCGCCAGCTGCCGGTGTTGTCACACCATCGACCCTATGAGCGCGGGTGGTGTGCAGCCGCACGGCTCGCCAGCGCGAGTCGCGATCTGCTCATAAAGCTGGTGTGCCGTACGATAGGCCCGCGAGCTCGGCATCCGGCCGGGCTTAGCCCGGGCCCCTTACCGGTGCCCTTTCGGGTTCGATCAAGGCCCGTCAAGTGAGCTGCGAGGCCCGGGCCGATATGTGAGCGGTCCGCGTCAGTTGATCGCTCGTAGCCGCAGGAGCATCCGCTGAGCGAACAGCCCGTTACCACTATTCCGACCGACTCCGCCGCCGCCCTCGACGTTCCCGTCGTCGACGCGCAGGCCCTCGCCGAGAATCCCGAGATCGCCGAGGCTATTGCGGCCCCCGATTTCGCGTCATTCGGTGTACACCCCGACATTGTGAAGGCGCTTTCCGAAGCCGGAATTGTTCACCCCTTCCCCATTCAGGCGCTGACCCTTCCCATCGTGCTTGCCGGCACCGACGTCATCGGCCAGGCCCGCACGGGGACGGGCAAGACCCTCGCGTTCGGTATCCCGATCCTCGAGCAGGTCGCCGCTGCCGGCGGCGCCGAGCGTGAGGACCACCGGCCGCTCGCGCTCGCCGTCGTCCCCACCCGCGAGCTGTGCGTACAGGTGACGAACGATCTGCAGCGCGCCGGGCGGCTGCTCGGCGTGCGGGTCACCGCCGTTTACGGTGGCCGCGCCTACGAGCCGCAGGTCGAGGCGCTCCGCAAGGGAGTCGAGATCGTCGTCGGCACCCCCGGCCGGCTGCTCGACCTCGCCCGCCAGCGCCACCTCGATCTGTCCGCGGTGCGCATGCTCGTGCTGGACGAGGCCGACGAGATGCTCGACCTCGGCTTCCTGCCGGACGTCGAATCCATCCTCGAGCAGGTCGCCTCGACCCGCCAGACCATGCTCTTCTCGGCGACCATGCCGGGTCCGGTCGTCGCGCTGTCGCGCCGCTTCCTCACCCGCCCGGTCCACATCCGGGCCGAGATGCCGGACGAGAGCCGCACCGTCCCCACCACCCATCAGCACGTCTACCGCGCGCACGCGCTCGACAAGGCAGAGATGCTCTCGCGCGTCATGCAGGCCGAGGGGCGCGGGCTGGCCATGGTTTTCGTGCGCACCAAGCGCACGGCCGACAAGGTGGCGCTCGATCTCTCCGAGCGCGGGTTCGCCGCGGCCGCCGTCCACGGCGACCTCGGCCAGGGAGCGCGCGAGCAAGCACTGCGGGCCTTCCGCTCGGGCAAGGTTGACATCCTGGTTGCCACGGACGTCGCGGCCCGCGGCATCGATGTCGCCGGCGTGACCCACGTCGTCAACTACCAGTGCCCCGAGGACGAGAAGATCTACCTGCACCGCATCGGCCGCACCGGTCGCGCGGGCGAGAAGGGCGTCGCCGTCACCTTCGTCGACTGGGACGACCTGGCGCGCTGGCGGATGGTCAACACCGCTCTCAACCTTCCGTTCCCCGACCCGGCGGAGACCTACTCCAGCTCCGACCACCTCTACGAAGAGCTCGACATCCCGCGCACCGCTCGGGGCAGCCTGCCCCGTGACCAGCGCGTGCGGGCAGGCCTCTCCGCCGAGCAGGTCGAGGATCTCGGCGAGACCGGGCGACGCAGCAAGGGCGGCGCGGGTGCTACCGACCGCCCGCGGTCCGGCGGCTCGCGCGGGGAATCTCGCACCGAGTCGCGCGGCGAGTCTCGGCCGCCGGCCAACCGCAATCGCGCTCGCAAGCGCACCCGCGGCGGTCCCGCTACCGCCGCTTTGAGCGAGCCCGCAGGCGCCGAGCAGCCCGTCGCCGGGCCCAGCTCTGACACCTCGGTCGACTCGGTGACCACCCCTGATTCCGGTGACGGTTCGGCGGCGCGGCCGGCTCGGCGGCGGCGGCGTGGTGGCCGCGGCCGGGGTACCGGCGCCGGGAGCGGCGGCACTGGCGGTATCGCCGAAGCAAGCTGACCCCCCGGTCGGGATCAAGCTCGGCTTTCCGGCTGCCGATCCCGCCAGGGTGGCCCTTCGCAAACACACTGACTCCCATTCCGGCTCCACGTTCTGGAACGGGGAGGACTCCGCGGACCTGCTGGCCTGGTTCGGCAAGCTGCAGGACTGCCCGGCAGTGACCCAGCCGGTGCTGCTGCACTGCGAGTGCCGGCCTGACAATCCCGAGCCGTTCTGCGGCTACGTCCAGGCCGATCCGCATACCGGCATCGCGCGGCGCCGCTGCGTCGCCTGCGCCCGGATGACCAGCCTGTTCGACAGCGACGAGCGCTGGACGTTCCCGGAGACGTTCGAGTGCCCCAGCTGCCATCAGTCGCTGATGGAGATCGCGGCCGGTATCAGTACAGCGGACGACGGGCGGCCGAGCTGGCTCGCGCTGGCGGCCCGCTGCGTCGGCTGCGGACGGATCAGCGGGCTCACGGACCGGCTCATCCACGACCGCTCGCTGGACGACGTGCTCGCCGGCGTCTGACACGCTGGAGCGGTGCGCCTGCTCCTGCTCGCCGACACCCACGTGGCGAAGCGGGCCCGCGACCTGCCACCCCAGGTCTGGGAGGCGGTCGACGACGCCGACGTCGTGATCCACGCGGGTGACTGGGTCGATCTGGCGCTGGTCGAGCAGCTCGAAACGCGCAGCCGGCGGCTGATCGGCTGCTGGGGAAACAACGACGGCCCTGACGTCCGGGCCCGGCTTCCCGAGATCGCCACCGCCGACCTGGCGGGAGTCAGCGTGGCGGTGGTGCACGAGACGGGCGGCGGCAAGCAGCGCGAGGCGCGGCTCGACCGGCGGTTTCCCGGGGTCCAGCTCCTCGTTTTCGGCCACTCGCACATCCCGTGGGACACCGTCACCCCGGGCGGCATGCGGCTACTCAACCCGGGCTCGCCGACGGACCGGCGACGGCAGCCGGTCGCCACCTACCTGACGCTCACGCTCGACGACGGCATCATCGGGCCCGTCACCCTGCACGAGCTGCCGCCGCGCTGAGGAGCTCCGCCGCAGCTCAGACGCGGATACGCACCCGGGTCCAGGTCCAGTCGCCGCAGGCCGGGCAGTGCAGCCAGGCCGGGTAGCGCCCGCGGATGACCGGGAGGTACAGGCTCGGCACCGCCAGCCGCAACGCCTGCCGCAGCGCGAGCACCGACACCTCATGGCAGGTCGAGCACTCGATCGAGACCGAGCCGAACGCCGGCACGGCCGGCTCGTTGACGCTGAAGAGAGCACGACGTCCCTGGCTGGCGGCGGCCCCCGGGGTCTGCGGGATCCATACCGGCTCGTCGGTCGTCGGTGCGGAACGCGGGCGGAGCCGGTCGAACCCGGAGGAGGCAGGCCTGGTCATGCCGGAACCCTTCGTCGAGACGGGCGCTCGCGGCGCCCGGGCGTGGGGGCAGGATCGGACGATGCCGCGGAAGGCACCCCGGCGGCAGGCTGCTGCGGCTCGGGGACGGCCGCTGCGGGGGCCGGCTTCGGCAGCTTCTTGGGCGCGGGCTTCAGCAGTGCCTTGGCGTGCTCGCGGTAGGCCTCGGCGCCAGGGCCGCGCGACGCCGTCACGAGCACCGAATGACCCGCCGCCGGAGCCTCCGCGAACCGGACCGACTTCGGGATCGGCGGCTCGAGCACCGGCAGACCGTAACGGCCCGCGACATCGGCGACGACCATCTTGGCGTGGGTGGTGCGCCCGTCATACAGCGTCGGAAGGACGCCGCGCACCCGCAGCCCACGGTTGGTCAGCCGCTGGACATCGAGCACAGTGTCGAGCAGCTGACCTACCCCGCGATGCGAAAGCGTCTCGCACTGCAGGGGAATCAGCACCTCGTCGGCCGCCGTCAACGCATTGATCGTGAGCACGCCGAGCGACGGGGCGCAGTCGAGCAGCACGAAGTCGTAGGCCCGCGTGACCTCTTCCAGGGCGCTGCGGAGCACGTATTCGCGGCCGGTTCGCGGCAGCAGCATGGCCTCGGCACCGGCGAGATCGATAGTCGACGGCAGCAGGTCAGGGCCGTCCTCCGTCGCCACCGTCGCGACCGAAGCGCTGACCCGGCCGAGCAGCACGTCATGCACCGACAGATCGATGGACTCCGGATCGAGACCGAGCGAAAAGGTGAGGCAGGCCTGCGGATCCAGGTCGACCAGCAGCACCCGGCGCCCGAGCTCGCTGAGCGCGACCCCGAGGCTCGCAACGGTCGTGGTCTTGGCGACCCCGCCCTTTTGGTTGGCAACGGCAATGACCCGGCCCATGACCCACATCCTGAGGGCAGCACAGCCCGCAGACAACCGCATGCGGCCTTTGCTGCGCGTGTCGTTTTCGGCGTAACGCAAGTGATGGCTGCCGTTCCGCTTTCCCCTGCCGAATCGCGAAGATCCGGCCGTTCGTGGCACGCTTTGGAACGTGAGCAGCGCCCCCGTCGAGCCCGCTGCAGACCCGGGACTCTTCGGGCCGCAGAGCATCACCTGGCGTGTCCACGCTGACCCCCTCATCTGGCTGGGCGGGCTTCGCGCGCTGCTGCTGCAGGCGGTCCATCCGCTCGCCATGGCAGGGGTCGCCGGCCACTCCAACTTCCGCGCGGATCCGTGGGGGCGGCTGTTTCGCACCGCCCAGTACGTCGGCGCCGTGACGTACGGCACGACGCAGGAGGCGCACCAGGCCGCGGCCCGGGTCCGCGGGGTCCACCGCACGGTGCGCGGGATCGACCCGGTGAGCCGGCGACCGTACCGGGCGAGCGATCCGCACCTGCTCACGTGGGTCCACGTGACGGAGGTGGACTCGTTCCTCACGACCGCCCGGCGCGGCGGCCTGCGGATGAGTGACGCCGATGCTGACCGCTACGTCGCCGAGCAGGCGCGGGCGGGCGCGCTCCTCGGCGTTCCGGACGATCTGGTGCCCCACTCGGTCACCGAGATCGCGAGCTACTACCGCGAGATCCGGCCTGAGCTGGCGGTCGGAGCGCAGGCTCGCGAGGTGGCCCGCTTCGTGATGCATCCACCGATGCCGGCCAGGGTGGCCTGGCTGACCCCGGCGCGCCCGGCCTGGTACGGGCTCGGCGGCCTCGCGTTCGCCTCGCTCCCCCGCTGGGCGCGGCGCCTGTACGGGCTGCCGGCGCTACCGACGACTGACCTGGCGGCGACGGCCGGGGCACGCGCGCTGCGGCTGGCGATGTCGCAGCTGCCCCGGCGTTATCGCGAAGGGCCCGCACTCATCGCCGCCAAGCAACGGCTCGGACTGCTCTGACGCGTCAATCACGGCCGGCTGGCGGACCAGATGCGGCCCCGGGCTGCCCCCGCTCATGGGCCGGCACGCGCCGGATCACCTGGCCGCGGTAGTCGATCTCGACCAGATCGCGGGGCCGGGTGGCCCGGGTCCGGCGGGGTCGAGCCGGGCGGCGCAGCCACCACCACAGCGCGAGCGCGCCGAGCACCACACCGGCGGCGATGACGACGAGGATCGCACCGCCGACGGGTCCGCCGGCCCGGCTCGGACCGGTCGTGTCCTGAAGATCGCCGCTGCCCGAGAGCGACCGCATCAGCGCGATCACGGCACCCGTTCCATCCCCGGCAGCGGGCAAGGCCGCCTGGGCCGTCGCGAGCGCGTCGCCCAGCTGGCCCGGAATCGTGGTGCTCGCCCCGTAGAACGTGGCGTCGATCAGGACGACGAACGTGCCACCCTGCCCGATCCGGCTCGAGAGCAGGGCCGGCAGCTCGGCGGCCGTCGTCCCCGCGGGCACGCTCGCGCGGGTGAGGACGGCGAGATGGGCGCCCTTCGGAACGACCGGGGTCACCCGCGCGGCATCCACCTGCACCGCACCGGTGTTCGCGTCGGGAGCGACGTACACCGGGCTGCGCTGGAGGGCAGCCGCAATCGTCGCGACGGAGGGCGCGGATGCTGCCGCCGCGAAAGGGGCGAGCAGCGACCAGACCGCCAGGGCAAGGGCCAGTCCCAGACCGCTGCGTTTTTGGGCGCGGCTCATGAGGTGCCGGTAACGGCAGCCCGCCCGGAAGCGGCGGCGAGGAGCCGATCGAGCTCGGTGGCAGCGGTCAGCTCGGCGCCGAGGCCCTGCTCCTTGCGGCTGCCGTGGTAATCGCTGCTGCCCGTGACGATCAGCTCCAGCTCGTCGGCAAGGCGGCGAAGCGCCCTGCGGTCGACCGGAGCGTGGTCCGGGTGGTCGACCTCGATCCCGGCCAGGCCGGCCTCGGCCATCCGGCGGATCTCGGGCTCGCCCACCACCGGCCCGCGCTCCCGGGCGTAGGCGTGCGCGAACACCGGCACTCCCCCCGCGCCCCTGACCTTCGCGATCGCATCCATGACGTCCCAGCCTTCACGCGGCACGCGATAGCGCCCCCCGGCCCACTCGGGGCCGAACGCGTCTTCGAAGGTCGGGGCGAGCCCCGCCTCGACCAGGACGGACGCGAAGTGCGGGCGGCCGACGGTGCCCTGCGCCGCCTGCTCCATCAGCGGTTCGAGCGAGACGTCGTAGCCGTCGTCATGCAGCATCTGCTGCCATCGCACGACGCGGGTCACCCGGGAGTCGCGCATGCGCAGCCGCTCGGCCGCCAGCGCCGGCTCGTCCGGATCGAACCCGTAGGCCAGCAGGTGCATGCTGATCCGGCGGCCCAGAGCAGGCACCTCAACCGTGCACGACAGCTCGGCGCCGAGCACGATCGTCAGCCCATCCGGACGGGCGTCGAGCGCCTCGGCCCAGCCGCCGGTGGTGTCGTGATCGGTCAGCGCGACGACATCGAGACCGGCCCTCACAGCCTTACCGATGACGGCCGCGGGTGGCTCGGTACCGTCCGACGCGGTCGAATGGGTGTGCAGATCGATACGCAGCGGGCTACTCCGACTCCTGGACACGCGCGCTGGGATGAGCTTGCGGGCGCCGATGCGATGGTACGGGAGCGGCTCTGACCAGCTGGTCAGCTACGGCGTGCCTGGTCGATGAGCCGGCCGACGAGGCTGTCGAGCCGGGCCCGCTCGGGGTCGCTCACCACCTGCGCGCCGGCGAGCAGGCCACGGAAGGCGGGGAGGTCGGGAGCGTCCGGCGACGGCGCCTGCAGCGCCTGCGGTAGCGACGTCGCGGCGTCAGCACTCACCTCGCCGGAGGCGATGTCGTCGGAGAGCCGGGCCTGCAGGCGAGCCAGCGTCGTCACCCAACCGTCGAAGGTCGACGCGTCGAGGGTTCCGGCAGCGGCCCCGTGGACGAGCACGGCGGCGCAGGACTCGTCGGCATCCTTCGGACGGATGGTGAGCCGCACGGTGGCAGGCCCGCTCGCTCCGGCATCGCCGATACCAAAGCCCGGGATATCCACCGTGAGCGGATGCTGGCCGTCCGAGAACGTCGCGGACGTGTCGCTGCCGGTGATCCACCAGCCGTGCTCGTCCAGCAGCTGCGCTCCGACCGTGAAATCGCCGGCCCGCGCCACGTCGACCGGCAACGTGACGCGCAGGGTTTCGTAGCTGCCGTTCTTGTCGGCGTCGATCGGCAGCGCCGTGACGGTGTCGCTGGTCGCCGTGACGCCGGTGAGGCAGTCGTTCGTGGGCGTCGGGGTGGGCGTCGGGGTGGGCGTCGGGGTGGGGCGTCGGGGTGGGCGTGGGCGTCGGGGTGGGCGTGGGCGTCGGGGTGGGCGTGGTCGCCGGGGTGGGGGTGGGCGTCGGAGCGGGCTTCGGAGTCGGGTTGGGCGTGGGAACGGGCGTCGTGGTGGCGTTGGCGATGACGCTGGGCTTGGCGCTGGGCTTGGCTGGCGCGACTGGCTTCCGGGTCGGCGTCGGCGTGGCCGTCGGTGTGCTCGACGGCTTAGCGGCGGGCTTCACGGCGGGCTTCACGGGGGGCTTCACGGCGGTCTTGGTGCCCGGCTTGCGGGCCGGCTGCGTGGTGGCGGCCGGCTTGGGCTTCGTGCTGGGTGTGACGGGCAGCGGGTCGAGCAGGCCGCTGAGTGAGTCGGCGTCGCTCGCCCGCGTCCCCGGGTCACCGAAACCGAAGTCGTCCGTGTAGCCATCCTGGTACTCGCTGGTGTACTGCGACTCATCCAGGAGCTGGGACTCGTCGAGCAGCGGCACGTCGCCGAAGGGGCCGTCGCCGAGCTCGCCGTTCGCCCCGAGGACCAGCGGTTCCGGGACCCCTTCCAGCGGCGGCAGGTGGGCACCAGCCTTGCGATAGGCGACGGCCCACGCGAGCACCGCGCGCACGTACGTCGAGGACGGGTTGTAGGCCAGGATGGCAGCCCGCAGGTCGGTGGCGCGGTTCAGGTCGCGGTCGCCGGCGCACAGGTAGCCGGCTGCCGCGAGGCTCGCGTCCCAGATGTTGTTGGGATCCTTGATGCCGTCGCCGTTGCCGTCGCGGCCGAGTTCCTTCCACGTCGCGGGGACGAACTGGAGCGGGCCGACCGCGCGGTCATACCGGCGGTCGTGGTCATACACGCCGCCATCGGTGTCGAGCAGCATCGCCGTGTCGTGGCGACCGTCGAGCACCGGCCCGAGGATCGTCGGGACGACCTCGCCGGACTTCGTGATGCGCGCGCGATCCCCCCAGCTGCGGCCGTGGTCGGTCTCGACCTTCCCGATCCCGGCGAGTATCGGCCACGAGAGGTGACAGCTGGGATCGCCGACGGCGAGCGCCGCTGCCGCCTTCCGGTAAGCGGCGAGAACGGTCGCCGGGATCGAGCCGCTGCCGGTGAGCGTCGCAGCGCTCGGCACGCCCGCGGCGGCAGGATCCGCCGCTGTGGTGTCCGCAGCGCCGGCGCCCCGCGCAGGGAGCGCGAGCGGCGCGGCGCCCTCGGTTTCGCGGCCGGCCAGCACGCCGACACCCGCCGCCTGCCCGGCGCTCAAAGGAGCGCGTGTCGCTGTCTCGGTGAGGGCCGCCGATGCCGGTAGCGTCAAAGCGAGGACGAGGGCAGAACCCAGCGCGAGGCGACGTACAGCGCGGGTGTGGCTTCGTCCTCGAAGATCCATGGGCGCGCTCCGGGCATCTCGCGTCGTGCTGTGGGTCACGCGCGATCCCTCATCCTTTCAGACACGACTCGGAGGGGGCGACTTGTCGCGATTTGACCCGGCTCCCCGCTTCATCGTGAACGTCACAGCTGCTACATCGGCTGCTCCTCGACTGGCCCCAGCAGGCGCAGCGCCCCTGGTGCGACGGAAATCTCCGCCGGCAGCCCAGCCAGCGGGTCGCCATCGGCATAGACCTGAAACGGCCGATCAGCATCTACGACGATTCGCCGAGCCCGGGTCACCCGCACCCGGGAGTCTTCAACGTGACGCCCTGAGAACACCTTCGGCAGCAGAGTCAGGAAATGAAGCTTGCTCGAGCGCGATGCGAGCACCACTTCCAGCCGGCCGTCATCGATCTCCGCAGCAGGGGCGTAACGCATCCCACCGCCGTAGTACGCGGAATTGGCCGCCGCCACTGACCAGCCCACGAGTTCCGCTGCTGCGCCTTCGTCTTCCGTTACGGTGAACCGCGCCGGCTTCCAGGAGGCGAGCGTCCGCAGCGCCGCGTAGGTGTAGACGGACGAGCCGCGGATCAGCTTGGTCTTGTTGGCCCGCACCTGCACGTCGGAGTCGAACCCCAGGCTCGCGATCCCGAGGAACGCGTGCGCCACCCCGTCGGGCCCCGTCACGTAGCCGAGGTCGACGGCCCGCTCCCGCCAGCCGCTGAACTGCCGGGCCGCCTCGAGCGGATCGCTCGTGACGCCGAGGAAGCGCAGGAAGTCGTTGCCCCGACCCCCCGGAAGCGCGGCGAACACTCCACCATGCGCGGCACAGGCGCCGGCGACGCGACCCGCGAGGCCGTCACCGCCGAGCGCGACGGCCACCCGGTCCTCCGCCGCCGCCTTGACGGCGAGATCACCGGCGTGGTCGAGATCGCGGGTGAACTCGCTCTGCACGTCGGCCCCGGCCGCCTCGAGCAGCGCGATGACCTCGGGCAAGGCTTTCGCGCCGCGGCCGCCACCGGCCTTCGGGTGGACGATCAGCTGGACACGGGTCATGGCAGCAGTTTGCCGGGGTTCAGCACACCGGTCGGATCGAGCCGGGATTTGACCGCCCGCAGGATGTCGACCCCGAGTTCACCGACCTCGGCCGCGAGCCACGGAGCGTGGTCGGTACCGACGCCGTGGTGATGGGTGAGGGTCCCGCCGGCCGCGAGGATCGCGTCAGTGGCCGCGCGTTTGGCACCCTCCCACTGGCCGAGCGGGTCCGCCTGGTCCGCCGCCGCCAGGACGGTGAAGTACAGCGAGGCGCCGGCCGGATACAGATGCGAGACGTGGCATCCCACCAGCACGGGCTCGCCGCTGCGGCGCCCGCAGGGCCTCGAAGAGGGCTTCCCGCACCGCCTCGCGCAGCCCGGGGAGCCGATGCCAGGAGGTCGCCGTCTCCAGGGTCTCGACGAGCACGCCGGCATCCAGCAGGTCATCGCGCAGGTAGGGCGCACCGAAGCGGCCGTGCTCCCAGGCGTCGCCCGCCTTGGTGCCCGCGCTCACGCCCCCAGCCGCCTTGATGACGCGCAGCGCCAGGTGCCGGCGGGCCCGGGCAAGCTTCTCATCGCCCTCCCAGCCGAAGATCGCCATCGCGCGGGCCCGGCGCGCTTTCAGGTAAAGGCCGGCGACGCCGCCGCCGTGGCCGGAAAGCGCCAGGTTGGCCGCCGTCTCGTCCTCATCCGAGAGCCGGCTGACCTCCGGAGCGAGCCGCTGCTGCTCGAGCTCGCGAACCGCCTTGAGGCCGGCGTCGAACGACGGGAAGAACCAGGCCTCGTAGCGCTTGAACGGCGGGATGGGGCGCACCGACATCGTCACCTCGGTGATCACGCCGAACGCGCCTTCCGATCCCAGGAAGAGCTGCCGCAGGTCCGGCCCGGCGGCGCTGCGGGGCGCCCGGCCCAGCGTCAGGGAGCCCTCTGGCGTCGCCACCTGCAGGCCCACCACCAGCTCATCGCTGCGGCCGTAGCCGGTCGAGGCCTGGCCCGCGGAGCGCGTCGCCGCGTAGCCGCCGATCGTGGCCAGCTCGTAGGACTGCGGAAAGTGGCCGAGCGTGTAGCCGCGCTCGGAAAGCAGTTTCTCCGCCTGCGGGCCACGCAGGCCGGGCTGCAGATCCGCGGTGTGGGACACGTCGTCGACCGCCAGCAGGCGATCCAGCTTCGACAGATCGAGGGCGATGAGAGCCGTGAACCCGCCGCGCACCGGCTCGACCCCGCCGACGACGCTCGTTCCGCCGCCGAACGGCACGACCGCGACGCGTTCCCGCGCGCACACCTCCAGCACGTGCTGGACATCGGCGGGAGCGGCCGGGCTGACGACGGCATCCGGCGCACCGCTGGCGTCGCCCCGGCGGATGCGCACCAGGTCGCGGTAGGACTTGCCGCGGGCGTGCGCGATCCGGGTCTCGGCGTCGTCACGCACCTCGGCGATGGCCGCCAGCGCGGATCGCGCGGCTGCCGGGAGCGCGCTCGGTGCGAGCCGGACCTCGGCCAGAGCGACCGCGGACGTGGGGCGCAGTCGCGCGCCGAAGCGCGTGTCCAGGAAAGCGCGGACCGGCGGGGTGATCCCGGGCCGGCGCGCTGGGTCACCCCAGCCGTTCCAGCGCGCAGCCGTCGACGCGGGGGGCGCTCCTGCAGGGGGGTGTGACACGGAACCTCCGGACGCGTACGGTGTGACACGTGACGTCGCAACGTAACACGGCGATCCTCCGGGCAGCCGCCGAAGAGGTGGCCGCGGTCGGGCTTCGCCGCACGTCGCTGACCGACGTAGCGCGCCGTGCGGGTGTCAGTCGCATGACGGTCTATCGCGAGTACGGCGACGCGCCAACCCTTTGGCGCTCACTACTCACGGCGGAGATCGGCGAGGTCGTCAGCCAGGCCGATCAGGTGGCCCTCGCCGCGGCCGGTAACGGGCGGGAGCGGCTGGTCGGTGCCGTCGTGGAGGCGGTCACCCGGCTGGCGGACCATCCGCTGGTCACGCGGGTCCTCGAGCTGGATCCCGAGCTGATCCTGCCGTTCGTCGTCGACCGGCTGGGGTCCGGCCAGCAGCTGGCCGCCGAGCGCCTGCGCGAAATGCTCCAGGCGGGCATCGACGACGGCTCCGTCGCCCCCCGCGATGTCGACGCGGCCGCGCACCTGCTGCTGCTCCTCGCGCAGTCGCTGGTGTTCTCCGCGCGGGTGGCGCCCGGCGGCAGCGACGACCGCGCTGTGCTGGTCGAGCTGCGCCGCATGCTCGACGGCTACCTGTCCCCCGCCAGGTCCGACCCCGCATCAGTTGCCCCGCCTGGTGCTTCCTCCGAGCCCGTCAAGGAGCCCGCATGAGCTCGAGCGTCGCAAGCTTCCTCACCGCCGAGCGGCGTAGCCGTGAGCTTGGTGATCTGGACGGGCGAACGCTCGACGTCCTCGTCGTCGGCGGCGGGATCACCGGTGCCGGCGTCGCGCTCGACGCGGCGAGCCGAGGCCTCTCCGTGGCGCTGGTCGAGAGCCGCGATCTGGCGTTCGGCACCAGCCGTTGGAGCAGCAAGCTGGTCCACGGCGGCCTGCGCTACCTGGCGAGCGGTGACGTCGCCATCGCCTACGAGAGCGCGCGCGAGCGGGCCGCGCTGATGCACACCATCGCGCCCCACCTGGCTCACGCGCTCCCCTTCCTGGTCCCCTACGAGCCGGCGACCTCGTTCCCCGACCGCATGCTGGTGTCGGCGGGCACCCGAGCGGCCGAACTCATGCGCTACGCAGCCCGCACCCACCCGGGCACGCTGCCCGGCGCGCGCCGGATCGGGGCGGCCGAAGCCCACACCTGGGGCCCGGCGGTGCGCTCCGACATCAAGGGCGGAATGCTCTTCTGGGACGGGCAGCTCGAGGACGACGCCCGGCTCGTGGTCGCGGTGGCGCGCACGGCCGCCGCCCACGGCGCCCGCATCCTGACCCGGGTCAGCGCCGAGCAGCTGAGCGGAGACTCCGCCCGGCTGCGTGACGAGCTCACCGGCGAGTCGATCATGGTGTCGGCGCGCGCCGTCGTGAATGCGACCGGGGTCTGGGCCGAGAGCCTGGCCGGGTCTCACGAGGATGGCACGCCCGTCGCGCCGCTACGCCCCTCGAAGGGCACCCACATCCTGCTGCGCTCCTCCACACTCGGCGAGCCGCCCGCTGCCTTGATGCTGGCGGTTCCGAACGAGTCGCGTCACTACGTCTTCGCGCTGCCGCATCCGGACGGCCTGGTCATCGTCGGGCTGACCGACGACCCGGTCGCCGAGGTCACCGACGTGCCGCAGGCGTCGGAGAGCGAGATCGACTTCCTGCTGGGAACGCTCAACCACTGGCTCGCCCGCAGCGTCACCCGCGATGACGTGGTCGGGTCGTTCGCGGGGCTGCGGCCACTGGTCGCTGCCCACGAGGAGGACCAGAGTGCTCGCACCGCCGACCTGTCCCGGCGCCACCTGGTGGCGCGCAGCACGAGTGGGGTCGTGACGGTCGTCGGCGGCAAGCTGACCACCTACCGGCGGATGGCCGAGGACGCCGTCGACTTCCTGGATCTCCCGGCAGGCCCGTGCCTCACCAGGGGGCTCGCGCTGGTCGGCGCCGGATCGGGCAGCGAGATGCCGCCGGGCGTTCCCCAGCGGTTGATTCGCCGTTACGGCACCGAGGCCGCCGACGTGGCGGCGCTCATCGCCGGCGACCCGCAGCTGGGCGAGCCCCTGGCGCCCGGGGTGCGGGTGCTCGGCGCCGAGGTGGTCTGGGCGCTGCGCGCGGAGGGCGCGCTCAGCGTCGAGGACGTCCTGGAGCGCCGCACCCGGTTGGGCCTGGTGCCCGCAGACGCTGACGCCGCCCGGGAAGCCGTGCGGGAGCTCGTCGACCGCTACGGGCCGGCGTCGGTGCCCGGGCTGGCCCCCGCGGGAGCGGCCTGACCGATGGGCCGCACCGGCCGTGAGAGCCGCCCGCTGGGCGCCCCAAAGACCAGGTCGGCGTACTCGTTGGGCCCAGGGGGAAGGTCGCACAGGTCGGCGAGCAGCATGTTTTCGATCAGCAGCAGGTGCGCCGACTGTGGCCAGAAGACCAGCGAGAGCCACACGCCTTTGGCCTCGCCCGCGTAAGCGATGCGCTCCTCGGACTCGCCCGGCAAGGCCCAGATGGGAGTCGGGTGCTTGGCGGCGATCACCTTCGCCTCGCCCGGGCCATCGCCGACGGCGATCCCCGCGGCGGCCAGGCCGGCGAGGCGCGCCGCCAACCCGATGCCCGGCTCCTCAGCCACGAAAGCAACCTCGGCGCCGCCCCCAAGAGGGGCCGGACCGCAACACGCGACCACCGTCGCGCGCGCACCGGTGCGCTCGTCGCCGGCCCAGCCGATCGCACTGACGCACCAGCCGGGTGGGAGCGGACGCGGCACCCAGACCGGAACCCGGGCTATACCGCGCAGCCGGTCGAGTGCTGCTGCGGAGGGAACCGCGACGTCGTAGAACGGGGTCGCATCACCGTGCTCGTCGCACTGCCAAGAGCTGCTCCACAGCCCCGGGGGCCGGGAAGGTCGCAGGCAATGGACGCACCGCGGGGTGGCAGACATGTGGGCCTTCTCGCTGTTGGCTGGATCAACCCTCGGCCCGGGCGACCGCTCGCGTCAAGGCCGTCACCGTTGTGTCGGCAGTCTCACGTGTGCACTGGACGTGGTGGACTGCTGGGCGTGACAGAGCGGATTCCGGTGCGCTGCGTGGGGGCCGTCATCCAGCGCGACGACGGCCGCCTGCTGCTGATCCAGCGTGGTAACGAGCCTGGTCGGGGACTCTGGTCGTTGCCCGGAGGGCGGATCGAGCCGGGCGAGAGCGAGGTCGACGCGGTGGCCCGTGAAGTGCTCGAGGAGACCGGCGTACGGGTGCAGGTGGGCGACCTCGCGGGGCGGGTGCAGCGCGGCCGCTACGACATCGCCGACTACTTCGCGACCGTGGTCTCCGGCGAGGTTCGCGCAGCGACGGACGCCCTGGACGCGCGCTGGGCTGACCCGCGCGACCTCGAGGTGACCTCGCGCCTGGTCGAGACACTGATCGCCTGGGGCGTCGATCTGGGCAGCATCCGCTGATGGCCGACTACCGGTACGTCCCGGAGACGGTCGGCCCGCTGCTGCAATCCCGCCGGGATCAGAAGGACCAGCTCCTGGACGAGATGTTCGGCCCCGCGGACGAGGGCGGTCCGGGCGCATTCGACGCCGCGCTCATCGCGGTCGGCGCCGGCCTGCTGCTCTGGGGTGTGATCGCGGGGATCGGGCTCTTGGACGTGCTCGGAGGGATCGCCCTACTCCTCGGGCTCGTCCTGCCGGCGCGAGCTTTGCTGCGCCGGCGACGGCGGCGACGCGTGCCGGGCCGGCCGCTCGACGTCAGCGATCCGCTCATCGCGCGGTTCGCCGCCGCCTACGACGCCATCTTCCGAAGCGACAACCCGGCTCGGGTCATCGTCACCCCGGTGACCCACCTGGCAGCGGTCGAGGTGGCAACGCTTCTCGCCGGAGCCCCGCCTGGCGGTCCGGCGCAGCGGGCGTACGTCGGTGAGCGGGTGGAACTCCTCGAGACGGTTGGCTGTCAGCTCAGCGACCACAGCGGTGCGCTGGGGTTGACGTCCGCTTCGATGGATAAGCGAGAAGCTGAGGCACTGGGCCGGCTGGAGCTCGAATCGTCCACCCAATCCTCGGTGCACGCGCTGCGAAGGCTGACCCAGGGGGAATCTGCTGATGACGGACCAGCTGGCTGAGCAGCGGGCCAAACCCGGCTCCGCTGCCCGGACCTACCCACCCAAGGCCGCGGCGGACAGCGCACCGACCACCACGCTCACCAAGATCCTGACGGCGCCATTGCTGCCGTTCGTGGCGATTTGGTACGCGATTCGCGGGAGCGCCCGCGGCATCGCGCGGATCACCGCCCGGTTCGGGGAGCTGCTGGGTGCCGCGTTCTCCGGCGTCGGTCGGCTCCTCACATCCCTCGGCAGGAGCCTGCTGACCCCGTTCCGGCTGCTCGGCCGCCTCCTCACCGAACTCGGCCGCCGGCTGACCACCGCCCTGCGCGCCCTCGGCAGCGCCCTGCTCACCCCGTTCCGGCTGCTCGGCCGCCTCCTCACCGAACTCGGCCGCCGGCTGACCACCGCCCTGCGCGCCCTCGGCAGCGCCCTGCTCACCCCCTTCCGGCTGCTCGGCCGCCTCCTCACCCAACTCGGCCGCCGGCTGACCACCGCCCTGCGCGCCCTCGGCAGCGCCCTGCTCACCCCCTTCCGGCTGCTCGGCCGCCTCCTCACCCAACTCGGCCGCCGGCTGACCACCGCCCTGCGCGCCCTCGGCAGCGCCCTGCTCACCCCCTTCCGGCTGCTCGGCCGCCTCCTCACCCAACTCGGCCGCCGGCTGACCACCGCCCTGCGCGCCCTCGGCAGCGCCCTGCTCACCCCCTTCCGGCTACTGCGACGCGCGTTGTCGGCCGTCGGCCGCTGGGTCGCGACCGCCTTCACCCGGCTCGGCGCGCTGCTGGTCACTCCATTTCGCGCGCTCGCCCGGCTCGGCGCGCAGGCGGGCGCCCTCGCCCGGGCCGTCGCACGCGCCGTCAGCAAGATCGCGAAGCGGCTGTTCAGCGCGCCCTGGCAGCTGCTCGCCCGCGCGGCCCGCGCCGCCGCGGACTGGCTGTCCCGGGCCGTGCACGCCGCGGGACGTGCCTTCCGGCTGGCCGGGACGCTGATCGCACGACCGCTCCGGGCCGCAGCAGGCACCCTGCGCAGGGTCGGGCCAGCACTGGGCAACGCGTTGCGCGTCCCCGCGCGAGCTGTCGCTCGGTCGGCGTCGAGCGCCGCCAGCGCGCTACGCGCAGCGAGCGCCGGGCTCACCCGCAGCGCCGCCCGCGCCGCCCACCCGCTGCGCCAGGCGAGCTCCAGCATCACCCGTTCCACCCGTTCGATGAGCGCCGCGGTGCGCGCGTCCGCCCGCGACGTCGGCCGTCAGTTCAAACGGACCCGCTAGCGCAACCTCCAGGGGATGATCCGCGGATGAGCACCGATGCCCGCTGGGTCGCTACCATGCCCGAGGTCTACGCCACCTCGCTGGTACCGGCGCTGTTCGAACCGTTCGCCGCCGGCCTGGCAGACCGGGCCGCCGCCCAGCACCCCAGGACCGTCCTCGAGCTGGCGGCCGGCACCGGCGCCGCCACGTCCGCCCTGGTCCGCGCGCTGCCCGAAGCCGACATCACGGCGACCGACCTGAATCCGGCCATGGTGGCGCTGGCGTCAGCCAGGGTGAGCGGTGCCACGTGGGTGCAGGCCGACGCGCAGCACCTGATGTTCGAGGACGCCAGCTTCGACCTGGTCGCCTCGCAGTTCGGTGTCATGTTCTTCCCGGACAAGGCGGCCGCGTTCGCGGAGACGGCCCGCGTGTTGAAGCCGGCCGGCACGCTGATCTTCAGCGTCTGGGACGCGGTGGAGCACTCCGACTTCACCGCGGCCATGTGTCAGAGCCTGGCCGCAGTCCTCGGCGATCCGCCGGACTTCATCCAGCGGGTGCCGCACGGCTATCACGACCCCGCGCGCATCCGTGCCGACCTCGACGCCGCCGGGATGCGCACCCGCTCGATCGAACGCGTCGTGCTCCGCAGCCGCGCTGCCTCGACCCGGGCGCTCACCGACGGATTCTGCCTCGGCACGCCGCTGCGCTTCGAACTCGAAAAGCGAGCGCCGCTGCCGGAGTTGCTGCCCCGGCTGGCCGACGAGATGTCGTCAAAGCTCGGTGAGGACGCCCTCGACGGCGAGATGGCGGCACTCTTCGTGACCGCCGACCCGGCCGATCCTCACTAGTCCCAGACCCGCGCACGACTTCGCTGCGCTCAGCCGCGTCGCGATCTGCTCTCACTAGTCCCAGACCCGCGCACGACTTCGCTGCGCTCAGCCGCGTCGCGATCTGCTCTCACTAGTCGCAGACCCGCGCACGACTTCGCTGCGCTCAGCCGCGTCGCGATCTGCTCTAGCCCTCCTGCAGGACCGGACGCCCCGGCTGCTCGCCACCGCGGGCATCGCCGTACGCCTTCTTCGGCACCATCACCTTGCGCCGGAAGATGCAGACCAGCTTGCCGTCCTGGTTGTAGCCCTTGGTCTCCACGTGCACGATGCCGCGATCGTCCTTGGACTTCGACTCGACCTTGTCGAGCACCAGCGTCTCGGCGTAGATCGTGTCGCCGTGGAACGTCGGGGCGACGTGGCGCAGCGACTCGATCTCGAGGTTCGCGATCGCCTTGCCGCTGACATCGGGAACCGACATGCCCAGCACCAGCGAGTAGATGTAATTGCCGACCACGACGTTCTTGCCGAACTGGGTCGTCTCCGCCGCGTAATGCGCGTCCAGATGCAGCGGGTGATGGTTCATGGTCAGCAGGCAGAACAGATGGTCGTCGTACTCGGTGACGGTTTTGCCTGGCCAGTGCTTGTAGATGGCGCCGGGCTCGAACTCTTCGTAGTAACGGCCGAATTGCATCCTCGTATCGTGTCAGGTCAGGGCGCCAAAGAAACCGGTTGGCGATCCGGATCACGCAAATCCGTGCCGTACGCGAGCCAGCGCTCCTCGAGCGCTTCGGCCCCGCCCGCTCCCTGATCGCGTTTGAACGCCGCCTCCGCCGGCAGCATCGGCAGCAGCGGGAGGAATCGCACCGGCTGCACCAGGCCCGCGAGCGCCAGGTCGTCGACGAGCCCGCCCGGCTCGGCGACCAGCACCGCCGTGAACGCCGCGCCCTCGAAGAGCGGCTCCCCCAGCGTCAGGCTGGCACCCGGCGCCACGACGATCCCCTCCACGGCCGGGGTGCTCGCCAGGATCGCCAGCGAGCGCAGGATGCCCGGATGGCCGGAGCCCGGCCGGGCCCGCAGGCTGAGCAGCAGTTCGGCGCGCGGACCGGCCGGGTCGAGCGTCCCGACGCCGGCACTGCTCATCGCGTGGCGGCTCATCCCCACCGTGGCGTACCGCCACAAACCGTCTGGCCCAGGGCCGAACCTGAGAACGTCGATCTGCTCGGTGCCGAGGAACGTGACGCTCCCTTTGCCGGAATGCGGCCCGAGGGCGGATTCCAGGTGAGCAATCACAGCAGTCAGCGCGTCATCGGGGTTCAAGGGCTGCACGATCAGATCGTGCCCGCTAGGTTGCCGCTTATGGGACAGGTGCTGTCGAAGGGGGCCAACGCCCCGATCCCCGGTCCGCAGGTCGTGGTCCAGGTGACGTCGAACGCGGTCGTCGACCTGGCCGCCTTGCTGGTCACGGCGAACGGAAAGGTTCGCTCGGACGCCGACTTCGTCTTCTACAACCAGCCCAACGGTCCGGGAGTCACGCTGCAGCCCCCCTCGACCCTGCAGCTGAACCTCCCGGCCGTCCCTGCCGAGATCGACAAGATCGTGCTCACCGCCAGCCTCGACGGCAGCGGCCCGGCGACGTTCGGCGCGGCCGGCGCGATCGGCATCTGGGTACGCGACGGTTCCGGCTCGGAGGTCGCCTCCTTCACCCCGGACGGGCTCGGTCCGGAGAAAGCCCTGCTGCTCATCGAGGTCTACCGCCGCCAGGGCGCGTGGAAGGTGCGCGCCGTCGGCCAGGGCTACGCCACCGGCCTGGCGGGCATCGCGACCGACTTCGGCATCAGCGTCGACGATCCGGGGCCGGCCGCGCCGCCGCCCCCTCCTCCCCCGCCTCCGCCTCCGCCTCCGCAGCAGTACGGCCCTCCGCCGAGCGGCCCGCCGCAGCAGTACGGGCCCCCGCCGAGCGGCCCGCCGCAGCAATACGGCCCGCCGCCCGGCCAGCCGGTCGCGCCTGCCCCGCCGGCCCCGTCAGGCGGCGCTGGGGGAATGGTCAACCTCGACAAGGGCCGGGTCTCGCTGCGCAAGGGGCAGAGCGTCTCGCTGATGAAGACGGGTGCTCCGCCGCTGAGCCGGGTCCGCATGGGGCTCGGCTGGGACACCGGCATGGGGGAAAACATCGACCTCGACGCGAGCTGCATCCTGTACGACGCGCGCGGCAAGGACGTCGACAAGATCTGGTTCATGTCCAAGAAGGGCGACAAGGGCAATGTCCGCCACAGCGGCGATAACCTCACCGGCGCCGGCGAGGGGGACGACGAGGTCATCGCCGTGGATCTGGACCGGCTCTCGTCGAACGTGCAGACCCTGGTCTTCACCGTCAACAGCTTCAGCGGTCAGAAGTTCACGGCGGTCCGCAACGCGTTCTGCCGCCTCGTCGACGACACCAACAACCAGGAGCTGGTGCGCTTCGACCTGTCCGACAGCAAGCCGCAGACCGGCCTGGTGATGTGCAAGATCCAGCGCGGCACTGGAGGCTCAGCCGGCTGGGTCATGACGGCCATCGGCGAGTTCCACGACGGCAAGACCGTGCGCGCAATGGTGGACCCGGCGAAGGCGTACCTCTAGGTGAGCTTGTAGTCCTTCATCAAGCCGCGGCTGATGATCGTCTTCTGGATTTCTGAGGTGCCCTCGCCGATGAGCAGGAACGGCGCCTCGCGGAACAGGCGCTCGATCTCGTACTCCTTGGAGTAGCCGTAGCCGCCGTGGATGCGGAACGACTCCGTGGTGACCTCGTAGGCGTACTCCGACGCGACGAGCTTGGCCATCCCGGCCTCGACATCGTTGCGCTTGCCGGCGTCCTTCAGGCGCGCGGCGTTGACCATCATCAGGTGGGCGGCCTCGACCTTCGTCGCCATCTCCGCCAGCTTGAACGCGATGGCCTGGTGGTCGGCGATCGGCTTGCCGAAGGTGTTGCGCTGCTGGGCGTAGCGGATGCCGAGCTCGAACGCCCGGCGCATGATCCCGCAACCGCGGGCGGCGACGTTGACCCGGCCGACCTCGACCCCGTCCATCATCTGGTAGAAGCCCTTGCCGCGACCCTCATCCCCGCCAAGCACCGCCGACGCCGGGACCCGGTGGCCCTCGAGCACCATCTCGGTGGTCTCGACGCCCTTGTAGCCCATCTTCTCGATCTTGCCGGGGATGGTCAGGCCGCCCTGCTTGCCGAACCCGGGCTCCTTCTCGATGAGCAGCGTCGTCATGTTCTTGTAGACCGAGTCAGCGCCCTCGTCGGTCTTGACCAAGGTGGCGACGACCCCGGCGCGTGAGCCGTTCGTCAGCCACATCTTCTGGCCGTCGACGACGAACTCGTCACCGTCGAGCACGGCCTTGGTCTTGATCGCCGAGACGTCGGACCCGCAGCCCGGCTCGCTCATCGAGAACGCGCCGCGCACCTCGCCGGTCGCCATTTTCGGCAGCAGCCGCTGCTTCTGCTCCTCGGTGCCGTGCTGGCGCAGCATGTACGCGACGATGAAGTGCGTGTTGATGACGCCGCTGACGCTCATCCAGCCGCGGGCGATCTCCTCGACCACGAGCGCGTAGGTCAGCAGGGATTCGCCGAGCCCGCCGTACTCCTCGGGAATCATGAGGCCGAAAAGCCCCATTTCCTTCATTCCCTCGACGATGGCCTCAGGGAATTCGTCCTTGTGCTCCAGCTCCGTCGCGTACGGCAGGATTTCCTTCTCCACGAAATCCCGGACCGTCGACAGGATGTCCTGCTGGATTTCGGTGAGACCCTCGGTCTGAGCGAGACGAGCCATGGCCAGTTACCTCCGGCGAGCGTTTGTTACCGACCAGTATCTCAGTCGGCGGGAGCTTCGAACGTCTTCGTGCGCGTCATACCCGCGGAGCGGCCCTTACCGGCAATGACCTCGGCCATCTTGCGGGAGGCCTCGTCGATCATCTCGTCGCCGAGCATGACCGCCCCGCGGTAGCCCCCGGCCTCTGAGGTGTAGTGCGCGTACGCGTCGAGGATCAGCTCCGCGTGGTCGTAGGTCTCCTGGCTGGGCGAGTACACCTCGTTGGCGGCGTCGATCTGACCGGGGTGGAGCACCCACTTGCCGTCGAAGCCCAGCGCGGCGGAGCGGCCGGCGACCCGGCGAAAGCCCTCAACGTCCTTGATCTGCAGGTACGGGCCGTCGATCGCCTGCACGCCCTTGGCCCGCGCAGCCATGAGGATCGACATCAGGATGTGGTGGTAGGCGTCGCCGACGTCGTAGCCCGGCACCTGCTCGCCGACCACCAGCGACTTCATGTTGATCGACGCCATGAAGTCGGCGGGGCCGAAGATGATCGTCTCGATGCGGTCCGAGGCGAAGGCGATCTCCTTGACGTTGGTCAGGCCGAGCGCGTTTTCGATCTGGGCCTCGATACCGATGCGGCCCTCTTCGTAACCCATGACCTGCTCGATCTGGCGCAGCAGCAGGTCGAGCCACACGACGTGCTCCGCGGTCTGGACCTTCGGCAGCATGATGCAGTCGAGATTCGCGCCGGCGCCCTCGACGACCGTGATGACGTCGCGGTAGGTCCACTTCGTCGTCAGGTCGTTCACCCGGACCACCCGGGTCTTGCCGCCCCAGTCACCCTCGTTCAGCGCGGCGACGATGTTGTCCCGCGCGCTCTCCTTGGCGCCCGGCGCGACCGCGTCCTCCAGGTCGAGGAACACCATGTCCGCCGGCAATCCCTGGGCCTTACCCAGCATCTTGGTGTTGCTGCCGGGAACGGCGAGACAGGATCGGCGAGCGCGCAGCGGCGGCACAGGATCTCCTTTGATCGAGTTCGGCTTCCAAGGTGTCATACCCGGGCTACCCCGCGTATGAGCCGCCGACCAGCAAGGCAAAGATCACACTGCGGTACAGGTCAGCTGCTCGGGCCGGCCAGCAGGCTCTGCAACGGCACGGATCGCGCCGGTGGACGCACGGAGAGTGCGGCGTCATATCCGGTGAAGTTGAGTAACCCGGCTACCGCGTTGCCCTGCGGCCGCTGCAGGCGCAAGAGCAACGGGCGGCCGCTCGCGGCGACGTAGGCCAGCGCGCCGCCCGCCCGCACCACGATCGCCTGCTGCGTGCCGAACCTGATCCGGCCTGCGGTGCTGGCGCCCGACGCGTTCAGGCCCGAGGCCAGCTGGGTGACGTCGGTGAGGTCGGACAGCGAACGGTCCTGCCCTACCGGCAGCGACAGCCATTGACCGCCGACGCTCGCGACCCGGGGGTCGATCCGCGCGTAGTAGTCGCGATCCCCGTGCAGGTACAGGTCGCCGCCGACCCGCACGAGCTCGACGGCGACCTGCGAGGTGCGACCGGCGCTCGTCAGGGTCGTCGTGACGGTTCCCATCGCCAGCGCCTCACCCTTCGCGCTGTGGCCGAGCCGCAGGTCGATCTTCTCGGTCGTCGGGGTGCCCGCCTTCGTGGAGATCGTCCCGGTCACCCGCACCGAACGCGTCGCCAGCAATTCGCGGCGGGCATCCGCCAGGATCGCTTTCGCGGATTTGGCGATCTCGCCGGTTGCGGCGGGCGGTGAGGGAGCCGATTGCGTTCGCGTTGTCGTGCCGTTAGAGCAAGCCACCAGCACCGCTAGAGACGCAAGTCCGAGCACAACTGAGCGCCGCCTCGGGACTTTTTCGAAACACACCAGCGTCCCCTCTCTCCTGGCTAACCGGATGCTGATGTTCCCGGCGGTAGCCTCCATCTATGCGTCCGGTCCGCCTTTTCTCTCCTGGACCGCGTGTTTGTGCGGTGGTGGTTTCGCCCGGCGAGCCTGCGCAGTGAGCAGCTCGCCCCAGCGCGTGTTCTGCGCACGCCTGGCAGGGCTGCTCGTGCTCGACCCCAATGGTGACGTCGTGGGGCGCATTCGCGACGTTGTCGCGACCCTGCGGCTGCGTGGTCAGGCGCCCCGCGTTCTCGGCCTCTCGGTCGAGGTGAACCGGCGCCGGATCTTCGTGACGATGAGCCGGGTGACCGGCTTCGAGTCGGGCGCGGTCGTGCTCGGGTCCGGGACCCTCAACTGGCGCCGGTTCGAGCGTCGCCCCGAAGAGACCCTGGTGCTTGCAGAGATGCTCGACCGCAAGGTCACGCTGCTCGAGACCGGCCAGGAGGTCACGGTCATCGACGTCGCCATGGAGCAGTCGCGCACCCACGATTGGCTGCTCACGCAGGTCGCGGTGAAGGAAGGCCGCCGCCGGCGCGGCCAGGTCAAGACGCTCGATTGGGACGCCGTCACCGGCTTCACGCTCCCCGAGGAAGGCCAGGGCGCTGCGAACCTGCTGGCCGCGTTCGAAAAACTCCGCCCGGCCGACCTCGCGTCGATGCTTCACGATCTGTCCGACAAGCGCCGGGCCGAAGTCGCCGCTGCCCTGGACGACGAGCGGCTCGCCGCCGTCCTCGAAGAGATGCCCGAGGACGAGCAGGTCGAGCTCATCGGAGGCCTCGAGGAGGAGCGCGCCGCCGACGTCCTGGAGGCGATGGGCCCGGACGACGCCGCCGACCTGCTCGGTGACCTGCCTCCAGCGGAAGCCGAGCGCCTGCTGGAGCTGATGGAGCCGGAGGAAGCCGCCCCGGTCCGGCGGCTGCTCTCCTACGCCGACGACACCGCCGGCGGCATCATGACCAGCGAGCCGATCATCCTGCCGCCGAACTCGACCGTAGCCGAGGCGTTGGCCCGCATCCGGGCCAGCGAGATACCCCCCGCGCTCGCCGCGCAGGTGTACGTCGTCCGTCCCCCGTACGAGACCCCGACCGGCCGCTACCTCGGGATGGCCCACTTCCAGCGATTGCTGCGCGAACCGCCCGCAACGCTGCTCGGCGGGGTCATCGACGCCGAGACGAACGCGCTGGCCGCCGAGTCGTCGCTCACCGAAGTGACCCACCACCTGGCGTCCTACAACCTCGTCGCCGCCCCGGTCATCGACTCCAGCGGGCGGCTCGTCGGAGCGGTCACCGTCGACGACGTGCTGGACCACCTCCTGCCGCAGGACTGGCGCGAGCACGACTTCGACCCTGAGGCGGGCAGCCTCTCGTTCACCGCGGGACCCCCGGGCCGTGGCCCGCGCTGACCGGCGGCGCACCCGGCTGGATCAGCCGCGAGTGCCGAGCCGCTCCCGGCTGCCCAACCCGGATCCTGAGGCCTTCGGACGGCTCTCCGAGCGCGTCGCGCGCTTCCTCGGCACCGGCAAGTTCCTGGTCGCCCAGACCGCCGTCATCTTCATCTGGGTCGTCTGGAACATCGCGGTGCCGAAGGTCGCCCGCTTCGACGCGTACCCGTTCCAGTTCCTCACGCTCGTGCTCTCGCTGCAGGCGGCCTACGCCGCGCCGCTGATCCTGCTCGCCCAGAACCGTCAGGACGACCGTGACCGGGCGAACCTCGCTCAGGACCGCGAGCAGAACGCGATGCTGACGGCCGACGCCGAGTACCTGACCCGCGAGGTGGCCTCCCTGCGGGTCGCGCTCGGCGATGTCGTCACCCGCGACTTCCTGCGTGCCGAGCTTCGCGCGCTTCTGGAGGAGCTGCCCGGCGCCTCCGCCAACGGCAGTCGCGAGGAGCGCCCGCCCAAGTCCGGCAAGTCCAAACGCAAGCGTGAGCAGGAGCGCGAGCAGAGCGCTGAGCCGGATGCCGATAAGCGCGCGGAGCCCAGCGACCCCTGAGCAAGGTGGCAGATACCCTGGCGAAATGGCGAACTCGCCGTCCTTGGACGCTGTCAATGCTGCTCTCGCCACCGTTTCGGACCCGGAAATCAACCGGCCGATCACCGAGATCGGCATGGTCAAATCGGTCGATATAGGGGACGACGGCCAGGTGGCCGTGGGGGTGTATCTGACCACCGAAGCCTGCCCGTTGCGCGGCGAGATCTCGACCCGGGTGACCAAGGCCGTCTCCGCCGTTCCCGGCGTCACCGGCGTCTCGGTCGAGCTCGATGTGATGAACGATGAGCAGCGCACCGCGCTGCGTACCCAGCTTCGCGGCTCGGTGCCCGAGCGCGAGATCCCGTTCGCGCGGCCGGAGTCCCTGACCCGCGTCTACGGCGTCGCCAGCGGCAAGGGCGGGGTCGGCAAGTCGTCGGTCACCGTCAACCTCGCGGTCGCGCTCGCCCAGGGGGGCCTCAAGGTGGGCCTGCTCGACGCTGACATCTACGGCCACAGCGTCCCCCGCATGCTGGGGCTCGAGGGTCGCGGGCCGACGCAGGTCGAGACCATGCTGATGCCGCCCCAGGCGTACGGGGTCAAGGTGATCTCCACCGGCATGTTCACCCGTGGCAATCAGCCCGTGACGTGGCGCGGGCCGATGCTCCACCGCGCCTTGCAGCAGTTCCTCTCCGACGTCTACTGGGGCGACCTCGACGTCCTGCTGCTCGACCTGCCGCCCGGCACCGGCGACGTGGCGATCTCGCTCGCGCAGCTGCTGCCCTCCTCCGAGCTGCTACTCGTGACTACCCCGCAGCTGGCGGCCACCGAGGTCGCGGAGCGCGCGGGAACGATCGCCCGGCAGACCCGGCAGAACGTCGTGGGCGTCGTCGAAAACATGGCCTACATGCCCTGCCCCCACTGCGGCGAGCACCTCGACGTCTTCGGCACCGGCGGCGGAGCGCAGGTTGCGGAGCGCCTGACCAGCGCGCTCGGCCACGACGTGCCGCTGCTCGGTCAGATCCCGCTCGACCCGCGGCTGCGCGAGGGCGGTGACTCCGGGCATCCGCTGGTGCTGGCCGACCCCGATTCGGAGGCCGGCAAGGCTCTGCAATCGATCGCCGACCGGATCAGCTCGCGCTCACGCGGCCTTTCCGGACGCTCGCTGGGGCTGAGCCCGACCCGCAAGTAAGCCAGTCAGGTCGCGTCGGCGTCGAACCGGACCCGCGGCAGGGCCTCTGGCTGGGCATCTGCCGCGCTCACCGGCAACGAGTCGGTGGTGCTGACCGGGGCCGGCTTCTCGAACGAGACGGCTTCGGACGGCTCCTGCTTGGCGAAGTCGGTGCCGAGCAACGCGTCGATGTCCTCGTCCAGCCCCTCGCCGAAGAGGTGCTTCTCGACGAAGGTGCGCGGGTGAAGGCTGCGCAGGTCCAGATCGCCGACCTCCGGCCCGAGCTCGGCCTTGAGGTCGTCCTGCATGGTCTGCGCGGTCGAACGCACCTGCCGCAACGCCTTGCCGAGGTCCTTGATCAGCGACGGCAGCTTGTCGGGACCGAAGACCACCAGGCCCACGACCACCAGGACGGCGAGGTGCCACGCGCTCATCCCGAACATCAGCTTCGGCTCTCCTGCAATGTCACCTGGACCGTGCTGGCCTTGCCATCGCGCTCGTAGGTGATGGTCACGACGTCGCCGACCTTGTGCAGCCGCGTGGCCGCGACCAGACCGTCAACGCCGTCGATTTCCTTGCCGTCCACCTTGGTGATGATGTCGCCGGGCTCGAGACCGGCCTTGTCAGCAGGACCACCCGGCACGACCGAGATGATCTTCGCGCCATTGGTCCCACCAGTGGTATCGGCAGGACTCGCCGTGACTCCAACGTAGGGATGCGTCGCGCGGCCGGTGCGGATGATCTCGTCGGCGATCGAACGCGCGTAGTCGATCGGGATGGCGAAGCCAACCCCGATGTTGCCGCTCTGGCCGCTACCACCTGAAGATGCGGTCGCGATCGCCGAGTTGATGCCGATGACCTGGGCCTGATCGTCGACGAGCGGGCCGCCGGAATTGCCGGGGTTGATCGCCGCGTCGGTCTGGATGGCACCGATCAGCAGGCCGGCTGAGCCGCCGTTCTCGTCGGGCACCTCGACGTTACGGTCCAGCGCGCTGATGATGCCCGAGGTGACGGTGCTCGACAGCCCGAGCGGTGCGCCGAGCGCCACCACCGGATCGCCGACGACGAGACTCGACGACTGGCCGAGAGTCGCCGCCGGCAGGCCGGTGACGGACACCCGGACCACCGCGAGGTCGGTCTTCGGGTCACGACCGACGATCCGGGCCGGCACGTTCTGGCGGCCCTTGTAGAAGTCGGCGGTGACGGTGCCGCCGTTCGCCGCGACCGCGACGACGTGGTTGTTCGTGAGGATGTAACCGTCGGAACGGATGACGACGCCGGACCCGGTGCCCTGCTCGCTCGAGCCGGTCACGTTGAGCGTCACGACCGATGGCAGCAGCTTGGCCGCGATGGACGCGACGGATTGCGGGTCGCGGTTGACCGGGGTCGGCGAACCCGTCGCCAGCGGCGGCGCTGACGCCGACAGGTCCGAGGACGGCGCGGCGTTCTTGTCCACCCGGCCGTGCTCGTAGGCCACGCCGGAGATGCCTCCGATGACCCCGCCGAGCAGCGCGGCGACCAGAGCGATGACGAAGATCCGGCCGGCCGACCACTGCCGGTTGGAGCCGGCCGGAGGGGGCGGCCGGGAATCCACCGGCTCGACTGCCGCCGGGCCGGGGGTGAGCGGGTACGGCGACGGCGGCAGGTAGTCGGGGCCGCGCGGCGGGCTGCCGATGTGGCCGAACGCGGGGGCCTCTCCGGCTATCGGCTGGGTGGCGGACTGGTCAGGCGCGGCGCCCCACGGCGAGTTGTACGACCAGGCCTGCTGCTCCTCGGTGACCGGAGCCCCGTACGACACCGACTGCGACCCGCTCGGCGGGGGGGCCTCCTGGCCACCAGGCGGCGGCAACTGCCTACCCGCATCCTGCCCCTGCGAGCCCTGCTCGGCACCGCCGGGCGTCCACCACGGCGAGGGCTCGGGATTGTCCTGCCGATCGCCTTCGGGCCCCTGTGACATCAGCCCGCGGCCTCCCTCAGCACGCCAGTCAAGACTGGACAGTCAGCGCGCGCCGGTGACGCGCTACAGCCGCCTACGGTACGGCCGAGAGCTGGCTGCCGCGAACCGAACGGCAGCGCGTCGACCCCCCGGTGTGACGAGGTCAACGCGCGAAAGACGCCGACATGACGGCGAACGCCGGGTCGTTGAGGCGCATGGACGTATCGATCGAGGCGCCGCGCGTGACGAGGGTCGATGTCGCCGGCGGGATCGGGGCCGCGGCCTGCACGCCTCCGCTGGACGCCAACGCGGTACCGGCCCCGACGAGCAGCAGCGAAGCCGCCCCGGCGAGCACCCGCCGTCCACGACGCGGATCCCGCATGACGGTCAGCCGCCGGAGCGGTCCGGCGACCGGTGCGGGATCGGCGGCGATGCCCGGAAACGGCGCGGCCAACGGCTCGTCGGCGGGGGCCGCCGGCGGCGCCTGGAGCGCGTGCAGCCGCATGAGCAACGCGGCCGGCGGGCCGGGCTCGGAGAGGCCGCGCAGCCGTGCCTTGAGGTGGCGCTGCTCCTCGACCTCACGGCGGCAGGACCAGCACGATGCGAGGTGCTGCTGGGTGAGCCTGCGGGTGGGCTCGTCGAGCTGGTCGTCAACGAGGGCGGCGCCGAGGTCGCCGAGGTGAGCTGACGGCACGTAGCTCATGGCACTCATGAAAGCGACGGGAGGGTCACGGGCTTCACCGAAGGCGCCCGGGAGTAACCCGCTTCACGGGAGCTTTCCGGGGCCCGGTCGGACAGGGCAGCCCGCAGCATCGCCCGACCCCGGGAAATGCGGCTGCGGACGGTGCCCAGCTTGATGTCGAGCGTGGCGGCGATCTCCTCGTAGGAGAGCTGCTCCACGTCACACAGCACGACAGCGGCGCGAAAGTCCGGCGGGAGCGACGCGAGCGCGCGCTCGACATCGGGGTCGAACAGATCGGAGAGCACGGCCGTCTCGGGAGTGGGCTGGCCGCTCGGGAGCCGCTCGGCATCCTCGGGCAGCGCCTCGAAGCGGATCCGGTTCGCCCGGCGCATGCGGTCCAGGAAGAGGTTCGTCGTGATGCGGTGCAGCCAGCCCTCGAACGTCCCGGGCGTGTAGCCGTCGAGCGAGCGGAATACCCGGATGAAGACGTCCTGCGTCAGGTCTTCGGCGTCCTGCTGGTTGCCGGTCAGCCGGTAGGCGAGCCGGTACACGCGCGCGCTGTGTTCACGGACGACCTCGTCCCACGACGGGGGCTCCCACGTCGATACGGCGGCACTCACGGGCACGGCTTCCCTTCGGGCCAGCCGGGTCCGGAAGGAGCGCCCGCCTGGCGCGCAAATAGCTCCAGCCGTCATGGTGTACGTTTCTCGGTTTTCTGTCGCGTGAAAGCGGCCCGATCGGCCTGCCAGATTGCTGTGAGTTCCAACGAGCGGGCCGCGGGCGTGGTTCCCGTGCTCTCCTCACTCACAGTCCACTAGGCTTTGCTGACCATGAGCGTTGCTGAGTTCGCCGAGTCTTTTGTGCCGGAAGACGCCGTCTTGACCGCCGCCCGCGAGCGGGCCGTCGAGATCGGCGTCGAGCCGATCAGCCCGGCCACCGGGGCCGCCCTGCGACTGCTGGCCGGCGCGGCGCAGGCACGCACCGCGGTCGAGGTCGGCACCGACACCGGCGTCAGCGGCCTCTACCTGCTGCGCGGCATGCGTCCAGACGGGGTCCTGACCAGCATCGATGCAGAAGCGGAGGCGCAGCGCCTGGCCCGGGCGGCGTTCAACGCCGATGGCATCCCGACCTCCCGCGCCCGGCTGATCACGGGGCGGGCGCTTGACGTGCTCCCCCGCCTGACCGACGGCGCCTACGACGTGGTGTTCTGCGCAGCTGACCGGCGCGAGTACCCGGATTTCTTGCCACAGGTGATCCGGCTGGTCCGTACCGGCGGCCTCGTCATCTTCGACGGGGCGGAGAAAGCCGCCGATCCGAGCGCGCGCGATGCGGAGGCCGGAGCGCTGCGGCGGCTGGTCGAGCTGGTGCGAGAGGATGGCCGCCTGGCGCCGGCGGTCCTGCCGGTCGGCACCGGCCTGCTCGCGGCCGTCGCCCTTCCCGGTGAGGAAGGCTGACGGGGCGATGGACATCGGAGAGTTCTACGACGGTGACCCGCGCCGCCGCGAATCCAGCGAAGTCACGTTCGGCGACGGCTGGTCGACCGAGGCCGATCAGCACTCGACCTACCGCGCTAACTGGCTGTTCGAGACCGGCGAGCTCTACATCGTGCGGGAGCCCCATCCCGGCGGGCTCTTCGCCCGCTTTCTCGACCAGCTCGACATCGATCAGGTCGAGGTCAACGAGCTGACCGTCGAGATCCTGGGGCGCTTCGACGACGAAGAGGCCGTGCAGAGCGCCCTTGCCGGCTGGGAGAAGGCGATGAACCACCACGAGAGCCTCGCGTGGCTCCGGGAGCGCGCGGGCTCGCCAGCGAGCTGAGGGAGTAGGTGCTGCTGGAGGAATCCCTCCAGCAGCACGAGCAGCGCCGCTAGATACTGGTCACGGACCCGCGCTAGCCGACTGCCTCCTTGAGGGCCTCACTGAGGGCCGTGGCCTCGGGCGCCGACATCTCGACGACGAGACGGCCGCCGCCTTCCAGCGGAACCCGCATCACGATGCCGCGCCCCTCTTTGGTGACCTCGAGCGGACCGTCACCCGTCCGCGGCTTCATGGCCGCCATGCCGTGCACCTCTTCCTTGAACTGCCCCGCGGGACACGCTTGCAACGCAGACAAACGCAGCCAGCGGGCCGAATCGAACTCGGTAGCCGTCACGTCTTTGACCATCATCCCAGATGCGACGGGAATCGGCGGTGGGTGAGGTCAGCGAAGGTCGATCCGGCAGGGGAAGATGCTCGTGTGGACGAGCAGCAGCAAGCAGTCACCTACGAGCGCACCGGCCCTGATGAGGCCCTCGCGCTCGTCACGATCAACCGTCCCGACGCGCTCGGCGCGCTCTCCGTAGCCGCCAAGGAGGAGCTGCTCGCCGCGGTCGTTGCCGCGAGCGCGGATCCGCAGGTACGGGCCGTGGTGCTCGGGGGGCGCGGGCGCGCATTCTGCGTCGGGCAGGACCTTCGGGAGCTGCAGGCCGCTTATGCCGAACCGGTGCCGCCGAACCTCGGCGAGGTCGTCCGCCAGTACTACAACCCGATCGTGCAGACGATTGCCGACATGCCGAAGCCGGTCGTGGCAGCGATCAACGGGCCGGTCGCCGGAGCCGGTCTCGGCATCGCGCTCGCCTGTGACCTGCGGTGGGCGGCGCGTTCCGCCGTGTTCGCGACGGCCTTCGCCGGCATCGCGCTGGCCGGCGACTCGGGCATCACGTGGAACCTTGCGCGCCTGATCGGTCCGGCGAAGACGGCAGCGCTGATGTACCTCAACGAGCGCATCTCAGCCGACGGTGCTCTGGAGCTCGGGCTGATCAACGCCGTCGTCGACGACGAGCTGCTCGACTCCTCCGCCCGGGAGCTGGCGCTGCGCCTCGCCGCCGGGCCGACCGCCGCCTACGCGGCGATCAAGCAGACGCTGGCCCATGCGGCGACCCACTCGCTGCCGGAGTCGCTGAACCTGGAGGCGACGCTTCAAGAGCAGATCGGGCGCACGGCGGACCATCTGGGCGCCGTCGACGCGTTCTTCGCCAAGCGCCAGCCGTCCTTCATCGGCCGCTAGCCCAGCACCCGCTCTCCACCCAGCGGGCGAACCGGCGCAGAGCCAGACGAAGGGCCGCCTGGAACGGCCGCCGCGCCAGCTGCAGCCCGACCCGGCCGGCGGCGCCGAAGGGCGGGTCCACCCACTCGACCCACGTGTATCGCGAACCACCTGCCGGCAGCGGCGAGACCTCGAAAGCTCCGGTGCCCCGCACGATCCGCCCGAGATGCAGGACCTCACACACCTCGGGCGAGGCCCACCTGGTGATCCGCATCGGATCGTCGAACCCGATCCAGCCCAACCGGCCGGGCAGCGCGGTGCGGGCGACGAACTCGTCCCCCGCCGCCGTGCCCGTTCCCGAGCGAACCCGCAGCTGGGTACCCGGCATCCATTCGCCCTGGCGCGCCCAGTCGGTAGCGGCGGCAAAGACGGTTTCGGCGGGAGCCGCGACGTCGATGCTGACGCGCAGCTCAACCATCCCAGGCCGGGTCCGGCGCGGGCGCCTTTTCCAGGGAGGTGGTCGCCGCCGGGTAGGGCGTCGGCTTCGCCGGGCGGGAGGTCTCGAGCTCCGCAGCGGCACGCTCGATGAGCTCGTCGACATCGGCCATCCGGTAACCGCGCAGCACCACCGGCAGCTTCACCCGGCGCAGCCCCTCCGGGGTGATCGGACCCTCCGGCAAGCCCGGCGGCGCGTCCGGCGTCGCCCGGTACATGCCGTCGATGCGCCCGGCGGCGGCCAGTCCCAAGGCGAGGAGCACGGCGGCAACGAGGAGCACCCCCACGACGATCGCCATTCCTGCAGTCTGGCATCTGCGAGAGTGCAGGCGTGGAATTGCACCTCGGCCCCCGCACATTCGGCCCGGACGAGATCGCCGTCATGGCGATCATCAACCGCACGCCGGACTCGTTCTTCGACCGGGGCGCCACGTATGGCGAGGCCGAGGCGCTCGACGCAGCGGATCGCGCGGTGGCAGAAGGCGCCGAAATCCTCGACATCGGGGGCGTCAAGGCAGCTCCGGGGGTCGATGTCGACGCCACGGAGGAGCTGCGCCGGGTCGCGGGCTTCGTGGCCCACGTGCGTTCCCGGCACCCCGACATCGTGATCTCGGTCGACACCTGGCGCGCCCAGGTGGGCCGCGCCGTCGCCGCCGAAGGCGCTGACCTGCTCAACGACGCGTGGGGCGGCACCGAACCCGAGCTGGCCGAGGTGGCCGCCGAGTACGGCATCGGGCTGGTGTGCACCCACGCCGGCCACGTAGCCCCGCGCACGCGTCCCCACCGGGTCGCCTACGACGACGTCGTCGCCGATATCAAGCAGACGGTGGTGGGCCTGGCCGAGCGCGCCGCGGGCCTCGGGGTCGCGCGCAACGCGATCCTGATCGACCCCGGCCATGACTTCGGCAAGAACAGCCGGCATTCGCTGGAAGCGACGCGCCGGCTCCCCGAGCTCGTCGAGACCGGCTGGCCGGTCCTGGTCGCCATGAGCAACAAGGACTTCCTCGGCGAGTGCTTCGATCTTCCCGTGTCGGACCGGCTGGAGCCCACGATGGCGGCTACGGCGGTGGCCGTATGGCTGGGCGCCCGCGTGGTGCGCGCGCATGCCGTACCGGCCACGCGCCGCGTCGTCGACACGGTGGCGGCCATTCGGGGGACGCGCGACCTCGCCGTCGGGCGCCGCGCCCTGGCCTGAGCCGGGCGGCTGACCAGCTCCTTTAGCGGCTTTACATTCCTCGAACCGTAAGCACACGCAGTTTCACGAAATCTTGCCGATGCTTCTCCTACCACGCAACGCAAGGAGACCACGATGGGTAAGCCAGGAGCCGCAGTTCGCGCCGCAGGCTGGATCACGGTTGGCATCGTTGCCGCCGGTGGCGTCGCTGCCGCGGCGACCAGTGACGGCTCGAGCAGCAGCGCGAGTAATACCAGCGCGACGACGGTGGCCGCCACCCCGTCCGCCGCTCCCGGAACCGCGGCCGGCAAGCACGGACGCGCCGGTCGGCTGGCCAAGCTCAGAGGACGCATGCTGCACGGCCAGTTCACCGTTCTCGGCAAGGACAGCAAGCCGGTTCAGGTCGCCGAGCAGCGCGGCACGGTCGACGCGGTCAGCCCGACCTCGATCACGCTGACGAGCAAGGACGGCTTCAAGCAGACGTACGTCGTCACCGCTGACACCAAGGTGCGGGTCGACGGCCAGAAGAGCACGATCGATCAGGTCAAGGCCGGGCAGAACGCCGGCGTTCTGGCCACGGTCGACGGGTCCACGCAGACGGCCAAAGCCGTCATCGAGCGCGCTGCGAAGTAGGCGGCCTCCGGTAGCTCTCTCGAAGGATGATTTCTCTCCCGGTCATTTCGGAGAAACTCCTTCGGGAGAGTTACCGTATAGATGTCATTTCTGGTGAATGCATAGGTCTTCCATGACGCTCGCTGACCCGGCACCGGTCGCCCCGCCGCCATCGCCGCCCGCCACCCGCACCCCGCGCAGCGGCAAGCAGCCGCAGGCCGAGATGGTGCAGTGGCGTGACGGCTGGGTGGACTGGCTGACCGGCACCCGGGTCGTCCGGGTGCGTGGCCGCCGGTTCACGTTGACCCAGCGCACGCCGCTGGTCGCCGAGTTCCGTCGCGATGGGGCGCTGCTCGGATCCCTGCGGAGGCGTCGACTCGCCTCGGGCGAATCGACCTATCAGATCGACTGGCAGGCCGCGCCCTCGCGCATGTCCGCCGAGGCCGTAGCTGCCCTGCTCAGCGCCCCCGGGCCCGGTATCGCGCGGACCGCCGCCGTCGGAGCACTTTGCGTCGCGCACTGGCCGTTGCGGCTGCTGGGCCGCTGAACGCGGGCTACCGGCTGGCGTTGATCACCGCCAGGACCTCCTCGACGTCGTCGGTCAGCGTGATCAGGTCCAGGTCGCGCGCAGAGATACGCCCTGACGCGGCGGGCGCTGCGCGTAACCAGTCGATCAGCCCGCCCCAGTAGCCGACGCCCAGCAGCACCACCGGGAAACGGGTCACTTTCCGGGTCTGGACGAGGGTCAGTGCCTCGAACAACTCATCGAGAGTTCCGAAGCCGCCGGGCAGGATCACGAACGCCTGGGCGTACTTCACGAACATGGTCTTGCGCGCAAAGAAATACCGGAAATTGATGCCGAGATCGACCCAGTGATTCAGCTTTTCTTCAAAGGGAAGCTCGATGCCCAGCCCGATCGAAAGGCCGCCCGCCTCCTGGCAGCCGCGGTTGACCGCTTCCATGGTTCCCGGTCCGCCGCCCGTGATCACGGCGTAGCCGGCGCCGGCGAGCGCGGCGCCGACCTGCTGGCCGAGGACGTAGTCGGGGCTGTCGACCTGCGTGCGGGCGGAGCCGAAGACGGTGACCGCCTGCGGGACTTCGGCGAGCAGGCCGAAGCCTTCGACGAACTCCGCCTGGATGCGCAGCACGCGCCAGGGATCGGAGTGCACGAACTCCGACGGGCCGCGCGCGTCGAGCAGGCGCTGGTCGGTCGTGGTGGGCTGCACCTGGCCGCGCCGCAGCGTGACCGGACCCCGCTGGCGCTCCGGGGTGCCGTTCTCGGGCTCGGTGTAGGTGGCGTGGTGATCCCGGCGTCGTTCGGGATCGATCGATGGATGTGTCACGACGCCAACGCTAGGTGGCCGCGGCTACCGGCAACGGTTCCGCTGGATGAACGACACGCGTAGCTCCGGTTACGCGAAGTGCTCCACGATCGCCTGGGTGAAGGCCTTCAGGTCGTCCGGCCGGCGGCTGGTGACCAGCACGCTGGACGGCTTCGTAACCGCCTTGGGACCCTCGTCGACGACGACTTCCTCGTCCACCCACGTGGCGCCTGCGTTGCGCAGATCGGTCTGCAGGCTGGGCCAGCTCGTGAGCCTGCGGCCGGCAACGACGCCAGCTTCGATCAGCGTCCACGGAGCGTGGCAGATCGAGGCGACCGGCTTTCCGGCCGTGAAGAAGGCGGCCACCCAGCCGGGTACTTCCTGCTGCATCCGCAGGAAATCCGGGTTGGCGACGCCGCCGGGGAGCACGAGCCCGTCGAAATCATCCGCCAACACGCCCGTGACGGTCTCGTCCACCGGGAACGTGTCGCCCTTGTCGAGATGGTTGAACGCCTGGATCTCGCCCTCACCGGTCGAGACCAGGACGGGCTGCGCGCCGGCGTCCTTGACCGCCTGCCATGGCTCGGTCAGCTCGACCTGCTCGACTCCCTCGGGAGCCACCAGAAAGGCGATGCGCTTGCCCTGCAGTTCAGTTGACACGGTCAGCTCCTTTCGTCGGTGATGCCCCAAGAGCCCTACCCCGGAGGGGAGAAACAACCGGCCAGGACCGAACTTGACGGCCGGATTCGACCCGCGCATGCCTCTCGCCACTTGCCTGAACGCCGCTGCGTCGGGTAGTGCCGACATATGCCTAGCGAAACTGATGTCGTCGCCGCCGCTCCCCACCAGCTGCTGATCGGCGGCCAATGGCGTGACGGAACCGGCGCCAAGACGCTTGCGGTTGAGGATCCCGCCACCGGAGAGGTCCTGTGCGAGATCGCCGACGCCACCCCGGACGACGCGAAGGCCGCGCTGACGGCAGCGGCGGACGCTTCGGCGGGCTGGGCCGCGACCGCCCCCCGCGAGCGCGGCGAGATCTTGCGCCGCGCCTTCGAGGCCATGAACGCGCGCAAGGACGAGCTCGCCCTGCTGATGACGCTGGAGATGGGCAAGAGCCTCGCGGAGTCGGCCGGGGAGGTCGCGTACGCGGCGGAGTTCTTCCGCTGGTTCTCCGAGGAGGCCGTCCGGATTCACGGGCGCTACTCGACCGAGCCGAGCGGCAAGGGCCGGCTGCTGACCATGCGCCAGCCGGTCGGGCCGTGCCTGCTGGTCACGCCCTGGAACTTCCCGGCGGCCATGGGCACCCGAAAGATCGGACCGGCCATCGCGGCCGGCTGCACCATGATCGTGAAGCCCGCCAAGCAGACGCCACTGTCCATGCTGGCGCTCGGTCAGATCCTGGCTGACGCGGGCCTTCCGGACGGCGTGCTCAACATCCTCACGTCGTCCTCGAGCTCGTCCATCGTGAAGCCGCTGGTGGAGGACACGCGGCTGCGCAAGCTCTCGTTCACCGGCTCCACCGAGGTGGGCCGGCTGCTCATGCAGCAGTCGTCGGGCACGCTGCTGCGGCTGTCGATGGAGCTCGGTGGCAACGCGCCGTACCTGGTCTTTGCCGACGCCGACCTGGACCTCGCCGTCGAGCAGGCGATGATCGCGAAGATGCGCAACATGGGCGAGTCGTGCGTTGCCGCCAACCGCTTCCACGTGCAGGCGCCGGTGGCCGAGGAGTTCGCCGCGAAGCTGACCGAGAAGATGGCCGCGCTGGTGGTGGGGCGCGGCACCGAGGACGGCGTCAACGTCGGGCCGCTGATCGACGCGTCGCAGCGCGACAAGGTCGTGGAGCTGGTCGACGACGCGGCGTCCAGGGGCGCCAAGGTGCGCACCGGGGGCAGCCCCGTCGGCGACGCCGGGTACTTCTACGCGCCGACGGTGCTCTCCGACGTGCCCACCGACGCGCGCCTGCTGCGCGAGGAGATCTTCGGTCCGGTCGCGCCGGTCGCCACCTTCGAAACCGACGACGAGGCGCTGGCCGCGGCCAACGACAGCGAGTACGGGCTCGCGTCATACGTCTTCACCCGCGACTTCTCGCGCGCGATGCGGGTGGTCGAGGGCCTCGAGTACGGGATGGTCGGCCTCAACAAGGGGCTGATCTCCAACCCGGCGGCACCCTTCGGCGGCGTGAAGCAGAGCGGCTTCGGACGCGAGGGCGGCTTCGAAGGGATCGAGGAGTACCTGTCGACGAAGTACGTCGGGCTCGATATTTGAGCAGATCGCGACTCAGGTCGTGAGGTAGGCCCGCAGGACGTCGGCGCAGGCCCCGATGCGGGCCAGCTCGACGTACTCGTCGCGGGTGTGGGCGAGGTTCGGATCGCCCGGGCCGTAGTTGAGGGCCGGGATGCCGAGTGCGGCGAAGCGGGCGACGTCGGTCCAGCCGTACTTGGCCCGCGGCGCCTCCCCGCCGGCAGCGGTCACGGCGGCGACGAACTCCTGCGCGGCAGGCACGTGCAGCCCGGGAAGCGCGCCCGGGGCCGAATCGACCAGTGTCAGCTCGAACGGTGCGAGCGTCTCGGCCACGTGAGCGAGCGCCTGCTGCTCGTCACGGTCGGGCGCGAAGCGGAAGTTGACGGTGACGGTGCAGGCGTCGGGGATGACGTTGCCGGCCACTCCCCCGGCGATGCGCACGGCCGACAGGCCCTCGCGGTAGAGGCAGCCGTCGATGTCGACCCAGCGCGGCTCATAGGCCGCGAGGCGGGCGAGCAGCGGTGCGGCGGCGTGGATCGCGTTGTCACCGAGCCAGGAGCGCGCGCTGTGAGCCCGGTGGCCGGGGACGGTGACCTCGACGCGCAGCGTGCCCTGGCAGCCGGCCTCGATGACCCCGTCGGTGGGCTCGAGCAGGATGGCGAGATCGCCGGCGAGCCAGTCGGGATGGTTCGCGACGAGGCGGCGCAGGCCGTTGCGTGACGCCTCGACCTCCTCGTTGTCGTAGCAGATGAGGGTGAGGTCACTGGCCGGCTCGCTGATGGTCGCGGCGAGGTGGAGCATCACCGCGATGCCGGACTTCATGTCGGCGGACCCGCAGCCGTAGAGACGGGTGCCGTCCAGGCGTGAGGGGACGTTGCCGACGATCGGGACGGTGTCGAGATGGCCCGCCAAAACGATCCGCCGCGAGCGTCCCAGCTGCGTGAACGCCACGACCGCGTCGCCGTCGCGGAGGACCTTCAGCTGGCCGAGACCGCGTAGCGCCTGCTCGACGGTGTCAGCCAGCCGGCCCTCGTCGCCGCTCTCGCTCGCGACGTCGACCAGCGTCGCGGTGAGCTCGGCCGGATCACCGGCGAGCTCGAGCGGGCTCACGTCGCGACGCCGTGCTCGCGGAGAACGTCGTTCAGCGCGAGCTTGTCGTGGATCTCGCCCTCGGCGAGCGTGCGCAGCACCAGCAGGCAGGGCATGGCGAACTCGCCGCCCGGGAACGAGCGCACCTTGCTGGAGCCGACCACGACGGCCCGCTCCGGCACCTCGCCGCGGGGATACTCCTCGCCGCTGGTGGCATCGAAGACGCGGGTGCTGCTGGTGAGGATCGCGCCGGCGCCGAGCTTCGCGCCGCGGCGGACCCGGGCACCTTCGACGACCATGCTGCGGGAGCCGATGAAGGCGTCGTCCTCGATGACGACCGGGGTGGCGTTCGGCGGCTCGAGCACCCCGCCGAGGCCGACGCCGCCGGACAGGTGCACGTTCTTGCCGACCTGGGCGCAGGACCCCACAGTGGCCCAGGTGTCGACGAGCGTTCCCGAGTCGACATAGCCGCCGATGTTGACGTAGCTCGGCATCAGCACCACGCCGGGCGCCAGGTAGGAGCCCCAGCGCGCGATCGCCCCGGGCACGACGCGAACGCCGTCGAAACGCGTCTTCAGCGGCATCCGGTCGTGGTAGTGAAAGTCGCCGGACTCGGTCTCGAGCATCGGCAGCACCTTGAACGACAGCAGGATCGCGCGCTTGGCTCGCTCGTCGACCACGACCTCATTGGTCGCCGGGTCGACCTGCGCCACCCGCGCCTCACCGGCATCGAGCTGATCGACGGCGTTGACGACGACCTTGCGGGCGGCCTCGTCCGCAGTGGACAACTCGCTCCGGTGCTCCCAGAGCTCGTCGATGGCGGGGTCGATGGGGCTGTCGGCAGCTGCGCTCATGCCTCTGACCTTATGGGGAGCAGGCCAATAACCGGGTGCGACCAGTCCACCCGTGCCCATAGCGTGGAGATCATGGGAGGGCTCGCCAGCGAAGATCGCCGCGGGGTGCTGTTCGGCGTCGCGGCGTACTCGATCTGGGGCCTGTTCCCGCTGTACTTCCCGCTGCTCAAGCCGTCCGGCGCCATCGAGATCCTGGCTCACCGCTGCTTGTGGAGCCTGGTGGCGGTCGGTATCGCACTGGCGGTACTGCGTCGGTGGTCCTCGCTACGGCCGCTGCTGGTGAACCGGCGCCGCCTCGGCCTGCTCTCGATAGCCGCGCTGATGATCGCCCTGAACTGGGGTGTCTACATCTACGCCGTCAACACGCACCGGGTCGTCGAGGCCGCGCTCGGGTACTTCATCAACCCGCTCATCACCGTCGTCATCGGCGTCGTGGTGCTGCACGAGAAGCTCTCCCGGTCCGGCTGGATCGCCGTGGGACTCGCGGCGGTGGCCGTCGCCGTACTGACCATCAGTTATGGGCACTTGCCGTACATCGCGCTCATCCTGGCCTTCTCGTTCGCGACGTACGGCTTCTTGAAGAACCGGGTCGGCGCGCCGGCGATGGAGGGGCTCGCCGTGGAGACCGGCGTGCTGGCCGTCCCGGCGCTCGCGTTCACGGTCGTACTGGCCGTGAACGGTAACGGCACCTTCGGGCACGCGCCCGGCCACACCAGCCTGCTGATCGGGGCCGGCATCATCACGGCGATCCCGCTGGTCTTCTTCGGCGCGGCGGCGACGCGCGTGTCGCTGACGACGATGGGCATCCTGCAGTACCTGACACCCACGCTGCAGTTCCTGGTCGGCGTCCTCATCCGCCACGAGCCGCTGCCGGCCAGCCGGCTGATCGGCTGCGTCCTGATCTGGCTCGCGCTGATCGTCTTCACGGTCGGCGGAGCCCACGAGCGGCGGCGCTCAGCGGCCGCCCAAACGGACCGGGACCTGCGCGATGCGCTCGTCGTGCGCAGTTAGCGCCACCCGGACAAACTGCGCGCCCTTCGGGCCGTAGAACTCGCCGGGCGCGACGAGGATGCCGAGGTCGGCAAGGCGGCCCACCGTCGTCCAGCAGTCCTCGCCCGCGGTCGCCCACAGGTAGAGCCCACCGGCGCTGTGTTCGATGCGCATGCCGGCCGCTTCGAGCGCGGCTCTGAGGAGCTCGCGCCGGGCGGCGTAGCGCGTGCGCTGCTCGACGACATGGGCATCGTCGCCGAGGGCGGCGACCATCGCCGCCTGGACGGGGTCGGGAACCATGAGGCCGGCATGCTTGCGGACCTCGAGGAGGGCGGCGATCACCTGCGGATCGCCGGCGACGAAGCCCGCCCGGTAGCCGGCGAGGTTGGAGCGCTTGGAGAGGGAGTGGACGGCGAGCAGGCCGGTGGCGTCGCCTCCGCAGACCCGCGGATCGAGGACGCTGACCGGCTCGGCGTCCCAGCCCAGCTCGAGGTAGCACTCGTCGCTCACGACGAGCGTGCCGCGCTCGCGCGCCCAGTCGACGATCTTGCGCAGATGGTCGACGGGAAGGACCTGACCGGTGGGGTTGCCCGGGGAATTGACCCAGATGAGCCTGATGCGCGCCGGGCCGAGGTCGAACAGGCTGCCGTAGGCCTTCGGGGTGGCGCCGGCGAGCAGCGCTCCCACGGCGTACGTCGGGTAGGCCAGCTCGGGATGAGCGACGGTGTCGCCGGCGTGGATGTCGAGCAGCGAGGGCAGCAGGGCCACCAGCTCCTTGCTGCCGACGGTGGGGAGCACGCCGATGCCGTCGGGGGCTCCGAGCCGGCGGGCGGCCCAGCCGGTCAGCGCCTCGCGAAGCGCGACGGTGCCCATGGTGAGCGGGTAGCCCGGGGCGTCAGCGGCCTTGCGCAGCGCGTCCTGGACGACCCCCGGGGTCGGGTCGACCGGCGTTCCGACCGAAAGGTCGACGATGCCGTCCGGGTGGGACCGGGCGCGCTCGGCGAAGGGAACGAGCCGATCCCACGGGAAATCCGGGAGGGACCGGCGAGGAGCGGAGATGGCGGCTATTCGTCGTGCTCCTGCGGCGGCAGGGCGCTCACGATCGGGGCGTCGGACTCGACGAGACCAACCTTGGAGGCGCCGCCCGGGGAGCCGATCTCAGCGAAGAACACCACGTTCGCCTCGGTGTAGCCCTTCCACTGCTCCGGGACGTCGTCCTCGTAGTAGATCGCCTCGACCGGGCAGACCGGTTCGCAGGCACCGCAGTCAACGCACTCGTCGGGCTGGATGTAGAGCATCCGATTGCCCTCGTAAATGCAGTCGACAGGGCACTCTTCGATGCAGGCCTTGTCCTTGAGGTCAACACAGGGCTCGGCGATGACGTAGGTCACCGGGGCTCCTCCAGACGTCGTTGCTTTTCACCAGTATGCGTCACAGCGATCCGCGGGATGCCGCGGGCCCGATGCCGGCTTCCGCGCCACCCCCCGCGGGTCGCCTCCGAAGCTGACAGCGAAGCGTTACAGCCATTCCACAGCATCGCCAGCATCGGCACGCACTTGAGTCCTACACCACATCCGTTTGTCCCCTTGTGCGCGCGGCAGACGGCACCAACGTGCGGCGACAGTTACCGTCACCCGGTGGACCGCCTCGTCTGGATCGACTGCGAGATGACCGGGCTCGACCTTTCTCGAGACCTGCTCATCGAGGTGGCCTGTGTCGTCACCGATGGTGAATTGAACGAGCTGGGCGATGGCATCGACCTGGTGATCTCCGCGCCGGCCGAGGCGCTGGAGACGATGGACCCGGTGGTCGTCGCCATGCACGCCGATTCGGGGCTCGATAAGGCGGTGCTCGCGTCGTCGCTCTCGCTGGCGGATGCCGAGGCCCAGGTGCTCGCGTTCGTCCGCGAACACGTGCCGGAGGCCCGCAAGGCACCGCTGTGCGGCAACTCGATCGCGACCGACCGCGGCTTCCTCGCCCGCGACATGCCGGAGCTGGACGGCTACCTGCATTACCGGATGATCGACGTCTCGTCGGTGAAGGAGCTCGCCCGGCGCTGGTATCCCCGCGCGTACTACGCGGCCCCGGAGAAGAAGGGCGGACACCGGGCGCTCGCTGACATCCGGGAGAGCGTTCAGGAGCTGCGCTACTACCGCCGGGCCATCTTCCAGCCCGAACCCGGTCCGACCACCGAAGAGGCCCGGGCCATCGCGGCGGCCGTCACCGGAGACCCGGCTGCGGCGCAGGCGTCCCCTCCGCCCGACCCGGCGTAGGGCTTCTCAGCCCATTCGCACTAGGCCGCACCTGGGCCTAACTGCCCCGCCTACCGGGACGAACGACTCCCTCAAGCCGGTCCCAGACATGCCTTCCACCTGCGGTTTCACTCAATTGGGCGATGCCATCAGCCGCCGGGAAACCGACACTTAAGCAGGGACCCAAACCCCGCTCGACCGCGCCATCCGACGCCCTCGCGTTGGGTCGCCGGGAGCGACAGGAGCGAACCGATGACATCGGGCGTGCCGTCAGCTGAGGCGAGAGTCGTGGACGGGCCCAGCGTCTCCGTCATCATTGCCGCCTTCGATTCGGCGCGATGGGGCCGGACCGTGCAGGCCATCCGCTCCGTGCAGGCCCAAACCCATCTGGCGGACGAGCTGGTGCTGGTCGTCGACCACAACGACGAATTGCTGGCCCGGGCCCTCGCCGAGGTAACCGACCTGCGGGTGGTTTCGAGCACCCACGCCCGCGGCGCCTCCGGCGCACGCAACGCCGGTGTCGACGCGTCCACCGGCACCGCGGTTGCCTTCCTCGACGACGACGCGGTTGCCGATCCGAAGTGGTTGGAAGCCCTGCTGGCCGCCCTCGTCCGCCCCGGTGTGCTGGGTGTGGGCGGCCGTCTCGTTCCGATGTGGCCAACGGTTGGCCCACGCTGGTTCCCGCCTGAATTCAACTGGGTCGTCGGAGCCAGTTACCGAGGAATGCCCGAGGTGGCGACCCCGGTCCGCAATGTGTGGGGCGGCAGCATGGCGTTGCGCCGCTGCGACTTCGACGCGATCGGCGGTTTCCGCGAAGGATTCGGCAAGCTCGGCGGCGTCAGCCGGCCGGAAGACACCGATCTCTGCCTGCGGCTTGCCGCGGCGTGCCCCGGGCGTGACTGGGTCTACGTCCCCACCGCCGTCGCCCGTCACTGGGTGCCGCCGGCGCATACCCACCCCCGTTTCTTTCTGTCCCGCTGTTGGCAAGAGGGCCGCGGCAAGGCGTCCCTGGCCGGAGTGGACGGCCCAGCCGCCCTCACCTCTGAGCGGACCTATGCCCGTTCGCTGCTCCTGCACGGCATCACGAAAGGGCTCAGTGAACGAAGCGTCGACGGGTTTCTGCACAGCGTCGCCATCATCGGCGGCCTCAGCGTCGCCGCTGGAGGGCTGACGGCAGAGACGTTGGCACGCGTCACGCATTACCCCCGCACCCGCCCGCCCCGTCGCCGGATCCACCATGCGCGTCCTCGTTGACCACAGCGGTTACGACGTCCGCAACCTCGGCGACGCGGCCATGCTCGCCACCTGCGTCTCGCGGCTGCAAAGCGCACTGCCCGGCGCAAGCATCGACGTCGTCAGTACGGCCCCCGCCCGGCTTTCAGTTTGCTGCCCCGGCACCACTCCCGTTCGCTCGTCGCTCGTCGACACGCGCGCGCTGCGGCTGCTTCCGGCGTCGCGGCGGCTTGCTGCCGAGCAGGTCTGGAAGATCGTCGGCCCGTACCTGCTCGGCCGGATTCCGCAGGGTCGAGGCGAGGCAGGCAGCGTGCTACACGCCATCCGCGACGCTGATCTCGTCGTCGCGGCCGGCGGCGGATACCTGACCGACGACTGGTGGTGGCATGCCGGCGGCGTGCTGTCAGTGCTGGCAGCGGCGCAGCGGCTCGGCCGGCCGACCGCCATGTTCGGCCAGGGCCTCGGACCCTTGACGAACCGTATGGTCCGCCGCCAGGCAAGTGCGGTCTTCCCACGCCTTGACGCGCTCGGTGTGCGGGAGGGATTGCTCGGGCCCAGGCTCGCCACCGAACTCGGCGTGCGCCCGGATCGCCTGGCCGTCACGGGCGACGATGCGCTGGAACTCGCCGTCGCGGTCGCGGATCCGGGCGCGGTTCGGCCGGACGTCCTCGGCGTGAACGTCCGGCTCGCCGGCTATACCAACCTCGACCGGGCGGCCGTCCTGGGACTCGCTCGCACCGTGCGCACGTTTGCCGTCGAACGCGGAATTCGCCTGCAGGCGTTGCCGGTTTCGGGGTACTCGGACAGCTCCGACGTCGACGGCATACGAGCACTGCTGGCCGGCTTTCCTGCCGACCTCACGTCCCTGCAGGAGTTCTCGACGCCGACCGAGCTGGCGCGTGCCGCAGCGAGCTGCCGCGCCATCGTGACGGCGACGTACCACGCCGCCGCCTTTGCCCTCGCGGCCGGCGTCCCAGCGGTGTGCCTGTCACGTTCCGGCTACTACGACGTCAAGTTCCGGGGTCTCGCCGGCCTCTTCCCCGGCGCTGCCACGCTGGTCTCGCTGGACGCTCCAGACGCGCAGCATCAGGTCCGGGCAGCGCTGGAGCGCGCCTGGGAGATCGACCCGGCCAGCCGCGCCGCCGCCCGCGCGAGCGCGGCAGCACAGGTGCGGGCCAGCCGGGCGCTGTACGCGCGCTTCCTGTCGCCGTGGACGCCGACCGCATCTTCACAGCACCAGCAGGTGCCGGCATGACCAGCGCCACCGCGCCGTCGCTCCACTCGGCCAAGCGCCACGACTCGCGCGATCCGAGCCCCCCGCACCCGACCTCGGAACGCGACCCTCCCGCCCCGGCACCCGGCGACTGGGGACGGCTGCCCGCGGCGGCGGTGACGGCGGCGATCGGCTTGGCTCTGATCGCTACAGCCGATACGGCAGCGCGACATGGCTGGCGGTTCGGCCCGGCGCTCTTCTGGAGCGGCGTCGCGCTCGGGTTCCTCGCCGTCGGTTCACGGCTGCTGGTGCGCAGCCGACTCGGCCGTTACGAGCCGCTGGGACTGGCGGCGGTCATCGCGTCGTTCAGCTTCCTCGGCAAGCTCTGCTACAGCCCGGTCATGTTCACGTTTCCTGATGAGCTGCAGCATTGGCGCGGCACGTACGACGTGCTCACGACACATCGCCTTCTGACGCCGAATCCCGCACTGCCCATCAGCCCGCACTATCCCGGGCTCGAACTCGTCACGGCTGCGGTGTCGTCGGTCACCGGCTTGAGCATCTTCGCCGCGGGGATCGTCGTGACGGCGACGGCCCACCTGCTTCTGGTGATCGCGCTCTACTGCCTGTTTACCCGGCTCAGCGGATCGGCACGGGTCGGTGCGGTGGGGGTCTTCGCCTACTCGATGAACGCGCACTTCGCGTCATTCGACGCGATGTTCCTGTACCAGGCGCTCGGGCTGGCGTTCCTCGCTGTCACGTTGCTCGCGACGGTTGAGGCGGTGCGCGATGAACGTTCCGGCCGCGGCTGGATCGTGCTCGCCGCGTGCATGCTTGCCGCCACCATCGCCACGCACCACGTGACGAGCTACCTGCTGGTGGCCGGGCTTGCCGGCACGGCGGTCGTTGCTGCGCTCCGGCGCCATGATCCGCGCCGCCGGCGCACGATGCGCATCGCCGGTGGCCTCGCCGGAGGCGGGATCACGTTGATCGCCGCCTGGATCGCCCTGGCCGCCCCGCAGACGGTGGACTACCTGCGAAGCCCGATCAGCGGGCTGCTCGACAGTGCCCGCCGGCTCTTGCTCGGCATGTCGGCGACCGGCCCGGCGGCAAACCAGCTTCCCCCTTTGGGGGAAAGGCTTTTCAGCGTGCTGGCCACCCTGCTCGTCGCGGCACTACTCCCGCTCGCGTGGCTCACCATGCGCCGAGCGAGGCGCCACCACCCGTCCCCTTGGCAAGGCACCGGCACAGCCGTGCTGCTCCTCGGCTCCATCGGCTACTACGGAGTTCTCGCCATCCGCGTCGGAGTCTCCGGTGGGCAAGAACTCGCCGGCCGCTTGATGTCGTTCGAGTTCATCCCGGTGGCCTACGTCCTTGCCCTGCTGGTGGTTTGCGACCGGCCGCACGTGCGTCAGGCGGCCGGCGACATGTGCGCCCTCGGGGCCGGCGGCCTGCTGAGTTACGGCGCCGTCGTCGGCGGATGGCCGCCATGGTGGGAGCGCCTTCCGGGGCCGTACCTGGTGGCAGGTTTCGAGCGTTCGGTGGACGCCGAAGCGCTCGCCGTAGCCGGGTGGGCACCGCGCGCCTTGGGCGAGCGGCAGCGCATCGGCGCCGACGCCGGCAACGCCCCGATCATCGGCACCTACGGCCGGCAAGACGTCGTCCGAGACCTTGCGCCGCTGTACACATCCGTGGAGCCGACGGCTGCGTCTATCGCCCTGGTCAGCAAGAGCGCGGTGCGCTACCTGCTGGTCGACAGCCGCCTCGCGCGCCAGCTTCCGGCAAGCGGTTCGTACTTTCCGGTCGACGCGAATGCCAATCGTTACCGGCACCCGTTGGCGCTCGCCGGCCTGGTGAAATTCGACAGCGCCGGCGCGTCGCGGCTGTACGACTCGGGCGACATCGTCGTCTACGACCTGCAGGGGTCTGACTATGCGCCGTGATCTCTGGGCGGCCGTGGCCGTGACCGCAGGCGCCGCAGGTTTGTCGGCCCTGTCGGCCCCGGCGCCTTTGACCGCCGTGCTCGCGGTCCCGGCGCTCCTCGCGTGCACCGGCTACGTCTGGAGCACCGTGCTAGTGCCACCGGGCGACGCGGGCACCACCGAGCAGTCCCGGCCACTCTCCGGCGCGCAACGGGCGGTTGCCAGCGTGGGCCTCTCGCTTGCACTGCTGGTGCTGGGCGGGCTGCTGCTGGCCGCGCTCCGACTACCGCTGGAACGCGCGACCTGGCTCGCCTACGCGGCAGTCTGCGTGGTTACCGGCTCTTTGGCGCGGGCGCATCGCGAACCACAGGGTCTCCCCTTCGTGCTCGCACGGCGTGGCCGGCCGCGCAAGCCGATCCTGCTGATGGCACTGGCGGCGTTCATCGCCGTTGCGGCCGTGATCGGTTCCGTGGTCGGCGCCCGCACCGCACAGCAGACGCACTTCACCAGCCTGGCGTTCACGGCCGCAGGTCGCGGTCATGCCGTCCTGCAGGTGCGCAACTGCGAGTCCGAGACCCGTCGTTACCGCGTCATCGTGACGGAGTCGTCGGGCACGACTCAGACCACCACCTTTTCCCTGCCTTCGGGTGGCAGCTGGCAAAAGGGCGTGAGCAATGCGGCGGGTACGCAGGCTGACCTGTACCTGGTCGACGGTTCGGGTACGGCGGGTTCGCTGTACCGCAGCGTGGCTTTGCGCACGACCTGGACATCGCCATGAGCCACGCATTGCTCGACGCGGCGCCCCCGGACAACCTTCCACCGGCGGGTAACCGGCAGGTGCGTGACGAGCTGCTGAAGAATGCCGCGTCATTGTTCAACACGACGGTCGTCAACAGCGTCGTCGGCTTCGCGTTCTGGGTGGTGGCAGCGCGGCTGCTGCCTGCCGCGCAGGTCGGATACGGCAGTGCCGCGACGTCGGTGATGACCCTTCTCGGCACGATCGGGATGTTCGGGCTGGGCAGCCTGCTCATCGGTGAACTGCCGAAGCTGCAGACCGGGCGGGTAGCGCTCACCGCAGCAGCGACGCTGACCTGCCTCATCGCGTCGGCGGCCTTCGGGTTGATCTTCGTGATGGTCGCGCCCCTCGCCGGGACCGCGATGCGCACGCTGGTCGGAGGACCGGTCCGGGCGGGCCTGCTGGTAGTGGGCGTCTGCCTCACGGCAGTGACGCTGGTGCTCGACCAGGCAACGATCGGGGTGCTCCGGGGCGGCCTGCAATTGCGCCGCAACGCCCTCTACGCCGTCGCCAAGCTTGTCTTGCTCGTGGTCTTCGCGTCCGTCGTGGCCGCTGACGGCACCTGGTTGCTCGCTGCGTGGGTAGGCGGATTGGCTGCCTCACTCGGGTATCTGGCCTACCTGGCGCATCGTGATGGGACCCCTCTCGCCGCGCATCCGGACTGGGCGCGGCTGCGCCGTCTTCGCCGTACCGCAGGGGCACACAACGCGCTGAACCTCGCGGTCCAGGGGCCGCGTCTCCTGCTTCCGGTGATGGTGACGGTGCTCGTATCGGCGTCGGCCAACGCGGCCTTCTACGTGGCCTACATGATCGTCACGTTTCTTTACATCGTTCCGACTCACCTCTCGACGGTCCTGTTCGCGGTCGTTGCGAAGGATTCCGGGTCAGCTGCGCCGTCAGAATCCGCCTCACCTTGAACCTGTCCGCGGTGCTGGGTGCGGTGAGCATCATCGTCCTGCTGGCTGTCGCGTCACCGTTGCTCGGGCTCTTCGGAAAGGGTTATGAGCAGGCGGCCTTTCCGCTGCAATTGCTGGCGATCGGATACCTTCCCACGGCGGTCAAGCTGCACTACATCGCCGTGTCTCGAGCCGTAAACCGCATCGGCCACGCCGCGATGATCATGAGCTTCGGCGGGGTGCTCGAGCTTGGCGGTGCCTGGCTGGGCGCGACCCTCGGTGGCCTCAACGGGCTGACCGCCGGCTTCGTGCTGGCCACCGTCGCCGAGGCCGTCATCACCGGACCGACGGTCGTGCGAGCGGCCGTGAGCGGCCGGGTCCGGTTAGGAAGTCGGACGGCCGATCAGTGCGCGAAGTACGAGCTGCGGGCGAGTGACCTGTAGGCCGACAGCGCCGACGAGGACGAGTCGACCCGCCAGTTGATCGCCGTCGACGAGCTATCGGTGTCGAACCAGATAAGGGCGGCGACTGCGGGATGGGTGACGATCCACGTCTTGAGCGCGCCGATCCACGCTGCCTTGCTACCGCCGGACTCGACCGAGCTGGTTTCGGCGATCATGATCGGCTTGCGCGAGGCGTAGTCGGAGTAGATCGGTCCGAAGATGCTGCCGGGCGACTGCCAGGAGTAGATGCTTCCCCAGTTGTAGCCGTCGATCCCCACCCAATCGACGTAGCTGTCACCCGGGTAGTAATGGCGCCAGTTGTTCCACGAGGCCAGGCTGATTCCACCGGGCTTGGAGTCCGCGTTCGGTGACCAGACCCATGCCACATTGGTGACACCGACACTGCGGAAGACGTCGTGGATGTGGCGCCAGGCCGCAACGAATCGGCGGGGATCCCGGCCGTTCGCCGATCCGGACCACGCGAACCAGTTGCCGTTCATCTCCGCGCCCCACCGCAGGAAGACCGGCTTGCCGTAGGCCTTGAGCGCGGCGGCGCGCGTGCGGATCATCGCGTCACTGCTGCCGTTGGTGATGGATGTGAGCGTGGTTCCCCACCAGGTGATCAGCGGGATACGTCGTTTTGCGGCGTCGGCCGCCTCCGCCGGCCCGGGGAAGGTATCCGTCCAGTCGTAGTAGTGCGAATCGATGCCGAACGTCCGGCCGAGCAGGGCTTCGCGGCGCTCAACGCTCTGCGCAGCGCTCAAGCCGCGGAGGTCGCTGTAGATACCGAGATAGCTGCCGGACAACGGGCGGCGGGGTGCCTTCGCCCCGGCGCTTACCGTCGGCGTACAGGCCGCCGCCAGGACAGCGAGCAGGGCTATGACTATCCATGCCGAGCGGCACGCGGACCGTCGCCGATCACGACGTCTCCACAGCCCGCTCATGTCACCCTTATCGGTGTCTGGGCTGCACATCTCAACCGTGGGCGAATGACCGTCCGGAACGAGACCCTCACCCGCCGAAAACGGGATCGGCCGCCAACGCTTTGAAGGCGGTCATCGCGCCGGATGAGGAGTCGATCCGCCAATCGTGCTCTGCGTTCGAACGCTGATCGAACCAGACGACCGCTCGTATGCCGTCGTGAGTCTTGATCCACGCGCGCGCCTGCGCGATCCAGGCAGCCTTGTCGCCGCCGCGCTCGCCGGACGCGACCTCGGCGAGCATGATCGGCTTGCGCCCGGCGTAGTCGCGATAGATCGGACCGACGAAGCTCGCCAGGGAACGCCAATGGTTGAGACCGTCGACGCCCCAGTTGTAGCCGTCGATCCCCACCCAGTCGACGTAGCTGTCGCCCGGGTAGTAATGCCGCCAGTTGTTCCACGAGGTGACGTCGACGCCGCCGAACGCCGACTCCGCATTCGGCGCCCACACCCAGGAGACGTTGCTCGCTTTCTCGGCCGCGAAGATGTCGTGGATACGGCGCCAGGCACGGATGAACCCCTGGGTGTCCTTGCCGTTCTCGGGACCCGACCACGCCGTGAAAATCAAGTTCATCTCGGGCGCCCACGCCAGCATGATGGGAGCTCCGAAATCCCGCACGGCATCGGCACGCGTCCGGATCAGGGCGTCCTGCGAGCCGTCGTTGACGTCGGCATAGTGCAGCCCCCACCAGGTAATCAGAGACGTCCGGCCCCCCGTCCGATCGGCCACCTGACTGGCGTCCGGAAAGGTATCGGTCCAGTCGTAGAAAGTGTGGTGGATGGCGATCGTACGACCGAGTTGGCGCTCGCGTAATGCGAGGCTCTCGGCGGCAGTGAGACCGGGCAGTTCCGTGTACATGCCGAGGCGCACCCGGGCGGATGCGGACGTGGAAGGAGATGGAACCGTCGACGCCGAGGACGTGGCCGCTGATCCCGTCGGTGACGGCGGCGTGCCCTGAGTTCCGCCGCCAGCGGCGCAGCCGGTCAGAAGCGCCGCCATCGCCGTGAGCAAGGCGGCGACGGCGCGCCGTCGGATCACGAGTTCAGGCGTTCGAGCACCGTGGTTTCCAGGCCGTACCGCCGTGCGGAGCGCCATAACACCGCCTTCGTCCGCTCCCGCCGCCTGGCCAGTCCCCCGCGCGACGAGGCGATGCGCTCCGCGAAGTCAGCCGCGGTCAGCCCACCCGGAATCGTCAGCCGGGGTAGCACGAAGACGTCGTCGTGCGTTGTCGCCGGGAAGTCGCCGACCGCGCACGCTCCGGTGTAACCCGCTGCGACGACGGCGCGGCGGACCTGCGCAGTGTGATACCCGAAGGGATACGAGAACGTTCGAGCCTCCTGCTGCAACCTTTCTTCCAAGACCTCGCGTGGGCGGCGGACCTCGGCAGCCAGGCGCCACGGCGAGAGCCGGTCGAGCTGCGCATGAGTGTGGCTGTGCGCGCCGCACTCGATGCCACAGGTGGCAATCTCCTCGAGCTGCGACCAGCCAAGCAGCGGTCGTTCCGTCTCGCCCTCGAACGTCATCCAGCGGCTGGTGTCGCCCACCCGTCCGGTTGGGATGAACAGGGTGGCCGCCTGTCCCCGTTCCTGCAGCAGCGGAAGCGCGACGGAGTGGAAGTCGCTGAACGCATCGTCGAAGGTGAGGACGACGGGCTTGACGGGATGCTCCTTCGCCCCGACGCACGCCCTCACGAAGTCGGCGGCCGTCACCGTCGTCCAGCCGCCGTCGGCAAGCACGTCGAGGTGCTCGCGCAGCAGTTCTGGGGCTATCGCGAAACGCTCGTATCGCGGGTTCGTCGTCCTGGCGACGCTGTGGTACATGAGGATCGGCACGGTTGTGGCAGGCCGCGCGGTCGTCGTCATCGGGGCCTCGCATCGACGGTGCCGCTCGCATTACCCGGCTGCCGGCAGAGCCGCCGCCCCTGCAGGTAGGCGCCCGGCCCTTTCAGCATGCCGCGGACCTGCCCCCGGGTCAGCTGACGCGGGAAGTCGGCACTCAAAGGGGAATTGCGCGCCGAGTCGGCCGCGAGCACATCGTGAACCGCCCGCGGGGCGAGCTTGAGAAGCTCGAGCGCCAGCCGTGGATGCTCGATCACCATCTTGGTGTAGTAGCCGGTCAGCCCTCTGCCGTAGCCGGCCAGCTGCTTGCTTAGCGACTCCAGGTCGGGACGGTGGTGATGGCGTACGACGGCATCCGGAGTGAAGACCAGCGCATGCCCTCCCAGCAGCACCTCGCTGAAGACCGCGGTATCTTCCGAGCCGCCGGACGGCGTGCCCGCACCGAGTGCCGGATCGAAACCACCGATGTCTTGCAGTACTGCTCGCCGGAAGGCCATGCTGACGCCGGCGCCGAAGGCGGGCAGCGGATAGAGCGCGTTCTGAGCCTGCGGGTCGAGAGGGTCGATCACTTGACGGGTACACGAGCGACCCTTGCTGTGACCCCCGAATTCCTCGAACCAGAGCTGGGCCTGAGTCTCGAGCTCTGCCGGAAGAACCAGACCCGTCGAGCATCCGGAACCGGGAACTTCCGACAGTGCCCGCCACAGCTCGAGGAGCCAGTAGGGGTCGACCTCGGCGTCGTCGTCGGTGAATGCGACCACGTCTCCGATCGCGTGCTGGATACCCGTATTGCGTGCCCAGGAGAGCCCGCGCCGCGGTTCGGCAATGACCCGCAAGCCCAACCCCGCCGGGAGCCTGTCCCACCCCCCGAACACCTCGGTGGCGATCTCGTCCACCAGCAACTCGACGCCGTCGGACGGTTCGCCGTTATCGACCACCAGCAGCTCGAACCGCGGGTAGCGCAGCAGAAGCAGCGCACGTAAACACGCCGGCAGCTGCGTGGGACGGCCGCGGGTGCACAAGACGACGGAGGCGGCCGGCGCGTCGGCCAGGGCGCGGGCACGGCGTTCCGCGAACTCGACGTCACGGCTACGGGCAGCAGCGTCCCCGGCCGAGGCTTGCGGGCCGATCTGCGCCTCGACCGCGGCCCTTACCTCTTTGCCGGACAAGGCCCCGCCTTGAGTCTCGATGTCGATAACGCCAAGCACTCGGCTGTGGCGGCGCACCAGCACGCGGACACGGCTGTACGGCAGTCCCTGGGCGTCGTGCGACGACTCGATGTCGCAGACCGGATCTGCGAGGTCGATCTCTGCGAGCCGGATGGCTACCGCGGCGGCCGGCCGGCGACCGTCCATATGTCCATCATCGGCTGACGCCCAGGTCGTGTTGAGGTTCCGGTGGTCCCCATCCCGTCGGGCGCGGGTCCCGGGTAAGCGGGTCGCCCGACCACTTGCGCTTACGCCATATGCCTGAAACTCATACACGTTCGGCCGATTCAGACCGACTTGCGACCGATCACAATTGAAATTGCCACCACGAGAGCCACATGTGGTGACGGGGTAGCGATGACCTGTCAGCGATTCTGGTCGCTCATGTCCTGACGGCGAGCAAAGGCGAAACCGGGCCCCTCCTTCTGGAGGAGTGGGGTCGCCATGACTCTCCAACTAGACACCCGAGACCCGCTTCGAATTTCGCCTCGTGCGCCGCGTGTGTCCGTCATCATCCCGACCCGCGACGAGGCGGAGAACCTCCCCTCGGTGCTCGCCGAACTGCCCGCCGACTACGAGGTGATCGTCATCGACGGTCACTCGCACGACGGCACTCCCGACGTCGCGCGCGCTCTGCGCCCGGACGCCACCGTCATCACGCAAACCCGTTGCGGCAAGGGCAATGCGATGGCCTGCGGCCTGGCTTGCTCGACCGGCGACATTCTCGTCATGCTCGACGCCGACGGCTCCACGGACCCACAGGAGATCCCCCGCTTCGTGAACGCTCTCGTCGAAGGCGCGGACTTCGCCAAGGGAACGCGATTTGCCAACGGCGGCGGCAGCAGCGACATCACCTGGGGCCGGCGGATGGGCAACCGGGCACTCAACGGGCTCGTCAACACGCTCTACGGCACCCACTACACGGACCTGTGCTACGGCTACAACGCCTTCTGGCGCAAGTGCCTGCCGGTCCTCGACCTGGATGCCGGGGACGAGAACAGCACCGAGATGGTCTGGGGTGACGGCTTCGAGATCGAGACCCTGATGAACGTGCGGGTCGCGAAGGCCGGCCTTCGGGTGGTCGAGGTGCCGTCGTACGAACTCGAACGCATCCACGGCGTGAGCAAGCTGCACCCGATCGGCGACGGCTGGCGCGTCCTGCACACGATCGCGACGGAGCGACGCCACGGGCGCGCCCGGCGACATGCAGGTGCGGCTGGCGGAACTGCCGGCTCGGCGACGCCGGACGTCATCGACCTGACCGCACCCCTGCTGCCCGCCGCGATCGACGTGACCGACGGTGCGGCCCGGGCAGCGGCCGTTTGAGCAGCGTGGAAGGTCTGTGCGCCACCTCTTTGCCCGGATGGCCGCTCGCTCCCTTAGACTGTGTCCGGTTGCCCTGGTGATGAGCCAGGGAGACGCACGGTGGGTGTAGCTCAGCTGGCAGAGCACCGGGTTGTGATCCCGGGTGTCGCGGGTTCAAGTCCCGTCACTCACCCCAAGATCAACAAGCGTGTGACCTGAATCGACGGGTCGCGCCAGGACGAGACCCGCTCCCGCCTTGGCAATTCGCCTCCGCGGCGTAATCAGTCGTTCCGCTGGCGCCGAGCGTCGGGTCGTCACGACTGCGGCGTGGCCTTTCCGACAGAGGCCGAAAGCCCCGGAACCAAACGGCTGACGTTGCACCCCGAACGAGCTCGGGACCGAAGCTCAGCGACGAGGCTGGCCGCTTCTGACCACTACTGCGTCCACTGCCTTGACGGAGGCCCATAACCGACAGAACGTGCAGTTCAGAGTACTGATCCCCCGGCCTTCAAGTCCCGTCACTCACCCCAAGCTCCGGCTCAGGCACGCACGCCCGCGCTGAACGCGGCCAGATGGCGCCAGGAGCCGCTCTCCAGCTGGGCGTAGACGGCATCGAGGTCCGCGCGGGCGGTCGCCTCCTGCAGTCGCTGCAGGTCGGCAATATCGCGCTTCTCCAGCGCCACCCCGACCGCGTAGGCCGCGTTCAGCGACACCGCCGAGTCCGACTTCCACCCGTCGTACAACGCTTGCAGGGCCGGATCGGCGTACACACCAGGCTGCGCCCCCGCAGCCGGGTCCGCGATGCCGTAGCGGGCCAGCAGTGCCCCGACGGCATCGAAGTGTTTCTGCTCGCTCGTCGCGATCATCGCGAACCGGCGGGCGTCGTAGCGGTCGGCGAGCAGCGTGTAGAGATCCCGCGCCAACCGCTCTTCCTCCCGGCTGAACACCAGGCCCGCAATCTCATCGGAGGAGAGCGAGGGCTCCGTCGTCGCCGCGGTTGACGGCGCTACCGGAGAGGTCACCGCTGCGCCAACCCGCTGCGTTCCAGGGTCATGCCCTGCCGAGCTGATGATCGCCACCCCAGCGCTAACCGAGACGGCCACGGCTGCGGCGCCGCCGATCAGCGCCTTGCGCCAGGTCCTCATGACTCTTCCCTCCGCCATCGGGCTCCGCCAAAGGGCCCGCTGACATCCAGCCAACCGCTGACCAGTGAAGGTCAGGGGCGGCCGTCGGTGAAGCCTCTGTGAAGGCGCTCGGCCGGCGACCGCGTAAGCGCGAAGGGCGTCCTGGCGCTGTTCGGCGAGCGGGTCGAGGGCACGCGACGGCCGGGCCGGAAAGTCGGAGATGGCGCCCGTAGGACCTATCCCAGCAGACCTTGGGTGGATCGCCGCCGCAGGCCAGCGTTCAGTAGGGCCGGGGACAGGTAGGCCGACTGGTCGGGCGCGCCGACGTCGGTGCCGGGCGGGACGATCTCATCGATCTTGTCGAGGATTTCGTCGGTGAGGGTGACGTCGACGCCGGCGAGAAGATCATCGAGCTGTTCCATGGTGCGCGGCCCGATGATCGCGCTGGTCACCCTGGATGGGCGATCGCGAACGCGATAGCGAGGTGCGTCATGCGGAGCCCGGCCTGCTCGGCGAGCGGGATGAGCCGTTCGACCGCGTCACACCGGAACTCGGCGCTGTTCGATGGACGTCCCACCAGGAACACTCCCTTCGCCAGACCTCAAAGGTCCAGTCTCGGGTGTCCGTCAAAGCGGGGAAGCTCAGACGACCCCTCTCGCGCTCACCGAATGGTCGCCTTGCTCGTCGACGGCCTGCGATACCGGGCCAAGGAGCGGCAGGTGTAAGGCTTCCTGGGTGACCCGAATCTTCACCCTGGAGGCGCGACCATGAATCTGGCGGAGTACGCGTCGCACGACGGGCTCGGCCTGGCCGCCTTGGTGAGCCAGGGCGAGGTCACGCCGCACGAGTTGCTGGACCTGGCGATGGCAGCGATCGAAACACGCAACCCCGCGCTGAACGCGATGGTCGCGGTGCACGAGTCGCTGGCTCGGCAGGCCATCGAGCAGGGGCTCCCTGACGGGCCGTTTCGCGGGGTTCCGCTCGCCATCAAGGACCTGGCCACGCCCGTCGCCGGGATGCCGATGTCCAGTGGCAGCAGGCTGTTTGCCGGCTACGTGTCCGACCACGACGCGGAGCTCGTCCGCCGGTATCGCCAGGCCGGGTTCGTCGTCACCGCGAAGACCAACACCCCGGAGTTCGGCTTGAGCCCGAGCACGGAGCCCGCGCGCTTCGGCCCGACACACAACCCCTGGCGCCAGGGGCTGAGCTCCGGAGGATCGAGCGGCGGGTCGGGAGCGGCGGTAGCCGCCGGCATGTTCGCGCTGGCGCACGCGACCGACGGCGGCGGATCCATTCGCATCCCGGCCGCCTACTGCGGACTGTTCGGGCTCAAGCCCACGCGCGGGCGGATCAGCACGGCGCCGGATCGCGGTGAGAGCTGGAACGGGATGAGCGTCGCACACGTGCTGACACGGTCGGTCCGGGACAGCGCGGCGGCGCTCGACGCGACGGCCGGCAACGTGCAGGGCGATCCGTACTTCGCTCCCCCGCCCTCGGCAAGTTATCGCGCAGACGCGCAAACGGATCCGCCGCGGCTGCGCATCGGGTTCACCACCATCAGCCCGAGCGGCGCTGCCGTGGACCCGGCACTGGCCGAAGCCGCCCACCGCACCGCTCGCCGCTGCGAGCAGCTGGGCCACGCCGTGATCCCCATCGCGTGGCCGCTCGCACCCGACCAGATCTCCGCCGGTTGCCGGCGTCATCAGCTCCTCTCACATCGCGGCCACCATCGACGCGCGGCTCCGGCAGCTGGGCCGGGAGCTGGAGCCCGGCGAGATCGAACCCGTCACCGCGGCCATCGCCGAGGGCGGGCGGCGCATCTCCGGGGTTCAGTACGTTCAGGCCGTCGAGGCGATGCACGCCGCGGGTCGCGCCATGGCGACGCTCTTCGCGGATGTCGATGTCGTGCTGACCCCGGCGGTGGGTGCGATGCCCGCCCTGCTCGGCCAGCTGGCCGGAGACGACCTGGCACGGTTCGTCGCCAACGTCGGGCCCGTCACCGCGTTCACCGGGCTCGTGAACATGACCGGCCAGCCCGCCATGTCGCTGCCGCTCGACATGTCCGACGACGGCCTTCCCATGGGCACTCAGGTGATCGGCCGCTTCGGCGACGAGAGCACGCTCTTCCAGCTTGCTGGCCAGCTCGAGCGCGCCCACGGCTTTCGCCCGCGGCTCGCTTAGGAACGGCTGTCGCGCTTCGCCTGCCGCCGCGCGCCCTGCGCCTGCGAGGACTTGTCGCGCTTCAGGTCGCCGGTCGTCTTGCGGGCGGCGGGGACGCGCTGGGCGCCGGCGCTCCGACCACTCGCGGCAGGCACCGGCGGGGGTGAGCCGGCCCGAGCGATCTGCGCCGCCTCGAGCCTTTCGGCGCGCAACTCGTCAGCGGACCGCTGGGCAGCGAGACCGACCTGACGGCTGACCCGATACAGGGCGATCTCGAACACCTCGGCTTTGGCCCGGGCTTGGGTGTTCTTGGCGTAGGAGAAGCCACGTCCACCCTGCGCGGGCACCTGCGCGCTGGCCTGCCGCCGGTAGTTCCCCTGGTACTTCGTGCGCTGGCGTCGCACCCGGTCGTGCAGGGCGAGGAGCCCGTCCTCGTCGAGCGAACGCAGGTTGGCCAGCTCCGTCTCCGCTACGAGAAGCCGTTCCGCATCGGTCAGGAATGCCAGCATCGACTTGCTCAGACGCGCAGGTGTCATGCCGTCATGGTCGCCGTGGCCACACCGGACGGCATCGCCCGATGCGGATGAGGTCGGGCGTCGGCGCTCGGTCGCGTCCATGATTGAGGCCGTGACTGACGACGCCTGGGCCGCGCTGGCCGACACCTTCGCCGATGACGCCTACGCCACCGTGAAGGGCCACGTGCGCACGTACGTGCTGCATCACCAGCTACTCGAACACCTCCCGCCGCCGCCCGCGACCGTCCTGGACGTCGGCGGCGGCGCCGGACACCAATCGTTTCCGCTGGCACGGGCCGGTTATGAGGTGACGCTGCTCGACCCGTCGCCGGCGATGCTGGGCAAGGCAGAGCAGCGACTCGACGCGCTGCCGGACGAAGCCCAGCGACGCGTGACGCTCGTGCAGGCCGCCGGCGAGGACGCCAGCGAGGCGGTGGATGGCCGCCGCTTCGACGCGGTGCTCTGCCATGGCGTGCTCGGCTACCTCGAGGATCCGGAGCCGCTGGTTGCCCAGCTGTGTGCCTGCGTTGCCGACGGCGGCGTCGTCTCGATCATGACCGGCAACGCCAAGGCGGCGGCGGTGCGCCCAGCCCTGGAACGGCGGTGGGACGACGCCCTGGCGGCGTTCGACTCCCGGACCGAGATCGGGGTGCTGGGGGTGAAGGGCCGCGCTGACACGGTCGAGGAGCTCAGCGAGCTGATCCACGGCCACGGTGTGGCGCCGCTGCGCTGGTACGGGGTCTGGCTGTTCGTCGACTGGCTCGAATTCAGCGGAGCCGAATTGGACCCCCACGACACTGAGCAGGTGGCGGCGACCGCCGCCGTCGAACTCGAAGCCAGCAGGCGCGACCCCTATCGCCAGCTCAGCCGCGTCTTTCATCTCCTGGGACGCAAAGACTCGAGCTGACGAAGCCCCGATGATCACGCACCGTAGATGATCGCATCACCTCGGTACCCGGGCGGTCATCCGGTTTGACCCATTTATCCTGTTCAGTTGGGACACAGGCGGAGGCCGGGCGCCGAGCAGGCTTAGGTCACAGTTGCGCTAAGTGACGAACACGCGGACGCAAACGCGTTATGTTTGCCGACAAGATCATGGTCGGCGCGACGCGCCTGGCACCCGGGGGAATCTTGGCTCGTCACGCAGCGCCATCTAAGTTTCGTCGACGGTGGGTCCCGGTCGCGACCGTTCTGGTGGTCGCCGCCGTTGCCGCTGTCGTCGTGCTGGTGGCGTCGTCCGGCGGGAAGACGCCCTCCGCGTCCGTCGCCACGCTGCCCTCGGCCTCGCCCTCGACCTCGAGTTCCTGCGCGCAGCGCCCGGCCCTGCGCATCGTCGCGGCCTCCGGTATCGCCCCGGTGGTGCGCGATGTCGCCAGCCACACCTGCGTGCAGGCCACGGTCACCGTGAATGACGCCGCGACGGCCGCGACCCTGCTGAAGAAGGGCAGCGCGGACGTCTGGATCCCCGATAGCCGGGTGCGGGGCATCGTCGCGGGCACGACGCTCACCGCTGCCGCGCCCAGTATCGCCGTGAGCCCGATCGTCATCGCGACGAATGCGGGCTCGAACACCAGCAAGTTCAGCGCCTCCAGCCCGCTGAGCTGGTCGGCGTTGCTCGACCTGGGTTCGCTGGCGCCGCTGCACGTGGAGGTGCAGAACAACGCGACCTCGTCGACCGCGCTGGTCCTGGCGTCCGCGTTGAACAAGCTCGCCCTGGCCTCCACCGGCGACAAGTACCTCGGCCTCGCCTCGGTCGCGGTCTCGTCGACGGGCATGGCGCCGGCGAAGTCCGCCGAGATCGCCAAGTCCACGCTGCGGGTCGAGGAGGCCCGTCTCGTCAAGACGCAGTCCGACACCAAGATCCTCGACATGTCGGGCGGCTACCCGCAGCTGGACTACCCGTGGCTGGCCAACCCCAGCGCTAACGCGACGACCAAGAGCGCGGCGGGGCTGCTGCTGCAGGCGCTGCAGGGTCCGCTGGGTAACGCCGCCCGCGCCGAGCAAGGTTTCCTCAACCCGGGCGCGATCGCGGTCGAGCCCGGCGACTACGCCAGCACGCTCGGCGGCATGCTCATCCCCGTCCCCACCGTGGATTCGATCCCCACCCTCTACGCGCTGGCCGATGCCGGCGCCCAGCACGGCAACACGCTGGCCGTCCTCGACATCTCCGGGTCGATGGCCGAATCCTCGGGTAACGGTCAAGAGTCGAAGATGACGGCGGTCCAGAACTCCGCCAGGCTGGCCGCGCAGCTGCTGTCTCCGCAGACGCGCTTCGGCCTCTGGGAGTTCACCTACCAGCTCGACCCGCCGCGCGACTACAAGCAGGTGGTGCCGCTGGCCCCGCTGTCGAGCAGTCGCGACACCCTGCTCGGCGCGGTCGACAAGGCGACCCCCATCCCCACCGGCGGCACCAGCCTGTACCGGACGGTGCTCGAGGCCTACAAGTTCATGCAGACGAACTGGAACGCCAACTACGCCAACACGCTCCTGGTCTTCACCGACGGCAAGGACGAGGACGACCCCGGAGCGCCCAGCCTGGCGGACGTGCAGGCGCAGCTGAAGTCCATCCAGGACCCGAAGCGCCCGATCCAGCTGATCATGCTCGGCTACGGCCAGGCTGACATCGCCGCGATGAACACGCTGACCAGCACTGTCGGCGGCTTGGTGTACCACATCAACAGCCCCACGCAGCTCGTCGGCGCGTTCATCGACTCGATCTCGCAGTCCGTATTGCATTCGCTGGGTCAGGGCTGACCGGTATATGAACGGTCGATGGACCGTCAGCAGCTGCGTGAAGCTCAACAGCCCCTGAAGGAGCGCTACCGCACGGACCCGGCGGCCGGCGTCGTGACGCTGAAGGCGGAAGGGTCGCTGCTCGACGGGATCGCCTGCTCGGTCAATACCGGGCGCGCCCTCGAGGTCGCCGGCCTGCACCCGGCCACCGGAGGCGACGGAACGCTGCTGTGCTCCGGCGACATGCTGCTGTCGGCACTCGCCGCCTGCGCCGGCGTCACGCTGAAGTCGGTCGCTACGTCACTCGAGATCGACGTCCGGGGCGGCACCGTCCACGCCGAAGGCGATCTGGACTTTCGCGGAACGCTCGCCGTCGACCGTGCCGCGCCCGTCGGTTTCACTGACATCCGGCTGACCTTCGAGCTGGACACCGACGCCGGCGAGGAGCAGCTCGACACCCTCCTGCGGCTGACCGAGCGCTACTGCGTCGTCTACCAGACGCTGCGCAACGCGCCCACGCTCGAGGTCAGTCGCACCGGCTCCTGAGCGGGGTGCGGGGACGAGCACCCGCACCCTCGGGCGCAGGGCCGTGAGGGTGAGCAGGGCAGCGCCCAGCGTCAGGATCGCGGCGACGCGCAGCGCGTCCGAGTAGCCCGCGGCGAAGGCGTGTGCCGCGGACCCGAGCTGATCCGGCTGGTGCTGTCCGAACGCCACCACCGCGCTCGTGAGTGCCACCCCGACGCAGCCGCCGGTTTCCCGGGCCGTGTTGAAGATGCCCGCTGCAGCACCGGCTTTCGCCAGGGGAACGGCGGCCAGCGCGATGGCCAGCACGCCGGGAGGCAGGTTGACGAGCATCGCCCAGCGCCAGCTGAACGCCGGCGTCCGCACGCCGCCCACGAAGGGACCGACGGCGAAGGCGATCGCGCCGATCGATCCCCACAGCCCCAGCACCAGCTCCTTGCCAGGACCATTGCGGAACACCTGCGTGATGATCGCGAGAGGCGAACGCGGGTGGGTGCCCCTTGCCCTCGCCCGCGCTACCGCCTAGCTTCGTGCGCAGTGATCAGAACTGGAGATGTGTCAGCCCGAGATGCCGTGGTTCCCGGACTTCGCCAGCGCTGCTGAACTCGCCCGTAGAGACACTCAGGCTGCTGGTCGCGCCGACCCGGTGACGCAGTACTTCGCCGCGCTCAACGCCGGCGACCCCCGCCCGCTGGAGTCGGTGTGGCCGGGTGAGGTGGTGGTCCACGACCCACGCGCCGGTGAGGTGCGCGGCCACCGGCAGCTGCACAAGTTCGTCAGCCAGAACCGCGCCGCGTTCACCGCGCGCAACGCCCGCACGGAGATCGTCGCCGCCACAAGGGTCGGTGGTCGGGCCGTGGTCGAACTGCTGGCCCACCTGGACGGCGACACCGTCGCATGGCCGCTCGCCGTCGTGGCCGAATCCCCGGACGAGTTCTCGGTGGTGTTCCGCACCTACTGCAGCCAGTGGCCCGTCGACGGGCAGCGCCATCTGCGGCCGCCGATCCTGGCGGCCGCCGGCGTTCAACCTGCGGACGTGGTCGGGCGTCACCACGCCGCGCTGGGCGCCGGTGACACCGACGCCATCGTCGCCACGTTCGAGTCCGGCGGCTACTTCCGCGAGCCCATCGGACCCGGCTCCGCCCATCTCGGCGCCGACCAGATCCGTGCGTACTTCACCCAATGCTTCGCGAGCGGCGGTGGCATCGGGCTCGAGCACTGCACCGTGACCGACGACGGCGTGCGCTGCGCGCTGGAGTACAACTGCGTTCGCTGGGGTAGCCACGGCCTGCCGCCCCAAGCCGGCATCGGCGTGTACGAGCGCGGCCCGGACGGGCTGCTCGCCGCCGCCCGCATCTATGACGACGTCGAATCCCCCGCGATGCGAACGACCCGCCGGCCGATATAGGGCGAGCCGCGGTCGAACACCGTCGCCAGGGCCTCGGGCGCGCTCTCCAGACCGGCGAACTCGCTGACGACGACGCGTACCCGGTCCGCCTTGATCAGGCGGGAAAGCTCCTCGCGGATGGGCAGCAGCCGCTGCGGATAGAAGTCACTGACGATGAACCCGCGCAGCGTGATGCGCTTGAAGACCGCATCACGAAGGTCGGCGCCGGCATCCGGATCGTCAGGGCGGGAGTAGCTGCTGACCGAACCGCACAGGACGACCGTCGCGTAATGGTTCATCACCGAGAGCGCGAGGGTGAGCTGGCGACCGCCGACGTTGTCGAAGAAGAGGTCGATCCCTTCCGCCGCAGCGGTTTTGAGATCCTCCGGGAACCCGGGATCCCGGTAGTCGACCGCGCGGTCGGCACCCAGCACCTGCACGGCGTGTTCGGTGCGCGCCGGGCCGCCCGCGATGGCGACCACCCGCGCCCCTGCCGCCTTCGCCAGCTGCACCGCGACGCCTCCGACAGCTCCCGTGGCGGCGCTCACCAGAACCGTGCTTCCTGCACGCACCTGGCCCACGTCGTGCATGCCCACGTAAGCCGTGAGGCCGGTCGTCCCCAGCACGCTGATCCACTCCAACGGGCCGCCGAGCTCGCGATCGGCGATCTCCGTCGGTGCCACCGTCGTCGTGACGTAGGACTGCCAGCCGGTGTACGTCGCCACCTGCGTTCCCACCGGAACCGCGGGATCCTCCGAACGCACCACGATGCCGACGCTGTTCGCCGGCACCGGATCACCGAGAGCCATCGGGGTGACTTCGGCGGAGCCGCGCATCATCCGCAGGTGATAGGGGTCCACCGTCGTCATCAGGTTGCGCACGACGACCTCGCCGGGATCCGGTGCGCGCAGCGGCCGGCGCTCGGCCACCAGATCGCCGGGCCTGGGCACGTCCCCCGGCCGCCGCTTCAGGACGACGACCTCGGCGTCGCTCGGTACGTCGCTCACGTCAGCCTGACCGCCTCTCCGCGCACCGGGTGCGACCACGGGCAGCGTCTCGCGTGCTCAGCGGCGCTGGCAAGGGATCACGCGGAGCCGATGTCGCCATCCAGGTAGCGCTGGATCGTCGGAGCCATCGCCCCGACGAGATCGTCCTCGCTCATGGTGGCGATCGGTTCGATCTTCCAGACGAAGCGCATGAACGCGAGGCCCATCATCTGCGTCGCGATGAGCCCGCTGCGCAACAGCCGCTCCGGCTCCCCCAGAGCCTCCGCGGCCGGCCCCATGAGCGAGTGCTCGATGATGAACCGCAGCTTCTCGCGAATTGCCGGCTCGTTGCCCGCGATCTGCAGCACGGACCGCAGCACCGGCCCATGCGCCGGGTCTTCCCAGTTGCGCAGCATGCGGCGCATCAGGTCTTCGGCGAGTGGCGGGCCCGGTGTCTGCCACGCCGCGACGACCTGGTCGAGGAAGCTCTGCGGCGGGGTCGTGGCAGCGTCGAGGAGCCCCTCCTTGGAGCCGTAGTAGTGATAAACCAGCGCCGGGTCGACATCGGCAGCCCGGGCGACAGCGCGCACCGTCGTCCCGGCATAGCCGTGATCGGCGAACGAGGCGCGCGCTTCGTCCAGGATCCGTGACGCGAGCACGCCACGCTCGTCGCGAGGGCCCGGCGTGACGCTCTTCGTCGGCATGGGGGCGCGCCCTCCTCGGTGGAACTGCTCTGACGTGCAGGTTTGAGACTGTCCGAAATTCAACTTGCGTTGAGACTTGTTTCACCCTACCGTGAATCTAGTTTCACCGCTCGTTGAGACCCCGGCCCTCAGGAGATCCCTGCCATGACGTCCAACCCGCCCGCAGCCCGACACGGCGCGATCACGGCCGTCGTCTGCGTCGCACTCGCGGCGGTCGTCGCTGCGATGTCGTCACTCAATGTCGCGTTGCCGGACATCGCCCGGTCGACACACGCCACTCAGACGCAGCTGGCCTGGACGATTGACGCCTACTCACTCGTGTTCGCGGCCCTGCTGCTGCCCGCCGGCGCCCTCGGCGATCGCTACGGCCGCCGCCGCATGTTGCTGGTCGGCCTCGCCATCTTCGGAGGCGGGTCGATCGTCGCGATGACGGCGTCGAGCGCGACCGAACTCATCGGCTTGCGCGCCGTCCTCGGCCTCGGCGCCGCCCTGGTCATGCCGGCCACGCTCTCGACGATCACCGGCACCTTCGCGCCCGCCGAGCGCATCAAAGCCGTCAGCATCTGGGCCGGGGTCGCCGGCGGCGCTGCCATCATCGGCGTGGTCTGCGCGGGCGCGCTGCTGGAGTTCTTCTCGTGGCGTTCGGTCTTCGGGCTCAACGTCGTCCTCGCCGCGCTCGCGATCATCGGTACGTTCCGGGTCGTTCCGGAGTCCGCCGACGAGAACGCCCCGCGGCTCGACTCCGGCGGTGCCCTGCTGGCCGTCGCCGGGCTCGTCGCGCTCGTCTATTCGATCATCGAAGCGCCGACTGCCGGCTGGCTGAGTGCAAGCACGCTGATCGGCCTCGGGCTCGGCGTGCTCGTCCTGATCGGGTTCGTCCGCTTCGAACTCAAGCAGAGGCACCCGATGCTCGACCCACGAATCTTTCGCCACCGCGGCCTCACCGCCGGGAGCATCTCGATCTTCGTGCAGTTCTTCGCCTTCTTCGGCTTCATCTTCCTGGTGCTGCAGTACCTGCAGATCGTCCGGGGTGACTCGGCCCTGATCGCGGCCCTCAGCATGCTCCCGATGGCCCTGACCATGATGCCGACCTCGCGGCTGGCGCCGAAGCTCGCCACGAGATTCGGCTCGCGACAGGTCTGCGTCACCGGGCTCGTACTGATCGGCACCGCCCTCGCGATCCTCGCTCAGCTCGGCGCGAGCACGCCGTACTGGCTGCTGGCGATCGGGCTGCTGGTGCTCGGTGCCGGCATGGGCGCGGCGATGACCCCCGCCACCAGCGCCATCACGTCGGCGCTTCCGAGGCGCGAGCAGGGCGTCGCCTCGGCGATGAACGACCTCGCACGGGAGGTCGGCGGCGCCCTCGGCATTGCCGTGATCGGCAGCATCATGACGGCGATCTACCGCAGCCACCTGACGGTCAGCGGGGTGCCGGGCGAGGTGCTCGACAAGGCGCGCGACTCCCTGGCGATCGCGTCGCGCATCGGCGGTCCGGTGGCCGCGAAGGCGAACACGGCGTTCATCGACGGGATCCACATCGCGCTCTTCGCTGCCGCCGGGATGGCCGTGCTCGCCGCGGTGGTGGTGGCGGCGCTGCTCCCCCGTCGTGATGCAGCGACCCCCGACGACGAGCCCACCCCGCAGCAGGCCGAGATCGCTCCACAGCGGGACGCGATCACGTCACCGGTCACGTCGCCGGCGCGCTGACGGCGGCCGTCGCCTAGTTCCGGCCTGCTACAGCGAGGCGATCAACTCGGGCGTCACGTCCTCGACCCGCTGGAGCACTCTCACGCCGTCGGGAACCTCTGCGGTGCGGTCGGCAGGGATGGCGAGGACGGCCAGACCGGCAGCGACCGCGGCACGAATCCCGTTCGGCGAATCCTCGACGGCGGCGCACGTGTCCACCGGGACGCCCAGTCGTTCGACGGCGGTCAGGTAGACGTCCGGAGCCGGCTTGCCGTGCTCGACCTCGTCCGACGAGACCAGGACGCGGAAGGTGTCAGCCAGACCCAGGGCGCCGACGACGGCTTCGATCAGGGTGCGTGGGGACGAGCTCGCGACGGCCAGGGGCAGACCGGCATCGCCCAGGGCGCGAACCGTCACGGCCGCACCGTCGATCTCGGGCGGCCCGCTCGCGTACGCGGCCTTCATGCGCTCGATGACGATCCGGGCCACCTCACCGGCGGTCAGGCGCACACCCAGTTCGTCGACCAGGTACGCAGCCCACTCGCTCGTGTTCATCCCGAGCAGGCGGTGGTCGGCATCATCCCTCCAGGTGCCTCCGAATTCGGCGACCACCTCGCGGCGGATCCTCAGCCAGAACGGCTCGGAATCGATCAGAACGCCGTCGAGGTCGAAGACCACAGCACCGGCCATCAGGCGACGACGTAGTGGTCGGGGTCGAGTGAACGGGTCCACTGCCAGTAGTCGTAGAGCGGCCATGGCGAGAGCGTGAACACCTTGCCTTGGGCGTTCTTGTAGTGGCTGTGGGTGATGGACGGGTGAGCCCACACCAGCTGGCCGATCTCATCCTGGTACCGCTCGCTGTACTCGGCGTAAGCATCCGGGCGGACCTCGACGGTCGTCGCGCCCGTTGCCAGCACCCGGTGGATGGCGTCCATCGCGTAATGGATCTGGAATTCGGAGTGGTAGAAGAGGCCGGCGCCGGCCGCGAGGTTGGTGCCCGGGCCGTACATGCAGAACAGATTCGGAAAGTGCGGGATCGTGATGCCGAGGTAGGCCGTCGCCTCCTCGCCCCATTGCTCGTGAAGCGATACGCCGGCGCGACCGATGACCTCCATCGTGGCGAGGAAGTCACTGTGCCGAAAACCCGTGGCATAGCAGATGATGTCCACCTCGCGAAGCGCGCCGTCGGCGGTCACGACACCCTCGGGGACGATCCGGTCGATGCCCGTGCGCACCAGCTCCACGTTCGGCTTCATCAAGCAGCGCAGCCACGAGCCGTTGTCCTGCAGGACCCGCTTGCCGAGCGGCGGGTAGTCGGGCGTCGACAGGTCGATGAGGTCCGGGCGTTCGGCCAGCAGCGAGTGCATCCAGGCTGAGAGCAGCTCCCCGCGCTGGGCGTTCGAGGGGTTCACCGCGACGCCGGACTCGGCCTGGAAGTCCGGCTCCACGCGATACGGCTCCACGCCGGCGGCGACACCGGGAAACGTCATCAGGAAGCGAAACCACCTGCCGTAGAAGGGCAGATGCCGCTGCGCCCAGCGGTCACCCGGGGGCACCTGCGTGTGGTAGTTCAGGTTCGGGATGATCCACTGCGCCGTGCGCTGAAAGATCGTCAGCGACGAGACCTCGTCCGCGATCGTCGGAGCGATCTGGAAGCCGCTGGCGCCGGCACCGATGAGGGCGAACCGCTTGCCCGTGAGGTCGAGCCCGGCCGGCCAGCGGGCGGAATGAAACGACGGGCCGGCGAACGCGTCCATCCCCGGAATGCTCGGCAGGCTCGGGAGATTCAGCGCGCCCACCGCGCTGACGACGAACCGGGCTTCGAGGACCTCTTCGGCACCGTCGGCGCCCCGGACCGTCACCCGCCAAAGGTCGGCCGGCTCGTCCCACGCGAGCGAGATCACGGTGGTGCCGAAACGACACCGGGGCGCCAGGCCGTATTTCTCGACAACTCGGGCGAAGTAGTCACGCAGCTCCGGCTGCCGGCAGTAGTACTCGCTCCAGTGGTCGGTCGGCTCGAAGGAGTAGCAGTACTGGTGGCTGCCGACGTCGACGCGCGCCCCGGGATAGCTGTTCTCCCACCAGGTGCCACCGGGTCCGTCGTTCTTGTCCAGGATCGTGAACGGGAGTCCGGCCTGGGTGAGCCGGATGCCGGCCAGGATCCCTGACTCGCCGCAGCCGATGACCACGACGGGCGACGCCGCCTTCGCCGCGTCCGAAACCTCAGTGCCCCAGGCGATGGCCTGGCTGTCGGCGCCGTCGAATTGCAGGTCGTCGAAGAACATGCCTTCCAGCGCGCCGTGCACGGGCGCGCATCCGAGGAACTCCATCATCTCGCGCAGCAGCTCATGCGAGAGCGGATGCGGCCGGCAGCCGGCGTCTCGGTAGGCAGCAATCGCGGGAAGGGCGCGGCGCCGGATCTCGGCGCGCTCCTCGCCCGACATGCGGCTCTGAAACTCCAGGGAGATCGCTACCCTCGGTTTGATGGGTCCCCGGATCCAGGACGGGTCGCCCGTCATGTGGACCAGGGAGCACATCAGCGCCGGGACGCTGACGTCCTCGAGCGTGGCGGCGATCGCCTCATCGGGGTCGTCGAAGGGCTCCCCGGCGTGCGGGTTGCGGGCTGACATCGTCGGACCATAACGCTCTGGGGTACGCGCCAGGATCGAGGCCGTCAGACCCCGGGCTCCAGCGCACCGATCAGGACTGCTTCACCTGGGAGCTGAAGCGGTCGATGTAGGTCCGGTGCGCGAGCCATACGAGAGACCTGCGGGTGCCGCTCGAGGAGTTTCGATAGCGGCGCCGGTGGCGTTGGTGGCCCTGGTGGCGTCGGTTGCACTGACCGCCTGCGGCTCCACCACCACCCAGGCGTCAGAACCCTCGGCAACCAACGTCTCGTCCTGCGACCTGCTGACGACGTCCACCATCAAGCAGGTCACCGGACTCGCGCTCCCGGCCGGCAAGACCGCCGGCAAGCACCAGACCGGTGGCTGGTCGATCTGCAACTGGGACGACGCGAAAGCCGGCGCCGCCGTGCAGGTTCAGGTGCATCGCGGGCAGGGCCGGGCGGACTTCGACACGCGTCGCCAGGAGCTGATCGCCTCGGGGGTCGGTGCTCCCCAGAACGAGAAGATCGCCGGGGCCGACGCCGCCTACGACATTGCCGGTCAGGGAGTCGTCGGCGTGCTGGTCGGTCAGGACTTCGTCCAGATCACCACCATCGGACGCGCGTTCGACACCCACGAGCACCTGGAACTGGCCGCAGCGGCCGTCAAGGAGCTGAGGAAGTGAAGCGGCGCCGTAGCGTTCTCGCCGCCGCCGTCGCCGTCGCCCTCTCGGCGATCGTCGCCGCCGTGGCGGGCGCTCCCGCGGCCGGAAGCCAGCCCTTGGCGACCTACCTCGACCGCAGCACCCCCGGCGTCTACGTCACGGAACTCGACGCATTCGGCCAATCGATCGTCCCGACCCAGACCGGTGTGCCGTTGATGGTCGGCCAGGGCGCCGCGACCGCCGCGGCGCGCGTCTCCCGTGGCTCGGTGTTGATCCCCTCGCAGGCAGCCTTCGCTCAGTACGTCCAGGAGCCCTCGCCGCGCCTCGCCGCGGCCGTCGCCGCGTTCTTCAACGCCGGTGGCTCCAGCATGTGGGTGACGCTGACCGCCGATGAGTCGGCCGCGTCCCTGAGCGCAGCGCTCCGGTCGACCCCGCTGAGCACCGGCGAGTTCGATCTGATCACGGTCCCGGAGCTGGCCGAGCTGTCCGGGAGCGACTACCTGTCGGTCGCCACCGCAGCCGATCAGCTGGCGAGCACGTCGGACGCGTTGGCCCTGCTCGACCCGCCGGACGTCGTGATGTCCCAGGTGTCGGCCGGCGCCGGAAATCCGGCCCCCCTCATAACCTTGGCGAACCAGCTTCGCGGCGCGCTGCCGGCGCCGGGCTTCGCGGCTCTCTATGGAACCGGGCTCGTCGATGCGCAGGGCAATGCGGTGCCGGTGTCGGCCATGGTCGCCGGGATGTTTGCCGCGAACGACCAGCAGGACGGGGTCTGGCAGATCCTGGGCGGCCTGGACCGGCCGTTGACTGGTGTCAGCGCGACGTGGTCGCCGACCAATGCGCAGCTGGGTGCGCTGGAGCCGAATGGCATCGTTGCGTTCCGCACGGTGGCCGGCTACGGGCCGGTGATCTGGGGCAATGACACCCTGGCGAGAGCTGAGACTGCCGACGCGGCAGGCGGGGTGTGGTTCATCAACGAACGCCGCGAGCTCAACTGGATCAACGCATCAGTGAGGCTGGCTCTGCAGAATTATGTCTTCGCCGCCAACGTGGCAACCACCTGGGCTGAGGTGACCAGTTCGATCAGTTCATTCCTCCAAACCCTTTACAGCGAGGGCGCTTTCTCGGGCGATACCGCGTCACAGGCGTTCTCGGTGAGCTGCGGTCTGGGGAGCACCATGACGTCGCAGGACATCCTCAATGGCTACCTGATCGTGCAAGTGCACGTCCAGCTGCAGGAGCAGCCGGACCCCATCACCTTGAGCTTCTCGCAGGCGATGGGATCGTCGTGACCCGCCGCCCGGATCGGGTCAGTCGGCGAGGGCTACCGATTCCGAGACCGCATCGAGCACTCGAAGAACGTCGTCGATCTCGAACGGCTTGGTGAAGAAACCGGCTGCGCCCTCGTTCATGAGTCGCCGCTTCTGAACGGCGCTCGCATCGGCAGTCAGGACGATGACGGGGATCGAGCTCAGCTCGGGATGCGTCTTCAGCTCCAGGAGCACATCGCGCCCGGACATGCCCGGAAGGTGCAGGTCGAGCAGGATCAGCTCAGGGTGGTGGGCGTTGGCCAGTTCGAGCCCGAGACCGCTGGTGGCAGCGTGTATCAGCCGCCAATGCGTCCGCAGCTGCAGCAGGTGTTCGAGCACCAAGACGTTCGGCGCGTTGTCCTCGATGTACAGCACGGTGGAGGGCCTCGCCGTGATCGCTGCCGCCCCCGCAGACGCCGCGGCGAGCTCTGCTGCGTTCGGTGCCGCGGGAGGCTCCGTCCAGACGAGGGTGACGGTGAAACAGGCTCCCTCCCCCGGAGGCGCGTCGACCGTGATCGACCCGCCGAGCACCTCGGCCAGCGAACGCGTCAGCGCCAGGCCGATACCGGTCCCTTCGACGCCGCTCGCTTCAGCGCCGAGCCGGTCGAAGGGCGTGAACAGCCTGCTGTGCAGAGCTTCGGGGATGCCTGGGCCGTCATCGCGGACGGTCAGCGCGACCATCCCCTCGCGGCGCTGCCAGCCGACCCAGACGTGACCGCCCTCGCGGTTGTACTTGACCGCATTCGAGAGCAGGTTCAGCAGGATCTGCCGCAATCGTTGCCGATCCGCCAGCACGAACTGGTCCACCTCGCTGCTGACGAGCGCCAGGGTGACACCGGCGGCGTCGCCGATCGGGCGCATCAGCTCGAGGGTCTGGCACACGACGTCGGCGATCGGGACCGGCTCGGTGCTCAAGGTGAGCTCGCCGGACTCGATGCGGGCGATGTCGAGCACGTCGTTGATCAGGTCGAGAAGGTGCCGACCGCCCTTGATGATGTGACCGATCTGCTGCGAGTAGGGGGTACCGGCGAGCTGGCGGTCCAGGAGCTGCCCGAAACCCAGCACCGCGTTGAGCGGCGTCCGCAACTCATGACTCATGCGTGACAGGAACTGGTTCTTGGCCTCGTTCGCCGCTCGGGCTGCGGACTCCGCGTCACGGGCGGCAACCTCCGTTGCCCGCTGCACGGTGACGTCCCGGATCGCCGCGATGACGAGGACCGCCCCGTCGGTGCGATCGGCCGCCAGGCTGATCTCCGCCGGAAAGGTCGATCCGTCCCTCTTGCGGGCCCGCAGCGACAAACCCGACCCCATCGATCGGGCCTGCGGGTCACGCAGGAAATCGGCCCGGTGGCGCGCGTGGCCGGCGCGCACGCCCTCCGGAACCAGCACGTCGACCGACTGGCCGATCAGCTCCTCCGGCGGGTACCCGAAAAGCACCCTGACCTGACGGTTGACGAACTCGATGCGCCCGCCCGCATCAAGGCAGACCATTGCATCCGGCGCCGCCTCCAGCACCGAGGCGAACCGGGCGTCGAACAGCTCGCCCTGGCTGGCCGGACGCGAGATGGACGCGATGCCCACGATCCGGCCGCCGGGATCACGCACTGGCGACATGGAGGTGACCAGATCGAGTCGCCGGCCACCCCGGCCCAGCCGAACGCACCGGACTCCGGACTCCACTGCGCCGGCGGCGACCCGCTGGTGGCGTTGCCGCTCCTCGGCCCGGTGTTGCGCCGGGATCAGCATCTCGACGTGGCGGCCGACGACCTCGTCCTCGGTGTAGCCGTAGACCGTCGCTGCGCCTCGGCTCCAGAACGTGATCACGCCCTCGGACGTTTTCGCGATCACCGCGTCGCCGGAACCCATCACAATTTCACCCAGCGCGACCAATTCGACAGTCCCGACCGAAAGGGCGGTCACCCGGATCTCCCCGGGGCGGGTTCGGTAGCCAGGAGCAGAAATGCAGAAAGGGTCATCTCAAAATCGCCCGCCTTGGTACAAGCCGTTTACGGTGGCGTGCCGAACGAGAGGTCCCCACATGCTGCGGGTCTGAATCCCCACCTGCTGCGGGTCTGTCGCCTGCCGGTTTCGATGGGCAGCGGAAATTGAAAAACCCTCCGTGATCCAGACAGTACGCTCCGCAAGCAAATGCGAGAAGGAGTCTCGGGAAAAATCCTCAACTCCCGCCCCAGAGCGTGGCAAAACGTCCTTCCGCGGCGGAAATCAAGAACTCAGCGGATTGACCTGACCCTCGTCAATTGCCGTCGAAGGTGAGCTTGTCGAACGGCGACGACCGCTCGATCATCCCGTAGGTTTCCTCGCCATCCCAGGTGTAACGCGCGCCCCCCTGGTACAGCCCGGGGAAGTCCGGCATCTCCTCGCGCAGCGAAAGCATGAAAGTCGAGACGACGGTTTCACCTTCGATCCGCACCCGGCCGAGCTCCGCGGACTCGAGCACCACCGAGACATCCTCGCCCGCCGCCTGGATCCTGCCGAGCCACGGAGCCTCGACGACGCGCGCGGGCATGAGCTCACCGTCGCCGGAGAACAGGTATCCCTCGTTGTAGGACGCGGTGCCGTCCGGGCGCGGCGGGTAAGCGATGTAGCCGAACCCGCGACCGCTCGGGAAGAGTGCGGACTGCCAGCAGTGTCCCCAGAAGCCCTCGAGCCGGCGCACTCCCTGGCGGCGGATGCGAAGCCCGGTACCGGTGAACGCGTAGCTCTCCCCCGGCACCCGCAGGCTTCCGGTGGCCCGGAAGAGTTGCTCGTAGCGCGGGCCCCCCATGAAGGCGCCTTCGATCGACGTCTTCAGCTTGTCGGCCGCCTCGCCGGACAGCGCGCCCTGGATCCACGGCGGCGCCGCCATGTGTGCTTCGACGTCGAACTCGACGGGCACGCGCGGGCCATCCAGCTGGCCCGCCATCAGCTGCTGCGTGCTCGTCTCGATCGCGTCGCCGGCGAAGGACATCGTCCAGGCCTTGAACGGTTCGATGCAGCGGAAGTTGATCGGCCCGGTCCCGAGCACCGCCGGCCGTCCCTCCGGGTCGAAGGGGGACCAGCTCTTCGCCGGCTCGCGCAACTTGTACGCGCGACCGTCGGGGAAGGCGACATTCACCTGGAACTCATGGTTCTCCCAGTCCGCCGCGACGGCCTCGATCCCGACCCGGGGAAGTCCCAACGCGCCCCGGTCGTCGAAGACCCAGAAGCTCATGGAGTCGCGCATTTCCGGGTCGTCCGGACGCGACGCGAACGTCTCCTCGCGATCGGCGGTCAGGCCACCGGTGAGGTCAATCGCCATCGCGCACTCCTGCAGTCAGCGGCATGTCCATTTCTCCATTCGACGGAGGTACTCGGAGAACAGCGGGCGAATCCCGGAAGCGTCGAGTCCGTATCGCTCAGGGTCCGGCTTGTCGCCCGGTTCGCGGGTCTCGGCGTTCTCGGCCCACCAGGCGCGCATGCCATCGGCGAACTCCGCGGTGACGGGCTCGCCGAGCCAGGCGTAGAGCGCCGTGACCTCGGCGATCGGGTCGGCCTGCAGCTCGCGGAAGCCGAGGTCGAAGAAGCGGTGGTCGGCGCCGGCATCGCGGAACGCGAGGGCGCGTTCCATGCCCGCTGACCAGTGCTCCACGTTCAACCGGCCGATGTATTCGAGGTCCACCTCGTCGGAGAAGGCTGCGATCAGGTCGGCGTACACCGCGCTGACGGAAGCCATGACGTCCGTCGGATCGCGATGGGTCATGACGAAGCGGGCGTCCGGGAAGGCGATGTCGAGCGCGTCCAGGAAGAGCAGGTGTGTCGGGCATTTCAGCCGCCACGGCTTCGCGGGGCACCCCCACTGCAGCAGCGTGAGGACGCGCCGCTCGTACAGGTAGGTCGACGTGAGATCGGCCTCGAGCAACCACGCCGAGTACGACGGGATGTAGCCGAACGCCTGGAAGATATGGGATTTGAAGTCGAGCGCCATGAGGTCCTGGCACTCCATGGGACCGGTCAGCGACGACGGCACGTGCTGCTTGGTGCCGACCAGCTTGCCCGCAACTCCCAGCCGCGGGTCGATCCCCTGCACCGTCGAGGGAGGTGGACACGGCTGGGTCGCCTCGTACTGCAGCAGCGACCGCGCCCGCGGGTCCTGGTCCAGCAGGAACGACAGGGCGGTCGACCCGGTCCGCGGGAGCCCGAGGCCGATCAGGGGTCGTCCCAACTCGACGTCGGCGATCTCCGGGTGCCGGCGGTACCAGTCCTCCACCTGCAACCGCTGGCTCAGGTGACCGACGATGCGCGGGTACAGGAATCCCTCGCCGGCGGCGTTGAGCCGAGCCTCCTGACGCAGGGAACGAACCAGGATCTCGAGGCCCTCGCGAAACGACCCGTCGCCGAAGTCGTCGAGACCGGTCTTCGTGACGGCGGCGGAGATGAGGTCGTCATGGGCAGGCATCCGACCGTCCCTCGCAAAAGTCCTCGGCGGTCCCCGGCGGTCCCCGGCTTCGAGCCGTCGAGATGGTGACAGTAAGCTGCCGCTAATCCAGCGGCTTGTCAACCGCTCCGTGCGACTCGTCCACGCCACCGCCCACCAGCTGGTCGATGGCCCACGCGATGACGCCCGCCGCGCCGTCGGGGCTCATCCCCCACGCCGACACCAGCCGGTCGTAGGACGGCAGGCCCCACACCAGGTCGAGCGCCGCCGCGAGCCGCACCCGCTGCTCCTGCGGCCAGTGCGGCCGAGCCTGCGCGACAGCTTGCAGGAGGGCGTCACGGCGCTGCTGATCGATGGCGACGAACGTGGGATCGTCGTCCGGCTTGGCCGTCACGTCGGCGACGGAGAACGAGCCGAGCGACCGGAAGATGCGACCGGCGACGTCGGCCACATCCTCCAGCGTGAGGGCCTGATAGTCGACGCCCGCCTCCTCGCCGAGCCGGACCATGATCGCGTCACGCAACTCGCGCTCGTTCGGGAAATGCCGGTAGACGGTGCGCTCGCCCACGCCCGCGCGCTGCGCGACGGCGCGGAACGTCAAGCCGTCCCAGTCCCAGCTGTCGAAACCCCGCACCAGCTCGACACCGGCGGCCACGATGCGCGCCCGGGTCAGGTCCGCCTGCTGGCGCCGCACCGGGCTCACGTACCGGCGCGGCGCGGCGGCGTCGTCGCCGGGTCTCGTGGCAGCCATACCGACCATCTTGGCCGACCACGTCAGGCGCGGCGATCGCAGCGCTGGCCGAGACCGCCGCGCGGCCGTCGGACGCCACTCACTAGGCTCTGAACACCGGCAGAGCAGCCGCCCGCCAGACCCGTGGAGTGAGTGACCCGTGCCCCCTGTGATCGTGGAACGCGATGGCCATGTGCTGGTCCTGACGCTGAACCGGCCGAAGCGGATGAACGCGTTCACCGGCGCGATGCTCGCCATCCTGGCCGACTCCTACGCCGAGGCTGAGGCCGACCCGGACATCCGGTGCATCGTCATCACCGGAGCCGGCGGCAACTTCTCGTCCGGCGCCGACCTGCGGGCCATGGCCGGCGATCCCGACGACGACGGCACGATCGACGTTGCCGCCCGATTCAAGGAAGACCCTCAGCTGGCGAACAAGGGCTTCCTCAAGGTGGGGCGACCGGGCAAGCCGATCATCGCGGCAGTCGAAGGTGTCGCCATCGCCGGCGGCACCGAGATCCTGCTCGGCACCGACATCCGGGTAGCCGGCGAGACGGCTCGTTTCGGCGTCTCGGAAGCCCGCTGGTCGCTGTACCCGAGGATGGGTTCGGCGGTGCGGCTGCCACGCCAGATTCCCCACGCCGCCGCCGCGGAAATCCTGCTGACAGGCATGCACATCAGCGCAGCGCGCGCCTTCGAGCTCGGCCTGGTCGGCCACGTCGTTCCGGAGGGCCAGGCGCTGGGCAAGGCGATGGAGATCGCCGGTCTCATCGCCCAGAACGGGCCCATCGCCGTCGCCGCCATCCTGAAGACGATCCGTGAGACCGGCGGCCTCACCGAGGAGGAGGGCTTCGCTCACGAGGACGAGCGGGCCGAGGCCGTCTTCGCCTCCGAAGACGCCAAGGAAGGGCCGCGCGCGTTCGCCGAGAAGCGCACGCCCCACTTCCAGGGCCGCTGAGCGCGGTTCGCTTCTCTGACCGGTTGGTTGCCTGACGCTGTGGTTCACCCCTCCCCCGTCGTCGCGGGCGTTGGCCAGGCGGCCAACAAGGACGACGAGCGCATCGTCCATCCGATCGAGCTCATCGAGGCGGCTGCCCGCTCGGCGCTGGCTGACGCCGGGGTCGCGGCAAGCAGGATCGGTGCCATCTTCGCGACCCCGCTCTCGACGTACAGCCGCGAGAATCCGACCGAGCTGCTCGCCGATCGGCTGGCCATCGGGCCTGGGCTTCGGGCAGTCTCCAGCTACAGCGGCGCCGCCCCACAGAAGCTGATGGCCCAGGCCTGCGAGGCCGTTGCCACCGGCACCGTCGAGGCGGCTCTCATCATCGGCGGAATCGGCGACGCCTCCGTGCGGCGGGCGCTGCGCCGCGGGATCGAGCCGCCTGCACCGCCCACATCCCGCTGGTCCCAGGGGACGTCGGGACGCGCGACGGAAGGCCTGGTGCGGACGATGGGCGGCGGCTATCCGCGCTACGTCCCCGAGATCGCTGCCGGTGCCGACCTGCCCAACGCGTACTTCGCTCTGGTCGAAAGTGCTTTAGCAGCAGGGCTTTCCGTCGACCAGCACCGAGCAGCGCTCGGCGAGTTGCTTGCACCGTTCACGCATGTTGCCGCGGCACATCCTGACCTGGCCTGGTTTCCTACGCCGCGGACACCGGACGAGCTCAGCCGGCCCACGGCCGATAACCGGATGGTCGCCGAGCCCTACACGAAGCTGATGTGCTCCTTCCCCACCGTCGATCTGGCGGCCGCCGTCGTCATCACCGCCGCTCGGCCGGGGCGTGCGCAGGATGTGCGGCCGCTGGCTCTGGTGAGCGGGCGCGAGTCGACACCGCCGTCGGGCCGGCCCGACCTGGGCCGTTCCCCGATGCTGGAGCGCCTCGTCGACGAAGCGCAGGCGCTCTCCGGGGTCGAGGTGGGGGCGATCGCGCAGTTCGACCTCTACTCGTGCTTTCCGGCGGCGGTTCAGCTGGCGTCGGCGGCGCTCGGCCTCGCCCCGGACGACCCCCGACCCCGCACCAGCACCGGCGGGCTCCCGTACTTCGGCGGGCCGGGCGCGTCGTACTCGCTGCATGGCATCGCGTGCCTGGTCGACGACCTGCGGCGCCGGCCCGGGTCGGTGGCCGGCGCGGTCTCGCTCGGGGGCATGGTGACCGACTTCTCCGTCGGCTTTTACACCACCGGTGACGGCGAGGTCCGCACCCTCGACGTCGGTACGAGCTCAGCGACGCCAGTGGAAACCGTGACGGCCGCCGCCGGCCGCGCGACAGTCGATGCCGCCACGGTGTTACACGCCAGGGACTCGGGCGCCGTCGCCGCTCCTGTCGTCGCACGGCTCGCGGATGGCCGCCGCATCGGCGCCAAGGCGGGCGATCCGGCACTGCCGGCCGCGCTGGCGGGCCGGCAGTCCCTCGTCAACCGCGAGGTCATCCTCACGACGGCGCAGGACGGGACCGTCACGTACCTGCCGGCCTGACCGAGTTGCGGCGCGGCACGGCGGCGGCGCAGCATCAGGACGTGACCCTTCGCCGGCCGGAGCCGGAACGCCCCGGGCCGGGGCAGGAGTCGGTGTGGGACTACCCGCGACCGCCCGCTCTCGAGGCATCAGCCGCGTCGATCGAGATCGCCTTCGGCGGCGAGACGATCGTGCGGACCCACACGTCCTGGCGCGTGCTGGAGACGAGCCATCCACCCGTGCACTACGTCCCGCTCGCCGCGGTCACCGAGGGCGTGTTGCGTCCCGCCCACCGCCACTCTTTCTGCGAATGGAAGGGCGAGGCGAGCTACTTCGACGTGGTCGTCGGCGAGCACGTCGAGGAGGCGGCCGCGTGGACCTACCTGGCACCGTCGCCCGCATTCGCTGCTCTCCTCGGGCAGGTGGCGTTCTATCCGGCACGCATGGACGAATGCCGGCTCGCCGGCGAACGCGTCCAGGCCCAGGCCGGTGACTTCTACGGCGGGTGGCGCACGTCCAAAGTCGTCGGCCCGTTCAAGGGCGAGCCCGGAACCTGGGGCTGGTAGCCGCGGCTACAACTCCTTGACCGACCGCACATCGAGGTTGCGGAACACCGGTGGTCCCTCGCAGAGCCTGGCGAGCTTCTCCGCGAACGCTGCGGTCTCGGGCAACGCCGAATTTGCCATGGCCGCTTCATACGACGGGAACTCGACGATCTGGACGAACGTGCCGGGACGGTCGCGGTCGACAGTGGTGGTGCCGCGTTGCGCGGTCCGCTTGCCCGCCGTGGCCGCACCCCACTCCTCGGTGAGGGCCTCGATCTCGTCGGGACGGCTGGTCTGCACCTCGATGATCTGGATGAAACTCACGACGCACACACCCTCTTTCTGCGCAGGTGGAAGCGTTGTATCGCCAGGCGGACCGCGCCGCCATGGTCATTTGGTGCCCCCGGCGTGAACCGGAAGGGGACGGGGTCATGGCTCGGCGCCGCCGCGGGGTCCGGCTGATCTTCTAGTCCTCGATGACGTCCAATCCCTGCTCCCGAAGCAGCGCCAGATGATCCAGCATCCCCTTCAGCACCTGCGGGTCGTGGCCCTCCCAGCTGCCCACCTCGCCGACGACGCGTAAAGCATGGCGGGTGCGGTAGGACTCCGTGGGATTGCCGGGGAAGCGCTTGTTGGTCACATTCGGATCGTCTTCGAAGGGGCCAAGCGGCTCCACGACATAGATGTGGCCGCGCTCCTCGCTCCCGGCCAGTGCCGTCGCCAGTTCCGCTCCCCAGGCGGCCGTCCCCACGAGTGCGGTGAAGTAGATGTTGTTGGAGACCCGGCCCGCCTGGAAGTTGGAGCCGTAGCCGGGCACCAGCTCATCGCCGACCGCGAGGGCCGACTTCGTGCCGTGGTAGAACGGTCCGCCGATGTGCCGGCAGTTTTCGTATGTCACCGGGACGTGAGTGCTGCCGCCCTCGCTCATGGCCGTCCCCTGCCCCACATCGCGCCTACCTCAACCTCGGTCCACCTCGGTCGCTGTCATCAGGACCCCAGGTTGAGCTCCGCCAGCACCCCGCGGTGGTCGCTGCCGATCGAACCCAGCCGATGAAACCCCCGGACCCCGATGCCCCGGGACACGAGAACGTGGTCGAGCGGCAACACCAGCGGCAGCAGGCGATCTCCGCTGGGCCACGTCGCCAGATAGCCGCGTCCCGCCCCCGCGTCTGCCAGCTGCTGCGCGCCGCCGAGCAGTGACGCGAACCGGTCGTTCCAGTGGGAGGCATTGAAGTCGCCGGAGGCAATGACCGGCTGGTGCTCCCCATGCAGCATGTCGCGCAACCGGGCAAGCTGCTCCTTCCAGACCCGACGACCCGCCGCGTTCTGCGGTGCGATCGTGTGCACCTGGTAGAGCCGCACCGGACCGGTGGGCGCCGCGAGTGTCAGCCGCACCATCGATATGCCCGAGACCGTCCAGGTGGAAATGTCGCGAAGGGGCCAGCGGCTGTAGACCCCTTGCCCGAACGCCGTCCGCTGCGGGCGCTCCCAGCGATAGCGGTACTGCCGAAGGTCGAGGTCGCGGCTGCTCCTGGCCGACAGCTCGGAGAGCACCACCACGTCAGGGTCAGCCGCGCGGATCTGCCGGCTCGCCGCCGCGCCGGTGTCCTTCGTGTACTGCACGTTCAGCGCCAGCAGGCGCAGCCGCTGACCCGATGCCGGACCGGCCCCCACCGCCCCGAACCAGGTCGGCCACCACGCGGTGAGCACCACGGCCAGGCACAAGGCGCCCGCGATGCCCGCGACCGGACGGCGTACCAGCACGGCGCCGGCCACGACCGCCAGGGCAGGCAATGTCACCAGCGGCCAGGCCGTCGAGAGCGCGACCGTGTAGGACGCGCGCTCGTCGAGCCCGCACAGCCGCAGGAGTTCCAGGAGCAGCAGCGGCGCGGCCAACACCCAGCAGGCGACGCTCACCGCGGTACGCCAGCGAGCCCTCGGAGGGACGAGCCCGCGACCTGTCACGCGTCCCCCTGCCTGGCCGCTCGCCGTGCGGGTGAGCGGATTGCACCGTGCGGCGCAGTCCCCAGCGAGTCCATCACGATGTCCCGTCCCGCGAGCCACCCACCGATGCTGAAACGGGTTGGGCTCTGCACCAGAGCGGGACGGCCGGTCCGGCGTCCGAGTCTGCCAACCCGTGACGGAGGACTTCGTGAAGGCGAGGGAGTGGCGCTGGCTGCGATTGCGCCCCGTCGTCGCGACCCCCCGGATGATGGGCGTCGTCGCCGGAGGGTTCTACCTGACGGGCGCGCTCGTGGCGGTGGTGTCCAGCGTCTGGGCGCGTCCCCAGCCTGAACACCCGCTTGCGGTTCGCCTGGTGGCCATGGCGGCGGTGGTGGCCGGGGCTGCGGTCATCCTGATCCGGCGCAGGCCCGCCTGGACGTATCACGTCTTCAATATCGCCGGTACCGCACTGGTCACGTTCATCATCGTGCTCACCGGCAGCAGCCCCGCGGCGCTGGCCATCGCGACCATCTACCTTTTCGTGCCCCTGGACAGCTTCTTCTTCTTCCCGCTACGGGCCGCCGTCGCCTACCAGCTCTGGGGTTTGCTGGCGCTCGCCGCGACCGTGGCCATCTTCCACGTCCTGCCGCTGGTCTTCGCTCTCGGTCTCGGAATCGTCGAAACGGTAGCCGCATTCGTCGTCGCGAGGTTGGTACGCGCCGCCGGAGCCGCCGAGGTCGATGCGACGACCGACCTGCCGAACCGGCGCGGCTACGACCGGGCACTCGCACTCGCAACCTCGTCGGCGCGCCGGACCGAGATGCCGCTGTCGGTGGCGTTCATCGACCTCGACCATTTCAAAGCGGTCAACGATGCCGATGGCCACGTGGCCGGAGATCGCATGCTCCGCACCGCCGCCGATGTCTGGCACCGGATCACCCCCGAGTCGGGCCTGCTCGCGCGCCAAGGAGGTGATGAGTTCGCGCTGATGCTTCCCGGTTTCGAGCTTGCCGACGCGACGGCTGTTGCCGAGCGCATGCGGGCAGCCGCGGTCGACCACGGGTTCACCTGCTCTGCCGGGGTCGCGCAGTGGGCGCCGGGCTTGACCTGCTCGACGCTGATGAGCCGGGCCGACATCGCGCTCTACCGGGCCAAGCGCGACGGCCGCAACCTGGTCTACAGCTATGACCACGGTCCGGCGGATACCGACCTGCGACGCGCGCTGGCGGCCGGGGAGTTCCGGGTCGCCTACCAGCCGACCGTGTGCCTGCGAACCAGGCGACTTACGGGGGCGGAGGCCTTGCTGCGCTGGGATCACCCGGAGCGCGGAACCATCTCCCCGGCGGAGTTCATCCCGCTCGCCGAGCGCGGCGGGGCGATCTGCGACCTCGGCCGCTTCGTGCTGCAGGAGGCGTGCACGGCTGCCGTGCAGTCGCTACCCGCCGACGCCTACATCGCCGTCAACGTCTCCGGCAACGAGCTCACCGACCCCGGCTACACCGGCGACGTCCTCCACGCGCTCGCCACCACCGGGCTGCCACCTTCCCGGCTGGTCCTCGAGGTGACGGAGACGACGCTGGGAGCCGATGCCGAGGGGGCGATGCGCGTGCTGCGACGGCTGCGCGCCCTCGGGGTACGGGTCGCGATCGACGACTTCGGCGTCGGCTACTCCTCGCTCAGCCGGCTGAACCGGCTGCCCATCGACATCCTCAAGCTCGACCGGTCGTTCGTCGCAGCGCTCGGCACGCAGGAGCGCCACGGCAGTGACGGCGAACACCTGGTCAGGGCGATCGCGGGCCTCGCCGACGCGGTCCGGCTCAGCACGGTAGCCGAAGGCATCGAGGACGAGGCGCAGGCCCAACGGCTCGCCCGCTACGGGTTCGCGGAGGGCCAGGGCTACCTGTTCGGAAGGCCTGGCGCCATCGCGGATTTGCTCGTCGCGGACGCGCCCACCGTGTCCGCGTGAGCGCGGGCGTAGTCACCGGCGCTCTGCTCCAGCAGCGCCACGGCGTAATAACGCACACCCTCATCGGTGAGGTGGACGCCATCGGACAGCCGGACGTCGACCAGGGATCCGTGCGGAAACGCGGGCGCCTTCTGCCGGTAGACGTGATTCGGGGTCAGCCAGGTGTCGGCATCGGTATTGACGTTCATGTGCAGTTCACGCCCGACGCGCTCGTACATCGCGACCAGCTGAGGGTCACCGTTGAACGGGAACCATCCGTTCGGCAGGTTGTGCGTCGCCGGCGGGATGAGCAGGGTCATGGTCAGGGCCGGGAAGGAAGCACGCATCTGTCGCAGCGAGCGCTCGTAGAGCGCGGTGGCCCCCGCGGCGCCGCCTTTCGCGAAGGCTTCACGGGCACAGGTGGCGGTGTTGCCGGTGAACGCGAGCACGACGCGCGCCGGGTGCAGCATCACGTTGTCGAACGCGGCTCGCTCGACGAAGTCACACATCGCGGTGCCCGGCTCTGCCCGGAAGACGACGCGGTAGCCGCTGCCCGCGTTGAGGTCGCGGACCTCGTCTTTCGACTGCACGGTGAGGCTGTCGCCGTAGATCAGGATGGTTGGCTTGGCCGGCGCGCGCAGCAACCACTGGAGCAGCGCGATGAGCGGAACGGCGATCAGGAGCGTGCTCAGGACGGCCACGGGGAACCAGGTGCGAAAACCGCGACCGGCGGCGGTCATGGTGAGATCCCATCACAGCGGGGCGGGCGACGACCGTTTCCCAAGTCCTGTCCTACCAGAGCAGGCGTTCCGCACTCCGCGGATCCTCGACGACGCGCGTGGTCTCGTCGAACGTCATGACCGGGCGCGAGCCGCTCTCGTAGCGACGCCAGCCCGGATCCCCGTTTCGGGCGAAGTCCACCCAGGCGCGGTGCACCGTGTCGGCGACCACCTGGGACGGATCGGGCCCCTCGATCGCCGACTGCCCCAGGTTGTCGAACAGGAAGCCAAGATCCAGAGCATGAGCCGCGCCCACACCGGGGATCGACGAGCGCCAGCCGAACTCGTAGAGGTACGTCGGCGACTCGCTGCGACGGTCAGCGATCGCCAGCGCGGGAATCCGGAAGAGGGCGTCGGTCATCGCCGCAGACATCACGGCGCCCGGCGTCTCGCAGCGCTGCAGGTAGACCTCATACGCGCCGTCTGCCGCACCCATCAAGCGCAGATACCCGCGGGCGCGGGCCTCGAGCACGTCATCGGGTGCGGGATTGGCGCCGAGGATGGCCAGCATCTCCTCGGCGGTCCAGCCCATCATCAGCTCGACCCCGCTGCCGGCGCCCGCCAGCACCAGGTCGTACGGCCGCTGCGCCAGCATCTCGCCGTCGTGGCAGAAGATGAAGGGCAGGCCGGCGGTGAGCGTCGTCGCGCCCCACCGCTTGGGGTCGGGGTTCGCGCCGGCATCGAGGAAGGTCAGCTTCGCCGCGTTAGCCAGATCCTGCGGGTCGATCGCAGAAAGGCCTGCGGCCGAAGGCTGCACGCCGAGCCGAGCAGCGACCTCACCGGTGACGAGCGCCGCGTCCTGCGGTGCCAGCGACGCCGTGGGCGCCGCGCTCGCGATGCCCGCCCGGCGAAACAGCCCACTGTCCAGGGCGAGCAACGCCAGGACGAGGCCGGCACCGGCTGACTCCCCGAAGATCGTGACATTGTCGGGATCGCCACCGAACGACGCCACGTTGTCGCGCACCCATTGCAGCGCCAGGGTCAGGTCGAGCAGGCCGCGATTGGGCGGCGCATCGGGCAGCAGGCTGAACCCCTCGACGCCGAGCCGGTAGTTCGGCGAGACGAGCACGACGCCGTCACGCGCGAAGGCGGTGCCGTCATACAGCGGCTGGGAATTGCTGCCACAAAGGTAGGCACCGCCGTGGATCCACACCATCACCGGCAAGCCTGTCGCGCCCGGATCGGGGGTCCAGACATTGACGTTCAGGCACTCGTCGCCGGCGATGTTGTCGTCGACCAGGAAGTCCAAGGGGCTCTGCGAATGCTCGGCGTCGGGCTTGGGCGCGGTCGCGCCGAAGGCGGTCGCGTCGCGCACGCCGTCCCAGGCGGCCGCGGGTTCGGGCGCGGCGAAACGCAACTCACCGAACGGCGGCTTCGCGTACGGAATGCCGAGGAAGCGGGTGACGCCACCGGCGGCGCTCCCCCTGACCGAGCCGGCTCTGGTGGCGACGACCGGGGCGGCGATGACGTCTGTCACGGGGAGTCCTTTCGAGCGGTACGGCGCCGGCAGCTGCTGGAACGGCTAGTCGGCCGCGAGCTCTACCAGCCGGCGAAGCAGGTTCGGGTCGTGGCTGCCGACGAGCAGGCTCGTGACGGGGCTCTTCTTCCACAGCTCCAGCCGCTCCGCGATGCGCTCCGGCGGGCCCACGAGCGAGATCTCGTCGCAGAAGGCCTCGGGCACCGCGGCAATCGCGCCCTCACGGTCGCCGGCGAAGAAGAGCTCCTGAACGCGAAGCGCCTCCTCCTCGTAGCCCATCCGCTGCATGAGCTTGGTGTGGTAGTTCTGCCCCTTGGCGCCCATGCCGCCGATGTAGAAGCCAAGCGTTGCCTTCACCGGGTAGAGGGCCTCGGAGATGGCCTCCCGGCTGTTGTCGGTGAACTTCACGTTGACCAGGGCCGGGATCTCGAAGCCGGGCTTGGCAGCCGCGAGCTGGCTCTCGTAGACCTCGGGACGCAACGGCGAGTAGTACAGCGGCAGCCAGCCGTCGGCGATCTCGGCCGTCTGCGTGACGTTCTTCGGACCCTCGGCACCGAGCACGATCGGGAGGTCGGCCCGCAGCGGATGGGTCATGACGGAAAGCGGCTTGCCGAGCCCGATGCTCCCCGGACCGGAGTAGGGCAGCTGGTAGAACTCGCCGTCGAAGGTGACCTTCTCCTCGCGGCGCAGGATGCGGCGGATGATCTCCACGTATTCCCGCGTCCGCGCGAGCGGCCGCGCGCCCGGCTGGCCGTACCAGCCCTCCACGACCTGCGGGCCCGAGGCACCGAGACCGAGGATGAAGCGCCCTCCGGAGAGGTGGTCCATGGTGATGGACGCCATCGCGGTAGCGGTCGGGGTGCGCGCCGCCATCTGGACGATGCCAGTGCCGATCCGGACCCGCTTGGTGTGCGCCGCCACCCAGGCTGCGTAGGTGAACGCGTCGTTACCCCACGACTCCGCGACCCAGACCGAATCGAGCCCGACGTCATCGACGATCGACAGCGTCTCCTGCAGATCTGCGGGAGGGGTGCGTCCCCAATAGCCGAGCTGAATGCCTACCTTCACAGCTCGGATCGTGGCACAGGCAGCCACGGGGCGCCGCACCGGCTCCGGCTGGCACCGGGCGGGACGAGGCGCTCAGCGCACGCTCGCTGCCACCGGACCGCCCGCCTCGCTGAGGGTCTGCCGGATGACCGCGGCGATCACCGCGACGCCCGCCTGATTGGGGTGGACATGGTCGCCGATGGCGAGCCGGGCGTACATCTTCCCGGTCACCGGGTCGGTGAGGGCCGCGTCGATGTCGGCGACGAGCGGGTATTGGCGTAGCCCGGCGTTCAGAAGCTTGCGCTGCCGTTCCGCCGACGCCGGCATCGCGTCGTCACGCGGCGGCACCGTCACGACGATGAGCTGCTTGCCGGAACGCTCGACCTCCGCGGCCGCCCGTTGGTACTGCGCCAGCACCGCCTTGGCGTCAGCGCCGTTCCGGATGTCGTTGCTGCCCATCTCGACGATCACCGCGGACACCCCCGCCGGCCGGAGCACGTCAGTGGCGAACCGCGCCGGCAACACACCGTGGGCGGAGTCGGTGATCCGATCGCCCGACACCCCGTAGTTCAGGACGACCAGCCGCCCGGCGCTCTCGTCCTGCAGCCGGTCGGTCCAGCGCCGCAACGTATCCGGAGCCAGGAAAGCCCCGTCCGTCAGCGAGTCGCCGTAGGCGGCGACGATCGTGGCCGGCGTGGCCGAAGGGGCCGGGAGCACCTGCACCTCGGACAGCCACCGATCTTCGCTCGGTTCGGTGAAGGCTGCCCCTCCGGTGTCGGCGGTGGTATCGCCTTCACCCGGGGCGGTACACCCGCTGGTCTGCGCGCTCCAGTAGTGCCAGGGAGAGGAAACTCCGGCGCTGACGCTCACGCTGAGGGCAACGTCCTGCCCGCGCTCGACGGGCAGATCGACCGGATCGGTGAGCACCTCGCCGCCGGGTGGGATCGTCACCGATTCCTTGCCTCCGACGAGCACGTCGCGTACCGAGGTCGGGTCTACGGCCATGGTCCGCACCCGCCTCCCGGCGACCAGATGGCTGAAGGTGACGGCGGAGTCGGCCGGGTAGTTGATCAAGCGGAAACGCACCTGGGAGCCGCTCATCGCCGGGCGGGCGATCAGGCGACAGGTCAGGTCGGTGCCCTCGAGCGTGCCGCTGTGGCCCAGGCTGAGCGCCCAGGCCGGGCGCCAGGGGCTCGTGTCGTTCGCGACCGCGACCCGGTCCACGGACGCGTTCGCCGCGGCGGCCCGCGCATGTGCCGGGTAGAGGCCCAGGACCCAGGCACCGGCCCCGCCGACGGCGCCCAGCACCGCGCACGCCAGGGCGCCCCTGCGGGCGATGCGCCCGGGACGTGTCGCCCGATGCGCGCCCATACTCACTTTTCGGCGTGATCCCGCCCCACATGAGGGGCCCTCGTCGCGCTCCCGGCTGGTTCACCCGACCGGGTTGGTGCTCAGCTCTACGCAGAGCGGGCGGGCACCGCGGGAAGCAGCTGGTGCAGTGGCATCGGGCGGCCGAGCAGGTAGCCCTGGCCCAGATCGCACCCATACTCCTGCAGGCGGTGCAGCTGCTCGGCGTTCTCCACGCCCTCGGCCACCACGCGCAGGCCCAGACCGGAGGCGAGATGGACGGTCGAGCGCACGATGGCGGCGTCGCCGGCGTCGGCGGCAATGCCCTGGACGAAACGGCGGTCGACCTTGATCTCGTTGACGGCGAAACGCTGGAGGAACGACAGCGACGAGAAGCCGGTGCCGAAGTCGTCGACAGAAAGCTGAATGCCGCGCGCCCGCAGGCCGCTGAGCACCTGCTCGACGACCTCCAGCTCGCTGACGATCACGGTTTCGGTGATCTCCAGGATCAGCTGGGCCGGCGGGAGCTCATGGCGCTCGAGGATCTCCATCACGTCGTCGATCAACCGGGCGTCCATCAGGTTGCGCGCCGACAGGTTGACGGCCATGGTCGGCGGCGCCTCCGGCTGCAGCGCCATCAGCTCAGCGGCGGCGTCACAGGCCATGTCGAGGACGCGCAGCGAGAAGTCACGCACCAGTGGCGACTGCTCGACAACCGGCACGATGTGCGTCGGCCACAGCAGCCCGCGCCGGGGGTGCTGCCAGCGCACGAGCGCCTCGTAGCCGACGGTCGCGCCGGATTCGAGGGTGACCTTCGGCTGGTAGTAGAGCTTGAGTTGGCAATCGTCGACGGCGCTCTGCAGCTCCGTGAGTGCCACCAGCCGCTCGGCGCTGCCGCGATCCCGCTCGCCCCGGTAACGCGCCGCGGAACCCGGACGGACCTTGGCCTCGTACATGGCCATGTCAGCGTTGCGCAGCAGTCCCTCGACATGGTCGGCATCCGCCGGGCAGACGGCGACGCCGATGCTGCCGCCCACGGACACCCGCAGGCCCTCCAGGAGGAAGGGTTCGTGCAGGACGCCGAGGAGCGCGTCAGCAATGGTCTCGGCATCTGCCGCCGACGAGATCCCGGTGAGCAGCACGCCGAACTCGTCGCCCCCCAGCCGCGCGACGAGGTCCTCGCGACGGACCTGATCGGTCAGCCGGGTGGCGACCTGCTGCAGCAGGACGTCGCCGGCCGCGTGGCCGAGAGTGTCGTTGACCTGCTTGAAACGGTCCAGGTCGAGCAGCAGGAGGGCGACGACCTCGTCCACGCCCCGCTGCTCGAGAGCTGCCGCGCAGCGGCGCAGCAGCAGCGTGCGATTGCCGAGCCCGGTCAGGCCGTCATGGGTGGCCTCGTGGACCTGGCGGGAAAGCAGGCGCGCGTTCACCAGGTGGCTGCACACGGCGTCGGCGAACGCCGTGAAGAGGTGGCGCTCGCGCTCGCTCAGCGACTCGTCGGGTGGTAACGCGAGGTCCAGCATTCCGAGCATGCCCTCACGAACCCGCAACACCTCGCGCGCCCCGTGCACGAGCTCGGTCGGCTGACTGCGGATGGCCTGGGTGGCCTCGCCGAGCTCGCGACGCCAGCAGACCCAGGCACCCCCGCCGGAAACGCCGCCGGCACCATCGCGCTCAGGGGAGTCGCCGCGCAACCACAGGGTGGCGCCGCTGGTGCGGAACATCCGCTCGGCCCAGGTCAACGCTGCGCGCACGACGAGCTGCTCGTCACCGCGGTTGAGGTCACCGTTCGCCGCATCGAGCATCCGCCACGCGTCGCGGTCCTGCTGGATGCGCTGGTAGCCGGTGTAGATGATGTGCAGCGCCACGATGACCGGCGGGAGCACGATCAGGCTGCGCGGGCTCCACCAAGCGAGCCAGACGACGGCCACCGCGAAGATGACATTGCCCAGCGTCGTCAGCAGCCGGATGCCGTTGGCGCTGCGGAACGCCTGCCGCCAGCTGCCTCCGGTGGACGCCGCCACGACCGCCGAGACCGCTATTCCGGTGAAGAGCGAGAAGACCAGCCCGGCGAGGATCAGAACGACGAGGTGAGCGGGCCGCGCCAGCTCTTCGAGCGAACCGGCCCATGGAATGAGGACGGCCGCGAGCCCGCTGGCGGCGGTGAAATCAGAGATGTTGAAGAGCGCCTTGATCGGCTGCTTGCGCACGATCGCATGCGCCAGCACCTGGCCGGCGAAGCTCGCCATGACGATCCACGGCGCGCTCAGTAGCGCGCAACTGGCGAGGACAGCAGCCTCACCCCAGCCGATCGACAGCCGCTCACCACGGTGCCAGAACGGCAGGCGCAGCAGCTCGCTCAGCCCGACCAATACAACGGCGACAGCGAAGCGCCAAAGGTCCGGCGTCTCGCCGCGATTCAGGATCGAAATGAGCAGGACCACTGCACCGAGCGCGGCCGTCACCGCCACACAAGCGGCAGTACGCCGCCTGGCGTCGATACTGACGGTCATGCTCACCGGCGGCTGGTTCCTGACTGGGTCGTCGATAAACGGCCTGAACTGCTCTATTGCAGCACAGGACGGCCCGCCGCGCATGATTCTGTGTTCAATCGTCGGCCCTCGAGACGTCTAACTCGAAGGGCCGGGGCTACTCAGCCCCAGGACGTGTGGCGCATGCCAGCTCCTTGTCAATTTTCAGGGGTGCGTTGATCGGCGCGCACAAAGCAGCGCAAATCGCCGTCAACTCACGCGGGCCATCCCGGGCACTCCGGACAGCCGCCGAAGATCATTCCCAGGACCAGTGGCTCACGGCATTCCCCTCTTGATGGCGCGATGGTTACTCTAAGTAGTCAAACCAGGTGCTACCGAGATTTAACCCCCTCGCTGGGACGGTTGGCAAGTGGAACTACGGAGGGTTAATAGTGCAGGCCAAGGCCTGATCAGAGGTCGCGGCTGACCTGCTGCGCACCCATCCAGCAATCCGGTCATGACTACGGAGCGTGACTACCCACCGTGGCTGACTCCGGAACACGACTACAGAGTGGTGATCGACAGCCGATACGGGCGGCATTGGCGGTACCAGTGGCGTGGCGACCTCGCAAATGCTCGCCACATCGCGGCCGCTACGGCACTCTGGCGAAAGCAGCGGCCCAACAGCCGACGCCACTACCGACGAGGGGATGCAACGCGCATGTCCGAGAACCCACCGCCGTACCAGCCTCCAGGCGGGAACCAGCCGTACGGTCCCCCGGGTCAGCCCCCGCAGGGCCCGGGCGCCCCGGCGCCGGGATATGGAGCGCCCCAGCCGGGATACGGAACGCCGCAGCCGGGTTACGGAGCGCCGCAGCCCGCCTACGGCACCCCGTACGGCGCGCCGGGCGGATTCGGCGGGCCGCCGCCGGCGCCGGGCAAGCGTTGGTACCAGCGCTGGTGGGTCTGGCTGGTCGCCGTCCTGGCCGTGATCATCATCGCCGTCGTCGTCTTCGCCGCGCTACGTGGCAACAAGTACGCGCTCGAGTCGAAGATCAAGGACACGGCCAAGAGCGAGGGCATCGCCCTCACGAACCTGAAGTGCCCGGACTCGATCGACACCGGCAAGGGCCACGAGTACACCTGCACGGCCGACATCAGCGGCCAGCCGGCGACGCTGCGCATCAAGTTCGTCGAGGACCGCAAGTTCACCATCAATCAGGAGTGAGCTGACCGCGGGATCGGGGCTCTCACCAGGCCATAGCACCCGGTGAGGGCCCCGATCCCGCGCCAGGCGAAGATTGCCCAGGTGAGCACCGACATCCCCCCGCGCCGCCTCGCCGTCGATCCCAATCAGACGGCTCGCCGTCGATGCCAACAGACGGCTCGCCGTCGACGTCCAGCTTCCGTCCGACAAGACCTCCGGCCTCGGCAACGCAGCCCGGCGGGCGCGCGAGCTGGCTTCCACCGGCATCGACGGCCTCTTCACCTTCGAGGGCCAGCACGACGTCTTCTTCCCTCTCGTCGCGGCAAGCGTTGGTGACCCGCTCGACGTCGACCTGATGACCAACGTGGCGATGGCGTTCCCGCGCAGCCCATGCACATGGCTAACGCCGCCTGGGATCTGCAGGCGCTCTCGGGGGGCCGCTTCCGGCTCGGCCTCGGCTCCCAGATCAAGCCGCACATCGAGCGCCGCTACGGCAGCACCTGGTCGCGACCGGTCGCGCGGATGCGCGAGATCGTGCTGGCGATCAAGGCGATCCTGGCGGCGTGGGAGGGCACGGCACCCCTCGACTTCCGGGGCGAGTTCACCACCCACACCCTGATGACCCCGAACTTCAACCCGGGGCCGAACCCCTTCGGGCTGCCGAAGATCGAGGTCGGGGCGCTCGGACCGAAGATGTGCGAGATGACGGCCGAGGTTGCGGACGGGATCCTGGTCATGCCGTTCAACAGCCGGCGTCACTTCAACGAGCGGACGCTGCCCGCGATCGACCGCGGGCTCGCCACCGCTGGACGCACTCGCGACGACCTGGAGATCGTCGTCGAGGTCATCTGCGCGGTCGGCGAGACCGATGAGGAGGTCGAGGCTGCGGCCCGAGGCGTGCGCGGCCTGCTCTCGTTCTACGGCTCCACCCCGTCGTACAAGCCGGTGCTCGACGTCGAGGGTTGGGGGGATGTGCAGCCTCAGCTGAACGCCATGTCGAAGCGCGGCGAGTGGGCCGCCATGTCTGGCCTCATCTCCGACGAGATGGTCGACACGATCGCCGTGCGCGGGCGTCCCGACGAGTGCGCGCGGGAGATCGTGCGCCGCTTCGGTGACGTCGCTGATCGGGCCTGCCTCTACTTCCCCGGCTACCCGATGAGTGACGAGCGTCTCGCCCGCCTCATGGAGTCAATTCGCGCTGCTCAGGGTTAACGTGTTTCAAGCGGAACGCCGGTTCCGGTTGGAGTAGCGAGCATCACGCGAAAGGCAGCCCCCTTGCCCATGGGCCGAGCAAAGCGCACGCCCTACCAGGTGACCTTCCTGGTGCTGCTGTCAGGCGTGATGGCGTACGCGCTCCTGCAGTCGATGGTGATTCCTGCCCTACCGACGATCCAGGCGGACCTCCATACGTCGCAGACCGCGACCACCTGGCTGGTCACCGGCTACCTGCTCTCGGCCTCGGTGTTCACCCCGATCCTCGGCCGCATCGGCGACGTGTTCGGCAAGGAGCGGATGCTCGTCGTCACTCTCGGCGCGCTAGCGGCCGGTACCGCCCTCGCCGCCGTCTCCAATTCCATCGCGCTGCTGATCGTCGCCCGCCTGATCCAGGGCGCCGGCGGCGGCGTCCTTCCCCTGGCCTTCGGGATCATCCGCGACGAGTTCCCGCGCGAGAAGGTCGCCGGTGCCATCGGGCTGTCCGCCTCGATCATCGCCGTCGGTAGCGGCCTCGGGATCACCGTCGCCGGCCCGATCGTCTCCCACCTCAGCTGGCACTGGCTGTTCATCATCCCGGGCATCATCATCGTCGCCGCGGCCGTCGCCACCTGGCTGCTCGTGCCGGAATCCCCGGTCCGCACCGCCGGCACCGTGAGCATCCCCGGCGCTCTGCTGCTCTCCGGCTGGCTGGTGGCGCTGCTGCTCGGCATCAGCCAGGGCTCGTCCTGGGGCTGGCTCTCGTGGAAGACCGATGGGCTCTTCCTGCTCGCCGTCATCATCGGCGTGATCTGGGCGCGGGTGGAGACCCGGGCGAAGGCTCCCCTCATCGACATGCAGATGATGCGCCAGCCCGCCGTGTGGACCACGAACCTCACCGCCCTGCTGCTCGGCATCTGCATGTACTCGGTGATGGCGTTCCTGCCCGCCTTCATGCAGACCCCGACCTCGCGCGGGCTACGGGTACGGCGCGAGCATCGTCGAGTCCGGGCTGATCATGATCCCGTCGAGCGTCACGATGTTCTTTGTCGGTCTCGGCGCCGGACGCGTCGCCAACCGCTTCGGCTCGAAGCTGCCAGTCGTCTTCGGTTCGGTCGTCGCGGGCATCACCTTCCTTCTCATGGCGTTCGCCCACGGCGCCGCCTGGGAGATGGCCGTGGAGAACGGGCTCATGGGCCTCGGAGTCGGGCTCGCCTTCTCCTCGCTCTCGAGCCTCGTCGTCGATTCGGTGCCGGACCACCAGACCGGCGTCGCCAGCGGGATGAACGCCAACATCCGGACCATCGGCGGCTCGATCGGCAGCCAGGTCTGCGGCAGCCTCATTGCCGCCGGCATCGGCATCTCCGCGTTTCCGAAGGAGTCGGGCTACGTGGCGGCGTTCGTCTTCCTGACGATCGCCTCGTTCGTGGCAGCCGGCGCGGCCACGATCATCCCGAAGCCGCGCCGCGCCACACACACCTACCGCGAGGGCGTCGAGGTCGTCTCCGAGCTGGTGACCGGCAGCGAGCAGCCCCTCCCGCGGGCAAGCGTGCCGGCATGAGCGGCTCCGCGGCCGCGGTCACCACCCCGCCGCTGCGCCGTGATGCGGCGGCCAACCGCGAGCGCATCCTGACGGCGGCGGTGGAGGTTTTCAGCGCTGCGGGTCTCGAGGCGGGCATCGACGAGATCGCCCGCCGGGCGGGGGTCGGGGTCGGCACGGTCTACCGGCGCTTCCCGACCAAGGAGGCGCTGGTTCAGGAGATCGTCGCCGAGCTGCTGCGCGGCCTGGTGGCGGTCGCCGAGGCGGCTCTGGAGACGCCCGCGGAGCTGGGTTTCGCCGAGTTCCTGCGCGGCGCCGGCGAGCTGCAGGCCCGCCACGCCGGGTGCCTCTGGCAGCTCTGGTCGAGCGGCCAGGAGAACGACGAGATCCTGGCCAGGATGCGCGTAGCCGCGAACCAGCTCCTCGCCCGGGCCAAGCGGGCTGGGGCGGTTCGCACGATCTGGTCTACGAAGACGTCGGCATGCTGCTGTGGTCGCTCGCCGGAGTCGTCGAGTCGGTGCGCGACGTCGATCCGGATCTGTGGCGGCGGTCGTTGGAGGTCATGCTGCTCGGGATCCGGCCGGCCGCCGCGGCGCTGGCCCAGCCGCCGCTGTATCCCGGCGGGCTCGACGAGGTCGCCCGCCGGGCCCGCGAGCGGCGCGCTCGCTAGCCCGAGGCCCAGGGATGAGCAGAAATTGCGCCTGGTGGTCGCTTTCAACGACCGTTCGCCGCAATTTCTGCTGAGATCGGAGCGCTAGGCCGGGATGCGCTCGAAGACGGCGCTCATCCCCTGCCCGCCGCCGATGCACATGGTCTCCAGGCCGTAGCGAGCGTCGCGCCGATCCATCTCGCGTAGCAGTGTCGCGAGGATGCGCCCGCCCGTCGCCCCGACCGGATGGCCGAGCGAGATGCCCGAGCCGTTCACGTTGAGCCGCTCGAAGTCGTCGCGCCCGAAACCCCACTCCCGCGTGCAGGCGAGCACCTGCGGCGCGAACGCCTCGTTGAGCTCGATGAGGTCCATGTCGGAGAGCTTCAGCCCGGCGCGCTCCAACGCCTTGGCCGTGGATGGCACCGGCCCGATACCCATGGTGCGCGGCGGGACGCCGGCGACGGCCCAGCTGACCAGGCGGGCCAGCGGCCGCAGCCCGTAGCGCTCGGCCGTCTCCGGCGTCGTCACGATGCAGACCGAGGCGCCGTCGTTCTGACCACTCGCGTTGCCTGCCGTGACAGTCGCATCCGGGTCCTGCTTGAGCATCACCGGCTTGAGGCTCGCGAGCCGTTCGAGCGTGGTGTCGGCCCGCGGATGTTCGTCGGTGTCGATGACGGTGTCGCCCTTACGCGAGCTGACCGTCACGGGGATGATCTCCTGCGCGAAGCGGCCGTCCTGCTGGGCAGCGACAGCGCGCTGATGGGAGGCGAGGGCCAGCTCGTCCTGCTCCTCGCGGCTGATGGCGTACTCGCGGCGCAGGTTCTCGGCTGTCTCCAGCATCCCGCCGGGGACCGGGTAGTTCGCTCCCCCGGCCGTCACCCGCCCGCGGGCCAGCCGGTCGACCAGCATGACGCCATCGCCCTTGGGTCCCCACCGCAGCAGCCCGTAGAACTCGGCCTGCGACATGCTCTCGGCGCCTCCGGCGAGCATGAGATCACTCGCGCCGGTCTGGACACACATGGCGGCGAACGTGATGGCCTGCAGACCCGAGCCGCACCGGCGGTCCAGCTGCAGGCCGGTCGTCTCGATCGGGAGGCCGGCGTCGAGCGCGGCCACCCGGCCGATCGCGCGGCGCCTCACCGTTGGGGTAGCACTGGCCGAACACGACATCGTCGACCGCCTCGCCGGGCAGGCCGGTGCGCTCGAGCAGGCCACGGATGACCGTCGACGCGAGGAGCGCAGCGGGAACATCGCGGTACATCCCGCCGTAGCGGCCCACCGGTGTGCGGACCGGCTCGCAGATCACTGCCTCAGACATGTCAGGCTCCTTCCAGCAGCGCCAACCTTATGGGGCGCCGGACAGACAGGAGTGCACGTGGACGTCTACGAGGCGCTGTATACGACGCGGGCGATGCGCCGGGTGACGAAGGAGAAGATCCCGGCGGACGTCCAGGCAAAGATTCTCGATGCAGCCATCCGCGCCCCCAGCGGTGGCAACACGCAGAACTGGCGCTTCCTGATCATCGACGACGAAGCGATCATCGGTGAGCTCGCGCCGATCTATCAGCGGTGCATCAGCCGGCTCTGGAGCGACTTCTACAAGGACCGCATGGACGCCGCTCATGCCGCTCCGGACGAGCCGTCGAGCATCGCCGACCTGAAGATGCAGCGCTCCGCCCAGCACCTGGCGGACCACTTCGCCGAGCTGCCGCTGCTGCTGTTCGGGTTCACGCAGGGCGACCCGTCCGGCGGGTCGATCTTCCCGGCAGTGTGGAGCGCGCAGCTGGCCGCGCGCGCCGAAGGGGTCGGTACGTCGCTGGTTCAGGCCTTCGTCTTCGAGCAGGCCAAGACGCTCGAGGTGCTGGGCGTTCCGGAGGGGCAGAACTGGCACATGTCGTGCTGCGTCACCTTCGGCTACCCCACCGGGCGGTGGGGCGTCGCCGCCCGGCGGCCGGTCAACGAGGTCGCCTTCCGCAACACGTGGGACGGACCGCTGGGCTTCGAGGTGGCGGAGCCGCTCTGGCCGTAGTGAGCCGCCGCCGGTTCTTTCTATTGCGACTTGTTCCACTGCGGGTGGCCGATGAAGACGCCGAGGGCCGAGGCCGTGACCGTGCCGTCGACGGTGAGCTCGCCGGTAGCGAAGTGCTTGCGCCCCTCGGTATGCGTGTACCGCGCATTCACCAGGAGCGGGACGCCGAGGGGGGTCGCTGCCTTGTAGCGGACCTCCAGGCCGGCCGTCATGCCTGGCTTGCCGACCGCAGCCGTCGCGAAACCGACGACCTGGTCGAGGATCGTCGCGACGACCCCGCCGTGCGCGCGATTCGGCGGGCCGATGTAGGAGCGGGTCAAGGTGCAGCGGGCCAGGACCTCGCCGGTCTCCGGATGCGCGATCGCGTCATACGCGGTCTCGCCGTCGGGGGTGAGCCACTCCACCATCAGCGCCGCTGGGTTCAGCCGGCCGGTGCCGAACTGCGTGAGGTGTTCGATCGCGCCATCAGGGTGGCGGATCGTCCAGACCGGATCGCTGCGCTGCGCGACCGCCAGCCGCTCTTTCAACGCGCGCACCTCGTCGGCGACGGCGGCCCGCTCGGCCGGGTCGACATCCGTCATGAGCGCGGTCTCGATGAGCTCGCGGATGGCCTGGGCGAGACCGAAGGCGCTGGGCGGCACCGAATCTGCGGGCGGCAACGATCGGTGCATCGCCCGCATCTCGAGCAGGGCAGGGTCTTCGTAGGCCTTCACGACACCTCGTTCTCGGCAGTGTCAACGACAGCGGTAGGTACCTGGAAATGGTCGGTGTACGGCGCGAAGCGCTCTCGCTCGACCGCGAGATCGAGCCCTAGCGACGCGAACGAGTACTCGTGGCTCCCATGGCGGCCGCGCGGACGGTCGGCGACGTACGCACCCATCTTCTCCCAGGCGGCGGGTGGCATGGCCCGGCCCCACGTCCGGTAGCAGTCGGCAGCGGCCTCCACGGGCGAGGCGACCAGGCTTGCGTAGGACCCGGAGTGCAGGCGTCCCGGCTCGAGGAGGCGCGGGTCGGTGGGGGCCACGAGAGCGTTCAACGACCGGGCGTAGAGGTCGGCGTGATAGCGCCCGATCGCCGGCAGGTCGACGCGATCGCTGTGTACCCACCGCAGGTGGGCAACGAGGCTGCTGACGGAACCGAGCACCGCCAGCGGGTCACGATGGGTCACGGCCAGGCGCGCATCCGGGTAGACGTCGAGCACGGTGCTGAGCGAGTGCAGGTGGACCGGCGACTTCAGAACCCACTGCGGCCGCGCCGAATACCGGCGTTGCAGCAGGGCGAGCACGAGCCGGTGCGCCTCGTAGGCGGGACGCATGTCGGTGGCCCCCAGCCACTCGGTGTAGCTCGGCACGTCGTAGCGCACCACGAACTCCTCGGAGCGGAAGGCGAACGACATCGCCGACAGGCACTCCTTGGGATTGCGGGCGCCGTACTCGTGGATCGCGTCGAGCTCCGGGTCGGCACCGGCGAACCCGCGCAGCTCGGACTCGGCGAGCGCGACGCGGGCCGCGGTTTCCGGACCAGTGTCCTGACCCGGCCGCGGTGGCGGCACCGGAAGCAGGAGCTCCCAGCCGAGCGGTGCCCGCAAGGTCGGGTCGCACGCGAGCAACGCGTGCAGGATCGTGGTGCCGGTCCGCGGCGCCCCCGTGACCACGAGGGGCTGCTCGATGGGCTCGTCGGCAGCCCCGGGATCGGCGAGCAGGTAGCGGGCGATCTGGACCCGCACCCGCAGCAGTCGCAGCAATTGCCGGCGGGCCAGGAAGCGGCCGAGCACGCTGAGGTCGGCTTCCCGCTCGAGCGCGGGCAGCAGAACCTCGAGGGGCTCGCGGAAATCGCCGAGCCGGGCCGGATCACCGAAGTCGCGATCGCCCCCGTCGTCGATGCCCTCGGTCGCGCGCACCTCGGCAAGCATCGCGTCGAGCCGGAAGGGCAGCCGGGCGACGTCGGCGATGGCCGGGACACCGCCGGCATTCACCAGCTGGACCCAGGGCGGGCGCTCGGCAAGGGTGAACATGGGGACTGACGATAGGCCGCGGGCCCGGTCGCGCGGATGCCGGACGGTGGCGCCCATCCGCAACGCGATAGCTTGCTGCCCTGTGAGCGCCGATGTCCCTGCCGAGATCACCGCGTGGCGATCGTTCTGCCGTGCCCTGGAGCAAGCGGGTGAAGAGCTCCTGCAACCCGGCCTGCCTTCGAGCGGCGGGGATCCCTTCGCCGTCGCCGAAGGAGTGCGCCATCTGGCCACCCATGCGGTCTGCTGGCTGATCGCCGACTTCAGCGCCGAGCGCGACCTTGGCATCTACCGGCTCAACGACCTCAACACCCCCTGGGGTGGGCCCAACGCCGACAATGTCTACCGCCACGCCCGCGTCAGCGACCAGGGCACCTACCGGCTGCACGGCTCCATGCACAGCTGCGAGGAGTTCCTGCTCGCGTTCCGGGTCGGTAACCTGCACCAGGAGGAGCGCGGAACGGTCGGCGAGCTCAGCGCCTCGGAGTACGGGCTCGGCCAGGGCGCCGAGGTCGACCTCCTGTTCGGCCCCGGCGAGGGCATGATCCCGATCCCCAAGGGCACCCACCTCTTCGCTTTCCGCGAGTACTACTACGACTGGCGGCCGCTCGAACCGGCCACGCTGATGCTCGAGCGGCTCGACGACGGGCCACCGGAGTTCGACGTGGTGCAGGCGCTGGACGATGCGCGTGAGCAGTTCACGCGTTCGCTGACGTTCTGGAACGAATACATGCACACCGCCCGCGACCGCGGGGTCGACAACGAGTTCATCCCGCCCCGCCGCGAACCCAAGGGCCTGCAGACCATGCAGTACGCCTTCTGCTTCTACTCGCTGGCTGAGGATGAGGCCCTCGTCGTCCGGTTCACCAAGCCGCAGGCCAGTTACTGGAGCGTGCAGCTCTACCAGCTGGGCTGGTTCGAGTGGCTCGACATCGGCCGCCAGACCAGCCTGAACCACTTGCAGGCCGAGGTCGACGAGAACGGCTCGGTCACTGTCATCGTCTCCGCGAAAGACCCTGGCTATGCGAACTGGCTCGACACCGAGGGGCGTCCCGAAGCCCTGCTGACACTGCGTTCTGCGTGGCTCACCGCGCCCCCGCCGCATCCGCAGACCCAGGTCGTCGCGCTGCGCGATCTGGAGACGGTGGTGGGGCTCGGACGGGCGCGGATCGAGCCTGCCGAGCGGGACCGGCGGATCGGTGTACGCCGCACGCATCTTCGCTGGAGGTTCCGGACGTGAGCGTGTTAAGCCGCGTCCTGCGCGAAGCGGCGGAGCGTTTCGGCGAGCGTAAGTGCCTCATTCACAACGGCCGTGAGCTGACCTACGCCGAGGTCGATCGGATGACCGACGAGCTGGCGGCCGGGCTGGCGAGGCGTGGCGTGCGGTCCGGCCAGCTCGTGGCGCTGCTGATGCCGAACGGGATCGAGTACGTGCTCGCGTTCACCGCGCTCGCTCGCCTGGACGCCGTGACGACCGGGCTGAATCCGCGTTACACGGCGGCGGAACGCGCCAAGGTCATCGAGCGGGCAGCGCCGGCGTTGGTCATCTCGCAGCCGGACAAGGTTGGCGAGCTCCCCGGCTCCGTCGCGGTACTCGAATGCACCCTCGGAGCACCAGCGGATGAGATTCTGGTCGGAGATCCGCATCCCTGGAGCCGCCACCCCTGAAACAGGAGCCGAGGATCTCGAGCCTGCCTGAGGTGGTCGTCTTCACCTCCGGCACGACCGGGCTGCCGAAGGGCGCGCTGTTCACCGGGAGCCAGATCGCCGCGATCGTCGAGTTCGACACCGCCGGCGCCTGGGGCACCGGCGGCGCCCAGCTGGTCGCGACGGCACTTCCCCACATCGGCTTCATGACCAAGCTCGCCGGCTACTTCCAGCTCGGCGCGACCCTGCACATCCTCGACCGGTGGCGCGCCGCCGATGCCTTGCGGGTGCTGGCGACGGAGCGGATCCCGTACATCGGCGGGGTCGCCGCCCAGGTGTCGCTCCTGCTGAACCACCCCGACTTCGACACCTACGACTGGTCGGCGGTGAAGGGTCTCATCATCGGAGCCGGTCCGAGCCCGGCTTCGCTGGTGCGCGAGGCTCGTGAGAAGTTCGGCGCCGGCTACTCGGTGCGTTACTCGCTCACGGAATCCGGCGGCGTCGCCACTCTCACGGCGTTCGACGCCCCCGAGGAAGAAACCCTTGGTTCCGTGGGACGTCCGCGGCCGGGCATCGAACTCGAAATACGTGATCCGGACACGGATGCCGTGCTCGGCCCGGACGAGATCGGCCGGGTCTGCCTGCTCTCCCCCGCCTCGATGGCCGGGTACTGGCGTGACCCGAACGGCACCGCAGCGGCGATCGACGCGCGGGGCTGGCTACGCACCGGCGACCTCGGCTACGTCGGGCCCGACGGCCTGCTGCGCATCACCGGCCGGATCGGTGAGATGTACATCCGCGGTGGTTACAACGTCTTCCCGCTCGAGGTGGAAGCGGTGCTGCTGGAACACCCGTCCGTTGCCTCCGTCGCCGTCGCGCCGCGGCCGAGCGACGTGATGGGCGAGATCGGCGTCGCCGTCGTCGTGCCGCGCGCCGGGCAGCCGGAGCCGACCCTGGAGGACCTGCGCAGCTTCGCCGCCGAGAAGCTCGCCGCCTACAAGCTGCCCGAAGCCCTTCGCATCGTCGACGCCCTCCCGCTCACCAGTATGGACAAGCTGGACCGGCGGGCGATCGCGACCCTCGTCGCCGCTGACGACTAGCGCCGGTCAGATTCCGGCCAGGTTGCCGGCGCCGACCTCCAGGCTGATGTGCACGCGTCCGGTGACCTCGGGTGCCGCGTCGCAGAGCCCCAGCACCCCGGCGACCATCGCCTCCATGGGCTCGAGGTGCTCCTGCTTGAGCTCGACCAGGTTCGACGCGCCCTCGGTCATCACGGCGGCGCGCGGCGCGACGGCGTTGATCCGGATGCCGGTGTGCGCTAGCTCGGCGCCGAGCCCGCGCGTCAGCTGGTTCAGGGCCGCCTTGCTGCCGCCATAGACGGCCAGCGTCGCGGTGTCGGGCTCGTAGACCATGCGGGCGGACTCGCTCGTCAGGTTCACGATCCAGCCTTCGCCGGCTTTCTCCATGCCCGGGATCACGGCCTGCATCAGGTCCATGCTCGCGAACACATTGACCTCGAACATGATCCGCTGGCGCTTGCTGGGGATGGTCGCGAGCGGCTGGTAGATCGCGGCGGCGGCGTTGTTGATCAGTATGTCGATCGGGCCGCCGAGCGCGGCTTCGGCTTCGGGAATGATGCGCGCCCGGTCGGGCTCGCTCGTGAGGTCCGCGACGATCGTCGCCACCGTCCCGCCGTAGCTGCGCATCATCTCAGCCGTCTCCGCAAGGCTGCCCTGCAACTGCTCGTGACGCTCAGCAGTACGAGCCACGATCGCGACATCGGCCCCCTCGGCGGCCAGCTGGCGGGCGACGGCCGCCCCGATCCCCCGGCTGGCGCCCGTCACCACCGCGCGGCGGCCCTGGAAGCGTCGGCTCACGCGGGCGGCTTCAGCGCGTCGAAGGCGGCGCCGAGGACGTCGACGGCTTCCCCGCTCGCACGCCGGCTGACCGCTGCCTCCACCGCCGCACCGGAACCGTGGAACGTGCCCGGAAAGCAGTGCAATTCCACGGGAACCCCGGCTTCGAGCAGCCGCCGCGCGTAGGCGATGCCCTCGTCACGCAGCGGGTCGAGCTCCGCCGTCTGAACGTAAGCGGGCGGCAGGCCGGACAGGTCGGCAGCCCGCAGCGGCGCCGCGTACGGCGACGTCTCGCGCTGCTCGTAGCCGGGGCCGAGGTAGCGCTCCCACATGATCTCGGCGCCGGGACGGTTGAACATCGGGGTGTCGACGAACGTCGCCATGGACCACGTCGACATGCGGTCGTCGGTCACCGGAATTATCAAGGACTGGAAGCAGATCGGCGGTCCACCGCGGTCGCGGGCCATGAGCGTCACCGCGGCAGCGAGCGCCCCTCCCGCGCTACCGCCGGTCACCGCGATGAGTGACGGGTCGATGCCGAGCTCGGCCGCATGCTCGTGTACCCAGACCAGCGCGGCATAGCAGTCTTCAACGCCCGCCGGGAACGGGTGCTCCGGGGCGAGCCGGTACTCGACGGACACCACGACGGCGCCGAGCTGCGACGCGATCCGCACGTTGGCCGGATGGTCGAGGCCGGTGCTGCCCATGACGAACGCGCCGCCGTGGAAATCGACCACGCACGGAACCGGTCCCTGCGCGTCACGCGGCTGATAAACGCGCAGCGGGATCTCCGGCGCACCCTCCGGCCCGGGGATCGACGGCTGCGTCACGACGAGCCGGTCCTCGCCGGGCTGCACGCCACCGCCGCCACCGAGCATCTCGTCGAGGAACTTGCGCGCCGCCACGATGTCGTCAGGGTCGCCTACCGGGAGGAAGTCGGCGACCGTCGCGACCTCGGGATCGAGCCACCGCTCGCCGGGCTTCACGGCAAGCTCCTGCGGGGTGCGTGACAGGAAGGTGCGCACCGCTGCGTACCGGCTCTCCCGAACCCGGCTGCCGAGCCTGCTGTCCGGGGTCAGGTTGTCGAACGCGTGAATCGCGCCGGGCACCACGTGGAGCTCCGTAGGGATACCGGCCTGCATCAGCCGCTCGGCGTACTCGATCGCCTCGTCACGCAGCGGGTCGAGCTCGGCGGTACCGATGAAGGTCGGCGGCAGCCCCGAGAGGTCCTTGGCCCGCCCCGGCGCCGCGTACGGCGACGTCTGCGCAGAGTCGTAGCCCTCCCCCAGGTACAGCCGCCACATGTGGACGCTGCTTCGCCCGTTCCAGAGCTTCGTGTCGATGTGGGTGCGCATCGAGTGGGTGAGCATGCGGTCATCGAGCACGGGATAGAGCAGCAGCTGGAAGATCGGCTGGACGCCGCCCTCGTCGCGGGCGCGCTGAGCGACCGACGCGGCAAGCGCGCCTCCTGCTGAGACGCCCGTGACCACGATGCGCTCGGGGTTCACGTCCAGTCCGGAATTGCCGCCGGCGAGCCAGCGGTAGACCGCCCAGCAGTCGTCCGCGCCGGACGGGAAGAGATGCTCGGGCGCCAGCCGGTAATCGACCGAGACCGCGCAGACGCCCGTCGCCAGGGCGAGCCGCTCGACCGTGTTGTCGTCCTGCTCGATGCCACCGATGACGAAGGCGCCGCCGTGGATGTGCAGGAACACCGGGCCACCCGGGGCCGCTGACTCCGGCTCGTAGAAGCGCACCGCTACGTCCGGAGCGCCAGCCGGGCCGGGCACCGCGAGGTCACGCCGCGAGACGCGCGCGTCAGGCACGGGCGCGAGACCCGCCTCTGCCGTCAGTCGAGCGACCTCGGCAAGCTGCAGCCGCAGGGCTACCGGATCGGCGAACGCGACAGCCGGGTCAGCGAGTCCCGGCGGTAGGAGGTCGACAACGGCTTGCAATTCGGGGTCCACGGGTCTCCCTGAGCGTGCTGGGGTCGGCGGCTGGGCTGAACGTACGCCCGCCCGCCGGATGATCTCTCAGCGGATATGCGGTCACCCGGCGCGAACACCATCACGGTCGCACACCTGTTCGATCAGGTGTATTTTGTCGTAGGTGCACCTGGCTTGGCAGGCCACGCTGCCCGGGTGGGCGGAGTCCCCAGCAGCCCCGGCGCTCTGCTATGCCCGCCTGCTGCGGGTGCGTCTCGATGGCCGATCGTGGGTTGACCATTGCCCCGGCTGGCTCGCGGAGTCCGACGAGCTGATGGCGGATTTGGCGTCGGGCGCGACCTGGCAGCAGCGTGAACGCCCGATGTACGACGCCATGGTGACGGAGCCCCGGCTCGTCACCGGCTGGACGCGAGGCCTCATGCCGGCGCCAGTCGAGGGGCTGCGGGCCAGCCTCTCCGAGCACTACGCGAGGGAGCTCGACTCGTGCCACGTGAACCTGTACCGCAACGGCGCCGACAGCGTCGCGTGGCACGGCGACACGGTCCGCAAGGTGCTGCGCAATCCGCTCGTCGCCATCGTCTCGCTGGGCGAGCCCCGACGATTCCTGCTGCGTCCCCGAGGCGGGGGCGCCTCCCGGGCTTTCCTGCTCGGGGGTGGGGATCTGCTCGTGATGGGGGGTGCGGCGCAGCACGAGTGGGAGCACTCGGTGCCCAAGACGCGTCGAGACCGGGGCCCGCGCATGTCCGTGACCTTCCGCCACTCGCGCTAGGCGGCCACGCTCAAACGGCGGTGGAGAGCTGCTCCGGTTTCATGACGCGCTGGGCATCAGGGGCGTTGCGGGCCACCAGCGCCACGCCGACGACGACAGCGATCACCGAAAGCACGATCACGACCAGCGAGACGGGCGTGGTGTCGAGACTCTCGTGCAGGAGGGCAACGCCGAGCGTGACGGAGACGACCGGCTCGACGATGGTGAGCGTCGCCAGCGGGGCCGGCAGCGATCCCGCCTGATACGCGGTCTGCGTGAGGACGAATCCGGCCACTCCCGCAATGGCGACGACCAGGATCGGCCAGCTGAAGAAGTCACCCAGATTGTTCACGGCAGCGCTGAACAGCGGCGAGCAGACGCCGAACAGGCCACCCGCGCAGAGCGCCAGGACGACCGCCCGCGCGACCCCGACCAGGCGCAGGCTGGCCAGCAGGAGCACGGTCACGATCGGCACCACCGTGACGAGCAGCAGGATGCCGTCGTGACCGCTCACCCGGTTGTCGCCGGAGGTCGGCTGAGCGGCAATGAGGAACGCCGCCAGCCCGACGCAGCAGATCAGCGCACCGGTCCACTCAGCCCGCTTGACCTTGCGTTTCTCGACCGCCGCCGAGATCGGGATCGCCAGCAGCAGCCCCGTCACCAGCAGCGGCTGCACCACGGAGACCGCGCCCAGCGCGAGCGCGACGCCCTGGAGGATGAAACCGAAGAAGTCGCCGAACGCGCCGGCCCACCACATCGGCGAGCGCATCAGGCGCAGCATCAGCTTCAGGTTGAAGCCGCCCTCGGGGGGCGTCAGGGATGCGACGTGGTGCTGACCCACGGAGGCGAGCGCGAAGCACGACGCCGAGATGAGAGCCACCACCGCTGCCCAGAACACGTGACCACTGTGCACCAGGCGGGCCCGACCAGCCTGGATGTGTGTCGAATGTGGCGTGCCGTCAGGCCGGGCGAGCGGCGGCACGGTGTCCGGATTGGCGTGGTTAGCGCGCCTGGGCGAGGGCTGCGTGATAGCTTTTTGTCCGCGCGCCGTTAGCTCAATTGGCAGAGCAGCGGACTCTTAATCCGCGGGTTCGGGGTTCAAGTCCCTGACGGCGCACCCGGTGCTGGTCCTGACGCGACCGCGACCCTATCGATGCGGGCGAGCTCGCCAGGGCGATTGATCTGGCGCTGTGTCAAGCGCAGGGAAGTGCCGATCAGGCCGCTAGCCTCACCGAGTGCCGTCGACGATCGCGCAGCTCACCCTCATCGGCGTCGCAGCAGTCATCGCCCCGATCCTCTCCGAAGTCAGCGGGCGGCTGTTTCCGAGCGTCGTGATCGAACTCCTGCTGGGCGTGCTCATCGGTCCCAGCGTCATCGGGTGGGTCGACTCGAACGAGATCGTCCTGACGCTGTCGGACTTCGGCCTGGCGCTGCTGATGTTCCTGGCCGGATTCGAGCTCGATCTCGTGCTGATCCGGGGACGGCCGCTGAAGCTCGCCGGGATGAGCTGGCTGGGCTCCCTGGCGCTCGCGACCGCCGTGGGCCTCATCCTGCTCGTCGACGGCCACAAACACGGTGAGGTCGTCACCGGCCTGGCGCTGAGCACCACCGCGCTAGGGGCACTGCTGCCGATCGTGCGTGACAGCGGGCTGCTCGCGACCCCGCTCGGGCGCCACGTCATGGCTGTCGGCAGCATCGGGGAATTCGGGCCGATCGTCATCGTGGCGCTCGTCCTCGGCGGCCACAATCCCGGCTGGACTGGCTTCCTGCTCCTGGTCTTCACCGTAGCGGCAGTGCTTTCCGCATTCGTGGCCCACCGGCCGTGGGAGCAGCGGATCAGCGACTTCGTGCGGCGCGGGCTGCACGCCACCTCCCAGCTCCCGGTCCGCCTGTCGATGCTCCTCGTCCTGCTGATGGTGTGGCTGTCCGCCAGCCTCGGCCTCGACATCCTGCTCGGCGCCTTCGCCGCGGGGATGATCGTGCGCATCGCGGTCGGGCGCAGCGATGACGACCCGGATACCGCCGTCTTCCGCGGCAAGCTCGAAGCGATCGGCTACGGCTTCACGGTCCCGGTCTTCTTCATCGTGAGCGGCGCCCGCCTCGATCTGTCGAGCTTTCGCCACCATCCGGGCGGCCTGCTGCTGATCCCGCTGTTCTTCGTCCTGCTGCTCGTGGTGCGCGGCATCCCGATCATGATCACGTACCGCAAGGAGTTGCCCCAGCTGCAGCGTCGCGCGCTCAGCCTCATGGGGGCGACGGGGCTGCCGCTGATCGTGGTCATCACGACAATCGGCGTCGATGACGGGTACATGTCGACCCAGGCCGGGGCCGCGCTGGTCTCGGCGGGCGCGCTATCCGTTCTCCTGCTCCCTACGCTGGCCCTACGCCGGCTCCGGCAGGCGGCTGCCGTCGAGGTCGTGTGAGGGGAGCCCATGCAGATTCTGGTCACGGGTGGGACGGGGACGGCGGGCACTGCCGTCGTCACCGAGGCTTTGCAACGCGGCCACGGGGTGACTGTCCTTTCGCGCAAAGCGATGCTCGAAGCCGCTGACGGGGTCCGGGCAGTCCAGGGCAGCGTGACCGATGCGAAGGCCGTCCACGAAGCCCTCGATGGCATCGACGCCGTCATCGACTGCACCAACGTGACGACGCTCTCTCGGCGCAAGGCGTCGGACTTCTTCTCGGCCGGCGTGCGCAGCGCGGTGCGGGCCGGGTCCACGCGAGGGCTCCGCCACTACGTGCTGCTCTCGATCGTGGGCGTCGATGCGTTCCCGCTGGGCTACTACCAGGCGAAGCTCGCCCAGGAAGCAGGCGCTCTCGGAGACGTCGGAGCAGCTGCGAGTGGGGCATTCCATCGTGCGGACCACGCAGTTCCACGACTTCGCGGATCAGGCGCTCTCCCGGCGCGCGGCTCGGGCCTATCGCGTTCGTGCCCGGGTTGCACGTGCAGCCGGTCGACGTCAGCGAGGTCGCGACCTACCTCGTAGACACTCGCTGAGCAAGACCCGCAAGGACGCGCGCCGGAGCTCGCCGGCCCGCTGCCAGACGTGCTCACCGGCATGACGCGCAAGCTCCTCGCCCATCAGGGCCAACGCGTGCGCGTGGCGCGGATGCCCCTCCCCCCGGCGGCGGCACGCGCGAACCGGCAGCGCCATCTCATCCCGAAGACTGGCCCGCGCGGTCGCATCACGTTCGCGGAATGGCTGAAGGACCAGCCGACCGGATCCCGGTGATTTGCGCCCGGCACACCTTCCCCTCTTAACTCACGTGAGTTAACGTGCGTCAGGTGAGCAGCGCCACGCGTATCCGGCTGATCGAGACGGCCGAGCGTCTCATCGCCGAGCGCGGCGTCAATGGCGTCTCGCTGCGGGAGATCGGCGCGGAAGCCGGCCAGCGCAATACCGGAGCGGTCCGCTATCACTTCGGCAGCAAAGAGCAGCTGGTCAGCGCCGTCTTCGAGCACCGCATGACGGGAATCAACGCGCGCCGGATGGCGATCCTCGCCGAGCTCGATGCCAGCGGTCGCGGGCTCGAGGTGCGCGGCCTGTGCGAGGCCTTTCTCTACCCGCTCGGCGGAAATGCTGGGCGATCCCGGGCGTCCCAGCTGGTATCTGCGCTTCTGCCTGCACACGGCCTTTCTCGAAAACCTCCCGACAGCCGATCTGGACGCCCAGCCCTGGACCCGAGGCGCGGCAGTCATCCGTGAGCGCCTCACCCAGCTGCTCGCTGCCGCCGACGTTCCCGAGGAGCTTCGCGATGAGCGCCGGACGCTGCTCATCGGCCACATCACGCACGCGCTTGCCGACCGCGAGCTCGCCATCCAGCACGCCCCGAAACTCGTGCGCACTGCACGCAATGCCTTCCTCGCCAACCTGCTCGACACGGCGGTCGCTCTTGCCGGCGCCCCCGTTTCCGCCCGGACGTCCGACACGCTCACCCAACGGAGAAGCGCATGACCAGTACCGTCACCGAATCGCCCGCCACGACCCCGTCGGGCACCCTCGACATCCGTCCGCTGAGCGGCCACACCGGAGCCGAGATCCTCGGCGTCGACTTGCGCGAGCCATTGCCTCCCGCGGTGCTCGCCGAGGTGCGTCAGACCCTGCTGAAGTGGAAGGTCGTCTTCTTCCGCGACCAGGACCTGACGCAGGAGCAGCACCTGGCATTCGGACGCCAGTTCGGTGAGCTGACCCCGGCCCATCCGACCCTGCCGGCCGCCTTCCCCGAGCACCCGGAGATCCTGCTCCTCGACAACGCTGCCTTCATCAAGAAGGAGCGCGACGACGCTCCCGCGAGGAAGTCCGCCGGACCCAGCATCGAGAGCCGCTGGCACACCGACGTGACCTTTGTGCCGAACCCGCCCATGGGTTCGATCCTGCGCGGCGTCGTCGTCCCTCCCTACGGCGGAGACACCCAGTTCACGAACCTCGTCGTCGCGTACGAGCAGCTGTCCGAGCCGCTGCAGCGGCTCTGCGACGGGCTGCACGCCATGCATCACAATTCGCTGCCGCTCTCCCGCGGTTTCCTCCCGAGCGCCTTGAAGAAGCAGTTCCAGTCGCAGGACATGCAATCGGTGCACCCGGTCGTGCGCGTGCATCCGGAGACGGGCGAGAAGGCGCTGTTCGTCAACCCGACCTTCACCAGCCACATCGTCGAGCTCTCGCGCGCGGAAAGCGCCCACCTGCTCGCGATGCTCTACGAGCAGCTGACCCAGGCGGCCTTCACCTGCCGGTTCCGCTGGCAGCCGGGGAGCATCGCGTTCTGGGACAACCGCGCGACCTGCCACCTGGTGCCGACCGACGTGCCGCCGGGGATGCACCGTTCCATGCAGCGCATCACGGTGGCCGGCGACCTTCCCAAGGGGCCGGACGGCCAGGAGTCCTACCCGCTGGTCGGCGACACGTTCTAGATAGGACCGCTAGTCGGCCAGCGCGAGTCGCCGGCCGGCCGCCGCGAGCCGCCCGAAACGAAGGTCGGCGAGCGGCGAGAGCTTGTTACCCAGGTGGTTGGTGATGAAGGCCATCGCCAGCCCGGTGTCGGGATCGGCGAAGCCCCCGCTACCGCCGAGCCCGAAGTGGCCGAATGCCCGCGGGGTGCGCGCGCGGTCGACGACGAAGACCTGGTGGTAGCCGAGCCGCCAGTTCGGACGCAGGCCCAGCACGTAATCACGGGCCCGGGTCTGGACGGTGCTGAGCTCCTCGATGGTCTCCGGCTTCAGGAAGGGGACGCCGTCGATCGTGCCATCGCCGGCCAGCGGGGCATACATCCGCGCCAGGGCACGGGCGGTGAAGACCCCGTTCCATCCGGGCATGACGGCGCTGTGGACCTCGGGAAGCCGTACCAGCGTGTCGAACTTCTCCGGCATCATCGCCTCGGCGAATCCCTTGGTCAGCGGCAGTGCTGACAACCGCGCGGAGACGAAGGGCCACGACAGCCGGTACGGCATCAGGTGCGGGAACGTCCCGGCAATGCGGTACTGCTGGTCTTCAGGGACGTGGAACCACAGCTCCTCTACGCCCAGCGGCTCGGCGACCTCGGTGCGCAGCAGCTCCGTGAACGGGCGCCCCGCGGCGCGCGACGCCAGCTCGGCCACCAACCACCCGTAGGTCACCCCGTGATAGCCCGGGCCCGTGAGACGTTTCGGGTCGGGCGCGTTGGAGGCGAGCTTGGAGACGACCAGGTCGTAGTCGAGCAGGCCGACACCGTCCGGGGCGATGCCCTGCACCTTGTGCAGCCCGGCCCGATGGCTCATCAGCTCGCGAACGGTGATGGCTTCCTTGCCCGCAGCAGCAAACTCCGGCCAGTACGTGGCGACGGGCGCGTCGTAGGAGATCAGCCCCTGCTCGGCGAGCCGGTGTACCAGGGTGCTGGCCACGCCCTTGCCGGTCGAGAACGAGAGGCAGGCGGTATCGCGCTGCCAGCGCTGCTGGCGGTGGGAGTAGCCGGCCCAGATGTCGAGGACAAGCTCACCCTGGTGATAAACCGCGAGCGCTCCCCCACCATCGCTGGGGTGGCGAAAAAGCTTCGAGAATCGCAGCGCCAGCGGGGCGAATCGCGGCTCGATATGCCAGCCGTCCATGCGCTCAACAGTAGCCAGGGATACCGTTCCGGCCCGCCTGTAACACACAGGAAACCGTTGCAGCGCAAAATACCCTGCAGCCATGAGCGCAGCCTGGAACTCACCCGACGGGTGCCCCCCGACGGTGGCGGCACTCTGGCGCTACCCGGTGAAATCGCTGCAGGGAGAGTTGCTCGAGGCGGCGGCGGTCGAGCCTGAGGGCCTGGTAGGTGATCGGCGCTACGCGATCTTCGACGTGACGACCGGGCTGGGCGTCACCGGCAGGCGCCACCCCGAGCTCCTGTTCGCCCGGGCCCGGCTCAGGGCTGACGGCTCGGTCGAGATCACCCTGCCCGGTGGGGAGATCAGCCAGGGTGACGCCGACCTGTCCGGCTGGCTCGGCCGCCCGGTCACCCTGCGCCGCGCCGATCAGCCGGGCGAGCGGCGCTACGAGAGCCCGCTGGACTTCGAGCACGAGGCCGCCAGCGAGTGGGACGCCTTCGACGGCTCGCCCGGAGCGTTCCACGACCTGGCGGCGGCCAGCGTCTCGCTGCTCTCCACGGCGACGATCGGCGATTGGGATCCGCGCCGGTTCCGGGCGAACGTGTTGCTCGACATGCCTGGTGGGCAACGCGAAGACGTCCTCGTCGGCCACCAACTCCTGCTGGGCGGCGCGCGCCTGATGGCCCAGCGGCGAATCGGCCGCTGCGTGATGACGACGCGGCCCCAGCCCGATGGGATCGGGCGCGACCTGGAGGTCCTGCGCACGATCAACCGCGAACGCGGCGGGAAGTTGGCGGTAGGGGCCACGGTGGTCGCTCCGGGTCCCCTCGAGGTGGGAGACAGGCTGTTCCCAGCCGGCTGAGGCCCCGAGGTGCCTGCCGCAGCTGAAGGGGGCAAGCTTGACGTCATGGACGGCGACATGAAGTACCTCCGACTCGGCAATACCGGCCTGCAGGTCTCCCGGATCTGCCTCGGCTGCATGAGCTACGGCGAGCCCGGCCGCGGCAACCACGAATGGTCGCTCGACGAGGAGAGCAGCCGCCCCTACTTCCGGCGTGCCCTCGAGGCGGGCATCAACTTCTTCGACACCGCCAACGCGTACTCGGCGGGCAGCAGCGAGGAGATCACCGGCCGAGCGCTGCGCGACTTCGCGAAGCGCGACGAGTACGTGCTCGCGACCAAGGTGTTCATGCCGCAGCGCCCCGGCCCCAACGGGATGGGCCTGTCGCGCAAGGCGATCATGTCCGAGATCGACCACAGCCTGCGGCGGCTCGGCACCGATTACGTCGACCTCTACCAGATCCACCGCTGGGATTCGCGCACCCCCATCGAGGAGACGATGGAGGCGCTGCACGACGTCGTGAAGTCGGGAAAGGCGCGCTACATCGGGGCCTCGTCGATGTACGCGTGGCAATTCAGCAAGGCGCAGTACACGGCTGACGCGCACGGCTGGACGCGCTTCGTCAGCATGCAGAACCACTACAACCTGCTCTACCGCGAGGAGGAGCGGGAGATGCTGCCGCTCTGCGCCGACCAGGGCGTCGGGGTCATCCCGTGGAGCCCGCTGGCCCGCGGCCGCCTCACCCGCGATCCCGGCGAGACGACGGCGCGGAGCGAGACCGACGCGTTCGGCCGCACCCTGTACCAGGACGACGCCGAGATCATCGACCAGGTCCGGGCGGTCGCCGAGTCGCGCGGCGTCCCGCGTGCGCAGGTCGCCCTGGCGTGGCTGCTCTCCAAGCCAGGAGTCACGTCGCCGATCATCGGCGCGACCAAGCCGCACCACCTCGAAGACGCGCTCGCTGCGGTCAATCTCGAACTCACGGCGGACGAGATCGCTTCCCTCGAGAAGCCGTACACGCCGCGGCCGATCTCCGGACTGCTCTAGCACCCGTTCCGGTATGTCGGTTCCGGCATCACCGGCCGGTTCGCGGGGCAGGGACGAGCCATGCCCCACTCCCAGCCTGAGGCCGAGCACCCGCACCTCGTCGTGGGCCCGCTGCTGCGCTACGTCGATTCGGATTCGGCGACGATCTGGGTCGAGACGAGCGCGCCTTGCGAGGTCCGGGTGCGGGCGGGAGACCGGTCGGGGGCCGCGCAGACGTTCTGCGTAGCCGGGCACCACTACGCGCTGGTGGCGGTGCGGGAACTGCCGGCCGGCGCCAGCGTGCCGTACACCGTCAGCCTGGACGACGACGTGGTGTGGCCGCGAGGCGACCTGCTTGACAAAGGCTGGCCCGTCAGCGTGATCCGGCCCTACCAGCCGGGGCACGCGCTGCGCATCGTGTTCGGCTCCTGCCGGGCCGCCGCGCCCATGGACGACGACGAGTGGGGAGTCGACGCGCTGCACGCGCTGGCCGAACGGATGCGACGCGGCGCGCTCGATGAATGGCCGGATCTGCTCGCGTTCGTCGGCGATCAGGTGTACGCGGACGACAACCTTTCGCCCGAGACGAGGAAGTACATCGCCGCACACCGCGGGCCGGACGAGGGACCGGGACACGAGGTCGCGAACGTCGACGAGTACACCTACCTGTACGCGGAGTCCTGGTGTCCGGAGCCGATCCGCTGGCTGCTCTCCACCGTGCCAAGCGTCATGATCTTCGACGACCACGACATCCGAGACGACTGGAACACCTCGGAGCCGTGGCGCCGCCAGATGCAGGCGACGCCCTGGTGGCAGGAGCGCATCGAGAGCGGGCTGCTCACGTACTGGATCTACCAGCACCTGGGCAATCTCTCGCCGGCGGACCTCGAGACCGATCCGATGTTCACCGCCTTGCGGTCCTGCCAGGGTGACGGCGAGGCGATCCTGCGCAAGCACGCCGCCGCGGCTGACGCGACCGCCGACGGTGCTCCGGGCGTGCACTGGTCCTTCCGGCGCGACTACGGCACCGATACAGGAGGGGTGCGGCTCATCGTGCTGGACTCGCGCTGCAATCGCGTCGTCGACGGCAAGCAGCGGCTGATGGTCGGCGATGAGGAGTGGAACTGGTTCGTCTCCGAATGTTCCGGCGACGTCGACCACCTGCTCATCGCCACCTCGCTGCCCTACCTGCTGCCGCCGGGCATTCACGGCCTCGAAGCGCTGGACGAGGCGGTGGCCGAGGGCGAGTGGGGCGACCGGTTTGCGCGCTACGGCGAAAAGGTGCGGCAGGGCGTCGATCTCGAGCACTGGGCCGCGTTCGAGAAGTCGTTCGAGCGCATGCGGCGCGAGATCGCCGCCGTCGCCGGTGGGCGGAAAGGGCGCGCCCCGGCCACCGTCACGTTCCTGTCGGGAGACGTGCACTTCTCCTACCTGGCCGAGGCGCAACTGCCGGAGGAGGCGCCCACCCAGACGCGAGTGCTGCAGGCGGTCTGCTCGCCGATCCGCAACCCGTTGCCGGCGAAAGCTCAAATGGCAGAGCGGATCGCTTCGTCCCGGGCAGGTCAGGCCATCGGCGACTTCTTGAGCGCGCGCGCCCACGCGACGACCCCGCACCTGACCTGGCGGGTGACGAGAGGGCCGGCGTTCGGCAACACGCTGGCGGAGCTGACCCTCAGCGGGCCGGACTGGCGCCTTTCCGTGAGCGGCGCACGCAATGGGCCGATGCTGGTTCAGTCCTGGGAGGCCGGATTCGCGGGGACCACGGCGTAGCGCAGGAGCAGCATGCTGTCGGCCGAAGCTGCCGTGATCAGCTGCAGTCCGATGGCAGCAAAGGGTTCGTCGGTACCGCTGATCCGCCTCCCGAGCCCGCCGACCAGGACGGCGGAGAGCGTCAGGCACAGCTCGTCGACCAGACCGTCAGCCAGCAGCCGCGCGTTCAACGACGGGCCACCTTCGCACAGCACCAGCCGGGCGCCGCGGTCGGCGAGGGCCGTCAGCGCCTGACGATCGTCCACTCCCCCGGCGCCGACGGCGATGACGTCGGCAACCGCTTCGGCCGCAGCGACCTTCGCGGCGGGCGCGTCGGCCGGGCAGATGACGTAGGGCCGTTGCGGCCCGGTCTCCCCCGCGGGTATCTCGGTGAAGAGCCGGGCCGAAAGGTCGAGGTTCACGCTCTTGGAGACGACCGCGATGCGCGGCAGGCGCTGCTGACCCCGGGCGAGGCGCTGCTCGATGCGATGCGCCGCCACCTTCGGAGGGCCGTAGTTCTCCTCGCGGGCCGTCGCGGCGCCGACCAGGATCACGTCGGCGATGCTGCGCAGGTAGGCGAAGACGCTCTTGTCGGCCTCGCTCGACAGCCCGCCCGACAGCCCGTCCACCGAGATGGCGCCGTCGACCGACGAGACCATGTTGACCAGCACGTAGGGACGGCCGGGCGGGGGGTCGCCGGCGGCGCCGAGCTTGCCGACAAGATCGCCGTAGACCTCATCGGCCCTGGTCTCGTCAGCAGGCCGCGGCAGGAGCGCTCTCACCTGACCCTTGGTATCAGCCCGGGCTCCGGAGCGCACGTGACGGCGTCCAGACTGGTGAGTCATGACACCTGACCGGTCCGCGCTCTTCTTGGACCTGCATCACGGGGAGCAGCCGCTGGTGCTCCCCAACCCGTGGGATGCCGGCTCGGCGCGCATCCTGCAGCACCTGGGCTTTAAGGCCCTGGCGACGACGAGCAGCGGGCTCGCCGCGTCGCTGGGCCGCCTCGACGGGGCGGTGACGCTGGAGGAGACGCTGGCTCACGCGGCGCGGATCTCGGCCGCTGTCGACATTCCGGTGACGGCGGACTTCGTGAACGGTTTCGCGGACGCCCCGGAGGCGGTGGCCGCTGGCGTTGCCGCCGCGTCGGAAACGGGACTGGCCGGCTGCTCGATCGAGGACTTCACGGGCGACGAATCGGCCCCGATTTACCCGCAGGCCCTGGCGCTCGAACGCGTGGCGGCGGCGGTCTCAGCAGCGCACGAAGGGCCCCGGAAGCTGGTATTGACCGCGCGAGCTGAGGGCTACCTGCACGGAAGGCCGGAGCTGGCCGAGATCATCGCGCGGCTGCAAGCCTTTCAGCAGGCGGGCGCTGATGTGCTGTACGCGCCCGGCCTGACGAGCGCCGCTGACATCAGAGCGCTCGTGACGTCCGTCGACCGCCCGGTCAACGTCTTGCTGATGCCGGGCGGGCCGTCTGTCGGGGAGCTCGCGGAGCTGGGTGTGCGGCGCGTCTCGGTCGGCGGGTCAATGGCGTACGCGGCGTATGGCGCCCTCGCCGATGCCGCGCGGGAGCTGCTGAACGACGGGACGACGAGCTGGCTCTCCGGGTCCGCGGCCGGGCGGGAGACGGCACGGGCAGCGTTTCGCCGCTAGCTTGCAGAAATTGCGGCGAACGGTCGCTCTGGACGCCCATTCGCGGCAATTTCTGCTCAACTACCCTCGGACGCGACCTTCTTCGCCCACGGGTAGTCGGGCTTGCCCGATGGTGAGCGCTGCATCGCCTTCACCAGGTGGAGCTGGCGCGGGATCTTGTAGCCCGACACCTTCTCGCGGCAATGGACCTGGATCGACTCCAGCATCAGGTCGATCGCTGGCGATACCCCGTCGCGCAGCTCGACGACGGCGGCAACCCGCTGACCCCACTTGTCGTCCGGAACCCCGACCACCACCGCGTCGTAGACGTCCGGATGCGACTTGATGGCCGCCTCGACCTCCTCGGGGAAGATCTTCTCGCCGCCAGAGTTGATGGACTGCGAACCGCGGCCCAGCAGGGTGATCGAGCCGTCTTCCTCGACCGTCGCGAAGTCACCGGGCACGACGTAACGCCGGCCGCCGAACTCCTTGAACGTCTCGGCCGTCTTGACCTCGTCGTTGTAGTAGCCGAGCGGGATCCAGCCGGTGCGCGCGACCTTGCCGATGGTTCCGGACCCGGGCTCGACGTGCTCGCCCTCGTCGGTGATGACGACCGTTCCGGAAACGGGCGAGACGGTCGGCCCGCTCTTCATGGCGGTCTCGCCCTTCTTGACCCGCAGGACGCCGTTCGCACCGGACTCCGAGGCACCGATCGAGTCGGTCAGCACGACGTTGGGGAAGCGCTCGATGAACTGGTCCTTCACCGACGGTGAAAACACGGCGGCCGTTGAGGAAAGCGAGAACAGCGACGACAGGTCGTAGGACTTGCTCGGCTCTTCCTCGAGCGCCTCGATGAGTGGCCGGCCCATCGCGTCGCCAGTGATCATGATCGCGTTGACGCCCTCGTCCTGCACCAGGCGCCAGACCTCGTGCGGCTCGAACTTGGGGATCAGCACCACCCGGTTGCCGGTGAAGCTCTGGCCCATCACGGCCCATTGCGAGGCGCCGTGCATGAGCGGCGCGATGGGCAGGAAGGTCAGCTGCATGGGCGATGCGTGACCCTTGGCGGCAAGATCCTGCGGCTTCTCGATCGGGACGCCGGTCATGATGTCGAGGCCTCCGCCGAGCGCGAAGAGCACGTCCTCGTGGCGCCAGACGACGCCCTTCGGCATGCCGGTCGTCCCGCCGGTGAACAGGATGTAGATGTCGTCGGCCGAGCGCGGGTGGAAGTCGCGCTCCTTGGACTGGGCCGCGAGGGCCGCCTCGTACTCCGGGCCGAACACGAGCCGGTGCGAGAGCTGGGGGAGCTTGTGGAGCACCCCGTCGACGCGCTCGGTGTACTCCGGGTCGTGCAGCAGCGCCTTCAGGTCGGCGTTGTCGAACAGGTACGCGAGCTCGTCCTCGACGTAGCGGTAGTTGATGTTGATCCAGACCGCTCGCAGCTTGAACGTGGCCCACACGGTCTCGACCCACTCGATCGAGTTGAGACCGTAGATGCCGACGTGGTCGCCCGCGCCGACCCCCTGCGCGCGCAGGTGGTGAGCGAGCTGGTTGGCCCGCTCGTCCATCTCGCGATACGTGCGCCGCCGATCGCCGACCACCAGATACTCGCGGTCGCCGAACTGGTCCACCGCGTGTTCGAAGAGGTCTGCAAGGTTGAAATCCACTTAAAGCCTTTCGTACTGATGCTGGGTTTACGCGAGCTCCACGCGCACCGGCAGATGCTTGATGCCATTGATGAAGCTAGACCGCAGCCGTTGCACGTCACCATCCAGGTCGATGCTCCGCGTGCGCTCCACGAGCGCCTCGAACATCAGCTTGATCTCCAAGCGGGCCAGATGCGAGCCGAGGCAGAAGTGCGGTCCCCCGCCGCCGAAGGCGATATGCGGGTTGGGCGTGCGAGTGATGTCGAACCGGTGGGGGTCCTTGAACACCGTCTCGTCGTAGTTCGCCGAGGCGTACATCAGCACCACCGAGTCACCCGCGGGAATCGTGACCTCGTGCAGCTCGACATCGCGGGTCGCGGTGCGGCGGAAGTAGGAGACGGGTGACGCCCAGCGCAGGATCTCCTCGACCGCCGTGTCCATGATTTCCGGGCCGCCTTCGCGCAGCAGCTTCATCTGGTCCGGGTTCTGCATGAGCGCCAGCAGCCCGTGCGACATCGCATTGCGGGTCGTCTCGCTTCCCGCCACCGCCAGCGCGAGGATGAAGAGCTCGAACTCGTGGTCGGCGAGCTTGTCGTCGTCACCGTCGACGACATTGATGAGCTTGGTGACGATGTCGTCCCGCGGCTCGATGCGTCGCTGCGCGGCGATCTCCTGCGCGTACTGGTAGAGCTCGATGGCCGCGCTCATGCGGCGCTCCTCGCCCTCGTCGTACTCGGGGTCGGTCGCGCCCACCATGCGGTTGGCCCAGTCGAAGACGCGTCCGCGATCCTCGAACGGGATGCCCAGCAGCTCGGTGATGGCCACCAGCGGAAGCTCGGCAGCCACGTCGACCACGAAATCGAAACGCCCCTTGGGCAGCGCCGCGTCGAAGATCTCGGTGGTCACCTCACCCAGGTGGTCGCCGAAGGCGGTGATGACGCGTGGCAGGAAACCGCGGTTGACCAGCTTGCGCAGCCGGCTGTGGTCCGGCGGGTCGGTGTCGATGATGGTGCGGAAGTTGTCCGCGACCTCGGCCGGCGGGTTACGCAGCAGGCTGCCCGGGCGAGCCGAGGAGAACGTCTCCCAGTCACGGTTGGCGGCCTGCACGTCGGCGTGACGCGTCAGCAGCCAGAAGTGCTCGGGCATCTCCTCTTCGGTGCCGCGATGGCGGTACACCGGGGCGTTGTGACGCAGCCAGGTGAGCTGCTCGTGCGGAACTCCCTGCACCCACTGGTCGTAGCTGACGATGTCGATGTCTGACCGGTCGGCAACGTCAGGAACGGTTGCGGTCATGGTCTCCCCCTCTACTCGCCGCCGAGCGCGGTGAGGCGCTCGACCGTTTCGGCGTACTCAAGGGCGAGATCGCCGATGAGCTCACGGCTGCTGCGCACCTTGTTCATCGAGCCGACGATCTGGCCCACCGGGTTGAACATCACGTCCTTGGCCTGGTCCGCATAGCGCGAGCTGCGCGCGACGCATTCACCGCTGACCATGTACTGCAGCGGCATGCCGAGCGGCTTGGGGTTCTCCGGCGCCTCCCAGGCCTCCGTCCAGGCGCTCTTGAGCATCCGCGCCGGCTTGCCGGTGAACGACCGCGACCGCACGGTGTCGCTGCTCTTCGCGTCGAGCAACTGCTGGGTCTTGGCGGGCGGCGAGTCGGCCTCGGCGACGGTCAGCCAGATGGAACCGGTCCACACCCCCTCGGCACCCATACCGAGCGCGGCGGCAATCTGGCGGCCGTTGCCGATACCGCCGGCGGCGAGCACCGGGATCGGCTTCACGGCGTCGATGACCTCGGGCCAGAGAACGACGCTGCCGATCTCACCGGTGTGGCCACCCGCCTCGCTGCCCTGGGCGATGATGATGTCGATGCCGGCGTCGGCGTGCTTGCGCGCCTGGCGGGCCGAGCCACACAGCGCTGCCACGAGCCGGCCGCTGTCGTGTACCTGCGCGACGACATCCTCCGGCGGGGTGCCGAGCGCGTTGGCGATCAGCCGCACCTTCTCGTGCTTCAGCGCGGTCTCGACCTGCGGGGCCGCCGTCGCCGCGGTCCAGCCGAGCAGCTGACCGGTCGCTGACTCGCCCTCGGGCAGCTCGGGGACGCCGTGGTCGGCGAGGAGCTTCTTCGCGAAGTCGATGTGACCCTGGGGCACCATCTCGCGCAGCGACTGCGTGAGCTTCTCGGTGTCCATCTCGCCGATGCCCTCGTACTTGCCGGGGATGACGATGTCGACCCCGTACGGGTGGTCGCCGACGTTCTGATCGATCCAGTCGAGCTCGATCGCCAGCTGCTCCGCGCTGAAGCCGACGGCTCCGAGAACGCCGAAGCCGCCGGCGCGGCTCACGGCCGCGACGACGTCACGGCAGTGGGTGAAGGCAAAGATCGGGAACTCGATTCCGAGCTGGTCACACAGCGATGTGCGCATGAAGCGTTCCTTCCGGAGGGGATCGTCAAGCTGGTCTGAGATCGGGCTGAGGCTCAGCGTTGAGCAGCGGTGTCACTGGACCGTTCGTGAGCCGCCTGGGCAGCTTCGGCGGCGCCGAAGAGCGCGTTGAGGCCGGCGATCGCGGTCTCGTCGGTGACGGCGTCGGGGTCGAGGCGGCGCTGCATGTCGAGCCCGATCAGCATGGCGAAGACCTGTGACGCGAGGTTGCGGCCGATGCGGCGTGGCATCCCGCGCTCGGCGAACCCATCGGCCATCGCCGCCCGGACCTCGGAGTAGCGCTCGCGCAGGCCCTCGCCGACCTCCGGGTCGCGCACGGCACGCAGCCACAGCTCGTGCTCGAGCAGGAGCCATTGATCGCCCAGCTCGTCGGGCGGCTCCGCGATGTTGCGCCAGAGCGAGGCCATCCGCGACGGCACGTCGGGCGCAACGGCGAATTCGGCCTGGACCACCGCCGACGTCTGCTCCTGCCACGACTCCAGCAGCGCGCGCAGCAGGCCCTGCTTGCTGCCGAAGTGCGCGTAGACGGCCCCGGAGCTGCGGTCCGCGGCAGCGGCTACCTCATCGACAGAAACGGCGTCGTATCCCTGGCTCGCGAAGAGCTCGGCGGCAGCGCGCAGCAGCCGCTCGCGGGTGTCAGCCCGCCGATCCGCCTGGGTACGCCTGGGCACGCCACCTCCACTTTCGACCGTTCACAACTTTTATAACGCTCGTTAACAAAAAACGCAACGGCCTGGCGGGCGCCGCTCGGCTCAGCCCGGCTCGTACTCCACGCCGAAGGCCTCCGTGTAGGGCAGGAAATCCTTGCGGATCTGCTCCACGTCGAGCCCGTAATCAGCGGCGCGGTAGCTGTGAGTGCCGTGCTTGTTCTGCGGCCTGGCCGCCAGGTAACCCCGGATGCGCTCGGGCAGCTCGTCCCCGAACGGCAGGTTGAGCTTCTCGTAGGCGCGGCTGATCGCGTTGACCGGATCGCGCATCAGGTCGAGATAGTGCAGATCGGCGATCTGGTCGGCGGGTAGCGCGGGACGTTGCTCGACCGCCGCGGCCATCAGGAACTGGAAGCCGAAGCCGATGGAGGCGGCGATCTCCCCGACATCGACAGCATCCGAACGGACCATCCGGCCCGCCGCCAGCGTGCTGACCGCCGAGGGGACGGTGCGTACCGGATCGCGATGGGTGACGATCACGCGCGCGTCCGGGTACTCGGCGAACAGGGCAGGAAGCCGCGGCAGGTGAACGGGCGATTTCAGCGCCCACGGCCGCACCGGCTGAGCCGCCTCGTGCTGCAGGACTTGCAGCATCAGCCGGTGGAACCGGTAGCTCGGCGCCGGATCGGTGCCTGCCCGCCAGGCCAGGAAGCTCGGCACGCTCGTGCACGTCGCCCAGAACGCCGAGTCGAAATCGGGTGCGAACAGCCAGATGCACTCCTCCGGCAGGTGAGCCGCGAGCTCGTGCACGGCGGCGAACGGCGGGGAGACGTCGGCCCAGAGGTCGAACTCCGATTCGGCCCACTGCGCCCGTTCATCCGGTCCGCTTTCCGGCCGCAGCGGATGCGCCATCTCCCACCCGAGCGGGGCCCGCAGTGCCGGGTCCTCGCCGAGCAGCTCGTGCAGGATGCTCGTGCCCGAGCGGGCCGGGCCGGTGACGAAGACGGGGGCGGTGATCGGCTCCCGCGCGATCGCCGGCTGCCGGCTCGCCGCGTCGACGGCGATGAGGCGGGTCTGCAGGTGCCGCAGCAGATCGTTGCGGGTCATCAACCGGCCGAGGACGTGCAGGTGCGCCTCGTCGTTGAGCGCCGCGACGAGCCGGCGGAAGGGCTCCTCCCACGAGCCGGCGCCGAAATCGCCGAGGCCCGTGGACCGGATCGCCGTGGCGATCAGCTCGTCCGGATCGAGCCCGACCAGGTTCCGCGCGCCGAGCACATTCGGCCCCATCGCCACCAGGCGGCGCACGAGATGGGCTCGTTGATCTGCAGCTGTCGTCACGGCGGCTGAGCGTAGCCAGGTGTGGTCAGCAGCCGGCCAGCGCCTACGACCGGCGGCTCAGCGCACCAGCCGGAAGAACTCCCGCACCTCGTTCACGAACGTCTCCGGCTCCTCCATCGCGGCGAAGTGGCCGCCGTGCTCCAGCTCGTGCCACTGCCGGATGTCGAGGAAGCGCTTCTGCGCCCAGCGCTGGGAGAGCCGGATGATCTCCTTCGGGAAGATGGACACCCCGGTCGGCACCGTGACCGGTTCCATGTTCGGCGACGAGTAGCTCTCCCAGTAGAGCCGCGCCGAGCTCGCGCCCGTGTTCGTCATCCAGTACACGAGCACGTTGTCGAGCAGGTGGTCGCGCGGCGCCGCGTTCTCCGGGTGGCCGTCACAGTCGGTCCACTCGTGGAACTTCTCGATGATCCAGGCGCACTGCCCCGCGGGTGAATCGGCCAGCCCGTAGCCCAGCGTCTGCGGCCGGGTCGACTGCTGCTTCGAGTACCCGGTGCCCACCTTGCTGTGGCGGTCCAGATCCGCGAGCGCCTGCTGCTCGACGGAGGTGAGCTCGTTGAAGGTTTCGGGATCCGGCGCGGCGACGGGCATGTTGAGGTGGATGCCCGCAACGTGCTCGGGGTCCTGGCGGCCGATGCTGGCGGTGACCATCGATCCCCAGTCGCCGCCCTGCGCGCCGTATCGCTCGTAACCGAGCCGCGCCATCAGCTGCGTCCAGGCGAGCCCGATGCGATCGATGCCCCAGCCGGGCTGTGCCGGCTTGCCGCTGAAGCCGTAGCCCGGCAGCGAGGGGCAGACCACGTCGAACGCGTCAGCCGGGTCTCCCCCGTGGGCCGCCGGGATTGGTGAGTGGGTCGATGACGTGAAGGAACTCCGCGACCGAACCCGGCCAGCCATGCGTGATGACGATCGGGAACGCGCCGGGCTCCGGTGAGCGCGCGTGGATGAAATGCACGTCGACGCCGTCGATCTCGGTCAGGAACTGCGGGTGGGCGTTCAGCCGGTGCAGCGCGGCGGCGAAGTCGTACTCGGCCTGCCAGTAGCGGCAGAGCTCCTGGGTGTACGCCAGCGGGATGCCCTGCGACCAGTCGTCCACCGGCTCCGGGTCCGGCCACCGGGTGCGCGCCAGGCGCTCACGCAGATCGGCGAGATCCGGGTCGGAGAACTGGACGGTGAACGGCCGCACTTCGCTCATGCGGCCATCTTGACGTATGGGAGTGCGCGGCTACCGCCCCTGCCACACCGTCTTGGCCCCGCTGTCGCCGGTCTTGTAGACGTACCAGGCAAGGACCAGCGCGACAGCGATCGTCAGCACCGCGAGCACCGGCTGGCTGCGCCGCAGCAGCAGTGTCGAATCACGCAGACGAGCCGGCAGCAGGCGTCCCAGCCAGCGTTCCAACCGCGTAACGGGGGCAGCGGCTGGATCGATGACGGAGGCCTGCTGCCGGGTCGCCAGCGCGACGCCGCCGGCGCCCGGCTCGGAGGGGGGCGAGGCGGGAGCGGCGGACACCAGGGGGCCGAGGCGACGGGCCAGGTCGACGGCCATTATGAGGCCGAGCAGGACAACGAGGATCGCGGTCCAGGGCAGCAGATCTTCGGCGTAGTGCTGGTGCTGGCGGACCAGCTGCTGGGCGCCGAGCCGGTCGCGGAACTGCTCGCCGCTACTGGTCGCGATCGGCACGAAAAGCAGGCCTACCACCGAACCCGCGAGCACGAGCAACCCGAGGTGGCGCCGCATCGCGGGCCACACCGAGATGCCGATCGCGCCCAGGATTGCGAGCGGTAGCAGCACGACCACCGCGTGCACCACGAGTGGATGCAGCGGGAGGCCATTGACGGTTTCTGGGAGCGGTGACGCTTCCATGAGATTCCCCTCTTGACGCCCGCAGATCAGGCGAGCGTGACCTGGCCGGAGACCACCTTCACGGAAACCACGTTCAACGCCCTGGGCGCGGGGCCCTGCGTCACCTGACCGGTCAGCGTGTACATCGACCCGTGGCACGGGCAGGCGAGATGGTCACCGCTCGGGGCGACCGTGCACGCCTGGTGGGTGCAGGTCGCATCGAGCGCCGTGAGCTTGCCGCCGCTCTGGGTGAGCAACAGCGTCCGGCCGGTCGAGTCTTTCACCATCACCGCGGTATCGGTCGGGACCTCTGACAGGGCAATGATCCCCTTGACCGCCGTTGCGCCGGAGCTGGATGACGTGCCTGCGGAGCTGGACGCGGCGGTCGACGGAGCCGTCGAACCGCCGCTGGAACTCGAGCTTCCACAGGCCGTGGCGACGAGGGCGACGCCGCCAACCCCGGCGCCGAGCAACACCTGCCGGCGTGCACAGCGGAAGCCGGAGGACTCACCCGCCGGCTCGCAGACCGCCGTCGGGGCAGCGGGCGGGGTTTCGGACAAGGTTTCGGGCAAAACGGCCTCCGGGTGTGTACCTGACAGGACTAGCCGACCGTCGGGCCGGGACTCACGTGACTAACGCTTGTCGTTCCCCGCTCGAACCGCTATCGGCTCATGGTCGTACGACCCCATGACCATGGCCAACTCGGCGCTCGGAACGCATCCTGGGGATTGCATATGAAAGTAACCCGACAGCTACTCCCCCGCCCGGCGAAGGAGCGACCCTGACGGATCTGCTGCCCGACACCCGTCAGCCCAGCCGGGCCCGGGTCGCGGGGCTGCGCGCCCGTACGGATTCGCGGTCCGGCGCTCGACGGCACATCTGGCGCGGGCGTCCGGTCGTGCAGTTCGTGGCCATCGGGACGTTGATCCTCGCCGTGCTCGTCGCGGCGACCTGCCTGCTGGCCCAGCGAGCCGCCTTGAACGAGGCGGCACACGACGCGCGCACCCGCACCACGCTGCTGGAACGCTCCGTCGTGCGGCCGCAGATGCCGCGCGGGCTGGCCAGTTCGGAGCCGGCCGCCGTGGCGGCGTTCGACACCATCGTCCACCGCCAGATCCTGGGCGGATGGCTGGTTCGGGTGAAGCTCTGGAATGCCGACGGGACGCGTCGTCTACTCCGACGAGCCACGCCTGATCGGCACGCGCTTCACGCTCGGCAGCAAGCAGCAGGCCCTGTTCCGGGGTGACCAGCAGGGCACGGTGGCGGGTGGACTGTCGGACCTCGACGAGCCTGAGAACCGCTTCGAGCGGGCCGATCGGCAGCTCTACGAGGCCTACACCCTCACCCGCTCCCCCGAGGGTCAGCCGCTGCTGTTCGAGACGTACTACCGCTACTCCGACGTCTCCGACCGCAGCAACGAGGTACTGAACGGCTTCCTGCCCATCAGTATCGGCGCACTCCTGCTGTTCGAGATCGTGACCCTGCCGCTGGTCTGGCGGCTGGCGCGACGCATCCGAAGTGGTCGCGAAGAGCGCGAACGCCTGCTGCGCAAAGCGGTCGAGGCCTCGGATGCCGAGCGCCGCCGCATTGCCGCGGACCTGCACGACGGGGTCGTCCAGGAGCTGGCTGGCGCATCGTTCGCGCTCGCCGCCGCCGCCAAGAACCTCCACGACGAGCCGGCGGTGGGAGCGTCCCTGGACCGGGTGGCCGCGGGGGTGCGGCAGAGCATGCGTTCGCTGCGCTCACTGCTCGTGGAGATCTACCCCCCGAACCTGCACACCGAGGGGCTGGCGGCCGCGCTCGGCGATCTACTGGCCCCGCTGCCGGGCAGTGGCATGTCGACCTCGCTCGCGGTCCCCGACCAGCTGGACCTCCCGCATGATGTCGCCGCGGTCGTGTTCCGGGTCGCCCAGGAGGCGGTCCGCAACGCCCAGCGCCACGCCGATGCGCAGCTGCTGACCGTGACGGTGATCCGGGAGCCCGACGCGGTCGTTCTCACCGTGCGCGACGACGGCCGCGGGTTCAACGCCGACGGGCCACCGGCGGACGGGCATGTCGGGCTGCGCCTGCTGCGCGACCTGGCGGTCGAGGTGGGCGCCACCTTCACCGTCGACTCGCGCGCCGGGATCGGCACGACCGTCACGCTGGCCGTCCCCCTCGCAGCGGCGTCCTGAATGAGCGACGAGAAGATCCAGGTCTTGCTGGCGGACGACCATCAGCTGGTGCGCTCAGGGCTCGCGGCCCTGCTGGAAGGCACCGAGGACATCGAGGTGGTCGGCACCGCGGCCAACGGGGCCGAGGCGGTCGAGCTGGCCCGCACCACCCGGCCCGACGTCGTGCTCATGGACCTCGTCATGCCGGTCATGGACGGCGTCGAAGCGACCCAGCGGCTGCTCGCAGAGCTGCCCGGCACGCCGGTGGTCGTGCTGACGTCGTTCTCCGACCAGCAACGCATTCTCGCCGCCCTCGACGCCGGCGCGATCGGCTACCTGCTGAAGGACGTCGACCCGGCCGAGCTGATCCGCGGCGTGCGAGCGGCGGCCCGCGGCGAGTCGCCGCTGCACCCCAAGGCGGCGCGTTCGCTCCTCTCGGCGCGCGCGAGCGCAGGCGCCGAGACCCGCGCCGAACGGCCCAACGTGGAGCTGACCCCGCGCGAGGCCGAGGTGCTGGCCCTGCTGCGCCAGGGGCTGGCCAACAAGCAGATCGCACGCGCACTCGGCATCAGCCAGGCGACGGTCAAGGCGCACCTGACGTCGGTCTTCCAGCGGATCGGGGTGACGGACCGGGTGCAGGCGGCCGTCTGGGCGGAGCGAAGGGCTGCAGGACCAGCAGAGCGGCGAGCCTCGGATCCCTAGGACGCCAGGAGGCGATCGGTGCACCCCGGCGTGATGCACGTGCGGCAGGCGGGCAGGATGGCGTCATGGCGATTGACCCCAAGCTCTTCCGCCGGGTCCTCGGCCACTTCCCCACCGGCGTCGCCGTCATCAGCGGGATCGACCCGGAGGGCAAGCCGGCGGGGATGGCGATCGGGTCGTTCACGTCGGTGTCGCTGGACCCGCCGCTGGTGGCGTTCCTGCCCGACAAGACGTCGTCGAGCTGGCCGAAGATCGAGCCGAGCGGCAAGTTCTGCGTGAACATCCTGGCGTCCGAGCAGGAGTCGGTGTGCCGGACGTTCGCGGTCAAGGGCGGCGACAAGTTCGCCGAGCTGCGCTGGTCGCCCGGCGCCGCAGACCGGCTCGCCGCGGCTGGACGATGTGCTCGCCTGGATCGACTGCGAGATCGAGGTCGTGCACGAGGCCGGCGATCATTACATCGTCATCGGCCGCGTCCTCGAGCTCGACGTCGCGAATCCCACCCTGCCGCTGCTCTTCTTCCAGGGCGGCTACGGCCGGTTCACCGCGCTCTCGCTGGCCGCGTGGGAGGGCGATCTGCAGCTCCAGCTCGCCTCGGCCGATGCGGCCCGGCCGGAGATGGAAGCCGTCGCCGAGGAGTTCGACGCGGAGTGCGTCGCCAGCGCGGTGGTCGGCGACGACATGGTCCTGATCGCGAACGCCGGAACCCCACGCTCGCAGGCGCTTCCCACCCGGGTGGGCCAGCGCATCCCGTTCGTGCCCCCGCTCGGCACGGCGTTCGTCGCGTGGGCCAGCGATCCGGCCCGCGATGCCTGGCTCGCCCGCGCCCCAGCAGATCAGCGTGACGCGCTGATGCAGACCCTCGACGAGGTCCGGAAGGCGGGCTACTCCGTCGGCCGCGGAACGTCGTGGCACCGCGAGGTGGGGACGGTGCTGGCCCGCAGCAAGGGGCCGCTCACGCCGGAGACGACCACCGAGATCAAGGGCTTGATCACCAAGCTGCCGGCCGACTACGAGTCGCCGGCCGCTGCTGCGGACGAGGGTGAGATCAAGTCCGTCTCGGTGCCCGTGATGGGTCCGGACGGCACCACCGTGCTGGTGCTGACGATCATGGTGATGTCGAAGAAGGCCCTGGCGTCGGCGGTTGAGCATCACGCCGCGCGCCTCACCCATGCGGCAGAGGCGGCTGCGGCCGCCATTGCGGAGTAATGCCAGCCCGATCGGAGGGCGGTGTTAGAACGTCGCAGGGGCTTCCGCATGACCCTGGACGGGTACGAACTGCCAGTGGTCGCGCTCCTGGTTGGACTCGCCACCTTGGCCAACTACGTCGGGTGGCTCGGCTGGGACCAGCAACGGAACGTCGGTTGGAACCAGCAGCCGGGCCCCTACGAAACGTGGCAGATCGTCGGACTCGTCGCAGTACTCGTCGTGATCGCCGCCGTCGCGGGATGGCGGGGACGAGCCTCGGCGGGCGCAGCGTCGGCGACCGTCGTCATGACGCTCTGCTTCGCCATCGACGCAGCCAGCGAGCCTGCGCAGTACAACGATGGACTCTGGCCGGTAGGAGCGCTACTCGTTGCTGGCGGCACCTTTGTCGGGGTGAAGTTCGTCGCGACGTGCGCCGATGGTTTTGCTGCTCGGCGAGAATTCAGCTCGCGTGACTAGCGAGATCCGCCGCTACACAACCAACGTTTGGAACCGCAGACACGATCTGCCACAACGCCGAGCACACTGCCGCTAGGCCCCGTCTAGGGTCGTCCCATGACCACGGTTCAAGGCGTCATCTCGCGCGCCAAGGGCGCCCCCGTCGAGCTCGCCGACATCAACGTTCCGGACCCCGGCCCCGGCGAGGCCACCGTCACGATCAAGGCCTGCGGGGTCTGCCACACCGACCTGCACTACCGCGAGGGCGGGATCAACGACGAGTTCCCGTTCCTGCTCGGCCATGAGGCGGCCGGGGTCGTCGACGCGGTCGGTGAGGGCGTCACGGAGGTGGCGCCCGGCGACTTCGTCATCCTCAACTGGCGGGCCGTCTGCGGCGAGTGCCGCGCCTGCCGCCGCGGCCGCCCCTGGTACTGCTTCGCGACGCACAATGCCACGCAGAAGATGACCCTCACCGACGGCACCCCGCTCTCGCCCGCGCTCGGCATCGGCGCGTTCATCGAGAAGACGATCGTGGCCGCGGGACAGTGCACGAAGGTCGACCCCCGGGCGCCCGCGGCGACGGTTGGGCTGCTGGGGTGCGGCGTGATGGCCGGGCTCGGCGCCGCTATCAACACCGGCGGGGTCACCCGCGGCGACACCGTTGCCGTCATCGGCTGCGGCGGGGTCGGCTGCGCGGCCATCGCCGGCGCCCGGCTGGCCGGGGCGCGCACGATCGTCGCGGTCGACATCGACGACCGCAAGCTCGCCTGGGCCGAGGGCCTCGGCGCCACCCACACCGTCAACAGCAAGACGCGCAACGTCGTCGACGCGATCACCGAGATCTGCGGCGGGGTCGGCGCCGACGTCGTCATCGAGGCCGTCGGCCGGCCGGAGACGTACGAGCAGGCGTTCTACGCCCGCGACCTGGCCGGCACCGTGGTGCTCGTCGGGGTCCCGACCCCCGAGATGCGCCTCGAGCTGCCGCTGCTCGACGTCTTCGGCCGCGGCGGCGCGCTGAAGTCGTCCTGGTACGGCGATTGCCTGCCGTCACGCGACTTCCCGATGCTCGTCGACCTGTACCTGCAGGGCCGGCTGGATCTCGACGCGTTCGTCAGCGAGACCATCGGGCTCGGCGATGTCGAGGCCGCGTTCGAGAAGATGCATCGCGGCGAGGTGCTGCGCAGCGTGGTCCTGCTATGACCGACACGGTCGAGCTTCCCGGCGGGCTGCGCATCGACCACGTCGAGACCTCCGGCACGTTCAGCCTCGACGGCGGCACCTGGGATGTCGACAACAACGTCTGGGTGATCGGTGACGGCGACGAGGTCGTCATCATCGACGCGGCGCATGACGTCGACGCGATCGTGGCGGCGGTGAACGGCCGGCGGGTGAAGGCCATCGTCGCGACTCATGCGCACGATGACCACATCAATGTCGCCCCCGCGCTCGCCGACGCCACCGGCGGGCCGGTGCTGCTGCATCCCGCTGACCACGAGCTCTGGGTGATGACGCACCCCGACCGCGATCCCGACGGGGAGCTCAGCGACACCCAGCTCATCGAGGTGGCCGGCGTGCCGCTGCAGATGCTGCACACCCCCGGCCACGCGCCCGGCTGCGTCTGCATCTACGTGCCGGACGCCTCGACGGTCTTCTCCGGCGACACGCTCTTCCAGGGTGGCCCCGGGGCGACCGGTCGCAGCTTCAGCGACTTCCCGACCATCGTCGACTCGATCCGCGACCGCCTCCTCGTGCTCCCGCCGAACACGGTGGTGCGCACCGGTCACGGACCGACCACGACCATCGGCGACGAGGCTCCCGACCTCCCGGTGTGGATCGAGCGGGGTCACTAGCCGCAGAATGGCGTCCGTGACCCAGATTCAGGAGATCCCGCTCACCACCCTCGACGGCAAGCCGACCACGTTCGGCGAGCTGACCGGCGGCAAGGCCGCGCTCGTCGTCAACGTCGCCAGCCGCTGCGGCCTCACCCCGCAGTACGAAGGCCTCGAGAAGCTGCACGAGGAGCTCTCCGGTCGCGGCTTCACCGTGCTCGGCGTTCCGTGCAACCAGTTCCTCGGCCAGGAGCCCGGCACTGAGACCGAGATCGCCGAGTTCTGCTCCGCGACGTACGGCGTGACCTTCCCGATGACGAGCAAGGTCGAGGTCAACGGTGAGGGCCGTCACCCGCTCTACGACGTGCTCACCGCGACGACCGACGCCAAGGGCGAGGCCGGCGACATCACCTGGAACTTCGAGAAGTTCCTCGTCGCGCCGGACGGCTCGGTGGCCGGGCGGTTCCGCCCGCAGGTCGAGCCCAGCGACCCCGACCTGGCTAAGGCCATCGACTCCCTGCTCTGACCCCAACGCTGCCATGATCATGGAATTCATGGCGTGCCGCCGTCGAAACCATGATCATGGCAGCGTTGTCAGCTGCTCGCGCAAGACGTCCTTGCGGACCTTGCCCGATGCAGTACGCGGGAGCTCGGCGACGAACGTGATGCTTCGCGGGGTCTTGAACCCCGCCAGCCGCTCGCGGCACGCGGCGACGAGGCGCTCCGGATCGGGTGGTGCGCCGTCGGCGACGACGACGGCGCACACCCGCTCGCCCCACCGCTCGTCGCGCACGCCCACGACCGCGACGTCGCGCACGCCGTCGACCTCGCGCAACGCGTCCTCCACCTCACGCGAGGCGACGTTCTCCCCGCCGGTGACGATGATGTCCTTCAGCCGGTCCACCACCGAGAGCCGGCCGTCAGCGCCGAGCACGCCCATATCTCCGGTGTGAAACCAGCCGCCGCGGAAGGCATCGGCGGTGGCGAGCGGATCGTCGTGATAGCCCGCGCACACCTGCTCGCCGCGCACGACGATCTCCCCCACCTGCCCGGCGGGAAGCTGCCTGCCGTCGGGCGCCTCGATCGCGAGATCGACCAGCGGGCCGGGCGTCCCGGCCGACGTCAGCAGCCCCGGCTCGCCGGCGATCGCCGCGCGATGTTCGGCTGCTCCGAGCGCCGTGACGTTGCCGGACAGCTCGGTCATCCCGTAGCCCTGATTCAGCTCGCAGCCCAGCGTCTCGGTAACGCGCCGGATCAGCGTCGGCGGCATGGGGGCCGAGCCGTAACCGATCGTCCGCAGCTTCGCCCGCACCGCAGCGAGCCCCGCGGGATCCTCGCGCAGATACTCGAGCAGCAGGTCAATCATGGTGGGCGCGATCGAACACATCGTCGCGCCCAGATCCCTTACGGCTGCGACGAAATCGGCGGCGTCGAAGCGTCGCATGAGCACTGCTGGGCGGCGTCGTAGATGGGCCGTGATCAGCTGGTACCCGGCGACGTGACAGAGCGGGAACGCCGTCAGGTAGACGTCGTCGTCCAGCACCGGGCGCAGCAGCCCGGAGTGCCGGCAGCCCGCCAGCAGGCTCCGATGCGTGAGCAGCACACCTTTTGGCACGCCCGTCGTCCCGCTGGTGAACATCAGCCAGGCAGGGGTGTCCGGACCGGGTTCCGCTCGACCGGGCGAGGTGCCGTCGCCGCGCGCCAGGAGGTCGTCGAACGTGAGGTCGCCCGCCGCAGCCGGCCCATCAATCACGACGACCGCCCGCACCGACGGCGGCCACATCACGTCGTCCCGTAACCGCTGCAGGTACTCCGCTTCCACCAGCAGGACGCCGACCCCGGCCCGCCCGAGCTGGCTCGCCCACTCCCTCGCATGCAGCCGCTGATTCAGCGGCAGGAGCATCCGGCCGGAGCGCGGCACCGCGTAGTAAGCGAGTGGGTAGGCGTAGCAGTTCGCCGCCAGGATAGCGACGTTTTCCCCCGGCCGGCAAAGGGTTTCGAGGCCGGCAGCCAGCCGCCGCACATCACGAGCCACGGCGCCGAACGTGTAGCTCGCGCCGTCAACCATGAGGGCCGGCGCGTCGCCATGACGTTCCGCGGCGGCATCGACGACGTGGTGAAGCAACACACCGCCATCCTGCCCGGGTGTCCGGCCGGAATCGCGCAGCGGTAAAGATGGCGCATGGCTATCTCCCGCGAGCAGGCGCTCCTCGACGACGAGAGCGTGGCGGCCGATCTCGCCACCCGGGCGGGCGCGCTGCTCCTGGCGCTGCGCGACGAGCTCGGTTTCGACGATCCGAAAGCGCTGCGCCACGCGGGCGACAACCGCTCGCAAGACCTGCTGGCCGCGGCGCTCCACGAGTTACGCCCGGACGATGCGGTGCTGTCGGAAGAGGCCGACGACGACGCCGCGCGGCTGGAGGCCGAGCGCGTCTGGATCATCGACCCGCTGGACGGCACCCGCGAGTTCGGGGAGCCCGGCCGCGACGACTGGGCCGTGCACGTCGCGCTCTGGGAGCGCACCCAGAACGGCCTCACCGCAGGAGCCGTGGCGCTGCCCGCCCAGCACCAGACGCTGACCACGGGCGGCACGTTTCCGATCCGCGAGGGAGCCCCGGCGCGGCCGCGGCTCGTCGTCAGCCGCACCCGGGCGCCGGAGTTCGTCACGGCCGTGGCGAACCGGCTGTCCGGCGAGCTCGTGCCGATGGGCTCGGCCGGCGCCAAGGCCATGGCGATCGTGCAGGGCAAGGCCGACGTCTACGTGCACGCCGGCGGGATGCACGAGTGGGACGCGGCAGCACCGGCCGTGGTCGCGCTTGCTGCGGGGCTGCACGTCAGCCGGTTCGACGGCGAGCCGATGGCGTTCAACACCCCGGAGGCGCTCAGCACGGAACTCGTGATCTGCCTGCCGGAGCTTGCCGAGGCCGTGCTCGCCGCGGTCGCCGCCTCTCGCTGAGCCGGCCGACGTCGATCAACGCAGGGCGAGAGCGTCGAGCATCTGCCCGGTGAACCTGGTGAAGCGCTCGATGCTCCACCGCTCCGGCTCGTCGAGCACCATGCGCGCGGCGCCCTCGGCCAGCCCGACGAGCATGTGGGCGAACAGCTCGACGTCCAGTGCCGCGCCGGACGCCTGGGGTGCCGCACCCCGGCGCGCCGCGATTCCCCAGATGATCAGCCGGCTGATCTGCTCCTGCGCCTCATCCCGGGATGCAGCGACGGCGGCCTGCAGCTCCGGCGGCGCGCCCTCAGCAGGAAACAGCACCAGGCGCCACGTGTCGGGGCTCGCCGCCACCGCTGACAGGTACGCCCGGATGCCCTCGACCAGCAGGGTGTCGGGGTCGACCCGGTCACCCTCCCCCGGCACGGCGGGCAGGGCCGGAGCCAGCGCCGCCCGGGCCCGCAACGTCTCCCGATCGAGCAGCGCCGCGAGCAGCACGCCGCGGTCGGCGAACAAGCCGTAGACGACCGGACGCGTCACTCCCGCTGCGCGCGCGACGCGGTCCATGGTCACCGCCGCGAATCCATCGTCCACGGCAATCCGCAGGGCGGCGTCCAGCAGCTGGGTGCGACGCTCCTCCGGTGGCAGGCGAGCGGCATACGGTCGGCGCGCCGGACGCGAGGCCACCGACCCGGCCTCGGAGCTCGCGCTCGACACTGTCACGGCCATATGCTACAACTGTGTTGCTTCACTGATGTAGCAATGAGGACGGAGATCCGCGTGGCGTCACGAAAGAAGTCAGCCGGCCTGCCCGCCTCGGTGGCCGGAAAGGTCGTCGTCGTCACGGGCGCCGCTCGCGGCCTCGGTGCCTCGCTGTCCCGCCAGCTCACGCAGCGCGGGGCGCGGGTGGCCCTGCTCGGCCTGGAGCCGGCCGAGCTTGCCGCCGTGAGTGCCGGGTGTGCGGGCTCGAAGTGGTGGGAGATCGATGTCACCGACTCCGCCGCGCTCGCCCGGGTCGCCGAGGAGGTCACCGCCCACTTCGGCCGGGTCGACGTCGTCGTTGCCAATGCCGGCGTCGCCAGCGGCGGCCCGTTCCTCTACGCCGACGCGCGGGCCTTCGACCGCACCATCGAAGTGAACCTGCTCGGCAGCGTGCGCACGCTGCGCGCCTTCCTGCCGGCCCTCGTCAGCAGCAAGGGCTACGGGCTGCAGATCGCCTCACTCGCAGCCCTGTCCCCCGCGCCGATGATGGCCGCGTACTGCGCGAGCAAGTCGGGCGTCGAAGCCTTCACCGAGTGCGTGCGCACCGAGATCGCGAATCACGGCGTCGATCTCGGCATCGCGTACCTCTCCTGGACCGACACCGACATGGTCCGCGGTGCCGACGAGACGGCCGCCCTCAAGGAAGCCCGCTCGGCGATGCCCGGACCGCTCGGCAAGACCTACCCCGTCGAGTCGACGGTCGCCGCTCTCTGCGACGGGATCGAGCGGCGCGCGGCGCATGTCTACGGCCAGCGCTGGGTGCGCTACATCCGGCCGATCCGCGGCGTGCTGGCGGGGCTTACCTATGCGGTAGGCCGGCGCGAGGGCACCAAGGCCGAGCGCGCCCACCTGCTCGCCACGGCCGATACCGGCGGCCTGGTCGGGGCGGGCGGTCGCGCCGACACCCAGCACCGCGCGCCCATCAGCTAGTGATGCCTTTCCGCTACCTTTGCCTTCGCCCGACCGTTCGGAGATCACGAGCATGACCACCGTCGCCCCCACCCCGACCGCCCCTCGTGACGCCGGCGGGCCGCTGCCGGCCGAGGTGCGGATCGCCGTCATCGGCTCCGGCTTCGGCGGGCTCGGTACCGGCGTGCGGCTGAAGCAGGCCGGCATCCACGACTTCCTGCTGCTCGAGCGTGGCGACGACGTCGGCGGCACCTGGCGCGACAACTCCTACCCCGGATGCGCCTGTGACGTCCCGAGCCACCTCTACTCGTTCTCGTTCGCGCCGAACCCGAACTGGAGCCGCTCGTTCTCACCGCAGCCGGAGATCCAGGCCTACTTGCAGGACTGCGCCGATCGGTTCGGCCTGCGCGAGCACCTGCACCTGAACACCGAAGTCACCGAGGCGCGCTGGCACGCCGACCGCCAGCGCTGGCACGTCCGGACCACCCGCGGTGAGCTGTGGTGCCAGATCCTGGTGGCCGCTCAGGGCCCGCTGTCGGCCCCGTCGATTCCCGAGATCGCCGGGCGCCAGTCGTTCGCCGGTGAGCAGTTCCACTCGGCGCAGTGGAACCATGAATACGACCTGCGCGGCAAGCGGGTCGCCGTCATCGGCACCGGCGCCTCCGCCATCCAGTTCGTCCCCAAGCTGCAGCCGGAGGTTGCGAGGCTCACGCTCTTTCAGCGCACCCCGGCCTGGGTGCTCGGGCGCCGCGACCGTCAGCTCAAGGAGTGGGAGCACAAGCTCTTCCGCTCGGTGCCGGCCGCGCAGAAGGCCGCCCGCTGGGGCATCTACTGGGGCCACGAGGCCATCGTCATCGCGTTGCGCGGCAACGAGCGGATGCTGAAGGCCATCGAGGGCATGGCCCGCAAGAACCTCCACGACCAGGTCGCGGACGAGACGCTGCGCCGCAAGCTCACGCCGAGCTTCCGGATCGGGTGCAAGCGCATCCTGCAGAGCAACGACTACTACCCGGCGATCAGCCAGCCGAATGTCGAGGTCGAGACCGACCGCATCGTGGAGATCGTGCCGAGCGGGGTCGTGACCGAAAACGCTGAAGGTGAACGCGTCACCCACGAGGTCGACGCGATCATCTGGGGCACCGGCTTCCACGTCACCGACATCCCGCTCGCGCAGATCCTGATCGGCAAGGACGGCCGCAAGCTCGCCGACCATTGGGCCGAGCACGGGATGGCCGCCCTGCACGGCGCTTCCGTCGCGGGCTTCCCGAACCTGTTCATGCTCGTCGGACCCAATACGGGGCTCGGCCACACCTCGATCGTCTTCATCATCGAGTCCCAGCTGAAGTACCTCATCGGTGCCCTGCGGGCGATGGAGGCCACGCATTCGAGCGTCGTCGAGGCCCGTCACGACATCCAGGACACCTACAACGCCGGCATCCAGCGCCAGCTCGAGGGCACGGTGTGGAACAGCGGCGGCTGCTCCAGCTGGTACCTCGATGAGCGAGGACGCAACACGACGCTCTGGCCGACCTTCACGTTCTCGTTCCGCCGGTTGGTGCGCCGCTTCGACGCCGGTGACTACCTGCTCGAACGCGCGCACTCTGCCGTGCCCGGGCTACCCTCCGAACGAGAGCTCACGACTACGGGCTCGGTGGGTGACGGAGCCTGAGCGGCCGCTGCCGCCACCGGGCCACCCCATAGCACCAGGAGGCACGCGTGCCCGTTGACCCTCAGATCCAGGGCATGCTCGACCTGCTCTCCCGGCTCGATTCCCCGCCGCTCTCGAGCCTCGAGCCGAAGGTCGCGCGCGAGGGCTTCGAGCAGATGACCACCGGGATGCGCGTCCCCGAGATGCTCACCCCGGTAGCCAGCACCCATGACGTGCAGATCCCGGGCCCGGCGGGACCGATGAAGGCCCGGATCTACCGGCCCGACGCGCGTGCCGCTGCCCAGCCGACGGTGCTGTTCATCCACGGCGGCGGCTTCGTCGTCGGCAGCGTCGAGACGCATGACAACCAGGCCCGGAGCATCTGCGCCGCGACCCAGGCCGTCGTCGTGTCGATCGACTATCGCCTGGCGCCCGAGGCGCAGTGGCCCGAGCCGGTGGACGACTGCCGTGCCGCGCTGCAGTGGGTCGCTGACCACATCAGCGAGCTCGGGGCCGACGCGTCGCGCATCGCCGTCGCCGGCGATAGCGCGGGCGGCAACCTGGCCGCCGTCATCGCGCAGATCGCCCGCGACGACGGCCCCACGCTGTGCGCGCAGCTGCTCATCTATCCGGTGACCGACTTCGATGGCGCTGCCGACTACCCGTCGCGGGTCGACAACGCGACGGGCTACTTCCTCACCGAAGAAGACATGCTGTGGTTCGCGAGCCTGTACCTGCCGGAAGGTGCTGACCGCGACGACCCGACGCTGTCCCCGCTGCGAGCGAAGGACCTCTCCGGCCTGCCGCCGGCGGTCATCCTCACCGCGGAGTACGACCCGCTGCGTGACGAGGGCGAGGCCTACGCGGCGGCACTGGCCGCGGCCGGGGTCGAGGTCCACCACCGGCGCGCCGCCGGGCTCATCCACGGCTTCTTCGACCTCGGACTGCTGTCGAGCGCGGCGGCCAAGGCAGTCGAGCAGGGGTGCGCCGACTTCGCGAGTCTCCTGCACCGCGACTCCGGCAGCGCGGCCGCCTGAGCTGCCGGGCCGGCTGCGCTCAGGCCCCCTGATTGGCCCGGAACGTCGCGATGACCTCGCGTGGCGGACCGACGAGCAGCAGCTGCTCGCCCGCCGCCAGCCGGGTGTAGCGGGTCGGGCGCGGCACGACCTGCCCCCCGGAGATGACGGCGACCACCCGCACCTGCGGGGTCAGATCGGAAAGCAACACGCCATCGAGCCAGGCGCTCGGCGCGACCGTCAGCTTCGCGACGAGGAACGGCTGGCGTTCGGAGTAGAACGTGCTGACGATCTCGTAGCCCAGGGCGGCGCCGACGAACCACGGAGCCGCCAGCGCCGAGGCACTACGCACGGCGTGGATGGCGAACCGGCGCTCGACCTGGTCGGCGAGCCCGGTATCGAAAACCCGGACCACGACGCGTAACGGTTGCTCGCGTGCCTCGTCGTCGGCTGCGGTGGAGCGGGCCACCAGCGCGGTCTCGACATTGGCGAGGTCGCTGCTCGTCATCGCGGCCAGTGCCGCCGCGTGCGGGAGTCCCGCCTGAATCAGGACGGAACGCACGGTCGCATCGCCGACGACGACCGGGACGCCGAGCGCCCGGGCCCGGGCGAGGTAGCGACCCGCCGGATCGCGCTCGATGATCACCACATCGCGCCCGACGGCGAGGAGGCCCTCGACCACCCGGATGCCCAATGCCCCGAGCCCCACCACGACGACGTGACCTCGAGCCGTCGTCGCCTGCTGCTGGCCGAATGCCTGGTTCAGCCGGCTGGTCACGATGAAGTTGGTCACCAGGGCGTACAGCGTCGCGACGGCGGCGGCGCCGACGAAGATCAGGAAGATGCCGTAGGCGGTGAGCCAGGCCGGCTCCTGCGCGAAGCTGTAGTCACCGAAGCCGACCGTCGCCACGATCGTCGACGTGAAGTACAGCGCCTGCAGCCATCCGAACTCTTTGGGGTGGCCGGCGGCGTCGAGAACGCTGTGGTTCCTGAACGCGAGTCGCAGGAGCACGGTCGACAGCACGATGATGCCCAGCACCGTGGCGGCCATGATCCGCACCGGCCGGTCCGCGGCATGACCGAACGCCTGCAGCCAGGTACGCGCGCGGTGCAGCCAGGAGCGATGCGGCGGGCCGGTCTGCAGGGCCAGCTCGCCGCCGCTGAGCGCCACCAGCGCCTGAGCTTCCAGCTCGTCCCTATCGTCACGATCCGCGGCCGTGTACTGGTCCGGGCGCCCCAGCACGGTCACCCGATCACCCACCGACAGCTCGTAATCGCGCGGCGGCGCGACGACGAGTGACGAGCCGTCGCCCGGGTGCAGGGCGACCGGTGTGAGATCGCCAAAGGCCTCACGCAGCGTGGCGTGCCTCGTCGAGGCGATCTCCACGTCCTTGACCTCGAGCCGGGTGTCGGCGAAGGCGAATGCGTGAACGAGTGAGGACTGCACGCATCCTTCGACGAAGCTGGAGCCCGCCTTCTCCGGAAGGGAGAGCACGACCGCCTCGGGCATGGCGGCTTTGAGCTGCTCGGCGAGCCGCGGGTTGGCCAGCCGGACCACCACGTTGACGGCGCTGCTGAGCCCGGTGAGGTCGGCGAACAGGAGCGCCGTCTCGAGGTTGGCAAGGTCGTCGTCGTGCGCCGCGATGACCGCGGCCGCCTGATGAATGCCGGCGGCGAGCAGGCTCGAGGTCGCCCGGCTGGACTCGCGCACGACCGGAACGTTCCAGCGCTGCAGCTGCTTCCAGGCCGCCTCCTCGCCATGGTCGTCGACGACGACGCATGGCACCTGGGCGTCGTGCAGCTGCTCGGCGATGCGCAGCCCCAGGTTCGACAGCCCGCACACGATGACGTGGCTGTCTCGGGCGGCGCCGGATGCCGGGTCGGCTTCCGCCGCGGCCTCCTGCCCCGCCTCGCCCGTCACCCTCAGCACAAGCAGGAAGTGTGCCCGACATGCATTTCCGGGAGGTAGCGCTTTCGGATAACGGGTCGTAGCCTGCGCGCAAATGGGATCATCAGCCGTTACTACGCGACCAAGTCACCTCTGGAAGGCGGAGCTGTGAGCGATAACCCGTACGGCGGCAGCCCCCAGCCGGGGTATGGCGGCCAGCCGGGCCAGCCGGGTTATGGCGGCCAGCCGGGGTACGGGGGCCAGCCGGGGTACGGGGGCCAGCCGGGGTACGGGGGCCAGCCCGGCTACGGCGGTCAGCCGGGTTATGGCGGCCAGCCGGGCCAGCCGCCCTACGGTGGCCAGCCCGGCTACGGTCAGCCGGGCCAGCCCGGCCAGCCGGGCCAGCCCGGTCAGCCCGGTCAGCCCGGTCAGCCCGAGCCCGGTCAGCCCCAGCCGCCGTACGGCGGCCAGCAGTACGGTCCCGGCGGTTACCCCTCCCCTTACGGCTCGCCCTACGGCCAGCCCAAGCCCTGGTACGCGAAGTGGTGGGTGTGGCTCATCGCGCTGCTCGTCGTCGCCGCCGTGGCCGTCGTGCTGATCCTCACGCTGGGCCAGTCGAAGTACACGTCGTCCACGCTCGAGAAGAAGCTCAGCCAGGCGATCCAGAAGAACGGCGATACGGTCACCACCGTCTCGTGCCCTTCGAGTATCACGGCGTCCGCGGGCAATACCTACACGTGCGCGGCGACGGTCAACGGTGTCCTCGCCCGGCTGCAGGTGCGCTTCATCGGCGACAAGAAGTTCGTCGCGACGTACCTGTCCCAGTAGGCCAGCGGTCAGGCGTTGAAGGCGCGCACGACGGCGGGACCGTCCGCGTACCAGTCGATCGTCGTCAGCGAGCACAGCTCCAGGTGCAGCCGGTAGAGCGAGCTCATCGGCGCTTCCAGGGCTCGACGCACCAGCAGCTTGATCGGCGTCACGTGGGAGACGACCAGCAGGCGCGAGCCGCCGTAGTGACCCATCAGGCGCTCCAGGGCCTTCCCCACGCGCGCATCGGTGTCGACGAACGACTCGCCGCCCGGCGGCGCGACCGTGGGATCCGCCAGCCAGGCGGAGAGCTCGTCCGGCCACTGGCGCCCGACCTCGGCGAAGGTGAGCCCCTCCCACTCACCGAAATCGGTCTCCCGGATCTCCGGCTCGACGACGACCTCGCGCCCGCCGGCGGCGATCTCGGCGGTCTCCTGGGCCCGCCGCAGCGGGCTGGTGAGGATGGCGTCGAACTCGGTGGCGGCCAGCCGCGCGGCGGCCGTCCGAGCCTGGCTCCGGCCTTCCTCGGTCAGCTCCGGATCGCTGCCCACCCCGCTGAACCGGCGCTCGATCGACAGCGGCGTCTGACCGTGTCGAAGCAGCACGGTGACCGTCGGGGTTCCGCTGGGACGGCCCCAGCCCGAGCCGAGTGATACCGAGGCCGGCAGCGACCCGGCGGTCGGGCGAAGACCCGCGGCCGCTGCCGATCCGAGCGGCTCGCGCGGCTCCGGAAGCAGCACCTCGGAAGCGTCGACCTGCTTACCGGCGGCTGCGGCGTCCATCGCCGCATTGGCGAGCGCGTCTGCAGCGGCGTTCTGCGCCCGAGGCACCCAGATGAACGTGACCTTCGGAAAACCCGCGACGATCTTGGCAGCTTCGGCGGCCAAGACCCGCATGTCGGCGTGCTTCACCTTCCAGCGCCCGCTCATCTGCTCGACGACGAGCTTGGAATCCATCCGGACCTCGAGCTCGGCCCCGGGGTCGAGCTCGCGGGCGGCTTCCAGACCGGCGATCAGCCCGCGGTACTCGGCGACGTTGTTCGTCGCGATGCCGATGGCTTCCGCGCGCTCGGCCAGCACGAGCGAGCCCTCGCGCACCAGAGCGCCGTAGCCCGCGGGGCCGGGATTGCCCCGGGAGCCGCCGTCCGCCTCAATGACGAGCCGCACCCGCCCAGCACCCGCAGACCCGGAGCTCACAGGCCGCTGTCCGCAGTGCGCACCAGGATGCGGCGACACTCCTCGCAGCGCAGCACGCGGTTCGGTGGCGCCTCGGCCACGTCGTTGAGATCGCTGCCCGAGAGCTCGAGGTGGCAACCCTCGCAGCGGCGCCGGTGCAGCCGGGCCGCCCCGACCCCACCCGACGACGAGCGAATGCGCTCGTAGAGCGTCACGAGATCGGCCGGCAGGCTCGCCGCCAGCTCGGTGCGGGCCTGCTGCTCCTTGGCCGTCTCGGCGTCGATGTCCGCGAACGCGGCGTCACGGCGCTCGGCCGCCTGCGCGCGCTCGGCGGTCAGCGTCTCGCGCTCCCCGGACAGCGCGTCGACCAGCGCGGACGCGCCCTCGGCGACCTCCATCAGCTCGAGCAACTCGTCCTCGAGGACATCGCGGCGCCGGGTGAGGGACGCGATCTCGGACTGCAGATTCTCCAGCTCGCGCGACGCGGAGATCGCTCCGGAGTCCAGCCGTCCCTGGTCGCGGGTGGCGCGTGCCCGCACCTGCTCGACATCGTCCTCGAGCCGCGCCTGCGCCCGGGCGGTCTCGTTGCGCGACTTCTCGGCGACGTCCAACTGGTCGGCAAGCTCGCGAAGGCGCGCGGTCAGGCGCTCGATGTCGGCGAGCTCCGGCAGCGTGCGACGGCGGTGGGCCAGCCGTTCGATCCCGCTGTCGAGCGCTTGCAGGTCGAGAAGCTGAAGCTGGACCTGCGGATCAGCGTCCACTACCCCTCCTCGGGCGTCGGGGCCGGGCTCGCCGGCGATGCGCAGCTGTGCAGCCGCCACGGGTCGGTCACCAGCTCGGAAACCGACGTGGCCAGGCTCCCCACCGTAGCGGCCAGCTGGTCGCGAAGGAGCGCGGCGGCGGCGTACAGCCAGGGATGCTCGGTGGCCCAATGGGCCGCGTCAACGATGGAGATGCCGCTCGCAGCCACGCTGTCGAGCGTGTAGTGGTGACGCGCGTCGGCCGTGACGAGCACATCGGCGCCCAGCCGCGCAGCGTCGCCGGCGAGGTCACCGCCGGAGCCGCCGCAGACCGCAATCCGGCGGACCTCGCGGCTCGGGTCGCCGGTCGCCCGCACCCCCCAGGCGGTGCGTGGCAGCCGGGCGGCTACCTCCTGCACGAACGCGTCGAGCCGGACCGGCGCCCCGAGCTCACCGATCCGCCCCAGGCCGCGGGCCTCACCGGGAGGGCCGGCGGGCGTCACCAGTTCGACGAGGTCCCAGGCCGGCTCCTGGTACGGATGCGCCGCATACAGCGCCTCGATGACTGCCCGGCGCCGTGCTCTCGGAACCACCATCTCCAGGCGGCTCTCGGCGACTTCCTCGATGCTCCCGACCTGGCCGATCCAGGGTCGCGACCCCGCCAGCGGGCGAAACGTGCCGGTCCCCTCAGACCACCAGGCGCAGCGCTCATAGTCGCCGATGCCACCCGCGCCCGCCGCAGCAAGGGCGTCGAGCAGTCGCTCACGTTCAGTCAACGGGACGAAGACGACCAGCTTGTCGAGCACCGGGACGGGCTGCTGCCCCGCCGGCAACGCGCGCACCGGCGCGGCCTCGTCGATGCCCAAGGCGCTGGCCAGCGCGTCGCTGACGCCGGGACGGGCGACGTCAGCGTTCGTGTGCGCCGTGAACAGCGCGCAGCCACCCCGGATCAGCGTCGCGACGACGGCTCCGCCCGCCGACGTCTCGGCCACGCCGTGCACTCCGCGCAGGAAGAGCGGGTGGTGGGTGACGAGCAGCTGCGCGCCCGCCGCCACCGCCTCCGCGGCAACCTCGGGGGTCGGATCGATGGCGAAATGCACCCGCGAGGCGGCGGCAGCCGGATCACCCACCGCCAGGCCGACCGCATCCCAGTCCTCCGCCCACGCGGGGTCGTAGGCGCCGTCGAGCACCCGGATGCAGTCGCCGACGGTGAGCGAACGCGATGGGGTCACGACCTGCATTCTCGTCATAGCCTTCGCAGCATGGACCTGCGCATCTTCACCGAGCCCCAATTCGGCGCCTCGTACGACGAGCAGCTGCGCCTCGCCCGGGCCGCGGAAGACGCGGGCTTCGACGCCTACTTCCGCAGCGATCACCTGCTGTCGTTCTCCGGCGACGGCCTTCCCGGCCCGACCGACACCTGGATCACGCTCGCCGGGCTCGCCCGCGAGACGAGCACGATCCGGCTGGGCACCATGGTCACCTCCGCGACCTTCCGCCACCCGGCGATGCTGGCGCTCAGCGTGACGCAGGTCGACGTCATGAGCGGTGGACGCGTCGAGCTGGGCCTGGGCGCCGGCTGGTTCGACCGTGAGCACGAGGCGTTCGGGCTGCCGTTCCCGCCGACGAAAGAGCGCTTCGAGCGGCTCGAGGAGAGCCTCAGCATCATCAGCCGGTGGTGGGCGACGGAGCCCGGTGGCTCGTTCGGCTGGAAGGGCAAGCACTTCACGATCGACGCGAACCCGGGGCTCCCGCGCCCGGCGCAGGACCCGCATCCCCCGGTGATCGTCGGGGGCGTCGGCACCAAGACCACGCCACGCCTCGCGGCGACCTTCGCCGACGAGTTCAACGTGCCGTTCGCGCCGCTGGACTATGTGAAGACCGTCAACGAGCGCGTGGACGACGCGTGCACGACCGCCGGCCGCGACCCGAAGTCGCTGCGCCGCTCGGTGGCCCTGACGGTGTGCTGCGGCCGTGACGAGGCCGAACTGCAGCGCCGCGCCGAGGCGATCGGCCAGCCGCTGGAGGGCCTGCGCACCGGCCAGCTGGCCGGCACCCCGGCCGAGCTCGTCGCCAAGCTCGGTGAGATCGCGGGCCTCGGGCTGACCCGGGTTTACCTGCAAACGTTGGACATTGACGACCTCGACCACATCGAGCTCATCGCCAGCGAGGTCATGCCGCAGGTGCGCTGAGTTGCACCCGCGGAACCTGCCGCGCGCTCTTCGCGAGGTGTGAACCGTGAAGCGGCATTAGCTCCCCGGGATCGGCGATTCGGGATCGACGGCTTTCGACAGGCTGGCCAGGATGGCTGGGCCGGCATCGTTGAATGCGTCCTCGGTCGTCGCCGCGTCGGGCAGGTAGGTGGTGATGACGGCGATCGCGGTCTTGCTCGATGGCAGGTAGCCAACATCGGCGCCGCTGCCCGCATAGAACTTGTTGCCGGTGATCCACTTACCGAGCAGGACGACACCGAGCCCGAACGAGCGTTCAGCGGTGAGATGCGCGCACGCGCTGCAGCCGGGCTGCTTGTGGCCGAAGCCTGCGAGGTTCGGCCCGGTCTGAATCCGGTACGACTCCGGCGAGAGAAGCTTTCCGGAGCCGATCGCCTCTATCGACGTCGTCAGGTCGGCGACGTCACTGACCTGCGAGGCGCCCTCGGGCACTGTCCAGGACGGGTTCCAGAACGTCGTCTCCTCGTAGAGCGGCGTCTTGCCGCTGACGCCGAGCGTCCCTGCCCGCTCCGAACTGAACGTGTGCAGCACCGGGTCGGGGATGTCCGGCGTGAGGCTGCCCGTCGTGTGTTTCAGGCCCATCGGCGCGAAGATGTACTGCTTCATCAGCTCGGTCATCGGCTTGCCCCCGACCTTGGCCAGAACGGTGCCGAGGATCGCGTAATTCGTGTGCGCGTAGGCGAAGTTGGTGCCCGGGGAGAAGTCCGGCTTGGCGGAGGTACCGATCCTGATCAGCTCGTCGGCGGTGTATTGCCGGAACGGGTCGGCGTAGATGCCGTTGATCAGGGCCGGCTGGTAAACGTAGTCGGCGTAGCCCGAGGTCGAGTTCGCGAGCATCTTGATCGTGACCTCGTCCGCCCGCGGGAGATCGGGCAGGTACTTCGAGAGCTTGTCGTCGAGGCTGATCATCTTCCTGTCGACGAACTCCATCAGCATGGTCGTCAGGTAGCTGTAGGCGACGAATCCGTTGCGCACCTTCATGTCGGCGCTCGCCGGGACATCCGTCATCGAGTCGCCGGTCGCCGCCGTGTAAACGTCCTTGCCGTCCCGGGTCACGCGGACGATGAGTGCTTTGAGCTTGTACTTCGCCATCGCCTCCCGGGCGACCGAAGCTATCGCCCGCTGCTCGGGTCCTGCCATTGGCGACGCTGAGGCCGCGCCGGCCCCGGCGGCCGCCTGGCCCGTCGTGGAACCGCTGCACGCGGCTAGCAGGACCGCGAGCACCGCAGCGGAAAGGGCGCGAGGGAGGGCTTTGCGCGCCGGGGAGACGCGCGGTCTTGGCGTGATGATCACATCGGTGGACCGTAGCCCTTGCCCAACCACGCCGTCCGGGAACACGCCGGGTAGGCCATGTCGCACAAACAGAACGAGGTCGGCTGGGCGCCGGATGTGTTTCCGAGGCCGACACACAGGTGCGCGTAAGGCACGTAGCCGAAAAGGCGCAGTCTCACGTCACGGTGTTCACCGTGCTTGTCGGCCGGCGGCACAACACCGCGACCCGGCGCACATGGCCTCGCTTGTCAAAGCGGTCGAATCACGTGACGCGGCTGGTGGGCGTGGAAGGTGTCGAACCTCCGACCCCTCGCTTGTAAGGCGAGTGCTCTCCCGCTGAGCTACACGCCCGCGCGCAGCGAGCCTACTGGTCAGCCGGAGCCGGTGGCACCTTCTCGCGGCGGCCCGAAGACCCGGCCCAGCGCCGCACGCACCTCATCCGCCAGCGATTCGTCCGCCGGGTTCGACGGATGCGGCACGGCCGCCGCCTCACCGACCCAGCCGCATCCGGAGCACCGCAGCATGCCCAGGGTCTTCGACAGCCGGATGTCGTCGCACGTGGGGCAGCGGTCCAGACCGTTGCGCCAACCGGTGTCCTGCTGGCAGGTCGGGCAGACGAGGACCTGGACTCCCTCGCTCACCGCCCGTCGCCACGGGCTGGGCCCGCGGGAGGGATCGCCCTGTCGGGCACCGCATCGCTGGCACGGCATGGCGGACCGGCCTAGAGGCTGGCGAGCACTTTGGCGTACTCGGAATGGTCACGCGCGTCGGGAATCGCGTTCACCACGCTCCAGCGAACGAGACCCTCCTTGTCGATGACGAACGTGGCTCGCACCGCTCGTCCAACGACGTCGTTGAACACCCCGTAGGCCTGCGCCACCCCGCCGTGGGGCCAGAAGTCCGACAGGATCGGAAAGCTGAACCCCTCCTGCTCGGCCCACACCTTGTTGGCGAACGGCGAGTCGACGCACACGGCGATCACCTGGACCTGCTCGTTCTGGAACGTCGGCAGATCGTCCTGGACGGCCCGCAGCTCCCCCCGGCACACGCCGGTGAACGTCGCCGGGTAGAAGAGCAGGACCACGGCCTTCTCGCCCTTGAACGACGAGAGGCTCACCTCGCCGTTGTGCTGGTCCTTCAGCGTGAAATCCGGTGCAGGCTGCCCATTTTGGAGGCTCACAACGAGCGTTCCTTCCGCCGTTCCCGTGGTATGCCCTGAAGCATGCCATCCCTGGAGGAGTTCGCCGAACTCGGCGTGATCCGCCATGGCAGGGCCGCCATCCGCGAGCGTGTCGTCGGCGCCTGGGATGACTTCATCGCGGTGGCACGCGAGGTCGACATGAATGCCCAAAGCCGGCTGCCGGGCTGGCGGGCCCAGGAGATCTGCGTCCACCTCGGGGCCTGGGACGACTACCAGCCGGTCAAGGGCGTCCTGGCTGCGGCGCGCGATGCACTCAAGGGCAAGGTGCCGGACGACGCTCCCGGACCCTGATGAGGGAAACCGTTGGGTCACGGCCGCGCACGAGTCAGCCGGCCGCGACGACGTTCTGCAGGCCCTCGAACGGGCCCGCAACGACGCGGCGACGTATCTGGAGTCGAACGAGCCGGGCGAGCTCGACGAGGTGCTGGTGTGCTCCACCGTCGGCCTGCTGCCGGCCCTCACGATCATCCACGCGCAGATCTACGAGCTGGCCGTGCACAGCCTCGACCTGACCTCCTGCGGCGCGCCCCGGCCGGCCGAGCGTTTGATGGATGCCGGGCTGGCTGCCCTGGCGGATGCCGCGGGAGCCCTGGCCGCCCGGGTCGGCATCAGGAGCACGGCCGGGATTCACAGCGAGGTCGGCTCGTGGGCGTTCTCCTCCGGCGATAACGGCTGGCAGATCGGGCGCTGGGCCGGGAGTAGGGCCAAGCCGGGGCGGCCGAAGCCCGGCAACCCCACCGCTCCCGCCGTCCCCACATTCACCGGCAAGCTCCCGGTGCGCGTCGATTCGACCGCCATCGCTCTGCTGGATGCGTCCGCCGCACGCATCAACCCGCTGAAGGCCGTCGTCACGCGCCGGCTGAAGGTCCACGGGCTACCCGGGCTGCTCGGGCTCGCTCCCATAGTCGAGACGGTCCCCGGCATTCCCGGCGGGCCCGCCCTACGCGTGGCGGCGAAGGGGCTCGCGGGTGCAGGCGGCGCGCTCCACCGGCTGACCCGCCACTAGCCGGGACGCCGGCGCGGCGCTACCGGGTCTTGGCCTGCCCGCGCCGGCCGGCGAGCCGGATGCCGGTCCACTCGGCGGCCATGCTGGTGGTGCTGGTCTGGACCAGGCCCGCGGTCGGAACCGCTTCCAGCACGTCACTCGGCTCCACGTGGCCCTCGCGGCCCGCCTTGGGAGTCAGCAGCCAGAGCACCCCGTCGTCCGAGAGCTGGCGGCGCGCATCGACGAGCGCATCGATGAGATCGCCGTCATCCTCCCGCCACCACAGGAGGACGACATCGACGACGTCGTCGGAATCTTCCGGGACGAGATCGGTGCCCGCCAGCTGCGTCACTTCGTCGAGCAGGTCAGCAGCCACGTCGTCGTCCTCGTTGAGGGACTGAACCAGGCTGCCGGAGGTGACCCCCAGCCGATGTGCCCGGCCCTGGGCGGCGCCTGGCGAACCGGGGTGGCCCCCCGCGCTGGCCGCGGTCGGACTCAACGCTCACTCCTCACCTGCATCATGGCGCGCGCGCCGCTTGCCAGTATTGGTCACTGCTGAATGCAGTTGATCGCAAAACTGCTTGCGCGTAGTCCACCTGAGCAGGCCACATAGTGCAAGCAGAACTGCCGAGATTCTCCCCGCCGGGTCAACCGGCGAGGAAGCTGAACCGTACCGAGCGGGTCGCGTTGTCCACGTTCAGGTCGACGAGAGCGATGGACTGCCAGGTGCCGAGGGCGAGCCGCCCGTCGATGACGGGGATGAGCACGGACGGAGCAATGAGCGCGGGCATGACGTGCGAGCGGCCGTGTCCGGCAGACCCGTGGGAGTGCCGGTAGCGGTCGTCAGCGGGCAGCAGCTCGTCGAGCGCGGTGAGCAGGTCATCGTCGCTGCCGGAGCCGAGTTCGAGGACGGCGACGCCTGCCGTCGCATGCGGGACGAAGATGCTGAGCAGTCCCGATTCCAGTCCGGAGACGAAATCGGCGGCCTCGCGGGTCAGGTCAACCACGGCGGGGCTGGACCCGGTTCGGACCGAGAGCACGCGCGATTGCACCCGGCCTCCTGAACGCCCTCCGACGCAGCGCACCAGCTACCCGACCGGCGGCACCGGCGGGCCTTCCCACCTTCCGGTGGCTTGAATCACGCCGGCCGCGAAAAGTTGGAGCAGTACTAACGAGCTTCGCGGGATTCGGTGACGGGTGGTCGCGCATTTATTCGAGATTGCACAGAAACCGCTGGGGCTGACCACCGATTCACGGGGACCGAGTGGCAGCATGGATCGGGTCCCCCCAACAACAGAGCGGAGCGCACCGAGCCAATACCGGTTGATTCCCGCGCACGTGACGGGCCGCCCGGCGGCTGGTTCGGCCGCAGCCTCGCCGCTGCAAGACTTTGAGGTGCCGTGGCTTCGGAGAACGGTCGTTCGAATCGCTACTCGGTCATCACCGATGGCCTGCCCAGCCAGCTGCCCGACATCGATCCGGCGGAGACGCGGGAGTGGATCGAGAGTCTCGATGCGGTCGTCGACGCTGAAGGGCGCGGCCGGGCCCGGTTCCTGCTGCTCAAGCTGCTGGAACGCGCCCGTGAGCAAAACATCGGTGTGCCGAGCCTGCGCAGCACGGACTTCATCAACACGATCCCGCCGGAGCGTGAACCCTGGTTCCCCGGTGACGAGCACGTCGAGCGCCGCATCCGCGCTTACGCCCGGTGGAACGCCGCGATCATGGTTAGCCGGGCCAACCGCAAGGGTCTCGAGGTCGGCGGTCATATCGCGACGTACGCGAGCGCCGCGAGCCTGTACGAGGTGGGCTTCAACCACTTCTTCCGCGGCAAGGACCACGGCGAGAGCGGTGATCAGGTCTTCTTCCAGGGCCACGCCTCCCCCGGCATCTACGCCCGCGCCTACCTCGAAGGCCGGTTGACCGAGACCCAGCTCGACGGGTTCCGGCAAGAGATCAGCGCTGCAAAGAACGGGCTGCCCTCCTACCCCCACCCGCGGCTGATGCCGGACTTCTGGGAATTCCCGACCGTCTCGATGGGGCTCGGCCCGATCGACGCGATCTACCAGGCCCGCTTCAACCGCTACCTGCTGAACCGCCAGCTGCGCGACACCAGCCGCAGCCGGGTCTGGGCGTTCCTCGGCGACGGTGAGATGGACGAGCCCGAGGCGCTCGGCGCGATCGGGGTGGCGGCCCGCGAGGAGCTCGACAACCTGATCTTCGTCGTCAACTGCAACCTGCAGCGCCTCGACGGACCGGTGCGCGGCAACGGCAAGATCATGCAGGAGCTGGAGTCCTACTTCCGCGGCGCCGGCTGGAACGTCATCAAGGTCGTGTGGGGCCGCGACTGGGATCCGCTGCTGGCCCAGGACGTCGACGGGGCCCTGGTCCACCGGATGAACACCACGCCGGACGGGCAGTTCCAGACCTACAGCACCTCGACCGGTGAGTACATCCGCGAACACTTCTTCGGTGGCGACCCGCGGCTGCGCCGGATGGTCAAGGACTTCACCGACGACGACCTGCGCAAGCTCTCCCGCGGCGGTCACGACTACCGCAAGCTCTACGCGGCCTACAAGGCGGCAGTCGAACACACCGGTCAGCCGACCGTCATCCTCACCCACACCATCAAGGGCTGGACGCTCGGCGCCGACTTCGAGGCACGCAACGCCACGCACCAGATGAAGAAGCTGACCAAGGCCGAGCTCAAGGAGTTCCGCGACCGGCTGTACCTGCCCATCCGCGACGCCGACCTCGAAGGCGAGCTGCCGCCGTACTACCACCCTGGCCCGGAGTCGGACGAGATCGCCTACATGCGCGAGCGGCGAGCCGCGCTCGGCGGTTCGCTGCCGGCGCGCCTGGTGCGTTCACGCCCGCTCGCCCAGCCCCCCGCGAAGACCTTCGACGTCCTCAAGGGCGGATCCGGTAAGCAAGCCGTCGCGACGACGATGGCGTTCGTCCGGCTGCTGAAAGAGCTCTTCAAGGACCCGGAGATCGGCAAGCGGATCGTGCCGATCATTCCGGACGAGGCTCGCACCTTCGGCATGGACTCGCTCTTCCCGACGGCGAAGATCTACTCGCCGCACGGCCAGAAATACGAGGCGGTCGACCGCGATCTGCTGCTCTCCTACCGCGAGGCGACCGATGGCGTCATCCTCCACGAGGGCATCAGCGAGGCCGGTGCCATGGGCAGCGTCATCGCCGCAGCGACCTCGTACGCGACTCACAGCACGCCGATGATCCCCATCTATGTCTTCTACTCGATGTTCGGTTTCCAGCGCACCGGTGACCAGATGTGGGCGCTCGGCGACCAGATGGGCCGCGGGTTCCTGCTCGGCGCCACGGCCGGCCGCACGACGCTCAACGGCGAGGGACTGCAGCACCAGGACGGCCACTCGCTCCTGCTCGCCGCGTCGAACCCGTGGTGCCTGGCCTACGACCCGGCGTTCGCGTTCGAGCTACGCCACATCGTTCGCGAGGCCCTGGACCGGATGTACGGGGAGCGTCAGGACTCGGTCTTCTACTACCTGACCCTCTACAACGAGCCGTTCCCGCAGCCGGCAGAGCCGGAAGGGGTCGACGTCGATGCCCTCGTGCGCGGGCTCTATCGCTTCCGGGCGGCCGACGGAGGCGATCGTGACTCGGGCGAGCGCAGCGAGTCCGAGCGCGGGTCGGCGACCAGAAAGCAAGGTGGCCCGGACAGGCCGCGGGTATCGGTGCTGGCCAGCGGCTCGGCCATGCTCGCCGCGCAACGGGCCCAGGACATGCTGGCCTCCGACTGGGGCATCGCCGCCGATCTGTGGTCCGCCACCTCGTGGAACGAGCTGCACCGTGACGCCATCGGCTGCGAGGAGCACAACCTGCTCCACCCGGACGAGCCGGCGCAGGTGCCGTTCGTGACGCAGGCGCTGCGCGACAGCGGCCCCGTGGTCGCGGTCAGCGATTTCCAGCGCGCGGTGCCGGACTTGATCTCGCGGTGGGTGCCGACCGACTGGACCTCGCTCGGCACCGACGGCTACGGCCGCTCCGACACCCGGGCTGCCCTGCGCCGCTGGTTCCGCGTCGATGCACCGTCGATCACCATCGCGGCGCTGGAGTCGCTGGCCCGGCGCGGCGAGATCCCGGCCGAGACCGTGAAGGAGGCCATCGATCGCTACGCGTTCAGCGCCTCCCGGCGGGACCCGGACTCGGCGATCGAGGCCGACGCAGCGCCGGTGAGCGGCTAGGTTCTGCCGCGGCCCCGAAGCGCGGGTCACCCACCGGAGGCAGGGTAGGGGGCAAGGATGGAACGCGGAAGCGACAAGCACAGCCGGCGGCTGGATGACGCGATGGCCGACGAGGTATCCGGCCTCGTCCACGGGGGTCACGACCCGCGTATCGAGGAATGGCGCTCGGCCGAGCCGTCCGGTGAGGACCAGCCGGCGGTCAGTCTCGGCGGCGACGACGCGCTCGGCGGCGGTACGCCGGAAGGCATGACGGAAGCAGACATCGAGACGCGCTCGGAGCTGGCCAGCTGGCTCGGCCGAGCGAGCTTCCCGGCCGTTCGCGAACTCCTGCTCGAACACGTGATGGACGCCGAGGCACCGGACGCGATCATCGAGATGGTGCGCGCGCTACCCGCCGGACGGGAGTTCACCAGCACCGGCGACGTCTGGCGCGCGCTGCACCGGTACGACGATGGACCCCACGCGGAGACCCACCGGTTCTGAATCGCGCCGCTACTTCGCCCAGGACATCAGGTCGACCCGCACGCCGTAGCCGTGCATGGTGCCGCCGTCACCGACCCACTCCCAGTGCCACGCCTCGTTGACGCCGCCGGGGTGGTTCCAGCCGTACTCGCCCGCGTGGGCAACGAGCCACTTGTAGCCCTTGGACGTCCAGGTCAGGCTGCCGTCCTGGTCGCGCAAGTCGACCGCCTTGCCCCAGCCGTGGTTGCTGTAGCCGGGGGTCGCGGCGTTGGCGCAGATCTTGTGAGCGCACCACCACTTACGCCAGTAGACCTGGCCGGCGTAGTCGCGGTAGCACTCCGCTGCCTTCAGATAGACACCGTCGGCGCGGGCTGCTGCCGCCATCGTGACGTAGGAACCGGTGGCCGGCTTGTACATCGTGCAGGTGGTACTCACGGTGTAGAGCAACGAGGACGGCAGCTTGCCGTTGGAGTAGCCGCCGATCGTCGTCGGCCGGTTGCTGGGACTGATCGGTGAGCGCGCAACGCTGGTGCCAACCTGGCAGCCGCTCACCGCGAGGACAGTCGCGAGAAATGCCACCAGCAAGAGCGAAAGCCGGGCGAAGGCGCCGCGCTTCGGGGCGGTCCGGCGCCCCGCCACGCGAGCAGTCTCGAAGGCGGACATGTGGTTCCTCCAGGACGCCTGCGGGTGTGCCGCGATCGGTCACATCAGCACCCGTCCGGATCACGTCCAGGCCGCTCATCCCCCGCACCGGCGACACGCCGCTGCGGGTGCGTTTCCCCGCTCCTGCCCAGGGTTAAGGTCTAGGCGCGCCGAGAATGGGCAGGTCCAGGCAATCCCCGACGCGGCGCCCTTTCGGGAGCACACCCCTTCCATCGGATGGCCTAACGCAGTTCTGAACTTCCACGCGAAGTTGCTCAGAACCCGATCCGATTTGTTGGGTTTCGTCCCGATGGTCGGCGCTGACGCGGGCAGGATGTTCACATGAGCGATACCGGCGAGCAGGGCCTCAAGCCGCAAGACCCGGCAGACCAGGCAGGCGTGGGCGGCGGGGTCGTTCCGGACGACCAGGCCGAGGGCTACGAGCAGGCCGCCGAGCTGGCGGAAGAGTCAGACCAGGACCCCGGTTCCAGCAAGGATGGATGACGGCGCGCCCGAGCGGCTGCAGCTCGACGCCGGCAGCTGGGTCGATGTCTGGCGCGGATGGCTGGACGACGGCGAAGCGACCTTCCGGGAGCTTGCGCGCACGCTCCCGTGGGCCGAGTCACGGCTCTGGCGCTACGACCACTACGTCACCGAGCCGCGGCTCGGCACGAGTGTCCGCAGTTCGGAGCTTGCCCGGTATCCCGTTCTGAAGGACGCGCACCTACTGCTTCGCAAGCACTACAACGTGGAGTTCATGGGGCCGGCGCTGGCTTACTACCGCAACGGTCGCGACGCGCTGGGCACCCACCGCGACCGCGACATGCGCTACTGCTCCGACACGCTCGTCGCGATCCTCACCTTCGGCGCCCAGCGCCCCTGGCACGTGACGCCGCAGCTCCCCGCCCAGCGTCGCAGCCCCGCTCTCAGCGGACGCCTGCAGGCCGCGCCGGTCATGGACCTCAGCCCCGCAAACGGTGATCTGTTCGTGCTGGGCGGGCGAGCCCAGGCGGATTGGCTGCACGGAGTCCCACCGGTGCAGGGGCTGATCGAGGGGCGCATCTCGGCGCAATGGCGCTGGACCTCACGAACCGGCCCGCCCGAGCGCGGGGGAAGCTACCGGGCACCGCGCAACTACTCGCGCTGAGCAGGGCACTAACCCTTTCGCGTCCAGGCCAGGAGCTCGTCGACGGGCCAGCTGTTGATGACGGTGGCGACGTCCACCCCGCACGCCGCCGCGCGCTCGCACCCGAAAGGCTGCCACTCCAGCTGACCGGGAGCGTGGGCGTCGGTGTCGATGCTGAGGTGGCAGCCTGCCTCGACCGCGAGCCGCAGCAGGCGCTTGGGTGGATCGAGCCGCTCGGGCCGGGAGTTGATCTCGACGGCGACCCCGAATCGCTCGCACGCAGCGAAGACGATCTCGGCGTCGAACTCCGACTCCGGCCGTCCCTTGCCCTTCACGATGCGCCCGGTGCAGTGGCCGAGCACGTCGACGTGGGGATTCGCGATGGCCCGCACCATGCGCGGCGTCATCTCCTCCTCGGGCATGCGCAGCTTCGAATGCACCGAGGCGACGACAACATCCAGCTGCTCGAGCAGCTCCGGCTCCTGGTCGAGGGTGCCGTCCTCCAGGATGTCGACCTCGATCCCGGACAGCAGCCGGAACGGCGCCAGCTCGGCGTTGACCTCGGCCACGACGTCGAGCTGGCGGCGCAGCCGTTCCGCCGAGAGGCCGTTGGCGACCTTGAGCCGCGGGGAATGGTCGGTCAGCACCATGTACTCGTGGCCGAGCGCCGCGCCGGCTCGCGCCATCTCCTCGATCGGCGAGCCGCCGTCGGACCAGTCCGAATGGGTATGCAGATCGCCCTTCAACGCGGCCCGGATTGCCGCGCCGCCCTCCGCGACGGGCGCGCCTGCGGTGGCCTCGAGGCGGCGCAGGTAGACCGGCGTCTCACCGCTGAGGGTCTCGGTGATGGTGCGGGCGATGACGTCACCGACGCCAGCGAGCTGGGTCAGCGTGCCCTCGTCGGTCCGCCGCCGCAGCTCCGCCGGATCGAGCGCGTCGACGGTCTCGGCCGCCCGGCGAAACGCGCGGACCCGATAGGTCGGCTCGTGAGCCCGCTCCAGCAGGTAGCCGATGCGCCGGAGGGTCGCTGCCGCCTGGTCGCGCTCGCTCACCCCGCCAGCTTGCCCGTCGGCGTGCTAGCCGTCGAACTCGCTCAGCAGGATCGCCAGCTCGTTGTCGAGGTCGAGGAACTCGGGCTCGGCGCCCATGGGCACGCGAGCGTAGGTACGGAGCAGGAACTCCGTGGTGCCGGCGAGCGGCAACACGAAGGTCGCCGAGCCGTGAGGGCTGCTGGTGCGGAGATACAGCACAGCGGCGCCGTCCCGCTCACCCGGCCAGAGCTGCACGTCGCCATCACCTGAGGGGGCGTTGAGACCTTCCTCGAGCAGGCTGCGAGCGAAGGTCCAGGTGACCCACTCGCCGCCTTCCACCAGGAAGTTCAAGGTGATCGCAAAGGGATCCTCGGTACGGAACCCGAAACGCGCGGTTACCGGTACGGGAGCGTCTCCGGGCATGAGTAGATCCAGGACCAACTCGGTGGTGACGTAGGTCGTGGCGTCCATCGACTTGTGCTCTCCTGCCTACCCGCTGAGAGGGGCCCCCGGAGCCTCCCTGACGAACCTTGAACCCGCTTTCTACCTGGAAAGTGACGCCTTGCGCAGGGCGGGTCCAGGAAGTCACCCGATTGGACGGCGATGGGTGGTTACCCGGCCCGAAAGGGCCATTCGGTATATCCCATTTTGTACGCTGCTGAGGCACTCGCCGTAACCCAGCTCACACGCGCCTCGTTGGAGACCCGTGCCCACTCCCCTCACCATGCTGACGGGCGTCGCGCTCCTCGCTGCCGGCGGCTACGGGATCGGGTCGACCGTGATGGGCAGTGGCGGCACCTCGACGGCCCCGGCAGTGCGGGCCCCGGCCCTCGCGGCTGACCCGACCGGCCGCCCGGCACACTCGCACTTCTCCTACCAGCCGCCTGCCGCGCAGCCGGGAGTCCCGCAACTGCCGCCGATGCAGGGCCAGGCGCCGACGGGGGGCGGCGGGCCGGCAGCCGGCCCGTCCTACGTCCCCAAGGGCCAGCCGTTGAGCCCGCTCGGCAGGCTGCCGGCTCCTGCCAAGGCGCCTACTGCCAATGTCTGGACCGTCTACCTATCAGGCGGTGACCTGCTGCAGCCCGATCCCGGAGCCGTCAACAGGACCGACCAGACGATCGGCTCGAACCTCGGCGGGGCGTGCGGCTCCGGTCTCGCGGGCAAGTGGACCGCGCCGGCGACGGTCGATGTCGACTTTCACGGCCCGGTTCCCGGCGTGCTGCACGTCGCCGGAGCGAGCCCCGCCACGCTGCAGATCAGCCTCATCCGATCGGCGCTCGGCGCGGGTTGCTCGGTGCTCACCAGCACGACCGCAACCGGCGCCGGAGCGGTCTCGTTCACGATGCCGCGCATCGACGCGACCGTCCCTCGCGGGGACAACGTGGCCCTGGTCGTTTCCAGCGGCAGTCCCGCACGCATCACCGGAACGGTCGACGCGCCGAGCTACCTCGTCCTGCCGACCAGCCCCAAGTGACCCAACCGGGCCGGCGGCGGACGCTCAGGCTTCGGTGACCCCGCTCGGCCAGAGGCCCGCGCGCTCGTAGATCTTCCGAGCCGGGGCGGCGTCCATCAAGCCGAGCTGCTCGAACTCCGCCATCACCTTGCGGGCGGCGTGTGCCTTCGTCGCCCGCCATTGCGGGTTGCTCTGAGCCACGCGCTTGGCCTCCCCGATCTCGAGCCCAGCGGCCGCGTACGCGCGCGGATGGATCAGCCGGCTCGCGGCCGTCGCGCACGAGATGGCCAGCCGGACAGAGCTCGCGTAGCGCACGGGTGCCGACGTGCTCGCCAGCTGGCGGGCGAGCTCCTCGGACGCGTAGCGCATGTGGCGCGCCTCTTCGATCACGTGGATGTTCATGACGTCGCGCACGAAGGGCTGGACAGCGTCGTCCTTGACGGCCTCGCGCTGCAGGGAGTCGAGCACCTCCTCGACGAAGAGCGCGGCAGCGAAGATCTCGATGGGGCGGCTGGTAGCCCGGAAGAAGCGGCCGAGGGCCAGCGTCTTGCGCCCGGGACCGTAGGCCGGGGCGCCCAGCTTTTCGATCATTTTCCCGAACATGATCGAGTGGCGGCATTCGTCGGCGATCTCGGTGAGCGCGTATTGGACGTGCTGCGTCCGGGGGTCGAGCTCGTAGACGTGGCGGGTCAGCATCGAGATCAGGATCAGCTCGAACCAGATGCCGACGCTGGCGATGCTGGCCGCCTCGTGGCGGGTGAGCTCGGCGCGAGCCGCGTCGCTCATCGATTCCCACAGCTCAGTGCCATAAAGCGAGCTGCGGTGCCAGGGAACGCCCGGCTTGCTCGGATCGACGGGAGCGTCCCAGTCGACCTCCACCAGGGGATCGAAGCTGGCCTTCGCCGACGAGCGCAGCAATCGAGCCGCGATCTGCTCACGGTCGGCAGGCTGGCGCGCCCCCGGCTCGCGGGTGCGACCGGATGGCGCCGGAGACATCTCGGTAACTGTCATACATAAAGAATGTGACATCGAGAATGTAATGTCAACTCGCGGCCGTGTCGTGCCTCTCGGCCGGCGACCCGCGCTCGGACTCGCCGCGCTCACCGAGGGGAAAGACCTTCGGGACCACCTCGTCGACCTGCTGGCGCATGGCCGCCCGGAAACTGGCGAGCAACGCCTGGCCGGCGATGGGGACCAGAGCCGCGATCGTCTCGCGCATCTGCTCCCACTCCTCAGCGGGCATGCCACGCTCGACGAAGTCACGCCACACCGTCGAGGCGATGAGGTCGACGAACACCCGGGCGACGGCGCGCGCGTGTTCGGTCACCAGCGGGCCGACCGCGAGGACCGCTTCGGCCGGCACCCCGAGCCCGATGACCTGCTGCCCCGCGTCCAACAACTCCGGCTGCAGCAGCCGCACCCGGCCGTTCGGCAGGAGCTCGACGACCCCGCTGCTCACCAGCCGTTCGAGCAGTGCCGGGTCGGGCGGCACGCCGGCGCGAGCGGCGAGCGCCACCGCGTCCAGTTCCTCCTCGGCCTCCGGGCGCCACGGGTCACGGACCGTGCGCAGCATGGCCAGCGCGAGGGTGGCGGAGCGCGTGTCGGCCGCGAGCACCCGCTCGACGGCCGAGAGAGTCAGTCCCTCCGCCAGGAGGTCACGCACCAGGCTCAGCTGCTCGACGTGTTCGCTGTCGTAATACCCGGTGCGCCCGACCAGGCGCGGCGGGGTCAGCAGGCCGCGCGCCGCGTAGGCCCGCACATTGCGCACCGTCATCCCGACCTCGCGCGCGAGCTCGTCGACGGTCAGCTCGTCGGGTCGCCTGGGCACCGGCGAAGGCTATCGCTGCGCGCTGACCCGGATCGGAATTCGATGCTCGTCCAGACCAGTGTCGCTTAGCAGACTTTCGGGACAGCGGCCAGATCTCGGTGTCACAGTATGGCGCACATCATGAAAACGACGCGCATTCCCTCACAGCCCGCCCCGATCGGCTTGCCACCCGCGGGCGATTGGCTCGTGGACACCGAACGGTCCACGATTTCTTTCAGCGGTCGCGCCTCACGAATCGCTCCGACGGTGCGGGCTGCATTCGGCGATGTCCGCGGTGGACTTCACCTCGCAACGGATCCGAACGCTTCTCGGGTCGGGGTGTGCGTCGATGTGCGAACCATCTCGACCGGAAATCCGGTCTGGGACGACATGCTTCGCGCCGCTAATCCTTTCCGCTCCCATGAGTATCCGCTCGCCCATTTCGCCAGCCGCGCGGTGACGTGGACCGGAAAGGGCTTCACCGTCCGCGGCAGCCTCGAGCTGGCCGGACGCGAGAGCGCGCTCACGCTCGAGGCGTCCGTGCACGAAAACGACGACGACTCGGTCGCGCTGCTGGCTGAGGGCACCATCGACCCGCGCGCGGCCGGGATCTCGCTGAACGTTCCGGGCGCTCGGCTGCTGATGCCTCGCACCATGAGCCTGTCGATCGCCGTCATCGCCGGCCGGGCGCGCGCCGCGAAGCGCGGTCGCCAATTCGCTCTCGCCTCCTGATCACGCCCGCCGTCAGCAGTCGTGACGGCCAGCCGGCGGCGAGCGGGCCATTCAGGTCACCGTCAGAACTGCCGCGTCGGCTGAATGGCCGTCACCCGTTCGCGTGAATTACCGCCGGGGGCATCACGGAGAGTCAGCCACCCGTGTTTACCAGTCAGCTTCGGGCGGTCTATCGACTTGGCGGACGGGGGCCGCCCGAGGCCACCTACTTTTCAGCCGATATTGCTGGCGATATTCGCCTCAGCTGTGGCTTCATCGGCACTCGCCAGGCACCTGGCGCAGCCGGCGCGTGCTCCCGCGACATCGGGTAGTCACTCTCCGGCCTCGAACGTCACGTACCGGAATGAATACTCAGAGCTACTACCCCGCGCTGGGCGCAGAGGGTGCCATTTGCGTTACTCGGGGTGACCGGTATTAGCTAAGTGTGAGGCCGGGCTCGACGAGGATTCCGCCAAGTACCCACCGTCGGCCCGGCCACTTCACTATAGGTCACGACTTGTGACCTCGCATTAGCAGTTTTTGACTTTGCGTGACTCCACCTCGGCGAGTCGGCTCAGGGCTCTCACAGACAGTAACTGTCCGAGTGCGGACTCTCACCTAAGGTGACTTAGCTTGCCTTGCCCAGCCGGTGAACGGGGCTACTTGGCCTTCGCGGGACCGGGCTGCGCCACGATGTCGGCAACGATCGCCGCAGACGTCGTCGTCGTTGACGTCTGGACCGGGGTCACGATGAGCACCCGGCTGCCAATCGGGGCCCCGACAATGGCACTGAAAGGATTCGACTGGCCCGTGACTCCGACGAGCGTGGCTTGCGGATAGCCGGTCTTATATGTCGACTCCAGGAATTCGCCCGTGTAATACACGGCCTCGTACTGAAGCACGACAAGCCCGGTCTTTACCGCTGCGCCCTTCGCCTTGTAAAGGATCACGGCCGCCGCTGCCTTTGGCTGCGCCGCTCCCTTGGCCACCTTGATGGTGGGCCGGGCACCCAAGGCGCCGGTGACCGTAATGGGTCCGGTAGCAACGTTCTGCTTGACGGCCTTCAAATCGCCATGGGCGGAGCCGGAGTAGACCGAGATCAGGTCGATCACGAAGACGATCGTGTCAGTGCCCTTGATGCCCGCACCGGAGTTGCCCGAGCTGCCGTACCCATCGCTCGGCGGGACGGACAGCAGTACCCGGCTGCCCACCCGCTTGCCGACCAGGCCCTTGTCCCAGCCCTTGATGACCTGGTTCACGCCGATGGGCGTGCCGAACGGCGCCTTGCGGTCGTAGGAGTTGTCGAAGACCTTGCCGTTCCAGATTTGCCCGAGGTAGTCGACGACCAGCAACTGCTTGTCCTGCACGACCGGCCCGGTGCCGGTGGAAAGCACCTTCGTCTGCAGGGTGGCGCTGGGCTTCTCCTTCGGGAACGTGAGCTTGGGCTTGGTGCCGTAGGCGCCGCTGACCGCCGGGAGCGCCCCGCCGGTAGAGCCCTTGGAGTCGCCAGCGGACGAGCTCGAGCTGCAGGCGCTGATCACCAATAGCAGGAGGACCCCGGCTAGAGCGATCACCGCGCGGGGGCGCCGGCGGGCGAGGACGGAAGGCTGCACGAAGTTCCCCTTAACGGTGGTCTCCCGCCAAGACCAGTCACCGATTATTCACCTGGCGGCGGCACAAAACGCCCTGAGCCTAGATGCCGAGCCTGGGAACGGCATGCAAGAAGCGCCGCTACGCGGCGCCTTCCAGTGCGGTGAACTCCTCGTCGGACAGGTGGACCCCGGCCGCCTCCAGGTTTTCCTCCAGGTGGGCCACCTTGCTGGTGCCCGGGATGGGCAGCATCGCGGGCGAGCGCGCCAGCACCCAGGCCAGCGCCAGCTGCGCCGGCGGCACCCCGTGGCGCTTGGAGGCCGTGTCGAGAACCCCGCCCGGCTTGGCGAGCTCACCGGTGGCCAGCGGGAACCACGGGATGAACGCGAGGCCGTTCTCGGTGCAGTAGTCCAGCACATCCTCGTGGTGGCGGTCGGCCAGGTTGTAGAGGTTCTGCACCGACACGATGGAGGCGATGCTGCGGCACTGCTCGACCTCGGCGACCGACACCTCCGAAATGCCGAGGTGGCGAATCTTGCCCTCATCCTGCATGGCCCGCAGCTCGCCCAGCGAGTCCTCCACCGGCACCCGGCGGTCGATCCGATGCAGCTGGTACAGGTCGATGCGCTCGAGCTTGAGGCGCCGCAGGCTCATCTCCACCTCCTGGCGCAAGTACTCGGGCCGGCCGCAGACCGGCCAGACCCCCGGACCGGTGCGCAGCAGGCCCCCCTTCGTCGCGATGACGAGGTTCTCCGGGTACGGATGCAGCGCCTTCGCGATGAGTTCCTCGCTGAAGTACGGCCCGTACGAGTCGGCCGTATCGATGAACGTCACCCCGAGCTCGACAGCCCGCCGCAGCACGCGGATGCACTCGTCGGGGTCGGCGGGCGGCCCCCAGATGCCCTCGCCGGTGAGCTGCATGGCGCCGAAACCCAGGCGCGCGACGGTCAGATCACCGCCGAGGGTGATGGTGCCGGCTGCCGACGCAGCCGTGGCGTGAGAGGTCGCAGAAGTCATGATTCGACCCTACGGGGACGTACCGGACTACCGCTCGTCGCGAGATTCGGCGCGGCTACTGGGCGACCCGATACCCGCCGGCCGCGTCACCACCGTCGACGAGGAACTCGCTGCCCGTGCTGTACGAGCTGTCATCCGACGCGAGGAACGCCACCATGCGGGCCACCTCCTCCGGCTGCCCGATGCGCGGGATCGGCAGCCCGCGAAAATGGGCGTCACGGTCGACGTCGGCGAAATCGGGGCCGCCGATCATCTCGGTGTCGACGGCCCCCGGATGCACGGAGTTCACCCGGATCCCGTAGGCGCCGAGCTCGAGCGCCGCCGTCTTCGTCATCCCGCGTACCGCCCACTTCGAGGCGACGTAGCCGATGGCGCCGGCGACACCTTTCAGGCCGGCGACGGAGGAGATGTTGATGATCGATCCCCCGCCCGCGTTGCGCATGGCGGGCACCACGGCGCGCATCCCGAGAAAGCAGCCGACCTGGTTGACCGCGATGACGGCCTGGTAATCCTCCAGGCTCATCGTCTCCAGCGGGTCCGCGCGCAGGATCCCGGCATTGTTGACCAGGACGTCCAGCCCGCCGAAACGGGCGTCCACGAGATCGACGACGTCCGTCCAGCAACGCTCGCTCGTCACGTCGAGGTGCACGTACTGCGCGGCCTCCCCGAGCTCGGCGGCGACCGCGCGGCCGAGCTCGTCCCGCACGTCAGCGATGAGCACGCGGGCGCCGGACTCGACGAACAGGCGGGCGGCCGTCGCGCCGTGACCCCGCGCCGCACCCGTGATCAGTGCACGCTTTCCGACCAGATCCACCACTGGTGACGCCTCCACCCGATGCCGTCAACGCCTGCTCGAAGGCCCTCGGTAAGCCTGCCCCCGCGAGCCCCCAGTGAATATTCACGCCGAACCGCGACCGCCACCGGGGGCGGGCAAACCGCCCGTACTAGTGTCGATCCGATGCGCCGCCGTGTACCGCCCGCCGCCCTGGCTCTCGTCACGGCAAGCCTTCTCGCCGCGTCAGCCTGCTCCTCTGGCGGCGGGGCCAGCCCGACCGCCACAGCCGGAGCGCGGGCGGACCCGCCGCCCTCGCCCTCCGCGTCACCCACACCCACACCCACGCCCACGCCGCCCCCTACCCTGCCGCGCGGTGGGCGCGTCATCTTCCCGCGCTACCGCGTCGTCGCCTATTACGGCGGCAGCGACGGGCCCGGGCTGGGCGTGCTCGGAGCCGGAACGCCCGACCAGGCCGCGGAAGCGGTCGAGCGGCAGTCCCGGCTGTTCGCCGTCCCCGGTCGCCCGGTGCTGCCGGCCATGGAACTGATCACGACGGTCGCGCTCGCCTCACCTGGCCCGAACGGCATCTACTCCTCTCCCGGGGATCCGGCGGCAGTGCAGCGCTACCTCGCCGCCGCCCGCCGCCACAAGCAGCTGCTCGTGATGGACTTCCAGCCCGGGCAAGGCGATTACCTGACCCAGATCAAGCGTTTCGAGCAATTCGTCAAGCAGCCCGACGTGGGCGTCGCGCTCGACCCTGAATGGCACATGCGGCCCGGGCAGATCCCCGGCCAGGTCTTCGGGTCGTCGTCAGCCGCCGATGTCAATGCGGTATCGAGCTACCTGGCGCAGCTGGTGCGCCGCTACCGGTTGCCCCAGAAGCTCTTCATCATTCACCAGTTCCGGCAGTCGATGCTCCCGGACCGCCAGCTGATCGTCGCCCGCCCGGGGCTCGCGACCGTCTTCCACGCGGACGGCAACGGCGTGCCGGCCGACAAGGTTCAGGTGTACAACCTGCTGGCCTTCCCGGGTCCGCCGTTCCGCCGCGGCTTCAAGCTCTTCTACACGCGCGATGTGCCTTTGATGTCGCCGCAGGAGGCGCTGGCCCTCGTGCCACCGCCCGATCTCGTCACCTACCAGTAGCCCGCCAGAAGAGGAAGCACCGAATGAACGTCACCATGCAATGCGGCACCGAGATGCTCGCCGGTCACGGTGGTGACGAGATCGAGACGTACGTGGCGCTCCCGGCCGGGCCAGCGGCTGACGGTCCGGTGCCGGGGGTGGTCGTGATCCACCACATGCCCGGCTTCGACGCGGCTACCAAGGAGATCACCCGCCGGTTCGCCTCGCGTGGCTACGCGGCCATCCTGCCCAACCTGCACTACCGCGAGGCACCCGGCGCCGAAGCCGACGACGCCGCTGCCGCCAACCGGGCAGCCGGCGGGGTGCCCGACGAGAGGCTGACCGGCGATGTCCAGGCCGCCGCCGCTTACCTTCGTGGCCTGCCCGGGTCAAACGGAAAGGCGGGCACGATCGGCTACTGCTCCGGCGGGCGGCAATCCTTTCTCGCCGGCTGCACCGCCGGGGTCGACGCCGCTGTCGACTGCTACGGCGCGTTCGTCGTCGGCGACGCGCCGGAATCCTTCCCGATTGCGATGCCCTCGATCGTGCACCTGACCCCGCAGCTGGGGTGCCCGCTGCTCGGCATGTTCGGCAACGAGGACAAGGCTCCCTCGCCGGAGCAGGTCGACGTGCTCGAAGCCGCGCTGCAGGCCGCAGGCAAGGAGTACGAGTTTCACCGCTACGACAACGCCGGCCACGGCTTCTTCGCGGTCGACCGGCCCATGTACCGCCAGGCCGCGGCCACGGACGGATGGGTCAAGATCTTCGACTTCTTCGGCCGCCACCTCGCGGCCTGAGCCGCCGACCGGACCGGAAGGACGCCCCACCATGTGCACGTACATCACCGAGCTCGTCACGATCGAAGGCAGCGGCAAGGGCACCGCGGGGTGGTTCGACCTCACCGACGCGAGCGTCTACGTCGATCATCCGGTGGCGGCGCAGGCCGACCACACGCTCAACATCGACTTTCGCAATCCGGCGCGGGGGCCCGCGGCGCGCGTCGCGGTGGAGCTCACGGCAGCGTCCGCCCTGGCACTTGTCGACGCGATCCACGCCGCGCTGGCGGCGGTCCCCGAAGGCCTGCTGGAGACCGCCCCGGCGTAGCGGATCAGCCGGCTCAGCCGACCAGCAGCTCCGGGTTGCGCGTCTGCACCATTCGCCGGATCCCTTCGCGCCAGGTGACCTCGGTCGGCTCGCCCACCAGCTCGCGCAGCCGGGTGACGTCAGCGGGCGTGCCTTCGATGGCCGTCGGGTCGACGGTGAACGCCGGGGTGCGCCCGGTGAGCTCGCCGAGGAAGCCGACCCACTCCTCGATCGTGACCCGCTCCGAACCGGCCCAGTTCACCGTCACCGCGGGGACAGCCGCCGCTTCCAGCAGGGCCGGCAGCGTGCGGATGATGTCGTCCTCGTGGATCAGGTGGTAGGCGCCGCCGTCGGGCGGGACCGGAATGGCCATGCCGCCCGAGAGCATCAGCAGGTGAAACCAGGGCCAGCCGCCGTTGTCGCCATAGGGAACGTTGAGCCGGGCGATGACGGTGGGCAGGTTCAACGTGCGGGCGTACGTGCGGGCAACTGCCTCGGCGGCGACCTTCGACAGCACGTAGTTCGGCATCATCTGGGTGTGGTTGTTGTCGCCGAGCGGGCTGCTCTCGGGGAGCGGCTCACCCCCCTGCGGCGCGTACACGGCAGTCGACGAGCAGTGCAGGAACGCCTTGGCCCCGGCGTAGCGCGTCATCAGCAGCCCGACCGACTCGGCATTGGCCGTCAGGTCGGCGTCGCTGTCCTTGGTCTTGGCTACCGCGAAATTGAGCACGTAGTCGGCGGACTCGGGTAGCTCATCCAGCCCCTCGCCGCTCCCGAGGTCGGCGACCACGCAGTGCACGCCCGCCTCCTCCAGGCTCGTACGGGCGGCGGCGTTCGAGAATCGGGCAGGTGCCCAGACCTCGTTGGCCAAGCCCGGAGCGGCTAGCGCCTTGGCTACGGGGAGTCCGACCTGTCCGGTCGCACCGGTGACGATGATCTTGGCGTTGTTCAGCACGCGCTCATCTTCCGATGCCCACCCGGCAGCCTCAGCACGGGGGTCGGCTGAGGCCGCCGGCAGCACGTTGTCGTAGGCATGTGTCCAACGTCGGACCGTGCCCTAGCTGCCCGGGATGCTGTGCCTGCGGGGTGACTGTGGGCCGGGCGAACCGGTGGGCCCCGGGCAGCGAAAAGGGGCCGTCCCGCGTGAGAGCGCGGGACGGCCCCTCGGCCGCCGACGGATGGGCCGTCAGCCAGGCACCACCTTGAGTGCCCGCTTCGGACAGGCGGCAACCGCGTCTGCCACTGCGCCGGCGAGCTCGTCGGGTATCGCCGACCCGCGCGGGAGGCGTGCGACGGGGTAACCCCAATCATCGGGCTCGAGCAGTTCCGGCACGAGCTCCATGCAGAGCCCGCGCCCGTCGCAGGCGGTCCAATCGAGGTGCAACCGCTGGGTTCTGGTCGGGGTCGCGGTCGAACCGCTCATCGCCGTCCTCCTGCCACGCAGCCACCTTCGCGGTGGGCTTCGATGTCGTTCGAAAACGTCATGAGCGCGCTGCGCGCCAGCCGGACGGTGCCGTCCGGGTGGTGACACGCGCCGCGGCCGGCGACCAGTCCGGCCATGCGCTGAACTTCGGCTATCGCATCCGGATCGGCTGGCCACCCGGGTTGACCGACCATTCGCCCGAACGCGGCGGCCAGCCGGGGCAACCCGTTGACGCACGGCCCGCACTGCCCCGCGCTCTCGTCGGCGAGGTAGTCGAGAATGAGTGAGGTCTGCACGAGTCCGCAGCTCGCCATCGGGAGTGCCGCGACCACCCCGGCACCCGGCGAGGCGCCGAAGGGCGCCAGCCCGGCCCGGGAGACCGGAGCACGTGCAGCGGCCGGCCACGGGACCCACGCACCGTGATAGCCGCCGATCAGCACCGCCTGCACGTCCGTCGACGGTCCACCGGCGCTGGCCAGCAGCTGCTCCAGCGGGACTCCGTACTCGAGCTCGTAGACCCCGGGATGGACGACGGCCCCGCTGACGCTCGCCAGGAACGTGCCCGGTTCGTCGGCGGTACCGGCCAAGCGGAACCACTGCGGACCCATGCGGGCCGCGAGCGCGAGCTGCGCCAGCGTCTCCACGTTGTGGACGAGCGTCGGCCGGCCGCGCACGCCGGCGGTGACGACCATCCGAGCCTTGTCGCGCGGCAACGGGAGGCCACCGGAAAGCCTCGACGCCACGGCCGATTCTTCGCCGGAGATGAAGGTGTCAGGCGCTGCGACCAAGGCGACATCGATGCGATCGACCCCACCGCGCTCGATCAGAGCCGCCCGCAGCGCGCCGATGAGAATCCTCTGGAACGTAAGCGAAAGCTTGGGCAGCGCCGACCGCGTCGGCCAGCAACTGCAGCCCGTCGAAGACCAGATGCGGCGCGTGGGTCAGCAGGTAGCGATCCTTCGACGACAGCGGCTCGCCTTCGGCCCCGTTAGCCACCACGACGGCGCGGCGCCCGGCCGCCACGGCCGCCAGCTTGCGTGCCGACGGGAAGCCGGCGCCTCCGCGGCCGGTGAGACCGCTGTCGGCCATCAAACGGATCAGCTGGTCCGAGCCGGTGACCCACGGAATCGGGCCGACCCGCTCGAGATGCGCGCCGAACTCGAGCCAGCCGGCGGCGAGCAGGCGCTTCGTACCCGTCCCAGCCGACGGTCCCGTGCCGAATCCCATGACCGGCTCACGTATCGCCGCGTTCATCGCGCTCTCCCTGCCAAGCCGACGGAGTTCCTGACCAGCGGGCGTCGCACCTGGCCGTGCTCGGCGTAGCGCGGTGCGAGCCTCCAGCTGACCGCTGCGGCGATGGCGAACGCACAGGCTCCGGCGATCACGCGCATCCAGAGCGTGCCGCTGTCGGTGCCGTTGCCAAGCGCGTGGGCGAAGGCGACGGGCCAGCACAGATACGCCAGCCAATGCACCGCTCGCCACGCGCGCTCAGGCATGCGCCCCCGCAGCAGGCTGGTCGCCACCAAGGTCACGATCAACTCGAGGGCCAGGGTCCCGAGGCCCTGCCAGAACGGCCGGTACGACCCGAGGAACGGCACGAAGACGTCGGTCACGTTCACGCCGGCCTTGCTGTCGAGCAGCAGGGTCGTGATGTGGACGCCGATCAGGACGACGGCCAGCAGGCTCGCGTTGCGGTGCACCATGGCGACCGCGAAGCGCGGCAGCCCGAGGATCTGCCGGCCGGAACGGCTCGCGATGCCGAGGGCGACGACGATCGTCAGCAGCACGAGGGAGACGACCCCCGTCCCCCGTGCGGCGTACCAGAGCCCGGCGTCAGTGACGGTGCTCATGACGGGGTCTCCTGCGGGAATCCGGCGATGCAGACGACCTGGGCCGACGCGTCGGCGCTCACGAGACGGGCCGCGAAACCCCGTTCGGCGAGCCAGGCCGGTGCCGCCGCACCGAGGATCAGCGCGGCCGTGCTGAGGGCATTGGCCTGAGCGCAGGCCGGCGCGCAGACGCTCGCGGTGCGCCAGACCTGCGCCGCCGGGCGGCAGGAGCGCGGATCGAGCACGTGATGCATCTGCTGCTCACCCGCCATCCACTGCCGCCCTTGCGTGCTGCTGGTGGCGATCGCCGACTCGGGGGCCAGCCTCACGACGATCGACGGGTCGCCCGGCCGGTCCTGAACCAGCACCTCCCAGCCTGATCCGGGGACCGGTCCCGCGGTCGCGATGTCTCCCCCGAGCGCCATCAACACGCCGACCGGCAACTCGCGCGCGATCTCAGCCGCGATCAGGTCGGCGGTGAGCGCCTTGCCGGTCGCGCCGAGGTCCAGCCGCATGCCGGCGGGAACCGTCAGCGTCGCGCCATCAAGGACCACGTGGCGCCAGCTCGGGGCATGGCGCACCCGCAGGGTCGCCCCGCCCGGGCGGAGCGGTTGAGGCTCGCCCATCTCGGCCCAGTCCCGGTCGTAACCGGCATCGACCAGAGCGTTGCCGATGGTGGGGGTGACGAGCCCATCCGTCGCGCGCGCGGCGTCGAGCGCGACCCCGATCAGCTGCGCCAGCAGCGGGCTCACGGAAACCGGCCGGCCGCTCGAGCGCGCCATCAGCGTCATCAGCTCGGAGTCGGGACGAAACCGGCTGCACGCCAGGTCGACCCCGGCGATGACCCGCTCGGCGATCTCCCGGGCGGCAGGCAGCACAGCCGCGTCCGTCACCACCAGGCGCGCGGTGGTGCTCCACACCGGCCATTGCGCCGTGGTGGGGGTCAGCGGCAGCGTCTCATTGAGCGGCATGTCAGGACCCTCCGGAGGTGGCAGCGGGTGTCGTGCTGGTACTCGACGAGCTGCTGGCCGTCGGGGCGCTCGATGACGCACTGGACGTCGGCGTGCTGGATGAGGTGCTGGATGAGGTGCTGGAGCTGGGCGTGCTGGTCGAGGTGCTCGCGGCCGACGTCGTGGAATTCGTGCTCTGACTGGCGAGAACGCCGGTGGCGGTCGCCCCCACGGCGGCAACGGCAGCCAAACCGGCCGTTGCCACGGCAATCTTGCGGCGTCCGCTTTCCCTGACGGTCACGTCTGCCTCCCTGCTTGATTAGAGGCCCGATTGATTGGAGCGACTGGTGCGCTTCGGTGTGGCCCTGCCCCGAGCATTGGCAGCCGGGCTGTGGGGCAGCTGTGCGCGGTCCCTGGACTTGCTTTGCCGGGCCGCGACCAGGGATGCTCGCCCCGTTACACAGCCAAGTCACAGGTGTCGCACAGTCCCTAAGGAAGGTGGCGGCCGAGTCTGTTACCTATGAGGACCCAATCCCCCCTTGCTACCGCCCAGCCCGAGCTGCAGCGCCCGGGCGGCGGTCCCGTGCGCGCGCTCGTCGTCGACGACGAAGCGACCCTCGCCGAGCTGCTGTCCATGGCGCTCCGCTACGAGAACTGGGACGTGCGGACGGCTGGGGACGGGCTGAGCGCGATCCGCACCGCGCGCGAGTTCAAGCCGGACGTCGTCATCCTCGACGTGATGCTGCCCGACCTGGACGGGCTCGAGGTGCTGCGCCGGCTGCACGCCGACTTCCCGGCGCTGCCGGTGCTCTTCCTCACCGCGAAGGACGCTGTGGAGGACCGCATCGCCGGCCTCACGGCGGGCGGAGACGATTACGTCACCAAGCCGTTCAGCCTCGAGGAGGTGGTGGCCCGGGTCCGCGGCCTGCTGCGCCGCGCTGCCGTAGCCACGAAGACCGAGTCGCGCCTGGAGGTCGGCGACCTCGTCATGGACGAGGACAGCCGCGAGGTCGAGCGCGCCGGTGAGCTGATCAACCTGACGACCACCGAGTTCGAGCTGCTGCGCTTCTTCATGCGCAACCCGCGCCGGGTGCTGTCGAAGGCGCAGATTCTCGACCGGGTCTGGCAGTACGACTTCGGCGGCCAGGCCAACGTGGTCGAGCTCTACGTCTCCTACCTCCGCAAGAAGATCGACGCCGGCCGCGAGCCGATGATCCACACCGTGCGGGGCGCCGGGTACGTCCTGAAACCGGCACGCTGAGCTTCTGGTGACACCGCGGCGGCACATCCCCCGGCCCCGATTTCGGCGGCCGTGGACGCTGCGCGGGCGCCTCCTGGCGGTGCTGCTCGGGCTGCTCGCGCTCGTATGCGTGATCATCGGTTTCGTCAGCGTGACAGCGGTCAACCATCAGATCCTCGGCCAGGTGGACCGCCAGCTGGTCAGCGCGGGAGACCGCTCCATCAGAGCGAATGGCGCCGACGGCCACGACGGCCATGACGACGGCGAGTCGCCGGGAGGAAACGGTTCGCCCGGGTTCCTCTTCGTGCCCGGCCAAGCGGCCGGCACGCTGGGCGCGCTGCGCAGCGGCGAGACCATCCTGGGCGCCGGCGTCCTCACCGGGTTCAACACGTCGACCCCCGTCCCGTCCGACGACTACGAGACGCTGGCCGGCGTGCCTGCGGACAGCAAGCCGCACACCGTCGCTCTCGACGGGCTCGGGGAGTACCGCGTCGTGGTCACCGCCGACGGTGACGGCGACGGCACCATGCTGATCACCGGCCTTCCCCTCAAGGACGCCAACGCGACGATCCTGCGGCTCACCTGGGTCATCGTCCTGGTCAGTGCGATCGGGCTGGTCGGGGCGGCCGTCGCGGGCAGCTTCATCGTGCGGCTCACGCTGCGCCCGCTGCGGCGGGTGGCGGAGACCGCGACCCGCGTTTCCAAGCTCCGCCTCGATCGCGGCGAGGTGGCGCTTCGCGAACGCGTGCCGGAGGCCGACACCGACACCCGCACGGAGGTCGGCCAGGTCGGTGCGGCACTGAACAGCCTGCTCGGCCACGTCTCGACCGCGCTGACCGCCCGCCAGGCCAGTGAGACGCGGGTGCGCCAGTTCGTCGCCGATGCGAGCCATGAGCTGCGCACGCCGCTGGCCGCCATCCGCGGTTACGCCGAACTCACCCGGCGGACCGGCGACGACCTCCCGGAGGACATCACCTACGCGATGGACCGGGTGGAGTCCGAAGCCCGGCGCATGACCGGACTCGTCGAGGACCTTCTCCTGCTGGCCCGGCTCGACGCCGGGCGCCCCATCGACCGGGCGACCGTCGATCTCACGGCGCTCGTGATCGATGCCGTGAGCGATGCGCATGCGGCCGGCCCCCAGCATCCGGTGCATCTGAACCTGCCGGAGGAGCCTATCGAGATCACCGGCGATCCGGCCCGGCTGCACCAGGTGCTCACCAACCTGCTGACGAACGCCCGCACCCACACGGCTCCCGGCACGCGCATCGCGGTGACGCTGCGCCTCGACGATGCTCCTGGGAACGCCGGGGAGCCTGCGGTTGTCGTCGAGGTCGCTGACGAGGGACCAGGCATCCCGCCTGCCCTGCTCCCCCACATCTTCGAGCGCTTCGCCCGGGCCGACACGTCCCGTTCCCGGATCGCCGGCAGCACCGGTCTCGGCCTGGCCATCGTCACGGCGGTCGTGGGCGCCCACGGCGGCAGCGTCGACGTGCGCACCCAGCCCGGTCACACCGTCTTCGCCGTGCGCCTCCCCGTCGCCGGTCGCGCCGCTGCGGAGGCCCCGACCGCGGCCCAGCAGCAGAACCGAGCAGGTCATCCTGGGAGCAGCCTCGACCCCGGCTGCGAAACGCCGGTCCAGGACCCTCCTCGAGATCGCGCTAGAACGCCATGATTGCCGGAATCTCGCAACTGTCCCGCCGGGTTTCCGTGCTGATCGGCCCTATTGCGAAATGTGATTGCCGGAAATACTCGAAGAGCCGGACCGGTTGCGGTCACTACAACGTTGTGGTGGCCGGCCGGCCGGTCCACAGCCCAAGCTTCCTCGAACGGAACGCCGATGCACCTGCACAAGCCCCACCTCCGCTCCTCCGGCTCCCAGCCGAGCACTGACCTGGACTCCCGCTCCGGTCAGCGACGCGAGCCAGACCGCCCCCCGCGCCGGCCGCGCGTCACCTTCCGCCCCTCTGCGGTGTTCACGTGGCTCTTCGTCACCCTCGTCATGGTGACCGGCCCGCTGCAGCTCGCCGTCCCGGATCAGGGCAGCTCGGCGTACTTCTCGGCCGCAGGGCTGGGTGGCCTGGCCGTCGTCGGAGCGCTCATCGTGGCCGAGCTCCGGCGCGCCCGGCGCATGGCGCAGGCCGGGCTCGACGTGGAGCGCGTCGAGGTGGGCCTGTTGCGAGCCCGCACGGTCGCTACCGGCGAGGTTTCGACCCCCGGAGGACTCCGGCGCGTCAGCTGGGCAGGTCCCCTGACGCTGGCCGCGACGGCGGCGGTCCTTGCCGCAGCCGGCGGACTCCTGCTCCTATCGGGTTCGCACGGTTTCCGGCTGCTGGCTGCTTCCGCGCTGTTCTCCGCGATCGGTATCGCCTCACTCGCGATCGCTGACCTGATCCCGGCCCCGGGCTCGCCCGGCAGCCAGCTGATCTTCGCGCGCGCCTGGCGGCGCAGCGGGCGGCGCGACACCGCGCTCGCCCCGACCGCCCGTGCTGGTGTCATCAGTGGCTGGGCGTTGATCGTGGCCGGGTTCGTGCTGGTGACGTTCGTGAGCCTGGCCGGGCTCTGGGTCGGCCTCATCGGGGCTGCTGTCGTCGCCGGCTCGCGGCTCATGCTGGCCGGCGCGCGCACCCGAGAGCGCCTCACCGGGCTCCGCGCCACTGACGTGATGTCGGCCGCCCCGCCGGAGGTGTCGTCCTTCGCCACGGCCGGTGTCGCATTCTCGGATGTGGCCCTGCCCAGCCGGGCCGACCTGCTCATCGTTCGCGACCCGGACGGCAGCCTCGGCGGGATCGTCTCCACCCAAGCACTCGCCGCCGTCCCGGGCGATGATCGCGAGCTGGTCCGCGTGCGGCGCCTCGCGATCGCGGCGGGCAACATCCCGATCGTCGGCCCCGACGAGCCGATGGAGCAAGTACTCGAGCAGCTGGCGGCGCGCCCGCTCGCCGGGGTCGCACTCGTCGTCGATGAGGCGGCCGTCGAGTCCTTCGCGGGAGTGCCGCAGGTCGTCGGCATCATCACCCCCGCTGACGTCGCTCGAACCGTCTCTCTCATGGATGCGGCCAACCCGGGCCGGCGCGGCGGCGGTCCCAAGAGGCCCGGTGGGTTCGGTGGATCCGGTGGCTCCGGTGGCGATACCGGCAACCCCTGGGCGCGCAAGAATCCCTTCGGGTAGGGGCTTTCTCGGCCCGCCGCCGGCGACCCGCGCTCGGACTCGCTCCGCTCGCCCGAGTCACGATCCCCCATACCCATGGTCGGCGACCCGCGCTCGGACTCGCTCCGCTCGCCCGAGTCACGATCCCCTCCATACCCATGGTCGGCGACCGCGCTCGGACTCGCTCCGCTCGCCCGAGTCACGATCCCCTCCATACCCATGGTCGGCGACCCGCGCTCGGACTCGCTCCGCTCGCCCGAGTCACGATCCCCTCCGACGCCCGGGCAGGGCCCATCCCTGCCCGGGCGCACCACCCGCACTCGCAACGCTTGATCGACCCTGCACGTTCTGCCACTCCTGCTGGCCGTCTCTTTGACCGGAAGGTCTGACACATGCATGTTTCCCTCTGGGCCTGGGCGGGCTTCGCTGTATTCGTGACGGCGGCCCTGATCCTGGACCTGCGCAACCACCGCAACCCCCGCGCCGTCGAGTTCAGGGAAGCCCTGCGCTGGTCGGGCTTCTGGCTCGCGATCGGCTTCGGCTTCGCGGGGCTGCTCTGGCTCACGCACGGCGGCACGGCGGCCGCCGAGTACACGTCGGCGTACCTGCTCGAGAAGAGTCTCGCCGTCGACAACCTGTTCGTCTTCGCCTTGATTTTCAGCTACTTCAAGGTGCCGAGGGAGTACGAGCACCGGGTGCTGTTCCTCGGCGTGGTCGGTGCCCTCGTGTTCCGGGCGATCTTCCTCGCGGCCGGCGTCGCCGTGGTCAGCGCGTTCGAGTGGGTCTTCTTCGGTTTCGGCGCGTTCCTCGTCTACACCGCTCTGAAGCTGGCGAAGGACGGTGGCGAGCCTGACGTCGACCCCTCCAAGAGCCTGGCCGTCCGGTTGCTGCGGCGCCTGTTCCCGGTCGCAGACGAGTACTCCGGCCAGAAGATGCTGGTGCGCCGCGCCGGCGTGCTGACGGCCACCCCGCTGCTGGCGGTCGTCGTTGCCATCGAAGCGGCTGACATCCTGTTCGCCGTCGACAGCGTGCCAGCGGTGCTCGCCGTGAGTGACGACCTGTTCATCGTCTACACGTCGAACGCCCTCGCGGTGCTCGGCCTGCGCGCGCTCTACTTCTGCCTCTCCGGCCTGCTCACCCGTTTCCACCTGCTCAACAAGGGGCTGGCCGTCGTCCTCGGCTTCGTCGGACTGAAGATGCTGATGCAGGCCACGCAGCACTACGTACACGGCTTCCCGACCGTGCCGACCGCACTCTCGCTCGCTGTCATCGTTCTGGTGCTGGCCGGGGCCGTCGTCGGTTCCCTGCTCTTGCCGAAGCCGGACGACGCGGGTGAGCTGGGTGGGACCGAACCGCTGGCCGACGGATCGGTCGGTGCGCGAGAGCGGGACGATCTCGGTTCCCGAGCCGTTGTCGGAGCGGGATATGGAGGCGATCGCGACTGGGACGAGCGCAGCGAGTCACAGCGCGGGTCGCTGACCACGAAGCTGGAAGGTGATCGGCGATGAACGAACGGTTGGCGCCTGTGACAGCACTGTCGCCGTTGACGAGCGTGAGCCCGGATCGGCTCAGCAAGCCCGGCGGACCGGCCTCGAGCATCGCCGCGGCGGCCGCGGCGGACGCCGGCGGGCTCGACCCGAGCCTGCTGGCCGACTACCTCGAGGTTCTCAGCGAGGTGGCGGGCAACCACCGCCGGCTAAATCGCCAGGAGCTCAACCGGTTCCGCTACCAGGGGCGACGCGCGGCACTCGAGGGAGTCCCGCTGCGGGCGCTCGTCGAGCTGTACCTGACGGCGGCCTGGCGGCTCTGGCGCCACCTGCCCACCGTGCGCTCCGCGCGCCACCATCCCGACTCGCTGGTGCAGGCAGGCGAGGCCGTGCTGCGTGCTATTGACGACGCGGTCGCCGCCGGCGTCGAGGGCCACCAGCTGGCCCGGCGCGAGCTCACCCGGCGCGAGGAGGCCGCCCGCCGCGAGCTGTTCGACGACCTGCTGGCCGGCCGTACCGACGCGACCGGGGTGGTGGCGCGCGCCGCCGACTTCGGGCTCGACCTCGCGGGCCCCCACGCCATCGCCCTGATCTCGGGCGAGCAGCCATTCGTCGACGGCACCCCGCTGGTCACCCGGCTCGAGTCGGCGGTGCTCGGCGTGAAGGGCGACGCCAACGCCCTCGTCGCGAGCAAGGAAGGGCTGCTCGTCATCATCTTCGCCGCGCCCGATCAGGCCGCGATTGACTTCGTCGTCGACCGGCTGTCGGAGGAGCTGGGTCCGCGGCCGGAGCGCCCAATCGCCGGCGCCCCCCCGGCCGTGCAGCTGCGCCGTCCCACCGGAGTCGGGCGCTGGCAGCTCACGCTCGGCCGGGCGCGCCCGGGTGCCGGCGGGGTGTTCGCCTCCTACGAGGAAGCCCTCGACGCGCGTGAACTCGCCATCCGGCTCCGCCTCGAGCAGCCGGTCGTTGCTGCCAAGGACCTGCTGGTCTACCGCATGCTGCTGCGCGACCGTTCGGCCATCGCCGACCTGGTGAGCGCGACACTCCGGCCACTGACCGGAGCCCGCGGCGGCGCTGAGCCGCTGCTCGAGACGCTCGCGGCGTACTACGAGACCGGCGGCAACACGACCGAGACCGCGCGCCGGCTGCACCTCTCGGTGCGCGCCGTGACCTACCGGCTGGAGCGGGTCTCGCTGCTCACCGGCCGCGACCCGACGAACCCGGCCGACCGTTTCACGCTCAATACCGCCGTGCTCGGCGCGAAGCTGCTCGACTGGCCCCGGCAGCCGCTGGAGAGCTGAGCGGCCGCCGCTTCAGGTCAGATCGCTCGCCGGGCCGGTGACGACCGTGGCACCCGTGGAGGGCCGCACTGCATGAGCGACGGTCGGCGCCTCCGGATGGGTCTCGTGGGGCCAGCTGGACTTCTGCGCGTCGCGCTCCGCCCGGATCACGTGCATGACCGCGTTGATCAGCGCCAGATGCGTGAACGCCTGCGGGAAGTTGCCGAGGTGGCGACCGCTGCGCACATCGATCTCTTCCGCGTAAAGGTCCAGCGAGCTGGCCAGCGAGAGGAGCTTCTCGCAGAGCTGGCGGGCCCGGTTGAGCTCGCCGATCTCGACCAGCGCCGAGACCATCCAGAAGGAGCAGATCGTGAACGTCCCCTCCTCTCCGGCAAGGCCGTCGTCGGTCTCCTCGGTGCGGTAGCGCTGCACCAGGCCATCAAGCGTGAGCTCGTCGGCGATGGCCATGACGGTCGCCCGCAGCCGCGGGTCGTTGGCCGGCAGGAAGCGCAGCAGGGGCATAAGGAGCAGCGAGGCGTCGAGCGCCTCGGTGTCGTAGTGCTGGGTGAAGACGCCGCGCTCGGAGAGCCCGTTCTCCAGGATGTCGGCGTGGATCTCATCGGCCGCCGCCTGCCAGCGCTCCACGAGGTCCGCGTCCTCACGGATACGCGCCAGCCGCGCCCCGCGATCGCAGGCGACCCAGCACATCACCTTCGACGACGTGAAGTGCTTGGGGTCGCCGCGCACCTCCCAGATGCCACGGTCAGGCTCGCGCCAGTACTTGATGGCGCACTCCACCTGGCGGAACAGGATCGGCCACAGCCGGTCGTCCAGCCGGTCGCGTGAACGGGTGTGGATGTAGACCGAGTCGAGCACCGCACCCCAGACGTCGTGCTGCTGCTGGGAGTACGCGCCGTTGCCGATCCGCACCGGTCGGGCGCCTTCGTAGCCGCTCAGATGCTCCAGGATGTGCTCGTCCAGCGACCGCTCACCGTCGATCCCGTACATGATCTGCAGCTCGTGGTCACGGTCGGCGATGTCGGCGATGAAGTAGAAGAAATCGTCGGCCTCCCAGTCGAAGCCCAACGAGTAAAGCCCCCATAGCGTGAACGTGGAGTCACGCACCCAGCTGTAGCGGTAGTCCCAGTTGCGCTCGCCCCCCGGGGTCTCCGGCAGCGAGGTCGTGGCAGCCGCGACCAGGGCGCCGCTCGGTGCGAACGTGAGGCCCTTCAGGGTGAGGGCGCTGCGCTGCAGGTGGCGGCGCCACGGGTGATCCGGAAAGCGCCCGCGGGCCAGCCAATGCTGCCAATGGTGGGCGGTCCACACCATGCGCCGGTAGGCCTCGTCGTAGTCGTACGGCGGCGGGTGCTCGGTCCAGGTGAGGGCGACGAACCGGAAGTCGCCTTCCTTCATCAGCGTGCGCGCGACGGCCTTCGGTCCCTCGAAGCCGATCCGCAGGTCCGAGGTGAGCCGAAGGGTGGTGTCGATCCCGCCGGCCGTCGCCTCTCCCTGGTGGTAGCCGTAGTCGGTGTAGGACCACTTCGCCGGCTGCCGCCCGTAGTCGAACAGCGGCTCGCAGTCCATCGTCACCTGCACCTCGCCGTTCACGCAGCGGATGGTGCGCAGCAGGACGTGCTCGGCGTCGTAGTCGGTGGGCGCCCGGCGATGGGTGTGGGAAAGCTCGCCCTCGTGATGCCAGGGCCCGATGAGCAGCGCGTCACGGACGATGATCCAGCCGGTGGGGGTACCCCAGCTGGTCTCGAGGATCATGGTGCCCGGCAGGTAGCGACGCGCGACCGGAACCGCCATGTCAGCGGGCCCGAGCCGGAATCCACCGGCCCCCCGGTCGAGGATGGCGCCGAAGACGCTCGGCGAGTCCATGCGGGGCAGGCACATCCACTCGACGTTGCCTCCGGGCGAAACAAGCGCGGTCGTTTCGCAGTCGGAGAGAAAGCCGTAATCCGCGATCGGCGGAAACGGGGAATGCCCGACGAGGCCATCTGCCTCAGGAATCATCTCGGTCATGCGGCCCTTTCTCCGGGTAGGCCTTCGCAGGCCAGACGAACATCCTCCCCTATCGGCGCTGCGTTCAGCTTTACAGACATCGCACGCCGTGGGTGACTCCTGTCATCTCAGACACCGACCGAAACGCCGGGTAACGGACCGTCAGCCCACCGGAAGCGGCTGCGCGAAAAGCCGAGCCGGGATAACGTAATCGATGTATCACGATGCGTAATGGGCTCCCGGGGGCAAGACACAGGGCACACGTCGCCAGGCCAAGTGGGGGGCTAGGACATGCAAGATAAAGAATTCACGTCCGCAGCCGGGGTGGGTCAGCCCGCCGCGCCGGAAAGGGTGCCGGCGCCCGGCTCCGTCGTGGGCCTGCTCCCATCCGATTCCCGCAGCGGGGTCGATGGCGCGACCAGCCGGGTGCTCGCGGCAACGCTCAAACACTGGCATTCCGAAACCGGTGGCCTCATCGTGCTCGCCGAGGTCGTGGCGGATGCCTCGGTCGTCGACGAGGTGTCCGGGCGCAACGTGTGGGGCAGCTTCTCCACCCCCGCAGACGAGCTCATCGTCGTCGCCGCGCTCGCCCGCGAGCGTCCCGGGGGCGGCGACCTGCTAGAGCTGACCGGTGTTCGCATGCTGGCCTTCGAGCCCCGGCGCCGCAGTGCGCGGGCCGGGCTCAGCCGGACCGTACGGCTGCACTCGGGCGGCGCCACTCATGAGGCGACCACCCTGGATCTCTCCCGCGGAGGCTGCCGGGTCTTCACCCGCCACCCCGGCGATCCGCTCGATCCCGGCGCCCCCGGAAACCTCGCGGAGGGCTACGAGCTCGCCGTCGAGGTGGAACTCGAGGACGGACTCGTCGTCGCTGCGGAGGCGGAGGTCGTCCGCGCGGACGGCCCCGAGCTGGCGCTGCGCTTCCGCCGGCTCACGGCGACCGATGCGGCCGAGGTGGACGCGGCGGTCTTCCGCGAGCTCGTGCGCGCGAGCGGCTGAGCCTCAGCATCATTGCCGGCGACCCGCCACCTCCGGCAGTCGCACGTGCACCTCGTCGGGCGCGTGATCGTGGACCAGCGAGTGCACCCACGCGAGGTCGGCGTGTTCCGAGGCGTACAGCCGCTGGGCGTCTGGCCCCTCGTCATCCAACAGGTCCATCATCAGGGACAGCGGGATCCCGTCACGCAGGCAGTCCATCGGCTCGAGCATCGAGGCCTCCTCACGAAGTGACCCGGAGCGCCATGCCCGGTACTAGTTACTTCGGACTAGTCCGCGCTCGACTTGAACGCCATCTGCGCGCCGGGACCACAAGTACGCCAGCACTGCCGCCGTCTCGACGACGGTGACGAGCGCGCCCCAGCCGCGGATCACCGGCACGTGTTCGAGCCCCGAGATGGCGACAGCCAGCGTCGCTGCGGCGAGCGCGACGACGGCCACCGGTCGCACGCTGCGCGCGGCGGCGACGACCCGAGAGAAGGGCGCGAGATCGACCGAGCTGGCGGCCTTCCATGATCGGACACCGGACACCGCCGCGATGAGCCCGATGCCGCCGAGACCCAAGACGTAGCCGGCCGTCTCGTACGAGGAGGGATGAGGTACCGCAGCGGCCCAGCTGACGAGGCTGAGCGCGACGAAAGGCCAGACCGAGCGGGTCGCCAGCAGCAGCGGTGCCGCGAGCAGCAGGTAGTAGTGGTGCCAGACGATCGGTGAGGCGAAGAGGGCGGCGACCACGGCCGTCCCGAACAGCATGACCTCGAACCCGTGGCGCCGCGGATGGTGCCGGAGCATGTAGCCGGCGCCGAGGAGCACTGCCACGGCAAAGACCGTGGCGATCACCGTGGCCAGCCCCAGGGAGGCGTGCCAGCGGATGAGCAGGCCGGTGAGCCCGGCCGTCTGGGGTGCCTCCAGTCCGCTCAAGACATGCAGCATCGAGGCGTAACCGTCCGAGCCGAGCGGACCGAACGTCCAGCCCGCGCCGAGGGCCAGCCCCGTCACGACGACGGCGACGGCGGCGGCTCGATAGCGCCGTGAAAGCAGCAGCCAGCCGAGTACCGGCCACAGGAAGAGCTTGCAGACGATCAGCGCCGCGACCAGGAGCCCGCTGGCCACGGGGCGATCACGCCAGCGCCAGGCAGCGATGAGCCCGAGCAGGAGCCAGGGATTCACCGAGCCGTCCTGGAGCCCGATGATCGCGCAGGACGAGAGGAGCACGAGCGCGGCGATCAGCGGCTGCCCGGGACGTGCCAGCCAGCAGGCCAGGCCGATCGCGATCAGCGACGCGATGGCGTAAGCGACGTGAGCAGCGCCGCCGAGGGCCGCGATCGGCGCGAACCACCAGGCGACCGCGAGCGGGTAGACGAAGGCTGCGTTAGTGCGGATGGTCTCGCTGTGAGTGCTGGAATACGGATCGTGTCCGTGGACGACCGCACGGCCGGCGCGCAGGAAGACATCCAGATCGACGGGGCGCAACGGCGACACGAAGGTCAGGTAGATCGCTGCGGCGAGGAGGACGAGCGAGACGAGCGCCACTACCCGCCGGCGCGTGCTGGACAGCGGCACTCCGGCAGGGCCGGAGAAACCAGACCCGGATGCCCTGAGGCTCACGAGGGAGGTAGGCATCCGCCCTCCGAAGGACCGGCGACGTCTCCCCCACCCAGCGACCAGTGGCTGGCGATCGTGACGTCACCGGTGGTCGCGCTGGTCACCGAGGTCCACCCTTCGGCGGTCGAGTTGACGCACGCGGCCGCGTTGCCGACGACCGTCCAGTACGGATTGCTGTGCATACGGATCAGCACGTTGCCTGGGGCGTGGAAGCGAACCGTGAACGAATCGGCGGTCAGCCGCAACATCGTCGCCGGGCCGCTGGTCAGCCCATCGGAGCCGCGGACCGCCCAGAGCTCCCAGTTGGCGTCCTTCCAGACCGGCTGCAGGTAGCTCGGGGCGGTACGGATGATCTTGGCTTCGGCCTCACTCGACGGGTCGAGCGGCTCGGTCGACATCGCCACCCAGCGGACCCCGTTCTCGACCAGCCACTCGTGGTAGGTGTCCTGGTTCAGGGCGTTGGAGTAGAGGATCTCGTTGTAACGCAGGTCGAGCTGGCGCTCCCAGCCGCGGGCGAGCGGCATGGTCGGGGCGACGTAACGCGCCTCCCAGTGGCTGCGGGTGAACGGGATCTCCAGCCGGCCGAACGGCTGGTCGTGGGCCTTCAGGTACTTGAGCAGGCCCGAGTAGTACGGCGCGCTCGCCGCCGGATCGCCGCGGTTGGCGAAAGCCGGGACGATGGGCTCGAAGTGCCACACCAGCAGCGGCACCAGGACCAGGCCGGCCCAGACTCGCTTGCTGCGCAGCGCGATCATGGCCACGGGCACCGCGAGCAGGCTGCCTGGGCGGGCGAGGTTGCCGCCGATGGGGTTGTGCACGAAGAAGAGCGGGATCGCGATCAAGGCGTAGATCACCAGCGCCCGGCGGATCACCTTCGAGCTGCTCGGAACGATCAGCAGCCCGATGCCGCTCACGAGCAGGACGGCGATGAAGGTGGAACGGGGGAAGGGGAACGTGCCCTGCTCCGGGAACATCACGACCGCGATGGCACCGATGATCGCGCCGGACAGCGGCAGCAGCGTGCGCCACGACTTGGCGGCCAGCCACGCCACCGCGGCCAGCAGCAGGAAGAACCCGGCGAGCGGGCTGGCCAGCGAGGTCAGCACGGCGGACAGCAGCGCGCGGCGCGGACGCTCGCAGGACACCTGCAGCAGCGCGAGAACGGCAAAGGCCAGGCCGACGGAGAAGGCCATCCGGCCCACGACGAGGTTTTCGACGACGGCCGCGGAGAACGCCAGCAGCGCCAGCGTGTGCGGGCGGCCCGTCTCGCGGCGGACCAGCACCGTCGCGAACCGGGCCGTGAACGTGCAGGCCAGCAGGCCCACCGTGCCGGAACCGAGCAAGGCCGCCAGAGGCGGGAACAACACGCTGTAGCCGATGACGGTGTGGCCGCCGTACCACTGCGAGTTCCATATGGTGAAGCCGAAGTGGTGGAACAGCCACACCCGATACGCCTCGGCGGGGGTGTCCGACCCCGTCAGGTGCAACGCGAGGGGGAGGACGCACACCAGAGGGGCGACGATCCAGGGATACTGCCCGAAGCCACGAATGACGCCGAGGAGGATCGACATCAGCGTCGACTTCAACCGCGTCACTGGCGAGAGCGGAGCGACTACGGGCGGCGCCATCGTCGCCGGAGGCGGCGTGTTACCGGCCTCCGGCAGGTCGAGGACCGTCACCCGTGCACTTTCCTCTCTGGCGCCTCCGAGGCAGGCGGTGCGGCGTGGCGAGATATCGGTGCTTGCCGGCGCCGGCCTGCTGCTCGGTATTGCGGTAGTCGTTTCGTGGGGACGGCTTGGTCCGGAGCCGGGATCGGTCAATCCGACCCGATGGTTCGGATTCCTCGCCGCCGTCGCTCCCGATGATGCCAGCAAGGCACGCCTGCTGTACGTCTTGATTCCCGCGATTTCCCTGCTGATGCTCGCCTGGTGGCATGTGCAACGCATGTCGCTCGGTGGCCGGCTGTCCACCAGGTCGGCGTCACTGGTGGCGGCCTGCTGGGCCGTGCCGTTCGCTCTCGGGCCCGTGATCGCCAGCCGAGATGCCTACGCCTACGTCGCGCAGGGCCAGCTCGCCCGGCAAGGCTTCGATCCGGCCCGCGCCGTCGTGAGCCAGCTCGGGCCGGGAGCGTTGCTCTCGGCGGTCGACCCTCGCTGGCGCGACACCCGCCCGCCCTACGGGGGTGTCGCCGTTGCTATTCAGAAGGCCGCGGCGGGAGCCGGGTCCCCCGGGCTCTCGCTCCTGGTGCTGCGGCTGATCGCGGTGGTAGCGGTCGTCGTGCTCGTCGTGGTGGCCGCGTCCATGGTCACGCCGTCGCGACGCCCGATCGCGATCACGGCCATCGCCGCCAATCCCCTCGTGTTGCTCCACCTCGTCGCCGGGGCTCATCTGGACGCCGTCGCCGCGGCCCTGCTCGTCGGCGGCTTGGCCCTCGCCGTCCGGGCACCGGGGCGCGAGCCACCGAGCGAGTGGCGCCACGTGAGCGGCGTCGTGCTCTGCGGGCTCGCGGCCATGGTCAAGCTGCCGGCAGGGTTGGGCGCCGCGTTCCTGATGGCTCTTGGATTCGCGGTGGCCGGACCCGGGCTGTGGCGCCGGCTGCGCAGCGTGGCGATCGACCTCTTAGCGATCGTCGCCGCCGTCGGGCTCTCGATGGCGCTGAGCCAGAGCGGGCTCGGCTGGCTGCGCAATTTCGACACCCCCGGCAGGCTGCGGACGGGGATCGCGCCCGCCGACATCGGGGCGAACCTGATCTCGGCGCTCGCCTGGCTGGTCGGGTTGCACCCGGCGTCCAGCTCGGTGCTCGACGCTGCCCGCGGATTGGCCGCCGCGCTGGCTGTCGTCCTGGCGGCCGTGCTGCTCCTCCCGCGGGCGCAGCGCATCGGGGACGGCCAGCGGCGGTGGCGGTCCCCCACCCTCGATCAGCTCGGCCTGGCGCTGCTGGCGATGGCGCTGCTCGGACCGGTGCTCTACGGCTGGTATCTGGCGCCCGCGCTCCCGCTGCTCGCCATCGCGGCGAGCCGCGCCCGCGCCGGCCGCGGGGAGCTGGCACCGCCGGTGGCCCAGGCTCTGATCTTCCTGCTATCGGTGGTGCTCACGTTTGCCACGGCCCCCACCCTGGAGCCGGTCTGGAGGACTTTGCGCTCCCATCCGGCCTCACTCGTGGTCGTCTCCGTGGTCGTCCTGGCCGGCCTCGTCACCGCGGCCATCGCCTGGCGCGGCGCCAGCCGGCGGGCACGTGAATCCGCCGAGCCCAGGAGCGCGCTCCCACCGCGCGAGCCGTCGCTGCAGCGTTCGCTTTAGCCGCTTGCCTGTACAAAACCGCGAAACGGTCGTTTTGAGGCCGGTATGGCGACAACTTCGCAGTTCGTGACTCTCGCGGCTGGGTGGACTGGTGCAGCGGGCGCGAGACGCGGGCGCTAGATTGCTGGCGGCCATCTTCGAACTCCGAGTGGAGGAAACCCTGAGCGTCGCAGCGTCAGACCCAGCGAGTCCCGAGGTCGCGCGCGGCCTTCAGCAGTGGCTTTCCACCCGGCTCGAGGGCGGCGAGCAGCTGCGCGTCGGAGAGATCAAGAAGCCGAGCAGTGGCTTCTCGGCGCAGACCTGGCTGATCGATCTGAACGACGCGTCGACGGGCGCCTTCGCACGCCGGGTCGTCGCCCGCATCGAAACGGACGACCCGCCGGTGTACCCGGTTCAGGTGCCCGACCACCCCGGCAACCCGGCCGGGTCGGTTGAGGTGGCGCTGCAATACCAGATCATGCGAGCGGTTTCCGAAGCCGGCGGCATCCCGCTGGCCGGCCTGGTGGGCTACGAGGCCGACCCGGCGCTGCTCGGGCAACCGTTCTTCGTCATGGATTACGTGGGCGGCGACGTGCCGGCGGAGAGCCCGCCGTACACGACCGACGGGTTCTTCACGCAGATCGCTCCCGAGACCCGCACCACCATGCTGCGCAACGGCCTCGCGGCGGTCGCGGCCGTCCATACCGTCCCCTGGCGCAAGGTCGGGCTCGACTGGCTGATCGCGCCGGGTAACACCCCGTCGATCGACACCCAGGTGGCGCTCTGGAAGCGCTACGCGGAGACCGAGCTGGCGGGCCGCGTCCACCCATTGATGGAGACCGGCTGGAAGCTACTGGCGGAGCGGACCCCGTCGGCCGGCGAGCCGGTGCTCAACTGGGGTGACCCCCGGCCAGGCAACATCATCTGGCGCGACGGGGAGGTGGCCGCGATCACCGACTTCGAGGCCGCGTCCATCGCCCCGCCGGAGATGGATTCTCGGGTGGTGGCTGATGTTCGACCGCACCATGCACGAGGGTGCCGGTCAGACGTCGCGGCTGCCCGGCGATCTCGCCCGCGGCGAGCAGCTCGACCTCTACGTTCAGGCCAGCGGCCGTGACGTCCAGGACATCGACTGGTACGAGACGTTCGCCGCCGTTCGTTACTGCGCGATCGTCGTGCGCGTGATGAACCGCACGGTCGCCCGGGGTCTCATGCCGGCCGACCACACCATCTGGCTGGAGAATCCGGCGGCGGACGCGTTGGCCCAGATCCTCGGCGAGTAGCGCTTTTCCGTCATCGCCGGGTGCCTTCACGGCCGGTCGAGCCACCACCCGATCGGGACCTCGAGAACGACCGATCCCGCGGCGGGCCGCTGACCCTCCACACCCGGTGAGGCGCGGCCCCCCGCGCACCCGATATCGGACGCGCAAACCCGCCGAATATTGACCCGTTCAGCCGTATCCCGTTGGCGGATCCGCTCCGATGCTCACTGGGTCGGCGACGCGGGGGCGGGCTTCTTTGTCATTCGAGCGAATGATCCACGATGGGTTCGACGCTGCCCCGGATGAGCCAAGAGCCGTGGATGCGGGGCCGGCCGGCGTGGTCCCAGCCCGGTCGCGTTCACGCTCACTCGGCGTCGCCGCGGCCACGGCGATCACTACGGCGTGGCTGCTCTTCGTCGTCCTCGTGCTTGCCGGAGTGCTCGCCGCGGGTCTCGTGGCAGCGACCATCGCCGTCCTCGCTGCCGGATCGCTGATCTACCTGCGGCTGTGGCGACGCCACCGCGACCTGCAGCGGGTCCATCGATTCGTGGCCGAGCGCTTCGGCGACCACGAGATCGCCGGCCAGGCCGTGCTTCGCGACGCTGCCAGTCCGGCCACCGAGCTCGCTGCCGGCGCCGAGTTGCTGGAACGCATCCGCGAGTTCATGGGCGCTGAGTCCGCAGAACTCGTCGTCGATGACGACCGTGGCCGGCTCACCCGGGTTCGCGTGCAGGCCTCCCGCAGTGCGCCGGCGAACGAGAGCGACCTCGAATGCGCGGGCGCCACCGCCGATGCGTGCATCGTGCAGGAGTCGGGGGTCGCCGCCGCGGACTGGCCGCTGCTGCGCGTACGGCAGCAGGCTGAGCCGTTGCTGGCTTCAGCCACTACCCGAGACCGCGCGCTGGCCCGCTGGCTGGCCGCGACCGGCACTCGCGAGGCGATCCTGACGCCCGTTCGTGAGGGTGTCGGCGACCCCATTCTGATCCTGCGGAACCGGCTCGCGGTGGACGGCAGGTTCGGGCGGCGCGAGGTGGTTCAGCTCGAAGCCCTCGCCGACCACTTCGCGCACGCGCTGCACACCAGCCGGATGCTGTACCGGCTGCGCTACGAGGCCACCCATGACCCGCTCACCGGCCTGTCGAACCGCACCGTGCTCGCCGAGCAGCTGGACATCGAGCTGAGCGCTGCAGCGGACCGCGGACGCGAAAGGCAGCGTCGCGGTACTGCTCCTGGACCTCAACCGGTTCAAGGAGGTCAACGACACGCTCGGTCACCACGTCGGCGACGCCCTGCTCCAGGTCGTCGCCCAGCGCCTGCGCAGCGCGCTTCCGGTGTCGGCGACGATCGCCCGGCTCGGGGGCGACGAGTTCTCGATCGTGCTGACCGGCCTCACCGACGCCGCCGGACAGGCACGTGACTACGCCGACGCTGTGCTCGCCTCGCTCGCGACCCCCGTGCGGCTGGACGATGCCCTGGTGACCAGCGAGGTCAGCATCGGGATCGCCCTCGCGAGCGGCAGTGCCGGCAGCGCCGGCAGCGCCGGCAGCGCCAGCAGCGCCGAGCTGCTGCGTCACGCCGACACCGCGATGTACACCGCCAAGGCCAGCGGCGAGCATGTCACGGTCTACAGTCCCGCCCTGGACCACGGGCGCGCTGAGCGCATGGCGCTTGCCGCCGACCTGCAGAGCGCGCTGGAGGGCGACGAATTCGTCCTGCTCTACCAGCCGAAGCTCAGCCTCGACACCGACCGCGTCGCCGGCGTCGAGGCGCTGGTGCGCTGGCAACACCCCCAGCTCGGCCTGCTGGAGCCGGATGCCTTCATCCCGCTGGCGGAGGCGACCGGTCTGGTCGAGCCGCTCACCCGGATCGTGCTCGCCCAGGCTCTCCGGCAGTGTCGCGACTGGGCACGCATGGGGCTTGAGCTCTCGGTCGCAGTGAACCTGCCGGCGCGTTCCGTGGCGAACCCGACACTGCCCGCCGCCGTCGTCGAACTGCTGCGCCAGAACGGTGTGGACCCGACCCAGCTCATCCTCGAGATCACCGAGGCAAGCGTCATCAACGATCCGGAGCGCAGCGTCCCCGTGCTCGACAAGCTCGCGGCCACTGGCGTCGCCCTGTCACTGGACGACTTCGGCACCGGCTACGCGAGCCTGTCGTACCTGCAGCGGCTACCGGTACGCGAGGTGAAGATCGACCGCTCGTTCGTCGCCGGGCTGACCGACCCGGACGCCGGCCCCGGGACGGCGGCAGCCAGCCGCGAATGCGCCACTCTGGTGCGCAGCATCCTGAACCTGGCGGCCGGACTCGAGCTGCGCGTCGTCGCCGAAGGGGTCGAGGACGAGGAGTGCCTGGACCTGCTGCGCGGCTTGGGCGTGGATGTGGTGCAGGGCTACTTCGTCGGCCGGCCGATGGAAGCGTCACAGCTGGCCCGCCAGCTCGCCGCACACCACGCGGCTCCCATACCGGCCATGCGGCTGGCCGCAGTGCAGCGGGTCGAAGTGACGTCACGTGACGTGCCGGAGCCGCGCGAGCGGCGCCGGCGCAGCGCACCGGATGTGCCCGGCAGGGGTCAGTCGCGCTCGGGCTCGCCGGAGCCCAGCTCCCCGTAGCCCGGAAGCCGCGGCGGCTTGCGGCCGTTCGCCCCGTCGTCACCTTCCTGCTGCCCCAGCACCGGACCCGAGCCAAGACCCTCGGTGACTGACCGCAGGATCGCGAGCCCTTGCGATGCCAGCGACGCAACCGTGCCGTTCAGCCCCTCCGCACCGTTGAGAACGGTGACGTTGGCGTTGGACAGGCCCGATGCTGCCGCCGAGATCATCTGCGGGAGCTGGGCGATGATCGCCTGGTCCAGCGCGATGCGGTTCTCCGAGCCGGCCGCCTGCGCCGACAAGCGGGTGCGGTCGGCCTCGGCCTGGGCGAGGGTGCGGATGCGCTCCGCCTCGGCCTGGGCGGGCTTGACGATCTCGGCGACCAGCTGAGCCTCGCGCAGCTCGGCGTTCTTCTCGGCGACCTTTGCCTGCTCCACCAGGACTTCCTGCTGTGCCTGCGCCGCGGCCAGCGGGCCGGCCTGCCCGGCGCGCGCCTGGGCCTGGTCGATCTGCGACTGGTACTCGGCGCGGGCGACGGCGGTCTGGCGCTCGTACTCCGCCTGCTGGCGCAGCGACTGCTGGCGCGCCTCGGCGGAAGCCTGGTCGGCCCGGGCCTGAGCGATCTGCGCCTCTCGGTTCACGGCGGCTTGGTGGGGTGCGGCAAGAGCGGTGATGTAGCCGGAGCCCTTGTCGTCGATCGACTGGATCTGCAGCGAATCGACCGCCAGGCCGATCTTGGCCATCTCCAATTTCGAGCCGTCCAGCACCTGCTCGGCCAGCGTCTGCCGCTCACGAATGATGTCTTCGACCGTCATCGACCCGACGATCGAGCGGAGGTGACCGGAGAAGATCTGCCCGGTCAGGGTGGACATCTGGTCCTGGTCGGCGAGGAAGCGGCGAGCGGCGTTCGAGATCGACTCCGGATCGTCGCCGACCTTGAAGGCGATGACCGCGCGCACGAGCAGCGTGATGCCCTGCTGGGTCACGCATTCCTCGGTGACGAGCGCCTCCTGCATGGCCAGCGTCAGAAACGAGACCCGGGACCGGATGGGAAGGACGAAGGCACCGTGTCCGGTGACGATCTTTACCGGCAAGGCATTGCTGCCTTTCTGCCGCCCACCGGAGACGAGCATCGCCTGGTTGGGCGCCGGAACATGCCATCCGAACATCGAGACTCCTTCGTCGCGAAGAGCGAGAGTAGATCAGCGGACGAGCGGGTCGCCCTCCGGCAGTGCGTAAGGCCACGGCCAGGGCTCGACATCAACCGCGCGCTCTCCACGCGAGGAAACGACCAGCACATTCGTGTCGCGCTCGATGACCGCATCGGCGAAGGCGATGAACACCTCACGTCCCCCGCGAACCGGCACGAGCACTTCCCCCGGACCCTCTGCGCCGCGCACCCGCACGATGATCCGGCCTACCTTGCCGGTCACCTCGGGGTCGACCACGTACCAAACGGTAACTGTCCGGCGCCCCTTGCACCGGAGGGCTGTGGAAACCCGCCCCGCGGGGACGAAAACCCGGCTACGCCGTCAGCTGGTCGCGCTCCTCGACGGCACCGACGAGCAGCGCCAGGGTCGCACCGACCTCCGCCCGCTGGGCAGCCCGCAGCGGCAGGCTCTGCTCCCAGTCGTGCAAGTCGGCGTTGACGGCCTTGGCGAGCTGGCGGCCCTTGGGGGTCAGCGAGACGACCACCCGCCGGCGGTCGTGCTGATCCGGTGAGCGACGCACCCATCCGGCGGCCTCGAGGCGATCGAGGGTGAGGGTCATCCCACCCGTCGTGCGCCCGAGCATGGCGCAGATGTCGGTCGGCCGGCCCCGGCCGCCGGGTGAGCGGCGCACCGCCCCTATCACCAGGTAGTCGGCGTAAGCGATCCCGCGGGCCTGGCTGATGCGCTCGAGTTCGGCATCCACCAGCAACGTCAGCCGGGCGAGCGGGCTGAGCAGGCTCAGCTCCGGGGGAAGCGCCGGTGCCGTCACTCGGAGATGCCGAAGCGCTCGAGCCCGTACGCCTTGATCGCGTTGCCGCGCAGGAACTGCCAGCACTCGTGGGCATTCAGCCCCGCGCCGGCACACAACCGGTGGGCCACCTCGCGGGAGCGCGGGAAGGTCCCGTCGGAGTGGGGGTAGTCGGTCTCGAACAGGATCGACTCCATGCCGACGGTGTCGCGGGCGACCAGACCGTGCTGGTCGTCGAAGACGCAGCCCCAGATGTGGCCGCGGGCGTAGCTGCTGGGCGAGTTCGGCAGGTCGAGGTCGCCGACGCCTTCCTTCCAGACCAGGTCCATCCGCTCGAGCAGGTACGGAAGCCAGCCGATCTGGCTCTCCGCCCACACCACCTTCAGCTCCGGGAAGCGCGCGAGCGTGCCCGAGAAAACCCAGTCGACGACGGAACCCTGCGCGTTCTGCGACGACAGGGCCATCGAGGTGGACAGCGGGGCGTCGGGACTCGTCGTCGGCATGCTCGAGGAGGAGCCGATGTGCATCGAGACGGTGGTCTCCGTCTCGGCACACGCCGCGAGGAACGGGTCCCACTTGCCCGAGTAAAGGCTCGGGAGGTTGAGCTTCGTGGGGTTCTCCGAGAACGCGACCGCGTGCGAGCCCTTGCCGGCGCAGCGGCGCACCTCGGCGGCGGCCAGGTGGGGATCCCAGAGCGGGATCAGGGTGAGCGGGATGAGGCGGCCGCGACCTTCGCCGGCGCACCACTCGTCGATCATCCAGTCGTTGTAGATCTGCAGGCACCGAAGTGCGAGGTCCTTGTCGGAGCGCTCGGCGAACCCCTGACCGGCGAACCGCGGGAAGATGTTGGGGTAGTTGATCGCCGCCTCGACATGGTTCGTATCCATGTCCTCCAGCCGTTCCTTCTGCTGATACGTGCCGGGGCGGAAGTCCTCGTAGGTGGCGGCCTTGTTGCTCACTTCACCGCGGGTGAAGCCGGCCGGCCCGTGCAGCAGCCCGGTCGGTACCGCGAGGTCGTCGAAGAGCCAGACATCGCACCAGTCGCCGTCGGGGGCGTCGCGCACGAAACCGTAATGACCACCGGTGAATTCGAGGCGCACCCGCTCGCGGACGGTACGGGGTCCACGGCTGCGCAAGCTCGCCGGGAGCTCGCGCTGCCAGAGGTCGCGCGGCTCCATGACGTGGTCGTCGACCGAAATAATGAGAGGCAGCTCAGCGGCCTTCGGGGTGGCGGCGCTCGGGGTGGTCATCGCAGGATCGTGCTCCTTCCGGCGCCCACCAGGGCGCCCTTCCGGAAAAATTAGCTTTGTGCAAAGCTACGCGAGCAAAAGCTTCCACACAACCCCAGGCCACCCCGTCCCGACGTCTCTAGCATCGGAGCACCGCTTGTGACAGCACCGACCGATTCCCCCAAGATTCCCGGCAAGGAGCCGATCTTCCGCTCGCTCGACGACCCCGACATGCGCTGGCAGCAGGTCAAGCGGCAGCGCAACGCCGACGGCTCGGAATCCTCCGTGTGGGAGAAGTGGCTCGCGTTCTCCCCGATCCGCAGTACCTGTCGCTGTACGCGAAGTACGACCCCGGCATGATCGTGCGCCGCCACGGCCACTTCAGCCCTCACGTGCTCTTCGTGATCGCGGGCGAGCTGTGGTTCGGCGAGACGCATGCCCCGGCCGGCACGCATGTCGAGCTGCCCTACGGCGCCGCCTTCGGTCCCATCCGGGCCGGGAAGGAAGGCGCGACCCTCTTCGAGGTGATGCTGGGCGACCCGCGCTCGTGGGGCGACGAGCCGGAGACGCTCGAGCATGCCCGCGCCGAGCATGGGGTCGAGCCGCTGCCCGACGTCGAGCTGGAGTTTCCTGATTGGCTCACGGATCTGCGCAGCCACTGGACGGGCGCCGCAACACCCGAGAGCTGACCCAGAAGCCGGAAAGTGGTGCACGCCTCAGTCCGCGCCGCTCCCTCGCGATGAAACTTTGGCTCCCGTATGTTTGGAGCCAAAGCATTTCTCGAGGGGGGTGGCGCGTGGCTGGCTCGGTCGCCGCGCTCGCCAGAGGTCCGCGGATGGACCCGTACGTCCGCCGCATCGGGCTGGTGACCGTCCTCGGTTCCGTGATGTCGGTGCTCGACACCACGATCGTCAACGTCGCTCTCGGCCCGCTCGCCCGCGAGCTGCACACCAGCCTCGCGACGATCCAGTGGGTCGCGACGGGCTACCTGCTCGCGCTCGCCGCCAGCGTTCCGGTCAGCGCGTGGGCGGCCAAGCGCGTCGGCATCAAGAAGCTGTACCTCGCCTCGGTGATCGTCTTCACGGTCGGCTCGGCCCTCTGCGGGCTGGCGTGGTCGGCCGGCAGCCTCATCGCCTTCCGCGTGCTGCAGGGCGTCGGCGGCGGCATGATCATGCCGGTCGGCCAGATGATCCTGGTCAAGGCGGCGGGCAAGGAGAATCTCGGCCGGATCATGGGCGTGCTCTCCACCCCCACGGTCATCGCGCCGGTCTTCGGCCCCACCCTCGGCGGCGTGCTCCTGCAGGCCTTCGGCTGGGAGTGGATCTTCCTCATCAACGTGCCCATCGGCGTCGCGGCGATCTACTACGCGATCAGGGTGCTGCCGGACGACGAGCCGGAGTACGCCGGCAAGCTCGACATCCTCGGGCTCCTCCTGGCCGCCGGCGGCACCGTCTCGTTGACCTACGGGCTCTCGGAGACGGGGCTCAAGGGCTCGGTCGCCGAACCCGGCTCCGGCGGCATGATCGCGCTCGGGTTCCTCCTGCTCGCCGCGTTCGTGATCCATTCGCTGCGCTCCCCCGCGCCATTGCTGAACATCCGGCTGTTCAAGAACCGGGGCTACGCGGCCGTCGCGGTCGCGTGCTTCACGAGCGGTGCCGCCATGTTCGCGTCGATGGTCGTCTCGCCGCTGTTCTTCCAGGCCGTTCACCACGAGAGCGCGACGGTCACCGGTCTGCTGGTCGCGCCGACGTCCATCGGCGTGGCGCTGGTGATCAGCTCGGCCGGCCGGGCGACGGACCGCTTCGGCGGCGGGCGCGTCGCGGTCTGCGGCATCCTCGTGGGCTGCGCGAGCCTGCTGCCCTACACGGTGTTCACCGAGCACACCCCGTACGGCCTGATCGTCGGGGTCAGCATCGTGCGCGGGATCGGCTTCGGCGCCATCGGCCTGCCGCTGTTCGCCGTCGCGTTCTCGCTGCTGCACGAGGACCACGTGCGCGACGCGAGCGCGCAGCTGAACGTGTTGAACCGGGTCGGCGGATCGCTCGGGACGGCCGTGGCGACGGTGGTGCTGCAGCAAGCGCTGCACCACCACGCCAACACCCCGGCGGGCGCCGCGGCCGCGTTCCGCCACACGTACTGGTGGCTCTTCGTCGTCGGGGCGATCGCGATCGTCCCGGCGTTCTGGCTGCTCCTCATCGAGCGGCGCGAGCGCCTTCACCCCCAAGACGGCGGCTTGCACCCCACCCACACCGGCAGCAGCGTTGCGCTCGAATCGGCCCTGGAGGTCTTGTGATGAGTACCGCACCGGCAGGATCGGCGCTCGCCGGCCGGACCGAGGCGATCGGCGAGGCCCAGCGCGCGATGTCGGAGCTGCTCGGTGCCGAGCGCCGGCTGCGCGCCCGTGACCAGGGCCAGCGCGACCGCATGACCTACGCGCAGAGCCGGGCGCTGATCGCGCTCGCCGAAGTCGGCGGCACCGAGGCCGATGTCAGCGCGGGCCAGCTGGCGCGCGCCGCCGATCTGCATCCGGCCTCCGTGACGGCCATGCTCGACCTGCTGGAGGAGCAGGAGCTCGTCGTCCGCCGGCGGTCACCGCTCGATCGGCGCAGCGTGCTGGTGGCTCTGACCCCCGAGGGCCAGGCCTTGCTGGATCAGAAACGCGCCGAGTGGCGCGCGCGTTGGGAAGAGGTGTTGGACGGGGTGCCTGACGAGGACATCGCCGTGGCTGCCCGCGTGATGCAGCGGCTAGCTTCCGTCTTCGTTAGTGGCTGACTTAGGGGCTGACTTGGTGGCTGACTTGGTGGCTGACGCTCCAGCGGCGGGTCCGGCGGACGGCACCGCCTCCGGCTCGACGGCGCTCGCGGTCGCGGCGTCCGGCGCCAACTCGGACTCGGCCACGGCCGCGACCTCGGCCACGGCCGCGGCCGCGACCTCGGACTCGGGCGGCGCGTCCGGTTTGTGGCGCAGCTGCCACTCCAGCCGCGCGTAGGACCCGAAGCCGATCGGGATCGGCAGCCAGAAGCTCAAGAGCCGGAAGGCCAGCACGCCGAGCACGGCGATGCCGCGCGGCGTATCGAACGCCACCAGCGCGGGGACCAGGATTCCCTCGACGATCCCGAGACCGCCAGGGGTGATCGGGAGAGCAGCCGCGACGTTAGCCAGCCCGTAGGCGACCAGCAGCCCGATCGGGCCGAGAGTGTGGCCGAAGGCGCGCACGCACGCCCAGAGCGCCATCGCCTCCAGCATCCAGTTGAGCAGTGCCCAGAGGATGAGCCGGGCGAGGAAACGGCGGTCGGCAACCAGCCGGCGGATCGTGCCCGCCAGGGTCGCCACGAGGCGGCGTCCGGCTTCGGCGTCCACCTTCGGCACCCGGTTGAGCAGCTTGACGACCATGCGCGTCAGCCGGTTCTCGGAATGGGCGATCAGGATGCCGCCGCCGGTAGCGACGACGATCAGGATCAGCCCGACCGCAGCGACGGGCCCGTACAACGGGTTGCTGCCGTGGATCACGAGCGCGGCGATGAGCGCGCCGCCGAGGAGCAGGTTCAGCACGACGGCGGAGCCGACCGTCTGCAACGCCTTACCGGTGACGGCGCGCTCGGGCGGGACACCGGACCGGGTGAGGAGGCGGTAACCCAGGCCGATGCCCACTGCTGAACCGGCGGGAACGACATGGCTGACGGCCAGGGTCGAAAGGTCGATCCGCAGCAGCTGGCTGTAGGAGATATCGCGGGAGTCGAGCGAGACCTGACTCAAACGGGCGTACGCGAGCAGGGACAGGACCTGTGCGAGCGCGGCGGTGGCCATCCACAGCGGCGAGATGTCGCCGAGCAGGCTGGCAGATTTCCGCGCGCCCGCGATCTGCGGTAACAGCGCGAATTCGACGACGGCGGCAACGATCAGCAGCCGGATGGCCGGCCCCGCGATGCGCCGCAGGAGCGTCCACCAAGGGCGCCGTGCACCCTCGCTGGCCTCCTGCGCCCCGCGCGTCGCGAGCTCCGTCGGCATCTGAGACATGTCCTAACCACCGTAAATGGTGCCTGTGTGTGAGCTGAGCAGACTTGCCAAGCCCAGGCCATCTCCCGGCCCGGCACCACGGGTTGTCATCCCCTGCCGGTTACGTTGCCCGAATGCAGTCGCCAGCAGCAAGCGGCTTTCTGGACCGATCGGCTTCAACGCCCGCGGCACGACCCCTGGACCGCCGCGGCTTTCTCGCTCTCACCGGTCTCGCGAGCCTCGCGGCCTGCTCGAGCAGTTCGGGCAAGCCGGCCCCGACCCCCACCCGAACGACCCCGAGGCCCTCCCCCACGGCCTCGCGCACCCCACCCAACTGGACCCAGCTGGCAAGCCAACTCGACGGAACGCTCGTCCTGCCCGGCAGCGCGCAGTACGCGACCGCCCAGCAGATGTACGACTTCCGCTTCGACACCATTACCCCGCAGGCCATCGCCTACTGCGAATCGGCCAGCGACGTGCAGCGCTGCCTCGCGGTCGCGCGCGATTCGGCCATCAATCCACGGCCCCGCTGCGGGGGCCACTCGTACGCCGGCTGGTCCACCGGCGAGGGGATCGTCATCGACGTGACCCGCATGGCGGCCGTCACGCCCGGCTCCGGCTCGAGCGTGAGCATCGGCGCGGGCGCCCGGCTGGTCGACGTGTACGCCGGCCTGGCTGCGGCGAACGTAGCGCTGCCGGCGGGATCGTGCCCGACCGTCGGCGTCAGCGGTCTCACGCTCGGCGGGGGCATCGGTGTCGTCGGCCGCTCGTACGGGCTGACCTGTGACCGGCTGACCTCCCTCGACATCGTCACGGCGGACGGAACGCTGCACCACTGCACGAAGGACAGCAGCGGCCTGGACGGCGACCTGTTCTGGGCGAGCCAGGGCGGCGGGGGCGGCAACTTCGGCATCGTCACGGCGTTCGAGTTCGGGACCGTCGCCGCGCCCGACCTCACGACGTTCGCCCTGAGCTGGCCGTGGGCAGCGGCCGCCGACGTCATCGCCGGCTGGCAGAGCTGGGCGCCGGGCGCCCCCGACGAGATCTGGTCGACCCTGCTGCTGATCGCTCATGTCGGGGGCACCGGCGGTCCGGGACCGCAAGTGCGCATCGCCGGCGTCTACAACGGCAGTGCGGCGGCCGCCGCCGGGCTGGTGGACGGGCTCGTCTCGGCAGTCGGCAGCCAGCCGGCGTCGCGCTCGGCGTTCACTCCCCCGGACTACCTGAGCGCGATGCTCTACGAGGGCGGCTGCTCCGGTTACAGCGTCGCGCAGTGCCACCTGCCCACCCAGAATCCGGCCGGTCTGGTCACCCGCAAGCCCGCGATCGGGGCCTCGGACTACCTGACGAAGCCGATGAGCGCCGCGGGCATCGAGGTGGTCATCGATTTTGTGAACCAGCGCCAGGCCGACCCCACGCAGGGCGAAGGCGGCGCCCAGTTCGACGCGTACGGCGGGGCGATCAACCGGGTGGCGCCGGAGGCGACGGCGTTCGCGCACCGCAACGCGATTGCCGGCATCCAGCGCAGCACCTCGTTCACGATGAGCGACTCCGCCCAGGTGATCGCGGCCGGGCGGCAGTGGCTCGACGCGTTCACGAAAGCGCTACGCCCGTACGTGAGCGGTGGCTCGTACGTGAACTACCAGGACGCCGACCTCGCGAACTGGGCCGATGCCTACTACGGCTCGAACCTCAAGCGGCTGCAGTCGATCAAGAAGAAGGCCGATCCGGACCGGCTGTTCGACTTTCCGCAGGCGGTCTGATCTCCGCGAGCTCCTCCTCCTCCAGCGATGCCAGCGGCCACCCGACCGCTCCGAGGCGATCGGCCACGCGCGACAGGTCGTTGTCGAGCGGCGGCGCCTTGGTGACGGCACGGATGGCCCGATCGACACTGGCCGCGAGATCGGGTTCGTCATCGCCCAGGACGGTGAGGGCGACTTCCAGGACTTCGGCGTCAGTCAGTTGACGGCGTAGCAACGCGAGCAGCGGGACGTAGTCCTGCCTCGGCACCCCGTCCGGGTAACCGGCCCGCAAGAAGTCGACAACGGTGCTCAGCAGTGTCATGGCCGCCACCCGCCACTACTTGTCGACGATGAGGTAAATCCCGTAGGCCAGTGCCGCGACGACGATCGCGAAACACATCGAACCCGCGACGAGCGCCAGTGAACTGACCCGCACACCCGGTGCGGAGGGGGTTTCGGTCGCCGGGTTGGGCCCCGCGGGCGCACCGGCCGGGGTCACCAGACGCAGCCCGAGCGCGAAGAGAGCGGGCAGCCCGGCTCCCGCGAGGAGCCCGACGCCGACGATCTTGCCGACCGCTGCCCAGTCGATCCAGCCGCTCATGCCGCGCTCACCGCCGGCTCGAGCGGAGCGGGTGTCTCGGCGATGACCGTGCTCGCCCACTCGTCGTTGACATTGTGGGCCCCGACCGGGGTGCGCCGCGAGTAGCCGAACAGCGCGGCGCAGACCACGACCATGGCGGCACCGACTGCCGCCGTACCGAACGTTCCGCCGCCGCTGGCGACGGCTTCGGCGCCGGCTCCGACGAGTCCGGCGGCCGGCAGGGTCACCACCCAGGCGATGGCCATGCGCCCGGCAACGTTCCACCGCACCAGCGCGCCGCGCCGGCCGACCCCCGAGCCGAGGATCGCCCCGGTAGCGACATGCGTCGTCGAGAGCGAGTAGCCGAAGTGCGACGAGAGCAGGATGGTCGAGGCGGCCGCGCCCTCGGCGGCCATGCCCTGCCGGGCGTCGATCTCGACGAGCCCCTTGCCCAGCGTGCGGATGATCCGCCAGCCACCGAGGTAGGTCCCCAGGCTGATGGCCACGGCACAGGAGATGATGACCCAGCCCGGCGCCTTGGCGCCGGCGCCGAGCGAGCCGTGGGCCACCAGCGCCAGGGTGATGACCCCCATGGTCTTCTGCGCATCGTTCGTGCCGTGCGCCAGCGAGACCATCGACGCCGAGCCGACCTGACCGATCCGGAACCCGCTCGTGCGGGGACCTTCTGCCATCGACCTGCTGATGCGCAGCAGCAGGAACGTGCCGATACCGGCGATGAAGAGCGCGATGACCGGTGAGAGCAGCGCCGGCAGCAACACCTTGCTCACCAGGCCATGCCACTTCACCGCATCGAACCCGGCCGCCGCGATCGTCGACCCCACCACCCCGCCGATCAGCGCGTGCGACGAACTCGACGGGATGCCGAGATACCAGGTCACGACGTTCCAGGTGATCCCGCCGACCAGGCCCGCAAAGACCACCGTCAGCGTCACCGCGCCGGTCGACACCAGGCCGCTGGCGATCGTCGCTGCGACGCTGAACGACAGGAACGCACCCACCAGGTTCAGCACCCCGGACAGGGCTACGGCTCCCTTCGGCGGCAGGGCCTTCGTCGCGATCGAGGTCGCCATCGCGTTACCCGTGTCGTGAAAACCGTTCGTGAAATCAAACGCCAGCGCGGTGATCACAACCAGCGCCAGCAGCACGTCACTGTTCACGTGCGGCACCCGAGGACGATCTCGCCCAGGCCGCGCCGGCCCGCAAGACAGCGCACCGGTTGCTCGAACAACGCCTCACCCCACGGTTTGCCGACAGCCGGACACACCCGTTATCCAGGAAACAGGGGGGTCAGGTCATGAGTCTTTGGTCCCCGAGGCGTCGGCCTTGCGCGACGGTAGCGCGCTGAACGGCTGCCGCGGGCATCAACCCGAGTTCCGCAAGGGCGCCGGGGGCCAGCCGGGCAGCACCGTTGAAGGGGTGATCAGCGCTCTCCCCGGGCAATCTCCGACGGCCACGGCGCATCCGGGTTGGCGATGACCGACGCCGGAATCGGGAAGTCGAAGAGTGCCGATGCATTCGCGTAGGTGAGCTTCGCGATGTCGTCCGCGGGGAACGCGCCGATCTGCTCGCCCAGCAGCTTCTGCGTGTTGGGCCAGGTCGAGTCGCAGTGCGGGTAATCCGACTCCACCAGCAGGTGGTCAATGCCGATCCGGTGGCGGTGGTCGAAGCCCGCCGGGTCGTCGATACCGCAGAACCAGAAGTTGCGCTGGAGCACCTCTTTGGGAGTGAGGTCGATGCCGGCCCACGTGCCGTACATGTCCTGGTAGTTGAGGACGTGGTCGAGACGGTCCATCGAGCCCGGCGACCCAGCCGATCCCGCCTTCACTCATGCAGATCTTCAACTTCGGGAACCGGACGGGGATGCGCGAGTAGAGCCAGTCGACAGCCGAGAACATGGCGTAGCCGAAGAAGAGCACGCCGACGACGTCGGGCGGTGCCTCGTCGTTCGTCGACGGCGAGGTCGAGGACGAACCGACGTGAAGGCAGACCACCGTGCCGGTCTCCTCGCAGGCGGCCATCATCGGGTCCCAGTAGCCGCTGTGCAGGCTCGGAAGCCCGAGCTTTTCGGGGGCCTCGGAGAACGTGACAGCGCGGTAGCCGCGGGCTGCGTTGCGTCGAATCTCGGCGGCGCCGAGCTCCGGGTCGGTCAGGATCGGCAGCTGCATCGGGATGATGCGCTCCGGGTACTGGGTGTGCCACGACTCGAGATACCAGTCGTTCCAGGCCCGGACGGCCGCGATGCCGAGCTCCGGGTCCGAGACGCCGAGCTGCAGCCGCTGGCCGCAGAAGCCCGAGAGGAACGACGGGAAGCACAGCGAGGCCCACACCCCGTTGAGGTCCATGTCGTGGATGCGCTCGTGGATGTCCCAGGCCCCCCGGCGCATCTCGTCGAAACGGGCCGGCTCGAAGCTGTACTCGTCGACCGGGCGACCGACCACCGCGTTGAAGCCGACGTTCGGCACTTCCTGACCGTCGAACAGCCACGTTTCGCTGCGGTCGGCGCGCTCGATCACCCGCGGCGCGAGGTCGGCGAACTTCGCCGGCAGGCGACCGTGAAAGGCGTCCGGCGGCTCGACGACGTGGTCGTCGACCGAGCAGATGAGGAAGTCCCGCGGGCGCCGCTCGGGCTCGGGCAGGAACGTCACCTTGTGCTCGCCGCCGCGGCCGGCGACGGTGAAGCTGACATTGCGTTGAAGTTCGTCGAGGTCCGCCATGGCGAAACTCCTTCTGAAATAGCGGCGCCGGGGCGCGATTGACGGCGAGTAAGCGGTGCGTCGGGCTGGTCGAGGGCTAGTCGAGAACGGCGGGCTCGCGGGCGATCAGCTGCCGGACGGCGCCCGCCCAGTAGACCTCGCTGGCCCGCTTGATCATGGTGTTCTTCATCGCGCCGCGCGCTTCGGGCGGGACGACCTTGTGGGGGCGCCCGATCTTCAGCATGTCGACCATGAGACGGCATTGCCGGTCGAAGCTCGCGGCCCGGTAGGTCGCCTGCGCGAGCGTCTCCCCGGTGACGATCAGCCCGTGGTTGGCGAGGATCACGATCGACGCGTCGCCGATGGCGTCGGCCAGGGCCCCGCCTTTCGACGGATCGCTGATCTCGCCGTCGTACTCGTCGACGAACGCGAGGTCGCCGTCGAACATCGTCGTGGTCTGGTGCAGCACCTCGGGCAGGATGCCGAGCGCCGCCAGCACCGTCACGTGGTAGGGGTGGTTGTGCACGACGACGCGCGCGTCAGCCCGGCGGCGGTGTAGCTCGGTGTGGATGTGGATCGCGGGCGTGACATCCCACTGCCCGTCGATCACCGCACCATCCGGGTCGACCCGGATCACGTCGGAGGCCGTCACCTCTTCCCACCACAGACCCCACGGATTCACGAGCATCGACCCGTCCTCGCGGTCGACCCAGGTGAGGTGGCCGCCGATGTTCTCGCTGAAACCGGTGCTCGCCAGATGACGAACGGCGCAGGCATGAGCCTGGGCGTGGGTCAGCTCGCGCCCGATGGTCGGGACCCGGCTGGCGATCCATCCCGTTCCGTCGTCGACCGGCGGCGGGGCAAGGAGGTCGTGTCCTCTGGTGTCGAGAGCAGTCATGCGTCTCCTCCGATCGGGTACTTGATGGCTGCGGGGGTCCCGAGCATCCGGCGCTCGAGTGGCACGTCGACGATGGGGTCGCCGGCGCGATGGAGGGCATACGTCTGCGAGGTCGCGAGATGGGCGAGCGCCGCCTCGACGGCTCCCTGCGCATCGCCCGTCGCGATGCATTCGATGATCCGGGCGTGCTCATCCAGTGCCTCGCGCCGGATGTGCAGCTCCGGGAAACCGTGGCCGTGAGCGGCCTGCTCGGCCCAGACCCCCTCGTGAGCCGTCCAGATCCGCTCGAGCGACCCCGCGCAGAGGGTGAGTGACGCGTTGCCGCACAGCGCCGCCAGCGCCTCGTGGAACTCGCGGGAAAGCGCGACGACCCGCTCGTCGTCACGGACCGAGGCCAGCGCCTGCTGCTGCAAGGCTTCGAGCCGCGGAACGACAGCCTCCAACCGATCGGTGCGCTCTGCACACAACCGGACGCAGGCCGGCTCGATGGCCTGCAGCGCCACCCCGACGTCGGGGAGCTGGATCCCCTGCGTTTCCAGCACGAGCGCCATCGTGACGGCGATGCTCTCCACCTTGGGGACGTGGACGACCGCACCACCGAAACGGCCCTGCTGCACCTCGATGAGGCCCTCGCTCTCGAGGATGCGGATGGCCTCGCGCATGGTCGGCTTGCTCACCCCGAACTCGTGGCCGAGGTCTTCCTGCTTGGGCAGGGTGTCGCCGTCGACCAGCGCCCCGCTGACGATCCGCTCCCGCAGCTGCCCGGCGACCAGCTCAGCGAGCCGGGGCTGGCGGATCGGGCGAAATGGTGGCGCGGGCGCCAGGTGACGTGCAGCTGTAGCCATGAGGCGGGTAATACTTCTAGAAGTTTTAGAGACTGTCAATGCGAGGGTGGTTGCCGCCGTCGACACCTTGGGTGGCGGAAAGCTACAAGTACGACGCTCCTCAGCGGTGACACACCGGGCATATCCCGACAAAGCTCCGCGCCCAAATCGCGATCATGGAGGATTTCGCCGCTCACGCTCCGGCGGACGCCGCGTCGAGCACGTGGTCGAGGAGCCCCTCCTCGATATACGCGGGGAATGCACCTATCTCGAGGGGGCGGCCGCGCTCGTTGTGCCACTGCAGCAGATCGCGCACGACGGGTGACAGGTAGTAGGCCCCGGAGACCACCAGGCGCAGGGTCGCCAGGCTCTTCCGCGGGCAGCATTCCAGCCGCTCGACGGTCAGCTCACCCGCAGGCACGTCCTGGAGGGCGGATCGCAGGAGATCAGCAAGGTCCGGTCGCGCTCTCATCAGCGCGTCGAGCAAGTCGTCAGCGACGCCGGCCGCGGCCGCCGACGGCATGCCGTCACCCTCCGGGATCAGGACCTCGGCGACCCGGCGCAACACTTGCCGCTCAGGAGCGGTGAACCCACTCGAGCGGTTCGACACCCGCAGCGTCGCCGGCACCCGCTCCGAAGGCCGCTCGGCGGCTCGGGCCGGGTGAGCCGTCTCCGACGGTGAAGGGCCGCGCTGCTCGATCAACCGCTGGGCGGTCCGCAGCGCGAGCGCGCAGATGGTGCTCGTCGGATTCATGCCACCGGCGGTCGGGAAGACGCTGCCGTCGATGATGCCGAGGTTGCGAATCTGGTGGGTGAAACCCCAGCGGTCGCAGACGGAGGTGGCCGGATCTAGGCCCATCCGCGTGGTGCCCATGAAGTGACCGTTGGCCCGCGCCTGTGTCACGGAGATCTGGCTGACGCCGGCCGCGTTGAAAGACTCGATCGCCCGCTGCGCGTGCCACGCCAGCAGGCTGCGGGTGTTGTCGCCGATCCGGTAGTGCAGCGCCGCCCCGGCCAGCCCGGCAGCGTCGGTCTCGGCGCTCAGCGACACCCCGTTGCGGTCCTCCGGCAGATCCTCGGCGAGCAGGACCCAGGTGACCCGACGTCCCAGCCACTCGCGCATCCGCTCGTGATGGCCGAGCCCCCAACGGGCGCCGGGGCCAAGCGCGGTCACCAGCGGCTGGCCTCCCCCGGTCAGCGCCCACCGGGCACCGCGCACGAAGCCCCGAGCAGGGTCGGAGCCGTAGAACTGCAGCGAGTTGATGAGGCCGCCGTTGTGACCGTGCCAGGGCGGTGCGTCCGCGACGATCCCGTGGACCAGGGTCATCGGGTGCAGCATCAGCCCGCGACCGAGGAGGCCGGAGTCGTTCGCGAGACCGGCTTCGTGGCGCGCCGTTGCCGAAGCAAGGAGCAGCCGCGGGGTGCCGATGCCGTTGGCCGCGCACAGCACGACGGCCGCCTGCTGTTCGTGAACCCGCCCGTCGATGTCGACCCACTCGATACCTGTCGCCCGGTCGGCACGATCGACCAAGATGCGCCGCACGACGGCATGGGTGACGAGCGTCCCGCCCAGCTGCTGGAAGCGTGGCCAGTGCGTGAGATCGGCCGATGCCTTCGCTCCCTCGTCGCAGCCGCGGGAGCAGGTGCCGCGCTGCACGCAGGCATGGCGGCCGTCGCGCGGGGCTGAAAGGATCGCGTTGGTGTCGGGCCACCAGTGCCACCCGAGCCGCGCCTGCCCGCGCGCGACGGCCAGGCCGAGGGGGCCGATCGGCAACGCCGGCAGCGGCGGCTCGTCACCCACCGGGTAGGCCGGATTCCCGCCCAGCCCCGACACTCCGAACTGGCGGTCGGTCGCCTCGTAGAACGGCTGCAGTTCGGCGTAGGTCAGCGGCCAGTCGGAGGCGACCCCATCGGTGCTACGCACCCGGAAATCGCCGGGGAGCAGGCGTGGCCACTGGGCGTTGTAGAGGACCGACCCGCCGCCGACCCCGTTGTAGTTGAGCGCCGCCATGTCGGACGAGGCCGTATCGATCGGATAGTCCGAAAGCCCACCGCGAAGCCGCGGATTACTCGACCACTGCTTCAGACCGATCAGCTCCCCGGCCGGCGTATCACCCCCGAACGTGGATCGATCCGGCCAGCCACCCTGCTCGAAAACAGCCACGTCCACGCCGGCCTGCGCGAGATGCAGCGCGGCAACGGCTGCGGACGGACCCGCACCGACGATCACCACGTCGGAGCGGCCTTTCGGGAGGGTCATTTCCAGCGGAAGTGCACGAAGACGCGTCCGAAATTCTTCGAGTCCTTCTCCACCCGGTGATACAGCGGCTTGATGTCCTTCTGCTCGAGGAAACGCAGGACGTGTTTCTTCAGAGCACCCGAGCCCTTCCCAGGGATGATCTCGACGAGCGGCGCTTTCTTGGCCACCGCCTCATCGATGACGGCCCGCAGCGCCCGGTCGATGTCGCCCCCACGGTTGTAGATGTCGTGCAGGTCGAGCTTCAGCTTCATGGCAGAGGAGATCGTGACTCGAGCGAGCGCAGCGAGGTCGAGCGCGGGTCTGCGACCATGAGTACGACCCTTCCTCGAAGCAGGTGCACGCCCCGGCGAATTACTTGTACAGTTCGCGCAGCCCCAGCATTGCGGTGGGGTGACGCAAGGTCCAGCGAAGCCGGTGAGATCCCGGCGCTGTCCCGCAACGGTGATGCCCCTCGGGGACGAGCCCGGACGCCTGTCTTGTGTCGACGACTGTCCTCGGAGGAAGGGCGGTTCGTTTCGGCGCGGGCTTCCGCGCCGCAGCGGGCTTGCTTCACGCTCCCCGCTCACACGGAGGAACCATGCGGCCGCTTCGGCGCCGATTCACCCTCGCTGTCACCGCCGTCACCGTCGCGACGGTGGCCGCCTGTGGCAGCAGCACCACCGGGGCGTCTTCGTCGGTCAGCCCTTCCGGCGCGTCCGGCGCGGCCCGCGCCGCCAGCTTCCCGGCCACCGTCAATGCCAACGGCACGACGGTCACCATCAAGCAGAAGCCGACTGCCATCGTCTCGCTGTCGGCCACAGCGACCGAGATGCTCTACGCCATCGGGGCCGGAAGCCAGGTCAAGGCCGTCGATCAGTACTCCAACTACCCGCCCGCGGCGCCGAAGACGAAGCTCTCCGGCCTGCAGACCAATGTCGAGGCGCTCATCGCCGAAAAGCCCGACCTGGTGCTCGTCGATGCGGACCGCAACGGCCTGGGCAAGCGGTTGGCCGCACTGTCGATTCCCGTGCTCGTGCTCCCGGCCGCCACGGCCATCGATGACGTCTACGCGCAGCTCGACGAGCTCGGCACCGCCACCGGCCATGCGTCGGAAGCGACGAAGGAAAGCGCCGACCTCAAGAAGAACCTCGCCGACATCGTCGCATCCGTGAAGAAGCCGAGCACCCCGATCACCTACTACTACGAGCTCGAGCCCGACTACTACTCCGTCACCTCCTCGACGTTCGTCGGCAAGCTCCTCCGCCTGATCGGCATGAGGAGCATCGCCGACAAGGCCGCGGACGCCACCTCCACCGGCGGCTACCCGCAGCTGAGCGCGGAGTACATCATCAAGGCGAATCCGGACGTGATCCTGCTGGCCGACACCATCTGCTGCCAGGCGAGCGCCGCGACGGTGGCCAAGCGGGCGGGATGGTCCACGATCACCGCCGTGTCGAAGGGTGAGGTGATCCCGTTGAGCGACGACATCGCCTCGCGTTGGGGTCCGCGCATCGTCGACCTGGTCAAGACCGTCGCCGACGCGGTCAAGGGCTAGCAGGCAGGACCGACCACCATGGGCTCAGCAGGCGCAGAAGGCCTGGTGCCGAGAACCGGGACGCGTTCGCGCGCTCGCTTCCTGATCCGGGGCCGCGTACTCGACGCCGGCAAGCCGCGGCCGTGGACGTTCGTCCTCGCCGTGACCTCGCTGATTGCGGCGATGCTCGTGGCGCTCTCGGTCGGGCCGGCGGCCATCCCGATCGGGACCTTGTTGCAGGCGGCCGCGAACCATCTCCCGCTGCTGCCGCACGCCCACGTCGACACGGTCGACAGCAACATCCTCTGGCAGGTGCGGATGCCGCGGGTGATGCTCGGGGTGGTGGTCGGCGCCATGCTGTCGGGCGGCGGCGCTGCGTATCAGGGCGTCTTCCGCAATCCGCTGGCCGACCCGTACCTGCTGGGCGTCGCCGCGGGCGCGGGCCTCGGCGCCACGGCCGTGATCATCTCGGGGGGTGGCGTCACGCTGATCCCGCCGGCCGCCTTCGCCGGAGCGGTGGTAGCGGTCGCCCTCACGTATGCGCTCGGCGCCAGTGCAGCCCGCGGCACGAACGCGCCGGGGATCGCCAGCGGAACGGCCTCGATCGTGCTCGCCGGAGTCGCGGTCGCGGCGCTGCTCACCGCCGTGCAGTCGTACCTGCTGCAGCAACATCTGGACTCGGTGCAGAACGTGTACTCGTGGATCCTCGGACGGCTGACACTTGCCTCCTGGTCCGACGTGACGACCGTGTTGCCGTACGCCGCGGTCGCGGCGATCGTCCTGCTCCTGCACGCCCGGCAACTCGACGTGCTTCGGGTCGGTGAGCTCGAGGCCGGCAGTCTCGGACTGGACACGGTGCGGCTGCGCCTCATCGTCGTCGGCGCTGCAACGCTCGGAACCGCGGCGGCCGTGGCGGTCAGCGGGCTCATCGGCTTTGTCGGCATCATCGTGCCCCACGCCGTGCGGCTGACGACGGGCGCCAGTTACCGGCGGCTGCTACCGCTGTCGATGATCTTCGGTGGGACGTTCCTCATCCTCGCCGATGTGCTCGCCCGCACCGTGCAGTCGCCGAGCGAGGTGCCGATCGGCGTCGTCACCGCGTGCATCGGTGCCCCGTTCTTCCTGTACGTGCTGCGCTCGCGGCGGGCCCGCGAGCAGCTGTCGTGAGCGGGCAGCCGTGATCCAGGTTCAGGCCCTCAGCGTCCGCTTCGAGCGCACGATCGCGCTTGACGCGGTCAGCATGACCGTCGCCGACGGCGAGTGGTTGGCCGTTGTCGGCCCCAACGGCGCGGGCAAGACGACGCTGCTGCGCTGCCTCGCTCACCTGGTGCGCCATGACGGCGACGTGCGGATGGCCGGCACGCCGCTGGCCCGGATGTCGCGCCGCGCCCTGGCCCGGATGGTCGCGTACGTGCCGCAGCGGCCGGTCTTTCCGCCCGACATGTCGGTGGCCGAGTACGTCCTGCTCGGGCGCACTCCCCACATCGGTTACCTGAGCTCGGAAACCGCAGCGGATAAACGGATTTGCGCTGAACTGCTCGAGCGGCTTCGCCTGGACGAGATGGCGGCGCGACGCTTGAGCACGCTGTCTGGGGGCGAGCTGCAGCGACTCGTGCTGGCGCGTGCCCTGGCGCAGCAGGCGCCCGTTCTGGTGCTGGACGAGCCGACGAGCGCGCTGGATCTGGGCCGCCGGGTCGATGCGCTGGAGCTCGTCGATGAGCTGCGCCGGGAACGTGACCTCACGGTCGTGAGCGCGATCCATGATCTGACCCTCGCCGGGCAGTTCGCCGACACGCTCGCGCTCATGGATTCCGGACGAGTCGTCGCCGTCGGCGCGCCGAAGGAGGTGCTGCGCGAGGAGTTGCTCGCACCGCTGTTCGGGGTAGGTGTGACCGTGCTCGAAGAGGACGGCGATCTCGTCGTCGTCTCCAGGCGAGCCGACCGCGGGTAGATCAGGCGGTCGGCAGCGCGCCGGCCTGCTCCAGCAGGTACTTGCCCGCGTCGGTGAACGTGTTGTCGTCGACGAAGATGTGTTGGGTGCTGGCATGCGTGTCACGCCAGATCCGCTGCAGGACGCCTGGACGGATGCCGTTCGCGCCGGACCAGTGATAGGCGAAGTCGACGACGGCGGAGCTCACGTGAGCGGCATGCGTAGTCGCCTGGCGCAAGGTGTGCAACTGCTCCGGCGAGATCATCTCGCCAGCAGGGATGGACGCCTGCACGCTGGCGAACGCGTCGAAGACGAACGCCCGCGCCGCCTTGAGCATGGCTGTGTGGCGCCCGAGATCGAACTGGAAACGCTCGAATCCCGCCACCGTCGTGGCGTGGCCCATGCGCTGCTTGCTTGCCGCAAGAGCCACGATCTCGTCGACCGCCCGCCGGCTCACGCCGAGCGCGAAGCCGGCATGACCGGCTGACGTCATGCCCATCACACCGAGCCGGTACAGCGATCCGCCGCGGTAAGGCGTCGGGTCGGTCAGCACGAACGTGAACTGCTCCGGGACGACGCGCTCGGAGATGACGTAGTCGTACGAGCCGGTACCGACGAGTCCCATGACGTCCCAGCCATCACGGAAATCGACCTCCTCGCGCGGCACGAAGAACGCCCGGATGACCGGCCGCCCGTTGTTCATGCGCAGCTGGTCGCCCTCCATCTCGACCGTGCCGCCGCCGATCCAGCCGGCATGGCCGGTGCCCGATCCGAACTGATAGCTGCCGGACACCTTGAAGCCGTCGCCCTCGCGAATGGCCGGACCCTTTGGCGAGAACTGGCCAGCGGCGATGGCGATGCCGCCCGCGAACATCTCGCGGACGGCGTCCTCACCCAGATAGGAGGTCATCGCGGACGTGCTCGCGTTAGCCATGTGGGACCAGCCGATCGACGGATCCGCCGCCGTCAGCTCCTCGAAGACACTCACGGCCGTGACCGCGTTGACCTCGGACCCGCCAAGCTCCCTCGCGACCATGAGGCCGAAGAGCTCACTCTCCTGCAGCGCCTCGACCACCGGGGCCGGCATCGTGCCGAGCCGCTCACCGGCTTCGGCCTCCGCCTCGATGATCGGCGCCAGCTTGCGGGCCCGCTCGACGAACTGCTGGTCGACCCGGGCAGCTTCGTCTGCTGACCCGACGGGCTGTCGGACAGTCGTCGTCATACGGTTCCTCCTGGGCGACCACGGGGGTTGCGAGCTGGCTCACACCCTAGATGGGCCAGACTGGCGGGGTGCCTGTGCCTGTGCCTGTGTCTGTGCCACGTCGCTTCGCGGTCGCCGCTCTGGCCCTTTCCCTGAGCCTCCTGATGGGGGCTTGTGGCGCGTCGCAAGCACCCGATACCGCCAGCGGCACCATGACGGGGAGCGGAACCGTCCCGCATCTCGGTGAAGCCTCCCAGGGCGCCATCAGCGTCTCCGGCGCCAGCGTGCAGCAGTCGGGCACCCAGCTGGCCGTGACGGCCACGATTCGCAACGCGGGCGCCAGCGCCGACGAGCTCGATTCGGTGATGAGCCAGGTCAGCAACGTTCTGACCCTGTCGCCTCCGGTGACCCTTCCCCCGCACGGATCGGTCGTCCTGGGCGAGGGCAAGACCCGTGTGGTGCTCACCCAAAACGGCCGGCTCGAGCCCGGCGGAACGGTCGCGCTGACCCTGAACTTCCGCAACGCCGGCGCGGTCGAGGTGTTCTCGAGTTTCTCCTAGCCCGGCAGCAGCACGTTCGCCAGCACGTCGATAGCGGCTGACACGTCGTCGACCATCCGCCGGTACACGCTGGTTCGCCGTCCGATGGGGTCCGCGATGTCGAGTTCGGACTCCGGCGTAGCGACCAGGCCACGCTCGTCCTGCAGCCATCGAACCACGGCGTGCGCCCGCTTGGGCAGGCGGTCAGGCAGCGAATCCGCAACGGCCGCAGGCATTCCTGCCAGTAGGGAAGCACTCTCGCGCAGCGTGAAGGTCTTGGGATAGGCCTCGGGCCAGAGCCGCCCGATGCGCAGCCGATGGTCGCGGGTACCGGTCAGGACGAGATCGGCCTGCTCGAGCAGATCACCGGTCAGGGCGCGCGATCGGAAGTCCCGCATCCCGGGCAGCCCACGCTTCTCGAGGAGGACGGCGATCGTGCGGTCGATGCGCCAGCCGTCCTCGGTCGCGACCCCGGCACTCGTCGCCGTGAGCGCCGCGGTGGATGTTGCCCCACCGGCCTCCTCGACCCGCTGGCGCAGGAGTGCCTCGGCGGTCGGAGAGCGGCAGATGTTGCCGGTGCAGACGAAGAGCACGCTGAACGTGCCGAGGCCCTCCCCCGGCTCGATCCCGTTCGTGGCTGCCGCGCTCATCCACCGCGAACGTACGCGGCTCAGGCGAGGACGAGCAGGCCATCCCCCAGCTTCGCGGACGGTGCGAACTCCACCGGCATCTTCTCGATGCCGCTGATGAAGTTGTTACGCCGCCGCTCGAGCGGAGCGTCGGAGGCCAGCGCCAGGTCGGGGATGCGGTCGAGGACACGGTCGAGCATCACCCGCAGCTCGAGACGCGCCAGGTTGGACCCGAGGCAGAAGTGGGAGCCGACGCCAAACGCCACGTGGTCGTTGGGCTCGCGATCCGGGATGAAGGTCTCCGGGTCGTCGAAGTGGGTCTCGTCGTAGTTGGCCGACTCGTACATCAGCAGAACCTGGTCGCCCTTGGCGAGCGAGGCACCGCCGAACTCGTAGTCACGCGTCATCGTGCGGCACATGTTCTTGATCGGTGAGACCCAGCGCAGCATCTCCTCCACCGTCGGCTGGATCCGCGAGCGGTCGGCCTTCACAGCCTCCCAGTGTTGCCGGTGGCGGAGCAGCTGCTCGATGCCGCCGGCGATGACGTGACGCGTCGTCTCGTCGCCGCCGATGAGGATGAGCAGGGTCTCGCCGATGACGTCCTCGTCGCTCAATCGCTCGCCATCGATCTCGGCGTTGATGAGGATGCTGATGAGGTCATCGGCGGGCTCGGCGCGACGCTGCGCGACGACCTTCGTCGCGTACTCGTGCCACGCGATGGCCGACTTCATCTGGCGTTCGACGACGTCTTCATCGCCGACCCCGAGCGTGCCGAGCATCCCCTCGCTCCACTCGAGGACGTCGTGCCGGTCCTCCGGGAGCACGCCGAGCATGTCGGCAATGACGATGACGGGCAGCTGGGCGGCGACGTCGTGCACGAAGTCGGCCGAGCCGCGCTCGCAGATCGTGTCGATGATGTCGTCGCAGAGCTGGCGCGTCCGTGGCTCGTGCTCGGCTATGCGCCGCGGGGTGAACCCCTTGCTGACCAGGCTGCGCCGCTTCAGGTGAGCCGGGTTGTCCATGTCGATCATGTGGTTGATGCCGCCGGTGAACGGGCGGGATCCATTGGCACTGCTGAAGATCGCGGGGTGCGTGCTCGCGTAATCCACGAGGTCGTAGGACATGATTCCCCAGAGCCCGCTCGACTCGTCGCGGAAGACCGGCGCCTCGCGCCGCAGCGCCGCATAGACGTCGTGGGTCTCTCCCGCGTAGAAGTCGCCATCCGCGAGACGCGCCCGCGCGGCGATCTCGGGCGGTACGCCTTGAGCTTCCATGGCCGTCATCTGTCTACCTCCTGTGGGTAAGAGACCACATAGTCGGAGAGGTCCGGACGCCGGGTCCAGGTCCAGTAGTCGACCAGCGGCCATGGACTCAGTGAGTGGATCTTGCCCTCGGGGTTCTTGAAGTGCGAGTGCTTGATCGACGGCTGCGCCCAGACCAGCGTGCTGAGCTCGTCCTGCACCTTCTTGTAGTACGCGTCGTGCACGTCCTGGCGAGGCTCCATCGAGGTGTGCTTGCCGGAGATCAGCGTGTCGATGCAGCCGGTGATGTAGCGCATCTGGCATTCGGAATGGAAGATCAGGCTGCCGCCGTGGGCCAGGTTGGTACCCGGCCCGTACATGCAGAACAGGTTCGGAAATCCCGGGATCGTGATGCCGAGGTAGGCCGCCGGGCTCTCGCCCCATTCCTGCCCGAGGTTGCGGCCACGGCTGGTGATCTGCATCGGCCAGAGCGCGCGGTTGGTGTAGAAGCCGGTCGCGTAGACGATGATGTCGGCCTCGTAGCGCTCGCCCGTGACGGTGACGATGCCCGTCGCGTCGATGTGGTCGATCTCGTCGCGTACCAGATCGACATTGTCGCGCTTGAGCGCGTTGAGCCAGCTTCCGTTGTCCTGCAGGGTGCGCTTGCCCGTCGCCGGATAGTCCGGAACCACCTTGGCGAGCAGCTCGGGATCGTCGCCCACCTGGCTCTCGATCCATTGCGTGAACATGATCCGGGTCAGGTCGTTCGTCGCGTTGACCGCGCGCTGCTGGTCCTCCCACTCGGGGTCGACGCGTGAGCCTTCCACGCTTCGGCCGCTGGCCGGCCAGAAGATGAGGAACCGGTACCAGCGCCCGTAGTAGGGCAGGTGGCGCAGCGCCCAGCGCACCCCGGGACCGACCTTGGCGTGGTAGTTCGGATTCGGGAACATCCACTGCGCGGTGCGCTGGAAGACCGTCAGATGCTCGACTTCGGGGGCGATGGTCGGTGCGATCTGGAAGCCGCTGGCACCGGCCCCGATCATGGCGACCTTCTTGCCCCGGTGGTCGACGGAGTGGTCCCAGTTCGAGGAGTGAAACCACGGGCCGGCGAAATCGTGCATCCCCTTGATGTCAGGAATGTGGGCACGGTTCAACTGCCCGACCGCGCTGATGATCGCCCGCGCGGGCAGCACGTCCTCGCAGCCGTCTGCGGCCCGCACCCGCACCTGCCACAGACCGGTGTCGTCGCTCCAGTCGGCGCCGATGACCTCGGTGTTCCAGCGCACGCTCGGCTCGATGCCGTGGCGGTTCATGACGTCACGGAAATAGGCCGCGAGCTCGGGCTGCTGGGCGAAGAATTCGGTCCAGTGGTCACTCGGCTCGAACGAGTAGCAGTAGAAGTGGTTGCCGACATCGACCCGGGCGCCGGGGTAGCTGTTCTCGTACCAGGTGCCGCCCGGACCGCCGTTCTTCTCGATGATCGTGAACGGGATGCCGGCTTCCTTCAAACGAATGCCGGCCAGCAGTCCCGACTCCCCGCAACCGATGACGACGACCGGGAACGCGGCCTTCTCCTCGGGGGTGGCGTGCAACTCGACCTTGCGGGCGTCGACGTCGTCGAGCTCCATCTCCTCCATCAGGAGCGGGATGTAGTTCTCCGGGACCTCCTCGCAGACCATCCAGCTCATCATCTCGTGGATGAGCTCCGGCGACGGCGGGGGCGGCAGGGTGCAGCCGCGATCGCGGTAGTCGCGGATGACGCCGAGCGCGATCCGCCGGACCTCGGCCTTGTCCTCCTCGGACATGTAGCCCTGGACCTCGTTCAGGAAGAGGCCCTGCGGCTTGAGGCGGCCACGGATGAGCTCGGGATCGCCGGACATGTGGACGAGCGAGAGCATCAGCGTAGGGATGCTCACGTCCTCCAGGGCCGCCGCGATCGTCGCGTCGTCGTCGGAGAAGGGCTCTCCGGCGTGCAGGCTGCTCATGGCCACCCCAGGGTCTCGATTGCAGAAGCTGAGTAGACAGAATCGCAGAGTTGTCTACGCTGGCATCTTGTGGGGTCCCCCGTCGCCGCGTCAAGCCGAGCTTCCGCTGCCCGAACGCCCGTGCCTGCGGCCGGCGAGACCACCCGCGAGCGGCTTCTCGATGCCGCCGAGAACTGCATACGGCGCAGCGGGATCCGCCGCACGACGGTGGGTCAGATCGCCGAGGAAGCCGGCATCTCGCGGGCCTGGCTTTACCGCCTCTTTCCGGACAAGACGGCTCTCATCGGGGCAGCCCTGCTACGCGGCGACGAGGAGTTCTGGGCCCGTGCCCGGGCCCACGTCGACAACGCCACGACCCTCGCGGATCAGGTGGCTGCGGCCGTCACCTTCAGCCGCACGAAGCAGCCCGCCGCGCTCGTCCTGCACCTGAAGGAGAGCGAGCCGGAAGCGATGGCCGCGGTCGTGGGCAGCGGGCTGCGCCAGATCCTCCCGGGCATGACCGGCTTCTGGCACCCCTACCTGGAGACCGCCCGCGCCCGCGGTGAGGTGCGCGCCGACCTCGACGTCGCGCAAGCGGCCGAGTGGATCCTGCGCATGGTGCTCTCGCTGGTGACGGTGCCGGGCGACGTCGTCGACATCGACGATCCGCAGGCGGTCCGGTCGTTCCTGCGTGCGTTTCTCATGACCGGGCTGAACTGAGCGGGCGGTCGCTCACGGCGTGATGACCCGGATCGGGCTCCCATCGAGCCAGGCAGTGATGTCCTCGACGACGTCACCGTAGAAGGCGGTGTACGCCGTGGTGGAGACGTAGCCAATGTGCGGGGTGATCACGGTGTTGGGGGCCCCGCGCAGCGGATGCCACTCCGGCAGCGGCTCCACGTCGAACACGTCGAGTCCGGCTCCGGCGATGCGCCCGCTGCGCAACGCCTCGATCAGCGCGTGCTCGTCGACGATCGGTCCGCGCGAGGTGTTGATCAGGTAGCCCTTCGGGCCGAGCGCCGCCAGCTCGGGCGCTCCCACCAGGCCGGTGGTGCGCTCGCTCAGCTTCAGGTGGATGGTGACGATGTCGCTGCGGCTGAACAGCTCGTCCTTGCTGACGTACTCGGCGCCCGCGGCAGCGGCAGCCTCCGGGGTGAGGTTCTGGCTCCAGGCCAGCACCCGCATGCCGAAGGCGTTCGCGTACTGGGCGATCCGCGGCCCGATACGTCCCATGCCGAGGATCCCGAGCGTCGACCCCTGCAGCTCGATGCCGACCCCCAGCTGCCACTTGCCGGCCCGCACCGCGGCATCCTCGGCAGCGATCCCGCGCGTCACCGCCAGGATCAGGCCCCAGGTGAGCTCCGGCGTTGCCGCACCCGCTCCGCCCGTGCCACAGACGGTGATGCCGAGCCGCTGCGCCGCCTCGACGTCGATGACCGCATTGAACGGGCCGGTCGTGACCAGCAGTTGAAGCTTCGGGAGCCGGGCGAGCACCCGTTCCGGAAACGCGGTGCGCTCGCGCATGGCGACGACGACAGCGAACGGGGCCAGCCGCTCGACGAGCGCGTCCTCGCCCGACAGGTGGTTGTCGAAGACGACGACCTCGGCGCGGCCGCCGAACGACCAGTCGCCGAAGGTCAAGGCGACGTTCTGGTAGTCGTCCAGCACGGCGACCTTGGGGAGCTCATCGGCCGGCACTGGGGTTTGCGCCATCCGTCAGGTCTACACCAGCTGGCTCAGGCGCCGAGCTACGGGAGCGCCTCGAGCACGCGAGTCATCTTGACGACGGTCTCGTCGCCGAGCCGACGGAACTCGCCGCGCAGAAAGGGGTCGGCGAGCTTCGCCACGCCGTTGAAGACGATGTCGGAGTCGTAGCTGATCCGGGTGCGTTCGCCGTCGGCGGCGAACGTGATGTCGTCGGTCGACGTCGCGGTCTTGTTGCGCCCCACGAAGGTCAGCCGCTCGGGCTCCAGGCGGCTGAGCTCGTAGTTGAGCTCCGTCTCCTTGCCGCGGATCTTCGAGACGTTGTGCCAGGTGGCGCCGACCTGGATCGGCCCGGAGCCCACGCGCGTGCAACGAACCGTGCCGGGATCCCAGGCCTCGGCGTGGCCGAAGTCCGTGAGGTAGTCGACCACCGCCGGCAGCGGCGTGGCGACGGTGAATGTGCGCTGGGTGTGGACCACGAAGCTCCCTACGAATGCGTGCTCCTGCCATCCAAGTCGACGCCGCGGATTTGCGCACCTCGCTGAGCACGCGGCTATACGGAAGCGTCGTGCGCCTCGTGCGCCTCCCGGAGCGGGCGCGGGAGGTAGACCGCGCCGGGACCGGCGCCGGCGGCGACATCGTTCGGGTTGCTCAGCCGGCAACGCTGGAGCGACAGGCAGCCACACCCGATGCAGGAATCCAGCCCGTCCCGCAGGCGCACCAACGCATCGATCTGCTCGTCGAGCCTTCCGCGCCAGGCGCGCGACATGCGCGACCAGTCGGCGCGGGTGGGCGTCCGGCCGGCCGGCAGCTGATCCAGCGCGTGGCGCACCTCCTCGAGGCTCAGGCCGATGTTGCGTGCTGCTCGGATAAAGGCCAGCCGGCGCAGGACGGAACGCTCGTAGCGGCGTTGCTGGCCGCTGGTGCGGCTCGCAGAGATCAGGCCGGCACGCTCGTAGTAACGCAGGGCCGACGTGGCAAACCCGCTGCGCTCCGCAGCCTCGCCGATGGTGAGCAGATCGTGGGTGTTGAGCATCGCGCTGCCCTATCGCTTGACTTAAAGCTGACTTCAGGTTTCAGCATAGCGGCAGGACGCCGATCCGCGGCGTGAGGAGGTAGCAGTGTCCAACGCTCTGATCACCGGTGCATCGCAGGGCTTCGGCCGCGCGCTCGCCATCGAGCTTGCAAGGCATGGCTGGACCGTCATCGCGACCGGACGGGACAGCGAGCGCCTGCGCCGGACCCAGGCCGGCGGGGCCCGCCACATCGTCACCGTCAGTGGCGACGTCCGCGATCGCGCGCACCAGTTGGCGCTCATCGACACCGCGCGCGATCTCGGCGCGCTCGACCTTCTCGTCCTCAACGCGAGCGAGCTCGGGCCCAGCCCGCTGCCCGACCTCGCGTCGATCGACCCGTCCACCTTGCGGGAGATCTACGACGTCAACGTGATCGCGCCGGTCGCTCTCACGCAACTCGCCCTCCCACTCCTGCAGCAGGCAGCAGAACCGGTGATCGTGGCGCTGAGTTCGGATGCCGCGGTGGAGGCGTACCCGACCTGGGGCGGCTACGGCGGATCGAAGGCGGCACTCGACCACACGATGGCGGTGCTGGCCGCCGAGCTCGATCCCGGCCCGCCGGCCGTCTACGCGTTCGATCCGGGCGACATGCGCACGGACCTGCACCAGCGCGCCTTTCCCGACGAGGACATCACCGACCGTCCCGAGCCACAGGCCGTCGTACCCGCCTTCCTGGCTTTGCTCCGCACCCGTCCGGCGAGTGGCCGGTATCGCGCCGCGGACCTACTGGCGGGTGCGGCCCGATGACCCCTGCTGCGCTCAAGGGATCAGCCGCCCTGGACACTGCGCAGACCCGTTTCACCATCCCGCCGCAGGCTTCGGCGCGCGTCCCGCCCGAAGCGCGCGGGCTGGCGCGCGACGAGGTGCGCCTCATGGTGGCCGCGCCCGGGCGCATCACCCACACCCGGTTTCGTCACCTCGCCGATCACCTTTCAGTGGGCGACCTCGTCGTGGTCAACACGTCGGCGACGATCGCGGCCGCGGTACCGGGTAAGCGTCGGCGGGCCGGTGCCGGGCTCGTCGACACCGTCGTGCACTTCTCGAGCCCGGCCGGGAACGGCCGGTGGATCGTGGAGCTTCGAGACGCATCGCGGCATCGCGTCCACGACGGGCGCGCCGGCGAGCGCATCTCGCTCCCCCACGGCGTCACGCTCAGCTTGACGGCACCCTGGCCGCACCGGCCTGCGCGCCAGGGCAGCCGGCTCTGGCTTGCAGACGTCGGGGTCGAGTCCGGCGTGATGGCCTACCTCAAGCGGGAAGGACAGCCCATCGCCTATGACCACATCGACGGACGCTGGCCGCTCGCCGCGTACCAGACCGTCTTCGCCCAGCACCCGGGCAGCGCGGAGATGGCCAGCGCGGGGCGGCCGTTCTCCGCGCGGCTGGTCGCCGACCTGCAATCGCGCGGCATCGGCATCGCGCCGGTCGTGCTGCACACCGGCGTCTCGTCCCTGGAAGCCGGGGAACGACCCCTTCCGGAGCGCTACGAGGTGACGGCCGCGACTGCCGCGCGGATCAACGCGACGCGAGCACGCGGCAAGCGCGTCATCGCCGCCGGCACGACCGTCACGCGCGCGGTGGAGACCGTTGCCGACGAGGACGGCACCGTCCACGCCGGCACCGGACTGACCGAGCTCGTCATCAGCGCGCAGCGGCCGCCGCGCGCGATCGACGGCCTGATCACGGGTTGGCACGAGCCGCAAGCGTCACACCTCCTGCTCCTGGAGGCGGTCGCCGGCAGCCGGCTCGTCGCCGGCGCCTACGCCGAAGCGCTCGACCCTGCCACCGGCGGCTACCTCTGGCACGAGTTCGGCGATTCCTGCCTGTTCCTGCCGTGACCCGGAATGCCTAGCGGAAGGCGACGGGCGCGAAGTGTTCGATGACCGGCGCCGGCTCGTAGAAGTGATGGAGCAGGCGTCGCCACTCCTGGAACGCCGGCGACTGGCGGAACCCGACGAGGTGGTCGTCGATCGTGTCCCACTCGACCAGGAGCAAGTAGCTGCCGGGGCGCTCGACGCAGCGGCCGAGCGTGACCCCCGGCAACCGGGGGAGGCCAGGATCAGGGCTTTGGCTTCGGCGAAGGCGGCTTCGAAGGCTTCTTCCTGCCCGGTACGCACCGGCAGCAGACCGTGTTCGGTGATCACGTAACAGGAGCTTAGCGGCCCGGCAGAGTCGAAATTGAAGCCGAAATCGAGTATCCCGTGGCCCAAGGGGCTTGCGAAAACCGAAATCTGCGCGAAGCCGCCTATAGACCATTGATTTCGGAACCGTATTGGCGGTTGACAGCGTCCCGTTGTTCATCTGACGATCGGCGTGCAATGGGGGTGCCGGGTCCAGTCCTCGCCCGGCAGTGTCAACGCAGATCCCTGCACCCAGCATCAGGAGCGAGGACCGTTTCCGTTGGTAAACCAGCTCATCGTCCGGCTCCGCAGCCGGCTCCCGACACCCCCCTCCTTCGTGGCACGCCTCCGGCAGCGCGTCGCTGCGACGGCGAGCCGCCTCACGGGCGGGCGGCCGGCATCCCGGCGGCGCGTCACCCCACGCCACCGGGCCCAACGGGAATGTGCCCCGACCCCTCCCGATCCAGCCGGAGCGCGGCGAGGGGCATGGCGACCGCCCGCCCCGTATCGCCAGGCTCGATGCAGCCGGGACGATCGTGTCGGCGAACGCCGAGTGGCAGGCGCGCTCGGCCGGCGACGCGCCGATGACCAGCGGGGTCGGGACGAACTACCTGAGCGCGTGCGAGCAATTCGCCTCCACCGGCCTGCCGGGGGCGGCTGAGGCGGTGAAGCTCGTCCGCAACGCGCTTTCCGGCGCCGTCGCCGATCACCGGATGAGCTACGGCGTCGCGAACGAGATGGACTCCGGCTGGTTCAGCCTTCAAGCGATCGCCTTGCCGGGTGGCGACGGCGCCCTCGTCGTGCTCGAGGACGACACCTGGCGTCATGAGGTCGAGGACGACCTTCGCTACCGCGCCTTCCACGATCCGCTGACCGGGCTCGCCAACCGGGCACTGCTCATCGACCGGCTCGAGCACGCGCTGCGTGGAGCCGAGCGCGGAGCGCGTTCATCCGCGGTCCTGTTCATCGACCTGGACGACTTCAAATCGGTCAACGACCGGCTCGGCCACCTCGCCGGCGACGCGGCGCTGTGCGAGGTCGCGCATCGGCTGGGCAGCTGCACGCGCGCCTCCGACACGGTGGGCCGCTGGGGCGGGGATGAGTTCGTCATCGTGGCCGAACGCCTCGATGACGACATCACCGCCGATGTCCTCGCCTCGCGGGTGCAGGAAGCACTCCTGGAGCCGATGCCGATCGCCGGCGAGTACCTGTGCATCCATGCCTCGATCGGCGTCGCGCATCGCCTCGACGACGAGACGGCGGTGCAGGTCGTCGAGGCGGCTGACCGCGCGCTGATCGCTACCCGGGCGCGCCGGCGGCGGCCACGCGTCAGCCGCGGCAACCGGAGGTCCTCCCGTGAGGTCGGCGTCGTCTTCCACGGGCCGCCGGACGGCTGAGTCCCCGGGCAGGAGCCCGGTCAGCTGACGTTGGCCCCGATCAGATAGCCGACGAGGTAGGTGACTCCGGCTGCCAGCGCCCCAAGAGCGAGCTGGCGAGCCCCGCTGAACCAGGCGCTGCGGCCGGTGAAGCGCGACGTGACCACGCCGACGGCGAACAGCGAAACCGCCGAAACGGCAAGCGCTGCATACAGCTGCGAGACGCCGGCCAGAAACGTCACCAGGGGCAGGACGGCCCCTACTGCGAAGAAAGCGAAGCTGCTGCCCGCCGCCGCCCACGGGCTCGAGACCCCGGTCGGGTCGACCCCGAGCTCCACGAGGCTGTGGGTCTGCAGGGCTTGCTCCGGGTCAGACGAGAGCTGCCGGGCGACCCGCAACGCCAGATCGGGGTCGACGCCGCGCTTGGCGTAGTTCTCCGCCAGCTCGGCCACCTCGGCCTCGGGATGGCGGCGCAGCTCCAGAGCCTCGACCGCGACCTCGTTGGCGATCGACTCGTTCTGACTCTTCACCGAGGTGTACTCACCAGTGGCCATGCTGAACGCCCCCGCGACCAGCCCGGCGACACCCGTGAGCAGCACAGTGTGGCGGCTCGCGCCGCTTCCGCTGATACCTGCCACCAGGCTGACATTGCTGACCAGCCCGTCCATGGCTCCGAACACGGCCGGGCGCAGCCACCCGCCCTGCACGTCACGGTGCTGATGGTCGCTCGAGCCTGCTGGTTGGGTCGGGCTCGCCGGCCCTACCCTTGCGGGAGTCGATGTCTGCTCGCGTTCACCGCTGGTCATGCAGCCATCCAACCCGAGGACCGGCGATCCGCGGGTAACCGGGACCGCCGGAAAGTGGCGACACTATGCTGACCCGACCGGTCGGTCCCCCGGTGGCTTGAGGTGACAGGTGTCGATCACGGCAGCTTCAGCATCGGATCGGGCAGGTTCGTCATCCCTCGCCTGCCCGTACTGCGCGGCGGATGTGCCGACCGCCGGCTTTGACGTCTGGCGCCATCAGCCCCGGCTAGCCACGGGCCGCTGCCCCGGCTGCGCCCGCGACATCACCGTTCCGGTCCAGTGGCTGCAGGCTCCTCCCACCATCCGCCTGCCTGACCAGGCGCCCAGAGCGTAGCGGCCTCAGGTGACCCACTCCCTTCACCTGCTGTTCGCGGGACACGACTTCCACGTCCGGCTCCCTGACGACGCGCAGCCGGCCGAGGTGCTGGCGATGTGTGTCGACGCCATGCGCGAGGGGCGCGTCGCCGTCTTCAGCGGGGCGCTGCCGCCGCGAGCCACCCGGCGGTCCGATGTCGTGATCAATTTTGCGAGGGTCGGCGGCGCGTGGATCGAAACCGAGGGTTGATCCCGCCACGCGACTCCACCCACCCACCCGCCTGCTGCTCTCTCACCGCGCCGGGGGTGGGTGGCTACCACCAGCCATGACAGGATGTCAGCGCATGACAGATCGGCCTTGCGATGGAAACATGCAGGGAGCCGTCCCGCCCACTGGCGGGCGGAGCAAGCGTCCGGAGTGGGCGCCATCCAGCAGACGCGGGAGTGGTCCGTGAAGGTTTACGACAAGCTGTACATCGGTGGCGAGTTCGTCGCACCGTTGGGTACCGAAACCATCGAGGTCATCAACTCCTCGACCGAGGAGGTCGCGGGGCGCACCCCTGAGGCGTCGACCGCTGATATCGACCGCGCTGTGGACGCCGCCAACCAGGCCTTTGACGCCTGGTCGCGCACCTCACCGCTGGAGCGGGCCGGCTTGCTCGAGCAGCTGTCCAAGGCGATCCAGGCGCGCTACCAGGAGTTCGCCGAGGTCATCTCCACCGAGACCGGCTGCCCGGTGACCAACTCGATCATGACCCAGGTCTTCAGCTCGACCATGGCCATGGATTACTACGCCGGACTCGCCAGCGACTTCCCCTTCGAGGAGGAGCGCAAGGGTGTCATGGGTCCGGTACTCGTCCGCAGGGAGCCCGTCGGCGTCGTCGGCGCCATCGTTCCCTGGAACGTGCCGCTGTTCGTGACGGCGCTGAAGCTCTCGCCGGCTCTGATCGCCGGGTGCACGGTCGTCCTCAAGCCCTCCCCCGAGACGGCCCTGGACTCCTACCTCCTCGCCGAGGTGGCGCAGGAGGTCGGCATCCCCGCCGGAGTCCTCAACATCGTCCCGGCCGGCCGGGTCAACAGCGAGCACCTCGTCACCCACCCGGGGGTCGACAAGATCTCGTTCACCGGCTCCGGTGCGGTCGGCCGCCACATCGCCGCCCTCTGCGCCCAGGACCTGCGCCGCGTCACCCTCGAGCTCGGCGGCAAGTCGGCGGCGGTCGTGCTCGACGACGCCAACCTTGAAGAGAGCATCGGCCACATCGTCAACAACGGCCTGATGAACAACGGCCAGGCCTGCATCGCTCAGACCCGGATCCTCGCGTCGGCCGCCAACTACGACAACGTCGTCGAGGCGCTCAGTGCCAAGGTCGGCGCCCTCAAGGTCGGCCAGGCCCTCGACCCGTCGTCGGAGATCGGGCCGCTCGTCGCCGACCGCCAGCGCACCCGGGTGCTCGGCTACATCCAGAAGGGCAGGGACGAGGGCGCTCGCGTCGTCACCGGCGGCGGTCGCCCCGATGACCAGGAGCGTGGCTGGTTCGTCTCCCCCACCGTCTTCGCCGACGTCAAGAACGACATGACGATCGCCCGCGAGGAGATCTTCGGCCCGGTGCTGTCGGTCATCAAGTACGACGACCCCGACGACGCCGTGCGGATCGCCAACGACACCACCTACGGCCTCTCGGGCGCGGTCTACGGCGGCGACGTGGGCCAGGCGACCGACATCGCGCGCCGCCTGCGTACCGGCACGGTGGCCGTGAACAACATGTCGCCGATGGACTTCGCCGCTCCGTTCGGCGGGTTCAAGCAGAGCGGCCTCGGCCGCGAGCTCGGGCCGGAGGGCCTGGCGGCGTACCTGGAGTACAAGACCATCACGCTCCCCCACGGTGGAGCGCAGGCACCGCTGACGGCGTAACGCCACGCAAAGCGCCGCTCGGGTGACCCGCCGGTCGCCCGGGCGGCGCTTTCGTTTACCGCTCGCCCTTCAGCTGCCGCTCACCCGTCAGCTTCTGAGCTGCCGCTCACCCGTCAGCTTCTGAGCTGCCGCTCAAGGAGGGCCATCACCTTGTCGAGCGCGTCACGAGTCGGGTGGCCCGGCTCGTCGACGAGGTCAATCGTCAGCACCGAGTGCGCCTTCTTCGGGATGCCGAAAGCGTTGCCCGGCGACGAATCGATGTCGACCCTTTCAAAAGCGTCGCCCAGCAACTCCTGCAGCTTCGCGAACCGCTCCGGGGGCACCGCCACATCGCCGGTGAACCGCAGGCCCAGCGCGCAGAAGCCGTCCTTGGCGCGCTGCTGGAGACGCTGCCGATCGGCGGCGTCCAGCCCGAGGCGGCCACGCTTCGAGGGCCGCAGGCCGACCGGGATGCCCGGCTGGCTCAGCACGGACGCCAGGACGCTCGGGTCGACCGCCATCGCGAGGGCGAAGCCGCCGGTGAAGCACATCCCCACCGCGCCCACGCCCGGGCCCCCGCAGGTCTGGTGAGCCTGCGCGGCCAGGGCGCGTAGCCAATGCACCACCGGCTGGGTGCGGTCGGCGAACAGGAAGAACTCGCGCGAGATGCACGCCCGCCCCAGCGTGCGACCGATACCCACGTTGGCGGGCCGCCCCGGAACGCCGAACAGCGACGGCAGGTACGCGGTGTAGCCGGCATCGACCAGCCGCTGGGCGAACGCGATCACGCCCGGGTGCAGTCCGGGGATCTCGTGCACCACGATGACCGCCGGGCCGCTGCCCGCCCGGTACACCGGATGCGTCTTCCCGCCGAAGGTGAACGGTTCCCGCTCAAAGCCCGGGAGGTCGACAGCGTGATCGCCAGCAGCTTCGGTCATGCCCGCAGCCTCGCACGGATGCGGTAGCTGCCGGCGGCGATCCGAGCTGCGCCGACGCTCAGGCGGTGCGCGGGGTCACGGGCATCGCCGGCATGGGTGCCACCAGCTGCTCGCTCGGGTCGTCAGGGCCGCTGTCCAGCCGGAACGGCGGGTACTCATCGCGCATCAGGGCCGCGTACGCGAGCACCCGGAAGCACCACCGGTTGAAACCCATGACGAGGTTGAAGACCTCGGTGGGATAGCGGCCGGTCACGAGCAGGATCACCCCGGCGATGAAGGCCAGCACCGAGATGAGTCCGCTGCTGTACATGTGCCAGCCACCCGCCAGAATCGCCACAATGAGGTACTGCGGGATCGCCAGCAACCACCATTTGACGAGTACCAGGCCGCGACTCAAGCGCTCCGGGTATTCGACCGTGAAGTCAGCCGGATACGTCGGGTCACGTTCCAGGCTGAACGGCGGATAGCGATCGGTGCCCAGCGCCCCAAAGGTGTAGAACGAGACCCGCCAGGACCAGCGCATGACGCCGACATTGAAGGCGAAGATTGATCGCGGATAACGACCGGTGAACAGGATCGCGAATCCCGCGACGAACGTCGTGATGAGGACCGCGACCCACAGAAAGAACAGCACTACGTAGTGCGGGATGGCTAGGAACCACTTGACCAGCCAGAGCCAGCGGCTGAGGTTAGAGTCCAGCCGGCCGGTCAGGTGAGCGGGATATGCGTGCTCGTTCATGGCATCACCTCCTGCCACCTCCCGACAGCGTCGAGCGGTCGCCCGAATCGCCCCGGACGGCGGCAGGCAACATTCGATGACCGGCAGCCGGCTTTGGCAAGGGTCTAAGTGCCCCCTGCCTACGCGGGCTGTCCGACCGATTCCTTGTAGCGCTCCACGACCTGGGCGGGAATGCGGCCGCGCGCGCTGATCGCTAGGCCCTGCTCCTGGGCCCACTGGCGCACCGCAGCGGGACGAACCCCCGCAGCGCCCTCGGCCTGGCGCTTCGAAGCTCCGCGGCGGCGGCGACTCGCGCGCCGCCCGGCCTCGATATAGGGCGAGAGCGCCTTCTCGAGCTTGGCGGCGTTCTTGTCGTTCAGGTCGATTTCATACTCGACCCCCCGAAACCCGAACGATACGGTTTGGCCCGCATCGCTGCCGTCGAGGTCATCGGTCAATTCGAGGACTACCTTGCGTGCCACCGTGGCCCCACTTTCTCGAGAATGAGCACTCAGGTTCTTCGAGAACATCAACTGATCTCGATGTACACGGCCCTGTCCTGCACCCTCAACGGGACACTTGCATCCGCCGTACTTGAAACAACGTCCCGCAAGACGTTCCCGGTTCCAGCTTCAGCAAATATGACGGATTGGCGGGCGGCCGTCCGCCGATTTATCGAAAGAATCAGCTCAGCAAGCCGCTGCGGCTCCGGCGAGCACCGGTTTGGATATTCCATGACGCCACCAAGCCCGGGTCCTGACCCGCGTCACGCGCGCCGCCTACGATGCTGCTAGCGCCCACCTGCCAGTGGAGGCCCCATGGATCGTTCCGGATTCACCGAGCTCACCGACCCTGACGAGCTGCGCCGGCTGGTGGGCGACGTCCACCCGCGGATCGCCGGCAAGGTGCGCGACCGCCTCGACCCGATCGACGTCAACTGGCTGGAAGAATCCCCGTTCTGCCTGCTCGCGACGAGCAACGGCGAGGGTCATCTCGACGTCTCCCCCAAGGGCGACCCGCCGGGCTTCGCCAAGGTGCTCGACGAGCGCACCATCGCGCTCCCCGACCGTCCGGGCAACCGCCGGGTCGACGGGTTCTTCAACGTGCTGGCCGACCCTCACGTCGGGATGCTCTTCATCGTCCCGGGCCGCGGCGACACGCTGCGCGTCAACGGCCGCGGCCGGTTGCTGACCGACGCGCCGTTCTTCGCCGACATGGTGATCAAGGGCCACCGGCCGACCCTGGCGCTGCTGGTCGACATCGACGAGGTCTTCTACCACTGCTCCAAGGCGTTCCTGCGCTCTGCGCTGTGGAAGCCCGAGACGTGGAACCCTGACGGCCCGCCGCAGCGCGCCCGCATCGCGCAAGCGCTGGAACGGCCGGGGGATTCGATCGAGAAGCTGCAGGAGTACTACGGCGCCCAGTACGAGAAGCACCTCTACGAGGCCTGATGGGGCTAGCTCGGTGGACGGCTCCGCCCGCGACCGTCCCTAGCCGGCCATGAACGGTACGAGGTTGCCGAACCGGTGCAGCGTGCGGCTCACCGCCTGCTCGCGGCGGTAGCGCAGCCCCTCGACTCCGCCATCAGCGACGACCACGCGGTCATCCAGGTAGCACCCCAGGTCGACCGCAAACAGCTCGAACGGCCGGGTCCCGAGCAGCCGGATGCGGTGGGGCTTGATGCGGGCGAGCCGCTCCACGAACTCGGCCGTGCTCTCCGTGACGACGGCCACCTGCGGGAGCTCGACCCGCGGAGCGCCGGGAGCCGCCGACACCTCAAGACCGCAACCGGCGGACCAGGCCGCGGCCAGGACGCGTACCAGCTCGACCACGGAGGCGTCCGCCTCGACCCGCAGCGCCAGCCGCGGAAACGCCTGGTACCGAAAGACATTCGCCTCGCAGAACAGCCCGCTCGGGTCGTGGGCGGGGCCGAAGTGGTGACGCTGCCACCAGGCATCGCTGCGCACGGCGCCGCTCAGCCATTCCGTCTCGAGTTCGGTGAGCTGATCGCCGGCCGTCGCCAGCCACTGCTCGATCGCGAGGTCCGGCGCCTCGGCCCGGGTGGGCAACCCGTCGTCGGACCAGCGTCCCAACTGGGCGACGTAGTTGGGGCCGCCGGCCTTGGCCCCGGGGCCCACCACGGACCCCTTCCAGCCGCCGAACGGCTGCCGCTGGACGATCGCCCCGGTCGTCACGCGATTCACGTAGGCATTGCCTACCTCCACCCGCTCCAGCCACCGCGAGACCGCCGCGGGGTCGAGTGAGTGGATCCCGCCGGTCAGCCCGAAGTCGGTGCCGTTCTGCAGCGCGAGCGCCTCGTCGAGATCGCGCGCCGGCATCAGGCCGAGCACCGGCCCGAAGCATTCGGTGCGGTGAAACCACGATCCGGGAGCGACCCCGAGCTTGATGCCCGGTGACCAGACGTCGCGCTGCGCATCCATCAACCGGGGCTCGAGCAACCATTCCTCACCGGGATCCAGCTGCGTCAACGCGCGCCGCAGGGTCGCCCCCGCCGGCCCGATCAGCGGCGACATCACGACGGCGGGATGCGTCGCCGGGCCCAGCGCCAGACTCCGGGCGGCATCCACCAGGTGGCGCCGGAAGCGCTCCGACGTGTAGACATCGCCGACCAGGATTCCGAGGCTCGCCGCCGAGCACTTCTGGCCGGCATGGCCGAAGGCCGAGCGCACCAGATCGGCGGCTGCGAGGTCGAGATCGGCCTCGGGCATCACGACGAGCGCGTTCTTGCCGGACGTCTCGGCGAAGAGCGGGGTCTGGGGTGCCAGCCGGGCGAACAGCTGAGCCGTCTCGCGAGCGCCGGTCAGGATGATCCCTTCGATATCGGGATGGCGGATCAGGTGCTCGCCGACGACGGCTTCCGGGCAGCGCACGTACTGCAACACCGCTGTCTGGGAGACCCTCGGCCCGGCAGGCGGACCACACCGCCTCGGCGATCGCCAGCGCGCATGCCGGCGTCTGGGGCGCCGGCTTGAAGACGACGGCGTTACCGGCGGCGAGCGCCGCGAACACCCCACCGCCGGCAATCGCGAGGGGAAAGTTCCACGGTGGGGTCACGACGACCACCCCGAGCGGGGCGAAGATCGCTTCGGCGTCGCGCCACCCGCGCAGCCCGGGAATCTGCTCGGCGTAGTACGCCGCCATGTCGATGGCCTCGCACACCTCGGCTTCGGCTTCGGTCACCGGTTTGCGTGCCTCATGAGCCATGACGGCCAGCAACTCCGGCCGCTGGGACTCGAGGCGCGCAGCGATGCGGCGCAGCAGCGCCTGCCGCTGCAGGGGCGACGTCGCCGACAGCACGAGCGCCGCTTCGCGTGCATTGCTCACGCAACGGTCGATGCCCTCGGTATCGGTGATCTCGGGAGGAAGCGCCGGCGGCTGATAGCCGGACACCGCCTCCAGCACCCGGCCGCGCCTCGCCGGGTCCTGCGGATCCGATTCCGGCACGTTGTGAAAGCCGGCTCCGCGCGCTGGAAGGGAGGCCCGGCGAGACTCGGCGGAGACGGACCAGCGCGCCGCTACGGCGTCGGCGAACCGGCGTCCGCTCGACCTCGAAAGCGGCCGGGTCGGAACCCAGCTCGAACAGGTGACGCAAGAAGTTCTGGCCGCTGCTGTTCTCCTCGAGCCGCCGGAAGAGGTAGGCGAGGGCGTTGTCGAAATCGTCTGCCGCGACCACCGGCGTGTAGAGCCGCACCTGGCCCGTGGCGTCCTGCACCGCCCCGGATATCCCGGGCGCCATGCCCTGCAGCATCTCCATCTGCACGTGCGCCGCAACCCCGCGGGCGCCGGCCAGCAACTGGGCCCAGGCCACATCGAACAGGTTGTGACTCGCCACCCCGAGGCGCACCGCTCCGAGCAGTTCGGGCTGCATCGCCCAGTCGAGCATCCGCTTGAAGTTGGCGTCGGTCTCAGGCTTCGAGGCGTACGGGGCGGGATTCCACCCGTGCATCGCCGCTTCCACCGACTCCATCGCCAGGTTCGCCCCTTTGACGACCCGGACCGTCACCGTGCCGCCGCCGCCCGCCCGGCGCCGCCCGGCCCACGCGAGGAGTTCCTGCAGCACTCCGAACGAATCCGGCAGGTAGGCCTGAAGCACGATGCCGGCGTCAAGGCCGCGCAGGTCCGGCTCCGCCAGCAGCTGGGTGAACGCGTCGACGGTGAGGCGCAGGTCGCGGTACTCCTCCATGTCGAGATTGACGAAAGTCGCGTCGCTCCCTTCGCCTCCGGCCGCCAGATACAGGCGGCGCAGAGCGTCCTTCACGCGTTGCAGCGACGCCTCATAGCCCCAGAGGTTCAGCTGGCTAGCGACGGCGGAGGCCTTCACCGAGACGTAGTCGACATCGGGACGGCGGATCAGCTCCTCGATCGCCCGGACCCGCCGCGCGGCGTCGTCGTCGCCGAGGACCGACTCGCCGAGCAGGTTCACGTTGACCGCGAAACCTCTGCTGCGCAGCCGTTCGAGGCTGCGCCCGAGCGCCGGATCCGCGCGGTCCAGCACGAGCCCCCCGACGATCTGCCGCAGCCGGCGCCGGGTCAGGGGCATCACCAGGGCGGGGGCGAGTGGCGCCACGCGCGCGCCGGCGCCGAGCAGAGCACGGTCGGCCGTTCCGAGAAACGCGGGCTTTGCGCCCTGCGCCACCGCGCGGAACTGGGCCGCCGCGATCCGGTTGGCCTCCGGACGCAGCACCCGATCGCAGAACGCCATCGTGAACGCGAGGGAGCCCTCATCGCCGGTGAGCAGCTGAAACTGGCGCCGCTCGCGCCGCTCGCGCCTGGTCAGCGCCTCCTCGCCGGCGCGAGCCACTTCTTCACCAGGGCGGCCGCCGGCTCGACGAGCGCATCGCCCAGCTCGTCCTTCGCGTCGGTGGCTTCGTGCTTGGCAAGGGCCATCACCTGACAATGCTTGCCCGATTGGTCCTTGGGAAGCTGGCACGACCGTCAGTTGGGCCGGCCGTCGCGGCAACGTGCGTTGCGGCGCGCAGACTGAAGGCATGGATCAAAGCGACCTGGACGACTTCCGCGCGACCTTGAATGCCTGGCTGAAAGCCGACGTGGAGCCGCATGTCCTCGAGCTGGAGCATGCCGACACCTACCCGACGGAGATGGTCGAGCAGCTGCGCGAGTTCGGGCTCTTCGGAGCGACCATCCCCGAGCAATTCGGGGGCCTCGGGCTCGGCCGCGGCCGCCTACAGCACGCTGGTGGCCGACATCTCGGCGGTCTGGATGTCGCTGACGGGGGTCGTCAACACCCACCTGATCATGGCCCACCTGATCGCGAAGTTCGGGACGGACGAGCAGCGCGCGTCCTTCCTGCCGGCCATGGCGGCTGGGGAGCTGCGTGGTGGCCTCGGGCTGACCGAGCCCGGCTGTGGAAGCGACCTGCAGGCGATCCGGACGGTGGCGCGCCGCGACGGTGATGGCTATCGCGTGGACGGCGTGAAGACCTGGATCACGAACGCCCGCTTCGGCAACTGCCTCGCACTCTTCGTGAAGACCGATCCGGACGCCGAACCCCGCCACACCGGCACTTCCGTCCTCCTGGTGCGCAAGGACGACGACGGCTACACGACCGGCCCGAAGCTCGGCAAGCTCGGCTACAAGAGCATCGACACGGTCGAGGTGCAGTTCGACGGGGTCCACGTGCCGGCCGACCGGTTGCTCGGCAGGCGTGGAAGGGCACGGGTTCGCGCAGGTGCAGGGTGGTCTCGAGCTCGGCCGGATCAACGTGGCCGCCCGGGGCGTCGGGGTCGCGGATGCCGCGCTGCAGGCGTCCCTGCGCTACAGCCAGCTGCGGGAAACGATGGGCAAGCCCATCGGGCAGCACCAGACGATCCAGCTCAAGCTCGCCGACATGGCCTGCCGGGTCGCCAGCTCACGGCTGCTGGTCCGTGAGGCGGCCGAGGCGTTCGACGCGGGACGCCGGTGCGACCTCGAAGCCGGGATGGCCAAGCTCGTCGCCACCGAGGCGGCGTTGGAGAACGCCACCGAGGCGATGCGTATCCACGGCGCCTACGGCTACTCGACCGAGGACCACATCGAGAGGTATTACCGCGATGCCCCCCTGCTCTGCATCGGGGAGGGAACCAACGAGATCCAGCGGCTCGTGATCGCCCGCCAGCTCACCGCCCGCTCCTCCTGATCGAGCCCCGTTCACCGCGGGTTCAGGTGCGTGCGAGAGGATGCGGGCATGCAGCTGGATCCGCTGGACGAACACCCGATTCATCAGGTGCCGATGTCGATGGCGTACGTCGCGACGAGCGACCGCAACACCTACGACCGGTGCATCTACCAGGCGCTCGATCACTCCGGTGAGACGGAGATGCTCACCGGCCTCGGCGTCTACCCGAACCTCGGCATCATCGACGCGTTCGCGACCGTGCGGCGCGGCGACAAGCAGTGGGCGGTCCAGACCTCCGGCATCCGGCCTGATGACAAGCTGCTGCAGAAGGTCGGGCCGTACCAGCTGACGGTGGTCGAGCCGTTCAAGGAGCTGCACCTGCGCTGCGATGGCGACGACCACGGCGTCGGCTTCGACCTGACGTTCCGCTCGGACTACGAGCCGATGCGCGAGCCGCAGCACATCAAGTACGGCGGCCCGACCGGCAAGGTGACCCTCGAGGGCTGCCGCTACGCGCAGGTCGGCACGTGGGAGGGCGAAATCCGCGTCGACGGGCAGGCGCTCGCCGTCAGTCCCCAGACCTGGACCGCGACGCGTGACCGCTCGTGGGGCATCCGGCCGGTGGGCGAGGCCGAGCCGGCAGGACGGCCGTCATCGACCGCCGCCGGGTATCTGGTGGATCTGGGTGCCCATCAAGTTCGACGATTTCGCCGTGCATTTCATGGTCGAGGAAGACCCAGAGGGTTTCCGCACCCTCAACTACGCGGTGCGGGTCTGGCCGAGCGCGACCGGCCGCAAGATGGAGCAGCTCGGCTGGCCCGAGATCGACATCCGTTACCGGTCGGGTACCCGGATTCCCGAAGGCGCGACCCTGCACCTGAAGACGGTGGACCGCAAGTCGCTGGAGCTCGAGATCGAGTGCCTGACCGGCGTCCCGCTCCACCTCGGCTGCGGCTACTCCAGCGGCGACGGCTGGAACCACGGCATGTGGATGGGCGACGCGTGGACCGACGGGCGTTTCTACGACTTCACCGACCCGGCGATCCAGGCCCGCGTGCCGTGGGGCGGTACGGATCACCTCGCGCGGGCGACGATGGACGGGCAGGTCGGCTATGGGGTCTTCGAACACGGGACAGTCGGGCGGCACGCACCCACGGGCATGGCCGACATCAGCGCCGTCTCGCCGTGAGCAGGCAGTCGGGCTAATCCGTTGGGGGCGTGACCGGGATGCGCACCTTGAAGCAGGTGTGGCCCGGCTCGGACTCGACCGACAGGTCACCGTGGTGCTTGTTGACGACCACGCGCCAGGAGATGTCGAGGCCGAGGCCGGTGCCCTCGCCGACCGGCTTGGTGGTGAAGAACGGCTCGAAGATGCGGGACTGGATGTCCTGCGGTATGCCGGGGCCGGTGTCGGCGATCTCGACCACCACGAAGCCGTCGTCGCGGTAGGTGCGCAACGTCAGCGTTCCCGCCTCGCCCATGGCCTGGACGGCGTTGTCGATGAGATTCGTCCAGACCTGGTTCAGCTCCGCGGCATAGACGGGCACCTGCGGCAGCGTGCGGTCGTACTCCTTCACCACGTTGATGCCGTGGCCGAACTTGCCGCTCAGCATCAGCAGGGTGCTGCTCAGCAGCTCGTGGATGTCGACCACCTGATACGGCGCCCGGTCCAGCTGCGAGTACTGCTTCGCGGCGCCGACGAGGGTCGAGATCCGGGTGGTCGCGTCTTCGATCTCGTTCATCAGCAGCTCGGTCTCGAGCGAGTAGTTCAGCCAGCGCACCCCTCCCTCGCGGGCCCGCTCCGGCAGCGCATCGACGAAACGCTCGAGCCACGGCTGGTCGAGCCCGGCGGCGACGAACGTGGGCGCGATGTCCCAGCCGTTCAGGATGCCGCGGTCTTCGAGCCAGTCACCGAGCTCGTCCTCGCGATCGCTGGACTCCAGCGGCGAGAGCTCGGGGGCCTTGGCGACGTGTTCGACGGCCTCTTCCTGCAGGCGCACCAGGGTCTCGAGGGTCTCGCGGTCGTACGCGTCCTGGGTCAGCAACGCCAGCTTGTGGCGCATGCCGGCGACGCGCTCCCGAAGCGAGGAGGTGGCCCGCACGGCGGCGGCCGCGGGGTTGTTGAGCTCGTGGGTGAGCCCGGCCGAGAGCGATCCCAGCGCCAGGAGGCGCTCCCGCTGACCGGTCACTTCCTGGCTGGCTGCGGGTGCCGAAGAACAGCCCCTCCAGCAGGTGCACCGCCATCGGGAACCACTTGTGCATGAGCTTGGAGAAGTCGCCGGCGTCGAGGACGAAGAAGCGCGCCGGCAGCGTGACGCGTACCGAGTTCATGTAGACCTGCGGCACCGCCTCGCCGAGGTAGGCGTTCCAGGCGCCGGCGTAGACGCCGCGCTGGCTGGTGCGGCCGACCTCGACGTCGTCGGCACCCACCCGCCGCGCGGTCGCGATCTGGCCGTCGAGCAGGATGTACAGGCAGGTAGCGGGATCACCCTCGCGGAAGAGCCAGCCCGGCTCGGCGTGGATGACCTCGCCGTTCTCGCACAGCCACTGCAGCTTGGAATCCTCGAGCTGCTCGAAGAGGAAGAGCGTGCGCAGCTCGTCGACGCTGCACCGCTCCGTGGTCTCGGTCGTGACAGCAGTTGCCTCTTCGCTCAACTCTCGCTCCCTAAAGCTGCTCCAGGTAGCGATGCACCAGCATCACTGCCATCGCGCCTTCGCCGACGGCTGACGCCACCCGCTTCGCCGACTCGGAACGGACGTCGCCGGCGACGAATACCCCCGGCGTGCTCGTCTCGAGGTGGTACGGCGGCCGCTCGAGCGACCAGCCCGCGGGTAGTTCACCGTCGTTGACCAGATCCGGCCCCGTGAGAACGAAGCCCTTCTGGTCACGAAGAACCACCCCGTCGAGCCAATCAGTCTGGGGCTGCGCACCAATGAACACGAACAGATGCGAACCCTCGACCAATTCCTGCTCGCCGGTATTGGCATCACGGAGGGTGAGCCGCTCCAGATGCCCCTCGCCGTCCGCCTGGACGACCTCCGTGCAGACGCGGACGTGGATGTTGTCGATCGCGGCGATCTGCTGGACGAGGTAGTGCGACATGCCGGCTTCGAGGGTCTTGCCGCGGACGCAGATCGTCACGCTGCGCGCGCCTTTGGCCAGGTAGACGGCGGCCTGGCCGGCCGAGTTGGCCCCGCCGACGACGTAGACGTCCTGGTCCTTGCAGGCTGCCGCCTCGGTGAGCGCTGAGCCGTAATAGACGCCGCAGCCCAGCAGCGGGTCGATGCCCGGCGCCCCGAGCCGGCGATAGGCGACGCCCGTGGCCAGAATGACCGTGTGGGCGGCGAGCGACGAGCCGTCGGAAAAGCGGACCGTGCGGGCCGGGCCGTTGACCTCGAGGCCCACCGCATCGCGGGTGGTGATGATCTCGGCGCCGAACTTCAACGCCTGGCGCCGCGCCCGATCCGTGAGCTGCGCACCGGACACGCCATCCGGAAAGCCCAGATAGTTCTCGATCCGTGAACTCTGACCAGCCTGACCGCCCGTGGCCAGCCGCTCGATGAGGACGGTCCGCAGCCCCTCGGAGGCGCCGTAGACGGCCGACCCCAGCCCTGCCGGGCCCCCGCCGATGACCACCAGGTCGTAGAAGTCGGCCGCCGGCGAGGTCGACAGCCCGACCCGCTCGGCCAGCTCGGCGTCGCTCGGGGCCACCAGCGGTTCCCCGTCGGTCGTGATGACCAGCGGGAGGGTCCCGGCGTCGGCCGCAGCCGCTTCCAGCAGCCGCACGCCTTCCGGCGACTCCGAGGCGTACCAGCGGTAGGGCACCTGGTTGCGGGCGAGGAACTCGCGGACCTCGGACGAGCGGGCACTCCAGCGGTGGCCGACGACCTTCGTCTCTGGCACCGGCTTGTAGTCCTGCGCAAGCCAGCTTTCGAGCTGCCCGTCCATGACCGGGTAGAGCTTCTCCTCCGGCGGATCCCACGGCTTGAGCAGGTAGTAATCGAGATCCACCAGGTTGATCGCATCGATCGCCGCCCCGGTATCGGCGTACGCCGTGAGCAGCACCCGGCGCGCCGCCGGGTACAGGTCGATGGCCTGCTCGAGGAACTCGATGCCGCTCATCTCGGGCATCCGGTAATCGGCCACGAGGACCGCGACCATGTCGCCGCGAAGCTTCATCTCGCGCAGCGCTTCGAGGGCCTGCTGGCCCGACTCCGCCCGCACGATGCGGTAGCTATCGCCATAGCGGCGCCGCAGATCGCGGGCGACGGCCCGCGAGACGGCAGCGTCGTCGTCAACCGTCAGGATCGCCGGCTGGCGGGCAGCCGGAGTGCGTGGCGGCGCGGCACCTGGATCCGGCATGCGGTCACGATAACGAGGCGCTGTTACATCGGCACCACCTTGTTCGCCCTCGGCGCAGGCCCCGACAGTCAGGACGTAACTCGCTCGCCGGGGGCCCCCGCTCGACGATCCCGAAGGCTGACCCGATCGCCGTCAGCGGCGGAATCCTCCATGATCGCCATTCCAGCCGAGCTTTTTGAGAGGGAATGCCCGGCGAGTCGTCCTGGCAAGGGCACGTACTTGTAGGAATTCGCCGCGCAGCTACGGGGTGAGCTCGTCGAGGATGGCGCGAGCGGCCGCTTCATCCTCGGCTCGAACCATGACGTGCGCCGGGCCGGTGTACTGGTAGGGCGCGAGCTGAGGCTCGACGTACACGAAGGTCGTGATGCCTTCCGCCTCGAGCCGGCCGGCCACCACCCGCGCCGACGCCTCACTGGGCAGATCGGCGACCACCACGCCGCCTGGCTCCGAATCCATGATGCGCCGGGCTAGGGAGCGCTGAGAACGACCGCGGCACCCGGCTCGGTCACGCGGAACGTGAACGACTCCTCCAGGTACAGCGAGACGCTCTGCGCGTCGTGGGAGGAGTAGCCGATGGAGATGTCCTGGCCGACGTCGAGCACGAAGTCGCCGCCGCGCTGGGTCATGACGATCGCGCCCTCGACGCCCGGCGCCCAGACGACGCTGCCGTCGAGGATGCGCTTCAAATGCTCGACCAGCAGGTAGCCGCCGTGTTCGGTGGTCTCGACGATCCGGGTGTATCCCTCAGGGCCGATTGCCAGCGCGTAGGGCCCGCCGATGCCCGCCCGGCGCAGCTGGTCGACGGCACGCGCCACGACCGCCGGGTACGACTGCGCGTCGTTGCCCATCGGCACTGCCGGGTAGGTGCTCGCACCAGCGATGCCGACGATGCCGCAGCCCGACCAGCCCGCGAAGATGGCGCCGTTCTCGACGAGCGCGATCTGGCGTGCCGCCCGCTCCAGGTCCTCCCAGTCGGCATCCTGCGCGCCGCGCTCGACCGCCTCGATCTCCACCCGCGAAACCGTGAACGGCACACGCGTTTCGACGACGGGCAGCACCTGGCGCGTCACCGACAGCACCTCACCCGAAGCTCCGGCCAGGGGGGAAAGCTGAGCGACGCGGCCGAGGTTCGTCGCCGAGAAGTCCCATCCGTGCGGGCCGTTCCAGTCGACGAGGCGCCGGCCGGCGAGATGAGGGGTCAGCCGGCTCTTGGCCTCGCTCTCGATCTCGGCCCAGGCAGCCGCCGGGATCGGCGCCAGGTCACGCAGCAAGTGGTCCATGTCGCTACTTCACTTCCCCTTCAGACTTCCGATGCCGAGCGAGCCCGACGCATCCTCGCCGAGCGCGCCGGAAGGGTCGCCACTCATTTCGCCATTCTCCAGCTCGAGGATCGGCGCCTCGGTGAACAGGTACGTGCGCAGGTGCTCGTCGAGCTTGGGATCGTGGCGGCGCAGCCACTCCAGCACCATGGCCGCGTGTTCCTTCTCCTCATCCCGGTTGTGGGCGAGGATGCCACCGAGCTCGGCGTCGTCAGCGGCGTCGACCCGCTGGTCATACCAATCGGCGGCCTCGAGCTCCTCCTGCAGGGAAGCCCAGGCGCGGTGGCGGTCGATCGTCTCGGGCCGCAGCAGTTCGGCGGCCTCATGCAGGCCTTCGCTTGACGCCATGGCGTGCCCCATTCCCCGGTCCAGCCTGTCCGAACGCACGCTACCGGTGCGCGCGGCGGTAGCGCACAGCCGGTGATCATGTCACTCGGACGCGAACGAGCCGGCGGGGGCAATGGTGCCCCGCGCCGGCTGGTCCGCTTCTCTCCCAGAAAGACTTAGACGGTGAACCCCCGCCGGCGACGAATCAGCTTGCGGAGCATGAAGATCGTCTGCAGAACGGTGACCAGGTAGAGCACCGGCCAGCCGATCGAGAGCGTCGCCGACTGGATGTGCACCGACTGGTTCTCCCAGGCCACGATCAGCACGGTGAAGATCGCGACCGCGATCACTGCCGGGAAGATGTACGCCGATCCGCGGCCCTTTTCAGCCGCGGCCTGCGCCGCCCAGTTGTCCTTGTCCGACCGGCTGAAGAACTGCGTCCAGGCGGTCAGGAAGTGCCCCATCCTCACCCACATGTAGAGCTCGGCCGGGACGAACGTGGCGGCATAGAGGAAGTCCGACGCGGTGCGGTCGTGCATCGCGAGCACCAGCTTCACGTTCAGCAGCACGGCCACCGCCGGGGGGATCAGCCAGATCGGGTTGAAGACGAACGCGTGGATGGACAGCGAGGCCGCGAGCAGGACCAGGAACGACATCCGGGTGCAGACGTTGAAGAGCATCGAGATGTTCTCGAACCACCGCAGGCGCAGGTTCGGGTGCAGCGGTTGCCCCTTGCTGTCACCGCGCTGGCCGGGCCAGAACAGATCGATCGCTCCGTAGTTCCACTTCACCTGCTGGCCGTGGAGCGCCCGCAGATTCGTCATCGGGCCGACGAACGCCCGGGCCCGCGAGCTGATCTTGGTGCTGAAGCCGGCGTCCTTGATCTGCAGCGAGAGCTTGGAGTCCTCGACCTCGGAGTCGCGCACCCACGGAGCCCGCTGGTGGTGCTTGGCCATGACGCCCTTCAGCGCCGCGACCGAGAAGAGGCTGCACTGCCCGCCGAGGACGGCCATGTTGCGACCCCGCAGCAGGTTGTCCAGGTTGAACGCCGCGAACTGCGAGCGCTGGCCGGCGACCAGGAAGCGCGCCATGCCGCCGGTGTGCTTCTTGTCGATCGAGTAGATGGCCGACAGGCCGCCGATGCGCGGGTCGTCGGTCATCTCCAGCTCGAGGAACTCGACGCAGCGCCGGTCGAGCGTGGTGTCACCGTCGACGCCGAGGATGTAGTCGTAGCCGCGGGCCAGGCGCCATCCGTAGTTGAGCGCGCCGACCTTCTTGTCGGGGTTGGCCCCCATGTCGTGCACGTGCACGACCGTGTCGAAGCGGATGCCCTTCACGGTGCGGCTGTGCGGGCCGACGAACGGGGCGACCCGCTCGAGGGTGTCGTCATCGGTGTTGTTGACGACGACGTGGATGACATCGGGGAGCCGGGTCTGCGAGAGCAGCGACGACATCACGTCGGCGATGGTGTCCTGCTCGTTGTAGGCCGGGATGATGCAGGCGATCGTCGCGTGGCGGACGACCTCCTCCGTGGCGGTGCGGGCATCCGGCAGGGTGATGACCGGCGTCTCGCCGCGGAACGCGCGGCCGGCGTCGGCGATGCGGTCACGCACGCTCTGGCGCGGCGTGGTGCCGCCCTGGCGGGGTTCGACGATGGACAGGTCGGTGATCGTATGAACGTCGCCCGCGGTCCGGGCGAGCAGCAGGTCAGTCATTGTTGGAGTCCTTGGAAGCGAAGTTGATGTGCAGGGTGTCGAGCACCGACTGCCGGTAGTAGCTGAAAGCGTTGGGCGCGGTCTGGATCAGCAGGTCGTAGCGCAGGATGATCGTGGCGCTGGTGGCGGCCTTGTTCGCCTTGACGACGAGGCCGCTGCTGTAGGAGTACGGCGGGGTCAGGGTGAAGGAACCCTTGTCGTCGTTGAGCGTCGTGACGCCCGTCCCGTCGTCCATGGTGGCGACGAAGCGCGACACGATGACGCCGTGCTCCTTGTCACCGTTCTCGATGTGAGCCGAGAGGTTCACGATCGTGGAACGGTCCGCGGTCCAGGTGCTGGGGTCGTCGTCGATCCAGTACGAGAGGGCGAGCTTCATCGAGCCGGCGGCCAGCTGGCGCTGGAGCGAGCCGTTCGACAGGTCGCCGCCGGCGATGAGGTGCTGCGCCGCGACGGGCTTGGCGGCGACCTCACTGGCGGAGGCGCTCGGCGAGCTCGACGGAGCGGCCGAGGGGGCAGCCTGCTTCGCCCCGGGTGAGCTCGGCGATGAAACCGGCTTCGACGAGCTCATGTCAGCAAGGTGCGGAAGCGAGCACCCCGTGACGGCGGTGGCGAGAGCGATGCCACCAATCAGGGTCTTGATGCCTTTTGGCATAGCGGTGTGATCCGTCCGACGGCAGGTCCTGGGAGAGGTCCTGAGGTGGGGCGGGTCGGGTCTCGCCACTCACTCCCCGGGCCGTCTAGGCGACCGTCTGTCTCCGTGCGCACTTCTGCGTCGGTGAGGACGGCCCGGATCAAAGCTTTACCCACAGGGACCGGCGGTCCCCGTAGCCTTTCGTGTCTGCATTGGCACTTGGCGTGAACAAAACTTTAGGGACTTTTAGCCTTTCCGAAAATCCGCCTCACAGCGCAATTTACGGTTACGCCGGATGCAAAAACCATTGATGCGGTTGCAGTAATCACCCTTTAGGCCGGACGGCGTAGCCGGCTTGGCGCGTGCGGGCGCACGTCGGGTCCCGACCTGGGAAGATGTCCGAAGGTCGGCTCATGTCGCCGCTGCCCCCTGCCGATAGGGCGGTTGCGTCGAACGCACGCCGGCGCACCTATCGATCGTGTCGGGGGACGTGAAGATGATGGGACGCGGGGCCGGTTCGGGCTCGTTGAATGGGCGACTGAATGGGCGCCTTGCTCGACGTGCCGTCGTCGTCGCCCTGGGCTTGGCCCTGACCGGCTGCGGCCCGGCGATCGGAGCCCTGGCCGGAGGTGGCGCTTCCGGCGGCACGAAAGCGGCTGCCCCGCGCCTTGCTGCGGCGGCAACGAGCGACGGAAGCATTTCCGGATGGCTGCACACCAGCGGCTCGAAGATTCTTGACGCGGGCGGCCATACGGTCACCATCCGCGCGGCCAACTGGTTCGGCCTGGAGACGTCGAATTGCACGCCCCACGGACTCTGGACGATCAGCCTTGATTCCGCCCTCGACCAGATTCGCCGTTTCGGTTTCAACGCGATCCGGCTGCCGTATGCGAACCAGTGCCTCGATCCCGGCGCGACCGCGAACAGCATCGACTACAGCAAGAATCCCGCCCTGGTCGGCAAGTCCCCGCTGCAAATCATGGACACCGTCATCAAAGACGCGGGCGCCCGCGGACTGAAGATCATCCTCGATCGGCACCGACCCGACACCGGCTCGCAGTCCGACCTCTGGTACACCTCGCGCTACAGCGAGGCCCGCTGGATCAGCGACTGGAAGATGCTGGCCGCGCGCTACAAGTCCAACAACACCGTGATCGGCGCCGACCTGCACAACGAGCCGCACAACTCCGCCTGCTGGGGCTGCGGCGACGCCAGCCGTGACTGGGCAGCGGCCGCGACCCGGGCGGGCAACGCCGTGCTCGCGTCGAACCCCAACCTGCTCGTCATCGTCGAGGGTGTCGAGCACCAGGCTGACGGCTCATCCACGTGGTGGGGCGGCGGCCTGCGGGACGCCAAGTCCAAGCCCATCAAGCTGGCGAGCGCCGGCCACCTCGTCTACTCCCCACACGACTATCCGGCGAGCGTCTACGGGCAGAGCTGGTTCAGCGCCTCGAACTACCCCAACAACCTGCCGGGTGTATGGGATCGCAACTGGGGCTATCTCGCCACCGGAGGCACCGCACCGGTGCTGCTCGGCGAATTCGGCACCAAATTGGAGACCACCTCCGACAAGCAATGGCTGGCGACACTCGTCAGCTATTTGCAGCGGACCGGCATCAGCTACGCCTACTGGTCCTTCAATCCCAACAGCGGCGACACCGGTGGCCTGGTCAAGGACGACTGGGTGACCCCGCAGGCGGCGAAGCTCGCGGCGCTCAAACCGATTCTCGGAGCGGGCACGCCGGCTCCCACGCCCACGCCGAAGCCGACCCCGACCCCGACCCCGACACCCACTCCCAAGCCGACCCCGACCCCAGCCCCCACGAGCGCTCCCCCGGCGACCGGCGGCGGGGTCAGCGCCTCCTGGACCCTGCAGTCGTCGTGGCAGAACGGTCCGGGCAGCTACGGCTACGTCGCCCAGCTCGTCATCAGCTCGGCGTCCACCCATGCGACCTGGTCGGTCTCGTGGCCGGACGCCGGGGCGAAGTCGGTCGCGAACTCGTGGGGCATGACCTGCAAGGTCGCGTCAGGACGCATCTCGTGCACCGGCTCTGACTGGGCCAAGTCGCTCAGCGGGGGCCAGCCCTTGAACGTCGGCCTGCAGGTCAGCAGCGGAGCACCGGGCCCGGCCCACCCGACCCTCACGGTCACCGGCTGAACGCGGTTCAGACCGGGGCTGGTTGCTCCCCGCGCACGACGCGTCCCGGACGCGCTTGCGTCGGCTCCCCCTCGCGCATGACGACCTGGCCCGACACGATCGTCGCGACGTAGCCGTCCGCCCGCTGGATGAGCCGCTTGGCCCCGCCGGGAAGGTCGTGCACGATCTCGGGCTGGCGGACCCGCAGCCGGTCGTAGTCGATGACGTTGAGGTCGGCCTTGTAGCCGGCCGCGACGACCCCGCGGTCGTACATCCCGTACAACCGTGCGGTGTCGCGGGTCTGCTTCTGGACGATGACCTCGAGCGGCAGCTTCGCGCCGCGCGAACGGTCCCGCGTCCACAGCGTGACGTTGGTCGTGGGGATGCTGCCGTCGCAGATGATCGCGCAGTGGGCGCCGCCGTCGGCGAGGCCCATCACGGCCTGCGGGTGCATCAGCATGTCGCGCACGGCGTCGAGCGAGCCGTACGCGTAATTCATGATCGGGACCATGAAGAGCTGGCCCGGCGCGGAGGCGACGATCAGGTCGTAGAGCACCTCGAAGACGGTCCGGCCGGACGTGCGGGCCTGGTAGCCGAGGCTCGCCTCGACCGGCGGCTCGTAGTCCATGGCGTCGGTGAGCATGACGATGCGGTCGCCGAACACCGTGAGCAGGTTCGGCGGGCCGTCCCCGTCGGGCTCCTCGAGGATGGCGGTGCGCACCTGCGGGTCACGCAAGCGCTCGAGCCGCTCCGCCGGCGGAAGGGTCGCGAGCGCAGCCCAGGTGGGGCGGCGCATGAACGGGTGATAGGTGGTCTCGAGCCCGAAGAGCAGGCCGGTCGCGCGGCCGGCCACCTGCGGGACGAGTTGGTAGCCGGATGCCGCCGTCTCGGCGGAGGCCTCGAGAAGGTCGAGGTACTCAGCCGGATCCTCGTTGTGCTGGTTCATGCCGAAGGTGACCGGGCGCTCGATCTCCGCGGCCAGCCGCTGCATCCAGGCGACCTCCTTGTGAGGGTCGGCGTGGTCGCTGCCGATGATCCCGGACGGGGCGACCTCGAAGAGCCCGGCGCCGGCGTCGCGCAGGGCGCGCCCGATACCGAACAGCTCATCCTCCGCCGCATACGTGCCCGGTACCGGTTCGCCGTCGATGGCCCGGTGGCTCAGCGTGCGTGAGGTGGAGAAGCCGAGCGCGCCCGCCTCGATGGCGTCGCCGACGATCGCGGCCATCTGCTCGATGTCGGTCGGCGTCGCCGGCTCGTTCTGCGCCCCGCGCTCCCCCATGACGTACGCCCGCAGCGGGCCGTGGGCGATCTGGGCGCCGATGTCGATGGTGCGCGGGGTCTGCTCGAGCGCATCCAGGTACTCCGGGAAGGTTTCCCACGCCCACTTCATGCCCTCCACGAGCGCGGACCCGGGAATGTCCTCGACGCCTTCCATGAGCCCGACGAGCCACTCGCGCTTCTCGGGAACTGCGGGGGCGAAGCCGACGCCGCAGTTGCCGGCGACGACCGTCGTCACGCCGTGCCAGCAGGACGGTGTGAGGAACGGGTCCCAGGTGGCCTGGCCGTCGTAGTGGGTGTGGATGTCGACGAAGCCCGGCGTGACCAGCAGTCCGGTGGCGTCGATGTGTTCGCGTCCCTCGCCCACCGTGCCCGGCTCCCCGACGGCGACGATGACCCCGTCCTGCACCGCGACGTCAGCGAGCCGCGGGGGCGCGCCCGTCCCGTCGACGACGGTTCCACCGGTCACGACGAGGTCGTACATCTGCTCTCCCTGGGGTGCGGCGAGCGCGCAAATGAGAACGCGCTTTCACTCGATGACGCTAGGCAGGCGCTGTTCGCCCGTCAACGCCGGGGTGCGGGCGGGCCTCCCACGGCTACGACCGCTAGGCCTGCCCCTCGTGGTCGTGCTCGGCGGAGTCGGGGCTGCCGCCCATCATCCGCAGCATCGGCATCCCGCCGGTGCGCAAGAACCGCACCACCAGCACCGCGGCCAGGATCAGGAACGCGATGTTGAGGAAGGTCGTGTAGTTCCAGGCCAGCTCGGCGTTCTCGACCTTCGCGTGGCGCGGCCCGCCGGGAACAGCCCGGTGAGCCGAAAAGCGATCTCGATGACGTATCCGGCGGCGACACTGGCAACGTAGAACGTGCCGAACAGGAAACCCGCCATCCGCGTGCCGTAGTACTTCCGGTAGATCGCCAGGATCGGCAGGATGATCAGGTCGGCGAAGATGAAGCTGGCGACCCCGCCGAAGCTGATCCCGCCGTTCCACAGCACCGCGGCGAGCGGGACGTTGCCGATCGAGCAGACGAAGCTCAGGATCGCGACCAGCGGGCCGATCAGCGGCCCCCAGATCTTGGCGCCGAGCGGATGGTCGGTCAGGAAGAGGTGCTGCCAGAACGAGTCCGGGTACCCACGCCCCGACCGCGCCGGCGATGAGCAGTCCGATCACGATGTCGCGCAGCACCGCTGCCCACTCCATCACGAAGATATGGCTCACCGAGGTGAAGCCCGAGCGCGACGCCAGCCGCGACCAGAGCGAGCCCTCCGCCGCGATGCTCATGTCCATCGCGGCATGGCCTTCCATCGAGCCGGCCACACCCCGATCCGCCTGCCGCTGCGCCGCCTCGACCAGCCGCGGCTTCAGGAAAACGCCTGAAGAGCAGCCAGAGCACCAGGATCATGACCGGACCGCCGACGAACTCCGCCGCGGTGAACTCCCAGCCGATCACCAGCGCCAGGATGATGCCCAGCTCGATCACCAGGTTGGTGCTGGCGATCTCGAACGCCATCGCCGACGTGAAGTTCGCGCCCTTGCGAAACAGCGAGCGGGCCAGCGCGACCGCCGCGTAGGAGCAGGACGAGCTGGCCGCGCCGAGCCCGGTGGCCAACGCGATCGTGCGCGGGCGGTCGTCACCCAGCAGCCGGCGGATCGTCTCGCGGCGCACCAGCGCCTGCGACGATCGCCGAGAGCGTGAAGCCGAGCACGAGCGCCCAGGTGATCTCCCATGTCATCCCGAACGCGAGCTCGCCGGCGTGACCCAAGGCACGCAATACATCCATCTCAGCCTCCAAGAACCTGGTGGCCGAGTGATACCCCCTAGGGGTACTTCTGTCAAACCCCGGCGGTCAGGCTCCGGTCCACCGCGGCGGGCGGCGCTCGAAGAAGGCGCTGACCCCCTCGCGCATGTCGGCCGACGCCAGGAGCCGGGCGTGTGCCGCGTCGCTCACTTCCCAGCTGCCCGACTCGTCCGGAGCCAGCTCGTGCGAGAGCACGGCCAGCGCCTCGCGGACGGCGAGGGGTGCGTTCGCGCACACCCGCTCAGCCAGGACCAGCGCCGCCTCGAGCGCCCCACCCGGCTCGGACAGCACGTTGACGAACCCCAGCCGTTCCGCCCGCTCGGCATCCAGGCTCTCCCCGGTGATGAGCAGCTCCCTGGCGACGTTCGTCGGCAGGAAGCGCGCGACCCGAAACGCGCCGCCGAAGTCCGGCATCAGCCCACGCTTGACCTCCGGCAGGCCGAACGACGCGTTCCGGGCGGCGACGACGAGATCGCAGCACAGCACGAGCTCCATCCCGCCGCCGACCGCGAATCCCTCGACCGCCGCGATAAGCGGCTTCGTCCGGTTGCGGGTGATCAGGCCGACCAGTCCCCCGCGCGGTGTCGGGTCACCGGGCCCGATGGAGAGGTCGGCGCCCGCCGAGAAGAACCGCGGTCCGCCGGTGAGGATGCCGCACCAGAGTTCTGGATCGTCCTCCAGCTCATTCATGGCGGCGTCGATCCCGGCCGTGATCTCCGGGTTCAGCGCGTTGCGCTTCTCCTCGCGCGCCATCTGCACGACGAGCACCCGGCCCCGCCGGCTCACCTCGACCGTCATCGCTTCTCCCTGCTCGACCTGCTCGGTGTCTTCGCGAGAGGACTCAACCACGGGCGTCTGGCGTTGGCAAGGATCGCGTCATGCAGGTAATCGGCGAGGCCGGGCTGCACGCCGTCGAACGTCTGGCGAAATTGCGGGTCGAAGACGTACATGTCCGCCAGGTCGCGATGCCTCTCGTGGCTGCAGTCGTAGAACCAGCGGTCAAGGTACTGGCGGTGCTTCTCCGCCAACGCCCGGCCAGCGGCGCTGCCGGCAGGTATCCCGTCGCGCTGCAGCCGATCGATGTCAGGCGCGCGGTAGACCCGGTAGCCGGCGACGGTCCGGCCCGAGGGTCGCACCAGCCCGATGCCGTCGTAGTGGTGCAGGGTCCGCACCGTCACGCCGGCCAGATCGGCCACCCGGCCGACGGTGTATTCGCTGACGCACTGAACTATCAGCCCTCACGTGGCGTCAGGGTCAAGCGGTCGTAGACCTCGAGCGCCTCACGAACGGTCCGCTCGACATCGATGCTCAGCAGCAGCCGGTTCGCGACCAGCGTGGCAGCGGCCACCCGGACGGACCGCTCGTACGACGCGCGCTCCGCAACCGGCCGCCCGTCGAGCAAGGGCAGGCAGCTTCCGGTGAACTCGTACAGCGGGTTGGGCAGGGCCGGCACCGGGCGGCGCGGGTTCCAGCCGGTGTAGGCGGCAACGGGCACACCGACGACCGGCAGCGCCACGCCGGCCGACTCGTTACCACCGGCGTCGACCGCAGAAACGATGGCCGCCTTGGCCGCGCCCAGCGCGTAGGGCCAGCGCCCGATGCCTTCGCGCGCCTGCGGTCCGAGGTCGAGGTCGCGCGTCACGTTGAGCGCGTCGATGTCGGGTAGCTGCATGGCGAGCCCCGACGCCGCGAACCGTGCGAAGACTTCCGGCCGCGCGCGGCCGTGCCAGCGGACCAGCGGGGTACAGCGCTGGCGGAGGCTCCGTGCCGGCGCACACCCACTCGACCAGGGCGACGAACAGCGCCCGCAGCACGGGACTGACGTCATGCGCGTGGACGGGGTTGGCGACCGGCATCATGTCCTTGATCGGCATGGCGCCGATGTGGTCGGTTCCGCTGAGCAGGTATGCGCGAGCATCCGGGTCGTCAGGCAGATCGGCACCGGTCTCGGGGTCGGCATGCACCAGCGCCCCGTCGCCGCGCCAGTACTCCCACGAGCTATTGGTGAGGATGAGCTTGGGCACCGCGCCGCGGCTTCGTTGCGGTGCCAGCAGGCTCCCCGTGTCGTAGGGCGGCAGGTTCGAGAAGCCGAGCGGGTGGGTCAGCGAGGGCTGGGCGTAGCGGTGGTTGAACTCGCCGCGCCGGCCTCCCGCGATATGCGCGAAGACCCCGTCGAAGACCCGCTTCCCCGCTTCGTCCAGGTTGCAGCCCGTCGAACAAGAACTGGCGCAGCAGCCGGCCCGATTGCGAGACGCCGTAAGCGAAAGCGTGGTCCAGATCGCGCTCGCGACGCAGCCAGGAAACGGTGTCGCGGATGGCGAGCAGGCCGGTCCCGGCGACGGGCGCGTGGCGGCTGCGGTAGGTGAGCGTGTACCAGTGGAAGGGCTCGAAACCGCCGTCCAGCTCGACGGTCGTCGCGTCCACGAACCGCCATCGCGAACGCTCGATGACGCTCGGGGTGCCGTCCGGGACGAGCATGTGCGTGAGCACCGCCGACGGATCGCCGAGGTCGCTGGTCGGGTAATCGCGGAAGGTGAAGAGCAGCGACGAGTCCGACAACGCGTGAGTCGGCTGGGGCGCATCGGGCCGGAACTCCACCCGCAGCCAGCCCGGTTCCACCTCGGCCGGCGGCGCATCCAGGCCGATCCCGCCGGTCCCGCGGATCACGTCCCACTGCCAGCCGCACCAGGCGATCGTCCAGCCCTGCTTCAGCAGGAAACCGTCGCCCGGCGCGGGCAATTCGCTGGTCCCGAACTGCAGGGGCGCGTCGAGGCTGAAGGGCACCCCGCCGTACATGCCCCGGTTCGGCACCAGGAGCAGCAGCCGGCCGTTGCCGCCGGCGGCCGGCCGCAGGATGCGCAGGTCGGCGTCGAACCCGACCCGCCCGGAGGTTCTCGGGGCGAGGGCGAGGTCGGCTATGGAGCCATTACCCGGATGCGCGGGATCGACCGCGAACTCGGCGACGGCCGACTCCCACTCGTACGCGCCGGCCGCATCCCAGACCCGTCCGCCGGCGAACGGCTCGACGCGGGCATCGCGAAGCGACGTCAAAGCCACGGGCGAAACCCTTGCACATCGCGCCTGTGCGAGGGTCACGAGGTGAGCACCACCGCCCCCGTCCGACGGCTTCCGCTCGCCGGGACGTTCGTGGTGATCCTGACCGGGGTGCTGGCGTACTCGATCCTGCAGTCGCTGGTGACGCCCGTGCTGCCGACGATCCAGCGCGAGTTCCACACCTCGCAGAGCACGGTCACGTGGGCCCTGACGGCAAACCTGCTGTCGGCATCGGTGCTCACCCCGATCCTCGGCCGGGTCGGCGACAAGGTCGGCAAGAAGCGGATCTTCGTCGCGGCGCTCGTCACCATCTCCTTCGGTTCACTGCTCGCCGCGCTCGCCGGATCGATCGGCGTGCTGATCATCGCGCGGGTCATTCAAGGCGCCGGTGGCGGCGTGCTGCCACTTGCGTTCGGCATCATCCGCGAGGAGTTCCCGGCCGAGAAGGTCAGCGGCGCGGTCGCTTTCGCCGCCGCCCTCACCGCGGTGGGCGGCGGCCTGGGCCTCGTGCTGGCCGGTCCGATCGTCGAAAACCTCGGCTATCACTGGCTCTTCTGGATACCGCTGATCGTCTGTGTCTCGGCGACCGTGGCGACGTACACGTTCATCCCGGAGTCACGCACGCACACTCCGGGGCCGATCAGCGTCATCGGCGGCCTGCTGCTCTCAGCCTGGCTCGTGGCGCTGCTGCTGGCCATCAGCAATGGTCCCCGTTGGGGCTGGGGCTCGGCGGCGACGCTTGGTCTGCTGACGCTGGGAATCCTGCTCGCCATCGCCTGGTACGTCGCCGAGTCGCGCTCCCCCGCGCCCCTCATCGACATGCGGATGATGCGGCGCAATGCGGTCTGGACGACGAACCTCGTCGCCCTGCTCTTCGGCGCGTCGATGTTCGCCGCATTCGCCTACGTGCCCGCCGTCGTCCAGGCGCCGGAATCGACCGGCTACGGGTTCGGCGCGAGCGTCAGCATGTCGGGCCTGTTCCTGCTGCCACTGACCGTCTGCATGTTCCTGGTCGGGACTGTCAGCGCGCGGCTGGCGAACCTGTTCGGCGCCAAGCGGGTCGTCTTCACGGGAGCTGCGCTCATGGCGGGCGGCTACGCGATCCTCGCTTTCGCCCGCCACCAGCGCTGGGAAATCTTCGTGGCCACCGGGATCATCGGCATCGCGCTCGGCCTGGGATTCGCTGCCATGGCCAACCTCATCGTGGAAGCCGTCCCGCCCGAGCAGACCGGCGTCGCGACGGGCATGAACGCGAACATCCGGATCGTCGGCGGCGCGATCGGCGCGGCCGTCACCACGACGGTCATCGCCGCCGGGGTGGGGCCCGACGAGTTCCCAACCGAAGCCGGGTACACGCATGGGTTCGCTCTCCTGACCGGCATCGCCATCCTGGCCAGCCTCGCCGCGCTACTGGTCCCGGCCGGGCGCCGCGGCCATGTCGAGCAGGTCGAATCGCCGCACGCGGAGCTCGCGCTCGTCGTGGGCGGCACCCTGCTGGGCAGCGAACCGGAGTAGCAGCAGGCGTGCAAATCCCACAAGACCAGCGACCCGGCCGGTGGATTTGCACCGATTGGTGCGGCGGGTCGGAGACCTGACCTGGCGACCCTGGGGGATTTGCACGGGCAGGCACCCGTTAGCGTCAGGCGAGCCAGGCGTCCCACGCGAATGGAGCCACCCTGATCACCACTAGACCTCCTCGGCCGCACCGGCAAGCTGTCATCGCGGGCATCCACAACACCCGCCAGGCGAGGCGGCTGGAAGGCGAGACGACCCGCTCGCTCGTCATCGAGGCCGCGAAGGCAGCGCTCGCCGACGCGGGGCTCACCCTCGACGACGTCGACGGAATCAGCGCCGGCTTCGGGACCGGCGCCTCGCTGATCTACGACCTGCGACTCGGACCTGCCTGGCAGGGCGCTCAGTTCGGCATCGCGATGCTGCTGGAAGCGGCCGGCGCCATCGCGACGGGTCAGGCGGACGTCGTGCTCATCGTGACCGCCGAGGCCGGCGTCTACACCGAGCGCGCATCGACCGCGCCCTGGACCCGGCCGGGCCACGAGTTCGTGATCCCGTGGGGGATGTTCACCGCCGCCGAGTTCGCCCTCATCGCGCGCCGCCACATGCACGTGTACGGCACGACACCCGAGCAGCTGGCCCGGGTGAGCGCGACGATCCGCAACAACGGCCACGCCAATCCGGAGGCGGTCTACTACGACCGCGGGCCCTTCACCGTCGATGACATCCTGGCCTCGCGCATGGTGGCCGACCCGTTCCACATCCTCGACTGCTCCACGACATCGGAGGGCGGCTGCGCGCTCGTCATGACCAGCCTGGAGCGCGCCCGCGATCTCCCGAAGCCACCGGTCGCGCTGCTCGCCGGCGGCGTCGAGTACTACGGCGGGTCCTACCGGTATCCCCCGACCTGGGACCTCGCGGGTCGCGCCGCCCCGCATCCCAACGGGTTGATCGGGCAGCGCAGCGCGAATCGCGCTTTCGAATACGCGGGGCTGACCCGCGACGACGTCGACGTCCTCGAGCTGTACGACCCGTTCTCGTTCGAGATCATCCGCCAGCTCGAGGCGCTGGGCTTCTGCGGCCCGGGTGAAGGCGGCGCGTTCGTGGAGGACGGCCACATCGACATCGGCGGACGCTATCCCGTGACGACCGACGGCGGGACGATGTCGTTCAGCCACGCGGGGGCGACGGTGCAGATGCTCCAGCGCGTCATCCGCGGCGTCCAGCAGGTGCGCGGCGAGTGCGTCAGCGGGCAGGTGGCCGATGCACGCGTCGCGCTGTGCACGAATGCCGGCGCCGGCGCGCTGTTCCACCAGCTCGCGATCGTCGGGGCGGTGAACTGATGGCCCAGCTCGAGCCGCAGCACGGACCGTTGCCGATCAGCGGTCGCGACGCCCTCAACAACCCGTTCTGGGAGGGCGCGCTGGCTGGGGAGCTGCGCTACCCGCGCTGCTCCGCCTGCGGCAACGCCGACTTCCCGGCCGCGCCCAACTGCCGTTTCTGCCTGGAAGCCGCACTCCGGTGGGAGGTGAGCGCCGGCCAGGGGACGGTCTACAGCTACACGGTCGTCTGGCGTCCGGTCACCCCGGAGTTCGAGGTGCCCTACGCGCCAGCGATCGTCGAGCTGGACGAGGGCTACTTCCTGATGACGAACCTGGTGGGCCTCGACAGCGACGACATCCGCATCGGGATGCCCGTCACCACCGCGTTCGTCACGCTCGAAGGCGGGGTCGCCCTCCCCTACTTCCGGCCGGTGAGCTAGAGCGGGAGTTCCGTGAGCAGCTCACGCATCAGCTCCTTCGCCTTGGCCAGCCGCGAGCGCACCGTGCCCACCGGTATACCGAGCCGCGCGGCGATCCCCTCGTAGTCGAGGTCTTCGAAGATCTGCAGGCGCAGCGTCTCGCGGTACGGGTCGGGCAAGCGGTCGATGATGTCGGAGATCGAAAGCTTGTTGGCGATGGCCGAGGTGAACCGGCCGGCTGCGGCCGGTGCGGGCTCGGCGACCGGCTCCGGCGAGCGGCGCCGCACGAGCATCAGGGTCTCGTTACGCGCCACGGCGTAGAGCCAGGTGCGGAACCGGGCCAGCCCGCCGTAGGAGCTGATGCGATGCTCCACGGCGATGAGCGTCTGCTGCGCGGCATCGTCCGCGAGCGCGGCATCGGACGTCCGCGAGCGGATCGAACCATCGGCCAGATGCAAGCCGCGGACCAGGTGCAGCAGGATCTCCAGGGCATCCTCGTCACCCTTCGCGGCACGCGTCGCCACCCCGTCGAGCAGATCGTCGAACCGCTCCGGGTCAGCACTGCGGCTGGTCGCCACCTGGGTGACCAGCCGGGCCTTGCCGCCGTATCCGCCCGCCAAGGCATCGTCGAGGAACGCGCCGACTTCCTCCGGCGCGAGCGCGTCGTCAGCTCCGGGGGTCATCGATGATCCTGCGGTGCAGCTCCGTGGTCAGCTGGTGAATCGCCCGGGTCAGCTCGGTATTGGTCTTCAACTCGAGCTCCTGCTCGTTGAAGTCGTGGTCCGCCTTTGCCTGCTGGAACGCGGCCTGCCGGTTCTGCCCGATCATGACGAAGGTGGACAGGAAGATCGCCTCCAGCGACACGGCGAGCGTCAACGTCGGCCACGGACTGGATTCGAATGCCAGCATCCACGCCACGAAGAGGACGGCGTGGATGTAGACGAAGGTCATCGACCCGGCAAATGCCGTGATGGCGTCGGCAATGCGCAGCTGGGCGTTGCGGCCGCGCTTGATCCGCTGCGCGACGACGATGGGGTGCTGGGGCCGGGCCTTGGCCTCGGTCGTCACGGTAGCTCCCGGTGTGGTGTCGGGTCCGTGGCCTTGACGGGCGCCACCGAACCCGTGGTGGATGCGGTCACAACCTCCAGAGTGACCGACGCCCGCCGTGAGACGGTGCATTCGTGACCGCTTGGCGCCGTCCGCGCGATGCAGCCCTCGCGCTCATCTGTGGAGGCGGCGCGGCACTGGCGGGATTGCTGGCGATGCTCGCGTCGCAGAACGGTGCCCTTCACCCCAGCGCGCTGGTGAAGCTCGCCGGCGGCGACCCCCTCGCGTCGCTGGCCCGCTCCGCCGACCCGCACTTCCGGTTCGTCACGGCGGTCGAGCACTACGACGGCACCTACTACTACGCCATGGCCCGCGACCCGTTCCTGCTCGGCAAGGCCCACACGCTCATCGACCAGCCGGCGTACCGCTACGGACACCCGCTTCATGGCTGGCTCGCGGGCCTGCTCAGCTTCGGCCAGGCGAGTCTGGTACCCCTCGCGCTACTGCTGCTCAGCCTGATCGGGCTCGCCGTGGCCGGCTGGGCCGCGAGCCGCATCGCCGTGCACTACGGGCGCACCGCGCTCGGTGGGCTCGTCATCGCGGTGAGCCCGGGCCTGCTCTACGCGGCGACGGTCGATACGACCGAGACCGTCGGCGTCGCCTTGATCGCCCTGACCTTGCTGGCCTGGATACGTGAGCGGTTCACGCTTGCTGCCGTGCTCATCGTGCTGCTCTGCCTGGACAAGGAGCAGTACGTGACGATCCCCGTCGGGCTGGCGCTCTGGGAGCTGGTCGGGGCGCGCCGCGGACGGCGCCGCCCGCCGCATCTGCAGCCGAAGCTCATCGCGATCCTCGGCGGGCCGCTGGTGCTCTCGGCCTGGTACCTCTACGTCCATTCCCGCCTGCACGCGTGGCCGTGGACGTATGAATCGGGCAACTTCGGCGCCCCGCTCGCCGGCTGGCTGGACGCGTTTCGGCTGAGCCACCGGCTCTCTGGCGGCTCGTTCGAACAGTCGCAGATCGGAGCGACCACCCCACCCACGCTGATCGCGGTAGCCGTGTTGATGGCGCTGGCGACGCTCGCCGCGTTGCGCATGCAGACCGTGCTGGACGGCCCGCTCATCGGCCTCGCGATCATCACCAGCATGCAGGGGTGGCGCACGCTCCTCTACCCGCACGAATTGCTGAGAACCCCTGCGGTTGCTGTGCTTTTCGCGGTCGCGGTGCTGCTGACCCGCCGGCGCCGGACCGCATCCGGCCCCGCCGAGGTACCCGAGGTGAGCGCGCCCACCTCCCCCTCATAGGGTGCGGCCATGAGCGTGACGTCGTGGGACGACTACCCCGTACACCAGTCATCGGACTGGATTGCCCATGTGGCGACCAGTGACCGCAACTTCTATGACCGCTACTACTTCAACGCCTTCGACACCGGTGGCGAGTGGATGGCCATCATGGGGCTGGGCCAGTACCCCAACCTCGGGACGACCGACGCGTTCGTCACGGTCCGGCGCGGCGAGCAGCAGCACGTGGTGCGCGCCTCCAAGCCGCTCGGCGATCGCGCCGACATCTCCGTGGGACCGCTGCGCGTCGAGGTCATCGAGCCGTTGAAGAAGCTGCGCTTCGTCGCAGACGCTGCCGAGCACGGCATCCAGATGGACTTGACCTGGGAAGGATTCGGGCCTGCCGTCCCCGAGCCCAACCAGTTCATCCGCCAGGGCGCCCGGGTCATGTTCGACACCCAGCGGCTCGCGCAGATGGGGTCCTGGAGCGGCACCCTGACGGTCGCCGGCCACGAGCTCAAGGTCGGCCCCGACACCACCTGGGGCTCGCGCGATCGCTCGTGGGGCGTGCGTCCGGTCGGTGAGAAGGAGCCGGACGGGATCCGCCAGGGCACTAACGCCATGGGCGGCGGCATGTGGAGCTACTTCCCCATGCGCTTCGAGGACCACTCGATCTACTACATCTGCTCGGAGCGGGCGGACGGCGTGCGCACGCTCGAGCAGGCGGAGCGGGTCTGGCTCGACGGCCGGGTCGAGCAGCTCGGGCGCACCGACCACGACCACACGTTCGAGCCCGGCATCCGGCTGCTCACGGGATCGACCATCAGCTTCCCCGACGCCGGGTTCGAGATGACGTGCACGCCGCTGCTGGCCAACTTTCTTGCGGTCGGTACTGGCTACGGCCTGGAGCCCGACTGGCGCCACGGCATGTACCAGGGCCCGGATCTCGTGGTGCAGGGCATCAGCTACGAGGTGGCGGAGATCCGCCAGCTGGGGGCCTACGCGGTGGTGGATCAGGCCGGCCGCTTCGAATACGACGGCCACGTGGGCTACGGGCTGTACGAACACGCGTTCAGCGGCGCGATGCCTCGCTACGGCCTCGAATAGCCCGCAGCCGACTCACCCCAGAAATTCAGCATCATGGGTATCGGATGTCCGTTTTGGGGTATTTCATGAGCAAGCGCCGGGGCCGTTAGCTGGGGAGCGCGTTCCCGGCGCTTTACTACGCCTTCGTTCGCTTCGCCGCGGGCCGGCGGGCAGGGATGCTTATGACCAGCGTTCGGCGGGTACCGCCCTTTGGCGCGGCTCTCGGCGGTTCCCCCAGCGCTCTCCGAGAGCCGCGACCAGACCCAGCGGTGGAGGCTAGGCCCTGACCCGCCTACTCCATCGTTACCCCTACAGGTGACCGGCGAGATCGAAAAGGCCCTCGAGTTCACGGCCCGCATGCAGCAATGTCGCCATGCCGATCAGAGCGAGTGCGAGCGGCAAGGCTGCCACTGACCAACTGGACCAGCGGCCGCGTCGACGCGGCTCCAGCAAGGCCTCGACTCGCTTGCCGACCGCACCCTCCGCGAATGCGAGCGAGACGCCCGTCCTCCGATAGTCGGCGCCCGCCAGGGCCGCTTTCGCGATCGAGCGGGCCACCAGACCTCGATTGCCGACGTCGACTGCCGCGCTCTCGTCCGCCCACCGTTCCAGCGTGTGATCGCAACACGCGACGAGCGGTTTAGCAGCCGGCAGCAGCGCCGCTCCGAGCCGGGTCGCCGCCCGAAAAAGCCAATGCTGGCTGCGTAGATGGCAGCGCTCATGTGCGAGCAGCACCGCCTGCTCGCTCGGTTCCAGCACTTTGAGCATCCCCGACGTGACGACGATGCTGCCCGTGCTGCCGGGCCACCCGGGCACCGTCACCGCCTCCGGCACTGCCGCATCGATCACCGCCAGATCGCCGCACCGCCGTTCGGAAATCGTGGCGTTGAGCACCCGAACCTGCCGAACGCCGCGACCCAACCGCAGCGTCGCGCCGACCAGCGATGCCAGCGCGACGAGCAGCAGCACGACGCTCCCGAGACCGGTCGGGAGCGGGACCGGGAGGTCTGCCCGCAGGACGGCCGGAGACCAGTGACCGAGCAGGTCCATGACGCCCAGGCGGCCGAGGGTTGCTATCACGAGACACCCGAGGGCCGCGACCCAGAATCCCGCCGGCGAGCAGCGCCGCCAGGGCGAGCGCGTATGCGCGCGGGCGCGGCGCCAACCGCGCCGTCAAGGGAACCGCGACCTGCGAGAGCACCAGGGCGGCGGCGAGGGCGAGGTAGACGCTGTAATGCACTACGGCGTCTCCGGCGCGCCGCGACCGAGCAACTGCCGCAGAAGTGCCTCGTCCTGCGCCGACAAGCTTTCGACGAAGTGGGTCAGCACCGCAGCCTTGTCGCCGCCGCGGGCCAGAACCTCGTTCATCGCTTCCGCGGCCTGCTCGTCAGCCCGCTTGACCGCGCTGTACGCGTAAGCGCGTCCGGACTTCACCCGCTGGGCCAGGCCTTTCCCGTGCAGCCGGGCGAGCGTCGTCATGACGGTCGTGTACGCGAGGTCGCGTCCCAACGAGCGTTGCACCTCGGCTGGGGTCAGCGGCCCTTCGGCTGACCACAGCGCAGCCATGACCTCACTCTCGAGCGACCCGGCGCTCTGGCGTCTGCGGTCGTTCGAGGCGTCACGACTTCTCATGCGGCCTCCGGCGCTTTTCGTCATCGTAGAAGAGCGCGCGACCCTCGAAACGCCCATTGCGAGCAGTGGCCCGTCAGCGGACGGAGAAGAGGACCAGGCAGAAAACGCCCGCAGCGATGCAGTAGGCCCCGAAGGGGCGCAGCGAGCGGTTCGTGAAGTAACGCGTCAGGAAACGCACCGACAGGTAGGCGCCGGCGAAGGACAGGACCGATCCGAAGATCACCTGCGGGCGGATGCCGTCCCCCAGCGGGCCGGTGAGGTCACCGACCTTCAGCGCGCCGGCGGCCAGGATGACCGGCGTTGCCAGCAGGAACGAGAACCGGGCCGCGTCCTCCCGGGAGAGGCCGCGGAGCATGCCGCCGACGGTGGAGATCCCCGAGCGGGAGATGCCCGGAGCCAGCGCCAGAATCTGCGTCGCGCCGACCAGGACCGCCTGCACGATCGGCAGCCGCGCGACCCTCGCATCGGACTGCGCGCCGCTCAGCCGCTCGTCGACGTAGTCCGTCTCGTCGGCCGGCTCGCGGCGCCGGAGCGTCTCCGCGGCGAGCAGGACCAGCCCATTGATGATCAGGAAGACGGCCGTGGGATTGGGCTTGGCCAAGGTGGTGCGGAACCAGTGTTCGGCCAGCAGCCCGACCAGGCCCACCGGGATCGTCGCGAGAATGAGCAACCAGGCCAGGCGCTGGTCGGTGGTGCGCAGCTCGCGATAGCGGATGCTGCTCACCAACCCGCCCACGATGCGCACCCAATCGCGCCAGAAGAAGATGATGAGCGCCAGCGCCGTAGCGACATGCAGACCCACGATGAACGCGAGGTACGGCGACTCGGGCGTGTTGACGTTGAGGTCCTTCGCCCACGATCCGCCGATCACCGCCGGCAGCAGCACGCTGTGGCCGAGGCTGGAGATCGGGAACAGTTCGGCGACGCCTTGCATGCCACCGACCACGCCGGCTTCCAGCCAGCTCAGATGCTGCTGCATGGACGTCACTCCTCGACTGCCGCAGGCAGCACGCTGGTGGGGGCAACTACTACAAGCGATAGTAGCTAAGTCGGGCCGCGCCCCGCTCGTCCGTTCGGCCCAACCAGGCCGCGAACATGACGAAAGCCCCACCTCCCGCCGGGGTGGGGCTTTCGCCAAGAGCCGCCGGTCGCCGCGCGGCCGGCCGGTGTTCGGTCAGCCGGACGTGGTGCCCGACGTGCCGGACTCGCCGGACGCGGCGTCCGGACCGTCGCCGTCATGGTCACCATGCTCGCCACCTGAGCCGCCAGCAGGGCCGCCACCAGGGCCGCCACGAGGGCCGCCGCTCGGGCCGCCCTTGCCCATGCCGGACTCAGTTCCGGTCACGTTGAGGTTCTTGTCGAACTTGACCGTGACCTCGGCGCCGTCCGCCTTCGTCATGTGAGCCTCGTACGTGGCCCCATCGGCGTCGGTCTCGATCCGGTACACCGTGCCGCCGGGGACGGCGGCGAGCGCCTTCTGCTTGAGCTGCGCAGCGAGCGCCGCGTCACTGACGGCCTTCTCATCGCTGCGGACCGGGGTGGAGCTGTGGCTGTTCGCCGGGCGTCCGCCGCCCTCCGCACCCGTCGCGGCGTAGGTGGCGGTCGTGCTCCCGCTGGTGGCCGCAGCGGCGCCCAGCGTCCCGGCGAGTACCCCGCCGGCGACGACGCCGGCCGCGACCAGGCCCACGCCCGCCAGCCTGCGGCGCGAGGTCCCACGGCGCGGGCCGTCGGTGGCATCCCCGCTTGGCGGCGTCACTCCACTCAGCCATCCCTGCGGACCCTGGTCTTGAACCATCTCTGCTCCTGTCGTCTGCGGACTGCCGTGTCCGTCTCCAGCGACACTCGCCGCACGACATGGGGGTCGGCTATGGCGCACCTATGCACCAGCCGTCAATAACTCCTGCCTGTAATTGTTTGCTACGCGACAACTGGCGCCCGGGGCAGCCTGCCTGAGGCGAGGTGGCTAGCGTGACGGCGACCGAACGAAGGGGTGCAGATGGGCATCAAGGTCTTCGAGTTCCTGCGGCGCACGTCGGGGACGACGCCGGAGCAGTTCCACTCCTTCTGGCGTGACGTTCACGGACCGACCCTGGCGAACGATCCGGCCCTGGCCCGCCACGTGAACCGCTACGAGCTCAATCACCGGCTTCTCACCGACGCCGACCGCGAACGCACCACCGGTGAGGTGCGTGACGACGGGTGGGACGGGGTCGCCGTGCTCTGGCTCGACTCCTACGACGAGCTCCTCGCGCTCGCCCACGAGCCCGGGATGGCGGCGGTCCACGAGCAGGTGCCGCAGTTCCGCGAGGACGAGCGGCTCATCGTCATCACCGAGGAGCCCGAGGTGATCATCCCGTCGCCGCGCCGCGAAGAAGCCGGCGCCAAGTTGCTGTGCATCCTGCGCCGCAACGCCGCGCTGGACCTCGACACCTTTCACGAGCACTGGCGCAAGCACCATGGCGGCCTGTTCCAGACGATTCCCGAACTGCGCGACCCGCTCTGGGGTTATGACCAGAACCACGGTCTGCGCGACCCGAACGCGGCGTTCGACGGGGTGACGGAGCAGTGGTTCGAATCGCTGGACACCTTCGTCGCATCGCTGTCAGCACCCGCCGTCGCCGACGAGGTCAACCCTGACGTCGCCTACCTGCTCGATCCGGCCAGTATCCATTTCGTGATGTGCGGCAAGCCGACGGTGGTCATCGGGTAGCACGCGGGAAGGACGGAGCGGTACATCCCCCCGAGATACCTGCTCACGTGCCGCTCCGTCCTTATCGCAACGAAGACCCCTCAGTGCGGGATACGGGAGCCCGGCTGAGCAGTGCGACTCGGCCGAGCCGCCAAGCCGCTTTCCGGGGCGTCAGGCGGCCCTCTTCCGCTCCGCGGCGGCGCCGCCGGGAGCGTCCTGCTCCCGGTCCGCGGCCTGCTCGGCCGACTCGTCGCTGCGGTGGCGTGCTACGGCAGCCTGGTGCGCAGCGTCCCCGTCAGGGCCGGCACAGCGATCGTCGAGCTCGCGCAGCTGGTCCGCCTGACCGTAGAGGATCAGCACGTCAGCAGACCGCACCCGGCTGTGGCCGGCCGGCGCGCCGAGATAGCGGCCGCTCGCCCGCACGATCCCGAGCACGGCGATGCCTTCCTCGCGCAGCTCGAGCTCCCCGAGAGCACGGTCCGCCACCCAGTCGCCGTCCCGGACGGCCAGCTCCTTGACGGCGTAGGCACCGGAAAGGTCGAGCAGGGCCCCGAGGTCGCGTGTCGTCAGGTCGGAGTAGCGCCCGACGATCCGGGCGATCGCCCGCGTGAGACGGCGATCCACCCACCGGCTCCGGGAGATGAACACCAGGGCCAAGAGGCCGAGCACCATCTCCAGGACCTTCCACGACTGATGACCGAGACTTCCGCCGCGAAAACCCAGGATGGTGGAGCTCGCCGCAGCGACGATGCCGGCGTTGCCGAGAAGCATCAACGTCGCGATCACCCGCCGCCGGAGCGGATGATCGACCACACGCTCGGATTCGCTGGTCGTGAAGCCCGCGCCGGTGAACGCGGAGCGCGCCTGAAAGCGGGCCGACTCCGCGGACATGCCGGTCGCGGTCAGGATGACCGTCGCGACGCGCGTGATCACCAGCGAGATGGTGACGACGAGCAGCAAGGTCGCGATCGCAATCATGCCTTCGACGATTCCCCGGTACGCGCCATCACAAAATTGGCGTATGACACCTTTATGTCAGCACTCATCGTGAAATTCGCTGCCGGACGGCTTCCGCTCAGGCCGTCTCGATAGCCTGGAGCAAGTGCACTCCCCGGAAGCCATGAGATTCTGGCGTCCCCCGCCGATAGCTGTTGCATGCGAAGCCCGCTGATAGGCGTGTCGTGCGGCCCGCGCTGATCGGCTGCGCCGTTGTCAGCGTGGCCGTCCTCGCCGCATGCGGCAGCCCGGCCACGTCGGCGACCACGCAGCCACCGCAGCCTCCCCGGGCGCCGGCGACGCAAGCCGCTCCCGCCGTCGTCGCCTGGAGTGCCGCCGATCAGGCTCAGCTCGCCCCCGGTGACACGATCTCGGTGTCCGTCACTAACGGCGACGTCGCGAGCTTCGCGGTGAAGTCGGCGTCCGGCCACGCGATCCCCACCACCGGCACCGCCTCCGCACCGCTTCCCCCCGCTGGGCAGTTCACCGCCACCGCCGTCGTCGTGCGCGCCGACGGCAGCGACCAGCACACCGACATTCGTACGTTCACGACCGCACCGGCCCCCCATCAGCTGTCCGCGAGCATCAGTCCCGCAGCCGGCGCCACCGTCGGGGTCGGGGAGCCGATCGTCGTCACGTTGAGCAGCCCCGCCGCCAATCACGCTGCGGTCGAACGGCACCTCAGCGTGGCCACGAGCCACCCGGCCGGAGCGGCCGGCTGGTACTGGTTCTCGGACACGCGCCTGGAGTACCGGCCCCGCAGCTACTGGCCTGCCAACACGAAGATCACCGTGACAGCAGCGCTGGATGGGGTGCGCACCGGCGAGAGCACGTGGGGCGTGCGCGACACGACGGCCACGTTCACCACGGGCCGCGCCCAGATCCTCAGGATCGACGACGCGACCCACCTGATGACCGTGGTCCGTGACGGTCAGGTGATCCGTACGATTCCGGTGAGCCTCGGCCAGCACTTCGGCACCTGGACCACCCGCAGCGGGATCAAGACGGTCATGAGCATCGAGCGGACCGTCCACATGGACTCCAGCACGGTGGGCATCACCGGAGCCGGTGCCTACGACGAGATCGTCCCGTACGCGATGCGTCTCACCTGGTCCGGCGAGTACATCCACGGCGCGCCCTGGTCGGAGTGGGCGCAGGGCAGCCAGGACGTCTCGCACGGCTGCACGAACATCTCACTCGCCAATGCGGAATGGCTGTACGGCAACAGCCTCATCGGCGATGTGGTCGAGACCACCGGCACCGGTCGCCCGATGGAGACCGACGGCAACGGCACCGGCGGGGTCTGGAACATCCCCTGGCAGGATTGGAGAGCCGGTTCAGCGCTCGGCTGACCGCTGGCCGTAGGCATGGCAACGCGTCGCACCAGCCACCGCGGAACGAGGGCCACCGCGGGTGCACTCATAGGCCCCGAACAGGCCGAAGCCCCGCTCCTTGGAGGGGCGGGGACTTGGCGCTCAGCTTGGCGCAGCGGAATCAGTAAGAGTTAGTAATAGTGTCGCCGGCCGCCTACGGCGTGTCCCACGCCTCCAGCGATCGCGAGAATGGCGCCAACGACCACGGCAATGATGCCGAGCGTCCAAATGATGGCGACCTTGGCAATGAAGCCGATGATGAGTAACACGATTCCGAGAATGATCATGTGGTTCCTTTGCTGGGGTGAGAGAACCTGCTCTTGGTAACCGTTAGTAACGCGGATCGGCAGGGTCCATAGGCTCCCGGACACTGACCGCGTTGCGGCCGTACACGACGTCCGTCCGGCGGCGAGTGGACATGAATATGATCGTCAGGAGCAGTCCAACGGCTCCGACAATCATCAGGATGACCCCGATGGTGCCCAGAGAAACCCCGTTGAACTGCTTTGTTATCGCGAATTTGAGCACGGCTCCGATCGCGATCAGCGCGAGGCTGCCACCGATCCTCATGTTGACTCACCTTCTTTTCGCGGACACGAAACTTGGGATGGCTGCGTGTGGCCAGTCCGTCATTCCCAGCTCATACGGAGACAATCCTGTCCGTCGCTACTAAATGTGACGATGCTCAGATGGGTCCGTGTGTGTTCCGGCGGCGACGCGGATTGGCCGCGCGCGGACGAAAACGCCATCCTCTTCCCAGCGTTTCGCGCCGACCGGAGGACCGGCCCGGCAGACGCGTGGCCACCGCTGCGGACGGCCGTCCCCGGCGCGAGCGCGCGCTCGTTGTCCACGCTCTCGTGAAGCAGCCATCGAACACGCACCAGTAGGCGAAGCCCGGACAACTCGCAACGTCAGCTGCTCTGGTCCTCGCGCAAGATCAGGTAGAACGCGAGCGCGCCTTGCTTGCCGGGGTACATCGAGCTCGAGCCGGGAGAGCCCCGACCAGCACGTCACTCGCTACCTGTGGGGCGGGTGGGGCTCGAACCCACGACCCACGGACTATGAGCACTTGCGGGCTTGACGCTGCGCTGACCGGCGCATATGCAGGTGGCCGCCGAGCGTCGGGTGCCGAATCCTCGGGTCACAACAAGGAGGTTCCCAACCACTTCCGCCCCCTCGGATGACGTTCAGGACCCGGCCGGCGCCGGGTGTCCAGGCCTTCGGCAGTTCAAGTACAACCTCGCTGGCCGATGGGCGGGAGACTCGCGGCGAGCGGGGGGAATCAGCAGCCGACGTGTCGTTACACGAGCGCAGACCCCTGCCGCCGGCGAAGTGGCGTGACGGCGCCCGCGAGTTGGCCGACACTATCGCTCAGCGACTGTCCAGCGGCTAACCCGGGAACTGCGCGTCTGCCGGCAGGGGTCTCGTGTAATAGCCGCGGCACGGCCGTCCCGGTAGCTGCCGAGGGGGGTTCTGAGTTCCGGACCGCTAGGTCGACCGGGTCCGTAGCAAAGGCCGGTTCCTTAGGAAACCGGCGATGGAGTTGCTACCTCCAACGGCGGTGGTGAGGGCGCGTCAGGCTGATAGGCAACGTGGCTAAGGGAGGACGCGTGCGCATTCTGATCTGGCACGGTTACCTGCTCGATGGGACCGGCTCGAATGTATATACCCGGTCCCTGGCGCGGGCGTGGAGCCGGCGCGGGCATGACGTCGTAGTCGTGTGCCAGGAGCCGCATCCGGAGCGGTTCGACCTGGGTGGCGCTCGTGTGGTGCGGCCTCGACTGGACACCCGGCTGCCGGTGTTCGTGCTGGATCCCTATGAAGATCTACAGCCTTGCTTGCTGCCGGCGATGCCCGCGGCGGAGCGTGAGCGATTCGTCGACCAGAATGCCGCCGCCATTCGGGCCGAGGGGCCAGTGGACCTCATGCTGGTAAACCACGTGTTGCTCGGCGCGCCGGTGGGCGCCGCGTCCGGTGCGCCGTTCGTCGTCAAGGCCCACGGATCGGAGTTGGAGTTCGCGCTGCGCGGCAATTCCGAGCTGTGCGCCTGGGCGCGCGCCTCCCTGAAGGCGGCAGGCGCCGTAGTTGTCGGTTCCCGGCATACGGCGAACGTCTTGATCGACGTAGTCGGTTCGGGGGACTACACCTCACGCATCAGCGTGATCCCTCCGGGCGTCGACATCACTGAGCTTCGGCCGCAGGAGCGCAGTCACGCGCTGCGGGCGCTTGTCGAGCAGTGCCGACGGGATCTGCCAAACCCGGGTCGGCGAGACGATCGCCGGCCCGATGAGGAGAACGCCGAGCGGTTGGCGGACTTCCTGAGCGGCGACGCCCCGACCGTCGTCTTCGTCGGGAAACTCAGCGCCGAAAAGGGCGTTTCGCTGCTCCTCGACGCGTTGGCACTCCTTAACCGCCCAGAGGTGCGTGCCGTCATCGTCGGGTTCGGCGCGCAGCGCGAGGAGCTTGAGGCTCGAGCCCGCGGCAGAGTGTTGTTCACCGGGCCGCTCGAGCACCGGCACCTGGCGCATCTGTGGCCGCTCGCCGACGTGAGCGTCGTTCCATCCGTCTTCCCGGAGGCGTTCGGCATGGTCGCCGTTGAAGCTGCCGCTTGCGGTTCACCACCGCTGATCGCCCGGCATTCCGGGCTGGCCGAGGTAGCCGAGGTGCTGGAAGCCGAGTACCCGCCGGGCGTTCGCCATCTGGCAAGCTTCGCCAGGGGCGACGCCATCGACCTCAGGGCCAAACTCGACGAGCTGCTGAGTCTCCCGCAGCCCCGTTGGACCGAGATTTCGCAAGCCGCCCGCCGCGCCGCTGTCAAGAATTGGAGCTGGGACCGGATCAGTGACCTCCTCAGTAGAACTCCGAGACCAATGCTGACAGCGGCGCGGCGGGCGGCCCATGGCGATTGACCCGAAGGTCCGCGCGGGAGTAGCCGGCGCGGGCAGGTGTGCACCTTCGGCTCCCGGGCCTCTTATGCAAATGTGCAGGTCACTCGCTGTTTGTAGGGCGGGTGGGGCTCGAACCCACGACCCACGGATTATGAGTCCGCTGCTCTGACCGGCTGAGCTACCGCCCCGGTCGGCACCAACATAGCCAGGCCATCCCCGCTAGCACTGCAGCGCAGGGATCCGGCGCCGGATCCAGGTCGGGGTGATCCAGTTGAACCGGCCCAGCTGGATCTCGCCGGCCACCGCCTTCGCCGGGTCGACGATGCTGGCCTGCAGGCGCCGCGCCGCGTCGAGATGATCCGCCGTCCAGATGAGTCGAACGGCCGTGCCGCCCGCCATTCCGTCCGCGCCGCGCAGGTCGCGCCGAAGCGCTCCGATCAGCTGATCGTTGGCCGCGTGGTCGTGGCCCTGCGGTTCCGGCAGGGCAGCGCCTGAGCTCAGGCTCTCCCCCAGCGAGTCGTACCAGCCCTGCACGCTCTCGCCGGTCTTCAGCAGCAGCTGGCGCGAGGTCGTGCGATCCCCTTCCGACGTGCCGTCCTCCCGATCCCACAGGTCGAGCACGGCGTCTGCGGCCAGGCGAAGCGCGGCGACCCCCGTGATCAGTCGAGTGACCTTGGCGAGCGGGACGGCTTTGGTTCCCCGCTCGGCCAGGTAGGTGCGAAACGCGTCGTCCAGCCGCGCGCTGGCGGCAAGGGCCCGTAACGCATCGGCGGTCGGTGCCGGCGTAAGCACGCCGCTGCCATCGCAGCGGGTCATCCCGAATCCGACGGCGTGGGCCACGTAGCGGGCACTCTCGGCATACGCCTGGGCCAGCGCTCGGCCCAGCGCCGCACCCGCGCCACGCGGCCAGAAGAGGAGCCCGACCAGCAGGCTGACCGAGCATCCGATGGCGACGTCCTCGACGCGCACCAGGCCGACCTTCCACCCCTCCGGATCGAGGATGTTGAACAGGATGACGACGGTGATCGTGAACGCCGCCTGGCCCGCCGTGAACGAGATGGCCGCCGGCGCGATGCCGGCGAGCAGGATCGCCACCGGCAGCAGGAACCACAGGACGGTCGCATTCGTGCCGACCAGCTCGAGCACTCCGGCCGCGATGATGAAGCCGACCACGGTCCCGAGCAGGGCGCGAAACGCGTTCTGGCCGGTGTTCAGCGCGCTGGAACGCAGCACCGACAGCGCGCCGAGCACCACCCAGAACGAGTGCGACAGGCCGCTTTCATAGGCCACGTAGACGGCGATCCCGAGGGCGACGGCACCCCGGACACTGTTGTGCAGCCACACCGAGTGGGGTTCGAGATGGGCGGCCGCACGACGTCCGGCTGCCGTCAGCGGTCCGGTCACCCCTTCGGGCTGGCGACCGAGCAACCGGTCGAACCAGCGGCGATGATCCGCGACTGCCGTGATCTCCACGTTGTGGCCGATCTGCGAAACCGCAAAGCTCAGCTCCTGCGCGCGGAAGGCGGGGTCGAGCGAGGAGATCGCTTCGTCCGCGCCTTCGTCGACCGCGACCGAGCCGTCTCCCATCACGATCCGCCGGGCCGGCAGTTCCACGGTCGCGTGGTGCTCCATCCGATGCAGCGTCGCCTCGAGCTCGGCGATGGCGGACTGCAATTCCTGAACGGAGTCGGTCTTCTCGGTCAGCACGGTCGCGGCTCGGTCCAGAACGGCTGCGGCTGCCACCTTGACCGAGCACGCCGGCCCGCTCGGCTGCCCGCACAGCGCGATCGCATCCAGGGATGGACCGGCCTGGATGATCAGCATCAGCCAGTTGAGGTCGTCCACGAGCCGGACCACCGTGCGCGCCGAGGTGTTCAGCCCGGTGGGACGGTAGGGCGTGGCGAGAAACGTCTTCTGCAACGCGGCGATCGCGTCATTCGCCCGGGCGACGGATTCATCGTGAGCCTCCTGAGTGACTCCCTCGCCGAGCACGTATCCCACATCCGAACGCAGCCGGGCCGCCAACGCGACACACGCCGCCGCTGCCGGTGCCCGTAAGGGGCTGCGCGCGGGCGCCGGCCAGAGCAGTGGCACCGCGATGAGCGCAGCTGCAGCCGACAGCAGCCAGCCGGCCATCCGGTCCGGGATGTCCGATACCGGGCCCGGGACCATCACGGGAAGCATGAACGACAGCAGCAACGAGGTCGACGCGCCCGCCAACACCGAGCTGACGATCCCGGAGAAGAGCACCAGGAAGGCCACCACCGCCATCGACAGCGCCGCCAGCCACGGGCTTCGTGACGCCAACGTCGCCAGGCAGACGAAGACCGCCCCGGTGACGCCGAGTCCGGCCAGCCCCAGCACGCGGTCGCGCAACTGTCCGGAGAAGTCGACCAGCAGCAGGGTCGCGATACCGCCGAAGGCGGTGAACAGCGCCATCTCCTCGTTGTCGATCACCTTCGAGGAAAGCGCGAACATCGCCGGCACGACGATCGCGGTGCGACCAGCGCGGCGCAGCGCGGCAAGGTTCTGGTCACGTTTGGCCAGCCATGCGAGCGGATGCACCTGCACGCGCTTCACCCGCCTCTCGCCTGCTGTGGTTCAAGCCGGTTCCTGAGAGCAGTTTCACATCGGATGCTCGTGCAGAGGATGGCCGACCCGCGAGCGCGCCCGCTGCGGGGCAAGATGGCGGCTGGATGCACGTGCGTCGCTCACCGATGTCAGCATCGCGAACCCCTTCCCGATGGCGATCCGCAAGACTCGGAGGTCCCCATGACGTACCTGGCAGCAGACGACCGCTACGAGCAGATGACCTACCGCCGGGTCGGGCGAAGTGGCGTCAAGTTGCCGGTGGTCTCGCTCGGCCTGTGGCACAACTTCGGCAGCGACCGGCCCTTGGAGACGCAGCGGGCCATCCTTCGCCGGGCCTTCGATCTGGGCGTGTGCCACTTCGATCTCGCCAACAACTACGGCCCTCCGTACGGCTCGGCCGAGTCGAACTTCGGTCAGCTGCTGGCGCAGGATTTCCGGCCCTACCGCGACGAGCTCTTCCTGTCGACGAAGGCCGGCTGGGACATGTGGCCCGGCCCGTACGGCGAGTTCGGCTCACGCAAGTACCTGCTGGCCAGCCTCGATCAATCCCTGGCGCGCATGGGCGTGGACTACGTCGACGTCTTCTACTCCCACCGGTTCGACCCCGATACCCCGCTGGAAGAGACGATGGGCGCGCTGGATTCGGCGGTACGGTCCGGCCGCGCGCTGTACGCCGGCATCTCCTCCTACTCCCCGGAGCGCACCCGGCAAGCGGCCGCGCTCCTGCGCGAGATGGGCACGCCACTGCTCATCCACCAGCCGTCGTACTCGATGCTGAACCGCTGGATCGAGGCCGAGCTGCTCGACACGTTGGAGGAGCTCGGCGCCGGGTGCATCGCCTTCTCCCCGCTGGCTCAGGGCATGCTCACCGACCGCTACCTGAACGGCATCCCGCAGGGTTCGCGGATGGCGGCGAACACGTCGCTCTCACCGGATGCGCTGACCGAGGAGAACGTCTCCCACATCCGGGCGCTGAACGAGATCGCCAGGGCCCGCGGGCAATCCCTGGCTCAGCTCGCGCTCGTGTGGGCGGCTCGTGACCCCAGGGTCACGTCGGTACTCATCGGCGCGTCATCGGTGCATCAGCTGGAGCAGAATCTGGCGGCCTTCGACAACGCCGACCTGAGCGCCGACGAGCTGGCCGAGATCGACAAGTCCGCCGTCGAGGGCGGCATCGACCTCTGGCGCGGCCCCGCTACGAGCTGAAGCCAAGCGTCAAAGCACCATCAGGGGGCACACTCAAGGCGTGACCCTCGCCATCGTGATCATCGCCATCGTCGTGGTGATCCTGCTCCTTGTCGGCTTCGTCCTGTGGCGCAGCAAACGACGCCGGGGCGGCGTCGTCGCCACGGGAGGTTCCGGGTCCGGTCGTGGCTCACGGACGCGTCGATGACCGATCTGCTCATGCGAGCGAGGTCCCTGGTCGGCCTTCCGGTCGTCACCACGACCACCGGCGAGGACATCGCCGAGACGCGTGACGTCATCTACGTCCCGGACGAGGGTCGGGTCGTCGGCTTCACCCTCAACAAGCGGGGCCGCTTCGCCGGCCGCCTGAAGCAGGTGCTGGCGATGGAAGAGATCCATGCGGTCGGCCGCGACGCGGTCATGGTCACCGACGAGTCGGCCATCGAGGGCTCCTCCGGGTCGGCGGAGGCAGGCAATGCCAAGGGTCGCAACGTGCTCGGCGACGCCGTCCTCACCGACGCCGGCAAGCAGCTCGGGACCGTCCGCGACCTGATCGTCGAGATGAGCCCGGATGGCGCGAAGGGAACCGTCATCGGCTACGAGCTGGACGGTGAGCCGAGCCTGCAACGCGCGGAAGGCGCGCCGCTGCTCCTGCCGCTGCCGTCGACGCTGGCGGTGTCCGGCGAGGTGCTCATGGTCCCCGCCGATGTCGAAGAGTTCATCCGCGACGACCTGGCCGGCTTCGGCAGCGCGGTCGCCGATTTCCGCGCCCGGCTCGGGAGCTCCTGATGCACCTCTCGCAATTGCGTGGCCGGCGCGTGATCAGCCGATCCAGTGCAGAGTCCCTCGGCGACGTCAGCGACGCCCTGCTCACCACCTCCCCCGCGGCCGTTACCGCGCTGCAGGTCGGTAAGGGTCGTAAGGCAGAAACGGTGCCGTGGTCGCAGATCGTCGGCATCGGGCCCGACGCCGTCGTCGTCACCGATGACCAGTCCGCAGCACAACCCACGGAGGGCCGCTCACCGATGGGCCGGCTCGTCCTCAGCGAGCTCGGCAACGCGGCCGGACCGGTCACGGATGTCGAGTTCGACGAGTCCAGCGGAGCTCTGATCTCACTGGCGACGGAGTCGGTGCTGATCGAGGGTGACCGGCTGCTGGCCGACGGCTCGTACGCGATCGTGGTCGCGGCCCGCCCGGACGCCGACTTCCCGGGATGACCTGGGGAAATATGCGGATTCTGGCGCCTTCGCGGGACCAGATCGGGAGCTCCCGCGACGGGACTCGAACCTGTAACCTGCCGGTTAACAGCCGGCTGCTCTGCCAATTGAGCTACGCGGGATAGGGGCCGCTCGGCGGCGCCCGGCCCATGCTAGCGCACGCAGACCGCCGGCAGGCCCGGCCAAACTCCTCACCCGGAGGTACCTCACATGCCTATCCGCGCCGTCTTCGGCCTCGGTTTTGCCGCCGGTTACGTGCTCGGAGCCCGAGCGGGGCGCGAGCGCTACGACACTTTGGTGCGCACCTTCCGGGCCGTGAAGGAGCGCCCCGCCGTGCAGGGGGCGGCCGGGATCGTGGCAGCTCAAGCGGGCACCCTCGCGACGCGCGCCCGCTCCGTGATCGGCAAGTCGAGCGAGGATTCGCTGGTGTACTCGGCGGGCCTGAGCGAAAACGGCGCCGGCGGCCACGGGCTGTCGTAGCTGTCCCGCAGCGGCCGGTTGACACGCCGCGCCGTTTTTTCCTGGCGCGCACGGGCAGATCTCGACTCGTCAGCGGGCAAAGCGAAACGCACCCCATTCGTCGTGCCGGGCAGGGGCCCGGCGCAGCAATAGCAACTGTGACGGGACCTATGACGAGCCGAATCCCAGACCCGGAGAGCGAGTTCGAGGACGAGGGCGTCCCGGACCCCGAGGAGTTCGACCCCGAGACGGAAGCCACCGGCGATACCGGCTACAGCCTGTCGGTTCCGGGTGACCACTCCGTGGGTGTCGAGGAGTGGGGCACCACGGCCCGCGAGGAGATCGAGGGCGAGGGCATCACCCGCCGGCTCGATCGCGAGGAGCCCGACGTCTACACCGACGAGTCGGCGCGGAGCACCCCCACGGGCGACGACCTCGACACCCCGTTCCACACCCCGGAGTCGGTCGGCCGGCTGGTCGACGACGACGAGGGGGCGCACGAGGACGAAACCCCCGAGGTCATTGCCCACGAGTACGACGCCGAGGGCGGTGAGACCGCCGAGGAATCGGCGATGCACATCGCACCCGACGAGGGTTAGCTCCGCCGATGCGACTGCGCCGCTCTGACCCCGCTGGTGCCGGCATCACCCGCCAGCGCAAGCCCGGCCGTGGCGCGCCGTTCGGCTACTTCGATGCGACCGGCCGCCGGGTGACCGACCCTGACGTCCTGGCCCGGATCGAGGCGCTCGTCATCCCGCCCGCCTGGAAGGACGTGTGGATCTGCCCGCACGAGAGTGGCCACATCCAGGCGGTCGGGACCGATGACGCGGGACGCCGCCAGTACCGCTACCACGACGAATGGCGACGCAGGCGCGACCTCGAGAAGTTCGACCGGATCCTCGACTTCGCCGACCACCTTCCCGCCCTGCGCGAGCAGATCTCGGCGGACCTGGACCTGCCGGGCGTTCCGGAACGCCGCGTGCTCGCCTGCGCCGCGCGGCTGCTGGACGTGGGGTTCTTCCGGATCGGCGGCGAGGAGTACGCCGAGCAGAACAACACCTTCGGTCTGGCGACGATGCGCCGCGAAGACACCAGCCTGGACTCCGACGGCACGGTGACGTTCGACTACATCGCGAAAAGCGGCAAGCAGCGGGTGCAGGCCGTCGCGGATCCCGAAGTCTGCGAGGTCGTCGCGACCCTGCTGGCCCGCGAGGACGACCCGAACCCGGAGCTGCTCGCGTTTCGCGACGAGAGCGGCGCCTGGGTCGACGTGAAGGCGCGCGCCATCAACGCCTATCTCGCGGAGGCGAGCGGCGGGGCAGCCGTCTCGGCCAAGGACTTCCGCACCTGGTCGGCCACCGTGCTCTGCGCGGTCGCGCTGGCCGTTTCCGAGAACGCGGCGACCTCCCCCACCGCGGTGAAGCGGGCCGTGACCCGAGCCGTCCGGGAGACGGCCGACTACCTCGGCAACACGCCCGCGGTCTGCCGCGCTTCGTACATCCATCCCCGGGTCATCGACCTGTTCCTCGGCGGGGTCACCATTGCCGAAGACCTGGAGTCGATCGGCGACGGCTCTGGTTACGGCCATCTCGCGGTGCAGGGCGATGTCGAGGCCGCGGTCAGCGCCCTGCTGCGGAGCCCGCAAGCGGCGCGGGCTGCCTCGCGTCGGCGCCGGTTGCAGGCCGCTCGCGAGCAGCGGGCGACCTCCAAGGCACGGTCCAGCGCGCGGTCCAGAGCACGGTCCAAGGCGCCGGCCCGAGCAGCGGCGCGAGCCGACCGTGCCGCCTGACCCGGGCGACGAGCTGGCAGCTCTGCAGGACCTCGTCGACCTCCTGGCGCGACGCCACGTTCTGCCCGTCGTGTGGGAGCTGCGCGGCCCCGCTCAGCCGTTCCGGACCCTCGCGCGGCGCCTCGGGGTAAGTGAGGACCGGCTGTCCCAACGCCTGCGTGAGCTGCGCGAGTCGGGGCTGATCCACGTCGATGAAGCGGGCGACTACCGGCTGTCCAGCGAGGGACGGCGGCTGCTCGATCCGCTGGAGCGGCTGGCGGGCTTCGCCCAGGGCTGGACCGCGCTGACCCCGCGACAGCGGGTTCCCCGCGGGTCGAGCGTCACCGGGCGCGGCGAAAGCGGTTAGACAGACGTGATGCGGACCCGGCCAGGTGCGGCAGCGCCGCTCCTGCTCGCTGCCTGGGCGGGCCTGTGCCTCGCTGTGACGGCAGCAGCGCCCGCGTCCGCCGTCACGGGCAGCTGGTCCGATCGGCTCGCCGACCTCCCCGGAGCGGCGCAGCTGGCCGGTGGCGGTCGCGGGGTGACCGTGGCCGTCCTCGACACCTGGGTCGACACGTCGCACCCGGACTTCGGTGGCCGCGTGTCGCCGGGAGTCACCTGCAGCGACGGGCAGTGCACCCCCGGCGCCAGCTCCCCCGATGTGTGCGAGCCGCACGGAACCCATGTCGCGGGGATCGTCGCGTCGTCGCGGTACGGGGTGGCTCCTGAAGCGAAAGTGGTCCCGATCCGGGTGCTCACCAGCCGCGCGGGCTCGTGTGCCGCCGAGGCCGCCGATGTCGCGCTCGGCATCCGTTACGCGATCGACCACCACATCCGCCTGATCAACGTCTCGCTCGGCAGCACGTACCCGCTCGAAGACCCGGACCGGGTGCTTCCCGCCGCCGTCACCGCGGCGAAGCAGGCCGGCGATCTCGTCATCGTCGCTGCCGGCAACGGCCGCGCTCAGGCGGCGCAGACCTACGGCGACGATGCCCTGACCGTGGCCGCGCTCGCGCCCGACGGGCAGATCGCGAGCTACAGCCAGCGCGGGGCCGGTGTCGACATCGCCGCGCCGGGCGGCGACGCCATCGACGGCAACTGCAGCCCCGCCCGGTGCGTGGTCTCGACCTGGCAGGACGGGGGTTACGCCTCCGACGCGGGCACGTCGATGGCGGCCCCGTTCGTCAGCGGCACGGCAGCGCTGCTGCTCTCGCAGAACCCGAAACGCGGCATCGCCGACGTCCGCAAGACCATCCTGTCGACCGCGCAACCGCTTGCGGATGCCGGCGCCGGCCGGCTCGACGCCCTCGCCGCGGTGCGACTGCGCGCTCCAAAGAGCAGCACGCCGGCCACCGGGACCGACGTATCCCCGGTACAGCGCCCAGCGGCGGCCGATTCGGTGATCCCGGCGCCCGGTGGAGGCTCGCCGCGGGGAACCGCCGGCGCCGATGCCGCGGCCAGTGTCGACTCGCCACCCGCGTCGAACCGGATCCGCTTCGGGCCGGTGCAGCTGCTCGGCGTGGTGATCGTCGGCGGGGTCGGACTGGCCTTCTTCGCCGTCAGCGGCGCCAGGAAACGCTAGCCCGCGGGCGGTGGGCTCGGCCTACTCGAGGTAGTCGCGCAGCTTCTGCGACCGCGAGGGGTGGCGCAGCTTGGAGAGCGTCTTCGACTCGATCTGGCGGATCCGCTCGCGGGTGACGCCGAACTCGCGCCCGACCTCCTCCAGCGTGCGCGGGTGGCCGTCGGTCAGGCCGAAACGCAGCTGGATGACCTTCTTCTCGCGCTCGGACAGGGTGTGAAGCACCGAGTCGAGCTGCTCCTGCAAGAGGATGAAGCTGGCCGCGTCGATCGGGACGACCGCGTCGGAGTCCTCGATGAAGTCGCCGAGGTGGGAGTCCTCCTCCTCGCCGATCGGCGTCTCGAGGCTGACCGGCTCCTGCGAGACCTTGAGGATCTCGCGCACCTTGTCGGGCGTCAGGTCCATCTCGTGGGCGATCTCTTCAGGAGTCGGCTCGCGGCCGAGGTCCTGGAGCAGCTGGCGCTGGATGCGGATCAGCTTGTTGATCGTCTCGACCATGTGGACCGGGATGCGGATGGTGCGCGCCTGGTCGGCGATGGCCCGGGTGATGGCCTGCCGGATCCACCACGTCGCGTAGGTGGAGAACTTGTAACCCTTGGTGTAGTCAAACTTCTCGACGGCACGGATCAGGCCGAGATTGCCCTCCTGGATCAGGTCCAGGAAGAGCATGCCGCGCCCCACGTAACGCTTGGCGATCGACACCACGAGACGCAGGTTGGCCTCGACCAGCTTGCGCTTCGCGATCTGCCCGTCACGCTCGATCGCCTCGAGCTCGCGGCGCAGCTTGTCGGGCACCTTGCGGGTGGTGGTCGCGATCTTCTCGGAAGCGAACAGGCCGGCCTCGATGCGCTTCGCGAGGTCGACCTCCTCCTCTGCGGTGAGAAGCGGGACCTTGCCGATCTCCTTCAGGTACATCCGTACCGGGTCGGAGGTCGGGGTCTTGAGGGCGAGCTCTTCTTCCTGCTGCTTGCGGCGCGACGCGAGATCCTCGGCCTCGTCCTCGTCGATCTCCGACGTGTCGTCGATGATCTCGACGCCTGCTTCGGTGAGGGCCTGCGTGATGCTGTCTATCTGCTCGGGCGGGAGCTCAGCGGCCTGCATGGCAGCGCTCACGTCTTCGGAGGTGACTTGGCCGGTCTCCTTGCCCTTCGCGATGAGGTCATTGATCTCATCCACCTGGGCTTCACGCGGCAAGACAGTTGGGGTCATGACGGGCGTCTCGTCATCTCCTCAGTCGGAGCCTTCCGGCCGGATCGGCGAAAGCTGCTACCGGTCGAACCGGCAAGCCTCGTCGTCCTCGGTAGGCGCTGGATGTGACCTAAAGCATGTGCGGCCAAGAGTACGGCGTCTTTCGAGCTAATCACCCGCTCGCAGCTGACGCTTTAGCGCTTCGAGCGCCATGAGCTCGCCGAACACCCGGTTGTAGCCCTCGGCCTCGAGCGGATTCATGCGCTGCAGCTGGCCCTTCAACCGCGCGATACGGCGCGTGACGTCGTACTCCCGCAGCCGCGAGATGACGGCCTTGACGTACGACGCGTCATCGCCACCGGCGTAACGCAGCGGCTCCACGGCCACCTCGATCGCGAGGCTGCGCGCCTCGTCGTCCCCGCACGCATCGCTGACCGCGGCGACCCATGACGCGGGCGACGAAGCCGCCTGCGGACCGCCCACGGCCATGATGGCCTTGAACACCCCGCGGTGACGCTCGAACGTGAAGTGGGTGTCGTCAAGGGCCTCAAAGGCCGCTCCGCACAGGCCAGGGCGCTGCAGGGCCGCCTTGAGTACCTCGCGCTCGCCGTCGGCGGCCCGCGTATCGCCCTGCTCGGCGGCGGGTGGACGGCGCGGCGCCGGCCGCCCGGCCCGGGTGGGATCACCCGCCTGACGACGCACCTGATCCACCACCTGATCCGGCGACGCCATCCCGACCCAGCCGGACAGCCGGCGGGCGTACTCGTCGCGCAGCGCCCAGTCCTTGATCTGGGCCACTAGCGGGACCGCCGACCGCAGCGCGGCGACCTGGCCCTCTGCGGTATCGAGGTCGTACTCCGCGAGAGCGCTGCGGATCGCGAACTCCACCAGCGGCACGCGGTTGGCGATGAGGTCGCGCACCGCCGAGTCGCCCTCCTGCTGGCGCAGCTCGCACGGATCGCGCCCGCCCGGCTCGATGGCGACGAACGTCTGCGAGACGAAGTGCTGGTCGAAGGCCAGCGCCTTGCGCGCTGCGGCCTGGCCGGCCGCGTCACCGTCGAAGGTGAAGATGACCTCGGAACGGTGGACGTCCTGGTCGTGAAGGAGCCGGCGCAGCAGCTTCACGTGTTCCTCGCCGAACGCGGTGCCGCAGCTCGCCACGGCCGTCTCGACCCCAGCGAGGTGGCAGGCCATCACGTCGGTGTAGCCCTCGACGATCACAGCCTGGTAGCGCTGAGCGATCGCCCGGCGCGCCAGGTCGGCCCCGTAGAGCAGGCTGGACTTGCGAAAGAGCGGGGTCTCGCTCGTATTGAGGTACTTGGCGGCGACCGGATCGTCCTCGAACAGCCGGCGCGCGCCGAACCCGACGACGTCGCCCGCCGAATCGCGGATCGGCCACATCAGCCGCCGGCGGAAACGATCGATCGGCGAGCCCCGGCTGCCCTGCTTGGACAACCCGCACTCGATGAGCTCCTGGACGCTGAAACCCAGCCCGCGCAAGTGTGAGGTGAGCGCCTCCCAGCCGGACGGTGAATAGCCGACGGTGAAGCGCTCGGCTGCCACCGCGTCGAACCCGCGCTCGGCCAGGAACTGCCGGCCGGTGAGCCCCTCGGGGGTGTGCAACTGCGCCGCGTAGAACTCTGCCGCTGCCTTGTGAGCCGCGATGTAGCGCGAACGCTTGCCGGTCTCGCGATTGGCCGCCGAGCCCCCGCCCTCATAGGTGAGGGTGATGCCGAGCTGGCGCGCGAGCCGCTCGATGGCCTCGCGGAAGTCGAGATTCTCCAGCCGCGCGATGAAGTCGAACGAATCCCCGTGAACACCGCAGCCGAAGCAGTGGTAATAGCCGATGGCGGTGTTGACCGTGAACGACGGGGTCTTCTCGTCGTGGAACGGGCACAGGCCCTTGAGCCGCCCGCCACCCGCCGGACGAAGCGCGACGTGAGCGCTGACGACCTCTTCGATGGACAGCCGCTCGCGGACGGCATTGATGCTCGCGTCGCTGATGCGACCGGCCATCGAGCGCCTCCCAGCATGCGAGCCGCCAGGGGGAAGACGCGCGGACGCAAACGCTGGCGGCAGGGGAAGTCTATGCGGCGACGGGCCCGCTCAGGCGCCCAATCGCGGCGGTGTGGAAACGTTTTTCACCAGCCGGTCATGCCACCGCACGGCCGAGAGATCGGTGAGCCGGGCGAGCTGATCCACCACGGCCCGTTGCCGCCCCGAACCGTCCGAAGCTGCCCGAAAGGCATCAGCCAGCTGAGGCTCCAGCACCTCTGGGGCCCGGGCGGCAACGGCCTCGGCCAGCTCGGCCAGCAGCTCACGCTGGCGCGCCTGCAGCTGCGCCGCTCCCCTGCGGCCCATCACCCACCGGGCGGTGATCGCCTTGAGCACGGCACACTCTGAACGCACCTCGTCCGGCACGATCAGGTCGGCGGCGTAGCGGGAGAGCCGGCCGTCTCCGTATTCGCGCCGGGTGGCCGCGACGGCAGCGCGTACCAAGCGCGCGATGAGCTCACTCGTGAGCGCCTTGACACCGGCCATCTCGGCAGGGGTGCGCGGCGCACCTTCCCCGGACGGCCACCAGGGCTGCGCCCGCAGTCGCTGCAGCGCCTCGATGTCACCGTCGCCATAGACCTCGACCGCGAAGTCGACCAGCGCCGCCCGCTCCCCCGGATCGCGCAGCCGGCCGAGATCAACCAGGCCGGCCCGCACCCCGTCCTCGAGGTCGTGAACCGAGTACGCGACGTCGTCCGCCCAGTCCATGACCTGCGTTTCCAGCGGACGGGCGCGCTCCGGAACGCCCTCCCGGATCCACCCGAACACCGCGAGATCGTCACCGTAAACGCCGTACTTGACCGGATCGCGATCGCTGCGCGGCCAGGGGTACTTGCAGGACGCATCGAGCGTCGCGCGCGTGAGATTCAGCCCCGCACCGACGATCTTCATCTCCAGCCGGGTGAGCTCACGAAGGCTCTGGGCATTGCCTTCGAACCCGCCACAGGCGGCGGCTGCCAGATCCAGGGCGACCTCACCGTTGTGGCCGAACGGCGGGTGGCCGAGGTCGTGAGCGAGGCAGGCGGCGTCGACGACGTCCGGATCGGCACCGAGCCGCGCCGCCAGCTCGCGGCCGATCTGGGCGCACTCGAGCGAATGCGTCAGTCGGGTTCGCGGAACGCCGTCCTCCGATTCCTCGTCGACCCCCACCACCTGGGTCTTGGCGGCGAGCCGGCGCAGCGCCGCCGAGTGCAGCACCCGGGCGCGGTCGCGCTCGTACGGGCTGCGGGCAGCCGGGGTCGCCTTCGCGGCCTCCGGCGCCCAGCGCTCGGCGTCCGAGCCGGCGGTCAGAGCGGGATCGTCAGCAGTCAGTGGAGACGACCAATCAGCGGGTATCGCTACCCGTCGCCGACTCGAGCACGCTGGCCCGACCGGCTTCGAGACGCGCGACCGGCACCCGGAACGGTGAGCAGCTCACGTAATCCAGGCCCACCTCGTGGAAGAAGTGGACGCTGTCGGGGTCGCCGCCATGCTCGCCGCAGACCCCGAGGTGGATGTCGGGCCGGGTCTGGCGCCCCTTCTCCACCGCGATGCGTACCAGCGCTCCGACCCCGTCGCGATCGATCGACTCGAACGGCGACACCCCGAAGACCCCCTTCTCCAGGTAATTGGAGAAGAAGCCGCCCTCGACGTCGTCGCGGCTGAAGCCCCACGTCGTCTGGGTGAGGTCGTTGGTGCCGAAGGAGAAGAACTCGGCGGCCTCGGCGATGTGGTCGGCGGTGAGTGCCGCGCGGGGAAGCTCGATCATCGTCCCGAACGGGAAGGCCAGGGTGCAGCCGTGGGCATCGGCCACGGACTTGAGCACTCCGGCGGCCTCGTCGCGGATGAGCTCGAGCTCCTGAACGCTTCCGACCAGCGGGATCATGATCTCGGCCTGCGGATCGCCCTTCATGCGCTGGCGGAAGCACGCCGCCTCGGCGATGGCCCGCACCTGCAGCGCGAACAGGCCCGGGATGACCAGGCCGAGCCGGACACCCCGCAGGCCCAGCATCGGGTTCTGCTCGTGGAGCCGGTTCACGGCCTGCAGCAGCCGCAGGTCGTTCTCGTCGGTCTCGCCGCGCGCCTCGGAAAGCGCGACGCGCACCGCGAGCTCGGTGCGGTCCGGAAGGAACTCGTGCAGCGGAGGGTCGAGCAGCCGGATGGTGACGGGCAGTCCGTCCATCGTTTCCAGAATGCGCTCGAAGTCCTTGCGCTGCAGCGGGAGCAGCGCTTCGAGGGCGCTCTTCTTCTCCTCATCGCTCTCGGCGAGGATGAGCCGCTCGACGTACTGCTTGCGGTCGCCGAGGAACATGTGCTCGGTGCGGCACAGGCCGATGCCTTCCGCACCCATCCGCCGGGCCCGGGCGCCGTCCTCGGAGGTGTCGGCATTGGCCCGCACGCGCATGCGCCGCTTCGCATCCGCATGTTGCATGATCCGGTGCACGGCGCGCACGAGGTCGTTCGACGCGGATGATTCCGGGTCGAGCTCGCCCTCGAAGTACTGCACGACGGGCGACGGCACGACCGCGACCTCGCCCAGGTAGATGTCACCGCTCGTGCCGTCGATCGAGATGACGTCGCCCTCTTCGACGACGACCCCGCCTGGGGCGGTCATCCGGCGGGCCTTGGTGTCGACGTCGAGTTCCTCGGCGCCGCACACGCAGGTCTTGCCCATGCCCCGGGCCACCACCGCGGCGTGGGAGGTCTTGCCGCCACGGCTGGTCAGGATGCCCTCGGCGGCGATCATGCCTTCGAGGTCGTCCGGGTTCGTCTCGCGGCGGACCAGGATGACGTGCTCGCCGCTGCGTGACCACTTCGTCGCGGTGTACGTGTCGAACACCGCCTTGCCGACAGCGGCGCCCGGCGAGGCATTCATGCCTTTGGCCAGCTTGTGCTTGGCCGAGTCGTCGTCGAAGCGCGGGAACATCAGCTGCGCGAGCTGCGCACCGGTGACGCGCAGGAGCGCCTCATCCATGTCGATGAGGCCCTGGTCGACGAGCTGGGTCGCGATGCGGAACGCGGCACCGGCGGTGCGCTTGCCGACCCGGGTCTGCAGCATCCAGAGCTTGCCGCGCTCGACGGTGAACTCGATGTCACACAGGTCGCGGTAGTGGTTTTCCAGCGTGGACATGATCTGCATCAGCTGGTCGTACGAGGTCTTGTCGAGGCGCTCCAGCTCGGCGAGCGGCATCGTGTTGCGGATGCCGGCGACGACGTCCTCGCCCTGCGCGTTCTGCAGGTAGTCGCCGTAGACACCCTGATCACCGCTGCCCGGGTCACGGGTGAACGCGACGCCGGTGCCCGAGGTCATCCCCATGTTGCCGAAGACCATCGCGACGATGTTGACGGCGGTGCCCAGGTCGGCGGGGATGCGCTCCTGGCGGCGGTACAGCTTCGCGCGGTCGCCGTTCCAGGAGTCGAAGACCGCGTGGACGGCGAGGTCCATCTGCTCGCGCGGGTCCTGCGGGAAGTCGCGGCCGGTGTGGTCGCGCACGATCTGCTGGAAGGTGGCGACGAGGCTGCGGAAGTCGTCCTCGTCGAGGTCAAGGTCGTTCGTGGTGCCTTTGGCGCGCTTGGCATCCTCCAGGGCGTGCTCGAAGAGCTCGCCCTCGACTCCGAGGACGGTCTTGCCGAACATCTGCACCAGGCGGCGGTAGGAGTCCCAGGCGAAGCGCGGGTTGTCGGCCTGCTTGGCGAGGCCCTGCACCGACTCGTCGTTCAACCCGATGTTGAGGACGGTGTCCATCATCCCGGGCATCGAGAACTTGGCTCCCGAACGCACCGACACGAGCAGCGGGTCGGCCGCGTCGCCGAGGCCCTTGCCCATCGCCTTCTCCAGGGTCGCGAGGTGTTCGCTCACCTCCGCCGACAGCTCCTCCGGCTCGACCCCCTTGTGCAGGTACTCCCGGCAGGCCTCGGTGCTGATGACGAAACCGGGCGGCACGGGCAGGCCCAGATTGGTCATCTCCGAGAGGTTGGCGCCCTTGCCACCGAGCAGATCCTTGAGATCCCGGTTGCCTTCGGCGAAGTCGTAGACGTACTTCGTTCCAGACACCATGAAATTCCTCCGGGGCAGTTCGACGACGCTCGCGATGAGCCCGCAGCGGACGAGCGGCTCCCGCCCGCAACCGCCTGCCAGGCTACTTCCACTGGCCAGCAGAGCGCGTGGCCTGCTGCCGCCCACCGGCGCTTCAGGCCAAAATGCAGGCATGCCCCCCAGCGCCGCCCGTCCCCAGGTGAACCGCCCGTGACCGTGCGTCGCATGAAATGGGTCAAGTGGGTCGTCCTGGTCTTCTGGCTGGCCCTGCTCGCGGTCGTCGGACCGTTGGCCGGCAAGCTCAGCAGCGCCGAGAAGAACGATGCGGCCGCGTTCCTGCCGGGCAACGCTGAATCGACGAAGGTCTTCAACGAGCTGAAGACGTTCTCCGGCGGAGACACCGTCCCGCTCGTGATCGTCTACGCCCGAAGCTCGGGGCTCACCCCGGCCGATCTCGCGGCGATCGAGCGCGCCCGCACGGCCATCGTCGCCAACGACCACGTCCGCGGGGTCACCCCGCCCGTCATCCGCAGCGCCAACAAGCAGGCAGCGCTCATCAGCTACCGGGTGCAGAGCAGCAACAACGCCAACACGCTCGTCGACTGGATCAACGAGACCGCCGACCTGTCAGCCAAGGATCTGCCGGACGGCCTGCAGACGGCAGTGACCGGCCCCGGTGGCTACCTGCGCGATTCGCTCAAGGCGTTCAGCGGCATCGACGGCACGCTGCTGACCACCACCGTCATCGTGGTCGCGGTCATCCTGCTGCTGACCTACCGGAGCCTCTTCCTCTGGCTGATCCCGCTGATCTCCGTCGGCTTCGCGGCAGGCCTCGCGCAAGGCGTCGTCTACCTGCTCGCGAAGGCGGGCCTCGTCGTCAACGGGCAGAGCGCCGGCATCCTCACGGTGCTCGTCTTCGGCGCGGGGACGGACTATGCCCTGCTGCTCGTGGCCCGCTACCGGGAGGAGCTGCACAACGTCGAGGACCGCCACGAGGCCATGATCGTGGCGCTGCGCCAGGCCGCACCGGCGCTGCTGGCGTCCGGGGCGACCGTCACGATCGGCCTGCTGTGCCTGCTCTTCAGCGAGTTGCAGAGCGACAAGGGACTCGGCCCGGTCGGCGCGGTAGGCATCCTCTGTGCCCTGGCTGCCCAGCTGACCCTGCTGCCGGCGTTACTCATGATCTTCGGGCGCTACCTCTTCTGGCCCTTCGTGCCCCAGGTGGGCAAGCGCGGGCTGCACGAGGGCGCCACCTGGGTGCGGATCGCCCGGGGGGTCGGTCGCCATCCGCGGCGGGTGTGGGTCGGCACCGGCATCGCCCTGATCGTGCTGTGCTTCGGGCTGCTCGACCTCAACACCGGGCTCACCCAGAACGAGGGCTACCGCAACAAGACCGAATCGGTGACCGGGCAGAATCTCATCGCCGAGTCGTTCCCGGCGGGAGCCTCGCAGCCCGCCACCGTCATCACCAATGCCGGCAAGACGGCGGAGGTGGTCGCCGCGGCGAAGGGGCCGGGCGTGGTGAGCGCGGCGGCGTTCGGCAAGCCGGAGGGCGGCCGGCAGCAGGTCGACGTCATCCTGACCAATGCGGAGGGCGAGGACGCGTTCGACACCGTGCGGGCGCTGCGCGACCGGGTGCATGCGGTCCCGGGGGCTGATGCGCTCGTGGGCGGCAACACCGCGATCACCCTCGACGTGAATGACGCCAGCGTCCACGACCGCAAGGTGCTCATCCCGCTCGTCCTCGGAGTCGTGCTGATCATCCTGGGGCTGCTACTGCGGGCCATCATCGCGCCGATCGTGCTCATCGTGACGGTGGTGCTGTCGTTCCTTGCCGCGCTCGGGCTCGCCGCCCTGGTCTACGACTGGATCTTCGACTTCCCCGGAAGCGATCCGTCGTTGCCGCTGTTCGCGTTCATCTTCCTGGTGGCGCTCGGCATCGACTACAACATCTTCCTGATGTCACGCGTGCGCGAGGAGTCCGAGCGCGGCGGCACCCGCTACGGCACCCTTCGCGGCCTGGCCACGACCGGCGGGGTGATCACCAGCGCGGGCATCGTCCTCGCCGCGACGTTCTCGGTGCTCGGCGTGCTCCCGCTCGTCACGCTCACGCAGATCGGCATCGTGGTGGCGCTCGGTGTCCTGCTCGACACCTTCGTCGTCCGCTCGCTCCTCGTGCCGGCGCTGACACTCGAGATCGGCGCGCGCATCTGGTGGCCGAGCAAGCTGCGACACGTCCCGGATGATCCGGACGGCCCGGATCCGTCGCGCGAACTGCCCGACCCGGCGGCAGTAGGTCAGTCCGCATGAGGCGCGCCGCATCCGCCCTGACCGCCCTGGCCGCCCTGCTCGCGCTGACCCTTGCGGCCTGCTCCAGCGGATCCGTGAGCAAGAGCGCCGGTGGCGCAGCCCCGAAGGCTTCGGCTGCCACCAGTGGCAGCGCCTCCGCCTCTGCCACCCCGACTCCGTCGCCGACCCCGAAGCCCACGCCGACCATCCCGCCGCCGCGCTGGGGCCCCGGTCCCTGGACCACGGCGGTCGCCCACAAGGGCCGGCCGGAGGTGCAGACGGCGACGGTTTCCGTGCTGGGCTCCACCGTCGTCCTGCTGCGTACCGACGCCATCACGACCAAGCTCGTACTCCACGCCGGCTACGAGGATCCCGGCGGCGACGGCTGGCCGGCCGGGTCGGCGATCAGCGAGCCCGAGAAGGCAACTCTGATGGCCGCGTTCAACGGCGGTTTCCGGCTGAACCTCGGCCTGGGCGGTTTCTCGGTTCAGGGCCGCACGTTCGGCGCGATCACGCCGGGCCTGGCCTCGGTCGTGACCTACACCGACGGGACGTCCGACATCGGCCAGTGGGGCACGCAGGTGCCGAACGCCCGCAAGCGGGTCTACAGCGTGCGCCAGAACCTGACCATGCTGGTCAACAACGGCGTGCCCGCTGCCGACATCGACTCCTACGGCCCCTGGGGCGCGACCCTCGGCGGAGGGTTCGCGGTGGCGCGGTCGGGGATGGGCATCGACCGCTTCGGCAACCTCATCTACGCGGGCAGCACGTACGCGACCCCGCGGGCCATCGCCACGGCGCTGATCCAGGCGGGTGCGGTCCGCGCGCTTCAGCTCGACATCAACCCGATGTGGGTCTGCGCGTTCACGTTTCCGAACGGCTTCACCGAGTCGGTCGTGGTGCCAGGGCAGTACCGGGGGGTCGGTACCTACCTGACCCCGTACGGGCGTGACTTCTTCACGATCGCCCGCACCCGCTAGCGCCGGCCGAGGTCAGGGCTCGACGCGCTCGGCCAGGTAGCCCCGGAGGGCATCGAGACCGATCCGCTCCTGGCGCATCGAGTCGCGCTCGCGCACGGTGACGGCCTGGTCGGTCAGCGTCTCGAAGTCGACCGTGACGGAGAACGGGGTGCCGATCTCGTCCTGGCGGCGGTAGCGCCGGCCGATGGCGCCGGCGTCGTCGAAGTCGACGTTCCAGCGCTTGCGCAGCTGGGTCGCGACGTCGCGCGCGACGGGCGAGAGCTCGCTGCCTCGCGAGAGCGGGAGGACGGCGGCCTTCACCGGGGCCAGCCGCGGGTCGAGCCGCAGCACGGTCCGCTTGTCGACCCCGCCCTTGGTGTTCGGCGCCTCGTCGACGGCATACGCATCGAGCAGGAACGCCAGCGCCGCCCGGTCGACACCGGCTGCGGGCTCGATGACGTAGGGGGTCCAGCGCTCCCCCGTCGCCTGGTCGAAGTAGGACAGGTCGACGCCGCTCTGCTTGCTGTGGACGGTGAGGTCGTAGTCCGTCCGGTTGGCGACCCCTTCGAGCTCGCCCCACTCCGAGCCGGCGAACTGGAAGCGGTACTCCACGTCGACCGTGCGCTTCGAGTAGTGCGAGAGCTTCTCCTGCGGGTGCTCGTAGAGCCGCAGGTTTTCGGGGGTTATGCCGAGATCGGTGTACCAGCGGAAGCGCTCGTCGATCCAGTACTGGTGCCAGTCCTCATCGCTGCCGGGGGCGACGAAGAACTCCATCTCCATCTGCTCGAACTCCCGCGTACGGAAGATGAAGTTTCCGGGCGTGATCTCGTTGCGGAAGCTCTTGCCGATCTGACCGATTCCGAACGGCGGCTTGCGACGCGCGGACGACATCACATTCGCGAAGTTGATGAAGATCCCTGCGCCGTCTCGGGACGCAGATACGCGAGCCCCGCCTCTCCCTCGACGGCTCCGAGATAGGTGCGAAGCAATCCATTGAATTGCTTCGGCTCGGTCCAGGCGCCACGCGTCCCGCAGTTGGGGCAGGCAATCTCCGCGAGCGGCTTGCCCTTCTCCTCTTCGAGATGGTCGGCGCGGAAACGCTTGTGGCACGCCTGGCACTCGACGAGCGGATCGACGAAAGCCTCGACATGGCCGGACGTTTCCCACACCTCGCGAGCCAGGATGACGCTCGAGTCGAGGCCGACGACGTCGTCGCGACCCTGGACTACCGAGCGCCACCATTCGCGCTTGATGTTGTTCTTGAGTTCGACACCGAGCGGGCCGTAATCCCAACTTGCGCGCAGGCCCCCGTAGATCTCACTGGACGGGAACACCAACCCTCGGCGCTTGCTCAAACTGACGATGGCGTCGAGACGATCGGGATTTCCCACGGGGCGCTCCTGCTCCATCCGGCTGGCGGTCGGCGGTCAGTCGCGAGGTTACCCGTCCGTTAACTGCGAAGGGACGGACGGGAGCCGTGGGTTCGCTCAGGGGTCCAGACGCACCGTGCCTTCCGCGTCCGCAGCCTCCTGCGCGGGCACCACGACATCCCGCCCACTGCCGAACTCAGGCTCCTTGTAGAAGTCGCCGTCCTTCATGATGGCCGCCAGCCGGTTGCGGTCCTGCAGGATGGCAATGTCCTGCAGCGGATCGCCATCCACGAGCAGCAGGTCGGCCAAATACCCCGGGCGCAGCTGCCCGAGCTCCGTCGGTCGCTCCATGATCTCGCCGCCGAGCTTGGTCGCCGAGACGATGGCCTCCATCGGCGTGAACCCCAGGAGCTTCACGAAATGGGCGAGGTCGCGCGCGTAGGTGCCGTGGGGTGTCCAGGCGAAACCGTAATCGCCGCCGGGCAGGACGCGAATCCCGCGGTGGTGCATCTCCCGCAGGCCCTCGATGGCGATCGCCAGCTCGCGCTTGTAGCCGACCTGCTCGGCGAGATCGGGCGTGAATCCCCAAGGGCTCGCGTCCTCGAGAGTAGCGATGATCCAGTTGATGCCCGGCGCGACGAAGACCCGGTCCTTCTGGCGCTCGAGCTCGTCCATGCCTTCGTCGTCGATGAAGCTGGCGTGATAGATGATGTCGACCCCGGTTCGCAGGCACATCTTGACCGACTCCGCGCTCCGGGCGTGGGCAGCGACCCGGACCCCGCGGTTGTGCGCCTCCTTCACCGCGACCTCGATCTCGGCATCGGTGAAGTAGGTGTCCTCCGCCCGCTGGGTTCCGGTGATCTCCTCGCCCGACAGGATCAGCTTGATGAGGTCGACCCCGAGCCCGATCAGCATCCGCACGGTCTTGCGCATCTCGTCGGGCCCGTCGACGAAATTCGAGATGCCCGGCACGAGTGCGCCTCCGGTGGAGGCGATTTCCATGCCGTTCGCGAGGTAGCGCGGGCCGGGTAGCTCGCCCGCGTTGATCGCGTCACGAATGACGACGTCAAGGCGCTGCTTCGCCGACGCCGCGCCAACGCACATCGTGTAACCGAAGTCGAGGTACGTCTGCGCCGAGCGCGCCGACAGCAGGGTGTGCTCCTCGACGCCCATGTCAGCGAGCGCGTCCAGCGACGTCCCGTTGTTCCAGGTGAAGTGCGTATGGGCGTCGCACAACCCGGGCATGAGCGTGCCGCCGCGGCCGTCGACGATGCGGGCGCCGGCCGGGCGCCGGGTGGCACCGAGCCGGCCGACGGCGGCGATGTGCGAGCCCTCGACGAGCAGTTCACCGTCGAACGGCGCGGCACCGGTGCCGTCCAGGACGCGAACGTTGGTGAACAGGGTTGGGGTATCCAGATGCATGACGGCACCTCCTGAGGCGGGAACGACGATGGGGAGCGATCAGGCGAAGAAGTCGCTGAGCGCCTTGGTGACCTGCAGCGGGGCCTCGATCGCCGTCCAGTGGCCGATGCCGTCGATCAGCTCGTACGACGCCTTGGGCAGCTCGTGGAACATCGCCTCGGCCGTGGCAGGTGCGCCGACCTTGTCCTCGGTACCGGTCAGCAGCAGCACGGGAGCCTCGATCTTTCCGAGGTCGACGGCTGAGGCATCGGCGAGCGCTTCGCAATGCGCGGCGTATCCCTGCGGGTCCTGGCGCATCAGCAGCTCGCGCACGAACGCGGCGACGGCCGGCCGTTCCGCCCGGGTCTGCTCCGACGTAGCGGCCTGCACGATGGCGTCGGCGACGGCCTCCATTCCTTGCGCCCGCACGGTTTCGGCGCGCTGACGGGTGGCTTCCTTGCCGGCCGGCGGCTGCTCGCGGACGGGCCCGAGCAGAGCCACCTTCTCCACGCGCTCGGGCCGGGTTGCGGCAAAGTACTGGACCGCGATCGTCCCCATGCTGTGGCCGACGATCGACGCCGTCTGCAGGCCGGACGCCTCCATGACAGCTTCGATGTCGTCGGCGAACGACTCGATCGAGCACGCGCCGGCGAACGGGGACCGCCCGGCGCCCGGCAGATCGAAACGCACCACCCGGTGGTGAGCTGCCATTGCTGCGGCCTGCGGCTGGTAGAAGTTCGTCGTCCCGCCGAGTCCATGGACGAAGAGGACGGCGGGCCCGTCACCGGCGTTTTCGATGAACAGGTCGCGGCCGCTGCGGTCACTGCGGAAAAGCTTCATGGGGATTCCTTTGCTGGTCGTGGGGTGGGCGTCAGGCAACGCGGTTTCGCAGCGTTCCCAGACCGGTGATGGAGACGTCGACGACGTCGCCGCTGCGCAAGAAACGGGGAGGATCGAAGCCGATGCCCACTCCCGCCGGGGTTCCGGTGGCGATGACGTCGCCCGGCTCGAGCGTGAGCCCGGCCGAGATGGTCTCGATGAGCGTCGGGATGTCGAAGACGAGGTCGGCGGTGCTCGCGGACTGGCGTAGCTCGTCATTGACGCGGCATTGCACGGTCAGCTCCGCGCCATTCACCTCGTCCGCGGTGACGGCGTAGGGCCCCATCGGGCAGAACGTGTCGAGTCCCTTGCCGAGGAACCACTGCTTGTGGTCGCGCTGGCGGTCGCGGGCGGTCACGTCGTTCACGATCGTGTAGCCCCAGACGTGCTCGAGGGCCCGCGAGCCGGGGATGTCCCTGCCGCCGCGGCCGATGATCACGGCGAGCTCCGCCTCGTAGTCCAGCTCCTTGGTGACCGTCGGATGCGGATCGATGAGCGCGCCCGGACCCACGACGGAGCTCGGCGGCTTGGTGAACACGACCGGGAAATCGGGCAGGTGGTCATCACCGGCGGAGGGGCCGGCGCTCTGGTCGTACCCGCTGCCACCGAACTCGCGGGCGTGCTCGCGGTAGTTCTTGCCGACGCAGAAGATGTTGCGCCGCGGGCGCGGGATCGGCGCCAGCAAAGCCAGCTCTGTCACCGGCGTGGCGAAGCCATCGGCTGACGTCTCCTCGCGCAGCCCCGCGAGATTGCTCCACTGCTCGATGACGCTGACGAGGTCGGACCATTCGCCCGGCAGGACGTCGCCCAGGGGGCGTACCCGATCCTGCGCGTCGACGAGGCCCACCGCCGGCTGGCCTTGTGAAAGGTACGTGACGAATCGCATTGGTTGACCAATCAGTCATTTGGTTGCGAGTGGTTGGACGCTATGACCCAGCACACACGCTGTCAAACGCCAGCGGGGATACCCGCTTTGTCGGCACTAACCCGGAAGCGCGCCGGTTTTCGCGGCCCCGCTTCCGCTCTTTCCGATAGCCGGCTGGTCTAAGATTGGGCGACCAATTCGACCTCAGTGCAATTGCACTGGTCACCGCGAAGGGCACCGCGTGACATCCGACATCAGCGCGCCACCGGCCGATCTCTCGGCGCCCGCGGCGGCGGAGCTCCTTCAGCGTGAACTGACGGCGGCCCGCTCGCGCCCGGACGGCCGGCTGGCGCCCGAGCGCGAGCTCGCCGCCCGCTTCTCCCTCACCCGCAACGCCGTGCGCCGTGGATTGGACGATCTCGAGCGAGCGGGCCGCATCACGCGCCATGTCGGCCGCGGCACCTTCGTCGTTCCCGACCCGCAGCCGGATGCGCAGGAGACCAGCCCGGCGGAAATCATGGCGGTGCGAATGCTGCTCGAACCGCAGATGCTCGCGCTCTGCGTCGCGAATGCGACCGCCAGCGACATCGCCGAGATGCGGCGCTGGCTGGCCCTCGGGGAGTCCGCCGCCACCTTCGAGGACTTCGAGCGGTGCGACGCACGCCTGCATGCCGCCATCGCGAACTCCACGCACAACCGCTTGCTGATGCAGCTGTTCGCCACCATGAACGAGGCACGCGACCACCCGCTCTGGGGCAGCGTGAAGCGGCGCTCGTTCAACGCCGAGCGCCGTGCGCAGTACGAGACGGACCACCGCGAGCTCGTCGACGCGATCGACGACCGCGATGCGGAGGGCGCGGCCGCCGTCATGCGGCGCCACCTTTCGCGCATACGCGGCGCGCTGCTCGGCGCCGAGGCCTAACCCGCCGCCTCGGGCGACACCGTCTCGTAGACGGACGGCTCGGCTTCCGCCCGGGCCATGAACGGCACGGCTTCGAGCCGCACCTCGTACGCTGAAAGTGCCCGGCGCCAGGCCCCTACCCCGACCCATTCGCTGATCACGAGCCAGCGATCCGCATCGTCGAGGGCGCGAGCGGTGCGGCTGCTCACGTGACCCGGCCGCTGCTCGAGAGCGGCGATGAACTGCCGGGCACCGTGCAGGAAGTCCGCCGCCTCGCTATCGGGCACGATGAAGCGGGTCACGACGATCACACCGGGGTCAGGCATTGGAGCAGCGTGTCACCTAAGAAGCGGCAGACGCAGAGAAAGCCGGCGGCAAAACGCCAGCCCGCGGCCAAGCGTGCTGTGGGCTCGCGCCCGAAGGCCGCACCCGCGCCGGACTTCTACACGCCGACGAGCTCGCGCCTGCGCAGGAGCGTGGAACGACGATCCGCACCGGTGCTGGCCCTGATGACGCAGGCCCCGCGGCCGGTCATCCTGCTGGTACCGCTCGCCCTGCTGCTGCTGGGATTCTTCCTGCCGTTGGCGATCGGCATCGTCGCCCTGGCGATCGTCCTGGCCTACTTCGGTTGGCTGGCCTACCTGTCCTGGCCGAGCACCGACGCGCGCGGCAAGCTCATCCGAGCGGTGATGTTCGCGCTGGTGATCGCCCTGATCGTGGTGCGCGTGACGAAAGGCTGAATCAGCCGACAAGCACCGTCCGCCTAGCGCGCTGGCTCCAGAGGCTCACGTAGAGCGGGCCGGCGGCGTTGCCGAGCCAGGCCTCGCCGACCAGGCGGGCATCGGGAACCGTCGCGCCGAGGCCGGAGCCGTGCACCACGAAGGCCGGCCCCGCCGCATCGAAGTCACCGAGGCGGCTGCTGATGGCGTCACCGATCGCTTGAACCAGCCCGGCGAAGGTGTCGTTGATGTCGGCCGGTGCAAGCTCTCCCGGCCGCAGGCCGAGCGTCGCGACCGTGGCGCTCACGGCCACGCGCTCGCTGGCGCAGAGCATTGCGATCAGGTTGTCACGCCCCGCGCGGCGGCTGATCGGAAGCGCGGCGCTCACGACGAAATCAGCCGTGTGGCCGGTCAGCAGCGGCTTCACCCGCGTTGCCAGGCGGTCGCGCCAGACCGAGGTGACAATGCGCGTCAACGCCGCTTCATCGACCAATGCGTGCGACTGGCGGGGAATCGAGGTTCGCATCAATGCGTCACTTCGCACAGCGGCTTCCCCCCTTTGTCGCTGGTGCTCGCCGACCAAGCGCCCTGTTCACGTCCTAACACGATCTTGCAGCGACAGTATCGGCTTAACCCAAAGTTACCTAATAGCTATAAAGAGTTACTTCCCGTGACAGGACCGGCGGTTCCGAAGCGACGATCCCGCTTCGCATAGGCCAGGCAGGCATCCCAGAGCTGGCGACGGTCGAAGTCGGGCCAGCGCGTCTCGGTGAACATCAGCTCGGCATAAGCGGCCTGCCAGATCAGGAAATTCGAGATGCGCTGCTCGCCACTGGTGCGGATGAAGAGATCCACATCAGGCATATCGGGTTCATCGAGATAGCTCGCCAGGACCTTCTCCGACACCTTCTTCGCCGATAGCCGCCCGTCGGCCACGTCCTGCGCCAGGGCCGCCGCAGCGTCGGCGATCTCGGCCCGGCCTCCGTAATTGACACACATGCAGAGCGTCAGGCGGTCATTACCGGCGGTGCGTCGCTCCGCCTCCTCGAGGCGGCGGATGACGGCTCGCCACAGCCGGGGCCGGCGCCCCGCCCAGCGCACCCGCACCCCGAGCGCATCCATGTCGTCGAGCCGGCGGGTCATGACCCCCTCGGTGAAGCGCATCAGGAACGCGACCTCTTCGGGCGAACGCTTCCAGTTCTCGGTGGAGAACGCGTAGGCCGACAGCCAGTCGATCCCGAGCTCGATGGCTCCTTCCACGCAATCGAACAGGGCGTCCTCACCCGCCTCGTGGCCACGCGTGCGGGGCAGCCCGCGCTCCGTGGCCCAGCGGCCGTTGCCGTCCATCACGATCGCGACGTGGCGGGGCACCAGATCGCGCGGCAGGTCGGGCACCTGGGCGCCCGACGGGTGCGGCCGCGGCGGCCGAAACATCTTGCTGCTCAACGACCCTCGACCAGCGCCAGGGAACGCAGCCCACGCTCGAGATGCCACTGCAGGTGGGCGGCGACGATGCCGCTCGCCTCGCGGCGGGCCCGCGGCTCGCTCTGGTCCGCGTACGCCCAATCCCCGTCCGAGAGCGCCGCGAGGAGCCGAACGGCCGGCTCCGACAGCGTCACGGCGCCGGGCCCGCGGCACTCGCCGCACACCACCCCGCCCGCCTGGACCAGCATGGCGCGCAAGACCCCCGACTCGGGAATCTGCCCGCAGCGCGCGCAGGCGGCGAGCGCCATCTCGTAGCCGCCGGCCGCGAGCGCCCGCAGCAGGAACGCGTCGACGATCAGCGGGGCGTCGTGGCCACTCTCGGCCAGCGTGCGCATCGCCCCGACCAGCAGCAGGTAGAGCCGAAGGGTCGGCTCGCGTTCCTCGGCCGAGAGCCGCTCGGTGGCCTCCAGCAGGGCGGAGCCCGCGGTGTGGCGCGCGTAATCGCCGGCGATGAGCGCGCCGTACGGGGCGAGGGTTTCCGCCTGCGTCACGACGTCCAGCGAGCGCCCCTCGTACAGCTGCAGATCCACGTGGGTGCCCGGCTCGAGGCGCGCCCCGAACTTCGAGCGCGTGCGCCGCACACCCTTCGCGACAGCGCGCACCCGCCCGTGGCGGCGGGTCAGCAGGCTGACGATGCGATCGGCCTCACCGAGCCGCTGGGTACGAAGCACCACGGCCTCGTCCCGGTACACCGCCATCGCTCCATCCTGCCCCCGCACATGCCGAGCGGCGATCAGCCACACGGCACGAGCCGGCCCTCGGCGACGGGCGAGCCGGTCAGAAGCCCAGCCGGCGCAGCTGCTTGGGGTCGCGCTGCCACTCCTTGGCCACCTTGACGTGCAGGTCGAGGAACACCGGGCTGCCGAGCAACCGCGAGATCGCGCCGCGGGACCCACTTCCGATCTCCTTCATCCGCGAGCCTCCCTTGCCGAGCACGATCGGCTTCTGGCTGTCACGCTCAACGTAGATCGTGGCGTAGATGTCGATCAGCCCGTCGGAGCGGCCCTCCCGCGGGACCATCTCGTCGACCAGGACGGCGATGCTGTGCGGGAGCTCGTCGCGCACTCCCTCAAGCGCCGCCTCGCGGATGAGCTCGGCCACGAGAGTCGCCTCCGGCTCATCGGTGAGCTCACCGTCGGGATAGAGCGGCGGCCCTTCCGGCAGCCGGGCGACCAGCAGGTCGGCGACCACATCCACCTGATACCCGCTCACGGCACTGACGGGAACGACGTCGGCCCACTCACCGAGCCCGCTCACGGCCAGCAGCTGCGCGCCGAGCCGGTCGCGATCGACCGCATCGGACTTGGTCACGATTGCGACGACGGGGCTGCGCAGCCGGGAGAGCTCGGCCGCCAGGAAGCGATCGCCGGGGCCGACCGGCTGGTCGGCCGGGACGCAGAAGCCGACCACGTCGACCTCGGCCAGGGTGTCGCGCACGACCGTGTTCAGCCGCTCCCCCAGCAGCGTGCGCGGCTTGTGCAGCCCCGGGGTGTCGACGATGATCAGCTGCGCGTCGGGACGGTGCACCAGGCCACGGATCGCGTGCCGCGTGGTCTGGGGCTTGCTGCTGGTGATCGCCACCTTCGAGCCGACGAGCGCGTTGGTCAGGGTCGACTTGCCGGCATTCGGCCGGCCGACCAGGCTCGCGAATCCCGACCGGTGCTCGCTCACAGCTCGCCGCGCAGCGTGGCGTAGCTCGGTCGTCGCCGGGTGCGGGCCGAGGGATCGTTCGCGCTCACGCCGGATCCCGCACGACGCCGTCCGGGCCGGCGACGAGCAGGGCCGGCTCACCGACGGCCGCCAGCACATCGGCGCCTGCGGGCTCGTCCCCGGCGGTGACGACGGCGGCAGCCTCGAACGAGCGGGCCCCGCTGGCGAGGGCGGACGCGACCGCCAGGTGCAGCGCCGGCAGGTGCAGCGGACCCTTGACGACGGTCGCGGCCACGTACGTCCGGCCGGTCTCGTCACGCACGGCGGCGCCTTCGGCTGCGAGGCCGTCCCCGGCCAGTGACCGGACCCGGGCCGAGCGGGCAAGCGTCACGAGTTTCGCATCCTCGGGGTCCAGCTCTGCAGCACTCACGACTGGCCATTCTGGCAGTTGCTCACGATCGCCTTAACCGACATCCTGCGCCGGCTCGCCGGACGCCGTGACCCGGCTGGCGAGGACCGTACCGATGCGGTTTCGCCGGCCGGCCGCGCTCTCGGCGACCAGTTCCAGCCCGGCGACGTGGGCGGTCGCGCCGGGAATCGGGACCCGCCCGAGCAGGCTCGCCAGCAGGCCGCCGACGGTTTCGACGTCGCTCTCGTTCTCGAGCTCGACGTCGAAGAGCTCGGCGAGGTCCTCGACCGGCAGCCGCGCCGTCACGCGCACGTGGTCCTGATCGACCCGCTCGATGGGCGGCACTTCCTGGTCGTACTCGTCGGTGATCTCGCCGACGATCTCCTCGAGCACGTCCTCGATGGTGACCAGCCCGGCCGTGCCCCCGTACTCGTCGATGACGATGGCCAGATGCTGGCGGCGCGCCTGCATCTCGCGCAGCAGGTCGTCGGCCGGCTTGGACTCGGGGACGAAGTAGGGCGGGCGCATCGCGGATTCGACCGGCCGCGACTCCCAGCCGTCGTGCTCGCGACGCACCAGGTCCTTGAGGAACGCGACCCCGACGACATCGTCGACCGACTCACCGATGACGGGAATGCGTGAGAAGCCGCTACGCAGCGCCAGTGCCACCGCCTGCGAGATCGACTTGGTGTGCTCGACCCACACCATGTCGGTGCGCGGCACCATCACCTCGCGGGCGAGCGTATCGCCGAGCTCGAAGACCGAGGCGATCATGTCGCGCTCGGATCGCTGCACCACGCCGCGCTCCTCCGCGAGGTCGACGAGATCGCGCAGCTCCGCCTCGGTGGAGAAGGGACCTTCGCGGTAGCCGCGTCCGGGGGTGATCGCATTACCGAGCAGGATCAGCAGCTGTGGCAAGGGGCCGAAGACCCGGGTGAGCGCGATGGTGAGGCCGGCCGTGCGTAGCGCGACCGTGGGCGCGTGCTGGCGGCCCAGGGTCCGAAACGCGACGCCCAGGATGATGTACGAGATCAGCCCCATCACCAGGGTCGCCAAACCCACCGCGGCGAGGCCGGCACCGAACTCGTGGACGAACGCGACCGTGGTGAGCGCGACAGCGCCCATCTCGGCGAACACCCGAAGGAGCAGGAGCAGGTTGAGGTAACGCGCCGGGTCCGCGACCACCCGGGCGAGCCGATCCGCGCCCCGGCGTCCCTCGCGGACGAACTCCTCGACCACGACCCGGGACACCCGCGTGAGGGCGGCGTCGATCGCCACCAGCACGGCGGCCAGCAGGACGAGCAGGGCTGCGCCGACGAGCAGGCCGGCGTCCGATCCGCTCACCGGCTACTCACGAGGACGAGCTACGCCGGGCACGCCAAGCCTCCAGCAACCGGCTCTGCACCGCCGTCATCTCCTGCTCCTCCTCGGGGTCGGCGTGGTCGTAACCGAGCAGGTGGAGGACCCCGTGGGTGCAGAGCAGATGCAGCTCCTGGGTGGGCGAGTGGCCGGCGGCGAGCGCCTGGCGTTCGGCGACCTGCGGGCAGAGCACCACGTCGCCGAGCAAGGCTTCGGGCACGTCGTCGGAGCCGGTGACGGGCGCGCCGGTGTCGAGATCGTCCTGGGGGAACGCGAGCACGTCGGTAGGCCCGGGCTCACCCATGTAGACCTCGTGGAGGCGCTCCATGTGTTTGATGTCGACCAGCATCAGGGAGAGCTCGGCAAGCGGCGAGACCCCCATGCTCGACAGGACATGGCGGGCCAGCGCCACCAGCTCGATCTCATCGACGTCGACACCCGAATCGTTCGCGACGAAGACACTCACGCCGCACTCACCGCCCCGATCACCGGCGTTTGGGGTGCGGCACCGGCCGTGGCCCGGTGCTCTCGTGCTCGGCATCCCAGCGGTCGTACGCGTCGACGATGTCGCTCACCAGCCGGTGGCGGACGACGTCACTGCTGGTCAGCGTCGCAAAGTGGACGTCGTCGACCCCGTCCAGAATCTCGCGCACCACGCGCAACCCGCTGCGGGTACCCGACGGCAGGTCGACCTGGGTGATGTCGCCAGTGACGACGATCTTGCTGCCGAAGCCGAGCCGGGTGAGGAACATCTTCATCTGCTCGAGCGAGGTGTTCTGCGCCTCGTCGAGGATGATGAACGCGTCGTTCAGCGTGCGGCCGCGCATGTAAGCAAGGGGTGCGACCTCGATGACCCCGCTCTGCATGAGCCGCGGGATGGAATCCGGGTCGATCATGTCGTGCAACGCGTCGTACAGCGGCCGCAGATACGGGTCGATCTTCTCGTAGAGCGTGCCGGGCAGGAAGCCGAGCCGCTCCCCCGCCTCCACCGCCGGGCGGGTGAGCAGGATGCGATTCACCCGCTTGGCCTGCAACGCCTGCACAGCCTTGGCCATGGCCAGGTACGTCTTGCCCGTACCGGCCGGCCCGATCCCGAAGACGATGGTGTGCGCATCGATCGCGTCGACATAGCGCTTCTGGTTCAGGGTCTTCGGCCTGATGGTGCGCCCGCGGCTGGAAAGGATGTTGAGCGTCAGCACCTCGGCCGGACGGTCGTCGCCACCACCGCGCAGCATCGCCAGGCTGCGCTCGACCTTCGGCGGATCGAGCACGTCGCCGTGTTCCAGAAGCGCGATCAGCTCGCCGAAAAGGCGGGCCGCCAGATCGTTCTCGGCTTCCTCGCCGGTAATGGTTATCTCGTTGCCCCGCACGTGAATGTCGGAGGACAACGCCTTTTCGATGACTCGAAGGAGCTCATCACGCTGGCCGAGCAAGCTCACCATGTCGTGCGCGCCGGGCACGACCACCTTGGTAACGCTGCGCTTGCCACTCGGCTGATCAGCTGCCATATCGAATTCTCATGTTACCCGGCCCTCTCATTTCCATCGACCCATTGCCGCCAGCACGACCGCCGATCCAGCACAGCCGGCGGTGCTCGCCCGCAGGACGCTCGGCCCGAGCCGGACGGCGCTGGCGCCCGCCGCTTCGAAGATCTCCTGTTCGGCGTCCGTGATGCCGCCCTCGGGGCCGACGACCAACACGACCTCGCGCTGGGCAGCCAGCTCTGCCAGCTCTCCGGCCAGCGCCGTCGCGGCCGCCTCGTGCAGCACGAAGGAGCAACTGGCCGCCTGGATGCGCGTTGCCACCGCCCCGGCCGAGGTCAGCACCGCACCCACCGACGGCCACCAGGTTCTGCGGGCTTGCTTGGACGCCTCGGCGACGGTCTGCTGCCAGCGCCGCTCGGAGCGTCCGGCGACCCACTTGGCCACGCTGCGCTCGGACTGCCAGGGGACGATCTCGTCTACCCCCACCTCCGTGAGCAGCTCGGCGGCGAGTTCGGAGCGGTCACCCTTGACCAGGGCCTGGATGACGACGAGGCGCGGGCTGGGCGCCGGAACGCTCTCCCTGGCGTGGACCTCGAGCTCCAGCTGATCGCGGCCGGCCTCGACAACGACGCAGCGAGCCACGTTTCCGGCGCCGTCCGTGAGGTCGATCCGCTCACCCTTGCCGAGCCGGCGCACCGTCGCGGCGTGGCGCCCCTCGCTTCCGCCGAGGGTGACGCGATCGCCGTCCGGCAGCGGGCACGTGAGGAACACGGGGGCGGTCATGACCTGCCACCGGTGCGGCTGCGGCAGCCGCGCGTGCTGATCAGTGGCGGCCGTTCATCGAGATTTGCTCCCGCGGCGCTTGCCGAACAACCGGTCACGGCTGTGGGCGGACGCGCCAGTCCCGCTGGAGCCGCTGGAGCCGCTGGAGCCGTGGCCGTTGGTCGCGACCGTCGGGGCCTGGTCCTCGCCGCGCAGGGTGGCGAGCTCGCGGATCAGCTTCTCCTGCTCCGCGTTCATCCGGGTCGGGATCTCGACCTCGACGTGGACGTACAGGTCGCCGCGGCCGCTGCGGCGCAGGTGCGGCACGCCCCGCGCGCCGAGCGTCAGCGTCGAACCGGGCTGGGTGCCGGACTTGATGTGAAGCTGCTCGGTGCTGTCGAGGGTCTGCAGCTCGACGGACGCCCCCAGCACCGCCGTCGTCATCGGGATCTTCAGCTGGCAGTGCAGATCGTCACCCTCGCGCTCGAACTGCGGGTGGCTGCGCTCGTGGATTTCGATGTACAGGTCGCCGGGCGGGCCCCCCGCCGGACCGACCTCGCCCTCGCCGTTGAGCCGGATCCGCATGCCGTCCTCGACCCCGGCCGGCACCTTGACCGTGAGGGTGCGACGGCCGCGGACCCGACCCTCACCGTGACACTCGCGGCAGGGGCTCTCGATGACGCTGCCGAAGCCGCCGCAGCGCGGGCAGGGCCGCGCGGTGACCATCTGACCCAGGATCGAGCGAGTGACCTGCTGGATCTCGCCGGCTCCCTTGCACTGCCCGCAGACGTCGGGGTGGGTACCGGGCGCGCTGCCCTCGCCTTCGCAGGTCTTGCAGAGCACGGCCGTATCCACGGTGATGTCGCGCTGGACACCGAACGCCGTCTCGGAGAGGTCGAGATCGATGCGCAGCAGGGCGTCGGCTCCGGGCCGTACCCGGCTGCGCGGGCCGCGGCTCGCCGCGCCGCCGCCGAAGAAGGCATCCATGATGTCGCCGAGGCCGCCGAACCCGGCGCCGAAGGGGCTGCCACCGCCTCCGCCTCCGGGCGCCAGCGGGTCCCCGCCGAGATCGACGATCTGGCGCTTGTCCGGGTCGGAGAGCACCTCGTAGGCACGCGTGACCTCTTTGAAGCGCTCTTCCTCGTCCGGATTGACGTCGGGGTGCAACTCGCGCGCCAACTTGCGATACGCCTTCTTGATCTCCTCCGGGGAGGCGTCCTTACGGACCCCGAGGACGGCGTAATAGTCGGTGCTCACAAACCTGCCGATCAACTGTGTCTAGGGGTGGATGGTCAGTACGGGGGCGGGGCGCCGAAGCGGATTCAGGAGCCCAACAACTCCCCTACATAGCGTGCCACGGCACGCACGGCGGCCATGTTCGCCGGATAGTCCATGCGGGTCGGCCCGAGAACACCGACCCCGCCGAACCCGTAGTCGGTGGAAACGATCGAAGTGGTCTGCAGGCCCTCGACATCGTTCTCGGCGCCGATCCGCACCGTGACCGTGTCGGGCTGGCCTGCCGAACCGATCAAACGCAGCAGGACGACCTGTTCTTCCAGGGCTTCCAGGACCGGCCGCAGCGTGTGCGGAAAGTCCAGGCTGGAGCGCGTCAGGTTGGCCGTGCCGGCCAGGGCAACGCGCTCCTCGGGACGCTCGACGAGACTCTCCAGCACCACCGCGACGAGGGCCGAGAGCATGCCCCGAAGGTGCGGGCTGCAGGTGTCGGGCAAATCCGAGAGTGCGGCCGGGACGTCGACCAGCCGGCAGCCGTGGAGAGCCATGCCGAGAATGCGCCGCAGGTCAGAGACGTCGTCGTCGCCGATCGCCTCAGCCATCTCGACCACGCGCTGCTCCACCCGGCCGCGGTCGGTGATGAGCACCAGCAGGAGCCGGGTCGAGGTCATCGCGACGACCTCGACGTGACGTACCTCGGAGCGTGAAAGCGACGGGTACTGCACGACAGCGACCTGGCGGGTCAGCTGGGCCAGCAGCCGGACACTGCGCCGAACCACGTCGTCGAGGTCGACAGCACCTTCGAGAAAGGTCTCGATGGCGCGCCGCTCGGCAACCGACATCGGCTTGACCGTCTGCAGCCGGTCGACGAACAGCCGGTAACCCTTGTCTGTCGGCACCCGGCCGGCGCTGGTGTGGGGCTGGACGATGTAGCCCTCGTCCTCGAGGGCCGCCATGTCGTTGCGCACGGTCGCCGGCGAGACTCCCAGCTGGCGCCGCTCGGCAACAGCTCGCGAGCCGACCGGCTCGTTCGTCAGGACGAAGCCCTCGACGATCGCCCGGAGCACGTCCAGCCTGCGTTCCTCCAGCACCGGAGCACCTCCCGACCGCAGCTTGTTTGGTGTGCCGTTGACGTTCTGACATCGCTATGGCGACGGGTGTTTGGCACTCCGTCGCCGAGAGTGCCAAGTGTAGACGCGGGGCCGAACCGGAGCCACCACCTGCCGGTGGATCGATGGCGGGGCGGACGGCGGTGGCCCGGTCGCGGGCGCCCAGGCCACCGTGACAGCGCCGGCTCGATCGACCCCGCAGCGGTTCGGTGTCGAGTCGGCCGGCGCCGAGCTCCGCGAAGGAGTCGATCCCGAACGCCGCGATGCCCCGGTTGGCAAATCCAGAACGGGATAATTCAAAGCAGTCTCGCGGCGAAGAAGGCGCAGATTCTCGGACTCGGCTGACTCGGGCGGTCACCAATCACCACGGTCGGTGAGGCGGGGTCCCAGGGTCCGTTCTGGCCGCAGTGTTGACCGGGGGGCGGTCGGACACGTGTCGGTGCGCATGCTCCTTGACTTACATGAGTAGTCACGTCACTATGAGAACCATGAGCGTCGCCGAGCACACCTTCTCGTACATGCTGCGCAACAGCGGCCAGGTTCTCGATGAAGTCGAACACGGCGATGTCCTCCTCGAACGCCGTGACGGCCCCAACGTTGTCTTGGGCACTGTCCGGCGCGACCGGGCTGTTCGCGATGGGCTAGACGTGGCGGCGCGTGCCCTGGGCGCCATTCTTCGCGATCCCGATCTGGGGGCACGTGCCCTCGCGGCCCTCGAAGAGGCGTTGCCTTGGGTCGGGTGGCTCAGCGAGGCTGATCAGGCAGAGTTTGCGAACTCTTTTGTGCGTACGGCGCAGGCGTGCCACGCGACGGGCGGCTATGAGCCTTTGGCCCGCCTGCTGCACCGCTGGACGGTGTCCGCGCAGATCGTCCACGACCCTGAGCTTGCCGCTCTGCTGGTTGATGACGGCGAACCCGACGCGCCGGTCCGGCTGTCCCGTCCTGGCAGTTGAGCGCACCGTCGGGCCCGTCCGTCCCGCCGGTCCGGCGGCCGCTTCGGCCCGGAAACTGGGAGGTGTTGGCGCGCAACGCGAAGGTGAACGCTGACTGGCATCAGCTGTGCAACCAGGTCGCCGGGGAGTGTCAGCGGGTCTACGACCAACTGCAAACCGACCCTGAGCGGGATGACGGCGACCGCCAGCATCCTTTGGAGGGCGCGGCGGGACGGGGCACGTTCGAAGGCCGCTCGTTTCAACGCTGGCAGATCGATGTCACCAGCGGCGGTCGCATCTGGTACTTCATCGACGCATCGCCGACGGGAAGCGGGCAAAAACGCCGGTCCGGCCGGGTCATCATCGAACAAGTGCACTTCGGTCATCCCAAATCCACTGAGCGAAAGTCTGGCGGCAAAGCTCGACCGGGCCGTCGCTAACGGTGTGGCGGCACTCGCGCCGCGCACATCGCAGCAACCATCGAGACGAGGAACTCGCCCAGGGCCTCACCGCGGCGCTGACCTGCTTCCCGGGAAGCCGGGAGTCGACAGCATCGTGGTCCGGCAGTTCGTCCCGGCTGCGGCGGCGGACTCTGATGCGAATCAACGACCTGTCGTCCAAAAACAGTTCCTGATCGAACGGGCCAGCACCGCAACCAGCGATCCCGGGTCGTCAAACCCGTGCCACAAGCCCGGCAAGGGCTACTGGCAATTCAACGGACAGCGGATTGGCGCAATCGAGTGCTATTCCGAGCCCCGCGTCAACAACCGCATCCTGCTCCGGACCTACCGTGCTGATGGCGTCGAGATGGGCCTGTTTCGGGAAGCTGACGACAGCGACGAAGCAGCGGGGACTCTCTTCTCATGGTGGGAGGCCAACATTCACCAGCAAGGTTTGCTGCAACCTGCCCAATAGCGTCGACGATGTCGAGCAGCCGCAGGGGCTCGCGGCCGTGGTTGACGTTGGCGGCGTCGCCCTGAGCTCGCGTACCGGACTGTGAAACCGTCGTTTCAGCCGTCCAGAGCGTGAACCTCGCAGCTTTGGTCGCAGCCGGCTGCTCCAGCCGACTGCCTAAGCTCAGGCGCGTGCCACCGCTGCGCGCTGCCTACCTGCTCGTCGGGGCGACGATCCTGCTCACAGCCTGCGGGAGCAGCGTCAGCAAGGATGGCTACCTCAGCCGTGGCGACGCGATCTGCAAGCAAACGACGGCCGCCCAGGCCAAGCTCAAGACCCCGGCCAAGGGCGACCTCGCGGCGACGGCGCGTTACCTGCGGGCGTCGGCCGATCTCGTCGACAAGCAGCTGGCGCAGCTGCGCAAGCTCTCCGAGCCGTCCGCCGACAAGGGCCGGCTCGACGATCTCCTCACTCGGGAAGGCGACGCGATCGCCACCCTTCGCAAGGCAGCCGACGCTGCGTCGCGCGGCGAGAGCGCTAGCGCTGACCAGCTCTTCAAGCAGGGCCAGGGCGAGCTCTCCGACGTCGCCGCCGGGCTCACCGACTACGGCTTCACCGTCTGCGGCACCTAGCCCAGGCGGCGGACGACGAGGTCAGCGAGCAGGCGACCGCGCAGCGTGAGGACGAAGCTGTCGCCGTCCGCCACCAGCAGGCCGTCGGCGATGAGCTCCCCCGCGATCTGGCGCTGAGTGTCATCGAGGACGGATGCGCCCAGTCCCTCGCGCAGCCGTACCTCCAGCAGCAGCCGCTCGAATCGGCGATCACTCTCGCTCAGCAGCTCGCGCGCGGCCGCGGGGCTCTCGTCGCCGCGGAGCCGGGCGGCGTAGGCGGCGGGCTGGCGGACGTTCCACCAGCGGATGCCACCGCTCGCGTCGCCGATGAAGCTGTGGGCCCCCGGGCCGATCCCCCACCAGCTCCCGTCGCGCCAGTAGCCGAGGTTGTGGCGGCACTCCCCGCCCGGGCGCGCCCAGTTGCTGACCTCGTACCAGTCGTAGCCGGCTGCGCACAGCAGCGCATCCGCAGCTTCGTAGCGAACGGCAAGGTCGTCGTCGGAAGGCGGCTTGACCTCGCCCCGCCGCACCTGACGGGCCAGCCGGGTGCCCTCTTCCACCACCAGCGCGTAGGCGCTGACGTGATCGGGTTCGAGCTCGATGGCCGCCCGCACGCTCTCGACCCAGTCGCCGTCGCTCTCACCCGGTGCGCCATAGATCAGGTCAACGCTGACCTGCTCGAAGCCGGCCTGCCGGGCCCAGCGCACGGCCTCGCGGACCCGGCCGGGCGTGTGGCGCCGGTCCAGGGCGGCCAGCACGTGGGGCTGAGCGCTCTGCATGCCGAACGAGACGCGGTTGATCCCGCCCGCGCGCAGCTGAGCCAGGCTTTCCGCGGTCACGCTCTCGGGGTTGGCCTCCGTCGTGACCTCGGCCCCGGGCCGCAGGCCGAACAGCTCAGCGGCATCGGCGACGAGCGTCGTCAGCGATTGCGGGGCGACGAGGGTCGGGGTGCCGCCACCGAAGAAGACCGTGTCGATCGGCGACGCGCCGTCGCCCAGCACCCGGCGCGCCAGCCGCAGCTCCGCGCGGGCCGCGTCCAGCCAGCTCTGCGGATCGCCGCCGGTGCCCACCTCCGAGGGGAGGTAGGTGTTGAAGTCGCAGTAGCCGCAGCGCACCGCGCAGTACGGCACGTGGATGTAGAGACCGAACGGTCCGCCCTGCAGCGCGGCGGGCAGCCCCTCGGGAAGGGTGCCGTCACGCGGCGCCGGCTCGCCGTCCGGTAAAGCGGAGGGCACGAGCGGCTAGCTGGTCGGGCTGGTCTGCAGCGCGGCGATGAAGGCCTCCTGCGGGACCTCGACGCGACCGACCATCTTCATCCGCTTCTTGCCTTCCTTCTGCTTCTCGAGCAGCTTGCGCTTGCGGCTGATGTCACCGCCGTAGCACTTGGCCAGCACGTCCTTGCGGATCGCGCGGATGTTTTCGCGGGCGATGATCCGGCTGCCGATGGCCGCCTGGATCGGCACCTCGAACTGCTGGCGCGGGATGAGCTCGCGCAGCTTCGACGCCATGGACGTGCCGTACGCGAAGGCCTTGTCCTTGTGGACGATGGCGCTGAACGCGTCGACGGGCTCCCCCTGCAGCAAGATGTCGACCTTCACCAGCTCCGAGGGCTGCTCGCCTGCAGGGTCGTAATCCAGGCTGGCGTAGCCGCGGGTGCGGGACTTCAGCTGGTCGAAGAAGTCGAAGATGATCTCGGCGAGGGGCAAGGTGTACTTCAGCTCGACCCGATCCTCGGACAGGTACTCCATGCCTCGCAGCGTTCCGCGGCGGCCCTGGCAGAGCTCCATCACGGTGCCGATGTACTCGCTGGGCAGCAGCACCATGGCGTCGACGATCGGCTCGTAAATCTCCGAGATCTTGCCGTCCACCCAGTCGGCCGGGTTGGTGACGATGACCTCGGAGCCGTCTTCCATGACCACCCGGTAGACGACGTTGGGGGCGGTGGAGATCAGCGAGAGGTCGAACTCGCGCTCGAGGCGCTCCCGGACGATCTCCAGGTGCAGGAGCCCCAGGAAGCCGCAGCGGAAACCGAAGCCGAGCGCCGCTGACGTCTCCGGCTCGTAGGTGAGCGAGGCGTCGTTGAGCTGCAGCTTGTCGAGCGCGTCACGCAGATCGGGGTACTGGTCACCGTCGATCGGATACAGGCCGCTGTAGACCATCGGCCGCGGGTCGCGGTAGCCGCCGAGCGACTCCGCCGCAGGGCGCGCGGAACTGGTCATCGTGTCGCCTACCCGGGCCTGGCGCACGTTTTTCACGCCCGGGATCACGTAACCGACCTCGCCGGCGGACAGGGCGTTCTTCTTCGTCGGCTCGGGACTGATGACGCCGACCTCGAGCACCTCGTGCGAGGCGCCGGTCGACATCATCAGGCATTTCTCGTGCGTGGTCAGGGTGCCGTCCACCACGCGTACGTACGTGATCACGCCGCGGTAGATGTCGTAGACGCTGTCGAACACCAGCGCTCGCGGCGGAGCGTCGAGATTCCCGGTCGGGTGCGGCACCTCCTGGACGATCTTCTCCAGCAACTCCCGGACACCGGCTCCGGTCTTCGCGCTGATCCGCAGCACGTCGTCCGGATCGCCACCGATGATCTGGGCGATCTCGGCGGCGAACCTCTCCGGCTGGGCCGCGGGCAGATCGATCTTGTTGAGCACCGGGATGACGTGCAGGCCGGCCTCGACGGCGAGGTAGAGATTCGCCAGCGTCTGGGCCTCGATGCCCTGGGCGGCGTCGACCAGCAGCACCGCGCCTTCGCAGGCCGCGAGGCTGCGGCTGACCTCGTAGGTGAAGTCGACGTGGCCCGGGGTGTCGATCAGGTTCAGGGTGTAAGTCTCACCGTCGAGCGCGGTCCACGGCAGCCGGACCGCCTGTGCCTTGATGGTGATGCCGCGCTCGCGCTCGATGTCCATGCGGTCGAGGTACTGCGCGCGCATGTCGCGCTGCTCGATGACGCCCGTCACCTCGAGCATCCGATCGGCCAGGGTCGACTTCCCGTGGTCGATGTGGGCGATGATGCAGAAGTTGCGAATCATCGCTTGGTCGGTGGCGGGCACGTACCAATGGTGTCATGGCGGGGCACTGATCCGGGTTCACGAACTCCCAGGTCGGCGGCGTCGACCCGCAGCGGTGTCGGCGTGTAACCTTTGTCGTTGCGTCTGCGCTCAGGGCCAGACTCACCTACTGAGACATTCCCAGCAGTGGGACCCAATACGTGCGTTCGGAGTTCTTTCAGCGTGGCCAACATCAAGTCGCAGATCAAGCGCATCCGCACCAACGAGAAGGCGCGGCTGCGCAACAAGTCGGTGAAGTCGTCGCTGAAGACGGCTATCCGCAGCTTCCGCGAGGCGGCCGACTCCGGCGACCGCGAGAGCGCTGAGGCTCGCCTGCAGGTCGCGTCCCGCGCGCTCGACAAGGCGGCCAGCAAGGGCGTCATCCACGCCAACCAGGCCGCCAACAAGAAGTCGGCGATGGCCAAGCGGGTCGTTTCCCTCTAGCTCGACCCCTTCTTGGGTCTCTGAGCGGCTAGGACCGGCCGTTCGCTGCGGGACGGCGGCCCTGACCTTCACGGGCCGCCACGATCGTGAAGACGGCTTTTTCCAGGGCGTAGGTCGCGTCGACGGCCCCGCCTTTCACCCCCTCATCAGCCTCGGCGACGGCCACCAGCGCCTTGCCGATCGCCTCGTCCGACCAGCTGTGCGCCAGCTTCTGGGTGCGGTCGAGCTTCCATTCCGGCATCTGCAACGCCTTGGCCAGCTCGGCACGCGTCTGATCGCGTGACCCGGCGACAGCACTCACCCGGGCGATCTCGCGCAGGCCGTTCGCCAGCGCCGACGGGATGAAAACCGGTGGCGTCCCGACGTCCAGCGACTGGCGCAGCAGCGTCAGGCCACGATCCAGCTCGCCGGCCAGCACGGCATCCGCGATGTTGAACCCGGTCGTCTCGGCCCGGCCGCGAAAGTGCTGAGCGACGATCTCGTCGTTGATCAGCCCGCGCGGGCCGGCACCGGCCATCAGCTGCTCGACGGCGCCGGCAATCGCGCCGAGGTCACTGCCGATGGCCTCGACGAGCGCCCTCGCCGCGTCTTCGGTGATGCGGCCCCCCAGCCCGCGCGCCTCGTCAGCGGCGAACTGGGCGCGCTTCCAGGGCTGGGTGATGGGGGCGGCCTTGACCTCGTTGACCTTGAGCTTGCGCAGCGCGTTCACGAGCGCCGAGGCCCGACCGCTCGCCGTGAGAACGAGCGCGACCTCGGGAATCGGCTCCTTCGCGAAGCCCAGGATCACGGCCCCCACCTCTTCAGGGAGGTCCTGCACTCCCCGCACGACTGCCACCCGCCAGCCACCGAACAGGCTGGGATTATTGAGGGTCAAGGCCTCGTCGGACGTGAACTGACCGGGGAGGAAGTCGGAAACCTCAGCCATCGGATCGGAGGCGCGGGCGGCGCTGACGACCTTGCCGATCGCACGGCTGATCAGGAGATCATCGGAGCCGCTGACGAGGGTGACGGTCGGCGGCGGGGCAGCTGCAGCGCTCATTGACCTCATGCTTTCACGGCCAGCGATGCCAAGGTGAGCGCCGCGACCGCAAGCGCGATCGTGCGCCGCCCCGGGCGGGTACGAGCGGCGAGGACGGCCGCGACGTCGACGGCCAGGACGACGAGCAGCCCCCAGCCACCTGAGGGTGCGGTGAGGTCGGCGGTCGGCAGCGCTGCCGCAACGCGTGCCACCCGGACGATCCACCAGCAGGCGATGGCGGCCACCTGGCAGAGCAACGCCGCGACACTCGGCGCCACCAGCGAGATCAGAGCGGCGGCCAGGCCCAGCACGGTCGCCGGTGGAACGGCCGGCAAAGCCAGCACATTCGCCGGAAGCGACGCGAGGCTCACGCCGCCGCTGATGGCCGCGATGACCGGCGCGCACGCCACCTGAGCCGTCAACGCTGCGGCGATCGCCGGCGCGAGCGGGCCGAAGCGCGGCGGCAGGCGCGCACGCAGCGCCGCCGCCCAGCCCGGCGCCACGACGATCAGCGCGAGCGTCGCGATGACCGACAGTGCGAAACCAGGCTGGCCGGCCAGGCCGGGGTCGAACAGGACCAGGCCGGTGACGCTGACCAGCGCAGCGGGTAGCAGCAGCCGGGGCCGCCCCAGGGCGACGGCGCCCAGCGCCAGCAGCCCCATCACGGCAGCCCGCAGCACGCTCGGGCTCGGCCGGGCCAGGACGACGAACCCGATCAGCGAGATCGCGCTCGCCAGCACGCGCAGCCGGATCCCGAATCGGGTCCAGCGCAGCAGGCCGACCACCGCCGCGACCACCATCGCCAGGTTGGCGCCGCTGACCGCTGTCAGATGCGTGAGGCCGGCCGCCCGGAAGCTGGCCGTGTCGGATGGCGGCATCTGGCCGGTGTCGCCGAGCACCAGGCCCGGCAACAACCCCCTTTCGCTCGGGGACAGCCCGGACACCGCCCGGCGAAGCCCCGCCCGAACGCGCCCGGCCCAGCGCTGGATCGCCGAAGGGTGGCCGACGACGACCGGCGGCCCGCGAATCAGCAGGACTGCCGCAAGGTCACCCTGCCGCGACGCGGCGAACTCAGCGAAACCGCGTACCCGGGTGCTCGGCAGCAGCCGCCCCCAACTGGCCGCCGGGGCAAGGACCAGCACCGGCAGGCGGGCCCGCCAACGCTGCCCGCCTCGCTCCAGCAGCCGGATGCTCGCCGGTACGGCCACGCCGGCCGCCAGGTGGGGCTGGCGGGGCAGCGGCTTCGGATCGCCGCTGATCACCACCTCTGCCTGTGCCGACCCGCTCCCCCGGGCCAGGCTCGCCACCGGCCCGGACAGGCGCGATTGCCGTCCTACCACCGAGATCACGACGCCCGCGGCGAACATGATCAGCCCGACCGCGGCGATCCGGCGGATTGTTGCTCCCAGGCGCCAGCCGAAGAGCGTGAGTGAGAGGGCGGCGATCGCGAGCCACCAGCAGGCCGCCGCGGGGAGCCGGCCCGCCAGCAATACGCCGGACCAGCTCCCCGCTGCTGCCATCAGCCAGCGCAGGTCGGGCGCCGGCTTCGGAGGCGGATCGGCGACCCCCGCGAAGCTGCTCATACCCGTACCAGCGGGGCCAACGTCTCGAATTTGTGTCCCCCCAGGCCGGAGACTTCCTGGAGTTGCTCGATCGAGGTGAACCCACCGTGCTCGGTGCGCCAATCAACGATCCGCTGCGCCAGGACCGGTCCGATGCCCGGCAAGCCGTCGAGCTCGCCGAGCGATGCCGTGTTGAGGTTGACGGCAGCACCCGCGGCCGGTGAACCCGTCGGCGAACTCGCTGACGACGCGCCGACCGGAGCCTGCGGCTCTCCGACGACGAGCTGCTCGCCATCGACGAGCCGGCGCGCCAGCGACATCCCGACCGTCGACGTGCCGGGCAGCACTCCTCCGGCGCGCGCTATCGCGTCGGCCACCCGGGCACCGGACGGCACCCGTACCAGGCCCGGGCGCCGGACCTTGCCTGCAACGTCCACGACAAGCGGCAACGACGTGGAGGCGGCCGCCGTCGACGCGGGAACCGCGGACCCCGCACTACGAAGCGGGCCGGGCGGAGGGACGGAAACCTTAGGCTGCGCGGCCAACGCCGGGCCGGCGGGCCGGGCGGCCGCCGTCCACGCGAACCCGACGGCCGTCAGTGCCGCGACGAGCGCGAGCCCCGCGAGCAGGAGCGCGCCTCGGGTCCCCGGATCGACACGTGCTCCCCGCAGGCTCTCGGGAAGCCGTTCCCGAACGAACTCGCGGACCCAAGTCCACGAACGGCCATCGAGCTCGGTCCGGCTCGCCGCACCTCCCGGGATCCAGCCCTCGTCGGGGTCGCCGCTGCTCGCCATCCGAGCACCGTAGGAAGAGCGCGAGCACGCAGGATGCCTCGATCAGCGAGGTGTGGACGAAGCTGTCACGTCCACAAATGGCCGGGCACGGCTGACGCCGCGCTCACCCCGGATCAGCCTGGAACGATGTTGACCAGCTTCGGAGCCCGCACGATCACCTTGCCGGCCGGCCGGCCGTCCAGCAGCCGCTGCACCGCTTCGCTGGCCAGGGCCAGCTCGCGTAGCTCGTCCTCGGCGATGCCCGGCGAGACTTCCAGCCGGTCGCGCACCTTGCCGGCCACCTGCACGACGCACGTCACGGTCTCCTCGACGAGCAGCGCCGGGTCGGCCGTCGGCCAGGACTGGGCGTGGACGCTGTCGCCCGCGGCGACATCATGACCCAGCAGCGACCAGCAGTCCTCGGCGATGAACGGGCAGTACGGGGCCAGCAGGATGGCCAGCGTCTCCAGCCCCTCGCGTACCGGCTGGCCCTCGCGCACCGCGCGGTCCAGCGCGGTCGTCAGCTCGTGAAGGCGGCTGATCGCCACGTTGAACCGGAACGATTCGACCAGGCGCGTGGAGTCGTCGACGGCGCGCGCCACCGCGCGAGCAAGCGGCTCGTGCATCGGCCCGGCGCGCAGCGCCGCACCGTCATGAACCACCCGCCAGACCTTGCTCAGGAACTTGCCGTGGGTACCGGGCGACATGTCGGCCCAGTCGATGTCGTCCTCGGGCGGACCGGCGAAGAGCATCGTCAAGCGAACGGCATCGACGCCGAAGTTCGCCAGCTCGATACCCAGGTCGACACCGTTGCCGAGCGACTTCGACATGGCCTTGCCCTGGTTGATCACCGAGCCCTGGTTGAGCAGCGCGGTGAACGGCTCGGTGAAGTCGAGCAGCCCCATATCGTGCAGGACCTTGGTGAAGAACCGCGAGTACAGCAGGTGCAGGATCGCGTGTTCGACGCCGCCGACGTATTGCGCCACCGGCATCCACTCGCGCACCTCGTCCGGATCGAATGGCATCTGCTCATTGCCCGGCGAGCAGTAGCGCAGGTAGTACCAGGACGAGTCGACGAACGTATCCATGGTGTCGGTGTCGCGCTCGGCCTCGCCGCCGCACGACGGGCACGGGACGACGACCCACTCGCGGTTGGACGCGAGTGGCGATTGCCCCTTGGGATGCAGGGCCTCGCCGCGCATGTCGGGGAGGGTCACGGGAAGCTGATCGTCGGGCACCGGAACGCTGCCGCACGACGGGCAGTGGATGACGGGAATCGGGCAGCCCCAGTAGCGCTGGCGCGAGAGCAGCCAGTCGCGGAGCCGGTAGTTGACCGCCCCGCTGCCCAGGCCCTTGGCCTCCAGCTCGGTGACGACCGTCGCGATCGCCTCAGCCTTCGGCAGCCCGTTCAGCGAGCCGGAGTTGACCAGCTGACCGTCGCCGGTCGTGGCGATGCCGGAGTCGTTCGGGTCCGGCTGGCCGGTATCGACCACGGTCCGAACCGGCAGGCCGAAGGCCTTGGCGAAGTCCAGGTCGCGCTGGTCGTGCGCCGGGACGGCCATGATCGCGCCGGTGCCGTAGTCGGCCAGCACGTAGTCGGCCGCGAAGACCGGCAGCTCCGCGCCGTTGACCGGGTTGACGGCGACCACGCCGAGATCGACCCCGGTCTTCGGCCGCTCGGTGGTCTGGCGGTCGATGTCGGACAGCTTGCGCACCTGCTCGACGTAGGCGTCCAGCTCAGCCCGCTTCTCCGGCGCGCAGATCTCCGCCGCCAGCGGCGCGTCGGCAGCCACGACAAAGAAGGTCGCGCCGTACAGCGTGTCCGGCCGGGTGGTGAACACCGTGACGGTCTTGTCGCCACCTTCTCCGCCATCCACCCCGCGGACGACGAAGTCGACATGGGCGCCCTGGGAACGCCCGATCCAGTTGCGCTGCATCGTCAGCACCCGCTCGGGCCACTGGCCCTCCAGCGGCTTCATGTCCTCGAGCAGCCGATCCGCGTAGTCAGTGATCTTGAAGTACCACTGGGTCAGCTCGCGCTTGGTGACCTCGTGGCCGCAGCGCTCGCAGCGGCCCGCCACGACCTGCTCGTTGGCCAGCACGGTCTGGTCAAAGGGACACCAGTTGACGGCCGAGCTCTTGCGGTAGGCCAGGCCGCGCTCCATGAAGCGCAAGAAGAGCCACTGGGTCCAGCGGTAGTACTCGGGGTCGCTGGTGTGCAGCCGCCGGCTCCAGTCGAAGCTCACGCCGAAGCGGCGGAACGACGCGGCCTGCGTCTCGATGTTGGTGTAGGTCCACTCGGCAGGGTGCTCGCCGCGCTTGATCGCGGCGTTCTCGGCGGGCAGGCCGAACGAGTCCCAGCCGATGGGATGCAACACGTCGTAGCCGCGCAGCATCCAGTAGCGGGCGACCACATCACCGATGGAGAACGCCTCGGCGTGGCCCATGTGGAGGTCGCCGGAGGGGTACGGAAACATGTCGAGCACGTACATCTTGGGCCGGCCGGCCATGCGAGGGCCCGAAGCGCGGTAGAGGTCCAGGGTGTCCCAGACCGGGAGCCAGCGATCCTGGCACTCCTGCGGGTCATACCCCGGGCGCGTCTGCTCCCGTGCGCTGCTCGTCACTGCTCCGCCTCAGCTCATCCATCCGGACACGAAAAAACCCCCCGCGTACGGAGGGTCACCACGCTGGATCAGGCGTCAGCGTGGTTCGTGCGCAAGTCGGGTTGTCACCTCGGGGAGTCTACGCCGGGGGCCTCTCCCCGCCCGGAGAGCCGATTAATGTGACGCCGGTGCGTCTAGCCACCTGGAACGTGAACTCAGCCAAGGCCCGCCAGTTCCGGCTCATCGACTGGCTGGACCGGGCACATCCGGACATCGCTTTCCTGCAGGAGACGAAGCTCGGCGAGGCCGACTTCGACGCCCTCTTCGCCGACGATCTCTTCCGGCGTGACTACCGCTACGCCCACGTCGGCCAGGGACGCTGGAATGGCGTGGCGATCCTCTCCCGGGTCGGGCTGGAAGACGTCTCCGCCGGACTCGGCCCGGCTGCCGGCCCGCTGGCCGAGGAGGCGCGCTGCGTCGGCGCGACGTGCGGCGGCCTGCGGGTGTGGTCGGTGTACGTGCCGAACGGCCGCACGATCGACGACCCTATGTACGAGGCCAAGCTGACCTGGCTCGAAGCACTGGCCGCCGAAGTCGCTGCGGCCGCGCCGAAGGGGCCGGTCGTCGTCGCGGGCGACTTCAACATCGCGCCCACCGACGTCGACGTCTGGGACCCCTCCGTGTTCGTCGGGGCGACCCACGTGACCGAGCCGGAACGCGCAGCGCTCGACCGGCTCAAGGCCATCGGGCTCAGGGACCTCGTCCGTGAACGCTGGCCCGCCGACGTGCCGGTCTTCAGCTACTGGGACTACCGGGCCGGCGCGTTCCACCAGGACCTGGGCATGCGCATCGACCTGCTGCTCGGCAGCCCCGCCGTGGCCGAGCGTCTCAAGGCCGCCTACACCGACCGCCTGGCCCGCAAGGGGAAGGACCCCAGCGACCACGCCCCGGTCATCGTCGATCTCGACGAGGCGCCGGACGGCGACATCGGCCCAGTGGTGCCGCCGCCATCGCTGCGCGGCAATTCGGCCGTGGGACGGGCCAAGGCGACCCGCCGCAGCTCAGCCGCCAGCGGCTGACTCATCGGGCCCACTTCAGCGGAAGTCGGGGAGCTTTCCGACCCGCGCCGCCGTGGAGGAGTCGCGCAGGACACGCGCTCCCCCGGCGAACCGCAGGCACTCCTTGCGGCCCAGCACACGCTCCGGCACTGCTGCCTGCAGCGCCCGCGCCGCCAGCTGCTCGATGGGCAATTGCGCCTGACTGGCCAGCAAGACCACGTTGCCGGTCCGCCGGCCACGCATGATGCCCGGCTCGGCGATGGCCGCCACCTGCGGGAATACCGCGTGCAGCGTGGAGATCTGCGCCTTCGCATACCCGAGCGGCGGTGAATCGATGATGTTGAGCACGTAGATCCCGGTCGGCCGCAGCACCCGATCGACCTCCTGGGCCGCCTCGACGCTGCCCAGCGTGGCCGGCACCCGGGTGCCTTCGAAAGCATCCCCGATGACGAGATCCTGGCTGGCGTCCTCGACCCGCGCAAGGCCCAGCCGGGCGTCCTCACGCCGCACCTTCAGGTTCGCGCTCGAACGCAGCTGAAGGTGTGCGCGCGCCAGCGTGATCACGCGATCGTCGATCTCGAAAAGGAGCTGCTTCGAGCGCGGTCGTGTCGCCCGGACGTAGCGGGCCAGGGTGCCGGCAGCGCTGCCGATGTGGATGGCGGTAATCGGCTCACCCTCCGGCCACCCCACGTCCACGACGTCGCCGATCCGCCGCATGTAGCTGAAGTCGAGGTATGTCGGGTCATCGAGGTCGAGGTAGGACGCGTCGATGCCGTCGATCAGCAGCAGCCGGCCATTGGCATTGTCCGGGTCGATTCGGATCTCGACACCGTCCAGCTCCGCGAGGCGGGAGGACCGGCGGCGCGCCACGGGCTAGCCCCGCAAGCAGGCGGCGGAGATCGGCAAGGTGGTCGGGGGCTGCGGCGTGCAGACCCAGCCCCCTGCGCCGGGACGCCAGTTCGGGCCGAGGTGCACGACGTACCACTGGCCGCGCCACGAGATCATCGAGGAGAACGCGTAAGAGTGCTCCTGACCGGCCACGACATACCGCAGGCGGGGGTAGGAAACCTGCCAGTAGCCGATGCTGTTGGCCTCGACGCCCGGCGGCACCCAGCGGACCGAGCCTTCGGGGATGTCGACCCCGAGCACGCGGGCGCCCGATCCCAGCGCTGGTGACCAGCTGGTGGTCGGCTTTCACGTCGTTCGCGTAGTCGTGGTAGAGCCGGGTGTCGTAGTCGCCGCCGGCATTGCTCAGGGTCTTCAGCTGCAGATACGCGGTACGCGGGAAGAAGAAGTCGCTGCCCAGACCGGCGTAGCCGCGCAGGACCAGGGTCCAGTAGTGATGCAGCCGCTCGGTGAAGTTGGCATCGGCGGTCGGCCGGACGTCGGTCTGCGGGAGCGTGCCCGGGTCGATCGTCGGCGTGGGGGTCGGGGTCGGCGTCGGTGTCGGCGTCGGGGTCGGGCTCGGAGCGGGCGTCGCGGATGCCGAGGCGGAGGGGCTGGCTGACGCGTCGCCGGCCGGGCGGGCCGCCGAGGTCGACGATCCGCACGCGGCCAGCGAGAGCACGATCACCAAGCCCAGGGCAGCGCCGATGCGGCGAGGGAAGCCACCGGTCACGCGAGCAACCCTAGAGCCCAGCAGCCGTGGACTTCTTCTCGTGGCCGAAGAACGAGTGCCACGTCTCGCCGATCCAGTGGCCCAGCTTGCCGAGCCAGTGGCCGACCCAGTGAGCCGCGTTGTAGAGCGCATCGCCGAAGTCATGCACCGACTTGTCGCCGCCGAAGATCCCGGCGAGAAGGACGATCAGCAGAATCCCACCAACGAAGAAACCCAGTTTGGCAGCCAACTGCGACCCTCCTTCCACGCTCGGTAACCGTGACGACGCTAGTCCTGCGAGAGCGGATACGTCGCTACGAAGAGCGGCGTGTCGGCCACGAGAAGCTACTGCGGGGCGCCTGCCTGGCGTTAGGTTTGTGCCTTCTCGTCCGGTCAAGGGTGTACCCACTCCTCGTTGCAGCGGTCAGGACGGTGCTATGGCGGTGATCGACCGCCTGCAGTTATGGGCCATGAAGGCTCGTGATGCGCCGCTGCGTGGGTTGCCGCCGAACGAGGTCCCGATCGTCAACGAGCGCCAGCACCCGGCCGTGCTCATCCCCAAGGCGATCCGGACCGGCAGCGGCCTCGGAATGATGTTCTCCGGACCCACAATCGGCCTGGTCATCATCTTCGCCGCCGCCGTGCTGGCCGACGTGATCCGCGCGCCGCGCCACTTCAAGCGCCGCACCGTGTTTCTGATGGTGGTGCTGATGACCGCCGCCCTAGCGCTGGTCGGTGCCTACGCGAGCGCAGCGTGGCGCACCCTGGTAGCTATCGCGGTGCTGATCTGGATCATGGCCGACGTGTTGACCTGGTTCTTCGACCGGCTGATCGTCACGAAACGCCGGCTCTTTCGCATCCACGGGCTGCTGACGACGCACCGCTCCTCGGTCGCGTTGCAGACCATCACGGTCGTGGACCTCGAGCTGGGCCCGGCCGCCCGCTGGTTCGGCACGCTGCACTTCGACACCCCGGCGCAGCGCGACGGGCCGCTGCACCGCTTCACCTACGTCCGCAAGGCCGAGGACGTCCACCGCACGATCCTGGATCTGCGCGCCTCGAGCACGTCGCAGATACCGCCCTTCTAACGGCCGGTCGGGTCCTCCAGCTCGGCGTCGTCGACATGGTCGAGATCGTCGAACTCGTCGAACTCGTCGAAGCCATCCGCATCGAGAGCGGGCGCGGTCCCGGAGAGGGTCGCCGCCAGCACCACCACCAGCAGCACGAGCGTGAGGCCGTGGACCACGGTGCACCACAGGCAGATCGCATCGATGATGAACAGCTCGGCGTAGACCAGCCAGAGCACCATGGCAATGCCGGCCAGCACCCCGGCCACCCGGGCCAGCCGGACGATGGGTTCCGGACGCTTCCACGCGTAGGGCAGGCAGAGCAGGGTCATGCCGACGAAGTAGGCCAGGCCCAGGACCGCGACGGGCATCCCGAGGAACCGCGACTGTGCCGAGGTCGTGACCTTCGCGCAGTTGATGGTTCCGCTGTCGGAGCACGCCAGGTTGCTGACGTCGGTGTAGTGCACGTAGGTCAGGTAGCTCGACACCGCGAGGCCGAGCACGCACACCGCGAGCGAAGCGGGCGCAGCCCACCGGGGTGGCCGCCAGGTCCCGGCATCGGGGGCCGGGGCCACCTCGGCAGGAAACGCCTTACTTGCCAAGGCTGGAGCGGATCTTCTTGATGTTGGGGGCGTCGCAGACGTTGGCCGGCTTGCCGCCGGTCGTCTCGCAGATCGTGGCGGTCATGACGTTCGCGACGCCGAGGACGCTCTTCCCGACATCGGAGGTCGGGTCCTTCACCGCCGCAGCGATCTCGTCCATGGACTTGCCGGTCAACGGGGTCGGGTCGTACGAGGCGCCCGAGCTGGTGAACTTGTTGCCGAAGTCGATGAACGGGATCGACCCGTTGGGCCCGTCGTACTTCTCGACGAGAGCGTTCTGCTCCGCCGTGGGCGTCTCCAGTGTGGTGTAGCTATTGCCCTGCTTCTGGTTCGTCTGCGTCTCGACAGACCGGAAACCCAGGTAGGGGCTGCTGTACTTGGCGCCGTAGAAGCTGAAGGTCGGGGTCTCGGGGAAGGGCTCGGGGGCCGCGCCGGACACGGTCTGCTGGAGGTTCGACCACGTCCCGAAGCGGGACAGCGCGACGACGAGCGGCCAGCGCTCGGCAGCGCAGAACGGGCAGTACTCGGCGCCCAGGTAGAACAGTCCGGGCTTGCCGTCATAGGTGAGCGCGGATCCGCTGACCTTCTTCGGCCCGTTGGACACCTTGCTCGTATCGACCTTCTCGAATACGGACGCCGGGATCGTCGTCACGTCCTTGACCACGCCTGCCGGTGCGGGGCTCGCGGCCTGCACCTTCTTGTCCTTCTTCGTGACCGCTACGACCACGAAGACGATGACGATGACGACCACCAGACCGACGATCCCGCCGATGGTCAGCCAGCGGCGCCGCGCCTCCTTCTTGCGCTGCTCTTCACGAAGAGCAGCCGCCCGCGCGCGCGCATTGGGCCGCTTACGCCCGTCGTTGGGTTGGGTGGGCAATGTCTCTCCTGGTATCTCGGGCGGGCGGCAAGGCCCGAAGCACATCGTCGCAACCGAGAGTCCATTCTGACTCACGGCGCTGCAAAAGCCCGGCTTCACCGGACGGGTCCGCATCCCTCAACGATCCTGCGCGTCGATCACGTTCCCGCCAATGGTGGAATCGGCCTATACCGCGACTTGAAGAGGGACTTATGGCCACCCGAGATGAAATGGTCGCCGTCTGCGACCAGTACCTGGCACTGCTCAGCAAGGGCGACGTCGACGGCATCGTGGCCCTCTACGCCCCGGATGCCCGCGTCGAGGACCCGATCGGCACCCCTGCCAAGCACGGGACGGAAGAGATCCGGGGGTTCTACGCCTCGGTTTCCGGCACGACGCTCACCGCTACCCGGATCGGGCCGGTGACGATCGTCGGTCACGAGGCCGCCTTCCTCTTCCGCATCGACGTGGCGCTCGGTCCCGACAAGAAGGAGACGCTGAGCATGGCGTCGACGGACCTGATGACGTTCAACGACGCCGGCAAGATCACCCGGATGACCGCGTACGCGGACGGCGACGCGAAACCCTGAGCTGCCGCAAGACACCCGCCGCGGCCGCGGCGGGCGTGCTTTCCTGTGTGCATGTCCGGAGCATCAGAAGCGCAGGTCTCACCGCCACCGGCCGGCGCGGTGACCGGCAGCGAGGATTCTCGGCCGCGCGACCCCGAGGACTACCCCACCCCGCGCCGGCGCCCCTCCGACCTGATCGCCCCCGTCCGCAATGGCCTCAAGCTGGCCGGTCCGGGCGGGGCGAGACGGCTCCGCCAAGCCTGGGAGCGCGCCGGCACCGAGCCCCCCCGGCTCCGTTCGGCAAGATTGCTCACCGGAGCCGCTACCGACGAGATGGCCATGGGCTTCGCCCGCCTCTTCGGGATGGCGAACGCCGGCAAGCAGCTCCCCCGGGTCGAGGCCGAGATGCTCCAGGCGCTCCAGATCTACCGGGAGCGCGGTTGGCTGGACGACCCCGCCTCGTTCCACGTGGCCCCGGACCCGGCTGAACCGTCGAGCCAGACCAAGAGCGCTATCGGCTGCGACTGGGAGCTACTCAGCTGGGCCAGCCAGTACGCCCCCCATCCCGGGGAACCGGGTGCGGCACGGTGGTCGACGTATGGCCGCAACGGCACCGCCGTCGCCAGGGTGCTCCGCCACCGCGAACCCCGCCCCTGGCTCGTCCTCCTGCACGGCGCGTTCATGGGATGGCTGCACACCGACGCCCACCTGTTCGACGCCCCCCGGCTGCACCACGAGCTGGGGGTGAACGTGGTGATGCCGGTCCTGCCGCTGCATGGACCGCGGCGGCCCGAGGGCGGGCTGGTGCCGCGCAGCCTGCCGACGATCGACGCGCTGGACAACATCCATGGCCTCACGCAAGCCGCCTCGGACATCCGCGCGCTGCTCGGCTGGATACGCGGCCAGGACGACCAGCCCATCGGGGTCTACGGCGTCTCGCTGGGCAGCTACCTGACCGCTCTGGTCGGCGCGCTCGAAGAGCCCCTCGCCTGCCTCATCGCCGGGATTCCCGCCGTCGACTTCCCGACCGTCTTCAGCTCGCAGAGCCCGCCGCGCCTGCGCCGGACGGACTGGTTCGAGCGCTTCATCCGCGAGCTGGGCGAGCTGCACACCGTCGTCTCGCCGAGGCTCGCCCCGCCCCGGACGCCCGTTGCGCGGCGGTTCATCTACGCCGGCCGCGGCGACCGCATCCTGCGCCCGCTCCAGCAGGCCGCGGAGCTCTGGCGGATTTGGGAGCAGCCCAGCATCTACTGGTTCGACGGCGGCCATGTCGCCCATGTCCGGTCGCCCGACATCCGGCTTTACGTCGACCGGGCACTCGGGGATAGCGGCGTCACGCACCGCTGACGCGCCTGCCGGCGTGCAATTGATCACTCGATCGAACCGGAACCGGGCCTTGGACCGAATGCTCAGGTGACGCGAGCCTGCCAGTGGGCACGCCTGTCCCGGTGGGGGTAGTGGATGGTTGAGCGCCGGCAGGTAGCTGTCGTGGGCAGCGGTATCGCGGGCCTCACGGCCGCCTACGTCCTGCAGCGAAACGCCGACGTGACCCTCTACGAGGCCGAGCCACGCGTGGGCGGCCACTCGAACACCCACGACATCGTGGATCGCGGCGAATTCCCGTTCGACGGCTCGCAGCCGGCCAGCGGCCCCACGCTGGCCGTCGACAGCGGCTTCATCGTCCACAACGAGCGCAACTATCCGACGCTGCTGCGGCTGTTTCGCGAGCTCGGCGTGCAGACCCAGGACGCCGAGATGAGCATGTCGGTGTCCTGCGCCGGGTGCGGTCTGGAGTACGCCGGCGCCAAGGGCCTGCGCGGGCTGTTCGCCCAGCCGCGATCGCTCAGCAGGCCCGCGTATCTACGCATGCTGACCGAGGTGCCGCGCTTCCATCGCGCCGCCCGCAAACTGCTGGCGCAAGAGCGCGAGCCGGACCTGCCGCTGGCCGATTTCCTGGCCGCGGGGAAGTACTCGAAGTACTTCGTGCATCACTTCATCACCCCGCTCGTGGCCGCCGTGTGGTCCTGCGCGCCCTCCACGGCCGGCCGCTACCCGGCTCGCTATCTCTTCACGTTCCTGGACAACCACGGCTATCTCAGCGTCAACGGCTCGCCGCAGTGGAAGACCGTCACGGGCGGTTCGCGGCGCTACGTCGAGCGCGTCGCCAAGGAGCTGTCGGCCGTCCTCACGGCCACGCCCGTGCGCGCCTTGCGCCGCTTGCCGGACGGCGGCGTGGACATCACCGACGACAGCGATACGACGATCCGCTATGACGGGGTCGTGGTGGCCACGCATGCCAACCAGGCGCTCGCGATGCTGGCGGACGCGACCCCGCGCGAGCGCGAGGTGCTGGGGTCGTTCGAGTTCTCCGCCAACGAGACGCTGCTGCACACCGATACGAGCGTGCTGCCCGAAGCCGAGCTCGCCCGGTCCTCGTGGAACTACCGGATGGCGTCCTGCCTTGACGCCGCCGAGAGCGTCCTGGTCAGCTACGACATGACCCGGCTGCAGCAGCTGCCGACCGCGACGCGCTACATCGTGTCGCTCGGTGCCCGCGACCGGGTGGACCCGCGGAAAGTGCTCGAGGAGATGGTGTACCGGCACCCGATCTTCACGCCCGAATCCGTCGCTGCGCAGTCGCGGCTGCCGGAGTTGACGACCGGCAGCTTCGCGCTCGCCGGCGCCTGGAGCGGGTGGGGTTTTCACGAGGACGGTGCACGCTCCGGGCTCGCCGCCGCGCAGGCACTCGGAGGTCGCTGGTGACGCCACCGTTCGCGTTGAGGGCGCCGACGCCGGTCAGCTCGGTGGTGTCCGTGGACCGTGCCGCCTACCTCTACGACGTGCGCGTCCGCCATGTGCGCACCGCACCCGTCCGCAACGATTTCACCTACCGCAGCTACCAGTGGTTCGTGGATCTCGACGCGGTGCCGGTCCTTGCAGCCCCGCTGCGGCCGTTCGCCGGTTTCCGGACCGGCGACCACTGCTGCGGACCGGATGACGATCCGACGCGTTCCCTTCGCACGCTCATCGACGGGTATCTCGCCCGTTCCGGGATCGACCTGCACGGCGGGTCGATCCGCATGCTCACCAGCGCCCGCGTGCTCGGTCACGTGTTCAACCCGCTGACGGTCTACTGGTGTCACGAGCGCGCGCTTGACGGCGCCGAGCAGCTGGCCTGCGTGATCGCCGAGGTCCACAACACGTACGGGCAGCGCCATCGCTACCTGCTGCACCCCGACGGCAGCGGCCGGGCGACGACCGACAAGCAGTTCTACGTCTCGCCCTTCTACGAGGTCGCAGGGACGTACTCGATGAGCCTGCCCGAGCCGGGCGATGAACTCGCCCTGCAGATCAGCCTGCATCCGCCGGGGAGCAAGCCGTTCGTCGCTTCGGTGCGCGGCAGCCGCCGGCCGGCCCGCGGCACGTCCCTGGTGCGCCTGCTGCTCGGCCGCCCCCTCACGAGCCTCGCCGTCTCCGCGCGCATCCGCTGGCAGGGCATCAAGCTCTACTTGCGCGGACTGCCCGTCGTTCCCCGGCCCGACCCCAGACCTCGAGCGAGGAGGGACCCGTGAGCTCGCCCGAAAGAATTTCCGACGACACCGACGACACCGACACCGTCACGTCCTCCGGCCATCCCCGCCCGGTCGCGGTGCCGGACCTCGAGGTCGTAGCCGGCCCACCGCAACAGCCGGTGATCGACCCGCTCCGCTGGCCCGACGTGGCCTCGGTGCCGAGCGGCAGGCTGCATGCCACCGTCGCGCAGCGCCTCTTCCTCAGCATCGCCGCGCGCCTCGACATCCAGGTGATCTCGCCCGAGCGCATCCTCGGTGGAGGCGGCCGGCCGGGCGACCCCGTGATGCGACTGCACCAGCCACAGGCGTTCTACCGCCGGATCGGCAACAGCGGCCTGATCGGCTTCGGCGAGTCGTACATGGCCGGCGACTGGGACGCCGACGACCTGGCTGGATTGCTCACGGTCTTCGCCCGGGAGATGGCCACGCTCATTCCCCCGCGGCTGCAGCGGTTACGTGACGTCGTCGTCCAGCACCAGCCTCGGCTGCATCACGGCACGACGGCGGCGAGCAAGCGCAACATCGCCCACCACTACGACCTGTCCAATGAGCTGTTCGCGCTCTTCCTGGATCCCACGCTGAGCTACTCGTCGGCGCTGTTCGAGGAGCAGCCCGGCGCGAACCGGCTCATTCCGAACGCCGGGCGGCTGGACCTCGAGGCGGCGCAGGTGCGCAAGGTCGAGCGGCTGCTCGATGTGGTCGCGACCGGACCGGGCATGAGCCTGCTCGAGATCGGCAGCGGGTGGGGCGAGCTCGCGATCCGGGCCGCCCAGCGCGGCGCCTGCGTCACCACCATCACGCTCTCCGAGCGCCAGCGAGATCTGGCCCGCGAACGCGCGCAAGCCGCCGGGGTCGCGGAGCGCGTCGACGTTCAGCTCTGCGACTACCGCGCCGTCCACGGCACGTATGACGCGGTCGTCAGCGTCGAGATGATCGAGGCCGTCGGCGCCGAATTCTGGCCCATCTACTTCCGGACGCTGGACGACCGGCTGCGCCCTGGCGGCCGGGTCGGGCTGCAGGCCATCACGATGCCCGACGACCGCATGCGCGCCTCGCGCGACACCTTCACGTGGATCCAGAAGTACATCTTCCCGGGCGGCCTCATCCCGTCGGTGCCGGCGATCGAGCGCCATGTCGCGAAGGACACCACGCTGACGGTCGTCGACCGGCATTCGTTCGGCCTGCATTACGCCCGGACACTCGCGGTGTGGCGCGAGACGTTCGAGGCGGAGGCCGATGCCGTCGACGCCCTGGGCTTCGACCACGTCTTTCGCCGGATGTGGAGCCTGTACCTGGCCTACTCCGAGGCCGGGTTCCGCTCGGGTTATCTGGACGTGCATCAGTACGTCTTCGCGAAGGAGCGCTGATGTCACTCGCCACCGAACGTGCGGCCGAGGCCGGCCTGGCTGCCCCTCCCGGCGGCGTGGCCGCGGAGCTGGCACGCCTCGTCGCGCCGCTGCTCGGCGGCACGCTCCCGTTCCGGCTGCGCGCCTGGGACGGCAGCGAAGCCGGGACGGCCGGCGCCCCGCTCGTCCTGCTGCGCTCCCCCAACGTGCTGCGGCGGCTGGTCTGGAGCCCCGGCGAGCTCGGGCTCGCGCAGGCCTACGTCACCGGCGAGCTCGACTTCGACGGGGACCTGCGCAGCGCGCTCGCCACGGTGTGGGCCGGGGTGCGCGGTGCAAGCGCGGAGCACCCGAAGCGGCCGGGCAAGCTCTCGCTGGGCACTTCGGCGGACGCGCTGAAGACGGCCCTGCGCCTGGGTGCCGTCGGCCGCCCGCTTCCGGCGCCGGCGTCGCAAGCCCGGCTTCGCGGTCGCCTGCATACCCGGCGACGCGACCGCTCCGCCATCTCCCACCACTACGACCTGTCGAACGAGTTCTACGGCCTGGTCCTGGATTCGCACCTGGCGTACTCCTGCGCCTACTGGACATCGGACGCCCCGGACTATGGCCTCGAGGAGGCCCAGCGCGACAAGTTCGACCTGGTGTGCCGCAAGCTCGGGCTGCAGCCGGGCCAGCGGCTGCTCGACGTCGGCTGCGGCTGGGGATCGCTGTCGTTGCACGCCGCCGCCCATTACGGCGTGCAGGTCACCGGCGTGACGCTCTCGAAGGAGCAGCAGGCGTTCGCCGCGCAGCGGGCCCGCACGGAGGGCCTTGCAGACCGCGTCGACATCCGGCTGCAGGATTACCGCGACATCGCCGACGGTCCGTACGACGCGGTGGTATCGCTCGAGATGGGCGAGCACGTCGGCGAGCACAACTACCCCACCTATGCCGCTGCGCTCCTGCGCCAGCTGCGCCCGCAGGGACGGCTGGTGTTGCAGCAGATGTCGCGGCGCGGGGCGCATCCCGGCGGTGGCGCCTTCATCGAGTCGTTCATCGCACCCGACATGTTCATGCGGCCGGTCGGTCGCACTGTCGAACTCCTGGAACGCGCGGGCTTCGAGGTGCGTGACGTCCACGCCCTTCGCGAGCACTACGTGCGCACCGTCGCCGCCTGGTACGAGACGTTCGAGAAGCGCTACGACGACGTGGTCGCGCTGGTCGGCGCGGAGGTCGCGCGGGTCTGGCGGCTCTACCTGGTCGGCGGTGCGCTGGCGTTCGAAGAGGGACGCATGGGCGTCGACCAGAATCCTCGCGGTCAAGCCCGGGTCCGCCGGACTCAGTGCGATGCCGGCGACGCGGGAGTCCTACGCGGGCTAGCGTCAGGCCACCTCATGACTCCCCAGACAGCCGCACCGGCGGTCCACGCCGCATCCGGATTCGCGACGGCCCCCTTCCTCGAGGGGCTCGCGATCACGCTGGCCGCGGTGGCCGCCGCGCTGGCCGTGACCTTCGCCGTCGCGATCTGGCGCGGCCATCACAGCGTCGTCGACGTCACGTGGGGGCTCGGGTTCGCCGTCATCGCGCTCACCTCGCTGCTCGTGTCCAGCGGCCATGGCGATACGACGCGGCGCGTACTCGTCGCGACCCTCACGACCGTCTGGGGCGTGCGCCTCGCCGTCCACATCGGGCGCCGCAACTGGGGCAAGGGTGAGGACCCGCGCTACGCCGAGCTGCTCGCCCGCGCGCCCGGGCATCCGAACCGCTACGCCCTGCGGATGGTCTACCTGACCCAGGGCATCGTGATGTGGTTCGTCTCGCTGCCCGTCCAGGTCGCGATGTACGAGGGCGGTGGCGTCGGCGTCCTCACGTGGGTAGGCACCGGCGTGTGGCTGGTGGGCTTCTACTTCGAGGCGGTCGGCGACTGGCAGCTCACCCGTTTCAAGGCCGATCCGGCGTCCAAGGGGCAGGTGATGGACCGCGGGCTCTGGCGTTACACGCGTCACCCGAACTACTTCGGCGACGCCTGCGTCTGGTGGGGGCTGTACCTCATCGCCGCCCAGCACTGGCAGGGGTCGCTCACCATCCTGTCGGCAGTAGCCATGACCTACACGCTCGCCAACGGCACCGGCAAGCCGACGCTGGAAAAGGGGATGGCGGATCGCCGTCCGGGCTACGCCGAGTACGTCCGCCGCACGAGCGGATTCCTGCCGCTGCCACCCCGCGGGTAGCACGGTCCGCGAACGGTCCGGAGGATCAGGCGGTCCCGCGCAGGAGCACGTCGGTCGGCCGCGCCGGCGCGTGGCGACCCTGCTCGAGGGAGATGGCCACCTGACCGACCTCTGAGGGCTTCATCGGCAGCGACACCGTGAGTTCCACCGGCGCGCCCCCGCTCACGTCGAAAGCGGCGAGCGCGGTCGGCGCGCCCCCAGCGGCGGGAGCCGCCCAGAGCACGTAGGTGGTCTTTGCGGGGTTGTTCGGGGCCAGCCCTGACTCCACCAGGTACGCGCCATCACTGGCCATGACGGCCTTGGCGATCGCGTTCGAGTCACTGCTCGAGAGGGTGACCTCGCGGGCGTCGGACTTCAGCAGCCATTGCGCGAGAGCGGAGGGCTGGGAAGTCGCGGACGAGCCATGGCTGAGCTCCCACGTCACCGGCACGGCCACGCCGATGCCGACGGCCGCAGCCAGCACCCCGACGACGACGCGGCTGCGCACCCGCGATGACCGGCCGCGCCCGCGCGGACGCGGGACCGGCGGTGGCGGGGCGGTGTCACGCACCGGCGGTGGCGGGGCGGTGTCACGCACCGGCGGTGGCGCGGCAGTGTCACGCACCGGCGCTGGAGCCGGGCCGGCGGGCACGGGTGCACGTGGCGGCGGGTTCGCTCCTGCCGCGGGTACGCGCGGCTCGGCGGCCGCCGCGTCGAGAATCCGTTGGCGGAGGCCGGGCGGCGGCGCCGTGACGGGCCCGGCGGCCAAGTCGGCGAAGGCAGCACCAACTGCGGCGGAATCAGCCACCAGCCGCGCGCAGCTCTGGCAGGTCAGGAGATGGGCGGCCAACCGCTGCTCGTCCGCTGGCTCGAGCGCATGAAGCGCGTAGCCGGCGGCCAGCCCCTCGTAGTCGTCGTGGTCGCTCTCGTGGGGTGTCATCGCGCCTCGCCCAGATGGGGCTGGAGTCCGCCGAGCCGGGCGCGCAGCGTCCGCATGCCGGCCAGCATCCGGGTCTTCACCGTTCCGAGCGGGGCACCCGTGATCGAGGAGATTCTCGCGTTGCGTGAAGCCCTGGAAGTAGGCGAGCACGAGCGCCTCGCGCTGGGCAGGCGGCAGCTCTTGAAGGGCAGTGCGCACGTGCTCGCCCTCCATCAGCGCCGCAGCCTGCTCGTCGGTGCCCCGCTCGCCGGAGGCGAGTTCCACGAGCGCGTCGTCCGAAGCGACGCGGCCGCGGCGCTGCAGGCTCTCCCGGCGCAGGAGATCGACGGCTCGGCGATGGGTCAGCGTCAACAGGTACGTGGCGAGGCTCGCGCGGCTGGAGTCGAAGCGCTCGGGGGCCCGCCAGAGGGACAGCAGGGCCTCCTGGACGGCGTCCTCGGCAAGCGTGGAGTCGCCGATCAGGCGAAGCGCGAGGGAGAAGCAGCGTGCGCCGTACTCGTCATAGATGTCGCCGAGCGCCGCCGCGTCGCCGGCGACGAGCCGCCTCATGTGCGAATCGACGTCAGCGCCGGCCGCAGGATCAGCCGCAGAATCAGCCGGCAGGGGGAGGCTCACACCCGATTGAACCTCGGACACCCGAGGAAGCGCTCCGACGGGGCGGGCTAGACAGGCCACGCCCAGGTATTCGTATCAGCTGCTGATTCGGATTGGTGGCTGCGCACGAGCCGCCCGGCGACCGGGCTGGCGATGGATACCTGAACGCGCCGCGGCCATGCTTTCGGCCGGAACCGCCACGGGCAGGGGCTCACCCGTCAGCGCCGCGCCGGAGATGAGCAGGATCGCGCCGGCGGCGCAAATACCGGTGAAGGCCCCGACGACGAGCCCGACGTACGCGGAACCACACGCTGCGCCGATACCGGCGCCCACCAGCGCGTAGGGAACGATGAGGGCGAACGCCGCCTGCGCTACGCCTACGCGGCCCACGCCCGGCGAGCGGCGCGCACGTACCACCCTCTGACCGGGCTGACCCGGACGCCCTGTCGTTCGTGTCACCCGCACGTCCACGCGTGGCTCCTACCCAGATGTGAGCTGTGTCTCCCGCTCAGCTTGCAGGAATCTACGGGAGGATCACGAAGCAACGCGCAAGCGACTTCAAGAATCGCTTTACGTGTTCAGTTGACTACGGCGAGTAAGAGACTCTCACCCCTGCGTCACTGCTACGTGAACGCTCCCACGCCCGTGATGTCGCGGCCGACAAGCAACGTCTGAATCGTCTCGGTGCCCTCGTAGGTATGGATGGCCTCCACATCCATCATGTGGCGGATCACGTGGTTGGCGAGCAGGATGCCGTTGCCGCCCAGCAGATCGCGCGCATCGCTCACGATCTGGCGCGCCTTGGTCGTGTTGTTCAGCTTCGCGAGGGACGCGATCGTGTCGGTCAGCCGGCCGGTCATCTCGAGCTGGGCAAGGCGCATGCAATACAGCTGCATGCCGACGAGCTCCTGCAGCATCGCGACCAGGCGTTGCTGGATGAGCTGGAACTCCACCAGGCTCTTGCCGAACTGCGTGCGCTGGCGGGCGTAGCTCAAAGCCGCGTCGTAGGCGGCGACCGCGTGGCCGACCGCGCTGTAGGCGACCTGGGTGCGGGTGCCTGCCAGCACGTGTGCGGTGTCCTTGAACGTGTGCGCTCCCGGCAGCTTCGCCGACGCCGGGACCCGCACGTTGATGAGGTCGATGTCGGCCTGCCAGATGGCCCGCAGCGATCCCTTGCCCTTGATGACCCGCGCCTCGTAACCCGGGGCACCCTTCTCGATGAGGTAGCCGCCGACCTCGCCGTCCTCGCCCCGCGCCCACAACACCACGACGTCGGCGATCGTGCCGTTGCCGATCCACCGCTTCTCGCCGTTGATGACGTACTCGTCGCCGTCACGCACCGCGGTCGTCTCCAGCAGCAGCGAATCCGATCCGTGGTCCGGCTCGGTCAGGGCGAAGGCGCCGATCGCCTCGACGCTCGCGAGGGCGCCGAGCCACCGCTGCTTCTGCGCCGGCGATCCGTACAGCTCGATGGAGCGCATCACGAGGCCGCCTTGCACCCCGGCGAACGTGGCCAGGCTGCCATCGCCCCGGGAAAGCTCCATGGCGACCAGCCCCGCAGAGGCAGCATTCATCCCCGAGCCGTCACCACCGCCGTAGCCGATGAGCCCGAGCTCGCCCAGCCGCCGGGCGAGCTCGATCGGGAACTCGGCGCGTTCCCAGTACCCGGCGATGACCGGAAGCACCTCCTCGCGCACGAAGGCACGGGTGCGCTCGAGATAGTCGCGCTCCTGCGCGCCGAATTCATCGCTGATGCGGACGAAGTCGGTCTGCAGCGCGTCGCCAAGCGATTCACCGAGCAGGTCCACTCTCAGCCCCTATATGCAGATTTGCGGGTATTCGAACCGTCCGGAGAGCGAACCTCCGGGCCTGTTGATGCCCCCGCGTCGTACGCCGAAAGCGTGTCGTGTTCAGTATTTGCGGACCGGGAGAGGCGCGTGCGTGGATCATTGACGGGCGCCGCGTGATCGGGCGCGATCGGAGCGTGTCCGATCAGCACGACTGACATCCCCCTGGAGGAGCACCGATATGACGCCCTTGACCCGCCGTGGACTTATCGCGGGGGCAGCCGGAGTCGCCGCCATTGCCGCACTCGAAGGATGCGGTTCGACGACCGGCTCGAGTGGCGGCACCCCCTCCAAGGGCGGCACGCCCTCCACGAGCGGCAGCACCGCGCAGGCGCAGAAGGTCGGCGGCATCACCGACCCGTCCAAGGCGCCGTTCGACACGGTGGTGGTCCTCATGATGGAAAACCGCTCCTTCGACCACCTGCTCGGCTGGCTGCCGGGGGTCAACGGAAAGCAGGCCGGGCTCACCTTTCCGGCGTACAAGGGTGGTACGGCGACCACCGCTCCTCTCGGCAACAACACCCAGGCCTGTGGCGAGAAGGACCCGTCGCACGATTGGCAGTCCATCGCCAAGCAGTACAACAACGGCAAGTGCGACGGCTGGCTGTCGACCCAGGTGACCGGTGACCACTTCCCCATCGGCTACTACGAGGAGGAGCAGGTCCCGATCCTCGGTGCTCTGGCGAAGGCCTACACGCTCTTCGATGCCTACCACTGCTCGCTCATGGCGGCGACCTGGCCGAACCGCTTCTACCAGCTCAGCGCGGCCACCGATGTCGACGAGACGGGCTTCTTCCCGGCCGCCGGCAAGCCGCGGCCGTCCAAGCTGGACCTCGCCATCTTCGACCGCGTCCTCGGCGCGGGACTCACCACGGGTTACTACACCTGGGGCGAGCCCATGACGGAGCTGTACGCCTCCAAGCGCTATGACGCGATCACGCATCCGAAGGACGAGTTCTTCAAGGCCGCCAAGGCCGGCACGCTTCCGAACGTCACGTTCATCGACCCGGACTACACGACCGTCGCGGAGTTTCTCGGCACGTCGAACGACTACCACCCCCACGGCGACATCGAAGCGGGCGAGAGCTACGTCGCCGACGTCTACAACGCGCTCAGCACCAGCCCGCAGTGGGAGCGCATGGTCTTCGTGCTGAACTTCGACGAGCACGGGGGTTTCTACGACACCGTCCCGCCGCCGACGGCGAAGGACAACAACGTCAACCCGAATCCCGGCCCGCACCCGGACTACGGGCGGCTCGGTTTCCGCGTTCCGTGCATCGCGATGGGGCCTTACGCGCCGAAGAAGGTCGAGAAGGCCGGGCCTTACGAGCACTGCTCGGTGCTCCGGATGATCGAGTGGCGCTGGGGCCTGGAACCGATGACGGATCGGGACAAGTACGCCAAGAACCTCGGCGAGGCACTCGACTTCACCAAGAAGCGCAGCGATTTCATCAAGCTGCCGGCGTTCAACCGCACCTCGAAGGCCTGCCCGCACCCGACCGTGGCTCTGGCCTAAGGCTGGACGGCCGGCCGCCTGGCCGCCGACCGGAGCGGCCGTCCTACCGCTCGCCCAACGACGACTCCGGCAGCGGCAGGTGCGCGGCGATGGCGCCGAGGTAGGGCTCGGCGTCGCCCTTCGACGGCAGCGCGCGCAGCTCGTCCGCCGTCCGGCGCCCGTTGAGCGCGCGCATGGCCTCCCACGGGTCGACCAGCAACGTCCAGCCGGGGGTGGCCTCCCCGCTGCACCATGAGCGTTCACCGTCGTGCACCTCGATCGGTGGCAGCTCGAACGGTGCGAGGTAGCCGGTGAACGACCCCATCAGGTACGGCATGAACGCGTCGACGTCGAGCGCCTCATGGTCCACCCGATCGAGGGCGCTCCGCAGGTCGTGTTCGTGGATCGCGAGGTCGGCGAAAAGCAGGCCCGCCGGACCGTTCAGCAGCGCGCCGAGCGAGCCGTCGAGACCGTTCCATTCCGCGCACAGGTCGTTGACCGTCTCGTACTCGCGTTCCGCGATGAGCGTGTCCAGCCACGCATTGATGTCGCCGTCCGGCAGGCGGCCCCTCGTGAGAGCCGCCGGAGTCGCCACGACGTGGGCGAGCACGTCATGGACCGACCAGTCCGGACAGGCCGGGACGGCCCGGGCCAGCTCGTCAGCGCTCGCCTCCCGCGTCAGGGTCTGGACCCGCCCGCGAGTCCGTTGATATGCGCCGACCAGGTCCATCGCTGCAAGGTAGCGCTACCTCACCGGCTGCGCCGCCTGGTCGCGCAGGTTCACCTGGGCGGGGACCGCGGCCGCCGCGATCACCTCAGCCGCTCCCGGCACGCCGAGAGCCTCGTCGAGCCGCAGGGTGCCGAAGTACGGGCGTCCCGTTGCCCGTCCAGCGCGCGACGACCTTCTCCCCGATCGAGAAGAGCTCCTCGAGCTTTGTCGCGGCCCCGTAACCGGACGGGCACGCAGCGAGCACGCTCGATATCTGGCAAAAGGGATGAATCCTCAGCTATTGGCCCAGCCCTCATCTACCGAGTACGCGCAGGTTCCCACCTTTCACGCATCGGAAACGTGCCTGGTACGTGGCTCGCCTAATTTTTCGGGCGCCGGGACATGCCCCCCGACCGGCGGGCAGTCGCCAGGGCCCCTCTCCATGCCGCGGACCAGCTATTTCAGGGAGTCATACATGCGCGGAAGCAACGCTCGCCAAGAAGCGATCAAGGCCGTCAAGAGCTACCAGGCACCCGCGTCGTCCTTCCAGCTGGCCGAGGTTCCCGGTGAGATCTTCGGCGAGAACGTCTTCAGCAAGACCGTCATGCAGAAGCGGCTGCCGAAGACCGTCTACAAGTCGATCATCGCCACGATCGAGCACTCCAAGCCGCTCGATCCTTCGGTCGCCGACGCTGTCGCGGTGGCCATGAAGGACTGGGCGATGGAGAAGGGCGCCACCCACTACGCCCACGTCTTCTTCCCGATGACCGGCCTCACGGCAGAAAAGCACGACAGCTTCCTCGAGCCGGCCGGCGACGGGTCGTCGCTCGCCGAGTTCTCCGGCAAGACCCTGACCCAGGGCGAGCCGGACGCCTCGAGCTTCCCGAACGGCGGCTTGCGTTCTACGTTCGAGGCTCGCGGCTACACCGGCTGGGACGTCACCAGCCCCGCGTACATCCTGGAGAACCCGAACGGCAACACGCTCTGCATCCCGACGGTGTTCGTCTCGATGACGGGTGACGCCCTCGACTTCAAGACCCCGCTGCTGCGCTCCCAGCAGGCAATGGCTCGCCAGGCCGAGCGAATTCTCAGGATCTTCGGCCACGAGAACCCGGACGCGGTCGTCTCCTACGCCGGGCCAGAGCAGGAGTACTTCCTGGTCGACTCGAGCTTCTTCCTGTCGCGCATGGACCTGCTGAACACCGGGCGCACCCTGTTCGGCGCGAAGCCGCCGAAGGGGCAGGAGTTCGACGACCACTACTTCGGTGCCATCCCGGACCGCGTCCTCGGCTTCATGCTCGACTGCGAGCGCGAGCTCTTCAAGCTCGGTATCCCGGCCAAGACCCGGCACAACGAGGTCGCTCCCGGCCAGTTCGAGATCGCCCCGATGTTCGAGCTGGCGAACGTCGCGGCCGACCACCAGCAGCTGCTGATGGTCACGCTGAAGAAGGTCGCGCGAAAGCACGGCATGGAGTGCCTGTTCCACGAGAAGCCGTTCGAGGGCATCAACGGCTCCGGCAAGCATGTCAACTTCTCGCTGGGCAACGCCAGCGAGGGCAACCTGATGCTTCCGGGCGACACCCCCCACGACAACGCGCAGTTCCTGGTGTTCTGCGCGGCGGTCATCCGCGGCGTGCACAAGTACGGCGGCCTGCTGCGCTCGTCGGTCGCCTCGGCGACGAACGATCACCGGCTCGGCGCGAACGAGGCCCCGCCGGCGATCATCTCGATCTTCCTTGGCGACCAGCTGACCGACGTCTTCGACCAGATCGCCAAGGGTGGGGCCACCTCGTCCAAGGAGAAGGGCAGGCTTCAGATCGGCGTCGACACCCTGCCGGTGCTGCCGACCGACCCCGGCGATCGCAACCGCACCAGCCCGATGGCGTTCACCGGCAACCGCTTCGAATTCCGGGCGCCGGGCTCGCTGCAGACGATCGCCGGCCCCATGGTCACGATCAACACGATCCTTGCCGAGGCGCTGGACTACATAGCGGGCGAGATCGAAGGCATGCTCGCGGACGGCGCCGAGTTCAACACCGCGGTCCAGAAGATCCTCGAGGAGATCATCACCGTCCACGGCGCCGTCGTCTTCAACGGCGACGGCTACTCCGACGAGTGGCAGATCGAGGCGGAGTCACGCGGTCTGCTCAACCTCCGCACGACGCTGGACGCGCTGCCGCAGCTCATCACCGAAGAGGCGATGGATTTGTTCAGCAAGTACGACGTCTTCACCCACCGCGAGATGCACAGCCGCTACGACATCGCGCTCGAGCAGTACGCCCTGACGGTCGGCGTCGAGGCGAAGTCGACCCTGGAGATGGCCTCGACGATCATCCTGCCGGCGGCGCTGCGCTACCAGACGGAGCTGGCCCAGAACGTCGGCGCGCTGCTGGCTGTCGGGATCGAAGCAGAGCGGGAAACGCTGGACGCCGTCTCGGGGGACATCGCCAAGCTGCGCACCGGGCTGGCCGCGTTGCGTGCCGCACTGGCCGACACGTCCGGACAGACCCCGCTCGAGGAGGCACAGCATGCGAAGGATGCGCTGCTGCCGGCGATGGCGATCGTGCGTTCCGCTGCGGACGACCTCGAGGGTCTGGTGGCCGACGACCTCTGGCCCTTGCCGACCTACCAGGAGATGCTCTACATCCTTTGAGTGACCGCGGGTTCCGGCCGTTCCGTGAGCCGGCCGGTGGTCCGCGTTCGGGTCATCACCGGGGAAGGCATGCGCGTTTCGGGGGCGCGAGGGCCCTCCCCGGTGATGACCGTTTCTCGTTCTCGGGGAGAAACCTTCTCGTAACGCTCATGTGGGACGTTGAGCGCCTGCCCTCCATCCCATGGTCCCTCCACGTCGATTGGCTTTCGTCGCATGGATCCCTCCGCGGACACGCTGCAAAAGGCGTTGCGGATCAACCTCGATCCACGCTGGTACGGAACGGTCGCCGAGATCGGAGCCGGACAGGAGGTCGCCCGCTGGTTCTTCCGAGCGGGCGGCGCCGCCGGCACGATCGCGAAGACGATGTCGGCATACGACATGGCGGTCAGCGACGCCGTGTACGGCAAGTCCGACCGCTACGTCTCGCTCGGACGCCTGCACGCGATGCTCGAGCACGAGCTCGATCTGAACATCGACCGGCTGAGCGACGCGCGCGGCGACAACACCTCGTTCTTCGCCTTCGCCGACACGGTGGTCGCCCGCAGCTTCCGCGGCGGCAACGAGTGTCACGGCTGGATGGGGGTGCGTTTCCAGGCCCGGCCGTACGACGAGCCCAGCCAGATCGTGCTGCACGTGCGGATGCTGGATGACGACGCCAAGCTGCAGCAGGAGGCGCTCGGCATCGTCGGCGTCAACCTGATGCACGCCGCGTTCTTCGAGCACCACGAGCCGGACCAGGTCGTGAGCAGCCTGCTGGACCGGCTGACCACCGGCCGCATCGAGATCGACATGATCCAGTTCAAGGGCATCGAATTCCGCCAGGTCGACAACCGGATCATGGCCCTGAAGCTCGTGCAGCTGGGGCTGTCCGGCGTCGCCATGTTCGGCCCCGATCGTGAGGTGCTGCAGCCCAGCGAGGCGTTGCGCAAACACGCCATCCTGGTCGAGCGCGGCAGCTTCCGGCCGCCGACGGTCGTGAATCTCGACATGCTCGCGTGCGCCCTCGAGAAGTTCGAGAAGGACGAGGCCGTTCACGGCAAGCCGGTGCTCGCGCTCACCGAGCTGACAATGCGCAACCTGCTCGCGGGCGGCCCCGACGTCGACCGCCGCGATTTCCTGGCCCGCGCGGACCTGCTCGCCGCGTGCGGAATGACGGTGCTCATCTCGGACTACTTCGAGTACAACCGGCTCGCGGCCTACCTCGGGGCCCGCACCCAGGAGCGGATCGGCATCGTGATGGGCGTGCCGAGCCTGTTCGACATGTTCAACGAGTCGAACCACAGCCAGCTGCCGGGCGGCATCCTCGAGAGCTTCGGACGGCTTTTCAAGAACGACCTGAAGCTGTTCGTCTACCCGATGCAGAACCTGCAGACCGGCGAGATCATCACCGTCGACGACATGAAGGTCGACACCGTCCTGCAGCCGCTCTTCGACTACCTCGCGGGACGCGGCAGCTTCGTCGGGCTCGACAACTACCAGCCGGAGTACCTCCCCATCTACAGCCGCGATGTGCTGCGGCGTATCGCAGGTGGCGATACCGAGTGGGAGACCATGGTGCCGTCGCGGGTCGCCGAGCTCATCAAGAAGCGCTCGTTCTTCGGCTACGTGAAGCCCGCGATGGCCGATCTCGACTAGGACGCCAGGTTTGAGGCTGCCTTCAGTACGAGAGCGGACCGCGGGTGCCTGCTCGGGGCGCCAGCAAGGCGGGCGGATACGCCACGCTCGTCAGATGGTTCGACAGGTTCGCAAGCGCCCGCGAGACGCGAGCCATCAGCCGGACGCCTCGGCTGCCAGGCGAAACTCCCGGCAGTAGTCCTCGGCAAGTTCATCCATGAGGTCGGCACTTCCGGACTGAACGGCTTGGTTGACCGACCAGACGTAGGCACGTTCCAGGTCAGCCATCTCCTGGACGGTTCGGGCAACGGGGACAGACACGGTCCTTCTCCTTAGACAGCAGTAATCGCTACGCAACGTAGCGTATGGAGCCGCTGGGATATTTCCAGGAATTGCTTCTCTTCAAGTGGATCGGCGTAATGTGACTGACCTGTAAAAGAAACGCTACGTTTCGGAGTGTGAGCAGTGACAAGCCCGCGGGTCCGCAGGCCACGGCCCGCGGCGAACACCCGGGCGGGTCGCACGGAGGCGGCGATCCTGGCGGCCACTCGCGAGCTGCTGTCCCGCGCAAGCGTGCGCGAACTCACGGTCGAAGGGGTCGCGGCGCGCTCCGGAGTTGCGAAGACGAGCATTTACCGGCGCTGGCGGTCCAAGGACGAGCTGGCCCTGGCGGTCCTCATCGACATGGTGCAGTCGGTCGTCGCGGTGCCCGAGCTCGAGGACACGCGTTCGGAGCTCATCGCGCTGCTGCGGGGGGCGATACGCATTCTGAGCAAGACACTCATGGGGTCGGTCATGCAGGGCCTGGTCTCCGAGCTGGCCGGAAACGCCGAACTCGCGGCCTCCTTTCGCGAACAGGTCGTCGCGCTGCGCAAGACTGAAGTGCGCAAGATCATCGAACGCGGGGTCGAGCGCGGCGAGCTGCGCGCGGACACCGACGCGGGGCTCGTGCACGACCTCCTCTTCGGGCCGGTCTACTACCGGCTGTTCCTGAGCGGTGAGCCGCTGGACCGGAAGCTGGCCGCACGGGTCGTCGAAGCGATCCTGCCGGGCATCCGCTCCTGACCTGCGCCAGCGCATGGCCCCGGCGCTGGTGGAGCCGCCCGGCCTCGTAACTCCCGTGCCAGCCGGCGCCCACTTACGACGGCCGCCAGCAAATGCCGTCGCCAAAGCGACGCAAAACGCTGGCAGCCGCGCCTCCCTCCCAGCCGTCGCCTCGACAGGAAAACGTCCTGGGCCACGGGCACCGCGTCACACACCTCGCGCCGGTAGTGGCGGCGAGCGCTGCGGATCAGCCGGGCAGCGAGGCTTCTGAGTCCTCGGCCGGTGCCGGGAACGCGGCTGGGGTCTCGCTGCCGATCCTCGCGCCGGCGCTGGCACTCCCCCGCCCGATCCGCTCCGCGCGGCCTGCCTTCGCGAGCCCGAAGTCGGGCATGTTCTGGTAGATGGCCTCGTAGGCCCCTGCCTTGACCTGGTACGTCTCGTGCCAGATGGCGACTCCGGAATTCTTGTGCTGCGCCCGGCGGTACCAGTCACGCCAGACCTTCGCGTGGCGATCATCGGGGCTCCGGGCGAACCGCTCGAGATCCTCGAACGAGCGCCAGTACTGCACGATCACGCCGAACGGCCCGCCGTGAGGCTGAAACGCGAGCAACCCCTTCGACGGGTCCTGCGACAGATCGTTGAGCATCTTCGGCATCGAGGCGAGCAACGGGACCGCGCGCAACGCCTTGAAGGGGTTGTGCACCTTGAACCCGATGATGAAGACGACGAAATCGCCGTCGATCTTCGCCTGCCAACGGCCTTCGTTCTGCTTCATCGACGCCCCATCTCCGGCCCTCGCGCTCACCAGGCATTCGCCGCCGGCGGGATGCCTGGATCACTGCCGTCAGGAGTACATCACCGAGCCCGGCGTTGTCAGCTGTTCACCGGACTCGAGCCAGGTCCTCAGCCCGGACAAGATCCGAGGCCAGCCGCCGTGGATCCGCTCGTTCGCGTCTCGCACCGTTGGTCGGGGGTGAGGCGAATCGCCACGCGATTCAGGTAGTGCAGCTTTTCGCGAGAGCATCTCAATCCACGCGGCACCCGCGTCGTCGCCCGCGGCAAGCCGAGTGATGTGGAAGCAACACGGCCCGAGGCTCTGCGCCTGGTGCTTTCGCGGCTGGATTACCCGGAGAAGGACCTGGACGTCGTACGAACTCCGGACCCGCTGATTGTCGGACCGGCAAGCGAGGTGTACGAGAAGGATGAGCGCCTCGCAGCTTGAGGGCTCCTGACACAGGAGGTTCCCGATGGGCGCTGGCCACCAAGTCATCGAGGTCGAGGACAAGTACGAGGTCCCGGACGGTTTCGAGCTGCCGGACCTCGGGGGGCTGGCCGGCGTCGCCAGTATGGACGAGGCCGGAACCGCCGAGCTCGAAGCCATCTATTACGACACCGAGGACCTGCGCCTGGCACGTAGCCGGATCACGATGCGGCGACGCACCGGGGGCGGCGACGCCGGCTGGCACGTCAAGCTCCCGGCCGAGATCGGGCGCCGAGAAATCCAGCGCCCGCTGGGCCGTGGCCGCGCCGTCCCGGTGGAGTTTCGCCGCCTGGTCCTGGGACGCACGCGCGGTGCAGCCCTCATCCCGGTCGCACGGCTGCACACAGCGCGCACCACCCGGACCTTGCGCGACGCCGGGGGAACGGCGCTCGCGGACGTGATGGACGACCGCGTCCACGGCGAGGAGCTGGATACCGCCGGTGACATCGTCAAGAGCATCGACTGGCGCGAGCTCGAGGTGGAGCTCGTGGAAGGCGGCGCGGTGCTGCTCGCGGAGGCCGGCAAGCAGCTGCAGTCGGCCGGCGCGTGGCCGTCCGAGCGCCCGTCGAAAGTCGCCACGGTGCTCGGCGAGCGGCTCGATCGGCTCGCCGGTGCAGCAGGCGCGACCAGTTCCTCAGCGGGGCCTGCCACGCCCGCCGGTGAGGTCGTCCGCGCATACCTCGCCGTTCAGCTCGAAAAGATGCTGACGGCAGAGCTGCAGGTCCGCCTCGACGAGGGCGACGGCATTCACGACATGCGCGTCGCGACCCGGCGGCTGCGCAGCACGCTGCGCAGTTTCGAGGCTCTCACCGATGCGGTCCGAGCGGTCGACCTCGAGGACCGGCTGAAGACCCTGGCCGGCGAGCTCGGTGTGGTGCGCGACGCTGAGGTTCTGCTTGATCGCCTGCTCGCAGAAATCGACCGCCAGCCGGTCGAGCTCGTCCTGGGACCGGTCAGGGACCGCCTGCGCGAGGCGCTCAGCGCCCGGATGCTTCAGGGCCGGGAAACCCTGCTGCGAGTTCTCGATGCGGCCGCGTATGCCAAGCTGGTCGACGATCTTCACGCGTTCCTCGCCGACGGCGTCGACCTCGCAGGCCCCGGCGCTGCGAAGGCCCGGAAGGTACTGCCGCGGATGGTTTCGCGGCGCTACCGCACGATGGCCCAGCGCGCCGAGCGGGCCACCGGCTCCGAAGGCGCGCAGCGAGCGTTGGCGCTGCATGAGACCCGCAAGGCGGCCAAGAAGGTGCGCTACGCCGCCGAGGCGGTGGCCGACGCGTTCGGTGCCGAGGCGACCGCGTTCGCAGCGCAAGCCGAACGCGTGCAGGAGGTCCTCGGCGAGCACCAGGACAGCGTCGTGGCGGCGCAGCAGCTCCGCGAGCTCGCGATCGCCGCTCATGCCCGGGGCGAATCCTCGTTCACGTACGGGCTGCTCGCCGGCATCGAAGAAGCCCGCGGTGCGGCGGCACGTGACACCTTCGACGAGGTGTGGTCCGAGGTCTCCCGCAAGCGGTACCGGCGATGGCTGAAATGATGGCTCCTTCAGCAGGCAGAGCGGAGGTCGGGCGGTGCCGTACGTCGAGGTGGGCGAGCAGCAGATCTGGCATGAGGTCAGTGGCGACGGGGAGCCGGTCGTGCTGCTGCACGGCGCGTTTTCCGGCGCGTCCGCCTGGGGCGCTCAGGTGCCGGCCCTGGTCGCGGCGGGATTCCGGGTCTACGCGCCGGAGCGACGCGGTCACGTCCATACCGCTGACATCGATGGTCCGCTGACCTACTCGGTCATGGCGGACGACACGATCGAGTACCTGGACCACGTCGTCGCGGCGGACGGCCAGGTGCCGGCGCATCTGGTCGGCTGGAGTGACGGGGCGGTCGTCGGGCTCCTGGTCGCGCTGCGCCGGCCCGACCTGGTGCGCCGGCTCGTCCTCATCGGCCAGTACTACAACTCGTCAGGTCAGACCCCGGGCGGTTTGTCCGACACCGGACTCGAGCTCGAGGGCGCGGCCATGACGTTCCTGCGCAGGGAGTACGACACGGCCTCCCCCGACGGGCCGGATCACTTCCCGGTCGTCTACGCGAAGACCATGGAGATGATCCGCACCGAACCGGAGCTGGACATCAACACGTTCGCCGGCATCGAAGCGCAAACCCTGGTGCTGCAAGGGGATCGCGACGCCGTGACGGTCGAGCACAGCCAGCTCGTCGCCGACACGCTGGCCGACGGCCGGCTCGCCGTGCTTCCCGGCAGTCACGGGCTGCCGATCGAAAGCCCGGCCGTCGTCAATCCGCTGCTGATCTCGTTCCTGCGATCGGGCCCGCCGCCGCCCCTCTTCTGAGCCGGCCGCTCACGCGGGCAGCCGCAGTACCGTGCGGCCGTCAGTCGCTTCGATCGGAAGCTCGGCGATGAAGGTCAGGCTGCCGAACCCCTCGCTCGTGGACCCGTCAGCGCCTCGCTGGACGACGCGCACCGGCTGGATGCGGTGCACGGGACGCTCGACGCGGCCGTCCGGCATGGTGACGCTGGCCGGCTGCGAGACGTCCCAGCGGTCGGTCTCCAGGTGGCGCAGGCCCCGCCAGACCCCGAGCCCGAGCCCGTCGTCGTAGCCGCCGTAGCCCAGGCCGGTCATCGCGACGGCCGGTCCGGTCGCCCCGGCGTCGATCGTCACCGCGGTGCCATCCGCAAGCCGCACGTCGAAGCGTGCCGTGCGCATCCGGCGCGGCCGGGCCTCGTCGAAGAACTCGGCCTCCACGCCGACCCGCTCGCCGATCACCGAGACGCCTGACGCCCGATCGACAATCTCGGCCGTCACGTGCTGCAGACCCGACTCGCCGGCGGTGAGCTGAACGTGGCCGGCGACGTCGGCGGTCGAGTAGAAGAGGAACGCGAAAAGCCCGCCGCTACGGGCCGTTTCGGGTCCCGTCACCGGCTCCACGATCCCGACCCGCTCGCGAACGCCCCAGGAATGGTCACGGCAGGACCACCAGCGCGCGATCTCGCGGCGCTCGCCATCGATGCTGACCCAGCCGCTGCATTCGCCGATCTGGTCGTAGCGGCTGTAGTCCTCGAGCACCCGGCCGCGGCTGCGCAAGAAGTGGGGACGCTCCTCCTGGGCCGGGTCGGTCGCCAGCCACTCAAGCTCCGCCTCGATCCCGGTCTCGTTGGGGGCGACGGTGAGCCCGATCCGCTGCAACGGTTCACGAACGTCGACTCGCAGCGGTCCGGTATGGGAGGCGTACTCGGGGCGAAGCTGGCGCGAGGCGCGCACGTTGTGCTGGACGCCATCGCGGATGACGACGAAGCCGCCGTCGACCACGTTCATGTTCTGGTAGACGCCCATCGTGAATTGCAGGACTCCCCCGCCGGCGCGGTCCGCCGCGGCGAACCAGAGCCGGTCGAAGAAGCGCGGATCGCTCGTGCCGACATGGTCGAACGTCGTCGGGAGCTGGTGCCAGGGAGAGTCGTCGAGAACGGTGAGCACGGTTCGCCTGCCTAACGGGAGGCCGTCTGGGCCGGTCGCCAGGCGGGCTTGAACGGGTAGCGCGCGGCACGCGCCTTCAGGTGGGAGGCAAGGTGGGCGCGCGCCGGTGCCAGCTCGTCGCCATCACCGAAGGCCGGAATGACGCTCTCGAGTGCCTGGCGGGCGGATCGCTGGCGGGCCTGCAGGGCCGTCAGATCGAGCGGGTCCACCGGCTCGCGGAGGTCCGTGAGCGACGCACGGAGTTCGGCCCGGAGCTCCTCGCCCAGCACCCCCTCTCCGGCCACCAGCACCTGCTCGAGCACCGCGATGGTGGCGCGCGCATCCCAGTCGAGGAAGGCCGCCACCTCGCTCCACCCGGACGCGATCGCGTCGAGCGTGGCGCAGACCCCGTCGAGAATGTCGCGCGGGTAAGGGTTTTCGAGCTCGGGTGCGATCACCTCGCGAAGGATGCCGCTGAGCCCGGCGAGCTGCTCCGTCACGCTGGGACGCACCTCAGGCTCCGATCATGGTGAGCATCAGGCTGTAGATGCCGACGGGTGATTGATGCACGCGATCCAGCCGACTCTCTACGAATGCCCGCGAGCCGCTCAGCACGATGACGCTCAGCTTCCAGTTGGCGAGCACGCTCCACCACCGCACGGCCACCGGATCGGCCTCCAGGCCGGTGCGCTCGCTCCAGCGGCGGAGCAGGTCCGCCGGTTCCCAGGCGCCGGGGATCTGATGCTCGCGCGCCCGCAGTGGGTTGGTGACCCATCCGAGGTCTTCCCGCGGGTCCCCGAGATGCGCCGTCTCCCAGTCGAGCACCGCCGTGACGACCGGGACGGCTGTATCGGGGCCCGGCGCGAGCAACACGTTGCCGGCCTTGAAGTCACCGTGGACGAGGGTCGTGACCTCATTGACCGGTGCGTTGGCCCGCAGCCAGGCAAGGATGAACTCCAGCTCCGGCTCGGGATCGAGCTGCACGCTGCGCAGCTCCGCCTCCCAGTGGTCGAGCGCGGCGTGGGCGGCCTTGGCACCGGGATCGTCGAGCGCGTGATCGAGACCGAGCCCACGCCAGTCCAGCAGGTGGATGTCGGCCAGGTGATCGTAAAGGCGGTGGGCGAGCGCCACCCGCGACTCCACCGGGGTATCGGCGGCAAGTACGAAGCCGTCGCAGTAGCCGTCGACCAGGTTCATGACGATGGCCGGCCGTCCGAGCCGCGCCCCCTCGACATCGGCCCAGAGCAGCGTCGGGCTGGGCACCGGCGTGGCCTCGACGGCGCGCAGCACCGCCGTCTCCACGCGCCGGTCGGTGTTGAGGACGCTGCCGGGCGGGTCACGCCGCAGGATCAGCGACTGCTCGTGCCGCTCACCGTGAGCCGTCCACGACGCGTCGAACACCCAGTTCTCCCGGGAGAAACCGGCCGAGGTGCGGCGCACCCCACTGACGACAGCATCGGGGTCGCCGACCTCGTCCGCGATCCAGGCGCGGAGCGTCTCCGCGAGCGCGGGCGTGCCGCTCACGCCGTGAGAGCGACGCCGTACAGGCGAGCCGCGTTGCCCGCGAGTACCTTCGTCAACACGTCTTCCGGAAGCCCCGAAAGTGCCTGCGTCGCATAGGGATCCGGGCCGACCGCTGGAGTGCGAGGGCCCGGATGCTGGCAGGTCGGGTGCGGGAAATCGGTCTCGAAAAGCATGTTGTCCGGATACGCCAGCAGTGGGGTCGAGATCGTCTCGCGCTCGTACCAGAAGCAGCCGTAGATCTGGCGGCGGAAGTACTCCGACGGCAGCAGGTCGTACTCCGGGTGCTCCTCCGCGACTCCGCCGTTGCGCCACTGCCAGTCGAAAGACTCCAGCGCTCCCGGGATCATCGAGACGCCGCTCTCGACCGAGACGAAGTTCAGCCGCGGGAACCGGTGGCAGATGCCTCCGTGGATGAGGTCGGCGATGCACCGCAGGTTGTCGACGAACAGCAGCGAGGAGACCCGCGAGAAGTTCGCCCGGAAACCCAGCTCGCCGCCACTGCTCAGCTGCTCTCCGATCCGGCCGCCGCCAATGTGGAAGTTGACCGGCACCCCGGCATCCTGCGCGGCGGACCAGAGCGGATCCCAGTGCCGGTCCCAGAGCGCCGGCTGGCCGTAGGCGTCCGGCTGGTTGCAGAAGTTGACGCCGCGGTGGCCCTGCCCGACCGCGCGCTCGAGCTCGGCGACCGAGAGCTCGATGTCCCAGAAGGGAAGCGAGACCGTCGGCAGCAGCCGCTCGGGAGCGATCGAGGCGAAGTCGGTCTGGAAATCGTTGTAGCCGCGCACGCAGTCGAGCGCGAACGCCGGATCGCGGTAGTTCAGCCAGGAGCCGCCGCCGAAGCCCCCGATGTTGGGGTAGAGCACCTGGGCGTCGATGTTCTGCTCGTCCATGAACGCGACGCGGGCTTTGGGGTCCCAGGCCGCCGGGTGCATGTCCTCGTAGGTGGCGGGGCCGTCCGGGAGGACGCCGTCGAAGCCGGCCATCGCGGTATTGCCCGGCTTGGCCCACGGCTTGCCGGCGATGACCCACACGTCGAAGCCATCGATGCGCTCGATGTGGGGGATGTCGTCGCCCCACTTGGAGGCGACGCGCCCGGTCCAGGTGTCGGGCGGCTCGGTGATGTGGGTGTCGGCGTCGATCACGGTGTAGCGCTCGAACATGGGCACGCTCCCAGGGCTGTGTCGCTCCGGCCTAGCCAAACGTAGTCAATCGTGTGTTTTAGTACGAGTCAAGACCCAACGGGGGCGGAGACCGCCCCGAGGAACATGTCGACGAGGTTCGCCCGAAACGTCTCGGCGGAGACGAGGTGGGCCCGGCGCTGGCCGCGCGCCCAGATGGCCGCGGCGTGGATGAAGATGTTCGTCCCGACCCGGATTCGCTCGGCCAGCAGCTCAGCGGGGATAGGCGTCACCAACCGGGACGCCAGCAGCCGGCCTGCGGTCGCGGTCATCGAGTCGCCGATCAGCTCCTGGATGTCCTCGACCGAGAGCGTCACGTCGTCGTGCAGCTGGCTGAGGAACTGCACGACGTGACGTTCCCGCTCGGTACCGGTCGCCAGCTGGGCGTAGGGCAGGACGAAGACCGCCGCGGCCGCACGCGCATCGTCATCAGCAGCCGCGAGCGCATCCGCCAGGAGCGCCCGACGCCGGTCGAGCAGCAGGGGCAGCTCGCGTTCCAGCAGCGCGCGAAGCAGCCCTTCCTTGCTGCCGAAGTGGTACTGCAGCGCGGCGACGTTGCCCTGGTTCGCCGCGATCCGGATCTCGCGCAGGCTCACCCCCTGCAGCCCGCGCTCGGCGAACAGCTGCAGCGCGGCGTCGAGGATCCGGCGACGCGCCGGCTCCGGGCTACGCGGCATCAGGCGTCCCACAGCGATCACGCACCGCCTCATAAAACCTGAACGTCGGCTCAGTGGCAGTCGACCGCAGGCGCCGTGAGGGCGCGTGACGCCCATCACTAGGCTGACCGAGCTGTGATCAACGCGGCGGCGGGTCGCCCGCTCACAGCGGTAGGAGAGGCGCCTGATGAGTACCGACCGGCCTGAGCTGGACCCGTTCGAGGTCGACGCGTTCGTCGCCGAGGGGGCGCGACGAACCGGTGGTCTCGACGACTTCGGCGACGGCCCGTTCGTTGAACCTTTGGGCCTGTTTCTGGACTCGCTGGAGAACGAGGCGCGGCTCAACGAGACCGGACGCCTCATCGCGCGCGAACGCGCGCTCCTGCACATCGTCAACCGGCTCAACTACGTCAACGACCGCAAGCTCTATCCCCAGATCGCCGAGCAGAAGATCGTGCGGCCGGTCTTCATCATCGGATTCCCGCGCACCGGGACGACGATCCTGCACGACATCCTCGCCCAGGACCCCGACAGCCGCGCGCCCCTGACGTGGGAGGTCACGTTCCCCTCTCCCCCGCCGGAGGCGTCCACCTTCGAGACCGACCCCCGGATCGCGCTGACCGCCTCGCTGCTCCCGACTCCCGATACCGAGACCGAGCGCGACCGCCAGTTCAAGGCGATGCATCCGATGGGCGCGCAGCTCTCGCAGGAATGCGTCGTGATGATGGGGGAGGCGATGTGCACACCGCTGTTCCACAACCAGTTCCGGGTGCCGAGCTACCAGGACTGGGTCGACACCGGGGCCGACTGGTCCCACGTCTACGACTTCCATCTCCAGCAGCTGCAGCACCTGCAGTGGCGCGCTCCGCAGCGCGACCGGTGGGTATTGAAGACCGGCGCCCACCTGTGGGGTCTGGAGCACCTGCTGGAGACGTACCCGGACGCGCGGATCGTCTTCACCCATCGCGACCCGGTGAAGTCGGTGACGTCTTACGCCAGCCTCACGTCGCTGGTGCGCTCGAGCGGGAGCGACGACGTCGACCGCTACGAGGTCGCCCGCGACTGGACCCCGCGGCTCGGCCGGGCCATCGACCACGCGCTGGCCGTGCGGGCCGCGAAGGACTACCCCGACGCGATCTTCTACGACATGCACTTCTCGGACTTCGTGGCCGACCAGTTCGCCGTCATCAGCGACATCTATCAGGCGCTCGAGCTCCCGATGACCGATGAGGGCGCCGCGCGGATGAAGGCGTTCATCGCCGACAACCCCAAGGGCAAGCACGGGATCCACGCCTACACGCCTGAGGAGTACGGGATCGATCCCGTGGCGGTCCGCCGGGAGCTCAAGGACTACATCGAGCAACTTCAGCTCGCCCCCGAATGATCGATCGACGTGAGTGAGAGGTGCAGGAGATGAGCGAAACGATGCGTGCGTGGCGCGTCCACGAATGGGGGCAGCCGCTCGACGTTCTCCAGCTGGACACGGTCCCGATCCCGGAGCCGGGCCCAGGCGAGATCCGGGTCAAGGTCCAGGGAATCCCCTTGAACCTCAACGACCTGGAACGCATCACCGGCGGCAACATGATGGTGATCCCGCCGCTGCCGTGCACCCCGGGCATGGAGGTGATGGGCGTTGTCGACGCAGCCGGCGCGGGGGCGGAGGGCTTCCTCGGCAAGCGCGTTGCCTCGACCACGAACGGCGCGACCGGCGGCTACGCCGAGTACGCCCTCTGCGGCACGTCGTCCGCCTTCGAGATGCCGGATGACATCCCGATGCCTGACGCGGCAGCGTTGTTCTTCCCGTTCCACCTCGCCTGGCTGGGCCTCTTCGAGCGCGGCGGGCTGCAGGCGGGCGAGAGCGTGTTGATCCACGCTGCGGCAGGCGGCGCCGGATCGGCCGCGGTGCAGCTGGCAGCCCATGCCGGAGCCAAGGTGTTCGCCACCGCCGGCAGCGCGCAGAAGGTCGCACTCTGCCGCGAGCTAGGCGCCGACGTCGCCATCAACTACCGCGAGGAGAACTTCGCCGAGGTCGTCCTCGCCGAAACGGGTGGCCGCGGCGTCGACGTCGTCTTCGACAACGTCGGCCCCGGCGTCTTCGAGGACTCCATCAAGAGCACCGCCTACAACGGCCGTTACGTCCTCATGGGCTTCGCCGGCGACAAGACGAAGGCCGACGAGCCGTGGATCGTGCCACGCAAGCTCATGGCCGCGAACATCAAGCTGGCCGGCGTGCTCATGTCCTACGCCGCACCAGAGGTCGCGGGGTTCGTGAAGCAGGCGATGGGCTTCAATTTCCTGCCGACCGCGCTCGGCCAGCAGATCAACGACTCGATCATCGAACTGGTGCGGAGCAAGGCCATCCACCCGGTGATCGGCCGGGTGGCCGCTTTCGAGGACCTGCCCCAGGCCATCAACGACCTCGGCAGCCGGGCCACCACGGGCCGCACGATCGTCAGCTTGATTTAGCCACGCGAGAACTTCTCACAACCGGCGCCCACCGGACGACAAACCCCTGAGAACAGTTTTGGTTCGTTTGGGGGGTTCGTCATGAAAAAGTTCGCCGCCATGCTGGCAGCACTCGGCCTCGCCGGCGTCCTCCTGGGATTCGCCGCGTTCTCACCGGAGAGCGCACCGAAGCCCGTCGCAGGCTCGTCCTGGGCCAGCATCCCGGATTCTCGGACACCTGCTCGGCGGGCTGCTGCCCAAGCTGTAGCAGCCCCGCGGAGCATTCCGCGCCGGGACGCGGGATGATCGGGAAATGACGGTTGTCGCGCGCCGGATGTGGACGCTCTTCGAAGCCGTGCACGCGGTGACGTACTTCGCCCCTGAGGCACTATCGGCCGCGTCCGGGGCCGGCTACCGCGGCTTCTGGATGGGCTACTTCGCCTGCCGGATGGCTCCGCTCGGCGCGGTCGGCCCGCAGGTCGCGACGTCGGCGTGCTTCGGCTTTCACCGCTCTCGCGCCGAGCGTGCGCTGCCGGACGCCTGGTCGTACGCCGGTCCCGAGCGAGCCCTCGCGGTGCGGGTGGAGGGCGCGACCGCTGCCCTGCGACCTCTCATCGAGCGGGCCGGTCTCGGCGCCGGACTGGCTGAGGCTGCGGATCTCGCCTGGCAGGCGGCTGCGGTCGCGGAGTGCGGCGGGCGCGTGCTCGGTGCCGCCAATCAGGCGCTCCCCCGGCCTGACGACCCTCTCGCCACGCTCTGGCAGGCGTGCACAACGCTGCGTGAACACCGCGGCGACAGCCACAACTGCGTCCTGATTGCTGATGGGGTGAGCGCCGCCGCCGCCCACTGGATCAAGATTGCCGCCGGTGAGACGGCCGGCGATGCCCTGCGCAGCAGCCGCAACTGGCCCGACGAGGAGTGGCGACGCGGCCGGCAGGACCTCGTTGACCGCGGCTGGATCGACGCCGAGGGCGCGTTGACAGCGGCCGGATCTGCCGGACATGCGGACCTCGAGCGGCGCACCGACGAGGCGTCGGCGTCGGCCTGGACCGGGCTCGGCGCCACAGCGACGCAACGCCTCGCCGGACTGCTGAGCCCGCTCGCCGACGCCATCGCCGGCTCGGGCGTGATCCCGTTCCCGAATCCCGTCGGCTTGCCGCTGACCAGCTAGCCCGGCTTGCTTCGCGACGCCTTCGCGTGGCGCTCCTGGCGTGCCTGCACGGTGCGTGCGAGCTCCCGGCCGAACATCGCGTCGATCCGTTCTGCCATGACCAGGTCGAATACCGCGACGAGCGCTTCCTCCGCGATGGGACGCAGCCGCTGCAGCGCCCCCTGCACGTCAGGCCACTCGGAATCCGGCTGCGCCGCGTCGGCGAAGGGCTTCCAGACGTTCGACATGAACAGGTCGAGGTAGAGCTTTGCCACCCCGTCGGCGTGCTTGCGGAGCTGCTCCACCAGGCGCAGCGCCTGACGCGCATCGACGTTGAACGCGGCCATCGCCTGCCCCGCGTCCAGCAGCCGCGGGGCGACCTCCTCGAAGCGGTCGTCATCGAGCCGGCGGATGATGCCGAGCTTCTCGGCGCGCTGCAGCAGCTGCCCGGCGTTGTCCTGCGCTCCGAACCGCTCGGCGAGCTCCGCCGCCGTGACGATCTGCGGGGCCTCATCTCCGAAGAGTGACTTGACGGTGTGGGAGAAGCGCAGAATCTCCGCGTCGCTGTCGCCGGTCTTGTCGAGCATCCGGGCGATGGTGTCGAGCTTGAAGCCCTCGAGCTGCAGCTCCTTGATGAGCTCGACCCGGTCGACATGGCGCTCGCTGTAATAACCGGTCCGCACCCTGACCTCGGGCGGCGGCATCAGCCGGCGGGACTGGTAGGCGCGCAGCGTGCGCACCGTCGTCCCGGTACGCCGCGCCAGCTCCTCGATCGGGAACTCGGCCGGATCTTCGTCGGACGGATTGGACACCCGGCCACTTTAATGTTTCGCGGCATCATTTATGGTTACATCATTCGGTGTCACATTAAATGGTGATCCATCGGGCGCTGGCACGAGGCCCGCCGATGTGATCCCTCCCCTGCCAGCCCGCCCTGCCCGAGGAGCTCACATGGCCATCTCCGACATCCGCGAGTACGCGCACCTGTCCGAGGCCGACATCGACGCCCTGGGCCAGGCGTTCGACCAGATCCGCAAGGACGTCGAGGGCAGCCTCGGCGCGGCCGACGCGGCCTACATCCACCGCATGATCAGCACCCAGCGAAAGCTCGCCGTCGCGGGCCGGATCACGCTCTTCGCCAGCCCCTTCCCGCCGGCGTGGCTCGCTGGGACCGCCCTGCTATCGGCCGCGAAGATCCTGGAGAACATGGAGATCGGCCACAACGTCATGCACGGCCAGTGGGATTGGATGAACGATCCGGAGATCCACTCCAGCAACTGGGAGTGGGACACCGTCCAACCGGCGGACCAGTGGCGGCACTCGCACAATTACCTGCACCACACGTACACGAACGTGATCGGCAAGGACAAGGACGTCGGCTACGAGATCCTGCGGATGACGCCGGAGCAACCCTGGCGCGTGGCGACGCTCGGGCAGCCGGTCTACAACCTGCTGCTGGCGCTGCTCTTCCAGTGGGGCGTCGCGCTGCACGACCTCGACATCGAGGGTGTCTGGCGGCGCGATTTCGACCGGCCGACGATGCTGAAGAAGCTCACGGGCATCGGCCGCAAGGTGCGCCGCCAGGTCCTCAAGGACTACGTGCTCTTCCCGGCACTGACCGGCCCGGCCTGGCTCAGCACGCTCACGGCCAACGCGACGGCGAACCTGGTGCGCAACGTGTGGTCGTATCTGATCATCTTCTGCGGCCACTTCCCCGACGGCGCCGTCACGTTCACGCTCGAAGAGCTGGAGAAGGAGACGCCCGCCCGCTGGTACCTGCGCCAGCTGTACGGCTCGGCCAATTTCACCGGCGGGCGGCTGCTGCACGTCATGGCCGGAAGCCTCGGCTACCAGATCGAGCACCACCTCTTCCCCGATCTGCCGAGCAACCGTTACCCGCAGATCGCCGAACGCGTTCAGCAGCTGTGCGCCGAGTACGGGCTTCCCTACACGACCGGACCGCTGCACCGCCAGTACGGTCAGGTGCTGCGCAAGGTCCTTCGGCTCTCGCTGCCGAACGGGTCCGGCGTGCGCGCCCTGCCCACCCCGCCCGCCCGGCTGCCGGTCCGCGCGGAGTTGGCCGACGCAGCCTGACCATCGTCACCACGAACGGCGGCCCTGGACCACTGAAGGAGACATCATGGCCATCGGCAACATCGCGGGGATCGCGGAGCTGCGCAAATCCCTCGACACCACCAACTCGTTGCTCGAGCAGGTGCTGGCGGAGCTTCGGCACACCAACCAGCAAGCCCTCCTCGAGATCCGGGACGAGCTGCGACAAACCGCTGAACAGCTGTTGCGCCAGCAATAGGGTTCTACCCATGCCGCACTGGACCGTCAGCAATCCCAGCAGTAGTGGTAGCCATCCCGCGGCTGCCACGGCCAAAGCCATCACCGCCTTGCAGAGCCAGCTCGACGAGGTCTTCGACAAGCCCGGCGTCACGCGTGACGAGCTCGACGCGATGGCCGATCAGGTGCAGAGCTTCTACGCCGACTTCATCGGCCACCTGAAGGCGGCGGTGGCCGCGACCAAGGCCTGACCCGCTCCCCCCGTCGTCCCGACGGGTGAAGAATCCCGATCGATCTGATGTTGTTTATGCTGGAACGAAATCCGCGCTCCAGTGGTTTCGTCCACCAGCGGCCGACGTCAGGGCAGCGCGCCCATCGCGTCGGACCTATCCCCAAGTCCAACCCAATCCAGACAGATCGACCAGGATCAACAAGGAGCTGACCATGGCACTTCGGCTGGGCGACGAGGCCCCCGACTTCAACGCTGACACCACTGAGGGGACGATCGATTTCCACCAGTGGAAGGACGGCACGTGGGCGGTGCTCTTCAGCCACCCGGCCGACTTCACCCCGGTTTGCACCACTGAGCTCGGCCGCACGGCGAGCCTGAAGGACGAGTTCGACAAGCGCAACGTCAAGGCGATCGCGGTCTCCGTCGACCCGATCGAGGACCACAACGGCTGGGCGCCCGACATCGAAGAGGTCGGCGGCGTAGCGCTGAACTTCCCGATCATCGCCGACCCGGACCGCAAGGTCTCCGAGGCCTACGACATGATCCACCCGGGCGAGGGCGATACCTCCACGGTCCGTTCGGTGTTCATCATCGACCCGAAGAACAAGATCCGTCTCACGCTGACCTACCCGAAGTCGGTGGGCCGCAACTTCGACGAGATCGTGCGGGTCATCGACGCCCTGCAGCTGACCGACAAGAACCCGATCTCCACCCCCGTCGACTGGAAGCCGGGCGACCGCGTCATCGTCGCCCCCACCCTCTCTACCGACGACGCCAAGGCGAAGTTCGCCGGTGTCGAGGAGATCAAGCCTTACCTGCGTTTCGCGGACCAGCCGCAGGGCTAGTCCGCTCGTTCCTCCAAGCGGAGCCGGTGCCCGACAGGCGCCGGCTCCGTTTGCTCTTTCGGGCGAGAAGAGCTGCGGCGCGTTATGCCGGGACCGCCGCCACGGGTGCGGTCGGGCCCGCCAGCTCGGTCCGGTTTCGACCGCTTCGCTTGGCGACGTAGAGGGCGGCGTCGGCAAGGCGCTCGAGCTTCTCGGTAGTGGTGGCGTTGTCGGGATAGACCGCCACACCCAGGCTGGCGGTGATGCTCGCACCGTCGGGCAGCGAGATGGCCGCCACCGCCAGACGGATCTTCTCCGCAACCTCCAGTGCGCCGATCTGATCGGTGTGGGGCAGCAGGATGGCGAACTCCTCGCCTCCGTTGCGCCCGGCAAAGTCACTGTCGCGGATGCTCGACGCCAAGGCAGCGCCCACGCTGGCGAGTGCCTGATCGCCCACCGGGTGGCCGAGCCGGTCGTTCACCTCCTTGAAGTGATCGACGTCGAGGAGGACGAGCGCAAACGGGCTGATCGTCCGCGAGGCTTGAGCGAGCATGCGTTTCAGCGTGTCGTTGACAGCACGCTTGTTGGGAAGGCCGGTGAGGGCGTCGGTCGCGGCCCGCAGCTCCGCGATCGCCAGGTTGCGAAGGTTCGCGAGGATGGGCGCGGCCTGGGCCACGGACGTCTGGATGCGCTCGTTCTGCTCGGGGGTCGGCACATAAGGCGGATTCACGAGCACCGAACCGATGACCTCCCCGCCGACCGTCAGGGGGGTGCACGTGGAGCTCCCGGAGCACCCACCACAAACGCCGCAATCGAGCAGTTGCGATCCGGGACCTTGGTGATGGGTACGGCCCGAACGCACGGCAAGACACGCCCTTGGTGTGGCGTGCTGCAAGGTCTTGATCAGGCATGAGTTGCTGTCCAGTGCGGTGACGGCCTCAAGGCGGTCGGCGCTGTTGTTGCGGTTCAGCACGGTGACCGAGCTGTCGCCCACCGCGCGTTCGAGATGGCGTTTGAGCAGATCGTGGGCTTCTTGCTCGTCCTCGGCGAGCTGCATCGTCTGGGCGAACTCGACCTGCCGCTCCTCGGGCCGAAGTGCCCGTCGCACGCGTCGGATCCCGACGCGGGCGACCGCTAGGGCAGCGAGGAGCACCGCTGCAATCGCGATGCCGATGACCCAGAGCGTGCGCGTCATGGTGGCGCGCGCGGTCGCCTCACCGAGACGGGCGTCAACGTCTTCACGGCTGATCAAACGATCGAGGTGGGCGCTCAGCGGCTCGAATGCGGCTGTCAGCTGCGGTGCAAGCTCGCGACCCGGCTGTTCTGTGACCTGACCGGCTGACCTGGCGAGAGCCCGGAGAGTCTCCCACTCCTGACGGAGCAGATCGACATCGGCAAGCTCGTCGGTGCCGTCGGGGGCATGCAGCGCCACCAGGCTCACCAGGCTCGCGTCTGCTGCGGGTAATACCTGATCGAACAACGCCGCCGCGAGCCGCGCACGCTCAGCGGCAGGAATGCCTGCGGCCAGCTGCTCGGCCTTGGCGTAGGCGACGTCCATCGCCCGAGCCACCCGGGAGGTCGAGGTGGCGGTGGCGAGCTCGTCCCCGGTGATGTCCCTGGCGGTGGTCGTGGTCGAGCGCACCCCGACAATGCCAATGACACCGATCCCGATGGCGGCCAGCGCGAAGAGCAGGCAGAGCGCTATCAACGCTCTCGCCGCCCGCGCCGGTAGCGACCGCACCTGGGTCGCCCGCCGGCGCGGCATTCTCTGCATGCCGGCTGCATCGACGCCGAAGCGCTCACCCTGAACCTTCCTGACAAGCCGGAAAAATCGGGCGGGCGCGTTAGGGATCCGTATGGGTGCCGTGAGGACCTCGTATCGGAGCGCTGAGCGGGGCATTTGTGCACCTCAGACGGGCTTCAATGCGATGCGCCGCAGTCCTGCGGCCACCGGCTCCTATGGGCGCCGGCCGTAAAGGGAGAACTTGTGACTGACGTCTGGTTCGTACTGCTGACGATCGGCGTTTTCGCGCTGCTGGCCGTCATCGTGCGCGGGGTGGAGAAGCTGTGACCGCCGAGAATCTGGTGGGGCTGATCCTGGCTATCGGTCTCGCGATCTTTCTGGTCATCGCACTGCTCTTTCCTGAGAAGTTCTGATGAGCAGCACCACCGCCGGGATCATCTTCTTCGTCGTCCTGGCCATCGCGCTCGCCGCGACCCACCGGCCGTTCGGCGACTACATGGCGCGGGTCTTCCAGAGCGAGAAGCATCTGGCACCCGAGCGGGCGATCTACCGCGTCGCACGCATCGACCCCACCGCCGACCAGACCTGGGGCGTCTACCTGCGGAGCGTCCTGGCGTTCTCCGCCGTCTCGGTCCTCGGGTTGTACGCGTTCCTTCGGGTCCAGCACGCGCATCTTTTCGGCCACCCGTACGCGGTCCCGCAGATGTCCTCAAGCCAGTCGTTCAACACGGCCGCGAGCTTCGTGACCAACACCAACTGGCAGTCCTACTCCGGTGAGAGCGCGCTCGGCTACGTGTCGCAGGCGGCGGGACTCGCTGTGCAGAACTTCGTGTCGGCTGCCGTCGGTATCGCCGTCGCCGTCGCCCTCGTACGCGGTTTCACCCGCAACCGCACCGATCGGTTGGGCAACTTCTGGGTCGACCTCACGCGTATCTGCATCCGGATCCTGCTGCCGATCTCGTTCGTGGCGGCAATCGTTCTGATCGGCGGCGGCGCCATCGAGACCTGGGCTCACTACCGCACCGTGACGGGCCCCTCCGGCGTCACCCAGACGCTGACCGGCGGCCCGATCGCCAGCCAGGAAGCCATCAAGGAACTCGGCACCAACGGCGGCGGCTTCTACAACGCCAACTCCTCGCACCCGTTCGAGAACCCGACGGTCTGGACGAACTGGTTCGAGATCTACCTCCTACTGGCCATCAGCTTCTCGCTGCCACGAGCCTTCGGCCGCATGGTCGGCGACAAGCGCCAGGGGCTCGCGATCGTCGCGGTCATGACGATCATCTTCGTGGCCAGCACCGCCATCATCTTCGGCTCGCAGACGGCACACCACGGCACAGTTCCCACCGCGGTAGGCGCGGCGACCGAAGGGACGGAAACCCGCTTCGGGGTTCCCGACTCGTCGATCTTCGCGACCTCGACGACCGCCACTTCTACCGGATCCGTCGACAGCTTCCACGACTCGTACACCAGCCTCGGTGGGGCCGGAACCCTGCTGAACATGATGTACGGCGAGGTCGCTCCCGGTGGAACCGGCTCGGGCCTGTACGGGATGCTCGTCCTGGCGGTCTTGAGCGTGTTTATCGCCGGGCTCATGGTCGGGCGAACGCCGGAGTACCTGGGCAAGAAGCTGGGCGGCCGCGAAGTCAAGTTCGCGTCGCTGTACCTGCTGACGACACCGACCCTGGTGCTGGCCGGAACGGGCCTCGCCATGGCCTTCCCCGGCGAACGTGCGGCGATGCTGAACAGCGGGCCGCACGGGCTGTCGGAGGTGCTCTACGCGTTCACCTCCGCGGCGAACAACAACGGCTCCGCGTTCGCCGGCCTCGGGGTGAACACGACCTGGTACAACACCGCGCTCGGCATCACGATGCTGCTCGGCCGGCTGCTGCCGATCATCTTCGTCCTCGGGCTGGCCGGCTCGCTGGCCAGGCAACGACCCGTCCCGGCATCCGCCGGAACGCTCCCCACTCATAAACCCCTGTTCATCGGATTGCTGACTGGAGTGACCGTCATCGTGGTCGCGCTCACCTACTTCCCGGCCATGGCCCTCGGACCGCTCGCGGAAGGGCTTCACTGATGAGCACCAACGTTCCGACCCATGTCGAAAGCGGGCCCGAACCCGCCACCCGCAAGCGGGTGCAGGGCGGGCTGCTCGACCCCAAGCAGCTGGTGCGCTCGCTCCCGGACGCGCTCAAGAAGCTGAACCCGCTGACCCTGTACCGCAACCCGGTGATGTTCATCGTGGAGCTCGGCTCGATCTTCACGACCGTGCTGGCGATCCGCGACCACACCGGCTTCGCCATCCAGATCGCGGTGTGGCTCTGGCTGACGGTCCTGTTCGCCAACCTTGCCGAAGCAGTAGCCGAGGGTCGCGGCAAGGCGCAGGCCGAGGCACTCCGCAAGGCCAAGACCGACCTCGTCGCCCGAAAGCTTGTGGGCTGGAGTCCCACCACCCCGCCGGCGCAGGTCCGCGAGGAGCCGGTCCCGGCGCCGCAGCTCGCCGAAGGCGATGTCGTGGTCTGCGAGGCAGGCGACTTCATTCCAGGCGACGGCGAGGTGATCGAGGGGGTCGCCTCCGTCGACGAATCCGCCATCACCGGCGAGTCCGCGCCCGTCATCCGCGAGTCGGGCGGGGACCGCTCCGGCGTCACGGGCGGCACGAAGGTGCTGTCGGACCGCATCGTCATAAAGGTCACCCAGAAGCCGGGCGAGAGCTTCATCGACCGCATGATCGCCCTGGTCGAGGGGGCAAGCCGGCAGAAGACGCCGAACGAGATCGCACTCAACATCCTGCTCGCGTCGCTCACGATCATCTTCCTGCTGGCCGTCACGACCCTGCAGCCACTGGCGATCTTCTCCAAGACGAACCAGCCCGGACTGCCGGACACGTCCGCGCTCGGGGCCAATGGCGTCACCGGAATCGTGCTGGTATCGCTGCTGGTTTGCCTCATCCCGACCACGATCGGGGCGCTGCTGTCCGCCATCGGCATCGCCGGCATGGACCGCCTGGTGCAGCGCAACGTGCTCGCCATGTCAGGACGTGCGGTGGAGGCGGCCGGCGATGTCGACACGCTCCTGCTCGACAAGACCGGGACCATCACCCTGGGCAACCGGCAGGCGACGGAGTTCATCACCGTCGGCGCCATCATGAAAGCGGACCTGGCCGATGCCGCGCAGCTCTCCTCGCTCTCCGACGAGACGCCGGAAGGCCGGAGCATTGTCGTACTCGCCAAGGACGAGTACGGGCTTCGCGAGCGCCATCCGGGAGAGTTGAGCCACGCCACGTTCGTGCCGTTCAGCGCCTCCACCCGGATGAGCGGCGTTGACCTGTCGAGCAACGGCTCACCGGCCCGGCAAATCCGCAAGGGTGCGGCCGGCTCGGTGATGACGTGGGTACGCGAGCAGGGCGGCGATGTCCCCGCCGAGACCAGCGAGATCGTCGACGGCGTCTCCGCTGCCGGCGGCACGCCTCTCGTCGTCGCGGAAGCGAGCGAGGGCACCACCCGCGTGCTCGGCGTCATCCACCTCAAGGACGTCGTCAAGCAGGGCATGCGCGAACGCTTCGACGAGCTCCGTGCGATGGGCATCCGCACCGTGATGATCACGGGCGACAACCCGCGCACGGCTCGGGCGATCGCGGAGGAGGCGGGGGTCGACGACTTCCTCGCCGAGGCCAAGCCCGAGGACAAGATGGCCCTGATCCGCAAGGAGCAGGAGGGCGGCAAGCTCGTCGCGATGACCGGTGACGGCACGAACGATGCGCCCGCCCTCGCGCAAGCCGATGTGGGTGTCGCGATGAACTCGGGTACGTCGGCCGCGAAAGAGGCCGGCAACATGGTCGACCTCGACTCCAACCCGACGAAGCTCATCGAGATCGTCGAGATCGGCAAGCAGCTGCTGATAACGCGAGGTTCGCTGACGACCTTCTCGATCGCCAACGATGTCGCGAAGTACTTCGCGATCATCCCGGCGATGTTCGCGAGCGTCTACAGCGGCCTGGACAAGCTGAACATCATGCGGCTGCACTCACCGCAGTCAGCCATCCTGTCGGCCGTCATCTTCAACGCCCTCATCATCATCGGGCTGATCCCGCTGGCCCTTCGGGGCGTGCGCTACACGCCGAGCAGCGCGTCACAGATGCTGCGCCGAAACATCCTGATCTACGGCTTCGGGGGGCTGATCGCGCCCTTTGTCGGGATCAAAATCATCGACCTCATCATTCAATTCCTCCCAGGGATCCGATAGCCATGACGCGCTTCCTCGCTTCAATCCGTCAGCACGCTGCGGCCCTGCGAATGCTCATCATCTTCACGATCGTCTGCGGGGTGCTCTACCCGCTGGCCGTGACGGCGGTGGCCCAGATTCCCGGGCTCAAGTCACGGGCTGAGGGCTCACTGGTGAAGAGCGACGGCAAGGTCATCGGCTCGTCCCTGATCGGCCAGTCCTTCTCCGACAAGGATGGCAACCCGCTCGTGCAGTACTTGCAGCCGCGGCCATCCGCCGCCGGCGACGGGTACGACCCCACCTCTTCGGGCGCGTCGAACCTCGGGCCGGAGTCGATCGTCGACACGCTTCCCGACCCGAGCGTCAAGGACGACACCGGCACGCAGTCGTTGCTGACGCAGGTCTGCAGCCGCAGCCTGGCCGTAGGCAAGCTTGAAGGGGTGGACGGGTCCCGGCCGTTCTGCACGTCTGACGGGGTTGGCGCCGTGCTGGCGGTCTTTTACGCCGGCCCCGGCTACGAGGGCGCCGTCACGCGCGTCGTGAGCCTCAACCAGGCCTGCCCGACGAGGCCGTTCCTTCAGGCGTATCAGGGCGTCTCGGTTGAGTGTGCGAAGTTCGGCGAGGACTACGGCAAGGGCAAGGTCGTCCCGATCCGCGGCGACGCCCCGGCGCATCCGGCCGTACCGGCTGACGCGGTGACCGCCTCCGCCTCCGGCGTCGATCCCGCGATCAGCCCGGCGTACGCGAGGATTCAGGCGCCGCGTATCGCCAAGGCACGCGGCATCTCGACGGATCAGGTGCTTACCGTGATCAGCAAGCACACGGCGAAACGCGGTCTCGGGTTCCTGGGTGAGCCTGCGGTCAACGTGCTGCAGGTCAACCTGGCGCTTGATCGCAGTCATCCGTTCACCAAGTAGGAGGCGCATTTCCGTGGGACGCGGCCGGCTACGGATCTATCTCGGCGCTGCTCCTGGCGTGGGGAAGACGATGGCGATGCTCGATGAGGGGCATCGCCGGGCCGGCCGCGGCACCGACGTCGCCGTCGGCTACTGCGAGACCCACGGCCGGCCGCGCACCGCCGAGAAGCTCGAGGGTCTGGAACTAATCCCGCGCAAGGAGATGCAGTACCGCGGATCCACGTTCACTGAAATGGACGTCGACGCCGTTCTAGCCCGACATCCGCAGGTGGCTCTCGTCGACGAGCTAGCCCATACGAACGTGCCGGGCTCGCCGCGCGAGAAGCGCTGGCAGGACGTGGAACTGCTCCTCGAGGCCGGCATCGACGTCATCAGCACCGTCAACATCCAGCATCTCGAGTCCGTCAACGACGTCGTCGAGGCCATCACCAGGGTCCCGCAACGCGAGACCGTTCCGGACTCGGTGGTACGGGCCGCCGACCAGGTGGAGCTGGTCGACATGACCCCGGAGGCGCTGCGCCGGCGGATGGCCCACGGCAACATCTACGCCCCCGAGAAGGTCGACGCGGCACTGTCGAACTACTTCCGCACCGGCAACCTCACCGCGCTGCGCGAGCTTGCCCTGCTCTGGCTGGCCGACTCCGTCGATGAGGGCCTCAAGCGCTACCGCGAGCAGCACGGGATCGACCAGACCTGGGAGACCCGGGAGCGCGTCGTCGTCGCGCTGACCGGCGGACCCGAGGGTGAGACGCTGCTGCGCCGCGGTGCCCGGATCGCTGCCCGCGCGACCGGCGGCGAGCTGCTCGCTGTCCATGTGGCCCGCAGCGACGGCTTGGCCGGCGCCAGCATCGCGGCGCTCGCTTCCCAACGCATCCTCACCGAGTCGCTCGGCGGCAGCTTTCACTCGGTCGTCGGCGACGACGTTCCTCGCGCGCTGCTCGACTTCGCCCGCGCTCAGAATGCGACACAAGTCGTGCTCGGCGGCAGCCGCCGCTCCCCCTTGCGCACCGCGCTGACGGGCGCCGGGGTCGGTGCGACGGTGACCCGGCTTTCCGGGCCGATCGACGTCCACATGGTCAGCCACGACTACATCGGTAAGGGGCTCGGGCTGCCGAAGCTCGGTGGCGGGCTCACCGCGCGGCGCCGAATCCTTGGTGGCCTTGTCGGCGTGCTCCTCTTCGCCGGGCTGACGCCGATCCTGACGAGCCTGCGCGGCGACGTGTCCCTCGCCGGCGACGTCCTCGCCTACCTCATGGCCGTCGTCATCGTCTCGCTGATCGGCGGCATCTATCCCGCAATCGCCGCCGCAATCGCCGGCACACTACTGATCAACTGGTACTTCACGTCGCCGGTCCATACGTTCAGCGTCAACAACGGCGACAACGTGGTCGCGCTGATCGCGTACCTCGTCGTCGCCGTCCTGGTGAGCTCCGTCGTCGACGTCGCCGCCCGGCGTAGCCGCGAGGCGGCGCGAGCCAGCGCCGAAGCCGAAACACTATTCACGCTCGCCGGGAGCCTGCTGCGGGGTGAACAGGCCTTGCCGGCGTTGCTCGAGCGCGTGGTCGAGACGTTCGGGATGCAGTCCGCGAGCCTGCTGCAACGCGTGAGCGACGCACCCGGCAGCGAAGGAAGCGCCGGCACCGGCTCGCTGCGTGGAGCATGGACCTGCCTGGCGAGCACCGGCGAGCTCCCCTGCATGCAACCGGAGGACGCCGACATCGAGGTGCCCGTCGCGCCAGACCTCGCGCTCGTGTTGCGCGGCCGCCCGCTGGCGGCAGAAGACCGGCGCGTACTCGCCGCGTTCGCCGCCGAGGTTGCTGTTGCCTACGAGCAACGCCAGCTCCGCGAGGCCGCCGCCGCAGCGATCCCGGCCCGGGAGGCGGACCGGATGCGCACCGCGCTGCTGAATGCGGTCAGCCACGATCTGCGCAGCCCGCTGGCCATCGCCAAGGCCACCATCAGCAGCCTTCGCTCCGCCGACGTGGACTGGGCCGAGGAGGACCGCCAGCAGTTGCTCGCGAGCGCCGACGGCGCCCTGGACCGGCTCACCGAGCTCGTCACCAACCTGCTGGATCTCTCGCGTCTGCAAGCCGGGGTGCTCTCGGCGTTCCCCCGCCCGCTCGGGTTGGAAGACATGGTGAACCTGACCGTCGACCACCTCGACGTCCCGCGCGCCAGCATCGAGATCGACGTTCCCACCGACCTGCCGGAGGTGCTTGCCGATGCGGGACTGCTCGACCGCGTGATCGCCAACGTCGTGCAGAACGCGCTGCGCTACACGCCGGACGGCGTGCCGGTGCGGCTGGCGGGCAGCGCCCACGAGAAAGTCGTCGAGCTCCGCGTGATCGACCGCGGCCCGGGCATCCCCGAAGCCGACCGCGAGAGCGCTTTCGCACCCTTCCAGCGCCGCGACGACCGCTCGACGACCGGCAGCCCGGGGGTCGGGCTGGGGCTCGCGATCGCCCGTGGTTTCACCGAGGCGATGGACGGCTCGCTCATGATGGAAGACACCCCCGGTGGAGGGCTGACCGTGGTGATCGCCCTGCCTGCAGAGGTCGTGGAATGACCGACGGGAAGCCGAGGGTGCTCATTGTCGAGGACGACCCGGAGATGCGCCGCGCCCTGTCGCTCAACCTGACGGCGCGCGGCTACCAGATCACTACGGCTGCAGACGGAACGAGCGCCCTCAATGCTGCGGCCGAGACGACCCCCGACGTCATCCTGCTCGACCTGGGACTCCCCGATCTGGAAGGCATGGACATCATCCGGGCCATCCGCGGCTACTCGCGCACCCCGATCGTCGTGCTTTCCGGACGTTCGTCCAGCGGCGACAAGGTCGATGCCCTGGAAGCCGGCGCCGACGACTACGTCACCAAGCCCTTCGACGTGAACGAGCTCGTCGCCCGGTTACGCGCCGCGACGCGGCGGGCGAGCAGCGACGACCTGCACGCGGTGATCCGGATCGGCGCCGCGTCGGTCAATCTGGCCGCCAAGACGGTGGAACGACCCGGCGCCGACGGTCAGCCCGAGCGCATCACCCTGACGCCGACGGAGTGGCGTTTGCTCGAAGTGCTCGTCACGCATCCGGGTCGGCTGGTCAGCCAGAACGCCCTGCTGCAGGAACTGCGTGGCCAACCCGGCTACACCAACAGCAGCTACCTGCGGATCTACATCGCCCAGCTGCGCCGCAAGCTGGAGCCGGAGCCGAGCCGCCCGCGTCACCTCATCACCGAGCCAGGGATGGGCTACCGGTTCCAGCCCTGATCGCGCCTACCCGACCCCGACGCGCAGCGGGATGCGGAACGCGCCTTGGGGCTTGCCGTCCGTCGCCGGGATCACGACGGTGCCGCCGGCTCTCGCGTTGGGAAACACCACCAGATACGGCACATTGCTGACCCGTGGGAGCAGCTCGGTCTGGCCATCGGCGCCGTCGGTGCGCACCAGCGTGCCGTTGGGCCTGATGTAGTAGCTGGTGGTGGCACTGACGAACCGGCTGACGGCACTGCGGTTGCTCAGCGAGAAGACGACGATCAGCGCCTGGCGGGTGGTGCCCGTGCGGTAGGCGGCCGTCACCTCGCCCGTCACGCTGCGGACCGTGGCCGTCGCGCCGGCCTTGCCCAGCCGTGCGGCGACGCTCGTCCCGTTGACCGTGAACGACGAGACCCTTCCCCCGGACACCTCGAACTCGGTGAACGAGGTGCAGATCGTCGTGTTGTCCGGGTCGGTCGCACACAACCGGTAGCTGCCGAAATTGACCTTGGACACCAGGATCTTCTTGACGGGTGTCGCGTTCACGGCCTGCGCAGCCCGAAACCGAGCGATGTTGTATGTCACGTAGTCGGCAGCCGCGCTGCCGGGTGCCGCAAAGGCCCGGGCGCGACCGAGCTCGATGACGTCGGTCGTCTCGAGAGCTTGCATGTAGCGCGCGATCGCCGTCGCGGCGCTCAACGTCGGGCTGGACGAAGGGCTGGGAGACGCGCTGGGTGACGCCGACCCGGTCGTGAACAGGCCGCCGCTGCTCTCCGACGGAGCGACGGTGGGTGATGGACCCGCCGACGGCTCGCTCGAGCTGCACGCCGCCAACACGGTGCCTGCCGCCAGGACCAGCGCGCCGAATGTGGCGCAGGTCGAAGTTCGGGACGACCGCGACATGGTCCGATCAAACGTCGTTCACGCACTCTGCGCAGCGGTTTTGGGCAGATTCGTCCAGCCGTCAGAACTTTCGGGTGAACGGCTTCTCCTTGCGCATCCGAGCCAGCAGGAGCAGCGGGATGATCACGTACGGGAGGTTCGCCCCGAGGAACTTGGTCACGTTCTGCACCCGAAGGGCGTGATCCTCGCTGAAGAACTCGGCGCCGAAAACGACGACGCCCGTGATGACGGAGATCGCGGTCGCGTACATGATCGCCGGCACCTGGATCCAGTTCTTCCCCTTCGCCAGGCAGTACACGAGCAGGAGGTAGAACGGCCCGTAGACGAACGCGGACAGGCCCGTCACGAAACGCATCCACACCGGCGGGTGGATGAAGAGCGGATCGGTGTCGTGGCCGTAGGCCCAGTTGATGCGCCCGAGGAACGACGCGTCGTGCTGGGCGATCTTCAGCCCGATGGTCGGCACCAGATCGGACAGCACCGAGGTGCAGGCGAACAGCGAGAACACGACGATGAAGAAGATGTCCCAGCGCCGCTCGCGCAGCGGCAGGTTCGGGACCGGCTCGGTCGTGACAGCCGGCCGGGAGTGCACGCTCAGCGCATCGGCTGCAGGTCCCTCCGCACGCGCGACGGCTTCGACGGGATAGTGGCGGCTCTCGACCACGGCGCTCTCCAGATCACGACGACCATTGCGGATCCCCCGTGGGACCGTACCGCCTCCCCCGCCACGCGCCGGCCATGGCCACCCGCGCTAGGGCATGCGGCGGCCACCGAGACCTCCGGAACGGACCTGGACCGACACAATCGGTCGCCGCCGTTTCGGCGAATGCGCCGGGGGCGGCCCGAGTTGCCTTCGGACACCAGATTTGCGATGGCGCCCGGACATGATCTCTGCAGCATGTATGGCATTTCGCCGGCAACGAGGGCGGACGAGCGCGGCGCCGGAGTGCCTGTGGATAACTTTCCGGTCGGCGGCGCTCGATCCCGCAAGATGCCTCTCATGACGAACCCGCGACCGATCACGATGACCCTGACGTCCGAAGCCGACGTGCACGCCATGTGGATGAAGATCATGGCTGAGGAGGACTTCCAGCAGCGCAGCCTCTGGCTCGTCTTCCTCGACGGGAACGGCGTGACACTGCCGCTCCTGGTCCCAGTCGACGGGCTCCCGAACTTCCCGGACCGGCGCCTGATGCGCAATCTGGGCAGCATCGTCCGGCAGGTGGTGGGCGACTCCACCCCGGCAGCGTCGGTGGTGATGCTGCTTTCGCGTCCCGGGGCGGAAACCATGACGTCGACGGACCGCCGCTGGGCGACGGCCATCCTGCGTGCGGTCGACCCCCACCTCATGCGCTGGCCGGTTCACCTGGCGACCCGCGCGGGTATCCGGATGTTCGCCCCTGACGACCTGATCGCCGCGTCATGAGCACGCCTGGTGCGACCCCGTTCATCCAGCCCGGGTGAGGCGGGTGCGGCCTCCGGCTCCTAGCGTTTACCCGGTGCGCTCACCGCTGGGAGGCCGACGCCGTGCAGACCGCTGACGAGAATCCGCAGCAGCCCATAGCCGAGGCGCTCGCGGGCTATCGCGACCAGCGGGAGACGGTGGAGCGGTCCGTCCTGCCGCTGGCCTCGTCCATCGACGGCTTCACCGTGACGCTCCAGGCGTCGGTTCACCACCTCGCCCTGCGCGCCGGTGGCTACGTTGTCCTGGAATCCGAAGGCATTTCGCGGCTGGCCGAAGTGGTCTCGCTGAGCTACGAGCAGATCTCGCGGCACGAGGTCAGCGCGCCCGTGTCGGCCGATCCGTCCGCCGGCAACATTGCTATTCGCCTCGTGCGCGGGAGTGGCGTCGTCCTCGCTGGTGACGGACGCCCCTTCCACGACGCGACCGTTCGAGAGGCGCAGCCGGAGGAGATCGGCGCGTGGCTGCTCTCGACCCAGCCACGGCGGGCGTCACTGCCGGTCGGCGAGCTGTCCCTCGCCACCGCCGTTCCGCTCGCCCTCGACGCCGGAGGCTTCGACCGTCACACGTTCCTGTGCGGGCAGTCTGGTTCCGGAAAGACGTACGCGCTCGGGCTGATGTTGGAGCAGTTGCTCCTGCAGACCGACCTTCGCATCGTGGTGCTCGACCCCAACTCCGATTACGTGCGCCTCTCCGAGGTGCGAGCCGGCGTGGAGGACGCGGCGGCCGAGCGCTATCGCGACCGATCGCGCGGCTTCTCGCTGTGGCGGGCCGAAGGCGCCGGCGGGCACCCGATCCGCCTCCGCCTGTCTGACCTGCAGCCCGCTTCACGCGCCGCCCTCCTGCATCTCGATCCCATCGCGGATCGCGAGGAGTACGCCGCCCTCACCGACCTCCTGCGCGGCAACGTCGCGGGCCAGCCGCTCGTCGAGGACTTCGGGGAGCTGATGGCCACCGACTCGCCTGGGATACGGGAGCTCGGCCTGCGCGCCTCGAACCTCGGCGTCACGGACTGGAACATCTGGGAGAGCGGCCGCGGAGGATCAATCGTGGAAGCCCTGCGCGAGGGCGACTTCCGGTGCATGGTGGTCGACCTCGGCTCGCTCGACACCCCGCAAGAGCAAGCTGTCGTCGCCGAGGCCGTCCTGGCGACGCTCTGGGAGCAGCGCGCTGAGCGCCAGCCGGTCCTGGTCGTCATCGACGAGGCCCACAACGTCTGCCCGCAGCGGCCTGAGGATCCGGTGACAGCGCGCGCGACGGATCACGTGGTGCGCATCGCCGGCGAGGGCCGCAAGTACGGGCTGTACCTGCTGGTCGCCACGCAGCGCCCGCAGAAGGTGCACGAGAACGTCCTGTCGCAGTGCGACAACCTGGTGCTCATGCGGATGAACTCGGTGGCCGACCTCGGCTTCGTCGCCAGCGCGTTCTCGTTCGTGCCGGCGCCGCTGCTGTCGGGTGCGACCCGCTTCGGCCTGGGGCAGGCACTCGTCGCCGGCAAGATCGCCTCACACCCGGCGTTCATTCGTTTCGGCGCCCGGCTCGCCGAGGAAGGCGGTGCCGACGTTCCCAGCGATTGGGCCGCCGTGCGCTGAAGCGTTCGGCGGCGTGCCCGCCTCAGCCCTTCAGCAGGCCGCGGAAGTCTGTCTCGGCATAGTCGGGGATCGCCACGATCTTGGTACGGCTGCGCTGCCCGGTCACGAGCGTCACGTCGCGAGGCGCGACCCCGAGCGCCTTTGCCAGTGACGTCAGGGCTGCCGCGGTGGCCTTGCCGTCGATCGCGCGTTGGGTCACATGGATGACGAGGGCGCCGTCGTGCTCGCCGCCGATCCGGGGGCGGCTGGCCCCCGGACGCACCCGTACGGCGACCTGCACACCGCTCAGCCGGTCAGCCGGTCTTCTTCACCGAGGCGTCGAAGATCTGGGCGATCGACGCCTCGAGCGTGGCGTTGAACTGCTCATCCGTCTGGCCGTCGGCGAGCCCCTCGAGGAGCGCGCGCGAGAAGCTCGCGATCATGCTCGGGTCCTTGGCCAGCAACGCGCAGGCCTCGTCACGCTCGTAACCGCCGGACAGCGCCAGCACCTGGAGCACCCGGGGGTCGGCGGCGAGGTCGGCGTACAGGCCGGGCTGGGTCGGGATCGTCAGCTTGAGCATGATCAGGCCATCCGCGGGGAGCCCCTCGATGCCCTTCTTCAGGGCGTCGTGCAGCAGCGCCTCGGCCGCTTCCTTGTGCGGGCTGGTGATGCTCACCTCGGGCTCGAGGATGGGTACCAGTCCCGCGGCCGAGATCCGCGCGCCGACCTCGAACTGCTGATCCACGATGGCAGCGACGCCGCCGGCGTCAGCGTCCTTGATGACCGACCGCATCTTCGTACCGAAGACGCCGTGGTGGTTGGCCCGGTCCAGAAGCGCGTCGAGGGTGTCGATCGGCTTCATGACCTGGACGCCGGACTGCTCGGCAGCGAGACCCTTGTCGACCTTCAGGATCGGGACGACCTGCTTCTCGTCCCACAGGTAGCGCGCGGTGGGAACGCCCTGGATCTCGCGCTCCATCGTCTGCTCGAAGAGGATCGCCCCGAGAATCCGCGAGCCGCCGAACGCCGGGCTGGTGATGACGCGCGTCCGCATCGCATGCACCAGGTCGAACATCTCGGCATCGGAGCTGTAGCGGCTCTCCTCGACGCCGTAGTGAGCCAGCGCCTTCGGCGTGCTGCCGCCGCTCTGATCGAGGGCGGCGAAGAAGCCCTGGCCGGAACGGATCTTCTCGAGCATGGTCTTGTCCACGCCGTCATCCTGTCACTGCGCCGCCCGCCCGCGAAGGGACCTTAGTTACGTGACGCGATTTCCTGGCGCGATTTCAGCTGCGGATCAGGCGTTGACCTGCCAGACCTATCGGGAGCGACCGGCCTGGGCCATCAGCCGGTCCGTCGCACTGGCATCGGGCGCCGTCGGCACGACATCCTTGATCAGGCCGCCCGCCCGGACGGCGTCGGTGCAGGTCGCCTCGACCACAGACGTGACTGCGGGGATCGACTCCGGCGGGAATTCCAGCGCGCGGCCGAGGCTCGCCGACAGGTCCCAGGCGTGGCACAGGGCGTCGATGGTCGCGAAGTTCATCACCACCGAGCCGGGGAGCTCTCCGAAGGGCGTGGCGTGGACCGCGGTCAAGACATTCGGGGTCGCCCATAGGGCCAGGGCCCGCTCGGCGACCTCGTCGGCGTACTCGGCGAGATCGCCCTCGTACGCGACGGCTCCCATGGTGTCCTCCACGGTCACGATCTGGGTGCCCGTCACCAGCCCGGCCCACAGGAGCTGGTTGTTCAGCGCGTGGCTGGCCAGCCGGCGGACCGTCCAGGGCTCGCAATTGGTGACGGTGTCGAGCTCCGCATCGTCGAGGGCCGTTACCTCCCGGTGCAGCTCGCCGAGCGCAAAATGCAAGGTTGCCATCTGGTCCATCGCGGCCTCCCGAGGCGCTTGCCGGCGTGTGGCCGAGCACGGCAGCGCCGGCGACCGGCCTGGGCCGGTGCCGGCGCTGCAGAGGGTGTTCTGACCCGCCGGGCGGCGTCAGCGTAGCGGGACCTCGCATTCCTTGGGGTCGATATGGCCGAGGTTCTTGACCACCGTGAACGTGCCGTTCTCGGACCGGGCGATGTACATGTTCATGCGCACGTGATGCTGGCCCGGCACCATCTCAGCGGGACCTCCCGGACCCTGCGCGATACGGGCGTGGTCAAGGGCCGCGACGATGTCGTGCTGCTTGAGCGAGCCCGCCTCGGTCACCGCCGACTCCCACATCTTCAGCGCGCGGTAGGTGCCGGTGCACGCCGACCCGGCCGTGAACATCGCGCTGCCCGGGTAGCGGGCCTCGTACCGGTTCAGCAGGTCGATGCTGAACGGGTCCTGCACGTCCCGGTAGTAGTCGAGGCAGCCGTACAGCCCCTCGACCTGCTCGGCCGGCACGAGATTCAGGAAGTTCTCGTCGAAGTACGTGCAGACCACCTTCCCACCCCGTGCCATGAACCCGGCGGAATAGAGCTGGTCGAGGAACGGCGTGAGCCCGGGCGGCACGATCGTGTTGAAGACGACATCCGCGCCGGTGGCCATGATGTCGGCCACCACGGCCTCGTAGTGCAGGTGATCGAGCGGGAAGTACTGCTCCCCCACGATTTCGCCGCCTCGCGCCGTCACGACCTCACGGACCTTCTTGTTCAGCGTGTGCGGCCAGATGTAATCGGCCGAGGGCAGGTAGAACGTCTTGGCCCCCGTCTCCTGCATCAGCCACGGGAAGAACGGCTCGATCTGCTGGGCCGGCACCGGGCCGGTGCAGAAGATCAGCGGGTGGCACTCCTGGCCCTCGTACTGCTCCGGGTACAGGTAGAGCTTTCCCGCCTGATCGACCACGGGCACCTTGATGGCCTGCCGGGTCGAGCTGTAGATGCCGCCGACGACGACGTCGACATCCGCCTGCACGAGTCGCGCTGCCGCCTCCCCCGCCACGTCATCATCGGTCGCGCTGTCCTCGACGAACAGCTCGACGGGACGGCCGAGCAGCCCGCCCTTGGCGTTGATGTCCTCGATGACCATGCGGGCCACGTTGACGTTGGCGACTCCCATGAACGACAGCGCGCCGGTCTGGTCGGTGATGACCCCGACCCGGGCCGGACGATCGATGGTGGTCATCGTCGGCCCCTACGCTTCGTACGCGCCGAGGAAGCCGGCCGACTCGGGCCTGGTGAGATGGCCGGCCTCCTTGAGGATCGGCGGCACCTCAGGGTCGGACACGAAGGCGGCCCAGCCCTGCGCATCCCAGTCGAACAGCACCCACACGCGATTGGTCTCGCTCGGGTCGCTGAACACCGTCGAACCCTTGGAGCCGTGCAGCCCGCGCTTGTCGGCGCCCTTGGTTCCGAACACCTGCAGGAAGCGGTCGACGTCCTCGACCGTCGTGGTTGCCAGGATCATGGCTTTGCCTTTCTCGTCATGGATCACGTCGGATCCATCCGGTTGCCCCACCGGTCGGCGGGCCTGGCGCAATGATCGAGAGGGCCGTGAGCTGCGGCATCGGCAGAACTACCCATTTGCGATGGGTAATCGTGGGTAGCGGGTGGGAGCCGGATCAGGCGGGTGTGATCAGCCGCTGACGACCCCATGGGTGACGGCCCAGCGTGTCGCCGAGGCCCGGTTGGAGACCGCGATCTTCAGGTAGATGTTCTGGATGTGGTGCTCGGCGGTGCGCGTCGAGATGAAGAGCTCGCCGGCGATCTCCGACGACGTCCGACCAGCCGCAAGGAGGCGGAGCACTTCCAGCTCGCGACGGCTCAGGCCACCCGGCGCCACGCGCGGGCGCTGCTGGGGATCGCGCCGGGCGATGTCGAGCTGGCGGCGGGCGTACCCGGCAGCATCGTCAAGGTTCAAGACGGCACCCTCGGCGAGCAGTTGCCGGGTTCGCGTGGCGTCGAGCCGCCTGGCGAGGCGCCCTTCGAGATCGGCCAGCTCGGGGACGTGATGGAAGCTCGACTCCTGCTGCGCCATCGCCCCGAGAAGCGTGGCGGCTGGCTCGAAGCGCTCGAGCCGTTCGAACAACGCAGGAACGCTCGCGAGCGTGATGATCAGCTGCGGGACGTTGCCGGCGCGCTGGAACGACGCGATGGCGTCACTGAAGAGCGTCAGCGCCGCTTCTGGCTCGCCATCGGATGCGTGCAGCCGGGCGGCGTCTCGAGCCAGGAAGCCCTCGAAGAACTGCACGCGGTGTTCGCGGACGAAGGCGACGCCCTCATCCCACGCGGCCAGCGCACGCCGCGAATCAGCCCTGGAGAACGCCATCCCGGCGATCCAGAGTGCATACGCGATCCAGTACGGGTTGCCGAGGTCACGAGCCGCGGCAACCGACTGCTCGGTGAGCGCCAGCGCCTCCTCGACGCGACCCGCTGACTGCAGCCCGTCGACGTACGACGCCAGGCCGTACCCGCGCTGGGTGCCGTAGCGCTCGGCCACCTCACCGGTGAGCTCGATGTAACGGTCGAGGTCGCCGCAGTAGACCTGACCGAGCGCTTCGATGAACGCCGAATAGCCCGGTTCGCACGGGTCGTAACGCTCATCGGCGGCCAGCTCGGTCGCCCGGTGCGCGTTACGCCGGGCCGGATCCGGCCGCCCGACGAAGCAGGCGTAGCCGGCTGCCGGTGTAGAGCCGGGGCAGCCGGGGAACGTCGGCCGCCGTCGCTGCCTCGAGCAGATCCTCGGCCCAGGTGAGCGTCTCGAACAGCTGCACGGAGAAGCCCATCAGCGCGGCATGCGCAGCGATGTCGGTGGCCACCTCGATCCGGCCCCGCTCGACGCTCCACCGCAGCCCGGTCCGCAGGTTGCTGAGCTCGAGCTCGACCCAGTCGACGGCTGCGCGCCACCCGGGTCCGTTCCAGCGTCGCCACTCCTCGGCGGCCCGCTGCCCGAAGAAGGCCGCCTGGGCGTCACGCGTCCGGTCGCTCTCGCCCGCGTCGGCAAGGCGATCCGCGGCGAACTGCCGGATCGTCTCGTACATCGAGTACCGCGTCGTGGCGGCAGAGTGATCGGCCACGATGAGCGACTTGCGAACCAGGGAGTCGAGGTGGTGCAGGACATCGATCTCATCGATGGCATCGGCAGTCTCGCAGGACTTGACGACGGCGCAGATGCTCGTCAGATCGAAGCCGCCCGCGAACACTGATGCGGTGCGTAGCAGCGAGCGTTCCTCGTCGTTCAGCAAGTCGTAGGACCACTCGACGGCATGGCGCAGCGTGAGCTGACGCTCTGGCCCCGGCGCCTGGCGCTGCAGCAGGCGGAACCGCTCGGCAAGCCGGTCCCGCACCTCGACAGCGCTCATCGCCGACATCCGGGCCGCGGCGAGTTCGATGCCCAGTGGCAGGCCGTCGACGGCCTCGCAGATTTCCGCTACGGCCATGGCGGTTTGAGGGTCCTGGAGCTCGAAGTTGCGGCGGGCGGCACGGGCCCGCTCGACGAAGAGGGTGACGGCGTCGGAACTCACACCGCCTTCGGTCTCCAGCGGAGCGACCGTGTTAGCCGACTCCCCTGGTACTCCGATCGCTTCACGCGAGGTGGCCAAAACCCTGGCATTGCCAGGGGATTCCAGGATCGCCTCGATCGCAGCAGCAGCGGCACCGCGCAGGTGCTCGCAGTTGTCGACGATGAGCAGCATGCGCCGCGCGGCGACCGTGGCGGCAACGGTGTCCATCAGCGGGACGTCGCTCTGCGGCGTGATGCCCAGCACCGTCGCGAGAGCCGCTGGCAGAGCACCGGGGTCGGTGACCCCGGCCAGCTCGACGATCCAGACCCCATCGTCGAATTCCCCCGCCAGTTCGGCGCCGACCTCTATTGCCAGGCGGGTCTTGCCGACCCCACCGACTCCGGTGAGCGTGACCAGCCGCTCCGAGCGCACGAGTTCAGCAACCGTGTCGACCGCTGCGTCGCGCCCGACGAGCGAGCCGACCTGGCGCGGCAGGTTGCCGGCGAAGTGATCAACGCTGCGCAGAACCGGGAACGCCGACGCCAGGCCGTCGGCCATCACCTGGAATACCGGCACCGCGCCGCGCATCCCGCGAAGTACGTGGTCGCCAAGGGGTCGCAGCGCCACGCGACCCCGCACCAGCACCTCCGCGGTGCCCGAGACCAGCACCTGACCCCCACGAGCGAGCGAGAGCAGGCGCGTCGCCCGGGTGACCTCGGTGCCCTCGTAGCTGCGGCCTTGCGAGGCGGCTTCGCCGGTGTGGAGCGCCATCCGCACGCCGGACGGGCGGGCGTCGTCCCGCTCCAGCTCGCGCTGCGCCTCGACGGCCGCCGTGACGGCGTCGACCGCGGAGGAGAACGAGGCGCGGAAGCCGTCGCTGCCGGAGGCGAAAACGTGGCCACCGCGTCGCTCGATCGCCGACCGGACGATGACGTCGTGAGCTTGCACCGCCGCGGCCATGTCCGCCGGCGCCGACTCCCAGAGCCGCGAGGAGTCCTCGATGTCGGTGAGCAGGAACGTCACCGTGCCCGATGGCGGCTGCGCGGACACGGCGGGACTCTACTGCCGCGAGTCTGATCGGCTGGCGAATCCGGAGCAGATCAGTGCAGCGTGGGCCGGTACACGAGCTCCTGGATGTGACCGTCGAGCGTTCGCTGCTCGATCAGCTCCAGATCGAAGTCGGCCGCACCCTGAAAGATCGGGTCCTCTCCGGTCTGACCGGTGGTGACCGGGAAGACGGTCAACGGCGGCTGGTCGAGCCAGCCCGGCGGCCATGAGTGCCCGGTTCATCGCAAGCTGCCGTGGGAGCGCAGCGGCATTCCGGACTCCTCCTTGAGGCGGGCACGAGGTCACGGCGTCGCCGCTGACGACGGTCGCGTCCGGCCAATCGAGAGGCCCCACCGCCCGTCGACACGACCTCGCCAGCATGCTTCTCAGGCGCGTGCCCCATGCTCGTGCACGGACTCGTCGGAGTTCGAGGCCAGCAGCTGCGCAAACGCCCGATAGGTGTTGGCACCGAGAACCATCCGCCGTCCGGGGTGTACAGGTCAAGGCGGCCTCGAGAACTCCGGGCCTTGCTTGCCCAGTACCCGCCAGTTGGCGCCGGCGGCGCGCCCGCGAAACTCATCGAAGAGGAGTACGTCGATGGCCCAGAAACTCCCTCGCCGCCCGCGGACGTCCGGTCCGTCGGAAGGTGGCTCATGACTCTCTCCGCACCGACCGTGGCAGCCGTCCTTCGTCGTGCGGCCTCGTGCCGGCTTCCATCACCCGCGACGGCATCACGTGACGGCTAACGGCCCTGACGAGGTCGCCGTGGAAACCGATCGCGGAACGGACGATTCGGGCATGGAACTGCACGCCAAGGCCCTGAAAGCCGTTCGCGCGGCCGGCTACCCGATCCGCGTTCCGAACGGCGGGACAGGGGATCTTCTACGTCACGCGGCGGCCGTAGCCGCACACCCTCGAGACTCGGCGGCGGCTATTGTCGCCGCCCGCTGTTGCGCGTTCGGTCAGCGGTTGCGACAGGGGCTGACGGCCGTGTTTGAGCGATCTTTGAGCCTCTCGGCTGACGCTGCTGGAGCCACCAGACGGGTGGCCCACAGCGATGAGAGGTCGTCATGTCCGATACCGGAGCATTCCTGCGGCGATTGGTTCGAGCGTTGGCAGCAGCGGGATGGACCGCCCGAGATATTTCTTGACGTCCTCGCCGAGAATCTGGTGTGGACCGCCACCGGCAATTCCCCGATCAGCGGAACGTACAAAGGACGCGACGCGTATACCGAGGGCATCTACCGGCGCCTGGATGAGCGGCTCGAGTCCTGGCCACGTCCGACCGTGGAACGCATCATCGCCCAGGGCGAGTGGGGCGTCGTCGAGTTCACGTCAACAGGCGGTCGTGGCAAGAACGGCACCGACTACAACATGCGCTACTGCTGGGTCATCCACGTCGAAGCCGGGCTCATCACGGAAGTGATGGCTACTACGACACCAGCACCGTCATGGCGCTGTTCGCCTGATCGGACAGCGATTCCTATGTCATCCGCAGCGTTCGAAACCCGCTCGATCCGACGCCGCCGGGTCCTCGCCGACGTGCTCAATGACGCCCCTCCACCCCAGCCCGGTGCTTCCGAGCCAACCGGATAGGTGGGGCGGGGAACGGTTGGGGCTTTCACACCCGGCAGGTGGCGATCCACGTCGCGGGTGTTGACCACGCGTCTACGGCGGTGGCGGGGTAGTCGCCGTGGGCGTAGGACTCTGGCCGAAGCGCGGGATAGGAATCGGCGTCGTCGATGGCGACAGCACCTTTTCAGGACCCGAAGGTGCTCTCGTCTGCGGTTGCTCACGCAGGACCGGCAGAACGCCGAAGAGAAGCATCACCGTCGCGATAACAGCGACGATGGCCGCGCTTACGGCCTGACCCTCCGTGCAGCGCAAGAGCCGGGCGAGCCATTTCATGCGGTAGCCACGGGAGCGTCGGAACGCGCGATCGCACGCTCGTCGGTGCCGAGGTAAGCAGCGACCACCTTGGGATCGTCGCGGACGGCCTGCGGCAAGCCTTCGGCAATGACCCTCCCCGCAGCGAGGCAGTAGACGCGGTCGGAGATGGACATCACCAGCGGGATGTCGTGTTCGATGATCACGACGGTTGCTGCGAGCTCGGCCTGGATGCGTTGAATCAGCGGGCCGAACGCTTCCGTCTCGCGTTGCGACACCCCTGCCGTCGGCTCGTCCAGCAGGAGAAGCTCGGGCCCTTGAGCAAGCAGGCAACACACCTCGACGATCCGACGCGTCCCGGTCGAGAGTTCAGACAGAAAGCGATCGGCATAACGTCCAAGGCCAAGAAAGTCGATGTACGGCGGCGTCCGACGACTTGCGCGACTCGGCGCGCCGCGACGGGGGAAGCGTAAGGAGTGAAGGCAGCAGCTCTGAGCGCTCAGCGGTCTCGAGCGCGACTTTCACGGTCTCGGTCACGGTGAGGTCACCGAACAACCGCGCATCTTGAAACACCCGCCCCATTCCGTGGCGGGCGCGCAATGGGGGCGCCATGGCTGTCAGGTCGACGCCGCCCACCTCCACTCGGCCGGATACCGGCTTCACGAAGCCGCTGACGACGTTCAACAGTGTCGATTTTCCAGCGCCATTCGATCCGATGAGCCCGACGATCTCGTGACCGCCGCGGTGATGCTCACCGCACCCAACGCCACCCGGCCCCCGAACTTCACCGTGACGTCGCTGACGGCAAGCGCAGGCGCTTCCGCAGGGTGCGAACGGCTGCGTTCCGCGATCCGCGGCGGGAGCACGCGTGACGCGATCTCCCCCGGGGGGACAGCCGGCTGCCGGGCCGCAGCTCTGGCCAGAACGAGGTCACGCGCCCGGTACACCACCTGCATGAGCCCGCCCGGGAAGTACAGGAGCAGCACCAGCAATCCGATACCGCTGGTAGCCAACCCGACCGTCGCGTTGTCACCGAACAGGGCCGGCAGTCCGACGACGTAGACAGCGCCGAGCAACGGCCCGCCGACGGAGCCGAGCCCGCCGATGATGGTCATCGCCACGACCTGCAAGGACTGCTCGGGCCCGAAAGCCGCCGCTCCGTACTGGACCTGAAGGCCTGCCAGCAAGGCGCCGGCCAGCGCGGCAATGCCGCCGGCCAGCCCGAATGCGGCCAACTTCGTGAAGGTGGGTGACAGCGTGAATCCTGCTGCAGCGGCTTGGTTTTCGCGCGTCGCGATCATCGAGCGCCCGATACCACTCGAACGGAGCTTGGCTACTCCGAACGCGGCGATGGTGACCACCATCAGGCACAGGTAGTAGTACGTGCGCTGGGAGGCAAGTCGATGCCGAATGCCTTACCTCGCGGGAGAAACTGCACCGTCCCGCCCCCGCTCAGCGTTGGCTGGACGAAGATCCACGATCGCGCCGCCACGGCGAACGCCAGCGTGGTGACGGCAAGGAAGAGCCCGCGCACCCGCAGCGCCGGAAAGCCGATCAGCAGCGCCGCCACGATGCCCCCCACGGTGGCGAAGGCGACGGCAGCGCCGAAGCCCATTCCGCGGGCGTGCAAAGCGCCGGCCAGCATGGCGCCGAGGCCGACAAACGCGAATTGGCCGAGGCTCAGCTGGCCCGCCCATCCGGTCAGGATGCTGACCGACAGCCCCACGAGCGCGAAGAGCAACATCGTCGAGAACAGGTAGGAGCGGGCGGAGCTCGAGAAGATCACGGGCAGCAAGGCCGCCAGGGCGAACGCGAAAACGCCCGTGAGCGGGTTCAGCTGCCGTACCCACCAGATGTTTCTCAAGCGTTCTGGGATGGCGCGCACCTTCGGCGTGAGCGACCACGACGCCGACTCATCCGATCGTCCCCTGCCGCGGATGAAGACCAGGACCAGCACGGCGAGGAAGAGCACCAGGTCGATCGTTCCGGGGTCGGCGAAGTTGGCGAAGCAGATGGCTTCGACGATCCCGATGCCGACCCCGCCGGCGAGTGCCAGCGGCAGTGATGTCGAGCCGCCCACCAGCGCGGCGGCCAGGGCACGCAGCAGCAGCCCCGGGCCCAACGCAGCATCCGGCACTCCCACGACCGTTCCGCGCACCGGGTCGAGCAAGACGGCGGTCAGCGTGGACAGGATCCCGGCGATGACCCAGACGATGGTGGAGATGCGTTTGGTGGAAATCCCGACGAGCTCTGCGCGGTCCGAGTTCTCAGCGGAGGCGCGGATGGCGACGCCATACCAGGTGCGGTTGATGAAGAACCCCAGCGCCAGTATCACCACCGGCACGACGGCCACCAGCAGGATGTGCTCGCCGCCGAGGTGGACACCGGCGACGTCGTAGCTGTGGTGAATCGGCGTCGGGTACTTCTCCCCCTTGTTCGTCACGTCCGGCAGCACGAGCTCGAGGACCAGGATGAGCTGGCTGACACCGATCGTGGCCACCAGCAGGATCAGGCGCGGTGCGTTGAACAGCCGGCGGACCACTCCGAGCTCGATGACCGCTCCGAGCGCGCCACCGACCACCAGTACGGCTGCCAGGGCCAGGAAGAAGTTCCAGTGCCAGTCAAGGACGAACTTGGCCAGCAGCGCGGCCCCGAAGGCTCCCATCTGGCCCTGGGCGAAATTGATGACGCGGGTGGCCCGGTAGACGAGCACCAGGCCCGCGGCGAGCACCGCGTAGCCGAGCCCGGTCAGGGCGCCGGTGACGAGCGTCTGTGCGGAGATGTCGAACCCGGCTGCAGAAACGTTCATCAGCCGCCGTCCCGCCCGAGGAAGACGGCGCGCACCAAGTCGTCTCGTTCGAGCAACTCAGCCGCCGGTCCTTCGAAACGAATCTGACCCTTCTCCATGAAGACGGCGCGGTCGGCGATCGAGAGAGCGACGTTGACCGATTGCTCGACGACGACGATCGTCAGCCCGGCGGCCTTCAACTGCTCGATGGTTTCGAGCAGCAGCTGGACCACCAGCGGCGCGAGCCCCAGGGAGAGCTCGTCGATCAGCAACACCTTCGGCTCGAGCATCAGCGACATCGCCAGTCCGAGCATCTGCTGCTCCCCGCCGGACAGGGTCCCGGCCGGCTGCTCCATCCGTTCGGCGAGGATCGGAAAGAGCGAGACGACGCGTTCCGTCGCCGCGGCGACCCGGCGCGAGTCAGCCCGAAAGGGGCCGGTGCCGGCGATCAGGTTCTCGCGGACCGAAAGGGCGGGGAATACTGACTTTCCGCCCGGCACCTGAACGATGCCGAGCCCGACTCGGGTGCGAGGCTCGGTGAGTGTGATCGTCCGCCCCTGCAAGCGGATAACGCCGCGATCGGCAATGCCGAGCCCAGAGATGGCGCGCAGCAGGGTCGACTTGCCGGCTCCGTTCGTTCCAGGCAGCGCGAGCACTTCTCCCTCGCGCACATCGAGATTGACGTCAAAGAGGACTTGGACCGGCCCGTAAGAGAAGTCCAGGTGGCGAACCTGCAACATCGGGAGGTCACCACCGGCGGCGACCCGCGCCCGCTCGTCGCGTTCCTCGATGAGCTCCGCCGTGGCCGCGCCGATGTCAGCACGAACGAACCGCGAGCCGTACGCGATCAGGGCACCGCCGACCACCGAGGCGATCGGGCCGACGATGCCGACGGCGGCCCGATGCCGATGGCCTCCGCAAGCGTGCCGACCACGATGGCGCCGCCCAGCCCCCCGATCAGCGACAGGTACAGCCCGACCGTGGCAAAGCCCATGGAGCGCAGGCGATAGGGGGTGACCGCGGCGATCACTCCAGAAGTGGGGACGAACGCGGCGAACACCAGGCCGTTGGCGACTGCTGCGAAGACCGTGTACAGCGCCGCGTTCGGCATGAAGAGCGCTGCCGTCAAAACGAAACCGAAGGACCCGACGAGCGCACCGGTGAGCTTCATCGAGTGCGCTGGACTGCGACGAAACAACCGGTCGCCAAAGGTGGCTCCGACGACCACGCCGATCACTCCACCGATAGCAGACAGCGGACCGACCAGGCCGCGTCCGCCCGGGCCCAGGTGGAAGTGGTCCTTGAGGACCAGGTTCACGTAGATGGGGGCCACGACGAAGGCGAACCCCAACGCGCCCCAGCGCGGCCAGGTACGCGTAGAACGTCTTGATCTTCTTGAAGAAGCCGGGGCGGAAGCGGGCCGCCGACGGCGCGACGGGACTTGCTCCGACCGTCGTCGGCGGCAAGCTCCTCGCCGAGGACGGCGCGTTGCTCGTGGCCCCCGCGCACTGGCTCGCGAAGCCCGAACGCGGCAAAGGCCAAGATGCCCGCCGGAAGGGCCAGGACGATGAAACTCCAGCGCCATCCACTTGCGCCACCGGCGATCGCGGCGATGCCACCGGCGAGCAGTGGACCGATCAGCAGTCCCATTGGCTGTGCCGCCCGGTGGATGCCGTAGATGCGGTTGCGGCCTTCGATCGGGTAGGCGTCCGCCAGCAGGGCGCTGTGCACGGGCTGCTCGTTGGCCTTGCCGACCCCGATCAGAATGCGGGCGACCACCAGCTGCCATACCGTGACCGCAAGGCCTGTCACGACCGCGAACGTCGCCCACAGTGCGCTGCAGACTCCAACGATGGCTGTGCGACGCGTCCGGTCACCGAGATAGCCGAGCGGTACGGCCGCAGCGAAGAGCAGCAGGCCGCCGATGGCGCCGATCACGCCGAGCGTCAGGTCGCTGAGGTGCAGGCTGTCCTGGATGTCCGGCCCCAGCACGGCGAAGGCGCTGTTGTCGAACGTATCGACGAGAACGAGCGCCGCGAGCACCCCCCACCATGGACTTCCCGCCGGTGGCCAGCACCTGCCGTAACGACATGCCCTCGCCGCCGACACCGGGCAGCAGTTCGTCGGCGATGACGACCGGGGCGTGACGAGCCTCTTGCTCCGCCTGGCGGCGCGCCTCCTCATCGAGGACGGTGGCCGCCAGGTCGGCGACAGCGGGAAGCTCCGATGCAGGGGTGCTCACGGATGCGACTCAGTACTGCATCTTCTGGAAGTCGCCCGTGGGCATCCAGCATTTGCAGGTCACGTCGGCGGTCACCGGCCGGATGAAGTCCGCCGCATCCGACTTCGACGACGTGAACGACCCGCCCTTGGCATACGCCTGATCGAAGGAACCCAGTCCCTGCATCGATTTTGACCACCCGGTCCGAGTGAGTCCGGTGCCGGCTGCCTTGGCTGCCCGGGCGAAGAGGCGTACCTCGTTGCAGGCGCCCATCGCCATCTCGTAGCCAGTCGAGCCGCGCGCGAGGGTCTTGCCCGTCGACTTCTCGACGACCCCCCGGCAGTCAGCGTCGGTGGCCGGCTCCGGGTCGCCTACCCGCTGCTCCCCGATTCGCTTGGCAGTGAAACCCGAGCCCTTGAAGCTCGCTGGCATCCGGCCCACGAAGTAGTCGAGGATGTTGTCGTCTGCATCGGACAGCGCGTACTGCGGCCGGTATCCCTGCTCGTCCGCCTTCTGCACGAAGAGGCTTGAGAAGTAGGCGTTGGTCGACAGGAAGACGAGGTCGACTCCGGCGTTGCGCATCTGAGTCACCGTGAGCCGGCAGTTGCCCTAGTGCCGCACCGGAATCCACGGCCAGGTCGGCGAGGTGGCCGACGGGGTGGTTCAGCTGCTTCAAGGTGGGCACGATGCCGGTCTTCACCGCCACATCGTCGTCACCGGCTTGCGAGGTGAGGATGCCGACGGTCTTGCCTGCCAGCTCGCCCTTTGCCTCCAGGGCCGCGATGGTGTTGCGGGCTGACCGGACCTTCGACGGCTGCATCGTGAACAGCAGGCCACCCGACTTCGCGTAGTACTCCGGGATGTAGCCACCGACGTTGACGAGTGGCGTTTTGTGCTGCTGGGTCACGCAGAGCACCGCGGCACCGTAGACGCCGTTGGAGATGACACCGAAGACCTTGTCGTCCTCCGTGAGCTTCGTGCAGTACCGTCGCGGCGTCGTCCTTCACGGGATCGAAGGACGTGAATACGGAACCACCTTGCGGCCGTTGATTCCGCCGCCCGCATTCACCTCGTCGACGAACGCTTGATAGGACGCCTGCTGGTCGGCCTTGTCGGCTCCGATGTCGCCGAGCAGCTTCTTCGACTGGGTGAGGTCCGTCAGCAGGAAGCCGATCTTGATGGTGGCAGCCGTCACCCCCACATCCGATGCCGTTCTCGCCGTAGGCGTCTCGGTCGGCGTACTCGACGCACCGCCACCGCCAGTCCCGCCCTTGCTGCTTGAACCGCACGCGGACACGGCCAGTGCCATTACCGCGAACCACGCTGCCGCAGTGCGACCTCGTCGACTTCCCATCGGTTCCCCTTGGTTGTTGACGCAACGCCGGCGTTGGCGCCGCGGTAGGTCTTCCGGCTCGCCTCAGCTCGCACGCGCGGTAGTCAGCCCGCCGTCGACCAGGAAGTGCCGAGATCGATCGAGCTCGGACCACACCTCGTCTTCGCCGAGGCCCTCGAGTTCGACGATGTGCGCCGCGGCCGACGTGGCGGCTGCCAGCACCGCGGGCAGGTCGACGACGCCGGAACCCAGCGCGCAACTCGGCGTGCCCAGCTGGCCATCGCCATCCTTGATCAGGCGCGGAAGAACACCGCTTCCCCAGTGACTGCACGAGGTCCAGCGGGTCGCGGGGCCCAAGCTGCGCCCAGTAGATGTCGACCTCGGCGAAGACATCCGGCTCGACGAGGTCGTAGAACGTCTCCAGGCCCGACCGTCCGTCGAAGCTGGCGGCGAACTCCCAGAAGTGGTTGTGGTAGCCGATGCGAATCCCGCGCGGGCGGGCCAGCTCCGCGGCCATGTTGAACCGCTCGGCGAGACGCTTGATGCGGTCGAGGTCGTCGAAGCCTTCGACGTTCATCGCCTCCCCGCGTTGAACAGCGCCGGAACGACGAGCAGGGTGCTGCCCAGCAGCTCGAGGTCGTCGAGGATCGCCTCAGCCTGAGCGCCCTCGGGCAGCATGACGTGGCTCGAGGTCGCTGCCATGCCGTGCTCGGCGAGCGCTCGGGCCAGCGCGGGAACGTCGATGTTCGGTGGCAAGTCCTCGGCACCCCCGTCTCTTCGCCCATTCGCGCATGGCATCGGTGCCCCCAGTGGAGATGACGGGCTCGACCCCCAGGTAGCCAAGGTCCGCCAGACGGGCAATGACCCCGGACGATCCGCTGCCGGCGCAGCACCCAGGGAGTAGAGCTGGACAGAAAGGGGTGCGGTCATCGGTATGCCCTTCGGGTGTCGGCGGGAGCGCTCATGTCACGGGCTGCGCGGCGAGAGCGAACGACGATTCCGGCAATCAGGAGTGCGGCGAAGAACGCGAGGACGGCGAAGTACCGCACCGGCGGCTTCATGCCGTCGCTCCGTCGGGCTGGCCCTGCTCGATGAGGTCGTCGATGACGTCCGTCGACAGCAGTTCCTCGAGCGCCAGCACGATGCAGCCCTCGATGCCGGCGTCCGGACCAAGCTTGCTCTCTTCGATGCGCAGCGACTGGGTGGCGAGCGTGGTTGAGCGCTGGTAGACGACCTCGCGAACCCCAGCCAGCAGCTGATCGTGCACCTCGGCGAGGTCGCCGCCGACGACGATCACTTCGGGATTGAGCAGGTTGACCGCAGCAGCCAGCGCCTCTCCGAGATGGCGCCCGGCCGCTCGCACCGCATGCACCGCCTGCGGATGCCCGGCGGCGACGAAGTTGACGACGTCGCGGGTGTTGGCCGTGTCGAAACCGTCGTGGCGCAGGTCGCGAGCGAGGGCCCGGCCGGCGGCGACAGCTTCCAGGCAGTTCTCGTTGCCGCAGTCGTAGACGACTGGCCTGGGTGAATCGACCCGCAGATGGCCGATGTCGCCCGCGGCGCCGCGAGCACCTCGAAACGCCGTACCGCGTGGGAGAGGCCGGCGCCGATTCCGGTGGCGACCTTGACGTAGAGCAGCTCCTCGACGCTGTCTCGCCACGACCGCCAGTACTCGCCGAGGGCCATGACGTTGACGTCGTTGTCGACCAGCACCGGGCCAGGCAGGTGCGGCGCCAACCACCCACGAATATCGAAGTCGTCCCAGCCCGGCATGATCGGAGGCCGCACCGGCCGACCCTTGGCGAAGTCGACCGGCCCCGGGACCCCGATGCCGGTCGCCGAGACGTCGCCGCGGCCATGCCCCGACTCCGCGAGCACCTCATCGAACAGCTCGATAACCAGCTGGAACACGACCTGCGGCCCGGCTGCGATGGCAAGCTCGACATCACGCGAGGCGCAGGTGTGGCCGCCCAGATCCGCAACGGCGATGCGACCATGGGTAGCCCCCAAATCCGCGGCCAGGACGACGCCCGCGTGAGGGTTGAAGGCGAATCGCCGGGGCGGGCGCCCGCCGGTTGACGGTGCCTCCTCAACCACGACGAGCCGGCGCTGGAGCAGCTGTTCGAGGCGCTGCCCCAGGGTGCCGCGGCTCAGGCCGGTGGCTTCGACACTGCGCACGCGTCGTCGCCTCTTCCAGACGGATCAGTCGCAGGACGTCGCCCGCCGACGCCACAGCTCGCGCCGAGAGGAGTCGGTCGGAACCCTTTTGGAGCACGGCGGAAGGAAACTCCCGAGCTTTTGTCGTGTCAAGACAAAAGTTTTGATTGACGGTGCAAAAGTGCGGCCGTACGTTCCGTTGCCATGCGTTCGGAGCTCGGCGCCGCCGTCGTCGGAATTGGCTTCATGGGGAGCGCGCATGCGCGGGCTGCCGACTTGCCGGCGGACGCATCGTCGGAGTCGCTGCCTCATCCAGGGAGCGGGCGAAGGAAGCCGCGGCACGGCTCGGAGCCGACCGTGGCTTTGCGAGCGCCGAAGCCCTCATCGAGGCCCCCGAGGTGGATGTGGTGCACCTCTGCGTGCCCAATCATCTCCACGTACCACTGGCAAAACGGGCGCTCGCGGCAGGCAAGAACGTGATCTGCGAGAAGCCGCTCTCCCTCGATCCGGAGGCGGCGCAGGAGCTCGTTGACGCGGTTGCGGCGGCGGGGACCGTCGGCACCGTGCCGTTCGTCTACCGCTTCTATCCGATGGTTCGGGAAGCCCGCGCACGCATCGCCTCGGGCGACCTCGGCGAGGTTCACGTCGTCCACGGGACGTACCTGCAGGACTGGCTTTCGCGTCCGGAAGACACCGATTGGCGCGTGGAACGTGACGCCGGCGGCCGTCACGGGCGTTTGCCGACATCGGCTCGCACTGGTTCGACCTTGTCGAGTTCTTGCTGGGCGATCGTGTCACCCGCCTGAGCGCCCGCTTTCGCACGGTGTTCGACGGGCGGCCGAATGAAGATCTCGCGCTGGTGCAGTTCGACACGGTCGCAGGCGTCCTCGGTTCGGTCGTCGTGAGCCAGGTGTCGCCGGGACGAAGAACACCCTGGCCGTCGAGGCGAGCGGCACAGCGGGCACGGCTCGTTTCGAGCAGGAAGCTCCCGGGGTGCTGTGGATCGGGCGTCGGGATGCCGCGATGACGCTTGCCAGCGACCCAAGGGCCCTGCATCCGGACGCCGCACGACACGTCCTCTTACCCCCGGTCATCCGCACGGCTACCTGGACTGCGTGGATCAATTCGTCGCCGACACGTACACGGCCATCCTCGGGTCGGCGCCCGAGGGCTTGCCGACCTTCGTCGACGGATGCAGAGCCGTCCAACTGGCAGCAACCGCAATGGATTCCGCTGCTCGCGGCGGAGCCTGGCTGGAGGTGACGGCGTGAAGCTCGGCTTTCTCACCGCATGCCTGCCCGAGCAGCCGCTCGAAGCGATCGCACCCTTCGCGGCGGCCGTCGGCTACGAGGCGCTCGAGATGCAGCGTGGCCCGCGCTCGACAACCGGCCGTTCACCGCGACGCATGTCGTCGTCGATCCGCTGGCCGGCGACGAGATCGATCGCGTGCGCACGTGCCTGGACCCGTATGGGCTTTCGGTGTCGTCGCTCGCCTACTACGGCAACAACCTGCATCCCGATCCGCGGGAACGTCAGGAAACGAATGAGCACGTGTTGCGTTGCATCGACGCGGCCGCAGCATTGGGCTGCCCGACCGTCGGGTCTTTCATCGGCCGCCATCCGGGACGCAGCGTGGCCGACAACCTGCGCGACGCCGAAGGCATCTTTCCTGCCATGGCCGAATACGCCGGCGAGCGCGGCGTCAAGATCGTGATCGAGAACTGCGTGATGGAAGGCTGGCATCCCGACGGCTATCCCGGAAACCTGGCGTATTCGCCGGAGCTCTGGGAGTGGATGTTCTCGCTCGGCCTCTACTTGAACTTCGATCCGTCGCACCTGCTCTGGCTAGGGATTGACCCCATCGCCGCCGTGCAGCCCTACGTCGACCGGGTGGCGCACGCGCAGGCCAAGGACATCCAGCTCTTTCCGGAGCGACGCAACCGGTACGGGTTCTTCGGCAAGGCGATTCGAGACGACCCGTGGGACACCGGCTGGTGGCGCTATCGCGTTCCAGGGCTCGGCGACGTCAGCTGGCAGCGGCTCATCGACACCCTCTACGAGGGTGGCTTCGACGGGACGATCTCGGTCGAGCACGAGGACCCGGTGTGGAGCGGGGACGCGGAACGCGTGCACGCCGGATTGACGATCGCCTATCGCACGCTGCGCCCCCTCATCGTCCGCGAGCCGGGGACAGACCACCCGAAGGAATCCCGCGATGCCTGAGTACACCGAACACGTCGACGTGCTCATCGTCGGAAGCGGGCCGGCCGGTTCGACCTACGCGCGCACGATCGGTGACGCGCGGCCGGATGCGCGAATCCTGGTCGTCGAGGTGGGCCCGACTGACCGACGCCATCGGCGAGCACACCATCAACATGACGGATGAGCTGCGCACGGCGGCCCAGCTCGCCGCGCAGGGTCCCGACGCCGGCACGTCACGCGGCGGCTGGGAATCTCTCGTCCTTCTCGGGCGATGGGCCGTCCGGCGCGGCAGCGATGTTCATCTTTCCCGGCCTCTTCCTGCTAGGAGAGGGCGCGAAGGTCAACGGAGAGTTCGGCTTGCCTGCCGCCTGCATGTCGAGCGGGATCGGCGGCATGGGCGTGCACTGGGGTGGATCGAGTCCGCGCCCGACGAGTACCGAGCGCATCCCGTTCATCCCCGAAGCCGACCTCGACGCCGCCTACGACCGTGCTGAAGCGCTCCTTCGGGTGTCCAAGGACCTGCAGGGCGACGATCCCCTGCTCGCCGAGCTCCGAGACGTCATCGCCGCTGAGTTCAACGCGGATGCACCCGGTGGACCGGCGGTCGAGTTCATGCCGGTGGCAGCAGTACGCCACGGAGACGGCTTCCGCACCTCTGGGACGGAGGCGATTCTCGGAGATATCACGGCGCGAGTCCGCGGTTTCGAGCTACGTCCCGACACGCTCGTCCGGCGAATCGTGGTGGACAACGGCACGGCCGTCGGAGCCGAGCTGCTCGACAGGACGACCGGAACGAGTTACGCAGTGAGCGCCGGCCGGGTGGTGGTCTGCGGCGATTCCCTGCGCACCCCGCAGCTGCTCTTCGCCTCCGGCGTACGGCATCGCGCGCTGGGCCATCACCTCAACGACCACTTCCAGATGGCGGGCTTCGCGCGGCTGCGTGGCGAGTACGTCCGCGCTGCTGCGGCCGGCGCTCCCAAGGTCTCCGGATCCATCCGGATCCGCTACGTGGCCGACGTTCGACCGATGCAAGGTCAAGTCGTGGCCCTGTCACGCTGGGCTACCAGCTCCCTATCGGCGACGCACTTTCCGCCTTCATCAGCCTCGATGAGCTGGCCATAGTCCCCTGGTACGGAGCGAAGGACATCCAGTTCAGCGACGCGGTCGCTTCGATGACGACCGCACCGACTTCTACGGCATGCCGGCAATGAGCATTCACTACACGCTGACCGACACCGACCAGCGCACGATTGAGCTGCTCCGCGCTAACGCCGAACGCTCGTCCAAGCTCATCGGCGAACCGCTCGGCGAGCCGCAGCTGGCACCCGGGGGTTCGTCGTTGACTACCAGGGCACCGTCCGCATGGGCGTCCGCGACGACGGCGAATCCGTGTGCGACAGCTACTGCCGGGTCTGGGGCGTCGACAACCTCTATGTAGGCGGCAACGGTGTCATCCCGACGTCGACCGCAGCCAACCCGACCCTGACCAACGTGGCCCTTGCCTACCGAGCCGCCACACACCTCGCTGCCACGCTCTGACTAGTGATAGCGGTGGGTGAGGCTGCACCCGACACCGCGTCGCCAAACGCCGCTACCACAACTGATCGCTGTAGGTGGGCGTGCCCGGGATGGTGGCAATGAACGGCGCCGCAAGGGCCAGTGAGCCGAGTCCCGATCGCGCGATGTCATCGCCGAGCCCCGCGAACGACGCATGCCATACCTCGCGCGGATCGACCTCGACAAAGCAGGCGACGAGAAGTCGGTCGCCGACAGCGGTTCCCGTGCCAGGAAGGTTCGGAAAGTCTCGCGTCGCGAAAACCAACGCCTGAGCCACGCGGCTGTCCCCGCTCTGCAGGAGGGCGGGCAGCGCGCTTTCCAGCAGCCAGCTCGAGAGGTCGCCGAGCGGGGTCGTCTCCGCCCGGTCGATCCACAAGGCGACGACTCCGGGATACCGGTGATCGAGTGAGATCTCGGCCGGAACCGGCCACCCATCGCGGTTGACCGACCCCACGAAGTCGTAGAGCGACAAGGACACCAGCTCGCGGTCCGCGTTCATCCTTCCCGCTTCGCCAAGGCGCGCGGTCTCCGGAAAGGACCAGGCGTAGTGCTCCTCGACGTTGCCAGCCAGGAGATAGAAGAAGGACAGATAGCTGCCCTTGTCGAGGGGCTGGGAGACCCCGCTCGGGGCTGGATACCGCAGGTCCTTGAGCCCGCGGGTGGCCACGAAGCGACCGTAGGAGAACGCCCCCGGCCCGGCGAGGACGCCCGAGTAGACGTGGTCGTGTTCGTACCAGCGGTTCCACTCAGCCAGCCGTTCGGGATCACGGGTGGGCTCGATCATCACGATCATGGCCTGACCGAGGTCGATGTGGGTTCCGCTGGTCATGTGCACACCTCATCTGGGATTCCGGCCCTGCCGACGGATTGTCAGCACTGCCATGCAGTTGCACGACGGACGGCCTCGTCGAGGGCCGGCTCTGATGCTTGCCGCCCCAAGGTGATCTCACCACTTCGCAGCGCGGCCCTTGCAGTGGAACTGGTCTTCGCGTATATACAACCGCATGGTTGTACATCAGGCGGACGTCGACCACCTGTTTCAGGCTCTGGCCGACGCGACTCGGCGCGACATCGTGCGGCGGACGCTCGACAGCTCCGTCTCGGTGTCGACCCTTGCCCGCGAATACCCGATGAGCTTCGCAGCCGTTCAAAAGCACGTGGCTGTCCTGGAGAGAGCGGGACTGGTGACCAAGCAACACAAGGGCCGGGAACGCCTCGTCGCAGGCAACCCCGCCGCTCTGCGCAGCGTCCATGACGCGCTCGACCAACTCGAACTGACCTGGCGTGACCGTGTCGCCCGCATGGACGACCTGCTCGCTTCTGACGACCGCTAAGGAGAACACCATGCCCCTGACCAACGTTCGCCACGACGCTGACGCCAAGACCGTCACGTTGATCGCCGAGTTCGACGCGCCCGTCGAGCGCGCGTGGCAGCTTTATGCCGATCCGCGCCAGCTCGAGCAGTGGTGGAACCCCCCGGGCGTTCCGCTCACCATCACCGACCACGACCTGACTGTCGGCGGCATGGTGCGGGCCCACGTAACCACGCCGGACGGCCAGAAGATCCACGCCTACTGGCGGATCACCGCCGTCGATGCACCGCGCAGCATGGAGTGGGAGGACGGCTTCCTGGACGACAACCTGGAGCCGAACCCCGACGCGCCGCTCTCGACGATGCGGCTGACGCTCGCCGACCGCGCCGGAGGCGGCACACTCATGACGATCATCGCCGGCTTCGAGTCGGCGGAGGCCATGCAGGACTACCTGGACATGCCCATCGAGGAGCACATGCGGGTGACGATCGGCCAGGCCGAAGCGCTGCTCGGGTGAGTACGCAGGTCAGCTGAAGCGAGCCGGTGGGGCTCGGGGTCCCGTTAGGAGCGATCTTCGAGCTCGCGCACCAGCACCTCCCGCAGGGATCAGCCGCCGGCAACCACGGATCCTGGCGTGGTACCACTTCTCACCCAGAAGTGGATACCGCGGCTATCCGGATCGATCAACGCCTTAAGGACGTCCGGTGCCGTGAATCGAGGTTGTCCCGGCTCTCGTGGATTTTGAGGTGGCGGTCCCCCGCCTGAGTCCTGCCTACTGGTAGGTCTCGGGTGATCGACCAAGAACGCCACGAGACAGGGGACCGCTGTGAGCAAGAACTACCAGACGCGCGCGCAAAAAGACACTTCCGGGACGGTGGTGTCGGTGCCGGAACAGGTGACCGTCGCGCTGAGCGAGCTGACCGGCCAAGTCCAGGAGGGGCTGCTGGCGTTGGCTGTCGCGACCGGCCTGCAGGTGATGGGTCAGCTGATGGAAGCCGACATCGACGCGCTGGCAGGCCCGAAAGGGGCGCACCAGCCGGACCGTTCGGCGGTGCGGCACGGGTCCGGCCCGGGGTCGGTGACCCTCGGCGGCCGGCGGGTTCCGGTGAGGCGGCCGCGGGTGCGCGCCGCTGACGGCTCCGGTGAGCTGCCGGTGCCGGCCTATGACCTGTTCTCCTCCACCGAGCTGCTGAGCCGCATGGCGATGGAGAAGATGCTCGCCGGGCTGTCGACCCGCCGCTATCCGGTCGGACTCGAACCCGTCGGATCCGTGGTCGAGCAGGCGGCCACCGGAACGTCGTAGTCGGCGATCTCGCGGCGGTTCGTGGCCGCGACGGAGACGGCGTTGGCGGAGCTGATGGGCGCCGACCTGGCGGGGTTGGAGCTAGTGGCGTTGATGATCGACGGGGTTCATTTCGCCGACCATCTGTGCGTCGTCGCGCTCGGCATCGACATCACCGGGGTGAAGCATCCGCTGGCGCTGACCGAGGGGTCGACGGAGAACACCACACTGGTCCGGGAACTGCTGGTCGGGTTGCGCGACCGTGGACTGGACACCACCCGGCCGATCCTGGCGGTGCTCGACGGCGCGAAAGCGCTGGCCGTTGGGGTCCGCGAGGTATTCGACCGGCCGGTCATCACCCGTTGCCAACTCCACAAATGAGGAATGTCCGGGACAAGCTGCCCGACAAGCTGCGCGGCGTGGTCGAGAGCCGGATGCGGGGCCACCTACGCCTGCGGCTCGGAGATCGAGGCCAAGGGTCTACTGCTGGCATTAGCCGGCGAGCTGGACAAGACCCGGCCCGGTGCTGCCGCCAGCCTGCGGGAAGGGCTCGATGAGACCCTGACCGTGCTGCGTCTCGGAGTGCCGCCGACCCTGGCCCGCACACTTCGCTCAACCAACGTCATCGAAAGCATGATTTCCATCTGCCGTGATCATGCGGTGAACGTCAAACGCTGGCGAGACGGGCAGATGGCGCTGCGCTGGTGCGCCGCCGGCATGGTCGAAGCCAGCGGCCAGTTCCGCCGCGTCAACGGCCACATGCATCTGGCGAAACTGGCCGCGGAACTCGCGCGCGTCACCACCGAAAATGTCAGTAACCAAAGGCACACTGACACCGTCGAAGCCGCCTAAACAACCAATGGGCCGCTACCGAAGTTCCACGAACCTCGGGACAACCTCGGAGCTGCGCCTGCAAGGCGTTGATCTCATCCGTCGACGCAGCCGGCAACTTACCCTCACCATGCTCGCGAATCTTCGGCCCAGAAACCTTCGGCGGCGCAGGCGGCGTCCCCACAACCCGACGAGGCTGCGGCGGCGGAGGTGTCGCCGGCAAACGCGGCGGACGCTGCGCAGCATGCTTCACCGGCGCACCCTGCGCCGCCGCCGGCAACGCGGTCGCCGTTCCTGCCGCCAACAGCACCCCGACAGTGGCAATCGCTACCGGACGGATCAGACCGGAACGACGCGCATGCAAGCTCCTCAGCCGAAGCGAAACGCCCCTCTTTTGCGGCGGCGGACGGCAACCGAACCAGCCACGGACAGTGACGAACCGTAATGGTCTGGTTGCTCTCGGCTGTGTACATGCTGTGCCCCAGCGGGCACAAGTAGCCATAGAAATGGGACAAACCAGACACTCTTATGGTTGACCTGCAGAAAATAAAAATGATCAAGCGCAGATTGGGACTGGAATTCACTCGAATGACTGACACCGTTGAGAACATTGAAATGGTGCACACGTAAGCGGAGCGTCCTTTGCACAGAGCATGGGTCAGCTCGGACGGACCACTGCGCATTCGCCTGAACGCGACAGATTCCAGGCGTTGTCGAGTCTGAACGTTCGTTCGTTCTGGCGGCGCAGCCAACAGGTTTCTACCGCCAAGAAGAACGCCCACCAGAAAGCCCCGGTGGGCGTTGATCAATCTTCAGTTGGTACCGCTCAGGGGCAGGGTTGCCCTCCGAGCACTTTGGTGGAGCTGAGGGGACTCGAACCCCTGACCCCCACACTGCCAGTGTGGTGCGCTACCAGCTGCGCCACAGCCCCGTGACCGGTCACCCACCATACCGTCCGGGAGCGCCGATGGTGCTGAGGCCGGTCACTCGCTGGTGAGCACGGGACCCGCCGCTTGCTCGCAGGTCTCGGGTCAGCCGATCGACGGCGCGACGACGGGAGCAGGTCCTGCGGGTTTCGGCGCCTCTGCCGCCGGCTGATGCCTGCCGAGCAGCACCCAGGCAGCGGCTGCCGTCACGGCGCAGACGAACGCAGCAACCAGCATGGTCAGGTTGAAGGCATGGAAGTAAGTGCCCGAAGCCAGATGCAACGCCCGTTGCGCCACCTCGCTCGAGCCCACCCGGCCGGTGTTGGCGTAGCTGGTCACCGCGTCGAGACCCTGACCGGTCTGGGAAGGCGGCACGCCGGCGGCCTTGAGCTTTTGTGCCACTCCGAGCAAGGTCACGTTGCTCACGATCACCATGGACCCGGCCAGGCCGAGGGCGTAGCCGAACTGGCCGATGGTGGTCTTGGACGACGTCACCGGGCCGAAGTTCTCGGCAGGCGCTTCACTCATGAACAGCCGACCGGAGGCCACCACGGCGTAGGGAAGGCCGTAGCCGATCAGGAAGAGTCCCGGCAGGTAGTACAGGTAGCCGAAGTCCTTCTGCGCAAAGGCAAACCACAAGAATCCGGTAGCTACCAGGCTGAGTCCGAGAACGTTGCGCGAGCGTTCGCTTTTCCCCTTCTTCAGACTGCGCCCCACGATGATCGAGCTAGCTATGCCCACCAGGCTGATCGGCAGCTGGCCGAAGGACACCTCGGTCGGCGAGTAGCGGGAGATGTACTGCCACAGGTTCGAGAGCTGCAGCACCGACGCTGCCTGGGCCAGGTTCCAGCACAGGACGACCAGCACCGACCCGAGGAACACCGGGTTCTTGAACAGGCCGAGCGGGATCACCGGATGATCTGAACGCCGCTCGACCAACACGTAGACGGCCAGAGCGACGACGCCCACGAGAATCGGCAGCCAGGTACGCGGCGTCGCCAGCTTGGAGGCGGCGTTCGAGACCCCGTAGAGGATGCCGATCACCCCGATGGAGGAGAAGACCAGGCCCGGGACGTCAACAGGGTGACCGCGTTGACCGCGGATCGAGGGCAGAAACGCCAGCACCAGGCCGATGCCGAGCAGGCTGAGGACAGGGATCACGAGATAAGCCAGCCGCCAGCTGGTACTGGCCAGGCTCCCGCCGGCCAGGCCCGCGACCGTCGCCACGAGGCTCGACAACGCTCCGAATTGACCCAGGGCGGCGCCCACGTTGTCCGGGGCCACCTCCTGGATGAAAGCGAAGGCGGCGCCGAAGACCCCGCCGAGCCCGATCCCGGCCAGCGTCCGGCCGGACAGGTAAACGGGTGCCCCATGGCTCGTCGCAACCAGCAGGTCGCCCACGATGCTCAGGATGAGGGCCAGCACCAGCAGCCGTCGGCGGCCGATCCGGTCGGCCAGCAGGCCCGCGCCGATGACTGTCGAAGCCAGGGCCAGCGTCGAAATGCTGGCCGCCAGGGCTGCGGTCGAAGCGCTGAAGTGCAGGTCGGTCGAGGCTTTCACCAAGCCGACCGAGGAGATGATGGGGTCGGCCGTCTGGAGCCCGGCAACCGTTCCCAGCACGAGGACCGGCACCAGCGCCCGGCACCCGGTATGGCCGGCCGTCGTCGCGGTCACGACGCCGACTCGGGAGTCTCGGCGCGGTAGGTGCGTTTCCCACCCATCCAGGTCTCGAGCACCGGAATCTCATCGATCTCCCGGGGCTCCACCGCTTCGGGATCCCGGTCAAGGACGACAAAGTCGGCGTGCTTGCCGACCCTGATGCTGCCGAGGACGTGGTCGGCGTGCAGCTGCCAGGCGGCGTCGATGGTGACGGCTCGAAGGGCCTGGTGGACCGAGACGCGCTCGGCTTCGTTGAGGGTCCCGCCTCCCGCCATGTCGCGGGTGGCGGCGACACGCACGTAGTGCAGCGGGTTGATCGTGCTCACGTTGTAGTCGGAGTGCAGCGAGAAACGCAGTCCGAGCTGGGCAGCCCGGGCCGTGCGGTCGAGCAACTTCGCCCGGTCAGGACCGAGGAGGTTGTCCTGGAGCGTCCGGCCCCAGAGATTGACGTGGTTGATGAGGAAGCTCGGTGACACCCCGACCGACGCCATCGTCTCGAAGACCCCGTCCTCGACCAGCGAGCAGTGCTCGATCCGGTGACGCAGGTCCTTGCCGGGCTTGCCGGAGAGGGCCTTGTCGTACGCCTCGGTCACCAACTGGGTGGCCGCGTCTCCGTTGGCGTGCACCATGAGCTGCCACCCGTGCTCCTCGCACCAGGCGATCCGCTCGATCAGCGCCGGCTGCTCGATGTTCATGGCGCCGCGCTCGGTGGTGCCGAGGTAAGGCTCGTGCAGGTAGCCGCTACGGCCCTGGTTGGAGCCGTCACCCACGATCTTTCTGGCCCCGATCCACACTCGATCGTTGCCGGCCCCAGGGTGGACGTGCTTGCTGTCCCACGTGGTCGCCTCGTCGTCGAGCACGGCGAGGCTGATCCGGGTGCGCAGGCGACCCAAGGTCGACAGCGCATGAAGCAGGACGATCTCTTTCTCGCCCATGATGGCGCCGGTGGCCGCCTCGCGCATCGTGGTGACTCCGACCCGAGCCGCATCGTCGGTGATGGCGTGAATGTTCTGCACCAGACCCCGCAGGCTCAGCCGGTCGATGTGCTTCAGCAGTAGCCCCACCGCACCCATCTCGCCCAGGACGCCATTCACGCGCCCCTCGTCGTCGCGCCCGAAATGGCCGCCGGGCGGGTCCACGGCGTCGTCGGTGATGCCGGCGATCTCGAGGGCCTTCGAGTTCACGTAGGAGAAGTGCATGGAGGCGTTCATGACGACCACCGGATGGTCCGCCGTCACCGCGTCGAGTTCCTGGCGGCCGAACTCGGGAAATCCCGGGAAGAGTGAGGGGTCGAAACCACAACCAAGAATCCAGGCACCCGGCTTGGCCGACGCTGCGGCGGCCTTCAGTTCATCGACGATGTCGTCCATCGAGCCGTGCGTGAGCGGGCTGCAATCGACCCAGCGGTAGATCAGCGCCGTGGCCCACAGATGCATGTGGGGCTCGACCAGGCCCGGGTAAAGCACCCTGTCACCCAGCTCGACGGTGCGCGTGAGGGGCCCGACATGCTCATGGAGCTCCGCCGGCGTCCCGACGCCGATGATCCGGCCGTGCTTGACAGCCACCGCATCAGCGTGGGGTTGCCCGTCGTCCATGGTCACCACCCGGCCGACGAACAGATGGTCGGCGTGCGCGTGGCTGCGCTCTGCAGGGCGGCTCTCGGCCGCCCCAACCGCCTCGTCGACGGAGCCTCCCACATCCAGCAGGTGGCGAAGCGCCGGGTGGGGAACGCATCCCTCATGGATTGGTGCAGTCATGGCACACCTTCGCTAGCGCGGCATGGCGGTGGCCTCCGCGTGACACCATGACTACACTCCGTGGGCGCCGACTGATACTGCCGAAGGTCCCCGCGATCCGGGAAGGGTGGCGGCTAAGGGACGGGCGGCATCCCCAGGTCAGCGGTGACGCCGTGCTCCGCCAGTCGCCACCCGAACCGTCCCCGATCCAGCCGCGACCAGCCCGCATTGGGAATCCCGCCCAGGATGAAGCGGGCGCCGACCGGAATGCCCAACATCAGGTCGATCAACGACCGCGCCGTCCCCCCGTGGGTGACGACGACGACCAACTCGGACGGCTCCCCCACCAGTAACGGCTGGACGCAGTCGTACGCGCGCCAGCCGACCTCGTCGTACGTCTCTCCGCCACCGCGCCGCAGGTTCTCGCGGTTGCCGGAGATCCAGTCCTCGTACTCCTGCGGAAAAGCCTCCTGCGCCTCGGACAGGGTGAGCCCGGACCAGCCACCGACGTCGATCTCGCGGAGGCGCTCGTCGTACGCCACCGGAATCCCGGCGATGGCACCGACCGCCTGGGCCGTGTCAGCGGCGCGCGAGGAGTCGGACGAGTAGATCATCACCGGCCGGCGGGCGGCGATCAGCGGGGCGACGGTCGCGGCCTGGGCGCGGCCGACGTCGTCGAGCGGGACGTCGACCTGTCCCTGGAACCGTCCGGAAGCGTTGTACGCAGTACGCCCGTGGCGCAGCAGTAGAAGCTGCCGGTTCACTCGCCCGCAGCAGCGGCGAGCGCCGCGTCTTCGAAGGGCAGCTGCGGGCAGTCCTTCCAGAGCCGCTCGAGGTCGTAGTACTGACGCTCCTCGGCGTGCTGCACGTGGACGATGATGTCGCCGAAGTCGAGCAGCACCCAGCGCGCCTCGCGCTCGCCCTCGCGACGGATCGGCTTCACGCCGGCCTCGCGCATCCGCAGCTCCACCTCGTCGACGATCGAGCTGACCTGGCGCTCATTCGGCGCGCTGGCCAGCACGAACGCATCCGTGATGGCCAACCGGTCGGCGACGTCGAGCAGGAGAACATCGGTAGCCAGCTTGTCGGCCGCCGCCTGAGCAGCAACGTTCGCGAGCTCGACGGCGTGCGGATCAGCGGGCACAGGCGACTCCAGGATCTGAATGAATGGTTCGCGGGCGAGGGTGAACCAAGCCCGCACGTTGTTGAACGATGAGACCAGCGTGGCACATTCCGGCTGGTTCCGTCATCAGAGCTACGCAGCGACGCGCTGGCGGGTCGGGTTGCCGGCGAACGAGGCGGCCAGTGCCGCCCGATTGCAGCTCCGGAAACGCTCGACGGTCCACCACGGATCGGCTGCTGCGAGCCGCTCGTACTCGGTGCCGACCGTCGTGTGAGTGATCGTGCGCTGATCCGTGCTGATCCCGACCGAGACTCCGGCTTCGATGAACTGCCGCGCCGGATGCGACGCGTGGTCGGCATACAGCCCGAGTTGCACATTGCAGGACGGGCACATCTCCAGGTGCGCGCCGGCGGCGGCGAGCCGGGGCAGCACCTGCAGGTGGTCACCGCGGCTCGGGTGGGCCTCGTCGCCCGCCACGTCCATCCCCACGATGATCCCGCGTTCACGATGGCGCCGGACCAGCTCGAGGATCTCCTCGGTGTACGACGCCGGATCGCTCCACAGGCTGCACAGCAGCAGCCGGCCGGCGACCGGATAGCGGCGGTTCAGCGCCTCCATCTGGTCCGCCATCGTGGAGACGACCGCCTCCAGCTCCATGCCGTCCCGAAGGTGCTGGTGCGGGGCGAAACGGGCCTCGGCATAGCCGACGGTGTCGCGGCCAGCTGCTCGTAGAGATCGCTGATGCAGGTCACGAGCGCCCTCGGGGTCTGCAGCAACGCCAGGTGACGGCCGCAACGGGCAAGAAATGCGGGCAGGCCGTCGAGGTGAGCCGGGGCGATGAACTCGCGCTCGTACACCTCGCGGGTCAATCCCGGCTCGAGCGAGGCCGCCGCGTCGTACGACATGCAGCCGTCGAGGTGCAGATGCAGCTCCACCTTGGGGAGCGCGCGCAATTGCTGGGTCAATTCGGCGGTCAGGACTTCTCCTGGTACAGGTGACGCTTCTCGACGTAGCGCACGACCGTGTCGGGCACCAGGTACCAGATCGGCATCCCGCGGCTCACCCGGTCGCGGCAGTCCGACGACGAGATCGTCAAGGCTGGTATCTCGAGCAGGCTGACGACGCCCTCCGGGAACCGCGCGTCCATCGAGAGCTCGTAGCCCGGCCGGGTCACGCCGACGAAGTGGGCCATCCCGAACATCTCCTCGGCCGAGCGCCAGTCGAGGATCTGGGCGAGCGCGTCGGCGCCGGTGATGAAGAAGAGTTCGGCATCGGGATGCTCGTCGCGAGATGTCATGCAGGGTGTCGATGGTGTACGTGAGGCCGGGGCGATCAATATCGATGCGGCTCACCGAGAACTGCGGGTTCGTCGCCGTCGCCAGCACCGTCATCAGGTAGCGGTCCTCGGCGGGAGTCACCTGCCGCTCGGTCTTCTGCCACGGCTGCCCGGTCGGCACGAAGATGACCTCGGACAGCTCGTAGAGCGCCGCCACCTCGCTGGCGGCGACCAGGTGGCCGTGGTGGATCGGGTCGAAGGTGCCGCCCATGATCCCGATGCGCTCAGCCATGAACCCGGCTCGGGTCAGGTGGGCAGCAGCCGCTGGACGAACTCAGCGAGCTGTTCCACATTCCGACATTCGACCATGTCGTCGAACAGCGGCTCGTAGACCTTGGTCGCCGAATCGCCCGAGCCCCAGTAGCTGCGCGGCTCCGGGTTCAGCCAGTACGCGTGGCGCGCCTCCTTGACCAGGCGCCGGACCGTGGGCGCAGCGGCCGAGCGGTGGTTGTTACGCGCGTCGCCGAGCACCAGCAGCGACGTTTTCGGCGTGATGGCGTCCGGGTAGCGCTCGGCGAACACTTCGAAGGCGTGGCCGTAATCGCTGTGGCCGTCGAACCAGACCAGATCGGCGTTCTGCGCGATGCGGGCCATGGCGTCGCCGATGTCGACCGAGCGCAGGTAGTCGGTGACCTCGTCGCAGGTGTCGATGAACGCGAACGCCCGCACCTTGGAGAACTGCTCGCGCAGCGCGTGGGTCAGCATCAGCGTGAAGTGGGCGAACGAGCTCACCGAGCCGGAAACGTCGCAGAACACGACCAGCTCGGGCTTGTGGGGCTTGTGCGGGCTTGTGTTTGGTCTCCATCGGCACGCCGCCGGTCGCCAGCGACGCGCGCACGGTGCGGCGGAAGTCGAGCTTGCCGGCCCGGCCGAGCCGGCGCTTGGCCGTCAGCCGGGTCGCGAGCCGGCGGGCCAGCGGCTGCACCTGGCGGCGCAGCTCGATGAGGTCGTTGCGCGACGCCCGCAGGAAGTCGACCTGGTCGGTAAGCGGCTTCACGGCCGTGCGCGTCACCGACTCCAGCCCCTTGGTCTCGGCGAGGCGGCGGCGCACCTCGCTCTCGACGGCCTCCTCGAACGCCTTGACGCGGTCGGCGATGGTCTGGCGGGCGACCTTCTCGGCCATCCCGCCGCGCTCCTGATCTCCCAGCATGGCCGCGAGCAGCGAGGAGATGAGCGTCTCCGGCGAGAGCGCCCGCAAGACCCGGTAGGTGAAGAACGACTGGCGGCCCGCAGCAGAGTCCGGAGTACGTCCGAGGCTGCTGACCGCGTCGCGGGCGAACCGGCGGATCGCGTCCTCGTCGCCGTCGAGGATCAGGTCGCGGAGCTGGTCACGCATTGCCTTGGTGAGCTCCGAGAGGTCCATCGGCTCGCCCTCACCGTCACCGCTGGAATCCAAGCCGCCGGCGCCGAAGTCCTCCGAGGCGACCCCGTCGCCGAGCTTCGGCGGGAAGTACAGGTCGAAAAGGGTGTCGAAGGTCGGCCGGTGGGCGGCGCGCTTGCAGCACGTCGCGGCGAACGCGGCCCGCAGGTGTTCGCGCTGGATGATGTCGACCTTGCCGAGCGCGCGCACCGCATCGACCGTCTCGGCCGTACTGACCGGGATACCCGCCTTGCGCAGCGCACCCGCGAGCTCGACGCTGCGGTCGAGCAGGTTCATGACAGCTTGAGCTGGTTGGTGGCGCGGGCCTGATCGCTCGCGTGTTTGAGGATGACGCCGAGGGTGCTGCTGACGGCCGCCTCGTCGAGGGTGTTGAGCCCGAGGGCGAGCAAGGTGTGGGCCCAGTCGATCGACTCCGCGATCGACGGTGCCTTTTTCAGCTCCATCGCCCGCAGCGCCCGCACCGTATTGACCAGCTGCTCCGCCAGCTCCTCGGGCAGCTCGGGCACGCGGGACTTGACGATCGCCTTCTCGCGTTCGGCGCCCGGGTAGTCCAGGTAGAGGTAGAGGCAGCGGCGCTTGAGCGCCTCGGAGAGCTCGCGGGTCGCGTTAGAGGTCAGCACGACGAACGGGCGCCGGTCGGCGACGATGGTGCCCAGCTCGGGGATGGTGACCTGGAAGTCGGAGAGCACCTCCAGCAGCAGGCCCTCGACCTCGACGTCAGCCTTGTCGGTCTCGTCGATCAGCAGCACGGTCGGCTCGGAGCGCCGGATGGCGGTCAGCAGCGGCCGCGAGAGCAGGAACTCCTCGCTGAAGATGTCGTCGTGCGTCTCGTCCCAGTTGGAATCGCTTCCCGACGCCTGGATACGCAGTAGCTGCTTCTTGTAGTTCCACTCGTACAGCGCGCGGGCCTCGTCGAGCCCCTCGTAGCACTGCAGGCGTACCAGCTCCGCGTTGACGGCCTCGGCGACGGCCTTCGCCAGCTCCGTCTTTCCGGTACCGGCGGGGCCTTCGATCAGGAGCGGCTTGCCCAAACGGTCGGCCAGGAAGACCGTGGTCGCGATGGCGTCGTCCGCCAGGTAGCCCACCGACGCGAGCTTGTCGCGAACGTCAGCGACGTCGCCGAAGACGGGGAATTGCTGCACGGGCTCACTCCGGACGCTTGCGCTGACAGGGCGGGATGGCGGTGGTGAATGCTCGATTGTTTCATGACACAACGAAATTGGTGACAGGCGGCTGGCGCCGACCTCGTCAGCAGGCTCACTCGAGCAACTCGTAACCGGGCAACGTCAGGAAGTCGGCGAGCGGAACGTCGAGGGCAACGGCCGTGAACAGCGCCTTGGCAGCGGCCAGCCGAGGCAGCTCGCCGGTCTCCGCCAGCAGCTTCGCCTGCTCGTCGATGAGCTCGCGGACCTGCTCGGCCGGGAAGACCTTGGCCTGCACCCACTGCCAGACCTGGCTACGCGCGATCTCGGCCGTGGCGGCGTCCTCCATGAGGTTGGAGATGGCGACGGCGCCCCGACCGCCGAGCCAGGCGGCGATGTAGTGCAGGCCGACCCGGATGTCGTCGGCGAGCCCCTGCTCGGTCTGCTCGCCGGGGGTGTCGCCGATGGCGGTCAGCTCGGCGGCGGTCACGCTGATCGGCGCGAGCGGCTTGTCGAGCTGGTTCGGACGGTCTCCGAGCACCCCGTCGAACACGTCAGTGCACACGGGCACCAGGTCGGGATGCGCCACCCAGCTGCCGTCGAAGCCGTCACCCGCCTCGCGCACCTTGTCGGCCTTGACCTTCTCCAGCGCGACCGCGTTGACCTCCGGGTCGCGGCGGCTCGGGATGAAGGCGGCCATCCCGCCGATCGCATGGGCGCCGCGGCGGTGGCAGGTGTCGACCAGCAGCGACGTGTACGCCCGCATGAACGGCGCGGTCATGGTGACCGCATTGCGGTCGGGCAGCAACATCTCGGCCGGGCGCGCCCGGAAGGTCTTGATGGCACTGAACATGTAGTCCCAGCGGCCGGCGTTGAGCCCGCTGGCGTGCGGGCCCAGCGCGTGCAGCGTCTCCTCCATCTGAAACGCCATCGGCAGGGTCTCCACGAGCACCGTCGCCCGGATGCTGCCGCGCGGGATCTGCAGCCACTGCTCGGTGAACGCGAAAACGTCCGCCCAGAGCGCCGCCTCGGACGCGGCCTGCAACTTCGGGAGGTAGAAGTACGGCCCGCTCCCCCGCTCCAGCAGCTCGACAGCGTTGCGGAACGCGTACAGCCCGGCATCGAACAGCGAGGCCGACATCGGCTCGCCGCCGACCAGCAGGTGCTTTTCCGGCAGGTGCCAGCCGCGCGGGCGCACCACGAGGGTCGCGACGGTGTCGCCCAGCGCGTACGTCTTCTGCGCGGTGGTGAGCGTGAGCTCGCGGCGGATGGCCTGGGTGAGGTTCTGCTGGCCCTCGATGAGGTTCGACCACGCTGGGGCGGTGGCGTCCTCGAAGTCGGCCATGAAGACCCGCGCACCCGAGTTGAGAGCGTTGATCAGCATCCGCGCGTCGGTAGGCCCGGTGATCTCGCAGCGGCGATCGCGCAGGTCGGTGGGAGCAGGCCGGACGTGCCACGTCGGATCGTGGCGGATGGCGCGGCTACCCGGGGCGAAGTCGAGGGAGCCACCCGCGTCCAGCTCCGCTTGCTGAGCGACGCGGGCGGCCAGCAGATCCCGGCGCGCGCGGCCGAACTCGCGTTGCAGGGCGACCAGGAAGCGAAGCGCTTCGGGGGTCAGCACCGTGCTGGAATCGGCTTCACCCAAGGGAACGCGCATCGCGTAGCCGTCGGTTGAACCCGTGGGAGTCGCCGCCATGAGCGAGCATTCTGCCGAGGTCGTGTGACGCCTGGGTGACAAATGCGGCAGAGCGAGGGGTAGGGCGAGAACATGAATATCGCTTTTCTCGGGATGGGACGGATGGGACGGCTGCTCGCCGCCCACCTTCTCGACGCCGGCCACCAGCTGACCGTCTGGAACCGCACGCCGGGCCGCGCCGGAGAGCTGCTCGAACGCGGCGCCGTCGAGGCCACCAGCGCCCCGGACGCCGTCCGCGCGGCCGACGTCGTCGTGCTCATGCTTTTCGGCGGCGAGAGTGTCCAGCAGGTGCTGCACGACATCGGTGACGCCGCCCGGCCGGGCACCCTCGTCATCGACGCCACGACGACCGGCCCCGAAGCTGCCCGGCGGCTGGCCGCGGAGGCGAGCGAGCGCGGGCTCCGGTACGTCGACGCGCCCGTGGTCGGCTCGCTCACTCCGGCCAGCGAGGGAACGCTGGGCATCCTGGTCGGCGGCAGTGACGCCGATGTCGCGGACGCCCGCCCGCTGCTCGAGCTGTGGGGCGATCCGCAGCGCATCCGCCACCTCGGGCCGGCCGGCTCCGGCAACGCGCTCAAGGCGACGGTCAACATGTGTCTCGGCATCGCCGCTGCCGGGGTCGGCGAGGCGCTGAAACTGGCCGCGGATCTGTCCCTGGACCGCTCCGTCGTCCTGGACACCCTCGAGGCCGGCCCGTTCGGCTGGACCATCAAGCAGAAGCGGGCCATGGTCGAGAGCGGCGACTACTCGGCGACGACCTTCTCGCTCGACCTGATGGCCAAGGACCTCGTCGCCGCGCTCGACAGCGCGAACGGCGACCTGCCGGTGACGGCCGCGTCGCTGGCGCTGGCCAGAGCAGCGATCGAGGACGGCCGGGGCGAGCAGGATTACGCGTCGATGGCCGGATACCAGGCCGAGCCGTAGCCCGCTCAGCTCTCGCGGCGCCGCGGGTTCGTCGGCGACCGCGGCGAGCAGGTGCGTCGAGAGCAGCCGCTGCGCCTGCTCGGCGAGCCGGTGTTCGGCGCGTTCCACGACGCGGTCGACGTGGCGGGCGATGTAGAACGCGGTCGCCGCCATCGGCAGTTCGAGGAAGAACGCGAAGAGCAACGCCTCCATGAGCGGCCAGCCGGGTGCCGCCGTCATCACGTCGAACCAGGCGTCCACCAGCAGCAGCGTCGCCGTCGCCACCGCCGGCAGCTGCACCTGGCGCTTGCCTTTCCAGGCGAACAGAGCGGTCCGGGCCATGGCGAAGATCAGCAGGAGGTCGAACCCGACCCAGGCCAGGTTGTAGTGCTGGGCGGTGGACCGGTCCGGCAGCTCCAGGCCGAGATACACGACCCACGGGACGATCGCGATCGCGCCGGCGAGGAAGAACGGAGCCACCCAGCGCGGAGCCGTGCGGCGCACGCCCAGCGGAACGGCAGCGACGAAGGAGACGACCTCCTCGACTTCCTCAGCGCTTGCCTTGCTGTCGAGGAGTCCGGCAACGGCACCAGCGGCGACGTCGCCCTCGACGCTGCGCGGCAGCTGCGGCAGTTCCGGCTCGGGGACACCGCCGGCGACGTCGCCCGTCACGTCAGCGGTCACGGCCCGTTCATGCCCGGCAATGGCGTGTTGATCACCATCGCCAGGCATGTTTCACCGCCTTATCCGCGAACGCTCATCGGGATCAGCCGCGTGTGTGGCCGTCGCCGGTGATGACCCATTTCGTCGACGTCAGCTCGGTGAGCCCCATCGGACCGCGGGCGTGCAGCTTCTGGGTGCTGATCCCGATCTCGGCGCCCATGCCGAGCTGCTCGCCGTCCGTGAACCGGGTGGAAGCGTTGATCATGACCGCGGCACTGTCGCAACCGCTGACGAACGCCCGGGACGACTCCAGCGAGCGCGTGATGATCGCCTCCGTGTGGCCGCTCGACCAGGTGCGGATGTGGTCGAGCGCCTCCGGAAGCGAGCTCACGATGCGTACCGCGATGTCGAGCGAGAGGTACTCGTTGGCCCAGTCGGCATCGTTCGCCGGCAGCACGGCGGTGTCGTAAGCCTGGACGGCGGGGTCTCCATGGACAGTCACTCCTGCCGCGCCGAGCGCCGGCAGCAGCAGGGCCAGGAAATCCGGCGCGACCGCGCGGTGGATCAGGACCGTCTCGGCGGCGTTGCAGACGCTGACCCGCTGGGTCTTCGCGTTGAGGGTGATCGCGAGGGCCATCTCGAGATCGGCGTCCGCGTCGACGTAGATGTGGCAATTGCCGACCCCCGTCTCGATGACGGGAACGGTCGAGTCCTCGACGACGGTGCGGATCAGGCCGGCGCCGCCCCGCGGGATGATCACATCGACCAGCCCGCGCAGCCGCAGCAGCGCCTTGACCGACTCGTGGTCGGTGCCGGGCACCAGGTTGACGACGTCGGCCGGAAGCCCCACGGATTCCGCCGCCTGGCGCAGCACGCGTACCAGGGCCACGTTGCTCTGGTAGGCGGACCCGCTGCCACGCAGCAGCACCGCGTTGCCGCTCTTCAGGCACAGCCCAGCAGCGTCGACCGTGACATTGGGACGGGCCTCGTAGACGATCCCGACCACACCGAACGGCACCCGTAGCTGACGGACCTCGAGACCGTTGGCCAGCGTGTTGCCACGCACCACCTCGCCCACCGGGTCGGCGAGCGCCGCCACCTGCCGGAGGCCGTCAGCCATCGCCTCGATCCGCGCCTCGGTCAGCGTCAGGCGATCGATCATGGCTGCAGTCGTGCCGCTCGCCGCTGCCGCCTGGACGTCGAGCCCGTTCGCGGCGATCAGCTCGGCCGTCTCCTTCAGGAGCGCGTCGGCCATCGCCAGCAGTGCGGAGTCCTTGACCGACCGCGACGCCGCCCCCAGAGCGATGGATGCGTGGCGGGCCCGCTCGGCCACCGCCCGCACGGACTCCTCCGGACCGCTCGCCAAGGCATCGGAGCTCAGCGCGTCCAGAGCGGTCTCGTCGGGTTCAGCCATCCTTCGACGATACGAGCCGCCGTCAACCCCGTCGTTCACTTTTCCCGTCACCTGCCCAGGACCACCAGGTCGTCGCGGTGGACGACCTCCCGGGAGTAGCCGGGCCCGAGAGCCCCGGTGTGACGCCCGAGCATCGCGGGGAGTTCGGAAGCGTCGTAGCCGACCAGCCCGCGGCCGATCGCGCGTCCTGCTGGGTCCACCAGCTCGACCGGATCGCCGGCCGTGAAGTCGCCCTCGACCTGGGTGATGCCGGCCGGCAGCAGCGACGTGCGCCGCTCGACGACGGCGGCGACCGCACCCGCGTCCAGGTGGAGCCGGCCGCTGGGCGACGACGCGTGCGCCAGCCAGCGCAGGCGTGACGGCAACCGGCGGCCGGCAGGCAGGAACAGCGTCCCGCGTTCCTCACCGGACAGCAGCGCCGCCAGGTCAGGAGCGGCTCCGATGATCGCGGCGCAGCCCTCGGAGGCCGCGAGGAGTGCCGCGTCGACCTTGGTCTGCATCCCGCCGGTGCCGACCGCGGCCAGGCCGATGCCCCGGAACGCGGCATCACCCAGATCGGCCGGGCTGCGGACCTCGTCCAGGCGCCGCGCCCCGGCATTCGTCCGGGGATTGCTCTCGTAGACGCCATCGACATCGGTGAGCAGGATCAGCAGGTCGGCGGCGATGAGATGGGCGACGAGCGCCGCCAGCCGGTCGTTGCCGCTGAAGCGGATCTCCTCGGTGGCGACGGTGTCGTTCTCGTTCAGCACCGGCACCACCCCCAGGTAGAGCAGGCGCTCCAGGGTGCGGCGGGCATTGCGGTAGTGGGCGCGCCGGATGACGTCTTCACTGGTCAGCAGCACCTGCCCGACCGTCCGCGAGTAGCGCGCGAAGCTGTTGGCATAGCGCTCGGCGAGCAGCAGCTGGCCGACGCTCGCACACGCCTGGAGCGTCGCCAGATCCCGGGGCCGGCGGCGCAGCCCGAGGGGCGCGAGACCCGCCGAGATGGCACCGCTGGAGACCAGGATGACCTCACGCTGCTCCGTGGCCAGGACGTCGACCAGCGCGTCGACCCGTTCGGCGTCCAACCCGCCCGCCGCGCGTGGTGAGGGACGACGAGCCGACCTTCACCACGACCCGCTGCGCCGCCTGGACCAGCCCGCGGCTCACGGCAGGTCGCCGGAGGGGTCGGCCAGCTCCTCAGGCTCTGTTTCCGCCTGGACAGAATCAGCGTCCGGCCCTGCCGAGGCGCCGGCCCGATCCGGATGCAAGCTCTGGTGACGCGCGAAGTACTCGCTCTCACGCTGCGCCTTCGACTTGCGCCCGCCCTGCGCGACGCGCGCGTCGGTGCCGCGCGGGCCGACCGAGACCTCGGCCACGGTGGGCTCCCAGTCGAACGTCACGTCGCCGATGGTCACCTCGGCGCCTCGCTCGGCGCCGTGCTTCGCGAGCTCGGCCTCGACCCCGATCTTGGCGAGCCGGTCGGCGAGGAAGCCGATGGCCTCCTCGTTCGTGAAGTCGGTCTGGCGCACCCAGCGCAGTGGCTTGTGGCCGTCGACCCGGTACGCCTGCTCCCCCACCTCGGTGACGGTGAACTCGGCCCCGCCGACCGGCACGGGGCGCAGGACGATGCGGGTGGGTTCGGTAACCAGGTGTTCGAGCCGGTGCTTCTCGACGAGCTCGGCGAGGCGCAGCGTGAGCCGGCGCAGCCCCTCGTGGCTCACCGCGCTGATCTCGAAAACCTCGAGCCCGCGCGCCTGCAGGTCCGGACGCACCATGTCAGCCAGGTCGCGCGCTTCAGGAACGTCGACCTTGTTGAGCGCGACGACGCGCGGCCGATCGGTGAGGCCACCGCCGCCGTACTCGCGTAGCTCGGCTTCTAGCACGTCGAGGTCGCTGATCGGATCACGCCCCGGATCGAACGTCGCGCAGTCGAGGACGTGAACCAGGACGCTGCAGCGCTCCACGTGGCGAAGGAACTCCAGCCCGAGCCCCTTGCCCTGGCTGGCGCCCGGGATGAGGCCGGGCACGTCGGCCACGGTGAACGACGCGTGGTCGCCGGCCGAGACCACGCCGAGATTGGGCACCAGGGTCGTGAACGGATAGTCGGCGATCTTCGGCCGCGCCGCCGAGATGGCGGCGACCAGGGACGACTTGCCCGAACTCGGAAAGCCCACCAGCGCGACATCCGCGACGCTCTTCAGCTCGAGGACGACGTCCTTCTCCTCGCCGGGCTCCCCGAGCAGGGCGAATCCGGGGGCGCGGCGCTTCGGTGAGGCCAGCGCCGCGTTACCGAGGCCACCGGAACCGCCGGCGGCGAGGACGTACCGGGTGCCGAAACCGACGAGATCGGCGAGCTGCTCGCCCGACTCCGCGTCGACGACGACCGTGCCGTCCGGGACGGCGAGGACGAGGTCGGTGCCCTCGGCGCCGGACCGGTTGCTCCCCTGGCCGGCCTTGCCGGACGTGGCCTTCTGATGCGGGTGGAAGTGGAAGTCGAGCAGCGTCGCGACGCCGGAGTCGACCTCGAGGATCACGTTGCCGCCACGACCGCCATTGCCACCGTCGGGGCCGCCGAGCGGGCGGAACTTCTCGCGGTGGACGCTGGCGCAGCCGTTACCGCCGTTGCCTGCACTGACATGCAGCAGGACGCGATCAATGAAGCTGGGCATCAGGGTCGACTCTCACGCCGGCCGGCCGCTCGGGGCCGAAGGCCGCGCAGCGACCGGTCAGCCTCTCAGGCGCTAGCGCTGGCCTCGGCCGGAGCGGGCTGCTCGGTCAGGATGTTGATCACGCGGCGACCGCGCTTGGTGCCGAACTGGACGTAACCCTGCGCGAGCGCGAAGAGCGTGTCGTCCTTGCCGCGGCCGACCAGATCGCCGGGGTGGAAGTGGGTACCGCGCTGGCGGACGATGATCTCGCCCGCGTTCACCAGCTGGCCCCCGTAACGCTTGACTCCAAGCCGCTGGGCATTCGAGTCACGGCCGTTACGCGAGGAGCTGGCGCCCTTTTTGTGTGCCATGACTAAGCCTTTCCACCCTGAATATCGGTGACGCGCAGCTTGGTGTACTTCTGACGGTGACCCTGCCGCGTGTGGGAACCGGTCTTGTTCTTGAACTTGTGGATACGGATCTTCGGGCCCTTGGTGAGGCCGAGGATCTCCGCCGTCACCGCGACATCGGCGAGAGCCGCCGCGTCGGTGGTGACGGTGCTGCCATCGACCAGCAGCAGGGCCGGAAGCGTCACGGAATCTCCGGTGGCACCCGCGAGGAGCTCCACCTCGAGCTCGTCGCCCACTGCCACCTTGTGCTGCTTGCCGCCGGTGCGCACTACTGCGTACACCGTTTCACCTGCCTCGCTGGAAACTTGACGTGCTGAACAATTCTCAGGTACTTGGGCTGCGTCTGAAAGGGCGGAGCGGATGGCCGCGCGCGACACAACCTGTCGATCGTATCGGACGCACCGGCCGACCGAGCAGTTCGTCGGCTAGTCGGCCAAAGCGCGGGCGCGCTCTGCCTCGGCCTCTTGCGCCTCACGGACCTCGCCGGCCGGGTCCTCCTCGGCGGCCGGCTCACCACTCGGCTCGCTGACGCCGTTGGCGGCCGCCGCCGGCTCCGAGCCGGCCTCGGCATCCGCTGCAGCGACGACATCCGGCAGGGCGGCGATGAGCTCGTCGTCGGCCTCGGACGCTTCAGCGACCTCAGCGTCGTCGGCCTCTTCGGCCTCGACCTCTGGGGCCTCATCCGTCACGTCGCCGTCCTCCTGATCGGACTCCTCGTCCGAGCTGGGGGCCGGGCGACGCGGTAGCGGCTTCGGCTTGGGCTTGCTGACCCCACCCAGCGATGGCAGCTCGATGGTGTGACCCCGCCCGCCACAGGTCGGGCACGGCTCGCTGTAGGCCTCGAGCAAACCCGAGCCCACGCGCTTTCGGGTCATCTGCACCAGCCCGAGGCTGGTGACCTCGGCGACCTGGTGCTTCGTGCGGTCGCGGCCGAGGCACTCGGTGAGGCGCCGCAGGACCAGCTCGCGGTTGCTCTCGAGCACCATGTCGATGAAGTCGACGACGATGATCCCGCCGACGTCGCGTAACCGCAGCTGGCGGACCAGCTCCTCGGCCGCTTCCAGGTTGTTCTTGGTGACGGTCTCCTCGAGGTTTCCACCCTTGCCGGTGAAGCGGCCGGTGTTGACGTCGACGACCGTCATCGCCTCGGTGCGATCGAAGATCAGCGAACCACCGGAGGGCAGGTAGACCTTGCGGTCCAGCGCCTTCAGCAGCTGCTCGTTGATCCGGGAATCGACGAAGACGTCGCCGGCCACCTCGCGGCGCAGGCGTGGCAGCAGATCAGGGGCGACCTGCTCCACGTAGCCGTGGATCATCTCCCACTCGCGCTCGCCCTGGACAACGAGCTCGGCGAAGTCCTCGTTGAAGATGTCGCGGATGACGCGGATGACCAGATCGGGCTCGGCGTACAGCAGGCTCGGCGGCGAGCCTTTGGTGGACTTCTTCTGGATGTCCTCCCACTGGGAGGCCAGCCGGGTGATGTCGCGCGCGAGCTCGTCCTCGCTGGCGCCCTCGGCCGCGGTGCGCACGATGACACCGGCATCTTCCGGAGTGATCTTCTTCAGGATGCTGCGCAGCCGGCTGCGCTCGCTGTCGGGGAGCTTGCGGCTGATGCCGGCGCTGCCGCCATCCGGGACGTAGACCATGTAGCGGCCCGGGAGGCTGACCTGGCTGGTCAGCCGGGCGCCCTTGTGGCCGATCGGATCCTTCGTGACCTGCACGACGACCGACTGCCCGGACTTCAGGGCCTGCTCGATCTTGCGCGGCTTGCCCTCGAGCCCGCTCGCGTCGTAGTTGACCTCGCCGGCGTAGAGGACGCCGTTACGGCCCTTGCCGATGTCGACGAAAGCCGCCTCCATGCTGGGCAGCACGTTCTGCACCCGGCCCAGGTAGACGTTGCCGGCGTAGGAGGACGAGCTCGCCCGGGTGACGTAGTGCTCGACCAGGACGTCGTCCTCGAGCACCGCGATCTGCGTGCGCTCGCCGGCGTTGCGCACCATCATCACGCGGTTCACCGACTCGCGCCGGGCCAGGAACTCCGCCTCGGTGACGACCGGCACCCGGCGGCGGCTGACATCGCGGCTGTCACGGCGGCGCTGGCGCTTGGCCTCGAGCCGGGTGGAGCCGTTGACTCCCCGGATCTCGTCGTCCGAGGACGTGCGCGAGCCGGAATCGCCGCGCGAGCCCTCGTCGTCGGATCCACCAGAGCCGGCCGCCTTGCGCGGACGGCGCTGGCGGGTGCGGCGGCGCCGGGCGCCCTCGGTGCCCTCGCCGTCCCCCTCGTCGGAGCCCTCGTCACTCTCGGCGGTCTCAGCGCCCGGCGCCTCGGACGCGGCAGAAGCGGCGGAAGCGTCAGCCGGCTTCGAAGCGTCGGGAGCGCTCTCCTCGCCGGTCTCGTCGCCGCCCTCCTCGTCGTCGCGGACGCGACCACGACCGCGGCGACCCCGCCGCCGCCGGCGCCGAGGCGCGCCGTCAGCGTCCTCTTCGCCATCGGCGCGCGGACCACCCTGCGCGTCTTCGTCAGTGCTCTCGGGCTCGTCGGCGGCAGCCCGGTCGCCGGTCGGACCGGCTGGAGCTGCGTCTTCGGCACCGCGCGCCGGGGCGACGATGATCGGATCGGGGGCCTGGAAGGTGACGGCGACCGCGGGCGCCGCCGGGCGACGCGCGCGGCGCGGACGCCGTGCGGCGGGCTCGGGCTCGGCGTCAGCAGCCTCCGCTTCGACGACCGGCGGAGGGGGGGTCTCGGCAGGCGCCTCAGCCTCCCCAGCCTCCTCGGCAGCCACCGGCTCGGAGAGCTCGGCGGCGGCCAGCTCGGTGGCCTCCGCTTCGACGTCGTCGAGCGCCTGACCCTCGGGGACCGCCTCGGGCTCCGGCGCGGCGGCAGCCGGCTCGGTCACGGCGTCAGCCGCAGCCTCCGGGACTGCGGGAGCTGCCGGTTCGCTGACCACCAGGTCAGGCGGGGGGGCTCCGACCGGCCGGCTCGCCGCGCGGCGGCGGCGAGGGCGGGTGGCCGGCGGGGTGGAAACCGGATCCGGCAGCGCGCCTGCCTGCTCGGTGGTGGTTTCCGTTGCGTTGTCGGGACTGGCTGGATTCTCAATCAAGTTATTAAGCCTTTCGGCCCCCGGGCGCGTGGTCATCCGCGTCCGCACAGGGACTCGCTCAGGCGCCGGCGGGGATCGTCAGCGCTCCTGCGACGCCACTACTGCTCGCACGACGCCGGCATCTCGGTCCGCAGCAAGGGGATCAGATATCAACCCATCCTCGGACAGTCGGCCCTGCTCCAGCCGCGTCGCAAGCGACGAGACCGGGTCCGGCAGACCAGCCACAGAACTCAAGGCAGCCAAAACGTCATCGGGCCGTACAACGGGCGTCGTCTGTCGTACAACCACTTGGAGTATCGCACAGGAGTGCGCCACGTCACCGGACGACACCCCTGCGTGCTGCTCGGCGCTCTCCGCAGCGGCATCGACCACCGCGGCGCTGACCAGCGCAGCTCTGACATCGATCGTGCGCTTACCCTCCTTCGTCACTCTCTCGACCGGCGCGCTCGTCGCCGCCAGCAGTGCTTCGACGGCCGGCCGCAGGGTCGCGCCGTCCGTTCCCATGATTCGTAGCTCCCAGCGGGACGCGTCAAACCTCTCCGCGAGCTTGCCACCGCCGGGCAGGGCAATCACGGCATCAAGGACGTCGACGCCCGGCGGGAGGGCCGCGTCCAGGTCACGCAGCAGCCCTGCCGGATCGACCTCGCTCGCCAGCCCGATCTCGACGTACTCGGCCTCACTCGCCGCGCCGGTGGGCGCGGCTCCGAGCCAGGAGATCCGGGGGTGCGCCGTGAACCCGGACGAGTACGCCATCGGCACCGCGGCGCGCCGGATCGCCCGCTCGAACGCGCGGCTGAGATCGCGGTGGGAGGTGAACCGCAGGCGTCCCCGCTTGGCGTAGCGCAGCCGGATACGCTGCACGACCTCGGTCGGGCGGCCGGCGAGGTCAGGCTGGCGCTTCTGGATGCTCAACGGGCGCTCATGTCGGCGAGAGCGGGAGCAGGGTCCGGCCGGTAGGACCGGTCTCGATCTGCGTCCCCATGGTCGGGCACACGCCGCAGTCGAAGCAGGGTGACCAGCGGCAGTCGTCGATCTCGCGCTCGTCCAGCGCTTCCTGCCAGTCGGACCAGAGCCATTCCTCGTCGAGACCCGAATCGAGGTGGTCCCAGGGCAGCACCTCGGAGCGGGTGCGCTCACGCGTCGTGTACCAGGCGACGTCGATGCCGACGGCCGCGGCCGCCTCCATCCAGCGTTCGAACGAGAAGTGCTCGCTCCAACCGTCGAAGCGGCCGCCCCGCCGCACCACCTCGGCGATGACGGCGCCCACCCGCCGGTCGCCGCGCGAGAGCAGGCCTTCGACGATGCCGGGCTGGCCGTCGTGGTAGCGGAAGCCGATCGCGCGATCCCGGCCGATGGCGTCGCGCAGCAGCCGCAGGCGCCGGTCGGTCTCCTCGGCCGAGAGCTGCGCCGCCCACTGGAAGGGCGTGTGGGGCTTGGGAACGAACCCGCCGATGGAGACGGTGCAGCGGATGTCGCGCCGCCCGGTCGCCTCGCGACCCGCCTTGATGACGGACTTGGCGAGCTCCGCGATCTGCAGCACGTCCTCGTCGGTCTCGGTGGGCAGACCGCACATGAAGTAGAGCTTCACCTGCGACCAGCCGGCCTCATACGCGGTGGTGACGGTCTTGATCAGGTCGTTCTCGGTGACGGTCTTGTTGATGACCTTGCGCAGCCGCTCGGATCCGCCTTCCGGTGCGAACGTGAGCCCGGAGCGCCGCCCGCCGCGGGCGAGCTCTGCCGCCAGGTCGATGTTGAACGCGTCGACCCGGGTGGACGGCAGCGAGAGCGAGGTCTGGGTGCCCTCGTAGCGGTCGGCCAGGCCCTTCGCGATGGTGCCGATCTCCGAGTGGTCGGCCGAGGAGAGGCTGAGCAGGCCGACCTCCTCGTATCCGGTCGCAGCGAGCCCGGCGGCCACCATCTCACCGATGCCGGTGATGCTGCGCTCCCGGACCGGGCGGGTGATCATGCCCGCCTGGCAGAACCGGCAGCCCCGGGTGCAGCCGCGGAAGATCTCGACGCTCATGCGCTCGTGGACGCTCTCGGCGAGCGGCACCAGCGGCTGCTTCGGGTACGGCCAGGCGTCGAGGTTCGTCACCGTGTGCTTGGCGGGACGGCGCGGCACTTCGGGACGCGTGGGAGCGATCCGCGCGATGCGCCCGTCAGCCGCGTACTCGACGTCGTAGAACTGCGGCACGTAGACCAGCCCGCGGCGGGCCAGCTCCAGCAGCGTCTGCTCACGACCCCAGCCGGCCGCCTTGGCTGCGCGCAGTACCTCGGTGATCCCGAGCACCGCCTGCTCGCCGTCACCCAGCACCACGGCGTCGACGAACTCCGCGATGGGCTCCGGATTGAACGCAGCGTGACCGCCGGCGATGACGATGGGATGCTCGCTGGTGCGCTCGCGAGCCTGCTGCGGGATTCCCGCGAGGTCGAGCGCCACCAGGAAGTTCGTGTAGCCGAGCTCGGTGGAGAAGCTCACGCCGAGGACGTCGAACGCCCCCACGGGACGATGACTCTCGACGGTGAACTGGCTGATCGCGTTTTCACGCATGAGCTGCTCGAGGAATCCGACCAGACGCTGTACGTGCGCTCGGCCAGGACGTCGGGCTGCTCGTTCAGGACCTCGTACAGGATCATCAGGCCCTGATTGGGCAACCCGACCTCGTACGCATCGGGGTACATGAGGCACCAGCGGACGAGCGCCGAGTCCCAATCCTTGACCTGCGCGTTGAGTTCGCCGCCCACGTACTGGACGGGCTTGCGGACTTTGGGCAGCAGCGGCTCGAGGCGCGGCCAGAGCGAGTCGACTGGCATGGGTCGAGAGTAGTTGCGCCGGTCAAGCGGCGCCGATCACGAGCCTCAAGGCTCGCAGCGCACGCCGCTGGCCACGGCCGGCTGCGGGGAGAGCCCGAGCCGCCAGGACAGGAACGGCAGGGAGTCCCGGAACGCTTGCGCCCAGAGGTCGAAGGAGTGGCCGGCACCCGCAACCTCCCGCCAGCACGTCCTGATCCCCGCCTTGACCGCGAGCGGCACGAGCGTTCGTTGCGCGGCCAGCGGAGCGTGGTCGGCTGTCCCGACCTCGAACCAGCCGGCGAGCTTCGCGTAGTCACGCGTCTTCAGCAGGTTGATCGGGTTGTGCCGCTCGTACTCCTGGGTGTTGCCACCGAAGAGCACGTCGGTGGTCTGCTGGGCCGCGATGGCGTCTTCGACCGTCGGGCCCGTGAGGCCTGAGTAGTCGGCGAAGGTCTGGAAGAGGTCGGGATGGCGCAGGCTCAGCATCAGCGAGCACATGCCGCCCTCCGAGAGCCCTGCGATGGCCAGCACGCCGGTCTTGGCGTTGAAGTGGTCACGCATGAAGTTGGGCACGTCCTCGGTGATGTAGGTCTCCGCCTTCCCGCGCGGGCTGTTGGTGCACTCGGTGTCGTTGGTGACGGACCCGTTCTGGTCCGGCATGACGATGATCGGCGCCTTGCCGCCGTTCTGGTCGGCGAAACTGCCGGCCGTCTGGTCCGCGAACGCGGCGCGGGTCCAGTCTTGCGGCGCCCCTGGAATCCCTGACAGGAGAACGAGGACGGGCAGCTTGATCTTGGTGTCGGCAATCCAGATCGGCGGGACCCAGACGAGGGCGTCACGCGCGTGAAAGCCCGACTTCGCACCGGGGATCGGCAGCTCGATGGTGAAGCCATGGGTCGGCAGCTGGCCGCCGTGCTCGCGCTTCGCCTGCTCGCGTACCTGGTCGAGCTTCGTGAGCGAGACCTGGTTGTCCGAATCGACCCCGAAGACCGAGCCGACCGTCGGGTAGTACTGGTACTGCTGGTTGATCAGCGTGAACGCCATCACCGCGGCGAGCGCGACCGACAGCACGGAGACGACCCGGCGCCAGTTACGGAACCGGGTCCAGCCGATGATGCCGACCACGAGCGCGAGCACGACGAGCCCGACCCACAGGTAATAGGAGTTCGGGAACTGGTACGGGATCAGCGCGAGGCCATCAACCAGCAGCGCGATGAGCCCTACCAGCGCTGCGGTGATCGGGAACGCCGTACAGCAGCTGCTGCTTCCAGACCCCGTCCCTCCAGCGGAAGGACAGTGCCGTGGCGCCCAACCCGAGGGCCACGATGACGACCGGGGTCGGCCCGCTGACGAGGGAGATCGACTCGATGGACGTGGCGTCACCGTCCGGGCCGGGTGGCCGCCACCGCCGGGGAGTGCCTCACGCGGCGGCGCTGCCGGACGAGGGAGACCGGTTCGGCCGGTCGGCAGAGGGCGAACCCACGCCGCCGACGTTCTTCGGCACGAAGAGGCCGCCGATACCGGGCAGCGAAAGGAAGCCCTCGGCGCCGGCGTACAGCAGACCCACCCTGGGCAGATCGGTGAGCTCTTCGAAGACGAGCATCCGCGAGAGCCAGAGCGGTGAGAACTTCGCGTTGAAGTCGTGCAACGACTTGATCTGGAAGAACGGGTTGAGCACGTCGACCGCGCGCTTGGCCAGGCGCTGAGCCACGCTGTAGTGAACGCCCTCTTCGTAGAGCTTGCCCCACATCGCGAAGTTCATCGAGAGCCGGTTGATGCCCTCCGTACCGAGCACGAGAGCGGTCTGCGCGATCAGGTACTCGGTCATGCCGTTGGGGGCATCGGGGCGGTGGCGCATCAAGTCGAGCGTGTAGCCGAAGTCGGTCCCGTAGGCCGGCACGATCCGCAGGAACCCGCCGGGCCGTCCCTTCTCGTCAAGCGCGACGCACAGCAGGAACTCCGGGTTGGCGCCGCCGCCCTCGATGTCCTGGCTGAGCGACATCGTGAAGCCGCGCTCAGGGGCCTTCCCCCGCCATTCCTGGCTGATCGCGTTGAGCTGGGCGACGAGCGCCGGCGACGCCTCGGACTCCCGCAACACCTTGAACGAGTAGCTGCGCCCGACCCGCCGCACGGCGGCGCGAATGCTTTTCATCCCCGGCCCGTCCAGGCTGAAGCCCTCGCACTCGATGATGGCCTCGTCTCCCAGATAGAAGCCGCGCAGCCCGCGAGCGGCGTAACGCGGCATCTCATCGCTGCGCGCGGCCAGCAGCGCGACCCGCCAGGAGTGCTTCTGGCAGAAGTCGAGGAACTCATCCAGCACGGCGTCGATCGAGCCGGGCGCTCCGATCGGATCGCCGGACGCCAGCGCGTAACCACCGAGGTAGGTGTAGGCGACCATGGCCTCGCCGTCGGCGCTGAAGAAGAAGCTCTTGTCATCGCGCAGGGCGAAGAACGCCAGCGTGTCCGACCCGTAGCGGCGGACCAGCCGGGTGGCGTGCTCCCAGTCCGATTCCGTGTGCGGCGCACGCGCTCGCCAAGGCCGGAAGAGCAGTACCGCGATGCCGACGAGGCCGGCGATTCCGAGGATCAGCAGCGCGTATGGGAAGTAGTTGCGGAAGAACTCGCGCTGGTAGTCGTAAGGGCCGTGGATGCCGACGAGGCCCTTGCCGATCGTTTCCAGGCCGCCGAGGAACGTGAGTGGCTGGCCGAGATGGTCGCGCTCGACCGTCAGGCTCACGAAGCCGAACAGCACCACGGCACCCGCATAGAGCGGCGCGAGCCACAGCAGGCGCAAGAGTGACGGCGGATCAGAACGCCCTTGGAAGAGCCGCCGGTTGGACAGCAGCGCGGCCGCCATCGCCGCGCAGTACGCGACGGCCAGCGGATGCGGCCCTTTGAGGATGTTGGTGACGACGCCGGCGGCGAAGACCGCGGTGCACACCTGCCACGCGCGTCGCTTGCCGCGCGCCAGCTGGCCCGCGAGGAAGAGCAGCGTCAGCCCGATGAGCATCGTCAGCAGATGTCCGGTGACCCGAAACCAGATGGGTCCGAGTTCGCTGCGGAAGTTGCGCAGCCTGGAGTGGAAGAACGGCAGCAGCGTCAGCATCATGAGCACGCCACCGATGGCCGCCGATATGCCGAGCCCCCGCAACGTGCGCCGGGCCTGCCGGCGCCGCTCCTGCAGCTCGGTCAGCTCCTTGGAGATCGGCGGTTCGCTGGGTGGCGGCGCGAGCGCGATGACGTTGGTGGCTGCAGCCGGGCTGGGGACCGCTGCCGCCGCAATGGCGGCCGCAGGGATCGGTTCGAGCCGGCCGAGCCCCTTCTTGCCCGTGCTCGGGACCGTCGGTCCCTGACCGCCTTCCGGGCGCATCGTCGGGAAGAGGATGACCTCGCGGATGTTGTCGGCACCGGACAGCAGCATGACGAGCCGGTCGATGCCGATACCGAGACCGCCCGTGCAGGGCATGCCGTATTCGAGCGCGCGCACGTAGTCGTGGTCGATATCGCCGGCCTCGGGGTCGCCTTCCGCCTTGGCTCGCGCTTCCATCTCGAACGCGGCCAGCTGCTGCTCGGCGTTGTTCTGCTCGCTGTAGGCGTTGCACAGCTCGAAGCCGGCGACCATCAGCTCGAAACGCTCGACATAGCCGGGCTTCGAGCGATGGACCCGGGCGAGCGGCGAGACCTCTTGGGGATAGTCGAGAACGAAGATGGGCTCGACGACCTCGTGCTGGATGCGCTCGTCGACAACCTGCTTCATGAGCTTGCCGGAGCCCCAGCTGTCCTCCCACTCGACGTGCAGGCCGTCGAGGACGGCGCGGGCCTCCTCGACCGGCATGCTCGCCTCGATGCGGACCCCGAGCCGCTGCTCGATCAGATCCGCCATCGAGACCCGCGGCCACGGGGGTGAGAGATCGACCGAACGGCCACCGACCTGGACCACGAAGTCGCCGCCGAGCGCGTCCTCGACAGCGGCGACGACCATGCCCTCGACGAGGTCCATCATGTCGTTGTAGTCAGCGAAGGCCTGGTACGCCTCGAGCATCGTGAACTCGGGGTTGTGACGCACATCGATGCCCTCGTTGCGAAACACCCGGCTGAGTTCGAAGACCCGTTCCATGCCGCCGACCACGAGCCGCTTGAGGTGCAGTTCGAGGGCGATGCGCAAATAGAGATCGATGTCCAGCGCGTTGTGATGGCTGATGAACGGCCGTGCCGTAGCCCCGCCCTGAATGCTCTGCAGGATCGGGCCTTCGACCTCCCAGAAGCCGTGGTCCTCGAGATGGCGCCGGATCGCGCGTATCACCCGGCGGCGAATCTCGAAGATGCGCCGGGTGCTCTCGTTGGTCATCAGGTCGACGTAACGCTGGCGGTAGCGGATCTCGACGTCGGTGAGGCCCTTGTCCTTGTCAGGCGGGGGCCGCAATGCCTTGCCCAGCATGTCGAATTCTTCGACGGCGATGGACAGCTCGCCCTTGTCGGTGCGCATCACGGGACCGGTGATGCCGACCCAGTCGCCGCGGTCGATCGCCAGGAAGTTGCGGTACGCCTGCTCGCCGAGGGCGCCGCGATCGACGAAGAGCTGGATCGTTCCGGTGCGATCGCGCAGCACGCCGAACGCGAGCCCGCCGTGGCGGCGCATGAGGACCAGGCGGCCGGCGCAGCGGACCCGCTGATCCGTGCGTCCGACCGGGATATCGCGCCACTGCTCGGCAATGTCGGCCGCGCGATGGTCGACATCGAAGCTGTAGCGAAGCCGGCGGGATTCGTCTGCTTGTAGCTCGTCGAGCTTCTGGCGGCGACGGGCCATCTGATCTCTGGGGGCAGAAACGGCGGTCTGCTGAGCGCCGGTTTCTGGATCAGTCATGTCGGCACTGTAGCGAGGTCCGTGGCCTACGCCGGGTAAAGACGCCGCCACGGTAGGTTGCGCTATGCCCGACGCTCACAGCGTTTCGACCAAGGGGTCCGGCTCTTCCGGTTCGTCAGCCCGCCCCGCCGTTTTGGCGGCCATCACCACGGCGCTCGCCCTCGCCGCGGTCGTCGTCATCGCGGTGCTCGTCGGTGGCCAGGGGCGTGACGACTTCAAGGACGGGTCGGTCGCCGAGCTGACGAAGGCCCTCGAGGCGAAACAGGTGGCGGTCTGCTCGACGAGCTCTCCGGATCCCGGAACCGGAGAGGGGGGCTCGATCTCGCGACAGGTGCTGCGTCTCGCACTTCCAGGCAAGTGCGGCGACGCGATCGACCTTCGCGTCGACGGCTACGCCGACCAGGCACATCGCGATGCGGCAGCGCGCAACGCCGAGGCCCAGGAGCGCCAGCGCAACTACGGCGTCGTCTACACCTGGCACCGCTACACCCTCTACTTGCAGGCGGATGACGCGAGCGCGGACAGCGAGCTGCGCGACCGGATCGTCGACGCGCTCGACTCGGTAGGAGCTCAGTGATGGCGGCGCGCGGCCGTGGATATGGAGCAGGGAAGACCGTGAAGAAGGTCGGGCTCGGTGTCGGGGCACTCGCGATGATCAACGTCGCCGCCATCGTCAGCGCCCGCAACCTGCCGGTGATGGCGGAGTACGGCTGGTCGATGCTCGCGCTGTTCGCCCTGTCGATCGTGGTCTTCCTGATCCCGATCGCCATGGTGGCAGCCGAACTCGGCACCGGCTGGAGCAAGGACGGCGGCGTCTTCGCCTGGGTGAAGGAGGCGTTCGGCGCTCGGGCCGGCTTCCTCGCCGTCTGGTGCGACTACTCCGAGAACCTCGCCTGGTTCCCGACCGTGCTGTCGTTCATGGCCGCCACGCTCGCGTACGCCATCGACCCCGACCTCGCCAGCAATTCCGTCTACCTGGTCGTCGTCATGCTGGCCTTCTTCTGGCTGACAACGCTTATCAACGTGCGCGGCGTGCGCGCCTCGTCGCTGCTCGGATCCATCGGCACGATCGCAGGCTCCATCGTGCCGGCGGTCCTCGTCGTGGTGCTCGGGATCGCGTATCTGGCGCGCGGCGACCACTCGCAGATCCCGTTCTCGGGCCACGCGCTCGTCCCTGACGTGAGCCTGTCGAACCTGGCGTTTCTCGGCGGCATCATCCTGCTCTTCACCGGCATGGAGATGGCCGGCTATCACGCCCGCGACACCCGCAACCCCGGTCGCGACATCCCGCGCTCGATCGCGCTGGCGGTCGTCATCATCGTGCTGTTTTCCGTGCTCGGCTCACTCTTCATGGCGATCGTGCTGCCGCAGAAGGAGATCGGGCTGGTGTCAGGCACGATGCAGCTCTTCAAGAGCGTGCTCGACACCTTCAGCATGGGCTGGCTGGTCGCGCCGCTCGCCGTGCTGATCGCGGCCGGCGGGATCGCCCACCTTTCGCCGTGGATTCTCGGGCCGGCCAAGGGCATGGCCGAGGTAGCGCGCCAGGGCCACGCACCCGCGATCCTCGGACGGGAAAACGCGGCCGGCATCCCGGTCCCGTCGCTGATCATCCAGGGCCTCGGCGGCACCGTGTTTTCGCTGCTGTTCCTCGTGGTACCCAGCGTTTCCACGTCGTACTGGATGCTCTCGGCCGTCACGGCGCAGATCGTCATCATCATGTACGGGCTGATGTTCGCCGCCGTCATCAAGCTGCGCTACTCCCAGCCTGAGACGCCGCGGCCGTACCGCATCCCGGGCGGCAAGGCGGGCGTCTGGATCGTCGGCGGCATCGGGCTGCTGGGCTGCGTCGCGTCGTTCCTGCTCGGCTTCATCCCGCCGAGCCAGCTCAAAACCGGCAACCCGGTCGTCTACGTGCTGCTCCTGATCACCGCGGTCGTGGTTCTTTCCGCACCGCCATTCGTGATCCAGCTCTTCGGCCGCAGCAAGCGTCGCGAGGCACGCGCCCTCGACGACGGCGCGCTGCCCGAACCCGCCTGACCGGCTTTCTAGCCGGAGCGGAGACGCACGTTCTCCACCAGACCTATGGCGGCGAGGTTGGCGAACATGGCGGAGCCGCCGTAGCTGATGAACGGCAGCGGTAGCCCCGTCACCGGCATGATGCCGAGGGTCATGCCGACGTTGACGAGGATCTGGAACGAGAACCAGATGACGACACCGACACACACCAGCGTCCCGAACCGGTCCGACGCCTTCTGCGCGATCGACAGGGTGCGCCAGAGCACCAGCCCGAGCAGCAGCAGGATCACCGCGCAACCGATGAAGCCGAGCTCCTCCCCCGCGACGGTGAAGACGAAGTCGGTCTTCTGCTCGGGTACGAACTGACCCTGGGTCTGCGAACCGGCGAAGAGGCCGCGGCCGAACAGGCCGCCGTGGGCATTGGCGGTGAGTGCCTGCTGCACGTTGTAGCCGGTGCTCGAGGTGTGAATCTTGCTGTGCTTCAGGAACTCGGTGAGCCGCGCCTCCTGGTACGGCTTCAGCAGGTGGTAGCGGAAGACGGCCCCGCCGAACGCCGCCCCCGACGCGACGAGCAGGCCGACCCAGCGCGCGGGCGCGCCCGACACCGCGAGCATCCCGACCACCATGACGATGAAGACCATCGTGGTGCCGAAGTCGGGCTGCATCAGGACGAGTCCGAGCGGGACGGCGGCGAGCGCCAGGGCGTAGACCAGCTCGCGCCCGCCCGGGGTCGCCTCGGCGCCGGTCGCTCCCGCATTGCGCTGCTGGCCGAGGATCAGCGCGAGGCCGAGAACCAGCGCCAGCTTCGCGATCTCCGATGGCTGCAGCTGGAAGCCGGCCGGCAGCACGATCCAGGAACGGGCACCGTTGATCGTCGAGCCCACCACCAGAACGGCACCGAGGCCGACGAGCGAGGCCACGTACAGGATCGGGGTATACGCCCGGATGCTGCGGTAATCCCAGCCGGCGACGACGACGGCGAGCACCGCCCCGATCGCGAACGTGATCAGGTGTTTCTTCAGGTACGCGTACGGGTCGAGGTGATGGTCCAGCTGGTACTGGCGGGTCGCCGACGCGATCAGCAGCGAGCCGATGACACACAGCGCGAGCACCGCGAAGGCCAGCACCCAATCGAGGTTGCGCAGCGAGAGCGCCGAGCGCTCCCGGGCGCGCGAGGTCGCCGCGCCCGGCCCGGCCAGCGGCTCGAGCGTGACGGGACCGCGGTTCGCCCGCCTCGAGGGTTGGGATGGCCCGCGCGAGGAGCGCGGCGGCTTGGTGCCGGGGAGCAGGCTGGTCATGCCTGTACCGATGTCATGGTTGGGCCCCCGTCATTTCTGAGCCGTCCGGATCGACGCGGGCAAGGTGGTCGGCGGCGCCGGAAGCAGCGCCGGCCGGCCGATGCCGTACATCGCGTCGTACATCTGACGGGCCACCGGAGCCGCGAAAAGCGCGCCCTGCCCGGTGTTCGGGATCGACACGACGACGACGTACTGGGTGCTGAACGAGCCGAACCACGAGGTGTCGCCGTGGCCCTCGACCTCGGCGGTACCCGTCTTGCCCGCGATCGGGATCTGGTCGAGCGGGAAGCCGTTGAACGCGCCGGCTGCGGTGCCGCGGCGGGTGACGTCGATCATCGCCTGGCGCGTGTAGTCCAGGACGTCGGGGCTGACCGGCAGCTTCCCGGCGACCGACGGGCCGATCTTCTTCACGAGCTTGCCGTCCTGTGATACCAGCGCTTTGGCTACCCGGGGGTGGAAGACGGTGCCGTTGTTGGCGACGGCGGCGTACGCGACCGCGAGCTGCAGCGGGCTGACCGACAGGTACTGGCCTTGCCCGATGCCGAACATCGTCGCTGCGCCGCCGTTGTACAGGTAACCGTCGGTGCAGGCCTCGGCCGCGTACTGCTGCAAGCGGGTCGCTTCGGCGCGATCCGGGTTTTCCGGGTAGCCGTCCTTGGCGCGCTTGCAGTACGTCCCCTTCATCTCGTTCCAGATCGCCGTCTGCGTCTTGCGATCGATGACCCAGCCGCTGCTCTCGGCTGGGAGATCGATGCCCGACTTGCGCCCGAAGCCGTAGGCCTTGGCCATCTTCGTGAAGTACTCATTCGGGGTGCCGTACGGGCCGCTGCCGTTACGCAGGCCGCCGTCGGCCAGCCAGTCGTTGTAGGCGAACTGGTCGAAGATCGTGTCGCAGGACATCACGATCGCCTCGTGGAGGTTGATGATGCCGCCGGACTCCCCCTCGAAATTGTGGAAGTTCGCGTTGCCGATCTGGATCGAGGAGGGGCACGCGTAGGTGCTGTTCAGATCCGCCCCGGACGCCACCGCCGCGGAGAGCGAGACCGGCTTGAAGGTCGAGCCGGGCGCTCCGGTGCCCTGGTACGCGCGTGAGATCAGCGGCGCACCGGAAGCCGGGCTGGTGAGAGCGTCGTAATCGGCCTGGCTGATCCCGCCGGTGAAGATAGATGGGTTGTAGGTCGGCAGCGAGGCCATGGCTATCACCTGACCGGTGTGCCAGTCGAGGACGACGCCGCTGGCGGTCGTCGCGTTCTTGCCCTTCGCCTGCGCCTGCGCCAGGGCCGTGGCGAGCGATTGCTCCAGCTGGCTCTGCACACCGTTGTCGATGCTGAGCACGACGGTGTCACCGGGCTGCGACGCCGACGCCGACAGCGTTCCCGACACCCGGCCGTAGCGGTCGACCGCGAGCTTCTTGACGCCACTGACGCCGCGCAGCTCCTTGTCGTACGTGCTCTCGATGCCGGCTTGACCCACCGTGTCGCTCGGGGCGTAGCCGGACTTGGTGTCAGCGAGCTGGCTGGTGCTCACCGGGCCGGTGTAGCCGACCTCGTGTGCCGCGAGCGTGCCGTACGGGTAGACCCGCACCGCCCGGGTGTCGGCCGAGACGCCCGGGAAACGCTCCGGATGTTCCATGACGGAGAGCGCCACTTCCGGCTTGACGTCCGTGGCGACCGGGATCGGCTGGTATGGCGAGCCGTTCCAGCACGGCTTGCTTATCTTCGCGGTGCACAGCCGCGCTTTCATGATCAGCTCGGTCGACGACTTGTGCAGCACCTTCGCGAGCCGGATGAAGACGGCCCGTCCGGAGTCAGGCTGGCGGTCGAGGACGCTGCGATCGACGGTGATGACGAGCGAGGTCCGGTTGGTCGCCAGCGCGTTGCCCTTGTCGTCGACGATCAAGCCGCGCGGCGCGGGGCTGACCACCTCACGCACCCGGTTGCCCTCGGCCGCAACCTGATAGCGCCCGTGCTGCACGACCTGCAGCGACCAGAGCCGAAGGAGCAGCACGGCCAGCCCGGCGAAGATGAGCAGCCGCAGGACGTTGATGCGCAGGCGCGGGTGGGAGCGCGCCGACGGCAGGAGCCTCACGCCGCTGCCCGGTGCAGCAGCCTTCTGGCGCGCAGATGCGGACCGGTCAGCCAATGCAGCAACAGGTAGGCGGCGGGAGCGAGGATAGCTCCGTAGGCGAGCCCGGCGAGGCACCGGGTGAGGAGCAAGGCCCCGAAAGCGCGGTGGTCGCCCGCGAACGCTCCGGTGAGCGCGAACAGCAGGGGGGTCAGCACGCACGCGAGTGCGATCGCCGGCCAGGCGTAGCGGAACCGGCCGCGGCCGGCGGCCGGAACCAGCCCGCACGCGTAGCCGATGAGGCAGAGCACCGCGGCCAGCCGGCCGAGCGCATGGTCGGAGAGCGCATCGGCGACGAAACCGGCACTGAAACCCGCGAGGCAGCCCGTGATCGGTCCGCCGAAGATCGCGAGGGTCGCAACGAGCACCGTCACCAGGTCTGCCGGGCCCCACGGCAAGGCCGGCAGCAGCGTGCGCTGCAGCAGGACGGCGACAAGCAGGAGCGCCGCCGCGATGACCCGGTTGGCCCCGCTCAGCCCGAAGCCTGCGGGCCGAGCCGTGACGGAACGACCCGCGTCGGGCGCGAGCGCCAGACCGATGGACAGCCCGCCGGAGACCTGCGGCGGGGTGTCCGGCCGGGCGCGGCGGTCGGGCGCGGTCAGGGTCATGAGCCGCCGCCGGGCTTCACGATGACCCCCACCAGGTCGAGCGAGCCGAAGTGCACGAACGGGCGGACCCCGATGGCCTGGGTCAGGCTTCCCCCGCCCGGCGCGGTGCCCACGTCACCCGGACCGGTCGTGACGCCGACGGGCACCCCGCCTGCGTAATCGGCACTGCCGTAGGTCACGACCCGCTCCCCCGGCTTCACCGCGAGAGAGGGGTCGTAGAGGGTGAACGCCAGCCGCGTGGTCGAGTCCGAGCCGCTGATCGTCCCCAGTGCCTGCGACGTGGCAAGGCGCGCGCCGATCACCGTCCGCGGATCGTCGGCCAGCCGCACCGTCGCGATGTCGGAACTCACCCGCACCAGCACCCCGACCAGGCCGTCGGAGTTCACGACGAGCTGCCCGACCTTGAGGCCCGCACCCTTGCCGACGCCGAGATCGACCGTGCGCTCGGTGCCGGTGGTATCGCCGGTCGCGATCACCCGCGCCGGAACGATCGTGTACGAGCCCGCCGCGGCGAGCAGCTTGAGCTTGGCCAGGGCGGCCGCCTGCCGGCGCGTAGCGGCATCTGCACCCACCTGGCGCTTGAGGGCAGCGTTTTCCTTCTCCAACGCCTCGACGCGCTTGCGGTCGTCCTTGCCCTTGATCGCGTTGGTCACGGGGCGCACCACCGCGGAGGCGGCCCGCTCGACCGGGCCCACGACGCTGTCGGCCACGCGCCGGATACCGCTGCCACCCTTGCCCGCGCTGACATCGATCGTGATCAGGACGAGGGCGATGACGAGCAGCCCGGCCAGCAGCCACCGGGCGCGGCGGGTGTCACGGCCCATAGAGACCCGCATTCATCAGCGCGGCTCCGGGCTCAACACCTGCTGCAAGGTGTCGAACTCCTCGATGCAGCGACCGGAGCCGAGGGCCACCGAACTCAGCGGATTCTCGGCGATGGACACTGCCATCCCCGTCTCGGCCCGGATGCGATCGTCGAGCCCGTGTAGGAGCGCACCCCCTCCGGTGATGACGATCCCGCGGTCCATGACGTCAGCGGCCAGCTCCGGCGGGCAGCGATCGAGGGTGGCCTTGACGGCGTCGACGATGTCGGAGAGCGGCTCGTCCATCGCCTTGCGGATCTCGGCAGAGCTCATCACGACGCTCTTCGGCAGCCCGGAGATGAGGTCACGGCCGCGCAGCTCCGCAGACGGCTCGTTCTCCTGTGGATGGGCCGATCCGATGGACATCTTGATCTGCTCGGCGGTGCGCTCGCCGAGCATCAGCGAGTACTCCTTCTTGACGTACGTCATGATCGCCTGGTCGAGCTCGTCGCCGCCGGTGCGGATCGACTGCCCCACGACGATGCCGCCGAGCGAGATGACGGCCACCTCGGTAGTGCCGCCGCCGATGTCGACGATCATGTTGCCGGTCGGCTCGTGGACCGGAAGCCCGGCGCCGAGCGCCGCCGCCATCGGCTCCTCGATGATGTAGACCCGGCGCGCGCCCGCCGCGTAACCACTGTCCTTGACCGCCCGGCGCTCGACGGCGGTGATGCCCGACGGCACGCAGATCACGATGCGCGGCTGAGCCCACCGCCGGCGCCGATGCACCTGCTGGATGAAGTAGCGGAGCATCCGCTCGGTGGTGTCGAAGTCGGCGATGACGCCGTCCTTGAGCGGGCGGATGGCGACGATATTGCTCGGGGTGCGCCCGATCATGCGCTTCGCCGTGGCTCCGACCGCCACGATTCCCCGGGTGTTGGTATTGACCGCTACGACACTCGGCTCGTTGAGCACGATGCCGCGCCCACGGACGTAGACGAGGGTGTTAGCCGTTCCAAGATCGACAGCCATATCGCGGCCGACCAGTGAGAATGCACGAGCCATCGCGGCCCTTCCAGGAGGGGTCGTCGGCAGCGTAAATCTGACGGACGTCCCCTCCCGGCGCGACGCGCCCGAGGTCTAGCTGAGAGTTAACCGAGTCCGGGGAAGAACAGCGCGACCTCGCGGGCCGCCGACTCCGGTGAGTCCGAGCCGTGAACGAGGTTCTCGCCGATTTCCAGCGCGAAATCGCCCCGGATACTGCCGGGGGCAGACTTGACCGGATCGGTGGCGCCGATCAGACCGCGCGCGGCCTCGACGGCCCGCGGGCCCTCGGCCACGAGAGCGACGAGCGGCCCGCCGGTGATGAACTCCACCAGCTCGCCGAAGAACGGCTTCTCCGCGTGCTCACCGTAGTGCTTCTCGGCCGTGGTCCGATCCAGCGTGCGCAGCTCGAGGGCAACCAGGGTGAGGCCCTTGCGCTCCAGCCGGCCGACGACCTCGCCGACCAGCCCCCGGCGTACGCCATCGGGCTTGACCAGGATCAGGGTGCGCTCGGCGGCCACGCCAGAGCTCCTCTCGTGAGAACGGGGGCGGCAGCTGCCGCGGGTGCGAGGCTACCGTCCCCGGAACGCGAGCGAGCCCGGAGGTGGCCACCGTCCTCGCGGTACGGCGGCCACCTCCGGGCTCCAGGAGCGCCTGGCGGCTGGACCTACTGGTAGGTCTTTACCGACTTGACGTTCTCGTCCGAGCAGTTGTACGGGCCGGTGTCGGGCTGGGTCGCATCCTTGTCGTAGACGAAGCCGTCAGCCGTCAGCCGCACCAGGATCACGCACTTGCCGATCGGCGTTCCCGGCGCGGTGGAGTGCGCCGGGTACAGGCCGCCCGCCGTCCAGGCCGTCTCGCTGGCCGCCTTCTGCAGGACGCAGTCCTGGGTCAGGTTGTCGCCGCAGGCCGTCGCCGACTTCGCCCAGAGGGTCCAGGCGCTGAAGGCGGAGAGGGTGAAGGTCGTCAGCTTGGGGTTGGAAACCGCCGACTTGACGATGTCGGCCGTCTGCTTCACGACCGGGTACTGGTCCGCCAGCTCGAAGGGCAGCGCGGTGAACTGCACGTAGCTCGGCGGGAAGGTGCCGAGCGACTTGGCCGCCTGCACCGCCTGCGGGCCGTAGAACTGGGTGCTGTAGACGATCCAGTCCGGGTTCCAGCCGGTGTTCTTCATGGCCTGAACCTCAGGGCCCGGGTCCTGCGCCGAGATCTCGTAGTAGGAGTTGGCGCCGGCGCCCTTGCACTGCTCCATGTAGGGCCGGTAGTTGTCGACGAGCGGCGGGTGCTCCTGGTAGGCCGCGACCTTGATCCCCAGGTCCTGCAGGTACTCCTGAGTACGCAGACCCACCGGCTTGATCGACGCCAGCGTGCTACTGCCGATGCAGACCCCCTTGGCCTTGGTGTCCGGGTACTTCTGCGCGAGCAGTCGCAGCGCGCCGTTGTTGATCTGGTTGGACGGGTTGGGGGTCGGCTGCACCTGAAGCCCGGCGGTCGCCGCCTCCGGCGAGACCACGTAGGAAGGGATCTGGCCGAGCTTGCAGTTCAAGCGGATCTTCACGCCTGCGCTGTCGAACGCGTTGCCATTGCCGACCAGCATGAAGTCCTTCTGGCACGCGCTGGTCATGGCCTGACCGACGTCGAAGAGCTTGGCATCCCACTTGTCGATCACGACCTTGCGGCCGTTGATGCCGCCGGCCGCGTTGCACCACTTCGAGAAGCCGTCAGCGGCGTCGAAGAACTCCTGTTCCAGGCCCGGCGCGGCCTGCGCACCCGGGTCGGCGGTGACACCGATACGGATCTCGGTGGCGGAGATGCCGCGACCGGATCCACCCTTGGCGGTGCCCGGGCCACAGATGGCCTTCAGGTCGCCGAAGTCTCCGGCGGCCTTGGCCGCGCTGCTGCTGGCCGACGACGAGCTGGGCGTGCTCGGCTGGCTGCTCCCTCCCGCGCTCGAGGAGCGCCCGCAGGCACTCAGTGACAGGGCGACGACAGCCCCTACCGCGAGGGGCACCGAGGCCCTTCGCCGGACTCTGGCCCAGCTTGACGGATAACGCGACATTGCGAACTCCAGGTGTCAGTGAAAAGCGAACGCCATCAGTGCTCAGTGACCGGCTGGGACAGAGCCGATGTGACGCCCCGTCAGATTAGTGGTACGAGTCACGTTGCGTGAGCCGGACCACATATTTCGAAGGAAGTTTTTTCGCGACTTCGCTGAGGCCAGCGTGCAGACAGCCGGAGACACGCAAGCGCCCGCCGTGCCAGATTGCGTGAATCCAGCACAGCGGGCGCTCGTCAATCGGAGCACGCCAGAGGCGCGGCCCTAGTGACTCAGCCTTCTGGTCGCAGACCCACGCACGACTTCGCTGCGCTCAGCCGAGTCGCGATCTGCTCCATACCTTCTGGTCGCAGACCCACGCACGACTTCGCTGCGCTCAGCCGAGTCGCGATCTGCTCCTACTCGTAGGACTGCACCTTCCCGACGTTCTTCGGGTCGCAGTTGTAGACGCCATCCGTGTTCGGCTTCGTGACGCCCTTGTCGTACTTGAAGCCGTCAGCGGTCAGCTTCACCATGGCGAAGCAGTCCGAGATGGATTGGGCGCCGCCGACGTCACGGGCCGGGAACAGCCCGCCCGCGGTCCAGTCCTTGTTGGCCTTCGCCTTCTCGAACACGCAGGCCTCGGTGAGGGTGGACCCGCACTCGGTGGCCGACTTGGCCCACAGCGTCCATGCGTTGAACCCGAGCGACGTGAAGGTCGTGTAGTCCGGGTCGGAGACGGCCGAGGTCAGAATCTGCTTCGCCTGCTGGAGCACCGGGTACTGGTCGATCAGGTCCCAGGGCAGCTGCAGCAGGTAGACGTAGCTCGGCGGGAAGTTCGGGTTGGCCTTGATCGCCTGGACCGACTTGTTGCCGTAGAACTGCGTGCCCCACAGCACCCAGTCCGGGGTCCATCCGACGTTGCTCATCGCCTGCACTTCCGGACCGGGGTCCTGCGCGACGATCTCGTTGTAGCCCTTCACCCCCGCGCTCTTCATCTGCTCCATGTAGGGCCGGTAGTTGTCGACCGCGGCCGGCCGCTCGGTGAGGACCGGGACCTGGTATCCCAGCGCCTCCGATGCCTCCTTCGCACGCTTGCCCTGGGGAGTGATCGACGCCAGCGAGCTGCTGCCGATGCCGATGCCGGCCTTGGAGTCCGGATACGCGTCGGCCAGCAGGCGGATGCCACCGATCGGGTACTGGTTGCTGTTCGCCGGCTGCGCGCTGATGGACTGCTCCGCAGCGACCGCTTCCGGCGAGACGACGTACGACGCGATCTGGCCGAGGTTGCAGGCCACGCGCGGCTTCTGCATCGGCGCGTCGAGAGCGTTGCCGTTGCCCACGAGCATGAACTCGGTCCGGCAGGCGTTGGTGACCTGAGCGGCGCCTTCGAAGAGCTTCGCGTCGTACTTGGTCAGCACGATCTTGCGGCCGTTGATGCCGCCCGCCGCGTTGCACCACTTGGTGAACGCATCCGCAACGTCGAAGAACTCCTGCTCGAGACCCGGGGCCGCCGAGGCCCCCGGGTCGGCCGAGGTGCCGATCTTGATCTCGGTGTCGGTGACGCCACGCGCCGTCGCGCCCTTGGCGTCGCCGGGGCCGCAGATGCCCTTGAGCGTCCCGAAGTCACCGGCTGCGGCGCTACGGGACGAGCTCGCTGCGGCCGACGGAGAGGTCGCGGCTCCGCCGGTGGGTGTGTTCGACGAACGTCCGCAACCGGCTGCTGCGAGCACGAGAGCGACTGCCCCCGCTGCCGACACCACCCGGACCGTGCGGCCCGTTGATCGACGCGACATGAAACCTCCTGGAAAAGCGTTTGCGACGCGGGTGCGCCGTGAGCAGGCGTCAGCGGCGCTGCGCAGACGCGCGCACCGGGGGGCGATTCCTGACTTGCCCTCAGACTAGAACGTCAGTTTCGTTTTCGACAAAAACGTCCGCTGTATACGTGACGATCGCTCGCAATCAAAAAAGAACGACGTTTCTGTCATACGAATCACGTGTTGGACGCGGGCGTGCCCAGCCAGCGGTCAGGAACCGGCCACCAGGAGGCGCCGGGCCTCCCCGACGGTGACGAGCGAACCGGTGATGATGACGCCGCTTCCCCCGACCGGGCTGTCCTCCTCGGCGATGCGCACGGCCGCTTCGATGGCGTCGTCCAGGCGCGGCTCGACATCCACCCGACTGCCGCCGAAGACCTCGACGGCCTCGCGGGCCAGCTCGTCCACCGGCATCCCCCGCGGCGAACCGTTCTGCGTCACGACCACCGCGCTGAGCACGGGCTCCAGTGCCGCGAGGACGGCACCGACGTCCTTGTCGCCGAGGATGCCGACGACGCCGACGAGACGTTCAAACGCGAACTCCTCAGTGAGTGCCTCGGCGAGCGCCTCGGCACCGGCCGGGTTGTGGGCGCCGTCGAGAACGATGGTCGGCGAGCTGCGCACCGTCTCCAGCCGCCCGGGCGAGTCGGCGGCCATGAAGCCCTCACGGACCACGTCGAGGTCGAGCCGGCCGGCGGCACCGGCTCCGAAGAACGCTTCGACAGCTGCCAGCGCGCAGGCCGCGTTGTGGGCCTGATGCACCCCGTGGAGCGGGAGGAAGAGCTCGTCATAGGTGCCCCCCAGCCCGCGCAGCGAGAGCAGCTGGCCGCCCAGGGCAATGGCACGGCTCTCGACCCCGAACTCCAGGCCCTCTCGCGCCACCGTCGTGCCGAGCTCGGCGGCCTGCTTCAGCAACACCGTCGCTGCCTCCACGGACTGGCGCCCGATGATCGCCACGCCCTCCGGGCGCAGGATGCCGGCCTTTTCCGACGCGACCTGCGCGACGGTGTCGCCCAGCTCGCGGTGGTCCAGCGAGATCGGCGTGACGACCTCGACGATGCTGTCGATCACGTTGGTCGCGTCCCAGCTGCCGCCCATGCCGACCTCGATGACCCCGACCTCAACGGGCGTGTCGGCGAACGCGCTGAAGGCCATTGCCGTCAACACCTCGAAGAACGTCACGCGCTCTTCGGACTGCGCATCGACCAGCTCGACGTAGGGCGCCACGTCGTCGTAGGCGCGTACGAACGTCTCGGGGCCGGCCGGGCGCCCGTCGAGACTGATCCGCTCGGTGACGGACTCCAGATGGGGCGACGTGTAGCGGCCCGTGCGTACCCCGAACGCGCGGAGCAGGGTGTCGATCATGCGGGCGGTCGAGGTCTTGCCGTTCGTGCCGGTGAGGTGGATCGACGGGAACGACGACTCCGGATGGCCGAGCAGGTCGACCAGCATCCGCATGCGGGACAGATCCGGCAGCATCTTGTGGGGAAAGCGGCCGGCCAGCGCCCGCTCGACACGCTCCAGATCCGCCCGGGCCTGCGCGGCGGGCGAGCGGCCGACGTCAGCCAAGGCGCTTCAGCCTCGCCTCGAGCCGATCCAGCTCCTCGAGCGCAGCCACGTGGCGCGCCCGGATCTCGGTGACCACCTTCTCCGGCGCCTTGGCGAGGAAGCCCGCGTTGTTGAGCTTGGCGTCGGTCTGCTTGACCTCCTTCTGCTTCGCCTCCTTGGCGCGCTCGATCCGGGCCCGCTCGGCGGCGACGTCGATGGAGCCGAGCAGGTCCAGCGCCAGGGCGATCCCGCCCGAGCTCAGCACCTCCCACCCGTCCGGCGCCGATGCTGCGGGCGGCCCAGCCTCGATGGTGAGATCGGCCAGCGGCGCCAGCTGAGCCGACCAGGCGGCGGCGAATTCGCGGCTTCCGTCGTCGGAGCCGAGCAGCACTGCGGCGACCTTGCGGCCGGACGGGATGCCCTGCTGGGTGCGGAAGCGGCGCAGCTCGGCGACGAGGTCGGCCAGGCGTCCGAACTCCGCGACAGCCTGCGGATCACGGCGGCCGGAGGCGGCGGGCCAGGCCGCGAGGGCAAGCGTCTCACCGGTCGCCGCCGCCCCGTTGAGCGCGCGCCACAGCTCATCCGTCACGAACGGGATGACCGGGTGCAGCAGGCGTAGCACCGTGTCGAAGCAGCGTCCCAGCACGGCGCGGGTGCGCTCGGCGTCGCCCGGCTCACCCCGCAGCGGCACCTTCGCCAGCTCGACGTACCAGTCGAAGAGCTCATCCCAGGCGAAGTGGAACAAGGCGTCACAAGCCTTGCCGAACTCGAACTGGTCGTAGAGCGCATCGACCTCGGCGGTCACCTCGGACAGCCGGGCGAGGATCCACCGGTCGGCATGGCTCAGGGTCGCGTCATCCAGCGCCAGGGCCGGATCGGCGCCGTTCATCAGCGCGAAACGGGTCGCGTTCCAGAGTTTGTTGACGAAGTTGCGGCTGCCGACCACCCACTCCTCAGAGAGCGGGACGTCACCGCCCGGGTTGGCCGCCCGCGCGAGGGTCCAGCGCAGCGCGTCGGCGCCATACTTGTCGATGAGCTCGAGCGGATCGACGACATTGCCCGCGGACTTGCTCATCTTCTTGCCGCGGGAGTCGCGCACCAGCCCGTGGACCATCACCTGGCGGAACGGCACCTCAGGCTCGATGAACGTGCAGAACATCATCATCCGGGCAACCCAGAAGAAGATGATGTCGTAGCCGGTGATGAGCACGCTCGTCGGATAGAAGCGCTCGAAATCCGGCGTGTGGTCGGGCCATCCGAGCGTCGACGCCGGCCAGAGCGCCGAGGAGAACCAGGTGTCGAGCACGTCCTCGTCCTGGCGCCACCCCTCGCCCGCGGGCGGCTCGTCATCGGGACCGGGGACGAGCGTCTCGCCGTTCGGGCCGTACCAGACCGGGATGCGATGGCCCCACCAGAGCTGGCGGCTCACGCACCAGTCGTGCATGTTGTCGACCCAGGAGAAGAAGCGCGCAGCCATCTCCGGAGGCACGAAGGTCGTCTCGTCGCCGCGCACCGCGTCGCCGGCCCGCTGGGCGAGCTTCGCGACGGCGACGAACCACTGCAGCGACAGGCGCGGCTCGACGACCGTGCCGCAGCGCGAGCAGTGGCCGACCGCGTGGGTGTACGGCCGCTTCTCGGCGACGATCAGGCCTTCTTCGCGCAGCGCGGCGATCACGGCGGGACGCGCCTCAAAACGGTCCAGCCCCTCGAACGGGCCGTGGACCGTCACCGCGCCCGTCTCGTCGAGGATCGTGATCGAGGGCAGGTGGTGGCGCTGGCCGATCTCGAAGTCGTTGGGGTCGTGGGCAGGGGTCACCTTGACGGCTCCGGAGCCGAAGCTCGGATCGACGTGCTCGTCACCCACCACGGGGATCGTGCGGCCGGTCAGCGGGAGGGGCACCTCGGTGCCGATGAGGTGCCGGTAGCGCTCGTCATCGGGATGCACGGCGACGGCGGTATCGCCGAGCATGGTCTCCACCCGGGTGGTGGCCACCGTCAGCGGGCCGTACTGGATGGTGACGAGCTCACCGTCGATCTCGCGGTGGTCGACCTCGATGTCGGACAGCGCCGTGTGGCAGCGCGGGCACCAGTTGATGATCCGCTCGGCGCGGTAGATCAGCTCCTGGTCGTAAAGGCGCTTGAAGACGGTGCGCACCGCGCGGCTGAGGCCCGCGTCCATGGTGAACCGCTCGCGTGACCAGTCGACCCCGTCGCCGAGGCGGCGCATCTGGCCGAGGATGCGCCCGCCGTACTCCGCCTTCCACTCCCAGACGCGCTGGACGAACGCCTCGCGCCCGATGTCGTGGCGGCTCAGGCCCTCTTTGGCGATTTCGCGCTCGACGACGTTTTGCGTCGCGATGCCCGCGTGGTCCATGCCCGGCAGCCAGAGGACGTCGTAACCCTTCATCCGCTTGAGCCGGGTGAGGGCGTCCATGAGCGCGTGCTCGAACGCGTGGCCCATGTGGAGCGAGCCCGTCACGTTAGGCGGCGGGATGACCAGCGAGAAGGGCTCGCGGTCGGCGCGGTCGGGGCGGCCCGCGGTGAACGCGTCAGCGGCGAGCCAGCGCTCGTACGCGGGGGCCTCTACGACGCTCGGGTCGTACTGCGGGGGCAGCTCGATCACCGGACGCGACGCAGGGGTAGCCATGGCGTCGAGTTTAGGGATCAGCGTCCAGTGGGTTTCCCGCGCTCGCGGGGGTCAGCCCGGATGCCGCAGCCCGTCGCCAGTCACGAGCTCATGCGGACGGCAAACGGCGCAGGAGATGGGCACGGGCGGCGGCATCGCCCGGAGCATCGCGGGCGGCCAGTCGCTCGGCGACGGCGAGCCGGTGCTCGGTGTCGACATTGCCGCCGAACTTGAACTTGGCAGCGACGGCGGTCGGGCTCAGCCGGGCCCCCCGGATCGCGGCGAGCTTGCTGCGGTGGACCTCGGGGTCGGCCAGCCCTCCCCCGGGCTCGAACGCCCCGGTCATGCGACGCAGCAGCGCCAGCTTCTCGTCGGGATTGTCGAGCATCGCCAGCTCGCCGGTGAGGTGCACCGACGCGTAGTACTCGGTCGGTACCCCCAGGGCGGGGTTCTCCGCACCGATCGCCTTCCAGCCGCCCGGAACGTAGGCAGCGTCGGCGGTGACCGCCAGGATGACCAGCGGGTTCTCCGCAATCGCCTTCCAGATCGGGTTCGGCGTCGCCAGGTGCAGCGAGACGGTGCCGTCAGGCTCCAGCAGGAACGGCACGGGCGACACCACCGGCACCGGCCGTTGCCAGCCGGCGGCGATCAGCAGGCCGAACGGGTGCGCGCGCAGGAACGTCTGCCACTCGTCGGCGTCCCGCGCCTGGTCGGGCCGTGGATTGAACAAATCAGCACACCGTCAGCCCGGGGCGAGAGCGCGCAACGTGTCGCCCAGGTCGTACGGGCCGGGCAGCAGCGCCATGACCGGGGTCGTCACACCAGCCGCCACGTAACGCTGGACGTGTTCGCGACACGCGTCGGGTGACCCGTGGACCAGGATCGCGTCGACCAGCTCATCCGGGATTGCCGCCAGCGCCGCCTTGCGATCGCCCGACTTCCAGGCGGCGAGCATCGGCGCCAGCAGCTCGCCGCGTCCCAGCCACTCGTGGAAGGCCGTGTAGACCGGCACGGTCAGGTAGGACGCGATGGCGAACCGGCCGACCTCCCGGGCGTATCCGGGATCGTCGACCGGCAGCACGAAGATGCGCGCGACAGCCTCCTTCGAGACACCGCCGGCTCCCTCCGCGACGTGCTGCAGCACCTGCGGGACGTCGTCGGCGGCCAGCCAGTTCAGGATGACTCCGTCGCCTTCCCGGCCGGCGAGTCGCAGCATCCCGGGCCGCAGCGCCGCGACGAGCAGCGGTGGAACCTGCGCGGGCGGGCGCCCCAGCCGGAAGCCGCTGACCCGGAACGTCTCGTACTCGGCCGTGACCTTCTCGCCGGTGAGGGCGGCGCGCAGGAAGCGCAAGGTGTCGCGAACGCGCTGGTAGGGGCGGTCGAACGAGAGCCCGTTCCAGCGTTCGACGATCACGTCGCTGCTGGTGCCGATGCCCAGCGCGAACTTTCCAGGAGCCGCTTCCGCCATCGCCGCGACCGTCTGCGCCAGCAGCGCCGGCCCGCGCAGGTAGGCGGGCACGATGGCGGTGCCGCCGCGCAGCCCGGGCGCCCAGGCGGCCGCCAGCGCGAGCGGGGTGAACGCGTCAGTACCGCCGGCCTCGCTGGACCAGACGTCGGTGTACCCGAGGTCGGCGAGCTCCCGGTAGAGGTCGGCGTGGTCGGCGAGCGGAACGCCGTCGAACGGAACCGTCATGCCCCAGCGCTCTGTCACAGCAGCCAGTCTGTCAGGCCGCGTCCGGCGCGGCACCGGTTGGCCGAACGTCAACTTCGACAACTCGGGGGTTCAGGCCCGGCCACCCCGTGCCGATTCCTCCACAAGAGGCCGAGGCGTCGGCCCCGTCAAAAGGCATCGTGGAGGCATTGGTGGAGCAGGAAAGCGCGACCAACCCGGCTGGTCTGGCAACACGCACCGTGCTGCCCGGCGAGCCCTTTGACCCACCGGCCCAATCGCAAGTGCCGGCTCCGCGCCCCGCACCGATGCCGGAGGAGTACCCGATTCCGGCGGCCGAGCCGCAGTGGAACTTCGGATTCCCGGCGAACGACTTCGCCCAGCAGCAGGCGCAGAGCGCGTCGAGCGAGCTCGGGGCGCTGAACGCACCCCTTGCCCCGATGCCGCCTGCCTCTCCGATGACGGCTGGGGCAGCTGACTTCGAGACGCTCGAGCAGTTCGCCGCCCTGCCGATGACCGACCCGGGCGCGCCCGCGCAGGCTCCTGCCGCTCCGATGGGCATGCCGGCGACGCACCCGGCGCCCATCCCGCCGAGCGCGTTCTCCCCGGACGCCTACGCGGCCGCGGCCGCCGCTGCCGCACCGCCGCCCGCGTGGCCGTCGCCCCTGCAGTCCCCCGCACCGATGCCGATGCCAGTGGGACCGGCCCAGGACGCCATTCCCGGTCCCTTTCCCACCCCGGTCGCTCCCCCCCTGCCACCCGCGCTGGCCGTCGACCCCGCCGATGACGAGAACGCCGGCGACGGCTCGCACCGCTCCTCGCGGCGGGTCGACCGCAAGCTGATCGCCCTCGCCGTCGTCGTCGTATTGGGCGCCGGCGGGTACTTCGGCTACACCCAGCTCTCCAAGTCGGACACCAGCTCGTCGACATCGACGCCGGCCGCGTCCACCCCCATCACCCCGCCGGCCGGGGCCGCCACAGCGGCCGCTTACGCGTACCCGTCACACCTGGCCGGTTTCACGCTGCAGAGCGGCGCGGCCGCGGCCGCCCGCAACCGTCAGCTGCACTCGTTCGCACTCGGCGCGTACCCCTCGTTCGGGAAGACCGTGTCGACCGCGAGCTACAGCAGCGGCAAGCCGGCGATCATCTCGCTGAGCTTCCACCCGTCGGCGGCCAAGCTGAACTCCGCGTACCAGCAACTGATCGCCGGTGCGCGTAAGCCGGCCGCCGGAAACGTCGTCGGCGCCTTCTCGGCCGTCGCCCCCGGCGCCGCCGGCGGGTCGATGACCTGCGGTGGGCAGCGCGGTGCGTCGCCCATCGGGTACTGCGTCTGGCAGGGCAAGTCGACCGTCGGGATGCTCTATGTGACTGGCGATGCCAGCACCTCGATCCCGCAGATCCTCACCCGCGAGCTGCGGGCCTACGCCGAGCACTAGACACCACGCTTCCCCACCGTCACCTGTCCGGCGCATACCGTCGGGCAGGTGACGGTTCAGGATTCGGACTCTCTGACTCGGACCAGCGTCGATCTCGACGGTTCGTGGGCCATCGGCGACAAGATTCACGGCGGCTACCTGCTGATGCAGGTCGTTCGGGCGGCTATCGACTCGGGCGACTACCCGCATCCGCTGGGGGTCAGCGCGCATTTCGCTTCGGCACCGGACCCTGGTCTCGCTGACGTCGACATCGAGCCGCTGCGGTGCGGCCGGCGGGTAGGAGTCACGCGGGCCCGGCTGAGCCAGCAGGGGGCGGTGCGCGCGGAGGTGCTCATCACCTCCGGCACGCTGCCGACGCTGGATGACATTCGCTACCGGGACCCAGCTTTCGCCGCGCCGGTGATGCCTGCACCCGACGAGTGCGTCAAGTCGGTCGCCGAGACACCAGGCGGCGGGCGCATCGGGGTGGCTGAACACCTCGACATGCGCCTCGACCCGGCAACGACCGGATGGATGCGCCGCGAGCCGAACGGTGAGGCCGTTGTGCGCGGCTGGATGCGCCGGGCGGACGGCGGCCCGCTCGACCCGTACTGGCTGCTCGTGGCGGGCGATGGGCTGCCACCGGTGACGTTCGCGCTCGGGATCAAGGGCTGGGTGCCGACCGTGACGCTCGACGCGCACCTGCGGGCCCTGCCGACGTCGGAGTGGCTGATGGCCGAGCACCGCGCCGCGCTGGTGGCAGACAGCTGGCTGGACGAGACCTGCACCCTCTGGGACGAGAGCGGCCGCCTGGTGGCGTCGGTACGCCAGCTGGCGGGCTACCGGGAGGGCTGAACCCGAAGCGTCAGGAGACGGGCTGCAGCTCCACGCCGAGCACTCGGTAGGTATCACGGGCTCTGGAGTCGCGCGTGGCAAGCGGCATCTCATGCTGTGCGGCTGCAAGCGCCACGAGCGCGTCATAGACAGCGCCACCCGCGATACCCCGTGCGGCGAGCATCTGAGGAACGGTCTGCGCAGTCGCCTCGTCCAGGACAAGCGGGGCACCGAAGTTGCTCTCCAGCAGACGCACGGCGTCCGGTGGATCAACCCGGATGTCACCGGGCAGGCGCGTCAGCACCGAGTACGTCTCGATGAGCGCGTGCCCAGCAAGGTGAAGCAGCCGGCCGTGGGCCCAGCTGGATACCGATTCGTGCGCATCGGCGGTCGCCACGACGAGCGGGATGGCAACGCTGGTATCGACAGCGACGTGCTGGGTCACCGACGGCCGGCGTCGATGAGCCCGAACAACTCGGCATCCTCGAGCGTGGCACTACCCACCGAGACGAGCCGGCCGTCCTTCTCCACGATTCGCGCGGTCCGGCCCCGCGGCACGACAGCGAGGCCCAAGCCGTACTCGGAGATGTCGACGCGGGACCCGGGGGTGAGCCCGAGCCGATCGCGTAACGACTTGGGCACGACGATGCGTCCGGCCGCATCGATCGTCGTTTCCATACCAAGAATCCTACCATTTGAATGGCAGCCAAATGGCAGCCCCGCGCCAAGTCGGGCTAGGCGGACTTCTCGCGACGCTCGCGCTTGGCCTGTACCTCGCGCGGCACGATCGTCGGATTCACGTGTTCGAGCACCGTCTCGCGGGTGACGACGACCTTGGCGACGTCCTTGCGGCTCGGGATGTCGTACATCACCGAGAGCAGCACCTCTTCCATGATCGCCCGCAGGCCACGGGCGCCGGTGCCGCGCAGGATCGCCTGGTCGGCGATCGCTTCCATCGCGTCGTCGGAGAAGTCGAGATCGACCCCGTCGAGCTCGAACAGCCGGCGGTACTGGCGCACCAGCGCGTTCTTCGGCTCGGTGAGGATCTGGATGAGCGCGTCACGGTCGAGGCTGTTGACGCTGGTGATGACCGGTAGGCGGCCGATGAACTCCGGGATCATGCCGAACTTCAGCAGATCCTCGGGCATGACGTCGGTGAAGACATCCGAGCGGTCGGTGTCGTACTTGCTGGCCAGCACGGCGCGGAAGCCGAGCGCCTTCTTGCCGATGCGGCCCTCGATGACCTTGTCGAGGCCGGCGAACGCGCCACCGCAGATGAACAGCACGTTAGTGGTGTCGATCTGGATGAACTCCTGGTGCGGATGCTTGCGGCCACCCTGCGGCGGCACGCTCGCGGTGGTGCCCTCGAGGATCTTCAGCAGCGCCTGCTGGACGCCCTCACCCGAGACATCGCGGGTGATCGACGGGTTTTCGGACTTGCGGGCGATCTTGTCGACCTCGTCGATGTAGATGATCCCGGTCTCGGCCTTCTTGACGTCGTAATCCGCGGCCTGGATCAGCTTCAGCAGGATGTTTTCGACGTCTTCACCGACGTAACCGGCTTCGGTGAGGGCGGTGGCATCAGCGATGGCGAACGGCACGTTGAGCATCCGGGCCAGCGTTTGCGCCAGGAGCGTCTTGCCGCAGCCCGTGGGGCCGAGCAGCAGGATGTTGCTCTTGGCCAGCTCGACCTCGGACTTGCCATCGGTGCTGCCGGCCTGAACGCGCTTGTAGTGGTTGTAGACCGCGACGGACAGCGTCTTCTTCGCCGTGTCCTGCCCGACGACGTACGAGTCGAGGAACTCGTAGATCTCCTTGGGCTTCGGCAGCTCGTCCCACTTGAGCTCGGAGGACTCGGAGAGCTCCTCCTCGATGATCTCGTTGCAGAGATCGATGCATTCGTCGCAGATGTAGACGCCAGGACCCGCAATGAGCTTCTTGACCTGCTTCTGCGACTTGCCGCAGAACGAACACTTCAGCAGGTCTCCGCCGTCACCGATGCGGGCCACCGGCCACTCCCCTGCTGTAGTGCGGGCCTGGATCACGCAGCCCGGCTGCTGGTCACTGCATATCTTCGTCGCCGGCAACCCGGCGACTGAATTCTTGCCCTGCCGACGATCTCAAGCGTGTGCCCAACCTGGCACGAAACGCTACCCCGAGCATCCCGTGCCGTACCGACATTTCCCGGGTTAACCCGCCGCGCGTAACGCAGACGTCTTGCGGGACTGCAGCACCTCGTCGATCAGCCCGTACTCGACGGCCTCGGCGGAGGTGAGGATCTTGTCGCGGTTGATGTCCTTGCGGACCTGCTCCTCGGTACGCCCGGTGTGCTGGGCGAGCATCCGCTCGAGAAGGGCGCGCATCCGCAGGATCTCGTTCGCCTGGATCTCGATGTCCGACGACTGGCCCTCACCGGAGCCGGATGGCTGGTGGATGAGGATGCGCGCGTTAGGAACCGCGAACCGCTTGCCTTTGGTGCCGGCGGCAAGCAGCACGGCCGCGGCGCTGGCGGCCTGGCCCAAGCAGACGGTCGAAATGTCGGGCCGGATGTACATGCATCGTGTCGTAGATGGCGGTGAGCGCGGTGAACGAGCCGCCAGGGGAGTTGATGTAGATGTTGATGTCGCGGTCCGGGTCCTCGGACTCGAGGAAGAGCAGCTGCGCCATCACATCGTTCGCCGAGACGTCGTCGATCTGGACGCCCAGGAAAATAATGCGTTCCTTGATCAGTTTGTCGTACGGATTCATGTACTCGTTGCCGCGGCTGGTGCGCTCAACGATGTTCGGCAGGACGTACCGACCGGTCGGGCCCGAGGCGATCGGGATAGCTCATGCTCACTCCTTAGCTGACCGGGCCGGCGGATGGAACCTGGGTCGCGCGCGACACAACGCGGTCCACGAAGCCATACTCCGCCGCTTCCTCGGCCGTGAACCAGCGGTCGCGGTCAGAATCTTCTTCGATGCGCTCGATCGACTGCCCGGTGTGGAACGCGATGCGGTCCTGCAGGACGCGGCGGGTGTGGATCATCTGCTCGGCCTGGATGGCGATGTCGGAAGCCGTACCGCCGATGCCGCCCGACGGCTGGTGCATCATGATCCGCGCGTGCGGGGTGGCGTAACGCTTGCCGCGGGCCCCCGCACAGAGCAGGAACTGCCCCATGCTGGCGGCCAGGCCGATGGCCACCGTCGACACGTCATTGGGGATGAACTCCATCGTGTCGTAGATCGCCATGCCCGCCGTCACCGAGCCGCCGGGCGAGTTGATGTACAGCGAGATGTCACGGACGTCGTCCTCAGCGGCGAGCAGCAGCAGCTGGGCGCAGATCGCGTTAGCAATCGTGTCTTCGACGACGCTGCCGAGGAAGATGATCCGCTCGCGCAGCAGCCGGTCATACACCCGGTCGTCGAGGGTGGGCGCGCCGGGACCGGGTCCGCGCAGCGTGGGCACCACGAGATCGCTCATGCCGCTCCCTAGGGTTAGGCCCGCGCCGTTCGGCTCGGGATGTCTGTCGGAATCGATGTCTCCCGACCTAACCACGACGTCGGCGCCCATGACGCCCGCAATGAGCTCCGTTCGCCGTGGGCGTGACGGGAGAGCTCAGCTCTCAGCGGACTCGGCCGGTGCGGCTGCCTCGGCATCGGGCACGTACTGCTCCTCGCGAGGGTGCTCGTGGGGGTGCTCAGGATCCTCGTCGGCGGCGTCACCGTCGTCGGCGTCATCGTCGACATCCAGGTCTTCGGCGTCGAGGTCTTCGGCGTCGAGGGCCTCGCCCTCGAGATCGTCACCCTCGAGCTCGTCGTCCTGGTCTTCCAGGTCGGCATCCAGCGCCTTCAGATCGACGACGTTGCCGGACGCGTCGGTGATGGTCGCCGACTCCATGACCTGGGCCAGCGCCTTCCCCCGGCGCACCTCGGCGAACAGCACACCGAGCTGGCCGCCCTGCATGATCTGGTTGGCGAACTCCTGCGGCGCGACGCCCGACTGCTGCGCCCGGCGGACCAGGTGTTCGGTGAGCTCCTCCTGCTCGACGCCGATCTCTTCCTTCTCCGCGAGCGCGTCGAGGACGAGCTGCGACTTGACCGCCTTCTCCGACTCGGCCCGGTTCTCGGCGTCGTACTCCGCTTCGGTCTTGCCCTCGGTCTCGAGGTAAACCTCCTTGGAGATGCCGAAACGCTCCAGCTGGTGGTGCAGGTTGTGCTCGCGACCGTCGACCTCCGCCTTGACCGCCGACTCCGGCAGCGGCACGTCGGCGAGCTCCATCAGCTTGTCGAGGATGCGGTCACGCGCCTGGGCACCCTGCTCGTAGCGGCGCATCTTCTCCAGGCGATCGCGCAGATCGGTGCGCAGCTCCTCGAGGGTGTCGAACTCGCTGGCGGTCGTCGCGAAATCGTCGTCGAGCTCCGGGAGCTCCTTCTCCTTGACGCTGATCACCTTGGCGCTGACCTCGGCGGTCTGGCCGGCGAACTCGCCCTGCTTCAACTCGGTCGGGAAGGTGCGCTCGTCGCCCTCGCTCGCCCCGCGGATGGCCTCGTCGAGGCCCGGGATCAGGTTTTCGGTGCCGACCTCGTAGCTCAGGCCCTTCGACTCCGAGCCGGGCACGACCTCGCCGTCAATGCTGGCCGTGAGGTCCAGGGTGAGGTAATCGCCGTCCTGGATCGGGCGCTCGACGGGCTGCAGGGTCGCGAACCGGTCACGCAGGCTCGACAGCTGCTCCTCGACATCCTCGTCGGAGACCGAGACGTCGTCGACGGAGATCTCCAGGCCGGACAGGTCGTCAGGCAGGGTGACCTCGGGCCGCACGTCGACCTCGGCGCTGAAGATCAGCTGCTCGCCGTCGTGGAACTCCTGGACATCGAGGTCTTCGGGAGCGGAGATCGCGTCGACCTCGGCCTCTTGCAGCGCCTGGCCGTAGAAGCGGTCGAGGGCACCGGGCAGCGCCTCGTTGAGGACGTACTCGCGCCCGATCCGCTGGTCAACGATGCGCGCGGGCACCTTGCCCGGCCGAAAGCCCGGGACCCGAATCTGCGCGCCGATGCGCTTGTACGCAGACGCCAGATCGTCCGAGAGCTCCTCGAAGGGGACCTCAATCGTGATCTTGATGCGGGTGGGGCTCAGGGCTTCTTTGGTGGCCTTCACAGCGGCGCTGCTCTCCGTTGGGCAATCTTTTGCGCGGGCAAATGGACGGGGCTTGATGGACTTGCGGGGACTTCTGCTGCGGCAGTCGGGGCGGGGAGATTCGAACTCCCGATCTCCTGCTCCCAAAGCAGGCGCGCTAGCCACTACGCTACGCCCCGCGGCGTGACCCCCGATCTTATGTGTGAGCCGCTCGAAGCCCCCGGCTCGCTGCCTGATGCCCACCAAACCGACCGGCGTCACAGCACTGCCCCGATGATTCACAGGAATTCGACAGCAAGCGCATAACGCGTCATCAGTCCGTCCGCCGATGCTTCCGGTGTGACGTCAGTACTGGAGCAGCAGCCGGCGCGCGCCTACGAGCGGTCCCGCCCCCAGCCAGCCACTCCCTACGCGCCTGCTCAGGCCAGCCCGGCCGCGATCCTGACGCTGATCTGGGCTGGTGCTGCTGCCGTCGTCGGGCTCTGGTGGTTCAACACCCCGCACGTGTCCGGCTTCGGCGACTGGCTCACTAACGCCGGCCGGATCCTGGGGTTGCTGGCCGGCTACTCCATGGTCGTGCTGGTCGCCCTCATGGCGCGCATCCCCCCGCTCGAGCGCGGCATCGGCTCCGACCGGCTGGCCCGGTGGCACTCGATGGGTGGGCGCTACACGGTCTGCCTCGTCGTCGCGCACGGGCTGCTGATCCTCTGGGGCTACGCCGTCACCGCCCACACCAACGTGGTGCACGAGGGCTGGACGCTGCTGCGCAGCTACCCGGACGTCTTGATGGCGACCGTCGCCGGCCTGCTCTTCGTCGGCGTCGGCATCTCCTCGGCCCGCGCCGCGCGTCGCCGGCTGCGCTACGAGACCTGGTACTACCTGCACTTCTACACCTACCTGGCGATCGCGCTGGCGTTCAGCCACCAGTTCGCGACCGGCGCCGAGTTCATGGCCAACACGGCAGCCCGGGCGGCCTGGATCTCGCTCTATACGACTGTGGGCGCGCTGCTGGTCTGGTACCGGATCGTCGTGCCGATCGACCAGGCGGTCCGCCACCAGATTCGGGTCTCCTCGGTCGTCCGGGAGTCGCCGACCACGGTGTCTGTGATCATGAGCGGGCGCGGGCTCGATGAGCTGCGCGCCGAGCCGGGGCAATTCCTCCGCTTCCGGTTCCTGACCAGGGACCTGTGGTGGGCCAGCAACCCCTACTCGCTGTCGGCGCCGGCGTTCCCGCACGCGATGCGCATCACGGTCAAGGACCTCGGCGATCACAGCCGCTCGCTGGCGAATCTGCAGCCCGGCACGCGCGTCGTCGCGGAAGGCCCGTTCGGCGCGTTGACCGCTCGGCGGCGCACCCAGCGGCGCGTCCTGCTCATCGCCGCCGGCGTGGGGATCACGCCGCTGCGGGCCATGTTCGAGACGCTCCCGACGACGGGGCCCGGCGATCTGACGCTGCTCTACCGGGCCAGTTGCCAGGAGGACGTGCTCTTCCGCGGTGAACTCGAGTCCATCGCGGCGAGCAAGCAGGCCAGGCTGCACTTCGTCGTCGGCTCGCGCGCCCAGCTCGGCGGCGACCCGCTGTCGGCCGAGTCCCTCTCCTGGCTGCCCGATCTGCCCGGGCACGACGTCTTCCTCTGCGGCCCGCAGGAGATGCAGGTGAAGGTCCAGCGCTCCTTGCGCGCGCTCGGGGTGCCGCGCAAGCGCATCCACGTCGAATCGTTCGAGTTCTAAGAGGTCTGGAGTCACCGTGCGTCGCGTCGTTCTGACGATCAGTGCCACCGTTGCCGGCCTGGTGCTGCTGCTCGGGTTCAAGACCCAGTCCGCCAGCAGCTCGCTCGCCGCACCGACGGTCGTCACCCCGTCCACCGGCAGCTCCTCGAGCGCCGGCGGGTCGACCGGGAGCAGCGGATCGGGCGGCAGCGGGAGTTCCGGCAGCTCGGGCAGCTCGGGCAGCAGCGGGAGCTCCGGCAGCTCGGGAAGCTCCAGCTCCGGAGCGACCAGCACCACCGGCACCAAGACCGTCACCGGCAACTCGATCGACACTCGCTACGGGCCGGTCCAGGTCAAGATCACCGTCACCAACGGCAAGATCACGTCGGCCGAGGCGATCGACTACCCGCAGAACAGCCCCCGCGACCAGGAGATCAACAGCTGGGCGATCCCGCAGCTGCAGCAGGAGACCATCTCCGCGAACAGCGCCGACATCAACATGCTCTCGGGCGCGACGTACACCAGCGACGGTTACATCCAGTCGCTGCAGAGCGCGCTCGACCAGCTCTGAGATTTCGGCTCTGATGGACTGCGTGTCCCCCGCCCCGCCGCGGACCGTGCACGTCGAGCACTGCATGGGCACCGCGTTCTCGATCGACATCCGCGACCCGGGCTCGTGGGACGCGGCGCTCGCCGAGCTCGTCTCCTGGCTGCACTACGTCGATGCCACGTTCAGCACGTACCGGCCCGAGAGCCCCATCAGCCGGCTCGATCGGGATGAGATCGGGCTGCACGAATGCCCGTCCATCGTCCGCGAGGTGCTCGACGCGTGTGAGGCGCTCACGTCGGAGACGGGCGGTTCCTTCTCGGCGAGACCATCCGGCCGGCTCGACCCGGCGGGCTACGTGAAGGGCTGGGCGATCGAGCGGGCCAGCGGGATCCTGCGCGCGCGCGGATCGTCGAATCATGCGGTGAACGGTGGTGGCGACGTCCAGTTCGCGGGTGAGCGGGCGAGCGGTGAACCCTGGCGGATCGGGATCGCCCATCCGTTGCGGCCGGGCCAGCTGGTCGCGGTCGTGAACGTGCGTGACGGCGCCGTCGCCACCTCGGGGACGGCGGAACGCGGCGCACACGTCGTCGACCCCCTGACCGGCCATCCCGCGGTGGAGCTGGCCAGCGTCACCGTCGTCGGGCGTCACCTGACGCGGGTCGACGCCTTTGCTACCGCCGGGCTGGCGATGGGGCGTCCGTGCCTGTCGTGGCTGGAGAAGCAGGCTGATCTCGAGGGCCTCGTCGTCGGGACCGATGGACGCTGGACGCAGACGACCGGCTTCGCTGACTGGACCTAATCGCTGGTCGCAGACCCGCGCTCGACTTCGCTACGCTCAGCCGAGTCGCGATCTTCTCCGCCTAGCCGACGGTGTCCGGCGGGGCCATCACCGACTCCGCCGCGCGCCAATCGGTGGAGACGAAGCGGTGTTGGATCAGCCAGGCATCGCCGACCGGGACGAGCGTGTCGCGGTAGCGCCCGTAGTGGTCCGGGCCGATGTCGGTGAAGACCGTGAAATAGCACGCCGTTCGGGCTTGCTGGGCGGTCAGTTCGAGGAAGCGGATGTTGGCCAGGTTGTGGCGCACGATCGTGGGCGCGCCGGCTGTCGGACCCGCTGCCTTGCGGGCGGCCCGACGGGTCGCGTCATCACCGGATGCGCTGCCACCGCTGAGGAATTCGACGATGGCCGCGCGGCCGTGATGCGGCTCCCGGCCCCGGATCTCGAGGACGCCATCCGCGGTGAAAGCCTGCGCGAGGTCGTCGAGCCGGAACGCGTCGCCGGACCAGTTGTAGTGGTGCAGAGTGTCGCGGATGCGCTCGCGGGCGACGAGCTCCCACATCTGCATCGCGGCTAGCCCCCGACCCGGAAAACGTAGGAGCCGGTGGTGATCGCCCGATCCTCGGCACCTTCGTCGATGATCGTGAGCCGGACCCCGACCGTCCCGCTCACGCCCGGGAAGGCTTCGCCCTCGGCCCGGAACGGACCGTTCTTGCCGCGCGCCAGGAACATGACGTGCGAGCTCACGCCTTGAAGGCTTTCGGTGCCGGCGAGGCTCGATGCCAGGTCGTGAGCCGCCGTCTCCAGGAGGACGAACTGCGGCCCGATGTGAAGCGCGGCGTCCGGTGAGGCCAGCTCGACCTTCAACTCAGGAAGGGCCCACCGGCCGTCGTCGCGACGGCTGGCCCCGAACACCTGCCACAGCGGTGGGAGGTCGGGCGAGTCCTCGACCGCGATGGACGCGGTGTCCATCTTCTCCAGGCCTTCGGGTGGCGCTCCGATAGCGACGCCTTGACCCTCGGTCAGCGCCAGCACGCGGGAGGGGTTGTCGGCGTCGACGATCTTCGAGCGGCTGTAGCTCATCTGCCGGCCGCGACGCAGCAGATCGGAGACGACCTCGATCCGGCGCACGTCCTTGCCCGGATCAAGGATCTGGCAGGAATGGATGACGGGATTGGGGACGGCTTCCAGATCGGACATCCCGCCGCCTTCGGGCGAGGAGATGCCGAGCACGGCGAGCAGCAGGCCACCCGTCGCGTTGCGCATGTCGCTTCGCAACGTGACCGTCGAGTCGATCGGGCCGACGTCCATCGAGGCGAATCGGCGCCCGATGTAGCGATAGCTGAGCAGCCCGCCCCAGCGCCGCCGGAGCTCGTCGGCGTACTCGGCTGTATCGGTGGTCAGCTCCCGGATGTCACGCAGCACTGCGCACCTCCTGCACGTCGGGTGCGCCATTCTCTACGACGCTCTCGGCGGTTACTGCTGCCGGGGGCGGCTTCGCGGTAACCTTTGGCGTCGACCGAGGGTGGCAGCAGACGTTTGCCCGACGTCAACGCGGGTGTAGCTCAATGGCAGAGCCCCAGCCTTCCAAGCTGGCCATGCCGGTTCGATCCCGGTCACCCGCTCCGCGAAGAGGTGCAGGTCAGTGGCCTGTCACGTCCCGATCAGTTCGCCATCACCAAGGGTCGCCATCCACATGTGACGTCGCGCGGCGCTCAGCGCAACGTCAGCCGACCGGTCGCAGGGTCCACGTCGCCGCGTACTCCGGTCGGCGCATCACTCACCTCGAACGCGCGCTCCCCCACTGTCGACAGCCGGAGTTCGCCGTCAGTTGCGCTGATGTGCCACTCGGCAGTCGCGTAACTCAGGTCGGTGCCTCCCGCGAGTGTGAGCGCGGTCGCTGCTCCCACTGGAGCGAAGACGCCGGCCTCGATACCCGCGCCACGCAGCTCCGTGACCGCCTCCGGTCGGGCAAGCACGTGCGGGACCGGTCGCAGATTGTCGAGCTGTCCTCCGTCGGCGAGGCCCCGCGTGATGTCAGCTGACAGCCCGATGACCAGATGCGGGGTGAGCCTGCGAAGGAAGAGGTCCGTGCGGCGAGCGTCGAAGCCGAAAATGTCACCAATGGTGTACGTGGCGTGCAGCCGCTGAACCGCGGCGAAGAAGGGCAGGTACCACGGCGATTCCCAGCCGCCCGAGACGATGTGGACCTTGCGGCCGCGATGGATCCCGTACCCGTCGAGTACGTCCGTCGCCCATGCGATGTCGCGCTCGAGTTCGGCGCGTCCGATGGGGAAGCTCACCGGCCGCTCGCCTACGAGGTAGCGGCCGATGCCCCACAGCGCGGGCCGTTCGAGAGTGGCAGCAGCGGAAGCCGAGCTGATGAGCGTCATGACTTTGCGATCCTCGAGACCTTCGCGGCGCTGCCGCGTGCCAGTAGTGCTTCCTCGGATTCGAGCTCGATCGTGGGTTCGATGCCGACCATCGCGAACACCGCCCCGCGCAGGCGGTCTTCGAGCTCGCGGGGATCACGAGTGCGAGCTGCGTCGTAGCCCACCCGCAGCCGTAGCGCATCCAGCTCACGCTGCGGTCGGATGATCTGGAACAGGCCGGTTTCGGTTTCCGGCAGAGTCTCGACGGCGGCCCAGATCTCAGTCGGGAGGATGACCCGGCCCTGCACCACCGTCTCGTCCCCCTTACGTCCGAGCACCCACATGCGGGCATGGGTACGACCGCAGCCGCAGCGCTCCCTCGACACCCTGACCAGATCGTCCGTGCGGTAGCGCACCAGAGGCGCCGCCGGATTGTCGATCGCGGTGGACACCAGCTCGCCGATGTGTCCCTCTGGTACCGGAGCCCCGGTGATCGGATCAACCACCTCCGGGACGACCTCGTCTTCCCAGAGGTGGTAGCCGTCGTGCTGGTCGCACTCCCAGGCCGTCCCGGTGTCACCGGCGCTGGCGTAGACGAAAAGGTTCAGGCCCCACTCATCGACGGCCTTTCGCCGCATGGCCGCGCCGAGGGGTTCGCCGGCGAACGATGCGGCTTTGATCCCGGCGAAGGCCGCCTTGAGGTCATACTTCGCGGAGAGGTGGTCCAGCTCGACAATGTTCGGGGACAGTAGGCCGACATAAGCAGGGTCGTGCTCGTGAATGGCATCCAGCACCTCGGCCCAGTTGCCGAACCACGCATTGACGTAGATCGTCACCAGTCCCAGCAAGCCGTAAGGGAGATCCTGCTGCCCTCGGAAGGTGGTCGGCGAGATGACCGCACGGTCACCCGGGCGCAGCCCCATCATCCACAGCGGCCGCAGGTAGCTGGCGGGCAGAGGCGAGATCGGACTGTCCTGCCAGACCTCGGGAAAGAAGGTGGCATCGCCGGTGGTGCCTGAACTCGCCGTCACCGACTGCAGGTCGTCAGGATCGACGCAGAGCATGCCGCCAAAGGGATCGCCCGTCCGGTCGCGGAACTCGCGCAGCATGTCCTTGTTGATGAACGGAATCTGCTCGCGGACGTCCTTGGCTGACGAGATGTCTCGCGGATGCACGCCATGGGCGTCCCAGACTTCGCGATAGAGCGCCGAATGCTCGTAGACATAGGGAATCAGCTCCAGGAGACGCTCCTCCTGAAGCGCATCGAGCTGCTCCCGCGGCATCGTTTCGACCTCGGGCTCGAGATAGCGGTCATCCGGCATGCGCGTGCTCATTCCACTAGTACGAGCGCAGGTTCATGCTGCGCGCAATGGCGTTGCGCTGGATCTGGCTGGTGCCTCCCGAAATCGTGGCCACGATGGACTCTCGCCAGCGAAAGCTCATGACACTCTCGGTCGAGAAACCGTGGCCAGCCAAGATTTGCATCCCCCAGCGGGCGGCTTCCACATAGGTCTCTGAGCCCTTGAGCTTGGCCATGGCGCCTTCTCGGGTGCATGGCTGCCCGTTGGCCAGCAGCCACGCCGCCCGGTAGGCGAGCAGTCGCGATGCGTCGACTTCAGTCTGCAGATCGGCCAGGGCATGGGACAAGCGCCTGGAAATTGCCGATCGGCCGGTCGAAGGCGGTGCGTTGCTGCGCATAGGCCAGCGTCTCGTCGACCGTCGACTGCGCGGTGCCCACATAGGCCGCGCTCATCAACACTTTTTCGACGTCAAGCCCGGAAAGCAGGACCTTCCAGCCGCCGTTCAGCGGACCGACGAGGTTTTCCTTGGGGACCTGCACGTCGTGCAGGAACACCTCGTTGGTGCCCAGGATGTGGCGGGCGAGCGTAGGCGTGCGGCGGATCTCAACCCCGGGACTGGCCGGGTCGATCAACAGCAGCGACAGCCCGTTGTGCTTCTTGACGGTGGGATCGGTGCGCACGTACATCGCGATGATTGTGCCCGGCAGCCCCGCACCCGTGCACCACGCCTTCTGCCCGTTGACGACGAAGTGGTCACCCGCGTCTGCCGCTGAAGTCCGCAACGCCGCGACATCGGAACCGACATCTGGTTCGCTCATCGCGACGGCAAGCCGGCTGGTGCCTTGCATCATTCCGGCGAGGTAGCGCTCGTGCTGATCCGACGTTCCCCAGCGATGGAGCGTGAGCCCGGGAATGAAGGTCCCCGCGTAACACATGGCGATGTCGAGACTGGCCTTGCCGAGCTCCTCAGCGATCAGGCACATCTCGATGATGCCGCCGTCGCCACCGCCTACCGACTCGGGGAACGGCAGGCTGAACCACCCCTGCTGCGCCATCCCGCGAAAGAGCTCAACGGGATAGGTCCCGGCCTCGTCCCACTCCTTGGCTGTCACCGGAGGGCAGGTACGAGCGACGAAATCGCGAGCTGTCTTCTGCAACAGGCGCTGCTCATCGGTCAGTCCGAAGTCCACGCCACCTCCGTGTCGCCAGGAATGGTTAGATAATCGCACGGATAGACGGCCGGGGCAAGGAACGGGCGTCCTCGGTCAGCGAACCCCCCCGGTGCGGCGCAGGGCGTCGAACTCGGCGCCGCGGAGGGAGAGCCAGTCCTCCAGCACCTCTGCCGTGTCATCTCCAGGCATGGCCGGCGGTCCTTGAATAGCGCCAGGCGTCCGGCTGAACCGAGGCGCCGGGTTTGGCTGCGTTGCGCCGGCTAGCGTCGTGAAGACCTCCCGAGCCGTCGTATGCGGATGCTTCGGCGCCTCATCGAAATCGAGCACCGGCGTGAGGCAGGCGTCATAATCCTGAGCGGCGGAAACCCACTCGTCTCGGGTACGGGACTTGAAAACTCCTGCCAGGCGGGCACGTAAGGCCGGCCAGCCGCTTTCGTCCAACTGGTGTGGCACAGACTCGTCCGCATCGAGCCCGGTCAGCTTCATCAACTCGGCGTAGAACTGAGGCTCCATCGCGCCCACTGACACGAACCGCCCGTCCGAGCATTCGTACGTCCGGTAGAAGGGCGCGGCGCCGTCCAGCATGTTGGCGCCGCGGCGGTCGTGCCACTGACCTATCGCACGCATGCCCCAGGTGAACGCCATCAAGAGCGCGGCGCCATCCACCATGGCCGCGTCCACAACCTGGCCTTGCCCAGAGCTTTGCGCTTCCAGCAGTGCTGCGAGCACTCCTACCACCAGCAACATGCCGCCGCCGCCGAAATCACCCACCAGGTTGAGCGGGGGCAGCGGAGGCTGCCCCTCCTCGCCGAGCGGCCAAAGCGCCCCGGCGACGGAGATGTAGTTGATGTCATGACCCGCTTTCGCTGCGAGCGGGCCGTCCTGGCCCCAGCCTGTCATGCGGCCATAGACCAACCCTGGATTGCGACCCAGGCAGGCCTGCGGTCCTAGGCCCAATCGCTCGGCAACTCCGGGCGGTACGGGCTCAACAATTGCTTGTGCTTGCTCGACGAGCCGCAATACGACCTCGACACCGACCGGGTTCTTGAATCTCACGCTGACCGACCGCCGGCCGCGATAGACCACGTCGTTGGCGCCGTGGGGCGGCGGCGGCCCGGACGCCCGATCAACGCGTACGACGTCTGCGCCGAGGTCCGACAGCACCATCGCAGCGAAGGGCGCCGGACCTATGCCGGCGAGTTCCACAACTCGAATCCCTTTCAACGGTCCCTGCGGACGGGGCCGACGCTTGGCCTGCTTGCTCATCGGCGTCCTTCTTTGTGAGTTGCCATGCCAATGCGGGCGTAAGGCACGACAGTTGACCTGTCGTGCCTTGCCTTAGTAGTGCAATCCTCTTACTGTTGGGTCCGAAGCCTGCCCCTGGAGGGATGCCAATGCGTGTGACCGTCGAGGAAGAGCGCTGCCAGGGCCATACCTTGTGCGCGATGGCCGCGCCGGAGGTATTTGACCTGCGGGAGGACGACGGTCACTCGGTGGTCAAGCTCGAAGAGGTCCCGACGAGGCTGGCGGGCGCGGTGCGCCGGGCGGTCGACAGCTGCCCTGAGCGCGCCATCAGTATCACTGACTGATCCCGCGGTGGGCACCCTGCTTACGGCGGTCGATGAAGGCACCCACCCGGTCGGCGGTGCACTCAACTGGAACGAAAGTCGGTATGTCGACTTCTACGATCCTCCGCAGGGCGTGGGCGGATGGCTTCGCATCGGGATGCGTCCCAATGAGGGCTACGCGGAGATGTCGGTGTGCGTGTACCTGCCCAGCGGGGCCGCCGCCTTCGCCTTCGAGCGCCCTGAGATCGACGTCAACGGGCTGGTCGCCGGCGGTCAGCAGTGGGCGATCCAGCATCCCTTCGAGCGCGGACAGGTGCGCTTCAGCGGCGACTTGATGCTTCTCCCCGACCCATGGGCGCTGACCAGAACCCGGACCCGTGTACCGGGACTCGCCCCGGCTGCCGGCTGCCCTCGACCTGATCACCACCTCTGCAGGAATCACTGCCGTGATGGGGCACGATCAAGCGGACATCGACCGTATCTTCTTGCCGGGACAGGCGGACTTTCACTACCAACACCTGGCCCGCACGACAGGAGACATCACTGTCGGCACTGATCATTGGCAGGTGAACGGGGTCGGCGGCCGTGACCACTCATGGGGCCCGCGAAACTGGCACGCGAAGACATATCTGCGCTGGCTCATCTGTTCCGTCGACGACGGCAACGGCTTCATGCTGGTGCGCGCGGTTGGGCCGACAAAGCGCACCCGCAGCGGCCACCTGCTGATCGACGGGAAATTCCACCTTGTCGACGACTTCACCATGAACAACACGTATGCCGGGCCGCCCAACTATGAGCTCCAGCGCGTCGAGGTCACCATTGAAGCCGGTGGCCTTTCGTGGAACGCGACCGGAGAGCCCCGGACGTGGCTGCCGTTGCGTCATCGGCAACAGCAAGCCGACGGCGGCCAGGCGACCCTACGGATCGTAAAGTCCGCGGCCACCTGGCGACTCGCGGACGGCCGCTCGGGCGCCGGGCATTGCGAGTACCACGACATCATGCGCGACGGGATTCCGATCGGACTGATGGACTGATGGCGGAGGGCGAGGTGACCGCAGTGGACCTCGCGTCGCTCAACGACTGGTGGAGCGCCAGCGTCGACGCCGCCCCCGTCATCGCAGCTCGTCTGATCGCGGGAGGCCATTCCAGGGCGCCACGGTGTGGATGCAACAACCGTCCACCCGGGCGGGCGGCTTTCCGGATCGACACTTCGTCCTGCGCTCGTACGTGACGAGAACTGGCTGCGACCCAGCGGATCTCGGTTACTACCGAGCTTTCGCGTACTGGCGAATGGGCATCATTGCCGAAGGCATCAAGCGCCGCTACGAGTCCGGAGTCATGGTCGCCGACGCTGTCGACACCGAGCATCTCGAGCCACGAGTCCGTCGGCTGGCCGAACTGGCCGACGAGATGCTCAGCGGCCCGGCGGACTCGCAGCTCACCGTCCGGTGAAGTGCGGCTGACGCCTGTCGCGGAACGCTTTGAGGCCCTCGGCGCGGTCGTCGCTGGAGAACAGCATCGACACGGACTCGCGCTCGTACGCGATGGCCGCGTCCAGGCTCATCGCCACGCCGTCATCGACCAGCCGCTTGCCCGTCGCCAGCGCCAGCGGTGCGCCCGCGGCGACCTTCACCGCCAACGCTTCCGCGGTAGCGAGCACGGCGTCCCGATCGTCGGTGGGGGCCAGCTCATTGACCAGCCCGAGGTCATAGGCGCGCTGGCCGGTCAGCGGATCACCGGTGAGAATGAGTTGCTTGGCAATGCCGACCGGCAGCATCCGCGGCAAGCGCTGGGTGCCTCCAGCGCCGGGCAGCAAACCCAGCCGAATCTCCGGGACCCCGAGCCGGGTGCCGGGGCCCGTCACCCGCAAGTCGCAGGCGAGCGCGAGTTCCAGCCCGCCGCCGAACGCGAAGCCGTGCACCGCCGCCACCGACGGCTGGGGCAGGCCCTGCAGCGCGCTGAAGGCGCGCGTGAGGCCGCTGACGAATCGAGCGAAGTCGGCAGGCGCACCAAGTTGCTCGAATTCGCTGATGTCGGCGCCGGCGCTGAACGCTCGGCCCGCGCCGCAGACCATGACCGCCCGCACGGTGGCGTCATGCGAGAGCTCACGGCACGCATCGGCCAGAGCTTCTGCCACAGCCGTTCCGAGCGCGTTGATCTGGTCAGGGCGGTTGAGCGTGAGCACGGCGATCGAATCGGCCCGCTCGACCGTGAGCACATCAGGCACGTGCGTGACACCTTTCATCGGAAACGAACCGGCGAACCCCTGGTCACAGCAGCGAGGGGTTCACGGTGTCCTGGCCGCTGCGCAACATGCGACCGGGTCGCGCTGAGGTGAACTGCCCGGAGACAACGATCTCCTCCCCTGCCACCAGGACGCGCTCGACGCCGTTCGCCTCCGCATACAGCCGCGCAGCGCCGCCTGGGAGGTCAGCGCGCGTCTGCGTGGGCTGCGTGCCGACCGTTGACTCGTCGAACAGCACGAGGTCGGCGCGCGCTCCCGTCGACAGCCGGCCCCGATCGCGAAGGCCGTAAAGGTCAGCGGGCACCGAGGTCAAGAGCCGGACGGCTTCCTCGAGTCCGAGGACACCCTGCCGGCGCACGCCGTCCTGCAGCAGCACGGTCGTGTAGTTGAAGGTGTCCAGCATGTCGAGATGGGCGCCTGCATCAGAGGCGCCGATGACGGCTCTCGGGTCTCGCCACACCTGCCCCCGCGCCTGCCAGTCGTCATCCTTCGGCTCGAAAGGGGTGTTGGTGAACGACGTCAACAGGTCATCGGTGCAGGCGATGTCGAGCAGGACGTCGAAGGGATCCTTGCGTTCCTCGGCAGCGATGTCGGCGACCTTGCGGCCCTCATATCGCTTGGTCTCTGCGGTGAACGTTTCGGTGATGACCTTCTCGCCCCAGCGCGCCAGGTGGGCCATTGGATTCGGCTGCTGCGCAAGCTCATTCAGCCGCCGCCGCTGATCGGGGTCGCGCAGCATGGCCAGCTTCGCACCGGGATCGAGCGCCATCGGTTCACGCCAGCCAGGGAGGGCGTCGAGGACGAATCCAGACCGGAACGTGAACCGCGCGGCTGGGCTGTTAGGGATCACCAGCCCGACCACCTTGCCGCCCCGCTCGCGTGCCCGGTCACCGACTTCCAGCTTCGTCAGCCAATCAGGGAGATTGCGCGCCGTGACCGACATGATGTTCCAGTTCAACGGCCGCTGCGCCGCGACGGTCATGCGGAGCATCAGCCCAATCTCATCCGGCTCGAAAGGCCCGGCCGCGCGCGGAAGAAACTCCAGCGACGTCCCCTCGAACTCCTGACACACCCCAGCCAAGGCGACGATCTCGTCAGCGGTTGCGTGGCGCGACGGCACCGGACGGCCTTCGTCGTCGTTGTGGGTGTTAGCCCACGTGGAGGAGAAGCCGAGTCCGCCCGCTGCCAATCCTTCCCGCAGCAGCGCCTGCATGCGTGCCAGCTCATCGTCAGTACAGGTGCGCTCGGTCGCGGCCTCGCCCATGACGACCCGGCGCAGCGCCGAGTGGCCCACCATGAAGGCGGTGTTGATGGCCAGCGTTCCGTCGAGCCGATCGAAGTACTCGGCCGTCGAACGCCAGTCCCATGGCACGCCCCGCTCGAGCGATTCCAGAGGCATGCCTTCGACCCTGGCGAGCATGCGCATCAGGTACGTGCCGGCGTCCCCTGCCAACGGTGCGACAGTGAAGCCGCAATTTCCCCCGAGCGCCGTCGTCACGCCATGCAACGGCGACGGTGACAGCGACGAGTCCCAGAATCCCTGCACGTCCAGATGCGTGTGCACATCGATGAAGCCGGGCGAGACGATGAGGCCATCGGCGTCGATCTCCCGCGCGCCCCGACCCAGCCCACGACCGACGTCGGTGATGCGGCCGTGGTCGATGGCCACGTCACCGGTCTGCCGCGGAGCACCGGTTCCATCGACGACAGAACCGCCTCGGATGACAACGTCATGCATGGACTCTCCTCATTCCCCTCGCCCAGCGCGCAGCAGCCGCCCAGGCCGCGCGCCCGTCAACTCACCCGCCTCCTGGACGACCGTTCCACCGACGATCGTCTGGCGGTAGCCACCGGCTGGCCGACGCAACCGGGAAGCACCCGTCGGCAGGTCGTCCACGAAGACGTCCGTCTGCCACCCCAGCTCATCGAGAGCAAAGACGGCCACATCGCCCACGGCACCAGGCGAAAGCACACCCCGGTTCTGGAAGCCGAACAGTCCGGCCAGCCGACCGGTCATCCGGTACACCGCTTCTTCGATGGACAGATCCGCGCGCTCGCGTACATGCCGGGTCAGCGTCAAGGTGGTGTCACCGGTCGCGCACATCATCGTCAGGTGCGCGCCCGCGTCGCTGTTGGCGATCAGCGAGGCCGGATGCGCCAGCGTCTCACCGACACCCTCCGGGTCAGCGTTGGAGACCCCGACTCCCACCACGCCGGGCTGCAAATCGTTTTCGAGCAGCCAGTCCGCGAGCACGTCGGACGGATGGCCGCCCCGCGCAGCCACCAGGTCAGCCAGCGTCGACCCGACCCACTTGGCGTTTTCCGGTCGGGTGACGCTGATCAGGCGGATCCGGTCGGGATGCTTGTGCGGGATCATCGTCCGCGGAACCCGATCCCACTCCTCACGAGCGAGCGCTCTCCATTCGGCGCTGCGTAGTAGATCGGCCTTCTGCTCCAGCGGAGCCTGGACCATGCGGTGCCAGCCTTCGACGAGCATGAACCACGACATGCCGCCGTTCCAGTTGACGTGAATATCCAGGGTTCGCGGGCTCACCTGCGGGTAGCTCTTGACCCCCGCAGCCTGCAGTTCGCCGGCGAAATCGAGCATCGAGCGTGCCCAGTCGGGCTTGTCCTGGTTGTGAAAGATGCCGATCCAGGAGTGCATGATGTCGCGCGGCCCGCAGAGATCGGCCATGCGCTGCACGTCCTTGCGCATCTGGCGCCCGCTCGGATCCGGAATGAAGGTGACGAACCTGTCGCGAGCCGCAATCACGTCGAGGACGGCGGCGAATTCCGCGTCATCGGCCAACCGGCTCGGGACGGGACGCTTGGTGCGGTCCTCGTCGAATCCCAGCGAGGTCGACATACCGAAGGCGCCGGCGTCGAGGGAAGCGGCGAGCAGTTCTGCGACCGCGCGACGCTCCTCCGGTGAGCTGGGACGCTCCCACGCCTGGTCACCCATCACATACTGGCGCAGCATGGTGTGCCCTACGAGGCCGCCGACGTTGACCCCGAATCCACCCCGCTGATCAGTCACGTGCAAGAAGTCGCCGTACGACTCCCACCCCCACGGCAGCGCCTCGTCGAGGACTTGACTGGGCAGGTCCTCGACGTAGCAGAACAGCTCCTGGAGCAGCCCCTGCTGCCCAGCACGGACCGGCGCGAGTGACAGCGAGCAGTTGCCCATCAGAACGCTCGTCACCCCGTGCTGAGGCATCGGGTCGCAGAGCGGATCCCAGAAGAGCGTGGGGTCGAAGTGGGTGTGCACGTCGATGAATCCGGGGGTGACGAACGCCCCTCCGGCGTCAACCACGACTTCACCGTCGGGTCGCAGGCCGGTGTCGATCTCCGCGACCACGCCGCCACGGACACGGACGTCGAGCGAGCGGCCAGGGGCACCCGTGCCGTCCACGACGGTGCCACCTCGGATCAGCACATCACCCATTGCCGACTCCTAGAAGTAAAATCATCTACCGGATACGCTGCCACCGTACTGGCGCGCTGTCCAGCCCGACAAGCCGGACATGACGGCAAGGGAGAGCTTCAGTGCCCGAAATACGACGACCTGCTCGCGCGCATCGACCGGCTCGAAGCGCTCGATGAGATCCGGCAGTTGCCCGCCAAGTACGCAGCGGCCATGGACATGCGCAATCTCGACGCACTCGTCGGCCTGTTCGTCGACGACATCGGCGTTCCGGGCAAGCAACGGGGGCGGCAGGCCCTGAAGCGCTGGTACGCGGATCAGCTGCGCAGCCTGAAGGGTTCGGCTCACGGGGTACTGGGCCATGTCATCGACATCCACTCGCCCGATCTCGCCAGCGGCCTGGTCTATTCGCGCAACGATCTGGAGACCGACGATGTCTTCCTCATCGAGATGATGGCGTATCTCGACCGCTACGAGCGTCGCGATGGACGCTGGTACTTCCAGCGCAGGACACCGCTCTTCTGGTACGAGTGCGACATCACCGATCCTCCCGTCGGGCCGAACAAGCTCCGCTGGCCAGGCCGCGCGAAGGTGGAGGGTGCCTTCCACGCCGCCTTCCCGAGCTTCGAGCGCTACCAGTCCCACCCGGACATCGGCGACCGTCCGCTGACCGACGAGTTCCCGCCGGACGACTTCATCGATTTGTTGCGTGAGGGTGCCGCCATACCCCGGGTCAATCCGGGCGGAGGCAGCGCGCTTCCGCCGGCTTGAGTCAATGCGTGGTCAGCCGCTCACCGGCTGCTCCCAGTACTGCTCGCGGAGCCTGCGCTTGTAGAGCTTTCCGGCATCAGTGCGGGGCAATTGCGGCGTGAAGTCGATGGACTTCGGGCACTTGTAGCTCGCGAGCTGGCTACGGCAGTACCCGATCAGCTCAGCCTCCAGGTCAGGGCCGACGTCCGCCCACGAGACCGGCTCCACCACGCCTTTCACTTGCTCACCGAGATCCGGATCGGGCACACCGAAGACCGCCACGTCCAGCACCTTGGGATGCGTGACCAGAACGCTTTCGGACTCCTGCGGGTAGATGTTCACTCCACCCGAGATGATCATGTACGCCTTGCGATCGGTCAGGTAGAGGTAGCCGTCCTCATCCAGGTAGCCAACATCGCCGACAGTGCGCCAGCCCCTGGGGTCCCGGGTGCCGACCGTCTTCTCCGGATCGCCGAGGTAGTCGAAGTCCGGCCCTCCCTCAGCCCAGATCTGACCCACCTCACGAGCACCGAGTTCAGTCCCGTCCTCCCCCACGATGTGCACCGCTCCCGACATCGGACGCCCCACGGAGCCAGGGTGGTCGAGCCATTCCGGTGAGGTGATGTACGTGGCGCCCGCCCCTTCGGTCGAGGACCAGTACTCCGCGACGATCGGGCCGAACCAGTCAATGATCTCGCGTTTCACCTGAACGGGGCAGGGAGCGGCAGCGTGGACTATCCCCCGCAGGCTTGACACGTCGTAGCGGCTACGGGTGCCGGCCGCCAACTTCAGCAGGCGCACGAACATCGTCGGGACCGCCTGTACGTGCGTGACGGCATAGCGCTCGATGGCCGCGAGAAATGCTTCCGGGTCGAACCGCTCCATCACCACGACCGTCCCACCGAGCCGATGAACGCCCATCGTCCAGAAGAGCGGTGCGGAGTGGTAGAGCGGCGCAGGTGACAGGTACGTATCTCCCTGCTGGAAGCCGAACGTATCGAGAAAGGCCACGACCGGGTCGGCCTCCAGACGCATGGGGCCGCCGTCGATGGGACGCATGACCCCCTTCGGCTTTCCGGTCGTCCCCGACGAGTACTGCAGGATGGCGCCCTCCGCCTCGTCGGGGTGCGCATCAGTGGGTTGCCCCTCGATCTCCGCGGCGTAGGACGACCATCCGGGAAACGATCCACCGATGAGCAACCGGGCCTCGACACGCGGGACGGCCTGAGTGTCGAGCCGCCGGGCGATCTCGGACAGCGAGTCGCTCGCGATGAGCACGCGGGCCGCGCAGTCGTCCACGATGTAGGCCACCTCGTCGGCGGTCAGATGCGTGTTGACCGGGGTCAGATACATCCCTGAGCGGCGCACGGCCCAGGCGACGGCGTGGTAGTCCGCACCGTTGGGCAGCAGCGCCGCGACGGTGTCACCACGGGTCAGGCCGATCGTGCGCAGATAGTGGGCCAGCTGGTTGGACCGCTGGTCGAGCTCTCGATAGGTCACGACCTCGCATGAGGTCGCCATGATGACAGCCGCCCGCTCGGGTGTGTGCTGAGCCCAGTAGCCGGGATGCATGGCCCTCCTCTGGTAACGGGTGTAAAACGTTATATGATTCCACTCACCGCGTCATGATGTTCCCGACCCTCCAGGAGGATGCATGGCAGGCGTGCTCGCCTACGGTGCCTACGTCCCGTATCACCGGCTGGACCGCACCGACATCGCTCGCTCTCTCGGCAGCGGCGGCGGCAAGGGGACGCGAGCGGTCGCCTCCTATGACGAGGACTCGACCTCCCTGGGTGTGGAAGCAGCGCGGACGGCCCTTCGAAGGCTCCCGCAGCGATCGGCGATCCGGCAGCTGTATTTCGCCACCTCCACTCCGGCCTACCTCGACAAGACGAACGCCACGGCCATTCACGCCGCTCTGGCGCTGGACTCGAGCGCGCTAGCCGTTGACATGCTCGGATCGGTCCGGTCGGGAATCGGCGCCATCCTTGCCGGGTCAGAGACCTCGGCGCCGACCCTCATCGTGCTCTCCGATGTGCGTACCGGCTTGCCTGGCGGAGCTGACGAGCGTGAGGGCGGTGACGCCGCCGCCGCGTTCGTCGTGGGTCCCGGCACGGCCGAGCTGCCGTCGCTGGCCGAGATCGTCTGCCAGGCCTCAGCGACCGAGGAGTTCCTCGACCGGTGGCGCACCCCGGGAGCCCCCGCGTCGCGCAGCTGGGAGGAGCGGTTCGGCGAGGAGGTCTACCTGCCGCTCGCCGAAGCCGCCTTCGCAGACGCCCTCAAGCAGGCTGGGCTAACGCCGGCAAGTGTGGACCATCTCATCGTCGCCGGGCTGCCCACGAGGGCGCTCCGGTCCGCGGCAAAGGCCACCGGGGTTCGCCCAGAAGCCATCGTCGAGGACTACACCGGCGTCATCGGCAACCCGGCTACGGCGCAGCCGGGCCTGCTGCTGGCCGACGTCCTCGACCGCGCGGAGCCTGGCCAACACATTGTCTTGCTGGTGCTCGCTGACGGCGCGACCGCCGTCGTGTTGAAGACGACGCCGGCCCTGACGGCCCACCGGGCGGCACCATCGGTCGCCGATCAGATCTCCGGGGCAAGCGCGCTGCTTCCGTACCTGACCTTCCTGACGTGGCGAGGGCTGCTGCAACGGGAGCCCCCGCGGCGCCCCGACCCGGAGAAGGCGTACGCGCCTCCCTCATTTCGTCGGCGGGACTGGAAGTTCGGCCTCATCGGCTCCCGGTGCACCGCCTGCGGCACCCGTCACCTTCCCCCCGGGCGCGTGTGCGTTTCCTGCCACGCGATCGACGAGATGGAGGCCGATCCGGTCGCCGACACGGCGGGAGTGCTCGCGACATACACGATCGACCGGCTCGCGTTCAGCCTGAATCCGCCGCTGCTCATGGTGGTGGTCGACTACGAGGGCGGCGGGCGCTTCCGCTGCGAACTGACCGACGCCACCCCCGATGAGGCCCACATCGGCTTGCGGGTCGGCATGACATTCAGGCGGCTGGTCACTGCCGACGCGATCGCCAACTACTTCTGGAAAGCCAAGCCGCTGCGCGCGGATGGAGGCAACTGATGGGCTCGCACGGCATCCGCGATCGGGTCGCGATCGTGGGAATGGGATGCACCAACTTCGGCGAGAACTGGTCGCAGTCAGTGGACGACCTGCTCGTCGAGTCCACCACCGCGGCCCTCCGGTCTGCGGGTGTGACGTTCGACGACATCGACGCTTTCTGGCTCGGCACCATGGGCTCTGGCACCTCCGGATTGACGCTCTCGCGACCGATGAGGCTGGCGTACAAGCCGGTCACCCGCGTCGAAAACATGTGCGCGACCGGATCGGAATCCCTGCGCAACGCCTGCTACGCCGTCGCCAGCGGTGCGTACGACATGGCGATGGCGGTCGGGGTCGAAAAGCTGAAGGACTCGGGCTTTTCAGGGCTGGTCTCCTCACCTCCCCCGGGTGCAGGTGACGACGGTCGGGGCGATGCCACGGCACCGGCCACCTTCAGCCTGCTCGCTCCTGCGTACGCCGCCAAGTACGGCGTGGACGAGGGAGAGCTGAAGGAGGTGCTGTCGCGCATCGCGTGGAAGAACCACCAGAACGGCGCCCGCAATCCGCGGGCCCAGTTCCGCAAGCCCGTGGCCATCGAAACGATCCGCAAGGCCGCACCCATCGCCGGGATGCTGGGCATCTTCGACTGCTCAGGTGTTTCGGACGGGTCCGCCGCCGCCATCGTGGTGCGCGCCGAAGACGCCTACCGCTACACGGACAAGCCACTGTTCGTGAAAGGTCTGTCGTTCGTCGCGGGTCCGGCAGCCGGCCTCGTCAGCCCGGACTACGACTTCACGACCTTCCCGGAGGTGGTCGCGTCGGCACGCGACGCGTATCGCCAAGCCGGGGTGGTCAATCCACGCGAAGAACTGGCGATGGCGGAGGTGCACGACTGCTTCACGCCGACTGAACTCGTCCTGATGGAAGACCTCGGGTTCTCCGAGCGCGGGCAGGGCTGGAAGGACGTGCTCTCCGGAGCCTTTGACCTCGACGGCGACCTTCCGGTCAATCCCGACGGCGGGCTCAAGGCATTCGGCCACCCGATTGGCGCCTCCGGCTTGCGGATGATGTTCGAAGCGTGGCTGCAGTTGCGCGGGGAGGCTCCCGAGGAACGGCGGATGGCCAGCATCGATCGCGACAGGAAGCTGGCGCTGACTCACAATCTTGGCGGCGGTCCCGGCGACTGCGTGAGCTTCGTATCCGTCGTCGGTAGCGAACCGAGCGCCTGAGCTGTTAGCGAGGAGCCTGAGCTGATGTCTCCCACCACTGAGGTCGACCCGCAAACCACCGCCGTCGACGAGGCCGTCGAGCGGCTGGTCCGGGAGCACCCTCCGAGCACCACCCCGCCGCTGGACTTTCTCAACGCGCAGTTCGCTGCGGGGCTCGCTTGGGTGTCGTTTCCGCTGGGGCTAGGCGGTCTTGCGGTTGCTCCGCTGCTGCAGAAGCGAGTGAACGAGCGGCTCGCCGGGGCCGGAGCGCCCAATGCCTTCATGGGCAACCCGCTCGGTTACGGCATGGGTGGCCCAACACTGCTCGAGCACGGGACGCCAGAGCAGCATGAGCGTTACCTTCGCCCGCTCTTCACCGCCGAGGAGATCTGGTGCCAACTGTTCAGCGAGCCGGGCGCCGGCTCCGATCTGGCAGGCGTCGCCACCCGGGCCGAGCGTGATGGCGACGAGTGGGTGCTGAACGGGCAGAAGGTCTGGACCTCGTGGGGTCACGTCGCCCGTTGGGGCATGCTCGTGGCCCGTACCGATCCGCAGGCGGTCAAGCACCGCGGCCTGACGTACTTCCTGTGTGACATGACCGCACCCGGCGTCGAGGTTCGGCCGCTGCGGCAGATGACCGGCAACGCCGAGTTCAACGAGGTGTACCTGACTAACGTGCGGCTGCCGGACAGCTTGCGACTCGGCGCGGTCGGCGGCGGCTGGGGAGTCGCCCTGACCACGCTGAACAACGAGCGGTACATGTTGAGTGATGGTCTATCGGCAGCGCCGGCGATGCACGTGGCGCTCCAGCTGTGGCGCGATCGGGCGGACCAGACGTCGGCCGAAGCCCGCGTACTGCACGACCGGCTGGTCGACCTTTACATTCAGGTGGAGATCGTGCGGCTCACCACGCTGCGCGCCGATGCCGGACGGGAGCGTGGCACCGCCGGACCGGAGGGGTCTGTCGCGAAGCTCGCGACGGCTCAACTCAACAAGAAGGCGACCGAGCTCGGCGTGGACCTCATGGGTTGCGCGGGGATGCTGCATGGTTCCTACGACATCCGTGACATCCACTACGACGGCGGAGCGGAGAGTGACGCGCCGGTGCGGGCCTTCTTGCGGGCGCGGGCCAACACCATCGAGGGCGGCACGTCGGAGATCCTCCGCAACATCCTCGGCGAGCGGGTTCTCGGGCTGCCGGGCGACATCCGGGTAGACAAGAACCTGCCGTGGGTGGAGAGCCGGCGCTCGTGAGACGTAGCGTCTCAGCAGATCGTCACATCCCGAGGTCGAGCAACTTGGTCGGCCCCAGCCGATCCAGCAACACCGCGTTGCTATCGCGAATGTGCTTGCTCCAGAAGGACATTGCCCGCGCCTCGTCGCCTGATTCGAGGTAGCCGAGCAGCTTGCGATGCGCTCTGACCGTCGTCTCATCTTCCGCAAGCCGCTGCTGCTCGCTGGACAGGCCGGCGCGGTGTTCGTGCCAGGCGGTGTTGATCAGGTGGTGCAGCATCCGGGTCAGCATCGCCAGCGTGTGGTTACCGGCCAGCTCCGCGACCAGCTCGTGAAAGTCGGTGTGCGCCGGAACGTGGTCACCTGGCGTACGCAGGGTCGCCTCGGTCTGCTCGAGATTTGCCCGGAGCTCGGCGATCGCCGTCGCATGGCCACTTCGGGCCAGGATGGCGGCCGCCGGTGGCTCGATCAACGCGCGCGCTTCCAGCACGTCGGCGACCGTGGCTCCCCGGTGTTGCAGCACCAGGCCGGTGAAACGCGCCGCAACATCGGCGTCGGGAACGTGCACCCGCGCGCCACCGTGAGCTCCCCGGCGCACCCGGATAAGGCCCTCGGACTCCAACACGCGAAAGGCCTCGCGCAAGGTGGGTCGGGAAACCGCGAACTGCTCCATCAAGACGCTCTCGTGGGGGAGGGCGTCGTTCTCCTTGAGCTGGCCGCGCACGATCTGCCGTCTCAGCGCTGACGCCACCAATTCTGCGGCTTTCGGCAGGTGCACCCTGTCGAGTGGGACCACGGAAGAAGACATTGTCGTATCGTACAATCATCTAGCTATCAGATCGTCAAATCGTGACGCAACACGCGTAAGCTAGCTGTCGATCTTCGCCGTCGCGTAGCCGACGACCACCTGGATGCCTTCACCGTTGACTGTGACAACGTCAAGTTCGGCGATGTCGACGCCGTCCTCAGTCCGCACGTTCGTCAGCGTGAGCCGTGCAACAAGATGGTCTCCCGGCCACACCTGCGACTTGAAACGCACCCCGTAGGTCAGCAGCCGACCGTCGCCGACCCAGTCGGTGATCGCCCTGGCTGTCATGCCCATCGTCAGCATCCCGTGGGCGAATACGCCCGGGTAGCCGGCGACCTCGCCCGCGTAGGTGGCGTCGGTGTGCAGTGGATTGAAGTCTCCGGAAGCGCCTGCGTACTGGACGATTTGGGTGCGAGTCAGATCATCGGTGAGTACGACCTCCCGGGTCGCGCCGACGGTGGCCCCCTGCCGCGTGAGGCCCATCAAGACTCACCACCTTCCACTGACTTCTCCGGCACGACGCCGACCCCACGGGCTGTGACGACGAGTTCGCCGTCGGCAGCGCGATATTCCGTGATGGTCTCCAGGAAGCGCAGGAGGCCACCGCGGCGGCCGGCCTTTTCCCAGATCTCCCCCGGACGTGACGTCACCGTGAGCACATCGCCGGGGCGCAGCGGACGGTGATAGGTGAAGTGCTGCTCGGCGTGCAGGCCACCCCCTCCGCTTGGAGGCGTGTCGACGCCCGTGGCGTCTCGACCGGAGCCGAACCACTTCTCGCCTATTCGCGGTCGCAGCGGGTAGTCCGGATCGTAATGAGCGCTCGACTGCACGAAGGTCGGCGGCGCGACGATACCGCCGACCTCCGAGAGGGCGGCCTGCTCGGCATCCCAATAGACGGGATTGGGATCGCCGAGAGCACGCGCAAACAGCATGATCTGGCCGGCTTCCACCGGGAAACGAAATTCGCTCACGGACCCTCCTCCGTAGGCGGCGCCTACATTCCGTTTGATGATATGCCTTAATAATCGACGCTTCTAGCTACCCGTCCACTCCGCAAGCACCTGCTCGAGGTCGCATCCCAGCTGAGCCGGAGGGCGGAGGCCTCGACCAGCCCGTTCCCCGACGTGATGCCAGCGAATCGGCGAAAGCACGTTGGGCCAGGAGCCCGGTTCGCCCTCGACCAGATCGCGAGCGGTGAAGTGGGGCAGCTGCATCACGTCGGGAATCTCGAGGACCGGGCTACCCGGCAGATCCCAGGCGAGGAAGCGATCTCGCCATTGGTCGCAGGTTGCCGTCGCCATGATGTCTGTGAGGGCATTGGCGAGCGCGGCGTCGCCCCAGCCGAACTCGATCGCTCCCCCGCGGTGGTGCTCCCGTAGCTCAGGACGGTTGACCTCAACGCAGAACCTTTGCCAGAACTTGGGCTCCAGAAGCCCGACGAGAAAGAGCTTGCCGTCGCTCGTCAGGTACGTGTCGTAGAGCGGCATGTGGGCTTGCTCGTGCATGTTGCTCGGCTCGCCGCGCCAGCTGGTAGCGATCTCCGCGCGATGAGATTCCACCAGCGCATCCCAGCAGGAAAGGTCGATCCAGCTTCCCTCACCGCGAAGCTTGGCGGCGAGAAGCGCAGCGCAGACTGCCATCGCCGCATGTGCCGACCCGAGCTCATTGCCCCAGCTGGTGTACGTCCAGCCGAGATGCGGTCGGCCGTCCTCCCAGACGACGGGCACGGTGTCGGCGAGGACATCCATGTTCAGACCGTGCGAGGGCAGGGACGCGAGCGGCCCCGTCTGACCAAACCCGGTCACGGAGACAATGACGAGTTTCGGGTACCTCTGTCGCAACTCGTCGAGATCAAGGCCAAGACGCCGCCACGAGCCGGCGAGCTGGTTTTCGAGCAGCACGTCGGCGCGCTCGATCAAGCGGTCGAACGTGGCGCGGTCCTTCTCGACCCGCAGATCCAGTTCGACCGACCTCCGGCCCCACAGGTGCGACATGAACTGCTGGCTCATACCATCTGTGAAAGGTGGAATCTGCCGGATCCGGTCGCCCTGACCTCGTTGCTCGACCTTGACGACATCGGCTCCCAGTTGCGCGAGGCGCAGCCCGGTAAGCGCGGCGGGAATCAGGATCCCGATGTCGAGCACGCGCACCCCCGAGAGGGGCCGAAAGCCACCGGCGTCGGGTGGTGCGGGAGCTGCCATCTAGCGGCCTCTGTCAACACGACGCGGGCGTCGATGCACGCTGGTGGAACGGCTCCCCCGTACCATCGGGATCGGGACGAACCCACCCCAGCACGAAAAGGCGGAGCCAAAGTGTCGCTCATGGACCAGGTGCGCGTGCCCAAGGCAGGCGAGCTCGTCGCTGGACAACTGCGTCGTCAGATCGTCCGCGGCGAGCTCCGCGAGGGAGACGCGCTGCCCTCCGAAGCCGTGCTCATGGAGCGGTTTGGCGTTTCGCGTCCGACCCTTCGCGAGGCTTTCCGCATCCTCGAGGCAGAAAACCTCATCAGCGTCCGGCGCGGGGCCCGCGGGGGTGCCCGGGTGCATGTTCCGGAGGTGGGCGCGGCTGCCCGCTTCGCCGGAGCGATCTTGCAGTTTCGCGGTGCCACGCTGGAAGACGTTTTTGACACCCGGACGCTGTTGGAATCCCAAGCTGCCGGCCTGCTGGCCTCCAAGCGCAAGCGCGCGGATGTGGACGCGCTCGACGCTCTGCTCGCGGAAGAGGAAGCTACCGTCGAGAACTCCGATACGACGGCATTCCTGCTGGCCGACGAGGCGTTCCACCTCGCCATCGTGGAGCGGGCCGGCAACCAGACGCTCGATCTGCTCGTTCGGATGCTCTATTCGATCATCGATACGGCGGCGACAACCTCCACCCGCAAGCACGCTGCGGACCCGGCTGACGCGCTGGCCTGGCGACGACGGACTCACCGCAGTCACGTCAAGCTGGTCGAGGTATTCCGTGAGGGCAAGCCGGCGGAGGTCGAGGCGTATTGGCGACGCCACCTTCAGTCCGCGAGCAAGGTGCTGCTCGAAGACATCCCGGCCGAGACAGTCCTCGATCTGATGACCTGAGCGCACGTTATGCCGGTACGGGACCGCGGCCGAGCTCCGCGAGCAGCCGCGACGAATAGGCGATTCGTCCAGTGAGGTCACCGGATACGAGCGCATGCGCAGCCTCCGCGATGACGGAGTCGTCTTCGATGGCGAAATCGTCAACCAGATCGTGATCTCCCGCGCCGGGGGTGGCCACGTTGTCCCACGGCGCCAGCGCGTTGACGCACACCCCATGGGGAAAGCCTTCTGCGGCTAGGCCCGTCGAGAAACGTTCGAGAGCTGCTTTGCACATCCCGTAGACGGTGAAGCCACGCTCCTGGATCTCCTCGAAGGGTGGCCCGTCGGGGTGGATTGCCGAGCGCGATGAGATGTTCAGGATCCACCCGCGGCCGCGTTCGTACATGCCGGGCAGGACCAGCTGGGCCATCTCGAACGGAGCCCTCACCTGCAGCTCGAACATCAGCCGGTAACGCTTCTCGGGGAAGTCGATGACGTGTTGCAAGAACGTGACCGCAGCGTTGTTCACCAAGATGTCGATCGGTCCGAGCGCTGCTTCGGTCTCTGCCACGATGCGGCGCCTGTCATCGGCAGAGGACAGGTCACCCGCAATAGCTGCCGCCCGTCCCCCGGCCGCCTCGATGCGCTGCACGGTTTCCCGCAGCGATCCGGTGTAGCGCGGATCGGGGTCGAGCGTGCGCGCCATCACTGCGACCGCCGCCCCGTCGGCCGCCAACCGACGCGCTATCGCAGCGCCGATACCGCGACTCGCTCCCGTCACGAGGGCAACCCGCCCGTCTAACGCACCCACGTTCGAGCTCCTCCCATGGCGTACCGCCCGATGCGTCACATCAGCCTTCCAACCGCATGGAACGTCCGACCAGGTCCTTGAGGACCTCATTCGACCCGGCGTAGATGCGCTGCACCCTGCTGTCTCGCCAGAGCCGGGCGATCTCGTACTCGCTCATGTAGCCGTAACCACCGAAGAGCTGCAGGCATCGATCAACCACCTCGCATTGGCGATCCGTCACCCATTGCTTGACCGAAGCCGCATCTTCGGCAGTGAGGTTGCCTTCGAGCAAGAGGGAGATCGCGCGATCCACATAGGACTCGATGGCATCGACGGTTGCTTTGACGTCGGCCAACTCGAAGCGCGTGTTCTGGAAGGCACCGATGGGCTGGTCGAAAATGCGTCGCTCCCGGACATAATCGATGGTGATCGTCAGAGCGCGCTTGACGACGGCCATCCCGGTGACCGCCGTGCCCAGGCGCTCCTGCGCGAGGCCACGCATCAGGTTGTAGAAGCCGCGTCCCTCCTCCCCCAACAGGTTGGACACCGGCACACGCACGTCGGAGAAGAACAGCTCGCTGGTGTCCTGCGCGTGCATCCCGATCTTCTCCAGGTTGCGACCGCGCTCGAAACCAGGCATTCCCGCCTCAACGACGAGTAGCGAGATGCCCTTGTGCCCCGCCTCGGGATCGGTCTTGGCGACGACGATGACGGCATCTGCGAGCAGGCCATTGGTGATGAACGTCTTCGAGCCGTTGAGTACGTAGTGGTCACCTTCGCGGCGCGCGACAGTGCGAATGGCTTTGAGGTCAGAGCCGGCCGCGGGCTCACTCATCGCGAGCGCCCAGACGATGTCGCCCGTGACCGATCCAGGCAGCCAGCGGGACTTCTGCTCGTCGGTGGTCAGCTCAAGCAGGTACGGCGGCATCACGTCGTTCTGCATCGCGAGGCCGAAGCCGGTCGTGCCGGTCGCGTAGTACTCCTCAGCGAGAACGACGCTGTAGCGATAGTCCTTTACGCCAGCCCCGCCGTACTGCTCCGGCGCTTCCCACAGGAGCAGGCCCGCATTGCCGGCCTTGCGCCAGACTTCACGGTCGACGAAGCCCTGCCGCTCCCACTCGGCAGCGTGCGGCGCGCACTCCTTTTCGAAGAAGGCGCGGCACAGCTCGCGGAATGCTTCGTGCTCGTCGGAAAATAGCGTGCGACGCACTCGTTAGCCTCTCTGATCGACGATTTGCGGCGCAGGCAGCACCGTCGCGAGCTCCGCGGGCAGGGGAGCGAAGGCCGCGGGACGCTTCTCCATGAAGCTCACGACCCCTTCGCGGAAATCGCTGAACCGCTTCGCGAAGGTCAGCAGGTCGACCGAGCGCAACCGGGCCTCTTCGAGCGAGGATTCGCCATCGAGTAACAGCTGCCGCTTGATCAGCGCCAGCGACACCGGCGAGCAGTTGAGGGCCAGGTCCGTTGCGTAGGCAAGAGCAACCTCAAGCACATTGTCGGCATCCGTGAGCTCCGTCGCGAGGCCGATTCGCACGGCGTCCGTACCCAGGACCACCCGTGAGGAGAGCAAGAGATCGGTGGCCCGTGCACGCCCTACGAGTCGCGGCAGCAACCAGGCGATCGCGTCCTCCGCATTCAGACCGCGACGCGACAGGGAAGGCGTCCACTTCGCGGAAGGAGTCGTGAACCGCACATCGCACATGAGGGCCTGGATGTAACCGACGCCGGCGCATGCCCCGTTGACCGCGGCAATCAACGGTTTGGGAAACGCGAGTGCCGCCGTCTGCGGGCGCCGGATGCCGTCCAGGTACGGCGGGGCCTCCCCCGAGGAACCCCCGTCCAGTCGCTGCATGTCCATGCCCGGGCAGAACGTCTTGCCGGCTCCCGTCACGACGACAGCGCGAACGGCCGGATCGACCGCCGCCTCATCGAGGGCGTCGAAGTAGGCCGTCTCCATCTCCGCATTCCAGGCGTTGTGCCGCTCGGGCCGCGAAAGGGTGAGGATCAGTACTCCGCTATCGCGAAGGTCACGAAGCACAACTTCCTGGCTCAGCTCGGCCCCCAGCTTCCCATGTGGGGGACGTTGACATCCGCCCAATCAGTAAGATGATTCATCGGACAGTCGTTGGTGTCAACCGAAGCAGGTGCCATGAGTTCAGTCGGAGAGCGGGCCCGAACGGTGGAGTTCGACCACAACTCCCGGCACTACGCGGAGCACTGGCGGGAGATCTACGCCGACCTGCGCGGGCGCTGCCCCGTCGCCCATACGCCTGCCTACGGCGGCTACCACATCCTGACGCGATACGCGGACGTGAAGCGAGCGGTCACGGACGACGAGACCTTCTCCTCCTTGCATTCGACCGAGCCCGAATCGCCGTACGGCGGGATCCTCATCCCGCCGTCACCGAACGTTTCGACTCCGATCGAGATGGATCCACCGGACTTCACCCCCCTCCGCAAGCTGCTCAATCCCTATTTCTCTCCGAAACGCGCCGACGATTGGGAGCCCTTCGTCCGTGACGCCACCACCGCCCTTGTGGACGAGGTGATCGAGAGCGGGCGGCTGGACATGATCGACCAGCTCGCCAGTCCAGTCCCGGCGTTGCTCACCGCCGCTCTCCTTGGCCTGCCGCTCAGGGACTGGCGGCTGTACTCGGACGTGGCCCACGCCATCGTGTTCACGCCTCCGACGGACCGGCGCTTCCCGGCGGTCGTCGAGCAGCTGGTCGGCATCCATGCTCGGGCGACGCATGAAGCGCTCCTGCGACGAAAGGAACCACGCGACGACCTGCTGACCGCGATCGCTCAGCACCGCCAGAACGGCGATCTGTTGAGCGAAGAGACCATCGCGGCCTTCTGCTCGCTCATCATCGGTGGCGGCAACGACACCACGACCAGCCTGCTGGCAAGCGCATTCAGCTACCTGTCGGAGCACCCCGACCAGCGCGCCTGGTTGCAGGAGGATCTCGGTCGCCTCGATAACGCCTGCGAGGAGTTCCTGCGCTATTTCACGCCGACTCAGGCGCTGGCTCGTACGGTCCGTCGACCCGTCGAGATCGGCGGCGCCGCCTTATCCCCCGGCGACCGAGTGCTGCTGTCGTTTGCCTCCGCGAATCTCGATCCGGCGGAGTTCGAGCGCCCGGACGAGGTCGTCCTCGATCGATTCCCCAACCGCCACCAGGCTTTCGGGCTCGGGCTGCATCGCTGCCTCGGCTCGAATTTCACGCGCATGGAGTTTCGTGTCGTGATGCAGACGGTGCTCACCCGGATGCCTGATTTCACCGTTGACGCCACCCGCAGCAAGCGCTACGAGAGCATCGGCATCGTCAACGGGTTCGCCTCCATGCCGGCGACTTTCACTCCTGGACCGAAGCAAGGCAGCCCGTTCACGCTCTAAGAATTGCCACCGGACAGATGAATCAGCTATCGGTCTTTGACTTCCCGCGCTGGAGAGGGTGCCGCCTTGGACTTCCGCTTCCCACCGGAGCTCGAGCAGTTTCGCGACGAGGTGCGTGCGGCGCTGGCCGCTGAGCTTCCGGAGGACTTCCGCGGCGTCGGAGCCATTGAAGATCGGCAAGAGGCCGAGATGTTCGTGCGCGACTTCCGTGCGACGCTCGTGCGTCGGAGGCTCTTCGGTGTCACCTGGCCAGTGGAGTACGGCGGACGGGGCCTGTCCAGGCTGCATCAGGTCGTCTTGGTCGAGGAGCTCGCCAAGTCGGGGATCCCCTACGGGGTGGCGACCGACACGTACAGCGTGAAGATGCTCGCCAACACCTTGTTGCAATGGGGCACAGACGACCAGAAACGCCACCTGCTCCCGCGCATCCGGTCGATGGACGACGTCTGGTGCCAGGGCTACTCCGAGCCTGGGTCGGGTTCGGATCTCGCGTCACTGAGCACCCGGGCGACGCTGTCCGGCGACTCCTGGATCATCGACGGCCAGAAAGTGTGGACCTCGGCAGCTGATCGGGCGAACTGGATCTTCCTGCTCGCCCGCACCGATCCCGACGCACCTCGCCACCAGGGCATCAGCTTCCTACTGGCTCCTCTGGATCAACCGGGCATCGAGGTCCGGCCGATTCGGATGATGAACGGCGAGGCGGAGTTCGCTGAGGTCTTCTTCACGGGTGCACGCACGGCAGCTCACAACGTCGTCGGTCCGGTGAATGCCGGATGGAAGGTGGCGCAGACCCTGCTCGGTTTCGAGCGCGGAGACGAAGCGGCAACCCTGCCGGTTCTCTTCCGGGCTGAGCTGGACCGGCTCATCGCCCTCATCCGAGAGGCAGGCCGGGACACCGACCCGCGGATACGCCAGCGCGTGGCCGATGCGTTCAGCCACGTCGAGGTCATGCGGTTCCTGGGCTATCGCGTGCTCTCCGGCCTCGTCTCAGGCAAACCTCCGGGGCCTGAGGCGTCAGTCTTCAAGCTGCTGTGGAGCGAGCACCACCAGCGCATCACCGAGCTGGCCATCGACGTTCTTGGCCAGCGGGGGCTCGTGCCGGAAGGACGCGGCCCGCTGCGGGTCTATCGCACCGACGATCCGGGAGCTCCGAACTCGACGGGGTCGTGGTCGCAGGTATTCCTGAATTCGCGGGCCGGGACGATCTATGCCGGCACCTCCGAGGTGCAGCGAAACATCCTTGGGGAGACAGCCCTGGGCCTGCCGCGCGAACCACGCCCTGAGGCGGCTCGACGTGCCTGACGTGTCAGGTGACTGGATGCGGCAGCGGGTCGGTCACCGCACCCAGCACCTCGTCAGCATCGAAATCGGGGGCCAAACCGGAGAACGCCGGAGGTCGCCGCTCGACGAAGCTGGCGACCCCCTCAGCGAAGTCGGGTTGCGCGTTCAGATGAGCCATCGAAAGCAGGGACCTTCGCAGCGCCTCGCGGAAGCTCAGGTCGAGCCCGTCGTAGACCTCGCGACGCACGAACGCCATGGCCTCGGGGGAACAGTTGATGGCCAGGTCACGGGCGTACTCCTGCGCCGCGGCAAGGACGTCCTCCGGCGCGAGGATTCGGTTGACGAGCCCGAGATCCTTCGCTTCCGATGCGTCGAAGACGCGAGCCGACAGCAGCAGGTCCATCGCATTCGCCGGACCGACCACCCGAGGCAGCACCCACGCCATTCCGTATTCCGGCCCCAGACCCCGGCGAGTGAAGGCCGTCGAGAAGCGAGCCCCGCTGCCGGCAAAGCGCAGATCTGCCATCAGTGCCTGCACCAGACCGATGCCGGCGCACGGACCGTTGATCGCGGCAATCAGCGGCTTGGCGAGCAATCGGGGCGTGTACTGGGGCCGCCGGTCAGCGATCGAAAGCCTCCGCTCGCCGGAAATGGCCTGCAGCCGTTGAATGTCCAACCCCGGGCAGAAGGCGGAGCCACTCCCGGTCACGACGACAGCGCGCACTGCGGGGTCGGCCTGCGCCCGATCGAGCGCACCGAAGTAGGCCACTTCAAGCTCTGGGGTCCACGCGTTCTTGCGCTCCGGCCGGTTCCAGGTGAGGGTCAGCACCCCTTCGGCACTCTGCTCCCAGATGACGAGTTGTTCGCTCACGCCATTCCTCCGTCGCCGTTCATGTACCTATGGATTATTTAACTGATTCTAGGCTAAGGTGCTGCTGACCGTCAGCGGGAGGCGTTGTGGAAACCGCGGATCTGGACGAGGTCCTAGCGACAGTGCGTCGCTTTGTTCGCCAACGGGTGGTACCCCTCGAGCAAGAGATCGATGAGCAAGACCAGCTACCGATCGACGTCGTGCACGCCATGCGCGAGATCGGCCTCTTCGGGTTCGCGCTTCCCGAGGAGTACGGGGGGTTGGGTCTGTCCATGACCGAAGAGGCCCGGCTGGTCATCGAGCTCGGCTACACGACTCCTTCCTTGCGCTCCGTGGTCGGCACGAACAATGGGATCGCCGGGCACACCCTCATGGCCGCCGGGACTCCTGAGCAAAAGCACAGGTGGCTCCCGGGGATCGCAGCCGGTGACCTCATCGCGTCATTCGCCCTGACGGAAACCGAAGCCGGATCCGACCCCTCGCGGTTGGCTACGAGTGCCCGGCGCGACGGCGACGGCTGGGTCCTCAATGGCACCAAACGGTTCATCACCAACGCTCCGGTCGCTGACGTCTTCATGGTCTATGCCCGCACCAACCCCGACGCCCCAGCGGCAAAGGGCATCTCGACCTTCCTGGTACCGAGATACACGTCCGGGGTCTCGGTAGGTGTCAAAGACCAGAAAATGGGCCAGTCCGGCGCGTGGACCGCCGATGTGCAACTGGACGACGTCTGGGTGCCGGACGCCAACCTCATCGGCGAGGCAGGCGGGATCGACACCGGCTATGTCACCGCACTGAAGTGCCTGGCGCATGGCCGGGTTCACATCGCCGCCCTTTGTGTGGGCATGGCCGAGCGGCTCGTCGACGAGATGGTGAGTTACGCGCAGACCCGGTCGCAGGGAGGTCAGCTCATCGGCTCCTACCAGCTGGTGCAGGGTCTGATCGCCGATGCAGCAACCGATCACCGCGCTGCACGCGGGCTCGTGCTGGACGTTGCGGGCTCGTACGACGACGGCACCGACACCCGACTCGGACCGGCCTGTGCCAAGTATTTCGCCAGCGAGGCAGTAGGTCGCATAGCCGACCGAGCAGTGCAGGTCCATGGCGGCGCCGGTTACATGCGCGGTGTGGCGGTCGAGCGCTTCTACCGGGACGCCCGGCTCTTTCGCATCTATGAAGGCACGAGTCAGATCCAGCAGGTCATCATTGCCGGCCAGCTGCTGGGAGCTGCCGCCCGATGACACCCGAAGGGAAGACCTGGTCGCGGCTGGTCGCCGACACGTGGACCGGAAAACCCTCGGCATTCCTCACCTCCGGAGCACCGACAAGCGGCGACGAACTGCTCCATCGTGCCGCCGGCCTGCAGTCGTGGTTGCTCGACCTCATCCCGGGGCCTGTGCGGGGGGTGCCCGCGCTGCTGTCAGACAGCGCGCTCGGCATGACGTTGTTGCTGGCCGGTGCGGCAGCTAGCCGGCCACTGGCGCCGCTCGGTACGCGATTGTCCGTCGCGGAGCTCACCGCGTGCGTACGCGAGCTCAACTGCCCTGTTCTGATTGCAGAACCCGCCCACGTAGAACTCGCCCACGCAGTGGCGTGGGCGGCCGGGGTCGCGCTGGCGACGCCTCCTGAGCCTCTGCCCACCGCCGCACCTGGCCGACCGCCATCAGATCCCGACGCGATCGTCTATTGGCTTCACACGTCTGGTACGACCGGCGCCCCGAAGCCCGTCGCCTATCGAGAGGGCCCGCTGGCCGGGCGAGTGCGGGTATACACCACCCTGGTTCCGTTGGCGCCGGGCGATGTCTTCGTATCCGCCGCCGGCCTGCACCACATCGCCGGCTCGGGCAACCTGGCAGTCGCGCTCGCAGCAGGGGCCACGATTGTGTCCTTTCCCGCCTTCAGCGTCGCTGCCTGGCGCGCATTGTGGAGCGCGGGCGTCACCCACGCCCTGCTGATCCCGTCCATGATCGAGATGCTGCTCGCCGCCGACGCGCTGGCACTGCCCAACCTGCGCAGCCTCCAATACGGCGGCTCCCCTATCCATCCCGAAACGCTTCAGACGCTGGTTGAGCAGCTACCCGCGGTCGACCTTTGGCAGCTCTTCGGCCAGACCGAGGGATCGCCACTCTGCGCGCTCTCGCCCGCCGATCACCAGGCGGCCCTGACCAGCCGACCAGAACTCTTGCGCTCCGTCGGCCGAGCTGCTCCCGAGGTGGAGATTCGGCTGCTCGAGGCGGGTGACGACGGGGTGGGCGAGCTTTCGGTCCGTGGTCCGCACCTGTTCGGGGCTGGCCCAGACGGCTGGATGCCTACCGGAGACCTCGGGCGAATCGACGAGGGCGGCTATGTGTTCTTGGCCGGACGCCAGGGTGACACGATCAACCGCGGCGGTGAAAACGTGCGCCCCGCGGAGATCGAGGCGATCCTGCGCACCCATCCCGCCGTGGTCGATGCGGCCGTGGTCGGCGTCCCGGAGCGGCGACTGGGTGAAGAGGTCGCGGCGTTCGTCATCCCGGCAGACCTTGCCGCTCCCCCGCCAGAAGCCGAGCTGACCGCACACGTACGCAAGAAGCTGGCCGGCTATAAGGTCCCGCGGCATTGGCGCTTCGTCGCCGAATTCCCCCGAAACAGTCAGGGCAAGCTGCTGCGCCGCGAACTTCGGCTCTTGTCAACACCCGAACACCCTGGAGGTTCGCATGCCCGATGACGTCGTCCTCGTCGACCGGTCCGGACCGGTGTGGACCGTGACCCTCAATCGGCCTGACGCGCTCAACTCGTTCGATGCGGCGCTCCACAAGGCGTTCAACGATGTTTGGCGCGAGGTGGAACAGGACGACGACGTTCGCGCCGTCATCCTCACCGGGGCGGGAAAGGCCTTCTGTGCCGGAGGCAACATCGAGGATTTCCCCGTATTGCACGCCGATTTCGCCCTCCGGCGAAAGACGTTGCGAGACGCTCGCCGGGTCGTCATGGAAATGCTGGAGGTCCACGTCCCGGTGATCGCCGCCGTGAACGGGCCGGCCGTCGGGCTCGGCTGCACGCTGGCCACACTTTGCGACGTCGTCTTCGTGGCAGACAACACTTTCCTGGCCGATCCCCACGTCACGGTGGCTCTCGTAGCGGGTGACGGAGGCGCCGTCACCTGGCCACACCTGACGGGCCTGCTGACGGCCAAGCGCTACCTGCTCACCGGTGATCGCATTCCCGCTGCCGACGCGGTAGCGATCGGACTGGCCACCTTCGCGGTACCCCAGGATGAGTTGATGGTGCAGGCGCGAGCCTTCGCTGAACGGATCGCCGGCCTGCCGCCGCAGGCAGTGCAAGACACCAAGGCCGTCCTGAACCAGCAGTTGCGGTCATCCGCCGTCGGCGCGCTTGGCTACGGGCTCGCGGCCGAGAGCCAGTCACACGACACGATCGACTACCAGCAAGTCCCCGAGCGCTTCGCCCGCCGCAAAAACTGAGTGCCTGTCTTTTCGACCCTTACCAGCTATCGCGGAGCACACATGAAGATCGACGCGAGCCTCAGCAAGGACATCGGCGCCACCAAGGCGGGCGCTAAGGCCATAGAGGACGACGGTTACGCCGGCATGTGGATCGGTGAGACGAAGCACGACCCGTTCCTGCAGTGCCTGCATGCCGCGGACGCGACGACGACGGCTCTGGTCGGCACGTCCATCGCCATCGCCTTCGGTCGGACGCCGATGACCGTGGCCAACACCGGTTACGACCTCGCGCGCTATGCCCAAGGGCGGTTCGTCCTCGGTCTGGGATCGCAGGTGAAGCCGCACATCGAGCGCCGCTTCTCGATGCCGTGGTCTCATCCGGCACCACGCATGCGCGAGTTCGTCCTAGCGCTTCGGGCGATCTGGAGCGCCTGGCAGGACGAGACGGCGCTGGACTTCCGCGGGGAGTTCTACACCCACACTCTGATGACGCCGTTCTTCGCCCCGTCGCGTCACGAGTACGGACCTCCGCCGGTCTTCGTCGCCGGGGTCGGTGAGCTTATGACCGAGGTTGCCGGCGAGGTCGCCGACGGCTTCTTCGTTCATCCGTTCGGGACCAAGCGCTACTTCGACGAGGTCACTGTTCCGGCGCTCAAACGCGGCCGGGCAAAGGTCGGCAAGTCACTCGACGGCTTCACCATCTGCGGACCGTCGTTCGTTACAGTTGGCCGCGACGAGGCGTGAGATGGCCACCGCCGTGAAAGGCACCAAGGAGCAGATCGCCTTCTACGCCTCGACTCCGGCGTACCGAGGCGTGCTGGACCTGCACGGCTGGGGAGAACTGCAGCCCGAGCTCACGCGGCTGTCGAAGGCAGGGGGTTGGTCCGAGATGGGCGAGCTCATCAGCGACGAGATGCTTCACGAGTTCTCGGTCGTCGGTACCCCCGAGGAAGTCGGGAAGGGCTTGCTGGCCAAGCTCGGCGACTCAGTCCAGCGCACCACGCTCTACGCGACGTACGAGGCCGATCCCGCCATCTGGCCGGAAGTGCTGGCGGCCTTGCGCTAGCCGCGACGCGCTCAGACCCCCGCATCGGCGCCGAGCCACCGGTCGGCCACCGACCGCGCGTGTTCGCCGAGCAACGGCGGCCTCGCGTACGCGGGACGTTCCACGGAGTGGAACCGGAACGGCGCCCCGACAAGTTGGATGTCACCGAGGCGGGGATGCGAGATCGTACGCAAGGTGCCCCGCTCGGACAGGTGCGGATCGCGCCGCAGGTCGCTCGCGGCAGCCGACAATCCGGCGGGCACGCCGATGCCCCACAGCGCTGCAAGAGCCTCCTCAGCGGGATACTCGTCGACGAAGGCGCTGACCAGCGCGTCGACTTCCGCCCGTCGTTGCACCCGTTCGCGCCAGCCGGCCAGCGCCGGATCCTTGGCAGGAGGTCCGAGCAGCGGGACGAGCGCAGCCCACTCGTCATCGGTGCGCACACCGACCGCGAGCCAGCGACCATCGCCCGTGCGGTAGCAGTCGTACGGAGCCGCGAACTCGACGGTGTTGCCGCTGCGAATCGGCCGCGCGCCACGGTCCGCAGCCAGTACCAGGTGCCCCTGCAGGACGGCCAGCGTGTCGCGAGCAGCCACATCGAGCACGATCCCACCCGCGCCACCCATGACGTGCCAGAGACCCGCGAGCGTAGCAAGGCAGCCGTTGGTTCCGGCCCGGAGATCGTTGGTGTCGCGGATGTCGGACGGTGGCGCGTCGGGGTACCCGGTCATGGCGCCGAGCCCGCCTTCGGCGTTGAACACGGAGGCGTATCCAGGGCGGTTGGCGTCGAGGGCCGCCGTGCCGAAACCGGAAAGCGCCGTGATCACCAACGCCGGGTTGCGCGCGAGCAAGATCTCGTCGGACAACCCCAGTCGATCCCGTACGCCAGGGCGGTAGTTCTCGACCAGGACGTCAGCCGCCTCCACGAGGTCGAGAACCAGCCGTCGACCAGCGTCGCTCTTCAGGTCCGCCTGCACCGACTCCTTCGCCTGGTTCAGGTCCATGAAACGAATCGAGGAGTCGAGATCGGCCGACGGGTCCGACATGTTGCGCCGGAAAAGGTCCGGGTTCGTAGGCGATTCCACCCGCACGACCTCAGCGCCCAGGAAAGCCAGCAGCTCCGTGGCATACGGTCCCGCCGCGACCCAGGTGAGATCGACAACGCGCAGACCCGACAGCGGCAACGCGCCGCGCGCCAGCGGCTTGGACTCGATGCGGATAAGCGGCCCTGCCTTCGCATCCCGATCCGGAAGGAACGCACCGGAGCCCGGCCGCCGCCGGGCACCGGACCGAGGAGACCGCGCGACGCGAGAGCCGGATCGTCGGCCAACTCGCTCGGCTCGAGGAAGGGACCGCCCGGGCAGCCTGCCGCCAGCAGGGCGCTGCGCACCTCGTCCCTACGTGCGCGTACCGGTGTACCCCTCGAGCTCCTGCGTCAGCGCATCTGCGTTGTCATATCGAAGCCCACGATCGGCATACAGCGGATGATCCGCCAGGTCCGGACGCCCGATCTCGCGACAGAACGACTGCCAGTGCCGCTCCTCGACGGGCCGAATCGCTACCCAGCCGTCCGTGCAGCGCAGCGCACCCGCGTAGTCATAGCCCCGGTAGCTCCGGTCGAAGTCGGTGTGCTCGAACAGGGCACGCGAGATGGTCGTGCGGTTCAGACCGCATTCGACCTCATCCGCCGCCACCTCTACGAGACCGCCGCGGCCGGAGCGGACCCGGCCAATGATGACCGGCCAACGCTGCAGCGGCGGCGGTGAGCCCGGTGTCGTGATCGGCCAGGAAGCAGCCGGCACGCACCGGCGGCCGGTCGGGGAAGAGCCGGTAGACGTTTTCCGACGGCAGCGTCGCGCCCTCACCGGCCGCGTGGTAGGAGGTCAGCTCGCAGGCGGGCCGATCAGCTGCAGGGCCGCTCAAGCCATGGCCGGTCACCGAAACGATGACCAGCTCGGGATGAGTGGCGAGCAGTGCCTCCAGCCGAAAGCCCAGGGCGTGCGTGTTCCCGGGGAAGGTGGTCATCGAACAGGAGGTCGGCTCTGCGCGATCTCTTCGCCGATGGTCGCCAGCCACGATGCGCCGTCAGCCGGGCGCAAAGAGTCGCTTCCCGCGGTTCGCCTCGTCATACAGGCATTGCGCCGTGGACGACGGGCCGTTCGACAAGCCCAGTAGCGGATCGCCACCCGGAGGTTCGATACGTGTCACAGCCGCTCCGAGCCAGGAGAGCACCTGCGCGGCCCAGGGAGCAGCGACCCATCGCCCGATGTCGAAGAACACGGATCCCGGCGAGCGGGTGGAATTCATCGGGCGGTGCCGTCGTACGACCCTCAGGCATCGGCCCCTCCTCCACGAATTCGTGGAATGATATACCTCTTAGCGTCGAGCCCTGAGGAGAACGTCATGCGTGAAGCGTGGATCATCGATGGCGTACGCACCCCTCGTGGGCGAGGCAAGGCCACGGGCGCGCTTCACGGAGTGCATCCCCAGGAGCTGCTCGGCCAGGTTCTGAACGCGCTCGTCGAGCGAACGGGCATCGATCCGTCCGAGGTCGAAGACGTTGCCGTCGGCAACGGCATCCAGTGGGGCGACCACGGGGACAGCATCGGGCGGATGTCCGTCCTCGCCGCGGGATGGCCGGTGGAAGTCCCGGCGGTCACGATGAACCGCTTCTGTGGATCCGGCCAGCAGGCAGTCACCTATGCCGCGCAGGGGGTCCTCTCCGGGACACCAGGATCTGCTCGTCGGGGCCGGGCGTCGAGTCCATGTCGCGGTGGCCGGCCGGTGACGGATACCCGGCCATCGACGGCCGCAACGCCGAAGCTGCGCGAGCGGTATCCCACCGTCCCGCAGGGCATCTCAGCGGATCTGATCGCCACCCTTGAAGGCTTCTCCCGCGCTGACGTCGACGCCTACGCCGCGCAGAGCCAGGAGCGCTGCGCCAAGGCTTTGGCGGAGTGCACGCTTCGACGGCTCGCTCGTCGCCGTCCGGGACGACGCCGGCAAGGTCGTGCTGGACACGGAGGAGTTTCCCCGTCCGGGTACGACCGTGGAGAGCCTCGGCAAGCTTGCAGCCGTCCTTCCAAGCCATGGGCACGACCGTCTTCGAATGGTTTGACCGCTCCTTCGACGACATGTGCCGCGTGGTCTACCCGCAGGTTCAGCAGGTCGACCACGTCCATCACGCGGGCAACTCCTCCGGCGTCGTCGACGGGGCAGCCGCGATCCTGGTGGCGTCGTCGGACTACGCCTCAGCCCACGGCTTGCGGCCACGCGCCCGGATCCGCATGACTGCGGTCGCAGGCGCGGAGCCGGTCATCATGCTCACGGCTCCGGGCCCGGCCTCACTGCAGTGCTTGCGCAAGGCCGGTCATGAGCGCGAGCGACATCGACCTGTGGGAGATCAACGAGGCATTCGCGGCGGTCCCCTTGAAGACGATCCGCGACCTGGATTTGGACCCCGACAAGGTCAACGTCAACGGCGGCGCTATCGCGCTGGGCCACCCCATCGGCGCATCCGGCCCGATTCTCATCCAGACGGTGCTGGACGAGCTCGAACGTCGAGATCTCACCACTGGCCTGGTCACGATGTGCACCGGCGGCGGCATGGGAACCGCAACCATCATCGAGCGGATCTGAAATCCCGGTGGCGGCCTCGCAGCGGCTCGCCGGCCGCGTCGCGATCGTCACCGGTGCCAGCCGCGGACTCGGGCGGGCGATCGCGCTCGCGCTCGCCGCGGAGGGTGCGGCCGTCGCAGTAGCCGCGCGTACTCAAGAGGCGACTGACGACCGCCTTCCCGGGACCGTGCATGACACGGCGCAGGCCATTGCAGAGCGCGGCGGTAGCGCCGTCGCCGTCCCCTGCGATGTGACGAACCAGGACGACCTCGCGCGGCTGGTCAACGTGTGCCGCGACCGCCTTGGGCCGATCAGCCTGCTGATCAACAATGCCGCGTTGACGGTCCCGCCGCGGCGTGCGGTGCGTGCAGCACCAGCCGTCAGCACGGGTCCGTCGATCCTCAGCTTTCCGGCGACCGGTTTCCGGCGCCACTTCGACGTCGGCGTGTTCGCCGCATCTGCGCCTCATCCAGCTGGCCGGGCCAGATCTCATGGACACCCGCGGTGCGATCGTGAACATCAGCTCCGACGCGTCACGTAGACCCGGTCCCGGACCGTACGCGAACTACCACCGAGCCGATGCTGGCGGCCTACGGTGGCAACAAGGCCGCGCTCGAGCATCTGACCCGGTGCGCCGCGTACGACCTTCAGGACTTCGGCGTGGCGGTGAATGCGCTGGCGCCGTCACGCCCGGTGGCGTCACCCGGCCTTGCCTCGGTCGCCCCGGACCTCGAAGCGCAGGACCCGGCTGGCTTCGCGGAGGCCACCATTCGGCTCGCGCTGGCAGATCCAACGGTGTGCACCGGCCGGCTGCTCTACCACGAGGACGTGTTGCACCCCGAAAACGGCCAGCGCGGCTGGCTGGGATGAGAAGCAGCAGACGCCTCGAGAGCCGTCAGTCGAGATGCGGCTGATGAAGCGCCGCAGTGGCTCCGCCGTCGACGGGCAGCGCGATGCCTGTCACGTACGACGACTCATCCGACGCCAGCCAGAGCGCGGCGTCGGCGATGTCTTCGGCTCGTGCCATCCGGCCCAGCGGAATCTGCGCCCCGTAGGAAGCGAGCCGCTCCGCGCTGCCGATCCATTCCTCGAACGCCGGAGTCTGGACGGCGCCTGGAACCACGGCATTGACCCGAACCCCACGTCCGCCGTACTCCACCGCCGCCGACCTCACCAGCGCGATGATCCCTGCCTTGGCCGAACCATAAGGCCCAGTCCCCGGCACTGCCGCAACGCCCGCCGCCGACGACGTGCAGATGATCGAGCCGCCTCCTGCGGGCACCATCACCCGCAACGCCTCGCGAACGCAGAAGAACATGGCGTTGAGGTTCAACGCCATCTCTGAGCGCCAGGCGTCAGGTTCGATGTCCGCGAGCGGGCCCTGAGCGAGCCCGGCACCTGCGTTGCTGTGCATGACGTGAAGCCGGCCGTTGACCGCGGTCGCCGCATCCACCAGCCCCGCGACGAACGCTGGGATCGGTGACGTCGCCAGGGTAGGCCAGGGCGCCTCCGCCCGCCGCCTTGATGACAGTCACAGTCTCGTCGGCGCGCTCGGCGAGCAGATCATTGACGACGACGAACGCGCCCTCCTCCGCGAAGCGCAAGGCGGTCGCCCGCCCGATCCCGGATCCCGATCCAGTGACGACTGCCGTGCGTCCGGAAAGGCGTGGTCGGCATCAGCGTTCTCCCTCACTCGCAGGTGTCCGTAGCAGTGGCGCCAGGCGCGTGCAGACCGTGTTGACGTGTTCGGCTACCAGATCCTCGGGCATACCGCCGATCGAGCCCCACAGGAAGACCGTCTCGACCGGGGCTGCTGCGGTGTAGGCGCGGATCCGGGCGGCAATATCCTCGGGCGTTCCGAACCAGAAATAGCCGAGCGGTCCACGCGGCTCGCGCCCGCGCAGCCGGTCCGGATCGACCGGAGGCGGCACCGGCTGGTCAGTGCCCTGGACCATGTGCCGGCGATAGGAATCCTGCTGATACGCCAGGTGTTTGCGCACCCGCGGCCAGTCACGCTCCGGGTCTTCGGTGACCCACGCCTGCACGCCACCAGCCATTCGTGCGCTACCGGGATCGTGGCCGCCCTCGACGAGCGCGTCGCGGTAGGCCGGCCACGATTCGGCGTTGGCGGTCAGCAACGGTGCACCGAGCATCCCGGCGCGCCGGGCCCCCTGCGGCCCCTGGTAGCCGAGCCACACCGGAAGCGGGTCCTGCACCGGTGGCGGGGTGACGCCGCCCTCACCCCACAGCCGGCGCAGCTCACGAAACATGCCGTCGGTGGTCGCGTAACGGCGCTCGCCCGAAGCACCGAAAAGCTGATACTCGGGCAGCCGATATCCGGCGCCGATGCCGAGATCCAGCCGTCCGCCGGAGAGGATGTCGACGAGCGCGGACTGCTCGGCTATCTCCGGCGGCGCATGCAGCGGGGCGATGATGATGGCCGTTCCGATACGCGCCCGGCGGGTACGCGCCGCGACGGCCGCCGCGAAGGTGAGCGGCTGCGCGAGGTAGGCGTCGTCGAACAGGTGATGTTCGGTGAACCACAACGACTGGGCGCCGAGCCGTTCCCCCTCCTCACACATCTCGAGCGTGAACGAGTGCAGGCGGGTGGGATCGGTGTGCCACTGCGGAGGATTGCGCAGGTCGAAGTAGAGCCCGACATCGATGGTGGACTGCAGGTCACTTGCGGGCTGGGTCACGACGGCTCCCGCGGCAAACCGAGGACGCGCTCCCCGACAATGGTGCGCTGAATCTCTGCCGCCCCGCCGTAGATGGTCTCGGCGCGACTGTTCAGGAAGTTCTTCTGGAAGGGGTCGAGCGTGTAGTCATCGCCGACGATGTCGCCGGCGAGCCCGAGCAGCTGCATTTCGAGTTCTCCCAACCGGCGATGCCACAGCGACCATTGCAGCTTGCTGACCGACGACTCAGGGCCCAGGACGCCGTTGCGGGTCAGGCTGCTGATCAGGCGCATGTTGGTGTAACGGATGATTTCCAGGCCCGACCACGCCTCCGCGAGTTGCTGGCGGACGCGCGGATCGCTGATGCGGCCGCTCTGGCGGGCCACGCCGATGAGGGCGTTGAGCTCTCGCTCGAAGGCGTAGGCATGAGGCAGGGTGGTGAGGACGCGTTCGGCGCCAACGGTGCCCATCGCCACGCCCCAGCCACCGTTTATCGGACCGACCACCAGGTCCGCAGACGTGCGGGCATCGGTGAAGAAGACCTCGCAGAACTCGCGGCTGCCGGCCAGGTTGCGGATCGGGCGAATGTCGACCCCGGGCTGATCGGCGGGAACGAGCAGTAGCGAGATGCCCTTGTGTTTGGGTGCTTGCAGATCGGTGCGGCACAGCACGTACAACCAGTCGGCATGCGCGCCGAAGGTCATCCAGATCTTCTGACCATTGATGACCCAGGCGTCGCCGTCGAGGACGGCGCGGGTGCGCAGGCTGCCCAGATCCGACCCGGCACCGGGCTCGGAGAACCCCTGGCCCCAGAACTCCCGGGCTGCCGTGATTTCCGGCAGGAAGCGGCGCTTCTGCTCATCGCTCCCCCAGTGCAACAGGGTCGGGCCGAACAGATCGCGGCCGTGAACACCGACCCAGTAGGGGGCCGCTGCCGCGGCATGTTCCTGGATGAAGATGATCTCCTCGTCCAGCGTTCCCCCGCGGCCGCCGTACTCCTTCGGCCAGGTGATGTTCAGCAGCCGGGCCTGCGCGAGCTCCTTCTCCCAGGCGAGCCGCAGGTCCCACATCTCATCGTCGGTGACACCGCCGATGCCTAGGTGTGCGGCGAAGTCACCAACGAGATGCTCGCTCAGCCAGTCGCGGACCTCCGCGCGGAATCCGGCCTCGGCCGGGCTGTCCCGTAGCTCCACGAATCGCTCCTCAGCGGCCGGCGACGGCAACTCGGCCGGTGGGTATCACTCCATACAGCTCAGCGAATCCGTCGGCCAACTCCTGCGCAGCAAGCGCGCCGCCGTCACGGCTGGCGTACTCCCCCGCGGCCGACCACCCCTGCAGCCGCTGGAGACGGTCGCCGTCGATCCGCAAGACCTGTCCGGTGAGCCAGCCGGCTTGATCGGAGGCGAGGAAGACCACAACGCCTGACGCGTTCGCCGGGTCGCGAGGGTCGAAGTCAGCGCTGCCCGCCGCCTCGGTGATGGCAACTCCCGCCGTCATCCGGGTGGCCGCGATCGGGGAGATGGCGTTAGCGGTGACGCCGTAACGTCGCATCTCCAGCGCGGCCACGAGCGTGAGGCCGGCGATTCCCGCTTTCGCGGCGCCATAGTTGGCCTGGCCCACATTGCCGAACAGGCCTGACCCCGACGTCGTGTTGATGATGCGGCCCGCGACGCGCTCGCCCTTCTTGGACTGCTCTCGCCAGTAGGCGCAGGCGTGGCGAGTGAGGGCAAAGGTGCCCTTCAGGTGCACGGCGACGACTGCGTCGAACTCCTCCTCGGCCATCGAGAAGAGCATTTTGTCGCGCACGATCCCGGCATTGTTGACGACGATGTCGAGCCGCCCGAACTCCTCCACGGCCCGCTCCACCAACTGGCGAGTCGCGTCCCAGTCGATCACTGAGCTGTGGTCCGCAAACGCGGCGCCTCCAGCGGCGACGATCTCGCCCACGACCGATTCCGCGGGCGACTCGCCCGTTTGCTCGCCATGCAGACCCGCGCCCGGATCGTTGACAACGACGGCCGCACCGGCTTGCCCGAGGGCCAGGCAATGAGCCCGTCCGAGGCCGCGCCCACCACCCGTCACGATGGCCACCTTGCCGTCCAGCATTCCCACGGCGAGTCCCCTAATCAGCTAACTATTTGTTCGGATGGGCAGGAGCGTACCGCGACTTCGCGCCTGGTTCGAGAGACCCGACGGGAGCCGGCCGACGTCAGGAGACGACCCGGTTTTCCCGCAGCTCGTTGATCGCATCGTCGGCAAAGCCCAACTCGGTGAGCAGCTCGTCGGTGTGCTGCCCGAGATCCGGGGCCGGGCGGCGCACCTCGAAACGTGCGCCACTCACAATTGCCGGGAGCCCGACGTAGGAGTACGAGTTACCGTCCGGGTCAGGCGCCACCCGGAAGAGCTCGCGGGTGCGAAAGTGGGGATCGCCGGCTAGGTCGGGCATCTCCTGGTAGGCCGGCCCCATCGCGATGTCGTGCTCCGCGGCAAGAGAGACCCACTCGGCGAGATCTCGCTTGGAGAAGATGAGCTGTAGCTCGCGCCGCAGCCCCAAGTCGTCGGCCCACTCGACAGGGGCGCCACTCTCAGTGCCGAGCAGGTCAGGACGCTCGATCACCCGGCAGAAGTTGGCCCAGAACTTCGGCTCGATGCAGCAGAAGAGCAGCGCTTTGCCGTCCTGCGTCTCATAGAACTGGTACTTGGCGCCCGAGTTCTCACCTTCGGCCCGCGCCGGCATGGTGCTGCGGTCAGTGATGAGCGAATCATTGAGCGAGTACGTCATCGCGACCCACGAATTCGACACGACGGCGTCAGCCCCCGAGGCGTCGATGTAGGCGCCTTCCCCCGTCCTGGCGCGACGCACCAGCGCCGAAGCCACGTGAAGGGCCGCGTAGGCGGCACCAGTGGCGGTGCCTTCTCCACCGTTTGCCGTCGATCCCATTCGCTGCGAGGGATTGCGCGGATGCAGAAAGCCGTCGTCACCCATTGCCGTTGGCGTCCCCGCAGCAAGCGCGTTCATCATCTGCCCATGCGTCGGGATGTCGGCGTAGGGACCGATGGCACCGAAGCCCGAGTAGTGGCAGAAGACGATGTCAGGCCGGCGCGCCCGCACCGCGTCGTAGCCGACCCCGAGGTTTTCCATGACCCCCGCGACGTTGCCGTCGACGATGACGTCGGCCGTCGCCAGGAGCCGCCAGAAGACCTCCCGCCCGGCGTCCCCGCGAAGGTCGAGCGTGAGGCTGCGCTTGTTCTTGTTGACCTCAACATGTGCCGGACTGTGATGCGGTGAGATCTGACCGAGGAAGTCGCGCAGGTAATCGCCCCGGCCCGGGCTCTCCACCTTGACGACATCAGCCCCGAGGTCGCCGAGCAGGCCCCCGAGCCGGTCACCGTTGAACAGCTGCGCACACTCGATCACCCGAATGCCCTCGAGCAGCTGCGTCATGGCAAGCCCCAATCCGTAAGATGATTTGACTTTAACTTAACACCATGCCACCCTTCCAGCGTGTCCGGCAACCAGGACGAAAACGCTTCCGCTCTCGTCCTCAGGACGCAAGCTGCGGCGGGCGTCACCGTACTGACCCTCAACCGTCCGGAACGGCTCAACGCGCTTACCGACGCGCTGGTCGAGGCACTGCACGAGGCACTTTCACAGGCTGACGACGACCTGGACTGTCGCGTCCTCATCCTCACCGGGGCGGGTCGCGGGTTCTGCGCGGGTTTCGATCTTTCCAGTGGTGTCGCGGCAGAGCTCGCCGCCCACGAAACCCAATCGCCGCGCGCTCTGCTGCGCGGTCAGTCACGGTGGGCGGCACTGACGGAGCGCATCCGCTCCCTGCGCCCTCCCGTGATTGCCGCCGTCAACGGCCCCGCGGCCGGAGGCGGCCTTGCGCTCGCCCTCGCGGCCGATCTGCGGGTGTGTTCGGCGACGGCGAAGTTCGTCGTCGCCAACGTGCGGCTCGGGCTATCGGGTGGCGAAATGGGGATCGCCTACCTGCTGCCCCGCCTGGTCGGCAGCGCGCGGGCGGCCGAGCTGATGTTCACCGGACGTCCCCTGCTGGCGAACGATGCCCTCGCTTGGGGCGTCGTCAACCGAGTTGCCGACCCGGCGTTGGACGCCGCGTACGAGCTGGCCGGCGAGATCTGTGCCAACCCGACCTTCGGGGTCGAGCAGACAAAGGAGATCCTTCAGCTGGGCATGGATGCGTCGAGCCTCGGGGCCGCGATCGCGCTGGAGAATCGGACCCAGGTGCTTGCGAGCACCGGGGCTGAGATGGCGCAGGCGTTAGCCGGACAGCGAACCCGCCACACTCACTGACCCAGCGAAAGAAGTCACGTGGTTCTGGAGACGAGAAGCGCCGGGGGCATCTGCGAGATCACCCTCGACCGCCCGGCCAAGCGCAACGCCCTCGACGCCGAGCTGCGCATCGCCCTGACCGCAGCACTGCGCGCTGCCGACGCCGACAGCGCCGTGCGGGTCATACTCCTCACCGGTACAGATCCGGCGTTCTGTGCCGGGATGGACCTCGACGAGCTGACCCAAACCGGCCTGGACGCCAACGAATCCGGCAGCTACGACGAAGTCCTGCGGGCCATGACCAAGCCGGTGATCGGCGCGATCAACGGCCCCGCCAGCACCGGCGGTCTCGAGATCGCCCTCGGCTGCGACTTCCTGATTGCTTCGGAACGCGCCCGCTTCGGCGACTCCCACGCCCGGCTCGGCGTCTTCGCCGGCGGCGGCGCGACCGTGCTGCTAGCTCAGGCGGTAGGCGTTCGCATGGCCCGCCAGCTGAGCTACACCGGTGAAGTGATCGACGCCGTACGGGCCTGGCAGTGGGGATTGGTCAACGAGGTCGTCGGCCACGAGGATCTGTTACCCCGGGCCAGGGCCATCGCCGCCCTCGTTGCCACCGTGGAGCCCGACCTCCTGGTGGCTTACAAGGCGGCGTACTGGCGAGTCGGCAACCTCTCGCTCGATGACGCCCTCAGCGCCGAGCGGCAGGAGTCGATACGCAGGCCCGTGTCCGGCGCGCGCATTGCACAGGGCCGCGGTGCGCCACCGGGCCGGCCGGGACCGCCGGGGCCGTCGTGAATCCCCCTGCGGCCGGCATCTTTGACGTCTCGGAACGGGTCATCATCGTGACAGGCGCGAGCTCCGGGATCGGGGCAGATCTGGCCCGTGGCCTGGCGGCGGCCGGTGCACTCGTGGTCGCAGCAGCTCGCCGGCTCGACCGGTTGCAGCTGCTGGCGGACGAGACCGGTGGTCGCGTCATACCTGTCGCCTGTGATGTCGCACTGGACGATGACCGTCAGCGACTCGTCGAACATGCCCATCAGCTGTGTGGCCGGATCGACGGCCTGGTGAACAACGCGGGCATCAGCGGCAGTGGCGCGCCGGCCACGCGCCAGAGCACCGAAGAATTCCGGCACGTTGTCGAGGTCGACCTGGTGGCGCCCTTCGATCTGGCGAAGGCCGTCCTGCCCCACCTGCGAGCCCAAGGGGGCGGGTCGATCGTCAACGTCACCTCCACCGCGGCGATTGTCACGACGGGCGCCACCATTCCGCAAGCCGCCTACTGCGCTGCGAAAGCCGGCCTCGCTCACCTCACGCGGGAACTCGCCATGCAGTGGGGTCGGTACGGCGTGCGGGTCAACGCATTCGCGCCGGGATTCTTCGCCACTGCAATGACCGCCCCCATGACCTCACGGGATGGGCTGCCACCCGACTGGCTGGCCTCGCGGCAAGCCATCCGCGCAGCGGGTCAGGCTGCGGATGCGCTCGGCATCGTGCAGTACTTGCTCTCCGATGCCGCACGATTTGTCACGGGCCAGCACATCGCCGTCGACGGCGGCTACACGATCAGCTGACAGCCCAACCGAACTTGGAGCGGACGAACGATGGTGGACAACGGCAATTCCCTAGCCGGAAGGCGGGCGCTGGTGACCGGCGCCGGCCAGGGCGTCGGGCGGGGCATCGCCCAGAGCCTCGCCCGCGAAGGCGCCTCGCTTGCCCTGATGGGCCGGACCGAGGCGAAGCTCACGACCGTCGCCACCGAGCTCGAAGGACTCGGAGCGAAGGTCGTCGTTGTCGCCGGCGACGTGACGAAGCCGGCTGACATCGAACGATGCGTTGCGGCTGCGGTGGATGGCCTCGGCGGGCTCGACATCCTTGTCAACAATGCGCAGCAGACCGCTCTCGGCTCGCTGCTGGAGGTCAGCGACGACGCACTCCAGACCTGCTGGGAATCGGGGACGCTCGCGAGCTTTCGCCTGATGAAGGCCTGCCACGAGCACCTGCGGGGGCACGGGGTCATCATCAATCTCGGTAGCTCGACGACCGCGAATCCGATGCCGACCGGCCGGGGCGCCTACTCGGCCGTCAAGGCGGCGACTCAGACCCTCAGTCGCGTGGCCGGCGTGGAATGGGGTGCTGACGGAATTCGTGTCATCGCCGTGCTTCCGGCAGCAATGACCTCGGCCGCGCAGGCATACGCAGATGCGATGCCCGAACAGTTCGAACGCAGCCTCGACACGATTCCCCTCCACCGCCTCGGTGATCCGGTGAACGACATCGGCCGCGCGGTCGCCTTTCTGTGCAGCGACGCCGCCGGCTACATCACGGCAACGACTATCGCCCTCGACGGCGGCCAGGCGTTCCTGCGCTGACCCGACCCTGCCGAAACCTAAGTCTCTGGGGCTCGCCGCGGCCTCTTGAACTGGACCAGCTGCGCGAGCACCCCGCCGAGCGATTCTCCTGCCAGGAAGGCGAAATCGACCGCCGGCGAGGACCATTCCGACACCCGGTACAGCCCGGCCCGTTCGGCCCTCGCAACCGCCACAGGTAGGTCGTCGACAGCGAACGCGATGTGCGAGATGCCCTCGCGATCACCCAACACCAGGTGGTCGGCGGTACGGCCCTCGAGCACCTGGACCATCTCCACCTCGGTGCCATCCAGGGTCAAGCCATGCGTGACAAGTGTTCGGCTGGGCTCCACGTGCCCGTTGAGGGTGACGTCGGTCAACTCGTATTGAGCCACCGGGTCCCACTCCATCCCGAATGCGGCGCCGAACAGCGCCATGGAACCGTGAATATCGGAGACCTTCATCCCGACGTGCAGGAATCGCATCACGGCCGTCAGATGTCGAACTTGGCGGCATAGGTCCGGAAGCGCTCGCGCACCTCGTCCTCTGTCACCTTGAAGTCGGCGAGGTCGTAGCTCCACTTGCCATGTCGATCCGGTCGATTGGCCGGGTCGTTCAGCCACCCTCGGACGGCTTCCGCCACCCCATCTGCCGCCAGCCCGTAGTGCGAATAGACCTTACCGACCGTCCCGACGGGGTCTGCCGTGAAGTCTGGGTAGCGAACATGCAGGACGCGTTCGCTGCCGGCAACGGGGTCGGCCAGAGCCGTCGCGACCCGGCTCGCGTAGTCGCTCAGCATGCGCTCGCTGAAACCACGCGGGTCGGAGATGTCGGCACCAGAGAAGCGCAGTACCTGATAGGTGACGGCCAGCAACGAGCCGAAGACCTCGACCGGATCCCGGTGCGGCCAGACAAGCATGGCGTCGGGATAGCGCTCGAGCAGGGCACTCAAGCGGTACTGGTGTTCCACGCCTTTGAGCACCCAACGGCGCGCAGGCCCTCCGAATTGCAGTTGCTGGAGCAGGGCGTGATGAGCCGCGTACGAGGCCGCTGGATCTTCGTTGTCTGCCCAGGGCGTGAAGAAGGGAACCTTCGACAGGAGCATCGGATACGCGTTGCGCAGGTCGTAGGCCATGAGCGCTTCGCACTCCATCGCGGAGTGGGCGCCGGCATCGTGGTACGGGTGTTGCACCAGGAAGCCCGGGTATTCGGCGAGCCAGCGCTCCATGTCACGGGTGGCCTGGCCGATGCGTGGATCACCCTCGGGCGCCAGCGACGGAGGCGGTGAGGGCCGGGCGAGCTCCCACCAGAGGGGAGCCCGATTTCCCGGACATTCGGTCAGCAGGGCGTGCAGTAGCGTCGTACCGCATCGCGGGAAGCCCACCACGATGATGGGAGCGACGATTCGCTCTTCGGCTATGCCGGCGTATCGCTTGCGGTCAGCGACCATGCGCAGGCGCCAGGACAGTACGTTGACCAGCTGGCCGTAGGCGGCGACCCGATCCGGAGCTTCGAGCGCCGACGCTTCCATGACTTTAGCGAAGCGCTCGAGCGATGGCCGAAACGTGTCGCCACCGAAGTCGTCCAATCCCGTCTCAGCCGTGGCTTGCGAGAGCAGCGCGGCGGCATCGACGGAGGGCCCGAATGTGAGACTCGGCGGCACGGGCTTGCCCTCCTTGGCAGTTCTGGCTTAATCATCTAACTTAATCGTAATGGCTGGTGGTCGCAAGGAGGCCGCATGACCCCGACCGGCGTTGATTGGTCCTTCCTCAGCGTCATCGACTATGTGGGGCGCGCCGGGAGTGGCGACCGCACCGCGGATGAGCGCCCCTGGGAAGCCCTGATGCAACGGCTCCAGGAAGCCGTACGTCGCGTCACGGACTCTCCCCTGACGGCTGCCGCCGTGGATCGGGCCAGCGCCTATCGCGGCCTGCTCCAGCTGCTGCACTTCGGGCTCGAGCGCACGCTGGGCCTCGCCGATCCTTACCGCCCCGTCCTGTCCAGACCCTGGGCGGTTCATCTGTTCGACTACGGAGCCGGCAATCCCGACGCGGTGTACCACACGGCCGCCGTCCGCGACGACGTCACGTACCGCATCAGCGGGCAGCGCGGCAACGCGGATTTCCTGAGCTTCGAGCTCTTCGCCGGCACGCAGCAGGCCGGTTCCATCTCGACGGCGGATCTGCAGGCCGCCCCAGACGGAACGTTCGAGGTGCTCTTCGGTCCGGTGAAGCGGGACAGAAACTGGCTGGAGGTCGTGCCCGGCACGAGTTCGCTGCTCTCGCGGGAGTTCTTCGGTGATTGGGCGGCGGCCGAGCCCGGCCGCTACCAGATCGAATGCCTGGATCCCGCCCCGCTCGGCTGGCCGTCGCTGGCGGCCGATCGCGTCGAACGAGAGATCGAGGCGCTCGGCGACTGGCTCGTCGCCGCCCTTGACATATTCATGGGTGCTCAAGCCAGAGGCTTGGACAACTATCGCAACGCTTTCGACCCGCGGATCACCCGGCCGGAGAGTGGGCTGCCGGCCATCTATCACGCCTTCTGGGACCTCGCACCCGACGAATGCGTCGTCCTGGAGGCGGCTCCCCCGGTCGGTGGCTACTGGAGCATTCAGCTCGCCAACTCGTTGTGGAACACGCTCGATTTCGCGAACCGGCAGACGAGCCTCAACCTGGGGCAGGTCGACCGCGAGACCGATGGAAGTATTCGGCTCGTCCTAGCGCACTCCGATCCCGGCGTCGCCAACTGGCTCGACACGATGGGCCTGACGCAAGGCGCCTTAACCCTGCGCTTCACCTACCCCGAGGACGGCACGAGCGCGCGACGACCGGAGCCCACGCTGGCCTCGACGCGTAGCGACTGGATGGCGCACTGGGAAGACAAGCCTGACGCCGTTGACGGATCCGGCATCTACCCGTCACCCGTTATGCGAGTGATGCGGATGAGCGAGCTGGCAACCGCCCTTCCCACCGGCACCCGGCGGGTGAGCGCGGATGAACGTCGCCAGGTCATCGATCGGCGGCTCAAGCAGGTCACCAGGCTCATCAGCGGGTGCTGACAATCATTGCACGATCCGGCCGCCGCCGAGCATCAGAGTGGCGCCGGTCAGGTAGCTCATGTCGTCGCTGACGAGGGCTGCCACCGCACGCCCGATGTCTGCTTCGCAATCGCCAAGGCGACCAAGGGGCGTGCGGCTCACATGGGCGGCGAAGGTTTCCGGATGACGATCACGCCACTCCTCGGCACTCGGCGAGAGCGCGCTTGGGCACACCGTGTTGACCCGGATCCCAAACTTTCCCCATTCGGTCGCAGCGACCCTGGTAAGGCCCCGGATGGCCTCCTTCGCCATTGCATACGCCCCGAATGTCGGATCGCCCGTGATCGCGGTCGAAGAGCCGAAGTTGACGATGTTGCCGCCCCGTTCGCGAAGGTGTGGCAGCGCGGCTTGCATCGCGTGGAGTGTGCCGAGAGTGCCCGATCGATAGGCGAGCTCCACGTCCTCATCGGTCGTCTCTGCGAGCGTCCGCTGAACCGACGACTGAGCATTGTTCACCAGGACGTCCAACCGTCCGTACGCGTTGACGGTCTCGTCCACCATGCGTTGCACGTCTTCACGGTTGCCCACGTCACCGGCGGTCGAGCGGGCCTGCACATCCCGGCCGGCGAGTTCTTTGAGCACCCCCTCGAGAGTCCCGGACGTGCGACCCGTGATGCTGACTGACGCGCCTTCGGCCCCCAGGGCAAGCGCGATACCCCTACCGATACCCCGGCCGCCACCGGTCACCAGCGCCACCCGGCCTTCGAGCCTGCCCGCCATCCCGAACCCCTTCCCTCAAGTGGCTGCGAAGCGTATCAATCGTTAAGCTATATAGGAAGGAGGTCGACGCATGGCCATGGGCTACGACGAGCTCGCATTGATGAGGGAAAACGCTGCCGAAGCGGGCCTGGAGTGGACAGGTCCCCCGCCCGTTGAACGTGTCGAGACAACGCTGACGAGTGGGCAGCGCATCAGCGGGCTTCAGTGGGGTGAGCCGCCGCCCGATCTCGTGCTCCTGCACGGCGGGGCGCAGAACGCACACACGTGGGACACGGTCGCGCTTGCGCTGCAACGCCCGCTGCTCGCGCTGGATCTGCCCGGTCACGGGCATTCGGATTGGCGCGAGGACCGCGACTACTGGCCGGTCTCGAACGCCGCGGCCATCGCGGAAGTCATGGCGGCTCGAGCGGCAACGGCTGAAGCGGTCGTCGGAATGTCGCTGGGTGGCTTGACGGCCATCCGGCTGGCCGCTAACCGTCCCGATCTGGTGCGCAAGCTGGTCGTCGTTGACGTAACCCCTGGCGTCGATGAGCACAAGTCGGCGCCGATCACTGACTTCGTTCAAGGCCCCGAGGCCTTTGCCTCGTTTGACGAGATCCTCGAACGCACCATCCGGTTCAACCCCACGCGATCCGAGCAGTCGCTGCGGCGCGGCGTCCTGCACAACGCACGGCGTCAGCCGGACGGCACCTGGGTGTGGCGTTACGACCGGCTACGCCCTCCCGGCGGCGCCCTGCGCTTCGCACACCTCTGGGAGGATGTCTCAAGGCTCTCGATGCCGGTCATGCTGGTGGTCGGCTCCCTGTCCGGGGTCGTGGTCGACGACGATGTCACGGAGTTCCGCAAGCGCCAACCGCAGGCGCGGGTGGAGACCGTCGAAGGCGCCGGACACTCGGTCCAGGGTGACCAGCCGGTGATACTGGCCAACCTCATCGAGGACTTCTTGGCAAGCGCGTGAATACGTCATCGCGGTGGCAGGCCGATGGCCGCTGGATAAGCCGACCAGGAGCGGGTGATCCTCCGTGGACCGGTTGCTTCGCGGAGTCCTTCGCCGCGCTGACCGTGCAGGGTGTGCGGGCCGCAGTGGCGAGTCAGGAACCTCCGACGAGGAGAACCCGCCGAGACGGCGTACGGGATTGCGCCGTTCTGATCGTCGTCTTCGAGATCGACGCCGATGCGCGCGTGGTGTTCGTGCAGCGCTCGGAGCACGTGGGCAGTCACCGCGGGGAGGTGGCGTTTCCGGGTGGGGTCCTCGAGGCCGGTGAGACCCCCGTCGCCGGAGCGCTTCGCGAGGCCTGGGAGGAGATCGGCCTGGACCCGGATGCGGTTGACGTCGTGGGCCGCCTGCGCGACTTTCCCGCCACCGGGAGCGGGTTCTTCATCACGCCCGTCGTTGCGGTCGCGAGCAAGCAGCCGGGGTACGTCATCAACTACCAGGAGATCGACAGCGTGTTTGACGTGTCGCTACCTGCGCTGCTCGAGCCTGGCATCTACCGCGAAGAGGTCTGGTCGGGCGAGGGCTCGGAGTCCACGGTCCCGTTCTTCGAGATCGAGGGCAGGACCATCTGGGGCGCGACTGCCACGATGTTGCTGGACCTGCTCGCGACGGTCACCGGTGGCGGTGACTGGTCGACTCATACGCTTCCGGCGTTCCGGCAGTAGCAGCAACTGCCGTCAGCGACCGGCGCCCAGGTTGTCTCCACCGGGATAGCCGCCGCCTCCGAAGCGAGCATCGAGCGCGTCGTAGTCCTTCATGCCCGACTGCGCCCGCGGGATGGCATCGATAAACTCGATGGTCTTCGGCTTCTTGTAGGAGGCGATATTGGCCCTGCAGTGGGCGATCAGCTCCTCGGCGGTCACGGCCGCACCTTCGGCGAGCGCCACGACAGCCTTGACGTCCTGCATCATGGCCTCGTTCGGCACACCGATGACGGCAGCGTCTGCCACGGCCGGATGCGCCTGCAGGCAGTTCTCAACCTCGACCGGAAACACGTTTTCCGCGCCGGTCTTGAGCATGCGGGTCATCGTCCCGATGAACGTCAATGACCCATCCGGCTCGCGCCGGCCGAGGTCACTGGTGTGCCACCAGCCGCCCCGGAAGCGATGGTCATTGATCTCCGGCCGGTTCCAGTAGCCGCGATGAACGAGGTCGCCACGCGCGCAGATCTCCCCTACCACGCCGATGGGGCACTCACTCTCGTCCGGACCAACAATGCGGATGGCGAGACCGGGCGAGGGTCGTCCGGCGTTGCCTAGCGCACCCCGCCCAAATTCCTTGCGGACCGGCATGCCCGACATCTCTGTCTGACCGTAGCCGGCCCCCGTAGGACCGGTGAACTGGCCGAACCGGCTTGTGTCGGGCTGGACCAGCCCACCCCAGATCTGCGGAGCGAACGTGGCGCGCAACGCGGTCAGATCGTGCCCCGCCGCCTCGTTCAGCTCGACGATCTGGTGGATCGTGACCGGCATGAGGTAGGCCCGCGTGCAGCGCTGCCGCACCAGGATCTCGAGCACCTCCGCGGCGTCCACTCGCGAGATGACGACGTTGGTGCCGCCGTGCAGGAAGGTGGCGATGCCGAAGAACTGGAAGTTGCCGATGTGAAACATCGGGCCGGCATTGAGGAAGACGGTCTCCTCGTCGATGTCACCCGACCACGCCACGGATCGGCCCATCGCGATCATATTGGTGTGCGAGAGCATCGAGCCGCATTGCCGGCCGCTGATGGCGGCGGTGTAGATGACGAGCAACGGTGAGTCCGGGTCGACCTCACGCTCGATGTCGTCGACTGCCCCGCTCGCCAGAAAGCCCTCGTAGCTCTCCGATCCCGTGGCGTCGTGGCGCAGCCAGACGGCCTTGTGGGAATCCCCTACCAGCTCACGAGCCTGCTGAACGGTCGTCCCGATCTCCTCGTCCTGCCAGAAGACGACCTTCGGGCTGAAGTCCTCGATCGCGAACGCCATCTCCGGGGGCGCCCACCGCCAGTACCCGGGGCAGACCATCGCGCCGAGCTTCGCCGCGGCGGCGAGCAGCTCGTACACCCGGAACGAGTTCTGCCCGAGCCAGAGGATGCGATCGCCGGCTTCGACCCCGACCGCGGAAAGCGCGTTAGCCAGCTGGGTGGTTCTCGCATCCGTCTCTGCCCACGTGGCGGCGTAGGCGCCGTCAACGAGTGCCGCCCGATCCGCATAGGAGCGGCCGTGGTCGCGGATGACGTCGGCGAGAGTGGAACGACTAACGGGCACTGGAGCGCTCCTCGGTCAATGGGGTGCGGATGGGGCCGGGTCTGGTGAAACCGATGCAAGGCGGCGAAGCCGACGCCGGGTGCCGTCGAGCCAGCCGTCATAGTCGGTGGCCTTACGCAGAAAGGACTGCCCAACGCGCGGATGCGGAAGGATCAGGAACTGCTCACGTTCCATCGCCTCCACCACCATCTGGGCCACGTCTTCGGGCAACAGGATGTCACCGATCGGTGAGTCGGCGGGCGGCCGGGACTTGGTATCACCGCGCGCCCGCCCGAACATCCCGGTGTAGACCGCGTTGGGACACAGGCACGACACGCATATCCCGCGATCTCCGTAGTTGAGCGACAGCCATTCCGCGAAGCCGAGTGCCCCGTGCTTGCTCAGGGTGTAGCCCGGTCCGGAGGGTCCGGTGATGAGCGCGGCAGAGGAGATGGTTTGCAGCAGGTAGCCCTCGCCGCGCTCCACCATCGCCGGCACCACCCGCTGAGCGGCCCACACGTGTGACAGCAGATTCACCTCGACGATCCGCCGGAAGGCTTCGGGCGCGGCGGACAGGTCGCCCGGCGCCGGGTCGGAGAAGCCGGCGTTCGAGCAGAAGACTTCGACCGGGCCGAAGGCAGCTTCGGCCCCGCTCACCAGCCGATCGATCGCTGCCGCATCGGCTACGTCGCACCCGACACCGAGAGCTGCCGTCCCCGCGGCTGAGATGCCGGCCGCGACCTTCGTGGCCCACTGCTCATCAAGGTCGGCCACGACGACAGCGCGGGCACCCTCGGCCGCGAAACGCTCGGCAAGCGCCCGGCCAATCCCGCTCGCGGCGCCCGTGACGACGACATGTCGACCAGTGACCCGCACCGGACAAGTTTCGCAGATACAGCTAACTTGTCAATACGATTAGACTTCTGATAAGACCAGGGCCGATGCCCCAGGAGGCGACGATGAATCCGGAGATCGTGAACTCGGCCGACTCGCATGTGCTTGAGCCGGTCGACCTTTGGCAGCGTGAATTGCCCGCCGCGATGCGCGAGCGGGGGCCGGTGACCAAGGTTGTCGACGAGCGTGAAGAGGTTTCCATCGACGGCAAGGTGGTCCGGCGCGATCCGGTGGCATTCATGGAGGCGATCCGGCCGCCTGGCTCCATGGACGCGGCGCTGCGCCTGGGCGACCTCGACGAGCAGGGCATCTGGGCGGAGCTGATCTTCCCCTCACGCGCGCTCTGGGTACACCTCTCCGACGACCCAGCGCTGCAGCTCGCCTGCAGCCAGGTCTACAACGACTGGCTCTATGACGACGTCATGAGCCGCTCACCGCGGCTGATCGGCGCGGCGATGCTCCCGACCCTCGACACCGCCGACGCCGTGGCCGAACTGCACCGCAATGTGGCGCGAGGCTTTCAAACGGTCTTCCTGCCCACGACCACCCCACCCGGTCGCGAATACAACCGGGAAGACTGGTTCCCGCTGTGGGACGCTGCGGACGAGGCCGGGATCAGCCTCTCGTTCCACATCGGTACGGGAGCCGATCCGGTGATCTACCGAGGCCTCGGCGGCGCCATCACCAACCACGTCGCGAGCTTCTACCCGGCACAGACCACGCTGTGTCACCTCGTGGCGTCCGGAGTGCTGGACGCGCACCCGTCATTGCACGTCTCGTTCGTCGAGTCGGGCGGCTCCTGGCTGCCGGCGGTCATGGAGCGGATGGACGAGGCCCAGCGTCAGTACGGCACGTTCTTCCTGCGACCGCGGCTGCCGATGCTGCCCAGCGAATACGTGAAGCGGCAGGTCCACGTGAGCTTCCAGCACGGCCGGGCCGCTCTCGCGATCCGCGAGATCTGCGGGGTGGACGCGCTGATGTGGGGAAGTGACTATCCCCACCTCGAGGGCACCTACCCCGACACCAAGAAGGTGCTGCGCGACATCTTCGAGGGGGTGCCTGACGACGTGCGCCGAGCCATCACCGGGGGCAATTTCGCCAAGCTCTTCCGGGTGCCCTCGCCCAAGGCCGCCTGACGTGGCCGAGCTCCTCGCAATATCCGACGAGGACGTCCTGGCCGCCTATCCGTACATCCGGCTGGACCATCGCAACAAGCACTTCTACGGCGCGCTGCTGCAACGACAGCTCGTCGCAGCACGTTGCGCCGCTTGCGGCACCTGGCACACCCCGCTCCGCAGCATGTGCCCAGAGTGCTGGTCCACCGACGTCGCTGTCATTCCGGTCTCAGGCCAGGGCTCGATCTTCACCTTCACAACACTTCACCAGGGGCCCCCTGATCCGGACGTCACCTACTCACGCCACTGGCCCATTGCCGCAGTGGAGGTCGTCGAGCAGCCGGGACTGCGATTCGCGTCGACGATCGTCGACTGCCCCCCAGAACGAGTCCGTGTCGGGCTGGAAGTGGAGCTCACCTGGATCGAGCGCGGCGGTGCGCCGTGGTACGCGTTCCGACCTGCTGACGCCGAAACTGCGTCGGGCCTCACGTCATGAGCGCCCGGTACTCCGCCAAGGATCGCACCGCCATCGTCGGGGTGGGGTTATCGCCGTACTCGCGCGACCGCGGTGAGACCACCGAGCTCTCCATGGTGCTCGAGGCCGCAGTAGCAGCGATCCGGGATGCCGGTCTGACGGCCCGCGACATCGACGGCGTCGTGGGGGGCGGCCTGCTGACCGGGGGAGTCGACCCGACACAGGTGGTCGCCGGTCTTGGACTGGACGTCACGTACTGGTCCAAGACGCCACCGCCGATCATGAACCACCTGACAGCAGCCGTGAACGCGGTCCATGCAGGATCGGCAGAGGCGGTACTCGTCTACCACGCTGCATACCGCATTGGCAGCAACTCCCGCAGCGCGGCCGGTGACCCGTTCCGTCGCCGGGCGTTGCTGGGCCTGCCCGACGGCCGCGCGCAGCTTGGCGAAGGACACACCGAGGGCGAACCGTGGGGCATGTTCGGAGGCACGGGTTACGCCGCCTGGGCCGCCCGCTATCTGGCCCAGTACGGCGGTACCCGCGAGGACTTCGGCTTGGTGGCGTTGAACGATCGCAGCAACGCTGCAGACAATCCGAATGCGGTGATGAAAACCCCACTGACGATGGAGGACTACCTCAGCGCGCGCATGGTGCGCGAGCCGCTGGGCCTGCTCGACATGGACCTGCCGATCGACGGCGCTGATGCCTTCGTGGTTACGACCGCCGAGCGAGCGCGTGACCTGCCCCATCCGCCCGCACTCGTCCACGCGGCCACCATGGGTATGGCTCGCCATCCCGAAGAGCACCTCACCCTCGACTTCGAGCACAACGGCCAAGCGATCGCGGCCGCAGACCTACGGGCGAAGTCAGACGTGTGGTGGGAGGAAGCCGACGTCCTTTTCCCGTACGACGGCTTCAGTGTCATCACCTTGCGCTGCTTCGAGGCCTACGGGTTCTGCGGTCCCGGCGAAGCCGGCGACTACCTGCGCTCGCATTGGGACAAGGAGCGCGCCCGCGTTCTCATCGACGGCCGGGTGCCGGTGAACCCGCATGGCGGCAGCCTGTCCGAGGGGGGATCGCAGGGCGCTGGGCACGTGCGCGAAGCCGTCCTGCAGCTGCGCGGATCGGCAGGCCCCCGCCAGGTTCCGGACGCGCGCGTGGCTTTCCTCATGCCCGGAGGCTTCTTCTTCAACGCGCAGGGCTTGGTCTTGCGCACCAACTGATTCACGCCTACGGCGGGAGAGCCGAAGTATGCGGTCGTTTGATCTGAGGGTGGACGTTTCCCGCGCCACCGACCTGCCCGGTCAGCTGCACACAGCGGTGACCGTCTGCCTGCCCGATGAGCTCGCCGGCCCGGTACCCGTCATCTTCGGGTTTCCCGGAGGCGGCTTCGGTCGGCGCTACTACGACGTGACGGCGGTGCCGGGTTACAGCCAAGCCGAATATCACACCAGCCAGGGCTCGGTATTCGTGGCCTGTGACCACCTCTTCGTCGGCGATAGCGCGCGGCCCGACACGTTCAGCCTGACGTACGAGAATCTCGCCCAGGCGAACCACGTGACCGCAACGAAAGTGCTGGATGGCTTGCGAGCCGGTACGTTGCTGCCGGACGTCGAGACTGTCGAGGCCTCCAGGACGGTGGGCATCGGCCAGTCCATGGGCGGCTGCCTGCTGACCGTGCAGCAAGCCAATCACCACACATTCGACGGCGTGGCGATGCTGGGATGGAGCGGCATCTCCACCAACTTCCCGTCACCTGACGGCGGTCGCGTCAGCTATCCGATGCCGCCCCGCGGAACCGACCTGCGACCTATCGCTGCGCAGATCCTCGGCGTGGTCGCTCCGGATGACTCGCAATACCGCTTCTGCTTCCACTGGCCGGATGAGGATCCCCGGCTCATGGAAGCCGACCTGGCCACCTACAAGCCGTACACCGACGTCGTGCGCGGTGATGAACGCACGCCCTGGGGCAGCGCCACGACCCCTGCCTGCGCGGTCACCATGATGACGCCAGGCGCCGTAGCGGCCGAAGCCGCCGCCATCGAGGTTCCAGTACTTATCGGGTGCGGCGAGCGTGACGTGGTACCCGATCCGTGGGCTGAGCCCGGCGCGTATCGCGGCACCCGCCAGGTGCAGCTGTGCGTCGTCCCGAGGATGGCTCACATGCACAACTTCGCGCGCACCCGGCAGCAACTGTGGGAGGCGGTCGGCCACCTCACCCGGACCGTAGCTGCCCGATGACGTGGGACTTCAGCACCGACGAGGAGTTCGCAGCCCAGCTGGAGTGGATACGCGAGTTCGTCCGTGACGAGGTCGCACCGATCGAGCTGCTGTGGCCGCAGTACCACCACCGCGTCCCTCCCCCGTGGCTGAAGGCAGTCATCGATCCGTTGAAGGAAAGGGTGAAGCGACGCGGGCTGTGGGCCTGTCACCTCGGACCCGAACTCGGCGGCAACGGCTTAGGCCAGGTGAAGCTCTCGTTGATGAACGAGTTGCTAGCGCCCTACCAATGGGGCCCCACCATCTTCGGCGTGCAGGGACCTGACACCGGCAATGCCGAGATCATCGCGCACTACGGCACTCCCGAGCAGAAGGAGCGATACCTGCGGCCGCTGCTTGAAGGCGAGCTGTTCTCGGCCTTCTCCATGACCGAGCCACAGGCAGGCGCTGATCCAACCCTCTTCATCTGCCGAGCAATGCGTGATGGCGACGAGTGGATGCTGCGCGGTGACAAGTTCTTCACGTCCAACGCCGCGAGCGCCGCCTTCTTCATCGTTATGGCCGTGACTGACCCGGACGCGAAGCCGCACCGGCGGATGTCCATGTTCCTCCTCCCCACCGAGACGCCCGGTATCGAGATCGTTCGGCCCACGCGCTACATGGGCGAGTCCGCTGACGGCATGGACCATCCGCACGTCCGGTACAACGACGTTCGGATGCCCGCCGAAGCATTGCTGGGCGAGGAGGGAGACGGTTTCGTCATCGCCCAGACGCGCTTGTCCGGTGGGCGCATTCACCACGCGATGAGGGCAGTGGGACAGGCGCAGTTCGCCTTCGACATGATGTGCGAACGCGCTCTCTCTCGCCATGCAGGCGGCGGCCTCATAGCCGACAAGCAGATGGTGCAAGAGGCGATCACCGATTCCTACGCGCAGATCGAGCAGTTCCGGCTTTTCGTGCTTCGGACAGCCTGGAAGATCGATCAGGGCAAGGGTTACACGCCCGAGGTCCGCCGCGAGATCGCGGTCGCCAAGGTGCTGTCAGCGCGCGTCACGCGCGATGTCATCGAGCGCGCCGTACACATTCACGGCGCGCTCGGTACGTCCAACGAGACCCCTCTCGGCAACCTGTGGATGCTCGTGCCCGGCTACGGCATCTGGGACGGCCCCACGGAGTCGCACGTCTCGACGGCGGCACGCCTGCTGCTGCGTGACCACGAGCCGTCTGGGGGGCTCTGGCCTACCCAGTGGATCCCGGCACAGCTGGAGGCCGCACGTGCTCGCTACGGCGACGCGTTGATGCAGCAGCGCGAGTGGGACGCCGATCACGCCGCAGGTTTGGCGTAGCCGGGGGGCCTACATCCGGTCGCCGCCTAACATTCCGATAGACAATTTTGCGGATTAGCTTGTATCCCGTCGCCAAGCGTCCTACCGTTCCCTCAGTTTCACTCGGGTTGCGTGGCACCTCAGCCACGGCGGACCCGTGACCGACCCGAAGGGGGCCGAACCCACTGTGAGCACCACAAAGATCCGTCGGCTGGGCCGCACGGCAGCGATAGCGGCCGCAATCGCGACCCTCGCCACCGCCTGCGGAAGCAGCAGCAAGACAAGCTCGCCGCCGGCCAGCCCGACCACGTCCTCGGGTGGATCGACGGCGCCGGCCAGTCCGGCGCCGACCGGTACGCCCATCAAGATCGGGGTCATCGGATCGCTGACGGGGTCCCAGGCCTCGAGCAGCAACCAGGGCGACACCGTGGGCCCGGCGTGGGCGAAGTGGGTGAATGCGAACGGTGGGATCAACGGTCACCCGGTCGAGGTCATCTCCGTCGATGATGCGGGAGACCCGACCAAGGCGCAGGCCGCCGAGAAGAAGCTGGTCGACTCCGACAAGGTGCTCGCCATCGTGGTCGGTGCCGACAACCTGGTAGGCGCCTACGACGCTGACGCCATCAGCAAGAACGTCGCCCTCGTCAGCGGGACGGCCAACTCGCAGGACTGGTACACGAAGCCCGGAATGTTCCCGACTCCGACTGACGTGTTGAGCGGCCTCGGCGATCAGATCCTCGTGGCCAAGCAGTTCGCTCACGCCAAGAAGTTCGCCAACCTGTACTGCGCAGAAGTTGCGGCGTGCGCGCAGGCGACCCCACCGCTTGAGGCAGCCGCCAAGAAGCTCGGGGTCGGTATCGTGTCCCTCTCGGTCAGCTCCACGGCGACGTCGTACACCGCCCAATGCCTGCAGCTGCAGCAGCAGGGCGTGGACTACGCGCAGCTGAACTTCACGACGGCAGCGGCAGCCAAGTTCGTCCAGGACTGCCAGGCCCAGAACTACAACCCGACCTGGGGATCGTCCGAGCAGGCAATCGGCAAGGATCTGCTGGGTATCCCGGACCTCACCCTGTACGGCCCGGCCTACGCCTTCCCTTCGGTGGCCGATAGTCCGGTGGTGGCAACCTTCCGTGACGCCATGACCAAGTACGCCAAGGATGACAACTGGAAAGAGGGCACCGCGAGCTTCACGTGGAGCGGGCTGGAGACGCTTCGCAAGGCTCTCGCCAATGTCGCCGCGAGCCCCACGGCCAAGGATGTTGTCGCCGCCTTGAACACCATCAAGGACGACAATCTTGACGGCCTGCTACCCAACAAGATCACCTTCACCACCGGCAAGGCCGTCCCCTTCGGCGCCCACCCGTGCGCCTTCGTGGTCGGAATCAAGGATGGGAAGACGGTCGCACCCAGCGGGCTGACTCCGCTCTGCCCGAGCGCCTAACCTCAGCACCCCCGGGGCATCCGGACGCGAGCCGTCCGGATGCCCCGGCTCCATATACGTCCCAGCTCCACCCGTAGCGGGCCCGAACCGGAGAGACAGAATCTGGTGAACTCGTACCTACCGTTCGTCATCAGCGGTATCGCCACCGGGTCCATCTATGGGCTGGCGGCGACTGGGCTCGTCCTGACTTACAAGACGTCCGGCATTTTCAACTTCGGCCACGGCGCGATCGCCACGGCCGCGGCCTACCTGTTCTACTTCCTGCACGTTGACCACGGCTGGGGATGGGTCTCAGCCTTTGTCGTCTCCGTCTTCATCGCCGGGCCGTTGCTCGGCCTGGTCATGGCGCCGATCGCACGCCGGCTCTCGCAGCAACGCACCGCCGCGAAAATCGTCGGCACAGTCGGGCTGATCCTGCTGGTGCAGGGCCTCGCCACGGTCAAGTACGGCAGCGACACCATCCGGGTCCCGCAATTCCTGCCGAGAAGACTCGAGCACTTCCGTATTGCCGGAGTGAACGTTTCCTACCCGCAGCTGTGGGTCACCCTGGTCGGCGTCCTCGCGGCCATCCTGCTGTACGTGCTGTTCCGCTTCGCCCGCACGGGTTTGGCGATGCGGGCCGTTGTCGATGATCCCGACCTCGTCGCCATGCAGGCGCAAAGCCCACAGCGGATCCGGCGGATCTCCTGGGTCATCGGATGCACGCTGGCGGCGGCGTCCGGTGTATTGGTCCTGCCCTTCATCGGCTTGAATGCCATCACTCTCACGTTCCTCGTCGTGCAGGCTTTCGGAGCCGCCGCCATCGGCGGGTTCTCCAGCATCCCGCTTACGTTCGCCGGCGGCCTGGTCATCGGGGTGCTGGCCGACCTTTCGCAGAAGATCGCCATCACCCATATCAGCCTCGCCGGATTGCCGGACAGCGTGCCGTTCATCGTGCTGTTTGCAGTGCTACTGCTGCTTCCGCGCCGCAAGCTGGTGCCTCCGACGGCGGTCGAGCAACGACCCCAGCTGCAGTACCGGGCTCCCGGATCGGTGCGCGGCGTCACCGGCGTTCTCGTACTGATTCCCTTGCTGCTGATCCCGCAGATCGTCGGCAGCGACAAGCTCGGCTTCTTCACCGTCGGCCTCACGCAGGTGGTCATCATCCTGTCGCTCGGCCTCCTGGTCCGAACGTCCGGACAGGTCTCCCTTTGCCATGCGGCCTTCGCTGCCATCGGCGCGACGACGTTCTCCCAGCTGGCCGTCGACCATGGCATGCCGTGGCTGCTTGCCCTCCTGCTTGCCGGCCTGGTCGTGGTTCCCGTGGGGGCGCTGGTCGCGATCCCGGCGATCAGGCTCTCCGGGTTGTTTCTCGCGCTGGCGACCTTCGGGTTCGGGGTCCTTGTCGAGCGGCTGTTCTACGCGCGCGGCTTCATGTTCACCACGCTGCAAAGCGGACGGCCGGTCCCCCGACCATCCTTCGCCCATGGAGACAAGCCGTACTACTACGTGGTGCTGGCCTTTGTCGTCGTGGTCAGCCTCCTGATCGTCGTCATCATCCGGTCGCGGCTCGGACGGGTGCTGCGCGGACTGTCCGAGTCGCCGGTAGCCGTGTCGACCATGGGACTGTCGACCAATACGACCCGGGTCATCGTCTTCTGCATCTCCGCGTTCCTGGCCGGCGTCGGTGGGGTCCTCTACGGAGGTGCCGTCAACTTCGCCAGCACCCAGGACAGCCACTTCTCGTCCTTCCAGTCGATCGTGCTGCTGGCCGTGCTCGCCTTGGCTCCGTTCGGCGAGCCTTGGTACGCGGTCTTCATGGGCGCCGCGGCTGTCATCCCGGGCTACCTGACAAGCCCTAACACGCCGTACTGGCTGAACGTCGTCTTCGGCTTCTTCGCGATCCAGGTGTCGCTTCAAGGGGGCCAGCCGCAGATGCCTGCTCAGTTCCGCGCCTTCCTGGAACGCTTCCGCCGGCCGCCGAAATCGTGGGAAGGCGAACCGGCGTCGCTCAGCGTCGTTCGCCAAGCGGCACCTGATCAGCCACGCAGCGGGCTTGCCGTGGAGAACCTGCGGATCCGCTTCGGCGGGCTTCTCGCCGTCGACGGCCTGACGTTCCAAGCGCCGCTCGGCCGGGTTACGGGTCTGATCGGACCCAACGGGGCGGGCAAGACCACCACGTTCGACGCCTGCAGCGGACTCAACCGCCGGGTGGCCGGGTCCGTCCAGATCCACGGGCGAGACGTCACGCGCCTCGGGCCGGCAGCGCGCGGGCGCCTCGGCCTGGGACGCACCTTCCAACGAATGCAACTCGGCGACTCTTTGACGGTCGCTGAAAACGTTGCCCTGGGCGCCGAAGCGGGCCAGGCCGGTGGAAGCGTCATCTCGCAGCTCTTTGCCCCTCCCCGGCAGAAACGGCAGACCGCCCGGGCGACTCACGAGGCCCTCGAACTTTGCGGTATTGCCGACCTTGCAGAAAAGCAAGCCGGTGCCCTCTCGACCGGTCAGCGCCGGTTGGTCGAGCTCGCCCGTTGCCTGGCCGGACCGTTCGACATCCTGCTCCTCGACGAGCCGTCATCCGGCCTCGATCGCGACGAGACCGCGGCGTTCGACGAAGTGCTTCGCCACGTTGTTCAAGAGCGTGGCTGCGGGATTCTGCTGGTCGAACACGACGTCTCTTTGGTCATGAGCGTCTGCAGCTACATCTACGTCCTGGACTTCGGGCGCCTGGTCTTCGAGGGTGAACCCGCAGCGGTGGCGGCAAGCCCGATCGTGCAGGCGGCCTACCTGGGCTCCACCGAGGTCGTCGGAGTAGCTGTACAGGAGGCGACGCTGTGACGGCCCCGGCCATGATGACCGACGCGGCGACCACTCGACAAGCCGATGTTGCGTTGGAGATTCGCAGTCTCAGCGCCGGCTACGGCCGCACGAAGATCCTGCGCGAAGTCAATGTTGTGGTGCCGGCTGGAAAAGTGACGGCTTTGCTCGGGCCCAACGGGGCCGGCAAGAGCACCCTCTTGCGGGCAGCGTGCGGTTTCCTGCCCGCGTCCGCGGGCTCGGTCCACCTGTTCGGGGAAGACGTCACGCGGCTGGCGCCCCACCGGCGGTTCACAAAAGGCCTGTGTCTCATTCCAGAGGGTCGCGGCATCTTTCGCTCGCTCACCGTTCGCGAAAATCTCGCGATGCAGGCTCGCCGCGGACATGAATCAGATGCGATCGAGCGGGCTGCTGCGGCTTTCCCGATTCTGCGCGAGCGGCCGTCACAGGTAGCCGGCACTCTCTCCGGCGGCCAGCAGCAAATGTTGGCCATGGCCGCCGCGTACGTACGCGACCCTCGACTCGTGCTGGTCGATGAGGCGTCCTTGGGGTTGGCACCGCTGGTCGTGGACCAGATCTTCGAGTCGTTGCAGGCGCTCACGACGCAAGGCAGTTCGCTGCTGATCGTTGACCAGTTCGCCACCCGTGCCCTTGCCATGGCCGATACCGCCTACGTGCTGAGCCGCGGTGAAATCGCGTACGAAGGGTCCGCCCAGAAGCTGCTCGAGGGCAACCTGTTCGACCGCTATGTCGGGTCATGATCGGACCGCTGTGACGCCGCAGCCCTTGGACGCGCGGCTGGCAGCGGTCGAGGCACGGTTGGCCATTGGCCAGCTGCCGATTCGTTACGCGACCGCCGTGGACGCGCGTGATCTGGACGCGTGGGTGGGCACCTTCGTCGACGACGTCGACTGCGGCCGGCACGGACGTGGGCGTGACGCGCTGAAGCGGTGGATCGAACCGCAGGTGCGCGGCTTCTACCGCTCCATCCACCTCATCTGCGGTCACCTGATCGAGCTCGTCGACGCCGATCATGCGACCGGCCAGGTGTATTGCCGCGCCGAGCACGAGGACCGCGGCCGCTGGATCGTGATGGCCATCTGCTACTACGACAGCTACGAGCGACGCGGCGACGAGTGGTTCTTCAGCCGGCGTCGCGAGAAGCACTGGTACGCAACGGATGTCCTCGAACGACCCCACGCCCCGTTCCAGCACTGGCCAGGACACGAACACGAAGCCCCGGCGCTTCCTCAGGCTTTGGCGACCTGGGGGCGCTTCTGGGCCGGCGATCCGGTCGTCTCCGAACTCACGCAAGCGCCATGACCGAGCCCGCCCTGCCGGCCACCCACCTGCCTGACGAGTTCGCCGGTCGTGTCGTGCTCGTGACCGCGGCAGCGGGTCAAGGCATCGGTCAGGCCGTCGCCCGGCGATTCGCCGCCGGTGGTGCGACGGTCGTCGTCACCGACCGCCACGAGCGACGCACCCTTCAGATCGCGGCTTCGATCGCCGCGGACTTCCCCGCGGTGCGCGTCGTCGGGTATCCGATGGACGCGGGTGACCGCGGCGACATCGATCGGGTCGTGGATGCGATCAGCCGAGAGTTCCGCAACGTCGACGTGCTCGTCAACAACGCGGCGGTCAACGTCCTCGGCGACCACTTCGGATACGACCCGGACAAGTGGGATTGGATCGTCCAGGTCAACCTCTCGGGCCCCTGGTATCTCTGCCGACGGGTACTCCCCCTCATGCGCGACTCCGGACGCGGTGGGGTCATCGTCAACGTGTCTTCGTACGCGCCCGACGTTGGCGGCATTGGCAAGGAAAGCCCTTACGCCATCACCAAGGGCGGACTCAACGTGCTCACCAGATCGGTGGCCCACGAGGGGGGCCCGTACGGCATCCGCGCGGTCACGGTGGCGATGGGAGTGGTGCGGGGGACCAAGTTCATCGACGACCATCCGGAGATCCTGCAGGACCCGGACTCCCAAGGCGTCCTGCCCTGGTTGCCGACCGCCGCCGACATCGCCGAGACCATCGCCTTCGTCGCCAGCGACCGCGCGCGGTGCATCACCGGAGAATCGATCAATGTTGCCAGCGGTAGTTACATGCGCAGCTGAGGCAAGCTCAGCCGCCGCCCATTAGCCCGGCGGTCGACAGGTGAATCATCATGGAGCTGGTGAATCCCGCCGTCATCGCCCGGTCCATGGCGATGGTGGCGCCGGTGAGCAGCCGGGCCTCGTCACTGCAGAGGAGGGCGAGCATTCCGGCCACCTCATCAGGATGCTGGAGAACGTGTTCGGCCAGCGGGTCCTCTTCCGTCGGACGCACGTAGTCCGGCCCGCGCATCAGGCTGGCGAGCTTGTCCTGGGTACGCACCCCAGTTTCCCCTCCGCGCACTCCGCCGAGAAGAATGACGTTGGACCGGATGCCGTCAAACAGGTACTCGACGGCCAGGCTGCGGCCGAGCTGAACCAGCGCGGCCTTGCTGGCGTTGTACGCAATCATGTGACCAACGGCCTCGACGGCATTGATCGATGAGATATGGAGCAGCGATCCGCCGCCCCCCTGAGCCTTCATCGCGCGGATCGCGTGCTTGGCGCAGTAGAAGGCCCCGGAAAGATTGATGGCGAGGACTTCTTCCCAGTCGTCCTCCTCGAGCTCGTGAGCATCGGTGACGGGGCCCTCGATACCCGCGTTATTCACCAGGATGTCGAGCCGACCGTATGTCGCCACCGCGGCTTCAACGGCCCCCCGACAATCTTCGCGACGGCTGACGTCCGAGCGCAGGAACGTAAGCTCACCACCCGCGTTGCGAACCCCCTTCTCCAGAGCGGTTCCCAGCTCCTCCCGTCGCCCGGTCGCGAGCACTCGAGCTCCTTGCGCCGCCCAGACCGCGGCCACGGAGCGACCCAAGCCGCTGGTCGCCCCCGTCACGAGCGCCACTTTTCCGGAGAGGCTCATGACCGCCTCAGCTCGCCGTGATGGTGTTGACGTGACCCGAGGCGCAGCGCCCATTGCCGTCGACGGGGCTGCCGCATGCTCGTTGCATGTTGTTGTCCATGATCGGTTGGCGGCATGGATCGCCCTCGTGCAAGACGACGTGCGCGTGTTCGATACCCCCGATGTCATGGCGGCGCTGCATCGCCGCGTAGGGGTCGTCCTGAAGCGTCGACGTCCACGAAGCGATATCCGGCGACGTGGCCAGCACGGGGTCAGCCATCTGCCAGGAGAAGAGCTGCTCCGCGTTGCGGTGCGTGATGGCATCAACCTCGTCGGCCGGGATCCCCTCGAAGAGCTCCGCAGCGGCTTTCTGCGCACCCGGCCACGGCGTGTCAGCGTGCGGGTAATCGCACTCCCACAGGATCTTCTCGACGCCGATATGTTCGCGGAAGGAGAGCCCGACCGGCTCCTCGATCATGCACACCCACATGTTGCGATGAAAGATCTCCGACGGTCTGGTGTCTCCCGCCTTCGCCCAGTAGTTGTGCCGCTCGAACTGGCGATCCGCCCGCTCCAGCGCGGCCGGAATCCAGCCGATCCCACCCTCGGACCACACGAGCTTCAAGCCCGGGAACTTGTGCGCCGGAGGAGCCAGCATCAAGTTGATGGAGGCCATCAGCGCGCCGATCATCCCGAGCGCGATGGGTTCCAGGAAGTTGGAGTCGGAGGACTGCATCGGGGTGTATCCGCTGGACCCGACGTGCATGCACACCGGAAGGCCGGCTTCCTCCGCCTGAGCCCAGATCGGGTCCCAGGAGTCCTGCCAGAACGAGGGGAGCCCCATAGGCGCAGGGTTCTCGACGAAACAGAGCGCCTTGGCGCCCTTGTCCAGACACCGGCGGATCTCCGCCGCCGCAGCCACCGGATCCCAGAGCTGGCAGATGATCATCGGCACGAACAGGCCCGGAGGGCCGCCCGGCACCCACTCGTCGAGGATGAAGTCGTTCCAGGCCCGCACACACGCGTCGGCCAGCTCCCGGTCCTTGAACTGCGCGAAAAGCCGACCGCCGAAGCCCGGTAGCGACGGGAAGTTGACGCTGGCGAGGATGCCGTTGGCGAGCAGGTCGCGCGCCCGCTCCCGGGGGTCGTACGAGCCGGGAATCATGTCCGAGAAGCGAGCGGGCTCGAGTCCCCACTGATCGCGGGGTCTTCCGGCGACCGAGTTCAGACCCATGGTCAGGCTGCGCTGGCCCTCATAGACCCAGAACTCGCGACCGTCCTCTTCGATGACATGCGGCGCGGCCTCCCGCATCCGGGCGGGCACCCGCGAGGACCAGACGTCCGCCGGCTCGATCACGTGGTCGTCGACGCTGAACAACTTGAGCATCCGCAGCCGCCTATCGTCTAACTGTTTATTCTGATGCACGGTAGGCCCCGGAACCAGCGGTTGCAACCATCGAAGGCGGCCGCGGCAAGGTTAAATCGTCTACCTATTGACCGGCGGCAATCGGCTGACGGCCGACTGAGCGAGAAGCGGACGCGCATGCAACAGAGGCTGCAGATCAGGGCGTTGCCGGGGCCGTTCGGTGCCGTCGTGAATGGCCTTGATCTCAGCGAGCCACTCGCCGACCCCACCCGCAAGTTGCTGTTGGACGGGCTGTATGAGCACCGGATCCTGCTGCTTGCCGATCAGCAGCTCACGGAGGCGCAGTTCGCCTGCTTCGGACGCATCTGGGGCGAGCCCATCATGTTTTTCGTTCCTGGCCACCGTCACGCCGAGTTTCCCGAGCTCATCCGCATTCGCAACTCCCCCGCGACCCCACCGGAGTCGCGCGATGGCGCCATGCACTGGCACTCCGATAGCTCGTACGAGGCCGAGCCGGCCGCCGTCACCATGCTCTACGGCATCGAAACCCCGCACGTCGGTAACGAGACGCTGTTCGCCGACATGGTGGCCGCTTACGAAGCACTGCCACCGCAGACGCAACGCCGCATCGAGGACCTGCAGGTCATTCACGACCCGAAGGGTGGCAAGGTCAACCTGCCTGGGGAGACGCGCGGGAGCGGTGTGACGTCGCCGCTGCCCGTCGTGACGCACCCGCTGGTCTCCCGTCACCCCGTGCTCGGGCGAAAGGCCCTGTACGGCATATCCGGAACGGCGGCCGGCATTGTCGGCTGGGAGGAAGCACCCGCTCTGGAGCTCCTCCTGGATCTCAAGCGCCACGTCCTGGCGCCACAATTTCGTCAGCAGTCACGCGTCGACGCCGGCTCGATCCTGGTGTGGGACAACTTCTCGGTGATGCACTGCGCAACCCCCACCGAATACAGCGACGACGACGGCAAGCGTCGCCTGCTCTACCGCATCAGCACCAAGGGACGACCATCCATTTACGCCGAGCGATGAGTCCGTCCGTCGAGAACGTGCATCTTCCCGCGGATCGCTGGGAGCTTTCGGGTCTGCTTGCCACGCCTGAATCGTCGCCCCGGGGCACGATCGTCGCCCTGCACGGGGGTGGGATGAGCGCCCGCTACTTCCACGGCACGACGACGCAAGAGCTGTCGCTGCTCACGCTTGGGGCTCAGGCAGGCTGGAACGTACTGGCGCTCGACAGGCCTGGATACGGCGCATCTGTCGCGCTCCCAGCCGAGCGTGGCCGGCTCGTCTCCCAAGCCGAGTTGACGTTTGCCGCACTCGAGAATTTCGGTGCCGTGAGCGATGTCGGCGCGGGCTACTTTCTCGTCGGCCATTCGTACGGATTCAAGCTGGGGCTGCATCTCGGGGCGCACTCCCGGGGCGGCGAGCTGCTCGGCATCGACGGCTCCGGCGCCGGCCGGCGCTACCGTCCCGAGCGCGTGAACAACGTTGACGTCAGCGGGCCACCCATGTCGCGCGATGAAGCACTCCTGCACTTCTGGGGTCCGCCTGAGCTCTATCCGCCCGGAACGTTCGACGCCGCCCGCGCGGTCATCTCACGCAGTACCGGACGCGGAGAACCGCGAAGCGCCGACGTGGCCAGACTGCTTCGATCCCATAGCTTCCGCGGTGCGAGTGCCAGTCCGCATCACCTTCGCCGACCACGAGACCTGGTGGATCTCCGACGAGGACGAGCTGTCGGTGATGGCAAGCGCCTTCGCCGCAGCGCCCTTCGTGGAGACCGCGCTGCAGCCAGCCGCCGGCCACAACATCAGCCTCGGCTGGGCCGCGCGCTCGTACCACCTGGCCGCCCTGGCGTTCGCGGAAAGGTGCTTGCTACACAGACGACACGCAGCGGCTTGCGCGGCCAGCGCTAACGGCTGACCCGCCGCTCAGCGAGCCGCGAAGTCGCGTCCCCGGATGAGGCGCACCGGGGTGTACGTCATGACCACTTCGTCACGCTGGTTGACCACGGTGTTGCGTGTCGTGACCACACCTCGTCCGCCGGACTTCGAGGGCCGCGCTTCGGTGACCTCGACGATCACGGAAATCGTGTCGCCGACGTATACCGGACCGGTGATGTCGAGGTCGCTGTGCATGAAAGCGATGCCGGTGCCGTGCAGCACATTCGTCTGCAGCACCAAACCCTCTGCATAGGTGAAGGTCAGCATGCCCGGAATGAGCGTCCCGGTGTAGCCGGACTCGCGGGCATGCGCGATGTCCAGGAACAGCGGCTCGGTGATGCCGACCAGCTGGCGGAACAGCACCATGTCCGACTCGGTGATGGTCCGAGAACCCGTTCGAAAGGCAGACCCGACGGTCATCTCCTCGAACGTTTGGCCCTTCACGAGAGGTTGCGCAGAAGACAGAGAGGCGGCGGTCACGGTCGCTCCAAAGCGCCTACAGGGAGTCGCCCGCTGCAACCCCGGCTTTCGCAGGGTACGCCAATCCGTTAGCTGATAGAACGGATATACATCACGAGTTGGTGGTGCATCATGCGTCTGAACCGGACGCTGCGGGTGTTCACCAGCGGGCCAGGAAGGTGGGAGACATGAGCGGATTGTGCGACGGACGCGTCGTCATCGTCACGGGAGCAGGCAACGGCATCGGCAGGGCGCATGCCCAGTTGTTCGCCGCGGAGGGCGCCCGAGTCGTCGTCAATGACCTGGGCGGTGCGCGCGACGGAACCGGCACCTCCGCGGGACCGGCTCAAGCGGTCGTTGACGAGATCGTGGCAGCAGGCGGTGAGGCAGTGGCCAACACCGACGACGTGTCCGCTTGGGACGGCGCGCAGCGCCTCATCGCCCAGGCCGTCGGCACCTTTGGGCAGCTTGACGTCCTGGTGAACAACGCTGGCATCCTGCGCGACCGCATGCTCGTCAACATGGACGAGGCCGAGTGGGACGCGGTGATCAAGGTGCACCTGAAGGGCACGTTCGGTCCCACCCATTTCGCCGCCGCGCACTTTCGTGACCGCAGCAAAGCCGGCGAGGAAGTGGTGGGCCGCATCATCAACACCACGTCCCCATCTGGGCTCTTCGGCAACGTGGGGCAGACGAACTACGGCGCCGCCAAAGCCGGGATCTCCGCCTTCACGGTCATCGCGGCGCAGGAGCTCGCCCGGTACGGGGTCACTGTCAACGCGATTGCGCCGACCGCGTACACCCGCCTAACGGCGGACCTCGGCGGCATCGGCGACGCCGATGAGGACGTCAAGCAGTCGATGGCGCCCGAACACATCGCCCCCATCGTTGTGTGGCTCGGGAGCACCGCCTCAAGCGCCATCACCGGACGCGTCTTCGGTGTCTGGGGGCCGCAGATTTCGGTCGCGGAAGGATGGGCCTACGGACCCTCCGTGACCGGTTCAGGTGTGTGGCAGCCCGGAGACCTCGGAGAGGTGCTTCCGGAGCTGGTCGCGAAGGCGGCACCCAACGCCTCGATGTACGGAACTCGGGAGTAAGCAGGGGTGAGCGAGGCGGCGCCGCTGGTGGCGCCGCCCCGCTCACTCGGTGATGCCGAAGCGTTCCAGCCCGTAGCAGCGAATGGCGTTACCGCGGGCAAGCAGGTAGACCTCTCGCTCGGTCAACTCGGCCTGCGTCGCGATCTTCTCCAGCACTGCCATGGAATTCGGCCAGGTGGAGTCTCCGTGCGGGTAGTCGACCTCGAACATGATCTGCTCGATACCCATCGCATCGCGCAGCCGCAGGCCCGCCACGTCGTCGAAGACACAGCCCCAGACCTGCGTACGGAAGTACTCGCTGGGCGGCTTCACCAGCACCCCGTCCAGGTTGCCGTACACCGGCCGGTCGTTCCACACCTGGTCGAGCCGCTCGAGGATGAACGGGATCCACCCGACCTGTCCCTCGGACAGCGCCATCCGCAGCCGCGGGAAACGCTGCAGCACTCCCGAGGTGAGCCAGTCGGCGAGTGCGTGTGAGGCCCCCTGATAGGTGAGCGCGAGAGAGACGGCGCGCGGCGCCTCGCGGGTCGTGACCGGAAAGGTCGACGACGAACCGATGTGGAGGTTCACGACGGTGTCGGTCTCCATGCAGGCCGCAAATAATGGATCCCAGTGGCCGGAGTGAATGCTGGGCAGCTTCAGGTGGGGCACCGGATTCTCGGAGAAGCAGATCGCGTACGAGCCCTTGGCCGCGCAGCGCCGCACCTCATCAGCCGCCGCGTGCGGGTCCCACAGCGGGATGAGCGTCAGCGGGATCAACCGGCCGGCTCCCGCGCCGCCGCACCACTCCTCGATCATCCAGTCGTTGTAGGCCTGGATGCACGCCAATCCGAGCTCGCGAGAGCCGTACTCCAGGAAGGTCTGGCCGCAGAAGCGCGGAAACGTCGGGAAGGACATGGACGCCTGCGTCGCGTTGCGGTCCATGTCGACCAGCCGCGCGGCCTGCTCGTAACAGCCGGGGCGCATGTCGTCGTAGACCATGGGTTCCCAGTGGGCGCCGAGCCAGTTCTGATCCATACCCGCGGCGGCGAACCCCGGAATGATGGCCATCTCGTAACCCTCGAAACGCCAGATGTCAGCCCAACCACCGTCAGGGGTCTCCTCCCAGGCACCGCGGGGGCCGCCGGCGAAGCGGCCCTTCGTGCGTACCAAACGTGGCGCCGCGTCACGGAACTTGGTCGGCAGCCATCGCTGCCAGAGGTCACCGGGCTCGAGAACGTGATCGTCGACAGAGATGATGAGCGGTTGCTCCATGACGGCTCCTCCAGCCCAAGACCCTGGAGCGGGCAAGCAACCAGCGGCCCGTCCCACTCGACAACGGCCGTACCTTATCAGTAAGATGATTCAGCGTTACACCCTTCAACGGAGGTGTCTTTGTGGCCGAGTCGTCCGAGCATGTAGCGCTCGTCACCGGCAGTGCGCGGGGTATCGGCGAGGCCATCGCGACAGCGCTTGCCGCAGCTGGACACAGCGTCGCTGTCGGCGACATCGACGAGCAGGCCGCCGAAGCCGTAGCCGCCAGACTGTCGAAGGAGAGCGGCCAGCGCTGCATCGGTGTGCGCATCGACGTCGCCGACTCGGCGTCCGTCAAGGCCGCTGTGCAGCTCATAGAAGCTGACCTCGGCCCGGTCGACGTCCTGGTGAACAACGCCGGCATCGACGTCATCCAACCCTTCGTCGACTCGACCGAAGAGACGTGGGAACGGCTGGTTGCGGTCAACCTGCTCGGCACGATCCGGTGTACGCGCGCGGTGCTCGACTCGATGCGTGAGCGCGGCCGCGGACGCGTCATCAGCCTCGGGTCCGATGCGGGCCGGGTGGGGTCCTCGGGCGAGGTGGTGTACTCCGCGACCAAGGGAGGCGTCATCGCGTTCACGAAGGCACTGGCCCGCGAGGTCGCCCGCGATGGCATCACGGTCAATTGCGTGTGCCCCGGTCCGACCGACACGGCGTTGCTCGATCAGGTCGCGCAATCGAGCCAGAAGCTGTACGACGGCCTCGCCCGGGCGATCCCCTTGCGGCGTATCGGGCAACCGAGCGACATCGCGCCCGCAGTGGCCTTCCTGGCTTCCGAAGGGGCCGGCTACATCACCGGTCAGACGCTGTCCGTCAGCGGCGGACTCACGATGGCGTAGCAGGGCCCTCCGACCGCATACAAAGATCCAGTCACGCTAGGAGCAGCAGTGGACTTCGCGTTCAGCTCGGAGCAGGACGAGTTGCGAGCCATGGTCCGCGACTTTCTTGCCGACCGCTCGCCCGAGCCTGAGGTGCGCCGCCTCATGGAAACCGAGACCGGGTTCGACCCGCAGGTATGGCGTCAACTCGGTGAGGACCTAGGCGTGCTCGGGTTGGCCGTTCCGGAGGAATACGGAGGCGCCGGCTCCGGCTTCGTCGAGGTCGGCGTCGTCCTCGAGGAGGCCGGACGATCGCTGTTGTGTGCACCCCTGCTGTCGAGCGCCATCCTCGCCACCAGCGCCATCCTGCACTCCGGCGACGACGCCGCGAAGAAGGACTACCTGCCGCCGCTGGCATCCGGCCAGCTACGCGGAACTCTCGCGCTCACCGAAGATTCCGGTCGCTGGGACGAGGCCGGGGTAACCCTCTCCGCCAACAAGTCAGGCGATGGGTGGAGCCTGCGCGGGCACAAGAACTACGTGCTCGACGGGCACACGGCTGACCTCGTGCTCGCCGCAGCGCGCACCGCGGCCGGGGTCACCCTCTTCGTTGTCGAGTCGTCAGCTCCCGGGCTCACCCGCCAGGTGCTGCCGACGATGGACATGACCCGCAAGCAGGCCCGCCTGGAGTTCGCCGATACGCCCGCCCGCTTGCTCGGCGTCGAGGGGGCTGCGTGGCCGGTGCTCTCCCGGACGCTGGACCTCGCTGCCGTAGCCCTCTCATGCGAGCAGATCGGGGGTGCGACCCGCGTGCTCGAGATGGCCGTCGAATACGCCAAGGTGCGTCATCAGTTCGGGCGTGCGATCGGGTCTTTCCAGGCGATCAAACACAAGTGTGCCGACATGCTCGTCGAGGTGGAGTCCGGCAAGTCCGCGGCCTACTACGCGCTGTGGGCAGCCACCGAGCTGAACGACGAGCTCCCGGCCGTGGCAAGTCTGGCAAAGGCCTACTGCTCGGATGCCTTCTTCCACTGCGCTGCGGAAAACATCCAGATTCACGGGGGAATCGGGTTCACGTGGGAGCACCCTGCCCACCTGTATTTCAAGCGGGCGAAGACATCTCAGCTCATGCTGGGAGACCCGAGCTACCACCGTGATCTTCTCGCTGATCGGGTAGGCATCTGACATGACGGACCTCTATGCGGACTTCCCGTCGCTGCGTCTCGAGCGACCCGAGAAGGGCATCCTGGAGATTGTCTTCGACGGACCCGGGCTCAATGCCGTGTCGCCGCGCATGCATCGCGATATCGCGGAGGTCTGGCGCACCATCGACCGTGACGACGATGTCGATGTCGTCCTCGTCCGAGGTGAGGGCAGGGCATTTTCCTCCGGTGGCAGCTTCGAGCTGCTCGGCGACATGACCGATGACTACGACACCCGCACGCGTGTCATGCGTGAGGCGCGCGACCTCGTTTACAACGTCATCAACTGCTCCAAACCGATCGTCTCCGCGATGCACGGCGTCGCCGTCGGAGCCGGACTTGTTGTCGGCATCCTGGCCGACATCTCGATCGCCGCGAAGAATGCTCGCATCCTCGACGGTCACACGCGGCTCGGAGTGGCGGCGGGTGACAACGCCGTCATGAGCTGGCCGCTGATGGCCGGCATGGCCAAGGCGAAGTACTACCTGCTCACCTGCGATGAGTTACGCGGGGAGGAGGCGGAGCGCATCGGCCTGATATCGATGGCCGTCGAGGAAGCCGACCTCTACGAGACCGCGCTGGGGGTGTGCCGCAAGCTGCAGGCCGTATCACCCAGTGCCGTGCGGTGGACCAAGTACTCGCTGAACAACTGGTACCGCGCGATGGGCCCTTCCTTCGACGCGTCGCTCGCCCTGGAGTTCTACGGCTTCGGTGGACCGGACCCGCGTGAGGGCTTCTCCGCCATACGCGAGAAGCGGCGGCCGGACTTCACGGCGGCTACCGGAGATGAGTCCACGCCACCACCCCTCGGTTAACGGGTGGGCCAGTCGTCAGGCACCTGAGGCGGCGTCTTCGATGGCGGCAATGATCCGGGACGGCGTCATGGGCTGGCTGTTGAGATAGGCCCCGAGCGGCGCCAGTGCATCGTTGACCGCGTTCAGCAATGCCGGCGGCGACGCGATCGCACCGCCCTCTCCCATCCCCTTGGCGCCACCCGGAAGAGCCGACGGGGTGACCACGTGGCCGTACTCGATGGTGGGGATCTCGGCGGCGGTGGGCAGCAGGTAGTCGAGGAAGGTCGTCGTCAGAGGGTTGCCATCGGGGTCGTAGATGAAGTGCTCGTAGAACACCCCGCCGATGCCTTGCGCCACTCCCCCGGCGATCTGCCCCTCCACGACCATCGGATTGATCATCACGCCGCAGTCCTCGCTGACCACGTAGCGCAGGATCTTCACGGCACCGCTGACCGGATCCACCTCGACCGTGCAAGCGTGGCAGGCATTGGAGAACGTGAACGGAGGGGCCTTGAATCGCGCCGTGACCTCCAGCGCGGTCGGGGCATCCGCGGGCAGCGCGTCATGGCCGAAGTACGCGAGGTTCGCCAAGTTCTCGAAGCTCAGTGACGAGGACTGATCTCCGCGGACGAAGACCAGCGAATCCTCGATCTCGAGATCGGCGCTGTTGGCTTCCAGCACCGCCGCGGCCATGTCGACGACCTGCTTGCGGAGCTGGATGGCCGCTTCACCCGCTGCCCCCGCGGCGACGACGGCGCTGCGGCTGCCTCCGGTGCCCGCGCCGTAGGGGACGAAGGCGGTGTCGCCCTGAATGAAGGTGATGTCGGCGACGGAACATCCAAGCCCGTCGGCGACAACCTGCGCCATCGTCGTCTCCAGGCTCTGGCCGTGACTGCCGGTGCCCATGATGAGCGCGATCTTGCCACCGGGCAGCAGCCGAAGCGTCGCACCCTCGGTCCCGAGCGGGCCGAAGGACTGCGACGGTTCGATGTAGAGCCCGAGCCCGATGCCGACGTACCGACCTTCGGCGCGGGCCGCCTCTTGTCGCCGCCGGAAGTCGTCGTAGCCGATGAGCTCTGCCGCCTGCTCGAGGGTTTCGGCGGGACTGACCCGGTCGTACAGGAAGCCACCCGAGCTCTGGTACGGCAGCTCGCTCTGCTGGATGACGTTGCGGCGCCGCAAGTCGAGCGGGTCGATCCCGAGCCGGTGTGCTGCCAGATCGACCAGCTGCTCGCGAGCGACGGTCTCCATCATCCAGGGACCCCGGTAAGCGCAGCGTCCGCAGGTGTTGGTGTAGGCCGCCCGGTCGATGTAGTCCATCCGCGGGATTCGATAGGGCCCCGGGAAGATGATCGCCCCCGCACCGGCCGTGCTTCCGTTGCCGGGGAACGGGTAGGCGCCGACGTTTTCCAGCTGATCTGCCGTGACCGCCGCAAATTCACCAGCGGGGTCCATAGCTAGAGACACCGTCATGCTCTCCTCGCGGGAGTGCCCACCGGCTAGCAGGTTTTCGTTGCGATCCTCGATCCACTTCACCGGCCGGCCGATCCGGCGGCTCGCGATGATGACGGCGAAGTCTTCCCGCATCGGAAACATCTTCTGTCCGAAGGCTCCACCGACGTCGCCCATCACCACGCGGATGCGGTGCTCCGGAATCTTCAGTAATCGCGCCACATTTGCGCGTACCTCGTGGGGCCCTTGCGTCGCCGAGTACACCGTCAGCGTGTCCTCGGAGCGGTCCCAGGAAGCGATCAGTCCCCTCGGTTCCATCGGGACGCAGTTGTAGCGGTGCTGGTGAAACGTCTCGGTGACGACATGCGCCGCCTGCGCGAACGCCTCGGCGACGCCGGGGTCGTTGCGGCTGGGAATCTGTCCGGCCAGGTTGGTCCCCAGCTCAGGATGTACGGCCGGCGCGCCCTCCGCGAGCGCGGCAGCCGCGTCGACGACCACGTCGAGCGGCTCGATGTCCACCTCGACAAGCTCGGCGGCGTCTTCGGCGACGTAACGGCTTTCGGCGATCACGATCGCGATCGGATCACCCACGAAGCGCACGTCACCTCGGGCGAGCGGTTTGATCGGAGGCATGGGAGCGTCTGGCCCGATCATGGTGTGCCACAGCGGGCCGAGACCCTGATTGAGGTCGTCGCCTGTCAGGACGGCGATCACCCCGGGTAGCGCTTCGGCGGCCTCCGTGGTGAGCGAGATGATCCGGCCGTGCGCCGCCTGGCTGCGGACGAACGCCGCGTGCAGCATCCCGGGGAGGATGACGTCATCGATGTAGTGCCCTTGACCGGTCAGCAGCCGCGGATCCTCCCGGCGCCGGACCGACTGCCCGACGAAGCGATTGCCGGCTGCCGGAGCCGTGACGGGAACGGCGACCATCAATCCACCTTCGCACTGGGGGCAAGCCGGCGGACAGCGCGCACGATGCCCTGATAACCGGTACAGCGACAGAGGTTTCCCGACAGACCGGCGAGGATTTCCTGGTCTGTCGGGGACGGGTTGTCACGCACGAAGGCGGTCAGCGAGACGACGAAGCCCGGGGTGCAGAACCCGCACTGCAAGCCATGCTCCTCACGCAGCGCCTCCTGGACCGGGTTGAGGCCACCCTCCTGCGGCGTGAGCCCTTCAACCGTCACCACGTCGGAGCCCGCCGCCTGAACGGCGAAGACAAGACAGGATCGGACAGCCGCGCCGTCAAGCAGGACGGTGCAGGCTCCACACACCCCGTGCTCGCAGCCCAGATGAGTGCCCGTCAGCCCGAGATCCTCCCGGAGCGCGTCAGCGAGCGTTTTGCGCGGCTCGACGACCGCTCGGCGGTGCTCGCCATTGACGGTCAGGGAGACCGGGACCGGATCAGACACTTGACGCCTCCTTGAGCGCGTCCGCCAATGCCGACCGCACCGTGCCCGCGCCAACGCGACGCCGGTAGCGCGCGTCGCCGTGAATGTCCTCGGCCGGATGCGCGTCGGTCAGGGCCAGCTCGGCCAGTTCAACGATGTCCAGGCTGTCAACCTGCTCCCCCAATACGCGCTGTTCCGCGACCGACGCGCGTAGCGGGACGGGACCGAGTCCCAGCAGGCTGATAGCGATGCGGGTGACACGCCCGTCCTCGTCGAGGCTTGCTGCCACCGTCGCCCCGGCCACCGCGAAATCGCCGTGGCGGCGGGCGAATTCGGCGATGCCGAAGCCCGAGCGATGGGGCCACGCAGGCACCCGCAGTCCCACGAGGAGCTCGTCGGGAGCTATCGCACATTCGAACGTCGACACGAAGAAATCCCCGGCCGCCACCTCGCGCTCGCCACCGGCGCCGCGCACCACGGCGCGGGCCCCCAGCGTCAGCATGACCGCCGGCCATTCGGCTGCCGGGTCCGCGTGCGCACATGACCCGCCGATGGTGCCGCGGTTGCGGATCTGGAAGTGACCGATGTACGGGGCCGCGCGAGACAGCAGCGGGCTGGCCCCGGCGACAGTGGCGTCGACCTCGATCTCCCGATGTGTCGTCATGGCGCCGAGGAACAGTCCGTCGTCGTCCAAGGAGACACCGTGCAGCGAGTCGATACCGGCCAGATCGACAAGGTGTCCGATGCGAGCGAGCCGCAGCGCCATCATCGGGACCAGGCTTTGCCCTCCCGCGATGGCCTTCGCGTCGTCACCGTGCTCGGCCAGCAGTGCAATTGCTTCCTCGACGGATCGCGGCGAGTGGTACGTGAAGGGGGCTGCCTTCACGAGACGGCAGCCTCACCGGCGCTGGCCGACTGCGTGACCTCGGACTCCCAGTCCTGCTGGAACTCGATGGCAACCCGGGCGAGCGTGCCGCCGTCACAGCTCGGCAGGCACACGCCCGACATGTACATGGAGTCATCAGAGGCGAGAAACAGGGCGACGTTGGCGTTGTCGCGAAGGCTGGGCGGTCGCGGTGCTTTGAACGGGATGGGCGAGACGCTCGGATCCCACGGGCCGGCCACCTCCTCGTACGACTGGCCGATGACCGGTGCGTCGAGCGGCAGCAGCAGGTTCGGTGACATTCCGTGGGCCGGGCAGAGTGCGTTGACGCGTATGCCGTCCCTGCCGAGTCCCCAGGCGAGATGCCGCACCAGTGAATTGACCCCGCCCTTCGCGGAGCCGTACGCGTAGAAGCCCGGGTAGGCAACGAGACCACCGGCGGACGAGGTCACCACGATGGTGCCCCGACCGGCCGACCTCATGACCCGCACCGCGTGCTTTGCCGCAAGGAAGACCCCGGTCAGGTTGACCGCGACGACCTGGTTCCAGGCGTCCAGGGTCACGTCCTCGAAGGGGGTCGTGCCGAGGCCCACTTCCGCGATGGCCGCGTTGGCGAACATGACGTCGAGGCGGCCATAGTGCTCGACGGTCGCGTCGACTCCGGCTTCGACGGCCGCTTCGTCGGTGACATCCAGGGTCAGCGCAATGGCGTCACCGCCGCGCTCGGCAACGAGTGCAGCGGTGTCCTTCGCGCGGCCCTCGGAAACGTCGGTCACTGCCACCTGGGCACCCTCAGCCGCGAAGAGCAGGGCGCTCTCACGACCTAGACCGGAGCCCGCCCCGGTGATCAGCACGACCTTGTCAGCGAGCCGCATTGCTTGCCTCCCAATGACCGATGAAACGCCGCCCGCTATCCACGCAGCAGCCGGCCTGGACGTACGCCATCGAGATCCTTGCCGTCCTGGCGGGTCAGCTCGCCGTTGATCCAGACGGACTCGATGCCCCGGCTGCGCGCCACAAGCCGATCCGCCCCGGCGGGAAAATCGAACACGCGCTCCACCGGCTCGACAGCAATTGCTGCCGCATCGAAGGCCACGAGATCGGCGTACGCGCCTGCAGCGATGGTCCCGCGCCCTGCCAGGCCGAAAACGCTTGCCGGGTGGCCGGTGAGCCGCCAGACAGCCTTCTCCAGTGAGAGAACGCCGGTCTCGCGTACCCAGTGTTCGAGGAGGTAGGTCGAGAACACGGCGTCGCAGAGCTGACTGGCGTGAGCGCCGGCGTCAGACAGTCCGAGAATCAACCGATCCTCACCGAGCATGTCAGCGAGCTCAGCCGCGTCGTTGTTGGCCAGCACGACCCGGAAGCGGGTCTCGAGATCGTCGGCGAGCGCCAGGTCGCACATGACGTCGAGCGGATGCACCCCTTGCGCTTCGGCCAACTCGGCGAGGGTTGGCCCATCACGCAGCTCAGCGTGGACGCGCGTCTCCTGCACGGTGATGCGGGAAAAGGGCGGCCAGCCGATGGCTTCAGAGTCCCGACGGGCCCGCGCTCGCCAGGCCGGGTCAGAGATGATGCGGGCCCGCTGCTCGTGCGGGACCGTGACAATCTCGGTGAACGCGGGAACTCGGGCCAGCGGTCCCGGATCGGCCATGGTCAGCTGCATCACGATCGGCCGGCAGGCGAGCTGTGGCCAGACCTCGCCGCCCAGCTCTTGCAGCCGTTCCACCACGCTCTGCCAGTGCTGGCCCGTACCCAACGCGGTGTACGTGACGGGCCTGCCGATCGAACGGGAAAGTGCAGCCAGTTCGGTAAGCCCGAAGTCGTCGCCCTTCGTGATCGCGACTATCCCGCGCTGCCGTTCCGCCAGCGCCCGGCAGATCTCGAAGATCTCCGCCGGCTCCGCCAGCCGACTGGGGACCGGCTTGCCCCAGGCGCCGGCGTGAGCGGACTGCTTGGAGGTCGCAAAACCGATCGCTCCGGCATCCAGAGCCTCGCCGACCAGCCGGCGCATCTCGGCCACCTCAGCGTCCGTCGCGGCACGTTCGGTGGCGTCGTCGCCGAGCACATACGTGCGCAGCGGCGTATGCCCGATCATCGCCGCGACGTTCAATCGGGTGGTCCGAGCCTCGACGGCGGCCAGATACTCCGGGAAGGTCTCGAACGTCCAGGGGATCCCCGCCGCCAGGGCCGCAACGGACATTCCTTCGACATTTTCCAGCGTGCGCGCGAGCGTCTCGCGGTCGCGCGCCCGCGTGGGCGCGATCCCGAACCCGCAGTTGCCCATCACCACGCTTGTCACGCCGTGCCAGCAGGACGGCGTGAGATCGCTGTCCCAGAGGACCTGGGCGTCGTAGTGCGTGTGGCAGTCGATGAAACCCGGGGCGAGCGTCAGTCCGGCGAGATCGATGACCTCTGCGTCCTGCACCGTTCCCGGCGCCGCCACCTCGACGATGCGGTCGCCTGCGATGACGACGTCAGCCGGTCGCGCAGGTGCGCCCGTCCCGTCGACTACGGCGGCGTTGCGCAGCACCTGGCGCTTGTCAGCGGTCAAAGCCATGAGCGAGTCCTCCCGATAGATGGTCCGGACTACGGCGATGCCGTATACAGCAACCTAATCTAACGCTTTAACCTGTTGGCGAGAAAGGGTACGGGATGGAACTTCTGACCACCCACCGAGCAGCGCCGCGCCGGCGTGCCTCCATCGGGGGGCTGGCGGACGTCACAATGGGACACCTGGCCATCCCACCGGAGGCGCTGCTCGAGCTCGTCGCTGGCCTCCGAAGCTCGCTGCGGGAGCAAGCATGATCTCGGACGCCCACGGTCACGAGTGGGTCGGGTCCGATTTTCAAGTCGCTGCCCAAGAGTCCTCCGTCCTGCTTTGCGGCGCCTGCCGGCGGCTCGGTCGTTGCCGGCTCGGCCTCGGCAAGGAAGAGCTGCAACCCGACGGAACGGTGCTCACCGAACTCATCTGCGGTGCGGAAAACGAAGGTGGGCCGAACGTCGCACATGGCGGCTGGACGGCAGGTGTTTTCGACGAACTTCTCGGACACGTGCCCATCCTCTCTGGCGAGGTCGCGGTCACCGGCCAGCTGTCCGTCACGTACGTAAAGCCAGTTCCGATCGGCCGCCCCTTGCGGGCGCGGGCGTGGACCGAGCGGCGCGAAGGGCAGCGCTGGTACGTGGCGGGTGACCTCGCGCTCGCCAGCACTGGGGCGGTCCTTGCCAGTGGATCGGCGATCATGGTGCTACGACGACCTGCGGAACACTTCGCTCGCCACGCCGCCTGGCTGGCGGATCAAGACGCCGCCGGCAGCTGAGTCCCGCCTCCACAGCCGACTCTCACGTCCGCGCTCCCCCGGACCGCTGGCAGCAGGCGCTTCCCGCCAGGGGATACCGGCCGCCCGAATATCGTTGTATCGTTAGATTAGCTAGATGTATCAGTTGCCGGTTCTCGCCCAAACGACGCCATCGCGATCAACAAGGGCGCGGGGGCAGCGAAGCGACGGAGGAGCCGACGGTGGATGTAACACCTGACACCAAGATCTGGGCTCACTCAGGTGACTCCCACTTCCTCGAGCCAGAGGACCTGTGGCATCAGATACTCCCCAAGTCCGTCGCTGATCGGATGCCTCGGACCCGGCGGATCTCCGACGACGAGGAACTGGTCGAGGTGGACGGCAAGTCGTTCACCCGTCCGCTCCCCAAGATCATGACCGCCAAGGGCGCGACCGGTGAGACGATCGCCGAGATGTCGCACCGGCCGCCGGGTGCGCGCGACGTCAGGCTTCGACTCGCCGACCTCGACCAGGAGGGCATCTGGGGCGAGGTGATGTACCAGTCGATCGGCATGTGGGCGGCGCTCATCGAGGACCGCGCACTGATCGCGGAAGCCGCCCGAGCCGAAAACGAGTGGCTGGCAAGCGAAATCCAGGCGGTCGCGCCCGATCGTCTCGTGCCCGCCGCCCTGATGCCGACCGTCAACGTGGATGACGCCGTGGCAGAGGTCCACCACGCCGCTGACTTGGGTCTGCGCCTGATCAGCCTGCCGTCCGGGCAGGCCCCAGGCCGGCAGGACTGGAACCATCAAGAATGGGACCCATTGTGGGAAGCCGCGACGGAAACCGGCATGGTCGTCGGGCTTCATATCGGCACCGCCGGCAGCGATCAAGGGGGTCAGTTCCGCGGCCGCGGTGGTGCGCTGCTCAACTATGTCGAGTCCACTCGGGACGGGCAGTACATGGCGATGAAGCTGGTCGCCTCTGGCGTTTTCGACCGTTGCCCGACCCTCAAGGTGCTGGTGTCCGAGGGTGGGGCGACCTGGGTTCCGCATATCGGCGACAAGCTCAACGAGGCCTACCGCCAGCACCACATGTTCGTGCGCCCGGCACTGTCGCGTCCACCCAAGGAGCAGCTGTACAGCAACGTGTACGCCAGCTTCCAGCACGACGAGTCGGCGCCGGCCGCCAACTGGGCGATGGGGTACAAAAACGTGCTGTTCGGCAGCGATTACCCGCATCTGGAAGGTACGTACGGTCACACGCAGGAGACACTGCAGCAACTGGTCGACGGGCTAGACCCGGCTGTCGCCGAGCGGATCCTGCGCGGCGCTTTCCAAGAATTGTTCCCGCACGTGTCCTCGCCGGTGTGACCTGGCGACGGTCCGGAGCCAGTAGACCCTTAGGGCTTATCGCTAAATCATCTTCCTGATAGGCTCGCCGGGTGCTTCCGCCGATCACGGTGGGCCTGCGCGTGCCGGCAGCGCTCTTCCCACAAGGCTCTGGCGCACTCGCGCGCTTCGTGGCAGCCGCGGAGGACAGCGGGCTGGACCGGTTGTGTGTCGGCGACCATGTGGTCTTCCGCGGCGGCCAGGGCTTCGACGGGCTGATCAACGCGACGGCCGTCGCCGTCCTCACCCGCCAGGTCCAGATCGAGACGGCTGTGTACCTGCTTCCGCTGCGCCATCCGGTGCCCGTCGCGCGGCAGGTCTGCTCGCTCGCTGAGCTCGCGCCTGGACGCCTGCGGTTCGGTGTCGGCATTGGGGGCGAGGACCCTGCAGAGGTACGCGCGTGTGGCAGCGATCCGGCGACCCGCGGCCGGCGGATGGATGAGGCGCTCCCCCTGCTTCGGGCGCTGCTTCGGGGTGAGCGGGTCGACAGTGACGGTCCGTTCTATCCACTGCAGGGTGTTCAGTTCTCCGGGGCGGCGGCCGGCGGCGTGCCTATCCTGGTCGGAGGCCGCTCGGACGCGGCGCTTCGGCGCGTAGCCCGCGATGGTGATGCCTGGCTCGGCCTGTGGGTGTCCCCGGAGCGCTTCGCCACGGCGTGCGCCGAGATCGCCGACCTGGCCGCTGACAACGCGCACGGCCGCGCCGTAGGCCCCCACGGGATGCACGTCTGGTGCGGTTTCGACGCCGATCCGACGGTCGCGCGTAGCCGACTCGGCGCGGCGATGGAGCACCTGTACCAGACGCCGTTCGAGAAATTCGCTCGCTACAGCCCCGCCGGCACCCCCGAGCAGGTGGCAGGCCTGCTCCAGGCGTACGTCGACGCTGGGTGCCGCTCGTTCAACCTGATCGCCGTGGCCGTAGACGACGACATCATCATCGAAGGGGCCCGTTGCGTGCGGGAGCTGCTGAGGAAGGCCAACCCATGAAGAACCGCGTCGCGATCGTCACCGGCGGCACCCGCGGAATCGGTGCCGCCGTGACCGAGTTGCTCGCCGCCGACGGCGCACACGTGGCAGCAATCTACGCCAGCAATCACGACGCCGCCCAGGCCTTTCAGGAGCGCGTCAGCAGCGCAGGTGGTTCGGTGAGCATTCACCCGGGCAACCTGGCCGACCCCGACTTCTGCCGCGAGCTCGCCGCTACGGTGCTGGCGAAGTTTGGTCGCATCGATTGTCTGGTGAACAACGCCGGTTTGCTGGTGGAGAACAACGCGTTCCGCACGACCGATGACGAGTGGACACGTGCCCTTGCCGTCAACCTCTCGGCGCCCTGGTATCTCGCCCAGGCGGTGCTGGCACCCATGGCCGAGGCGGGTTACGGACGGATCGTCAATGTCGGTTCCGTGACCGCGGCGATGGGAAGCCCCGTCGAGATTGGATACGGCGCCGCGAAGGCAGGACTCGTGGGGCTCACCCGATCCCTGGCTCGGGCCGTGGCGCGTAAAGGGATCACGGTCAACCTGGTGGTCCCGGGCGTCTTCGAGACGGAGATGACCACCTCGATGCGGCCGGAGGCTCAGGAGTCGATCCGAGCCATGATCCCGCTCGGCCGGCGCGGCGATCCGGCCGAGCTCGCGTGGGCGGTGCGCTTCCTGCTCGACGAGCGCGCCGGCTACGTCACCGGCTCCGTCGTCACGGTTGACGGCGGCATCTCGATGGGCGCCTGACGGCAACCCACCTAGCTGTGGTCGAAGACCTTGGCCGCGTTATCGCGGAGGATCTTGCGCTGCTGCTCATCACTCAGGCCGTCGAGCAGCTTCACGAAGTCGGCAGGCTCGGCGAGGCCCTCGGCATGGGGGAAGTCGGAGCCCATGACCAGGCAGTCGACATCGGGCAGGTCCCGCACGATCTCGAGAATGTCGTCCTCGGGGTAGGGCGCAACCCTCACGTGTTGCCGGAAGATCGCACTCGGACGTTCGTCGAGCTTCCCGCCGATCCAAGGTCCGTTGCGGCCCATCCCCCGGCTCTTGTCCATGTGAGTGATGAAGTGGGGCACCCACGATGCCCCGAACTCCGCGACGAGCACGTTGATATTCGGGAACCGGCCGAAGAGATTGTCGAAGATCAGGGCGGACAGCGTGTCTTCGATCGGTCGCTCGCCGTAGAGGTTGTTCCACGCCCACGCCGACATGTGCCATGACCCGGGCGCACCGCTGTGACCCCAGGCCGGGCCGATGTTCTCGTTGTACCAGTTCTCCATGATGTGAAAGGCGACAGTGATACCCGCCTCGTGCACCCGGGCCCAGAACGGATCGAAGTAGGGATCGCCCGGCGAGCGGCCGTTAACCGGACCGGTCGGCAGCAGCACGATGCGGGCGCCACGGCTCAACACGAACTCGAGCTCCTTGACCGCCAGATCCGAATCCCGCAACGACAGCAGCGCCGGGGCAAACAGCTTCCCGTCCCGGTTGAAGCCCCAGTCTTCATCGAACCACTGGTTCAGCGCATGCACGTTGGCGAAGGCGGCGGGAGTGTCCTTGACGTAGTTCTCCACCGAGAGCGCGATCGCCGACGGGAAGATCACGGCCTTTTCGACGCCCTGCCGCTCCATGAGAGACAGGCGCGCCTCCCGGTTCTGGTACTCCGGCCGCATCGGCTCCGGCAGGTAGTTCTCATCCGGGTTGCCTGAGCCCATCTGCTTGAGCATTTCCTTCAGCGACCCTGGCCGATACGCCAGGTCGAAACCCAGGCCCTGCTCGGAGTTGAAGACCGCAATACGGTCCGCGGCCAGGATGCGTTCGGTGCCATCGGGCATCCGGATCGGACGCACCGCCTGGTCAAGCATCTCCGCAGGGAGGTAGCGGGTGACAGCGTCACGTGGCTCGTAGCAATGCGTATCGCAGTCGAACAACCCAAAGGGCAAGCCCGCCATGACTTCTCCTCACGCCAGAGGGCTGAATCATACAACTATTTATGCGCGTCTCGCTACCTGCGCAAGATCCTCAGCAGGCCCCCGACCAGATGCTTGAAAGATAACTCATCTACCTGTTTAGTGTCGATGGTTGTCGGGGGGCCTCACGGATGCTGCCGGCCTTGCTCGAAGGATGTGCCATGACACCGACGCAAGCTGGGTTGCCCTCAGTGGGGATCTTCCCGGCCTCGACCGACTACTCGATGCCGCTGGTGACCCTGGCCAAAGCCGCCGAAGACCGTGGTTTCACCTCACTGTTTCTCAACGAACACACGCACCTGCCGGTCGATCACCGGCGCAGCCCTTTCCCGGCAGGCGGGCCGACGCCGAAGCGGTACGCCCACTTCTGGGACCCGTTCACGGCGCTGGCCTTCGTCGCTGCACAAACGTCATTGACGGTCGGTACGGCGGTCTCTCTGGTGGCCGAGCACGACGCGATCGCGCTGGCGAAGGCCGTCGCCACGGTCGACGTCCTGAGTGGTGGCCGGTTTGTCCTCGGTGCCGGCTACGGATGGAACCGGGAGGAGTACGAGGACCACTGGCCCGACGCGCGAGTACGGGCCGACGTCGTGCTGGAGACGATCGACTGCATGCGGGCGCTTTGGACCGATGACGAGGCCGAGTTCCACGGCACGTACCGAACGGTCACCTGCAGCTGGGCGTGGCCGAAACCCGTGCAGCAGCCCAGCGTTCCCGTGCTGCTCGGCGTCAGGCCGGGCCCGGAGGATCGCAACTTCCACCGGATCGCGCGCCACGCGGACGGCTGGATCCCCATGGGCTCGGCCATGGACAGCCCGGGCTTTCCCGACGAACTCCTGCGGCTGCGAGTGATCTGGCAGAAGGCCGGGCGGTCGCCTGACGACCTGCGCATCACCGCGATTCAGCTGCCGGTGGAGATCGATCAATTCCGGGCCAACCGCGCAGCGGCGGGCGCACTGGGAGTAGAACGAATGCTGCTCTACATGGCCGACGAGTCCGAGCCGGATGCTCTCGCCGTCCTGGACCGATACGCCGCCGCGCTTGATTGAGCTGCCTGGAGATGCCGTGAGCACCGCATACCTTCCGGCTGACTGCTCGTCACCGCTGGACAGCCGCGCGATCGGCACTGTCCTCATGGATCGGGCCTCGCAGCATGGCGACTCACCGGCGCTGTTCTGGTTCTCACCCTCGGGTGACCTGCAACGGCTGACCTACGGCCAGCTTGCGGCGGCGGCCTCTTGCGCCGCGCACGAGCTGCTCGAGAGCCTGTCCCCCGGTGATCGGCTGGCTGTGTGGTCTGCGAACTGCCCGGAGTGGGTTGTGCTGGAGTACGCCGCCGCGCTAGCCGGTGTAATGCTCACGCCACTCAACCCGGCCCTTGCCGACGGGGAGGCAGCGACCCTGCTGGCCCAGTCTGGCGCGGGGATGATCTTCGCGAGTGAGTTCCACCGAGGGTCCCCGCTGCTGGAGCGAGCCGCCCGCGTTGCCAGCTCGGCGGTGACGGTCCGACCGCTTTCGGACATTCGGCTCGATGCTCGTCCCGTTACCTACCTGCCCGACGTCCCGGCCGACAGCCCTTTCCTGCTGCAGTACACCAGCGGGACAACGGGACGCCCGAAAGGCGTGGTGCTCACCCATGCTGCGACGTTCAACGCCGGGCGCTTCAGTGCCGAGCGGCTGGGCTTGACCGAACGCGACACCACCCTGTGTGCGCTGCCCCTGCACCACGTGGGTGCGAGCGTGTGCCTGCTGCTGCCGATGCTCGCCGCCGGAGGTGCAGTCGCCCTGGTTCCGGGGTGGGACACCGAACTCGTGGTGCGCCTCGTCGCCGCGACGCAGGCCACGATGGTCGGCGTCGTACCCACGATGCTGCTTGACCTGCTCGATCACCCCGGCGTAGCCGATGGACGGCTGGAGAGCCTGCGGCTCCTGCAAGGAGGAGGCGCGACCCTGGCGCCGTCGCTCATCCGCCGGGCGGAAGCGGCCCTGTCAGCACGCTTTGTCGTCGGCTACGGGCAGTCCGAGGCGCCGGTCAGCATCTGCTCACACCCTGACGATTCGCCGGAAGACAAGGCACTGACGATCGGTCGCCCGCTACCGCACCGCGAAGTCCGCATCGTCCAGCTATCCACCGGGGAAGTCGTGCCTTACGGAGAGGTCGGCGAGCTGCAGATCAGGTCTGCTCTGAACATGAACGGCTACTGGCGCGACGCCGACGCCTCCAGCACGGTCCTCGACCACGACGGCTGGCTGCACAGCGGCGACCTCTGCTCCATGGACGTGCGAGGCATGGTCACGATCGTCGGACGTGCCCGTGACCTCATCATTCGCGGCGGCGAGAACATCTTCCCGAGCGAGCTGGAAGACGTCATCCTGGCCCATCCCGCGGTCGCAGACGTCGCCATCGTCGGCGCTCCCAGCGAGCGCTGGGGAGAGGAACCGGTCGCGTTCGTCAAGCCGAGCGCGGGAGCATCGCTCGACACCGAGGAGCTCGATGCCTGGGTACGGGAGCGATTGGCCGGGTTCAAGCGACCGCGCGGCTGGTTCGTCGTGGACTCCCTGCCGCTGACGGCATCAGGAAAGGTGCAGAAGTTCCGCCTTCGCGAGCTCCTGCAGCCACCCTCGAACGCCTGACTCCAGCCACCGTCAGACGCCTACCTGGGCGTCGGCCGGCACGGTCAGCGGAAAGCGGAAAAGCCGCTCGGCGCTCTGGTGAGTGATGAGGTCGATCTCGTGCTGCGGCACATCTGCGAACAGTTCCTTGCACGCCGCCTGGGTGTGCGGCCAAGGGGTGTCCGCGTGGGGGTAATCGGACTCGAAAAGGATCCGATCGGTCCCGTAGACGTCGCGCGTGGTCAGGCCCCACGGCTCCTCGATCATGCAAAACCACATGTTCCGCTTCGCGATCTCCGAGGGAAGCACCGCATCCAAATGACTCCAGTAGCTGTGGCGCTCCCACTGCCGGTCAGCTCGCTCCAGAGCGGCGGGAAGCCAGCCGATCCCGCCCTCGCTCCAGACGAATTTGATGTCAGGGATCGCGCGTGGAAGCGGCGAGCACATCACGTTGACGGCGGCTCTCGCTGTCTGAGTGAATGAGGCCGCGATTTCCACGATCGGTGTCGTGCCCGGATCGAGCGTGGACGAGCCCGCTGATCCCACGTGCATGCAGACCGGCGTCGAACTCTCGGCACACAGGCGCATCAGCGGATCCCACGTGCCGTCATGCCAGCTTCCGACGCCAAGCGCCCCCGGATCCTCGACAAAGCACAACGCTTTGCTGCCTTTGGCCAGGGTGCGTTCCATCTCGGCGACGGCAAGAGAGACGTCCCAGAGCGGCACGATGGTCATCGGGACGAACATCTCGGGCGCCGCGCCGCACCACTCGTCGAGCACGAAGTCGTTCCATGCCTCGACGCAGACCTTGGCCAGATCCTTGTCACGGAAGCCGATGAACTTGCGGCCGCCGAAGCCCGGCAGCGTGGGGAAATTCACGCTGGCGAAGATCCCGTCCGCTCGCATGTCCTTCGCTCGGGCGACCGGCTCGTAGCAGCCTGGAATCATGTCTGCGAACCGCGCTGGTTCCATGCCCCATTGCTCGCGTGGTTTGCCGGCGACCGCATTGAGACCCATGGTGACCTGGCGCTCACCCTCGTACTCCCAGTACTCGCGGCCATCTGCCTCGACGACGTGGGGAGCTGCTTCGCGGTACTTGGCCGGCACCCGGTCGCTCCACACATCGGCCGGCTCGACGATGTGATCGTCGACGCTGAATAGGGTGTACACGGCGCCTCCAAGGAGCAGCTCGCTTCGCGGTGGGAATCATCTAACTGCTTGTACTGTATTTCCGCCAAGCCGCCGAGAGAGAACCGCCCCCGCAAAGCAGTCCTCAGACCTTCCGGGTGACCCCGCCGTCCACGCGAATGATCGAGCCGGTCATGTAACTCGACGCGCCGCTCGCAAGGTAGAGGGCCAGCGCGACCACTTCGTCCGGCTCCCCCACGCGCTTGAGCGGGACGTAGTCGCCGCTCAACTGCTCCGCGGTCCACGCTTGCGTGACGTCGGTTCGGAACGCCCCGGGCAGGATCGCGTTGACCCGCACCTTGGGCGCGAACGCCTCTGCCAGACCGACAGTCAGTGCGTTGAGGCCGGCCTTGGCACACGCGTAAGGAAGCTCCGTCGGGCTCGCCTGAAGCGAGCCCACCGATCCGACATTGATGATGGAGCCGCCTTCGTGCTCCGCCATGTGCGTTCCGACCAGCGCGCCCAGTCGGAATGGCCCTTTCAGGTTGACCGACAGGGTCTTGTCGTAGAGCTCTTCCGTGACACCTGCCAGCGTCTCGTAGAGGGGTGACATTCCTGCGTTGTTGACGAGCACGTCGATGCGCCCGAACTCGCTCAGCGCAGCCGCGACCAGGTCATCGCAGTCGCCCCATCGTCCGACGTGACACGCAACGGGGAGCGCCGCGCGACCGGTCAGCGCTGTGACTTCTTGCGCCAACCGCTCGCAACCGTCGAGCTTGCGGGAGGAGATCACCACGTCGGCGCCTGCCTCCGCAAAGCCGAGGACCATGGCCCGCCCAAGCCCCCGGCTCCCCCCGGTCACGACCACGACCTTGCCGGCGACCGACATCCGGTCGGCCAGCGTCTTCATATGCGCTCACCTCGGGCGAACTCTGCGGCCGCCGTGATCAGCCGCGGCACCATGGGCGCCATGATGTTGTCCTCCTCGGTTACGCCTGCAGCGCGCTGACGGGTGTATGTGCCTTCAAGAATCACCGCAAGCTTGAACAAGGCCAGTGCCTCGTAGAAAGGCAAGGCGCTCAGGTCGCGCCCGGTCCGTTCGGCGTAGCGAGCTGCCATCTCCGCGCGACTTGGGTAGCCGAAGGTGCCACCTGCCTGCTCGCCGATGACCGACTCCTCCCCCGGCTCTGTCCAGCGCGCCAGCAGGTGACCAATGTCCAGCAAGGGATCGCCGATGGTTCCGGTGTCCCAATCGACGATGGCCGCCAGCCGGGCCGGCGGTTCCGGCACGACCATGACGTTGAACGGGCTGTAGTCGCCATGCAGGATGGCCGGCGCGCTCATCGCCGGCTGGTGGGCGGCCAGCCATTCCGTGACGAAGTCCAGCCCCGGAATCTCACGCGTCTGATAGCGCCTAAGCTGCGCCAACCACCGGGGCACCTGCCGATCGAGGAAACCCTCGGGCTTGCCGAGACCGGTCAGGCCGCGGGCTTCCCAGTCCACCTTTGACAGCTCTGCACAACCGTCCACGTACGACATAGCCAGCTCGTAGCGCAGGCCAGGATCCTCATCGAAGGGCGGCGGCAGCTCGAAGCCGGGCGTGAATCCCACGACCACGTCCATGACGAGAAACGGCGAACCAAGCACCTTCAGGTCCTGGCAGATCAGGCGCGCCGTGGGATGCGGAACCGGGGTCTCGTCGAGGGCTCGCAGGATGCGCCACTCGCGGAGAGTGTCCGAGGCGCTCGGGTCGTTCTTGACGGCTGGGGGGCGACGCAGGACCCATTCGTGATCACCACGCCGTATGAGGTAGAGGGCGTTGGCGATGCCTGTCGTCGCACCTAGGCGCTCGGCCGTCAGCGGCTCGCCGAACCCTGGCAACTGCTCCCCGATCCACGCATCCAGACCGGGCAGGTCGATCAGGTCATCAGACATCGTCAGACCCCGGAAGGCGTGGCGCCGAACAGCAGCACGCTCGCATCGACCGGAGACAGCGCTGCCCAGATGTCGCGCGCCGCCTCGTCTGGCGACAGGTTCTCGCCGCGTTCGAATGCGGCACCGAGAGCCTGGGTCGCCCCGGTGATCCAGGCGAGCGTGAGGGCCGTCTTGGACACCTGCCACTCCTTGCCGACGGTCGCAACGGCGACCTGGACCCCCCGCCGTTGCCGCGGCTAAGGTACCACCGAATAGGTAAGTAATCTTACTCATTCTCACGGCACCGGATCTGCTGGGACGGCAGCCCGGAGCCGCCGGAATGCCCGCGTGAGGGGACCACACCGTGAGCGTCAGGCTGTACGAAATCGTCGTAGCCGGCGAACCGCGGCCGCGATGACGGATCGATGGCTTGCCGGCCGGGTCGCCGTCGTTACCGGCTCGGGCGGCGCCATGGGTGGAGCCATCGCTGTCCGCCTGGCGGCTGCCGGAGCTCGCCTGGTGCTCAACGACCGCGCGGCCGAATGGGTGGACTCCCATCGCGCAGCGGTGGAGGCCTGCGGAGTGGATGCGGTCAGCGTCGTGGCAAGCACATCGCGGACCGAAGGCGCTAACGCCGTCGTCGCAGCCGCCGTTGACCGGTGGGGCCGGGTCGATGTGCTCGTGAACGTCGTCGGCGGCATCAAGGGCCCGGTGCGCACCCCCTTATGGGACATCACCGACGATCAGTGGGACGCGACGCTAGCGGTGAGCCTTACATCGACCTTCCTGTGCACGCGGGCGGCGGCGCCGTTCATGCGTGAAGCTCGGTTCGGCAAGGTCGTTAACATCGCGTCGACGTCCTGGGCAGGTCCGGAGGCCGGCCTGCATCCGCACTACGCGGCCGCGAAAGCCGGCGTCGTCGCGTTCACGCAAGCAGTTGCACTTCAGCTCGCACCGTTCGACATCAATGTGAACGCGGTCGCACCCGGACCAACCCGCCGGAGCGCGGATCTGGTGGTGGACGGCGGTGACGTGGACGGCGCTGCCGAAGGCGTCCCGCTCGGCCGCATCAACACCCCGGAGGACATTGCCGACGCCGTGGCCTATCTCGCGTCTCCGGCCGCCCGCAACATCAGCGGCCAATTAGTGACCGTCGCCGGCGGCCTCAACCCGTCCTTGTAGCCGAGAAAATGGAGGTCCCATGCAGCTTGTGGGGAAGGTCGCTGTCGTCACCGGCGGGGCCAGCGGACTTGGCGCCGCGCTATCTCGAGCGCTCGCGGCGGAAGGGGCGCGGGTCATCGTTGTAGACCGGGACGCCCTGGGCGCACGAGCAGTCGCGGAGGAAGTTGACGGCCTTGCCGTTGAAGCAGACGTGCGGGTCGAGGCCGACATTCAGCGCGCCGTGGAGGCGGCAATCGAGTGGGCGGGCCCCGTCGACATCATGGTGTCCAACGCCGGAATCGGTGGACCGTCGGACATCTTCAGCTCGGACGAGGACTGGGCGCGCGAATGGGACATCCATGTGATGTCCAACGTCTACGCGGCCCGGGCGGTGATCCCGTCGATGCTCGAGCGCGGCGCTGGCTGGCTGGTCTCGACCGCTTCGGCGGTTGGAATCACCAACCAGCCGGGCACCGCGGCATACGTCGTCACCAAACACGCCCAGCTGGCTCTTGCGGAACACCTCGCGCTCACTCACGCCGACAAGGGAATCCAGGTTTCCTGCATCTGCCCGCTTGGCATGCGTACCGGAATGACCGCCGACGTCGCCGAAAGCGCCGATGCCGCCACGAGTTTCGGAGCCGGCACGCTCATCTCCGCGGAAGAAGCCGCAGCGCGGGCGCTCCAGCAACTCAAGGACGGCCGGTTCCTCGTGCTGACCCACCCCGAGGTCGCCACCTACGCCCAGCGCCGAGCGAACGACCACGACCGCTGGCTCGCCGGTATGCGGCGGATGTACGCGCGTATCGCCGTCTGAGCCGCCATGACGACGATGACCGGGCCGGTCGCGGGCGTGCGCGTATTGGAGATGGCCGGGCTTGGCGCGACCCCGTTTGGTGCCATGCTGCTGGCCGGCCTCGGCGCCGATGTCGTGCGACTTGATCGTCCCCTGCGAGCCGCCTCCAACAGCTACGAGCAGACCAGGGCGGCGGCGGATCCCCGCCTGTCGGTGCTCGACCGGGGTCGCCGGTCGATCGTGGTGGACCTCAAGCAGCCGGGAAGCATCGACGCGGTGCTGCAGCTTGTCGAGAGCGCCGAGATCCTCGTCGAGGGTTATCGGCCCGGCGTGATGGAAAGGCTCGGCCTCGGGCCGAACGCTTGTCTCACGCGCAAATCCCAGACTGGTGTACGGACGGCTGACCGGCTGGGGCCAGACCGGGCCACTGGCCAATACCGCAGGCCACGACATCACGTACGTGGCCGTGGCGGGCGCGCTACGCAATGTCGCCCGTCGTGGTGAACGCCCCGTCCCTCCGCTCAACCTGGTCGGCGACATGGGCGGCGGCGCCATGCTGCTCGCGCTTGGCGTCGTTTCCGCCCTCTTCGAGGCGCGCTCATCTGGTCGGGGACAGGTCGTCGACGCAGCCATGGTCGACGGAGTAGCCACTTTGCTCGCCATGTACTACGGGCTGCTCGCGCAGGGGTGTTGGCACGACGAGCCCGGCACCAACTTCGCGGACACCGGTGCGCCGTATTGCGACGTTTACGAGACGGCGGACGGCGACTTCTTGGCCGCAGGCGCGCTGGAGGAGCAGTTCTACAGCGAGATGCTCGATCGGATCGGTGTCGACCCCGCGTCGCTTCCCTCTCGTGACGGGGAGTCCGACTGGCCCGCGCTGCGCCTGCGGCTGGCTGAGACCTTCGCCGGCCGGACGCGGCCGGAGTGGGAGCAGGTCTTTGCGGGCAGCGATGCCTGCGTGGCGCCCGTCCTTTCGCTGACGGAGGCGCCGCAGAATGCTCACCTCGTTGCACGGTCGACATTCCTGGAGCGCGACGGCCTGGTAGAGCCCGCCCCGGCTCCCCGCTTCAGCCGAACCCAGACGAACTTGCCGTCGCCTGCACCTTCGCGCGGTGAAGGCGCCGACGAAGCCCTTGCCGCATGGGGCATTGAGGACGAAGACATCGCTCGATGGCGCCGGACCGGAGTGCTCGGCTGAGCGAGCACCCTCCGTCACCAGACGCTGGCGGCCCCGCCGGGGCGAGTGCCGATGACGCCATCCTGCTCGAGGCGATCGACCTCGGCGTCGGACAGCCCGCCGACCTCTGTCAGGACTGCTCGGTTGTGCTGCCCGAGTAGCGGGGCGTGGGAACGGTTCAGCACGTCGGGACCGCCGCTGAGCCGCGCCGGGTAGCCGATGACCGTGTTGCGCCCGGTCAGCGGGTGGTCCACCTTCTCGAGGAACCGGCGCGCGCGTAGCTGCTCGACCGAACTCGGCTCGTCCTGGCGGAGCACCTTGGCAGCCGGTACGCCTGCCGTAGCGAGCAACTCCACCACGTCGTCGGAGTTGCGGGTCGCACACCACGTCGCCAGCTGCTCATCGATCGCGTCATGCCCGGCGCGGCGGCCTTCGACGGTGGAGTACGACGGGTCACGCGCCCACTCAGGATCTCCCAGCGCGCGGCGCAAGGCTGTCCACTGCGCGTTGTTGGCGACAGCGACCAACACCCATCGGTCGGGTTGGCCATCCGGTAGCAGGTCCACAGTGCGGTAGGCACCTTGCGGAGCAGCGAGCGGAGAGCGATTACCCGACCGGCTCAACAGCTCGCCGTACGCCGAGTACTCGATGACCTGCTGCGCCCCCAGGTTCAGCGCGCCGCCGATCATCGGTGCCTCGACGAGCATGCCTTCGCCGGTACGGCGGCGGTGTTCGAGCGCCATCATCAGCGCGATGAAGCCGTGGTTTCCGGCGATCGGGTCCATCGGTCCGTTAGGGATCTCCGGAGGCGCCTGCGCCCAACCCGTCATCCACGCGAGGCCCGAACCCATCTCCATCGTCTGCGCGTAACCCGTGCGATCGCGCCAGGGGCCGCTGATGCCCCACGCGGGCGCTCGAACCATGATCAGCTTCGGGTTCACGGACTTGAGCCGGGGATAGTCGAAGCCCCATGACTCGACGACGCGCGGGCTGTAGTTCTCCAGGAAGACGTCGGCGTTTTCCACCAGCCGCAGCAGGGTTTCCCGCCCGCGATCGCTGGACAAATCCAGCGCCAGGTCACGCTTGCCGGCGTTGGGCCCGTGGAAGAGGGGAGACCACTCCCACCAGTCGGGCTCGGTCAGCTGCTTGATGGTGTTGTAGCGAATCGGGTCGGGACGCACCGGCGACTCGACGTGGATGACGTCGGCGCCGAACATGGCCAGGATGCGTCCGATCTCAGGACCTGCCCAGTTGTTGGTCACGTCCAGCACCCGCAAGCCGGCGAACGGCAAGCTGCCGGCGGTCTCCGGCATCGCGCTGGTCTCACGTGCTGGGGGCAGCCGTGCCCGAAGCTCAGCGGAATGCTCGCCGAGCCGGGGCGCCGCACCGGCCGGGCGGCGCTGCGCCGCAGACAGCGTGTACGGCACGTCTGGCTGCAGGAAGCCGCCGCGCGGATTGCGTACGTACCAATGGCGCGCCGCCAGGTGATCGAAGTGCGGGATGGACGCACCGTTGCCGACCTCGGCGGCCGGGATGCGTAGCGCATCAGCCAACTCGAGCACCTCGGCAGTCGACCTCTCGGCCATCCATGAATCGATGGCGGCAAGCAGCTCGGGCCGGCGCTGCGCACGGGTCTGGAAGCGGATGAGCGCCTCGTCATTGAGCCACTCCGGCTGCTCGACGAGAACGCAGAAGTCCAGCCACTGCTGGCCCGTGACCACCATGAAGCCAACGAAGCCGTCCTTCGTCGCGTGGATCGCCGGTAGGTTCGTCAATCGGTTGGGGCGCATCGGGGCGCCGGCAATCGACGCGTACGTCACCGAGTGCATCGTCATCGTGCCGACGAGCGCCTCGTAGGCCGACACGTCGACGAGGTCGCCCGTGCCGGTACGCAGGCTTCGCCATCTCGCCGTCAGCAGCCCCACCGCAGCAGCCATCCCGGCGGTCCAGTCACCGATCTGGCCACCCATGACAACCGGGGGGCGTGACGGTTCACCCCGGGTCATCGGGGCGCCGGCCATGGCCTGCAACGTGACTTCCGTCGCCGGGCGATCCGCCCACGGCCCGGTCAGCCCGAACGGGGTTATCGCGCACACGACGGCATGGGGCGCAAGTGCACGCAACGCGCCGGGCTGAAAGCGCGCGAGCTTCGCGAGTTCACCGCCAGGTGACCAGACGACGGCGTCGGCAGCCCGGATCCGGTGTTCGATCTCGTCCAGCTCGCCGGCTCTTGCTGGGTCGGCAACGAGGGACCGCTTGGAACCCGCCAGGTACTGAAAGATCGCCGAGTCGTCGTCGGCAGCCACCTTGGCACCGCAGGCCGTCCAGCCACGCAACCAGTCGCCCGCCGGGTCTTCAACCTTCACGACGTCGGCACCGCCGTCGGCAAGGACCTTCGTGCAATAGGCCCCCGGAACTCCGGTCGACAGGTCGATGACCGCGTAACCGTCGAGCGGGGCTTCAGCCATGCGGCCCCCTTCAGGAGTGGGCCGCAGGGTATGGCGCGACCGTGAATAGGTGAGTAATCTAACCGATTAGGAGAGCCCTGGAAAGCCTGCAAGGAGGACGCTCGTGCCCGTCGCAGAGGCTCAGGTCGAACTGATCCCGCAGCCCGCGCTTCTTATCGGTGACGAGCGCGTCACCGATTCCAGCGGCGGCACCCACGAACACATTTATCCCGCGACCGGCAAGCCGACCCGGACGATCCCTCTCGCCGGACGCTCGGAGATCGACCGAGCCGTGGCGGTCGCCAGGGCCGCCCTGCCGGGGTGGAAGGCCATGCCGGCCGACCAGCGCCGCGACTGCATGCTCCGGTTCGCCGCCCTCCTGCATGGATGCGCGGCAGAGCTCACGCAGCTCACCATCATCGACAACGGCACCCCGAGCGCCATCGCGCAGTTCGCCCCCGCCGCTTCGGCCGACCTGTTTTCCTACAACGCCGGCTGGATGGACAAGATCGGCGGCGAGGTCATCACGACCTGGCCCATCCCGGCCTTCGACTATGCGGTCGACGAGCCATACGGCGTCGTCGGGGTCATCATTCCGTGGAACGGCCCAGTTCACGCGATCGGCATGACACTCGGCCCGGTTCTTGCCGCCGGCAACTGCACGATCCTCAAGCCCCCGGAGCTGGCGCCGTTTGCTGCGCTCCGCATGGGCGAGCTGTTTCTGGAAGCCGGCTTCCCGCCCGGCGTCGTCAACGTTGTTCCCGGTGGTCCCGAGGCCGGGGAGGCACTCGTACGTCACCCTGGCGTCGACAAGGTTCACTTCACCGGCAGCGGCGCCACCGCCAAGCGCATCCTCGCCACCGCTCTCGAGACGCTCAAGCCCGTCGGCCTCGAGCTCGGAGGCAAGTCCGCACGGCTGATCTTTGGTGACGCTGACCTCGAAACCGTTACCGCAGAGGCGCTCAGCGGAATCATCAACCTTGCCGGCCAGGGGTGCATCAACGGCACCCGCATCCTCGTTCAGCGCAGCATCTACGGCGAGCTGACCGAACGCATCGAGGCGATGGCCGGCATGATTCCGGTCGGTGATCCCAGCCTCGCGGAGACCATCGTGGGCCCGGTCATCAACGACGCCGCCTGCCAGCGCATTCTCGGCGTCATCAGCCAGGCCGTCGACAACCAGGAGGGTCGACTGGTCGCCGGCGGCAAGCGGCTGGAGGGCGACCTCGCCGACGGCTACTTCCTCCCGCTCACAGTGTTCGCCGACGTCGACAACCGCACCTCGCTGGCCCAGAACGAGGTGTTCGGCCCGGTGCTGGCGATCATCCCGTTCGACGACGAGGCGGAGGCGATTCAGACCGCCAACGACACCACGTACGGCCTGGCGGCATACGTGCACACCAACGACCTGCGCCGGGCCCACCGGGTCAGCGCCGCGCTCGACGCCGGCAACGTGTGGGTCAACAGCTTCCTCGGCATCCCCGCGGCAGCGCCCTTCGGCGGCACGAAGCAGAGCGGCTACGGACGGCTGGGCGGCCAGGCCGGGGTCAAGGAGTTCCTGCGCCCGAAGAACGTCTGGATGCCGCTCTAACGGGAGCCCTTGGTCACTGGAGACACGTTGACGGCGCGGACCTGGCACGGCCCGATCACCTTCATGGCCGGCAGCCTGGCGCGTACCTCCTTTCGTCAGCAGGTCACGGCGACGGCGTCAGCCGGTTTCCAGGCGATCACGTGCTGGCCCAACATCTGGCGGCACGCCACGCGAAAGGACGGGCTGGACCTTCGAGGCATGCGGCAGCTCCTCGACGACGCCGGGCTGCGGCTCACTGACGTCGACGCTTGTCAGGACTGGGCCGTCGCGCCCGTCATCGATTCGCCCTTGCCCGCGCCGGCCCCGCGCACGGAGTTCTTCGAGGTTTGCAACGCGCTCGGCGGCACGACGATCGTGGCCGCACACCCGCCGGGCAGCGGCACGGTCAGTGAGGCGGACATCGAGGGCTTCGCGAGCCTGTGCGATGACGCCGACACCGAGGGCCTGCGCGTAGCCCTTGAATACGTGCCTTTCACCGGCGTCCCCGATCTGCCAACGGCCCTGCGCGTACTGCGCGATGTCGGGCGTCCCAACGCGGGCCTGGTCATCGATCTCTGGCACCACGCGCGTAGCGGCGGTCAGCCGGCGGACCTGGAGACGCTGGACCCAAGCCTCGTATTCACCGTGCAGCTCGCCGACGGTCCCGCTCGTCCTCCGGAAAGCCTTCTCGACGAGGCAGTTTTCCACCGGCAGCTTCCGGGGCACGGCGACTTCCCGCTCGCTGCCGGTTTACGCGTGCTCGCCGAGCTCGGGGTCCAGGCACCGATGGGGCCGGAGGTCTTCCGCACCGACGCCGAGCAGCGTCCTACCGCGGACGTCGCACAGGAGCTCTACTTCGCCACGGCCGAACTGCTTGGCCGGCTCTAGGTAGCGTGCGCTGTCATGCCGGACTGGGGCGCGGTCATCCCGGAGGATCTACCTCTTGGGCAGTTACCGGCTTGGCTCGAGGAGATCCGCCGACTCGGTTGGTCGCAGGTCTGGTGCGGCGAGGTCGCCGGACGCGATGCCTTTGCCTCACTGGCAAGCTGCGCCGCCCACGATCCGGATATGCAGCTCGGCGCGATCGTCCCGGCGTCGACGCGGGGCCCAGGACTGCTCGCCATGAGCATCGCGACGCTGTCCGATCTCGCGCCCGGTCGGGTGACGGTGGCGCTAGGTGCGTCCAGCCCGCAGGTCCTCGGCGGCTGGAACGACCGTCCGACCGACCTTCCATATACCAGGCTTCGGGCGACCTTCGAGTTCCTGCAGGCGGCGTTGCCCGGCGAACGGGTGTCCAAGGACTTCGGCCCCTTCACGGTGGACGGCTTTCGGCTCGCGGCCGCCCCCGCAGTGCCACCCGAGTTGCTGGTGGCCGGCCTTGGCCCGCGCACTCTCGCGATGGCCGCGGAAAAGGCGGACGGCGTCCTGCTCAACTGGCTCAGCCCGAACGACGTACCTGCCCTACGCGCGACCCAACCTGACGGCGCCCGCCTGGCCACCTTGGCCTACTACGCGCCGGGCGAGGACGAACGCGACCTCGCCCGCCGACTTCTCGTCGCGTATGCCAACGTGCCCGCGTATGCCCAGCATCATCGCCGTCTTGGCCGCAGCGACGCGCTGCAACCTGTGTGGGACGCGTGGGCTTCGGGTGATCGACGGGCGGCGCTCGCGGCCCTTCCGGATCGATTGCTGGACGAGCTCGTCGTCAGCGGAACGCCAGCTGCCTGCCGCGCGCGGCTGACCGAGTACCTGGATGCTGGGCTCGACACGGTCGTCGTGCACGTGCTCTCGCCAGGTTCTGAGAACCTCGCAGCGCTGCACAAGCTCGGATCCGTGAGCTGAGCGACTTACCCGTTGGACCAGGGCGCCCCCGGACGCTCACCGGCGATCGACACCGAGACCTGTCCGCGAGCGACCTCCTTGCCTGACGTGGCACCGGCTGCGACCGCTTCGGCGAAATGGACGCTGCTTCCCCGGCGCGTAGCACGTCCGAGCGCAACGAGGTCCTCGTTCGGAGCGACGGACAGGTACTGGACCGAGACGGTGATGGTAGTCAGCCTGCTCCCCCGATCGAAGTCGTGCCCCGCCATGACGGCGCCCGTGGCGCACGTATCCAGCAGCGCCGCGACCACACCGCCATGGAAGATGCCGCTGTGCGCAGATAGGTGCTCGGCATAAGGCAGCAGGAAGTCAACGCCGTCGGGCCCCCACTCGCGGACCTGGATGCCGCAGTGACGGTTGAAGGCGACGCCTTGCTCCCAGTGCCGGCGAAACCAATCGCTTCGGAACTGCTTCTCCTCGGACGTCAGTCCCATGCTGCCTCCGCCTCGTGGAACTCAAAGGCTATACCGGTAGTTCTTTACACGGTATGGTCAGCCACCACGCCAAGAGAAGAGGTTCGCGATGGGTCGGGTCGAGGGCAAGGTCGCCTTCATCACGGGAGCGGCTCGTGGTCAGGGCCGGTCACATGCGGTGCGGCTGGCAGAGGAAGGCGCCGACATCATCGCGGTCGACTTCGTCTCACCGGATGCCTACCCCTGGATGACCTACCGCCAGGCACATCCCGAGCAGCTCGACGAGACCGTCGCGCTCGTGGAGAAGACCGGCCAGCGGATCGTTGCGCGGCAGGCCGACGTGCGGGACCGGGTGAGCCTGCAGGCCGCGCTCGATGCCGGGCTCGAGGAGTTCGGGCAGCTCGACATCGTCAGCGCTAACGCAGGCATCAGCCCGTTCGGCCCGGAGAGCTGGAACATCTCGCAGCAGCAGTGGGACGACGTGATCGCCACCAACCTCACTGGCGTCTGGAACACGACTTCGGTGTGCGTCCCCAAGCTGATCGAGGCCAACCGAGGTGGGTCGATCATCCTCACCAGCTCGGGGGCAGGCACCAAAGGCGTACCCAACCTCGCGGACTACTGCTCGTCGAAGTTCGGGGTTATCGGATTCATGAAGAGCCTCGCCAACGAGGTGGCCCGCTACAACATCCGGGTCAACGCGCTGACGCCCGGCACCGTCGCCACCGACATGGTGTTGAACGAGGGGCTCTACCGGCTCTTTCGCCCTGACCTGGAGAATCCGACCCAGGAAGATGCGGCGGAGGTGTTCGCCAACGTCGTCAACCTCATGCCGACGCCCTGGGTGGAGACGATCGACATCTCAAATGCGCTGCTGTTCCTGGCTTCCGAGGAGGCCAGGTACGTGACCGGGCAAGTGTGGGGTATCGACCTCGGCTCCTCGATCAAGTAAGTGGTGGAAGACCGGGACTCGTCCGTCCTGCTGGATTGGCCGAGTCCAGACGTCGCTCTTGTCACGCTGAATCGGCCCGAGCGCCTCAACGCTTTGACCCCCACAGTCGTGGACCGCTTGTGCGCGACACTTCAGCAGGCGGGCGAAGAGGGGCCGTGCCGGACCATCGTCTTGACCGGCGCCGGACGCGGGTTCTGCGCCGGGATGGACATCGCGGCGGGGTTAGCGAGCGACGAGTCCGCGCCACGCAGCGTCCCGACCCGCATGGCAAGCCAGGAACGGTACGCATCGATGGTCCGGACGATTCGCACTCTCAGGCAGCCGGTGATCGCGGCCGTGAACGGCGCTGCAGCGGGCGCAGGCATGGGGCTTTCCCTGGCGTGCGACGTGCGGATCGCGGCCGCATCGGCCGCCTTTCACGTGGCGGCGGTGAAGATCGGGCTGTCAGCCGGCGAGTGCGGTATCAGCTACCACCTCCCGCGCCACATCGGTACTTCACGGGCTTTCGAGCACATGTTGACCGGCCGTCCCATCACCGCCGATGACGCCGACCGTTACGGACTGGTCAGCCGGGTCGTACCTGACGGTGAGGCCGTGACGGCGGCCCTCGAGATCGCCAGGGCGATCGTCGCCAACAGTCCCTTTGCGATCTGGCAAACCAAGCAGGTGATGTGGGCGAACCTTGACACGTCCTTCGAGGGCGCATTGGCTGTCGAGAATCGCGCTCAGATCCTCGCCGTCTGCTCCGACGACGCGCAGGAAGCCATGCGCGCCTTCGTCGAAAAGCGCCGGCCCACCTTCACGGGCTCCTGACCCGGTCGAAGCGTCCCGCTCAGAGCGAGAAGTCACTCCCCAGCCGGCTGCCGGGCGTGAACGTGGCCGGCATGTCATTCCAGCCGTTGACGATTCCGATGTTCGGGTAACGATGGGAATTGCCGAGGTCGACCTGAAAGTCGGGCATCCGGGCCAGCACCTCCTCCAGCACGACGCGGAACTCGAGACGGGTCAGATTCGATCCAAGGCAGCGGTGCAGTCCCAGCCCGAACGCCTGATGCTTGTTGGGCCAGCGGTCGAGCAGGATCTCGTCCGGGGATTCGAAGAACTCAGGATCCTGATTAGCCGCGGCAAACGAGAGCAGGACCCGATCGCCTGCGTTCAGAAGCTGCCCGCCGATTTCGACGTCGGTCGTCACCGTCCGCGCGAGCCCCTGGGTCGGCGTGTAGTAGCGGAGAAACTCCTCGCAAGCGATGGGGATGCGCGAGAGGTCCTCGGCCAGCCACGCCCGCTGCTCGGGATGCTCCGCAAGCCAGGCGAAAGCATTGGCCAGCAGGCTGGTCGTCGTGTCGTTGCCGCCTGCGATCACCAGGTTGCACATGCCGAGGATCTGCTCATCGGTGAGAAGCTTGCCGTCGACCTCCATCGTGACGAAGACGCTGATCAGATCATCCTGCGGCTCAGCGCGCCGCTCCTGGACGGTGATGAAGCAGCGCTCCAGCACGGCCATCATCTTGCTGATCGCCTCGTCGAACTCCGGGGTGCCCGGCGGTGTTCGCGGGGATGCCGTGCGCGGCCTCCGAATACAGCCGCCAGTCCACTAATGGCACGCCGAGCACCCGCGCCGTCAGCAGCGCAGGAACGGGGCTCGAGAGGTCCTGGACGAGGTCGATCTCGCCGCGCTCGATGACCTCGTCGATCAAGGCCGTCGTCACCGAGCGCAGAAAGGGCTCGTAGGACTTCGAGCGCGCGGGAGAGAACCAGGGGTTCAGGACCTTGCGATAGGGGGTGTACTCCGGCGGATCCATCTCGATCGGGATCGACACCATTGGCGACGGAGGAATGATGATCCCGCCGAAGGGGGAGCCCTCTTCGGCGATGTGGCGCGAGGCAAAGGTCGCGTCGTCCTTCACGGCCCGCTCCACGTCCGCGTAGCGCGTGAGGACGGTGAAGCCGCCATAGGCGTCGGAGTGCGCCACCGGACAGCGCTGCCGCAGCTCGCCGTACTGCTCACGCCAGCGCTGGGCGTACTCGGTCGAGTTGTGATCGAACGAAACCGTCTCAGGGGCATTCGGCGGCGCCGTGGCGTCCGTTGTCATAGGTGGCTCCCACCAGGAGTGAGGTAGGTCACCGGCAGCATAGCGCTAGTTCGTCTAACTGTTCGGCTCATGCCGGACCCTGAAGAGGGCCTTGACCCCACATTAATCCGTTATATGATTCAGCTGTACGAGATGCGCCGAGAGGCGCCGCCACAGTCGCTTTCGATTGCCGAGGCGTGCCATGGATGCAAGGGGCCGATACGGGTCAACTGCCACGTTGGGTTTGCCAGCTCCCGCCCAGGAGCTCACTCCCGCCGCCGAGCCGCGAAACCGTGCGACGGCGCTCTCCGTGGCTATCGAGCGCGAGGCTTGCCCTGGGCAACCGCTCACGCCGGGCTGCATTGCGCTCGGCGCAGCGCGTCTCATGCTCCGGCAGGAGGAGCGCCGGCAGAGGTCGGGAGACTGCCGGCTGGGCGAGTTGAGCGTGCTCGATTCACTCTTCGTGGCCGCCGGTGGTCTATACACCGCTGATGGCGTACCCGCCCCGCCGGAAGAGCCGGCGATAGTGGCTGTCCTCACGCGAACGGTCGAGTTGCTCGGCAAACACATGGGTCATGACGCGAGGACCGGTAACGAATCGGCGCATGAGCGCTTGCGACAGCTGCGTCCACGCGGCCCGCGGGATTCGGTAGCAGTGCAGGCGCTGTTGGCCACGGTGGATCCCACCATGACAGCCGGGAATCGCGGGAGCAGCTGCGCGCGAATGGACGCTGGACCGCAAACAGATAACTCTTTACTCTATTCCGTGCCCACGATCCCCCCGATCATTTCCGTCGATGATCATGTCATCGAACCGGCTCACCTCTGGCAGGAGTGGCTGCCAGCGCGACTACGCGAGCGCGGCCCCCGACTCGTGCGGGCGCCGTACGAGATGCTGGCGAACCCTGCCGGCGGCTGGCCCTTCCGGCCCGCCACTTCCGGCCCGCTGACCGATTGGTGGGTTTACGAGGACCTCCGTTACGCCGTCGTCGCGGGCATGGCGTCGGCAGGTCTGAAGCCTGAGGAGATCGGCAAGGAGCCGGTGTCGTACGAGCAGATGCGGCCGGGCTTCTATGACCCGAAGGCACGGCTGGACGACATGACCGTGAACTCCGTCGAACGCTCGCTCTGCTTCCCGACCTTTCCCCGCTTCTGCGGTCAGACCTTCCACGAGGCGAAGGACAAGGAGCTCGCCCTCGCGTGCGTGCGTGCCTACAACGACTGGATGGTCGAGGAGTGGTGCGGCGACAGCGGCGGGCGGCTGATCCCGCTGTGCCTGATCCCGCTGTGGGACCTGCAGCTCGCCGCTGACGAGGTGCGGCGCAACGCCGCGCGCGGAGTCCGGGCCGTGTGCTTCAGCGAACTTCCCTACCGGCTCGGGCTGCCGAGCGTGCACGATCCGAAGCGCCGGCTCGATCCCTTCCTGGGAGCGTGCGAGGAAACGGGGACCGTGCTGTGCATCCACATCGGCTCCTCCTCGCAGTTCCTCAACACCAGCGACGACGCCCCGTCGAGCGTTCGCATGGCCATCACGACGACTAACGCGCAGATGTCCTTCGCCGACTGGCTGCTCTCAGGTGTGCTCGCCCGCTTCCCCAAGCTCAAGCTGGCCTTCTCCGAAAGCCAGATCGGCTGGATGCCCTTCCTCTTCGAGCGCATGGACCGGATCTGGCACGAAGGCAACAGCATGTCCGGCATCCCACCCGAGATGACCGAGCCGCCCAGCAGCTACGTTGCCGACCGCGTCTTCGGCTGCTTCTTCGCAGACGACTTCGGGCTCGAAGTCCGGCGCCACATCGGCGTCGATCAGATCACGTTCGAGAGCGACTACCCGCATCAGGACACCACCTGGCCCAACACCCTGGCCTATGCCCAGCACGCGATGCGAGATCTTCCGCAGGATGAGATCGACAAGATCGTGCGCGGTAACGCGATCCGGATGCTGGAGCTGCCCGAACAACTTCCGGGCTGATGCCACCTCCCCACCGTTTCGGGCCGCGCCGTACGCCCCCACCGGCAGGTATGAGCGAGCTTGAACAGCTGCTCGCGTACGAGGAGATTCGGCAGCTGGTGGCGCGCTACGCATTGGCCATCGACTCACGCGACCTCGACGCCGTCGTCGAACTGTTCATCGACGACGTCAAGGCCGCTCCAGCCCAGCGCGGACGGGCCGCGCTGGCAGACGTACTCGCGCCGATGCTGCGCCTGGAACGCATGAGCTTCCTGTCCATCGGGACGCACGTCGTGAACCTCATCGACCGCGACCACGCCGCCGGTACGGTCTACTGCTTCGCCGAGATGGGTGGCCCTGGCAGCTGGGATCGCCAGGCGATTGCGTACGAAGACGACTACGAGCGACGGGCCGGGCAATGGTTCTTCGTCCGGCGCAAACATCAGCTTTTCTACGGTGTCGACAGTGCGCTGCGCCCGTACGATCAGCCGCCGGCGAACTGGCCGCAGCACCAGGTGGGGCGCGGGAGCCTTCCCGACGACTGGGCCTCCTGGCAAGCGTTCACCAGCGGGGCCAGCCCGACGTAATGCACGGGTGACGGTGCATGTGTTCGTCAGCGGATAGCCGGTACGAAAAGGTCGACCCGGAGGTACACCTTTCATGAGCTACGACCGGCTGCTCACGCCGCTGCAGATCGGCGCTCTCACGTTGCGGAACCGGATGGTCATGGGTGCGATGCACACCCGGATCGAAACGCTAGACCGGCCCGTCGAACGGCTGGTGGCGTTTTATCGCGCCCGAGCGAAAGGCGAGGCCGGCCTGATCTTGACGGGCGGGTTTGCGCCGCATCCCTGCGGCCGGATGGATCCCGAAAGCGGGGTACTCGACACGCCTGAATCCATCGACGCGGCGGGGCATCGGGCGGTGTGCGCGGCTGTTCATGCCAAGGGCGGCGCGATCGCACTCCAGATTCTGCACGCGGGGCGTTACGCGAAGGTGCCAGAGTGCGTTGGCCCGTCGAGTGAGCGGGCCCGCATCAATCGCTACGAGCCTCGCGCAGCTGGACACGGCCGAGGTGTGGGACATCGTCGGACAGTTTGCGAATACCGCCGCACTTGCGAGGGAGGCCGGCTACGACGGGGTCGAGATCATGGGCTCGGAAGGCTACCTCCTTAACGAGTTCGTGGCGGCCCGGACCAATACCCGCGTCGACGAGTTCGGCGGTGACCGCAATGGCCGGTTCCGGCTGCCCGTCGAGATCGTGCGATCGGTCCGCGAAGCGGTGGGCTCCAACTTCCTCGTGATCTACCGAATCTCCTCCATCGACCTCGTCGAGGACGGACTGACCGGTGCAGAAATCGCTGACCTGGCTCGCCGCGTGCAGGATGCCGGCGCGGATGTCATCAACATCGGCGTCGGATGGCATGAGTCCGGCGTCCCGACAATCGCGGCGAGCGTTCCCCGTGCCGCCTGGTCGTTCGCCGTGAGGCGGGTCAAGGATGCCGTGTCAGTGCCGGTCATTGCCTCGAACCGGATCAACACCCCGGAAATGGCCGAAGAGTTGCTCGCATCCGGGACGGCGGACCTCATCTCGATGGCACGGCCGTTCCTGGCAGACCCCGACTTCGCTGCCAAGGTGAGAGCGAATCGAGCCAAGGAGATCTGCACCTGCATCGCCTGCAATCAGGCATGTCTCGACGCCATCTTCACCGACCGCGCGGCCAGCTGCATGGTCAACCCGAAGGCCGGGCGCGAGATCGAGTTCCTCATGCCCGCGCCGCGGGTGCGCAAATCGGTAGCGGTGGTCGGTGCAGGTCCGGCCGGTCTCGCCTACGCCGTCAACGCAGCCGACCGCGGGCACTCCGTGACCCTTTTCGACGAGGCCGACGTCATCGGGGGTCAGCTGAACATGGCCCGCGTCGTGCCCGGCAAGTTCGAGTTCAACGAGACGATCCGCTACTTCCAGGTCGCGCTCGAACGGCTTGGCGTCGATGTTCGGCTTGGGCGACGCGTCGGGGCAGCTGACCTCGGCGGCGGAACCTTCGACAAGGTCGTCGTCGCGACCGGAGTGAGACCGCGGGCACCGGAGATCCCGGGCATCAGGCATCCGAAGGTGCTTACGTACGCGCAGGTGCTCCGGCGTGAAGTCGAGCCGGGCACGAGGGTGGCGATCATCGGTGCCGGAGGGATCGGCTTTGACGTCGCCGAGTTCCTGCTCGGCGACGAGAAGGAGTCGCTCGATCCCGAGACGTTCCTGTCTGAGTGGAACGTGGACGAGACCGGAGACGTCTCGGGCGGTCTGCGCGACGTAAGCCGACGTCACCACGGGATACCACCGAAGCACCAGATCACCATGCTGCAGCGGAAAAGGGCACGCATGGGGCGTTCACTCGGCAAGTCGACTGGCTGGATCCTGCGAGCCCGGCTGAGCCACGCTGGTGTCCGGGAGCTAGCGGGCGTCGCCTACGAACGGATCGATGACGATGGGCTGCACCTCCGCGTCGAGGGTGAGTCCAGCGTCCTCGAAGTCGACTCCATCGTGATCTGCGCGGGACAAGAGAGCGAGCGCGGCCTCTTTGATGAGCTTCAAGCATCCGGCATCCCGAGCGTGCTCATAGGCGGAGCGCACAGCGCTGCTGAACTCGATGCCGTCGTCGCCATCGACCACGCGACACGCGAGGCCTTTGCGCTCTAGGACTCCCGTCGTCACGCCCGCCAGCGGCCGCGGCACGTCCAGCGATTGCGACTATCCGCATCAGGACACCACTTCGCTCCGTGACGTGATCGTCGACCCTGAACAACGGGAGCATGGCGACCTCCGACGGGGAAAGGCGCTCCGGCTACTTTCCTGCGCAAACCAGCTCGTCCACGAAGGCGAGCACTCTCAGGTGATAAGCGCGTGCCACGTAGTGACGGCTGATGTTGTGTCCACTAGCGCCCTGCAGAAAGCCCTCAACGCGGGGTGCCGCGGTGAACGACCGGATTGCATACTCGAGCACTTCTCGGCCGCCCTCGGATGACGCCTCGTGCTCGGCGATGACGTACTGCACGGGGACTCGCACTTTGCCGGCGGCGGTCGGGAACCACGCCGGCGCCTCACGAGCGTCGATGAATTCCGAAAGAGGAACCGGTGATTGCATCTGGACATCTGCTGAAAGAAACGCCGGATCGAACGTGCCCTCCGGGCCGAAGAACATGGCGCGAATGCCGGACTCGTCGACCGCCGGCAGGCGGGTGCCTTCCGGTACAAGGGCCGCCATGAACTCCTGCATGTGTCCTGGGTAGCGGACGGGGACGCCGGAGACAGCAACGCCGCCGATGAGCCCTTGATCGTCGTCGGCGGCCATCTGAAGCGCGATGATCGATCCGAGCGAGTGGCCGACTAAGAAGACCGGTCCGGGAACGCCCAGCTCATCGGGCAGCCGTTGGAGCAAGAGCAGGAGAGCTGACGATTGCTCCTTAACCGACGGACCGCTGGAGCCGAACGAGGTTCCGTAACCTGGACGATCCAGCGCCAGTGTCGAGAAGCCTTGCGCGCTTGCGACGGCGAACAGGGAACGACTCTCGTCCGCCGGGTAACCCCAGTAGGCCGCCCGATAGCCGCCGCCGTGCAATGCAACCAGCAGCCCGCGGGGCCGATGAGGCTGACACAGCAATCCTGAGAGTTCGCCCGCTGCACTTTCGAGAGTGATGGGTTGCACCTGCGGCTCGGCGGAGGTGCGGCGTCCGTTGGACACGCTCATCCGCACGCTGCCGACGAGCGGCAGACTTCCCATCGTCCAAAATGTGGCCGCACCGCAGACTCCCTCTCACACACGACAGGTTGGACTAGCGAACCACGAACGGCGACCCCTTTCGGGGTGCTGCCGCTGGCCGCTCAGAGCAAGATGCTTACCGCGCCGGCCGGATGCAGCACGGGACTGTCCAGAACGGCTACCCGGCGTCGAAAGCGCAATTCTCTGTCGGCCGCTGGATAGCGCGTGCCGGTATTGGCCAACGAACTGCGCCCTCGCGTCATTGCGGTAGCGGTAGATACAGAAATTCGCATGGACCTCTAGCCAATCGCCGTGTTCCCCAACGATCCGTACATTGCTCAACAGCCGTCGGGTGGCCGAGAACGGAGACTCGGCATGCGCACTGCGTTTCTGCAATGAGGCGACGCGCTGCTCGAGCCGGAACCTGTCGTCATTGACGAGGAAAGTGTCCTCGGACGGTTTCGCGTCGGGGCGCCCGAGCGGCGGCACGCAGTAGGTGGCGTCGGGGGTGAACAGGCCAAGCCATTCCTCAAGGCGCCACTCGTCGAGCAGCGCGGCATCGTGGTACAGGAAGTCCTCGACGTCACTGCGTGAAGGGTTCATGGTCGCTCCACGACGTAGGGCTGGCCGGTCATGAGTTCGTTCCAACGCCGCCAGAAGGTACGCATCTGCAACTCATCGACGCCGCGCGGACGCTCGTTGTGCATCCCGCGCGAGATGTCAGACCATTCCAGCTCGTTCACCGCGGCGAAGCCGCGCTGGCATCCCTCGAGGGCTTCAATGTCGTCAGGGGTGCCCATACCGCCGGGACCCCAGAAAGCGGAGTAGAAATCCAGCCTGCGCTGTCTTAGCGCTGGATCGTCGTCGCAGGGCGCGAGCGGGTAGGCCGAGACACGCATCATGTCACCGACTCGGGCTCGAAGGTGCGGATCGTGATTCCAGGCGGCAAGTCGATGACTACCAAGTTGGGGAACACCAAGAGCGCTCGGGTTGTGGTCAGCATCTCGGCCCACTCGGCGCCGAGCCGGTCTGCGATTTGCTGTCGTCGCCCAGCTTCGGCGGCGGCGACCGCGCCCGCGGTGCCGTCAAGCACAGCGGCTCGGGTGACGACGTGACCGTTGCCGAGTTCGCGTACCTCCGAAATGGACTGGGACCTGCGCGCCGCCTCGTCCGTGCCTGACGCTCGTAGCAGGTCGAACCAGCGCTTGTGGGTGTAGAGCGCGTGATAACTATCGACGGAGTTTTCGGCGAGCAGCTTCCAGTTCGCTCGGATCGAGTAGCGCTGAACGCCGCCGATGATCTCCATCCCGTTGTCGAGGCCACGGGCCGCGACCAGATCGAGGTAGGGCTTGGCCTCAGCGAGGTAGTCGGTGAGGGGAGGCGCAGTCGGGTCGAAGCAGACGAACACGAAGCCGGCGTAGGTCTCGACCTTCGGCGGACTCGCGAGGGAGTAGCGGGAGCGGTCGAAGAACGGGTCCATAGCCGCCTTCGTCGGCCAGGCTCACCAGCTGACCGTCGGTGCTGAATGTCCAGCCGTGAAAGAAGCACCGCATTGTTCGGCCGGTCGAGTGTTCCTCGCGGCAGAGGACGTTGCCGCGATGCGGGCACGAGTTCACGAAGACGCGAATCTCGCCGCCGCCGTTACGGCAGAAGATCAACGGTCGTCCCGCCGCGGTTCTGGTTCGGGTCTCGTTTGGTCCGGTGAGCTCAGACTCGTGACCTACGTACAGCCAGCATCGGCTGAAGACTCGCTCGTGCTCGCGGCGCAAGACGTCCGGATCGATCATCGAGTGTCGGTTGATCAGGAACCGTCCCTGTTCCCGGTCGTCAACGAGGAACTGAGTCACCATCCGCGTCCTCACCCTCTTGCTTTAAGGAGGTCTCCTTAATAGCCTCGCACTGAGTCTGACACAGGAGCGCCGATGAGACATCAGCTAGATTCCGCCACCTTGCCAGGGCGTGGTGACTTCGACGGGAAGGCACTTGTCGGTCCCTTTGCTCCTAGCGCCCAGTCGATGGACTCCTCGGCACCGCTATACGGAATGCCGCCGGAAGCCTTGTACTTGTGGGGCACCTTGCGCGACGATGAGGGCGACCTACACTCGATCATGAGGCGCATTCCTCACGATGGAAAGCCCACGAGTCGCAGGGGCTTGCTCGTGCAAAGCACCACCGGGGGCGGCGAAACGTTGCGCATCCACCCATGCGGCAAGCAGGCTGCCGCGCATGTCGATCCCGTCCGTGAACTCGTTGGCGACGACGCCATCGAGTGGCGTAGCAACCCGGCCGCCCAGGGAGCGCCGTTTCGAGCGCGCTGGGCGAATGACACATGTGAATGGATCGAAGAGGGCACGTTCGAGCTGCAGGGCAAGCTTGTTGGTCCGGGAATGCAGTGGTACGTACCCGGAGTGCATGGGAGCATGGCCTACGTAGCAACCATCTACCAGCTTGAGGGCACCATCCTCGGCCGTAGCTGCCGCGGGTTCATCGGTTTCGACCAGGTCCACATGTACGCAGGCGGTGAGGTCTACCGAACGCTCGATCCGCTTATCGAGCGGGGCTACGAGCACCTCTGGTACACCTGGGCTACGCGCTACACGGATGGCTCAATCGAGGCCGGTCACTTCATGCTCGGCAACGACAGGTTCGGTTTTGGCATCGTCACCGATGAGAATGAGCAGGTGCTATGCACCACTGACGTAGACGGCGAAGTCGACTTCGACGAGTCGGGATACTGGCAGACGGCTGCCCGTTTTGCTCTTGGGGCGCGGGAGTACGAATTCCTCGCCGATGAGCGCGGCCGGATGCCTGACCTCGGTCCCATCCCAAATCCACAAGTGGACGGACGCTGGCAGCAGGTCGGCGAAACCCGGCAACCCGAAGTGTGGTTCGCGTGGGGAGAGGCCATTCCCGGCAATGGTCGCCGGCCTCGCCGGATCAGCTATGAGCCATAGGCAGTGCCCACGCGTCACGACACCCCTACCCAGCTGCTCGATGCGGCCGAGCGGCTGTTCGCCGCGCGTGGCATCGACGCCGTCTCAGTCTCCGAAATCCTGGAGGTAGCGGGGCAGCGAAACAAGAGCGCCGTCCATTACCACTTCGGCAACAAGAGCGGCTTGATCGCGGCAATCGCCGAGCGGCGCTCCCACCACCTGAACGATCGACGTTCACAATTGCTGGCTGAACTGCAGACTGCCGGTAACCACAAGGACATTCATGCGCTCAGCAGAACGCTGGTCCTGCCGCTAGCTGAGCTACTCGACGACCCCGCCAACCACTACCTGGGCTTCCTCGCCCGCTACCACCTCGACCGCGCGCGTCGCGAACTCATCGCCTCCGTGGATCCGCAAGTCACCAGCAGCTACCGGGCAGTTGGACGGCTTCTGCGTTCGGCGAGCGAGCTGCCGAAACACGACTTCAACATCCGGTTCGGCCTGGTACTCGACATGGTTTTCACCGCTCTGGCAGGACGCCACGCCGACGAGCAAACAACGGGACCCCGCATAGCTAGCCGAGGTGCCCTCATCGAAAACCTGGTGGCGTGCGTCGCAGGCGCGTTCACGCCGACGCGTGGTCGATGAATTGCTCTCCCTCAAGTTCGGCGCGTCCGAGCGGGACGCTCACCAGCCCCGCGAGCTGGACACGACCGAGGTCTGGGGAATCGTCGAGCAGTTCGCGAACACCGCCGCAATCGCGCGGGAAGCAACCTATGAGGGTGTCGAGATCATGGGCTCGGAGGGCTACCTCCTCAACGAATTCCGGCGCTGCTGCGCCCGTCGGCGAATGCGCTCGCGTCCTCGACTCCGGCCGCGAGGTTACGACCGGCGCGGCAGCGGCCACGATTGGTGTCGGCTCGAGCTGCGAAGGAAGCCGCGCTCTCGGCACTGCACGTCTGCGGCGCCTATTGACTGACCAAGGACCTGCCTGTCGAGCGTTCTGTCGGGAGGCGGTGTTCTTCGACGTCGCCGAGGGGGTGGCGGAGGTCCAGCAGGGACCTGACGGATCAGGCGCTCCTCCTAAGTCCACCTGAAGGCCAGCGCCGGTGCGCGGCACTCCACCGGCTGACCCGCCTGCCCCATCCTGCACACGCGAAATGCCGGAAACCGTTGCCCCGGAAGGGAGGTTGCGGTTGGCCTAGCTGGGCTGATGGAGTCATGATGGCCCCGAAATATCCGTCTGCGACGGGGATTCCGGGGCCTTCCAAGCTGGCCATGCCGGTTCGATCCCGGTCGCCCGCTCAGCGAAGGCCCAGGTCACAGCCTTCTTTCGGCTCCGTCACCTTTCCAGCAGGCACCCTTGCGGGGCACGATGGGGCACGCGGTCGCTGACCGCCCAGCTCCATTTATCTGCCGCATGCGGCTGACCTGCACGCCGGGCTCCGCTCGCGGACCATCGGGAGCGAACATGACCAGCTTTCACAGTCGCGGGACGCTTCGTGAACGTGAAGCGGCGCGGAGGAGTAAGCGATCGGGAAGATCGAGCCGTCCTTGCGGGTGAATGCATCGTCAAGCATGCGGACCGTTCGACCCTGGCTGCGAACATGCAGCAGCGGGCAGTCCTCAGCCGGGATGGCGGTGCCGTCGGCCCATCCGATCGCTAGCCACCAACAGCTGGTGGAGTTCAGGATGGAATGTCATCACGCCCCCCAACGGCCACGGCTCGTCCGCCGATTGCGACTATCCGCATCAGGACACCCCAGCGAAGACACCTTCAGCCCGGCCAACGCAACAACGCCGCGGGTTCCAGTCACGGTCGAACAGTTATATCATTTAGCTATGCGGCAGCTGCACGCGATGGACGCTCTCATGTACTACACAGACGCGGCGCACGCGCCCAGCACTATAGGGGTTCTCGAGCTGCTCGATACGACGACTCTGCGTGAGCCGCTCACGTACGAGCGGCTGGTGGAGCACCTGGCCAGCCGGGTACATGTGGCGCAGTCCTTCCGCAGTCGCCTCGTGACGGTGCCGTTCGATCTCGGCAATCCCTACTGGGTCGATGAGCCGAACTTCGATCTCGAATTCCACGTCCGCCACCTCTCGCTACCGGCGCCTGGCAGCTGGCGCCAGCTGTGCAAGCAGGTGGCGCGGCTGCAGGGCCGGCCCATCGATCTGGCGCGCCCGCCCTGGGAGATCTACCTGATCGACGGCCTTCACGAGGTGGATCGCGTCGGGCCGGGAGGGTGCGCATTGTTCCTGCGGGTGCACCATGCGGCGATCGATGGTGTTACCGGAGCAGAAATTCTGAACGTGATTCACGATCACTCGCCGCTCGGCGATGTCATCGATGCGCCGAATGGGGTCTGGCAGCCTGGGCGGACGCCGTCTTCCCTGGAACTGCTCGCGCGTTCCGCGGCAAGCATGGTGGTTCGCCCGGTGCGCGCAGTACAGGCGGTCGGTCGCGCGGTGCCTCGCTTCGGCGATGTCCTGGTCGGCATGGGACGCGGCCGGCTTCCGCGCCCGGTGGTCACGGTACCGCGCACGCGGTTCAACGGTGCCGTGTCACCGCACCGGTCGATGGAGGCGCGTTACTGGCCACTCGACCGCTTCCGCGAGGTGAAGGCCGCGGTACCGAAGGCAACCGTGAACGACGTCGCCATCACCATCGTGGCGGGAGCCGTCAGGCGCTACCTGCTCGCACGGGAGGAGTTGCCCGCAGATTCGCTCATCTGTGCCGTGCCGGTCTCCTTGCGCACGAAGCAGGAGGGCGGCGTGGGCGAAGAGGGCAACCAGATCGCCACGATGGTGGTTCCCATGGGCACCGACGTCGAGAATGACCTGGAACGGCTGGCGGTGGTCACGAGCAACACCCAGGCTTCCAAGGCCCGCAAGAAAGCACTGGGCGCAAGGACCCTGACGGACATCGGCGCGTTAATGCCCGGGCGCCTCGTCGGCCTCGCTCAACGCCAGCAGCACCGGATCTCGGCGGTGGCCAGGCGACACCTCTTGTTCAACCTGCCCATCACCAATGTGCCGGGATCGCCGGTGCCGCTCTACCTCGCCGGTGCACGCGTGGTCGATGCGTTCGGGCTCGGGCCGGTGCTTGACGGCACCGGACTGCTGGCCATCATCGGCAGCTACTGCGGATCGGTGTCGATCACCGTGACGGGAGACCGCGTCATGCTAGATGATCCAGCGCTGTTCGGGGATTGCCTCGATGAGGCGATGGCTTGCCTGCTGGCGTCCACGAGTCCCGGGCCGCGTAAGCACGCGAAGGCCGTGGCGGAGATCAGGTGATCGTTCTGCCCCCGTCGACGGCCAGCTGCTGGCCGGTGACGTAGGCAGCGGCGTCCGACAGCAGGAACTGCACTGCGCCAAGGATGTCCGTGGGAGTGCCGGCACGTTTGAGGACGAGCCGCTGCTTGAAAAACTCCGGTGGCTCCTGCACGTGGCCGATCATGTTCGTCGGGAACATGCCGGGCGCGACCGCATTGACGCGCACGCCGTGACGCCCCCACTGGGTGGCGAGTTCGCGCGTCAGATGCGCCAGTCCGGCTTTGGCTGCGCAATATCCAGCGCTGGGCACGCCGGTGCCTCCCGTCGCGACGATGGCTGCCATCGACGTGACGTTGACGATGGAGCCGCCGCCGGTCTCGCGCATGGCCAGCGCGGACCGGCGGGCGAGGTCGAAAGGCGCAACCAGGTTCAGGTCGAGCATCTCCTGGAAGGCCGGCGCCTCTTCGGTGAACGCGGTGAGGATGCGTAGCGCGCCAGCGTTGTTCACCAGACCGTCGAGGCGGCCGTAGTGGTCGACGGCGGCCTGAACCAGCCGCGCGCGGTGGCCGTCGTCAGTGATGTCACCCGGTATCGCGAGCCCGTCCGGCAGCCCTTCCGCAACGGCGGCGAGCGCCTTCGCGCTGCGTGCCGTCACCACCACCAAAGCCCCGGCAGCCGCGAGCCCGGCAGCGAGCCACGCTCCCAAGCCACTGCTTGCGCCCGTCACGAGAACGACCCGGCCACTCACCGCGAACGGGGCAGCCGGCGGCAACGAAGGCCCAGCGGCCACCTCACTCATTCCGACCGTGTTGGCGAACTCGTTCCAGCAAGGATTCGATAAATTGGGGATCTCGGTCACCGAACACTTGCATCCGCTGCTGCACCAAGGTGTGCGCCACTGCGCGCGCTGGCTCAGCCCGGCCCGGATCGAAAAGGTTCTCGATGCCGGAGCCTGCAGCTGACGCGAGGTGTCGATCAGGACGCAAGTACAGCACGCGACCTCCGGACCTTTCTTGCCAGTGTCGTATGTGCCGGAGCGTCTGACGCTCGGAGAAGCGCCCCGCCGTCCCCATGTGGGGGCCGGCGATGGGCGCGGCCACCACGAGCAGGTCGGCCGGCGGGGCGAGGTCGACCGAGCAGATGGAGATCAGACCGGCGTCAATGTAGCGGCGGCCGTCGACCACGTGCGGGACCGCAAACGGAGGCGGCGAGGAAGAGGCGGCGACGACTGCGGTGACACCGTGACGGGCCGCCGACAACAGCACACGGCGCCCGGAAAGGCGAGCGGCGACCCCGAAGACGTGCGGGACGGTCGCATCGCCGAAAACGGCGCGGACCGTGTCGACCGAGCGATGACCGAACCGCCGGGCAGGCGTCCGGGCCCACGGACCCATGACAGCGTCGAGCTCGACGCCTACGGCCAAAGCCGCGCCTGCCCACGCCCCCGCTGACGTGCCCAGCACAGGCAGGTCGACGAGCGGCATTCCCAACTCCTGCAAGGCGTCGGCGACCCCGAAGTGCATTCCGATCCCGAACGCGCCTCCGCCGCCGAGGCAGGCTACAACCGGCGGTCGCTCTTGCATGTTGATCACCGCTTGACTCCAGGTGCAGGTCACCAGCCGGCCGGCTGCGTGGCCAAAGCCGGATCGATCGCCCGGGAAACGCAAGTGCCATGTGCAATGTGCACCGCTGCTGCGGTGCGACGGCGATGGCCCTTGAGGCTCCGCGCTCTCGGCTGTCTGCGACAGTTCGCCGAGCATACAGCTAACTTATCTGTCGGATAAAGTCACCCTGCCTCATGCGAATCAGAAAAGGCTCTTGGTGTACCCGCCGTCGATCCTGATCGTTTCCCCCGTCACGAAGCCGGCTTTCGGGGAGCACAGGAAGGCGACGAGGTAGCCCATCTCCTCAGGCCTGCCCCACCGCCCCACGGGAAGCATGGCGTCATACCACTCCGCCGTCTTGATGCCGGTGCCCGAGCTCCGATAGGCGCGGCTGAGCTCACTGTCGAACGGCCCGGTGGCGATCGTGTTTGCGGTGATGCCGTAGGCGCTAAACCTGCCGAATGCCGCGTGGCCGACCTTCGATCGGAGCAGCCGGGCCACGCGGCATCGGCGTCATGGGACAAGACGGCTGTCGGGGGCTGGAGTACCTCGGCCCCCGCTAGCACGGATCCGGACGTGAGCCTCTCGGCTCATCCGGCTCTGGTCATCATGGTCACCGAGTGCGGGGATCCGCCGCCCAGTGGGCGAACATCCTCGGCTGCCGGGGGTGATGGGTAGCCCGCCGGCTTTGGCTTTCTGGAATGGCTGTCCCCGCCAGTCGCGCTATTATCGCTTAATGATTCAGCTTTATCGGCCCGGCCTCGGCTGCCCGGCATGACCCTCGGCCCCACAGTAGCGACCAAGGGCAAGGGCCGGAGACGGTTAGGCGCCGGCCTGTCCTACCGATTGGTGAAGGCAGCTTGTCGACCGGTTGTCGGGGTGTGCAGACCACTGGTGACAGGACTGGAGCGCGTCCCTGCCGAGGGACCGGTCATCGTCGCCAGCAACCACCTTTCCGCCGCCGACACTCTCTTCATCTCTGTCTTGCTACGGCGTCGGGTCACGTTCCTCGCGAAGGCCGAGTACTTCACCCGATCAGGGCTGCGCGGGCGTCTCATGTCGGGGTTGATGTCCGCCTGCGGCTTCGTCCCCGTCGATCGCTCCAGCCCGGCAGCGGGCAGGGCTGCCATTGACCGTGGACTCCGGGTTCTCGCGGCGGGCGGGGTCTTCGGCGTGTATCCCGAGGGAAGTCGCTCCCCTGACGGTCGCCTGTACCGCGGCCGGACGGGCGTGGCGCGGCTAGCCCTCGAATCAGGCGCGCGGGTTCTTCCGGTGGCTCTCGTCGGCACCAGCCGCGTACTACCGCCTGGGCGGCGCGTACCCAGGATTCACCAAGTGCAACTGCGCGTCGGGCGGCCGATCCGGTTCGTCCAGGAACCGGGGAAGTCCATTCACGACAGCACGCAACTTCGCGCCACCACTGAGACGGTGATGGGTGCCATTCGTGGCCTGTCCGGACAGGAGCGAGTGGACGCCTACGCCCAGGGCACCAGCACAAGTTCCTCCGGTCCAGCTCGAGAACGCACGCGCAGCGCACCTGTCGAGAGCTAAACCGAGACCGACGAGGGCACCCCACGCACCGTGGCCAGTAACTTCTGGGCGTCCAGACTGTCGTGCATGCTCTCGGGGCACAACGAGTCCAAACTCTCCTTGGCGTCGCGCGGCCCGCCGGCCAGATTCTCCGCCAAGAGCTCACACGTCGTCTCGAGCACAGCCGCGGCTGGGCTGTATCAAGGATCTTGGACAGTTCCTCGGGTTGTTGATCATGCAACAACTGCTCCCGTGCGGTGCTCGGTGAGCGCCTCGAATGGGATGCGGTCGCCGAGTGTGTCGTGCCGGCTTCAAGCGCCATCTGCAACGCCTCGGCGACGAGTTCTGGGCGCAGATGCGTGGCGAGTTGCCAGCCGACGACCAAGCCGATGAGGTCTGGGCAAAACTGCTCTGGGCCGGACTGAACCTCGAACCGGGCGACCTGCCAGGCAACACCGCCGACACCTACCTACCCAAGCGGGCATCGGCTTTTCGCGGCGGAACTCGACCGCCCTTCGAGCTGACCGTCGCATTCGTCGACGAGCACCGTGACGAGTTCGGAGTCGAGTTCATCTGCAGGCAACTGCAGGTGGCTCCGAGCAGCTACTACGCCGCCAAACACCGGCAGGTCGCTCCGTCGGCCCGAGCCGTGCGCGGCGCGGTGATGATGCAGGTCCTGCTGGCGTTGTGGGTGGCGAACCGCAAGGTATACGGCGCCCACGAGCTGTGGAAGGCCGCCCGCCGCGCCGGGCATGACATCGGCCGGGACCAGGTTGCCCAGCTGTTGCGCCAGCTGGGAACCAGGGCGTGTCCCGGCTGCGCAAGAAGGTGTTCACCACGCAATGCGATCCGGACACGGCCCGGGCACTCGGCCGCATCCGCTCAGGGTCGGCATCGCAACTCGTGCTCGCGGTACCCCCGGCGCGCCGGTACTGACCGTGGACAGCGCCGCTCAACTCATCGGCCGCACCTACAAGCCAGCCAACGACGCCATCCAACGACTCGCCGATGCAGGGAGCCTTAGGCAAATCACGGATCGGTCGGCGCAACCGAGCGTTCGAAGCCCCGGATATTGTCGCTGCCTTCACAGCTCTTGAACGGCAGCTGGCCAGCTCCGCCTGGATCGTGACCGGTGTGGCAGTGTCTAGCGTCCACTGGTGGCCGGTCGCTTCGAGTCGGTCAGTGTCGTCGGTGAAGGTGGGGCAGTCCCCTTGGGTGCGGCCGCCTCCTCGGCCGGTGCGGCTGCGCTCATCCGTGCCCCTTGGAGTCCGTGCCCCTTGGAGGCAGGGCCCTTGGTGGCAGGCCCGTCGGTTTCCATGCTCTCGTCCAGCTGTCTCGTACGACGCGCAGGCACGGGGGCGGCTGAGCCGCGACGAGTTCGTCGCGGTCAGCCGCCCCCGTGCCGGGCGAAGGTTTGCCCGTGTCGGTTCTGGGGCTATTGGACGTTGGCGCAGATCACGTAGGCGGTGTACTGCCAGTTGGCGGAATCGAGGCCGATGCCGGTGACGTAGCGCCAGGAGGCATGCCACACGGTCTCGGTTCCGGCCGGCTGGTTGTAGTCGAACCCGTTCCGGTACATGACAGCGCCGAAGTTGGTGGCATCGGCACCACCGCCGACGGCGCGCTGAGTGCCGGGACAGGAGACGTTGACGGTGATGAAGTCGTGGCCGGTGACGGAGTGGTTGTCGGTGATGGTGTTGCGGACGACGTTGTACCCGGCGATGCCGGACGTGCCGGCCGGACCCTGAGGGCCGGTCGCTCCCGCATCACCCTTGGGCCCCTGCGGGCCGGCAGGCCCGGTCGCGCCGGCGAGCCCGACGTCACCGGTGTCACCCTTGGCGCCCTGCGGGCCGGTCGCTCCGGTCGCTCCGGTCGCTCCGGCGGGTCCGGCAGGTCCGGCGGGACCGGCCGATCCAGCGAGTCCGGGTACGCCCTGGGGCCCCTGCGCGTTCCAGGAGATGATCGAGTCACGGCCGAAGCATCGCGGCGCCGGACTGCCAGTGGTCTTCACGTGGTAGGGCACTCCGCTATAGCGGCTGAGGCATCCGGTGTACGTGGTGCTGGATGAGGTGGCGCTACTACCGGCGGCCAGCGCTACACCACCGCCCAACAGGGTGGCCGCTACCGCGGTGGGTAGCGCGATGCGAACGGTACGGCGGGTGATGGCGTTCATGAACTTTCTCCTTGTTTTGCTCGAACTGACGGGGCGCGGCGGGCGCTTATCACCGGCGTATCGTCGCTGCCCAGACACGGGCTACACACCGGGGTGCGACCCCGGGAATAACCCTTCGGCACCCCGGGATTCCGCGCCTACGCGTGCCGGGGTTTGCGGTCGATGCTCGCGGTCCGCGGCACCGAGCAGGGGGGCGGGCCGGAATGAGCTGAGCAGCCGGCTGAGCCAGTGCGCTCAGTTTGAGCGCTCCCTGCGCCACGTCACGTGATCTGGCCCCACCCGTCTTCACGAATATCGGCGCCGGCCGAGGTGGGCAGGTGCAGCGTGGCTTGATACGTAATCCGTGGGCCGACTTGCTGACCTTGACTCAGTACTCGTCGAGCTCAGCCGGCGTCGACCGGTGTGGACGCAGCTTGGGCTCGTGGTCGGTGAGTTCACCTGGCGCGATGCGGCCGCGGAGTGGCCTCAGCCCATCGTCACCGACCGCGTGTCGGTCGCCGATCCTGCTCGCCCACCGCACCAAAACCGCGGTCCGACCGTCTCCCCTTGAACGTCAGACAGCTGGCCGCTTGGCTCCCGGGGCCACGGTCCGGGCCAGGATCCCCAACGTCGCTCGCAGGGCGGTCTCGGAGATCACGGGGAACGTCGCGAAGGCCTTGATGTCGTCCGTGATCTCAGACCAGTCGTAATAGTGCGTGACCAGGGTGCCGCCCGCGATGGGTTCGAGGCGGTAGCCGTAGACATGGCCGAACTGCTGGCCGGCTCCCATCCCGACCGTCCACGCGAGCTCGCGGTCCTGCTCGTAGCTGACGTAGGTGACAACGACGTCGTATTCGCCCAGGTCGAAGTCGCGCAGCGCATCGCGGTCCATGTGGACGACGAAGGAGTCGCCGACAGCGGTCGGTGCCTCCCCCGTCGTGGACATCAGCATGCCGGTGGCATCGATGGCGACGTGCCCGTTCGGATCGCGAAGGAGCGCGAAGATCGTTGCCGGATCCGCCGCGATCGCCCGAGAGACTTCCACCCGCTCGGCCGTCGCCGTCATGACGGCTGCCCCACCGGACGGCGCCGGAGACCCCGAAGGGTGCCCTCGGCGCGCCATTCGGCGAAGATGTCGCGCAGTTCGGTGGCGCTGCGCATGTAGCAGGCGGAACGCGAGTCGCGCGCGCCGGGCGTCGCGAGTTCGTTGTTCAGGTAACCGGGCGTACAGGTGGCGAAATACGTGGCATAGGCACCGACCGTGCTCGCGACGAACTCGAACCACTGCTGCTCGGCGTCGACGTCCGGCTCGATCGTGACGTCTTCGTCCAGCGCACGCCTGATGACGTGTGCCGTGTGCTCGGCGTTCTTGGTCGCGGCGTACGCGATGTTGATGTGTTGCCCGCCCTGGATATGGCTGTTCATGCACAGGTTGGGAAAGCCGTGCGACCAGATGCCGTGCAACGTCCAGGCGCCCTTCTCCCAGGCCTCGGACAGCGATCGGCCGTCCTTGCCGACCGGATCGAAACCGATCCGTTCGGTGTAGAACGTGCTCGGGGAATCGAAGCCGGTCGCGTAGATGACGCAGTCGAGCGGATACTCGGCGCCGCCCGCGACAATGCCGCGCTCGGTGAGCCGCTCGACTCCCATGCCGTCGGTATCGACCAGGGTGACGTTGTCACGGTTGAACGTCGGCAGGTAATCGTCGTGATAGCACGGCCTTTTGCAGCTCACGCCGTACCACGGCATGAGCGCCTGGGCTGTGGCTGGGTCCTTCACCGTCTCGGCGATGCGATCGCGCACCGCGTCCATCAGCTGACGGTCGAGTGCCTTGAGTTCGGCCGCCTCCGCCTCGTCGCGCGGCTCCTTCTTGACGTCGACCTTGAACATCTCGGTCCAGCCGTCCTGGATGAGGTCGACCCCGGGATTGCCGCCGGTCGTCATCAGCACGAAGTTCGCCATGCGCTCTTCGTGCCAGCCGGGCTGGGCCGTGATCTCGCGAAACCACTCCGGGTCGGTCGGTCGTTGGTTGCGCGGGCTCACCGTCGACGGGGTGCGCTGGAACACGTACAGGTGCTTCGCCGCCGCTGCGAGCTTCGGCACCGCCTGCACCGCCGTCGCTCCCGTGCCCACGATGCCGACGACCTTGTCGTGCAGCTTGTCCATCGGCTCCTCCGGCCCGCCGCCGGTGTAGGCGTAGTCCCACCGGCTGGTGTGGAACGACCGACCCTCGAAGAGCTCGATCCCAGGGATGCCAGGCAGTTTCGCCTTGTGCAGCACTCCTCCACAGATCACGACGAACCGTGTGGAGAGCTGATCTCCCCGACTGGTCGTGACGAGCCAGCGCTCGACGTCGTCCTGCCAGACGGCGTCGAGCACTTCGGTCTGGAAGAGCGCGTGCGGATACATGTCGAAATGACGCCCGAGCAGTTGGGCGTACTCGAAAATCTCCTGCGCATGCGCGTACTTCTTGGTCGGCATGTAGCCGACTTCCTCGAGAAGCGGCAGGTAGGTATAGGACTCCACGTCGCACATGCAGCCGGGATAGCGATTCCAGTACCAGGTACCCCCGAAATCGCCCGCCTTGTCGATGATCCGGTACGACGTGATCCCCTGCTTCGTGAGATACGCAGCGGTGCTCATCCCGGCCCAGCCGGAGCCGACCACGACGACGTCGACCTGCTCCGCGATGGCGTCGCGGACCAGTGGCTCGGTGTACGGATCGGCATCGAAGTCGACGTTCAGATCCCGCAGAGACCGGTAGTGGCGCTCACCACGGGTGAGCCGCTTCGCCATCTCCTCCTGATACCGACGGTCGACCAGATCGTCGCTTAAGGGGGTGTCACTGCCTTCGGTCACGTACGAGCCCTTTCGCTGAAGCCGCCCCGCCGCTGGTGGGTGAAGGGAGATTCTCCTACCAGGCGGCACGATAAGTCGCATCGCCATCGACCGGCGCACCAGGGTCAGCCGCGGAAGTCTGGTCAGGAGACTGCGGTGCGGCGAGCTTCGAAGGTCCTGCTCGTCGAGTTCGGGAGGGTGCCGATCCGTCTTCACGGGTCATGGAACTCGCTTCGAGCCAGCAGTTGGTCTGCCAGTACTCGCTCGGCCGAGGCGATTCGTGAGCGACGCTTGCGCCCGTCATCCGGCTTCAGCGCAACAATGTGCGGCACGCCCGATTGAGGCGCGGCGATTACGCGTGACATAGCGAAGTCGGGATTGCCATGATGGATTCGACCGCAGAAACTGCCGGACGCGACCAACGAGAATGTCCGCGCCAGACGGGACCTTAGCAGGCCGGACTCCCATTCGATTGTCCTTCCGGCCCCGCCATAGCTGGCGTCCACTGCTAGATATGGATGCGAACCTCAAAGGTCCCACAACGCGCGACCCGCCCGGCTTAGGTCGAATGGCGGACTTGTCGAGGTTTTGACCATGTGTCCAGGCCGACGGCGGTCGCCATGATCCGCGCGGCCGTCGCGTGGTGGATGAGCCTGGCGTTGCTGCTCGCCGGCGCTGCAGGCGTAGTGGTCGCGCCCACGTGGAGCGCTGCTGCCGAGACGGTGGCCGACACCTCGGCGGTGCCGCCGGCCTATCACAGCATCTCGCCGGCGCGGTTGCTCGATACCCGCACGGTGCGCAATGGCGCGCTGAAGAGGAGCGCAACTCAGAGATTGTCGGTCCTGGGACGCGCTGGAATTCCGACCTCGGGCGTCGGGGGCGTTTACCTGCACGTGACGGTCGCTAATCCGGCCGGTAGTGGCTACCTCATTGTCTGGCCGGACGGATCCGCGCGTCCGGGGACGTCGAATGTCAACTATCAGCGTGGCCAGGTCGTATCGAACTCGGTCCTTTGTGGCGTCCTGCCGGCCGGCGTGATCGATATCTATTCCAGCGGTGGTCCGGTCGACGTGATCGTCGACGTGAGGGGCTGGACCAATGTGAGCGGGTCCGGAACGTTGCGCGGCGTTCCCGCCACCCGGCTGCTCGACACCCGGCGGCAGGGACCGTCGGGCCGTCCGGTTCCGGTCGGCAGCAGACCAATTGCCGTCGCGGTGGCGGGCGGGCATGGCGTTCCCGCCGGGGCCACCGAGGCCGTCTTGAACGTCACCGCCGTCGACACCCCCCGCACCTTGCCGGTCGTGGTCTGGCCGGCCGGTGCTGCTCGACCTTCGACGTCAACGCTGAACACGGCGCCGCGGCGGCCCGTCGCCCAATTCGTCATCGTGCAGCTCGGTGCGGGTGGGGCGGTCGACCTCGCCGTGCTCGGCGGCCCGACGGCGAACCTGATCGTCGATCTGGTCGGCTACGCGGTGGCCCCCTCGACGACGCCCGGCGAGGTGCGTTCGGTGGCCCAGACCCGGTTGCTCGACACCCGGCGCGATCCGACCGGCCCGATGCGGCCGGGGGTCGCGCGCAACATCCAGGTCGCCTCCCAGGCCAGCGTGCCGGCGTTCGCCGCCGCTGCCCTCGTCACCATCACCGTCGTCAACCGGCGCAATGCGAGCGGCTACGTCACGGCGTGGCAGGCCGGCGCCGCCCGACCGTCCACCTCGGTCGCCAATCCCGTCGCCGATGCACCCGTCGCCCAGACCGTCATCGTGCCGCTCAGTCCGGCCGGGCAGTTCAGCGTGATGGCCAGCGCCGGCGGCGACCTCGTTATCGATCTCTCCGGATACCTGACGGCAGAGGCGTTGCCTGCCGTCGTCGCGCCGGTGGTGAGCATGGACCAGCCAACGTCGGAGGCAGGGGTGCAGGCGCTGCATATCCTGCAGACCGCCAACCGCTACGCGCTTCAAACCTGGTGGCCGACCGACGCGCAGTCACTGCTCGCCCACCCCATGGGCACCAAGCAGCAGAACGACCCGGACGACTCCGTCCGCCGGCTCGGGATGGAGGCGTTCTCGCTGGCCGTATCCCTTCGGGAGGGCGCCTACGATCCGGCGGTCACCGGGATGAGCGCCGCCGACGCGAACGCGGTGGTCGCTCAGATAGTCGACGCCGTCGCCGCGGCCCACGTCGCCAACCGCCTCGGTGGCTGGGGCGGCTCCTGGCAGAGCGACATGTGGGCGTCGTACGTGGGACGCGCCGGATGGCTGATCTGGGATGAGCTGTCCACTACGCAGCAGGTCGAGGTCGAACGCATGGTGATCTACGAGGCGGACTTCGTGCTCACCTTGCGGCCCAAGTACGGGGTCGACGCCGCCGGAACGGTGCTGACGCCGGGCGACACGGGCGCGGAGGAGAACTCCTGGTACGCGCTCGCTCCAGCGCTCGCGGTGGCGATGATGCCCACGGCCGGCCACCGCTCGCTCTGGCTGCATCAGCAGCAGCAGATGCAGATCGCCGCCTGGGCCAAGCCGGCCGATCTCGCTTCCACCGTGAGCGTGGATGGCCAGCCGCTGTCCGCCTGGCTCGACGGCTCGAACGTCGCCCCCGACGGGTCGGTGACGAACCACAATCGGATCGCCCCGGACTACTCGACCACCGGGTACCAGAACATCGACACGATCCTCATGGCGGCACTGGCCGGCCAGCCGGCTCCGGAGTCGACGCTCGCCGGGCTCGACGCCGTCTACGCGGCCCTGTCGAACGTCGTCTATACGGCCAGCCCCCGTTATCCCACGCCGGACCTAGAACCCAGCGGCGCCATCTACTACAGCACCACCAACCCGGCCATCTTCTATCCACACGGTTGTGACTGGGGCACCGGCCAGGAGATCCCGTACGCGCTCTTCGATGCCGACGCCGAGGCATTCGGCTTCGACGATGACGCAGCGACGCCGTCCGGCGTGGCCGAGGCCGAACACGCAACCGCGGCGGCCGCGATGCAACAGCGGCCCGACGCTCTCGGGCAGCCGTCATCCGGCGCCATGTACCGAACGAACACACCTTCGGAGTACGCCTACGTGGGACGCGAAGAGCACGCCGCCCAGTTGGCTGCCCAGCTGTATCTCACCGAAGGCGCCGCCGACGGCACGTTGCCCTGGTCGGTGATGGCGATGCCGACCGATCCGGACTGGTCAGACTCGTTCGAGCACCGGCCGGCTCTGCGCGCCGGGAACGAGGGCCTTTACCGCGACTAGGCACGGGTAGGCGGGCGCGATCAGCGGGCCGGTTGCACACGCCTGTCCTTCGCCGCCGGAAGCTCCAAGCTGGCCACCAGGCCCCCTCCCGGCGCCTCAGCGAGGCTGAGCACACCGTGGTCGACCCCGGCCAGCCGGTCGGCGATCGCCAGTCCCAAGCCGCTTCCTTGGCGGTCTGCGTGCGCAGCCGCGCCGAGACGTCCCTCGCTCCAGAACCTGCGCAGCGCGTTTTCCCTTTGGACCGGCGTCATACCGGGCCCGGTGTCCGCGACCTGGATACGCACGGGGTCGCCGCTCGTCACCGCGACGCGGACGCAACCGTCACCGGGGGTCACCTCGATGGCATTCGCGATGAGGTTGTCGAGGATCTGCTCCACATGGCCGGGTGTGGCCCAGGCGGTCGCCGGCTCGGCGGACAGCTCCAGGGCGACCCGCCCCTCCAGAGCAACTGGGGCCCAGGCGTCGACCCGCTCCGTGGCGACGGCGGCGACGTCGATGGCTTGCGGGCTCGGCGTCGTGTTCTCGGCGCGAGCAACCGCAAGAAGGCCGTCCACCAGGTGCGAGAGCCGAGCGACCTCACGAAGCGCGCTGTCCATCTCCGGTGAGGCACCGGTGGCATCCCCCAGCAGTTCCAGGCGTAGCCGCAGCGCGGCAAGCGGGGTCCTGAGCTGGTGGCTCACGTCGGCGATGGCGTTGCGCTGCCCCGAGAGCAGGCTTTCCAACCGGCCCGCCATCCGGTTGAAGCTGACGGCAAGTTCACGAAGCTCGGGAGGGCCGGCGGCGCTGTCGGCCCGCGCCGTGAGCGTGCCCTCTCCGAAGGAGACCGCGACCCGCTCCAGCCGGCGCAGCGGGCGGTTCACCCAGCGCGCGAGCGCCAGCGACAGCGCCGTAGCGGTGAGCAGCGCGGCCACCGCCGCAAGCGTCAGCCCCAGCCAGAGACGCCCGATCTCGGCATCGAGCGACGCGGTGCTTCGCGAAAGCGCCGCGAGCCCCCCCACCTTGCCGTTGCTCGAGATCGGCACGATGACGACGAGCCGATCAGGATCGTCCAGCCACCGGGTGACGGTCGTCCCGCCGGCCACCGCGAGCCTCTGGTCGGGGCTGACCGGCACCTCGGTGGGTAGCCCGACGACCCGCTGGCCGTTCGACCGCAGGATGGTGATCTGGTCGCCGGGATCGCCGATGGCAGCCCTACCAGCGGCCGACGCTCCGCCGCTCGAATGATCGGAAAGCCCCTCCTCCGCGCGGCTGGCAACGCCGACCGCGCTCGCCTCGGCGCGCTCCAGAAAGACCTGACGATCGTGCGACGCGGTGAAAGCTCCGAGCGGCACGACGACGGCCGCCAGCAGGAGCGTCGTGAGACCGACGAACGCGGCCAGGATGCGCTTCGTCACGGTGCGGGCACGACCGCACCGTCGGGTGTCACATCCGGATTGATGCGAAACCCGACCCCGTACACGGTTTCGATGAGCCCTGGGATGGCCAGCTTGCGACGCAGCGAGGCGACGTGGACGTCCAGGGCCTTCGTGGGGCCGTAGTAGTGCGCATCCCAGGCCCGCTCGAGAATCTGCTGCCGGGTGAAGACCCGACCCGGGTCCTCGACGAGACAGAGCAGGAGGTCGTACTCCTTCGCGGTGAGGGTCACGGGCTGCCCGGCGACGGTGACTTCCCTCGAGCGGGTGTCGACCAGCAACGGGCCGGCCGTCAGATGTGAGCCGGTGCCCGGGCGGGTCCGGCGAAGGTTCGCCCGGATCCGGGCGAGGAGCTCGGCGAATCCGAAGGGTTTGACGACGTAATCGTCGGCTCCGCTATCGAGAGCGCCCACCCGTTCGGATTCCTCGCTGCGCGCGCTCACCACGATGATGACGGCGGCGCTGCGCTTGCGCAGCGCGGCGCAAACCGAACGCCCGTCGACGTCGGGCAGGCCCAGGTCGAGCAGGATCACCTCGGCCGGATCGGCGTCGAGGGCGCCGGCTCCCGTGGCCACGGTCTGCACCTCGTAGCCAGCGCGAACCAAACCCTCTTCCAGCGGTATGGCGATCGCCGCGTCGTCCTCGACCAACAGCAGTCGCATGCAGCAACGGTAGGACCTGCGCGGCCGGCACGGGCTGACTGTCCGGATTCGCACCTCCCCCACAGCTCTTCTTGGAAGGTTCTTAGGACCCTCTCCCCGATGCTGGATTCACCGGGCTCAGCGGCTGGTCACGGTCCAGGGAGGTCACGGAATGAACGCCCGATACGAGCGGGATGTCGCCCTGCGGCGGCTTCGATCCGTCAACACCGGCACGGCATTCGCCGGAATAGCGGCCATCGGCTTGATGGCGGCCGGCGTGGCCGTAGCCGTGCCCGGACACGCCGCGGCCTCCGCGCCTCACGGCACCACCGCTCAGCAGGGCGGTGACGACGCAGGCTCCAACTCCGTCACGACGAACGTGCAGCCCCCGTCGGGAGTGTCGAACACCAACAACCAGCCTCCGGCGGCCACGTCAGGCGGCTCATGACCACCAACCCACCCGTGGTGCGGCGCTCATGACCGTGGTCAGCGCTGCAGCGGTAGTGCACAGCTCCAAGCTCCTCTGGTACCTGACCCGGGGCAGCGGTCTGGTCGTCACGGTCTTCCTCACGGCGTCCGTCGTGCTCGGCATCTTGACGACGGTCCGGGTATCGGCCGAGGGCTGGCCGCGCTTCGTCGTCGCCGCGTTGCACCGCAACATCTCGCTTTTCGCGCTGGTCGGACTCGTCCTTCACATCGGGACGGCCGTCCTGGACAGCTACGCACCCATCGGCTGGCTCGATGCGCTCCTCCCGCTGCATTCGGGCTACCGGGCGCTCTGGGTCGGCTTCGGCGCCGTCGCGTTCGACCTCATGCTGGCGGTGCTGATCACCAGCCTGCTGCGGGTGCGCCTCGGATACGACAGATGGCGGGCCGTGCATTGGCTGGCCTACGGCAGCTGGGCGGCGGCGATCTTCCATGGGCTCGGGACCGGGAGCGATACGAAGGTCGGCTGGGTGCTCGGCATCTACGCCGGCTGCGTCATCGCCGTGTTGGCGGCCTTCGGCTGGCGCCTGACGTTCGGCTGGCCGGCGCAGCGACGGCTTCGCGTCGCCGCCGGCGCCCTGGCAGTGGTGAGTGTCACCGCACTTACCGGGTGGGTCAAAGCCGGTCCGCTGCAGCCGGGTTGGGCCCTGGCCGCGGGCACCCCGAAGTCCTTGATCGCGGGCGGGACGGCCACCTCCGGCTCTGGACCGGCGCCCTCGACACCGCCGGATCAGGCGCTGAAGAGCGCCTTCACGGACACCGTGAACGGCACCGTGAATCAGGGTGCGGTCGGCGGCGCAGGACTGGTGACGATCAGCCTGAACCTCGCCACGAGCGGGAGCGTCCCGGGCCGGTTGGCCATCGAGATCACCGGCCAGCCGTCCGCCGGCGGAGGCGTCGAGGAGACCGGGAGCCGCGTGACCTTCAGGCCTTCCGGTAGCTCGCGCGCCTGGACCGGTTCGCTCGACACGCTCGACGGAAACCGCCTGGGTTCCGTCGTTTCCCGCGGTAGCTCGCGGCTGCGCCTGACACTCGACATCACGCTCGACAGGACGAGCGGCGCCGTGAGCGGCCGGCTCGCTGGTGCCCCGGCATGAGCGGCTCGACGGTGCCCCGGGTGCTCGCAGGAATCGGCGGCGGGCAGTCGACGATGAGCCTGACCGAACACGTACGCCTCCACGGGCCCATGAAGGTGGCCGGCCCCGCGTTCGTGGCCACCGTCGTGGAATCCGGACTGAAAGGCCGCGGCGGCGCGGCGTTTCCGACCGGTCGCAAGCTCGCGTCGGTAGCCGGTTCCCGCTCCCTTCGGGGCACTGTCGTCGTGGCCAACGGTGTCGAAGGCGAGCCGGCGAGTGCCAAGGACCGGCTGCTGCTGGTCACCAAGCCGCACCTGGTCCTCGACGGGATAGCGGCTGCCGTGGCTGCCGTAGGTGCCCGTCGAGCCATCCTCTGCGTGCACGATGACGCGCTGCTGACCCGCCGGTTGGAGCGGGCGCTGTCCGAGCGCCATGTCGCCCGTCTCGACCCGATCCCGGTCGAGGTCGTGACGGTGCCGGCGAGCTACGTCTCGAGCGAGGAGTCGGCGCTGATCAACTGGATCAACCGCGGACGAGCGCTGCCGACGACCCGGCCCCCACGCCCCGACGAGCGGGGTGTCGACGGCCGGCCGACGCTTGTCAACAACGTCGAGACGTTCGCCCAGATGGCCCTCATCGCCCGTCACGGCTCCGCCTGGTTCTCCTCGGTCGGCGCCCGGTCAGAGCCCGGCACCATCCTGCTGTCGGTCAGCGGAGCTGTCGCCAGCGGCGGCGTCCTCGAGATCGAGACCGGCACCTCGCTCAGTGACGTGCTCAGCCTGTGCGGCGGCCTCACCGAACCGGTGAGCGGCTACCTCGTGGGCGGCTACTTCGGCGGTTGGCTCGCCCCCGCGGTCACCTCGACGCTTCACCTGTCGCCGGCAGCCGTGCAGGCGGCCGGAGGAGCGCTCGGAGCCGGTGTCGTCGTCGCGTTCCCCGCAAGCGCCTGCCCGCTCAACGAGACGGGCCGGGTCTTGCGCTGGCTGGCCGGTGAGTCCGCGGGCCAGTGCGGGCCGTGCACCTTCGGGCTCCCGGCGATCTCGCAGTCGTTCGACGTGTTGACGCGAGGGGGCCTCACCCGCTCCGGGCGGGCTCAGCTGGATCGCTGGATCGGACAGGTTCAGGGTCGCGGCGCGTGCCATCATCCCGACGGCACCGCACGCCTCGTGGCGAGCGCGCTGTCTGTCTTCCGGGCCGAGGTCGACCTGCATGCTCGTGGTCGCTGTTGCGCGCCCCGCCAGCAGGGCCACGTGCTTCCCCTGCCCGAGCGCTCGGCGGAACGTCTGCTGGCCACCTCATGAGCCAGCCGAGGCAGCGTCTCGTCGTCGACCCCATTGCGTGCGTCGGTCACGGGCTGTGCGCGGAGCTCTTTCCGGAGGCCGTCACCTTGGACGACTGGGGATATCCCCTGATTTCTGCATCAGGCATCGCGCCCGCCGATATGGACCATGCCCGTCGAGCCGTTTCGGCCTGTCCGACGCTCGCCCTGCGAATGCGAGCAGCCGAGCCACCCATCACCACGAGGAAGAGCGGATGACCACATTTGCGCGAACGGCGGAGCCGTCAGTCGCCGACCCCGGCGTCGAAGGCAACAGCCGGCTCACCGCGGCCACCGGCGTCCTGCTCATCGCCATGCTGGCCCTGGAAGGCCTGACGATCCTGAGCATTCGCGGGCTGATCACGTGGCACATCTTCGTGGGCATCGCGCTGATCGGGCCAGTGGCGCTGAAGACGGCGAGCACCATCTACCGGTTCACCCGGTACTACACCGGCAGGGCGGCCTACGTCCGCAAGGGGCCGCCCCATCCGGTGCTGCGCGTTCTCGGCCCGCTTGTCATCCTCAGCACCATCGCCGTGCTCGCGACGGGAATCGCCCTGGTGGCGACGAAACGTGGCGGCGACAGCTTCCTCCTGTTCGCCCACAAAGCCAGTTTCGTCATCTGGATCGTGCTCATGTCCGTGCATGTGCTGGGCCACCTGCTGGAAGCGGCCACGGCAAGCTGGCAGGAGATTCGCCCGCAACCCGGCGATCCCGCGAGTCGCCATCGTGCGACGCGGTCCGTCGCGATCCTGCTGTCGCTCGCCGTAGGAATCGGTGGTGCGGCCGTCCTCACGCCGCACTTCCAGAACTGGACCAAGGCCGGTGACCGGCAGGAGAGCTTCAACGACGGCTAAGCGGCGACGCTGGCGTTCAGAGCTGCTCTGGACGTTGATCGAGGTCGTCGAGCCAGGCCCGGTGATGCTTCACGGCCCAGGTTCGGCGGACCCGACCGAACACCATCCCGTGCAAGGCAGGCCGGGTACTGGGATTCACGACGGCCATGAAGACATGAGCCGCCAGCAGCACTCCGGTGAGGAGCACGGCGGCGCCGTGCAAGCCGCCCTCGCCGCCATTCGACCAGGACAGCACGCCTGTCACGATCACGATGAGCACGGCTGCGCTGAGTGCCCAGGCAAGCAGCTTCTGGCCCGTGTTGAACATGCCCCACCTCGGGTTGGCATCCGGGTGAAAGGGGTCGCGGACCCGCGCCCGGATCCAGGCAGCGTCGCGCCGGTCGAAGAGGAACAGGCGGCGCGCGGCCATGAGCAGGGAGCGGTGCTGACCGAACACCATCGCTCCGGCGATCCCGATGACGATCGAGACCACGGCGGCGACGTGCACCACCAGCATCGGGCCCGATCCGCCGTCGTCGCCCATGCCCAATCCGCTGAGTACCGCGACCGACAGCATCACCACGGTCCACCAGTGCACGAAGCGTTCAGTGCGGCCGAACCGGTGGACCCAGTCGTCTTGCGGACCTGGACCTGCGGGCCGATTCGGCTGCAGGGCAACGCGTTCTCGGACGCTCATGACGACGCCGGCTTCCTGCGGGGTGCACCCGCCCTATCCATCCAAGCCCATGCCGCGGCGAGACCACCAGGGACAAAGGGCCCGCAGTTCGGGATGGCGGCTGCTGGCTTCGCCTGTGGGACCGTGACGACCGTCCGGGGGTCTGGGCCGCTGTTCCGGCTACAGCTCCTCGGTCAGGAAGAGCGCGCGACGTGGGCAGCCAGCGGCGGCGCGGCGGGCCTGGCGCGCCTGCCTGCTGGTCAACTCGTGCTCGGGAAGGATCGGGTAGCCCCAGGGGTCCAGACGCGCGACGTCCGGTGCCAGGTGGGCGCAGATGCCCACCCCGTCACAGGCCACCGGATCGAGCCGCACCCGCATCTCAGCGCACCCGCGCCAGGACGGCGCGCGCGGCGGTGCAGGGCAGCCCGCGGGCGTGGCCGGCAGCATCCTCGGCAAACGTGGCAAGCGCGCTCCTGACCAGCCTTGCGGCCCCGTCCGGATGGTGGCATCCGCCCCGGCCGTCGACGAGATTCGTCAATGATTCGAGTCGTTCCCGCTCGCGGCGGCGCGCCCTGCCGATCGCGAGCGCGTTGAGGCCATCGGCGAGGTCCGGAAGTCCGAACCGGCACGGCCCGCATTGGCGGGCACCCGCCGCTGCCAGGAACGCCGCGATCTGCGCCGTCAGGGCGATCCCGCACTCCGATGCGCCCAGCGGCATCAGCACGCCGGCGCCCAGGCTCGCACCACTGGTACGCAGGTCGCTCTCGCGAAGCGGAATGCCGGCGGCGGCCGTCCAGGGCAACCACGCCCCGCCGTACCCGCCGACGAGCACGGCCTGCGGGTCCGGGCCCCGCCACCCGCTGAGCCGCACGGCATCGCCGACGGTTGCTGGCTGATCGAGCTCGAGGACGGTCCGCGAAGCCTGGCTCGTCACCGTCACGAGCGCGCTCGGCCGGTACGCCCGAGCGCCGGTGCGGGCCAGTACCCCGATGCGGGCGAGTGTCTCGACGTTGTGCACGAGGGCCGGGCGTCCCTGGTAGCCGGCAACCGCCGCGGGCTGGCGCATGAACGACGGCAGGACCGGTCCTCCCGCGAGCGCCCGCAGGATCGCGCTCGACTCTCCGCTGAGGTAGCTCGCGGGCGCCAGAACCTTGCGCACGGCGACCTCGGTGTACCCGTAGGCGCGTCGCTCCGCGAGGGCCGAGGAAACCGCGCGGGAAGCCTCGCTCGAATCCTCATGCATCCAGATGACCGCCTCTTGCGCGCCGAGCACCTCCGCCGCGCAGGCGAGGCCGTCCAGGATCAGGTGCGGAACGGTAGCCAGCAGCGCCCGGTCCTTGGCGCTGGCCGGCTCGCTCTCGGCGGCGTTCGCGACCACGATGCCGCCGCCCCCGCTTCGCAGCGCGGTGCGCCACTTGCGCGCGACCGGAAAGTGGCCGCCGCCGTTGCCGGTCAGCCCCGCCTCTTCGATATTGCCGAGCAGCGCTGCAGCGGCCGCGCCCGTCGCGCGCGGACGATCCCCGAAGCGTCCGGTGTGGGTGGCCAGATCCTGCATTGACGCCAGATCGAAGAGCCGATCATCGTGAGCTGCTGCCGGTGCATAGGCGTAGCGGCCGGGCGGCAGCAATCGGGACTCGACGACGGGCGCCGGAGTCGTCCGCGGCCGCGCGTGCCAGGTGCAGCGCGCGGGTCACCGCAAGCCCCCCGGGTGTGGGCCGCCGCCGCGACTGGCATCGAGCAGATCCCGTCCGTTGGGGGCGGTGTAGCGGGCGGCGGCGAGCACGAGGACGAACGCCCCGCTGGCCAGGTACATCACGAGCAGCCCTCGGGTGTCGCTGCCGGCAAGCACCGCGTGCCCCCACGCGAGCAGCAGGCTCGTGACGGCGACCTTGTGGATGGGCCACCAGAGCCGGCCCGGCAGCCGTCCTGCGAACGCCGCGGTGAGCCCGGCGAGCAGTCCCGCATAGAACGCGATCACGCCGAGCGTGACGGGCAAAGGCCGGTAGGTCGCCGCGCCGGGGATGAGAATCCCCCGCCAACCCACGCCCGCATAAGCGTCGGTGGCCAGCACGACGATGTGAAGGATCGTGAAGGCGAGCGTGAAGACGGCCAGGCTGACGTGGATGCGCAGCCGCAGCGCCCGGCTCGGACGCCGCAGCCGGGCCGCTGCGGGATGAGAGAGCAGCAGGCCGAAGCTGACGAGGGTGACGATCAGCAGGTAGGAGCAGATTCCGGCAGCGCGCCCCAGCAGCCACGGCGCCTTCGGGTTGCCTGCCAGCGAAGACACCCCGGCCCCGACCAGAAAGGCGGTGCCGGCGGAACTGGCCGCCACGGCGACCGCCATGCTCGCCGCCCACGAGACCGACCGCACCCGGCCGGCGTCAACCGACATCGGGTGCCTGCCACAACACGTGCGGCACCATGGCCGGGCTGGCGGCCTGCCGGCCGTCGCCGTCGATCCACAGGGCGCGCAGCCCGCGGGTCGTGGCCGCCCTGGCGATTCCTCCAGCACCCGCGAGAAACAGCGTCTTGCTCCAGACCTCGGCAGCCGCTGGATCAGGACCGATGACCGTCACCGAAAGCAGCCCGGCGCCGCCGGGCTCACCGGTGAGCGGGTCGATGATGTGGTGCACCTTTCGTCCAGTGCGCCCGTTGAGGTGCCACGACCGCAGGCGAATCGACGAGGTTGCACAGGCAACGTCCGTGACATCAAGAACGGCCACGGGATCCTCTCCTCCGCGAGGGTCCTCGACCGCCGCGCGCCAGCCGTCCCCGCTCGGGCCTGCACCTGCCGTGATGAGATCGCCGCCGGCCTCCACCAGGAACCCGGCTGCACGACCGCGAAGCGCTTCAGCCGCCCAGCGGACCGCAAGCCCCTTGCCGATCCCCCCGAGGTCGACGGGAAACGGACCGATGCGCACGGCGCCTCGCGTCGGGTCGAACCCGGGGTTCCACGGCGACCGGAAGCGAAGTGTCGTCGGTTTCGAGTGCCACTCGGCGGACGGCACGTCAACCGGGCCGCGGCCGAAGGGCAGCGAGCGGTCATAGCCCAGGGCATGCAAGTCCCGCAAGATGCGCGGATCGAAGCGGCCGCGCGTCATCCGGTGTGCCAGCGCTGCCTCAGTCAGAGCGTCGAAGCATGTCGGCGGCACCTCGTGCCACTCCTGCCCAGCCGCATTCGCCAGCATCAGGGCGCTCGTGGGGTCAAAGCGCGTGCAGGACGATTCCACCTGCCGAAATATGGCCTCGACCCGGTCTGCCAGCGACTCGGCATGGCCGACGGGCTTGATGAGTTCCACCGTCACGTCGACGGCCATGCACCTGAACCGGCGCGCGGCCTTCGCCTCTGCCGCCGCGGCGGTCACGGCTTCGCCGCCGACGCGCCGGTAGCGGTGTGCACGGGGGGCGGGGCGACCGGAGCCGGCTGCGCCACGGGGGGCGGGGCGACCGGAGCCGGCTGCGCCACGGGGGGTGGCGGCGCAGCCGGCGCCGCTGCCACCGGTGGGGCAGGCGCTGCTGCTGCAGGGAGCGCGTATGCCTGCGCAGCCGGGCCGGCTGGTGCCGCCTGCCCGGCCGTCACCGGTGACGTCTGGGGTGCCGGCGTGCTGACGCTGGAGGACCCGGCGGTCGCGCTACCGGCCGGTGTAGCCGTGTCAGCGACGCTCGCGGATGCGGCCAGGGCGCGCAGCGCCGCCTGCCTGCGCAGCGCTAGCAGGGTCTGCTGGAGCCGGGCAGCCTTCGCGGCGTCGACCTTGACCGATCGGCGGAGCGCCGCGACGCCAGGGGGCACCGGCGCCGCCGTGCCTGTCGCAGGAGCAGTGACGGGTGCGGCGGTGGGGCTCGCGGGTGACTGGTGCAGGGTCCACGCCGTCGCTCCCGTGAACACGGCGGCTGCCGTCGGCGCGAGAAGCGCTGCGGCTGCCCATCGGGCTTGCGAACCTCGGGCGTCAGTCATCCGACCCTCCCTCGGCGGATTCCTCGCCACCAGCAACTTCCTCGCCACCAGGAACCGCGCCGCTCGCGCCGGTGGTGGTGTGAACCGCGGGAGGGGTCGGCGCGACGATGCTCGGCGCGGGCGCCGCAGCGACAGCCACGGGAGCGACCGCCACCGGGTCGGCCGTTGTTACCGCGTCTTGCGGCGCGCTCCAGGCCGGCGCCGGCGCTGGCCGCTCGCTGACCGGTGATGGCGGTGATACGGGCGCCTGCACGTACCCGGCGGCGGCGCCGGGACTCTCCGGAGGAGCAGGTCGTGCCCGAAACCGCTCACTCGCGATAGCCCGATCGAGCCTGCCGATCTGCTTGCGGAGCAACGACGATTGCCGCCGCAGTTCGGCGCTCTCCGCCGCATGCGGCGCCGGCGCCCGGTGGCCGGTGACGGCAGGGCTCGTCGGAGCGCTCGCCGCGGTGGCGATCGAGCTGATGGTGGCGGCCGCGCCGGTCAGGGCGCCCGTCGCAGCCACGCAGGTGACCACGATCCGGGAGGGACGTTTCATCGGGATCCCATGCTCGAAGGGGCGAGACCCCCGTACATCGCTGCGCCGGTTGATTGCGTTATCAGCGGCTGGTGAGGAGCACCCGTTCAGCCCACCCCGCCGCTCTGATGAAATGTCCGACAGGTGTTCACGCCCGAACCCCGAAATTCGATAGAAGGGGGATGGACGTCCCCAGCGAGGAACTCGCAGCGCTCGCCCTCGCCGCCAAAGGCGGCGATGGCGCGAGTCGTGAAGCGCTGATCCGGGAGATTCGTCCCGCTGTGCTGCGGTACGTCCTGGCCCGCGGCCTGTCCGACCACGACGCCGACGACGTGACGCAGGACGTGTGCGTAGCGGTGCTGCAGGCCGTCGACCGGTGGCGGAACGAGGGACATTCGGTTTGGGCGGTGGTGTTCGCCATCGTTCGCCACAAGCTTGCCGACCGCGGACGCCAGCAGAGGCGGCAGAACGAGGCGTTGTACGACGATATGAGCGCCCACGACAGGGCCCGCGGTGACTCCCCCGCCGAGCTGGTGGAACGCGATGAGTCCGCCGCCGGGGTACGAGCGCTCCTGGACAGCCTGCCGCCCACTCAACGCGACGTCTTGATGCTCCGGGTCATTGCCGGTCTGAACTGCGCAGAGACGGCCGAGGCGCTGGGCCTGACCGCCGGGAGCGTCCGTGTCCTCCAATACCGCGGCATGACGGCACTGCGCCGCCGGCTGGGTAGCGAGCAGGCGGTGGCGTTATGACCACGCCGAGGTCCCCTGAGGGCGAACTGCTCGACATCATGGAGCTCGACCGCGAGATCGAGGCCCTGCGGGTCGGCGGTGACCCAGCTGGCGACGACGGCCTCTCGCTGCTGCTGGGATTGCGCGTCGAAGTCGACCGGCGCGCTGCGATGCTGCTCGGCCGCCACGATCCCGTCCGCGAGCCGCAGCCTCCGTGTCCCGCGAGCGCGTCACCACGCCGCCGGCGGCGCCATCGCCTTGCCGTCATCCCGGTTGCGGGAGCGCTCGTACTCGCGTCGACGGGAGCCGCAGCAGCCCTGTCGTCCTCGCCGCATGCCCCCCTCTACCCGCTGCATCAACTCATCTTCGGGGCGGCTCCGAATAGCGACCAACAGGTCGGACGCGATCTGGCCCAGGCGCAGATCCTGCTGAACAAGGCCGCCGCCGAACCGTACGCAGCCCGGGCCGGCGAGCTTGCCCGGGCGCGTGCGTTGCTCGTGCAGGTGCGGAGCCTGCTGCCGATGGCGACTTCCCGCACCCGGTTCTCACACCAGCTCTCGGCGGCGTTGGCCCGCCTCGGCGCCCTGGAGAGGCCGCCGGTAACTCGCGAGACGCAGCCGCTCCCCCTTCCCGTGCCGACGCCTCCGCTTCCGGAGCCCCAGGTGGGCGGCGAAGGCACGGCTGAGCCGGAACCGGCGCCCGCTGAAGCTGAGTCATCGGGGCTCGCCCCCACGGGAGGGGAGTCCGAGGCGCCGGAGACACGCACCCCCGCCGCCATCGCACCCGTCCCCGAGGCACCCGAACGTGCGAACTCCGTTGCCCCGGAGCAGGATCACCAGCAGCGCTCCGATCCGAACGACGGGAAGTCCGGGTCTTCCGAATCCGAGCCGCCCGGCGACTGACTCGTCGGGACGCGCTCCGCACGCTGCCCTACCTGTCGTCCAGGCCGGCACGCTAGCTCTCGTTGGGCAGGCGCAGGGTGAGTCCGACCATGTCCGGTGATGCGCGCCAGGCAGCCAGTAGTTCCTCGTATTCGGTGGGGGTTCCGAAGAAGAAGCCGCCCTGCCGGGCCCGCGCGTCGGGGTGCCCCTCGTTGTTGTAGTAGCCCGGCGTGCAGCTGTTGGCGGTGTCGACGCTGGTGGCGCTTCGAGCCAGGATGGTGTCGACCCAGCCTTGCTCGGCCGTCGCGTCGGCCTCCACCTCCGCGACGCCGCGTTCCAGCGCCTGCGCCAGCACCCAGGCACCGTGCTGGGCCTGGGTGTCGAACACGTACGGGAAGTTCACCGTGAACCCGGCCTGGGCGATGCCCAGCACCAGGCAGTTGGGGAAGCCCTGCACGTGCATGCCGTGCAGGGTGCGGACGCCCTCGGCCCACTTCTGCGAGAGCGAGAGCCCGTCGCGTCCGATGAGCTGGAAGCCGGCCCGCCGCTCGTAGTCGGTGCCGACCTCGAAGCCGGTGGCGAAGATCAGGCAGTCGAGTTCGAACTCGGTGTCGCCGACGACAACTGCGCGCTCCGTGATGCGGTCGACGCCCCGGCCATGGGTGTCAACGAGCGTGACGTTGGGCCGGTTGAATGCCTGCAGGTACTCGTCGTGGAAGCACGGGCGCTTGCAGAACTGGCGATACCAGGGCTTGAGGGCTTCGGCCGTCGCCGGATCCTCGACAACGGCGTCGATCCGAGCGCGAATCTCCTCCATTTTCTCGAAATCAGCGAGCTCCAGCGAGGCTGCGAGCTCCTCCGGGCCGAGAGCCCCGGGGTTACTCACCCGGACGCCCACCAGCTTGCGCATGACATCGGTCCAGGAGTCGTTGACGAGATCTTCTTCCGCGAACCCGCCGGCGGTGAAGATCTGGAAATTGGTACGGCGATTGCGGTGCCAGCCCGGTTGCAGACCGGCCGCCCAGTCCGGGTCGGTCGGCCGATTGGCGCGCACGTCGATCGACGACGGCGTGCGCTGGAAGACGTAGAGGTGCTGCGCGCTTTGCGCGAGATGCGGCACCGACTGAACGCCGGTGGCGCCGGTGCCGATGATGCCCACCCGCTTGTCGGCGAGCTTGTCGAGCCCGCCGCTCGAGTCACCGCCCGTGTAGCCGAAGTCCCAGCGGCTGGTGTGGAACGCGTGGCCACCGAACGTGTCGATCCCGGGGATGCCCGGCAGCTTCGGTTTCTGCAGCGAGCCGTTGGCCAGGCAGACGAAGCGGGCTCGCATCGCATCGCCGTGATTCGTGCGGATCATCCAGCGTGAATCGCTGCTGTCCCAGCGGATCTCGCTGACTTCCGTCTGCAGGCAGGAGTTGCGGTAGAGATCGAATCGGTCGGCGATCTGGCGGCAGTAATCGTAGATCTCCGGGCCCTTGCTGTACTTCTCGACCGGCAGGTAGCCGACCTCTTCCAGCAGCGGCAGGTAGACGTAGGACTCGACATCGCACGCGATGCCCGGGTAGCGATTCCAGTACCAGGTGCCGCCGACGTCGGCCGCCTTGTCGATGAGGCGGATGTCCTGCACCCCCAGCTGGCGCAGGCGGGCACCGACCAGCAGGCCACCGAAACCGGCTCCGACGATGGCCACGTCCACGGTGTCGGTCAGCGGTTCGCGCGTGAACCCCGGATCGGCCCACGGATCGCGTCCGAACTCCGCGAAGCGCCCGGCGACCTCGACGTACTGCTCGATGCCGTCGGGCCGCAGCCGCCGGTCACGTTCCCGGCGGTATTTCTCCCGCAACCTCTGGATGTCCAAGCCGGAGTCCTCGACCGAAGTCATCTCTCTCGCACCTTTCGACCGGCTCACCCTCTCACGCACCCGCACAGCTCGACGCCGTGCTCCGGACCGGCAGGCCCGGTGATAGAAACCCCGGGTGGCGTGGAACGGCCCGATGGCGTGAAGCTCTCGAAGCAATGCGCGATCGTCGGCGTGGGCAATACCGCCTACACGCGCGGCACCGATCGGACCACTCTCGAGCTGCACCTCGAAGCAGCCAGCCGCGCACTTTCCGACGCCGGCCTGCACTCCTGCGAAGTCGACGGCGTGATGCCGAGCGCCACGGCCGGGCGCTGTGCCGAGGACTTCGCGCAGAACCTCGGGCTGCGCGACCTGAGGTTCAGCACCACCGTCCACATGGGCGGCGCGAGCCTGATCGCGTCGATCCAGAGTGCGTGCCTGGCGATCACGGCCGGTATCGCGTCATGCGTGCTGGTGCCCGCCGGCCGCCGTGGCTACTCCGGCGAGCGGATTCGACCGGTGACGCGGTCGTCGAGCCGGTGGTCGCCGACGTGACGCAGTTCGAGGTGCCGTACGGAAACATCGCTGCGGTGCAATGGTTCGCGCAGGCAGCGATGCGCCACATGCACGACTACGGAACGACAAGCGAGCAGTTCGGACACGTCGCCGTCGCGTGCCGGGCGCACGCCAACCTGAACCCGCAGGCGCTGATGTACGGCAAGCCGCTGACCCTGGAAGATCATCAGAACTCCCGGATGATCTCGTCCCCGTTCCGGCTGTATGACTGCTCGCTGGAGTCCGACGGGGCCGGCGCGCTGGTGATCACCAGCGCCGAGCGGGCCCGTGACCTCGCCAGGCCAGCGGTCCTGGTCTCGGGCTTCGGTGAGGCGCATGGCTACCCGCCGACCTCGCTGACCCAGAAGCCGAACATGGCCGTGGTCGAAAGCCTTCAGCGGGCCTCCGGCCGCGCGTTCGCGATGGCCGGCATCACGGCTGACGACCTCGACTGCCTGATGATCCACGAGGGGTTCACGTGGTACGTCATCGCCGCCCTGGAGGCGCTCGGCATCGTCGGGCCGGGCGAGGGCGGTCCGTTCGTCGAGGCCGGAAACATGGCCCTCGGCTCCCGCCTGCCGATCAATCCGCACGGCGGCGCGCTTTCCGAGGGACACGTCTCCGGCGTGAACCACGTCATCGAGGCGGTGCGGCAGCTACGTCGCGAGGTCCCGCCGCAGCGTCAGGTCTCCCCCTGCGAGACCGTCGCGATCGTCAACGAAGGCAACTTCTTCGACGGCTCCGTCCTCGTCTTGACGCGGTAACAGCAGATGACGCCGATCCCCCGTCCGGTCCCCGTGCCGACCCCCGTGAGCGCCGGCTTCTGGGAAGCGGCCCGCCGCCATGAGCTCGTCATCCAACGCTGCGGCGGCTGCGAGCGCTACCGCCACTATCCGCAGCCGCGCTGCCCGCACTGCGGGTCGGATGGCTGGTCATGGTCAGCGGTCAGTGGTGCCGGCACGATCTACACCTTCACGATCACCCACCATCGCTTCCACCCGGCATGGGCCGACCAGACCCCCTTCGCGGTCGCCACGATCGAGCTGGCTGAGGGCGTGCGGATGGTCAGCGACCTGCCCCCGGAAGACACCGGCCGCGTATCCATCGGAGCGCCGGTCGAGGTCTTCTTCGACGACATCGACGAAGGCCTGACGCTGCCGCGCTTCCGGCTCGTGTAAGGCTGGGGTGCGTGAAATACCTGCTCCAGCATCCCGAGCCGATCGGCATCGAGCGTGACCTGTTCGACGCCGGCGACGTGTTGACCGTTGCCCGCTCGCTCGAGGCAGCGGGCTGGGACGGGCTGGCATTCACCGAGCATCCCGCCCCCGGCTACCGCTGGCTGGCAGCGGGCGGAGGCCACCAGACGCTGGATCCGTTCGTCGCGCTCGGCGCCGCCGCTGCGGTGACCGAACGCCTCAAGCTGCTGACCTACCTGTCGGTGGCGCCCTACCGCAATCCGCTGCTGCTCGCGAAGGCGGCCGCGAGCATCGACCTGATCTCCGGCGGCCGCTTCATCCTCGGGCTCGGCACCGGCTACCTGAAGACGGAGTTCTTCGCGCTGGGCGTCGATTTCGACGAACGCAACGAGTTGATCGACGAGGCTCTCGAGGTGCTGCCGCTGCACTGGAGCGGCGAGCGATTCAGCTACAGCGGCAAGCATTTCGACGCCCGCGACATCGTCGCGAGACCCGCACCGCGAGGCCGGACGATCCCCATCTGGATCGGCGGCAACGCGAAGGTCACCCGCCGGCGCGTCGCGACGCGAGCCCAGGGCTGGATGCCGATGAGCGGGCCGCCGGAGATGGCGACGACCACCCGCACCGCACACTTCTCCGGCTTGGACGACATCGCTGCGGCCGTCCGCGACCTCAAGGAGCAGGCCGGGGAACGGGCCGGGCAACTTGACGTCATGGTGCTCTACACCGACGACTCGATCCTCGATCCGGGCGTCGACGTCGAGCGTCATCGTGACGCGCTGGGCCGGATCGCCGAGCTCGGCGCGACCTGGGTTTCATTCGCGTGGGACTTCAGCACCCAGGCCGAAACCCTCGGCTTCGTCGAGGGTTTCGCGGCGACCTACCTGGGCTCGAACCGGGTCTGAGCCCTCGCTGCAGCCCCGCTATCCCCGCGGCTAGCGCCCCAGCGGGCTGTAGAACACCAGGCCGTTGCCCTGGTGGTCGTAGACCACCGCGCGGCGCTCGTGCGCATCGTCGTAGGGACCCTTGACGATGGCACCGCCGTTCGCCTCGATGGCCTTTGCGGCAGCGTCCACGTCGGCGGTCTTGATGCCGACGACCACGTGTCCGGGAAGGGGATGGTCCACCGCGGTCGCCAGCGCAAGCGTGATCGACCCGCCATCGAGGGCAGCGTAATGGGCACCGTCGCGAAACTTCAGCTTCATCCCGAGAGCCTCGGTGTAGAAGCTGATCGATTCATCGAGGTCGTCGGTCGACAGCACGACCATGCGTACGTCGTATTCGCTCATGGGTAGCTCCTTGGACGGGCGGTTCTTGCGGCGAACGCTGTGCGATGGCCGCAGACTAGCCCCCGGCAGCTTCACGGCTTACGGGTCGTCCTCTGCCAGCGGGGCCACGAACTGTGAGTGGTAGAGGCGCGCGTAGGCGCCGTGGCGAGCAAGCAGTTCTTGATGCGATCCCTGCTCGACGATCTGCCCGTGTTCCATGACGAGGATGGTGTCGGCCCCGCGGATGGTGGAGAGCCGGTGGGCGATGACGAAGCTCGTCCGCGACGAGCGCAGCCGGTTCATGGCTTCCTGGATCTGGACCTCGGTGCGGGTGTCGACGGAGCTGGTCGCCTCGTCGAGGATGAGGATGGGGCGGTCGGCCAGGAACGCCCTGGCGATAGTGAGCAGCTGCTTCTGGCCGGCACTGATGTTGTCGGCCTCCTCGTTGATGAGGGTCTCGTAGCCGTCCGGTAGCGAGTGGACGAACCGGTCCACGTAGGTGGCGCGGGCGGCGGCCAGCACATCCTCGTCGCTCGCGTCCGGGCGCCCGTAGCGGATGTTCTCCAGGATGCTCGCCCCGAAGAGCCAAGTGTCCTGCAGCACCATGCCGATGTGGCTGCGAAGCTCGTCGCGCGGCAGGCTGGTGATGTCGAGCCCGTTCACGGTGATGCGTCCCGCGTCCGCGTCGTAGAACCGCATCAGGAGATTGACCAGCGTCGTCTTGCCGGCCCCGGTGGGTCCCACGATGGCGACCGTCTCTCCCGGCTCGGCGACCAGATCCAGCGATTCGATCAGCGGCACGTCCTTGCGGTAGGAGAACCGCACGGCGTCGAACGCGACCCGCCCCCGGGGCCCGGGTTCGCGCGTCGTCCGGAGTGGATCGGCCGACTCCTCCTCGGCATCCAGGAACTCGAAGACCCGCTCCAGGGATGCCAGGCCCGACTGGAAGATGTTGAGCATCGAACCGATCTGGGTCAGCGGCATCGCGAACGACCGCGAGTACTGCAGGAACGCCTGGATGTCGCCGATCGTGATCGCCCCCGACGTCACCCGCAGGCCGCCGACCACCGCGACCAGCACGTACTGGACGTTGGACAGGAACATCGTCAGCGGCATCATCAGGCTGGCCAGGAACTGCGCCCCGGCGGAGGCGTGGAAGAGCTCGTCGTTGGTCTCGCGGAAGCGTGCCTCGACGTCGGCCTGGCGCCCGAATGCCTTGACGATGCTGTGGCCGGTGAACGTCTCTTCCACGATGGTGTTGAGCGCGCCGGTCGTCTTCCATTGCGCCACGTAGCGCGGCCGCGCCTTCGCGGCGACGACCCGCATCATGACGATCGAGACCGGCACGATCGTGAGCGCCACCAGCGCGAGGAGCGGCGAGAGCCAGAGCATCGCGACGAACACCGCCACGATGAGAAACACCGCATTCAGCAACTGGCTGAGGGTCTGCTGCAGGCTCTGGGCGATGTTGTCGATGTCGTTGGTCACCCGGCTCAGCAGGTCGCCCCGTGAATGGCGATCGATGTAGCCGAGCGGGAGCCGGTGAATCTTCTCCTCGACGTCGCTGCGCAGGCGCTGCATGAGCCGCTGGATGATGCCCGCCAGCAGGTAGGCGGTGAGCAGGGTGCAGAGCATGGAGCCGACGTAGACGCCGATCGCCTGGCCGAGAACGGTGTGCAAGGCGCCTAAGTCCATCCGCCCGCGGCGTACCCCCTCGACGATCAGGTCGGTTCCGTGGCCGAGCACGCGCGGGCCGAGGACGTTCAGGACGACCCCGCCGATCGACGACAGCAGGACGACGACCAGCCTTGCGCGTTCGGAGCTGAGCAGCCGCGCGAGCCGGGCGACCACCTTGCGGACGTCCTTCGACTTCTCCGGCGGCACCCCGACCGCGGCGAAGCGGCCGACCGGGCGGGGGTTGCTCGCGGCCGGCGGCCCCTCGTCGCGCCGGTCGTCGACGGTGGTCACGCGGGCTCCGGGGCACCGAGCTGCGAGAGGACGATCTCGGCGTACGTCGGGCAGGTGAGGCGAAGCTCGGCATCCGTGCCGTTGCCGACCAGCTGCCCATCCTCGAGCACCAGGATCCGGTCGGCGGAGGTGACGGTCGAGACCCGCTGGGCGACGATCAGCACGGCGCTGTTGGCGGTGTGGGGCCGCAGCGCCGCCCGCAGCCGGGCGTCGGTCGCCAGGTCGAGCGCGGAGAAGGAGTCGTCGAACAGGTAGATGTCGGGCCGGCGCACGAGTGCGCGCGCGATCGCGAGGCGCTGGCGCTGGCCTCCGGAAACGTTGGTGCCGCCCTGCTCGATCCGGGCCTCGAGCCCACCATCCATGCGTCGCACGAAGTCCGCCGCCTGGGCGACCTCCAGCGCCTCCCACATCTGCTCCTCGGTCGCGTCCGGCAGGCCGTCACGCAGGTTCGACGCGACGGTCCCGCTGAAAAGGAACGGCCGCTGCGGGACCAGCCCGATGCGTGACCACAGGTCCTGGGTGTCAAGCTCGCGGACGTCGATGCCGCCAAGGCCGCCAAGGCCGCCGAGCCCGCCGAGGCGCACCGAGCCGCTCGTGACGTCGGAGAGCCGCGGGATCAGCTGCAGGAGGGTGGTCTTGCCGGCCCCGGTGCTGCCGACGATCGCGGTCGTCTCGCCGGGGGCGGTCTCGAACGAGATGTCGTCCAGGACGGGATGCTCCGCGCCTGGATAGGCGAACGACACGTGCTTGAACGAGATCGCCGACGCCTCGCCGGTCATGCGTCGCGGGCGGTCCGGCGCGGTCACGGTCGAGTCCGTCTCGATGACCTCCTGGATCCGGCCGGCCGACACCGCCGCCCGCGGGACCATGGAGATGGTGAACGTGGCGAGCATGACCGCCATGAGGATCTGGATCAGGTACGACAGGTAGGCGACCAGCGATCCGATCTGCAGGTCGCCCGACTCGATGCGCGACGCACCCATCCACAGCACCGCGACGCTCGCGACGTTCACCACCAGGTTGACGACCGGGAAGGTCCAGGCCATCAGGCGGCTGGCCCGCAACGAGGTCTCGGTCAGGTCGGCGTTGGCGCTCGCGAACCGAGCGCGTTCCTGCGGCTCGCGCACGAAGGCGCGGATGACCCGGATGCCGGTGATCTGCTCCCGCAGGATGCGGTTGATGCCGTCGAGGCGGACCTGCATCAGCCGGAACGCCGGCACCATCCGGGCCACGATCGATCCGAGCAGGATCACGGCGGCCGGGATGGCGACCGCCAGGATCACCGACAGGCCCACGTCCTGATGCAGGGCCGCAAGTACCCCGACCACGATCGTCAACGGGGCGCTGATCGCCATCGTGCACGTCATCGCGACGAGCAGCTGAACCTGCTGGACATCGTTGGTGATCCGGGTGATGAGTGACGGTGCACCGAAGACCCCGACCTCGCGGGCCGAGTACCCGGTCACGGTGTGAAAGAGCCCGCCCCGCACGTCACGACCAAAACCCATGGCTACCTGCGCGCCCAGATACACGGCACCTGCCGCGAAGACGACCTGCACGAGCGAGCAGCCGAGCATCAGCGCACCCACGCGGCGGATGTAGCCGTTGTCGTGGCGCAGGATGCCGTGGTCGATGATCCGCGCACTCAGGATGGGCAGGGTGAGAGTGGCCACCGTCTGGACCGCCTGCAGCAGGACCAGCACGGTCAGCGGGCGGCGGTACGCCCCGAGCCTCTCGCGAAGCAGTCTCCTCAGCACGCGGATGACGTCCGTCCGCGTAGCCGGGGTTGATCGTCGCTGTACGCGCGCACAGTTCCTCCTGGTTTGCCGCGTAAACGCTAGTGCACGATCAGGTGTTCAGGCGGTGAACAACCCGCTGCATCATCCGCTGCCACTCGGACTGCCCGGACGCCGACCTCCGCGACGGCACGAGGCCGGCCCGGCGCGCCGGTGAAAGATCTAGACCTCTCCGGAAGAACGTGTTGCGCGTCACTTCAAGGCCGTTTAGATTCCTTTAAATATTTGGCCGACGAGTCCGGTGAGGAAACCATGGCACGCAGCAGACAACGGGGCCGGTCCATCACGGTCGCGGCCACAGCGGCGCTGATGATCACTGCTGCGTGCAGCAGCTCGTCGAATTCGGGTTCCTCCGGCGGACCGGGCACCGGTGCGAGCGCAGGGAAGACCACCGGCTCGAAGCTCACGATCACGGTCGGCGTCGTCACCGATCTGACGGGTCAGGCGGCATCGGGCAACAAGACCTTCGTCAACGGAGTCAAGGCCGGCACGTTCTACGCGGCGCGCGAGGGCTACACGGTCAAGTACGTCGTCGCCGACACGCAGACGAGCCCGACCGCGGCACTGTCCGCGGCGAGGCAGCTGGTGACGCAGAACCACGTCAACGTGGTGCTGATGGAGTCGGCACTGGGCTTCAGCGCCGCACCCTACTTCACCGCCCAGAAGGTGCCGGTCATCGGCGTGAGCCAGGACGGTCCGGAGTGGATCACGTCGAAGAACATGTTCGCGCTGTCCGGCGTCCTGCGGCAGGACAAGGTGGCGACGACCGCCGCAGACTTCTTCAAGATGCAGGGGGCCACCACGATCGGGACCCTGGGCTACAGCATCTCGCCGTCCTCGGCCCAGTTCGCGAAAGGCCAGGCCATCGCCGCGAAATCGGTGGGACTCAAGGAGGGCTACGTCAACTCCAAGTTCCCCTTCGGCAGCACCGACGTCCAGCCCGTCGCGCTGGCCATGAAAGCCGCCAACGTGGACGGCATGACGGCGGCGGTCGACCCCAACACCGGTTTCGCGCTGGTCACCGCGTTGCGTAACGCCGGGGCCACCCCCAAGGTCTCGCTGCTGCCCACCGGGTACGGCGGCGACCTGACCCAGGCCGGCCCCGGAGCCCTGCAGGCCGCGCAGAACGTGTACTTCTTCGTCGGCGAGGAGCCGGTCGAGATGCAGACGGCTGCGACCAAGCAGTTCGTCAGTGACCTGAAGTCTGCGGGCGTGACGGCAGAGCCGACCTACGCCGAGTACAACGGCTACCTGTCGACCGGCCTGCTCGTTCGAGCCCTCAAGGCCGCCGGCAGCGACCCGACCAAGACGTCGATCACCACGGCCCTCACCGGGATCCACGACTACGACGGGCTGGGCCTGTGGGGTGGTCGCAAGTCCGATCCGAATGACCGCGAAAACACCATCGCCGGCGTCGACAACTGCCTGTGGTTCGTGAAGCTGGTCGGCTCGACGTTCGAGGTGGTGAAGGGTGCCGCCCCGCTGTGCGGCAAGGAGGTCAAGGGCGTGACGGTCTCCGGCAGCTGACGATCGGCTCGCCGCCGTCAGACGAAGATCGGCAGCTGCTGCGGCCCGCGCACGGTGCTGGTGTAGAGCAGAACCGACTGGTCGCGGTCGACCTTCCACTCCGGCCAGCGCCTGAGCGTCTCTTCGAGGCCGATGCGCGCCTCCATCCGGGCCAGCGCAGCGCCCAGGCAGAAGTGGCCGCCGAAGCCGAAGGTCAGGTGCAGGTCAAACGTGCGATGGACGTCGAACACGTCGGGGTTCGGATACTTGCGCTCGTCGCGTCCGGCGGCACCGGTCAGCAGGATGACGCGAGACCGCGCGGGGATCGTCTCGCCGGCGACGGCGACCTCACGCGTGGTCCACCGGGCGTTGACCGGCGACGGCGGCTCGTAGCGAAGGATCTCCTCGACCGCGCCGGGAAGCAGCGCGGGGTTGCTCGCCAGCTCCGCCCGCTGCTCCGGGTGCTCGTCGAGCAGGCTGGCTGCCCAGCCGAGGTGGCGGGCAACGGTCTCGCTGCCGGCACTGAACAGCAGGATGCCGAAACCGGCCAGCTCGTCATCGGTCAGCCGGCGCGGCTCGCCGGTCTGCTCATCCGCGACCTCCGCATTCACCAGGTCGGTGAAGACGTCGTCCTGCGGATGCGCCCGGCGCTCCGCGAAGTGCCCGCCGAGCCGCTGGCCGAGCTCGACCAGCGCGTTCATCGACACGTCGTTCGCCATCCCGACGCCCTCCTCGACGTGGAAGACGTCGTCGACGATGCGGCGCAGCTCGTCGCGCTCACCCGGCGGCACGCCCAGCAGCAACGAGATCACCGTGGGCGGCAGGATCGCCGAGAAGTCCTGCACGTAGTCGAAGCGGCCGGAGCCGACCTGCGCGTCCAGCAGCTCGACGCAGATCTGGCGGACCTTTGGTTCGACGCTGGCAATCCGGCGCGGGGTGAAAGCTCGGGACACCAGCTTGCGCAGCGTCGTGTGTTTGGGGGCGTCGAGCCAGATGATCATGCCGGTGTCGATCGGCTCCGGCGACATCGTCTCGAGGGTCGTCCCGTGGTTGGAGCTGAAGGTCTCCGGATCCCGGGAAGCCGCTTCGATGTCGTGGAACCGCGACAGCGCGTAGAAGTCGTACTGGTCGTTGCGATAGACCGGCGCCTCGTCGCGAAGCCGCTTCCAGAGCGGGTACGGGTCGACGCGCAACTCCGGGCTGATCGGGTCCCAGGAGAGCTCTGTCATGTGCACCTCCGATCGCGCAGTGCCGGGAGCATACCTTTAGATATCTGGGTCTACTGCCCGGTCTGGGTCACGTGGTCCACTGCCCACCGTTGACGCTCAGATGCTGACCGGTGACGGCTGCGCAGCAGAGCGGCCAGCACCCCGTCGACCCGGTGACGCGCGAAGCCCGTCGCTATGCTGCGACCCATCCCGGGGCCGATGCCGGTCACGATAGCCACCTTGTTGTCACCGAACACCGCGAATTCCTATCATCTAGATGTTTCGAAGAGCCGAAGGAGTGCGTCGCGCCATGTCGAGCAACGACTTTCGGGATCGATACGGACCATGGGCAGTCGTCGCCGGCGCGTCAATGGGCATCGGTGCCGCCCTCTCCCACGAAGCAGCCCGTCGGGGGATCAACGTCGTGCTCGTCGCCCGGGGCAAGGAACAGCTGGAATCGACGGCGGCCGACATCGCTCGCGAGCACGGCGTCGAGGTACGCACCGTCAGTGCGGACCTGGCGGCGAAAGACATCGGCGCCGTGCTGGCGGAGGCGACGAAGGATCTCGATGTCGGTCTCCTCGCCTACAACGCGGCGGTGGCACCGAACAGCCGCTTCATCGACGGCGACCTCGATCTGCACCTGCTCAGCGTCGACGTCAACTGCCGGACGCCGACGATCCTGTGCCACCACTTCGGCAAGCGACTCGCCGACCGGGGACGCGGCGGCATCGTGATGATCAGTTCGATGGGCGGCACGCAGGGCGCCCTCAATTTCAGCACCTACAACGCCGGCAAGGCCTTCGAGTGGATTCTCACCGAGTCGTTGTGGACCGAGCTGGCCGACGTCGGCGTCGACGCCGTCAACGTCTTCGTCGGGGCGACCTCGTCGGCCAACTACAACTCCTTCAAGGAGACCCTCGATCCAGAGCTGTGCAATCGCACCGACACCGACGACCCGCTCGACCGTGCGCGATCCCGGCTCATGCGCCCGAGCACGCCCGAGGAGGTGGCCACCGCGTCGTACGACAGCCTCGGGCATGGGCCGGTCGCCTATGTGAGCCCGGACGACGAGTTCGTATCGCGTCGCTGCTTCGCCCTCCCGCGTAGCGAGGCCACGCAGGTCTGGCGGGCCCTTCAGGAAACGTCCACGCGCCGTCCCGATCGGGTCGCCCGATGAGCCGCCGGTTGCGGGTCGTGCAGTGGACGACGGGCAAGACCGGAAGCGCCGCCGTGAGGGGCCTGGCCGGCCATCCGGTGCTGGATCTCGTTGGCTGCTATGCGTATTCGGCCGGCAAGGTCGGGCGCGACGTTGGTGAGCTCTGCGGCATCGGCCCGCTGGGGATCACCGCGACCGACGACGTCGAGGCGCTTCTCGCCCTCGAGCCGGACTGCGTGTCGTACATGGCGTACCGGCCCGACTTCGACCATCTCGAGCGCATCCTCGAGTCCGGGGCCAACGTGGTCTCGACGATGTACATGATGGCCGGCACCGGGTACGGCGAGGTGGCCACCCACCGGCTGCGCGACGCCTGCTTGCGGGGAGGCTCGTCGCTTTACGCCTCCGGCATCTACCCCGGCCACGCGCCGATGGTGGCGCTGGCAGCCAGTGCGATGTGCAGCCGCATCGACCGCTTCTCGGTGCTCGAGTCACTCGACATTCAGGGGTACGCCAACGAGCAGATGTTCCGGGCCCAGGGCTTCGATCTGGAACCGGACGACCCAGCCGCGCGACGCGCCTGCGAGGCGGCCTGCGGCTCGTTCAAGGATCAGATTCCGGTCCTCGCGAGAGCGCTGGGCCTGGACATCGACGAGGTGGGATTCCAGGTGGAGTTCGCCACGGCCCACCAGGACACCGACTTTGGCTTCATGACGCTGGGGAAGGGCCGGATCGCCGGCTTCAAGGGCACCATCTCGGGCAACAAGAACGGGCGATCGCTCATCGAGTGCAGTTTCGTGTGGAAGCTGGGCGAGGACATGACGCCCAACTGGCCGGTCACCCACGGGTACGTCATCGAGCTCGACGGCGTGCCCGGCGTGCGCGTCCGGCTGGAACCGCAGGGCGAGCATCTGGACGGCGCCGTCACGACGGCCATGCCGGTCGTCAACGCCATCCCGATGGTGTGCGCCGCTCCCCCGGGCATCGTCAACCTGATGGAGCTGCCGCTGGTACGCGGTGCCCATCTATTCCGATCGTGATCGGCCCATTGTGATCGGCCCGGCGTGATCGGCGATCGGCTGCGCCTCGACGGCCGCACGGTGATCGTCGCCGGTGCCGGCGTCGTGGCTATTCCCGCTCAGCGAGCTCAGCGGGTTCGTCACCGGCCAGACCCTTCCTGTGAGACGGCGGCTCTCCGGCTAGTGGAGGCACGACCGTGAGCGGCCGGTTGGAGGGAAAGGTCGCGCTGGTGACGGGCGCGGCCCGTGGCCAGGGCGAAGCGATCGCGCGGCTCTTCGTCGCCGAGGGCGCGCGCGTGCTCGTGACGGACATGCTCGACGAGGCGCTGCGGTCGCGCGCGAGCTGGGCGACGCTGCCGCCTGGGCGCCGCTGGACGTGACGGACCAGGGCGCCTGGCAGGCGGCCGTGCAGGCGTGTGTGAACCACTTCGGGCGGCTCGACATCCTGGTGAACAACGCGGGGATCGGCATCCCGCCGGTGCCCATCGAGGAGGAGACGGTCGAGGGTCATCACCGGATCCTGGACGTCAACCTCACCGGCGTCTGGCTCGGCATGCGGGCGGTCATCCCGCAGATGACCGCGCAGCATTCGGGGTCGATCGTCAACACCTCCTCGATCGACGGGCTGGCCGGCACGGCGGGGATGGCGTCGTACGCGGCGAGCAAGTTCGCCGTCACCGGGCTGACCCGCACGACGGCGCTGGAGGCCGGCCGTCACGGGATACGCGTCAACTCGGTGCACCCCGGCGTGATCGACACCCCGATGCTCGACGCAGCCCCGGCCGAGGTCCGCGCCAAGCTGGACCGGATGATGGCGCGGCAGCCGATCGCCCGCACCGGGCACGGCCCGCGAGGTCGCGCTGGCCGTCCTGTTCCTCGCCTCGGACGAAGCGTCGTACTGCACCGGGGCCGCGCTGCCGGTCGACGGTGGCCATCTGGCAGGCCCCTATCGCGAGGGCTACGAGAGCTGAGGTAGCGACGGCCATCCAGGCACCGGGAGCGCCACCTCCAGACGCGTTCCCTTGCCGGCGTCGCTGGTGATCGTCAGCGAGCCCTCGCCGGCCTCGACACGGTCGAGCAGGCCGGTCAGACCGGTCCCACGCGCGGGGTCGGCACCGCCCGCACCGTCGTCGTGAACCTCGATCGCCAGCACCTCGCGTTGCAGGGTGATCCTGACGACGGCGTGGGTGGCCCGGGCATGCTTCACGACGTTGGTCAACGCCTCGGCGACGATGAAGTAGGCCGTGGTTTCGGTGGCCGCGGGCAAGCGCGGAACGTCGATGTCCACGTGGACGGGCAGCAGCACGTCGGTGATGAGCGACTCGATTCCGGCCTGCAGCCCGCCCCTGGTGAGCGAAGCGGGAAGAACGCCTCGCACCAGGTCACGCAGCTCGCTGTTCGCCCGCTCCGCGTTGCTCAGCGCCTCGGCGATCAGCTCCGCGGCGTCGTCGCCGTCGGCGATTTCGTCGCGCGCCAGCTTGAGCGCGATGACGGTGTGGACCAGACGTTGCTGAGCACCGTCATGGACGTCTCGCTGCAGGCGCCGGCGGGTCTCGTCCGCGGTCGCCACGACGCGGGCGCGGGACTCCGTGAGCTTCCGCTTGTTCTCGGCGTTGGCGATCGCAGCGGCAGCGAGGTCGGCGAACTGCGCAAGCCGATCTTCGGTGCCGATCGGGAGTGGTGGCCCTGGAACGCTGACCGTGAGTGCCCCCCACACCTGGCCTTCGACCGTGACCGGAACGACGACACCGGCTCCGAACCCCAGCGTCTGGGCCACACCCGCGAGCGCCGTGCCCTCCAAGCTGTCGACCCGGGCCGACACACCAGGCGACGGACGGCCCCGAGCGGATCTCACGGTGGATCGCGATCTGCAGCCCCAGAGCGGCTGGGCTGTTGCAGACGGCGATCGCTGAAGCGGTGTGCTCGTCATCGAAGGAGAGCACCGCCGTGGCGAGATCGGCCAGCAGCCTTGAGGTTTCGGTCGCGACAGCTCCTAGCACCTCGCCGACGCTCGCCCCACGCGCCACCAGCTCAGCCACCCGCCGCAGGGCGGTTTGCTGGTCGGCGAGCAAACTCAGCTCCAGACGCGCCTGGGCGGCGGAAATCGCGTTGCCACTGAGTTCCGCGAAATTGGCCAGATGCTCCTCGCTGGTCGGCGGCAGCGGCTCGTAACGGCCGACGGCGACGAGCGCGCCCCACAGCTTGCCCTGGATCACGATCGGAACCGCAGCCGACGTGGAGAACCCGAAGACCGTGGGCGACCTGCGGCCAATGGCCGGACATCTGAGCCAGGTTGTTGGACGCGTGCTGCCTGACCGGTGCGCCAGACCCGCTGGACAGCGCCATCGCCGGTGCCCGGCGCGCGCATCCCGACAACGACGCCTTCGGGAGCTCCATCGAGAGCGACGATGCTCGGTGGACCCGTCGGGCTGGTAACGCAGCAAGGTGGTGAAGTCGACTCCCGCAAGCGCCGATGCCTGGACTGCGACAGCCTCCAGCACTTCCTCCGACGTCGCCCCGCGGGCCGCGAGCTCGGCCACCCGGCGAAGCGCTGCCTGCTCGTCGGCGATGATCTGCAGCTGAACGCGGGCGTGGCTGTTCGCCAAGGCGGCGGCGACCAGCTTCGCGAACTGCGCCAGCCGATGCTCCGTGCCCGCCGGAAGTGGCCGATCGCCCGAGGTGGCGGTGAGCATTCCCCACGCCTCACCGGCGACGGAGATGGGAGCCGAAACGGCGGCCCTCAAGCCGAACTGCTTCGCCAGATCAGCGTCTTTCTCATGGGCGTAGTCATCGACCCGCGCGATGGCGCCGTGTTGCGCCCGTCGGGAAGGGTGTCCGCCTCGAAGGCGATGCGCGTACCGATCGAAGCCGGGCCATGGTGGGTGGCCTCGACCAGCATCTCGCGCTTCTCGTCGAAGCGGGTCAGGGTCATGGCCTCGCCGTTCAGGAGCAGCGCCGCCTCCGTTGCGACTGCGGCAAACAGCTCTTGAGCGGGGGCAGCGCTGGCCACCAACTCGGCCACCCGCAGGAGGGCGGCCTGCTCTTCGGCGAGGGCGCGCAGCTCCACGCGACCGTCCGTCACCCGCGGCGCTGCCCTTGCCGCAGGTACGTCAGGACGGCCTGAACCCGGCGGTGTTCAGTGGTCGCCAGTGGGATGTTCAGCTTGCGGAAGATCGCGGTGATGTGCTTCTCGACGGCCGCCTCGCTGATGAACAGAGTCTGGGCGATGCCGACGTTGGATTTACCTTCGGCCATGGACGCGAGCACCGTGCGTTCGCGGGGGCTGAGCCGCGCCAGCGGACCGCCTGCGGCCCGGTGTCCGAGCATGCGACCCACCACCTCTGCGTCGAGGGCGCTGCCGCCGGCCGCAACGCGCGCGATCGCGTCGACGAAGGTGGCCGCGTCACCGACCCGCTCCTTCAGCAGGTACCCGACGCCCTCGGGACGATCGCCGATCAGGTCGACGGCGTAGGAGGGTTCGCAGAACTGCGAGAGGATCAGGACACCCATCTCCGGGACGAGGCGGCGCAGCTCGATCGCCGCGAGCAAACCATCGTCTTCGTGGCGCGGCGGCATCTGCACATCCACGATGGCGACATCGGGCCGGTGCGCCACCGTTTGCTGCAGGAGAGCGTCGGCACTACCCACCTGGGCAACGACCTGGACCCCTGCCCCAATCAGAATGCGCGAGATGCCCTCCCTTAGTAGGACATCGTCCTCACCAATGGACACCCGCAACGGAACCTGCTCCGCCGCGGCCGCCAATGCCCGTCACCCGTGTTCGATGAGCTGACGAAGCGCCTGGCCAGACATCTCGTCCTTGGGGAGAAAGCCGCTGGCGCCGACGCGTAGGGCGGCACCGACGTTGGCCGCGTCGGCGTCGGAGGAGATCAGCACGACCCGAGATCTCCAGGGCATCGCCGGAGCAGCTCAGCCAGGGCGAAGCCGTCACCGTCCGGAAGCCCGACGTCGACCAGAGCCGTATCCGGGCGCAACTCATTGCTGCGTGTGATCGCCTCTGCCACGCCGCCGGCCGCCCCGATCACCACGTGTCCCCAGCCCGTCACAATCCTCGCCGCAAGGGCGCGGAAAGCTTCGTCGTCGTCGACGATGAGCACGGAACGGGCCATCCAGTCATGGTGTCAGGTTGGCCCCATCGGAGGAGGTAGGGCTAGCCCGAAATCGAACTAGGGCTCGCCGGTCTGGCGTGCTCCGCGGCGGCCCGGGAGCCTCGCAGGCATCTGGAAACCTCTGGGAGGAGACCTTCGTGGGCGCCATCACCGTCGGGCAGGAAAATTCGACTCCGATCAAGCTGTACTACGAAGACCACGGAAGTGGACCCGTGGTGCTGCTGCTGCACGGCTGGCCGCTGGACAGCCGATCCTGGGAGCCGCAGCTGCTCCCCCTGCTCGCCTCGGGCTATCGCGTCATCACGTACGACCGCCGGGGCTTCGGCCGCTCGAGCCATCCGACCGTCGGCTACGACTTCGACTCACTCGCCGCTGACGTGAATGCCGTGATGACGGAACTCGATCTGCACGACGTCAGCCTCGTGGGCTTCTCGTACGGCGCCGGCGAGGTCGCCCGCTACATCGGCACCTATGGCACCGACCGGCTGAAGAGCTGCGTCTTCATCGAGACCCTGGCACCCTCCTTCGCGAAGTCGGACGAGAACCCGAAAGGAGTCGACGCAGCCGGCGTCAGCGGCGTCCAGCAAGCGATCGCGGAGGATCGCTTCGCGTGGCTCACGGGCCTGCTCGGCGACCTGATGAACCTTGACGACTACCTCGGGAAGCGCGTGAGCGAAGAGACCGTCCGAGCGACCTGGCAGGCCGGCTCGGAAGCCTCCCCGTATGCCACGTGGGCCTCGCCCCCCGGGTGGCTGACCGACTTCAGCAAGGACATCGCTCGCGTCGACGTCCCGACCCTCATCCTGCACGGCACCGCCGACCGCATCCTGCCCCTCGACGGGCAAGGCCGCCGTTTGCATGCCGCACTGCCCGACGCCCACTACGTGGAGATCGACGGCGGACCGCATCTGCTCTGCGTCACGCATGCCGCAGAGGTGAACCACGAACTGCTGGCCTTCCTCGGCCGGCTGTCAGACCTACCCGCCCCACGCCCGAAAGGGGCACCTCATGTCCGTTCCGCACCAAGGCCACATCGTGCTGGAGCCTGCAGCGCAGGAGCTTGCCGACGCGACGGCCAAGCCGCCATTCCTCTTCGATCTCGGCCCGGAAGCCGCTCGCAAGGTTCTCGACGACCTGCAAGCCGCACCGGTCGACAAGCTGCCTGTCGACGAGGAGTGGGTGACCGTTCCGGCGGCTGTCGGCGACGTCCGGGTCCGCATCATCCGCCCCGCGGGCCAGCAGGGAACGCTGCCCGTCATCGTCTACATGCACGGTGGGGGATGGATTCTCGGCAACGCTGCTGCCCACGACCGACTGGTCCGCGAGCTCGCCGTCGGAGCCCATGCGGCGCTCGTCTTCGTCGAGTACACGCCCTCCCCCGAGGCGCAGTACCCGGTCGCCATCGAACAGGGCTATGCGACGGCGCAGTGGGTCATCCGCGAGGGTGCCGCCCGAGGCCTCGACCCCACGCGCATGGCGGTCGCCGGCGAATCGGTGGGCGGCAACATGACCGCCGCTTTGGCGCTGATGGCCAAGGAGCGCGGCGACGTGACGTTCGTCCAGGTGTCGATGTACTACCCGGTCACGGACGCCGCCATGAACACCGCGTCGTACGACAAGTTCGCCACCGACTACTACCTCAGCCGCCGGGCGATGGAGTGGTTCTGGGACGCCTACACCACCGATCCGGCACAACGCGCAGAGATCACGGCCTCGCCGAATCAAGCCCGCTTCGAGCAACTCGAGGGCCTCCCGCCGACCCTGCTCTTCGTCGACGAGGCGGATGTCCTGCGGGACGAGGGTGAGGCCTATGCGGCCAAGCTGCGCCAGGCCGGCGTCGCGGTCACCGACGGTGCGCTACGACGGCACCGTCCATGACTTCATGCTGCTGAACTCGCTCAGCGAGACGCGCGCGACTCGCGCCGCTATCGCCCAGGCCATCGAGTTTCTCCGAGCGGCGCTCCACAGCAGTTGAGCCGCCCGCTCATCAGGCTGGAGGCCGGTCAGCATGTGCTCCGACACCACCACGACCACGCAACAGATGGATGACCTCGCGACGGCCCTGAAACGCACGGAGGTCCAACGCAGCGGCTCCTCGATCCCCGGCCGCGACATCGTCCAGGTGCGCACCGAAATCCCGGCCGGGGTGGAGTCGGGATGGCACATCCATGCCGGCGAAGAGGTCGGGTACATCATCGCCGGGACGGTCCGGATGCAGATCCAGGACCGTCCCGCGCTGATCCTGAACGCGGGCGACGGTTTCCTGATCCCACCCGAGATCCCGCACAACGCCCTGGACCTCGGGCCCGAGACCGGCGTCATGCTCTCGACGTATGTCGTCGACCCGGGTCGGCCACTCGCGACCTTCACCGCGCAACCGCCACAGCGAAGTCAGCAGTGAGCGACGGCTACGGCCGGATCGCCTTTACGCAAGACGTGCAGAAGCAGCAAGAACGCTTCGGCAGCAGGCGGTTCTACGCGCGTCACGAGGCCCGGCACGGGATTTTCGCGGGAGCCGACCCCCTCACCGACGACGTGCGTGCCTACCTTGCCGAACGCGACAGCTTCTACCTCGCGACCGTCAGCGAAACCGGCTGGCCGTACGTGCAGTTCCGGGGTGGCCCTCCCGGTTTCCTCAAGGTCCTCACGGACCACACCATCGGCTGGGCCGACTTCCGCGGCAACCTGCAATACAACAGCGCCGGCAACGTACAGGGCAACAACCGCGTCGCACTGATCGTCATGAGTTATCCGACTCGAGAGCGGCTAGAAATCTATGGTCGTGCCGCTGTCACGTACGCGGACGAGGATCCCCTGACCATCGCAGCGCTCGTCGACGACCGCTACCACGCGGTCGTCGAACGGGGCGTCGTCGTCACCGTCGAGGCGTTCGAGTGGAACTGCTAGCAACACATCACCCCGCGCTACACCCTCGCGGAACTCGAGACTCGCCCGGGGCCCCAGCGGCAACGCCTTGCCGAATTGGAAGCCGAGAATGCCGCCCTCCGCCGGCGACTGTCGGAAGCGAGTTGAGACTCGTCCGGCCCGCTAGCCTTGGATGTAGGTCTTCACCGTCTTCACGTTCTCCGGGTCGCAGTTGAACGGGCCGTCACCCGACGTCGGCTGGGTCGCCTTCTCGTCGTAGCTGAAGCCGTTCGAGTCCAGCTTCACGAGGGCGATGCACGGCGACGCGTGGCGGTGTCCCGCGCGCAGGTCGTACTTGGGGTACAGGCCGCCTGCGGTCCAGTCGGAGACCGAGCCCGCCTTCTGCAGGACGCAGTCGACGGTGAGGGTAGACCCGCACGCCTCGGCCGACTGGGCGAACAGCAGCCACGCGCTGAACGACGAGAGCGTGAAGGTCGTGAGCTTCGGGTTGGAAACGGCAGCCTTCACGATGTCCTCGGTCTGCTGCAGCACCGGGTACTTGTCCTTCAACTCGAACGGCAGCGCACCGAACTGGATGTAGCTCGGCGGGAACTGACCGAGGGCCTTTGCCGCCGAGACTGCCTGCGGTCCGTAGAACTGGGTGCTGTAGAGAATCCAGTCGGGGGTATAGCCGACGTTCTTCATCGCCTGCACGATCGGGCTCGGGTCCTGCGCGTTGATCTGGTAGAGCCCCCTGGCGCCATCCTGCTTCAACTGCTCGACATATGGCCGGTAGTTGTCGACCACGGGCGGCTGCTGCTGCAGCACGGCCACCTTGACGCCGATGTCCTTCAGGTACTCCTGTGCCTTCAGCCCCGTCGGGATGATCGAGGGCAGCGTGCTGCTACCGATGCCCACGCCGGCGGTCTTGGAGTCCGGATACTCCTGGGTGAGCAGCCGCATGGCTCCGTTGTTGACCTCGTTGGACGGGATCGGCACGGATTGCACCTGATACTTCGCGTCGATCGCCTGCGGGGAGGTCACGTACGCCGGAATCTGGCCGAGCTTGCAGTTCTCGCGAATCTTCACGCCAGCGCTGTCGAAGGCGTTGCCGTTACCGACCAGGAAGAAGTCCCTCTGGCAGGCCTCGGTCGTCACCTGACCCACGTCGAACAGCTTGGCGTCCAGCTTGTCGACCACGATCTTGCGGCCGTTGATCCCACCGGCCGCGTTGCACCACTTGCTGAAGCCATCGGCGGTGTCGAAGAACTCCTGCTCGAGTCCGGGAGCTGCCGCCGCCCCGGGATCTGCCGTCACGCCGATGCGGATCTGCGTATCGGTGACCCCGCGCGCGGTAGCACCCTTCGCAGTGCCCGGACCGCATACGCCCTTCAGCGTGCCGAAGTCGCCAGCTGCTGCAGAGGACGTGGGGCTTGCCGACGAGGACGACGATCCGCCGCTGCTGGGCTGGCCGCCGGATCCCCCGCTGGAGCGCCCGCAAGCGGTGGCGCTGCCAGCCACCGCGACGACGGCCACCGAGATCGCGGCATACGCGCGAATCCAGCCATTGCGGGGGCGGTGGACCATCGCCATGGGCTCTCCCTACGAATGCGTGACCGGGGTCACTGGGTAGGAGACGTCTATCACACCCCAGATGTAGGTACCCGACCCGGCCTGGGCAGGAGGCCGGCGGTCCGCTGCTCCCTACCGCTGCTACGAGCGGTGGTACGGACGCTCCCCGCTCACTTCGACCCGGCGGATCGAGCGCTCTTGCGGAAAGTGATCGGCCGCGCTGCGATGGTTGGTGGACCGCTCGTCCCAGATCGCCAAGTCACCCGGCATCCAGCGCCAGCGACACTGCAGCGCCGCGTTCTCGATGTGCCGGCGTAGAAAGCCGAGAATGAGGTCGCTCTCCGGCTCATGCATCCCCACGATGCGGCGCATGAAGCCTCCGCCCAGGAAGAGGGACTGCCGCCCGGTATCGGGATGGGTGCGCACGAGCGGGTGCGTGACGGGCGGATACGCCTCACGCAGCGCGTCCGCGATGGAGCGCGCCTGGGGGCCGTCCGGCATCTTCCGGAGCATGGCCGTGATGAATTCTGAATTGTCGTGGACCACCTCGAGGTCGTCGATGACCCGGCGCATCACCGGCGAAAGGGCTTCGTAGGCGGCGGTCATCGACGCCCACAACGTGTCGCCACCGCGCCGCGGAACGACCTGAGCCGACAGCAGGGCGTAGTTCGGGGGTTCGGCGATCCAGGTGACATCCGTATGCCAGTCGTCGGCCTCTGGCGGGCTGTCCGGTCCATCCGAGATCACGGTGCAGGAGGGCTCCGTCACCCCGCGAAGTCGCGCGACCGGAAAGATGTTGAGCTCGCCGAACTGGCGAGCCAGCTGCAGCTGCTCGAAGTCGGTGAGCTCCGCTCCCGGAAAGAAGACGACTTCGTACTGGTGCAGCAAGTCCTTGACGGCGGCGAGTCCCTGCTCATCGAGGTCGCGAACCTCCACCCCGTGCAGCTCCGCCCCGAGCGCGCCGGCCACCGGCCGCACGTCGAAGCCATGATCGTCGATCTCCGCGCGTGGCTCGATGTCCAACGTCAGCAGTCCCATGCGAGCACCGTAGCGAGGCGCGCGGGTCGAGGCGAGCACGAAGCCTGCTGGCGTCGACGCGCAGTGGCCGTCGGCGCGATCGGCGACATATTGCCCCGCCAAACCCTGGAAGGGCGCGCTGCGGCCGGCGTGCGGCGGTGGGTCAGTCGCGTACCGAGTACTCCAGGTGGATCACCCGATCACTCGGGATGACGGTCGTCGGATTGGCGAGGGCCAGGTTCTCGGTCGTCGACCCCTGGAAGAACCGCTTACCGGAGCCAAGCAGGACCGGTGCGAGGTCGATGGCGACCCCGTCGAGCAGGCCCGCGTCCAGCGCCTGGCCGGCCATCTCCCCGGCGGCAACGCCAACGGACTTGTCGCCGGCCACCTCACGAGCCTTCGCGACCGCCGCCTCGATTCCCTCGGTCACGAAGTGGAAGTGCTCCGATCCCCAATGGCCCCATTCGGTCGGCAGGTTGTGCGTGAGCACGACGACGGGGACGCCCATCGTGTGCCGCCCACCCCAGCCGTCCGTGAAGTCGAAGAGGGTGCGTCCGACGACCAGACAGCCGAGCTGCCCCGTCCAGGCCTGCCAGTGCGCGTGACTTTCGGGGGTCAGGTGGAACGTGATGTCCGGTGACTCGGTGGGGACTTCGATGTCACCCGCCTGGAACCAGTCGAACAGCGCGCCGATGCTGTTGTCGGGGCGGGCGATGTAGCCGTCCAGAGACATCGTCGCCCCTGCAATGACCTTGCTCCCGGTGCTCATGCCGTCTCCTCTCGAGGTTCAAGAGTGACGACGTACGACAACCCGAAAAGTCATCGCTGAACGACGAAGCGGGCCCCTCCATGTATGAGATGGAGGGGCCCGCTCCCGCCCGGCTGCACCACGTCACCGATTGCTCGGCTACGCCCGCGTTGCCCGGCTATCGCCTTCCCAGAACCTGCGGCTCGGCGCCGGTCTCCCGACTCCCAATCCCCGCTCCCCAGATTGCTCTGTGGCTGCCCGTTTCGGCGACAGCTGCATGTCTACTGGCCCTCGTGGCACCCCCGCAAGGTGTCGTTCACAGCGTTGTCCATGCGTTTTCACACGACGCCGGCGTCCACCGGATCGGCCGGTCTTTCCACCGGCTGGCGCGGCTTTTCCACCGCTGAATGCACAGCCTCATCCACAGCTGCCGTCCGGAGCCGCTCAGCAGCAGCTGACCGGAGCTCACGATTCCAGCGTTCGAGCGCCTACCCGAATTCGATGACCCCGCGCATGTTGAGTCCGTTACGCATGTCGCTGTAGCCCTCATTGACCTGATCCAGCGAGTAGCGCCGGGTGATGAGCTCGTCCAGGTGCAGCCGGCCCTGCTTGTAGAGGTCGAGCATCGCCGGGATGTCTTTCGTGGGGCTGCTGGCCGCCGAACAGCGAACCCTGGATGCGCTTCTGGAAGAGCGTGATCATGGCGGCCGAGATCGGGATCGAGTCGTCGAGAAGATTGCCCAGGCCGGTGAGAACGCAGGTGCCCGCCTTGCGGATCGCGTCCACGCCTTCGGCGATGTGCGAGCCCTGCGTCACGCCGACGGAGACCACGCACGAGTCGGCGCCCTGGCCGTTCGTGACGCTGCGCGCGAAGTCGCTCGCCTCCGCCATCGAGGAGAACGCGTGCGTGGCGCCGAGCTTCAACGCCATCTCCCGCTTCAACTCCACCGGGTCGGCGGCGATCACGTAGCTCGCGCCCGCGTGAGCGGCGCCCTGCACGGCGTGGATGCCGATGCCGCCGACACCCATCACGATGACGACGTCGCCAGGAGCGACCTGCGCCGAGTTCACCGCCGAGCCCCAACCCGTGCCGACCCCGCAACTGGTCAGGCAAGCCACATCGAGCGGCACATCGTCGGGGCACGGGATCGCGCTCATCGTGGAGACGCTCGTGTACTGGCTGAAGGTCGAGATGCCGGCCATCTGCCCGACGGGGGTCCCGTCGTCCAGGTGCAGGCGATGGGTGCCGTCCTGCCGGACGCCGGCGAGGGTGTTGGCGCCGTTGTCGCAGAGGTTCTGCATGCCGGACGCGCACCACCGGCAGCGTCCGCACGCGGGCAGGAACGACAGCATGACCCGGTCGCCCACCTTCCAATCAGGCGTGTCGGGTCCGACCTCTTCGACGATGCCGGCACCCTCGTGGCCGCCGCAGATCGGCAGCTGACCTACCGGAAGATCGCCGCTCGTCACATGGTCGTCCGAATGGCACAGCCCGGCGGCCACCAAGCGCACCAGCAGCTCGTCCTGGCGCGGCGGCTCGATGTCGACCTCGACGATCTCCCACTTGCCCGGCTGCTGGTGGAGTACTGCGGCTTGGCTCTTCATCGCGTGTCCCGTCCTGTCTGCGCGGAAGCGGCAGGTGGACGGTATCCAGCGCGCCCGGGGAAGCGCAATGCGGCCACCCGGAGCCCACCGTGTGGACCCTTGACACGGTGGGCGTAGATCTAGATGTATGGGACACATGGGGTTGCGAGTCATCCAGTGGGCGACGGGGCCCGTCGGGCGCCACGCCGTCGCCGCAGTGCAGGAGAATCCCGATCTGGAACTCGTCGGCGCGCTCGTCTACGACCCGGCCAAGGCCGGGCGTGATGCCGGTGAGATCAGCTGGCATCGGCCCCATCGGCGTGACGGCGACCGCGGATCCGAACGAGATGATCGCGCTCGACGCCGACTGCGTGCTCTACATGGCCCAGGGCGAGATGAATCCCGCCGCGGCGATCGACGACATCTGCCGCCTGCTCGCGTCCGGCAAGAACGTGGTGTCGACGGCGGTCACGTCGCTCATCTACCCGAGTGCGGCGGGTGCTCACGTCGTCGAGCAACTCGAGGCGGCCTGCACGGGAGGCGGCAGCAGCTTCCACGCGACGGGGATCGAGCCGGGCTGGGCCTCCGAGGTGCTCCCTCTCACGATGTCGACGCTCTTCAAACGCATCGACCACCTGCTGGTGCAGGAGCTTCTGGACTACGCGTCCTACGACAACGCGATGATGCTGTTCGACATCATGGGTTTCGGGCGAGCGCCGGATGCCCCCGTAGTGATGTCGGACCCGAAGATCGCCGGCATGGTTTTCGAGGCGCCGCTCATGCTGGTCGCCGACGGGCTCGGAGCCACCATCGAGCGGTTCGAGTACGACCGGCAGGTGGCCGTCGCCGACCGCGCGTTCGACATCGCTGCCGGGCCCATCGCGGTCGGCACCGTCTCAGCGATGCGCTTCTCCTGCACGGCCATCGTCGCGGGCCGCAAGGCGGTCACCATCGAACACATCACGCGCCTTGCCGAGGATCAGGCGCCCGACTGGCCGCGCGGCCGCGGGTGGAAGGTCAGCGTCGAAGGCGTGCCGTCCATGGTGCTGGAGGCGACGATCGCGGTGCATGGCGAGGACGAGAACGACCAGGGCTGCCTCGGCACGGCCATGCACGCCGTTCATGCGATAGCTCCGGTCTGCGCGGCAGAGCCGGGCATCCGCACGTTTCTCGACCTGCCGATGATCAGGGGGCGGCATGTCCTCGGCTGAACCGCTCACCGGCCGTGTCGACGAGGTCGACGTGGTCGTGGTCGGCGCCGGCTTCTCCGGCCTGTACCTGCACCACCTGCTGCGCGATAGGGGCCTGCGCGTGGTCGGCTTCGACGACGCCGATGACGTGGGCGGAACCTGGCAGTGGAACCGGTATCCCGGCGCCCGCTGCGACATCGAGTCGTGGGACTACTCGTACTCGTTCTCGCCCGAGCTGGACCAGGAATGGACGTGGTCCGAGCGCTACGCGGCCCAGCCGGAGATCCTCCGCTATCTGCGCCACGTCGCCGACCGGTTCGACCTGCGGCGTGACATCCGGTTCAGCACCCGCGTGGAGCACGCGTGGTGGGACGAGGAGACCCGGCGCTGGTCGGTGACCACCAACCGGGGCGACGCCGTGAGCGCACGCTTCTGCGTGATGGCGGTGGGCTGCCTGTCCGAGCCGAAGGCGCCGGAGTTTCCCGGACTCGAATCCTTCACGGGCGAGGTGTTCTTCACGGCCCGCTGGCCGCACGAGCCGCCCGACCTCATCGGTAAGCGGGTGGGCGTGATCGGCACCGGCTCCTCGGGCGTTCAGTGCATCCCGATCCTTGCCGAGCAGGCAGCAGAACTGCTCGTCTTCATGCGCACCCCGAGCTTTGCCCTCCCCGCCATGAACCGGACGCTCGACGAGGCGGAGACCCAGGCGCTGAAGGAGGGCTTTCCCGAGCGTCGCCGGCTGATCCGGGAGTCGAGCGGTGGCGTGCTCGGCAGCCTCCCAGCGGTCTCGGCGCTGCAGGTGTCCGAGGAGGAGCGTGAGCGGACCTATCAGGCGGGCTGGGAGTCCGGCGCGCTCTTCGGACTGGCGGGCGCCTTCAACGACATCATGATCAGCCCTGAGGCGAACGAGACGGTCGCCGACTTCGTCCGCCGCCAGATCCGCCAGATCGTCGACGTCCCCGCGGTTGCGGAAGCGTTGTCACCAACCAGCTACCCGTTCGGCGCCCGCCGCAGCTGCCTCGACACCGGCTTCTACGCGACGTTCAACCGGCCGAACGTCACGCTCGTGAACCTGGTCAAGGAGCCCATAGCCGAGGTGACGCCCGATGGCCTGCGCACCAGTGCGGCCACGTATCCGCTCGACGTGCTCGTGCTCGCCACCGGCTTCGATGCTGTCACCGGACCGCTGCTGGCCATGGACATCCGCGGCAGCGACGGCCTGCCGCTCGGCGACGCGTGGGCCGACGGGCCCGACACGTATCTCGGCGTCGCGGTAGCCGGGTTTCCGAACCTCTTCACCATCACCGGGCCGGGCAGCCCGTCGGTGCTGACGAACATGGTGGCCTCGATCGAGCAACACGTCGAATGGGTCGTGGAGTGCATCGACCACGTTCGACACCAGCCGAAGGCGCGCATCGAGGCGCTCCCCGAGGCGCAGGCGAAATGGACGGCTCACGTCGCCGAGGTCGCCGCGTTCACGGTCTATCCGAAGGCCAACAGCTGGTACATGGGCGCGAACGTCGAAGGCAAGCCGCGGCGCTTCCTGCCCTACATCGCGGGCCTGAACGTCTTTCGCCAGGTCTGCGACGAGGTCGCGGCTGACGGTTACCGCGGCTTCGCCGTGAGCTGAAGGACGCCTACGCGAGTACCAGCTTCGCGTCGCCGACCGGCTTCGAAGGAGCGAACGTCACCGGCATGTGCTCCACGCCGCTGATGAAGAAGTTCGGCCGCCGCGGCAACGGCTCGTCGCTCGCCAGGTCGAGATCGGGGATGCGATCGAGCAGCCGATCCAGCAGCACGCGCAGCTCGAGGCGCGCGAGATTGGACCCGAGGCAGAAGTGCGAGCCGACGCCGAACGCCACGTGGTCGTTGGGCTCGCGGTCCGGGTTGAACATCTCCGGATCGTCGAAGTGGGTCTCGTCGAAGTTGGCCGACTCGTACATGAGCAGCAGCTGGTCGCCCTCGTGCAGCTGCTGACCCCCCAGCTCGTAGTCACGGGTGAGGGTGCGGTTCATATTCTTGATCGGCGAGACCCAGCGCAGCATCTCCTCGACTGCCAGCCGGATACCGGAACGGTCGGAAAGGAGCCGGTCCCAATGCCGGCGATCGCGCAGGAACGGCTCGATGCCACCGGCGATGACGTGACGGGTGGTCTCGTCGCCGCCGATGAGGATCAGCAGGGTCTCACCGATGACGTCCTCGTCACTCAGTCGCTGCCCGTCGATCTCCGCCGTGACCAGGATGCTGATCAGATCGTCTCCGGGATGGGTGCGTCGCCGGGCCACCAGCTCGGTGGCGTAGGCGAAGTAGGTCGCCAGCGTGTCCTGGCCACCCGTGGCCACCTCGCCCGGCGGCGGCTCCGGGCTCAGCAGGTCCTCACTCCACTGCAGCACCATGGCGCGGTCCTCGGGTGGAATGCCCAGCATGTCGGCAATGACGATGAGCGGCAGCTGCGCCGCCACCTCGCGCACCAGGTCGGCCGAACCTCGCTCGCAGATCGTGTCGATGATGTCGTCGCAGAGCCGGCGCACCTGCGGCTCGTGCTCGGCGATCCGGCGCGGGGTGAAGCCCTTGCTGACCAGGCTGCGGCGCTGCAGGTGCGCGGGGTTGTCCATGTCGATCATGTGGTTGACCTGGCCGTAGAACGGTCGCGAACCCCCGGCACTGCTGAAGATCGCCGGGTGGGTGCTCACGAACTCCACGAGGTCGTAGGTCATGGCGCCCCATAGCCCGCTGGAGGGGTCCTTGAAAACCGGTGCGTGGCGCCGCAGCGCCGCGTACACGTCTCGCGACTCCCCCGCGTAGAAGTAGCCGTCGGCGAGGCGTGCGCGAGCGATGAGCTCCGGAGTCAGTTCCGCCGCCGGCACTGCCATGTGAGTGCTCCCTTGCCGTCAGGACTGCCGCCGCCGCAGACCGGAAACATGCAGATATTAATCTAGGTGGGCGGCGATCCGCGTGCAATGCTCGGCGGCGGTAGCGCGCGATGTCCCACGGCCGGCAGGAGGCACATGCCCACTCTCGAGATCTCCGAAGGAGACAGGTGATGGTTACCGACCGCCCGCAGGCGCAGGCGCAGTCGCAGGGCGTCCAGGCTGCCCTGGCCGGCCTCACGGCAGCGATCACCGCTCCCGGAACGCTGTACGAGATTGTCGACGAAGACGTTCGCGGCCGGCAGCTGCCGGTGTTCCGGCACCGGCTGACATCGCTGCGCGCGCTCCTGGAACGCTCGGCGTCGTTCGGGGATCGGCATTTCCTGGTCGACGGCGAGACCCGGCTGGATTTCCGCACCCACCTCGAGCACGTAGATGCGGTAGCCGCCTGGCTGCAAGGTGAACGTGGGGTCAAGGCCGGCGAGCGCGTCGCGCTCTTCGCGGCCAACCGCTGGGAGTGGGTGGTCAGCTTCTGGGCGATCGCCAGCATCGGCGCCATCCCGGCCGCCTACAACGGCTGGTGGACCGCCGAGGAGTACGCGCACGCCACCGATCTGGTCCAGCCGGTGCTGGTGCTGGGCGACGGCCCGCGGCTCGAGCGCGTCCCCGATGCCGACCGATCGGTCGTCGATCTCGACGATGTCGCGGGCATCGCCAGCAGCCACGCCGGCCGCCGTCCCCGCCTTCCTGACGTCCACGAGGACGACCCGGCGGTCCTCATCTTCACCAGCGGCACGACCGGCCGCCCGAAGGCCGTGAGCGCCCCGCACCGGGCACTCATCGGCTTCATCCAGGTCAACACCGTGCGCGAGGCGTTCGGCGTCGTCGCGATGGGCGGTGCGGTGCCGACCCCCGCCGGCCCGCCGGTACTGAGCGACGAGAACGTGCTCGTCACCTCGCCGCTGTTCCACACGTCGATGCTTTACGGGGTCGTCCTGATGGCCATGGCGAAGGGCTCGGGCTTCGTCCTGCTGCCCGGCCGGTTCGACCCGCAGCGCGTCCTCGAGACCATCGAGCGCGAGCGGGTCACGATGTGGCTGGCCCTCGGCAGCGCCGCGCCTCGGGTTTCTGCGTCGCCCGGCATCGGCCGCTACGACACGAGCAGCATCCGCTACGTCGGCGTCGGCGGCGCTCCCGTAAGCCCGGCGGTGCAGCAGGGCCTGCGCGAGGCGTTCCCGAGCGCCGCGCAATCACTCGGCATGGGCTACACCAGCACTGAAGCCGGGGCGGTCATCGCTGGGATCGGCGGGCCGGAGTTCGCCGCCCACCCGACCTCGACCGGGCGGCTCACCCCCACCACGGCGGTCGAGCTCCGCGGCCCCGGCGGGAAGCCGGTGGCCGAGGGCGAGGAAGGCGAGGTCCACGTGCGCAGCCCGTACCTGATGCTGGGCTACTGGAACGATCCCTCAGCGACGGCGCGGGCGATCGACGCCGACGGATGGCTGGCGATGGGCGACATCGCCCGTCTCGAAGACGGATTGCTCTACATCAATTCGCGGGCGCGCGACATGATTCTCGTCAGCGCGGAAAACGTGTCGCCGACCGAGATCGAGTACTGCCTGGAGGCGCATCCCGCCGTCCGGGAAGCGGCCGTCTTTGCGGTCGACGACCCGGTGACCGGTGACGCCGTCTGCGCGGTGGTCAACGTCGATCCGGACGTCACCACGCGCGCGTCGGACTTGGCCGACTGGTGCCGGCAATCCCTGGCCGGCTACAAGGTGCCGACCCACTGGCATCTGAATGACGCCGCCCTGCCCCGCACCGCGAGCGGGAAGCTGCTGAAGAACACCCTGCGGGAGCAGGTGAAAGCGCTCGGCTAGCGGCGCCGCCAAGCGCAATCGCTTGCACGATCAGAGTTTCAGGGCGCTTATCTCGTCGAAACCATGATCGTTTGAAGCGTTGATCATGAAACGGCGAGCTGCGGGCGCGCAACGTTCATGAGTTCGAACATGTTCGCCGACATGATGCGTTCCACATCAGCTGCCGGCAGATCGTTGATCTGATCGGCGAAACCCAGGGGCTCGTCGAGGCCCTCCGGGTGGGGATAGTCGGAGCCGAAACAGACCCGATCCGGGCCCATCAGCTCGATGAGCCCGTGCAGCGAGTCCTCCCAGAACGGGTTGATCCAGACGTTGCGCTTGAAGATGTCGACCGGATTCTCGGGGAACTCGTTCGGCATCTTCTTGTAGGCGAACGCGAGGTTCTTCACCAGCAGGCCGACCCAGCTGCCACCGTTCTCCACGCTGATCAGGCGCACGCCCGGGAACCGGGTCAGCATGCCGTGGCACACCGCTGAAGCCAGCGCATCCTGGATCGTGCGCCCGCCGTCGGCCACCTGCGCGAACGAGTTCGGCTTGAACGACACGTACTCGCCGCTCACCCCCTCCCAGGTGTTGAGGTAATCCTGGTAGCCGCTGTCGGACGCGTGCAGGACGACCGGGATTCCCGCTTCCTGAACGCGGGCCCAGAACGGGTCGAACTCCGGGAGGAACGGCGAGCGCAGCCCGCGCAGCCCGCTGACCGGAGCCGGACGCAGCAACACGGCCTTGGCGCCGCGCGCGAGCACCAGCTCGAGCTCCGCGATGCCCTTGTCGAGCACGCACGGGTTCACGATCGGGGTGCTGAAGATCCGGCCCCGGTAGTCGTACGACCAGTCCTCGTAGAGCCACTCGTTGAACGCGTGCAGGGCGATCTGGGTCAGCTCCGGATCGTCGCGCAGCCGCTCCTCGATCAGGCTTGCCAGCGTCGGGATCATGAGTGACGCGTAGAGCCCCTGCTCATCGAGCAACTCCAGGCGCGGGCCCGGCTCACGGAACGCCGGGATCGACCGCATCGGCTTTCCGGTGAACTCGCGGAGGGACTTGCCCTCCGGGTTGTTGCCCGCGTAGAAGCCCATGTGCGCCCCGGGGCGCGCGACCACCTCGAAGGTCGGGTTCGGAATGAACTCCGTCAGGACGTTGCGCACGACGAGCTTCTTGCGCCCGCCCATCTCGACGAACCGGAAGAGGTTCTTGTGCGCCGCCGGCAGGTGGCGGGTGAACGCGTCTTCCGTCTCGTAGAGGTGGTTGTCGGCATCGAACACGGGGAAACCAAGCATCGCCATGCACCCGTTTGTAGCACCGAACCGGGACCGGTGGAAGGCGCACTTGCACATCCACGGAAGCGCGACTGTATCGGGGCCCCACCTGCACATCTGCTGCGCGGACGCCCCCGCTTGAAAAGTATGACTTTCCCGCTTTCGCCAGGTCTGTTACCGTCGCCCTGAGCGGGATGGCGCAGGGGAGGCGACTATGGAGCTGGACTTCGAGGCGATCGATGCCGACAACCACTACTACGAGAGCATCGACGCGTTCACGCGCCATCTCGACCCGGCATTCAAGACCCGCGGCGTTCAGGTCGTCCAGTCCGGCAAGCGGGTGCTGCTGCTGATCGGCGGCAAGGTCAACAAGTTCATCCCGAACCCGACCTTCAACCCGATCATCGTCCCCGGCTGCCTCGACCCGCTCTTCCGCGGCCAGATCCCGGAAGGGGTCGACCCGCGCTCGCTCATGCAGGTCGAGCCGCTGAAACCGGAGTACCAGGACCGTGACTCTCGAGTCCAGGTCGCCGAGCAGCAGGGCCTTGGCGCGGTGCTGCTCTTCCCCACTCTCGGCTGCGGGGTCGAGCAGGGTTTGAAGGATGACGTCGGCGCCACGATGGCGTCGCTGTCGGCCTTCAACCGCTGGCTCGAGGACGACTGGGGCTTCAACTACCAGGACCGCCTCATCGCAGCCCCCATGCTCTCGCTGGCCGACCCGCAGGCCGCGCTGGCCGAGCTCGACAGCCTCATCGAGCGCGGCGCCCGCATCGTCCACATCCGCCCCGCGCCCGTCCCCGGCGAGCACGGCACGTCACGCTCCCTGGGCGACCCGCTGCACGATCCGGTGTGGGCCCGGCTCGCAGCGGCGTCGATCCCGGTCGCGTTCCACCTCGGCGATAGTGGCTACGAGGGCACGCTGACTTCCGCGTGGGGCGGCAGCGGCGGCTTCGAGGGCTACGGCAACGTCAGCATCCTCACCCGCGTCCTGGTCTCGGATCGGGCGATTCACGACACGGTGGCCTCGCTCGTCGTTGACGGCGTCTTCGCCCGCCACCCGGGGCTGCGCGTGGCGAGCGTCGAAAACGGTTCGGACTGGATGCACCTGCTCGTCAAGCGCTTGCGCAAGCAGGCCAACCAGACCCCCTGGGGCTTCTCCGAGGAGCCGCTCGAGACGATCCGCCGCCACGTCTGGGTCACCCCGTACTACGAGGAGGACCTCACCAGGCTCGCCGACCTCATCGGCGTCGAGCGCATCCTCTTCGGGTCCGACTGGCCCCACGGTGAGGGCCTCGCCGAGCCGACCGACTTCGTCAAGGAGCTCGACGCGTTCAGCCCGGGTGAGGTCCGCAAGATCATGCGCGACAACGGCCTGGAGCTGCTGGGCGTTTAGCGGGGCAGCCCGCAGGCGTAGCGCGCGATGATGTTGCGCTGGATCTCGCTCGTGCCCGCGTAGATCGTCGTGCCGAGCGAGAAGCGCAGCGCGTGTTCGATCCGTCCCCCGGCCAGGGCGGTCGGATCGAGCCGGCTGCGCAACGCGTCGGGCCCGACCAGCTCGGTCAGATCCTCCGCGCCGCGCACGACCGCTTCCGTGCCGAACAGCTTGGCCATCGGGCCTTCAGCGACGGGGGTCGTGCCCTGCGCTTCCATCCAGGTGGTGCGGGCCTCCAGCAGCTGCGCGACCTCGAGCTGCGTCGCCCACTTCGCCAGCCGCGCCTGCACATCCGGGTCATCGAGCGGGCGCTGGCCCTGGTCGTCTTCCGCTTCCTGCGACCAGCCCTCCACCGCCTCCAGCAGCCGCGCCAGGTGGACGACGAAGCCGGCGGAGTGTTCGTCCTGCAGCGCCACCATCAGCTGCTGCCAGCCCCGGTCGACCTCGCCGATGCGCCACCGGTCATCGAGCCGCACCCCGTTGTAGAACGTGATGTTGGTGCGTTCACCGGACAGCGTGTAGACGGCTTGAGCCTCGAAGCCTGGAAGGTCGGTCGGCAGCAAGAACGTCGTCAGGCCAGCGTGTTTCGGGGCATCCGGGTTCGTGCGCACGAGCAGGAAGATGTAGTCGGTCAGGTGGCCGTTGGTGGTGAACATCTTCTGCCCGTCGATCACCCAGGCGTCGCCGTCCCACCGGCCGCGGGTGCGGATCGACGCGACGTCGGAGCCCGCCTCGGGCTCGGACTGGCCGAGGGCAATCGTCGCCTCGCCCGCCAGCACCTTCGGCAACACGTCGGCCTTCAGCTGCTCGGAGCCAACCGCGGCGATCACCTGAGCAACCATGACGCTGGTCGACGTCGCGTAGATGGGCGCTTCGGCCTGGGTGAGCTCATCGGTGAGGACATGGATCTCGTACGGGTCGAGCCTGCGGTGGCCGTCGTCACGCTCCCATCCGGCACCGATCCAGCCGCGAGCGGCGAGGGCCCGGGCGAAGCCGTCGTCGTGAGAGACCCCACTGCGATAGACGGCGTCATCCAGCTCCGCAGGGAACTCCCGGCGCAGGAAGGCCTTCACCTCGTCACGCAGGCTCTCGGCCGCGTCGCCCAGGGAGAAGTCCATCTCAGCCCTCCTGCAGGTAGCGCGCCGACGCCACGCGCAGCAGGGCCTGACGCGGCTCGCCCCAGACCCGCGCCCACCCACGCGCCCGGCGGTAGTGCAGCTGCGCGTCATGCTCGAGCGTGAAGCCGTAGCCGCCGTGGAAATGCACGGCGTCGTAGGTGACCTCCCGCGCCGTCTCGGCGGCGAAAGCGAAAGCCATGGCAGCGAGCTCCCGGCCCCGATCGGCGCCACGCTCCCGACCCCCGCTCAACGCCCAGGCCGCCTTTCTGGCGAGCAACCGAGCGCCGTCGAGAGCCGTCACCGCATCGGCCAGCGGGTGGGCCACCGCCTGATAGGTACCGATCGGCTTGTCCCAGGTGTGGCGTTCACGCGCGTAGTCACACGTCATCCGATGGGCGACGGTGGCCGAGCCGATCAGCGCCGCCGCCGTCAAGGTCAGCCACTCGTCGAGCGCCGCATCGAACGCCGCGCCGGCATCCGCGCCACGCGCCAGTTCGACGGCATCGCCCCGCGCCCTGGCCACGCCGAGGTCGAGGTCGGCAAGCGGTGCGCTCGCGAGATTGGCGACGGTCTGCCGGTTGGCATCGTTCAACGCGACCAGGAGCAGCGCATCGTCACTCGAGACGATCGCCGCATCGGCGACGGCACCCCCGGGCACGAGAGTCGCGTTACCGGCACGAGAGGGACGTACCGCCAGCGTGACGAGCCGCTCCCCCGCGAGGACAGCTTCCAGCTCCGAAGCCGCGGCAACCGAAGGCAATCCGGCGAGCAGCCGGGCCGCGCATTGCGCCTCGCTGGTGGGCGCCGACGCGAGGGCCGCGCCGGTGCGCTCCGCCACCAGCGCGAGGTCGACGAGGCCGGCACCCCATCCGCCGCGTTGCTCCGGGACTGCCATCTCGATCACGCCGACCTCGAGCAGGACGCGCCAGAGAGCCTCATCGAAGCCGAGCGGCTCGGCCGCCCGGACCTGGGCGGTGCTCGACCGCTCCGAGAGCAGATCGGCGAAGGACGCGACGAGCGCCTCCTGCTCGGCGGTCAGCGCGAGATCCACGGCGTGTCCGCTATCGCCAGGCGCCGATGACGGCATCGGTGGTGGTCACGGTCGCCAGCAACTTCAGCGTGTTGTCGATCACCAGATCGGCGTACTCGCGCGGCACCCCGGCGACGGCATCGCGCGGCAGCACGAACTGGTAGGAGGCGTTCACCGCGTCCATAACGAAGTTGGTGATCGCCACGTTCACCGAGACGCCTACCCCGACGATCGTCGTGATGCCCATGTTGCGCAGCACGGCATCCAGCTCGGTGCCGCCCATCGGCCCGAGCCCGTGCCAGCGCACGAGCACCAGATCGGTCTCGGCCGGCCCGAGCTCGGGAAGCAGGCTCGCGCCGGGGGTGCCGGGAAGCATGCCAGTGCCCAGCCCCTTGGCAGCTCCTGCGAAAAGGCGGGCGTTGTGGTTGGCACCCAAGCCATCGCGGTGAATCTGGGCCAGGCAATGGACGACCTTGACCCCGGCGCTACGCGCGGCCGCGACGAGCCGCACCACATTGGGGATCGCCTCACGCTGAGCCTCGTCGGCAAGCATGCGCAGCCCGGCATCCGGCCCGACAACCGCTCCCTGACACTCCTGGGTAACGAGCGCGGTGGTCCGGGGATCGATCAACTCGGCAAGCGGCGGACCCGCCATACGGCACCCCGTCCAACAGTGGAAGAATCCAGCTCACGCTAGTCAAAGCTCTATACCTTTGCAACGCGTCACGCCGCCCGTGGTTCAGGCGTGTCCAGGCTTCTCGTGGTCGCATTCGGCGAACCTGCCACTGGCTACCGGTCAGATAGCTCGCGCTGGCGGTGGCACATTGCTGTCATGGCGTTCGGCAACCCTCAATCGGCGAGCGCAGGCATCACTTCGTGTTCGAAAAGGCGCAGGCTGGACCAGGCCAGCTCGATGGGCATACCGCCACACAACGGGTGCATCATCGCGAACGGCATCGGCGAGTGCTTGAGCTGCTCGACGTACTCGTCCGGGGTGAGGATCGAGTACGCCCCTTCCTTGCGGAGCTGCTGGATGTCGGACACCTGGTGGTACGGCGACGCCCCGTCGCCCTGAGAAATCCAGGCGCCGTAGGCATTTGTCTCGTGCAGGAAGAACGGCCCCATCTGCTCCCACGCCGTATCGGGGTCCTCGGCCAGGGCGACGACCCGGGTGTCGCCGATGGGACACGGACCGGGGTCGGGACGGCCGAGCTTCATGACCTCGTCGCGGTAGAACTCCCACGATTCCGGCACGGCGGGCATGAAGCCGTCGGCGATACGCGCCGCCCGCCGTGCAGCCGGCTCGCTGCTCCCGCCGAGAGTGATCGGCAGCCCACCCGTGCGGTACGGCTCCGGGGTGAGCTTCACGGTCCGGCCGCGGTACTCGAACGCTTCTCCGGAGAAGGCGCCACGCAGCGTCGCGACCATCTCCGTCACCCGGCTGACGCGCTCGCGCATCGGAACGCCGAACAACGCGAACTCGGCAGGCACGTAGCCACCGGCGACGATGAGGTCCACCCGGCCCTTGCTGATGTGGTCGAGGACGAGCATGTCTTCAGCCAGGCGCAGCGGGTCGTGGAACGGCGCGATCAGCGCGGCGACGGCGAAGCGCACGTTGGTCGTGCGCGCGGCCATCGCGGCAAGCAGGGGCAGCGGGCTCGGCAGGTAGCCGTCCTCCGAACCATGGTGCTCGGAGACGGTGACGGCGAGGCAGCCCAAACGGTCGCCCCACTCCGCCATCTCGATAGCCGCGTCATAGCGCTCGGCCATGGTGGTGCCGGCGATTGCCGGGTTACGGAGGTCGAAGCGCAGTCCGAAGAACACTGCCAAGGCAATCAACTCTCTCAGGCCAGTTGGCGGGGCGTCGTGCGGTGAACCTATCGGAGTACTACCGCGCGGAGCTCCAGGGGAGCTGTGGTAGTAACACTTCACGCGCCGGACAGCGTAGTTCTCCACGACCCCGGCCCTCGCCCGTCAGGTCGCTGACACGTCAGACCGGAGCTGCACATGACCGCCATCATGCAGGGCATCCGCATCCTCGAGGTCGCGGAACACACCTTCGTTCCCGCGGCGTCCGCGGTGCTGTCGGATTGGGGCGCCGAGGTCATCAAGGTGGAGCCGACCGGCCGCGGTGACGCGATGAGAGCGCTGGCCCGCACCGGCGTCATCGATCTCGGCGCGGGCGGAGTCCACGTACTCCTCGAACACTCCAATCGTGGCAAGCAGAGCATCGCCCTGGACCTCACCTCCGAGGACGGGCGCGAGATCGTCTACCGGCTCGCCGAGGTGAGCGACGTGTTCCTGACGAACAAGCTGCCCCGCGTACGCCGCGACCTCGCCATCGACGTCGACGACATCAGGGCCCGCAACCCCAACATCATCTACGTCCGGGGGTCCGGCTACGGACCGCAGGGCCCTGATGCCGACCAGGGTGGCTACGACATTCTCGGCTACTGGAGCCGGTCGGGCGTCGGGGCGAGCGCGCAGCCCCCTGACGTCGACGGGTTCATCGGGCAGCCCGGCCCGGCGTATGGCGATTCGATCGGCGCGATGACGATCGCCGGAGGTATCGCGGGTGCCTTGCTCCACCGCGAGCGCACCGGCGAGGCTCCGGTCGTCGACGTCTCACTGCTCGCGACCGGGATGTGGGCGGGAGGCGCCGGGCTGGCGCTGGCCTGGCAGATGGGGCAGCCGTGGAGCAATGCGCCCCTTCATCGGACCGAGATCAACAATCCGCTGGCCGCGTCGTACCGGACGCAGGACGGGCGCTGGCTGTTTCTCTCGTGCCTGCAGGCATTTCGCTACTGGCCCGATGCGTGCCGCGTGTTCGGGCGCGAAGACCTCGTGGCCGACATCCGATTCAACTCGCACGAGGCTCTTACCGCCAACGCCTTCGAGGCGGCGAGCCTCCTGCAGGCGCAGATCGCGTCCCGCCCCGCGGCGTACTGGCGGGAGCGGCTCGCGAGCTTCCGGGGTCAGTGGTCGTTCGTCCAGGACTCGCTGGAAGTGGCCGAGGACGTTCAGGTCAAGGCGAACGGCTACGTCGTCGAGACCCAGACCGCGCAGGGAACGACCTTCCCGCTCGTCGCGTCGCCGGTGCAGTTCGACGGACGGCCGCAGCCGACGCAGCGTGCCCCGGAGTTCAACGAGCACGGCGACGCGATCCTCACGGAGTTACTCGGCTACGACTGGGAGACGGTCGTCGAGCTCAAGGTGAAGGGGGCCGTCGAATAGCGGCAGGTTGGCGTCGAACCGGTCAGCCGACCTTGCCGTCAGCCCCGTTCAAAACATGCGTTCCAGCCGCTCGTCGGACGCCGGCACCCGGGAGCGCAGCTCCTGCTTGGACACCTTCTCGGTCGCGGTGCGCGGCAGCTCGTCGGTGATCCACAGCGCTTCCGGGCACTTGAAGGCGGCGAGCCTGCCGGCAGCGAATGCGCGCAGCTCGGCCAGCGTCACGCTCGCGCCGGGCCGCGGCACCACGACCGCGCACACCCGCTCCCCCAACCTCTCGTCGGGCAGGCCCATGACGGCGACGTCGGCAATGCCCGGATGCTCAACGAGCGCCGCTTCGACCTCCGCGCAGTACACGTTTTCGCCGCCGCGGATGACCACATCCTTCAAGCGGTCGACGACGTACAGGTACCCGTCGGCATCGAGATAGCCGAGATCGCCGGTGTGGAACCACCCGTCTACGAACGACTCCTTCGTCGCGGTCGGGTTGTTCCAGTACCCCTTGACCACCTGGGGAGAGCGGAACGTCAGCTCCCCCACCTCGCCGATGCCGACCGGCGATCCGTCCGGACCGGCGACGCGCACCTCGGCCGTCAGGTTCGGCCGGCCGACGCTCTCCGGCCGGGCGGCGTACTCCGAGCCGACGTTCTGGACCACCGCCGAGGTGGTCTCGGTTCCCCCGTAACCGTTGAACATTTGCACGCCCTCGCCGAAGACTTCCCGGACCCGGCGGGGCAGCCGCGGCGGCACCGGCGCGCCGCCGAGCGGGAAGGACTTCGGCCGCAGGCCCATGCTCTCGATGCCCGGGAAATCCAGGATCTCCTGGGCGACCGCGGGCACCCCGCCGAGGGCGGTCACGTTTTCGCGCAGCGCCAGGTCGAGCATCTCCGGGGTGCTTCGCTTGCGCATCAGGACGACCTTGGAGCCGCCCATCGCACCGCCGATGATCGACGCGATACCGCCGATGTGGAACATCGGTCCGGAGCCGATGGACGCCGCCTGCACCGCCGGGCCCGGGCTGCGCCCGCTGATCACCAGCTCGCGGGCGGCGCCGAAGCCCATGTTCATGATGTTGGCGATCGCCCCACGGTTGGTACCGAGCGCTCCTTTCGGATGTCCGGTCGTTCCCGACGTGTAGAGGATCGTCACCGGATCGTCCGGACCAAGCGCGGCGAACTGCGCCTCGGCGAGCGGCGGCCCGTCAATTAACTCCTCGAACGCAGCAATAGCCGGGGTTTCGGCGGCCCCCCGCACACCGATGATCGGGGTGGCCGACGCCACCGATTGCAGCCGCTCGACGCGTTCGGCATCCGCGAAGACCACCTTCGCCGCGCTGTCGTCGAGGGCGTACTGCAGCTCCGGCCCGGTCCACCACGCGTTCAACGGCACGACGACGGCGCCGAGCACCGCCCCGCTCCAGAACCCGATGATGAACTCGGGGAAGTTGCGCATGGCGATGGCTACCCGATCACCCACGCCGACATCGAAGTCCTCCTTCAGCCGGCGCGCGACGGCCAATGCCTGGCGCCGCACGTCGGCGAATGTCAACCGCTCGTTCTCGAAGACGATGTGGTCCAGCGCCGCATGCGCCCGCGCCGCCTGGAACGCGTCGACGATGGTGCGCGGCGCGCGCACGAAGGACTTGAGCGGAACACCCTCGAGCACGACGTCTTCGAGCTCGAAAGGGCCGCCCGGTGCGAGCAACGGCTGCAGCCGGGGATCCGCGGCATACGTGTCGTAGCCCCGCAGCTCGGCAATACGTGAATTCGTCACCAATCTCCCTTCACCGGCACACCCCCTGCTCGACCAATGCCATGACGTCAGCGGAAGAAAGCCCGAGCACGCTCGTCAGTACCTCCGCGGTGTCCGCGCCGAGGCACGGGGCGCTCGCGGCGGTGCGCTGCGCCAGCCGCGAGAAGCGGATGGGATTGCCGACGTGCGTCTCCGCACCGACCTCCGGGTGGTCGAGGTGGACGATGAACTCCCGTTCGGTGAGGTGCGGATCGCCGTGGTGGTCGACCGGCCCCATCACCGGCATCGCCGAAACCCCCTGCGCCTGAAGGAGTTCAGCCGCCTCCACATTCGTGCGATCCCGGGTCCACCCGGACACCCGCGCGTCCAGCTGGTCACGTGCCGCAAGCCGGCCCGCAGCGCTGCTCAGCTCACCGCCTGACTCCCAGCCGAGCGTCTTGCACAGCCGGAGCCAGTCGTCGTCGGTGAACACCGCGAGGGCCACCCAGCGATCGTCACCCGCGCTGGGATACACCCCGTGTGGCGCGGCCGCCCGGTGCGCGTTGCCGCTCGGCGCGCGGTCGACGCCGTCGCGCACCACCTCGAGGTACAGGTCGCCGATGAGATACGCCGCGACCTCGGTCTGGGCCATCTCCAGCCACTGGCCTTCCCCGCTGGCCTCGCGCTCGCGCAGCGCGGCGAGCACCGAGACCGCCAGCAGCTTGCCCGCGACGTGGTCGGGATGGTTCAGGAAGGTCCCGCATGGATACGGCGCATCGGCGTGGTTCCACAGCAGGTGCAGCCCCATGAACCCGGTGTTGAGCGGTCCGTACGCCGGCATCTCGCCGAAGGGACCGCTGCGCCCGTAGCCCTGCGAGGACGCGTAGACGACCCGGGGGTTGCGCGCCCGGATCGCCGCGTAGCCCAGACCGAGCCCATCGAGCACGCCCCCGCGATAGTTCTCGGCGACGATGTCAGCCGCCGCACACAGCTCGAACGCCAGGTCGCGTCCGCGCTCCGTCGTCAAGTCGAGCGTGACGCTGCGCCGCCCGCGACACTCGGCATTGAACGTCATGCTGCGGTTGACCCCGCCCGCACTGCTGCCGGCCAGGCGCAGGACGTCGGGGTGGGCCGCCGACTCGATCTTGATGACGTCGGCGCCGAGCTCGGACAGCACGCCGCACAGCTCGGGCGCCACGGCCGCGACCCCGAATTCGACGACGCGCACACCGTCGAGAAGCAGCCTCCCGCCGGGCCGCCCCACGGGAAGGCAGGCGGGCCGCTCGCGAGGCCGGAAGGTCGCGTCATCAGCCACCTGGGCAGGGATACGGACGGACGGCGGCGTGCGTGACAGCCGCACCGGATGCCGGGCGAACGGGAGCCCCGCCAGGCCATGGGCACCGCCATCGGTGAAGAAGGAACGCGCCTTCGTCTGGGGATGGTCGACGAACTCGCGCAGCGTGTGGAGCACGCCGACGGTCGTCTCGCGGCCCAGCGCCTCCGCGAAGAGCTCCGCACGGGTGCGATCGGTGAGTGACTCCTCGGCGAGCAGCCGCACGACATCGGCGTTCTGCAGGCGGAAGAGCGGGCTGTTCCACACCTCGTCGTCGAACGCCGGCGGCGAGCGCATCAGCTCGACGAAGCCCTTCCACTGGCGAGGACTTCCGATGACGGCCCGCACCCAGCCGTCGCGGGCGGGCAGCACCCAGTAGGCGCCGTCGGCCGTGCGGTTGCCTTCCGGGGAGAGCGCCGGGTTGAGCTTGGAATAGGAGTGCAGGGCGATGGACCACGGGATGGTCGCCGCGAGCCCCGCTTCCTGCACGCTGATGTCGACCAGCTGGCCCGCCTGATCGCCTCGGCGTTCGCGATCCAGGACGGCGGCGACGGCGCCGATTGCCCCGTACACCGACGCGCAATCGTGGGCGAGGTAGCCAGGAACGGCGCACGGCGGGAGGTCCGGAAAGCCGCTCGCGTACAGCGTTCCCGCCGCTGCCAGAGCGGGGAGCGCCTCGAGGCGCCAGCCGGATCGCGGGCCGGTCAGCCCGAAATCGGCGAGCGCGACGTGAGCCAGCTGCGGATGCTCCCGGGCAACCGACTCCGGACGCAGCCCCCAGGCGCCGCGCTCGTGGGGGCTCACATTCTCGACCAGCACGTCGGCAGCGCGCAGCAGGCTCGTGAGACGCCCCCGATCGGCAGCGACACCCGGGTCGAGGGCCAGACCGCGCTTGTTGGCGTTGCGGTAGCGATGCGCGATGGCTTCGTCGGCCGACGGCAGGGCGCCCGGACGTTCCACCCGCACCACGTCGGCACCCAGGTCGGCAAGGATGCGGGCGCACATCGCGCCGCGCAGATCGGTCAGGTCGACCACGCGCAGCCACGACAGCGGACCGCCGGCGTCACCAGTCGTCATCGCTCAGCTCCTCGGAAGCGGCCCACTGTGGGGGGCCCAGTCTCGGCGCGAGCGTGGGGATCGAGGAGTTCGCGAAGATCGAGCCCGGCTCCGAGTCGCGGCGGCGGACATGTCTGCACCATCCAGTCGGTCAAAGATGTAGATCTTGGGCGCCTTCGGAGTGTAGCGCCGCACACCTATATATCTAGAGCTTCTACGCTTGGGCGTACGCTCCCTCAGCGTGAAGATCGACGGCGGCATACCCCTCCAGCTGGACCGCGTCGCGGATGCTGCCCGCACCGTCGAGCGGCGTGGCTACGACGGAGCGTGGGTAGGCGAGATCAACCACGATCCCTTTCTGCCGCTGGTGCTCGCAGCGGAGCACACCACGACCCTCGAGCTCGGCACCTGCATCGCGGTCGCGTTTGCGCGCAGTCCGATGACGGTCGCCAACGTCGGCTGGGACCTGAACGCGTACTCGCGCGGCCGGTTCGTGCTCGGCCTCGGCTCGCAGATACGCCCGCACATCGAGAAGCGCTTCAGCATGCCCTGGGACCGCCCGGTCGCCAGGATGCGCGAGTTCATTCAGGCGCTGCGCGCGATCTGGGCCTGCTGGGAGGACGGCACCGAGCTTCGCTTCGAGGGCGAGTTCTACACCCACAAGATCATGACGCCGATGTTCGTCCCCGAGCGCCAGCCCTACGGCCATCCGAAGATCTTCGTCGCGGCCGTCGGCGATGCGATGACGCAGCTGTGCGGCGAGGTCGCGGACGGGGTCCACGCCCACGCCTTCACCAGCCGGCGGTACCTGCGCGAGGTGACCCTGCCGGCACTGCAGCGCGGCCTCGACCGCGCCGGTCGGCAGCGATCCGATCTCCAGGTATCGGCGCCCGCATTCGTCGTGACTGCCGAACGGGACGACCAGCTCGAGGCGGCCGCCGACGCGATGCGCAGGCAGATCGCGTTCTACGCCTCGACCCCGGCCTACCGCGGGGTGCTCGAGCTGCACGGGTGGGGTGACCTGCAGTCCACCTTGCACGCGATGTCGCTGCGCGGCGAGTGGGAGGCGATGGGAGGGCTCATCGACGACGACGTCCTCACCACCTTCGCGGTCGTGGCGCCGCTCGACGATGTCGCCGCGAAAGTGCATGAGCGCTACGACGGGATCGTCGACCGGCTCATGGTGGGGCTGCCTGCCGGCCTGGCGGACGACGTCGCCCGCGAGATCGTGCAGACCCTGCGCAACACCTGACCGCCGCCCGACGTGGCCCCTAGCCGGAAGCCGGCCGCGCCATAGGAAGTTTCAAATCCGGCCGCTCCGCGCCGCGACACGCCCGTATGACCGGCAATTTTGACCAATTTTGACCCGACAAACCCGCTCACGACCGGCTTCCTCGTAACGCACTCGTAACTTTTTTGACTTAAGGCTCTTGACGCACGATTCAGTTGGCATACGTTCCCGCGGAGAACATTCATCCCCCGCGCTGCCGTATGGCACACGGGATCCAGATCCAGAAGGGCGTGTGCGATGCGCAAAAGCGCGGTCGGCCTCTTGACATGCGGCGTCGCCGCGGCACTCACGGTGAGCGCATGCGGTTCATCCAGCAGCAAGTCCAGTACCCCCAGTAGTTCCGGAAGCGCGGGTGGCAACGGCTCCATTACCGCCGCCTGCAAGCTCACCGATCCTCCGAAGAGCGCGGCCAAGCTTCCGGAGACGCCCTCCGCACCCCTCAAGGCAAGCGGCAAGGTCGGCGTGATCCTCCCGGACACGACGTCCTCGACCCGGTACACCCTCTACGACAAGCCGCTGCTGCAGAAGGCGCTGACGGAGGCCGGCGCCACGCCCGATATCCAGAACGCCGGCGGCAGCACGGCACGCTTCCAGCAGATCGCCCAGGGGATGATCGGTGCGGGCGTCAAGGTCCTGCTGATCGACTCGATCGACGCCACGTCGGGTGCTGCGGTCGAGAAGCAGGCGACGGCCGCGGGCATCAAGGTCATCGATTACGACCGTGTCAACCTCGGCGGCACCGCGCAGTACTACGTCTCGTTCGACAACGAGGACGTCGGCAAGCTGCAGGGCCAGACGCTGGTGGACTGCCTGAACGCCAGCAACGCCCAGGACCCGCAGATCATCGAGATGGCCGGCGGTAAGGACGTCGACAACAACGCGATCCTCTTCGCCAGCGGCGCCAACTCCGTCCTCAAGCCGCTGGACAGCGCTGGCAAGCTGAAGATCGTTTCCGAGTCGGTCGTCAAGGGCTGGGACGTCAACCAGGCTGCCCCGACCTTCACCCAGGCCCTGACCGCCAATAGCGGCAAGGTTCAGGGTGTTCTGGCCGCCAATGACGACATCGCGAACGCGGTCATCGGTGTGCTCAAGAGCAGCGGCCTGGCCGGTCACGTCGTCGTCACCGGGCAGGACTCCGGCATCGAGGGCCTGCAGAACATCATCAATGGCCTGCAGAGCATGACCGTCTTCAAGAACGTCAAGTACGAGGCCAACGCCGCGTCGCAGCTGGCGATCGCGCTGCTCGCCGGCAAGGACCCGAGCGCTGCCGGACTGACGCTGTCCGACTTCCCGGACCCGAAGAAGTCCGACCACAAGATCCAGGCTGTGCTGCTTCCCGCCCAGGTCATCACCCAGGCCAACGTGTCTGACGTGATCAAGGCCGGCGCCCTCACCCAGGCCGAGGTCTGCAAGGGCATCGAGTCCGCCTGCTCGAAGCTGGGCGTGTCGTAGTAATCACAGCGCCCTGACACAATGCGGGCGGTGGCCGGTGGGACTCCCCCTTCGGTCACCGCCCGCACCATCCTCGAACCCGGCTCCGCCTCCCCTGCGGAGTGGGGTTCGGGGGTCCGGCCGCCCTTCGAGAGGACATGGTCACGGTGGTTGAACCGATCCTGGACATCAAAGGTCTGAACAAGAGCTTCGGCCCGGTACATGTCCTGCACGACATCGACCTCTCGGTGTATCCCGGTGAGGTCACGGCGCTCGTCGGCGACAACGGTGCCGGCAAGTCCACCCTCGTGAAGTGCATCGCCGGGATCTACAGCATGGACAGCGGCGTCGTGACCTTCGAGGGCAAGCCCGTCCATTTCACCGATCCGCGGGTCGCAGCCGCCCTCGGGATCGAGTTCGTCTACCAGGACCTAGCGCTTGCCGACAACCTCGACATCACCCAAAACATGTTCCTCGGGCGGGAGATCCGCCGGTTCGGTTTCCTGGTCGACGGCGAGATGGAGCGCAAGGCCCGGGAGACCCTGGCCGGCCTCTCGGTGCGCACGGTGTCCTCGGTGCGGCAACTCGTGTCCAGCCTCTCCGGTGGCCAGCGCCAGACGGTCGCCATCGCGAAGGCGGTGCTGTGGAACAGCAAGGTGGTCTTCCTCGACGAGCCGACCGCCGCGCTCGGCGTCGCTCAGACCCGCCAGGTGCTGGATCTGGTGCGCCGCCTCGCGGATCAGGGACTCGGGGTCATCCTCATCTCGCACAACATGAACGACGTCATGGAGGTGGCGGACCGCGTCGCGGCCCTCTACCTCGGCCGGATAGCGGCGGAAGTCTTTGCCAAGGATTCGAGCACGACCCAGATCGTCGAGCTGATCACCGCCGGACGCAGCGGTGACATCGGCCTGACAACCGACGAAGACTTCTGAGGGCAGGACTGATGACCGCAGACTTGAACAAGGCCAAGGACACCCCGGCTGCCAGCCCCGCCGGGCGCCCCGGAGGCGATTTCTACCTCGACATCGACCGTCGCGGTATCGGCGACGCCGTGACCGGGTACTTCAACCGCTTGCGCTCCGGTGACCCCGGCGCCCTGCCCTCGGTGCTCGGCATCGTCGTCCTGGCAACGATTTTCTCTCAGGTGAGCCCGCAGTTCCTGAGCCGCAACAACATCGGCAACCTGCCCGGCCAGGGCGCCTACATCGCCATCATCGCGATGGGCCTGGTGTTCGTCCTGCTGCTGGGTGAAATCGACCTTTCAGCGGGAACGACGGGCGGCGTCTGCGCTGGAGTCGCGGCGCAGGCCATTTACTCGCGCGGGCTCCATCACGGCACGCCCACCCTGCTCTATTGGTCGATCATCGGCGTGATGATCGCGATGATCCTGCTGGGGGCCTACCTCAGATCGATCAGCGGGCCCATTTTGGTGGCTATCGGCGTCATCATCTCGGTCACCGGACTCGACAAGCATGTCCTTCTGGCGCTGCTGTTCGCCATCTGCTTCGGCGCTGCCATCGGCATCTTCGTCGGCTGGCTTGTGGCCTCCGTCGGCATCCCGAGCTTCATCGTGACCTTGGCGCTTTTCCTGGCCTTCCAGGGAGTGCTGCTCTTCGTCCTCAACTCGCAGCCGAAGGGCGTCAACAGCTACGACTTCTGGTACGGGCTCGCGCACGACAACCTCTCGCCACTCTGGAGTTGGGTCTACACGCTCGTGGTGGTCGGTGGGTACTTCGCGTACACGTCGTTGAAGGCCATACGGGCACACGCGAAAAATCTTGCGTCGGACAAGCTGGAACTCGTCGTGCTGCGCGCCGCGGCCATCGCTGCCGTCGGCATCGTCGTCACCTACTTCGCCAACCAGAACCGCAATACCAACAACTTCAAGAAGATCGAGGGTCTCCCCTGGGCCGCGGTAGTGCCGATCACCTTGATGATCATCTGCACCATTGCGATCAGTAAGACCACCTGGGGACGCCACCTGTTCGCCACCGGTGGCAATCAAGAGGCGGCTCGCCGGGCCGGTATCGACGTGCGCCACATCAAGGTCACGGCTTTCACCGTGAACTCCTCCTTGGCGGCGCTGGGTGGCATCTTCCTGGCCTCCAACACCGGCGGCGCGCAGCTGGACCTGGGCGCCGGCAACATCCTGCTGTTTGCCGTCGCGGCAGCAGTCATCGGTGGCACGTCGCTCTTCGGTGGCCGCGGCAAGCCTCGCGATGCCGTCCTGGGCGCGCTCGTGATCGTCATGATTCCCAATGGCATCGGGCTGAAGCCGAACCTCGGCGTGCAGTACCAGGAAGTCATCACCGGAGCGGTGCTCCTCATCGCCGCCGCGGTCGATGCCATCTCGCGCCGGCGCGCCCTACCCACGCACTGATGCGAGCCTGATGACATGAGTGGCAGTTGATGCGACCAGCGCCGGTCCGTCAGGACGCCATGAGGCGTCACAATCTCGCGCTGGTACTTCAACAGGTCCACCACGACGGGACGGTGACGCGGGCGGCGCTGACCCGACGTTTGGGTCTGAGCCGATCCACCGTCGGCGACCTCGTCGCGGAGCTCTCCTCCCTCGGATTGATCGGCGAATCAGTGCCGGCCGGCGGTCCGCGGGTCGGCCGGCCCTCACACGTGGTCGGACCGCGCCCGGACAGCCCGTTCGCCGTCGCGGTCGACATCGACATCACGCGAGTAGTCGCGGCTGCCGTCGGGCTCGGCGGGCGGGTGCTTGCCCGCCACGTGATCCCCACCCCCCCAAGCCCGGTCCTGCCCGCTGAGGTGGCCAACCACATCGCCGAGGCCGTGCCCGCGTTGCTTGCCGCGGTCGAGCCGGCTGCCAAGCCGGTCGGGATCGGCATCAGCGTCCCGGGCACGGTGCAGCGGGGCACGTATGTCGTGGGGCTCGCGCCCAACCTGGGGTGGCACGATGCCGCCTTCGGCGAGCTGATGCAGAAGGCGACCCCGGACCTTCCGGTCCGCCTGGGCAACGACGCCGACCTCGCCGTGCTGGCCGAACACAGCAGGGGCGCCGCCCGCGGCTTCGACGACGTCATCTACCTGCTCGGAAGGATCGGAGTCGGCGCCGGCATCCTGGTGGACGGCCGCCCGCTGCGCGGTACCGGCGGCCTCGCCGGCGAGGTGGGACACACCGTCCTGGACCCGGCGGGTCCGCTGTGCCACTGCGGTGCTCGGGGCTGCGTCGAGATGTTCGTCGGCGATGCCGCGCTCCTTCGCCTGGCCAATTGGGATGGAGCGGTGGAAGACGTCCTCCGCGCGGCGGCGCGTGGTGAGGGGCGCGCCCTGCGGGCCGTGCAATCGCTCGCCGATTCGCTCGGGCGAGCGGTGGCCAACTTGGTGAACCTGCTCAACCCGCGGCTGGTGGTGATGGGCGGCTCGTTGCAGACCATCCTGGCGCTCGCGCAGGTTCACGTTGAAGCGGCGCTCGATCTGCATGCCATGGCCGCGGCCCGCGAGATGGTGGAGCTGCGCCCTTCGGCACTCGGCGATGACGGGTCCCTTCTCGGAGCGGCGGAGTTGGCTTTCGAACCCCTGCTGGCCGATCCGCTCGGTGCCGTCAGCTCGCTTCCCGACCTCGCGGGAACCCTTGCACGCTGACCGGCCGCGCGCCCGGGCGGTGCGCCGCCCTGAGCTGAGCTAGCCCCGCAACGCCTGGCTGATCCGCGCCGCCTGGCCGGTGAGGTGATGACGCTCGGCCAGGTTCGGGGCGGACCGGGCGGCCTCCGCATACAACCGTGCCGCAGCCGGTAGGTCGCCTGCCTTCTCATGCAGGTAGGCGCAGGCCGCGTCGCGGCGCGGCAAGCCGGGATCCACCGATGCCAGGGCTGCAAGACCGGCTGCGGGGCCATCGGCCTCGCCGACCGCGACGGCGCGATTGAGCCGCACGACCGGGCTCCCGGTGATCCGGAGTAGCTCGTCGTACCAGCCGACGATCTGCACCCAGTCGGTCTCCTCGGCACGCAAGGCGTCGGCATGCAGGGCGGCGATCGCAGCCTGAGCCTGGTACTCGCCAAGCCGGTCGTGAACCAGCGCGGCCTGCAGTATCGCAACACCCTCGGCGATGAGCGCGGTGTCCCAGCGGGAGCGGTCCTGCTCGGCCAACGGGACCAGGCTGCCGTCGCCACGGGTGCGCGCCGATCGCCGGGCGTGGTGCAGCAGCATCAAAGCCAGCAGCCCCTCGGTCTCCTCGTCGTCCGTCATCGCCGCCAGCTGGCGGGTGAGACGGATGGCCTCGGCGGCAAGGTCGACATCACCGGTGTATCCCTCGTTGAAGACCAGGTACAGCACCCGCAGCACCGTTGCCAGGTCGCCCGGCTCCTCGAACCGCACGCCACTGACCGTGCGTTTCGCGCGACTGATCCGCTGCGCCATCGTCGCCTCCGGCACGAGGTACGCCTGGGCGATCTGCCGGGTGGTCAAACCGCCGACGGCGCGCAGCGTCAGAGCCACTGCAGCCGCCGAAGACAGCGACGGGTGGGCGCACAGGAAGAAGAGCTGCAACGTGTCGTCGGCGGCCTCGGTCGGGCCGGGCGGCGGCTCGGCGTCGGCCCGCTGCTCGCGAGTGCGTCGCGAGACCTCTGAACGGCGCGCGTCGAGGAACTTGCGCCAGGCGACCGTGACCAGCCAGCCCTTCGGGTCGGAGGGCCGCCCCTCCCGCCAGGTCAGCGCGGCCTGGAGCAGCGCTTCCTGCAGGGCGTCCTCGGCCGTCGCGAAGTCGACTCCGCGACGGACGAGGACACCGATCACCGCGGGAGTCAGCTCCCGGAGCAGCAGCTCGTCCAGGACCGGGTCCGGCCTGACCGGTCCGGTCATTCGGTGACCGTCGACGGGGTGCTCATGAACGGGCGCAACTCGAGCCACTCGTGGATCGGCTTGCCGCCGGCGCCCGGGGCGGCCGACAGCTCGCCGGCGAGCTCGAGCGCACGCTCGTACGTGTCGACATCAATGACCATCCAGCCGGCGATCAGGTCCTTGGTCTCCGCGAAGGGTCCGTCGGTGACCGGCGGCCGGCCCTGCCCGTCGTACCGGACGAACGTGCCCTCGGGCCTGAGCGCCTGGCTGTCGACGTACTCACCGGTGGTCTCGAGCCGCTGGGCGAAATCGTTCATGTACTGGATGTGGTCCTCGATCTCCTGCGGGGTCCACTGGTCCATCGCAATGTTGTTCACAGCGGCGGGGGCGCCTCGGTAGTGCTTGAGAAGCAGGTACTTCGCCATGGTGCTCTCCTTCGTCTGGGGCGGCCGCTGATGGGTGAGAGTGGCCGCTGATGTCGCTGGGACGGAGCCACCACCCCGGATTCGACATCCCTGGCCAGATGTCTTCCAGAGATTCTGCGGGCTACTCCGAGGGCTGCCCGAGCAGGCGGCGCAGGAACTCGTCGAGCGCGCCCTCTGCGGCGCTGATCGCGGCTTCCTGGTCGTCCGCGCGCGGGATCAGCAGCGCCATCTCGTTCACGGCCGCCAGCAGGATGTGCGCGAAAGCATCCGCGTGTGCTGGGTCGAGAGCGCCGGCCGCGGCTGCGGCATGCATGGCGAGCTTGATGTCTCCGAGCGCATGGTCCTCATCGAACTGCCGCCAGCGCGCCCAGCCGAGCACGGCCGGCGCGTCGATCAGCATGATGCGCTGCACCACCGGGTCACCCGCGAGCCGGATCCACCCAAGCGCGCCGGCCCGGAGCAGGCCCACGGCGTCGCTGGCGTCCTGGGTCGTCGCGGCGAGCTCGGCGCCGACCCGCTCCTCGATCCGCTCGAGGACCGCCCAGAAGAGGGCGTCCTTGCTGGCGAAGTGGTGATACAGCGAGCCGCGGCTGACCCCGGCCGCGTGGAGCACGGCCTCGATGGAGGTGTCGTCGTAACCGTTGGCGGCGAAGAGCGCCATGGCCGCGTCAACGATCTGCTCGCGGGTCGCCCGCCCCCGTTCGGCGTTGCGATTCATGGCTCCTCCAGATCGAGCGCCGCATATTCCTTGACAGACCGACTGTCGGTCTAGTTTGGTATTGAACTAGACCGACAGTCGGTCTTGCCACCGTCCATTGTGCCAACCCGGAGGGGGAACGACCATGTCCGACGCGCGCGAAAGCACGCTTGAGCAGTACCAACGTGAGGTCCAGACCCCGGCCGGCCGGGTCGGTTACCTTGATTCCGGCGGCGATCTGCCGGTGGCGCTGTTCGTCCACGGTGTCGCCACGGGTAGCACGCTCTGGCGCAACGCCATCCCCCTGCTGGCAGACCAGCGCCGCTGCATCGCGGTCGACCTGCCCCTGCACGGGCGCACGCCAGGAGCGCCCGATCAGGAGTTCACGTTGACGGCGCTGGCGGAGTTCCTCGCGGCCTTCTGCGACGCGCTCGGGCTCCACGAGCTGGACCTGGTCGCCAACGACACCGGCGGCGCCATCGCCCAGGTCTTCGCCGTCCGCGAGGCGAAGCGGCTCCGCACGTTCACGCTGTCCAATTGCGATACGCGGGGCAACCTGCCGCCCAAGGCGTTCCTGCCGACGGTGCTGCTGGCCCGGGCGGGGCTGCTCGCCCCCATGGGCCGGCTGATGCTCAATAACATTCGGCGCGCCCGCCGGCGGTTGTTCGCCAGCACGTATCAAGACGTGACGAACGTGCCGGAGGAGATCGTGCGGGGCTGGGCGGAACCGATCTTCAGCAACCGAGACTCGGCACGAAGCTTCCAGCGGTGGATCGCCCGGCTGGACGATCGGGAGCTGGTGGAGATCGAGCCGGAATTGCGCCGCCTGCAGGTGCCGACCTTGCTGGTCTGGGGCACCGGAGACCCATTCTTCGGCGTGCGCTGGGCCCACCGGCTGCGCGACACCATTCCGGGTGCCGGCGACGTCGTGGAGATTCCGGACGGCAAGCTCTTCTTCCCGGACGAGCGGGCGCCGGAGTTCGCCGCGGCGGTACGCGACCACTGGCTGGCGCACTCCCCCGTCACCACTACGTGAGCGGCCAAGGTTCGCCCGTTTGGCTGATGCGAAATGTCCGGCGAATTCGTATTTTTCAAGTGGCCTCCTGTCACCAGGCCAGTAAGGGATCGCGGGCGCATGCACCACCGGGGGAAGTTGCTCGTCGCTGCGCTGTGCGCGGCCAGCGGGCTCGGGTTGATCAGCTGCGTTCCCACGGTGGTCGCGAAGCCGCCGGTGTCGGTGAAGGCGCCCAAGCCCAAACCCAAACCCAAGCCGCCGAGCGCCAAACCGGCGCGACCTGCCTCGAGCGCGCCCGTCGCCCATCCCTCCCCGGCCGCGTCGCCGCCGGCGTCGAGCATCCCGGACTGGTCGCAGTACCGGGTCGACACGGCAGGGACCGGCTACAACCCCTCCGAGCGGGTCATCAACTCCGCCACCGTCAGCCGGCTGCGCGAGGTCTGGCACGTTCCGGCCCGCTTGTCGAGTCTCGCGAACGACCCGCCCCTGGTGACGAACGGCGTGGTCTACGCGGCGTTTCCCTGGAAGAGCGACACCTCCAACGTCGTCGAGACGACGGTCGGAGGCTTCGATGTCGAGACCGGCGCGACCCGGTGGAAGGTGACCGTCACCGGAGCTGAGCAGAACCTGATCGGCGTCGCCGGCGGGCTCGTCATCCTGCAGAGTTACGACTCCGGCAACGAGACCACCATCCGGGCACTCGACGCCGCGACGGGGGCCACCCGGTGGACCTGGGCCGCCCCCGGGTTTCAGCAGGTCTCGGGCGGCAGCGTGTTCCTGGCACAGGGCCGCCTCTTCATCCCCCTGCGCGGGTACTACGCGCTGGATCCGAAGACCGGCCGCGAGCTGTTCCTCATTGGCTGCACGGATGACGACGGCGTGAACTGTCCGCTGAATTCGGGCCCGGCCATCGCCGACAACAGCGCCCACCTCTTCCTCCCCGGGTACGCCGGTGCCGGGGTGGAGGCTGACGCCACCAACGGCCGGCGGCTGCAGCTTTTCGGTGCGCTGAACGCCCGGACGATGACGGGGCCGATGCTCGGGGGCGGCCTGCTCTTCGCCTCCGGCGGCTTCAACTGGCTCAACGACGGCAGCCATCGCTGGACGGGAGACGTCGCTGCCTTCGATCCGGCGACGTGTCGCCCGCAGGAATACTGCAGCCCTCGCTGGGAGACCTCGATCCTCTTCGGGGCCTCGGAGAAGGCGTATGCGAATGGCGTCGTCTACACGGCCAACGGCAGCAGCCGCGCGATCGCCGATCCCGAGATTTCTGCTCTGGACGCGTCCACCGGAAAGGTGCTGTGGCAAGGGACATACGTGCCCCCGGCCGACAACTACTCCGGTTACACGCACCTCGCCGTCGCCGGCGACGTCCTTTACGTGACGGCGACCAGCAACCTCTACGCGTTCTCCATCCACGCCTGCGCGGCCACGAGCAACTGCCGGCCCAGCTGGCAGCACCCGATCGTCGGTCGCTTCACGCAGGCGCCGATCGTCACCGGCGGCCGGCTGATCTACACCGACTACACCGGCGTGCACGCGCTCGGGGTGGGTTAGGCGCTGCACCGGGTCCCGGGCGCGCGGAGTAGAAGAAACGCATGACGACATCGACTCCGGCGGCGGGCCCGGTGAGCGCGACCGCGTGGGTGGCCGCCCGCACCGGCCGGCCGACCGAGGCCCTGGAGATCCAGTCCATCGAGGTGCCGCCGCCGGGGCCGAACGAGGTGCGCATCGCCGCCAAGGCGTTCTGCCTGGACTTCAACGACATCGACACCATCTACGGCCGCTACTTCCTCCTGCCGTTCCAGCCGCCGTTCGTCCCCGGCATGGCAGCGGCGGGGGTGGTGGAGGCCGCCGGCCCCGGGGCTGAGGTGTTGCTCGGCAAGCGCGTTGTCGGCTGCACGGTCGGCGCCAAAGGCAGCTACGCGTCGGCGGCACTCCTGAGCACTGCCACCACGCAAATCCTTCCGAGCTGGCTGAGCTTCGTGGACGGGGCGGCGATGTACTTCCCGTACATGCTCGGGTGGCTCGCGATCCGCGAGCGGGCGCGCCTCCAGGCCGGCGACATCATTCTGGTCCATGCGGCAGCCGGCGGCATCGGGTCCGGCGTGGTGCAGCTGTCCAAGGCGCTCGGCGCGACCGTGATCGCGACGGCGGGCACCGACGCCAAGGTCGATCTCTGCTACGAGTTGGGCGCCGACTACGCCATCAACTACACGACCCAGGACTTCGTCGAGCAGGTCGCCGACATCACCAACGGGCGCGGGGTCAACATCGCCTTCGACACGATCGGCGGCCAGGTCACCCAGGACACGTTTCGTGCCATGGGATTCAACGGTCGCCACCTGATCGTCGGCTTCTCCGCCGACATCGGGGTCGAGGAACACCCGGTGAGCCTGCAGCCCAGCATCTACGGCAACTTCGACATGATGGGCGTTTGCTTCTCCTTCGTCGATTCACCCCGGCCCGCCCGGGTGTTCGGGATGAACTTCCTCGCGGCCGCCGACGGCATCCGCATCTGGACGGAGATCCTGCAGCTGGCCCGGCAGGAACGCATCCGAGCCGTCATCGGCAAGGAGATCTCGTTCGGCGACGTGCCCCAATCCCTGGAGGCGCAGGAGCGTCGCGAGACTACCGGCCGGACCGTGGTGCTCACCCCTGACATCGGTCCTCGGCAAACGGATTGACTGAAACAGTCGTTTCAGTGACGCTGGTGGGGTGGACGAGACCATCACGTTGCGACCACTCGGACAGCCGGGCGATCTGGGCTGGGTCGTCATGGCCCATGCGGAGCTCTACGCCTCCGAATTCGGGTGGCTCACCGGCGTCGAAACCCTGACCGCTCGCATCGCCACGGACTACGCCGAGTCGCATGACCCGCTCCGCGAAGGCGCCTGGATCGCCGAGCGTGCCGGGCGGCGGCTCGGGTGCGTCTACCTCATAGCCAACGACGCCACCACCGCCCAGCTGCGGCTGCTGCTGGTCCATCCCGACGGGCGCGGCCACCAGCTCGGGCGGCGCCTTGTCGAGCGCTGCATCGACCTCGCGCGCCGCGCGGGCTACACCCGGATGATCCTGTGGACCAACCATCCGCTGGTCGCCGCCCGCCGCCTCTATCTGGATGCCGGCTTCGAGCTCGTCAGCGAGCAGCCCCATCGCGATTTCGGGCTCGAGCTGATCGGGCAGAACTACGAGCTGGCGCTGTGAGCGTCTCGGAGTCGGGCGACTCGGCCCGCAAGCAGGAACTCCTGGCGCTCGCCTACGCCTACGTCATCGAACACGGGCTCGTCGACGTCTCGCTGCGTCCGCTTGCCGAGACGATCGGGTCGAGCCCGCGGGTGCTGCTGTACCTGTTCGACAGCAAGGACGGGCTGATCCAGGCGCTGCTCGCGCGGGCTCGCGTCGACGAGCTGACCATGCTCGCCGATCTGCAGCCCGCTCGATGGGCTCGCCGAGACCGGTCGCCGCGTCTGGCAGTGGCTGTCGACCCCCGAGCATCGCGGCCTGTCGGTGCTGTGGGCCGAGGGCTTCACCCGCTCGCTGGTCGAGCCGGACGGTCCGTGGGCGTCGTTCGCCGCCGACACCGTGCGAGACTGGCTGGCGGTCTTCGCGAGCGCCCAGGCGCCAGCCCGCCGTCGCAGCGTCGCGGGTGGGGCCGAGCGCACCCTGCTGCTCGCCGTGCTGAGAGGCGCGCTGCTCGACCTGCTGGCGACCGGCGACCGGCGGCGCACCACCGCGGCCGTGAACGCCCACCTGCAGGCGCTGGCGTGACGGGAGGACCCGATCAACCCGGTCCGACGAGCATCGGCGCGGGCGGCAAACCCAGATAGCGCAGCACATCTCGGGCGTCTTTCTCGAGCGCGCCGAGGTCGGCCTTGCGCAGCTTCACGAAGGGCTTCAGCGTCAGCTGGCCGCCGCGCAACCCCCAGGTCGCGACCGCCCGGCCGGCGACGAGCGCGAACGGCCGGAAGATGCCGTTCGTCGTCACGATGCCCGGTCGGCTGCCCAGCACGAACTCCCGCGACGCCCAGCCGTGCAACAGCGGGTCGAAGGGTCCGAGCAGCCGCGGCGGGGGAAGCGCGCCCGATTCCGGCGCGCCCGCCAGCCGGACGAGGCCGTCGGGCTGCTCGACGACCTCGTCGCCCAGCTCCTGCAATCCCCGCCGCGCGTTGCCCAGGGTGATCCCGGCCCAGACCGACAAATCCCTCGCGCTCGCAGCCGTGTGACCGGCCAGATAGCGCCGGGCCAGGCGCGCCAGCCCCTCCTCCGGCGCTAGCGCGGTAGGCGGTGGGCCCAGCCAGTCGCGGACGTCGACGAAGCAGTGTTCGGCGCCGCGCATGGGGCCGCGGACGAGGTGGCCGCGAAGCGACGCCGCCCAGAGCACGTGGACCAGTGCCTGGCCCGCGGTCGGGACGCCGGCCGCGTCCAGCGCGGCCCGCAGCTCGGCGCGGGTGCGCGGCCCGTGAGCCTTCACCTCCGCGGCGATCGTCTCCACGCCGAGGTCAGCCTGACGCTCGCTCACGCCTTCCTGCGCCAGCCGGCGAGCGTTGGCAACCACATGTTGCGGGGTGACCAGCGGATGCAGCCACCAGTAGTCCTGCGGGCGCACCAGATGCAGGGTGCCGCGGTTGAGCCAGGTAATGAGCAGCGACCGCCGATCGCTGAGCGCCGCATCGAGGTCGGCCGCCGAGAGCCCGAATGTGCGCGCACGAACGCTGAGCCGGGCGCCGCGCGCATCCTGTGCCTGAACGGCCAGCAGCCGCTCGACGACCGCCTCCGGGAGTCGCTGCGCGCGGACCGCTGAGCTGCTGGCTCCGCAGGCGCTCGGCGGTCAGGGAGTCCATGCCGCGAGTTGCAGCAGCGGGCCCGTCCGATAGCCGATCTGCTCGGTCAGGACGATGTGGGTGCTCGTGCGCTGAACGGCATGCGCGGCGAGGATGCGTCCGATCACCGCCTGAAGATGCCCCGGATCCCGGGTAGCCACCCGGCAGAGCAGATCCTCCTGCCCCGTCGTGCCGTGGACCTCGAGCACCTCGGGGATGTCGCGCAGCACCGCGATCGCCTCCTCCAAGCGACCCTGCTGCAGTTCGACGCCGATGAACGCGAGGATCGGAAAGCCGAGCTTGCCGGTGTCGATGTCGGGGCCGTAGCCGGTCACGATCCCGGCGGTCTCCAGCTTGCCGAGCCGGGCCTGCACCGTGCCGCGGGCGACCCCGAGCACCCGTGCCGCTTCCACGAGCCCGATCCGCGGGCGCTCACGCAGCAGGGCGAGCAAGCCGGCGTCAAGCTCATCAATGGTCATTCTGCTCATCCCTTTCCGGTTCTGAGCCCGCGTAGCTGGCCATTATGGCCACGCGTCCTGACCAGACTTGCCATCGGCGGCGCGTTTCTGTTGTCGTTCTGCGCAGGAGGTTCCCTGACTCATGGATGACCGGCAGCGCTACGCCCCCGTAGTGGCGGGTCGCGACGGCCAGGTCTGCGTCCAGCTCGGCGCCTCGCATCCGGGGGCGTCCGATCCGGCGTATCGGGCCCGGCGCAACCAGATCGCGGCTCTCGCGCTGCGCTGGACGCCGGATCAGCCCGTTCCGCCGGCGCCCTACGAGGACGGTGAACACGCGCTGTGGCGTGAGGTCGCGGCGAAGCTGGCCCCGCTCCACGAACGCCACGCGTGCGGTGAGTTCCTGGAGGGCAAGGCCACGCTTGACCTGCCGTCGGATCGGATCCCGCAGCTGGCCGAGGTCAGTGCCCGGCTCGAGCCCCGCACCGGATTCCGCTACGTTCCGGCCGCCGGCCTGGTCCCCCTTCGCCAGTTCTACGGCTCGCTCGCGGACGGGCGGTTTCACTCCACGCAGTACGTGCGTCACGGCTCGGTGCCGCTCTACACGCCGGAACCCGATGTGATCCACGAGGTCATCGGACACGCCAACTGCCTCGCGAACGAGCGCTATGCCGCGCTGTACCGCGCGGCCGGCGCGGCCGCCAGGCGGGTCGAGTCCGAGGCCGCTCTCGAGTTCGTCTCCAAGGTCTTCTGGTTCAGCCTCGAGTTCGGCGTGCTGCTCGAGCACGGCGATTTGAAGGTCTACGGCGCCGGGATCCTGTCCTCCTACGGCGAGCTCGGCGACTACCGCGGGATGGGCGCGCGCCGGCTCGATCTCGCGGCCATGGGATCGACCGATTACGACATCACCGCCTATCAACCGGTGCTCTACGCGGCGGCGTCCTTCGCGCAGGTCGAGGACGTCATCGGCGGCTTCTTCGCCGGATGCAACGACGACTCGATCCTCGCCCTGTCACCACGAAAGGTCGACGCATGAACGTCCAGACCACGCTGACTTTCCGATAGACGGCATCGACGCGGTGCACTTCGCGGTCGGCAACGCGCGGCAGGCGGCACACTTCTACTCGACGGCCTACGGGATGCGCGTCACGGCCTACCAGGGCCCGGAGAACGGCTACCGCGACGCCGTCTCGTACGTGCTCGAATCCGGTGAAGCGCGATTCGTGCTGTCGGCGCCGGCTCACGCCGACACCGAGCTCGGCGGTCATGTCGCCCGCCACGGCGACGGCGTCGTCGACGTCGCGCTTCGCGTTCCCGACGCCACGCGGGCGTACGAGCTGGCCGTCGCCCGCGGTGCGCAGGGCCTCGCGGAACCCGCCATGGTCGAGGACGAGACCGGGAAGGTCATCCTGTCGACGATCGCCGCGTACGGAGAGACCCGCCACACCTTCGTCGAGCGCACCGCCTACAGCGGCGCGTACCTGCCGGGCTTCGTCGAGCGAGCTCCGATCGTGCCGGCCTCGAAAGGCCCGTATTTCCAGGCGATCGACCATGTCGTCGGCAACGTGGAGCTCGGCCGCATGGACGAGTGGGTCGAGTTCTACGAGCGCGTGATGGGCTTCTCGACGATGGCGGAGTTCGTCGGCGACGACATCGCCACCGCCTACTCGGCGCTCATGTCCAAGGTCGTCGCGGACGGCACCCGCAAGGTGAAGTTCCCGCTGAACGAGCCTGCTCCAGCTCGCAAGCGCTCGCAGATCGATGAGTACCTGCAGTTCTATGGCGGCCCGGGGGTGCAGCACATCGCGCTGACGATGGCTGACATCGCCCGCGGGGTCGACGAGATGCGGGCGGCCGGTGTCGCCTTTCTCGAGACTCCGGACTCCTACTACTCCGATCCCGCGCTGCGCGCCCGCATCGGCCAGGTCCACCTGCCGGTCGAAGAGCTGCAACGCCGGGGGATTCTTGTCGACCGCGACGACGACGGCTACCTGCTGCAGATCTTCACGAAACCGGCCCAGGACCGGCCGACCGTCTTCTTCGAGCTGATCGAGCGCCACGGCGCGCAGGGGTTCGGCAAGGGGAACTTCAAGGCCCTGTTCGAAGCGGTCGAGCACGATCAGGCCCAGCGCGGCAACCTGTGAGAGCGAGCTGACCCCGATGACACCGAAGCTGACGCCATGACCCACTACCGCGCAGTCGGGAGCATCCCCCGCAAGCGGCATACCCAGCACCGTGACGCGTCGGGCACGCTGCTTTTCGAGGAGCTGGTCGGGGCGCAGGGATTCGCTGCCGATTCGGCATTGCTGTACCACCGCGAGATACCCGCTGCGATCGTCGGAAGCCGGGAATGGTCGCTGCCCGACTCGGCGCTGACGCCGAATCTCCCGCTGCGGCCACGACATCTGAGGCTGCACGAGCTCTTTCCGGGCGAGGAGTGGAAGAGCGCCGACCCGGTGACCGGTCGCCGGGTCATTCTCGGCAACGACGATGTGCGGCTGTCCTACGTGGCCGCAGGCGAGTCGTCGCCGTACTACCGCAACACCGCGGGCGATGAATGCGTGTTCGTCGAATCCGGCCGAGCAGTGCTCGAGTCCGTGTTCGGAGCGCTCGCCGTCGGCGCCGGTGACTACGTGATCCTCCCGGCGGGCACGACGCATCGATGGCTGCCCGAAGGCGCGGAAGCGTTGCGTGCCTACTGCATCGAATCCGCCAGCCATATCCGGGTACCGCAGCGCTACCTGTCGGCCACCGGTCAGCATCTCGAGCAGTCCCCCTACTGCGAGAGGGATTTGCGCGTTCCTGACGACCTGCTACAGGGGCAAGGCACCGAGGTGGACGTCTACGTGAAGCACCGGGTCCACGCGCCCGGCGGCACCGGCGGCAGCATCCTCACCCAGGCGACACACCCGTTCGACGTGGTGGGCTGGGACGGCTGCCTCTATCCGTACGCGCTGAACGTCAAGGACTTCGAACCACTGACCGGGCGGGTGCACCAGCCGCCGCCGGTGCATCAGGTCTTCGAGGGTGCGGGCTTCGTCGTCTGCACGTTCGTGCCGCGCAAGGTCGACTACCACCCGCAGTCCATCCCCGCGCCGTACTACCACTCCAACGTCGACAGCGACGAGGTGCTGTTCTACTGCGCGGGCGATTACGAAGCCCGCAAAGGTTCAGGGATTGCCGCGGGTTCGGTCTCGCTGCATCCGGCGGGCCACACCCACGGTCCGCAGCCCGGGGCGTACGAGGCCAGCATCGGCAAGGACCATTTCGACGAGCTCGCCGTCATGGTCGACACGTTCAAGCCGCTGTCGCTCGGACCGGCGGCCGCCGACTGTGAGGACCTCTCGTACGCCTGGTCCTGGGCCGGGCGCCCCGGAACGTGACCACGTGGGTACCCGTCGACGAGCGGTCTGCGTTTCCCGTCACGAACCTGCCGTACGGGGTCTTCACGACCGCTGAGCAGCCGGGGCGACGGCGCGTTGGCGTGGCTATCGGCGAGCTCATCCTCGATGTCGCGCCCGTCGCCGCGCAGGAACGCCTGACCTCGGCAACCGCTCTGGCCAGCCCGAGCCTCAACGACTTCATGGCCTGCGGGCCGGGTGCCTGGCAGGAACTCCGGAGCCGGCTGACAGCCTGGCTCACCGACGAGACCCACCGCCCGCGGATCGAACCCCACCTGCTGGCGCAGGCCGACGCGCGGTTGCACCTACCCATCGAGGTGGCCGACTACGTCGACTTCTTCGCCAGCGAGGCCCACGCCACCCGGCTCGGGAGGATCCTTCGCCCGGGTCAGCCGCCGCTGTTCCCCAACTGGAAGCACCTGCCCGCCGGCTACCACGGGCGCGCCGGAACGGTCTGCGTCTCCGGGACCCCGGTGCACCGCCCTTGCGGGCAGACCGCGACCGGCACGAACGCCGCTCCGACGTTCGGACCCAGCCGCCGCCTCGACTTCGAGGCGGAAGTCGGCTTCGTGGTCGGCCTTCCCGGAGCCGCCGGCGAGCCGCTCGCGTTGCACGCCTTTGCCGACCACGTCTTCGGCGCGTGCCTGGTGAACGACTGGTCAGCGCGTGACATCCAGGCGTGGGAGTACGCGCCGCTCGGGCCCTTCCTCGGCAAGTCGTTCCTGACCTCGATCTCGCCCTGGATCGTCCCGCTGGCCGCTCTCGATGCGGCGCGCGTCGCGCCGCCGGCCCGCGACGTCGCGCTGCTCCCCTACCTCGACGACGCCGGCTGCCGGGACGGGTTCGACATCGCGCTCGAGGTGCGGCTGAACGGACACGTCGCCTCGCGACCCCCGTTCCGCGACATGTACTGGACGGCCGCACAGCAGCTGGCGCATCTCACCGTGAACGGCGCCGCCATCCGCACCGGCGATCTCTACGCGTCAGGCACCGTCAGCGGCCCCGGCCGTGACCAGAGCGGCTCGCTCATCGAACTCACCTGGAACGCCACCGAGCCGCTGAGCCTGGATGGCGGCGTGACCCGCGGCTTCCTCGAAGACGGCGACGAGGTGGTCATCACGGCACGCGCACCCGGAGCCGGCGGGACGAGCATCGGTTTCGGGGAGGTGCGCGGGGTCGTCACGGGCGGTGCGGGCTAGCGGAGCCGACCGCGCAAGAATCCACGGTGTGGACAACACGAGAACGCTGGGCGCGGCCGTCGTCGGAACCGGATTCGGAGTGCTCACCCATGTGCGCGCGCTTCAGGCCGCGGGCATCGAGGTGCGAGCCCTGATCGGTCGCGACCCGGACAAGACCCGAGCCCGTGCCGGCATGTTCGGCATCCCGCTGGCCACCACCGATCGTGCGGCCGCGTTCGCCCAGCCCGAGATCGACATCGTCGCGGTCGCCACACCGCCATATACGCACGGCCCGATCGTGCTCGACGCGATCGCGGCCCGCAAGCACGTCATGTGCGAGAAGCCCTTCGCCCGCGATCTGGCTGAAGCGCAACGCATGCTGGCGGCGGCGGAAGAGGCCGGCGTGGTCCACATGCTCGGTACCGAATTCCGGTTCGCCGCGGGCCAGGCGGCTCTGACGCGGGCCGTGCAGCAGGGCCTGATCGGCACACCGACCTTCGGGCTCTTCCTGCTCCAGATGCCCTCGCTGAACGATCCGCAGGCGCAGATCCCGGACTGGTGGGGCGACGCATCGCAAGGTGGCGGGTGGCTGGGCGCCCACGGCACCCACGTGATCGACCAGGTGCGCGTCACGATGGGCGAGATCGACGCTGTCACCGCCACGCTCTCGACCCTGTCGCCCCTGGGCATCACGGCCGACGACACGTACTCCGTCCAGCTGCGGTTGGCGAACGGCGGCACGGCGCTGCTGCACGGTTCGTGTGCCGCGCCCGGCCAGTTCGTCGTGGCCACGAAGGTGATCGGCACCGGCGGCGCCGCCTGGCTGCAAGGCAACGACGTCTGGGCCGACGACGGGTCGGGCCCGAGGCAGCTCGCTACGCCTGAGGACCTCACCCCGCCCCCGCCGTCACCACCCCCCGCCGAACTGCTCCACACCACCTACGACATGTGGCATTCGATGGGGATCGACCTGGACCCTTACACGCGCCTGTACGGGGTGATGCGCGACCAGGTGCTCGGCCGCGCCGTTCCCGACGATCCGAGGCCCTCGACGTTCGCGGACGGCGTCGTCAATCAGGCCGTGGTCGACGCGATCCGTGAAGCCTCCGCGACGCAGACCTGGCGGCAGGTCGTCGACGAGGTGACCGGGGGCCCGGCGTAACGATTCCCAGCTGGCACCAAGGCCACGCAAAGGCAACGCGGGGCTTCGAGGCGTCTCTTGGATAGCAGGCCGAGCGAACCATCGCCGCGCCGTGAGCTACAGCGTGAGAGACAGGTTGCCTCCGATGGCCAACTGGTACGGCGAGACCCCGCAGCAGACCCCGAACGACGGTCCCGACTCACAGCCGCGACCCTCGACCCCCCTGGCCTGGGGCACGCCGCCGACCCCGCCCCCGCCCTTCGAGCCACGCCCCCCGCAGCAGCCGCACGTTGGCCCCGGCCCGGATTACTGGTACCCGCCGCAGGCGGCGCCGACGCCATCATGGGTGGCCGGCCCGCCGCGCCGCCCCGCCCCGCGTCGGGCGGTGGCCGGTATCGCCACTGCCGCCGTGCTCGCGCTGGCCGTCGCCGGCACCGCGATCGTCGTCGAGCACAACCAGAACTCCGGTTCGGGACAGACATCGGCGTTCTCCACCCCCAACTACCCGTTCTCCCAGGGGGGAACCGGCGGGACGGCGCCGTCGACCGGGCCCGACGGAAACTCCGGTGGTTCGGGACAGTTCTCGCCGTTCGGCGGAGGGGGCAGCGGCAGTAGCGGGAGCGGCAGCACCGGAAGCACCTCGACCGGCACTGCCACCGCCGCGCAGCAGATCGGCGTCGTCGACATCAACACCGTTCTGAACTACGGCCAGGCGCAAGCCGCGGGCACCGGGATGGTGCTCACCTCCAGCGGCGAGATCCTCACGAACAACCACGTCGTCGAGGGCTCCACGAGCATCTCGGTCACGATCGTCACGACCGGCAAGACTTACACCGCGAGCGTGGTCGGCACCGACCCGACCGACGATGTCGCCGTGCTCCAGCTGAGCGGGGCTTCAGGCCTGGCGACCGCCAATCTCGGCGACTCGTCCACCGTCGACGTCGGTGAAACCGTGACGGGGGTCGGCAACGCCGGCGGGACGGGCGGGACTCCGAGCGCCGCGACGGGAACGGTCACCGCCCTCAACGCGACCATCACCGCCAGCGATCAGGACGGCACGAACGCCGAGACGCTCACCGGGATGATCGAGGTCAACGCTGACATCCAAGCGGGCGACTCCGGTGGCCCGCTGTATGACGCGAACGACACCGTGGTCGGCATGGACACCGCGGCTTCATCCGGATCGCAGGAGCCCACCGGCTACGCCATCCCGATCGCCAAGGCCACCGCGATCGCCGACCGCATCGAAGCCGGCGAGGACAGCGCGACGATCCACACCGGCACCACCGGCTTCCTGGGCGTGCAGCTGTCGCAGGGTTCGCTCGGCGGGTTCTCGACCTCGGGCGCCACGATCGCCGGCGTCGTCGACGGCTCGGCGGCTGCCAAGGCCGGGCTCGCGGCCGGCGACACGATCACCGCGGTCGACGGCACCGCGATCGCGAGTGCCTCCGACCTGACCACCGCGATCAGCAAGTACGACGCGGGCCAGCAGGTCACGCTCACCTGGCTGGACTCGTCAGGTCAGACACACTCCGCCACCGTGACGCTCGGCGCCGGACCGGCCGACTGAGACCACCCTTCTACCCACGGCGGTAGGGTCAACGCCTCCGAGTGGAAGCGATCGCGATGACCAGCGAGCTCAGCAGCCTGCTCGCCGCGTTGCCGGACGATGCGGTGCTGACGGACCGCGACACGATGGCGCCCTACCGCCAGGACTGGGCCAACGCCACCGTCGCGGGCTGGCCGCGCGCGGTGGTGCGGGCGCGCAGCACGGACGACGTGCAGGCGGTGGTGCGCTGGGCCGCCGCCCAGCGCGTGCCGATCGTGCCGCGCGGCGCCGGCTCCGGGCTGTCCGGTGGCTCGGCCGCCGTGGACGGCTGCATCGTGCTGTCGACCGAGCGCATGCGTGAGATCACCATCGATCCCGTCGCTCGCGTCGCCATCACCCAGCCCGGGCTGCTCAACGTCGAGGTCAAGCAGGCCGCCGCCCAGCACGGGCTCTGGTACCCGCCGGACCCGTCGTCGTTCGAGATGTGCAGCATCGGCGGCAACGCTGCTACCAACGCCGGCGGGCTGTGCTGCGTGAAGTACGGGGTGACGACCGATTACGTGCTCGGCATGCAGGTCGTGCTCGCCGACGGCACCGCTGTTCGCCTCGGCGGTCCGCGGTTGAAAGATGTCGCCGGCCTCTCGCTGACCAAGCTCTTCGTCGGCTCGGAGGGAACGCTCGGGGTCATCACCGAGCTGACCCTGCGGCTGATCCCGGCGCCTCCCCCGGCGTCGACGATGGTGGCCGTCTTCCAGTCGATCGAGCAGGCCGCAGACGCGGTGCTCGCGATCACCGCGCAGCTGCGGCCGTCGATGGCCGAGCTCATGGACCGCACCTCCATCAACGCGGTCGAGGACTACACCTCCATGGGCCTGGACCGCACCGCTGAGGCGCTGCTCATCTGCCGTTCCGACGCGCCCGGGGGAAGCGGCGGCGCACGAGATCAGGCTCATGGAGAGGGCCGCGCTGGACAGCGGCGCGAGCGAGGTCTTCTGCACCGACGATCCTGGCGAGGGTGATGCGTTCGCTGCTGCCCGGCGGGCCGCGTTCCCCGCGCTGGAGCGCCTCGGCAACCTGCTGCTCGAAGACGTCGGCGTCGCCCTGCCCAAGCTCCCCGCGCTGGTGCGGGGCATCGAGAAGATCGCGGTCGAGCAGGAGATCACGATCGCGCTCGTCGCCCATGCGGGGGACGGCAATACCCACCCGCTGATCGTGTACAACGGCGCCGACCCGGCGGCCACGGCGCGGGCGTACGCCGCGTTCGGCCAGGTCATGGATCTCGCGCTCGACCTCGGCGGAACGATCACCGGTGAACACGGTGTCGGCAAGTCGAAGAAGGCCTGGCTGCCCGCCTATCTCGGTGACGACGTCATGGCGTTGACCCGCCGGATCAAGGACGCGCTCGACCCCGACGGCATCCTCAATCCGGGCGCGATCCTCGACGCGAACGACGGCTCCAGCTGCGCTCCGCGTCCACCACAAGGGCGAATCTCCTGATCATCGCTTCAGCCAGCGTAGTCGCCTGTCGACTTTCTGGTGGACAGAGGGCTGGGAGGTGCCATGGGGTTGCGTTTGCCGCGCGTGCGGTTTCCGCGGTTCCGCGCTGCCTACACCTCCCCTCGCGTCGCCGTATTGCTGGCGCTGGTGCTGCTCATTCCGGTGACGAGCCTCGCCGCCGTGACCGGTTCGGCGGCCGTCTCGAGCTGGGAGGTGCGGCGTGCGGCGGTGAACGTGAGGGCCAACGTCGCGGCGCCCAGCGCGCTCATGGCGGCACGCGCCGACGTCGTGAGCGAGGGCCTGCCTTCCGTCGCTCTGGCCAATGCCACCGAGTCCCACGTCGACGTGAACACGCTGGTACGCCTGTCCGGGGTCAATTTCGGCGCGACCATCCGGGCGGCCCGCCCCGAGGTCGATGCCAGCAAGACACTGCGTAGCTATCCGCGCCTGGTGGCCGACCTGGCGAGCTTGAAGAGGCTGCGGCCCGCGATCGACTCCGGCCGGGCGAGCTACCTCGCCGTGCTGAACTTCTTCACCGGATTCACCCGCGACATCGACGCGATCTGGCAGCGCCAGCTTGCGGACCTTCGTGACGACGTCACCTCGTCTCCCGAGGAACCGGCGCGCTCGCCGAGCGGATCAGCATCTTGCCGACCACGTATGCCGTTCTGACGACCGGCGTGGGCCGGGCTGTCGGCACGAACAACCTCATCCGCAACGACAGGTCAACCACCTCGATCCGGTCGCTGATCCAGACGAACGGTGCCTACTCCGCGTACACCTCCGTGCTGGCCGGCCGGCTCGGGCCGAAGGCGGCAGCGGCTTGGCAGAAGGTGCAGCACGATCCCGCCGGGGCCAGTTTCGAGGCCGTCGTCCAGGAGACCATCGAGGCGGCACTGGCCGGGCGCCCTGCACCGCTGGCCGGGAACATCGCCGGGCACGCGAACGCCTTCGCAGACGGCTCGAGCTGGTTCGATGATCTGCAGGGCCTGGTGCAAGGCGCCTCCGCCGATGTTCGCGACGTCGCGCGCCACGAGGAACTCGCGGCCACCGGCAGCTTCCGCATCGGAGTGGCGGTCTTCCTGCTTTCGGTGCTCTTCGCGGTGGGAGCCGCGGTGCTCCTCATCCGCTCGGTCGTGCGCCCGCTTCGCCGCCTGGCGAACGCCGCCCGACATGTCGCCGAAGGTGACTTCACGCTGCCGGCCATCAAGCCCACGGGGCCGAAGGAGGTCGCCGAAACCATCGGTGCGGTCGATGAGATGACGGCGGTCCTGGCGGCGGTGGAGTCGTTCACCGTCACCCTGGCGAACGACCCGACCTCGCCGTCTCTCGACGTCCCGCTTCCGGGCCGGACCGGCCTCGCCTTGCAGACCACCCTCGACCGGCTACGGGAGTCCGTGCGTGACGCGGAACGGCAGCGGGCGGTGCTGCCACGAGGTCGCCACCCATGACGGCCTGACGGGTCTGCTCAATCGCACCGCCGCCCTCGACGCCGTCAAGCGCGAACTCGCTCGGGCCCAGCGTGAGGAATCTCGCGGTCATGGTCCTGTTCATCGACCTCGACGGCTTGAAGGCCATCAACGACACGCACGGCCACAAGGCGGGCGACGAAGCCATCCGGATTGCCGCCCACGCGTTGCGCGACGCGGCCCGCACCTCTGACGTCGTTGCCCGCCTCGGGGGCGACGAGTTCCTCGTCGCTGGCGCCTGCCTCGAGGGCCGCGGGGAGGTGACCGCCCTTGCCGAACGCCTGCACCGCTCGGTGGGCGGCGGATTCCTCGAGATGGACATGCTCTCGGTACGGGTGCGCTGCAGCATCGGCATCGCGCTGTCGGTACCCGGCGACGACGTCGAGTCACTGATTCACAAGGCGGATGAGGCGCTGTACGCCGCCAAGCGGCGCGGGCGTGACCAGATCAGCTGGCACGTGTCAGGCGCTATCCCGCAGCCACGGCTGTCCGTCTGACCCTGAAACGCTAGCTGACCGCGGGCTGTGCAAGCGCCCGCTCGTGACGAGGTAGAAGCACGATTTGGGACGGCGGTGGCCTAACGCGTTTCCTTCGCGGACCACCCGCGAGTTCGTTGCAGAGCGGCGAACCAGCGCCCGGCGGCGGTCCACCGGTCGACCACCGCAAGCCCCGCCTTGGCGGCAATCGGCGCCAGCCCGTCCAACCCGACCCCGGCCCACGGAAAGCGTCCGGAGACCCGTCCCGAGGCGTCCGACAGCCGAAGCGTCAGCCGATGCGTTCGCGACCCCGGTCCCCCGACCTCCAGGAATACCGTGCCGTCGGCCGCGAGCAGCGAACGCACCCGCCCCAGCAGGGCGATCGGGTCGCCGCCGATGCCGACGTTGCCGTCGGCGAGGATGGCGTGATCCCATTGGCCGTCGCCGGGCAGCGGGTCGAACACGGATCGGCACACTGCAGCCGCGCCTCCAGCCCGCGCGTGCGCCACGGCGCCGGGACTCACGTCGACACCCAGTGCCGGTACCCCGGAACGCGTGAGTGCTGCAACCAATCGCCCGGGCCCGCATCCGACATCCAGCGTCGCCCCGACGCAACGGCCCAGCAGGCTCTCGTCGCCGGGACGCCGGCTGGCGGTCCAGTCGGCCACCGGCACGGCGAAACGCCTGCCCTGCTCATCGCGAACCCAGAGACCACAGCGCTCGGTGGGCACGGAGAGGGCGCGCTCGTAGAGGTCCATCGGGTTGGCCGGCGTGGACGCCTCGCGTGCGTCGTCGATCGTCGTCAGGATGACTCCTCCTGGTGAGCGCCGCCTGGTGACCTCCGTGGCCTTCATCGTGGAGGTATTCGCTGCATCTACCGGAACGGTTCGCTCCGGCCGTCCGCCCGGCTGCTGAGGTGTGTTGAGTCCGCCGGGTGATGCATGGTGTTCGGGTGCGACGACACCGAGGTACCGCTGCCCGCTCACCCTCGGCCGCTCTCGTTCTGCTGGTAGTTCTGACCCTCCCCGTCGCCGGCTGCGGAGCTAGCGAGCCCGCTGCCCGGCCGCCGTCGAACAGCGCGGCGGAACCGCAGACCGCCCCCTCCCCGCAGTCGAAGCCGGTGGGCGCCGTGCTCGCCATCGGTGACACACCCGAGGGTGTGGTGATCGACGACGTCACCCGGCTCGCCGTCGTCGCGCTGCGCGATCCTGACAGCCTCGCGCTCGTGAATCTTCAACATCCGCAGGACATTCGGCGCATCTCCACGCCTGGCCGGGCCCGCCATCTCCGGCTCGCGGCGCCGGGTGGGCCGGTGCTCCTTCCCGGCGAGGACACGAACGTGCTCTCCGAGATCGCCCTCCCGTCGGGCCGGATCGTGGAGCGTTTCACGACCCGCCGCCAACCCCACGACGCCGTCCTGGTGAACGGGCAGCTCTGGGTGACGGATGAGCTGGCGGGAACGGTCACCGTCCTCGGAGCCAACCCCAAGACGCTGCCGGCAGGGCTGCAGCCCGGCGGCCTCGGCGCTGCGGCGAACCGGGTCGCGGTCGCCGACGTCCGCGGCAACAAGCTGTACGTCTTCGACACCGCCACGCAGAAGCAGATCGCCGCGCTGCCCGCCGGAGCCGGCCCCACCCATGTCGTGCAGGTCGGCCGGGCGACCGTCGCCGTCGCCGACACCCGCGGCAACGCCGTGCTCCTGTACGACCTGTCCGATAGCCCGCGGCTGGTCGCGCGGCTGGCGCTGCCCGGCGGCCCCTACGGATTGGCGGCCGACCAGACCCGAAACCGGCTCTGGGTGGCGCTCTCCGGCCGCAACCAGCTGGTAGAGGTCGCCGTCGCCGCTGACCGGCTGCGCCCAACGGGGCGCCGCTTCGCCACGGTCCAGCAGCCCAACTCCGTGCCGTCAGCCCCCAGACCGGCGAGCTCGCGGTCGCCGGAGCAACCGCGAAAGGAACACTGCAGCTGCTCACTCCCGGAGGCGTCACGGCCGTCCGGCCCGCGGCACGGCTACCCGGTGAGTGAGCACCACGCCGTCGCGAGCACCGCTATCGCCGTAGTGATTGGCGACGATGTACAGGGTGCGGCCGTCGTCGCCGCCGAGCATGCAAGCGAAACAGCCCCGGTCAGCAGCGACCGTCTCCAGCACCTCGCCGCCTTCGGCCACACGCCTGCAGTACTGACCGGGAACGCTGGCGTACCAGATCGCCCCTGAGGCGTCCGCGCAGAATCCCGTCCGGGGCGGAACCCGGACCGAGGTCGGACCACACCCGGCGGTCAACCAGATCACCGGACCCGGTGATGGTCCAAGCAGTCAGCCGATCCGCATGCGACTCCGCGAGCACCAGGGTGTCGTCGCCGAG
>CAWAJV010000008.1:0-405328 GCA_963782485.1 uncultured Actinomycetota bacterium
CCGCCTGAACCGGATGAAACTGCTTGCGTTGCAGGTACCGGGCATTTATGGCGGCCCCGCCGAGCCCGGCAGGCGTGAGCCGATTCGCCGCGGCGGCGGCGACAGCGCACCGAGGTCGCTTCCCGCAGCGGGAGCCAGGCGCCGGACGCGGCGCGAGCGCGACCGCAGCGGCCACGTAATGCACCACCGCGATGACGGCGAGAAATCGGCGCCACGTGCCACGGCATGTGGCCGAGGTTGCGCAGGATCGCGCCGGCGGAGTCGAGCAGATCGGGCGCGGCGTCGCCGTCTGCCAACGGTGCCCAAGCAGGACCGCCACCCGCGAAGACGAGAACGCCTCCGGCGAGCCAGGCGCGCCGGGTCCGGGCCAGCCCTCGGCGGTTGGCCGTTTCGACCTGGCTCCCGGTGGCTGCTGGCTCGCCGACGCCGGGCAGCGACGCCACGTCCACACGTCCGACCGGCTCCGCGGCGACGCAGCACGACTGGCGTTGATCCTTCGAGCCTGCTGCCACTCGAAACCCAGCGTACGGCGCTCGCGTCTGACGACTTCCGGCATGAGGAGGCGGCCATTGGGCTCCATGGCGCAACGATCGAGCACCGCCGTTTTGTACGCCTAGGTGCCAGCTGTGGATTGACATGCAACTGCGGTACGGGTCTCACGTCCCTAGCCGGTTTGAAGCGCATCCGCGGTCGTCGACGGCCGCCCCAAGCGGGAAGCAGCGTGGCGATGACCGGCGCCTCGACCTTGTAGGTGATGGACCAGAGGAAGAACCCGTGGAGCATGCCCTGCCCGACCGCGCGGCCAGCGGCTTCCCAGGAGGGGGCGTCGACACCGGTTGCCGCGAGCCGGTCGATGTAGTGCTCTTCAGCAGATCGTCCTCATGGCGGCGGCGCTCGTCGGTCGTGAGCGTCGAGGCCAGGTGATCCGACGTCGATCGGCCAGGTGCCACGCTGAACGAGCTGCCAGTCGAGGAAGCCCGGCCGGCCTGCGCCGTCCGTGAAAACCCTCCTGAGTGTGGGTGTCACCGTGGATCACGGTCTGCGGGTGCGTGGTCGCTGATGTCGTACGCCAGCCGCCAGGCATCCGACGAGCCGCTCAGCGCCCCACCGCCGCAGCCCCGCTGCGCGTGTCCGGCCTCGAAGTTGCGGCGGATTTCCGGGAGGCCGCGCCCTTCGAGGCGTTCTGGCCAGCCGCGACTCGAGCCACGGGTGGCCGCCGCAGGCGGTTTCCCCTCCAGGTCGAACCGTGCAGCACGGCGAGTTGTTCGAGGCTGTCGGCGACCTGGTCGGGGGTGAAAGGGCTTTGCGTGGTGAGGAAGGTTCCGCCATCGGCGACGATGTCGTCGGTGATGATGACGCCGTGCTGGGCGGAACCACTATGTCGGCGTACTGGCAGCGCACGTGCGCACGCCGACAACCGGCTCGAGATCACGGTAGAAGGACGCCTCGGGGATACCGATGCCCTGCGCGAGCCGTCCGGTCTCGCCGAAATAGCCCTTCAAACAGAAGGAAGGTGCACAGGTCTTTCGGAAGGTCGCCGGCAGTCTCGATACGGAACCGCGCGTTGGTCGACACCCTGGCGACCACGGGTCCGGGCTCCACGGCGGCGATCTGAACCCCGGGGAAGCGCCGGGAGAGCGCGGCCTGGAGCTACTCCGGCGACAGTCCCTCCTCCAGCGTGTCCGGAGCCGCAGGCTTCACTTGGCGGCCTTCACCGGACGCGGCGCTTGCGTCGCTGAGACCGGTGCCTGCGACGCTTGCGCCGCAGCGACCGGTCCACCCACTGTCCCGTAGAAGAACCTCCACAACCGCTCAGCGATGAGCTCCTGCGAGTCAGCCGCGCGGGCGTACTCGTAGTGGTGGAAGACGGCAATCAGCAATTGGGTCACCAGCCACGCGTCGTACGCCGGATCCCGGCGGCGCGAGCAGCCCTTCCTGCATCGCAGCCCGAATCTCGGGCTCGAGAAGGTCGGTGAAGGGACGCGTCGCCTGTGCCAGTCCTGCGGGTACAGCCGGTGCAGCCGCCAATGCTCGGTCGTGATGAAGAAGCGCGCCCCGGCGTCGGGCTGTGCCTCACCGGCGGCGACGGGCACCACCCAGGTCACGCAGAACCGGAGAGGCGCGCCACCCGGATCCGGGAGGTCGCGGCCGCGCTGCTTGAGGTCGGTGTAGGTGTCGGCGACCAGATTCTCGATGACGGCGAGGAGCACCTGATCCTTGCTGGAGAAGTACTTGTAGAACGTCTGGATCGCGACCCCTAGGTCTTCCTCCACGAGCTCCTGGGTGGTGAAGTCGGATCCCTTTACGGCCGTCAGCCGGCGGGCCGCCTGCACGATCTGGCGCGCCCGCTGGACGCTGCGAACGCGCGAGCGCTGCACGCTCACCGACTGCTCGACGGCTCGCTCCGCCCACGACGACGTGGGTAGGTCGGGAACGCTCATCGGAATGCTTCATGCGAACGCCTCCGTGCTGATGACGACCGCGCCGCCGAATGCGGGGACGAGTGGCAGGCCAGTGCGATGCTGACGCCGTCGCGTTGCTGCTCGGCGCGCCCGGAGAACTGCAGGTGACACTGAGCGTCTGCCGGATGCCGTGCATGCGTCCGTTACCAGCGCCCCCCCACCGGACAGGACGGGCAAGGCGCCAGGACGGTCGCTGTCGATCCTCCGTCCTGCACGAAACGGTGCGCCTCACCCACCGGGCGGAGCCGAGCACCTCGAGCCAGAAGAGACGAACAGCGAGAAACCTGTCATAGACCTGAGGCAGGGCCAGGTCCCAGGGCTGACTCCAGAGCTCTCCCAGAGCCGCCGGGCCGTGCCGGCGCCGACGCTCCATGATGTCGTCGAGCGGCCAGTGCAGCGGCAGCCGGCTGGCCGCGGGCTGCCCGGTGGCATAACCGGAGACGTAGACCGGCCGATGCGGCAGATCCCGGGCGCGTTCCGCCGACGTGAAGACGAACGCCGCCACTCCGTCGACCGGGATGTCACAGTCGTAGCGGCAGATCGGATCGCTGATCAGCGGAGCGGCGAGATACTCCTCGGCGGTCAGCGGCTTGCCGTGCCAGTACGACCAGGGCAGTCGCGCACCGTTCTTCCGGGCCTCCACCAGGACGGCAGCCATCGCCTCGCGCGACGCCCCGAAGCGCTGCAGGTACTCGTTGTACGGCAGCGCGATCATCGCGAGTGGACCGAAATACCCTTGCGGCGCGGTCCACTGCTGCCCGCCCTTGGCGTGGGTCATCGGGTTGCCGTGGTAGCGCCCCGGCGGATTGTGCAGCGCGCGATGCATGACAACGAATTCGGCGGCGCCGCTCGCCACGGCGTTGACCGCTAGCGCGACCGAGCCGGGGATCTGGCCGAAGCCCTGAAATCCCGCGACATAGCTGGGCTCGGCCCCCAGGTGTTCGGCGAGCCAGTTGGCGGAAACGATGCTGGTGCCGTCCTCGACCGCATGGGCGCCCGCGGTGGGAAAGAGGCTGCCGGTGACGAAGCCGTCCACCTGATCGATCGTGAGCCCGGCATCAGAGATAGCAGCGCGGGCGGTGTCCATCGCGAGCGCACCGAGGGTCTGGGGGGCGTGGCGTTCGATCTGGCTCTGCGCGTAGCCGACGATCGCCACCTTGTTGCGGGCGCTGAACGCGCGGCTCATGACGCGGGACCGAGCGCGAAGGCGGGAATGGCAATCTCCGGAGCGATGTCCTCGAAGGCAGCCACGACGGGAGCGCCGAGACGCAAGGGAGCGTCGACGCCGTCGACGAGCCGGCCGATCAGCCGGAGCTCGGGCTGCTCGACGAGCTCGACGTCGACAAGCACGAACGGCACGTCAGCCTCGAATCCAGGAAGGAACGATTGCCGCACGACGGTCCAGGACCGCACCCGGCCACGGCCGCTGACCGGCTCGAACGTGAAGGTCGCCGACGTGCTGCGGCAGTGCAAGCAGATGGCTCCGGGTGGCAGGGAGAACATCCCGCAGTTCGAGCATCGGGCGGCGGTCAGCACATGCTCTGCCGCCGCCTTCCAGTACGGCGCCGACTGCTCGTCGGGCACGGGAAGAACGCGTGCCGGTGATGTCCCAGCACTCATGGAATCGCTCCAGCCTCGCGGAGCCCATCAATGTCTTCCCACTCGTAGCCGATCTCGGTCAGGATCGACTCGGTGTGCTCGCCGTGTTCGGGTGCGCGCTGCACATTCGCCGGCGAGCCGTCGAACTGCACGGGCACGTTGGGCAGCTGATACGCCACGCCGCCGGCCTCGACATCCGCGACGTAGCCGTTCGCCACGACCTGCGGATCGTCCAGGAGCTCCGGCACCGACTGGACCGGCGCCCACGGGGCGTCGAGGCCGCCGAGCACGTCCTTCCACTCGGCGAGGGTCCGTTCGGCGAAGAGCGAGTCCAACTCGCTCATGCACGCGGCGCTGTTCTCCGCGCGAACCCGGATGTCGGAAAAGCGCTCGTCCTGCAGCAAATCGTCGCGGCCCACGACCCGGCAGAAATCGCCCCAGTAGCGGTCCGCCTCGAGAAAGACGAGCTGCACGTGGCGGCCGTCTTTGGTCCGGTACACCCCGACCAGCGGGTTGGGCATGGCCCCGCGCCGGGGTGATGGTTTCGGCGGCGTGCCGCCGAGCGCAGCCAGCACGTCCGATGAGAGGGTCCACATCGCCGTCGCCAGAAGGGAAACATCGACGATGCTGCCGGCACCGGTGCGTTCACGCTTGAGCAAGGCGGCAGACATCCCGAAGGCCAGCGCCATCGCTCCGTTGCGGTCGCCCATCGCACCCCGCTGCCCGATCGGGTAATCCAGGTCCGGCGGCGTCAGGATGTGCGCGAGCCCGCCCCGCGACCAGAAGGCCGACGCGTCGTAACCGGCATTGTTGGCATCAGGGCCCCGCACCCCGTAGCCATGTCCCCGCGCGTAGATCAGCCGGGGAAACCGCCCGCGCAGCTCATCGGCGTCCAGGCCCAGTCGCTGCAGCGCTTTCGGCCGCAAGCTGGTCAGGAACACGTCGGCCGATTCGAGCAGCCGGTGCAGGATCTCGCGGCCACGCTCGGAGCGGACGTCGACGGCCAGGGAACGCTTGCCCCGGTTGGCGAGCGCCATCGACAGGTTGACCCCGCCCTTGCCGGACCCGATCCCCTGCGTCATCAACCCGCGATACGGATCACCCTGGAGCGGCTCGATGTGGATGACGTCGGCGCCCCAATCGGCGAGCAGCGCTCCGGCGACCGGGACGAACACCCATTGCGCCAGCTCGACGACCCGCACGCCCTCGAACGCGTCGCCGATCACGCCGGGCTCAGCACGACGAGCGGGATGGTGCGCTCCGTGCGCGACTGGTAAACGTCATAGTTGGGCCACTGCGCCGTGACGATCTTCCACAGCCGCGGCTTCTCGCTCTCATCTGCGGTCCGCGCGCGGACCCGCATGCGCTCGGTCTTCACCTGGATCTCGGCCTCCGGGTTGGCCTCGAGGTTCAGGTACCAGGCCGGATGCTTGGGGCCCCCGCCGACGGACGCGACGACGAGGTAGTCATCGCCGTCCGAGGCGAAGATGAGCGGGCTGGTACGCGCCTGCCCGCTCTTGCGGCCGGTGGTCGTCAGCAGGAGCGTCGTCGCGCCGTTCCACAGGTAGCCGACCTCGCCACCGGTCTCCCGGTAGCGCTTGACATGCTCTTCGCCCAGCAACGAGTAGTCGACCGACTGGTAGTTGGCCTCGCTCACGAGCCCTCCCCTGTTCCGAAGACCACGGGAATCGCCATGGCACCCCGTTCGTAGTAGCCCACCAGGCGCGGCACCTCGGCCTGGGGGTCGAGCCGCAGGTTGGGTAGCCGATCGAGCAGGGCGTTGATCCCGGTCAGCATTTCCGCCCGGGCGACATGCATTCCCAAGCAGATGTGTGGCCCGCCGCCGAACGCGAGCGTGGCCTTCGGCGGCCGGTTCAGATCCCACTCATCGGGGTTCTCCCAGCGGCGCGGATCGCGGTTCGCCGCCCCCAGGCACAGATGCATGACCGCGCCCTTCGGCACGTGGACGCCGAAGAAGTCGATGTCTTCGGTGACCCAGCGGGAGAACATCGGATCGGTCGGGTTGAGACGCAAGGTCTCCTCGATCGCGGGCCGGAGCAGCGATCGGTCGGCGGTCACCGCGGCGAGCACCTCCGGCCGTTGCAGCAACGCGGTCAGGGTGATACCCATCTGCTTCCAGGTGGTGCCCGAACCGGCGGTCAGCAGCAGCAGCGCGAACGAGTAGATCTCCTCATCCGACAGCACATGTTGCGTGCCGTCGTCGTCGGTGACGACCGCCTGGACCAGGACACTGATCAGGTCGTCCTCAGGCTGCTCGCGTCGGGCGGCGACGATCGGCTTGATGATGTCGACCACGGCCTGCGGGTTGCCGATCGCCGCGCGCACATCGAGCGCCTGCTCCACCGGGATGCCGAAACTACCGGTGATGGTGAGCACCGGGATGGCAGCGCAGAAGTCGACGTTGAGCTCGGCCCGCCCGCTGTCGATGAACGCATCGATGAGCGCGTGGACGGTCTCGGTCATCCAATTCCGGATCCACCATTGCGCTTTCGAGGGCACGAAGGACGGCTGCACTAACGCCCGGTAGCGCCGATGGCGGTCGCCGCCCATGGAAAGCATGCTGTTCTGGACGTTCGGCGCGGCGTCGAAGTCAACCCCTTCCGCGTCCGGCGAGGACGCGAACACCTGCGGGTTGCGGTAGGCCGCGTCGCACGCCTCGTAGCTGAAGGCGGAGAAGTGCGGCCGGTCCGGAAAGGGCAAGCCGTGAAAGAAGAATGGCTCCTGAACGCCGCTGATCTCGTGAACGACTCCCGGGTGCACGGGGGCCTGCTCGCGCAGGCGCGCCCAGGTGGGATTCGGGTCGGCCGTGAATGCCCCGCCCAGCAGTGCGACGTAGCTGTTGCGCAGGTCGAACAGCTCACGCACCCGCTCGACGTCGAGCAGGCGTTTCGGCTGCGGCATCTCCGTCTGGGTCATCGTGCGACGTATCCCCCGTCGATGGGCAGGAGAACACCGGTCACGTTCGAGGCCCGATCCGACACCAGATACACGGCTGCCTCGGCGCAATCGCCGGCCAGGATGGGCCGGCCCAGCGGATGCGTCGCCCCGGTCTGCTGGGCGATCGCTTCCAGCTGCTCCGGCGGTGCGGCGAGCCCGCCGGCGGCCATGAAGTTCGTGTAGGGCATCGCCGCCGGGCAGATGGCATTCGCCCGGATACCGAACGGCGCCCCTTCGATGGCCACCGCCCGCGTCAGCTGATGGATCGCGCCTTTCGTTGCGCCATATACGGATCCGCCCCAGCCGACGAGCCCGGCGACCGAGCCGGTGTTGAGGATGACCCCGCCGCCGCCTTGCTTCTTGAACTGCATGACCGCGTACTTCGAGCCGAGGAAGACACCGCGGAAGTTGACCGCGGTGAGCCGGTCGAAGTCCTCGACGCTGTGGTCCTCGAGGAGGGCACCGAGGCGCGGGGTAGGAATGCCGACGTTGTTGAACAGGATGTCCAGCCGGCCGAACTGCGCCACCGCGCTGTCGATCAGAGCGGCGACGTCGGCGTCCACCGACACGTCGCACTGCGCAGCAACGGCGGTGCCGCCCGCGGTCTCGACCGTGCGCGCCGTTTCCTTGGCAGCGTCGCCGTTGATGTCGGCACAGACGACGCGTGCGCCCTCTTCCGCGAAGCGGATTGCCGACGCCTGCCCGACCCCTGACCCGGCACCCGTGACGATGGCCGTCTTGCCCTCGAGTAACACGACTCGCTCAAACCTCCCCTTCGTCATGAACCAACGTCAGTGCCGCGGTCGGGCAGGCTTCGAGAGCCGCCTCGACCGCATCGAGCGCATCGCCCGGCGGTTCGTGGAAGACCGCCTTGATCTCCTCGTCGTGCGCGAACGAATTCGGTGCGTAGACCACGCACATTCCGCTGCCCATGCACGCGTCGCGGTCGACGAGAACGTGCCAGGAGCGGGTCTCAGCCATGGGAGACGGCAGGCGGCTCGGCAGGGGTGAAGCGGTACAACTTCTCGGCGTTGCCACGCAGGATCTTGTACTGCGTCTCCGGCGGGAGATGACCGATCTGCTTCTTGACCGCCTCGATGCAGTTCGGCCAGGTCGAGTCCGAATGCGGGTAGTCGGTCTCGCACATCACGTTGTCCTCGCCGATCTCGCCGAGGCTGGCGATGCCGTGGTGATCGTCGATGAAGCAGCCGTAGACATGCTCGCGGAAGAGCTCGCGCACGTTGAAGTTGTCCATGTCGATGCCGGTGTCGGATCCGGCGTGGTCCATGAACTTCGCGCCGCGCGCCACCCAGAAGCGCTGCTTGTCGACGACCTGCTCGGCCCGCTCCAGGAAGTACGGCATCCAGCCGATCTCGCCCTCCGACAGGGCGATCTTCAGGTTGGGGTACGTGGTGAAGTGGCCGCTGAACAGCCACGAGAGCATCGCCGCAGCGGTCCGGATGGCTCCCCAGGAGAGGTTGGCCATGAAGGGCGCGTCGTCGGCGATCTTCGGCACGTTCGACGACGATCCGACGTGCATCGAGATGACCATGCCGAGGTCGTTCGCCGCCTGGAAGATCGGGTCCCAGTAGTGGCCGGCGTCATGGATCGACGGCAGCCCGAGCTTCGACGGCTCCTCGGAGAAGGCGAAGGTCGTGACGCCCTTGGCGGCGCAGCGCTCCATCTCCTTTACCGCGAGCTGGGGGTCCCACATCGGGATGAGCATCAGCGGGATGTAGCGGCCCGGCGCCGCGCCGCACCAGTCCTCGACCATCCAGTCGTTCCACGCCTTGAGGCAGGTGAAGCCGAACTCGCGGTCACTGGCCTCCATGAAGAGCTGGCCACAGAAGCGGGTCAGGGTCGGGAAGCAGAGCGACGCGAGCTGCCCGGCACGGTTCATGTCGTCGAGGCGAGCGATCGGGTCGTAGCAGCCCGGCCGCATCTCGGAGTACGGGACTGGCTCGGGGGTGAACTCCTCCTTGGACTTGCCGGCCACCGCAGACAGGCCCGAGGTTGGGAAACGCTTGCCGTCGTAGACCCGAGATCTCGCCGTTGTCCTCGATCATGTGCGGCGCCCGATCGCGATCCTTCGCCGGGACGCGATCCACCCAGAGGTTCGGCGGCTCCAGGACGTGGTCGTCGACCGAGATCAGCCAGTCCAGATTGAGCTCTGCTGTCGTTGGTGAGGTCATCGTTGAACTCCCGTCGTTGGAGCGCGGATCAGCGAGGCAGCTCGCCGATGATCATGTGTTTCACTTCCTGGAATGCGCGGATGCCGTCAACACCGCGCTCGCGGCCGAGACCACTCTGCTTGTAGCCACCGCTCGGCGCGTAAGCGCTGAACATGCTGGCGTTGACATTGACGGCACCCGAACGGATACGGCGCGCCACCGCCGTCGCCGCGGCGACGTTCGCGCCGTACACCTGAGCGGAGAGGCCGTAGATGCTGTCGTTCGCCATGCGCACCGCATCATCGACGTCGTCGTAGCCGATCACTCCCAGCACGGGGCCGAAAATCTCCTCCTGCGCCGCAGGATTGGCGTTGTCCGGCAGGTCGAGCACGGTCGGTTCGAAGTAGTAGCCGCGGTCGAGGCCGGCCGGCCGCCCTCCCCCGGTGACGACCTTGCCGCCGTGCTCCTCGGCCAGAGCCACGAACCGCTCGCAACGTTCCCGCTGGGCCGCGCTGATCAGCGGGCCGAGCATCGTCCCCTGCTGGGTCGGGGGCCCGACCGTGAGGGAGCCGTAGGCGGCTGCCGCCGCGGCGAGCACGTCCTCCTTGCGTTCCTTGGGCACCAGCATCCGGGTCGCGGCGACGCAGGCCTGGCCGCAGGTGCCGGCAACGACCATCCCGGCTCCGGCCGCCGCCCGTTCAACCGCATCGGGCAGGTAGATCTGAGCGGACTTTCCGCCGAGCTCGAGGGCGACGTGCTTCACCGTCGGCGCCGCCTGCGCGAGAATCTGCCGCCCGACAGCGGTGGAGCCGGTGAACGACACCATGTCCACGGCCGGATGCGAGGTCATCAGGGTCGCGCCGGCGGCACCGTCCTCGACAACCACGCTGAGCACGCCGCGGGGCAGGCCGACGGCCTCGGCTGCAGTGCCGAGCGCGAGGGACGAGAGTGGCGTCAGCGGGCTCGGGCGCAGCACGACCGAGTTGCCCGCCAGGAGCGCCGGAATGATCTTCTGGAACGCCATCAGGAACGCGGCGTTGTAGGGAGTGATGGCGCAGACGACGCCCACCGGCTCGTAGCGACGCACGCTGAGCGCAACGCGTCCCGCCGTGAGCTCGTCGACCGGGACGGGATTCTGCTCTTCCTCCGGCAGCGAGAGGTAGAGATCGATAGCGCCCCGCGAGAACGTCATGGCCGAACCGAACTGCGTCATGTCGGCGAACCACGTCGGCTGGCCCGCTTCGGCCACACACGTGGCGACGATTTCGGCCCGTTGCGTCGCCAGCTGATCCAGGAAGGCGAGCAGGACGCTCGCGCGATCGCGCGCCGGACGGTCGGCCCACACCCCCGCATCGAAGCTCTCCCGCGCTGCGCGGATCGCGCGCTCCACCTCGCGGGGCGGGGTGGCGGCGAGCGAGGCAACGACCGTCTCGTCGGCCGGGTTTTCGACCTCGAAGAGGTGGTCCCCGGAAATCCAGTCACCAGCGACGTACGAGCGACGTTCGGCGATGAGCTCTGACATCCGCGCAGCTCCTAGGGGTAGAACGCCGTCCTAGAGAAGCAGGCTATGGCGTATCCCGTCAACCGCCCGGCCCAAGTTTTCGAAAGAGATGTCGAGATCGAGTGGGCGCAACGGTGGGCGCCAACATGACCGGACGACGCCCGCATTAGGCTGCTGCCCCGTGACCGAATGGACGCAGTGGCGAGGCCCGATCCCCCCACCCAATGGCGACGAGCTGGCAGACCGCTACGCGGTCAGCCAGCTGGTGAAGGTCTACGCGCTCGGCATCGACATGCGTGATCTCGACACGGTCTTGAGCGTGTTCGCACCGGACGCCTTCGTAGAGGGCATGGCCGGCGCGTCGCCCGCATCGGACTACCTGCCGAACGTCTACGAGGGGGCGGCCGTCTATCAGGCGACGCAGCACAACATCACCAATCAACACGTCACGATCGACGGCGACGATGCGCTCGTGTGGAGCTACGCCGTCTGCTATCACCTCGAGGAACCGGGCAACGGCCGCGAGGATCTGATCGTCGCGACGCAGTACCGCGACCGCTGCCACCGGTTCGACGAGGGATGGCTGATCACGGCCCGCACGTCGGTCATGCAATGGTTGCGCGGCCCATACCCCCGGAATGAGACGTGAGCAACGCATGAGCACGGAGAAGGTCGCCTTCATCACCGGAGCCAGCCGCGGCATCGGCAAGGCGTGCGCGATCGAGCTGGCCGACGCCGGCTACCGGATCGCGATCACCGCGCGCACCGTGACGGAAGGCGAGCCGCGTGAGCACTCCTCGACGTTGCGCGACAGCGATCTCAGCCCGTTGCCAGGCAGCCTGCAGGGAACGGTGCAGCTCATCGAGCAAGCCGGTGGCACGGCGATCTCGGTGGCCGCCGACCTGCTCGACAGCGCGTCGTTGGGCGCTGCCGTCGCCACGGTGTTGGAGCGCTGGGGGCGGATTGACGTCGTGGTCCATAACGGTCGCTACATCGGTCCGGGCCACATGGACCTCTTCCTGGACACTCCTATCGAGCTCATCCGCAAGCAGCTGGAAGCCAACTTCATGGCACCCCTGATCATCAACAAGATGGTCCTGCCCGGGATGCTCGCGCGCGGCGAAGGCACCATCGTCAACATCACATCCGGCTCCGGCTACGGCGATCCCATGAAGAAGGCCGGCCAGGGCGGCTGGGGCATGGGCTATGGAACGTCGAAAGGCGCGTTCCAGCGTATTGCCGGCTTTCTCGCGGTCGAGCTCGGCGATCAGGGCATCCGATGCTTCAACGTCCAGCCGGGTCTGGTGGCAACGGAGCGCATCGGGCAGGACATGGCGAAGTTCGGCATCACCAATCAGGGCGCGCCGATGGAGGTCATGGGCAAGGTGGTGCGCTGGCTGTGCACCGACCCGGAAGCCGACCAGTACAACGGCGTCAACATCGAGTCGCAGTTCTTCTGCCACGAGCGGGGCCTGCTCCCGGGTTGGGAAGGGCCGCGGGTCATGGACAACAACATCCGGCTCGACACCTCCGGCGCCGATCTGCAGCGGCTCGAGGACGAGCTGGCCGCCCGGTCTACGACGCCTCCGGCAGGCTGAGGCCGAACAGCGAGATCGCGTTGCCGCGCGCGAGCTTGTGGATCTGCGCGTCGGGCAGGTGACCGAACTGCTCTGCGGCCGCGCGCCGCGAGCGCGGCCAGGTCCCGTCTTGATGCGGGTAGTCGGTCTCGAACATGACATTGTCCTCGCCGACGATGTCGAGCATCCGCACGCCTACCGCGTCCTTGAAGAAGCAGCTGTAGACGTGGTCGGAGTAGTACGCCGAGGGCGGCGACGGGATGTGGGTCTGCGAGCCGCTCCAGCCGCGGTGGGTCTCCCACACGTCGTCGAGCCGCTCGAGCAGGTAAGGGATCCAGCCGATCTGACACTCGGCGTACAGGACCTTCAAATCCGGGAATCGGACGAAGACGCCGGAGTACAGGAAGTCGGCCATGCTGGCGGCCGAGTTGCCGAAGATGATGCTCGCCGCCACGGCGTCGGGAGCGTCCGGTGACGCCTGCGGGGTCTTCGTGCCGGAGCCGATGTGCATGCACACGACCGTGCGGGTCTCAGAGCAGGCGCGAAAGAACGGGTCCCAGTATCCGGAGTGCGGGCTGGCGAGGCCGAGATAGGCCGGCAGTTCCGTGAAGGCGACCGCCCGCACCCCGCGCGCGGCGTTACGACGGACCTCTTGCGCCGCCAGGTCTGCATCCCAGAGCGGCACCAGGCACAGCGGGACGAGCCGTCCGCCGGAGCCGGCACACCACGCGTCGACCATCCAGTCGTTGTAGGCGCGCACGCACAGGAGCGCCAGCTCGCGATCCTTGCCCCACAGGAAGATCTGGCCGGCGAACCGCGGGTAGTTGGGATAGCAGAGCTGCGCCTGAACCCCGTTCAGATCCATGTCTGCCAAGCGGTCGGCCTGCTTCCAGCAGCCGGGCCGCATCTGCTCGAACGTGATGCCGGACAGGCTGATCTCGTCGGCTGGGTAGCCGGCCGCGGCGATCAGCCGCTTCACCGAATAGCGATGGTCCTCGTAGCACCACCAGGCAACGTCGGGACCTTCCGTCCCGGGTGCCTCGATGTAGGTGCCGCCTGCCAGCTTGGGGGTACCGGTCGGGTGGTACTCGATGTGTGGGCCGACCTCGCGATATTTCGCCGGCAACCGGCTGGACCAGACGTCCGGCGGCTCCACGATGTGGGCATCGACATCGACCAGCGGCGGGATGCGGCTGACGTTCGGCACCGCCGCATCGTCGCTGACGTCGGCCAAGACATCGGTGGTCATCGAGTCCCCCAGGAGGGTGCAGACTGCATCTTTGATACAGGATTCACATCGGAGTCTAGAGCGTCGCCGGAGGCCCACCATCAACGATCGCGTCTACATCCACGAGTTCATCGACATCCTTGGCCACAACCGCGCTAACTACATGCACCACATGACGGCCAACTGGAGCCCGATCGCCCAGGCCGAACGCGACCAGTTGTGCTACGGGGTCTGGGGAGTCGTCGGGACCACCCGCGGCTGGCCCCAGGTCGTCAACCTCTGGGAGGAGCAGGGCTGGGGCGGCCTGGCCACCTCGTTCCGTCATGAGTTCAACCACCCGACCTTGCAGGACCCCAAGCTGGCGAAGTGGTGGTCGGAAGCCGCCGGATACCGCCGGCGTGGCGACGACCGCGTACTCGTGCCCGCGCCCTGGACGTCGACCATCGAGGAGCTGTGCGGCCAGGGCATCCACGCCGAGGTCTATGCGCACGAGCAGGTTTCGGTCGAGCCCGGCCGGGCGGGTGACTACCTCGAAGAGGTGGCCCAGCACGGTCAGCCGCTGTACGGCGAGCACGGCTGGCGGCTCATCGGGGCCTGGGAAACCGCCATGGTGAACGAGTCCGAGGCGTTCCTGCTCTGGGCCGTTCCGACCTGGGAGCAGTGGGGATCGCTCGAGGCCGCCGAGCGCAGCTATGGACCGTTACGCGCCTGGCGACGTTCGACGTATGGGCGCACCCAAGACTTCCATCGCTTCCTGCTGGTCGACGCACCGCTCTCGCCACTGCGCACCGGGCGGCAACCGCAGGTCTCGGACCGCCATCCGGAGTGGCACGAGTAGTCCACCGGCTGGCCGCTCGAACGGTATTGAACGTTTTATGCAAGATACGATTTGCCGCATGGCGGTAGCGCAGGAGCAGGAGCCGTTCGGCCGCTCGCTCCCGCCTCCGGAGGATCTGGTGGTACGGCGCAGCAGCGGTGAGCAAGCCGCGCTCTACATCCGGCGCCTGATCTTCGATGGTGTGCTACGCCAGGGTGATCGCGTCCCGCAGGACGCCGTGGCCGAGGTGATGGGCCTTAGCCGGGTGCCGGTGCGCGAGGCGTTATTGAGTCTTGAGCGCGAGGGCTGGGTCACCATCAAGCCGCACCGCGGCGCGTTCATCAGCACGCTGGACGAGTCGGTGGTCCGCGACCACTACGAGTTGTACGGCCACGTGTTCGGCTTTGCCGCCGCCCGGGCCGCCCAGCGGCATTCGACCGAGGCGCTCGCGCAGCTGTCCGACCTGCAGAAAGCCGTTGCGGCCGCTGAAGATCCGCAGGCGGCCTGGCGGCTCAATCAGGCGTTCCACCGCGCGGTCATCGACATGGCGCGCTCGCCCCGGCTCCCCGCGGTGCTGACGGCGCTCGCCGGCATCGTGCCGGGCAACTTCTTCGAGTTGGTGCCGGGTTCCATCGCTGTCGAGAAGCAAGGCACGGGGGCCATCGTGCGCGCGCTGAAGAAGGGCGACGGCGAGCGGGCGTCAGCTGAGTACGCGAAGATGATGCGCAAGCAGGGCGACCTGGTGGTCTCGCTCTTCAAAGCCCGCGGGATATTGCCCCGGCGCTAGCGCGATTGCGGAAGAGGAAACCCACCCTCTTTCCACTCTTAACGTATAGCGCACCTGGGGGCTTGCCGCAAGACCCGGGTGGTGCCGCAGAATCGCTGGCCGAGCCCAGTACCTGCGGAAACGGGAGCCATCACTTTGCCCGCGAACGGCATCACCACCGGCGTCTTCGACCTTCCCGACCACCTGGCCGCCAAGGCGGCCCCGGCCCTTGTGGCCGCCGACGAGCACCACTTCGCCGCCATTGCCGAGAGCCTCGAGCAGTCGATCGCCGACCTCTCGGACCGTCTCGATGCCGCGCGCCAGGCACCCGGCGGCATCGGTCAGCAAGCGATGGACCGGGACCAGGAGATCCACCGCCTGACCGCCCGGTTGCGCGCCCTGCGCCGCTTCGGGCTCGATTTGTGCCTCGGACATATCGTGCTGGCCGACGATCCCGAGCCGGTCTACATCGGACGGTTCGGCCTCACGGACAGCACCGGCCGCCGGCTGCTGCGCGACTGGCGATCTGCAGCAGCTGAGCCGTTCTTCGGCGCCACCCACGCGAATCCGATGGGTCTGGCCAGCCGGCGCCGGTATCGCTGGGCCGGCGGCCGGATCCACGATTACTGGGACGAGGTGTTCACCCCGGAGGGACTCGAAGGCAACGCTGCACTGGACGATCAGTCAGCGTTCATCGCCAGCCTGGGCGCCGACCGGTCACCCCGGATGCGAGACGTGCTTGGCACGATCCAGTCCGACCAGGACGCCATCATCCGGGCGGGATCCCGCGGTGCGCTCGTCGTCGATGGCGGTCCGGGTACCGGGAAGACAGTCGTCGCCCTGCACCGCTCGGCGTACCTGCTCTATTCCGACCCGCGTCTCGGTCACCGGCAGGGCGGTGTGCTGTTCGTCGGACCGCACCAGCCCTACCTCGCCTATGTCGCCGACGTCCTGCCCAGCCTCGGGGAAGAGGACGTGCGCACCTGCACCCTGCGCGACCTCGTCGCCGAGGGGCCGGTAGCCGGGATCGAGGCGGACCCCCACGTCGCCCGGTTGAAGTCGGCCGCCGATCTGGTGCAGGCCATCGAGGAGGCGGTCCGGTTCTACGAGGAACCACCGACCCGAGGGATAACGGTCACAACCCCCTGGGCCGACCTGTGGCTCAGCGCCGACGATTGGGCCGAGGCGTTCGACGCACCGGATCCCGCTACCCCGCATAACGAGGCGCGCGAGACCATCCGTGACGAGTTGATCGGGATCCTGATCGACAAGCACGCGAACGACGAGTCCGCCGATCAGCTTCGCCGGTCGCTGGTGCAGGACGAGGAGTTGCTGGCGGCCCTCGACCGCGCCTGGCCGCTCATCGAGGCGGCCGATCTCGTCGCCGATCTCTGGTCGGTCCCTGCCTACCTGAAGCTGTGCGCTCCCTGGCTCCGCCCCGATGACGTGCAGGCGCTGCAGCGTCGTGACCCCCGCGCGTGGACGGTGTCCGACCTGCCGCTCCTGGATGCGGCGCGGCAGCGCCTCGGCGCTCCGGAAGCGTCGCGCCGCCAGCGTCGCCAGGATGCGGCTGCCGCCGATGAACGCGCACAGCGCGTCGCGGTGATCGACAACCTGCGGGAGGCCGCGGACGACGAGTACGGGGTGGGCCTGGTGACCATGCTGCGCGGCGAGGACTTCCACGAAGCCCTGGTCGACGAGTCGGCGCTACCGAGCGTCGACACGGACGTTCTCGCCGGCCCGTTCGCACATATCGTCGTCGATGAGGCTCAAGAACTCACCGACGCCGAGTGGCAGATGCTGCTGCTGCGCTGCCCATCCCGGAGCTTCACCATCGTCGGCGACCGCGCTCAGGCCCGGCACGGCTTCACGGAGTCCTGGCAGGAACGGCTGGAACGGATCGGGCTGGCTCAAAGCCGGGTGGCCACGCTCCGCATCAACTACCGGACGCCCGCGGAGGTCATGGCCGAAGCCGAGCCCGTCATCCGTGCGGTACTTCCCGACGCCAACGTCCCGACCTCGATCCGCAGCAACGGCATGCCCGTCGTTCGTGGCCACGTCTCGCAACTGCGATCGATTCTCGACGGCTGGCTCGCCGCACATGCCGAGGGAATCGCCTGCGTCATCGGCGGGCTGGAGGGCACCGGCACCAGCTCCCCCCGCGTCCAATGGCTGACCCCCGAGCTGTCGAAGGGGCTCGAGTTCGATCTGGTCGTGCTCATCAACCCCGAGAATTTCGGCGCCGGCATCGAAGGAGTGGTCGACCACTACGTGGCGATGACCCGGGCGACGCAGCAGCTCGTCATTCTCACATCGGTCTAGGACAAGAGGAGAGCTGACTTGCCGGCTTCTGCCAGCTGAGCAGGTAACGAGTGAGCGGGCTCTTTGGCGAACGCCTGGCGTCCCATCAACCGGCTCGCTAAGAAGATCACTCCGAGCAGCCGATGCCCGATGGCGGCGCCGATCTCGAAGGGCAGTTCGCGAGGCATGCCTTGGTGGGGTAGCGCAACTGCCGATCGACTCGCTTGCGGGGTGAGCTGCGAGATCAGGACAGCGGGCCACGGATGAAGACGTCGTCACGGTAGTTGGCGTCTCCTCGCGACAGGTTGATCGCATTGGAATTGAAACCGATGTAGCGCCCGTCGCCGCTGATAGCCGGGTGGAAACTGTTACCGCTGCCCTCGCCGCCTGCGTCGGAGACGCTGACGACTCGGGTAGTGCCGGCAGACAGATCGCGCAGCCGAATCTGCGTGGGAGCGCTGCTCGTCGAGGGACCGGTCGCCTTGAACGTGAAGGCCAAACGCGTGCCGGCCGCGTCGAGCGCAGGCTCATCACTGAACCCGGCGCCTTGGCCGCCGCCACCATTCACGCTCACCTCGTGGAGGGCTCCCGACCGCATGTCGCGCAGGAACATGCCAGGGGCACGGTTGCCACTGCCTGAGACAGGCTCACCATCGATGGAGTCAAAGGCGACGTAGCGCCCGTTCGCGCTCATCGACAGCGAGCCGGGATTGTCTTGTACAGGCGTGCCGTATTTTCCGACGAGTTGGGTTCTCCCCGTCTCCAGGTCACGGAAGAAGACACCAATCACCCCGGTGCCGATCATCCCCGGGGTCAAGGTGGTCGCCTTGGCATTGAACGCCACGTACCTGCCGTCTGCGCTGATCGATACGGAGTAGCTGCCGCCGTTGGCTTGAACCCCGGCCTCGGAAACGCTCACGCGACGAATGGTGGACGTCTTCAGGTCGGCGACGAACACGTCTGCAGCGTTGTTCGTGTCGCCATCAACGAGATTTGTCGCACCGGATATGAAGGCGACGTAGCGGCCGTTCGAGCTGATGACCGGAAACTGGCTGTAGCCGTTCGCCGGGACGCCGCCGTCCGACACGTTCACCAGACGCGTGGTGCCCGACCGGAGATCGCGCACGAAAATCCCGGGGCACGGCTGGCTCCCCGGAGAAACCACGGTGCACGTGTTCGCTCGACCAGCAACCAGGTTCGTGTCGTCGGACTGGAAGGCGACGTACCGGCCGGCCCCGTCGATGGATACCGAGGGCGGGAGGATGCGGATCCCGTCGCCCTGTGCCCCGGTGCTCGAAACATTGATGCGGCTGGTGATGCCTGACTTCGTGTCACGGACGAAGACATCGTCTCTGGTGTTCGTGTCACCCGGCACCAGATTGTCGGCGGCCGAAACAAAGGCGACGATCCGGCCGTTCGCGCTCAGCGTGACGCCGTAGCTGCTGTTGTCATCTCCTTGACCACCGGCACTGGAAACGCTGATAAGAGTCGTTCGAGCACTGCTACCGGCCGCGTGGCCTATGGGCTTGCTCGTCGGCGACGGGGTGGAGGCAGCGACCGTGCCCTTCGCGGGCACGTCCCGGTGACCTGCGCCCGACGCTGCACACCCGGTGAGCAAGGCGAACGTCATCCCCACGACCAGCCGCCCCGACGCGCGCACGGTCAGACGTTAGCGGGTCTGCCCAAGCAACCTCGGCACTACTAAGCAAGCGAAGACCCGGCCCTGGCGCCTCATGCGGACCTTGACCCCCACACGATCCGGTTCGTCCACAAGCAATGTTTTACCTGGTCAGCGGCCCGTGAAGCCGGTAGACTCGCACACATGTTCGAACAGTTGAGCCGGTCGGGTGTGGTGGCTGCCGCGCTCATCGCCCCGCCCGGCCCGGAGGTCATCGCCGCGCTCGCCGGCGTCGACGCTGTGCGGCTGCGGCCGTCCGGGCAGGCGGATTTGCTCGCCGCCTGGGAGCGGCAGGCGGCCTGGGTCGCCTCGTGCAGCACGGCGGTCGTCGCGCTGGTCGCCGACGCGGTCCGCGTCTCGGAACGGGCCGCACCGATCGGGCGTGACGATCCAGAGCTCGTGGAACGGTCCGCCCGCTGCGAAGTCGCCGGGGCGCTCCGGGCGTCGGAGAACGTTGCCGGCAACCGGATTCTGGTCGCTGATGAGCTGGCCGGCCGGCTATCAATGGTCGCCGCCGCGCTGCGCCTCGGGGACATTTCGTACTGGCAGGCGAACGCGATCGTCGAAGCCGCCAGCCCGCTGACCGACGAGCAGGCCGGCTGGGTCGCGAACCGGGTACTGCCCCGGGCCCGGAAGCAGACCCTGGCGCAGCTGCGCGCCTGCCTGCGCCGCGCGGTGCTGACCGTCGCCCCGCACACCGCCCGCAAGAACGTCAAGCGCGCCAAAGCTGAGCAGGGTGTCGACTGGTGGCCCACCGAAGACGGGCAAGCCGAACTCCGCCTGACCGCCGACGCCGCAGACGTCAAAGCCGTCTACGACGCCATCGCCGCCGCCGCCAAACAGCTGGGCGCCATCGACACCGAAGGCCGCACCGCCGGCCAGCTCCGCGTGCTGGCCTTACTGGCCCTCGCGACCGGCACGCCGATCGAGTCCGGTGCGCCGGGTGAGCAGGGTGTGGCGAAGAAGCCGTACCGGGTCACCGTGAACCTGACCATGGACCTGCCGACCGTGTTGGGGTTACGGGACAACCCCGGCGAGCTAGCCGGCTACGGCCCGCTGCCCGCCGACATGGCCCGCGAACTCGCCGCCGACGCCAGCTGGCGGCGCCTCATCACCGACCCCGACTCAGGCCACCTGCTGGATCTCGGCCGGCTGCGCTACCGGCCCAGCACCGCCCTGTCCGACTTCATCCGCTCCCGCAACCGCAGCTGCATCTTCCCCAGCTGCACCCGCCGCGCCGAAACCTGCGACCTCGACCACCGCCAACCCCACCGTCCCGACGGCACCGGCGGCTCCACCTGCCCAGGAAATCTCTATCCGCTCTGCAAACGACACCACCGCCTCAAACACGAAGCCGGATGGCGACTACAAGCCCAACCCGGCGAACCACCCATCTGGATCAGCCCCCTCGGCCGCCGCTACCCCGTCGAACACGACGACCTACGACCACCACCCCACCCCGACATCGCCGATGATCCGTGCGGCGAGACCGATCCCAGCGAAACCGGCGAAACCAACGACGACGGCGGAGTCTTCGCCGCCTGATCGGGCACAGGGTTTACGCAGTCACCGTCGGCCAGCAAGCAGGATGCCGACCGCGGCGGCGTGCTCCTGCGCCCGACCGAGCTGGCCCTCCGCGGCTTTGATCGCTCGGGTGTGGTGATGCAAGCCGGTCTCCCAGAGCTGGCCCCAGCCACCGCACAGCTGATGCGCACCCGCCGCGATGCGTAACGCGCCGTCACCGCAGGTGAGGCGAGCGGCGGAGACGAGGCCGACCAGCCGAGCCGGCGGGTCGCCCGTAGCGCCGCGGCGATCGAGCTCCTCCGCTGCTTCGACCACGGCCGCGCGGGCCGCAACGAAGTCCAGGTACATGTCGGCGACCCGCTGCTGAACGGTAGGCAACGCCGCTAGCGTGCTGCCAAAAGCCTGCCGGCTCGTCACGCGGTCAACCGTCGCCGCCAGCAAGGCCGCGGCATGGCCGACGATCTCGGCGCACAGAGCGACGACCCCGGTCAGGCAGGCACGCGTCGCCGCTTGCGCCACATGAGCCCGCGACACGACCCGTTCATCGGCAATCGAGACAGCGGTGAAGGTGAAGTCGGTGAGCCGGTTCGCCGACAGCGTGGGATGGGTAACGGCGGTCACGCCGGCCGCGTCGACCGGCACGGCGATCAGCACTGGCTCCGAACCGAGCTCGGCCGGGACGATGAGGCCGGCCGGCGAGTCGCCGAACTCGACGTCGCCGACGCTTCCGGAGAGTGCATAGCCGCCGGCTCCCCGGCCGGTCAGCTGCGGCGGCGGCCCGCTCGGCAGCGCGACCGCCCAATCCCCTGCGAGGGCCGCCCCGGGCACCATCGCGGTGCACTGGAAGTGCCTGCTACGCAACGGGTTCGGGCAGCCAGCGAACGCCAGCTCTTCGAGCACGGCGAGCGCATCGCGCAGCGCGGGCGGGAGCAGTGACCCCACGGCCGAGCTGATGGCAGCGTCGTAGCCGGGCGCCTGCCCCTGCACTGCTTCCAGCTGCGTGATCCCCCAGCCGGTCGTGAGCGCACGCACCTGATCGCGAAGCGGGTTCCCGTCTGCCAGCAGATCGATCTGCGGTCCGGTGGCGGCCGTCCGCGGCGCGTGGACACCCAGCGCGGCGGCAATTCCGGTGCGGTGCAGCTCGTTCGCCCCGACCCCCACGCCGCCCTCGAACCGGAAGAGGTACTCGTGGGAGAGCCGCCCGCCGGCGGGCGCAGCCGGGTCCGGCGAGCCGAACAGCGAACCGGTGATGCTGCCCGCGGTGCCCGCGATCTCGGTGCCGAACTGGGCCAACCGCTGGGCGAGCTCGGTCAGGGTCACCTTCGCCATCGACGCCGTCGTGCTGGTGCGGTGACCGCTGACCTCCTCCTCGGTCAGGGCGAGGGCACAGCGCCGGCCGGCCTGCAGATCGGCCCACAACCGCGCGAGGCCGTCGGCGATCACCGGTTCGTCAATGGGACGCTCGCCCTCGCTCCCGATGCAGGCGAAGCGATGAATCTCGTCGAAAAGCCGCTGACACCAGCCCAGCGTGAACATGCCCGTTCGTTCCTGCTCGACGGCGAACGCGAGCTGGCGCCAGCCATCGTCCTGCACCCCGAGCAGCGCGCCAGCCGGCAGCCGGACCTGATCGAAGAGCACCTCCCACAGGTCGTAGCCGGCCATCATCCGCTGCGGACGGACCGAGACGCCTGGCAGGGTCATGTCGACGAGAAACATGCTGCTGCCGCGCCTCGCGGGAACGCTCGGATCGGTGCGGGCGATGGTCAGGCAGACATCGGCCTTGTCGGCTCCGGTGATGAGAGCCTTGTGGCCCCGGAGCAGGAAGCTGCCGTCGCGCTGCGGCAGCGCCGTCGTCGTCAGCGCCGCCAGGTCGTTGCCGGCGTCGGGTTCGGTATAGGCGATGCACATCTCGACATCGCCGCTGAGCATGCGGGCGAGCAGTCCTCGATGTTGCTCGGGCGTACCGAACGCGACGACGGGCGCTCCGGCCAGAACGATCGCGGTGTCGACCAGAGGCGCATCGTGATACGCCGCCTCGTACCCGAAAGCCGCTGCGAATGTTGGAGGTTGACCGCCACCGCCGACCTCGGCGGGCACGCTGATGCCGAGCCAGCCGCGGGCGCCTGCCTCCAGGTGCAGGGCGCGCTCGAAGGGCTCGGACAGGCCAGTGCGCTCGGTCGGCTTGAGGTGGGCATTCGTCTCGGTCGGGTCCATGCGGGTGGTCAGCCAGCCACAGACCTCTTGCCGGAACGACTCGGCCGCTCCCGACAGGCCCGGCCCGTCATGATGGCCGGGACTCATGGCTTCTTGACGTCTGCCGGACGTGATTTCGGCAGTCCTAACCCATAGGTGGCGATGTAGTTGCGCGCGATCTCCGTCGTCCCGCCCTGGATCGTGGTGACGGCGCTGTGGCGCACCGCGCGCTCCAAGTCGTTTCCATGCAACACGCCATCGAGTCCGGCGACCTCCTGCAACTCATGCGCAGCATGCTGGTAAGCAGTCGTCGCGAAGAGCTTCGCCATGTTGCCGGCGAGCGCCGGCGACTGCCCCGCCGCCCCCACGACCGCCGTCCGCTGGGTCAGCAGGAACGCGACCTCCGCGTCGATGCGAGCCCGGGCTATCGCCTCGAGGACGGCTGGATCGTCCGCCGGCCGGACCCCCGTCGCATCCGGCTGCTTCGCCCAGCGGATCGCGTTCCTCACCAGCGGCTCGAGCATGCCGGTGCCGCCCATGACGCCGCGTTCGAAGCTCAGCGCGAGGCCCATCACCTGCCAGCCGTTGTCGACCTCACCGATCCGGTAGCCGTCGCTCACCAGCACGTCGTCGTAGAAGACGACGTTCGTGCGCTCGTCCGACATCGTGTGGATGGCCTGGATGGTGATGCCCGGAGTGGTCGAGCGGTACCAGAAACATCGTGAGACCGCGATTTTTCGGCTTGTCAGGGTTGGTGCGGGTCAGCAGGAGCACGTAGCCCGCCTCCTGCGCCAGGGTGGTCCACATCTTCTGGCCGTTGATCCGCCACGCCGCGTGCTCGGCGTCCACCGGTTCCGCACGCGTCGTCGCCGCGGCGACATCGGATCCTGAGCCGGGTTCGGAGTAGCCCAGCGCGACGATCGTCTCGCCGGCCAGCAGCTCCGGGAGCACCCGCTGCTTCAGCTCGGCCGAGCCCAGCACGTCGATCACACCGATGACCATCAGGCTGATGGAGAGCCCGTGATACGGCGCATCGGCGAGCTCGAGCTCGCGGAAAAGCACCGCCTGCTCATGGGAATCGCGCGCCGAGCGGGCTCCCGGGGTCGAGGCGGCGAGCCAGCCGCGCTCGGCGATCTGACGGTAGAGCTCGGCATGGTGGATCGTGCCGGTGCGGTGCATCGTGCGCCGGATGTCGTCGGTCAGGTGTTCGGCGAGGAACGCGCGTACCGCGGCGCCAGAGCTCGGCTACCGGTGGGCTGTAGCTGAAGTCCATCCTCAACCACCATCCGCGATCAAAGCGGCCCCGAGGTCACGAAGCGTCGCCCGCGGCGTTCGCCCGAGCAGCGGATACGCGCGGGCCCGCCGGTAAAGCAGCTGGGCGTCGTGTTCCAGGGCGACACCCAGGCCACCGTGGTACTGCACCACCCGGCCGGTCACCTGCTTCGCCGTTTCGGCAGCGAAAATCAGTGCCATCGCCGCGAGCTGCCGGCCGCTGGCGCCGGTGATCGAACGCGCGCCGCCGGCCTGCGCCCAGGCGGCTTCCGCGGCCAGCAGCGCGCTGCCGTCGATGAGGCCTGGGAGGTCGGCCAGGCCATGCTGGATGGCCTGGAACGAGCCGATGGGGACGCCGAACTGGTGACGCTCCTTGACCCAGCCCGTGACGATTTCCAGCGCCGTCCTCGACAGCCCAGTGAGCCATCCGGCAACCAGCGTTTCCCCTTCAGTACCAGCCGTTTCGCTGCGTTCTGGCACCCCCGCCGCGAGCACCGACCGCTCGCCATCGCGCAGGCTGCGGTCGGCCAGCGGCAGGCTGCCGAGGTTCTCCGACGCGACCCCGGGCGGCGCCGACTGCACCATGACCAGCTGCCCGTCGTCGACACCGATGACGACGTCCGCCACGGCGCCGGCGGGCACGGCACGCCCGACTCCCGCCACGACGTTCGGAGCGATCGTCGCGATCAGGCTTCCGTCCGCGAGCCGGGGCAGCAACGGGTGATCGGGCGCCATCGACGCGAGCAGCCGACCGGCGACGGCATGCTCGATGAAAGGCACGGGCGCCATCAGCTCGCCGAGCACCTCGGCGACGGCGAGGAGGGCAGCGAGATCGGCTCCGCTGCCTCCGTGCTCTTCGGCCAAACCGAGGCCGGGGAGTCCGGCTGCGCGCAACTCCCCCCACAGCTTCGGATCGTGCCCGAGCGGCTCGGCCTCACGTACCGCCGAGAGCCCCGGATGCCTGGCACACACGCCGCGTGCCGCCTCGCGTGCCGCAGCAGCCGCCTCGTCGAGAGAGAGGTCCACTCACGCCATCCGGACGATCGGCGCCGCACCGGCGTCGTGAGCGAGGCGGTCGAGCTCGTCGACGAGCGGGGCGGGCAAAGGAATGCCGTCACGGGTCCGTTCGATCCGGCGGACATGCTCCGGCTCACCCGGAAGCCAGAGGCGATCCACCCCCGGCGCCCGGCCGCTCTCCCGGATCTCGCGGATCAGCGCGTCGACGCTTTCGCGAAAGTCCGCAAGCGGCATGAATCGCGCGGGATCGACCGCGATGAGGACGAACCCCTTGGCGACGCGGGCGTCGCCGTGCCGGGGAGACGCGGTGCGCTCGGTCGTGCCGAACGAGCTGCCGGCCATCACCCCGGCCAGAAGTTCCACGAGCAGCGCGAGGCCGAACCCCTTGTGGCCGCCGAACCACTGCAGATGACGGACGGAAGCAGCCGCGGTATCGGTCGTGGGGCGACCGTTCTCATCCGCCGCCCAGCCCTCGGGAATGGTGGGGTCGCCCCGCTTCTTGGCCAGCAGCACCTTGTTGCCGGCGACGGCGGTCGTGGCGATGTCATAGACGATGGCGGGCTCGGCTCCGGTCGGGATCGCGTACGACAGCGGGTTCGTCGAGAACAGGGCCGTCACCCCGCCGTAGGGCGGCACGAATGTCGGGCCGTTCTGCACGCACAGGCAGATGTAACCGGCCTCGGCGACGCGCGACGTGTAGGCGCCGAGCGCGCCGAGATGGGTGGTCTCGCGGACCGCCACCGTCGCGACGCCGTACTGCCCGGCCCGCTCCGCCACGATCCGGGCCGCCTCGAGCCCGGCGATCTGTCCGAAGCCCAGCCCGCCGTCCAGATGCACGGTGGAACCGTCGTCGGTGATGGTCGTGACGGTGGTCTCGGGCTTGATGTCGCCCGCGGCCAGCCGGCCGGCGTACATGGACATCAGGTGGGCGCCGTGGGAATCCACGCCGCGCAGATCGGCCTCGACCAGCAGCGCCGCGACGACGCCGGCCTGGTCCGCCGGCACGCCCGCACCGCGAAGGATGCTTGCCAGCCCCGCGCGCAGATCGTCGGCGGCGATGCGGGCTGAGCCGGGTGCGTTCCCCCTAGCCTCTTCGCCCATCAGACCGGTACGTCTCCTTCGATCGTGACGCGATGCAGCGTGCGTTCCGCGCCGGCGGTATCGCCGACAACCGCGTGTTGGGTGCATCGGTTGTCCCACATCACGAGGTCGCCGACCTGCCACTTGTGCCGGTAAACGTACTCGGCGCGGCCCACCTGGGCGTAGAGGTACGAAAGGAGCGGGGCGCTGTCCTCAGCGCTCCAGCCCTCGAAGGACTTCGTGTAATTGCCGTTCACGTACAGCGCGCGGCGGCCGGTCTCGGGGTGGGTGCGAATCACCGGATGCACCGTGCGCACCGCTTCGGCATCCAGCCCCGCCGACGCCGCCAGCTCGGTGCCCTGATGCACCGCCGAAAGACCGTCGAGCGTGGCCCGCAGCCCCGGCGAGAGGTCCTCGTACACCTGATAGGCGTTCGACCACATGGTGTCGCCGCCATAGGGCGGGATGGTGCGCGCGAGCAGCAGGGTGATCGCCGGAGGTTTCGCCGCGTGAGTGGTGTCGGAGTGCCAGGTCTGCGTCACCGGGTTGGGATCGTAGATCCGCATCAAACCCGGGTAGCCCTCGATCGACGGCACGTACGGGTGGATCGAGATGCGACCCCATCTGGCGGAGAACTCCAGCTGGTCAGCGGATGTCATGGCGGCCTGGCCACGGATGCAGATCATCTGATGTTCCAGAAATGCTGCGTGAAGCGCGTCGAACGTCGAGTCATCCACCGGCTGCGAGAGATCGACACCCTCGATGATCGCCCCGAGCGCCCCGGCCTGCCGCTGGATGCGTAACCCCGTCGCCGTGGTCATGACGCGGACCTCCCTGATGCGTGAACTGCAGCATAGATACAATATTTAAGTGACTGCGCCTGGGTCCGCCGACCCCGCTCCTTCGACAATGACGGGTGGCGACGCTCTCGCCCAGCAGTTGCGCGCTGAAGGTACCGAGGTCATCTTCGGCCTCCCCGGCGATCAGCTCATGTCGGCCCTGGATGCGCTGGTCGACGTACCGGAGATTCGCTACATCGTCACGCGCCACGAGCAGGCCACCACCTACATGGCCGATGGCTACGCGCGAGCCGGCGGCAGGCCGGGCGTGGCCATGGTCGTCCCGGGCGTCGGCGTCTACAACGCGGCCTCGGGGCTGGCGACGGCCTACGCCTGCTCCTCCCCGGTCTTGCTGGTCTCCGGCCAGGTCAATCGCCATGGGATCGGACGCGACCTCGGACTCCTGCATGATGTCCACGACCAGCTCGACCTCGTCCGCCCGATCACGAAATGGGCGCAGCGGATCAGCGAGGCCGGCGGCATCGCGGCGGGCGTGCACGAGGCGTTCGTGCAGATGCAGTCCGGCCGTCCCCGGCCCACCGAGATCGAGATCCCGCCGGAGGCTTTTGCCGAGACGACAGCCGCCGGCCTCCACGCGCCCGCCGTTCGACAATGCCGGTCGTCCCGGCGGAAGCCGACCTCCAGAAGGCCGCCGAGCTGCTGGCCGGAGCGAGCAGTCCACTGATCATCGCCGGCGGGGGCGTGGTGCTCGGCGACGCGACGGCGGCGCTGCAAGCCCTCGCAGAGACGCTGCAGGCGCCCGTCGTCACCAGCCGGGAGGGCAAGGGGGCGATCGACGATCGGCATCCGCTGTCGGTGGGCACGATGTGGGTCAACAAGCGGCTTCGCCCCGTTCTCGACGCCGCTGATGTCGTGCTGGCTGTCGGCAGCCGGATGCAGGGCTTCGGGCTGGGGGCGGACCAGAAGCTGATCCACGTCGACGCCGACGCCGAGCAGATCGGTCGCAATTCGCCGGTGACCGTCGCCGTGCCGGGCGACGCGAAGCTGGCCCTGGAGGCGCTCAACGACCTCCTCGACGGGTTGCCGACACGTCCGTCTCGGGCTGACGAGTGCCGAGCGATGCGGGCCACCGTCATGGAGCAGCTGCAGGCGATCGGCCCGCAGTTCCGGATCGTCGAAGCCCTGCGTGAAGGCGTGCCCGATGACGGGATCCTGGTGTGCGACACCGCGACGGTCGCCTACGCCTGCCACATGGCCTATCCCGTCTACGCGCCGCGCACCTACCTGAGCACCTCCTACATGGGAACGCTGGGCTTCGGGTACCCGGCGGCGCTCGGCGTCAAGGTGGCCCAGCCGGATCGGCCGGTCGTCACCGTGGTCGGCGACGGCGGCTTCCTGTTCGCGTCGAACGAGATGGCGACGGCCGTGCAGCACGACATCCACACCGTCACGGTCGTCTTCGATGACGGCGCCTACGGCAACTCCAACCGCGACCAGCAGGAGAAGTTCGGTGGCCGCGAGCTCGGCACCCGGCTGCGCAACCCCGACTGGGCCACGCTGGCCCGCGCGTTCGGCGTGCAGAGCCGGCGGGTAGACGACATCGCCGACCTGCCCGCAGCCGTCCGCGATGCGTGTGCGACGGACGCATCCACGCTCATCGCCGTGCCCATCGACCGGCTACCCAGCCCCTTCTGATCCCATGAGCGCGTCCCACGTCGTCGCCGTGACGCCATCCTCGCGCAGCTCTGCCTTGCGCACCCGGCCGGTGGTGGTGTTGCGCGGGAGGTCGGCCAGCACCCTCACGTAGCGGGGGTGCATGAAAGCCGGAAGGCGGCCCGGCAGGAACTCGCGCAACGCCTCGGGACGAAACCCGTCCTCCGCGATGACGGCGACCAGGACCTCGTCGTCGCCGAACGGGGTGCGCACGCCGACAGCGGCGCACTCGCGGATCTGCGGATGCTGCCCGACGGCCGCCTCCACCTCGAACGAGGAGATGTTCTCCCCGCGCCGGCGGATCGCGTCGTTCATCCGGTCGACGAAGTAGAAGTAGCCCGCCTCGTCCGCGCGGAACGCGTCGCCGGTGTGGAACCACCCGTTGCGCCAGGCCTGCACCGTGCGCTCCGGCATGCCGTAGTAGCCGAGCATCACCGACCAGGGATCGGCACGCACGACCAGTTCCCCGACCGTCCCGGCAGCGACGGGCTCGTCAAGCTCGTCGACGATGCGCACCTCGTGATGCGGCCAGCTCTCGCGCCGCCGACCACAGGTCTCCCACGGCCCGTGATCCCAGGAGGAGGCGATGGGCGCGCCGATCTCGGTCTGCCCGTAGCAGATGGCGACGCGCACCCCGAAGCGTCGCTCGAAATCCGCGATCTGCGGGATCATCGGCCCCAGGATCACGCTGCGCACCGGGTTGTCGGCGTCGTCGGCACGCGGCGGCGCCGAGTACAGCAGTGCGGTCAGCGGGCCCACCAGCGCGAGCGCCACGCAGTCGTAGCTGCGCACGTCGTCCCACACGCTGGTCGCGCTGAACTTGTCGCGCGTGACGAGGCAACCGCCGCGCGAGAGCACGTAGTTGAAGCCGGAGCGCCCGGAGTTGTGAAACAGGGGCATGGCCGAGAACAGCGCCTCGCCCGCAGCCAGCGTGTCGTCCGGCACCCAGGACCACATCTGGTACGTCAGGCCCCACGGCGAGATGACGGCCTTGGACGGCCCGGTCGTCCCCGAGGTAAACAGCAACGACGAGACTTCCCATGGCTCAGGGCCCTGGAAGGTCTCGATCTCATCGGAAACCGTCGCCAGCAGCTGCGGCAGCGAGATCGGCGTGACGCCTCCGATCGGCGAAGCGTCGCCATCCACGATCACGACCATCGTCAGCAGCGGGCACGCGTCGATGACCGGCACGACCTGGGCGAGCAGCTCCCGCGTGCAGATCAGCACGGTCGCCTCGGAAAGCGTGAGCGCGTGCACCAGCACGGCGCCGACATAGGCCGTGTTGATCGGCACCTCGACGGCCCGCAGCCACGAGAGGCCGAGCATCGCGCGGTGCGCGTTCACCTGGTTGGGCAGCAGCGTGGCGACGTGCGTACCGGCCGCGACGCCGAGCGACCGCAAGGCCGACGCCCAGCGCTGACTGTCGGCGAGCAACTGCGCGTACGTCAGCCGCTCACCGTCGAGGTGGATGACCGCGGGAGCATCCGGCGCCTTCGCGGCCCAGGCGGCGAGAGCGTGAGGCGCCAGCAATTGCCTGTCGAGCATGTGCCACCCTCTCGTTCTCAACCGGGAGTCGCTTGCTTGCGTCCGCGACGCAACTCATATCTTGTATTCAATCGGCCCAGCTGTCATGAGGCCACGACGAACGGCGGCGACATGGACAGATACGGACTGACCACCATCTCCACGGCCCTGGACGACGGCGGCGTCCTGCACGTCACGCTCAACCGGCCGGAGAGCCGGAATGCGATCAACGACGTCATGCACGTGGAGCTCACGGAGCTCTACCGGCGGATCGCGGCCGATACCGAGGTGGAGGCCGTCGTCCTCACGGGCGCGGGCAAGGGCTTCTGCGCCGGAGGCGACTTCAAGCAGATGGCCGAGAACAACGACGCCGGGTACGACGACGGCTTCTCCCAGCTCTTCATCGATTCCGTCGCGATGGCCAAGAGCATCCTCGCCATCCGCGCAGCCGATGATCGCTGCCGTCAACGGCGACGCGATCGGGCTCGGGGCCACGCTGGCGCTCTTCTGCGACGTCGTCTACATCTCCGAGACCGCCCGCATCGGTGATCCGCATGTCCAGGTGGGCCTGGTTGCCGCCGACGGTGGGGTCATTCTCTGGCCGATGCTCATCGGGGCCAATCGCGCCAAGGAGTACCTGTTCACCGGCGACCTGCTCACCGGCACGCAGGCGGCGGAGATCGGCTTGGTCAACCACGCTGTGCCGGCCGATGAGGTGCTGGAGCAGGCCACCGCGCTCGCCAGCCGGCTGTCCCAGGGCGCGGCGCTCGCCATTCGCTTCAACAAGCGGCTGGTCAACAAGGACCTGGAGGACCGGGTCGACCGGCTCTACGAGATGGCGCTGGCGATGGAGGCCGTCACCTTCCGCAGCGCCGACCATCTGGAGGCGGTCAAGGCGTTCGGCGAGAAGCGGCCCCCGGTCTTCATCCGCGGCCAGCGCTGATTCGAGCGCGCACGGGTTCGCCCGGTTGATACGCGCAGGCCGGGTCCTCGCCGAGCGCGTCGCCATTCGTGGCGAAGGCGCGAGCGCGGGAGCCCCCGCACAGGTCGGCGAACTCGCACCGACCGCACCGGCCGCTGAACTCCGCCGCCCGGATCTGCTGCAACAGCAGGCTTTCCCGGTAGATGTCGGCCAACGGGATAGTACGCACGTTGCCCACCGTTCGCGGCAGGAAGCCGGCGGGAAAGACGTCGCCGTCGTGCGCCACGAAGATGATGCCCTTGCCGTCACGGGTCGCCGCGGTATGCGCGCTCGGCCGACCCGTCGGCGCACCGGCCACGTCGAGCAGCCGATCGGCAAGCGCCCGATATCCAGGCGTCTGCGGAGCCGCATCGCCCGCGCGCCGGCTCGCCACGACGCGGCGGAAGAACGGGGCCTCGACGGTGCGGACCACGAAGCCGTAGTGGGCGGCGTCGAAGAGGAAATGGCAGATGTCTTCGTGTTGCTGCGGGCTCACGGCGTCAGCCGCCGCCCCTCGGCCGACCGGCACCAGGAAGAAGACCTCCCACACGTGCACCCCCGACGTGGCCAGCAGCGCCGCAATGTCGGGGAGCTCGTCGACGTCGGCCCGCATGACCGTGGTGTTGACCTGCACGCTGAGGCCGGCCGCGACCAGTTCGCGAATCGCGGCGATGGTGTCGTCGAAATGGCCCGGGATGCCGCGCACGCCGTCGTGCGTCGCCGCGCAGGCGCCGTCCAGGCTGATGGACACCGCTTTGACCCCGCTCGCCGCTATACGGGCGATCATCGATGGGCTCAACGAGGGCGTCACCGAGGGCGAGAGCGCGACAGGTACGCCGAGACGGGTTGCGTGGTCGATGAGGTCGAAGAGATCGGGGCGCAGCAGGCAGTCGCCGCCGGTGAGCACCAGGATCGGGTACGGGCGGCCGAATCCGGCGACCTGGTCGATGAGCGCGATGCCTTCGGCGGTCTCCAGCTGGCCCGGCCGCGCCGCGAGGTCGGCACTCGCCCGGCAGTGCCGGCACGCGAGGCCACACGCCCGGGTCGTCTCCCAGAAGACGAGCATCGGGCGCTGCCCGTAATCCAGGCGCGCTGCGGAATGCTGCGGGGTCGCGGGACGCACTGGCCCAGCGTGCCCGGCGCTGCCGCAGCCGCCCAGAGTCGTTGGTCATGGGGCGGGTGTGTCCGTGGCCCCAACCGGCGGGCGATAGCCTCTGCCGACCCCGGCGTAGGAGGACTGGCATGGCATTCGCAGACGTAGGTGACGTTCGGCTCTTCTACACCGACGACGGGGCCGGCGACCCTCCGATCCTGTTCGTCCACGGTTTCTCGTGTGACAGCCATGATTGGAGCTGGCAGCTCCCGCATTTCGCCGCGAACCACCGCGTCATTGCCGTCGACAACCGCGGCCACGGTCGCTCGAGCGCACCGGAGAAGGGGTACGTGCCGGAGCAGTTCGCGGCCGACCTGGCCGGATTGCTCGGGCAACTCGACACCGGGCCCGTCGTCGCCATGGGCCACTCGCTGGGCGGCGCCATCGTGAGCACCCTCGCGGTCGAGCACCCCGAGCTGGTGAGCGCTGTCGTCAGCGTCGATCCCGGCTACCTGCTGGCCGAGGAGGTCCGGCCGATCGTCGAGAGCATGGCCACGGCCCTGGAGGACGGCGATCCGGTCCTGGGCAGCCAGACGTTCCTGTCGGCCACCTACTCGCCCGCCTCCCCCGCCGCCCTGAAGACGTGGCACATGCGCCGCATCGCCGGCGTGCCCGGTCACGTGCTCCGCCAGACGCTGGCGGGCCTGTTCGTGGGACCCGACTCGCTTGGCTACCGCGACACGTCCGTGCCCTACCTGAAGCGGCGGCAGTGCCCGGTCCTGGCCATCTACAACGACCCGGATCGAGCCGCGTTCGAGGCGACGGTGTTCGACGATCCGCGGTCGAAGTCGCTCGGCTGGGCGGGCTCCGGCCATTGGCTGCATCAGGAGCGTCCGGAGGAGTTCAACCACCTGGTCACCAGCTGGCTCGCCGCACTCTGACCGAACGGGGTCGATGAGCCGGCGAGGCCGAATGGCAAGGATGCGGAGGCGACGTGGAGCGGGTCTTCTATTCGAGCAGTGTCCATGACGAGCGAGAGATCGAAGCCGTCGTCGCGGTGCTGCGGTCCGGACCACAGGGCCTGTGGCCAGGGCGTCGTGTCCTCGCCATGGAGCGGCAGGTCGCCGCCCTGTTCGGCAAGGCCGGCGGGGTCATGGTGAATTCGGGCTCATCGGCCCTGTATCTGGCAGTCGAGTTGCTGAACCTGCCGCCGGGCACCGAGGTGATCACCTGCGCGCTGACCTTCTCGACCGACGTTGCGCCGCTGGTGCGCGCCGGCCTGGTGCCGGTTTTCGTCGACTGCGAGCCGGACACCTTTTGCGTGAACACGGCACGCATCGAGGAGATGGTCACGCCCCGCACCGGAGCGATGCTGTTCCCCAATCTCATCGGCAATGCACCCGACTGGGACGCCATCCGTGCGGTCGCGCAGCGACACGACCTGCCACTGATCGAGGATTCATGCGACACGCTCGGGCCGCGCCTGCGTGGAACGCCCACCGGAGAGCGGTCGACGATGTCCGTGACGAGTTTCGCCAACTCCCACATCCTCACCTGCGGCGGCAACGGCGGGATGCTCCTGGTCGACGACGCCGCGGTGCGCGACCGGGCGCTGATGCTGCGCCGCTGGGGCCGCCGTTCGGAGCTGCAGTTCTTCGGATCCAAGCGCGGCGAGCGCAACTTCTGGGAGGACCTCGACGGCATCCGCTACGACAACCAGTTCATCTTCGACGAACTCGGCTGGAACTTCGAGCCGTCCGAGATGGGCGCCGCCTTCGGCTTGGAACAGCTGAAGAAGCTGGACGGCAACCTGGCGCGCAGACGGCACATCTTCGGCCGCTACACCGAGTTCTTCTCCGCCCACCGCGACCGCTTTGCCCTTCCGCGGCAGACCGAGGATCTCGAGACGGCCTGGCTGGGTTATCCGCTGCTGATCGAGGACGGCGCCGGCTTCGAGCGCCCCGAGCTGCAGGCGTTCCTCGATGAACGGGGAATCGACACCCGCACCATCTGGACGGGCAACGTGGCACGCCAGCCGATGATGCGAGGGCGTGCGACAAGGCTACCGGCGGATGGGCTGCCCAACGCCGATGCAGTGATGCGGCGAGGCGTCCTCCTGCCTCTGAGCCACGCGATCGACGACCCCACCCTGGACTACGTCCTCGACGCGCTCGACACGTTCTGCGCAAAATGATCAAGTGCCCGCCGGTTCGGCCGGGGTCACGGCGAGGTGAGCAGGGCGGTCGTCGCCTCGCGCTCCTCCTCGGTGCCGAACACGTCAGCCATCAGCTCGGTGACGCCGCTCTCCGCCAGCGCAGCGAGCTGTCCCCGGACGTCGTCCGCGTCACCGATGACGGCCAGCTCGGCGAGGTCGGACAACCCCTCGCCGCCGAGCATCCGCTTGTACGAAGGGAAGTTCGCGGCCGATTCGATACGCGGCCGCACCGCTTCACGCGCGGCCGCGATGTCCGTCGTGACGCACACCGGCAGGCCGGCTACCACCCGTGGCGACGGGCGTCCGGCGCGCTCAGCTGCAGCCGTGATGGCCGGGACGATGGCCCCGGCAAGAGTTTTCGGGCCGGTCATCCAGGTGATCGTGCCGTCGGACAGGCTCCCGGCGAGCTCGAGCATGCGCGGACCGAGCGCCGCCACCACCAGGCTCGGGGTCGGGGCCTGCACCATGAGGCTCCCCCGGGCGGTGAGGTGCGTCCCCACGACATCGGTGCGATGCTCCCGTCCCAAAAGGCCCTGCAGCGCCTGCAGCTCCTCGCGGCACAGGTCGACCACGTCGCCGTAGGGAATGCCGTAGAAGCCTTCGGATAGCGGCGGATGCGTGACGCCGATGCCGAGCGTGAACCGTCCCGTTCCGGCCACCTGAGCGACGCTCAGCGCCTGCTGGGCCAGCGGGATCGGGTGCCGGCCTTGGATGGGCACGACCGCCGTTCCCACCTTGATGTCCGGGACGGTGTGGGCCGCCACCGCGAGGGCGGTCAGCGCGTCGATGGTCAACGTCTGCGGAAGCCAGATCGCCTGCCAGCCGGCCTCCGCGGCCCGCCGCACCGCGGCCACCACCTCGGCGACGGTCGCGTTACCGGCTCCCGCCCACAGCGATGCCGCAAGTTGCGTGCTCAAAGGACCCACTCCCCTTCAGCTGCTCAGACTGTCACGGGGAGGCTAGCGAGCGCTCTCGACGACGGCGCCGAACAGGCTGCGCAGCTCCAGCCGGGCGAGTGCGGCGGCACTCGTCCGGAGGACCGCACGCGCACCACTGGTTCGCACTTACTAACCTGTGGCTGTGAAAGGCATCGCGGTACAGCGGCGATCCGAACGGCAACGACTGGACCCCGTCGTGCGCCGCATCGGGCTGGTGACCGTCCTCGGCTCCGTGATGTCCGTCCTCGACACGATGGTCGTCAACGTCGCGCTCGATTCGCTCTCGCGCAAGCTGCACACCGACATCGAGACGATCCAGTGGGTCGTCACCAGCTACCTCCTGGCACTCGCCGCGACCGTCCCGATCAGCGCCTGGGCTGCCCGGCGGATCGGCATCAAGCGGCTCTACCTGCTGTCGTTGCTGATCTTCACCATCGGCTCGGGGCTGTGCGGCCTGGCCTGGTCCGCCGGCTCGCTGATCGTCTTCCGCGTGCTGCAGGGCATCGGCGGCGGGATGATCATGCCGGTCGGGCAGATGATCATCGTGCGAGCGGCCGGAAAGGAGAACCTGGGGCGGGTGATGGGCGTCCTGTCGACGCCGACGATCATCGCCCCGATCATCGGGCCCACCATCGGTGGCCTGCTACTGCAGGCGTTCGGGTGGCAGTGGATCTTCCTCATCAACCTTCCCGTCGGAGTCGCGGCGCTGATTCTCGGCCGGCGCATCCTTCCCGCGGATGAGCCCGAGATCGCCGGCAAGCTCGACCTCTTGGGCTTCGTCCTGGCCGGCTTCGGAACGGTGTCGCTGATCTACGGGCTCTCCGAGACCGCCAGCCGCGGCGACGTGCTCACGATCGGTTCCGGCGGTGCCGTCCTGGCCGGGATCGTGCTCCTCTTCGCGTTCGTGCACGAATCGCTGCGCTCGCCCGCGCCGCTGCTCGATCTCGACGATCTTCCGGGATCGCACGTACTCGGCGGTCGTCCTGACCGCGCTCGTGAGCGCGGCGGCCATGTTCTCGGCGATGGTGATCACCCCGCTCTACTTCCAGCTCGTCCGCGGGCAGGACGCGACCCACACCGCGCTGCTCGTCGCACCCGTCTCGGTCGGCGTGCTGCTCGTCGTCAGCCGGGCCGGCCGCTACTCGGACCGCTACGGCGGCGGTCGGGTCGCCGTGGCCGGGCTGATCCTCGGCGCGCTGACCCTGCTGCCGTTCACCATGTTCGACGAGCACACGCCCTACGTGTTGATCATCGCCGTCAACGTGCTGCGCGGCATCGGCTTCGGCGCCCTCGGCATGCCGCTCTTCGCGGTGGCGTTCGGCGCGCTCGGAGAGGCCCACACCCGTGACGTGAGCGCTCAGATGAACATCATCCAGCGCCTCGGCGGTTCGCTCGGCACAGCCGTCGCGACGGTCATCCTGCAGCAAGCGCTGGCGGAACACGCGCTGACCCCGGCCGGAGCCGCCCTGGCGTTTCAACACACCTTCTGGTGGCTCACCGCCATTTCCGTCGCTGCCCTCGTCCCGGCGATCTGGCTTCTCATCACCGAACGCCGGACCCGTCCACGAACCCTGGCGCCGGCGGAGACGTCCGCAGCATCCGTAGGCGCTCTCGAGGCGGCGGCCGAAGGGCTCTGACCCCTGCGGGGTTGCGGGTAGCCTTAACGCGACATCCTGCGCCGCATGCCGCAGGGAGGGAAGCGAGTCGCCATGGCTGCCCAGATCGTCTTCGTGGCCCTCATGGTGGTCGTGCTCCTCGGGTTGATGATCTACGGCATCTTCACCGAGGGCCGGCGCCGCTAGCCGGCGAGGTACTCGGCGAACCGGGTGCGGTAGTCGGTGAACTGCTCGTCGAGCCGCTTCCCGGCTGAGCCCCAGGCTCTCCCAGGTGTACTCGTGCTTGCCGAAGCGATTCTGAACGGCGACCGCCGCGTGTGCCCGCATGGCCGCTTCCGCCTCGTCGGAGAGGTGCTCGCCCAGCCCCTCGTACATCCGTCGCACGGTTGCGACAGGGTCGGCCGTCAGGTCGCGATACGCCACGTCGACGAAGCGGTCGTCGCCATGGCGACGCCGGAAGTCCAGGATCCCGTCGCCCATCGCGACGAGCATCTCCGTCCACAACGAACCGAACGCCGCTCCGGGCTGCTCCGCGGCGAACGTGTGCGCGAATGCCCGCGCCATGTTGGCCGTCGACGCGACGCACGTGCCGGGATCGCGATGGGTGACGATGAAGCGGGCGTCGGGGTACTGCGCGACCAGCGCCTCGAGGACGATCCCGTGCTGCGGGCTCTTCAGGTGCCACTGGCCCCGCACGCCCGCCGGATTGCAGCAGCCGCAGCACTTTTTCGTGCCATCGGTAGACCGGCGCATGGTCGGTGTCGCGCACCCAGCGGGTGTAGGTCGGGCACCGGGAAGAGCAGCGACAGGCTCGACGACACGAAGTGCGGCGTCATCGGCACCAGGCACTCGGTCGGCATGTCCGGCGGGTCATGGTGCATCTTCACGAGCTCCGGATTGAGCTGATGCAGCGGGCCGAACTCGTCGGCCTTCGCCGCCTCGAAACGCGGATCCGTCCGGTACGTCTCCGGCCGCGGCGGGGGTACCGGCTCCGCAGCCTCCCAGCCGAGCAGCGTGCGGTTGGCCGGATCGCGGGCGAGCAGATGGCTGAGCGCGGTCGTGCCCGAGCGTGACATGCCGACGATGAAGACGGGTGCCTCGATCCGCTCCTCGTCGACCTCGGGATGGCGTGCCACCCAGTCCTCGACGAGCAGCCGCGTCGTCAGCGCACTGCGAATCTGGCCGCCGGCCACCGCCTCACCGATCGGGTTGAGGTCTGCCTCGTCGCGCAGCGACGCCACGAAGACCTCGAGCCCGTCGCGGAAGGTCGGGTCGCCGAAATCATCGAGACCGGTCTCCTTCGCGACCTCGTCGATGACTGCGTCGATATCAATGTCCGTGCTCACTGCGACACCTCCCTGTCGAGCCCGAGCGCGTCGTTCACGGCCGCGTCGCCGTAAAGGCGGCGCGAGATATCCGTGAGGTCCGCCATGGGCTGCACCGTCATACCACCGTCGACCCCGATCACCTGACCGGTGATCCAGCCACCCGGCTGCGAGAGGTGCACCACGAGCGCACCGATGTCGGCCGGCGTCCCGCTGCGCTTCAGCGCGCTTCGCGCCAGCAGGTCCTGCGAGAGCTCCGGAGTGAACGAGCCTTCGGTCGAGTCCGTCGGCACGTAGCCGGGCAGGATCGAGTTGACCCGGATGCCGTACACGCCGAGCTCCCAGGCAGCCGCGCGGACCATCATGTCGACCGCAGCCTTGGTGCTGGTGTACGCGGCCATCGAGACCTCGGGAGCGGACGAGGCTGCCGTCGAGATGGCGACCAGCGAGCCGCCGCTTTCGCGCATCGCCAGAGCCGCGTGGCGGAAGGTCGAGGCGGTGCCGATGATGTTCAGGTCGCAGCAGAACCGCCAGGCGTTGTCGTCCAGCAGCAGGAACGGCCCGGGCACCGCTGAGCCCGCGTTGGCGACCGCGATGTCGAGGCGACCGTCCGGCGCGGCGGCGACGGCGACAGCTGCTTCGACCTGCTCGGCCACCGTGACGTCGCAGGCGGCGATGCGAATCTCGGCGCCGGGCACCTCGTCACGAAGTTCGGCGGCGGTCGCCTCGAGCACCTCCAGGCGCCGCGCCGCAATCGTCACCACGGCACCCTGCGCAGCCAGCGCCGTGGCGATCCCGCGCCCGATGCCCGTGCCGCCGCCCGTGATCAACGCATGGGCACCCTCGAGAGTCTTGGTCACCCGGCGATACAAGCGCATGCGTGAGAAGGCCTCGCAGCCGGTGTCGCGGAGGGGGCGTTCACACCACCGTGACCAAAGGCCCTAGGCCGGAGCCGGCGACTGAACTAGAACCGTGTTCTCGTCAACTCGCCATCACGGGAAGGTGCCGCAGGCCATGCCGACCGAGCGCTACACGATCATCTCTGCCGACACTCATGCCGGTGCCAACCACGAGACCTACCGGGAGTACCTGGACCCGGCCTTCCGTGCGGATTTCGACGCCTGGCGCGCGCAGTACAAGAACCCCTGGAAGGACCTGCGCGACACCGACCTGCGGGTTCGCAACTGGGACGACGAGCGCCGCGACGCCGATCAGCTCACCGACGGGGTCGTGGCGGAGGTGGTCTACCCCAACACCGTGCCGCCGTTCTACCCCGGATTCGTGCTCTTCGCGGGGCCGCCGAAGCCGGAGGAGTACGCCCACCGGCGGGCCGGCATCCAGGCGCACAACCGCTGGCTGAAGGACTTCTGCGACCGCAAGCCGGACCAGCGCGCCGGCGTGGGCCAGTTCTTCCTGAACGACATCGACGACGCGATCGAAGACATCACCTGGATCGCCAAGAACGGCCTCCGGGGTGGAGCGCTGCTCCCGACCGTCGCGCCCGACGTCAAGTGGGTAAAGCCGCTCTACGACCCGATCTACGACCCGATCTGGGCCTGCATCGAAGACCTGGGCATCCCGCTGAACCTGCACTCGGGCACCGGCTCCCCTGACTACGGGAAGTACCCGGCGACCCCGATGCTGCTCATCAGCGAGGTGGGCTTCTACGGCTACCGCGGGCTCTCGCACTTCATCCTGTCCGGCGTCTTCGAGCGCTTCCCGAAGCTGAAGCTCGTCTTGACGGAGGGTTCTGCGTCAGCGCTGCCGAAGACGCTTGCCGACCTTGACAACGTCATCCGCAACGTGCAGCGCGGCGAGATCGGCGAGCTCAAGTACCGCCGGGAAGACGCGATCCCGAAGCTGGCCAGCGAGTACTTCGCCCAGAACTGCTGGATCGGGGCCAGCTTCCCCGGCCCGGCCGATGCCCAGGTCGCTCGCCAGGTCGGAGCTGACCGGTACATGTGGGGCAGCGACTACCCGCACGACGAGGGCACCCCGCCGTACACGCGTCAGCACCTGCGCCAGGTGTTTCACGACTTCTCCGAGCCCGAGTTGCGTCGCATCTTCGCCGCCAACGCGGCGCAGCTCTACGGCTTCGACCTCGACAAGCTGGCGCCCCTGGCCGAGAAGTGGGGTCCGACGGTCGAGGAGATCGCGACTCCGCTCGACAAGCTCCCGGAGCACCCCAACGCCGCCCTGCTGCGGGCGGCGAGCTGATCAGCCCGTGAACTCCTTCAGCTCCGGGAAGGCGTCGAGCGTGTAGGGGTTGGTGAGACCGAGGGTGAGCGCCGCCGGCCCGGCCGCGTCGAGCCCGTCGAGGTCCCACCCGCCCGCCTGATGGATGACGCGCTCCGGCTCGGGTTCGGAAAGCAGCCCGACGTCGTCACCCGAGACGTGGAACGTGCGCCCGTTGACGTTCGCGGCGGCGTCCGTGCACAGCCAGACCACGAACGGCGAGATCTTGCTGGCCGGGAACTGCGCCGGGTCGAAGTTGGGCTGGCTTTCGACGCCGGGCTCCGCACCCATGGTCAGGGTCATGACCCGCATCCATGGGCCGGTGTCTTTCGCGTACTCCGCTGTCGAGACGCCCGTGGCGAACGGCCGGATCGCGTTGCAGCGCACCCCGAACCGGCCGAGCTCCTTGGCGACCGTCCGGGTCAGCCCGACGACCCCTTCCTTCGCTGTCGCATAGGCAATCATCGCGGGATGCCCGAAGCCGGAGCCGGAGCTGGTGTTGACGATCGCTCCCGAACCCTGCCGGCAGAAATGCGGAGCGGCGGCACGGATCATCGCGAAGTAGCCCTTGAGGTTCACGCCGACCGTGCGATCCCACTGACCTTCGGTGAAGTTCCAGAGGTCGTTCATCGCGCCGGCGGTCGCATTGTTGACCAGGATGTCGAGCCGGCCGTACGTGTCGACGGTCGCCGCGACGATGTCGGCCGCGCTCTCCCACGTGGCGGACGTCGTGTTAGCGGTGGCGGCCCCGCCGGCGGCTTCGATCTCCTTGACGACGGAGGCAGCGTCGGCTCCGGAGCGCAGCCCGGTGTCGTTGACGACCACCTTGGCTCCCTCACGGGCGAAGAGCAGCGCGTGCTCTCGTCCGATGCCGCCGCCGGCTCCGGTCACGATGGCCACCCGGCCGTCGAGTCGACCCATGGGAAGCTCCTCACATCGTGCGGCAGGACGTCGAGGGCGACCCTAGGACACGCCGCTACAGGAGCGCGAGGAGGGCGTCCGCGGTCGCCTTCGGCCGCGTGATCATCAGGTCGTGCCCAGCATCGACTTCCGCATAGCGGCCGCCGGGCAGCCTGGCGGCGAAGCTCGCGGCCACGTCCGGCGCCACCGCGTGGTCCTGCGTCGCCAGGACGTAGCCGGTGGGAAGCCCGAGCGCCGTGAAGGCGGACAGGCGCCCCGGCTCGACGAGCGCCATCGGCGGGTAGGGACGATGACGCTCGAGTACCCACGCGCGATCCTGCGGCGTGCCCTCGGGCATGAGGGCCTCGACCATGAGCCGCTGATCCGTCCGTGCGGTGCCGTCGGCTTCGATGACGACGGCACGGGCGATCTCCGGCGTCTGCGGCACCGCCTCGAGCAGCGTTTCCCCGTCGTTCAGGACGACGGCGGCCATCCACACCACCGCTCGGATCCGGTCGGGCACGACCTCCGCGACACGAGGCACGATGACGCCGCCCATGCTGTGGCCGACCAGCACCACGTCGCGCAAATCCTCGAAGTGCAGGACCGAGGCCACATCGGTCACGAATGTTTCGAAGGTGACGGCGCCGACGTCCAGATGATGGCGTTCACCGAAGCCGGTCAGGGTCGGCGTCCACACCTCATGACCCCGGCGGCGAAGCTCTCGGGCCAGCCGTTGCCAGCACCAGCCGCCATGCCCGCCGCCGTGGACCAGCACGAAGGTCCGCGAGTCGGGATCGGTGTCGCGATCAGCGTCGTCATCCACGGGCATCGACGCTAGCCGCCGCCGCACCTGTGGCGCCGCCGAGGTGGTGAACTACCGAGCATGCAGCGCTTCGCAGGCAGAACGGCCGTGGTGACCGGCGCGGCCGGAGGGATCGGTCGCGCGGCAGCGATCCGGATGGCGGACGAGGGCGCCCGGGTCGCGTGTCTCGACATCGATCTCGCGGGTGCCGAGCAGACCGCTGCAGACATCCGGGCCGCGGGCGGAGCGGCCGCGGCGTACGGGTGCGATGTCAGCGATCCACTGTCCGTACGCGCCGCCACCGAGGGCGTTCTCGCAGACCTCGGTGATCCGTACGTGGTCTGCAACGTCGCCGGGATCGTTGCGGCCAGCCCCCTCGAGGAATTGTCCTTCGAGGAGTGGCAGCGGGTGATCGGCGTCAACCTCACCGGGACCTTCCTGGTGTGCCAGGCGTTCATGCCGGCCCTCAAGCGCACCCGCGGCAACATCGTCAACACTGGTTCACGTCTCGGAGTGCTCGGCCGCGCGTACCGGTCCGCGTACAGCGCCTCCAAAGCCGGCGTGCACCTGCTCACCAAGTCGCTCGCCCTCGAGGTCGCCGAGCAGGGAGTACGCGTCAACGCGGTCCTTCCCGGCGCCACCCGCACCGGGATGGCGCAGGCCCCGGCCGCCCCGCCCGCTGACGGGCCACGGCTCTCCGTGGGCGCGCCGCGCAGCCCGCTGGGACTGGGTGAACCGGAGGACATCGCCGCCGCGATCGCGTTCATCGCCTCGGACGAGATGCGCTACATGACAGGCTCGATCGTCGCCGTCGACGGGGGCGTCACCGCGTAGCAATCCTGGAGTCCGGGCCCGCGAGGGCTGATACTGGCCGGAGCATCGACGAAAGCAGGCAATCCAGATGGCGTTCTCCCTGACCGTCCCGGGACGGCAAGCCACCGCGCGCGACCAGGCAGCCACGCTGTTCGCCCAGACGATGGGCTACGTGGCCATGGCGGCCGCGCTGTTCGCGCTCGGCGCTTACCTCGGCCGCAACCTGCACGGCGGCGTGGGGATCGTCGCCTTCATCGCGGCCTTCGGTTGCCTGATCGGCATGCGGGCAGCAAGCCGCCGATCCCAGCAGTTGACCGTCGGGCTGCTCGCTCTAGTCGGGCTCTTGCTCGGGGTCGCGATCGCGCCAACCCTCGCGTACTACGCGAGTTCTGACCCTCAGGCGCTGTGGCAGGCGGGCGGCGCCACGGCCCTCTTCATCGGGGGTCTCGGCTCCGTCGGCTACGCCACGCGGCGCGATCTCACGGCGCTCGCACGCGTGGCCTTCTGGGCGCTGCTGGGACTGATCGTCTTCGGGATCGTGTTGATCTTCGTCAACATTCCCGGCGGCTCGGTCATCTATTCGGTGATCGGCCTGGTCATCTTCGCGGCCTACACCGTCATCGACTTTCAGCGGCTGCGACGCAACACCAGTGCCGCCGCCGCGCCCATCATCGCCGCGGGGATCTTCCTCGACATCCTCAACGTCTTCCTGTTCTTCCTGCAGCTCTTCGGCGGCAGGGACTAGAGCACTCGCCGGAAGGCGCGCAGGTCGTCCACGAACTGCTGCGGCCGTTCGAAAGCAGCGAAGTGGCCCCCTCGTTCCTGCTCGACCCAGTGCACGATGTTGTAGCGCTTTTGGGCCCAGGCACGCGGGGTCTGCAGGAGTTCGTAGGGATGGTTGGCGTAGCCGGTGGGAACCTCGACGCGCCCCGGCCACGGCTGGTCCGCCGCATGCCCCTGGCGGGTTGACTCGGCGTAGAGCCGCGCGGCCGAGCCGGCCGTACTCGTCACCCAGTAGGCCATGACGTTGTCGAGCAGCCGATCCCAGCCGAACGTCTCGACCAGGCCGCCAGGGTCGAGGTCGCTCCACACCTGGAACTTCTCGAGAATCCACGCCGCCAGACCGGTGGGTGAGTCCGTGAGGCCGTACGCCAGGGTCAGGGGCTTCGTGCTCTGTATGGCCATGTAGCCGGTGCCGTCGGCGATACGGGCGGCGGCCGCACCGAAACGCTCCAGCTCGGCCTCTGTCACGCCGCCCATGGCAGCCGGATCCTCGGCATCCGGGAACGCGAAGAGCATGTTGAAGTGCACGCCGAGCAGCCGGTCGGGGTATGCCTCACCGAGCCGCCGGGTGACGATCGCACCCCAGTCGCCGCCCTGCGCGATGTACCGGTCGTAGCCGAGCTGGGCCATCAGTTCAGCGACCGCGTCCGCGACGCGATACGCGTCGAAACCGGGCTGGACGGTCGGTCCGGAGAAGCCGTAGCCCGGCATCGACGGCACCACGACGTGAAAGGCGTCAGCAGGATCTCCTCCGTGGGCGGCCGGATCCGTAAGCGGGCCGAGCACGTCGAGAAATTCGACGAACGAGCCGGGCCAGCCGTGGGTCAGTACAAGCGGCGTGGCGCCCGGCTCGGGTGAGCGAACGTGCAGGAAATGGACGCGTTCCCCGGCAGCTTCGGTGACGAAGTTGGGCCAGGCATTGATCCGCGCCTCACGCGCCCGCCAGTCATACCGGTGGCGCCAATGGTCGACGGCTTCGCGCATGACGTCGACCGGGATGCCGAGGTCCCACGGCTGCCCTGGCGCCTGATCCGGGAACCGGGCCAGGTCGAGGCGGCGATGCAGGTCGTCGAGAACGGCGTCGTCGACGTGGACGGTGTACGGCTCGGGCACGGCGGGCATGCCGGAAACGTAGCGCCGTCGCAGCGCCTCACGATTAACGGGTGACGACGAAGCTCTCGCTGCGCGACATAGTGACGAGATGCCCGGACGAGCACGGCTGGTCTCCGAGATCGGCTCGCCCATGTTTCTCGCGCAGGTGCGGGCCTTCCGGCCGAGCTCGGCGGCGTGATTTCATCAGTTTCCGTGGGCGATGCCCACCTGGTTGGGAGCTCTCATGGCGTGGTTCTGGCATTCGCTGGTCATCGGCATCGTCATCATTCCGGTGACGATCCTGTGGATCGCGGTCACGATCGACCTCGTCTTTCGTTTCAAGGGTTCGCCCGCAGCACGCATCGGCTGGCTAGTGCTCGTCTTCGTGCTGCCGCTGATCGGCGGCATCATCTACCTGGCCTTCCGCCCGCCGCCCGGCGGTGACGAAGTCGCGCGCATTGCGGATCGCCAGCGCAACGCACCTCACGCCGCTCCGTCGACCCAGCCGCGGCTTTACTGACCGACGGTGGCCGGTGGGCCCGAGGGCGGTCCCAGCAAGTTGGCCTTGGCGGTCTGGAACTCCCCATCCGTAAGGGCGCCGGAGTCGCGCAGCCGGCTCAAAGCGACAAGCTGCTCGGCCACCGAACTCTCGCCGGCGTTGCTCGCGGCGGCCCCTGGAAGCGGCGCATCGAGGTCGCTGGTGAGTGACTTGTAGCTCAACGCCAGATAGACGAAGGAACCGAGCAGCGGAAGGATGAGGACGACGAGAATCCACCCGACCCTGGCGACGGTGGACAGATCGCGGCGCATGAAGATGCTCGCGACACAGGTGATCCAGAGCAGCGCCACCGGGATGATGACCAGCGCGATCCACAGGGCATGCCAGAACCAGTTCATCATCGTCTCCTGACGTCTAGGCCAGGATCGTCAGAGACGCCAAGCGCAGACGGCATCACCCGGATTGGGTGAATACGCTCACCCCGCGCCCGACGAGTCCGAGGAGATCCCGTGACGACGACTTCCCGACCGGCTCGAGGCCGGGCCATTTCCTACCCGCGAGCCAAGGGTCGCGGCATCGACTCCGGCGCCGGTCGGACGGTGGCGGACCGCGCGGCCAGCGGCAAGGCGGTCCGCGAAGCCGTCCCGCTGGCTGCGCATGCGGAGCTGCCGAGCGATGCTCGTCGCGAAGACCCGGTAGCACTGCTCGAACGGCAGTCCGAGGCGCGGCTGCCGGAGCTGATCCCGGTGCGGTACTCGCGGATGAGCGAGTCGCCCTTCCGCTTCTATCGGGGTGCCGCCGCGTTGATGGCGGCCGACCTGGCTGCCTGCCCGACGACCGGCCTGCGGGCCCAGCTGTGCGGCGACGCGCACATGCTGAACTTCCGGCTTCTCGCCTCCCCCGAGCGTCAGCTCATCTTCGACATCAACGACTTCGACGAGACGCTTCCCGGTCCTTTCGAATGGGACGTGAAGCGGCTGGCCGCCAGCCTGGTCATCGCCGGCCGGGCGAACGGCTACGGATCACGCGCGCGCCGCGAGATCGTGGTCTCTGCTATCGCGTCCTATCGCCAATGGATGCGCCATTTTGCGGCCCTTCCGACCCTCGCCGTCTGGCAGGCGCAAGGCAACACGGACCGGATCCAGGAGGCCGTGTCGGAGAACCTGAAGAGGTCGGATCGCAAGCGGCTGGCGGCCTCGTTGAAGGCGGCCCGGCGGCGTGACAACGCGCAGGCCTTGCGGCGGCTGACGGTGCTGCGGGAGGACGGCCGGCACATCGTGTCGGATCCACCCCTGCTGGTTCCCCTGATCGAGCTCATTCCCGACGCCGAGCGCGCGGTCATCGAGAAGGCCCTCACCGACGTGGTCGACCGCTACGCCGCCAGCCTTCCCTCAGACCGGCGCTACCTCATCGGGCAGTACCACATCGTCGACATGGCGCGGAAGGTCGTCGGGGTCGGCAGCGTGGGAACGCGCTGCTGGGTCATTCTCCTCGTCAGCCGCGACGACGACGATGCCCTGCTGCTGCAGGTGAAAGAGGCCTCCGAGTCGGTGCTTGCCCCCTTCGCCGGGGCCAGCCTCTACTCGCATTCGGGCCAGCGGGTGGTGACGGGACAGCGCTTGATGCAGGCCTCGAGCGACATCTTCCTCGGCTGGGTGCGGACCGAAGGGATCGACGGCCAGCCGCGCGAGTTCTACGTGCGCCAGCTGCGTGACTGGAAGGGGATCGCCGTGCCGGAGCGCATGAAGCCGAGCGGGATGCGATGGTTCGGAGCCGTCGCCGGGGGCACCCTCGCGAGGGCGCATGCGAAGTCCGGCGATCGCGTGGCTATCGCGTCGTACCTGGGCCGCGGAGACGCATTCGAGAAAGCGCTGGCGGAGTTCGCTGAGTCCTACGCGGACCAGAACGACCGCGATTTCGCCGCGCTTCAGGAGGCCATCACGAGCGGCCGGATCCCGGCCGACCTTAAATCGGCGTCGTAGCCCAGTAGCCGCGCGCATCCTCGAACCAGCTGCCGAACTCGATGGGCGGGTCAGGCAACGGCGTGACCCCGCGGGCCGCGATGGCCTGCTCGTAGCGCTCCGGCTGGTCGCCCCAGGAGCGAAAGTCACCGTCGGTCAGCTCGAGGAAGACGGTCCCGTGATTGCCGGCGATGATCGGCCCGAACGCGGCCCCGAGCGGCAGCTCGATGTGGGTGCCTGCCGGGCACCAGCGATCGTCGAACCAGGCACCTCCGGCGATGACGAAGACCAGGTGGTGACCGAAGTGGCCGTGGCGCCGGGTGATCATGCCCGGGCTGTACTCGATGTAGGCCGACATGAAGTCGGGTTGCGCGATCGGCCACTTCTCGCGCACGACGGCGATGGCACCGTCCGCGTTGCGTTGCCGCTTCACCTCGGTCCACTCGAGGTCATCCAGGGAGATGAGCGTCTCGCGCAGGCCTTCCACCTTCGGAGTGGCCCGCTCGGCACCGACGTCTCCGCGCGGGTCGACGAACCAGTCACCGAGGTCCAGCGGCGGGTCGGGCAAGGGCGTGATGCCCCGCGCCTCGATCTCGTGCGCGTAGAGCTCGGGCTGATCACCCCACCCACCGAACTCGCCGAAGCTCAGCTCCCAGCACGTCACGCCCTCGGGTCCGGCGACGATCGGCCCGAACGCGGCACCGAGCGGCACCTGGATGTGGGTGCCGGCGCTGCACCAGTCGCCACCGATCCACGCGCCGCCGTCGAGGACGAAGACGATGTGGTTGCTGCGATGGCCGTGACGGCGAACGACCATGCCCGGCTCGTAGTGCACGTACGCCGACAGGAAGTCCGGGCGCATGATCGGCCACTTCTCGCGCACCACCGAGACGCTGCCGTCCGCGTTGCGCTGCCGCTGGACCTCGGTCCACTCGATGTCGTCGACGTGGCGGAAGACGGCCGGGGCGCCGTCGATCTGAGGTGACGCATTACTCATCGGCCGAACCTAGCCCGCACCTTGCGGCCCAGGTGCCTAGGGGGTCAGGACCACCTTGATGCAGCCGTCGGACTTGTCGCGGAACATGCGGTACGCGTCGGCTGCCTCGGTGAGCGGCACCCGATGGGTCACCAGATCGAGGGTGCCGAGCGGGTCCGCCGGGTCGAGCGCGAGCGGCAGGATGTCGTCCGACCACCGGCGCACGTGTGCCTGCCCCATGCGCAGCGAGATGCCGCGGTCGAACATCTCCATCATCGGCAGGGCGTCCTTCTCGCCTCCATACACCCCGGAAACCGAGACCGTGCCACCGCGGCGCACGCTCTTGACCGCGGCGGTCAAGGCACCCAGCCGGTCCACGGCCATCAGGTCGGTCACCTTGCGCGCGGCCGCATCGGGAAGGAGCCCGGTCGCCTTCTGAGCCAGCGCCACCGCACGGCTACCGTGCGCCTCCATCCCCACCGCGTCGATCACCGAGTCCGGGCCGCGCCCGTCGACGCGCTCGATCAGTTCGCGCGCGATCTCGTCGATGCGGTTCGGGTCACGGCCGGCGAGGTCCAGCGTCTCGGCCCCATGACGTCCGCCATCCGCAGCCGTTCCGGCACGAGGTCGATGCCGATGACACGACCGACGCCGAGGTGGCGGGCGATCCGGACCGCGAACTGGCCCACCGGGCCCAGCCCGAAGACGGCAAGCGTGCCGCCCTCCGGAACCTCGGCGTACTCCACCGCCTGCCAGGCGGTCGGAAGGATGTCGGACAGGAAAAGCACCTGATCATCGGAAGGGCCTTCCGGCACCTTGATCGGGCCGAACTGCGCTTCCGGGACGCGCAGGTACTCCGCCTGACCGCCGGGAACGGATCCGTAGAGCGAGGTGTAGCCGAAGAGGCTGGCACCCTTGCCCTGCTCCACGTTCTGGGTGGTCTCGCACTGCGCGAAGAGCCCGCGGCCGCACATCCAGCAATGCCCGCAGGAGATGTTGAACGGGGTGCAGGTCTGATCCGCAGATGGCGGTCGAGGTGACCTTGATGATGGCGTCATTCGGCCGTTCGATCGTGGGGTCCGGCGCATCGACGACGCGGACGTCCTGAGTACCCTGCCAGGTCAGCGCTTTCATGCCAGCTCCTCGTGTCGATGCCGCTTCGCTGTGGCTGTCCGCTGTGCCGAAAAGCAAACACAGCCTCGAGCCGGTGGCCCGTCGGCGAGTGGGTAGCAGCCCCTCATGCGGGAAGTGCGCGGGGAACCTGTTGTCCTCATCACCGGCGCGTCCAGCGGCATCGGCCGCGCGACGGCACTGGCCTTTGCATCACGCGGCGCCCGGCTGACGTTGCTGGCCCGTGATCCGCGATCGCTGCAAGCCGCGGCGCACGACGTGCGGGCGGCGGGGGCCAAAGACGTCGTGGTGGCGGTCGCCGACGTCCGCGATGAAGACGCTCTGGTGCGCGCGGTGAACGACATCGAACGTCGGGAAGGACGCCTCGACGTCGTCGTGCATGCCGCCATGGTGATGGCCTACGGCAGCATCGAGGCGCTCCCTGCCGCGACCTTCGACCGGGTCGTGGAAACGGCGGTGACCGGGTCGGCCAATGTCGCTCGTGCGGCCCTCCCCCACTTCCGCAGGCAGGGGCACGGCTCGTTGATCTACGTGAGCTCGCTCCTCGCGTCCGTCGCGGCGCCGACCATGGGCGCGTACATCGCGGCCAAGTGGGGCCAGCTCGGCCTCATCCGCACCCTGCAGCTCGAGACTCGCGACGCCCCTGGCATCTCGGTGAGCGCAGTCTCGCCCGGCGGGGTCGACACTCCGATCTACTACCAGGCGGCCAACGTCGTCGGCGTCGAGGGGCGCCCTCCGCCGCCGGTCTACCGGCCGGAGCGGGTGGCGGAACGCATCGTCCGGGTCGCCGAGCATCCCCGCCGGCAGGTCCAGTCGGGATTTTTCAATCGGCTCATCATCGCCGGCTTTCGCCTGCTGCCGGGCGTCTACGAGCGTCTGGTCGGGCCCTTGCTGAAGACGCTCGGCTACAGCACCCGACGTGTCAGCGTTCCGGATGGGAATGTCTTCACCCCGCGGCCGATGGAAGACCGGACGAGGGGCCGTTGGCGGGCAATCTGACCGGATTCATTATGGACGGGTGTGCAGCCACCCCGGGAGACGCCGGCGCCGCCCGGTGCCGCGCCGGGGGGCGGTCGTCGCCTTACTCGCCGCCGCCTGCTGCGCATCCTGTGGCTCCGCCAAGCAGGAATCCGGGATCGCCCTGCACGTCCCGTTGCTCGACAGCCGCGAGGTCCCGCTCATCTCCGAGCCGGCGACGGTTGACGGCAACCTGCTGCTCACCCCGGTGGGTGTGGAGTGCGGCCTGACCTTCCTGATCGGGACCCACGGCGAGATCGACTACCCCGGCCAGCTGTGCCGCCTCCGGCTCGCCGTCACCAATCAGGACAGCAAGTTTCATGCCTTCCCGACGGCTGACCAGCGGCTCGTGGACACCGGCGGTGCCGCCGTAGCGCCCGACCGGCAGGCCATGACCGTGAAGCGCCAAGACGAGGCCCCGCGCATCGGGGCGACGGACACCTCGATCGTCGCGCTCTACTTCGCGCTGCCGCGCGGCCACACGCCCAAGCTCTTCCGGCTTCACGGCGACGACGATCCCACCGGAATCGGCACCTCGGTCACCACCACCCGTCGCCCGGGAGGTGTGGTGCTCGACCTGCCCAAGGCTGCGCTCTACCCACCCAAGCCCGTCTTCTAGCGTTGCGCACCCTCAGGATACCTGGTATATATACTGGGTATACCGACACGGTGAGGGGCAGCCTGTGAGCGTCCGGCACGCGTTAATGGCGTTGTTGAGCGAGGGGCCGAAGTACGGGTTGCAGTTGCGGCACGAGTTCGAGGAACGCACCGGCGAGGTGTGGCCGCTCAACGTCGGCCAGGTGTACACGACCCTGCAGCGCCTCGAGCGCGACGGTCTGATCGAGTCCGACGGCGAGGACGAGGCGCGGCTCGCAGAAGTCGTTCCGCCTCACCGACGACGGCGGCGCCGAGCTGGATGCGTGGCTGCGCACCCCGCCGGATCTCAGCTCGCCGCCCCGCGACGAGCTCGTGATCAAGGTGCTGGTCGCGAGCCGCGTGCCGGGAGTGGACGTTTACGACGTGATCCAGACGCACCGGCGCCACGTGGTCGAGCTGATGCAGGAGTGGACCAGGGTCAAGCGTGACGCCGCGCCCGGACGAGGTGAACCTGGCTCTGGTCGTGGACGCCGAACTGTTCCGCCTCGACTCGGTCGTCCGCTGGCTGGACGCGGCCGAGGCCCGGCTGCGCCGCGCCGGTATCGCCCGGCACCGGCGACCCCGTCGCCTGCGTCCTGACCCGAGCCCGGCCCGAGCAGGCGGAGGTGCACCGATGAGCGCGTTGCAGCTGACCCAGGTCAGCAAGGTGTACGGCAGCGGCGCCGGCCAGGTGCACGCGCTTCGCGAGGTGGACCTGACCGTCGAGCCCGGTGAGCTGGTCGCCGTCATGGGGCCGAGCGGCTCGGGCAAGAGCACCCTGCTCACCATCGCCGGCAGCCTGGAGGAGCCCTCCGGCGGTGAGGTGACGTGGGTGGTGTGCCGCTGTCGCGGCTGTCGCGGGGCGAGCGGGCCGCGCTGCGCCGCCGCGCGATCGGGTACGTCTTCCAGGACTTCAACCTGCTGGCCGGGCTGACCGCGGCAGAGAACGTGTCGCTGCCACTGGAGCTGGACGGCGTGAGCGTGCGCAGTGCGCACGGGCGGCCGCGCTGGGCGCCCTGGATCGGCTCGGCCTCGGCCGAGCGCGCGGATCGGTTCCCCGACGACCTCTCCGGTGGTGAGCGGCAGCGCGTCGCGATCGCCCGGGCGGTGGTCGGCGAGCGGCACCTGCTGCTGGCCGACGAACCGTCCGGGGCGCTGGACTCGGTCAACGGCGAGGCGGTGATGCGCCTGGTTCGCGAGACCTGCCAGGGCGGGCGTCGCGGGCGTCGTCGTCACCCACGACGCGCAGCTGGCCTCCTGGGCCGACCGGGTGATATTCCTGCGTGACGGGCGGATCGTCGATCAAACCGCGCCCGCGGAGGGACCGGAGTCGCTGCTCGACGCGGACCCGGCGCGATGACGCACCGCCCTCGCCCCGCCGCCGCCGGTCGGCGCCGCCCCCGACGCGAGGCGGGGCACCGGCTCGGCGTGCGATCCGCCGCTGGGCATGGCGGCTGCTGCGCCGCGAATGGCGCCAGCAGATACTGGTGCTCGCGCTGCTGATCGTCGCCGTCACGGCGACGACCGTCGGCCTCGGACTCGTCGTCAATCTTCAGGGCACGCCGACCAGGGCGTGTTCGGCACCGCCAACGCGCGGATCGAGCATCGCTGATCCGGGCCGAACCGGCGTCGCCGCAGACCTGGCGGCGGCGCGGCAACGGTTCGGCGACCGCCGAGGCGATCGTCCACGAGAGCGTGCCGGTCCCGGGTTCGATCACGCCGGTCGACCTGCGCGCACAGAACCGCAAGGGAGTCTTCAGCAAGCCGATGCTGCGCCTGGTATCCGGGCGCTACCCGGTCGGTGCCGATGAAGCGGCGGTGACCGCGGGCCGTCGCGACGACGTTCGACCTGAAGATCGGATCGACGTGGGCGGTGCAACGGGCGGACCGCTGCGCGTGGTCGGCGTTGTCGAGAACCCCAAGGACCTGCAGGACGCGTTCGGCTTGGTCGCCCCCGGTGCAGATCAGCGCCCCGTCCGAGCCTGACCCTGCTGGTCGAACGCCGGCAGCGAGCGGGTGCTGGAGTCCGTTCCATCCGCCAGTCCGGGACGATCCGCGGCGTCATGGCCTCCGGCGCCGACTCGGCGCAGCAGCAGCGCAACCAGGCGATCGCGGTCCTGCTGCTTGCGACGATCGGTCTGACCTTCATCGGACTGCTTTCGGTCGCCGGGTTCACCGTGATGGCCCAGCGCACGGTCACGCGCGCTCGGCATGATCGGCGCGATCGGCGCGACCGACCGGCAGGTGCGTCGGGTGATGCTGGCCAACGGCGCGGCGGTTGGCATCGTCGGCGCGGCATCCGGCGCGGTGCTCGGACTGGCGGTGTGGTTCGCGCTGACGCCCGCCTTCGAGAAGCGTCGTCGGGCACCGCTACGACGTCTTCGCCCTGCCTTGGTGGGCCGTGATCGCCAGCGCAGTCATGGCATGCTGACGCGCGGTCGCGGCGTCGTGGTGGCCGGCCCGAGCCGTCGCCAGGCGCCCCATCGTCGAGGCGCTGTCGGGTCGCCCAGCACCGCCCCAGCCGGCCCACCGCTTCGCGCTGCTCGGCACCGGCCTCGCAGCGGCCGGATTCGGGCGCTGTCGTGGCCGACAGCGATGCACAACGCTGCTGATCGTCGTCGGCATCCTGGCCATCACCGCGGGCATGCTCCTGCTGGCGCCACTCGGGATTCGCGCGCTGGCGGCCATCGCCGGCCGCGCTCCGGTCGCGGCCCGCCTCGCCCTCCGCGACCTGGCCCGCTACCAGGCCCGTTCGGGGGCGGCACTGGCGGCGGCCAGCCTGGCTATCGGGATCGCCGCCACGATCGCCGTGACGGCCGCGGCGCAGCAGGCCCAGGACCACGCCCTCACCGGCGGGAAACCTGCCGCAGGACCAGCTCATCGTCTGGCTCGCAGACCCGAATCGCCGGGCAGCGGCGGCCCGGGGCTCAGCGCCGCCCCGGCCGACGGTGCCACGGCCACGCCCACGAGTCCGAATCCGGCAGCGGTGGCGAACGCCCGCTGGACAGCCGACGCGATCGCGCAGGCGCTGGGCAGCAAGGACGTCGTCGAGCTGGACGTCGCCGTCGACCTGACCACGCGCGTGCCGAGCGGGGCTCCGCCGGACGCCATCCCAGGCGAGCCTGGTCCGCACGATCACCGGGCCGAGGGCGGGCAAGGCTGGAGGCAGGTCGCGACGCCCTACGTCGCGACGCCGGCCGTGCTGAGCTTGTACCGGATCACGGCCGCTGACATCACCGCGGCAGCGACATCCTCAGCTCGCGCAGCGACCTGAGCGGAGTCGAGCTCGGCACCGGATTCAAGGGGGATTTCCAGGCCGTCACGATGCAGGTATCCGCCGCGGCTGCCGAACTACACGTCAGCGCCCAACACCCTGATCACCCCCGAAAGCGATGACCGCCGGCGGCTACACCGCGGAACCGGTCGGCTGGCTGGTCCAAGCCCACGGAACGATCACCTCGGCACAGATCACCGACGCCCAGCATGGCGCGCCGCCGCCGCCGGGATCACCATCGAGAATCGAGAACCGGCCCGGACCACACCCTGCAGCAGCTGCGCGATTACGCGACGCTGGCCGGAGTGCTGGTCGCGCTAGGCGTGCTGGCCATGACGGTCGGGCTGATCCGCAGCGAAACCGCAGGAGACCTCCGCACGCTCACCGCAGCCGGGGCCAGCAGCGCCACCCGCCGCACGCTGAACGCGGCATCCGCCGCGGCGCTGGCGCTGCTCGGTGGGATCCTCGGCACCGCGACGGCTTACCTCGCGCTGATCGCGTGGCACTGGCACGACCTCAGCTATCTCGACAGGCCCCCGTACGCGAACCTGGCGGTGCTCATCCTCGGGCTGCCGGTGGTGGCCGCGACTCGGCGCCTGGCTCCTCGGCCGCACCCCCAGGAGTCTCGGACGCCGCCCCCTCGAGTGATGCCTTCTTCGAGCCGTTAACGTCATCGCATGAGCGAGCGCCAGCCGAGCGAGCAACTCCTGCAGATCCGTCAGAGCGTCGAGTCGAACATGCGCACCCAGCCGTTGGCGGACGGGGTGACGATGGAGGAGACCGATTCCGGCGGGGTGCCGGTCGTCGTCCTCACCCCGCCGGACGGATACAGCGCGACCCTGCTCTACATGCACGGCGGCGGCTACCGGCTCGGCTCGGCGCGCGGTTTCGCGGCGTACACGAGCCACCTCGCGGCCGCCTGCAAGGTTCGCGTCGTGTCCGTGGACTACCGGCTCTCCCCCGAGCACCCGTTTCCGGCAGCGCTGACCGACTGCCGCAACGCGTACGTCGGGCTGCTGGGCTCCGGAGCCGAGCCACACCAGGTGGTGGTGGGCGGCGACTCCGCCGGTGGAGGACTCGCCGCTGCCCTGCTGATCGAACTGAAGATGCAGGGCATCCCCAGCCCGGCCGCGGCGGTGCTGCTCTCGCCCTGGGCCGATCTGCGCGTGGTCAACGAGAGCTACACGCAGAACGCCGAGACCGATCAGCTCTTCTCGCGCGCGAGCGCGACCGACGGTGCCGCAGCTGTACCTGAACGGCCACCCGGCAGACGACCCGCTGGTATCCACGGTCCTCGCGTCGTGGACCGATCAGCCACCGCTGCTGATCCAGGTCAGCGAGCTGGAGGTGTTGCGTGACGACGCCGCCCAGATCGCCAAGGCCGCCACCGACGCGGGCGTGTCCGTGCAGCACGAGATCTTCGCGGGCGTTCAGCATGTCTGGCAGCTGGGCTATCCGCAGGACCCGAATGCCGTGGCGGCCGTGGACCAGATCGCCGCATTCATCGCTCACCACACCGGGGCCCCGTCCAGCTGAGCTGGATCTTGCCGTTCGCGTGTTGAGCAGGCGCCCAGGGCCGCCGATACCTCAATGCCATGAAGGAACTGTTCGCGTCCACGCTCTTCGACACGGTCCTGGTGCTGGCGGTCGTCGTGGCAGTCGTGGTGTTCCTGCGCTGGCAGGCGCAGAACCGCGACGGCTGGACGATGCGCCGGCCGCTGCCCAAGGTGACCTTCGGGATGCTGGCGCTTGCGGTGATCGTGACCGGCGTGTTCGCCTGGCAGCACGAACACCTGCAAGACCGGCTGTCGAAGGCCGCTAGTGCGCTCGTCGGTTTCAAGGTGCACGTGCACTGCCAGGGCCTCGCCGGGCAAGCGTTGGATCTGAGTAACGATCTCGGCTCGGTGCAGTTCGACGGGGACGGCCATCCGGCCAACTCCACGCTCATCCGGCGGGAGCAGTGCAACGCGTTGAACGGCTATCTGGACAAGCACGGGGTCGATCCGACCGAAGGTCAGGTCCTCGCCGTCCACGTCCTTAGCCACGAGACGATGCACATGAAGGGGTTGCGCGACGAGCCAGCGGCGGAGTGTGCCGCGGTGCAGCGCGACGCCCACCTGGCCCGGCTGCTCGGAGCGTCTGTCGTCGGACGCGCAGTCCCTGGCTGCCACCTACTGGCGCGGCCGCTATCCGAGGCTGTCGGAGGACTACAAGTCGGGTCAGTGCCAGCCGAACGGCGCCTTGGACGAGCACCTGTCCTACGGGTGGCCTGGGGCGGCTGACGGCTCGGCCACGCCGCTCGCCGCCGGCTGAGCGCGCCGCAAGTGAACGCGCCCGGCTGTCCGCGTCGTCCTGGGCGCCGTCAGGGCTGGAGCTGCTCCAGGTCCTTCAGCAGGCTCGGGTGTGTCGGTTCCCAGCCGAGCGCCTGCCGGGTGTGAGCGCTGGAAGCGGGCTGGTCCATCGCGAAGATCGGGCCGAGCGGACCGAATGTCTCCATCGGCACCTGCTGGACAGGCAAGCCCAGCCGCCGTCCGATGACCTCGGCGATGTCGCGCACGGCGTCGCCCTCGTCGGCCACGGCGTGCCACGCGGTCCCGGCAGGCGCCCCTTCCAGGGCGAGGCGAAACAGGACTGCCGCATCCAGAGCGTGCACAGCCGGCCAACGCTGAGCGCCATCTCCCGGATAACCGGACACGCCGGTCTGGCGGGCGATCGTCGTCAGTAGGCCGGCAAAGCCGCCGTTGCCATCCCTGTGGACTGTGCGCGGCAGGCGGATGGCCGTGCTCCGTACCCCCCGCGAAGCCAGCTCGAGGATGGCGTTGACGGTGCGGGCGCGACCGCCGACCGGTCCGTCGGTCGGCAGCGGATCGTTCTCGGTGGAGAGGCGGCCCGGCGCCCACGGCGTCCCGGAACACGTGACGAGGGGACGGTCGCTGCCGAGCAAGAGCCTCGCCTAATGCCGTGAGGGCGGCGGTCTCCTCGGCGACGGTGCGGGCGACGGCCTCAGCGCTGCTGAAGTCGTTGCCGAAGGCAAGGTGGATCACCCCTTCGGCTTTGGCCGCCCCCGCGCGCAGGACGTCGAGGTCGGCGAGACCTCCCCGCAGCGTCTGCGCGCCGGCCGCTTCAGCTGCCCCTGCCGACGCCTCGGATCGGGCCAGCGCGACGACGGTGTGCCCGTTCGCGAGGAGTTCGGCGACGACAGCGGTACCGATCAATCCGGTGCCACCGGTGATGAAGACACGCATAAAGGCTCTCCTGCGCAGTGATGAGACTGTTGTCCCATCACTCTACACGTGATGGGATACAAGTCCCATCACCTACGATCCATCCGTGCGCGATGGAGCGTTTCGGCGCAGCGCCGGCTACGACGGGTCGGGCTCGTCGAAGGAGTTACTGCGGTGCGGGAAGAGCGCCTGGGTACCGCCGTCGACCACGAGCGTCTGGCCCGTCATGAAGCTGGAAAGGTCTGAGAGCAGGAAGACCAGCGGTCCGGCGATCTCGCGCGGCGTGCCCCAGCGGGCCAGCGGGACACCGTCGCGGGCTGCGACCGCGTCGATATCGGTGATGCCCTGGTTGTGGAAGCCGGCGACAACGCGCGGGGTCGCGATGATGTCGGGAGCCACGCAGTTGGCCCGGATGCCGTACTTCGACCACTCGTTGGCCATGGACCGCGCGAGCGACATGGTGCCGGCCTTCGCCGCGCCGTAGGCCGCGTGGCTCGGAGCGCCGTACAAGCCGCTCACCGAAGCCACCATGGCGAACGCGCCGCCGGACCCGTCGTCGATCATGTAGCGCGCCGCCGCCCGCCCGACGAACAGGTGGTGCAGCAGGTTGATGCGCATGTCGGCTTCCCACGCCTCCAGGTCGAGGCTGAAGAGGTCCTTCCACCCCGCCAGCCCGACGATGTTGGCCACGCCGTAGAGCCCGCCGAGCGCCGCGTGGGCGTCGTCGACGACCTGCTGCGCGCCGCCCGGCGTGGTGACATCGCCGGCAATCGCATGCCCACCGACCTCACTCGCGACCTGCTTCGCGCGGTCCGGATCGAGGTCGGCAACGGCGACCCGGGCACCGACCTCAGCCAGCAGCTCGACGGTCGCCTGACCGATCCCGGAACCGCCGCCGACCACCAGCACGGGCTTACCGCTCAAGCCAAACGAGTCAGCCATCTTTCGCCTTTCTGTTGCACGCCGCAGACAGCGTCGCGCATGGCGAAAGCCAGCCGTGACCCGGGTCGGCTAGCGCCTCACGAGCTTCGTTCCGGCGAGGTCTCCGGCCTCACGCCACCGATCGAGATGGCCGAGGTAATCGAGCAGGCTGCCGGCGTAGACGAGATTGCGTGCCGCCTTGGCGTCCGGCGCTTGCTGCTCGGAGTTGTAGAAGCTCGGGGTGCAGGTCGCCGCGTAGCCGGCCACCGGGCCGGCCGCGCCGTACAGCACCATCAGCCAGTCCTCCTCGGCCTCCGGCGTCGCCTCGATGGATCTCGATGCCCTCATCGCGGCAGATCGCCACGATCGCGGCGCAGTGGGCGGCCGTGCCGGCGAGGAAATGCGCGAAGTTCGTGCCGAATCCGCCCTGGGTGAGGCTGATGAGCATGAGGTTCGGGAAAGTCGGCCTGCAGCACGCCGTGCATGGTGCGCGCGCCCTCGGCCCATCGCTCGCTGAGCGAGATGCCTCCCCGGCCGACCGGGTCGAAGCCCACCCGATGGTCGAAGTCGGTGGTGACCTCGAAGCCGGACGCGAACACCAGCAGGTCGACGGGATACTCGACCCCGTCGACCACGACGCCGGTCTCGGTGACCCGCTGGACGCCCTGGCCGTTGGTGTCGATCAGGTGGACGTTGGGCCGGTTGAACGCCGGCAGGTAGTCGTCGTGGAAGCAGACGCGCTTGCAGTTCTTCGCCCAGTACGGCTTCAGCTTCTCAGCCGTCTCCGGGTCCTGCACGATCTCGTCGACGCGGCGACGGATGGCCTCCATGGTCGCGAAGTCGCTGATCTCGAGTTCCTCGGCCTCCTCCGGGGTCTGCGGCGCCCGCTGGGTGTTGACCCACATGACATCGGTCCAGCCGTCGTCGACGAGGTTCTGCTCGGGCTGCACGCCGGTGACGCTCTGGGTGAAGTTGGTGATGCGCTCGCGCTGCCAGCCCGGCTCGAGACTCTTGAACCACTCCACGTCGGTGGGGGCCTGGTTGCGCACGCCCACGGCCGACGGGGTGCGCTGAAACACGTAGAGCTCGCTGGCCGACTCGGCGAGCTTCGGCACCGCCTGCACGGCGGTGGCACCCGGTGCCGATGATGCCGACGCGCTTGTCCGGCGAGACGGTCCATCGGCGTGGTGGGCGAGCCGCCCGTGTAGGCGTAGTCCCACCGGCTGGTGTGGAAGGCCTTTCCGGCGAAGTTCTCGATGCCGGGGATGCCCGGCAGCTTCGCCTTGTGCAGGATGCCGCCGGCGACCACGACGAAGCGCGCGGCGATCTGGTCGCCCCGGTCCGTGGTGACGCGCCACCGGTTGGCGTCCTCGTCCCACTCCGCGCCCTCGATCACGGTCTGGAACAGCGCCTTGTCGTAGAGGTCGAAGTGGCGACCCAGCAGCCGGCAGTACTCGAAGATCTCGGTCGCGGACGCGTAGCGCTCGGTGGGCATGTAGCCCGTCTCCTCGAGCAGCGGAAGGTAGGTGTAGGACTCGACGTCGCACATGCAGCCCGGATAGCGGTTCCAGTACCACGTGCCGCCGAAGTCGCCGCCCTTCTCGACCAGCCGGAAGTCGGTGATGCCGAGCTTGGTCAGGCCGATCGCGGTGAGCATCCCGCCGAAGCCGCCGCCGACGACGAGGACCTCGGTCTCCTGAACCACCGGCTCGCGTTCGACCCGCTCGGTGTAGGGATCGCGATCGAACTCCTCGTACGCTCCCGCGAGCTCCTTGTACTGGCGGTTGCCGTCAGGTCGCAGGCGCTTGTCACGCTCGAGGCGATAACGCTCCCGCAGGCTCGCGATCTCGTCGGCGGTCAGCTCGATCATCGGTGGTCCTCCCAGGCGTCGCCGCCGCATCGGCGGCAGATGCGACGAGCGACATTATTAGAACGCGTTCTAGGTCTGGACGTTAACTCCTGTGATCAGGGTCTCGTCGGCGCCGGTCATCAGGGACACCGTTGCCGCGCTGTCAGCGGCGAGGCTGCAGTACGACCAGCGGGACGATCCGGCCGAAGGTCGACGCGCGCTCCTGATAGCGAGCGAGGGCATCGCCCTCGGCCGTGAGCAGGGCGAAGAGCCGCTCGTACTCGGCACCTTCCGATACGTGCGCCGTCACCGGCACCTTCCGGCGCCTGACGTGAACCCAGGCCGAATCGTGCGCCCGCACGTTCCACACCCAATCGGGATCTTTGGGTCCGCCACCGTTGGAACCCACAACGACGAAGCGATCACCGTCCCGGTAATACGGGAGCGCCCGTGACCGCAGCCGGCCGCTGCGCTTTCCGATGGTGGTCAGCAACAGCGTCGATCGATAGCGAACGCCTCCCGCCTTGGCGTACTGCCAGGTGATTGCCGAGACCCCGAGGTAGCGCACGAGCGCCCGGTCGAACGCCCGGCTACGACTGCCTTTGAGGACGATCCATCGGGTGTTGCCGCGTGCTGAATGCGAGATCGCCTGGGCAGCTTCGGAGCGCGGATTCACGTGACAACCATGACGTGCCACTCACTGACGCGCAACGCGACGCAATGGCGTGCTGAATCTTCAGTACGCGACTGCACGGCTCACGAGCTCCACCATGACGCCGTCGGGATCCACGACCACGGCTGCCGGTCCGCCGGGCGTCGCGATCAGCCGAGGCTGACCGCCGAGTCCGAGGTCTGCCAACCGTCGCAACGCCTCCTCGACGGGTACCTGGAAGGACAGCAGGCACGCGCCGCGGTGCGGGAGACCCGCGTGCGCCGCACCGTCCGGCAGCACCCCGGTCCCCAGGTCCAGCAACTCCACACGCCCGGCGTCTGCACGATGGCGATCACCGAGGAAGACCGTCCTCGGCATCGTGGTCGGAGCGCCGAGCAGCGGCTCGAAGTCAGCGTCGAAGGTGACGTCGAAGAGCACCTCGAGTCCGAGGCCGTCGCGATAGAAACGCAACGCCGCGTCCATGTCGGCCGGGCAGACTCCGACGTGGTCGATGAAGGGCATGGCCGGGCGTCAGTCCTCGAGTTCGACGAGCAGGTCGCCGCGCGCGGTCACCCTGGCGGTCTCCCTCGGCGCGAGAGCCACCGTGGTGAAGGGGCTGCTGATCGCGGCAGGCGCATCGAGCCGGTCACCGGGCCGCAGCTGGTCCATGGCATAGATCGGGACATCGTCGTGCCAAGCATCGGCAAGCCACATGCGGCGGTGCGCGACGGGGGCCGCGGACCGCGCACCGTCGAAGCGCGGCTCGGACGGCTGGGTGACCTCGCCGATGGCCGTGAGCCGAACGCCGCGCAGCACGGGCGCCTGGGCCTTCGCCTCGATGAGGCGTGCTTCGGCATTGCGGCGATGAAACTCAGCGACGGCCGATCCGACATCGGTCGGGTCAGTGACCGTAATGGCCGTGTCGAACGTCTGGCCCGGATAGACCAGCAGCAGTGACCACTCGAAACGCTGGCGATCGGGTGGAACTCCAGCGGTATCAAGCTCTTTGCGGGCACCGAGCAACAGCTCGTCCGCCAGGGATCGCAGCTTGCGCTCGTCCACGTCGGCGGTGGGCACGATGTAGCCCCGCGAATCGTCGACCACGTGGTCTGCGGTCAAGAGTCCCAGAGCGGAGAAGGCCGCGGCCGCCTGCGGGATCAGCACCTGACCCATCCCGAGCGCCCTCGCTTGCGTCGTCGCATGGACTCCGCCCATACCGCCAAACGCGACGAGACCCAGCCGTCGCGGGTCGGCTCCGGCCAGCGAGAGCACCCGGCGGATCGCATCGGTCATGTTCGCGTCGACCAGCCGCAGCGCCGCCGCGGCCGTCTCGTGCGCGTTCAGCCCTACCCGGCGGCCGATGTTCGCGAGGGCCACCTCGGCGGCATGGACGTCGAGTTCCATCCTGCCGTTGTTGAAACCCCGTGGATCAAGCCGTCCCAGGACGAGGTCGGCATCGGTAACGGTCGGCTGCGTACCTCCCCGGCGATAGCAGACCGGCCCTGGTTGGCTGGCCGCCGACTGCGGGCCGACGTGGAGCACGCCGCCTTCTTCCCAGACGATCGAACCTCCACCGGCACCCACAGAGGGGATGTCGACCATCGGGATGGCGATGCAGTAGCGATGGAACCAGTTCCAATCCATCTTGACGTCGGGTCGCCCATCGCGGACGAGGCAGACGTCGTAGCTGGTGCCGCCCATGTCGACGCTGACGAAGTCGGCGACTCCGGCCTTTTCGGCAGCCCGGACGGCGGCGCTCACACCTGCGGTCGGACCCGAGCCGATGGTCGCGACTGCGCGGCGCGCGGCCGCGTCCGCCGTGGCGACCCCGCCGGAGGAGGTCGCCACCAGCAGATCGTGGGCGTAGCCGGAGTGGGTGAGCCGTTCGGACAGCCGTCGCAGGTAGCGCGCGATCGGCGGCCCCACATAGGCATTCACGAGAGTCGTGGAGGTGCGTTCGAATTCGGGCGGCTTCGGAAGCACCTCGTGCGAGAGCGAGAGCATCTCCAGATCCGGATACTCGGCGAGGACGATCTCGCGGGCCCGCAGCTCGTGGACCGGATTGAGGTAAGCGTGCAGGAAGCTCACCGCGATCGAGGTCACGCCGAACGCGCGCAGCCGGGCGGCGGCCTTGCGCACCTGTTCCTCGTCCAGGGGAGTGTCGATCTCCCCCTCCGCCGTCAGCCGCTCGTCGACCTCGAGCCGCACCCGCCGGCGGGCAATGGGAGGCGGTGCCGGCAGCGTCGGATCCCAGATGTCTTCCTTGTAGCAGCGCCGGAATTCGATCTCGTCACGAAAGCCGCGGGTCACGATCAGGCCGGTGGCGGCGCCGGTCATCTGGATCATCGTGTTGTCGCCGGTGGTCGTGCCGTGCACGATCCGTTCCGTCGCCGCGAGCAGCTCGTGCAGGACCAGCCCCTCGCCTTCGGCGAGCGTTTCCAGGCCGGCGAGCACCCCCGCGCTCTGGTCGTCGGGCGTGGTCGGCGCCTTCTCCAGTACCAGCGAACCGTCAGGCCGCAGCAGCACGCAGTCGGTGAAGGTGCCGCCGACGTCCACCCCGATCCGGTAAAGGGTCATCGCCGCGCCGCCCGTTCACGCTCGGTGGCCGCCGCGTCGAGAGCGAGCGTCATGTCGTCGAGGCTGCCGGTGATGACGACGCCGTAGTCGCGCCTGGCCCCTTCCACCGAGACGTACTCGTCCCAGACGTCGTCGAGCACGGCCTGCGGATCGCGTACGAGCGGATCGCCCCAGCCCCCTCCGCCGCCGAAGCGGTAGACCAGCCGCTCCCCCGTGCCGAGCAAGACATTCGACACGGCAGGCGAAACCTCCGTCGTGCCGACCAGGCAGTGGTCCGGCGAGCCATCCCGCCCGCCGGCGATGCCGGGCTGCGTGTGTCGCTGGTTCACCACGTACTGGTTCACCGACGTCGGGGTCCGGACCTCCTTGATGAACTCGCTGCCGCAGCCGCCGCGCCACTGGCCGGCCCCGCCCGAGTCGGTCAGGTAATTGCGTCCGCGAAGGATGTGCGGGAACAGCGTCTCGTTGATCTCAGCGCTGGCCTTGATGAGGTTCCCGTTCGAGGCCGACAGCGCGCCCCACCCGTCCGTACCGCGTGCGGCGTTCACCCATCCTGCGCTCACCTCGCCGCCGTGGTCGAAGAACGCGCGGCCGGTACGCGGATCCCGCTCGCCCCACATCTGCCGGGGGCTACCGAACTTGTAGCTCTGCGGGCAGCACCTGTCCGGCATGATCTGGCTCATCGCGATGGCGATGGCGTCGCCCACCTCGACACCCGGATGGTGGGTCCCGCTCGACACCGGCTTGCCCTCGACCGGATTCAGGCAGCAACCCAAGGGGACTCGCAGGTCGATGCACGCGAAGAAGCCCTCGTTCTTGGGGATCGACGGGTCGACGAGCGTCGCGAGCTGCGCGATGACATTGCCACGGGTGTTGCCGAAGGTCGACCACGCCTTGGTGTCGGGGCGGGTGTCGGAGCCGTCGAAGTCGATGACCAGCCGGTCGCCGGCCACGGTCACCGCCACATGCACGTGGATGTCGGTGTTGCCGGCCGGATCGGAGTCGACGTAGACGTCGGCTTCGTAGGTTCCGTCGGGCCAGCCGGCGATCTCGGCGGCGAAGCGGCGGGTCGCGTCGCTGATCGACCAGTCGACGGCCGATGACACGGTGCTGGCGCCGTACTGCGCGATCAACTCGGTGAGGCGGCGGGCACCCAGCTGGGCGGCACCTACCTGCGATCGCAGGTCTCCGATGAACCCTGGCAGCCGGTTGTTGGCGCGCAACGTGAGGATGACGTCGCGGCGCTCCTTGCCGGCGTCGATGATCTTGATGAGCGGGTAGCGCACCCCCTCGCTCCAGATGTCGTTGGCAAACGTGTTGTAGCCACCCGCCATGGCGCCGCCCGTATCGCCGTGGTGGCACTGGATCGAGGCGAAGAGCAGCAGCCGGCCGTCGGGTGCGAAGACCGGTGAGAACACGTTGACGTCGGGCAGGTGGCCGCCGCCGTGGTACGGATCGTTGGCCAGGATGACATCGCCGGGGTACAGGTCGCCGTCGAAGAACTCGCTGGCGAACCGGACCGGCAAGGTCGAGGAGAGCATGAACTGCGGGATGCCGACCGAGAGTGCCGCGAGCCGTCCCGTCGCGTCGAGAATCGTCGCGTTGCGCTCATTGGACTGGTTGAGGATGGGAGTGGTGGCCGTGCGCGAGACGTACGTCGCCATCTCGAAGCAGACGGTTTCCATTGCCGACTTGATGACCGTGGCGGTCACGGCATCGACGCTCACCACGCCGAACGCCCCGGGTTACGCGGCAGGGTCGGCTTCGAGAGCCGGCCGAACGTCTTGGTCAGTAGCCCGTACCTGGGCGAGATCGAGCTGACGGCTGCGGGCACCTGTCGCACGTTTTCACGCGAGCGCGCTCGGCTCAACCTGGGACCCCGACGCAGGTGCGCGCCGGGGGCGTCGGCGGTGACGTCAGGCGGGTCCACAAGAATGGGGAGGAACGCCGAATCGCCGACCGGCGTGCCACCTTCCGAAAGCAGCCCTGTGACCCGACCCCGAATCGTCATCGCCGGACTCGGCGACAGCGGGCTGCTGACCGCGATCTATCTCGCCAAGCATTCAGACCGTCTCGACATCGTCGGTATCTCGACAAAACCCGAGCTCGTCAGCGGCCAGGAGCTCGGCCTCCGGCTGTCGCGCCCGCAGCAATGGGCGCGTGACTACCGGGTGGGCTTCGACCGCTACCGCCGCCTCGAGGGCGTGCGAACCGTGCACGGTGAGCTCACCGGAGCCGACGTCGACGCGAGAAAGGTGACGGTCCGGCTCGCCGACGGCACCGAGACCGCCGAGCCCTACGACATCCTGGTGATCTCCAGCGGGGTGACCAACGGCTTCTGGCGGCAACCCCACCTGCAGTCGTCCGCCGAGGTCGAGGCGGACCTTGCCGCCGCGCACGGCCAGCTCGACCGTTCGTCGCGGATTGCCGTCATCGGCGGGGGTGCAGCAGCGGTGAGCAGCGCTCTCAACCTCGCCACCCGATGGCCCGACAAGCGGGTCGATCTGTACTTCCCCCACGACGAGGCGCTGCGTGGCCATCACCCGAGGGTGTGGAGTCACGCTCGACGCCGCCTCGAATCCGCCGGGGTCCGGCTGCACCCCGGCCACCGCGCCCTCATCCCCGAGGGCTTCGACTGCGACGCCATCACCAGCGACCCCGTCGAGTTCAGCACCGGACAGCCGAGCGCCCAAGCCGACGCCGTGCTCTGGGCCACCGGCCGCGTCAAGCCCAACAGCGGGTGGGTGCCGCCCGCATTGCTCGACCACGACGGCTTCGTCACCGTGACACCGACCCTGCAATCGCCCCGCCACCCGGACATCTTCGCCGTCGGCGACGTCGCCGCCACCGACCGGCTGCGGTCCTCGGCACGCAACCGCGCGTACGTCGTGTTGGCCGCCAACATCCTCGCCACGCTTGCCGGCAAGCCTCTCAGGCCGTTCAAGGCGCCGCGATCACGCTGGGGCTCGGTGTTCGGCCCCCAGCCCGACGGGCTGCTGGTCTACGCGCCCAACGGCCGGGGCTTTCGCGAGCCCCGCTGGTTCGTCGAGCGCGTTCAGCAGCCCCTGATCGTGGAGCGCGGCATTTACAAAGGCATGCGCAGGCGCTGACCCGCTCCGGGCTCGACAGGCGACGCCCACAGTTCCTTCAACTGCTCATCGGCGGGGAAGGGCTCGATGGAACCATCACTGCCCGGGGCGTAGACGTTCGTAAGGAGTCTTCTCCCCCGCTTCGATCGCGACCGGAAGGCGGTTCTCCGGCGGAGGCAGCGGGCACGTCGCCAGATCGGTATACGCGCACGGCAGGTTCCCGGCCCGATTGAAGTCGAGCACGACCGTGCCGTCAGCAGCCGGCGGATCGACGACCAGGAATCGATTTGCCGCGTAGGTGGTGACCCCGGAGGTCGCATCGGTGAACAGGACGCCGAGGCTGCCCGGCGCGTATCCGGGGAACGCGGTCAGCGCGAGTTGCTGACCCTCGAGCTCGAACGCGATCCGCCCCAGCGCGCTGTAGACGTGCTGCAGGCCCTCGACGGCGGCACCCACCGTGGTCGGTCGCGGCTGCTCGAACGCCACGTAATGCCCTTTCACAGCCCAACGAGGATGCGGCGGATATGCCGGCGTTCCGCTGAAGGCCGTGCGCAGCGGATTGCTCGGGTGACGCGGCCGGACGATGTCGTAGCCACCGCGCTTGGCCACCTCGATCACGGCGTCCTTCCACCCCGCGTTGACGCCGCCGCGCTCGGCAATGACCCCGAATCGGTACTCGCCCCGGATCGGGCTCCCATCGATGACCAGCTCGTCGCCGTCGTCGAGAACGACCGTGACCCCGCTCGCGTCGCTCGTCCAGGTGCCCGGCGCGTCGGGGAAGCGCTGTGGCTCCTCGCTGAGCCAGTGCAGGTTGGTGATGGCCAGGAACCCGTGCGGCGCCGCCAGTCGAGCTTCGGCCCGTCGGTGCCACTCCTGCCAGCTGGCGGCGAAGTCGGAAACGTCCAGTGGTGCGCCTTGAACGGTCATGTGAGCTCCGTTGTCCAGGTAGCGCGGGAATCAGCGTCGGTCGCCCCGGCGCATTCGCGAACGCCTGAGGGGAGGGTAAGCCAGGCGGGAAGCGGAGTCATCAGGCCCCTGACGCCGGGAGCCGGCGACGCGGCGCAGGCCGATAGGCGCCGGTAATTGAGTGATCACCCGTTGCCGACGCTGCACTCCGTCGTTGAAGCAGGCGGCACACGCGACAGGAGGCCTCGATGCTCCCCGGCAGGACCCGATCCCGGCGGATCGTCGCCGCCCTCTGCACGGCCGTGCTCACCACAGCGGGACTCGCGACGACGGCGGTGACGGGCGCGGCGGCCACCGCTCCTGCCTCCGCCGCTCCCTCCTCTCCTGGATACCGCGTCAACGACTACGCCGACGGCCAGGCCATGAGCATCCTGCCGCCGGGCGAGAACGGCCTCGTCAACGCCTCGGACCTGCTGAAGTACGAGCTCACCAAGGCGCGACCGGCGGGCAGTGACGACCAGCTCGGCAAGTACACCAACCTCATCTACGGCTCGCAGAACCTCACCGACGCTGGCCTGTCGAGCTACTTCGACGACGAGTCGTTCGGCGTGAAGCCGGCTGACGTCGCGCGCGTCGAGAAGCCTGACGCAGGTGTCACGATCTACCGCGACCGGCATGACGTCCCCCACGTCTACGGCGATACCAACGAATCGATGGCGTTCGGCGCCGGCTACGCCCAGGCCGAGGACCGGCTCTTCCTCATGGACGTCCTGCGCCACTACGGGGCGGGCACCCTCTCGTCATTCCTCGGCCCGTCGTGCGACTTCGAGCAGATGGACCACGACCAGCTGCTGCTCTCTGCCTACACGCCAGCACAGGCCCAGGCACAGGTGGACGCTTTGCCGGCGCGATACGGCGCCCAGGGTGCGCTCGCGAAGTCGATGATCGAGAACTACGTGGCCGGGGTGAACGAATACGTGCAGCAGACACGTACCAACCCGGCGCTGCTCCCGGCCGACTATGCCGCCGCGCTCGCCCCGCCGCAGAAGTGGACGGCTGCCGACGTCGTGTCCATCGCCGGGTTGATCGGCGGGATCTTCGGGCGCGGTGGTGGCGGCGAGGTGGCCAATGCGGCCTTGCTGCAGTACCTGCAGAAGCAACTCGGCAGCACCGCCGGAGCGAGTGCCTTCAAGCAGTTCAAGGCGCAGAACGATCCGGGGGCGCCGACGACCGTCGTCGACAAGTCGTTCCCCTACGCCATCCCCGGTACGGTCGACCCGAGCACGACGGCAATGCCGGACAACGCTCGGGCCCCGCTCACCGGCGGGCCGACCAACACGACGCCGGGCTGCAACCTCACCGCCCCGAACCCCACGGCGACCGCCATCATGACCTCGTTGCAGGCCATGCCGAAACACATGAGCAACGCGCTGGTCGTCAACGGCAACGATTCGGCGAGCGGCCATCCGATCGCGGTCTTCGGGCCGCAGGTCTCCTACTTCGCCCCGCAGATCCTGATGGTCGAGGACCTGCACTCCCCCGGCTACGCCGCGATGGGCGCCTCGTTCCCCGGCACGGGCCTGGTCGAGCTCGGCCGCGGCGCGGACTACGCGTGGTCGGCGACCTCGGCCGGCAGCGACCTCATCGACCAGCGGCTGGAGAAGATCTGCAACCCGAGCGGCGGCGCCCCGGCGGCGCAGGGCACGTACTACCTGTTCGACGGCAAGTGCCTGCCCATGGCGCACGAGACGTTCTCCGAGATCGCCGTGACCAAGCCCGGCGGCGTCGGCCTGCCGACGGTCATCTCGCACGAGATCTACACGACCCGGCACGGCATCGTTCAGGGTTGGACGACATCCGGTGGCAAGCCCGTCGCCGTCGTCAACCAGCGCTCCACGTACGGCCACGACATCGACTCGGTGGTCGGCTTCCTGCGGTGGGGTCAGCCCGCGCTGACGCATGACGTCGGCAGCTGGATGCAGGGCGCCGGGCAGATCGCGTACACGTTCAACTGGCTCTACGTCGACGACCGCGACACCGGTTACTTCGTCAGCGGGCTCGATCCCCTTCGGCCGAAGAACGTCGATCCGTCGCTGCCCGCGTGGGGCACCGGCAACGCCGAATGGCGGGGCTACCTGTCAGCCGCGGATCACGTCCACGAGACGAACCCGGCGCAGGGCTTCTTCGTCAGCTGGAACAACAAGCCCGCGCCCGGTTTCTCCGCCTCGGACGAGCAATACGGCTATGGCCAGGTATACCGCTCCGTGTTGCTGGTGAATCAGCTCAAGGCTCAGCTCGCGGCCCACGGCGGCAAGCTGACGCGAGCGAATGTCACGCAAGCCATGGAGACCGCGGCAACCCAGGACCTGGACGGCGTCACCGTCATCCCGCAGCTGCTGGCGTATCTGAAGAACCGGCCGGAGCCGGTCGGAGTGCGTGCCATGCTCACGCAATTGCAGCAGTGGGTGGATGCCGGTGCCCACCGCAAGAAGGCCGTTGCCTCCGACCCCCAGTACGAGCACGCCGCTGCCGTCGCCATCAACGACGTCGTGATCCCAGCCGTGATTCGAGCGATCTACGACCCGCTGCTCGCCGGCGGCGGCCTGGGCCCGGTGGGCAGCAACGGCGGCGCGACCGCCCCCGGCTACAGCATCCTGCCGATGCCGTTCATCAACACCCCCAACAGCGGCGGCCAGCACCTCGGAAGCGCTTTCGACGCCGGGTACGAGGGATACCTGCTGACGACGTTCCAGCAGCTGCGCGGTCTCTCCGCGCCCGACCCCTTCTCCAGCGCCGTCACGAAGACGTGGTGCGGGGGCGGGCCGAGCGCCTGTGGCGCCGCGATCGACAGGGCCCTGGCCCAGGCCTACCAAATGCTCGTCACGGCGAACGGCGGATCGACGGATGTCGCCTCGTGGACGGTGTCGCCGGACGCGGCCGCCGCGAAGCAGACGATGCCGGTCTTCGACGCCATCCAGTTCCGCGCTCTCGGCGTGGTCGGCCAGCCCGCCGCCGATTGGCAGAACCGCCCGACCTTCCAGCAGGTCGTGAGCTACCCGCGACACCGGGCGCGTTGATTGCCTCTCTGCTCACTTCAGCGGTAGCGTTCGGCGAGTGAGGATGCGTTGCCGCGTTCCCTGCAGTCTCAGGCTTTCTCGGCATCGCGGATAGCTCTCCAAGGCGGCGTGGCCGAGTGGCTTAGGCAAGGGCCTGCAAAGCCCTGTACGCGGGTTCGATTCCCGCCGCCGCCTCCGCATGGTGATTCACGACGTCGCGACCGGCGCCGGCTCCTCCCTCGGCCGCGAGCGTGACAGGTAAGTCCGGATCCGCTGCGACGTCGCTGGGCCTCGGACGTCCCACTGGATGTGCCAGGTCTGCGGGCCTTCGATGCAGATGAGGCCTCGGTAGGAGTCGGGACCGCAGGGATGGTGCACCCAGCGGCCAGGGCTCCAGACGTGGAACGGCCGGCCGTCGGAGAAGTGCAGCCACCAGCGGCCTTCGACCATCCGCACCACGTAGGACCGCGTGACGGGCATTCGGGACCCGTTCCACAGCAGCGTGCCCTGCTCCTGCCAGGCGATCTGGCCGCCTTCCGCGCGCAGCGTGAGGCACCCGGCGACGGTCCCGGCCCGGCCGAGAAGCTCGTCACGCACCCACCGGGTCAGCTGCCACTCCCCGAGCAACGCGGTGGGCGAAACGGCCTCCATCGGCGCATGGTAGGCGCTGGTCGCCGCGAGGTACGGTCCCGAGATGGTCGATCGGCTGCAGGATGTGGACCTGACGAACCTCGACAATTTCGCGCACGGCTTTCCGCACCAGCTGTTTCGCCTCCACCGGCGCGTGGCCCCGGTGTGGTGGCACGAGCCGACCGAACACACGCCGGACGGCGAGGGCTTCTGGTCCGTCGCAACCCACGCCGAAACCCTTGCGGTGCTGAGGGACCCGGCGACCTACTCGTCCGAAACCGGCGGAGACCGGCCCTACGGAGGCACGCTCATTCAGGATCTGCCGGTCGCCGGCCAGGTCCTGAACATGATGGACGACCCCCGCCATGCACACATCCGGCGCCTCGTGAGCTCCGGGCTCACCCCGCGGATGATCCGCCGCGTCGAAGACGACCTGCGCGAGCGAACCCGGCAGTTGCTCGACGAGGTGGCGGACGGGGTTTCGTTCGACTTCCTGCGCGAGGTCGCCGCCGAGCTGCCGATGCAGATGATCTGCCTGCTGCTGGGGATCCCCGAGGCCGAGCGGCACTGGCTGTTCGACGCCGTCGAGCCGGGCTTCGACTTCCGCGGCTCCCGCAAGTCCTTCGAGCCCGATGTGGATGCCCAGGACGGTGCAGCACGCATGGCTGCCTACGGCAACGCACTCATCGCGGAGAAGCGGCGCAAGCCCGGCGACGACATGCTCTCCGTCGTCGCGCAGGCCACCGTTGACGACGCGCACCGCCCTGAGCTCTCCGACGGGGAGCTCTACATGTTCTTCTCCCTGCTGTTCAGCGCGGGCGCCGAGACGACCCGCAACGCCATGGCTGGTGGCCTGCTGGCCCTCTCCGAGCGGCCGGAGCAGTACCGCGCGCTGCGCGCTGATCCGGGAGATCTGGGCCCCGCGATCGAGGAGATCGTGCGCTGGACGACCCCGTCTCCGGCGAAGCGCAGAACGGCCACCCGTGCCACGGAGCTGCGCGGCGTCGCCATCTCCCCCGGCGACAAGGTGGTGATCTGGGAGGGATCCGCCAACCGCGACGAGACGGTGTTCGACCGCCCGGACGAGTTCGATCCGCGACGCGACCCCAACCCTCACGTCGGCTTCGGTCACGGGATTCACTTCTGCCTCGGCGCCAGCCTGGCGAGACTCGAGAATCCGGGTGCTGTTCGAGGAGCTCCTACCCCGCTTTCGGGAAGTCCAGGTGGTCGAGCCGGTCGAGTTCACCCGGAGCAATCGCCATACCGGCATCCGCACGCTGATGGTCGAGCTCAGCCGGTGAGCCGGCAGCATTGAGCGAGGGCGGGCGGCGTTCCGATTCGGAGCCACGCGACTAGCAGGACCCCACTACCGGCCGGCCCGTGGCGGTGTTGACCCACATGTCGGACACGTAGCCGTGGTAAGGCGAGTCGATGAAGTCCCACAGAGCGGTGGTGCCCCAGGGCCCGGTCACAGCATCGCCGTATTGAGTGCAGGCGATGTGGACGTACTGGTCCTGAGCCAGCATCCCGACCACAGCAGAGACGGTGCTGGGGTTGATGCGGACGTTGACGAGGGACCCCTCGGAGTTGATCGGATAGACGTTCGGGCCATCCATCGGGCCTTGGGCAGCCTGCGGCGGCACCACGTAGTACGTGGGAGGCGCCGGCTGCACGTAGACGGTGGGGGTCGGTGCAGGTTGCACGTACACGGTGGACGGCGCGACCGTCGGGGTCGGCTGCGGCGAGGGAGTCGCGACGGGGCTGGCCGCTGCCGACGCCGTGGCCGCCGCCACCGACGGTGCCGCCTGCGGCACGGCTGTCGCAGTATTGGCGGGGCGAGCGCAACTGGCGACGGCGATGACCGCGAGGCTTGCCAGAGCGATATATCGGAGTTTCATGGCACGCGCTTCCCAGCAACCGCAACCGCGACCTCGTCACAGTGACGAGTGCCTGACAGGCAGCCACTGCAGGGTGAATCGGGCCCCGCGCCCGTCTCATCCAGACCCGACTGCCTCCTGGCCCGTGACCATTGGCACCGGCACGTGCGTCGCGGCGCCTACGTGAGACGGGCTAGTCGATTCGTCCGGGCCACCCGCGATCGGCGGCTCTCATCCGCGGCACCCGGCTACGGAACGAGCCGGGCGGCGCCCTTGTCGGCCGACTGAGCCAGCGCTGCGTAGGCGCGCAGTGCGGCCGAGACCGGACGGTCTCGCTTCAGCGGCTCCCAGCCGAGCTCCTCGCGTTCCGCCCGTCGCGCCGCCAGGACCGCGTCGTCGACCAGCAGCTCGATGGAGCGGGCAGCGATGTCGATCCTGATGAGATCGCCGTCCTCGACCAACCCGATGGTCCCGCCGCGAGCCGCTTCCGGCGAGACGTGGCCGATCGACAGCCCGCTCGTACCACCGGAGAAGCGGCCATCTGTGATCAGAGCGCACTTGGCACCGAGCCCGCGGCCCTTGAGGAAGCTCGTCGGATAGAGCATCTCCTGCATGCCCGGCCCGCCCTTGGGGCCCTCATAGCGGACCACCACCACATCGCCCGCGACGACCGTCCCGGCCAGGATCGCCGTCACCGCATCATCCTGGCTCTCGGTGACCTTGGCCGGCCCCTCGAAGAACAGCTGCCCATCGGCGACGCCGGCGGTCTTCACCACGCAGCCGTCCTCGGCCAGGTTGCCGTAGAGCACGGCCAGTCCCCCGTCGGCGCTGTAGGCGTGGGCGATGTCGCGCACGCAGCCGTCGGACGGGTCGGTGTCCAAGGACTCCCAGGTGGCGGTGGAGCTGAACGCTTCGGTGGTGCGAACTCCACCAGGCGCCGCCGAGAACAGCTGCAGCGCAGCCTCTTTCGGCTCGGAGCAACGAACGTCCCAGGCACCGAGCCATGAGTCGAGGTCCGGGGAGTGGACGGTGTGAACGGCGCGCTCGAGCAGGCCGCCGCGGTCGAGTTCGGCGAGGATCGCGGGAATTCCACCGGCCCGGTGGACGTCCTCCATGTGATAGCGCGGGGTGCTGGGCGCCACCTTGCAGATGCAGGGCGTCGAGCGCGACAGCCGGTCGATCTCGGCCAGGTCGAAGTCGACCTCGCCCTCGATGGCTGCCGCCAGCAGGTGCAGCACGGTGTTGGTGGAGCCACCCATCGCGATGTCGAGCCGCATCGCATTCGTGAACGCCTCACGCGTCGCGATCGAGCGCGGCAGGACCGACTCGTCGTCCTCGCCGTAGAAGCGACCGCACAGGTCGACGATGAGCCGGCCGGCCTCGAGGAAGAGCCCCTTGCGGGCTGCCGACGTCGCGAGGGTCGAACCGTTGCCGGGCAGCGACAAGCCGAGCGCCTCGGTCAGGCAGTTCATCGAGTTCGCCGTGAACATGCCGGAGCACGAGCCGCACGTCGGACAGGCCGATCGCTCGATGTCGGCGAGGTCGTCGTCGGACACGGACTCATCCGCCGAGGCCGTCATCGCGGAGATCAGGTCCAGCTTCGGACGCGCGACCCCGTCACGGACGACCGCCTTGCCCGCCTCCATCGCGCCGCCGGACACGAAGACCGTCGGGATGTTCAGCCGCATGGCCGCGATCAGCATGCCGGGGGTGATCTTGTCGCAGTTGGAGATGCACACCAGCGCATCCGCCTGGTGGGCCTGGACCATGTACTCGACCGAGTCGGCGATCAGCTCGCGGCTGGGCAGGCTGTACAGCATCCCGCCGTGGCCCATCGCGATCCCGTCGTCGACCGCGATCGTGTTGAACTCGCGCCCGACGCCGCCCGCGGCGGCGATCTCGTCCGCAACCAGCTTGCCCAGGTCGCGAAGGTGCACGTGACCAGGAACGAACTGTGTGAAGCTGTTCGCGACGGCGACGATGGGCTTGCCGAAGTCGTCATCCGTCATGCCGGTCGCACGCCACAGCGCGCGGGCGCCGGCCATGTTGCGGCCATGGGTAGTGGTCCGGGAACGCAGCTCAGGCACGGTCCGTCCTCATTTCTCGTCCCCCCGAGCCTACGAGCACGGGTCAGAAGCGTCGACTGATCTCACAGTCGAGGCGCCGACGGAACAAACAATGGGGTGGAAATGCCTGCACCGCTTTCACTACGGGACCGCGAAATCCTGCAGGCAGACCTCGTCAGGTCCCATGCGCAACACCTGGTCGCCGGCCCGCCCTTGGATACACCCGGACATGTACAGCTGAATGGTGATGCAGTCGGTCTCGGCGCCGGTGAACCTCGGCGGGCAGCGCCCGAAATGCGAGGTTCCGAAACGCATTCGCGCGAACAACATTCCCTCGAGATTGAACACTGTGATCGCCGCATCGAATCGGTCGCAAGGCACCCACCAGAGGGGCAGTTTCGAATATGGGGCTCGTGGCGTCGCGCCAGGCCTCGGTGATGTTCTCGCGCCCCACCGTCGAGCTGTCCAATCTCGCGGCACGCAGGTGTGGCGACCGGCCGTCCAGAGGCCTCACCCACTTCATCCGTCGGCCCCGACCAACGGCGGCAGCGTACTGCGGTCGCTGGCGGCGCGGGAAGTGTTGACCGTGGCGGTCGATCGACGTCCCTAGGCCCGCTCGGCACTCTTGCCCGGCCCGAGCTGCCGGATGAGAACCCGCCCCACGGCGTCGCCTGCCTCGCGGTACGGCTTCACCAACAGCCTTGCGTTCCAGGACCAATGGCACTGGGGACGCCGCGCAGAATCGAGGTTGATGACGTCACCGCCTCCATGCCGCAACGCGCGAGGGAAAGGCAGCGGCGTCATGAACGACTCAGGTACCCCCGACATGGCAGCACTCGACCGGCGCCTGCACGACCCCGATCGTCCCTGGCGAAGCAACGCAAGGGGCAAACCCGTCAAGAAGCGGACGGTCTGGCTCCTCGGACGCGAGTTCGACGTGGTCGAAGACGACCAGGGTGTGGTGGAGATGCAGCGGCATCGAGCGGGTCGTTGAGACGCCGTCGACGGAGCAAACAGTCATCGCGGATCGGTCAGGATTCAAGAAGCCGCCGGGCACGAGGCGCTCCTACGCTCACCGCATGAAAACGATGACATGCAAGCAACTGGGCGGACCCTGCGATCACCAGCATCACGGCGAGACCGCGGATGAGGTCATCAAACTGCAGGACGCCCATCTACGCGAGGTGGTGGCGAACGGCGACGACACCCACGCTGCAGCGCTAAAGGACATGAAGGGCAGGTGGAAGCGTCCCATCGCCGGAATGGGTTGGTACCGCGCGGCAAAGCGTGACTACGCGGCGTTGCCCGACGCGTGATTCGATCAGGGAACGGCGATCAGCCGTCCTGCCGCGTGTTCACCGCGGTCGACCACGTCGAGCTGCTCGGGGACGCTGTCCAGACCGATGTGGGTGGCCTCCACATGCAGCTTGCCCGCTGCAGCCAGCGCGACGACGGCCTCCAGCTCCCAAGGCTCGCCCGAGTAGGTCGTCTGCAGGATGGTCTCGAAGGGCACGGTGATCATCGAGAACGGATAGGTGCCCATCGAAGCACCGACGCACACGATCTTGCCCAGCCGGGCGACAGAGGCAGCTGCCAGCGCCAGCGTCTGGTCGTTGCCGACCAGATCGAGCACCAGGGACGCGCCTTCCAGTCCCAGAGACTTGATCCGGGCGGCGGCATCGTCATCCGGATCAAGCACGATCTCAGCGCCGAGCTCGCCCGCGAACGCTCGCTTGCGCTCGTCCTTCTCGACGGCGACGATCGTCGCCGACGTCATCGCCCGCAGGATCTGAAGCGCCATGTGACCGAGCCCGCCGATGCCGATCACGGCGACCACGTGGCCCGGCTCAAGCCACGGCATCGAGGTACGGATGGCGTGGTACGGGGTGAGCGCAGCGTCGTCGAGCGGCCCGGCGTCGACCGGGTCGATCGAATCCGGCAACGGGACGAGGGCGCGCGCCGGGACCTTGATGAACTCGGCCATGCCACCGTCGTGGCCCTGGCCGGCGCCACGCGACGGGGCGAGCTCCGGGCAGAATCGCTCGGCCCCGCGGCGGCACATCGCACAGGCGCCGCACCCGAACTCGGAATGCACGATCACCGGCTGGCCGGTGTCGACCCGCCAGCCCGCCGTCTCGTGGCCGATCGTCATGCCGTCGGATCGCCCGAACACCTGGGGGACCTTCGAGATCATGCAGTCGGAGTGGCACAGCCCGGCGCCGGCGACCCGCACGAGCACCTCTCCCGGCCCGGGTTGGGGCACCGGGACGTCCAGCACGCGCAGGCCGTCCGGAAATGCCTGGACCGCCTTCACCGAACCCTCACAAAGGTGCGTCCCGCGTCGCCGCCCATGGGTCCTCGCCTCCCGTCGATTCCTCGCGCCCGGCCGCGCGCTCACAGGGTATTGGGCATGCAAAAGCCGATCTCCATCGACCAGACCATCGCGGGTTCAAATATCGGGGCGGCAGGGCCGGCCGGTGAATGACCTTCGCCACCTGGTCGGCGCTACTGTCACCGCCATGACCGACTGGACAGCCGTCATCGATGCCGTGGGAGTGGCACTCGCCGGAGATCAGGAGCAGGGACGACGCGAGCTCCTCGCCTGCTGGGACGCCACAACGGAGCCCGGGCCTGGCATGCGGTGCGTGATCGCCCACTACGTCGCCGACCTCCAGTCAGAACTCGACCAGGAGGTCGCCTGGGATGAACGGGCCTTGGCCGCCTACGCGTCCGTGGCTGACAGCGAGCTCGAGCCGATCGGCATCCCTTCGTCGCGAGCGCTAGCCCCCAGCCTCCATCTCAACCTCGGCGACGGCTACCTCCGGCAGGGACGCCTCGACTTGGCGCAGAGGCAGCTCGAGGCGGGGCTTGCCAGCCGCGATGCGCTCGGCGATGACGGGTACGGGACGCTCATCCGCAACGGTCTCGCGGCCCTGGGCGACCGCCTGGACCGAGCTCGATCCCTTAGCGGCTGCGCACAAGACGTGACACAGTGACCAGCAAGGGCGATGGCGCCGAACCGCTCGACAGGAGAACCGGCAGTTGCGCGTGAACCGTCCTTCGGCGAGCCGGCTCACTTTCGGTCACGTCCGCACCCTGCCGGCCAGGCTGGGCCTCTTCGTCCTCGCCGCGGCCGTGGCTCTGATCGGCTGCAGCAGCTCATCGTCGTCGCCTCCGTCAGCGGCGTCGCCCACCCCTGGTGCCGCCTCACCACACCTGAGCGACAAGGCGCCTGCGGTACCGAACCTCGGGCCGCGCTCGTTCACCGAGGCCGGCCCGTTCGCCGTCGGCGTGACCACGTTGACCCTTCCCGGCGACCGCGCACCGGTCGAGGTCTGGTACCCAGCGACCCCTGCGTCGGTCACCGGCAAGCCGAAGGCGACGTACGACGTCCAAGACCTGCTTCCGGCCGCCCTCAAGAAGCTCTTTCCGGCTGGTTTTCAGGGCGGCGTCTACCAGACCGACGCCTACCGCGGTGTCGCGGTCGCGGCCGGCCGGTTCCCGCTGGTCGCCTTCACCCACGGGTATTCCGGCTTTCGCAACCAGTCGACCTTCCTCACGACGCACCTCGCGTCGTGGGGCTTCGTGGTCGCCGCCCCGGAGCTCCTCGACAATGACCTGACCGCCGTCCTGAGCGGCACCAAGGCATCCAGTTCTGCTGCCGACATCGCCGAGGTGTCGGCCACGATCTCGCTCCTGGGCCGCCAGAGCGGCGCGCCGTCAGGTCCGTTCGCGGGTCATGTCGACATGTCCAAGGTGGCGGCGATCGGCCACTCGCTCGGCGGCGCGGTCTCTGAGGCCGCCGCCGCGGCCGACCCCGCCGTGACGACGTTCATCGGCATGGCCGGCGCCACGGTCGGCTCCTTCGGGCAAGCCTCCTCCGGGCCAGACAGCAAGGTCCCCGACAAGCCCGGCATGCTGATCGTGGGGACGGCGGACCGGGTCGTGGATCCGGCCGGGATCGCCAAGGCGTACGACGCGATGACCGAGCCCAAGCGGCTGATCACCTTGTCGGGCTACGGCCACCTGGTTTTCGCCGACATCTGCCAGATCGGCGCGAGCCAAGGTGGCCTGGTCGGGCTGGCCGCCGGAGCCCACCTCACCCTGCCCGACAAGCTGAAAAAGCTCGCAACAGATGGCTGTCTCGCGCCGGACCGGCCCGTCACCACCGGCTGGCCCGTCATCCGGCAAGCGGTTACCGCCCAGCTGCGACACGTGTTCGGGTTCGACCCCTCCACGGCCGCGCTCACCGGGCTGGGCAGTGCCTTCCCGCGCCTGGTCGCGGTCAACACGACCGCCTCCACGGCAGGCTCGTAGCCCGCGCCGGCCGGCTGCCCTCATCCCCACGGGAGTGCCGTCAGTGCGTCGGCTTGGGTAGCTGCCAAGGTTGGTGCCACCCGCCGAACTCGCTGGTCAGATGTTCGGCCGCCGCAGGGCCCCAGCTGCCCGGCGCGTAGGGCTCGGGCTGCGTGGTCGAGGCGACCAGCGGGTCGAGGATTCTCCAGGTCTCTTCCACCGAGTCCTCGCGGGTGAAGTTGCTCTGGTCGCCCTGCATGGCGGCATGGAGCAGCACTTCGTACGGGGCGGGGATCCGCTCGCCGTCATCGCTGAAGTCCACGTCCAGGTCGATCGGTCGTAGCCCCGGACCGTCGGTCCGCTTGGCGTGCAGGACCCAGCGGGCGCCGGGCCGTGGATCGATGAGCAGGACGATCTGGTTGGGGTCGACGTCGTCGCCGGACTCCGAAAAACCCAGGGACGGCGGGGTTTTGAAGACCAGGCGTACCTCGGTCTGGCTGAGCGGCAAGGACTTGCCGGCCCGCAGGAAGAAGGGAACGCCGGACCAGCGCCAGTTGTCGATCTCCAGCCGCATGGCAGCGTAGGTCTCGACCGTTGAGTCAGCTGCGACGCCGGCAATCTGGCGGTACCCGTCGTACTGGCCGCGCACGTAATGACCGGGCCGCGCCGTCGGCATGGCCGCGAACACGTCGCGCTTACGGTTGGACAGCGACTCGAGGTCGCCCCGCGCCGGGGGTTCCATCGCGACCATGGCGAGGACTTGCATCAGGTGGTTCTGCACGACATCACGAAGGCAACCGACGCGGTCGTAGAAGCTGCCCCGGTCATCGACGCCGAAGCTCTCCGCCATCGTGATCTGGACGCTGCTCACGTAATTGCGATTCCACAGTGGCTCGAGCACGGTGTTGGCGAACCGCAGGTGAAGGATGTCCTGCACGGAGAGCTTTCCGAGGAAGTGGTCGATCCTGTAGAGCTGGGACTCGTCCAGAATCGAGCGGAGTCGCCCGTTGAGCTCCTGCGCCGACTCCAGGTCGTGACCGAAAGGCTTCTCGACCACGACGCGCGCATTCTTGGTGAGGCCGGCCGCGGAGAGGCCCTCCACCACCGGACCGAACAACGACGGCGGGATCTCCAGGTAGAACACCGGCACCGAGGCGTTGCCGATGGCTCGTGCGACGGCGGCGAAAGTCGCAGGATCGCGGAAGTCGCCTCCGACGTAGGTCATCCGCTGGCAGAGCCGCGCGAGAACTTCCTGGTCGGGCTCGGCGTCACCGAGCGCGGCCGCTACCGACTCTGACGCGCGACGGCGAAGATCGTCGTCCGTCCAGCTCTCCGCTGCGACCCCGACGATCGGGCATGTCAGCAAGTTTCGACGCTCGAGCTGGTACAGCGAAACGAACGTCATCTTGCGGGCCAGATCACCGCTGACTCCGAACGCGACGAACACGTCGGCCGGCGAGGGGATATTTTCGTCAGCCGGCATGAACCCTCCGAGATCGGTCGTGTTCGGTCCGTCGTGCTCGGCCAGCCTAGTGGCACGGGGGGTCGCAGCCGGAGAACGGGTCGCGGTCGCTCGGGCTCGATTTCCGGCAGTGCAGATCCAGGCGAGTATCCCTGGCGAGTGCGCATTCGTGACCGAGTACGGTCCGGCCATGCAAACGCTGCCCTTGGATGCCGCCGGCATCACACCGAGCTGGCTCACTGATGCGCTCAGCGCCCGCCATCCCGGCGTCCGCGTGGCGTCGGTCGACGTGCTTCACGAGCGGAGCAGCACCAACCACCATGTACGCCTCGGGATCGGCTACGACGAGCGCGCCGGGCTCCCCGACACGATGTTCGCCAAGATGGCGTCAACCGATCCGGAGCACCGGGCCGCCATCGGCGCCACCGGCATGGGAACGCGCGAGGCCCGGTTCTACGACGAACTGTCGCCATCGATCGACATGAGGGTCCCGACGAGCTATTTCGCGCAGTCCGGCGATGGCGGCGCGTTCCTCATGCTGCTCGAAGATCTCCACGCCAAAGGGGCCTCCATGTCAGACGGCACCTGGGGCATCCCGGCTGACCTTGCGGCGGGCGCCTTGAGCGATCTGGCACGCCTGCACGTCAGGTTCGAGGACGCCGTCCAGCTCGCGGCAATCCGTCCCTGGGTCATGGAGACGCCGGCAATGTCGTCGGAATACACGAAGCCTCTGTTGCGCCACGTGATCGACGAGAATGCCGCGGTGCTGTCGGAGGCATATATCGCGGTCGCCGAGATGTACATCGCCGACTCCGACGCGATGATCGCGCTGTGGGCGGACGGGCCGCAAACGCTCATCCACGGCGACACGCATATCGGCAATCTTTTCATCGACGACGGTCGCGTCGGCTTTCTCGACTGGGGCCTGATGACCATCAGCACGCCGATGCGCGATGTCAGTTACTTCATGACGATGTCGATGCTCGCCGACGAACGCCGCAAGCACGAACGTGATCTGCTGCAGCACTACCTCGACACCCGCCGCTCGCTCGGCGGAACCGAGATCAGCGCGGACGACGCGTGGCGGGCCCACCGCGTCCACACCGGGTACACGGTGCTCGCCTCGTTCCTGTCGCTGGTACCGCCGTACAACGGCGAGGATCAGCGCGCGTTCTCCGACGCGTTCCGCAACCGCGCCATCACCGCGCTGGACGATCTCGAGACGGTCCCGGCCCTGGCGAGCCTGCTCGGCTGACACGTCGTAGGCGAGATCGGCACGAAGGCCTTATTCGGCGAGCTTCGCGAGCAAGCGCAAAAGCTGACGACGCTCGGCGCTGGTCAGGGGAGCGAGAAAGCGTTCCTGTACCCGCGCCACGACGGCGTCCAGCCGGCCAAGCTCGGCGCGGCCACGGGAAGTCATAGCCACCAGGTTTCGCCGACCGTCCGAGGCGTCGCGCCGTCGGGTGATGAGGCCGTTGGCTGCCATGTCGTTCAGTGCCGCGACGACGTCCGACGGATCAATGCCGGTGCGGCGACTGAGCTCGGCTTGGGAGGCCTCACCCTCGTCCGCCAGCGAGGCCAGCAGGCGCGACATATAGCCGCTGGAGCCGGCCGCCGCAAAAGCGTCGAGGCGGATCGCCTGCGCCCGTGCGTTCGCCCGCGAGAGGAGCCGAGTTGCGGTCCGATCAATGCGGCTTCCGGTCACCCGCAAGAGCCTAGCCGGAATCGTTGGCAACTCCCACGAGTTCGTCGTATCGTTGGCCGCACCAACGATTGGGAGGTAATCATGACGGAGACGTTCGGACCACAGCTCATCGGCGAGACCGAGAAGACGCTCACAGCGCTGTTGCGCAGGTCGCTAGTCAATTGGGGGCTCGACGAGCAGCAGTGGGTGACCCTGCGGTTGGCGTCTCAGTACGGGGGCCCCATCGGAACCCTCGCAGCGCAGGTCGCCGACCGAGCTCACTTCGACAACACCGATCGGCTGGTGGAACACCTCGAGCAGAACGGACTGCTCGAGGACGAGCGCCCGACGCCGAAAGGCCAGGCGGCGCTGCAGGACGTTCTCGGTGGCACCTCGACCATCTGGCAAGACGTACCAGACGCCGAAGCGGCAGCGCGGGCGTTGTCGACAGTCCTCGCCAGGGCGCGGGCAGCCGTCGCAGCCGACCGAACCTAGCGCGACACACCCTCTCCAGGATCCGGCAGACCCGCTACCCCTCGCGGTAGGCCACGCCGAAGCCGCCGCGGGGATAGGTCCAGTGCAGCAATCCTGGGGGCGCGACGGCCAGGCAAGCACCGCATTCGAGACACGCCACATACTGAACGACAATCGACCCGTCGGGCGCCTGCGAGTAAACCTGTGCAGGACACACCCGCATAAGCACATCCGCCATTCCTGTCGACCTGGCAACCGCCTGGTCGACCTGGATGTGCGATCCCTCCTCGTCCGGCGTGAAGCGATTTCGGGCGAGCCGCTCAGTGACGGTGTCGATGTTGACCATCACAGATCCCTGATCGCTGAGACGGCGTCACCGGCCAGCTGGCGCACTTTCACCGGCGAGCGCCGCAAGGCCCGCAGACCCGTGGGAAGCAGGTGTCTACGCGGCGAGGTGTCGAGGTTGTAGATGCCGTGGAGCACGTCCGCGGCGAGGTTGCCATAGGCCTCATACATGCGGGGGTTCTCCAGGAAACGTGGCGCCTTGGCGAATGTCTTCAGGTCGAGCCCGACGAAGGAGCGCTCCAACTCCGCAGGGTAGGTGGACAGCGCTTGCAGCGACGTGTCGCCCGCGGCGAGTGCAGCCTGGATGCTCTTCGCCGCGGCAATCCCGGAGGCCGCAGCGAGGTCCATCCCCCGGACCGTGAAGCCTGTGTTCAACGTCAGGCCCGCAGCGTCGCCGACCACGACCAGGCCTGCGCGGGTGAGGTCATGCACCATCGCCCTGCCACCTTCCGCGACCAGATGACTTCCGTACTCGACCGGCTCGCCTCCTTTCAGGAACGGCGCCAGCGCAGGGTGGGAGACGAAGTGGTCGTGAAGTTCGGCGGCGGAATGTGCCGAGCGGGCGAGCTCGTCCAGTCGAACGACGATGCCGACCGAAACGGACTCCCGGTTCGTGTAGAGGAACCCGCCTCCACCCAGTCCGCTCGTGCAGTCGCCGACCATGGCATAGGCAGCACCCTCGTTACCGGTCAGCTGGAAACGGTCCTCGAGAACGCCGGACGGCATGGCAATCACGGACTTGACGCCGAGCGCGAGGTTCGACGCCGGGTCCTGCTGCCGGATGCCGGCGTTACGGCTCAAGAAGGAGTTCACCCCGTCGGCTGCCACCACGACGTGGGCGCGTAACTCGTCCTCACCCGCACGGATCCCGACGACGCGGTCACCCTCCATCATCAGCGACTCGACAAGAACGCCCGGCATGACCGTGGCGCCGGCCTGCTCGCACTGCTCGGCAAGCCAGGGATCGAGCCGGGCACGAAGTACCGACACAGCGTTGACGGGTTCGGCCAGGCGCTCGTCGCGGTAGTCGATGCTCACCTGCGACCCGGCGTTGAGAAAGCTCAGGCAGTTGCGAGTGATGACGCGCTCCACCGGTGCCCGGTCGATGAAGTCAGGCCAGATCTGCTCCAGGACGCGCCAGTACAGCACGCCGCCGGACAGGTTCTTGGTGCCCGGCTGAGCTCCCCGCTCGACCACCAGGACGTCGGCGCCCCCCTTGGCGAGCTGATACGCGGTGATGCAGCCGGCGATACCGGCCCCGACAACGATGACGTCGAAATCGACGGTAGGCGCGCCTGGTTCCGTAACCATGCTTGGTCCTCACGGGAGAGCGAGTCCCTTGGGGCGGAGGCTGTTCCGCCCCAAGCGACTACATGTCAGGCAAGTACGCCTTGCTGGATCTGGTCGGCAATGTCGTCGGCCGCCAGCCATCCGGACGTCAGGGAGAACCCGTTGGCCGATCCCGGGATGGGCAGGCTGTAGCTCTCGCCCCAGAGACCGCCGGCATCGCAACCGACGACGTAGAGCCCGGGGATCGGCTTGTCGTCTTCGCCGAGGGCGCGCCAGTGGTCGTCGACCTTCATCGCGCCCATGCTGATCATGATCCCGGTCTCCATCTTGACCGCGTAGAACGGGCCTTCCTCGACCGTCGTCAGGTAGCGCGGCTCCTTGTGGAACTTGCGGTCGACGCCGTCGTGACAGAAGTGGTTGTACTGCTCGACCTCCGCCTTCAGCACTGCGGGATCGACGCCGATCTTCGTGGCAAGTTCCTCGATCGTGGCCGCGCCGAAAACGTTGGTTCGCTTGTCATCCGCGGCGTCGGCCTCGATCTCCGCCTTGAGGCCTGGCAACTTCGCGTAGTTGTTGATGTAAATGCCCAGGCCGACCTCGTTGCCGACCTCCATGAGCTTGCGGATCTGCTCCTGGCCGAGGATCGCCCAGTACATGGCGCCCGGCAGCCCGGCGACGATGTCTCCCGCATGACCGAAGTTGAGGCCCGCGATCTCATCGGTGAACCGCCGGCCGACGTTGTTCACCCAGAGGTAAGGCTGGAAGCCGGCACAGTTCGTGGCGCTCACGATGGCCTTGTCGCGCATGAACGGGAAGAGCAGGAGCGTGCCGATGTTGCGGTTCGTCACCGCGCCGGCATCCAGCAGCATGTTGATGCCGTCGCCGGTGTTGCCCGCGCCGCCGACGTTGATCATCTTCGCGCCGATGTCGTACTTCGTGTACTTGTCGAGCATCTCCGGGCTCGCCGCGTAACCACCGGTGCCGACCACGACGGCCTTGGCGCCCAACCGCACGTCGTTGCCCTCCGAGTCGGTGGCGACGATCCCCGCGACCTTGCCGCCCTCCATGAGCACGTGTTGCGCCGGCGTTGCCAGGAAGATGTCTACGCCCCGACGTCGAGCCTCTGCTTCCTGCAACTCGATGACGTGCGCGATCTCGCCCTCCGGGAGATGCCAGGTGCGCAACTCACCGGGCTGGTCCGGCGCGGTGATCTGGACGTCGTTGTAGACCACGCCGAGTTCCTCGCGCAGCTTTACGATGCTCGTCGCGGCGTTCTCGACGAAGCGCGACACGATGGCCGGGTCGGCACGCCAGTGCGAGTAGTCGAGGTAGCGGTCGTAGGCCTCGACCTTGCCGACGTGGATGCCCCTCTTCTCCTGCTCGTCGGACTCGAACGCGGCATGCCCCTCGGCGAAGGCGGAGCTACCACCGACCTGCGGCTCCTTCTCCAGCAGCGCGCACGTCAGACCGTCCTTCGCCGCCTGTAGCGCCGCCGCCAAACCGGATATCCCGCCACCAACGACGACGACGTCGTACTCCGCGTCGAATCCACTACCCATGACACTCTCCCTTTCCAGGTTGATCGAGCTAGGGACGGGCCGCGGCCAACGCGGCCTGAAGCTGTGGGATCACCTCGTAGAGGTCGCCCACGATCCCGTAGTCGGCGCGGCGAAAGATCGGCGCCTCGGGATCGATGTTGACGGCCACCACGGTCTTCGCGTCGCGGACGCCGTCAAGATGTTGCGGCGCACCGGAGATGCCGAGCGCCAAGTAGAGGCGCGGCGAGATGTGCTGCCCGGAGCGGCCGATGTAGCTCTCCTTAGCCACCCAGCCGAAATCGTCGGCGATCGGCATCGAGCACCCGATCACCGCTCCCAGCGCGGCTGCAAGGTCCTCGACCATCGCTAGGTCCGCTTGCGCCCGCACGCCACGACCCACGGCCACGACGCGCTCGGCATCTGCCACGCCATTGCCTGCTGCGCCAACGGATTCCGCCTTCTCGATGCGGATGCCGGAGGGCCATTCGGCCGCCAGTCGCTCGATGGGGGCCGGTGCGGCGAGCGCTGGAGCGGCCACCTCCCCAGCGGCACCCGCGAACAGCGCGGCCACCGGCGCCGTGGTCGCCAGGGTCTCGATGACGCGCCCGTCCAGATCGGTCCGGTCCACGACGACGGATTCGTCTTCGACGCGGATAGCGACGACACCGGCTACCACCACCGCTCCCAGTGCCGCAGCCGCAGCGCCGAGGAGCGCGCGGCCTTGCGGCGTGGTCGTTGCGAGCACCAACCGAGGCCTGGCCGCAGCAAGGGCCTGGCCAACCGTGGCGGCGTAGCCCTCGGACGGGACGTCGTCGGCCGTCTCGATCCAGGCGACGCGATGTGCGCCCATAGCTGCGGCCGTCTCGGCAAGAGCCCTCGGTCCGACGGCGAGGATCGTCACGTCACCGCCCATGGCCCGAACCGCGGCAACCATCGAGGAGAGCTTGTCCGTATCGGTCGCCAGAACCCAGCCGTCTGCGGTCATCCCGTCCTTCCCTCTCCCCCGTGCCGGATTCGAAGGTTCACAGCACGTGGTCCGCACGCAGTGCGGCAACCAGCTCGCGCGCCGTCGATGCAGGGCTGCCCTCGAAGATCTGCGCGGATCCCGTCTCGGGCACCCGAGTGCCGCGCGACTCCAGTCGATCGAGCGGGTCGGGCCCGAGCTCAGCCATCGAGACGACAGTGATCGGGCGCCGGCGTGCTGCCAAAATCTCTTTCATTCCAGGCGGATGCTTCTCCGCCGAGGCCGCCGCGACGGCCAGTACGGCCGGCAGCGGCAGGCTGACCGTCTCGTCGCGGTCCCCGATCCGCCGCGTGGCCATCAACCGGCCATCGGCAACCGTTGCCATGGATGCGCTCAAGAACGCAGCCCCTCCCAGAACACCCGCCAGCGAGCCGGCAACGCCCGGATAGGCATCGCAGTCACCGATGACAACCAGGTCCACCCCACCAATCCAGCGGATGGCTGCCGCCAGCAGTTCGGCGGTCGCCGCGCTGTCCAGTGGACGTGGGGCATCGGGAACCGAAAAGGCCTGCTCTACACCGCGGGCAAGTGCCCAGCTGGCGTCTCCGTCGCCGATGGTGAGACCAACGACCGTGCAGTCAGCGCAGCCGGACGCCGCCTCACGAGCGAGGGCTACCGCCGCCGGATCGTCATCGCCGGCCACCATCTTCGCGTCGCGCCAGTCGATCGATCCGTCGCTGCGCACCGCGGCGTCCTGCGGATCGCGCGCCCACTTGTAGATGACAACCGTCTTCATCAAACGCAGCCTCCCGGCAAGCGTGTGGAAGTTCCTAGGCACAGCAATCACCTGCTGGTCCGGTGCGAGCAGCCTCCACCGGCGCTTCCGACCCAAGCAGAGGCGAAAGTCCCCTCCTGCGCTCATAGGTCCCGGGCGCGCAACAGCACCCCAGAAGAGAGAAACAGCCGTGCTATTCCTTCGAGGAAGAGATCGCCGAGCCCGAGCGCAATCCCCCCACAAGCGGCCTCATCCGCGCACACCCGCGGTCAGCCAGGGTGGACTTGACGGTTTGTTGCTCGCCGGTGGATCGGCCAGGGTCATCGCCCGAGACGTATGGCGGTGTATACCGTTACTCGTGGAGTGGATAGGCCGTTGACGAGGGAAGTCTCTCGTCGTCGCGTGCTGCAGGGCACCGGTATGGCGCTGGCCGCGTTGGTGCCGATCGCGGTACTGGAAGCCTGCTCGTCGGGAGGCCGTTCGCCTGAAGACAGTCCGTCGGCAGGACATGCGTCGGGGGGCCGTCGCGACGTGTTCGATCAGCATCAGACCGAGCTGATAGCTGAGGCCACCGCGCGCTTGATCCCCGGCCCCAACGACGACCCGGCCGAGGCTGGCCATCCCGGGGCCCGGGAGGCGAACGTCACCCGTTACATCACCACATTGATAGGCGCACTGCTCGTATCTCCGCCGGCGGTTTTTGCGGGCGGCCCGTTCTCCGGCCGGGCCGGCGGCGGCCGGGATGACATGGCCGACTTCCTGACCCTCGACCCGGACCGCTCGGCCACTTGGAGGACCCGGCTGGCCAGCTTGAAGCTGGCGTACGACCAGGGCCTCTCGGCGCTGGACCAGGCAGCCGGCGCCCGGGGCTTTCTCGGGTTGGACGCTACCGGTCGTGACCGGGTATTGGCCACCGACCCCAAGGTCCCCGCCCTGCCGGACGGCTACACCGGGTTCACCGACCTGCTGTTCGCTCACGCCATCGAGGGGATGTACTCCGCGCCGGAGTACGGGGGCAACGCCGGTCTGGTCGGCTGGCACGACATCGGCTTCCCCGGGGATGTGCAGCCCCGTGGCTTTCCTGCAGCGGCCGTGTCGTTGCCGCTCTCCCGGGAGGCTTTGAAGCCGTCCGCCTCGGTGGTCAAGGTGCTCAACCTGGTGTCCGCCGTGTCTCCGGCCCCGGTGCGGGCCCCGTGAAGGCGATAGTCATCGGCAGCGGTCCCGGAGGAGCGGTGGCGGCCATGACCTTGGCCGAGGCCGGCCTCGATGTCGTGGTCCTCGAGAAAGGGCCCAACAGCTACGGGGACTTGCGCGCAGAGAACCCGTCGACCTCGTGGTCCAACGACGACCTCAAACGCAGCCGCTTCTACTGCAAGCCTGACCCGCTGACCGAGCCCCGCACCTACCGGTGGTCAGCGACGGAAACGAAACCGCGCTTCGTCGGGCTGGTCCAGCCGCTGGCCCAGACGGTCGGCGGTGGCGCCGTCCACTGGGGTGCAGACACGCCACGCTTCTGGAATATCGACTTCTCCAAGCTGAGCCTGCTGGGACCGGTCGCCGGAGCTGGCATCATCGACTGGCCGTTTGACTACGCGGAGATCGCCCCGTTCTACAGCGAGATCGAGAAGCTGATCGGTGTCGCCGGCGATGTGAGCGCCCTTCCCGACGTCGTGCTCAAACACGCCCCACGCACCGGTCCGCTCCCGATGCCGACCGGCCCGCCTCAGTACTCATCCCAGCTTGCCGCCCGCGGCTGCAGCGCTTTTGGGCTCCACCCCTTCCCGGTGCCCATGGCCATCAACAGCGTCCCGTACGCAGGGAGGCCGGCCTGTAACAACTGTGGTTTCTGCAATGACTACGGATGCCCGATCAACGCCCGGGTGGGGGCGCTCGCGCCCCTGCGCCGCGCGGTGCTGGCCGGCGCGGAGGTTCGTCCGCTCAGCTGCGCAACCGCCGTCCGCACCAGCGGGAGCAAGGCCACCGCGGTGCAGTGGGAGCGGGCGGGAGCGACCCACACGGAGTCTGCCGACCTGGTCGTGCTGGCCGGTAACGCGATCGAGTCGTCCCGGCTGGTGCAGCTGTCCGGGCTCCCCGATCCGCACTCGACGGCCGGGCGCTGGTTGATGTTCCACTGGTTCTCCGACGGGAGCGGGATCTTCCTCGATCAGGTGCCCGGCGCCCAGGTCGGCCGATCGGTCACCCACCACTGTGACGATTTCGCCGACCCTGACTATCCGGGGGCTCGCGCCGCAGCGCAGGCCGCCGGGCTGCCCTATGTCCGCGGCGGCGGGTTGGAGTTGGGCGGGTCGCAACAAGGAATTCTGATCGACGAAGCCAACACCTACCGCGCCATCCTGCAAGGGACCTCACCGGCGAAGCCGTTCGGGGTGGCGTTCAAAGAGCTGATGCGATCGAGCATCCTGCGCAACCGTTTGGTCGGCATATCGATGATGGGCGAGGACCTGCCCTACCGCACCAACACCGTGGATCTCGACCCCCAGGTCAAGGACTATCGGGGCCAGCCGGTCGCCCGGATCACGTACCAGCCGGGACCTCACGAGACAGCCGCCCAGAACTTCTACCTGCCCCGCATCGCTCAGATCCTTCGCCTGGCAGGCGCCCACAAGGTGGCCGCCGTCTCCGCTGCTACCTCACCGCAGATCGCCGTCGCCGCCGGCAGTGTGCCCACTACCCAGCACGTCATGGGCGGCCTCCGGATGGGCAAGGACGCCATCACGTCGAGTACCGACTCCAACGGGCGTTACCACCAGCTGGACAATCTCTTCGTGGCCGACGGCTCGGTCTTTCCGACCTCCGGAGCGCACAACCCGACCCTGACCATCATGGCTACGGCGCTGCGGAACTCCCGACGCTGGACGTGAATCAACGCGGATTACTCAGGCCGATCCTGCGGTCAGTGCTGGTGGTCTGGGTCCGCCGGGCGGCTGCTTCGCGTCACTGAAACACCGCTAGTCGTTCAGCCGGCTCATCATGCCGGGTTCGTAGGAGCCGCCCTGGTAGTCCAGGATGACCGAGAGCCGGTTCGTGGCGTTGATCATGGCGACCGCCGAGACCAGCGCCACGATCTGGTCGTCGTCGTAGTGCTTGCGCACCTGGGCCCAGGTCTCGTCGGAGACACCGTCGTTGGCGTCGCCCATCCGGGTGCCCTCCTCGGTGAGCGCCAACGCGGCCCGCTCCGCCTCGCTGAAGACGGTGGAGTGACGCCAGGCGGCGACGAGGCTGAGCCGTAGCGCCGTCTCACCGGCCGCGGCAGCCTCCTTGTTGTGGATGTCGACGCACCAGCCGCAACCGTTGATCTGGCTGGCCCGCAGCATCGTCAACTCCTGAGTGGCCTTGGGCAGTGGCGACTGCTCGATCGCCAGGCCGACGCTGAAGATCCGCTTGGCGATCCGGGCGCCGACGTCGTTCGAGGTCAGGTCGATACGGGGTTCCATGGCTCGTCCTCCTGGTGGAAATGCGTGCGTGCTGCACTGGACGAACTCCAGACGCTCCAGACCTGCCGGCTGTGACAGCGTCATTCTGTGGGGCTCTGTTGCATTAGCTACAGAGCCCCTGGCCGTGCTGGTCGATGGCCCGGTATAGGTAGGTCCATCGACCGGCCTCTTTGACGTAGGTCTCGTCGACGAACCAGCGGTCACCTGGCAGTCGGCGGCACGGGCGGGCGGCTTCAATGAACTCGGCGGTGAACCGCTGCACCCACCGGTACACGGTGACGTGATCAACCCGGATGCCGCGCTCGGCGAGGAGTTCCTCGACATCGCGGTAGACAGGCCGTACCGCAGGTACCAGCGCACCGCGACCGCGATCACCTCGCGAGGAAACCGAAATCCAACGAACGCAGAAGCGGCTCGAGTCGTCACCGGGCCCGTCTCGCCGAAGGAGTGATCGACCAACGCAACGGAGCCCGGTGCAGTCCGTCGCTAAGTCCACGCAGAGATCATTTAGGCAGTTTCGTGCCCGGACTCACGAGCGGTTTCGCGGCTAAACCTGCAGGTAGCGGAGGCGGAGGGGAATCGAACCCCCCTGACCGAGATCCTCGGCCACAACGGTTTTGAAGACCGCGCCGCCCACCAGGACGGATACGCCTCCTCGGGCAGCCCGGTCATCTTACCGAGCCCTGTGATTGCGGCAGAATCAGCTCCTGAGCTGCACAGTTCCGTCGCACGTGCATGCCCAAGCGCTCGCAAAAGTTCGGATTCTTGCGATACTACGGTCTTATCCGTACTATCTGGGAATCCGTACTATTCGGGGCGTTGGGAGGTTCGGTGTCGCAACGTCGCGAGCGGATCAGCCGAGCCTTGCAGGTGGTTCTGCCGACCCAGACGCCCACCCCGCACTTTGAGCAGCTCGGCCCTGACGACTTCGAGGTCTCCCTCCCCGGCGTCACGCTGCGCGCGGCCTGGCTCGACCGGGGCTCGGCGAAGACAGTCGAAGACCGGCTCGCCCGCGGCCAGACGCCTGACGTGCTCATGGCCCCCCGTATGTCAGCCGGAGCCAGGGAGGCGGCTGCCCGTCATGGGATCGGCTGGCTCGACGAGTCGGGCGCCGCCGAGTTCGCCGTCGGCAATATCGTCGTCGCACGCACCGGGCAGGACGTACCGCCACGCCCGCCCGCCGACCGATGGACCAAATCCACGATCGGGACGGCGGAAGCGCTGTTGCTCGGTGTGCCCGCGACCGTCAACGCTTTGAAGGACGCGACCGGCGCCTCTCCTGGGACGATCGGGCCGGCCCTGAACCAGCTCACCCACGCCGGGCTGCTGGCCGCACCCGCCGCGAGAGGCCGGCACTCGGGCCGGGTCGTGACCGATGCGGCAGCACTGCTGAACGCTTACGCCGACGCCGTGCAGGAACGCCGCCCCGCCCTCGAGGTACACGCAGGGGCCCTCTGGCGTAATCCCCTACAAGGGCTAACCAAGGCCGGCCAGGCGTGGAGTTCGCATGGCATCTACTGGGCGGCCACCGGTGCGCTCAGCGCCGCCGTCCTAGCGCCCTTGCAGACCCAGATCGCCCCGCTGGTGGTCTACATCGACGCGACCACTCCCGCGACCCTCGCCGACGCCGCGCGCCGAGCGGAACTGCACACCCTTGATGGCGGCCGGCTCACCATGCGCCCGTTCCCCTCCACCATCACCCAAAGGCTCTCGCACATGATCTCCCCTGGGCTGAACAGCGTCCCGTGGCCACGGGCGTATGCCGACCTGCTCACCACTGGCGTGCGTGGCGAGGACGCTGCTGAGCACCTTCGGGAGGTGATGACCCGTGACATCAGCTGATCCTGAACGCACCTCCGAAGCCCGGGCGGCGGCGGAGCTCGCGCTGGTGCGAGTCGTCAGCCATTACGGCGGCACCCCGGAGTTCGTCTTACTCGGCGGCCTTGTCCCGCAGTTGCTCTGCTCAGCGTCGCCGTTCCGGCACGCGGGCACGACGGATGTCGACGTGCAAGTCGATCTGGAGATCGCGAGCGGCGCCACGAACGCAGGCCGGCTCGAGCAGGCCCTGACAGCGGCTGGGTTCACCCCGGACGACGAGCGGGTCTGGCGCTGGCAGCTGCGCACCGCAACAGGACGCAAAGCCGAGATCAAGTTCGAGCTTCTCGCCGACCTGGATACCGAGCCGCAGGGCGCGATCGTCCTCTTTGACGGCAGCACCCGACTCGGCGCGGCAAACCTGCGCGGCACGGGCTACGCGGCCAGGGACGCGTACGAGCGCACCCTGCATGCCATCGACGACGGAGTCGCGCGCACTGCGGTTATCAACGTCACCGGTGTGGCCGGGTTCCTGATGGCCAAGGTGGCCGCAGCCGCCGGGCGCCGAAAGCCCCGCGACTGGTACGACATCGCGTTCGTGCTGCTGCACAACGACGCCCAGATCGACGGCGCGGACGCCGTCCGCGCACGTTTCCCGACTGCGGGAGCCGACGCCCGCACCTGGCTTGTAGACCTACAAGCCAACTTCGCCGACCTTGCGAGCCAGGGAACCCGGGCCTACGCCGACCAGTTCCTCGTCGACCATCCGGACGAGGACCCGGCGCAAGTTGCCGCGGACGGCATGCTCGCCGTGACCGCCTTCTGCGACGGCCTGCTTGCGGGTTGAGTGACTCATCGCCGAGCGATGACAGGAACGGACCAGAACCGAATCCTCGCCGGTGGCCGCTGCGAAGAATGGCTACAGTGCTGAACGCGCCGCCGTGATCGCCGGCGTCAAGTCAGGTGACTGAGTAGGTAGGCGAACCGCTCATGCTGCGGCCGGTTCGGCCAGGGTGCCGAGCCAGCTCTCGAAGGCACTGCGGCGGCAGAACAGGTCACCGTTCGGCAGCCGGCTCATCGCCGGCCCCGCACCACGCCGCCGCCACTTCTCCCACGTGCTGTCGCTGACGTCGAGCTCAGCCACAATGGACGGCACCTTCATCACCGGGTCACCGCCATGACAGCAGACCTCAGCCGCCTCCGGCGCAGTCCGCTGAGCCGGAATCACACCCGCCGCCGGGCGCCGCACCGCTCGGCGCTTTCCCGGCGGGACGGTCGAAACGGCGCAAGGAGCTGCGAGAAGGGCGGCAATGTCACTCAACGGTGTGGGCATGCCTATCAGAGGTGCCGGAGCCGTTTTGGCACACAGCAGCAAACAGCCATCGCCGATGTGACGCGCGACTCATCCCTCAAGTGCTCGGCTTCCGCCACAGCAGGGGTCCTGCGATCCGCCAAGAAGATCAAGTTGCCGTCCGACGGCTGCTGCGGTAGTCGGTTACCTCCGTCGCCACAAGCGCTTGCGGACCGGGTCACGGGAAGGCGGTCGATCGGCTCGCGACGATCGTCGCCAGCTTGACGGGCATAGGCTGAACGGGATGCGCTCCACGAAGCAGCAGAGAGAGTGGGTCCGCGACTACGTCGAGGACCAGGCCCACGAGGACGTCGTTCACCTGGAGAAGGTCGGGTCCGAGATGGTCGGGCCCGTACGCCACGACATCTGGGACGTGCACTGCCCGAACAGCCGCTGGTGGGTGGTTACGAACCCAACGAACCTGTACGACCAGGCGGACTTCAAGAGCCGTGACGTAGTGCTGACCTTCCACGTCGGGCTGATGCTTCGCGTGGAGTACGGCAAGGAACGCCGCGTGCCAGTGACGCCGGAGGCCGCCCTGCTGCTGCCTGGATCTTGGCGGCGCTGGGAGCAAGCGTTCGAGGCCTACGACAGCGGGGACGAGGCCGAGGCGTTCCAATCAGTCGGCGTCCGGCTTCGCGAGTGTCTGGTGTCCTTCGTAGGCGAAACGAGTCGCGACGACCTCGTCCCCAGCGGACAGAGCCCGCCCAAGGCGGCGGACGTGAAGGCGTGGACGGAGCTGCTGGCGAACGCCTTGGCGCCGGGCGACTCGGCGGCCAGGCTGCGGTCCTACCTGAAAAAACTGTCGGTGGAGACGTGGGACTACGTCAACTGGCTGACGCACGCCAAGAACTCCGTCCGGATGGACGCCGAGATCGGGCTGAAGCAGGTGGAATACCTGCTGGGTGTCTTCACAGCGGCGCGGCTGCGCCTGGGCCGTACGCCCTCGCGGTGCGGCGACTGTGGGTCCTATGAAGTCATCCTCGGGTCATGCACCCACTGCGGCTGGGACGACCCGGGCTACGAGCCGCCCGCGGTAGCCGAGTGGATCGACGATGAGCGCGAGCGACGATTGGCGGAGCCCTGTACGCCGTCCTCGGACATCTCGACTTTCATCAGTCCGGATGATCTTCTAGGTCCCTGATGCCCAGCCGCCGACACCCCAGCACCAGCTGCCTCGGCTATCCGCTCGGTATCTAGGGGTTCTTGCGTGCTGTCACGATGTCGGCGAGCCACCCTGAGCGGGAGAGGATGGTCTGCGAGAGGCAATCCGCCATCGGCCACGGTCAGGCGGTTGCAAGTGCGCATCGACTGGCGTCGCGCTGCGGCGGGGTGGTGATGGCCGATCGCGGGAGGCCGCTGGGGCCGGGACCCGTAGCCATCGGTCGATGGCGGTGCGCGCATGTCGGTCACACCGTCGTCGTGCCTTCTGCGCCACTTCGTCAAGCGGCACCGTCCGGCAGCGGCAGGTGGTGCCAAAGACCCCACTTGTTGCCGTACCGGCGACCTTGGGGGCGGCCCCTAGCGGTCAGTGGCGGCACACGCGCCTTCGACCAATGACCCGCCATACGCGCGCCATACGAAAGTCGATCTTGGCGACGAAATCCGAAGACGTAATGCTCACAGCCTCGCGACCGTCCGGAACGCAGCGTGTTTGAAGACCGCGCCGCCCACCAGGACGGATACGCCTCCTCGAATAGCCCAGCAACGATACCCAGCATGCCGATCCGCCCGATCGTGTACCTCTGACGTGCACCAGCCGCTCGCGTAGCCAGGTCCACCGTTCACCAACTGTTCGGTTGACCGGCTCGGCAGACTACGGTCGTATCAGCATGTGCTGACTGGTCAGGCATTGCTGATGGACGAAATGGTGGCGCGGGCGCTCGCAGACCCGCTGCGGCTGAGGATTCTCGGGCTGCTCGGCGGCGAGCAACTGTGCACCTGCCACCTGGTGGCGGAGACGGGGGCAACGCAGACGAACGTCTCCAATCATCTGCGGGTGCTGCGCAATGCCGGGCTGGTGGTGTCGGAGCCGGCCGGCCGCTACACCTATCACCGCATCGCGTCCGATCGGTTGTTGGCGACGGCCGACGCGCTGTCCGACTTGGCATCGCGGGCGCGCCGCGCCGAAGGGGTGAAGCGGCCGTGCGGATGACGCGGCTTGCCCGGCAGGCGCTGGCGGAGTTCCTTGGCTCGGCCGGCCTGGTCACTGTCGTGATCGGTTCCGGCATCGCCGCGCAGCGGCTTTCGCACGATGTCGGCCTGCAACTGCTGGAGAATGCGCTCGTCACCGGCGCCGGGCTGGTGGCGCTCATCCTCGCGTTCGGCCCCGTCTCCGGGGCTCATTTCAACCCGGCGGTGACGCTTGCGGACCGCGCCTTCGGGGGCGTGACCACGCGGGAGGTCGTCGTCTACCTCTCGGCGCAGCTCGCCGGCGGTGTGGTCGGCGCCATGGCGGCGAACCTGATGTACGGGATGAACGCGGTCAGCATCTCGACCCATCACCGCGCCAGCGGCGGGCTGTGGCTGTCTGAGGCGCTGGCGACGTTCGGGCTGATCGTGCTCATCTTCGGGCTGGTGCGCGGCGGCCGTACGTCTCTAGCCCCGTTTGCTGTCGGCGCCTACATCACCGCCGCGTACTGGTGGAGCTCCTCGACGAGCTTCGCCAACCCGATGATCGACATCGCCCGGATGCTCTCGAACACGTTCGCCGGCATCGCTCCGGCGTCAGTACCGATGTTCCTGCTCATGCAGCTCGCCGGAACCGCAGCGGCGGTGATCACCGTGCACGTGCTCTATCCCGAGATGGCAGGCACTGCGGACGATGTCATCGTCCCGCACGAGCCGAGCGCCGCCGAACGCGGCCAGCCGCTGGCGGCGGACGAGTCGCGCTGAACGGCTCAGGCTGAGGGCAGGAGCGGGTCGGCAGGAGCCTCCTGCGCGCTGCTCACTCCGAGTTGGGCGAGCAGACTCTGGACGCGGCGCTCGATGTCGTCGCGCACCGGCCGCACTGCCGCGACGTCGAGCCCGGCGGGATCGGTCAGCACCCACTCCTCGTAACGCTTGCCCGGGAAGACCGGGCACGCGTCGCCGCAGCCCATGGTGATGACGACGTCGGCTGCGCTGACGATCTCGTCGGTCCAGGGCTTGGGGTACTCCCCCGAAATGTCGATGCCGCGCTCGCGCATGGCCGCAACGGCAGCCGGGTTGACCTCATTGCCTGGCTCTGATCCGCCGGACCAGGCGATCGCCGCGTCGCCGGCGTAGTGCTGGAAGAAGCCCAGGGCCATCTGCGAGCGGCCGGCGTTGTGAGTGCACAGGAAGAGCACGACGGGCTTGCCGTCATGGACATGCCCCTCGACGCGGGCAAGTGCCTGCAGTCGTTGGCGGGCGAACCGTTCGGCCAGCAGCGGCAGGAAATTCGTGAGCGTGGCCCGTCCCGCGAACTGGTCGTAGGAGGCGTGCAGGAACCGCTGGATGGTCTCGACCCCGAAGGCGCCGGAGAACTCGTCGGCCAGGTGAATCGCCGCGGCTTTCAGCGCGAGCTGCTGATCGAGGGTGATCTCTGGCCGGGTCTCTGGGTGGGTCATTGGTGAGGCTCCTGTCATTGGGCGATGAGGTGCGGCGCGATGGTGTCGATGCGGTTGGCGAGGTCGTCGAACGCGGCGTCGAACGCGGCATCGGTGTCGACCGGGACGGGGTCCGGGACTGACCAATGCACCTGCGCGAGCTCACCGAGCTCCTCGTGGGCGTTGTCGCAAACGGTGATGATCAGGTCGCCTCTGGCGAGGACGTCCGCCAGCCGGCTCGGGCGCGCATCGGCCAGCTGCATCCCGTGCCGGGCGGCAGCGGCGACGGCGCCCGGATGGACCCGATGTGCCGGGTGGGTGCCCGCCGAGGCGGCTGGGACGTGGCTGGCGCGCTGCCAGAGGCTCGCGGCCAGCTGTGAGCGGGCAGAATTGGCGGTGCATACGAACACGACCCTGCTCGTGGTAGCGACCACCGGCGGCAACAACCGGTCAAGAACCCCTGCCTGCAGCCGCAGATAGCTGCGCCGCCGGTCACCCTCTGAGCGCGCCCGGGTCAGCAGGCCGGCCGCCTCGAGGACGCGTAAGTGATGAGCCAGCAGGTTGGACGGCATACCGAGCAGCTCGCGCAACCGGGTCGGGGAGGCGTCGCCAAGGCGAAGCTGATCGACGATCAGCAGCCGCTGCGGATCGGACAGCGCCGCGTGGACCCGGGCCCGCCGCCGCAGCTCCTCCGTTAGCTCAATATCCATCGCCTCAATATTGACTGAGCTATTGGGGTGCGGTCAAGCTGAGATCGACGGCGCGAGCGTTCAGGGACAGCAGCCGGAGCCGTTCGCTGCGGCGGCGGGGACGCCATGGCTCGAGAACTCGACGTCCGCCGAAGTCGTCGCGGAAGGGACGCAGGCACCGTCAACCGTGGTGCAGCCGGTACCTCCGGAGATGTCGTCGCCGGGCGCGTCGGCAAGGACGGTGTAGACCTCCCACGGAGCGCCATCCGGGTCGTGCACCCACACCTTGTCCTGCACGGCGTAGCAGCAGGTCGTGCCTTCCTGAGCGAGCGTGTCGAGACCTTCACCGGAGAGCCGCCCGGACGCCGCCCCCACCTCCGCGGGGCTGTCGACCTCGACGCCCAGGTGGTTCAACGCGCCGGCGACACCGTGACCTCTCGCGCTGGGGTCCTCGATCAGGACCAGCTTCAGCGGCGGATTGGCGACCGCGAAGTTCGCGTAGCCCGGGCGGCGCTTGGCGGGCTCCACGCTGAACAGCTTGGAGTAGAAGTCGACGGCGGCATCGACGTCGGCAACGTTGAGCGCGAGTTGGACTCGGGACATGCGGAACTCCTCCAGACCCATCCGGGGACTGCAATGGCATACATCGACAGGTGTCGATGTATGCAGAATGGAGGTTGCATCGACGGTTGTCAACATAGACGTGCGTCTATTTCCGGCCGTGCCCGGGCCAGTTGCTGGCGCCCGTGGGACCTTCGGCTCTGCCGAGACGGCCTGCACCAGCCGACACTTCAACCATGGCTGATGCAATGGCCGTTGACACGACATCGGCGGGCAGCCTCGCGACCGCGCCGGACGCGCTGACAATGCTTTCCACCGCGGCAGATCCGGTCCGTTGGGCTGTGCTGCACCGCCTTGGCGGCGGGCAAGCCTGCGTTTGCGAGCTGAGGGAGACGATCCCGGTCGCCGGCAACCTGCTCAGCTACCACTTGAAGGTGCTGCGCGAAGCCGGATTGGTGACCGCCAGCCGGCGGGGGCGGTGGATCGACTATCGGCTGGCCGGTGGAGCGCACGCCCTGCTGACCTCGGCCCTGCCTACCGCTCCGGAGGCGCGCATGCCATGAGCGTCATCGAGCGGATCCCGACCAGCCACAGAGGCCAGCTCACGACCCTGGCTGCAGCCGCCGCGCTGTGGCTCGGCGCGTATGAGCTGAACGGGCATCTGTGGAACTGGCTGCTCTACGACGGCATCGGGATGAGCCCGGACGCGCGGCTCACCGGCACCCTGCACTTCTTCCTCTACGACTCCGTCAAGATCGCGTTGCTGCTGATCGGGATCATCTTCATCGTCACCGTCCTGCGCTCCTACATGAGCGTCGAACGCACCCGCGCCCTGCTCGGTGGCCGCCGTGAGGGCGCCGGAAACGTCATGGCTGCAGGACTCGGCGTCGTCACCCCGTTCTGCTCGTGCAGCGCCGTTCCGGCGTTCATCGGTTTCGTCGCCGCCGGGGTCCCCATCGGCGTGACGCTGAGCTTCCTGATCTCCAGCCCGATGGTCAACGAGATCGCCGTCGGCATGCTGCTGACGATGTTCGGCTGGCAGATCGCGGCGGTCTATGTCGGCGCCGGCTTGACGATCGCGGTCGTCGCCGGCTGGATACTCGGACGCCTCGGGGTGCAACGCTGGGTCGAGCCCTTCGTCTTTGAAACCCGGCTAGGTGGCGAGCTCGTGGATCCGTCCGCGGGTCTGACCACCAGCCAGCGCATCCAGATGGGCGCGGAAGAGGTCACGTCCATCTTGCGCAGGATCTGGCCGTACCTGCTCGTCGGCATCGGGCTCGGCGCGGTCATCCACGGTTGGGTGCCCACGTCGTTCTTCACCAGCTATGCCGGTGCCGGCAGCACTTTCGGCGTCCTGGTCGCCGTCTGCGTCGGAGTGCCGCTCTATTCCAACGCCGCCGGCGTCATGCCACTCGTACTCGCTCTGCACGAAAAAGGGCTGCCGATGGGCACCCTGCTGGCCTTCATGATGGCCGTCGTAGCCCTTTCGCTGCCCGAGATGATCCTGCTTCGCCGCGTCCTCAAACCTCGGCTACTCGCCACCTATGCCGGCATCGTCGCCATCGGCATTGTCACGGTCGGCTACCTGTTCAACGCCTTGCTCACCTAGCCGCCAACCATCGAAGGGACGCCCTGATGATCATCAAGATTCTCGGACCGGGATGCACCAACTGCAAGACACTCGAACGCCTCACCCGCGAGGCCGCCGCCTCGCTCGGCGTCGACGCGACGATCGAAAAGGTCGTCGACTACGCGTCCATCGCCGGGTACGGCGTCATGTCCACGCCGGCTCTCGTCATCGACGAGCAGGTCGTGGTATCCGGCCGGGTCCCCAACCTCGCCGCAGTTCGCGAACTGCTGGCTTCCCGCGCCGCCTGACCCCGCGAGCAGGCGCAATCCGAGCGAAGATATAAACCCCCCGGGGTATGAGAGAATGACGAGCACCGGCGCCGGTAGTGCGCCGCACATCAGGGAGGTACCAAGTGGGCGAGCACGCCGGACATGACGGGTACGGCAGCGCAGTACAGGAAGCGTTGCGCGGCCCGGCCCGCGAGCTTCGTCGAGCGATCCCCGAGGTTTACCAGGGTTTCGCCGCGTTGCACGACAGTGCGTTGAGTCCCGGGGCACTCGACACCAAGACCAAGGAACTCATGGCGTTCGCCATCGCCGTCAGCGAATGCTGCGACGGATGCATCGCGGCGCATGCCAACGCCGCCGTACGCCATGGCGCCACGCCTCCAGAAGCCGCCGAGGCCATCGGCGTAGCGATCCTGATGTCCGGTGGCCCGGCGACCGTCTACGGACCGCGCGGATACGCCGCGTTCCTGGAGTTTCACGCCGCCGCGCACCCGGCCGATGAGCAGCCCCCGGCGACTACCGCGGCGGTGGGCTGACCGTGTGCAGCCGTACGACGTGCCGCACCTGCGGCAAGGCCAGCTATAGCGGCTGCGGCCGCCATGTCGAGCAGGTGCTGGCGGGCATCCCGCAGAGTCAACGCTGCGACTGCCCGCCCGGCGGCCGGGAGGGCTCGCTCCTGGCGCGCTTTTTCCGGCGCTGAGCCTCGCCATAACCGGCAAGGCAAAGAGACTTTGTGCCCTGGCGACGGAGATACCCCACCGGGTTTAGTGGTCTCGCTCGACTGACGACCCTTCGGTGTGCACGAGGAGCCCTCCATGGCACGTGTGGTGATTCTTGGCGCAGGCATTTCTGGGCATACGGCGGCGCTGTATCTGCGCCGGCTCCTCAGCAAGGAGCACGAGGTCCTTGTCGTATCGCCGAACTCGAAGTGGAACTGGATCCCGTCCAACATCTGGGTCGGGGTGGGCAGGATGTCGGCGAAGTCCGTCACCTTCCCGCTGGCGCCGGTTTACCGACGCAAGGGCATCACGTTCGAGCAGGCCAAGGCGGTCGCGATACGTCCTGAAGGTGATGAGACCGACGGACGGCCGACGGTGGAAGTCGTCTACACGTCGGCCGAACGGCAGGGCGAGACGGCCCGGATCAGCTACGACTACCTGATCAACGCGACCGGTCCCAAGCTGAACTTCGCCGCCACCCCCGGGCTCGGCCCGGACGGCAACTCGCTGTCGGTCTGTACCCCCGGACACGCGGAGCAGGCGGCGAGTGCGCTGACCGAGGTCATCGCCAGGCTACGCGCAGGGCATCGCCAACGCCTCGTCATCGGCGTCGGGCACGGCGCATGCACGTGCGAAGGCGCCGCGTTCGAGTACACCTTCAATGTCGAGCACGAGCTGCGCTCGCGTGGGCTGCGCGACCTGGCCGAGGTCGTCTACCTGAGCAACGAGTACGAGCTCGGCGACTTCGGCGTCGGCGGGATGTCGTTCAAGCAGCAAGGCTTCATCACCACCAGCCAGACGTGGACCGAGTCGCTGTTCCGGGAGCGCGGTGTGCGGGCCATCCTGCGTGCTCACGTGGAGCGCATCGAGCCCGGAAAGCTGTTCTACGAGACTCTGGACGGTCATCACGACGCTCTCGACTTCGACTTCGCCATGCTGCTGCCGCCCTTCCGCGGAGCCGACTTGAAAGCCTTTGACCGCAGCGGGAATGACATCACCGCGGAGCTGTTCGCGCCCAATGGCTTCCTGCGGGTCGATGCCGACTACACCCAGCGGCCTTTCGACGAGTGGCGCGCCGAGGACTGGCCGAAGACCTACCAGTCACCCAAGTACGCGAACGTGTTCGGGATCGGCATCGCCTTCGCGCCGCCGCACGCCATCTCACAGCCGAGAGTCAGCCCCAACGGGACGGTCATCTCCCCCGCACCACCACGCACCGGAATGCCGTCGGGAATCATGGGCCGCCAAGTCGCTCACAGCATCGCCGACCTGATCCAGGGCAAGGCCACCGTGCCGACGCACTCGGCTTCGATGGCCCGCATGGGAGCCGCCTGCATCGCCTCTGCCGGCGCCGGGCTACGCAAGGGCTCGGCTGCGGCCATGACCATGTATCCGGTCGTCCCGGACTACGTGCGCTACCCCGGACACGGCCGCAGCCTCAAGGACACGTACGGAGAGGTCGGGCTCGCCGCCCACTGGGTCAAGCACCTGCTGCATTTCCTGTTCATCTACAAGGCGAAAGCGCGTCCCGGGTGGGCTTTGCTTCCCGAGTAGCCACCCGGCCGTTCGCCCCGCCCGGGCACCTCGCACACCTCTATCGCCCAAGGAGAACGTCGATGACCACCGCCGAAGAACACATCGCTTCCGCCCCGCTGCCCACCGAGCGGACCCTGCGCCTTCGTTCGAACATCCCGTTCCAGCTGTGGCGGTTCGCGGTGATCAACCTGCGGATGCTGCGCATGATCCGCAAGGGCCACTGACGCGAGTCGCCGCCTGGCGATATCGCGCGAGCGTGGGCGATATCGCGCTAGCGCGTGGGCGATATCGCGCTAGCGCTGCGGCTTGTCAGTTCCCACGTTGAGCTTGGTCAGCAGCAGTGACATCGGGCACCAGCCGCGGGCCGACATCAGAAGTTGGTTGACGCTGACGAGCACCGGCAGCAGCAGGAACCATTTACTGGTGAATGCACCGAGTAGCGTCCCGATGAGCGTGAAGGCCCCTGCCATCCCGAACAGGATGCGGGTCTGCGGCTTGCTCGACGCGGCACAGGTCGCCATCAGCGACCGCTGCGGCTGGGCTGATTGAAGGGTCATGAGATCCTCACTGGGCTCAGAGTGTTGAGGGCTGCGACCAGCCGTTCGCGGGCCTGCTCGGCGACGCCCGCCAGTTCCGGGTTGCCGGTGGCGGTGACCATGACGGCGGGATCCATGGCTTCGACGAGCGTGTGGGTGGCGTCGAGCGAGCGGACAACCACGTTGCAGGGCAGCAGCAAGCCGATGGACGGTTCGACGCTCAATGCCTGATGGGCGAGTGGTGGATTGCAGGCCCCGAGAATCACGTGCGGCGCCATGTCCTTGCCGAGCTTGGCCTTCATGGTGGCGGAGACGTCGATTTCGGTAAGGACGCCGAAGCCCTGCTCGGCCAGGGCCGCGCGGGTGCGCTCGACGCTCTCCTGGTAGCCGGCCTCGAGGGTCACGCTGATGGCATATGCGGTCATGCGATTTCTGCCTTTCAGATCAGTGCGAGAAGTGGACGTTCGGCAGGATGCGTCCGAGCCACTTCGGCTGGTACCAGGCGCCGTGGCCGGTGAGCCGCAGCACGACCGGCAGCAGGATCATCCGGATGCACAGGGCGTCCAGGAAGACCGCGACGGCGAGGATGATGCCCATCTCCTTGGGGGCTAGCGGTCCGGACAGGGCGAAGGTCAAGAAGACGGCGACCATCACGCCGGCGGCGGCCACGACGACGCGTCCCGAGGTCCGCAGCGCCATCCGCATGGCGTGTTGCGGGTCATCGGTCAGGTCGTAGTGCTCACGCGCCGCGGACAGCAGGAAGAGCGTGTAGTCCATGGCGACGCCGGTCAGCATCGCTCCGAAGAAGAGTGGACCCCACGCATCGACGAAGCCCTGCGGCTGGAAGTTCAGGAAGCCGGACAGGTGACCGTCCTGGAAGATCCACTTGGCAACTCCGAACGCGGCCGCGATGGAGGCCAGGTTCGTGACGACGCCGACAAACGCCACCAGCGGGCTCCCCAGGGCGATGAGCAGCAGCAGGAAGCCGAGCCCGACGAGCAGCCCGAACACCAGCGGCGTGCGAGCCGAGAGGACCTTCTCCAGATCGTGGTTTTCCGCAGCGGCGCCGCCGATGAGCGAGCCTGCCGGCAGCTCGGCGCGGAGCCGGTCGATCGTCGCACCGGTCGCCTTCGACGAGGCGTCAGTGGTGGGCACCGCAAGGGTCATGGTCCACCCGGCGGACGAGCCGGCAGGCATCGTCGCCGCCACGCCCTTGTCGCTCGACAGAACGGCGGCCGTCTTCGCCTCAGCACCGGTCGGCGTCAGGACCGACAGCGTGCCGGGCGCACCGGGACCAAACGCGTTGACGACGTCGTAGTAGCCGGCGCGGGCAGTCTGGCTCTGCGGGATGATCGTGATGCTGGGCATGCCGGTACGCAGTGACGTGACCGGCCACGCGAGGGCGCCCAGGATCACGATCACGATGCCGCCCGCGACCCAGGGGCGGCGGTGCAGCAGCGCGCCCCAGTGGTGCAGCATGCGCTCCAGGCCCCCGATGGTGTGGTGCAGGTGGGGGTGTGAAACGGCAGCGGCATCCGGAACCGCTGCCGCCGCAGCGGCTTCCCGGCGGTCTGCGCGAGCCTGCGCCCGGCGAGCGGCGCCGGGCGGGCGGATCCGTCCGGCGTCGATCCGCCGTCCGAGCTTGCCCAGGACGGCGGGCAGCAAGGTCAGCGTCGCAGCGAGGACGGCAACGACCGAGAGCATGATGCCGAGCGCCATGCTGCGGAATGCCGGGCTCGGCACGATCAGGACGGTCGTCAGGGCGACGAGGACCGTAAGCCCGCTGAACGCCACCGCCTTTCCTGCCGTGCCCATGGTTTCGGCGATCGCGTCGATGGATGCCTTGACCCGATCGGGGTTTTCAGCCCGTGCGTGCAAGGCAGCTCGGAAGCGCACGACGATGAAAAGCGCGTAGTCGATGCCGAGCGCGAGCGCGAACATCATCGCGAAGTTCAGCGCCCAGATGCTCACCGGGGCGATGTGCGTGGCGAGCACGAGCGCGCCTGCTGCGGTCAGCAGGCCGACGAGCGTCAGCATCAGGGGAAGGCCGGCGGCGACCAGGCTGCCGAAAGCGATGACGAGCACGATCATCGTCACGGGCCACGACAGAACCTCGGATTTGATCATCGCCGAGTGGTTGACCTTGTTGAAGTTCGCCCACAACGCGCTGGAGCCGGTGAGCTCGACCGACACGGTCTTCGTCGACAGGCTGGTGATGGGCTTCACGAGGTCGTCGGCGGCACGAACCATCTCGTTGGCGTTCGCCTTGGCGCCCGCCTGGATGATGCCGGTGCGCCCGTCCTTGGACAGGCTCATGCCGGGCTGCGGCGGGACAACCGTGCTCACTCGCTTGTCCGCCTTCAACAAGGCAGTGGCTTCAGAGATCACTTTCTGCGCGGCAGGGTCGCTCGCGATCGGCCCGTTCTTGGCGACGACCACGACCTGCAGCGAGGTGGAGCCGAGACCGGCGAAGTCCTTCGCGATGACGTCGCGCGCTTTGACGGACATGCTCCCGCTGTCCTGCCAGCCGGCGCCGGACAGTGACGACATCACCTTGGGCGCGAAGGCGCCAAACACGCCGAGCACCACCAGCCAGGCCACCAGGACCCGCCGGAAATGGATGCCTGACCAGGCGCCCAGACGGGCGAGCCATCCGCGGGATGGCGCCTGCTCGAGCGGTGAACTGGCGGGACGAGCGGCGGTCGTGGTCACGTTTTCCTCCGTTGGCCGGCGGCTGCGTGCAGCGGTGGCGCCCGGCTGCGTCAACTGAAGGTAGCAGATACCGGTGGGGGTATCCATGTCTAGAGGCTTGGCGCACCAGCGAGCAGGCCGAAAGTCACGAGAACTTGGGCATTCTTGGCGCCTTGCCGTGAGAAGAGCGGCCGGGGGAGCAACCGCGGATGAGGCGACGTCGGACGCAGGCCCCGGCCTGATGGGTTCGAGAACGACGGATACCCGGTGGGGTACCCTAGTTCACGAGTCTAGGAGGAGCCGTGGTCGCCATACCGCGCGAAGACATGGACAACGTCGTCAACCGGCTGCGCCGCGCGCAGGGACAGATCGGCGGCGTGCTCCGGCTGATCGAGGAAGGCCGCGACTGCGCTGATATCGTCACGCAGCTCGCAGCGGTCAGCCGTGCACTGGACCGGGCCGGGTTCGCCATCATTTCCACCGGGCTCAAGCAGTGCCTGATCGACAGCGGCGGCGTCGACAACCTCGACAGCGCCCAGATGGAGAAGCTCTTCCTCTCGCTCGCCTGAGGCCCCGACACCGCCCTCGGGCTGAGACGGAGGACGCGCCGTGGGCTTACTGCTTCTCGTCGCCGTGGTCCTGCTGATCCGCTACGGCCTGCGACACGGCTGGCCCGGTGCGGCGACCGTCAAAGCATGGTGGTCCCGTCACCGCGAGCAGGTGCAGGGCTTCGTCCGCCGCTCGCCTGCGACGTTCACTTATCTGGCCATCCTCACCCTCACCACCTGGGTACTGGTGGGCGCCAGCCCCGGCGTCGTCGACGCCATGCTGCACGACCAAAGCACGAATCTGAGCCATCTCGGCCACGACCCCGTCCGGGTACTGGTGCGAAGCGCATTCTGGCTTTCCAGCTACGAGCTGCTCTTCTGGGCGGTCCTTTACGTCGTTGTGCTGGCACCGGCAGAGCGCTGGCTGGGAACGGGTCGCTGGCTCATAGCCTTCGCGGTGGGCCACGTCGGAGCAACCTTGCTGACGGCGACCGGGGTTTGGCTGGCGATCCGCAGCGGTGTCGCGTCGCACCGGCTCGAGGACGCGGTCGACGTCGGGGTCAGCTACGGATTCGCGGCCGTCGCGGCGCTGTTCAGCTACCGGCTCCCAGGACACTGGCGCTGGCTGTGGGCCGCGGGCCTGCTCAGCTACGTCACCGTAAGCATCGTGCTGGATGGAAGTTTCACCAGCTTCGGCCATGCGACTGCCGTGCTGATCGGGTTCGCGCTGTACCCGCTCACCCGAAGCGCCGCCGTGCGCAGCCGCCGCCGCGAGCCGATCTTTCCGTTGGCCCATCAGCCCGGGAGCCCGGTGGCGGCGGAATGAGCCGCACGCTAAATGCCTTATACCCCTATGGGTATAAGCCAGAGATCGGAGAAGCTGTGAACACTGTCGCCCTGACCACCTCCTCGTTCGAGCAGACCATCAAGGACAACAGCATCGTCCTTGTCGACTTCTGGGCCTCGTGGTGTGGCCCCTGCCGGATGTTCGCGCCGGTCTTCGAGAAGGCTGCCGCAGCGCATCCCGACATCCTGTTCGGCAAGGTCGACACGGAAGCTGAGCAGGCTCTCGCCGGAGCGGCCGGCATCAGCTCGATCCCAACCCTGATGGCATTTCGCGAGGGAGTCCTGGTGTTCTCCCAGCCGGGTGCGCTTCCGGCGCCGGCGCTGGAGCAGGTCATCGAGGCCGTCAAGGAGCTCGATATGGAGCAGGTGCACGCCAAGGTGGCCGCACGCCAATCATGACCGTCGCTCAGTGCTGTGCCCTGAGCAGCTCGCGGGCTTCCCTGGCGGCGTAGTACACCAGGACGTATGCGGCCGCCGGGTCTGCCCACCACCAACCGAACGCGGTGTTCAGGAGCAGTCCGACGAGTACGGCCACCGCAAGCAGGCCGTCGATCGTCGTCACCCGTCCTTCAGCGATCAGTACCGGGTTGCTGAGCGCCCGGCCGGTGGCTGACTTGGCGGCCGCAAGGATGAACATGACCGCCGCGGTTGCGCCAGTCCACGCGACGCCCAAGGGGCTGTGCCGGGCGTGATGGCCGATGGCCAGTGCGAACGATGCCTGCGCGGCGAGATACGCGCCAAGCGCCACGAAGGCAAAACCCATCAGCCGCAGCGCCCGGATCCGGCGCGCCCCGCGGGCATCGGCCAGTTCCCACAACACGGTGACGCTCGCGCCGATCTCGATGAGTGAATCCAACCCGAATCCCGCCAGAGCTACCGACGCGGCTCGAATCGCAGCAACCGCCAGGACAACGATCCCGACGACGTTCCAGGCGAGGGTCAGCTGCTCGAGCCTGCTCCCGCGCCGCCGCAGACGGATCGACGACTGGGGCCGGATGCAGCGTGGTTGGCGGTCACGTGGGGATGGGCTCCGTCGTGCGGTGTGAACCGCCGCGGGCGCGGCGGTCAGGAAGACTATCGGCGGACGTCACCGCCGAACACGACGCTATGATCGCCCAACCGACACGAGCATGGGCAACGGTGCCGCCTCCGAGGAAGAGGAACCTGTGGACGAGCCGGTCGGCGACGCGAACCCGCCACGCGCGCACTACCTGCAACGATGGCCTGACGCCGACGTCGGCTGGCCTTCCTTGGTGGCGCTGCTGGTTGCCATGACCGCGCTCGCGCTGGGCGGCGCGAGCATCGGCGGCTGGGGCGGGGTCGCGGTCATTGTCGCCACGCTGATCGCCGTCATCGGCTTGCTGTACGTGTGGAGCGCCATCCGCCGGCGGTAGCCGGAATCGGCGGCCGGATTCGGCGCTCAGATTCGGCGGTCAGATGAAGTGCGGGACGGAGCGTGCCGCGGTGTAGCCATGCGGATGGCACTCCTTCCGGCGATCGCGACTCGCTGTACGCTGGAGCATACGCCGGGGGGTATCCTCGGAGATTGGTGTCCACCATGACATCCGGAAGCGATCAGCTAGGCGTCGTCGTTCACGTGGCGGACGCCGACCTCGCGAAGCAGGTCGCGGTACTGCGCAACGCGCGCAACCTGCGCGCCGACCTTGGTCCGGGAACCCCGATCGAGCTTGTGGTGCATGGGCCTGCCGTCGGAATGCTGCGCTCCGAGGGTCAACATCGCGGCGCGGTCGCTGCTCTGTTGCAGGACGGAGTCGCGTTGGCCGCCTGCCAGAACTCGATGCGTTCGTTGGCGATGGACAGCGCGGATCTCACGCCTGGAGTGGACGTCGTCCCGTCAGGGGTAGGGCATCTCGCGCGCCGCCAGCTCGCCGGCTGGGCCTACCTACGCCCATGACCGCCTTGCCGAAGAGGCCTTCACACAATCTTCATCCGGGCCGCGCCCGGCACATCACACGCGCGGCCGAAGCTAAGGGTGTCGGCAGAAGCCGGCAGCAGCGAAAGGGTGAAAGACCATGAATGGCAAGCGAATCCTGATCGTCACCGGGATGGTCGTTGCTCTTGGAGTGCCGGCGGGAGTGGCGGTCGCTGCGACGGCGGGCTCGGGCCCGGCGAACCACGGGCCGGCGTCGACCGCCCCAGCAGGCGCTGGATACGGGCGCATGACCAATGGCGGCTATGGCGACCCGGATGACTGCCCGCTCCACAACTCCACCGAAGCGCAGCAGTGGCGTGATCAGCAGGCCGACCGGCAGAAGCTGTCGGTGACCGAGCGTCAGAAGCTCGCCCAGCAGCACCGCGACGCGATGCGCGCTTCAGCCACCTCCACCGCTACCCCGTAGGTCGTGACGGAGTGTGATGCTGAGCAAGGGAACGGCGGCGCAAACCAGTCGGTTTGCGCCGCTGCCTGGTGCGGCGAGGTGGCGCAGCAGCGGCGGGTTCTGATCGTCGACGACGAGCCTCATATCCGCACGGTGCTCCGCAGCTACCTGGAAGCGGCCGGCTTTTCCGTCCTGGAAGCCGCTGACGGTGACTTCGGCGCTGGGCATCGCTCGTGACGAGCACCCGGATCTCTTACTGCTTGACGTCATGCTGCCCGGGTTGGACGGGCTGGAGGTGCTGCGTCAGATCCGTCAGGACAGCGACGTCTACGTCATCCTCGTCACGGCGCGGACCGAGGAGGTCGACAAGCTCGTCGGCCTGGGGGTCGGTGCGGATGACTACATCACCAAGCCGTTCAGCCCCCGGGAAGTGGCGGCACGCGTGAAGGCAGTGCTCCGCCGCGACCGCGGCACGGGCGGCGCACCGGCCGGGGACTCTGAACAGCTGCGTTTCGACGGGCTCGTCGTGGATCGGGCACGGCGTGAGATCGACCGTGACGGGAGCCGGTGACGCTCTCCACCCTCGAGTTCGACCTGCTGGTCGCTATGGCGTCAAGCCCCGGCCGGGTCTTCTCCCGCCAGCAATTGCTGGAACGGGTGTGGGGCCACGACTTCTACGGCGACGAGCGCGTCGTCGACGTCCATATCCGTAGCTGCGTGCTCATCTGGCGGACGACGCGTCCACGCCACATCTCATCGGGACGGTTCGAGGCGTCGGATACAAGTTCGTGGGACACCCGTCATGAGCGCCCGGCATCCGATGCGGCTTGCGGTCCGGTTGCTGCTGTCGTACGCGGTCGTCATCACCGTCGGGGCCGGCGCCGCGTACCTGACCGTGCGGCTCCTGGTTCCACCGCTGTTCGACGAGCGGATGCGCATGGGCGCCGGTTCGGGCGCCATGATGGGACCGGGTTCCGGCGGCAGCGGAACAGCGACCCACTCCGCGCTGATCTCCGCGCTGAACACCGCTCTGCTCGTAGCCGTGCTCGTCAGCGTTGTCACCGGCGGCGTCGTGGCCGCCTTCGTGACCCGGCGACTGCTACGGCCACTTTCCGACATGCGGGCCGCGACGCGACGCGATCGCCGGCGGCGACTACGGGACGTCCGTCGTGCTGCCGCGCGAGCCTGAACTTGCCGCGCTCGCGGCGGACGTGAACACCCTTGCCGAAGGGCTCGGCCGGACCGAGGCTCGGCGTACCCGGCTGCTGGGCGACGTCGCGCACGAGATGCGCACCCCCCTGACCGCGCTTGGACGGCTACGTCGAGGCCCTCATCGACGGCGTGCTCGCACCGGAGCCGGGACACCTGCAGGCGATGGCGGAGGAGTTGCGACGCCTGCATCGGCTCGCCGATGATCTGGCGGCACTGTCGCGGACCGAGGAGCATCGGGTGGACCTGCACCCGATGCCGGCGGACCTGGCCGACCTTGCCCGGCGCGCAGCCAGCCGGCTTCGCCCGCAGTTTCAGGACGCCGGCGTGACGCTCTCCGTCCGCAGCGATACGCCCCTCCCGGTCGAAGCAGACGTCGACCGGATCATGCAGGTGCTGACGAATCTGCTCGGCAACGCGCTGATGGCCACCCCGGCCGGCGGCTCGGTGACGGTGACCGCACGGCTCCACGGCGGGCAGCGCTGAAGTCTGCATTGCCGATTCCGGCGTCGGCCTGGCCGCAGAGGATCAGGAGCGGGTCTTCGAACGGTTCTACCGGGCGTCCACGGCGCTGCGGCGCTCGACGGGCTCGGGGATTGGCCTCACCATCGCCCGCGGGCTGGCACGTGCGCCACGGCGGCGACGTTCAGATTCGATCGGCGGGTCCGGGACGGGGCGCCACCGCCATCCTCACCCTGCCGTTGCGGCCGGCAGCGCCCCCGCGCAGTGCTGACCCGACTGCGCCGGGACTTTCTCCTCTGCTTGCCGCCAGCAAGCCGGAAGCACGATCAGACTCCTAGTCGTGGGTGGTGGTCGATGAACGCAGCGAGAAACCTGCCGTTGCCTGCGTGGAACTCGGTGCTGGCGGTCGTCGCCCATCCCGACGACGAATCATTCGGCCTCGGTGGCGTCCTGGGCGCCTTCGTCAGCAATGGAGCCCGGGCGGCCGTGCTGTGCTTCACGCACGGCGAGGCGTCCACGGTTCATGAAGTCCCCGGCGACCTCCATCAACTGCGCGCGCGAGAGCTCGAGCAGGCGGCGCGGGTGCTCGGCCTGACGAACACGCGCATCCTCCGCTATCCGGACGGCGAGCTATCGGATGCCTGCCAGAGCCGGCTGGCCGGCGAGATCGTGGACCTCGCCAGAGACGTGCACGCGGACGGCATCCTGGCCTTCGCGTCTTCCGGGGTGACCGGCCACCCCGACCACGCCGCGGCGACCGCCGCCGCCCTGGCCGCCGCCGACCTGCTCGACCTTCCGGTCCTCGGCTGGACCGTCCCATCGGCGGTTGCCGCGACGCTGAATGCCGAGCACGAGACCTCGTTCGTCGGCGGTGAGCCGAAGGACATCGACTACCGCATCACCGTCGACCGGAGCCGCCAGCGGGAGGCGATGGCCGCGCACGCCAGCCAGGCCGTCGCATCCAGCATCGCGTGGAAGCGCCTGCAACTGCTCGGCGACGACGAGTACCTGCAACGGCTGCGCTCGCCTATCCGCGGCCGCAGACGAGCACCCGAACGCGCAACGGGCCGAGCCCAGCTCCGCGTTGCTCGAACGCATCCGGGCCAGCGTCATCGGTGACGACGAGGTTGTCGACATGCCATACGGCCCGCGGCGCGTGACGTATGCCGACTACACCGCCTCCGGCCGCGCCCTCACCTTCATCGAGGACTTCGTCCGGTCCGAGGTGCTGCCGCTGTACGCAAACACCCACACGGAAAGCTCCGGAACCGGTCGCCAAACGAGCCGGCTCCGGGAGGACGCGCGCGAGCATCATTCGCGACGCGCTGGGCGGGGACGACGAGACGCTGATCATCTTCACCGGCTCGGGAGCCACCGGCGCGATCGACAAGCTCATCGCCATCCTCAACCTTCGCATCCCGAACGACCTGGACGCCGCCTACCACCTGTCCGACACGATTGCGCGGCGGGAACGGCCGGTCGTGTTCCTCGGCCCGTTCGAGCATCACTCGAACGAGTTGCCCTGGCGGGAATCCATCGCCGACGTCGTCGTGATCCCGGAAGACGAGACCGGTCACCTCGACGTCCAACGTCTCGACCAGGAGTTGCAGCGCTACGCTGACCGGCCGCTGCGCATCGGGAGCTTCTCGGCGGCCAGCAACGTCACCGGCATCCTGACCGATACCGAGATGGTCGCCGAAGTGCTCCACCGCCACGACGCCCTCTCGCTCTGGGACTACGCAGCAGCGGCGCCCTATGTCCCGATCCGGATGACGGCACCGGACGACCGCCCCCTGGCCTACAAGGACGCCGTCTTCATCTCCCCGCACAAGTTCGTCGGCGGTCCGCAGACCCCGGGCGTGCTCGCGGTGCGGCGGCCAGTCGTCGCCAACAGCGTGCCCACCGTCCCTGGAGGGGGAACGGTCGCCTTCGTCTCCGCTTCCGAGCACCGCTATCTCGAGGACCCGGTAGCCCGCGAAGAAGGCGGCACACCGGCCATCGTCGGCGCCATCCGCGCCGGCCTGGCCTTCCAGCTGAAGCAGGCCGTCGGCACCGATCTGATCAGGCAACGCGAGGAACGCTTCTGGCGGCGAGCGCTTCGAACGTGGAGCGCCCATCCGGCGATCGAGATTCTCGGTCGCGGCGACGCCGACCGGCTCTCGATCGTGTCGTTCGGGGTCCGCTACGGGCACCGCCGGCTGCACCACAACTTCGTGGTGGCCGTCCTCAACGACCTTTTCGGGATCCAGGCGCGCGGCGGCTGCTCCTGCGCCGGGCCGTACGGTCACCGGTTACTCGGCATCGACGCCCCGCTGTCCCACGCGATCGAGGAGGAGATCGACGTCGGGTGCGAGGGCATCAAGCCCGGCTGGACCCGGGTGAACTTCAACTACTTCATCAGCGACGCGGTCTGCGACTACCTGATCGAGTCCATCATCCTGCTGGCCGAGCAAGGCTGGAAACTGCTGCCGGACTACCGGTTCGAACCTGACAGCGGGCTGTGGCGCCATCGCCACGGACCCTCCAAGCCGCCGCTCTCGCTGCACGACCTCAGCTACGACGCCTCCGGGCAACTCACCTATCCCCGCGCGCACTCCAGCGCCCCCGAGGAGATCCTTGCCGTTCAACTCGAGCAGGCGCGCTCATTGCTCGCGGCCCGACCGCCCGCGCCTACGTGGGCGGTCGACGAGCCCACCGGCTTGGCCGCGAATTTCGAGGCTCTACGCTGGTTCGAACTCCCCCGGACCTGCCTCCTCTGACGCTGGCCTCCGGCCGCCTGCCTCACGTTGCGTTGCCTACGCATGCCGAGCGGGCGTGCGTCAGGGATTGGCCGGGACCGTGGCGATGTTCTTGGGGTCGCAGTTGAAGAAGCCATTATTCGGCCGCGTGACGCTCTTGTCGTAGACCCACCCGCCCGTCGTCAGGCGAATGATGGCCGTGCAGTCATTGATCTTCGTGGCATCAGGGCTGGTCGACACCGGCGGGCTGATCCCGCCCGCTGTCCAGTCGGTGTGAGACCCCGCCTTTTGCAGCACGCACTCCTGCGTGAGGTTGTCTCCGCATGCAGTCGCCGACGTCGCGAACAGCAGCCATGAGTCGTAGGACTCCAACGTGAACTGGGTGTACTTCGGCTCCGCGACCGTCGACGTCAGCTGACGTCGGATCTCCTTGGTCGCCGGGGTGTCAACGCCCCCAGCCAGCGGGAGGTAGTCCAAGGCGACGTACACCGGCGGGAAGGTGCCCAGAGCCTTCGCCGCCTGCACCGCCTGGGCCGTATAGAACTGGTAGGAGTACGTGACCTCGTCGGGCTTCCAGCCGACGTTTTTCATGGCCTGAATCTCGGGTGTGATGTCCTGGCCGGACGTCTCGTACAGGCCTGCCGTCCCCGCACCCTTGAGCTCCTCCATGTAAGGCCGGAAGTTGTCGACGAGAACCGGCTTCACCTGCAGCGCGGTGACCTTGAAGCCGTTGTGCTCGAGCGCGTACCTCTGCTTCTTCCCACCTTCCTCGAGGGAAGCGAGGGTGGCGCTGCCGATGCCGATGCCCTGGGTCTTGATGTTGGGGTAGGTCTGGGCGAGCAGCCGGTAGCCGCCGAAAGGCACCTGGGTGGCAATGCCTGGCTGGATCTTGACCTGGTACTTCGCGTTCGCCGCCGCCGAGGACACCGTGTAAGCCGGGATCGTCCCGAGCTTGCAGGCCTCGCGCGGCTTCACACTGGCGTCATCGAGGGCGTTGCCCCCTCCGACCAGCATGAAGTCCTTCTGGCACGCGTTGATCGTCGTCTGCCCCACGTTGAAGAGCTTCGCGTCCCACTTGTCGATGACGATCCTGCGGCCGTTGATCCCGCCGGCCGCATTGCACCACTTCGTGAACGCTTCGCTGGCGTCGAAGAACTCCTGCTCGATACCCGGAGCGGCTTGCGCACCGGCGTCCGAATTCACCCCGATCCGAATCGTGGTGTCGGTCAGGCCACGAGCCGCCGGACCCTTTGGCGTACCAGGTCCGCACACACCTTTGAGCGTGCCGAAGTCACCGGCCGCGGCCGTCGCGCTCGACGCGGAGCTCGGCGAGCTGCTCGCACCCCCGCCTCCCCCGGAGGACGACGACCTGCCGCAACCCACCACCACCAGTCCGACGGTCAGCACGGCGGTGAAGCTGAGCAGCGGCGTCCTCGGATGGTGCCTGGTAGTCACGCTCTCTCCTTTGAGTCGCGAAGCTGTAGCAGGACAGTAGCGTGACTTACAGGTCCTGGCATGATTTCGCACACACAAATATCTAAACGTTATGGGTGGCCGGATCGCTGGCATGACGACGGCGCCAGTCAGTCGGGTGACCCGCGCCGCCGTGAGACTCGAAGCGTAGAAGGTCTAGATGTATGCGGCCGGTCAGAAGCGCAGGACCGCGCCGACCCCGCCCACGAGCGTGATCTCGTCCGCCTCCAGAACGACGATCTCTGCATCGGTGTCGATGGCGAGCGCGACCAGCTCGTCGAGCTCGTCGAGCTCGTCCGAGACGTGGCCGTTGACCACGAGCAGTCGCGCGACGGCTCCGCTGGTCAGCACGCGGCGCACCTCGGAGACGCCTTCGACCGCCTTGCCCTGACCGCCGGCGTCGTCGAACCGGGCGACGGCGAGGCGGCGCTCCCGGCGCGCGGTATCGCGCATGAGGCGCCAGACGTCCTCGTCATCGATGCGCACGCTCGCGTTCGGGCCCGCTTTCGGCCGCACGTCCGTTCTCGACACTCCGCGGACATCGCTGGGAAGGCGATCGAGGACGAGTTGGACCTCGCGCGGATCGCCGGTGAGGGCCAGTATTCGCGCGCCGGCGGAGTTGGCGAGACGGGCGATCTCGGCGGCGAACTCGGTCGCGTTGTTCGCCCACGAATCCTGCGCCCGACGCCGGTAGCGGCCCTGGGACCAACCTCCGGGGGCGTTGCGTTCGATCTCGTCGTCCGGCCCGGCAATCAGCTCGTGGGTGACCGGAAGATCGATCGCAGCGTCACTGCGGTACACGGAAACTTCGGCTTCTCCATGGTGGACCACCGCTGCAACAGTGGGGATTTGCTGCTGCTGCCACCGCAGCAGTGGGATGACGCGCGGCCACGTGTCGAGCACGGCGTCGTCGGTCTCATCAGAACGCTCCAGCTGCGCTGATTCCCACAGCTCCCCCTTCGACACGAGGGCGGCGAGCACCCGATCGCCGGCGGGGAGCGCGTGAACCGCCTCGTCGAGTCGTTCGAGATCCGCGTCGGCCGCGCCGCGCTGGGCCAACGTTCGGCGAAGCGCGCTCCAACGCACCGACTGCTGCCGCCGCTCCGCATCCCACGGCGGCGACGCGTGCAGATACAACGAGATGACGGGCGCTGACGTCCTGACCAACTTGCGGATGAGCTCGTAGCGGGACTCGACCCGCGTCGGCATAGTGCGCATGGCATGCTCCTTGAGCAGTTCCCCACAACTCTGATCCGACGCCGGTCAGGCTCGTCAGAGTCGAAGGTCCCGGCCTGTGCGCAGGAAGGTGCCGCACGCCCCAAGGCACCCCAAGGCGAGCATCATGTGCGCTCAACCCCTTGCGGGCTGCTGGGGAACCCCTGCGAGATAGTCCACGAACGTGGCGGGGATGCCGAGTACGAGGTGATGGTTGTCGTGGGAGGCCCTGACGCCGCGTGAATTCCACGACAGCTGCCAGCCGTGCAGATCGAGGCCGTGCTCCAGGGCACGTAGGAGCGCGTGCTCCCGGTGATCGCGAGTGCCCTCCGGTGTGTCGCTCACGAGAGCCGTATGCCGGCGAAGGGCCTCCAGATCGAGGATGCTCAGCTCCTCTATCCTGGCGTCCAGCGTGAGGACGACGGGGGCCAGACGGAGATCCGCAACGTCGTGTGGCAGTACGGGCATCTCGACCTCCAGGTCGACGGCGACAGGGATCCTCAGGCTGATCGCAGCCATCCTCACCGGCTAGGGCCAGAGGTCCCATAGCCCGCCGCGCCGGGTCATCGAGCGGCAGGCCCGGCACGCTCGGGACGTTGGCCTCTGAAAACGGGGCGCGGGCAAGGAGAAAGTCCTTGGCAACGGTGGCAAGTGCCATGCGCTCATCAACGCCGGGGGGACGAGTGAGTACTTCTTCCGTGGAGCCGTCAGCCCCGGAGCAGGATGTGGACGTTCCGCCCGGCTACCCGAGCAGCTACGAGAGTCTCGTGCGGCTGGCGGACGGGCGCGAGGTCGAGGTCCGTCCGATCGTGCCTTCGGACGCGCCCGAGCTGGCCGAGGCGATCCGTAGCGCCGATGCCGAGACCCTGCACGCACGCTTCCTGGGCGCGCCGCCATCGCCGACAAAGGCGACCCTGGATCGGTTGACCCGGGTGGACTACCGGAACCGCTTCGCCCTGGTGGCCTTCGGCGAGGGGCGCGGCGTGGGGATCGCCCGTTATGGAACGCTGCCTCCCTCCGGCGACGGATCGGTCGTGGCCGATGTCGCGCTCGTCGTGCGCCCCGAATGGCGGCGGCTCGGCCTGGCGACCGCGCTCGTCGAGTTGCTCGCCCGGCGCGCCTTGGAATGCGGCATCACCGACTTCACCGCCACGTTCCTGGCGGACAACCGCCCGGTCACCGGGCTGGCCCGTGGAGGGCAGGCTCGGATCGTGATCGCGGAGGGGGCGGCGCAGCTGGACACCCCGCTCGCCACGCGACACGAGGACTGGCCCGCCAGCGAATGGGCGGATCCCCGCGGCGGATGAAGGCTGAGCCTGGACCACCAGGGCGCCGCGGCAACGCGTCGCCGCCGCCGGGTCTTCGGCTCAGACGCTCGAACCCTGCGCCATTCGCTCCAAGGTCGCGATGCGCTCGGCGAGGGGTGGGTGGGTGTCGAACAGCCGGTGGATGCGCGACTCATGGTGCTGCAACGGGTCGTCGATGCACATCGCCGCGGTCGCGTGGTTGGCCCTGGCAAGCGGAACGTCATTGTTCTGCAGCGTTTTCAGCGCCCGGATCAGACCCACCGGGTTGCGGGTGAGTTCCACGCTGCTCGCGTCGGCCAGCGACTCGCGACGACGTGAGAGCGCGAGCCGGATGATCGGCCCGACGATGAAACCGACAACCGCCAGAAGCAGACCGGCCAGCAGCAGGAGCATGGTGAACTGGTCGTTCTTGCGCCCGCGCCCGCGTCCCATGAAGAAGGCGCTGCGCCAGATGAGGCTGGCGACCAGGCCTGCCATGCCGAGCAAGGTGGTGACGATGAGGAGCAGCCGGGTGTCGTAGTTCTTGATGTGGCTGAGCTCGTGACCGAGCACTCCCTCGAGTTCCTCGCGATCCATGACGGCGAGCAGGCCGGTGGTCACGGTCACCGCGGCCTTCGAGGGGCTGATGCCCGTGGCGAAGGCGTTGGGTGACGGGTCGTCGACGACGTACACGGCCGGGGTCGGAAGGCCGTCGCCCAGGGCGAGCGCCTCGACGAGGTTGCACAGCTGCGGGTAGCGCTGCGGGTCCGCCGGCCGCGCCCCCGCCACCGCAAGGACGAGCCGCGTTCCTGAGGTCAGCGAGTACGCGACCGCCGCCAAGGCAGCCAACGCCGCGATGATGACGCCGGTCGTGACGTCGGAGACGATCGGCGCGCCGATACCCGGCGGCCGGGTCGAGCTGACCGCCGCGACCCAGCCGATCACGGCGCCGATGCCGAGCCACATCAGGATGAAGACGACGATGTACAGGGCCGTTCGGCGCTTGTTGCGGGCTATCTGCTCGTACACCGCCGGCTCCTAGCCGGTGGTGTGCTCTGCCGGAGGGCCGAAATCGACAACGGGCACCGCACGCTCTGTGGCGTCGTCGACTTCGAAGAACGCGACTGGGGTGAAGCCGAACGGGGTGGCGAGGAGGGTGCGCGGGAAGGTCTGGATCGCGGTGTTGTAATCGCGCGCCGAGGTGTTGAAGTAGCGGCGGGCGTACTCGAGCTTGTCCTCGGTCGCTGTGAGTTGCTCCTGGAGCGCTTTGAAGCTCTCGACGGCGCGAAGCGTCGGGTAGTTCTCGGCGACCGCGAACAGCGAGCGGATGGATGCGCTCAGCGCATTCTCGGCAGGACCGACCTTGGCCGGGTCGGCCGTGGCACCGGCGCTCACCGCGGCAGCGCGAGCCTGCGTCACCGCTTCGAACGTGGCACTCTCATGCGTGGCGTAGCCCTTGACGGTGTTCACCAGATTGGGGATCAGGTCGTGGCGACGCTTGAGCTCGACGTCGATCTGCGACCAGGCTTCCTTCGTCCTGTTACGCCGGCGCACCAAGCCGTTGTAGGAGAGCACGGCCACCAGTACCAGCACAGCGACGATGGCGAGGACGATCCAGACGACGGTCATGACGACCCCCTGACAGCGCGCTGCGGCATTGCAGAGCTGATTTGCACGCTAGGGCCGCGCACTGTGATGCGCCTGGGAATGCGGTCCCGTCCGGGCAGGACTTTCAGATAGCGGCTGCCCCGTGGTTCTATTCGCGAGCGGCGGTAGGCAGTTCTCAATGGCGAGAGGCGGGCGTTCGCACGGTGAAGGCGCCTTCTCGGCTGGTAGCAGTTCTCCTCTCGTTCGGGCTCCTGATGACTGCCTGCTCGGGCAGCTCTGCCAGCAAGAAACCGGCCGCCGGCAAACCTTCGCCCGCCGCGTCCCCGACCACGTCCCTCAGCCCGCCGCCGCCTGGACCAGCGGCTACATTCTCGGAGCTCACCGGCGGCAAGGGCCCGTACGTGGGCTCAGCCAGCACCGTGGATCTCAAACCGCTCGGATACGTCGAGCAGGAATTCGCCGCCGCCGGCAGGGCAACGGCCTACCGCGCCGAAGGTGCGCTTGGCTTCGACGGTCGCTGGACGTTCGCTCCCGCGACGACGGCTGCCTACCGCACCCGCGTCCTGGTGCGCCGTCCAGCGAAAGCGGCGGACTTCAGCGGCAACGTCATCGTCGAGTGGATGAACGTGAGCGGCGGCGTCGATGCGGACCCGGAATGGGCCACCCTCCACGAGGAGATCACCCGCCGCGGCGACGCGTGGGTGGGCGTCACGGCCCAGAAGATCGGCGCGACGGGCGGGCCGGTCGCGGTCAAGGTCGACGTCGCCGGAGCCGAGCTCGCCGGCAAGGGCCTCAAGTCGATCGATCCCGCCCGGTATGGCTCGCTGGTTCATCCCGGGGACGGCTACTCGTACGACATCTTCACCCAGGTCGCGCGGTCCATCCGGGCCGGAGATGCGCTGGGCGACCTGATAGCCGCGCGCGTGTTCGCCGCCGGTGAATCGCAGTCGGCGTTCGCGATGGTCACCTACTACAACGGGGTGCAGCCGCTCACGAAGGAGTTCGACGGCTTCTATGTCCACAGTCGTGGTGCCGTCGCACTGCCACTGGTCGGCTCCGACCAGACTGCCGACATTGCAGCTGCTCTGAGCGGCAAGCCCACCATCCTGCGCACCGACCTGACCGCGCCGGTCATGGACGTCCAGACCGAAACCGACGTCACCAGCGTGCTCAATTCCTACGCCGCACGGCAACCGGACACGGACCGCTTCCGGCTGTGGGAGGTCGCTGGCACAGCCCATGCTGACGTGCATCTGGTCGGCGCGAACGCGACGTCGCTCGGGTGCGGGTTGCCTATCAACAACGGTCCGATGCACGTCGTGGCGAAGGCGGCCTTGCAGGCGCTCGAGAACTGGGTGGAGTACGGCACCACACCCGTGATCGCCCCGCGCCTCGATGTCATCGCCGGTGCCTCGCCGCAGCTGAAACGCAATGCCGAGGGCATCGTGCTCGGGGGCATCCGCACTCCCCCCGTCGATGTGCCGGTCGCGGCGCTGTCCGGTGCGTCCGCGCCGAATCCGACGACGATCTGCCTGCTCGTCGGCCAGACCAAGCCGTTCACCGCGGCGCAGATCGCGGCGCTGTACCCGTCGCGGGCCGAGTACGTGAAGCGCTATGACGCTGCCGCCGGCGCAGCGATAAAGGCCGGCTTCGTGCTCCCCGCCGACCGCGCCGCGCTGCTCGCCTTCGCCGAACCGAACCTCATCAAGAGCTGAGCGCGCCGACCTACTTCCGTGAGGGAGCGATCACTTTCTCCCCGTACTCGGCCAAGCTCTCCATGGCGTGAGCCAGGGAGTCGGACGCGACGCTCACCCCGTTCCAGGTGACGCCGATATCGCTCAGCCGGCCGAGCTCGTCCAGATGGCGCCCCGCGTCGAAGTCGCCGGAGGCCGGATCGCCGTGCTTGGCGGTGAACGCGACATCGACCGACGCGCGGTCGCGACCCGCCTCGTCGACCTTCTGCCACAGGTACTCGAGCATCCCTGCCAGCTCCTCGACCGTCTCCAGCGGCAACGAGCCGGTCGTCTTCGCCATGACCTGCGAGGCCGGGAACGGGTTCCAGGCATCGCCGTGCTGGGCCACGCGCCGCCGCGAGAGCTGGCTATTGCCCCCGATCCAGATCGGCACCTTCGCCGGCTTCGGGTTCGCCGTCACCCCCGACGCCGTGTAGCCGGTGCCTTGGAACGGGAACGCGTCGGTCGTCCACACTCCCCGAAGCACCTCGAGCGCCTCGTCGAAGAGCTGATTGCGCGCCTCGAAATCGACGCCCAGCGCCCGGTACTCCGACCGCAGATAGCCAAGCGCCGTCGACAGCACGAAGCGGCCGCCGGACAGCATGTCGAGGGTCGCCGCGAGCTTCGCCACCAGGAACGGGTTGCGGTACGGCAACACGATGATGTTCGGGATCAGCAGCAGCCGTTCGGTCGCCGCGGCAACGAAAGCAAGGGCCGCGAAGGGATCCAGCGCGTCATGCCCGCCGCCGCGTAGCCACTTGTCGGACGGTGCCGGGTGGTCGGTGAACCCGATCCCATCGAAGCCGGCGGCCTCAGCAGCCCGCGCGAACTGCGCGATGGCCGCGCCGCTCAGCAGGTCACCGGAGTAGTCGGCGTTGACGATCGGGTACGTCACCCAGTACTTCACGTGGACTCCTTCGCAGGCCGGCAGGTGTGTTTCGGCGGCAGTTCACCGCCGCGAATGGCCGGAGCCTCACCGAGTATGTCGTGCCGCCGACCGGCGCCGAGCGGAAGGTCCGCCCTGCCTGAAATCCGCGCCCTGGCCCACTGACCACGGCATCAGCGTCCGCCGAGCTTGCCTCCCGCGTCACGCACCCGGCCGGCCACCGCGGACAGAGCCTCGCGCGGGTCGGCGCTCCGGTGCTCGGCGATGTAGACCAGGTACTCGACCACGATCACGTGGAGCCGGTCGTTCGACCCCAGCACCACGACGACCTGATCGTCCGGTTCCGGCCAGGCGGCGAACGTCCCCGTCACCTTGTCGCCGGCGACCGTCTGGAAGTCGAACTTCTGCGCGCGATCGCCGTCGAACTGGCGACGCACGTAGCTGAGCAGCGAGAACGGCTCCGGCATGCGATTTCCTCCAGGCAGGGCAGCGGTTGTCACAAGTCTTCCAGGACGTGCGCGAGCGGGACGCCCGGCCGGTACGCGAGATGCACGAAGCTCGGGGCATCCAGGACGGTCAGATGGGCTCGCGATCCGGGCGAGAGCACGCCGATGTCGTTTCGGCGCAGGGCTCTCGCGCTGCCGGCGGTAGCTGACCACAGTGCTTGCGCCGCCGTCATCCGCAGCTCGCGCACCGCCAGCGCGATGACGAAAGGCATGGAGGACGTGAAGCAGGTCCCAGGATTGCAGTCGGTGGCCAGCGCCACCGTCACGCCGGCATCCAGCAGGCGACGCGCATCGGGATAGCTGGACCGGGTGGAGAATTCCACGCCGGGCAGCAGCGTCGCCACCGTGTCACTGCCGGCGAGAGCGTCGACATCGGCCTCGGTGAGATGCGTGCAGTGGTCGACGCTTGCCGCGCCGAGTTCAACGGCCAGCTGCACCCCCGGGCCGGCCGAGAGCTGGTTGCCGTGCACCCGCAGCCCGAGGCCGGCCTCCCGTCCCGCGGCCAGGATCGTGAACGACTCGTCGCGGTCGAACGCGTGCAGGCTCGCCGGCTCGCAGAAGACATCGATCCAGCGCGCGAAAGGCGCGCACGCCGCCAGCATCTCCCCCGCGACCAGCTCGACATACCACGCCCGATCCACGCCGGCGGGGACGACATGGCCACCGAGGTAGGTGGTCTCCACCGTGACCTCGCGGGCCAACCGCAGCAAACGGGCCTCCTGATCGACCGACAACCCGTAGCCGCTCTTGACCTCGACGGTCGTCGTGCCCTGGGCCCGCATCTCGGCGAGGCGGCGGGCCAGCCCGCGTCGCAGCTCGTCGTCCGGCGCGGCACGGGTCGCCGCAACGGTGGTAGCGATCCCGCCGCCGTCGTACGGGGTGCCCGACATGCGGGCCGCGAACTCGGCGGCCCGGTCACCTGCGAACACGACATGGGAATGGGAGTCGACGAAGCCAGGTATGACGGAGCGCCCGCCAAGATCGCGCCGCACATCGCCGGGAGGAGCCTGCCGTGCCGGGCCGGTCCACACGACCAGGCCGTCCTCGACGACGACCGCCGCATCGGCGATGAGCCCGAGTGGCGACCCGTCGCCCTGCACCGGGTCATTGGTGACAAGCTCACCGATTCCGGTGACGAGCGTCGCGCTCATGCCGCCCTCCAGAGGACCTCGACGGCCTCGGACAGCTGGCGGGCAATGTCCCCGAGGCGATGATGTCCCCCCTCGACGACGACCTCACCGCCGACCAGAACGGTGTCGACGTCCCCCGCCCCAGCTACCGAGAGCACGTCCTCGGGGGCGATGCCGGCGGTACGCACCGTGTCGAGCCGGAGCGCCACGAGGTCGGCGGCGGCACCGACCTCGATCCGGCCCGCTTCCGGCCAGCCGATGCTTTCGTGGGCGGTGAGCGCCGCCAGGAGCTCGAGGGGTTGGAAACGGCTGCGCTGCAGGGACTTCAGCCGCTCGTCCATCTCCAACGCGCGCGCCTCCTCCAGCAGATCGATGACGGTGTGCTGGTCGCTCCCGAGGCTGAGCGGGCAGCCCGCGTCAGCCAGGGCCCGGGCCGGCCCGATGCCGTCGGCCAGGTCGCGCTCGGTGGTCGGGCAGAAGCAGGTGGTCGTGCGGCTTCCCCGAGCAGCCGGAGATCGGCAGCAGTGACGTGAGTGGCGTGTACGGCGGTGGTGGCCGGGCCGAGAATCCCTTCGGCCATGAGCAACGCGGTCGGCGTGCACCCGTAAAACGCTTCACACGCAGCGTTTTCGGCCGGCTGCTCCGATAGGTGCACGTGCAGGCAGGAACCGGTGGCCGCGTCACGCACGGCCGCCAGATCGGCGCGCGGGACGGCGCGCACGGAGTGGACGGCCGCACCGACGCGCATGCCCTCCGACGGTTTCAACGCCTCGCACCGGTGGGCCCAGGCGTCGACATCGGCGTCGCCGAAGCGCTGCTGCGGTCCTTCGAGCGGCCGGAAGCCGGACCCGTCCAGGCCACCCCTGAGGTAGCACGTATCCAGCAGCGTCAGGCGGATCCCGGCCTCCGCAGCGGCCTGCCGTAACGCTTCGGCCATGGCGTTCTCGTCGGCGTACGGCACGCCGCCCGGACCGTGGTGCAGGTAGTGGAACTCGCCGACGCTGGTCACTCCCGCCAGCGCCATCTCCGCATACGTGGCCCGCGCGAGCCGCAGGTAGCTCTCCGGGTCAAGGCGCGACGCGAGCGCGTACATCTGCTCGCGCCAGGTCCAGAACGTGCCGGCGGCGCCGCCGGTGCGGCCCCGCAGCGCCCGATGAAACGCATGGCTGTGGGCATTCGCGAAGCCGGGTGTCACCACGCCGGGAAGCCGGCGCGCCCCGGCCGCGTCAGCCCCCGCCGTGACCGCGGTGATGCCCCCGCCGTCGGTCTCGACAGCGACGCCCCGGGCCAGGCCGTCCGGGAGCCACGCGTACTCGGCGAACCACCTCACCCGGCTGTCACCCGCGCTCCCCCGCCAGGTCCTCGAGCACGGACGTCAGGGCATCCACACCGGCGAGGCAGTCATCGTGCTCGGCATGCTCGGCCGGCGAATGCGAGACGCCGGTGGGGTTGCGCACGAAGAGCATCGCCGTCTGCACACCGGCGACGGACAGCACTCCGGCGTCGTGACCCGCACCCGTGGCGAGCACGGGAGCGTCGGCGAGCAGCGCGCTCAGGCGCGCCGCCAGGTCAGGGTCGAAGGTGGTGTCGGTCGTGAACGACTCCTCAACCGCTAACGCCCGGGCAACGCCCGACACATCGGATACGACGCCGCGCACGCCGTTCTCGTGCGGTCCGCGCGCATCCAGCCAGGCGGTAACAGCGGAGGGGATCGCGTTGACCCCGTTGGGATGCACCTGCACTTTGCCAACCGTGGCGACGCACCCGCGATGCGCCGCCGAGTGGCGGGCCGCGGTGATGACGTCGGCTAGCACGAGCATCGGATCGTCGCGATCGGCCAGGCGGGTCGTGCCCGCGTGGTTGGCCTCACCGCCCAGGTCGAAACGCCAGCGCCCGTGCGGCCAGATCGAGGACCCCACGGCGACCGGCCGCTGCAGGTCGGCCAGCGCCCTGCCTTGCTCGACATGAAGCTCGACGAAGGTCCCGATCCGGCGCAGCGTCGCCTCGTCTCGCCCCAGCCCGCCAGGATCGTGGCCGGCACGCGTCATCGCCTCGGCCATGCTTACCCCGTCGGCGTCGCGCAAGGCCCGCGCCCGCTCAGCAGTCAGCGAGCCGGTGATCAGCCGCGACCCGGCGCAGGCAACCCCGAAGCGGGCTCCCTCCTCGTCCACGAAGTTGACGACACCGATCGGCCGTGACGGGCGAAAGCCCTTTGCTCGCAGGGCATCCAGCGCCGCCAGGGCGGAGAGCACTCCGAGCGGGCCATCGAACTCGCCACCGTCCGGGACCGAGTCCAGATGCGAGCCGACGACGACACCCGGGCGCCCGGCGGCCACGGCCGCATCGGGATCGCCCCACCAGGCCCACTGGTTGCCGGCACGGTCGATCGTCAGGCCGAGCCCCCGCGCGGCACACTCGCCCGCGAACCACTCGCGCAGCGCCGCATCCTCGCGAGTCCAGGCGAACCGGCGGTAGCCACCGGTGGCCGGGTCGCGGCCGATAGGACGCACGGTCGAACTCATGGAGTCGAAGGTCGCAGAGGCTGCCAACGGGATTACCTCTCGTTGCTCATGGTCGGCGACCCGCGCTCGGACTCGCTTCGCTCGCCCGAGTCGCGATCCCCTCCGCCATCGGGATACGCACGCCTTGCTCCGCGGCCACCTCGTCGGCCAGCGAATAGCCTGCGTCGACGTGGCGGATGACGCCCATGCCCGGATCGTTGGTCAGCACCCGCTCGATCTTCTGCCGCGCCAGCTCCGTGCCGTCGGCTACGGTCACCTGACCGGCGTGGATGGATCGACCGATGCCCACCCCGCCGCCGTGGTGGATCGACACCCACGTCGCTCCCGAGGCGGTGTTGACCATCGCGTTGAGCAAAGGCCAGTCGGCGATCGCGTCAGAACCGTCGGCCATGGCTTCGGTCTCACGGTACGGCGAGGCGACCGAGCCGCAGTCGAGATGGTCGCGCCCGATGACGACGGGAGCCGAGAGCTCCCCCGAGGCCACCATGTCGTTGAAGCGCACTCCAGCCTTATCCCGCTCGCCGTAACCGAGCCAGCAGATGCGGGCCGGAAGCCCCTGAAACGCCACGCGCTCCTGCGCGGCCCGGATCCAGCGATGGAGGTGGTCGTTGTCCGGAAACAGGTCGAGCACGGCCTCGTCGGTCGCGTGGATGTCTTTCGGGTCGCCGGACAGCGCCGCCCAGCGGAAAGGTCCCTTGCCCTCGCAGAACAGCGGCCGGATGTAGGCCGGGACGAAACCGGGAAAGTCGAACGCCCGGGAACAGCCTCCGTGGCGGGCTTCGTCTCGAATCGAGTTGCCGTAGTCGAAAACCTCGGCGCCGGCGTCGAGGAAGCCCACCATCGCCTCGACATGGCGGGCCATCGAGGCGCGCGCGCGTTCGGTGAACTCCTCGGGCTTGGCAGCCGCATACTCCTGCCAGTTCGCGACCTCGACGCCTTCGGGCAGGTACGACAGCGGGTCGTGGGCGGACGTCTGGTCGGTGACGATGTCGGCAGCGATGCCGCGGCGGAGCAACTCCGGGAGCACCGTCGCGCAATTGCCGGCCACGCCGACGGACACCGCCTCCCGAGCCGCCTTCGCCGCCTCGCAACGGGCTACCGCGGCGTCGAGATCGGGCGCCACCTCGTCGAGATACCGGGTCTCCACCCGGCGCCGCAGCCGCTTCTCGTCGACATCCACGATCAGGCACACGCCGCCGTTCAACGTCACCGAGAGCGGCTGCGCACCACCCATCCCCCCGCATCCGCCGGTCAGCGTCAGCGTCCCGGCGAGCGTGCCACCGAAACGCTTTGCGGCCACTGCGGCGAACGTCTCGTAGGTGCCCTGCAGGATGCCTTGGGTGCCGATGTAGATCCACGAGCCCGCGGTCATCTGGCCGTACATCGTGAGGCCCAGGTGTTCGAGCCGGCGGAACTCCGGCCAGGTCGCCCAATCACCCACCAGGTTGGAATTGGCGATGAGCACGCGGGGCGCCCACTCATGCGTGCGCATGACACCGACCGGCTTGCCGGACTGCACCAGCATCGTCTCGTCGTCGCCCAGGGTGGTCAGGGTGCGCACCATCGCGTCGAATGCGGCCCAGCTACGCGCCGCCCGCCCGGTACCGCCATAGACGACCAGGTCGTCAGGGCGCTCGGCGACGTCCGGGTCGAGGTTGTTCTGCAGCATGCGAAGCGGTGCCTCGGTCTGCCACGAGCCGGCGGTGAGTCCAGGGGTGAGCGCGGTGCCGCGCCTTGCGCGAACCGGACGGGCGCCTTCCATGGCGGGCTCCTCTCGACGCATCCAGCGATCAGGTCAAAGGCGCAGAACTCACAGCAGCGAACCGCAGACTTCCTCGGCAGCGCGCACCGCCGCGCCGGACTGCACGTATTCAACCGCCGCCTCGATCTCGGGCGAGAGCGGGCGATCGCCACCCGGCCCCGGAACGCTGCGCCGCAGGCCGTCGCGCACGGCTGCGGTCGCGGGCGCGGGCTGCAGCGGAGCGCGCAGGTCGAGCGCACGGGCCGCCGTCATCAGCTCGATCGCGATCACGCGGGCCAGGCCGTCGACACCACGCCGCAGCTTGCGGGCCGCCGACCATCCCATCGATACGTGGTCTTCCTGCATCGCGCTGGAGGGAATCGAGTCGACGGACGCGGGAACGGCCAGGCGTTTGAGCTCCGAGACGATGCCCGCTGCCGAATACTGCGCGATCATCAGCCCCGAATCGACACCCGGATCCTCCGCCAGGAACGCGTTGAGCCCGTGGCTGCGGGACCTGTCGAGGAACCGATCCGTGCGCCGCTCACAGATCGACGCCACGTCCGCCGCCACGATCGCGAGGAAGTCCAGGACGTACCCGACCGGCGCGCCGTGGAAGTTGCCGTTGCTCTCCACCCGCCCATCGAGCGTGACCACCGGGTTGTCGATGGCACTCGAGAGTTCCCGCGAGGCGACCAGCTCGGCATGTGCCAGCGTGTCGCGGGCCGCCCCGTGGACCTGAGGCGAGCAGCGCAGCGAGTACGCGTCTTGCACCCGCGTGCACTCCGGCCCGCGGTGGCTGGCCATGATGGCCGAACCGGCCAGCAGTGCCCGCAGGTTCGCGGCGCTCTCGGCCTGACCCGGATGGGGCCGCAGGGCCTGCAGGTCGGCGGCGAAGACCGCATCGGTACCGAGCTGGGCCTCGACGCTCATCGCGGCGGCGATGTCGGCCGTGCGCAGCAGCAGCCGCAGATCGTGGCAGGCCAGCACCAGCATTCCCAGCATGCCGTCGGTGCCGTTGATGAGGGCCAGCCCCTCCTTCTCGGCCAGCACGATCGGCGCCAGACCCGCGTCACGCAACGCGTCGGCGGCCGGTCTCAGCTCACCTGCCGCATCCCGCGCCATTCCCTCTCCCAGGAGCGTGAGGGCGCAGTGGGCCAGCGGCGCGAGGTCGCCCGAGCAACCGAGTGAGCCGTACTCGTGGACCACCGGCGTGATGCCCGCATTCAGGAGCTTGACGAAGGCCTGAGCGGTCTCCGCACGCACGCCCGTCCGGCCGGTCGCCAGCGTCGAGAGCCGCAGCAGCATCAGGCCGCGGACGACCTCGGGCTCGACCTCGGGCCCGGTCCCGGCCGCATGCGAGCGCACCAGGCTGCGCTGCAGCTGGGTGCGGAGCTCGGCCGGGATATGACGGGTGGCCAGCGCGCCGAAGCCGGTGCTGATCCCGTAGTGCGGCTCCGGCGAACCGGCCAGCGACTCGATCAGCGCGCGGCTGCGGCGGATCCCGTCTTCGGCTTCGGACGTGAGCCGCACCGGAGCGCGACCGCGCGCGACCGCGACCACCTCGTCAACGGTGAGTGGGCCGATTCCGACCAGGACGTCGCCCATCGCGTCATTGTGCGGCAGATCGGAGCGAGCGAGCTGCGCTGCGGCGGGTCGAGCGACAAACGGTCACCGCCACGAAGTGACGAAAGGCTGTCGCCGACGGGGACGACGCCCCTGCCATCCGCCGCTCGACACGACCACACTGGGTCGGGAATACCCCCTTGAGCTGCTTGGAGTCGATTGCCGCCATGAAGACACCCTCGGTAGCCATGAGTGGACGGGCCTCCCTCGATCATCTGCACGCCCTCGATCCGATGGACATCGACGCGCTGCCCTGGCTGCCGGTCAAGGGGTGCCCCGGCGTGCACGAGAAGGTGCTCTGGCGGCTCGGCAACTTCACGCAGGCCCTGATCCACCTCGACCATGACGCCGTCACGGTCGGCGAGCCGACGCTGGCGGCCCACGAGCACATCTGGGTGGTGTCGGGCGCGGCGACGATTGCCGGGCGACGCCTGATCGCCGGGTCCTACCTTCACGTTCCGCCCGGCGTGCGCCACGCGATCACCGAGGTCGATTCGGAAGGCTGCACCCTCCTGCAGATGCACCGCCCGCACGCGCCGGTCGAGGCCGAGCTGCTCGCGACGCAGGACGAGTCGTTCGAGTTCGACCCGGTGCTTCCCGGCGAGGGAATCGAGTCCGCTGCCGCGGAGGCACTCGCCGCGGGCTTCCCGGCACCCGTCGCCGACGCGTAGCCAGCTTCGGGCGCCGCCCGGGCAAAGCATAGAAAGAACCCATGCCGAGCGCCGCGCACGTCCACAGCCTGCTGCACGTCAACCTGAACTCCCGCGACGCAGCAGCCGCAAGCGCGTTCTACGAGCGCGTGCTCGGGCTGACGGTCGGCATGCGCACCAGCGGGGAGCCCAGCTCCGGCGAGTCGCTCGGCGTGGCCGGCGACGCGACCACCACGGCCTGGTTTCTCTACGACGCCCGCGGACCGCGTTCCGCACCCGCGCTCGAGATCCTGGAGTGGCGTTTGCCGGCGCAGGTCGGGCAGCCGCCCGCGCAGCCTCATCACCTCGGGTTGGCGGCGGTGGGATTCATGGTGCCCTCGCCCCTCGACGTCCAGCTCACCGACCTCGGACCGTGGCCCTGGCGCGGCGCTGAACCGCGGCTGCTTCGGACGCTCGACCCGGACGGCATCGCCCTCGAGGCACTGGCCGCGCCGGAGCTGGCCGCGCCGCAGTTCTCGCACCTGCGGGTGAACGTTCGTGACCTGGCCGCGTCCGTCGATTGGTATGCCCACATCGGCCTGACGCCGGCGAGCGGCACGGTTCGCACCGAGGTCGATGGCGCTGCGCTGGGACTGCGCGAGCAGGCCGCCGTCTCCGTCGCCTCCCTCTCACCCGCCGGCGATCCCACCGTGTCCTTCGAGCTCACCCAGTGGCACCGTCCCGAGCCGGTGGGCCGGCCCATCACGCCCGCCTACCACCTCGGCATCTACCGGATCGCCCTCGGCGTCGACGACGTCCGGGAGGCGGTGAAGACCCTGCGCCGCGGGTGGGACGACGTTCCGGACCCGATCTGGGTGGCGTTGCCCGGCACCAGGCTCGGAGGCGTCACCGTGCTCTTCCTGACCGACCCGGACGGCATCACGGTGGAGCTGGTCGAGCGTCCTCGGGCGGCCATGACGGCCCGCGCCTAGCGCGCCGGGCGCAGGAACTACGCCGCGGTGCAGGTCGGGTTCGAGGAAGATGATGCGCGCCGCCGGGATCACCGCGCGCACGTCCGCCTCGGCGCCGTTGATGATGTCGGCGATGCGCGGCAGGTCGGCGCCGCGGTCGGTTTCGATCTTGGCGGCGACCAGCAGCTCATCGGGGCCCAGGTGAAGGGTGCGCAGGTGAATCACCCGGGTGATGCCGTCCGCGCCGGCGAGCGCGCGGCGGATGCGGTCGACGTCCGCCGGGACGGCCGATTCACCGACGAGCATCCCCTTCATCTGGACGCCGAGGATCACCGCGACGATCACCAGCAGGATGCCGATGAGCAACGTGCCGATGCCGTCGAAGCGCGGCTCGTCCAGGGCGATGGCGAGCCCCACCCCGCCGAGCGCGAAGGCCAGGCCGACGAGCGCGGCAAGGTCCTCCAGGAGCACGACGGGGAGCTCGGGAACGCGGCTGGTCTTGATGAAGCTGAAAAAGGATTGCTCGCCCTTGATGTGGCGGGTCTCCCCGATCGCGGTTCGCAGCGAGAACGACTCGAGCACGATCGCCACCAGCAGCACCGCGATGGCGACCGCCGCCGACTCGAGCTCGTGCGGATGGCGGATCTTCTCGATGCCTTCGTACACGGCGAAGAGTCCACCGACCGTGAAGAGCACGACCGCCACCAGGAACGCGTACACGTAGCGCACCCGTCCATAGCCGAACGGGTGGACCTCATCGGCGGGCTTGCTCGCCCCCTTGCGCCCGAGCAGCAGGAGGCCCTGGTTGCCGGTGTCGGCCAGCGAGTGGATCGCCTCGGCGAGCATCGATGACGAGCTCGTGATGACGAACGCGACGAACTTCGTGAGCGCGATACCCAGATTGGCCAGGAGCGCCGCGATGATCGCCTTGCCGCTGCCTTCAGCGCTCATCTAGACCAGCTGGAAGAGCTCGTGCGCTACGGCGCCGTTCACGATCTCGCCCTTGGAGACCAGCGGCAGGTGGTTCACCCAGGCGTACTTCTCGTCACCCGATTCGAGGGTGGCCCTCGAGTAGATCGACCCCTTTCCGAGCTGTGGCCAGTAGGCACGCCCGTCCAGGGTCACGAAGACGTGAGCGCCGTCGTCGGTCAGCAGCAGCACGCGAATGTCGAGCGTGACGTGGCCCGCGGCATCGACCGTCAACCAGTCCGCCGCCGACTTGCCCGTCATCGAACCCCGGAGGCGGTCGCCCTCGAAGCTCACCGCCTTGAGCTCCTGAATGATCCGCCGGCCGGCGGAGGTCTCACCGAGCATGAACAAGCCATCCGGATCGGTCTGGATGGTGAGAGTGCCGAGGGGGCGCAGTTCCATGGCGGAATCCTGACACGTGACATGCGTCAGGCCCGGAACCGGCTGGTGAAAGCCGGCTCCGGGCCTGACGGCTGAGCTCAGATCGGGCGGACCTGCTCGGCCTGCGGGCCCTTCTGGCCCTGCGTGACCTCGAACTCCACGCGCTGGTTCTCTTCCAGGCTGCGGTAGCCGGTAGCGGCGATCGCGGAGTAGTGGACGAAGACGTCAGCGCCTCCGCCGTCCTGCGCGATGAAGCCGAAACCCTTTTCGGCGTTGAACCACTTCACGGTGCCTTGCGTCATGCTGTCTCCTTCGTGGGGACGGTCTCGAGGCCCGCACTTCGCAAGCCTCGGGCTGCGCCGGCGTTCGTCATCCCACTCCGGAATTGGCCCGGAAATAACAAGCACCCGCTGTCAAAATCCTGCGAGCGCTCATAAAAACGTACCAGGAAATGCAACTGCAACCTCAGCCAAGCTACCACCGCTCGGGCCGCGATGGCTAGACCGACGATCATCAGCGCGTCGCGCCAACCCGGGCGACAGCGGGCCCGGCGTGACACCGCGGGGCCTGGCGGCAGAAGATGGCCAGCGTACGAGGCTGCACGAGGCAGCACGAGGGCGGCGCGACAGCCGCCCCGAGCCCGAAGGACCCGAAGGAGAGGATCGCATGTCGGTCACCGGCCAGAGCCGCTACACGGTCATCTCAGCCGATACGCACGCGGGCGGCAGCCACGCCGCGTACCGCGAGTTCCTCGAGGCGAAATACGTCGAGGAATTCGATGCGTGGCGCGGCGAATACAAGAATCCGTTCAGCGATCTCGGCGACACCCGCCGGCTGCGCAACTGGGACGACGAGATGCGCAACTCGCAGCAGGACGAGGACGGGGTCGTCGGCGAGGTCATCTTCCCGAACACGGTGCCGCCGTTCTTCCCCAGCTTCGTGCTCTTCGCCCGCCCGCCGCGCAACGGCCGCGAGTACGAGCTGCGCCTCGCCGGCATCCGTGCCCACAACCGCTGGCTGGAGGCGTTCTGCGGCAAGGCACCGGAGCGCCGAGCAGGTATCGGCCAGATCTTCATCCACGACGTCGACGACGCGATCGAGGACGTCAGGTGGTGCAAGGAGCACGGGCTGCGCGGTGGCATCCTGCTCCCGAACAACCCGCCTGACGTCGACTGGATCAAGCAGCTGAACCATCCGGATTACGACCGGCTGTGGGCCGTCTGCGAGGACCTCGAGGTGCCCGTCAACTGCCATGGCGGCACCGGGTCCCCGGCCTATGAACGCGTGCCGTCGTCGGCGCTGATGATGCTGGCCGAGGTGTCGACGTTCTCCCGACGCCCGCTGCTCTTCCTCCTGCTGTCCGGCGTTTTCGAGCGCTTCCCGAGGCTCACGTTCGTCATGACGGAGCAGGGGTGTGGCTGGGTTCCTCCGCTGCTGGCGCAGCTCGACGGCACGCTCGCCGGGATCCGTGAGAAGGGCGCGATCGGCGAGCTTCGCTTCAAGCCGGAACACATCCTGCCCAAGTCAGCGACCGAGTATTTCCAGCAGAACGTCTGGCTCGGGGTGAGCTTCCCCAACGCGCTCGACGCGCAGCTGATGCGCGATTCCCTCGGGGTCGACAAGTTCATGTGGGGCAGCGACTATCCCCACGACGAGGGCACGTACCCGTTCACCACGCTGGCCCTGCGCCAGGTGTTCCACAGCTGGCCCGAGGCCGACGTGCGCAAAGTGCTGGCCGAAAACACCGCCGGCGTCTACGGATTCGACCTCGACGCGCTGGCTCCAGCGGCGGCCGAGCTGGGTCCGACCGTCGCCGAGGTGCGGCAGCCGGTGACATCCCTGCCCGCCGATGCTAACGAGGCACTGCTGAAGAACGCGGCGGCAGCGTAGCTTCTGGCCTCTGACGATCTCCGAGGAGTGCCAGCACCTGTGAACCGTGTCCGTATCGGGGTCCTCGGGGCCGCCAAGATCGTGCCGTCCGCCCTGATACGACCGGCTCGCGTCGTCGACGAGGTCGAGGTGGCGGCGGTCGCCGCCCGCGACCCAGCGCGAGCTGATGCGTTCGCCCGCAAGCACTCCATCGGGCGTTCCCTTCCGTCCTACGACGCGCTGATCGCCGACCCTGACATCGACGCGATCTACAACCCGTTGCCCAACGGCCTGCACGCGCAGTGGACGCTTCGCGCCATCGCCGCCGGCAAGCACGTCCTGTGTGAGAAGCCGTTCACGGCGAACGCGCGAGAAGCCCGCGAGGTCGCCGACGCCGCCGCGGCAGCCGGCGTCGTGGTGACGGAGGCCTTCCACTACCGCTATCACCCGCTGGCCGAGCGGATGCGGCGGATCTCCCACGACGGCCAGCTCGGCACCATCCGCGAGATTCCGTACGTCGATGTGCTTCCCGCTGCCGAAGTTCAGCGACATCCGTTACCAGTACGACCTCGGCGGCGGCGCGATGATGGACGCCGGCTGCTACGCGCTGCACTGCATGCGGCTTCTCGCGCCCAGCGAACCTCAGGTCGTCCGGGCCACCGCAAAGCTGAAAACCCCGAAGATCGACCGGGCGATGAGCGCCGAGTTCACCTTCGGCGAGGGCGCCCGCGGCTACCTCGAAGCCTCGATGTGGTCGCGCAACGTCCTGAAACTGTCTGCCGAGGTGATCGGCGATCGCGGCGCCCTGCGCGTCTTCAACTTCGTGGCGCCGCAGTTCTATCACCGGCTCACGCTGACGGTGGACGGACACAAGACGCACGAGCGAGTGCGCGGCGAGGCGACGTACACCGCGCAGCTGCGCCGGTTCGCGGCCGCCGTCCTGCGCGGCGAGCCGACGCTGACTCCGGCCGAGGACGCCGTCGTCACCATGGGCCTGATCGACCAGATCTACGACGCTGCCGGTCTGCCCAGGCGCGGCCTGTAGTAGTCATTAGGGACGTCATTAACCAAAGGAGAAACCATGGCTCAGGTCACCGTCGAGCGCGACGGGCGAGTCCTCATCCTCACCCTCAATCGTCCCAAGCGTAAGAACGCGATGACGCTGACGATGTTCGCGCTGCTGGCCGACGCGTGGAAGGAGCTCAGCGAAGACCCGGCCCTTTCCTGCGCCGTGCTGACCGGCGCCGAGGGCAACTTCTCCTCCGGCATGGACCTGCGGGCCATGGCCGGCGATGTCGACCCCGATGGAGCGATCGACGAGCAGGCCCGGCTGAAGGAAGACCCCGGATTCATCTATCGCGGGTTGCTGAAGACCTACCGGCCTACCAAGCCGATCATCGCGGCCGTCGAGGGCGTCTCCATCGCCGGCGGCACCGAGATCCTGCAGGGCACCGACATCCGCGTCGCGGGCGAGAGCGCACGCTTCGGCGTCTCCGAGGCGCGCTGGTCGCTGTACCCGATGGGCGGTTCCGCGGTGCGCCTGCAACGGCAGATCCCGTACACCGTCGCCGCGGACATCCTGCTGACCGGCAAGCACATCAAGGCGCCGGAGGCCAAGGAGATCGGGCTCATCGGCCACGTCGTCCCGGATGGCACGGCACTCGAGAAGGCGCTCGAGATCGCCCAGGTCGTGGCAGGTAACGGGCCGCTGGCGGTCGAGGCGATCCTGAAGACGCTGCACGACACGCAGCACATGAGCGAGTCCGAGGCGTTCGCCTACGAGGACGGCTACACCGGCACGGTCATGTCGTCGCAGGATTCGAAGGAAGGCCCGCGCGCGTTCGCCGAGAAGCGCACACCGAACTTCCAGCGCAAGTAAGGCTGCCAAACGCGAAACAGCCCCTCGGTCCGATGGGACCGAGGGGCTGTTTCGTTGGTCGAACTAGCTGGCTTTGGCGAGCTGCTTGGCCGACCGGATGAGGGCCTGGTTGGCACCCTCCGGCAACGCCTCGAGCGGGCTCGCGATCTCCGCGACGGTCGGACCGAACTTGTCGGCTGCGGGGCGCAGGGCGTCGAGGTCGAAGTTGTAGAGCTTCGCCGCGTTCTCGGCAAGGATCTGCTGGATCTGCTCGGGCTTCAGACCGCCCATGACCTGGCGCAGGTGCTCTCGCGTGAACGGAAGGGTGCCTTCCTCGTGGGGGTAGTCACTGCCCCACATCACGCGGTCGATCCCCACCGGGCCGAGGGCGGCCTTGATGTCGGCCGGGGTCGGCTGGCTGACGCCGACGTAGCAGCTCTGCTTGAAGTACTCCGTGGCCGAGCGCGGCGGCACCAGCTCGCCATCGAAGCGCATCTCGCCGACCGCGTTGCCACGGATGCCATCCATGAGGCCGTCGAGGTGAGCGAGCATCTCCGGGATCCAGGCGCAGCCGGCCTCGGTGAGCACGAACTTCAGGTTGGGGAACCGCTCGAAGACACCGCCCAGGATCATGTAGGCGAGCGGTCGCTGCGAGTAGAACGGGATCTCCAGGAAGTGGACCAGCGGCATGGCCGGCGCCTTCTGGTAGACCGGCCCGCCGGTGCCGGAGTGAGCGTTCACCGGGACGCCGAGCTCCTGGCAGACCTCCCACAGCGGGTCGTAGACCGGGTGGTAGAGCGGCTTGATCCAGTCGCAGGTGGGCGGCACCGAGCCGACCAGGATGCCGCCGCGCAGGCCGTTTTCGTGGCACCACTTGACGTCAGCGATGGCGTCGTCGACGTCGTTCAGGAAGATCTGGCCGATGCCGGCGCGGGCCTCGGGCTTGCGCGAGACGTAATCGGCCAGCCACCGGTTGTGGGCCTGGATGCCGGCGTGGCGGTGCTCGTACTCGTCCGGCGTCGGCGGCTGCGCGAACAGCACGAAGTTGGGGAAGAACGGCGGCACCGTGTTGGGGAAGATGACCTCGCCGACGACCCCGTCACCGTTCTGGTCACCGTCGCGCTTGTCGTCGTCCCAGTTACGGATGCGCAGGTCGGTGTCCTTCAGGTCCTTGAAGGGGTTCTTGTACTTCCCGCGCCAGGCATCGAAGTCGTCGCGGTACTTGGGGTCGAGGAACTCGCGATACTGCTGGTGGCTTCCACCGGCATGGGTGTCAGCGGAGATCACGATGTAATGGTCGTTGGGCTGCACAGCTACCTCGTTTCACGGAACGCGACGTTGGGTTCTGAACGGGGGCGCAGGCAGGACGGCCCAGGCTCACTCCTGCGGCAAGCGCCCATCGACTGCAGTCACCCACCAGACTTGTTGGCACAGGTTAGCGCCATTCGTGGCCGATATGAAACCCCGTTCTCTTTTTTGTGTCCCAGTCCGCATTCGTCCTACCCGCGGACGGCCCACCTGCACCGGGCCTACAAAGGACCTACAGAAAGGCGCTCAGTGCCTCGCGCGCCTTCGCGGCGAAAGCGTTCACGTCAACCGACTTGCCGGCCGACGTCTTCGCATCGCGCTCCGTCACATAGGTGATGAACCGCTCGTCGCCCACCGCGGCGACGATCGCCGCCGCGACGTCCTCGGGCGCCGCCCCGTCCGCCGCACCGCGGACCATGGATGGCTCGTTGCCGGGCTTGTCGTCGCTGAATTCGGTTCGCGTGGTGCCGGGCACTACCACCCGCGCGCGGACGCCCGTCTTGGCGAGCTCCAGGTAGAGCGCCTCGGTGAACAGCTCGAGCGCTGCCTTGGACGCCGAGTACGCGCCGACCCCGAAGGCCGCCGAATGCACGCCCATCGACGAGACGTTGATGATCTCGCCGCTCCCCCGGTCGATCATCCTGGGCAGGAAGGCGAGCGCGAGCCGGGCCGGCGAGAAGTAGTTGATCGTCATGACGCTCTCGAGGTCGGCGCCGGACATCGCCTGCACCCGGCGCCGCTTCGGCACGCCCGCGTTGTTGACCAGCACATCCACCCCTGCGAGCGCGTCGTCCACCCGCGCGGCGAGGCCGTCGAGCGCGTCGAGGTCGGAGAGGTCCGCGGCCCACGACAGCGTGCCGTCGCCGCAGGCAGCGGCGACCTCCGCGAGCCGGTCCGCGCGCCGGGCACAGATGCCTACGGTGTGGCCCGCGGCGGCGAACGCGATGGCGGTGGCGGCGCCGATCCCCGAGGACGCGCCGGTGACGAAGACCTTCATGGTGCAGCGACTCCGGTGTCAGAAGGGCGTTCTGGTGAGCCAGCGTTCCCACACCTCGGGCTCACCGGACAGGGTCAGGTTCGCTTGGTGCAGGTCCTGCCGGCGCACGAGCGCCAGGAGCAGATCGACGGCGCGGCCTGCTAATACGACGCTCGGCGGGGAGGCCGGATCGGCGTTGTCCGCCGCGCGGAGCACCCAGCTGCCCGGGGCCGCATCCGGCTCCGTCGCCTCGAGCCTGATGACCTCTGCACCCTCGAGCACCGGCGATCCTCCCGCAGCGGCCATGGCTTGCACGAGGTCGGTCCACTCCGAGATCGCGTCGGCGGCCAGCGCCGGGTCGAGCTGGTACGCCTGATGAGCGGCGATCTCCGCGTCCGCCCGGTGCACGGTCGCCTCGTGAAGGCGCCGCCGCAGCCACCAGGCGGCGGGGCGTGGCCCGAGGAAGGTCCACACCGGGGTCGCGGTACCGGCTGTGGCGACGGCCTCCAGCAGCAGCTGCGGTCCCTGCCGCAGCCAGTCGAGCGCCCCGTCCCGGTCGTCCGGCGGGCGCCCTCCCGTCACTTTCTGGGGCTCCACGAAGCCACCCTCGTGAATCATCTGCGCAGCCCAGCGGTCACCCCGCCCGACGTGGCGCAGGAGTTGCAGGAGCGTCCATCCGGGACACGTCGGTACCGGCGCCGACCACTCGGCACCCGCGAACGCCTCGGCGAGCCGATCGTTCTGCGCCACCAAGGCGTCGCCGTAGCTGATCTCTGCCATTGCGCTTCCCCGTTTCGGCTGCACGGCGGCACGCGCAATCCGCGCGCCCTTCGCGTCTCGACATACTGGCAGCCCCGATAGGGCCGGCGGCGGGCACGTGCTGCCGGTGCGCCGGCTTCCCCTTCGGCCGGGGATGAGAAGCAGATTTACGTTTGCCATTCGGGCAGCCGAGCTGGGTAAATCCTTGCTATGGCGGACGCTTCTTCGACCGCCGGCCTCTACGGGCGAGCCCAGGAGCTCCAGGAGCTGCGGCGCACGCTCGAAGTCCTGGCAGCCGGCCGCCCGGCGGCCCTTTTCCTCGAGGGCGAGGCCGGGATCGGCAAGACCCGGCTCCTCGAGGAGGCGATGGCGGGCGCCCGCCGGCTGGGCTGCACCGTCGCCGCAGCCGGAGCGCAGGAGCTGGAGGCGACGCGTCCCTTCGGCGTCCTGGCCGAAGCGTTCGGATGCACCCGCGCTGCCACCGACCCCGCCCGGCAGGCGATCGCGCGGCTGCTCTCGTCCCACCCGGACGCAGCTGAGGGACGCGTCACGGTGACGAGCGACCCGGGGCTGCAATTTCGGGTAGTGGACGCGCTGGTCGACCTGGTCGAAACCCTCGCGCTGCAGGCACCGCTGGTGATCGGCCTGGACGATCTGCAGTGGGCCGACCCTTCCAGCCTGCTCACCTTGGGAGCGATCGGCCAGCGCTTGACGTACCTGCCGGTGGCCGTCATCGGCTGCTTCCGTCCCTCGCCACGCGTGCCCCAGCTGCAGCGCGTGCTCGCCACCCTGGCGGCAGGCGACTCCAGGGTGCTCCCCCTGCGGCGGCTTCCCGACGAGGCCGTGGTCGAACTCGTCGCGGATGCCGTCGCCGCCGAGCCCGGGCCCGGGCTGCTTCGCGAGCTCGACGCTGCCGGCGGCAACCCGCTCTTCCTCATCGAACTTCTCGGTGCGATCCAGCAGGAGGGGGCGCTGCACCTGACAGACGAGCGGGCCGACCTCACTGAACTGACCGTTCCGCAGAGCCTGCGAGACACCATCCTGCGCCGGCTGGCGTTCCTTCCCGAGAAGACGATGCACTCGCTTCAGATCGCGTCCGTCCTCGGAACCAGCTTCACACTGACCGAGCTGTCGGTCGGCACCGCGAGCACCGTGGTCGATCTGTCGCACTCGCTGGAGGAGGCCATCACATCGCGCGTGCTGGCGGATGACGGCAGCCGGCTGCGATTTCGCCACGACCTCATCCGCGATGCGATCTATGACAGCCTCCCGGGCAGCGTGCGGCTGGCCCTGCACCGCGAGATCGGTCAACGGCTCGGCGCAGCGGGAGCGCCGGCGCAGCAGGTCGCCGCCCACTTGGCGCGAGGCGCCTCACCGGGAGACACCGCGGCCATCGGTTGGATGCGCAACGCCGCGCGGGAGGTGTCGTCGCGCTCCCCAGACATCGCCGCTGACCTGCTGGAGCGCGCGCTATCGCTGATGGACCCCCTGGACCGCTCGCGTGACGACACGCTCGCCGAGCAGGCCAGGAACCTGATGGCCGCCGGACGGGTTTCGCAGTCCGAGAGCGCGTGCCGTGCGCTCCTGGATCGCCCTCACGCTCCCGAGCTCGAAGGGCCGCTGCGCACCTGCCTCGGACAGGTCCTGCTGACGAGCGGCCGCCCCGCTGAAGCACTCGGTCAGCTCGAACTGGGCGGCGCCGACCCGCGGCTCGATGCCGCCGGCCGGGCGAGCGCGCTCGGTTGGGCCTGTATCTGCCACATGTGGCTCGGGGAGCTGGACGAGGCGATCGCGGTCGCCGAGGAAGGGCTCGAGCTCGGCGAGTCCGCCGGCCACGCCATGACCGGGGCGATTGCTACGGCGATGTTCGGGGTCGTGGCGCAGCTGCGCGGTGAGCTGCCGGACGCCGTTCGACACATCGAGGAGGCGGTCCGCCGCGCGGAGAAGAGCCCGGGAAAGCGCGCCTTCGGCTACCCCGTGCATGCGCCCGAGGCGTCCATCCTGATCGAGCTCGACCGGCTCGAAGACGCGCGGCACGCCCTCGACGCCGGCACGCGCATCAGCGAGGAACTCGGGCTTCGCTGGCACCAGCCGAGCTACTCCATGAACCGTGCCGTTGAACGGTTCACCGCGGGCGAGTGGGACGACGCCATCAGTGAAGCCGAGGCCGGCGTCGAGCTGTCGCTGGAGACCGGCGAGAGTTACAGCCTCATCATCAGCCACAGCGTGCTGTCGTGGATCTGGTTGCACCGTAACGACATCAGTCGCGCCGAGGCAGCGGCCGACGCGGCGGTAGGCCTGCTGGCAGAGACCGGTGCCCGCTACCGCGCGCCGTGGGCGGAGCTGGCGCAGGCGCTGCTGCTGGAGGCCAGGGGCGACACGTCCGGCGCCTTCCTGGCACTGGCGGAGAGCTGGGACCATTGCGGGGCGCTCGGCCAGCGTCTGGAATACCGCGTCCTCGGGCCCGATCTGATCCGCCTGGCCGTGGCCGCGGGTGACTCCAAGCGGGCTGGAGCGGTCGCCGCCGAGGTGACGCGGTTGGCAGCGCAGTCGCCGGTGCCGTCCATCACTGCCGTCGCGCTGCGCTGCCAGGGACTGGCCACCGGTGACCCGGCGCAGCTGCTCGCCTCCGTCAACGCGTACTCGGCAAGCCCGCGCCGGCTGGAAGCGGCGCTGGCCCACGAGGACGCCGGCACGGCCCTCCTGCATCGGGGCTCCGCCGGCGAGGCCCGACCGCTCCTTGACGAGGCGCTCCGCATCTTCGAGCATCTCGAGGCGCAACGCGATCTCGCCCGCGTCGAGGCGACCCTGCGGGCGGCCGGGATTCGCCGCATGCGCAAGCACCGCAGGGACCGGCCGTCCCACGGGTGGCAGAGCCTGACTCCGGCGGAGCAGACGGTCGCGCAGCTCGTCGCCGAAGGGCTCTCCAATCCGCAGATAGGGGATCGGCTCTACGTCTCGCGGCGCACCGTGCAGACCCACCTGGCGCACGTGTTCACCAAGTTGGAGCTCACATCGCGCAGCCAGCTGGCGGCCGAAGTCATCCGGCGCGCGAGTAGCTGAGATCCACCGAATCAGCCAACTGGCCGATGTTGCGAACCGGCCGCGGCGGGAGGCTCGGATCCGTAAACCGCCATCGCTCGCGAGGATGTCATGCCGCTCGACTGTCCACAGAGTTCCCTCCCCCGACTCACCTTTGACGACGACCAGGACACGCTCCCCTGCCTGGTCGAGGACTTCAGGCTGTGGTTCTCCGACCAGCCCGACGAGCTCGAGCGCGCCAAGCAGCATTGCGGACGCTGCCCCATCCGCCAGTCGTGCCTCGCGGGTGCGCTCGAGCGCCGGGAAACAGCCGGGGTCTGGGGAGGCGAAATCCTCGTGGGTGGCATCGTCATCGCGCGAAAGCGGCCCCGGGGCCGGCCCCGCAAGCCCGGCAGCGCCTCGGCTTGAGCCGCTGGAAGCCGCCTAGCCCGATCGGAAGGGGACCTTGAACATCGTGCACGTCTTTCTTGCAGGCGCTACGGGCGTCCTCGGCCGTCGTATCGTTCCGGCGTTGCTGGAGGCGGGGCACGAGGTCACGGCGCTGGTGCGCAGCCCGGAACGCGCCGAACGGCTGCTCCCCACGTCTGGAATGCGGGTCGGGATCAGCGACGTGATGGATGCCGCAGCGGTGGGACGGATCGTTGCCGAAGCAGCCCCCGACGTCGTCATGGATCAGCTGACCGACCTCGCCAGCGGCTCGTCGACCACGAATGCCCAGCTACGCATCCGCGGCACCCGCAATCTCATGGATGCCGCGCTGGCGGCGGGAGTTCGGACCTTCATCGCGCAGAGCATCGCGTGGGCATACCTGCCGGGCCAGACCCCGGCCGACGAGACCACGCCGCTCGACGTCGACGCCCCGGAGCCGCGGCGCACCACAATCGAAGGGATCACCGCCCTGGAGCAGACGGCCCGGCGCTGTCCGCGCTGGGTGGTGCTGCGTTACGGGCTGCTGTACGGCCCGGACACCTGGTACTGGAAGGACGGCGCCCGGGCGGCGGAAGCCCGGGCCGGGACGCTCGCCCCCGAATACGAGATCAGCAGCTTCGTGCACGTCGACGACGCCGCTATGGCCGCGGTCCAGTCGTTGCACTGGCCTTCCGGTCCGGTCAACATCTGCGATGACGAGCCCGCAGCCGGGACCGAATGGGGACCGGCTTTCTGCGCTGCGGTCGGCGCGCCGCCGCCTGCCCCGCCGGCCGGCCTGGAGCGGCCCGGATACGCCCGCGGAGCATGCAATGCGTACGCTCGGCGCAGGCTCGGCTGGTCGCCGCAATGGCCGAGCTGGCGGCAGGGATTTGCCGCGATGACGTAGCGCTCCGGCGTCCGGCGGTTGCTGGAGGGGCAGTGGCGAGCGGCTGCGGACGTCGCAGATTCGCCGGGTTCCCGTCACAGCGCTACGAAAACATCCAGGCCATATTTATCGGTTGGAAAGCGGATCCCCGAGATGGGTAGATCCTGGTAGCAGCGGGACCAGGCGTCCCAACCCGGAGCGACGGAGGACACAAGCAATGGCAGCAATCGTCGTCGACGGTTTGCGCAAGAGCTACGGCCCCACGCGAGCGCTGCAAGGTGTCAGCTTCACGGTGCAGGAAGGTGAATGCTTCGCGCTGCTGGGGCCGAACGGAGCCGGCAAGACCACCACCCTGGAGATCCTCGAGGGCTACCTCAAACACGACTCGGGCACGGTCGCGGTGCTCGGTCAGGATCCGCAGCACGCCGACCGGGAGTGGCGCGAGCAGGTCGGCATCGTCCTGCAGGGCACCGCTCCGGACCCGTACCTGAGCGTTCGCGAGACGCTCACCCGCACGGCCGGCTTCTACCGCAAGCCGCGCGACGTCGATGAGGTCATCGGCCTGGTCGGCCTCACCGAGAAGGCGCGACTCCCGGATTCACAAGCTTTCCGGTGGCCAGCAGCGCCGGCTCGACGTCGCGTACGGCATCATCGGCAACCCGCGCCTGCTCTTCCTCGACGAGCCCACGACCGGCTTCGACCCGTCGGCGCGGCGGGGCGCCTGGCAGCTGGTCAGCGGCCTGCGCGGGCTCGGCACGACCATCGTGCTGACCACCCACTACATGGACGAGGCGCAGGCGCTCGCCGACCGCATCGTGGTCATCGGCGACGGGAAGGTCGTCGGCGAAGGGACCCCCGATGACCTCGGCGGGCGCGACACCGCCGCGCTACACATCCGGTTCCGGCTGCCTCCCGAGATCGACCCGCGGCTCGCTGCCCTTCACCGTCGAGTTCGACCACCACGGGTTCTGCGAGATCACGACGACCGACGACACCCGCGTGCTCCACACGCTCACCGGATGGGCGCTGGACCGCGGAGTGACGCTGGAAGGGCTGGTCGCGACCCGGCCGAGCCTGGAAGACACCTACCTGGCGCTCGTTGGCGATAGCGCACCCGACGCGCCAGCCGAACTCGAGCCCGCCACTACCGCAGGAGCTACCCGATGAGCGATGTCGCTCTCGTAGGCGACGCAAGTCCGTTACGAGCAGAAGAGCTACTGGCGCAACCCGGGGGCCGCGTTCTTCACGTTCGCGTTTCCCCTGGTGCTCTTCTTCGTGCTCGTCTCCACGGCTGGTTCGCAGACGTCCACAGCGATCTCGGCGACGTCAAGCTCGCGCAGTACTACACGCCGAGCATCCTGGCATTCGCCGTGATGAGCGCGTGCTTCCTCAGCATCGCGATGAACCTGGTCCGCCAGCGCGAGGACGGCGTCCTCAAGCGGATGCGAGGCACCCCGTTGCCCTCGTGGGCATTCATCGGTGGGGTCATCGGCAGCGCGATGGTCGTCGCGACCCTGCTCTCGGCGGTGTGCATCGTCTTCGCGATCGCCGCCTACGGGGTCTCGTTGCCGGCGTCGCACATCCTCCCGGTGATCGTCACGATTGCCCTGGCAGCACTGGTGTTTTGCGCCCTGGGCGTCGCCGTCTCCTCGCTGATCCCTAACGTCGATTCAGGGCCGGCGATCATCAACCTGCCGTTCTTCATCATGGTGTTCATCTCGGGCACGTACTTCCCGATCAGCGGCGGGCTGGCGCAGGTGGCCGCCTGGCTGCCGCTGCGGCCGTTCATCGTGGCGCTGTACTACCACGCGTTCAACCCGCTGACCGAGCACAGCAGCGGATGGGCGCCGCATCAGCTCGGCAGCCTCGCGTTGTGGGGCGTCGGCAGCACGCTCGTCGCCGTCCGCACGTTCCGGTGGGCGCCGCGGCGCAGTTGATCGCTGGGTGCGGTGCTATCGCAGCACCGCACCACCGTCGACGCTGATGACCTGGCCGGTGATCCACGACGCGTCATCGGACGCGAGGAACGCGACCATCGCCGCGATGTCTTCGGGGGTCCCGAGCCGGGCGCTGCGGGTCATGGACGCGGCCATCTCCGCGAATGCCGGGTCGAGTCCGGCGCGAACGGTCTCGGTCAGGACGAGGCCCGGCGCCACGGCGTTCGCGCGAATCCCCTGCTTTCCCCAGCGGCTGGCCACGTGGCGCACCAGACCGCCGAGGCCGCTCTTCGCCATCGCGTAGGAGGGCCGCTCAGGCTCCCCGGCGAATGCCGCCGCGGAGCTGGTGAAGACGAGTGCGCCGCCGCCGCGCTCGAGCAGCTTCGGGATGGCGTGGCGCGCGCAAAGGAGGTGGCCGCGCAGGTTCACGGCGATCGTCCGGTCGAACACGTCAAGGGAAACGGACTCTGCATCAGTGTCGTGGCCGATGGTGTCGGGTGACAGGTCCGCCGCGTTGGCGTGAAGGACGTCGAGACCGCCGAACGTCGCGACGGCGAGCTCCACCGCCGCCGCCACGGATGTCTCGTCGCGCAGGTCGATGCCGGTCGGCTCGGCCGTTCCACCGGCCTCGCGGATGCCCTTGGCGACAGCTTCGGCTGCCGCCGCGTCAAGATCGGCCACCAGCACGCGGGCGCCCTCCTCCCCGAGCCGCACGCACGTCGCGGTGCCGATGCCCCCGGCCCCGCCGGCGACGAGCACTACCCGGCCACTGAGTCCTCGCATCAGGATCGCTTCCCCTTTCGTTTCGTCCCGCGAGCCGCCACTGGCTTGCGGTGAGCGAGCCCGGCCGCGAACAGCTCGACCAGGCCGTCAAAAGCCGCGTCTGGATCGGTCACCCAGTCGATGGTCTGCACCAGCTCGAGGCTGACGAAGCCATGGAGCAGGGCGGCCAGCTGAGCCGTCGCTACTGGCAGCTCCTCCTCGGCGAGCCCCAGCGACGCGAGCACGGCGTAGCCCGGCTCCCCGATGCGGCGGCCGGCGTGGCGCATGGCCTCGTCGCCGGGAAGCCCCATCTGCGCCAGGTAACGATCGGGGTGGTCCTTGGCGTAGGCGCGGTAGGCATCGCAGAGGGCGTGCAGACCCTCGAGACCCGACTTGCCCATCACGGCAGCCCGCACCGCCTCCGTCAGCTCCGCGAGCGTGCGCATCCGCAGGGCCTGCCGGAGGGCATCGAGGCTCTCGACGTGGCGGTAGAGCGACGGGGCGCGCACGCCGAGCTCGGCGGCCAGCGCCGCCATGGTCAATGCCTCCCAGCCCTCGGCCGTCACCAGCCGCTCCGCTGCAGACATCACCTGGTCCGGGTCGAGTCGCACCTGGCGAACCGCGGCCATCGAAACCTCCTGAAGCGGTGACGCTAGCAGCGCGCCTCTTGCCAACTCCGCGCCGATGGTGCAGTCTCCGAGCGGGCTAGCTATGCATCGTAGCAGTTTGGCTACGATCATTCGCGGAACGGAGCGGGCCTTGAAAGAACGGCAATCAACGGTGATTGCGCGCACGGTGAGCACGGTGACGGTGACCGCTATGGCGGTCGTCGTGGCGGGCTCGGCATGCGGGCGCAGCGGCAACGACAGCGGGAGTGGCGGCGGCGCAAAGGCCAGCAATTCGGCTTCCCCGGCGGCGAGCACCACGACGGCGTCGCCCGGCGACTTCGGGACGCTCAAGCAGATCTGCGGGCCAGGTGACGCGAAGGGCGCGACGGCACGTGGCGTGACCGACACCGAGATTCACGTCGCGACGCTGGCTGACCCGAACAACACCGTGCTGCCCGGCATCGGCCAGGAGTCGTTCGACATCGGTGACGCGTTCGTGAAGTGGTGCAACGCCGCGGGCGGCATCAACGGCCGCACGATCGTGCTCACCAAGCTCGACAGCGGGCTGTTCAACGTCGCGGCGAAGGTGATCGACGCCTGCCAGAGGGAGTTCATGCTCGTGGGCAACGCGAACCCGCTCGACGCCGCGGGCGTCAAGCCACGGCTGGCGTGCAACCTGGCGCAGATTCCGGCCTACGTCACTTCCAGCGAAGCGGCGACAGCGGCCCAGCAAGTCGTGATCGACAGCTCCATCCCGCAGGTATCCGTCGGCGCCTGGCGAGCACTGGCCAAGAAGTACCCGGATGCCTTCCAAGCCCTCTCGTTCGTGACCGTGAACGGCGCCGGGCTCGATTCCTTCGCCGAGCGCCAGCGCGACGCGTTGACCCAGCTCGGCTACAAGGTCGTGGACTTCCAGAAGACCCCGGTCACGGGCGTCAACAACTGGCGCCCGTACATCGAGAGCGCGCGCCTGCACGGCGCCAAGGCAGCGATCACCCTCTCGCCGGACATCAGCGCGTACGTCCGCTCCTTCAACGACGTCGGCTGGAAGCCGGAGCTGCTCCCCCTCGGCGTGCAGAACTACAACAAGGGCACGATCGAGCTCGCGAAGGCGGGCGTGCTTCCGACCACCTACGTCACCACGACGTACTGGCCATTCGAAGCCGCCGACGACAGCCCGGCGATCCAGCAGGCAATCACCCTGATCAAGTCCGGTAGCAAGATCACTCCGGACTTCGCCCACCTGCAGGCCCTCGACGCGTGGCTGCTCTGGGCCACCGCCGCCAAGGCCTGCGGGTCACAGCTGACCGGCACCTGCGTCATCGACAAGGCCGGCAGCGAAAAGGGATGGACGGGCGGCGGGATCATCGCCCCGGTCGACACCCATGTCGGTCCGGGAGTCATCTCCGACTGCTTCGTCCTGCTGAAGGCCACCCCCACCGGCTTCCAGCTGGCCCCTGACGTCACCAAGCCCAACAAGGACATCTTCAACTGCGACCCGGCCAACGTGGTCACGGTCACCAACACGCACACGGGAGGCTGACCATGGCAGGACCGCTCGACGGTCAGGTAGCGCTGGTCACCGGCGCGAGCAAGAACATCGGTAAGGGCATGGCTCTCGAGGTGGCCGCCGGCGGGGCCCTGACGTACGTCACCGCGCGCACGCTCGGTACGTCACCCGGCGAACCGGGAAGCCTGCTGCGGACCGTCGCCGAGATCGAGGACGCCGGCGGCAAGGCCGTGGCGATGGCCTGCGATCACGCCGATGACGCGCAGGTAGAAGCGGTCTTCGCGGCCATTCGCGAGCAGCAGGGCCGGCTCGACCTGGTGGTGAACGTGGCGTCGCCGGACTTCTCCGAGATGGTGGGTGTTCCGTTCTGGGAGACCCCGTTCAAGCACATCACCAACTGCCTCACGATCGGTCCGCGCTCGGACTTCGTCACGACCGCCCTCGCAGCCCGGATCATGGTCGGGCAGGGATCCGGGCTCGTCATCAACATCTCCTCGCACGGGGCGAACCAGCACCTGCTCTCGGTGCCCTACGGGGTCGGCAAGGGCGCCATCGACAAGCTGACCCGTGACACCGCGACCGAGCTGCGCGCCCATGGCGTCTCGGTCGTCTCGCTGTGGCCCGGGCTCGTGCTCACCGAGGGGCTGCTGGCCAATGCCGTCGTCGAACCCGACGGGACGCGCACGTTGCACGGCCTCGACATCGGCTTCGGTGAGACCCCGAAGTTCAACGGCAAGGCCGTGGTCGCCCTGGCATCGGACCCGGAGATCCTCGCCAAATCCGGCGGCTCGTTCTGGTCCAGCCGGCTGGCGCGCGAGTACGGCTTCACCGAGGACGACGGCCACCTGCCGCCGGAGATCGACGGCATCCAGACCATCATGTCCGCCGATGACGTCCCGGACTACTGGCGCGGCGTCGAGCGCTTCGTCGAGTCCTGAAACCCTTGCCATGACAGGAGAAAAGATGTCGGAACGCCTTGTCCTGATCTCCGCCGACGGCCACGCCGGGCCACCGATCGCCGACTTCCGGCCGTACGTCGACGCCGGGCAGCTCGAGGCGTTCGACCGGTTCGTCATCGCGCGCGAGGCCTGGCGCGCCGAGCGCAACCGTTCCATGGGCTTGCCGGAGGACGGGGAACTGGTGCATGCGCTGTTCGGCGAAGCGATGGTCGACATGTACACCGGCCAGGAGGCCATCGCCCGCGGCGGACTGCGCGGCGTCTACGACTCCGACGTGCGCAACGCCGAACTCGAAGGCGAAGGCATCGTCGCCGAGGTGCTCTTCCCGGACTTCCAGAACAGCAACGAGCCGCCGTGGGGAGCCGCTTTCCCGTTCCCGGACACCACGGCGGAGCTGCGGCAAGCCGGCGCGCGCATCTTCAACCGCTGGCTGGCCGACTTCTGCGGGCAGCTGCCCGGCCGGCGCGCCGGCGTCGCGATCGTGCAGCCCCATGACATCGACGCCGCGGTGCGCGACGTGCGCTGGGCCCGCGAAGCCGGGCTGGCCAGCATCATGCTGCCGACCGGCGACTTCGAGCTGCCGTCCTACCACGACACCCGCTACGACCCGCTGTGGGCGGCGTGCATCGAGACCGGCCTTCCCGTCACGTTCCACTCGGGCGGCACGCCCTGGGAGGGCTACGGCTCGTACGCCATGTGGGTCACGAAGTTCGAGTTCATGTGGTGGGCCCGGCGCCCGCTGTGGGAGCTCATCCTGGGAGGCGTGTTCGAGCGTTTCCCGGATTTGCGTGTGGCGTTCACGGAACAGGGCGCCGACTGGATTCCCTCCATGCTGCAGCGCCTCGACGAGCAGTACGCGTCACCGTTCGAGCGCGGGATCACCGATCTGCTGAAGCTCTCCCCCAGCGGGTACTGGGCACGCAACTGCTACGTCGGCGCGTCGTTCATGAGCCGCGCAGAATGCGACATCCGCGACCAGATCGGCGTCGACCGGATCATGTGGGGCGCCGACTATCCCCACATCGAGGGCACCTGGCCGCACTCGCTGACGGCATTGCGAGAGGCGTGCAACGGCTGCACCGCGGACGAGATCCGCCTGATGGCCAGCGAGACCGCTGCCGACGTCTACGGCTTTGACCTCGAGGCACTGCGGCCGCACGCCGATCGGGTGGGCCCTGAGCTGTCGTCGCTGGTCACAGCGGCACAACCGGCACCGGCCACCTACCCCGAGGTCGACTACGCGCTCGGAAAGGTCAGCGGCATGGAGTCCGGCCGGCGCCTGATGGCGGCGATGCTGGGAGGCTGACGCGTTCCGGCCGGCAACAACGTGCGCCCGGCGCAGGTACCGGAGTTCGACCCTTCGCGCTCTTGAACCTGACCGCCGGCTCGGGTGTGATGAACCCCAGCGACGAGAGGGGTGCGATGACCACGTATGCCATGGTCTACGGCGACGGTGAGCAGGTCGTGCGCGAGACCTACAAAGACATCGATCAGCTGGAGCGCGAGGACGGCTGGGTCACGCTGTTCCGCGGCAACGAGGCCATCCTCCGAGTGCAGGAGGCTCACGTGCAGTCGCTGGAGATCGTCAACGACTGACGCTTGGCCCGGCCTGCCTGCCGAGCACCCGCACTTGCCGGTAGTCGCATCCTGTACAAGTGCCTCGAGGCCCGCAGGTGGTGCGGGGCGGCTTGGAGGTGAGCGATGTCGGGCGTGGACGGCATGTCGATCCTGGTGACGGGCGGGGCGAACGCGGTGGGGCGCGCGCTGGCCATGGACCTGGCGGCTCATGGCGCCCGCGTCTATGTCATCGACATCGATGAGGAGAACGGCCGGACCTGCGCGCAGGAGATCGCGGCAGCTGGCGGCGAAGCCACCTTCCGCGTGGCCGACGTTCGCGACGAGGCCCAGGTAGCGGCCGCAATTGCCGACATGACCGACCGCTACGGCGGGATCGATGGTGCCGTCAACAATGCGGGCACGGAGATCGTTTCCCCTCTCGTCGACGCCGAGCTGTCGATGTTTCGCGAGGTTCTCGAGACCAACCTCATCGGCGTCTTCCTCTGCCTCAAACACGCGGCGGCGGCCATGCGTCGCCAGGGCCACGGCGGCGCGATCGTGAACGTCTCCTCCATCACGAGCGGCCTGACCGCGGCTGCCGGCAATGGCCTCTACGGCGCGAGCAAGGGCGGCGTTGACGCCCTCACGAAAGCTGCCGGGATCGAGCTGGCCGCCGAGGGCATCAGCGTCAACGCGATCGCCTTCATCGCCGCAGACGTACCGAACGGCATGTTCCAGCGCTTCTTCGAGATGGTCGACACCCCCAAGGAAGCAATTCTCGGCGCTATCCCGGCCCAGCGAATGCTTGCCGCGAGGGAGCTGGCGACGGCAGTCCGCTTCCTGCTCGACCCCGACGCGCGGTACATGGTCGCCACCACGATCGTCATGGACGGTGGCTTCACCAGCCAATAGCCACCAAAACAGCGGTTCAGAAACGTGCAGCGAGCACCGATGTAGAGCGGGTGCGTCCTACTGACACCCAGCCAGCCGTCGCCAGCCCTGCTCCGGTGAGCCGGCGCGGCCCGTCTCGACGGTCCCTCCTCGGATGGGGGACGGTCGCGGGTGCGGGCGCCGTGCTCGCCCAAGCGATGCCTGCCCAGGCCGGAACCGCGCCGGGTGTCCCGCCCGCGGCTCCCAAGACGGCAGCCGTGCAGGGTCCCGGCCTCACGCCGTTCCCGCAGCAGTCGGATTCGAACTTCGAGACCCTCTTCGCCTACGGCGAATCGGCCTATGGTGCAGGCGAAGTCGGCGAGGTGGCCTCGACGGTGGCGTTGATTCAGGGCGATATCGCTGCCGCCGGGGCGACCGCCCTGCCCGCTTACAACAGCTACGTCACCCGTTTCGTCGCGCTGGCCGAACGGGTGGGGAAGGCGGCTGACGCCGACTTCGCCGCGGGTCGCCTGATCAGCGCTCGCGGCAAGTACCTGCGCTCAGCCTCGTACTACAACTGCGCACTCTTCTTCGTGCTCGGGAGCGATACGCCGAGCCGGGAAACCGAGCTGTACCGGGTCATGCAGAGCCGCTGGGCCGCCGCCGCGGCGCTCCTCAACCCGCGCTACCAGCGCGTCGAGATCCCGGCGAAGATTCGCTATCCCCGAGCGGGTGGCGGGACGACAACGCGGTCCGTGAAGCTGCCGGCCTACTTCGCCCGCGCGGCAGGACCCGGCCGCAAGCCGACGGTCATCGTCAACAACGGCAGTGACGCGCAGTTCATCGACGTCTTCGCCTTCGGCGCCCAGGCAGCGCTGGACCGTGGCTACAACGCCCTCATCTTCGAAGGCCCCGGCCAGGGATCGCTGCTCTTCGAGCAGAACATCCCTTTCACGCCCTACTGGCAGGACGCCGTCACCCCGCTGGTGGACTACCTCATCGAGCAACCCTCGGTGGACCCGGACAACCTGGCGATCACCGGGTGGAGCTTCGGCGGGCTTCTGGTCTTCCGGGCCGCGGCGTACGAGCACCGGTTGAAGGCGGTCGTCGGCGACCCGGGGTTCGTCGACAACGCGATCGGCTGGCACGCGCTGTACTCGGCGCTGCGGGCCTTCGGCGGGGTCACCGCAGCGAACTTCGAGCAGCTCTACGCGTCGTCCCCCAAGCACGAGCTGCCCTACGGCCAGCTGGCCATGAAGTTCACCATCAACAAGCGTGCGGAGATCTACTCGGCGCAGTACCGCAAGATCGCGCTCGAGGGCAAGCTCAACACCGACGTCGAGGGCTTCTTGCAGCACATCACCTCCTACAACGCCGGCCCCGAACTGCTCGCCCGGGTGCGAGCCCACGTCCTCATCAACAGCTATCAGGAGGACGCCTTCTTCCCGGCTGATCAGGCGATTCCGCTGAAGGCCGGACTCACCGGCGCCGCCTCGGTCGCGACGCACGAGTTCACCGTGGCGGATGGCGCGGAGTACCACTGCGCCCCGATGGCCCCGCAGGTGCGCAACGAGGTGGTCTACGACTGGATGGACGGCATCTTCTCCGCCGGCGCCGCACCGGGCGGGGGGCCTGGCGCCGGCAAGCGCAGCGGCGGCAACGCCGTTCCGCTCGGCATCGTGGCCGGCACGGGTGTGGTCATCGCCGGCGCGGTCGCGCTCGCGGAGAGCCACCGGCCGGCGGAGCCTGCGGCGCCGTCGCAGGCCCCGCCTTCAGGGGTACCGGATCCGCGCGTCCAGACGCCGGATGAGGTGGGCGACCCGCGCCCGACAGCAGGTTCCTCGGCCTGATCAGGTCAGGGAGGCGGTCGCGGTACGCAGGTCGTCCAGCGCGGCCAGCGCATGATGGGCGAGCCCTGCACCATCGTCGCCGTCGCTTTCGGACCATTGCGCGAAGCCCTGTTTGAACGCAAGGACGCCCAGCTCCCCGGCGAGATGCGCGATCGGTTCGGCGACTCCGCGGGCGATCAGCGCCGCCGTCATGGCAGCCGCGAGACCCACCTGTTTGAGGGCGTCGCGCTCCTGGAGCTCGGTGCTGGCAGCCACGGCTGCCCGGAGCCGGGGACCGAGCTCGCGGTTCGCCGGACCCATCGCGCTCGCGGCCCGTTCCAGGCCGGCGGCGACCGCCTCGAGAGGGGTGGCACTCGCGGGCGCCTCGGCGATCCCCTCGGCGAGCAACCGGCTCAGGGTGTCCTGCCCGGCCACCAGCAGCTCGCGCTTGTCCGCAGAAGTGGCGGAAGAAGGTGCTCTTGGTGACGCCGGCGCGCTCGGCGATCTGCGCCACCGTGGTGGCGTCATACCCCTGCTCGGTGAACAGGTCGACCGCTGCGACGACCAGCCGGTGGGTCGCTCCCGGTTGCCATCGAGCCATGCCACCATCGTAGGTGATGGGACAGCTATCCCGTTACCCTGACACCCCTCGGCGCCATCCAGCGCAGTCACCGATTCCAGGGTTACTCGCTCAAATCACGCGTTCGGCCGGTCGACGTAAGAGGTTGACCGGGTCGGCGTAGCGGGAGCGAGGGATGAGACATGGCCGGGCGGATGGCGGCACGGGGCGGACTCCTGACGATCGCGGTGGTGGCCGCACTCAGCGCCTGCAACCCGCTCGTCGCCCCGACGGTTTCGGCCCGCTCTCACACCCAGCCCCACCCGTTAACCGCACCGAGCACCAAGCCGAAGCCCGCACCGACGACAGCACCGTCGCGCAGCGCTACCGACGCCTACGAGGCGCGCATCCTGGTGCTGGTCAACCAGGAGCGGACCTCACGCGGCCTGCCGGCGCTCACCGCGTCATCCTGCGCTGACGGGTTCGCCGAGAGCTGGGCACCGGTCATCCAGCGCAACGGCGCCCTCAGCCACCAGAGCCTCAGCCCGATCCTCACGAATTGCCACGCCCATACCGCGGGCGAGAACGTCGCCTACGGCAACGTGACGGCCGATCAGATGATGACGATGTGGATGAACTCGTCCGGCCACCGCGCGAACATCCTCAGCCCGAGCTTCACCGCGATCGGGATCGCTGCCGTCACCGACTCCGGCGGCCGCTGGTACGGGGTGCAGGACTTCATCGGCTGACCCAGCCGCAGCGGCGCCATCAGCCCGGGTAGCCCTCGAAGATCCGGCTGAGGATCTTCGGCGATGACAGGCCGAGCTCGCTGACCGGGCTGTTCAGGATCTCGTCGGCATGCTCGGCGATCGAGTCGATCGTCGGCGTGCGGTCGATGAATCCTTCGGTGACGCTGAGGCTGACCTTCGCGACATGCCCGCCGCCGACCGATAGGCACTCCCCGTTCGCCTGGCACGACGGATGCGCCAGCCATGCGACGACGGGCGCGACCTTGCGCGGAGCCAGCCATTCGCCGAGCGTCTCGCTCCACGGATAGGGCCCCATCCCCGTACCGGGTCGCGTCTTGGCCCACGGAGCGATGACGTTCGCCTTGATGCCGACGGGTGCCCCCTCGACGGCCATGGATCGGGTGAGCCCGATGATGCCCATCTTCGCCATGCCGTAGACGACGCCACCCGCGATGCCGAAGGCCGAGCCGGAGGACACGTTCACGAAGCGGCCGTGGCCCTGCGCCGCCATCGCCCGCCAGGCGGGACGGCTGACATTGAGGTGGCCGCGTAGCTGCGTCGCGAGCAACGTGTCGATGTGCGCCTCGGGGAAGTCGCCGAAGTCGCCCATCCGGACCTGACCCGCGTTGTTCACAACGGCGTCGAGCCGCCCCCAGGTATCGAGGCGGCCTGGACCATCGCCTCGCCGCCTTCGGGAGTCGCCACGGAATCGCGATTGGCGATCGCCTCTCCCCCGGCTGCCTCGATCTCGGCGACGACGTCCGCCGCCGGATCGCTGACCGCACCGCCGCCGACGTCGTCGGTGTCGCTGATCGCCACACCGAGATCGTTGACGAGAACCTTGGCTCCGAGGGAAGCGAAAAGCAGGGCGTATTCGCGGCCGAGGTTGCGGCCGGCACCGGTGACGAGGACGACCGAGTCGTCGAAGCGCAGCATGGCGCGCGACTGTATCGGCAGCCACGCGGCTATCGACAACGGGGGCAGCGCCATCCGTATGGAATGCTCGCCGGCGTCAAGGAGCCCGCTTCTGCGATCCCGACGGCAACAGCTTCGAACTACCACCGGAGATGGCCTGGCGCAAGGGCGCGCAGTCCCCGAAGCCCGTTGACTGCCCGCCGCGTGTGTATGACGCACTCAATAGCGGGTGCGGCCACGGCCGGTCGGCCTAGGTTCCGTTGGCCGGCTGCTTGTAGGTGTGGCCGTTGATGGTGGTGGTCAGGCTTCCGGTGGCTTCGAAGATGGTGCTCTGGATGTTGATCGTCAGGTGGAAGCCGCCGGGGCTGGTTTTCTTGGTTCCTGAGGCATAGCCGGACTGGACCAGGTCAGAGTTCCAATCCAGCTTGCTGACCAAGGGGGACGGGAAGGCGCCGGTCACGCTCTCGGTGCCGTTAAGGATGTACGCGCCGTCGTCGGAGTAGTTGCTGTAGCGCACGGCGACCTTCGCGACGAAGGTCCGGCTGGCGCTGTCGGTGATCTGTACGGCAGCGCTGCCGGATGCCTTGCCATGCAGCGTGTATTTGCCGGTGGGCAGCACCGTGCGGATGGGGATGGGGCTGCCGGCGACGTAGGGGGTTCCCCAGGGCACGTCGTCCGAGATCGGCGCGACCTGATGCGCCTTGATGGGCTTGCGGCTGGTGAAGTGGACAATCATCATCCGCGCGGTGCGGCCACCCGGTTCGGTGGACTGCTCACACGGCAGCGGGTTCGCACCTGCGCACGCGGGTGGTGTGGCGAGCGCCTGCCAGTAGACCGCGGCGGTGCCATCGGGTGACCACCGGGGGTCGGCCCTCCCGTTCCAGTTCGGGTCGCACAGGCTGCCCGGCTTCGAGATGTCGCCCGGGTGGGCACAGGCGTTGATCTGCTGGCCCTGATAGCTGCCGCGGTCGCCGTAACGGTCGATCAGGATCGGCTGGAAGAACCGCCGGTCACCGTTGTTACGCACCGACGAAACCGCCGCGGTGGTGACCAGATCCGTGAGTGGCGGGACGCCCCGCATCGCCGCCAGGAACAGCTGGCGCCCGGAGCCGCGGGTGTCCATCGCGATCGTCCAGTTGTCGTCCGGGGAGATGTCGATCGGATCGGTGTATTCCGGGTTGCTGGTGAGGCGGCGAACCTTGCCCGTGGTCAGGTTGGCGGCGAACACGTCAATGTTTGATGACTCGTCCGGCGATCCGATGTAGGTGACTTCCTTGCCATCCTTGGTGAATCCCCGCAGTTCCCCCACGGACTGCGCTGCGTTGTTCAGCACCAGCCGGCCCGGATGTTGCGGGTCGGCATACAGGGGTTGCTTGTCCGGCGCGGGGTCGTACAGCCGAGTCACCTTGGTGAGGTCATAGCGGGGAGCAAGCGGCAGGCCGGTGGTGGGTGCTGCATCAAAGCTGAGACGTGCCAGGTAGCCGAACTGTCCGACGCCGTCCTTATCGAACTTGATGGCGTTGAAGCCGAGGTGGACCTGGTCGGGATTCAACCGCAGCTCGCGGATGAAGCCGCCTTTGCCTGAACCGTCCGCCGTCGCGTTGAAACGGATCGGATAGATATGCGTGGCGGCAGGCGTACAGGCAGGATCGTCGAGCTGGTGCGGGGAGCAGTCGACGATGTTCGTGCCTACGAGAACCCTTCTTCCGTCAGCGAAGGGCTGCGGGTAATCCATCGCTTCGCTGCGGCCCGCCGCGTTCGCCGCCGGAACGCCGCAGGTGACGCATTTCCATGCGGAGCCGTTCGGGAAGGTCGTGCCGTTCGTCTTCACCAGGATCAGTTGGTTACCGGTGTAGACGCTGCCGGGGTTGGGCGCGGCCGGCGCGCCGGCGAACGTCAATACGGCCGAGACCGCGTCACCGCTCGGCAAGTAGCCGCCGGACTGCAGTCCCACGCTCTTGCCGGTGCAGCCCGTGCGCCGTGGGTTCAGCGCCGCGGTACACGACCCAGGGGCGTCTGCGCTGACCGGCGGCAGTGGAAGCTCGCTCACGCTGATCGGCTCCGGTTTGGGCGCCGGCGGGTTGTCGCGTACCTCCGGAAGGACGCCGGCCGCGACAGTGCCCGATGCCTTCGAACTACCGGGAGGCGAGGCGCTCGATGGCTTCGAGGACCCGGAGCACGCCGCTGCGACCATCGCCAGGGCTACCAGCCCGGCAAGGGCCCAGTGACGCCGGGCCCCCGGCGTGACACGAGACCGGCGTGAGAATGGTGACGGCGGTACACGAGAGTCGCGTTCTCTTCTGAGCACGCCAGAACCATAGACCCAAGGGTTGCCTTGGGGGAAGGGATTGAGCCGAACTCAGTCGGCCCGCGCCTCGCGGAGGGCCTCGTACGTCTCCCGGTCGACACCGGGTGGGCGGCCGGCAGGGATCACGGCAACCAAGGCCTCGATGAACTCGTCTTCCGTCACGGCCGTGAAGGGGCCGCCTGAAACGTGTCGAAAGGCGTGGTATCCCGCCAGTGCCGCGATGCTGACCAACCTCGACGGATCCTCGAGCCAGGAGCCCAGCGCGTTCGACCCGTAGAGCGCATCCGTGATCGCTTGACGCAGGTCGGGGGTGCGGTCGCCCTCGGCTTCCAGCAGTCGAAAAAGCTTGTCAAAACGCCGGAGATGACCGAGTGCCAGCTTCGCTGCGAGGACCAGCTGCTCTTTCTGCTCTGACGGCCAGACAATGGCCGCCCGTTCTTGTTCGACATCGGCCATGGAGCGAGCGGCCTCCCGCTCAACCGCGGCCCGCAGAAGCGCCTCTTTCGAAGCAAAGTGGTGATAGAGGCTTCCCGTTCCGACGGCGAGGCCGACCCGGCGCTCAACCTCACTGATCGTCGTCCCCTGGAACCCCTGCTCCACGAACAGATCGAAGGCCGCATCCAGAATGCGCTCGCGTCGCTGGGACCCGCTCCGACTCTCTCGCGGCACGAGAGAAGACTAGTTGGGCAGACGCTGGCGTGCGCTGCTTGGCCGGGCGCCAGCCTCTTGGCCGTGGCCGGTAGCAGGCGGCGGGGTGCCGCCTACACCTCCGCGAGCGCCGCGTTCAGCGTCGGGCTGGGCCGCATGGCGGCGTCGGCCTTCTCGCTGTCGACGAAGTAGTGGCCACCGAGGTCGACCGGGTGGCCCTGCACGGCCTCGAGCTCACCGACGATCGCCGCCTCGCCATCCGCCAGCTTCTGCGCCAGCGGCAGAAAGATCTTGGCGAGCTCCGCGTCTTCGGTCTGCTCGGCGAGCGCCTGGGCCCAGTAGAGCGCCAGGTAGAAGTGGCTGCCACGGTTGTCGAGCTGGTTGACCTTGCGCAGCGGGGACTTGCCGTTCTCCAGGATGAGGCCGGTCGCGTCGTCGAGCGTGCGGCCGAGGATGCCGGCGCGCACGTTGCCGAACTTGTCGGCCAGGAACTCCAGCGACACCGCGAGCGCCAGGAACTCCCCCAGCGAATCCCAGCGCAGGTGGTCCTCCTTCACGAACTGCTGAACATGCTTGGGCGCCGAGCCGCCGGCACCCGTCTCGAAGAGCCCGCCGCCGTGCAGCAGCGGCACGATCGACAGCATCTTCGCGGACGTTCCGAGCTCGAGGATCGGGAACAGGTCCGTGAGGTAATCACGCAAGACGTTGCCGGTGACGGCGATGGTGTCGTCGCCCTTCTTGGCCCGCTCGAGCGTGTAACGGGTGGCCTCGGCGACGGGCAGGAACTCCAGCGTCAGCCCGGAGGTGTCGTGGTTCGGCAGCGCCGCCCGCACCTTCTTCAGGATCTCGGCGTCGTGGGCACGCGTCTCGTCCAGCCAGAAGACGGCCGGCGAGCCGGTCGCGCGGGCCCGCTCGACCGCGAGGCGCACCCAGTCGGTGACGGCCTCGTCCTTGGTCTGGCAGGCGCGCCAGATGTCGCCCGCCTCGACCGGGTGCTCGAGCAGCGTGGCACCGGAGGAGTCGACGACGCGAACCGTGCCCGGCGCGGCGATCTCGAAGGTCTTGTCGTGCGAGCCGTATTCCTCCGCCTTCAGCGCCATCAGCCCGACGTTGGGGGTGGTGCCCATCGTCGCGGGGTCGAAGGCGCCGTTCTCCCGGCAGAAGTCGACGGTCTGCGCGTACAGCGGCGCGTAGCTCGAGTCGGGGATCACGAACAGCGTGTCCTGCTGATCGCCGGCCGCGTTCCACATCTGACCCGACGTGCGGATCGCGGCGGGCATGGACGCGTCGACGATGATGTCGCTCGGCACGTGAAGGTTCGTGATGCCGCGGTCGGAATCCACCATGGCGATGCTCGGGCCTGACTCGTACGCCGCCGTGATGGCCGCCTCGATGGCCTCGCGACGGTCCTGCGGCAGCTTCGTGATCGCCGTGAGCACCGCGGCGAGTCCATCGTTGGGGTCGGCGCCGACCGCGGCGAGATCCGCACCGAACTCGGCGAAGACCTGGGCGAAGAACACCTTGACGACATGGCCGAAGATGATCGGGTCGGAGACCTTCATCATCGTGGCCTTGAGGTGCACGGAGAAGAGCACGCCCTCGGCCTTCGCCGCGGCCACCTGCTCCGCGAGGAAAGCCTCGAGGGCGGACCGGCTCATCACGGCCGCATCGACGATCTCGCCGGCCAGGACCTTCAGCGCCGGCTTCAGCACCGTGACCGCGGAGTCGGCGCCGACATGTTCGATGCGCAGCACGTCGTCGTGGTCCAGGGTGACGGAACGCTCCGAGTGGCGAAAGTCGCCCGCCTCCATCGTGGAGACGCGCGACTTCGACGTCGACGACCAGGCGCCCATCGAGTGCGGGTGCGACTTCGCGTAGTTCTTGACCGAGGCGGGCGCGCGACGGTCGGAGTTGCCCGCGCGCAACACCGGGTTGACGGCGCTTCCCTTGACCGCGTCGTAGCCGGCCCGTGCCTGCTTCTCAGCGTCAGAGGAAGGGTTCTCGGGGTAGTCCGGGATGTCGTAGCCGGCCTCCTGGAGCTCCCTGATCGCGGCCTTCAGCTGCGGGAGCGAGGCGCTGACGTTCGGCAGCTTGATGATGTTGGCCTCGGGGGTCTGGGCCAGCGCGCCCAGCTCCGCCAGCGAGTCCGGAACGGCCTTCGCACCCAACCGGTCGGGGAACTGGGCCAGGATGCGCGCCGCGAGGGAGATGTCACGGGTCTCGACCGGTACGCCGGCCTTGGCGGCGAACACCTCGACGATCGGCAGCAGCGAGCGCGTCGCCAGCGCCGGCGCCTCGTCGGTGTATGTGTAGATGATCTTCATCAGGGCCTTTCCGCAAACGGTCACAATCGTCAGATCGAGTCCCGCGCGTTCCGAGACTGACTCCCTGAGAAGTTATCCGTCCGGCAGGCAGGGCGACGCCCCGCGTTCGGTGGACGGTGACCGGTTCATCGCCGCCGAGCGCGCAGGATGGTGTCGCTGATCGTGATCTGGTCACCCTCGGGGCCCTTGGCCTGGCGGGGGCGCGTCGCAACGAGCTCGATGTCCCAGCCCTCGAAGCCGATCTCGTCCACCAGCTGCTCGGCCGTGAACATCATGTCGTGCAGATGCTGGTGTCCCCCCGCAGGCAGGTAATCCGGGTGATGGGCGACGACGAGCAGCGTCCCGCCCGGCCTGACGGCGGCCGCGAGGTGGCGGTAGAACTCGCCCCGCTGCGGCGCCGGCAGCTGCATGAAGTGCGCTGAGACCAGGTCGAACGAGCCCGCTGCGGGCGGCTCGGCCAGCAGGTCGACGTGGCGCCAGTCGACGGCAAGCCCCTGCTCCTTCGAAAGCTCGGCGGCCCGCTCCAGAGCGACGGTCGAGATGTCGGCACCAGTGACCTGCCAGCCCCGGGCCGCCAGCCAGAGCGCATCGGCGCCCTCGCCGCAACCCACATCGAGAGCCTTCCCGGGAGCCAGCCCGGCCACCTCGGCAACGAGCACGGCATTCGGGTTGCCGCTCCAGATGCCCTCCGCTTTCGCGCGATACCGCTCCTCCCAGGCCGCCTGAGTGAACAGCCGGTGCCGCTCGACGGCCAGGCGGGTGTCGTCGGCGACGAGGTCGGCATTGATGGCCGCGCCGGCCATGAGCCCGGCCCCGGCGGACACGATGACCTGCGCCCGCGGGTCGGTGACGTTGCCGGCGGCGTAGACCCCCGGGACGTCCGTCTGTCCCATGGCATCGGTCGGGAGGTACGTGCCGACCAGGGCCGGCCCGGTTACCAGACCCATCTCGAGCGCGACCGGCCGCAGGCCGAGCGGGGCCACCATCGCCGCGCGCGCCCGCAGGGTCGACGCGACCACCAGCGCCTGCCGCTCGATCACCGCACCCGACGCCATGCGGACGTGTCCCGGCTCCCAGGACGCCACCTCACCCGGGACGATGCGGATGTGGCGGGCCGCGAACTCCTCGGCCACCTCATCGGACAGCTCTGGAGCGGTGTGCTGGAAGAACACGACATCGTCGCTCCACTGCCGGAAGAGCTGGGCCTGGTGGAGGGAGAAGCCGCTCGTTCCGAGGATGCCGAGCGCCTCGTCGCGTACCTCCCAGCCGTGGCAGTAGGGGCAGTGCAGGACGCTCTTGCCCCACTCCTCGGCGACGCCGGGCACCGGCGGGAGCTCGTCGACGACGCCGGTCGCGAGGAGGATCCTGCGGGCGCTGACCTCCCGGTTCGGGAGCGCGACGAGGAAGGTGCCATCGTCCTTCCGGGTCACCGCGTGCACGGCAGCGGCGGCGATCTCCACCCCGTACTGCTCGACCTCCTGACGGCCGATGGCGAGCAATTCGGCGGGCGGTGCGCCCTCACGTCCGAGGTAGTTGTGCATGTGAGCGGCGGGGGCGTTGCGCGGATGGCCGTCATCGACCACCAGGACCGCGCGGCGCGCCCGGCCGAGGGCCAGGGCTCCGCTCAGGCCGGCTGCGCCGCCACCGATGACCACCACGTCGTATCTCTCGCTCATAGCCGCACAGTGCCGTCATCGTGGCGAATTTGACAAGTTTGTTTGCCAGAACGGCAAAATGCTGGCGTGGAGCCACTCGAAGACGTCCTGCAGGCTGTCGGACCCCGCCTGCGCGCGTTGCGCCAGCAGCGCGAGGTCACGCTGGCGGACCTGTCAGAGACGACGGGCATCTCCGTCAGCACGCTCTCCAGGCTGGAATCGGGCCAGCGGCGGCCGACGCTGGAACTCCTGCTGCCGCTGGCCCGGGCGTACCAGGTGCAGCTCGACGAGCTGATCGACGCCCCGCTCACCGGCGACCCGCGCGTACACGCGAAACCGTTCACGGCCCACGGTTCGACGTTCGTCCCGCTCACCCGGCGTCCCGGCGGCCTGCAGGCGTACAAGCAGGTGATCCCGCCGAACTGGCCGGCCACGCCGCCGGAGCAGGTGGTGCACGAGGGGTTCGAGTGGCTTTACGTGCTGTCGGGGACGGTGCGGCTCCTGCTCGGCGATCAGGACGTGACGTTGAAGGCCGGGGAGGTCGCCGAATTCGATACGCGGGTCCCGCACTTCGTCGGCAACCCCGGGCCCCACCCGGCGGAGATCCTCAACCTCTTCGGGCGTCAGGGCGAGCGGATCCACGTGAGAGCCCGCCCGCGCGCGAACTGACCGGCAGATACCGGGTTTGTGCCCGTCATACGCGGGTGGTGGGAAAGTCCGGCACCCGCTTGGCGACGAAGGCGTCAACCCCCTCGATCCCGTCGGGGCTGGCCGCGCACGCCCGGATCGAGAGCGTCTCGCGCCGCAGGGCGCCTTCCGCGGCGGGCTGGGCGACGTCACGGATCAGCCGCTTGGCGGCCACCTGCGCGGTGCGCGAACCGGCGGCGAGCTGGGCGACGATCCGCTCGACCGCGTCGTCGAACTCGTCCGGCTCGTAGACCTCGGCGACCAAGCCGTATGCCTGCGCCTGCGCGGCCGTGAGGACGGGATTCAGCAGCGCGAGGGCCAGCGTGCGATGCAGGCCCAGCGAGGTCGTCAGGAGGGTGCTCCCGCCGTCCGGGGAGAGGCCGGCCTTCGTGTAGGCGAGCGTGAACTTTGCTGACGACGCGGCCAGCACGATGTCGGCCGCCGCGGCGAGCGGCACGCCGATGCCGGCGGCGGTGCCCTTGACCGCGGAGACGACCACGGCGTTCATGCGCTGCAGGTCGCTGATGACGCGATGGGCCGTCTCCGCGAGGCCGTCGATCATGTGCTCGCGGTCCTCGGCAGTCGAAAAGGCGTTCAGATCACCGCCGACGCTGAAGAACCGTCCTTCGCTACTGAGCAGCACCACCCGCGCGTCGTCGGCGCGGGCCCGCCGGACCGCCCGCAGGAGATCGTCCGCCATCGGCGGGTTCACCGGATTGCCCTGATCGGGCGCACTGAGGGTGACGCGCGCGACGCCGTCGGCGAGGACGTAACGGACTGCGGACATCGGGGTCTACCTCCGGTGCAATGGTGAGCGGGCGGCCGTCTCGCAAACTATCCGTCCGGCCGGATCGCTACGGTGAGTGCGTGGCTGACAGGTGGGCACCCGATCGTTTCGACCCGAGCGCGTACTGGGCGCGAACGTTCACGCTCCCGGTGTTCTTCGCCGATCTCGACGTGAACTTCCACGTCAACAACGTTGCTTACGGACGGTTCTTCGAACACGCCCGATACACCGCGCACAACGAGATCGGCGTCGTCGATCTGCTCCGCGACGGCGGCCGGATGCTCGTGGCGCGCATCGCGATCGACTACCTCGCCGAGTCCCGGCTGGGCGACCTGGTGGTGCGGCTGCGCGTGGGCAGGTTCGGCCGGTCCTCACTCGTCGAGGAAATGGCCGCCTGGCAGGGTGACACCTGCGTCGCGCTCGCCGAGGTCACCATGGCGCACCGCCGCGACGGGGCAGCCGCGCCCTGGACCGACGAGCTGCGCGAGGCCTTCGCCACCTTGCGCCCCGCCAGTTGATCGCGTAGGCATCGCAGAACGCACCAGAAGAACCCTGATCACAGTCGATTCAAGGAGAAATGCATGAGCGGGCTCGTCGACGGGCGCATTGTCATCGTGACCGGAGCCGGTAACGGCATCGGCCGCGCCCACGCGCTGCTCTTTGCGCAGGAGGGCGCAAAGGTCGTCGTGAACGACCTGGGCGGCTCGCGTGACGGCACCGGCGCCTCCTCCGGTCCGGCGCAGACGGTCGTGGACGAGATCGTTGCTGCGGGCGGCACCGCCGTGGCCAACACCGATGACATCTCCTCCAAGGAGGGCGCCGAGAACCTCGTCAAGCAAGCCGTGCAGACCTACGGCGGGCTCGACGTTCTCGTCAACAATGCCGGCATCCTTCGCGACCGGATGCTCGCGAACATGAGCTTCGAGGAGTGGGACGCGGTCATCCAGGTCCACCTGCGGGGAACGTTCGCGCCGAGCCACTTCGCCGCCGCCTACTGGCGTGAGCGGTCCAAGGCCGGCGAGCAGAACGACGCCCGCATCATCAACACCACCTCGCCGTCCGGCATCTTCGGCAACCTCGGCCAGACCAACTACGGCGCCGCCAAGGCCGGCATCGCCAGCTTCACCGTCATCGCTGCGGGCGAGCTGGCCCGCTACGGCGTCACCGTGAACGCGATCGCCCCGACCGCGCTGACCCGGCTGACCGAAGACCTCGGCGGCGGAGCCATGGACGAGAAGCTGAAAGCCTCGATGGCGCCGGAGAACATCTCCCCCACCGTGGTCTGGCTCGCCAGCAGCGCGGCATCCGGCGTGACGGGACGCGTATTCGGTGTCTGGGGCAACAAGATCAACGTGGCCGAAGGCTGGGTTTACGGCCCGGGCGTCGACCGCGAAGAGCGCTGGCTGCCGGGTGAGCTCGGCGAGGTCATTCCGGACCTGGTGGCCCGGGCAGCGCCGAACGCCGACATGTTCGGGATGCGGCCGGCTGCGGGGTAGGTCGCTGCTAGCGCCCGCCGCGAGGATCGAGAGCAGCTCGTAGCCGATATGACTGAGTTTCCCTCGCAGGAGACTCGCAGGAGAAAGGCACCGGATGAGCGAGCCCGGGGCATTCACCGTCCGTTGCGTCGTCGCCGGTCTGGACGACGCGGGCCAGCCGGCCTTCCTCAGCGACGGGCCACCGCTTCGAACGGTCGGAGCACCCAACGGCTTCGGCGTGAGCGAGCTCGCCTGGTTCGAACGGCCTCCACGCACAGCTGCCGACGGGGGCGACCCGCCGGCCGATCGCATCGGCGCGTTCCCGGCGGCCGGCGGCATCGCGGCCCGCCTGATCCGGTTCGCAGCACCCGACGAGGGCGCCTCACCGGACGAGTCCTGGGTGCGCGTGGCGAGCGAGGACCCGTCGCGCCCGGGCATGCACCGATCGGAAACGCTCGATCTGATGATCGTGCTCGACGGCCGCGTGCTCCTCGGCCTCGACGACGGAGAACACGAGGTCGGACCGGGTGTCGCCGTGATCCAGCGCGGGACGGTGCATCGCTGGCGGGTGCTCGGCGCGCAGCCCCTCACGTTCCTGTCGGTCCTCGTCGGCCCCGCGCCGGGCGCGTTGCCGAACCCTCTCACCCCGCGGGTGGGCGGCGGGACGGCGTCCGGGCACCGGCTCGTCACCGGCACCCATCCGGACGGTCGCTCGACGCGCATCGACGCCGGTCCCCCGGTCGAACTCGGCACGCCGGACGTCACCCTGCGCGACCTCTGGCAGACCGGCGGCCCGGTGCACAGCACCGATCAGGGCGGCGACGCGGACGGCCCCTGGGCACTCGAACCCGCCGGCCGCGGCATCAGCCTGCGCACCGTGCAGTTCGCTCCGGGCCACGATCCCGGCGCGGCCGGCATGCACGCCACCGAGACCATCGATGTCGACCTGCTGCTGGCGGGCTCTCTCGAGCTGGCGTTGCCCGGCCGCGGCGGGGCGATCAGCGAGACCACCGTCCTGCACCGCGGCGACACCGTCCTCATGCGCGGCGTGGCCCACCGCTGGCGTCCCGTCGGCGACGAACCCGCCGTGCTGGCCTCGGTCATGATCGGCCTGCCCTAGACGCCACAACCGATCCGGTGTCCGCCGGTCCGGGGCATCTCTTTCGCGAGACAACTGATCCGCCGTAGCTCATATCGGATCAGTTGTCTCAGCGATGGAACACGCCGCCCTCGCCGACAGCGCTTTGGTTGTGGCACTACCGTCACCGCGTGAGCGATGCCCTGCTGACCGGGGCGCTGGTCCGGCTTCGACCGGCGGCGCGTACCGACATCCCGGCCCTCGTCCGGATCCGCCAGACGCCGGAGGTCTTCGAGCACTGGCGCGGTGGAGGTGATCGCGACTCGGGCGAGCGCAGCGAGTCCGAGCGCGGGTCACCGTCAAATGAGCCCGGTACCGACATGCACGCCGCGGTCGAGGAGGACTTCGCCGAGGAGGGCATCCACCCCTACGTCGTGCTCGACGGCGACACCGTCGTCGGCTGGATTCAGTGGTCGGCCGAGGAGGAGCCGGACTACCGCTTCGCCGGGATCGACATCTACCTGGCCCCGCAGGTGCACGGGCGCGGGCTCGGCACCGATGCCATGCGCACGCTCATCCGCCATCTCATCGACGACCACGGGCACCGACGCTTCGAGATCGACCCGGCAGCGACGAACGCGGCGGCAATTCGCTGCTACACCAAGGTCGGCTTCAGGCCGGTCGGAGTGCGCCGCGAGAGCGAGCGCGGCAACGACGGCACCTGGCACGACGCGCTCCTGATGGATTTGCTGGCCAGCGAGTTCGACCGCTGATCGCGCCCGCCACGTCGCCGTCATGCTGGACACCGGCTTCCCGAGACGAAAGCCTCCCCCCAGGAGGTGGGCATCGGACATGGCCAGGCAAGTGCACATCGAGGCGCCGCGGCCCCTCGACGCGGTCGTGTCCTGGGACGCCTACCCCTTTCACACGCCGGCGACAGGACTGACCCCGGCCGAGGTCGACGAGCGGATTCAGGACGGGCGCACCAACGACGTCCGCACCCGGACCAGCCGCACGATCCCGGAAATCCTGCGCGCGAACGTCTTCACCGTCTTCAACGGGTTGCTGCTGACGCTTTTCGTCATCATCCTGACCACCGGCCGCTGGCAGAACGGGCTCTTCGGCCTGGTGATCGTGGCCAACTCGGCGATCGGGATCATCCAGGAAGTACGTGCCAAACGCACGCTTGACAGCCTGACCGTGTTGAACGCGCTCAACGCCCGCGTCGTGCGCGACGGTGCCGTCAGCGAGATCGAGCTACCCGACATCGTTGCCGACGACCTCATCGAGTTGCACACCGGCGACCAGGTTCCGGCCGACGGCTACGTCACCACGGCCGACGGGCTCGAGATCGACGAATCGCTGCTGACCGGCGAATCCGATCCGGTCGCCAAGCTGCTGGACGACGACGTCAAGTCCGGCTCCATCGTCGTCGCCGGCCAAGGCCGCTTCCAGGCGACCGCCGTCGGGGCCGAGGCCTACGCGACGAAGCTCGCCGCCGAGGCGAAGCAGTCCGAGATCGCGCGCTCGGAGCTCGTCGCCGGGACCAACCAGCTGCTGCGCTGGATCTCGGTACTCATGGTGATCGTCGCGCCGTTGCTGCTGTGGAGCCAGTTCCGCAGCAAGGACAACCACGGCTGGCAGGATTCGGTCACCGGCGCCGTCGCGGCACTCGTCGGGATGGTCCCCGAGGGGCTCGTGCTGCTCACCAGCCTGGCGTTCACCCTCGCGACGGTGACGCTGGCCCGCAAGCAGACGCTCGTGCAGCAGCTGCCCGCGGTCGAGGGCCTCGCGCGCGTCGACGTCATCTGCCTCGACAAGACCGGCACGCTGACCTATGGCGACATCGCGTTCGAGCGCCTTCAGCTGCTGGACGGGGCGAGCGAGGCGGAAGCGCGGGAGGCGCTCGCACTCGGCGCCGCCGCCCCCGACAGCAACGCCACCTCCCAGGCGCTTGCCGTCGAGTTCAGCGAGACGAGCTGGACGCGCACCGCAGACATCCCCTTCTCCTCCGCGCGCAAGTGGTCGGCCGTCAGCGCTGACGGCCACGGGACGTGGGTGCTCGGCGCACCGGAAATGGTGCTGAGCGCGCCGGAGAACGAGCGGCAATCCGCCGCCCGCGAAGCCGCGGATGTCGCGGCGGCGCAAGGCAACCGCGTGCTGCTGCTCGCCTGCGCGCCGCAGGGCATCCCCGTCGCCGAGCACACCGGCCCGCAGCTGCCGGCCGGCCTGATCCCGGTGGCGCTGGCCATCCTGGCGGAACGGGTGCGCGAGGACGCTCCCGACACCCTGCGCTACTTCCTGGAGCAGGGGGTGGCGCTGAAGGTCATCTCGGGTGACAACCCGCGCACCGTCGGCGCCGTCGCCAAACGCGTGGGGATTCCGGGAATCTCTTCGCCGTCGGACGCGGTGGATGCGCGCGGGCTACCCGACGATGTCGACGAGCTCGCCGACATCGTCGAGAGCCACAGCGTCTTCGGGCGCATCTCCCCGCAGCAGAAGCGGGCCGTCGTCAAAGCACTCCAGCATCGCGGGCACGTCGTCGCGATGACCGGCGACGGCGTCAACGACGCGCTCGCCCTGAAGGACGCCGACATCGGCGTCGCGATGGGCAACGGCTCGCCCGCGACCCGCGCCGTCGCTCAGCTGGTGCTGCTGGACGGCAAGTTCGCCCACCTTCCGGACGTGGTCGCCGAAGGCCGCCGGGTCATCGCGAACATCGAGCGCGCGGCGAACCTGTTCCTGGTCAAGAACGCGTACTCGGTGGTGCTCGCGATCATCGTGGGGGTGACGGTGGCCGCCTACCCCTTGGCGCCGATCCAGCTGACCCTGATCTCGAATGTCACCATCGGCATCCCGGCCGCCATCCTCGCCCTCGCCCCGAACAAGCGCCGCTACATCCCCGGGTTCCTCGGCCGGGTGCTGCGCTTCGCCGTGCCCATCGGCGCCCTCGTCGGGGCCGCGGCCTACGTCGGCTACCGCATCATCCGGGCAATCGATTCCTCCGCAGGAGTGGCCGGCGGGCGGACCACCGCCACCGTCACCGTGCTCATCATCTCGCTGTGGGTGCTGCTCGTGCTGGCCCGACCGCTGGCCGGATGGAAGCTCGCCCTGGTGGCGACGATGGCGGGCGTGGTGGCGCTCATCGTCTTCGTCCCGGGTCTCGCGCACCTCTTCCTGCTCGAGCCCACCCCGCTGCGGCTCAGCGTGGCAGCCGCGATGGGCGGCGCGGGCGCGTTCCTGGTCGAGGTCACCTACCGGGCGGCGAGCGTGTTCACGGCTCACCGCCGCCGCCTGGAGTGACGGGCTCGGCTACCGCCTGAACCCGCATCCGGCGCCGCAATGCGACGGGCGAGCCCGCCGGCCGGAGCAGGAAGTACGACAGTGCTGCCGCCGCCAGCATCAGCAAACCGGCGACCAGCAGCGCGACCCGCAGCCCGGGAACGAACGACTCGGTCGCGAGCCGCACCGCCTCACCCCCGAGCCGGCGGCCGACCGCATCCACCTCGCCGCCGGCGACCTGCTGCACGAAACCGGGCGCTGCCGCCCGGCTCCCGGGCGGCAGCGAAGGAATCCGGGCATCCCACGCTCGCGTCACGGCCGCCAGGCTGACTGAACCGAGCACCGCCAGCCCGACCGAGGCACCCGCCTGCCGCGCCGTGTTCAGCACGCCGGCGCCCACCCCGGAGCGCTCGGTCGGTACTGACTGCATCGCCGTCGCCGAGATCGTCGGCACCGCGAGGCCGTAGCCGAAACCGATGCAGAGGTAGCCCGGCGTCGCGTCCAGCAGCGAGGAGCCGGCCCCGAGGCGCGCGAAGAGCAACACCCCGATCCCGCCGAGCAGGACGCCGAACCAGCAGGTCGCCGACCCGAAGCGGCGGGTCAACCGTCCGGCGACGATCGAGATCATCAGGAACGGGACGTTCATGACCAGCCACGACAGGCCAAGGCGCAGCGGCGACCAGCCCTCGACGTTCTGGAACAGCAGCGTGACGAAGAAGAACACGCCGGCCAGCGCGAGGTACATCACCGCGTAGACGGCACTCGCGGTGCTGAACGACGGGATGCGGAAGAGCTCCAGCGGCACCATCGGGTCAGCGGCCCGGCGCTCGCGCCACACGAAGCCGGCGAGCAGGATCACGGCGAATCCCAGCAGGCCGAGCGTGCGTCCGGAGAGCCAGCCGGCCTCGTCCGTCTCGATCACGGCATACGTCAGCACCAGCAACCCGGCGCTGATCAGGAGCGTTCCGGACAGGTCGAGCCGGCGCGGGGTCGGATCCCGCGACTCCGGCACCGCCCAGATCACCAGCGCGATGGCGACGATCCCGATCGGCACGTTGACCCAGAAGACCGAGGACCAGTCGAACGCGTGCAGCAGGATGCCGCCGACGATCGGCCCGGCGCCGAAGCCGATGCCCGCCGCGGCCGCCCAGATCCCGAACGCGGACGCCCGCTTCTCCGGCGGGTAGGTGTCGGCGAGGATCGACAGTGTCAGCGGGGCGACGAGGGCCGCCCCGATGCCTTGCAAGGCCCGAAAGGCGATCAGCTGGGGATCGTCCGTCGAGAGCGCGCAGGCCGCTGAGAGAGCGGTGAAGATGACCAGCCCGACCAGCATCAGGCGCCGCCGGCCGAAGCGGTCGCCGAGCGTGCCGCCGACCAGGATCAGGGCCGCGAGGGCCAGCACGTAGGCGTTGACGATCCATTCCAGGTTGCCCGGGGTCACCCCGAGGTCGTGCTGGATGGACGGGAGCGCAACGTTCACGATCGTGTTGTCGAGCAGGATCATCGCCTGCGCGATGCACATCGCGGCCAGCGTCAGCCCGGGGCTGCGGCGCCGCGGAGCCAGGCTGCTCATCTGAACAATCTGGCAGCCGGCGCGGCGGTTCGCGAGCGTTGCCGCCAAGTCCGCTCTAGGTGTCGGACCGGTCCGCGTTCACTCCCTTCGCCTGGCGCTCGGCCTTGAGGCGGCGCTCGAACCGATGCTTCGCACCGCCCGACAGCTGCTCGCGGACCCGCGACTCGACATCGCGCCAGGCCGCGTAGAAGCCCGCATCGAACTCGTCGACGACCTCGAACGTCCACCGCCCCTCCAGAACGTTGCGGCCGTAGAGCTCCCGCCGGATCAGCTCCGACACGTCAGCGTGGCCGGCGCCGTCCGCCGCCTCGATCACGTCGTCCAGGAGCAGGTCGGCATGCCCGGTGAGCTGATGGAACGAGTACAGGTGGCCGCGCGCGCGCTCGATGTACTCCAGCGCCTCCGACAGCTTGCCGGTGACCTCGTCAGCCCTTGCGTCGCTATCAGCCGTTGCATCGCTCATGACGTAGTTCTGCCGCGTGGAGACGAACGCAATCGCCGCGAAACCCCCTGACATATCCCCTCAGACGGGCGAGTTCCGCTCAAAATGACAAGAACATTTGAAGGAAGTCTCGCCGTCGGGGAGTGGGCGCGACATGCTGGCCGGGCGACGGCGTCACTCGACGCTGCTCCGAAGAGCGTTCCCAAGCGCGACCCCGCAGCCGAAATCGCGGCCTCAGGAGGTCACCATGAGCACCCCCACTGGTCTACCCCCGCAGGATGCAGCCGGCGACGACCCCGGCGCCCCTAAAGCGCACCTGGTCCCGATAGCGCACCTGGCCCCTACGCGGCGCCGGGCAGCAACGTCCCGCCCGGCGGCTATGCCCCTCCACCCGGCGGTTACGTCCCCCCGCCCGGCGGATACGCACTGCCTCCCCGCTCGAGCATGGGCGCCGGTCGCATCATCGCCGTCATCCTGGGTTCGCTGCTGGCCCTGTTCAGCCTGGCGGTGCTCGCCGGTGGTGGCGTCCTGACCTGGGCGCACCACAGCCGCTCGGCGGACGGCTACCTGACGACCGAGTCCGAGCGTTTCACGACGTCGACGGCCGCGATCGCCTCCGACGGCATCAAGATCGACGCGACGGGAAGCCAGTGGGTGCTGGACGGGCATCTCGGCTCGGTGCGCATCACGGCGACGTCGACGACCGGCAAGCCGGTCTTCATCGGCGTCGCCCGTGACGACGATGTGCGCTCCTGGCTCGACGGCCACGCCTTCGACCGTGCCAAGAACGTCAACTTCGACCCGTTCTCCATCGACTACTCGCGTCAGCCGGGCGGGATCACCGCGGTGACCGCACCGACCTCGCTGAGCTTCTGGGCGGCGAAGGCCAGCGGCACCGGAACGCAGACGATGACCTGGACCGTGCAAAGTGGCAACTGGACGATCGTCGTCGCCAACGCCGACGGCTCGCCCGGTGTCACCGTCGACGCGCGCATCGGGGCGAAGCTCCCCTGGCTCGGTCCGCTCGGCATCGGCCTGATCATCGGCGGTGCGGTCTTCTTCATCATCGGCGTTCTGGTGATCATTTTCGCGGTCCGCGGACGGCGCCGGACGCCGCCGGGACAGCCGCTGCCCACGCAGTACTAGTCCGCGACGCAGCGCGGTCGCGGGCGAGTTTTGTCGGAGGCTGCACCTAGCCTGATGACGTGCATGTGCTGGTGGCCGTCGGCTCGGTGACGCATGCGTGAGCAGCCCAGCGTGCTGCACCTCGACGCCGACGCGTTCTTCGCAGCGGTGGAGCAGCGCCAGCGGCCCTCGCTGCGGGGCCGGCCGGTCATCGTCGGGGGTCTCGGCCCGCGCGGCGTGGTGGCGACCGCCAGCTATGAGGCCCGCACGTTCGGCGTCGGCTCGGCCATGCCGACCGCCCGGGCGCGCACCCTCTGCCCCAGCGGCACGTTCCTCTACCCGCGGTTTGCGGCGTACTCCGCCCACAGCGCGGTGCTGATGGAGTTGCTGCGCGAGGCCAGCCCGCTCGTGCAGCCGATCAGCCTCGACGAGGCGTTCGTCGATCTGGCCGCCGGCGACAACCCCGATCCGCTGGCGACGGCCGACCGCATCCGCCGCGAGTTCTGGCGACGCACCGGGCTGGTGGTGTCGGTCGGGCTCGGCCGTTCGAAGCTGATCGCGAAGCTCGCCTCGGAGGCGGGCAAGCCACACGGGTGGACGGTGATCACGGCCGAGCAGGAGGACGACTTCCTGCTGCCGACCCCGGTCGGCAAGCTCTGGGGCGTCGGCCCGGCGACCGAAACGGCCCTGCACGGCATCGGCGTGCGTACCGTCGCGCAGCTTCGCGAGACCCCGCAGGCCGAGCTCGTGCGGCTGCTCGGCGTCGCCCACGGCAACGGCCTGCACAGCCTGGCGTTCGGCCGTGACGATCGGCCGGTCGAGGCCGATCGCGAGGTCAAGAGCGTGAGCGCGGAACGCACCTTCGCCTTCGACGTGACCGGTGATGAGCTCCAGTCAGCCGAGCTGGAGATCGTCTTCGGACACGCCAAGCGCCGCCTCGACCGCTTCGGCGGCGGCGCCCGCACCGTCACCGTCAAGGCCCGCTTCAGCGACTTCACCACCGTCACCCGTGCCGTGAGCCTCTCCCAGCCGACGACCGACCACCGCGCCTTGCTCGACGCCGCCCGCCAGGCGCTGGCCGCCGCCATCCACGAAGGGGCGCCCATCCGCCTGCTCGGCGTCGGCTTCTCCGGTCTCACCGAATACGCCCAGCTGATCCTGAGCTTCGACCAGCCGGCCGAAGAGACCGTGGAGCTGACCGGCAGCGAGCCGGACGACCCGGATGCGGCCGACGAGACGCCGCTGCCGGCCCCGTTGACGGCCGGCGATGCCCATCAGGGCACCGATGTCGACGTCCCCGGCCTCGGCGCCGGTTGGATCGTGCGGGCCGACGGGCCGCGGATCGTCGTGCGCATCGAAGGCCCGCTCACCCCGCCCGGCCGCGACCATCGGCTGGAGATCGGTGAGCGCGACATCCTGCGCACCGCGCCGCCGGCCGTCGCCGCCGTGCCGTCACGCGTGCCGGCGTAGAAGGTCAGGCCGGTACTGCGATGTCCACGAGCCCCTCGATCCCGCGAAGATCGCCGGGGTTACGCGTGTACAGCCGCGCACCGTGAGCGTGGGCCGTCGCCGCAATCAGGAGGTCGAGGCTTCGCGGGCGCGGTGTCCGCCCGACGCCGACCACGGCAGCGGCGAGCTCGCCATAACTCGCGGCGACCGCCTCGTCCACCGGAAGCGGATCGAAGGTCCGCTCGAGCCCGGTAAGCAGACGCAGGCGTCGAGCGCGTTCGACCGGATCGGCCGCGATGAGCACCCCGAAGTGGATTTCGGCCAAGCTCACCGCACTGATCGCCAGGTCCTCCGGCAGGGCTGAGACACCTCCCGCGATGAGGACGCTGGTGTCCAAGACAGCCCGACCGGGCGCCGCCGCGGTCATCGCGTGAACGGATCCGTCACGGAGCCGTCGAACGCGTCTCGCTCCGCAGCCAAGCTCGGAGCACCTCCACCACCGAGCACGTCCGCGACCTCGTCGAATCGCCGCCATGTGCGACCACCCGCGGGAACGAGACGAGCTGCCGGTCGGCCGCTCACCGTCACCGGTGAACGATTCCCCTGCCTCGACCCGTCGCACGAACTCGCTCGCGTTCTGGCGTAGATCCCGCAACCCCACATCAGCCATGCGCCTACCGTAGCACTAGTGCTACGGCCGCTGTGCGGGATACTCCTCGCATGCACCTTCGGCCCGGCGCCGGACTGAACGGCAAGACCGCGACTGACATTCAGGCGCCGGCGACGACGTCGACGTGCACATCGCCCTCGACGGCGAGTCGCGGGTCGCTGCCGGGCGCTGAGAAAGGGAGGCGCTGATGCAGGCCTGGGTCGTCGAGGAGCAGGCGCCGGCGGGAACGCACCCGCTGCGCGCTGTCGAGCTGGAGGTGCCGGAGCCGGCTCCCGGTGAGGTCCGGGTGCGTATCGAAGCCTGCGGCGTCTGCCGCACCGATCTGCACATCACCGAAGGCGACCTGCCGCTGCACCGCCGGCCGGTCGTCCCCGGCCATGAGGTGGTCGGGATCGTCGACGCGCTCGGGCCGGGCGCCGAGCGGTTCAGCCTCGGCGAGCGCATCGGCATCGCCTGGCTGCGCGGCACCTGCGGGCGTTGCCGGTTCTGCCTGCGGCAGCAGGAGAATCTCTGTGTCGCGCCGAGCTTCACCGGCTGGGACGCCGACGGCGGCTTCGCGGAATTTGCGGTCGTCCCCGAGGCCTTTGCCTACCGGATCCCCGACGCGTTCAGCTCGCAGCAGGCCGCGCCGTTGCTCTGCGCCGGGATCATCGGCTACCGGGCGCTGCGCCGCGCAGAACTGCCTGCGGGCGGGCGGCTCGGCATCTGGGGCTTCGGCGCCTCGGCGCACCTCGCGGCGCAGGTGGCCATGGCCGAGGGCGCCGAGGTCCACGTGCGCACCCGGGCTCCCGCCGCCCGGGAGCTGGCTGCCGAGCTCGGTGCCGCAAGCGTCGGCGACAGCTTCGACCCGGTCGAGCAGCCGCTGGACGGGGCAGTGATGTTCGCGCCCGCCGGCGAGCTGGTCCCGGTGGCGTTGGCGACGCTCGACCGCGGAGCCACGCTGTCCATCGCCGGGATCTACCTGACCGACATCCCGACGCTGAACTATGAGAAGCAGCTTTTCCAGGAGCGATCGCTACGCAGCGTCACCGCGAACACCCGTGCCGACGGCGAGGAGTTCCTGCGCATCGCCGCGCAAATACCGCTGCACATCACGACCAGCCCTTACGCTCGCCGCGATGCACCGGCAGCGCTCGAAGACCTGGCCGCCGACCGCGTCAACGGTGCGGCTGTCCTGTTACCGGACTAGCGGCACCGCGGCCGTGGCCGGCGGACCGGGTGGCCGGGCACGGCGACACCCCGTCAATGTGGCGATCTGCTAGCCGTTCATTCACCTAATGGCTACTGTGCGCTATGTCACAGCAAGTTAACCGGCCGGTAGCTGGGCGATAACCCGGCTCACCCCCAGAAATTGCGAGGTCGCGTTGTCCGCAGGAACCGCGAGCGCTCCCCAATCGGCACCGGCGGTCGGCTTCCGCCAGAGCCTTTGGTCACGCCAGCTTTCGCACTATCCCAACACGGGTCCGCGAGCGTTCTACCTCGGCATCACGGTGGTCGCGACGATCATCCTGTACTACCAGTTCTACCTGCAGGGCGCCGTCGCGACGAAGATCATCACCGATTACAACATCTCGTTCACGTACTTCGTCGCCATCTCGATCATCGCGAACGGCATCGGCGCCTTCGCCTCGCTCGCCGCTGGTCTTGCTGACCGCTGGGGGCGCGCGAACCTCGTCGCCTACGGGCTGTTCATCACCGGAGCCCTGTACGCGTTCGCGCTGCCGCACGCTCCGAGCGCGGCCTGGTACACGTTCATCTACGCGTTCGTCGGCCTCGTCGAAGGCGTCATGCTCGTCGCCACGCCCGCCCTCATCCGTGACTTCTCGCCACAGGTGGGCCGCGGTTTCGCGATGGGCTTCTGGACCCTCGGGCCGGTGCTCGGCAGCCTGGTCGTCACGGCCGTCTCGAGCAACACGCTGAACTCGCACCCGAACTGGCGCTTCCAGTTCTACGTCTGCGGCGCCGTCGGTCTGGTGGTGGCGGTCATCGCGTTCATCGGGCTGCGCGAGCTGTCACCCGCGCTGCGCGACCAGCTGATGGTGAGCCTGCGCGACCGCGCGATCATCGAGGCGCGGGCGGCAGGCCTGAAGATCGAGGACCTCAGCAAGAATCTGTGGAAGCAGATGCTGAAGCTCGACATCATCGGCCCGGCTTTTGCGATCAGCCTCTTCCTGCTCCTGTACTACATCGCGGCCGGTTTCTCGGTGGTCTACTTCGCGACGGTCTTCGGATACTCCGAATCCAAGGCGAACGCGCTGGGCAACTGGTACTGGGTCACGAACGCCCTCGCCCTGATCGCGACCGGCTTCATCTCCGACGCGCTGCGGGTGCGCAAGCCCTTCATGGTCATCGGCACTGCGATCAGCCTCGTCGGGGTCGCGCTGTTCGCGCTGGCCGCGACCGAACCGTCCACCAGCTACTACCACCTCGCGGTGCTCTTCATCATCATCGCGTTCGGCGGCGGCATGACCTACTGCGCGTGGATGGCCGCGTTCACCGAGACCGTCGAGAAACGCAATCCGGCCGGCACCGCCACCGGCCTCGCGGTGTGGGGCTGGATCATCCGGGTCGTCGTGACGATCTCGCTGATCGTCCTCACGTTCGTGGTGCCGTCGACGTCGACCCTGGTCGACACGCAAGGCGACTTCCCGGAGCAGGTCGCGGTGCTGCAGTCGCTCGACCACGAGACGTCGACCGCGCTGTCGAAGAACCCGAACGACAGTGCTGCGCGCAACGTCGCGCTGGGCGAGGTCGCGAAGCAGCAGGCGGAGCTCAAGGGGGCTTCGAGCAAGGAGGGAGACGCCGAGCAGGCACGGGTCACCGCGCTGGCCACCAAGTACTCCAAGCAGCTCGACGTGCTCGGCGCGCTGGACTCCAAGACCGCCGCGGCGCTGACCAAGAACCCGACAGACCCGACTGCCCTTCCGGTGGCTCTTGGCGAGCTGGCCAAGGCCCAGGGAGCCACCCAGGCGAAGGCCGATCAGGTCCAGGCCGCTGCTGCTCGTCGGATCGATGAGCTGACGACGGCGAGCGCGATCGACCCGACGACGCTCGCGGCGCTAGCCGGAGGATCGACCGATGCAGCCCTGATCGCGAAGGCTCAGGGGGAGATCGCCAGCGCGCTGAACGTGACCCCCGCCGAAGCCCTGACGAGGCTGCTGGCGCTCTCGCCGCCGGCCACCAAGGCGGACCTGACGCTGGTGACGCCTTACGCCACCGCGTTGAAGAACGCCTCCTCTTCGGTGCCGGCCGCCGACCTCGCGACGCTGAGCGGCCTCGGCAGCGTGTTGACGAACGCGCAGGCCGACATCCCGCCGGAGCGGCTCGCCAAGCTGCAGAAGGCGGGTAACGACACCCCGAAGCAGTGGCAGAGCTGGTGGTGGGTGTGCTTCATCGCGCAGATCATCTTCCTGCCGTTCATCTTCCTGCTGACCGGGCACTGGCACCCGCGCAAGGCCCGCAAGGAGCAGGAGGAGCACGAGGCGATGGTGCAGCGCGAGCTCGCGGAGCTGGGGTTGCACTCCTCGTAGCAGATTCAGTGGGGCGATTACGGTGAAGCGGGTCGGGCACTCCGTCGGTGTCCGACCCGTGACCACCGAGTGAAGCCAGCCCCCGAGGAGCCGCCCCATGGCCAGCGCCGACGTGCTCGTGGACGCGTTCGACCGGGTCCGCTCGGTCGTGCACAGCGTCGTCAAAGGCCTTTCCGCTGATCAGCTCGCCGAGCGCATCGACGGGCGGGCCAACAGCATCGCCTGGCTGATCTGGCACCTCGCCCGGGTCCAGGACGACCACATCGCCGGCGCCGGCGGCCTCCAACAGGTGTGGACGGCCGGCGGCTGGTCGGATCGATTCGGCCTGCCGTTCGACGACACCGAGATCGGCTACGGGCACAGCAGCGAGCAGGTCAGCGCCGTACGCGTCAGCTCCGGCGACCTGCTGACCGGCTACTACGACGCCGTGCACGAGCAGACGATCGGCTACGTGAAGAACCTGGTCGATTCCGATCTCGCCCGCGTCGTCGACGAGTCCTTCGACCCGCCGGTCACCCTCGGCGTCCGGCTGGTGAGCGTCATCTCCGACGACCTGCAGCACGCGGGTCAGGCGGCGTACGCGCGCGGGCTGATCACCGGCCGCTAAAGGCCCGCTGTCGGGCGCCTGCTCAGAGCTGCGCGCCGCTTCCCCCGGAGCTGATCTCGAACACCGCGCCGCTGACGTGGCGAGCGGCGTCCGACACCAGGTACGCCATCAGGTCCGCCACCTCCTGGGGGTCGAGCCAGGCGTTGCGCATCGGGTTCATCGCCTCGTAGCGCGGCCGCACCTTCTCCTGGTCGGGATCGTCGATGTCCGGAGCGAACAGCCCGTACATCGGCCGGTTGTGCACCATCGGGGTATCCACCGTGCTCGGGCACAGGCAGTTGACCGTCACCCCGCTCGTGCCGAGCTCGAGCGCCAGCGTCTTCACCAGGCTGATGACGCCTGCCTTCGCGGCGGCGTAGTGGGCGATGTTGGGCGCGCCACCGCGGCCGGCCATCGAGGCCGTCGCCAGCAGCCGGCCGGAGCCTTGCGCGCGCATGACCGGAACGGCGGCGCGCAACGTGCGGAAGACACCGCCGAGATTGACCGCCTGCATCTCGTCCCACTGCACGTCGGTGATCTCCTCGAACCGCGCGAAGTTGCAGATCCCGGCGTTGGCGATGGCCACATCGAGACCGCCGAGCTCGTCGCGGGCGCGCTGCACCGCCGCGTCAAGGTCTGCCGTGCGCCGCACGTCACCGGTCACGGCGATGGCCGCGCGCCCGGCGGCACGCACGAGGGCACACGTCTGCTGCAGATCGTCCTTCGACGCCGTCTCGTAAGGCATTCCGGTCAACGCATCCGGGACGTCGAACGCGACGATGTCGTAGCCGAGCCCGGCCAGCGTCACGGCATGCGCCCGGCCCTGCCCGCGCCCCGCGCCCGTGATGAGTGCTGTCTTGCTCATCGCCCCGCTCCGAATCGTTGCTCGGCATCCGTGCGCAACTCACCTTTTGCGAGCTTGCCCCCGGACGAGCGCGGCAGGCTGGCCATCACCACCAGCCGCTCAGGCAGGTACTCGGACGAGACGCCACGCTCGCGCAGGAACGCCACCAGCTCCTCCAGCTCCAGGCTCGCGCCCTCGGTCAGCTCCAGGTAGACGCAGACCCGCTCCCCGAACAGCGGGTCCGGTGAGGCAACGGCCGCGACGAGCCGCACCAGCGGATGGGCGCCGACCTCGTTCTCCACCTCCGCGGCACTGATGTTCTTGCCGCCCCGGATGATGATGTCGGACTTGCGCCCGACGACCGACAGGTAGCCGTCCGGATCCACGGTGACCTCGTCGGCGTGCAGCACGAAACCGTCCGGCGTGAAGAGCTGGCGGTTGGCGTCCGGATCCTCGAGGTAGCCGAGCGAGATCGCCGGCCCGCGCGAGCCGGGCTGCCCGCGGCCCGACGACGTGACGTCGTTGCCGTCGTCGTCGTAGAGCCGCAGCTCGGTGCCCGGTTGCACCCGCCCGGCGGTGCGCAGCCGCCGCTCGACCGGGTCGCGCATCGTCGTCGCGGTGGCGAAGCCGCTCTCGTTGGAGCCGTAGAAGTTGAGCACGGTGGCGCCGGTGCGCCGCTCGAAATCACGCGCCCGCTCGTAGGGGATGGCCTCGCCGCCGGTGAACATCACCCGCAGCGAGGTGAGGTCGTAGCGGTCCAGATCGGGGGCGTTGAGCATGAGGATGAACTGCGTGCTCACTGCACACAGAACCGTGACCCGCTCACGTTCCATGAGGGCGAGAGCGCCGCTCGCGTCGAAGCGCTCCATCACGACGGTAGGGGCACCCAGCAGGGTCGGCGTGAAGTGCGAGGTCCACTGGCCGAACCCGAACGGCGCCGGGACAACGCTCATGACGATCTCATCGCCCCGCTCGCGCAGCTCGCCGACGTCGACCGCGACGCGGTGGAAGTAGTGCCAGCGGTTCTGGTAGTGCATCACGCACTTGGGCAGCCCGGTCGTGCCGGAGGTGGAGTTCACCAGCCACAGGTCGTCGGGGCCGAGCTTGCGCTCACGCCACTGCTCGCGCGGGGCCGGCGTGATGGGCTTGCCGGCGGAGGTGACGGCCTCCCCCGCCGTCACGGACAGCACCACGTGTTCCCGCAAGTCGGGCAGGTCGACCCGCAGGCCGTCGATGACTCCCACCATGTCGCGGCCGCGCTGCTGGGCCAGCGTGACCACGCCGACTGCTGACGTGCGTCGCAGCAGGTGCCGCAGCTCCCGCTCGCCCGCCCGGGCGCCGATGCCGACGGCGACCAGCCCGGCCTTCTCCAGGGCGATCAGCGCGATGTGAACGGCCGACGTGTCGGGCAGCTGGACGGCGACCCGCTCGCCGGGTGCGAAGCCGAGCGTCACCAGCGCACCCGCCAGCCGGTCTGACGCCTCGTCGTACTCGCGCCACGACAGGCGGCCGTCGGCGGTGATGTACGCCGGCTCCTGCGGCCGCTCGCGGGCGTAGCGCGCGATGTCATCGGCGAGGGTCTCGTCGCGCCACCAGCCGCGCTCGCGATACAGGCCGGCGTGAATCCGGATATCGGTGCCTTGCGCTTGGATCGGGTCTCCTCGAGCTGGTCCCTGACAGGTCCGCCGCGATGATGGCACGGCGCGCCTGCATCCATGGTCCAGGGGTGGTGAACTCCCCCAGCCTGGGCATGCCTTGGTGATGACCGAGGAGCATGGCCCGCAGCCCAAAGCCGTCCTGTTCGACATCGACGGAACGCTGGTCGACTCGAACTACGTGCACGTCGTGGCGTGGATGCACGCCTTCCAGTCCGTGGGATGCCGCGTGGAAGCGTGGCGCATCCACGAGGCGATCGGCATGGATTCCAGCAAGCTGCTCGAGAAGCTGATCGGTGACGCGTCGGACGACGCGCGTTCCGCGGCGAAGCAGGAGCACAGCAAGCGCTACAAGGAGCTGTCCGCGCTGCTGCAGCCTTTCGACGGGGCGCGCGAGCTGCTGCGGGCCGTCGCGTCACGGGCCCGCACCGTCGTGCTCGCCACCTCGGCGCCGCCGGACGAGCTCGAGATGCTGCGCGACCTGCTCGACGTGGAGGACGCCGTCCAGACGGTGACCAATGGCGAGGACGTCGAGACGGCGAAACCCGCGCCGGACATCGTCTCCGTGGCGTTGGAACGCTCGGGCTTCAGTGCCGATGAGGCGATCTTCGTGGGCGATGCGGTCTGGGACGTGAAGGCGGCCGCGCGCGCCGGCGTCGCCTGCGTTGCCGTGACCAGCGGCGGCGTCCATGAGAAGGAGTTGCGCTCGGCCGGAGCCATCGCGACCTACCCGACGGTGCGCGACCTGCTCGACGACCTCGAAGCCAGCCCGCTGCTCAGGGGCTGAGTCAGCCGGGTGGCGACGACCCCCGGCCGGCGGTGGCCAGCCCTTCACCGTCGGCTTCGCCGGGCCGATCCGCGCCGCCCCCCGTGGCCGGGGCCGCCGGGCGAGGCAGGTCGGCCGGGCGGGCGGCTGCTTGCGCCGCCTCGGCGGCCGCCGCCTGCAGGCCGCCCATCGTCCGGAGCGGCACCTCACGCTGAATGATGGCCAGCACCAGGGCCAGGATGAGCACCAGCCCGGCGATCAGGAACGCCGTCGTCAGCGATGAGGTGAAACCGGCCTTGAAGGGATGCGCCAGGACCGGGTTGTCGCGGCTGAGGAACGACGTGTCGTTCAGCGCTTTCGTGGTGGTGTTGCGCAGCTGGGCGAGCTGGTCGGGGTTCGCGCGGGCGGCCGCCTGGAAGGCAGGCGACTGCGCAGCCGAGGCGTAAGCGTCGTGAATCCTGCCCGGCACCGTCGAGTAGACGATCGACAGGAACGCGGCGACCCCCAGAGTGGCGCCGATCTGGCGGAAGAACGTCGCCGAGGACGTGGCAACGCCGATATCACGTGCCGGCACCGCGTTCTGCATCGCGAGCACGATCGTCTGCATGTTCATGCCGATGCCGATACCGACGACGAACATGGCGACGCCGGCGTATCCCAGCGAGCTGTCGGCGGTCAGCTTCCAGAGCATCAGCATCCCGGCGATGAGCACGGCGCTGCCGATCACCGGGAAGATCTTGTAGTGGCCGGTGCGTGAGGTGAGCTGCCCGGACAGGATCGAGGAGGCCATCATGCCGACCACCATCGGCAGCGTGAGCAACCCGGCCCTGGTGGGCGAATTGCCCTTCACCAGCTGCAGGTAGAGCGGCAGGAGGGTGAGCGCCCCGAACATGCCGATGCCGATGACGGCCGACTGGACCGAACCGATCCGGAACTCCCGGACCCGGAAGAGCCGCGAGGGCAGGAGCGCGGCCTCTCCGGCGGATTGCTCGACGCGCACGAAGAGCGCGATCGCGATCACACCGACCGCGTAGCAGATCACCGACTTGCCCGAGTCCCAGCCCCACGAGCGGCCCTGCTCCGCCACGAGCAGCAGCGGGACCAGCCCGACGGCGAGCAGCACGGCACCCCAGACGTCGAGCTGCTGGCGGCGACGCTCGTGGTCGATGGAGAGCACCTTGTTGACCACGAAGAGTGCGAGCGCGCCGATCGGGACGTTGATCAGGAAGATCCAGCGCCAGCCGTCGATGCCGAGCAGCGTCTGCTGGCCGGCGAGCGCCCCGCCGACGACCGGGCCGAGCACGCTCGAGGTGCCGAAGACCGCAAGGAAGTAGCCCTGGTACTTGGCGCGCTGCCGGGGCGGGATGACGTCGCCGATGATGGCGAGGGCGAGCGTGAACAGGCCGCCGGCGCCGAGGCCCTGGAACGCGCGAAACGCGGCCAGCATGTACATCGAGGTGGCGAACGAGCAGGCGGCGGATCCCACGATGAAGATCGCAATGGCCAGCAGGAAGAACGGCTTGCGGCCGTACATGTCGGAGAGCTTGCCGTAGAGCGGCGTCGCGATCGTCGAGGTGATGAGGAACGCCGTCGTCACCCAGGCCTGAGCCGTCAGCCCATCGAGGCTCTGGCCGATCTTGTAGATCGACGTGGCGACCACCGTCTGGTCCAGGGCGGCGAGGAACATGCCGAGCAGCAGCCCGGACATGATGATCAGGATCTGGCGGTGCGAGTAGGCGCCCGTCTCGGCATCCGGCCGGGGTGCGGTGAAGGGGCGGCCCGGCTTGCCTTTGCTCGTGCGCACTGCGTCGGCGCGTGGCATCGGCGACTCCTTTGGCGGGCCTGGCGGCTGGCGGGCCGACGGCAGCGCCGTCGGGCTTAATTTGCTTGTTGACAGCAACTATCTCTCAGCCAGGCTGATTCCCGCCCGCTCGGCCGCCAACCGATTGCCGCAATGTGACGACCTTCACTGCCCTCGAACGGGCAGCATCCCGCGGTGAAGGCGGCTAGCGGAGCGGGCCGGCGTGGGTAGCCGGGAAGGGGAAGACCTCTGCCCGTCCGGTGCGCGCCAGGCTCTGGTAGCTGCGGGCGGCGAAACGCCAGCGGCCCCCGTCGGAGTCGCGCTGGTAGGTGTCGTGGTAGACGCCGTAGACGGTGCTCCACCCCCCGCTCGCGGCGTGCTGGCGGAGCTCGCTCATGTACATCCGCCCCGAAGCATTGCTCGCGTCGCGGACCCGCACGACGGCGTTGAGGATCACGAACTCGAAGAACTCGAACTGCTCGATCGAGCCTCCGACGAACGCCCCGAACTCGGCCGGACCGGTGAAGTCCATCGGTGCGGCGTTCACCAGGTCCAGGTGGACAGTGCAGCCCGGAGTGAAGATCTCCTCCAGCTCGTCGAAGGCGCGGCGGGTCACGATGTCGGCGTACTCGGCCTGCAGCCGGGTGATCGCGAGGTAGGCCAGTGCTTCGGAGTCCAGGTTGTCGCTCATGGCCCTCACCCAAGCAGATGCCGCCGCTCGCCCGGCGTCGTCCCCCACGCAGGTGGCCGAGCGCGGGCTGAAAGAGTCCGGACTGACAGAGAGACGCTGCGCAGCGCCTGCGCGGGCAGGCGGCGCTCATGGCCGGAGGAACGCATGGCATTCACCGTCGTCGAAGAGCTCGAGCCCGGGATTCACAGCGTGACGCTGAACCGCCCGGAGCGCCGCAACGCGCTCGGGCAGCAACTTCTCGTCGAACTGCACGGCATCGTCGACACGCTCACCGCGGATCCGGCGGCGCGGGTCGTGATCCTGCGGGGTGAGGGCGAAGGCTGGTGCGCCGGCGCTGACATGAAGGGCGGCGACACCGGACCGCTGGGCACCCACCCGCTGGGCGCGCTCTCGGAGCGGGTACAGGGCAGCATCACCCGCAGCTTCGTCGCGCAGGAGCTGATGGCCGGGCTCTTCGAGCGCATCCACCGGATGCGGCTGCCGGTCATCGCCGCGATCAACGGCGCAGCGCACGGCGGCGGCTTCTCGCTCGCGCTCGCCTGCGACATCCGGATCGCCTCCCCCGAGGCGAGCTTCGGCGCCGTGTTCATCAAGCGCGGGGTGTCTGCCTGCGACATGGGGAGCAGCTACCTGCTCCCCCGGTTCGTCGGGGCTTCGCGCTCGGCTGAGCTGCTGCTGACCGGACGCGTCTTCGGCGCCGAGGAGGCCGACCGCATCGGCCTGCTGACGGCCCTCGTCCCCCGCGAGCAGCTGCTCGAGCGTGCCCTGGTGACGGCTCGCCAGATCGTCGAGAACCCGCCGCTGGCGGTCTGGATGACGAAAGAAACGATGTGGCAGACCGTGGACGCGCCGAGCATGCGTCATGCGCTGGACATCGAGAACCGCACCCAGATCATGTGCACCGCGACCGGCGAGCTGACCGAGGCGTTCACCGCGTTTCGAGAGGGTCGCGTGGCCAGCTGGCAGCCACTCTGAGATCAACGCCGGCGGCGGCTGCACGGCCGCCGGCGCCGGCGGGGGCGGCCAGCTCGACCAGGCGGTCGCGATGCGGATCCAGCTGCTGCGCCGCCCATTGCCGCACCTGCTCCTGGTGGGAGAACAGGATGATCTGGCGCTCGCGCGAGAGCTCCTGCAGCAGCTCGAGCATCCCGGCCGCGCGCACCGGATCCGCGTGGACCGTGACGTCGTCGAGCAGCAGCGGGCAGGTGTCGTAGCCGGCGGTCAGCCGATCAGCCAGCGCGACCCGCAGGAGCAGGTAGACCTGCTCGGCGGTGCCGTGGCTCAGCAGCTCGGCCCGGCGGAACCTCCCGCCGGCCTCACGAACCTGCACCTCGAGGGTCGCCGGATCCAGCCGCGCCTCGAGATAGCGGCCGGCGGTGAGACCGGGCAGCCAGGCCTGGAGGAGCTCGCTGAGCTCCGGAGCCACCGAGCGGTGCACCTGCTCCTGGGCGCGCGCGAGGAAGCCGACCGCAAGACCGAGCACCTGATCCAGCTCGACCACCCGCGCAAGCTCGCGCTGCGCTGCCGCAAGCGCCTCCTGCGCGTCGGCGACGGGGGGCATCGAACGCCACCGCTCGGCCAGCACGGCATCGGCCCGCCCGGCCAGCACGGCCGCCTCGTGGTGACGGCGGCGGGCCCGCTCGGCCAGCGCGCGCCGCTCGGCAAGCTCGAGGCGCAGCTCCCCCAGCTCCGGGTCGAGCGTCGCGCGGCCGCTGCCGGTCGCGTTTGGGAGCTCGACCGAGCGCCGGGCCGGCATCGCGGCCTGAGCGGCTGGCACGCCCCGGCGCAGCCACGCCCCGCCGCCCGCGGCCGCCACGGCCAGGGCCGCCAGGATCCACGAACGCGTCGCGGCTGCGACGGCGATGAGCACCAGCGCCAGGGCCACGCCGGCTCCGGCCCCGGCCCGCCGCTTCCGCGATCCGCCGGACGGGACGCGTCCCGCCGGGTCAGCGCCGCTGCGGGACTCTGCGGCAGCGAGGGAGCCACTGGCGGCCCCCTCCTCCCGGCGAGCCAGCTGCTGCGCCATCCCCTCCCACTCGACAGCGGCCGCGCCGGCCTGACCCTCAGCAGCCAGGGCCAGCTGGCGGAGCCGCTCTACCTCGACCGACTGCTCGGCCAGCTCCTCATGCGCTTGCGCCGCCGCAGCCACGCGCGCCTCCGCCGCTGCCACCGCCTCCCGAGCGCGGCGCAGCGGACGCCCTGAACCCGCCGAATCACGGCCCACGTGTGTTCGGCGCGCCGTCTCCAGAAGCTCGATCGCCGTCGCGGCGGAGCCGGCGGTACCTGCCGTCGCCGCCGCGCGCTGCAGGGTGTGCTGCAGCCCCTCGGCCTCCTGCAGCACGCCCAGCACCTCAGCCTGGCCGACGCACGCCGTCGCCCGGAAGGTCGACCGGGTGAGGCCCAGCCACGCCGAGGCATCGGGGCTGCCGTCGACCATGATCTGCGCGCTCACGTCGCGGGCGAGCGCGATATCGGTGGCCCGGCAATCCACCCGTCCGGAAAGGTCCTGGCAGAGCTCGATGCGCCGGCCGTCGTCGAGGGCGATAACGCCGGTGACGCTCCACGGCGCGCCGCTCCAGGGCTGATGGGTGTCGATGAAGCGCTGCTCCTGCGCGCTCGGGCGACCGCGGGCGCGGCGCCGGCCGCACAGGGCGGCGAAGATCGCGCCGTGCCAGCTGGACTTGCCCGACTCGTTATCGCCGATCACGACCGTGAGACCCGGCGCGAGCGCCAGCGTCTCGCCGGCCAGCGGCCCGAAACCGTCCGCCCTGACGCTCTCGATGATCATGGTCGCACCGCCGCCAGCTCATCCGCGCGGCCGTCCAGGGCAAGCAGCCCGGCGCGCAGCACGCGCCGCGCCGTCGCCGGGGCGAGCCCGGCCGACTGCACGTCACGCACGAAATGGCCGCGCACCGTCGCCTCGCGGGCCAGCGCCTCCAGGTCATAGCCCGGGTCGATCTCCAGCGGGCGAATGACCAGCGCGTCCAGGTGGCGGGCGACCCCGGACAGATCGAGCTGCCCGAGGTCCACGCCAGGCGCAACCTCGCCGCTCACCGTCAGCCGGACGATCCCGCTCACGGCGGCTAGAGCCTCCCGGACCTGCTCGCGCACGGCGTCGGAGTGCTCAGCGCGCTCCAGCTCCACCCGCACATCGCACCAGCAAGACTCGCCCACGTCGAAGGTCTGCCGCCGGACGCCGCCGTCCTCGCCGATCTCGAGCAGCACCGCCCCGCGGGTGCCCTGCTCACCGAAGCTCAGCGGCTCCGGATTGCCGGGATACGTGTGCCAGGAACCGTAAGCCGGCCGGTGGTAGTGGCCGACGAGCGCATGCGCCAGGCCGGCCGCCGGGATCTGCTCCGCCGAGAACGGGGCGTGCGGCGCCTTGCCCGCGCCCTGCAAGGCGAAGCCACCGCGCTCAGCCCCATGGAACAGCGCCACCGAGAGCCCGCCCCGGTCGACGCGGAAGCCGTCGAGGAAGCCGTCGGTATTCGCGGGCGCGCGGTGCGCGGCACCCCACACCGTGAAACCCGAAACCAGCTCCAGCGGGGTGAGCCGATCTTCGCGGAAGATCGTGACGTTGCGCGGCCAATCCACGATCGAGTACAGGCTGGCCGGGCCCAACCAGTCATGGTTGCCCGGCGCGATGAGGACCGGGCAGGAAAGCTCGCCGAACGCCGACTGCAGGAAAGCGCCCGTGTCGGCGCCTGCCCGCTCCTGCTCGTAGAGGTCGCCGGCGCAACAGAGCGCATCCACCGCCAGCTCGTCGGCCAGCGAGACGATCCGCGAGAGCGCGCTCCGGATGGCCCGCCGGCGCCCGCGCGCAAGCTCCGGCGACGCCCACGTGAACGGCGTATCCACGTGCACATCCGCGCAGAGCAGCAGCCGCACCACCGACATCGAGCGCCACCTTTCGAACTCCAGGACCGACTGGCTCGAAGCCCGGCTTCGGTCCGACTCGACGCACCGTCGCATCCAGGTCCGACAAAATTCCGGCCGGCACACCGGGTGACCAAAAGGCGCCCGACACCGTCCACGGAGCGCCTACCCTCATCGCCATGAGCGTGAAGGTGACCGGATTCGACCACGTGGTCCTGCGGGTGAGTGACGTCGAGAAGTCGCTCGCTTTCTACATCGACAAGCTCGGGCTCGCTCCGGAGAAGGTCGACGAGTGGCGCCGCGGCGAGGCTTTCTTCCCGTCCGTGCGGGTGAATGCGGACGTGATCCTGGATCTGCTCGCCGCGCCCGCCGAGCATGCCGGCCAGGAAAACGTCGACCACATCTGCCTCGTCACGGAGCCCGCCGACTGGGACGTCGTCGCGGCAAGTGGAGAGTTCGACGTCGTCGACGGGCCGGACCTGCGCTCAGGCGCCAAAGGGCAGGGCCTGTCGCTGTACGTGCGCGATCCCGACCGCAACATCGTGGAGCTGCGCTACTACCCGTGACGAGCCGGGTCATCGGACCAGCGGCATCGGCAAGTAGGTGCTCAGGAACTCCAGCGCGCGAGGCAAGCCGACTCGCCAGACCGCCCAGTTGTGACCGCCGGTCGCAAGCCAGTCGACGGTGACCGGCAGGAGCGGATCGTGCCGTTTCACGAGTGCTGAGAACTTCGTGAGCTGCGCGGTCGCGAACCGGTCCTGCCGAGCGGCAAACAGATACAGCGGCGGCGCGACCGGACGGTTGTGCGTCGCCCACCACATCGGCGAGTTGGCGCGCAGCGCGGTGCGACTCCCGGCGTACAGGCGGGCGCTGCCCGGGTCCTGTGCCGGGATGAAGTAGCCCGACAGGCTGGCAGCCGCGGCGTAGCGATCGGGGTGGCGGCTGGCCAGATTGACCGCGCAGTAGCCGCCCGTGGAGTAACCGGCAATTCCCCAGGTGCGCCCGGAAAGCGTCCGGAAACTCCCTTCCACATCGTCGACGACATCGTTCGACAAGTAGGTGTCGACCTTGTCACCGTGAACCGCGTTGACGCATTCGGTGTAGACGCCGTGAGTCGAGGCCTGCGGCATCACGGCAATGACCGGCGGAATCCGGTGTCGCTGGATTTCGCTATCCAGGATCGACTGGATATGGAGCTGAAGAACATAATTGGGCGGGCCGCCCGGCTGGCCGTGCATTAATTCCACGACGGGATAGCGATACGCGCGCGGCTGGGTGAAATAGGCCGCCGGCAGGTATACGAGTCCGCGGTGGACGATGCCGCTGCGCGAGCCCCACAAGCGCACGGGCAGCACCGTTCCGTCGCCGCGGCGGGCGGCCGCCACGGCAGCGGGTTGCCAGCGCGCCCTCAGAATGTCGAGTCGGGCGTGGCTGATGTCCTCGGTGTAGTGCTTGCGGGCCGTCAACTGCGGTGAGGAACCCCAGAGGTCGGAGAAGCTGACGTAGAAGCCCTCCTGCTTGTTGAGCAGGACGAACGCCGCCGCCGCGCCGACAAGCGAGATGACCGCCACCCCGCCGACCCGTCCGGCCAGTGACAGCCGCGCCGGCCAGCGGTTCCAGGCAAGCGCGACCGCCGCATCCGCCGTCAGGGCGAACAGCGTGATGAGGAAGAGGAACAGGTTGCTCCGCAGGTCGTACGACATCCCGACCACGGGGGCACCGGCGAGCACGACCGCTTCGATGGCCAGCGCCGCAAGCACGATCCTCCGGTACCGCGCGGCCGGCCGGCGAACCGGATGCGCCATGCCGCGACGGGGCGCAGAGTCCTGCGCGCTGGGAATCGGTGGCCGCACCGGAGCGTGAGTCACCGCACGTCAGCCCTCCTGTGACCGGACACCGAGCGCGCCCGCTGTGCCGGATGAGCATGCGCGACCCGGCACCGGAAATAACGTAGGAACCGGCCCGTTCGTGCCTTATCACCGAGATCACAGCCGAACCGGGTCGCCGTCACATTCAATACCTGAACGCTTTTCATCAGCGCGATCGACGCGCCACCGGAAAGGCCGGGAAAAGACTCAGGATGGCACGGTCGCCGACGATTGGTGCTACATTAGTCGCCCGCTTCAGAGGCGGGAGAACTGGCCCGGCAGGTGCACCAATGGTCCTTCTGCGAACTCCCCCGAAGACATCACATTCCGTCGTCGCCACCGTCGCGTTGACCTTGCTGATCGCCAGCGGATGTGCCGATTCGGGCGCCGACGCCGCCCATCCCGGGAGTGAGGCACCGTTGCCGCCCCTGGCGGCCTCGACCGGGAAGGCACTGGATCCCAACGCCCGCGCCGCCTGCCTGCGCGCGGATGACGCGTGGAATCTCGACCGGCAACACGCTGCCGGCACACCGCCCACTCCGTCCGCGGACGCGGCGGCCGTGTCGCTGGCCGACGGAGTCATCCAGGCAGCCCAATCGAGGGCGCCGGACTTCGCCCGGCTCGCCGCCGGGATGCTGGCGGCCCAACCGCGTGCTCCGCTGCTGGCCCGCGACCTCAGCCCCTGGATGCGGCAGCACTTCGCGGCAGACGCCCGCCGGCTCAGGGCCCTGTGCCGCTCGGACGGCTGGCGCACGCTGTAGTCCGGCGCGCCGCGACGCACGACCCGCGCCGGAACCCGTTTCGGGCAGCAGACCCGCAGGCTTAGCCTTGGGCCAGTGAGCGCCACTCTCGTCGCCAAGGATCTCGGTGCTGGTCATGGGGATCGCTCACTCTTCGACGGTCTCGACCTGGTCGTCGGGCCGGGCGACATCACCGGTCTTGTCGGCGCGAACGGCGCGGGCAAGTCGACGCTGCTGCGCATCCTGGCGGGACTGGAGCAGCCGGAGCACGGCTCCCTCGCGTTGACCCCTCCGTCAGCGACCGTCGGCCATCTCCCGCAGGAGCCCGAGCGTCGCCCCGGCGAGACGGTCCGCGATTTTCTCGCCCGGCGCACCGGCGTCACCGACGCCCAGCTGGCGATGGATGCCGCAGCGCTCGCCCTCACCGACGGCGGCGCCAGCGCCGGCGACGTCTATTCGGCGGCGCTCGAACGCTGGCTCGCCCTCGGGGGTGCGGACTTCGAGGAACGCGCCGACGAGATCGCCGCCGACATCGGCTTGGCCGTGGACCTCGGCGCCCCGATGACCACGCTTTCGGGAGGCCAGGCCGCGCGCGCCGGGCTCGCGTCGCTGCTGCTCTCGCGCTACGACGTCTTCCTGCTCGACGAGCCCACCAACGACCTCGACCTCGACGGCCTGGACCGGCTGGAGCGTTTCGTGCTGGGGCTCAAGCGCCAGGGGGCGCCGGTGGTTCTGGTCAGTCACGACCGCGAGTTCCTCTCCCGGGTCGTGACGCGAGTCGTCGAGATCGACCTGGCGCAGCACGAGGTCAACGTCTTCGGCGGCGGCTACGACGCCTACCTGCACGAGCGCGAGGTCGCCCGCCAGCACGCCCGCGACGCGTACGAGGAGTTCGCCGACACCCGCTCCTCCCTTCAGGAGCGGGCGCGTACCCAGCGGGCCTGGATGGAGAAGGGGGTACGCAACGCGCGGCGCAAGGCCACGGACAACGACAAGTTCATCCCGGCCTTCCGCGCCGAGACCTCCGAGAAGCAGGCGGCGAAGGCCCGCCAGACCGAGCGGCGGATCGAGCGGATGGAGACGGTCGACGAGCCGCGCAAGGAGTGGCGCCTGCAGATGACGATCGCGCAGGCCCCCCGGGCCGGCGCGGTGGTCGCGAGCCTGCGCGATGCCGTCGTGCACCGCGGTGGCTTCACGCTCGGGCCGGTGAACCTGCAGATCGACTGGGCCGATCGGGTCGCCATCACCGGGGCCAACGGCAGCGGCAAGTCGACGCTGCTCGCCGCCTTGCTTGGCCGGCTGCCCCTGGACTCCGGGCAGGCCGCGCTTGGCCCCGGCGTCGTCGTCGGCGAGGTGGACCAGGCCCGCCGGGCCTTCGAAAGGGAGGGCGGCTTTCTCGAGGCGTTCCGCCGTCACGTTCCGGACCTCGAGCCGGCCGAGGTGCGCACCCTGCTGGCGAAGTTCGGCCTCGCCGCCGACCATGTGGGGCGGTCGTCGGCCTCGCTCTCACCGGGTGAGCGGACGCGGGCTGCGCTCGCGTTGCTGCAGGCCCGCGGGGTCAACCTGCTGGTGCTCGACGAGCCGACCAACCACCTCGACCTGCCCGCCATCGAGCAGCTGGAGTCCGCTCTCGCGAGCTACGACGGAACGCTCTTGCTGGTGACGCACGACCGGCGCATGCTCGCCGCCGTCGAGCTCACGCGTTCCCTGCTCGTCGAGAACGGTCAGGTTCGGGAGGGCGCGGCAGAGGCGCGGCGCTGACGCCGGATTAGCGTGGACCGGGTGACGGCGCTCTCGACGGACCCAGGCCTTCGACTCACCAGCCTCGCCGCAGGCGGCGGGTGCGCCTGCAAGATCCCGCCCGGCGAGCTCGAAGACGCGGTGCGCGGCCTGGCGGGGCAGTCGTCGCCGGGTCTCGTCGTCGGCCTCGATACCGGCGATGATGCCGCCGTCACGATCGTCGCGCCCGGCCTGGCCGTCGTCGCCACCGCCGACTTCTTCACCCCCGTCGTCGACGATCCCTACGACTGGGGCCGCATCGCCGCGGCGAACGCGCTCTCCGACGTCTACGCGATGGGCGGGCGCCCGGTCCTCGCCGTCAACCTGCTCTCCTGGCCGCGCGGAAAGCTCGACTTCAGCGTCGCGCGCGAGGTGCTGCGCGGCGGCCTCGACGTCGCCGCGCAGGCGGGCTGCATCGTCGGCGGCGGCCACAGCATCGACGACCCGGAGCCCAAGTACGGCATGGCCGTCACCGGCGTCGCGAATCCTGATCGGCTGCTGCGCAACGACGCCGGACGCCCCGGCATGCCGCTGACCCTGACCAAGCCGCTCGGACTCGGCGTGCTCAACAACCATCACAAGCAGAGCGGCCGCCGCTTCGAGGAAGCCATCGCCGTGATGACGACGCTGAACGAGGCCGCTTCCACCGCCGCGCTCGGGGCGGGAGCGACGGCTGCTACGGACATCACCGGCTTCGGCCTGCTCGGCCATCTCCACAAGCTCGCCCGGGCCAGCGGATGCGCCGCCGTTATCGACGCCGCCGCCGTTCCCTACCTCGACGAGGTTCGCGGCCTTGCTGCCGCAGGCTTCGTGCCGGGCGGCAGCCAGCGCAATCTGGATTGGGTACGCCCCCAGCTGGCGCCCGGGCCCGGCATCAGTGAGCTCGATCTGGTCCTGCTCGCCGACGCCCAGACCAGTGGCGGCCTGCTCGTCGGCGCAGAGCTCGACGGCTGGCCGGTCATCGGCGAGCTGGTAGCCGGACCCGCCGGCACCATCTCGATCCGCTAACGGCAGCCCACGGGGATTGCGAGCTCCTCCGTCGACGGGTCCAGCTGCAGCAAGGCATCGCGCACTGCGGCAGCCAGATGGCTCGACGAGCGCGCGTTGTAGACCGGACCTGCTCCGTCACGCAGGAGCAGACCGGCCGCAGCAACGCCCCTGGCACTGACCGGCCGTGGCGCCCGAAGTGCAGAAACCAGGCTTCGGATCACGCCTTCGGCCAGGGCCACGCGACCGGGGACGGCGATCGACGAGACAAGCCCCTGACGTGGCGCGCGGGCCTCGAGCGCAAGCCGCTCCCACCAGTCCGCCAGGGAAGCTCGCGACTGCGCCCCGACCAGCACAGCAGCGCGCAGCGCCAGCAGCTTGGAGCCCTCCGGCGAGCAGCCCGCAGCAAGCTGCGTGTCGAGCCGGTAGGCGAAGAACCTGGCCAGCCAGCGATCTCGGCGCCGCGGGTGGTAGGCGATCAGGGCGCCATCACCGGAGCCGGACAGCAGGACGACCCGGTTGTCCCGGGATGGCCGCACGGGCTGCTGAACAGGAGGGGTCGTATCGCTCATGCCTGGATGTTGCGGCGTGACCCGGCCGAGGGTAAGTGGCACTATTGTCGCCGTGCGTGCAAAAAGGGCCAACCTTGCTAGGAAGCCCCACACGGTCGCCATCGCCGCCTTCGACGGCCTTTCCCTGTTCGAATTCGCCGTGGCCTGCGATGTTTTCGGGCCACACGGCTGGATCGACCCGACCGTTCCCTGGTACCGGCTGAAGGTATGCGGAGTCGGTGTCACCTCGGTCAGGCTCGGCAACGGCCTGCGTATGGAAGTGCCGGACGATCCGCTTTCCCTCGCTCGCGCCGAGACGATCATCGTCCCGCCCTGCTCCGATCCGTCGGGCATTCCCCAGGAGCTGCTCTCAGCGCTCCAGCGCGCTCATGCCCGCGGTGCACGGTTGGTCTCGCTCTGCACCGGCGCGTTCGTGCTCGCGGCCGCCGGGCTGCTCGAGGGACGGCGCGTGACGACGCACTGGGCGGAGTGCTCCCGGCTCCAGCGTGACTACCCGGAGCTCGAGATCGACCCCGGGGTGCTGTACGTGGACGGTGGGGGCATCTTCACCTCGGCGGGCAGCGCGGCCAGCATCGACCTCTGCCTGCACCTGGTGCGTACCGACTACGGAGCCGAGATGGCAGCCGCCCTCGCGCGCGATCTCGTCGTCCCTCCCTACCGGGACGGCGGCCAGGCCCAGTACATCGCCACCCCGCTGCCCGAGGTCGGCGCCGCGGACCTCTTCGCCGAGGCCCTGGATTGGGCCCAGGAGCACCTCGCCGAGCCGCTCACGATCGAGGATTTGGCGCACCGTTCCGCCATGAGCCGGCGCACGTTCGCCCGCCGGTTCCACGCCTCGACCGGAACGACCCCCTACCAGTGGCTCCTGCGCCAGCGGCTGCAGCTGGCGCAGCGGCTGCTGGAGACCACCGCCCTGCCCGTCGAGGCGGTCGCCGAACGCAGTGGCTTCGTCAACGCCGGCAACCTGCGCAAACACTTCACCCGCACGGTGCAGACCACGCCCCAGGCCTATCGCCGCGCTTTCGCCGAGCGCGACGAGCCCGCCGCCTGAACCTCCCGGGCGCAGAATGGACGGCATGGCTGCGACGCATGAGGTTTTCAACCAGCCGCCCCCGTTGGTGGACTACGACGTCTTCACGGCAGACCGCGTATTGACCGAGGGGGTCACCCGCTACGGCGGGGGTTCGGCAGCTGCGGAGCTGGCCGCGCTGGGGCAGCGGGCCGGGAGCGCCGAAGCCCAGCGCTGGGCGGACGAGGCCAACCGCTACCCGCCGATCCTTCGCACCCACGATCGCTACGGCCACCGCATCGACGAGGTCGAGTACCACCCGAGCTACCACGAGCTCATGCGCACCGCCATCGGACACGGCCTGCACGCGGCCCCCTGGACCGATCCGCGGCCGAGCGCCCACGTGATCCGCGCCGCCGGTTTCATGGTCTGGTCGCAGACCGACGCCGGCCACGGCTGCCCCATCTCCATGACGTACGCGTCCGTCCCCGCACTGCAGGCAGCCGGCGTCGACCCGCAGCTGGCCCAGGGGTGGCTGCCGCGCCTGACCGCCCGGGTCTACGACCCCGAGCTGCATCCCGGGAAGCCCACCGCGATCGCGGGAATGGCGATGACCGAGAAGCAGGGCGGCTCCGACGTGCGCGCCGGCACGACGCACGCGGTTCACACCGATGAACGCGGCGCCTACGTGCTCACCGGCCATAAGTGGTTCTGCTCGGCGCCGATGAGCGACCTCTTCCTGGTGCTGGCCCAGGCCCGCGGCGGTCTCACGTGTTTCGCCGTGCCGCGCCTGCTGCCGGACGGCTCTCGCAACGTCTTCCTGCTGCAGCGCCTCAAGGACAAGCTCGGCAACCGGTCGAACGCCTCCAGTGAAGTCGAGTTCGATGGCACGCTGGGCTGGATCGTGGGTCCGGAGGGTCGCGGCGTCGCCACCATCGCCCAGATGGTCAACGCCACCCGGCTCGATTGCGTCCTCGGGTCGGCCTCCGGAATGCGCCAGGGCACCGCTCAGGCCATTCACCACGCGCGTCACCGCAGCGCTTTCGGGCGCACGCTCGTCGATCAGCCGCTGATGGCCAACGTGCTGGCCGATCTGGCCATCGAGTCCGAGGCGGCCACGCTGCTCGCGCTGCGCCTCGCCCACGCGGTCGACAACGGCGAGAACGCCCTGCGCCGGCTCGGCACCGCGATCGCGAAGTACACCGTCTGCAAGAACGCGCCCCGCCACGCTGCCGAGTCGCTCGAATGCCTCGGCGGCCCCGGTTACGTCGAGGAATCCGGGCTGCCGCGCCTCTACCGCGAAGCGCCGCTGAACGGGATCTGGGAAGGCAGCGGCAATGTCAACGCGCTCGACGTGTTGCGCGCGATGGCCCGCGAGCCCGAATCGGTAGAGGCGCTGCGCCACGAGATCGGCCTGGTCGCCAAGGACGACCGGCGCCTCGACGAGGCCGGCGCCGACCTCGCCAAGATGCTCATCGACGCCAACGAGTCGAACGCCCGGCGGCTGGTCGAGCGGATGTGCCAGGTCTTCGCCGCATCGCTGCTGATCCGCCACGCTCCGAGCGCCGTGGCCGATGCGTACTGCGCGACGCGCCTCGGCGGCGACTGGGGTTTCACGTTCGGCACCCTGCCGAGCGGGGTCGACACCGCCGCCATCATCGAGCGCGCCGCTCCCACGGCCTGATCGGCAGGGCTAGCCCCTCGAACCGACTTCCTCCCGGGACACCAGGGACAAATGTCGGGGACCCTTTGGGTGGGACGCCGAACGCGGGGCATCCTTGGGTCATGGGGCGAATCACGACCCGGCGGCCGGTGGTCCGCTGGACGGTAGGCGCGCCCCCCACGACCCGCACCGACACCCTGTCGGTCGAGGAACCGCTCGAGCTGCGGGTGGGCGGCGAGACGCTGGCCGTCACGATGCGCACTCCGGGCTCCGACATGGAGCTGGCGGCCGGCTTCCTGCTGAGCGAGGGGGTCATCAGCCGCCCCGATGACATCGCGACGATGCGCTACTGCGCCGGCACCGATGCCGAGGGGCAGCAGACGTACAACCTGCTCGACATCGCCCTGGCCCCGGGCGTGGCGGCGCCGGACGCCTCGGTGCAGCGCAACTTCCTGACCACCTCCTCCTGCGGCCTGTGCGGCGCGGCCGGCATCGATGCGGTACGCCGCCGCAGCCGTTACGCGATCGCTGACGACACGGTGCGGGTGACGCCCGAGCTGATCGCCCAGCTTCCCGTCACCCTGCGCAGCGCCCAGAAGGCGTTCGCCCGCACCGGCGGCCTGCACGCCGCCGGACTGTTCGACGCATCCGGGTCGATGCTCTGCGCCCGCGAGGACGTCGGCCGCCACAACGCGGTCGACAAGGTGCTCGGCTGGGCGCTCCAGAACGGCCACGTCCCCGCCCGGGGGTTGCTGCTCGTGGTCAGCGGGCGGGCGTCGTTCGAGCTGGCCCAGAAGACCTTCATGGCGGGCGCTCCGCTGCTGGCAGCGGTCTCGGCGCCGTCGTCGCTGGCCGTCGAGCTCGCCGACGAGGTCGGCATGACGCTGATCGGGTTCGTGCGCGGGGAGACGATGAACGTCTACGCCGGCGCATCGCGGGTGTCGGCCGCTGGCTCTCCGGCGGCCTCCGCGCGAGCGGCCAGCGCCTGACGGACCACCCGCTCGCTGGCCTGCACATCGCCAGCCTGCCCGCCCGCCTTACCGGCGGCCAGCCCGAGCAGGAACGCGGTCAGGGGCGCGGCCGGCCGGGCGACCTGGTGCGCGACGTCACGGGTGAGGTCGAGCAGCAGATCGCGCTGGATCGCGCCGCGCTCGATGCCGAGCGCGTCGGCGACCTCGGCCAGCCAGTCATCGAGCGGGTTCATGGCGCGATCTCCCTTGCGTGCTGCAGGTCGGCGGGCTCGTCACAGTCGAGCCACTCACGTGGACCCTCGGCAGCGACGAGCGCCGGAGTCAACCTTGCGTAGGCACCCCGAAGCGAGCGACCGGTCTGATCCCCCGCAAGCGCGCCGCTCAGCAGGTCGCGCGGCCACGCAGCCAGCAGCCACTGCGCCCGCCGGCCGGCATCGACCAGCACGGCGCCGTGAGGGTCGGCAGCGCGCACCAGGCGCCCGATCGTCGCCGCCGTGACGAACGGGAGGTCGGCCGCCAGCGTCACGACGACCGCGCTGCTCGTATGCGGCAGCCCGGCGGCGAGCGCGGCTGCCGGCCCGGCGCCTTCCGGGTCTTCGCGAGCCCAGCACACCGGCATCGGAACGGGCCGCGGCGCTCCGACGACAACGACCGAGTTGGCCCCGCCCACCGCCCGCAAGGCCCGCTCGAGCAGCGAGACCCCGCCCACCTCGAGGGCGGTCTTGTCACCGCCCCCCATCCGGCGGCTGGCGCCTCCGGCCAGCACGATCGCGTCGAATGCTCGCCCGCCCGGCCCGCCGGCGAAGCTCATCCCCCGATGGCCGACATGGGCCGCGGCGGCTGCAGGAAGGTCGGGTCGTCGATGCCGTGGCCCGCGCGCTTGCCGCGCATCGCCACCACCCACCGGGCCGCCAGCTCCGCGTCCGTGGCACCGGAGCGCAACGCCGTACGAAGGTCTGATTCCGTCCGCGCGAACAGGCAGTCGCGCACCTGTCCGTCGGCGGTGAGCCGCACCCGGTCGCAGCTGCCGCAGAAGGGTGCGGTGACGCTCGCGATGATGCCGACCCGGCCCGGGCCGCCGTCGATGGAGAACGTCTCCGCCGGCGCGCTCCCTCGGCCGGGCTCCGCCTCCAGGCGGTAGCGGCGCGCGATGTCGGCGCGGATTCTCGTCTGCCGTCACCATCTTCGAGCGGTCCCAGCCGTGCTGAGGATCGAGGGGCATCTGCTCGATGAACCGCAGCTCGTAACCGGCCGCGAGCGCGTACTCGAGCAGGTCCGGGGCCTCGTCGTCGTTCACCCCGCGCATGAGCACGGCGTTGATCTTCACCGGCGTGAGCCCGGCGGCGGCTGCGGCTTCGAGGCCGCGAATGACGTCGGGCAACCGGTCGCGGCGGGTGAGCTCGGTGAAGCGATCACGGCGCAGCGTGTCGAGACTGACGTTGACCCGGTCCAGCCCGGCGGCCGCCAGAGCGGGTGCCAGCCGCGCCAGGCTGAGCCCGTTCGTCGTCAGCGAGATTTCGGGACGCGGCCGGAGTGCCGCCAGCCGCTCGACCAGCCCGGGCAGGCCCGGACGCAAGGTCGGCTCGCCGCCGGTCAACCGGATCTGGGTGACGCCGAGGCGGGTGACCGCGATGTCGACCAGCCGCACGACCTCGTCGTCGGTCAGCAACTCCGGCGGTGGCAGCCACGGGAGCCCCTCGGCCGGCATGCAGTACGTGCACCGCAGATTGCAGCGGTCGGTGAGCGAGACGCGAAGGTCGGTGGCGACCCGTCCGAAAGAGTCCGCGAGAGGGGTGACCGCGAGCGCGGCTCGGGGCGCCGAGGTCGTCACCATCCGTCCACTGTAGGGACCGAGCGGCAATTGGGGATATTTGGGCCCGCAATCAGGCGGCTGGCTACTGGTATTGCCGGGCCAACCCCAGGACGGTCTTCACGTAGTAATCCGAGTGGTTGTAGGCGTAGATCGCGTCGTAAAGCGTGTCGGGCTGCCCGCCGCCGCTCGCGCACAGGTAGCGCGCCGCCGAGTACACCGCGTCCGCCTGGTCCAGGATGTCGGCCTTGCCATCGCCGTCACCGTCCACCCCGTAGACGGCGAACGTCGAGGGCAGGAACTGCATCGGCCCCATCGCCCCGGCACTGGAAACGGCCTTCACGCGGCCGTGGTCCGTCTCGACCTGACCGATGCCGGCGAGCACGCCCCAGGGCAGCCCCGGGCAGGTGGCGGCGGCGCGCATGTACAGCGTGCGCAGGTCCACGGGGGAATCGGCAGTCATGCCGGCGCCGCTCGCCGTCACCGGGACGAACGCGGGACGCAGCATCTGCACCCCCACCGGCGCGCCCACGATGCGCGTCGCCACCTGCTCGAGGGTCGCGGAGCCGGCGCTCGGGGCGCTGATCAGCAGCACCGGATGCGTCGCGCCGACCGACTCCGCACGCGTCCCCGTCACCACCACGTCCACGTTCGGCAGCGAGAACTCCGCCAGCGCCCCGATCCGCATGTTCGGCACCGAGCCGAGCCGCACCCGGCCGCCGAGCGGGAGCTTGCCTTTCTTGTCGAGCTCGTACGACGCGATGGCCTCGCCACGAGCCGCCACCTGCCACAACGCATCCGACGCCGCCGTGGGCCTGGGGGTGAACGCCCGGAATGTTCCCGGGTCGACCGCCAGCGTCTTGACGGTCCGGGTGCCGAGCCTGGCCGTGCCGGTCAGGACGAGGACGGCGCCCTGCACGCCTGGCGCGTTACGAATCGCGTCGAGTTGCGCACCGGTCACGGTCCCCGGCAAGGCCACCGCGGCGTCGGGCAGGTAGAGCCGGCCGAGCTTGGCGACGGCCGCGGCAGGCGCTGCCGTGGTGGCCGGCACCGGCGCCGCCACCTGATTGCGCCGGCTCCCCTTGCCGTCCACCAGCGTCGCGGATGAGGAACCGGCCTTGGCGTCCTGGCTGCGCAGGGAGGCGACGCTCGCACCGGTCGCGAGGACCGTGACGGCGACAGCACCCACCATGAGGTGCGTGGCCCGGCCCGACCGCTTTCGATTCCGAAACACCACTCGCCTGACGTCGATTGCCTGAGCTGTCCGAAGACCTCACCTGGGCGGCAGGTCCCCCGACCACACACAACGCGGAACACCCCGAGAGAGTGACGAATCGTCGCGTCAGCACTGGTTGTCGGGGAAGATCAGGTCCATGGCCCAGTCGCGCAAGCCTCAGAGCTTCATTCATTTCGGTGTCGACATCGGCGGTACGGGCATCAAGGCCGCCCCCGTCGACCTGACGACCGGTGAGCTGACCGCCGAACGCGTTCGCGTGCCCACCCCGCACCCGGCGACCCCCACCGCCGTCTCCAGCGTCGTCGGGGAGGTGGTCAGCCAGTTCGGCTGGACCGGCCCGATCGGTGTCGCCTTCCCGGCAGCGGTGAAGAACGGCATCGCCATGACGGCTGCCAACGTCGACCCCAGCTGGGTCGGCGCTGACATCGAGGCCTCGATCGGCAAGGTGACCGGCACCAAGGTCAGCGCGGTCAACGACGCCGACGCTGCGGGCGTCGCCGAGCTGGCCTACGGCGCCGGTCGCGGCCAGCAGGGCGTCGTGATCATGACGACGTTCGGCACCGGCATCGGCACCGCTCTCTTCCTGCACGGGCAGCTCGTCCCGAACACCGAGCTGGGCCACCTCGAGCTGGACGGGAAGGACGCCGAGAAGGAGGCGTCCGAGCTCGTCCGCGAGCGCAAAGGCCTCAGCTGGTCGAAATGGGCCAAGCGGGTCGATCGCTACCTCAAGCACCTCGAGGCGCTCTTCTGGCCCGACCTGATCATCATCGGCGGCGGTGCGAGCCGTAAGGCCGACAAGTTCCTGCCGCTGCTGACGCTGCGCACCCCCGTCGTACCGGCCACCCTGCAGAACGACGCCGGCATCGTCGGCGCGGCGGTCGTCGGCATGGGCGACGTGACGCGGCCGATGACGCATGGCGCCCACATGGCGCCGCTGCCGGCGGGTCTCGTCGCCGCCGAGACGACCATCGCCGGGCTCGAACGCGAAACGGCCGAACGCGAAACGGCCACGGCCAGCGCTGCGAAGGCGCCCGCGAGCCCCCGCCGACCGGCCGCGACCCGGGCTCCGGCGCGCAAGACGACCAAGGCGCCCGCGCGTGCCGCCCGCAAGGCGGCGGCCGTCCAGAAGGCGGCCGTCAAGAAGGCGGCACCGGTGCGCAAGGCGGCTGTCAAGAAGGCAGCTGCCAAGAAAGCGGCTGTCAAGAAAGCGGCTCCGGCGGCGAAGCAGGCGGCACCGGTCAGGAAGGCAGCGCCCGCCGCGAAAAAGGCGGCCCGCCCCGCGAAGCAGACGCCGGCCAGCCGCACGCCACGCAAGGCCAGCGGCAGCTGAGGCAACCACCGCGCAATCCGCGGACCATGTCCGGGCAATAAGGGCCGATCAGGGGCCGTGTCACGCAGACTGCGGGCGCGGTTCGTGGCAAGGTTGGGCTTGCGCATCCACCAACCGACAATCGGTGTCTGAATTCCCCCTGACCACCGCTGACAGAGCCCAGGAGGCCACCGTGCGCGAGTTGCGTGCCGTCCGCGTTTCGGATGACGGCAAGGAGATCTTGCTTTCCGAGAGCAGCGACGCGCCACCGGCTGTGTCAGGGGAGCCCGGTTACCTGTTGCGCGCCGACGATCGGTTGCGCGGCATGCTGCGTCCCCGTCCCGTGACCTCTGAGACCCGACCGGAGAGCGCTCTGAGCCCGCGAGAGATTCAGGCCCGGCTACGCGCCGGCGAGACCGCCGAAGACGTTGCCCGCGCCGCCGGCATCCCGGTGACCCGGGTGGCGCGGTACGAAGCGCCCATCGCGGCCGAGCGGGTGCGCATCGTCGACGAGGTCCGCCGGGCGACCGCCCCTGGCCCGCATCGGGTCAGTCCCGGGCGCCCCCTGGGGTCGGTGGTCGACGAGCGGTTGACCGACGAGGGCTTCGACCCGGCGCTCGCCCAGTGGCTGGCCCGCCGCCGCCCGGACGGCACCTGGCTCGTCACCGTCGACCTGGCCGATCTGCACGCCGAGTGGAGCTGGGACAGCGGCGCCCGCCGGGTGCGCAACCACGACAGCGGCGCCCAGCGCATGGTGAGCCCGAGCCGTAGCAGCGCCGAATCGCTGATCGCCGTCGCCCAGGCGGCCGGCGTCACCGCAGAGCCTGCCGCTCCCCTCGCGCCGGAGCCCCCGACCCCCATCGCGCCGGCGCGCGCCGTCGGCGAGTCCATGGCCCCGACCCTGGACGAGACCTCCCCGCGCGCGTCGAGCCCGTCGCGCAGCGGTTTAGTCGTCCTCCCTGGCGAGGGCAAGCAGGAGGCGGCGCCCGCGCGGGCCCAGGCTCCCGTCGCCCCCACGCTGGACGACGTTCCCGGTGCCGGCTCCAACGCGCCGCTGCCATCGGCGGCATCCAGGTCCTGGACCCCGGGTGCCAGCGACGCCCCCGGCTCGGTCGGCACCCCCCGCAGCAGCGGACCCGAGCCATCCGCCTCGGCGTCTGACGCACCCGAGGAAGCCGTCCAGGATCCCGCGGCCGACCCGCAGGCTGCGCGCCCCGGGCGTGCTGCGGCGAAGCCCGGTCGCCGGCGCAGCGCCGTTCCGGCCTGGGACGACATCGTCTTCGGCGCTCGCCGCTCGTAACGCCGGGGTTTCCCAGGGAAAACGTTTTATGTCTGTGAGTGTTCTCGCGCGCAAAGCAGGCGTGAATGGGCACGAGACAGGCATAGTGAAGGTCGAAGCATGAGAGTGACGGCCTGGAAGCATTGGGGCCGACCGACTGTTGGAGGTAACCGTGACAGGTACAGCCCCCGCACCGACCCCCGTCCTCAATGCCACCGACCGTTGTGACCGCTGCGGCGCGCAGGCTTACGTCCGCGTGGTCCTGGCAGGCGGCGGCGATCTCCTCTTCTGCCGCCACCACGCTCGTGCCCACGGGCCCAAGCTGGGCGAGGTCGCCGTCGAGATTCACGACGAGTCCGACACCCTCGATCTCTCCCCGACCCGAGGCTGAGCGAGGCTCCGCTTTCCTAGCACTCCCGACACCCGCTGACGCTTCTGGCGCCGGCGGGTGTCGTCGTTTCCCCACCCGCGTGCGCCCCACGGATGCCGAAGCCGTTCAGCGCGCCGCGCCTGCACGGAACGCATGACCAGCGTCTGGCCGAACATTCGGTCACACTGGGAAATCATGCGTAAGCCCATGGTGCGTCACCGCCGGCTGTACACCATGGCGACCTTTCGGCGGACCATCAGCAAGGCGTGGCGCGACCGCGTCCTCGGTCTGGCCGCCGAAGCGGGCTTCTGGCAGCTGCTTTCACTGCCTCCGCTGCTGCTGGCCGTGCTCGGCACCATCGGCTACATCGGTCAAGCGACCGGGCACAACACGATCGACCACATCGAGTCGAGCATCCTGCAGGCGGCTGGACACCTGCTCACCAACTCGACCGTTCAGACGACCGTCAAGCCCACGATTGACGACATCCTGCGCAAAGGCCGGCCCGACGTCATCTCGATCGGCTTCATCCTGTCGCTCTGGTCGGGCTCGACCGCCATGGCTACCTACGTCAACACGATCACCATCGCCTACGGGGAGCGCGACGCGCGTGGAGCCGTGCGCAGCCGGCTGCTCGCGCTACGGCTCTACCTGGCCCAGGTCCTGTCCGGCATCATCCTGCTGCCGGCGCTGATCCTGGGTCCGACGGTCATCGACCGCATCCTCGGTAATCATCTGACCCCGTGGCTCCACCATGCGATCACGCTGATCTACTGGCCGATCGCGGTGCTCGTGGCGCTGGTCATCCTGGCCAGCCTGTACCACTTCTCGGTACCGCACCGAAGACGGTGGCGCGGAGCCCTGCCCGGAGCCGTCTTCGCGATGCTCATCTGGGCGATCGGTAGCTGGGCACTGCGCCGCTACGTGGCCTTCGTGTTCAACAAGACGATCGCCTACGGGGCGCTCGGTGCCCCCGTCGCCGTGCTGCTGTTCCTGTACATCACCGCGCTGGCGGTGCTTCTGGGGGCGGAGCTCAACGCGACGCTCGACCTCACGCACGAGGAACTGACGCGCGCCGACACCGAGCGTGCGCTGCGTGCCGTCGCCGCGGCCAACGCCGGCAGCGACGCGGCGGCGGTGGCCCCGCTCACGCCAAACGGCAGCTCTCCGGGCGACGCGAAACTGCAGCCGGTCCGCCTGGAGAAGTCGACCGGCGCCGCCAGCCCCTAGCGTCGACCTGCCTGCTAGTACACCCAGACCGGGGTGCCGATGGGTGCCTGGTTGCTGCTCCAGATCCAGTCGATCGCCGGATTGCTGAGGCGGGCGCAGCCGTGACTGGCCGGATAGGCCGGGATGCTGGGCGCACCGTGAATGGCGATGCCACCGTTGAAGTACCGGGGGCGCCACAGGTCTCCGAGCGGACCGGGATCATCCCCGTCGACCACCCGGAAGATCGAGAACTGACCCGACGGGGTTGTCGCGATGTACGTGGCCCCGCCCTGCTGATACGGCTGGTTGCTACCGGTCGAGGTGTTGAAGATGTCGTCGACCCGGCCGTCGTTGACGATCAGCAGCAGCTGGCGGGTCTTGTCGATCTCGATGACGTGCCCCTGGGTGCTGTGAGCCTTGACGCTCACCCCCGCATCCAGCGCTTTCATGGTCAGTGGCCCGGCGACACCATCGCGACCGAGACCGGCAGCCTTCTGAAAGGCCAGGACAGCCTGCTCGGTGGTCTGGCCGAAGCTGCCGTCAGCGGCGCTCAGCCAGAAGCCCAGCGCGGCCAGCCGCTTCTGCAGCGCCAGCACGGCTGGCCCCTTGTCGCCCGGCTGAAGCCCGACGTGGGCCGGTGAAGGCGACGCGCTCGGGGAGGCGCTGGGCTCGGCAGAGGCAGAGGCACTCGGCGTAGGCGTCGGGGTCGGGGTGACGGATGGGGTCGGGGTCACGACGGTGGTCGGCGCCGGCGTGGGTGCCCCGGCGGTGGCCGTCTCCCCGCCTGAAGCGCATGCCGCCAGCCCGAACGCCGCAGCGAGGGACGCTGCGATGAGCGGGACGCGGCTGGCAGGCACTGTCGACCCCTCTCCCGCGCTCTCCGAGCCCGTTACCCCGATGCCCGGGGATGCCGCCCCGGAACGGTCCATGTGGTGTCCATGTAACCCGATGTGGCTGTATCCACCTTCCTCGATGGAACAGCCGCGACACCCCTATCGGCAAAACAACAGAAAAGTGATAACTGCGAAAACGCTCAACCGAGCGGATTCATCCCCCGAATTCGCGGCGGAGCGCGGCGCCGTGCTCATCGAGCTCCGGGGCCGGGTCGGGCAGCCGCCGGTCGTAGCCGCTCAGCCGGATGGGATTGCCCGGCATCGGAAGGCCTCCCACCTCGATGACCAGGTCGCGAGCGGCTGCCTGCTCGGAGGAGAGCGCCTCGGCCACATCGGAGACGGGTCCGCAGGGAACCCCCGCCTCACCGAGGATCTCGAGCCAGGTATTCGCGGGGTGCCTGGCGAGCGCGGCTTCGAGCTCGACCTTGAGCGCATCGCGGTTGGCATGGCGCAGGGCGTTGGAGGAGAAGCGCGGGTCCGACGGCAGGTCCGGACGCTCAAGCGCGCGGGCCAGCGCCCCGAAGAGCTGGTCGTTCGCGGCGCAGATGACGAACGGTCGATCCAGCGCCCGGAACGTGTCGAACGGGGCGATGGCGTAGTGCGCGTTGCCGATACGCGGGGGCGTCACGCCGGTAGCGAGGTACGCGAGCGCGGCTCCTTCCAGCAACGACACCGTCGAATCGTGCATCGCGATGTCTACGTGGGTGCCGCACTGCCCCCGGCCCGACGCGCGGCCGTCCCTGCCGTGCAGGGCGGCCAGGATGGCCCCGAACGCGTAAAGACCGGCCGCCAGGTCCGAGACCGGCAGGCCCGGCTTGGTCGGCTCGCCCTCAGCCGTGCCGGTGACGCTCAGCAGCCCGCTGGTGCCTTGAATGACGGCGTCATAGGCGGGACGCAGCCGCCACGGACCGGTCTGACCGAAGCCCGAGATGCTGGCGTAGACCAGCGCCGGATGGCGCGCGGAAAGCGTCTCGTACCCGAAGCCCAGGCGGTCCATGACGCCCGGCCGGAAGTTCTCCACCAGGACGTCCGCCCGATCGATGATGGCGTCGACCACGCGGCGATCGCGGGGATCGCGCAGGTCGAGCGTGATCGACTCCTTACCGCGATTGACCCGGGCGAAGTAGAGCGACCGCTCGTCGACGAAAGGCCCGTAGGTGCGGCTGTCGTCACCGTGGCCGGGCCGCTCGATCTTGATGACGCGAGCGCCCAGGTCGGCCAGCATCATGGTGGCGAACGGCCCCGCCAGCACCCGGCTGAAATCGATGACCAGCAATCCCGATAAAGGTCCCGAGCCGGCCACGCAGCAAACCTACTGGCGCAGGCCGGGATAGCCGGGGCGCCCGCCAGCCGGAGGCCGCGTCGGCGGTGAGGCGTCGGACACATTTGCGGCATAGCGTGGGCAGGGTGCAACTGGAATCCCAGCCGACTGCTGGCCCCAGCCAGAGCAAGGCCAGCAGCCCCGCCTTGACCGACAGCCAGCATGACGAGCCTGACGAGGCCGTGCTCCCCGAAGCGGCTGACGCCTCGCCGCCGGCGGCTGATCCCGCTCCCGTCGCAACCGGCGAGTCCCCGACTCCCCGTGCCCCGACCGCCTCGGCGACGCCCCCGGCAAGCCACGATCTTCAGCCGCCGAGCCGCCTGGAGCAGTTCATGGCGACCGGATGGGCTGCCGCGGCCGAGCTCGCGAGCGAGCCGGAGCCCGTAGCGGCCCTGGCGGCGGCGCGGCGCGAGCGCCTGCGTGCTGCCTTCCCCGGCGACACGCTGGTCGTGCCGAGTGGGCAGCTGAGGGTACGGGCCAATGACACCGATTACCCGTTTCGCCCCGGCAGCGACTTCGTCTGGCTGACCGGCTGCGCGGAGCCGGATGCCGTTCTCGTGATCCATCCGGACGGCGAAGCCGTGCTCTTCCTCGCCGACCGCGCGAGCCGCAGCACCTCTGCCTTCTACGCCGACCGCCGCTACGGCGAGCTCTGGGTAGGGCCGCGCCGGGGGGTTCGCGAGACCGAGCAGGCGCTCGGCGTGCGGTGCGAGCCGCTGGACAATCTCGGTCACGCGCTCGACCGGCTCGCCCCCGGCACCACCCGGGTGCTGCGTGACATCGACCCGCGGATCGACGCGCTGGTGCGCCCTGCCGGAGACAGCCAGCGCGAGCAGGCGCTCGGCGTCGCGGCCAGCGAGCTGCGGCTCTACAAGGACGCGTTCGAGATCGCCGAGCTCGAGCGCGCCGTCGCCGCCACCGGCCGCGGCTTCGCCGAATGCGTCCGCGAGCTTCCCACCGCGACCAGCTACGACCGCGGGGAGCGATGGCTCGAAGGCACGTTCTGGCGCCGGGCGCGCCTCGAGGGCAACGAAGTGGGCTACGGCTCGATCGTCGCTACCGGGGCTCACGCGACGACCCTGCACTGGGTGCGCAACGACGGGCGCGTGCAGAACGGCGACCTTGCGCTGCTCGACATGGGGGTCGAGGTCGACTCGTTCTACACCGCTGACGTGACCCGCACGCTGCCGATCGACGGCCGGTTCCGCGACACCCAGCGCGAGGTCTACGAGGTCGTGCTGGCCGCCCAGCAGGCGGGCATCGACGCCACCAAGCCCGGAGCCGACTTCCTCGATCCCCACCGCGCTGCCATGGCCGTGATCGCGGAAGCGCTGGAGGAGTGGGGCTTCCTCGGGGTTTCGGCTGCCGAATCGCTGAAGGACGACGTGGGCCTGCACCGCCGCTACACGCTGCACAGCACGTCGCACATGCTCGGCCTGGACGTGCACGACTGCGCGAATGCCCGGGCGGAGACCTACCAGCGCGGGCCGCTCGGTGCAGGCATGGTGCTCACCGTCGAGCCGGGGCTGTACTTCCAGCCCGACGACCTGACGGTGCCTGAGGAGTTTCGCGGGATCGGGGTGCGCATCGAGGATGACGTGCTGGTCACCGATACCGGCTGCCGGGTGCTCTCCGATCAGCTCCCGCGCGCGGCCGGGGATGTCGAGCAGTGGGTGCAGGAGCTGCGCCGCTAGCCGAGCGCGGGTCGGCGACCACGAGCGCGGGCCGAGCGTCATGCCGCGGCCAGCCGGCTGCGCAGGCGGGCGCGCGCGACGGCCCGGATGCGCTCCTCGGGACCGCTCCCCTGCCGCCGGGCGCGCAGGAGGCGCGCCGAGCAGCGCGGATCAACCACGACCGGGTCCAGCGCGAAGGCGTTGACGCCCATGACGGCGACGAGCCGGCCGTGGATCAGCTCACCCACCGCTGACGGCGCCGCCGCAGCCCACGCCCGGCACGCGACCTCGGTATCCCTGCACAGATCGCGCAGCAGCACCAGCGATTGCTGGCCGGTGCCGGCAAAGCCGGTGATCCGGAACACCGACGCCGGGGTACGCGACCATCGCGCGAGGTCGGCACGCATCGGCCCATCCACCCGGGCGAGCGCGGCGAGGTAGCCGTCGAAGACGGGACTGTCGAACACGCCCGCGTCGAGCACCACCGGATCCTGCGCAACGACGTCCGGCAGCGCTTCGCAGCGCTGCGCGGCCGGCACGCCGAGCACCCGCAGCAGCAGCTCGGCAAGCCCTTCCAGCATGGCCTGGCCGCGGACGTCATACGCCCAGCGCACCGCAGGATGCACGAGCCAGCACGCCCTCGCGACCTCGTCCTCGGCCTGCAGCACCGCCCCCAGCTGCCGCAGCCACCGCCGGCATTCGGCGCTCGGCGGCATCCTGGCGACGAGCCGGCGCGCACCCGCGAAGTCACCCGCGTCTTCGGCCTGGCGAGCGGCCAGCCGAAGCACGGAGAGCTCGGACGGTGAGCCGACGGAGGGCAAGCGGCGCGGCAGGTGGGCGGCGGCGGAGCGCGAGGCGGCGGGCATGCGGCGAGATTGCCGCCTCACCGGGCCGTCCGGGACGGCCGGGGGCAAGTTGTGGATACCGCCGCTCGATCCCCAGCCGGGAACCGGTCAGCGGGAGCGGGGCCGCCGTTCAGCACGCCAGACGTGCGTGCCGACCGGGACGTCGATGACATCGACGTCGGGAAACCGCCTGTCGACCGCCGCCCGGGCCGCGTCCAGCACCCGGCGCCGCACGTCGGATGCGGCGGTGATGACCTGGCTGTACGTGCCGAGCATCGCGACCAGTTCCGCCTTGCTCATCGGCCGGGTGGACGCGAACGAGGCGAGCTCGACGTTCACGAAGGGAGCGCCGGCCGGGAGCTGAACCTGCCGGTGACGCGCCTCGCGTTCGCGCCCGGGCATCTCCTGCGCGATCCCGAGACGCACCAGATCCAGATCACCGAACCAGGCCTGGCGCTCCCGGCTCGTCCAGAGCAGGGCCAAGCGGCCGCCGTCTCGCAGTACCCGCCCGAATTCGGCCACCGCCCGCTCGGGGTCGAGCCAGTGCCAGGCGGAGGCGACCGTGATCAGATCAGCGCTCGCATCCGGCAACGGAAGGTTCTCGCCCGTCCCGTCGACCGCCTCGAGGCCCGGGGAGCGGGCGCGCAGGACCGCGCGCATCCGATCGTCCGGCTCCACGGCGATCACCCGGGGCACCCGGAGCCGCAGCGCCCGCGTCAGCAGTCCGGTGCCGGCCGCAACGTCGACCGCCACCGCGCAGCCGGCCGGTACCAGCCAGTCGACCGCCGCGGGCACCGGGGGCGGGCGCAGGCGGTCGTACTCAGCGGCGACGCCGCCGAAGGAGTGAGCCCGGTCCACACGACCCTCCACCCCCGCAACGGTAGCGACCCCAGATGAGATTCACTCCTGGGCGGACACCGGTCCGCCCGCCACCATCAGGGCACGGCTAGCGTGGCGATTCGTGCGCATCGTGGTCGACGGGGCGAACGTCGTCGGGTCCAGGCCGGACGGATGGTGGCGCGATCGGGCCGGGGCTGCCGCGCGGCTCGCCAGTGCCTTGGAGTCCCTCGCCGGTAGCGATGAGTCGCTGACCGTCGTTCTCGTCCTCGAAGGTGCCGCGCGCCGCGGCCGGGCCGCTGGATCAGCGGGTCGCCTGACGATCGTCCATGCCCCGGGCAGCGGGGACGACGAGATCGTGCTCCAGAGCCGCAGCGCCGATCTGGTCGTCACCGCGGACCGCGAGCTACGCGCCCGGGTGGCACCGACCGCGACCCAGGGACCCGGCTGGCTCCTCGCCCAGCTCGACGAGTGACAGCGACCGGACCGAACACCATCAGCCCGCCGCTGCCTTCGCCTTCGCCGCCGCCTTCATCTCCTGCTTGAACGCCCGCACCCGCGCCCGGGAGTCATCGTCGACGATGTCGGCGACGGACGTGTAGCTGCCCTTGATGCCGTAATCACCGGCTGCCTCACGCCAGCCCTTCACCGTGACGCCGCGCTGCTTGCCGAGCAGCGCCAGGAAGATCTGCGCCTTCTGCTTACCGAAACCCGGGAGCGCGGAGAGCCGCTTCAGCAGGTCCTTGCCGTCGGCGGCACTCCCCCAGACCGCGCCGGCGTCGCCACCGTACTGCTCGACAATGATCCGGCACAGCGTCTGGATCCGGGCGGCCATCGACGACGGAAACCGGTGCACGGCGGGCGGTTTCGCGCACAGCGCGGCGAAGCTCTCCGGCGGGTAGTCGGCGATCGTCGCGGCGTCGAGCGCGCCGAGCCGCTCGCGCAGCACGTAAGGACCCGAGAACGCCTTCTCGAGGGGAATCTGCTGATCCAGCAACATCCCGATCAGCAGGGCAAGAGGATCCTCGGCCAGGAGCTCGTTGGCCTCCGGGGACGACGCGAGATGCAGGGGCATGGCCCCGATCCTTCCGCACTCGCGCACCTGCGGTGAAGTCCGGCCCGTCAACGCCGCGCAGTCCGGCGCGGGCCGCGCTCGGCGCCCCGCGGAGCCCTCGACCGCCGGGTCGCCGAACGGCCGCCCCCGGAGAAGACCGTCGAGATGCCGAGCATGAAGCCGAAGTTGTACCAATTGCCGTTGTTGTGGACCGCGTAGATGTTCACGTGATCGTTGAACAGCGAGATCAGAAACGTGATCGGCGAGATCAGCCCGTGCCACAGCCCGTACCAGAAGCCGACGACGTGAGCGCCACCTGCTGACGCCACATCGTTACCGGTCGCCGCGCAGGCGGCCAGAGCGAGCAGAACGGCCGCGGCCACCGCCGCGCGCAGGGCCACTTTTCGTGTCATTACGGACCACCTCCGCCCGGCCAGCGAACACCCCGGGCCCGGCGCGGGGTAGGTCCCAAGGTCCCGGCGCCCCACGTGGACGAAACAAACACTCAACACCGGGCGTGCCGCCACCTCCGGGGGCCCGGATATCCGTATCCTTGCCGCGATGATGGAGCGTGGCGCGCGACTGGATGGCGAGCGTCGCCTGCTGCAGGTGAGCGATGTCCTCCGGGCAATCGAAGATCAGTTTCACACCGCTTTTCCGCGCCGCGTCTGGGTCTTCGGCTCGGTACGCGGCCTGCGCCAGACGAGCGACCACGACCATGCAGCGGTCGGCGGGATCGATGCGTTCGTCCTGGTCGAGGATGTCGAGGACGGCATCCGCACCCTCCCCTGCGAGCTGGCGGCTGACGCTCGCCACGCCATCGACGACTCGCTTCGCCGGCTGCACGATGTCGCCGTCGATGACCTCCTCGTCGACGGGCATCTGGTGCGGGCCGGCGGCCTGCTGAGCTACGACCCGCAGCGGCATTGCGCGATCTTCAACGTCACCGCGCTCGACCCGCAGCCGACGGCTGCCTGGCTCGCCGAGCGGCGCGACCACGTGCGCGGCGCCGCGGCTGCCGCCCGGCTCTCCGAGCGGCAGCGCGATCTGCGGGTGCCGATGGCGCCCAGCTCGATCGGGCTGGTCGCTCCGGACGGCGACCCGGCCCTCGATCGGGCCTACGAGACGCTCGCCGGCTGCGGTTTCGAGCTGGATGTGCGCAGGTACGCGCCGAACATGGCGGGCTCGGCCGCCGGCGATCAGCTGGCGAACGGGCTGCGTGAGGCCGTGCTGGCCGGCCACGACATCGTGCTGCTGCTTCGCCAGGACGGCCGGCCGCTGAGCCTGGCGCCTTACGACTCGGAGGCGGTCGTCCGCGCGGTCGCCACCTCTCCCACCCCGGTGCTCACCGGTCTCGGCTCGCCCGAGGAGCCAGCCGCTGCCGAGGAGATCTGCCACCAGGCGTATCCGACTGCCGAGGAAGCCACGCTGTCGGTCATCCGCCGGCTGCAGCGGGCGAGCGACCTCGTGGACGACACCGTGGAGGCGATCGCCGAGGCAGGCGACAAGGCGCTTCGGCGCGCCGCACTGCGCCTCGAGCAGGAGCGCCACGCGCTGGCCGAACACATCCGCCAGGCGACCGCCCGCTCCGCCAAGGCCCGGGCCCGGCGCCTGCTGCGTATCCGCATCGCTGCCGGCGTGCTCGCGCTCGCGATCATCGCCGGCGCCGTCGTTACGCAGATCTGGCCGATACTCGCGGGCCTCGTCATCCCCATCGGGATCGCTCTAGCCGCTCCGCGGCTGCGCAAGCAGAGGAGGGGACCGGTGACGGTCACCCAGTACACGTTTTCCGAAGCACTCTCGCAGCTGTCGAACATCGGCCGCCAGCTACAGGAGGCATCGGACCCCGATGACGTGCTGCGCCTCGAGGCCGAGGCCGATCAGCTCGCGGGTCATTGCCGCGCGCTGCTCCGGCGGCCGCGCACGCTGCGCGATCATGCTGCAGCGCCCGCCGCGGTGCGTCCCCCCGCCTGGCCGACGGTGGCCGCTGACGGCGGCGTCATAGGAGCGCCGAGCGGCACCGGAGCCAATCCGGTCGCCCTTTCGAAGGCCGCGCCGGACTCCGCCGGTGACGCTGACGACGTCGACGATGCCGAGATCATCGACGCCACCGCGGCTGACGAGGCGACCCGCACGCTGGTGCTGCCGGGTGAACCGGTGCGCTCCGAGCAGCACTGACGGGTAGCCGGGGTCACCGAGAATCCGGGCGTGACCTGCCGCTCGAGATGGCAACATAGCTGCACGTGACGAACCCTTACCGGTCCGTCCTTCGTACCCCGGGCGCCATCCCCTTCGTTGTCGCGGGCTTCGTCGGCCGGATGCCCATGTCGATGATGACGATCGCGATCCTGCTGGTCGTGCGACACTCGACCGGCTCGTACGGGCTCGCGGGTGCGGCCAGCGCGGCCCACACCCTCACGCAAGCGGCGGTGACCCCCCTCGTCGGCCGGCTCTCGGACCGGCTCGGCCAGTCCAGGGTCCTTCCGAAGCTCCTGGCTGTCTTCCTCACCGGGATCACGATCCTGGTCGCTACGGCCGCGGCACATGGTCCCGTAGCCCTGCAGTTCGCTGGTGCCGTCATTGCCGGCGCCGGGCAGCTTCCGTACACCTCGCTGGTACGCACCCGCTGGTCGCACCTGCTGGGAAGCAGCCCGGAGCTGTCGACGGCGCTGGCCCTGGAAAGTGCCGCCGACGAGGCGATCTTCGTCGCCGGACCGTTGCTCGTGACGGGGCTGGCCGCCGTGAATCCCGTCATTGCTCCGGTCGCGGCCGGGGTTCTCGCGCTCGTGGGCACCGTGCCGTTCCTCGCGGCCCGGGACAGCGAGCCACCACCCTTTGCCGCCGGATCCGGGTCCTCCGCCTGGCGGATCCCTGCCCTGTGGATCCTGATCGTCACGGCGGCGCTGATCGGCGTCGTCTTCGGCAACCTCGACGTCGCCATGGTCGCGTTCGCGCAAGGCCACCACGCCTCCGGGCTGTCGGGTGCCTTGCTCGGGCTGGTGGCCCTCGGCAGCCTGATCGCGGGGCTTTGGTACGGCGCCCGGCGCTGGGTGAGCGACCTTGCGGTGCGCTACCGCGTCTCGACCGCGACTCTCGCGATCGGAGCGCTGCCCGCCGTGGCTGCGTCGACGCTGTGGCAGATGGCGCCCGCGGCGCTGCTGATCGGGCTCTCGGTGGCCCCGACGCTGATCGCGAGCAGTGGGCTGGTCACCCGGGTCGTCCCGGTGAGCGCCCGCACCGAGGGCTTCACCTGGCAGAGCACCGGCATCGGCGTCGGCGTGGCGGGCGGGGCAGCCCTCAGCGGCCTGCTCGTCGACACGTTCTCCACCCGGGCTGCCTTCGTCGTGGGTCCCGTCGCCGCGCTCCTCGCCGCCCTCGTGGCGACGGCCGGAGCAAAGCTGCTGGCCCCGCCGCCGCTGGCGTCGTCGAAGTCCGACTCTGTGGCGGTCGGCCCGACTGGCTAGCCCCGCTCAGTCAACGCGCCGCGATCCCGTCGCGCCTCAGGTCGGAAAGCCGGCCTGCCGGGTGGCCCGGGAGCGGGTCAACACGCAGCCTGTCCAGTGGGAGAAGCCGATGCGCCACGCGCCGTCCTACCGGACATACTGCTCGTGATGGTGACCGCGGCGACGACTCGGCTGTGCCCGTCAGGCAGAGATGACGATGCGCCCGGCTGCGTCTCCCGCCTCGAACGCTGCGACCGCAGCCGCTCCCTCCTGGAGCGGGAACGCCGGCCCGAGCACGGGCCTGACCTTCCCGGCGGCGACAAGCTCGTTCATCTTCAACAGCTCGACGGCATTCTCCTTGACGACGAACGGAGTGAGTTTCTGCGGCACGAACGCCGACAGGACTCCGGCCCACAGCTGTCGCTGGATGCCACCGATCCACCGGTCGCCTTCACCGCCGACGATGACGAGCGTCCCCTTGCGCGTGAGTGCCCTGCGCAGCCGCGCAACGGACGTCCGGCCACCGATGTCGATGATCAAGTCGAATCGGCGTGAGCCGTCGGTGAAGACTTCCTTCTCGTAGTCGATGACATCCTCGGCGCCGAGGGAGCGCACAAGATCGGCGTGGCCACCGCTGCATACGCCGGTCACCGTGGCGCCGAACGCGACCGCAAGCTGGACGGCGATCGTGCCGACCGCGCCGGACGCGCCGATGACGAGCACGCGCTGGCCCGGCTGGACGTGGCCGCGGTCGCGCAGCGCCTGCAGGGCGACGAACGTCGGATACGGCAGAACCGCCGCCTGCTCGAAAGACAGCTGTGGCGGCTTCGGGGCGACCGTGCCAATCGGCGCAACCGCATACTCCGCGAACGTCCCGCGGGTCGCGCCGTACACCTGATCGCCCGGCTTGAACTCCTGGACATCCGAGCCGATGGCCTCGACCAAACCGGCGAAGTTGGTCCCCGGCACGGTGACGTTCGGCGCGCGGAACCCGAACCCGATCAGCCGCATCAGGTAGGGCTCTCCTGCCATGAAGTGCCACGCCCCGCGGTCCATCCCGGCTGCCACGACGCGCACCAGGACCTGCCCCTCGCGCGGGGTCGGCCGATCGATGTCACGGAAGACGAGCACGTCAGTTCCGTACCGATCTTGGGTGAGGGCCTTCATGCTGCCTCCGGCGACCGAGAGCAGCCGGCTCGGCCGCACGTCGGGTGCGACGTGGGGTGTGGGAGCGGGCCAGCCACCACGTTTGTACACCGGTGAACCGTCAGGCGTCGGTGTGCGATGAGTTCGGCGGCACGCCATCGTCCAACTGACCGTGAGTGCCCGTTCGGGCGCCGGGCCTGCAGCAGGAGGAGAAGCGCATGAACGCGATGGCTCGCCGGATGTTCGAGCTGGTCGAGCCGATCGGTGTCATCCCCTACTCGGCGGACGAACCCAACGAGACGATGTTCGCCCTCGGGTTCACCAACTACTGGGACACCTACTTCGCCGGACGGGCGGCGCCGCTGGGGCCGGCTCCAGCGGAGGTGGTGGACGCGCTCTTCTACAACTTCGCTCCCGGCGAGGTGGCGCGCCACATTCCGAAGGTGTGGCGCACCACCACGCCCGAAGCGGCGATCGCCGCCCGCCAGCTCGGCTGCACGAAGGCGCTGCGACGGATCCTCGGCGATCAGGTCGAGTCGCCCGGCTTCGCCCGCGCCACCGAGCTGTTGCTCAAGGCGGCGACGAGCGCACCGTTCGAGGGCCGGCCGATGTACGCCGCGCTGCGCGCGACCCCGATCCCCGATGACGTGGTGGCCCGCTTCTTTCATGCCGCTTCCCTGCTGCGCGAGCATCGCGGCGACGGGCACATCGCGGCGCTCATGGTCGAGGGCGTCGGCGGCCTCGAGGCTCACGTCCTCCTGGCCCTCGACATGGGCCTGCCGGCGGAGAAGTTCGGACGCATCCACCACCTGCCGGCAGCGCAGCTCGCCGCCCTGATCGGAGGGATGCGCGATCGCGGGCTGGTCGGGGATGACGGTGGCTTCACCGACGCGGGCCGCGCCGTCAAGCAGCGGGTCGAGGCGCTCACCGACGACCTCGCCGCGAAGCCCTACGCGAGCCTTGAACCGGACGAGCTCGCTGAGCTCATGGCCGCTCTGGAGCCGCTCGCCGCGCTGCTACTCGCCGCCCAGGTCTAGGAAGCCGGCGCGGCTCTCGTGCGTCCGCCATCGGCAGAGGCACGCGTTCAGTAGTACAGCGAGACGGACATGCCGTACCAGATGAAGGGCCAGAGCCGGTCCATGCTCGGGACGGTCACCCTGACGCAGCCATGGCTTGCCGGTGCCGGCGGTACGGAGGGCGACCCGTGCACGGCGAAGCCCCCGACGAAGTACGCCGGCCGGTACAACGCACCCAGCGATCCGTATTGCCAGCCGTTGTAGGTGCTGTAGACGTGGAAGCTTCCCACCGGCGTGATGGCCCGCTGCCAGCCGCTCGACCAGTAGAGCTGACCGCTACCGCTGGACGCATCGATGATGCGCGTGACGGTTCCCAGGTACGTCAGGTAGACGACCTGACGGGTGAGGTCGACCTCGAGCGCTGACAGCGTCATCGGCGCGCGCGGCCGCGGGACGTAGGGCCGGTCGAGTTTGGCCCACGTCGCCGGTCCGACGACGCCGTCTCGCGCCAGCCCGTTGACCTTCTGGAACGCGACGACGGCGTGCTGGGTCTGGGACTCGAAGACCCCGCTCGCGCTTCCGAGGTCGTAGTGCAGCGCGAGAAGCCGATGTTGGAGCGTGGTGACGTAGCTGCCGCGGGCGCCGATGGACAGGGTCGGCCGCGTCTCACATCCCGCGGTTGCGGCCATGACAAGGATGAGGGCCACCGGCAGGCCGATCGCGGTGAGAGACCGGACCCCGTGACGAGGAATCCACCGGTGCCACAAACCGAGCAGAGCCCGCAACGCCGAACGCATGACGGCCTCCTGGGGCGCGGCATGGACGCGTAACCGCCGTCCATACCGACTCAAGCCTGGCGGGTACGCCGTGGCCAGAGGCCAAAGTCATGCGCCGCGCCGCACTCGGCGTTGGGCACCCGCGGACGGCAGGTCCGGTGCGCGACCGCGAGCAAGGCGCGAGGTGCTTCAGCCCGCGTGGCGGGCAGGCTCCCCGATCGGCAGCGGAGGGTCGAACGGCACGTGCACCCGCGGCGCCGGGGCCTTCGTGGGGATCCCGGCGGGCGGGCGCGGCGGCACGGCAGAGAGGCGGCGCGGCGGCGCCAGCCGGGCCGCGTAGCGCCCTCCGGGAAGCGCGTCGACGGCGAGCGGCAAGCCGTAACAGCGGGAAAGGTGTTCACCGGTCAGCACCTCGGTGATCGGCCCGGCAGCCGTGACGGCACCTGCCCGCAGCAGCAGCACGTGGGTGATCCCCGGCGGGATCTCCTCGACGTGATGGCTCACCATCACCAGTACCGGGCCGTCGGGGCTGGCCGCGACCCGGGTCAGCCGCCTCAGCAGGGCCTCACGAGCCCCGAGATCCAGGCCGGCGGCGGGCTCGTCGAGCAGCAGCAGCTCAGGGTCGGTCATGAGCGCACGGGCGATCTGCACGCGCTTGCGCTCGCCCTCGGACAGCGTTCCGTAGGCCCGCTCGGCAACCCGTCCGCAGCCGAGCTGCTCGAGCAGCCGTAGGGCGCGCAGGTCGTCGGCGGGGTCGTAGTGCTCGCTCCCACGGCCGAGCACGGCATAGCCCGCCGTCACGACCGCGTCGCGCACGATCTCGCCCGCCGGGAGCCGCTCACCGATCGCCGGACTGGCAAAACCGATCCGGGGACGGAGCTCGTAGACGTCAGCCCCGCCGGCGGCCGCTGGACCCAGCTGCTCCCCGAGCACCTCGACCCACCCGGACGTCGGCGCGAGCAGGGTCGCCGCGACCTGGAGCAGGGTCGTCTTCCCGGCGCCGTTCGACCCCAGCACGGCCCAGCGTTCACCGTCACGCACGGTCCAGTCGACCCGGTCGAGCAGGGCCGCGACGCCGCGGCGGACGGTGACGTCGCGCAGCACCAGAACCGGGTCTGCCATGGCTTTGACGCTAAGCCCCGCGTCCGTTCGTCACGCGCTGCGACTCGCGGACATCCCAGCGTTTACCCCCGAAAGGGACACCAGCCGTCAGGCGTCGGACTTGCCCCGCCGGCGGATCTTGCGCCCCAGCCAGACCAGCGGGTCGTAGGAGTTGTCGACCACGCGCTCCTTCAGCGGGATGATCGCGTTGTCAGTGATCTTGATGTGCTCGGGGCAGACCTCGGTGCAGCACTTGGTGATGTTGCACATCCCCAGGCCGGCCTTTTCGCGCAGCAGATCACGGCGGTCGCCGGTGTCGAGGGGGTGCATCTCGAGCTCGGCGTACTTGATGAACATGCGCGGCCCGGCGAACTGCTCCTTGTTCTCCTCGTGGTCACGGATGACGTGGCAGACGGTCTGGCACAGGAAGCACTCGATGCACTTGTGGAACTCCTGCACCCGATCGATGTCGATCTGCTGCACCCGGTGAGTGCCGTCCTTCTCCCGCGGCCGGGGGGAGAATGCCGGTACCCGGGACGCCATCTCGTAGTTGAACGAGACGTCGGTGACCAGATCGCGGATGACCGGGAACGTGCGCAGCGGGGTGACCGTGATGGTCTCGGCCGGGTCGAACGTCGACAGCCGGCTCATGCACGCCAGCCGCGGCTTGCCGTTGATCTCCATCGAGCAGGAGCCGCACTTGCCGGCCTTGCAGTTCCAGCGCACCGCGAGGTCGCCGGCCTGGGTCTGCTGGATGCGGTGGATGGCGTCGAGGACGACCTCGCCCTCCTCGACCGGGACCGTGAAGTCCTGCAGGTCGCCGCCCGAAGCATCGCCACGCCAGACCCGCATGGACAGGTCGTAACCCATCAGGAACCCTTCTTCTCGTCCGCTGCCGCGGCCGCCGGGGGATCGAACAGTTCTTTCAGATCGTCCGGCATCACCGGCAGCGGCTCGGCGGTCAGCTGCAGCTCACCGCCGCGAAGCCGCAGGACGTGGTTGATCTTTCCGAAGACCTCGGGGTCGGCCGCCGGGTAATCGTCGCGGGTGTGACCGCCGCGGCTCTCGTGGCGGGCGAGCGCCGCCATGGCGATGCACTCCGACACGCGCAGCATGTTGTGCAGGTCGATGGCCAGGTGCCAACCCGGGTTGAACTGCCGGTGGCCCTCCACCCCGACGACGGCGGCTTCTCCGGCCAGGGTGGCCAGCTCCTTCAGCGCCCGCTCGAGCTCGGACTCGGTGCGGATGATGCCGACCAGGTCGTTCATCGTGGTCTGCAACTTGGCATGCACCGTGTACGGGTTGTTGGCCGGGTCGCGCTCGAAGGGGGCCAGCGCCTCGCCGACAACCTCCTTGACCTGCTGGTCGTCAACCGAGGGACGCGAGCCCGGGGTGAGTGCCCTGGCGTACTCCGCCGCGGCAGCACCCGCGCGCCGGCCGAAGACCACAAGGTCGCCCAGCGAGTTGCCGCCGAGCCGGTTGGAGCCGTGCATGCCGGCCGCGCACTCGCCTGCCGCGTAAAGGCCGGGAATCGTGGCTGCCGCGCTGTCAGCGTCGACCCGGATGCCGCCCATCACGTAGTGGCAGGTGGGGCCGATCTCCATGGCCTCCTTGGTGATGTCGACGTCCGCCAGCTCCTTGAACTGGTGGTACATCGACGGCAGCCGGCGCTGGATGTACTCGGCCGGGCGGCGCGACGCGATGTCGAGGAAGACGCCGCCGTGGGGGGACCCGCGCCCCGCCTTGATCTCGGAGTTGATCGCGCGCGCGACCTCGTCACGCGGCAGCAGCTCGGGTGGGCGCCGGGCCGTCTTCTTGTCCTCATACCACCGGTCGGCCTCCTCTTCGGTGTCAGCGGTGTCAGCCGCGAACACCTCCGGGATGTAGTCGAACATGAAGCGCTTGCCTTCACTGTTCTTCAGGATGCCGCCGTCACCGCGCACGCCTTCGGTGACGAGGATGCCCTTGACCGACGGCGGCCAGACCATGCCCGTCGGGTGGAACTGGACGAACTCCATGTCCATCAGGTCGGCGCCCGCCTCGAGGGCCAGCGCGTGGCCGTCACCCGTGTACTCCCAGGAGTTCGAGGTGACCTTGAAGGACTTGCCGATACCGCCGGTCGCGAGGATCACCGACGGGGCGTTGAACTGCACGAACGTGCCCGACTCGCGCCAGTACGCGTAGGCACCGGCGATGCGGTTGCCCGGCTGGCCGTTCTCGGTGAGCAGCCGCAGCACGGTGCACTCCATGAAAACGTCGATCCGCAGCGAGACGGCCTTGTTCTGCAGGGTGCGGATCATCTCCAGGCCGGTGCGGTCACCGACGTGAGCCAGCCGCGCGTAGCGGTGGCCACCGAAGTCGCGCTGCAGGATGCGGCCGTCCGGCGTGCGGTCGAACGCCGCGCCCCAGTCTTCGAGCTCCTCGACGCGGGCGGGGGCCTCCTGCGCGTGCAGCTGCGCCATCCGCCAGTTGTTCAGCATCTTCCCGCCGCGCATGGTGTCGCGGAAGTGCACGCGCCAGTTGTCCTCGGGCCAGACGTTGCCCATCGCTGCAGCGAGGCCGCCCTCGGCCATGACCGTGTGGGCCTTGCCGAGCAGGCTCTTGCAGACGATGGCCGTGCGGGCGCCGGACTCGTGAGCCTCGATGGCCGCCCGCAGGCCGGCACCACCCGCCCCGACGACGATGACGTCGTAATCGTGGATCTCCGCCTTGGTGGCGTGGATCGGAGCGGTGTGAACGTTCGAGGCGGCGGATTCGCTCATCAAGAAATCCAGTGGTAGTCGGTGATGGTGCCATTGGAGACGAGCCAGATGTACAGATCGGCGACGCCGATCCAGACCAGGCTCAGCCAGGCCAGCAACATGTGGCGTGCGTTCAGCTTGCTGACGATCTTCCAGTAGCGATAGCGCATCGGATGCTTGCTGAACGACTTCAACTGGCCGCCGATGATGTGGCGGCAGGAGTGGCACGACAGCGTGTAGATCCAGATGAGCGCGACGTTGATGGCGAGCACTGCCGTGCCGACACCGATGAAGAAGTGGCCGTCGAGCTCGAAGGAGCGACCGAGGTCGTACGTCAGCAGGATGCCGAAGAGGAACGCGATGTAGAAGAAGTAGCGGTGGACGTTCTGGATCAGCAGCGGGAAGCGGCTCTCCCCCGTGTACTTCTTGTGGCCGTCCGGAACCGCGCAGGCCGGCGGTGAGAGCCAGAAGGCCCGGTAGTAGGCCTTGCGGTAGTAGTAGCAGGTGAAGCGGAAGCCCAGCGGGAAGATCAGGATCAGGAACGCGGGCGAGAACTGCCACCATCCGCCGAGGAACTCGGGCGTGTAGTGATCGACGCACTTGTTGGTCAGGCACGGCGAGTAGAACGGCGACAGGTACGAGTAGACGAAGTAGTGCGCGTTGCGGAAGGCCGCGATCGTGCCGTAGACGATGAACGCCATCAGCCCCAGGAACTGCACCAGCGGCGGAACCCACCAGCGGTCCACCCGATAGGTACGAGCCTTGATGGCTGCCCGCGTCGTGCTGCGAGCCGGGGGCGCACTCGGACCAGGGCGCGGAGCGCGCTCCGGGGTCGTCAGGGCCATGGGTCTCCGTTCGTCGATCGATCTACCGCTGTGGGAGATCGGGTCGGCTGGGCCATCCGCGGGCGCCAAGCAGAGCCCGGTCCGTGGCCCGGTCCGACGCCGCTGCCCAACAGTTCATACCGTTTCACACGCGCTCAGCGCGTCAGCGCCGCCATCCCGGTCGCGGCAAGTGCGGTGCCTCAGCGCTCGGAATGAGCCGCCGGCCACCCAGCCCCTCGCCGTCGGATTCCGGGTGCGGCGCCGGCTCACGATCGCGAGGGGGCACCGGGATCGGCTCGAGGGCGGATCCCGCCGCGCATCCGGCGCTCCCGACAACACCCTCCTGAGCTGCCAGGTCATGGACATCTTCCTGCATGCGGCGCAGGTCGCGGGACAACCGTTGCACCGCCCGCCGCGCTGCGGGGCGCTCGCGGAGCGGCCACAGCGCGCTCTCGACGGCGTCCAGCGCGTGGCGCAATTGCGCGAGTTCGTGCTCCAGGGTCATCGCACGGCCCCCTCGTGCGCACCTACCGGCCGGTAAGCAACGTGTTCGGAATCACATCACAGTGAGCGCCGAATAGTTAGCCCAGAGCATTCCTCAGCGGGCCGGCGAGGTCGCCGCGCGGGTCGACCTGAACATCTTCGAGCCCGAGCCAGAGCGCGAGATCGGCCAGCTCGACGGCCAGCCCGGAGGCGACGGCGCTCGGATCCGTACCGGCCTCGCTGAACGCTCCCTTGACGTGCAGGGTCGGCACGCCACGCGAGCGATCGGCCTTCAGATCCACCCGGCCGACGAGAGCGTCGCCGAGCAGGAAGGGCAGCACGTAGTAGCCGAAGACGCGCTTGGCGGGCGGGGTATAGATCTCGATCCGGTAGTCGAAGCCGTACAGGCGCGCGGCCCGGCTGCGCTCCCACACCACCGGATCGAACGGGGTCAGCAACGCGCGGGCCTCGATCCGGCGCGGGATGACCAGGCCGGGGCGGACGAACGCGCTCTGCGCCCAGCCGTCGACCGACACCTCCACCAGCTCGCCGCGCGCCACCAGCGCGGCCACCACCGGACGGGCCGCAGGCGTCTTCATGCGGAAGTAGTCGGCCAGGTCGCCGAGCGTGGCAACCCCCAGCGCGCCGGCGGCATGCAGCAGGAGCTCGGCCTGGGCCTGCTCGGCCGGCGGGGTCGGCGCCGCCAGGATCTCGGCCGGCAGCACGCGCTCGGGAACGTCGTAGATGCGCTCGAAGGACGACCGGCGCTGCGCCACGTGGAGCTGACCGGTGACGAACAACCACTCCAGGGCGGTCTTCTCCTCCGACCAGTTCCACATCGCGCCCTTGATGCGCTCCCGCGGCGCCGTCACCTCGCTCGCCGTCAGCGGCCCCTCCTTACGCACCCGCTCGAGCAGCGCGGCGACGAGCTCCGGACGCTCGCGCGCGATCCGCGAGGGCCCGCCCCAGATGCCCTCGTGGTTCAGTGCCCGCGCCTTGCGCCAGCGCAGCAGCGGCTCGTACGCGACCGGCATCAGCGACGCCTCGTGCGCCCAGGTCTCGAACAGCTCGTGGCGGCCACGCGCCGGCCAGGCCAGCCCGTCCAGCAGGCTGCGGTCGTACGGCCCGAGCCGGCTGAAGAGCGGCAGGTAATGGCTGCGCACCAGGACGCTGACGGAATCGATCTGCAGCAGATGCAGCTGGCTTGCCAGCGCCCGCACGTGGCGGCGGGTGGGCAGCGCCGGCCGGGGCCGCCCGAAGCCCTGCGCGGCCAGCGCCACGCGCCGCGCCTGGGCAGGCGTCAGCCGCTCGACTACTCGTGGCATCCGCCGAACGTAACGGGCGCCTACGACAGGGGCCTACCGGCAGCCCAAGTGCTCCTGCCGCTGGCACCGTAGTGACGTGATCGATCCGGCATCGCTGCTTTCCCGTGCGCCGCAGCTGCGCGCGACGTTCCAGGAGGCCGGCTTCACGGTCGACGGTGTCGCGGCCCTTCTCGGTGAACGCGCGACCGCGGCCCTCGGCCGGGACGATCTCGTGCCTGCCATCGCGGCGGCGGGCGGCGACAGCCGGTTGGATGTCCTGGTCCGGCTCTTCCTGCTGGGACGCGCGGAGCCGGCGGACGCGGCCGCGTTCCTCCCGCCGGAGGTTCTCGAGCCCGGCGCTGGAAACCAAGCCGGCACCGTGCGCGCCGCTCTCGACATCCGCCCGCACGAGGACGGCTGGTGGGTGGCGTCGGACATCGCCCGCAGCCATCCGCCGGCGGCGGACCACGTCATCGGGATCGGCGCGGCCTCGATGACGCTGGTCACCGCGGCGCTGCGGCGTCAGGTCCGGACCGCCCTCGACGTGGGTACCGGATCCGGCATCCAGGCCCTGCACCTGACTCGCCATAGCCCATCACGTGACCGCGACGGACTCGGTGCCGCGCGCCCTCGCGATGGCCCGTTTGACGTTCGCCCTGTCCGGCCTGTCGAAAGCCGTCGAGGTGCGCGGCGGAAACTTCTTCGAACCCGTCGCCGGCCGGACGTTCGATCTCGTCCTCTGCAACCCGCCCTTCGTGCTGGCCCCGCCCGATGCCGATGCGCTGGCCTACCGCGACAACCCGGCGCGCGACGGCGGCCTCGGTGCGCTGCTGGCGGAGGCGGCACAGGCGCTGGAGCCGGACGGGGTCGCCCAGATCCTGACCTCGTGGATCGTCGCGGCGGACGGTGACTGGCGGGCAGCGGTGGGGCCGGCGGTGCCGCAGGGGTGCGACGCGCTGGTGCTGCTGCGCGAGACCCTGGATCCGGCCGAACACGTCGCGCTCTGGCGTGACGACGAGGAGCCGGAGCCGGCGGCGACGAGCCGCGCGCTGCGCTGGCTCGCCCACCTGGACACGCTCGGCGCGGCAGGCGTCGCGTATGGATTGGTCGTGCTGCGCCGGACCGGCCGCTCCCCCGCGGTCCGCTTCGTGGACGTCACCGCAGACGCGGCCAGCACGAGCGGCGAGCGGATCGGCGGCTGGCTCGATCGGATACGGGTCGGCGACGTCTCGGGCGTGGCGCTACGGGTGGCGGACGGCGTGCGCGTGCAGGAGGAGTTCGTCAGCGGCGACGCCGGATGGGAGCCGGTGCAGCGCTGGCTGACCGGAGCCGGAGCGCTGCCGCAGACGCTGGCCATCGACCCCGTGACACGGGCGCTGCTCGACGGGCTCGGCGGCAGCGAGCAGGCTCCGGCGCTGCCCATGGGAGCCCTCGCCGAGATCCTGGCGATGGCGACGGACGCTCCCGCCGCAGGGGTGTTGCGGGTGGCGCAGGCGCTCTTCGAGAGCGGCCACCTCACGGTTCAGGACGGGGCGATCCCCCAGGAGAGCTCGACCGAGGCGCCAGGGTCCAGGTAGATCAGGCCTTCGCCGCTGGCGAGCGCGTTGGGCGGGCAGGTCATCGGCTCGATGGCGAGGCCGCGCCGGCGCGCGTCGGGGGCCAGCGTGTCGCCGGTGAAGACCTGCAAGTACTCGAAGCCCGGGCCGGCCCATAGCTCCACACGTCCGTCGCGACCGACGATCGTCACCTGGGCCAGCTCGCCCTCGCCCCGCTGGACTCCCGCGAACGCGTCGTCGATGACGGCGTCACCGATCCGCCGCGCGGCACGGAAGTCCACCGCCGAGGCCGCCACCGGCTCGCGCCCGATCGGGATGCCCGTGTCCGACAGCAGCAGGTGGGTCTCGGCAGGAACGGTGAGCGTGAGGTCGTCGACCAGGCCGGCGCCGGCCGCCAGGTATGGGTGGAAGCCGAGCCCGAACGGCGCTGGGCGGGCGGACTCGTTGGCCACCCGGGTCGTGACCGCGAGCCCGCCGGCGCTCAGCCGGTAGTCGATCTGCAGCGCGAGCCGGAACGGGTAGCCCGGCTGCGGCATGAGGGTGTGGCGGGCGGTCGCCCCCGCCGGGCCGGCGGGCTCCACGGCCCACTCGGACCAGCGCACCAGACCATGGATCGCGTTACCGGCGGCCGCCTCGGACAGCGGGAGTTGACGGGTCGCGTCGCCGTCCTTCCACGCACCGCCCTCGAGCCGGTTCGGCCACGGGAACAGGACCTGGCCGCGCCCGCCGCTCGCCATCGCGTCCTCGGGATAGCCGTCGAGGATGCGCCGCCCGCCGAGGTCGTAACTGCGCAGGCCCCCACCGGCCTGGACGATGACCGCGCGGTGATCGCCGTGCTGCAGCGAAACCTGCTGACCGGACGGTGGCCACACCGGGGACGAACTCATCACGACACCCTCCCTTGCGCGCCCGCAGGCTCGCGTGACTGCAACGCGTGCTCGTACAGCCCGACGATCTGGCGCGCCGCCGCGGCCCACGAATAGCTGTGGCCGACCTGCTCGATCGCGTTACGCGCGCGGCGCTCCCGCTCCCCGGCGGCCCCGGGGGCGACCGTCGCCCGGACGATGACGTCGACCAGCTCCGCCTCGTCGTCGGCGGCGACGAGCCACCCGTTGGGCTTGCCCTCGACGGCGTTGACGAAGGACAGCGGCCCGCCCGAAGCCGCCGCAACCACCGGCAGCCCGCACGCCATCGCCTCCAGGAAGACCTGACCGAAGGCTTCTCCGACGGACGGTGAGACGAAGACGTCGGCGCACCCCAGCCCGTCCGGCAGCTCGTCGTGCCCGTGCCAGCCCGTGAAGAAGACGCCCTCGATCCCCTCGCGACGCGCGATCGTGACCGGGTGCTCGCCCTCCCACTCTCCGGGGTAGCCGCCCCACACCACGAGTGGTGACCGCACCCCGTGGTCACGGCGGGCGCGGGCGTACGCGTTCAGCAGCAGCGGCAGGCGTTTGGGTTCGGTGAAGCGGCCGACGAACATCAGCACCGGCTCGTCGCCGCTGAACGCTGAAAGCTCGTCCTCGCGGTAGCGCACCGAGCCGATCACGCCGGATTCGTCCCAGCCGCGGGGCTGCTCCACCAGCCAGTGACGCAGCAGGGCCAGCCGCTCGGGCGCGGACTTGCGTTTGGGCTGGAAACGCTCGTGATTGACCCCGTGCGGCACCACGGCGACCCGTCCCGCGGCGCTGGGGAACAGGTGCCCCACCCGGGCTCGATCGGTGGGCGAGACCACGACGAGCCGGTCGGCCCGATCTGCCCACCTGCGCAGGCGCCGTGCCCATTCCGGTGCGTGGCTCCAGCTGGCTGCGTCGCCGTGCTCTCCCCGTTCGCCCCGTTCGATCGCTTCCAGCATGAGCATCTCGGTCCCGTGCAACGACACGACCTGCGCCACATCCGGTCGCAGCCGCTGGACCGCCTCGTTGATCGGGGTGAGGTGGTGCAGGTGCGCGACCTTGGCGCCGGCGATGCCCGCTTCGCGCAACGCGAGCGACCAGGCCTCGACCTGGTGCTCGAACTCCGCCTCGCTGAGGCCGGCGTAGACCCGATCCGGAGCATCGGCGCGGTCCTCGAAGGACGGGTGCAGCGGGACGGCGGCGGCGAGGGGATCACCGCCCGCCCGCCAGGCGTTCATGGCCGGGCTGTAGTCCAGCGGGTGGACCGCCAGCGGCGCGTAGAAGTCCGGGGCGTACCCCGCCTCACCCGGGCCGCCGAGCGAACCGGTGACCAGAGTGAGCGGCCAGCCGGCGGCCTGGATCTCCGGCGCGAGGTAACGCACGACCTGCGCCGACCCGCCGCGGGGCCAGAATTGCAGTGCCATCACGACGGGTCTATGGGCTGACGGCACCCGCCGATGATGGCAGCTGGCGCACCGGGAGGAAGGAAGGCGGCGCAGAAGCCATGAACGTTCCGGACGGTCCGCAGGTGTCCTGCCCCTGGTGCGGCGGCGCAGTACCCCTGGCCCGATTCGCCGCGTCGGACGAGGAAACCGGGACCGACGTGGCGGTCTGCCTGTCGTGCGGCCGGCGCGTGCCGCTTCAGCTGCCGCTGCCGCCGGCTCCGTGACCGGCTCGCCGATCGTTCACGGGCCGGCGCAGGATGCGCCAACTATCCTCGGTGCATGGCGCGCCACCTCTCGAAGGGCGATCTGGCCCTCGTGGTGAAGCGCGCGACCGAGCTGCACGTCGCCGGCGGCTCCCCGATCGAGGACACGATGCTCGACGAGGACACCGTCCGCCAGGTGCTTCGTGAGGCAGGCGTCTCGGACGACGCGGCGGCCCAGGCCCTTCGCGAGTGGCGCCGCGGCAACCTCGCCCACGGGGTGGCCCTGCCGGCGCCCGGCCCGAGCACCCCGCTGGACCCGACCGCAAGCGTCGCGCGCCAGCTGCCCATCGCTGCCGACCGCATGAGTGAGGTCTTCGACACCGCGATGCGCCGCCAGTTCTTCGGCCGCGGGCGGCGCTCCGGTCTCGGCGGCGATTGGGTGCCGCGTACCGGCCTGATCGCCGAGCTGCGCCGCGGGCTCGACTTCAGCGGCTCGCTGCTGCTGAAAGACGTGAACCGGGTACGTCTCGACGTCCGCCCCGAGTCCAGCGGCCACTGCCGGGTGACGGTCACGGCAGACCTTTCCAGCTACCGCGGGCGGCTCGTCGGGGCCCTGGTGGGCATCCCGGCTGTCGCGGCGGTGGGGATGGGAATCGGGGCGATCCCGCTGGAGTCCCTGGAGCTCGGCCTCGTCGGCGCCCCGCTGGCCGGGCTTGCCGCGGGTGGCGGCTACGTCGGCGCCGGCCACGTTCTGGAGAGCCGGCGCGAGAAGGTGCGTGAGAAGCTGGACATCCTGCTCGATCGGACGGCGTAGGCCGGCCGATTCGCGGGCCGGGTTCGCGTGAAGCGCAACGCACGGCGATGAAATCTGTCGCACCGCACCGTCACTATGACGAAGCTGGTCACACCGACCGCGCGCCAAGAGCCCCTGAAAACCCTGAATACCCCTGAATGTTTCTCGCCAACCGCCTGGAGGAGATCGGGTGACGTCATCCGCCGCCGTCCTCGTCGACGACATCTACAAGTCGTTCGGCAAGCCACCGAAGGCCGTCAAGGCGCTGTGCGGCGTGAGCCTCGAGGTCCAGCGGGGCCAGGTACTCGGCGTGCTCGGGCCCAACGGCGCCGGGAAGACCACCGCCGTTCGCGTCTTGACCACGCTGATCAAGCCGGACCGCGGGCGCGCCGAGGTCGAGGGGCTCGACGTGGTCCGTCAAGCCTCGGAGGTCCGCAAGGTGATCGGCCTGGCCGGCCAGTTCGCCGCCGTCGATGAAAACCTGACCGGCCGGGAAAACGTCGAGATGGTCGGCAGGCTCTACCACCTCGGCAGCAAGGTCTCGCGCCAGCGGGCCGGTGAGGTGCTGGAGCGCCTGCGGCTGGACGACGCCGCCGATCGACCGGTGCGCACCTACTCGGGAGGCATGCGCCGCCGGCTCGACCTCGGCGCCAGCCTCGTCGCCCGGCCGAAGGTCCTGCTGCTCGACGAGCCGACCACGGGGCTCGATCCGCGCAGCCGCACCGAGCTGTGGGATTTCATTCGCGATCTGGTGCGCGACGGGGCGACGGTGCTGCTGACGACGCAGTACCTGGAAGAGGCCGACCAGCTGGCCGACGGCATCGTCGTCATCGACCACGGGCTGGTGATCGCCCGCGGGACCAGCCAGGAGTTGAAGGACTCCATCGGCGGCGACGTGCTCGCCGTCCAGGTCGCGCCCGAGCAGGTCGCCCAGGCCCTGTCCGCCGTCTCCGGGCTGGGCCACGGGGAGAGCCACCGCGATGGTGACGACGGTGCGTTCTCCGTCCCCGCGGGCCAGGAAGGCCCGGCACTGCTGACCGAGCTGGTGCGCCGGCTGGATTCCGCCGAGATCCCGATCCTCGGCCTGGAGCTGCGGCGCCCGAGCCTCGACGACGTCTTCCTGAACCTCACCGGGCGGCCCGCCGGTGAGGGCGACGAGCCGGCGACGTCTGATGCCGACGGCTCGTCCGCGCCTACCCCCGAAGCCGCTGTGAAGGAGCCGGCATGAGCGTCCCCTGGGTGATCGCCGATTCGACCGTCCTGGCCAAGCGCTACCTGCTGCGCTACGTCCGGGTGCCGGCGTTCATCGTCTTCTCGGCCATCCAGCCGGTGATGTTCGTGCTGCTGTTCCGCTACGTGTTCGGCGGCGCCATCAAGGTGCCCAACGGCAGTTACGTCGACTTCCTGCTGCCCGGCATCATCGTGCAGACCGCCAGCTTCACCTGCTTCGGCACGGCGATCGGCCTGTCCGACGACCTGAAGAACGGCCTCGTCGAGCGCTTCCGCTCGCTGCCGATGAGCCGCTCCGCGGTGCTGCTCGGCCGGCTCGGCGCTGACACGGTCCACAGCGTGTTCAGCGTGCTGCTGATGATCGCCGTGGGTTACGCAGTCGGGTTCCGGATCCACACGAACTTCCCGTCCGCGGTGCTCCTGGTGCTCCTCGCGACCGCGTTCGGTGTGGCGATCTGCACGGTGGCGGCGTTCATCGGGCTGACCATCAAGGATCCGGAGACGGTGCAGTCCGCCGGGCTGATCTGGCTGTTTCCGCTGACCTTCGCCAGTTCAGCCTTCGTTCCGGTGGCCTCGATGCCCGGCTGGTTGCAGGGGTTCGCCAAGGTGAATCCGGTGACGGTCGTCTGCAATGCCCTGCGCGACCTGACCCTCGGGGGCCCGACTACGGTTCACGTCCTGCAGTCGATCGGCTGGATCGTCGGGATCTCGGTGGTCTTCGTTCCGCTGGCGGCGCGCGCGTACCACCGGGCGGTGTGACCCTCGCGGCTTCTGCCGCGGGGATCGCTTTCACCCGTCATAGCCGAATAAAGCGGGCATACCGTGGTCGCGTGCAGGCGGCAGCGTGGCCGCCTGCCACGACCAGATACGGAGACTCCGCAGTGGCGCAGCAGGCTCCCCCCGCCCACGTCCCGAGCCCTCCGGGGCAGCACCCGCCGCTGCGGGTGGCGACGTGGCCCAAGGCGTTCGTCGGCTTCTACCGTCCCGATGGGGAGAGCCTTCGCGAGCTCGACCCCGTCGCGCGCTTCCTCTACGCGGCGCGCAGCGTCATTCTCGTCATCTCGGTGCAGGCGGCGCTGATCGCCGGGCTGCTCGCCTGGACCGATCGCCACGCGGCCGGTAACCCGGTGCTCGATTTCGTGCTGCTACTCATCGGGCTCGTGGTTGCCCACGCGATCAGCAACCTCAGCAACGACTACTTCGGCTACCGGCGGGGTCACGACACCGCCGAGTCCCCGCGGATGAGCTACACGCTGCACCCCGTCGCCTCGGGGGCTCTCGAGCCGCGCCAGCTGGCCACCGGGATCGGTGTTCTCGCGGCCATCGGGGTCGCGATCGCCACGTACTTCAGCGTCGAGCGCGGGCTCGGCGCCATCGCCTTCGTCGTCGCAGGCGCATTGCTGCTCTGGCTCTACGACGCCGCCCCCGTGACGCTGAAGGGGATCGGGCTCGGCGAGATCGCGTCGTTCCTGGTCTGGGGACCGCTCATGGTCGGCGGCGGCTACTACGTGCTCGCCGGTCACGTTTCGGGTGCCGCGTTCCTCGCCTCGGTGCCTTACGGGCTCGGGGTGATGTCCATCCTGCTGGGCAAGCACATCGACCAGCGCGCGTTCGACATCAGCGCCGGGCAGCGCACCCTGCCTGTCGTGCTCGGCGCCGACCGCGCCCGCCTGCTCGATACCGCCGTCGTCGCCGGCATGTACGTCGTGATCGTCATCGCGGTGGCGGTGGGGGCCATCAGCCCGTTCACGCTGCTGGTGTTCCTGGCCGCCCCGCGTGCCGTGCGGGCGTTGCGCACGCTCTCCGCCCCGGCGCCGGCGAGCGCTCCGCAGGGTTACGTCGGCTGGCCGCTCTGGTACCACCGGGTCTGCCTGGTCCATAACCGGCTTTTCGGCTGGCTCTACCTGGCGGGGCTCGCGGTCGGCGTCATCTTCCCCAGCGCCCGCTTCTAGACATCACGCCGCGAGCGGCCGCCGGCGCACTCGCGTACCGGGGCGACGAAGGGCATGTTTCCCTTCCTGGACGATCTTGGATTGCTTGGGTGCAATAGGCACATGTCCACGCTCGCCGCCGCAGGTGCCCCCACGGGCGCGCCCGCCGCAGCCGAGCGCCACCACACGCACCGCAAGGTCAGCGGCGGTTGGCTGCGGGCGGCCGTGTTCGGCGCCATGGACGGCCTGGTGACCAATACGTGCCTGATCGCCGGGGTCGGCGGGGGCGGTGGCAGCCACTCGTTCCTGCTCGTCGGCGGGCTGGCCGGACTGCTGGCCGGGGCCTTCAGCATGGCGGCCGGCGAGTGGACCAGCGTCCACACCCAAAACGCGATGGTCGAGCGTGAGCTGGCCAAGGAGCGCCGCGAGCTGCTGCGCCGGCCGGACGCCGAGCGAGCCGAGCTCGCCGAGATGCTGGTGCGCCACGGCCTCAGCCCGCAGACCGCGCAGGCCGCGGCGCGCGAGATCGCGGCGGACCCGGATGTGGCGCTGCGCTTCCATGCCCGCGAGGAGCTCGGGATCGACACCGAGTCACTGCCGTCGGCCCGGGTCGCCGCCGGCTCCAGCTTCCTGGCGTTCTCGATCGGCGCGCTGATCCCACTGATCCCGATCCTCGCCGGTTTCACCGGCCTGTGGCTCACGCTGCTGCTGTCCGGGCTGGCCGCCGTGCTCGGAGGCGCCGCGGTCTCCCGCCTCACCAGCCAGCACCCGCTGCGGGGCGCGCTCACTCAGCTCTCGATGGTCACCGCGGCCACGGCGGCCACCTACGCGCTCGGCCACGTCATCGCCGCGATCGTCAGTTGACCCGCGAGATCGTTTTGCGTCCCGCTGACTGAGCGCGTCTAGATGCACAACCAGTCGTAGATTCACTACGGTTCGTAGTTGTGAATGCTGGTACGGAAGCGCTCTTGCAGGAGCGCCTCGCGAAGGAACAAGCCGGCCAACGGCTCCCCTCCGTCGTCGCCGGACTGGTCCGCGACGGGCAGCTGGTCTGGGCCGCCGGCGCGGGACGGGTCGACGGTGACGCCCCCCACGCCGATGTGCAGTACCGCTGCGGGTCGATCACGAAGACGTTCGTCGCGGTGCAGATCATGCGGCTCCGCGACGAGGGCGCCCTGACGCTGACCGATCCGCTCGAGCGCCATCTGCCGGGCGCCTTCGACGGTGTCACCATCGCTCAGCTGCTCTCCCACTCCGCGGGACTGCGGGCCGAGACGGCCGGCCCGTGGTGGGAGCGCACCGCCGGAGGTGAGTTCGCAGACCTCGCCGAAGCCTCGCTGTATCCCCGCGAGTCGGCGGTCGCGGGCATGGATACCGAGGCGGGCCAGGCCCGGCTGGCGCGTCCGGGACGCCGGTTCCACTACTCGAATGTCGGCTTCGCGCTGCTCGGCGAGCTGGTCTCCCGGGCGCGCGGCCGGCCCTGGGCCGAGACGCTGCACGCCGAGCTGCTCCTCCCCCTCGGGATGGACCGCACGACCCCCCGACCCCGCTCACCGCACGCGTCCGGGTTCGCCGTGCATCCCTACGCCGATCTGCTCCTGCCCGAGCCGGAGCACGACGCGGCCGCCATGGCTCCGGCCGGCCAGCTCTGGACGACCGTCGCCGATCTCGCCCGCTGGATCGCGTTCCTGGCCGGACCGGACGCCGGCCGTGCGATCGACGGGAGCGAGCTGCTCGCCGCCTCCACCCTGGAGGAGATGCGCGAGCCCCTGGCCGTCGATGACCGCCGCGGGGCCCCGTGGACGGGCGCTCACGGGCTCGGGCTTCAGGTCTGGAACGCCGACGGCGTCCGTAGCTTCGGCCACGGCGGTTCCATGCCCGGGTTCCTGGCGCTGCTGCGCATCGACACCGCGTCCGGGGACGGCGCGGTCGTCATGGCCAACTCGACCGCCGGGATGCGCCCGCTGCTCGCGGCCGACCTCGCCGCGATCCTGGACGCCAACGAGCCGCGTCCGGTTCGCGAATGGCTCCCGGCGGCTCCCGGGGAAGGCACGCTCGCCGCGCTGGGAGCCTGGTTCTGGGGACCGTCGGCGTACGTGCTGCGCGCCCGCGGCAGCGACGAGCTGGCGCTCGAGTCCGATCCGCCCGGCGGCCGCTCCGCCCGCTTCCGGCCGAACCCGGACGGCACCTGGACCGGCCTGGACGGCTACTACACGGGTGAGACGCTGCGCATCCTGCGCGACGAGGACGCGACGCCGGTCGCCCTCGACATCGCCTCGTTCATCTTCACCCGCAGCCCGTACGACCCGCGCGCTGACGTTCCCGGCGGGGTCGACCCCCGCGGCTGGCATGCGCCACCGACGTAGCGCTCAGCGGGTGTAGCGGAACGACCGGGTGCCGGCGTTGACCCCGCCCGGAGTGCTGATGCGCAGCGCGAACGCGCCCGGCAGCCCGGCGGGCACCCGGAAGGTCAGGTAGCGACCGTTCGAGGCCACGGCGGCCGGCGCGAACGTCCTGGTACCGAGCGTCAGCAGCGCCGAATTGAGCCGGGCCCCCGTCACGGTGACCAGCTGGCCGCCGCGGATCGAGCCGGCACCAGGCGTGACGCTGGTGACGGCCGGACGGCTCGCGCCGGTCGTACTGGAGAGCCCGGCAATCGTCTCGGCTTCGTAGGTGTGCTGGGCGATGTAGTTCCAGTCGAGGATGGCGTAGCCGCGGTTGCCCCACGAGGTCCCCCAGGAGTTCTGGATGCGGACCCCGCGGCGGTCGTACCCGACGGCGAGGACCTCGTGGTAGCCGAGCAGCTGCCCGAGATTGCCCCTCGAGGAGACGACCGACGGCGCACCGTAGGCGTACATGAACCGGTTGTAGACGGCGATCGACAGGGCCACCGGCCGTCCGGAGGCGAGCGTGCGCTTCACGGCGGTGATCGCGACGGAGCCGGGCGCCCGGTAGGTGTTGTACAGGGTGACCCAACCGGCGATGCGGTTCGCAGCGGCCCTCGCCCGCTCGGCGGCGCTCGGCCGGTGACGCCAGTCGTAATGGCTGTTCGGGTGTTTCTGGGCGTAGTGCGCCGCCGTGTCGATCCCCTGGGTGCGCAACACCTCCAGCACGGCGGCGGGCGAGGTGCCGTTGTCGACCCCGCCGTTGACCTGGCTGTACGCGTACATCGGCGCGTACGGCGCGCCTGCGTGGCCTTGCCGGCGCGCGAACCAGCCCATCATCCCGTAGCCGATCGCCCAGGCCGCGCACGAGCCGACGTTGCCCTGATCGCCGACCCGCTCGTCGTAGCGCGACAGGTCCACCGACGCCGGCAGAGCCGCGCTGCGCGCAGCCAGCGTGGAGAGTGCTCGGACGCCGGCCTGCGGCAGCACCACAGCGCCGGGCGAGCGTTTGAGCCCCAAGGCGTGGGTGCGTGCCGTGCGCGCCGGGCCAGGAGCGGCCTGCGCGACACCGGGCAAGGCGGCGACGATCGCGGCGGTCAGCGACACGCCGGCCAGAGCCACGCACGCGGCCTTTCGCCCCATGCTCGCCTGGCCCTTGCGCATGCGCTGCTCCTGCCGCCCCGGAAGGGCACCTTTGCTCCAGCCCGTCTGCTTTCAATGGTCGACGAGTTGCGCCGGGCTGTGCTCCGCCGTTCGGGTCAGGCGGCCAGGTCACGCAGGTGACGGTGCAGGCCTCCTATGGCGTTCTCAGCAGCGGCGCCGAGCGCGCTAGCTCTTGTAGGCGTGCCAGGTCAGCCGGGCCAGCGCCCGCTGCCCGAGCTCGTTGGGGTGGAAGTAGTCGAAGCGGCTCAGCTCCGCCAGCCTGAACGGGTAGCGGTTCACGGCCCCGCCGTCCCAGCGGCAGTTGCGGTACTTGTGGCAGACCGCGCCGAGCACCGCGTTGTACTTCTGAATTTGCAGCGTGACCAGGACCCGGCGCAGGTTGTCGGCAGGAGCCGTCGACGTCGGCCGGTCGAGCATCGTCGGGCAGATGCCCCAGCGCCAGACGGACTGTGCGGCCGGGCTGGTGTGAGCGACCTGCCACACCCGGTACAGGTTGGGGATCGAGGAGACCACGACCCTGGCGCTCGGACGCTGGCTGAACAGGAAGCTGAGCGCGGAATCGATGGAGGCGCGGAAGCTGCTGACCGGCGTCATGGCGCCGACGGTCTGCGTGCAGGCGTCGTTGCCCCCCACGAGCACCGTGACGACGTCCGCCTTCTGCCACGAGGCCAGCGCCATCTGACCGAAGAGGTCCTCCGCGCGGGCACCGACCTGAGCGTCGTTGTACTGGTGACCGCGAAGGCCCGGGCTCCCGCCCAGCAACTGGCGGTAGACGCTGGCCGAGCGCGGGTCGTTGCCGGTCGCGTAGGAGATGCTCGGGCAGTCCGAGAGCAACCCGCAGGCGTCGAACCCGCGGGCGATCGAGTCGCCGGTCGCGGCGATCACCGACGGAGGGGCCGGCGCGCACCCGCTGAGCAGGCCCAATGCGGAAAAGGCGGCAATGGCGATCGCCGCCAACCCGCGCCGGGCAGGATGCACCCCTGCCGCCCTGGCGACCCGCAGGCGCATCAACGAGGTCTTCCCTTCTGCCGCGCACACCGGCCGTCCAGCCGTCGCGCGCGGATAACTGAGAGTAACGATGCCCTACTAACGGTCCGCCGTCACGAAATGGCGCGCACTCGCACCCGATCGGGTGATCCAGGGTTGGGATCGGCCTGCTGGGACACGTTGTTAGAGGGACGTGAGAACTGTTATCCGTCCTCCACGTTCCACTGACGATCCGCTGAGAAGTCCCGAGGAGTTGCCGCGTGGCGATCGATCCGACGAAGTCCATCCCGAACCTCACGCTGAACAACGGCGTCACGATTCCCCAGCTCGGCTTCGGCGTCTTCCAGGTACCGCCGGACGAGGTCATCGAGCCGGTCACCACCGCGATCGAAGCCGGCTACCGGCTGATCGACACCGCGGCGGCGTACCAGAACGAGGAAGGCGTCGGCAAGGCGATCGCGAACGCCGGCGTGCCGCGCGATGAGCTGTTCATCACCACCAAGCTGTGGAACCCCGACCAGGGCTACGACCAGGCCCTGGCCGCGTTCGACGCGAGCATCGGCAAGCTCGGTCTCGACGTCGTCGACCTCTACCTGATCCACTGGCCGACCCCGGCACGCGATCTGTACGTCGAGACCTGGAAGGCGTTCGAGAAGCTCTACGAGGAAGGCCGCGTCCGCGCGATCGGCGTCTCGAACTTCACGATCCACACGCTGAACCGGCTGCGCGAGGAGTCCGGGATCGTGCCGGCGGTGAACCAGATCGAGCTGCACCCGCGCTGGCCGCAGGAAGAGCTGCGCGCCTACCACCAGGAGCACCAGATCGCCACGGAGGCGTGGAGCCCGATCGGTCAGGGCAAGGGGCTGCTCGAGGACCCGTACGTGGGCAGCGTCGCGCAGGCCCACGGCAAGACCCCGGCCCAGGTGGTGCTGCGCTGGCACCTGCAGCTCGGCAACATCGCCATCCCGAAGTCCGTGACCCCGGCACGCATCCGCGAGAACCTCGAGCTGTTCGACTTCGAGCTCGACGAGGGTGAGATGGCGACCCTCTCGGCGCTCTCGCCCTCGGGACGCGTGGGACCGGACCCGGAGCACTTCAACCTCGTCTAAGCCTGTCGGAGAGATCGTGACTCGGGCGAGCGCAGCGAGTCCGAGCGCGGGTCTCGACCATGAATCGCCCGCAGCGCCCTCAGCTGGCAGCCTGAAGGGCATGTCCGTCGATGCGTCTCCCGCATCTGAGCCGCTGCGTCATGGTGCGGGCGTCGACCCACGACCCCACCGACCCCACCGACCCCACCGAGCGTGACTCGCCGGCTTCGGTGGGGCTCGAACCCGCACTAAGCCCGGCGCAACTGCGCCAGCGCCTCGGCGGCTTGATGCTGCGCGACGAGCATCGCCTGGCACGCCGGCTGCGCGCCCACCGCCGCGGTGACGCGGCAGACCTGGTACGGGTGGCGCGGGCGATCGAGGCGAGCGAGCGGCGGGTAGGCGCGCGGCGCGCGAGCGTCCCCGCCGTCAGCTACCCGGCGGAGCTGCCCATCACGGCACGGGTCGCCGACATCCGTGAGGCGATCACGCATCATCAGGTCGTCGTGGTGGCCGGCGAGACCGGGTCCGGCAAGACCACCCAGCTGCCGAAGATCTGCCTCGAACTCGGCCGCGGCATCCGCGGGCTGATCGGCCACACCCAGCCCCGGCGGATCGCGGCGCGCACCGTCGCCGACCGCATCGCCGAGGAGCTGGGCATCGAGCTCGGCACGGCCGTCGGCTATCAGGTGCGCTTCAACGACCAGTCCAGCGACGAGACGCTGGTCAAGATCATGACGGACGGCATACTGCTCGCCGAGATCGCCAACGACCGGATGCTGCGCCGCTACGACACGCTCATCATCGACGAGGCCCACGAGCGCAGCCTCAACATCGATCTGCTGCTCGGCTACCTCGCGCAGCTGCTTCCCCGGCGACCCGACCTCAAGGTCATCGTCACCTCGGCAACCATCGACACCGAACGGTTCGCCCGCCACTTCTCCCGCCCGGGCGCGCCCCCCGCCCCGGTTCTCGAGGTCTCCGGGCGTAGCTATCCGGTCGAGGTGCGCTACCGGCCGCTGGAGCGCGAGCCCGATCCCAGCCCAGGCGCGAAGCCCGTCGTGCTCGACCAGCCGCAGGCCATCGTCGAAGCCGTTCGGGAGCTGAGCGCCGCCGGGCCGGGCGACATCCTGGTCTTCTGCTCCGGCGAGCGCGAGATTCGCGATGCCGCCGAGGCGCTGGAGCGGGCCGGGTCTCGCCATCCGACTCGCGGACGAGGTCATCCCGCTCTACGCGCGGTTGTCGATCGCCGAGCAGCACCGCGTCTTCGCCCCGCACGACGGGCGGCGCGTCGTGCTCGCCACGAACGTCGCCGAGACGTCGTTGACCGTCCCCGGCATCCGCTACGTCATCGACACCGGCAACGCTCGCATCTCGCGCTACAGCTACCGCACGAAAGTGCAGCGACTGCCGATCGAGCCGGTCTCGCAGGCCTCGGCCCGCCAGCGCGCCGGACGCTGCGGGCGGCTCGCCCCGGGCATCTGCATCCGGCTGTATGCGGAGGAGGATTTCGAGTCCCGGCCGGCCTTCACCGACCCCGAGATCCTGCGGACCAACCTCGCCTCGGTGCTGCTGCAGATGGCGTCGCTCGGCCTCGGCGACCCCGGTGAGGTCGAGGATTTCCCTTTCGTCGACGCGCCTGACCGCCGTGGGGTCCGTGACGGGCTGGCCCTGCTGTTCGAGCTGAGCGCGCTGGAACGCGCGGTCGCCGGCGGCCCGGCAAAACTCACCGCGCTCGGGCGCCGGCTGACGCGGCTGCCGATCGATCCGCGGCTCGGCCGGATGGTGCTCGCCGGCGCCGACGGCGGGTGTGTGCGACGAGGTGATCGTGATCGCCGCCGCGCTGTCGATCCAGGATCCCCGCGAGCGTCCGACCGACCGCCAGCAGGCCGCCGATACGCTCGCACGCCCGGTTCGCCGACCCGACCTCCGATTTCCTCGGGATGCTGCATCTCTGGCGCTACCTGGCCGAGCAGCAGGAGGCACGCTCCTCCAGCAGCTTCCGCCGGATGTGCGTGGCGGAGTTCCTGCACTACCTGCGGGTGCGCGAGTGGCAGGACCTGGTCACGCAGCTGCGCGGCGCCGCGCGCGAGCTCGACATCCCGGTCCCACCGGGCCGCGCCGCCATCGGCGAGGCCGCCCCCGGACAAGGTGCACCAGGCCCTGCTCGCCGGGCTGCTCTCGCATATCGGGATGCGCGAGGGAGAGCGCCGCGAGTACTCAGGGGGCCCGCGGCAGCCGGTTCACGATCTTCCCGGGGTCGGCGCTGGCGAAGCAGCCACCGCGCTGGGTGATGGCCGCCGAACTGGTCGAGACCTCGCGGCTCTTCGCTCGCGTCGTCGCGCGGATCGAACCGGATTGGGTGGAGCCGCTCGCCGGCCATCTCGTCGACCCGTACGTACAGCGAGCCGCATTGGGAGAAGCGCCGCGCCCAGGTGATGGCGTTCGAACGGGTCACGCTCTACGGGCTGCCGATCGTCACCGGCCGCAAGGTCGGGTACGGCGCGCGTCGATCCGGCGCTGTCACGCGAGCTCTTCATCCGCCACGCGCTGGTGGAGGGTGATTGGCGCACGCATCACGCGTTCTTCGCGGCCAACCAACGGCTGCGCGAGGAGATCGGCGAGCTCGAGGAACGCACCCGGCGCCGCGATCTCGTCGTCGACGACGAGACCCTCTTCGATTTCTACGACCAGCGCATCGGCGCCGAGGTGGTGTCCGGCCGGCACTTCGACAGCTGGTGGAAGCGGGCCCGGCGGCGCGACCCGGAGCTGCTCACCCTGACCCCCGAAGACGCTGCGGGCGGGCGCCGCGCTCGAGCCGTCGACGAGACCGCCTTTCCGGACGCGCTCGAGCGCGGTGACGCGCGGCTGCCGGTCTCGTACGCGTTCGACCCTGGCGCGGCCGATGACGGCGTGACGGTCCACGTGCCGCTCGCGCTGCTGGCCGGCCTGCCCGGCACGCCGACCCTCGCGACAGCTGGAAGGAGCTGGACTGGCAGGTGCCGGGCCGGCGCGAGGAGCTGGTCGTCGCGTTGCTGCGCTCGCTGCCGAAAGCGCTGCGGCGCAGCTTCACCCCGCCGACCACGATCGCGGCCGCCGTGCTGCCGCAGATCGACCCGCACGAGCCGCTCCTTCCCGGGCTGGAACGCGAGCTGCGGCGGGCGACGGGGGTGGCGGTGCCGCGCGAGGCATGGGCGTTCGAGAAACTGCCGCCGCACCTGCGACCGACGTTCGCGATCACCGACGAGACGGGCGCGACGATCGCCAGCGGCAAGGATCTCGGGGCGCTCCGCGAGCAGCTGGCGCCGCGGGTCCAGGAAGCGGTGCGAGCGGCCGGAGCGGGCCTGGAACGGGCGGGGCTCACCGCGTGGCCCGGCGGCGAGCTGCCCAGGACCGTTTCGCAGGCGCTGCCGAGCGGCGTCGTCACCGCGTATCCGGCGCTGATCGACGACGGGCGCACCGCGGCGGTGCGGATCCTGGCGACCGCAGCGGAGCAGGAGCGGGCGATGTGGGCCGGGACGCGCCGGCTGCTGATGCTGACGACGCCGTCGCCGTTGAAGGCCGTCACGGCGGCGCTGGGGACGCGCAGCAAGCTCGTCCTGGCGTCCTACCCGTACTCGGGCGTGCCCGCGCTGCTCGCGGATTGCCACGCCGCGGCCATCGACGAGATCGTCATCGCCGCCGGCGGCCCGGGGTGGGACGCGGACGGCGTTCGCCCGGCTGGCGGCGCGCGTGCGCGACGGGGTGCTCGCCGGCACGAAGCGCATCGTCACGGCGGTCGAGCAGATCGTCGCTGACGCGGCCGATGTCGCCGCCGTGCTGGCCCGCCCCGGGCCGGCGGTGACGGAGCCGGCGCGTGCCGATGTCCGGGCGCAGCTCGAGTCACTCGTCGGTCCTGGCTTCGTGGCTGCGGCGGGTGCAGCGCGACTGCCCGACCTGCGACGCTACGTCCGCGGCATGAAGCGGCGCCTGGAGCAGCTCGGCGCCGACCCGGTCCGGGACAGCGCGCGCATGGCCCAGGTCCAGGAACTCCAGGAGGCCGCCCGAGCCGCCGACCCGAGCCGCCGGGACGAAGCGCGCTGGATGATCGAGGAGCTGCGGGTCAGCCTGTTCGCCCAGTCGCTCGGAACGCGCTATCCCGTGTCGCCGCAGCGGATTCTGGCGGCTGCTGGACGGGTGACGTCGATCAGCCGGCGACCAGCTCGGGGGCCGCCGGCTCGGGCGTGACCTGCTCGCCGTGCTCCCGGAGCCGCTCGGCGGCACGCTCAGCAGTACCCCGCGCCCAGCGTCCCGTCGTCACGACGCCGAGGACGAGGACCGCGAGCGAGCAGCCGGCCAGCGTCCACCAGCCCGCGTGGCTGGCATCGGCGAAGCCGAGCTTGAAGTCGCCGGCGACGCGCGCCACGGCGGCCGACCCCACCACCGCGACGCCCAGTGACTGCCCGATCTGGCGGCTCGCCGACGCGAACGCGGCGGCCACCCCGGCCTGCTCGATCGGCAAGCCCGAGACGGCGGTGTTGGTGATCGGCGCGTTCACCAATCCGAACCCGAAGCCGAAGATCGCGTAGGCGGTGAACAGCCAGCCGAGCGAGGTCGTCGGCGTGATGCTGGTGAGCATCAGGCTGCTGATCAGCATCGCTATGCCGGCGAGGACGAGCGACGGCCGCGGCCCGCGGGTGCCGACGAGGCGTCCCGAGATCGGCCCGAAGAGGAAAGTCATCCCGGCCATCGGCAGCGTGTAGAGGCCGGCGTGCAGCGCCGAGAGTCCCCGAACCTCCTGCAAATACAGGGTGTTCAGGAACAGGAAGCCGGCCAGTGCGGCGAACGCGCACACCGCGATGACCGTGGCTCCGGCGAACGGCGCGCTGCGGAAGAGCCGGACTTCGATCAGCGGTTCGCGGCGGCGGCGCTCGTAGCCGATGAGGAACGCCAGCCCGGCGGCCGACAGCACGAAGAGCGGGACGATGCCGGCGGAGAGATAACCCGAGCCCGGGCCCTCGATGATCGCGTACGTCAGCGTCCCGAGCACGAGCATCACCAGGACCTGGCCGGCCAGGTCCACCCGCCGCGGGCGCAGCGCCTTGGACTCCGGCACGAATTTGGCACACAGCACGACGGCGGCGAGACCGACCGGGATGTTGATCCAGAAGATCGACCGCCACCCGATCCAGCCGACCAGGCCGCCGCCGAGCACCGGGCCGAGTGCCAGGCTGATGCCGACGACGCCGCCCCAGACACCGATCGCGCGGGCCCGCTCGCGCGGGTCGGTGAAGGTGTTGGTGATGATCGACATCGCCACCGGGTTGAGCATCGAGCCGCCGAGCGCCTGCAGCATCCGGAACGCGACCAGCCAGCCCAGGCTCGGTGCCAGGCTGCACAGCAGCGAGGCCAGCGTGAAGATCAGCAGCCCGGTCTGGAAGACCCGGCGCCGGCCCAGCCGGTCGGCCGTGGAACCGCCGAGCACCAGCAGGCTGGCCAGCACCAGCGTGTAGGCGTCGACGGTCCACTGGAGTCCGGAGACGGAAGCGTGCAGGTCGGTCCGGATGGCCGGCAGGGCGACGTTCACGATCGTGTTGTCGAGGCCGACGATGAACAGGCTCATGCAGCAGATCGCGAGCACCAGCATCCGCCGGCGGTGCGAAAGCGCAGGCATGGGCTCTCCGGGATCCTGTCGTCGTCGGGAATTGCTTGCCCTTGGGCAAGCTTTCGTCAGGCTACGAGTATTCCCCTCCCGGCGCGGGCACCGGCAAGATGCGATTGGTGACGCGCGCGACACCATCCTCCCGGCCCTCCCGGCCCTCCCGGCCCTCCCGGCCCCGAGCGATGAGCAATCGGCAGCGGCGAGCCCGGCTCGCCTCCCGGCACCTGCTGGCGGGCGCTGACAGCCAAGCCAGCCAGGCGAGCAGAGCTGCTCCGGACGTGACCCGGGCGCTCGTCGCCCTGCACTCGACCGACCCTGCGTCGGTGCACCTGTCAGCGACCGCGCGGGGCGCCTCGACGCAGGCCATGGAAACCGCCCTGTACGAGGACCGCAGCCTGGTCCGGATGCTGGCGATGCGCCGCACGGTCTTCGTGGTCGCCACCGATCTCGCACCGACCGTCCACGCGGCGGCCACCCGGGCCATCGCCGCACGCGAGCGCAGTCGCCTGATCGGCTTCATCGAGAAGGACGGCCTGGCTGCGGACGGGAAAGTGCTGCTCGAGACGCTGGAGGAGGCTGCGCTGTCGTTCCTCACCAAGCGCGGTGAGGCGTTCGGGACCGAAGTCGGCGAGGCGGTTCCGGGGCTTCGCCGGCAGATCACGATCGCCGGCGGCACCCAGAGCCTCACCAGCCGGGTACTTTTCACGCTCTCCGCGGAGGGACGCATCGTGCGGGGACGGCCCCGCGGCAGCTGGATCAGCAGCCAGTACAGCTGGTCGCCGGCGCCCGTCACGCCGCCGACCGCGGACGAGCTTCCGACAGCCGCCGCCCAGGCCGAGCTGGCCCGCGCCTACTTGCGCGCGTACGGGCCGGCGACACTCGCCGATCTGCAGTGGTGGACGGGATGGACCGCCGGTGAGACGAAGCGCGCGGCGGCAGCGCTGGACACCGTCGCCGTCGAGCTGGAGGACGGCAGTGGCCTGCTGCTCGCCGGCGATCTCGATGAGTGCCCCGAGCCGCCGCCTGCCGCGAGATTGCTACCGGCTCTGGATCCGTCGGTGATGGGCTGGTTGCACCGCGACTTCTATCTCGACCCGGGCCACCGCGAGCCCGCCGCGGCCGGCAGCCTGTTCGACCGATCCGGCAATCCCGGCCCGACCGTCTGGTGGGGCGGGCAGATCGTGGGCGGCTGGGCCCAGCGGGCAGCGGGTGAGGTCGTCTTCCGGTTGCTGCGCGATATCGGCCGCGAAGGCACGCGCGGGGTGGAACGGGCTGCCGAGCAGACGCAACTGGCCATCGGCAGCGCCCGCGTCACCCCGCGCTTCCGCACGCCGCTCGAGAGGGAGCTCGTCAGCTGATGGAAGGCAGGTCTGCTCGGCGTCACGGCGAACGACAGCGCCCGGGTCGTGATCCGACCCGGGCGCTGACGTCTCGTGCAACGTGATGGTGCTTTCTAGCTGGCTATGCGTCCCTGGTGGCCCTGACGCCCTGCGGACCCTGACGGCCCGGAACCCTGGCCACGACCGCGGTAGGGACGGCGGGAACCCGACCCGGAGCCGGAGCGTCGCCCGGTGTTGGCGCTGGCCGGCCGCGGCTGGCGCGGGGGCGGCGGCGGCGGAACGGCCTCGCCCGACTCAGCGATGGCGATGACCTCGGCGTGGTCAGAGGCGACCCGGTGGCTGACCGGAGTGACCCCGGCTTCGTCGTGAAGCATCTTGACCATGCGCACCTGCGCCGGGTCGACGAGCGCCAGAACGGTGCCCCGGGCCCCGGCCCGAGCGGTACGGCCCGAGCGGTGCAGGTAGTCCTTGGAGTCGTTCGGCGGGTCGAAGTGCACGACCAGGTCGACGTCGTCGACGTGGATTCCGCGCGCAGCGACATCCGTCGCGACCAGCACCCGCGGGTGACCGGCAGCGAAACCGGCCAGCGCACGCTGACGCTGGCTCTGCTTGAGGTTGCCGTGGATCGCGGCAGCCGGAGCGCCCGCCATGCTGAGCTGGCGAGCCAGCCGGTCGGCCCCGTGCTTGGTACGCACGAAGAAGAGGCTGCGGCCGGGGCGCGCGGCGATCTGGGCCGCGATCGTGACCTTGTCCGACGCCGGCAGCACGAAGACCTTGTGGTCGGCCAGCTCCACCGGCGAGTGGGCCGACGCGACGGCGTGGATCGCCGGGTCGTTCAGGTAGCGGGTGACGAGCGTTCCCACACCCCGGTCGAGCGTCGCGGAGAACAGCATGCGCTGCCCGCCCGGGACGGTCTGGTCGAGGATGCGGGTGACGTCCGGCAGGAAGCCGAGGTCGGCCATGTGGTCGGCCTCGTCGAGGACGGCGATGGAAACCCGGTCCAGCTTGATGGCACCGCGCTCCATGAGGTCGAGCAGCCGGCCCGGCGTCGCGATGACGAGGTCGACCCCCTCGCGCATCGCATCGATCTGGCGGCCCATGGGAGCGCCGCCGTAGACGGTGGTGAGGCGCACCCGGACCGCGCGGGCCAGCGGGGCAAGAGCGTCCGCGACCTGGCGGGCCAGCTCGCGGGTGGGTACCAGCACCAGGCCACGCGGGAAGCGCGGAGCGCGCTCCCCCACGGTCTCGGCGAGGCGGGTCAGCATCGGAAGGCCGAAGCCGAGCGTCTTGCCGGAGCCGGTCTGCGCGCGGCCGAGGATGTCGCGACCGGCAAGGGCGTCAGGCAAGGTGCGCGACTGGATGGCGAACGGGGCAAGCATGCCGGCGCGGGAGAGCACCGTCACGATCTCGGCGGGCAGGCCGAGCTCGGCGAAGGTCCGCTCGGCCGGGGCCGGCAGGGCAAGCGCCGCGTCGAGAGCGAGATCGAGAGCCGACACCTGCGGTGCGCGGGCTGCGGGACGCGAGGTGGATGAGCGACCGGCGGGACGGCGGCCACGACCGGAACCATGGTTGGAACCGGAGCCGGAACGGCCACTGTGGCCGGAGCCACCGGACGAGCCGTACCGGGGAGAGTTGGACGAATAGGACTTTGAATGGTTGGAACTGGTCGCCACGCGCGGGCGGCGAGCGTGCTCAGGCACGAAGAAACTCCATCAGCGGTTTTCGGCCGCGTCATGTGAGGAGACGGTCTCCGGCGGCAGCATCACGTTCAGGGCGTGGGCCAGGCGGGAGACGAACTGCTCGATACAAGCGACCTCGCGGGCCACTCGCCCGCGGGAGCGGCGGACAAAACGTTCCGCCGCGGACCAGACTACCAGCGTGGCCACTGCGAACCGGACAGGCGCCTCCGGTTGGCAGCCGGCAGGGGCGGACCGGTAGCGTTTCGCGGGATGACTTTTTCGACGCCTGGGGTGCAGCCGGCATCGCGCCTGCGCCCACCTCGCCTCCTTGCTGGTCTGGTCGCGGCCTGGCTCGGCGCCTGGCTGGACGGTCGCGCGCCGAGCGATGATCTCCTTGCCGTCGCGCAGGGCTTCGACGAGCCGCACACCGTGCGTGGCCTCCCCGACGAATCGGGTCCGGTCCCGCTCGCCCGAGCGCTCCCGTTGCTGCGCCGCTGCGCCCCGGCCGAGGTCTCGCTGCGGCTTCCGGTCCCGGGTGAGCCCGACGGGCTCTCCGGCGACACCCTGCGCGTCGCGCTCGCGGCCGGCGAGGCGGTCGCGGTGCTGCCCCAGGCCGCGGAGCTGCAAGCTTGGCTGCTCGTCCCCGAGATCGACGTGCGCGGCAGCGCGCTGGAGCCTTTGGTGACGGTCGAGTGGCAGCTGCTCCCCCTGCCCGGCCGCACCGGCGTCGCCCCCGCGGCCGCGTCGCGCCTGCGTGAAGCCGAGCTCGCGCTGTCGGAGAGTGTCAGCGCCGCGGTCTCGGTGATCGCGGAGATCGGCCAGGTCGGCGAGCTGAGCCCGGAGATCGTGGCCGCGATCCAGGAGTTGCGCAAGCGCAGCGGGCTGAAGCTACCGCTCCCGCAGGGCTCCCCGGCGGAGGCGATGCGGGTGCTGACGACGGCGCAGCGGCTCGAGGCCGTCGTCGATCTGGCGGTCGGTGAGCGCCCGCTGAGCGCCGCCGCCGAGGCCCGGCGGGTCACGGCCTTACGTGACGTATCTCGCGCCGTGCGCGACGCGTTTCGCCAAGCGTTCGCGGCCTGCGCGGCCGGCGAGAGCCGCTAACCCGGCCTCGCGCGTCGCTGCGGTCAGGCCTCGAGCTCGGGCGGGAAACCGCCCGTCGCGATCGGCCCCCACCGCTCGATCGTCATACGCAGCAGGCTCTTTCCCTGCCTCGCCATGGCCGAGCGGTACTCGTCCCAGTCCGGATGTTCGCCGGAGATCGAGCGGAAGTACTCGACCAGACCGTCGAGCGCCTCGGGCATGTCCAGCACCTCGGCCCGGCCGTCGAGCTGCAACCACGCACCGTTGAACTCGTCCGAGAGGATGCACGCCGAGACGGCAGGGTTGCGCCGCGCATTCCTGGTCTTCGCCCGCGACGGGTAAGTCGCGATGACGAGGCGCTCCTGCGGATCGACGCCGCACGTGACGGGACTGATCTGGGGTGAGCCGTCGGCCCGGGTCGTCACCAGCAGGCAGTGGTGACGCGGGCGGACGAATTCCAGCATCTCGTCGCGTCCGACCCGATCGGCAGTGGCAATCCGTGGCATGACCGCATCCTGCCTCCCCGCGCGCGTGTTGAATCACCCTCACCGATCACCAACCGACCAGCCAGCAGGAGCTGTCCATGACCCGAGGCATTAGCGTGGCCGTTCTCGGCGGGGGGTCATGGGGAACGACCGTCGCCTCGCTCGCGGCCGCGCGTACCGAGACGGTGCTGTGGGCCCGGCGCGAGTCGACCGTCGAGGCGGTCAACGATCATCACGAGAACCCCGACTACCTCGCCGGGCTGCCGCTGCATCCCCGGCTCACCGCGACGACCTCGTTGAAGGACGCCGTCTACGAGGCGGATGTGGTCGTCGTCGGCGTCCCGTCCAACTCGTTCCGGTCGACGCTCGAGGAGATCTCGCAGCACCTTCGCCCCTGGATCCCGCTGGTGAGCCTGTCGAAGGGGCTCGAGCGCGGCACGCACATGCGCATGACGCAGGTCATCGAAGACGTCGTTCCCGGCCACCCCGCCGGGGTGCTCTCCGGGCCGAACCTGGCGCGCGAGGTACTGCAGGGTTTCGCCGCAGCCTCCGTCATCGCGATCCCCGACCAGCACCTGGCCGAGTCGCTCCAGCGGGTCTTCGCCAGCACCGTGTTCCGGGTTTACACCAACAGCGACGTGGCCGGCTGCGAGCTCGGCGGCGCCTTGAAGAACGTCATCGCGATCGCGGCCGGCATGGCGGAGGGCCTCGGCGTCGGCGACAACACCCGCGCCATGGTCATCACCCGGGGCCTCGCCGAGATGACCCGGCTCGGCGTCGCGCTGGGCGGCGACCCCCGCACGTTCGCCGGTCTCACCGGCCTCGGCGACCTCATGGCGACCTGCCTCTCGCCGCTCTCGCGTAACCGGCGGGTCGGCGAGGAGCTGGCCCGTGGCCGGACCGTCGAGCAAATCACCCACGAGCTCGGCATGGTCGCGGAGGGAACCAAGAGCGCCCAGGTGGTCGTGGAGATCGCCCGCCAGCACGGCGTCGAGGTCCCCATCGCCGAAGAGGTTGCAAGCGTCATCCGCGGGGAGCGCACCCCGCAGCAGGCCTACCGGGGTCTCGGCAAGGTACGCGCCACGTCCGAGATACACGGGGTCGCCTAGAACGCAGCGCTGCCAGCAGCTGCCGTCGCGATGACGACGGCAGCTGCTGGCAGCCGCAGGTGCCTGGCGTCAGGCCGCGGCGAGCGCGCCCTCCGGCTGCGCCACCTCGGCGACGGCCGCCCCGCCCGACACCGGGCGCCGGTTCGGGATCAGGACGGCGGCGAAGGCGCCGATGGCCAGCAGCACGACGCCCACGGCGAGCGCCGGGCGCAGGCCGTCGACGAAGTCGGCCTTCGATCCGAAGCCACCCGCGGCACTGAACACCGAGGCCAGCACGGCAACACCCATCGTCCCGCCGAGCTCGCGGAAGGAGTTGTTCGTGCCACTCGCGACACCTTCGTCGGCGACATTCACGCTGCCGAGCACCACAGTCGCCACCGGCACGAAGAACAGTCCCATCCCGATGCCCGAGAGCACGAAGGCCGGGATCAGCGCGGCGTAGGTGACGTGCGTGCTGATGAGCAGGCCGATCCAGGCGAGACCGGTCGCCTGCAGGGCCAGGCCGACCACCAGCAGCGGCTTGCCGCCGATGCGGTCCGAGAGCGGGCCGGCGATGGGAGCGACGAGCACCGGCATCGCGGTCCAGGGCAGGGTCCGGATTCCGGCGGCGAGCGGCGAGTAGCCCATGGCCGTCTGCAGGAACTGGGAGAGCAGGAAGACGCTGCCGAACATCCCGAAGCTCATGAGCATGGCGGAGACGTTGACCGCGCTGAAAGCCCGGCTGCGGAAGAGCTTCAGCGGGAGCATCGGCTCCTTCGTCTGCCGCTCGCGGACCAGGAACGCGACCATGAGCACGAGGCCCGCGGCGATCGAGCCCATCACCTGGCCGCTGGTCCAGCCGTGGCCGTTGCCGCGCACGATGCCGAACACGATCCCGAAGAGCCCGCCGCTCACCAGCAGCAGGCCCGGCAGGTCCAGCGACGTCGTGGGGCCGGACTGCTCGGAGAGCAAGCGACGCGCGACCGGGATCAGGATCAGGCCGATCGGGACGTTGAGCCAGAAGATGAACTGCCAGCTGAACCCGTCCGTCACCGCCCCGCCGAGCATGGGGCCGAGCGCGACGGCGAGACCGGCAGCCGCGCCCCAGACGCCGAGCGCAGCGCCGCGGCGATGAGCCGGCACGGAGGCAGACAGCAGCGTCAGGGACAGCGGCATCACCGCTGCCCCACCCACGCCTTGCAGCGCCCGGGCCAGGACCAGGAGGCCGGTGCTCGTCGAGAGCGCCGCGGCGGCGGAGGCGAGCGTGAAGAGCGTGAGCCCGGCGATGAACACGCGCCGGCGGCCGAGCCGGTCACCGAGGGCGGCGGCCGGAAGCAGCAGCACCGCGAAGGTCAGGGTGTACGCGTTCACCGTCCATTCCAGGCCTTCCAGACCGGAGTGCAGGTGTTCGCGGATGGACGGCAGCGCCGTCGTCACCACCAGATTGTCGAGCGAGACCATGAATGCGGCCACCGAGGTGACGGCGATGGTCGCCGCCGCCTTCGGGAGCCGGCTGCGGGACCTGCCCGCATGCTGCCGACCGAATGTCGTGAGGGCCATGGCGGGATCTCCTGTCGGTTACTGGCTAGTGACTAGCCACTTACAACTGCGAAAATGACGAGGTCAGGGCCGGAATGGGTCAGTGGTGAGTTAGCTGCTGGCTGCGGTGGCCGGCTCACCGAGGAGCCGGCGTTCGAGGTCTTCGGGGCAATCGGCGTCGACGCCCATGGCCGCAGCCACGTTCAGCAGCATGCCCATCGCCATGTAGCTGCGAGATTCCTCCGGAGTGAAGCCGGTCAGGACGACAACCTCGTCCCACAGCCGGCTGAAGCCCTTGCGGGTGACGTCACGGATCTCGTCGTCATTGCAGGCCGCCGCGTAGGCCTGCAGCTGGATGCGCAGGAAGGTCTGATCGGTCAAGAGCTGGTGGTACGCCTCACCCATGGCCTCCTTGGCCTCGAGCCCGGTGAGACCCTCGGCGGCGTCGCGAAAAGCCATGCGCACCCGGGTGAAGCAGCGCTCCACGGCGGCGCAGAAGAGCGCCTTCTTGGAGGGGTAGAGCCGGAAGAGGTACGGCTGGCTGATGCCGGCCCGCCGGGCGATGGCATCGGTGCTGGTGCCGTCGAGCCCGCCGTCGGCGAACTCGATGAGCGCCGCCTCGAGGACATCCTCGCGACGCTCTTCGGCCGTGCTCCGAGCTGCCATGCGACGAATGTAAGTGACCAATCACAAACACGTCAACCACTGGCGGGAGCTTTCCTTGCGCCAGCCGACGCGGGAGCCCGTGCAAATCCCACAAGACCGAACGCCGCCGGCCGCGGCGCGCCGGGCATTTCGGGGCATATCCAACGGTCCGGAACGCGGTCTTGTGGTATTTGCACGGCATCCGGACCGTTGGGCGGCGAAGCGCATGCCGACGGGCTTCCCGCGGAGCACGAGTGCCCGGAGTGCCTGAAGGAAGGCACCAGCTGGGTCCATCTCCGGCGCTGCCTCGGGTGCGGCGCGGCTGCTGCGACTCCTCGCCGCGGCGCCACGCCTACCGTCACTTCCAGGAGACGAAGCATCCGGTCATCAGGAGCGCCGAACCCGGTGAAGCCCGGCACTGGTGCTGGGAGGACGAGGTCGTCGGCTGACCCGCGATGCTGTGTTGATCTTGCCCGCCCTCTAATCTGCACAAGTGGCCGCCTCAGTAGACCCTGACCGCAGCGAATGGGATGTCGTCGTGATCGGCGGCGCGCCCCCCGGCGAGAACGCGGCGCAATACGCGACCCAGCGCTCCGGCCTGTCCGCCGTGATCGTCGAATCCGACCTCGTCGGTGGTGAGTGCTCCTACTGGGCCTGCATGCCGAGCAAGGGGCTCCTGCGGCCCGTGGAGATTCTCGACATCGGCCGCAACCTTCCCGGCGTCAAGCAGCTGCTGGGCAAGGCAACGCTCGACGTCAAGGCCGTCCTGGCGCGCCGCGACAAGATCATCAACAACCTGGACGACACCTCGCAGGTCCAGTGGGCCATCAACAACGACATCGACGTGGTCCGCGGTCACGGTGCGCTCGACGGGGAGAAGCGGGTCGTCGTCACGAAGCCGGACGGCACCACCCGGACCCTCACCGCACGCCACGCGGTCGTGCTCGACACCGGATCGTCGCCTGCCGTCCCTCCCGTCGACGGCCTGGCCGCAGCGCGCCCGTGGACCTCCCGCGATGTCACGAATCTGCAGGCGGTCCCGCGCCGGATGCTGCTCATCGGCGGCGGGGTCGTTTCTTGCGAGGCGGCCACGTGGCTGAACGCGCTCGGTGTCGAGGAGCTGACGATTGTCGAGGGGGCGCCGCGCCTGCTCGCCAAGAACGAGCCCTTCGCCGGTGACCTCGTCGCCGACCGGCTCCGGGAGAGCGGCGTGCGCATCGTCACGGGGGTCCAGGTGACCTCGGTGACGCGTCCTGAGGTCAACGACGCCGGAATCGGCTTGCCGCACGGGGGCGAGGTCACGGTCTCGCTGAACAACGGCGAGCTGGTGGTGGTCGACGAGATCGTCATCGCTGCCGGCCGGCGGCCGAACAGCACCGGGATCGGGCTGGCGTCGGTCGGGCTGCAGGAGGGCGGCTTCATTTCGGTCGACGACCAGCTGACGGTCGAGGGCGTCGGCGGCGAGTGGCTGTACGCGATCGGTGACGTGTGCGGCCGGGCGCTGCTCACCCACATGGGCAAGTACCAGGCGCGCATCGCCGGCGAGGTGATCGCGGCGCGCGCGACGGGCCAGCCGCTGGACGCGGGGCCGTTCAGCCGCCATCGCGACCTTGCCGACCACGGCATCGTCCCGCAGGTGACGTTCACCGACCCGGAAGTGGGCTCGGTCGGCCACACCGAGCACTCGGCCCACGACGCCGGTCTCAGCATCGAGACCGTCGAGTACGACATGGCAGCGCTGGCCGGCACCTACGTGATGCGCGATGACTACGTCGGACGCGCGAAACTCGTGATCGACTCGAGCAGCGACACGCTCGTGGGCGCGACGTTCGTGGGAACCGGCATCGCCGATCTGGTGCAGTCCGCGACGCATGCGATCGTCGGGAAGCTGCCGATCGCCGCCCTGTGGCATGCGGTGCCGAGCTACCCCACCCCCAGCGAGATCTGGCTGCGCTTGCTCGAGGCGCTGGGCACCCAGCGGTATTCAGCTTGAGGAACTCAGGCGGTGCAGCAACGCATCCGTAATCGGTAGAAATGCCCTGGTTTGGGATACCGCCCAGCGGGTTAATTTCCCCCTGTCGACACCAACCGGACGCGCCCCAGCCGCGCTGCTTGAAGGAGCACCCGTGGCTAGCCCCCGCCTCGATGTGACGCCCCCACTTCATGAGCCGCCACCGGAGCTTCGCATCCAGCGCTATCGCGTTCCGGATGTCGCCTCGGGTGACGACTCCCGACCGGCGCCGCCCCCGGTCATCGACAGCGATTGGGGTACTGCACCCCCGCTGCCGCATTACGCGCCCGGCGAGCTGCCGCCGGGATGGGGCGTCCCGGCTCCGGAGCCGCGCAACGACATCGGGGTGGCGGCGCTCGTGCTGGGCCTCGCCGCGGTGCTCGCCGGCCTGGTACCGCAGGCGTTCGCGATCGCCTACGTGATCTCGGTTGTCACGGTTCCCGCCGGTTTCCTCGCCCTGCTTCGGGTGCGGGCCGGCATCGCCAGCAACCGGGGAGTGGCCCTGACTGCCGCACTCCTCGGCATCGCGGGCCTGGCGCTCTCCGGTATCGGCTACGTGCTGACGCGCTGACGCCGCGGTTTCAGGACACCCGGACCGCGCGCGTGCTCGTGCCCGCCCACAGCGCGGACTTTCCGATCAGGACCCGGACGAGTACGCGGGGCGCGAGGTGGGTGAAGAAGGCCCGTCCCGCGGCATCCGTCGATCCCGACGACACCCGCAGCCAACGGTGCCCGTCCCAGCGCTGGAGCAGGTACGGCTGCCGTCCGGCGGGGTGCACCATCACCATGAGCCAGGTGTGCCCACCCCACATGGCGACCGTCGGGACGACCGCGACCCGGTAGGACGCCGAGGTCACCCGGGCAAAGCGGCTGTCGCCGGCGAACCTGACGCTGACGGTGCTCGTGGCGCGTGGCGTGAACCGCACCCGGGACCAACCGGTGCTGCCGGTCGTGGCGGCCGTGCAGGACGTGCGCGTCCCGGCGCGGAAACACCAGAAGACCCGCTTTCCGGCCAGTCCGGCACCGGTGCTCGCGGCGCGCAGGCGGCCGGAGAGGACGATCGACGACCCGTAGCGGATGCTCGCCGGCGGGCGCGTGATGTCCAGCCGGGTCGCGATGAGCGAAGGGGTGATCACGGGGGCGGGCGTCACGGTCGGGGTGACTGCCGGTGTGGGAGCTTGGGTGGGACTTGGCGTGGGCGTCGGGGTGTCAGCCGGGGTCGGGCTGTCGGTCGGGGTCGGGCTGTCGGTCGGGGTCGGGGCTGTCGGTCGGGGTCGGGCTGTCGGTCGGGGTCGGGCTCGGGGTCGGGCTCGGGGTCGGGCTGGGGGTCGGCGTCGGGGTCGCCGTCCCGCACGCGCTCACCGCGCATACCGCCGCGCCCGGGTCGACCAGGCCGGCTCCGGAGGCGTCATCGCGGCCCGCGGGGGCGAGGTCGAGGGCCGTGCTCGTGAGATCGGCAATGACGGCCGAGGCGCTCAACGCCGGCGCCGCCGCGCGGACCAGCGCCGCGGCGGCCGCCGCGTAGGGCGTCGCCATCGAAGTGCCGTCCATGTACGCGTAGCCGCTCGGGTACGTCGACAGGATGTGGACACCCGGAGCCGCGATCTTCACGTAGCTGCCGGTGTTGGAGAACGACGCGGTGTTGTCGTTGCTGTCGGTCGCAGCGACGGCAAGCACGTTCGGGTAGGCCGCCGGGTAGCTCGTGCGCGTTGCCCGATTGCCGGCTGTTGCCGGCCGCGGCGACGACCACGACGTTCTTGGACTGCGCGTAGCTGACGGCACTCGCCAGCACCGGATCGGCGTCAGGGCCGCCCAGCGAGAGGTTCGCGATGCCGGCACCGTGATCGGCGGCGTAGATAAGAGCGGTCGCGATGTTGGAGTCATAGCCCGAGCCGCTCGAGTCCAGGACCCGCAGCGGCAGGATCTTGGCCGCTGGAGCGAGGCCGGCGACCCCGAGCGAGTTGTCGGCGACCGCCGCGATGATGCCGCCGACGTGGGTGCCGTGGCCGTGCAGGTCGTTGGTGCCGTTGCCGCTGCCGGCCACCAGGTCCTGCCCGGGCAGCAGCTGTCCCGCGAGATCGGGCACGGCGGAGACCCCGGTGTCGATCACCGCGACCGTGACCCCGCTGCCCCGGCTGTACTGCCAGGTGTCCTCTGCCGCGAGCTTGGTCAGCGCCCACTGCGCCCCGCGATAGGTGTCGTTCGACACGGGCTGTCCCAGCGCCGTGCGACGCCGGTCGACCGAGACGGCCAGGCTGCCCGCCGCTCGCTGGGCCTGGCTCACCGCGGCCACGGCAGCCTGCGGCCCGACGGCCGTCGTCACCGAGACGACCGGCTTGCCTCCCACGCTCTGCAGCCCGATCACGCGAACCCGCTCGCCGGCCGCCACGGCACCGACCACCTCTGACGGTCGCGCTCGCAGGCTGGGGTCGGGAGCGTTCCAGGCGGGGGTGGCCGAGGCCGGCGCCGCCGCGCGTGACACCGGCGCGGAGTCCAGCGGCGAGAACGGCGAGGAGGCGGCGACCGGCGCCGCCGGTTTCCCGCGCGGCGCGGTATCGGGCGCCGTGCCGGAAAGAGGCGGCGCTCCCGTCCCGCCCGGCGCGGCCGTGCCACAGGCCGTCACCAGGAGCGCGCACACCGCAACAGGTGCCGCGAATCCGGCCAGGCGGGGACGGCGCATGACTCTTGCTTCGGCTTTCCGCGCGCGCTGACCGTTGACCCGATCGAGGCATATGCCCGGAGCGCGCCCATTCGGCCCAGCGCCCGTCCGGGCCAGGTGGACCGGGAAACGGGGGTCGTTGGTCCCTGCCGCCATGGCTCTCGACCCGTTCCGCGGCTCCCGGTGCCCTGCGAGCGTTGGAGAAGACCCGAGGAGATCGTGAATGCCCTCTTCCCGCATCGCTGCGCGCCGCCTGCGTCGCAGGGACGGGCGAGCGGCGCGCCCGCAGGACTCCCCCACCCAGGCGGCCGAGGCGATCTGGGCGCATGCTCTGGGCGAGCTCGATGGGCTGCCCGGCGGCGGGGTCAACATGGGGTACGAAGCGGTCGACCGCCAGGTGCGGCTCGGGCACGGCACCCAGCCCGCGGTGCGTTGGCTTCGCCGCGACGGCAGCCGCGAGCAACTCAGCTATGACGACCTGGCCACGCTGTCATCACGGGTGGCCGAAAGCCTGCACAGACTCGGGCTCACCCGGGCGCAGTGCGTCGCGACTCTCCTGCCGCCACGACCCGAGCTCTTCGCGACGCTCATCGGCACGGTCAAGGCCGGCCTGGTGGCGTGTGCGATCGGAGTCGGGCTCGATGCCGATGAGGTGCGCGAACGGCTGCGGGTCGCCGAGGCAGCCGTTCTCGTCACCTCCGCGGACCTTTTCGCCGCTGCTGTGCGGGACCTGCGCGCTGACCTGCCGCACCTGCGGGCGGTCATCGTCGTCGGGGACGGTTCGGCCGGGTGTGAAACCTGGGAGTCCTTCCTCGAGGACACCTCCGGGACGCAACCGGTGGCCGCGACCGGTCCGGAGGAGCCGGCCCTGCTGATCTTCACGGGCGGGACGACCGGCCCGGCGAAGGCCACGCTGCATTGCCATGCCGCGATCGCGGCTCAGCGCTACAGCGCGGCCATCGCGCTCGGGGTCAGGCGCCGGGACGTCTTCTGGTGCACCGCCGACCCGGGCAGCCTGGCGGGCGTCGTCTACGGCGTCTTCGCGCCCCTCGCCTGCGGCGCCACCGTCGTCGCTGACGAGGGCGAGTTCAGTGTCGAGCGCTGCTACGACGTCCTGGAAGCGGAGCGGGTGGCGATCTGGTACACGTGTCCCGGCAGCATCCGGCTCCTGATGCGGGCCCACCCGCGCTCGTTCGGGGGTCGCCGGCTTCCCTTCCTTCGCCATCTCGCCAGCGGCGGCGAGGCGCTGGAGCCAGCAGCGCTGCAGTGGACGGAGCGCACGATGCGCCTGCCGATCCACGACACGTGGTGGCAGGCCGAGACCGGCGCGATCATGACGTCGAACGTGCCGTACAAGCCCGTGCGGCCGGGATCGATGGGCCGGGCCATTCCGGGCATCGAGCTCGCGGTGCTGGCCCGGGGGACGGACGGTCGCGCCTCACGCACCGGCGGCCAGGTACACGTGCTCGACAACCCCGACCAGGTCGGGGAGCTCGCCGTTCGCGTCCCATGGCCCTCGATGTTCCGGGGTTACCGGGGTGACCCCGACCGCTACGAGCGCTCCTTCGCTGACGGCTGGTACCTGACCGGCGATCTCGCACGCATCGACCGCAGCGGCGACGTGTGGTTCGCCAGTCGCCGCGAAGACGTCATCGACTCCCGCGGCCAGCTGATCGACCCGGCAGAGGTGGAACGCGTCATCAAGGCACACAGCGCGGTCATCGACGCAGCCGCGTTCGGCCGGCCGGACCCGATCGCCGGAGACATCGTCGCGGTCCAGGTCGTGCTGCGCCCCGGGGTCCCCGCCGACGCCGCCACGCGGCGCTCCATCATGGCCGATGCCCAGCTGCGGCTGGGACGCACTGCAGCACCGCGCGAGATCGAGTTCGTGACGGATCTGCCGCGATCCACCAGCGGGCGCCTGCTGCGCAGGGCGCTGCGCTCCGTCGATCCGTCCAGCCCAGCCACCACCTGAGAAAGGAGCGCGATGGCCCGCCCGTCAGAGCCGATGAAGCCGGAACCGGATCCCCCGGCCGTCGCGGCGCAACCGATCGCTGACTCGCTTCCTGACTCGCATCTGCATTGGCATCGGACCATCATCGACGGCCGGCGGGCGGAGTACGGCGAGGGCGGCCCCGCGAAGTCTGCACGGATGCGAAACCCGCACACCGTGGTGTTCCTGCACGGCTGGGCGCTCGGCCAGCACGTCTACAAGCGAGCGCTGAAACGCCTGACAGCAAAGGGGATCCGGGTGCTGGCGCCGGCCATGCCAGGTTTCGGCGGTACGGCTGACCTGCCCCGCCGCCAGTTCGACCTCCCCGGCTACGCGGCGTGGGTCGCCGAGTTCATCCGCGAGGTGGGACCCCGCAGCCAGGTGACCCTCGTCGGTCATTCCTTCGGCGGCGGGGTGGCGATCCAGACCGCCCATGACCACCCGGAACTGGTGGCCCGGTTGGTGGTCGTCAACTCCATCGGAGGCAGCGCCTGGCGCGACGAGGGCGGCGTGCTGAAGACCCTTTCCCAGCGGCCCATCTGGGACTGGGGCCTGCATCTGCGCGCCGACGTCGCTCCGGTCCGCCAGCTGCGCCGCGTCCTGCCGGTGATCGCCGAGGACGCGCTTCCCAACCTGCTTCGCAACCCGGGTGCCGTGTGGCGGGTCGGCAAGCTGGCGCGGACCGCGAACCTCACCTCCGAGCTGGAAGAGATCCGCCGCCGCGGCCTTCCGGTGGTGGTCCTCTGGGGCGAGCGCGACACCGTCATCCCGGCTCTGGCGCGCGACGACATGCTGGCGGCACTGGGCAACGCGACGAGCGTGCCCATGGAGGGAGCGCACAACTGGCTGCTCTACGACCCGGCCGCCTTCGGCGAGGTCATGACCACGATCGTCGGGCTACCGCTGGCCGGGACGAGCCCGGTGGCGACCGGGGGCCGGGCCACTTCCCGCAAGGCGAAGCCCCGCAAGCCGGCCGCCTGACGCGTCCGGCCGCGCCGGCATGGCTGGGTCAGATGAAGAGCAGCTGAGCGCCCGCGCTCTTCTCGATGAAGTCCGTGGCGCTGATGATGGCTTCGACGTCGTCGCGCAGGTCGTCCATCGTCAGATGGTTCATGTCGGCCGACATGCGGCAGGCCCAGAGGTGACCGCCTGCTGCGGCGATCTGGTCGAGGAAGTCCGGCACCTCCGGCACGCCGAGGTCGGCGATCTGCTTCTTCATCATCTTGGTCGCCATCGCGGTCATGCCGGGCATCGGCGCGAGTGCCTGCGGCAGGCGGGCGTCGCGGATCGGCAGGTGCATAGCGGGATTGCCGACCGGGCTGAACTTCAGGTCGTACATCCGCCTCTTGGCAATCATGTCGAGGCCCCAGAACGTGAAGAACAGGTGGGTTTCGATGCCCTCGCCCAGTGCAGCGTTGGCCAGGATCAACCCGGGATACGCCATGTCGAGGTTGCCCTTGGAGCAGATGATGGCGAGCTTGCGCCCGCCGTCTTCCTCGTCACCGAAATCAGGGACGATCGCTTGCCGGGGCTCGCCGTCGGTGACGGTCATGTGCAGCCTTCCTTCGCTCGATCAGACACAGCCGTGCGCTCGATCAGACACAGCCGTGCGGCTTGGGCAGTCCGGCGATGTACGCCATCTTCTTGGCCGGCTTCTTCGGGAAGAGCACGAACTGCTCCTTGACCGGCACTCCCCCGACGGCCTGCACGCGTCGCGTCGTAGCGGTCTCGCCCTGGCTGCGGTAGTCCTCGCGCAGGAAGCGGATCACGTTCCAATGCGCATCGGTCAGCTCGATGCCGATCCGCTGCGCCAGGACCTTCGCCAGGTCCTCGTCCCACTCGCCGTACTCCGTGAGGAATCCCTCGTCGTCGACGTGCACCACATGGCCGTCGAGCTCGCTCACAGGCATGCTGATTCTCCTTTACTCGCAGGCTTTCAGGGGGCTTCGGGGTGCTTGCCCGCCATCGACATGAGGGCCGGTACCGGCATCGGTCGCCCGCGCAGCAGCAGGTGCCAGTAGGCCCAGCGAAACCCGAGCTTGCCCCAGTGGTTCGCGTGGCTTTCCTCGAGCAAGGAGAACGGTCCGATCCCGGGGACCGGATACTTGCCCGGCAGCGGTTCGGTGTCGTAGTTGAAGTCGATGAGCAGGCCCTTGCCGTGGCCGGAATCGATGAAGCAGTTCGCGTGACCGTCGAAGCTGCGCGACATCGGTCGCCCGTTGATGTGATCGAGGAAGTTGTCGGTGAACAGCTCGATCGAGAAGTGCGCCACCGAGCCGGCCTTGGACGTCGGCAGGTTGGCGACGTCACCGACGGCGAAGATGGTGTCGTAGGCCTTCGACAGGAGGGTGTGCTTGTCGACGGCGACGGTGTTGAGGTCGTCGCCGAGGCCGGATCGCGCGAGGTAGTCGGGGCCCATGTTGAGCGGGACCGTGACGAGAAGGTCGAACGGCACCTCCCGCTCGTCCATCGAGACGAGCTTCTTCGCCTTCGGATTCGTGGTGTCGACCGTGTCGATGACGAAGTCGCTCTCGAGGTGGATGTTTCGATCGCGGAGCATGCCGCCGAGATGGCGAGACGCGACGGGCTTGGTGAATGCCCCTTCGAGCGGCGTGACGTAGCTGATCTCGACCCGGTCCCGCATCCCGCGCTCGGCAAAGAACGCGTCAGCCAGGAACGCGAATTCCAGTGGAGCGACCGGGCACTTGATCGGCATCTCGACCACGTGGACGACGAGCCGTCCGCCCTTCCAGTCCGCCAGCGCACCGTGCAGCGCCACCGCCCCTTCGAACGTGTAGAAGTCGAAGACGCTGCGATGCCACTCATCTCCCAGCATCCCGGGCGTCTGGTCCGGACGGGGGCTCACTCCAGAGGCGATGACGAGGTAGTCGTAACGCAGCTCGGTTCCGTCCTCAAGCCGTACCACCTGCGCGTCAGGCTGGACGCGGTCCACCTCGCCGAGAACGAAGTTCACCGCGTCGGGCATGAACTCCCGGCGCGACTTGATGAGCTCGGAGGGCTCGTACGACCCGAACGGTAGGAGCAGCAGGCCCGGCTGGTAGATGTGACTGTCATCGCGGTCGACGATCGTGATGTCCCACTCGGAGACCGGCAACCGGGGACGCAACTTGTTCACGACCATCGTGCCGGCGGTGCCGGCTCCGAGGACCACCAGATGCTTGCGAGCGCCAGGCGCTGATACCGGAACCGTCATGAAGGCCATGGTGAGCGTCCGCAAGGGTCATCAGGCAGGGTCGGAAGTCCCCACCTGCGCGGGCACAGCGACCTCGCGGCGCGGCCGGCAGGTGTGCGCATCGGTCGCCCTCTCCGGCTCCGGGTAAGCCCCGGCGGCGTCCGAAGACCCGATTGCTACCGCAGTCCGTTCCCATGCCGGACGAGACGGGAGAGCGCCTCCCGGGAGGCGCCGCCGTAGAGGTCGTTGGGCGGATCAGGCGAATGCCCAGCTGGTTCCCTGCATCATCCGCACTCGCCTCCCTCTACCCGGCAGTAGGACTCGTGACGGCATCCGGACCGCCGCGACGTGGACGCCTCGAAAGCCGCTCACGTCAGGTGCAACGGCGGTGGTGCTCCGGGGGTTACGGGTGCTGCGACAGGCAGCTGCCGCCTGAAAGCCCACGGCGACCATGAGCCCACGACCAGGCGTTTCGCTCACACAGTGACGGTCGCACGCCGCGTTCGAAGATCGTTGACGCCACGCCGGACCGCCATCCTGCGGTCCTTGTCACATCGACGGCCTGGCGCGAACGACGACCCGGAGAGTCCGGCGCCGGCACGCACCAGCATGATGCTGCGCATGCCGCTCGCGTCCGCCGGGAGAGCTGATGCCTGATCGCTCGCACCCGACCCCGGTCGTCCTCGTTCACGGCGGTGGCTTCGGGGCATCCTGCTGGGACCTGCTCCTGGAACACCTCACCGGGCCGGTGCTGGCGGTGGATCTGCCGGGGCGCGGCGCCCACCCGGCTCCGCTGGAGGACGTGACCCTGGCGAGCGCGGCGGCGTCCGTCGCCGCTGACGTGGCGGCGGCCGGCTTCGACGAGATCGTTCTCGTGGGCCACTCGCTGGCCGGATGCTCGATGCCGGCCACGATCGGCCTGCTGGGGCCACGGGTCGTGCAAGCCGTCTTCGTCGCCGCCACCGTGCCGGAGGACGGCCGGAGCGCGTTCGACACGCTGGACCCGGAGATTCAGGCGTTGGCGCAGGGCGCTGACGCCGGGGCGGGCGGGGTGCTCGATGCCGGAATCGCCCGGCTGATCTTCGGCAACGATCTCGACGACGCGCAGTTCGCCTGGTGCCAGGAACGGATGGTCGCCGAGGCGCCGGCCCTGACGATGGGGCCCGTCGCGCTGGCGCCGTTGCGTTCGGCGATGCCGCGCACCTGGATACGCCCGTTGCGCGACGCGATCGTGGCGCCCGAGAAGCAGCTGCGCTTCGCCGGCAACGTCGGCCATTGCCCGGTCGTCGACCTCGACGCCGGCCACATGTGCATGATCAGCAAGCCCGCCGAGCTCGCCGCGATCCTCGACGACATCGCCCGCCAACCGCTGCGCGGGGAGGCGATCCGCCCATGACTGCTGCTGCGAGCACGCCCGCGATGACCCCGAGCTACCACGCGGAGCTCGACCCGGCCAAGAACGCGATCATCATGGGCGCCAGCGGCGAGACGGCGACCTACGCCGAGCTCGAAGGCCGCTCCCGGCGGTTCGCGACGGCCCTGGCATCACGCGGGATCGGGGCGGGCGATCACATCGCCATCCTCATGGAGAACAACCGCGCCTACCTCGAGGTGGCCTGGGCCGCGCAGCGATCCGGGCTCTACTACACCGCGATCAACAGCCACCTGCGCGAGGCGGAGGTCCAGTACATCCTCGACGACTGCGGGGCCCGGGCGCTGGTGACGTCGCAGGCGTTGGGCCCGCTCGTCGCGTCGCTGGACCTGGCCGGCGTCGGGGTGCGGGTCTGCGGGCAGGGGTCGCTGGACGGGTTCGAAAGTTATGACGCGGTGCTGGCGTCGTCGTCCCCCCAGGCACTCGAGGACGCTCGTGAAGGCCGCGAGATGCTCTACTCCTCCGGCACGACCGGACGTCCCAAGGGCGTGCGCAAGACGCTTTCCGGAGCACCGTTCGGGGATCCGTCATCGCCACCGGTTCAGCTCGCGGCCGGCATCGCGCTGATCGGTGGCGACGCGTCGACGGTCTACCTCTCGCCGGCGCCGATGTACCACTCCGCACCGCTGGTCTACTCGATGTCGATGCAGCGGCTCGGCGCGACGGTCGTGGTGATGGAGCGCTTCGACCCGCAGCTGTGCCTCGCGTTGATCGAGCGGTATCGCGTGACTCATGCGCAGTTCGTGCCGACGATGTTCACCCGGATGCTGCGGCTGCCACGCGAGGAGCGCGAGCGCTACGACCTGTCGAGCCTGGTCTTCGCGGTGCACGCGGCGGCACCGTGCCCGGTGGCGGTCAAGCGCGAAATGATCGAGTGGTGGGGCCCGATCATCCAGGAGTACTACGCCGGGACCGAGGACATCGGCAGCGCCCACATCACGTCGCAGGAGTGGCTGGAGCATCCCGGCTCGGTCGGGCGGCCGCGCGAGGAGTGCCACATCGTCGGCGAGGACGGCAAGGAGTTGCCGGTCGGTGAGCCCGGCGTCATCTACTTCGCCGGCGGCAAGGCGTTCGAGTACCACAACGATCCCGGCAAGACCGCGGCGACGATGAACGAGCGCGGGTGGCGCACCCTCGGCGACATCGGGTATCTCGACGCCGATGGCTTCCTCTACCTGACCGACCGCCGCGACCACATGATCATTTCCGGGGGCGTGAACATCTACCCACAGGAGGCGGAGAACGTGCTCGCCGGACACCCGGCGATCGCCGACGTGGCCGTGATCGGCGTGCCGGATCCAGAGATGGGCGAAGCAGTGAAAGCCGTGGTGCAGCTGGTGGATCCGGCCCGCGCCGGCGCTGCCCTGGAGGCGGAACTGCTCGATTTCTGCCGCGGCGAGCTGGCGACGTACAAGTGCCCCCGCAGCATCGACTTCACGAGCGAACTACCCCGCGCCGACAACGGCAAGCTCTACAAGCGCCGGCTGCGCGAGCAGTACTGGAAGGACCACGACTCGATGGTGGTCTGAGCGGTTCCCGTGCGGAACACGGTCGGCCTACTGCTGGAAGCGGACCGGCACGGTTCCGGGGCCGCTCATGGCCGCGAGTGGGCAGCATTCCGGCCCGGGCGACTGCGTCGCGTCCATGCAGCAACCGCGATGCTGGGTCGACGTGACGTAGTAGTCCTCGAACCGGAGGTCAGGCGCTCTGTCGTCCCACTCGTGCTCGGGATGGCCGCCCGCAGCGGCTTGTCCGACGAGCTGCGCTCCGAAGGCAGTGAACCACTCCACCTGGAGTGCGGGCGCCCAGCGTCCGACGACCTCGGGGATCTTTCCGCCGACCGGTGCTGGAAGTTTGCGGTTCACGGACGTCGCAACCCCCTAGGAAGACGTGTCAGTTGAGGGAATCGTGGCTCACGGCAACCAATTCCTCAACCAGCCGCACGATCGCTTGGCTGCCACCGGCTTTTCGCCATCGCGGATTCGCGCCATGTTGGCTTGCTCGCGCTGTGTATACGCTCCGATTTGTGGTGGCCACGCAAGCGCCCTTGCGGCAGTTGCGGGCAATTGAGAGATCGGCGACGCAGCGGCGAACCCTCTCTGCCGCCCTCGAGCTGTTCGCCGACCACGGCGTCAGTGGGACATCGCTACAGATGATCGCTGACAAGGTCGGCGTGACTAAGGCCGCGATCTATTACCAGTTCAAGACCAAGGACGAGATCGTGCTCGCCGTCGCGGAGCAGGAGATGGCGCGGCTCGAGGAGGCGCTGGAGGCCGCGGAGGCCCAACGGGTGCGCTCCCGCGCCCGGGAGACGCTCCTCGTTGAAGTCATCGACATGGCCGTCCAGCGGCGCCGGTGGGTATGGGCGCTGCAGAACGATCCGGTCATGGTCCGGTTGCTCGCGAGCCATGAACCGCTGACGCAGCTGATGGAGCGGGTCTACGCGTTGTTGCTCGATGGATCGGGCCCCCGCGCACGCGTACGGATCGCGATGCTCGGCGCGACGATCGGTGCCACCGTCGTGCACCCCCTCGTCGCCGATCTCGACGACAAGACATTGCGCCGCGAACTGCTGCTCGCGGCACGCCGGCTCTTTCGAATCTCCGGCTGAGCGCCGCAGCCGAGCGCGTCGGATGGCCCGAATCGGTTGACGCGCCTTGACGACACTAGCCGATCGGCTAGTCTGCCTCCTATCTAGCCGAGCGGCTAGACGGCACTGCAGGCACATCCGGGGAGGCTGTTCATGTCCGGCAACGATGACGCGATCGACAAGGTGCTCGATGTCCGCCAAGTCGGGGTTGACTACGAGGAACACCAGCAGGCAAATCCGCTGGACATTCCCGTCGACCTGCACAACTTCAAGAAGTTTCCGGTCGTTGACCCACCCGCGACTCATAAGCCGTCCGGCCCGGACACGCGCTCGCAGCTGCGAGTCGACGAGAGCCCCGAGCTCCCCGACTACAGCGGGCCGTTTCGAGCCGACTTGCGCTTCTCAGACTTCTCGAACGCGGCGCTCGTCAACATGCTGGCGATGAGTGACGAGTACTACCGGGTCTGCGTCGAGGCATGGGCCAATGAGGTGGCCAACCGCTACGGCGCCGACGTGATGCGTGAGATCCAAGCGGAAGCATGGGAGAGCATCCTGCTTCCTCAGCTTCGCCGGATGATCGATGAGTGGATGGCGGTCCCCGCCGATGAAGCAGAGGCACTCGTCGCGGAAGTGAGGGATGACGTCGCCGCTCGCCAGGCAGATGGCGGGGTCGTGACGATCAACCCATTCCGCCCTGACCCGAAGTTCGCCGGCTACCCCAAGGACCGGTTGGTCAGCCTGGTCTTGGGCAGCCACGAGTACCTGCTGACGGCGATCGAGGGCTGGGCCGGCGACATCGTCATCCGCTACGGGCTCGATGCCATGTTCGATTTCCAGTGGGAGCTGTGGAGCGCGAAGGTGCTGCCGGCGGTTCGCGACCTGAAAGCCCGGTGGATGCAGGTCGGGGACGGCACCGTCGAGGCGTTCATGAAAGACATCCAGGTCGACGCCTCGTCCTTTCCCGGCAAGGCGTTCGAGCTGACGTTTGAAATGCCGGAACCCGAGGTCGGCATCATGACGTTCAACAAGTGCATTCAGGTCGACCAGTGGGAAGCGCTGGGACGCCCCGACATCGCCGAGAAGTCCGCTCACGTGACGTGTCCCGCATCGATCATCGAGACCGCCAAGATGTACAACCCGAACATGAAGGTCGAGATCCTGGCGATCCCACCGCGTGCCAGCAAGGACTACGTCTGTTGCCGGTGGCGGCTATCCATGCGTGATGAGTCCGATCCGGAGTTCACGCCCGGCGAGGACTGAGCCGCGCGCAACACTCGTCCGCTACGTCGTAGCTCTCTGCTACATTCGTATCAGTCTGCTACGACGTGGGAGTGAGATGACAACGCTGCCGGACCGGCCGACACGGATCGCGGCCGACCTGTTCGAGGCCGCGAGCCTAGAAGGCGCACGTCAGAGCCGCTCTGCCAAGCAGCAGCTCGATCATTGGGCACGTGTCGGTCGAGCGGTGTCGATGCCGCAGACGTCGGCCCGTCGCCGCGTCGAAGCCGCACTCGCCGGGCAGCTGCCAGAGCGCGACCTCAGCGCCGAAGAGCGGGCGGTGTTCAACGCCGAGCTCGACGCGTCACTTTCGGAGGCAGCCCGCAAAGTCAGTTTTGGCAATGTCCTCGCCGCCCGGGGGGTCACGACGGTCGCGCTCGACAAGGACGGCGTATTGACCCGTTACTACCCGGATGGCACGACGTCGCCGTTGCAGTAGCGGATGCGACTCGATCTGGTTGTTGGTCCGAACGGCGCCGGGAAATCGACCTTTGTGGAACTGCTCCTGGCCCCTCTTCGGCCAGGGGTCATGTTCGTCAACGCGGACGCCATAGCCGCGGAGCGCTGGCCGGAGGATCCGGGCGGCCATGCCTACGAGGCGGCAGGCGTCGCCGCCCAAACCAGGTCGCGCCTGATCGAGCTTGGCGAGCCGTTCATTGCCGAGACCGTGTTCTCGCACCCGTCGAAGCTCGACCTGCTCGACGCAGCCTCGGCTGCCGGCTACACGATCGAACTGCAGGTACTGATCGTTCCGGAAGACTTGGCGGTTCATCGCGTCGCCCATCGCGTCGCGAGCGGCGGTCACGCCGTTCCTGAGGACAAGATCCGTTCGAGATACCAGCGGTTATGGCCTCTGGTCGCCGCCGCAATCGTCCGGGCAGATGCCGCGCACGTCTGGGACAACTCGCGTCACGACGGGCCGGCAGAGGTCGCGCTGTTCGCTACAGGGTTCGCCATCGGACCCTGTCAATGGCCGTCGTGGACGCCGCCCGCACTCACGTCACGCTGGGAGCACTGAACCTGGCCCGAGCGGGTCCGAAGTCCCTCTGCCCAGGGCACAGTGGATCACGGCGAGCGGCCCGAGAAGGTCTTACGTGGATACGTGAGCGTAGGCACGTGGGTCTGGTTGGCCTTCGGGGTCGCGCTCGGCGCGCTCCTGCTGCACGACGTGTTTCAGCGCCACCACTCGATCCTGCGTAACTTCCCGCTGATCGGCCACCTGCGTTACGTGCTCGAGGCGTTCGGCCCGGAGCTTCGGCAGTACATCGTGACCGGCGACGACGACGAGCGTCCCTTCACCCGAAACCAGCGCGAGTGGGTCTACCGGTCGGCCAAGGGCGTCGACAATCACGTCGGCTTCGGCACGGACAACGACCTCGAGCGCGACCCCGCCTACCTCATCATCAAGCACGCCGCTTTCCCGCTGCCGCGGCCATCCGAGGCGGAGGACGTGGTGCCGTCCGCGAAGGTGATGGGTGCCGCCCGAGATCGCCGGCTGGCGTTTCGCCCGGCGTCGATCGTCAACGTCTCCGCGATGAGTTTCGGGGCGCTCTCCGGGCACGCGGTCGAATCGCTGAACCGCGGGGCGCTCGCTGCGGGCGCTCTGCACAACACCGGTGAAGGCGGCATCTGCGAGCACCACCGTCACGGTGCCGACCTGATCTTCCAAATCGGCACCGGGTACTTCGGATGCCGCGACGCGGCCGGGCAATTCGACCTGCAACGCCTGGTGGACACCGTCGCCTCGGCGCCCGTACGAGCCATCGAGATCAAGCTCAGCCAGGGCGCCAAGCCGGGCCTCGGAGGGATGCTGCCGGCAGCCAAGGTGACCCCGGAGATCGCCGCGGCTCGCGGGGTGCCGGCCGGACGCGACTGCCTGAGCCCCGCCCAGCACACCGCCTTCCACGACGTCGACAGCCTGCTGGACACGGTCGAGGCGATCGCCGCGGCCACCGGGTTGCCCGTCGGGATCAAGTCGGCCGTCGGCGAGCTCGCGTTCTGGCGTGATCTGACCGCCGCGATGGCCGATGGCTCGCGGGGCGTGGACTTCGTCACGGTCGACGGCGGCGAGGGCGGCACCGGCGCCGCACCGCTCGTCTTCACCGACCACGTGGCGCTGCCGTTCGTACCAGCGATCGTCCGCGTCTACCCGCTGTTCGCGGAGACCGGTCTCAGCGACCGGGTCACGTTCATCGGCGCCGGGAAGCTCGGCTTCCCCGAGTCCGCGCTGCTCGCCTTCGCACTCGGATGCGACCTGGTCAACGTGGCGCGCGAGGCGATGCTCTCGATCGGCTGCATCCAGGCCCTAGCGCTGCCACACCGGCCACTGCCCGGCGGGGATCGCGACGCAATCGGCCTGGCTGTCGCGTGGCCTCGACCCGGACGTGAAGTCGGTGCGGGCCGGGCGCTACCTGCAGACGCTGCGACGCGAGGTGCTGACCCTCAGCCGGGCCTGCGGCGCACCGCATCCTGCACTGGTCACGCCCGACATGTTCGAGGTTTTCACCGGCCGCTTCACGACGACCAACGTCCAGCAACTCGTCGGCTACGAGGATGGTTGGGGCCGGCCCGCCAAGGACGACCAGGAGGCGATCACCGAGCTGATGCGCCTTAGTCGCGAGGCCCGGAGCGTGGCGCTGGCCTAGGGGGCCGGGCAAGGTTCAGCTCGGGTTCAGTCGCTGGATGAGCTCGCGACGGCTACGAACAGAGGTCTTGCCAAAGATGGCCTTTAGGTGATCTTGGACGGTGTACATCGACAGGAACAGTTGGGCGGCGATGTCGTCGGTCGACTTACCGGCGGTGACCAATCTGCAGATCTCGCGTTCTCGGGCCGTGAGGCCGTAGCCGGCGGCCATGATGTCGGCGAGGTCTCGGCCGGACGCCGGTTCGATGCTGATGGCCGTCGTCGCGGTATCACCGGCCTGCCTCGTCAGTAGGGGTGACGCGGTCAGCGTCACCCAACGGCCGTTTTGATCGCGTACGCGAAGCCGCCCGGATCCCGACGGGCTGCTCGCCGCGGTGGCAGCGGCGGCGCGCAGCGCGATGGCGAAGCGGGCGGCGTCGGAACCTTCCAACCAGGGCATCGCGGCCGGGGTGGCAGCCCGAAACTGGCCGTCCTGACCCAGCAGGATCACGACGGCACCGCGGTTGTCGGCGTCACGAGGGTCGCGACTGCTCGCCCGGATTACGGCCCGCCTGGTGGCCTCACCCAGCAGACCGGACACGTCGCGTAGGAACGTCGTCTCCTCATCAGTGAAGTCCGAGCCCGGTGCCCGCAGCAACCCGGCGACGCCCCAGGCCAGGCCGCGTGCGCTCATGACCAGGCGGATCTCGTGGTCGAAGCCCATCGGCCGGTACAGCTCGTTGATCCGGCGGCTGCTCATGACGTCGCGGTGCGCAAGATCGGACAGGCGCGCCGCCTCAACCCGCCGTCCGATCAGATCCGCGAAGGTGTTCAGCTCGCTCGAGCTCTCCACCTCGACGAACAGGGCCTCCTGCGCCGCGGTGGGATCGAAGTCGATGGTCAGCTGTCCGGTGACGGCGCCCGAGGACGGATCAACCGTCGCCCAGCACGTCGCGTCATAGCGCACCACCCGTGACAGCACGCCGATTGCCGCGGCATGGAGGTCCGCGACGTCCAGGTCCGCGATGTCGACCTCGCACAGTGCCTGCAGCTCACGGCGCGCGGCATCGGCCTTCGTCGTGCTCCACATCCACCCATCTTCGCGGCACGCCCGATCGGCTGGCCATCCCAGAAATCTGGGAAAGGTATGCAGCCGAACACCCCACAGGCGCGGGATGGCCACCAGCTGCCGCCGTTTCTAGCGTCGATCCCATCGCTCGCCATTCCGACACGAGCCCGAACGAAGGAAAATGACCATGGCCCAGCAGGTACACCACAGCGCGGCCGGAGCCGGCGTCGAGCTGTTCACCGTCGACAGCACCGCTACCGTCAAGGTCGGCGCGGAACACACCAACGGCCAGTACGAGCTGTTCGAGATCGACAGCACCCGCGGCAGTTTCGTCCCACCCCACCGCCACCCCTGGCCCGAGTCGTACTACATCCTGCATGGGCGCCTGACGGTGCAGGTCGGCTCCCGGCACTACGAGCTGGCCCCCGGCGACTCGATCACGGTGCCGACCGGAGCCGCGCACTCCATCGAGGCAACGTCGGCCACGGTCAAGTTCCTCGCGATCAGCCTCACCGATGGCACCGGCCGGCTGTTCGCCGACCTCGACGCGAACATCGCCCCCGGCGAACCCATGGACAAGATCGCACCCTTGCTCCTGGAGATAGCTGAGCGAAACAGCACCACGTTCCTCGGTGGACCGCCGGCTTGAACCGGCAGACCCACCGTCGCGCCCGGGCTCATCCGTGCGCCAAACGGCCAGCCCCATCGGTCCGGTGAACGGTGGGCGTGGTCCCCGCGGACGCCGCCGGCTCGCCGGCCGGGTCAAGGATCCGGTAGGCCACCAGTTTGATCCGGTCACTGACGAGTGCCCAGATGATGGCGTAGCCCCAGACGAACGCCGCCCAACCCCAGCCCAGCGGGTGCATGAACAGCCCGTACACCGCGATGAGGGTAGCGATGACTTGCGTGCCCAGAACCGCGACCATCAAGACCCGGGCCGGGCGGATGGACCAGAACGGTCCACGGGTGCGCGTCAGGAAGATCGTGAGGTGCCCGGCGACGGACAGCAGGAGATACATGAGGGTTTGCAGCCGTGGGTGCCCGAGATCGAATACGCGGTCGCCGAGATAGAACAGGCCGAAGGCGGCGATCGGGCCGACGACACCCAGCACGGTGGCGATACCCAACACGAGGCGCATGTTCCAGACTTCCGGCGCCATCTTGTAGTGGACGTTGTCGTAGGCGATGGACAGGATCGCACCATCGTTGAGCAGCGCCAGCATCACGATCATGATCGCGGTAACGGGGAAGAAGTTGAAGACGAGAATGGCGAGCGTGACGAACAGCAGCACGCGCAGCGTCTCGGCGATGCGGTACATGGCGTAGCTGTTCATCCGCTGGAAGATCTTGCGGCTCTCCTTGACCGCGTCGATGATCACCGAGAGCCCCGGTGTCATCAGGACGATCGCCGCGGCAGCGCGGGCGGCATCGGTGGCGCCGGAGACGGCGATGCCGCAGTCGGCCTTCTTCAGGGCGGGCGCGTCGTTGACGCCGTCACCGGTCATCCCGACGATGTGGCCGCGTTGCTGCAAGACATCGACGATGTGGTACTTGTGCTCGGGAAATACCTGCGCGAACCCGTCGGCGGATTCGATGGACTCGGCCGACCGCCGCTGTCTCCTGCTTCTTCACCTCACCCAAGCCGGAAGCGTCAAGAATGTTCGTGCCCAGGCCGACCTTCGCCGCAGTCTCTTTCGCGATCGCCAGCGCGTCGCCGGTGACCATCTTCACCATCACGCCCATGTCTCGGGCCGTGGCAATGGTGGTCTTCGCGTCCTCGCGAGGGGGGTCGAACAGCGGCAGCACGCCCAGGAACTGCCAGCCATGGTCGGCATCGGCGCGGGCCACCCCGAGGGAGCGGAAGCCGCGCGCGGCGGAGTCGTTGACGGCCGCATCCACCGTGGACCTGATCGTCGCGGTGTTTGCCGTCAGAGCAAGGACGACCTGGGGGGCACCTTTGCAGACTTTGAAGGTCGTGCCGTCGGTGTTGATGACGGTGGCTTCGGTGCGCTTATCCACCGGGTTGAAGGGCTCGAAGTGGGTGATCTCGTAGTCCTGCAGCACGTTCTTGTCGCTGAGCCCTCCCAATACGGCGAGATCGATGGGGTCGTCGTTGTCAGCGCGGGAGGCCAGCGCTCCGGCGAGGATCACGTCGCTGGCGCTGACCCCCGTGATGCTGAACGGGTCACCGAGGGTCAGCGAGTTCTGGGTCAGGGTGCCGGTCTTGTCGGCACACAGAACGTCCACTCCCGCGAGTTCCTCGATGGCCACCAGCTTGCTGACGATGGCTTTCTTCCGGGCCAGCTGTCGAGCTCCGACCGCCATCGTCACCGACAGCACGGTGGGCATGGCGACCGGTATGGCGGCGACGGTGAGGACGAGCGCGAACTCGAGCGTCGTCAGGATCGGGTCTCCCCGCAGCAGCGACGCGACCACGATGACGGCGACAAACGCGATGGCCAGGACGATGAGGTAGTTGCCGATCTTCAAGACGGCTTTCTGGAAGTGGCTGACGGTATGCGCGTCCGCCACCAGTTCGGCAGTCTTGCCGAAGTAGGTATGGGTGCCGGTGGCATAGACCAAGGCACCGATCTCTCCCCGCCGGATGATCGATCCGGAGTACACCGCAGCACCAGGCGCGCACGTGACGGCCAACGATTCGCCGGTGAGTGCGGACTGATCGACCTCGATCTCATCGCCGTCGAGCAGCCGCGCGTCGGCGGGGACGATGTCACCCAAGCGAAGCCGGATCACGTCCCCGGGGACGAGTTCTCGTGCGGCGGGAGTGACCCATTCACCGTCGCGTCTGACGCGTGCGGTGATAGCGAGCTTCGCCTTCAGCGCGTCGATGGCGTTCCCGGCTTGGCGCTCTTCGGTGAAGCCGACTACGGCGTTCGCCAACAGCAAGACCAGAATGATGGAGAAGTCGGCCCAGTGCCCGACCGCCCCGGACAGGATCACGGCGACTTCGATCATCCACGGGATCGGGCCCCAGAAATACGACAGGAATTTCAGCAGCGAGCTGGTCTTGTGCTCGGCGATCTCGTTAGGGCCGTACTGCTCCAGACGCTTGGCCGCTTCGACCTGGGTCAGCCCATCCGGTGAGCTGCCCAGTTCCTTCTGGACCTCTGAAATCGGCAGCGACTTCAAGTCGCGCTTCGGGTCAGGGGCAGCCGATTCGGCCGCCCTGGCTCGCAGTGCGTCATTGGCCATGATGTGCGGCAGGTCCCGGATCGAGGACAGCAGTCATGGCTTGAACGTGCGTGGTCGGGCGCGACAAGCGGTAGGGACGAAAGCCCCCTAGCCGCGGCTGGGGCTGCCGTGCGCGGGCTGATCCGGCGGCGCGGGACCGTCACGGTGGCTCAGAACCAACGATGGGCTCACCGCGAAAACTGCCGGCGGGAGGTCGCAACCGTGGGCCACTATCGCGTCCGCAGGCTACGTCCGGACGCCCGCCGGAAGGTCGCTTCGATTCCGAAGGACACGGTGACCATGGCGGCCAGGACGGAAACCGCCGACAGGCTGCTCTTGGCGATGAGAGCTGCCAGTGCTGCGACACATGTTGCGGCGGCGATCATGGAGATCCAGCTCTTGGAACCGCGCTCGCCGGCCGTCTTGGCCTCCGCTGCGTTGACAACGCAGAAGATGATGAGAAAGCCCGCGCTTCCCATCGTGGAAATGCTCTGGAGGTTCAACAGGTTCGCCAGCGCGATCGTCGAAGCGGCCGTGATGAGGAGCCCCTCCAGCGGCTGGTTCCAGATGGGTCGCTCCAGTTCGGCCGGCAGCTCCCGTGACTTGGCGATCGTGTATGTCATGCGCGCAGATCCGTAGAGCGTGGCGTTGATCGCCGACGCGGTCGAGAGCATCGCCGCCAGGCCGATCAGGGTGAACCCGAGCGACCCGAGTGCCGGGCGGGCCGCCTCGGCCAGGGCGTAATCGCGGGCGTGTACGAGCGCCGATACCGGCAGGGCACCCACTGAGACGACAGCGACGAGCACGTACAACACGATCACGAACCCGACGCAGATGTAGTACGCCCGGGTCAGGGTGCGGCCAGGATCGGTGACGTCCTCGGCGGCGTTCGCGATGAGCTCGAAACCCTCATACGCCAGAAAGATGATCATGCCGCCGGCGATCAGCGAGACGGGAGAGGCCCACTGTTTCGGGGCGATGCGTGACGCCGAGATGCCACCCAGGCCTACGGCGACAAACAGCAGCAGGATGGTGAGCTTGATCCCCACGACGACCCGCTCTGCTCGCGCCACAGTGGACGCTCCCGCGGCGTTCAGGACGGTGATGAGCAGAACTACTGCGGTCAGGAAGGCGTGTTTCCCGAGGGTGTGCGCGGAGGCAGGTAGGAAACTCGCCGCGTAGCTGCCGAACGCCTCCGAATACAAGGCCAGCATGACGATGTAACTCAGCCACAGCAGCACGTTGATCCCACCGGCAAACAATCCGGTGCCGAACGCACGGTTGACGAAGGTCACGGTGCCGCCGCGGCTCGGATACGACCGTGACAGCAGCGAGTACGACCTTGCGGTCAGCAGGGCCACCAGGCCTGCTAGCAGGAACGCGATCGGCGCGCCGCCTTTGGCGATCTGTACCGAGAGCCCGAGGACCGCGAAGATGCCTCCCCCGACCATCCCACCGACGCCGATGGCGACGACGCTCCACAGCCCGATGGGTCCGGAGGCACGCGCCCGCGGCTTGGCCACCGTCAGCTCACGTCGCCATCGGGCAGTGCCGGGGGGCGGGCAGCCGGCACGTGATCACGGTGCATCACGCTAGCGGTCGATCAAGCGACTCAGCGCGTGGTAGCAGGCGGGCTTTGCATTCAGGTGACGATTTGCCCAGGCGATTGATCGCCTGCTGCCGTGGATGTCCAATGCCGAGAGTGCACAAGATTCCTCCAAGATCGGCAAGCTCGCGGCTGGCAAGAGCAGGCGGCCGCGTTCTGCGGACCCGTTGGCTGATGCGTGCGCCGATCATCGTCTACAAGGCCCGGCTCGGGTTCCTGTTCGGGTCCCGGACCCTGATGCTCGAACACCTGGGCCGGACTTCGGGCGCCAAGCGGTACGTGGTGCTGGAGGTGTTCGGGCACCCAACGACCGATGTCTACCTCGTCGTGTCCGGATTCGGTGCTAAGGCCCAGTGGTTTCGCAACCTTCAGGACAACCCGGCCGCTCGGATATGGGTTCGCGGCCGGCGGGCGTTGCCCGTGAGAGCCGAGATCCTCAGCGATGTCGCTGCAGATGCGGCATTGGACGCCTACGTCGCCCGGCACGCGAGGGCGTGGGAGAAGCTCAAGCCGGTTGTCGAGAACACGCTTGGACACCCGATCGAACGCGGCTCGGATCTCGATGTCGTCGCGTTGCATGCCACCAGGGAAGCCAAAGTGAGCCGGTAGCCAGCCGTCGCCGCGAAGGTTCCGGTCCGCCGTAAGCGCGGACCGACACCGTTGAACGGCAGCCGTCCGGAGCCTGCAGTGTGAGTCCGATGATGCCAAATACGAATTGTGCGGCCCCCCGTTTTTCGGTCCACGGCGATCGACATCTCGATGTGAAGGATGTGAACCGGGGAAACTTCTGACCCCGGCTCGCCGCCGGGACGCCGTCGCGCATCTGGTGAACAGGCTGTCAGGATCCGTCTCGTCGGCGCACCTGTCTCGCTCAGGGAACCTCGAACGTCGTGCTGTCCGCCCACTTGTCCGATGCCTGGGAGCCCAGCGCGGCGATGAGGCATGCCTGCTCGCACGAGGCGCTTCCCCCGTACTGATCGGTGACCCGCGAGTGCAGGATCACCTGGGCAGTGAATGCGCCGTGCGCGTCGGTGACGGTCGCGGCAGCCCGGACGAAACTCCCGCAGTCCGTGTTGACCGGACACTGGTAGAGCTGGATCGGCTGCTGGGGCAGGAAGTTCTGGCCGCTGACCGTCACCGTCGTGCCATCGCGCAGTCCGCTGCTGGGGGCGACGGTCACCGCTGCCGTCGCTGATGCTGCTGCTCCTGCGGAGAAGCTGATGTCCGTCGCGGCGCCCTCCGCCCGCGTTCCCACCACGCCGACCCCGATCCGGCACCGCGCGGGACGCGACGCGCAGTCCACCTGGCCGGTCAGCTGGGTCGAGATGATGCGCTTCACCGTGTAGGTGGTGCTGAAGTCGCCGGCGGCGTCGCTGCGCGCGTAGCCGACATTGCCGATGTCGCAGTAGCTCTGCTTTGCCTGCTGCGCCCCGACCTCCGCCGGGCAGGTGACCATGGCGACCTGCGCCTCCGGCCGGAAGCCGTGACCGCTCACCGTGACCACCTGCCCATCCACCAGAGCCAAAGCGGGTTGCACCGCAACGCCGATGGACGGGGCCGGTGTCGACGGCGAGGGTGATGGGCGGGCAGGCGTCAGGACGGCACGGTCGGAGGGCCGGTCACCGGTGACGGCGAGCCCGGTGAGGACGGCGGCCGCCGCGACGACCGCGACCCCACCGGCGGCGAGCACTCCTCGGCGCCGGCGCTGGCGCCGCCTGCCCTCGCCCTCCAGCTCTGCCATGGTGAACGAACGAGCCGGGCTTGGCGCCGCGTCGTGGAGCATGTGCCGCAGGTCGTTGCTCATCGGGTGTCCTTTGCAGCTCGAAGTTCGGCGATGTTCTCGTCGTCCTTTTCGTCGTCGTTCTCGTCGTCGTGGAGGAGCCCGCCGGCGCGGAGCGCAGCAAGTCCACGGGCGAGGTGTGACTTGACCGTGCCGGCCGAGCAGCCCATCGCCAGCGCGACGCGGTCGATGTCGAAGTCGGCCAGGTAACGCAGCAGCACGGCCTGACGCTGACGCGCCGGGAGCGCGTCGAGGCCGCGGCGCAGGTCCAGCGCCCGCTCGATCTGGTCGGACGGCTGCAGGCTGCGCGTCCGCTCGCTGGAGCGTCTGATGGCCCGGCGTTCAGCCGCGCGACGGCGGAACGTCGACGCCGCGAGGTTGAACGCGCAGCGAAACGCCCACGCACGCGGATCGTCCACCTGACGGCGACGCACCCACAGCCGGATGAGCGCCTCCTGGGTGCAGTCCTCGGCGATCGTCGGGTCGCCGCAGTAGAGCGTGAGCGATCCGACCAGCGCCCGGTAGGTCCCGGACAGCAACTCGTCCCAATCCGTCACGGGCTCAACCACGACTGGCTCCGGGACAGGACAGCCGCATGGAAGGGATCCTGTGCACGCCAAGCAGACGCACACCAGCCCCTTGCCGGGTTACTCGCGCCTCCAGGAAATTCGAGGCGATCGGCTCGATCCGCAGTTGAGGAAGTAGCGGCTTTCGCCCACCACCTCAGCCTTTCTGGCGGCTAGAGGTCCCGGCCGACGCGCCGTCTCCCGTGAGCCCGGGCGATGCCCTCCGCGACGCGCGAGAGCTAGGACGCTGCCGTGCTCTGCGCCCAGGTCACGTGCTGCAACGTCTCCTCGGCGATCTGGCCCGGCAGCAGCTTGCCCAGCTCGACGGCCGCCTCCGGCAGCGCCGCGCACAGCGAGGCCAGCGTCTGCTCGACGAGGTCGCTCGCAGTGTCTGCTGAGACACCCCAGCTGCTCATCTCACGGACCAGATGACCTCGAGTGATCCAGCGCAGCATCGGCTGATCGTCGATCCACAGGCCGCTCTGCTTACCCGAGACGAACAAGTGCGTGGGTGCGACGTCGTACGCCGGCGCGAGCGTCGCGACCCCCCGGGCGATGAGGATCGAGAAGTTCCGGGCGTGACCGTCGGTGTTGCCCACAGCCCAGCTCAACGTCATCTGCTGACCTAGGCGAAGCAGCTCCGCGTCCGGCGCGACGGCGTGGGTCACCAGGAGCCTGGCCAGGTCGGCGTAGGTCGGAGCGGTGCGCTTGGCGTTCTGGTACTTCCCGGCGAACGTCGGGTTCAGGCCGAGAGCCTGACAGCCATCCTCCTGATGGGCGCGTCGGATCTCGCCGGCGCCGTCGCGGTACCGGTCGTAGCGTTCGACGATGACTGCTAGCCGGTCACCAACCTCGACCAGCTGGACCTCGGCAGCGCTGATGCCGGCAAGTCGTGCGGCACGCAGCGTCAGGGCCTCAGCTGCGACGAGCCCCGGCCGTTTGAGCTCGCGCGGGTCAGGCTTGAGGATGTGCGTGCTGGGATGTCCACCACCCGGGCGCGCCCAGCCGGTCTCGGTCTTCGTCAGCAGCAGCTTCGCCTGCAACCCGCCGATTGAGACCCGGACGTCCTCATCGACCCCCAGCGGCCGGCTAGGAAGATCCTCGACGGCGGCTGCCAGCTGTCCGGCATCCAGGGCTGCTGTGCTGCGGCGGGGAGGGCCCGGCGAGGGCTGGTCGTCGCTCAGGAACGAGACCGCGCCGGCGCAGTCCGCCCCGATCGCCGCGAGCAGCCCGATCGTGTCGCCGCGGCGCACGTCGAAGCGGCTTTCGAGCAGCGTCCGCGCCTCACCCTCCGGCAGCAGACCCTCACACCAGAACTCGATCGAACGCCGCGGCGGCCTGGTGTTGCGCGAGTCCTTGTACGCACGGGACGCGACCGGCAACGCGGCCGACAGGAGCAGTGCCCCGAAGCCCAGCTCGTTCACCACGCGAGGCCCGTACTGCAGCTGCAGGTCCGGAGCGGCGCGCAGCTGCGCGACGGGCTCTCCGTGCAGCAGCACCCGGAGCTCTTGGCGGTCCCGTGCCATCAGCGCCGAGCAGACCGCGCCGCGACAGCAGGCGCCGGCTTCTCGCCGGAGGCGTCGGAAGGCGCTTCGATGACAGTGACCTTCGCGCCGCGCGGTACGACGACCAGGTCGTAACCCAGCACGCTCAGCGCCTCAGCGGCCCGAGCGACCGCCTGATTGCGACCCGCTTCCAGGTCGAGCAACGTCGTGCGGTTGATGCGCAGGCGCCGGGCTAGTTGCGCTTGGGTCATACCGGCGTTCTGTCGGCATTGCGCAACAGCTTGCGCGAGGGCCTCAGTGCCCCGGGTACGCATCCACACGGCCAACCTCCGGCATGTCGGAATCTGCCAACATGCTCCTACGGTACGGTTCATATCGGGATCTACCAACATTGTGAATACCCAAGGAACATGTCGGCTGGAGCCGACACGGCACCCCGTTGGGCTGATGTCGGCGCGGCACTCGCTGGTCCACCATGGGAGCTGTCATGACACCCTCAGGCGGCCGGAGTGCGCACTCGCCGAGCCCCGACCCAAAGCGGCGACGGACGTTCCCCGCCCGCGGCGGACGTCTCCCAGGTGCGCCGGGACAGCAACCGCAGCCCGTTCAGGCCTACGAGCACGGTGGAGCCTTCATGTCCGGCGACGCCGAACGGCAGCGGGAGGTGGCCGGTGAGATCGACGATGACCAGGGCGGTGATCACCGTCGCGGCGACGACCAGGTTCTGCACGATGACCGTGCGGGCGCGGCGGGACAGACTGATGACGGCGGGCAGCGTCGCGAGGTCGTCGCGGACCAGGACCAGGTCGGCGGTGTCGAGCGCGAGGTCGGATCCGTGCCGTCCCATCGCGACCCCGGTTCCGGCTGCGGCGAGCGCCGGAGCATCGTTCACACCGTCCCCGACAGCGGTGACATGCACGCCGCCCGCGGCAAGGTCGCGGACGGCGGTGACCTTGTCGGCGGGGAGCAGTTCGGCGCGCACGTCGGTGATCCCGACTTCGACGGCGAGGCGGCGGGCGGCGGCGGCGTTGTCCCCGGTCAGCAGCACCGGAGTGCGGCCGGTCAGCTCCTCGAGCCGGGCAACGGCCTGTCCAGCGCCGGGGCGAAGCCGGTCGGTGTAGCCGAGGACACCGCTCGCCGCCCCGCTTACGGTAACGACGACGGCGGTCCGGCCGGTCTCCTGAAGGTCGCGGATCACCTCGGTCACCTGTGGGTCGGGATGGCCTTCATCGAGCAGCAGCGGGCTGCCGACCGCGACCCGGCGTCCTTCAACGGTCGCCTCGACGCCGCGGCCGGGCTGCGACTCGAACTCCCCAACGTCAGCAATCACCAGACCGCGCTCGCGCGCGGCGGTCACGACGGCCCGAGCCAGAGGATGTTCGCTCGGGCGTTCCGCTGCCGCGGCCAGGCGGAGCAGCGCCGGCTCATCGAGGTCCGTTCCTGGTAGCAGGTGGACCTCGGTGAGACGTGGGGCCCCCTCGCTGAGGGTGCCGGTCTTGTCGAACGCGACCAGGCCGGTGTGCCCCATCTGTTCCATGACGACAGCGGACTTGACCAGCACGCCGTGCCGGCCGGCATTCGCGATCGCGGACAGCAGCGGCGGCATCGTGGCCAGCACGACGGCACATGGGGAGGCGACGATCATGAAGGTCATGGCACGCAGCAGTGTCGGTTGCAGCGCGGAGCCGAACGCCAGCGGGACCGCGAACAGCGCCAGGGTCGCGGCGACTACGCCGACGGAGTAGCGCTGCTCGACCTTTTCGATGAACAACTGGGTACGGGCCTTCGTCGCCGAGGCTTCCTCGACGAGGGTGACGATGCGTGCGACGACGCTGTCGTGAGCGGCCCGCTCGACCCGCACCTGGAGCATCCCGGTGCCGTTCACCGTGCCGGCGAACACCTCATCCCCCACGGTCTTGGCCACCGGAAGCGGCTCTCCGGTGACGGACGCCTGGTCCACGTCGCTGGCCCCGGCCTGCACCCGGCCGTCCGCACCGACCCGCTCCCCGGGCCGCACCAGGATCAGGTCCCCCGGCCTCAGCTCCGCGGTGTCGACCGGCTCTTCGTGAGGGTCACGATCGCCGGTCAGCCGGGTCGCCCGCTCGGGTGCCAAGCGCAGCAAGGACCGCACCGCGTCCTGCGTCTTCTTCGTCGCCACCGCTTCCAGCGCGCCGGACGTGGCGAAAATGACGATGAGCAGCCCACCGTCGAACGCCTGCCCTATCCCGGCCGCGACCAACGCCGCGACGATCATCAACAGGTCGACGTCCAGCGTCCTCTCGCGCAGCGCCTGCAGCCCGGCGAGCGCTGGTCCCCAGCCGCCCGTCAGGTAGCACGCCGCGTACAGCGACCCGGTCAGCACGGCAGGTGCCCCGGCGGAATGTGCGCCGAGAGCGAGCAGGAACGTCAGCAGCGACAGCGCCGCCCACCGGACCTCCGGCAACGTCAGGAATGAGGTGACCCGACCGGCGCGGGCCCGAATCCGACCCGCCGCCGGGTCCAGCAGGCTCGGCACCTGGGACGGCACAGTGCGGGTCGCCGCGGCATCCAGGTCGTCCAGCGCCGTGTCGTCGTGGGCGTGCTCATCGCGTTCGCAGGTGACGGTGTGACTCACGCCGGCTCGCCCGAGTTCGACGCCGCCGGCCGGTCAACAAGCTGCGCGCCCGCGGCCGGGACGAGCAGCTGGCAGACCAGGTCGCGCACCCCGGTATCCACCAGCTCGTACCAGACCCGCTGACCGTCACGCCGCGGCCGGCACACCCCGGCCAACCGCAACTTCGCCAGATGTTGGCTGACCGCGCCGACCCCGACCCCGGCCAGCTCCGCCAGGCACGACGGGTTCGTCTCGCCCTGCACCAGCGCGCACACGATCGTCAACCGCGTCGGGTCCGCCAGCAGCCGCAGCCGGTTCGCGACCGCTTCGACGTGCGCCGAGTTCGGCATCACAAAATCGTCAAGATGTACGTGCATGCTAAAAAGCTACCGGACAACCCCCCTACCAGCGTGGGGCGACCTGTTGTTCGAGGAGACCGCGGTGCGGGGAGTCGGGTTGTTCCCCGGCCTCCTTGTGGAGGCCGGGGCGGCGGATGATGTTGCGCCGTCTCAGGGTCGCGGATCCGTATCAGACTTGATACGGAATGCCCACGATGACCCGATGAACAGTTTCATGACCACCCCGGACATTGGGTGAACAAAGCCCAGGACGTTCCCATGACCATTTCCATCGAGGCGACGACAGGTTTCTTCAGCTGCTGGTCAGGGCCCATGTGGCGGACCCCAATGATCATGGAATCCCGAACGGGAGTCTTGATCATCCCGAACTCGCACCATGGTCATCCCGAACTGCCTTCGACTCGCGACCCGGCGGGCGATGAGGCGCGACCCGATGGCCTTGTCGCCTCAAGTAGCGCGTGCTGGAAACTGGGGTCGCTCCACCCCGTCATTCCGTCGCGCTGTTTGGAGTCGACGGGAGCGCGCTTGCCTCGCCGCATTTGCCGTCGTCCTGGTCTCGGGTGGCAGCGCGGCCTACGCGGTCGACAAGCAGTCCGACGGGACGGTGACCGTGACGGTCAAGAGCCTGAAGGACGCGGCAGGGCTACAACGTGCCCTCATCGCTGCCGGCATCCCGGCCGTCGTCACCTACACCCCGACGGGCAAGACCTGCGCGCCGGACGGTTCACGCCGGCTGCCCAAGGCGCCCCGGGGAGCGGCGGCGGGTCGATGACCGGCTCGATGGCAAGCGGAGGGTCCGCCACGTTCAGCATCACGCCGGGGCAGTTGAAGGCCGGTCAAACGCTCGTCCTCGAGACCAGCGTCGGGCAGTCCGCCTCGAGCATGACCGTTGCGGTGGCCCAGGGCCCGGTCGGCGCCTGCCGGCTGGTTGACGCGTCACTGCCGGTCCCGCCTCCGGGAGCCGTCACGTCGACCGGATCCGGCGGCACCGTCACGCACACGTCGGACGACGGACTGCCGAGCACGCAAGGCCACTGACGAGACCAAGAGTTGAGGAAGTGGTGGCTCTTACGAACCATTTCCTCAACTCCCAGGAGGTCCCGATGGGATCCCGAAGCGGTTCCTTGATCATCCCGAACGGGCACCAAGGTCAGCCCGACGCACGAAATCCAACGGACGGCTGCGAGGAGGGAGTCACCGAGCGGGCGTCCCGGCTGTTGCTCCATGGCAAACGGTTAGCGGTGTTGCCCGGAACGCGATGCTCGCGCTTTTCAGCCGGCGCAGCGTGACCAAAGTATCCGTCGCTGGGGCCGGTCTCCCATAGAGGTATCCCTGGATGGAATCGCAGCCGAGTTGGGCAAGCGCCTCGAACTGGTCTTTGCGTTCGACTCCCTCCGCGACGGAGGCCATGCCCATCGCATGGGTGACGTCGAGAATGCTGCGCACCAGCGCGCGTGCTTGGCTGCTGCCCGCGACCGAGTCGATGAAGGTCTTGTCAATCTTGACGATGTCTACCGGGATCCGCTTCAGGCGGTTGAGTGAGGAATATCCGGTTCCGTAGTCATCGAGGGCGAGTCGTATGCCGAGCTTCTTGAGGTTCTTCAGACAGGCCAACCCGGCATCGAACTCCAGCATGAGCGTGCTCTCGGTGATCTCGAGGACCAGAGCGGGCGGCGGGAGTGCCGAGTCCTCGAGAGCCTGGGACACATCGGCGACGAGTTCAGGGTCAGCGAGCTGGCGGGGTGAGAGGTTGACGGTCACGTAGAAGTCGTCACCGACGGTGCCGTCCTGACGCCAGGCCGACACCTGGCGGCAGGCTTCCTTCAGGACCCACTTGCCAAGCGGAAGGATCAGCCCGGTGGATTCGGCCATCCTCACGAAATGGTCGGGGGGCAGGAGGCCGTAGCGAGGATGTTGCCAGCGAACGAGAGCCTCGACACCCGTGGGTGACCCTGCGGGCGTCGTAACGATCGGCTGGTAGTAGACCGTGAAATCCCCGCGGTCGAGGGATTCCCGCATGTCGGTGATCAGAGTCAACTGCTTGAGCGCCTCGTCCTGCATGCCGGGGCGAACGCGTTCGTAGCGGTTCTTTCCGTGCCGCTTAGCCAGGTACATCGCCAGATCGGCGTCGCGCAGCAAGCTCTCGGAGGTCGAGGCTTCGGCCTGGCGGACGGCGATTCCGATGCTCGCGCCTATCGTCACCTCTGCGGCCCGAAGCCGGAAGTGAGTCTCGAGCGATTCGAGGATGCGGGCAGCAGCCTTTTCGGCCGTCTGCGGCGTCGTTCCGGACTCCAGCAGGACGCCGAACTCGTCGCCGCCGAGCCGGGCTAAGGTATCTGCCGCTCGGGTGACGGACGCCAGCCGCTTCGCGACCGCAGTCAGGAGTTCATCGCCCGCACCGTGGCCCAGACTGTCGTTGACCGTCTTGAAGTCGTCGAGGTCCAACAGCAGGACGGCCACCGGTCGTGGTTGGCGGTGGGCCTGGCTGAGTGCGTGGTCCAACCGATCCAGGAACAGCGCCCGGTTGGGAAGCCGCGTCAAGCCGTCATGAAAGGTCTGGAAGTGCAGCGCAGCCGCGGCGCGCCGGGTCTTGGAGGCGTAGCTGCCCACGAACAGTGCGGTGACGCAGAGCGCCGTCATCGCCTGGATCCACTGCGCGGCGAACGCGGGCTTCGGGTCGACGGCGAGCGCCGTTGCGTAGAGGACGCCCACGACAGCCACGTGCCGAACGGCCACAGCCGGTGCATAGAAGGCGGCCGCGTAGCTCACGACCCAGAAGTAGAAAAGTGCCGCACTCGTCGAGATCGGAGAAGGACCGCATCCGAACACGGCGACGCTCGCGGCCATCGTGCCGAGGACCAGCAGCACGTGTTGGTTCCAAACCGTTATGTGCCGCCTCGCGAGGTGAATCGGGAGAGACGAGCCCAGTGCTGCCAAGGCGATGAAGAGCACTAGCGCGGGATGCGCGAGTGGCCAGTGCGGCATGGCGAGGATGACGAGTGCCTGCAAGCCGCTGACCGCGAACATCACAGCCAGCGCCTCGGTGGAATCAGCCATCAGATCGGCCGGCTTGATGCGCGCCCAGGCGCTTCGCGACGCGTCCCCGAGGCGCAGTTCCGCTGGTTCGTCTCCCGCGGGGTTTCCCGCCATCAAACGCCGCCTTCCGGGGGGATCCCGAGGCGAGGTTGCGCCTTGTGCATGCCTCGGGCGGACGGTGTGCAACCCTTTCAGGCGTCGATCGGCCGTCGTCCTCATGGGACCCCCACATGGATCAACTTTCAGTTCTATCGACGACCTGTCGATAGAACTGAATGGCCTGACGGGGGCCGCGACCGGGCTGCCACTGCAGAACCGCCGCAGCAGCTGGCTGCGCGGTCAGCAGCCAGCCATCGGTGGTGATCATTTCGACGTCTTCGTTGCCCGCCACGTCTGCGCCGAGCCTGGCACCCACCAAGAGGCACCGGGCCTTGCTGGCAGAACCCGTCTCGGCGCGCAGGGCTGCGCGCCGTTCGGGGTTAGGGCATTGGTTGTTGCTGCCGATGGTAAGGGTGGCTGTATCGGGAGGTGCTGAGAGCATGCACCTGTCTGGACGGCGCCGGCCGCGCACCGCGCTGCTGCTGACGCTGCTGCTGCTCATTCCGCTGACTACCCTTGCTGCGGTAACCGGTTCGGCGGCGTTGAGTAGCGGGCGTGCCGCACGGGCGGCCGAAAGCGTCCAGACTTCCGCTGCCGACCTTGCCTCACTCATGACCGCGCGCGTGGCCATCCTCGACGAGTACGTCCCGGCCGCTGCGCTGGCCCAAGCCGCCGACCTCCACGTCAGTGCCGCCCAGATACGCAGCATGTTCGGCGTGGACTATCCAGCCGCGCTGCGCGCCGCCCGGAGGGTGGTCGACTCCAACCCGGTGCTACGTACCAACCCGCTGCTGGCCGCCGACCTGAACAGGGTGCGGCTGCTACGACACGACATCGACAGTGGACGCGGAAGCAGTCCCGTCATTTCGGCCGCCTTCGCGCGGCTCACCGCCGATATTGATTCGCTGTGGTCCGGACAGTTCGCGCAGTTGCGCCGGGATGTCGCCACCTACCTATCCGGTGGCGGGCGACTGCCGCAACTGGTGGAAGTCACCGCGGACGGTTTCACTGTGCTGAACGCCGCAACCCGGCGGGCGAGCGAAGTTCGCGACGTCGTGGCGGGCAACGGCAGGCCGCCGCTGGCGAAGGCACTTATCGAGGCCAACAGCGCTTTCTTTACAGCGGCTACCGGCTTCCCCGGCCGGCTCGGCCCGCGTGCCGCCGCAGCCTGGCGGACCTGGCAGCACGATCCCGCGGCCATCGGCTGGGAACGGATCATCAGCCAAACGGTGGACCTGACGCTGGCCGGGAAACGTTCACCGCTGGCGGCCAGCGCGCTCGCCTACGGTGCCGCGTTCATCAACGAGCCGGTCTGGCTCAACGATCTGACCGATGTTCTGGTGGCATCAGCCGCCGACATGCAAGACGTGGCCCACCAAGGGAAGCAGCACGCAGTCGCCGGCTATCAGCGTGAGCTCGCCATCTTCGGGTTCAGCCTGCTGCTGGTCATCGCCGCGGCTTTGCTGCTGTCGCGGGCGATCGTGCGCCCGCTTCGCCAGCTGGCCGCCGCCGCCCGAAACGTGGTGGAGGGTGTTTTCAGCGTGGCAGTGATCGCACCGACCGGACCCCGCGAGGTGGCCGACACCATCGCTGCCGTCGACGACATGACAGCAGTGCTGGCGGCCGTCGAGGACTACACCGTGGCACTGGCCGCGAATCCAACGGCGCCGGCGCTGGACGCTCGCTTGCCTGGGCGGACCGGGCTGGCGCTGCAGACCACCTTGGACCGGCTCCGGGAGTCGATGCTCGCCGCCGAACGGCAGAGGCTGGTGCTGAGCGAGGTCGCCGCTGAAGATGGCCTGACGGGCCTGCTGAACCGACGAGCCGCCTTCGAAGCCGTCGGCCGGGAACTGTCACGCGCTGCCCGCGGACCAGGCGCCGTGGTAGCTCTGTTCATCGACCTTGACGGACTGAAAGCCATCAACGACACGTACGGCCACCAGGCGGGTGATCGGGCGATCCGGCTGGTGGCACAGGCGCTGAAGGCCGCCGCCCGCAGCTCAGACGTCGTCGGGCGCATCGGTGGCGATGAGTTCTTGGTCGCCGGGGCTGTGAACGTGCCAGGCGCCGAGGTGCTGGCCCTGGCGCAGCGAGCGCACACGGCGGTGGGAGACTGCAGCTTTGACGTCGCCGGCCGGCTGGTCAGGCTTGCCTGCTCGATCGGGATCGGGCTGTCCGAACCGGGGGATGACGTCGAGGCGCTGGTACACCGCGCGGATATGGCGCTCTATCGCGCGAAGACGCAGGGACGCAACCGGGTCGAATGGGCCAGGGCGACCCAACGGGCAGAGCCGTTGCGATGACCCAAGCCACGCGCAACGGCGCGTGGCCGCATCCCACCCTGAGCTGTGTTCGCTGACCGCTTGGATCGTCCGAGCAACATATCCAACGCCCCGCATGCCCGACGTCCCCCCTGACGGAGGGCCACATTCGTTGAGCTACGCCCAGGAAGTTCCCGTGGCCATGAGCGCCGGCACCCCTCGAGGGAGAAGCTGCGACGCACAGCCGGGTACGCGAACGGCCGGGACGGTCGACCAACTCACCCTCACCGAAACGCCGACCGGCTCGGGTAAGAGTTGAGGAAGTGGCCGGCTTTCGCCCACCACTTCCTCAACTCTTTCGGACGGACTAGGGGACTACGCCCAGGAGGTCCCGTAGCTCATGCTCACCCCCGACATCGACATTCCATCCCCGACCATCGAGGCGACGACAGGTTTCTTCTAACGCAAGTCAGAGGCCATCTTGAACGCTCGGAAGATCACGGAATCCCGAAGCGGTTCCTTGATCATCCCGAACTTGCACCAAGATCATCCCGGCATGCGAAATCCAACGGCCCGGCTGCGAGGAGCGGGTCACGGAGCGGTCGGCCCGCCTGTTGACGCGACTGATGCTCCACGGCAACGGGCTCGCTGCAGCGCAGCGGCGACGAGTGGCTGATCGAGGGGCCCGAGCAGGCCGGCGGCGCACCGGGGCCTGATCGATGCATTCTCAATAACCCGGACGGAAGCTGCCGTCGTCACCTATCGCGAGGCACTGCCCGTCGGCGCGGTCGCCATGAGCGGCACCGGCCGGCTTGACGCCAAACCGTTAGCGGTGTTGTCCCGGAGCGCGGTGCTCGCGCTTTTCAGCCGGCGAAGCGTGAGCAGGGTGTCCGCCGCTGGCGCCGGTTTCCCGTAGAGGTATCCCTGGACGGAGTCGCAGCCGAGTTGGGCAAGCGCCTGGGACTGGTCTTTGCGTTCGACTCCCTCCGCGATGGAGATCATGCCCATCGCGTGGGTGACGTCGAGGATGCTTCGCACCAGGGCGCGCGCTTGGCTGCTGCTCGCGACGGAGTCGATGAATGTTTTGTCGATCTTGACGATGTCCACCGGGATCCGTCGAAGGCGGTTGAGTGAGGAGTACCCGGTCCCGTAGTCATCGAGGGCGAGTCGTACGCCGAGCTTCTTGAGGTTCTCCAAGCAGGCCAGCCCGGCGTCGAACTCCAGCATGAGGGTGCCCTCGGTGATCTCGAGGACGAGTGCGTTCGGCGGGAGTGCCGAGTCACCGAGAGCTTGGGCCACGTCGGCGACGAGGGCGGGGTCAGCCAGCTGGCGGGGTGAGAGGTTGACGCTCACGTAGAAGTCGTCACCGACGCTGCCGGCCTGACGCCAACCCGACACCTGGCGGCAGGCCTCTGCAAGCACCCACTTGCCCAGCGGAAGGATCAGCCCGGTGGATTCAGCCATCCTCACGAACTCGCCGGGCGGCAGCAGGCCGTAGCGAGGATGCTGCCATCGCACGAGCGCCTCGACACCTCTGGGTGTCCCTGCGGGCACGGTAACAATCGGCTGGTAGAAGACCCTGAAATCCCCGCGGTCGAGGGATTCCCGCATGTCGGTGATTAGCGTGAGGTGCTTGAGTGCCTCGTCCTGCATGCCGGGGCGAACGCGCTCGTAGCGGTTCTTTCCGTGTCGCTTGGCCAGGTACATCGCCAGATCGGCATCGCGCAGCAAGCTCTCGGAGGTCAGAGGCTTCGGCTTGGCGGACGGCGATCCCGATGCTCGCGCCTACCGTTACCTCGGCGTCCCGAAGCCGGAAGGGAGCCTCCAGCGACTCGATGATGCGGGCAGCAGCCTTTTCGGCCGCCTGCGGCATCGCGCCTGACTCCAGCAGGACGCCGAACTCATCGCCGCCGAGCCGGGCCAACGTGTCGGCAGCCCGGGTAACGGACGTCAGCCGCTTCGTGACCGCCGCGAGGAGTTCATCGCCCGCACGGTGGCCGAGACTGTCGTTGACCGTCTTGAATTCGTCGAGGTCCAGCAGCAGGACGGCGACCGGGCGTGGTTGGCGGTGTGTCTGGCTGAGTGCATGGTCCAGCCGGTCCAGGAACAGCGCCCGGTTGGGAAGCCGCGTCAAGCCGTCATGAAAGGTCTCAAACTGCAGCGCGGCCGCGACGCGCCGGGTCTTGGAGGCGTAGCTGCCGACAAACAGTGCGGTGACGGACAGCGCCGCCATCGCCTGGATCCACTGCGCTGCAAACGCCGGCTTCGGGTCGACCGCGAGGGCGGTCGCGTAGAGGACGCCCACAATGGCCACGTGCCGCGCAGCCACGGCGGGCGGATAGAAGGCGGCCGCGTAGGCCACGACCCAGAAGTAGAAAAGCGCCGCGCTCATCGAGACGGGAGAAGGACCGCAACCGAACACGGCGAGGCTCGCGGCCGCGGTGCCGAGGTCCAGCAGCTGCTGTTGACCCCGAACCGCCAGGCGCCGCCTCGCCAGGTGAATCAGCAGAGCCGAGCCCAGTGCCGCCAAGGCGATAACGAGCAACAGCGCTGGGTGCGCGAGTGGCCAGTGCGGCATAGCCAGGATCACGAGTGCTTGCAGGCCGCTGACCGCGAACATCACGGCAAGCGACTCGCTGGAGTCGGCCATCAGGTCGGCTGACCTGACGCGCCTCCAGGTGCCTCGCCACGCGCCCCGGACACGCAGTTCCGCTGATTCGTGACGTGAGGGGTTGCCGGCCATCAACGCCCACCCTCCGGGCAACACCGAGGCGAGGCAGCAGGTGCTGTTGCGGCCGGGCGGACGGGGTGCGACCCGTTCAGGGGTCGATCCGCCGTCGTCCTCAAAGGGACCCCCAAGCTGGATCGACTTCCCGTTCCATCGGCAAGCTTTAGATGATTCTTGACGGCCTGACGGGCCTGAACCGGGCTGCCGTTGCAGAATCGTCGCCGCTGGGCCGCCCTGCGCGGTGAGCGGCCAGGGATTCGGCGGTGATCACTTCGACGTCTTTGATCGACCGGGGCCGCGTCTGTGACGATCCTCCCACCGGCCCAGAGAAGCCGAGTGTTGTCGGTTTCAGCCGCTTCGTCGCCCAAGGTCTTTGAGCTGTTTGTGGTTAGGCCGTGGCGTGGTGCCGCCGATGGTGAGAGTGGCTGAGTCGGGAGGTGCGTCACGCATGCACGTGTCTGGGCGGCCCCGCCGACCGCGCACCGCGCTGCTGCTGACGCTGCTGCTGCTCATCCCGCTGTCGACCCTTGCGGCGGTGACTGGTTCGGCGACGTTGAGTAGCGGGCGTGCCGCGCGCGCGGCCGAAGGCGTCCAGGATGGTGCGGCCAGCCTTGCCTCCCTCATGACCACACGGGTAGCCATCCTCGACGAGTACGTCCCGTCCGCTGCGCTGGCCCAAGCCGCTGGCTTCCACGTCACCGCCGCCCAGATACGCGGCACTTTCGGCGTGGACTACCTGGCCGCGGTGCGTGCCGCCCGGAGGGTCGTCGACTCCGACCTGGTGCTGCGTACCAACCCGGCGCTGGCCGCCGACCTTAAAAGGGTGCGGCTCCTGCGACCCGACGTCGACAGTGGACACGCTCGCAGTCCCGCCGTTTCGGCCGTCTTCACAAGGCTCACCGCCGACATTGATTCCATTTGGTTCGGACAGTTCGAGCAGCTGCGCCGGAATGTCGGCGCCTATCAGACCGGTAGCGGGCGACTGACGCAACTGGTGGAGGTCACCGCGGACGGTTTCACCGTGCTGAGCGCCGCGACACGGATGGCGGCCGACGTCCGCGACGCCGTGGCGGGCAACGGCAGCCCGCCGACGGTGAAAGCGCTCATCGAGGCCAATAGCGCCTTCGTTACGGCGGCCACCGGCTTCCCCGGTCGGCTCGGGCCGCGGGCCGCCGCAGCATGGCGGTCATGGCAGCGCGATCCCGCGGCCATCGACTGGGGACGGATCGTCAGCCAAACGGTGGACCTGGCGCTGGCCGGGAAACGTTCACCGCTGGCCGCTGACGCGCTCGCCTACGGTGCTGCGTTCATCAAGGAGCCGGTCTGGCTGAACGATCTAACCGACGTACTGGTGGCGGCAGCTGCCGACATGCAGGACGTGGCCCACCAATGCAGACAGCACGCAGTTGCCAGCTACCAGAGTGAGCTCGCCATCTTCGGGTTCAGCCTGCTGCTGGTCATCACCGCGACGCTGCTGCTATCGCGGGCGATCGTGCGCCCGCTGCGCCGGCTGGCCGCCGCCGCCCGAAACGCGGTCGAGGGTACTTTCAGTGGGGCAGTGATCGCGCCGGCCGGACCCCGTGAGGTTGCCGACACGATCGCCGCCGTCGACGACATGACGGCAGTGCTGGCCGCCGTTGAGGACTACGCAGTGACACTGGCCGCGGATCCGACAGCGCCGGCGCTGGACGTTCCCCTGCCCGGCCGAACCGGGCTTGCCCTGCAGACCACGCTGGACCGGCTCCGGGAGTCGATCCTGGCCGCCGAACGGCAACGGCGAGTGCTCAGCGAGGTTGCCGCCGAAGACGGTCTGACGGGCCTGCTGAACCGACGAGCGGCCTTCGAAGCCGTCGGCCGGGAACTGTCACGTGTCGCCCGCGAACGCGGCGCCGTGGTGGCTTTGTTTATCGACCTTGACGGATTGAAAACGCTCAACGACAACTACGGCCACCAAGCGGGTGATCAGGCGATCCAGCTAGCAGCGCGTGCGCTGCAATCTGCCGCCCGGAGCTCAGACGTGGTCGGGCGCATCGGCGGGGACGAGTTCCTCATCGCCGGGGCTGTGCACGCGCCCGGCGCCGAGGTGCTGGCCCTGGCCCAGCGGGCGCACGCGGCGGTGGACGGCTGCAGCCTGGAGACCGCCGGCCAGGTGATAGGGCTCAGCTGCTCGATCGGCATCGGGCTGTCCGAACCGGGGGATGACGTCGAGGCGCTCGTACGCCGGGCGGACGTGGCGCTCTACCGCGCGAAGACGCAGGGCGGCAACCGCGTCGGATGGGCCAGGGCGACCCAACGGGCAGAGGCGTTGCGCTGACCGCAAGCCATGGGCACCGGCGCATGGCCGCACCCACCCTGAGACTTTGTTCGCTGACCGCTTTGAAACGCCCGGGCAAGACATCCAAAGTCGCGCCTGCTGACGTCCCCCATGACGGGGCACAGGCCTTAAACGGCCCAGGACGTACCCATGACCGTTGACATGGCCGACGACACCCCCTCAGGGCGACGCGCTGCCAGCAGCTGGCATTCGCCAGGCCGTAGGCGGCCTCGACCATTTCGCATCGGCCCGAAGCGCCGACTCCGCCGGCGCAGGCAGAAACTTGTCAAACATCCCGCCGAAACCTGTCAACTTCGGCGCCGTAACTTGTCGTCGCCTCGCCATCACCATCAACTGCACCCGCTCGTGCTGCCGCACTGCTCGCAGACGTAGCAGCTGCCAGCTGCCCGCATGGTCACTCCGCAGGTGAAGCACAGCGGAGCGTCGACGGCCGTCTGGACATCGATCTGACCGCCGGAGGCCGCGGCGGCTCCCCATCGCGAGGCGTGGGAGGGGGACGGTTCGACGGGAGCTGAGCCGCGCAGGGCCTCCACGTCGACCGGACCGTCATCGATCCCCGCCGGTGCGCTGACCGCTCCGCCGCCATACTTGGCAGCGGTTTGCGCGGCCCGCTCCTCGGCGGTGAAAATGCCGAGCTCGGCGCGGCGCTCGTACGGCAGGTAGTCCAGCGCCAGCCGACGGAACAGGTAGTCCATCACCGACTGGGCGAGCCGGACATCGGGGTCGTCGGTCATGCCTGCCGGGTCGAAGCGCATGTTGATGAACTTCGAGACGTAGGCGTCGAGCGGCACCCCGTACTGCAGCGCGATCGACACCGCGACCGAGAAGGCGTCCATGACGCCGGCGAGGGTCGAGCCCTGCTTCGACATCTTGATGAAGACCTCGCCCAGGCCGTTATCGGGGTAGGAGCCCGCCGTCAGGTAGCCCTCGGCGCCACCGACGGCGAACGAGATGGTCTGTGACGGGCGCTTCTTCGGCAGCCGCTTGCGAACCGGACGGGTCTCCACGTGAGCGGCCGCCGACGCCGAGCGGCGCTGGCCCGGCTGCCCGCCAGGTCGTTCAGCGGCTGGCCGACCTTGCAGTTGTCGCGGTAGATCGCCAGCGCCTTGAGGCCGAGCTTCCAGCCCTGGAAGTAGATGTTCTCGACCTCTTCGACGGTCGCGGACGCCGGCATGTTGACCGTCTTGCTGATCGCACCGGACAGGAACGGCTGGACGGCCGCCATCATCCGGACGTGGCCCATCGGGCCGATGGCCCGCTCGCCGAGCGCGCAGTCGAACACCTCGTAGTGCTCCGGCGCGAAGGCCCGGAGCGTCGATGACGTGGCCGTGCTCCTTGATGTGCTCGACGATCGCCTCGCGGGTCTCGTCGGGATAGCCCAGGCTGGTCAGCGCGCGCGGCACCGTGTGGTTGACGATCTGCATGCTCGCACCGCCAACGAGCTTCTTGACCTTGACCAACGCGAGGTCAGGCTCGATCCCGGTGGTGTCGCAGTCCATCATCAGGCCGATCGTGCCGGTCGGGGCCAGCACGGATGCCTGGGAGTTACGCCAGCCGTGGCGCTCGCCCATCTTCAGGCCCCGCCTGCCACTGCTTCGCGGCGAGGGCCAGCAGGCGAGCGTCGTCCGGACCGATCGGGCGCACCGCGTCGTTGGCTGCGGCGTGCTTGCGCATCACGCGGGTGTGGCCGACGCGTTGCGGGCGTAACCGTCGTACGGCGCCGACGGCCGCCGCCAGCTCGGCGCTGCGCCGGTAGGCCGTACCGGTCATGAGCGAGGTGATGGCAGCGGCCAGCGCGCGGCCGCCCTCGGAGTCGTAGGCATGGCCGGTCGCCATCAGCAGGCGCCGAGGTTGGCGTAACCGATACCGAGCTGGCGGAACGCCCGGGTGGTCTCGCCGATCGCCTCGGTCGGGAAGTCGGCGAAGCAGATCGAGATGTCCATCGCGGTGATGACGAACTCCGCGGCGCGCACGAACTTCTCACCGTCGAAGGTGCCGTCGTCACGAAGGAACTTCATGAGGTTCAGCGAGGCGAGGTTGCACGAGGAGTTGTCGAGGTGCACGTACTCCGAGCACGGGTTGCTCGCCGTAATGCGGCCCGATTCAGGGCAGGTGTGCCAGTCGTTGATCGTGTCGTCGTACTGCACGCCGGGGTCGGCGCACTCCCACGCGGCCTGCCCGATGGCCCGCCAAAGCTTGCGGGCCTCGACCGTCTCGATGGCGGAGCCGTCGAGCCGGGCGCGCAGGGTGTGCTCGCCCCCGTCCTCAACCGCACGCATGAACTCGTCGCTGACACGAACGGAGTTATTGGCGTTCTGATACTGGACAGACACGATGTCGGTGCCGCCGAGGTCCATGTCGAAGCCGGCGTCACGCAGGGCGCGAATCTTGTTTTCCTCACGCGCCTTGGTCTCGACGAATTCCATGATGTCGGGGTGGTCGACATCGAGCACGACCATCTTGGCGGCCCGCCGGGTGGCGCCACCGGACTTGATCGTTCCGGCGGAGGCATCGGCGCCGCGCATGAAGCTGACCGGACCCGACGCCGTACCTCCGGAGGACAGCAACTCCTTGGAGGAGCGAATGCGCGAAAGGTTGACCCCGGAGCCGGAGCCGCCCTTGAAGATCAGGCCTTCCTCGCGGTACCAGTTGAGAATCGACTCCATCTGATCGTCGACCGCGAGGATGAAGCAGGCGCTCACCTGCTGGGGGGCCGACGTACCGACGTTGAACCACACCGGCGAGTTGAAGCTGAACATCTGGTGCAGCAGCAGATAGGTCAGCTCCTGCTCGAAGACCTCAGCGTCTTCGGTGCCCGCGAAGTAGCCGTGCTCCTCGCCCGCGCGGCGATAGGCAGTAACAACGCGATCAATGAGCTGACGCAATGAGCTTTCCCTTTCGGGAGCCCCGACTGCGCCGCGGAAGTACTTGCTGGTAACGATATTCCCGGCGTTTACCGACCAGAAGTCGGGGAATTCAACGCCACGCTGCTCGAAATTCACCGTCCCGTCGCGCCAGTTGGTCATCACGACATCGCGACGCTCCCAGACCACCTGGTCATACGGGTGCGTACCCGGCGTCGAGAAGACCCGCCCAATTCGCAGGCCCCGACCCGTCGGGGTGGATGTCTGGGTGGTCTCCGAGACGGTTTCTGTCATGCGTCCCTACCTCTCTGGTATGGCAACAACCGGGGATTGCCGGTAATGCCGGGAAATGGCGGATGTCTGGTCTGCCGCGGCCGCTGGATCAGGTCACAGCGGCCGCGGCAAGCGCGGGGGGCGGCGGATGCGGGGAAGGATGCTCGGGCGCTGCTTCCGTGAGCCCGGAAGCGTCACCCGCAGGCGCATCAGCACCGCCTGCCGGGGCATGATCACGACGCAGCGCGGCGATCTCCTGCTCGAAATCGTCCAGCGAATCGAAGGCGCGATACACCGAGGCGAAGCGCAGATAGGCCACCTCGTCGAGGTCGCGAAGCGGACCGAGGATGGCACGGCCCACGTCATCGGAACTCACCTCAGCACGGCCCGCGGCCCGCACCGACTCCTCGACGCGCTGCGCCATGACAGCGAGGGCGTCCTCGTCGACCGGGCGACCCTGGCAGGCCTTGCGCACCCCGGAGATCACCTTGTCGCGAAGGAACGGCTCGGTGGCTCCACTGCGCTTGACGACGAGGAGCGCTGCTTCCTCGAGGGTGGTGAATCGACGCCCGCAGGAGCCACAGGCGCGGCGACGCCGGATCGCCGCACCGGCATCAGCCTCGCGGCTGTCGACGACGCGGCTGTCGGAGGTCTGGCAGAACGGACAACGCATGAGCCCGGCCCCCTCTCGCTTCCAGAACGTCGAAACAAGGTGGTCACTCAGACGACTCAGGCCCGAACTGTGGGTAACGCTGTGGAGAACTGGCCCGAACCTGTTAGCAACCTGTTGAACAACCTGTGGACGACTTACACCCGTGTAACTACAAGATGTTGTGTCCCGGACAGTAGGGCCCCACAGGGAACCTCGCAAGCGTGATTCCGGCGTGTCGGCCCGGCGAGTCGCACAACTTTTGCGGAGCGTAGGAGCCCCTCAACAGAGCGTGAAACCCGACCATTTGCCTACGGAAGCCGCAGAACCTGCCCGACGTCGACCGACGACCCCTCGAGATGGTTCAGCGACTGGATCTCCGCGACGGCATCCCGGGGGTCGCTATGCGGGAACGCGCTCACGGCGATCGACCACAACGAATCTCCGGCCTGGACCATGACCTGATGAGGACGTGACGGGCTTGCTTCCGAGCCGGCGCTGGCCCGACCGAGGCCGAAACCCGCGTAGACGGCCATCGCCACGAGAACGACCAGAACGAACTGGCCGCGCCGGGTCAGCCGGAGCCGCCGCGGATGGCAGGGGGGCGCAGCAGGGACACCGCGCCGCGAGGCGGCCCGAGGACCCGCGCCCCGAACGCCCGGAGCGGGCGCAGGCCGGCCGGTGACCGGACGCGGGCCCGAAGCGGGACGCCGAGCCGGCTGCTCGAAGCGGCGCGACCGAGGTGCGCTCGGCCGGCCGGCCGGGCGGGCCGGAACCCGCTCGACCTGCGACAGGGGCGCGGCCGGGCGGGCGGGGCTCCGCACCAGACCCTGACCGAACGACGAACCGGCTGGGCGGGCTACCTGCTGCGGGCGCTCCGCAAACAGCGATCCTCGGGCAGACCTTCCGACGCGTCTCGGAGCCAAGCCCGGCCCGATCGCTGGGATCGAGCCAAAAGCGATTGATGCCGCCATCTCACACCTCCACCACCGTGGCGCCCGCCGGCTGCGAGCCGCCAATCACAAGACGCCGCCGGAATTTCCTGGACCGCGAGGACCAGAGGAACCCTGACTGCGGTCGAACCCGTGTTCGACTCCTGTGTTGTAGCGGGACGGTACGACAAAAACGCAACACGGTCGAACAGATGTTTGAAAGACGCCCGCCGAGCGGCTACCGTCAGCTTCGTCGAACGAGCAGAAGACGCAGTTCAGAGCATGCGAGGAGCAAAGACATGGCTAAGCAGGACGGCACCGGCGGAACGAGCCGTACGGGAGCCGCTGCCGGGAGCACCCGCCAGGGCGGCCGCAAGGCAGCCGCCGATTCCGGCGCCGCTCGCCCCACCGGCCGGCGGCGAGGCACGGTGAAGGACTTCCCGGATGGACCTGCTGACGCCACCGGCCTCACCCCTCGCCAGCGCAAGGTGCTGGAGGTCATTCGCGAGGCGGTCGAGCGGCGGGGCTATCCGCCGAGCGTGCGCGAGATCGGTGAGTCCGTCGGGCTCACCAGTTCGAGCAGCGTCGCCCATCAGCTGAAAGTGCTGGAAACAAAAGGGTTCCTGCGGCGCGACCCGAACCGCCCGCGAGCCGTCGAGGTGCTCGTCCCGGGCGTCGAGGAGACCGAGTCCGGTCCGCTGTCGAGCCATCCCACGCCCGCATTCGTGCCGGTGGTCGGCCGCATCGCCGCCGGCGGTCCGGTCCTTGCCGAGCAGGCGATCGAAGAGGTCTTCCCGCTGCCTCGGGAGCTGGTCGGCGAGGGAACGCTCTTCCTGCTCAGGGTCACTGGGGAGTCGATGATCGATGCGGCGATCTGTGACGGCGACTGGGTCGTGGTGCGCCAGCAGCCGGTCGCCGACAATGGCGACATCGTGGCCGCGATGCTCGATAACGAGGCCACCGTGAAGACCTACCGCGCCCGCGACGGCCACGTGAAGCTGCTGCCGGCCAACCCGCTGTACGAGCCGATCGACGGTGACGCAGCGGTCATTCTCGGCCGCGTCGTCGCCGTTCTCCGAAAGGTCTAGACGTGCGGCGTCGTTTCTGACGGGGGCAAGGTCTCGAGCGCGAATTCCGCCATCCCGGCGGCAAGGCCGGCCGGCACCCGAGCCGTGAGCAGGGTGCCCTCTGAGCGGTGCTCGCAGGAGAGGACCTCGCCCACTTCGTGCACCCGGGCGACCAGGTCGCCACGCGTATAGGGCAGCAATACCTGGACGCGTACCGGCGGGTGAGGCGCTCGCGCCATCAGGGCATCGATCAGCCGGTCGAGCCCTTCGCCCGTTCGGGCCGAGACCACCACCGCGTCGGGCCAGGTCCGGCGCAGCCGGTTCAGCGTCAGCGGGTCCGCCGCGTCAGCCTTGTTGATCACCAGCAGCTCGGGCACCGCGGCAGCGTTGATCTCCGCGAAGACCTCGCGCACGGCGGCGATCTGCGACTCCGGATCGGCGTCGGAACCGTCGACGACATGAACCACCAGGTCGGCGTCGGTGACCTCCTCCAACGTCGACCGAAACGCATCGACCAGCTGGTGGGGCAGGTGGCGCACGAACCCCACCGTGTCGGTGAGGGTGATGGTGCGCCCATCGGGCAGCACGCTGCGGCGCACCGTCGGATCGAGGGTCGCGAACAGCGCGTCCTCCACCAACACGCCAGCGCCGGTGAGGCGGTTCAGCAGCGACGACTTGCCGGCGTTGGTATAGCCGGCGATCGCGATGGATGGCACCGCCGCCCGCTCACGTCCAGCGCGTTTGGTCGAGCGAACCGTCGCCATTCCCGCGATATCGCGGCGCAGCCGGGCCATCCGGGAGCGAATCCGGCGCCGATCCGTCTCGATCTTGGTTTCACCGGGGCCGCGGGTACCGATGCCGGCACCGGCACGCGACATCGACTCGCCCCAGCCGCGCAGTCGCGGCAGCAGGTAGGACAGCTGCGCGAGCTCGACCTGCGCCTTACCCTCGCGGGAGGTGGCGTGCTGGGCGAAGATGTCGAGGATCAGCGCGGTCCGGTCGATGACCTTGACCTTCACGATCTCCTCGAGCTGGCGAAGCTGGCCCGGGGTGAGCTCGCCATCGCAGACCACGGTGTCAGCGCCGGTGGAGAGCACGATGTCGCGCAGCTCGCGCGCCTTGCCCGAACCGATGTACGTCGCGGCGTCGGGCTTGTCACGGCGCTGCACGAGCCCCTCGAGAACGAGGGACCCGGCGGTCTTCGCCAGCGCGGCGAGCTCGGCCATGGAGTTCTCGGCGTCAGCAAGCGTGCCGCCGGCCCAGACCCCGACGAGTACCACGCGCTCGAGCCGGAGCTGGCGGTACTCCACCTCGGTGACGTCTTCGAGCTCCGTCGTGAGGCCGGCCACCCGGCGAAGGGCCTGCCGTTCCTCGAGGTCGAAACCCTCGCCCTCGGCTTCGAACCACGGCTCCGAACGGAGCTCGGACACGTGTTCACGGCGGGAATCGGAGGGGTACTGGTCTGCGGCCTCATCACGGGCGGCGCGTGTAGCGGGAAATGTCATCTCGCCCAGTGCAACGCGTTGGGCGCGGTTCGTCATCCGCTTTTCCGCGGCGGCCGCAGCGCGATGACGCGTTGCACCAGCTCAGCGCGCTCCGCATCGTCGAGAACCGCGTAGGCCGACGCCATGAGCCGATCGGTCAGCTCCTCCGCGGCGCGGCGGCGGGCTTGCAGCTCGGGAGTGGGCTCGGGCAGCGGCTCCGGCCAGCCGCTCGTGTCGGGACGGGCGACGGCGGGAAACGCGCCGAACCCGTTGATCGTCGCCTCGACCGGCCGCAGCCCGCTGGCCACGACCGCCACGCCATGCAATCCCCCGCGCAACTCGCGAAGGACGTGCAGGACGTGGGCGAGGCGGGCCGGCTCGTCGGGCGGTCTCGGGGCCGCGCGCCACCCGGCGAACAGCGCGAGCCCGGCCGCGTCGGCACCGTCGATGACCCGCTCGATCAGGGTGATCGTGCGCCCCGGGTCTGCTGCTTCGGCCAGGGTGCGCCGCCCGCGCGCCCAGCAGCAGGAGCTGAAGGCGGCCACGGCCTCGGCCGGCGTGAGGAAGCGCCGGCCCTCCGCCCACTTCGCGGCGACCACCTCGGGCGGGAAGAACACCAGCGCTGCCGCCGCGACCTCGCCATTGACCTCGCCCATCACGCCGGCCCGGCCGGCGAAATAGAACGCGCGCCCGTCCAGGCCCGCAGGCACGACCCCCTGGAAAACCGCGGGGTCGGCCATCCAGCGGCCACCCTGGTAGTTGACCGGGAGGGCCAGCTCCCTGGCCGCTTCGAGCGGGGTCACCCGCACCAGCGTCCGGTAGCGACGATGTGGGCCGGACCAGCGAGGATCACGCCCTCCCCGTGCCAGCTGACCGCCACCCGGCCACCCGGCACGTCGATGGAGATGTCGGTGGAGCCGGCGCCGCGCGACACCGCCTCGGCGACGGCAACGGCGCAGGCCCCCGTGCCGCAGGAAAGCGTCTCCCCCGAGCCGCGCTCGTGGACCCGCATCACCAGATGGTCGGCGACCCGCGTGTAGAACTCGACGTTGACGCCCTCCGGAAAGCGTGCCGGATCGACGGTCGGCGCCGCGGAAAGGTCCAGCGCCGCCGGGTCGGCCACCGGGCACACCAGGTGGGGGTTGCCCATGGAGAGCTTGGTACCCGGATAGCCCAGGCCGTTGATCGTGGCGCTCGCCGGCTCCGGGTCGACCAGCGGCGGCCCCATGTCGACCGCGATGTCGGCGTGCGGATCACTCCGGACGTCGACGAGACGCAGCCCGCCGCGCGTCGAGAGCCGGATCCGGCCCGGGGCAGCCCAGCCCACAGAGACCAGGTAGCGCGCGTAGACCCGGGCGCCGTTGCCACACATCTCGGCGATGCTGCCGTCGGCGTTGACGTAGTCCATGAACCAGCTGCCCTGCTCGCCGGGCACGACCCGCAGGCAACCGTCGGCGCCGATGCCGAAGCGCCGGTCGCACAGCCGTCGCACCAGATCGGGCGTGAGCTGGAGCTCGTCATGCAGATCGGGAAGCAGGACGAAATCGTTGCCGGTGCCCTCACCTTTGGCGAAAGCGAGCCCGGCGCCGGCCGCAGGCGCCAGGGCGTCCACCCGGGCAGCCGGCTCGGACGTCGCGTCGACGCCTGCCGCTGGACCCATGGCCGGGAGGTTACTGGTCGAGGGATCGCCCCGACGAACGCGCCAGCAGCGCCGGCGACTCGTTGGCGACCTTCATCAGGGCGTCCGGAGCGGAGGGGGTCCAGCCGCGCCCCCGGATCAGCATGGTGCGGGCCCGGCTCGCGGACTGCGGGCCGCAGAAAAGGAACCCATGGGCGCGATCGCACCCCAACTCGCAGAGGCGGGCACCTTCGGTCCACGACTCGACGCCCTCGGCCACGACGTAGAGGTCACGCGCGTGTGCCAGGCGCACCACGGCGGCGACGATCGAATCGTCCTCGAGGTCCACGCCGAGGCCCCGGACGAACCGGCGGTCCAGCTTCACCGCGTCGACCGGCAGATCCTCGAACCGCGCGAGCGAGGAGTACCAGGTGCCGAAGTCGTCGACGGCCAGCGCGCAGCCGGCCTCCCTCAGCGCGGTGAGCAGTGGCCGGGCGGCGGATCCGACATCGCCCAGCGTCGACTCGCTGAACTCCAGGCCGATGGCACGCGGCGGCAGGTGGTAGCGCTCTAGCAGCCCGCGGACCATGTCGACGAAACCGTCAGCGGCGAGCTGAACAGCGGCAACGTTCACCCACAGCTGGCAGAGCCCGGCCACCGGGTGGGGTGGGAGGACCTCCCAGCGGGCGCGTTCGGCGACGCACTGCTCCAGCACCCAGTTCGACAGCGGAAGCAGCAGCCCGGCCTTGTGGGCCACGTCCAGAAATGCGTCGGGCGCCAGCAGGCCCCGCCGCGGGTGGGCCCAGCGCATGAGCGCTTCCATCCCGACGACCGCGCCGGACGCCAGGTCGATCTCCGGCTGGTAGTTGAGCACGATCTCGCCGCGCTCGTGTGCGCCGCGCAGGTCAGCCGCCGCATCCAGATCGAGCATGATGCCCATCGTTCCGCCCTCCAGCCCCCGACGTCCGCCGTCACGATGAATGACCGGCAGCGCACACAGTGTCTACCGCGAACCCCGTCTCGGCCACCTATCGGAGACGCAAGCCGGCGATGAGCCTTTCTGCGGCATCAACCTGCGCCTTTTCCGGACCTGCAGCCGCGTGCGGCGACTCGGGCGGGACTTCGGTCCAGGAAGCGGCGAGCCACTGCACCCGCGGATCGCGACGAAACCAGGACCGCTGGCGGCGTACGAAGCGTCGCGTCGCCCGAACCGTCTCCGCCTTGGCAGCGGATTCGTCGGGCAGCTCGCCCGCCAGCCAGGCCAGCACCTGGGCGTAGCCAAGAGCGCGGGAGGCGGTACGGCCGCTGCGCAAGCCGTCCGCTTCCAGGCGGCGGACCTCCGCGACGAAGCCCGCCTGCCACATGCGCTCGGCGCGGCGCGCGACCCGCTCGTCGAGATCCGGCCGGTCAACACCGACGAACGCCACGTCGTAGATCGAGCGGTGTTCGGGAAGCTCGGCGGAGAAGCGTCCGGTGAGCGCGACCACTTCGAGCGCCCGCACGATCCGCCGGCCGTTGCCGGGCAGGATCGCCGCGGCGGCCTGCGGATCGGCAGCGGCGAGGCGGGCGTGCAGCTGCTGCGGTCCGCAGCGGGCGAGCTCGCCCTCCAGCTCGGCGCGCAGCTGCGGATCCGTGCCGGGGAAGTCGATCGCGTCCAGCGCGGCCCGCACGTACAGGCCGCTCCCGCCGACGAGTATCGGCACCCGCCCGGCGGCGAGCAGCCGGTCGATCTCGGCGCGGGCCAGCTGCTGATACGTCACGACGTCAGCCGGATGCGAGGGCTCCCAGACATCGAGCACGTGATGCGGGATGCCTTCGCGCTCGGCCATCGTGAGCTTGGCGGTGCCGATGTCCATCCCGCGGTAGAGCTGCATCGAGTCCGCGTTGACCACCTCGCCGCCGAGGCGGTGCGCGAGCGCTACCGCGAGGTCGCTCTTGCCGGCTGCCGTCGGCCCGACTATCGCGACGACGCTAGGCATCCCGAGCAGACCAGGTCGCCACCAGGTAGCCGACCCCGTACGGGGCGTCGTCGTAGCTGACGCCCGCACTCCAGACCGGGCCGGACAGCAACCGTGACGCCGCGTGCCAGGCGGGAGCTCCCGCAGCCAGCAGGTCGGCCCCGAGGGCCAGGTCGGTGGACAGCTGCTGCGGATCCCCGGACGCCAGCGCCGCGCTGACGGCGGCGTCATAGCCGGCCGCCCGCGGGTCGAGCCAGCCGGGCGCCTTCTCGGTCCGCCGCGCCGAGCCGTCGCCCATCACCAGCAAGCCGACCGGGTCGGCGAAGAGCGCCGCGAGCGGCTGGGGCAGCGCGCCGCGCGGGTCGCAGGTGACACCGGTGGTGGGGCCGCGCCATCCGGCTTCGTCAAGCAGCCAGGCGCCGACGGCGAGCGGCAGCGGCAGCGGCGTCTCGTTGCCACCGTTCGCCGGCCCCCCCGGCAGCTGAACCTGCGCATCGACGCCGTAGCCCCGGAAGCTGCCGCGCGCTCCGGCGCCCCAGAATCCGCCCAGCGGCACCGCTTCCAAGGACGATGACCGCCGCGATGTCCTGGCCACAGAGCCAGCGAACCGCGGCGACCGCGGGGGCCCGCACGCCCACCGGCTCGCCCGCTCCGACGGCAGGGACGAGCAGCGGCGGCTGCGGGCAGAACGCGGCGGCAATGACGCTCATGGACCAGCAGGGACCCGAGCGACCCCGACCCGAGGCATGCCGAGCGACACCCGTTCCGCATCCGCATCCGCGGCGCGCGGGGTGACGGGACGCTGCCCCGCAGCCCACGCGTCGCCGGCCCGGGTGGCGCGCACCCCGAGCGGCGGACCGTCGGCCAGCAGGTGGTGTGGTGCGCCGCGAGTGATGACGGTGTCGACGACGTCTCCCGGCCGCGCCGGCGCGCCGTCCGGACCGCGCAGGTGCACCAACCGGCCGTCACGCGCCCGGCCCGACAGCCGACCGGTGCCGGCGTCCTTGCGCCCCTCCCCCTCGGCGAGCAGCACCTCGACCCGCTCGCCGACGAGGGCGCGGTTGGCCTCCCAGGCGAGTGCATCCTGCAGCTCGACGAGCCGCCCGTACCGTTCGCGGACGGTGTCGGCGTCGATCTGGTCCGCCAGCTCGGCCGCCGGGGTGCCGGGGCGCTTGGAGTACTGGAACGTGAACGCGCCGGCGAAGCGGGCCGCGCGCACGACGTCGAGGGTCTTGTCGAAGTCGTCCTCGGTCTCGCCGGGGAAGCCGACGATGATGTCGGTGGTGATCGCCGCGTGCGGGATCGCCGCCCGCACCCGCTCGAGGATGCCGAGGTAGCGCTCAGCGCGATAGCTGCGCCGCATCCGCCGCAGCACGTCGTCCGAGCCGGACTGCAGCGGCATGTGCAGCGACGGGCAGACGTTCGGCGTCTCCGCCATGGCCGCGATGACGTCGTCGGTGAAGTCGCGCGGGTGCGGCGAGGTGAAGCGCACCCGTTCCAGACCCGGGATGCGGCCCGTCGCGCGGAGCAGCTCGGCGAACGCGTGCGGCTCGCCGAACGAGCGACCGTAGGAGTTCACGTTCTGCCCGAGCAACGTGATCTCCAGGACGCCCTGCTCGGTGAGGGCCTCGATCTCGGCGAGCACGTCACCCGGGCGGCGGTCACGCTCGCCGCCGCGCAGGCTCGGCACGATGCAGAAGGTGCAGGTGTTGTCGCACCCGACGCTGATGCTCACCCAGGCGCTCGCCGCCGACTCGCGCCGAGCCGGGAGCACGCTCGGGAAGACCTCGAGCGCCTCCTGGATCTCGACCTGCGCTTCCGCGTTGTGACGCGCCCGCTCCAGCAGGGCCGGCAGGCTCCCCACGTTGTGAGTGCCGAAGACGACGTCGATCCAGGGCGCCCGCGCGACGAGTGACCCGCGATCCTTCTGCGCGAGGCAGCCGCCGACGGCGATCTGCATCCCGGGATGGGCGTCCTTGACCGGCCGCAGGTGACCGAGATTCCCGTACAGCCGGTTGTCGGCGTTCTCGCGCACGGCGCACGTGTTGAACACGATCAGATCCGCGGCGCCGCCCGATGGCGCGGCGACGTAACCGGCTTCCTCGAGCAGCCCGGCGATGCGCTCGGAGTCGTGCACGTTCATCTGGCAGCCGTAGGTACGCACCTCGTACGTGCGCGGCGCGGCGCCGGCGGGCACGGTCGCAGAGGTGGGAGCGGTCACCGATCGAGGGTACGGTCACCAGACCCCTGACCGGCTGCGCACGGCATTCCGTCGCCCTCTGGGTTCACGACGTCAGTGGAGGACTGATGAGAGTCACCGTGACCAGCGTCCTGGTTGATGACCAGGCTGCGGCGCTGGCGTTCTACACGGACGTGCTCGGCTTCATCAAGAAGGCCGACGTCCCGGCCGGCGAGTTCCGCTGGCTGACGGTCGCGGCACCCGACCAGCCCGACGGCCCGGAGGTCGTCCTCGAGCCGGGCACCCACCCGGCCGTCGCGCCGTTCAAGGCGGCGCTGTTCGCCGACGGCATCCCGTTCACGTCGTTCGAGGTGGACGACGTGCAGGCCGAGTACGAGCGCCTCGCTGCGTTGGGGGTGCGTTTCACCCAGGAGCCGATGGCGATGGGACCGGTGACGACCGCCATCTTCGACGACACCTGCGGCAACCTGATCCAGATCGCGGCCCTGTCCGCGGGCCAGCAGTAGCGCTCTAGCGCGCGATCTCGCTCGCCCGCGTCTCGCGCACGACCGTCACCCGGATCTGGCCGGGGTAGGTGAGCTCGTCCTCGATCTGCTTGGCCAGATCACGGGCGAGCACCTGGGCGCCGATGTCGTCGACCGCGTCGGGTATGACCATCACGCGCACCTCGCGGCCGGCCTGCATCGCGAAGACCTTCTCCACGCCCGGCAGCCCCGCGGCAAGCTGCTCGATCCGCTCGAGCCGCTTGACATAGGACTCGAGGCTCTCGCGGCGCGCGCCGGGCCGTCCGCCGCTGATCTGGTCGGCGGCCTGGGTCAGCACCGCGCCGATGGTGCGCGGCTCGACCTCGTTGTGGTGGGCCTCGATCGCGTGGACGACGTCCTCGTGCTCGCCGTAGCGGCGGGCGATCTCGGCACCGATCAGCGCGTGGCTTCCCTCGACCTCATGGGTGAGCGCCTTGCCGAGATCGTGAAGCAGCGTGCCACGCTTGGCCAGCCCGGGAGGCAGCCGGAGCTCGGCCGCCATGATCCCGGCCAGATGGGCCGACTCGATCAGGTGCTTCAAGACGTTCTGGCCGTAGCTGGTGCGATAGCGCAGCCGGCCGAGCAGGTTGATGACTTCGGGGTGCATCTCGGAGATGCCGACCTCCATGAGCGCGTCCTCGCCGGCGCGCACGCACAGCGCTTCGACCGCGACCTTGGCGCGCTCGTGCTCCTCCTCGATGCGCTGCGGGTGGATGCGGCCATCGAGCACCAGAGCTTCCAGAGTCACCCGTCCGATCTCGCGGCGCACCGGGTCGAAGCAGGACAGCAGGACGGCCTCGGGGGTGTCATCGATGACGACGTTGACACCCGTCACCGCCTCGTAGGCGCGGATGTTGCGGCCCTCGCGGCCGATGATGCGGCCCTTCATGTCGTCGCTCGGCAGGTGGAGCACGGAGACGACCGACTCGGCGGTCTGCTCGCTCGCCACGCGCTGGATCGCCAGGGTGACGATGCGGCGCGCCCGCTCCTCCCCCTCGTTGCGAGCTGCCGCTTCGATGTCGCGCACGATCACCGCGGAGTCGCGCTTGGCCTGCTGCTCGGCGTCCTTCACGAGCTCCGCCCGGGCATCGGCTGCCGTGAGACCGGCGATGCGTTCGAGAATCTGGCGACGCTGCTCTTCGATGTCGGCCAGCTCTGCCTTGCGACGCGCGATGTCGGCTTCGGTGCGGGCCAGCTCGTGCTCGCGCTCGACGACCTGATGGGCCTCCTGCTCCAATCGCTCCGAACGCTCCTCGAGCCGGACCTCGCGGGCCGCCAGGCGTTGCTCACGCTGGTCGAGCTCGCCGCGCAGCGCGCTGAGCTCGGTGAGCTGAGCGGCGCTAGCAGCCGCCGCCGCCAGGCCGGCGTCACGCTCGGCCCGGGCCCGCTGCTCGGCGACCTCGCGAGCGGCGTCGTCACGCAGCGCCTGCACCTCGTCACGGGCACGCGCCAGGACCCGGTCGGCATCAGCATCCGCACGGCGCCGCTCGTCGGCGATGGACTGCCGCGCCAGGTCGACCGCCTCCCGGCGGGCCTGCTCCCGAAGCCGCTCGAGCTCGGCCTCGTCAAGGGAGGGCGCGGGCGCATGCGGCAGGGCAGCGGCAGCGATCGGAGCGCGCCGCTGGGTGCGGATGATCAGCAGTCCGACGACAAGGACGGCGACAAGCACCAGCCCGAGGAGTGCCGCGACCAACGCCAACATGCGTCCTCCTCTTGCCGCCGGGGCGCCGTCGCCCAGATCGGCCAGTGTGAGGAGGGGATACTCGACGACACGTTCAACAAAGCGGCCGCCAAAGTGGCTGCCTCGGCTCAGGACTCAGGCGCGCCCCGACCCGCCGCTACTGGCCCTCCTCCCATTGATGCGCCGCGGCCAAATGACTAGATCTTTGGTGCTTATGTCGTCCGCGGCGAAGCCGCGAGATCCCTCCTGCCTGCCGGGAGGCTAGGACTCGCGCCGGTTGATCGTCAAGGAAGGCACCCGAATGTCGCAGGCCGATGCTCTGCGGGCGACCGCCGGAACCGACCGCGCTGCCCGCTGCCTCCGGAACGGGCACCCTCGCGTCAGCGAGGGTCGGGACCGGCTCCGAACGCGGACCCGTCGTCCTCTTCCGGCAGCTCGTCGACCGCCATCACGCCCTGCAGGACTTCGGCAATCACGCTGCTGACGAGTGCGGGCGCGAACCCGCGACGGAGCAGCTGGCCGGTGAGGCGACGGCGCCGAACCTCTGGCTCCAGCCGGGAGAGCGCCGCCGCCCGTCGGCTGGCGAGGGCAAGCGCCGTCGCCCGCTCGCTCTCCTCATCCACCTGCCCCGAGGCCACGTCGATCACGTCAGGCGCGACGCCACGTACCCGCAACTCCGCCCGCAGGCTGCGGGTACCGCGCCTGCGGACCCCAACCCCGGTGCGCATGTAGGCCTCGGCATAGGACGTGTCGTCGATCAGCCCGACATCGGCGAAGCGATCGAGCACGCTCGCCACCACGTCGTCGGGCGCGCCGGCCCGCGACAGGGCCCGCTCCAGCTCGAGCCGGGTTCTCGGCATCTGAGCCAGCAGCCGCAGGCACTTCTCGCGGACTGCCGACTCCATCTCCGCGGGCGGGGTGGAGCCGAGCGTCCGACGGGGGGTCCGGGCGCCGGCCATCAGCGCAGGGAAATCGCGGCCCATGACGTGCCGGAGGCCGCCACCGGTCGGACCCCTCCGGCTCCAGACGGTAGGCCCATCAGAAGTCGACCGGCGTGGAATCGATCGGAGCCGACAGCGGGTCGGCATCGAGCACCGGAACGATGCCGAGCTTCTCCTTGATCTTCTTCTCGATCTCATTGGCGAGATCGGGATTGTCGCGAAGGAAGCCGCGGGCATTTTCCTTGCCCTGGCCCAGCTGCTCGCCGTCATACGTGTACCAAGCGCCGGCCTTGCGGACCAGGCCGTGCTCGACCCCCATGTCGATCAGACCACCCTCACGGCTGATGCCCTGGCCGAAGATCATGTCGAACTCGGCGATCCGGAACGGCGGGCTCACCTTGTTCTTGACGACCTTGACCTTCACCCGGCTACCCACCGCGTCGGTGCCGTCCTTCAAGGTCTCGATACGACGCACATCCAGGCGGATCGAGGCGTAGAACTTCAGCGCCTTACCACCGGTCGTCGTCTCCGGCGACCCGAACATGACACCGATCTTTTCGCGCAGCTGGTTGATGAAGATCGCCGTGGTGCCGGACGAACTCAACGCCCCGGTGATCTTGCGCAGGGCCTGGCTCATCAGACGGGCCTGCAGACCGACGTGGCTATCCCCCATCTCGCCCTCGATCTCGGCGCGGGGGACCAGGGCCGCCACCGAGTCGATCACGATGATGTCGAGCGCCCCGGAGCGGATCAGCATGTCGGCGATCTCGAGCGCCTGCTCCCCCGTATCGGGCTGCGAGACGAGCAGCGCGTCGGTATCGACCCCGAGCTTCTTCGCATACTCCGGATCCATCGCGTGCTCGGCGTCGATGAAGCCGGCGATCCCGCCAGCGGCCTGCGCGCTGGCGACCGCGTGCAGCGCGAGACTCGTCTTACCGCTCGACTCAGGCCCGTAAATCTCGACGACCCGACCACGCGGCAGACCGCCGATACCGAGCGCCACATCCAGCGCGATCGAACCGGTCGGGATCACCTGCATCGGCACCTGGACCTGATCGCCAAGGCGCATGACCGAGCCCTTGCCGAAGTTCTTCTCAATCTGGGCCATCGCATTTGCGAGCGCCTTATCGCGGTCCAGGCCTGCCATGGATGCTCCTGTCGGGGCTAGTGAGAACTAGTAGAACGAGTGCGGACGCCGTCTGAACGTCGGGCTGAGCGGGACGCTAGGCGGCCCCTGCGACAAAACCGCGGATCGGGCGAGGTCTGTGGACAACCGCAGCCGAAGCGCGTTGAGCCATCTTCCGGTCGAACGAGGTCGACTGTAAGCGAACACGCGTTCGATGCGAGCCTGACACGCCGCGCCTCACCGATCGCGGGCCGGAACCTCGAATTCCTCGCATACGGCGCGCCAGATGCCCTTGGTGTCGTCGCCGTCGGCGAGCGCCTGAGCGACCGTGCGACTCCCCAGACCGGCGATCACGTGATCACGCGCGATGGAGTCCGCGTACGCCGAACCGAAGTGCTCGCCCATCCGAAACCAGAAGTCGGCGAGTCGCATGCTCTACAGGTACCTGCGGGCGCGCTTTTTGTCACACCTGCGCGGCAGACTTGGCGCGTGACATCCGATGCACTCCAGGGGCTCTCCGCAGCCACCCGGGCCTGGTTCGAGGCCGCGTTCCCCGCGCCCACGCCGGCTCAGGAGGGCGCGTGGTCCGCGATCGCCGGAGGTCGCCACGCCTTGGTCGTCGCCCCGACGGGTTCGGGCAAGACGCTCGCGGCGTTCCTGTGGGCGCTGGATCGCCTGGCCCGCTCTCCCGTTCCGGAGGAGAAGCTGCGCCGCTGCCGGGTGCTCTACGTCAGCCCGCTCAAGGCGCTTGCCGTCGACGTCGAGCGCAACCTGCGCGCTCCCCTGTCCGGGATTCGCCATGCTGCAGCGCGCCTCGGCCTTCCGGAGCCGGCGATCCGGGTGGGAGTGCGATCGGGCGATACCCCGGCGGACGAGCGCCGCCGGCTGGCGACGGCGCCGCCCGACATCCTCATCACCACGCCCGAGTCGCTCTTCCTGATCCTCACCAGCCAGGCCCGCGAGGCGCTGCGCGGCGTCGAGACGGTGATCGTCGACGAGGTGCACGCCGTGGCGGGCACCAAACGGGGCGCCCATCTCGCGGTCTGCCTCGAGCGGCTCGACGCCCTGCTCGAGCGTCCGGCCCAGCGCATCGGCCTGTCGGCGACGGTCCGGCCGGCCTCGGAGGTGGCCCGCTTCCTCGGCGGCCAGCAGCCGGTCGACATCGTCTCCCCCGCCGGCAGCAAGACGCTCGAGGTGCGGGTCGAGGTGACCGTCGAAGACATGGCTGCGCTCGGCGAGATCAGCTCTCCCACCCCGGCCGGCCCCGGCGCCGCGCCGGAGGGGGCGTCCGCGGCGGCGGCAGAGGCGCGCACCTCCATCTGGCCGAGCATCGAGCGGCGGGTGCTCGACCTCGTCCGCAGCGCACGCAGCACCATCGTCTTCGCCAATTCCCGGCGGCTCGCGGAGCGGCTGTGCAGTCGCCTGAACGAGCTGGCGGAGGAGGAGTTCATCGCCGCCGCAGTGGCCGCGCAGGACGGGGAGACGGCGTCCGGAGCCGAGCGGCAGCGCCACCCGGCGGTCGTCGCCGGGCAAGCCGGCGTCGGCACGCCGGCCGCGGTCGATCTCGCCGGCTTCCGCGAGGTCGCGCGGCCGCATCACGGGAGCATGAGCCGCGAGCAGCGCAGCGAGGTCGAGGAAGCGTTGAAGTCGGGGCGGCTGCCGTGTGTCGTCGCGACGAGCAGCCTCGAGCTGGGCATCGACATGGGGGCGGTCGATCTCGTCGTGCAGGTCGAGTCCCCGCCGAGCGTTGCCAGCGGGCTCCAGCGCATCGGCCGGGCCGGCCACCAGGTGGGCGCCGCCAGCCTCGGGGTCGTGCTTCCCAAGCATCGCGGGGATCTCCTGCCCTGCGCGGTCGTCGCCGAGCGCATGGCATCGGGCTCCATCGAGGCGTTGACGATCACCCGCAATCCGCTCGACGTGCTCGCCCAGCACGTGGTCGCGATGGTGTCGGTCGAGAACTGGGACGCCGAGGCGCTCCTGGAGCTGGTCCGCCGCTCGGCGCCGTACGCGGGCCTGCCCCAGAGCGCCTACGAGGGCGTGCTCGACATGCTGGCCGGGCGCTACCCGTCCGACGCGTTCGCCGAGCTGCGGCCCCGGCTGGTCTGGGATCGTGTCGAGGGCACGCTCTCGGCGCGTCCGGGCGCCCAGCGCCTCGCGGTCACGAGCGGCGGCACCATCCCGGATCGCGGGCTGTTCGGGGTCTACCTCGCGGCCGGTGAGGGCGGCGGGCCCGGCCGCCGGGTCGGCGAGTTCGACGAGGAGATGGTCTACGAGTCCCGGGTGGGCGATGTCATCCTGCTCGGATCGTCGTCGTGGCGGATCGAAGACATCGGTGCCGACCGCGTGCTGGTTTCCCCCGCTCCGGGCCAGCCAGGCAAGCTCCCGTTCTGGCACGGGGATGCCCCGGGCCGCCCGGTCGAGCTCGGCCGGGCCCTCGGCGCGTTCACGCGTGAGCTCGGCGCGCTCGACCCCGACGCCGCCCGCGCCCGGCTGGCCGCGAGCGGTCTGGACGACTGGGCGCAGGGCAATCTGCTCGCCTACCTGCAGGAGCAGCGCGAGGCGACGGGCGTGCTGCCCGACGACCGCACGATCGTCGTCGAGCGCTTCCGTGACGAGCTCGGCGACTGGCGGCTGGCGGTGCACTCCCCCTTCGGCGCGCCGGTGCACGCGCCGTGGGCCTTGGCTGCCGCGGCCCGCATCCGCGAGCAGACCGGTCTCGATGCTCAGGTGCTGCACTCCGACGACGGTCTGGTCCTTCGCCTTCCCGATTCCGACGAGCCGCCGCCCGCCGATCTCGTGCTCCTGGCGGCCGATGACGTCGAGCAGATCGTGCAGGCCGAGGTCGGCGGCAGTGCCCTGTTCGCCAGCCGCTTCCGGGAGTGCGCGGCCCGGGCGCTCCTGCTCCCGCGCCGGGATCCCCAGCGCCGGACCCCGCTCTGGCAGCAGCGGCAGCGCTCGGCGCAGCTCCTGTCGGTCGCCAGCAGCCATCCGGATTTCCCGATCGTGCTCGAGGCGGTTCGCGAGTGCCTGCAGGACGTGTACGACGTCCCGGGTCTCACCGGGCTGATGCGCGACATCGCCGGCCGGGGCGTGCGGCTCGTCGAGGTCAATACGGAGAGCCCGTCCCCGTTCGCCCGCTCGCTGCTCTTCGGCTATGTCGGCGTCTTCATGTACGAGGGCGACAGCCCGCTGGCCGAGCGCCGGGCGCAGGCCCTCTCGCTCGACAGCCGGCTGCTGGCCGAGCTGCTCGGATCGGCGGAGCTGCGCGAGCTGCTCGACCCCGACGCGCTCGCGGAGGTCGAGGCGGAGCTGCAGCGTCTGGTGCCCACCCGCAAGGCGCGCGACCTCGAGGGGGTCGCGGACCTGCTGCGGGTGCTCGGCGATCTCACCGAGCCGGAGCTTGCGGCGCGATGCGGTTTCGACGACGTCCGCGGCGCGCTCGAGCAGCTCGAGTCGGCCCGGCGCGCGCTGCGCGTCCACATTGCCGGCGAGCAGCGGTGGGTGCCGGTGGAGGACGCTGGGCGGCTGCGCGACGCCCTCGGGGTCGCGATGCCGGTCGGAGTGCCGGAAGCCTTCCTCGAGCCGGTGGCAGACCCGCTCGGCGATCTGGTGAGCCGGTTCGCCCGCACCCGCGGGCCGTTCGTCGCCGCTGACGTCGCCGGCCGCTACGGGCTCGGCATCTCCGTCGTCTCGGCGGTGCTCGATCGGCTCGGCGCTGCCCGCCGGGTGCTCGGCGGCGAGTTCCGGCCTGGCGGGTCCGGCCTGGAGTGGTGCGACGCCGAAGTGCTGCGCATGCTGCGCCGGCGCAGCCTGGCGAAGCTGCGCCGCGAGGTCGAGCCGGTGCCGGCCACGGCGCTGGCCCGTTTCCTGCCCGACTGGTTGTCGACCGGGTCGGCCGCCCGCCGCGGCAGCGAGGCGCTGCTGCGGGCGATCGAGCAGCTGGCCGGGGCCGCCCTGCCTGCCAGCGCCCTGGAGACACTGATCCTCCCGGCCCGGGTACGCGACTACTCGCCGGCGATGCTCGACGAGCTCTGCGCCAGCGGCGAGGTCGTGTGGGCCGGCTCGGGTTCGCTGCCTGGCAACGACGGGTGGCTGCGGCTCGCGCCATCAGACGCCGCTGCCGTGCTGCTGCCGGCTCCGCTGGACCTCCCCGAGACCAGCGGGCTCCACGAGTCGATCCTGACGACCCTCGCCGGCGGTCAGGCGCTGTTCTTCCGGATGCTGAGCGATGCGGTCGCCAGCCAGGACGACGTGGCGCTCGTCGAGGCGCTCTGGGATCTGGTCTGGGCGGGCTGGATCACTAATGACACCCTGGCGCCGCTGCGGGTCCGCATCAGCAGCACGTCAGGTTCGCGCAGCCGGCCGGCCCCCGTCCCGCGGCGCCACTCGCGCTACGCCCGCTACGGCCGTCCCACCATGCCGTCCCGCTCCGGCCCCCCAGCCGCGGGCGGCCGATGGTGGCAGCTGCCCGACCGTGATTCGTCCGCGACCCGGCGGCTGCATGCCCTGGCCGAATCGCTGCTCGACCGCCATGGCGTGCTGACCCGCGGCGCCGTCGCCGCCGAGCAGGTCAGCGGCGGCTTCTCGGCCGTCTACCCGGTGCTCACGGCGTTCGAGGACGCCGGTCGCTGCCGCCGCGGCTACTTCGTGGAAGGCCTCGGCGCCGCGCAGTTCTCGGTGCCGGGCGCCGTCGACCGGATGCGGGCGCTCGCGGCCGACGCCGAGCGGGCATCGGAGGAACCGGCCTGGGCGTCGCCGGTCCCGCCGAGCTGGGAGGCCCGTGACGCGCAGCCCAAGCTGCCACGCTCGCTGGTCCTCGCGGCCACGGACCCGGCCAACCCGTTCGGCGCCGCCCTGCCCTGGCCCAGCCGGGGTGAGGAAGGCGGCCATCGGCCGGGCCGCAAGGCCGGCGCCGTCGTCGTCCTCGTCGACGGGCGGCTGGTGTTCTACGTCGAGCGCGGCGGGCGCTCGCTGCTCACCTGGAGCGACGACCCCATCGCCCTCGCCGCAGCCAGCGAAGGGCTGGCGGCAGCTGCCAGGTCCGGCGCCCTGGGACGGCTCTCGGTCGAGCGCGCTGACGGTGCCCACGTCTTCGGCGCCGACGCGGTGGCCTCTGCCCTGTCTAACGCCGGGTTCCGGACCACCCCTCGGGGGCTGCGCCTGCGCGCGTGACCGCGAAGGGGCGTCAGGCGGCCGACGGCGTGAGCAGCCCGATCTCGACGAGGCGGGCCCGCACCTCGCGAACTTCCGACTCGTCGGCGACGGCCTGCGGCAGGCGCATGGCCGCGCTCGGCAGCAAGCCGAGCAGCGCAAGCGTGAGCTTCGAGCGCAGCGCGCCGTTGCCCGAGCCGCAGATGAGGTCGATCGCGGGCAGCGTCGACAGGAACGTTTCGCGGGCACCAGCCACGTCGCCCGCGTCGTACTGCCGGATGACGCGGGCCAGCTCGTCACCAGCCAGATGGCCGGCCATGCTGACCAGCCCGACGGCACCGACCGCGAGGAAGCCGAGCAGCATCCCGTCGTCGCCGCTGTAGTACGCGAGGCCGGTGTCGGCGATGGCGCGCAGCGCCCCCTGGATGTCGCCGGTGGCGTCCTTGACCGCTACCACCCGGTCGTGCCGGGCGAGCCGGTCTAGCGTCGCCGGTGAGTAGCGCACCACCGTCCGGGCTGGGACGTCATAGAGCATCACCGGAAGGTCGGTCGCCGACGCGATGGCCACGGTGTGCTGGTAGATGCCCTCCTGCGACGGCCGGGAGTAGTACGGCGACACGACCAGCAGCCCGTCGGCACCCGCCTCCTGCGCCTGCTCAGCCATTCGAACGGCGTGCTGCGTGTCGTTCGACCCGGCACCTGCGACGACATGCGCCCGCTCACCGACCGCCTCGACGACGGCCCGGATGAGATCGGCCTTCTCCTCGGCGTGCGTGGTCGGTGCCTCACCGGTCGTGCCGTTGAGCACGAGGCCGTCGTGACCGTGGTCGATGAGGTGGACAGCCAGCGCGACGGCGGCGGGAAGGTCGACGGACCCGTCCTCCTTCATGGGCGTGACCATCGCCGTGAGCAGGGATCCGAAAGGCCGGGCGGCGGGCGCAGACATGCGGTCAAACTATCGGCCCGGCAGGATGGAGTGATGCCCGAAGGCGACACCGTCTGGCTCGCCGCCCGCCGGTTGGACCGGGCGCTGGCGGGCCGCCCGCTGCTCCGCAGCGACTTGCGCGTGCCCGCCCTGGCCACGACCGATCTGACTGGACGCTCGGTGATCCAGGTCGTCAGCCGCGGCAAGCACCTGCTGACGCGCATCGAGGGCGGGATCACCCTGCACACCCATTTCAAGATGGAGGGAACCTGGCACGTCTACCGGCCCGGCCAGCGCTGGCGCGGACCGGGTCATCAGGTGCGCGCCGTGCTGGCGAACGCGGACCATGTGTGCGTCGGGTTCCGGCTGGCGGTTGTCGAGCTGGTCCCTACCGGCGACGAGCATCGCGTCGTCGGACACCTGGGACCGGATCTGCTTGCCGACGGCTGGGGTCCGGCGATGCACCAGGAGGTCGTCCGCAGGCTGGCCGCCGCGCCGGAGCGGGAGGCCGGAACGGCGCTGCTGGATCAGCGCAACCTTGCCGGGCTCGGCAACCTGTGGCGCTGCGAGGTGCTCTTCCTGCGCGGCATCAACCCGTACACCCGCATCGCCGACGTCGGTGACCTGGACAGACTGGTGACGGTGGCCCAGCAGCTGCTGTGGGCCAACCGGGACCGCGCGGGCCAGACCGCCACCGGATCCTTGCGCCGCGGCGAGTCGAACTACGTCTACGCCCGGGCGCGCCAGCCGTGCCGGCGCTGCCGCACCCCGATCCTGAAGGCCGACCAGGGCGATCCGCTCTACGCCCGCGAGACCTACTGGTGTCCGCGCTGCCAGCCGGCGACGAGCATGAGCTGAGAGCAGATCGCGACTTGGCTGAGCGCAGCGAAGCCGAGCGCGGGTCGGCGACCATCAACTGAGAGCAGATCGCGACTTGGCTGAGCGCAGCGAAGCCGAGCGCGGGTCGGCGACCATCAACTGAGAGCAGATCGCGACTTGGCTGAGCGCAGCGAAGCCGAGCGCGGGTCGGCGACCAGGAGTTAGGAGACCGGCGGCGCGGTCTCCTGCCCGGATGGGGTCTGGGAGCCCGCCGCCTTCTGCTCGCCGGCCTCGATGGCGCCGGCTGAACCTTTCTCCAGCGACGGGGTGGCGGCGCCTTCGCTCGCGATCGAGGCGCGGATCGCGTCGAGGCGGCTCGAAGCGGCCGAATCGATGGTGGCCTTGCGCACCTCGAGCATGCGCGCCTCGACGCCGCCGCTGGCCAGCTCGTTCTGACCCAGGGCCGTCGCGTAGCGCGATTCGATCTTGTCGCGCACCTCGGCCAGCGACGGGGTGTCGCCCTGCGGCGCCAGCTCCGACATCGAGGTGAGCGCCTTGTTCATCTGCTCCTGCATCTTGGCGCTCTCGAGCTGGGTCATGAGCTTGGCCCGCTCGGCCATGGACTGGCGCAGCCGGAACTCGTTGTCGGCGACGGCCTGCTTGGCCTGCTCGGCCGCCTGCAGCGCCGAGTCGTGGAGCGCCTTCAGGTCTTCCACGGACGACTCGGCGGCGACCAGCTGCCCGGCGAACGACTGGGCTGCCTGCTCGTACTGGCTCGCCTTGGTGGCGTCACCGGCAGCGCGGGCCTGATCGGCCAGCAGGAGCGACTGGCGCGCGGAGTTCTGCAGCTGCTCGATCTCACCGAGCTGGCGCCCCAGGCGCATCTCCAGCTGGCGGCGGTTACCGAGGACGTTCGCGGCCTGCTGCGTCAATGCCTGGTGCTGGCGCTGCGCGTCGTCGATGGCCTGCTGAATCTGGATGGCCGGGTCGGCCTTCTCATCGAACTTCTTATTCGCATACGCATTCGAGTAGCGAAACATGCGCTTGAAGAAGTTAGGCATGGGTGAATGCTGCCATGACGGAGCAGATCGTGACACGACTGAGCGCAGCGAAGCGTGCGCGGGTCTGCGACCAGAAGGTACGGAGCAGATCGTGACACGACCGAGCGAGGAGGGCGTGCGCGGGTACGGAGCAGATCGTGACACGACTGAGCGCAGCGAAGTCGTGCGCGGGTCTGCGACCAGAAGGTACGGAGCAGATCGTGACACGACTGAGCGCAGCGAAGTCGTGCGCGGGTCTGCGACCAAAGTCAGAGCTGGCGATTGACCACGCAGTTCACCAACGGCGCGGCGTGCGCTGCAGCCTCAGGCAGCGCGATTGACGACGAGCGAAGGCCCGGAAACGGGCCCCGGCAGCGACATCGCCGCGACGCCCGGAAGTGCACCGACCTCGGCCAGCTCGGCTAGAGCGAGCTCGCCGCTGACCTCACGAAGCACCCGCGACAGCGGAACGTCAAGCGCATCGCAGATCGCGGCGAGCAGCTCGGAGCTGGCTTCCTTCTGGCCCCGCTCCACCTCGGAGAGGTAGCCGAGGGAGACCCGCGCTGCACTGGAGACCTCGCGCAGCGTGCGACGCTGAGCCAGGCGCTCGCGGCGGAGCGCGTCACCAATCAGGCGACGGAGCACAGCCATGCGCACCTCCCATTGGTCTTGTGGTCGAAGCGGTCCTTCAGTTGAGCGGCGAACCCAGCCTCAGAATCGGGCTGTCAGCGAAGCCTCACCGTACAACCACGAATGGTGGCGATGACATCCCGCCGTGCCGATCACGCCCTGGGCTGAATTCGCGGCCGGCCAAGCTCTCGCCGCAGAAGGTCCAGGGCTTGCACGACGCTGAGCATGCGCACGAACTCGCGGTCGCCCGGCAGCTGCACGTGGCGCACCTGCGTGCCGTCCGGTCCGGCCAGCCCGACATAGAGCGTGCCGACCGGCTGACCTTCGGACTCGGTCGGCCCGGCAACCCCGGTGGTGGCCACGCCCCACGTCGGCGCCGAGCCGCTCACGCACGCCTTCGGCCATGCGCCGGGCGGTCTCTTCGGTCACGGCGCCGCGCTGCACGGCACTGGCTCCCAGCAGCGCATCCTTCAGGTCAGGCGCGTAGGCGACGATCCCGCCCCGGAAGGAATCGCTCGAGCCCGCGGTGTTGGTGAGACGACCGGCGAGCAGCCCGCCGGTCAGCGACTCCGCGACCGCGACCGTCTCCCCGCGCTCCACGAGCCGGCGGTGGACGACGCCCTCGAGCGTGTCGTCGTCGATGCCGTAGAGACCCTCGCCCAGGGCCTCGCGCCCGAAGCGCTCGATCGGTTCGATGAGCTCGTACGCCTGGCTGCGGTTGGCCGCCCGCGCCGAGAATCCGCACCCGGGTCTGGCCGCCCGAGGCAAGGAACGCGATGGTCGGGTTGCGCAGGCCGCCGGCCGCGAGCCGTTCGACCTCCGGGGCCATCGCCTCGGCCACCGCGGACTCCCACATGCCCGACGTGTGGAGCACCCGGTGGACGACAACGGCCGGCTCGCCCGCACGCCGCAGCAGGTCCGGCAGGACGGAACCGGTGAACATCGCCTGCATCTCGTGTGGCACGCCCGGCAACGCGTAGGCGACGCCGCCGAGCAGCTCCAGCCGGATGCCCGGCGCGGTGCCGCGCTCGTTCGGCAGCGGCTCCGCCCCCGCCGGCAGGTCGGCCTGCCGGTAGTTCATGTCGGGAACGTTGCGCCGCAGATCGCGGAAGCGGCGCCGCAGCTGTGACTCGAGGAAGTCGTCGCGGCGCAGCTCCACCCCCGCGGCGAGCGCGAGAGCCTCCCGGGTGAGGTCGTCCTGAGTCGGGCCGAGACCCCCGGTCAGCAGCACCGCGTCGGCCCGGCCGAGCGCGGTACGCACCGCTTCGGCGATCGTCTCGATGTCGTCGCCGACCACGGCGCTGTGGGTGACCGTCACGCCGACATCGGCAAGCTGGCGGCCAAGAGCTGCCGCATTGCCGTTCACGATGTCGCCGTAGAGCAGCTCGTCGCCGACGGCCAGGAGCTCAGCCCGCACGCGCAGCCCGCCGCATGCGCAGTGCCGTACCGACGTAATCGACCGCCGTGACCAGAGCGACGACGACCGCGGCGCCGAGGATGACGGCGGCCACCACGTGAAGGAAGCCGGAGAGGGGAAGCACGTAGAGCCCGATGCCGACATTCAGCAGGAACGTCTTCAGCTTGCCGCCGCGGCTCGCCGGGATCACGCCGTGGCGCAGCACCCAGAAGCGCAGCAGGGTCACGCCGATCTCGCGGGCCAGGACGATGACCGTCACCCACCACGACAGATCGCCCAGGATCGACAGGCCGACCAGAGCCGTACCGACGAGCGCCTTGTCAGCGATCGGGTCGGCAAGCTTGCCGAACTCGGTGACGAGCCCGCGCGCCCGGGCGATCTGACCGTCGAACTTGTCGGTGAACGCGGCAGCCGCGAACGCTGCCCAGGCGGCGATGCGCCAGCCCGTCTGGTGGCCACTGCCCGCGAAAAGGAAGACCCCGAACACCGGGACGAGCAGGATGCGGATGCCGGTGAGGATGTTCGCCAGGTTGACGACGCCCACGCCGGACGGCGCGTCACCCGCCGGGTCGGGGCGCGCGGGGACGGCCTGCAGGCGCTGCTGAAGGCGGGCGGCGGCTTCAGCGCTCGTCAGCCGGGCAGCACCGGGCTCACCCGAACGCCGAGCCGGGGGCTCCCCGGAAGAGGGACCCGGGGGACCCGGAGGGGAGGCTGCCTGCGCGTCCACCGTCACCCCGTCCGTCACCGGGCCGAGGCCGCAGAGGAGGCGGTGCCCGCCACAGCGGGAACCAGCACCTCGGCCAACTCGGTCACCAGATCGACCCCTTCGGTGGAGACGACTTCGGCACGAACCAGATCGCCGACAGCGAGCGGTGCCTGCTGGCCGGCCATCTGCTCGCTACCCCGCTCGGCGGGGACGCGAACCGTGCAGGAACCGTCGACCTCCGGCGCCTGGTGCGCGGCACGACCCTCCGCCCAGCCGGGCCCGACCTCTTCGATCAGTACATCGACCCTAGACCCCACCCGCTCGGCCGCGCGCTGGGCGGTCAGCTGCTCGGCCAGATCGACCAGCGCGTTCACCCGGCGCTCGATGGTGCGGGCGGGCACCTTCGGGGTCAGGCCGGCGGCCTCGGTGCCGTCCTCATCGCTGTAGCCGAAGACACCCACTGCATCCAACCGCGCGGACTCCAGGAAGGTGGTCAGCTCGCGGACGTCGCCCCGGGTCTCACCGGGGAAGCCGAGGATGACATTGCTGCGCGCGCCGAGCTCCGGCGCCAGGCGGCGGGCGGAATCGAGGAGGCCGAGGAAGCGCTCGCGGTCCCCGAAGCGGCGCATCCGGCGCAGCAGCGGGCCGCTGGCGTGCTGGAAGGACAGATCGAGGTATGGAGCCACCCCCGGTGTCGTCAGCAGCACCTCGAGCAGGCCGGGACGCACCTCAGCGGGCTGCAGGTAGGCGACGCGCACCCGCAGCACCCCCGACACCGACGCCAGAGCGGGCAGCAGCTGCTCGAGCAGCCGGACATCTCCGAGGTCCTTGCCGTAGGCGGTCGAATTCTCGCTGACCAGGACGAGCTCGCGCACACCGTCGGCGGCGAGCTCCTGCGCCTCGGCCAGGATGTCCTCTGGCCGGCGGCTGACATACGCGCCCCGAAAGCTCGGGATCGCGCAGAACGAGCAGCGCCGATCGCATCCCGACGCGAGCTTCAGCGACGCGACCGGCCCGCCGGACAGCCGGCGGCGCAGGGTGCGGGGCCCCGGCCCGTCAGGCAGCGCGGCGAAATCGCCGGCGTGACCCGGGGAACCGCCGCCATGACCGGGGATGGACAGGCCGGAGCCGGCCCGCTCGGCCGGGCTGATCGGCAGCAGCGTGCGCCGATCGCGTGGCGTGTGGGAGTCCGGACGCTCCCCCCGGACGATGGAGTCGAGGGTGGCCGCGATCCGGGGGTAGGAGTCGAAGCCCAGCACGGCTGCCGCTTCCGGCAACGCCGACGCCAGCTCCTGCCCGTAGCGCTCGGCCATGCACCCGACGGCGACGACCGGCTTGCCTCCCGAGGCGTCGGCGGCCTCCAGCAACGCGTCGACCGAATCCTTCTTGGCCGCGGCGATGAACCCGCAGGTGTTGACCAGCACAGCGTCAGCGCCGGAGAGGTCGTCGACGATCTCCCACCCGCCGGCACCGAGCCGCCCGGCGAGCTCCTCGGAGTCGACCTCGTTGCGCGCGCAGCCCAGCGTGACGAGGGCAGCGCGCCGCGGGGTCCCGGAGCCGGGAAGTGGAGAAGGCATTTCCCTCAGGGTAGCCGTCGGGCAGCCCGACCTGCCGGGCCTAAAGCCCGCACCGGAGTCAGCGGCTCAGGCGGCTGGGCACTGCGGATCGCCGCGGGTGAGGATCAGGGTCACCACCTGGCGCACCCCGCCCAGCGAGCCCAGCGGATGGCCGTTGCAGGACAGTGCGACCGCGCTCGCGTCGCCGATCGTGGCGCGCAACGGACCGGCGCCGTGCAGATCCAGGTGGTTCGACGACGGCACGACCACCCCGTTGATCAGGGACACCCCGCGCTCGTCGACCACGCTTACCCAGCTGGGTTTGCTGGTCAGCACGATGCGCAAGGTCACGCCCTCCGGCGGTACCGGGAACGCCAGTGGCTGGAACGCCGGCAGGGTGGCGGCCTTCGAGGGCGGCGCGCTCGCCCGGTGGGACGCGGGGGGCGGGGCCGGCGCCCGCTTCGTGGAAGCGTCCGGCAGCAGCAGAGCCACCACCGCGGCAGCGATCACGGCGACGAGGACGACGGTGGCCACGATCGGCCAGCGCGACGGATGCTCCCGCCGCTCCTGCTGCTTGCGCGGCGCACCGCGATGCGCGGGGACGCGGGCTGCGGTGTCACGGGCGAGGACGCGCTCGGGCTGCGCTGCGGAATGCACTCCGTCGAAATCGGCCAGCAACTGCTCGGGCTCGATGTCGAGCACGTGAGCCAGGCTGCGAAGGTGGCCGCGAGCGTAGACCGGACCGCCGCTGGGCTCGATGTCGCCGCGCTCCAGGGCACGGACGACGGCGGGCCGGATGTTGGTGCGCTCGCAGACCTCTTCGATCGACAGACCGCGTGCGAGGCGGGCGCGCACCAGCCGCGAGCCGAACGGATCGGACGAGTCCGTGGCCGAGCCCGCTTGCTCCGTGATCGACACGTTCACCGCCCCCCAGCGCCTGTCGGAAACGGAAGCGTAAGACGCCCGGCGCGCGGATCCCGGGACGGCGCGCCGGGCGAAATGCGGCCACGGGATCCGGCAGGTGGAGCCGCCCTCAGCCGCCTTGCAGCGTGAGCAGCACGCTCTCCAGCTCGTCGGGCTTGACCAGCACTTCGCGGGCCTTGGAGCCCTCGCTGGGACCGACGACCCCGCGTGACTCCATCAGGTCCATCAGCCGGCCGGCCTTCGCGAAGCCCACGCGCAGCTTGCGCTGCAGCATCGAGGTCGATCCGAACTGGCTGCTCACCACGAGCTCGACCGCCTGCAGCAACAGCTGGAGGTCGTCGCCGACGTCCTCGTCGACCTCGCGCTTGGAATCGGCAGGCGCTGCCGTCATGTCTTCGCGGTAGACCGGCTGCGCCTGCTCCTTGACATGGGCGACGATGCGGTTGATCTCGTCTTCGGAGACGTACGCACCCTGGATGCGGACGGGCTTGTTGGCCCCCATCGGGAGGAAGAGCCCATCACCGAGACCGACCAGCTTCTCGGCGCCGGGCTGATCGAGGATGACGCGGCTATCGGCCAGGCTGGCCGTCGCGAACGCCAGCCGGCTCGGCACGTTGGCCTTGATCAGGCCGGTGACGACATCGACGCTCGGCCGCTGCGTCGCCAGCACGAGGTGGATGCCCGCGGCACGCGCCAGCTGCGTGATGCGCACGATCGAGTCCTCGACGTCGCGCGGGGCGACCATCATCAGGTCGGCGAGCTCGTCGACGATCACCAGCAGGTACGGGTAGGGGGTGTACTCGCGCTCGCTGCCGGGCGGGGCGGTGATCTCCCCGGAGAGCACCTTGCGGTTGAAGTCGTCGATGTGGCGCACACCCGACGCCGAGAGGTCCTCGTAGCGATAGTCCATCTCGCGCACGACCCACTGCAGTGCCTCTGCGGCCTTCTTCGGGTTCGTGATGATCGGGGTGACCAGGTGCGGGATGCCCGCATAGCCGGTGAGCTCGACGCGCTTGGGATCGATCAGAACGAGGCGCACCTGCTCCGGCGTCGCCCGGCTCAGCACCGAGGTGATCAGCGTGTTGATGCAGGTCGACTTGCCCGAGCCGGTCGCCCCGGCGACCAGGATGTGCGGCATCTTCTGCAGGTTCGCGACGACGAAGTGGCCCTCGATGTCCTTGCCGAGCCCGCACAGCAGCGGGTGGGGATCGAGGGTCGCGGTCGCGCTGCGCAGGACGTCGCCGAGGCTGACGTTTTCACGGTCGACGTTAGGGATCTCGACGCCGACGGCGCTCTTACCGGGGATGACGTCGATGATCCGGACGTCGGGGCTCTTGACCGCGTAGCCGATATTGCGCTGCAGGGTCTTGATCTTCTCGACCTTGACCGCGGGCCCGAGCTCCACCTCGTAGCGGGTGACGGTCGGGCCGCGGGAGAAGCCGGTGACGGCGGCGTCGACGTCGAAGCTGCTGAAGACGTCGGTGAGCGCGGCGATGACCAGGTCATTGGCCTTGGTGCGCGTCTTCGGCGGGGTGCCGTCACGCAGGATGTCGACCGGCGGGAGCGTGTAATCGCCGGATGCGGGCAGTGGCAGCTGCTCGGCCTTTTTCGGCACCGCCTTCGGCTCGGCGGGTGGCTTGAGCAGGCTGCCGGCCGGCGCCGCTGGCTCGGCTTCCTGAGCGGCTTCCTTGGCGGCCGCTCTGGCGAGCTCGGCTGCCAGGCCTGCCGACCGGTCCTTCGCCTGGTCGTACGGGCCGTCGGATTCGTCGGCGCGCTCGCGGTCGGCGAAGGCACCGACCCGGCTTCGCGACGGTGAGCGGGGACGCTTGGTCGCGGTCGACGCCGTGCCGTCCAGGCCCGTGAGGTCGATGAGCGACGGGCCCTCCTCCCCCGTCTCGGACTGGGGGGTGCGGCGCAGCACCCGATCGCGAAGGGTCAGCAGCCGGGCCGGGATCTCGGCCACCGGCGTCTGGGTGAGAACGCAAACCCCGAACAGGGCGAGCAACGCCAGCAGCGGCGCCGCGACGTAGGAGGTCAGCCCGCTCGACAGCGGCGACGACGCGAGATAGCCGATGGCGCCGCCGGCGCGGCGCATCGCCTCGGCGCCCTTCGTCGAGTCAGGGACGCCGTGGGCGATGTGGACGATGCCCAGCACGCCGAACCCGATCGCGAGCCAGCCGACCACGAGGCGACCGCGAGTGGACGGATCCGCCGGCTTGCGCACCATCCGCCAGGCCAGCAGCACCATCAGTGGCGGGAGCCAGGCGGCGCCGGAGCCCACCACGCTGCGAAGAAACCGCGCCACGACCCGGCCCGCCGGACCGCCTGCGGACCACCAGACCGCCGATGCCACGACGAGCGAGAGGGCCAGCACGAAAAGGGCGAGCCCATCGCGACGCTGCGTGGGCTCGAGCTTGAGTTCGCGGGCGCCGCTGCCGACGGCCCGCGCCGCAGCACCGAGCCCGCGGGCCGTACCGAGCCAGAGGCCGCGGACCAGCCGCCAGAACGCCCGGACGATCAGGACGAGTAGCGGCGGACGCGGCGGCTTGCGCCCACGCCCCCCGGCCCCACGACCGGACTTCGCCGGCGGTCGGCGGCGGCGCGCAGGGGTGGAACGAGAGCCAGATCGGGTGCCGGACCGCGGAGGCTGCCGGCCGCCCTTCGTCGTGGTCGGCACGCACTACAGATTCTCATGCGAGGGCGCCGGAGCGGGCTATTGAGGGCGGGACGCGCCTGAAAGTCCGGAGACGATCGCGACTCGGGCGAGCGCAGCGAGTCCCCGACCACAAATGCGCCGGACCCGCAACCTCCGACGGTGTTCGGAAGTTGGACCCCTCAGAGGCACGCGGGACCAATAGCCCGGCAGCAACTCGGAGCCAGCTCCCAGCTTCGGGACACATCGGGAACAAGGTCCCGGGGCAGGCTCGAAGCGTTCAACAAGGATGAGACCGGACCGATCCGCGCTGTAGGCGGCGGTGCTCCCGAGGGAGCGAACCGGCTCCGCACCGGCAGTCCGTGACCGTCCGCCAGAAGTACCACGCGAAAGGTGTCCAGGCACGTGGCAGCAGTTCTCCCCGCACCCGCCACCCGGGTCGTTCGCGACCTGCGCGCTCTCGCGCGTCGCACACCGGCCGCCTTCGTCTACGCGGTAGCGCTGTCGATCAGCAACATCATCATGGCGGTGCTCCCGGCGTCCGCTCAGCAGGCGATCATCGGCTCCACCAGCACCAACATCACTCATCTCGCGCTGGACCCGCTCTTCGTGCTGCCGGCGAGCGCGTTCGTCGATCCCGGCCAGGGCTGGCTCTGGGTGCCGCTCAGCCTGATCCTGATCGGCGGGCTCGAACGCCGCTTCGGCAGCCGCAGGGCGCTCATCATCACGTTCGGCGCGCACGCGCTCGCCACCCTGCTTTCCGAGGGCGTGCTGCTCGCTCGCGTCGTCGCGCACGCCGCGCCTTTCAGCGAGGTCCACGTCGACGACGTCGGCCCGAGCTACGTGCTCCTCGCCGCGCTCGCCGCGTGTCTGGTGATCGGAGCACGCAAGCTGCGCATCTTCGCGGCCCTGACCGGCGTGCTGCTGGTGCCTGGGCTGCTCGTCGACCTGCCCGAGCTCGACATGTCGTCCATCGGCCACCTGTGCGCGCTGCTGTTCGGCGCCGCGTTCGCCTTCGGCTTCAGCGACCACGCCGTCTGGTTCAGCCGGAGCCGGCGCCAGGAAGCCGCTGCCGCCGCCCGCCGCGCTGCGGAAGCCGCCAAGGCTGCGACGCCCTCACTGCCGTCGTTCCCGTCGCGGCCCTCACCGGTTCCTGCCAAGGCCACGAGCTAGCAGCTGCGCGGGTCAGACCTCCACGATCACCGGCACGAGCATCGGCCGGCGGCGATACGTATCGGCCACCCAGCGCCCCACGACCTTGCGCAGCGCGCGGCGCAGCGCCGCCGGCTCGGACACGCCCTCGGCGAGCGCCGCATCGAGCGCCTCGGCGGCCTTCGCCCGCACCTCGTCGAACGCCGCATCGCCCAGCGCGGTGAAGCCGCGCGCGAAGATCTCCGGGCCGCCGACCAGCTTGCCGGTCGTCGAGTCGACCACCGCCGTGATGGTGATGAACCCTTCCTCACCGAGGATGCGCCGGTCCTTCAGCTGCTCCTCGGAGACATCGCCGACGTTGAGCCCGTCGACGTAGACGTAGCCGCAATCCACCTTGCCGGCGACGGTGATCCGGCCGTCGACGAGATCGACCACCATGCCGTCGTCGACACACAGGACGCGATCCGCCGGCACGCCCGTGGCGACCGCGAGCTCCGCATGCGCCCGCAGATGCCGCCACTCGCCGTGGATCGGGATCATGTTGCTCGGGCGCGTCATGTTGAGCACGTACAGCAGCTCGCCGGCGGGTGCATGCCCGCTGACGTGCACGTTAGCCACATCTTTGTGGATCACTCGGGCGCCCCAGCGGGTCAGCCCGTTGATGATGCCGTGGACCGCGTTTTCATTGCCCGGGATCAGGCTGGACGCGAGCACGACCGTGTCGCCCTGCGCGATGCGCACCGGATGATCACGGTTGGCCATGCGCGAGAGAGCCGAGAGCGGCTCCCCCTGCGAGCCGGTCGAGATCATGCAGACGTTCTGGTCGGGCAGCGCGTCGATCTCGCGCGCGTCGACGATCAGGCCCGGCGGGACCCGCAAGATGCCGAGATCGCGGGCGACGCCCATGTTGCGCACCATCGAGCGTCCGACGAATGCGACGGACCGACCGTGGGATTCGGCGGCGTCGAGCACCTGCTGGACCCGGTGGACGTGGCTGGCGAAGCAGGCCACGATCACCCGCCGCTGGGCGGCGCGGAACACCTCATCAAGCACCGGGCCGATCTCGCGCTCGCTGGTGACGAACCCGGGCACCTCGGCATTGGTGGAGTCCGAGAGCAGCAGGTCGATGCCTTCGCGGCCGAGCCGGGCGAAGCCACCGAGGTCGGTGATGCGGCCGTCGAGCGGCAGCTGGTCCATCTTGAAGTCGCCGGTGTGCAGGACGAGCCCGGCGCCGGTGCGGATCGCGACGGCGAGCGCGTCAGGAATCGAGTGGTTGACGGCGAAGAACTCGCACTCGAACGGGCCGAAGGAGGCCTTGCTCTCCTCCTGCACCTCGATCATCTCGGGCTTCATGCGGTGCTCGGACAGCTTGGCGCGCAGCAGCGCGAGCGTGAAACGGCTACCGGCAATCAGCAGATCCGGACGCTCCCGCAGCAGGAACGGCAGCGCTCCGATGTGGTCCTCGTGGGCATGGGTCAGCACCACGGCCTCGACATCGTCGAGCCGGTCGCGGATCGCCGAGAAGTCGGGGAGGATCAGGTCGACGCCCGGCTGGTCGGACTCCGGAAAGAGCACGCCGCAGTCGACGATCAGCAGGCGCCCGCCGTACTCGAAAACGGTCATGTTTCGACCGATCTCGCCGAGGCCGCCGAGCGCCATCATCCGCAGGCCCTCGTCAGCCAGTGGCGGCGGCGCGGCGAGGTCCGGATGCGGATGACTCATACGCCAAGCTCCAATCCCGCTGCGGCACAGTCGGCGCGCAGCACGTCAATCTGGTCGGGGGTGGCGTCGACCAGCGGCAAACGCACCGGCCCGCCGGGCAGGCCCATCAGCGCGAGAGCCGCCTTGGTCATGATCACGCCCTGGGTGCGGAAAAAGCCCGCGAAGGCCGGCAGCAGCTGCCGGTGAAGCGCGACGGCCCGCGCCAGGTCGCCGGCGTCGAACGCGTCGAGCATCGCCACCAGCTGCGGGGCGAACGCGTGGCCCACCACGCTGACGAAACCGGACGCGCCGACGGCGAGCAGCGGCAGGTTGAGCGCATCCTCGCCGGAGTAGTAGGCGAGATCCGTGGACGCGAGCACGGTGCTGCTCGCGGTCAGATCACCCTTGGCGTCCTTCACCGCGACGATCCGCGGATGCTCGGCCAGCCGCAGCAGGGTCTCGGTCATGATCGGAGCACCCGTGCGCGACGGGATGTCGTAGAGCAGCACCGGCAGGTCGCTCGCATCGGCGACCGCCGTGAAGTGGGCGTACAGCCCGGGCTGCGGCGGCCGGTTGTAATACGGGGTGACGACGAGCGCGCCCGCCGCCCCCGCCTTCTGCGCGGCGTGGGCTTGCTCCACGGAGTGCGCCGTGTCGTTCGACCCGACTCCGGCGACGACGGCCGCACGGCCCTCCGTCGCCTCGATGACGGCCCGCAGCAGGCGATCCTTCTCCGAATCGCTGGTGGTGGGCGACTCGCCCGTGGTGCCGCTGACGACCAGACCGTCGCAACCCTGGTCCACCAGGAACGCTGCGAGCTTCTGCGCACCCTCGACGTCGAGCGCCCCATCAGGGGCAAATGGGGTCGCCATGGCGACCAACATCCGGCCGAAAGGCCCTGGGGGCAGGAATCCCATGGAGCCCACGCTAGTGCCGACAGCCGACAAAAACCGCGTAGTAACCGCCGGGACGATCGGCGAGCCTCCCGTACGGGCGTGCGAGTGGGCTCAGGCGAGCGCCGGCTCGGCGTCGGTGAGGCCCGAGCGGATCATGTCGTGCAGCTCGGGAGTGTCCTCGTGACCATGGGCCGTGACCGCGTGGTAGACGGCGACGGACATGACCTCGTCCTCCGTACCGGCGACGGTGAGGCTGCAGCCGTTCTCGCTGGGCATCGCGCGGCAGTCGATCATCTTGCGGGCCATGGTGACTCCTCTCCCGAGGCGTCACAGTCAGGACCTGACCCGCATGATCGTCAAGGGACAGACCGGACATCCTCCCGATCAGTTGCGGAAGCTAGACCCCGCCACGCCCATCCGGGGGTTGAGGGCGTGGCGGGTTACCTGTCCGATCGGCACCGGCAATCGCCGATCTTGAGCCGCGTCAGGCATGCGTTCGGATGAACCTTCAGTGTTCAGGTCGCGGGCCCGCGCTCGAGTTCGTGCGCTCGCCCGAGTCGCGATCCGCTCCGGTCAGCGCGCCGTGTAGTACGCGGGCGACGGTGAGCCGACCCCGGTCACGTGGTCCCAGCCCTTGCGGGTCGCCAGCGAGGTGTCGTCGTCGAACGTGCGGACCGAGTAGATGAGCCCGTGGCGGGTGTTGAACCCGTTCAGGTAGTCGGCGCGGGCGTTCGCCTCGGCGTCGTGCGCCGGGGTGACGTCGCGGAATGCCTTCACCCCGTAGCCCAGCGCGGACTTGTAGAGCCGGTAGATCCGCGGGTTCGCAAAACCGAGCCGCTTCCCCTGAGCCTGGCTGGCCAGCGCCTGGACGGCGGCGAACAGCGGCGATGCGAGGCTGGTGCCACCGATCCGGTACTCGTCATAGCGCACGCCGGGCGGGAAGTCCTGCGTCAGACCGATGATCATGCCGGTGTTGGGATCGGCGTCCATCGCCACGTCCGGCACGGCACGACCCGGTGGTATGCCCCTCCAGAGCACGCCGTTCTGGTAGAAGGGCCGGGCGAAGATCCGGCTCTGCCCGCCTCCGGCGCCGCCGTAGAAGCTCGGCTCCACCCACTTCTTCCCGGTGCTCGACAGCGAGTAGCGGTGCGTTCCCCAGCCGGCCTCGAACAGGTACTGGCCCTGCGCGCCGATGGCGAGCGACGTGCCGCCGACCGCCGTCGCGTACGGGTTGGAGCCCGAGGAGTCGACCTGCTTCTCGCCGGTCGCGATGAGCTCGTCGCCGTTGTCGCCGGAAGCGATGTAGAAACCGATGCCCTGCAACGCCGCCTGCTTGAACAGCTGCGTGTCGAGCCGGGCGTCGATCGGACTCTCGGAACTTTCGATGCCGCCGTAGGACAGCGAGACGATCGAGGCCCGGTTGTCGTCGACGACGGCGGCCTGGGCATCGAAGAGGTCGCTCGCCGAGCAGCTGCGCCCAGCGACGTAGATCAGCTTGGCGTCCGGCGCGAAACCGTGGAAGGCCTCGACGTCGAGCGCCTGCTCGGTCGACCAGTCATCCGCGCCGCAGACGTTCTGGTCGCGGTACTTCCCCTTCGGGACGAGGGTGCTGTACTGCCCCGGCGCGAAGGGTGCGATCCCCGACTTCTTCGAGTACTTGTTGGCGTCGGCCAGCAGCGTGCTCGACATGTAGGCGTCGATGATCGCCACCGTGACGCCCTTGCCGGTCAGCGCCGCCGGGGCCCCGTACGCGCTGCGCAGCTGATTCGGGCGGTAGCCGCAGACCGTGTACGGCCGCACGGCACCCGCGAAGCTGGGAAGTGGGGTCTTGCCGTCGGCCTTGTAGCGCGCCTTGAGCTGCCCGTAGTAGGTGGAGCACGGAGTGGCGCTGCGGTAGCCCGCCGGCACGCCGGCTGGTGACTTCGGGCCCGAAGCCGCGGCAGCCGGCGAGGCCGACGCGCGGGGGGTGGCGCCGTTGTCGGTCTTCGGCGAGATGAACGCCGGAGCCTCGCTCAGGCCCGTGATCGACAGGACCAAGCCGCTGACCGCCGCGGGCACGGTGACCGACTCGGCCGGCGCCTGGTAGGTGCCGCCGTCATGACGGAAGAGCGCGAGGTCGGTGCCGAACGCGCGCTCGGCAGCGGCGACGGGGCCGGAAACCTGGACGTAGCGCCCGTTCTGCTGCGGCCCCGACACGGTGAGGCCGCTGCCGCGCAGCCAGCTCGCCACCTTCGTCGCAGCGTCGGCGGCAGGCCCGAAACGGGCCCGGTACTGCGCGGGAGTGACGTATTTGCCGTAGCTCGCCGATCCCGGCGTGGTCACGGCGGTGAAGGCCTGGTCCAGGCCCGCCTGGTCACGCGAGGCGAGGTAGACCCGCGCGCTGATCTGCTTGGCGGAGGGAGCCTGGCCCACCTCGGTCGACTCGGTGGCCCAGGACGGATGCGTATTGCCGACGATCGCGCGTGGCGCCGCCGCCTCAGCCGGCGCGGCGACCAGCGTGGGAAGCGCCGTTCCGGCGAGGACAGCGCAGCTGGCTGAGACCAGCGACAGCGTCCGGCGGCGGGTGTGGCGCATGAGCTCTCATTTCTGTACTCGACAGCGCCGCGGGAGATGGCAAGAGGTGAGCGACCACGGCGTCATGGTTGTCGCGTCCCGGTCACACTAAGCCACCTGTCGCAGATTGCTGTCGCTTAGACACGGCGCGCCACCCGTGTGGGTGTACGCACCCTGGCCGTACGCTGGCCCCCGTGCGTGAGGTCAGCCCCGAAGTCTTCTTGATCGCTCGTCCGGCCCTGGATTGGGAGGGTGTCGCGGCGTATCTCAAGGCCGTCGGAGGTGATGCCTGGCTGGAGCGGGTGCGTTCCGACGGTGAGGCCGACCGGCCCGAGGGCGAGCGTCTCGTCGAGTTCATGGGACGGCTCTGCTATCGGTCGTGGGACGTCGGACTCAACCCGAATGTCACGCGAATTCGGGCCGACACCGATCAATACCTGACCAACATCCTGCGCAGCGGCCACGGCTCGGTCGTCGAGCATGCGAACTACTCCTTCGTCTTCCTGAACGTCTCCCGCGTGGCGACGCATGAGCTGGTGCGCCACCGGGCGGGCTCGGCGTTCTCGCAGGAGTCGCTGCGATTCGTGCGCCTCACCGATCTGCCCTTCGAGCACCCGGAGGAGATTCGCGAGGACCCGGAGCTGCTGGCCGAGGCGCAGGACCTGCTGGCGCGCATGGAGCATTTCCAGGTCATGGCGGCCGACAAGCTCGGGCTCGATACCGCCGGCGTCCCCTTCCACCGCAAGAAGGAGGTGACGTCCGGCCTGCGCCGCTACGCACCCGACGGGGTCGCGACGAGCATCGGCTGGACCGTGAACGTGCGGGCGCTGCGCCACGTGATCGCGGCGCGCACCGACCCGGGTGCCGAGAACGAGATCCGGCGCATCTTCGACCAGGTCGCCTCGATCATGCAGCCGGAGCTGCCGGGCCTGCTCGGCGACTTCGTGCGCGACGACGACGGCACCTGGCGTCCCGACTTCCCGAAGGTCTGAGCGCAGATATGACGGCGCCGGCGGCCGACGTCAGCGTCCGGCCGGCCCAGGTCGCCGACACCGCGGCGGTCGCCGCCGTTCAGGTCGAGACCTGGCAGGCCTGCTACGCGCCGCGCCTGCCGCCGGGCGCGCTCGACGCGCTGGAGGAGACGGCGGTCGAGGCGGGTTGGCGCGCCGCCGTGAGCGCACCTCCCTCGCCGGCGCATCGCCTGCTGGTCGCGACGGCGGCGGGCCGGGTCAGCGGCTACGTCGCGGTCGGCCCGGCGGAGGACGGCGACGCCACCCAGATGGACGGCGAGATTCTACGCGCTCACCGTCGCCCCCGCCGACCAGCGGCTCGGCCACGGGAGCCGGCTCGTCGCGGCGGCGGTGCAGCTGCTCAGCGGTAACGGCTTCAGTGTCGCGCGGCTCTGGACGTTCGACGGCGACGCCCCAGTGCATGCCTTGCTGGAGTCGGCCGGGTGGGCCCCGGACGGTGCCACCCGCGTCCTCGATATGGGTGAGCCGGTCGGCCAGCAGCGCTGGCACACCATGCTGGGCGCGGAGCCCGACGCGTAACCCCTGCCTGCTAGGGCAGCGCGGCGACGATCTCGTGCAGCGGCTTGCGAGCGCCGGTGTAGAAGGGGGTCTCCAGCTTGGTGTGGCGCCGGGCGGCGCTGCCCCGCAGGTGGCGGATGCAGTCGACGATGCGGTGCAACTCCTCCGCCTCGAACGCGAGCAGCCACTCGTAATCACCGAGCCCGAACGCCGCCACGGTGTTAGCCCGCACATCCTCGAACTCGCGGCCCATGATCCCGTGCTCGGCCAGCATCCCGCGCCGCTCGAAGTCGGGTAGCAGGTACCACTCCAGCGAGCGCACGAACGGGTAGACGCAGATGTACTTGCGCGGGTCTTCGCGGCGCACGTAGGCGGGGATGTGGTTGCGGTTGAACTCCGCCGGGCGGTGGATGCCGTACGCCGACCAGACCGGCTCGAGCGCGCGGCCGAGGCCGGTCGCCCGGAAGCGGGAGTAGGTCTCCTGCAGGACGTCGGGGTCGGGGCAGGTCCACCAGATCAGCAGGTCGGCATCGGCGCGATAGCCACTGACGTCGTACGTGCCGCGGGTGTAGACGTCCTTGGCGAGCGCCTGCTCGAGCAGCCCCTCCGCCTCGTCGGCCAGCTCGCTGCGCCCCTCGGGCAGCGGCGCCGGGGCGCGGAAGACCGAGTAGCTGCAGTACAGGATCTCGTCGTTGAGCTCGCGGGCAGATTTCTCGCTCTCAGCCATGCGGCCATTCTCTCACCGCTCACCGGATACCGGGCTCGCGAAAATTGTGGCGAATGAGCGCTCGCAGCGCCCATTCGCCACAATTTCTGCCGGGTCAGTGGACGATCACGGTCACGGGCGGCGGCGGGGCGACGCCGGCCATGCTCCACGTGACGATGATGTGGTCCCCGGCGGCCAGCGCCCGCACCGGCGAATCCGCTGGCACCGCCGGCCGCAGGGTGATGCTGCCCCCGGCCTTGACCACCAGGGCTCGGTCGCAGAAGTCGCCGCCACCTCCGACCTCGGAGCCGCTGCTCTCGTACGAGACGGTCATCGCGTACGTCGGGCAGGGCGAGGCGAGCGAGATGTCGTCACGGGTCGGGTTGGTGAGCGTGACCGCAACGACGAGCTTGCCTCCTGCCCTCGTCGTCGGCACGACCACCTGGGCCCGTAGCGCCTGCCACGCGACCGGCGCCGGCTCGACAGGCGTATCGGCATAGCCGACGATTCCAGGTACGAGCTTTCCTGACGACTCCTTCCGGCAGGCCGGGACCGGGCCGGTGTACCGAGCGCGCACCGCCTCCCCGCGGACGGCGATTTCGACGAACGCTGGGCGTGGTCCGCACCACGATCCGGTCCAGGCAAACCCCACGCGCAGGCTGCCGGGGGTGTCGCTGCGCAGCGCTGCCGCCGCATTCACCGGATTACCCGCACTCGTCTTCACCGCGAGTCGACGGCCCTTCGCGTCGAGTAGCGCGATGCTCTTCGCGTCCGGCGTCAGGCTGCATTGCTGAGCGGCGAGGGACAGCACGCCCACGACCCCGTCGACTGCACCGACCGTCGTCTCGGAGGCCGCCACCAGACCCCGGGCGCACGCTGGGTACATCTGCAGCGCCGGTCCGCCGAGGCCGAGGAAGAACGGCGGCAACCCCACGGCGTAGCTGCGATTCGTCACCGGCGCAGGGGTGGCGGGCAGTTGCGGTGGTCGCCCCGCATCGCGACTCGCCGCAATGGCCACTGCGACACCCGCGACGACGGCGCAGACGGCGGCCGCCGCGGCCAGCGGAACGGCCCAGCGATGCTGCCGGCGCGCGACCGGCCAACGAACGTCAACGCCCGGCACCGGTCGTTGACGAAACTCGGTGCCGGCCGCTCGCAGCCGCGCGTCGATCTGCTCGTCGAGGTCAGTCATCGTCCACCTCCAGGAGGGTGCGCAGCCGGATACGCGCGTCGGACAGCGCGGACTTGACGGTGCCGTCTGCGATGCCCAGCACCTGCGCGCATTCGCGGATCGGAAGGCCAAGGAAGTAATGCAGCTCGACGGCCATCCGCTGGCGTCGCGGCAGCTGCCTCACGGCCAGCTCCAGTGAGGGATCCGCCGGATCAGAGACGCCTTCCCCGGACGCTTGCGGCGGCAGGCGGCGCCGGGAGCGCGACCGGCGCGCTTGGTCGGCCACGATCGCCAGGAGCCAGGTCTTCGCTGAACCGCGGGCCGCGTCGAACGTCTCGCGACGTTTCCAGGCCCGCTCAAGGGCCAGCTGGACGACGTCTTCGTGGTCGCCGTCGGGCGACAGCCGCAGCGCCAGCTGGGTCATGGCCCGCAAATGCGGGCGCACCCACGCTGTGAAATCGTCCACAGGCGGCGCGTCCGGATCCGCTGCCGCGATGCGCATACCTGTACTACGCCCCCGCAACCCGAATCGGTTGGGTGCCGGTGAGAACTATTGCGCCAAGCCGGCGAGCACCGACTCAGCCGCCGCCGCACCCGACCGCAGGCAGGCCGGCACCCCGACCCCGTCCCACGCGGCGCCGGCGAGCGCGATCCCCCGCGGCAAGGACGACCGGACCGCCGCGACCCGCTGCAGGTGTCCGGGCGCGTACTGCGGCAGCGCCCCACCCCAGCGCTTCACGCTGGTCGCGAGCGGCTTGCGGCGCACCCCCGTCGCCTCGGTGAGCTCCGCCGCGAGGACCCCGGCCAGCTCGACGTCGGAGCGCGCCAGCTGCGTCGCCTCACCGGCCCGGCCGGCGGAAACCCGCACCACGACCCCGTCGACGTCGCGCGCGATGTGGGCCCACTTCTGCGACAGGAACGTCGACGCCTTCAGCAGCCGGCCTTCGGTCGCCGGCACCAGCAGCCCGCTACCCGCGGGAAGCTCGGTGTCGGCCGGGAAGACGAACGTGACCAGCGCGATGCTCGCGTAGCCGAGCGTCGGGATGTCGACGCCGAGCGGCGCGAGCAGCTTGCCGGACGGCGCCGCGGGCACCGCGAGGATGACGGCGTCGTAGTGCTCGCCGTCGGCGCGCCAGCCGTCACCGTCCGGGTCGAGATCGCGTACCGGGTTCGAGACGACGATCTCGGCGCCGCTGACCTCGCCCAGCCGCTGGGCCAGCTGCCCCATACCGGCGACCGGCGACGCGAACACCGGAGCCGCCGGACCGGGACCGGCCTTCGGGCGCAGCTTGCGAGCCGCCAGCAGCAGCGAGCGTTCCTTCAGCACGGGAGCCAGCTGCGGGGTCGTCATCTTCAGCGAGAGCTCATCCGCCCGGCCGGCGTAGACACCCCCGAGCAGCGGATCGACCAGCCGGTCGACCACGCGGTCCCCCAGCCGCGCGCGGACGTACTCGCCGACCGCGGGGTCATCGTCGACGGGCGTGGCGGGCAGGACGAGGTCGAGTGCCGCCCGCAGCGAGCCGCGCAGGCCCAGCGCCGGCACCGCCGCCGGAAGGTCGCCCGGGATGCCGAGCATGGTGCCCTTCGGCAAGCGCCGCAGCCGGCCACCGATCCAGAGCAGCGCCGATGACGTCGCCGGATGGGCGAGCTCGAGCCCGGCTTCCCGCGCCGCGGCGACCCCCTCGGGCAACCGGGCCAGGAAGGCCTCGGCACCCTCGTCGACCCCGAGCGGACCGGTGCGCAGCTTTCCGCCGATGAGGTCGCCACCCTCGCGGATGGTCACGTCAGCCCGGCCGCGCAGGGCCACCGCCGCCGCCAGCCCCGCCACGCCACCGCCGACGATCAGGACTCTCGGACTCACCGCGTCATCCCAGCTCGTGGACGAGTTCGACCACCCGCGTGAGAACGTCGGGATCGGTCTCCGGAGGGACACCGTGGCCGAGGTTGAAGATGTGGCCAGGGGTGCGGCGGCCGCGCTCGAGCACGTCACGCACCCGCTCCGCGATCACCGGCCAGGGAGCGAAGAGCAAGGTCGGGTCGAGGTTGCCCTGCACGGCCTTGTCCGGCCCGATGCGGCTGGACGCAACATCCAGCGGCACCCGCCAGTCGACGCCGACCACATCAGCACCCGCGTCGCCCATCGCCGCCAGGAGCTCGCCGGTGCCGACCCCGAAGTGGATGCGCGGCACCTCTGGAACCCCGGCCAGCACGGAAGCGCTGTGGGGCAGCACGAACTCGCGGTAGTCGGCCTCCGACAGCGCGCCGGCCCAGCTGTCGAAGAGCTGGATCGCGCTGGCTCCGGCCGCTACCTGCACCTGCAGGTAGGTGCGGGCGATACCGGCGAGCCGCGCGGCCAGCTCGTGCCAGAGCTCGGGCTCGCCGTACATGAGCGCCTTGGTACGCGCGTAAGTACGGCTCGGACCGCCCTCGATGAGGTAGCTGGCCAGCGTGAACGGGGCACCGGCGAAGCCGATCAGCGGCACGTCGCCGAGCTCGTCGACCAGCCGCGAGACGGACTCGGTGGTGTACCAGACGTCGGCCGGCTCGAGGGGGCGGATCGCCTCGACGCCCGCCCGGTCGCGTACCGGCTGCGCGATGACGGGCCCGGTGCCGCCGACGATGTCGAGGTCGATACCGACTGCCGCCAGCGGGACGACGATGTCGCTGAAGAAGATCGCCGCGTCCACCCCGAAGCGGCGCACCGGCTGCAGCGTGATCTCGATGGCGAGGTCGGGATCGCGGCACGCGTCGAGCATCGCGGTGCCCTCGCGCAGCTTGCGGTACTCGGGGAGCGCCCGCCCGGCCTGGCGCATGAACCACACCGGCGTGGGCCCTGGTTCCCGGCGGGCCGCGCGCAGCAGCGGCGCGGATTCCAGCTTGCTCACGCCTGCCTGCACGCCCCCGATCCTTTCAGACGCGCCCGCCCGCCGCTTGCGGCGAGTGCCGGTGTGGCCGACACACCATTTCGACGTCCACGGATCTGTCGGGGGCGCGTGCGACCGTCAACTCCCCGGCCGCGGCAGGATGCGGCCCCGGTGCACGGATGGAGGGTGATGACGATGTGGCTGCCCTGCCCCGAGTGCCGCATCGAGAGCCCGTTCGAGCAGCCGCCCTGCCAGGACGGTCACGGCGATGACTGCCCGGAGTGGTGCTGCGTGACCTGCGGGTTCGCCGTCTTCGCAGGCGAGGCGCAGATCGGCTGGCTGCCGGAGACGGCGTCCGGCAGCGCGCCCGGCAAGCGTCGCCACTCGACCCGGCCGCACGCGGCCTGATCGACACCGCAGCCGACCACCGGATTCGATCAGCCGGTATGCCCACGAGCCCGCGGCCCAGCCGCCGCCGCGAAGGAAGCGCGCTGTCGCTGGCGCGGGTCGCAGACTCCGAGCCGCAGACGGCCTACGGTTCAGCTGTGCGCTCCCCCGAGCCCCCGATGGGGGTAGTCGAGCCGCGCGAGTTCACGTCGGTCGTCGACGCGTTGCTCGCCGCCGGTGAGGCCCATGCCGAGGTGCTGATCCGCGAGGCCGGCCGGCCGAGCCGGCTCGCCCCGCACGGCATCGCCCTCGCTGCCACCCTCGAGCGCGGGGAGGACGAGCTCGCCGCTGGGCGCCTCGTCGTCCTGCACGACCCCAGCGGTCAGCCCGCCTGGAACGGCACCTGGCGCATTGCCTGCTACGCGCGCGCCGCCATCGACCCGGAAATGATCACCGATCCGATGCTTCCCGAGGTCACCTGGTCCTGGCTCGAGGAAGCCCTGGGCGAGCGCGGCGCCGAGGTCCAGGCGCTGGCCGGAACGGTGACGACGACGGCGTCGGCGCGGTTCGGGCAGCTGCGCGAGGAGGACGACACCTGCGAGGTCGAGCTGCGTTGCTCCTGGTCGCCGCAGTGGGATCCGGACGACGCCGAGAGTGTCGCGGCTCACCTCGACGCGCTGTGTGACCTGCTCACGATGATGGCGGGCGAGCCGCCGGCCGACGGCGTCGTGTCACTGGCCAATCGGGTCCGATAGCGGCGATCGCGACCCTGGCGAGCGAAGCGAGTCGGAGCGCGGGTCGAGCGGCCAGTAGGGCGGCGCCGCCGGGCAGGGCAGCCGCAGGGTCAGCATCGTCCCCGCACCGGGAGCGCTCATCACGTCGACGGACCCGCCGGAGAGCCGGGCCCGCTCGCGGAGCAGCCCGAGTCCCACGTGACGCCCGCCCGCTCCCGCAACCGGCTGCCGGCTCATGTCGAAGCCCGGGCCGCTGTCGCGCACGACCGCCGTGAGCATGCGCTCCTCGACGCTGAGGGAGGCCACGGCCTCGTCGACGTCAGCGTGTTTGAGCACGTTCAGCAGGGCTTCCTGGAAGAAGCGGTAGATCGTGATGGCCGTCGCGAGCGGCAACGGGTACTCGACCACCGGCCATTCCAGGGTGACCTCGAGGCCGTAACGCATGCCGAGGTCATCGCGCAGCAGGCCGACGGCGGCCGCGAGATCACCGTCGCGCAACGCGGGCGGCCGGGTCCGGGCCATCGTCGCCCGCAACGCGTCCTCGGAGTCCTCGACCAGCGCGGCGGCCTGCTGCCAGGCGTCCGCTGACTGCGGGTCCGAGAGCAGCCGGCGCGCGGCTCCGAGCGATTGCGCGACGCCGTCGTGCAGCTCGGCGGCCAGCTGACCGCGGGTTCCTTCCTCGGCGGCCACCAGGCCCGAAAGCAGCTCGAACATGCCTGTCCCGGCGCTGTCGGCATCGCGCCGGTGCCGCTCCGCGATCTCATCAGCCAGCTGGATCCGTAGCCGCAACGCGCGCAAGGCGTCGTCCAGCCGGCGCAGCTCCTCCAGCCCGCGCGGGCCGGGAATGCCGGCGCCGGAGGCATCGGTCCCACCGGTCCCACCGGTCCCACCGGTCCCATCAGCCCCATCAGCCCCGTCTGCGAGGTGCGCGAGCGCGCGCACCCGGACCCGCTCGAACTGGCCTCCGAGCCAATGCCCGCCGGCCGTCGCGCCGATGCCGAGCAGCACCACGACGATGCATCCGGCCCACGGTCCTGCCAGCAGGGCCGCCAGCAGCGTGAGCCCGCCGGCGATCAGCGACGCGATGGCCGCCCACGCTCCGAGCGGCAGCGCGCCGCGGCGCAGCCCGCTCATGCCAGCCGACCCGTCGTCGTCCATTCCGGCTCCGCGGCGGCCGCGGGCGCGTCCAGCGCTGCCGGGACCGCGTCGGGGTCGTCCGAGACGTCGTGAGGGCCACCGGGGGCGGCAAGGGCCGCGTCGCTCGCCAGGGTGGGCCGATCGCGCTGTGACGGGATGCTGCCTCCGGGGGCGCTTCCCAGCAACGCCGCGACGGCCCGCTCCAGCGCATGCACCTCGTCGAGCAGCCGGCTGGACCATTCCGTGGAGGCACTCGGCTCCGGCGAGCGCAGGATGCGCCGGGCGATCTCGCGCACCACTTCCAGGCGCGGGTCTCGGGGACCGGAATCCTCCGCCGTCGGCATCAGCCATGGTGCGGCCTGGCGGGCCAGAGCCCGGGCGAAGACGACATCACGGTGGTGGAAGCCGGCGCTGGCGAAGGAGCGGCGCGCCACGACGACCGCGCGGGGGGTCGAGCCGGTACCGATCGAGAACGCGCACGACGGCCGCCCGTCATCGACAGCGATCCGTACCGAGCCACGGGCCAGCAGCTGGCGCACCCACGGCTCGTCGAGCGCCGCCGGGCCGGTGCGCACCCGCTGGCTCACCGTGCTCTCGTCGCCGGTGTAGCGCACCAGCCCCTCGGGACCGGAGAGGATCAGCTCGACGTCGGCACCGCCGAGCATCCGCGCCGTGACGGTCATGAGCACGGCGACCGACTGGTCCAGGGAGCGTCCTGCCGCGCGCTGCTGCTCGCTGGCCAGGGCGGCGAACAGTTTCGCCTCGGCGCTGCGCCGCGTTTGCAGTTCGTAGGTGCTGGCCACCAGCAGGCCCGGCACCGCCAGCCCGACGACGCCGAGCGGAGCGTGCCCGAGGAGCCAGCCCACCAGGAGCCCGACCGCACCGTTTCCGAAGGCCATGACAAGCACCGCCGGCAGGCGCGGCATCAGCAGGCCGATCAGCGGCCGGCGCGCGGTGAGCGCCACCCCGGCAGCGGCCATGGCGTGACGGACGAACGCGGCGAGCACGATGCCGGCCGCTGCCGCCGTGATGGCGCTGGCCCCGGCGTAGCGCAGGGCGCAGGTCGCCGTCAGCGCGACGGAAGCCTGCAACAGCGAGGACGAGGTCACGAAATCCATCGAGCGCCAGCGCCGGCGGCTGGTGAGCTTGGCCGCGAGCATCAGCGTCCCGGCAGCGGCCGCGGTGGCGAGCCACAGCCCCGGTCCGGGGCAGAGCAGGAGCAGCGCGGCGCCGGCCGCGTCCAGACCCCGCACCTGCCACTGGGTGCGTGCCACCGGCAGCGAGACGTCGAAGAGCCCGCAGATCGCGAGCACCAGCGTGATGAGTGGCAAGTAACCGGGAGCGCTGCCGAGCAGCTCGCCGCCGGCGGCCGGAAGGCCGGCGAGGAACGGGCCCCAGCAGAGCACTGCCGACACGGCGGCCGCGCCCCAGGTCAGGAACCGGAGCGCGCGCGGCGGCCGACGACGCACCACCAGCTACTCGCCTCCCCGTTTCTCGCGCGGTCCGGCCGCGGTCTCTGGCGCCGACCAGGCCGCTGAGGTAGCGGTCCGTGACGACCTGCCTGGCTTTTGCCCGGTGCCGAAAGCCCCGCGATCTGGACTTCCCGCACTCGAATCGTCGGCACCCGGGGGGCCGTACTTGCGCGTTCGGCCAGTTGGCGGAGCCAGGATCACCCGTACGGCGCAGGTACTACAGCTCGCCACCCGAATAGCCGAAGCATGTGGGGAGGCTGTAACCGCGGGTGACCGCCCCACACCGGGATGCACTTCACGGCACGTCGATCGTCACGCAGACCAGGAATCACCAGGTTTGGATCAGGATTCACCAGGAGGAACGGTGACCACGCAAGCCCCACGCAGTGTCGATGCCAGGGTCGTTCCGGCCCAGCACGACCGTGCTGCGCAACAGAGTGGTGGGTTTCGTGCGATGGTCGTCGACGACCATCCGCTGATGCGAGAGTCCATGGTGGCTCGCCTTCGCGCCATGGGAGCCGCCGAAGTCGTCGAAGCTGCGACGGTGGCTGAAGCGCGCGCCCGCGCCCGCAGCGGCCCGATGGACCTGGCTGTTCTCGATCTCGGTCTCCCGGACGGTAACGGCCTCGACCTGGTCGCCCACCTGCGCGAGCGCGGCTGGCCGCGGCTCATGGTGCTCTCCGCTGCCGACGACCCCTACTCGGTGCGCGCCGCGTTCGTTGCCGGCGCCCATGGCTACCTGCTGAAGAACGCCTCCGCGGTCGTCGTCACCGACGGCGTGCGCCGCGTGCTCTCCGGCGGCGTCTACGCCGACCCGTCTGTCGCTCCCCTGCTGGCCACCGGCCTGCGCGGTACCGGGACCGCCGACGGCCTGGCCGCCGAGCTCTCGGGCCGCGAGATCGAGGTCCTTCGCCTCGTCGCCGACGGCAAGTCCAACAAGGAGATCGGCGAGCTGCTCGGGCTTTCGGCACTCACCGTCAAGAGCCACCTGGCCCGCATCGCCCGCAAGCTGGGGACCGGTGACCGAGCAGAGATGGTGGCGTTGGCCATGCGCGCAGGCGTGATCCGCTGAGCCTGTTGGTCGCAGGCCCGTGCACGCTTCGCTGCGCTCAGCGGTGTCGCGATCTGCTCCGCCGCGCGCCGCGGTGAGCAGTAGTTACGACTCGGCGCTCTGGCGGGCGTCGTAGTGTCGGGTTTCGTGACGACTCCGCAGACCGGCCAGGCTGTAGCGCTGGTGGATCCCGCGGACGGGGTGCCTCCGGTCATCGATGAGCCCGGGGCGCTCGCGAATGCTGTCGCCGCCCTCGCGACCGGGCAGGGCCCCATCGCGGTGGATGCCGAGCGCGCGTCGGGTTACCGGTACGGCCAGCGCGCCTACCTGGTGCAGCTGCGGCGCGCCGGCAGCGGCTCGTTCCTCATCGACCCGATCCCCTTCGGCCGGCTCGATTCGCTGCAGGAGGTGATCGGCGACGCCGAGTGGATCCTGCACGCCGCCCATCAGGACCTGCCGTGCCTGGCCGAGCTGGGGTTGCGCCCGGCGACCGTCTTCGACACCGAGCTGGCCGCCCGCCTGGCCGGCTTCGAGCGGGTCGGCCTGGCCAGCGTCGTCGAGCTGCTGCTCGGTTTCACGCTGGAGAAGGGCTTTTCGGCGGCCGACTGGTCGACCCGGCCGCTGCCGCATGACTGGCTGCGTTACGCGGCGCTCGATGTCGAGCTGCTCATCGAGCTGCGCGAGCGGCTGGCAGCGGAGCTCGAGCGGCAAGGAAAGTCGGAGTGGGCCCGCCAGGAGTTCGAGGCCGCGGTGCTGGCCGTTCCGAAGCCCGCGATGGCCGACCCCTGGCGCCGCACCAGCGGGATCCATCGGGTACGCAGCCGCCGCCAGCTCGCCGTCGTGCGGGCGCTCTGGAACGCCCGCGACGAGCGCGCCCGCGGCCGTGACATCGCACCGGGCCGGGTACTCCCCGACTCGGCGATCGTGGCCGCTGCGCTCGCGGTGCCGAAGACCCGCGAAGCCATGGCTGCGCTGCCGGTCTTCTCTGGCCCCCGCATGCGCCGCACGCTCGACATCTGGTGGGCCGCCCTGTCCGCAGCGCTGACCCTGCCCGACCATCAGCTGCCCGGTCCCCCACCTGCGACCGGGCTGCCCCCGGCGGGGCGCTGGGGTGACCGCGACCCGGCAGCGGCCCTCCGGCTGGCCGCCACCCGCGCCTCGCTGCGCGCGCATGCCGCCAGCTACCAGCTGCCGGTGGAGAACCTGCTGGAACCCGCCCTGCAGCGCAAGCTGGCGTGGACCCCGCCAGATCCGATCACGCCGGAGACGGTTGCGGCCCGGCTCGTCGAGGGCGGGGCGCGCCCCTGGCAGATCGCGCTCAGCGCCGACGTCCTGGCGAAGGCGTTGAGCGACCCGGAGCCGATCGTCGAGGCCGCCGAGCGAGCAGCGGAAGAGGCCGCCGCTCTGGCGCTGGCCGCGGAAGCCGGCTCGGACGCAGAAATTGCCGCGAACGGTCGTTCCTGACGACCATTCGCGGCAATATCCGCGATCTTTGGGGAAGTTGCTGGCGGGTGCCACCGGGTCCCCGCCAGACGACCGGTGGCACCTGCCCACCAGATTTATCGGTCAGCCGGCACCCAGAAAGACCACCCCGAACGGGTGAATCTCGCTGCGCGGTGCAGCGTGGTTCAGCGCCGCTTCCGGCGCCGCAGCACCGTGATGAGCAGGATCAGCAGCGCGATGACGGCGATGGGTGCGAGCCGCTTGGCGACCGGAGCACCGGCGACGTCGAGCAGGTCGATGGAGTCCGCGCTGCGGCGTTCCCGGGGAACCTGCGGCGGGCGGATCGCCGCAGAGGGGGGAGTCGGCGGCGCGGGCGCCCCAGTCTCGGCCCCAGTCTCGGCGGCAGCCTCGGCCGCGGGCGTCCCGGCGGTTTCGATGGTGGCCTCGGTGGTGGCGTCGGTGGTGCTTTCGGCTGCTGCCTCGGGACCGCGCTCCCCTGCCGGTGCGGGCTCGGCCGGGGCTTCGGGCGTCGGCGACCCGGCCGAGATCTCCTCGGCCAGCGCGTCGGCGAACTGGGTGATCACCTTGCCTGCCACCTCACCGATGACGCCGCGGCCGAACTGGGCGGGGCGACCCGTCACGGACAGGTCGGTGACGACGTCGACCCGGGTGCCGTCGCCATCCGGCACGAGCCTGCAGGCGATCTTCGCCGTCGCCGTACCGCTGCCACGCGTCTCGCGCCCCTTGGCGTCGATGACGACCGCATGCGCCGCCTCGTCCTTGTCGGCGAAGCGGGCTGTGCCGCGATAGGTGAGCGCGATCGGGCCCACCTTGACCTTGACCGTGCCGCCGAAGTCGTCGCCGTCATGGCGAGGTCAGCGTGGCACCGGGCATGCAGGGCGCGACCCGCTCGACGTCGAGCAGGACCTTCCAGGCTTCGGCCGGCGGCGCCGGGACGGTGAACGAGTTCTCTAGTTGCACGTGTGCTCCCAGCGAGTGAGGTCTTCGGGCTCATCAAGATCCGTCGGATCGGCCACGTCGTCGCAGGCTACGGGGATCACGCGCGCCGGGTTGTGACGCAGCCAGTATCGAGCACCCGCGTCACCGGTCACCGAGGTGCCCACCTCGTCCCACAGCGCGCGGTCGAACAGCACCGGCGTGCGCTGGTCACCGCTGAACGTTGCGACGCTCGCGAAGCCGGGCCGGTGCGACGCGATCAGCCGTTGAACCGCCGGCGGGGTGATGCCCGGCTGGTCGACCAGCGCGATCACGGCGGCGTCGCCGGTCGCCGCCTCGAGCCCGACCCGCAGCGACGACGCCATCCCGCTCTCCCAGTCCGGATTCGTGACGAATTCGGTGAACGCGTACCAGCCATCCGGCGGCCCGCTCGCCCCAGGACGGCAATGACGGGGCGGCAGCCGGCGTCGACGAGGATGCGGATCGCGCGGTCCAGCAGGGTGGCGCCGCCGAGTTCGACGAGGGCCTTCGGCCTGCCTATCCGGCTGCCGCTGCCGGCGGCGAGCACGATCCCGCAGACCCTCACGCGCCTGCGTCCTCCAGGGCAGGCGCAGCGTCACGGGCCAGCTCGCCGTGGATCGGGCCAAGCGTCGCCAGCAACGGCCGGCCGGTCCCGCCCCAGCGCGAGCCGATGATCTCCGCTGCCACCGAGACGGCCGTCTCCTCCGGCGTGCGCGCCCCGATATCGAGGCCGATCGGCGAGTGCAGCCGGGCGAGCTCCGCGTCGGTCAGCCCGTTCTCCCGCAGCCGGGCGAGCCGCTCGTCGTGGGTCCGCCGGCTCCCCATGGCGCCGACGTAGCCGGCGTTGGTGCGCAGGGCGACTTCCAGCAGCGGGACGTCGAACTTCGGGTCGTGCGTCAGCACGCAGATGACCGTGCGGGAGTCGACCGATCCGCTGGCGACGCTTCGGGCCAGGTAGCGGTGGGGCCACTCGACGACGACCTCGTGGGCATCCGGGAAGCGTCGCTCGGTGGCGAACAGCGGGCGGGCGTCGCACACCGTCACGCGATAGCCGAGGAAGACCCCGATGCGGGCGACGGCGGCCGCGAAGTCGATGGCGCCGAAGACGAGCATGCGGGGCGGCGGGGCGAAGGAGGAGACGAAGACGGTGACGTCGTCGAGGCGACGCTCGCCGTGCGGGCCGTAATGGCGCTGGGCGGTCTGCCCTTGCGAGAGCAGGCCGCGGGCGTCGTCGGTGACCGCCACATCGAGCCCCTCGGTGCCGAGGCCGCCGGTGGTCGCGCCCTCGCCGACCCGCAGCCGCGCGCCGATCTCCAGCTGCGCGCCGTCGGCTCCGGTCGCGGCGTCGATGGCGACGACGTGGGCGACGGCCACCGGACGGCCCGCCTCGACGTCGGCCAGCAGGTCTCCGAAGTCCGGGTTGCGCGCGGGGTCGATCCGCTCGACGAGCAGCGTGATCTGCCCGCCGCAGGTGAGCCCGACCGCGAAGGCCGTCTCGTCGCTGTAGCCGTAGGTGGTCAGCTGCGCAGCCGGAACGCCGTCGACCTGCCCGCCGGTCGCGAGCACCTCCGATGCGAGCTCGTAGACGGCTCCCTCGACGCACCCGCCCGAGACGCTGCCGACCACCACCCCGTCCGGGCCGACCGCCATCGCGGCGCCCGGCGCCCGCGGCGCGGAGCGGCTGACCCCGACGACCGTGGCAAGCGCGAATGGCTCCCCGGCATCCCACCAGCGCCGTAGCTCGCCCGCTATGTCACGCATGGATCGTCTCCCTCGTTGCGCGTTCATGGCGACCGGCGACGACGGCGGCGAGCCGTTCGAGCGCCGCGATGCTGTGGCCGGACACGAAGTCGTCAACGTGTGGCAGCGCCGCCGCCATCCCGGCCACCAGCGGCGCGTAGCCGGGCTTGCCGCGGCGCGGGTTGGCCCAGATGACCCGGTGGGCGAGCCGGCGCAGGCGCTGCATCTGCTCGCCGAGCAGCTGCGCGTCGCCGCGTTCCCAGCCGTCGGACAGCACCACGACGACGGCGCCCCGGGCCATCCCGCGCTGACCCCAGGTGTCGAGAAAGGCCCGCACCAGATCGCCGAGGCGGGTGCCACCGGACCAGTCGGGCACCGCCCCGGCAACGGCCCGCAGCGCCACCTCCGGATCGCGGTGGCTCAGCTCGCGGGTGACGCGGGTCAGGCGGGTGCCGAGCGTGAAGACCTCGACCGGCGCGCTGCCCCGGCGGGCCGCGTGGGCGAAGCGCAGCAGGGCGTCCGCATACGGCGCCATCGAGCCGCTGATGTCGACGAGCAGGACCACGCGACGCGGCCGGCGCCGCGCCTGCTGATGGTGGAGCCGGAAGACCTCGCCGCCGGAGGCGACCGCGCCGCGGACGGTCCGGCGCCGATCGACCGAGCCGTGCGCGGCCCGCTGGCGCCGACGTGACGGGCGCAGCTCACCGGGCAGCGCGAACGTCGTGAGCAGCCGGGCCAGCTCGGCACGATCCGAACCGGTGAGTTCGGCGATGTCGCGGGCGCGCAGCACTTCCAACGCACTCGCCGAGGCGCGCATCCGTTCCGTGCGGCCCTCGCCGCCGTCGGGTGACCCTTCGGCGCCGGCTGCCTGGGCGGGGAGCGTCTGCGGTGGCTCGGGCTGCTCGGCCAGCGCGAGCGTCGGCAGCCGGGCGGCCTGGAAGACGGCGTCGAATGCTGCGTCATAACGCGGGAGGTCGTCGGGGTCGGAGCAGAGCGTGAGCCGCCCCGCCCAGTAGACGTCGTCACGCTTGAGCGGGTCGAGATGGCCCAGCGCCTGCGTGAACGCCGCGACGCGCTCGGCGTCGGCCGCGACCCCCGCGGTCCGCAGCACCCGGCCCAGGGCCGCGATCACGACAAGCGGGTCCGGCCCGGTCGCCGTTTCAGTCACGGGCCAGCACCGACTGCCAGTCCAGGCCGCGAGCGCGCTCCTGGTCCTCCCGGTACTTGAGGACGGCGCCGAGCGTGGCCGCCGCGGCCGCCGGATCGAGCTCACCGGCACCCAGCACCAGCAGCGCGCGTGTCCAATCCAGGCTTTCCGCGACCCCCGGGGGCTTCACCAGGTCGGCGGCGCGCAGGGCAGCAGCGGCAGCGGCGACGTCGCGAGCCAGCCGCTCGCTCACCTCGGGCAGCCGGGCTCGCAGGATCGCGACCTCGCGCTCGAGGGCTGGGTGCGGCAGCCAGTGGTAGAAGCAGCGCCGTTTCAACGCGTCGTGCAGCTCGCGGGTGCGGTTCGAGGTGAGCACCACCACGGGCGGGACTTCGGCACGGATCGTCCCGAGTTCCGGGATGCTCACCGAGTACTCGGAGAGGACCTCGAGCAGGAAAGCCTCGAACTCGTCGTCGGCCCGGTCGATCTCATCGATGAGCAGCACGCTCGGGGTGGTCTCCAGCGCCGCGAGCAGCGGGCGGGCCAGCAGGAAGCGCCGGTCGTACAGCTCGCCTTCCAGCTGCTCGGTGTCGGTCGCGGCGCCGCTGGCTTCCGCGGCCCGCACGTGCAGCAGCTGGCGGGGGAAGTCCCAGTCGTAGAGGGCCTGGCTGGCGTCGATGCCCTCGTAGCACTGCAGCCGGATCAGCGGCGCGTCGAGGAGCTCGGCGAGCGCGGCGGCCAGCGAGGTCTTGCCGGTGCCCGCCTCACCCTCGAGGAGGAGGGGCCGTTGCATGGCCAGCGCCAGGTAGGCCGCGGCGGCGAGGCCGTCGTCGGCGAGGTAGCCGAGCGTCGCAAGGCGGGCTCCGAGCGCGTCGGGGCTGCTCACGTCCGGTGGCAGCAGGGAGCCGGCCTGACCCGTCATGCTCACAAGTTTGCCTCCCTGGCCTAGTTGTGCGGATTTAACGTGCCCTCTCGCGCCGCATCGCCGTCCGTATGCGACCCTTTACCCATGAGTCCTGCGACCGCGACCCTTACGCTTCCGGCTCCCCCGGCCGACGAGGCTCTGACCGCCGAGCTTCCCGATGGTGAGCTCCTGGTCGAGGAGTCCCTCGTCGAAGAGGTCTCCATCGACGGCATGTGCGGCGTCTACTAAGCCCAATGGCTTTTGACCCGGAGCAGCGGTGGCAGCTGTCCAGCAGCGTCGCGTTGCGGCCGGAGCCCTTCGGTGCGCTTGCGTACCACTTCGGCAATCGCCGGCTGACCTTCCTGAAGACCCCGCTGCTGGTGACGGTGGTGCGCTCGCTGGCCGATCAGCCGAGCGCCCGCGAGGCCGTCCGCGCTGCCGGGGTGCCGGAAGCCCAGCTGCCCACCTACGAGCGGGCGCTTGCCGCGCTCGCTGACGCGGAGGTCCTCACGTGCGCCTGATCGAGCAGTTCGAGCGCGGCCTCGACGCGCCCATCTGCCTGACCTGGGAGCTCACGTACGCGTGCAACCTCGCCTGCGTGCACTGCCTGTCGTCCTCCGGCCGGCGCGATCCGCGCGAGCTCTCGACCGCGGAGTGCAAGGCGGTCATCGACGAGCTGCAGCGGATGCAGGTCTTCTACGTGAACGTCGGCGGCGGCGAGCCGACCGTGCGTCCCGACTTCTGGGAGCTGCTGGATTACGCGGTAGCCCACGATGTCGGCGTCAAGTTCTCGACGAACGGGGTGCGGCTCGGGCGGGCTGAGGCGCGTCGCCTCGCCAACACCGATTACGTCGACGTGCAGGTCAGCCTGGACGGCGCCGATGGCGCCACGAACGACGCGGTGCGCGGCAAGGGCTCGTACGACATGGCCCGGCGGGCGCTGGATGCGCTGGCATCCGAGGGCTTCCTGAACCCGAAGATCAGTGTCGTCGTGACGCGTCACAACGTCAGCCAGCTCGAGGAGTTCAAGGCGCTGGCGGCGTCGTACGGCGGGACGCTGCGGCTCACCCGGCTGCGCCCGGCCGGCCGCGGCGCCGACACGTGGGACGAGCTGCACCCCACGGCGCAGCAGCAGCGCGACCTGTACCAGTGGCTGCTGGCCGCCGGCGAGACCGTCATGACCGGCGATAGCTTCTTCCACCTTTCGGCGCTGGGCGAGTCGTTGCCGGGGCTGAACCTGTGCGGCGCGGGGCGGGTGGTCTGCCTGATCGACCCGGTCGGCGATGTCTACGCCTGCCCGTTCGTGCTGCACGAGCAGTTCAAGGCCGGCTCGGTGCGGGATGCGGGCGGGTTCTCGGCGGTCTGGCGCGAGTCGGAGCTCTTTCGGGAGCTGCGCGAGCCGGGCAGCGAGGGTGCGTGCAATTCGTGCGGGTCGTACGACGCGTGCCGCGGGGGCTGCATGGCCGCGAAGTTCTTCACCGGGCTGCCTTTGGACGGGCCCGACCCGGAGTGCGTCCACGGCCACGGTGAGGCGGCACTGCTCGCTGTCGCAGCCGGGTCGGCGCCCAGCCCGGGGCCGGGGCACTCGCGGCGGTCGTTGCCGCTTTCGGTGGTCTAGGCCGCACGTTTTCGCAGAAATTGCGGCCACTGGTCGCTCGGAACGACCATTCGCCGCAATTTCTGTGCCTCGTCCGCTACAGGGCCGCCAGGCCGAGGCATTCGCGGACCGCGTTCTCGACCGCGTCAGCTCGGCTGTGGTCCCCCAGCGCCCCCGTGACGAAGCCGATGGCGTAGCCGTCGCGGGTCGTCCACCCCACGCTGCCGCCGGTACCACCCATACCGAAGCCCTCGTCGTCCACGACGACACCGAGCCCCCACGCCTTCTGGTCTCCGAGGACAAGGTCTGGCTCTACGGGCCGGGGATGCGTTGCCTCGTCGAGCAAGCCGGGCGAGAGCAGCCTGCCATCGCGCAGCGCGGCGAACAGGCCGGCGACAGCGCGAGCCGTGCCGTGGCCGTTGACCGCCGGGATCTCCGCCTGACGCCACCGCTGACCGTTCACAATGGTGAGGTCCCAGGCCCCGGGCGGGCTGCTGACGGCCTGGCGATAGAGGTCGGGGCGGCTGGCTGGCAGCGCGTCAAAGAAGCCGTCGTCGAGCGTCGTGAGCTGAACGGCCCGGCACTGCTCGGCCGGGGTGAGACCGACCGCGAAGTCCAGTCCCAGCGGCCCGCAGACACGCTCGCGCAGGAAAGTCCCCAGCGACCGGCCGGACACCCGGCGCACGAGCTCGCCGACGAGATGCCCGTAGAACAGCGCCGACTCGCCGTGGGCTGTGCCTGGCGGCCAGGCGGAATTGACGGCGGCGAGCAGGGAGCAGAGCCGGTCCCAGTCGTAGAACGCCTCGGTCGGGACCGGATCGGGGAGCGAGACCACCCCGGCCGAATGGTTCAGCAGCTGGCGGACGGTGGCATCGGCGCGAAACTGTGGCCAGTAGTCGCGCGCCGGAGCATCGAGCCGCAGCTTCCCTTCCTCGACCAGGAGCAGCGCGCAGACCGCGGTGAAGGGCTTGGACACCGAGTAGGGCTGCACGATGCTGTCCCGCTGCCAGTCACGATCACCGTCGGCCGTTGCGAGGCCGCCCCACAGGTCGACGACCCAGCGGCCATCGAGCTCGACCGCCACAGCCGAGCCGGTTCGCGGTCCGGACACCAGCGTCGCCGCGAATACCTCCTTGACCGGTGCGAAGAGCGGGTCGACGAGACCCTGGAGATGCATGGGTTGGATCGTGCCGTACGGCCGTGCGGGGGTGCCGAGAGCTACGGGACGTCCCGTCCGAACGCCGCCTTCATGGCTTGGTCCAAATCAAGCCCAGCAACCCCAGATTGGTGTGCCCATGAGGTCTTGAGCTGGAGTTTCGTCTGGTATAGTCGAACACATGTTCGATAGCGGTGGCCTCGCAGGGAAGTTGGCGCAAGCCGACGCCCTGCTCGCCGAGGTCGCCGCCAGCATCAGCTCCGAGACGTCCGGACCGGCTGCTGCCGAAGCGCTGAGCACGGCTGTCGCGCTCGCCGCGCAGGTCGATCTCACGCTGTGCCTGCTAGCCGAACGGGTCGAGCGCACCAGCCGGTTCGCTGCCGACAACGCCGTGTCCATGTCTGCCTGGCTCCGAGCCGAGGCCAACTCCTCCGGGCATTGGGCTTCGGTGCGTGTCAGGGTCGGACGGGCCCTGGTGGATTCGCTGCCGGCGACGCATCAGGCGTGGTTGAAGGGGCAGCTCACGCTCGAACACGCCGAGGTCATCCGCCACGCCACGGCCGAACGCGACGCGAAGCTGATCGCCCGCCTGGACCGGGCACTCGCCGCCGCCGCCGCGTCCTGCAGCCCGAAAGACCTGCGGGCCATGGCCCAGCGGCTGCTCGCGGAGTACGCCCCCGACGCGCAGGACGAGCGGCGCGAACGCGATGGCGCCAAAGTCCGGGCCCGGCTGTCCGACACCCCTGACGGCGCCCGCCTCGACGCCGACCTCGACCACGAGGGTGCTGCGATCCTGCGCGCCGCGCTGGAGAAGTACACCGCCAAACCCGATCCGGCGCAGCCGCTGACCGCCTCCCAGCGGCGGGCCCGGGCGCTGATCGAGATGGCCCGCCACGCTCTCGACTTCGGCACCGAGCATCCCGGCCGGTCCACCAAGCCCCACCTGGTGCTGTCCCTGTCCGAGGAGCAGCTGCGTGACGAGACCGGCGTCGCCTACACCCCCGACGGCGCCACCGTCCCCATCGCCGCCGTGCTCCGCCTGGCCTGCGACAGCCAGATCAGCCGGCTCATCCTCGACGCCGACGGCCTGCCACTGGACATCGGCCGCAAGTCCCGCACCGTCCCGAGCTGGATACGCACCGCACTCAACGAACGCGACAAAGGCTGCCGCGCCCCCGGCTGCGACCGGCCACCCTCCTGGACCGACGCCCACCACGTCATCGAGTGGTTCAAGGGCGGAAAGACCTGCCTCGACAACCTGTGTCTGTTATGTCGCCGGCACCACACGATGGTCCACCAAGGCAGCTGCGCATCGACGCCCTCGGCAACCAACAATTCCGCTTCACCAACACCAATCCCGACCGCGACAAGATCCGGCTCCGGACGTGAGGCCCGCCACTGCTCGTCCGGTACCCATGCGCTCGTCATGGTCTAGTAGAGCGGTGCAGCTTCTTGACCCGGCGCCGCTAGGTGAGCGGTCCGTGCGCAACCGCCTGGTTTTCGGGCCGCACGAGACGAATCTCGGCCGGGGACGCGCGCTCAGCGAGCGCCATGTGGCCTACTACGCGCGCCGAGCGGCCGGTGGCTGCGGGGTCATCGTCACGGAGACGGCGAGCGTCCACCCGCTGGACTGGCCGTACGAGCGAGCGCCGCTGGCGAGCGAGTGCGGGCCCGGGTGGGTCGCGATCGTCGATGCGTGCAGCCCGCACGAAACGACTGTCATCGCGAGCCTCGGCCATGCCGGGCTGCAGAGCACCAGCGCGTACTCGCAACGCGAGTTGTGGGCTCCCTCGCCGGTGCCGGAGGTGGCCGGGCGCGAGGTGCCGAAGGAGATGGAGCCCGAAGACATCACCGAGGTCGTCGCCGGCTTCGCCGAGGCCGCCCGGCTGGCCATCGAAGCCGGGTGTGCGGGAGTCGAGATCAACGCCGGGCAGCACAGCCTGGTGCGCCAGTTCCTGTCCGGCCTGACGAACCTGCGCAGCGACGACTACGGCAGCGACAAGCAGCGTTTCGCCCGCGAGGTGTTGACCGCCGTGCGCGGCGCGATCCCCGGCTACGTGGTGGGATTGCGGCTCTCGTGCGATGAGCTCGCCCCCTGGGCCGGCCTCACGCCGGAGTCGGCGACGGGGGTCGCCGCGGCGCTCGCCCGGGAGGGCCTGATCGACTACGTCGCCGTCGTGCGCGGCTCGATCTTCTCCGTGGCGGCCACCCGGCCCGACGGCCACACCCCGCCCGCGTTCAACACCGAGCTCGCCCGCACGATCCGCGCCGGGGTCGACGTTCCGGTGCTGCTGCAGGGATCGGTCGTCGACCTCGCTGACGCCGAAGCGGCGCTGGTGTCCGGCGCGGCCGATCTGGTCGAGATGACGCGAGCGCAGATCGCCGACCCCGACCTGGGGCTGGCCGCCGCGAGCGGGTCCACCCCGCGGCCCTGCATCCTGTGCAACCAGACGTGCATGGTGCGCGACCCGCGCAACCCGCTGGTGAGCTGCGTCGGCGAGCCCTCGTCCGGTTACGAGCTGAGCGAACCACCGGTCGGGATCCCGGCACGCACGCCCCAGGACGTGCTCATCGTCGGCGCCGGTCCCGCCGGCCTCGAAGCCGCCCGCGTCGCCGCCCTGTCCGGCCACCGGGTGCGCGTCGTCGAGCGCCGCGCCGCTACCGGCGGAGCGGTGCGGCTGGCTGCGGCGGGCGTCGGGCGCGAGCGGCTGGCCGCGCTCGTCGACTGGCTCGAAGCCGAATGCCGGCGACTCGGCGTGAGCGTCGAGACCTCGACCGAGATCGGCGCCGCAGAGATCGATGCGGCGGAGCAGGCCGGCGCCCGGGTGGTGCTCTGTACCGGCGCCCAGGCCGGCGCGCGCGCTTACACGCTCGAGAGCGAGGCAGTCAGCGCGGCGGTCGTCGGGGCCGACGAGGTTCTCGGAGGGGCTACTGCCGGGGAGGTGCCGAACGGTCCGGTCGCTGTCTGGGATCCGATCGGGGGGCCCATCGGGGTCAGCGTGGCAGAGACCCTTGTCGCGGCCGGCAGCGAGGTCACGTTCATCACCCCGGATCTGCTGGTGGGCAACGAGTTGGCGCGCTCCGGCGACCTGGCGCCGGCGAGCACCCGGCTGCAGGCCGCGGGAGTCACGATCATCAAGCGGGCGGTGCTGCGCCAGGTGCGCACGGGGGTGCTGGACGTGACCGACCGCTTCACCGGCGAGGCCCACGAGGTGAAGGCGTCACTGGTCGTCGACGCGGGACATCGCCTTCCGGCCGACGGGCTCTGGCGCGAGCGTCCCCACCTCACCCGGGCGGGCGACGCGGTGGCGCCGCGCTCCCTCTACGAGGCGGTGCTCGAAGGGCGACGAGCGGGCGCGACCATCGGCGAGGCACGCCCGTGACCGGTCATCAAAGCACCCGATACAAGCAGCTGTTCACCCCGCTGCGGCTCGGTCCGGTGACGGTCGCGAATCGCATCATCTTCAGCGCCCACCTGACGAACTACGCCGAGGACGGGCTCCCGAGTGAGCAGCACGCGGCCTACTACGCGGCCCGCGCCCGCGGCGGCGCCGGGCTGATCATCACCGAGGAACACTCGACCCACCCGACCGACTGGCCCTACGAGAAGCTGATCCACGGCTTCAACCCGGCCGTCATCCCGGGCTACCGGCGCATCACCGATGCGGTCCACCGCCATGGCACCCCGATCTTCGCCCAGATCAACCACAACGGCGGCCAGGGCTCGGGCATGTACACCCGGCTGCCGGTGTGGGCACCGTCGCCGGTCGCGGACCCGCTGTTCCGAGAAGTGCCCAAGGAGGTCGACGAGCACGAGATCGCCGAGATCGTCGCCGGGTACGCGCAGGTGGCGGAGCATTGCCGCGAGGGTGGGTTCGACGGCATCGAGCTGCAGTGCAGCCACAGCTCGATCGTGCGCGGCTTCCTGTCCCCGGCCACCAACGTGCGCACCGACCGCTGGGGCGGCTCGCTGGTAAACCGTGCGCGCCTGCTGCTCGAACTCGTCGCCGCGGTGCGCGATGCGATCGGCCGGGATCTCGCACTCGGCGTGCGGCTCTGCGGCGACGAGCTCATCGAGGGCGGCACGACGATCGATGAGGCGGTCGAGGTCGCGAAGCTCGTCGAGGCGAGCGGCCACGTCGACTACCTGAACACCTCGATCGGCGTGGCGACGCAGACGCTTTACATGATCGAGGCGTCGATGGCGATCCGCCCCGGCTACGCGCTCTTCATCCCCGAGGCCCTGCGCCGCGCCACCCGTCTTCCGGTGGTGGGCGTCGGGCGTTTCAAGGACGCCGTGCAGGCCGACCGGGCGCTCGCGGCGGGGCAATGCGATCTCGTCGGCATCGTGCGCGGCCAGATCGCCGATCCGGACTTCGCCCGCAAGTCACGTTCCGGCCATTCCGATGACGTGCGGCTGTGCCTGTCGTGCAACCAGGAGTGCGTCGGGCGGATGGGGCTGAACCGCTGGCTCGGTTGCATCGAGAATCCGCGCACCGGACGCGAGGCGACCCTCGCGCCTCCCCCGCAGGGCGTGCCGCTCTCGCTGCGTCCGCGGCCGCGCCGGGTCATGGTCGTCGGCGGTGGCCCGGCCGGATTGCAGGCCGCGATCGCCGCGTCGCAGCACGGCCACGCGGTGACGGTGTACGAGCGGTCCGCGAGTGTCGGCGGTCAGGTCCGCATCGCGGCGAGCGTGGCGGCGCGGGCCGAGTTCGGCGATCTGGTGCGCAACCAGGAGGCCGAGCTGGTCCGGTTGGGGGTGCCGATCCGTACCGGGGTCACGGTCGACGCGGCGCTGGTCCGCCGCGAGCGTCCCGACGTCGTCATCATCGCGACCGGCGCGCACCCCGCCCGGCCTCCCTGGCTGCCTGACAATCCGCCGATCCCGGTGTGCGACGCGCGTGACGTCCTCGAAGGCACGGCGCATCCGACCGGCACCGTCCTGATGGTCGACGAGCTCGGCTTCCACCAGTCGACCTCGGTCGCCGAGCTACTCGCCGACCGCGGCGCCAGCGTGGAGCTGCTCACCCCGGGCATGGTCGTCGCGCAGGACCTCGGCATCACGCTCGACCTCGAAGGCTGGAACATCCGGGCCGCTGCGAAGGGCATCACGCAGACCACCGACAGCGTCGTCATGGGCTTCGGCGAAGACCCAGATGCCCCCGCCCTGTCGGTGCTGCACCACCCGACCGGCAGCATGAGCCAGCGCACCGCCGACTGGATCGTGCTCGCCGTCCCGCCGGCATCGTCCGACGCGCTGTACCGCGAGCTCAAAGGCGAGAGCGGCGCGGCGATCCCGGCCCACCGCTTCGAGCTGCACCGCATCGGCGACGCGCTCGCCCCGCGCCGTGCACAGGCCGCCGTGATCGACGGCGAGCGGGTAGGGGCAGGCCTGTGAGCAGCAAGGCGAACAGCAAGCCGCTGTCCGGGATGCCCGGCCCGGGAAGCGACGTCGCCGTCGTCCCGGTCCGCGACGGCGAGCTTCCACTGGGTGGTGGCGACGTCTGCTGGGAGGCCGGGCAGCACGGTCTCGCGTTGCTGATGGGCTCGGGCTGTGCTGAGGCGGCAGCCGGGCTGCCGGCTCCGTTGCGGGTGTGGGGCTGGGAGAACGGCGAGTACGCGCCCGGCGGCTGGGCGCAGCAGCTGGCACCCCTGCTCAAGGGAGCCGGCCACATCGTGCTGCCGGCCTCGCCCGACGGGCGCGACCTGGCACCCCGCCTGGCCGCCGAGCTCGGCCGCCCGCTGGTGGCCGGTGTCGCCGAGGTGCGCCGCGAGCCGGGGCAGCGGGCGACGGCCCTGGTCCCGCGGTGGGAGGGTGCCGCGCTGGCCGAGGTGGCGCTCGCCGCTGATGCCGTCATCACCCGGCTGCCGAACTCCGCGACGGCTCCGCTCCCGCCCGGCGGCGGCGCGGTGTTTCGCGAGCTCAGCTTCCCGCTGGCGCCGGTGACCCCCGATGCCGCAGACGCCCGCCTGCTGCAGCTGCTGCCTGCCGACCCGGCCACGGTCGACCTGGCCGAGGCGCGCCGGATCCTGGCGGGCGGCGCCGGGCTGGGCGGGCCCGAGGCGTTCGTGCTGCTGGCCGCCGTCGCCGACGGGCTGGCGGCCTCGCTCGGGGCCACCCGGCTGGTCGCCGACCTCGGCTGGGCCCCCCACGACCGCTACATCGGGACGACCGGGGTGACGGTTGACCCCGACCTGTACATCGCGCTCGGCATCTCGGGAGCGGTGCAGCATCTGACCGGGCTCGGCGATCCGCGCCATATCGTCGCGGTCAACACCGATCCGAGCTGCCCGATGATGGCCCGCGCGGAGCTCGCCCTCGTCTGCGATGCGCGCGAGCTGCTGTCGGTGCTGGCCGCTCGTCTGGAGGTGCACGCCGGTGTCTGACTTCGATGTGGTGATCGTCGGTGCCGGTCCCGCCGGATTCTGCCGCTGCGCTCACCCTGGCGCGCGCCGGCCGCTCCGTCGCCCTGCTGGAGCGCGGCCCGTACCCGGGCAGCAAGAACATGTACGGCGGCGTCGTGTACGGCCGGGTGCTCGATGACCTCATCCCGGGCTGGTACGACGAGGCGCCGGTGCAGCGCTGGGTCACCCGGCGCCAGACCATGATGGTGACCGGCAGCCAGTCGCTGACCATCGACTACCGCACCGAGGCCTGGGGCAAGGCCCCCTACAACGGGGCGACGGCGTACCGCCCCGACTTCGACGCCTGGCTGGCCGGCAAGGCCGAGGCGGCCGGAGCGGTCCTGCTGACCAGCACCACGGCCACCGGGCTGATTCGCGACGCGGCCGGTCGGATCGCCGGGGTCACGACGGACCGGCCCGGCGGCGACCTGCGGGCCCGGCTCGTCATCGCCTGCGACGGGGTCAATAGCTTCCTCGCGAAATCCGCCGGGCTCTACGAGAACTTCTCCGCCGACAACATGACGCTCGGCGCCAAGGAAGTCCTCGCGCTTCCCCGCGAAGAGCTCGAGGCGCGCTTCGGGGTGCGCGGCACCGACGGCGTCGACATCGAGATCGTCGGCTGCACCGCAGGCATCCCGGGCGGCGGCTTCGTCTACACCAACCTCGACACCATCTCGGTCGGGGTGGTGGTGAGCGTCCCCGGCCTGGCCGCCGCCAAGGTCCGGCCCGAGCAGCTCATCGCCGGCCTGAAGGCCCACCCCTCGATCGCCCCGCTGGTCGAGGGCGCCGAGCTCAAGGAGTACAGCGCCCACCTCATCCCCGAGGGCGGCTACGACGCGATGCCCGAGATCGTCACCGACGGCATGCTCGTCGCGGGTGACGCGGCCGCGCTCTGCCTCGCCGCCGGCATCTGGTTGGAGGGCATCAACTTCGCGATCGGCTCCGGCATGGCGGCCGGCGAGGTGGCGCACGACGCTCTGGCGGCCGGCGACGTCAGCGCCGCGCGGCTCGCCGCCTACCGGCGCAAGCTCGACGCCAACTTCGTGCTCGGTGACCACCGCAAGCTGCGCCGCGTCCCGGAGCTGCTCATGTCGCAGCGCATGCAGCACCTCTATCCGCAGCTGGCCTGCGAGGTGTTCGAGCGGCTCTTCACCGTCGAGAACCCGCGGCCCAAGCCCGGTGCGGTACGCATCGCCCGCGAGGGCATCAAACGCCATGGACTGCGGGTACGCGACCTTGCCCACGACGCCTACGTCACCTTGCGGAGCTTCGGATGACAGCACCCGTGCCGACCCCAGCGGTCGACGAGATCACCAACGACACCCCGGAGGCGATGCGCGTCCACGTCGACGCGTTCGACGGGCCCTCGTTCGAGGACCGGATGGCGACCATCGACTTTCGCGTCGCGCCGACGGCCCATATCACCGTCGACACCGACGTCTGCCGCTCGTGCACGACCAAGGCGTGCGTGACCGCCTGCCCGGCCGGGCTCTTCGTGCCGACCAGCGACGGCGGCGTGCTCTTCAACTACGAGCAGTGCTTCGAGTGCGGCACCTGCTACCTGGTCTGCAACGCCGAAGGCGCGCTGACGTGGACCTACCCCGAGGGCGGCGCGGGCGTCGCGTACCGGCGCTCGTGAACCGCTCGTGAACGCGGCCACCCAGTCATGATCGCCGTCCTCATGAAGGTGGTCGACCTCCGCGTGGAAGTCGACCCCCTCACCGGCGAGCCGGCCGCCCATTCCTCCAGCCAGGCGCTGGGCGCCTCGCCGGCCGACCACGCAGCACTCGAGACCGCGCTGCAGCTTGCGGGGAGCGAGCCGGTCATGGTCGTCACGGCGTGCTCGGCGGCGGCGGCTGACGCGGCCGATGCCGTGCTTCGTGAGTGGATCGCTGCCGGCGCCACCCGGGTGGTCCGGCTGGAGCTGGCTGACGGCGCCTCCTCCGCCGAGGTCGCGGCCGCGATCGCACCGGTCGTCGCCGAAGCCCGGCTCGTCGTCTGCGGCGATGCCAGCCTCGATCGGGGCAGCGGTGCGGTGCCGGCGTTCGTCGCTCACCACCTGAAGGCCGCGCAGGCGCTCGGGCTGACCTCGGTCACCCGTTCCGCCGGCGGCGCCCTGCGCGCCGAGCGGCGCCTCGACGGCGGCCGGCGCGAGGTCCTGGAGGTAAGTGCCCCTGCGGTGCTGTCGGTCGAGGCGGGTCTTCGGCTGCGCCGCGCCCCGCTCGCCGCGCTGATCCGGGCGCGCGACACGGTCGTCGAGGTCGTCACCGGGCCGCTCACCGCCCACGGCGAGCCGCCTGCCGAGCGGCTCCGTCCCTACCGGGCACCCGCGCCCGGCGCGTCGAGCCAGCCGTCCCCGGCCGACCCGCGGGAGCGCGTCCTGGCCCTCACCGGGATGCTCGCCCCGACCCGGGCCCGCCGGGTCGTCGAGGCAGACCCGGCCACCTGCGTCGACGAGCTGCTGGACTACCTGGTCGCCCACGGCTACCGGTGACCATCCGGCCGCCCGGCGCAGGCTCGGTTCAGCTCGACGCCTCCGTTCGGATCGTCGACGGGGGGCGGGTCCTGGTCGGCGGCTCGCCGCTGAAGGTGCTGAGCCTTTCCGAGCAGGCCAGCGAGGCGCTTGCCCGCGGTGACTGGACGAGCCCCCACGGGCGCGCTCTCGCGGCCCGGCTGATCAAGGCGGGCGTCGCCCACCCGCATCCGTCCGGAGGGCCGGGCCTGGCCGAGGTGAGCGTCGTCATCCCGGTGCGCGACCGGACCGAGCAGCTGAGCCGGCTCGTCGCCGGGCTCGATCCGGAGCTGGAAGTGATCGTCGTCGACGACGGCTCGGCCGAGCCGGTGCGCGGTGCCGCCGTCCGCCACGACAGCGCCCGCGGACCGGCCGCAGCGCGCAATGCCGGGATTGCCCGGGCCACGAGGCCGTTCGTGGCCCTGCTGGACTCCGATGTCGTCACCCCCGCCGGCTGGCTGCACGCGCTGCTGCCCCACTTCAGCGACCCGCGCGTGGCCGGCGTCGCCCCGCGCATCGTGACCGCCCGGGGCAGCGCCGAGAGCCGGCTGCAGCAGGTGCTCGCCCGCTACGACGCCGCCCGCTCGCCGCTCGACCTGGGGTCGCAGCCGGGGCGCGTCGCCCCGGGTTCGCGGCTGTCCTACCTCCCGGCGGCGGCGCTCGTCCTGCGCCGCGCGGCGCTCGGAGACGGGCCGCAGGTGTTCGACGAGAGCCTGCGCTACGGCGAGGACGTCGACCTGATCTGGCGGCTCGCGCAGGCGGGCTGGAGCATCCGGTACGAGCCGGGTTCGACGGTGGGCCACGCGCACCGCAGCACGCTGGCGAGCGCCGCCGCCCAGCGCTTCGGCTACGGCTGCTCGGCCGCGCCGCTCGCCGAGCGCCATCCCGGGCAGCTCGCCCCGTTCGCGGGCAACCGCTGGACGCTCGCGTCCTGGGGGCTGCTGGCGGCCGGCCACCCCGGCGCCGCGGCCGCGACGTTCGCCGCGGCGGCGCTCAAGCTCTCCCGCAAGCTGCCCGTCGAGCAGCCGCTGCCCCTCGCGGTGCGACTCGTGGCCGGTGGGTGGCTCACCGGGGGGCGGGCGCTCGGTGAGGCCCTGACCCGTCCCTACGGCCCGGTCGCGCTGCCGCTCCTGATCGCTCCCGGACCCGGCGCCCGGGCCCGCCGCCTCATCGCCGCCGCAGCCGTACTCGGCCCGGCCGCCCGCGAGTACCGCCGGAAACGGCCGGAGCTGGACCCGCTGCGCTGGGTGCTGCTGCGCGCCGGTGACGATCTCGCGTACGGCGCGGGCCTGTGGGCCGGTTGCGCGCGCCGGCGCGTCTGGGAGCCGCTGCGGCCACGGATCACCTGACGCCCCCTGCCCTTGCGTTTGCTTTCACCCTTGCGGTGGCAGGCCGAAGGGAGCAGTTTCGCCTGAACCACAACCGCGGAGGTTGCCGTGCTCGTCCGCCGGATCGCCCGACCCTTGCTCGCGTCGACCTTCATCTACGGGGGCATCGACGCGCTGCGCAACCCGCAGAGCAAGGCCCCGGCCGTCGAGAAGCTCGACATCATCAACCGGCCGGGCATCGAGAAGCTGAACCTCGCGTCCTCCGAGCAGGCGGTGAAGGTGAACGGGGCCATCCAGGTGGCAGCCGGCTCACTGCTGGCGCTCGGACGCTTCCCGCGGATCGCCGCGCTCGCCCTCGCCGGCTCGATCGTGCCGACGACCCTGGCCGGCCACCGCTTCTGGGAGGAGTCGGAGCCGGCCGGCAGGAGGGCGCAGCAGCTGCACTTCACCAAGAATGTCAGCATGCTCGGCGGGCTGCTGATCGCGTCCGTCGACACCGCGGGCAAGGAGTCGCTGGCCCACAAGACCAAGCGGGTCAGCAGGCGCAGCAAGCGCAAGGCCGCGAAGGCAGCGGCCAAGGCGACGCACCAGGCGACCAAGAAGGCGAGCAAGCGGCAAGCCGCAGCGAAGGGCGCCGTCCTCGACGCCCTGCCCGGCTAACCGCCCGACGCTGCAGCCGTCACATCCCTAGCGACGCGGCGGCGAGGCGGGCCTGACCGCCCTGCGATCCGGTGAGCCGAACCTGGGCCACGCTGCGGCGCCCGCTGAGGTAGAGCACGATCTCGCCGGGCTCGCCGGTGACCGTCACCGCGTGCTTGCCCTCCTTGGGACCCACCGACCGCTCGCCGCCGCCCGGCGTGCGGAACGTGATGCGGGTGTCCTTGACGCCGCGCACCATGAGCGGAGCCATCCGCCGCACGAAGTTCCAGAGCTCGCTCGACAGCTGCGCATCGAGCTCGCGAGGCTTCCACCCGGGCTGGGCGCGGCGCACGTCCTCGTGGTGGATGAAGTACTCGGTGAGGTTGACCTTGTCCTTGACGACGGGCAGGCCGATCGGGCTCCAGGCCGGCGGCCCGTTGCGGACCGCTTCGACGAGGTCCGCAAACGCCGTCGTCTTGCGCTTGGCCGCCTCCACCCCGGCGGTGTAGCTGTGCAACGGCTTGATGAGCAGGCCGAGCGCGGCATCCGGGCGGGTGTCGCGCACGACCAGGTGGGCGGCGAGAGCCGCGACGTCCCACCCCTCGCAGAGCGTGGCGGCGTCAGGCCCGACCTCGAGCATCAGGTCGCAGAGCGCGGCGCGCTCGGCCGCGGCGGGGTGGATTCCAGCGTGTCGTCCCATGAGCGACAGTCAACTGGAAAATTGCCGGGGGTTCGGCCCGCACGAGCAGAACGGCCGTTGACTCGGCTTGCCGGGCTTCAGTTCAGCCGCGGGCAGACATGCCCTTCGGGATCCGCCGGGAGCCCGCACAGCACGCACGGGGGGCGTCCGGCGGCCACGACCTTCTCCGCCCGCGAGACGAACGCGTGGGTAGCCGGGACCGTCATCGCGACCCGCAGCTTGCCGGCGGTCTCATCAGCGGCCGCCGCCCCGCCCGCCTCGACGACGACATGCTCGCCATCCCAGGCGACCGAGAGCTCGCTCACGCGGAAGTCCTCGGCGAAAGGCGTCTGCAACGGCTCGTAGTCCAGCGGGACCGGCTCGGCCACCGTCTCCGAAGGCGCGGCAACCTGCTGGAGCAGCACCTGAAGGCCCTCCGCGAGCGCCGCCACCTCGCCCTTTTCGAGGGCGACCGTGACGATCTCGCCGCCTGAGACGACCTGGAGGTAGAAGGTGCGCTCGCCAGGCCGGCCGACCGTTCCCACGACGAAGCGCTCAGGGGATTCAAAGACGTGTTCGCTGTTCATCTCGCCCTCCTCCAACGCCGCGGCGCCCCGATCCGCTTCCCGGGCCGCCCGCTTGCCGGGTGCCGCCAGTCCTGGGTCTCGCTCCCTGCGGGGTGTTGTGCTGCTAGCCATCCGGATGCATGTCGCGCGGGTCGCCGGCCGCCGCGGGTCGCGGTAAGCGTCCCGGACAGCAACCGAGGGGGCAGACGTCGTGGCTCGGCCCACTCCCGCCCAGTGCGCGGCGTTGCGTGGCATCAACCGTACCGATCTTCGCTCCGAACTCCCGGGATTCCCGCTCCTCGAGGAGCTCGCGAACCATTTCGACGAACGGCTCGCGCACCCCGACGGTTCCTGCCCGCGCCATCGTGATCCCCAGCCGCTGCGCGGTCGCGGCGGCCTCGACGTCGAGGTCGTAGCGCACCTCGACGTGGTCGCTGACGAAGCCGGCGGGAACGACGACGACATCGCGCACGCCCGCGCCGGCCAGCTGCTCCAGGCGGTCGTTGATGTCCGGCTCCAACCACGGGACGCTCGGCGGGCCGGACCGGCTCTGCCACGCGACCTCGACCTCACCGCGCCACGCCGTTCGGGCCCGCACGGCATCCGCGACCAGGCCGGCCGCCTCCTGCAGCTGGGCCGGGTACGCCCCGCCCGAGGGGCCGCTGGACCGCGCCGACGCGACCGGGATCGAGTGGGCGGTGCAGATCATGCGCGCGTCTGGGCGCAGCGCATCCCCGAGGGCGACGACGGCGTCGGCCTGGGCGGTGATGAAACCGGGGTGGTTGTAGTAATGGCGAAGCTTGTCCAGGCGGATCCCGGACGGGCCGGCGGCAGCCAGGTCCTCCCGGTACTGGCGGCAGGAGGAGTAGGAGGCGTACGCCGCCGTCACGAACACCGCCGCCCGGCGCACCCCGTCGGCGCGCATAGCGGAAAGGGTGTCACGCAGGTACGGGTCCCAGTTGCGGTTGCCCCAGTAGACGCGACGCGGCTGGAGCAGCTCGCGCAGGCGTTCCTGCAGCTCGCGGTTCTGCGCGTTGATCGGGCTGACGCCGCCGAAGAGCTCGTAGTGCTCGGCCACCTCGGCCAACCGCTCGTCCGGCACGCCGCGCCCAGCGGTGACGTTGCGCAGGAACGGCATCACGTCAGCGGGCCCCTCGGGGCCGCCGAAAGACACCAGCAACAGGGCGTCATAGCCCGCGCGCAGCTCACTCACGTGGAGCGGTTGCCCTCTTCCCACTCGCGGTCCTCGCGGTCCCACTTCTCGTTGCGCTCGGCGAACTGCTCGCGCCAGCCGCGCGCGGCTTCCTCGGTCTCGTACGGACCGACCTTGTCCTCACCAGCCACATCGACGTTCGGGTCCTGCTCGGGACGGGAGTGCTTCAGGCACCACCACCAGCTCACGAGATCCTCCTGAAAAGCGCCGCTGCCACGTACCAACTGCTGGCACATTCATCGCATGAGGGACGTTAGCGCTCGCCGGCCGCCGCGCAGGTTCGACGCCCGCTCACGCGTTCCTGCGACCCGGCACAAAAAAGTTTCCCCGCACCCGAAACCGAATGAGTAAGAGGTCGTTGGGCGGGGTAGCAGCGATCACAGCCCCCAAACGTGACGCAGCTGACAATCCAAGATCGCGTAACCCACCCAGTCCCGTGTGTTTCGCCGGCCGACCCCAGCCCGCCGGAGGTTTTGCGTGAGCACCCCAGCAGCACCCGCCCGTCACGAGTCACGTTCATCACGGCGCGCCGTGTTCGTCGCGTCCGGAACGCTCGTCCTCGCGATCGGCGGCGTCGTCGGCGCCAGCAGCGCCATGGCTCTCGGCCTCCCTGTCTCGCTGCCCAGCGTCCCGGTTTCGGTTCCCAGCGTCCCCGTGAGCGTCCCCAGCGTCCCGGTCAGCGTCCCCAGCGTGACGCTGCCGAGCGTGCCGGTTCCCGCGGCGCCCTCCGCCGTTGCCTCAACGCTCGCCGGCGTCACCAGCGCGCTCCCGCCGCTCCCGGTCGTGTCGAGCCCGGCACCGGCCCCGTCCAGCAAGACCCCGGTCAGCGGCATCACCAGCTCGCTCGGCAGTGTCACCGGCACCGTTGGATCGGTCGGCGGCACCGTTGGATTTGTCGGCGGCACGGTCGGCGGTGTGGTGGGTGGCGTGACCGGCGGCGGCGGCGGATCGGTGGCGGCGGCGGCGGCGGATCGGTCGGCGGCACGGTCGGCGGCCTCGTGACCGGGGTGACCGGCAGCGTCGCCTCGCAGCTTCCGGCGCCTCTCGGCGGCGTTGTCAGCTCGGTCGGCGGCACCATCGGCGACACCGTCGGCGGCGCGACCACGCAGGTGGGCGGGGCCGTCGGCGGCGTCATCGGCGGGGTCACGGGTGGTGGCAGCGGCGGCAGTGGAGGTGGCGGCGGCGGGCTCGGCGGTGCGATCGGTGGACTTGTCGGCGGCCTGACCGGCGGCGGCGGCATCATCCCGGGCACCGGCACCGGCACCGGCGGCGGCTCGACCGGAGGCAGCGGCGGCACGGGTGGCTCCACCGGCGGCAGCGGCGGCACGGCTGGCTCCACCGGCGGCGGCGCGACGAGCCTGCCGATGATCCCGACCTCGGTCACCAGCTCCGCCCTGGCCGGCGGCGGCTCCGGCGGCGGCCCGGGCGGCGTCCCGGCCTCGACCCCCGCATCTCCCGCAGCTCGCAAGGCAAGCAGTGGATCGCAGCCGACGTCGACCGCACTCCAGCCCGCCGGAATCTCGCTGGCCTCCGCCTGGGGTCCGAGCGCCGGCTCCGTTCTGCTGGCCAGCGCCGTCACGAGCAGCGCGGGCGACCCGATCGACGCCGTCCCGGCCCCCGTCCTCGCCGACGCCGCGCAGACGGCCGGAGCCCAGGGCAATGACCTGCTGGGATTCGTCTCCCGTCACGCCCTTCCTGGGCTGCTGGTCGCGATCGCGACGGCATTCGTCGGGTTCGTGGCCGCGGGCAACATCCGGGTTCTGCAGCCGAAGCTCGCCGCCTTCTCCGCGCAGGTGCACGCGCTGCGCTCCGGGGCGAGCGCGTCGGTGGCCAGCCTGGCCAAGTCCGCCCCCCACGCCAAGCGCGGCTAGATCCGGGCGCCGCGCGCGGCGCGTGGGCACTGCCTTTCGCCAAGGCGCGCATCCGGGTGAACTGTCGAGCCGGCGCGCCGGGCAAACCACGGCGAAACGGTAGGAACCGCGCTGGCCCACGTCCGTCTTGCGGGGAAAGGTGCGGTTGTCGGCGTCACCTGTGGGGCACAGCGTCGTTGCACTACCGACACCCCCTGACTCGGAGGTCGGCCAACCGCATGTCCCCCAGCACGTTCTACCGGCGTGCCGCCACGATCTCGGGCGTGGCTGCCAGCAGCTTTGCGATCGCCATGGCAGCGACCCCCGCGCAAGCGGCCGGCACCCTGCTACCGGGCGGCCTGTGCACGCCCCTTACGCTCATCCCCGCGTCGCTGGGCCTGACCTGCGAGAACGGCGTCCTCAAGACGATCACGTCGGCGCTGCCGACCCCCGCGCCGAGCAGTTCGGCGCCGGGCGGCGCCACGAGCCCGGCCCCCGACCCGCTGGGCGGCGTCGTCAACGGGGTCACCGGCACCGTCGACGGTGTGACGAAGAACCTGGGAGGCCTGGGAGGCCTGGGAGGCACGGTTAACTCGGTCACCGGCGCGGTCGGCGGCACCCTGAACGGTCTCACCGGGGGCGCTGGAGGGTCGACGTCGCCGTCCACGTCACCCGGCGGAACGGGCAGTGCCACTACGGCGGGTTCCACCGGTACGAGCACGCCGGCCCAGCCCGGGGTCGCCGGGTCCGGAGCCGCCCCCACCGCGAGCAGCACCACGGGAGCGGGCACGCCGGCAAGCAGCCTGCTCGGCCCGGCCGCGGCGTTCCTGCCCGGCACGAGCCTGGCGAACTTCGCCGACCTCAGCTCGGGCAGCTACGCGAACCTGATGCCGCTCGCCGACAGCATCCCGTCACCGCTGATCGCGTCACCGGAGAGCCGGCTCGCCGCGGTCCAGGCACCACTGATCGCCGCGGGCGAGAAGGCGGCGCAGAACACCGACTCGCTGCTCGGCCGCTTCAGCGGGAAGGCGCTGCCCGGCCTGCTCGTCGTCATCGGTACGGCGCTCGTCGCCGCCGTCGGCGCGGGCAACCTGCGCGCCTGGCAGACCCGGATGGCTTCCGGAGGGCTGCGCCTGCGGCTGCCTCGCCGCCGTGGCGTCAAGTAGCCGGGTCAGGAGTCAGTGGCCCATCCCGAGGCCACCGTCGACCGGCAGCACCGCGCCGGTGATGTAGCCGGCCTGCGGTGACGCGAGGAAGGCGACCGCCGCGGCCACCTCACCGGCGTCGCCCATCCGCTTCAGCGGAACCCCTCCGACCAGCGCCTCACGCTGCTGCTCGGTGAGCGCCTCGGTCATGTCGGTCGCGATCGGGCCGGGAGTGACGACGTTTGCGGTGATGTTGCGCGAGGCCAGCTCGCGGGCGATCGAGCGGGCCAGGCCCACCAGCCCCGCTTTGGAAGCCGCGTAATTGGCCTGGCCGGGCGAGCCCGACAGCCCCGACACCGAGCCGATGAAGATCAGCCGGCCGCGACGCATCCGGAGCATGCCCTTGGCCGCCCGCTTGGCGACCCGGTAGGCACCGACCAGGTTGGTATCGACGACCTCCTGGAAGCCGTCCTCCGGCATCGTCAGCAGCAACGTGTCGCGCGTGATGCCCGCGTTCGAGACGAGCACCTCCACCGGGCCGAAATCGGCTTCCACGGACGCGAACGCGGCCTCCACGGACGCCGGATCGCTGACGTCGAGCACCACCCCGGGAAGCTCGCCGAGCGGCTTCCCGCCGCGGGAACCGACGATCACCGTGTCGCCCGCCGCGGCCAGCGCCTGCGCGCAGGCCGCGCCGATCCCGCGATTGCCCCCGGTCACCAGCGCCACCCGAACCGGCGGGGGTGGCGCGTCCTGCCTCCCACCCGCCTGGCTCAGCGACTCGGTCTTGGGGTCGGAATCGCTCATGGGTTCAGAACCTATCGGGCCGCGGTTCATCGATCGCGGCGGCGAAGGTGGTCCAGCAGCAACGCGTTGAGCTCGTCCGCGCTCGCCTCCGGCAGCCAATGACCCGCTCCGGCGAGCGGAACGAACGTGTACTCGCCCTCCACCAGGCCGCCTGTCGCCTCGGCCACCTCGCGTCCCAGCGCGAAATCGTCCTCACCCCAGACGTAGAGGGTGGGAACGCGGATGGTCCCGGTCTTCTCCCCGTCGTCCCTGCGCATGGTGCGATACCAGTTCAAGGCGGCTGTCAGCGCCGGCCGCTCGCGGAAATGGGCGACGTAGGTCTCGGTGGTCGGCAGGCCCCGGTAGACGGCCCGCAGCACGGCGGCGTCATCGGCGAGCAGTAGGTCCTCAGCGGTGCCCTCCTGGCGGAAGAGCTGCATGTAGCCGCTCTTCTCCTGCTGGCTCGCGCTCGTCGCCAGGACCCGGCTCATCGCCAGCGGATGCGGGGTGGAGGCGATGGTCAGCGAGCGCAACCGGTCGGGATGCCGGCCGGCGACATGCCACGCGACGGAGCCGCCCCAGTCGTGGCCCACCAGGTGGGCGCGTTCCCAGCCGAGCGCGTCCAGCATGGCCACGACGTCGGCGACGAGCTCGTCCATGGCGTAGGCGGCGACGGCTTCCGGCCGGTTGCTCGCGGCGTAACCACGCTGGTCGGGCGCGACCGCGTGATAGCCGGCGGCGCCCAGCGCCGCGAGTTGCGCCGTCCACTCCAGCGAGAGCTGCGGAAACCCGTGGAGCAGGAGCACGCCCGGCCCGTCAGCAGGACCGGCCTCGCGGTAGGGAAAGGCGAGTTCGCGCACGTCAAGGGTGTTCACAACACCGCAACCTAGCCGCCGGAGCGGGCCCGGGGCCACCACCCGGCGGGTGCCGTTAGGCCGACCGGCGCAAGCCAAAGTGACGCCCAGCGGAGCAGATCCGCAGCTCGGTGAAGCCGTTATTTGAGTGAGGGAGCCAGCAACCGGGCGCCTTCCTGGGGGGCTGGCCGTTCGATTCATCGGGGGTATTGAACGGCCGGCCCCGCCGGACACCTGCTGGCCCGGTGCAGGGGCGTAAGGAGTCCTTTGCGCGGGCGGGGGAAGGCCCCCAGCATGGCCAAGCGCGCGGAAGCAGACGTTCCCCTCGATGACACGACCGCCAACTCCCGTCCGGTGAACGAGGAGGGCGACCCTGACGTCCCCGAGGGAACGACGGGCCCGGGCGGGAGTGGTGAGTTCATCGGCCGGGTTCAAGGCCAGGATGAGGGATATGCCGCGCAGACGGGAGCCGAGCGCCGAGCAGCAGGCCACGACGGTTGACGAGACCTGCCCGTTCTGCCGGATCGCGCAAGGGCTCGAGCCCGCCCACATCGTCGAGCAGGACGAGCACTGGCTCGCGGTCCTCGACACCAGGCCCGCAGCGCACGGTCACACGCTCGTGATGCCCCGCATCCACGTGCCCGACCTCTGGTCCGCGGCGCCCGAGACGGCTGCGGCGCTGGGCATCGGCTGCGCGTCCGTGGCGCGGCTCATCAGGAAGCGGCTGAACCCGGACGGGCTCACGATGCGGCAGAACAACGGCGAGGCCAGCGGGCAGGCGATCTTCCACCTGCACGTTCATCTCGTGCCCCGCTGGCACGGCGACGGCAACATCGGCTGGCCCTGGCCGCCCCCGGACAGCCACGACCCGCAGGCGATCCTGCGCGTGCTGCGCGACTGACGACGCTCAGCGGGGCCTTGGAGCTAGTCCTCCAGGCGGAAGCCGACCTTCAGGCCGACCTGGAAATGGTCGATCGCACCGTCGTCGATGTGGCCGCGAATCTCGGTCACTTCGAACCAGTCCATCCCCCGCAGCGTCGCGGCGGCGCGCGTGATGCCGTTACGAATGGCGTCGTCCAGACCCTCGTGTGACGTGCCGACGATTTCGGTGACGCGGTAGGTGTGGTTGCTCATGACGCGGCACGCTAGCCCGAATCACCGCGCTCGCGCCGACCGGGTACCCCTGAGCTGCGGGCGGGCCGCCGCTCTCCACGCGACAGGCAGCAAGCGGGGCGGCCTGGCTTCCGGGATGTGGCAACCCGCTCGCCGGCGTGGACGATCCGATCGGGTATCGAGGATTCCCGCGCCGGCCATCGGCAATGATCTGGTTCGTGGTCTTCCGTTCAGGAGCGTTGCTGGTCCGGCGCATCGTCGTCACCGTCGTCGGTCTGGCCGTCCTCGGGCTCGGGATCGCGCTGCTGGCGCTGCCCGGCCCCGGCGTGCTGGTCGTCGCGCTCGGCTTCCTGATCCTCTCCCTGGAGTACGAGTGGGCGCGCCGGCATTTCGAGACCGCCCGCCGGAAGGCCGCCGACCTCGCGGACCAGGCCGTCGCCAAGCCGTGGTCCACCGCCCTGTCGATCCTCGCCGCGCTCGGGTTGATCGCCGCCGGGGTGCTCTGGGGCGCGGTGTCGGCGCTGCCGTTCTCGAGCTGGTGGACCGGCGGGAGCCTCATCTTCGGCGGCCTCGCGGCGCTGATCACGATCCTCGTGAGCATCCGCCAGGCCCGCGGCCACGGAAAGCCGAAGCGCTCGGAGTCGGAGCCGGCCGAAGCGCTCTAGGTGTCCTGGTTGCTGTCGCTCACCCCGCGCACGATCGAATGCTTCTTCAGGCAGGTCAGCAGCGCCGTCTTGTCCTCGGAGGTCGCATCGGTGATGTCGTAGCGGACCGGGTAGGCGCGTGACGCGGCCAGGTTGTTGCGATCCGGCGGCTCCAGGAACGCCTTGCCGAACCGGGGGCAGGCCTCGCCCACCGCTCGCGCGGTCGCCGTCGGCGTGCCGGGCGCGAAATGCACGACGTACTCGTCGAGTCCGGCCGACATGCCGCATCCGCTGAGGCCGCCTAACAGCGCCAGCAGGCTGGCTTGGACCAGAATCGCTCGAGGAGAGCGCAGGGCCAGACACGTTCGGCGCACCTGGCCAACCTATGGCCCGAATCTGGACGGAGCGATGTGATGGCCCTGCGGATCGAGGACTACGCGATCATCGGCGACACCCACACGGCCGCGCTCGTCGGGATCGACGGATCGATCGACTGGCTGTGCCTGCCGCGCTTCGACTCGGCGGCGGTATTCGCCGGCCTGCTCGGCGACGACGACAACGGCCATTGGCGCATCGCCCCGCAGGGTGAGGTGCGCTCCGTCTCGCGGCGCTACCGCGGCGACACCCTGGTGCTCGAGACCGAGTTCGTGACCGACACCGGCGTCGCGCGGGTGGTCGACGCCATGGTGCCGGAGGCCGAGGAGCACCTCGTGGTGCGGCTGGTCGAGGGCATCAGCGGCCGGGTGCCGATGACGAGCCACCTGCGGATGCGCTTCGACTACGGCTCGACGGTTCCCTGGGTGCGCCGGATCGACCACTGCGTGGTGGCGATCGCCGGGCCTGACGCGATCGCGCTGCGTTCCGATGTCCACCACTCCGGGCGCGGCATGGCGACGGTCGGCGACTTCGAGATCACCAACGGGGAGTCGCTGGCCTTCGAGCTGCACTGGCACCGCTCGCACCGGCCGCCGCCGCAGGGGGTCGACGTGCGCGCCGAGATCGACCGGGTCGAGGCCTGGTGGGCGAACTGGATGAGCGGCTTCAGCTACGACGGTCGCTGGCAGGACGCCGTGCGCCGCAGCGCCATCACGCTCAAAGCGCTCACGTACGCGCCGACCGGTGGCATCGCGGCGGCCGCCACGACCTCGCTGCCCGAGCAGCTCGGCGGCGTTCGCAACTGGGATTACCGCTACTGCTGGCTGCGCGACGCGACCATCACGCTCATCGCGCTGATCGACGCCGGGTTCATCACCGAGGCGCGGGCCTGGCGCGAGTGGCTGCTGCGGGCCATCGCCGGTGACCCGTCGCAGCTGCAGATCATGTACGGCGTGGCCGGCGAGCGGCGGCTCCCGGAGTGGGAGGTGCCGTGGCTGTCGGGCTACCAGGGCGCCGCGCCGGTGCGGATCGGTAATGCCGCCGTCGACCAGTTCCAGCTCGACGTCTACGGCGAGGTGATGGACGCGCTGCACGTCGCTCGCACCGCGGCGCATCAGATGGCGGTGCTCAGCGGGACGTCACTGCCGCCGGGGCAGGACTCGATCCCCGACATCGCCTGGCAGCTGCAGCGCAAGTTGATGGACTTCCTCGAAACGGGCTGGGCCGAGCCGGACGAGGGCATCTGGGAGGTGCGCGGCCCGCGGCGGCACTTCGTGCACTCGAAGGTGATGGCCTGGGTGGCGGCCGACCGCGCGGTGCGGGGCGTTACCGAGCACGGCCTGAAGGGTCCGGTCGAGAAGTGGCAGGCGATGCGCGACCAGATCCGCGACGACATCCTCAGCAAGGGTTACGACGCCGAGCGCGGGACGTTCACGCAGTACTACGGGTCCAAGGAACTCGACGCGGCGCTGCTGAACATCCCGCTGGTCGGCTTCCTGCCCGGCGACGACCCGCGGGTGCAGGGCACCGTCCGCGCGATCGAGCGGGAGCTGATGTCGGACGGGTTCGTCCGGCGCTACTCGACGACCGAGGCCGTCGACGGGCTGCCTCCGGGAGAAGGCGCGTTCCTCGCCTGCACGTTCTGGCTCGCCGACAACTACGCGGCCGTGGGGCGCCTCGACGAGTCCGTCGAGCTCTTCGAGCGGCTGCTCGACCTGCGCAACGATGTCGGGCTGCTCGCCGAGGAGTGGGACCCGATCAACCAGCGGATGACCGGCAACTTCCCGCAGGCGTTCAGCCACGTGCCGCTGGTCTACACCGCGCGCAACCTCTCGCACGCGCTAGAGGCGCGTCACGGCAAGGCGTCCCGCCGCTCCTCGGGCGCCATGGGCGAGTCGGGCTGAGCGGTCGCGGGCGGCGTGACCTCGGCCGTAGGCGCTCGTCCGGCTCGGCAGCGGTCTGGGCGGCAGGCTCGCTGGTCACGCGCTCCGCCACGGCCGGCTCGCTGACCGGCGCTGAGGCGGCTTTGGGCGCCGGCGCCGGGTGCGCCGAGCGGAACGGCACCGGGCGGATGTGATGCACGTACGCGCCGGCCGCGACCAGCACGCCGGCGAAGACCGTGAACCAGACACCCGGTCCGGTCGAGCGGTGGAACGTGACCGTCACGCCCTCGGGGGCGGTGAAACCCTTCGGGTGCAGCGTGGCAGGGATCGAGATCAGATCGATCAGCGCGAGCAGCGTGATCAGGCCGCCGGCCGCGACCAGCACCTTCCACGCCCACGGCTTCGTCGCGGGCAGCAGCATGACGGTGATCAGCGCCAGCGCGGCGATGGAGAGCACGAGCGTGGCGCTGCCGAGCCGGCCGCCGGCCACGCCGAGCGAGTCGGTGGTCGCGCCGGCGACTTTCTGCCCGCTGGACGCGCGGGCGTTGACGGTGGACCAGGTGAGGAATGCGGAGACGAAGACCAGCACCGCCCCGATGACCGAGGCCAGCAACCCGAGCGTGAGGCGGTCGGCCATGGACTGGAAGGTGATGGGCGGCTGGTCGCCGTCGCGCGCCGTGGCGGGGTTTGGCGTGGGGGCCGGCTCGTCGGGCTGGGGCGGGGTGGGCTCCGCGGGTCGCTCTGCCGCGGCGGCGAGGTCCTGCGCGGGGGCATCCGGCTGGTCGAGCGGCTCATCGAGCTTCGTGGGGGAGACGCCGGCCGGGCCGCCGTTCGCTTCCGTCATCGATGCCTCCTGCGTTCCTATCCGGGCCGATCCGGGGCAGCAGTATGAGCGGCCTCACATCGCCGCGCACGGCATTGGTGTCCACCTCGAGCCGGTCCTAAGCCTCGGATCCGCCGAGTTCCACTCTGGGAGACTTGCGTTGGGATGGTTTGGGGCGTTATCGGTGCCCGCAGCGACGGCTGCCAGCAGATGCCGTCGCCAGGGCGACGGGAAATGCTGGCGGCAGCGCCGCCGGCAGGACGGGACTACCGCAGGTGGCAACGGCGCCGGCAACACTGGCGCCAGTGGCGCCGAGCGAAGCACCGGCGCCAGTCAGTTCACCTGGCGTTCCTGTCCCTGCCAGTACGGCTCGCGCAGCTTGAACTTCTGGATCTTTCCGGTCGCCGTGCGGGGGATGTCGTCGAGGATGTCGACCGACGTGGGTGCCTTGTAGCGGGCCAGCCGCTCCTTGCACCAGGCGATGATCTCCTCCTGCGTGACGCTCTGGCCCTCGGAGACGACGATGAGCGCCTTGATCGTCTCGCCCCAGCGCTCGTCCGGGACGCCGATGACCGCGACCTCGGCGACGGCCGGGTGGCTGAAGATCGCGTCCTCGACCTCGATCGAGGAGACGTTCTCGCCGCCCGTGATGATCACGTCCTTGCGGCGGTCGGAGATCGTGAGGTAGCCGTCCTCGAGGGTGCCGCCGTCGCCGGTGTGGAACCAGTCGCCCTCGAGCGCGGCGGCGGTGACATCGGGCTGGTTCCAGTAGCCGTCGAGCACGGTGTTGGAGCGCACCAGCACCTCGCCCGAGTCGGCGATCTTCAGCTGGGTGCCGATGGCCGGCGCGCCGGCGCGCGAGAGCAGCCGGGCGCGTTCCAGAGCAGGCTTGTCGTCCCACTCGGCGCGGGTGCGGTTGGAGGTGACGAGCGGCGACGTCTCGGTGAGCCCGTAGATCTGGGTGAACTCCCAGCCGAGCTCCTCCTCGACGCGGGCGATCACCCGGGTCGGCGGCGGGGCACCGGCAACGACGATGCGCATCGTGTCGCGACCCGGGATCGGACCGTCCCAGCTCGCGGCCGCATCGAGCACCATGCTCCACACCGCCGGGGCGCCGCAGGCGATCGTCACCCCGTGCTGCTGCACCCGGCGCAGGATCTCGGCGCCCTCCACCTTGCGCAGCAGGACCTGCGTGACGCCCATCCCGGTCATCGTGAACGGCATTCCCCAGCCGTTGCAGTGAAAGAGCGGCAACGTATGCAGGTAGACGTCGCGGTCGCTGACCCCGGTGTGCAGCCCGAACGTGACGGCGTCGATCCAGATGTTGCGATGCGTGATCTGCACACCCTTCGGCCGCGCCGTGGTGCCGGAGGTGTAGTTGATGGTCGCCGTCGCGTCCTCGTCGGGAGCGGCCCACGGGACGGGTTCGCGCTCCGGGCGGAGCAGGCCCTCGTCGTACTCCTTGCCGAGGGTGAACCGGTGCGGCACCCGCAGCCCGGGCGCGTGGGCCAGCTGCTGCTCGTGCTCGGGGTCGACGAGCAGCACCGTCGCACCGGAATGGTCGACGATGTACTCGATCTCGGCGGTCTGCAGCCGGAAGTTGATCGGGACGCAGATGCGCCCGGACGCGGTGACCGCGAAGATCACCTCGACCATCCGCGCCGAGTTCTCGCTGACGATCGCCACCCGGGCGCCCTGCGGCACCCCGAGCTCGTCCAGCCCCGCGGCCAGTGCGTGGCAACGCGCCGCCAGCGAGCGGTACGTGAGGCCGTGCAAGCTGGCCGCCGGCTGGACCGGCTCGTCGATCAGGCCGATGCGGTCGGGGTAGACGTCGGCGGCCCGGCGCAGGAAGTCGGCGGTGGTGAGCGGAACGCGCATGGCCCGGAGGCTAGCGCGGTGAACCGCCGGATCACGAGTCGCACGTCCCTAATCGGCGGGCAGGATGGCCGGTAGCGCGTCGGCGATCGGAGCGCGCAGGACGGCGTCGGCGTAGTCGTCGTAGGGGGTCGGCTGGGCATTGACGATCACGAGCCGGGCACCCGCGTCGATGGCAGCGCCGCACGTCCCGGCGGCCGGCTGGACCGTGAGTGACGACCCGACGGCGAGGAACAGGTCGCAGCCGGCCGCGCACTCGTAGGCCCGCTGCAGGACGACCGGGTCCAGCGCCTGGCCGAAGCTGATCGTCGCCGACTTGAGAATCCCGCCGCAGGACGGGCACGGCGGGTCGGCCTCGCCCGCGTCGACCCGCGCCAGCGTCTCGTCCATCGAGTAGCGCTGCCGGCAGTCGAGGCACTCGACCTCCCAGAGCGTGCCGTGCAGCTCCAGCACCCGCTCAGGCGCCGACCCCGCCTTCTGGTGCAGGCCGTCGATGTTCTGGGTCAGCAGCGCGAGCAGCCGGCCGCTGCGCTCGAGCGCGACGAGCGCCAGGTGGCCGGCGTTCGGCTCGGCCGTCCAGGCGGCGTGATCACGACGGTTCTGCCAGGAACGCACCCGGAGCTCAGGGTCCGCCAGGTAGTTCTGCAGGGTGAACATCCGCTGGGCAGCGGGATCCCTGGTCCAGACGCCCTGCGGGCCGCGGAAATCGGGGATGCCCGAATCGGTGCTGATGCCGGCGCCGGTGAGAACGGTCACCCGGCGCGCGTCGCCGATCCACTCCCGGACCGTCGCCATTGCGGTGGGCAAAACCTCGTAGGCCTTGGGCGCCTCGGTCTGCTCGCTCACCCGCTCCAGACTGCCCGAGCCGCGCCGCCGGGGCCACCGGACCTGAAAGGGCGTCAGAAAGGCGCGTTGATTATCACGCCCCACAAATCCGAGCGCCCAGCCAACTAATCCATTTGACAATGCGGCCCGCAAGCCCGCAAATAGGAGCCCTGCAAATCGTTGGCTGATCCGGGTCCAGCCCTCGCCCCGTCACGCCGGCCGTCCCTCGCGTTTGAGGACCCGCTTTGAGCGCCAAGTCGCTTCATCCGAATACGCGAACCGGCAGCGCATTCGCGCTCGCTGCCGCTGACCACGCCCTGCTGGCTCGGGGCGACCCGGCCATGGCGCCCCCCTCGGCGGCACTCGATCAGGCGCCACACGTGGCCCTGCTCGACCGTGACGGCGTGGTCATCGGGGTGAACGCTGCGTGGCGTCGGTTTGCTGTCGCGAACGGCGGCCCGGTCACGGCCGGGCGCGGAGCGAATTACCTGCGGATATGTGAATTGGCGGCCCAGGAAGGCGAGCCGGGTGCGGGTGAGGCCGGAAAGCTGGTGCGGGCCGCCTTAGCGGGCCACCCCACGCCGGGCCCCGTGACCTACCCGTGCCCGGATAGCACGGGCAATCCTCGATATTTCCGGATGCATGCGATAGGCCTGCCCGGCCGGCACCGCGGCGTTCTCGTCGTTCATATAGACGTCGCGGCGACTTCACTGCATTCTCAGGGAGCGTGAGCCGGGAAACGCAGGCGGTATCGGCCTTCGTCGAACTGACGGAAGCGATGCTCCTCGGGGGCGAGATCGCTGATGTGCTGCGCCTGCTGTGCACCAAGGCGGTCGCGCTGCTGCAGGTGACGGCGGCGGGCGTGATGCTGGCCGACGAGCACGACGACCTGCGCGCCGTCGCTGCGTCCGACGAGCGCACCCACCTGATGGAGATGTTCGCGATCCAGCACGAGGAGGGGCCGTGCCGGGAGGCGTACCGGACCGGGATCGTGCAGCAGCTCCCGGTCAGCGCCGCCGCTGACCGCTGGCCCAAGATCGCCCGGCTCAGCGCGGCCGCCGGCTACCGGTTCCTGTGCGGCATCCCGTTGCGCCAGGACACGGTGGTGCTCGGGGCCCTGAACCTCTTCCGCGAGACGGACGAGCCGCTCCCGGAAGACGACCTGGTGCTGGCCCAGGCCCTCGCCAACATCGTCACGCTGACGCTGCTGATGCGGCGCGAGACGGCGCAGGCCCGCGATCTCGCCGGGCACCTGCAGAACGCGCTGCATTCGCGGGTGCTGATCGAGCAGGCGAAGGGCGCGCTGGCCGAGCGCCTGGGCGTCAGCCCCGACGAAGCCTTCGAGCGGATGCGCGGGCAGGCCCGCGACACCAACACGAAGCTGCTGGACGTCGCCGCGCAGATCGTCGGCAGCGCCGGCCCGGCGGTGCGAACCGAGCGCTGACCGCCCGCGAGCCACCAGCGCAAAGGGATCCGCCCGGCATAGATTGCGACCGTGCCCTCACTCACCGTGCGCGCGCACGGGCCCGCCGGGGTGCCGGCCGTGTGGGAGGCGTACGCCGATCCGCAGCGCTGGCCGGAGTGGGCGCCGCACATCCGCCGCGTCGAGGCCGTCGGGCGGCTGCGCCCGGGGCTCTCGGGGCAGGTCATCGCCCTCGTCCCGCCGGCGGTGAACTTCGAGGTCACCGACGTCGACGCCAAGCGTCGCCAGTGGTCCTGGCGTGCGGTGTTCGGGCCGGTCCAGGTCTCGTTCGACCACGGCGTCGAGCAGCGTGCCGCCGGCTCGGGCACCTGGCTGACGATGCACGGCCCGCTGCCGCTCCTGCTGCTCTACGCGCCGCTCGCGCACCTCGCGCTGCGCCGCCTGGTGCGTACCCGGTCCGCCTGAGCACGCCCGCAGTGAGATATACCGGGCAGCGCAGGTCGGGCAGCGCAGGTCGGGCACCGAGGAGGTCGCGATGACGGAAGCCACGCAGGGCCGGGCTGCCGGGCGGCTCGCGGGCCTGGTCGCGATCATCACCGGCGCGGCCCGCGGCCAGGGTGCCGCCGAGGCGCGCCGTTTCGTCGCCGAGGGCGCCCGCGTCGTCATCACCGACGTGCTCGACACCGACCTCAAGGCGGTCGCCGAGGAGCTGGGACCGGACGCGACGGCCGTCACGCACGACGTGTCCAGCGAGAGCGACTGGTCACACGTCGTGCGTACCGCCACCGAGACGTACGGCGGGGTGGACGTCCTGGTCAACAACGCGGCGATCTACTGGCGACGCCCGCTGCTCGACGAGCCGATCGCCGACGTCGAGCGGCTGCTGTCGGTCAACCTGCTGGGCGCGTTGCGCGGCGTCCAGGCCGTCGTCCCCGCGATGAAGGCGCGCGGCGGCGGCAGCATCATCAACATCGGCTCCTACGCCGGAGCGCACGGCATTTACGGGCACGGCGCCTACGGGATGTCGAAGTGGGCGCTGCGCGGCCTCAGCGCGACGTTCGCGATCGAGCTCGGACCGCTCGGCATCCGGGTCAACACCGTGCTTCCCGGATCCATCGATACCGCAATGCTTCCGGTCCCCCGCGAGGAATTCCAGGCGCGATTCAGCGACGTTCCGCTGGGCCGGGTCGGTGAGGCGTCGGAGATCGCAAGCACCGTGCTTTTCCTGGCCTCACCGGAATCGTCGTATCTGAGCGGAAGCGAAATCGCGGTGGACGGCGGTTTCTCGGCCGGCAAAGTCCCGCCGGGCGTCGCCTGACCGCCATTCGGAGCCGGCCGGCTTCAGCAGCACCCATCGATTTACCGCAAAACGTCTCTATTCTCGGCGCATGGGGTGGGCTCGCACGAGGGCGGCAGCGGTGCCCGCGTGAGCGCGCCTGCCGCCACGGCGCCGGCGCGGGCGGACAGCCGCCGGCCGCGCGGACGAGTCTCCAAGACGGCGCAGGTCATCGGCGAGCTGCTGATCACGTTCGGCGTCATCGTCTTCCTGTTCATCTTCTACGAGCTCAAGGTCACCGACTGGAAGACGGCGAGCACCCAGCACCGGCTCAGCCATGAGTTGGAACGCAGCTGGCAGGCGCCGCCACAAACGCCGGCGAGCACGTCCAGACCCAAGCCCAGAGCGGCCGAGCCGCCCTTGACCGTGGTCGACCATCAGGGGTTCGCGATCCTGCGCATCCCGCGCTTCGGGACGGGCTACCACTGGGTGGTGGTCGAAGGGGTCGACCGCGGCGATCTCGAGGAGGGCCCTGGCCATTACCCCGGAACGGCGCTGCCCGGCGCCGTGGGCAACATGGTCATCAGCGGCCACCGGACCACCTACGGCCACCCGTTCAACCGGATCGACGAGCTGCAGAACGGCGATCCGATCACCATCCAGGTGCGCACCCGTACGTACACCTACCGGGTCATCCGCACCCAGATCGTCAACCCCGACGACACCGCCGTGATCCTTCCGGTGCCGGGCCGATTCGGCGTGCAGCCGACGCAGAAGCTGCTGACGCTGACCACCTGCAACCCCAAGTACTCGGCCGCCCAGCGGCTCATCGTCACCGCTCGGCTGAGCGCGAAGTAGGGGGCTCGGTACATGTACGGATGGCTCTGGCGTCACCTGCCCGGCGGGGTGAGCCTGCGGATCGCGCAGTGCCTGGTGCTTGCCGCGGGCGTCGCCGCGCTGCTGCTCTTCGTGGTCTTCCCGGCGGTCGAGCCGCACCTGCCGTTCGGCAACGTCACGGTCAAGCACTAGCGCCGAGGTAGCCCTGCAGCCCGGCGTGCTGCTGGCCCTGAAAGCGGGTGGCCGCGATCAGGTCGGGCGGGGGGTGGGCGTCGGGTGCGGCCAGCTCGACCGCAAGCCACACCTGCGGGTCGGGCACCGGGCCGAGCAGCGGGCTCCACTCGTAGCGCTGCCCGAAGAGCGTGAGGTTCACCGCGCCCGGCAGCGCCGCGCTCGGGGCAAGCAGGCCGCGGTAGCCGGCTTCCAGCAGCTCGCGGGCCAGCGCCTGGCTGCGGGCATGGTCCTCGACGGCGACGGACGGATCCAGCCCCGCCGCCGTCCACGAGGGGAAGCGCGCCAGGTCGGCGATCTGCGTCTCCACCACCGTCACCGCCCACAGGTGGCGACGCTGCTCGACCGCGAGTTCAGCGGTGTGAATGCTGAGGTAGCGCAGGAGTTCCGCCCAGGCGCCCGCAGCCGAGAGTGAGAGGTACTGCGCGTAGCCCTCCCCCTCGCGATGCCAGCGCCCGGACTCCTGCTGGGGAACGGCGGCTCCGGCGTCGTGCATCAGCGCCGGCCAGCGCGGTGACGTCTGCCGGAAGCAGACCCAGGTCGCAGAAAGCCGCTCCGGCGGCCGGGACCAGCTGGGCACCGCGCGGTCAGGTCGCGAGCTGGCCGCGCGAGCCGCGGGCCAGCGGCACCAGCTGGGCACGCGCGCTCGCGAGATCGCCCGCGAGCAGCTCGCACGGGCTGCGGCCGGAAAGCCCATCCTGCGGGCTCGCGAACCACAGGAGCAGCCCGCGCTGGGTCATCGCCGCCTCGAGGTAGGTGAGCAGCTGGGCGACGAGCACCACGCGCTCGCTGTGACGCACGACCCCACCGCGCCGCCAGTTGCCGACCGTGCGCGCCGAGACGCCGAGCAGCCCGGCCACATCGGCATCCGGGAGGTCGCGCAGCACCCGGAAGACGTAACGGGCTGCCTGGCCACCGTCTTCGAGCTGGGCGTGTTCGAGGCGGCGCTCGAGCCGGCGCAGCACGTCGCCCATCTTGATCAGCGCCAGCAGCGCAGCAGCGCGGCCCTCATCGCTGGCCAGGCTGGCGACGCCCGGCATCCCGAGCGCCCGGCGCAGCTCGACGAGGTACTCGAAGAGCTTGCGACCCGCGTAATCCTGGGTGCCCTCCGGGAGGTCATGGGAAAGGTCGAGCACCAGGTCTTCCAGGCGCTGATACGCCTGCGCCAGCTCGGCCGCCGATGCGGCGCTGAGCACCCGGCGCAGGGAATCCGTCTCGCCTGCGATGGTCTCGGCCTTGAGCAGGTACGCATCCCCGGCGGACGCCGCCGGCACGGCTTGGGCCCCCACGACACCACCGACTTCCATGATTTTCCTACCCATGAGGAAGTCTAGCGCAACTCAACTCTCGCAGTCACGGGCGGGAGGGGCCCGCCGCCGCGGTCCCCGTGCATTTCATGAAATGCGAACCCGGTCGCCGGGAAAAGGGACACCGGGTCATCACGCCCCCACCGCGAATTGTTGTCACGCTCACAGCCCCGGGTGCTGACCTGCAATGTCTCGAGGCATATCGGCGGCGGTCGCGCACCCCAAGGGCCGGTGGCGGACAGTCAGGCGACCAGCCGTGGGTATTCCCATAACGTTCTGCGCGTTCCGGCTCCTGAGCTAGCCGAAAGGGGACCAGTGACGGTATTCAAGAATTCGCTACGGCTCGGTGCCGGAGGTGTGCTGCTCGCCGGCGCTGCCCTGGTGCCGGGCGTCGCCTGCGCGCCCCCGGCACACTGCGGCAACGTGAGTTTCGCTCCGAACTCGGACTGGGTGGCCGTGAAGCTGGCGGCCTCGAAGACGGCCTGCACCACGGCGAGAGCGTTGGCGAGCACCGGCAAGCACGGGCCTGCCACGTTCAGCGCCTACGCGTTCAATTGCAGCGGCCTGCGGATCACCTCCAGCGGCGCGCCATACATCTCCTACGTGTGCAGCGGGCCCAGCGGCCGTGCGGTGACCTGGCGGCTCTACCCCTGACCGGCCCCTGATTACGGCCAGTACGCGGATCGCCACCGGGTGCCCTTGCGGGCTGACCGGATGGGGCCATGCGGGCGCTGACCGCCACCCTCACGGCAGCGTTGCGCCAAGCTCTTCGCCGATCAGCGGCTGAGGTTGTAGCGGCCGGGGCGCTCGGGGACGGAGTCGCGCGTCTCGTGGGCGATCGTGAGCATCTCGCGGCGGAAGCGCTCCCGGCTGAAGCGGCCCCCCGCGCGGGCGATGGCCGCGTGATCGTACTGCTCGCGCCCGCCGCGACTGAAAGCCTTCAGCGCAGCCTGCAACGCGGTGACGTGGGAGGCGCCCGTTGCCGGTGCGGAGTAGAGCCTTCCAGTCACCCCCTGCTCGACGATGTCGAGCGCGCCGCCGACGCATCGGGCGATGATCGGCGCCCCGCACGATTGGGCCTCGGCCATGACGATGCCGAAGTCCTCCTCGCCGGGCAACACGAGCGCGGCGCAGCGGCGGTAGAGCTCGCGCAGCTTCTCGTCGCTCACCCGTCCGAGGAAGGTGACTTTGGTGCCGGGACGCAGCCGGTGGGAGAGCTCCTCCTGCATCCAACCCTCTCCGGCGATGACGAGGCGTACCCCCGCTGCCTCGGCTGCGGCAATGGCGATCTCGGGCTGCTTGTGGGGCACCAGCCGGCCGGCGAGGAGGAAGAAGTCCTCGCGCTCGGTGTCGTCGGCGCAGTAGAAGGTGGTGTCGACGGGTGGATGCACCACCGTCGACTCGCGTTCCCACCATTTGGCGATGCGCGCCTGCACGTGACGCGAGTTGGCCACCAGCCGGGTGACGGCTTGCGCCGCCGCCCGATCTGCCGCCCGCTGGCCGCGTGACCACCGCGACAGGCCTTTGCGCAGCAGCCACGGACCCTGCTCGGCAGCGAGCATCGACGGCTCCCACATCCAGCGCGGCGGGGTGTGCACGTACGACAGCACTGGCGTTCCGGGCCGCGCCTGAACGCGGTTGGCGAAGGCGTGGTGGCTGACGACGACGAGTTCGGCGTCCCACGGCAGCTCGAGCGCGGCCATCGCACGCGGCATCGCGGGCAGCAGGTACTGGTACTTGCCGACGCGCTCGAAGGGTCGCTGCAGCCGGCTGGTCACGATCTCGCGGTGGCGCAGCGATTCCGGCAGGGATTGCGGCACGCTGACGGCGACGTGCAACCGTGCCTCTGGCCAAAGAGCGGCGAGCTGCTCGACGACCCGCTCCGAACCGGCCCAATCCGTGAAACGCTCGTGCACCAGAGCCACGCGCAGCGCGTCCGCCGGGGGCTCGCTGATGCCGCGCGGGCCCGGCACCTGGGCGCGCGTCGGCGCCAGCACGTCCTTGTACGGCATGGTCCCTCCGGTTGTCCGGCACGGGCTCACCGGTCTCACATCTATCGGTCGAATGACGATCCAGGTAAAGCGGCCGGCCGGCGCAGGGCGCCTCCAGATAGCCGCCCCGGCGACGCGGCCCCCACCTACAGCGAGCGGCGAACCCGCGCGCCGTGGCGTGGCGTGGCGCGGCGCGGCGCGGCGCGCATCACTGCTTGAGTCGATCGGCCACCTTTACGCGCGTGCCCTCGCCGACTCGATCGCGCCCCTCGCCCGCCAGGTCGATGCTGCCCGGATGCTTCCGCACCGCCAGCACCCTCGTGACCGCGTCGTGCCCGAGTGACCGGTACGCCTCGAACTCCGGATCGTCGTACAGCTGCTGGCCCGTCGAGTCGTGCGGGAACTTGGGGTGGCCCATGGCGTAGGCCTGCACATCCCACGGGGCACCCGGCGTCAGCATCGCCTTGACGTACCAGATGCTCGCCTGCGAGCCATCGGGATACGTCGCGGTCCCCACCACGTACGGCAGTGCTCCGCCCTCTCGATCGGCGCTCGCCCGCGGGTTCAGGTCGACGTTCACGCTGAGCTCGGTGCGTGCCAGGGCGATGGCCTGCCCGAGGGTCGAGAACGATCCCGGCGTGTCGCCCGACGCGTCGAAGCAGAAGACCTCTGCGGGCTTGCGCCGCAGTGCCTCGACGAGGCCGAGGTTCTCATACCCGCCGCCGTCGGTGATGTAGAGCCAGCGCCCGTCGATGCGGCAGCTACCGACCATCTCCTTCACCAGCGCCAGCGCCCCGGGCTGCCAGAGATTCAGGATCAGCCTGCGGTACCACGGCTTTCGTTGCATCAGCCGGCCCGCCGCCATGCGGGCCTGCCGCAGCGCGACCGGCTTGGCATGGGCGGACTGCACGTCAGGGGCGATGACCGCAGGGTTCGGCAGCCAGACTCCGAGCCGCACATTCGCCATGGTCAGCAGGATGCGCAGGCTGGGTCGGGTCAGCTTGCCCATCAGCGGTGAGAGGGCCGCCCCGGACATCGCCACCATGTCGAACAAGCCGAGGACATGGCGGCCCGAGTAGTCCTCGTACTCCGCCGTGACGGCACGTCGGGCCCGGCCCCGGCTGTCGGCATCCGGGGCGCCCGCGGCGCGGCGACCGAGTGCCAGCCCGCTCGAGTGCGGCGTGAACGTGAACGACATGGCGCCGCGGCCCGTGGGTACCCCGCTGCCACGAATGTTCGCCGCCGCGCAGATGACGAGCTCGGGACGTCCATAGCCTTCCGGCAGGTCGTGATCGCCTGCAGCCTCGCCGAGACTCGAGATGGCGATCGAAGGATCCGGGGCCATGACGTCGGTGGAGTCAGCGGCGTTCGGATCGGTGACGAGGGCATCCCGGCGCGTCACGCCGTACGCGCTGCTCAGCCGCTCCTTGTAGAAGCGGTGCATGCTCGTGCGGTTCACCGAGATGAGGAGCTTCGCGATCACGCCGAGGGCCGCCGCGATGAGGATCGGCAGCCACTCGGACGCGAAGGTGCGCAGCGCGCCGTCGAGGCTCCAGCGCAGCACCAGAACCACGAAAACCCCAACGATGACAGCGCTTCCGGCCCACGGCGTCAGGTAGTGCCGCACGGCCATGGCGATCTTCGTACCGGTCTTGGTCTTGAGCAGCTTGTCGCCGGTGCGCTCGAGGTCGGCAGCCGTGACCTTGCCGGCATCGTTCGCCGCCGTGCGCCCGATCGTCAGCCGGGTCAGCACGGCCAGCAGGGCGGCCAGGAGCCCGGAGCCGGCGATGGTGTTGCCGGAGGTCGAGCCGGTGAACGCCGGCGGCGGTGCCGGGTTGGTCATCACGTAGTCGACCGTCGTCTGGCAGAGCGCCGGGCCGGTGTGCGTGCCGGCAGCAGCGATGGCGTTGCACTGGCCGGCGGGAGCGAAGCCGAGATCGTGCAGCAGGCTGGGAAGCCAGCCGGTGTGGTAGAGCGCCAGCCGGTTCAGGCCGTAGAGAGCGGCGGGAAGCGCAACCAGCACGGCAGCGGCGATGCCCGCGGCGAGGGCGAGCCAGAACGTCAGCCGCGTATCGATCTGGCGAAACGTGCGCGGCAGGGTGCGAAACGCGGCGACGGCGCTGTCGGCGGCGAACACCAGCCCGGCCGCAACCAGCAGCCCGATGGCGACATACGGACCCCACCCGAGCCGTAGCGGGCCGCCGCTTTCCAGGGCCCGCCCGCTGGTGAGCCGCAGCAGCTGGCCCCCGACGTGCGAGGCGACGAAGACGATCGGCAGCAGGATGATGAGGTTCTGCACGATGCCGAAAAGCAGGAAGAGCATGCCGCGCAGCCCGACCGCGGGGTTGGGCAGCATGTAGCGCGAGTCGGCGCGCAGATGCCGTTCCTCGGGCGAGCCGAGGGCGTACGGACCCATCACGATCCCCTGGCCCGCAGCCTCTTTGTGGCGCTCTCCCTGCCCGTTCGAGGGAGCCCGGGTCCGCGAAAGCGCCGCGCGCTCCCCCGGGCTCAGGAGGGGGTTGGTCAGCTTCTGGATCCGCCCGGCTCGCGGTCTCGGCACGCCGGCCTTCGGCTCGGCCTTTCGCGCCAGATCGGCAGCGGCGACGCTGTAGGCCGTCGCGATGTACGAGCCGCCCGACACCGCGGTCAGGTGATCGACCCGGGCCAGCTCCTTCGCGTCGCCGAGCGCTTGCAGCCCGCCGAGCGAGAACGCGGCGGCCCGGATCCCGCCACCGGAGCAGCAGACAGCGGTGCCTGACGGTCCGCTCGGCGGGTCGCTGGAACGGGCATGGTTCGGGTTCGCTGTTGGCGGCATGGCTCCCCCTTGCAGGTGGGGAGACCGTAAACCTAGATCACGCTTCGTGCACGCGAAATCACTCGTTCGCTAACTCCGCCAGATCAGCAGTCCGGCGAGCACCAGGGCGGCCAGTGCCGGCAGATCGCCGACGGTCAGCCCGTGAGTGTCGTCGAACGCGATCAGCGTCGGGCCCTCGAGCGGCTTGTTCACCAGCAGCCACAGCACCGCGGCGGCCACGAGACCCAGTGCCACGACGATCCGGCTGCGACGCATTTCCATCAGCATCCCGCATTCCCCGGCCGCACGGTCGCGACACGGCGCGATCACCTCGAGCCGCCCTGCCGTAACTGCCGCCCCGGGGCGCCGTTAGACGTGTCGTGCGCGTCCTCGTCGTCTCCGCCTGGGACCCGTCCCACACGACGGAGGGGGGCAGCCTGATCCTGGCCAACTCCCTGCCGCACTGGATGCGCCGCCACGAGGTCCGCGTCATCACCGCAGCTCGCGAGGCGGGCGAGGCGTCGGCTGCCGTCGTGCAGGGCTCGCGGCGCGCGAGCATCCTCGCCTACGGTCGCAGCACTACCGCGCCGCTGGACTACGCCGGCCGCCGGGCCTGGAGCCTGGCAACGCGCGAACCGGCACACGTGCGATGGGTGCTGCGCCCGAAGCTCAGGACGGCGGTGCGGGCCGCGATCGGCAGCGGGTGGCCCGAGGTGATCCACCTGCTCGGCTGGGGCACCGCTCCGCTCTGGCAGCTCGCTGCAGGCCTGCCGACCGTTCACATGCCCATCGATCCGTGGTCCATCGGCCTCAGCAACCGGCGGCTGCCCCGCTGGCGCGCGTGGGGCGAGGCGGGCGTCGCGAGGTCGGTGCAGCGCCACGAACGCCGGCACTACCCGCGGCTGGGGCGGGTGGTGGTGGTCGCCCCGCACGATGCGGAGAGCCTCGCGAAGTCCGTGCCCGAGGCACGCATCGAGGTCGTCACCAATGGCGTCGACGCCGGCGCCGAGCCCGGCCCGCTGACGCCGGAGCCGGTCTTCGCCTTCCACGGCGCCTTTGAAGCCGAGGCGAATGTCGACGCGGCACGGGTGCTGGTTCACGAGGTCCTGCCGCGGGTGAAACGTGAGGTCCCGGTGGCACGCCTGCTGCTCATCGGGCGTGATCCGCCGCCCGAGCTCTGCCGGCTGCGCAGCAGCAGCGTCATCGTCACCGGGGCCGTCGCCGACGTCCGCGAACACCTTCGGCGCGCGGCGGTCCACGTCGACCCGATGTTCAGCGGCACCGGCCTGAAGAACAAGGTGCTCGAGGCCATGGCGGCCGGCCTGCCGGTCGTCGCGTCACCGCTCGCGCTGTCCGGGATCGGCGCCGGCGATGGAACGATCCTGGCCGGCTCTCCTGCGCAGATCGCCGAACACGTGGTGCGGCTCCTGACGAACCACGAGCAAGCCGTCAAGGAAGGCGCCGCCGCGCGAGCGCGCGTCCTGCGCGACTTCTCCTGGGAACGCAGCGCTTCTGATGTCGAACGCCTGTGGCACGCGGTCGCGTGAGCGCGCATCACCCCGCCCATCACATCGTCAGCCGCCACCTCCCTGAGGCCGAGGGAACGGCGGCCGGCCGGGCCCTGCACGCCCTGTGCCGGGGGCTGCGCGAGTGCGGGATCGACGTGCGCGTCACCTCGTGGCGGGACGAGCCGCCCGCGGGTGAGCAGCTGCCGAGCTGGTGCACCTGGGTAGCGCTGCCCACCGAATCCCGCGCGCGCACCCGGGCCCGCGCCGTGCGCAAGCCACGCTGGGACGCGGCGCGGCTGCCCATCGAGCACGCGGACGCCGAGCGGTTGTTCGCCGACGACTTCGAGTCGTGGCCGGCCGTCGCGCGCGCCGGCGGCATCCTCACGCTGCACTACGTCACCGCATTCGACGCGGCAGCGGTCCACGCGCGCAGCCCGAAGCTGGTGCAGGACGCCCGCGCCCAGCGCGCCGCGGTGCGGGCCGCCGAGCTGAGCCTGACCTACTCGCCGCGGGTAGCCGGCTGGGCTGCCGCGCAGGGAGGTCGGGCCCTCCCGACCCCGCTCGCCCTGCAACCACCCGAGCTGCTCCCGGCGGTACGCCGGCCGATCGCGGCCTGCGTGGCCAACTGGGATTGGCCGCCGAATCAAGCGGCGCTCTCGTCGCTGCTCGCAGCCTGGATGCCGGTGCGCGAGGCGGTTCCCGGGGCCCGCCTGCTGCTGGCCGGCCGGGGCTGCGAGCGCGTCGGCGCCATCACTGGCATCCGGGTCCTCGGACGGGTCGACGCGGCCGCCGACGTCCTTGCCGAGGCGGCCGTCGTGGCCTTCCCGTGCCCGCCGAGCAGCGGCCCGAAGGTGAAGGTGCTCGAGGCGGTCATGTCCGGTCGCCCGGTCGTGACGACGCCGGCAGGGGTGGAGGGGCTGACCGTCGGCGAGGGGGCGATCGTCACCACCGAAAGCGGCTTCGCCGCGGCATTGATCGAGGCCCTCCGAGCCGCCGCCGAGGGCTCCGAGCGCGGGCCGCGGGGGCGCGAGATCGCCAGCTCAGTCCATGCACCGCTGCCGGCGGCGAAGGCTCGCCTGGCGGCCTTGCAGGCGCGCCTTCGCCCAGCGTTGATCAAAAAAGTTCCTACCAGCGCGTAACCCGTGCCCGATATGCGTCGTTCGCTAACCCGAATGGCCGAATGAACGGGCTTGGGGGCAACTGTGCGGCTGGCGCTTTACCACCCGTGGGTCTACCTGTACGGCGGCGCCGAGCGGGTCATCACCGAGCTCCTGGAACGCAGCCGGCACGACTGGACGCTCTACACCCACCACTACAACCCCGACGGGACGTTCGCGCCCCTGCGCCCCCACGTCGTCGAGCTCGGCCCCCCGGTCTCGGTACGCCGCTCGCTGCGCCCCCTGGTCCACGCGGCGGCGACGATGGCCTCGGCCCGGCTCCCGCGCAACAACGCCCAGGCGTTGCTCGTCTCCTCCGAGGGGCTCGGCGACCTCCTGCTCGCCCGTACCAACCTGCCGACCGTCGCCTACTGCCACACCCCGCTGAAGATCCTGCACGACCCGCGGGCACGCGCCGATCTCGCGCAGCGCGATCCGGCGAAGGCGTCGCTGGTCCGCGTCCTCGGCCGGCCCTTCCAGATGGTGGATGCGGCGCTCTGGCGGCGCTATCGCTACGTGCTCGCCAACAGTTTCGAGACGCGGCGCCGGGTCGTCGAGGGTGGCCTGGCCGAGCCCGACCAGGTCGAGGTCCTCTATCCCGGGGTCGACACGTCGCGCTTCGGGCGCGGCTACGAGCTGCTCTCCACGGTGCCCGCCGCCTCCGAGCGCGAGCCGGTCTTCCTGGTCGCCGGCCGCATCATGTGGCAGAAGAACATCACGCTCGCGATCGAGGCGTTCCGGCTCGCGATGAGCCGCGGGCTGCGCGGGCGCCTCATCATCGCCGGCATGGTCGACGCCAAGAGCGAGGGCTATCTCGCGGACCTGCGCCGCCAGGCCGAAGGCTTGCCCGTGACCTTTGAGCTCTGCCCGGACGACACCCGGCTGGCCGCGCTCTACGAGCTCGCGACCGCCCTGGTCTTCACCGCGCCCAATGAGGATTGGGGCATCGTCCCGCTCGAAGCGATGGCCTCGGGCACCCCGGTCATCGCGGTCAATGCCGGCGGCCCGCGCGAGAGCGTCGTGCACGGCGAGACGGGATGGCTGCTGCCGGCGACGCCACGGGCCTTCGCCAGCCAGATGCATGCCGTCACGGCCATGCCGCAGGAGCTGGACCGCATGCGTCACGCCTGCCGGCTCTGGGCTTCGCGCTTCGACTGGGATGCCTTCGTGCGGCGCGTGGATGACGTGATGGAGCAGGTCGTGCTGGAGGGCCGCCCGGCTGCTCCGGTATCGAGCGGCCCGGCTCTCGCGGCGCGTACTGCCACGCCCGTTCCCACCGTCCCGCCAGTCCCGCCAGTCCCACCGGTCCCGCCGATCGAGCAGCTGCCGTCAGCGGTCGCGTAGCGCAGCGTCGAGCACCGCGCGGCTCGTCTCGATCCAGCTGAACGTGGCTGCCCTGGCGCGGCCGGCTGCCGCCAGGCGCGCGCGCTCGCCCTCGTCGCCGGCAAGCTCGGCAAGGCTCGTGGTCAGAGCGGTCTCGAGCTCGTCCAGCGCCGCGATGCGGGCCGCCTCCCCCGATACCTCCTGCAGCGCAGGCGCATCCGTCGTGATGACCGGCACCCCGGCCGCCATCGCCTCGAGCACCGGCAACCCGAAACCCTCGTACGACGAGGGGTAGGCGAAGGCGGACGCGTCGCGGTAGAGGGCCGCGAGTGCGGCGTCCTCGACGAAGCCGAGCAGCCGGATCCGCGGGTCGCTAGCCGCCAGGCGTTCCAGCGCGTCGCGCGCCGCATCCCCGATCCATCCCCACCGGCCGGCGATGACGAGCTGCCAGCCGTCGAGCTGCGCCGCCCGGAAGGCGTTCGCGAGCGCAGGCACGTTCTTGCGCGGTTCGATCGTCCCGGTGAACAGGACGAAGGGCGGCTGCACGCCCTCGGGACGCCCGCGCGGAGCCGGGCCCGGATCCGGCAAGCCCCGCGCCGCCTCGGGGATCACCCGCACGTTTCGGGCCCGGGGCGCGAAGCGGAGCAGCTCGGCCCGCGTCGCCGCGCTGGGAACGATGACGCAGCCGGCGCGCCGCGCAGCCAGGCGAAGCAGCAGCCGGTACGCCGTGCGGGTGCGGAAGGTCTGCAGCTCGGGGTGGGCGAGCGGCGCGACGTCATGGACCACCGCCGTCGCTCGGCGCCCCAGCAGGATCGGCACGATCAGCGAATCGGGCGACAGGTAAGGCATTCCCGCCCGGCGGGCGCGCCAGGCCGTGCGCAGGTGGAAGCCGCGCGGTGCGCGCCGGATCAGGGCGCCGGGCAGGTCGTCGATCGTGCCGGCCTTCACATGGAGCACGAGCCGGGTCGGGTCGGCCGCGGCGAGCGCGCCGGCCAGCCAGGTCGCGATCCCGGTGCGGCGCCCGGTGAGGCAGCGCGCATCCACCGCGAGCCGGGGATGCGTCACCGCCATACTCCCGACGGCAGGGCGGCGCGCAGCTGCTGAGCGGCGTCGTCCCAGCTCCAGTCCGGCAGGCTCGGGGCGACCAGCTCGCCCTTCAAGGCGCGCAGCAGCGCGCCGGCCCAGCCGTCGCCATCGCCCACGCCGATCAGCTCGCCCCGGCCCTGGGTGCTCTCGCGCAGCGCCGGGATATCGGCGACCAGGGCCGGTGTCCCGCAGGCCCACGCCTCCAGCGGAGGCAGCCCGAAACCCTCGTACTTGCTGGGGTAGAGCAGGGCGGCCGCACCCGTCAGCAGCGCCACCAGATCCGCGTCGCTGACGTGTCCCAGCTGCACCACCGAGGGGTCACGCGGCACCTGCACGCCGGCGAACGTCCCGTGCCCCTCGCCGATCAGCAGCAGCCGGTGCGGCAGGTCTTCACGAACCTGCCGATGCGCCGCCACCGCCGTCGCCAGGTCCTTGCGCGGGTGCGCCCAGCCGACCATCACCACGAACGGCTGGTCGGACAGCCCGTGCCGCTCCACGGCTTCCTGCACCCGCTCGGCAGGGGCGGGCGCGAACGCCGGGTCGATCGACTCGCGCACCACGAGCACCCGCTCACGCTCGACACCGGCGTCCGCGAGCTCGCCCGCTACCGCGTCGGTGAACGTGATGACGCGCTCGGCCCGCCGGGCGGCAGCAAGCACGATGCCCGCGTAGACGCGCATGTCACGGGCGTACCAATCGGGACGGTGGTGCACGCCGAGGTCGTGGACGGCGAGCCAGCCGCGCCGGGCGAGGATCGGGCCGGTGTTCGTCAGCGAGAGCACGGGACGGCGACGGGCGATCGCCGGCAGGGCGAACTGTTCGAAAGCGTGATCCCCGCTACGCCCGCTCCAGCTGCTGGCCTGGCGATCCACCCGTGGATCCGCGACCCCGCGCGGAGCGATGACCTCCGCGTCCAGCCCCGCCGCCAGCATGGCGTCGAGCAATGCCCGACCCACCCGGTGCAGCCCGGTCGGGCGGGCCCGCAGGAACCGCCCGTTCACCACGACGGCAGCCGGCCGCGCCGCCGCGCCCGCCGGGCGCGATAGGCCAAGAATGATGCCTCCTCAGGCGCTACGCCACGCCTCTTGCGTCGTTGAACGAGTCATGTGGGTCAGGCGTTGCGGCATGCGCCGATGAAGATCACCGTCATCGTTCCGGTGCGCGACGGGCAGGACACGCTCCCCCGGCTGCTCGACGCCCTCCGGCACCAGACCCGCGCCCCGGACGAGGTCGTGATCGTCGACAACGGCTCGCGCGACGCCGGCCCGCAGCTCATCCGCGACCACCCCCTCCAGGCCCGCCTGCTGACGGAACCGAGGACCGGCTCGTACGCCGCGCGCAACGCCGGGATCGCCGCCGCCACCGGCGATGTGCTCGCCTTCACCGATGCCGACTGCACCCCCGACCCGAGCTGGCTGGAAGCCGGGCTGCGGGCGCTGCAGGCCGGCGCGGACCTCGTCGCCGGCCACGTCGCACCCGAGGTCGGCGAGCTGCCCTCGGTCTGGGAGAAGTTCGACGCCGGCCACCATGTCGACCAGCGCAAGTACGTCGAGGTGCTCGGGTTCGGCGCCACCGCGAATCTCCTGGTACGCCAGGAGGTTTTCGCCGCCGTGGGCGCGTTCGACCCGGGCCTGAAGTCCGGAGGCGATCGCGAGTTCTGCGTGCGGGCCACCGGGCGGGGCTTCCGGCTCGCGTACGCCGCGCAGGCCGCCGTGCGGCATCGCTCGCGCAGCACGCCTCGCGAGACCTGGCGGCTGCACCGCCGGCTCGGCGCCGGCCTGCGCGACCTGTCCAGGCGCGGGCTGCAGCCCCGCTTCTGGCGCGATGATCAGATGCTGCTGCCCATCGGATGGGCGGCTGAGGTCACCAATGCCGTCGCCCCGCGCCCTGATGGCCGCCCGCATCGCCAGCGCGAGCTGCTTCCGCTGGCGACGGTCGTCGTCGCCGCCCGCTGGACCGGAAGGATGACCGGACGATGAGTGCCCCCGCGATGACGGTGATCGTCTGCACCCGCAACCGGCCGGATCGGCTGCGCGGGTGCCTCGAAGCCGTCCGGGCGTCGATGCGCCCGGGCGACGAGTTGCTCGTCGTCGACTCGGCGTCCAGCACCCTGGAAACCCGCCGCGTCGCCGAGCAGGCGGGCGCCCGCGTCATCCGCTGCGAGCAGCCCGGGCTGTCACGGGCCCGCAACGCCGGCTGGCGGGCCGCGCGTCGCGACATCGTCGCCTTCACCGACGACGACTGCCGGCCCCTGCCCAGCTGGCTCCACGAGCTCGCGACCCCGCTGAAACGCCCGGAAGTCGAGTGGGTCACGGGAAGTGTCAGCGTGTCGGCCGAGGACGTCGACAAGGACCGCCCGGTCGCCGTCGTCCCCGCCTACGACGAGGGACGGATCACGCGCGAAACGACCGAACCGGTCGGCTCCGGCAACAACTTCGCCGTCCGCGTCTCGCTCCTTCAGGCAGCGGGACCGTTCCACGAGCGGCTCGGCGCCGGGACCTGGCTCGCGGGGGCCGAGGACATCGAGATGTTCGACCGGCTCATCGCGTGCGGCGCTCACGGGGTTCACGCTCCCGAGGCGGTGATCCTGCACCAGCAGTGGCGCTCCAAGCGCGAGCTCATGCGGCTCGACTGGGGCTACGGCAAGGGTCAGGGGGCCCGGCTCGCCCTGCTCTGCCGCCGCGATCGGGCCTGGGGGCTGCGCCGCACCCGCGAGCTCCTGTGGGACGACGGGGTACGCACCGCGGCCCGTGACGTGCGGGGCGGCTACGAGTTCGGAGCCCTCAGCACCGCGACGCGCACGGTGGGGACGCTGGTCGGCCTCGCCGCCGGCCTGCTGCTGCGCCGCACCTGACCCATCTGACCCACCTGACCCGCCGCACCCCTCAACCCCACGCCTGGCCCCGGCGAACGAGTGCTGCCGCTCAGTCGATGAGCAGCGGCGCGTAACGCCCGTCACGCGTGGGCATCCGGCGCCCCCGGTACCCGCCGAAGAGCACTCCCGCCGTCCACGCGAGGCTGACCACGGCACCCGTCTGGTAGCCGTTTCGCCAGTCCTGCCAGGCCTGTTCGAGCCCCGCCCCGCGCACCCCCTGGCGGGCCAGGTCCCGGCCGCGAGCCCGGTCGCGTCGCTCAGCCTTGGCCGCGAGCGCGCCGTAGCCCAGCCCGTACCGGTACGCCAGCGCGACGGCCTCACGCCGGCCACGCCACTGCACGTGCGCGACGCACGCATCAGGCTCGTAGCTGCCGGTGCATCCGCGGCCCAGCAGCCGCTCGATGACATCCGCATCCTCGGCCCCGCCGAGCGGAACGCCGGCGCCGAGCAGCTCGTCGAACCCGCCCACGCTGCGCAGCGGTTCCGCGCGAAAGGCCATGTTCGCTCCGTGACCCATGTCCAGCAGCCGCACCGATCGATCCAGGAGGCGGCGTTCCACGCCTTCCTGCACGCTCACGGCCGTCCCCGGACCCTCGGCCACGACCCGGCCGAAGACGAAGCACGCCTGCTCGTCGCGAAACGCGCGGTCGATGGCGTCCAGCCAGCCGGGCATCGGGCGGCAGTCGTCGTCGGTGAAGGCGACGATCGGCCGGTTCGCGGCGGCGAGGCCGCAGTTGCGCGCCCGCGAGGCGCCAGGTTCGCGGCAGCGCACGTAGCCGGCCCCGGCGTTGCGGGCGACCTTTTCCGTGGCGCGGCCGTCCGAAGCGGAGTCGACGACGATGAGCTCATCGTGCGGCCGCAAGGCCGCGAGCACGGCCGTGATGCAGGCGCGCAGGTGCTCGGGACGGTTGCGGGTCGGGACGATGACGGTGACGCCAGGCCCGGCGGCGACGTTCGGGTGGACGTGAGCGGTGTGGTTCACAGAACAGCTCCTTGCAGCGCTCCGGCTGGTGGCACCGGCGACGGGGCTTTCCGGAGTGTTTTCCCGGGTGGCACGAGCAGGCCGGCCGCGATCCCGAGCAGCGCCAGGGCCAGCGGCGCGTCGGCGATCGGGGCCGGTACTCCGCGTCGCGGCTGGGTCTGGGCGACGACGTGGAAGTCCGAGAGCAGGCTCTGCTCGCCGGCGACGACGCGCGCGAGCCCGTTGGTGACAGCGGTGACGGTGGCGCCGGAGATGCGCAGAACTCCTTCACCGGCAGCCCTTTCCGTGCTTCGACATTGCACGGAGAACGTGTCGGACTGCATCTGCTGCGACGCGTCGCAGACGGTGTGCAGCAGGACCTTGCCACTGTCGACGGTGTCGTAGTTACCGATGTCGACCGCCGGCGGGAAGAGCTCGAAACGCGCTTGCACCGAGGCGGTGCGCGGCCAGGCGAGGAAGGCCAGGACACCGGCCGCCAGGCATCCGGCGCCGGCCAGGCACGCGCTGCGCAGCCGGGCCCGCCACTGCGCCGCCGTGATCACCTGGGGCACGCGCCCGCGTTCGGCCGCTACCAGGCCACAGGCCGCCAGCAGCCAGATCACCCGGCCGGTCATCATGATGGTGAAGGTGTCGTAGGCGAATCCGGCGGCTATCGCCAGGATGAGCGCGCTCATCGCGGCTGCGGCCGCCGCCCGGGTCGGCAGCGAGCGGCTGAGCAGCCCGCGCGCGGTGTAGGCGAGCACGGTCGTGAAGAGGACCACGAGCGTCACCAGCCCGAGGACCCCCGCTTCCCCGTAGATACGCAGCCACCCGAAGTCGGTGGTGGGCAGGCCGAGGGCCCGCAGGCCGCCGAATCCGAGCCCGGAAACCTTGTGGTCCACCACGAGCTGGAGCAGGGTCGGCAGGCGCTGGCCGCGAACCTCGACCGACCCGGGATCCACCGACTCGGACAGGGATCCGGTGAGGCGCGGGTTGGCGATGACCGCGGTCGCGGTGACGACCGCCGCGATCCCCGCCACGGCCACGAATCGCCTGTCACGCACCAGGATCGCCATCAGCAGCACCCCGCCGGCCAGCGCCGGAATCGCGCTGCGGGTGACCGACCACAGCACCGCGGAGAGCACCACCACGGCCGCCGGGGCAAGCAGCCAGCTCCGCCGCCAGGCTGACAGTGCCGCACCGATCAGCGCCGGCACCAGCAGGGCGCACAGCCAGCCGTATTCGAGCGCGAACTGGGCCGCTCCGCGCACCCGGACCTCGCCGGAGCGCTCGGTGAGGTTGCGGGCCTCGAGACTGCCGGCCTGCGAGCGGATCCCGTGAAACCACTGCTGTGCCCAGGAGCCGCCGGTGATGTGCTCCCCGATGCCGACGAACGCCATCGCCAGCACCCCGCCGGCCAGGAGTTTGAGGGCGTAGCCGGCGCTGTCGATGGCCCGGAACGCGGCGATCCCGGCGACCAGCACGAGCATCTGGTCGACGACGTCGAGCCAGCCGCTGAGCGCGGTGAACGGGTCCACCTCGCTGACCGCCAGCCCCACTCCGGTGACGAGCGTGACGGCCACGTAGAGCAGGGCCACGGCGTGCACCGCACCCGGCCGCCAGATCGATGACGGGAGCCGTCCCGTCGCGGTGCGCCACACCAGGCCCGCGGTGAACGCGACGATCACCAGCCGCGTGACCGTCAGGTCAGGCGTCACCGGGTTCGGCACCGAGAGCGTCGCGGGGATGAGCAGCACCGCGCCGACGACGACCCCGAGCCCGCGCGTGACCCGCAGGCCGCCGGCGCAGAGCGCGAGGACCACGGCGACGGCCAGGAGCACCACCGCGGCCATGTCAGCGCCTCAGCAGGCCCAGCGCGGCGACAGCGGCTGCGGCGAGGACGCCGGCGGCCACCCCGACCACCGCGCGGCGATGGTCACCGTTGCCGGTCTCGGAGACGGTCATGGCCGGCTGGATCAGCGTCAGGTGCAGCCGCGCCTTCGGCGTCACGCTGCGCTGCTCGTTGTTCAGGTAGCCCTGCAATGCGGTGGCGCTCTCGGCGGCCAGTGCCTTGGCCCTTAGCAGGTTCTTTGAGGTGGAACACGGAAGAGGTTACCCGGATAGCAGACGGATACCACAGGCGGATTTACGTAAAAAAATTGAAATTAATATCACAAATTTCCCATCATACAATGGCCAACATCATTCAAAATTTGCCTGAGGAAATAATCCGTCCAGCATTGAACTATCCCGGTATTCTTGAAGTCATCGAAATTGAGACCATTCAGGATCCGGATATCAGGAATGCAATTACCATGTGGCTGTAAATGAATATTGGGGCTTACTGGAAAAGCCGGATTCAGACCAAAACATGAAGGAGTAAAAAATGAAGGATGCAATCAAAAGGATTGTTGATAGAGCAAGAACAGCCCAGGAAATAATCGAATTCTGGCCTCAAGAGAGGGTGGATGAAATGGTAGCTGCTGTTGGTTGGCAGTTATACCAAAAATCTCATGCGGAAGCCTGCGCAAGTTTAGCAGTAAGTGAGACCGGAATGGGTGTTTATGAAGATAAACTGCCCAAGCACCAGAAAAAAACTCTTGGAGTACTCCGCGACCTGTATGGTTTGAAAACGGTTGGTGTAATAGAAAGCGATGAAGCCAAAGGGCTTATCGAAATTGCTAAGCCCGTCGGTGTAATAGGTGCTCTAACCCCAGAACTAACGCCTCTTCAACTCTGGCAGCCAATGGTTTACCGATGCGAAAACACTGAAATGCAGTAATTTTCGCTCCACACCCAAAAGCAAAGGAAACATGTGAACTTACCTGCAATTATATGCGGGCTGGTTTGCAGCAAGTAGGCGCACCAGTAGATCTGGTTCAAAATATTCAAGAAGTCAGCGTAGCATTAACCCAGGAACTTAATGAAACAAGTTGATCTTGTTGTTGCTACCGGTGGTAGTGCTATGGTAAAGGTTGCATATTCAAGCGGCACACCTGCTTATGGTGTGGGTGCTGGAAATGCTGTGGTAATCGTTGATGAAACTGCTGACCTTCAGGATGCAGTCAAAAATATTCCTCGGAAAACTTTTGATAATGCAACCTCCTGTTCTGCTGAACTCGCTGGATTAGATAAGTGAATTATGGACTCCATGATCGATCCTTGCAATAGAGAAGGGTGGATACTTGTGTAATCCTGAAGAAAAAGAACGACTAAGAGATGTGATGTGGCGAGATTTATCCGATTTGAATCCCAAAGTTGTTGGGCAGCCTGCGGAGAATATTGCAGAACTTGCCGGTATCGATAGTGATAAAGAGATTAAGTTCCTGATGTATTCGGTGAAGTTGTGGACCTGAAGACATGTTCTCAGCAGAGAAACTTTCCCCGGTACTAACCCTATGGTGTTACCAAACTTTCAATGAAGCAATCTCGATTGGCTGAAATTACTCGTTTCAGTGGTTATGGCCATTCCGGTGGAATTCACAGTAAAAATGAAGAACATATAAATAATCTGGCGATGCATGCCAGAGTTAGCAGGATAATGGTGAATTAGGCTCAAACTTATGGCAATAGTGGTAGTTATGACAATGGTATGCCGGTTGCTCTGACTTTGCGATGTGGAACCTGGGCTGAAATATAGTGTCTGAAAACGTTCATTGGAAAAATTCCTTAAACATCACCTGGGTTTCCAGTCCGATTCCGCCATCAATCCCTGATGAAATTCATTATCTTTGGAGATCATTGGAAGAAATATGGAAAATGATCTGCAGAATTAAGGTGGACTTTACTCTTCTCGAGAAAACTAAGAAAAAGAAATAATGAAAACCTAATGATTAGTAAATTATTGTGTCTGTAGGATTTCGAACCCCTGACCACAAGGTTACGAGCCTGAATCCTAATCGTGTTTCTTTTGAAGGATTCTGGACACCGATTTATATGATGAGACTTTTCCATTTATTGTAATGAGTTGGGTTTGATTGGTTGCTTGAAAGTAACTCCATTTGAATTCGGTTTTTTTGGATTAAATAATGATTCCTGAAAATTACAATATATCAATTTGGATAGGTTTTTGGATTAAAACCTACCGATATTGGTATATTGCCTTGGATTTTAAAGGGGTGATAATCTTGTTCTAACCTAAAAAAACGGAATTGGAACTGAAAATGTAATTTAGAAATGAAACGTTAACCCCACGAACAATTTCATAAAAAGGATCGAACGCATGTTTAAACCAAAAACGACCATCACTGATCGTCTGGAAAATAGTAGCGGGGAGTGGACGGGTCTAACCGATCACTGACCTCCGGGTTATGAGCAAAGCTCCTGAATCCGTGCTATTTGTGCGGCGGGTTTTGCAAATCAGCCAACCTGACGAACGCTGGTTCTCGCTTGCCCGGCACGCAGCATAGTTGATCGATGTGCGTATAGTAGCCCTTTTACATGGGTTCGTCAAGTTCTTTTTTCCGTAAAAGCGTTTTGCGTTCAAAAGAATAGGTATAATATATTTCTATCAAAGGTAAGTTTGGTTTGCAACAAGGCTGAATACCGCTAAAGAGATACGAGATTGTCTTATATGTTGTCGCTAACAATGCGGATTCCGATATTGCATCATTTTAACCATCAAGAAGTTACGAATACTGCCAGCTAATCAGGGAGTTTGGTGCAATGAACCATAAACAATTACCAATAGAGGAAGAAGTCACTCTACGTATCTCAGAGCTCACAAAAGCCAACCAGCATCTTCAAAAGGTGATTAAGGAACGGCTGCAGGTTGAAGCGGAAATGCAAGCCACGATTACCCGATCCCAGACCCTTGCAGATCGAGCCCCCCGCTTATATTGCGCACATCAATGCCCGCACCTTGCAATATGAGTTCGTCAATGCCCTTTTTGCCAGTGCCTACAACCTGCCGCGGGATAAAATCGTTGGCAGCCATGCATGACATCATCGGCGAAGCGAATTTTCAATTCGCTTTTGAATACATTTCCGGCGTACTATCAGGAAAGACGGTCTCCTACGAAAATTATTTCACGGCACCTTCTGACAAAGGCTGGTTACATGTCAACTACTCCCCTGTTTTCGATGCTGATGGTCAGGTGACCTCATTCATTGTGTTGGCTGAACATCACTTCCCAAAAACTGGCAGACGAAAAAATCAAATCGCTGCTCGCAGAAAAAGAAACCATGCTCAAGGAGATGGAAAAACTGGCTATTACCGATCCACTGACCGGGGCGTTCAATCGACGATACTTTTGTAAGGTTGGAGCCCGAGAAGTAGCACGAGCGAAGCGCACAGGTTTTCCCTTCGATCATCATGTTCGTCTCGACCACTTTAAGGAATAAATCATACGATGGGTCACTCTATTGGGGATGAGGTATTAAAGACCGTGGTCGCCATGCTCCATCTTGTTCTGCGGGAGAATGATACACTGGGGCGCGTGGGAGGAGAGGAATTCTATATTCTAATGCCCGATACTACAAGTAAAGCCGCTTGCCTGGCGACGGAACGTTTCAGGGCGCTCATAGCAAATATCAATACAGTTCAGGTTGGCAATAACTCTCTTCACTTTACAGCAAGTTTTTGGGGTCAATCAGGCAGACACTGAAAATACTGACTTCGAAGCAATTCTGCAGCAGGTTGACAAGGTCCTTTATCAGGCTAAGGCTGCGGGACGCAATTGCGTGGTTCGTCTCCAATAATAGTAGTTGAGGTTTTATTTCATAATACCAAAAAGGCCTCCTCTTGCGGAGGCTAAAGGTATATACATCCACCACAGCCAAAATTTTAACTTCCAGTAATATGGAGATACCTGCACTGCCATACTTATAACCAATGCCAACCCATTTTTCATTTGGCTTTCAGTAATCCTTGTTCCCATTTTGATCATTTTGTTCCCCGGGAATTTTTGATCAAATTCCCTTATCGCTTCTGCGCCAATGATGGTGTGTTTTTTCATTTGTGTATTACCAGCACGTTCTAAATTCCCACCAGTATAGACATCCACAAACCACCTATGAATTTGCTGATCTCGTCTGAATAGCTGTCTCATCCTGTAATGGGATGAATAGCACTTTTATAGCACTAAGGATGCATGACGTCTCATTCCTTTGATCGTATCATAGGCAAAGTAAAAAAATCTTATCAAAAAAAAACAAAATTTGGAGGTAATACAATGATAGAAAAAATTGCAAGTAATTGGTGGAAGTTTGCATTGCGAGGAACAATCGCAATCATCTTCGGTGGTGGCGTTGATCAATCCTGGTCAGACGCTTCAAGTTCTGGTCCTGGCTTTCGGCGCATTTGCGATGATGATGGCATTTTAGCATTATTCGCCGGGTTCAGTTTAGCTCCAGTCTTCGATCGATGGTGGGCTTTCCTGTTGGAAGGTCTGGCGGGGATCATCATTGGGCTGTTTACATTCTTCTCGCCAACATAACCGCAATCGCGCTGTTATATTTCATTGGTGCGTGGGCAGTCATCACCGGCATTTTTGAGATCGTGTCTGCGGATCCAAATTCGACGTGAGATCACTGGTGAATGGGCTCTGATCCTTGGCGGTCTGCTCTCAGTTGTCTTCGGTGTACTTTTATTCGCCTTCCCGGCAGCAGGTGCAGTGAGTATAGCCTGGCTTATCAGCTACTATGCCATCTTCTTCGGAATTTCGGAAATTGTCTTAGCCTTCCGCATGCGCGGTATGTGGGCTGAAATCAAGGAAACTGGCGTATCAACAGCAAGTTAATGATGTCATTTCATCTGTACAACCAGATGGTTTAGGATAAATAAAGCGTTCAATGAGATATGAGAGATAAAGATGATTGACCTTCCTACAAAAGCTAAAGTGCATTGTTCAGATGGCAAGCCGGGATCACCACATATGTAATTTTCAACCCGGAAGATCACCGGATGACGAACCTG
>CAWAJV010000009.1:0-44599 GCA_963782485.1 uncultured Actinomycetota bacterium
CCGCCCGGTTCATCACCATTGCCGACACGTTCCACATCCCGCTGCTCTTCCTGGCCGACAACCCGGGCATGATGCCCGGCACCCGGTCGGAGAAAACCGGAGTGCTGCGCAGCGGAGCGCGGATGTTCGCGGCTCAGACCCTCGCTACGGCGCCCAAGCTCGAGCTGACGCTGCGCAAGGCGTACGGCTTCGGTTCCATGGTCATGGCGATGGCCCCGTTCGACAATCAGGCCGGCACCTTCGCGTTTCCCGGCGCGACGATGGGCGCGATGGGAGCCGCCGCCCAGGGCTCGGCCATCGGGGCTGGCGTCGATCAGGCCGAGGCGCTGCGCCGGGCAGAGCTGAACGCGTCCTTCCGATCGGCCGAAGGGCTCGGCTTCGACGAGCTGCTCGACCCGCGCCAGACCCGCAACGCCCTCCTGGATGCCCTCACCCGCAGCCTGTGGAGCCGCCAGAGCCCCGCCGCACCGGTAGCCCGCACCGTCGTGATGCCGTAGCCGCTGACCTCCCGACAGGGCGATCAGAGCCCGCGGAACACCGGTGTCCGCTTCTCGTGGAACGCCATCATGGCCTCCTGCATGTCCTGCGTTCCGACGTTGACGTTCTGCGCCAGAGTTTCCGTCTCCAGGGCGCTCGCCAGCGAGGTGTTGGCCGCGTTCGTCAGCATCCGCTTGGTGATCGACAGCGCGATCGGGGGCCCAGCGGCGATCCGGTCCGCGACCTCCGCCACCTTCGCGTCGAGCTGATCCGCCGGGAGCATCCCGTTGATGAAGCCGAGCTGCTCGGCCCGCGCGGCGCTCATCATCTCCGCAGTCAGCGCGATCTCCTTGGCCCGGTGGATGCCGAGCCGCTGCGCCAGGAACCACGAGGTGCCGAAGTCCAGACTCAGCCCGAGCTTGGCGAAGATGGCCGAGAAGCGTGAGCGTTCCGAGCAGAAGAGCATGTCGGCGGCCAGCGCGAGCCCGAAGCCGGCCCCCACTGCCACCCCGTCGACCTTGGCGATCACCGGGATCGGGCACTCGTGCACCGCCATCACCGAGCCGGCCAGCGTGCGCATGCCGTTGACCTTGTTGCCCTCCCAGCCGGGATCCTCGCCACCACTCAGATCTGCACCGGAGCAGAAGTCACCGTTCGCTCCCGTGATGACGATGACGCGGGTGTCGGTCGTCGCGAGGTCTCGGAACGCGTCACGGATGGCGAGCCACATGGCCATGGAGCAGGCATTGCGGGTACCTGGATTGTCAAGCGTGACGGTAGCGAGGTGGCCGTCGCGCTCGACCCGAACCTTGTCGCTGCTCACCGTGCAACTCCCTTGTTTTTCAGCAGTTCCTGCAGGGCTTTCTTGTCCACCTTGGACGTCGCTGTCATCGGCACCCCGGCCGCGTCTCCCAGCAGCCAGAGGGTCGGCACCTTGAACGAGCTGAGCCGCGCCCTCGCCGCCGCAGCCACCTGCTCCAGCGAAGCAGACGCGACGACGAACGCCGCCACCTGCGCCGCCCCGTCGTCTCCGCGGACATCGGTCACGTACGCGTGGCGGACCTCGTCCACCGCCCGCAGCGCGGCCTCGACCTCGGTCGGGAACACCGTCGCTCCCTTGACCTTGAACATGTCGTCGAGCCGGCCTTCGTACCAGAGGTAGCCGTCCGCATCGAGCGAGCCGAGGTCGCCGGTCCGGTAGCAGCCGTCGGGACGGAACACCTGCTCGCGGGTGCGGCCGCAGATGCCGCGCATGACATTCGGTCCGCGTACACAGAGCTCACCGGTGACGCCCGGAACGCAGTCCGCTCCGGTCTCCAGATCGCAGATCCGCAGCTCGAAACCTTCGAACGGGCGGCCGTAGCAGCCGTGCTTGTCGGGTGACAGGTCGGTGTCGAGCCGGTCGCCGCAGAACGGGCCGAACGTCTCGGTCATGCCGAACAGGTTGGCGCGCGCCCCGGGCGCCGGTCGCAGCTCCGCGGGAAGCACCGCCCCCAGGCTGCCGCCGCGCAGGCTCGACAAATCCGCCCCGGCGAACCCGGGATGCGCCGCCAAACGGACCGCCTGATCGGGCCACCCGCGAAACAGCGTGGCGCTTTCGCGCTCCAGCAACGCGAGTGTCGAGTCCGGCTCCGGCACCGCCTCGGTCAGCAGGGTTGCCCCGGCCACCAGCACGCTCAGCAGGCCGCCGCAGAAGCCTCCGGTCCAGAAGAACGGCATCGGGATGTAGAGCCGCTCGTCGTGGCCGACACAGCGGCTATCGAGTCCCGACGCAACAGCCCGCAGCCCACCGCCATGCGTATGGATCACGCCCTTCGGGACGCCGCGGCTTCCTGAGGTGAAAAGGATGACCATGTCGTCGGCCGGACGTACCGCATCCTCCAACGCGGCCACGAGATCCACCTCGACGCCATCGGTGGGAATCGCATCAAGCGGCCACACGTGGCGCAGCAGCGGGACGTCCGCAGCAACGCTGTCGATCTCGTCCAGGTAGTAACGACCACGGAACTCCCGGGCGGCAACGAGGTGGCTGACGCCGGCCACCTCGAGCTGGGCTTTCAGCTCCGGCGGCTTCAGCAAGGTGCTGAGCGGGACCAGCACCGCGCCGATCCGCATCACGGCGGCGGCGGTGACGGCCCAGTCGATGCCGTTCGGGGCGAGCAGCCCGACCCGTGACGCCTTGCTGATCCCCGCGGCCACGAGTCGCGACGCGAGCGCGCGGCTCCGCTCGTCCAGCCCGGCGTGGGTGACGGAGCCGTCGTCGGTCACCATCACCGGCTTGCCGGCGCCGCGCTGGCCGTTACGTCGCAGCAGCGCCGGCAACGTCATCGGGGTGGGCGCCTCGATCTCAGCCACCGAGCCGCTCCTTCAACGCTCGGGAATCCAGCTTTCCGCTGGAGAGCATGGGGACGTCGGCATCGGCCAGGAAGGTGATGCGCTGCGGCACCTTGTACGCCGACAGGCGGCCGCGTAGCGCGGTGCGCATCGTCTCGGCGTCCGGCCACGCCGCTCCAGCCGGGACGCGCACCGCCGCTACCACCACCTGCCCGCGAGCTGCGTCGTCGATGCCCACCACATGAGCGGCCAGCCCGGTCACCTCGAGGATCGCGGCCTCGACCTCCCGCGGGGACACGTTCGCCCCGGCCGTCTTGATCATGTCGCCGCTGCGGCCGGTGAAGTAGAGGAAACCCTCGTCGTCCCAGCGGAAAAGGTCCCCGGTGCGGTACCACCCATCGGGCTCGAAGGTCTCGTGGCGCTCACGCCCGTAGTACCCCTCCATGAGGAAGGGCCCCCGGAAGCGCAGCTCGCCCACCTCGCCGGCGCCGCAGCGCCGGCCGGTCTCGGGATCGACGATCTCCGCCTCGAACCCCGGCGCCGGCCGCCCGAACGAGCCCCGGCGGCGCTCGGGCTGATCACCCTCGTCCTCACTCAGCAGGCACACGCTCCCCGCCTCGGTCATGCCGAGCATGTTGTGGCGCAACTCCGGATCGGCGGGCTGTGCAGCGGGCGGCAGGATCGGCCAGAGGTTGCCGCGCTGGATCGAACTCAGGTCGCGTCGCGGGAACGAAGGGTCCTTGGCCAGGTGGGCGACGGTCGCCGCGAAGCCGTTGACCATCGTGGGTTTCGCGCTCTCGAGGAGGTCGAGCACCTGCCCGGCGTCGGCCGCGTTCGAGCACACCAGGGTGGCGCCGGCGAGCAGGGTGCCGAGCAGCCCGTAGGCGAGCCCGCCGATCCAGAAGAACGGCGAGTTGGAGAACAGGACCTCGCCGGCCGCGTAGCGCCGGAGCAGGTTCAGGTTGTCCAGATGGCGCAGCAGCGGGCCATGCTGGTGGATGACGCCCTTGGGTGCGCTGGTGGAACCGCTGGTGTGGACGATGACGAAACGGTCGGCCGGCGTGACACTCGCCGAGGTGGCCGCCAGGAACTCGTCGGACACCTGCCGCGCGCCGTCCAGCAGTGCCGCGGTGGTGTAGCGCGGGTCGACGCCGCCGCCGGAGAAGAAGATCTGGCGCAGCGCTGGAGCGTTGACGTTCAACACCGGGGGCGCAGCACCGAAGTCCAGCCCCGGCACGGCTTCGGTCAATGCCTCGACGTAGTCACGGCGCCGGTAGGTCGCCGTCGCCAGCAACAGCTCGATGTCAGCGCCACGCAGGAGCTCGCGCAGCTCCGGCGCGGTCGAAAACGTGCTGAGAGGTACGGCGATCGCGCCGATGCGCGTCGCAGCCAGCCACCCGACGACGAAGTCGCTTCCGTTCGGGTACAGCAGGCCGACCCGGGTGCCCCTACCGGCGCCGTACGCCAGCAATCCCTTGGCCAGCAGCGCCGATCGGACCTCGGCCTCGGCATAGCTGATGATGTCGTCGTCGCAGATGAGCAGCGCGCGCTCACCCTGTGCTGCTGCGACTTCCTGCAGCCGCTGCGGCAGGGTTGACGTGCATTCGAGGCTGATCTCGGCGCTCGTCACAGCGCAGCCCTCCGCGGCGAGACGACCGAAAGCCGTGACCGATCGCCTGCCACCGCCTGCACCGTGGCACTGCACAGCGGCTTGTCGTCCAGGGTCAGGGCCGCCTGCGAGGTGATGCGACGCTCGTCGACCTGCCGTTCGATCTCGAACGACAGCGGCTGCAGCAGCGGGGTCGGCCGGTGGTAGGCGACCAGCAGCGAGGTCGTCTTGCCGGCGACGCCGACGTCACAGTTGTGATGTTGAATCACGCAGTCGAAGAAGGTCGCCAAGACGCCGCCGTGGACGATGCCGGGCGGCCCTTCAAAGGCGAGCGGGAACGTGACCGTGCCCGTCGCTCGTGAACCCTCGACCGCGATCGTGTACTCGGGAAAGGCCGGGTTGTAGGCCCCGATGTCGCGGCTGTGGTCGAGATACACCCGCCGTGGATTCCCGGCATCCAGGGCATCGGTCCCGATCCGCGGCGCCAGCTCGCTCGGTGCCTCGTCCGCCAAGGCCCGCTCCGCCGAGCGCAGGTCGTCGATAAGGCCTGCAACGGCGGGCGAATCAGCCTCCAATGCCATGGCCAGCCCGCTGACGCTGCGCAGCAGGGCCGCCAGCTGCTCGGTCTGGGCAAGCGGCTCGACGCCGAACGTCCACCGCCCATCGCTCGTGCTGCGCTCTACGGCCACTCAGCCTCCCTCGGCGAGCAGTTCATGCACCGCCGGCAGGTCGACCTTGCCGGAGGGGGTGCGCGGAAGGGCATCGACGATCCGCAGCGTCGCCGGCAACTCGTAGCGCGCAAGAACCTTCGATGCGTCAGCCAGCAACTCCTCGGACGTCACGCGGTTTCGCACTCTCGCGCAGCTCGACCGCCGCCACCGGCACGGCTCCGAGCCGGGGATCGTCGACGCCCACGACCGCCGCACCACGGATGCGCGGGTCGCGCTCGAGCGCCACCCGGACGTCGTCGGGCAATACCTTGAAGCCGCCCCGGATGATCGCCTGATCCGCCCGGCCCAGAATCCACAGGAACCCGTCGGTGTCGATGCGGGCCAGGTCGGTCGTGCGGTTCCACACGAGCTCGTCGCCGAGCTGGCGGGCCCGGACCTCGAGCACGCCGGAAGCATCGGGCGGCAACGGCTCGCCGCTCGAGGGGTCGACGACCCGCAGCTCGCACCCGGCATGAGCGCGGCCCACGCTGCCGCGCTTGGCGGCCCAGTAACGCTGGTGATCCGCGAGATTCCAGCCCGCGACGCCCCCGCCGAACTCCGTCGCCGCGTAAGTGACGAGTACGGGCACCCCGTACTTCCCGTAGAAGGCATCGGCATCTTCCGGCGAGAGCGGTGCCGTCCCGGAAATCACCGAGCGCACGCTCGCCAGATCGGCCGGATCCAGATCGGCATCGAGGATCATGCGCAGCGCCGTCGGCACCAGGCTCACGGTCGTCGGCCGGTGGCGGCGCACCGCGTCCACCCATTCGTCCACCCGGAACCGGTCCAGCAGGCAGAACGAGCGCCCGTCGGCGACGCACTGCAGCACCCGGAAGAGGCCACCGAGGTGGACCAGCGGCGCGTTGATGACGGCGACCCCGGAACGCAGCCGCAGCTCCGAGGTACGCGCGCGCTCGTAGTGCTTGGCCCCGACCAGCACGCGCCACAACGTCTCGTACGTGAGCGGAACACGCTTCGGCGGGCCGGTGGTCCCGCTGGTGAGCATCTCGACGGCGACGCCTGCCACGTCGGGCGCCGCGAGCGCATCGACGGGCAGCCGGTCCGTCACCTCGAGCGCGCCCAACCGATCGCTGGACATCCAGCGCACCTGATCGGTGGCCGGCGCCAACGCTGCCAGATCGTCCGGCTCGCCCGCGACGGTGGCGACCCCGAGCCCGGCCACATCCGCACGCACCCGGTCGATGCCCCGCCCCGGATTGACCGTGACGACACAGGCGCCCGCCGCGATCAGGCCGATGAGCAGGCCCACGTGGTGCGCGCGGTTGCGCAGCAGCAGGGCCACCCGCTCGCCCGGCGCCACCTCGGCACCGACCGCCTCGGCAGCAGCGGCCAGCTCGCCCCAGGTGAACCACTGACCTTCGAATTCCAGCGCCCGCGCCGAGGCGTCCACGGCCAGCATCTGCTGGACGCGTTGGCTGAGCGCGAAGGTCGCGGAGATCGTCATCAACGAAATCTCGGCTCGGGGCGGTCAGGGCCACGCTCGGCCACTTCGGCTGCACCCAGCGGGTTGCCGACCCGGGTGTAGAGCAGGCCCTGCTCCATCGCCGCTCGGTAGGGCCGGTCGAGCGACTCCCAGATCGCGCGCACGGTGCCCTGAGTCGCTGCGGTGGGCTTGCGCGCGATGCCGGCGGCGATCTCGTGTGCCCGCGCCCACAACGCCTCGCGTGCCACCACTTCCGTGACGAGCCCGATGCGCAACGCCGTCGCCGCCGTCACCCGCTCGTCGTTGCCTGATAGCGCGATGCGCAGGGTCTCGGCCAGACCGATCTTGCGCATCAGCCCGACCGGCTCGAGTGCTGACACCAACCCGTACGTCACGTGGGAGTCGAAGAAGGTCGCGTCGTCCGAGCAGATGACGATGTCGGCCTCGTTGAGAAAGTAGAAGGCCCCGGCCGTGCAGATTCCGTGCACGGCACACACAACGGGCTTCCACACCTTCTGCCACTTGGGGCTCAGCAGCTCGCCCGGATCCTCGTGGTTCCAGACGTCATCGGGCTGCCCGTAGGGCTTCTTGGTGTCGAGCCCCGCGCTGAACGCCCGGTCACCGGCGGCGCGCAGGACCACGGTGTGGACCTGCGGGTCGGTCTTCACGCGATGCCAGGCGTCCTTAACCTCCTGGCACATCTGGCGATCGAAGGCGTTGAGCACCTGCGGCCGGTTGAGCGTGAGAGTGGCGACATGGTCCGGCGAGGTCTCGTACTCGATCGTGCTGTAGCCGCTCACTGACAGCGCCACTCGGGTTCACGCTTCTCGACGAACGCCAGCGGGCCTTCCTTGGCATCGTCGGTACGCACCACCCGCTCGCGAAACGCCTCCGCGAGGATCTCGGCCTCGTTCAGCGGCAGATCCAGGCCCTTGCGGATGCCGAGCCGGGTACCGCGCACGGCGAGCGGCGCGTTGCGGTTCACCAGCGCGGCGATCTCACGGGCCCGCTCGAGCAGGCGGTCATGCTCCACGATCTCGGAGATCAAGCCGAGCTGATACGCGCGCTCGACGCTCATCCGCTCGTGCCTGCCGACCAGCGCCATCCGCATGGCGATATTCGTCGGCAGCGCGCGAGCCAGCCGGACCACCTCGCGGCCGGACACCAGGCCGATGCTCACGTGAGGGTCGAAGAAGCTCGCCTGGTCCGAGGCGATGACGATGTCGCCGGTGGTGACCCAGTCCAGGCCGGCGCCGCAACAGATGCCGTTGATCGCGGCGAGCACCGGCTTGGTCATGGTGCGAAACGGTGGCGTGCCCTCCTGCGGCGCCTCCCATTGCGGGTAGGTGGTCAGGTACGGCTCGTCGTAGCTGACCCGGCCGTCCTCCGGGATCTCCGTGACATCAGCGCCCGCGCAGAACGCCCGGCCCTTACCCGTGACGAGCAGGAGCCAGACGCTCTCATCGGCCTCGGCGGCGGCGTAGGCCTGGCGCAGCTCGCGGACCATCTCCGGGCTGAGGGCGTTGAGCTGGTCAGGCCGGTTGAACGTGATCATCGCCACCCGCTCGGCGACCTCGTACTCGATGGTCTGAAAGTTCATGCCCGCATTCATAGCAGCAGCCCGTCCATCGGGATTGATAAGCGACAGCCGACCGTCCATACCTTGGAAACATCTGGATATTAATCTAGGCTGGAGCATCGTGCACGCGCAAACAAGGGTAGGCGAGACGGTTGACTGACCCCCGAGTGCTGCTGGATCGGGACGAGGCAACCGGCATCGCCCGGCTCACCCTCAACAATCCCGACCGCCGCAATAGTTACGACGCGGCCATGCGCAGGCAGCTCGCTGACTATCTCGATGACCTGGCATGCGACGACGATGTCAAGGTCGTGATCCTGCGCGGCGAGGGTGGGGTCTTCAGCACGGGGGCCGACATGGCCAACGCCTATGCCTGGTACGGCAGTGGTGCCGGTGGCGCCGGGCAGGAGAATGGAAGCCGCGATCGCACGCGTCGCCCGAGCCAGCGGCGGCGGCTGGCCGTCGACCGCGAGGCGTTCGGCTTCTACCACGAATTCATGGGCTACCCGAAGGCGACCGTCGCCGAGGTCCGGGGATACGCCCTCGGCGGCGGCTTCGAATTGGCCCTGATGGCCGACATCTCGGTGGTCGCGCGCGACGCGATGATCGGCATGCCCGCCACCCGCTTCCTCGGGCCCGCGCTCGGCTCGCTGCACATGTTCTTCCACCGCCTCGGTCCGGTCCTGGCCCGCCGGCTGCTGCTGACCGGCGATACGGTGCCGGCGTCGACCTTCGAACACCTCACCGTGTTCACCGAGGTGGTGGATGACGCGCAGGTCGAGTCCCGGGCCGGCTGGTGGGCGCAGAAGGTCGCCAAGATGCCCGCCGACGGCATCGTCATGGCCAAGGAGGCGTTCCGCCTCGTCGAGCAGCTGCAGGCCTACTCCGGTGAGGAGGTGGCCAGCTACCTCTTCCACGCGTTCGGCACCAACCTGCAGTTCGAGGCCGACGAGTTCAACTTCGTGAAGTCCCGCGCTGAGCACGGCACGAAGCGCGCCTTCCAGCTACGCGACGAGCACTTCGAGGTGCCGGAGCCATAATCGTGGCTCCCGCAGAAAGAGGTTGCCGCCCGTGACGATCGAACACGTCAGTGCCTACGCCGTGAGTGCGCCCGACCGGCTCGCGGTGGCGATGGCCGACGGCAGCGCCACCCTCAGCTACGCAGAGCTGAACGCCCGCTCCAATCAGCTGGCCCACCACCTGCGCGCGATGGGGCTGCGCGAAGGCGATCACGTCGCGCTGGTGCTGGAGAACCGGCTGCAATTCTTCGAGGTGACCCTCGCAGCCATGCGCAGCGGGCTCTACGTCACCCCGATCAACTGGCACCTGTCCGCCGACGAGGCCGAATACATCGTCAACGACTGCGGCGCCTCCGTCATCATCGCGACCGCGGCCTTACCCGAGCTGACGGACCGGCTGGGCCTCGCCGAGGCGCCGGGCCGGCGGCTCATGATCGGCGGCAGCGCTGACGGCTTCGAGGACTACGACAAGGCGCTGGCCGCCCAGCCGACCACCCCGATCGCCGACGAGAGCAGCGGCTCCTGGATGCTGTACTCCTCGGGCACCACCGGCAAGCCCAAGGGCGTCAAGCCGGCAAGCGTCGGCGGTGAGATCGGCGCCCCGAGCAGTTTCGTCGGGCCTGGTGCGCGGGCTCTACGGCTTCAACGAGGGTGACGTCTACCTGTCCCCCGCGCCGCTCTACCACGCAGCGCCGGCCGGCTGGACCGATGCGGTCCTGCGGCTCGGCGGCACCGCCGTCGTCATGGACCGCTTCGATCCGGTCGAGACGCTGCGGGCCATCGAGCGGTTCCACGTGACGCACGTGCAGTTCGTCCCGACCCACCTGATCCGCCTGCTGAAGCTGCCCGCGGCGGAGCGCAGCCGGTTCGACCTGTCCAGCCTGCGTTACGCCGTGCATGCCGCCGCGCCCTGCCCGCCGGAGGTCAAGCGAGCGGCGATCGAGTGGCTCGGACCGGTGGTGTACGAGTACTACTCCGGCAGCGAGGGAGCCGGCTTTTGCGCCATCGGTCCCGAGGAGTGGCTCGCGCACCCCGGGTCCGTCGGGCGCTCGCTGCTCGGCGCGGTGCACATCGTCGGCGAGGACGGCAAGGAGCTCGGGCCCCACCAGACCGGGCAGATCTGGTTCGAGAGCGCGTCGCGTTTCGAGTACCACGACGATCCGGCGAAGACCGCCGAGGCCTACAACGACCGAGGCTGGAGCACGCTGGGTGATGTCGGCCTGGTCGACGACGAGGGCTACCTCTACATCACCGACCGGGTAAGCAACATGGTCATCTCCGGCGGGGTCAACATCTATCCCCGCGAGGTCGAGGACGTGCTGGTCGGCCACCCTGACGTGGCCGACGTGGCCGTCGTCGGCGTGGCCGATCCCGACTTCGGCGAGGCGGTCCGCGCGATCGTCGAGTCGGCCGGCCGGCCGCCCTCCGCGGAGTTCGAGCGCGAGCTCATCGAGTACTGCACGGCTCGGCTGTCAAAGTTCAAGTGCCCCCGATCGGTGGTGTTCTTGCCTGAGCTCCCGCGGTTGCCTACCGGGAAGCTGGCGAAGCGCCTGCTGCCCGCTGAGGCCTTTGCCGTCTGAGGCACGATCACCGCGCTGACCCCGGCCCGCGCGGGACGTCACGAAACGCCTCCTGGTCGGCCCGGCGTTCCCGCGGCATCCCGAGCAGGCGCTCGCTGATGACGTTGCGCGCCATCTCGGTGGTGCCGCCGCCGATACAGGCGGCCTGGCGCACGAGGTAGCCGAGCGCCACCTGCGCGCCGGTCCTGTCGCCGGGCTCCCACACCACGGCCTGCTCCCCCGCCAGCTCGTGCGCGATGGTGGCGCGGCGCGTGGTCGCCATGCCGCTGAACAGCCGCATCATCGCCGCCGCATGGTGCGGCAACGCGCCAGCCTGCATCTTGCGGGTGACCGACTGCACCAGCGCCGACCTGACCAGGGAAAGCGTGCGCGCCTCACCGATCAGCTCCTGGGTGCGCTCGTCGTCCCAGGTGCCGCGCTGCTGGGCGCGCTCCCGGAACGCGGCCGCCTCGTAGGGGCCCTCGGTCGGCTGGTTGCCCTGCCCCGTGACGTACCTCGAACCGCCGGAGATGGTGCGCTCGTGGTAGAGCCATCGGGTGACGACGTCCCAGCCGGCGTCGACATCGCCGATCCGATCCGCGTCCGCGACGTGCACGTCCGTCAGAAACTCCTGGCAGAACTCCTGCGAGCCGTTGACCAGCTCGATGCGGCGGACCTCGACCCCCGGGGTGGCCACCGGGAAGCTGAACACGGTCAACCCACGATGCTTCTCGGCGTCCCAGTTGGTCCGGGCCAGGCAGATCGCCCAGTCGCCGTACCAGCCCGCGGTGGTCCAGATCTTGGATCCGTTGAGCACCCACTGGTCGCCGTCGCGCGTGGCGCTGGTGACGGCGCCGGCCGCGTCCGATCCACCGCCCGGCTCGGACAGGAACTGCACCCAGATCTCCTCGCCCCGGAGCATCTTCGGGATGTGGCGCTGCTTCTGCTCCTCAGTGCCGAACTCCAGCAGCAGCGCCATGCAGGGAATGAACGTCGACGCCTGAATCTCGGCCGGGTAGTCGTAGCCGCGCAGCTCGCGGTTGAACGCGGCTTGGTGCGCCGGCGTCAGCCCCTGGCCGCCGTACTCGGCCGGGACGCAGATCCCGGCGAACCCGGCGCCTGCCAGCAACCGCTGCAGCCGCCGGCACGTCTCGATACGCGCCAGGTCCTCATCATCGTCGCGCCCGGTCGCGGTCAGGAAGAACTCGGCCGCCGACGCGTCGGCCAGTGGCATGGTGTCGGCCAGCCACCCGCGGGCCCGGGCGGCGAACTCCTCGACGCTGATCATGAGGACACCTGCAGCGCGACCTGGCGGCGGAAGAAGTCCGGAGTGCCGAACAGCTGGGCGTCGGTGACGGCCCGGCGCAGCAACAGGTGCAGGTCGTGCTCGAACGTCACCCCGATCCCCCCGTGCAGCTGGATGCAGTCCTGGATGACCTCCGGTCCGTGGGTGCCCGTGTAGGCCTTGGCGGCTGCCGCCCAGCTCGCGGCGTCAGCCTCGCGTCGCCCCACTGCCCGAGCCGCGCGCCAGGCGACGGCGGAGCTCGCCTCCAGGTGGGTGCGCAGGTCGGCCACCCGATGCTTGATCTCCTGGTAGGACGCCAGCGGCCGCCCGAAGGAGTAGCGATCGAACGTCCACGCCAGGGTGAGCTCGAAGGAGCGGTCCATCGCCCCGGCGATCTCGCCGGCCTGGAGCACGGCCATCACGTCGAGCAGCTGCCGGTCGTGGCTGACGCCGTCACCGGTCGCTCCGACGCGAGCAGAGGCCGGGAGCGCGACCCCGTGAAAGGTCACCCGGGCGAACCGGCGGGTGAGATCGACCCCCTCCAACGCGATCAGCTCGATCCCCGGTGAGCGGAGCGGCACCAGGTAGTGCGACTCGGGCTCGCCCGCACGGACCAGCAGGTATTCGGCCTCTCCCGCACCGTCGACCGCACCTACGGCCCCGTCGAGCACGATCCCGGCTTCGGCTGGCTCCGCTCGTAGCGAACTCCCGGGGCCGGCCCAGGCCGCGGCGGCCGAACCGGAGAGCAGCTCCGCAAGGGCGGCTTCGTGGTCCGGTGCACCCCAGCGATCAAGCGCGAGCGCGACGACGTTCGTCCCGAAGAGCGGGCCGGGCGCCGCATGCCGACCGAAATGAAACGCGACGATCAGCAGGTCGAGCAGCCCGTCCTCACTGATGGACCCCCCACCCGACGCCTCCGCCACCAGCAGTGAGGTCCATCCGAGCTCCGCGCCGCGCTTCCAGGTGGCCGCGTCGCACGTGGTCGGCTCGGCGCGGAGCTCGCGGATGCGAGAAGGCGGGTAGTGATTCGCCAGGAACTGGACCGTCGTCGCCTCGAACAGCTCCTGATCGGCAGACTGCGCGAACATCACACTCCCGAACGTCGGCCTGACCTGCATCTCAGCCGCCTGGGCTCAAACCACTCAACCGGAAACATCTACACATTAGGCCACATCTACAGCCGAGTGGCGGGACCCCCTCCCGGGGCATAGCCGACCAGGGTCGGGACGTTGCAGACCCCGTTGGATACCGTCCCTGCAGAGCGGGGCCAGGAGCGCGCGGGCGCGGATGAGGTGGGGATGACGACCAGAACTCACTTACAGCGATTGGAGTCGGAAAGCATCCAGATCCTGCGGGAGGCTGTCGCCGAGAGCGAGAAGCCGGTGATGCTCTACTCGGTCGGTAAGGACAGCGCCGTGATGCTGCACCTGGCGCTGAAGGCGTTTTATCCGTCGAAGCCGCCGTTTCCGCTGTTGCATGTCGACACGACGTGGAAATTTCGCGCGATGTACGACTTCCGCGACAAGTTCGTCGCCGAGAACGGTCTTGACCTGCTGGTCTATCAGAACCCGGAGTGCGTCCGGCTGGGTATCAACCCGTTCGAGCATGGGTCGGCGACGCATACCGACATGTGGAAGACCGAGGGGTTGAAGCAGGCGCTGGACCAGTACGGGTTCGATCTGGCGTTCGGCGGTGCGCGCCGGGATGAGGAGAAGTCGCGGGCGAAGGAGCGGGTGTTTTCGATCCGGTCGGCGCAGCACCGCTGGGATCCGAAGCTGCAGCGCCCCGAGCTGTGGCGGCTCTACAACGCCCGCAAGGCGCCGGGCGAGAGCGTGCGGGTCTTCCCGCTCTCGAACTGGACCGAGCTCGACGTCTGGCAGTACATCCACAACCAGCAGATCCCGATCGTGCCGCTGTACTTCGCCGAACGCCGGCCGGTGGTGGCGCGTAACGGCACGCTGATCATGGTGGATGACGAGCGGATGCCGCTGGAGCCGGGCGAGGTTCCGGAGCTGCGCAGCGTGCGCTTCCGCACCCTGGGCTGCTATCCGCTGACCGGCGCGGTGGAGAGCACCGCCTCGTCGCTGACCGAGATCATCCAGGAGATGCTGCTGACGACCTCCTCCGAGCGGCAGGGCCGGGTGATCGACCACGATTCGTCCGGGTCGATGGAGAAGAAGAAGCAGGAGGGGTACTTCTGATGGCCCACGCTGCGGACGATCTTCTGGAAGGCGGTATCGACGCCTACCTGCAGCGTCATGAACACAAGTCGATGCTGCGTTTCATCACCTGCGGCAGCGTCGATGACGGCAAGAGCACGCTGATCGGCCGGCTGCTGTATGACTCGAAGCTGGTTTTCGAAGACCACCTGGCCGCGCTGGAGTCGGATTCGAAGAAGGTCGGCACCCAGGGCGGCGAGCTGGACTTCGCGCTGCTCGTGGACGGGCTGGCCGCCGAACGCGAGCAGGGCATCACGATCGATGTCGCCTACCGCTTCTTTTCCACCGAGCGGCGCAAGTTCATCGTCGCCGACACCCCGGGCCACGAGCAGTACACCCGCAACATGGTCACCGGCGCCTCCACCGTCGACCTCGCCGTCATCCTCATCGACGCCCGCAAAGGCGTGCTCACCCAGACCCGGCGCCACAGCTACCTGGTCTCACTGCTCGGCATCCGCCACATCGTGCTCGCGGTCAACAAGCTCGACCTCGTCGATTACTCAAAGGACGTGTTCGACCAGATCGAGTCCGACTACCGCGCCTTCGCCGCCGAGATCGGCCTCACGGACATCACCGCCATCCCGATGTCGGCGCTGCGCGGCGACAACATCACCGAGCCCAGCGCCAACACCCCCTGGTACTGCGGGCCGACGCTGATCGGCCACCTGGAAGTCGTCGACATTCCCGACTTCGCCGCCGACGGCCCGTTCCGGATGCCGGTGCAGTGGGTGAACCGGCCCAACCTGGACTTCCGCGGGTTCTGCGGTGAGATCGTCGGCGGCACCATCCGGGTCGGCGACCCGATCCGGGTCGTCCCGTCCGGCCGGGAAAGCACCGTCGAGCGCATCGTGACCTTCGACGGCGACCTCGACGAAGCCGCCGCCGGCCAGTCCGTCACGATCACCCTCACCGACGAGATCGACGTCAGCCGCGGCGACGTGCTCGCGGACGCTACCTCTCCCCCGGGCGTCGCCGACCAGTTCGAAGCCCACATCGTCTGGATGAGCGACGAGCCCATGCTCGCCGGCCGGCCCTACCTGCTCAAGCTCGGCACCCGCACCGTCGGCGCCACCCTCGCCCAGCCCAAATACAAGGTGAACGTCAACACCCTGGAACACGCCGCGGCAAAAACCCTGGAACTGAACGAGATCGGCGTCGCCAACCTCAACGTCGACCGGCCCCTCGCCTTCGACCCGTACACCGACAACCGCGACATGGGCGGCTTCATCCTCATCGACCGGCTGACCAACAACACGGTGGGCGCGGGGCTCCTGCACTTCGCCCTGCGCCGCGCCGACAACGTCCAGTGGCAGTCGGTCGAGGTCGACCGGGTCGCACGCGCCGCCCAGAAAGGCCAGCGGCCGGCCGTCGTCTGGTTCACCGGCCTGTCCGGCTCCGGGAAGTCGACGATCGCCAACATCGTCGAACGCAAGCTGCACGCCATGGGCCTGCACACCTACCTGCTCGACGGCGACAACCTGCGCCACGGCCTGAACAAAGACCTCGGCTTCACCGCCGCGGACCGGGTCGAAAACGTCCGCCGAACCGCAGAAGTAGCCGCCCTGATGGCCGATGCCGGACTCGTCGTCCTCGTCGCCCTCATCTCCCCGTACCGCGCCGAACGCCGACTCGCCCGCGAACTCGCCGGCACCGAGACCTTCCTCGAGGTCTTCGTCGACACCCCCCTCGAGGAGGCGGAAGCCCGCGACCGCAAGGGCCTCTACTCCAAGGCCCGGCGCGGCGAACTGCCCAACTTCACCGGCGTGGACCACCCCTACGAGCCGCCGGAGTCACCCGAAGTGCATCTGCTGACGACGACGCAGAGCCCCGACGAAGCCGCCGACGCCGTCATCGAAAGGCTGCTCTCGAGCTAGCGAGCAAGTCTGGGGACGCGCTCGGTCAGACTTCGGCGACGTCGCCGGTGTAGACCGTGAACGTCGTGCCGCAGCCCGCGGCGTGCGTGCGGGTCTCGGCCATCTCGGGGGTCGCGGCCGAAGCCTTGAAGGCGTCCTCGACTGGGCCAGAACAGCTCGGCGACGAGGTACGGCGTGCCGCCCTGCGGGTGACTGAGCTGAAAGCTGGCCAGCCCGGGCACGGCCTTGACTAGAGGGACGTGCTCGTCGGTGTAGCGGCGGTCGAAGGCATCTCGGTCGGCCGGCTCGTCGTAGACCACGGTCAGTCGGTACATCGGCAGTTGCCATCCTTCGGCGGCGTCAGCTATGTCAGGTCTGTCAACCCTAGAGCCCCGTTATTCAATCTCCGGCTCTTGGCAGCCGGGCCCGCATCACCGGATAGTGCCGGATTCCCGAGCGCCCGCTATTGGCACTTATGCACGGTCGACGACGGCCGTGAGGTGACTCCTGCACACATGGATTGCGCCAACGCACATTGGGCAGATGGATCCGAGGATCAGACCGAACACAGCGAAAGATGTGCCGCACCGCCATGAGGGTGTCAAAGCGATCCGTCCAAATTGCGATGCCGTCGATCGCGGCAGGCTTCGTTATCTGCCTCGGAATCGGACATGCGAGCAGTAACGGAGGTTGGGCCTGGTATGTCGCCGGCTGGACCTTCTTCGGAGTCGGCGTGGCCATGGGTCTGGTCGGGTTTGCGACGCTCCTCCGTCATCGCGGCACCCGAGTAACGAGCAGAAGGAGTGACCTAGTCCTGGTGCACAGATCAGGTCAAGGTTCGCTGATCAAGAGTTCGACATTGGAGGCGACGGTAAATCGCCCGATAATGCCGGTTATCGCGTGCTGCGGGTTTGGCGGCCGAGTCGGGGACGGCTACCTCTAAGCAGGCTTGTCTCGCCTGGAAGTCCGTGATCTCTTCGCTGACACCATGGCCCGAAGAGCTATTGGAATGAACCCGAATCGTTCCTGTGGATAAGTGCTCTGACCTGGACTGATGCGCTAGAATCGAACGTATGTACGAAGGTGATCTGCTGGCTGACGCGGAGCAGTACCGCGTCCTCGGCCAGAAGATCGCCGCCGGCATCGGCCCGGAGATGTCAGGCTCGGACGCCGCTAGCGTCCTGGCGGAAATGCTCGCTGCGGTCCGGGCCGGGGAGCTGGCGACCTGCCGGGCGGTGGAGCGGGTGGATCGCACCGGGGAGTTCGGTTCCGACGGCGCCGCCTCCACCGTTGCGTATCTGCGGAATGTGTCGGGTGAGACCAGCGGCTGGTGCTCCGAACGGGTCCAGCTCGGCCGGGCCTTGACCGACCGGATGCCCGCCACTGCCGCGGCATGGGAGAACGGCGAACTCGGCCTGGGGCATGCGTCGGTCATCCGGCGGGCGACCGACCAGCTCGATGATGAACTCGGCGCCGAGATCGAGAAGGTGCTTGCCGACGCCGCCCCGCACATCACCCCCGCCCAGCTCGCCGATCTGGCGGCGGTGGTGAAAGCCGCTGCCGCACCGGAAGATGCCGACGCTGCCGCGAAGAAGAACTATGACAACCAGAAGCTGAACGTGTCCAAGACGTTCGACGGCATGTTCCGCATCGATGGCTGGCTCGACACCGAAGCCGGCGCCGAATTCACCGCCGCTCTCGCGGCGTTCACCCGCAAACGCGACCCGAACCTGCCCCTGGCGGATGATCCGATCGGCAAGCGCCGCGCCGAAGCCCTCCTCGCGATGGCCCGCCAAGCCATGAACCATGCCGAGCAATGCACCACCGGCGACGGGACTTCCGGCGGGGGTGGGGTGGTGCCGACCAGCCGGCACAGCCTGATCGTCGCCCTCTCCCTGGAAGCCCTGCAGACCGGCGTCGGGTCCGCCGACATCCAAGGCCACGGCCCGATCACCGCCAAAGCCGCCCGCCGCATGGCCTGCGACATGGGGATCATCCCGGCCGTGCTCGGTACCGAGTCCGAAATCCTCGACCGCGGCAGCCGCAGCCGGCTCGCCACCCCCGCCCAACGCCGCACCATCGCACTCCGCGACGGCGGTTGCCTGTGGCCCGGCTGCGATCGGCCACCCTCAGCCTGCGAAGCACATCACCGCCAACACTCCATCGACGGCGGACCCACCGCCGACTGGAACCTCGACCTGTTCTGCATTTTTCATCATCACCTGCTTCACGAAGGCGGCTGGACCTACAAGATCATCGACTCGATGACCATCCACCTGTTCCCACCCGGCGGCGGACCACCACTGGTCGGCAAACGCCGACCCCTCCTCGGCCAAACCCTCGACCAACGCCTGCATCCCGAACCTACGGTGCGCGCTGAATCCCCAAGGCGCACATGAGAAGGCCAGGGCTTACGACCGGACGATCAGCGGGTTTTGGCGCGCCGCGGCCGACCAGGCTCCCGGGCGAGCTGACGAAGGATCGACCGCCCGTCGCCGACGGAGAGCTGCAGATCGGTGTCGATGCGCTCGTGCCATTCCCGCGGAAGGAGCACCCCGATTCCCCCGAGGCAGAACAGCGACAGGTCGATGACGTCGGGAAGCTCGAGCCCCAGATCGTTGCCGAGGGTCACCGACGTGTTGTACGAGTTGCGCAGCGAGGAGATGAAGTACGTCGCCCGCTCGATCGCGGCATTGCTGTCGATGCCGGGCAGCTGGCCGTCGCCGGCCGCTTCCTCGATGAGGCCACGGAAGAAAGCGTCACCGGCTCCTGCGCCGAGGCGACGAGGGTCGGGTGGGCCTGGCTCAGCTGAAGGCGCAGATGGGCGAGACCGCGGTCGCGGCCCTGCGCGTGCATCGACGGCATCCGCGCTGCGGCGATGATGCCGCCGGCGAGGCGCTCCAGCGGATCCTCGAGCCGATCCACCGCGGCCGTGATGAGCTGCGCGTAGGTGCGCATCGCCTCTTCGTAGACGGCGAGGAGCAGGTCGTCCTTGCTCGCGAAGTACTGGTACAGCGTCCGCAGCGACTGCCCGGCCTCGTCGGCGACCTCTTGCACCGTGAGCGACTCACCGTGGGTGCGATCCAGCACCTTGGCAGCGGCCCGGATCAGGCGCGCCCCGCGATCGATGGAGCGCTTCTTCGCATCGTCCAACGACCGGTCGACCACGCGGCGCTGCCAGCCGGCACCCGCGCCATCGTCGACTAGCGTCTCAACCACCGCACGGATGCTACCGACCGGGCGCAAGCCTCACTTGCAGAATCGGCAAGTCACGCCAACGGGACCCGGCGCGGGGTTCGGACGAACCAACAAGCAATCCGCGTCGCATTCAACGTCTTTCCAGCCGCAATCGCTTGTTGACCCGTAACGACACGTCCAGACCCGGACGACACCGCATCGGTTGTAGACCGGCGTCGCTCAGCGATCGTTGAACAGATCGACGACGGCAGACGCCTTCTGGCCGAGCATGACCTTCCCGACCACGGCCATGTGTGAGCGCCAATGCGCCTCGGCCTCGACCCTGTCGCCGGCCTTGATCAGGTCGAGCAGGCGAAGCTGCGACTTGATTCCTCGCCGCCGCACCGCGAGCGAGCCCACCACGTCTTCGCCGCGGCTGACCTCGGTGACGGCGCGCGCCACGATCTCTTTCAGCATCTCGGCGAACACGGCGAGAGTCTCGTTACCGGCCAGCGAGACCAGTCGCTCGTGAAAGACAGCGTTGGCGGCGCCGAACTGCTCGGGATCGTCGAGGCAACGCTCCTGCTCCTCCACGAGGCTGCGCAATTCGGCGACGACCGCGCGGCGCCCGCGAAGCGAGGCCAGCGCCTTCGCCGCCAACGGCTCCACCAACGTGCGGGCTTCGAAGACGTCTTCCAGCGGCACGTTGCGAGCCGCTAGCACCAGGGCCGCGGTGCGCGCCATCATGCGCTCGTCCGGCTCATGGACAACGACGCCGCCGCCCGCGCCGCGCAGCACGGTGATGAGGCCCTCGGCCTCGAGAATGCGAAGGGCCTCGCGCAGCGAGGGACGGGATACCCCGAAACGCTCGACCAGCTCGGGCTCGCGGCCCAGGGAGTCTCCTTCGGAAAGCTCGCCGCTGACGATGAGCGACCGCAACTCGTCAGCGATCTGCTGCGGCTTCTCCCTCGGCTGGACCCGGTAGCGCTTCGGCGCAGTCACGTGACCCCCATCTTGGCCTGCGTGGTTGGCCTGGCGCAGAGATTACCAACGACCCCTTTACGGCTTCCGCTCGTCGGGGTCGCCGAGCCGGACCGTCGCAACCGCACCGAGCTTGCCCGAGCCGGCATCCGTGAGGTGCACCAGCGACATGCGGTCATCACCGGTCGCCACCGCGCGCGCCTCCTCGGCCGCCAGGGCCACCATGCCGCCTTGAATCGCCCCCGCGGCGTTGAGGGCGTCGTGGCGGTGCGGCACCAGAGCGGTTCCCGGAGCGGGCACGCTCGCCCCCAGGCGCTCCATGAGCGGAACGGGGAGCGTGCCCCACATGCCTGACAGATCCGGGAATCCGTCCTCGAAGACGTGAGACGGATCGGGCGAGGCGATGAACGAGGCCACCGAGAACGCGAAGGGCTCGGCGGCCGCTCCGGTCAGCACGTCGGACCAGGTCGCGAGTACCGACGTGCGCACCGTCCCGGTGTCAGGCACGCAGACGGTCGGCTGTATCTCGGTGTGGCCACGGGCGATTTCCCCGCCGGTCTCGCACCGCAGCCCGAGCTCCGCAATCACGCTCGGCGGCAGGCTCACCGTCATGCGTGCTGCCGGTATTCGTCGTCGCTCACCGACGAAACGTATCGGCTAGGCAGGGAGGCGGTCGAAGAAGAACTCCTGCGAGTTGCCGTACAGGTAGTTGTCGAGCACCTCGTCAGGCAGGTCGAGCTTGACGGCCTCGCCGATGGTGCGGGTGATGGAGAGCACGGGCGCATCCGATGCGAAGATGATCTTCCTTTTGCCGCGGCTGCGCATGTAGTGCAGGAGGCTCTCCGGCAGGTACTTCGGAGCCCAGGCCGACGTCATGAGCCGCAGGTTGGGATACTTGATCATCAGCCGGATCGCCGTGTCCCACCACGGGTCAGCACCGTGAATCATGCAGAGCTTCAGCTCGGGGAAGCGCACGCAGACCCGGTCGAGATAGATGGGGTTCTGCACCTCGCCCGGGATGGGCGGGCCGGGCAGGCCGGTGTTCATGCACAGCGGCAGGTCCAGCTCGCAGCACTTCGTGTAGAGCGGGAAGTAGACCGCGTTGTCCGCCGCGTACATCCCATCGCCCCAGAACGACGGACCGACCGAGGCCGACACCACTGGGTGGTCGGCGACGAACGACGCGAGGGTCTTCAACGCCGGCATGGGCCGCAGCAGGTCCAGGCCGCCGACCGTCAGCGCGAAGCGGTCGGGACGCGCCTCGACGAACTTCAGCGGAGAACCGCTCAGCTGCTTGACGTTTGCCGTGATGACGGCCCGCTGGACACCGTTCTCGTCCATCTCGTCGAGCACCTTCGCCATGTCCCACGGGCCGAAGATGCCGTCGTCACGCTTGAAGTACTCGTCCTTCACCCGGAACATCCACTCGGGCTGGTCGGTGTCGCCGAAATGAACATTGATCAGACAGTCGTTGGCCCGGCTGGCGGTCGGCATGTGGCGGACGCTATGGGTAGCGCGATTACCTGTCAACGGCAGTGGCGCTTGCCGCGCGCTCGCTCGGCAAAGCTATAGATGTTAGAAATGGGCTCAGCGACGACCAGAGGGCGGCATCCATGTTCGACATCCTGATCCGCGGCGGCCGGGTAGTCGACGGCACGGGCTCTCCCGCCGTCCGAGCGGATGTCGGCATTCGCGATGGCCGGATCGTCGGCGATCGCCCCCGAGCTCACGGGCGAAGCGGCCGAGACCCTCGAGGCGGAGCGGCTGCATCGTCACGCCCGGCTTCGTCGACGTCCACACCCACTACGACGGTCAGGTGACGTGGGACGAGGTGCTGGAGCCGTCCACCCCGCATGGCGTGACGACGGTCGTCACCGGCAATTGCGGGGTGGGTTTCGCCCCCGTGCGCCCGGGCCAGGAAGCCTGGCTCATCGAGCTGATGGAAGGCGTCGAAGACATCCCGGGCTCCGCGCTCCACGAGGGGATGACCTGGGGTTGGGAGAGTTTCCCCGAGTACGTCGCGCAGCTGGAGACCCGTCGCTGGTCGATCGACGTGGGCGTGCAGCTCCCCCACGGCCCGCTGCGTGCGTACGTCATGGGGCAGCGCGGCGCGACGAACCAGCAGGCGACCGAGGACGACCTCGCCGAGATGTGCCGGCTCGTCCGCGAGGCCATGGAGGCGGGCGCGTTCGGCTTCACCACCTCGCGGACGCTCGGCCACGCCAGCCTCGACGGCACCCCGGTACCGGGCACGTTCGCCAACGACGACGAGCTTTTCGCGATCGCGAAGGCGGTGCGCGCCGGAGGTGGCTCGATCTTCGAGGTGGCCGGGGCGGGCATCGCCCCGACCGACGATCCGGAGATCGCCGCGAAGGAGATGGACTGGATCGGCGCGCTGGCGCTCGAGACCGGACTGACGGCGACCTTCATCGTCCTGCAGGACGGCCAGAGCCCGGATCGGTGGCGCTCCGCCATGGATGCCGCCGCCGATTGGCGCGAGCGCGGTGCAAGCGTCGTACCGCTGATCGCCGGGCGCCCGTTCGGCATCCTTTTCGGCTGGGACGTTCGCCATCCCTTCAAGCTGCGGCCGAGCTACGAGGCGGTTGCCCACCTCCCACTCGCCGAGCGGCTGGCCGAGCTGCGCCGTCCCGAGGTGCGGGCCCGGATCCTCAGCGAGAAGCCGGCCGAGACGGACCAGATGCAGTTCCTCACCGTCGCCGCGATCACCAGCTTCCTTCCGCGGTGCTACCCGGTCACCCGCCATCCTGATTACGAGCAGCCGCCGGAGCAGTCGCTCGGCGCCGTCGCCGAGCGAACGGGCATCCCCGTCGAGGAAGCCGCCTATGACGCGCTGACCGCGCCCGACTCGTCCGGGCTCCTGCTCTTCCCGGTCTTCAACTACGTCGACGCCAATCACGACGTCCTCCACGAGCAGCTGATGGATCCGGCCGCCGTGCTCGGCCTCGACGACGGAGGCGCCCACTGCGGCACCATCTGCGACGCGTCGATCCCGACGTACGTGCTGACGCACTGGGTCCGTGATCGCTCCCGCGGGCCGCGCCTCGAGCTCGAAGACGCCGTGCGCCGCCTCACCGCGCAACCCGCCGCCTTGTACGGCCTTCATGACCGCGGGCGGATCGCCGCGGGACTGCGGGCCGACCTCAACGTCATCGACCTCGAACGCCTGGAGCTGCACGCGCCGGCCGCGGTCACCGACCTGCCCGCCGGCGGCACGCGCATCCTGCAGGCGGTCACCGGCTATCGGGCCACGGTGGTCAGGGGCGAGATCACCCGCCGCGATGGCGTCGACACCGGCGCCCGTCCGGGTCGGCTCCTGAAGAACCGGCAGGTCAGCGCCAGTACCTGAGCACGGAAGGTCATGGCGGGTCTCCTAGAGTCCTCGCATGGCCTCTTTCGAAACACTGCTGGTCGAGAAGAACGACGGCATCGCCACGGTCTCGCTCAACCGTCCCCAGGTTCGCAACGCGATCAACCAGCAGATGCAGGACGAGCTGCGCGAGGTCTGGCACGACTTCCGCTACGACAACGACGTGCGCTGCGTCGTCCTGACCGCCGAAGGGCAGTCGTTCTGCACCGGGATCGACCGCGCCGAAGCCGTTTCCGAGGCCAACACCGAGGCCATGGCTGCCGGTAACTACCCCGGCTATCCGACCCCGTGGATGTACGACGACCCGGGGCGCGACATCGGCCCGAAGAGCCGCGACTGCTGGAAGCCGATCATCGCTGCCGTGAACGGCATGGCCTGCGGCGGCGCGTTCTACATCCTGGGCGAGGTCGAGTTCATCATCGCCGCGGACGACGCGACGTTCTTCGACCCCCACGTGACGTACGGGATGACGGCGGCGTTCGAGCCGATCCAGATGCTCGCGAAGATGCCGTTTCAAGAGATCATGCGCATGTCTCTGCTGGGAGCGGACGAGCGCATGTCGGCCGAGCGAGCTCGCGAGATCGGCCTGGTCACCGAGGTCGTTCCGCTCGACAAGCTGCGCGAGCAGGCCATGTGGGCAGCACGGGTGATCGCCGATTCACCGCCGATCGCCATCCAGGGCACGATGCGCGCGCTCTGGACCGCCCTGGAGGTGTCGCGCCACCAGGGCATCGAGGTCGCCAACCTCTTCACCCGGATCGGCTCGGACGCCGAGGCGTTCCGCGCCGGGCAGCTCCGCTTCGAGTCGGGCAAGCGCCCGAAGTGGAAGCTCCGCTAGCCGGTAGCTCAGCCCGTCGCGAGCGTCCGGATCGGCTCGCTGCCGTCCCAGCTCTCGGCGGCGCCGCGCACCATGTCTGCCATCCCCTGGGTGAGAGCGTTGAGTTCCATGATCTCGACGATGGCGGCCGGGCCTGCGGGCGGCTCGACGTAGGCGAAGCGCGCGCCTCCATCCTCCCCACCGGACCAGACGGTCGGCCACCCGGCTGCCCGGATGGACGCGATCGTCGCGTCGAAGTCCGGTGCCCACCACGCCAGCTGGTTGAAGCCGCCGCCGGTCGCGTCCAGGAATTCGCGATACACGCTCGGGGTGTCGTCCTCCTGCTGGATGAGCTCGACCTGCAGGTCGCCGGTGTTGGCGAAGGCGATCGAGAGCGTGACGGTGCACGGCTGCCCGCGATAGCGCCCGCTCTGCACCTGGCCGCGCAGGATGTACCACGGACCCACGCCCAGGGCGAGCCAGCTGGATAGCGCTGCGTCGAGATCGGGAACGACGTAGCCGATCTGGCGCACCACGCCCGGCAGCTCGACCGATCCGTCAGTAGCGCCCATGCCCGCCGCCCACCCTTTGCGAAAGGGACCGCGTAGCGTCCTGGTGTGCCGCAGTCCTGGCTCGATCTTCCCAGCGCCGGCCCCAGCCCGCTCGACGATGCTGCCGCCCTGCGTCCTGCCTACGGCGCCGCACTCTACGAGGTGCTCGCCGCGGTGTGGGAGCAGGGCGTGATCGACGCTCCCACGCTCGACCTCTGCCGGCTGCGCATCGGCCACCTGCTGGGCGCCGCGCCGGTCCCGATCCGAGCCGATCCGGAGCTCGCCGCCGCGCTGCCACGATGGCCGACCGACGAGCGTTTCGACGCCCGGCTCCGGACCGTCCTCGGCTACGCGGAGCAGGTGCTCTTCGACGCCCAGGAAGTCAGCGACGAGCAGGCCCGCGAGGTGATCGACGCGGTCGGCGAGGAGGGCCTCTTGGTGCTCACGTACGCGTGTGGGATCTTCGAAACGACCCAGCGCGCCGACTTGATGTTGACCGAGGGAGGCACCGCCGGATGAGCAGCGTCCCGCGCACGTCGCTGACGATGGCTGACGCGGCCCCGCGACTCTGGGACGCCTGGTCGGGGTTCCAGCGCGTCGCGTATCCCGGGAAGGTCGACATCGTCACGCGCGAGCTGGTCCGCATCGTCAGCGGGCAGCTGACGCGCTGCAGCATCTGCCGCAATACCCGCGTGCGGGCGGCGCTCGACCGCGGGCTCGATGAGACCATGGTCGCCGGACTCGGCGACCCCGACAGCAACGAATTGTCCGATCGCCATAAGGCGGCAGTTCGGTTCGCAAAAGCCTTCCTGCTCGACCCCGCCTCGTTCGGCCCGGCTGAGCGCGCCGAAATGCGGCGCCACTTCACGGACGAGCAGATCGCCGAACTCGTCCTCGATCTGGTGCGCTACCGGCCCGGCTCCAAAATGACGGTGGCCGCCGGCCACGAACCTGCCGACGACGAGCTCGTCGTGGTCTGACCCGTTCCACAACGGACGGACCAGCGACCCTCATTCGCGTCAAGAACCCGAACTGGGGTGTCGATATAACGCGGCGTGGATGGTGTCATATTCTCCCCGCAGCAGCGCGATGATGCTTTTGCTGCCCTTATCGCTAATCCCTGGACATTGTTTGCCGGGGTCGGCGACGACGGCTTTCGCGCAGAATTGCCCGCGGATTTCGCGGCCGCTCCCGAGCGTCTCCTGCCGATGCCTGCGAGCCGCGCGACCATGGTCGATCTGGTCGTCGCTCCTGAGGCGATGAAGGTGGTGGTCGCGTGGGAGCAGGTGGCCGTCTCCGGGCTCTCGTTCATCGAGATTCATGCCCGTGCCGATGCGTCCCAGCTGCTCACCCTGACCTTCGTCGACATGCGTCACCGTTACGGCCTGTGGATCGGCGCGCTGGCACCGGCTCGGGGGACGGCCGCCCTCGCTCCGGTGCCGAAGTTGGCCGGCGAGCTAGCCGCGCTACCAAGCCGCCCACGGACCGCCACCATCATCAAGACCGAACACGCGGTGATCGACTCGATCGACGAACGAGCGCATCAGATGCTCGGGTGGACGGCTGAGCAGATGATCGGCAAGCGCTCCACCGAGTTCCTGCACCCGGAGGATCACGACCGGGCGGTGATGGCCTGGCTGGATCTGCTGGCGAACCACGGCTACGGGCGGGTGCGCACGCGTCACCGGTGCGTGGACGGCACCTGGCTGTGGATCGAGACCGACCACACGTATGTCGAGGCTTCGGACGACGGCACCCCGCCCCACGTGATCGCCGAGCTGACCGACATCACCGACGAGATGACCGCCCACGAGGAGTTGAACCGTCGAGAGCGGCTCTTTCGCCGGCTTGCCGAGTCGATGCCCGTCGGCATCCTGCAACTCACCGGTACCCGCCGGGTGTCCTACGCGAATCACCAGCTGGCGGAAACCCTCGGGGCTCCGGACGTCGACTCGGTGGATGGGCTGATCACCGCCGTGACCGCAGCGGGTCGGCCCGCGCTCGAGGGGGCCATCGACGCCGCCCTGCGACGCGGTGACGACGCTACGGTCGAGGTGCAGGTGCGCCGGCGCTCGGACGGCCAGCTGCGCACGGTCACCGTCACCGTCATCGCCCTGAGCGAGGACGAGGGGGTGCCGGGGGCGTTGTGCTGCGTCGTCGATGTCACGGAAGCGGCGCTGCTGCGTGAAGAACTGCGTGCGCAGGCCACGTTCGATGCGCTGACCGGATGTCGCACGCGCGCCGCAGCGATGTCGCATGTGGACAGCGAACTCGCGAAGGGCGGCTGCGTCACCGCCATCTTCGTCGACCTCGATGACTTCAAGCCGGTGAACGACCAGTACGGTCACGACGTCGGCGATCAGGTGCTGGTGCGTATCGCCTCGCGGCTGCGCGACGCGGCGCCGAGCACCGGGCTCGTGGGCCGGCTCGGCGGTGACGAATTCCTCGTCCTGATCCCTGGATCGTTGCGCGACGGCGACACCGTCACGCTCATCGATCGGATCGCTGCCACCGTCGCCGTTCCTGTGGAGCTGCCGATGGCCACCCTTGCCATCGGGGCGAGCATGGGCGTCGCTCTCAGCCGGCCGGGTGACGACGCCGCTTCGCTCGTCAAGCGGGCCGATCACGCGATGTACGCGGCGAAGGCCAAGCGCAAAGCGGCTCCCAGAACGACAGGCGAGGCCATTCCCGCGCCGCGGGCGATGACCGATGCCGGCGAGCAGGCAGCGACCGCCTGACAACCGCCTGACAACCGCCCCGGCGCTCAGCCGATCTCGCTGAAGTACCTGGCTGACGGAGGCGGGTCGAGCTGCAGCCCCACCGGCCGCGTCATCACTCCGGCGGCGTGGGCGGCGGCCAGCTGGGCCTTCGCCGCCTCGACCTCGCCTTCGATCTCGTAGACAGTGAGGAACGAGGTCCCGTCGCGCGAGTCGTACCGTCGGGCAGCGACGAAGCCGTCGACCGCGAGCATCTGCGGGATGTGCGTGTCGTCGTACCAGGCGTGGAACGCGGCAGCTTCCGCGGCGGAGCTGGGCCGGGATTCGACGATGAGGACTCCGCGGGTCATGCCCCATCCTGTAATGAGTGAGCGTTCGCTGTCCAGCCGGTGTCAGGCCGCGGCGAGCCGGAATGACGAGCCGCTACTGCCCGCCACCCAGGCGTCGGGCAGGGCTGCTGCCAGGGCGTGTTGCGCGCGCCAGCCGGTGCAATGCCCCGGTACCGCGAGCGACAGCCGCAGGTCGCTGAGGGCGCTCACGGTCGGACCGATGATGGGCTCGAACCAGGGGCCGCCGAGATGCAGACCGCCGAACACGGCGTGGACCGTATCGACCCCCGTCAGCCGCTGGGCATGCCGCAGGATGTTGACCGCGCCGCCGTGGCCGCAGCCGGTGACGACGACGAGACCTTGACCGCGCACGTTCACGATGAGCGCCTGATCGTCGACGACCAGCGGATCGGGCGCCCAGTCCGTGCCGTTCCAGGCCTGATGCACCGGAGGCATCCCGCGCTCGAATTCCGTGGTGCGGTCGATCTCTCCGGTGATGAGGACGCAACCGTCGACGAGCAGCGATGGCTCGCGGCGCTCGATCACCGCCAGCCCCTCACCTTCGAGAGCCCGCTTGCTCAGCGTCGGCAGCTCCTCCGGTTCACGCCCCGGCACGGCGAGCCGGCGCCGCGTCCAGATGTAGGGATGCACGACCATCGGCAGCGACCGCACGCCCTGGCGGCCGGCCAGACCCGCCAAACCGCCGGCGTGGTCGAAGTGGCCGTGGCTGAGAACCACCGCCTGGATGCCGGACAGATCGACGCCCAGCCGGTCGGCGTTGATGACCATCCCGTCGGGCGAGAGGCCGGTGTCGAACAGGAGCGTCGTCGTGGTCTCGCCGCGGCGCACGCTGACCAGCGCCGAGAAGCCGTGCTCGGCCCGCAGGCCCACGGCCGTGGAACCCGATTCGAATTGCGGGGCGCGCGCCGTACCGGCGCGAAACGGGGCGCGCTCGATGCGCTCGTCACCCGTCAGCAGGGCGTCGTAGACGTTGTCGATCAGCGTCGTGACGACGACCTCGTCGACCGGCTCCAGGGCTATCGGGTCGACCGCGCTTCCGTCCGCCGCGCGTGGCGCGGCCCTCACGACCTCGTCAAACGAGCCGGGTTCGTCACACATGGCAGGAGCATTCCGCGCCTGCGTGTCGCTGGGGAGGGATTTGACGAAGCCGGGCACAATAGAAAATGAAGCGGGGCCCCTCCATGTATGAGATGGAGGGGCCCCGCTCAGTCTGGCTGCACCGCAGTGCGGGACTCTCGCCACCGATTGCTCGGTGCCGATCGCTCTGCCCTGCGGGCGTTGCCCGACTGGCCGCCGACCGTGAACCCGGGCCCCTCGTCCACCGGTTTCCCGGCTTTCGAGTGACGCTCCGAGATCGCTCCCGGGTGTTCGCCGTTGGCGACGAATGCAGTTCTACTCGCAGGTCAGAGGGCCGCGCAAGGGGCTGCGGCCGATAATTCGGCACTTATTCTTCGCCGCCTGGTTACCCACAGGAAACCGGCGGTTATCCCCGGGAAGCACAAGGTTTTCCACGGACCTGCCCACAGGCCCGTCCACAGGTCGAGGCGGGCCTGCCCGGCGCGTCATCCCCCATCTCGCGATCAACCACGGAAAGTGGGACGGACATGGTTGGCGGGTGAGCCGACCCCCCGAGGATGGGAGCGCGCGATGTTCAAACCTCTTGCCCGCCGCCCGGTCCTTGCCACCCTGCTGCGGTCCATCTTCACGACGACGGCTTTGGTGGTCCTGTTCTATGCCCTGCCGCTGCGCGGTGAATTCACCGACACCGGCGTAGTGCTGCTGCCGCTCGGCTTCCTCGCCTTCGGGGCGCTCAGTTGGTACGAGCTGCACGCCATCGTGCGAGCGTCCAACCCGCGCCTTCGCGCCGTCCAGGTGTTGGCGACGGTGGTGCCCTTCTTCGTGATCGTCGTGGCGAGCACCTACTACCTGATGAGCGCGAGCAATCCGCAGACCTTCTCCGAGCCGTTGACCAGAACCGACGCGCTCTATTTCACGATGACGGTGCTCTCGACGCTCGGGTTCGGCGACATCACTCCGCTGACGCAGACGGCCCGCGTCATCGTCATGATCCAGATCATCGGCGACCTCATCGTGATCGGCGCCGGAGTGAGAGTACTGACCGGTGCGATCCAGCGTGGAATGCGCCGCAGCCTGCACATTGGGGACGATCCGGACGACCTTCCCTTCGTTTCCCCGCAAACGCCGCCCGCTTAGCAGTGCCTTCGCACCGAAGCTGAGAGAGTCGACCCCGTGAGGTCGCCGCGGTGGTCAAAGGCAGCTGCAGCACTCGGCTGCCTGCTGCTGATGCTGGGAGTCCTCGCCGGCCTCGCGAACCGCCAGATCCTGGACGGCAACCGCTTCGCCAACCACGTCGACGAGATCCGGCGAAGCCCTGCGGTGGCGAGGCAGGTCGGTCAGGCCATCACCACCCAGGTGCTGGTGAGCGATCCGGACCTCGTCGCCCTGCGGCCGCTCATCGAGGCGACGGCGACCGCACTCGTGTCGAGTTCGGCATTCAGCCCGATCGTGCGGACCGCAGCACGGCAGGTCCACGCAGCGTTCACCCAGCCGCAGGCGCGCAGCGTGGCACTGCGGCTCAGCGACGTCGGCGCTGTCCTGACGGCGGCGCTGACCGCGGTAGCACCGTCGGCAGCGTCGAAGATCCCGCCGGACCTGTCCGTCACGCTCGCGCAGGTCGGTGGGCAGAGCTTCGCCGCCGGGACGATCCACCTCACGCGCCTCGTGCACCTCCTCGCCTGGCTTCTCCCGCTACTCGCCCTGGTCTGCTTTGTCGCCGGCGTTTTCCTCGCGCGCGACCGGCTGCGCGGCGTCCTGGCCGTGGGATGGGCTGTCGTGATCGCGGGTGCCGGGGTGGGGCTGGTGGCGATCGCCGGTGCGGCGTACGCCGCCGTGGCCGACGAAAACACGGTGCACGGCAGCTTGATTGCGGCCAGCTGGCGGGAGCTCGGCGGCTTCGTCTGGCGGGCGTCGGCGTTCACGGTCTTGGGGGGCGCGGTGCTGCTGGCGGCGGCGAGCGCCCGCATCCCGCAGCTGGACCCCTCGCAGGTGCTGCGTCGCGCGTGGACCGGGGCCATCTCCGTGCCGTCCGGACGCGGCGCGCGGGTCGGCCACGGCGTCGCGCTCCTCGCGGTCGGGGCGGCGACGGTGCTGCGTCCGCTGCTGGTGGCCGAGGTGGCGCTCGCCCTCATCGGGCTGGTGCTCCTGGTGGCCGGGCTGAGCGAGCTCGCCATGGCTGCCGGAGCCCGCCGGCCGGCAGAGGCGACAGGGACGACTGGGGCGACAGGGGCTCGCGCCCGGCAACGCTGGCCCGCCGTAGTGGCCTTCCTCGCGGCGGGCGCGCTCATCGTAGGCGTGGTGGCCATCGGTGCCGCGCCCTCGACCAGTCCGGTCACGACCGTCGCCACCGGCCAGAGCGATTCCACGGCTTGCGAGGGCCACGTTCAACTCTGCGACCGCCGCTACAACGACGTCGCTTTCGCCGCGGCGCACAACGCGATGTCGGCCGCGGACGCACCCGGATGGTTCCTTGCGGAGCAGCCCACCGGACCGGTCGGTGCGCTCGACGCCGGCATCCGCACCTTGCTCATCGACAGCTACTACGGGCAGAGCACCAACACTCCGAACGTGGTGGCGACCGCTCCGCAGAGCTATGCCGAGGCGTTGGCGCAGACCCAGCAGCAGTACGGGCAGCAGCTCGTCGACAGCGCGCTACGCGTCCGCAACTCGATCACGGGCAGCCCGACCGGACCGGTCCGCCCCTACCTGTGCCACGGGTTGTGTGAAACCGGTGCCACGGCGTGGGCTCCGCTGATGGTCAACGTGAAGGCGTGGATGGACGCGCACCCGCGCGAGGTGGTCACGTTCTTCATCGAGGACTACGTCTCACCGGCGGACACCGCGAAGATCTTCACCGATGCGGGCCTGCTGCCGTATATCCACACCCAGAAGGCCGGTGAGCCCTGGCCGACCCTGCGGCAGATGATCGACTCCGGGCGCCGGCTCGTCGTGCTCATGGAAAACCACGGCGGCGGCACGACGTATCCCTGGCTCCTGCAGGGCTTCGATTATGTGCAGGACACCCCGTATTCGAACCCGACGGTCGCCAGCCTGAGCTGCCGGCTGAACCGCGGATCGGCTTCAGACCCGCTGCTGCTGATCAACAACTGGCTCAGCGGCTTCAGCTCGCTCGTCACCAATGCGCAGAAGGTCAACGCCTACGACGTGCTGGACCCCTACGTTCGCCGCTGCCAGACCGATCGGAAGAGGCTCCCGAACTACGTGGCGGTGAATTTCTACAACGAGCCGGATGTGTTCCGGGTCGTCGACCAGCTGAACGGCGTCAGCTGACGACGCGCTTGGAGTAGGCCGCCATGTAGTCGCGCACCTCCGGCGAGCGGGCGGCGATCGTCTGGTTGCGGTTCTCCATGGCAATCGCGGCACGCATGGACGCGCTCTCGACGTTGTGCCAGAGCACCTCCTTCGTGAGCGTGAGCCCGATGTGCGTGTACCCGGCGACGGTCTGCGCGTAGCTCAGAACCGCGTCGTCGAGCCCCTCGTCCGGCACCACCTGCGAGACCAGCCCGATGCGTTCGGCGGTCGCCGCGTCGATCTCCCGGCCGGAGAAGATGAGGTCGGCGGCACGCGAGGCTCCGATCAGCTGCGGCAGCAGGTAGCTGATGCCGATGTCGGTTCCGGTCAGGCCGGTGCGGATGAACGCCGAGCAGAAGCGTGCCGAGGTGGACGCGATGCGCACGTCGCAGGCGGCCGCGATCGCCAGCCCGCCGCCGAACGCCGCGCCGCGTACGGCCCCGATGACCACCGGCCGAGCGCGGGCGGCAGCCGAATCGCGCAGGTCCAGCCCGAGCAGAAGCCGGGCCGCCCCGCGCAGGATGACGACCTTGCAGTCACCGTCCGAGGCGACCTCGTCGAGCGCGGCGTGCAGTTCCCCGGCGAGCGGAAACGTCAGCGCGTTCAGCCGCTCCGGCCGGTTCAAGGTCAGCGCCGTGATGGCTTCCGAGAGCTTCTCGATCTCTACCAGCGCCACCGCGCCACCTCCTGCACTCCGGGATCGCCTTGCCGGCCTTGGCGGGCGTCGGAACGATACGCGGCTGCCGGCGCCGGCCGGCCAGGGTGTAGGCACATCAGGAACGCAGTCGTCGCAAGGAGGCACGATGGCGCAGGCTCAGCAGCCGCTCGGGGGCATGTCAGCCCTGATCACCGGAGGTGGCGGCGGCATCGGGGGCGCGGCCGCGACCTGGCTCGCCCGCGACGGAGCGGCCGTCATGATCATGGGTCGCACGGAGGCGACGCTCTCCGCGAAGCGCGAGCAGATCGCCGCGGCGGCCGGGCCGGATGCCCAGGTTCACACCTTCGTCGGCGACGCTGTGGACCCGGTGGCCCTGTCCGAAGCGATGTCCCGCGCCGAGGCGCTCACCGGGCGGCTGGGGATCGCGGTGGCGGTCGTCGGCGGCGGGACGATGAAGCCGCTGCTGATGTTCGACGAGGACGACGTCGCGGCCGACCTGAAGCGCAACATCACCTCGGCGTTCATGGTGATCAAGTACGCCACCCCGCTGATGTCAAGGAGTGGCGGCGGTTCGATCGTCTGCATCTCCTCCGACGCAGCCAAAATCCCGTGGCCGTTCCTCACGCTCTACAACACCTCCAAGGCAGGCGTCGAGGGGCTCGTCAAGGGCGCCGCCCTGGAGTTGGCGCCCCTCAAGATCCGGGTCAACGCCGTCCGGCCCGGGCTGGTGCAGACCGAGGCGACCAAGACCGGCCTGTTCGCCAACGAGGAGGCTATGGCCGCCTTCCTGGCCGAGAAGCCGCTCGGCCGTACGGGGGTCCCCGACGACATCGGCGCTGCGGTGCGTTACCTGGCCGGGCCGGAGTCGTCGTGGGTGACCGGGCAGAGCATCGGCGTCGAAGGCGGCAACGAGCTGACCCGCGCCCCGTATCTGGAGTTCCTGGTACGCAAGCGTTTTGGAGACGATGCGATCACCGCTGCCCTCTCCGGTCAGATCCCTGAAGGGGATTAGCGCATTCGTGTCCCCGTTACTCGAAAGCCTTGGCGTGTCCAACCCGGTCCTGGCCGCCCCGATGGCCGGTGGGCCCACTACCCCTGCTCTCGTGGCGGCTGCGGCCCGGGCCGGGAGTCTCGGTTTCCTGCCCGGCGGCTACCAGAGCGTCGAGGCGCTGGCAGCCCAGATCGAGACGGTTCGCGAAAGCACGAGCGTCTTCGGCGTGAATCTCTTCGCACCCAACCCGGTACCGGTCGACCCCGCGCGCTTTCGCGCGTATGCAGCGGCTATTCAAGCCGTGGCCGACGGTTACGGCATCGATCTTCGCGACGCCGAGCCGATCGAGGACGACGATTCCTGGAGTCAGAAGGTCGAGCATCTCCTCGCCAGTACGGTCCCGGCCGTGAGCTTCACCTTCGGCATTCCCGGCCGTGAGATCGTCGCCGCCTTCAGGCGGTCGGCCACGGTAACGATTCAGACGGTGACGTCCGTGGCCGAGGCGGAGCAGGCGCAGGACGCCGGGATCGACGCGCTCGCCGTTCAGGCATTCGTGGCCGGAGGTCACTACGGAACGCTCACTCCCGACCGGCTACCGGAGGCCGCCGCGCTGCCCGACCTCGTGGCGGCGATCCTGGCCCGTACCCGGGTGCCGGTCATCGCCGCCGGAGGCTTGTCGAAGCCCGATCAGGTCGCGGACATCCTGCGCAGCGGCGCAGCGGGCGTCATGGTCGGGACGGTGCTGCTTCGCAGCGCCGAGAGCGGTGCATCCGCGGTACACCAGGCAGCGCTCGCCAGCCCTGGCAGCGGCTCCACGATCATCACTCGTGCCTTCACCGGACGGCCGGCGCGCGCCATACCGAATGCCTTCACCGACCGCTTCGATTCGCTGGCCCCGGCCGGCTATCCCGCGATCCACCACCTGACGAGGGGGCTGCGCCGGGCGGCTGCCGCTGATGGCAATCCCGAGTTCGTCAATCTCTGGGCCGGGGTCGGCTACCGCGATGCGCCCGTCGCCCCCGTCGGCGAAATCCTGGAGCACCTGGCGTCCGGCTAGCAGGCTCGCTCCGGAATGAGCATTTACTCTTTAATGCGGTTAGGCTGACCGGGTCTGCTAGACGAAGGAGCGCCTGATGGTGAAGCTGGCTGAGGGTTTGCGCGTGGTCGATGCCGACTCGCATCTGACTGAACGCCACGATCTGTTCACCGAACGCGCCCCGAAGGGCTACGAGGATCGGGTGCCCCATGTCGAGGTGATCGACGGCATGGACATGTGGGTGATCGAGGGGCAGACCTTCGGCAAGGCCGGTTCGGGAGGCACCGTCGACCACGACGGCAAGAAACACCCGTTCCGCGATTCGCAGGGTGGTGCGTGGGGCATCGACGATGTTCATCCGGCAGCGTGGGATCCGGCGGCGCGGCTGCGCCTGATGGATGAGATCGGCATCGATGCGCAGGTGCTCTATCCGAACTCGATCGGCCTCGGCGGGCAGAACCTGGCGAACTCCGTCCACGACCGCGCGCTGCTTCACCTGTGCATCGAGCTCTACAACGACGCCATGGCCGAGATTCAGGAGCAGTCGGGCAACCGGCTGCTGCCCATGCCGATCATGCCCGCCTGGGACATCGACGAGTGCGTTCGCGAGGCCCAGCGCTGCGCCGGGATGGGCATGCGCGGGGTGAACATGACCGCCGACCCGCAGGATTCCGGCTCGCCGGACCTCGGCGACCACCGGTGGGATCCGTTCTGGGAGGTCTGCGCCGGCCTCGACCTGCCGGTGCACTTCCACATCGGGGCCAGCCAGACGTCGCTCACCTACTTCGGTACGACGTACTGGCCGAGCCAGGACGACTACGTCAAGCCGGCCATCGGCGGGGCATCGCTGTTTCAGAACAACTCGCGCCTGCTGCTGAACAGCGCCTACTCGGGGATGTTCGACCGCCACCCGAACCTGAAGATGGTCTCCGTCGAGAGCGGCATCGGCTGGGTTCCGTTCATGCTCGAAGCGATGGACTACGAGCTCGAGGAGAACGCCCCGAAGTTCTTCGACAAGCTGGAGAAGCTGCCGTCGGAGTACTTCCGCGACAACTGGTACGCCACGTTCTGGTTCGAGACCGGCCGCGGAAACCTGCAACACCTGATCGATGCGGTCGGTGAGGACAACGTGATGTTCGAAACCGACTTCCCGCACCCCACCTGCCTGCACCCCAACCCGGTCGAGATGGTCAGCGAGAAGATCTCCACGCTCCGGCCGGAGTCACAGCAGAAGATCATGGGCGGTAACGCCGCCAAGCTCTACCGGCTCTGACGGGCGCCCAGGCCAAACGTCGTCAGCTGCTCCAGCAGCAGCCCGTTGACGCGCTCGGGCGCATGCTCGGGCAGCCAGTGGTCGACGCCCTCGACCACCTCGAAGCGATACGGGCCACTCACGTAGCGCTCGCTGCCCTCCGCCTGCTGCAGGCCTAGCGCGGGGTCTTCGGTCGACCAGATGAGCAGGGTAGGCACTTTCACGTCCACGAGTCCTTCGATCTGGTGCAAGCCGCTGGCGCGATACCAGTTGAGGCCCGAGCCCACCGCCTCGGGCGAGCCGAGTGCCGTCGCGTAGACGACCGCATCGGATTCGGCCAGTCCGGCACTCAGATACAGGTCGTGCATGCGCTCGTACGAGCCGAGTTCCGCGTCCGTCGCGGGGTTCACGAACCAGTCGAAGTAGCCCGAGCGCGCCTGCTGCTCGCCGTCCGGCGCCGCGTAGGCATCGAGGTACGCGAGCGGATGGCCGACCGACAGTGATGTGTAGCTCGCCAGCCGATCGGGATGGCGAGCCGCGACCTGCCAGCCGATGACCGCACCGAAGTCATGGCCGACGAGATGGAAGCGACCGGCACCGAGCGCGTCGGCGACCCGCAGGACGTCGGCGGTCAGGTGCTCAGTGCGGTACGCGTCGATGCCGGCCGGACGTGCGTCCGGCGAGTAGCCGCGCTGGTCGATCGCGACGGCCCGGTAGCCAGCAGCGGCGAGCACCGGCAGCTGCATCCGAAACGCCCACTTGGTCTGCGGGAACCCGTGCAACAGCAAGACCGGCTCGCCGCCGGCCGGCCCGAGGGCGAGCCCATCGAAGACGAGCCGCCCGTAGGTCGGGTCGTGCGTCTCCACGGAGATCTGTTCGAGCCCGGTCACGGGCGCAGTAAAGCACGGCGGCGGAGTCGCGTCCGCTGCTAGAGGAGTCGCCGGCGGCGCAGCGGGCGCAGGAGCGCCAGTCCGACCAACGCCGGTGCCCAGAACGTGACAACCCGAAAGAGCAGAACGGTGCTGATCGCCGTCGCCGATGTGAAGCGAGCGACGAGCAGCACACCGACCAGCGCGGCTTCGGTCGATCCGATGCCCGCCGGGGTCGGCACAGCCGATCCCACCGCCCCGCCGATCAAGAAACCGATCAGCAGTCCGCCGAAAGTGGCCGTCGCCGACCGTCCTACGGCCAGCGCCGTGAGCGCGAACCCGCAGGCGAGCAGAAGGGTGGTGGCGCCCGACGCGGCCAGCAGGGTCAGCAACCTTCGCGGCGCGTGGATCAGGTCACGCATGACCGGCCAGACGCGTCGTGACCGAGCATCGCCTGAGTCGCCGTCACGCGGCGAGCAGCGGCGACGCGAGCGCGCGGCGGCGGCGGCGAGCCCGCCGGCAAGTGCCAGAGCGATGCCGAGGCTGACCGGCAGTGGCAGGTTGGTGAACGCCCGCCACGGCCCGCTGAGCTTCGAGCCGAGCGCGGCAAGCTCGTGGCTGCCTCCGTTGATGCCGACCCAGCGCCCCGCGAGCACCAGGCAGATGAAAACCAGGATGTCCGCTACCGCACCGAGCCCGCCGAGGATGCCCACGGTCGCGACCGCCTGAACCGGATGAAACTGCTTGCGTTGCAGGTACCTGGCATTGATGGCGGCCCCGCCGAGCCCGGCAGGCGTGAGCCGATTCGCCGCGGCGGCGGCGAACTGCACCGAGGTCGCTTCCCGCAGCGGGAGCCGAGCGCCGGACGCGGCGCGTAGCGCGACCGCAGCGGCCACGTAATGCACCACCGCGATGACGGCGAGAATCGGCGCCACGTGCCACGGCATGTGGCCGAGGTTGCGCAGGATCGCGCCGGCGGAGTCGAGCAGATCGGGCGCGGTGTCGCCGTCTGCCAACGGTGTCCCAAGCAGGACCGCCGCCAAGACGAGAACGCCTCCGGCGAGCCAGGCGCGCCGGGTCCGGGCCAGCCCTCGGCGGTTGGCCGTTTCGACCTGGCTCCCGGTGGCTGCTGGCTCGCTGACGCCGGGGAGCGACGCTGCGTCGAGACCGACCGGCTCCGCGGCGATCGACAGGACGCCGGCGCTCATCCTTCGAGCCTGCTGCCACTCGAAACCCAGCGATCGGCGCTCGCGTCTGACGACTTCCGGCACGTGAGGCGGCGATCGGGCTTCATGGCGCAACGATCGAGCACCGCCGTTTTGTACGCCTAGGTGCCAGCTGTGGATCTCATATGTAACTGCGGTACGGGTCGCACGTCCCTAGCCGGTTTGAAGCGCGTCGTGGTCGTCGACGGCCGTCCCCAAGCGTTGGAGCAGCGTGGCGATGACCGGCGCCTCGACCTTGTAGGTGATGGACCAGAGGAAGAACCCGTGGAGCATGCCCTGCCCGACCGCGCTGCGAGCGGCTTCCCAGGAGGGGGCGTCGACACCGGTTGCCGCGAGCCGGTCGATGTAGTGCTTCAGCAGATCGTCCTCATGGCGGCGGCGCTCGTCGGTCGTGAGCGTCGAGGCGATGTGATATCCGACGTCGATCGGCCAGGTGCCACGCTGAACGAGCTGCCAGTCGAGGAAGCCCGGCCGGCCCGCGCCGTCCGTGTAGAGATTCCCGACGTGGGTGTCACCGTGGATCACGGTCTGCGGGTGCGTGGTCGCGACGTCGTACGCCAACCGGCGATAGGCATCGACGAGCCGCTCAGCGTCCCTCACCGCCGCAGGAACGCCCGCGCCGTTGGGGCCCTCGAAGTTGCGGCGGATTTCCGGGAGGCCGCGCCCTTCGAGCGTTCTGGCCAGCCGCGACTCGAGCCACGGGTGGCCGCCGGCCGCCGTTCCCTCCCAGGTCGAACCGTGCAGCACGGCGAGTTGTTCGAGGCTGTCGGCGACCTGGTCGGGGGTGAAAGGGCTTTGCGTGGTGAGGAAGGTTCCGCCATCGGCGACGATGTCGTCGGTGATGATGACGCCGTGCTGGGCGGCGTCATCGATGTCGGCGTACTGGCAGCGCAACGTGCGCACGCCGACAACCGGCTCGAGATCACGGTAGAAGGACGCCTCGGGGATACCGGCGACCCGCGCGAGCCGTCCGGTCTCGCCGAAATAGCCCTTCAAACAGAGGAAAGGCGACAGGTCTTTCGGAAGGTCGCCGGCAGTCTCGATACGGAACCGCGCGTTGGTCGACACCCTGGCGACCACGGGTCCGGGCTCCACGGCGGTGATCTGAACCCCGGGGAAGCGCCGGGAGAGCGCGGCCGTGAGCCACTCCGGCGACAGTCCCTCCTCCAGCGTGTCCGGAGCCGCAGGCTTCACTTGGCGGCCTTCACCGGACGCGGCGCTTGCGTCGCTGAGACCGGTGCCTGCGACGCTTGCGCCGCAGCGACCGGTCCACCCAGCGCTCCGTAGAAGAACCTCCACAACCGCTCAGCGATGAGCTCCTGCGAGTCAGCCGCGCGGGCGTACTCGTAGTGGTGGAAGACGGCAATCAGCAATTGGGTCACCAGCCACGCGTCGTACGCCGGATCCGGCGGCGCGAGCAGCCCTTCCTGCATCGCAGCCCGAATCTCGGGCTCGACAAGGTCGGTGAAGGGACGCGTCGCCTGTGCCAGCTCCTGCGGGTACAGCCGATGCAGCCGCCAATGCTCGGTCGTGATGAAGCGTGCCCCGGCGTCGGGCTGTGCCTCACCGGCGGCGACGGGCACCACCGAGGTCACGTAGAACCGCAGGCGCGCCACCGGATCCGGGAGGTCGCGGCCGCGCTGCTTGAGGTCGGTGCAGGTGTCGGCGACCAGATCTTCGATGACGGCGAGGAGCACCTGATCCTTGCTGGAGAAGTACTTGTAGAACGTCTGGATCGCGACCCCGGCTTCCTTCACCAGCTCCTGGGTGGTGAAGTCGGATCCCTTTACGGCCGTCAGCCGGCGGGCCGCCTGCACGATCTGGTGCGCCCGCTGGACGCTGCGAACGCGCGAGCGCTGCACGCTCACCGACTGCTCGACGGCTCGCTCCGCCCACGACGACGTGGGTAGGTCGGGAACGTCATCGGAATGCTTCATGCGAACGCCTCCGTGCTGTAGACGACCGCGCCGCCGAAGTGCGGCGACGAGTGGCAGGCAAGTGCGATGCTGACGCCGTCGCGTTGCTGCTCGGCGCGCCCGGAGAGCTGCAGGTAACACTCGAGCATCTGCGGGATGCCGTGCATGCGTCCGTTACCCAGCGCTCCCCCACCGGACAGGACGGGCAAGGCGCCGGGACGGTCGCTGTCGATCCCTCCGTCCTGCACGAAACGGTGCGCCTCACCCACCGGGCAGAGCCCGAGCACCTCGAGCCAGAAATAGACGAACGGCGAGAAACCGTCATACACCTGAGGCAGGTCCACCTCCGCAGGGCTGACTCCAGAGCTCTCCCAGAGCCGCCGTGCCGTGCCGGCGCCGACGTCCATGATGTCGTCGAGCGGCCAGTGCAGCGGCAGGCGGCTGGCCGCGGGCTGCCCGGTGGCATAACCGGAGACGTAGACCGGCCGATGCGGCAATCCCGGGCCCGTTCCGCCGACGTGAAGACGAACGCCGCCACTCCGTCGACCGGGATGTCACAGTCGTAGCGGCAGATCGGATCGCTGATCAGCGGAGCGGCGAGATACTCCTCGGCGGTCAGCGGCTTGCCGTGCCAGTACGACCAGGGCAGTCGCGCACCGTTCTTCCGGGCCTCCACCAGGACGGCAGCCATCGCCTCGCGCGACGCCCCGAAGCGCTGCAGGTACTCGTTGTACGGCAGCGCGATCATCGCGAGTGGACCGAAATACCCTTGCGGCGCGGTCCACTGCTGCCCGCCCTTGGCGTGGGTCATCGGGTTGCCGTGGTAGCGCCCCGGCGGATTGTGCAGCGCGCGATGCATGACAACGAATTCGGCGGCGCCGCTCGCCACGGCGTTGACCGCTAGCGCGACCGAGCCGGGGATTCGGCCGAAGCCCTGAAATCCCGCGACATAGCTGGGCTCGGCCCCCAGGTGTTCGGCGAGCCAGTTGGCGGAAACGATGCTGGTGCCGTCCTCGACCGCATGGGCGCCCGCGGTGGGAAAGAGGCTGCCGGTGACGAAGCCGTCCACCTGATCGATCGTGAGCCCGGCATCAGAGATAGCAGCGCGGGCGGTGTCCATCGCGAGCGCACCGAGGGTCTGGGGGGCGTGGCGTTCGATCTGGCTCTGCGCGTAGCCGACGATCGCCACCTTGTTGCGGGCGCTGAACGCGCGGCTCATGACGCGGGACCGAGCGCGAAGGCGGGAATGGCAATCTCCGGAGCGATGTCCTCAAAGGCAGCCACGACGGGAGCGCCGAGACGCAAGGGAGCGTCGACGCCGTCGACGAGCCGGCCGATCAGCCGGAGCTCGGGCTGCTCGACGAGCTCGACGTCGACAAGCACGAACGGCACGTCAGCCTCGAATCCAGGAAGGAACGATTGCCGCACGACGGTCCAGGACCGCACCCGGCCACGGCCGCTGACCGGCTCGAACGTGAAGGTCGCCGACGTGCTGCGGCAGTGCAAGCAGATGGCTCCGGGTGGCAGGGAGAACATCCCGCAGTTCGAGCATCGGGCGGCGGTCAGCACATGCTCTGCCGCCGCCTTCCAGTACGGCGCCGACTGCTCGTCGGGCACGGGAAGAACGCGTGCCGGTGATGTCCCAGCACTCATGGAATCGCTCCAGCCTCGCGGAGCCCATCAACGTCTTCCCACTCGTAGCCGATCTCGGTCAGGATCGACTCGGTGTGCTCGCCGTGTTCGGGTGCGCGCTGCACATTCGCCGGCGAGCCGTCGAACTGCACGGGCACGTTGGGCAGCTGATACGCCACGCCGCCGGCCTCGACATCCGCGACGTAGCCGTTCGCCACGACCTGCGGATCGTCCAGGAGCTCCGGCACCGACTGGACCGGCGCCCACGGGGCGTCGAGGCCGCCGAGCACGTCCTTCCACTCGGCGAGGGTCCGTTCGGCGAAGAGCGAGTCCAACTCGCTCATGCACGCGGCGCTGTTCTCCGCGCGAACCCGGATGTCGGAAAAGCGCTCGTCCTGCAGCAAATCGTCGCGGCCCACGACCCGGCAGAAATCGCCCCAGTAGCGGTCCGCCTCGAGAAAGACGAGCTGCACGTGGCGGCCGTCTTTGGTCCGGTACACCCCGACCAGCGGGTTGGGCATGGCCCCGCGCCGGGTGATGGTTTCGGCGGCGTGCCGCCGAGCGCAGCCAGCACGTCCGATGAGAGGGTCCACATCGCCGTCGCCAGAAGGGAAACATCGACGATGCTGCCGGCACCGGTGCGTTCACGCTTGAGCAAGGCGGCAGACATCCCGAAGGCCAGCGCCATCGCTCCGTTGCGGTCGCCCATCGCACCCCGCTGCCCGATCGGGTAATCCAGGTCCGGCGGCGTCAGGATGTGCGCGAGCCCGCCCCGCGACCAGAAGGCCGACGCGTCGTAACCGGCATTGTTGGCATCAGGGCCCCGCACCCCGTAGCCATGTCCCCGCGCGTAGATCAGCCGGGGAAACCGCCCGCGCAGCTCATCGGCGTCCAGGCCCAGTCGCTGCAGCGCTTTCGGCCGCAAGCTGGTCAGGAACACGTCGGCCGATTCGAGCAGCCGGTGCAGGATCTCGCGGCCACGCTCGGAGCGGACGTCGACGGCCAGGGAACGCTTGCCCCGGTTGGCGAGCGCCATCGACAGGTTGACCCCGCCCTTGCCGGACCCGATCCCCTGCGTCATCAACCCGCGATACGGATCACCCTGGAGCGGCTCGATGTGGATGACGTCGGCGCCCCAATCGGCGAGCAGCGCTCCGGCGACCGGGACGAACACCCATTGCGCCAGCTCGACGACCCGCACGCCCTCGAACGCGTCGCCGATCACGCCGGGCTCAGCACGACGAGCGGGATGGTGCGCTCCGTGCGCGACTGGTAAACGTCATAGTTGGGCCACTGCGCCGTGACGATCTTCCACAGCCGCGGCTTCTCGCTCTCATCTGCGGTCCGCGCGCGGACCCGCATGCGCTCGGTCTTCACCTGGATCTCGGCCTCCGGGTTGGCCTCGAGGTTCAGGTACCAGGCCGGATGCTTGGGGCCCCCGCCGACGGACGCGACGACGAGGTAGTCATCGCCGTCCGAGGCGAAGATGAGCGGGCTGGTACGCGCCTGCCCGCTCTTGCGGCCGGTGGTCGTCAGCAGGAGCGTCGTCGCGCCGTTCCACAGGTAGCCGACCTCGCCACCGGTCTCCCAGTAGCGCTTGACATGCTCTTCGCCCAGCAACGAGTAGTCGACCGACTGGTAGTTGGCCTCGCTCACGAGCCCTCCCCTGTTCCGAAGACCACGGGAATCGCCATGGCACCCCGTTCGTAGTAGCCCACCAGGCGCGGCACCTCGGCCTGGGGGTCGAGCCGGAGGTTGGGTAGCCGATCGAGCAGGGCGTTGATCCCGGTCAGCATTTCCGCCCGGGCGACATGCATTCCCAAGCAGATGTGTGGCCCGCCGCCGAACGCGAGCGTGGCCTTCGGCGGCCGGTTCAGATCCCACTGATCGGGGTTCTCCCAGCGGCGCGGATCGCGGTTCGCCGCCCCCAGGCACAGATGCATGACCGCGCCCTTCGGCACGTGGACGCCGAAGAAGTCGATGTCTTCGGTGACCCAGCGGGAGAACATCGGATCGGTCGGGTTGAGACGCAAGGTCTCCTCGATCGCGGGCCGGAGCAGCGATCGGTCGGCGGTCACCGCGGCGAGCACCTCCGGCCGTTGCAGCAACGCGGTCAGGGTGATACCCATCTGCTTCCAGGTGGTGCCCGAACCGGCGGTCAGCAGCAGCAGCGCGAACGAGTACATCTCCTCATCCGACAGCACATGTTGCGTGCCGTCGTCGTCGGTGACGACCGCCTGGACCAGGACACTGATCAGGTCGTCCTCAGGCTGCTCGCGTCGGGCGGCGACGATCGGCTTGATGATGTCGACCACGGCCTGCGGGTTGCCGATCGCCGCGCGCACATCGAGCGCCTGCTCCACCGGGATGCCGAAACTACCGGTGATGGTGAGCACCGGGATGGCAGCGCAGAAGTCGACGTTGAGCTCGGCCCGCCCGCTGTCGATGAACGCATCGATGAGCGCGTGGACGGTCTCGGTCATCCAATTCCGGATCCACCATTGCGCTTTCGAGGGCACGAAGGACGGCTGCACTAACGCCCGGTAGCGCCGATGGCGGTC
>CAWAJV010000010.1:0-16057 GCA_963782485.1 uncultured Actinomycetota bacterium
TTTGAGCGGGAGTTTAAGCCCTGATCCGGCGATGATCACGGTGGTGTGAGCGTGCCGAGAGCGAGAATGCCCTTGCGTGGCAGCAGGATTCTGACTTGTCGAAGGTCCAGATTCCGCGGCTACGAAGGGCATCCCGTAAATGCAACTTGTCGTAGGTCGTCGGCGTTGTCCGCTTGCTTCGATGAGCCCAGTCTCGTGTCGGCCGGCGGGCTGGTGCCGGTGCTGGCGTTGGCCGAGCGGGCGGGGCTGCGGGCGTTGGTCGATGAGCGGTTGGCGGTGCCGACGGACAAGGGTGCTCATGCTGGCGGGAAGGCGTCGCGCTGGTCGCGGGGATGGTGGCCGGGGGGGACAGCATCGAGGACATGGACCTGCTGCGCCACGGTGGCATGGGCCGGTTGTTCACCGGGATATGCGCGCCGTCGACGCTGGGGTCGTTTCTGCGGTCGTTCGCGTTCGGGCATGTCCGTCAGCTCGACGCGGTCGCCGCCGGGCTGGTGGTCAGCCTGCGCCAGGCAGGCACCGCTGCTGCCTGACGCCGCGCAGATCGCTTATCTCGACGTCGATGACACGATCCGGGCGACCTACGGCTACGCCAAGCAGGGCGCCGGCTACGGCTACTCCGGCGTCAAAGGACTGAACGCGCTGATCGCCGCGCTGTCCACCCCGGCCAGCGCGCCGGTGATTGTGGCGACCCGGCTGCGGAAAGGGTCGGCCAACTCCGTCCGGGGTGCGTCCCGGCTGGTCGCCGACGCCCTCACCACCAGCCGCGGCTGCGGTGCGAGCGGGCTGCTGGTCGTGCGGGCGGACTCGGCGTTCTACGGCCGTGACGTGATTGCCGCGATCGCCCGTGCGAAGGCCCGGTTCTCGATCACCGCCCGTCAGGACGCTGCGGTGAAGCGGGCGATCGCCGCCATCGCCGACGATGCGTGGACGGCGATCCAATATCCGCACGCCGTGTTCGACGAGCAGCTCGGCCAGTGGGTCAGCGACGCCGAGGTCGCCGAAGTCGGGTTCACTGCGTTCGCTTCCCGTGGCCGCAAGCACGCTGTCACCGCCCGGTTGATCGTGCGCCGGGTCCGCGACCAGAACCCCGACCACATGGTGGCCGACGCTCAGGGTGAGCTGTTCCCGGCCTGGCGGCACCACGCCGTGTTCACGAACTCGCCGCTGGTGATGCTGCAGGCCGAGGCCGACCACCGCCGCCACGCCATCATCGAGCAAGTCATCGCCGACCTGAAGAGTGGGCCGCTCGCGCACCTGCCCTCCGGGCGGTTCAACGCCAACGGCGCCTGGCTGGTGCTGGCCGCGATGGCGTTCAACCTGACCCGCGCCGCCGGGGCGCTCGCGTCGCTGTTTCACGCCAGGGCGACCACAGCGACGATCCGCCGTCAGCTGATCAACGTCCCAGCCCGACCGGTCCGCACAGCCCGGCGCATCCATCTGCGGCTACCGACGAACTGGCCCTGGGCCAACGCCTGGCTCGAGCTGTTCACCAACGCACTCGGGCCACCAGCCGCTACCGCTGCCTGACCACCGGCCCACGGCCACGACCAGCGATCAGTGGAAAGCCGGGCAGACCGGCGACAAAGCCACGCCCGCACCGCATTCAGCCGAAAACAAGATCAACAGGGCTCACGCACCATTCCGTTCGGTGCATCCGGGTTCAGTCATCCAGCCGCAGACGGCGAAGCCGCCAGTGCTGGCGAAGATAGCGACGCGCAGCTTGGGGACTGACTCGGGGCGCGCTCCAACACGGGCACCTGGACGACGACGCTGCCGGCCGGCCGAAATCTCAACGTCAGCGGCAAACTCTGGCCGGGCCGTGCGTCCCTCTGCAGGGTTCCGAGCCGGACGATGTATTCGTCTGCGGGGAAACAGTCCCCGGAGACCGGGCACCGAGGCCGCCTCCGGGCACTGGCTGGATGTCGATGCTTTCCTGGGTCGACCCGCCTTTCCCACACCGACCAGTCACGAGCGACACGTCGTCGGCCCATGGCGTCGCGGCTGACACGAGCCGTTGAACCTGGTCACCTTCATTGACGAGGTAGAAGCGAACGAGCGCTTCAGACCCCTTGGCATAGGCCTCGCCCGCCGGCGGCAGGATGCGAATGTCGCGGATCTTGACGGGACCGACCTGACTGTTCAGGCCATTCATCGCGCCGGACTGGAAGTTCGGCTCACCCGGTTGAGAGCTGGCACAGCCTGAGCAGATCGCGATGGTGAGTGCGGTAAGGGCAACTCCTACTACTCGCTCGCGCATCTCATGGGGCTGCCCCTGAAGGTCGGAGTTACACGGCAACCGCCCGCAGCCCGCACTGCTGCCGAAGCATGAACCGGCGTCTCGGCGTAACTCCCTCGCGACTGTCAACGGTCATGGCCGCATGCGGGCTCGGCCTCGGCGTCAGTTCGGCGGCCGCGGTGGGCCAGCTAGGTCCCACCCGGTGGCCGCCGCTCCACGTCCCGCCGGGCCGCAATGGACGACGCTGCCGGCATCGGGTGCCGACGCGCGAGTACGGGCCGCCTTTCTTCCGAGCCCTCGCCGTTGCGCACCGGAATCGCCCACCCCCGTACCAAGCCGCGAGGGCCGGAGCCGCGAGCGAGCAGAAGCCATCCGCGGCCCGGTGCCCCTGGACTTCACGCACAGCGTCGCGCGACGGGCCCGGCAGGTATAGCGTCCGCGCCCATGCGGCACGCGGTGACCGTTCTCGGTGCCTGGACCTTCGACCCCGTGGTGGGCACGGGCCTGATCATGGTCACCGCGGCGTATCTGTGGGCCGCACACGTCGTGAGCCTTCGGACACCCTCCGCGCCGTGGCCTCGGCGCTACGCGGTGAGCTTTGTCTGCGGTATGGCGATCTTCTGGATCGTCGTCCTCGGACCGTTCGGCGCGTACGACGACACCTTCTTCTGGGCCCACATGGTGCAGCACATCGCACTCATGATGCTGGTGGGCCCGCTGCTCTTGCTCGGCGCGCCCGTGCTGCTGGTCCTTCGGGTGAGCTCCCGCCGGGTACGCCACCGGTGGGTGATGCCCGTCCTGCGCAGCAGGGTGCTCGGGTGGCTCACCAACCCGGTGGTCGGCTGGCTGATCTTCGCCGGCGTGCTGCTCGGGACGCACTTCTCGCCGTTCTACGAGTTCTCCCTCGAGCATCCGCTGGTGCACCGCTTCGTCGAGCATCCGCTCTATCTGGGCGCCGCGCTGATCTACTACTACCCGCTGCTGTCGGTGAACCCTGGCCCGCGAAGGGTGCCGTATGCCTGGCGGGCGGCATCGCTGTTCAGCATGATGTTCCCGGAGACGATGAGCGGCTTCTTCATCTACTCGTCCAGCTACCTGATGTATCCCTTCTACGCCCACGTCGACCGGCCGTTCGGTCCCGCCCCGATCGTCGACCAGCAACTCGGCGGGGCCCTGATGTGGGGCGGAAGCATGCTCATCGATTCGGTGTGGGTGGCCATCGCCGTCATCGACTGGCTGCGCGACGAGAAGCGGGTCGCGCAGCGCATCGACCTGCAAACCATGCGGGAACTCACGGCGGCATCCGCCGGGCGAGCATGACACGTCAGCGCCGGGAACCGGCAGACGAGCGGCCCGGCGACGGCATCGACTGGCGGACGCCCCGCTGCTATCCGGCTCCATGCCGCGATGATCGTCGGAGTGGCGGGTTCTGGCGCGGCAGCCTGGTTCGAATGGACGCGTGCGCTGTCGGGCCACCCGCTCGCCTGGGCCTACTCCTTCGAATGGCCACTGTTCGCCGTGATGGGTGTCTATCTCTGGTGGCGACTGCTCCAGCAGGCCACGAATCCGAGCATCCGACCGCGGGCGGGGTTCGGCCTGGCAACGGCAGGCGTGCGCCGGAGCAAGCGGTACCGGGCGACGACCCGCAGCTAGCCGCCTGGGAGGCCTACCTCGCGCGGCTGCACGCCTCGGATCCACCCGGCGGGCCGCCGAGCCGCGAACCCGCATGACAATCGCTCAGCGCAACAGTTGCAGCAACGCGTCCACCGCGACGCTCGAGAAGAGCAGCGTCAGGTAGCTGATCGACCACTGGAAGAGTGCCATCGGCCGAGCCGCAACACCTTGGCGGATCCGGCGACGAAGCCCGTAGGCAGCGCGCAGGAACAGCGCCCCCAGGACCACTGCGGCGACGGGATAGAAGGGCGTCGTGCTCGCGACCGGCCAGAGGACGACAGACGCGGCAACCATCGCCCAGGAGTAGCCGACTATCCGATTCGCGACGTGCTCGTCGCTCGCGACGACGGGCAGCATCGGCACGCCGGCGGCGGCGTAGTCGTCGCGGTATCGCATGGCCAGGGCCCAGAAATGCGGCGGGGTCCAGAGGAATACGACGGCGAACAGCACGACCGGCGGCCATCCGATCGAGCCGGTCACTGCAGACCAGCCGATGAGGACCGGCATGCATCCGGCCGCGCCGCCCCACACGATGTTGGAGCTCGTCCGCCGCTTCAACACGGCGGTGTACACGCCGACGTAGAAGGCGATCGCGGCGGCGGCGAGGAGTGCGGACAGCACGTTCGTCAGCAGCCACAGGAAGCCGACGGATCCGGCGCCGAGCACGAGCCCGAACGCGAGGGCATGGCCGCGGTGTGACGCTCCCCCGGTTGAGCGGGCGGGAGCGCGTGCGCCGCATGACCGCGTCGATGTCACGGTCCAGGTAGCAGTTCAGGACGTTGGCCGAGCCGGCCGCAAGGTGCCTCCCACGAGCGTGTATCCCGCCAGCGCGAAGGACGGCACCCCGTGCGCGGCGAGCATCATGACCGGGAGCGTGGTGACGAGCAGGAGCTCGATGATCCGCGGTTTGGTCAGGGCGACGTAGGCGGCGAGCGTGGTGACCCAGGCGCGGGAGCGCCTCGCCAGCACGATCGTGGACTCGGCATCAATCGTGCTGGCCACGAATCCCCCGTCTACCCGTTTCCCGAGCGACCCGCTCAGTGCCTTGCCGCGGAACGACAATTGACGCCCGACCCAATCGGGATTGTGGTCCCGCTGTCAATAGCGTCATGGCGGGGTCAGGTTTCCGCGCCGACTTGGGTGATCAGCTTTTCGAGTTGCGGGCCGGTCACGGGCCCGACAATGCGCGCCGCCATGTTTCCGTGTCGATCCACGAGCAGCGTGCTCGGAATACCCGAACGTGGGAGGAGCGAAAGCCGGTTCAAAACTGACCCGGTCGGGTCGGCGAGCTGCGGGTACCCGGTTCCTGCGGCCGCGACGAACTTGCGCGCGGCAGCCGCCTCGTCCTGCTCGTCGATCCCGATGAAGCGGGCCCCACCCGGACCCGCGGCACGCGCCGCGGTGGCCAGCACAGCGGCCTCGTCGCGGCAGTTCGCGCACCACGACGCCCAGACGTTCAGCACCAGGACCGAACGCCCGATCAGGCTGCGCACGTCCAGGAGCGGCCGTCCAGCGTCTTTCCGGCGATCGAAGGAAGCGGCTGGCGCTCGGGTACGGCAAAGACGTGCGCGCCCACTGTCATAGCGTCGGTGCGCGCGGACTGCGTCGTAGCCGTCCCCGCCCCGCAACCGGCCAGGAGCGTCGCAGCCGTGAGCGCCGCAGCCACGACGGCGCCGGCGGCAGCACCAAGTGGGCGCCGCTGGCGACCATGAGCAGTACGTGCCTTTCGCACGATCGCCGACGCTACGCCTCCCGGCCACCGCCGGCAGCGATTTCAGCTAACCCCGCCGCCGCATTTCTGTGAATTTCATTTATCGGACAAACAGCTGGTTAAACCCAGATTTCAAGTCGATTTCAGGGCGCTGAGAGAATCGCCGGTAACCACAACGAGTGCTGACGGCCCATTGTCCTTGACGGCGGGTCAACGGCGGGCCACCCTCTGCGCTGGAGCGCTGCCTGACGACGGGAAAGCGCCACGGAGGTATGCATGGCCATTCGACGGGCCGCCATCGGTCTGGCCATCGGCTGTGGGCGGAGGTGCGCTCGTCGTCGCCCTCACCGGAATGGTGCTGCACGAGAACGGGCCCAACGAGGGCACGCTGAACGCCGTCGTGAAGGGCACCGCGCAGACCCCGCAAGGCACGATGCCCCACGCTTTCCTGAACCTTGCCACCTATCCCGACAGCATGGCCGGCGAGCACGGCAAGTCCGGCGGCGCCCATCCCGACTGGGTGAGCTACGGCCCCTCCACCTCTCTGCGGGTACCCGCGCATTCGCTCGTCACCATCACCATCGACCAGTACGACGGCGGCGAGAAGATCACCAACCCCTACTTCGCCAAGGTGCGCGGAACCATCGACGGCACGATGACCGTGAACGGCAAGAGCGAGACCAAGACCGACCCTGACACCGTCGGTCACACCTTCACCATCCACGCCGCGCCGACGAACCAGGACCCGCTCTTCGTCAGCGTGCCGCTCCCAGCGCAGGCCGACGACGCGCCGGTCGCCCCGGGCTCGGACTACCCGAAGGCCATCGTCGTCTCGTTCTCCTTCATCACCAACGGCCCCGGCGAGTACGTCTGGAACTGCGAGTTCCCCTGCGGCGACGGCTACTACGCGAAGTTCGGCGGCCCGATGTCGACCCGCGGCTACATGTCAGGAACGTTCACCGTCGCTTGAGGTGGCTCGACTACAGGGCGCATGGGAGGAAGGAAGGCTATGGCGTCGATCGCCGCTCGGCGAGCGAACTGCGCAAGTGGTGGCAGCGCCGGGAGACGCGCGGCGTCTTCGCTGATCTGGACGCGTCTCACGATCGCTCTGATCGCCTTCGGGTTCGTGCCGTCGCACATCATGGGTCCACCCGCGTCGCCCACCATGCGGGCCGTCGAGGAGCACGATGACGGTGTTCTCGATCGCTGCCAGCGCCCGTAGCGGCGATCGTCTGGGCCATCGCCCTCTACAGCCTGATCAAGTGGCGCCAGCGCGACGAAGGCGACGAACCATCCGACGGAGGACGGGCCGGCCATCCGCAACAACGGGCCGACCACGACCGTCTGGCTGGTGTGTCCAGCGTCCTGTGCGCCTTCCTGCTGATCTGGGGGCTGGCCGAGGAGGCGGCGGTCGCGACGCCGGCGACCGCCGCGAACCCGCTCGTCGTCAACGTCACCGGCCAGCAGTGGGTGTGGACATTCAGCTACCCGGGGCAGGGCGACATCGAGTCCGATCAGCTCTACCTCCCGCTCGACCGCCCGGTGGTCTTTCACGTCACCAGCAAGGACGTCATCCACTCGTTCTGGGTCGTGCAGATGGGGATCAAGGTCGACGCCAACCCCGGCGAGATCCACCGAAACGAGCGTCGATCCCGGACCGGCTTGGCGTCTTCGACATCCGGTGCGCCGAGCTGTGCGGGCTGCTGCACGCGGACATGGAGACCTCCGCTCACGTCGTGAATGCCGCGGATTTCGCCCAGTGGGTCAAGGCAAACGGGGGTCACGTCTGATGGCCGGCCGCAAGGGCATCGAGCCAGGGAGAGGGTCGCGATGAGCGAAGCAGTAGTCCAGCACGGCGCGATCGCGCAGCCCGATCGGCGGCGGTGCGATGCGCCGGCTGAACCTCGGCACCGCCCTCGCCGGCGGCCTGGTGCTCGGCTTCGTCGCCTGGTACCTCTCGCACCATTTCCTGCAGCCACCGACGATCCGACGGTCTCCAACCAGGTCACCAGCCTCACCATGGCCGGCTGGGCCATCGGCTTCATGCTCGGCATCGGCGCGTTCCGCGGCCCGTGGCGCTGGCTGCTCGGCAAGGACCAGACCCACGAGGACGAGACGTTCTTCGCCGGCAAGGACCAGGGCATCGGCCGCTACTTCCGGTTCACCACCGACCACAAGGTCGTCGGGATCCAGTACCTCGTCGTCACGATGGTGCTGCTCGGCCGTCGGCGGCACGCTCGCGATGATGATCCGCACCGACCTGATCACCCAGGACTCCCGGTTCCTCGGCCCGCAGACCTACAACTCGGTCGTCGGCCTGCACGGCCTGATCATGATCATCGCGACCATCATCATGGTGACCGGGCCGTTCGGCAACTTCATCGTGCCGATCATGATCGGCGCGCGCGACATGGCCTTCCCGCGGCTGAACGCCCTGAGCCTCTGGCTGATCGTCGCGGCGCTCCCGGTACTGCTGTCGGCCGCATTCCTCGGCGGCATCCCCACGGGCTGGTCCGGCTACGCGCCGCTGAGCGACCAGGCACCGCCGGGCATGGACGCCTACCTGATGACGATCATCATCTTCGCCATCTCCAGCGCCATCGCCGGCGCGAACATCACCACCACGATCCTGACGATGCGCGCCCGCGGCATGACCTGGAACCGGACACCGATCTTCGTCTGGGGAACGATGGCCAGCGTCGGGCTGGCGATCCCGGCCTTCCCGATGTTCATGTCGGCAATGGTGCTGCTCGGCCTGGACCGCACCGCGGGCGCCCAGTTCTTCGTCGCGTCCGGCGGCGGCAGCCCGTGGCTGTACGCGAACCTGTTCTGGATCATGGGCCATCCCGAGGTCTACGTCATCGTCATCCCGGCCGTTGCCGCGCTGATGGAAATCGCGCCGGTCTTCGCCCGAAAACCGCTCTTCAACTACAACGCCGCGGTGCTCGCGATCGTGGGCATCGTCGGGCTCAGCATCATGGTGTGGGCGCACCACATGTACGCCTCCGGATGGGCGCCGGACCTCAACGGGCCGTTCATGCTGACCACCGAGCTGATCTCGATACCGACCGGCGCTGCTCTTCCTGGTGGTGGTGGGCACGATCTGGCGAGGCCGGGTGTGGACGACCCTGCCGATGATGGCCGTCTACGCCATGCTGTGGAACTTCATCATCGGCGGGGTCACCGGCATCTACCTGTCCGACGTGCCGGCCGACTACGACTTGCACGGCTCGATGTTCGTCACCGCCCACTTCCACTACACGCTGATGGGCGCCGGGCTCACCGGCGCGATCGGGGCGCTCGCGTACTGGTTCCCCAAGATGACGGGCAGGACGCTGAACAAACGCGCCGGCTTCGTCTCCTTCTGGCTGGTGCAGATCGGCTTCAACGTCACCTTCATCGGGATGTTCGCCGTCGGCCTGGCGGGGCAGCCGCGCCGCGTCGAGCACTACGCGTCGCTGTTCGGCGTCGGCAACTTCGTCTCGACGATGGGCGCCTACACGATCGGCATCGGCATGCTGGTCCTGCTGTACGCCGTCGTCAGTTCCTGGCGCCACGGAGCGCCAGCCCCGTCGAATCCGTGGGGCAGCAAGACCCTGGAGTGGACGGTGCCGAACCCGATCCCGCTGGAGAACTTCGAGGTGCTTCCGGTCGTCATCGCCGACCCCTACGGATACGGCGAGGGCGATCCCGCCTCCGCCGGAATCAGGAGCCCGCAGGCCGAACCCGTGGGCGCCGGCGCCGGGCGGCGGACCCGAACGCACCGCTGTCGGATCGGACGGTGAAGCGCCATGACCTCCGTGACGATCGGCTCCCCCGATGCCCACATCGAAGATCCCGACCTCATCGGCCGCCGCTGGCGCACCGGGCGTCCTGCTGCTCATCGTGGCCGACGGCGCCTTCGTCGCGTCGCTGATCTTCAGCTACCTCTACCTGCGTGGGCTGAACACCGAGAAGGCCTGGCTCGCGCCCGGCCAGCACACCGCCGCCATCTGGTTCAGCTGGCTCATCAGCGGGTGTCCTTGTCGCTCAGCGCGGTGGCGTTCCGCGGGGCGCAGCGCGGGATCCAGGCCGCAAGCGAGCCCCGGTTCCTCAGCCGGCGACGCTCGCGCTCCTCGGTCCTGATCGCCGACGCCGTCCTGCAGGTGATCCAGCTCGTCACCTTCCACTTCGGGCTCGGAACCAGCTCGTACTCGTCGACGATCTACGCCATGGCCGGGAGCGAATCTGTTCCACCTGCTCCTGACGATCTTCCTCGGCATCGCGATGGTGAACCGGGGCCGGGTCAGCATCTACAGCGAGACCAGCAACTGGCAGGTCCGCATCGTCTGCATCTGGTGGAGTTGGGTTGCCCTCGCCGCCGTCGGCGAGCTCGCTTCGCGACCTCATTCATCGCCAGCCCGAATCACTGATCACCGGCGGCACCCTCGCCATCCGGGATCAGTCCCCGTGCCGGTTCCACCGATCGTCGCCACCCACGACGGTAGGGGGATCGCCGTGAAACGGCCGCCGCCGGCGCTGACCGACCACAGGGTGGGGTGCCGGCCGGAAGAGGCGGCAAAGCCCGCGTTTGCGGACGCCATCGCGAGAGCCGTGAGGCCGGCCGGCGCGGCGCCACGATCCGACCAGTGCTGACCGCGTCATGCCGACGCGAAGATGTGATCGCCGGAGCCGGACGGGCGACCGTCCACACCTCGTTTCCCGAGCAGGCCCACGCGGGCTCTCCGGAAGCCAGGGCCAGCTGGCTTCCGGACGTCCAGTGACGGCCCGCGTCGCTGGTGTGCAGGAGGGCCGCTCTTCCCGGCGTCGTCGATTGTCGGGAGCAGCCAGGACTGCCTGCTTCCGCAGGGCGCAAGGGCGGCGACGGTATGTCCCCCGGCCGGGGCCACGCCGACCCAGGCGGCACCGCCATCGGAAGTCTGGAACGCCATCGGCGGCCCGGCGGTGCCGTGACCGGTCACGAACCCGAGCGAGGCGCTCCCCCAGGTGACGTTGTCCAGGTGGAATGCCTCCTCCAGGGGAAAGCGTGGTAGCGGTGGTGAGAGTCACCCAGCCGCGGCCTTGCGGACGAGGACGGCGCCGATCTGCGTGACGGCGGAGAGCTGGCCCCGGCGATGGAAACGGCCGAAGCGGCCGCCGGAAACCGCCGACGGGAGCTCGTCCGGGCAGCCGCTCGGAGGCGCCGGTCCGATCAGTACCGGTGAACGCACGAGCCGCCGTGAGCACCGACAGCGACGACGACTCGCCCGGCGAGCGGAGCCCGCCAGGCCACCGTCCGTCGGCACGGCTGACGGGAGTCCGGTTGGTCACGTGAGCGAAACCGTCCGACGGTCGCAGCAGCATCCAGGCGCCGCCACTTGGCCACACCGCCCATCCGGTATGCGGTGCGGACAGCGACCACGTACGGCTCCGTCACGGGCAGCGGCGCGGCCAGCGAGGACAGCGCGGCTCCGCCGTCGGACGCCGGTGACCCGGAACACGCGGATACGGCAAGGAGCACTGCTCCCGCGAGCGGTATGGCCAGGTCCTTCAGCCGCCGCCGCTGCGCCGGACGCCTCACTGCAGCAGGCTCCGGATCTCCTCGCGCACCTGCTCGGCGTAGGTCTTGGTCAGTTGGGCTGCAGCCCCGTCGTCCAGGTAGGCGGCTTGGCGCCCGTCGGGAGTGATGAAGTAGAGGCCCTCGCTGTGCTGGATCATGCCGACGGCGGGTACGCCCACGGAGATGCCGTAGGCATCCAGGACCTTTTGTACGGTGTCGGGCTGACCCCAGAGGAAGTGCCAGTTCGCGAACCCGCCGAGTCCATGTGAGCGGGTAAACGCATCCACGTCGCGGGCGTAGTGGAAGACGGGGTTGGTATCGATCGCCACGATCTCTACCTGTCGGGCCAACGGGCCGATCTCGCGGTCGGCGATGGCCAGCTGGTTCGCGATGAGCGGGCAATCGCTGGAGCACACCGGGTCGAGGAAAGTGAGCAGGACGAGCTTGCCGTGCAGCGAAGCGGTCGACACCGGGACCCCGCGCTGGTCGGCGAGCGTGAAGTCCACCGCCGGGCGCGGTGGTATCTGCCGAAGCCCCCCATTGCTGTCTGCGGCGACAGCCGCCGCATCGGCTGCAGTGCCGAGCGTGCTGACCAGCACGACCGGCACGACGAGGGTAAGACCGGCCGCCATCGTGACCAATCCCGCGCCGACGCCGGTCCGCAGCCGCGGGGCATCGCGCCTCCCGGGCCGCCCGGGCCGAACCGTCGCGGGTACCGCCGACCAGGCGGGCAGTGAGCAGGCCAGGAGCAACCCGAGCGGGAGCGCGGTGTTGGGATCGGTGGCCGTTCCCCCGAGGACGCCGAAGTCCTGGCCGAGCCACCACGTCGCAGCGCACAGGAGCAGCCCGGCGACGATGACAGCCCCGCGACCGCTGACCCAGAGCGCCACTGCGACAACCGCGAGAATCGCGATGATCGTCGCGTTGACTGCCGCCGGGTGCCCGGCGGCCGCGGACGCCAGATGCGCGATCGGTTTCGCGGTAAAGGCCGGCTGCGCGGTCCGCGAGCCGGCCACGAGAGGGGCGGACAATCCCGCGGCGTCCCACTGCTGCTCGAAGGGCAGGGCCTGCAGAACGGCCGCCCCGGCGATCCAGGCAGCCGCGAACCGCCGGGCGATGAGTGCCGCCCGGCCGGACTCCCACCAGTCCCATCGCTGGAGGAGCAGCCCGGCAGCGGCCGCGTAGATCAGCACCGCACCGGGCGCGCCGGTAAGCCACGAAGCTCCGGGCGCCAGGAGGCCGCCGAAGGCCTCGCCAAGGAGCCACACGGCGAGGCTCCACGCGATGGAGCCCCACAAGGACAGCTTCGCGACGAGGCCCGTGCCGCCCAGCAGGATCAGCATGCCCAGACCGATCTGGACCCATACCGTGGCCGCATCGGCCGCGATCGGATGGCGGGTCCAGGCCCGGACGATCGGTGCGACGAGGTCGCCATACCACTGCGGGCTCCCGGAAACGGCCGGAGCCATGACGTCCGAGACGAAGCCTCCCGGCATCTTCGGCTGTGCCTGCAGCAAACCGTCGACGATCCACAGCGCGCCGAAGCTGATCCGCAGGAATTTCCGGGCACGGGGCTCCGAGCCCCTCGCCGGGACGGATCCGAAAAGCGTCGCGCGGATGCGCCCGGCGGCGGCCCGATCTCGGGCGGCAAACCACCAGACCCCGGACCCCACGATCAAGGCCACCAGGACGACCCATAGCGCGCTCATCAGCAGCACCGAGCGCAGCTGCGGGCCCAAATCCGTTATGGGCCGGTCAGCACCAGGCACGAGATCTCGACCGGGATGGGCGGCTCGCCGTTGCCGGCCGTCGGACGATCAGCGCGTCCAGTGCAAACATTGCACCGGACGGCATGATCGCGCCGGCGCGCACGTCGGGCGCGAAACGCACGCACACCTCCGATGGCGCCGCTGCCGATCAGACTTTCCGGCAGGCTATGCGCCCGAAACCCTTCTGCCAAGGTGCGTCGCGGGGCCCGATCCCGGATTCAGAAAAGGTCCGCTCTTGATTTGTCGACCGGATTCGGTCCACCATCGGCAGCCATGGCCGGTGGCGAAGCCGCATCGCAGCGCAACATCATCATTCTTGTCGTCGCGACGGCGTTGTGTTATCTGATCGGCTACCCGCTCGCGATCGCCGGCCACTCCAGCATCGGGTGGATTCTGGTCGCCCTTGGCGGTCCGCTGCTGATCACGCTCGGAGTCATCGTGATCCGGCGAGTTCACGCGAGCCTGGACACCTCCCGCTGACCCGGCGGTCGGGCGAACGCGGCAGCTGCCCTGCGGTCAGGCTGCCCTTGAGCCCTTCCACTGCGGGGGGAGGACGGCCGGCAGCTCCCTGAGCGCGGACAGGTCGGCGTGAGGGTGCGCCCGCCACTCGTCGGCTACGGCTCCCGGCGTCCAGACGCCCGCCTGCGGTCCTTGCTGAAGGAGCAGGTAGACGCTGTGCACCACGAAGTCCTTGAACTGAGCGAGCTCGCGCCCGTCCAGCCCGCGCCGGCAGCGCGCCGAGATGAACCAGCCGGTGGCGTTGGGGCGCGCCGACACGTGTCCCGTGTGCTCTCCCCCGAGATCGGCAGGCGTGATCTGCACGCTCTTGGCCAGCTCCCAGTCGGCGGCGGCGGCAGCTTCGATCATCGGAGCGTGCATCGCTTGGCGGAATTTCATGACTGACCCCTTGGCGGTTGGTCGCTCGGCCAGAGCGGCGGCGGCCGTCTGGAATGAGGAGGAAAGAGAAGCAGATTCCAATATCTGGTAAAACGGGTGCTATATCCGGAAGTAGCCCTAATGTGCCCCTGAAGTCTCGGGCGCTAAACCTCCGAACTCATCGGGTGTCGGATGGTGCGAAACACCAAATCGTGATGCGGATAGCGGACTGGCTGTTCGTCGCTCTCCACGCTAGGCAGCGGTCCTGTCGGCGAGCCAGGCGAGAGTTGTGAATTGCCTAGGTGCGCAAGCCGGGTTTCGCCGCTCCAACGGGTCTGCGATCATCCGATCGGTGGGACCGTGGACCCGGTGGCGAGCGTTGATACTGCTGTGCGCGATCGCCGTGACATCGCTGGTTGCGTGCGGCAACTCGGCCGTCACGGAGCCGGCTTCGTCCATCGGCACCCGAGTCGACATCGCCGTCCCGAAGGCGGTCCTCGACGCACCGCTGACCGACGCGCAGGGCAAGGCCACCAACCTGGCCGCATTCGGCGGGAAGGTCCTCGTGCTCGCTGACGCCATGACCCTGTGCCAAGAGGTGTGCCCACTGCTCGGGGCCAACCTGGTGCAGATGGCTCGGGACACGTCGAAAGCCGGGCAGGCCGGTGGCGTCGCGCTCGTGCAGTTGACGGTCGATCCCGAACGCGACACCCCGGCGCGCCTGTCGGCGTACCGCCGGCAGTTCGATCCGCCACCGGCCAACTGGACGGTCCTCACCGGCCCCGCCAGCAGCATCAAACTCATCTGGAAGTTCTTCGGGATCGCTTACACCCGCGTTCCCGAGGAGTCACCGGCGGCGCTCGACTGGTGGACCGGCAAGAAGCTGACCTACGACGTGCAGCACTCGGACATCGTCTTGTTTCTCGACAAGGGCCAGCACGAGCGATTCATCATCGACGCGACACCGAACACCGCCGGCCAGGCCCCTCCGCCACGGCTCAGGAGCTTTCTGAGCGCCCAGGGCCGGCAAAACCTCGCTAGCCCCGAGCCCGGCTCGTCCTGGACCGTCGCCGACGGCCTGCGCGTCGTCAGCTGGCTGACCGGCAAGAACGTGCAGCCGTAACCGGGCCAGCACGCAGCGGCCCACCCGAACGCCAGCGCCGCCCGTTAGCCCTGTGCCGCGCGGTAGGCCTCGACGACCTCCGGCCGCAGCCGCCCACGATCGGAAACGGCGAAACCGTTCTCTCGCGCCCAGGCGCGCACCGCCGCCGGGGAAGGAGCCCGCGATGGTCGCGCGACGGCCCCTAGCGAGTGTGCCGCGACCGGGGCGCCTTGCGCGTCGCCGATCCGCACCTGGGCATGGCTCTCATCGCCGGCCCAGGTGTACGCCGCGGCCAGGAAGCGGTAAGTCCATTCCTCGGCCAGCTTGCGCGTCTCGCAGAACAGGACCGGGACGGTCGGCCAGCGCACTGCCAGCTCCGCAAGAGCGTCGGCGACCAGCGCCGGGCGTACCCGATCCTGGGCAAAGACCTGCGAGTAGCGATCCTCGACGACGATTGCCGCCCGATCGAGCCCGGCCAGCTCCGCGCAGGCGTACCGCAGCCGCCCGGAGGTGAGGCTGCTGAGCAGGTCGTTCAGCGACTTGCGCTCCACCGCTGCCACGATCCGGCCGTCGAGCTCAACCGCGTAGTCCCCGGCTCGCAGGGCGCGGCGCTCGGTGACTACCTGCTGCGCGCCGAACGTGTACGAGTACCGCTCGTGCGCATCGACCAGGATCTGCAATTCGGGCAGGCCAGCCGCTCGGGCAGTGGGTAGCCGCACCATCGGCCGGGCTTGTTTGCGGGTGCGCGGAGCCTGCCAGAACACCATGTCGCGGCCCCGGGCCTTCGTGAACACGACCTGCGAACGGCTCTCCCGTGAGCGGTCGGCGATGACGTCGATCGCGGCGCCTCGCCTCGTGCACACCCGTAACGCGATGCGCTCCACGACGTCGGGCTGCTCGGGCCACTCCGAGATCGGCACCGGATGGCAGTAGAGCGCCGACGTGCGAGGCCAGGTGCCCTTCGTTCGAAACACCAGGCCGGTGCCCAGGGGCAGCCTCATGAGGTACGGCAGCGTGCTCTCCGGATCCGGATTGCGCGCGATCAGCAACTCCACCCGCACAGTCTCCATCGCGCTCGCGCACGAGACACGCAGCGCAGCCGTACCGGACCGCGAGCCGCGTACCGTTCGCGCATGGCGGGAGTGGA
>CAWAJV010000011.1:0-32865 GCA_963782485.1 uncultured Actinomycetota bacterium
CCGGGCGCGGTCGGCGGTCTGGCTGCTGATGACGATGTTGAGGTTGTCGGGCGGCACCGCAGCGCTCACCTGGCCCGCGATCGACATCGCCGGCACGCCGAGCTTCTGCCCCACCGCCGCGTTGATGACCTCGGTGCCGACCAGGCCGGCGTACTTCAGCCGCAGCCGGGAGAGCTTGAGGACGACGCCGTCACCCTCGGCCAGGCTGATGGCCCCCGGCTGGTCCATGAGCAGCACCGCCTTGCTGCTGTAGACGGGGTTGCGCGTCCCGACGAGGGCCGCAGCCCCGAGCCCGATGATGAAACCGATGAGCACGGCCGCCGCGGCGAGCAGCGCGCCGCGGCGTTGGGGAACCCAACCCGATGAGGCTCGACCGGCGGTCTCCGGATCGGCTTCCGCCTGCCGCTCCGGCGCTTCCATGAGCGTCATGGACCCCCGCTCTCCCTGTCGACGACACGGGCGCGCATCGCCGCCCGACTAGGTCAACGGACGGGAACGCCAATGGTCACGCCCTGAGGCGGGGCAGCTGCGCCGGCCACCCGATCAGAGCACCAGCCGCCGGGCCCGCACGCTGCCGTACAGCAGGCCCGCCGTCTCCACGACGTCCCGCGCGAGGAGCACCGGCGCGGCCTGGATCCGCTCCCGCCGCCCGCCCGGCTCCAGCGGTCGCAGCAGCTTCCAGGCATAGGGGATCCCGGCCGCGAGCGGTCGCGGGTCACGCGCGGCGAGCGCGATGCCGGCACCGGCGAGGGCGGCCAGGGTGCGCGGCCGGTGCCGCGAGAGCATTGCGGGCTTCCACAGGACGCGGCTGCCCACCTCCGGAACGCGCTTGGCCAGCGCCGGGAAGCCGGCGGCGATCCACGCCCGGCGCAGCAGCAGCCGGTTGTCGGGCGGGAAGACGTGATGGTCGACCACCGCATGGACGCTGAACCTGCTGACCGCGCCGGAACGCTTGCAACGCCAGGCCAGTTCGGTGTCCTCACCGAACGGGTAGCGCGCGAACCAGCGGCCGAGCACCCCGGCGATCTCGCCGGCGAAGCGCAGGTCGAAGGCGCCGCCCGCGTCCAGCACGCGGCGGGTGTAGGCGATGTTGCACGTCTCGTAGAGCCCGAACTCGGCGGGCGTGTCCTGGCTACGCGAGAGCGGGCCGAGGGGCAGTCGCGGGTCGGGACGGGTGCGCCCCTGCACGATGTCGACGCCCTCGCGCAGGCCGGCGGTCAGCGTCTCCAGCCAGGTGGGCGCGGGGCGGCAATCGTCGTCGGTGAAGGCGATCACCGCACCGGTGGAGCGAGCGATCGCCAGGTTGCGGGCCTCGGCGACCGAGCCGCCGGCCGGGCCGGGGATGACGCGCAGCCCGGCGGGAGTCGTGCGGGCCGCGAGGAGCTCGCCCGTGCCGTCGGTGCAGCCGTTGTCGACGACGAGCACCTCGTCAGCCGGGCAGGTCTGGGCGCTGAGCGCGTCCAGTGCCTGCTCGAGCAGCTCGCGGCGGTCACGCGTCACCATGACGACGCTGACCCGGCGCGGGCCGTCCGCGGGGCGCGGCGGGACCGGCCGCGCGGGGTGGCCGGCGGCCAGCGAGAGCCACTGCTCCTCGAGGTCCGCGGTGCGCGCGCCCAACTCGAAGCGTGCGGCGACGTGAGCCCGCCCGGCCCGGCCCATCGCCGGCCAGCGCTCGGGCGCATCGATCACGCAAGCCAGCGCCTTCGCCAGCGCGACGGGATCGGCCTCCGGCGCCATCAACGCCCCCGCCGCACTGACCGCCTCCGGGATGGCGCCATGGCTCGTCGTCACCAGCGGCACCCCCATCGCCTGCGCTTCGAGGTTGAGGATGCCGAGCGTCTCGGCGTCCCCGTCCCCGGCGGTCCGGCTGGCCGTGAGCAGCACATCGGTGTCCTCGAGCGCGCGCCGCACGGCGCCGGGCTCGCGGCCGTCCCGGATCTCGGCGCCCGCCAGCGCGGGCGTGCTCGCCAGCAGGGCCCGCAGCTCGGCCTCCTGCTCGCCGAAGCCGACGAACCGCATGCGCAACTCACGCGTTCGCGCCACCTCGGCCAGCGCCCTGGCGGCGTCCAGCACGCCCTTCTTCGGCACGAAGCGGCCGGCGAACGTCACCGTCACCGGCGCGCCGGGTCGAGGCGCGCGACGCTCCCGAAACGTGAATTCGCCGAGGTCGATGCCGCTCGGGATGACCCGGATGACCTCCTCACGCACCCCGCGCGCCGCCGCGGCGTCGGCGAGGAACTGGCTCGGCACCACGACCAGGTCAGCCGCGCGGACCGCGTCCAGCATGGCGGGATCGGCCGCGCTCTCGACGAGCAGGTCGTAGCCGTGCAGCGAGACCGCGAACGGCCGGCCCAGCCGCCGCGCGGCCCGCCAGGTCAGCTGCGCCGGCTGCCCGAAGTGGCTGTGCAGGACGGCGGCGCGGTGCCGCACGGCCAGCGCCGCCAGCCGGATCCGCGCCTGCCGGCTCTCCCACGGCATCGCAACGGCTGCCGCCGGGCCCCGAAAGGCGCTGGCCAGCGGGTGGTCCACGCGCGCGCCGTACGCCAGCCGGGCGTCGGTCGCGGTCGTCGAGCGCAGCACGTCGGCCACGAAACGCTCGCTGGGCAGCAGCCAGTGCCGCACCACGTGCAGCACTCTCGGGCGGTCCACGACCGGTCCAACGACGAACGCGGGCGTCTGCCACGGGCAGGGCGCGACTTTCCTGTGGATCGCTCGTTCATGAGATGTGATCAATCCGCCGCCGGCGCCCCTCGCTGAGGTTGCACCCGGCCCGCCGCCCCGGTCGTTGCCGGTCCTGGAGCTCACCGGCGAGTCCACCCCGGTGCCCGTCCTGCTGCGTGACCTGCGGCGTTCCTGGTCGCTGCTGCCGCTGCTGGCCAGGCAGGACTACGTCGCCCGTTACCGCTCCGCGGCCCTCGGCCTGCTGTGGAGCGTCTTCATGCCGCTCCTGCAGGGCGCCGTGCTCGCGGTGGTCTTCTCGCACGTCGTGAAGGTCCAGACCGGTGGCCAGTCCTACCCGGTGTTCGTCTTCCTCGGCATGAACGTCTGGGCTTTCTTCTCCACCTCGTGGACGTCGGGTGCCACGTCGATCGTCGACGGCACCTCGATCGCGTCACGCGTCTACTTCCCGCGCCTGCTGCTGCCGGCCGTTCCCGCCGTCGCGAACCTGCCGGCGCTCGCCATCTCCAATGCCGTGGCGCTCGCCGCCATGCCGATCTTCGGGGTCGGCTATCGCCCGGCCATCCTGCTGCTGCCGGTCGCCATGGCTATCGCCCTGCTCCTCGTCATCGCGGTCTCCGCCGTCACGACGCTCCTGCACGTGTACTTCCGCGACGCCCGCTACCTGGTCTCGGCCATCACGATGGTCGCGTTCTACGCGACGCCGGTGATCTACCCGCTCTCCCTGGTGCACGGGGCGCTGCGGGCGATCGTGCTCGCCAATCCGGTGACCGGCGTCGTCCAGCTCGCGCGCTACGCGGCCTTCGGCAGCGCTGACGACCTCGGGCTCGCCCTGCTCGCGGCGGCCATCTGGACCGCCGGGCTGACCGTTCTGGCTGTTCGCTCTTTCGGGCGGCACGAGAGGATTGCGGTGGACCGGCTGTGACCCTGATCGAGACAGAAGCGGTGCGGGACCTGCCCGAAGTGCCTGCCCCCAGCGGCCTCGCGCGCCGCAGCGATCTCGCCATCTCCCTGGAAGGCGTCGGCAAGCGCTACCACCAGACGTCACACGGCGGCGATCTCCTCCTGGCGAAGCTGGCCCGCCCCGGCAACTGGTTCAAGCGCCAGGGAAACGATCCGCTCTGGGCGCTGCGCGACATCAACCTCGAGGTCGCGCGCGGCGACACCATCGGCATCATCGGCCGCAACGGCTCGGGCAAGACCACCCTGCTGCGCATGCTCAGCGGCGTCTCGGCGCCGAGCGCCGGCCGGCTGCGGGTCGTCGGCTCGATCGCCCCGCTGATCGGCATCGGTGTGGGCTTTCACGCCGAGCTCACCGGCCGCGAGAACGTCCTCGTCAACGGCCGGCTGCTCGGCATGTCCGAGCGTGAAGTGCGCTCCAAGTTCGACGAGATCGTCGCGTTCTCCGAGATCGAGCGCTTCATCGATACGCCGGTGAAGTTCTACTCCTCCGGCATGTTCCTGCGGCTCGGCTTCGCGGTCGCCATCCACACCCAGCCGGACGTGCTGCTGGTGGACGAGATCCTCGCGGTGGGAGACCTGGCGTTCCAGCTCAAGTGCCTGGACCGGATGCGCGAGATCCAGGAGTCCGGGACGACGATCGCCATCGTCACCCACAATCTCTCCTCGCTCGACCGGATGGCCGCCCGCACCGTGCTGCTCTCCCACGGCCGGCTGATGTTCGACGGCCCGACCCCCGACGCGCTGGCGGCGTTTCACCGCGTGATGGAGGACGAGAGCCGCGGCACCGGCCGTGATGCGTTGCAACTGCAGGAAGGCAACGAGCGCGCGTTCGTCGGCGGCGGCCAGGTGCGCCTCGACCTGCTCGATGACGCCGGCCGGGCCGCCGCGTCGTTCCGTACCGGCGATCGGATGCGGGTGCGGGTCACCGCCGAGTTCGACGACGAGGTCAGCGATCCCATCGTCGGCCTGATGGTCGCGCCGGCCGGCGGGCAGTTCCCGGCCTACGCGACCCACAGCCTGCCGGGCGAGCACCGCGGGCTGCACGGCCCCGGACGCCCGTACGTCGCCGACGTCGACCTCGAGCTGCCGCTGCTGTCGGGCGCGTACACCGTCACGGCGTCGGTCACCGATGAGGCGGGCAAGGCCACGCTGGGCGAGGCCCGCCCGGAGACGTTCTACATCTCCTCCGCCGGCCTGCGCGGCACCGGCCTGGTCGACCTGAAAGCCCGGATCGTGGTCGAGGACAAGGTGCTGGACGGCGTCGGCAACACGCGGTTGTCGTCGGCGCCGCAGCAGGCCGGCTAGCACCATGCGCATCGTCCTCAGCTCGCCGTTCTGCTGGCCCGATGTCGTGCGCGGCGGGGAGCGTTACGTGCACGAGCTCGGCGCCGCCCTTCAGGGTGCCGGGCATGACGTCCTCATCGTCTCGGCGGCCGAAAACCCTTCGCGCAGCGAGGTTCTCGGCGTGCCGGTGCTGCGCTTGCGACGGCGGCGCTGGCACCGGTACGGCGAGCTCGCCGACGAGGTGGGCTTCGGCGCGCAGGCGCTCGCGGCCATCGGCTGGCGCCACTTCGACGTCTGGCACGCGACCGGCACCGCCGATGGTGCGGCGGCTGCACTCATCGGGCGGGCCCGCCGGGGCCGTTCCGTCTTCACCGACCACGGCTTCCCCGCCGCCCGCTCGCGGCTGGCCCGCAGCGATCGGCGCTGGCACCGCGAGGTGGTGCGCCACATCGACGAGTACGTCTGCGTGAGCGCGGCGGCAGCAGGCTTCCTGGAGGCCGACTACGGGCGTGCCGCGGTCGTCATCCCGCCCGGTGTCGAGCTCAGCGCCTACCGGCCGGCCCGCCGCCATGGCGCTCCCACCCTGCTCTACGCGGGCAGCCTGACCGAATCACGCAAGGGCCTCCCGCTGCTCGCCGAGGCGGTCACCCGGCTGCGAAAGCGCCTGCCGTCCTTGCGGTTCGAGGTCTACGGCCCCGGCCGGCCCGCGGAGTCCGTCGCCCGCGCCGCCGACGTCTGCCGCCCCGCCTTCTCGGCCGAGCTCGCCCAGCGGTACGCCCGCGCCTGGGCCACCGTCCTGCCCAGCACCGCCGAGTCGTTCGGGATGGTCATCACCGAATCGCTCGCATCCGGCACCCCCGGGGTGGTGCTGGTGAACGGCGGCGGGCCGGCGGAGATCGTCACCCCCGAGACCGGCGTCCTGGCCGAGGGAAACGTCGACAGCCTCATGGAGGGGTGCGAGCGGGCGCTGGACCTCGCCGCCGCTTCGAGCACCGCCCATGCCTGCCGTGAGCGGGCCGCCCGCTATGACTGGCGACGCGCGATCGTCCCGGCGCTGGAGGCGATCTATGCCCCCGCCTGAGCGCCCGCCGCGCGTCACGGCCGCCGTCGTCGTCAAGGACCGGCTGGCCTTGATGTCGCTCTGCCTCGAGGCGCTGGCCGATCAGCAGCATGACGGCTACGAGGTGCTCGTCGTCGACAACGGCTCCACCGACGGCACGTTCGAGATGCTGCAGAGCCGCATCGCGGGCTTCCCCGTCACGCTGCGCGTCATCCAGGTGAACGGGCCACTCGGGCTCGCGCGCCAGGTCGCCGCGCAGCAGGCCCGGACCGAACTGCTCGCCTTCACCGACTCCGACTGCCTCCCGGAGCCTGGCTGGCTGCGCGCGCTGACCGCACCGTTCGAGGAGCCGGACGGCGGGGCCGTCGACGTCGTCCAGGGTCACACCCGGCCGGCTGACGACGCTCTCGACAGCTGGCCGCGCACCGTCAGCATCCAGCGCTGGAGCGACCTCTACGAGACCTGCAACATCGCGTATCGACGCGAGCGGCTCCTGGCGGCCGGCGGCTTTCCCCCGGGCTCGGGCCTGTACGCCGCCGAGGACACCACGGCCGGCTGGCGGGTGCGGCGGCTCGGCGGCGCGCACCGGTTCAGCCCGCATGCCCAGGTACGCCACGACGTCTCCTATCCCGGCTTTCGCTGGCATCTGGGGTTCGCGCGCTCGTTCGCGACGTTCCCGGCGCTGGTCGCTCAGTTCCCGGAGATGCGCGGCGAGCTGCTGACCGGGCGCCTCTTCCTGCGTCCCCGGTCGGCGGCCTTCGACGCCGCAGTCGCCGGACTGGTGCTCGTCGCGTGCCGGCGACCGTCCGGTGCGTTGCTCGCGATTCCCTATCTGCGGCATCTGCGGAATGCGTGGCGCGGGGAGCGTACCCGCGGGGTGTGCCGGGTCGTTGCTTACGACAGCGTCGCTGCCGCGAACCTGCTGAGAGGAAGTGTCCAGGCCTCATGTCTAGTGCTCTGAGCGCTCCCGAGCTCGCCCCGTCGGACCAGCCGGCGGTGCCGCCGGCGTTGCCACCCCAGGTCTCGGTCGTCGTGCCCACGGTGAACCGGGTCCGGCTGCTCGAGCGGTGCCTCGACGGCCTGGCCGCGCAGGAAGACGTGCGCTTCGAGGTGCTGGTGGTGCACGACGGCAACCCCGGAATCCTCGCGCTGCTCGAGGTCTGGAAGCACCACCTGCCGCTGCGCCCGATCCGCATCTCGGCCCGCGGCGCGTCGGCCAAGCGCAATGCCGGCTGGCGCCATGCCAGGGCGCCGATCATCGCGTTCACCGATGACGACTGCGAGCCCGCGTCCGGCTGGCTGAGCGAGGCGCTGCCCGCCTTCGACGACCCGGACGTCACGATGGTGCAGGGGCGCGTGCTGGCGCACCCATGCGACCACACGGTCGAGGGTCGCTACGCCCGCACCATCGAGGTGACGGCGCCGCTCGCGACCTACCCGAACGCCAATCTGATCTACCGGGTCTCGGCGTTGGAGGCCGCCGGTGGTTACGACGAGGGCCTGAACTCCGGGGAGGACACCGACCTCGCGTGGCGCGTCCTGGCCTGCGGTGGCCGGGCCGCCTTCGTCGATTCGGCGCTGGTCTGGCATGCCGTGCGCCGCGTCGATTTCGTGGCCCACCTGCGCTCGCTACCCCGCTGGAGGTCGCTGCCGGAGGTGGTCCGCCGTCACCCCGAGCTGCGCTCGCTGGCCCACCGCAAGGTGTTCTGGAAGGACACCCACCCGAAGGCGTGGCTGTCGCTGGCCGGGCTCGCGCTGGGCGCCGTCCATCCCGCGGCGCTGGCCCTGATGGGACCCCACCTCGCCGCCCGCCGCCATCCGGGCTTGATGGTGTCGGACTGGACCGAATGTCTCGTGATGGCCGCCGGATCGGTGCGGTCGGGAGCGGTGTTGCTGTGACCGCTCTGCAGCTGCACCGCGCACCGGCTGATGCGCTCACGAAGCTCGGGAATGGCGACGTCCGGCTCCCGCTGTCGATCCTCGTCGCGGGTAGCTCGGAGGCGGTGATGGTCGTCCCGCCGCGCACCCGGCGCACCGACGGCACCTACGGCGAGCAGCTCGTCCCCCTGCTGGACGGCGCGGGAGTGCCTGCCACCGTGGAGAATGCGGGACAGTGGTTCGCCACCATCAGCGACCTCCGGCGCCGGTACGAGCACGCGTTGCGCAACCGGTTCCCCGACGTCGTCGTGCTGCGCTTCGGGTTCATCGAGTCGCAGCCGAACGCCGTGCCGACCTGGCTCGCCCGCAACCTGCAGAGCTGGGACCGCTCGTCCCACCCCGCCGCCGTCTGGTACCACGAGCAGGTCGCCGCTCGGCTCTGGAAGCGGCTGCGCGAAGTGCAGCGCACGGCGTCAGAACGCGACTGGCCGACCTACCGCCTCGCCCCGGCGCGGTTCGAGGCCGAGCTGCGACATGTCGTCGGCATGATCCGCGAGGAGACCGGCGCGCTCGTCCTCGTCCAGGACCTCGATCCTTTCGGTGAGCGGCTCATGCATTGGCTGCCCGGGATGGAACGCCGCCGCGCGCAATACCAGGCGGTGCTGCGCCGCGTCACCGACAGCTTCGACGACGACGTCCGGCTGGTCGCCTCGCCGCTGCCCGATCCCGGGCCGCTCCTGGAAGCCCTGAAACCCGACGGCATCCACCTCAACGCGCAGGGACATCGCCTTGCCGCGCAGGCGCTGTGCCGCGAGATCCTGGATTGGCTGGACCGGCCGTGACCGATCGCCCGCTCGAGGTCGTCATCCTCGGCAACTCCATCGCCCACCTCGTCATCCCGACCGCCGAGCAGCCGGGCGGCCGCAGCTACGGCGCCGTATTGCGTGATGAGCTCACGGATGCCGGGATCCCGGCCCGCGTGCACCTGGAGAGCCGCTGGTTCGACTTCGCCGTCGACGCCCTGGATCGTTACGAGGATTCGGTACGCCCCCACCTGCCCGACGTCGTCGTCCTCAATTACGGCCTGAACGAATCGCAGCCGTGGCTCGTCCCGATCCCGCTGCTGCGCCACATCCTCACCACCCACACCGTCACGACCCCGGCCCGCGAGCGCTATCGCGAGCGGATCGTCGAGCCGGCCTGGAAACGCATCCGCGCTTACCGGCAGTGGGCCTCGGGCCGGGTCGGCATGCGTACTTGGCAGACCCGCCCCGACCGGTTCGCTGCCGCCATGCGACGGCTCATCACGCTGAGCCGCGACGAGCTCGGCGCGCTCGTGCTCGTGCTCGACGTCGCGCCTCCCGGCCGGGTCCTCACCCACTTCCTGCCTGGGCAAGAAGAGCGCCACCGCCACTTCCAGGGCGTCCTGGAGAGCGTCGTGAGTGGCTACGCCGATCCGCAGGTGCGGCTGGTGCGGACCGCGGATTTCGTGACCCGACACGGGTTTCCGCACGCCCTGCCCGACGGGATGCATTACTCGCCGGCCGGTCACGAGTACGTGGGGAAAACCCTCGCCGCCCAGATCCTTGCCGGCGCCGAGACGGACCAGCTGCGCGAACTCGCCGTCGCCGGCTGAGCCGTCGGCCGTGAGATGGAGCGATAGCGCCGCTGCCAGCATCTCCCGTCGTTCCCGCGACGGCACTTGCTGGCAGCCATCCCGCCGGCCCGGCGCACAACGAATCACCCCGCCGCTGCCAGCATCTCCCGTCGTTCCCGCGACGGCACTTGCTGGCAGCCGTGATGGGCAAGGCGGCTCCTGACCAAAGACGAAGCGTCTAGTCCGGGCTGGCCCAGCTGACCGGCAGGGCGCGCCCGAGCCGCTGCGCCAGCGCCGCGTTGCCGGCAGCGAACTCGCGACGGAGCGCGGCAGCCTCGGCAGCAGGCATCGCCGGTGGCCGCCCACCTGACGCGTTCCACTGCCACAGCCGGTGCCCGAGCCCGCTGCGCTGCGAGAGTCCGCTGCGGTGCAGCGCGTACTGCAGGCGACGCGAACGCGGCCGCGAGGTCGGGTTGACGGACTTCGTCGATGGCGGTGCGACATCGTCGCGCACGCCGATGAACCGGCACACCCGCGCGAAGACGTCCACCGGATCGGCGAGCAGGTCGTCAAAGAGCAGCACCAGCAGCCGATCGGCCCCGACCGCCGCGTCCCAGCGCGCCAGCTGCTCGGCGTAACGGCCCCGCGCCAGGTAACCGGCCGCGTCACCACCGCAGGACTCGTCGCGAAGCGCCGCCTCCCAGGTCCGGTGCTCGACGCCGAGCTGGCAGAAGAACCAGTAGTTCGACCAGGCCCGGCTGACCGGCTCCCGCAGCACCGCGACGAACCGCGCCGAGGGCAGCGTCTCCGCGGCGCGCGCGGGTGCCAGCCGGTCGCCGAGGTAGGTCGGCGTCGCCTCCCCGACGACCAGTCCGGCGACTCCGGGTTCACCGGCCGGAAGCTGCGAGCGATACCAGCCGGTGCCGCGCTCGTAGTGGGTGTCGAAGAACGACAGCTCCTTGGTCCCCGACATCCGCACCTGCGGGTGGGCCGAAAGCCATCGCGCCAGCGAGGTGGTGCCGGCCTTGGGCGCCCCGATGATGACGACATCAGGAAGCCGTCCGGGCACCGGCCCGGGCGTATCGGCGAGGCTCTGCGGCGGCAGCTGGACGGTCACTTGCGGTCTAACGAGCGTCGGCCGCAGGCGTCACCCCCCGCGCCGATCCGCCGAATGGAGTAATCCGCAAGAAAAACCCGGGATCGGGCGCCTAATCAACCCCTCAACTCATCCAAAAGGGGTTACGAGCGCCGTTACGGCTCTTTAGATTAGTTCTGTGCAGCGGGGGGATCACGGCGGGTCTGGTTACCGCGGGGCAGATCGGCGCCGGCGGTCGCCGCTGGCCACCCCCACACTTTCGCTCCCCCACCTGCTGATTTGCGGTCAGGGCGTGGCAGTGGTCGCGCTCGGGATACCGCTACTGGCCGCTTATCTGATAGGCCGCACTTTGCCTGCGGAGTTATTCGCCAGCACGCAGGTACTCGCGAGCTGCCTATTCGCGTGTACGGGCCTGCTGTGCATGGTGAGCTGGCGCCTGGTCGGGTATTCGCGGTCGGCGTACGTCGGGTGCTGCTTCGCGGTGCTGGGCTTGCTCACCGTGGTGCTGCCGCTCGTCGGCTCGCTGCTGCCCGACGGCAACCGGGTGGGGCTGGTCGCGCCGCTGGCCCGCATCTCCATCGCCCTCGCCGCCCTGACGCTGGTGTTTCGAGCCTCCAGCAGCCCTCCCGTCGTCGCCCGGCTGCGCATCCGGCGCCTGCTGGCGGAGACGGCCGTGATCGCCGCCGCGCTCTACGGCTGCCTGGTCGCCGTCATGTACGCGCTTGGCCCCGCCGCCCACACCCGGCTCTACATGGTGGTGGAGGCCTTGCTGACCGGCGCGTGGGTGATCGCCGGGGTGGTCCTCGTGCAGCGGGCGCGCGCCGGGCGTATTGGCGGCTGGTGCGCGATGACGTTGCTGCTGATCGCCGGGCAGGAATGCCTGCGGTTGGGCAGCGTCGTGAACCCGCGGCCCTGGATGTTCGCTGCCGGCACGGGATACCTGGTGGCTGCCGGCGTGGCTCTCGCCGGCGCCGGCAGCGGCCTGCTCACCATCCTGCGGCATCAGGACCGCAGCTTCTTGGGGCTCAAGGTGGATCTGCGAGCCAGCGAGGGGCTGCTCTCGGGTGCGCGGGAGCGCCAGGAGGAGCGGCTGCATGACGTGCGCTCCGCCCTCGCGGGCATCCGCTGCGCCAACGGCACGCTGCACCGCTACGCCGAACGCCTGGATGAGCGCACCAGAGCGACCCTCGAAGACGCCCTCACCAGGGAGCTCGGCCGGCTCGAGGAGCTGGTCGATCCGACGATCGAGAACCCCCTCGTCGACTTCAGCGTCGCCGACCTCCTGATGCCACTGGTGTCAGCGGAATCCAGCCAGGGCAGTGAGATCCTGCTCAGCGCCGGCCGGGTCTTCGCTCACGGCCGCCCGCGGGATACGGCCGCCGTCGTGCAGAACCTCATCGTCAACGCGCGCCGCTACGCACCGGGCAGCGTCGTCACCATCCACGCCTGGTGCGTCGACGGCCGCGTGAAGCTGCAGGTTGAGGACAGCGGCCCGGGGATCCCGGTGCGCGAGCGGGCCGCCGTCTTCGAGCGCGGCGTGCGCGGGAGTACGGCTGCGGGCGTGGCCGGCACCGGGCTCGGCCTGTTCGTGTCGCGCCGGCTGATGACCGAGCAGCACGGTTCGCTCTCGCTACGCGAGGGGGCTGCCGGCGGCGCCTGCTTCGTCCTCGATCTTCCCGCGGCGCTCGCCGACCCGCTGCAGGGCCAGCCGGATCTCGTCGAGGTCCCTGACATCGATGACGCCCGGCCCGCCGCCGACCTCCTCGAGCGGCCCGACGTCCCCCAGCAGTCGCAGCGTCAGGTCAGCCGCGACATCCCCCTCGCGTCCCTGGCTGACCACCGCGACATCAAACCGTAGGCTCTCCTGCGTCCCGGCATTCGGCGGGGAGGTAACGGCCCGGGATTCCACCGAATTCAGATCCACGCATTCGACACCGTCGCCATCGAGCGCGCGCCGCAGTGCCCCGCCAAGGAGCACGGGCGACACCGCGACCGCAATCCTCAGGCTGGGGGCAATACCGGACATGGTTCCCAATGAACCAGGTAATGGTGCCCATGTCACCAGCAAAATCAATGAGCCAATCGGGGCGATTTCGAAGCCGCCGGCGCCGCCGGGCGTCCTGATCGTCGAAGACCATCAATTGCTCGCGCAGAGCCTGTCCTACTCGCTGGCTGCGGAGGGCTTCGCGGTGAGCCTCGCCGGGCTCGAGACGGTCGACTCCGTCATGCAAGCCGCCGAGCAGGCCGGCGCGACGATCGTGCTGCTCGATCTGGATCTGGGCGGGACCGTCGGCGATGGCACCGCCCTGATCGGGCCGCTTCGCGAGCGCGGAGCCCGCGTCCTGGTCGTCACCGGGAGTGCCGACCGTCCCCGCCTGGCCACCTGCCTCGAACTGGGCGCGGTCGGCGTGCTTTCCAAGAGCACCCCCTACGAGACGCTGCTGGCGGCGATCATGGATGTCGCCGCAGGACGCGACGTGACGAGCGCGGCCGAGCGGCAGGCGCTGCTCGCCGAGCTGCGGGCCTGGCGCAGCGCCCAGCGAGCCCGGCTCGCACCCTTCGAGCGGCTCACCAACCGGGAATCTCAAGTGCTGGCGGCGCTGATGGACGGCAAGAGCTGCGAGTCCATCGCCACCGAGTGGTTCGTCAGCGAGGCCACCGTGCGCTCGCAGATCCGCGGCGTCCTCACCAAGCTCGACGCCCCCTCGCAGCTTGCCGCCGTCGCCCTGGCGCAGCGCATGGGTTGGGCCCCGCCACCGCGCTGAGGCAGCTGGCCGGCCCTCGATAAAAGCCTGCAATTGCTGGGCTCTTAAGCGCGCTATTGAAGCGGCCGAATTCATCAATTCTGGCGATGCTGGCAGAGCCCGCGCGAAGGATCGTTCGTTGCTAGCGGCGGCACCTGCAGCCGCGGCCGAACTATCTCGCTTGGAGAAACACATGGCTGTATCCCGCAAGGTTCTCACGGTCGGTGCGATGGGCGTGGCCGCCATCGCGCTGATCGGCGCCGGAGCAGGCGCCACGTTCACCGACGCCGTCCACACCACGCAGACCGTCAATGCCGGCACGATGGGCCTGACGATCACGAACGGCGCCGGTGGCACCATCTCCTCGGACGGCCGGACGGTCACCCTTCCTGACTTCCTGGCGCCCGGGTCGACGTTCCTCTCGCCCCACAAGATCATCCGGGTGAAGAACACCGGCAACGTTCCCGTGACGGCCGTGTCCTTCCAGCTGACCGAGTCGCACGTCGGCACCGCCAACAACAACGCTCTCGCGGCACAGACGTACGTGTGCATCCAGAGCACCGACGCCAGCGGCGGCCCCTGGACCGAGGGCAACGGCCCGCTGACCACGGCCGTCGCGTTGCAGCCGACCGTCGCTGAGAACCCGGTCGTCCTGCAGCCGGGCCAGAGCATGACGTACTCGGTGGAGTTCTACGCGGGGCAGGACTCGTCCTGCAACTCGGTCTCCAGCGACGGGTCGCACACCCGCGGCAGCCTGGGATGGCTACGACGGCGGGCCGTACCACACGCCGGCCAGCCTCACCAACGCCGCGCAGGGTGGCTCCATCACTCCGACCTTGTCGTTCAACTTCAAGGCCTGAGCGACCAGCCGCTAGTGGGGGCCGCCCGGGGGGGTGGCCCCCACTAGGGGTTCCGCGTGAAAGCGAGTCCGCCATGAAAACCCCATTAATCACCGGCCGTTTCAACCCGAGGAGCCAGCCGTGTCGCTACGCCCCGCAGTGATGATCGGTGCCGGTATGGCCATCGCCGGCCTGGGCTTTATCGGTGCCGGCGCGGGCGCGACCTTCACCGCGCAGGTGGCGGGAAGCACCTCGATCAGCTCCGGTGGGGTCGGCCTGTCACTCAACGGCCAGACCGGCTCGGCGCAGATCGTCGCGGTGAACAGCACCAACGTCGCCCCGCACTTCGCCCCCATCAGCGCGGACCTGCTGCTGAAGAACACCGGCACGCTCAACCTGGCCACGACCTACCTCAGCGTCACCGCGCTCGGCTGCAACGGGGGCCCCGGCGCCTCCCTGGCGCAGGAGCTGCACGCCACGCTGACGGACGTCACCGACGGCCAGCAGATATACGACGGCACCCTGTGCTGGCTGGCCGCTGCCACGGCCGGATCGGGTTTCGGCACCCCACCGGCGCATCCCGGCGTGGGCGGTCAGCTTCCCCATTCCTCCCCCGCCGGCGGCGCCATCCTCTACCGGCTCGTGCTGGGGCTGAACGATCCGGCGCTCGGTCTGACGCCTGCAGCGCAGAACACGAGCACCTCCGTGAACCTCGTCTTCACCGGCTTCGACTCCTAGCAGGCGGGCGGCAGACATGAAAGGCACCATCGTGAACGACGCCCACCGGGAGCGCTGGCACCCGCCGGTTCGGCTCGTTCCGCAAGCTGGTCACCGGGGCGCTGCTGGTGCTCGCCTTCTGCGCGCTGGCGCTGGGCGGATACGGCGTGGCGAGCGGCGAGTGGCATGCGACTCCGGTGCTGTCCGGAAGCATGCGGCCGGGCCTGCAACCCGGTGATGTCGTCATCACCCACCGGGTGCCCATCAGCTCCTTGCAGGTGCGCGACGTCATCGTCTTCCGCCCGCCGGACGAGGGTGGCAAGCAGACCGTCCATCGCATCGTGAAGATCGCCGAGCAGGACGGCAAGACCTCCATCACCACCCGGGGCGACGCGAACTCGGTGGACGACGCCACCGTGACCGCCCTGACCGGCGCCTCGGCCTACCGGGTGACGCGGATCGTCCCGTTGCTCGGCTATCCGGCGGTGTGGCTGCAGAACGGAAAGCACGGGCTGCTCGTCATCGGGCTCGGCGTGATCCTGCTCGTCGCCGGTGCCATCACCGTCCTGCGCCGCGAGAAGCAGCCCGAGTCAGCTACCCCCGGCGATCAGTCCGGCAGCGAGGACGCGCCGGCTGGCGGCGACGGCGATACACCGGACGACACTCCGAGCGACACTGGCCGGCGACGGCTCCCCGGCTGGGTGCCGCGCCGGGTGGGGGCCGCGACCGGTGCCCTGGCGATCGGCGGCGTCATCGCCTTCGCTCTTGCCGGCTCGACCTCGGCCGGCGCCGTGCACGAATCCACGCCCGCACCGGCGCCGCCCAGCCCGGTCGCCACCGCTAGCCCGCGTCCGGTGCCATCGTCGGCACCGTGCCGCGTCAGCCCCATCCGCCCCCTCGCAGGCCTCGAAAACGCCTGCCACGCATCAGGAAAGCGGCCACCTGTCCGGTCCGCAGTGACGTGACGGGTGAGCGGCAGGCTGTTTGGCGTGGTGCAGATGGGACAGTATCGCGCCGATCCCCGCCCCGCCACCCGCCGTGTATGATGCTGCGCTCAACGGAGCCAGAAACCGCATCGCCGCCTGATCGCTGACCTTGTCCCAGTCATACGCTGCTGCCCGCCCGCGGCACTGCGAGGCGAGTTCGTCGCCTGACGGTTGCCTAACGAGGCGACGAGCGCTCTCGCACCGTCCTCGGCGTCACCGGGCTCGAAGAGCGCCCCGCACTCCCCCACCAGCTCCGGCGTCGCCCCGCTGCGCGCGCCCACGACCGGCGTCCCGCACGACAGCGCCTCGAGCGTCACCAAGCCCAAAGCCTCATAGACCGCAGGCATCGCCACGCACCACGCGGCGCCGTACTCACGCACCAGCTGCTCGTCGGACTGCTGCCCGAGGAACGTGACGCTGGCGGCCTCCGGCACCCCGATCCGCTCCAGCAGGCGACGCCGCGTTTCCTCAGAAGCCGCCCCCGCGATCCGCAGCCGCGCCTCCGGGACTTCATCAACCACGGACGGCCACGCTCGATCATATCCACCAGCCGCTTGCGTGGCTCATCGCTCGACGACGCCGCGAAGACCGTCGGAACCTGCCCGCCTCGGGGCCGGCACGAAGAACGACGTGTCCAGACCCGCTGGAACGATGGACATCTCGCGCCCGAAGCCGGCCATCTCCGCGCGGGCGAACTCCGAGTTGCACCACACCTCATCGGCGCGCTCCAGCGCCCGCCGCAGCAGCCGATCGTGGTAGGGCTTCTCGGCGATCCGCTTGCCGGCCGCGAACCGTTCCCGGTCAGCTTGAGCACGACCCGCTGCCGGCGACGAAAGCGGCTGGCCTCCACCGCTCCCGCCGCGTCGCCGTAAAGGAACGAGACGACGGTGTCGGCCCGCGATCCGAGCGTCGCTAGAGCTGCCGGCGCGCGAAGGCGACCAGCTCCCGATCGCGTGGCAGGCGCACGTATCGCACCGGATCCGTCGATGGCGCGCCGCTGCGTGAGGCCCGTCGGCGTCCCGGTCAGGATGCGCAGCCGGTGCCCCCGGGCCGAGAGCTGAGCCGCCAGGTCGTGCACCTCGCGCTCCGCGCCGCGTCTCACGTGGGGCCAGTAGAAGGGATGCGTGAACAGCAGGTTCAACGCGCGCCCCTCCCCTCCCCGCGACGAACCGCGCCGTCAGTCGTTGAGCACGATGATCGCCCACGACTGACGACGGAAGACGCGCTCATGCTTTCGAAAACGTTCTGGACCGCGAAGCGTTACGCAGCGGCCGCAACGACCAGGCGCAACCGGGTGCGCGCCCAGCTCTTCGCGAAGCGGCTGCGCCTGCGCGCCCTCTGGGCCCGCGTCGACCTCGACCTCCAGATTGCCGGCGACGCCATCATCGGCCGCCGGCTCCGCCTCGAGCTCGAGCCGGGCACCCGCGCCGCCCTCGTCCTCGGCCCCCGCAGCGTCATCCGGGACGACGTCACCATCCTGCTGCGCGGCGGCGGCGAGCTCCGGTTGGGGGCCGACGGCGAGCTGCGCTCGCACTGCCTGCTCAACCTGCGCGGCCCGTTCGTGCTGGGCCCAGGCTGCATCGTCTCGTGGTACTCGGTCATCCACTGCGGCGAGTCGGTGACGTTCGGCAGCTACGTGGGCCTCGCCGAGCGCGTCACGGTCGCCGACTCGACGCACTACTTCACCGAGCCCGATGTCTTCTTCTACCAGAACACCCGCCACGCACCGGTTTCGATCGGACACAACACCTCGGCTGGCACCCGGCGCCACCGTCACGGCCGGCGCCCGCGATCGGCCAGCACTGCATCATCGGGGCCAACACCGTCGTCGGCAACGAGGTCCCTGATGGTCACGTCGTCACCGGCGGCAAGCCCGTCGCCCGCAAGTTGCGGCTGCCGTGGGAGCAGGCGCTTCAGAGCGTGCAGGACGGCAGCGGTGCTGAGTCGGTCGCTGTTTCCTGAGGCTGCGGTCAGCCCGCGCACACCGGCACGTTCGGGTCGTACTGCCGGGCCGCACCGTGCCTGGTCCAGTTCGGCCCCCAGTTCGTGAACGCGGTCGCAGACGCGAAGTAGCCAGCCAGGGATGCGCAGGGATCGAGTACCACCAGGGATCGCCGGCCACAGCTGCGCCGGTCTTGCGGCACCTGACCCTACATCGAGTTGGCCCCGAGCGAATTCCCTCCCCCGCGGGCGCCGTGACGTCGCTGTAGGTCTTGGTGGCCTTGGCGGTGTGCTCGTAGTGCACGGGGAGGCATGACGGCGTCGCTCGTGCACTCCTGAACGGCGTCGACATAAGGCGTGTTGTAGAGCGTTCCGGAGCTCGCGCCGTTGTTGTAGAAAGCGTTCGCCGGGACGTAGTACTGCCCCACCAGGGCCGCTCGGCAGCGCGTACCACCAGAGTTGCCCGCCCCCGTCGCGTGACCGGCTATCCGGCAGCCGATGGTGAGCTGCTGGCCCGCCGTGATGCGGGTCCGGCACGCCCGCGCCGGTCTGCCAGTTCGACCAGGTGTGCACGTAGCCCGCGGCTACGTCTACGGGCGGTCGTCGTCGGCACCGGCGGATTGGAGTCGGCTGCGGCGGCGCGGGGGCGCCGCCGGCAGGTCGAGGAAGTGGATGTACTTCGCGAAAGCCGAGACGGGCGCCACACGCGTTTCCATAGTGCCCGGTCCCGTCGCGGTTGTACTCGAGCACAGTCACCCGGCCGTTCGCGACGCTCAGCACCCAGGCCACGTGTCCGAAGAAGCCACTCCCCGTCCACGCAACCGAGCCCCGGCCGGCGTGCTGTCTACCCGAAGCTCGCGCTTCATCGCCTGCGCGGGCCAATCCTTCGCATTCGCAGCGAAAGCATCTCGTAGTGATTGCGCGAGTGCAGCGCCCACGCGACCCAGCTGGTGTCTTCACGCACCGGCTCGCCCCAGGGGTCGAGGCGAGCGTTCTGCGCGAGCGATCGGTAGGGGTAGTCGTTGCCGGCGTCGGGGCCCTTCACGCCCAGCGCCATCGACGGCAGCGGCGGATGAGTGGTGCTCACCCCGAGCGCCACGTGGACGATCGGCCCGATCCGGCTGACGGCGAAGCCCGACCCCCCGGGCCCGGTGATCCGCAATGCTGTCGTGGCTTTCAGCACCTGCGCCGTCCCTATCGGCTCGCAGGCCGCGACGAAGCTGGCGTGCCGGTCAGGACGCCGATCGGCGGTCGGACACCGAATTGCAGCCGTCCCTTACCCGGTGCGTACGACCACGCGCGCTCTGACCCGTTTGGGGCTGATGATCGACAGCGAGCACGCCGACGTCACCGGCCGGTTCAGCGTCAGCACGATGGGGGCGCGCGCAGCGAGCGTCGCCGGATGAGCCAGCCAGTCGGGCTGCCCGCGGCGGCGTGCAGGCCACCAGGCCGGCGGCGGCGGCCAAAGCGTGGCCGTGCCAAAGCGATCGTGGTCGGCGGGTGTCCAGCATCGTGCTCACCCCGTTGCGGAATGGGGGTCGGGACGAGCCAGACCACCTTCGTAGCACGGCTTGCACCGGTCGGAAGGGCCTTTTACCCCAAGCTCGTCGGCATCACCGAACGCCCCGCTCGAATAGCGCTGTTGGCAGAAAAGCGGTTCAGGCTTGACGATATCGTCGGCCACTGATCGGCGGGAACATCGCGAATTGACCGCAGTGGCGACAGGTGGCTCGCACCCTGAAGTCCCGCTTCCGCGAAAACAGCGGAACCGTCCGGCTGCCACTGATCCGCACGTCATGCTGCCCGTTGACGCCGCAGATGGGGCAGCGAGACACCTCGTGCGTGCTCGTGCCAAGGCGGCGAAACATGCTTGGTCAGTGTCCGAGATGAGCGGCATAAAACACGGATGACGCGCATGATCTATCGAACACACTTCTGTACTTTTGCGGCCGAAGGAAACGGACAAAAAGGGCGTAATCCCCTACGTAGCGGGCACGCCTATCGACGCGAGCAAGGCGTTCGCGATGGCACGGTGTCCGGCGGTTCGTTGGGTGCGTTGCCGTCGGTCGTGCCGAAGAACGTCGGCTGGCCATCCGGATCCCGGTTGGCCGCAACCCCATACAGCGCGGCAAGCGGCACGTAGTGGCCACGAACGTAGGCACAGTCCTGCTTGATGATCTCGTCGTAAGCCGCACCGTTCGCGCTCCACGTGCCGGCACAGACCACGGCCGCTTTCGGTGCCATGCGCCACATCTACGCGCCGCGCTACATCTACGTCCCGCTGAACTCGCCTCGGGTTCGCTAGCCGCTCCACTCGCCGCGGGACTGGGAAGCCCGATGCTTAGGGAGCATCCTCTTCCGAGGCCCGTTCGCCATCGGCTCGCGTCCAGGTCAAAGTGGTGCGCCTACCGCTTGAGTTTCCCGTTCGCGTGACCGGCCGTTGAGGGAATTTGTTCAACCCGCTGAGAAACGGAGGCGAGCCTCGCTAGGTTTCGGTGAACCGCAAGCAGACGCGGCGATATCGACAGGAGATACCGTGCGGCCAATCATGATTGGCGTGCGCAGCGCGCTTGCAGCTTCCGTTGCGCTTGTTCTGGCGATCACCGTCGTCATTTTCGGGGGTGTGGCATCGACTGCCCAGGCGGCGACGAGCAATGCCCAAGGGCAGGCAATCGTGAACGCGGCGGCTGGACAAGTCAACAAGCCGTACTGCTTCGACGGCGGTAACACCTCCGGTCCAAGCCACGGAGTTGGCGGCAGCGGGTGCGGACCAGGGTGTAATTGGCTTCGACTGCACCGGCCTCACCCTTTATGCCGTCTTCAGGGCTACGGGCAAAGTCTTGTCACACGACAGCCACCAGGCAACATCAGCAGCGGACACTGTCATATCCAACGAATCCGCCTTGTTGCCAGGCGACATTGTGTACTTCGGCGGAACACTCAAAAATTTCGATCACTCAGGCGTCTATGCCGGTAGCGGCGCGTTCTGGGATGCCAATGACTACAACCGGCCGGTCACGACTCGGACGATGGCCTGGGAGGAGCACGGGCTGAAGTTCGTGGGAGGCGTCCGTTTCTGGGTGCCGACGACGACCCGCCCCTGCTCCAGGATCGACGTTGCACGATGGCACGTTCCTTCACCTAACTGACAACGGCGAGGTGTACCGCGTTGCCGGAGGCGCTCCGATCTACGTGAGCACGTGGAAAGCATTCCCCGGGTCACGTCCGGCTCTCCTACAGATGACTCGCGCGCAGTTCAACAGGCTCCCCGCATCCCGCGCAATGGCGCTTACATCCGCGGAAATCAGACAGGCAAGGTCTACAAGATCAGCAACGGGGCCTCGTACCACATCACCAGCTGGGCTTCTCAGGGAGGCCTGAAGCCGTATACGAACGTGGACCAGGCCGCCATCGACCATGCTGGCAGGGGCGGCGTGTGGTGGCACCTGTGGGCTGGATGCTCGAATGTCTACGGCCTGACCGGCACCGAGATGGTCGCGTGGAACATCGTGCAAAGCAATACAAGCTGTCACGGAGCGCAGGTACTCGCCCGGTACGCCATGTTTCACGCCAATGGTCGCAACTTCACGTACACGACATGGCGGTGTACGGCCGTCAACGTCCTGCCGCTGGGCTACCCGTACTCGATAAATACGTGTGCAAGCCCAGGTGCCACCGTCAAATTCTGGCTTAACGCCTAACGGTCGTCAGCTGGTCGCCCGGAGCACCAACGACAACGCATCCGCTCCGGCTAAGAGAAGAGCTCGGACCGGCGTCCCCACCAGCCACAGCCAGCACAAGGCCGACAAGTCAAAGCAGTGGACCAGTGATGACAGTGTCGAGCAGCAGGAGCGCGTAAGCGACGAAACCGGTCACGGACTCAGCCTGACCGACCCCTCTAGACACAGCCGGTGCTGGAACGCGAATGCGGTCGCGGCCGCTCGTGACGAGACGCCGATCTTGGCGAAGATGTTCGACAGGTGACGGGAGACCGTCTTCGGGCTGAGATGCAGGTCGAGCGCGATCTCCTTGTTGGACAGCCCGACGGCGACGAGGCTCAAGACCTCGACCTCCCGTTCGGTGAGCCCGGACGGCGGCGGCTTGCTCTCGGCCGGCTGGCTGAGCTGCAGCCGCGCACCGATACCGGCGAACAGGGTGCGCGCTTCGGCGAACGACGCCTGCGCGCCCTCGTCGTCTCCGGCAGCCTGCAGCGCCTGCCCGAGCAGTGTCTTGGCCGTGGCCACCTCGTAGGGCACGTCGAGGGTCTGCCAGAGGCCGAGTGCCTCGCGCAGGCTGATGCCCGCCTCCTCGGTGCGCCCTGCTGCGAGCTGCACCCGGGCGCGGGCCACCGCCGTCCAGGCTTGAAAGAGCGGCGCGGTGTAGGTCGCCGCGAGCGATTCGAGCTCCTGCAGCGAGGCCCTCGCGGTGGTCTCGTCGCCGGCAGCGACGGCCACCTGGACGGCGGCCGACAGGACCCGGGCGCGCGAGGGCCGGTTCGCGGGCTGGCCGGCCAGGCACCCGGTGACGATCCGCCGGGCGTCATCGATCCGGCCCTGAGCGAGGCGAAGCAGCGCCCCGCCGACGCAGGTGGTGCCGGACAGCTCCTGCGCGCGGGCAAAAGCTGACTCGGCGCCCGCCAGGTCACCGAGCCGCCGCCGGATGTCGCCGACTTCGGCGAAAGCGGCTGCGGCATTGGGGATGTGGCTGCCCGCGAGTTCGGCGCAAGCCTGCGTCGCCTCCCGCTCGGCGTCGAGCAGCGCACCGCGCCAGCCGAGCACCTCCGCCCGGTGAATGCGGCAGATGCCCGGAAAGATCGCGAGCGGATGCTGCTCGGACCAGCGGGCGGTCGCCTCCGTCCATTCGGCTGCGCGACGCAGGTCGCCGAGTTCCTCGCAGGCGCTGATCATGCTGCAATAGACCTTGCCGGTGGAGTACGGGCCGAGCCGGCCCTCCACCGCGAGCAGCATCGCCTCGTCGAGGTGGGCGATACCGCTCGCCGGGTCACCGCAGTCGATGAGCAGCCGCCCGAGGGTCTGGAGCGCTTCCGCTTCCAGATCCGTGGAGCCGAGTTCGCGGGCGAGCGTGCGGGCCTGCTCCGCTCGCCGGGTCGCCTCGGCGGGCTTGCCGGCGCCATGGTCGCATTCGGCTTCCCGAAGCAGCAGCGCGCCGTAGGCGAGGCATCCGGCGTCGCCGTCGAGCACCCGGCGGGCGCGGCGCAGCCATGCGGTCCCGATTGCCGGCTGCCCGCGCAGGCAGTGATGTTCGTAGAGCCAGACGGCGCACTGGCCGGAGCGGCGCGAGTCGCCGAGCTCATCGAAGATCCGGTACGCCGACTGCCGCGCGTCGATGCACTCGTCGAGCCGGCCCAGCCACCACGCGGCTTCCGCCAGGAGGTCGAGGCGGTCGCCCTCGGCAAGCGGCTCCTCGTAACGCGGTGCGCGGGCGAGCCCGTGACAGCGCTGCCAGTCGTGACCGGCAAGCGCGTCACGCGCCTGCTCGAGCACACCGGCATCGATCACGAGCCCGTCCCCATACCGCATCGGAGCCGCCAGTGGGCCCTAGACGGCCACCGGCGCGTGCCCCAGCATCTCTCGGACACCCTCGCTCGTCACGGCTTCGCCGCCCATCGTCCACTGACCGGTGGATACGTCGTTGATCACCACCCAGGTCACCGGCCGCGCCGCCTCGCCCGCGACCGACGCGAACACGTCGGTGATTCCCTGCGCGATGGCTTGCTTCTGCGCCCCGGTCAGCACCTTCTCCATCACCTTCACGTCGACGATCGGCATCTGTACTCCCCTGGTCTTCACTGCCGGGACCGTCCCGGCCGTGGCACGAGCTTCAGGGCTACGCCGGCGCGCCCGCATCGGCCGAACAGCACATTCGTCGACGGCGGTGCCGGGCCGGGCGTGGGGCATTCGCCCCATCACGGTGACGCCTCCATGGGGCGATCGGACGATGTCGCGCGGAGCCGAAAGGGCCGAGGATGACCGGGTGCAACACTCCGGAGCCAGAGCACGAGAAGTCGTGAACAGGCTCATCACGCTCGGCCGCGATCGCGAGGCTGCCGAACTCGCTACTCGCGCATCCAGGGCGAGCAGCACCCGTCTCGGACCAGGAGGACTCATGGACGTGCAGAGCCAATTCGACCAGCTCGGTCCCGAACTCGCTCAGGTCGTCAGCGGCATTTCGCCGGATCAGCTGGACAGCCCGACGCCGTGCGAATCCTTCACGGTCAGAGGGATTCTCGAGCACATGGTCGGCGGGGCGACCGCCTTCGCGGCCGCCTTCCGCGGCGGCGACCCGGCACCCCCAGCCAGTGACGACGTCCTGGAGGCATTCGGGCCGGCGCTCTCCGACCTTGTCGCGGCCATCACCGCACCGGGCGCGCTGGAAGGCACCGTCACGGCGCCCTTCGGCGAGGTGCCCGCCGAAACCTTCGCGCGCTTCGTCGTCCTCGACGGCCTCGTCCACGGCTGGGATCTCGCCAAAGCAACCGGCCAGCCCTACGACCCGCCTGCTCCCCTCGTCGCCGCCGTCGAGGAATTCGCCCAGACTGCCGTCCCGCCGCTACGCGACGGCCACACCTTCGCCGACGAAGTGCAGCCGCCGCCCTCGGCCACCCCCATCGAGCGGCTCGCCGCCTTCACCGGGCGCCGTTGCTGACCGGCGACGCTAGCCGCCCCATCGCTGCAGCCGATCCGCCGCGCGGCCCGCTGCGCTGATCCCAGCGATCACCTGACCCCGGCGATCACCGCGAGCGACACGACGTACTCATCCAGACTGCGCCTCATCGTCGCGAGGTCGGCATCGAAAGCATCCCGCGCCGGCCAGCCCTGCTCGGACTTGTCCGCCTGGCCCGCCTCGTACTCCCGCAAAGCCGAGTGCCACCTCGCCATGAAGGGCCGCAGGCCCTCGTTGAGCACCCTGATCGCGAGCGGGCCGAGCGCGAACGGGCCCTTGGCCACGTCAGGCCCAGCGGTGCGCAGCACATCCCGGGTCGCGCCGAAGAGGGCGTAGAGCGAGGACAGCGCCTCGCGAGCCGAGCCCGCGCCCGGCGCCAGCTCCTGAGTGGCGACGCGCGTGGAGAATTCGACGTAGAGCGCCCAGGCCGCCCGCGCCTCTGCATCGGTGACGTCGATCTTGACCCCGCCGATGCCGAACGGCAGGTTGACCGACAGCTCCTTGACCCGAAATCTCACCGCGGCAACCTACTCCCCCTGCCGGTTGCGGGCCGTAGCGGCGAGGAGTAGACCAGTCCCGGCCGATCAGACCGCGACCACGAGCTCAGCAGGGAGCCCACCTTGGCCTGTCCCCACGCGATGAACCTTGTCATGCAGGGGCCGGGCCATCTCTCCTGTAGCGGCCTGATCAGCGCCGAGCTGCTGAGCGCGACCCGGCTTCGGATCACGGCCGGCGATGGCCCGGATGCGGCCACCCTCGTCGGCGACCTCGAGGCGGCCGTGTTCAGCGAGCTGTCGACCTGGGGTCAGCAAGCGCCGTCATCGCCGCCGGGATGTGACCCGCAATGCTGGAAGGAGACGGCCTTCGAGAACAACGTGATGATCTTCGTGGCAGATCAATCGTGGACGACCCAGACCGATGTCGCGGTGAGAGGTTGGGTCGCCAGCGGGCTTCCAGCAGCAGGCGTAGTCAAGGCGGGTGACGATCCGCAGGTCGTGCTTCCGCCTTCGCTGAGGTCAAAGGTCGCGTTCCGCTACGACAGCCAGATCGACGAGGTCGCCAAGGACATCGTGGAGCTGCTGCTCCTTGCCGGTGACGACAAGCGCGCCTTCATCAGTTACGCCCATGCCGACGGGGCGGACCACGCGCAGCGCCTGTTCGAACTGCTCTCAAAGCATCAGTTCCAGGTGTATCTGGATCGCTTCAGCACGATCAAGTCGGCAGACTTCGTGACCCGCATCGCGGACGAACTTCAGGACAAGACGATGGTCGTCGTCATCGAAACCGGCGAGTCGGTGAAGTCGCCCTGGGTCACCCACGAGATCAACGTCGCCAAGCGCAATGGCTACGGGCTGCTGGCGCTGAACATCGGTAACGAGCCCAAGCACGGTGCCATCCCCGACAGCCGCCGGCTATCGATCGCCGACTTCCCGGCGAACGGCGACCAGGACGCCACGGTCTACGAAGCCGTCCAGCGCAGCCACCTGGCCGCGCTCAGCCGGCTGCGGTTGCGCAGCGCGCGCTCCCTCTCACTCGCCCTCACCGACGCCCGCAATAAAGCGCCGCAGCTTCAGGGAGTGAGCATCGCCGCGGATGGAAACCGTTGCGACGTGCACACACCGGGCACGCGTAGCTACGCGGCCACTCATGCCTACCGGCCCGCCGGGCTTCGCGACGCCCGGATCGTGACGGCGTACGGCGACGCCCACTCCCTGCGCCCCGTCCTGGTCTGCCCCAGGCCGCACCGCACGGAGCCGCGCGACGACCTCGTCTGGCTCGATAGCCGAAGCCCGGTCGCCGTCGTCCCGCACGGGCGCCTTCGGTACGCCTCGGACCTGATGGTGCGAGGAGGTCTGTAGTGGACAACCTGTGCCGCTGGTGCCCGGCTGAAGACGATGGGGAAGGCGTTTCCGCTCTGCCATCGGGCAACGGTGACTACAACGGATTCAGCATTGCGGTCATCGCTGGTTCCGGCGATGCGCAGGGCACGCCGAACCCGATGGCTCTCGAACTGGATTGGCAGGCGGCCGCCGTCGAGCTGGCGACGGCCGTCTTCGAGCGCGGCGGGTCTGCTGCTCATTGCGGCCAACCCCGACCTCGCCGGCATCCTGGCGGCAGCTGCCATCCCCTACGCGCCGCACATCGAGCCGTCCACCAGCGGGATCAACACCCCGCTCGTCGTCACCGAGACCATCGGCCACTCGAACAGCTGCCGCACGCTGCTGGCCCCGCTGGTCCAGCTGACCGCCGTCACGTATCTCTCTGACGGCGAGCCCGTGAGCCCTGCCGAGCTGGCGAAGGAGGAAGCCGAATACGACGCCGCGCTGCAAGCCCAGGAGCAACGTCAGCCGCTGCCCTTCGGGTCCTCGATCTTCGCGCCTGAGGCCGTGGTCGCGATCTACCCGGACGAGTCCTCGCTCCTGGATCTCGAATCGCTGCGCGGGAGCAGCACGAGGTTGGCCATCGTCGGCGTTGAGCGACTGCCCGAGGAGGCCCAGGCGTGGGCTGCGGAGTTCAGCATCGAGCGGCTGCTGGAACGCTTCGACCTGCACCCGGAGGACCTGGCCGATGGGCTGCCGTTCGGCTTCCTGATGGAATTGCTGGTCGACGATGGGTTGACGGCACGCGCGGCACGCCGAGGACTTTGGTCAGCACATCAGGCGTCTGCGGCCGCCTGAGATGCGCCGACTCTTCGGCGGCGGACGCTGCGCCGAGTGGTCCAGGTCGCCTCGAATGCAGCGGCGGTAGCGGCTTCATGCCTTGCACTGGGTTGACAGTGACAGCACTAAGCGGTGAGCTACGGTTGGCGGCCGACGTCGAACTTCGCCGGCATTGCCTGCTCAACCTGCGCGGCCGGTTCGTGATGGGCTTCGGCAGCAGAATCTCCTGGTACTCGGTCATCCACTGCGGTGAGTCGGTGACGTTCGGCAGCTACGTGGGTCTCGCCAGCGCGTCACGGTTGCGGACTCGACGCACTACTTCACCGAGCCCGATGTCTTCTTCTACGAGAACACCCGCCACGCGCCGGTTTCGATCGGTCGCAACACCTGGCTCGCGCCCGGCGCCACCGTCACCGCCGGCGCCCGCATGGGGCAGCACTGCATCATCGGTGCGAACGCCGTCGTCGGCAATACCGTCCCCGATGGTCACGTCGTCACCGGCGGCAAGCCCGTCGCCCGCAAGCTGCGGCTGCCGTGGGAGCAGGCGCTGCGCAGCGTGAAGGACGGCCGTGACCCGGAGTCCGTCGCCGCTTCCTGACGGCGCCCGAACCCAGCCCGCGCGCACGGCTACGTTGCGGTCGTATTGCCGCGGGCCTGTGCCTAATCGAGGTTAGGACCCCAGCTAGTGGAAGCTGACGCGGCCGCGAATTCAGCCCCGCTCCATCCGTGTCCTGCTATGGAGTACCACCAACCGGAAATCGAGGCTCCGGTCCTGCGGCAGTTGACCGGGTAGGCGACGTTGGCGGTCAACGGGACCTCATGCCGGTGCTGGCCGCCCTCATGCGTGGGGCGACGCTCACCTGGCGGGCGGCGCGGACGCCCAGTGGACGCTGGAGCACCGGGCGTGCGGGCATCAGGTCCGCGCCGTCCTGCGATGCACGCATCACCACGAGGATGGTCACCGAACGCGATACCCGGCTGGTTCCTGGCCTAGGCATGAAGGAGAGATCATGACCGCTCTTCGGACCCGGACGGTCAGCTTAGAACATCCGATGACGACGGCGCAGAACGGCTTGGGCGTCAAGGGTTTGGAGTTCGGGCAGTCGCTCATTGCCGGCGATCAGACCCCGACCACGATCGCGAAGACCGTCGGCTTCATCTTCGAGACCGTCGAACCGGGCAAAGCGGTTCGTCCTGGACCCGGCCGAGTATCACCACATCCCGATCGGCTCCGTTCACGGCGGCATCTACACGACGCTGTTGACTCGGCCGCCTGGTGCGCCTTACACACAATGCTGCCGTTCGGCGTCCGCTACACCAGCCTGGATCTGTCCGTGAAGTTCCTGCGAATGGTGACGGTCGGCTCGGGCCTTGTGCGTTGCAGCGGGACCGTGACCCATCTTGGCCGGCGCATCGCCCGGCCGAGGCGCGGCTCACCGATGCCGACGAGCGCCTGCTCGCGACGGCGACCAGCACCTGCGTGATTATTCGTCGACCGGTGGTGACGCCGGTCCCGTTTGTCGCGCAGCATCCAGTCCGCGACGCGAGACCCGTTCAACCGGGAACGGTCATCCACCGGCACGAACTCGTGTCCGACCCGCTCGGCGTCAAGGCCGCTCCTGCGCGGTCGGATGTTCATTGACAAAGGAATCCAGGGCGGCGTTGTCGGCGCGGGCCTCGACGCGACCCATCGACCTGACGATTCCCGCGTCGCTCGGCGTCTGGACGAAGACATCAGAGCGAAAATTGGACTCACTGGTCGTCGCAACACCTCGATGTTGGATGCGTCGGTGAAATGTTCGCGAGCGGCAGCGAGAGGTGCAGTTCTGTCGAGGTCAGCTTCCGTCACCCGGCTGGCCGACGGTCGCTTGGTGGCGGGACCGCTTTCGGTTGCGGGGGCGGCAGTCCGGCGCGGCCTGAACACCGAGGAGACATGGGTAGAGGCGCGCCCGTCGGGGCCGGTTGAGTTTCGCTGGTTTCGTCAAAGCGAGCATCCTGGCAAGAAGTCAACTGAAGCTGGGGCAGTCATGTCTGATAAAGGTGTCGGGTAAAGCGGGTCACTCTTGCACTCATCGGCGCCAATCGAGACTTACGTCAGGCGTTAGAGACCTGCCAGCCGAAATCAAGACTGACGAGGCACGCCAGTCCGCCCAGCCGCCATCTGTGGCTCGGGGTGTTCGCGAGGCAAAGGCGGTGGCCCTTCATCGAACCGCAAGTGGGCGACATCCACACCGGCACAGCAGCTGGCGACCAGAATGCCAAGCAATAGCAATCCAGGCCGCAGACCCTCGAGAACGTTGAAAGTGAAAGCCTCAAACGCATATCCAACCAGAGCCGCAGCCCCAACGCCTGCGCCTAAGTGGAAACCCCGCACTACTACGATCAGCAGGTAGGTTCCGAACAGCCCAGCCCCGACCCAACCCGTCGCGATCACTAGCTCAAGCCACGCATCCTCCACACTCCTCTGTTCATCTGTACCTGGACCGGGTGTTGATCGCTTTACTTGGTAGGCGGTTCCTGGACCATATCCGGCGAAGGGCTCGCTGCGTACAATCGCCAGACCTGTGGCCTGTGAACGCTTGTGAACAATCGTTGATCCGCTTGCATCACCGCGATAGGCGAGGACAAGCAATGATGTCAGCACAAGTATGACGACGCCAATTATCATGGCGAACCAGTCGGCTTGGCTTTTTGCCCTTATGGCGACCAGGAATGCCCGTGCGCCCAGAAGGAGGGACCCGACCCCAATGACAGTCGGGCCCCCCGAGTCCCGGTCAGAATGACAGCGACAGTCTGTAATGCCAAAGGCAAGAGACGAGCAACTGGCGGAAGGTCACGACGGTCGAGCGCACGCCCAAGCGCTAGGACTGTTGTAAGGCCAAAGAATAAGCCGGCAAAGATAGGCGTCGGGAAACTTGCGGACACTCGCGATGTGAGACTCGTGCCTTGGCTAACTCCGAGTCCCGAAGCGCCCGGGAGTGCGTTTCTCCGACCGCCCATTCTATTATTGCGTAAACGGCTAACCCATTACCAACGACCCACCAGACTCGGATACAAGCGCTAGCTTCCCGCGGCCGCGTCAGAATTGACGGAAGTACAACGCAAACAGCTAAATCGAAGCACCAAAGCAGGCTGGTAACAACGTCCACAGAGAGCAAAGTGGAGACGAGGAGCCAGCCTGCCAACAGCGTGGCGGCTGACGCGACACCTCGCATGACGAGCATCTCTGCCCCAGTTGCCTGAATAGACAAAAGACCCAGACCGTCATAAGAAGCGTTACCACATTTACCGAGCCACCGCCAACTTGAAACGGTGGACCAGGTAAGTCAGCAACCTAAGGAAGATCAGAAGCGCAAGCGCCGGTAGGAGGGTAGGCCGGCAGGGAGCATAGCACTGCGAGAACAAGCAGCGACGCCAGCAGAACTAGGGTTCGAGCTGGGGCAACAACCAGGCCCCCAGCTGCTCCGGCAACTAATATCCCCGCCACGGCATTGCGCCGACGATGTGTTAATAGGACTGCCGCCCGTTGGCCAGGAGCAACTAGCGCACGTTGGTAGCCGCGTCGTGCAGCACGGAAGCGCGCAAGCGCCCCGCGACCCGCCTGCGTTGTCGCCATTTCAGGCCTTCTCAGCCGCCATAGCCGACAAAGGCACGCCCTCAGATTCAATGTTTGAGGTTCGTTGAGCAATGCGGTCCGGAGGCGCCTGCCAGAAGAAGAGCCACAAGATTACCGACAAGATAGCACCGGCCACAAGCCCCGTTGCAAGTCGAGCCCACCACGGCCACCCGCTCTTCTGAGCCGTAGTAGCCTCCCGCAACCGGACGGCGCGAACCGTGGGATCATCCGCTGTCCAAGCGCCGGTCGGTTCGCTAGATCGCGCTCGCGGCAGAGTTCGCGATTTGCACAGCCTTAAGCTTAGAGTTTGCCGTCGCCGTCAGTTGTAGAACGTCACTCAGACGTACTTGTTTAACCGAGACGCGATTTCCTTGCTGCCGCCGGAGTAAGTCCGGCGTCTCTGGCGATCGCTTGCACAACTATGTCGCTGGTCAGCACCTGTAGCTGATCCGCCACGTACCGATCGGGGTCCTGGCCAACTGCGGGCAACAGGACTTGCATGCGCCGACTCTGATAGCTCGCCGTAGCGAGCAAGCCGGACAACAAGCCGAGCGTTCCCCCAATCAGGATCAGAGCACTCACAAGTCCAGCGCGCTGCAGGAAAGGCCGTTGCCTAAAAAACATGTGCACTGGCGAAGCCTAAGCCATGTGTCGGTCTCGCGATCCCCCTCCCGCGGTGTCGCACCCAGAGGGCGCGTCACCTCATCGACGCCTGCGGAAGCCTGGATGTTGGAACGTTCACTCCTCATGGACTCCGGCAGAAGTCTTGATCAACCGATTGACAGTCGGCCCGGTCGATTAGCAAGAAAACTACACGCGCCGACCGAGGCTCTCGCAGCCGCGGCGTCCTGCCCCTCCAGGGTCGGCATTAGGTCGAAGTGGAACAAAATGCTCTGGCGACCCGCTTTACTAAGGTATTGGGCCTTCGAACCGCGCGCCATCCAGGCCAAGGCGGACCAATGCCCATGCCCGCCGCCTGGATGCTCCGGAAAACAACGGCAGTAAAATGAGAAGCGTTGCGAATGGTGACAATAGGCCACCTAACGCAGCAATTGATAGGCAACACAACCATAATGCAGACGTGCGCAAATTCAGATTTGTACCCAGTAGACGAGTTAGCGCTCGTTGTAAGAGCAGAGCGGTGACGAGCGACGCCAGCTCGGCGACGCCGTACCCCGCCGCGCCCAGCCAGATGACTAGGGGGGCAGACAAACCCAAACCGAGAGGGCGCCGACGAAGTTCGCTTGAGCAACTTGGAAGGGCCGACCGTATGTCAGGATCGCGGCTGTATGCAGCAAGAAGCCAACGTAGACCACGTAGGACGGTGCCAGAAGGATCAGAACTCGGGCCGCAGGCGCCCAGTCGTCACCAAAGAACAGTGGAATAAGTGTGTGGCTAAAATTGGCAAGCAGAACTATGGGTACTCCTGCGGTCAGAATTAAAGCCTGCATGCCGTTCTCCAGCAGTCGACTCATTTGTTCCGGCTCAGACTTAACCCTTCTCAGTATGCCAAGCGAGATACGAAAGATCACATTCTTCGCTAAAGTTACCTGATCAAGTAGTCTGATGCAGAAAGTTGTGTAGCCAAGCGCAGGAGGCCGGCGATTGGTCCGACGATCAACGTCGGTATCAGCGCCTTGGAAGCGAGAGAAAGTGTCGCGGCACTTGTGGCAGACCCAAAGCGAACAGCCTCCCATAGGTCGCGGGTGGGCCGGACGACACGGGGCGTAAATCTGTCTGCGACAAAGAATGCGACCGCCAAGAAGGCCTGCTGAGCCATGAAGGCGACGACCATCGCCCAGTGGCTGTGCGAAAGCTCGACCAGCGCTATGCCCACGAGGTACAGATAGACGACAGAGGCCAGTTCGATCGTGCCAACTGTCCGGTAGTCTAACCGCCGTTCAAGGCGCGAAAGAGGCACTTGCGAAGCGTTGACCAGAGGCAGAAGCCCGACCATGGCGGCCGGGGCAAATCCCAGCGTCCGCCCCCAGGCAGATCAACTGCAGCAGACCAAATACGCCAACCGTCGTGAGCGAGGCCGCGACCCCAGTTAGCGCTAGGACAAGCAGCAGTTGCTCACAAGTCTCTTCAAATCGCGGCTCATCTCGTCTAACTATATAA
>CAWAJV010000012.1:0-10545 GCA_963782485.1 uncultured Actinomycetota bacterium
GCGACGAACCGGGTTGATCCACACGATCTCGCTGAACCGGCTGAAGTCGGAGTCAGCGCTGACGATCGGGACCCCGTGCTCGATGCAGAGCGCCGCGAGTACGGCGTCGCTGACGAGGTTGCCCCGCAGCTCGAGATTGTTGATGAGCCGCTCGAGGATGCGCCAATGTCCCGAGCCCGCCGCCGGTATCCACACGTTCGGAGCGTCGAGCCAGTCGGCAACGAGTCGGGTGGCCTCCGCCGGTGACAAGGGGCGGTCCAGCGCGCGCGCATGCGTCGCAATGCGCATGAAGGCGCTGATCGACAGCCACGGGATGCCCACGCGCACCGGCCCGTTCAGCGCTTCCTCCATCCACGCGCGGGCGTCGTTGTGGAACGAGCTGGTCTCGTCGACGGCGTACAGCAGGATGTTCGCGTCGACGAGCATTACCGCGACTCGACCCCGTCGAGGTCCTCGAGGGCTGCGGCCACATTCGACACGTCCACCCGCAGTCCCAGCGGCTTGGTGCGCTGGGTGAATCTGCGCGGCTTGGCGCGCGGCAGCAGACCTCGGCGGATCAAGACATTGACTGCCTCGCTGACACCGAGGCCCTCTTCCTTGCGGAGTCGCTCGACCGCTCGGGCCGTGTCTTCGTCGAACTCGACCGTCGTACGCACGCTCATGATCGTACACGTACGTGCACCATCTGACGCATGCACGTGCAGACGTAACCGGCTGGGCCCACCGCGTGGCATGATGATGGCATGAATCGCATACGCCTCAGCACTACGGTTGATGCGACCTTGCTCGAAGACGCGCGACGGCTCCGGTCGGGCACGACGGATGCCTCACTCGTCGACGAGGCCCTTGCCGCTCTGCTCGCTCGACATCGTTCGGCAGAAATCGACGCCGGCTATGCCGCTTACGACGAACATCCGCTCGAAGAACCAGACGAATGGGGAGACCTGGCGTCGTTCCGCCGCGCCGCGGCCAGTTCGTGACCGCCTTGCCGGCACGAGGCGAGGTCTGGTGGTGCGAGCTGGCCGAGATCGGTCGTCGGCCCGTCGTGGTGCTGTCACGAGATGCTGTTATCCCGCGTCATCGCCGAGCGCTCGTCGCGCCCTGCACGACGACGATCCGGGGCCTCGTCAGCGAAGTCGTCCTGGAACCCGGAGATGATCCGGTGCCTCGCAGGTGTGCCGTGAACCTCGACTCGGTCGAAAGCGTTTCGCTCGCGACACTCGTCGACCGGTTGGGTCGTCTGCCGGACACCCGGATGCGCGCGATCTGCGCGGCCCTAGCGGTAGCTGTGGATTGCGCCAGCTGAGTTAGCTGGGAACGACCTCGAACCGTTGCCGGCCATGGATTCGGTAGATGTGGAAATCGGAGTCGAGCGTGAAGACGCGTCGCTCTCCCGATTCCTCGGCCAGCGCGACCAAGGTCGCGTCGGCAAGGTCCATCGGCACGTCTGCGTACTTGGTCATGAGGCGGGCGCTGCGCTCCATCGCGGATCGGGACAGGTCGGCAATCTGTAGCCGCCCAGTCAGGGCGAGTCTCCAAAGAGCGTCTGTGCCGGCCCGCCCGCCGGCACCCGCAAGCAGGTACATCGCCTCGGTGAACGCGGGCCACGTCGTCAGCAGAGGGAGCTGAATCCCCGACAACGCGAGACGGCACAGTTCGTGGTCGGCCTCGTCGGCGTCAATCAGTGCGACCAGCGGACCTGCGTCGGTCAGGGTCACTTCTTGGACGCGCGCTCGGCAAGGATCTCGGTGAACGCCGCACCCGTTCGCCGCGCCCGCCCGCCGCCGCCATGCACGACGCCCACCACGTCGTCGAAATCGGCCGTATCAGCGTCGACCAACGTCGCGTCAGCGCGCTCTGCGGCCGCGCGGCGGATGAACTCCGACAGGGACTCTCCCCTGACCGCGGCCGCCCGCACGAGTCGACTCTCGAGCTCTGGATCGAGTCGGAGGCTCTTCACCAAGCGAGCGTATCACGGTGGCGACATAGCGTGATACAGAGGTGATCCCTGAGCGGAGTCCCGCCGGTGTCGTCAGACGAGACTGTCAGACCTGAGGCTCCTTGGCCGGCGGCTTCCAGCTCGTGACGAGCAACGCGACCGCGCCGCCGAGACCGAGGACGAGCGCGATGCCTGCCGCCCAGCCACCGTGGAACGGCGCGTGGCGGGTGAGGTGCAGGCCGTGGTCGAACGAGTACTTGCCGGGCCCGATGATCGCGATGGCGACGGCGACGACGCCGATCATCAGCACGTACTCGTAGCCCTCCTTGAACACGAAGAAACCGTTGGGGCGATGGGCGACGATCCCGGCGACCGTCATCAGGCCGACGGCTGCGGCGGCGGCGAGCGGGGTGAGGAAACCGATCGCTATGCCGATCCCGGAGGCGAATTCGAAGCCGACCGACATCCAGGCCTGAACCCGCGCCGGCTGCAGACCCATGGACCCGTACCAGCGGGCGGCACCCTCGATACGCCCGCCGCCGAACAGGTGGTTCCACCCGTGCGCGACGAGGGTGAGCCCCACCACCAACCGGATGATCAGCACCCCGGTGTTCACCGCGTCGATCGAGGTTTCCATGAGCCTTCCCCCTGGCAGGCGGCGCGAGAGTGGCGTCTGCGGAAACCTGCCCGTAGCACAAGGTTTCCCGCCAGCTGCCAGGACTGTAACGAAGTGGCCGCAGTCGTCAGGCAACCTGGAGAGGCGTCCTGCGCCAGGAGGAATGCCCGTGCCCCGAGTTCCGCGTCCCGAGTCCTTCACCGCCGCTCGGTCCGGCGGCGGCGGGTCTGCCGAGGAGATGGCACCGGTCGACGCGTTACTGATGCACGCTGATTCCGATCCGCGGAAACGGTCGTCCCTCATCGGGCTCTGCTTGCTGGAACGGGCCCCGCGGTGGGTCGACTTCGTGACGACGGCGGATCGCGCCAGCCGGACCGTGCCGCGGCTGCGCCAGCGCGTCGTCAGCCCACTGCTGCCGATCAGCCGTCCGCACTGGGTCACCGACCCCGACTTCGATATCAGCTACCACGTGCGCCGGGTCCGGGTCCCCGAGCCGGCAGGCCTGCCCGAGTTGCTGGCGCTGACCGAGGTCGCCGAGGTGACCCCGCTCGATCCGGCGCGCCCGCTGTGGGAGTTGACGCTCGTCGAGGGCATCCGGCTTCCGGGTTCGGAGCAGGAGCACGCGGCGATGCTCTGGAAGTTCTCCCACGCGGTCGGCGACGGGGTCGGGGTCTTGCAGATCGCCGTCTCGCTGTTCGATCTCGAACCCCTCTGCGGCCACGACGTCAGCGTCGTCGCGGACACGGACTCCGCGGCGCCGCGGGCAGGCAAGAGCCGCGCTGCCCTGCTCGTCGACCGGCTCGTCGATCTCCCCGTCGACCTCACCACCGATGCGCTACGGACCGGTCGGTGGGCGGCGTCGGCCGGGCTGCGCGCCGTGGCGGATCCGATGCGCGCGGCCGGTGAGGTGGTCGGGTTCGCGCGCTCGCTGGGCCGTCTCGTCACCCCGCCGAAAGCGCCACCGTCCCCAGCGCTGCGACCGCGCGGCACCCGGCGTCGGTTGCTGGTCCACGAGGTGCCGCTCGAGACCTTGAAGGCGGCGGGCCGGGCGGCCGGCGGCAGCGTCAACGACGCCTACCTCGCCGGTGTGCTGGCGGCCATGCGGCGCTACCACGAAGAGCTCGGCGTGCCCGTCGGGCGGCTCCCGATGGCGGTCCCGGTGTACGGGCAGCCGGGAGCGCCGACCGGTCTGGCCGCGGCCGCCGCGGGCTCTCCGGGAGGCAACCACTTCAGCGCGGTGCGCTTCGCGGCGCCGGTCGCCGAGCGAAACCCGGCTGTCCGGATCCGCGAGGTGCATGACCTCGTCGCCGCCGGTCGCGCCGAGCCGGCCCACGGGGCGACGGATGTGCTCGCCCGGCTGTTCGGCCGCACCCCGCAGGTGCTGGTCGCCGAGATCGCCCGCCAGCAGGGCCAGCTCGATCTGCAGGCGAGCAACGTGGCGGGCTTCCCGGGGCAGGTCTACCTGTCGGGCGTTCCCGTCGAGGCGATGTTCTCCTTCGGGCCGGCACCCGGCGTCCCGGTGATGTTCCTGCTGGTCTCCTACAACGGCACGTGCGGGATCGGTATGACCATCGACCAGGCCGCCATCCCCGACACCGAGCTGTTCGCCCGGTGCGTGCGGGAGGGTTTCGCGGAAGTGCTCCGGCTGGCGACGCCCAAGGCGGTCCCGGCCCTGCGAAAGGTGCGGCCGCGCACGCCCCGCGCAGCACCGGACCCGGTCTGAGCCCGGAACCGTCCGGCGATGGGCTCGTTAGGCTGAGCGCTGATGACCTCAATCCTGGACCCAACCGCGCTCGCTGACCTGCGCGAGCGTGCGCTGGACAGTGTCACCGGCGGTCACGTGCCGTCCTGCCAGATCGCCGTCGGTTACGGCGGCGACGTCGTCTACGAGGAGACGTTCGGCGCCGATGAGGGCAGCCGCTACGTCATCTTCTCGGCGACGAAGCCGGTCGTCACCAGCATCATCTGGATGCTGCTGAGCGAGGGCCGGCTCGAGCTCGAGCGCCCGATCGCCGCCGACATCCCGGAATTCGCGACGAACGGCAAGGACGTCGTGACGCTCGAGCAGGTCCTCCTCCACACCGGCGGCTTCCCGCATGCGCCGATGCGGCCCGAGCTGTGGAACGACCGGGCTGCCCGGCTGCGTCGCTTCGCCGACTGGCGCCTCACGCTGCGGCCCGGCGAGCAGTTCGAGTACCACGCGACCGCGGGCCACTGGGTGCTGGCCGAGCTCATCGAGCGGGCGACCGGCGAGGACTTCCGTGTCGTGGTGCGTGAGCGGGTGCTAAGCCGCTGGGGCTGAAGCACTTCGCGCTCGGCGTGGAGCCCGCAGACGCGGGCGATGTGCAGCCGATCGTCAATTCGGGGGAGCGTCCCGATCCGGACGAGCTCGAACGCATCCTCGGGATCCGCGAGCTTCCGGGTGAGATCACCGACCAGAGCCTGCTCGAGTTCAACACCGACGACGGGCGCCGGGCGGGGGTCCCGGGCGGGGGCGCCATTTCGACGGCCGGTGACGTCGCGCTGTTCTACCAGGCGCTGCTGCACGACCCGCAGGGGTTGTGGAAGCCCGACCTGCTCGCCGACGTCACGAGCGTCGTGCGCAACCACTTGGTCGACCCCATGACCGGCAACCCGGCCAACCGGAGCCTGGGCCTCGTCATCAAGGGCGACGACGGCCACGGGGAGCGCCGCCACGACTTCGGCCCGTCCACCTCGGCGCGCGCGTTCGGCCACTCCGGTGTGGGTGGTCAGATTGCCTGGGCGGATCCGGCGTCAGGCCTGTCCTTCTGCCACCTCACGAACGGGCTGGACCGCAACCCCATCCGGCAAGCGCGCCGCTCGTTCGCGCTCAGCAAGCGCGCCGGCGTGCTGCGCGGAACGGTGAACGCATGACCGCAGGGGATCGGCTGCTGCGCCTTGGGCTGCTGCAGGCATTGTCGACGCTCGACGTCTGGAAGCCGGTCTCGCGCAAGGGTCCGGTCTCGCCGCTGGTGTTCTTCTCCACCTGGCCGGTCTCGGAGTTGCCCCTGCAGACGGCCATGGCGCAGATCGCGCTCACCGCCGGTCTCGCGCGCCCCAAGGACCTTCGCAGCGTGCGCGGCCAGGCGGGGATCGCGCTTACGGCAGCCAGCGTCGCCGGGCTCGTCGGCCTGCGGCGGGCGGCCGAGCGCGTCGAGGGTGAGCTGGAGATGGCGCTCGTCGACGGGCTGGGCCCCGATTACCGCCGGGAGATCCGCCGGCCGGCCTGGCCGCTGGATCCGCCGGCCCAGCTGAAGCGGCCGAGCGCCGCCCGCTCGCTGCTGGTGCGCCGCCGGTTCGCCCACGGCAAGGACATCCCCTACGGCCCGCACGGTGCGAAGAACCTGCTCGACGTCTGGCGTCATGAAGACCTGCCACGCGACGCGAAGGCGCCCGTCTTGCTCCAGGTTCCCGGCGGCGGCTGGGTGACCGGCAACAAGCAGGCCCAGGCGTATCCGTTGATGAGCCACCTCGCCGAGCGCGGCTGGGTCTGCGTCGCGATGAGCTACCGGCTCTCGCCGCGGGCCACCTGGCCTGACTTCCTCGTCGACGTCAAGAAGGCGATCGCGTGGATCCGCGCAAACATCGCCGAGCACGGCGGCGATCCGGACTACATCGCGATCACGGGCGGATCGGCGGGCGGCCACCTCTCCTCGCTGGCCGCGCTGACGCCCAACGATCCCGCGTACCAGCCCGGCTTCGAAGACGTCGACACCTCGGTCAAGGCGGCGGTTCCGCTCTACGGCGTCTACGACTGGGTGGACGAGGCCCACACCGGCCACTCCGGGCTGCCGCGCATGCTCGAGCGGCTCGTCGTGAAGGCGAAGTTCGCGGACGACCCGACCCCGTACCGGTCGGCGTCGCCGATGTATCAGGTCAATCCGGATGCGCCGCCGATGTTCCTGCTGCACGGCACCAACGATTCGCTGGTGCCGATCGAGCAGGGGCGGGCGTTCGCCGCGAAGATGCGCGAGGTGTCCAAGGCGCCGGTCGCGTTCGCCGAGCTGCCGCTGGCCCAGCACGCGTTCGACTTCTTCGGCTCGGTGCGGGCGACGGCGACTGCCGAGGCGATCGAGCGCTTCCTCGGGACGATCTACGGCCGCGATCTGGCCGTGGGTGAAGCTGCGGGCGGGTCAGCCTGAAGGCGATCGTGACTCTGGCGAGCGAAGCGAGTCGGAGCGCGGGTCGCCGACCGTCAACCTAGTTCTGCGGTGAACGCCAGCGTCGCGTCGCGCGTGGCCTGCTCGAGCAGCAGCGGCCGGTAACGCATCAGCAGGGCGGGGGCGCTGATCCCGGCGACGGCGACGAGCTTGTCGCCGGCGAAGTAGCCGGCCAGCAGCTTGCGGGGAGCGGGGGCTTCGGGGTCGGCCGGGTCCTCGCCGCGCAGCAGCTCGACGGAGTCGGCGAGGCCCGGACGCCCCAGCAGCTGCACCTTGCGGCCGAACTGATCGGACCAGAAGTAGGGGAGCAGCTGCTCGAAGGGCTCGGGCGGCTCGCCGGCCAGATCCCTCACGATGGCTCGCGCGACGACGGGCGACTGGTCCACCGCCGTCGTCCAGTGTTCGAAACGCAGGTGGCGCCCGAGCGGCACGTCGAGCCACGAGGCCACGTCGCCCACTGCATAGACGTGGCCGAACGAGGCGTCCAGGCCCATGACCCGGCCGGCGCCGTCACACGTCACGCCCGCCTCCCAGCCGGTCGCGCCGGTGCTCGCCAGCCACTCGACGTTGACCTGGGAGCCGACGCCGACCACGGCTATGTCGGCCTGCAGTGTGGTGCCGTCCGTCAGGCGTGACGCTCACCGAATCCTGGTCGTCGGCGACCGCGTCGACCCCTGAGCCGGTGATCGAGCTTCACGCCGTAGCGGGCGGCCATCCCACCGACGATCCCGCCGACGAGCGGACCCAGCGTGCGCTCGTAGGGCACGTCGAGCGCCTCGATGATCGTGACGTCGAGCCCGCGGTCGTGAGCGGCGGTGGCCACCTCGGCTCCGATGAACCCGGCTCCGACGACCAGCAGGCTGTGGGCCGTCTCGAGGGCGCCGCGCAGCTTCATGACGTCGTCGAACGTGCGCAGCAGATGCACGCGCGGGTGGCCGGCCAGGGACGGGAGCTCGCGGGCCCGCACGCCGGTCGCGATGACGAGCGCGTCGTAGTCGACGCCTTCAGAAGCGCCGGGGGAGACGTCGACCGTTCCCGGGCGGAGCGCGCGAGCCCGCACCCCGCGGCGCAGGTCGAGCTTGAGGGACTCCTCGTTGCTGTCGTCGCGGGCGAGGTGGACGGGGGCGGCCACGACATCGGCCTTGAGCAGGCGCTTGGAGAGCGGAGGCCGGTCGTACGGCGGATGGTCCTCGTCGCTGAGCAAGGTGAGCTGCCCCGCGAAACCGGCGGCGCGCAGCTCCTCTGCGGTGCGCCATCCGGCGAGCCCGCCGCCGACGATCACGACGTGCCGGCCGTCACTCATCGCGGGACCCTCCTTCTGTGCGGTGAGGCGAGTCGCCCGCTGCACCTGCGGCTCACAGCCATCCGGTGCAGGAGCGCGCAGGGCCGAGCCGTATCGTCGAAAAGTCGAAAAGTCAGCACGGCTGGGGCGAGTAGAGCTGCCCATTGGTCCATGCGGCCCCCCGAGTCTAGGTGAGATTCCTCGCCCGGGGTGGTCTCACGGCTGGTGGGGCGTTACGCTCCGTTCGTGGAACGTGTTCTAGTTTTCGTGCCGGTCGCGGACCAGTTCCGGATTCGGCAAGAGGGACGAGGCGAATAGCCGTGAGCAGCCAAGCGTCACCGTGGCCTTCGGCCTCCCCGTTCGCGCCCATCGAGGACGCGCTCGCGGCGATTGCGCGGGGAGAGCCCGTCGTCGTCGTCGACGACGCCGATCGTGAAAACGAGGGCGACGTCATCATGGCGGCGGAGCTCGTCACGGCGGAGCAGATGGCGTTCATCGTGCGCTGCGGCGGCCTGGTCTGCGTGGCCCTCGAGGGCGACCGGCTCGATGACCTCTCGCTGCCGCTCATGGTCCCGCCGGACGACAATTCCGACGCGCAGGGCACCTCGTTCACCGTCTCGGTCGACGCCCGCTTCGGCACGACGACCGGCATCTCGGCCGCCGACCGCGCGCTCACCGTCAAGACCCTGATCGACCCGGCTACCGTGCCCGGCGATCTGCGCCGCCCCGGCCACGTGTTCCCGCTGCGGGCGCGTAAGGGCGGGGTGCTCAAGCGCGCCGGCCACACCGAGGCGGCTGTCGACCTCGCTCGGCTGGCGGGCCTTCGGTCAGCCGGCGTGCTCTGCGAGGTCGTGAAGCCGGACGGCACGATGGCCCGCGTCCCCGACCTGATCGACTTCTGCGCCGAGCACGGCCTGCTGCTGATCTCGATCGACGACATCGTTCGTTACCGCCACCGCACCGAGCGGCTCGTCAAGCGGGTCAGCTCGGCCACCATCCCCACCGAGTGGGGCGCGTTCGAGGCGGTGGCCTTCGAGTCGGTGCTCGACGGCGAGCAGCACCTCGCGTTCGTCGCCGGTGACCCGACCGGTACGGAGCCCGTGCTCGTCCGCGTCCACAGCGAGTGCCTCACCGGCGACGTGTTCGGCTCGCGACGTTGCGATTGCGGCACCCAGCTCGCGCAGGCGATGGACGCGATCGCTCGCGAGGGCCGCGGCGTCTGCGTCTACCTGCGCGGCCAGGAAGGTCGCGGCATCGGCATCGCCCACAAGCTGCGCGCCTACGGCCTGCAGGACCAGGGTGCTGACACCGTCGACGCCAACATCGCTTTGGGACTCCCGGTCGACGATCGTGAGTACGGCATCGGCGCCCAGATCCTCGCCGAGCTCGGCGTCGGCCCGATGCGCCTGATGACCAACAACCCGGCGAAGTACACCGGGCTCGAGGGCTTCGGGCTCACGATCACCGAGCGCGTGCCGCTGGCCCCGACCGTCACCGCCGAGAACCTGCGCTACCTGAAGACCAAGCGCGAGCGCATGGGCCACCAGCTCGACGGGCTCGACGCCTTCACCCCGCCGCCCGCGAGCGGCAGCATCGGCTGACCTGCCCGCGGGTGCCTTGGGCTTGCCTGGCAAGGTGAGCCCATGATTCTCGACGCGTTTCGCCTCACTGACCGGGTAGCGATCGTCACCGGCGCCGGGCGCGGGCTCGGTGCCGCGTCGGCCATCGCCTTCGCTGAGGCGGGCGCCGACGTCGTCATCTGCTCGCGTACCCAGGAGCAGCTCGACGAGGTCGCGGCCGCCGTCGAGGCAGCGGGTCGGCGTGCGGTGGTGCTCGCGCTCGATGCGTCGGACCCCGATACACCGGCGGCGCTGGTCGATGCGGCGGAGAGCGAGTTCGGCCGGCTCGACATCGTGGTCAACAACGTCGGCGGCACCATGCCGAAGCCGTTCATGGACACCAGCCCGCGCTTCCTGAACGAGGCCTTCGCCTGGAACGTCACGACGGCGTTCACGTTGACGAAGTTCGCCGTGCCGCTGCTGCTGCAGTCGCCGGGCGCGTCGGTCATCAACATCACTTCGACAATGGGGCGCGTCCGCGAGCGCGGCTACATCGCCTACGGCACGGCCAAGGGCGCGCTCATCCACATGACCCACCTGATGGCCGCCGACCTTGCCCCGCGCATCCGCGTCAACGCGATCTCGCCGGGATCCACGCCACGTCGGCGCTCGAGATCGTGAGCGGCAGCCCGGAGCTGAAGGCGGAGCTCGAGTCCAAGACCCCGTTGGGTCGCATCGGCGTCCCGGAAGACATCGCCGCTGCTGCGCTGTAACCTGGCGTCGGATGCAGCGTCCTACGTCACGGGCAAGGTGCTCGACGTCGACGGCGGGATCGAGGCCGCCAACCTGAGCATGCATATCCCAGACCTCACGTAGTCGGCCAACCCTGGGTCGCCGGCTCCCAGGCTCCGCTTCCTGGGCCGTAGGTCTGCAATTGGCGGCTGTCCCGTGGTGCGGTCTACGGCCTA
>CAWAJV010000013.1:0-133924 GCA_963782485.1 uncultured Actinomycetota bacterium
GCGGCGCCCTACTCTCCCACGCAGTACCCCGCGCAGTACCATCGGCGCAGAAAGGCTTAGCTTCCGGGTTCGGAATGGTGCCGGGCGTTTCCCTTTCGCCATAGCCGCCGAAACTCTATGGAGTTATTCAATCGGATCCCGACCATAACTCGGGAGCCGCACAGTGGACGCGTAGCATATTTGTGGTCAAGTCCTCGGCCTATTAGTACCGGTCAGCTCCACACATTACTGTGCTTCCACTTCCGGCCTATCAACCCGATGGTCTAGTCGGGGGCCTTACCAGGTTAACCCTGTGGGAGACCTCATCTCGAAGCGAGCTTCCCGCTTAGATGCCTTCAGCGGTTATCCCTTCCGAACGTAGCTAACCAGCCGTGCACTTGGCAGTACAACTGGCACACCAGAGGTTCGTCCGTCCCGGTCCTCTCGTACTAGGGACAGCCCTTCTCAAGTCTCCTGCGCGCGCGGCGGATAGGGACCGAACTGTCTCACGACGTTCTAAACCCAGCTCGCGTACCGCTTTAATGGGCGAACAGCCCAACCCTTGGGACCTACTCCAGCCCCAGGATGCGACGAGCCGACATCGAGGTGCCAAACCTTGCCGTCGATATGGACTCTTGGGCAAGATCAGCCTGTTATCCCCGGGGTACCTTTTATCCGTTGAGCGACGGCGCTTCCACAAGCCACCGCCGGATCACTAGTCCCGACTTTCGTCCCTGCTCGACATGTCTGTCTCACAGTCAAGCTCCCTTGTGCACTTGCACTCGACACCTGATTGCCAACCAGGCTGAGGGAACCTTTGGGCGCCTCCGTTACATTTTGGGAGGCAACCGCCCCAGTTAAACTACCCACCAGGCACTGTCCCTGATCCGGATCACGGATCGAGGTTAGACACCCAATTCGACCAGAGTGGTATTTCAACGTTGACTCCACCCAGACTGGCGTCTGAGCTTCAAAGTCTCCCACCTATCCTACACAAGCCGAACCGAGCACCAATACCAAGCTATAGTGAAGGTCCCGGGGTCTTTCCGTCCTGCCGCGCGTAACGAGCATCTTTACTCGTAGTGCAATTTCGCCGAGCCTATGGTTGAGACAGCGCTGAAGTCGTTACGCCATTCGTGCAGGTCGGAACTTACCCGACAAGGAATTTCGCTACCTTAGGATGGTTATAGTTACCACCGCCGTTTACTGGCGCTTAAGTTCTCAGCTTCGCACCGAAGTGCTAACCGGTCCCCTTAACGTTCCAGCACCGGGCAGGCGTCAGTCCGTATACATCGTCTTGCGACTTCGCACGGACCTGTGTTTTTAGTAAACAGTCGCTTCAGCCTGGTCTCTGCGGCCAGCCGGCGCTTCGGAGGAGAACTCCTACACGCTAGCCGGCCCCCCTTCTCCCGAAGTTACGGGGGCATTTTGCCGAGTTCCTTAACCATAGTTCGCTCGATCGCCTTGGTATTCTCTACCTGACCACCTGTGTTGGTTTAGGGTACGGGCGGCTTTAACACTCACTAGAGGCTTTTCTCGGCAGCATGGGATCATCTACTTCGCCATAATCGGCTCGGCATCAGGTCTCAGGCATGTGAGGTGCGGATTTGCCTACACCTCGCCCTACACCCTTACCCCAGGTCAACCATCGCCTGGGTTAGACTGCCCTCCTGCGTCACCCCTTCGTTTACCTACTACCGGGATCGGTCCCGCGCTCCCCTTCTGCCACCGAAGTGGCTTCCGGTTCGGGCGGTTAGTACTCCCGGATTCAGCATGGGCGCATTAAAGCCGGTACGGGAATATCAACCCGTTGTCCATCGACTACGCCTGTCGGCCTCGCCTTAGGTCCCGACTCACCCTGGGCGGATTAGCCTGCCCCAGGAACCCTTGGTCATTCGGCGGACGGGTTTCTCACCCGTCATTCGCTACTCATGCCTGCATTCTCACTCGCGTGGCGTCCACGGCTGGGTTACCCCGCCGCTTCGCTCGCCACGCGACGCTCCCCTACCCATCACGACACCTGGACGTCAGCACGAATGCTGTCGCCGGGTTATATCGCGATGCCGCAGCTTCGGCGGTGCGCTTGAGCCCCGCTACATTGTCGGCGCGGAATCACTTGACCAGTGAGCTATTACGCACTCTTTCAAGGGTGGCTGCTTCTAAGCCAACCTCCTGGTTGTCTGTGCGACTCCACATCCTTTCCCACTTAGCGCACGCTTGGGGGCCTTAGCTGGCGATCTGGGCTGTTTCCCTCTCGACTACGAAGCTTATCCCCCGCAGTCTCACTGCCGCGCTTGGCATACCGGCATTCGGAGTTTGGCTGATTTCAGTAAGCTTGTAGGCCCCCTAGACCATCCAGTGCTCTACCTCCGGCATGGAACGCGCGACGCTGCACCTAAATGCATTTCGGGGAGAACCAGCTATCACCGAGTTTGATTGGCCTTTCACCCCTATCCACAGCTCATCCCCTCAGTTTTCAACCTAAGTGGGTTCGGTCCTCCACGCGGTCTTACCCGCGCTTCAACCTGGCCATGGATAGATCACTCGGCTTCGGGTCTTGGGCGTGCGACTGAGTCGCCCTATTCGGACTCGCTTTCGCTACGGCTGCCCCTCACGGGTTAACCTCGCCACACACCGCAAACTCGCAGGCTCATTCTTCAAAAGGCACGCAGTCACCCCTAAAGGCTCCTACGGCTTGTAGGCACACGGTTTCAGGTACTATTTCACTCCCCTCCCGGGGTACTTTTCACCTTTCCCTCACGGTACTAGTCCGCTATCGGTCACCAGGGAGTATTTAGGCTTAGCGGGTGGTCCCGCCAGATTCACACGGAATTTCACGGGCTCCGTGCTACTTGGGGTTACGCTCGGGAGGCGTGGTCGTTGTCGTCTACGGGACTATTACCCTCTATGGTGACCCTTTCGCATGGTCTTTGACTAACGCCGCGCTTTGTCACTCCCTGTCAGATCGGCAGATCCGACTAAACGGCCCCACAACCCCGAATACGCAACGCCTGCCGGCTATCACGCGTACTCGGTTTGGCCTGTTCCGCTTTCGCTCGCCACTACTCGCGGAATCACGGTTGTTTTCTCTTCCTGCGGGTAATGAGATGTTTCACTTCCCCGCGTTCCCTCCGCACGCCCTATGTGTTCAGGCGTGGGTGACAGGACATGTCTCCTGCCGGGTTTCCCCATTCGGAAATCCTCGGATCAAAGCTTGGTTGGCAGCTCCCCGAGGCTTTTCGCAGCCTCCTACGTCCTTCTTCGGCTCCTGGTGCCAAGGCATCCACCGTGTGCCCTTATTAACTTGGCCACAAAGATGCTCGCGTCCACTGTGCAGTTCTCAAATTACGGGCGGTCCCGTTTCGCTATTCGTTGCAGCACGCACATCTGTGCGCCGTTCAACGAGGAAACGGTCCGATCGTGGCAATGGACCCAGCCGGCCGTAGCCAACGGGGTCCATACGCCCTAAGGAAGCTTCGCTCCCTCAGGACTCAACAGCGTGCCTAGGCTCACCGCGCGAGCGGCTCATCGTTCCGACCCGGAGGTCGTACTGAGCTGAGCTGCTCGAGAAGCAAGCCGAATGGTCAGTGTTCCACTCCTGAGCACCATCCTTGACGCGAATGGTCAAGGCATGGCTCTGGACGACAAGCAAATGCTTGCCGCCAGTTGCTCCTTAGAAAGGAGGTGATCCAGCCGCACCTTCCGGTACGGCTACCTTGTTACGACTTCGTCCCAATCGCCGGTCCCACCTTCGACAGCTCCCTCCCAAAAGGGTTGGGCCACTGGCTTCGGGTGTTACCGACTTTCGTGACGTGACGGGCGGTGTGTACAAGGCCCGGGAACGTATTCACCGCAGCGTTGCTGATCTGCGATTACTAGCGACTCCGACTTCATGGGGTCGAGTTGCAGACCCCAATCCGAACTGAGACCGGCTTTTTGGGATTCGCTCCACCTTGCGGTATCGCAGCCCTTTGTACCGGCCATTGTAGCATGTGTGCAGCCCAGGACATAAGGGGCATGATGACTTGACGTCATCCCCACCTTCCTCCGAGTTGACCCCGGCAGTCTCCTATGAGTGCTCAGCATTACCTGGTGGCAACATAGGACGAGGGTTGCGCTCGTTGCGGGACTTAACCCAACATCTCACGACACGAGCTGACGACAGCCATGCACCACCTGTGCAGGACCCTTGCGGACCCCATATCTCTATGGGATTTCCCTACATGTCAAACCCTGGTAAGGTTCTTCGCGTTGCGTCGAATTAAGCCACATGCTCCGCCGCTTGTGCGGGCCCCCGTCAATTCCTTTGAGTTTTAGCCTTGCGGCCGTACTCCCCAGGCGGGGCGCTTAATGCGTTAGCTGCGGCACGGAGAACGTGGAAGGTTCCCCACACCTAGCGCCCAACGTTTACGGCGTGGACTACCAGGGTATCTAATCCTGTTCGCTCCCCACGCTTTCGCTCCTCAGCGTCAGTTCCGGCCCAGAGACCCGCCTTCGCCACCGGTGTTCCTCCTGATATCTGCGCATTTCACCGCTACACCAGGAATTCCAGTCTCCCCTGCCGGACTCTAGTCTGCCCGTATCGACTGCAGGCTCAGGGTTGAGCCCTGAGTTTTCACAGCCGACGCGACAGACCGCCTACGAGCTCTTTACGCCCAATAATTCCGGACAACGCTTGCACCCTACGTATTACCGCGGCTGCTGGCACGTAGTTGGCCGGTGCTTCTTCTGCAGGTACCGTCACTTTCGCTTCGTCCCTGCTGAAAGAGGTTTACAACCCGAAGGCCTTCATCCCTCACGCGGCGTCGCTGCGTCAGGCTTTCGCCCATTGCGCAATATTCCCCACTGCTGCCTCCCGTAGGAGTCTGGGCCGTGTCTCAGTCCCAGTGTGGCCGGTCGCCCTCTCAGGCCGGCTACCCGTCGTCGCCTTGGTAGGCCGTTACCCCACCAACAAGCTGATAGGCCGCGGGCCCATCCCGAGCCGAAAAACTTTCCACTGACAAAGATGTCTTCGTCAGTCATATCCGGTATTAGCCCCGGTTTCCCGGAGTTATCCCAGAGCTCGGGGCAGGTTGCCCACGTGTTACTCACCCGTTCGCCGCTAGACCGAAGTCTCGCTCGACTTGCATGTGTTAAGCACGCCGCCAGCGTTCGTCCTGAGCCAGGATCAAACTCTCCATTGATGTCTTTATATCGACACAGCCGAAGCTGTGAGCGATGACAAGGAAATTTGAACCTGGCATCGACGTCAGATCCGTAGATCGTCCATCGTGCCATTGCTACTGCACGAATGCAGTAGTAAGAAATTCCGCCACGTATGCCTGCTTGATCCGGATGGATCACGCCGGCCCACGCGGACGGGGGTTGGCACTGACTTTCGGCACGCTGTTGAGTTCTCAAGGAGCGACTGCGCACCATTGACGGCCTTTCGACCGGCTTTGGGGCAACCTGTCAAACATAGCAGTGGGCCTGCAACCTGTCAAAGTCTGTCGCGATCTGAAATCTGCGATGACCTGCCAAGATGGCCGCGCCGGAGCCCTTCTGGGATCGGCGCCCCTAGTCCGGAAGCCCCACCGGAGTGGCGGCCCCCGTTGCTCGGGCATGACAGAAGTTACGGGCGCATGTCGCGTTCGTCAAACGGTCTGGCGTGGCTAGCACTGTGAGGGATGCGATACGAACTCGCAGGTCGTGACACGCTCGACAGCCTTGCAGTCAATGGCCCGAATGTGCTTGCCGCCGTGGGACTTTCGCGCGCCCGTCATGCCACACGTACCGCGGCCAGCGAGCGCTTCCCCCGGCGGAGCACCGCCACCGAACCGTCCAGCAAGTCGCCGAGCGTCAGCACGGCTGCCTCGTCCGGCACCTTGACGTTGTTCACGTACGCCCCGCCCTGCTCGATCGCGCGACGGGCCTCCGACCGTGATGAGCACAGCCCGGTCTGCTCGAGGAGCTCGACGATGGTGACGCCGCTTGCCAGCCGGCCGCGGGGGACGTCGACGGTCGGAATCTCGGCGACCGCCGCGTGCAGCGTGGCCGGGGTGAGCTCGTCCAGCGCGCCGCGACCGAACAGCGCCCCTGACGCGGCGGTCACCCGTTCGACCTCGTCAGCACCGTGCAGCAAGGTCGTGAAATCTGCGGCCAGCCGGCGCTGTGCCTCGCGGGCCCCGGGTCGCTCGCGTACCGCTACCTCCAGCTCGGCGATCTCGTCGCGCGTGAGATCGGTGAACAGTCGCAGGTAGGTGGCGACATCACGGTCATCGGTGTTGAAGAAGAATTGGTAGAAGGCGTACGGGGTGGTGAGCTCCGGGTCGAGCCACACCCGGCCTCCCCCGGTCGACTTCCCGAACTTCTCGCCGCTCGCCGTCGTCACCAGCGGAACGGTGAGCCCGTGGGCGGGTTCGCCGGTAACCCTGCGAATGAGGTCGAGGCCGGCCGTGATGTTGCCCCACTGGTCGCTCCCGCCGATCTGCAACCGGCAGTCGTGGCGGCGCAGCAACTCGAGGAAGTCGGCCGCCTGCAGCAGCTGGTAGCTGAACTCGGTGAACGTGAGCCCTCCGCCATCGAGGCGGTTTCGGACCGACTCCTTGTCGAGCATCACGTTGACCGGAAAGTGCTTGCCCACGTCGCGCAGGAAGTCGATCGCGGAGAGTCCGGCCGTCCACTCGAGATTGTTGATGAGCAACGCCTGGCTGGGCCCCGGAGTGAAATCCAGAAACCGGCGCAGCTGCGCGGAGATGCGCTCGACATTGGCGACGACCTCGTCGGTGGTCAGCAGGGCCCGCTCCGTAGAGCGGCCGCTGGGGTCGCCAATCATGCCCGTCGCCCCGCCGGCGATGACGATCGGCCGGTGGCCGGCCTGCTGGAGTCGGCGCAAGGTCAGCAGGGGCACGAGATTGCCGGCATGCAGGCTCTTCGCCGTGGGATCGAAGCCGGCATAGACGGTCAGCGGTGGCTGCGCCAGCGCGTGGGCCAGCGCTTTCGGATCGGTCGTCTGGGCGATCAGCCCGCGCCACTCCAGCTCGTCGAGCACGGAGGGGGGACGATCCTGCCGTGGGGTCTGCACGTCAGCGGCTGCACTCACGCACCGATCGTGCCTGATCTTCGGCGCGATCCACCGGGGCGATAGGTCGACACGGCCGGCGAGTCGGCGACCCAGTAGCGCCACGGCCACAGCGCCGCCTCGCCCAGCCGCGGGTTCAAGCCGACCCGCGGGCCGGCGCGAACGTCGCGATCGGCGAGCGGGGACCCGGCCGACACGGAAGCCGCGCCGCCCGAAAGGGTGAGGTCCGCGCCGTTCGCGTCGCCGGCCACACCGAGCAAGCGCGCCAGGCGGGCCGGGCCCCGAGCGCGATCGACCGGCCGGACACCGGGCCGGCGTACCTCCGCCTCGGCTGCTCCCCCGATGATCTCGCCGGCCCGCAGAAGCACCGCCGCGGCTTCACCCTCGCGCCCGCAGACCGCGTTCATGCACCAGTGCATGCCGTACGTGAAGTAGACGTACAGCCTTCCTGGCGGGCCCCACATGATCCGGCTGCGCGGAGTGGGACCACGAAACGCGTGGGACGCCGGGTCGGACGTCCCGGCATACGCCTCGACCTCGACCAGCCGGACCGTGACGGCACCATCCGTGAGCAGGCACCCCAGCAGCGAGCGGGCCACCTCCGTCGCCGGCCGCTCGTAGAAGGACGCGGGCAGCGGCAACCCGGCCCCTGATGACGTCAGCTCGCGCCCGCCCACTCCCGGCCCCGGCGGACCTCAGCCAGGACGTCAGCGTGCTGCTCACGTACCCGCGCGGGGGCCGTTCCACCCGGAGCCGCTCGCGCCGCGAGTGCGCCCGGCACCGAGAGCACCGCGCGTACATCGGGGGTCAGGTGCGGGCTCACCTTTGCCAGGTCCTCGTCGCTGACCTCCTCGAGGCCCACGTCGTTGGACAGGCACCACACCACGAGGTGACCGACGGCCTCGTGTGCCTCGCGGAACGCCACGCCCTTGCGCACCAGGAACTCCGCTACGTCCGTCGCCAGGCTGAAGCCAGCCGGTGCCGCCCGCTCGAGGCGGTCGACGCGCACCCGCATCGTGGCCACCGTGCCCGTGAGGGCGGGCAGCACGGTCGTCAGCGTCTCGACCGCGTCGAAGACCGGCTCCTTGTCCTCCTGCAGATCGCGGTCGTACGCGAGCGGCAGGCCCTTCAGGGTCGAGAGCAGGGCGACGACGTGGCCGATCAAGCGACCGGCCTTCCCGCGGGCCAGCTCGGCCACGTCCGGATTCTTCTTCTGCGGCATGATCGAACTGCCGGTGGCGAAGGCGTCGTCCAGCTCGATCCAGCCGAACTCGCTGGTCGTCCACAGCACGATCTCCTCGCCGAGGCGGGAGAGGTGAACGCCGATCAGCGCGGCGACGAACAGGAACTCCACGGCGAAGTCGCGGTCGGAAACAGCGTCGACGGAGTTGGCTGCCGACGACGTGAACCCGAGCTCGTGAGCCGTCGCCACCGGATCGAGCGGCAGCGACGAACCCGCCAGAGCGCCGGAGCCCAGCGGAGAGACGGCCGCCCGCCGGTCCCAGTCGCGGAGCCGGTCGACATCACGCAGCAGCGGCTGCACGTGGGCCAGCAACAAGTGGCCGAACGACACGGGCTGCGCGTGCTGCAGGTGGGTCATGCCCGGTGCGGCCGTGTCGACGTGGGTCTCGGCCTGACCGGCCAAGGCATCGGCGAGCGACAGGACCTCACGGGCGACGGCCCGTGCCGCGTCACGCAGATAGAGCCGCAGATCGGTCGCGACCTGGTCGTTGCGGCTGCGGCCGGCGCGCAGCTTGCCCCCGAGCGCACCGAGGCGTTCGAGCAGTCCGCGCTCGAGGGCCGTATGGACGTCCTCGTCCTCGATGGTGGGCCGGAACGACCCGGAGCTGATATCCGCCTCGAGGCTGTCCAGGCCGCCGAGCAGGCCGGCCAGTTCGTCATCGGTTAGCAGGCCGGCGCGCGCGAGGACCCGGGCGTGGGCCCGGCTCCCGGCGATGTCGTACGGCGCGAGCCGCCAGTCGAACTGGACGCTGACCGAGAGCTTGGCCAGCGCCTGCGAGGGCGAGGAGGCGAACCGCCCACCCCACAGGCGCAGGCCCGAGCTTTCGTCAGCCATCAGCGCGCGACAGCCGCTGCTCGCGGGCCGCCCACACCCGGGACGGCAGACCCCAGAGATCGACGAATCCGCGGGCCTCGCTCTGGTCGAACTGGTCACCGACGTCGTAGGTGGCAAGCGCGAAGTCGTAGAGGCTGCGGTCGCTGCGCCGGCCGACCACCGTCGCGGTGCCGCCCCACAGCCGCAACCGGACATCACCCGAGACCGAATGCGAGCTGCTTTCGAGGAACGCGTCGAGCGCGGCCTTCAACGGCGAGTACCAGAGCCCGTCGTAGACCAGCTCGCCCCACCGCTGGTCGACCCCGCGCTTGTAGCGGGCGAGGTCGCGCTCGAGGGTGAGATCCTCGAGATCGCGATGGGCGGTCAGCAGCGTGATGGCCGCCGGGCACTCGTAGATCTCCCGGCTCTTGATGCCGACCAGGCGGTCCTCGACGAGGTCGATCCGGCCGATTCCCTGCGCACCGGCGCGGGTGTTCAGCTCGGCGACGAGATCGAAGACGGACAGCGGGCGGCCGTCCAGCGCGGTCGGGATGCCGTCGACGAAGCTGACCGTGACCTCGTCGGCGTCGCGCGGCACCGTCGGGTCGGCGGTGTAGACGAAGACGTCCTCCGGCGGCTGCTCCCACGGGTCCTCGAGAATGCCGCACTCGGCGGTGCGTCCCCAGAGGTTCTGGTCGATCGAGTAGGGCGAGCGCTTGGAGACGTCGATCGGCAGGCCGTGCTCCTCGGCGAAGGCGATCGCCCGGTCACGGGTCATACCGCTGTCACGCACCGGGGCGATGCAGGACAGCTCGGGAGCGAGCGCCCGGATGCCGACCTCGAAGCGCACCTGGTCGTTGCCCTTGCCGGTGCAGCCGTGGGAGACGGTATCGGCACCGAACGTGCGCGCGGCGGCGACGAGGTGCTTGACGATCAGCGGGCGCGACAGGGCAGACACCAGCGGGTAACGGTCCATGTAGAGCGCGTTCGCCCGCACCGCGGGGCCGACGAAGTCTTTCGCGAACTCCTCGCGGGCGTCGACGACCACCGACTCGACGGCGCCGCAGGTAAGGGCACGCTGCCGGATCGCCTCGAGGTCCTCACCGCCCTGGCCGACGTCGATGGCGACGGCCACGATCTCGGCCCCGGTCGCCTGGGCGATCCAGCCAATGGCGACGGAGGTGTCGAGACCTCCTGAGTAGGCCAGCACGACCCGGCGGGCGGCACCGGCGGTCGGCGTCGACGACGGGCTATTGACGGCGGTCACGGAAGGACTCCTTCTTGCGGTTGTTGCACGGTTCGAACGATTTCGGGTGCGGCGGTCGGTGGCGACACTCGGGTCAGCCGGTGCGCTGAGCGGTCGCGAGCAAGCGGGCGGCCAGCCGGCCGGCGACGGACTCGGCCGATCGAGCCCGACCGTCCGGGTCAGGGCGGCAGACGAGCAGGACGGTGTCGTCGCCCGCGAGGGTTCCGGCGACCTCGGCCAGCTCGGCACCGTCGATCCCGGACGCGAGCAGGTGGGCCCCGCCCGGCGGGGTGCGCAGCACGACCATGCTGCCGGCGGCCTCAGCGGAGATGAGCAGCTCGGCGAGCCGCCGGGTGAGCAGCGGGCCGGCGGCGGCACCGACGGCTGCGGCCCCGTTCGACGGCGCCGACGCGGGCAGCGCGTAGATCAGCCCGTTGGCCCCGCGGACCTTGAACGCCCCGAGCTCGGCCAGATCACGCGACAGCGTCGCCTGGGTAACGCTCATGCCGCTCGCGTTCAGCTGGTCGGCGAGCTCGGACTGGGAGTGGACGGCGCCGCGGGTGATGAGCTCCGTCACGCGTGCCTGCCGGGCGGCCTTGGTCAGCGGGAGCCGCGAGGGCGGCGCGGGCGGCTCGGGCGGCTCGGGCGGCGCGGCCACGTGCGGCCGGGTCACGTCGCCCGCTTGACGCCGAGCAGGTACATCAGCAGCGCCTTCTGCGCGTGGAGCCGGTTCTCGGCCTGCTGCCAGACCACGGACTGCGGCCCGTCGATCACGTCACCGCTGATCTCCTCGCCGCGATGGGCGGGCAGGCAGTGCATGACAACCGCGTCCGGCCGGGCTTCCGCCATGACCGCTGCGTCGACCTGGTAACGCTTGAAGACAAAGGAGCGCGAATCCTCTTCGGCCTCCTGGCCCATCGACGCCCAGACGTCGGTGTAGACAGCGTCGGCGTCGCCGGCAGCCTCGCGCGGATCGTGCATCACCAGCGCCTCGCCGCCGGTGGTGGCCCCGATCTCGTTCGCGTGACGTACGACCTGCTCCAGCGGCTCGAAGCCGGGAGGCGTGGCCACATGCACCCGAAGCCCGGCCGTCGCCCCGGCGAGCAGAAGCGAATGCGCCATGTTGTTGCCGTCGCCGATGTACGCCAGAGTGCGGCCCTTGAGCTCGCCCTTGATCTCGCGCAACGTCTGGATGTCGGCCAGCGCCTGGCAGGGATGGCTGAAATCGGTGAGGGCGTTGACGACCGGCACATCGCTGCCCGCCGCCAGTTCCTCGAGCCGGTCCTGACCGAAGGTGCGCAGCACGATCGCGTCGACGTAGCGGCTGAGGACGGCAGCGGTGTCACGCAGTGGCTCACCGCGTCCGAGCTGGGTCGACTGGGCGTCGAGCATCATCGGATGGCCGCCGAGCTCGGCAATGCCGACCTCGAACGACATCCGGGTGCGGGTCGAGGGCTTCTCGAAGATCACCGCGACGCTGCGACCGTCGAGTGGCCGGCGGCTCTGGATGCGATCGGCGGCACGGTTGGCCTTCAGCTCGTCGGCCAGGTCGAGCACCTCGGCCTGTTCGGATGGCGCGAGATCGGTGTCGACGAGGAGGTGACGGACGCTCATGGGGCGGGCGCCTTTCCGGTGAGCTCGGCGATGCGCGCGAGAAGGTCCTCGACGCCGAAGGGCTTGCTGAAGACGCGGTCGGCCCCCAGCTGATCCTCGAGCGCCGGGATGGCCTCGATACGTCCGGTGAGGACCAGGACGGGCACTCCGGCCAGGGTCGGGCTCGAGCGCAGCTCGTCCAACACCCGAAGGCCGCCGAGATCGGGCATCACCAGGTCGAGCAGGATGATCGCCGGCCGGTGCGCCGTCGCTTCGTGCAGCCCGGCAACGCCGTCGCTAGCCGTCGCGACCTGATAGCCCTCGGCCGTCAGCAGGGTGTCGAGCAGGCTGCGCACGCTGGGATCGTCCTCGACGATGAGAACCAGCGGTGCGGGCACCGACGAGCCACTCATGGAGCGACCTTAGTGATCTCCGGCAGGCCGCCCAAGACCTGCGGCACGGCGGCGATGAAGGCGTCGGCCTGGGCGGCCGTCAGCACCAGCGGCGGTGCGATCCGCAAGGTGTCCGGAGCCACGGTGTTGACCAGGAAACCCGCCGAACGAAAGGCCGCCTCGGCCGCCGCCGCGACGGGCTCGGACAGCGTCATCGCGAGCCAGAGACCCTTGCCGCGCACACCGGTCAGCAACGGTGCTTCGCACCCGCGGAGGCCGGCCGCCAGCCGCTCGCCGACTTCGGCGCTCTTCGCGATGAGCCCGTCGCTCTCGATGACGTCGAGCACCGCGAGGGCCGCCGCGCAGACGACGGGATTGCCGCCGAACGTGCTGCCGTGATCGCCCGGCTGGAGCAGGGTCGCCGCCCGGCCGATGCCGATGCACGCTCCGATCGGCAAGCCGCCCGCGAGACCCTTGGCGAGCGTGACGACGTCGGGGACGATGTCCTCGGACTGGTGGGCATACCAGGTACCGGTGCGCCCGACGCTCTGCACCTCGTCGAGCACCAGCAGGGCACCCGCCGCGTCGCAGAACTCGCGGGCCGCCTTCAGGTAGCCGGGCGGGGGCGGCACGACGCCGCCCTCTCCGAGCGTCGGTTCGAGGAACACGGCGGACGTCGCCTCGCTCACGGCCGCCTGCAACGCCGCCGCGTCGCCGTAAGGCACGAAACGCACGCCGGGGAGCAGCGGCTCGAAGGGCGCGCGCTTGGCCGGCTGCCCGGTGATGGACAGCGCGCCGAGCGTGCGGCCGTGGAAGCTTCCCTCCGCCGCGATGATCTCGGTGCGGCCGGTGCGGCGCGCGACCTTGATGGCTGTCTCGTTCGCCTCGGCGCCGGAATTGCAGAAGAAGATCCGGCCACCGGCGCCCGCGGGACCGAGCAACGAGAGCAGCTTCTCGGCGAGCTCGACGGCAGGCTCGGTGGCGTAGAGGTTGCTGGTGTGGCCGATCGTCGACAGCTGGCTGGTGACCGCCGCGACGACCCGCGGATGCGCATGGCCCAGCAGGCAGACCGCGATGCCGGCGATCAGGTCGAGGTACTCCTTGCCGTCCGCGTCGTGGACCGTGCTGCCGGCGCCGCGCACGAGGGCGACCGGGGGCCGCGCGTAGGTCGTCATGAAGACGTCGTCGCGACGCGCGAGCAGCTCCTCGTTCAGCGCGCTCATGGCGTCACCATGGTGCCGATGCCGGAATCGGTGAAGATTTCGCGGAGCAGGGCGTGGGCGACGCGCCCGTCAAGGACATGGGCCTGCGGGACTCCCCCGCGCACCGCGCGCAGGCAGGCCTCCATTTTCGGGACCATGCCGCTCGCGAGGCCCGGCATCATCCCCTCCAGCTCATCCGCCGTCACTTCGCTGATCACCTCGTCCGTGTCAGGCCAGTTGGCATACAGCCCGTCGACATCCGTGAGGATGACGAGCTTCTCCGCGCCCATCGCCATCGCCAAGGCCGCGGCAGCGGTATCGGCGTTCACGTTGTAGACGGTGGCCTGATCGCCGCCCTCACCGCGCGCGACGCCGGCGACCACCGGGATGTGGCCGGTGTCGAGCAGGGCGCTGACCGTCGCCGGCTGGACGTCGATGACGTCGCCCACCTGGCCCACGTCGATGAGCTCACCGTCGACGAGCGCGCCGCGCCGTTCTGCCGTCAGCAGGCGGGCGTCCTCGCCGGACATGCCGACGGCGAAAGGACCGTGGGCATTGATGAGCCCGACGACATCGCGGTTCACCTGACCCACGAGCACCATGCGCACGACATCCATGGTTTCCGCATTCGTGACGCGCAGCCCGCCGCGGAACTCCGTCTCGACGCCGAGCCGGTCGAGGTGGGAGGTGATCTGCGGCCCGCCGCCGTGGACGATGACGACCCGCAGACCCGCGTAACGCAGGAAGACGATGTCTTCGGCAAACGACTCGCGAAGCGCCGGGTCCGTCATCGCGTGGCCGCCGTACTTGACGACGATCGTGCGCCCGTGGAACCGCGCAAGCCAGGGCAGGGCCTCGACGAGAGCGGCTGCCTTGGCGGACGACGTTCCCAACCGGGAGACGGGGGTCATGGTGCTCATGTGCTGTAGGCCGAATTCTCGTGGACGTAGGCGGTCGTCAGGTCGGTGGTGAGCACCGTCGCTCGCGCGCTCCCGGCTTTGAGGTCGACCTCGATGGACACATCGGGGCCGGACAGAATCCACCTGATCACGCGATTCGCCGGGGGCGCTACTACGGCAGATGGTGACCCCGTTGATCGCGACGTCAAGGTCCAGCGGGTCATACGCGGCCGAGGTGGTGCCCACTGCCGACAGCACCCTGCCCCAGTTCGGGTCGCCGCCGAACAGCGCGCACTTCAGCAGGTTCGAGCGGGAAATGGCCCGGCCGACCGTGACGGCCTCGTCCTCGCTGGCGGCACCGTTCACGTGGATGCGCACCTGCTTGGTCGCGCCTTCGGCGTCGCTGATCAGCTGGGTGCACAGGTCGTCGAGAACGGTGCGGACGAGCGAGTGGAGCACGCCGGCCTCGAGGGCAACCCCGCTGGCTCCGCTGGCCAGCAGCAGGACAGTGTCGTTCGTCGACATGCAGCCGTCGGTATCGACCCGGTCGAGCGTCACGCGGGTGGCCCGGCGCAGGACGGAATCGAGCACGTCGGCGTCGGCGACGGCGTCGGTCGTGACCACGCAGAGCATCGTGGCGAGTCCCGGCGCGAGCATGCCCGCGCCCTTGATCATGGCGCCCACCGTGACGCCGGCCTCCCGGGCGACGGCCTGTTTCGCGAACGTGTCGGTGGTGCGGATTGCCTCCGCCGCGGCGTCGCCGCCCTCGGGGTCGAGCGCAGCGACGGCGCAATCGCAACCGGGCAGCAGGCGATCCATCGGGAGAAACTCGCCGATCAGGCCGGTGCTGGCCACCGCCACCTCACCGGCGCCGCACCCCAGCCGGTCAGCGACCCGCTCCGCCGTGTGGTGGGTGTCGGCGAAACCCTGGGGCCCGGTGCAGGCGTTGGCGCCCCCGGAGTTGAGGATGACAGCCTTGAGCCGGCCGCTGGTCAGCACCTGGCGCGACCAGAGCACGGGTGCGGCCTGCACGCGGTTGCTGGTGAAGACGCCGGCGGCGGCGAAGTCGGGACCATCGTTGACGACGAGCGCGACGTCCGGCAAGCCGCTCGGCTTGAGGCCGGCGGTGACACCTGAAGCCCGGAAGCCGGCGGCGGCGGTGACACTCACGGGGCCACCCCGCAACTGGAAAGCCCTGCGGTCTCAGGGATTCCGAGCATCAGGTTCATGCACTGGACGGCCTGCCCGGCGGCGCCCTTGCCGAGGTTGTCGATGGCGCTGACGACGACGGCGCGACCGGTCTCGGCGTCGACGACACCCTGCACCTGGCAGGCATTGCTGCCGAGCACGGCGGCAGCCCTGGGCCAGCGACCTTCGGGTAGGACATGGACGAAAGGCTCGCCGGCATAGGCGCTTTCGAGTGCCGCGCGCACGTCAGCCGTCGAGGTGGCCGAGCTGGTGAGCCGACCCGTGCACGTCGCGAGCAACCCCCGCGGCAGCGGCGCGAGGACGGGCGTGAACGACAGGCTGCCCACGCCCAGCGCCTGCGCGATCTCGTAGCGGTGCTGATGGCCGCCGACCTTGTAAGCCCACAGGTCGCTCATGACCTCGCTGCCGAGCAGGTGTTCCTTGGGTGCGCGCCCGGCGCCGGACGTGCCGCTCGCGGCCACCACGACGAGATCGTCCGGCTCCACGAGACCCGCGTTTACCAAGGGCGCGAGGCCGAGGATCGTCGCCGTCGGGTAGCAACCCGGGGCCGCGACCCGGGTGGCACCCTGCACCGCATCCCGGGCGCCGGGCAGCTCAGGAAGGCCGTAGGGCCAGGCGCCGGCGTGCTCGCCGCCGTAACCCTTCGCCCAGTCGTCCGCGCTCGTCAGCCGGAAATCGGCGCCGAGATCGATGACGCGCACGGCCGCCGGCAGGGTCGCGGCGACCGTCGCCGACGCTCCGTGTGGCAAGGCGAGGAAGACGACGTCGGCGTCGAGCGCGCCGCTCTTCGTCGCGTCTTCGAGACGCGTGAAGGTACGACCGGCCAGCGGCGGCAGGTGGGGATGCACATCGGTGACGGGGCGCCCGGCGGAGGACCCGGCGAGGAGACCGCCGAGCTCCACCTCGGGATGCGAAAGTAGCAGGCGGAGCAGCTCGCCTCCGGCGTATCCACTGGCTCCGGCCACGGCGACGGTCACTCCCACGGACCGCATGTTACACAGTCGGATGCATATCCATGCAATGGGGGCGACGCCTCGTCAGCCGCACCTCGCGTCCCGGTACAGGACACGCCGAGGAGCCGTGCAAGAACGCGACGTTCGAGCATCGCCCGGCGTGCAGCTCGTGGATACGTACGCGCGTGCGGCAGGTCCGGTGCGCAGTGGCGAGGTCGCCGGGGGCGTCGACTTCCTCGCTATGGATCGTGCGTCGGTAGCTGTCCCGCGGCCATGGATCGGGCAGGCTGTCCCCGTGACCACTCCTGCCCGCGACACCAGCGCCGACGAGGCACCCCGCCTCGTCGACATAGCCGTCGACGATCCACGCCTGCCCGACGTCTACGAGGTGCTCTGCCAGCTGCGCACCGAGCTGACCCTCGAGGGCCTGCGCCGAATCTACTCCGAGGGCTACCCGCAGGGCCTTCGCTTCCTCGCCGTAGAGCACCAGGGGCGGCTCGTCGCCGTCGCCGGATGGCGCTTCATCGCCTGCACCGTCGCCACTCGCCGGCTGTACATCGACGACCTGGTGACCGACGCCCGGGCCCGCTCGTCCGGACACGGCCGCCGCCTCATCGCCGAGCTGCAGAGCCGCGGACGCGCCGCCGGATGCACCGTGATCGACCTGGACTCCGGGGTGCACCGCGGCTACGCCCACCGGTTCTACTTCCGCGAGGGCCTGACGATCAACAGCTATCACCTCTCGATGCGGCTCTAGGCCCCACGAGTTAGGTGCGCAGCAGCGCCCCCGTCCGCTCCCCCGCCAGCGCGACGGCCGCGTCGCGAATCGCATTCACCTCGTCGGCCGTCAGGGTGCGGTTCGCGCGCCAGCGAAGCCGGAACGCGAGCGAACGCCTCCCCGGCTCCGGCGTGAAGTCGTCGAACAGGCGGATCGACTCGAGCTCGGGTCCGGCACCCTCGCGCAGGGCCGCCTCGACCTCCGCGGAGGCCACCCCGTCGGGGACCACCAGGGCGACATCGCGATCGGCCGGCGGGTACGGCGAAAGCGGCGGCAACACCGGCGGCGGCGCAGCGGCAGCGATCAGCGCTCCCAGGTCCAGCTCCATCGCGCAGGCCCGAGCGGGCAGGCCGGCCTCGGCGATGACCCCGGGGTGCAACTCACCGGCGTGACCGATCACCGCAGAGCCGGCGTGGGTTTGCACGGAGAGCGCGGCGCACCGTCCCGGGTGCCACGGCGGACGCGTCGCGCTCGTCACGGTGAGGGCTGCTCCCACCGCAGACGCGAGCGTCTGCGCGGCAGCAACGGCGTCGGCCCAGTCGGCGATCCGGGCCGCCGCCATGGGTCCAGCAGCAATGCGCTGACCGGTCAGGATGGCGGCCGCATGGGTCGGCTGATGCGGCAAGGCCGCCTCCAGGGCCGCCAGCTCGTCGGGGGTCGGCCGGCGGTCCACTGGCGGGATGGCCGGCGGGGCCTGGTTTTCGGCGCCCTCGCGGGCCAGGAAGACGGTGCCCACCTCGAAAAGGGCGACGTCAGGGTTGCCGCGCCCACCGTTGCGCGCCGCGGCCTCGAGCAGGCCGGGCAGCAGGGTGGTGCGCAGGTACGCCTCCTCCTCGGACAGCGGGTTGGCCACGCGAACCGGACGGCGCCGCGGATCGTCCGCAGCGAGCCCGAGCAGGTCGGCCACGGCTGAGCTGACGAAGGGCAGCAGCAGAACCTCGGCATAGCCCGCGTCGGAGATCGCCTGCACGGCACGCCGACGGGCGCGCTGTGCCGCCGTCAACCCGCGCCCGGCCGGCGCGCGCGGAAGGGTTACCGGAATGGTCGAGTAGCCCTCGAGCCGCAGCACTTCCTCGACGAGGTCGGCGGGACGGGTCAGGTCGGGACGCCAGGACGGCGGCTGCACGTGGAGCGGGTCACTCCCGCTCACCTCGCAGCCGACGTCGGCAAGCCGGCGCGCGATCGTCTCCGCCGGGTAGACGCGACCCCCGAGCCGCTCGCACTCGCCGAGCGGAAGCTCCACGGGCGCAGCGGTTTGCGGAGCACCGACCTCGGTGACGAGCATCGGCCCGGCGGGCGCGTCGCCGCGCAACATCTCGGCGGCAAGCTCCGCGGCGAACGGCGCCAGCAGCGGGTCGACGCCACGCTCAAAACGGCGGGAAGCCTCGGAAACCAGCCCGTGGCGACGCGCCGTGCGCGCGATAGACGTCGGGTCGAAGTGGGCCGCCTCGAGCGCGACCTCGGTGGTGGTGTCGGAGATCTCCGTCGACGCCCCGCCCATGACGCCGGCCAGCGCGATGGGCCCGGAATCATCGGTGATGACGAGGTCGTCGAGGTGAAGGGTGCGCTCGACGCCGTCGAGCGTGGTGAGCCGCTCCCCGGCCCGCGCCCGCCGGACGACGATCGGGCCTTGCAGCTTCGCCGCGTCGAAAGCGTGCAGCGGCTGACCCGGACCGAGCAGCACCAGGTTGGTGACGTCGACGATCCGCGAGATCGGGCGCATCCCGGCAGCGATCAGCCGGGACTGCCAGCGCAGCGGGGCCGACCGGTGTTCCAGACCGGGGGCGAATCCGGTGAGGCGGCGCAAAACGTAACGGCTGCAGCCCTTCGGGTCGTCGATGCGCACCTCGCCGGCATCGCCGTCAACAGGTGGCAGCTCGACGGCGGCCGGGTCGGTGAACGGCAGCCCGAAGGCCGTCGCCAGCTCGCGAGCCAGCCCCCGGTGCGAGAGCGCGTAGCCACGATCGGTGGTGACCTCGATCTCGAGCACCGCCTCGGGCCACCCGAAGAGCTCGGCCACCGGGGATCCGAGCGGGGTACCCGGCGGTAGCACCATGATCCCGTGGTGGTCGTCGCCGAGACCGAGCTCGCGCGCCGAGCAGATCATCCCGTCGGAGATCCGCCCGTACGTCTCGCGCGCGCCGATGGCGAAACCGCCCGGCAGCACCACCCCGGGAAGCGCCACCGGCACCCGGTCGCCGGCGGCGAAATTCGTTGCACCGCAGACGATTCCGCGCGTCGGCGCCCCTTCTTGGACGCGCACCTCGACGAAGCGGATCGGTTTCTTGAAGCCAGCCAACTCCTCAATCGTGACAACTTCACCGACGATGACGCCAGCGATGGCGGAATCGCCCGCCCCAAGCCACTCGATCCCCTCGACCTTCAAGCTGGCCTGGGTGAGTGCCTCGGCGCACGTGCCGGCATCCGGCAGCCCGGGAACGAGCTCGCACAGCCAGGAGTAGACAGCGCGCATCTAAAGGACCTTCCCGCCCGCGAACGGAGCGGCGAAGCGGACGTCGCCGTCGAGCAGGACCCGCATGTCGGACAGCCCGTGCAAGGCCATCACCGTGCGCTCCAACCCCATCCCGAACGCGAACCCGGTGTAGCGCTGGGGGTCGATGCCGCACGCGGTGAGGACCGCCGGATCGACCATGCCGCAGCCGCCCCACTCGAGCCAGCCCTCGCCGCCGCAGATGCGGCAGTCCGGGTCAGCAGGATCGCCGCCGCAGCCGAAACACTGGAGATCGATCTCGGCGGAGGGCTCGGTGAAGGGGAAGAAGTGTGGCCGCAGCCGGGTGCGCAGCGGCTTGGAGTCGGCGTGAAGGTTTTCACCGCCGAACATGGCCGCGGCGAAAGCATCCAGCGTGCCGCGCAGGTCGCCCATGGTCAGGTGTTCGTCAATCGCCAGCCCCTCGAGCTGCGTGAAGACCGGCAGGTGCGTCGCGTCGATCGTGTCGGCGCGGAACACCCGGCCGGGGCACACCACGTAGACCGGCAGCTCGCGTTCGAGCAGCGCCCGGATCTGCACCGGCGAGGTCTGCGTGCGCAGCACGACCTGCGCCTCGGTGGGCTCCAGGTACAGGGTGTCCTGCAGCTCGCGCGACGCGTGATCGGGCGGGGTGTTCAACGCGTCGAAGTTGAACCAGCCATGCTCGGCCTCCGGCCCCTCCGCCACCTCGTAACCCATCGCCACGAACACGTCGGTGACGCGATCGACGACCAGTGAGAGCGGGTGGCGCGCGCCGATCGGACCGCGGGCGGGGGCGACCGTGACGTCGACCGTCTCCTCCAGGAGGACGCGGGCGTCGCGTTCGGCGGACAGCTGCTGGGAGCGTTCCTCGAAAGCGGCGTTGATGGCGCCGGTCAGCGCGTTCAGCCGCTTACCGGGCTCCGCGCGCTCGGGGCCGGGGAGCGCGCCGAGCGAGCGCCGCGCCAGGCTCAGCGGCGCGGTTCGGCCACTGACATGGCTGGTACGGACCGCGGCCAGCGCGTCGAGATCGGCTGCTGCCGCGATGGCCGCGAGCGCGTCGTCGCGCAGGGCATCGAGGGTGGGCTGGGACAGATCGTGCGGCTCGTCGCCGGCGGGTGACATGGGTGACCTTCAAACGTGTCAGACGGAGCAGGACTCAGGCGGGGGCGGGCCTGCCGACCCTCAGGCGAATGCGGGGGTGCCGGCAGGCAAGGTAAATCGAAACTCAGCGCCCCCCGCGTCGGAACGACCGGCTGCGATCGAGCCGCCGTGCGCCTCGACGATGCCCTTCACGATGAACAAGCCGAGACCGGTGCCCCCGCGGCGCTCGCCGCCGCGCCAGAACTTGGTGAAGATCGCGCGCGGCCACCTCTTCCGAGATGCCCTCGCCCTCGTCCGACACCGTCACGACCACCCCGGGCTCCTCAGAGCCTTCAATTGCCCCGGCAGGCAGCGGCTCGACCCTGATCGTGATCGTTCCGGCGCCGTGGCGCAGCCCATTTTCCACGAGATTGTGGAGCACCTGATCCAGCTTGTCAGGGTCGAGCCACATCTCGGGCAGCTCCCCGCCGCCGAAAACCCGGAAGCGCGCCTCGTCCTCTCCCGAAGCCACCGTGCCCGCCACCACGCGGCGCACCGCGGCCGGCACGTCGACGACCTGGCGTCGCAACTCCAGCCGGCCGGCGTCGATGCGCGAGACATCCAGCAGCTCCGAGAGCAGCCGGGTGACCCGATCGGCGTCGGCGTTGACCGTCGCGAGCATGAGCAGCTTCTGCTCGTCGGTGAAGCGGTCCCACTTGGCGAGCAGGGTCGCGGTGAAGCCCTTGACGCTGGTGAGCGGCGAGCGCAGCTCGTGGGCGACGGTGCTCACCAGATCGGCACGGCTGCGATCGAGACGCTCGCGCGACTCGGTGCCGCGAAGGCTGACGACGACACTCTGCACCTCACCGCCCGCCCGGCCGTAGCGCACCGTCGCCAGCAGCTCGGATTCGGCCTCGGCCGTCACCAGCAGCAACCGGCGCTCTGGCTGGCGATGCACCCCGGGAAGTCGCATCAGTGACTCGCCGCACTCCCACCAGTCATTGCCGCGCTCGTCGAGCAGGGTGACCAGATCGGGAAAGCGGGCGCCGACGACATCGACCCCTTCGGGAATGTGGAGCAGCCGGCGCGCAGCGGAATTGATCAGCCGCACCGCACCATCGGGCTCCAGGACGAGCAGGCCGTCCGGCAGCTCGTCGCCGTACAGGGCGCTCAGATCGGACGGCACGAGCGCGCCCGATTCCGCGACTGCATCGCCGGACGGTGGGAAAGATGGCGGCGAAGAATTTGGCGAGGCGCTTGACGAAGCGGACGCGACGTTGCGCCGCGTGACGCTCATCCGCGAACCTCCTCGACCACTCCCCTCGCCGCCTCCGCAACCGGCTGCGCCGACCGGGCCACGCGCGCCGACTCGTACAGGCAAACGGCAGCGGCTGCGGCGAGGTTCAACGACTCGGCTTGACCGTACACCGGCACGCTAGCTGCGATATCGGTCGAATCCAGAAGGAGCGGGGGCAATCCATGGGCCTCGTTGCCGAACACCCACGCATGATCGCTCAAGAGTGCGCGCGTGACGGGTTGCGCATAGATATGCCACGCGGCGTGTCCGTCAGCGCCGATAACCCGGCAACCGGCCCGCTTCAGCTCGTCGATGGCGTCAGCGGCTTCGACCCCGTCGACGATCGGCAGGTGAAGCACGCTGCCGGCGGAGGCGCGCACGCACTTGCCGGACCAGGGATCGACGCTGTGGCCGGCGAGGACGACCACGCCCGCACCGGCCGCGTCAGCGGTGCGGATCACCGTGCCCGCATTCCCCGGATCGCGGGCGTCGACGAGCACCACGGCTAGCAGCGGGTGCGGGCGCGGCGCGGCGAGGACCTGCGCGAGCTCGATCTGCGGCAGCGGCACCACCGCGACGATGCCTTGTGGGGTCACCGTCTCCGAAAGCGCCGCGGCGGCCTCGTCCGTGACCAGGTGGCAGGGCGCTCCCGCCGCTCGGGCAGCCTCGATCAGCGAAGCGCATTTCTGCCCCGCCGCCTCGGTCGCGAACAGTTCGCGGACCAGCCCTGCCTGGACGGCGGCACTGACGCCCGAAGGCCCCTCGATCAGCACCAGCCGCTGTGCCCGGCGCGCGCTGCGGCGAAGCAGCTTGCGAGCCGCCGCCACCCGAGCGCTGCGCGGGCCGAGCACCGCGATCAGGCCGCCGGAGCAGCCTGACCCGTACCGGCGGGAAGCGCCTCACGGGCGACCGCGACGAGCGCGCGGAACGCCTCGGGGTCGGTAACGGCGAGGTCGGCGAGAACCTTGCGGTCGACCTCGACCTCGGCGGCCTTCAGACCCTGGATGAACCGGTTGTAGGTCATGCCTTCGGCGCGAGCGGCCGCGTTGATGCGCGTGATCCACAGCTGCCGGAAATCGCCCTTGCGCGCCCGCCGGTCACGGTAGGAGTAGGTGAGCGAATGGAGCATCTGCTCTTTCGCCTTGCGATAGAGCCGTGAACGCTGGCCGCGGTAGCCGCTGGCCTGGTCCAGTATTTCGCGCCGCTTCTTCTGGGCGTTGACCGCCCGCTTAACGCGTGCCATGTGAAGAGAACTCCTGTCGGATGGATCGGGGCGCCCCGCGGGATGGGCGGGAGCACCCGGTCGTTGGCGCCGCTCAGCGGCCGAGCAGCTTCTTGACCCGCTTGGTGTCGGCTGCGGAGAGCTCCACCTCGTTGTAGAGCCGGCGCGTACGGGCGCTCGACTTGTGTTCGAGGAGGTGGTTGCGGTTCGCCCGGCGGCGCATGATCTTGCCGGTGCCGGTGATCCGGAATCGCTTGCTGGAGCCGCTGTGCGGCTTCATCTTGGGCATGAAAACTCTGTCCTCTCGGTGGCAGAAGGCCCTTGCTTCTGAGCCTTCTGTGAATCGACGACCCGTCGCGGCGGCGGCGGATCGAACGTCTGGTGGAGCGAGCGGCTCTTGCGGGTCTGGCTATCCGGCCACCGGGGTCGGCGTCGGGCTCGGCCTGCGCGCGCGACCTTGTGCTGCGGCCGCTTGTGCGGGGCGACGACCATGGTCATGTTTCGCCCGTCCTGCTTGGGCGCCGCCTCCACGAAGCCGAGGTCTTCGACGTCTGCAGCAAGGCGCTGCAGCAACCGGAACCCGAGCTCGGGGCGCGATTGCTCGCGTCCGCGGAACATGATCGTGATCTTCACCTTGTCGCCGGCCTTCAGGAACCGGACGACGTGGCCCTTCTTCGTCTCGTAGTCGTGCGGGTCGATCTTCGGCCGAAGCTTCATTTCCTTGATGACGGTCTGAACCTGGTTACGCCGAGCTTCACGGCGCTTCTGGTCGGACTCGTACTTGAACTTTCCGTAGTCCATGAGCTTGCATACCGGCGGGCCGCTGGTTCGGAGCGATCTCGACGAGATCGAGATCCGCTTCCTCCGCTAGCCGCAGCGCATCGTCGATGGCAACGATGCCGACCTGTTCTCCGGCGGGTCCTAGAAGGCGGACCTCGGGCACACGGATGCGGTCGTTGATACGGGGCTCGACGCTGATGGGCACTCCTTCGGGTCTGGCAATGACGGCGACCGGCTGGATCTCTCCAGCGCCAGCGGTGGCCGCGGCCCCGGCGCCACGACGCCCGGACTGCCGACCCGAACCCGGCCGCATTCGCCGTCAGATTTCGCTGCGACGGAGCAACTCGGGTGGGAGGCGGACCTCCGCTTGGCCCTGCTACCGAGAGTTACCGGCAGACGGGTGGTCCCGACAACCGTACCTCCCAGCCGTGCTGCGGACAATCCTGCGTATCCGCGGCATCAGGTCAGCCGGGCGTGCGCCGCCATCGCCACCGTCGCCACCATCGCCCACCCTGCCTCGCGGCGGTCGGCTCCGTGGCCGCCGCCGGTGGAGCGATGAGCTGCTCGCACCACAGCGTCCAGGCGTGGGGCGAGCCCGGATCGAGCACGACGGCGGACAGCGACTCGGCGACCGCGTAGGTGATGACCTCCCGCGCGGGACGCGGCACCGGCCGGGCCTCGCGGTTCCATGCCGTCAGCGCATCGAGGCAGGTGAACGCCGGTAGGGCGCGTTCCCCGCTGCCGGCCTCCAGCAACGCCAGAGCCATCTCCCCCTCGCTGGCCTGCTCCTCGCCGGGGATCGCCATGACCCCGACCAGCAGGCGCGCCTCCTGCAGCACCGGGAGGATCCGCATCGGATCGCCGGAGGCCAGCGCGGCGACCAGCTCCGGGTCCGCGTCCCCGTGGTCCGGGGCCGCGCTCACTCGATGATCTTGGTGATCGGCAGCTCGAGAATGTCGCGGGCGCCGGCCGCCTTCAACTTGGGGAGCAGGGTGTTGACCCCCCGCTTCGGCACGACCGTCTCGACGGCGGCGTGATCGCTCTGTGCCAGCGAGGTGACCGTCGGGGAGGTCATGGAGGGGAGCTGGTCCAGGACGGCGGCCAGATCACCCGCGGCGACGTTGAGCTTCAGCAGCACCTGGCCACGGGCCCGGATCGCGCCCTGCAGGAGGAGCGCGATCTCGTCCATCGCGGTGCGCCGGGTGCGGTCGGCGAAGGAGTCGGGATTGGCGATCAGCTCGGTGCGGCTGGTGAGCAGCGTCTCGATGATCTTCAAGCCGTGCTTGCGCAGGCTGGATCCGGTCTCGGTGACGTCAACGATCGCGTCGACGATGTCGGGCACCTTCGCCTCGGTGGCACCGTAGGACGGCACGATGCGGGCGCTCACGCCCACCTTCTCGAAGTACCGCCGGGTCAGCTCCGGGTACTCGGTCGACACCCGCACCCCGTCGGGCAGCCGCTCACCGCGATCGACATCCATCGACTGCGGGACGGCAAGAATGATGCGCACCGGGTTCGTCGTCGCCTTGCTGTACTCAAGCTCGGTGACGGTCGCGACATCTGCCGAGGTCTCGGCCACCCAGTCACGCCCGGTGATCCCCAGGTCGAAGAGCCCCTGCTCGACGTACTGCGGGATCTCCTGGGGGCGCAGGAAGCGCACCCGGTCGATCCGCGGGTCGTCGATGCTCGCGTGATAATCGCGATCAGAGCCGCGCTGCACGGTGAGGTCGGCGGCTGCGAAGAGCTCGAGCGTGGCCTTTTCCAGCGAGCCTTTGGGGAGAACGAGCGAAAGCACGCCCCTAGTGTGCCTGCTCAGCCGTGCAGGCGTCGCGCCTCCCGGCTCGCAGCTCAGCCCGCCGCGGCGACCCGGCCCACCAGCACCCGGGCCAGCGACCGGGCACGCACCCCGTCGGCCTGGTAGTGGTACTCGCTGAGCAGCCGGACGATCACCGCACCGCGCCGGACGAGCGCCGTCCCCGTACCGGTGGCCGAACCCTTGTAGTTGCTGGGCGTGAAACGTTCGCCCACGTAGACCGACTCGTCGCCGGCGCCGAAGGAGAGCGGGCCCTCGGCGATGGTCACGACATCCGTCTCGTTCTGGTACGTCGACGTGTAGCCATGGCAGCCGTCGAGCCGGCCCTGAATGGTGGAGAACGCGTCCTGCGCCTCGGCAACGGTCGGGAAGACGGCGACGGTCTCGCTGACGTAATCGCCGTTGTTCGTGCCCGACGATTTGGTGAACAGCCCGCGCAGCGTGGTCCCGTCGGGCACCTTCGCGTCCGCGACGTTGCAGGGCAGCGAGATGGCCGTTCGCTCGGTGGACCGGGTCGTGCCCGGGAAGTCGCCGGGGCGCACCAGCGCGGCCGAGGCCAGGGTGGCGCGCTCGGCGGCACCCAGGGTCGGCGTCGGCGTCGGCAACGGGCTCGTGGACGTGCTGACGCTGGGCGACGGGGTCGGGCCGGCCTTCGTGGACGAGCCGCCAAGACCGATGATCAGCCCGACCACCCCGCCGATGACGGCGAGCACCGCCGCGACAGCCACCGGCAGGACCCAGCCGGGACGGCTGCGCGCCGGGATCGGTCCGGGCGGGCTGGGACTCCAGGGCGGTGGCGGCTCTGCAGGGGGCGGGACCGGCGGCGGGTAGCCGGGCGGTGGCGGCGGGTGGGGCGGGTCGGTGGCTGGCGGCTGGGGCGGGCTGCTCAGCGGCTGGGCGGGGGCTGCCTGCGCAGCGGCTGCCGGCTCTGGAGCCTTCGAGACGACAGTGGGGCTGGGCGCCGCCGGCTCGCTGAGGTACGCGACGAGGTCCGGCGCGGCCGGTCGGTGGCCGGGATCGCGGGAGATGGCCGCGAGCACGGGCCGGTGCAGCGGCCGGGCGAGCTGGTCGAGCGGGACGTTCGGCGCCGAATTCATCGCCCGGAACAGGAGCGCCTCGGTGGTACCGGTGCCGAACGGAGGTTCGCCGGAGGCCGCGAAGCAGAGCACCAGCCCGAACGCGAAGATGTCGGACGCGGGCGAGGCGGCGCCGGTCTCGATCTGCTCCGGCGCGAGCCAGCCGGGCGAGCCGACCATCAGACCGTGTGTGGTGATCCGGGCCGCATCGGCGGCGGCCGCGATCCCGAAGTCGATCACCTTCGGCCCGGCAGGGGTCATGAGGACGTTGCCGGGCTTGAGGTCGCGGTGGATCACGTCCTCGTCATGGATGGCGACCAACGCCTGCGCAAGCCCTCTCGCTAGCGACAGCTGCTCGTCCGCGCCGAGGGGGCCGCGTTGCGCGACGAGCTGCTCCAGCGACGGGCCCTCGACGAACTCGGTGGCCATCCACGGCCGGTCGGTCTCGGTGTCGAAGTCGATCAGCTTCGCCGTGTAGGCGGAGGACACCCGGAAGGACGCTTGCACCTCACGCCGGAAGCGGGCGCGGAAGGACGCGTCGTCACCGAGATCGGGACGCACCAGCTTCAGCGCCACCGTTCCGCGCGGGCCTTCGGCGAGGAAGACGACGCCCATTCCGCCGGTGCCGAGCCGACCCTTCGTCTGGTACCGGCCGACCTGCGTCGGGTCACCGCCGCGCAGCGGCTCCACGTGGTGAGTCCTCCCCAACGGGCTCTGCTGGCCGGTCCGCGGCGGATCGGCGCGAGAAAGCCTCGCCAGGCTAACGGGACGGGCGCCGAATTCGTGGCGAACCGTTCCGCTTCGCCACCGGGTTCGTCGCGGGCGCGATGGGCTCAGGAAGCAGCGCTGCGGCACTCGCGGAGCAGGAGCGCCGTCTCCAGGGCGGCCACCGTCGCCTCGCGCCCCTTGTCCTCGGGCGCGCCCGGCAGGCCCGAGCGGTCCCGCGCCTGCTGCTCGGTGTCGCACGTCAGCACCCCGAAACCGACCGGGATCGCCGCGTCGAGCGACACCCGCAGGCAGCCCGCCGTCACCGCGTCGCAGACGTACTCGAAGTGCGGCGTGCCACCGCGCAGCACGAGACCCAGGCAGACCACGGCATCGTGGGTCCTGGCCAGGGCCTGCGCGACGACGGGAAGCTCGACGGCGCCGGGCACCCGCACCACCGTCGGTGAGTCGATACCGCAGTCCTTCGCGGTACGCACGGCAGAGTCGAGCAGCGCGCCGGTGATCTCCTCATGCCAGCGCGTCGCGACGATCGCGACCCGCAACCCGCTGGCGTCGACGCTGCTGGTGGGTGCCCCGCTACCGCTCACGAGGTCACGTTAGCGCCGCCGGGCAGCAACCGGCTGACGGCGCTCTCGACGTACTTGGCGATCACGTCGACCTCGAGGTTGACCAGCGCGCCCACCTGGCGCGCACCCAGCGTGGTGCGGCGCAGCGTCTCCGGGATCAGGCTGACCGTGAACGAGCCCGGGGCGACCTCAACGACGGTGAGGCTGACGCCATCGACCGTCACCGAGCCTTTCTCCACGAGGTAGCGCGTCACCGATTCGGGGGCGCTGACGCGCACGACCTCCCAGTGCTCGGACGGTTCGCGGGCGGCGACCTCGCCGACCCCGTCTACGTGGCCCTGCACGATGTGGCCGCCGAGCCGGGTGCCGGCCGTGACGGCGCGCTCCAGGTTGACCGGGTCGCCCGCCTTCAGGCTGCCGAGATTCGAGCGGGCCAGCGACTCGGCCATGACGTCGAAGCTGAGCCGCGTCGCCTGCCCGGGGGGCTCCGCCCGGGTGACGGTGAGGCAGACCCCGTTGACGCTGATGGAGTCGCCGAGGCCGGCATCCTCGCCGACGACCTGCGCCAGGACGGTGATCCGGGCTGCGCCGTCGAGTTCCTCGACAGCGTCGGCGGTGCCCAGCTCCTCCACGAGACCGGTGAACATCAGCCGCGCACCTCCACGGGGTAGCTGGTGAGCCGCACGTCGGCTCCGCATCGGGTGACGTCGGCGAGCTGAAGGCGGCCGGCGTCGGCGATCGACATGATGCCCGCGCCTCGCAGCGCCGGATAGCGACCGCTGCCGAGCAGCAGGGGGGCGTGGTAACCGACCACCTTGTCGATCATCCCCGCGGCCCAGAAGGCGCCGGCCAGTGTCGGACCGCCCTCGAGCAGGACGCTGACGACCCCCTGGTCATAGAGCGCGGCGAGCGCCTTCTCCGGCGGCTCGGCGGTGACGACCGTAGGGGCGGCGGGATCGGGTGTGGAGGCGATCGCGACTCGGGCGAGCGAAGCGAGTCCGAGCGCGGGTCGGCGACCGGAGAACACCCGTGCCGTCGCCGGCACGCGTCCGCGGCGATCGAAGACGACCCGGATCGGCTGCCGTGCGGGTGCGGGACCGGGTGGCTCCGGGCGAACGGTGAGGGCGGGATCGTCCGCGAGAACGGTGCCGCTGCCGACGGCGATGGCGTCGACCTCGCCGCGTAGCCGATGCACGTCGGCGCGGGCCTCGGGCCCGGTGATCCAACGGCTGCTGCCGTCGGCGGCCGCCACCTGACCGTCGAGGCTGGCGGCGTACTTCCAGATGACGAAGGGCCGGCCGGCGCGGATGGCGTGCAGCCAAGCCTCGTTGCCGAGGGCCGCCTCGGCAGCGAGCAGCCCGCTCTGCACGTCGAGGCCACGCTCGCTCAGCACGGCGCCGCCGCCGGCGGCAAGGGGATTCGGGTCGGCCACGGCGTAGACGACTCGTGCCACGCCGGCCGACAGCAGGGCGTCCGTGCACGCGCCGGTCCGCCCGGTGTGCGAGCAGGGTTCGAGCGTGACGACGGCGGTACCCCCGCGCGCCCGCGCGCCCGCCTCCTGCAGCGCGACGACCTCCGCGTGAGGCCCCCCGGCATAGGCGTGCCAGCCCTCGCCCACCACGGCGCCGGCGGCGTCGAGCACGACCGAACCGACTACCGGATTGGGACTGGTGGACCCGAGGCCACGGGCGGCGAGCTCGATCGCGCGGCGCATGGCCGCCGCTTCAACGACGTCTCGCCCGGTCATGGCGAGTAGCGGGCGGCGGCAGCGTGGGCCGCGGCTCGGATGCGCGCGGCCGCCTTAGCCGGGTCGCCGGCGCTGAAAACCGAGGAGCCGGCGACAAGCACGTTCGCACCCGCCTCAACGCACCGCACCGCGGTGTCTTCGGTGACCCCGCCGTCGACCTCGATCCAGAGCTGCAGATCGCGGTCGCGTGCCATCCGGCGGACGGCGGCGATGGTCGGAAGCACGTGGGGCAGGAAAGGCTGGCCGCCGAACCCCGGCTCGATCGTCATGATCAGCGCGAGGTCGAACTCGCGGAAGAGCTCGGCATACGGCTCGACCGGCGTGCCGGGGTTGAACGCGATGCCCGCCCGGGAGCCAGCCGCCCGGATCTCGCGCGCCGTGCGCAACGGTGCGGACGCGGCCTCGGCGTGGATGGTGACGTTGCTCGCCCCGGCCTCAGCGAAGTCGAGGGCCCAGCGCTCGGGCTGCTCGATCATGAGGTGGCAGTCGAGCGGCAGCTGGGTGCCACCGGCGAGTGCTTTGACCGTCGCCGGGGTGTAGGCGAGGTTCGGGACGAAGTGGTAATCCATGACGTCGACGTGCAGCCAGTCGCTGGCCGCCTCGACCCGCTGCACGTCCGCGCCGAGGTTCAGGACGTCGGCCGCGAGCAGGCTCGGATAGATCTGGACGCCGCCAGGAAACGGAGACGGGCCAGGCCCGCCCGATGAGTCAGACACGACTGATCAGGCTAGTCGGCGCGCGCAGGACGGCCAGGAACATGGCGTCGGTGCCGTGGCGGTGGGGCCAGAGCTGGACGGTCGGGCCGGGCCCGAGATCGGGCATCCCAGCGGGAAGGAGTGGCCGCGCATCGGCGAGCTCGACGCCAACCGGCGGATCGGCCAGCACCCGCTCCAGCACCCCGCGGGTCTCGCGCAGGTGCGGCGAGCAGGTGGCGTACGCGACGACCCCGCCGGGCCGGACCAGGACGAGCGCCTGGCGCAGCAGCTGCTCCTGGAGTCTCGCGAGGGGTTCGATGTCGGCGGCCGTTCGGCGCCAGCGGGCCTCGGGACGGCGGCGCAGGGCACCGAGGCCCGAGCAAGGAGCATCGAGCAGGACGCGGTCGGCGCTTGCCGCGCGAAAGGGCGGTCGGCGCCCGTCGCCGACCGCCACGGCCACCCCGCTCTTGGCGACGAGACGCGCGCGGGTCTCGTGCAACTCCAGGCCGGCGACAGTGAGCCCCTCGGCGACGAGCAGAGCCGCCTTTCCCCCCGGCCCCGCTGCGAGGTCGATGACCTGAGGGCCGGAAGCCTCCGCCGATGCCAGGGCCAGTGCCACGAGCTGGCTGCCCTCGTCCTGAACGGCGGCCCGCCCGTCGCGGATCGGGGCCAGCTGTCCTGGGTCTCCACCGGGCAGGTAAACCGCCCGGGACGACCACTGGCCCGGGTGGGCGTCGGGGCCCGCCGCATCGAGCAGCTCGTCGCGTGACATGCCACGGGCGACGAGGTGCACCTGCGGCCGCGCGTCATCCGCTGCCAGGGCGGCCGCCAGCTCTTGCCGCGACGGCTCGACGCCATCGGCAGCGAGAGCGTCGGCAAACGCGTCGACGATCCAGCGCGGGTGGGCCGTCGTGACGGCCAGGTGGCCGCGCGGGTCGACCGCCTCGTCGGGCGCCGGCGGCTCGGGATGCTCCGCGACCCGGCGCATCACCGCGTTGGCGAACCCGGCCGCCCGCGGTGAGACGGTGCGCACGAGGTCGACCGTCGTCGACACGGCCGCCCGGGCCGGAACCCGGGTGCGCCACAGCTGATAGGCGCCGAGGCGCAGCGCGTCGCGCACGCCGGGGTCGACCGAGCGCGAGATGAAGCGGTCGATCGACAGGTCCAGACTCCCCTGGGCGCGCAAAGCGCCGTAAGTGAGCTCGGTGGCGAACGCGCGATCACGTGGCGGGAGTCGGCTCTCGCGAAGCAGCTGCGGCAGCAGGAGGTTCGCGTAGGCGTCGCGCTCGCGCACCCCGCGCAGCACCTCCAGAGCAAGCCTGCGAGGCGCGTCGACGGTCATAGCAAGCGCTCTGGTGGCTCCAGCCGGAGCCCGCGCACCCAGGCCGCCGCGTCCATCTGCGGCTTCCCCTCGGGCTGGACGGAACGGAGCCGCACCGCCGTCGTCGCCGTTCCGGCGAGCACGTCACCGCCGCCCAGCTGCAGCTCGCCGGGGGCCAGACCCCATTCGGCGGTCGGCTGGACCGGCCCGAGCTTCACCCGCCGCTCCCGGAACGTGGTCCAGGCGCCGGGGGCTGGGGTCGCCGCCCTGGCAAGCCGATCGATGACGACCGACGGCTCCTCCCAGCGCACCCGCACGTCGTCCGGGGTGAGTTTGGGTGCCAGCGAGACGCCTTCCAGCGGCTGCGGCCGGGCTTCGAGCGTGCCGTCCTCGATGCCGTCGAGCGTCGCCACCAGCAGGCGAGCGCCGGACTCCGAGAGGCGCAACAGCAGATCCCCCGAGGTGTCTTCGGGGGCGATCGGTTCGGTGACCATGCCGAAGTAGGGGCCGGTGTCCATCCCCTCCTCGAGCCGGAAGGTCGTCGCACCGGTCATGTCGTCGCCGGCGAGCACCGCGTGTTGCACGGGCGCCGCACCGCGCCAGGCCGGCAGCAGGGAGAAGTGCAGGTTCACCCAGCCGTGCTCGGGGATGTCCAGGGCGGCCTTCGGCAGCAGTGCTCCGTAGGCCACGACCGGGCAGCAATCGGGAGCGATCTCGGCAAGGCGCTCGAGGAACTCCGGTTCGCGCGGGCGATGCGGGGTCAGCACCTCGATCTCGGCCTCGAGCGCGAGCTGCTTGACCGGCGAGCTGCCGAGCTTGCGGCCCCGCCCGGCGGGAGCGTCGGGACGGGTGAGCACCGCGACGACCTCGTGGCGTCCGCTGTCGAGCAACGCCCGCAGGCTCGGCACGGCTGCGGCCGGGGTGCCGGCGAAGAGCAGCCTCACGGCAGCACGATCACAGCGCGCGGCCGAAGAGCGGATGGGGGCTTTGCTTGACGGTCGGCGGCTGCCCGCCGAACCACTCCGCCTCCCGGATGGCCGCCTTGGCCTTCCTGGCGGCCTCCTTGTCGAGCCGATCCACGAAGATGACGCCGTCGAGATGGTCGGTCTCGTGCTGCAAGGCGCGCGAGAGATACCCGGACCCCTCGATGATCACCGGGTCGCCATACATGTTCTGACCGGCCGCGATGACCCGCTCCGGACGCTTCAGCTCGAACGAGAGCCCGGGAAGCGACAGGCACCCTTCCTCGCCGTCCATGAGCTCCTCGCTGAACGGGCCGAGGACCGGGTTGATCAGGTGGCCGAGCTCCGCGTCCACGTCGTAGGTGAACACCCGCAGTGACACCCCGATCTGGGGAGCCGCCAGGCCCGAGCCCGGCGCGTCGCGCATCGTGTCGGTGAGGTCCGCGACGAGGCGCCGGAGCTCCTTGTCGAAGGTGGTCACCGGCGCCGCGGGGCTGCGCAGCACGGGATCACCGAACAGGCGGATGGGACGGACGGACACGGGCGCGATCCTTCGGCGGTCTGGGCAGGGTCGGGGAGGCAGTCCGAGCCAGCTTACGAACGGCGGGGCGGCGACTCAGCCGATGTCGCTCGGATCGAGGCGCACGCGCACGACGGGCGCGGACTTCACGCTGCGCAGCCGGGTGACCGCCTGCAGCGCCGTGGCCAGCGCGGCGCCGTGGGCGCGCCCGACCCGCACCAGCAGGCGCTCTGCCGAACCGGGTGGCCCGGCGTGTCCGGGAAGGTCCGGCAACGGCACCGGGCCGAGCAGGTCGGTGCCAGGCGGCAGCTGCGCTTCGGCCAGGAACGCGTCGATATCGCTCGGTTCGCCATCGAGCGCCGCCATCCGGGTGGCGGGCGGGAAACCGAGCTCGGCACGCGACGCCGCCTCCCGCGTCGCGTATCCCACCGGGTCCCAGCGCACGAGCGCCTCGACGGGAGCGAGGCCGGCAGCAGCACCCACCAGCACCACCCGACCACCACTGGACGCCGGCCGGGCGAGTGCGGCCGCGTCGAGCCAGCGCCGCAGCGCCTCCTCGCCGGCCCGCAGGTCGGCCCGCCCGAGCGCCGCCCACGCGTCCAGGAGCAGCACCGCTCCGTAGCCATCAGCCGCGACGGGCTCCGCGCCCGGCGTCGCGACGACCAGGGCGGGGCCGGGCTCGATCAGGTCGACGACGCCGGCCCCGCTGGAGCGCACGACGCTCACCCCTGGGAACGCGCGTCCGAGCTCCTCCGCCGTGCGGATGTCGCCCACCACGACCGCTCGCCAGGAATGCGCCCCGCACTCCGGGCACGCGAGGTCGCGCTGCTCGGCGGCGCACCAGCGGCAGACCAGGGTCTGCCCGTCGCGCTGCTGGGCCAGGGGTCCGCTGCAGAGCGGGCACCGCGCCGGGGTGCGGCAGCGATCGCAGGCAAGCGACGGGCGGTAGCCCCGCCGCGGAACGCTGATGAGTGCCGGGAAGCCCTCGGCCAGCGCCGCGCGGACCACCGTGAAGGCCAGGTCGGGCAGCCGGGCAGCCCGGGCCTGCGGATCGCGGGCCAGCTGGGCTTCGGAGCCGGCGACCTCGACCCGCGCGGCCACGGCGCGGACCGTCTCGCGCTCGGCTGCCAGCGGGCGCGCCCATCCGGTCTCGGCGAGCGTGACCGCCTCGACGCTGGGCGCGTAGCCACCGATCAGGGCACCCGCTCCGGCGAGGTGGGCCCGCAGCACGAGCACATCGCGGGCGTTGGCGTACGGCGCGTGCGGCTCGTCGTGGACGTCGGACCCGTCGTCCCAAACGACCACCAGCCCGAGGTCGGTCACGGGTGCGTACGCAGCCGCCCGGGTGCCGACGACAGCACGCACCTGGCCGCGCGAGAGGCGCAGGAACCGGCGGTAACGCTCGGCAGGGCCGAGGTCGGCGCTCAACTCGACGAAGCGCTCGGAGCCGATCGTCTCTGCAAGCGCCGCCCTCACCCGGGCGGAGTCACGGCCGTCCGGCACCAGGATGACGACGCCGCGACCGGCCGAGAGGGTGGCCTGGGCGGCAATGGCGATCTCGGTGGCCCAACCGACTCCGGGCAGGGCCGTCCAGGTCGCGCGCGGCCCGGGCTCCCGGCCGGCGGTCGGGGCTCGCTGGTGGCCCTGGCGCCGCTGGCGCTGCTTGCAAGGTGGCTGAGGAACGCCGCGCCGTGGGCATACCGGCTCCAACCGCCAGGCTCGGGCGGCGCCGGTATCGCGGCCGCCGGCACTCCGGGCTCGCGCTCCACCCGGGCATGGCGGGCCGGGATGGCCAGCCGAAGCACGTCGGACAGCGTTCCTGCCCAGCGGTCGGCCACCGCTCGGGAGAGCTGGGCGACCTCCTGGCTCAACACCGGTTCCGCACCCGACAGGCTGCGAATCGCGGAGAGCTTGCCGGTGAAGCCGGAGCTCTCGGCGCGGGCGATGATCACCCCACTGACCAGCCGGCCGGCGAAGACGACGCGCACCCGCACGCCGGGCTGGGCCTCGGCGTCCAGCTCGGGCGGCACCTCGTAGTCGAAGAGCCGGTCGAGATGCGGCTTCTCGTGGTGGATCGCGATGCTCGCCACCAGACGCGGCATGGGGCCCGGCGCTGCGTCCGAAACGGAGAACTCGTCGTTATCGAGGCCGTTTGACGACGGGTCCTCCGTTTGCGGCGACGTGGAAATCGGTTGCGTCAGCCCTTGACGGCCTTGGCCAGCGCGTCGGCGCGGGTGACGCCCTCCCAGGTGAAATCGATCTCGGGGCGGCCGAAGTGGCCGTAGGCAGCCGTCTGCTGGTAGATCGGGCGCAGCAGGTCGAGGTCGCGCACGATCGCCGCGGGACGCAGGTCGAAGACCGAGAGGATCGCGTCTTGAATCTGCTCGTCCGGGACGACGCCGGTGCCGAAGGTCTCCACGAAGGTTCCGACCGGGTGGGCCTTGCCGATGGCGTACGCGACCTGGACCTCGCACTTGCTGGCGAGGCCGGCGGCGACGACGTTCTTGGCGACCCAGCGCATCGCGTAGGCGGCGGAGCGGTCGACCTTGGACGGGTCCTTGCCGCTGAACGCGCCGCCACCGTGGCGCGCGTAGCCGCCGTAGGTGTCGACGATGATCTTGCGACCGGTGAGGCCGGCGTCGCCCATGGGGCCGCCGATCTCGAAGCGGCCGGTCGGGTTGACCAGCAGCCGGAAGGTGCTGACGTCGAGGCCCAGCGGCGCCAGCTCCGGCTCCACGACGTGCTCGCGGATGTCGGGAGCGAGCAGGGTCTCGAGATCGATGTCAGCGGCGTGCTGCGAGCTGACGACGACCGTGTCCAGGCGAACCGGCTTGCCGTCGACGTAGCCGATGGTGACCTGGGTCTTGCCATCGGGACGCAGGTAGCCGACCAGGCCCTCCTTGCGCACTGCCGTCAGCCGGCGGGCGAGCCGGTGGGCCAGCGCGATCGGCAGCGGCATCAGCTCGGGGGTCTCGTCGCAGGCGAAACCGAACATCAGGCCCTGGTCGCCGGCGCCCTGCCGGTCCAGGTCGTCCATCGAATGCTCGGCGCGCGCCTCGTACGCATCATCCACGCCCTGGCGGATGTCGCTGGACTGCGCGCCGATCGAGACGCTGACACCGCAGGAGCCGCCGTCAAAGCCCTTGACCGACGAGTCGTAGCCGATCCCGAGGACGACCTCGCGCACGACGCTGGCCACGTCCACATAGGTGGTGGTGTCGACCTCGCCGGCAATGTGGACCTGACCGGTCGTGATCATGGTCTCGACCGCGACCTTGCTGATCGGGTCGTCCTTGATCATCCGGTCCAGGATCGCGTCACTGATCTGGTCAGCGATCTTGTCCGGATGTCCCTCGGTAACGGACTCGGAGGTGAAGAGACGGCTGGCCACAATGCTCCTTGAAGCGGTCGTTTTGTGTTAGGTAATCGGCAGCTATTGCGTGGCGGCAATCGCCCGCACGGGTCGAACCTGGTGTCGGACGGTCCTGACAGAGTATCGGCCGCCGGCGCCACGGTCCGTCACTTGAGCCGCGCCGCGACGAGATCACACAGCCGATGGGCCAGGGCGTCCTTGGAACCCGACGGGATCTCGACCGCGGTGCCGTCGAGGCCCAGCACGACCGCAGCGTTGTGGTCCACCTCGAAACCCAGGCCGTCGCCGACCTCGTTCACGACCAGCAGATCGCAGCCCTTGCGCTGCAGCTTCTCGCGGGCGTGGCGCATGACATCGTCGGTCTCCGCCGCGAAACCGACGATGACCTGCGATGACGACGCACTCTCCAACCGGGCGCGGCGGCGGACCAGCTCGACCAGCACGTCGGGATTACGGGTCAGCTTCAACGGCTCCGGGTCGGTGTCGGCGATTTTCTTGATCTTCGTGGCCTGCAGCTGCGCGGGGCGGAAATCGGCGACGGCGGCCGTCATCACGACCGCATGGGCGGCGCCAGACGCCTCCATGACCGCGACTTCGAGCTCGCTCGCGGTACGCACGCGCACCACGTGTGCCCCGGCGACATCCGCCAGCTCGACGTTGGCGCTGACCAGGGTCACCTCGGCTCCCCTGGCCACGGCCGCCCGCGCGATGGCGTAACCCTGCCGCCCGGTCGAGCGATTACCCAGCCAGCGGACCGGATCCAGCGGCTCGCGGGTACCGCCGGCGGAAACGACGATGCGCAGGCCCGCCAGATCGTGCCAATCCCCGCGCCCGATGCCGGCGGACAGGTGACGCTCAAGAATCGAGCGCGCCGTCGCCGCAAGATCGACCGGCTCGGGCAGCCGGCCAGGGCCGGAATCAGCACCGGTCAGGCGTCCTGAAGCGGGCTCGATGACGATGGCGCCGCGCTCGCGAAGGACGGCGACATTGCCGCGCGTGGCCGGGTGCTCCCACATCTCGGTGTGCATCGCTGGCGCGAACACCTGCGGGCACGTCGCGGTCAGCAGCGTGGAGGTGAGCAGGTCGTCGGCCCGGCCGGCCACGGCTCGGGCCAGCAGATCCGCCGTCGCGGGCACGACGAGAACGAGATCGGCATCTCGCCCGAGGCGAACGTGAGGCACCTCGTGTGCGGACGCCCAGACGTCGGTGGCGACCGGACGCCCGGAGAGCGCCGCCCAGGTGGGCTCGCCGACGAAGCGCAGGGCGGACTCGGTGGGCACCACCGTCACGGCGTGGCCCGACTCGGTGAGCTGGCGGAGTACCTCGACCGCCTTGTAGGCGGCGATGCCGCCGGCAACGCCGAGAACGATCTCCGGACGCCGCCCGGACGCAACGGCGCTCACCGGCAGGCGCGGCGCGCTCATGGTCAGTCGGTGGCCGGCTCTGCAATCGGCTCGGCGGTGAGCAGGCCAGCGTTGATCTCCCGCATCGCGATCGACAGGGGCTTCTCCTGCGGGGTGGTCTCGACCATCGGGCCGACGTACTCGAGCAGGCCCTCTCCGAGCTGGCTGTAGTACGCGTTGATCTGGCGGGCGCGCTTCGACGCGTAGATCACCAGGCCGTACTTGGACTGGGTGATGGCCAGCAGCTCATCGATCGGCGGGTTGGTGATGCCCAAGGGTGCGGCCGGGGTGCTACCCACGTGAGTGGCCTCCATGATCGGGTGGGCCCGGCTGATCGCGGCAGCGAATCTGACCTGACCGGCGTAACAGTTCAACGAAAGGTCGGTAGCAACGTTGACAAAGTCTGCCCGCAGCAAGAAATCCGACTACTCGACCATCAAAGTTACCAGCTCATCGGCAGCGGCATCGACATCGTGATTGATGAGCACCTGATCGAACTCGTCCACCGAAGCCAGCTCGCCGCGCGCCACCTCGAGGCGGTGGGCCACGGCGTGGTCCGGCTCCGTCGCGCGGCCGGTCAACCGCCGGACCAGCTCCTCCCAGGTGGGAGGGGCCAGGAAGACGAGTCGGGAGTCCGGTAGCGATGCCTTGACCTGGCGCGCGCCCTGCAGATCGATCTCCAGCAGGGCGGGGCGCCCCGCCTCCAGTTGCGCAAGCGCGGGGCCGCGGGGCGTGCCGTAGCGATTTCCCCCGAAGGTTGCGTATTCGAGTAACTCCCCCGCGTCGACGAGCCGCGCAAATTCCGCCTCGTCGACGAAGTGGTAATGCTCGCCGTCGACTTCACCGGGGCGCGGCGAGCGGGTGGTCACGCTGACGGACACCCAGACTTCGGGGTGGCGCCGACGGACCGAAGCGACGACCGTGCCCTTTCCGACCCCGGAAGGGCCGGAAAGGACCGTCAGTCGACCCACGATGCGTCACCGCCCTCCGGGGCCGGGCGCGTTGGCCGGAACCCGGAAAGGCCGATCGGTCAGCTCGAGGTATTGAACTCTGCGACCAGCGCCGCACGCTGCTTGGCACCAAGGCCACGCACGCGGCGGGTAGGGCTGATGTCGAGGCGCTCCATGATCTTGGTGGCGCGCACCTTGCCGACACCCGGCAGAGCCTCGAGCACTGCAGAAACCTTCATCTTGCCGATGACCTCGCTGGAGTCGGCCTTGGCCAACACCGACTCGAGGGTCTCATCAGACTTCTTGAGCTGTTCCTTCACCTCGGCGCGGGCCTTGCGGGCCTGCGCAGCCTTTTCAAGCGCGGCGGAACGCTGTTCAGGGGTCAACGGCGGCAAGGCCACGGCGACGTTCGCCTCCTCATAGGGAACTGCACTGGCAACACTCGGAACTGCACTGGGCAACGGAATACGAACGCGTCCAGCAGCGGCAACGTACTGAAACCGCAGGCCCGGGTCCACTATCTGACCAGCATGGCGCGCCGCCAAAAAGAATCTTCAACGCTGCAATGATCATGATTAGGACGCCGGCGCGCCACGGATTCCATGATCATTGCAGCGTTGATCATGGTCGCGAGGGTCAGAAATCGAGCTCGGCGGCAATCAGCGCGGCGGCGGCGCCCGGATCGTCGGCGCCCGTGATGGGCCGGCCCACAACCAGCAGGTCAGCGCCCGCGGCGAGCGCAGCAGCCGGGGTCGCGACGCGGGCCTGGTCCTGCGTCGCCGACCCGGCCGGACGCACTCCAGGGGTGATCAGGGTGATGTCGGGGCCCACCTCGGCGCGGATGACAGCCACCTCCTGCGGGCTGCAGACCAGTGCCTTTGCACCGGCACCCACCGCGAGGGCGGCCAGCCGACGGGCAGCATCGACCGGCTGGCCGGCGAGCCCGATCACCTCCAGGTCGCCGGCGCCGAGCGAGGTCAGCACGGTGACGGCCGCGATGTCGACCTCCGGGGCGGCTTCGACAGCAGCGCGGACCATGGCGGGGCCACCGCTGGCGTGGACGGTGAGGAACCTCGGGCGAAGGCCCGCGACGGCGCGCGCTGCCCCGGCGACCGTCGCCGGGATGTCATGCAGCTTCAGGTCCAGGAAGAGACCCACGTTCGACGCGCCGCGCACGACGTTGACCACGTCGGGACCGAAGCGGCAGAACAGCTCCAGGCCGACCTTGACGACCGCGACGTGTGGCGAGACCGCTTGCGACCAGCGGGCCGCCGTATCCAGGTCAGGGGCGTCGAGCGCGACGGCGATCGGGGCCTTGCGGGCGACGGTGTCGGCCGGGTCAGCGGCGCCGGGACGCGCGAGCGGGGTCATACCAGGACTCCAACCTGCTCGGCCACGCCAGGCACCGGGGTACCTGCGGGGCGGTGGGCGGCTCCGATCACGTCGCGGACCGCGCCGATACCGCGCGCCCGCAGCTCCGCCTCGAGTTCCTCCACGATGCGCATCGGCGCCCCGGGATCGCCGAAGATCGCCGTCCCCACGGAAACAGCCGATGCCCCGGCAGCCAGGAACGCCAGCGCGTCAGCGCCGCTGCGGACGCCGCCCATGCCCAGGATCGGCACGTCGGGGAGGGCAGCGTGTACCTGGTAGACGCAACGCAGCGCCACGGGGCGGATGGCGGGCCCGGAAAGCCCCCCGGTGATGCCGGCCAGCGCCGGCCGCAGGGTCTCGGGATCGATCACCAGCCCCAGCAGGGTGTTGATGAGCGAGAGGCCGTCGGCACCCGCTCCGATCACCGACTCGGCGATCGCCACGATGTCGGTGACATCCGGGGAAAGCTTGGCGAAGATCGGGACCGGCCCGCCGCCTGGACCACCCGCCCCGCCGGCGAACTCCGCCCGCACCGCGGCGATCACCTCGGCCGACGCCGACACCGAGCAGGCGAACACCTGACCCCGATCCGCGACGTTGGGGCAACTGATGTTGACCTCGACCATCGTGAGGCCAGGGGCGTGCCGCAGGCGCCGGGCGAGCTCGGCGTACTCCTCGACGGAACCGCCGGCGATGCTCACGACCGCCCGGGCGCCCCGCTCGGCGAGCCACGGCAGGTCGTTCTCCAGGAAGGCCGCGATCCCCGGGCCCTGGAGTCCGATCGAGTTGAGCATCCCGCTGGGAGTCTCAGCCATGCGCGGGGTTGGGCGACCGAGCCGCAGATCGCGCATCACGGATTTGGTGACGATGCCCCCGAGCTCGGCGACGTCGAAGAACGCCGACAGCTCGCGGCCCGCCGCGGCACAGCCTGACGCGGTGAAGATCGGGTTCGGAAACCCCACTCCGGCAAGAATCGTCGACAGGTCGACGGGAAGCTCGATCGGCCCGGACGGGTCGGATGGCTCCGTAGGCGCGCCGTTCAGGGGGGCGCTCGGATCGCGGCTCATATCGGTGCCTCGAAGGTGGTCGGGGTGGGCGGGCTGGCCGCCGGGGGCAGGACCTCGCCGATGAGATCGAACTGCACGGCGTCGCCGGGAAAGACCGGCCCCTCGGTGCAGGCCCGCACCATGCGGACCGGACCGCGGTCGCTATCGCCGGGCGCGCTGCGGGGCGCCACCGGGAGCACGCACGTCATGCAGACCCCGATGCCGCAGGCCATCGCCTCCTCGACCGCGATGTAGGACGGAATCCCAGCAACGGCAGCGAGTTTGGCGACTGCCCGGAGCATGGGCATCGGCCCGCAGGCGTAGACGACATCGACGCTCGCCAGCGAGGTGTCGAAGGCTGCCGTCACCCGGCCCGGGGTGCCGGCGGAACCGTCATCGGTCGCGAACGTGAACTCGTCGCTGACCCGGCGGCCCTCGAGCGTTCCGTAGAGCTTGTCCTCGGTCGCGGCCCCGAGCGCCATGGAGATGTGGCAGCCGCGCTCGCGAAGGGCCCCGGCCAGGGCGAACAGCGGCGCCGATCCGTACCCACCGCCGACCAGCAAGGCGCGCGGCCCCTCGCCGGCAGGAGCGGCCACCGGGAGCGGGAACGGCCGCCCGAGCGGTCCGACGATGTCGACACGGTCGCCCGCCACCCGGGCGGTCAGCCAGCGGGTGCCGGGCCCCACGGGGGCGATGACCACCTCGACGGTGCCCGCCGGCCCGACCCGCGCGATCGAGAACGAGCGCCGCAGCAGCAGCCCGGACGCCGGCCCACCCACGGCGAACGCCACGAACTGGCCCGGCCGCGCCTGCTCCGCGATCGGCGGGGCATGGACGGCGAGCCGGGTGTAGGACCCGTCCCGCACGACTCGCAAGAATCTGCGCTGACCGCAGCTGAACCGGGGCCGGCCGGGCGGCGCGCTCTCGCGCCGCCGCCTGCTCGGCCTCCGGTTCAGCCACGTCGGCGCGCTGCCGCCAAATCCGCATGCCACTCCTGTAACGGGCGCACGGTGATGTCGCCCCGCATCAGTGCCTCGATTCCCTGCACCGCGGCCGCAGCGCCCGGCATCGTCGTGACGCACGGGGTATTGCTGGTGACGCAGGCAGAGCGGATCTCGTACCCGTCGACCCGAGGACCGTTGCCGAACGGGGTGTTGATGACCAGATCGACCTCGCCGGCAAGGATGCGCGCGACCGCGTCGCCGGGCAGCCCCTCCGAGTGCTTCGGCACCACCGTCGCGGCGACCCCGTTGCGCCGCAGCACCTGGGCCGTGCCTTCGGTGGCGATGACGTCGAAGCCGAGATCAACCAACCGCTTGACCGGGAAGATCATCGCCCGCTTGTCGCGGTTGGCCAGGCTGACGAAGACGCGACCCTTGGTCGGCAACTGGCCGTAGGCCGCGCTCTGACTCTTCGCATAGGCGACGCCGAAGCCGCTGTCGATGCCCATGACCTCGCCGGTCGACTTCATCTCCGGGCCGAGCACCGTGTCGACGCCCGTGAAACGGCTGAACGGCAACACCGCTTCCTTCACCGCGATGTGGCTGTCGAAGGGCATGTCGGCCCCGTCGCCGCTTTCCGGCAGGAGTCCCTCGGCCCGCAACTCGGCGATGCTCGCGCCGAGCATGACGCGCGCCGCGGCCTTGGCGATCGGGATGCCGGTGGCCTTCGCGACGAACGGCACCGTGCGGGAGGCCCGCGGGTTCGCCTCCAGCACGTAGAGAACGTCAGCCTGCAGGGCGTACTGGACGTTGACCAGACCCCGCACCCCGACGCCGCGCGCGATCCCCTCGGTGGCCTCTCGGATACGGATCAGGTCGGCCTTGCCGAGCGTGATCGGCGGCAGCGCGCACGCCGAGTCGCCGGAATGGATGCCCGCTTCCTCGATGTGTTCCATGACGCCCGCGAGATACAGCTCCTTGCCGTCGTAGAGGGCATCCACATCGATCTCGACCGCGTCGTCGAGAAAGCGATCCACGAGGACGGGGTGTTCGGGACTCGCACTCGTTGCGCGGCTCACGTAATCGGCCAGCGAGGTCTCGTCGTAGACGATCTCCATCCCGCGGCCGCCGAGCACGTAGCTGGGGCGCACCAGCACGGGATAGCCGATCTCGTTCGCGACGCTGCGCGCCTCGTCGTAGGACTTGGCCGTGCCGAAGCGGGGTGCCGTGAGCCCGGCAGCATCGAGCACCCTGCCGAACTCGCCGCGGTCCTCGGCGAGATGGATCGCGTCAGGCGTGGTGCCCACGATGGGGACACCGCACTTCTCGAGGGCGGCGGCGAGGCCCAGCGGGGTCTGCCCGCCGAGCTGCACCACCACTCCCGCGAGCGGGCCGGCCTGCTGCTCGGCGTGGACGATCTCGAGCACGTCCTCGACGGTCAGCGGCTCGAAGTAGAGGCGGTCGCTGGTGTCGTAGTCGGTGGACACGGTCTCCGGATTGCAGTTGACCATGATCGTCTCGTAGCCCGCGTCGGAGAGCGCGAAAGCCGCGTGACAGCAGGCGTAATCGAACTCGATGCCCTGCCCGATCCGGTTCGGACCGCTGCCGAGAACGATGACGGCCGGGCGCTCGCGCGGCTCGACCTCGGTCTCCTCGTCGTAGCTGCTGTAGTGGTAGGGCGTGAAGGCGGCAAACTCCGCGGCGCAGGTGTCGACGGTCTTGAACACCGGGCGAATGCCGGCGGCGTGGCGACGCTCGCGGGCCTGCTTCTCAGTCACCCCGGTGATGGACGCGACCTGGCGGTCGGAGAACCCGGCCCGCTTGGCCGTGCGGAGCATGCGGTCGTCCTCGGGGGCTGCGGCGAGAGCATCGCGAATCTCGAGGAGTCCCAGCACCTGGTCGACGAACCACGGGTCCATCCCGCTGGCCTCGCAGACCTGCTCCACCGTGGCGCCTTCGCGAAGCGCCCGCTCCACCGTGTAGAGCCGACCTTCATGCGGAACCTTCAATGCTTCCAGCGCATCCTGGTCGGCCTTGGGCAGCATGGCATCCGGCACGGTCCAGAAGCCGGCCGCCATCGTCTCCAGTGAGCGCAGCGCCTTGTTGAGCGCCTCGCCGAAGTTGCGGCCGATCGCCATCGCCTCGCCGACGCTCTTCATGTGGGTGGTGAGCACCTGGTCGGCGCCGGGGAACTTCTCGAACGCGAACCGCGGCACCTTCACGACGACGTAGTCCAGCGACGGCTCGAACGCCGCGGGCGTCTCGCGGGTGATGTCGTTGGGGATCTCGTCCAGCGTGTAGCCGAGCGCGAGCTTCGCGCTGATCTTCGCGATGGGGAAACCGGTGGCCTTCGAGGCCAGAGCGCTGCTGCGCGATACCCGCGGGTTCATCTCGATGACCACGATGCGCCCGTTCTCCGGGTTGACCGCGAACTGGATGTTGCAGCCGCCCGCGTCGACCCCGACCGCTCGCATGATGGCGATGGCGATGTCGCGCATCCGCTGGTACTCGCGATCGGTCAGGGTCATCGCGGGCGCTACCGTCACGCTGTCGCCGGTGTGGACGCCCATCGGGTCGACGTTTTCGATCGAGCAGACGACGACCACGTTGTCGGCGCGGTCACGCATCAGCTCGAGCTCGAACTCCTTCCACCCGAGGATGCTCTCCTCCAGCAGGACCTGGGCGCCCCGATGTTCGGTGCCCGAACTGGCGATGAGTCCCCCGCCCGCGATCGTGCGCAGATCCGCTTCGTCGTAGGCGATGCCGCCGCCCTTGCCGCCGAGGGTGAAGCTCGGCCGGACCACGACCGGGTAGCCCGAGATCCCCTGCAGCCGCAAGGCATTCGTCCATCGTCGTGGCGATAAGTGAGCGCGCGCTCTCAGCACCGAGCTCGGCCGGAAGCGTGTCGACGATCTGCTTGAAACGCTGGCGGTCCTCACCGGCCTTGATCGCCTCGATGTCGGCGCCGAGCAGCCGCACGCCGAACTCCTCGAGCACGCCGGAGTCGGCCAGCGCGACCGCGGTGTTGAGCGCGGTCTGGCCACCGAGCGTCGCGAGCAGGGCGTCGGGACGCTCGCGGGCGATGATCTGGCGGACCACCTCCGGGGTGATCGGCTCGACGTACGTGGCGTCGGCGACCTCGGGGTCGGTCATGATCGTCGCCGGGTTGCTGTTGACGAGGATCACCCGCAGGCCCTCCTGGCGCAGCACGCGGCAGGCCTGGGTGCCCGAGTAATCGAACTCGCACGCCTGGCCGATGATGATCGGCCCCGAGCCGATGACCAGAACGCTCGACAGGCCTTCGATGCGGCTCACTTGCGGGTCCGTTCCATCAGTGCGACGAACTGGTCGAAGAGGCCGTCGGCGTCATGCGGACCCGGAGCGGCCTCCGGGTGGTACTGCACCGAGAACGCCGGCGCATCCAGTAATCGCAGGCCTTCCACGACGTTGTCGTTGAGCGCGACGTGGCTCACCTCGACCCGCCCGTAGGGGGTGTCGGACACCCGGTCCAGCGGGGCGTCGACGGCGAAGCCGTGGTTGTGGCTGGTGACGGCAACGCGCCCGGTCGCGCGGTCCTGCACCGGCTGGTTGATGCCGCGGTGGCCGTAGCCAAGCTTGTAGGTGCCGAAGCCGAGCGCGCGGCCGAGCACCTGGTTGCCGAAGCAGATACCGAAGAGCGGCACGCCGGCATCGAGCACCCCGCGGGCGGCGGCGACCGCGTAATCCGCCGTGGCCGGGTCGCCCGGCCCGTTGGAGAAGAAGACGCCGTCCGGCCCGTCAGCAAGCAGCGCGCTCGCCGCGGTCGTCGCCGGATGGACCGTCACCTCGATGCCGCGAGCAGCCATCCGGGCCGGGGTGCGCCACTTGATGCCCAAGTCGAGCGCGGCCACCCGGAACCGCGGCGGACCCTGCGGCGAGACCACGTACGGCTTCGGGGTCGAGACGGCCGGGGCCAGGTCTGCGCCGACCATCCCGTCGCTGGCACGCACCCGCTCGAGCAGCCCGTCGGACGCCTCCAGAGGCGCGATCCCGCACCGCATGGCCCCCCGCTCGCGCAGGTGGCGGGTGAGCGCCCGGGTGTCGATCCCGCTGATGCCGACGATGCCTTGCGTGAGCAGTTCGTCGTCGAGGCTGCGCCGCGCGCGCCACGAGCTCGGGCGGCGCGCCGGATCGCGAACCACGTAGCCGGCCACCCACATCTGCCGGCTTTCGGGATCTTCGTCGTTGACCCCGGTGTTGCCGATGTGCGGCGCCGTCTGCACGACGATCTGACGCGAGTAGCTCGGGTCGGTCAGGGTCTCCTGGTAGCCGGTCATTCCGGTCGCGAAGACCGCCTCGCCGAACGTCTCGCCCGCAGCACCGTAGGCGTCACCGGTGAAGGAACGCCCGTCCTCGAGCATGAGAACGGCTTGCTTGGAACTGGTCGGGCTGGTCATGCCCGGACCCCTTTCACGATGGTGACGTCAGAGTTGGTGCCGGCGGTCGAAAGCAGCCCGCTGATGGCGGATACCACCTCGGCGTAGCCCGAGGCGCTGCCCCGAAAACCGCTCTCGTACAGGCGATCCCCGGCTTCCCAGCCGATCACCAGCAGCCCGGTGCCCGGCATCACCTTGGTCGCGAAGCGCTCGTCGATCCGCACCGACCGCAGCACCGAGCGCGGGAGCCACAGGTCGCCGAGCTGGATGCCCGCACACGTCACGATCAGCTCGCCGGCGCGGCGCGAGCCGAGCACGCCGTGGATCGCGGCGTCCTGCCAGCCGGCCGGGGCCGTCGTGCCGAGCGCCACCCCGGTCATGGGGGTGGCCAGCGCGACGGGGATCGGCTGCGGCGGGCTGGGGAGCTCGGGCAGCGCGGCGGCGGCGCGGCGGGCCCGCCGACGAGTGGTGGCCACCGCGACAAGCACGATCGCGAGCAGCACTACCCCGACGATGACGCCGAGCAGCAGATGGGCGGCAAGCCGCTCAGGGGGTCGCGCAGGTGCCGCGGCGAGGACGGGGGCGAGGACAGCGGAGAGAGTCGGCATCACGCGGGCTTGCCATCCAGCACGGTGGCCCGGCCCCGCAGGAAAGTGGCGACGATCCCGGCCGGCAGCTCGCGGCCGGCGTAAGGCGTGTTGCGGCTGCGCGACGCGAGCGCCATCGGATCGACGACCCAGGGCGCGGCCGGGTCGACCAGTGTCAGGTTGGCGGGCGCGCCGGGCTCGAGCGGGCGGCCGTGGCCGGCGAGACGCCCGATCTGCGCCGGCGCGTAGGACATGCGCTCGGCGGCGAGCTGCCAGGAGAAGCGCTCGCCGAGCGCGAGCATCACGATGCCGAGGGCGGTCTGCAGGCCGAGCATGCCGGGGCGGGCGGCGGCCCACTCCGTCTCCTTGTCCTCGAGAGCGTGCGGGGCATGGTCGGTCGCGACCGCGTCGATCGTGCCGTCGACGAGCGCGTCACGCAGCGCGGCGACGTCGTCGGCGGTGCGCAGCGGCGGGTTCACCTTGTAGACCGGGTCGTAGCCGCAGGCGAAGTCGTCGGTGAGCAGCAGGTGGTGCGGGGTGACCTCGGCGGTGACGCGCCAGCCCTTCGACTTCGCCCACCGCAGGATCTCGACCGACCCAGCGGTCGAGACGTGGCAGACGTGCAGCCGGCTGCCGACGTGGCCGGTCAGCAGCACGTCGCGGGCGATGATCGATTCCTCGGCCACGGCCGGCCAGCCGGTGAGTCCGAGTCGCGCCGAAACGATCCCTTCATTCAGCTGCGCGCCCTCCGTCAGCCGCGGCTCCTCGGCGTGCTGGGCGATGACCCCGTCGAACGCCTTGACGTACTCGAGGGCGCGGCGCATCAGCACCGGGTCGCTCACGCAGATCCCGTCGTCGCTGAAGACCCTGACGCGGGCGGCGGAATCGGCCATCGCCCCGAGCTCGGCAAGTTGCTCGCCCGCAAGGGCGGAAGTCACCGCCCCGACCGGCGCGACATCGCACCAGCCCGCCTCGCGCCCGAGCCGCCACACCTGCTCGACGACGCCCGCGGTGTCAGCCACCGGGTCGGTGTTGGCCATCGCGTGGACCGCCGTGAAACCTCCGAGCGCCGCGGCTCGGGTACCCGACTCGACCGTCTCCGCGTCTTCACGACCCGGCTCACGAAGATGGGTGTGCAGATCGACGAAGCCGGGCAGCGCGATGAGGCCACCGGCGTCGATCACACCGGGCGTCCGACGGCGGCTCGAGGTGACCGGCGATCTCGGCGACGGCACCGTCAGCCAGCAGCAGATCGACCGGCGGGCCTCCGACGACCGACACCCCGCGCAGGAGCTCCGCCGCCGACTCCTCGTGCAGCACGTATCTATTTGTCACGCGACTCACTCCCGCCCAGCTCCCCCGTACCGCCGAGCAGCAGGTACAGCACGGCCATCCGCACGCTCACGCCGTTCGCCACCTGCTCCACGATGGTCGAGCGCAGGCTGTCGGCGACGTCGGACGCGATCTCCATCCCGCGCACCATCGGACCCGGATGCATGACGATCGAATGGTCGGGCAGTGCCGCCATCCGGCCCGCATCCAAGCCGTAGCGGCGGCTGTACTCGCGCACCGTCGGGAAGTAGGACGCGTTCATGCGCTCGCGCTGGACGCGCAGCATCATGACGACATCGCTCTTGGGAAGGGTGGCGTCGAGGTCGTAGGAGACCTCGGCCGGCCAGGCCTCGACCCCGACCGGCAGCAGGGTCGGCGGCGCGACGAGCGTGACGTCAGCGCCGAGGGTGGAGAGCAGCAGCACGTTGGAGCGGGCCACCCGGCTGTGCAACACGTCGCCGACGATCGTGACGTTGAGCCCCTCGACCCGGCCGAGCCGCCGCCGCATCGTGAACGCGTCGAGCAAGGCCTGGGTGGGGTGCTCGTGAGTGCCGTCGCCGGCGTTGAGCACGCTGCCGCGTATCCAGGTCGCCAGGCGGTGCGGCGCGCCGGACGCGCTATGGCGGCAGACGACACCGTCCGCGCCCATCGCCTCGAGCGTGAGCGCCGTGTCCTTCAGGCTCTCTCCCTTCGAGACACTCGAGCCCTTGGCCGAGAACGTGATGACGTCGGCCGACAGCCGTTTCGCCGCGACCTCGAAGCTCGTGCGGGTGCGGGTGGAGTCCTCGAAGAAGAGGTTCACGACGGTGCGGCCACGAAGGGTCGGCAACTTCTTGACCGTGCGGTCTCCGACCCGGGCCATCTCCTCGGCGGTGTCGAGGACCAGCAGCGCCTCATCGCGACTCAGGTCCGCTGCCGAGAGCAGGTGACGATCCATGTCAGCCCTTCCCTGCCGGCGGCTTGCCCGCGGGCGACGTCGGCGGCAGAGGTGCTGGCTCGCCGGTCTGATCGACCGGCTTCAGGCTCTTCTCGATCGCGACGCCGTCACGGCCGTCGACCTCTTCAAGCAGCACCCGGACGGTCTCGCCCTGGCTGGTCGGCAGGTTCTTGCCGACGTAATCGGCCCGGATCGGGAGCTCGCGATGGCCGCGATCAACGAGGACGGCGAGCTGCACCGCCCGCGGTCGGCCGAGGTCGGAGAGCGCATCGAGGGCGGCGCGCACGGTGCGGCCGGAATAGAGGACGTCGTCGACGAGCACCACGATCTTCTCGTCGATGCTGCCGGGCAGCTCCGTCCTCCCGACCGGCCGGACCCCGCGCAGCCGGAGGTCGTCGCGGTACATGGTGGTGTCGAGGGACCCCACCGGCACCGAAAGCCCCTCGAAATCCTGCAGCTTCGCGGCCAGCCGGTGTGCGAGCGCGACGCCGCGGGTCGGGATGCCCAGCAGGATGATGTCGCGACCGCCATGGGTGTGCTCGAGCACCTGATGGGCGATGCGCGACAAGGTCCGGCCGACGTCGTCAGGAGAGAGAACGTCGCGGGAGGAGACCGACGGAGCGGCTGGAGGATCGGCTGACGGAGGGGTCTGCCCCGGGGTCTCGGAAGCACCGGGCGGCGGGGCTGACGAACTCGAAGGCTCGGTCAGTGGCCGGGTCATGCCAGCATCAGGCTCTCGCCCTCCTTCCCCGCCTCGCAGGACGGGTCGTTAAAGGAGTGGACGCCTTGAAAGTACCAGCCGGGCAGCGGCTTCCGGGCGGCCTGAACGGGTGGACTGCTTGGCCCGCGTGTCGGCTGCCGCCGCTGGAGACGCGTACCCCGAAGCGGTCGCCATCCCGGGCTCGCGACGACCGGTGCGGTGTACTCCGAACGGGTGAATCGTGCGCGAAGCGCTCGCAGCGGGGCACATTTTCTGGCGCTGAACGCTCGTGCCGGGCGAACCCAGAAAGGGTGAGAAGGAGCCAGAAAAAGGCCGCTTTCTCAACGCTTCACCCTCGATAACCTGGCAATTAACAACGCCGGAACAACGCGGAGGCCGGCGGTGGCGATCTCGTGGGACGGGCCGTCTGCCTGGACCGACCGGTGCCCTTCTGTGACGATGATCAGACGAATCGGGCGCAACATTGGCCGATTTACCAGTCAATTGCTTCCAGGTGCCTCAAAGGCACTACACTCTGTCACTGCGTCCTGGGACGCTCGTAGCGCCACGTTGACTTTGAAAAACCCTGCCGAACGGAGCACGAGATGTCCGATTACGCCAAGGCGCTCGGATCCCGGTTGCGGGCCATCCGCACGCAGCAGGGTCTGTCGCTGCACGGCGTAGAGGAGAAGTCCGAGGGCCGCTGGAAGGCGGTCGTCGTCGGCTCCTACGAGCGAGGCGACCGGGCGGTCACCGTTCAGCGACTCTCGGAGCTCGCCGACTTCTACGGCGTTCCGGTCAATGAGTTGCTACCCGAGCGCGAGGCGATCATCGCCCTCGAGCAATCACCCCGGATCATCCTCGACCTGGAAAAGCTCCAGGAGGTGCCGCGAGACAAGGGCGCTCCCCTGCTTCGCTACGCCGCCACCATCCAGAGCCAGCGGGGCGATTACAACGGCCGCGTGCTCTCGATCCGACACGAGGATTTGCGCTCGCTCGCCGTGATCTACGACGAGAACCCGACCACCCTCACCGAGCAGCTCATCAGCTGGGGCGTGCTCTCCCCCGAGGCGCGACGGGCCGTCGAGACGGTCTGACCTGCCCCGCGTGGCCCGGCTGGCGACGGCCGATCAGGGGGCGCTGGTCCCCGCCGGCTCGCCGCCGGCTTCCGGCTGAGCACGCTGCGCGATCTTGCCCAGCACCCCGTTGACGAACGCCGCCGACTCCCCGGTCGAGAGCCTTCCCACCAGCTCGACCGCCTCGCTGACGGCGACCCCGTCGGGAACGTCATCGCGATACAGCAGCTCGAAGGCGCCGATCCGCAGTACGTTGCGGTCGATCGCAGGCATGCGCCCGATGCTCCAACCCTCGGCGACAGAGGCGATCAGCCGGTCCAGCGAGCGCCGGTGTTCGGCGACCCCCTCGACGAGCTCCGCCGCGTAGCTCGGCACCGGCGGAATCCGACTGCTCGATGCGCGTGGCGAGCGTGGCGAGCGGATCCTGGCTCATCGAATCCGCCTCGTAGAGCACGTCCAGCGCACGCTTGCGCGCCTTGGTGCGGGCCGGCATCGAGTGGCGCCGCCCCGCCTGCTTGCGCGAGCCGCCCGGGCTGGTCAGTTGGCGCGCCCGAGATAGCGGCCGTCGCGGGTGTCGACCTTGATGCGCTCACCGTTCGTGACGAACAGCGGGACCTGGACGCTGGCCCCGGTCTCGAGGGTCGCCGGCTTGGTGCCGCCGCTGGAGCGATCCCCTTGCAGGCCCGGCTCGGTGTAACTGATCGTCAACTCGACCGAAGCGGGGAGCTCGACATACAGCGCGATCCCGTCGTGAACGGCGACGACCGCGTTCGTATTCTCCAGCATGTAGTCGGCCGCCGAACCCACCGTCTCCACCGGCACCGGAATCTGATCGAACGACTCGGTGTCCATGAAGATGAAGTCGTCACCCTCGCGGTAGAGGTAGGTCATCTCGCGCTTGTCGACGGTCGCGATCTCGACCTTGACGCCCGCGTTGAACGTGCGGTCGACCACCTTTCCGGTCGTCACGTTCTTCAGCGTGGTGCGCACGAACGCCCCGCCCTTACCCGGCTTGACATGCTGGAACTCGACGACATTCCAAAGCCCGCCGTCGAGGTCGAGGGTCATGCCGTTCTTCAGGTCATTGGTCGAGGGCACGCACATCACCTTTGAAGCTGGTACCGAAGTGTGGTCAGGAACGAACGCGGCGCCACAGCGCCTGCGCGGCCGCCCAATTTACGGCCGAGTCTACGCAGGGCGGCCAGGCCGGTTCCGCCGGCGCAGAGCCAGGCGCATCCGCTAGCGGCGCATCCGAGCGGCGATCGCGTGCAACGCCAGCAGGTACGAGTCGACGCCGAGGCCGGTGATCGTGCCGGTCACGACCTCGGAGAGCACCGACACGTGGCGGAACGGCTCGCGGGCCGCGACCTGCGACATGTGAACCTCGATGAGCGGCGCGGGATGGCCGACGCACGCATCGCGCAGCGCGTACGAATAGTGCGTCCACGCGCCCGCGTTGAGCACCACCGGCAGCCGCGCGTCGGCGGCTTCATGTATCCAGCGGATCAGCTCCGCCTCGTCGGCGGTCTGGCGCATGTCAACGTCGAGTCCGAGCCGGCCCGCCGTCTCGCGGCAGGCATCGGCGAGATCGGCGTAGGTGCCATGGCCGTAGATCTCGGGTTCACGGATGCCGAGGCGGTCGAGGTTCGGTCCGGACAAGACCAGCACCTTCATGTCTGCACGTCCCCGCTCCCGGTCTGCACGTCCCCGCTCCAGGTCTGCACGTCCCCGCTCATCCGGCTGCGACCTCGCTGTAGGCCGCGACCAGCAGGGCCGGATCCGGGTCGTCCAGGATGCGCGGCTCGGCCAGCCCGGAGAGCACGACGAACCGTAAACGCTTCGCCCGGGCCTTCTTGTCGACACGCATCGCGTCGGCCAGCAGCGGCCAGCGGTCCGCGGGGTAGGAGGTGGGCAGCCCGACGCGCTCGAGGATCTCGCGGTGGCGGTCGGCGGTCGCGTCGTCGAGACCGGCAGCCAGCCGGGACAGCGCGCCCGCGAAGATCATCCCGACCGAGACGGCAGCACCGTGGCGCCACTGGTAGCGCTCGGCCCGCTCGATCGCGTGGCCCAGGGTGTGGCCGTAATTCAGGATCTCCCGCCGCCCGGACTCCTTCGGGTCGGCGCTCACCACCTCGGCCTTGACGGCGATCGACCGCTCGATGAGCTCGCGGGTGTGGATGCGGCCGGTGGGGTCGTCCTCGAGGAGCTCGAGGATGCGCGGGTCGGCAATGAACCCGGCCTTCACGATCTCGGCGAGGCCGGCCGTGAACTCGTTCGGCGGGAGCGTCTCGAGCGTCGCGAGATCGCAGAGCACGGCGGACGGCTGATGAAACGCCCCCACCAGGTTCTTGCCCGCCTCGGTGTTGATGGCCGTCTTGCCGCCGACCGCTGCGTCGACCATCCCCAGCAGCGTGGTCGGGACCTGCACCACCCGCACCCCGCGCAGCCAGGTCGCCGCGACGAACCCGGCGAGATCGGTGACCGCTCCCCCGCCGAAACCGATGATCAGGTCGTCTCGGGTGAAGCCGACCTGGCCGAGCACCGACCAGGCGTAGCCCGCAACGGCCAGATCCTTGGCCGCCTCACCGTCGGGGACCTCGATGAGATGCACCTCGGGGCCGCCGGCGACCCCGGTCAGCTCGTCACGCACGGCGTCAGCAGGGACGCGCAGCGCGCGGGGATGGAGCACGGCCACGCGGGTGGCACCCTTCCTGCTGGTCGGCGACCCGCGCTCGGACTCGCTGCGCTCGCCCGGGTCGCGATCCCCTCCGCGCACAACGTCGACCAGCTCGCCGAGCAGGCCAGAACCGATCTGCACCGTGTATGGCGGGTCGCCGGCGGGGCGCACCTCGATAGCGGTCACGCCTGGCATCAAGAAGTCAGCCACGCCAGCACCTCCTTAGCGACCTCGTCGGGAGCGCGCCCGGACGTGTCGAACGTGGCCGCAGCGACCTCGGCGTAGAGCGGGGCGCGCTCGCGCAGCGTGGCCGACATGCGCGCGCGGGGCGCCTCCACGAGCAGCGGCCGGTCGCGGGCCAGGCCCACTCGCTTCACGGCGTCGGTCAGGTCGACGGACAGCGCCACCACCGGCTGGCCGGCGAGGTCGGCGCGGGTGTCGGGGTCGAGGACGGCCCCTCCGCCCAGCGCCACGACAGCGCCGTCATGCGCCGGCTCGGCGACCACCGAGCGCACGGCAGCCCGCTCCAGCTCGCGGAACCGCTCCTCGCCGTCGCCTGTGAAGATGTCGGCCACCGGCTTGCCGGCGGCCGCGGCCGCGAGCTCGTCCGTGTCGACGAACGGCACGCCGAGCTCGGCGGCCACCAGCCGCCCCACCGTCGTCTTGCCCGCTCCCGGTGGGCCGACGATGATCACGCGCGCGCTCATGGCGCAGCCGCTGGAGGGACCGTGGCCGGAAAGAAGTCGTCCAGGGTCGCGAGATAGGCCTGGGCATTGCGGCGGGTCTCGACGACCGAGTCGCCGCCGAACTTCTCCAGCGCCGCGTCAGCCAGGACGAGGGCCACCATGGCCTCCGCGACGACGCCTGCCGCCGGAACCGCGCACACGTCGGAACGCTGGTTGATGGCGACGGCAGCCTCGCCCGTCGCGACGTCGACGGTGCGAAGGGCGCGCGGCACGGTCGAGATCGGCTTCATGGCGGCGCGCACCCGCAGCACCTCGCCGGTGGTCATCCCGCCTTCGGTGCCCCCCGAACGGCCCGTCACCCGGCGCAGCTCGCCGCGCTCGTCACGCACGATCTCGTCATGCGCCTCCGAACCCCGGCGGCGCGCCGTCTCGAAACCGTCACCCAACTCGACGCCTTTGATGGCCTGGATGCCCATCAGGGCGGCAGCGAGCCGCGAATCCAGCCGGCGGTCACCATGCACGTGGCTGCCGAGGCCAGGAGGCAGCCCGTAGGCGACGACCTCGACGACGCCGCCGAGCGTGTCGCCCTCGCGCTTGGCGGCGTTGATCTCGTCGACCATCGCCTTCGCCGTCACGGGATCGGCGCACCGCACCGGATCGGCGTCGATGCGCGCCAGATCGTCCGGGCCGGGCAGCGGGGTGTCCAGCGGTACCGCGATCGGTCCGAGGCTCACCACGTGGGAGAGCAGGGTCACCCCGTAGGCCTGCTGCAGCAGCGCGCGGGCGTAGGTGCCGAGCGCGACCCGAGCGGCGGTCTCCCGCGCCGACGCCCGCTCCAGTACCGGGCGCGCATCGTCGAAGCCGTACTTCTGCATGCCCACCAGGTCGGCATGGCCGGGACGCGGGCGGGTCAGCGGCCGGTTGCGCGCCGCCTCGGCGAGCGCCGCCGGATCGACCGGATCCGGGTTCATCACCTCGGTCCACTTCGGCCACTCGGTGTTGTGGACGACCACGGCGACCGGGCCGCCGAGGGTCAGCCCGTGGCGCACCCCGCCCGTCACCTCGACCGCATCCTGCTCAAACGCCATCCGGGCACCGCGCCCGAAGCCGAGACGCCGGCGGGCCAGCTGGACCGCGATATCACCTGAGGTCACGGCGACGCCGGCGGGAAGCCCCTCGACCGTCGCGACGAGAGCGGGTCCGTGGGACTCTCCCGCAGTCAGCCAGCGCAGCACGCTGCACAGTCTCCCAGATAACGCGCCGGGAGGAGATCAGCCAGCGGGAGAGTGGGACGCGGTTGGTTTCGCGGTGGCCGTCGCCGACGCCGACGGGGACGCGGCAGCCTCCTGCGGGAGCGGGGCGAACGGATCGCGAGTGTTGTCTCCGACGGCGACCGGTGTGGCCGTTGCCCGCGGGGTAGCCGCCGGGGTCGGAGTCGGGGTCGGCGCCGATGCGCTGGCACTGGGAGCCGGCTTGCTACCCGTACTCGCGGCGTCCGAGGACTTGTTGCTCGGCTTCAGCACCAGGAAGTAGAGGCCTGCTACGACCACCACGACCGCAAGCACGGCAAGCATGACCTTCGAGCGCTTATCCAGCGTCAGGGACTTCTTCGCGGCCGAATCGGGGCGAGACATTGGTTGCTCCTAATCCGTTCAGTTGCCAGCGGTGGAAGACGCTGTGGGGGACGTCGCCGAACCCGCGGTTCCGGACGAAGCAGCCGACGTCGGCGCCGTGTGCACCAGCACGCGGCCGGTGAACGCGGCGGTGATCTCCGCCGCCGAGCTGCCCGTCGCGATGCCCGCCGCCGTCATGGTGAATTGGCTTACGAGGAAGGTCCGCTTGAGCGCCTCGAGTTCGGTGTCGAACTGCTCGATCTCGGCGTAGCCACCCTTGACGTTCAGCTGAACACCCACGGTGGAGACACCGGGCGCGGAATCCAGCGGCGCCGGCGGGGATGGAGTGAAGCCTTCCAGCGAGACGCCGGTGCCATCGGCGAGCGACTGCACGCTCCGCAGCAGAGCCGCGAGCTCCACCTGGTCTGGCACACGCTCGGAGAGGGTGGCCAGCTCACTTTGCTCGGCGGGAAGCTTCTTCGCGATGTCCCGCATGGTGGCGACCTTCGCGCGCGTTCCGTCGTTGTCCTGCTGCTGCGTGGCCGTGGCGGCTTTGGTCTTCGAGATGTCTGCCTTCACGGGCTGCACGAGGAGGAACCATCCGGCGACCAGCAGCGCCACGCAAAGGACGGCACCCACCGAGATCGTTCCTCGACGGCCAAGTGACTTCATCACGAGTTTCCATTCGTGTAACGGTGCGAGAGGGCCTTGGCCGTGATGTTCGCGGTGATCGAGTAGGTCACCAACGTGGCGCCGGACGATGACGTGTTGGACGCGGTGTTCGAGAGGTAGACGTTCGACCAGCCGCTGAGCCCGGCCAGCTGGTCGAGCCAGTCAGCCACGGCATCGTTGCTGATAGCAACGCCGCTCATGGAGACGGTGGCAATCGACGCGTCCGTCCCGGTTGCCGTCGTGCCGGTGGTGGATGTCGACGACGTCGCGCCGCTGGTCCCCCCGGGAGCACTGGGCAACGTGACCGACGTCGCCGAGCTACTCGGCGTGCCATCGGTCTCGTTGACGGTCAGCGTTGAAAGCCGCACGCCGGCGGGTAGCGCCCGTCGCAGCGCGTCCAACTGGGTCGACCACAGAACTTCGGCACCCATCGCGGTTTCCAGCGACTTCTTCGCGGCGAGCACCTTCGCGTGCGCCACCTGCGACGGCGCGAGAGCGCGTGCCTGCCCGGACAATGCGGTGCTCTCCGCTTGCGCCTGCGCGAGCTCGGCATGCGCGGGCGCTCGCCCGTTCGCCGTGGTGTAGTAAAGCCCGCCGATGACGCCGCCGCACACCAGGACCGCGACTGCCATCCCGGCCTGTAGCTTGCGAAGCGCTGCGCGCTCCTTCAGCTCGGGGGGCAGGAGGTTCGCGCGCGGAATGACGTACTCGCGGGTCGGGAGGATTCCCGCCGGCCCCAGCGGCTCGTCCACCTCGAGCATCTGTTCGGTCTGCGTGCTCATGCTGCACTCGCCATTGCCAGGCCCAGCGTCACGGCACTGAACGCCTGGACGTACTCGAGCTGGTCGTCGGAAAGGCCGGTCTTACCGATGTGCAAGAGCGACATCGGAGCCGCCAACTCGACCGGAAGCCGGGTGATCGTGGACAGTCGCTGCGCGAGGCCGCCGAGGCGAGAGCCCCCGCCCGAGAGCACGATGCGCGAAACGGGAATCGTCCCCGGCTGAGCCAGGTAGTAGTCCAGCGATCCCCGAACCTCCTCCACCCAGTCCGTCGCGGCACTGTCAGTGATACGCGTCGACGGCGGGGCGGACGGATCGTCGGGTGTGGCGGGCAGCAGCGCTTGCTGCTTGATGCCCTCGGCCTGATCCGCGCTGATACCCATGCGGTCGGCGATGGTCTCGGTGACGTCGGCTCCGCCCATCAGCAGGATGCGGACGAACCGCGGAATGCCGCCTTCGGAGACGACGATGTTGGTGACGCTCGCGCCGATGTCGACCAAAGCCTCGGCACGACGGTCTAGTCCCAGTTCATCAACGTGAGCCAGCAGTCGAAGCACGGCAAAGGAATTCAAGTCGACGCTGGTCGGCGTCAGCCCGGCCCCTTCGACAGCGCCGATGAGCGACTGGATCATGTCCCGAGATGCCGCGATGAGAAGCACCCGCTGGCGACGCCCGTTCTCGTCTTCGATCTCTTCGAGCGGGTGCATGTCCAAAATGGCTTGCTCGACCGGCATGGGGATCACGTCAGCAACCTGAAAAGCCAGCGATTTGCGCAACTCCGCTACCGGCATCCAGGGCAGCTCCAGCTGCCGCACGATGACCTTCTGGTTCGCAACGCCGACGATGACTTTCTTGGTGCTGAATTTGACCCGCGACCAGAGCTCGCGAATCGCCGCCGCGACAGTCTCGATGTCGATGATCTCACCGTCGCGCACAGCGCCCGGCGGAAGAGCTACTTGCCCGAACCGCTCCAGCGTCATCTGATCCTTGGACCAGGCGATCTGAGCCGCCCGAACGCCTGTCGTGCCGATGTCGAGGCCGACAGCTCTGCGTCCAGACACGAAAGCCCCTTCCTGCGTAGCCGTCGGCCCGGTCAGGCCGTCCTCCATAGGTTCGGCTGTTCGGACCATCGCCTTGAGCCGGATGAGACACGCCATGTCGGGCCGTTTCCCGGTTCACCCGGCCGGGTGGTGTCACTGAACGGCCAGGTCTGACTCAGGCGCCGACCAGGTGAAGGTAGGAGTGCGCGATGCCACTCCCGACAAAGACGGCGATCAGAGCGCCGACCACCATGAAGGGCCCGAAGGGCACTTTGGTCTTCCGCCCGGCCTGCCCGGCCGCCATGAGCGCGACGCTGACGACCCCACCGACGAAGAAGCCTGCGAAGAGCCCGACGGTCCAGGTTTGCCAGCCGAGAAAGGCGAGAAACAGGCCGAGCACGCCGGCGAGCTTGACGTCACCGAAACCCATCCCGCGGCCCCTGGTGACATACCAGAGCGAGAAGTAGAAGGCGTACATCGCCGCCAGCCCGCCGAGCGCGCGCAAGAGCGAGCCCCATCCCCCGTCATCGCTGGACAGCACGGCGATGGCGAGCAGGAACGGGCCGACGAGATAGGCAGGCAGTGTCAGGGCATTGGGCAGCTTCTGGACGTCCAGATCGATCAACGCCAGAGCCACGCCGAGCGCGCCGAGGTAGAGGTACGCCGGGAGGAGGCCAACGGCGTCGTGAAAGCGCAGCGCTATGGCGACGAACACCGCGGCGGTAAGCAGCTCCACCAGTGGGTAGCGGGCGCTGATACGTTCCCCGCAGTCGCGGCAGCGCGCCCCGAGTAACAGCCACGACAGCACCGGAATCTCGTCACGAGGACGGATGCCGTGGCCGCATCCCGGGCAGTGCGAGCGCGGGGTGACGACGGACTCGCCGCGCGGCACCCGCCACACCACCACGTTCAGGAAGGATCCGACGCACAGGCCCGCCAAGCCGGCGACGACCGAGAGTGCGGCCGCGCTCATCCCGGACCCGACGCCCCATTCATGGTGTGCCTATCGGCTCGAACTGCTTGAACCGTAAGGTCACTGGCCGCCCTTGTCCTCGGCCGTGCCCTTGAAGCGCGAGTCGACGAAGTTCGCCGGCGCGTTCCACTTCTGCTTCAGCGAACCGTCACAAGTCTCGGTGATGATGGAGGCCCACTGCTGGTTGTAGGTGTCGCCGAGGCCGGGCCCGAGCGACAGGCACGCACCGAGGTTGCTGGTGACCGTGTAGGAGCCGCTGTAATCGCCGGAGACCTCGCCCTTCTTCGTCCACTTCTGGGTCGCGGCGTTGTTGCAGGGTTTGATGAGGACGAGGTTGTTCGAGGCTGTCGCCGACTGCGTGTCGGGGCTCTGAAGGCAGTAGGTGACGCCGCCGGTGGTCGTGGTGATCGTCGTCGTGGCGGTCGCGCTTGTGGTGTACGTCCAGCGCTGGTTCCAGGAAATGTTGCTCGAGGCCGGGGCCTGCTTGCACGGGTAGGTGATGAGCCAGGTGGCATTGACGTTCTTGCCGGTGACGTCGAGGCAGCGCCCGAACTGGTCGTAGTTCACCAGCTGCTGGGTATCGTCACCGGCGGGCCCGGCGCCGACCTGCTTGTCCGGGTTCCAGGTCATCGTGTCGAAGCCGCCGCCGCTGCAGCCCTGCTCGACGAGAAGGTTGCCCACGGCCGGACTCGCGTAACTCGGGGCTGAGATGCAGTTGCCGTTGATGTCACCGGTGTTCCCGGCGCCCTCGAACTTGCCGTTGTCGTCGAAGCTCCATTCCTGGCGCTGCTGCAAGCTCGGTGATGCGGCGTACGGATACGTCGTCCCGGTGCCGTCGGTCGCGCAGACCTGCAGGGTCAGACGGTTCGAGGAGCCGTTACCGAATGAGGTCGGTCCAGTGATGCAGAGGTCCGCGCCCGTCGTCGAACCGGCCCACCACAGCGTCAGGTCGGCGCGGTAGGACCAGCTCTGTGACGCGAGGACGCCGCGGTTCTGGCACTGCGTGAGGGTGACGTTGCTGCCCGCCGCGGGAGACGTGCCCGCATCCAGGCACAGCGCCGGGCTCGTGGTGTTGTTCATCCAGAGCCGGCCGCCGGCGATGTTCAGGTTGCTGGTGCGGAACTGGTACGTCGTGTGCAGCAGGCGGTTGCCCTGGCTGGTTTGTGCGGTGGCCCCGCCGGTTCCGGTGCCGTAGGACATCAGGTAGGCATACTGCGGGGTCATGGCCGGCGCGCCGGCGGAGCAGCCGATGAGGTCCGAACCCGTGTTGCGGTCGGAGTTGCCCATGGTGCTCGGGTCGGCCTGGTAGTAGCGCACGTAGACGGTGTAGCTCAGCGACTGGTTACCGGCCGCCCCGGACTTCGGCCCGACAGCGCCCGTGATCGGCGTGCCCGGGTAGCTCGAAGTCGTGCACGGCAGCATGCTCGGGACGCCGTTGCCGTGGCTGTCGGTCGCGGCACGCAACCGGTGCAGCACGACCTCGAAACCGGCCTGAGAGGCGTTCACCGTGGTGACGATCTTGCGCTCGGTCGTCGTCGGCTTCGACTGGCTGAGGACCAGGCCGGCGACCAGAACGCTCATGCCCGCCACGATGAGGATGAGGAGCAGCGTGATGAACATGGCGAAGCCGCTCTGTGGATCCGTGCCGAGCATGCGGCGGCGGTGCGCCTCGTGTGCCTGCCGGACCAACCGGCCCAGGGACGTCAGGATCATGACCGTCCAACCTCCTGGCAGACGGAGCTGGTCAACGCGGCGCTGTTCGCCGAGTTGAGGGCCGTGAGCGTCTCGGAGGACGTCACCGTGCCGGTGTCACGCTTGGAGACCACGGACACCTTTAGCTCCTGGTATTGCAGGGTGACCCCGGACGGCAACGTCGAGCCGTCCGGCGGGCTCGTCGTCAGCTTGTAGGGCGGATTGGTCGTGACGTTGTTCATCACGCCGGTGTCGACCGTGGTGAACCTCGGAGTCGTTGCCGGTGTCACTCCTGATGTCCAACTGCGCCACTGGAGAACGTGCGTGGCCGGGTTCAACCGCCACTGGGTGCAGGTCTGGGCATCCACGGATCCATTCGACTTGGACCACTTGTATTCGATGTAGTAGCTGCCGTCGCTGCCGGTGCCCGGAGCATTGATCGCACTGGCATAGCGGACCTGCTTGTCGAACAGTTCCAGCGCCCGCCGGTTGCCGTCGGCGGCGTCGGTGATTCCTTGCTGCTTGTGTACCCCGTTGTAGATGGAGTTCGTCGCGGCGAGGAAAGCGGACGAGATGACGGCCAGCAGGATGATCGAAATCATCAGCTCGATCAGCGTGAAGCCTTCATCGCGCGGACCGGCACCTCTGCCATCCGCACCTGAGGGTCTGCGTAGGCGGTTCAATTCCGCGTCACCCGGAACGTGTTGGAGTAAACATTGCTTGCGGAGCCATCAGCAAATGTCACCTGGATCTGGATGTCGTAGTACCCGGTCCTCGACGGCAGCGCCTCGGAGAAGGTCAGGGTGCCGCTGTCCCACGCGTAACCCCACGTCGTGTCCTGACATCGAGCCGGCGAACGAACCGCTGATGGTCACCGTTGCCCAGCCGGGCACGAAATCAGTGCCCGACAAGGCGAAGTTCGCAGTGCTGCCACGCTTGGTGGTGTCCGTCGGGTAACCGGTGATCACGGGCCCGGAGGTCACCCTGAAACTCCCTGATGACGTGCTGCCATCTGAGTTCTTCACGGTGAACGTGTGATCGCCGACCGACGGGTAGCTGTTCAGCGTGACGGAGATCGACGACGGCGATGTCCGGCTCGCGGACAGCCCACTTCCGTGCCCGAAACGTCGAGCTTGACGCTCACGCTCGAGGAGAAATTGCTCCCCGAGATGGTGTAGCTCTTCGTCGATTTGTACGTCGATGAGTCGGGACTCACGCCGTTCACGACCATGGCGTTGTTCGCCACGCTGAACGAGCCGGACGCCGTCCCCCCATCGGGGTTCGTGACGGTGAAGGTATGCGTACCGATCGACGGATCCGCGCTGAGCGTCACGCCGATGGAGGTCGACGTCACGGCTCCGACGGTCACCGTGCCGCCCGAGCTGTCGGTGCTGACCGTGGCCCCGCTCAGGAAGCCCGAGCCGCTGATGGTGAAGCTCCGCGTGGCTGCGTAGATGAGGCTGGACGGGGCCACCGAGGTGACCGCGATGTTCGTCTGGTCGATGGAGAGCGAGCCCGTCGCGGTAGTGCCGTCGGGGTTGGTGACCGTCACGGTCGGCGAACCGACAGCGGCAGCTGTGCTCGCCGAGGTGAAGCTGAAGCTGATCGAGGTTCCGGTCACCGTGGGCGTGCCGTTGATGGTCCCGAACTGGCTCGGGATGGAGACGGTCGTTCCCCCGGTCTGGAAGCCGGAGCCGCTGATCGTGATCGTCTTCGTCTGCCCGGTGGTCATGGCCGACGGGGAGACGCCCGTGACGCTGAGCGTCGAGGCATTGATGAGGATGGTGCCCTCGGCGAGGGTGCCGTCCGGGTTGGTCACCGTGATCGCACTCGTACCGATGGCCGCCGGCGTGTTGGCAGTGCTCAGTTTGAACGTGATCGTCGTGGCGTTGACGACGACGACGTTGCTGACCGAACCACCCTTGTCGATGGTGACGGTGGCGCCGCTGGCGAAGTTCTTGCCGGTGATGGTCACCAGCTGGTTCGAGGAGTTGGTGGTGAACGTGCTCGGCGAGATGGTGGTGATCGCCGGCTGGGCGGTCGTGCAACCCACGAGGTCGGTGCGGACGTTGAAGCAGGGGTCACTGCCGGCGTCGCGCAGCGTGCTGACGACGAACTGGCACGACGTCGAGCTGGTCGGGCAGGCCCGTCCGCCCGCGAGTTTGTAGGCGACGTTCACCGTGATCCGGTACATCCATCCCTTACCGGCATTGGTCGTGGTGCAGCCGCTGGTGCCACTCGATGACGGGTACTGGACGTAACACGGGTTGATGAACGTCGTCACGGTGTAGGCCGTGTTGTCGACCGTCGGGTGCATCGTGATCGGCACCGCCAGCGAGCCGGCGGCAGTCGCCGCGGGGTCGTAGTTCAGGGGTGCCGCGCTCGGGTTGGTGATGTCGTCGCTGAGGTTCGTGATGCCCTTGCTCGCGATCGCTGCCTGAACCGCACTTTGAGTCCGGCCGGTCAGCAAGCTGCCCGCAGCGACGCTGCGGGTGTACTCCAGCTGCTGGTTGGCGAGGGTCGCGGCTTCCTGCGCCTGGACCTGGCCGTTGCTCTCCTTCAGAGAGCTGGTGAAGAAGCCGGCGGTGGTCAGCATGACCGTCACCAGCAGCGCCAGGCTGATGATGACCTCGATCAGCGTCACGCCCTCGTCGTCTCCGGCTCCATCACGCCGGCGAGCCGTCACGAGGCGCAAGCTGGGCAGCACCACGATCACTCCTCACCGGCCGGGCCAGTAGACACGTTTCTTTGACTTCGCCCCAAATGGAGCAGGGATTGAGCGCCCGAATGGCTGAAGCGAACCGTCGGCCGCGGACGCAAACCTGCCCCGAGCGATCGACGCTCGGGGCAGGTTGTCAAGCGCTGGTCAAGCTCAGGTGAGCGAGCTCGTGCAGTCCGCCGACGTAACGCCGCCAGACTGGCTGTTGTAGTACCAGGTGGTGCTACCGGTGTGCGCTGCAGACAGGCAGAAGCCGGTGGCGGTGACGGCCAGCACTGCGACCGTGTTTCCCGTGCTCGCCTTGACCGTGTCGCCGGCGATGGTCGTCGTGGCCGGCGCGACAACGCTGGGCTTGGTGCTCATCGCCGCCGTACCCCACTGGATGGTCTGGTAGTCCTGAGCATCGACGTTTGCCGACTCGATGCTCTGCGCGATGCTGCGCAGGTCGGACTTCTCAGAGGCCTCGTAACCCTTCTTCTTCTGACTCAAGAAGACCGGGATCGCGATCGCCGCGAGAATACCGATGATGATGATGACAACGAGGAGCTCGATGAGGGTGAAGCCCTCTTCCTTGTCCTCGTACTTCCGGTACAGACGAGCGAGCATTTCTGTCCTTCCTCGGACCGAGACTTCGAGTCCCCGGTCCGACCGGCGACTCACGACACCACGGATATCGTCAGCGCGGGGCCTCGCCTGTAGGGCCTAGTTGGAGATTGGCTCGATCGGGCTAGTGCAGCCCGCTTCAGATGCCAGCAGACCGGCGCGATTCGGACGTGCGAGCGCCCAAATGGCTACGCCGGCCTGCCCCGGAAACCACTGCTGCCCCGGCCTTTTTGGGGGCCGGGGCAGCAGTCAGAACGCGGAGCTTGGTGTCAACTCGCCCAGATCACGGGCTGGCGGAGCTGCAGGGCGCCGGCGTTGCATCCGGCAGCAGGCCACCCTTGTCACTGCTGTACCACCAGACAGTGGCTGTCTTGGTGCTGGTGGCCTTCAGGCAGAAGGCGGTACCGACGGTCTTGCCGCCGATCCAGGTGATGGTGTTGCCATTGCTCATGTTCAGCTTGTCGGCACCAATCGTCTGTGCGCTACCCGTCACCTTTGAGGTGCCGTCGGTCAGGGTCCCGGTACCGAAGACGGTCTGGGCGTAGTTCTGGTTGTCGACGTTGTACGACTCGACCGCCTGAGCGACGTTACGCAGGTCGGACTTCTCAGAGGCCTCGTAACCCTTCTTCTTCTGACTCAAGAAGACCGGGATCGCGATCGCCGCGAGAATACCGATGATGATGATGACAACGAGGAGCTCGATGAGGGTGAAGCCCTCTTCCTTGTCCTCGTACTTCCGGTACAGACGAGCGAGCATTTCTGTCCTTCCTCGGACCGAGACTTCGAGTCCCCGGTCCGACCGGCGACTCACGACACCACGGATATCGACGCGCTTTGAGCTCAGCTGAAGGGGCTAATTCCGGATTGATTCGATCGGGCTACGGGTGTGAGAGCCGACGAGGTCTATCGACGCTCAGCAGCGCTGTACGGTCGATCGCCGACGAGCTCAGGAAACCAGGTTGTAGATCTTGAACATCGGCATGTACAGCGCGATGACCATCGACCCCACGAGTCCACCCAGGAAGGCGATCATCAGCGGCTCGATCAGAGCGGTCAGCGACTCCGTAGTCGATTCGACTTCCTGGTCGTAGAACTCGCTGATCTTGTGCAGCATCTCGTCAAGCGCGCCGACGTCTTCCCCGACCGCCATCATCTGAACGACCATCGGCGGGAAGATCGGGTGATTCACCAGGGGGCCGCTCAAGCTCTCCCCCGAACGCACGCTGTCCTGCACATCGTTGATGGCCCGGGAAAGCACGACATTGCCGGTCGTCCCGCTGACGATCTCCAGGCTCTGCAGGATCGGGACCCCCGAATGCATCAGCGTCCCGAGATTACGTGCGAATCGGCTCAGCGCGATCTTCTGCGACAGCATCCCGAAGACCGGGATCTTCAGCTTCAGCGGGTCCAGGACGTTGCGCACCGCGTCCCGGTGTTTGATCTTCTTCCAGACGATCACGAACGCGATCACGAGGACGATCAGCACCGGGAATCCGGTCTTCAGGATGCTGCTGACGTCCATCAGGATCTGGGTGGGGGTCGGCAACTTCCCGCCGAGGTCTTTGAACATCTTCGCGAAGACCGGGACGATGAACAGCAGCATCGCGACGGCCATGAGGATCGCCATCACGAAGACCACGACCGGGTACGTCATAGCGCTCTTGACCTTGCCGCGCAGCTTGACCTCGGCCTCATAGTTCTCGGCCACCTGCAGCAGGACGGCATCCAGAAAACCGCCCACCTCGCCCGCGCGGGTCATGTTGACCATGAGGGGCGGGAAGACCTTAGGCGAGTACTTGGCCATCGCCGCGGACAGCGAGGTACCGGCCTCGACATCGGCGCGCACCTCACCGAGCACCCGACCGAGCTCCTTGCTCTCGGTCTGCTCGGAAAGGATGCGCAGCGCACGCACCAAGGGCAAGCCGCTGTTGATCATCGTGGCGAACTGCCGCGACATGATGGCAAGGGCTTTGAGCTTGACCTTGTTGCCGAAGCCCGGGATGCGGATCTCGGTCTTCAGGCCCGCATTCGCCTCACTGATGTCGATGGGCGCGTAACCCATCGCCTTCAGTTTCGTGGCTACGAGCGCCGGCGAGTCAGCTTCGAGCTGTCCGTTGATGATCTTGCCGGCACGGTCACGAACCGCGTAGGCGTATGTCGTAGCCACGGCGCCGAGTTACCTCTCGATCGAATGGGTGAGCCGACGGCTCCCGCGACTCACGTCGCAACAACCGACTGCACCTTGTTGTGAATCGGCCATCTGCCGGGGGGGCTTGAGCCGAACGGGCCTTCAGAGCCGCCCGCAGAGCGATTTGAAATCATCTGGGTGGTGGCATTTCTCGAAGCCGGTGTCGAAGCTGATGACGCCGCGCTTGACGAGGTCCGACAGGTCCTGGTCCATCGTCTGCATGCCGAACTTCGCACCTGCCTGCAGCGCCGAGTAGATCTGATGACTCTTGCCTTCGCGGATCAGGTTGCGGATGGCCGGCGTCGCCACGAGAACCTCAGCGGCGGCAGCGCGGCCCCGGCCGTCTGCAGGTACGGCACAGCGTCTGGCAGACGATCCCCTGTAGCGCACCCGCGAGCTGCACGCGTACCTGCTGCTGCTGGTGCGGCGGAAAGACGTCGATGATGCGGTCGATGGTCTGAGCGGCGTCCTGGGTGTGCAGCGTGGCGAAGACCAAATGGCCGGTCTCGGCGGCGGTCAGGGCAACCGAGATCGTCTCCAGGTCACGCATCTCGCCGACCAGGATGATGTCGGGGTCCTGACGGAGCACGTGCTTCAACGCGTTTCCGAACGAGTGCGTGTCCTCCCCCACCTCGCGCTGATTCACCAAGCACGAACGGTGCTCGTGCAAGAACTCGATCGGGTCTTCGACCGTGACGATGTGGTCGCGCCGCTGGCGGTTCGCGAGGTCGACGAGGCTGGCGAGAGTCGTCGACTTGCCGGAACCGGTCGGGCCGGTCACGAGCACGAAGCCGCGGGGCAGCATCGCAAAATTGCCGATACTGGGCGGCATTCCGAGTGCCTCGAGCGGCTTGATCTCGGCGGGAATGAGCCGGAACGCGGCCCCCATCGCTTCCCGCTGGCGGTACAAGTTCACCCGGAACCGCGCGCGGCCTGGGACGGAGTAGGCGAAGTCGAGCTCGAGCTCTTCCTCAAAACGCTCTCGCTGCTTCTGCGTGACGATCGCGTAGAGGACCTTCTGGAGCAGCGCTTGAGTGAGCGGCGGATAGCCCTCGACGGGAACAAGCTGACCGTTCAATCGCACGGTTGGAGGCGCCCCGATCGTCAGGTGCAGGTCCGAACACTTGCGGTCCAACACCTGGATCAGCAGCGCGTTGAGATCAAGGAAGTCCGGTGAGGCGTTCTCCTGGCCGTTCGCCATCCGGGTGACTGCCGAGAGTGTCGTCGCAGGAGCCATCGTCGTCGGCGCGGCTCCCGGTGCGGAACCGGTGAAGTACTCGGCGCCGCGAAGGCCTGCGGCCATGGGGGCGGCCCTCACTTGCGGTGCAGGAGGTGCACTCATCGGCTGCGCGGGCGCGCTGACCGGCGGTGGCACCGCCACGCCACCTGGGGGGGCGACCGGGCTACCCGTAGGAGGTGGAGCGCTGAAGACGCCCCCGTTTGCCGACGGCGGCGGCACCTGGGCAGCACCGTCTTGTGACCCTTGGTTCCAGCGCTGGTCCACAATCCCTCCAAAGCGGGGTGCGAATGGCCCCTGGAGCGTGATCGGCTGGTTAGGCGTGTCCCTTGAGGCTGTCGTCAGCCCGATCGGATGTCAGCGGCGTAGGGCATACGCGGCCACCGCGGCCGCGGCAGCCACATTCAGCGAATCGACCCGGTGTGACATCGGGATGCGCACCCACTCGGGCGCCGCGGCGAGCGCCGCCTCCGACAGGCCGCTGCCCTCCGCTCCCAGGAGCAATGCGAGCCGCTCCCCCGGAGGCGCCGGCACCTGATCGATGGGCGTCGCGGCTTCATCCGGGGTGAGGGCGAGGACGCGCCAGCCGCCGGCGCGCAGCTCGCCCAGTTCCTGCGGCCAGCGCTCGCACCGGGCGTAGGGAACCGCGAAGACCTGTCCCATCGAGACCCGCACCGCCCGCCGGTAGAGCGGATCGCCGCAAGTGGGAGCCAGCAGCACGCCGTCCATCCCCAGCGCAGCGGCGCTGCGGAAGACGGCGCCGAGGTTCGTCGTGCTCGAGAGTTCCTCCAGCACCATGAGCCGGCGGGCGCCGCGCTGCACCTCGTCGACGGTCGGAAGCGGGCGGCGCGCCATGGCCGCCAGCACGCCCCGATGCACGTGGAAGCCGGTGACCGCCTCCAGCACCTGGTAGCTCGCGACGTAGTGCGTGCCGGGCAGGTCAGCAAGATCCGGCGCCCGCGCAGCGGAGACGAGCATGGAACGCAACGCGTAGCCGGCCGCGACAGCCCGGCGGATGACCTTCTCGCCCTCGGCGATGAACAGGCCATGCACGGGCTCGAGCTTGCGGCGCAGGGCGACGTCGGTCAGCGCGCGGTAGTCGGCGACGCGAGGATCGTCGGCCGAGGTGATCGTGACGAGCTCAGGCGCCGCCCCCGGCCGCGCACTCACAACCCGGCAGGACGGGCGTCCGGGGTCACCCCCGGCGCGTGCAGGGCTTCCATTGCCGAGACCGTCCGCTGCCACGACGCCGCGAGCTGCTGCTTCAGCGCCTGCGAGGTGGTCGGGTCGTTGTACGTGGCCGCGACCGGTAGCACCACGTAGCCACCCGCACGGTCGACGTACGTCGGGGTGTAGGTGATGCTGCCGACGGTCCACTTGCCGGCCCGGGACACGAAATGCAGCGTCACGATGACGCCGTCCTGGGAGGAGGTGGGGCAGCACTCGCCCGACTGGTTCGACAGGAAGTTGCCGACGCCGTAGACGACGTACTTCGAGCCCATCTTCTCGACCGGCTGTACCACGTGGACGTGGCCGCCGACGATCGCGTCGATGTAGGGCGAGGCCAGCAGCTGGGTCGCCTGCGCGCGCTGCTCCTGGGTGGGGGTCTGCTGGTACTCCGCACCCCAATGCATCTGGACGACGACGATCTTGGCGCCGGCCTGACGGGCCTGGCGGGCGTCAGCCAGGATGCGATTCACGTCGATGAGGTTCACCAGGTACGGCTGGTCCGCGGGGAGCACGAAACCGTTGAGGCCGTACGTGTAATCCAGGAGGGCCACCTTGACGCCGCGCACCCGGTGGACCTCCGGCACCCGGGTAGCGGCCGAGGTAGCGGTACCGGCGTGGGCCACGTGGACCTGGTCGAAGGCCGCGATCGTCGACGCGACCCCCTCGGCCCCGTGGTCGTAGCTGTGGTTGGAGGCGGTGGAACACCCGTCGTAGCCGGCATCGGCCACGGCCGGAGCGATCTCGTGCGGCGAGTTGAAGACCGGGTACCCGGACAGGCCGACGTCGGTCGCCGTCAGCGCGGTCTCCTGGTGGCAGATCGCCAGGTCGACCGCCGACAGCTGGGATTTGACCTTCGCGAACATCGGCCGGAAGTCGTACGCCAGCCCGGTGGCCCGTCCATCGGCCGCGGCCTGGAAGTACACCGGTGAGTGCAGCAGGATGTCGCCGGTAAAGGCCATGGTGATCGGCTTCGGCGGAGCGGGCGGAGCGGTCTTGCTCGGCGTGGCCGAGGCCGCGGCCGAGGCGCCGCCCTGCGGGGTGGACGCCCCGCCGGCGGTGCCACTGCCTCCGCTGGAACATCCCGCCGCGATGAGCACGACGGTGGCGGCGGCAGCGAGCGGCAGAGAGCGGGCTGCGCGGCGGCGGGTCGAGCGACCAACGTCGCTACCGGTACGGAGCGGGCTACGGCGGGCGGTCACGTAAGCATCCTGCCTGGCGCAGCCGCGAACGGGGCGCAGGGCAGGCCCGGATCCGCGGCGTTTCGCTGCGGCGACGACGGGCAGGCGGGCCTACCGTCGGGTGCGTGCAGTCCTCACGTGCCGCGCTCGTACTGCTCAGCGTCGTCGCTACCGCTGTTGCCTGCGGGGGCGCCAACGAAAAGCCCCGGCGCCGCCCCGGCTGCGGCGGTGAGCTCCGCCACGGCTGCTCCGCGCGTCGCTCCACACCCCGCTCTCACCAAACGGCCGAGCCCAGCACACATCGTCACGGCGCCGGCCGTTCAGCGCGTGGTCATCGCCGGCGATTCCATCCCTGAGGACCTCGGCCCGATGGTGACGTACACCCTGGCCGGCCCGAGATTCACCGGCCACACCGAGTCACACGCGAGCAGCGGCCTGGTGCGCCCGGACTTCTTCGACTGGCCGGCCGCCGCCGCCCGGCTGGCAGCGGAGCATCCGACCACCGTCGTGCTGATGATGGGCGGCAACGACAACCAGCCGATCGTCCTGCCGGGACAGCCGTTCCTGATGCCCGCGACCCCGGCGTGGGAGGCCGAGTACGCCCGGCGGGCCGGCCTCGTCATGCAGGCGTTGAAGGCGGGTGGCGTCCCCCGCGTCTACTGGCTGACCATGCCGACCACCACCCGGCCGGAGATGAACGCGGCGGTCGCCTCGATGAGCCGCGCGGTGCATGCCGCCGCGACCCTGCGGCCGTGGGTCACGGTGTACTCGACCGACCAGCTGCTGGGGACGCTCGCCGGAAGCGCCGCCGCCCATCAGCCGGACGGGATTCACCTGTCGACGCAGGGCTCCCAGATCGTCGCCAACGCGCTGATCCTCCGGCTGCGCGCCGACGCGACCGCTCACGCCTGACCCCCGCGGTCAGCTGTCGGGATCGATGACCTTCGGCTCCTTGCCGGGAGCAAGCCCGGGGGTCTCGCGCGGCGCCGGCGGCTTGTAGACGGCGTGGCGGGCGGCCTGGATACGCGGCTGGTTCGCCAGCACCACCGCGACCCACGGCAGGAAGACGGCCAGCAGGATCGCGATCCACCGGGCGACGCCGTGAAAGATCAGCGTCGCAGCGACGAAGCAGACCACGCGGATGAGCATGACGAAGACGTAGCGGCGCTCACGTTCACGGATCTCCGCCGTCCGTGAGGTCGCCAGGCTGGTGATGAGAACGGGGTCGCGCTTGCGGCCGTCGCCTCCCTGCACCCGTCCGGTGTCCACCACCGCTTCAGTGTGTCTTGTCCGGTTCGTTCCCGCACCCTGCACTGGTCAGCGCCTCGAGTCCGGGACATCCGCCACCAGCGAGCGTCCGAGGTGGACCGAAAGGCTCTGCACCGGCGTACTGGCCGAACGCGGGAACCGGCTCGTAGCCCGCCGAAAGGTAGAGCGTCACCGCCTCCGGCTGCATCGTTCCGGTCTCGAGCCAGAGCTGCTCGTAGCCGAGCCGGCGGGCGGCGTCCTCGCACGCGACCAGCAGCGCCCGGGCGATGCCCGACCGGCGCCACCGCGGACGCACGTACATCCGCTTCAGCTCCGCCGGTCCGCTCATCGACCCGCCGCAGGCCGACGCAGCCGACCTGCGCGCCATTCACGGTCGCCAGCAACATCTCGCCGCCGGGACCGTCGAACTCGGCAGCCGGGGCATGGACCGGGTCGCCGTCGCCGCCGTAGCGGACGGTGAGATCGGCGTCGAGCTCGGCCACCAGCGTCGCCACCCGGGCGAAGGCCACCGGCTCGATGAGGACCGCTGCCCGCTCCAGCGTCAGCGCCCCTTCCAGACCGGCGGGCGCTTCTCGGCGAACGCGATGGCGCCCTCCTGCGCGTCCTGGCTGCGCATCACCGGAGCGACGATCGCCTGCTGGCCGGCCTGGGCCTCCTCGTCCGACCAGCCCGCGGGACTTCTGCACGACCTCCTTGCTGGCCGCGACCGCCAGCGGGCCGTTGGCGGCGATCTTCGCGGCCAGCTCGAGCGCCGCGTCCAGCGCGCCACCCTCGTCGGTCAGCCGGTTGACCAGCCCGAGCTCGTAGGCGCGCGGGGCCTCGACCGGATCGCCGGTCAGCACCAGCTCCATCGCCACGTGGTACGGGATGCGCATGGGCAGCCGGAACAGCCCCCCGGCGGCCGCCGCGAGACCCCGCTTGACCTCCGGGATGCCGAACTTCGCGGTGCGGGCCGCGACGACCAGGTCGCAGGACAGCACGATCTCGCAGCCGCCGGCGAGGGCCCAGCCCTCCACCGCCGCGATCAGCGGCTTGCGCGGCGGGCCGAAGGCGACGCCGCCGAAGCCCCGCTGCGGGTCCATCGGGTTCTCGCCCTTCACGAAAGCCTTCAGGTCCATGCCGGCGCAGAACGTACCGCCGGCACCGGTCAGCACGCCGACATTCAGCTGCGGGTCGCCGTCCAGCTCGTCCATCGCAGCCGCGACGCCTTTCGCGACGGCGGCGTTGACGGCGTTCTTGGCGTGCGGCCGGTTGATCGTGACGATCAGGACCCCGCCGCGGCGCTCGGTCAGGACGGGGGCCGCCTCGCGGGGATCGATGTCGCTCTTCGGGTCAGTCACGGGCGCCATTCTGCCTGCCGAGCCACTCACCGCGCCCGCTGGCGTGGCACCCTGGGCGACGTGAAGCGGACCATCTTTGACGACGAGCACGACGCGTTCCGGCAGCTGTGCCACGACTTCCTGTCGCGGGAGGCCGCACCGCATACCGCCGAGTGGGAAGCCGCCGGGATCGTCGACCGGCACGTCTGGAAGCAGGCGGGCGAGACCGGGCTGCTCGGGTTCGAGGCGCCCGAGGAGTATCGGCGGCGCCGGGATCCGTGACTTCCGCTACAACACGATCCTCGCCGAGGAGATCAACGCGACCGGCAGCGTCGGGGTCGGCTTCACGCTGCACAACGACGTCGTCGCGCCGTACCTGCTGAACCTCACCAACGACGAGCAGAAGGCGCGCTGGCTCCCCGGCTTCGTGACCGGCGAGCTCATCACGGCCATCGGCATGACCGAGCCATCGACTGGCTCGGACCTGCAGTCGATCCGCACCACCGCCCGCCTGGATGGCGATAGCTACGTGGTGAACGGATCGAAGACCTTCATCACCAACGGCATCCACTCCGACCTGGTGGTCGTCGTCGCGAAGACGGATCCGCAGGCCGGCCACAAGGGCATGAGCCTGCTGGTCGTGGAGCGCGGGATGCCCGGCTTCGAACGGGGGCGCAACCTCGCGAAGGCCGGCATGCACGCGCAGGACACGGCGGAGCTCTTCTTCTCCGACGTGCGGGTGCCCAAGGCCAACCTGCTGGGCGAGGAGGGCCGCGGCTTCTACTACCTGATGGCCAACCTGCCGCAGGAGCGGCTGTCCATCGCGGTGGCCGCCGTCGCGGCGATGGAACGCGCCTGCGAGCTGACCATGGCGTACGCGAAGGAGCGGACCGCGTTCGGCACCCCCATCGGAACCTTCCAGGCCAGCCGGTTCACGATGGCCGAGATGGTGACCAAGACGCGTGCCGCGCAGAGCTACATCGACCAGTGCATCCTGGCGCTGAACGCGGGCGAGCTCACCGCCGACGAGGCCGCGGGCGCGAAGTACTGGACCACCGACCTGCTCGCCGAGGTGACCGACGCCGCCGTGCAGCTGCACGGCGGCTACGGCTACATGGACGAGTACGAGGTCAGCCGGCTCTGGCGGGATGCCCGCGTCACGCGTATCTACGGCGGGACGAACGAGATCATGAAGGAGATCGTCGGGCGCTCGCTGGGCTTCTGAGCCTTCGTGGCTCAGCCGCGCCTGCCCGGCATCCTTGCCGGCTCGCGGGCGGAGCCGGCTGCGGGCTTGCGGACCAGGACACTCATGCGACAGCCCTCCGATGCCGACAAATGCTGTGGGCCCGGTACCCAAGATCCGCTTCAGAAATCCTGCAGTTTGTGAGGAAACGTGGCTTCTGCGCCGCCGGCGCTGCGAAAGCTGACGTTGGCGGTGGCAGTCCTCCACGACGTGGACCTGCTACCCGATGCGAGCGGCCTGCTGCTCGCGCGCGCCGCAGGCCTGCGGATCGAGTGGCAGGTCATCGAGGGGATCGTCGCCGCAGCCGACGAGCATCCGGACGCCGGCGAGCGACGCCGGATCGACGCGATCGCGGCCTGGTTGAAGGCTCGCCAGGCGCTCGCGATGGGCGCCGAACCGGTCGGGCTGGGCATGCCCTCGGGTCACGTGGACCATCCCGGCCGTGCGTGGATACGCGAGCACATCCCGGGCGGTGCGCTGGACCTGGGCTTCGGCCGGGTGAGCTCCGGCGACAACGAAACCGCAACTGCGCGGGTGCTGGCGATCCCGTCCGGTGTCCTTGAACACGCCTACGGTGACGATGCCGAACCTGAACTGGCGACGCGCTGGGAGCGGGCCCGCCACGAGCTGGAGGCGGCCGGCGAGGTCGCCGCGCTCCGCGATCGGCGCCACGTGAGCCGGGCTCTCGTCCCGGTCGGCGCCACCGACGTCGTGACGCTGCTCGGCGCTGCGAGCCTGCGCCGCGAGCTGGTCGAGAGCGAGGGCGACGGGATGGCGGCGCTGATCGTGCCGCTGCGCACGCGCGGCTGGCGGGCGAACTCGATCGCCGACCCGGCGTATGGCCCCGCGCTGGCCGCGGCGATGGAGCCGGAGGAGCGCGGCTTCGTGCGACCGTTGCTCGTGACGGCCGAAGAGATCAGCGAGGTGCGCGCCGGCGGCGATCCGATGCGTCTCCTGCGACGCGACGCCGAGGACGGCTGAGCCCTGCCCAGCTGCCCGCTGAACGCTCAGGCTCCGGCGGCCTCGGCATCGAAAGACGGCTCGAGCCGCGCGACGGCCTCGGCGATCTGGCGGGCGACCGCCTGGGCGGACAGGCCCGCGTCACTCATGACCTGAGCCCGCTTGCCCTGATCGAGGAACGCCCGGGGCAGGCCCAGATCCCGAAGCGGGGTGTCGACGCTGGCGGCGCGGAGCACGCCGGCGAGCGTGCTGCCGGCGCCGCCCTGGCGCCCGCTGTCCTCCAGGGTCACGACCAGCCGAGCGGAACGCGCCAGCTCGACGAGTTCGGCGGCGACCGGGGTGACGTAGCGCGGGTCGACGACCATCACATCGATGCCGTGGTCGGCGACGCGTTCCGCCGCCTCGAGCGCGGCCGGCACCATCGCCCCGTACGCGACGAGCAACACCGTCTCGTCGGGCAGCGGCTGCGAACCTTCGTGGGTACCCGAGGCCTCGCGCATGATGTCGAGGCTGCCGAGGCGGCGCTTGGCGGGCAGCTCCGCCGGGAGCAGCCCCTTCGGGAAGCGGATCGCGGTCGGGCCGTCGGTGCGCTCCATGGCCGCATCCATCGACTCGGCCAGGCGCGCCTCGTCGCGGGGGGCGAGCACGTCGAGCCCCGGCACGACGGGCATCCACGACAGGTCCCACATGCCGTTGTGGGAAGCGCCGTCGTCACCGGTGACCCCGGCGCGGTCCATGACGAAGACGACCGGCAGCTTGTGCAGCGCCACGTCCATCAGCACCTGATCGAACGCGCGGTTCATGAACGTCGCGTAGATCGCGACAACCGGGCGCATCCCGCCCATGGCCAGGCCGGCAGCGGAGGTGACCGCGTGCTGCTCGGCGATGCCGACATCGAAGACGCGCTGCGGCCACCGCTCGGCGAACGGCGCGAGCCCCACCGGATCGAGCATCGAGGCGGTGATGGCGACGACGTCGTCACGCTGCTCGCCGAGGTGGAGCATCTGCTCGGCGAAAGCGGAGGTCCAGCTACGGCCGACGGCGATCGACACCGGCTGGCCGGTGCGCGGATCGCTGATGCCGACGCTGTGCATGCGATCGGTGACGTGGTCCTCGGCGGGCTGGTAGCCGGAGCCCTTCATCGTGACGCAGTGGACGATCACGGGGGCGCCGAAGCCCTTCGCCTTGCGCAGCGCCGACTCGATCGCGCCGATGTCATGGCCGTCGACCGGCCCGACGTACTTGAGGCCGAGGTCCTCGAACATCGCCTGCGGCTGCACCAGATCCTTGATGCCGCGCTTGATGCCGTGCAGCGCGTCGTAGAGCGGAGCGCCGACGAGCGGGGTCCGCGAGAGCACGCCCTTGACGACGTCGAGGAGCTGCTCGTACTGCGGGGTCAGCCGCAGGCCCGCGAGATGCTGAGCGAGGCCGCCGAGGGTCGGCGCGTAAGAGCGGCCGTTGTCGTTCACGACGATGATCACCGGGCGATCCGAGCCGGCGATGTTGTTGAGCGCCTCCCAGCTCATCCCGCCGGTGAGCGCGCCGTCGCCGACGACCGCGACGACATGACGCTTCTCTCCCCGCAGGGCGTACGCCTTGGCCAGGCCGTCGGCGTAGGACAGCGCCGTCGACGCGTGAGAGTTCTCGACATGGTCGTGGTCGGACTCCCCGCGGCTCGGATAGCCCGAAAGCCCGCCGGCCTGGCGCAGGGTCTCGAACTGCCCCGACCGCCCGGTCAGCATCTTGTGGACGTAGGCCTGGTGGCCGGTGTCCCAGAGCAACGTGTCGCGGGGGGACTCGAAGCTGCGGTGCAGCGCGATCGTGAGCTCGACGACGCCGAGGTTGGGGCCGAGATGGCCGCCGGTCCGGCACACGGCATCGACCAGCTGGGCGCGAATATCGGCGGAAAGCTCTGCAAGCTGTTCCGGGGAAAGCCCCCGAAGGTCCGCCGGGCCGGTGAGGTCCGAAAGCACTGTCACCGAGTCTCCTCACGCCGGACGTGGAGCACCGCGCGTTCCGGGGTCATGCCACGCCAGTGTAGAGAAGCTGCCGCCTTGCGGCGCGTTGCGACGGGCGGGGCCGCGGATCGGGAGCGTGACCGGTTACTGGCGGCGGGTCAGGTGCCCTCCATGCAGCCGGCCAGCGACGGGGTGAGCAGCGCGCCCGGCCCGCTGACCGGATCGAACTCCGGGCCGGACCAGCGCCCGGGCAGCGGCGCGTGCACGGCGGCCGGCTCCTCCCCCGCGAAACCCGTCCAGTCGCCGGCCTTCCAGCCGGTCGTGCCGGTCGGGGCGACGGCAGCCTTGGCGGCGCCACCCCCGGACACCAGCAGCACCCGCGCGGAGAGCCGGGGGTCGCGAAGGTCGAGGTAGTACACGGCTCCGAGGCCTCCCCCGGCCAGTGGCCCGGCGAAGTAGCGCACCGAATGCACGGTGTATCCCGTCCCGCCCTGACTCTGCTGCAACGCGTTGGTGGCCTGCTTGTAGAAGTCGTCGCCCGGCGCCGGATCGATCCAGCCGTTGACGCAGCCGGCGCTCTTCGGCCCGCTCGCACCGGCACTCGCCGTACTCACGGAGGCGGTCGGGGCGGGCGTCGTCGGCGCGTTGGTCGGCGACGCGTTCGCCGAAGGGGTCGACGACGGGGTGACGCTCGGCGAGGTCGTCGATCCGGATGAGGAACCGCAGCCGGCCAGGGCAACCGTGAGCAGGCCGCAGCCGAGGGTCAGGGCTCCATGGCGTCGCACGCGTAGACCGTAGGCCCAACGCTGCCATGATCATGGTTTTGGCGGCGTGTCGCCGTCCAGACCATGATCATTGAAGCGTTGGTCAGAGCTTGGGGATGAAGCGGCGGCCGGCGAGGGCCTGCTCGACGAGGGCGGCTCCCCGGGCAGCGGTGTCGAGCCGCAGGGCCTCACGCTCGTACATCGCCATGAGGGCGTCGACCGCCTCCGGCGGGATGGACGCGTCGAGGTCGCGGATGTCGGCGCGGGCGGTCTGCACGCCGCGGCGGCAGGTCTCGGCGGCGGCTGCGACATGGTGGCGGGCCACCCGGGCGAGCAGCACCGGCCAGCGCTGCAGCACCCCGTAAGAGCGATGGTCCGGAGGGCAGAGGTCGTAGAGCCAGGCGATGGCCCGCCGCTCCCACCCGGGCGCCGGCGGCGGCGGCACCTGCGCCGGCCAGCCGGGCGGGGTCACCGCCGGGCTCACGGCGAGGTATCCGGGACGAGCAGTGCCAGGCATTCCACGTGGGCGGTCATGGGAAAGAGGTCGAACGCCAGGAACCGCTCGACGCGATAGCCGGCCGCGGCTGCTGCCCGCAGGTCGCGGGCCAGCGTCGCCCCATCGCAGGAGACGTAGGCGACGGCGCGTGGCTCCAGGGCGGCGATCGACTCCATCACGGCCGTGCCCGCTCCCGTGCGCGGCGGGTCCAGCACGACGAGATCCGTGACCTCCCCCGGATCGCGCGCCGCCAGGGCAGCGGCAACGTCAGCCGTGACCACGCGCGCGTCGAGCCCGTCGCAGTTGGCGCGGGCATCCGCCGCCGCCGGTGCGAAGTCCTCGACTGCCGTCACCTGCACGCCGCGGCTCGCCAGCGCGTAGGTGAATAGGCCCGCACCGGCGTACAGATCCCAGGCGCGCTCCCCCGCCACCGGCGCGAGAGCGGCGATGACGGCGTCCGCCAGCAGCTGCGGCGCCTCGGGATGCACCTGCCAGAACCCGCCCGCACTCACCTGGAAGCGATGGCCGAGCGCCTCGTGGGTCAAGGCGCCGTCGCCGTCGACGACGACCTCGCCGGTGGTCGGTGAGGCAGCGAAGGAAACCCGGTCGCGGGGTTGATGGCGCACGTGGCGCGCCGGGGGGCCGGCGGTGGTCCAGGCTCCGGCCTCGTCGATGAGCGGGTGGGCGATCGGGCAGTGGCGCACCCGCTGCACGGCATGGGAGCGGTGGCGCAGCAGGCCCCGCGAGCCGTCGCGCCCGACCGAGACCTGCATCCGGGTCCGCCAGCCGAGCCCGTCCGCGTAGCCCTGCGGTGCGACCATCGCGATCGGCCCCGGGTCGAACCCGCCGAGGCGCACCAGCTGATCGCGGAGCACCTCGGACTTGAGCTCCCGGGCCACCGCGAGCGTCGTGTGCTGCCAATCGCAGCCACCGCAGCCGCTCGGGACGGCCAGCGGGCATACCGGGTCGATCCGGGAGGGTGAAGGCTCCAGAACGTCCGCCACGTCGGCCCGCAGGAATCGCCGGTTCTCATCGATGACGCGGGCCCGGACCCGCTCCCCCGGCAGCGCTCCACGCACGAACACGACCCGCCCGTCCGGTGCGTGCGCCACGCAATCCCCGCCGGGTGCGGGACGCTCGACCGTCAGCTCGAGGAACGCTTGCCCCGACTCCCGCGCGCGGCTCAACCGACCGTCTCGCGGGAGTCGTCCTCATCGGGCTGCCGGTTGGCTTTATCAGCGCCGTTCGGGGTCGGGCTCGACGGCGCGGAGCGGCCGCGGCGGACATCACCCGGGCGGGACCGGCCGTCGGTGAGCCCGCTCCGGCGCTCCGCCGAGTCCAGCTGATAGGGAACGCTCGTCACCATGACGCCCGGCTCGAAGAGCAGCCGGCTCTTCAGGCGCAGCGCGCTCTGGTTGTGGAGCAGGTTCTCCCACCAGTGGCCCACCACGTACTCGGGGATGTAGATGCACACCACGTCGCGCGGCGAGTCGCGCCGGATGCGCCGGATGTACTTGATCACGGGTCGGGTGATCTCGCGGAACGGCGAGTCGATGACCACCAGGTCGATGCCGATCCCGCGGCGCTGCCATTCCTCCTGCAGCGCCTCGGTGTCCTTGTCGTCAATCTTGACGGTGATCGCCTCGAGCACGTGGGGCCGGCTCGCCTTGGCGAACGCCAGCGCCCGCAGGGTCGGGCGGTGCAGCTTGCTGACCAGGACGACGGCGTAGACCCGGCTCGGGAGCGTCGGTGGGCCGGGCTCGGGCACGAGCTCGCGGGCCACGCGGTCGTAGTGGCGCCGGATGGCCCGCATCGTCAGGAAGATGATCGGCATCGCCACGCACACGATCCAGGCGCCGCGGGTGAACTTGGTGAGTAGCACGATCACCAGGACGACGCCGGTCATGATCGCGCCGATCAGGTTGATGCTCTGGCTGCGCCGCATCCGGCGGCGCACCTGCGGATCCTGCTCGGTGCTCAGCAGCCGGTTCCAGTGCCGGACCATGCCGCTCTGGCTCGTCACGAACGAGACGAAGACCCCGATGATGTAGAGCTGGATCAGCCGGGTGACCTCGGCCTGGAAGACGATGATCAGCAAGGTCGCGAACCCGGCGAGCAGCACGATGCCGTTGCTGAAGGCGAGCCGGTCGCCGCGGGTGTGCAGCTGGCGCGGGAGGTAACGGTCCTGCGCCAGGATCGAGCCCAGCACCGGAAAGCCGTTGAATGCGGTGTTGGCGGCGAGCACCAGGATCAGCGTCGTCGTGACGGCGATGATGATGAAGCCGACCGATCCCGTCCCACCGAACACCGCCTCCGCCACCTGGGTGATGACGGTGCGCTGCTCGTAGCCGTCGGGTGCCCCGGTGAGGTAGCCGGGGTCGGTGACGTGGACCTTGGAGATCAGCGCCAGCACCGTGACCCCGATGAACATCGTCACGGCCAGCACGCCGAGCAGCAGCAGCGTGGTAGCGGCGTTCTTGCTCTTCGGCTTCTTGAACGCGGGCACGCCGTTGCTGATCGCCTCGACCCCGGTCAGGGCGGTACAGCCGGAGGAGAACGCCCGCAGCACCAGGAACACCGTCGCGAGCCCGCCGAAGCTGCCGGCGGCCGCGACGCCGAAGTTCGCGCTCTCGGCTCGCAGGTGCGTGCCCGTCGCGGCCCGGAAGAGCCCGTAGCCGATCATGAACAGCACCGACGCCATGAAGGCGTAGGTCGGGATGGCGAACGCGGTACCGGACTCGCGGATACCCCGCAGGTTCAGCAGTGTGATGACCAACACAACGGCGACGGCGATGAGCACTCGCTGATGGCTCAGCGAGGGCACCGCGGACAGGAAATTGGCCACGCCTGAAGACACGGATACGGCGACGGTGAGGACGTAGTCGGTGAGCAGGGCGCTGGCGACCAGGAGGCCGTAATTGCCACCGAGGTTGGTCGTGGCGACCTCGTAGTCACCCCCACCGCTGGGGTAGGCGTGGACGTTCTGGCGGTACGACGTGACGACGGTGAGCATCAAAACGCCCACCATGGCGGCGATCCACGGGGTGAAGTGGATGAACGAGAGCCCGCCGAGAGTCAGCACCAGCAGGATTTCCTCGGTCGCGTAAGCCACCGACGACAATGCATCGGAGGCAAAGACCGGAAGGGCGATTTTCTTCGGCAGCAGCGTCTCGCCCAGACGGTCGCTCCGGACCGGCCGACCAACGACGCCGCGCTTCAGCAAGCCCGTGAGCACGCCCACGGCGCGGAATGCTACGCGGCATTCTGTGCACGAGAGCACCCGGGACGCACCTCGAGCGGGCTAGTGTCCAGGCCTGTGCATGTCGTCATCCTCGGCTGTGGCCGAGTCGGCTCGACCTTGGCCCGCAGTCTGGCCAAGCGCGGGCATTCCGTCGCTGTCATCGATCAGGACGCGTCAGCGTTCACGCGACTCGGTGACGGGTTCGCCGGGGAAACCGTCACGGGGGTCGGCTTCGACCGCGACACGCTGACGGAAGCGGGCATCGAGAAGGCCGACGCCTTCGCCGCCGTCTCCAGCGGAGACAACTCCAACATCCTGTCGGCGCGCGTCGCCCGCGAGACGTTCGGCGTCGAACACGTCGTCGCCCGGATCTACGACCCAGAAGAGCCGAGGTGTACGAGCGGCTCGGCATCCCGACCGTGGCCACGGTGCGCTGGACCGCCGACCAGATCCTGCGCCGGCTGCTCCCCGAGGGCACCGCTCCGGAGTGGACCGATCAGAGCGGGCGGATCGTCCTCGCCGAGGTCCCGATCGCCGAGAGCTGGATCGGCAAGCCGCTCACGCTGCTCGAGCAGGCCGCGGGCGTGCGCATCGGGTGCCTGATCCGGTTCGGCGAAGGCATCCTCCCGGAGCCCGGCATGGCGCTGCAACACGGTGACACCGTCCACCTCCTGGCGGTACGCGCCCAGCTCCTGGACGCGGAGAAAGCCATCGCCGCCGGCCCGGAGAGCGCCCAGTGAGCACCCAGTCGTGGTCCGCCCAGCCCGCCGAGCCGGGGCGCCAATCGACCCTGCAGCAGTCACGTCCACGCAAGCGCGTCGCCATCGCCGGCGCCGGCAACGTGGGCCGCTCCATCGCGCTGGAGCTGATCGAGAACGGCCACGACGTCCTGCTCATCGAGCGTGAGCCGCGGGCGCTGAAGCAGAAGACGGCCCCGGGCGCGACGTGGTTTCACGGCGATGCCTGCGAGGTCGCGGTGCTGGAAGAGGCCCGGCTGCAGGAGTACGACGTCGTGGTCGCGGCGACCGGCGACGACAAGGTCAACCTCGTCGTCTCGCTGCTCGCCAAGACCGAGTTCGGGGTCCGCCGGGTCGTCGCCCGGGTCAATCACCCGAAGAACGAGTGGCTCTACAACGAGTCCTGGGGGGTCGACGTCGCCGTCTCCACCCCGCGGATGCTGACCGCCCTCGTCGAGGAAGCCGTGAGCGTGGGTGACCTGGTGCGGCTCATGAGCTTCATGCAGGGCGAGGCCTCGCTCGTCGAGGTCACCCTCGCCGACGACTCGGGCCTGGCCGGCCGCCGCATCGACGAGGTGGACCTGCCGCCCGACACGGCCCTCGTCGCCATCCTGCGCCAGGGCCGCGTCGTCCTCCCGGCGCCGGAGGCCACGCTGGAGGGAGGGGACGAGATCCTCGCGGTCGCGACCACCCCGCAGGTGGAGGTCGAGCTGGCCCGCGCGCTGGGCGGCGGACCGATCAACGAATCCGTGACGGCCGTGGAGAGCACGTCGGCTGCGGGTGACGTGCCCGGTTCGGGGGGCATCCTCTGACCGAGCCGGCGCCGGCCGTCACCCCTGTCATGGTGGCCGGGGTCGCCCAGCCGACGCACCGCGAGTCAGCCCGGAGCGCGGGGCCGGTCGCTGTCGCCGGCGTCGCGGTGAACCTCGCCGTCGCGGCGACCACGCTGGCCGTCGCCCGGCTGCTCGAGCCCGGTGAGTACGGCACGTTCGTGCAGCTCGTGGCCGTCTTCTACGTGCTCACGATGCCGGGGCTGGCCCTCGCGATCGCCGTCGTGCGGCGGGCCAGCGAATGGCTCGCGCGGGCCGACCTGGACGCTCTCGAACGCTGGCAGCATCACGTCCGCCGGCGTGTCTATGCCCTGAGCCTCGGCGCCGGATTGCTCGGCGCCGCGCTGGCCTATCCCCTCGCCCGGCTGCTCGCGATCCACAGCACGCCCGGGCTGATCGAGACCTTCGCCGCCGCCGCCTTGTGGACCGTGGTCTGCTTCGAGCGGGCGCTGCTGCAAGCCCGCAACGCCTACCGGGCGTTCGCGGTGAACCTCGCCATCGAAGGCGTGGTGCGCTGCGCCATCACCCTGCTCGCGGTCGCAGCCGGATTCGGGGTGCCGGGCGCCGCCGCCGGCCTGCTGGTCAGCATCCCGATCGCGATCCTGCATGGCCGCCTCGCGCAGCAGCAGCTCGAGCCCGCCTCCACAGCGCGCGACGTCTCGGCCGCTCGCTCGATCATGCGCGGCCGGGCGCGCCACGACGCCCTGATCGCGCTGCTGGCGCTCGGCATGCTGGCGATCCTGCAGAACGTCGACGTGCTGGTCCTCGGTCGCCGCGATCCGGGCAGCAGCGGCAGCTACGGCGCCGTCTCGGTCGCGTCGAAGTCGCTGGTGCTCATCGCGTTCGTGCTGGCGGGCTTCCTGCTTCCCGAGGCGGCCGGGCGGCGGGCCGCAGGACACCACGCCCTCACACCGCTCGCCGTCTCGCTGCTGTTCATCGCCCTACCCGCCGGCGCGCTCACCGCCCTCTCGGTGGCGGCCGGCCACCCGCTGCTATCGGTGGCGTTCGGCAGCCGGCTGGCCAAGGCGTCGGCCGCGCTGACCCCGCTGGCGATCGCGATGACCCTGCTGGCCGCGACCGTGACGTTCACGCACTACCTGCTCGCCGCCGGGTCGCGGGCGGTCATCGCCGTGCTGTGCGTGGCGGCCGTCCTGACCACGCTCGCGCTGGCGCTGGCCGGCAGCGGTCCGACCGAGGTCGCCTGGACCGATGCCATAGCCCAGGGAGTGCTGGCACTGACGATGGTTGGCCTGGTGGCACTGCATCATCGCGACACCGTCACGCAGCATCGACGCGACACCGTCACGGAACGCCAACACCAGACCGTCAACCGGTAGCGTCGCGACCCGTGAGCGCCGCGCCCGATCTTTCCGACGACTCCCCGCGCCCTTTCGAGGCCACCCTGGCGCGCAGCCGGACCCTCTTTCGCGCGTTCGGGCTGGAGCAGACCGACCCGGCCCACTTCTACGGGCTGGTGGCGCAGGACTCGGCGGCCCAGGTCGGCCACTACGCGCCGCTGGACGGGAAGATCCTGCTCGATGTCGGCGGTGGACCCGGCTACTTCGCCGACGCGTTCCGCCGCGGTGGGGCCACCTATCTCGCGCTCGAGGCCGACGCCGGCGAGATGCGGCTGCACGGGCGGGTGCCGGAACGCGGCACGTCCGTGCTCGGCTCCGGCCTGGCGCTCCCGTTCCGCACCGGCAGCATCGACATCTGCTTCTCCTCCAACGTGTTGGAACACGTGCCCGAGCCGTGGACGATGGCGGATGAGATGGTGCGCGTCACCAAGCCGGGCGGCACGGTCTTCCTGTCGTACACGACCTGGCTCTCACCACACGGCGGCCACGAGACCTCGCCGTGGCACTACCTCGGCGGCACGCGCGCGCTCCGGCGGTATGAACGCAAGCACGGCAAGCCGCCCAAGAACGTCTACGGCGAGAGCATGTATGCCGTCTCGGTGCGCGGCGCCCTGGACTGGGCGAAGCGCCGCGTCGCGGACGGTTCGGTCGAGCTCGTCGAGGCCCTCCCCCGCTATCACCCGCGCTGGGCGTACGGCGTGCTGCGGGTCCCCGGCATCCGCGAGTTCCTCACCTGGAATCTGGTGCTGGTGATGCGGCGCCGCTAACCGCCGCTAACCGTCGCGACCGGCAGCTAACCGCCGGTCGCCGGGCCTACCGTGACCGACGGCGGTGGCTGCGGCACGGCCGGCAGGCCGACCAGCGTGCGCAGGCCGCCGAAGAAGTAGGGCGCCAGCGCCTGGCCGGCGTCGGGGTCGAAGTGGATGCCGTCGACGTCACGCACCTGCCGACCAGCGATGTCGAGGTGCCACTTGCCGTCGGGCGAGAAGTCGTTGTAGAGGTCCAGCACCACGACGTTGGACGGGTGCTCCGCGGCGACGGACCAGATCAGCGAGTTGAAGGCCTGCACGCGGCGGCAGTCGTCCTGCGGCCAGCGGGTGCCGTCGGGCCGCTCCGGACGCAGGTAGCAGGGCGCCGTCGCCAGCGCCACCTTGCCGCCCTGCGAGCCGAGGGTAGCCACGACCTTCTCCAGCTCCGCGCGCAGCAGCTTGTCGTACACCGGCTGGCCGATGTGCATGACGGTGTTGCCGACCTTGCGGTTCACCACTTCCCAGTGGCCGAGCACCATGAGCGAGATCGCCGGGCGTTGCGCGGCGACCGTCGCCGCCCAGCGCTGCTGCCAGTCCCAGCACTCGCCGTACTTCACCGGCGCCTGATCGCCGTCACCCGCACCGACACCCGGCGCGATGCCGCAGCCGACCCGGCTCGCGTCCGTAGGTGACCTTCCACGCCTCCTGCTGCGGGTACAGGCCCAGCGCGGCGCTGAAGGCGGTCGAATCGCCGACCAGCAGCACGCGCAGCGGCTCCGCCGGTACCGGCGCCGGAAGGTTCGGCGCCAGATCGCTGGGAAGCGGGACCGGCGGCGCGACTGGCACCGGAGCCGGCGTCGTGGCTGCCGCGGCCGGGGCGGAAGCGGCCGCACGCGGATGGGTCAGTGCCGCTGAGTGCTTCTCCTGCGTCTTGGCGAGCGAGTCGAGCTTCGACGCGAACGCGGCCCGGCCGGATTCGGAGCTGCGGCTGACCGCTGCCCACGGGCCGGCCACCCCGACCAGGCCGATGACACCGGCGAGCCCGAGGGTCGCCAGCCGCGGGCCCGGTACCCGCCCGGCCAGGATCGGACGCTCCAACAGCCAGTACGAGACCTCCGCCAGGGTGAGCGCGACCGCGAGGCGGGTGGCCAGCAGCTCACCGCCGTGCAGGTGGGTGCGCGCAGAGGTCAGGAAGAGGATGACGGGCCAGTGCCAGAGGTAGAGGCCGTAGGAGATCCGACCCAGGTGGGCGAGCGGGCGATGCCGAGCAGCCGGGAGATCGGGGCGAACGGCGCGCGAATGAGCGAGGCGATGAGCAACGCGACGAGCAGGGCCACCACCAGGAAACCGCCGCGGTAGAGCATCCGGTCCTGCCCGCCGACCAGCGCGAAGATCGCGATGAGCCCGCCGAGCGCCAGGCCACCGGCGAGCGTCCAGCGCCGGTTGGTGAAGATCGTGATCAGCACCTGGCGGGGCTCGCGCGGCAGCGGCATCACGGTCGCCAGCACGGCGCCGGCCAGCAGGGCGAGCGCCCGCGTGTCGGTGCCGTAGTACAGCCGGGACGGGTCGTAGCCGGCCAGCGCACCGTAGATCAGCCAGCCGGTGCTGGCCAGCGTGCCGACGACCGCCAGCACGAACACGGCGCGCCGGCCGGAACCCGGCGCGGCACCGTCGGCGACCCGCTTGCGCCGCGCCAGCCGGGCGACCCCTACCGCGCCGGCCACCAGCAGCGGCCAGAGCAGGTAGAACTGCTCCTCCACCCCGAGCGACCACAGATGCAGCACCGGTGAGGGCGTCTGGGCCGCGGCGAAGTAGCCCTGGTGGGAGAACGCGAAACGCCAGTTGGCCACGTAGAACAGCGACGAGGTCACATCGGCGCGCACGCTGCGGATGTCCTGCGTCGGATCGAGCGCCACCCACAGCGAAACCGCGATCAGGACGAGCAGCAGGGCCGGCAGCAGCCGCCGGGCCCGGCGCGCCCAGAACGCGCGCAGGTCGATCCGGCCGCCGGCGCGCACCTCGCGCAGCAGCAGGCTGGTGATCAGGAACCCGGACAGGACGAAGAAGACGTCGACCCCCAGCAGGCCGCCGGGGATCCAGCTGACACCGGCGTGGTAGAGGATCACGCCCGTGACGGCGAGGGCGCGTACGCCGTCGAGCGCGGACCAGCGGGACTGGCGCGACGCGCGCGGCTCCCCGGGGTGTGGTGAGGGGGTGGGACGCGAGGATTGGGAGCCCGGCGAACCCTGGGAGCGTCGTGTGGCGGACTTCAGGGAGAGCGCGGTAGCCATCAGTCGGCGAGGCTCCCGCTGGGCGCCGCCCCGAGGGATAGCTCAGCCTGAATGGTCACGGGCAGGATGAGGCGCTCCCCTCCAGACCCTGGCACCCGAGCAGGATACCCGGGGACCCCTGCGGTCACAGCCCTATCCGGGTGGTTCGCCCGTAAGGATCAGCACCGGATTTGGCCGGTAACACGCGGGGAACGCGAAAGCGGAAATGCGTTACTCCAAGTGGCCCAATATCCTGCTCACAGGGCACGTACACAATGCGCGACCTGCCGATTCAGTTTGTCGTGAACGCAACGAGTGACGCCCCACCTGCGGTAGCGTGACCACGCGAGAATCCGTCTGCCAGCGCGACACGGCCACGCGCCAGAGGCCGTTCAACCGGTAGCTCAGCGGCCAGCAGCACCACTCAGGGAGTCCGGAGGTAGCGATCTCCTCGAGCACCTACTCGCCGGCTACCACCCCCGCCTCCGAGCTGTCGGTCGAGATACAGGATTCCGCGAACCTCACGGTCAATCGGGGTCGCAAGGCCCCCAAGGGCCGGCGCCGCGCTGATCGTGCCGCGCGCGCCGGCAAGCAGGGTGCACGCGGGTTCAGCCATATCCCCGCGCTCGACGGCATACGCGCATTCGCCGTGCTGTGCGTGATGGGCTACCACGCCGGGGTGACGTGGCTGCCGGGCGGCCTGCTCGGCGTCGACGTCTTTTTCGTCCTTTCGGGCTTTCTCATCACGAGCCTGTTGCTGACCGAATACCGCAATACCGGCCGTATCAACCTGCTCGGCTTCTGGGGCCGGCGGGCCCGCCGGCTGCTGCCGGCCATGGCGGTGCTCCTGGGCGCGATGATCGCGTGGGCCGCTTACGTCGCCCCCGCCACCTCACGCGCGTCGCTACGCGGCGATGCGCTCTCGACGCTCGGCTATGCCGCGAACTGGCGCTTCATCGTCTCCGGCCAGGGTTACTTCGACCACTTCGGCCCCCAGTCGCCGTTGCTGCACACCTGGTCCGTGTCCGTCGAGGAGCAGTTCTACCTGCTCTGGCCGCTGCTCTTGCTCCTGGTGCTGCGCTGGCGGCGGCGCGGGGTGTTCACGCTGGCGTTCCTCGGCGGCACCGCGAGCGCGCTGCTGATGCTGATGCTCTCGCTGCACGGCACCAGCCCCGACCGGCTCTATTACGGCACCGATACCCGCGCGCTCCCGCTGCTGCTCGGCTGCGTGCTCGCTGCGCTGCGCCCGCCGGAGGGCTTCGCCGCGAAGATCAGCGCGATGCGCTCGGAGGCGCGCGCGGTATCGCTGCGGGCGGTCATCCAGCTGCTCGGCATCGCCGGCGCCGCGGGACTCGTCTACTGCTGGCTCGAGGTGCCGGACCGCAGCACCTGGCTGTATCGCGGCGGGTTCGCGGTAGTCGCCGTCAGCGCCGCCGGAGTCGTGCTCTCGTGTGCCGACGCGCCCCGCGGGCCGCTCGCCTGGTTCCTCTCCCTGCGGCCGCTGCGCTATATCGGGGCTATCTCCTACGGCCTCTACCTCTATCACTGGCCGATCTTCCAGTACCTCACCCACAAGCGGACCGGCCTGTCCGGCGCCGAGCTGCTGGGGGCACGTTTCGGCGCGACGTTCGCGGTCGCGGTGCTCTCCTACCACCTGCTCGAGCAGCCGATCCGGCGCGGGGCGCTGTCGGCCCGCAAGCTGCGCCGCCGGATGCCGAACCCGCTGGCCAAGGCGGCGCTGCCGGCCATCAGCCTGCTGGTGGTCGCCTCGCTGGTCACCGGGCTGGTCCTCACCACCCAGGCGTCGGCCACCCAGATCACGAAGGCCGGCGGCTCCCCCGAGCCGGTGCCCTCAGTGCAACCACCGGCACCCAAGCCGCCGAAGCTGAACTCGGCGCAGCTCGCCGCGCTGAACCGGCCGGTGCGCATCCTCATCGAAGGCGATTCCCTTGCCTCGACCCTCGCGACCGGCGTCGGCGACGAGGGCCAGAAGTACAACTACCAGTCGTTCAACCTCGGGCTGCTCGGCTGCGGCCTCGCCACCGGCGGCCCGTTCCGCGACGACCGCGGCGAGCTCATGCCGCAGGACAACTGCGCGAACTGGCCGCAGAAGCGCGCCGACGACGTCCGCGTCTACGACCCCGACGTGGTGCTGTTCCTCGCCGGGCGCTGGGAGGTGCTCGACCGCGTTCACAACGGGGTGTGGACGCACGTCGGCAACCCCGACTACGACGCCTACCTGGCGCAGCAGATGGACCTCGCGATCGCGACGCCTGAGCGCGGGCGGCGCCAAGGTCGTGCTGCTGACGACCCCGTACTTCGCGCAGCAGGAGCAGCCCGACGGCAACCCCTACGACTTCTCCGACCCGGCGCGCGTGACCCGCTTCAACCAGCTCCTGCGCGAGGCGGCCGCCCGGCATCCGAAGCAGGCGACCGTGCTCGATCTCGCCAAGCTGCTGACCCCGCAAGGGTCGTTCACGCCGACCATCAATGGGATCACCGTGCGGTCCGCCGACGGCGTGCACCTGTCCGAGGCGGGCGGTCAGTACGTCGCCGACGCGTTCAACAAGCAGTTCATCGCGCTCGGCTCGATCCGCCGTTCGGCGCAGGCGAAGTCGGTGCACGCGAACTCCGGCTCAGCGGCCCCGCTGGGCTACACCGGCTGATTCACCACCCCGCCGGATGACTCGCTTCGGCTCTCGTCCGGCCGGCCGGCACCATCCGGCGCCTCGCCTGCTCGAGACCGGCGGGGCCGCAGGCTGCCGTTGACGCCGGCCAGGACCACGACCGTCAACGCCAGTGCGGCGAGCAGCTGGGTCACCGGGGCAAACGCCCCCTGGTGGCTGAATGCCAATCGGGCCGGCTCGGCATACACGAACCCGGCGGCCGTGCAGAGTGCGGCCAAGGCGATCAGCCCGGCGAGCCGCCGCGCCGACCACACCAGGACGGCGAGGCCCGGTACGAGTGCCGCCCAGGGACCGACGAGCAACACCATCGTCACGGCGGCCACGGTGAGCGCCGCAAGGCGAGACACGACGGGGCCTGCGGTGCTCACGCGAGCCACGGGCGGTCGACCGGCGCGGCCCGGCCAGAGCGCGGCAACCAGCAGGAGGAGAGCGAGAAGGGCGGACGCCGCCAGCGCCCAACGCAGCAGGACGCCCGGAGTGTTGGTGATGGTGATCGTGACAGCCGGCCCCGCGGGCACCACGAATCCCTGCTGCCAGCCATCGACGCGGACCGCAGCCAAGGCTTTGCCGTTGACGCTGGCATGCCATGAGCGGTTGAAGTTCTCGTGGATGGTCAGGATCGTCGCTTTGCCTGCCGGCAGGGTGACCGTCCGGTGCTCCGGGCCCCAGTGGGTTGGCGTGGCCGTCCGGGTCTCTTCCGCGGCGGTGAGGTCTGCGCGGGTTTGCAGGGCAAGCGTGGCAATGCTGAGTGGCGGAACCCGGTTCGAGGCCCGGCTGGGGATCGACTGCACCGTGTGCATCCCGGCGCGCAGGGTGATCGGCCGCACGGTGCACAAGCCGAGCGCCACCGGCTGGCCGCCCTCAAAGGCGGCCCTGCTTCCGCGCGCGTAGGTCTGGTAGTGCCGGCCGTCGATCAGCACGTCCGGTCCGGAGCCGCAGGCAAGAGCCACATCGGTGCCCCCGGCGGGTAGCTGGAGGGTCGTCGGATCGGCCACCGCCGTGCCGCTGGCGAAGAAGTCCGCGTCAGCCCGAACCGTAAAGGTGCGCTTCAGCTGCGGCTCTTCCTGGAACGCCGCGTTCGGATCGGTCCGGTAGCGCGCGAAGACGTAACTGGCGGCGGCGTCCGGGCGAACCAGACCGGCGGCGTCGTCGGGAAGCAGCGTCGTCTGCTGGATCGACACCCCGGAGACGGTGAGCTCGCGGATCCCGGGGCCGAGGAACAGCGTGCCGGCCTTCGACAGGCCATCGATCGTGAGCCGCAGGGAACGGGTCGGGCCAGCCGGCACCGGCACGGTCTGGGCGGCGTTGGTGTCGCGAAGGGAAGTCACGAGCGAGCCGGTGTCGGTGGTGACACGCAATCGGGTGATCACGGGGCGGGCGGGGGTGTCGGCCAGCAGCCGGACCGACACCGCGTCGACCGAGCGGGGCTCCGGGAAGCCGACCTGCAGCCACTGGCCGACGCTGCCGCCGGGGAATCCACTGGTCGACCAGGCGGTGTCGACGTTCGCATCGACGGCGGCGTTCGGCCCGTCCGAGGAGACCCCGCCGAGTGGCGTCCCGTATCCGGACGCCGTGACCGAGCTGATACCGGTAAGGCCCAGCGTCGTTTCGTGACCGCCGGCCGCGACATCGAGGCGCAACCGCGGGGCGGCCGTTTGGCCTGCTTCCCGTCCCTCCGGGGTGAGGAGATAGGAAGGCGTGCCATGCAGCACGCCGAACGATTCGGCGCGGCGCTGCAGCGTGTCGGTGTCAATCCACTCCGCAAAGCGCAGCCCGCCCAGCAGCTTCCCGTTCGCCCCTACCCGGCCCGCGGCGTCCATCGCGAGCACCGTCGGGCGGTTGCCGAGCACACCGCTCTCCCCGAGCGTCACCAACGCCTCGGGACCCCCGCTCACCAGCGTCAACCGGTCTGCCGGATAGCTGTCCACGCGATGGACGCCACCCACCGCGTAGATCGCGAGGGCGGGCCGGCCGGTGCCGGCCACCACCGGACCGAAAGTGGCGACCTGGCGCAATTGCGAATCCGACATGGCCTGCTCGATGGCCGCAGGTGATGGCCGACCCCCACCGGGCTCCGGCGCCAGATCGTTGCGCACCAGCACGAAACCGACGCCGGCCCGGGCCAGGACCGGCGCCAGATCCGGGGCAGCGCGCTGCCCCAGCTGCCGCTCGATGGCATCGAGCAGCCGCGTGCTGTTGACGCCTCCGATGGGGATCAGATCGCGCACCGCCCAGGGGGTGCGCGAGAGCCACAGCATCGGCTCGTCCTCGGGGTCGCCCCATCGGTAGTCGCCCGAGCCCGATGCAGGGAGCAGCAGGGTGCTGCCGTCGGTGGCGTTCGAGGTGAGCCAGTCGGCCGCCTGCGACCAGTAGCCGGGCACGGACGTGAAGCCGTGTTCGGGGTACACCCGCGAGAGTCCCAGAGGAGCGGCGGTCAGCAGCACCGCGGCACCCATCACGGCAGCGGCGGTCGCGTTGATGGTGATCCGCGCGGCCCGCCGCCGCGTTGCCCAGGCACGCCACCGCGCCGTCACCAGCGGCAGGCAGGCCGCCAGACCGAGCGCCAGCGGCAGCCGGATCAGCGGTTGGAACTTGTTGACGTTGCGAAACGCTGCGAACGGCCCGGTCAGGACCTCGCGCCACTGCCCGGACAGGACCCCCTGCGGCTGGCCCGCATATGCGGCTCCCACTGCGATCGTGCCCAGGCAGAGGCTGGCGAGAAGGAACCGCCTGGCCGGAATGTCACGGCGCGCCAGCCCGGCGAGACCGAGACCGACGACGACGAAACTTGCCACCATCGCGACACCGGCGCCGAGCAGCGTCAGCGAGGGCTGCGGTGACGACCCGGCCAGATGGAAGTAGGCCAGCCAATCAGCCGAGCCGCGAAGCGTTTCCGGCAGCGAGGTGACGGACGTCGTGGTGGATGCGGATTCGGTGTAGCGCAGGAAATCGATGCCGTACTGGCCTTGCAGCGCAAGCGCCACCGCCCACCATGCGGTAGCGCACACCAGCGCGAGCAGCCACCAGGCCCGCAGCGCCCAGGCCCGCCGCCCGCGACACATGAGGATGAGCCAGAGCAGCGGGCCGACAAGCGCGCATGCCGTGATCGCCGCGTTGGCGCCGCCCATGAAAAGGACGGCGATGCCGGACTGCGCGGCGGCCCGCCGGACGCTCGCGGTGGCGCGACCGCCCGGCTCGTGCGGAGCCGCCGTCACCCGGACCAGCGGGGTCAGCGCCCACGGCAGCAGAGCCGCCCCGAGCAGCAGGGCGGAGAGGTCACCCGCGCGCAGCAGCACGAACGGCGACAGGGCGTAGGCCAACCCGCCCAGGATGCGACCGGCCCGGTTGCCGATCACCAGGGCGTCTGCCAGTCGGACCGCCCCCCAGAAGGCCAGCACCAGGAGCGCGCCGAGCCACAGCCGTTGCGCAAAGGCGACCGGGATGCCGAGCGCGTGAGTGAGGAGGAAGAACGGCCCCATCGGGAACAGGTAGCCAACCTGCTGGTTGCCGATCGATCCCAGAGCTACATCGGGGTTCCACAGGTGCAGCGCAGCTCCGAGAAACCGGGCGGGATCGAGCGCCAGCGCCACTTTCGTGTCCGGCACGATCTTGCCCGGCCGCTGCACCAGGGCGAAAGCCATGAGTGCCAGCCCCACCGGCGCGACCCAGCGCCGAGGGGTTCGCCAGGAAAGGTCACGCGCGCGCCGCCGGCTGCGGTAGGCAGCGAGGCGACGCTGCCTCTCCAGCGGCGGGACGGCGGTGCTACTGCCGTCCGTCGCCGGATCGTCGGTCTTCAGTGCGGCGGTCAAGCCGCCCGTCACCTGAAGGAGTCAGCGCGCTGGCGCCACGCTGGCTCGTCACCCGTCACGCCGGCACGCTCGTCGGCGGCGGAAGGTGGAGGATCTGCGCGGACGCGTCGTCCAGGGAAGCGGCCGGCAGCGAAACCAGGGTCTGCACCTCCGGCGCCGGCAACGCGCGACCGGTGGCCCGCCGCTGCTGGCGACGGGCCCGCCAGAGATCAGCCAGCATCTCGGTGGCATGCGCGCTCATCCGGAACGTTCCCCCGTCAACTCCCGTCCAGCGAATCGGGAGTTCCGCGACGCGCAGGCCCATGGCTGCCGCAACTGCGCACACCTCGACGTCGAAGCCGAAGCCGGTGGACCGCACCAGACTGAAGATCAGCTTGGCCTCGGCGCCGCGAAACGCTTTGAAGCCGCACTGGGTGTCGGTGAACGAGGTGGCCGTCGCGCGACGCGCGAGGTGGTGATAGAGGTCGCCGCCGATGCGGCGGGCGAACGACCGGCCGCGCACGGAGGCTCCTGGTGCCGCCCGCGACCCGAGGACCACGTCGTGATCGTCCAGCAGGCGCACCGCGGTCTGAATGTGGCTCAGGTCGGTCGCGAGGTCGGCGTCCATGAAAATGAGCGCCCGGCCCTCTGCGACCGAGACTCCGGCCCGGACGGCTGCGCCCTTGCCGCAGTTCCAGGGGAGCCGCACCAGGCGGGCCAGCGGGAAGTCGGCTAGAGCAGCCAACGTCACGGCGTGGGTCTCATCGGTGCTGCCGTCGTCGACAACGATGACCTCGACGGTCCCCAACGCCGGCGTGCACACGAGCAGACCGTGCAACGCAGCCAGCGTTCTCGGCAGGCGATGCGCCTCGTTATACGCCGGGATAACGACGGTGAGTGACACTCCGTGCACAGATGCGCCCCTGCTCCGGCGAACGGTTGATTAGATTCGGCCTGTGGTGCATACCACAGGCTGGAGCGACGGCGCCAGGTGAATTGCGCCGTTGCCTAGGCGTGGCTACACAGAGTGATTAATGATGTGAACCGGCCGTTGCCTCACCGAGGCACCCGAAAATGCGAGGGAAGAGGGACGTGTCGGTGTACGCGGAACGATGGGCGGGCCGGCACGTCGTCTTGCTGAACTGGCGAGACCTGGATCATCCGTTCGCCGGCGGTGCGGAGGTGTTCGTCGAGCGCGTTGCGGCTCGGTTCGCCGACGCGGGGGCTCGGGTGACGATCTTCAGCTCCAAGGCCGAAGGGCTGCCTGCTCTCGCCAGCCGCAACGGGGTGACGATCCGCCGGGCGGGCGGCGCGCTGGGTGTCTACGCCCAGGCGCTCGCGTGGGTCCGGCGCAACCGGCGGGACATCCACGCGGTCATCGACTGCCAGAACGGCATCCCGTTCTTCTCGACACTGGCGGTGCGCCGCAAGACCCCGGTCGTCCAGGTCATCCACCACGTTCACACCCGCCAGTTCCGGCTCTTCTTCGGCCCCGTCGCATCGTTCCTCGGGCGCACGCTCGAGTCGCGGGGCGCCCGGATCGCTTACCGCGGCCGTCCTACCGTCTGCGTGTCACCGTCCACCCGCCGCGACGTGCTCGACCAGCTGAACCTCTTCGGACCCCGCTTCCTGGTGCCGAATGGGCTGGACTTCCCCGGCGAGCCGCCGGCGTCACGCGTGCGCACCGCCCATCCGAGCATCGTCTGCGTCGGCCGGCTCGTTCCGCAGAAGCGGCTGGATCTCCTGCTCACCGCTCTCCCGGAGGTGCTGGCAGCAGTGCCCGACCTGCACGTCCACCTGGTCGGCGAGGGACCCGACCTCGATCGGCTGCAGGAGGTGAGCCGGCGCCACGGGTTGGATGAGATGGTCTCCTTCCACGGCCGGCTGAGCGCTGTCGAGCGCGACAGCCGGCTGCGCGCCGCCTGGCTCACCGTCAATCCGACCCGGCTCGAGGGCTGGGGTTTGAGCGTCATGGAGGCGGCCGCCATGGGAGTCCCGGCCCTGGCCTTCCGCGTTCCGGGGCTTCGGGATTCGGTTCGCGACGACCTGACAGGCTGGTTGCTCGACGAGGACACTCCCCTGGCGCCCGCCATCATCTCCAGGCTGGACGACCTGGCCGACCCGGCCGTCGCCGCCCGGTACGGGAAGGCCTGTCACGACTGGGCGCGCAGCTTCACCTGGTACCGCACCGGCAGCCTCATGGCGGGCGTCGTTACCGCCGAGGAAGAGCGACTCGCGGCGGGCGCCCGCGAACGCCGCCGCTGGGCCCGTGACGCCGCGGTGCTCTCGCTCACCGAGCCCCTGCCCAGCGTGTGCCGGGCGACCGACCTGGCCTATGTCGACCGCGGGGAACACTTGGCGCTGCTCTACGACGCCAATCCCGCAGCAGCCACCTCGGCCCTTCGCCGGCGGGGCGTCGACGTGATCGGAGCGCGCCCGGCCACGGACGAGGACCTGCTTGTCGCCGTCACGTCTTTCGGCCGTGGCTAGCCCCGACCGGCGACCGGCCGACGTTACGCTGCCCGCTGTGAGTCCCCGATGAGCGTGCCTGACCCCGCTCCGCCGTCGAAGCAGCTGGATGTCAAGCCCATCAACCGGCTCTCCGACACCGGCGCCGACTGGGAGACCCTGGCCTCGGAGGACGCCTTGTGGGCCGTCCTTGTCGATCCCGACAAGAAGGGCGGGCGCTGGGACCTCGAGACCTTCTTCGCTTCCGGGGTCGCGGACTGGGACGGCCAGCGCGAATGGCTCGCCTCACTGGGACTGGCCACCAGCGGTGCACGAGCCCTCGACTTCGGCTGCGGGGTCGGCCGCATGGTGCAAGCCATCGCCGGCGACTTCGAGCGCGTGGTGGGCATCGACATCTCCGAGACCATGCTGACCAAGGCGCGTGAGCTCGACCGCACCGGCGGCCGGTGCGTGTTCCTTCACAACAGCGCCCCTGACCTGCACGTCGCCGACCCGCAGGGGCCGTTCGACTTCGTCCACAGCGTCATCGCCCTGCAGCACGTGCCCCGTGACCTGATCCCGGCCTACCTCACCGAGTTCGTGCGCCTGCTCCGCCCTGGCGGGATCATCAGCTTCCAGCTCCCCGAGCGCCCTTGCCTTTCGGTGAAGGGCCTCGCCTTTCGCTACGCCCCGGCGAAGCTCACCGGCTACGTCCAGCGGCGCTTCTACGGCTACCCGGCGCCGATGCAGATGAACGGGCTGCGCACGCCGCGGGTGGAGCAGATCCTGCGTGACGCCGGAGCCAAGATCATTGCGATGCGTGACGACGACAGCTACGGCGGCTTCTGGCACAGCGTGCGGTATCTCGCCACGCGCGACTGACCAAAGCCAGGCAAACCCGACACGCACTAGCCATTTCGGCGGAGCGGCATGAGGCAATAGCAGTCTTGACGACAAACGGCCTGTCGGTGTAAAGGTCCAGCGGAACGGCTCCGATCACCTAACCGTGGGTAGCCGACTAGATACTTCTCCGCTCGAAAAGATAAGGCCGACACGCAGGGGACTCCTGATGGGGGCCAGTGCCATTGCCGCCGTTCCCCTGATCCAGGCGTGTGAGCTTCCCGGATTCGGGCCTACCGTCGAGATATTCGGCCGGCCCGGTAGCTTCGGCGCGCTCGCCGGGCACAACAAGGTCCCGACCGGTCAATCGTTCGCCGTGGCCCCGGTGCCCAACTGGGGCTTCGGTCCGGGCCAGTCCGCGTACATGTCCGCGGTGACGCGCGATGGCACCGTCGTCATGGCGACCACGCCCTACACGGACAACCAGCTGCAGCCGACCGGGACGACGATGGAGGTCGGCTACCTGCAGCCGGCGCGTCGCAACTTCGGGCGGGTGGTCATCCCGACGTCGAAGGGTGCGCGCGCCGTCGCGGGCCAGGGCTCGCGGTACGGCGGCGCCGATATCGGCGATCTGCAGGTGGTGGGTAGCGGCTCCGCCGAGCGGGTGATGTTCTGCTCGGCCGCGCCCTACCACGGGTGGAAGGTGTCCCAGCACGGCCAGTTCCCGTCGTTCGGGAGCCTGTCGCGCACCTCGGGTGGCGGCTTCACCGTCAGCCAGCGCCTCACCGCGGACCAGATGGCCCGCCAGACCCGAGCGACCGCCATGATGCCCGCGTACCAGAACGCGTATGGCGAATCCGTCCACAACTCACGGGGGCTTTGCGAGATGGCGCTGCTGCCCCGCAGCGGCCACATCGTCGTCTCCCAATATTTCGGCGACTCGAGCATCTACGAGGGCGGCCTGGTCGTCATCGACGCGGCCGGACACGTCAAGGCGACCTTCCAGTACCCCGCGGTGCGCTACCGCGGCGTGTCGATCCGGTGCGGGGTGCGCGAGGTCGAGTCCGACCCGTCGAGCAAGTACGGCGACGAGCGTTTCGTCATCGTCTGTGACGCGGTGGACCCGAACAACCGGGTGGTGCGCTTCCCGGTTCAGGAGTTCAGCTACAACGCCCGCAACGGCACCATCCGTCCCACCAGCCTCCCGGTCCAGGCAAGCGCTGACAGCTCGCGGATGGAGACCGCGAAGTACGGGCTCGACGGGACGCTCTACGTGGCCCGCACCCGCGCGGACGGGCTGGTTGCCGACCGGGTGGCGGTCTATCGCAAGGGCGCGCTCGCCTCGCGCGCCCCCGTACACGCCGGCTGGGCCACCAATGCCTTCAACACCGTCGTGCGCCCCGACCAGTTCGTCGCAGGCACGCAAGCAACGACCCTGGTACGCAGCATCGCCGTCGACCCCGTCACCGGAGCCATCCTGACCACGGGGATGAGCGGGACGATGCAGGCGCTGACCGGCCGGGTCGGGCAGGTTCGGGTGCACGCACAGATCAACTTCGGGCTGGACTACCTGACCAATCGCTCGACCCACACGATCGGCGTCCGCAAGGGCAGCGTCGACGCTGTCCGGCGCGCACTGTGGGTGCCCATCCCCCAGCTCACCACCGCCGCCGCCGACCGCTCCTACCCGTGGGGCAGCGTGCCGCGCCTGGACCAGTGGCTGGTGCGGGTCGACCTTTCGCGCGTACTCGGACGCTAACCGGGCGCGCTTGCCGGCTCATCCCCAATTCGGGGAAGTCGGCGATGGCGGCCTGAGGATGCCTATACGCTCCGTGACGAAACGCATGGCTCGTGGGTCGACCGAGCGCGAAGCGTAACGCTGCGTAGGAGGGCCGATGGGAGCGGGTTTGCTTGTCTGACCGCGCCCCTGCCGACGCCACCCGGCCGTTTCCGGCACCGCTCGATCCGCCGCTCGGCGAGCGGGCTGACGGCTCCCCCGGCTCAGCGCCGGACGGCAGCGGGGGGCAGGGCAGCCGCTTCCGGCCGCGGCTACCGAAGCTGAACGGGCCACGGTTTCGCCGGCCGACGTGGGCTGACCTGAAGACGCCACCCGAGCTCACCGCCCGGATCTACCTGATCGCGGTCTCGCTGGTCCTCCTCGGGCTCTCGCTGGCCCAGCAGCCGGACAAGACGGTGATCGACACCAAGCCCGCTCTGGCGTTGAACCCCTCGGGCTACCTAGGCCAGCAGCTTCACCTCTGGAACACCGCCGCCGAGGGCGGCTCGATCCCGAATCAGACCATCGGTTACCTGGCTCCCATCGGGCCCTATTTCCTGCTCATGCGCGCCCTGGGGGTCCCTACCTCGATCGCCCAGCACCTGTGGATGGCGCTCCTGCTGATCACGGCGTTTTGGGGCGTCGTGCGGCTGTGCGACGCGCTGCGCATCGGCAACAGGACCGGCCGCATCCTCGGCGCTCTCGCCTACGCCGTCTCACCCTGGATGCTCTCGCGCATCGGCGACCTCTCCGCCTTCGTCATCGGCGGAGCGCTCCTGCCGTGGATCCTGCTGCCGCTCGTGCACTACACGCACGGCTCGCCAGCGACGGCGGAGCGGACGTCGGCGCGCCGGGCGGCTGCCCGATCGGCCATCGGGGTCTTCCTGATCGGCGGCACCAACGCCAGCGTGGTGCTGGACGTGCTGATCGCGCCCGCGCTCTGGTTGTTCCTCATGTGCCGGGGTCCTGGCGCCTGGAAATTGCGGGTGTGGTGGGCGGGCGCCGTCGGGGCGGCGATCCTGTGGTGGGTCACGGCACTGCTGCTCCAGGCCCGCTACAGCATCAATTTCCTGCCCTACACGGAGACGGCGAACGTCACCACCCTGGTCACCTCGCTCGCCGAGACCATTCGGGGAACCCCGGACTGGTTCGACTACTTGCGGTCCGGAGCCCTCACCACCGACTCCGGCTGGACGTACGTCACCGCTCCGGTCGTGCTCGTGGGAAGCCTGGTGATCGCTGGACTCGGGGTCGCCGGGCTGGCCCGGGCCCGCGTTCCGGCTCGGCGGTTCTGGCTCGCGTGCCTGGCCATCGGGGTCGTCGCCATCGCGGCCGCGTACCCGGAGGAACCGAACGGCATCCTCGCCAAGACGTATGTCCACCTGCTGACCGGCGTGCTCGGCCCGCTGCGCAACGTCACCAAGTTCGAACCACTCGTGCGGCTACCGCTGGCCATCGGCGTGGCGTGCCTCCTGCCAGCCCTGATGCGCCGCCCCGGGACGGAACGCCGAAAGTGGGGTCGCACGCTCTCCACCGGTGTCGCGCTGGTCACCACCGCGGCGATCGCGATCGCTGCGGCTCCACTGGGGCTCATCCGGATCTACTCGAACACGGACTTCGCCGTCCCCGCTTACTGGAAGACGGCGGCCAGCTGGCTGGCGCAGAACGCCACCGATACCCGGACCCTGCTCCTGCCGGGCACTGCCTTCGCCGAGTACAAGTGGGGCAACCCGCGCGATGAGCCGCTGCTGTGGCTCGGCAAGACGGATTGGGCCGTGCGCGACCTGATCCCGTTCGGCTCGGTCAACAGCACCCGCTGGCTGGACGCGATCGAGGCGCAGCTCGGGCAGCGAGCCGCACCGAATCTGGCCGCAACGCTCGCCCGCGGCGGCATGGGATACGTCCTCGTACGCAACGACCTCGCCCCGAACGCCAGCGACACCCCGCCCTCGTCCGATCAGATTCACGCCGCCTTGGCGAGCGCCGGACTGAAACGCATCGCCACGTTCGGTCCGATGGAAAGGGGCCGCGCCTCCGGCTTGGAGACGCTGTTCAACGTGCGTGACGTGACCAAGTCCTACCCGGCGCTCGAGGTCTACAAGGTGCCCGGCGCCACGAGGGTGAGCGTCTACCCCACGGCGGAGACCGCCGTGATCAGCGGTGGCCCGGAGGCTCTCACCACCCTGAGCGGCACGCCGATCCTCGGAAACAGGCCCACCGTCCTCGCTGCGGACGTCGCCGCCGGAAAGGCCGGCCAGTCCGAGCTTCCCGCCGACCAGCAGCCGACGACCTGGATCGACACGGACACCCTTGATCGCCGCGAGACGTCCTACGGATCCGTTCACGACACCGAGTCGTACCTGGAGACCGCTGGAACGCGCATCGCCGTGGATACGTCCGCGCCGCAGATCCGCTTCGATGTCGACGCGGACGGCCACCAGACCGTCGCGCGCTACGAGGGCATCAAGAACCTCACCGCATCCGCGAGCGGTTACGTGTTGCGGCCAGACCCAGGTTCCGGCCCGGGTTCTGCGGTGGATGGAGACCCGAACACTGCCTGGCAGGTCTCGGGTTACCAGAACCACAATGTCGGCCAGTGGCTGCAGGTGACACTCAACGAGCCGCGGTCGATCCCCTCGATCTCGGTCCAGGTGCGCAAGGCTGACTACCGGATCAGCGCGCTGCGGATCACCACCGACACGGGAAGCCTTGTCACGAAACTCAAGAACGTCGATGCTCCGCAAACGCTTGCCGTCCCGGCCGGGCCTACCTCCAAGGTGCGCCTGACGATCGCCGCCACCGTGGGGTCCGAACGCAAGCTGGCAGGCGCCGCTATTGCCGAGCTGAAGATCCCCGGTGTCACGATCAACGAGCAGGTAGTCCTGCCGAACGACTGGGCGAGCGCGTACCCCGGCACCGCCCCGAAGACCGTTTCGTATGTGTTCTCCCGCGAGCGCGGCGACCCGAACGCTCCGATCAACATCGATACCGAACGGCAACTCAACCGGGTATTCACCGTCCTGCGGAAGTCGACGTTCTACGCCGCAGGCACTGCGGTAGCCCGCTCCGGCGAGATCACCTCTCCCGGGACCGGCAAGACGGTTGACTTCAGCTGCGGCTCCGGGCCGAACGTGACGATTGACAAGCAGACGTACCAGACCTACGTGAGCGGTTCGCGATCAGCCCTTACGGCCGGAAGCCCGATCTCGTTGGGCATCTGCACGCTCAAGCCGATCACCCTGGACGTCGGCAGCCACACGCTGACGACCAGCCCCGGAAGCCAAAGGTTCAACATCGCCACCCTGACCCTCACCAACCAGACCCGCACACCACCACCATCGGCCCGCAGCGCGAAGCTCGGAAAGTGGGGACTCGAGCACCGCTCGGTCACGCTCTCCGGCGGGTCTTCCGGGGTGCTCACCATCCACGAGAACTTCAGCAAGTCGTGGACTGCGACCGTGAACGGCAAGACCCTGCCCGCGATCCAGGTGGACGGGTGGCAGCAGGGCTTCGTCGTGCCGGCCGGTGGCGACGTCACCGTGGTGATCACGAATCACCCGAGCATCCTGCTGCGGATCGGGTTGCTGGTCGGAGCCGTGACGGCATTCCTCGTGCTTCTCGCCGCCCTCATTCCGCGCCGTCGCCGAGTCAAAGCGGCGCGCCTGCCGACCCCTGCCCGCAGCCATCGGCTGCGCGTCGTGCGCGTCACGTCGCTGGTCGTCGCCTGCGCCACGACCGCGCTGGTGGCGGGACCGGTCGTCGCGGCCGCCGTTCCCGTCATGGCGGTCGTGATCTGGCTGGTCCGGCGCATCGCGCCGGTACTGGTCCTGGCGGCGTTCGGGACGGCGATCGGGATGTGCATCTCCGAGAACGCCACCTACCCCGCGGCGCATCGCGGAGTGTTCTCTCCCATCACCCAGGTTGCGATCGCGCTCGCCATCGCGGCCGTGATCCTCGCGGCAGGTGCCCGTGGCGTGCAGGAGGAGCCGGTTGCGCCGCCCCCGCTGGAGCCGGCCGACGCCCTGATCGCCGGCGGCGGCGAGGGCGCGCGGGAGCCAGGTGATGACACGGCGCAACCCGCCGCATCAGCAGCCGATCAACCGTTCGCGGCGGCCCGCTCACGTTGACGCAGCAGCCAGCGGTGGCCGACCGCGATCCCGGGACGCTCGATCGCGAAGTAGGTGACCGCGGATACCACCAGGGTCACGGCGATCGTGACCGCGAGCAGCCCGAGGAACGGGGAGTCGAAGACGTGCCATGACGTGTGTTTCTGGATCTCGTCCAGCACGATCTGGTGCCAGAGGTACACGCCGTAGGAGACCAGCCCGATGAGCGAGAGCACCCGGCTGGCGAGCAACCGGCGCACGACCCCGGTCCGGGGCCTGCCGAAGACGGCGGGCAGCAGGATGAGCAGCGCGAACAGCCCGTAGCAGAACTGGCGGGCAACGTCGGTGCCCGCCCCGCCGACCGACAGCGGATCGATCGATAGCCCGACCTGGGTCGAGACGAGCCAGAAGGTCACGATCGCCAGCAGCCAGCACGCCAGGTCGCCTCCGGGCCGGGTGATCCAGCGCAGCGGCGCCGGCAGCCGCCCGGTCTGGCTGACGTACGTGCCGATCACGGCCAGGCCCATCCCCAGCGCGAAGTGGTCACCCCACGAGGGCAGCCAGCTGCGGGCGAGGTCGTGCTTGTCCGACACCATCCACAGCCGGAAGAGCAGGCTGCCCACGTAGACGATCGCGAGCGCCAGCAGCTCGCGCCGCAGGATGGCCTCGGGTGTCGGACGTTCGGCGCCGGACCGCCGGCGATCGAGCGTTCGCATCCCCGCCGCCCAGAGCGGAAGCGCCAGGTAGAAGGTCACCTCGATGCACAGCGACCAGGCCTGGGTGATCCCGTGAAAGACCCAGCTGCGCGAATACACCTGCAGGAAGAACATGTTTTCCAGCAGCCCGCTCACGCCGTGCACGGAGTCCCAGCCGTCGAGCGCGTACTTGATAGCCAGGGCCGCCCAGTAGAGCGGGACGATGCGCAGCGCGCGGCGCACCAGATAGCTGCGCACCGCAGGACCGGGCCGGCCCGCGAGCGCCGACGCCACGAACGGCCGGTACAGCAAGAAACCGGAGATGAGGAAGAAGACCGAGACGCCGATCTCGCCGCGCGCGGTGTACCTGCCCAGGTGGTTCTGGTTCGTGAATCCCGACAGGAAGGCGACGTGGACGACCACGACCAGCAGCGCGGCGATCGCGCGGAGCCCGTCGAACCCCTCGACGAAGCCGGCTGTCTTCCCCCGCCCCTGATCGGCGGATGGGGCGGGCGGGTTGACGCCGGCCTGCGGCTGAGCCCCGGCCGGGGCGCTCATACCGAGGTCCGGGCGGAGTCGGCCGGGTCCTGCGGCGCCTCGACGCTGGTGGCCGGCGAGCGCGCCGCTGCCGCCCCGACCCCATCGCCGCCCGGCAGCTCGATCGCGACCCCCTCCGGCGAGCGGCGATCGCGCCGCCGCTCGTACAGCTCCCAGAGCCCGGCGAAACCGGCGGTCGCCATGAGTACGAGCGCGACCTCGGCGCTCGCCCGGTAGCGGGTCTGCCCGAACGTGATGGCCGTCGAGATCGTCACGTTGATGAACAACGCGATGAGCGGGGTCACCGGGATCTTGCGGCGACGCATCACGAAGAAGCCCGCCACCGAACCGGCCTCGAGCACGTACAGGATGCCGAGCCCGAAGTAGCCCCAGTTGATGGGCTTGGTCTCGATGGTCGAGTCCAGCTGCGGATTCTGCAGCCAGCGCCACCAGCCCCAGGTCCGGCCCTCGCGCTCGAGGATCAGCAGCGGCAGCTCGCTCTTGTGTGCCTTGATGTAGTCCAGCGCCTGCTTGTGGTACACGGTCGCCTGATCCGAGAGGTCGCGGTAGACCCGCGGCCCGTAGATCACGCAGGAGGCCGACCAGTACGCCCGGAACTCGCCGTGGTAGGTCGCGTCACAGTTCGCGGACGCCAGGGTGACGTCGAAGCCGCTGCTCACCGTGACCAGCCGGTTGAAGCGAGAGATGTTGTAGCCGACCCACGGCGCGAGCACGACGACGCTGGTCATTCCCGACACCAGGATCAGCGCGACCTTGCGCTTGAACGTCTTGCCCTTCATGAACAGCACCAGGGGCACCATGAGCAGCACCGGCAGCAGGATCGCCTCGGCACGCGAGAGCGTCGCCAGCGCGATCCCGACCCCGAGCCAGATCGCCCACTTCATGTTGCGGTGCTTCCAGAAGCGGTAGGCGAACAGCACGGTCAGCGCCGTGGTCATCTGCGCCATGCCCTCGGAGAGCAGGCCTCCGTCGTTGAACCAGAAGTAGGGGTAGATCGCGACGATGACAGCCGCGAAGATGCCGGCGCCCTTGCCGAACAGCTCCTTCGCGGTGTAGCCGACCAGGAAGATCGTGACGGTGCCGATCAGGGTGGAGAGCACCTGGTGGTCGGTGTAGGAGTTCAGCCCGATCCACGACTCGAACCCGAGCAGCGCGATGTAGAGCGGCGGGTGCTCGGCGGCCTGCACGGTCCAGCCGCGCTGGATGTAGTCGTACGGCTGGATGAAGCCCTTGCCGTCGGCGAGCAGGTTGGCGCCGTAGTGGTAATAGAAAGAGTCGCCGCCGATGAACACGTGGTACTGGTAGGCGAAGACGTAGCCCAGCCGGATCGCCAGGCCGAGCAGGCACACCGCGATGATCGCGCTCGTCCACGCCCCGAGCCGGGCCGGAGCAGCCGGACGGCGAAGGCGCAGTGACACGCGCCGCAGATTATCTGCCCCTCCGGGGTCGGGCGGGCTGCCACGCCATCCGCCCCCGTTGCGGCCCTGTATCGGCCGCATCTCGGGTCGCCGGCCTCCCGGCCCGCGACCCGCGCTCCGGCTCGCCGCGCTCGCCGGAGCCGCGATCGGCTTTAGGCTGGCGCCGTGCCCACACCGCCTCCACAGCCGCGGGTGCCCGCCCAACGAGGCATCCTCGTCGTCGTCCCGGCGTGGAACGAGCAGGCCTCGGTCGGCCACGTGATCAAGGAGATCGGCTCGGCCTGCCCGCAGGCCGACGTCATGGTGGTGGATGACGGTTCGACCGACGCCACCGCGCGCGTCGCCAAGCAAGCCGGCGCGGCCGTGCTCAGCCTGCCGTACAACCTCGGGGTCGGCGGAGCGATGCGCGCCGGTTTCCGCTACGCGCTGCGCTCGGGATACGACGCCGTCGTCCAGGTCGACGCCGACGGCCAGCACGATCCGGCCGCCATCCAGCAACTGGTCGACGCCCTCGATGACGCCGACGTCGTGGTCGGCGCGCGATTCGCGGGCCAGGGGGCGTACAAGGTCGGCGGCGCGCGGCGAGTGGCGATGCGCGTTCTCGCCCGGATGCTCTCCCGGATCACCAAGACCAAGCTGACCGACGCCACCTCGGGCTTTCGGGCCACCGGGCCGCGGGCGCTAACCCTGTTCGCCCGCAGCTACCCCACCGAGTACCTGGGCGACACGATCGAGTCGCTGGTGATCGCTGCCCGCTCCGGTTGCGTCTGCCGGCAGGTGCCGGTCGTGATGCGCCCGCGCTACGCCGGGACCCCGAGCCAATCGACCTGGAAGTCGTTCGCCTACCTCAGCCGGGCGTTCCTGGTGCTGATGCTCGCCGCGGTCCGCCGCTGGCCGCAGCTGGAGCCCCCGGAGGAGGACTCATGATCCGTACCCACCTGATCTCCGCGGTCTGCGGCCTGCTCGTCCTGGCCGTGATGGTGGAGCTGCTGCGCCGCCGCCAGCTCCGGGAGAAGTACGCCATCCTGTGGCTCGGAGTCAGCCTCGTCGTCGTCGTGCTGGCGATCTTCCCGTCACTGCTGAACTGGGCCGGCCACCGGCTCGGCATCTCCGACCCGCCGAACCTGCTGCTGTTCGCGGCCGTGCTGGTGCTGCTGCTGGTGTCGGTTCACCTGTCGTGGGAAGCCAGCCGGCTCGAGGAGGAGACGCGAACGCTCGCCGAGGAAGTCGGCCTGCTGCGGATGCAGGTCGAGGCGATAGCCCTCGACCCCGCCCCCCTCCCCGCGGTGAGCTCATCCAGCGCCGACCCCGCGTCGAGCTAGCCGCCGGCTGCTTCGACGTCGCCACCCGGCCATGACCTCCGTCCAGCTTCGCGCCGGCCCCGCCTCGCGGGACCCGGCCGGCGCGCGCTCCCCGCAGCGCAAGGGCATGCCCAGGCTCGCGCCGCTCGACGGCCTGCGGGCGCTCGCCGTCATCGCGGTGATGTGCTTTCACGCCGGGGTGAGCTGGATGCCGGGCGGCTTCCTCGGCGTCGACCTCTTCTTCGTGCTCTCCGGCTTCCTCATCAGCGGCCTGCTGGTCTCCGAGTGGCAGCGCCGCAGCGCGATCAGCCTGCGCCGCTTTTACGCGCGCCGCGCCCTGCGGCTGCTGCCGGCCGTCGTGCTGCTGTGCGCCGTCCTGCTGATCGTGGGGCCGGTGCTGTCCGGGGTCGACGCGCGCAACGAGCTCTGGAAGGGCATCGCCGGGACGGTCTTCTATTTCGCCAACTGGCAGCAGGCCTTCAGCCTGATCGCGCCCTTCCAGCTGACCGACCACACCTGGTCGCTGGCGATCGAGGAGCAGTTCTACCTCTTCTGGCCGCCGCTGCTGTTCCTGACCCTGAGCTGGGCCCGGCGCCGCGGCCGCGACGCGGTCAGTGCTGCCATCGTGGTCGCGCTCGTGCTGGCCGTGGCGTCAGCACTGCTGCGGATCGCGCTCTGGGACGGCCCGTCCTACGCGTCCTGGTCGCGGCTCTACTACGGCACCGACACCCGGATCGATTCGCTGCTGATCGGCGGCGCGCTCGGCATCGCGTTCGCGACCGGCCGGATGGCGTGGGCCCGCCGGTGGATGCCCGCGGCCGCCCCGTTCGCCCTGCTCGGCGTGCTGCTGACCTTCCGGTTCGCCCACCGCGATTCACCGGTGATCTACCTCGGCGGGCTGACGGTGCTGGCGGTGGCGGTGGCCATCCTGATCGGCGGCGTCGCGCTGGCACCCACCGGGACGCTCGGCCGGGCGTTCGCCTGGGCGCCGTTCGTCGCGATCGGCCGCATCTCGTACGGCATCTACCTGTGGCACTGGCCGATCTTTCGCTGGCTCCATCCCGAGGCACTGGGGCTGAGTTGGGGTCCGACCCAGCTGGTGCGGGTCGGGGTCACCCTCGCCATCGCCACGCTTTCCTATTTTGTCGTCGAACGCCCGCTATTGAGGCTTCGTCATCGCTTCGACCCGCCTGTCGCTACCGCCTCCGCAAGGAGTGCCGAGCGACGATAGACGCCGTATGGCGGGCATGAGCAGTGGTTTCAGCGGGCGGCGTGACCCGCTCGCGCCTGCGGCGTTGGTGCTTGCGTGACCGCCACACTCGTCCCGACGGTTCCGGAGGTCGGGCGACGGCCGGCGCCTGCCCCGCCGGCGCGCGCGTGGCGCCATATGCCCGCCCTCGACGGGATGCGCGGCCTCGCCGTGCTCGCCGTGCTGCTCTACCACGCGGGCGTGTCCTGGCTCCCCGGCGGGCTGCTCGGTGTCGATGCGTTCTTCGTCCTGTCCGGCTTCCTGATCACCGGGCTGCTGCTGGCCGAGTCCGGCCGGTCGGGGCGGATCGACCTGCGCTCCTTCTGGCTGCGCCGGGCCCGACGCCTTCTCCCGGCGCTGCTGCTGCTCCTCACGCTGGTCAGCGTCCAGGTCGCGATCACCGGCAGCCCCGCCGAGCAGTCGCGGTATCCCCAGGACGCGGTTTCGGCGCTCGGCTACGTGGCCAACTGGCGCTTCGCGTTCTCCCACCAGGGCTACTTCGACGCGAACTCCCCCTCGCCGCTGCTGCACCTGTGGTCGCTCGGCGTCGAGGAGCAGTTCTACCTGCTGTGGCCGCTCCTCCTCGTGGGCCTGATCTGGCTCGCCCGCCGCGCCGGGCGCACGCCGGCGGCCGCCGCACGGCTGGTGGGCAGCGTCAGCCTCGGTCTGGCACTCGCGTCGACAGGATGGATGGCCGCGCTCGCGCTGGGTGCGCTCCGGGCCACCACCGACCGCCTGTACTACGGCACCGACACCCGCGCCGCGGCACTGCTCGTCGGCGCCGCGCTGGCCGCGTGGATGGCCGGGCGGCGCGAGAGCGCCGAGGCGCAGCGCCCCGCCCGGCTGGGGTCGCTCGTCGGCCTCGCCGGGCTCGCCGGCCTGCTCGCCATCTGGGCGAGCACCTCCGGCCAGGCCTCCTGGCTGTACCGCGGCGGCTTCTTACTGGTGGCCCTTTCGGTGGTGGCGGTGCTGGCGGCGGTCAGCGCTGCCCCGGCCGGCCGGCTGGCCCGAGCTCTGGCGCTCGCCCCGCTGGCCTGGGTCGGGCGCATCTCCTACGGCCTGTACCTCTTCCACTGGCCGCTTTTCCTGCTGCTGACTCATGAGCGGACCGGTCTGACCGGCACCTCGCTGCTGCTCGTCCGGCTGGGGGCCAGCGTCGCGGTCGCCGCGCTGAGCTTCTGGCTGATCGAGCAGCCGATCCGGCGTGGACACCTGCCCCGCAAGGTCATCACGCTCCCGGCCATGGCGGTCGCGGCGGCCGTCACGGCGGCGGCGATCGCGGCCGTGGCCCTCCTCCCGACCGGCGCCGGACCGACCGACATGGATGCGCAGGCCGCGAAGCTGCGCCAGGAGACCGCCCGGCGCCTCGCGGCGCTGCCATCGACGGTCCCGGCCCGCCATACCGCGGCGACCACCCCGACCGAACCGGTCCGGACATTCATCGTCGGCGACAGCATCGCCTTCTCCGCCGCCTGGGCTCTGACGTCCGAACGCGCGCCCTATCGGGTCGATCTGCTCAGCGACGCGATCATCGGCTGCGGGATCGTCCCCTATCCCTATGCCGACCCGCATTCGACCTCGCCGATCCCGCTTTCGAGCTGCACCGGCTGGGCGGGTCAGTGGCAGAGCGCCGTCAACCGCTTCCGTCCCGCCGTCTCCGCCGTCTTCCTGGGGCGCTGGGAGATCACCGACCGCGTCGAGAACGGCCAGACCGTCCACATCGGGCAGCCCGGCTTCGACCGCGAGCTCGGCCGCCTGCTCGATCAGGCCATCTCGGTGCTCTCCGCGCGGGGCGGCAAGGTCGCGCTCATCGCGCTGCCCTGCATCACCCTGCCGGAGCTGCCGAACGGCGGCACCGCCCCGGCGGACGCTCCGGCGCGCGAGGCCCGCTACAACGTCTTGCTGCGGGAAGCCGCGGCACGCCATCCCGCCGCCGCGTCCGTCGTCGACATCAATGGCGCGATCTGCCCGGGCGGCCGGGTGATCAGCAGCTACCAGGGCGTCCCGCTCCGGCAGAGCGACGGGATGCATTTCGACGCGCGTTCCGGGCCGGCGCTCGGCCCGCTGCTGCTGGAGCCCCTTCGCCGGATGGTCGGCCTGCCGGCGAAGCCCGGGGCGCAGAAGGGACCGGGCGGCGGAACCGGAGCAGCCGCCCGCAAATCTGCCGGATAACTACCGCTTCTCCGTTTCCGTCCCGTCCCGGCCACGCGCTGCGGCGGTCATTGCGCCGCTGTCGCGCTCGGACGTGACACGCTGGGGGCGTGCCGCGCGCGTTGATCACTGGCATCACCGGTCAGGACGGCCTGTACCTGGGTGAGCTGCTGGTGGATAAGGGCTATGAGGTCTTCGGGCTGGTGCGGGGTCAGAGCAACCCCAAGGTGGCGACGGTCGAGCGGTTGATTCCCGGGGTTGAGCTGCTCGAAGGCGATTTGACGGATCTGCCGTCGCTGATCGGCGCGATGGAGATCGCGCAGCCGGACGAGGTCTACAACCTGGGGGCGATCTCGTTCGTCGGGCTCTCGTGGCGGCAGGCGGAGCTGACCGGGGAGATCACCGGTATGGGTGTGCTGCGGATGCTGGAAGCCATCCGGATCTCGACGCAGAACGACATGAGCCGGGTGCGCTTCTACCAGGCGAGCTCGTCGGAGATGTTCGGCAAGGTCCGCGAGGTGCCGCAGCGCGAGAGCACCCCCTTTCACCCGCGTTCGCCGTACGGGGTGGCGAAGACGTTCGGCCACTACATGACGGTGAATTACCGCGAGTCCTACGGCGCGCATGCCACCAGCGGCATCCTGTTCAACCACGAGTCCGAGCGCCGCGGCCACGAGTTCGTCACCCGCAAGGTCACCCGGGCCGTGGCCCGGATCTCGCTCGGCCTGCAGGACAGCATCGCGCTGGGCAACCTGGAGGCCCGCCGCGACTGGGGCTTCGCCGGCGATTACGTCAAGGCGATGTGGCTGATGCTGCAGCAGGAGGTGCCCGACGATTACGTCGTGGCCACCGGCCACACCCACAGCATCCGCGAGCTGCTCGACGTCGCGTTCGCCCGGGTCGGGATCACCGACTGGGCCAAGCACGTCACCCAGGACCCGCGGTTCTTCAGGCCGGCCGAGGTCGACCTGCTCGTCGGCGACGCGAGCAAGGCCCATGACGTGCTCGGCTGGAAGCCGGAGGTCGAGTTCACCGACCTCGTCCAGCGCATGGTCGACGCCGATGTCGACTCCGAGCGTCGCGCTGAGCGCAACCGCGCGTGACCGGCACGCGCGGAGCAGGACAGACCTTCAAGTTGCCACGCTGGGACGCCTCGCAGCGGTAACCTGCTCGTCAGTCTCCGCCACCTGCTCAAACCATCGATCGGCGTCGGGAGTTTGCTGCTTGTGAAGGTGAGCGTGCGGTCGACCACTCAAGGAGGAGTCGTCGCAGAGGTGCCTTCGGAGGCCGGGGCCGTCCCAGCCGTCGTGGATATCCCGGCGGTCGAGGTCTCCGCGACCCGGCAGGCGATGCGCGGCGCGAGCCCGATCGCCCTGGCCGGCCTCCTGGCCAACATCGCCAACATCGGTGTCACGCTCGCCGTCGCTCGACTGCTCTCGACCCGTGGCTACGGCGCGCTCAACCAGCTCGTGGCCGTCTTCTTCGTGCTCTCGATCCCCGGTTCAGCGCTGCTCGTCGGCATCGTCCGGCGGGTCACCCTGTGGCGGCGCACCGGCCACGGCGGCCGGGTCGCCGGATGGGCGAACCGAACCCGGCGCCGCGCGCTGGTGCTCGTGGCGATCGTGGCCATCATCGCGATCGCTGCCCGGGGTCCGCTTGCAGACCTGCTCTCGCTACCCGGACCGGGCGGCCTGTCCGAGACGCTGATCGCGGGAGCTTTCTGGGGCGTCCTGTGCCTCGAGCGCGGGCTCCTGCAATCCTCACACGCGTACCGGGCGCTCGGCATCAACCTGTTCGTCGAGGGCATCGGCCGCTGCATCCTGACGATCACCCTGGTCGGGGCCGGTTTCGGCGTCACCGGGGCCGCGGTGGCCATCCTGCTTTCGGTGCTCATCGCCGAGGCCCACGCCCTCATCTCCGAGGGACTGGTCGACCGGCGGCTACGGCGCCGGCTCGCCACCACGGCGGCCGCCACGCCGGCGGCTGCCGCCGTCAACGAGGTCATGGCGGGCGACCTGGCGGACCTGCCCGCGCTGACCCCCGCCGATCAGCGTCGCGAACGCCGCACCCTGGCCACCGATCTGACCAGCGCGCTGCTGGCGCTTGCACTGCTGGCCATCCTGCAGAACTTCGACGTGGTCCTGCTCGGCAGCGAGAAACCGGGCAACGCGGGTAGCTACGCCCCGATTTCCGTCGCGTGCAAGCCGCTCGTGCTCGCCGCTTTCGTCCTGGCCGGCTTCTTGCTCCCGGAAGCCGCCTCCCGCCGCCATGCCGGCGAGCACGCCCTGCGGCAGCTGGGTGTCGTTCTCGGCGTAGTCGCCATCCCGGCATTCATCTTGATCGTCCTCAGCTCGATCGCCCCCACCCAGGTGCTCCGAATCGCCTTCGGGCCCCGGCTGACGGAGGCCGCGCCGGCCTTCGCCTATCTCGCCATCGCCATGACCCTGCTGGCGTGCACCGTCCTGTTCACCCATTACCTCCTGGCGGCAGCCAGACCGCTGGCCCTCCTGGTCCTCGCCGCGGGTACCGCGATCACGCTCGGGCTGATCCTCAGCGCTCACGGCGAACTGGTCGCGACCGCCCGGGCGGATCTCATCGGGCAGGCCGTGGTCGCCGTGGCCACCGGCGCTCTGGTTCTGCACACCGCGCGTCCTCACGGCCGTAACAGACAGGTGGGATAGCCTCGGGTCGCCGTCAAGCGGTCCCCACGCAAGGAGTTCGTGACTATCCCGTGACTCGCCGGTGACAGCGGTCAGCTCCGCACGTGAGACCCCTGCTCCGAGCCTCGCAGGCCCGACCTTGCCCGAGCTCGTAGAGCAATCCGGGCTCACCCGCGTTCATCTGCTGGCGTGGCGCGATCTCGCCGACGCCGAAGCCGGCGGGAGCGAGGTCCACGCCGACAAGGTCGCCGAAGCCTGGGCTGCGGCGGGCCTCGACGTGACGATGCGTACCGCTGCCGCCTCCGGTCAGCGTCCGTACGGCAAGCGCAACGGCTACTCGGTCGTGCGCAAAGCGGGGCGTTACAGCGTCTTCCCGCGTACGGCCCTGTCCGGCGCCCTGGGACGGACCGGTCCCCGCGACGGCTTGGTGGAGATCTGGAACGGGATGCCGTTCTTCTCACCGGTCTGGGCCCATTGCCCGCGCATCGTCTTCCTGCACCACGTCCACGCCGAGATGTGGCGGATGGTGCTCCCCCCGAAGCTGGCGAAGCTCGGTGAAGCGGTGGAGTTCAAGGCGGCGCCGCCCTTCTACCGGGGCAGCCAGATCGTGACGCTCTCGAATTCCAGTCGCGATGAGATCGTCGAGTTGCTGCGATTGCCGCGCCAGAACATCACCGTCGTGCCACCCGGTGTCGATCCCATGTACCAGCCGGCAGGGAGCCGCTCACCGCACCCGCTGGTCGTCTCCGTCGGCCGGCTCGTCCCGGTCAAGCGTCCCGACCGGTTGATCGCCGCGCTGATCGCCGCGAAAGCGTCGGTGCCGGACCTCGAGGCCGTCCTGGTCGGCGAGGGCTACGAGCGTGAGGCGCTCGAGGCGCAGATCGCCGCGGCGGGAGCGCAGAGCTGGCTACGGCTTCCCGGTCGGGTCAGCGACGCCGAGCTCGTCGAGCTGTACCGCAAGGCCTGGGTGCTGACCTCGGCCTCGGCCCGCGAGGGCTGGGGCATGACCCTTACCGAAGCGGCGGCGTGCGGCACCCCCGCCGTCGTCACCGACATCGCCGGGCACCGTGACTCGGCCGACCCCGGCGTTTCCGGGCTGCTCGTCCCGGAGCCGGCTGACCTGACCCCCGCTCTGGTGCGCGTCCTCACCGACCCCGTCGAGCGCGCCCGCCTCGCCGCCGGCGCGCTTTCGCATGCGTCGCAGTTCACCTGGGAGGTGACGGCGCGCGAGACGTTCCGCGTCCTTGCGGGCGAGGCAGAGCGGGTGAAGTCCCGGCGGCGAGGTAGCTCCTCGCTGTCGCGTTCGCCCCGGTGACGCTGACCGAGCGGGCGGCCCCCGAAATCGCCGCCGGGGGGTCGCCGGCCCCCCGCAGGCGCGTGCTGAGCCGGATGTTGCCCTCGTGGCCGGCTGCAGTCATCGCCGTCGTCTCGTATCTGCCGCTCCTGCTCACTGCGCCCGGCTACGTCGGGGCCGACACCAAGCAGTACCTCTACATCGATCCCAGCCGCCTCCTCGCGCGTGCCCCCTACCTCTGGGACGAACACGTCGGCATGGGTGGGGTGACGCACCAGAACATCGGCTACCTGATGCCACAGGGGCCCTGGTACTGGGTCTTCCAGCAGCTGCAGGTCCCCGACTGGGTCGCGCAACGCCTGTGGACCGGCACGCTGCTGTTCATCGCCGGGACCGGCGTTCTGGCGCTGCTGCGCACTTTCGGGTGGAAGGATCGCCCGGCCTTCCTCGCCTCTATGGCGTACGTGCTTTCGCCGTACGTGCTGGAGTACGTCGCCCGTATCTCAGCGATCTTGCTGCCGTGGGCCTGGCTTCCCTGGATGGTCGTCTTCGCTGTCCGAGGGCTGCGCTTCCAGGCTCTTCACGTGTCCGACGAGGGCGGCGCGGCGCCCGGAGCCGCCGCCCGCCCGCGGGTCGATCTGGAGAAACGCAGCAGGGTCGATGGCGAGGACTCTCGATGGGAGGCCAACGACCGTGAGGAAGGGCACTTCGTCCACTTCCTGCACGGTCTGGCCCGCTGGCGCTATCCCGCACTCTTTGCGCTGACGGTCGCTGCGGTCGGCGGGACCAACGCGACTTCACTGATCTACGCCGGCCTGGCTCCGGTCATCTGGCTCCCTTTCGCTCTCATCCGCCGCGAGGTCGGGGTCCGCGACGCGCTGGCCTTCGCCGCGCGCACGATCCTGCTGACGGCGGGCGTGAGCGCCTGGTGGATCAGCGGCCTGGCTGACCAGGCCGCCTACGGCCTCGACGTGCTCGCCTACTCCGAGACCGTCAAGACGGTGGCGTCCGACTCGCAGGCGTCCGAGGTGCTGCGCGGGCTCGGCAACTGGTATTTCTACGGCCGCGACGGCATCAGCGCGTGGATCCAGCCGTCGCTGTCGTACACCGAGAACCTCTGGCTGATCTTCGTCTCGTTCCTGCTGCCCGTGCTGTCCTTGATCGCGGCCGCCTGCCTGCGCTGGGTTCACCGCGGCTACTTCGTCGCGCTCGTGCTGGTCGGCACCGCACTGTCGGTCGGCGTCTACCCGTATGACCATCCCTCGCCTGCCGGGTCGCTGTTCAAGTCGTTCGCCGAAGGCTCGACCGCGGGTCTCGCGCTGCGCTCCACCCCGCGCGCCGTGCCGCTGGTGGCGCTCGGCTTCGGGGTGTTGCTCGCGGCGGGGATCGAGGCGCTCTTCGGGGTTCCCTGGCGACGCCGGGCCGCAGCCGGCCGGGCGCAGCGGTCGCGGGCCGTGGGCTGGGGCCGCTGGGTGCCGGTCGGAGCGTTCGCCGTCGTGCTGGCGCTGATCGCGATCAACATGATCCCGCTGTGGCGCGGCCAGTTCGTCGACCCCAACCTGCGCCGCAAGGAGAACCTCCCCTCCTATGTCACCCAGGCGGCAGCGGCGCTGAACGCCGCCTCGCGGATCAACGGCTCCGACACCCGCGTCCTCGAGCTTCCCGGCGCGGACTTCTCCGACTACCGCTGGGGCGCCACGCTGGATCCGCCACTGCCCGGCCTTATGGACCGGCCGTACGTCTCGCGCGAGCTCATCCCCGCCGGAACCCCGCAGTCGGCCGCGCTGGTGCAGGCGATCGACCGGCGGCTGCAGGAGGGTGTCTACGAGACGTCGTCGTTGCCCGCGCTCGCCCGGCTCATGGGCGTGGGTGATGTCGTGCTGCGCAGCGATCTGCAGTACGAGCGCTTCCGCACCCCGCAGCCCATCGCCACCTGGGGGCAGTGGACCCGGCTGCGGCCCGAGGGGCTGGCCGCGCCCATCGCCTACGGGCCGCAGATCGCCGAGACGCCCGCGATCCCCTTCGTCGACGAGATCAGCCTCGCCAACCCGCCGACCGCCGCCGAGCCGCCCGCGATGGCCGACTTTGCCGTCACCGACCCGGTCCCGATCGTGCGCGCCGAGCGCGCCACCCGGCCACTGCTGGTCGCGGGTGACAGCGAAGGACTCGTCGACGCTTCCGCCGCCGGGATGCTCGACACCACCGGCGTCGTCCGCTTTGCCACGTCGCAGAGCATCGGCGCGACGACGGTAGCGGTGCCGTCTGATGCCGACCTGCTGCTGACCGACTCCAACCGCAAGCGCGCCGAGCGCTGGGGCACGGTGCGGGAGAACTACGGCTACGTCGAGACGGCCACCGGCAAGCCGCTGGAGAAGGACCCCAACGACGCGCGGCTGCCGGTCTTCCCGGACCAGACCCCGGCGGACCAGACCGTCGCCATCGACTACGGCGTCAAGGACATCGAGGCGTCGAACTACGGCAACGCGGTCAGCTACGCGCCCTCCGACCGGCCGTACTACGCGTTCGACGGTGATCCGAGCACGTCATGGAAGGTCGGGGCCTTCGCTGACGCCCGCGGTGAGCGGATCAAGCTCACCACCCTCAAGCCGGTCACCAGCGACCACGTCACCCTGGTACAGCCCTACAACGTGCCCGCGACGCGCTGGATCACCAAGGGCAAGCTCACGTTCGACGGCCCGGGCGGCAAGACGACGGTCGATGTCGACCTGTCGGCCGCGTCTCGCGAGAAGGCGGGCCAGGTCGTCACTTTCCCGAGCCGGACCTTCACCAGCGTCGAGTTCACGATCACGGCGACGAGCAACGGCACCCTGCCGACGTACGACGGCCAGAGCGGGGTCGGGCTCGCCGAGCTGAGCGTCCCCGGGGTGAAGGCCGATGAGGTGCTGCGGCTGCCGGAGAACCTCTTCTCCGCCGCCGGCACCGACGGCGCCGACCAGCGGCTGACCGTCATGCTGACCCGCGACCGGGCCAACCCCCAGGAGCCGTTCAAGACCGACACCGAGCTCTCGATGGCTCGCCAGTTCACCCTCCCGACCAAGCGCACCTTCGGTATCGGCGGCACGGCGCGGATCTCAGCCCAGGCGCCGGACGCGATCCTGGACGAGCTGATCGGTCGCACCGACAACGCCGCGGGCGATCCGAAGGCCGTCACGGCGACCTCGTCCGCGGCGATGCCGGGCTCGCTCAACGCGCGGGCCTCCTCCGCGGCCGACGGCAACCCGAAGACCGCCTGGACCAACGCGTTCGGCGGCAACATCGGCTCCTGGGTGCAGCTCAACGCGAGCAGCACGACCACCCTCTCGAAGCTCAACCTCCAGGTGATAGCCGACGGGCGCCACTCGGTGCCGACCGCATTGAAGCTGATCGTCGACGGCAAGCAGGTCCGCACGCTGACGCTTCCCGCGATCGCCGACCGCAAGGCGGAGGATTCCGTCGTTTCGGCGCCGGTGAGTTTCGCCCCGGTCACCGGCAAGACGTTCCGCCTCGTCGTGACGGATGAACGCCGCGAAGACACCACCGACTACTTCAACCACCAGCCGCTGGAGCTGCCGGTCGCCATCGCCGAGATCGGCGCCGGCGACCTGCGCGTCGCCCCGGCGTTCGCCAGCCTGCCAAGCGCCTGCCGCACCGACCTGCTGACCATCGACGGCAAGCCGGTCGGGGTCCAGATCGGTGGGGCCACCACGGCGGCCATAGCGCGCGACGGCCTCGATCTGCGGCTGTGCGGCAAGCCGGTGACCCTCGACGCCGGCGAGCACACGCTGCGCACGGCGCGCGGCAGCGTGACCGGGATCGACCTCGACCGCCTGATCCTGGCGTCGGCGGCGACGGGGGCAGCTGCGGACCCGGCAAGCCCGTTCCCCGGCGAGGTCCGCACCGCTTCCTCTGGTACTTCAGGGACCACCCCGACCGTGACAGTCACCGGGAAGGGCCCGGTCGCCTACCAGCTCTCGGTCAGCGGCGCCACGCCCGGCAAGCCCTTCTGGCTGGTACTCGGGCAGAGCCTGTCGCCCGCCTGGACGGCGAAGCTGGTCGGCGGCGGTGACCTCGGCAAGCCGCAACTCGTCGATGGCTACGCGAACGGCTGGCTCATCACCCCGACCGCCGCGACCTTCGACGTGAACCTGGAGTGGACCGGGCAGGACCGGGTCTGGGTCGGCATCGGGATCACCGCCGTCTCATTACTGATCTGCGTGCTGATGATCATGCGGCGGAGCGCGGCGCGGCTCACCCGTTCCGCCGAGGCCGATGCCGTGCCCGGCAGCGAAGCCCTGCCGTACCTGGTCTCGCCCTGGGCGCGCGACACGTCGCCGCTGTCGAGACCGCGCGCGGTCATCGCGACCGTCCTGGCGACGGCGGTCGCGGCCGTATTCATCACCCCGCTCGCGGGGCTCATCACCCTGCTCGCCGTGCTCGTCGGGGTGTTCGTCCCGCGCGGGCGCACCCTGCTGCGCGCCGGCTCCGTCGCGGCGCTGGCGGTCAGCGCCGGCTACGTCCTGCAGGTGCAGGCGCGCTACTCGCTGCCCGAAACCGGCCAGTGGGTGCAGGCGTTCCACAAGGTGGCGACGATCTCGTGGCTCGCCGTGGCCTTCCTGGTCGGCGATGCCCTGCTCGGCTGGGCGCGTCGGGAGCCCGGCGCGGCTGGCGTCCCGTCCGTCGCGGCAGCGCAGCCGCCGGAGGCCGGACCGCCAGGCGAAGCCCCCCAGTCGCCGGAGTCAGCCCCGCCCGCAAAGGCGCCGGCCGAGCCTGCGCCGAGCGGGCCTCCCGCGACCGTGCCGCCCACCGCCGACTTGCAGGATTAGCTTTCTGGGCGCAGACCCGCGCTCGGCTTCGCTGCGCTCAGCCGAGTCACGATCTGCTCCGTACCCTCTGGTCGCAGACCCGCGCTCGGCTTCGCTGCGCTCAGCCGAGTCACGATCTGCTCCGTACCCTCTGGTCGCAGACCCGCGCTCGGCTTCGCTGCGCTCAGCCGAGTCACGATCTGCTCCGTACCCTCTGGTCGCAGACCCGCGCTCGGCTTCGCTGCGCTCAGCCGAGTCACGATCTGCTCCGTACCCTCTGGTCGCAGACCCGCGCTCGGCTTCGCTGCGCTCAGCCGAGTCACGATCTGCTCCTAGTGCGCGGCCTCGTCCCAGGTACGGCCATAGCCGACGCTCACGTCGAGCGAGACGTCCATCTTGTAGGCGCCGGCCATCTCGCGGCGCACGATCGCCTCGACCTCCTCGCGCTCGCCGGGTGACACCTCCAGCACCAGCTCGTCATGCACCTGCAGCAGCAGCCGCGAGCGCAACCCGGCTTCACGCAGCGCCTGGTGGACGCCGAGCATCGCGATCTTGATGATGTCGGCCGCCGAGCCCTGGATCGGCGCGTTGAGCGCCATCCGCTCGGCCATCGCGCGCCGCTGCCCGTTGTCGGACGTGAGGTCGGGCAGGTAGCGGCGGCGGCCGAGAATCGTCTCGGTGTAGCCGTTCATCCGCGCCTCGGCGACGACCGACCGCAGATACTCGCGCACCCCTCCGAAACGGGCGAAGTAGGCGTCCATCTGGTCGCGCGCCTCATCCCGCGGGATGCCCAGCTGGGCGGCGAGACCGAAGTCGCTCAACCCGTAGGCCAGGCCGTAGGACATGGCCTTGATCCGGCGCCGCAGCTCGGGGTCGACGTCTTCGGGTGAGAGCTCGTGGACGCGCGAGGCGACCCAGGTGTGAAGATCCTCGCCGGAGCTGAAGGCCTCGATGAGCCCGGCGTCACCGGACAGGTGGGCCATGATGCGCATCTCGATCTGGCTGTAGTCAGCCGTCAGCAGGCTCTCGTAATCGGCGCCGACGATGAACGCCTCGCGGATCTGGCGACCCTCGGCCGTGCGCACCGGGATGTTCTGCAAGTTGGGATCGGTGGACGAGAGCCGACCGGTCGCCGCGATCATCTGGTTGAAGGTGGTGTGGATCCGGCCGGCGTCGTCGACCATCGGGATCAGCGAGTCGACGACCGTCTTCAGCCGGGCGACGTCGCGGTGGCGCAGCAGCGCCGGGATCACCTCGTGGTCGGTCTGCAGCGCGAGCCAGGCGAGCGCATCCGCATCGGTGGTGTAGCCGGTCTTGATCCGCTTGGTCTTCGGCAGCCCCAGCTCCTCGAACAGGACCACCTGCAGCTGCTTGGGCGAGCCGAGGTTGAACTCGCGCCCGACCGCGTCATACGCCGCCTGGGCGGCCCGGCGGACCTCGGCGCCGTACTCCTGCGAGAGCCGCTCCAGATGCCCGGTATCAGCGGCGATCCCGTCGCGCTCCATGCTGCGAGAGCACGCCGACGAGCGGCAGCTCGATCTCGCGCAGCAGCCGGGTGCCTCCGCGCCGCTCCAGGTCTTGCTCGAGCGCCTCGGCGAGGTCGCGCACCGCCAGCGCGCGCAGGCCGTCCTCGGCCGCCATCCCGGCCTGCGCGTCGCTCGTCTCGTCGTCGTCGAACGCCAGCTGGCCGTCGTCGGTCGGCGCTCGCTGCCGTCTCGGCGCGCAGCTCGCGGCGCAGATAGCGCAACGCGAGGTCGGCCAGATCGAACGAGCGCTGGCCCGGCAGGGCCAGGTAGGCGGCGAGCGCGGTGTCATTCGTGACGCCCTCGAGCGGCAGCCCGTGGGCGGCGAGCGCGAGCAGCGGCCCCTTGACATCGTGAGCGGCCTTGGGCTGCTCCGGATCGGCGAGCCAGGCGCAGAGGGCACCCTCGTCATCAGCGGTGAGCTGGCTCGGATCAAGCCACGCCGCCGCACCATCCGGCGCGGCGATCGCGATCCCCGACAGGGTCCCGGTGCCGCGCCCCCACGTACCTCGAAACGACAGGCCGCTGCGCTGACCGGTGCGCGCATGCTCGTCGAGCCACTGCGCCATCTCGCCGGAGCCGATGACCCGCACGTCGACGTCGAAGCCCTGATCGGCCTCCGGCTCGACGGCCGAGAGCGTCGCGTAGAGCCGCTCGCGCAGCACCCGGAACTGCAGGGTGTCGAACAGCTGATGCACCGCCTCGCGGTCCCAGGGCCCGAGGCGCAGCTCATGGGGGCTCACCGGCAGCTCGACGGTGCGCATCAGCTCGGTGAGCTGCCGGTTGCGCATGACGGACGAGAGGTGTTCACGAAGCGCGTTACCCGCCTTACCGGGCACCTCGTCCACCCGATCGATCAGCTCGTTGAGCGAGCCGAACTGGCTGATCCACTTCGAAGCGGTCTTCTCCCCCACTCCCGGAATCGAGGGGAGGTTGTCGGACGGATCGCCCCGCAGCGCGGCGAAGTCCGGGTACTGGGTGGGGGTCAGGCCGTATTTCGCCTCGACCTCGGCCGGCGTGAAGCGGGTCATGTCGCTGATGCCGCGGCGGGTCATCAGCACCGTGACCGCGTCGTCGACCAGCTGCAGCGCATCGCGATCACCGGTCACGATCAGCACGTCCATGCCCTCGCGCTCAGCTTGGGTAGCGAGGGTCGCGATCACGTCGTCGGCCTCGAAGCCGGGCGCGCTGACCATCGGGACGGCCAGCGCGTCGCAGACCTCGCGAATCAGCGAGACCTGCCCGCGAAAGTCGCTCGGGGTCTCCGACCGGGTCGCCTTGTACTCGGCGTAGGCCTCATGACGGAACGTCGGCCGGCTCTCGTCCCAGGCCACCGCAAGATGCGTGGGAGTCTCATCGCGCAGGACATTGATCAGCATCGCAGTGAACCCGTAGACCGCGTTCGTCGGCTGCCCGGTAGTGGTCGAGAAGTTCTCCACCGGGAGGGCGAAGAACGCCCGATACGCCAGCGAATGACCGTCGAGCAGCAGCAGCCGCTCCTTGCTCCGTTCGGAGCCGCTCTCGGCCCGCTTCGCCGTCTCTTGCACCGGCTTCTGCGGCGCGCGACGGCGGCGTACCGGCGGCGGGGTGTCGGGTGCCCCGCTCTGCTCGGCGGCTACCTCAGCGGCGTTCAGCTCTTCAACGTCGGGCACGCAGGCGAGTCTAGGGTCGGGGTATGACAGTGCCGGCTCCGAACGGGAGCATCGCCGAGGCGATGGGCCCCTACAACGACTTCATCGGCTTTCACATCGACGAGAATTCCGGCGACGGGGTGCGCGGCCACGTCGAGGTCCACGGGGGTTTGCTGCAGCCGTACGGCATCGTCCACGGCGGTGTCTACGCGTCGCTCGCGGAGTCGGCCGCCAGCATCGGCGGCGCCAACTGGTACCTGTCGACTACCCCCGGCGGACAGACCGTCGGTGTCAGCAATGCCACCCATTTCCTGCGCATGTCACGGCTCGGCGACACGATCAACGTCGTCGCGACCCCGGTGCACCGCGGCCGCACGCTTCAGCTCTGGCAGGTCGAGATGACCGACGGCAATGGCCGGATGGTGGCCCGCAGCGACGTCCGGCTCGCGAACCTCTCCCCCGACCGGCCGGTCTAGCCGGCGCTGCGGCGCCGGGCGCTTGCCGGGGTACGACTACTACCGGTGATCGCCAGCCGGAGCCGGCGGCGGCGCACGACGTCGCCACTATCGGCCTCCGCCGCCTCGACCTCGGCCCCCAGGATGCGCCGCAGCCCCGACACCGGGGCCACCCGGTTGACCGAGAGCGGCGCGAAACCCAGCCGGGCGAAGAAACGGTTGGCCTCGCGCGATGACGCGTAGACGGCGACCCGCACGTTGTCGATATCGCACTCGGCGGCCCATTGGGTAGCGGCGGCGACGAGAACGCGCCCGACTCCGGCGCGACGTGCGCCGGCCGTGACGGTGAGATGCGAGATGACCACGGCAGGCGTGGGATTCAGCGAGCTGGTCATACCGATCGAGCAGAGCACCATGCCCACCAGGCCGGCATCGCGCTCGGCGACGAGCAAGCGCTGCTGCGGGTCGGCCACGGCGTGGGAGAACCGTGACGCCGCCGCATCGCGCAGCGGGCCGGTATCGGCCGGCATCGAGATGCTGCGCCGGGGGCCGGCCGCGCGCAGCTGGTCGAACAGCTCGACCAAGCGGGGAACGTCAGCATCGGTCGCCTCCCTGGCGGTGACCGTCGCACGACGCACGCGGATTCCCCTTTGCTCGGGCACCACAGCTACGCACCGTGACAGCGCCCAGGGTACCGGGAACAGGGGGTCAGCTGTCCGGGACTTCCGGCGATCGGTGGACCGCCTCCGGCTCACGAGTCGGCGACCCGCACACGGACTTGCCTACTCCTCGCCGAGATACGCCGCCCGCACCCGCTCATCCGCCAGCAACTCCGCCGAAGTGCGCGCGAGCACGATCTCACCGTTCGCCAGCACGTAGCCCCGGGCGGCGTACTTCAACGCCTGCGCCGCATTCTGCTCGACGAGCAGCACGGCCGTGCCCTGCTCGTTGATCTGCTGGATGATGCTGAAGATCCGGGCCACGATCAGCGGAGCCAGCCCCATGGAGGGCTCGTCGAGCAGCAGCAGCTCCGGCCGGCTCATCAGCGCCCGCCCGATGGCCAGCATCTGCTGCTCACCGCCGGACAGGGTGCCGGCATCCTGCTTGCGCCGCTCGGCGAGCACCGGGAACAGCGAGAACACGCGGTCGGAATCTGTCTTGAAGTGCCGGGGGTCGAGGTAGGCGCCGATCTCGAGGTTTTCCTGGATCGACATGCGTGGGAACACCCGGCGCCCCTCGGGCACGTGGCCAATACCAAGGCTCACGATCTTGTGCGCGGGCATCGTGTCGATGCGCTCACCCTTGAACCGGACGGCACCCGCCACCGGCTGCAGCAATCCGGAGATCGTGCGCAGCGAGGTGGTCTTGCCGGCGCCGTTGGCGCCCAGCAGCGTGACGACCTCACCGTCGTCGACGGTGAGCGAAATCCCCCGCAGCGCGCGCACGGCCCCGTAGCTGACGCTGATGTCGTCGATCTCGAGCAGGCTCACGCGTTGTCCACCTGGTCCGATTCTTCGTCATCCGCGCTTCCGAGGTAGGCCTCGATGACGGCCGGATCGCGCTGGACCTGCTCCGGACTCCCCCGGGCGATCACCTTGCCGAAGTTGAGCACCACCACATGTTCGGCGAGACCCATGACGAGGGGCATGTCGTGTTCGATAAGCAGCACGCTGATGTGTTCGTCGGCGATGCTGCGGATCAGCGCCGAGAGGTCGCGCTTTTCGGTCGGGTTGGTGCCCGCTGCCGGCTCGTCCAGCAGCAGCAGCCGTGGACGGGTGCCGAGCGCGCGGGCGATCTCCAGCCGGCGCTGCTCGCCGTAGGGCAGCGAAGCGGCCACGCTGTTCGCCCGGTGGCGCAGGCCGACCCGGTCCAGCAGAGCCAGCGCCGCTGCGGCGCTCTCGCGGTCGTCGCGGCGGCCGTTCGGCAGGCCCAGCATGTGGCTGATCGGGCCGGAGCGCTGGAGCGTCTCGACGGCGACCTGGACGTTTTCCAGCGCGTTGAGGGCCGGAAACAGCCGGATGTTCTGGAAGGTCCTGGCGATCCCGAGCTTCGCGATGACGTGCGGCTTCTTGTCGAGGATGGAGACGCTGCCGCCGGCGCCGTGGAAGACGACCTTGCCCTGCTGCGGGTGATACGCGCCCGTGAGGCAGTTGAACAGCGAGGTCTTGCCGGCACCGTTCGGGCCGATCACCGCCAGCACCGAGCCTGCAGGCATCGTCAGCGACACGTCGTCCAGGCTCGTCAACCCGCCGAATCGCAGGGTCACGCCAGAAACCTCGAGAACCGGCGCGCCTCCAGGCGCCGGCGCAGGCACCGCTGCGTCCTTGGTCAGGCTGCTCATGCGCTCGTCCCGCTCATCGTGGCGTCGGCATGGCCGATGCCGGACTCGGACAGCGAGAGCTCGCGGCTGCGACGTCTGGATGGCAGCAAACCCTGCGGCCGGAACACCATCATCAACATGATCACGGCACCGAAGTAGATGTAGCGATCATTCGCCGGCACGGTGTCCTTGAGGTTGTAGAGCAGGCCCTGCAGCACGACGGCTCCCAGGACCACGCCGAAGATCGATCCCATGCCGCCGAAGATGACGATCGTCAACACCAGGATCGACGCCTGGAACGTGAACGACGACGGGTCGAAGAACTGCTCCGTCGCGAAGATGACCCCGGCGAAGCCTGACACGGATGCGCCGATGGCGAACGCGATCAGCTTGTAGCGCAGGGTGGGGACGCCCATCGCCTCGGCGGCGACCTCGTCTTCGCGGATCGCCGCGAACGCGCGACCGGTCCGGCTCGCGTTCAGCAGCCCGAAAGCGATCATGACGGCGATGATGATGCCGAGCAGCAGGTAGTAGTACGGCAACGACGACAGGCCCCACTTGAATTTCACGGGCCCGAGATGGATCGACAGCTGCGGGACGCCGAACGCCCCCCGTGCGCCGTTGGTGATGCCCTGCGCGTTCTTCGCCAGGATCTGGACGATCTCGCCGAACCCGAGCGTCACGATGGCCAGGTAATCGCCGCGCAGGCGCAGGGTGGGTCCACCGAGAAGCACGCCGGCGATGGCCGCGATGATCACCGCGATCGGGAAGATGAAGAACGGGTTCCAGATGAACGGCGCGTGCCACGGGATCGCCGTCTTGCTCGTGAAGTAGGCCGTGGTGTAGGCCCCGATGGCGTAGAAGGCGATGTAGCCGAGGTCGAGCAGGCCGGCGAAGCCCACCACGACGTTCAGGCCCAGGCCCAGCAGCGCGTAGATGGCCACGTCGTTGACCAGCGACTGCTGCGCGGCTGAGGAGATGGTGCGCGGGTACCAGATGGCGAAGGCGAGCAGGAGGAGATAGAGCAAGGGCCGGGCCCAGCGCGGCTCCATCGCCCGATTGGTCGCCGCGCTCACCCGGATGCGCGCGACCCGCATCTGCGGCGTCAGCGCACGACCGAACACGAGCAACGCCCACACGGCCAAACCGCCGAGCACGAAGTACAGGACCCGGGGGAAATGCAGCGACTGCTCGATGCCGTGAAGCGGCTGGTCGCCGCTGCCGTCCTCGCCCGTGACGATGGCAAACACCAACGCGATCAGCACGCAGGCGATGAGTCGTCCACGGTCAGCAGGGGTGAGCCGCCAGATGGGCCGCCCCTGGCGAGCGGCGTCGTTGCGCTTGCGGGCGGCTTCGCCGCGGGTGCTCACGCTGTCCTCCCCAGTCGCTCGCCGAGCAGACCTGATGGACGAAAGAGCAACACCAGCACGAGGACGAGGAAGGCGACGACGTCGACATAGTTGCCACCGAGGAGCTGACCGCCATACGCCTCGACGACTCCCAGCACCAGTCCACCAAGCATGGCCCCGCGAATGTTGCCGATACCGCCCAGCACCGCAGCGGTGAACGCCTTGATACCCGGTAGGAAGCCCATGGTGTAGTTCGCGCTGAACACCTGTGCGTAAAGGAAGCCGCCCGCCCCGGCGAGCAGCCCGCCGACGACGAACGTCAGCACGATCACCCGGTTGACGTTGATCCCCATGAGCGACGCCGTGTCGGCGTCCTGGGCGACCGCGCGGATCGCCTTACCGAGCCGGGTCGCGTTCACCAGCCGGTCGAGCAGGATCAGCATCACGATCGCCACGCCGAAGATCAGCATGGTCCGAATGCGGATGGCGGCCGAGAACACGTGGAAAAGGACGGTGCCGTTGCTGTAGAGGTTCGGAGCGTTGACGTTCTGGCGGCCGAACTCCTTGCCCGCCAGGTTGAACGCGAAGTACGAGGCGCCGATCGCGCTGATGAGATACGCGAGCTTGGGGGCGCCGCGACGCCGAAGCGGCGCGTACGCGGTGCGCTCGAGCACGAAGGCGGACAGCCCGCCGGCGACGGCACCGCAGAGCAAGCCGAAGGTGATCAGCCCCACCGAGGTCCAGCCGCTCGCCCCGCCCGGAGCCACGCCCCGGACGGCGAACAGCCCGGCGAAGCCGCCGAACATGAAGACCTCGCTGTGGGCGAAGTTGATGAGCTGCAGCACGCCGTAGACCAGCGTGTAGCCCAACGCGATGACGGCGTAGAGGCTGCCGGTGGACAGGCCGTCGACCGTCAGCTGCCAGAAGTTGTGGAAGAAGCTCATCGTGGCTGCCGCCATACCCCGGGAGCCCCGCAACCGTCATGCGGCTGCGGGGCCCCGAGGAATGTGCGTCTTACTTGACCAGGTCCGAGACGAGTCCGAGGACCACGCGCTTGCCGTCCTTCACCTGGTAGACGTAGACCGCGTCGCCTTCGACCTCACCGTCCGGGGTGAACTTGATCGTCTTGGTCAGGCCCACGTAGTCGACCTTCTTGTAGGCGTCGACCACCTGCGAGGCGGTGGGGCTGTCGCCAAGGCCCTTAAGTACCTGGATGAGGGCGTTCGTGGCGTCGTACGCCTCACCGGAGTAGGTGCCCGGAGGCTGGCCGTTCAGGGCCTTATAGGCCGTAACGAACGCGGCCGCCTTCGGGTCGCTGTTGGCGTCAGCGCAGGCGCAGGTGAGGTACGCGCCATTGGCGTTGGCGGCACCACCGGCATCCTTGATGAACTGGTCGTCGTTGGAGCCGTCGCCACTGGCGACGATCCCCTTGTAGCCAGCACCCTTCAGCGCCTTCACCAGCGGCCCGAACTCGCTGTAGTAGCCCGAGTAGTAGACCGCGTCGGGGTTCGTGCCGATGATCTTGGTGGCTTCCGACGTGTAGTTCTTCGTGGGGTCGATGCCGTCATGCGTAACGGTCGCGCCATCGGCCTTCAGCTGCGGCTCGAGGGCGCCGGACAGGCCGGTTCCGTAATCGCTGTTGTCGTCGAGGGAGAAGACCTTCTTGGCCTTCAGTGCCTTGACCAGGTAGTCGGCTGCTGCTTTGCCCTGGACCGTGTCAGGAGCGATGATGCGGGTGAACGTCTTGAACCCGAGCGTGGTGAGGGTCGGGTTGGTGGCCGACGGGCTGACCGAAAGAATGCCGGCCTGGGAGAAGATCGGCTCGGAGGCCTTCGTCGCGCCCGAGAACATCGGGCCGATGACCGCCAGCACCTTGTCGTCCACCAGCTTGCGGGCGGCCGTCGGACCCTGATCGGGCGTGCCCTGGTCGTCGCTGGTCTCGAGCTTCAGCGTGTAGGGCAGCACCTTCTTGTCGTTGGCCTCCTTGATGGCCAGCTTGACGCCGTTGACGCCGTTGATGCCGAGCTGGGGCGAGTTGGGACCGGAGAGCGGGCCCTGGAAGCCGATGGTCACCGTCTTTCCGCTGCTACCACCGCTACTGCTCGTGGTGCCCGAGCTCTTGCTCGAGCTGCTACCGCAAGCAGCTAGAGCCAGTGGCAGGACCATGGCACCGGCGATGCCCGCCGAGACTTTCCGTGTCCTCTGACGCACGTTGTGCTCCTTCGAGTTCTGCCTAGTAGAGACCGCCAGGAGATCTTTATCTCCTGTGTCGGGCGTCAGAGTAGCCCGAAGGCGTGACGGCCGAGTGTCGTTCTTACCGTGTCGTTTTCCGAACTGTTACCTACGAGTAGCTGGATCTACAGAACCTTGGACAAAAAGTTCTGGCATCGATCGGTCTTGGGGTTGCTGAGCACCTCCCGGGGCTCTCCCCGTTCGACGACGACGCCGCCGTCCATGAAGACGAGCTCGTCACCGACTTCGCGCGCGAAACCCATCTCGTGCGTCACCACGATCATGGTCAGGCCTTCCTTGGCCAAACCCTGCATGACGTCGAGCACCTCGCCGACCAACTCCGGGTCGAGCGCGGAGGTGGGCTCGTCGAAGAGCATCAGCTTCGGCTGCATGGCCAGCGCGCGGGCGATGGCGACGCGCTGCTGCTGCCCGCCCGAGAGCTGGTTCGGGTACGCATCGATCTTGTCGGCCAGCCCGACCCGCTCGAGCAGCGCACGGGCCCGGGTACGAACGACGTCCTTCGACTCCTTCTTCACGCCCACCGGCGCCTCGCACACGTTCTGCAGCACCGTCATGTGCGGGAACAGGTTGAAGCGCTGGAAGACCATGCCGATCTCGGCGCGCTTGCGGGCGACTTCGGCTTCGCGGAGCTCGTAGAGCTTGCCGGCCGCCTCGCGGTAGCCGACGAGCTCGCCGTCGACGTAGAGCTTGCCGCCGTTGATCTTCTCGAGGTGGTTGATGCAGCGCAGGAAAGTCGACTTGCCGGAACCGGACGGCCCGACGATGCACATCACCTCTCCCGGGTAGACCTCGAGGTCGATGCTCTTGAGCACCTCGAGGTGCCCGAATCTCTTGGACACGCCCTCGGCCCGCACCACCGGCGCCGCCCCGCCGAATTTCGCGGCCCGATCGTCAATGGTCGTCATGTGCCTCCCGCCTGACCGGAACCGTCGCGATTGACCGGTATGTGGAATCGGGTGAGGTTGCGCCAGAGCCGGCTGAAGACCGTCGGTGGCAGCTCACGGCTCGAACCGCGCGCGTAGTAGCGCTCGACGTAGTACTGACCCACGCTGAGCACCGAGGTGACGATCAGGTACCAGAGGCTGGCGACGATCAGCAGCGGGATCTGCTGGAAGTTGCGCGAGTAGATGATCTGGACGGAGTAGAGCAGGTCCGACAAGCCGATGACGCTGACCAGCGAGGTGGTCTTCAACATCGAGATGGTCTCGTTGCCGGTCGGCGGGATGATCACCCGCATGGCTTGCGGCAGCACGACCCGCCGCATGATGCGCAGCCGGTTCATGCCGAGTGCCTGCGCTGCCTCGGTCTGTCCCTGGTCGACCGAAAGCACGCCGGCACGCACGATCTCGGACATGTACGCGGCCTCGTTCAGACCCAGCCCCAGGATGGCTGCCACGTAGGTGGTGATGAACGCGTTCGAACTGCCGTGCGCGAACTCGTGGCCGAAGGGGATGCCGAACGACACCCGCGGATACAGCGCGGAGATGAAGTTCCAGAACAGCAACTGCACCAGCACCGGGGTGCCGCGAAACACCCAGATGTAGGTCCACGAGGCACCGGAGACGATGGGGTTCGGGGACAGGCGCATGACCGCCAGCACGATGCCGAGGCCGATGCCGATGGCCATCGCAATCACGGTCAGCTGCAACGTGAGCAGCAGGCCGTCGATAACCACGTTGGCCGTGAAGTAGTCGCCGACGACATCCCAGCGGAACTTGTGGTTCGCCCCGATGGTGTGGATCAGCATCCCCAGGAGGATGAAGACGACCGCCGCCGCCCCCCACCGTCCCGGGTGCCGCAACGGGACGGTCTTCAGCTCGTCGGCAGGCGGCATCAGCGGGACGCCGTCAATCACCCGGGTCTTGACGATCGTGTCAGCGAACGTCTTGCGCTCGGGATCGGAGAGCGGCCGAAACATGCCGACGATGCTGAAGACATCGATGAAATGCGCGAGCAGGCGGCGGCGACAGGTCGCTTCGGTAGGTGACAGCCCGTCGCTGTCGTCGATCAGCGAGATGCCGATGATCTGCTTGCCGAACGTCTGGCCGACGGCCGCCTGACGCACCACCGCCTGCCACACGTAGAACAGCACCGGCAGCGCGACGAGTGCCACCTCGAGCACCACCCCGCCGATACCGTGCAGTCCGGCCACGAAGATCAGCAGGATCGCGATGCCTTCGCCTACGGCAAGGATGCCGAGGTCGATCAGCTGAGCAGCCGCGCGCCGGCCCCAAGGGGCCAGCGGCAGCCCATCGAGTTCGCGACGATCAGACTTGCTCAGCGTGGCTGGCATCGCGGGCGTCTCCTGTGCCGAATCCGGCTCCTACCGCTAGCTGGTAGCCCCGTTGATCTTCGGGTCGGTGATCGCTCCGTCCTCGACGCCCCACTTCTTCAGCACGCTGGTGTAGGTGCCGTCGCTGATGAGCTTCTTGACTGCGGCGAGCACCGGCTCGTCGAGCCCGGTGGTCTTCGGGATCGCGATGCCGTACGGCGCGTTGTCATAGCTCTTGCCAACCACCTCGAACGCCCCGCTGGACTGCTTCGCGGCATAGTCGATCACCGGGGAGTCGGCGAGAACGCCCTGGGCGCGGCCGCTGGACAGGGCCAGGTTGGCCCCGTTCTGGTCGGGAAACACCAGCGGGGTGATGGCCTTCTTGCCGTCGGCGACGCACTTCTTGGAGCGGTCGGTGATGTCCGGGTCTTCCTGGACGGTGCCCTTCTCGACCGCGATCTTGGTGCCGCACAGCTCGTCGACCGAGAGCTTGTCGGGGTTACCGGACTTCACCATCAAGCTCGTACCGGCGGAGAAGTAGGTCACGAAGTTGACCGTCTTCTCGCGCTCCTTGTTGTCGGTGAACGACGAGACGCTGAGGTCGTACTTCCCCGAGGCCAGGCCCGGGATGATGCTGTCGAAGCTGGCCTGGACGACGTTGACCTTGAGGCCAAGCGTCTCCCCGATCGCCTTCACCAGGTCGATGTCCATCCCGATGATGGTCTTGTTGTCGGTGTCGTAGAACTCGTTCGGCGCGTACGACGCGTCGGTGGCGACGGTCAGCGTGCCCTTGCTCTTGATGGCAGCGGGCACCGAGATCGAGGTGTCGGCCGAAGCGCTCGGCACGGTGCTCTGGCTCCCGGATCCGGACTTGGAGCTGCTGCTTCCGCAGGCTGCGACGGAGAGAGCGAGACCGGCGACGCTGATCAGCGCCGCGCCGCGCCCGAGACGTGATGCCACGAGGAGACCCTTCGTTCAGTAACGATTCGCGGTACATACTGCCAACCGCAGATGACGGTGATGTGACCACGGAATAGTGCGCAAGGACAACGACTCGCGCAAGAAACCGCTTCGGGTGTGTCGAGCGGATCAGGAAGACGGCAGCAGCTCGCCCGCTATGACCGCTTCTGCTACGGAACGCATCGTGGCCCGCCGGTTCATCGAGGTGCGCTGGATCCAGCGGAACGCATCAGGCTCGGTCAGCCCGTGCTCCACCTGCAGCACGCCCTTGGCCCGCTCGACGACCTTGCGGGCGTCGAGGCGCTCGGCGAGATTCGACACCTCGGACTCGAGGCTGACGATCTCGGCGTGGCGGCTGACCGCCATCTCGATCGCCGGCAGCAGATCACGCTTCTGGAACGGCTTCACCAGATATGCCATCGCGCCGGCGTCACGCGCCCGCTCGACCAGATCACGCTGGCTGAAAGCCGTCAGGATCACCACGGGAGCGATGCGCGACTCGGCGATGCGCTCGGCGGCCGTGATGCCGTCCATGCCGGGCATCTTGACGTCGAGAATGATCAGGTCGGGCCGCAGCTGCTCAGCAAGCTTGACAGCGCTCTCGCCATCACCCACCTCGCCGACGACCTCGTAGCCCTCCTCCTCAAGCATTTCCTTGAGATCCAGGCGGATCAGTGCCTCGTCCTCGGCGAGCAGCACGCGCCGGGGGCTGGGCGGGGTCGATGAGCTCGACAAGGCGGGGCTCCTGGCAGGTCAGGTCTCGCTGCGGGGCTGGCGAAATGAGGGTCGGATCGCTGCTCAGAGTACCGGTGCAACGCGCCATCACCGCTGCTCCGACGATGACGGACTAAGCTGCAACGGCTGATCGGAGCACGTTCGTCCGCGATATGTGACGCACCTCGCGCCGGCGGTAAGCCCCTGTACTCCAACGGCAGAGAGAGCGGTCTCAAACACCGCACAGTGTGGGTTCGAATCCCACCGGGGGCACTCACCACCGGACCAGGAAATCCGGCCACCTGCCACTGGCTAGCGGTCACCCAGACCGCGTAGCCACTGTCAGGTCAGGTGCCATCGCCCGGCGCGAGCGTGCCACGTACGGTTCGGGCATGGGGGAGTGCACGACGCGGCGGCCA